>NZ_CANMEZ010000001.1 GCF_947496985.1 uncultured Kordia sp.
CGACCAAACTCGACCAAACTCGACCAAACTCGACCAAACTCGACCAAACTCGACCAAACTCGACCAAACTCGACCAAACTCGACCAATGTTATTTTTTTTCTATTAATCTTTGAAAATGATTAATAAATGAAGTTTTAAAAATAAAATGATAAAAGCAACGATCTAAAAAATAATATAATTCTCTTCTAAATAAAAATTGTAAGATTTTAACTATTAATTAAGCTTTTGGTAGTTGGACTTAGTTTTTATTTTTTGTAATATGAAGAAATATGATTTCAGCTAATTTTACAAAGATCAAAAAGAGGATTACTAATTGTTGCAAACAAATAGTAGTAAATAATACTATCGTAGTTCCTTTAAATGAAAGATGTAAAAGACATATCAGCATTAAAAGTAATATCTATTGAAGAATTAAAAAGCTTTGATGGACTTGCTGATATATCTAATGAAGAAGCTGAACACATCATACATACATTAAAAGAACTATCACTAATAACACACAACATTATTACCGAGCATGGACAATCTTCAACAATTTCAGAGCTTCGCAAAGCAGAATAAAAAAGGGGTAATCACAAAAAATGAAGCCGTAATCTACACGAGGGTTTCTGGTTCTAAGCAAGAAGACAATACAAGTCTTGAAAGTCAAAATATACAATGTACACAATATGCATCTCGACTTAAACTGACTATTAAACAATATTTTGGCGGTACGTATGAAAGTGCGAAAACTGATGATAGAAAACAGTTTAAAAAAATGATTACTTATGTGAAGAAGCATAGAATCGCTTTTATCATTGTATATAGTATTGACCGTTTTTCGCGCGCAGGTGCAAGTGCAATAACCATTGTTGAAGAACTCAAAAAAATTGGAATCAATGTACTTTCTGTTACTCAGCCTGTTGATGTGGAAACCTCTACAGGAATGTTTTTTCAAAATCTTAATTTACTATTCAGTAAATACGATAATGATCAAAGACGTGATAAAACCATCATGGGAATGCGTCAACGTCTTCTAAATGGGTATTGGATGGGAAAAGCGCCACTTGGATATAAAAATGCTAGAGATGCGAATAACGCTCCAATTATTGTTTTTGATGAAAATGCTAAGTATATAAAAAAGATATTTCTATGGAAGCTCAACGAAAGTCTTTCGAATAAGCAAATACTAGATAAGTTAAGTTTATATGGTATAAAGCTTTATAAACAAAAATTGACTAACATTTTAAGAAATCCAGTGTATTGTGGTTTGATAGCACATAATCTTTTAGATGGAGAAATTATAAAAGGAAAACACAAAGGCATTATAACTAAAGATACGTTTTTAAAAGTAAATAATATTAATACGGGAACTGGTTATAAACAACACAAAGCAAATGACAATTTACCGCTTAAAGGCGGTTTTATTAAATGTGCTAAGTGCGAAAAACCATTAACAGGATATATTGTTAAAAAGAAGAATATCCATTATTACAAATGTGGAACTATTGGTTGTGGTTGTAATAAGAATGCAAACAAAATGAATCAGCTGTTTTTAAATATTCTTGAAAAGTTTCAGTTGGACAAAAAATTAGTAGCACCTTTGAAACTACAGCTTAAATATACTTTCCAATATTTCAACAAATCAAATAAGGATAATGCAGCAACTCTAAAATATAATTTAAAGACTATTAAAGAAAAGTTTGAAAAGATTCAAGAGAGATACGCAATAGGCGAAATTGACACGGTTATTTACAATAAATTTTCTAAAAAGTTCAGCGAAGAAATGGACAAAATAGAAAACGAAATTAACAAAACTTCTTTTGAAAAATCGAACCTTGATTTTTACATAGATAAATCAATAAATTTAATTTCTAATTTACACAATATGTGGAACTTATCTGATTATACGCAAAAACAACAACTTCAAAATTTGTTGTTCCCTAACGGAATTCTTTACGATAAAGAAAATGATACTTGTCGAACCCTTAAAACAAATTCAATCTTGGAATTAACTAACTCTCTTTCAGTGATTTTGAACCAAAAAAATAGCGGACAAAAAAACAATAATGTTAATTTGTCCGCTTTAGTAGCGGGAACTGGACTCGAACCAGTGACCTTCGGGTTATGAGTTCATCTAAGGAATTGCGCCCTCTGATTATCAATTAATTAACCCTACTCTATTCTGCTAAAATTCTCAAATCGTATTCAGAAACGTATTCGATTTTCTGATTAATACTTTTTCAAATATAATAAAAAACTATATTCTTTAGATATCATCCAACAACTCTAATTTTAATAATCTAAAAATAATAAAATCATCATCATCTAAATCATTAATAATTTCTTCGTAGGTTATGCTAAAAGTTTTATTCAACATAGAACCATCTTGTAGATTAAATTCTTGTAATACACTTTTTGAAATTTCTTCAAAAATTATTTTTTCTTCAAAAGAAAAAACAAAGGTATAATATCCATTACTATAATTAATAAAAATACCTTCTTCGCTCTTAGTCTGTTGTGTTTCATAATAGCTCATAAGCATCAAATTTTTAATTAGCACTTCCGCGTTGTGTAAAGAAAAAGCGTTCCAAAGCATTCTTATCAGAAACTCCTAAATACTGACATGCTTCTATCCAATTTACCCATTCTAAAGCAGTAAATTTATGAGGCTCGCGTAATAAAAACGTTTTCTTTATATCCTTTAAAATAAAATAATGTCTAGTTAGTGTTGGCTTTTTATTGAATATGCTACAAAATGTTGAAATGTATTGAAAATCGTTATAGTTTAAGTGCACTCCAACTTCTTCAAAGGTTTCTCTTATTAAACAAGATTCGGGAGTTTCCCCTTTTTTAGAAAAACCACCAATAAGACCATATTCTTTTTTATCTGTATTTTTTCGTAATACCAAAACTTCTAAATTACTTACTATAAGTAATCTCGATTTTTCTTTATGTTTCTTTTTCATTTTAATTCATATCATCAATGAAATCATTTTCATTTCTGCTTACGTCATCATCTATGTCATTTTTATCATCTTCATAATTTTCGATTGAATCAGCCAGTTTTTTACTGACTTTTACTAAATATACAGTATCATCTGTTCGGACTTCTACAGCTTCAATGATTTCATTTTTAGCATTTTTAAATTTTATGATATCCAAATCATCATAACCATCAGGATATTTTTCTACTAAAAGATTTAATATTCTTTGTGTTAATTTTTGATAATCTACAATAACTCTTTTCATTACTTGGTAGGTTTTACATGTTTAATAAATAGGCAAAGATTAATGGTGCAACAATGGTAGCGTCACTTTCTATAATAAATTTTGGAGTATCGATATCTAATTTTCCCCAAGTAATTTTTTCATTAGGAACAGCTCCTGAGTAGGAACCATAACTTGTAGTAGAATCTGATATTTGACAGAAGTAACTCCAAAAAGGTGTATCTTCCCGTTCCATATCCTGATACAACATTGGTACTACACAAATAGGAAAATCACCTGCAATACCACCGCCAATTTGAAAGAAACCAATTCCATTTTCTGAATTATCGGTATACCAATCTGCCAAAAAGGTCATATATTCAATTCCTGATTTCATAGTAGATGCTTTCAATTCGCCTTTCAGAACATACGAAGCAAAAATATTCCCCATGGTGCTGTCTTCCCAGCCTGGAACTACCATTGGTAAGTTTTTTTCTGCAGCAGCATACATCCATGAATCTTTTAAATCAATTTCATAGTATTCTTCTAAAACTCCTGATAGTAACAGCTTATACATAAACTCATGTGGAAAATAGCGTTCTTCATTTTCTTCTGCTTCTCTCCAAATTTTAAAAATATGTTTTTGCAAGCGGCGAAATGCTTCTTCTTCAGGAATGCAAGTATCAGTGACTCTGTTGAGCCCTTTTAATAATAATTCCCATTCGTCTGAAGGTGTCAAATCTCTATAATTTGGTACTCTTTTGTAATGAGAATGTGCTACCAAATTCATGATATCCTCTTCCAAATTAGCTCCTGTACATGAGATAATATGGACTTTGTCTTGCCGAATGATCTCTGCAAATATCTTACCTATTTCGGCTGTACTCATTGCTCCAGCTAACGAAACTAGCATTTTTGATTCTTGCTGTAATTGTGCCTCATATCCTTTGGCGGCATCTACCAAAGCTGCTGCATTAAAGTGTAAAAAGTGGTTTTCTATAAAGTTTGATATAGTTCCTTTATTCATAGTCATCTGTGTCTTTAAATTTTGAAATTTTAGAAAAAGGTGGGGTAACTTTAAAATCATCTACATTTTCATCTTCTTGAGTTTCCAAGAATTTATAAGAAAGCATTTTGTAATACAGTTTAGCTGCTAAAAACTCAGAACGCTTATTATTTTTTTCTGGGCATAATTCTACAATATCAAAACCGACTACATTTTTTTCTTCAAATACTATTTTCAAAAACTCTAAGGTTTCATACCATAGTAAACCACCAGGTTCAGGCGTTCCAGTTCCAGGCATAATTGAAGGATCTAAAGCATCTAAGTCAAAGGTGATAAATACATTATTGGTAAGTAAATCAATCACATTATCCATCCAATACTCATTGGTTGCCATATTGTGTGCAAAAAATACTTTCTCCGCGTTCATTACTCGTGTTTCTGCAATATCCATGCTTCGAATTCCAACTTGCACTAAATTGCTAGTCTGACTTGCCTCGTAAACTGCACAAGCATGGTTACAACTGCTTCCTTCGTATTCTTTACGTAAATCGGCATGTGCATCAATATGCAATACCGTAAGACTATTAAAACACTCATTAAATGCTCGTATACTACCAATTGAAATAGAATGCTCACCGCCAAAAAGCGTAACAAATTTATTTTTGTTTATGTAATGTTTTGCGGTTTTGTGAACAGCTTCTACCATAGCTTCAGGAGAACTATTTTCGGTAACAGATTCTGCTAAATAAATTCCTTTCTTATATACTTCCGTGTCTGTTTCTATATCATACAACTCCATATTTTCTGATGCTTCCAAAAAAGCGCCTGGTCCTTTATCTGCTCCTTTTTGCCAAGTACTTGTTCCGTCATAAGGAACAGGAATCAATACGATTTTTGCGGTATCTAGCTTTGCATATGATTCTGGGATTCCTGCGTAAGTTTTATTCGTTGTCATTGTATCCTAAAATTTTTAAAAATTCTTCTGCCTTTTGTTGCTCTGCAAAAAGCTGTGTTGTGATATTTCCTTCGTTGTCTTTTTGTATTAATATTCGTTTGGGTTGTGGAATTAAACAATGTTGCAAACCTCCATAACCACCAATTGTTTCTTGATAAGCTCCTGTGTTAAAAAATCCTATGTAGAGTGGTTCGTTTTTATCATATTTTGGTAGATATATAGCGTTTACATGTTGTTCACTGTTGTAATAATCATCGCTATCACAAGTAAGCCCTCCTAAAAGCACTCGTTCATATTCGTTATACCAACGGTTGATAGGTAGCATGATAAAACGCTTATTAATTGCCCAAGTATCAGGTAATGTTGTGATGAATGAAGAATTGATCATATTCCATTTTTCTCTATCATTTTGCTGCTTTTGATATAAAACTTCGTAAACAGCTCCACTACTTTCACCAACTGTGAAGCTCCCAAATTCAGTAAAAATATCTGGCACATCTACACGAGCTTCTTGGCAAACTATGTTTACTTGATTGATAATTTCATCAACCATATATTGATAATCATAATTGAAGGCTAACGAATTTTTTATGGGAAAACCGCCTCCGATATTCAAAGCAGTAAGCGTAGGACAAATCTTTTTGAGTTTCGCATATACTTTTAAACATTTATGTAATTCGTTCCAATAATACGCTGTATCGCGAATACCTGTATTGATGAAAAAGTGTAACATTTTTAGTGACACATTTGGTTTATCAACAATTTGTTCTTTGTAGAATTTGACAATATTTTTATAACCTATTCCTAGTCTACTCGTGTAAAATTCAAATTTAGGTTCTTCTTCTGATGCGATGCGAATACCAATATCAAATGTGGTATGAATTTGTTCGTTGAGTAGTTTTAATTCCTCATAATTATCAACTACAGGAATACAATTATAGTGTCCATTATTAATTAATGTCGCAATATTATGAATGTATAAATCACGTTTAAATCCATTACAAATAATATAGGTATCATCTTTTATTTTACCCAGTTTTTTAAAATGGTTAACAATGTCAATATCGAAAGCAGATGATGTTTCTATATGCACATTGCTTTTTAGTGCCTCATTAATTACATAGTTAAAATGAGAACTTTTAGTACAATAACAATAGTGATACTTTCCTTGATAATTATGTATGTCCATTGCTTTTTTAAACCACTTCTTTGCTCGTTGAATATTGTGTGAGATTTGTGGTAAATATGTAAATTTCAATGGAGTTCCATAGGTTTTAATTAACTCCATTATGTCAATACCATGAAAGTGTAAATTCCCTTCATGTAAAGCATATTCGTCTTGTGGAAAGTAATAAGTTTGATCCACAAGATCAATATATTTTGTTTTCATATATGATCCTTACAATAAATTAAAATGTATGTATAAGAGTATGTCTTTAAAGTAATTACTTTAAAGTTTCTAGTCTATATGTGTAATGAATTTCAGACTCTTAATGGTCTTAATAGCAAGGTGACGACAAGTGTTGCGTCAATATATTTTAATATGTAGTTTTTAACGGAAGTTAGCTCAATATTTCGGTTACTTATCCCATAAGCAGCTGTTGGATTTGACTTCCTAATTTCCAAAAGCCCGAAACTAAAAACACGTTTCATAATGCTTGGCTAAATGCTAGAAGCAAATTAGTATAAAAAAAGAAAAACACAAAAATTATTTTACTTAATTTTTTAAGAAAGAAGTCTTTATTTTAAGCGATCAAGACATTAAGTTAATAGTGATTCCTACAAAACTGTATTCACTTTTGTATTCATTTTGAAAAAATCGTCGGGTTACAAAAAAAGCCTCCACATTTCTGTGAAGGCTTGATTTATCTAGTAGCGGGAACTGGACTCGAACCAGTGACCTTCGGGTTATGAGCCCGACGAGCTACCTACTGCTCTATCCCGCGATATTGGATTGCAAATATACAACCATTTTTGATTCTACCAACAAAAAGATAAACTTTTTTATTGTTCTATATTTCTTGCTTGAAATCCACTAACATCACCTTCTTCACTAACCACCTCTAATTCAATTGGATTACAGCAAATTTCGCAATCTTCAATGTATTTTTGAGTCGATACAGAAGTATCAATTAACATGGAAATTTCTTCCCAACAGTAGGGACATTGAAAGAAATGTTCGTTCATTTTAGCTTAATTCATCCATTTGTTCTTGTAATTCTTCCCAATCCACCATTAAATCCTCTAAGGTTTTCTTTTTACCTTGATACATAGCGAAGAAATCTGGCTTTGCAATGGTTTCTTCATAATTAACCGCCAACTCCATGTCAATGTCTTTGATTTCTTTTTCTAAATCAGAAATAGCACGTTCAATTTTATTGAGTTTGTTATTAAGTGATTTCAGCTTTTTCTGAGCTTCGTAGGATTGTTTTGTATCTTCATTTTTTATGACTTCTTTCTTTATAACCGTACGCTTCTCAACTTCTCGCAAATCAGCTACTTTTCGTTCTTCTAAGTAATAATTGATATCTCCTAGATACTCTTTAATCCTTTGGTCTTTGAATTCGTATACTTTGTTTGTTAAGCCTTGTAAAAAGTCACGATCATGCGAAACGAGGATTAATGTTCCTTCAAAGTTTTGCAATGCCGTTTTTAAAACATTTTTCGATTTGATATCTAAATGATTCGTCGGCTCATCCATCACCAATACATTGAAAGGCTGTAATAGCATTTTACACAACGCCAAACGATTTCGTTCTCCTCCAGAAAGCACTTTCACTTTTTTGTCAGCTTCTTCTCCTCTAAACAAAAAAGCACCTAACATGTCTCTTACTTTCGGGCGTGTTTTTTCATCGGCAGCTTCTATCATCGTTTCTTCAACAGTCAATTCACCATTAAGATATTCTGCCTGATTTTGCGCAAAGTATCCTATTTGAACATTATGACCTAGTTCCAATTTTCCATCATGTGGAATTTCGTTCACAATGATTTTAGCCAGCGTAGATTTACCTTGTCCATTTTGCCCTACAAATGCAATTTTACTGTTTCGCTCCACAAATAAATCAATGTTTGATAATACTTGCTTTTCACCATAGTGTTTGGACATATTTTCTCCTTCTACTACTACTTTTCCTGGTTGAATTGACACAGGAAATTTAATCGTCATTACACTATTATCATCTGCATCTACTTCTATACGATCAATTTTTTCAAGCTTTTTAATCAACGATTGCGCCATAGAAGCTTTGGATGCTTTTGCTCTAAATTTCTCAATGAGCTTTTCGGTATGTTGAATGTGTTTTTCTTGATTTTTTTGTGTCGCCAATTGTTGCTCTCTAATTTCTTGACGTAATACTAAGTATTTTGTATACGGTTTGTTGTAATCATAGATTCTTCCTAATGAAATTTCAATAGTTCTATTCGTTACATTATCTAAAAACATTTTATCATGCGAAACAATGATAACAACACCCGGAAACGTTTTTAGAAATTGTTCTAGCCAAATGATCGATTCAATATCTAAATGGTTTGTAGGCTCATCTAAAAGTAAGATATCATTTTTCTGAAGTAAGAGTTTTGCCAGTTCAATTCGCATACGCCAACCACCTGAAAATGTATCTGTTTTTTTGTCAAAATCTTCGCGCTTAAAACCCAAACCTTGTAATACTCTTTCGGTATCACCTTTGTAATTGTAACCGCCTAATATTTCATACCGCGATGTAAATTCACTTAAGTTTACAATAAGTTGATTGTAGGTTTCACTGTCATAATCTGTTCGTTCTGATAGTTGATGATTTATTTGATCTATTTTGAGTTCTAGTTCGCGAATTTCCTCAAAAGCTTCATAACTTTCATCTAACACCGTTCTTCCTTGAACAAATTCAATATCCTGCTTTAAAAAACCTATTGCTATGTCTTTATCCGTTGCAATTTCTCCTTCATCAGGTTCGTTATCTTTGGCAAGAATTTTTAAAAGTGTTGATTTTCCTGCACCATTTTTCCCTATTAAACCAACCCGATCGCCAGCATTAAGACGAAAAGCAATGTCTTTGAATAAGTATGTTCCGCCAAAGGCAACAGCGATATTATGAATATTTATCATATGTGTGACAAAAGTTACAATGTTTCTAAAAAGGAAGTCTTATTTTTGTATTTCGTAAGACTCGCTATAAATATTTTTACAAATGTTAAAAAAAGGATCGAAATTATATAGTATTTTAACGGGAAGTTGCCCAAAATGTCATAATGAACGTATGTATGAGGAGAAAAATCCGTACAAGCTCGCCAAGACATTGAAAATGCATGAAACTTGTGCACATTGTGGAACTCGTTATAAGATTGAACCTTCTTTTTTTTACGGCGCTATGTATGTGAGTTATGGAGTAGGAATTGCGTTTGCAGTTGCTGCTTTTGTTGTTTCAAGATATTTTATTGGCACTGAGTTACTGACTTCCTTTTTTGCGATCATGGGAACGCTCATTTTCTTTATGCCAGTTATTATGAGGTTGTCTCGAAATATTTGGATCAACCTTTTTATGTCTTATGATAAGAGTTTGAATAAAAAAGATGCTTAGTTTGCGTTGTACAGATCTTCAAAACGCTTGATGTTAACATCACTTGGTAATTCTTTTTGACACGCTAAGTGGTCATATAGTTGTTTTGCAATTGTTGGACCAACCATAACACCACGTGTTCCCAAACCATTTAATACAATTAAGTTTGAATGCACAGGATGCATTCCTATTAATGGTCTTCTATCAATGACTGTTGGACGAATTCCTGCTACCTGATCAATAATTTCATAATTACAGTTAATAAGCTTAGAAAGCTTCTCTATAAGCTCTAATCTTGCTTTTTCTGTAATTGCATGCGTTTTATCTTTCCAATCATAAGTTGCACCAACCGTATAGATATCATCTCCTTGTGGAATAAGAAAAACAGAAGATTTTAAGACATAATCAATTTTTAAATCTGGTGCTTTAATGAATAACAATTCACCTTTGGTTCCTTTTAAAGGCAAATAGTCAAAGTATGGGTTAGATTTGGCTCCGAAACCTTCACAAAAGATTATTTTTTTTGCTTTTATATCTTGATAGCTTACCGATTTTTTTTCTATAGTTAGCCTATTATATTGAAAACGCTCTTTTTTGATTGCATTTTTTTGGCTTAAATATTCACGATATGACGTTAGTAGTTTTCGTGTATTTACTCTTCCCGTTTTTTTTACTTTTCCTAATGCGAAAGGTGCTTCAACTGCTTTGTTTTTATTTTGAATCAATGTCGCATCTAGATATTTGGATAGCTTAGGTTTGTCTGAAGCTTCAAACCACATATTTTGTTCTTCTATTGCTGAAAATCTTCGAACTACAGAAATTTTCTCATCAAAAGCTGTTGCTAGTTTTCTTTCTAATCGCTCGTAAAAAGGCAAAGCTATTTCTAGTTGTTCATCTGCATTCCAAGCTGGTGTAAATCGTTTTAGAATTACTGGATTATATAATCCCCCAGCAACTGTGGAGGAATGCTGTGAATTATCTTCATATACAATAAATTCTTTTCCTGCTGCTTCTAATTCTTCACAAAAAGCAATTCCCGCTAAACCTAATCCAACAATTATATAATCTACCATAGTGCAAAAATAAAAAACGCTCACTAAATAGTGAGCGTTTGTATTGTTATTGTTATGAATGTGTTAGTAATTCCACATGTCTTGTTCTCTTCCTCTGATCTTATCTTTGATACGTTCAGATTCTAATAACTGCATGAGTGAGTTTTCACGGACATATTCCTTGACGAGCCTATCACCTTGAACATTTTCTTCTTTATAGATGATCCCATTAAAGCGTCGTGCATTTAATAAGTGATCAAAAGATAATGGCTTGGCGGCATTACGATCATTGAAGGCTTTTGCTTCATGAAGTATTTCTCTAACATCTGGATAGAATACCCAAAATAGCTCAACTAAGTCTTGTTCTCCGTCAAGATCTATAAAGTTTACATCTGGTGCAACTGGTGCAATAGCAAGCAATCTGAATTTCAACTCTCCTTGACGCTTATCAAAATACCAAACACCTTTTACATGGTATTCTTCGATATCTGCTGAAGTTAAATCTCTAACATTGA
The DNA here is from genome assembly GCF_947496985.1 of uncultured Kordia sp. GTDB lineage: Bacteria > Bacteroidota > Bacteroidia > Flavobacteriales > Flavobacteriaceae > Kordia. The sequence continues at coordinate 11,272 of NZ_CANMEZ010000001.1, forward strand.
TATATTCATCAGATAGCTTTTCACCTGCATTCAATTGTTCCTTACCGACATCGGTAGTATCAACTTTTCTAAGTGTAGCTTTGATGTCTTCATATGTTCTCTTAGCTGTAAAGTTTCCATCTCCATATACTGTTTTGATCTTTCCGCTTTTCACGTTTGTCAATAATACATCATATAAAGAACGTCTATCATTACGCATTCCAGTAGTATCTATCGGATAATACAATGGGAAGTTTACTCTTTCATCAAGATCAATGATTTCCCATGTTGTTGCTGACCAAAGAATATCTCTATCATCAACGTATCCATAAGGTAATGGACCATCGTTATCTGCATCTTTTTGAGCTTGTGTTTTCACTCCAATCTCTGAAGGGTTTTTGGCATTCAATAAATTAGCTTGCGCCAAAACACTTCCTGATACGAATAGTGTTAGTACTCCAATATATAAACTTCTCAAATTCATAACAAATTATTAATTAATTTTAGTTTGTAATTTCAATAATTACAGGCGAAACTTTTTTAACGAAATAACCTGAGTTTGTAGCAAGTTTTGCGTTAATATCAAAAACCTGAACAGTTTGCCCTCTTTTTGCTCTAGTTAAAGCTGCTTTAGCTCTACTATCTAATCTACTTCCATTTACTTTGATAGTTGGTTGACCTGGCACTTTAAAGCTAAATCCATTTACTTTCAATTTTAAGTCAAAGTCAAAATCTTCTAAGATAGCTCCAACTGTAACTTTAGCTAAATTGCTTTTGCTCATTTTTAAAGTTCCGTATTCACCTCTTACAGTTCCAGTTGGACGAGGAATATCTTTTACTCTAAAAACAGCTTTGTCACTTGATGTAGATCCATCATCTAATTTCGCACTTACATTGATAGTAACTTCTCTTCCAGCGCCTGGCTTCATCATATACTTTCCGTTTCCAACTTTAGATAATCCTGGTGCATTTGCAGTTACTTTGTTATCAGGAACTCCTGCAAAAGAGATTGTCATTGGGTTTGAAACTCCACGGTATACAACGTTCATTTTATCAGCTGAAATTGTAGCTGAGTTTGGACGTGGTACTACTACATAGTTTGCAGCAATAGGAATTTTCAATTCTTTACTATTCTCAATAAATGTAAATTCACCTTTGATTTCGTGCTCACCTACATTACCAACATTAAAGTCTAAAGTAGCAGCTCCACTTTCATCGATAGCTTCTCCCAAATTGATTTCGCTTCCTTGAACAACTAATTTTGTTGGTGGAACGTTTGCGTATTTACCAATTACTACTTTTCCTTGGAATTTTTCTCCTGCAAAGAAAGCAGATTTATCAGCTAGTACTATAGCTTTATAGTTATTTAAAGTTGTAGCTTCTGATACAATGTTTCCTAAGAAAAGGCTAAACATGTTTGCCTCATTAACTTTAATGTCATTTTGCATTGCAGTTAATTTAGTGTATGAAGCAATAGCTGGGAAACCTTGATAGTTATAAGCTAACCAATCAATTTTTTTACCATCTTTATTTTCAACTTTTTCAGTACTGAATGTTTTATCAAATACATCAGCTCTACCTCTATAACTTTCGTCAGTAGCCAAAATTTCTTTGATTTCAGTTTTGTATGCTTCAATATTATCCATTACTTCTTGACCTTTTTTAGTCAATCTGTCACCTGTAAACCAAGCTTCGTCTAATATATCAGTTTTATCCATTGCTTCAAAAGGAAGTTTTCCTGTTTCAGGATCTACTTTATATCCTCCCTTGTTTAGCAATTCAGTCTTTAATGTTTCAAGATATTTATATAATTTATCTGAAGCAATTTTTACTTGCTGCGCTCTTGCTGCAGGAACTTTGAATTCTTTTGGGTTTTCAGTTCCTTTTGTTTCAAGCTCTTCTAGTAGTTTGTCATTTCTATCGGTAGTTGCAACGTTTGCATCCGCAAACTTAGCTTCCATTAATCCGAAAGCCGAAAGTACTTCTTTTGACATATTCATTGCCATCATTGCGATGAAAACCAAATACATCAAGTTAATCATTTTCTGCCTTGCAGATGCTTTTCCTCCTGCCATGTCTAATTAGTTTTTTAGTTAATTAAAATTATATTACTAATTAGTTTTTATTCATAGCAGATAACATTCCACCGTATACACCATTTAATGATGAAAGGTTTGATGCTAATGATTGCATTTGCTCTTTTAATTTAGCCGCGTTTTCTACCGCTTCTTCATTGATTGCAGCTTGACGGTTAGCACTATCCATTTGTACTTTGTAAAGGCTATTTAAAGATTCCATTTGCGCAGCAGCTAAAGACATTTCCTCACTATATTTTTTAGTAGAAGCAATTGCGTCAACTGTTGGAGAGATACTTTTTGCAGCTCCTTCAAAGTTACGGATACTTGACCCTAAGCTTGACATTAATTCTCCGTCAATTTTTGCATCTTTTAATAAGTTATCTAATTTTTTAGATAATAATCCTTCTGCATCAGTAGCTTCTTGCTTTTTAGCTTTAGCTTTTGCAGATCCTCCAGATAATTCTGGATATACTAGAGACCAATCTAGGTCATCTTGTTGTCTTTCGAAGGCTGAATATGTAAATACTAGTGCTTCTACAATCATTCCAAGCGTTAAAATTTCACTTCCGTAAGGCCAGTGTTGAATTTTAAATAGTGCTCCTACAATTACAATTGCCGCTCCAAGTCCATATACCATGTTCGTTAGCGTGATCTTGCCATTCTTTGCCATAATAATCTAATTTTTAGTTTAGTGTTTAGTTAATAAAATTTAAGTGTTGGGTTTACCTATTAGTTTTGTTGAATTCTGAATTATCTTTTTCCTGAGCCTACAACATCAGTTCCCATATAACTTTGAACTGTTCTGAATCCGATGTAACTTCTTGCAGAGTCTCTGTATTCGAAATCTCTAGTGTTTACTTGTAAGAAGTATTCAACATCTTTCCATGATCCTCCACGAATTACTTTACGCTTGTTTAGCGTATCGTTTACGTTAGGACTCATTGTAGACATGTATTCGTATGAACTAGGATCATAAGATGACGCTGTCCATTCGGCTACGTTACCTGCCATGTTGTATAAGTTGAAATCATTTGGCTCATAAGCATCAGCTTCTACGGTATATAATGCTTGATCTGCCGCGTAATCTCCTCTTAATGGTTTAAAGTTTGCTAAGAAACATCCTCTATCATTCATGGTGTAGTAGTTACCCCAAGGATATGTTGCTCCTTCGAGTCCACCTCTTGCAGCGTATTCCCACTCTGCTTCAGATGGCAATCTGAATTTATTGATTTGATGACGTTTTCTTTCTCTTCTGTAGATATTCTTTTTTAATGTTCTCCACTCACAGAATGCTTTTGCTTGTTTCCAAGTAACACCTACTACTGGATAGTCATTGTATGCATCATGCCAAAAATAGTCATTGTGCATAGGCTCATTATATGAGTATTCGAAATCTCTAATCCAAACAGTTGTATCTGGATATATTTCTAAGTTCTCGCTTTTTATGAAGTCTGAACGCTTTAAACCTGTGTTTCTTGTGTTTTTAGCAGCACTTTCGATATCCATCCATCTGTATTGGAATCGTATCTTTGTCCAGTCGATAGTACGCTGTCCATTATATGCCTCTGCTTCAGGAAGATAAATAGAATCCATCACCTCAGCATAAAACTCATCTGGAATTTCAGAGAAATCCCAAATTAAATCTACATCTCGGTTAAGGCGTCTACCTTCATAACCAGTAGGGCCAAGTCCTGCATAATTTTCTAGAGTATACTTTTCCCAAGCTGTCCTACCTGTAGAATCCGCATCTTTAAAAGCGTATTTTGCGATTCCATCTTCATTAGGATCTGTTTTACCTTCTTCATCAGCTAATATTGCTAATTTAGTACGGATTATAGAATCTCTAACCCAATATACAAATTCTCTGTATTCGCTGTTAGTGATTTCTGTTTCATCCATATAGAATGAAGGGACAGTAACTGTTTTTGTGGGTGCATTTTTGGTTTGAGCAATGTCGTCATCAGATTTACCCATGATGAACGATCCACCAGGGATTAGAGACATACCATAAGGCTTCTCAGGATGCCATTTTTTTCCTTTGACACCGACTAGCTCACCTCGATCTTTAGAACCACAGCTATAAAGAAATGCTAAAACGGCTGTTAATACAACAATCTTTTTCATACGGAATTATTGAGGTTAATACGTTTTTTATAGATTTTAAGGGCGTAAACCTATCTATTTATTTTCAAAAAAACAATTTTTTATTCTAAAAACTAATGGTTTTAAATCGCTTTTTTTAAATATCAATTTAAGGTTTTCTTAACACGCTTATTTAATTTATACTTTTTTTATACGCCATCCACCATCTTTCAGGGATAATTTGATTGCATGCATTCAAATAATCTTGGTGTGTGCAAGGTAATAACGTATGTCTTTTTAATTTATTATTCAAACTTGAAATAAATGGTATTTCTATCCACCATCTTTCAGTCTTATTACTTTTATAGAAGATCATCTCTTCTCTATCATTTGGCACAATATACTTCAAATAGTCGTCTTTTGAGGTAAAAGGGTAATCATTTACTCGATAATTAACACCTTCTACGAAATACCAGATCATTTGCGCTATTAACATTGCTGTAATTTCTTCGTCTTTCGAATTTTTGTATTCAAAGATTCCAAACGATGAAACTTTATCACTTATTCCTGCATAACGACTGATTGCACAGATTTCTTTTCCATCCAATCCATTTGGTGATGTATTTTGATTTCCACTTACTTCAGAAGCTTTTACAGCTGATAAATCAATTCCGACAATATCGGCATCACGTGTAATAGGTTCCACAATACTTATATCATTTGACACATGACCTAAACGATACGCATCAAACAATAGTTTTTGCATCAAGTCTATTTCTTCTTGTGAATTGAAATAGGTTTGATATCCAATATTACTATAATTGAACAGATTGTGCGGCGCTTCCATGATAATTTTCCCCATATACGTATGGTTACTTACCGATTGCGTAACAGCTCCAAAATCAAACTTACTATCTACATTTACCATATTCACCATTTGCTCAAGATTGTCGTACGCTCTGTACATTGCATACATTAAATCTTGACTTCCTCCAATAATGATAGGAATGATATTGTTTTTTAGTAACGGCTCCATTATGGTTTTTAAAGCCGCATATGTATCCGTTACAGACGCTCCTTTTTCTAGATTTCCTAAATCCACAATTTTTTTACTCCAGTTTCCTGGAAATAAGCCGTAAAGTGCTTTCCTAATTTCTAATAGATCAAGTCCTTCACCAAGGTAATTGACATCACTACGATTTTCTAGCACTCCTATAATTGCAAATTTTGCTTTGGCAACCGCTTCTGGGATTCCTCCTTTAGAGGTATGTACTTCTATTTGGTTTCCTAACGCTTGATTTGGCAATAACTCATTGTGAGCCATTAATAAATCATTGACAGGCGATAAAAATTCGAATTCCATTATTTTTTAGCTTTTGCTTTTGCCTTAGGTTTTGCTTTTGCTTTCGTTTTTTTCTTTGGAGCTTTTTCCTCTATCATCTTTTGAACTTCTTCTAAGGTCAATTTTGTAGCATCAACTGTTTTTGGAAGTTCTATTTTTATTTTTCCTTTGAGAATATTACTTCTTCCCCAACGTGCTTTTTCTACTCGAATTCCTTCTGCTTCCCAATTATGAATAACTTTATCGCGTTCTTTTTGCTTTTTGTCTTCTATGAGCTCTTCAATATCTGCTTGCGAAAGATTATCGAAATCGTATTTTTTGTTCACATTAATAAAAATACCATTCCATTTTAGGAAAGGTCCAAAACGACCAACACCTTTGGTTACATGATGTCCTTCATAGTTTGCAATTGGCGCATCTGCTTTTTCACGAGCTATAATTAATTCCATAGCTCTATCCATTTCTACACTTAGTGGATCTTCTCCTTTATCTAATGAAATGAATTTTTTACCAAATTTCACATATGGACCATAGCGTCCATTGTTTACCTCAACAGTTTCTCCTTTGTATTCTCCTAATGTTTTTGGCAATTGAAATAAATCCATTGCTTCCTCATAGGTAATGGTGTTTAATTGTTGATCTGGGCTTAGACTTGCAAAGCGTGGTTTTTCTTCATCATCTACAGTTCCTATTTGAACCATTGGTCCAAATTTCCCTAAACGCACACTTACTTGTTTTCCACTTTCTGGATCAACTCCTAAGATACGCTCTCCTGATTCTCGTTCGGCATTTTCTTTTACGTCTTCTACTTTTGGATGAAAGTCTTTGTAGAAACCTTTCATCATGTCTTTCCATTCTTCATTACCTGATGCAATATCATCAAAGTCCTGCTCTACTTTTGCCGTGAAGTTATAATCTAATATAGAAGAGAAGTTTTTCACCAAGAAATCATTTACAATCATTCCTATATCTGTTGGTACTAATTTCCCTTTGTCCGAACCTACTTTTTCAGTCAGTTCTTTTTCAATAATCTTATCTCCTTTTAATACAAGTTGCTCATAGTTTCTTTCCACACCTTCAACAGTTCCTTTTTCTATGTAGCCTCTGTTTTGAATGGTAGAAATTGTTGGCGCGTACGTAGACGGACGTCCAATCCCTAGTTCTTCTAATTGTTTTACCAATGAAGCTTCCGTGAATCTGTATGGAGCTTTTGTGTAACGCTGTGTTGCAGAAATGAATTCGTTTGTCAGTTGCTCACCTACTTTTAAAGCTGGCAACATTCCGTCTTGTTCTTCATCTTCATCATCTTTCCCTTCAAGATATACTTTTAGGAAACCTTCAAATTTTAACACTTCTCCATTTGCTGTAAAACGCTCTCCATGTGTATTTGCTTCAATTTTAGCATTGGTACGCTCTAATTTTGCATCACTCATTTGCGAAGCTAAGGTACGTTTCCAAATCAATTCGTATAAACGAACCTGATCGTATTCGGCATTTACCGAATGGTTTTCCATATTGGTTGGACGAATTGCCTCATGCGCTTCTTGTGCTCCTTTTGCTTTGCTTTTATAGTTTCTTGGATGACTGTATTCTTCTCCATACGAACGAATAATTTCTGCCTGAGCGGCATTTTTTGCATCGTTAGATAAGTTTACACTATCCGTTCTCATATAAGTAATCAAACCGGCTTCATACAATCGTTGTGCAAGTGTCATTGTTTTACTTACGGAGAAGTATAGCTTTCGCGATGCTTCTTGTTGTAAGGTTGATGTGGTAAATGGTGCTGCTGGTGATTTTTTTGCTGGCTTAGTTTCTAAGTTTGCAATTTTGAAGTCTGCTCCTACATTTTTAGCTAAGAAATCTTTAGCTTCTTGATGTGTTGGAAATGTTTTATTGAGTCTTGCTTTGAATTTTTTTCCTTGAGAATTTAAAAATTCTGCTGCAACTTTAAATGATACTTGTGGTTTGAAATCTTGAATACTTCGTTCACGTTCTACGATTAAACGCACTGAAACCGATTGTACTCTTCCGGCAGATAATCCGCCTTTTACTTTTCTCCAAAGTACTGGCGACAATTCATATCCTACTAATCTATCTAAGATTCTTCGGGCTTGTTGCGCATTTACTAAGTTATAGTCAATATCTCTAGGATTATCAATTGCTTTTAGAATTGCCGTTTTGGTAATTTCATGAAAAACAATTCGCTTTGTACGTTCTGGCGATAGCTTTAATGTTTCAGCCAAATGCCATGCAATCGCTTCTCCTTCACGATCCTCATCACTAGCGAGCCAAACCATTTCTGCTTTCTTCGCTAAATCCTTTAATTTTTTTACAACTGATTTTTTATCATCAGACACTATATATTGAGGCTCAAAATCGCCGTCTACATTTACACCTAATTCTTTGGATGGTAGGTCTGCAATATGCCCGAAACTCGATTCTACCTTGAAGTCTTTTCCTAGAAATTTTTCAATCGTTTTCGCTTTTGCAGGTGACTCTACAATTACCAGATTCTTTGCCATATATTGATTTTTCAGAGTACAAAAGTATGTAGATTTTTAAAAACGGACACATTTTTTTGTATTTATACTTTTTTTACACTGTCCAAAAATCACTTTTTTAGCGTTTAAAAATCATATTTAACACCAATGATAAATCCGCCGTATTTCTTGTCTCCAAGGTAATTTACATACGGCGAAAGTTCATACTTAAAAATAAGTCCAATATTTTTATAATTGATTCCCGTACTTAACCCATAATTGATTTTTTGATCAAAAAAGCTTCTGACTTTGTCGTTAAAAAATTCATTGTTTGGCGAATATATTTCATAACCAAGGTACACACCAGCTTCTACACTGTAGTCACCAAATTGCTTTTCAATGTTTGAAAACAGGTTGAAACTCACTTCTCCTTTGGTGAAATTAAGGTTGTCTTTTTTTAAACGCAATGTTCGCAATTGCAATGCTCCACCATAATTGAATGAGTAATCGTTTTTGAGTTCTCTTGTAATTTCATAAGAGAGCTCAACTATATATGATTGTGTAATTCTATAATCGTTTGCTGTAGCAAATCCGTTGAGACCTATCATTATATCTGTATTTTCATAAAAGTTTGGCTTCTTTTTACGTTTTCGCTTTTTCTTTTTACGTTTCTTTTGAAGTGTTTCCGGAACAATTAATTCCCAAGTATAGGTTTGTAAACCTTTTGCTACCGACAAAATTTCTTCATTTTCACTTGCTAATGAGATTTCATTCGTACTATTAAGTGAATCTGAATTTAATTTTTTACTCCCATTATATATGGTATTGTTTTTTGTATCGCTTCCGCGCGAATTTACTTTTGAAGTCGATTCCACAATACCACTTCCATTGCCTTGTAGCTTGTTTGCTGACTGATTGCTGTGTCGAACTCCATCATTTGTCATCAACGCGTCTTTTTCAGCTTGACTGATATTAGTTGAAACCGTACCTGTATCTGAATTCGAAACCGAAGTCGCGTTTGAATCTGAAGAAGAACCTGAATCCGAAATAGCACTTTGCGTATTTCCAGATTTTGGCTGCTCCGTATTTTTATTCGTTATGGAATTAGCATTTATTTCTGAGTTGAAATTGATTGCTTTGTATATTCCAACCGAACTCATTCCCACAAAGAATAGTAATAACAGAAAGAATCTACGTTTTTTCTTTTTGCGTTGTAGCTTTTCTTTAACAATGTCCCATCCATTATTGGAAGGCGTTGCTTCACGACCCGAAAGTTCACTCTTTACAAGTGCGTCTATGTAATCAAAATCTTCCATTGGACTTTTTTGTTGTTAATTGTTCTTTTAATAATTTTCTTGCTCTGAATAAGCGCGTCTTTGAAGTTGCCTCAGGAATTTTTAAGAGTTCCGAGATTTCTTTGTGTGAATACCCTTCTATTGCATATAAATTGAAAACCAGCTTGAATTCCACAGGAAGCTCCATGACCAGTCGTTGTATTTCAGAAACTTCTGCTACTGGTTTTTGATATGTTTTTTGATGTTCTAATATGGCATCACTTTGATCTGAGATTAGGAATTTCTTTTTTCGCAGAAATGATAGGCTTTCGCGAATCATGATTTTACGCACCCAACCTTCAAAACTTCCTTCTTGTTTGTATTTTTTGATATTGAAAAAGACTTTTACAAAACCATTATTCATGACTTCTTCCGCCATGGATCGATCTGATATAAAATTGAGACAAGCTCCTAACATTTTGGGCGCGAGCGCTTCATAAACTGCTTTTTGCACCAGTTCATCATTAGCTCGCAACCCATCAATGTTATGTATTTCTTTTTTAGTTTTTCCCAAAAATGGTTGACCTATTTGATTGTTTTGTATTTTGATTACTTTTAACAACTGATCGACTGAATTTCGATTGGAATTAAGATAAATTCCGTACTCATAGTATAGTCAATACGAACATATATAATTTGCACATTTGTTGTGTTTTGATATGAGCTTAAAGATAATGGATTGGATTGACTGTTTGCATCTACTTCACTTTCGTAAAAAGCAATTGTATCATCCATCGTTAATTCATCCAAATCATTTATTTCTATAATACAAGGTATGTATTCTTCAAATACAAATTCTGAAATTTCAGAACCTACAACGTCTTCACATTCTACAAAAACCAATTCTGTACAGTAATTTTCCTCTTCACATTCTTGCGTAAGCGTAAATACAATATCATCATTTGTTAAGTTCATGATATTATCTGGCAACACTTCAGTTTTCCAATCAAAACTCCAATCATCTGCAGTATCACTTGTTTCTTCAAACGCCATGTTAATGTGCAATTCATCTTCAATAAAGTATACAATTCGAGTTCCTTCAAACACTGCTCCATTATTATAGAATTTAAACGTTCCGTCTTCTGCAATATCAAAAACAGCATTTTCATAGGTATCAACAGTATCATCTTCATGCGAAACCACCCAAACACATTCTTGTAATAATTGACGACAATTACCCGCCACAACAAGTTGTTCCTCTAGAACACAATCATCAATAGCTTGTTTTAATTCTTCTTTATTTTGAATTAAAAATTCTTCCCCATTTTCAAGTTGACTTTGAATTGGAAAACTGATTCCGATACTGTTTCCATCCGTAATACCTTCTAACACATAACTAAATTGTGAATCACTAGAAATTACATGCTGCGCCACAACTCCTACGATATCGTTATATTCTAATAGTGTAAAAGAATAGATAAATTTGATACAGGTTATTTCTTTTTCAGCATCTTCATCTGCCACACGTGTTATGAGATCAAACAGTTCTGACTCTTTTTCGATTAGATTGACAAGATCTACTGTTCCAACTTCTTCGTTATCATCTAAATCTGAGCAAGAAAAAGTGATCATTCCTATCAGTACACATAATCCAATTTTTAAAATATTTTCTTTCATAATTAAAGGTATTGTTAATGTTTATTTATCATATAGATGCACGAATAGTGAAAAGGTTCCATAAAAACATGAGAAAATTTTAATCTGAATTAAAACCAACTACTTATTTTGCTTTTTTGCGGTGCTTTTTCACTTCATCATTTAACATTACATCCTTTTCCATGACCGCTTTTCAGTTCACTCTATTAGAATAGACGTTATGCGAAAGAAAAAGGTTCCCGAAGTATGTAAAAAAAGCCTATCTTTTTTTGATAGGCCTTTTATAATCGTGTAGTTTTTGAATAATCAAGTCTGTTTTTTCCTGATATGAATCGATGGGTTTTTCATCGTCAAACTCAATAATGTGTTTATAAATAAAGTATAAAGGAAGATTTATCAAAGTCATTGTAAACACAAACCCGAATCCACAAAGAATAACACCTGCAATCATAGATATAAAACCTACAATAAGCATAAATCCTATAGACAGTAACCATTTTTCAGTTCCTAACTGAAACCCAAGACTGATAATTTCTTTTGCTTTCAACTCTGGATTAAAAGCAAGAATGACAATAAAAAAAGCAATTGGAACACTTAAGTATACTAAAGGAATGTATGACAAGTAGTATACAGAAGGAACAATGATTGCTGCTGATAAAGCACCTAACATAAATAGTTTTGAAAAATATTTTCTTTTTAAGAAATAGTAATAATCATAGTACCCCTGTTTATTATGGTCTTTCATTTTACATATTCTGCAAAACGCTGCCGAAACTGCTATAAAAACAGCACTTACAAGCACAAAAAATAATCCTCCAAATATATAGGAAACGATACGCATTCTTTCATCATTAGAAAGATGGAAATCTGTATAATCTGATGTTATTCCTAAAAAAACAAGCGTAGTTGTGTATGGAATAAAACATACAATTCCCACTACTATTGAAAATAATACGATTAACAAACTACCTAAAACTCCTTGCCCCCAAGCCTTGGTAAACAAAGTTCCTGACTCACTTGCGATAGTTTCAAAAGACAAGTCTTTTGCATATTCTATTTTTTCCGATAACAGCTCTTTATTCATATATTTATTTCTGTAGCACACAAAAGTAATAGAATTATTGGAAGTTGTACAAGCTACACATTTAAGATCGAAAAGTTATTTAACATGTCATTATGTCATATATTTTGAAATAATCCTATCTTTGCATCTTAATTGATAGTAAACTACCATTCAGATTACAGAATAAATGGAGAAGATAATAGACGAAAGCAAACAAGGCGAAAGTATTGTTTTAGCACAAAAACCTGAAAATACACGAAAACTATATATAGAAAGTTATGGTTGTCAGATGAACTTTGCAGATAGTGAAGTTGTAGCATCTATTCTTGCAAAAGAAGGTTTTAATACAACAGATCGTTTGGAAGAAGCTGATTTGGTTTTGGTAAACACATGTTCTATTCGTGATAAAGCCGAACAAACAGTTCGTAAACGTCTTGAAAAATACAATGCTGTCAAACGACACAATCCCAAAATGAAAGTTGGTGTATTAGGATGTATGGCAGAACGCTTAAAAAGCAAGTTTTTAGAAGAAGAAAAGATTGTAGATATGGTTGTTGGACCTGATGCCTACAAAGACTTACCTAATTTAGTACAAGAAATTGACGAAGGTAGAAATGCTGTGAATGTAGTTTTATCAAAAGATGAAACCTATGGTGATATTTCTCCTGTACGATTGAACACAAATGGAATTACAGCCTTAGTTTCCATCACAAGAGGTTGTGATAATATGTGCACTTTTTGCGTGGTTCCTTTTACACGTGGACGTGAACGTAGCCGTGATCCACAATCTATTATTGAAGAAATTCAAGATCTTTCAGACAAGAACTTTAAAGAAGTTACATTATTAGGTCAAAATGTAGATAGCTTTTTATGGTATGGAGGTGGTTTGAAGAAAGATTTTGACAAAGCTTCTGAAATGCAAAAGGCAACTGCGGTAGATTTTGCAAAGTTGTTAGATATGGTTGCCACTCGGTTTCCAAAACTTCGTGTTCGTTTTTCAACTTCTAATCCACAAGACATGCATGAAAATGTATTTCATGTAATGGCAAAACATAGAAATATTTGCAAGCACATTCATTTACCCGTACAAAGCGGAAGTGATCGTATTTTAAAAGAAATGAATCGTTTGCATACGCGCGAAGAGTATTTTGCGTTAATAAATAAGATTCGTGAAATATTACCAAACTGCGGAATATCGCAAGATTTAATTGCTGGTTTTCCAACCGAAACAGAACAAGATCATCAAGATACACTTTCTTTAATGGAATATGTAAAGTATGATTTTGGGTATATGTTTACATATTCGGAACGTCCAGGAACAATGGCTGGAAGAAAAATGGATGATGATATTCCAGAACCTACAAAAAAACGAAGACTTGCAGAAATTATTGAACTGCAACGAAAACATAGCGCTTACAGAACACAATCACATCTTAATACCGTAAAAGAAGTACTAATTGAAGGAACTTCTAAAAAATCAGACGCGCATTGGATGGGAAGAAGTTCTCAAAATACAGTGGTAGTATTTCCAAAAGAGAATTATCAACTTGGCGACTTTGTAAATGTAAAAATTCATGAGTGTACTTCTGCAACATTAATTGGAGAAGCTATTGAGCATTCAGAGAACAATTAAATAATAATAAAACAGCAATAAATCATCAAAAAACAATATAATATAATGAAAAAGACACTTTTAATAACTTCAATCGTAGTAGCTTTTTTTTGCTTTTCATGTGAGGATGAACCAATAGATTTTGAAGTTGAAGTAACAAATCCGACGAATCCAACAGATCCTACAGACCCAACTGATCCTACAGACCCGACTGACCCAACAAATCCAACTACAAATACCTTATCATCTTACACGTATGATGTAACTTCAAACTTGCCAATTCTTGGTGAACTGATAACAAACACAGATTTCAATATTACTGGAGGCGTTGTAACTTCATTGGATATAGAATTAATACTAGGTGGCGTAACAACTCCTGCTTTTGGAGTGTATACACGTGATGGAAGCGGTAGAATTGTTCGATTCAACGCAACTGCTAGCGGAACACCTTCCGAAACAACAACCATTAATTACACTGGAGATAATATTACTGAAATAGTATATGAAGATTTAGCAGATCCTACTGAAAATCACACATATAATTTTGCGTACAGCGGAACTATGGTTACTAGAACAACCGTAGGTTCTGACGAAAGAATTGAATACACATTTAACTCTAACAGTCAATTAATTTCAGTAGAATCGTTTACAGGAACAACAAGTACACAATTAGAAACATTGACTTATGCTAATGGAAATTGTGTATCTGCAACAACTACTGGAACGAATCCAGGATCATATACACTTTCGTACGATTCATTCACAAATCCTTCAAAAGCTGTTTTTAATGATCAGTTTTTATTTAACATGTTTAATATAGATTATGAAGATGAAGTAGCTAATTCGCTTGCCGTTTTTCATAGTACAAATAACTGGACAGGAGTTCAAGACACTGGACAAAACGTGACGTTTGATATTACTTATGATGCTAATAACAATATCACAACAAGAAGTGGAACTTTCGATTTAGGTGATGGCTTTCTGTTTACATTAAACGAAGCATTTCAATATTAATCATACAAATTAAAAAACATGTATAACTCATAAAAATATAAGTCCAATGAAAAAAACGTTCCTATCCACAGCAATTGTATTGGCATTTTTGTGTTTTTCATGTAATAACGAACCTGTTGATTTTGAAATTGTAGTTGAAGAAATTCCAACTAATGGAACTCCGACAGATCCAGATCCTGGCAATCCAACTGATCCAGATCCAGGAACTCCGACGGATCCAAACCCTGGAAATAGCAATCAATTATCAAATTACACGTATGTAAAAGAATTTACTGCTGCTGGGAACGACACTTCTTTTGATACAGATTTCAACATTAACAATCAAAATCAATTTACCTCTCAAGACACAAGTCTTACGCTTTTTGGGACAACCATAAATGCGAATGCTGCCGTAATAAGAGATCAAAATACGAAAGTAATCGGCGTAATTACCAGAGTTGACGGAACTATTATCAATAGAGCGTCTGTAACCTATAATGTTGGAAAAATTGCTGACATTACCTATGAAGATTTACAAGATGCTACTGAAGATTTTGTTTTTACGTTTACACATTTAAATAATGAAGTAACGCGCACTAAAGAAGGAACTATTTACAGTACAAAATTTACATTTAGCAATAACAACAGACTTATAAAAAGAGAAACAATGGAAAGTGGTGTCATTGTTAAAACTGAAAATATTACCTACGATAGTAATGGAAATTTAATCATGTCTGAAATTACTGGACAAAATCCAAACACGTATACATATACGCATGACAATACTGTAAACCCACTAAGTCTAACTATGAATGATTTGTATGGTTTTTTAATATTTTACGATGAATATGACGATCAATACGAACACTGGCAAGCAATGGTGTACAGTAACAATAATGTAACTGCTGTGACAACTACGCAAGGACCTTCTAACTTAGACGTTCAATATGACGCTAGCAATAGAATCATTAGCAGAAGTGGAACTTTATTTTCATCATTACCTAATATTTCTAATGATGTCACCATTACCATTAGCGAAAACTTTCAATACATAAATTAAAAAAACAACGCACGAAAAACATGGAATCCATACAAGCTATAAAACAACGTTTTGGAATCATCGGAAATGACGCTGGACTAAATCGTGCTATTGAAAAAGCAATTCAAGTAGCACCCACAGATATTTCAGTACTTGTTACTGGTGAAAGTGGTGTTGGAAAAGAAAGTATTCCAAAAATCATACATTCATTATCACACAGAAAACACGGAAAGTATATTGCTGTAAACTGCGGCGCTATTCCTGAAGGAACTATTGACAGTGAACTATTTGGACATGAAAAAGGTGCCTTCACAGGTGCCACTCAAACTAGAAATGGATATTTTGAAGTAGCTGATAATGGAACTATATTCTTAGATGAAGTTGGAGAATTACCACTAACAACACAAGTTCGTTTGTTACGTGTTTTAGAAAATGGAGAATTCATAAAAGTAGGTTCATCCAAAGTACAAAAAACCAATGTCCGCATCGTAGCCGCTACAAACGTAAACATGTTTGAAGCTATTAAAAAAGGAAAATTCAGAGAAGATTTATACTATCGTTTAAGTACTGTAGAAATACTTCTTCCACCGTTACGAGCGCGAAAAGATGATATTCATTTATTATTTAGAAAGTTTGCATCTGACTTTGCCATGAAGTACAAAATGCCTTCTATTCGTTTAGATGAAAACGCTACTGAAATGTTAGTAAAATATCGCTGGAGCGGAAATATTCGTCAATTACGAAATGTGGCCGAGCAAATTTCTGTATTAGAAGAAAACAGGTCTATATCTGCTGAAACATTACATCAATATTTACCAAATACAACTGGTAATTTGCCTGCAGTAGTAGAAACGTCTAAAAGTGAAAGTGACTTTAGTTCAGAACGTGAGATATTATACAAAGTGCTTTTTGATATGAAAAGTGATTTAAATGATTTAAAAAAACTCACTATGGAACTCATGCAAAATGGAGTTTCGCAAAAAGTACAAGAAGAAAACGAAAGTCTAATTCAGAAAATATATGGAAACGAAGAAGAAAGTGAAGTATTTCATTCAGAAGAAGAAAATGTAAAATTATTACCAATTGCACCTGAAGTTACTGTAGTTTCAGAAGCAGATAAGTATCATTTTGCAGAAGAAATTGAAGAAGAAGAAACACTTTCATTACACGACAAAGAACTGGAACTCATCAAAAAAGCACTAGAACGCAACAAAGGAAAACGTAAAGCTGCAGCGAGTGAGTTGGGGATTTCAGAACGTACTTTATATAGAAAAATTAAACAATTTGATTTATAAAATTACATGAAACATATTAAAACATACATTACCGCTGTTATTATTTCACTTTTAGTAGTTAGTTGTAAATTTTACAACTTTACAGGAACAGGTGACTTAAATGCAGAAACATACCAAGTAAATTTCTTTCAAAACAATGCTCCTATTATTGAACCTGGACTGGATAGAGATTTCACAAATGCTCTACAAGATTTAATTCAAAATCAAACAAGTTTAACATTAGTTCGTTCCAATGCAGACTTAGTATATGAAGGTGAAATTGTAGAATATAGAGTTTCTCCAATGAGCGCAACTGCAAACAATACAGCAGCACAAAACCGTTTAACAATTGGCGTACAAGTTCGTTTTACACACAACAACAGACCTGATGATGATTTTGATCAGCGCTTTTCATTTTTCTATGATTATCCAGCGTCTTCACAATTATCTGCTGTACAAAGTGTTGCTTTTCAAGAAATATTTGACCGTTTAACACAAGACATCTTTAACGCTAGTTTAGCAAACTGGTAGCCATATGAACATCTCTGATTTTACATACATACTAAAAAACCCTGCGTACATTAATGCTGCGCAAACCGATGCCATTGCAGCAATCACTAAAGATTTCCCATACTTTCAAGCGGCGCGCATTGTACATTTAAAAGGACTAAAAAATCAAGATAGTTTCAAATACAATCAAAGTTTAAAAGTAGCTGCTGCACATACAACAGATCGTAGTATTCTATTTGATTTCATTACATCTGAAATATTTGAGCAACATGAAACATCAAATACAATTCAAGAAGCGCAAAGCAATTCGAATGCAGTTGATATTAACGAAATTCCTATTGAAGTTGAAGAAGTAAAAGTTGATAAAAATCTCCGTATGGAAGATGCTATCAAAACAAAAATCCAAGAAGCAAACGCTATTCTTGATCCCGATCTATTTCAACCAAAAATTGATCCTACTCCTATTACAGAAGTCATAGCTGAAACAAAAGAAGTAGAAAAGCCAGTTTTTAAAGAAATAATTATTCCTGAAAAAGCGGCTTCTCCTGAAGAAACATTGAAGCTTGGAAAACCGCTTCAATTTGAGAAAAAAGAAAAGCATTCTTTTTCAGAATGGTTGCAACTTGCAAACTTCAAGCCCATTGATCGTTCTAAAAAAATTGAACAAGAGGAAGTAGAGAAAGAACCTAAAATAGTTGAAAACGAGTCAAATTCTGCTGCAGCGGAAAGCGAAAAAGACAAAAGATTTGACCTGATAGACAAGTTTATAGCTACAAATCCAAAAATAAAACCGAAGCCAACACTTGAAAAAACAGTCAACCTAGCAAATAGCACAACCGTTGACCAGTCTATCCTCATGACGGAAACGTTGGCAAAAGTATATTTAGAACAAAAGAAATATAAAAAAGCAATTAAAGCATATAATATTTTAATTTTGAAATATCCAGAAAAAAGTGGTTTCTTTGCAGACCAAATTCGAGCAATAAAAAAAATACAACAAAATAATTAGTACAAAATGACTTCAACTTATTACATATTTATAATCTTAATCCTTATTGTAGCATTTTTATTAATGTTAGTAATAATGGTTCAAAACCCAAAAGGTGGAGGATTATCTTCTTCTTTTGGAGGTGGTGGAAATCAACAAATTGGTGGAGTTCAAAAAACAACCGATTTCCTTGATAAAAGCACTTGGGCTTTAGCAACTATCTTAATTGGTTTAATTTTAGTAACAAACTTCACAAACCTGAGCAGTGCTAACGGTAAATCAAAAGTAGCAGGAGATGCAGTTCCTACAACAGAACAAACAACACCGCCAGCTGATACAAACACAAATTCAACAGAAGGAACAAATACTGACGGACAGTAATTTTTTCCAATCATATCACATAAAAAAATGCCAGCTTGTCAGAAGCTGGCATTTTTTATTTCAATTTGTCAGTATTCACAAAATGGCATAGTTTCTGACTACTTCCTATTCGTAAAAAATAACATAATTAATCAAATAAAATAGTTAACAAAATGAGCAAAGTTAATATCAAACCACTAGCGGATAGAGTTTTGATTGCCCCGTTGCCAGCAGCAACACAAACTGCTTCAGGGCTTTACATTCCAGATTCAGCGCAAGAAAAACAACAACGTGGAACTGTTGTAGCTGTTGGTTCAGGTAAAAAAGACGAACCAATGACGGTAAAAGTTGGCGATACGGTTCTTTATGGAAAATTTTCTGGATCTGAAATCAAGTATGAAGGAGCTGATTACATTATCATGAGAGAAGACGACATTTTAGCAATTATTTAATACGCTATTGCACTTTAAAAGTCGTTATCAGAAAAAACAAAATAACTATAGTCAATTAGAAAGTATTGGCTAACAACTAAAAAGACATGGCAAAAGATATAAAATTTGATATTGAAGCACGCGACGGACTAAAACGCGGTGTGGATGCATTAGCAAATGCAGTAAAAGTAACATTAGGCCCAAAAGGAAGAAACGTAATCATTAGCAAATCATTTGGTGCGCCATCTGTAACAAAAGATGGTGTATCTGTAGCAAAAGAAATTGAGCTAGAAAACCCATTAGAAAACATGGGAGCACAAATGGTAAAAGAAGTTGCTTCTAGAACAAATGACTTAGCAGGAGACGGAACAACAACAGCAACCGTTTTAGCACAAGCTATCGTAAAAGAAGGATTGAAAAACGTTGCTGCCGGAGCGAATCCAATGGATTTAAAAAGAGGAATTGACAAAGCTGTAACAGCAATTGTTGAAGATTTAAATAAGCAAGCTAAGAAAGTTGGTGATTCTTCTGAAAAAATAAAACAAATTGCGTCTATTTCGGCAAACAATGACGAAGTTGTGGGTGACTTAATCGCGAAAGCGTTTGGAAAAGTTGGAAAAGAAGGTGTAATTACGGTTGAAGAAGCTAAAGGAACAGACACAACAGTTGATGTTGTTGAAGGAATGCAGTTTGACAGAGGATACTTATCTCCATATTTTGTAACCAACTCTGAAAAGATGGAAGCAGAATTGGAAAGTCCATATATCTTATTATTTGATAAGAAAATCTCTTCAATGAAAGACTTGATGCCAGTTTTAGAGCCTGTTGCACAAACTGGAAAACCATTAATCATCATTGCAGAAGATGTTGATGGAGAAGCATTAGCTACTTTAGTAGTAAACAAACTAAGAGGTGCATTAAAAATTGCAGCTGTAAAAGCACCTGGATTTGGTGACCGTAGAAAAGCAATGTTAGAAGACATCGCTATCCTAACTGGTGGAACTGTAATTTCTGAAGAAAGAGGTCACACGCTAGAAAATACTACGATTGACATGCTTGGAACTGCTGAAAAAATTACAATTGACAAAGACAATACAACTATTGTAAATGGAGCTGGAGATGCAGGAATGATCAAAGCACGTGTTGGACAAATTAAAGCGCAAATAGAAGCTACAACTTCTGATTACGACAAAGAAAAACTACAAGAACGTTTGGCTAAATTAGCTGGTGGAGTTGCAGTTTTATACGTTGGAGCAGCTTCTGAAGTTGAAATGAAGGAGAAAAAAGATAGAGTTGATGATGCATTACACGCTACAAGAGCAGCCGTTGAAGAAGGAATTGTTGCTGGTGGTGGAGTTGCTTTGGTAAGAGCAAAAGGTGTATTAGAATCAATTACTACTGACAACTTAGATGAAGTAACTGGAATCAAAATTATAGCACGTGCTATTGAAGAGCCATTACGTACAATCGTTTCTAACGCTGGTGGCGAAGGAAGTGTTGTAGTTTCTAAAGTAATGGAAGGCAAAAAAGATTTTGGATACAATGCAAAAACTGACGAATACGTAGATATGTTGAAAGCAGGAATCATTGATCCTAAAAAAGTAACACGTATTGCATTAGAAAATGCAGCATCTGTTTCAGGAATGATTTTAACTACAGAATGTGCATTAATTGACATTAAAGAAGAAGCTCCTGCAGGAGCTGGAATGCCTCCAATGGGCGGAGGAATGCCAGGAATGATGTAATTATAACACATATATAAACACGCAAAAGCCTTGAAAATTAATTTTTCAAGGCTTTTTGTATTTTAATCAACTCACTCATCAAAATATCCATTTCACTCATTGAAAAAGTCAGTTTACTCATTGTAACACTAAAGTTTATACGATTTAAAATATCTTTAAAACAATCAATACTACTTATTAACACCAATAAATTCCCCTAAAGAGAAGAAGTTTGATTTCAAAACCATGCATGTAATCAAAATATTCCATAAAATGCTAACACTAAAACCAACATATTACCATGAAAAGAATTTTACTCTCGCTATCATTCTTGCTATTACTACCTTCTTTTTCACTGTTTGCTCAGACAGAAAAAAACACCGCTGAAGATCGTTATGCAGCATATTTTAAACTTCCTCGCGAAACTATCTTTCTTCATTTAAACAAAACCACCTATTTATTTGGAGAAGAAATATGGTTTAAAGGATATGCGTATGATCAGAAAAATCAATTGACTTCAAAAGCTACTACAAATTTTAATGTTGGAGTTTACGATACAAATGGAAAAGAAGTTAAAAGAGCTTTGTTTAAAGGAGAAAATGGCTTTACCAAAGGAAACTTTCTAATTGACTCTACATTTGTTTCCGGAACTTATTACATAAAAGCATCGACCAATTGGATGAAAAATTTCCAAGATGATGGCGCATATATTCAAAAAATTGAAATCTTTGGAAATAAGATCGCAACCAACAACAATGATAAAGCAACCGAAAATGAATATGATTTTCAATTTCTACCAGAAGGCGGACATATTGTTGCAAACACAAAAAACAATATTGGGTTTAAATTCATTGACACCAATGGAAAAGGCATAGCTGCTAAAGGAAGTGTCTTTGATGAAAACAATGAAGAAGTCACTAAATTTAAAAGTAACATTTTAGGACTTGGTAAATTTTTATTTCAACCAGAGATCAATAAAAAATATACTTCAAAAATTACGTTAGCTTCAGGAGAAACTATTGAACAAGAAATTCAAGCCAGTAAAAGACAAGGCATTTCAATTATCATGAACAATCTTTTTCCAGATAGAACTATTATTACACTAAATACAAATGCAGAAACACTAGAAAACTATAGTGATACAAAATATAAACTATTAATTCATCAAAGTGGAAAACTTAAAAAAATAAATTTCACATTTGACCAAGGAATTTCAAAAACGATCACTATTCCTAAAAAAGAATTATTTAAAGGAATTAACACAGTTACATTATTTGACGAAAACGAACAACCAATTTTAGAACGTTTATTTTTCAATGCATTTGACATAAAAGAAGCTGCTGTCGCTATATCAAAATTAAATACAATTAATGACTCAATCATTCTATCTGTAAAAGAACTAAACCTAGATACAAATGCTAATATTAGTATTTCCGTATTGCCAGAAGAAACAGAAAGCTACGCACCAAACAACACCATAATTTCAAGCTTTGCTTTAAAACCTTATTTAAAAGGAACTGTTGAAAATCCTGAATATTATTTTACAAAACTTGATAGAAAACACAAATACGAACTAGATATTTTATTACTCACACAAGGTTGGAGTAAATACAATTGGGATGCTATTTTCAAAAATCCCCCAAAACAAATACATCAATTTGAAAATGGAATTACTATTAGAGGGAAAGTTAACGCTCCTACTTCGGGCATAGATCGATTGTTTTTATACTCCACTAAAAACCATTCAGCTCAGTTTGTCAACTTAAACAAAGATCAATCATTTACCATTAATAACTTTTTCATTGAAGAAGGCGAACAAGTTCGTTTTTCGTATCAAAACAAAAATGGTAAATTTAAAAAACCAAGCTTGTTTATATCGTACACGGTAGCAAATAAAGAAGATAATATCAGTAGTGTTATTAATACACTATCTTCTTTTAAAACCAAATCTGACAGATCTAATCTTACTAGCACTAAAAACTTTTTTCCCGACGATTCAGAAGAACTAGAAGTAGTGATGTTAGAAACTACAAAAAATAAAAAGAGTAGAGAAAATCTCGACCCTGTTTTGACAAATGCAACAGCTCTTGACGTCAATGTAGAAAGCTACACACAATATCCTTTTGTAACTGATTATATCATAAATAAAGGGTACCGGTTTTTTAAAGATAGTCTTGGAGTATTTCATCTAACGAATCGAACTACGCTCTCTTTTCAAGCAGAAACTACTCCACTTGTATTTATAGATGATGTTCCAGTGACAAACATTCTCATACTAGAATATTTACGAACGGGAGATGTTGAGAAAATTATTGTTGACAGAACAGGATTTGGTTATGGAATACGTGCTGCTGGTGGTGTTATAAAAATTTACATGCGTAAAACAGCATTATATCAAGATGAAAAAGGCAGAGCTAGCATTTCCAACACGAGCACTGCTCCTTTTTCATTTCAAAAAGCTAAGGAATACTACGCCCCAAAATATAATAGTTATACAAATAGTTCATTCAAAAAATATGGTGTAATTTCTTGGATTCCAGAATTGGTTTTAAATAAAAACGAAACAACAACATTCAAAGTTTTTAATACACGTACAAAGCGTGTAATTGTTTTTATAGAAGGAATCGCCAAAGATGGAAATCTAATTTCTCAGAAACAAATTATTGACTTAACTAAAGGTTAACAACAAACAGCTCAAAAACTCCGAAAAGCAATTTTTCGGAGTTTTTGTTTTATTTAACATTTCCATAATTTTTTTGTGGTATTTTTAATACCTAATTAAAACTGATCATTTTTTTAGTATGAAACGTATTTTACCGCTACTAACTTTCCTTCTATTATTTTCTTTTTCGTTGTTTTCTCAAACCGATACGACAGTTGAAGATAGCTATACTGAATATTTCAAATTACCTCGAGAAACTCTCTTTTTACATCTAAACAAAACTTCCTTTTTAGCTGGTGAAGAAATATGGTTTAAAGGATATGCATATGATCAGAAAAATCAATTAACTTCAAAAGCTACTACAAATTTCAATGTTGGAATTTATGATGCAAATGGAAAAGAAGTCAAAAGAGCTTTATTTCAAGGAGAGAATGGTGTTACTAGAGGAAATTTTTTAGTTGACTCTACGTTTGTTTCAGGAACTTACTATATCAAAGCAGCTACCAATTGGATGAAAAATTTCCAAGATGATGGTGCATACATTCAAAAAATTGAAATCTTTGGAGATAAAATCATAGGTAACAACGAAGAAGCTACCAAAAATGAATATGACTTTCAATTTTTACCTGAAGGCGGACATATTGTTGCAAATGCAAAAAACAATATTGGGTTCAAAGTTGTCAATGCCAATGGAAAAGGAGTAAGTGCTACGGGAATTATATTCAATGAGAAAAATGAAGAAGTCACAAAATTCAAAAGTAATACTTTAGGACTTGGAAAGTTTTTGTTTCAACCCAAAGTGAATGAAAAATATACTTCAAAAATCACCTTAGCGACAGGCGAAACTATTGAGCAAAAAATTCAAGCTACCGGACGACAAGGGATTACAATTATTATGAATACGCTATTTCCAGATAGAGCTATCATTACATTAAATACAAATGAAGAAACACTAAAAAATCACAGCAATACTAAATACAAGTTATTAATTCACCAAAGTGGAAAACTAAAAACAGTAAGCTTCACATTTGATCAAGGAATTGCAAAAACGATTACAATTCCTAAAAACGAATTATTTAAAGGAGTTAATACAGTTACACTATTTGATGAAAATGAACAACCAATTTTAGAACGTTTATTTTTCAATGATTTAGGCATCAAAAAAACGAATGTTTCTGTATCAAAATTGAACAAAGTAAACGATTCCATCATACTTTCTGTAAAAGAATTAAATTTAGATGAAGAAGCTAATATTAGTGTTTCTATGTTGCCAGAAGAAACAGAAAGTTACACTCCAAATAATACTATCATTTCAAGCTTTCTATTACAACCTTATGTAAAAGGAATTATTGAAAATCCTGAATATTACTTTACCAATTTTGACAGAAAACAAAAATATGAATTAGACATTCTATTACTCACTCAAGGTTGGAGTAAATACAATTGGGATGCTATTTTCAGAAATCCACCAAAGCAACTACATCAATTTGAAAACGGAATCACGATCAAAGGAAAAGTAAATTCTCCAGCTTCTGGAATCAAAAAATTATTTTTGTACTCTACTAAAAATCACCAAGCACAATTTATAGAATTAAATGAAGATCAAACATTTACCCTAAGAAATTTCTATTTAGAAGAAGGTGAAGAAATTCGTTTCTCTTATCAAGATAAACGTGGGATTTTCAAAAAACCTAGAATGTATGTTACGTTTAGCGTTACGAATAAAGAAAATAGCTTAGACCCTGAAATTGAAGCCCAAAAAGTAATCGACACCAAAGTTATAGCGCCTAATTTCGATCTTTCAAAAGAATTTTTCCGCGAAGATTCTGTAGAATTAGATGCCATTGTACTAGAAACAAAAAGAAAAAAACGAGAAGAAGATCCGATTGCTATCAATGGTAAGTTTAAAAGAGTGGACGTACAAACATATGCGCAATTTCCATTTGTTGCGGATTATATACAGAATAATGGGTACAGAGTTACCGAAAGTTTTGGACAACTAAACATTACTACACGTAACAGAATAAGCTTTCAAGGTGTTACTTCTCCTCTAGTTTTTCTGGATGACATGCCGCTTACGAATTTCAACATTCTATACAATTATTCAATGGCAAACGTAGAAAAGATTTTAATTGACAAAAGTGGGTTTGGATATGGACTTCGAAGCGCTGGTGGTGTTATTAAAATCTATACTCGTACAACTCCTTTATACAAAGACAAAGATGGAAAGTCTGATATTTCAAATGGAACAGCAGCTCTTTTTGCCTTTCAACAAACCAAAGAATACTACGCTCCTAAGTATAATAATTATGGAGATAGTACATTTAAAAAGTATGGTGTAATTTCTTGGATTCCTGAGCTCATCTTAACGAAAAACGAAACAACAACGTTTAAAGTTTTTGACACGCGTACAAAGTTTGTGACTGTTTTTATTGAAGGTATTACCAAAGATGGAAATCTAATCTCTCAGAAACAAACTATTAATCTTAGAGAATAAAAAAATCAAACCCCTTCATTCTTAATCTTACGCTGGTAATAAAAAGCAGGCAATAAAATCAACACAAAAAGTGGCTGAATCAAAAAGCGACGGATATAAAATGTAAGTAAATAATCTTCGGACAAATTATGTTGAATGAAGTAAAAATACATGGCAACTAAAATTACAAACGCAACTACATACAATCCTGTGCACAATTTAAGCACATGCTTATTTTCAAATGCAACATAGATAATTGCTAAGGAGATGAGCATATTTAGTCCATATCGAAATATATGATTCACGAAAAGTAACCAAGCATTATAATCTGGAATATTAGCTTGTAAATAATCATGTCTAAAGAAGTTCAAAAACGGATCATAAAAAAGTTCATTCTCAAAAGCTCTTATCAGAACTAAAATTCCGAAAAGAAAACCTACAATTATATATTTCCAAATCTTTTTCATGAATCAAAACTACTTTTTTGAAAACTTTTTAACCCAAAACATCCATAACAGAAACACCATTCCGTAAATAATTGTCGGAAATACAATATGATGCAACATGTATTCGTATTCAGGAAAACGGTACAATCCAATTCCTAAAACAACAATTCTCAACAGGTTTGCTGTGTACACACAAATACTTCCAATAACGGCAAACAGAATTGTATTTTTCAAATTTCCTGTAAAAGCAATCACAAACGTGATGAATAAAATTAATACGCTTATAGAATTACAACCTTCTACAATTCGCCCAACATAAGTATCATTTACAAGTAATTTCATTGTCGGTTCTGTTTCATGCAGCATCACTTTTGAATCGTATCCAAATACATCAATAATAGCTACTGTTTGATCAGCTACTATACGTGTAATTCCATCAGGAATTCCATCAAAATTTGACAAATACAAACTGTACACAAACGTAAAAAGAATGTATACAACGAAGAATTTTAACACAAATCCTAGTGCTGATTTATATCGAAGAATAGTTTCTAACACAATTCAAATTAAAAATTGAACTCTTACAAACTTACAGCAAAAGCCATTGAAAAGCTCACATTTTCCATAAATTTTGTTCAATTCACTTTGGAAACAATTTTATTCGATAAACGGAGAAAGATTTTTATACTTTTTTCGACTATTTTTGCAAGCATTAAAAATTAGAACACATGACATTTGCAACATATAAACCACAAGTAACCGAAATTTTAGCCAACGAAACACTTTCTGTAGACGATCGTATGACAAAAGTATGCGAATTATTACAAGAAAATTTTGATCATTATGATTGGGTTGGTTTTTACTTCAAAAATGGTGACAAACCTGAATTAAAACTAAGAGCATTTGCAGGTGAACCAACAGATCATACCATTATTCCATTTGGAAAAGGAATTTGTGGACAAGTAGCCGTTTCTAACGAAAACTTTTTAGTTCCTGATGTAAAAGCACAAGATAACTATATTGCTTGTAGCATTTATGTAAAGGCAGAAATTGTAATTCCATTGTTTGTAAACGGAGAAAATATTGGACAAATTGATATTGATTCACACACGCCAGATCCTTTTACCAAAGAGGACGAAGAATTCTTAGAATTCATCAATGCAAAAGTTGCTGAGATTCTTTCTTAATCTGGAAACAAAAAAATATTACCCGAAAAATATGCATCGGTGAAAATGAAAAATAGAATACTCACTTTCTTTTGCAAAACACAAATTTAACCACCAAAAAATTCACATAAATCGATTCGTATAGATAAATAAAAAATGAATATTTCTCCTTTTAAAGTATCTACCTCAAAATAAGTTGATTTTATATATTTTTTCTTTCAATAAGAAGGTGTTTTTTTAGTGTTAATTATTACTTTTGCAGCTTCACAACAACACAATTAACAACGTAACTCTAATGAATTCCCTAAAACAAGCAAAATCAGCTTTAATTTCGGTATTCAACAAAGATGGATTAGCTCCAATTGTTGAAAAACTACACGCTTTAAACATTACCATTTATTCCACAGGTGGAACAGAAAAATTTATCAAAGATCTTGGTATTCCTGTCGTTCCTGTTGAAGATGTAACATCTTATCCTTCCATTTTGGGTGGACGTGTAAAAACATTACATCCAAAAGTTTTTGGTGGTATTTTAAATCGTCAAAACAATGAAAGTGATGTTGCTGAATTAGCTCAGTACGAAATTCCACAACTTGACATTGTTATTGTTGACTTATATCCTTTTGAAAAAACAGTTGCTTCTGGAGCTCCTGAACAAGATATTATTGAAAAAATTGATATTGGAGGAATCTCTTTAATTAGAGCGGCTGCTAAAAATTTTGCAGATGTACTTTGTGTATCTTCAGTAGACGATTATGAAAGTTTCCTAAGCTTATTAGAAGCTCAAGAAGGTTCTTTCTCTGTAGCAGATAGAAAAGCGTTTGCCGCGAAAGCATTCAATATATCTTCACATTACGATACTGCAATTTTCAACTACTTCAATCAAGATCATGCAATTCCTGCATTGAAAGTGAGTGAAACTAAAGGAAAAGTGTTACGTTATGGAGAAAACCCACATCAAAAAGGATTTTTCTTTGGAAACTTTGATGAAATGTTTGATAAGCTTCACGGAAAAGAATTAAGTTACAACAACTTATTAGATGTTGACGCAGCTGTAAACTTAATGAACGAGTTTACAAACGACGATCCAACATTTGCCATCTTAAAACATAACAATGCTTGTGGTTTTGCAACACGCCCTACTATTCATCAAGCATATGTAGATGCTCTGGCTGGTGATCCAATTTCTGCGTTTGGAGGAATTTTAATTTCAAACAAAAAAATTGACAAAGCAACCGCTACAGAAATTCATAAATTATTCTGCGAAGTTGTCATTGCTCCAGAATATGATGTAGATGCGTTGGAAGTTTTAAAAGGAAAGAAAAACAGAATCATCTTAATTCAAAACGAAGTAGCCTTACCAAAAATGCAGGTTCGTACGTGTTTAAATGGCGTATTACTTCAAGATAAAGATGCAAAAACAGATACGCTGGAAGGTTTAGCATATGCTACTGAAACCAAACCAACGGATGCACAAATAGAAGATTTATTATTTGCTTCTAAATTATGTAAGCATACAAAATCAAATACAATTGTTTTAGTAAAAAACAAACAATTATGCGCAAGCGGAACAGGACAAACAAGTAGAGTTGATGCTTTGAATCAATCTATCGTAAAAGCGAATAGCTTTAACTTTGATTTAAATGGAGCAGTCATGGCGAGTGACGCATTTTTCCCATTTCCTGATTGTGTAGAAATAGCCAATAACGCTGGAATAAATGCCGTAATTCAGCCAGGTGGATCTATAAAAGATCAATTAAGTATCGATTATTGCAACGCAAACAATGTAGCAATGGTATTTACAGGCACAAGACACTTTAAACATTAAAAATTTTATACCTTTGTATTTCATACTTAATGACTTACAAAACGTATACAAACAGCAGATATAACACATGGGATTTTTTGATTTCTTAACAGAGGAAATAGCAATAGATTTAGGAACCGCAAACACATTGATCATTCATAATGACAAAGTTGTTGTAGATAGTCCTTCTATTGTCGCCAGGGACAGGATGTCGAATAAAATCATTGCCGTCGGACAGGAAGCTGCTCGTATGCAGGGAAAAACCCATGAGAACATCAAAACGATTCGTCCATTAAAAGATGGAGTTATTGCAGATTTTGATGCTTCTGAAAAAATGATTAGTCTGTTTATAAAAAATATTCCAGCGCTTAAAAAGAAATTATTTCCACCATCACTTCGTATGGTAATTTGTATTCCTTCAGGAATTACAGAAGTAGAAATGCGAGCTGTAAAAGAATCTGCTGAGCGCGTAAACGGAAAAGAAGTTTATTTGATACACGAACCAATGGCAGCTGCCATTGGTATCGGTGTCGATATCATGCAACCAAAAGGAAACATGATTGTTGATATCGGAGGTGGTACTACAGAAATTGCTGTTATTGCTTTGGGAGGAATTGTTTGTGACAAATCTGTAAAAGTAGCAGGTGATGTATTTACCAACGATATCGTATACTACATGCGTACACAACATAACTTATATGTTGGAGAGCGCACGGCTGAAAAGATTAAAATTCAAATTGGAGCAGCAACCGAAGATTTAGAAGTTCCGCCAGAAGAAATGTCGGTTCAAGGACGTGACTTACTAACTGGAAAACCTAAGCAAGTTCAGATTTCATATCGTGAAGTTGCTAAAGCCTTAGACAAGTCAATCCTTCGTATTGAAGACGCAGTAATGGAAACCTTATCACAAACACCTCCTGAATTAGCGGCTGATATTTACAACACAGGTATCTATCTTGCTGGTGGTGGATCCATGTTACGTGGTTTAGACAAGCGTCTTTCTCAAAAAACAGATTTACCTGTATATATTGCCGAAGATCCATTACGTGCCGTTGTACGTGGAACAGGAATTACCCTGAAAAACCTTAGCAAATTCAAAAGTGTATTGATCAAATAAGAACATATATAGTACATGCAACAGATTCTTAATTTTCTGATAAAGAATAAAAACTTTATTCTCTTTATGCTGTTGCTGTTTATTTCGCTAGTTTTTACAATTCAATCACACTCATACCATAAAAGTAAATTTATTAATTCTGCCAATTGGCTTACAGGAGGAATTTACGAACAAGCAAATGGTATTTCATCCTATTTTTCATTAAAATCTGAAAATGAAAAACTAGTAGAAGAAAATCGCAGGTTAAAAAGTTTACTTTATAGCAAAGAAGACAGCTTAGACACTATTCAATTCATAGATAGTATTTCGTTTGGTACTGATTATGTATTTCGTGCTGGAAAAATTATTAAAAACAGTTATTCAAAGCTTGATAATATCATTTTAATCAACAAAGGAAGCTCAGATAGTATTCAAACAGATATGGGAGTCGTAACACCAAACGGAATTATTGGTGTTATAGACAGAGTTGGCGGAAGTCATGCAACCGTAATTAGTATTTTGCATTCAGCTTCAAGTATTAATGCACAACTAAAGAGTAATAGTGATCATTATGGTTCTTTATCATGGGATGGGAAAAATCCAAACATTGTACAATTAGGCGATGTAGAAAAATTAGCTACTTTTGAAGTAAATGATACCATCACCACAGGAGGACATTCCACTTTTTTCCCAAAAGGAATTCCAATTGGAACGATAAAAGATTTTAAATTGGATACAAAAGAAAATCTGTATACCATTAACGTACAATTATTTAATGATATGACTAGTTTAGAGAATGTATATATCATTGAAAATTTACATCGAGAAGAAATAGATAATTTATTAGCACCTGAAAATTAAATGAGTTCCGTTGTTTTTTGGAATACTGTTCGGTTTGTCATAGCCGTTTTGGTACAAGTTTTAATTTGTAACCACATAGACTTTTTGGGTTATATAAACCCAATGGTGTATATCTATTTCATTTTACTATTTCCTTTTAATTCCAACAGAAGTTTATTTCTTGTGTTAGCATTTTTATTAGGCCTAACTATTGACATGTTTTCTGATTCTGGAGGCGTTAATGCAGCTGCTTGTGTTATTATTGCATACATACGACCTTTTGTATTGCGTTTTGCTTTTGGTATCAGTTATGAACATCAATCGATCAAACTAGAAAATACTGCATTTGGACAACGAATGGTGTATATTACTATCCTAATTTTTACGCATCACTTCTTTTTATTTTTATTAGAAATATTTAACATTTCAAACATACTTCTCGTATTGAGAAACACGTTATTCTTTGGTATCTTTACAATGCTAGTCATTACATTATCAATAACTCTTTTTAGTCGAAAAAATTCATGAGAAAGCTGCTGTTATACCTTGTTGTTATTTCCGTTGGAGCAATCTATACAGGAAGGCTTTTGTATTTACAAGTATTGAATGAAAATGTAGTTGCTACCGATATTACAAATGATAGCGCTATTAAAACAGAATATGATTATCCGCAACGTGGATATGTGTATGATAGAAATGGTGTATTGCTTGTCGCGAATCAACCTTCGTATGATGTAATGGTGATTCCGCGTGAAGTAAAGGAATTTAATATTCCTGAGTTTTGCAAATTACTTAAAATCACGGAAGAAGAATATCAAAAGAAAATTGAAAAAGCGAAACGGTATTCTTGGCGAATTCCCTCTGTATTTGTAGCACAAATGGCAAAACAAGATTATGCATATCTTCAAGAAAAAATGCACCGTTTTAAAGGATTTTACATTCAAAAACGTTCTCTAAGAAGCTACCAAACCGCCGTTGGCGCTAATGTTTTAGGGTTTATTAGCGAAGTAAACAATGCTGATTTAAAAAAAAATACATACTATCAATCTGGTGAATTGATTGGTAAAACTGGAATTGAAAAATCATACGAAAATGAATTACGTGGAATTAAAGGTGTAAAATACATTCAAAAAGACATTCACAATAAGGTATTAGGTTCGTATAAAAATGGACGCTATGATACGCTTGCGGTAAACGGAAGAGACATTCAAATAACCATTGACAGCAAACTACAAGAATACGGAGAAAAGCTAATGATTAATAAACGTGGTGGAATTGTTGCTATTGAACCATCTTCTGGTGAAATTCTCGCCTTAGTTTCTGCACCAAGCTACAATCCTAATTTATTAGTGGGTCGTGAGCGATCTAAGAATTATAGTGCTTTATATTATGACTCCATTAGAAAACCAACATACGATAGAACATTATTAGCCCAATATGCACCTGGGTCACCTTTTAAAACATTAAACGCATTAGTAGCCTTACAAGAAGAAGTAATTACACCACAAACAACGTTTAGATGCCGTCATGGATATGTATATGGGCGTAGCGGGCGAAAAATGGGGTGCCATTGTGGAAGTGGAAATAGAAATGTAATTAATGGTGTTGCCAAATCTTGTAACGCATATTTTGCAAACGCGTACAGACAAGTTGTTAGTAAGTACGATTCACCACGTGAAGGAATGAATGTATGGAGTAATCATATCAAAAGTTTTGGTTTAGGTGATTATTTTAATAATGATTTATCTACTGGCCGAAAGGGAAGAATTCCATCGGGAGATTATTATACAAATACTTATTTCAAACATGATAAATGGCATGTATTAAATACAATTTCAAATGCTATTGGACAAGGACATGTAGAAATGACACCAATTCAATTGGCACACATGACCGCTACCATTGCAAATAGAGGTCACTATTTCACACCTCACATTATCAAAACTATTGACAATAAACCTATTGACAATGATCATTTTACAAAACCAAAATACACAACTATTGATAAAGAACATTTTGAACCTGTAATTCAAGGAATGCATGATGTATTTAGCATGAAAAAAGGCGGAACAGCTCGCTTTTTAAATGTACCTGGTGTTGAAATTTGTGGAAAAACTGGAACTGCAGAAAACTTTGCGATTATAGATAGTGTACATACACAACTAACCGATCACTCTATTTTTGTAGCTTTTGCGCCTAAAGACAATCCTAAGATTGCCATTGCTGTATTTGTGGAAAACGGATATTACGGCGCACGTTGGGCTGGAAAGATTTCTAGTTTAATGATTGAACAGTACTTGAAAGGCGAAATCACCTTAAAAGCCATGGAGAAACTCGTATTAGAAAAGAGTTTAGAAGATGAATATGCAAAGCCTTTAAGCGGAAAACCTTTTACCATTAATGAGTAGAGAAGTAAAATTTATAAAGAAAATTGATTGGCTTTCCATTCTCATCTACTTTTTGTTAGTTGGAATTGGCTGGATTAATATTTACTCTGCTTCTGTAACAGATGCTTCTACTGGTTTCCTTGATATGAATGAACTCTACGGGAAACAATTAGTATTCATCATTACAAGTGTAATCTTGATTATTCTGATACTTTCCATTGAGGCTAAATTTTATGAACGATTTTCCAGTATTATATACATTGCAGGATTGCTGAGTTTGCTTGGTGTTGTCATTTTTGGTAAAAACATAAATGGTGCTACTTCTTGGTATGCGATTGGAAGTTTCACTTTGCAGCCTTCCGAATTCGCTAAAGCAGCAACGGTATTAGCATTAGCAAAGTTTCTGAGTGATATTCAAACCAACATCAACAACTTTAAGCATCAGCTGATTGCTTTTGCTATTATACTAACGCCTCCTGTACTTATTATGCTTCAACCAGATGCTGGAAGCGCTATGGTATATATGGCGTTCTTTTTCGTAATGTATCGTGAAGGTTTACCTGCTATTTATTTATGGATTGGGCTCACATTAGTTTTACTATTTATTATCACGCTAAAATTAGGGCTCATTATAACAATTATACTATCCTTGGTTATTGGTTTAGCTTGTATTTTTATATTCTTTCGAAAGCAATTAAAACGCCAACGAAGAACATCTTTAGCGATTACCTCTTTGATAGCCGCTATTAGCTTTATTCTTGCTGTAAATTATATCTTTTATAATGTATTTCAACAACACCATCGTGATCGTTTTACACTTGTTTTAGGTTTAGAAAAAGACCCTGTAAAGCTTGAAAAAATGCGAAAAACATTTGGTTTCAATACAAATCAATCTGAAATTGCCATTGGTTCAGGAGGCTTTAAGGGAAAAGGTTGGTTGAAAGGAACACGTACCCGTGGAGATTTTGTTCCTGAACAAGATACCGATTACATTTTTACAACAGTTGGTGAAGAATGGGGTTTTATAGGAAGTTTTGTCGTCATTTTCCTTTTTGTCACTTTACTGTTGCGGATTCTCAGCAGAGCCGAACAACAAAA
Source organism: uncultured Kordia sp. (assembly GCF_947496985.1). Lineage (GTDB taxonomy): Bacteria > Bacteroidota > Bacteroidia > Flavobacteriales > Flavobacteriaceae > Kordia. Next base: position 46,135 of record NZ_CANMEZ010000001.1, read on the forward strand.
AAACAAGTTTAGTCGCGTTTATGGTTATAGTGTCGCCGCCATATTATTTTTCCACTTTGCCATCAATATAGGAATGGTAATTGGACTTTTTCCAACAGTTGGAATTCCATTACCTTTTTTCAGCTATGGAGGTTCTGGACTTTGGGGGTTTACTATTTTACTTTTTATATTTATTAAGCTTGACGCGAATCGAATTAATGAGTGGTAAACACTCAAAAACCAAGCAATACTTCCCTCTAAATGTTAAGTAAGGACTTCCCGTAAAGACTTTATTTTAGCTTTTTGTACTTTTTATATGAATTTAACCAAAAAAGAAAATCATGTTAAAAAGTATTTCAAAATTAGGAACAGAATTAAGCAAAACTCAACAACGAAACATTACAGGTGGCATGTGGCCAAGAACCGCTACAGAATGCTATAATTGTGGAGGAGAATGGCACGCACCACTATGTGCATTACCGTATAATTCACCTTGTGCGTAAACATCAGAAGCGAACTTCGGTTCGCTTTTTTTTTAAGAATTGTTATCAATTTATAAATTGAACACTTCAAAATCTTAAAAAACCTCTTTCATACTATCTACCTCAAAAATACTTTCTATATTTAGCTAACTATAACCAAAAAATTAATTTCCCCTACCAAAATTGAAATGAATTAGATGGAACACATTATACTTTCTCTACTTAAAACAAATGGCTATTTAGGCATCGATAGCGAACGACTGAATTTGCAATTATTATCACATCATGAGTACCCAAGTTTAAAATCAATTACAGATACATTAGATTATTTTGAAATTGACAACTTAGCTGCAACTGTACCAAAAGAAGCATTATCAGAAATGCCAAATTCCTTTTTAGCATTGATTAATTCTGAAAGTGGTGATGATGTCGTACTTGCCGAAAAAAAACGCGGTATGGTTCATATTTCACTGCCTGATGATACTAAAGAAAAACTAACAGAAGAGGCCTTTACGAATCGCTGGACAGGAACTATTATTGCTGTTGAAGAAGTTGAAAAAGTTGTTGACACACAATCTATCAAAGCAGCACTTCCTTATTTTATTGTAGCCATTGTAGCTTCTGTAAATGTGATATTTAACTTTAGTTTGCCATACTTGTTATATACAGCTCTTACGCTTGTTGGCTTATACATTAGTGTTTTAATTATTAGAGAAGATTTAGGAATAAAAAGTAAAGCCGTTGCCAAAGTTTGTGGTGCCATTTCTAAGAATAGTGATTGTGGCGATGTTATTACTACTAAGGGAAACTTACTCTTCGGATTCATTTCTTTAAGTGATGCTTCGTTTGTATTTTTCTCTGCTTTATTCTTAATATTATCATCTATAGGATTTCACCAAAGTACGTTACTCACTTTATCTTTAGCAGGAATTCCTATTGTTTTATACGCAATTTACAGACAAGGAATCATACTTAAAAAGTGGTGTGCACTCTGTTTACTAGTTGCCGGAATTTTAGTTTTACAAACAGGATTGTTAGCAAGCACTTTTTCTTATGAGTGGATACTTGATTGGATATATATTACAAAAGCTGCTGGAATTTTTGCTTTAATTTATATTGCTTGGAACTATTGTAAAACGTACTGGGAAAGTCATGAAAAACTAGGAAATACTGAACGCGACTTCTTAAAGTTTAAGCGTAACCCTGAGTTGTTTAAAACCATGCTTCAAGAACAATCTGTTTTGAACCCGAACGTAATTCCCGAACCTTTACGTATTGTTTTTGGAAATCCAAATGGCGCAATACAATTACAAGGTGTTACCAATCCGTTATGCGGATTTTGCACGGCTGCTTTTGAATCGTATGATAAATTGTTAAGTTCGTATGGAAATGATATTCGTATGGAATTCATTTTTAACGTACCCAAGAAAGCTGAAAATAAGAGCACAAAAATTGCAGCTCGTTTAGTTGATTTGTATCAGCAAGATCCTAAAAAATCATACACCGCTTTAAAAGAATGGTTTGCCAATAGAGATATTGATGAATGGCATAAGAAATTTGGTTTTTCAGAAAACGCAATGGTAACACAAGTTTTGGACGCACATAATGAATGGTCTAATATTAATGATGTACACTATACGCCAGCAAGTATTTTGAATAATAATTTCTTCCCTAAAACATATGAAATAAAAGATTTACCACTATTTATTCAGGATATGATTTTGGAAACACAACAAGATTCTGAAGAAACTGTTTCATAATTTTCTTAACTTGATACAATAAAACAACTACACGTATGGAAAATTTAAACAAAGAAAGGCACGGATGTGTTACAACATGGTTAATTTTTATGATCATTGCAAACTCAATTACTGCAATTTTATATCTTTTTGCTGGAGATATGATTTCTCAAAATTTCCCTGGCGAAATTTCTACAACAACAATTATTCTTTTAGGAATAATGGGAATCATTAATATAGTCTTCGCCATTCTCCTATTAAACTGGAATAAAATTGGGTTTTGGGGATTTTTAGTCGTAAGTATCGCTGGATTATTTATTAATCTAAGTCTTGGATTAGGTATAGGACAATCATTATTAGGACTTATTGGAATCATAGTCTTATTTGGAGTTTTACAAATTAAGAAAGACAATGTAAGCGCTTGGGATAACTTAGATTAAAGTTAGGCCAATATTATATAATCAAAACATCATAAAATATATAAATTCTGAGTAGACTCAATTATGATTGAATTTACTCAGAATTTTAATTATATATTATTAATTAATAGCATTTTCTATGATATAAGGATGCACGAAACTAGTGTACCTTTTAAATTTCTTCCAATACAAAATCAACAGTATCGCAATTATGTCAAGTCCTATAAATAGAATACTTCCTTCAGGCCCAAAAACACCACCTGTAAGCAAGTTGTTAGGCATTTCTACACTGATTATAGATGTTTTTGCAATATTACCACTAATAGGAAAACCGAAAATAGCACCTTGAAAAAGATTCCATGAAAAATGCATTCCTATAGACATACCTAATCGACCAGTTATTAAAAAAGGCAAACACAGCATCATTGCATCTAAACCTAAATTTATAGTAGATATAATAGTCGCACCTTCATTTCCTGCATGAGCTATACCGAATAAAGGCGCAATTATAATGAGGATTAAAAGCGCTCGTTTCTTGGCATCTTTCTTAAGAATTCGTAAAGCTTCATATGCAATATAAAATAGAAAAGCTCTAAAGAATATTTCTTCCACACTGCTTCCTACTATTAATCCGAACATTTCAGCAAAAAAACCTGTCCAAAAAGAATAATCAAAAGTATAATTTGAAGAATTGACCGCAAAGAAATCTACTATTTTTAAATTCCCAGTGAGATCCATTATTAAGAAAAATAAAGAAAGTTGAACAACCGAAATGATGAATCCAAAAAAGAATTCTTTCAACCATACTTTATTAAACTTCAATCCATATTTTTTAAAAGATGACTTCTCTAAAAATTTTATCTGTATCAACAAACTGAATACAACAGACATCAAATATATAGAAGCAGAAATAATTCCTCTTAAAAGGCTTTGACTTAAAACTTCTTGCAACACTAATTGCAAAGGAATATTTACTAAAAAGGTGATTAACAAAAAGAGGATTAATCGCCATATAGGACGAATTTTATCTTTTGAATTGAAAATAATTTTGTGCATGCTTAAATTGCTTTTTAATGATTGATGATAAATTAAATCGCAAGGTAAGTCTGTTAGTTTTTTTAAAATAGAATGAAATTAGCCACTTATATAAAAATTAGAATTTTCGGATATGCTTTGGATTGTAACCGACATACATTTTGAATATGCGAATCATATGACTATGGTCTGAAAAGCCACAAGCAAAAGCTATTTCTGTAATTGACATTTGTGTATGAAGCAAAAAATATAATGCTTTCCGAACCTTAATTTTTCTCATATAATCGCCCAATGAACCATTGAAATATTTTTTAAAATACTTCGAAATCGTCACTGGATGTACATTTAAAATAAGAGCCAATTCATCTAAAGAAATAAATTCATTCCACCGATCTTCAATTATTTCTTTAAGCTGTTTTACCCAAATTGGCTTATGAGAAGATGTTTTAGTATTCGCAAATAATGATTTTAACAAAAGTTGGATTGAATTTGCAGTATAAGAATCATTCACTTGCAATTCGTTATAGATGTATATTAAATCCAAGTAGGCTTCAACACTTCTATTTTCTGATAAATTCAAATCATTAAAATTTACTTCATTTTTAGAAAAGAAATCATTTTTCAATTCTAAATTAAGGTTTTTGGAAGGAAAGGATGTAAATCTATTTCTATGAATTTCCCCTTGATTATACACCATTATTTTTCCGGAAGACACTTGTGTATCTTGTTTTTTTCTAGATTCTAAATTTCCTCCTTGAAGAATTAAAGATAGATGTATATCTTCATGAGAGTGCCAGTCTTCTGAAACAGGTTTACTATAATTAACCAAAGAAATAGAACAAAAATCCAAATGAAACTTCTCATTTGTTGTCCCTAAAAAAGTATTATATTTTAATTCCAATGTTTATTTTCAAGTTTGCAGTTAATGTAGTGTGACCAAGTCTTTTTTTACAATAAAAATCTATCGGAAACTCCATTGCTTGTAACTTGTAGAAGCTTCCAACTTCTTTTCTTTTGCATCGTCTAATTCTGGAAAGAAGTCAATTCCAGTACGCTCTTCTATTTCATCTATAGATACTACAAATTCGTATAAAGGTTTGTCTACATCTTTGTGTGGCATTAAAAAAGCAATCGTTTTGGTTTGTCCGTTTGTATTATCAAGTAATATTTTATAAAAATAATTTGGCACAGCAACTTCTTCGCTACCGATCGTTTTTAATCCTTTTTCTAAAATACCGCCTGTTACCACATACACACCATCATATTTTTTTGCCCAATACCGCACTTTTTGCTCTAATTTATTCCAAAGACCTGCATTGAATCCATGTTTTTGTGGCGAAATATTACTCGTTAAAAAGGTTTCTGTAAATGCTGCTTTGGTATATTTTCTATCAGCTGCAGGACATAAATGTCCACGATCATAGCCAGACTTCTTATAGTTTCTCCAATGTGCAGATTCTGTTTTTACAGCATTATCTACTTCAAAATACGGACGTTTAAAGTCTGTGTATACAACCTGATTTTTCTTTAATTCATAGGCAACCCATTCTGCTTGCTCAAACGCTTCATGATATGATAATGAATAACCTTCATGATGAACTACTTGCCCTGTTGTAGAACTTGGTAAATAGTATGCATTGGTTAGTTCTTTCGGATTGCTATTGGTGGTTTGCGTTCGACTTCCGTGAATTTCATCATTTGGATCGTATGTACTTTTCTCTGTGAGCTGATCACCATATTGTTCATACATGATAAAAGCTGCTCCAACAAGTAATACTAATAGTGGGTATATTTTTTTTCTTTTCATTTTGACTTTGCTCAATGTAGCGTTTTTTTGCTCTTAAAATTAGTTTTTCACGTCAAGTGCATCGCGTAATGCATTTCCAACCAACATAAACGCCATTACTAAACTCATAATAGCAACTCCTGGAATGATTGCCAAATATGGTTTTCCAAGAATGATATAACTATAATGATCTTTTATCATTGCTCCCCAACTTGGCATTGGTGGTTGTGCTCCTATTCCTAAAAAGCTCAATCCGCTTTCTATTAAAATTGCTGCCGCAAAGTTAGCCGCCGAAATTACAATTACAGGCGCCATAATGTTTGGCAATATATGCTTAATGATGATTCTGAAATCGTGATATCCTAACGCGCGTGCAGCTGTTACATATTGCATACGTTTTACACTTAACACTTGTCCACGCACAATTCGGGCAACCTCAACCCACATCGTTAATCCTACCGCTACGAAAACCTGCCAAAATCCTTTCCCAAGTGTTAACGTAATTGCAATCACTAATAGTAACGTTGGTATTGACCAAGTAACATTGATAATCCACATGATCACTGCGTCTACTTTCCCTTCAAAATAACCAGCTAATGCTCCTAATGAGATTCCTATAAGTAATGATATAAATACCGCTACAAAACCAATTGTGAACGATATTCGCATTCCAATAAGCATTCTACTGAGAACATCTCTTCCGTATTTATCAGTTCCTAAACGAAATGTTTTTTGTTGAATGTATTGTGTTAAAATTTCACTAACAGTTTTCAACTCAGGAAATGAAGTGAGAGGTATCTCTTTTTCAATTCCTTCAATAACACCATCTGTATATTCGGTAATAAAGAAGGTATTATTTTCTATTCGGTAATTTGAAATTGGAATTTCTGTCGCCGTGTTTTCTTTTCCAAAAAAGAGTGTACTTAAAAAGCTTTCCTCAATTTGTTCTTTTGATGGAATTGTCAACATTTGAACTGAGAATCCGGGTTTTTTCGAATGAATGGATAAATGCATTTGATTTGCATTTTTGGTATCATCTGGTGTAAACAGATAAGCAAAAATTACAACGAATGCACAAATTGCAATAAAGCCAAAACTCAAAACGCCCCAAAAATTCTTTTTGAATTTCTGGAGCGCTAATTGTGCTAATGAATTTGAGTTTCTACTCATTAATATCTTTTAAATTATCCTTTTACAACAGCTCTTTTTTGTTTTTTGATGTTGTTTATTTGGATATCACTTAATACGTTAATTGCTTCTTCAACATATACGTCTTTTGCTAAATCTTCATGCCAAGCTTTACGTTTTCTTTGTAAAGAAGAATCTTTTTTCATTAATAATTCTTCGTATGGCAATGATGTGAATACTAGTTTTGTATCATAATCAGAAAGTGCTTTGAAACGTTTTGCATAGTCTTCATCTTCTTCAACTTCTTTTCTATACGTTGCATAGTTTAATGGATATTCGTTGTCTTCACGACGTTCACTAATCCATTTTGCATTTTCTTCAATTAATTTCAATTGCGCATTGTTTGCCATACGCGCTTTACTTTTCTTGATTGTTTCTTCGTATCCAATATATCCATCCCAAACATCATAGTTTGCTGGGTCAATTCGATCCCAAGGTAATGGATTTTCCTGATCTTTTTCACCTATGTCAATAAAACTATATTTATCAACTACAACAACGTCACTTTTTACACCTTCTAATTGTGTCGATCCACCATCAATTCTGTAGAATTTCTGTGTTGTTAATTTTAAAGCACCAACATTGGTATCGCCACCTCTAATGAATCTGTTTAAGTCTACAACGTTTTGCACTGTTCCTTTTCCATAGGTTTGTTTGCTTCCAATAACTACAGCTCTTTTGTAATCTTGTAAAGCTGCCGCTAGAATTTCCGAAGCAGATGCTGATAATTCATTTACTAAAACTACTAACGGTCCATCCCATTGAATACGGCTATCTTCATCACTTAATACTTCTTTACCATCAATAGAACTTTTCACTTGTACAATTGGTCCATCTTTGATAAAGAATCCTGCCATATCAACTACAGTTTTTAACGATCCTCCTCCGTTATTTCTAAGATCAATTACCAAACCTTCCATACCTTCGCTTTTGAGACGCTCAATTTCTTTTTTCACATCACTTGCAGCATTTCTGTTGTTATAATCTTGAAAATCAACATAGAATTTTGGTAAGTTAATCACTCCAAATGTTCTTTGATTTTTCTTTACAACTGCTGATTTCGCATAGGTTTCTTCTATTTCAACCAAATCTCTTTTGATTGTAATCACATCAATGGAACCGTCAACTTTTTTCATTGTTAAGGTTACTTTCGTTCCTTTTGGCCCTTTGATTAGCTTTACAGCATCATCCAAACGCATTCCTACAATATCAACTGGCTCTTCACCTTCTTGTGCTACTTTTAGGATAACATCTCCTGCTTCAATTTTTTTACTTCTCCAAGCTGGTCCACCAGAAATTACTTCAAATATTTTTGCGCCTTCTGTACGTTTTTGCAATCTAGCTCCAATTCCTTCTAAAGTTCCTGACATACTCATATCAAAACGATCTTTGTCTTCTGGTGCTAAATACGATGTATGCGGATCAAATTCTTCTACAATTGTATTTACATAAATGCTAAACCAATCTTTACGTTCCAAATCATCCATTAAGTCAAAAAACTCAACATATGTTTTTGAAGTAGACTCACGCGCTTCTTTTTCCAAAGCAACTTCATTTTTAATTTTGTGAGACTTATCTTCTTTCTTTTTATTTTGTTCGATTTCAAGTTTGATGTCGTAATTTGCTAAGGTTGAAAATTTCAATTCTTTTCTCCAACGCTCTTTTAATTCTTGTTCATTAGTAGCAAACGCCATTTTTTCATAATCACGATTGATGCTTTCATCAATTGTAAAATCGAATGGGCTACCTAATAACTCTTCTTGAAACTTTTTTGCCTCCATCATTCTTTTCTCTAATCTCGTATGTACTAGATTAAAGAATTTCACACCAGGTTCTTTGATTTCATCATCAATTTTATCCTTATATACTTCAAACTCTTCAATATCTGAAGCTAAAAAATAACGTTTCATTGGATCTACTGCTCCAATAAAGTCATTGTATACATTTTCAGAAAACTCATCATTGATATCTTGCGGATCAAAATGCCATCTATTTAATACATATGATATTAAGTCGACTAGAGTTTTATCTTTTTCTGGGTCATCAAATGACTTTTTCGCAAAGCTGCAAGACACCATTGCAAAAACTAATAGTGCCACTAAGTATATTTTATTCCTTCTCATAAACGCTCGGATTTTCACACATTTTATATTTTTCATTCGCATTAATTAGCGTGTTATTCATTTTAAATTTGAGTACTTCTGGGGTAATCGATGCTAATTATTTTAATTTTCCACTAAAATAACGAAAAAACCATGCCATTTTTTAACAATCTTACTAATTTTTTGTTAAACCCGAAATACTATACATGTAATTAGTAAATTGCGTACTTTAGCATTCGAAAAAGAAGTATTTTTTTATGGATGAGAAACCTCTAATTTTAGTTACCAACGATGATGGTATTACCGCGCCAGGTTTACGCGCACTAATCGACGTTATGAATGAACTGGGCGATGTTATTGTTGTTGCTCCTGATAGTCCACAAAGTGGAATGGGACATGCAATTACCGCTAATTCAACAATTTATTGCAATGCCATTACTATTGATGATGGCCCACAAATTGAATATTCAAGCTCTGGAACTCCTGTTGATTGTGTAAAGTTAGCCGTGAATGAAATTTTAAACCGTAAGCCTGACATTTGTGTTTCAGGAATTAATCACGGTTCTAACTCTTCTATTAATGTAATTTATTCAGGAACCATGAGTGCCGCTGTAGAAGCTGGTATTGAAGGAATTCCTGCTATTGGATTTTCATTATTAGATTATGATTGGGAAGCCAATTTTGAAGCTACCAAAAGTTATGTAAAAACAATTACCTCTAAAGTACTAGAACATGGCTTACCTGAAGGTGTCGTTTTGAACGTAAATTTTCCTAAATTGAAAGAAAAAGAAATTAAAGGAATTCGTATTTGCAGACAAGCAAAAGCGTATTGGGCAGAAGATTTTGATAAACGTACTAATCCGCATGGACGTCAATATTACTGGCTTTCTGGAAAATTTGTAAGTCAAGATAAAGGTGAAGATACGGATGAATGGGCTTTGGCTAATGGATATGTTTCCTTAGTTCCTGTTCAGTTTGATTTAACAGCGCATCACGCTATTCAGAAACTTAATAGTTTAGGATTTAATGAAAAATAAAGAAATTATTATTGGAATTGTTGTTGGAATGCTTTCAACAAGCATTGGAACACTTTTGTATTTACTTTACATTGCTTCACAACGAAACGCTTCTTTTGGCGCTATTTGGGACTTTGCAATTTCAACTGGCGAAATTAGTTCTGTAGTTGTATACGGAGCTGCCTTAAACTTTTTAGCCTTTTTTGGTTTTTTAAAGTTTAATAAAGAAGCACGAGCAAAAGGTGTTTTGATTGTTACAATTATTACTGCCATTATTGTTTTATCGCATAAATTACTCTTTTAATAAGTTATGAAGTACTACATTATTGCAGGAGAAGCTTCAGGAGATTTGCATGGTTCTAATTTGATGAAAGCAATTGCAAAGCAAGATCCGAATGCTGATTTTCGATTTTGGGGCGGCGATTTGATGCAAGACGTCGGTGGTACTTTGGTAAAACATTATAAGGAACGTGCTTTTATGGGGTTCATTGAAATTATTATGAATCTTCGTAAGATTTTGGGCATGATGTCTTTTTGCAAAAAAGATATTGCTTCCTTTCAACCTGATGTCCTTATTTTGATTGATAATTCTGGCTTTAACCTTCCTATTGCAAAATGGGCAAAAAATGAAGGCTTTACCACTAATTATTATATTTCTCCGCAAGTTTGGGCTAGCCGACCTGGCAGAGTGAAGAATATTAAACAGTATGTTGATAAGATGCTTGTGATTCTTCCTTTTGAAAAAGAGTTCTATAAAAAATATGACTACGATGTGCATTTTGTAGGACATCCATTGTTAGATTCTATTGCAGATAGACCAAAAGTTGATTACGAAGCATTTAGAACTACACATCAATTAGATGATAGAAATATTATTGCATTATTACCTGGAAGCAGAAAGCAGGAAATTAAAAAAATGCTTTCTGTGATGTTGTCTGTTGTAAATGACTTTCCAGAATATCAATTTGTAATTGCTGGTGCGCCAAGTCAGGAAAGAGCTTTTTACAATCAATTTATAAATGATTCTGATGTAAAATTCATCAATAATAAAACCTATGATTTACTAAGCATTTCCCATGCAGCATTGGTTACTTCTGGAACAGCAACGTTGGAAACTGCCTTATATAAAGTACCACAAGTTGTTTGCTATAAAGCCAATGCAATTTCGTACCATATTGCAAAACGAATTATTACACTAGATAAGTTTATTTCGTTAGTGAATTTAATTATGGACAAAGAAGTGGTGAAAGAGTTGCTTCAAAACGATTTAAACACTAAAAATCTAAAAACTGAATTGGCTAAAATTTTAGATGATACACATCGCAAAAAAGTATTTGCAGATTATTACGATTTGGAACAAAAGCTAGGTGGGAAAGGCGCGAGTGAGAACGCTGCAAAGTTAATTGTTGAAAAAAATTAAGTAAATTACCATATGATTAAAAAATTACTATTCCTTCTCCTTGCTTTTTCTGTATTGTCTTGTGGCTCTTCCAAGAAAACAGCTTCTAAACGAAGAGTTGTAAAAACGAAAACGACCAAAACCCGCACAAGCACTAAACGATCTTCTAGCAAATCGCATGCAATTGTTGCTACAGCTTTAAAGTATAAAGGAACACGTTATAAATATGGCGGAACTACTAAAAAAGGAATGGATTGTTCTGGTTTAATGTATGTTGCCTTTAAAACACATCAAGTATTGCTACCTAGAGTTTCGTATGAGCAAGCAAAACGTGGTAAAAAAATTAGCAAATCATCCGTTAAAAAAGGAGACTTATTATTCTTCCGAACAAATAAAAATAAAAAACGAATCAATCATGTTGGTTTGGTTGTAGAAGCTAAGAAAGGCGTAATCAAGTTTATTCATTCTACAACTTCAAGAGGCGTGTTGGTTTCTTCTTTGGACGAACGTTATTGGAAAAATGCTTTCGCAGAAGCGCGTCGTGTACTATAATTTTTTAATTAATTAGTATTTTTTTCATGAATTGCTTCGTTTCTGTTGTTACTTTCATGAAATAAATTCCGCTTTTTAACTTTGATACCTTCAACGAAACATTCATACCTTCCATATTTTTCTGCAGCACTTGTTTTCCTTGTACATCATATAATTCAATTATTGCTTTTTCATTTGTATGAAATGAAATATGCAGAATATCGTTTGCAGGGTTTGGATAGGTAGTAATATGTATGTCATCAACTTCAGCAACAGAAAGCAATTCTACAAATGTTGTTTCGAAGGTATTTGTGATGACAGGCGCATTAAAGTCAAAATAGATTCCTGCTTCTCCTGGAATCATATCTCCAATAGCATAACCCATTTTAGGTTTTATTTTAAAAAATACAAAACCATTGCTTCCTTCGGCGTCAAACATTTCAGCAGGTAAATTGATATTATTAAATCGCCAAGTTAATTCGCTCGCTGTTCTTTCTACTTGAAAATAATGGCTCGCTGTGATCATTTCAAAAGTAGTTTCGTCAAGTTCTACATCTAAGGTTTCTTCTATTCTGACATTTACAGCTTCGGCAGTTCCTAAATTTTGAAAACGAATAGTATAGTATAAATAATCTTGCGAAGAAAAATCTTCATGAATAATTTCTGGACCATGTGATTCTGTAATATCATTTGGATCCCAAGAACCTACAACTGTTTCTGATAATAGGAATGTATTATTTGTTGCAATAAAATCATTTGTATCACTTGTATATGTAAATATATTGGTCATAATTTCTCCTAAAGCTACATTGGCAGGGCACAATAATTCTACAATTATTATTTCTGTGTCAAAAGGGGAAAGATTCACAAAGTCTATTGTAATTCCTGTCGCTGTATTTGTAACTATATAATTTGGATTTATAATTAGGGTACTATTAAAAGTTAGTGCATCATCAATGTCTAATGTTACTGTGCCAGCTGCAATTGTTGTTGCTGAATTATTCTTGATGATAAGTCTATTTTGATAGGTAAATCCGGGTCTTGGAGGATGTACACTATTTATGAGAATAACTTCTACATCTTCACATGCTTGCTGAACTGTTATTGGAAAATCGACATTTTCAATTCCTCCAGCATTTACACTAACATCATTAATTGTTGGTATTGTTACATCATAACAATTTTCATAATCAATCGGTAAACTATATGTAAAATCATATGTATCTGTAGGATCTTGACTTGAAATTGTATAATTATAACTAGCTGAACCATTATTTGTGATTCCATCATTATTTACTTCATATGAAACTATTACAAAAGGAAAGAAAGCTTCGCCTGAATCGTGTATAGAATTTGCGTTTTCATCTAAAAAACTACGTACATTAATAATTCCTATCGCTGGCTGAGAAGCACTACAATACGCTCTAAATTGTAGTGGTATAAAGTTATCGGTATCACACGAAGTTACACCGTCTGATTGTAATTGCAGTAAAAGTGAATCTCCAGAAGATTCTACTAATAAACCTGTGACATCTCCATTATTTCCATATCCATTATATATTACTGTACCCGTATTAGTATTAGAATCATAAATTATAATTTCATCGTAGCTATTTTCTACCGTACCTGCTAAAAACTCTAACGTAATTGGCGAGCCATTTGAACTTCGAAAGCGAAATTCTGTTTGATCATCGTTGGTATAACAATACGTAGTAATTATTGAAGGTTGATCACAATCTACAACAATATACGTTAAGACTTTTAGCGTAAAGCTTGCAATGCTTACACAACTTGTAATAAGGTCTTCCACACGCGCATGTACTATTTGCGGGTTTGATATATTGGTATAACTTGTTGGGTTTACAACTGGATTCGTATTGTTAGTAGCATCCAACAAGTTTTCAAAAAATATAACTTGCACATCCGTATTTCCTCCTATAATTACTGGTATTGTTGCTGTAAGATTAAATACTTCAAAGTCACCTCCGTCTGCACTTTCTAACTCAATAACTCCTGGATTATTTACTACTGGGACAGCTACAAATGTTACTACTATAGCATCCGAAGATAGCATTCCATTAATTACAGCAGTTGCTTCATATATACCATTTTCCGAAATTAAAAGTATAGCATTAGTTTCGCTTACTAGTATTTGTCCATCTTTACTCCATTGATAGGAAGTTGCATCTTGTGTTGTGGCATCTAATGTAATGGTTTCGCCTTCGCAGGTTTCAATATCATCTCCTAAATCAACTTCTTGTGAAAATCCTGTTGTTGTAAAAACAAAAAAAACAAGTACTATATATAATATATTGGTTTTCATGGCAGTAACTGGTTGGCTATACATGATAAAAATACTCTTTTTAAAAATATTCTTACACGTAAAAGTTTAAATTTTGTATTTTTCAAAAACTGGTTTGTATTTATTATTGATTTTACAACGCTTATTAACTTTACACTACGCTTACATAAAATGTAGTTTGTAAGCACTTTTTATTCCCTACTTTATTCCACATAAAGAATATATAGGTTATGAAATTGTTTGATTTTCTCATTACAAAAATCACATTATGTCTGATTTTCGGAATATTGATAGGTTATTATATTAATATTCCTGTCAAAACAAGCATTAGTTGTTTTGGCGTTGGATTTTTCTTGTTATGCATTTTTTTTTGGAAAGCACAACGACAGTTTTTACAAACAGTATCTTTTGGAATGATTGCTTTTTTGACAGCGATCAGTTTGGGAGTTCTAATTGAAAATTTTCATCAAGAGAAGCATCATCATACACATTACACACAACTTTTACACACACAAAATAAAACTTCAACTAGTACAATTCAAATTAGAGAAATTTTAAAGTCAACCAATTATTATGATCGATATGTTGGTGAAATTGTTTTGAAAGATAGCATTCATGTTTCTGGAAAATTATTGATTCACATTCAAAAAGATAGTCTTACAACATCACTTTATGTAGATGATATTTTATATACAAATTCAGCACTAAAAGAAGTTCGAAAGCCATTAAATCCAACCAATTTTGATTATAAAACATATTTAAATGATCGGTATATTTTTTATCAATTATATTTAAAATCAGTTGATTTTATTACTACAAAAAGTACTTCCAACACTATTTTGGGGTATGCAGCTTCGTTAAGAAATCAGATTCATACTAGTTTACTCGATAATAACTTTAAGGCAGATGAGTTGGCAGTTATTGAAGCACTTTTACTAGGGCAACGACAACAGATTTCAAAAGAGTTACAAAACAATTATGCAAATGCTGGCGCCATTCACATTTTAGCAATTTCTGGCTTACATATTGGGATCATCGTGTTATTATTAAACTTTCTATTGAAGCCTATGACACGTTTTCGTCATGGAAAAGCATTGAAACTTTTATTCATGATTTCTATTTTATGGAGTTTTGCTATCGTATCCGGATTGTCTGCTTCTGTTGTTAGAGCTGTTACCATGTTTAGCGCTATTGTAGTAGCAACTCATTTGAAGCGACAGACAAATACGTTTCAAGTATTAATGATTTCCATGTTTTTCTTATTGATTTGCAAACCACATTTTTTATTTGATGTCGGCTTTCAATTGAGTTACGCTGCAGTTTTTGCAATTGTTTGGCTACAACCGTTATGGAAAAAACTTTGGAATCCGCAATCGTGGTTTTTAAAATCATTTTGGAGTTTACTCACCGTAAGTTTGT
Organism: uncultured Kordia sp.; assembly: GCF_947496985.1. Classification (GTDB taxonomy): domain Bacteria; phylum Bacteroidota; class Bacteroidia; order Flavobacteriales; family Flavobacteriaceae; genus Kordia. The sequence continues at coordinate 61,532 of NZ_CANMEZ010000001.1, forward strand.
CTGCTCAATTAGGTGTTTTGCCATTGAGTTTGTATTATTTTCATCAGTTTCCTGGATTGTTTTTTGTAGCTAACTTGACAATTATTCCTGCACTTGGCATTATTCTAATTACTGGAATTTTGGTTATTACATTATCATATTTTGATATTCTCCCTGAATTTTTAAGTACAATTTACAGTTATAGTATTCAACAAATGAATCATTTTATTGCTTGGATAGCTTCTCACAAACAGTTTTTATTGGGCGATATTTTCATAAGCCCATTTCAGATGATTGGTTCCTATTTAGTGATTATTGCCTTTGCAAATTATTTCCATCTTCCAAAAGGAAAGTATTTAAAAATTGCTTTGGTAAGTGTTTTGATTTGTCAAGGTTTGTGGTTTTTCGACCGTTTTCAATATACACCGACACAGAATTCTTTTACCGTGTTTCATCAACATAAAACTTCTGTTTTCGCACGTCAAAACGGAACAGATTTACAGATTTCCCATGACTTGGATAGTATCGCTTTCGCGAAGAATTATATCGTACAACAACAACGTTCACAACGTTTTTTGACAACTACAATGGTTGATACACTTCAAAATGTGTATCGTTTACAGAATGATTATTTATTACGAATAGACAGTTTAGGCGTATATGAATCATTAAGTTTTGAACCAAAATATGTTTTGTTGACACAATCACCAAAGATTAACTTTGAACGCATGATAGAAACCTTAAAACCTGAATTGATTATTGCAGATGGAAGTAACTATAAGAGTTACGTAGCACGTTGGAAGGTTGCTGCTGCAAAACAAAAAATCCCTTTTCATGTTACGCATGAAAAAGGATTCTTTGTTATTAAATTTTAATATACAACTGAAAGGATTTATGAAAATCATCCTAGCTTTTGAACTCATATACTAATTCTTTTTGATATTTTTCCCAAGCTTCTTTTGTCTTTACTTCTTTGTATTTATCAGTTTTAAATAATTTCAAATATATTTCTATTTGTTTTGGCAATAGATATCCTGAAATTGGCGCAATCAATTTAAAGTCTTCATCAAAGAATACCATTGTTGGATATGCACGAACACTTAAGTATCGTGCAAATTGATGTTGTGCATTTCGTCTTTTTTTCTTTGCAGGATCATAATTAGGATTCGTAAATGTATTCCCTTCATAGGTTACACTTGTATCGCCTTCTGCATTGAATTTGATTGCATAATAATTCTCATTGATATATTTTGCTACATCAGGATTTCCAAATGTGTTTTTATCTAGCATTTTACATGGACCACACCAAGTTGTATACACATCCATAATGACTTTTCTTGGTTCTTTTTTCATTAATTCTTGCGCTTCTTCCATCGTTACCCAATTGATTTTTTGCGCGTTCATTGTTGTAATACTTACTAAAAGTAAACTTACAATTGCTATTATATTTTTCATGTTTTTCAATCTTTATACAGTGTGAGTCGCAAAGACTATGCCTTCTTTACGAAAGATCATTATTTACAAATATACGACGTTATTAAAAAAGCGCTTTTTGGAAGAAAAGCGCTTTTTAATTTATTATATTTTCTTGATGTTATTTTACACCATGCATGAGTTTTTTCAACACTTTATTTAACGCCATTGAAAGAACTCCTATACCTATTGGTAGTAATGTAAATATTAAAAAGAACGTACTTAATGAGTATTGTTCTGTAATCTTATCAATCATTCCTCCCATTGTACCTGCAGCTTTTTGCCCAATAGCAATTGCTAAATACCAGATACCGAACATAAATCCAATCATTCTCCCTGGTACTAATTTACTTAAATATGATAATCCTACCGGTGAGATACATAATTCTCCCATTGTATGGAATAAATATGCTAGAATTAAGAATATCATACTTACAGATGCTGTTTTTGCTCCTTGAGGAATTCCTAATGTTCCGAATACTAAAATTCCGAATCCAGCACCTAGAAGAATCAACCCAATACCATATTTCATGGCTGCACTTGGATTGTATTTACTTTCCCACCATTTAGAGAATAAAGGTGCTAATGTGATGATAAAGAATGAATTTAAAATTCCAAACCAACTTGCACCAACTTCTGTAGTTTCTTTACTAAATTCTGCATTTACTTTGTAAAAAACCACATACCATAAAAAGGCAAATGTTAACGCTAAAACGATATTAGAATACGGAATTTTACTGTATGTTTTCTTAAATAACAAGTATAAAACCCAGGTAATTATTGCCAATGGAACAACCGTTAATATTAAATCAATAATTTTAAAAATCATTGCAGAATTCCCAGTGAGTGAACGTTGTGTAAAATCTCTAGCAAATAAAGTCATAGACCCTAACGCTTGCTCAAAAGCCGCAAAGAATACAACTGTAAATAAACCAAAAATGGAAACCGCTATAATTTTATCCCGTACAACTGATGAATATCTAATGGTTCGTGTTGTAATTAAGAATAGAAATAACACCAATGATAATAATACTACGACATAAGGCCCTGAAATCCCTCCTAGCTGGAAATCGAATAGATTATAACCACCAATTTTAGATATCGGATCATTTAAGAGGTATGACAACCCTCCTATAGCCGCTAAAGTCATTAAAACTTTATCTACTGTTGTAAATGGATTTAACTTTTCTGGCACATTTTCTTCTTGTACAACTGGACTTTCCTCATTAATGTTTTGAGGTAATTCTACTTCATATACTTTTGATGGTTTCCCTCCAATTTCTCCAAATAAATCTTTCGCTAACCAGAATTGAATTAAACCAAGCAGCATAAATATTCCTGCTAATCCAAATCCATAACTCCAACCAACATTTTCTGCAAGATATCCACATAACATCATTCCAAAGAAAGCACCTGCATTTACACCCATGTAATAGATTGTATAAGCTCCATCTTTTTTAGATTCTTTCCCTTTGTACATTTCGGAAATCATCGAAGTCATATTTGGTTTAAAAAATCCAGTTCCTATAATTAATAATGCTAATCCTAGGTATAATGACCATTGTGTTTCAAAAACCATGGAAACATGTCCCAGCATCATAATAAAACATCCAATCACTACTGCAACTCTATATCCTGTAAATTTATCTGCAATCCAACCTCCAACAATTGGTGTTAGATATAGCAGTGATCCATACGTACCAATCAATGAAAGTGCATTTTCAGAACTCCATCCCCAACCTGGATTTTCACCAAACAAAGGAGCCGTTAAGAATATTACTAATAAAATACGCATTCCATAGAATGAGAATCGCTCCCACATTTCTGTAAAAAAGATTACAAACAATCCTGCAGGATGCCCAATTACTTTGTCCTTAAATAAATTTTCTACATCTGTATTCATAAAAGTATATTTTAGTTATCTGCTAATTCAAATCCTTCAGCTTCTTCATTCATTGTTCTTTCATTATCCTCTGCTCCATGTGTCAATCTTTTCAAAGGCTTTAATATCACAATAAATAACAATCCTACTACTACAGTAAATACTAATATTCCTAAAAATATAGCATACTCTCCGAAATCACTAGCAGACTCACCTACTATACCTGCCACTTTATTCCCTAATCCTGTTGCCGCAAAATATACACCCATCATTAATGATGCATACTTTACTGGCGCTAATTTTGTTATAAAAGAGAGTGCTACTGGAGAAATACAAAGTTCTCCTATTGTATGAAACAAGTATGCTAATACTAACCATATCATACTTGATGCTCCTGATTTTTCAAATTCCATTACAGCAAAAACCATAAATAGGAAACCAAATCCCATAATGATAATACCCAAAGCCATTTTAAATAATGAAGAGGCTTCTTTTCCTTTTAATTTTCTTTTTGCCCAATATCCTGCAATAATTGTCGCAAATATGATAATAAATCCTGCATTTAAACTTTGAAACATTACTGTTGGCACTTCCCAACCAAATAGATCTCTATTTGTATTTGTTTCCGTATATAAGTTCATTAAACCTCCTGCTTGTTCAAAAGCTCCCCAAAAAATAATTACCATGATAAATGATAGTAATAATACAAGGAATCTGTCTTTATATATTTGCGTATCTAATTCTTTATAAATCATCATTAACAATGCAGTAATTGCAGTTAAGAAAGCAAAAAGTAAACCGTAACCCCATCCCAAAGTATACCATCCATATGCTGATAATGCTAATAAAATTAGTGTAACCGTTAATTGAACTGGCGAACTAGGTAGTTTTCCATATAACTGTCCATAAGAAATTTCATTTTCCCCTCCAGTACTTGGTTCAAAATTACCTACATGTTTCAAGTATTTTTGACCATATAGATAGTTTATTAATCCTAATACCATTACAATTCCTGCTAGTCCAAATCCTGCATGCCATCCCCATTCTGCAACTACCAATCCTACGATTAATGTTGCTAATAAAGATCCTAAGTTAATTCCGATATAAAAGATGCTAAACCCTTTATCTCTTCGAATATCTCCTTCTCTGTAGAGTCCTCCTACCATTGTAGAAATGTTAGGCTTTAATAATCCTACACCTAATATTACAAGTCCTAAACCTGTATAGAATGCCCAAATATCAGTAAGTACTAAAACACCATGTCCTATACACAAAACAATAGCTCCCCATAAAACAGCTTTTTTCTGTCCTATTAATTTATCAGCTATCATTCCTCCTGGAATAGACATTACATATACTAGCATTGTATACCAACCGTAAAGTGCCAACGCTTCTTTACTTGTCCAACCTAAACCTGCTCCTCTGTCATCTCCGATTGTTGCGGTAGTCATATATAAAACTAGTAATGCGCGCATTCCATAATATGAAAAACGTTCCCACATTTCAGTTAAAAATAAAATGTAAAGTCCTATTGGTTGCCCAAATAGTTCTTTTTGGTGTTCTTGTTTTACTGAGTCTGTCATTATTTTAAATAGTTTGGGTTAGTATCTTTTTTGAAATTATTTTTTTAGTAATGTATTTTCGATGAAATCTGTCATTTTGGTATATAAATGCAAACGAGTGTAACCTCCATAAATTCCATGATTTTTATCTGGATAAATCATCCAATCGAATTGTTTGTTTGCTTTTATTAATGCGTCAATCATACGCATTGTATTTTGAACATGCACGTTATCATCTCCTGTTCCGTGAACCACTAAATAATCACCTTTTAGTTTTTCTACATGGTTTATTGGCGAATTATCATCATATCCACTTGCATTTTCTTGTGGAGTTTGCATATAGCGCTCCGTATAAATGGTATCATAAAAACGCCAGCTTGTTACAGGTGCAACTGCAATTGCCATACTAAATACATCATTACCTTTTAAGATACAGTTACTCGACATGAATCCTCCGTAACTCCATCCCCAAATTCCGATACGATCTTTGTCAACATATGAACGTTTCCCTAGTTCTATTGCCGCATCTATTTGATCTTCTACTTCGTATTTCCCTAATTCTTTATAGGTTACTTTTTTAAAGTCTGCTCCTTTGAAACCTGTTCCACGTCCGTCAACACACACAATAATCATTCCTTTTTGTGCTAACATTTGATACCAATAGTCATTACTACTATTCCATCTATTAGAAACTGTTTGTGAACCAGGACCAGAATATTGATACATAAATACTGGATATTTTTTTGAAGCATCAAAGTCTACTGGTTTTATCATCCAAGCGTTTAATTCATGTCCTTTTGCTGTTGTTAACGTAAAGAATTCTTTCTGAGACATTTTGTAGCCATCTAATTTTTCTTTTACGTTCGCATTGTTTTTGATTTCTTTGACTAACTTACCATTCTTAGCTAAGTGCAATGCGTATTCATTTGGAGTTGTCGCACTAGAGAAAGAGCTAATATAGTATGTGAAGTTAGCACTAAAGTTTGCGCCGTTTGTACCGTTCTTTGTAGAAAGTCGTTTCTTTTTCTTCCCGTTTATTTTGATGGAATATACATCTCTGTTTACAGAACCATTTTCAACTGATTGATAATAAATGATATCATCTTTTTCATTGTATCCATAATACGCAGTTACTTCCCACGGCCCTTTTGTTACTTGATTGATTAACGTTCCATCTTTCTTATAATGGTAAATATGATTAAATCCATCTTTTTCACTTGTCCAAATGAAACTGTTATCTGCTAAAAACGTTAAGTTATCTGTAATATCAACATACGCTTTATCTTTTTCTTTAACTACAATTGATGTTTGATTTGTAGCAGCATTGTACATAATCAAATCCAATTCGTTTTGATGTCTATTAATAACTTGTATACTCAATACTAACGGATCATTTGTCCAGTTGATTCTTGGAATATAAAAATCATTGTAGTTTCCTAAGTTGATTTCAGACGTTTTATTAGCATTCAAACTATATAAATGTAAAGATACATCTGCATTTTTTTCTCCTGCTTTTGGATATTTAAACACATGTTGTTGTGGATATAATTGACTTCCATAAACATCCATTGAAAATTCAGGAACATTTGTTTCATCAAAACGAATGAATGCAATATGATCACTTGCTGCATTCCACTGAAATGCTCTTACAATTGAAAATTCTTCTTCATATACCCAATCCGTTACACCGTTAATGATTTTGTTTTTCACACCATCCGTTGTAATTTGTGTTTCATTTCCAGATTGTAAATCCTTTACATAGATATTATTTTCATAAACGTAAGCAACCTTTTTTCCGTTAGGAGAAAAGGTTGGCTCTTGTATTTTTTTATCTGAAATTTTTGTCGCTTTTTTTGAAGCTATATCATATACATAATAGATTCCTAATCTAGATCTTCTAAATACAGGCTCTACCTCTGTAGCTAAAATTAATTTACTTTCATCATCACTAAAGCTATATGAAGAAAATGAAGCAATTTCTGAAAGATCGCCAGCACTTACAATGGTTTCCACTTTTTCAAGTGTTTTGTAATCGTATTTGTCTACTGAACCTGACCTTCTATTTAATACAGTATATTGTTTCCCATTGTTCATGGAACGCAATACGTCCATTCCACGAGTTCTAAAAGAACCATTCCATATTTCTTCTAGCGTAATTTCTTTTTGCTGTGCAATTGTAAAACTTGTAAGTCCTAAAAAGAGAAAAAGAAAAACATATTTTAATTTCATTCGTGTTAAGTTTTTAAGAATATGCTTGGTAAAAGCCTATTATTTTGAGTAATTTTAAATTATAAGGTTGACAATATACAAATATCAAGCAAGTACCACAAAAATCAAACCTTAAATTATATCAGGAGAAATTTGATTCTTTTTAGCTCTATTTTATGACATTTCCACACTAAATGCATTGTAAAATATCCCCTTTTGACCTTTTTTACTCCAAAAAGCTTTCGTTTCAAACTATATTTTAGCCCATTCGAAGTAAAATTGTACTTTTTCATTGCGTATCTTTGCCGCAAACGTAACGGATATTAAACCCTATTTTATGATTACTCCTATTGCTGGATTTTCAAAACTTTCCAAGAACGAAAAAATTGAATGGCTTGCTAGCACGTATTTTCAAAACAATACAACTGTTGTTGATACATTACAGAAATATTGGAATTCAGATGAAACGCTACAAAAGCTACATGATGAATTTATTGAGAATACGATTTCAAACTTTTATCTTCCGTTAGGAATTGCTCCTAATTTTTTGATTAATGATGAATTGTATGCCATTCCAATGGCGATTGAAGAAAGCTCGGTTGTTGCAGCGGCTAGTAAGGCTGCAAAGTTTTGGATAGATCGTGGTGGATTTAAAGCCACAGTAATTAATACCGAAAAAGTTGGACAAGTACATTTTATGTATTTCGGCTCGACCGAAAAATTACACACTTATTTTAGTTCGATTAAAGCTGAATTAATTGCTTCCACAAAGCATATTACTCAGAATATGGAAAAACGTGGTGGCGGAATTACTGATATAGAACTTCGTGATAAAACGGCAGCACTAGACGGATATTTTCAACTACACTGCACGTTTGAAACTGTCGATTCTATGGGAGCAAACTTTATCAACTCCTGTTTAGAACAGTTTGCAAAAACATTTAAAGAAAATGCACAAACGTTTGATATTTTTTCTGAACAAGAGAAAGACATTCAAATTGTAATGAGTATTCTTTCTAATTATGTTCCTAATTGCTTGGTAAAAGCTGAAGTAAGTTGCCCTGTAAGTTCGTTAACCGAAAGTGAAACCATGGACGCTAATGAATTTGCAGCAAAGTTTGTTCGTGCTATTCAAATTGCAAAAACAGAACCATATCGCGCTGTAACGCATAATAAAGGAATTATGAACGGAATTGATGCCGTTGTGTTAGCTACAGGAAATGATTTTAGAGCTGTAGAAGCTGGAATTCATGCCTATGCTGCAAAAGATGGACGTTATTCTAGTTTAACGCATGCCGAATTAAACGATGGCATATTTAAGTTTTGGATAGAGATTCCACTGTCATTAGGAACCGTTGGCGGATTGACCTCATTACACCCATTGGTAAAATTAGCCCTAGAAATGCTTGGAAAGCCAAATGCCAAAGAATTGATGCAGATTGTTGCTGTTGCAGGATTAGCACAAAATTTTGCTGCCGTCCGTTCATTGACAACGACAGGAATTCAAAAAGGACATATGAAGATGCATTTGGTTAACATTTTAAACCAATTAAAAGCTACAGAAGCTGAGAAGAAACATTTTATCGCTTTCTTTAAAGATAAAACAGTAACGCATAGCGCTGTTGTGAATGCTTTTAACACATATAAAATAGGACAAGCTTAATGAATTTCTACAGTAACGGAAAATTATTATTAACAGGTGAATATGTCGTTTTAGATGGCGCAAAAGCATTGGCTATTCCAACCACGTATGGACAATCTATGACGGTAGTTCCGATTGAACTACCAAATTCGATTGAGCCACCAAAATTGGTTTGGAAAAGTTATGACGCACAAGATTTGATTTGGTTCCAACGCTCGTTTGAATTGAAAGCATTCGATTGTGAAGTTTCTTATATTGATCCTGAAAGCCAAGTATTACATAACATTTTATCAGAAGCTAAACGTTTGAATCCTTCATTTTTAAATGGAGAGACTAGTTTTGAAGTGCAAACCAGCTTAACTTTTCCTCAAAATTGGGGATTGGGCTCTTCGTCTACGCTGATTCATAATATTGCACTTTGGGCAAATGTGAATCCGTTTACACTACTTTGGAATGCTTTTAAAGGAAGTGGTTATGATATTGCATGCGCGAAACACCATACACCTATTATTTACGAGATTAATCAGAGAAAGCCAAAAGTAACTCCAATTGAATTTTCCCTTTCGTTTAGCGATCAATTGTACTTTGTACATTTAAACAAAAAACAAAACAGCAGAAACGCTATTACGAATTACAACAGTAAAAAAGGCACTATTACAAACGAAATAAAAGTGATTAATGCCATTACTACTGAAATGGCGACTAGCAACTCTATTGCTGATTTTAATTTGTTACTGAGCGAACACGAAGCCATTATTGCTGATATTATTCAAGAAACACCTGTGCAAAAACGTTTGTTCGCTGATTATTTTGGACAAACTAAAAGTTTAGGTGCTTGGGGCGGCGATTTCATCTTAGCAACAGGAAATGACGACACTCTAACTTATTTTAAATCAAAAGGATATGAAACGGTAATTCATTTTGATGAAATGATACTTTCCATATAAGTCGACTTTTTAAATTTTAATCTTATTACTTTGATACCAAGTTCTTGATTCTGGTTTGAATAGTAAAAATATAGCAAATCCTTGCAAAGCAACTTGAACTAAAGATAAAAAACCAATCACTAAGCCCAGCTGAAAGGTTTCGAATATCACTGCAGGAGACATCATTAATCCCAAACCTGCCAAAACTGTGTACACATTTCTCGCCCAGTTTTCTCCTAAATTTATTTGATATGCCAATAATGCTAAAACACCTGTACTTATTAAGGTAATTACTAAACTTTTGGGATCAGAGAAAGATTGAAACCCTAAAAACAGCTCTATAATGATTGGGTTTATAACTCCTAATCCCATTGATATGTAGATCAATTTTACTGCGTTAGCAATAGATTTTGGCAAACTAGATCGTTTCTTTTGAGAATTCAATTGTATTTTACTTATTAATTCCTCTTGTTGTTTATATGTGTTTTTGACATCAACAATTGTTTCATTTACTATTCCTCTTGACTCTAATTCATAACTTGCAGTAAGCACGGCTTCTTTTTGATATGCCTCAGGATTTTCAATTATATAAAGTAAATCTGTATTACTCTTTTCTTTAAACTTCTCAGAAAATTTTGTTATCATTTTTCAAGGATTATATAGTTTTTACAAACTACAAAAAAAGCCTGTAAAATTAATTACAGGCTTTTCACATTCTACATAATTAGAATGTTATTTCATATGTGAATCTTAGTAGAATTTAGATCTGTTATCTTCAATTTCAGAAGCACTTTTCAATGCATTGAATACTGAATTTGTAGCCGTTGAAGATCTTTGTGTTCTTAGAGAGTTCATTTCTGTAAGATAGCTATCTTTTGCAGCAGCTGGTGTTTTTGTTGTAACTTCAATCATGAATACACCTTTTTTACCTGCAATTAATTTTGAAGTTGTTCCTTCTGCTAATGCAAATGCTGCTCCAACTACTTTTTTCTCTTCTCCAGCTCCTGGAATCACAGGTGAGCTCATTGATAAAGAAGTTGCTGTTTGCACTTGCACATTGTTAGCTGCAGCTAAGTCAGCTAATGTAGTTGCTGTGTTTTTAGATTTGATGATTTCAGCTTTTTTCTCATCTCTTAGTAATTGAATTACACGCGCAGAAGCGTCTTCTACAGACGATAATCCTTCAGCGTGTTTTTGAGTTAATTGAACAACTACAAATCCACTTCCTACAGGGAAACGCTTAATATCTCCAACTTTTACATCATCTTCAAATGTCCAACGTACAATTTGGCGTTGATCTCCTAAACCTAAGATTCTAGAATCTAAGATTTTCATCTTGTTTACAGGCTTAACTTCGTATGAGTTTGTTTTAGCAATATCAACAAAAGCATTGTCTCCTTTTCCTGCATCTGCTTCAAATTTTGAAGAAGTTGTAAATAAGTCGCTTAATGTTTTTTCAGAAGACTCAACTAATTTTGTAATTGTTGCCAACTTGATTGTTTTTTGAAGATTCTTTTGTTCTTGAATTTCAATTACGTGGAATCCGAAAGGAGACTCTACAACATCCATATCTCCAGTTTTGTTTCCAAAAATGTATTCTTTGTAAGTTGGCGTTAATCCTGTTGTACTAGAATACCATCCTAAATCACCACCTTTATCTTTTGAAGTATCGTCAGACATTGTTTTAGCAATATCAGCAAATTTAGATTTGTTTCTTTTTACAATTGCTAAGATGCTATCAGCTGTTTTTCTTGCCTCTTCTTTTGTTGTTTTCAAGCTTGGATCAGCTCCATTTGAACCTGCAAAACGAATTAAGATATGTCTGTTTCTTACAGAATCAGGCTTTTGCATTGTTTCAACAACTCTTGAAATTTTGTATATGTCTCCAACTTTGTATGGCCCGAATACTTTTCCAACTTCAGTTGCATACAAACCTTCTGCTACATCTTTTGGCAATTGATTCTTGTATAAGAATGTACTATTTTCGTTTGTATCAGTGTTTTCGTTTGCATACCCTTCAGCATCTTCTGCTGCTTCAAAAGCACTCATTAATCCAGTAACATCAGTTTTTGCTGAATCTTCATCTGCCTTTGAAGGTTTTTCTTCGAAATACACATATTGAATATCTCTTGAAGCATCTTCTTCAAACATTGATTTATGATTATTGATATAGTTTTTTATATCACTTTTCTTGATCTCTACTTCTTCATTCGTTACTGTGTTGTAAGGAATTTGAACATATTTAAAAGTTACTTTGTCATTTTCTAAACGATATGCTAACTCTCCTTCTTTTACCGTCGCAATTGAACCTGATCTTACTAAGTTATAGTATAAGTTTTGCTTAGCTTGATTGATAAAGAATTCTTCCGTTGATAACCAGCTTTGATATTGTGCTGCTTTTGTAGGATCTTTTTTGTCGTTTTTTGTAGCTTCTAAAGAGTTGATATATTCTCTTAATTTTCCTTCTACAAAAACACCAGCTTCATCTTGGAATTGAGGGTTTCCAGTGAAATATGAATTGGTGATCATTAAGTTCCAGATTTCATCTTTCTCTATAGTGATTCCTAATTCGTCTAATTGTTGAGATATTAATTCACTTCGAAGTTGTTGATCCCAAACATTGTTTACTACTTGGATTGTAGATTGACTACCTCTAGATTGGTTTAATATATTTTCTACATTATTACTAAAACCTCTGTATGGAATGCTTTCGCCATTTACCATTCCTATTTCGTTTGGTTGTTTTGCTCCATTGTCTGAGTTGTTGAATACGTCAGAGATTACAAAAGCAAATAGTGCTAATCCAATGATTAGGATTAAAACTAATGTACGCTGTCTAATTTTTGCAAGAATTGCCATTTATCTTCAATTTTATGAAATTCAGTGGGCGAAAATACAATTTCCTACTAAATAATAAAAGAAGAACCACGTATTAATTCGTTTATTTTAGGGATTTTAATCTTCTGAAAGTATTTGAAGCTGAATTGTATCAATTTTTGTATTGGAAACTTCTAGAATTGTGAACTTTACATTGTTGATTATGATGACTTCATCTTTTTGTGGAATTTCCTCAGTTTCACTTACAATAAGTCCGCCTAATGTTTCATAATTTTCATTTTCTGGAAGGTTCAGTTTGTGCATTTCGTTGATATAATCAACTTCTAATCGGGCAGAAAAAATGTATTCGTATTCACCTATTCGTTTTTCAAGTAATTCGGTAACATCATGTTCATCTTCTATTTCACCAAACAACTCTTCTACAATATCTTCTACTGTAATTATTCCAGAAGTTCCGCCATATTCATCTAATACAACTGCGATACTTTTACGTTTTTTAGTCAATACATTTAAAACATCATTTGCCAACATTGCTTCCGGAACAAATATCACTGGCATTACGATGCTTCGTATCGTTTTTGGCTTTTTGAATAGTTCAAAAGAGTGCACATATCCAATAATGTCATCAATACTATTTTTATAGACTAGAATTTTTGAATAGCCTGTTTCTGAGAAGAGTTTTGCCAGGTTTTTAGTGCTTTCATGCAATTCTATTGCCACAATTTCCGTTCTTGGAATCATAACTTCCCTAGATTTTACTTCTGAAAATTCTAAGGCATTTTGAAATATTTGGATTTCGGAATCTATATCTTCATCATGATGTGTTGCTTCCATTTGCTCCGTAATATAGTCCCCAAGTTCAACTTTACTAAATTCTAGTTGTACTTCGTCTCCTTCAGTTTTGAAGAATTTTTTTAAGACTACATTCGATATCCACATTACAAATTCTGAGACTAACCAAAATAGTTGATAAAAAATGTATGCAGGAATTGCTAATATTTTCAAGAGTCTGTTTGAATACACTTGAAAGAACACTTTCGGAAGAAATTCTGCTGTAAATAAGATAACTAATGTAGATACTATTGTTTGAAATAACAGCTCATATTTTATACTTATGTATTGATTGAGCCAAGGTGTTTCATGAACCCAAGCTACTAACAATTCCCCCATAAAAAAACCATAAATCACTAATGCTATATTGTTCCCAACTAGCATTGTCGCAATAAATTTAGAAGGTTTTAAGGTAAGTCTCGTTAATATTTTCGCAAGAATTCCCTCTTGCTTTTTTTCGAGTTCTATATGGATTTTATTCGCTGAAACATATGCGATTTCCATTCCGGAAAAGAAAGCTGAAAACAGTAATGCCGTTATGATAATGAGCAACTGTAGTTCCATTTATTCTTGTTTTTTTCGCTCTTCAAATTTTTTCCCGTAATGTCTCCTAAAAAGAAACATTAAAAGCGAAACTACCGCAAATGCTATGAATATGTACGATTCTGTTCCTACATTCCACAATTCTATTGCTTTATAGGTAGCTAAGACGGCTACCACAAGATACAAGTATTTTGTATAACTTAATATTTTCACGGCTTTTAGGTTTTGTTAGTTTGTAGTGTTCTATTTGTCTTTTTCGTCAATTGGGATTGTACTATCATAGATTTCATGGGCTTCCATGATACTTAGATCTCTATTGAAATCGATTCCATTAGTTCCCTGCAGCAACACACCATATTCATTACTGATTTTGAATTCTCCTTCTGTAAAAATCCATTCTCTGTCTTGATCCCAAAATAATTGAGGTGCCGCTAAGACATCTCCTTTATGCGTTGTTAAGGTTACATTTCCTTGTAAATCTACTAATCTTGTGTCACTATACAAAATTGCATAGTCAGCAGTAATCGTATTTTCATTGTTTTGGTCATCAAAAAACTTGACGATAACTCCTTTAGGGAATTCTGAAAAAGGAAATTTTTGATTGGAAAAATCTTTGTTATAAGGGCTTCTTAGCGTCGATTTTACTTTTCCTGAATCTGTATACACTAAAAATATATTTTCGGCTTCTCCAACAGGAAAACGTTTTGAATACGATAGTTTTTGCATTTCACTATTGTAATCGCCCTGACATGAAAAAAGCATTGTCACAGCGAGTGCTGTGACAATGCAATGTAATATATATTTTGTGTGTATGCTCATTTGTATTATAAACTTGGAACTCTTACACTTCCACCAATCCAACAGTTTAATGGAACTGATTCTCCTCCTTTATATCCTTTACTAAAGATATCTGATTTACTTGGAGCTGACTTCATGTATGAGTTTACAGTTCTTGAAGCGATACTTTTTAATGATGGATCTACTTGACCAGCTTTTCTTGCCATTTCAGCAGCTTTCCAGTATCCAGCTCTTTTTGTGAACTCATCATTTCCACATTGGTTTACACTTGAAGCGTATAGTTGTGCAATTTTTAAGTAAGCACTTCCTAAAGATGGGTTACTTTTTACAGCATCTAGGTAATACTTTCTAGCTTTTGATTTTTGACCTTTTTTCTTAGCCTTGTCAGCAATTTTGTATAATAACTTTCCTTTTCTAATTGGATCAGTCTCCATACTTAATGACTGCTTTAAGTACTCTTCTGCTCTTGTAGCGTTTCCTTTTCTTTCATAGATTCCTGACAAGTATCTTTTAGAATTTGCAGATGGCTCTAAAGCATCTACTGCTTCTACTAATTCTACGAATAATGGATCTTCATCACATCCTTTAGCATCTAATCTTCCAGCAGCTCTTTTTAACCAAAGTGCATTACTTCTGTTTGCGTCAAAGTTTTTTCTAAATAATGGAATTAACGTTTCACAAGTAGATACTTTTTCTATTAATGACTCCATATTTCCAGAGAAAATTGCGATTGCTTTCACATTGGTATCTGCAATTCTTTCTGCTCTTGCTTCTTTAGATGTTAACTCTTGTCCTCCATCTTTTTTAGCGATCAACTCATTTTTAGTTTTTGCTAATCTTTCACTTTCAGATTCAAACTTTTCGTTTAATTCTTCATACTTCTGAATTAGGTTTTCCAAAGCAATACCTTGATTTCCATCAGTATACATATTATAGTACAATTCGAAGTATTGATATAATGATTTTGGGTTTTTGAAGTTTTTCAAATCTGTTTTGAAAGCTTCATCAAATATATCGTACTGACTTTTAGCAGTTCCAATTTTATGGTCTACCATTAGTGTTCCTATTTTCCCAAGGATGTCTCCTTTTTTAGTTTTTGCAGGAACGTTAGCCATTCTATCTTTATACAACTGAATTAATTCTTCAGCAGCGGCTCTTTTGTCCGTCCCAGTTTTCATTTTATTTTTATAAATTCTCTCACCGTAAGCATACAATGCAGAACTTATAGTTGGGCATTCTTTTCTTAATTCGTTTAGTTGCGTTTCAGCTTCCGCATAGTTTTTAGCTTTAGCGTTTTCGGCAAATAGGGATAATTTTGTCTTACAATCTTGAGCATTTAAAGTTGTGAAGCTTGTTATTGTAAACAATCCTGTTACTAATAATGTAAAAATATTCTTCATTTCTCTAATTTTATTCGGTTAATTATACTTTCTTTTTATGAACCACACATCGTTTAATGATAAACTTAAGTGGAAATTGACATAGTTTTCTTTGATTAATCCAGCATTCGTTGTTCCTCTTTGTCCAAACTCAACACCAAGGTTCAAGTTTGATATTGTGCGTCCCACTGGTAGTCCTACTCCAAAAGATATGCCAAAATCATTTAGATTTTCATTTCGAATTGCAATTCCTGTATGCTCATAACGAATTCCAGCCCTATAAGTCACTCTCTCCCAATAACTTGTAAATGAATTAAATTTTGGAATATAAAATCCTCCAACTGCAATTTTTGAAGAATTTTCATAGGTTACGTTTTCAATAGTTGTTAAACTATTTCCAAAGTTACTACTATTTAAAAATGTATACTCTACACCTGTAAACCACTTATTTTTTTCACCTAAACCAACACCAAGAGATGTTTTTGTAGGCAATTTTAATTCTGTTGTTTTCTTATCTCCTAAATCAATATCGTCTAATTGACCAGAACTTACAATTTCTGAGCCATTACCTGATAAATTTAATGCTAATAATTGACGTGTATTATCTGAGTTGATATTTGATTGTGGAGAAAATGTTAACGAAGTTGTTAAAGATAACTTTTCGTTGAATTTTGTTTGGTAATATGCTCCCAAATTATAGCTCAATCCACTTAATTTAGATTCATCTTTAGAACGAGTTCCATAGTTTAGGGTTCGTACAAAACTACCATCGTCATTAAGTTCTCCTAAAAATTCTGTGTTTTGATTTTTTATATTTCCGAAATTATAGTTTACAGTCGCTCCGACAGAAAAGCTTTTTGAAACTTTATATCCTAATGATAGGAATACAGAGTTTAATCCGCCTTCACCTTCATATTGTGCAAATTTGTTTGGTGCGGAAGCAATTCCTGTTTCTCCAATTCCTTCAAAGTTATAACCAACCGAGCTGTAAGGTAAAATTCCGAATCCTACTCCCATCTTTTTACTCAACGGAAATCCTACTGCTAAGTAGTCTAATGCTGTAGACGAACCTTTATCAGTCCCTGAAGGGCTTTCAAGCTTTAATTGTCCATAGCTAGCTCCTAATGTATATGTTGTGAATTTTAAACTTCCAAATGCCGCTGGATTTTGCAAGTTTAAATGTAGACTATCTGAATAGACACTCATTCCTCCCATACTTCTGTTTTCTGTTGTTCCTTTAAACTTCAAATCTCCAATTCCTAAGAATGAATATGGTGAAGCTGTTCCTTGCTGTGCAATACTTACTTGGCAGATAAACAACAAAATTGATAATCCTAAAAACTTTCTAATCATTATATCTATTATATTCTAAAACATTGTTCAATCCTTGTAACAAGAATTTTGAATTCGCAAATATGGTATTTTTTAACCTTTTAGCCAAGAAATTAGTGTCACCGCCTGTTAAAATAACTGTTAAATGTTGAAATTGTGCTTTATAACGCTCAATTATCCCATCAATTTCGGTGATTACTCCTACGGTTACTCCTGAGTGAATTGCATTTTCTGTGGAATCACCTATATAATTTTCAGGCATTTTGGGTTTAAGTAATGGAAGGTTTGCGGTTAGTAGGTTTAATGTTTTGTATCGAAGTTGTATTCCTGGTGAAATGCCTCCACCAAGATACACTTCATTATGTGTTTTAAAATCGTAGGTAATACAGGTTCCTGCATCAATAACTAATACGTTTTGTTTTGGATATTGTATTACAGCAGCAACTATTAATGCAATACGATCGACCCCTAATGTTTTTGGAGTGGTATACTTATTTTGAAAAGGCACATTGGTTTCGTGAGTTAATTTCAACACATTTATAGATAATTTGGATAAAAATGTTTTTGTCTCCTCGCGTAGTTTTGTTACCGAAGAAGTGATCATTTGATCTATCTCTGGAAACTTTTTCAAAATTTTTTCAATTTTTTTTTGAAACACCTCTTTTTTGAAGCTCTCATGAGACAACATTTTATCTTCCTGAAAGACAGCAACTTTTACAAACGTATTTCCTGCATCTACAATTAAATTCATAATATTTTTTCAATGCTGCTAATTTAAGAAACGTTTTTTTTTCAAAATAGTTTTGTCAAGTATAAAAAACTCTTATATTTGCATCCGCATTTAAGGCGATGGTGCCTTAGCTCAGTTGGTAGAGCAAAGGACTGAAAATCCTTGTGTCCCTGGTTCGATTCCTGGAGGCACCACCATAAAAACCCGATCATACGATCGGGTTTTTTGTTTTTATACTAGTAAGTGCGTTCGGGAAATAGATTACTTTAACAAAACAGGAATATTATCAATAGGTGCTTGTTAGAATGATTATTAAAGGCACCTTTCTCAATGTTCAAATATACCGTATTCACGCTCACTACTTAGTGAAATTTTTTGAACGATCAATGATGGGTAATCTGGAATAATATGCCTTAATTCTTGGGGAACACTTTTTGGATCTGTTATGTTTGCAATACCTTATTTTAGTAATACAATTGTATAGTTTACTATTAAATTTCTATTTGAAGAAAGGGAAAAGGCAAAGAGCATAGAAAAATGTCCATTTTTTGTAATTTCATTTTTTATTTCTTCTAGAAGATTCAATATTATTCTCTAATCTAATTTTAAAGCTATTTAACAACGTTTAATTCTAAACTAACCGAATTTCCCTCTGATAAAAAAATAACGCAAAAAAAAGCACCATTCAAATGAATGGTGCTTTTTATAAAGTATTGAATATAATTTCAATTATTCTTTGATTAACTTCACTGTTTTTGATCCTGAAGTTGCTTTTATTTTTGCAAAGTAAATCCCTGATGGTAATCCACTCATATCAATTGTTTCAAGGTTAGTTGTATTGTACAATACACGTTGTCCTGTAATATTTGTAATTTCAACAGTTTCAATATCTGAAACTCCTGTAATTGTTGCAGTACTCTTTACTGGATTAGGAAATACATTTACTCCAGTAAGTTCTACTTCAGAAGTACTCAATGTAGAGAAGTCAAATAATGATGGTGATGTTACTGCAGGAGCATTTGGATCTACTACATTTACAAATTCTGCCATTCCATTGTCAATCATGTCAGCTTGCATAAAAGATTTTAAAGGTGTAATAGCAGTAGCTAGAGATGAGTTATTTTCTAAAATATAAATCAATCCTGATTCAGGATTTCCTTGTACTGTAAAGCTGTATACAATTGTGTTCATTCCTGCAGATGGCGCAGTAAGAGACACTGGACTTCCTAAAGTTTCTGTAACTAAATATCCATCAAGAGTAGGCTGTGAAAAATTGTTTCCGTCAAAAAAGGAAGCGCTAACTGCTCCTCCTAAAGAAGTATCTCCAGATATATCAATTGTTACACCATCCGGTAAAATAATTGTAAATCCATAACTCTGTACAGAAGTAGCAAAGTTATTAGAACTTGCATTCGGTACTGCTTGTACTGTAAAGTCATATACATTCATAGGGTCTTGTATTAATGTATATGTATAACCATCTTGCGCATTGACTTTATTTGCAAATAATGCAAAAGTTGCACATAGTAAAAAGATAAAAGTAGTTTTTTTCATGAATAGGATGTTTTTTAAATAATAGATTTTTCTGGTAATTGTATAGTTTGATCAAGCTCCAAAGTTAAGAAAATTTATCACAACTATAAAAGATGTTTTTTAATCTATTTTATTTCAAGAAATTCATTGGCATTAACATAGTAAACGCTGTCTCTTAGTTATTATAAATGATTTAATTTTCTGGCAATTGTTCCATGATTTGGTATGTGCTAAAGTTTAAGAAATTTCCAGGATGTGATAAAACATTTTGAAGAATAAAAGGTGTGTCTGGTGTGGTTCCTGTATATTGAATATTTCCATCCATATTAACATCATTCACATGATAACCTGTAATCGTATAGGTTGGAAAGTTTAAAAAGTTTCCTACATCATTTAATACAGTACTCAAAATTATTGGAGTATCAGGGGTTGTTCCTGAATATTGGATTATTGCATCATTATTCACATTTCCTGCCCACATTGCATATCGTCCAGAAGGAATTCCAGATTGTGTTTGCGGGTTGCTTCCATAGCTTATAAAGCTTGAATCTTGAGAAAAATCAATTATAACAATATTACTAGATAATTGGACTTCGCCAATAGTCATGACTCCTAAGTGATTTCGATGACGAACAGCTACATAATAATCTGCTGGTGGCACATTAAGTTTTACAGCAGTAGAAACGCCATCAACATCTACTATATCTCCATCGCGTTGCAACAAAGCAGAACGTGCATATTTTACTTGCGAATTATTTTCTACATCTCGCAATTCTATATAAACCCAATCAACGATATCATTGTTTTCTTCTCCGATAGTTGTATTGAAAACGTTTGCATCACAAGTCAATGCATCTTGATGTGGAGATATTGTTGGCACTAAGCTATTACGACGTAAATCGTCTCGCATTAATCCTTCTTCTCCTGTATACGGATTACTTCCTGCGCCTTGCAAATATACAACTGGAGAAACCGTAGCTGTTTTAATTGAAAAATCTGTCACTACAGGGAAATGGTCAGAAGCATTTCCTGTATCAGTTTGCTGTAAATTATAGTTAGTCAATCGTGTTGTTGACATTAATTCTGTTTGTAACACGAATGATTTTTCCGCCTTGAGCGTAAAGTCTGAAAAAATAATAAAATCTAATTTTCCTGGCGGAAAAGCTTGTGTGTCTGATCGCCAAGTATAATTCATTCGCACATCAGCTTGTAAACAGTTTTCTTCTTTCAAATCTGTATCATCCCAATCTAAAGGCGCACCTTGTCCATAAGTTGCTGTATTTTGAATATCTCCAGTTTTTAGTGTTTCTAATTGTTGCGCAAAGCCTACTAAGTTTAAATCACCACCATACACAAAAGGTGTATTTTTAGGAAGATCAATCAATCCGCCCGCAGTTTTTGCATCTAATATAAAAGCTGCATATTGATCCACTTGATCTTGCCGAGAAGTATCTGCTCCACAACAACTCAAATGTGCATTTGTAAATAACAAATCTGTATGATAAATTGTATCTGGAAGATCTATCAACACAGGAAATTGTCGTGTTAAGTGATTCCATTGTTGCGTGATTTCCCAACGTGAAACTGTAACTTCCCCTCCATGTTTTTTCACATACCAACCATCAACTGTTCCTAAAGGCAACCATGCATCAAATAATGACTTAACATACGTTTCTGAAGTTGCAGCACTTTCAATGAAACCAACAATATCAGGATTCAATGACTTTATTATTCGCTCAAAATCATCCAACCGATTTACATCTAACAATCCATCTAGTAACGTATTGTATGCAACAATTCGTATGTGCTCGGAAGTACCTTTGTTAATATCTATTGGCGTATATGCAGAAACTGGCGTTTCATCAAAAGTATATGTAAAAACATCTCCAATATTTGGGACTCTATCAAAATTACTATCATTCTTTATTAGTATTTTAATAGTTGACGAAGTAAATAACGGATTCGCTCCATCTGGTAGCACATGACGCCCAATTGCAATTTCAAATTCATCAGAAGTCACTGTTGGAGCAGCTCTTACTTTTAAATCAGACATACTTACTTGCGAATATGGTGTTACGTTGTAATGTCCATATAATCGTGTAAATAGTAATCCTAATTCAGAACCATATCCTTGTTGAATATCAAATCCTGTATTCGTGTCATTGTCAGTATCAATAAAAAGGCCTAATTCCTGTGTAATTGTATCATCAGTCAAGTCAAATTCTTGATTCGCTTTTATTTTGATAAATAGAAACTCATCATCATTTGTTACTTGAATCTCTAACAAATCAATCCCGCTAATCGTTTCATTCGTATCCACATACGTAGTTAAACTTGAATCCCAATCATCAAAAATACCATCAATGGTAATAGCTGCCGATTGTGAATTTGCCAAATGCATATTCAAAATAAAAAACGCAAAAACGTATCTTAATTTCATTAGAAAAATTTGTTAGATAGATTATTTTGCTAAGATAAAATTTCTTATCATTCTTAATCTTAATCAATTATCATATTTATTTACCGCAATTTGTAATTTTTTTCGAATTCGCTTTCGTAACAATCTTGGCTCTAATACTTCTATAGCATCTCCAAAACCAAGAATCAAACGTTCCAATTCAAAATTAATATGTACTAACAGTTTTATAGTGACACTTCCATTTTTGTCTGTTGAAATGATTTCTTGTGTATGATGAAAAGGTTTTGTTACTACATAGGGCGCGTTACTTTTATCAATTTTTAAAACAATCTCTTGTATGTGTTTTTCATCTAAAACCGTAACACCAATCGTATTTTTGTAATAATCATCTCCATTAAAATTTTCATTTCTATATGGAATATCTAAATCATAATCTAGCTTAATAATTCTATCCAAAGCAAAAGTTGTAATCTGTGTTTTATTTCCTGTAACACCAACTAAAAACCAACGATTATTAAACTCTTT
The DNA here is from genome assembly GCF_947496985.1 of uncultured Kordia sp. GTDB lineage: Bacteria > Bacteroidota > Bacteroidia > Flavobacteriales > Flavobacteriaceae > Kordia. The sequence goes on from NZ_CANMEZ010000001.1 coordinate 84,132, forward strand.
CAAGATAAACGGATGAAAAATAATTTCAGAAGCATGACGCGCTTTGAACGATTGATACGTAAGACGCAATACTATTTTTTTCAAAATAGATTGATACAATACATCTAAATGTTCTAATCCTTTTAGGTTTTCATTTTTGTCTAAATGTATAATAGAAGATTGATGTGTTTTTTCGGTATACACTTTATCTTCTAAACGCTGAATAATGCCGCCTAATTCAGAAAACAATGAGAAATCTTTAAACTGTTTCAGCATTTCTACAGTTTCCGACAATACATTCATATCGTTTTCTGTCAGCGGAATATCTGTTATAGAATATTCTTCATCTTCGTATTTATAATATTTACGATCGTACACCACAATTGGCGCATTGTAACCCAATTTATCACTACGCATCATTTGAATATCTAATTGAACCGTTCTACGACTCACATTCACTTCTCGACCTTCATATTCATGTAAAGTATCAGAACACGCTTCAATCAAATCGTTCAAAGTCCATTGACGATAGTGGTTTTGCAAGCATTTATCAATGGTTTTATAACGGATCAATGCATTTTTATTAATTGCCATGTGTAAAGTATTTGCTGTGAAAATAAAACTCTTTTTTTACTACGCAAAATAATTGCGCAAATGAGTTGAATATTCGTATATTATTTATAAATAAAAACTTATGAAGAATATTATTCCAAAAAATATGGCTCAAATTGATATTAACTTTGATGTTGATGATTTAAAAAGTATAGATGTTCCGCATGAAAGCATTGAATATGCAAAAAATTATCTAGAGTCAAAAGAATATGCTGATGGCAACTTCATTGGTGTTACTAGTGATCGCAAAGCAATTATGGGATTTGATTATAAACATAAAAATCAAATGAAATTTGTTCCTGAATTAGACCCTTGCTTAATCTATTTTTCCAGTGCTCAAATGTTTTCCAAGATGATTTATAGCTACAAGAAAGATTTATTGTGCAATCTATCATTTATTGAACCTTCAAAAAATATTAATGCTCAAGATTTAGGAAAAACAATGTTAGAATTTCAACACTTTTTTCAATTTGCATCAAGCTATACAATAATGTTAAATTCTTCTTTAGAAGCATTTATAAATAAGGAAATCCCAGTTACAACAACTTATATAACCAAGGAAAAAGGAGAGACTAAAGATATTAAATGGATTTTAAAAGCAAATCTTGAATTTAAGATGTCAAAAATAATCCCTGAATGTACAAACAAAAACTTTCCTTTAGAATATTCAAAAACATATGAATCGATAAAAGATTTTATAAAATTCAGGAATCAGTTAATTCATTTATCTCCCAGAACAGATCACAATAGTGTTAGATATAAAGAATTTTACAGGAAAATAATTGATTTTAAATATTTAGATTCGATGTATCAAATCAAAAAATATATTAATTATCATCAACCAAACTTAATAGAAGAACGTGATTTTGGAAGTGAACTCTATTTTGACATTATCAAAAACAATTTATAAAGTGCGTAAAAAGATTGCGTACTTAAATCACATTCTTTGCACAAGTTCTTTACATAGTAATTGTGCGTCGGCTTTCATCTGTCAACAAAAACTAATTTAAAAAAATCATTCAAAGATGAAAACAACAAACAAAATCCTAGTGGTAGACTTAGAAGCTACCTGCTGGGAACAAGATGGCGAATACCAACGAAATCATAGTGAGATTATCGAAATTGGTATTTGCGAATTGGATGTTCCTTCCGGGAAAATTTCCAATCAACAAGGAATTCTTGTAATTCCTGAACATTCCGAAATCAGTCGATTTTGCACAGAACTCACATCAATTACACCTGAAATGGTTGCGCAAGAAGGCGTTTCTTTTGAAGATGCAATTGATATACTCTTTGACGAGTATGATTCGTCTGCATATACTTGGGCAAGTTACGGTGCCTATGATCGTAACAAAGTCATGGAACAGTGTAGACAAAAGAATGTCGATTTTCCTTTTGGAGATCAGCATATAAACGTTAAAGAAGAGTTTAGACGCTGCAATCGAATGCGACGAGCTATTGGAATGGCACGTGCATTAAAACAACTCAACATTCCTTTAGAAGGAAGACATCACCGAGGAGTTGATGATGCCAACAACACCGCAAAAATCTTACATTGGTGTTTAAATAATCAGTAAGATACTTTTTTGATTAGCCTAATGGCTAATTTTTTTTGCTTAAAATTTAGAGCTACGTAAAAAGATTGCGCAATTCTTCTCTTCTTTTGCAAGAGTTCATTGAAATACTTTTGAAATCAGTTTCCAAAAGATATGTGTATCAATAATGATGCATATAACTTTTAAAAAACTAAAACTATGAATTGGAAAATTCAAAAACTACTCGATGGAGAAACCATCATTTCAAAAGAACCTGGTAATTCTATGTTGCCACTTTTAAAATCGAAGCAACCTGTAAAGTTGCAGCCTATTTCTTGGGAAGATTGCGAAGTTGGAGACATCGTTTTTTGTAAAGTTCGCGGAAATGTATTTACGCATTTAGTGAAAGGCAAAAACGAAAGACGTGGATTGTTAATCGGAAACAATCACGGCAGAATTAACGGATGGACAAAAAATGTATATGGTAAAGTAATAGAAATATTACCAATGTCATAGACATTATTCACTTTACAAAATCACACATATTTATATAACTATACATTTTTGACAATATATTCTATTGTCATTTTTTTATTCACAAAAAACACTAACAAACAGCATTTTACATTTTCTTTAAATTAAAAAATCAAATTAATTTTACTACGTAAAATAATTGCGCACATCTGTAAAATATTTGTCCTGTCGTTAGTAATCAAATACTTCTGACAAACGATCTAAAGTACATTATTGAAACCATATAAAAATAAAAACTGACACAGAAAGTTCCTATTATATCCAGAAAAAAATACTTTCCGTTAGTTTTCAAAAAAAAAGACACAAAAAGTTCCTATTACTGGTTCGACTCCAGTACTCGCAAGAGTATATTGGTTATATCACTTTTCGTCTTTTTGAAATAGGTAAAAGGTGTTCCTATAAAACATTCATCCAAAGAAAGCATACACCTCACTTATTAATTTAATTAAAATGAAAACACTAAAATTATTTAACGCCGTTGTAGCAAAAGAAAAAACGTCAAGTATTTTCGATAAAATTTCAAGTAAAAAGCCATTCATCACCGATGAAGGTTATATTATTGAAACAAAAGCGCTTTGGGCTAAAAGAAAAATCATCAAATTCTATGCTGATGAAAAGTTAAATGGTAACGATTTAAACAAAACTTTCTATAAATCGTGGAGCACGATTCAAAACTACGCTCGTGGTCAATTTTTAATCGACCAAATCAAGCATTATATTTCTACGTATGGTAGTAATTTTCAGGCTGAAATTTACATTCCGGCGGAAGTATTAAACATTCCTGACACAAAATTATCATACAAAGTCATCAAAGCATATACAGTTGCTGAAATGCAAGAGAAATGTTTATCGTTATTACAATCTGGTATGGCGTTAAAATCGGAAACTGTTGATGATTTGATTTCAATCTTGGCAGATGAATTGCAATACACATTTACAGGTAAAGAAAACATCAAAAACAAAGAAGCGATTGTAAAATTAGCAGAGTTTTATGATATCTATCCTGAAAATGCGGTGGAATTCTTTAGATATATTATCTACAGAAGTACAGATACCACTTTATTGATTAAAAATGATGAATTGATCGAATTGATTAAAAACAGTTCGTACAATCCAACACAAGCATTTAACAAGTTTGGTTTAGAGAAATTAGCTGAAATCTTCAATCGTTTCAAACCTTTATTTTTAGCATATAAAAGTAAAGCTCCAAAAACGATTAATAAGATTAGTAAGCTTTCAAAAAAGCACCACAAGCCACTGGTTTCAAACCCACTAAACAGCGTAACAAATATTTTATTAACAACAAATGATGTACGTTGGTTAGACAATGCAACTCCGTTTGCGTTATTCAAAGCGTTATCGGCTTGTTACAGTCGTATGAATGGTCAAGATGCGTTTTTATACAGAATTCGTAATGGTAAATCGTGGGTAAAATCAAATACAGTAACTGATGTAAATGAGCAAAATTACAAGTTCATTCTCAACTATATCAAAACTCGATTTGATTTATCTGATAAAAAAATATTCTTGCCAGAAGATATAAAATATGCATTGCCTACTTCCGAAAAAATGTATGTGGGCAACATTCCAACTGGTACACGCTTTTACGGTAAAAAAATGGCCGTTGGTATATACTGGAAAAATGCTTGGGGTGCAAATGATTTGGATTTATCTGGTTTAAATATTGGTGGTAAAATTGGTTGGAATGCAACCTACAACCAACAAAATGGTAACTTGATGTATTCGGGAGATATTACCTCAGCGCCTAATGGTGCAGCAGAATATTTGTACGCTAATAAAGGTTTAAACATGCCGACATTGGTAAACAACAATGTATATTCTGGTAGTGCAACCTGCGAATACAAAATCATTATTGGTAAAGGTGATGATATTAATTACGATTATATGATGAATCCAAACAAGTTGTTTGCCGAGATAAAATGTACTTCGGTACAATGGCAAACCATTTTGGGTATCATGATTCCAAAAAAAGATAAACAATGCTTTGTATTACTAAACTTTGGTGCTGGTCATGCGCGAATTTGTGGTAATTCGGAAATCTCCGACTTGGCTACAAAAGCATTATACCAACAATGGAACAAACCATTGTCGTTCAATAAAATCGTAAAGATTTTAGGTGCAGAAATTGTAACAGTAAAGGAACAAGCTGACTTTGATTTTTCTTTGGAAAACTTAGAAAAAGATAGTTTCTTAAAACCTTTCAAACAATCAACATAATACCAATTATCACTTGGGCGTAACCACGCGAAAAAGCGTGGTCGCGTCTTCGTTACTCGCTCTTTCAACTTTTTTGAAAGGAGCTCAAACATACCACTCACCCGCTTACGCGGAGTAACAACTACTTTCTAGAAAAACTAGTTCCTTCAAACTGAACATACGAATTATCCGTTCTTGACTTTAATACATCAATTACAGCATTCAATTCATATACATTTTTGTACCCATAACCATATAAATTTATATAAGTCGGTATATTCAATGCCAACATCAAAGGTTGATTATTTATTGGTAAAGCAATTTTTGATGCAAAATGAATCGGATCATTTTGAATATTATTATTGCAGTAAATCAAAATTTTAGTCTCAGGATCCGGAATTAAACGCATTAAATTTTGCTGTGTAAATTTTGTAAAAGGTAAATTAACAGCTCCTTTTATGTGACTTTTTTTATACAGATCTTCAGCTCTTGCATCAAGAATAATCACATCTTCTTCTTGACTCATTTTCACAAAAGTTGCTAAATCAACCATGCGTTCTTCTCTATGTTTTTCAACTTTGGCAACTAATCCTTTATAATCATCAAAGCTAACCAAAGGCTTGCTCTCAGAAGAATTATTAAACACTATTGTGAAATTCTCTATTCGTTCCTTTTCATCTTTTGATGTATCAGATTCTTGTGCTATCATATTACAAATGAAGACCATTGCAATAAAAATAAAAATTTTAGCTCTCATAATTTCTAAATTTTATCTAATCTACATATTCAAAATACATTATGTAACTTATAATGAGTAAACTGACCATATGAGTTAGTGAATAGCATTGATTCATTGTAAAAGATAATAATGCTTTTTATCTTTTCCATAATATAGTAATCGTTACTCGTTGAAAAATTTTGAAGCCTTTAAAAAAATCTTAGGAAAATTATGTGGCTTTATTTATAAGAAATTTAAACCAATGATTGATTGATTAAAAAACATATTTTTACTACGCAAAATTATTGCGTAGTATCATTACATATTTGTATCGGAATCATAAATACGTCATAATACATGACACAGTGAAAATGCTCCGCTGAATAGTGAAGTCAGCGGAGTTTATAAAAAAAGAAATCATGAAGGAACAAATTCAAATCAACGGAAACACATTAATCCATTTAGGTTTCAAACCTAAAAAATGGTTTAAAGAAGCAATTGCATATATCAATGATAATCAATTGTCAAATGACGAAATGCTTGCGTATTTAGAACAGTTCAAATCTGATCCTGAAATAGAACTACATGAAAACCCAATTGCGTTTGCTATCAATATAGAAGCAGAAAATGCAGTAGAAGAAAAAAATGTAAATGATGTAATCAACACCATGAATACATTAATGAAAACTCCAACTTTAGTCAACGGTGCAATCATGCCAGATGCCTGTCCAACGGGTACAAATGGCGTTATTCCTGTTGGCGGAGTTGCAGTAGCAAAAAACGCTATTCATCCAGGAATGCATAGTGCCGATATTTGTTGTTCCGTAATGTTGACTGACTTTGGAAATGCCAACCCACAGGATGTATTAGATGCTGCACATAGCATTACACATTTTGGTCCAGGAGGAAGAGATCGTAATTCTCAGTTTAGATTTCCAATGGATTTATTAGCAGAAATTGAAGCAAATAAATTCTTAAACGATCAAAGATGTATTTCAGCAGCACGTTCTCACTTAGGAACACAAGGTGATGGAAATCATTTCCTTTTTGTTGGAACTTCTAAAAAAACTGGAAATACCATGATGGTTACACATCACGGAAGTAGAGGTTTTGGTGCTAACTTGTATAAAAAAGGAATGAAGGTTGCCGAACAATTCAGAAGAGAATTATCGCCACAAACAATGAAACAAAACGCTTGGATTCCTTTTAACACTGAAGAAGGACAAAACTATTGGGAAGCACTGCAAATTGTACGAAAGTGGACAAAGAAAAACCACGAATGTATTCATGATGCAACCTTAGAAAAATTAGGAATTGAAAAAGAAAACAGATACTGGAACGAACATAACTTTGTATTCAAAGATGGAGATTTATTCTACCATGCAAAAGGTGCAACGCCATTGGATAAAAAGTTTATGCCAGATATCACAGGACCAAGATTAATTCCGTTAAACATGTCTGAACCTGTATTAATTGTTGAAGGAAAAACAACAGAAACTAACTTAGGTTTTGCGCCACATGGAGCTGGAAGAAATGTTAGTAGAACGCAGCATAGAAAAAGTAAAAACGGAACAATTCAGGATATTTTTAATGAAGAAACAAAAGGAATTGACGCACGTTTCTTTTCAAATGAAATTGATATTACCGAATTGCCTTCTGCTTACAAAAATGCCGAAACAGTTAGAAACCAGATGGAACAATTTGGTTTAGGTGAAGTCATTGATGAAGTGATGCCATATGGTTGTATTATGGCTGGTGATGTTGGAAAAAACGCGCCATGGAAACGTAGAAAAAAGAACAAAAAATGAAATTAATAAAGAAAATATGTAGCATCATTGGCTTTACTATATTTATAGTGCCACTAGGCATATTAATTTGTGTAATTGTAGGTCCATTTTATATAATTATATCGTTATATAAAGACATGTTTAAAGAACTCACATTAAACGAAGAAATAAAAATCAATGATGGTAACATATTTTTACTCTATACAGATCATAATAAATTTGACTTTGACAATTATTTTAAAAAGCATGATAAACCCATTTCATGCATTAAAATAACTGATGGTAAGTCCAAAAATGCCTTTGGTGATTATTTAAGTAAAGATTGTATATCCACATCATTTCCTACTTTAGTGAAAGTTGACGGCAAAAACTTAATCCATAAAGACCTTAACAAAGCTTTCAAACAATTAGTAAAAAGGAATAACAATCCATATAGTTTTTATAAGCAAATAAGGTCGTCAATTCGAAAGTTAAAAAAAGAAATATACCAACAAGTATAAAATCGAAATTATGAATACACAAAAAATTATCGTTATATCTCCAAATTTCTCTGAAGATTCTATGATTATCAGCCAAGCAACGATTAATAGTGAATTCACAGCTATGCGATTTGGAAGTTGGAATGTTCCTTTGGAATATCAAAATGATGTTGTAGCAGTTTATGGAGAAGATTTGTTCACGACAATTGTGGCTGAGCAATGCAACTTAAAACTCCTAAAACCTGCAGACGATTGGCTTGCAAGTATTCCTCTAAAATATACGCTGCGAAACATAATCTATGATCGATTTGGGAACATATACGATGTGAAAAATAAATTTATCAAACCTGTTGATTTCAAGTTTTTCCCTGCTGGTGTATACACTTCCGTAGATAAAATTCAGGGATTTGAAACGATAGATAATAACATTGAAGTCTTCGTTTCCGATGTCGTGAATTGGTCGATTGAAGTTCGTTGTTTTGTTATTGATAGAAACATACAAACATGGTCAACATATATCTACAATAAAGAAATTCAGCTGAAAGATTCCATGTTACAAAATGAAGAAACTCAAATGCTAATCTTTCTCAATGAGTTTCTAACCGACAAAACTATCGATTTACCAAAAGCTGTCGTCATTGATGTCGGTTATATTCCAGATAAAGGTTGGGCATTGATTGAAGCAAATCCTGTTTGGAGTTCAGGTGTGTATGCTTGTAATCCCAAAAAAGTAATCGATACAATTGTGAAAAGTTGTGAAAAAATGACGTCATAAAATACAAAATTATGAATTCTATTTTTCAAGATTTAATAAACGAAGCATATTCTATTTTCCCTGCTCAAAATCCTTTATCAACTCTTGATGCTTGTCTAGCATGTTGCATGACTGAGATACAAAGCATTCGATTAATGACAGAAACAAGAGAAAACTTAACCTTTAAAGATATTTATGAATATAACAGTACAGCCAAAAGTGGATACACTATAGAAACACTTCATGAGTTAAAACATTTTTTACCTGTAATGATTTCATTATTTCTACACGAAGAAGAAATTCATCATTCAACTGAACTATTTTTTCAACGTGTAAAAATGGTTCCAGAAGGAAGTTGGAATGAAGTAGAAATTGATTTCTTTGAAAGATTTGCAACTAACTATTGGATGTATTGTCTAACAAATAAAGAGCTACCTTTTAATGAAGATATTGGAGGAATATATTTATGTCTGTATAATTTCCCAATAGATAAAAATAGCTTACTACAAAAATGGGAAGATAATTTTTCTCCTAAAAACTTATCTCATTTAATATACATATTAAACAATGGCGGTTATAAATTTAAAATGAATGCCTTCTTTAATGATGATAACAGCACTGAATTAATATCTTGGTTAAAAAATGACACCTTAAAAGACAATGTGAAACGAAGTTTAGAGCGTATTTTTTGGGAAGAAAATCATGAGTTTACTGATAAAGAGGTTTTACATTTAGAAAGCTTATATATTTTAATTGATACTGTTTAAAAACAAAATCATACAACAATGAATCAAAAAGATCTAAAGAATAAAGTATATCAATTATTATTTGATAAAGTTTCTAAAGTAAATTTTAAAAAAGATATTCAGGTACTAAACGATGTATACAAACCTGATTCAGATTCATTGTTGCATGACTTAATACATGTAAACTATAATACGCAAGATTATAAACAACGATTAATTAAAGTTATATCAAAATATACAGCTGAAGAAGAATTAATCAGTCTTACAATTTATCAAAACTGTATGAATATTATTGAAACAACTGATCAAAAAGTTGCCTTCAATCATATGGATAATTTAGGAAAACATATATTGATAGTGAATCAAAATATCATATTATATATGATTTTTATCGACTAAATGAAGAGTTAGCTGACATAAAAAAGAATTTAGTTAATACGAAAAAAGAAGAAGTCTATTTTAATAGTAAAAAATGTGCAAGAGCTGTTGTTGAAAAATATGATTTTTATAAAAAAAATCAAAAATGGAGTACGTTTTTACAAATCTCCTTAACCATTATCAAACACAAAGAATCAATCAAAGACATACAGAAACAACAAGTTATTTCACATGTAATTAAAGAGCTTTCAAATTTTGAGTCAAAACCAAAATTAAGGCGATTATTAGCAAAAAAAGGATTTAGTAAAGCTGAAATTAAAGAAGTGATGAAAACTTCTGAATACGCCTCAAAAAAAGTTATGAAAGAAAGACTCTTTCCTATGCTAGCACTAGGCACAATATTTACAGTAACGAGCATTATATTACTCACAAATAAAAATAACACAGGCAACTACGGATTGTATACGTTTTTTGTAGGAGTTGGACTTTTAGTTTCAACTGGTATGGCGTATTGGAAGATCAAAAAGAAAACTAAATTATAATGACGACAAGAAGCAGAGGAAAAGAAGGAAGTGATGATCGACTGTTTGGCGATGAAAAAATGCAATCAAAAATGCAAGAAGCTATCAAAGATCAATCGTATTTATTAAGTAGAGGATTCTCTGAAAAATCATCATTGCAATTAGTTGGAAATCGTTACAAACTCAACAATCGTCAACAACGTGCTATACAAGGGATGAGTGAAGCTTCTGATAAACTGATTAAACGTGAATTGAAGTGTTTACAACCAAATCAACTAACAGATCAGGAAGTAATGCTAGATGGTTTTAATGTATTGATCATGTTAGAAAGTGCTCTATCAGGAGCTTTTCTATTCAAAGGGTTAGATGGTTGTTATCGCGATTTATCAAGCGTACACGGAACGTATAAAAAAGTAAAGCAAACAGAAAAAGCGATTCAGCTCATTGCTGATTTTTTACAAGAAAACAAGGTTAAAAAAGCAACGTGGATCTTTGACAAACCAGTTTCCAATAGTGGCCGTTTAAAAACAATTTTACGAGAGTTTGCAGATGAAAACCAACTCAATTGGGAAATCATTTTAGATAACAATCCTGATAAGTTAATTGCTGAAAGTGGAAACATTGCTATCAGTTCTGATGCATGGATTTTAGACAATGCAACATCTTGGTGCAATATGGTACGACATATTGTAGATAAATATATTCCACAAAAAAATGTGGTAGAATCTGAATAAAAAAATGAGATCCTGAATCAAGTTCAGGATGACGAAAAAATAAAATGAATCATACAAAAAATATAATCATCGTTGACTTAGAAGCAACTTGCTGGAATGGTAAAATTCCTGATGGACAAGTCAATGAAATCATAGAAATAGGAATCTGTGTTTTAAATACAGAAACTGGTAACATTACACAAAATGAAGGAATTCTTATCAAACCTGAACGTTCGGAAGTCAGTGAGTTTTGCACAGAACTGACGACAATTACCCAAGAACTATTAGATACGGAAGGAATTTCATTTGCAGAAGCGCTCACCAAGCTTCGAGTAGAATACGATCCAAAACAATATACATGGGCTAGTTACGGTCAATACGATCTCAACATGTTAAAGCGTCAATGTAAATTAAGAAATATGGAATATCCTATGGGCGCAAATCATATCAATGTAAAAACAACTTTTACAGAAGTAAAAGGACTGCGTAAAAAAGTAGGCATGAATGGAGCGCTACAAATATTGAATATTCCATTAGAAGGAACACATCACAGAGGAATTGATGATGCAAAAAACATTGGCAAAATTTTAGATTGGTGTTTAAAAAATCAACAAGAGTAAAACCTTAAAACTAACTACGCAAAAATATTGCGCAATCATGATTCATCTTTGAACTCAGAAATAGAAATTATGGAATTTGCAGAAAATCAACTAGAATTACATTTGAAAAGTATAAATGAGAGACAAGAAAGGTTTTTACAAATCTCTGAGGTTGTCCTCAATTTATTAAAAACTAAGGAGAATCAAGATTTAAAATTGTGTGTTATGACAGTTTTGAAAAGAACAATTTCCACAATAGAAGGAATTAAAGCACTGATTAAAATAAAGAATTTCACAAGTGCAGCCCCATTAGCCAGAATATATCTTGATAGTTTAATAAGACTTCACGCTTTTAAACTTTATGATAACCCAAATGAAATCGCTCTTGAGGTTCTTTCTGGAAAAAAAATACGAAACTTAAAAGGTCGAAATAATAAAAAGATGACAGATCATTATCTAGTTAATTCATTATCTAAAGATTATTCATGGATAACAAACGTTTATGATAAAACTTCTGGATATGTGCACTTCAGTTTTCAACATCATAATAATATGATAGTCAAACAAGAAGAAACAGGAAATGAAATAAGAACATTCTACTACATGTCTAAAAATGATCCTCATGTAAAAACAGGAAGCTGGTTAGAATTAACTACTCTAATTTTGGAAATTTCTAAAGCTCTATCAAAACTTATATATTCTTTACTAGAAAAAGACCTAAAAAGTCTTGAAGAATGAATGATTAACATATAAACTTCAAAACTCAAAAATACAGAGCAACGAAAAAATATAAAATCACTACATTAACATTAGAACTGATTTTCACAAACAACAATCATGAACGCTTTACTAGACATAGCATATTCCTGCAAAAGCTTTATTTCCAATGAATGGAAAGAACAATATGGTTCGTTTTTACTGAATGAACATTTATCGTTGCTTTCGCGAAATACTTATGCGTTGTATCAAAATGATTTTACCAAAATTCATGGAAAACCTAATTTTGAAGAAGAAATCATTCCTAATATTCAAGAAGCATTTTCCACCTTTAAAACACAATTCCATACCATTAAAAAATATAATTTTGAATGGAATGTTATCACGCGAAAGGCGTTTGCTACTGCATTGGAGCAAACGCCTTTTGCACATGTACTAATTTTGTCTGGGCAACGATTAACCTCAGCAAGTGTCCAAGATGAATCTGCAATACCTTCACTTCGTCAAGAATTGATTAAACATAGTTTTGAAGCATATAATGATCAAATTTCAAAAGCAGTTCGTGCTTGGGAAAAACATGCGCAACGTTCTTCAGACAATTTTTGGGGAACCATCAAAGGAAGCAATCAAGAAAAAGAAGAAAATGTACAAAAACTCATAAAATACATTCTAAAACATAAAAGTTGGTGGAATGTATTTACACATTACAAGCATGAATTAGTATATGAAGCCCGAATTCCAAGTGGTCATGGAATTCGTTGGAAAAAAGACACAAATGAACTCATTGGATTTTTAGAACCTTTTGAAAATTACGATTATGACAGAAAATGATCAACTATATAATTTTTCGCAACAAGAATGGGAAACTTGCCTAAAGGTTTTGCATGAGTTGAAAGAAAATCCATTAGAAAACCCTGACAATAAACAATTTGGGACACTGATTACGAAGATTTCTAAAAAAGCGAAAAAGGCAAATCGAAAAGACGCATTTTCCTCTAAAAAACAAGAAGATTTAGAAACGATTTTGAATAGTCAAATCTCTAAAAACGCTTTACAAAACAAAACAGTATATAATGATGAAAAACAAAATCCGCAATCATATACAAAACTAAATGTTCCTAAAAATTGTTATTGCTGCAATACTTCCTTTTCATTTGCACATTCATTCTACAATAGACTATGTCCAACATGCGCTGAACTCAATTATGCAAATCGTTTCAAAAGTATCGATTTATCAGGGCGCAATATTATCTTAACTGGTGGACGCGTAAAAATTGGCTATGCCACAGCACTTAAAATGTTACGATCTAAAGCGCATCTGACAATTACAACACGTTTTCCAGCAATTGCATTAGATCAATTTCGTCAAGAAAAAGATTATACAACTTGGAAAGACAACTTAGTTGTGTATGGATTGGATTTACGAAATTTAAAATCGGTTGAAAACTTTATTAATTACTACAAAAATAGACATGAAACGCTTGATATTTTGATCAACAACGCAGCGCAAACCATAAAATATACCGATCAATATTACACGCCATTAATTGCAAAAGAGCAACAATTGACATTAGAATTTTCTGGTCATCAGAATTTAATTGCAAATAAAACACCTGTAGCAAATGTAAAGCTCTTAGAAAATCATGTTGAGAAAAGTTATTTAGAATTGAATCGTTTTGGACAACCTATTGACAATCGATCAAAAAATAGCTGGAATGCAACTCTAGAAGAAATCTCTATGCAAGAATTGATCGAAGTAAACTTAATTAATCAAATTTCTCCATATTTTCTAATTAAAGAATTATTACCATTATTGAAAAACTCAACATCTGAAAGAAAACACATTATCAACGTGACTTCTTCCGAAGGACAATTTAGTTACAACAATAAAACCATGTTCCATCCGCATACAAATATGACCAAAGCAGCATTGAATATGATGACGCGAACTTCAGCGATGACTTTTGAAAAAAATCATATTTATATGAATGCAGTAGATGTTGGTTGGATATCTACAGGCGCACTTGAAACCTTACGCAAACAACAATTTGAGAAAGGGTACATTCCTCCACTCGATCCAGTAGATGGCGCATCGAGAATCGTTCATCCTATCTATGAAAATGAAAAAAACAATACTATCTTTACTGGTAAGTTATTAAAAAACTACGGTATTGTAGATTGGTAAAATACCAATAATACGAAATTTTGATACGCAAAGATTGATAGTTTAATTGGAAGAACACTTGGCTCATATCTAGAAGTGCGAGTTCAAATCTCGCTCAGTCTTTGTAAAAAAAACGGCAACAGTAGTAGCTCAATTGGAAGAGTGCCTGCCTGTCAAGCAGGAAGTGCGGGTTCGATTCTCGCCTACTGTTGTTTATTTTTTTAAATTAAAGAATCATTATGAGCTTAGAAATTACATATTCAATAGAACGAAACACTTTTAGCGAAGACGTTTTTGATGGAAATGAAGATATTTTTGTAAATTTTACTAACGGAGATAGATATGTTGCTACTTTCTTTACTTACAAAAACATTGAATCTTTAAGACAAAAAAATCAAAAAACGGGAGAAGAATTATCTGGTAAATATTTTTGGGCATCAGATATGATATTAATCAATGATTTACGTACAGAAACTATCAAAAATGTAATTGATGACCTTATAAAAGATTATTCATTTAAAAGCGTTTTTTCTGAGATTAAAAAGGAAGACTTTGATTAGAGAGCTCAAAATCAATTAGATTCAATATAAATAAACTATAAAATTTGGAAGAAACCCTATAAAAATCACATATTTGCCACACTAATGACAAGATATTATTTACATATAGCCTCTATTTGCCTGAAAAGTCAGGACAGAAATCGCGGAATGGTTGAACCATTTTTGCGAAATAAGACGCTTTATGTACATTTTTATGAGTGAAATTTAATATGAAATAACACAAAAAATTATACAAACAGTAAGCGTCTAAGAAATTAGGCGCTTTTTTTATGAAAAAAATTTAAAAAATGTTTAGAGCATAATCAAATAGAAAAATAAAAGGTTGAAACAAAAGGCAATTGAGGGACAGACAGTTGGTAAAAAGTTCAATATCCGTTATCATACGGACAGGAATTCCTATGTCCAAAAATAGACACAACTAACTGATTATCAGTTAAATAATTTCAAAAAATATTTGTGTAATCAAAAAAACGTTTTCATATTTGCAACGTCAAAAACAAAAAGACATAATAACTAACATCATGAAATTTAATATACATCACATATCTGCCATAGCAAGTAATCTCCGATCGCCGGAAAGTTGCAGACTGTTTTTATCAGAACAGAAGGAAGATATTATGTATACAAAAAAACGGGAGTATTATAAAGATATGTTACAATGACAGTAACTATATATAAACTTTATAAAAGCATCTCCCAAAAAAGAGATGCTTTTTTTATGGTTTATATTTTGGAAGAGCAAGCCAATTGGCGGTGGCCACGGTCTTGAAAACCGTTCGGAGTTAATGACTCGTGTGGGTTCGACTCCCACTTCTTCCGCAGACAAAATTGATGTATAGCTTAGTTGGTAGAGCAGGGCGCTTTTAACGTCAAGGTCGTGAGTTCGAATCTCACTGTGTCAACAAAAATGGAGTGTAGGTAAATATTGGTTCGTTACGCTTGACTGCTAATCAAGTCCACCTAACAGTGGTGAAGGTTCAATTCCTTTGCGCTCCGCAACATATTGGGGATATAGTTTACCAGGCGAAAACAGTGGGTTTGCATCTCGCAGCACGGAGTGCAAGTCTCCGTATCTCCACAAAATGATATTGTAGCTCAACGGTAGAGCGAAGACCTGTTAAGTCTGAGGTTGAAGGTTCGAATCCTTCCAGTATCGCAAAGACAAGGTGGCTGAATGGTGAAAGCAACAGTCTGCAAAACTGTTTTTTATGAGTTCGAATCTCATCCTTGTCTCTAGAATCATATAGGATAAAATTCATTTTAACACTATATAATTTACATCGTGACTAGATGAGAACGCAAAGCAATCTCATCCTTGTCTCTAGAATTATATAATATCAAACTTGTTTGAACAGTATATAATTTACTTGGAAGTATTGAGCAATTGGTGGCTCGCCTGACTGTAAATCAGGTCTTTTAAAGCATGTAGGTTCGAATCCTACTACTTCCACTTTAAGAGAATTATCATATAAATTATGGTAATTCTCTTTTTTATTTCCACTCAAATCACCTGATATACTTACGATTGCAGAGAAAATTGAATTGATTCGAAAAGTTCGAAATCGATGATTTTTGAAGTCATACCTAATTCCTTCTGGAAATAACATATATTGAATTGCTCTTTTTACTTCAATAGTACCCGAAGCCCATAATGACGGTAGATTGAGTGCAAATTCTAATGCCTTTTCAATTGCTTTTTTAAGGTTCGAACTATTAAATTTACTTTTTAAAGAAAGCTTCTCTAGTGCTCTTTTTTCTACTAATAGCTTTTCATTAAACTTATCATATTGAGTCTTGGTTATTTCTTCGAATACAAAACGTTCTTCTATACGATCTATTTTTCGTTCCAAAGCATTTAATTGATTTTTTGCATTTTTAGTAGCTTCTATTTTTTCAGAATTGAGTTCTATAAACTTCTCTTCTATAATTTCTTTTAGTGGCTCAATATATTTACTATCTGACAACTGAAAGTTCCTTAAAAACTCTAAAAATGTTTGGTGCATCTTTTTAGCACTTCTATTTTCCTTGCTCCCTTTTCTTCTATTCTTGTAATAATATAAACCTTTTGATCTTACAATGTATCCTGTATATGGAGTATCACACTCTAAAGAGCGAACAAACGTTTTCAAAGGTAAGTTTTCATCCTCAGAATTGTATTTTCTTATATCTTTTCTTGATTGTAAAAGGTTATTGATTTTCAAGAATACTTCTCTTGAAACAAGCGGTTCTTGTTTTCCTTCTATAATTTCATCAGGAAGTAATGGACTTACAATAATTCCACAATAAAAAGGATTACGAAGATATTTACTCAAATACTTTTCATTTATTTTTAGACCTTTTTTGCCAAGTTTAGCTATTATTTCAACATTAGCCATATTTGTTTCGGCTTTTAATAGAAAAGCTTTGCGCAACAATTTTCCTTGTTCATTTATAACATACTCTGGAGTTTTCCCATTTCCTGGATTTAGATTTGTATAACCAAATGGTAGCGGTCCGATGTAATATCCCTTTCTAATTTTCTCTCGCATTCCAGATACACATTTATCTCGTCTCAATTCATTATCAAACTGAGAAAACATATAATATAAATTCTGCTGAAACGATCCTGCACTTGTTGTCGTATCAACTTCTTGCGTGGCTGAAATTGTTACAATTCCCTGCTTTTTAAGTTGATCGCTGATATATGCTCCGTTAGCTCCGGTACGAGAAAATCGATCATAAGAGTATACGATAATATAACCAACATCTTTTCTACGATTAACGTAGCTTAACATTTTTTTGAATTCCTTACGCTCATCACTTTTAGCAGATTCATAAGTTCCTCCGAAACATTCCAATACTTCAACTCCTTTCTTTTCGGCTAATTGTTTACAATATTTTAGTTGTGTTTCTAAACTTGCATTATTCTCAGCTTGCTCTTTTGATGAAACTCTAGTATAAATAACTGCTTTTCCATCCAGTCGTAGAAGATTTTTATTTTTTACTTTTTGAAAACTCTTGAAAATGGACAAATCATTCATACTATTTAGAATTTTGAACATGCTTACAAACTATTTTTGCAAGGTGTTCTAATTTTTTTATTACTTCTTTTGCTTCTTGATTGCTGAACTTTTCAAAACCTTTGAATTTCCGTAAACGTTCAGCAGTCATTTTTTGATTTCTATCAAGTACTTTTTTTAAAGTACTTCCTTTAATTTTTGACATATTGATACGATGCTGTGATTACTTATTGGAAGTTATCACGTAGATGATACAATACAAAGACTTCATTTTTAGTGTCCTTGCTCTTTTTTCGTGCCACAACAAGATGACTATAGAATAGTACTATTAGAAGAGTCTTGCACTCTTATTCTTTTAATAATCTTCCTTTAAGCTAATTGTATCTGTAATTAGAAATCATGTTTCAATGTTACAAATATTAGAAACCAATTCAAAGGCTTCTACCGTAAATTAATAGTTAAAATCTTACAATTTCATTTTAAGGAATGTTATTATGTTTTACTTAATTATTTCTTGATGCTTTTGAGTTTTAATGTGATTACTACTTTTTTTAATTTCTGTTGGGTTCTTTGATTTTTAGATTAAACTTGATTTTACTTTTTAACTGTTACTACTGCTTTTCTCTTTAAATCTTTTCAAAATTTACCTCCATGAGATTTGAAGACTTGAGTTACGAATGACGATCTCATGTACAGTGTTTTAAAAGACTTATGTCTGTTAGTTGCTACAAAGATTAATTGTAAAACTGGATTATCATTTGCACACTTTTGTCGCGCGCGACAATTGTATTATGATTTATATAAATTCAAACTTGCTAATAGCTTATTTGAAAACAAAGATTTAAAAGATAATTGAAGAATCATTTGTTCGGTTTTGTAACTTGAACCTAAAAGTTTTCATATGATTTTAAGAAGCTTATATCAATATATAATCAAATAAGTTTTAAATAATTGTGAAGTATTTGATGATGATTTACCAAAACTTAGAAAAATATTTGATGAAACTTCGTCGAACATTCATCAAACATTACTCAAAACTTTGCCGAATAATTAATAAAATTTCACCGAATATTCGCATAACATTTATTAAATATTCAATGGAAGCTTGTCAAAAAATAAATTAATATTTACAAAATACTCAACGAAATTTTGATAACAGTTTATCTAATATTTATCAAATATTATGTGAACTTTTGTCAAATTTTTCAAAAAATTCAATCTAACATTAATTTTTAACTAATTGTTTTTAAGCTGATTATATTTTTAAAAGAAAATTACCGCTTAGTGATGAGTGAAATAAAGAGTAGAATAGTAACCATTAGTTAATGAAGTTTAATTTGAAAAATCCGTAAAGCTTAGTTATGGTATTTAATTAATAAAAAAATGATCCTGTCTGAATCAAACACTAATATCTTATCCAAGTCAAATGAATATAGCACCTAAAATATTTATGAATTTTTAATAAAAATCTTAACAAAAAATTGGATCGAAAATTGAATTAAGAATTTATGGTTTTATCATAATTTAATTATGTCATGATCGAAAATTTCCATCAATAATTCTTACAAAACATAAAGTATTTCTTACTTTAGTAGTATCCTCTTATAAAATAATTACTACTATGGAGAAAAATGAAGATAATATTTCTTTTGAAAAATTTTGGAGTATAGCAGCGTCTGTATTGACAACAATATCTGGAGTATGGGTAATAATTATTAGTAACTTAGGTATTTCTACTGATGATGAAATATTAGTTAAACTTATTTTAATAATTGCTTTAATATTAATAATATTTTTAGTGTATAATTTCCTTATTACACCATCAAAGTTTAAAACTTTACTTAGTAAAATAGTAGTGTCCGTAATTCTTGTATTTATTGTATTAGTACTATGTGATTTTATTAAGATTCCTAATAATCATAAGATAAATAATGTAATATGGTATAAAAAGAACTTAACAATAAATTTAGATGAACTGGTTGTTACTTATAAAGAAGCTGATTCCATTTGCAAAAGTTTAGAAGGTGGTGATAAATGGAGGCTACCTATGACTAAAGATGCTGAAGATTTAATTAATCATTTTAATGGTGAGCAAGGATTCTATAATTTGACAAATGGTATACTTGGAATTCATTTACCTTTCATAATTGGAAAGGTAGATGGTAGAGAATCTTTACCTTCAAATATTAGCTCATATTGGTTAAGTGATAGTAATCCAAACGGAAATAAGAAAGTTATTAATTTAGATAGTAAACATCCTGGCTCTATTAAAATTGGAAGTTATAATTTAAATACAGCAGAATATAAATATGCTTGTAGGTGTGTGAAAGATGTTGATTAATTAGATTTTTTTTGAAAAAATATTATTTAGTAATAAATGAAAAACACAAGAAAATTGATCATTTCATTTGCTTAGTAATTAGTAAAAAAATAATTTTAAAATTATTTACATCATTCAAGAACTAATTGTCTTTGTTTTATTAAGAAATCTAAAGAAAGAAACTTCATGAACATAGACTCACTTAAAGTATCACTTTAAGGTTTTTAATGATTTAAAATTAACCTGTAAAGTAATTTTAGTATTAGACAGCTACCTATAAGTGATTTAAAAATGCCTTCGAATTGACCAAAAAGTTACTCGTAAGTTATCTAAAAATGATCTAGAAGTGCCTAATTAATGACTAAAAAGTGGTTTAAATTTCACCTATGAGTTACCTAAAAATGATTCAAAAGTGACCAATATTTTATCAAAGAATGACTTAAAAGTTACCTTAAAGTAAAGCGTTTTCGTTTTAGATGACCTATTTTCAGAATATTGATTGTTTTTTAATTAAAAAGCTCCAGCAATAACTGTTGAAGCTTTCAGAATACAGATAATTCTAGTTTTACGATAATTTAGGACTTTTAGGGAATTACTCTGTTTATTTTAAATAAAAACAATACGCAGCGATAGAAAAGAGAATTTCTATAGTCATTGTTTATACAAAACCAACTATAAACTATTTTAAACAGTCTAAATTTTATTTGTAAAAATGAAAAAGTATCGAAAATGAGTTAAAAATCTAAAAAAACCTATACAAATCAATATAAGTTTTCACAAAACGATTTGAAGAATCATTAAGGAAATGAGAAAATAAAAAAGCCAAGTAACAAGAAAAATAAACTATTTCTTATTAAATATTTCTAACAAATCTAAGCCATTTTTGAAATTTTCTTTTATTTCTTCCATATCTACTACAGAACTCATGGAAGCCATATTTAATACATAAAATTTCATAGATTGTTTTAACGCATCTTCAAGTAGAGGAATTGCTTCACTGTTTGGAGTTTCCTTTTTAATGATTTTTATTGCACGTATAATTGAATCTATATTGTCTTGCATTAGTATGAGTTTTGAATTATACAAATATAACATTTTACAGAAATATTTTACAGATTTTATATTTTAGAAAAAACAATTTACCCCACTATTTACTTAAAATGAACAAAATACTCTTGTTACTTATAATTAATATGAAATTTTCACCGAACTTATTATAACTTTTTTCTATTCAAATTAGTCATTAATTGACTCTTTCAATATATGTATATATCAAGAAACCTCCCTAAAATTTTCTATTAATAAAACTTTAAAATGATTGTAACTCTTATTTTATAATAATCATATTCGATACGGGAAACCGTAAGTAGATGTAGCCTAAACAAACTAACTTTGTCTACTTTTTGTCAAAGTATTTAAATTCATTACTATCTAATTATCTGCTCATACATATTAAACTGTGAATTACATAAATAAGTTTGAAATTACTCAAGTATTAGATAAGTTCAATAATATTATTCAACTGTATCTAGCCGAAGACAATAATGGAAATCAAGTTGAAGTACTCCTCATAAAAACACCTCTAAATCATAAAAACTTTGTTGATCGCATATTAAAATATGAAATAGAACCGACTTGTAATGAAACAATACCGTTAGTCCAAAGAATAATTCAATATGGTTATGATGAAAAAAATAGCGCACACTTTATTGTTTATGAACACAAGAATACTGAGCTAATTAATGAACCAGCATTAGATGATCTAATAAAAGTACTCGAAACATTAAAGCATCTGAAAAATCAAAATAAATATGGCTTTTATATCTCTCCATTAACTATTCCTCTATATGATGATCAACCAGAGATAAAGTTTTTAGGTCTATTAAAAATCTTTATTCTCTTTAGAGCAACAGACTCAAACTATTTTGCCCCAGAATTTAAGAAAACAAAAACACCTTCTTTTCAATCAGACATGTATGCCATTTTCGTTCGTTTTAAAAGCATATTGGAAGTGAGTGATGACAGCAATCTTCATTCTATTTTTGATAAAGCTTTATCCCCAACTAAAATTGAGCGATTTAGTAGTTATAAAGATGCAATAGAAAAATTAAAAAAATGTCAAAATAGAGTCTATCAAAATATTTACAATTCACAAACGATTAAAATCATTGTTAAACAAGAGTATCGAGAGCATTTTGAATCTGTTATGCAGGAGATGAATGAACGATGCTTTCTATTTTTAGACGATCAAAAATCAGAAAAAGAAAATAATGTTAAGGGACAATTTTCCACTGAAAACCATAGTGGAAATTTCTTTGTGAATTCAGACAATTCAATCTTTATTCTGGCTGATAAAATCAAAAGTCATAAAAAAGATTATGTGATTGATAATGGTTTTTTATGTGAATATAAGTTTAGTTATGAACCACTAGATCGTTTTGATACATTTGAATATTTTGAAGATCTGTGGAATGAGACTAATGAATTTCGGACATTATATAAAAAGGAAACTGATTTTATTACCAAATGGAAAACGCTTCCTGAAAAAGAACGAGAGTTTATTGAAGAAAGAGCATTTAAAGCTACATATACAAGTTGCAAAATAGATAAAAAGAACCCTAATAATATTATTTTTCAACTCTCTAAAAGCTATCGAGATTGGTATTCGCTTCGAGAGCTTAAAAAAAATGAAGTAAAGCTTGTTATTGATGATAACATAATAGGAATCATTAATTATTATAATCAAAAGAGTTGTCAATTGACTATAAAAGATGCTGAAACTACTATTAATGAAATTCCCAAATCAGGTAAGTTAATTGAAGATGTACGGATAGAAACAAGTCAATTTAAAAAGCAAATACATGCCTGTCAAAATTTTGCAAAGAGAGCTGTAGTTAACCCTGAATTATGTGCTATATTAACTACACCTGAGAACATGATTCCTACTATCTCGTCTAATTTAGATTATATAGCTTTTGAAAATAAATTGATAAATGAATATTTAAAAACCGATGACTCACAATTTGAAGCAGTTTTAGAAGCTTTACATACAAAGCCTCTATACTTAATTCAAGGACCGCCAGGAACAGGAAAAACAACCGTTATTGTCGAATTAGTGCAACAATTGGTTCAAGAAAACAGCAATGTGAAAATTTTAATTACGTCTCAGTCAAATTTAGCAGTAGATAATGTTTTGGAGCGTTTACCTGATTCTATTTTGTTTATGCGATTGGCTTCCGATGAAGATAGAATTACAGAATCTATTAAAATGCATTCTCTTACAAATAAGCTTTCAGATTGGGTAGAAAAAACAAAGAATACTTCTAAGGACTATCTAGATATAAAACTGAAAAATATTAAGATAGACACAGAAATTCTAAAATTTAAAACAGCAATTTCAAATAGTGGAAATAACAAAAACTTCACTGACTTTCAAAATTATCTTCGTTTTCAAAATAATTATATCAAAAGAAAATTTGAAAAAGTAAAAAATCTACAAGAAGTCAATCAGGTTTTTGATAAGCATCTTGATCCAAAAGCTTCAAAATTGAGAGCTATTCAACGAGATTGGTTTAGCTTTTTGAGTAATGCAGACACAGACAAAGGAAAGCAAAAAGTTTCCATGTTACATACTGGAACTACTGAAATAGATTTAAAAACCGCTTTGCTTCAATCTACAAATGTCATTGGAGCTACTTGTATTCACATTGCTAGTGGACAATATCAAAATATAGATTTTAAGTTTGATTATGTCATTATGGATGAAGGCAGCAAAGCAACTCCAGCAGAAAGTTTAGTTCCGATCAACATGGCTAAAAATGTCATCATGATTGGAGATCATAAACAATTACCGCCCATAGTTACGAGAGAGAAAGCGATAAAAGAAAAGATTCGAGATGAACTTGATGATAATGGCTTGGATATTCAGAAAGAATTTGGAGAGAGCTTATTTGAAAAATTATTTCTTGCTTTTGAAAACAATAGTCTATCTCAATATTATAAAATGTTAGCGACTCAGTATCGAATGCCAAGGCAATTGGGTAACTTAATTTCAACTCACTTTTACAAAGAAAATCCACTAAAAAACCCTCTTGAAGAAGTAATCCTAAATTATGATCAACAAAAATTTCACGGATTATCATTGAAGAAACCATATACAAAGATTAAAGATGTTGTCTCTAATGAAATCATTGAAGTTCCAACATCTGTTGTAATGGTAAGTACTTCAAGTATAGATAATCGTCACGACAATAATGATAGTATTAAAAGATCTAATGAATGTAATAAAGATACTATTCTTGAAATTTTAAGTGAGTTAGACCAACAATATCAAGGAAATACTGAAAAAGAACATCCTTTCACTATTGGAATTATAGCAGGTTATAGAGGTCAGGTAGAATTACTCAAAAATACTATAGATACACTTCAGTATAAAAATTTCAAAAAACAAAACACGAATGAAAAAGACATTTCATTAATCGATATCAATACCGTTGACAAATTTCAAGGAGCAGAACGAGATATTATTATTTATGATATCGTAAAAAGTAGTAAGAGTGCTTCTAACATTGGTTTTTTAGATGATTATAGGAGAATTAATGTGGCTTTTTCAAGAGCTAAAAAATTATTAATCATTGTAGGAGATCATGAATACATTTTAAAAAGAGCGCATTTACATGAAAAAAGTGAATTTAAAGATTTTAAGCTAAAAGAAATTGTACAACAACTTGAAGAACAAGGTGTAATTGTCTCCAATTTTAAAAATATCTTACAATGAAAACAGATTTTCTAATTACATATGAAAAACAATACGATCTGTTTAAAGATCATCATGAAGATTTTGAACTTGTAAATATTTTTGAAATTCATATTCCTTTTTGGAAATGTGTACAGAAAGTTGTTGCTGAAAAGAGCGTTGCTATTGATCGATTTAGTAAAGTCATTTTAGAAACTATAATTACTGGAATCAATACTCATACAGAAATCTGTGCTTTTTTAGGAATTGCAGAAGATGCCTTTGTAACCGTACAGTTTCATTATTTAGTAAAAAATAGTTTATTGAAAGAGCAGTATAATGATACAGGTTTAATTTACGAAATCACACCAGAAGGTCATCTCTTTTTAAAGAAAAAATATACTATAAAACAATTAGAAGTAGTTCCGTTTTCTTTTTTATACAATGATTTATTAGAAACATTTTTTGACGATAAAATCACAATTGATTCTATCGATGAAAAACGACAAAAATCAGTTGATTATAAACTCATGGAAACACGTAATTTGAGAAAAGGTGTTATGGTTGAACATAAAAACAAACCTTACAAACTACCTTTTTTAGAATTTGCTACTTATTTTAATAAAAAAATGAATGGCTATCTGTTTTATGATCTTGATGATTCACGCATGAAAGCATACGAACGTAGTATCTCTTTTTTAGCATTTGAATACATTTCTAAAGATAATTCGAAACATTATGATATTCGCAGACATAAAAAATCTATGCAAAAATTTAGATCATATACACTTGAAGAAAAATTATCATTTGCGGTAACTGCATACTTTAAAAAGTATCCGATTGAGACTAATTAGTCAAATTCAAGAATTATGATGTAATGTATTTCTGTTCAGTAAGTTTATCATTTTATTTTCATGCTCAGTAAAAGCTGTTTCATCCCAGTTTTTACTATCATTCATCATTAAACGCTGTTTTAAACTTTCAATGATTGATGAATTATTGTAATGTTCTGCTTTAGCAATTGGAGAATAATTACTGAGCGCTGAATTTTTACTTCTACTAATCAAACATAAATTTCCAAATCTATCTAAATAGTCTTTAGGGAATATTTTTAGATCTGCTCCAGGTTTGGGGTTTTGAGGATAAAAATGTTCTACAGAACTTCTAAATGAAAAACTAAACGAATTGATATTATCAATAAGATACTTGTTTTCTTTTTTTATTACTTGTGATTTCCATAATAAATAATCCAACCTATTAAATATAAAGTTCTGAACTTTTGTTCCTATATGTAAATGTTCTTCATTGATTGCTCTATGGATTGGTTTACATGAATTCTTGTAAATAATATCGAAGTAAGACAACTCGTTTTCACCAAATCGATCAAAGTAAAAAGCATCACTCATTACTTCTAAAAACTCAATATATTCATTTTCATTTATGTCGTCATCATAACTTGTGTATAAATAATTTAATGCGCCATTCAACCAATGTTTGTATATCATTTGAGGAAATGACACATGAAACATGGACAATAACATGATTAGTTGATCTGAGTCAAACGTCTTTTTATAATAGGGTTTCTTTTGAGAATCTAATTCGATTCTTTGTAAGCTCCAATGTTCTTGGTTGTCTTTAAATTCTCTTTTTAGCACATATTTATCAAATAAAAATTTACACTGTAACAAACACAAGGAAAAGTCTTTGACAAATTGTTGCTTATCCTTTTCTTTATCTATAACTTCCTTAAAAGTAATTAGTAATCGTTTGTCATCTAATGGAATATCATTTTCATCTATGTGATAGTTTACATAAACACGAAGTACGTGCAACAAGAAATTGGGAAACGTTACCACAGCGTTGAAACGTATTTCTTTTTCTCCCTTGGAAGTTTCATTCTTATACGCTATCTCATCCTTTTGAGCTAATTCTAAAAACGAAAAGGATTCGTTTTCATTTTTTGTATTCTCTTTATCTTTTTGTTCTTTTTTTACAGCTTCAATGACGCACTCAAAACTACTTGGTAACTTATTCCATGATTTTCCAAATACATGTTTTCTTATGTCACTTTCAAAACCATATTGCACATAACGTTCCATGTTGGCGCAAGCATCCCAAATCATAGCGAAAGCATTGGTAGCATCTACATCGTTTTGTAAAGGTTCTAGTAATTCTGCTTTTAAGATTTCATGTTTTTCTAACTGTTCGCCGCGATTATTCATGATTTCAAAATAGTGATTCAAATCTGTATCTTCTGGTACTTCTACGCGTAGCAATTGTACTTTATCAAATAAATATTCTTTGAAATTTTGTAGTGCTATTTTTTTTCCTGCATGAAGTTCAGCAATTTTCTTTGACATGTCTAAATACGCCTGACGCATTTTTGAATTTTCTTTTTCAGAAGGTTTTTCATGATTATCAGCTAAGATTTTTAGAGTATTGGAAGAAATAGCTCTGCTGTCAAACTTTAATTTTGATTCGTATCTAGTAGTAATACTTTCCTTAAATTCATTTTTTAATACGCTTAATAAAATATTTAAAGTAGTTAATCGTTGTTGTCCATCAATTACTTCGTATGTAGGTTTTCCATGAACCTTACGTTTATGTACTACCAAGGTTCCGATGTAGTAGTTTTTAGATTTGTCAGATATTCCCGAATCCCATATATCTTGTATTAATTGTGCTACTTCTCGCTCTTGCCAAGCATAGTTTCTTTGATACAGTGGAATGATGTAGTTTTCATCAAAAATTCTCCTTAAATTAAATGCTGTAGGTTCTCTATCCATTTGTTCGTATCGCATTAAGTTCGATAAACATACCTACTATGCTTTCTAAATTTTTAACTGCTTTATCCTTTCCTACATAATTTACTAAATCTAATGACTTGTGTATTATGTCATTTGTGTGTACTGCTTCGCGAATAGTTCTAAAGTATCCATTGTATGCTTTTCCATGATTGTCTGCTGTCACTTCTTTAACAGCTCGTTTTTCTAATCTTGGCGCAAAAGACCAATGAAAAAATTTCACAATGGCTTCCTCTAATTTATGAGTTCCAAATTTATCTAAATAGTATAATATACAGCAATCAAAGATATTTTTCACATACAAATCACCTGTTCTGTTTCTACCATGATAGGTTCGTAAGAGCTCTAAAATTTTATGTGCTACATGTTCTTTATCTGGTACGTTTTTTAGAATGGATGCATTGAATCTTTTTTCGTTATATATATTCTGAATTTTATGGATAAGATTGGCATAGTAATGTACGTACTCAAAAAATCGTTTCCCATCTAACATAACCATATCTATTTGAAACGGATAATCACGTTGCGAAAGATCAATTTTTCTATATATGTCATTGTTGTACTTTTCTGTGAAGTAATGACTAATTCTGTATGGCTGTACAAAATTATAGTTATTGGTATCTTCAACAGAAATTCCTTTAAAAACTCCTATTTTATTTTTGTTAAAATGTAAACCTGATCGTCCTTTGCACCATTGACGTACTTTGTATAAATAGTGATCAAAAACAGTATGTAATTCGTCTGAAACTTCTTCCCATTTGGTCACGCATTGTATTTTTTCCTCTTCAGTATTACCAACCATTTTCCGTAAGTGATAGGCTTTTAATAAATCGTGTGGCTCTAAGTCTTTTCCTCTTGTATTTTGCGAGTCAAAAAATTGAAATGCTTCTGAAATATCCGTCAGTTTGATGTACACAAATTCACATTTTTCAAAGAAAAATAATATCGTATCTCTTGTGAATTCTTTAATACGAGATTTTATAATTGCTTGATTTCTTTTGAGGTTGTTTATAGAAACTTCATTATCAATCTTTACATTTGAGATACTTAAGTTTTCAACTGTAAATCGCTTAAGTTTTGGTGCAATTTCAGTTTGCAATAATTCATACGCTATTAAAGATAAAGTTAGTAGACGTTGCTGACCATCTACTACATTGAGTTCATTTCCTTTCAAATCATGATGTACTACCAAAGTTCCTAAACGATACGCAATTTTATCACTGTGTAGTAAGATGTCATTTAGTAATTGATTTACGTTTTTTGCACTCCATTTGTAAGGTCGTTGGTATTTGGGAATAGTTAACTCATTTATAAAAAGTATTTCTTCCAACGATTTAATTTTTGGTTTCTCCATAGTCCCCATAAAACTTTATGAAATTAGTTTGCATTTCTATTAATCGTATCTATGATAGAAATAATACTTCGTATGTCTTTTTCATCATCAAAAATTCCAATAATACCATCATCATGTGTTTCGTTGAAAGGTGGTTTTACCAATAATGATTTATCTAAGGTTCCATTTACATTTAAGTAATTTATCAATGTTTGAATGAACGTAATTTGATTTGGCTGTAGGTTTTCGTTTTGAATATATTCGCTAAATAAGGTATTCACAACTCCTATATCCAAACCAACAATTGATCGTATAAAATTCCCTAACGACACTTCACCATACTCTCTTTTGTATTGCTCTTTTGAACCTATTTCATCTTCAAAGAGTAAACTTTCTAAAAGTGCTAATTCTCGATCTGTAATTGGTATGTTTTTGTGTAATTTATCAATAACTAAGTGCGATTTATTTTTTCGTATAAAAGATTCTACTCTGTCTTTATAACTTTGAAGTTTGGTATATGTTGGCAAAATATCAACTTCTTCTACGCCATCTTCTAAAAGAATATCTTCCATATTTGTATACACTGGTAAAACGCCTTCTTTTTTTATTAAAAAAATCAGTTCTCGTAATTCTATTCTAATATGTTCTATTTGTGTAACATCTATTGCTTTCCAAAAATCTTGGTCTATAATTTGTTGTATGATTTCAAGTTTGCTAGCTACCATTGGAATGTTTCGCTTTTTATATAACGTAATTCCAATATCATATATCTGTTGAATATAGTTTTGAGGCGATTTAGCGGTTGTTACTAATGCCAATTGTAAACGCAATACCAACAAATCAAAACGTTTTGCCGATTCCGAATCGCCATCTTTATATACAGGTAAATTTGATAAATTTGTACATATATCAGCTACATCTCCAACAGTTAAATTGTCCCATCGGGTTTTAACTTTATATTGTTTTACAAAACGCAATACTTTTCGAACTTCAAATCGAGTTTCATCTAATTCATTGATAGCTTCATACAATTGACTTGTATAGTTTTTCGCAATAGTATCTTCTTCAGCAGAAGCATTAACATTGTCTCTTATCGCAGTAATAATATTTAATTTCGTTTCAAAAACATTTTGTGATAACGATTTTGAAATTGTTGTTTTTAATCCATCTGGAAATTCATCAAAGAATTCAAAATTTCCACAGAAATCAAATAGTAAGAAGTGTTCTTTGTCCTTTCCAATTCCAAATAAATCTGGGCGCAACCGAGTTCCTCTACCTATCATTTGCCAATATTTTGCATACGATCGTACTTCTTTGAAGAAAACCAAGTTTACAACTCTTGGCGCATCTACACCAGTATCCA
This sequence comes from uncultured Kordia sp., assembly GCF_947496985.1. Classification (GTDB taxonomy): domain Bacteria; phylum Bacteroidota; class Bacteroidia; order Flavobacteriales; family Flavobacteriaceae; genus Kordia. The sequence continues at coordinate 114,699 of NZ_CANMEZ010000001.1, forward strand.
TCATGTCTACAGAAACGGCTATTTGTGGCAATAATTCTTCTTTGTCATCACAAAATTTTTCTAATAAATCTTGTGCCTTGCTTTCATAGTTGTCAATTACCCTTAGAAAATGACCGCCATATTGCGGATAGTTTTTATTGAATCTTTTTTCTATAAAAATGGCATGATTATGATTTTTAGCAAATATGATGGTTTTTCCTAGTTTGTCTCCGCTATCTACTTTAATTCCATTGGTCATTAAAAAATCTAAGACAATGTCTACCGTTTTTTCATTGAATAGAAATTTATTGATATCACTTTTAGAAATATCTGCTTCTTCGTTATCTGGATTTCCTTCATAGTTTCCAAATTTCTCTTCAAATTTTCGTTTGTCTTCTTCTGATAGTTCTTTGTATTTGACTCCTTCTCGGACAAACTTGACAGGTACTTTTATCGCTTTTGGCGGATTCAAATATTCATCATCTACCGCTTGTGTTAATTCATAGGCAAATGTTGGATCTTCATCTTCAATTCCAAATAAGCTATAGGTATTGTGATCAATATCATTTTTAGGTGTTGCGGTTAATCCGATTAAAATAGCATCAAAATAATCGAATATAGCACCGTATTTTTGATAGACAGAACGATGTGCTTCATCTATGATTACAACATCAAAATGACCAACACCAAAAAAGCGCTCATCCGTGTCATTTAGCAAATCTATTTTATTCAGAATCGTTGGATACGTCGAAAATACCAACTTTGATTTGTTATCATCTTTTTCTTTGGTTAAATCTATCGCGCTTAAATGTGGTAAGTGTTCTTTGAAAGCATTTTTAGCTTGTGTAACCAATGCATTTCTGTCTGCTAGGAATAAGATTCGTTTTGCCCAGTTGCATTTTGTCAGCATATCTACAATAGCAGCAGAAGTTCTAGTTTTTCCACTTCCTGTTGCCATTACTAATAAGGCTTCTCTATGTTTTCCTTTTATACCTCCTTTGTGTGTGACAACTAACGTTTCAGCAACACGTTTGATCGCTTCTAGCTGATACGGTCTCTCTACAATAGCTGTATTGACTTGAAATTGTCGAATGTCTTTTCTATTATTGCGTTGTTCTATACGATAGTTTAGTTCTTCTTTGGTGTAAAATCCATGGATTTGACGTTCTGTATAAAATGCATCATCCCAAATGTAAGTTTCAAAACCATTGGAATAGAAAATAATTGGACGTTGTCCTGTCATTTGTTCCAAACAATCTGCATATAAAACCGCTTGTTGTTTACCTTTTCGGGCATCAACTAGGGTTTGTTTTGTTTCTATAACTGCTAGTGGCAATCCATTGTTTCCCCAAAGTACATAATCGGCAGCACCTTTACCCGAAGGATTGGTACTTACTGGCATTCCTGTTACTTTAAACTCCAGATCTGTTCCTTTTTTTAAGTCTTTCCAACCAGCTTCGTGTAGCAATACATCAATGTATAGTTTTCGAGTTTCCAGTTCAGGTGTTAGTGTTGGAATTTCAACAGCGGCATTGATACTTTCTTTTCGTGCTTGCTTGCGTGTTATAAACGCTAGTCTTTGTTGTGCTAGTTGTCGTTTTAAGAGTTCATTTTCTGCAATAAGTGCGGCTTCTTTTTCTTTTTGGAGCTGTAATTCTTTTAATTGTTTTGCCGCTTTTTCAGCAATGCCTTTGAGTTCTTTTGCTGTATTGTCTTTTATCGTTTGTGTTGCCGTTGGAATGAACGCTTCTTCAAAAGCTGGAATTTCAGGATTGGCAACACTGTAATATTTACTGATAAATGTAGTAAACCGAAAAATACTTCGCAGGCAAATAAGTGCTTCTTGTTTTGTTGTTTTTGTGCCGTGTGCAGCTTTGTTTCCTATACGTCGCACCAAGTTTAACTCTTGAAACATGGTGGCATTTATCGTATTTCTGAATTGGTAATGATGTAATAAACCACTTAATGTTCTGTCATACGGACGTTCCAATTCTGGGTCATTGTCATACAACCAAGCCATTGCAAATTCTAAGGTAATTCTACATTGCAAGGCAGCAAATTTTGGCTTTGAAAACGTATCGCTTTCTGCCTCCATTGCTGCTTCGTACAGTTTGGGAAACTCTTGCTGTAAGAATGTAAAATTACTCATATCATTAGTTTGTGATAAATTCTCTATAAATGTAGGAAAAAACTTTTTACCATTTTAAATTTTAGGCCAATTCTCCTTTAAATGCTTTTTGTAACAAACTATTGAATAAGTCTTCACTTTTTTGCAAGGCTTCTTGTGCCTGTTGTTTTTGTTTTTCTATGATTTGTATGCGCTTGGCAAATTCGTTTTGAAGTTTGATTGGTGGTGAAATTATAGGAAACTCTTCTAAATGTGTTTTATTTATTTGTCTTTTGTCAATTCCTCCAACACATACGCTTCTTATATATTCTTTATACTTATGAGTGGTAAGTATGAATAAAACAAATTCATTAATGATATCTTCTTTAAGCCTTATTAAATATACGTGTCCATTAATATTTGCACTATCATCCTTACCCATGAACATAGCAGCTCGTCCTAAACTACTATTTTCTGTATTGATTCGACCAGTTTTAGTTATTAATATATCTCCATTCTTCAAACTACTTTTCTGCATATTATTGTGAATATCTTGACTTATGCAAACAACATCATCAAGCTCAATTCTATTTCTCCAAATATTCTGGCTTCTAAAAAATGTAATTCCATTTTTCACATAAACTTTACTTCCTCCTTTTGGTGTATTACCACTTAAAATTTTTATAGAAATTTCTTTTAACCTGTTTACTTTCCAGTTTTTTTGATTTTCAATGGGATCACCAAACATCTCTAAAAATAAACTCTGTGTAAGTGCATCATATTTTTCAATGATTGCTTTATTGAATTGGCGGAGTTTGTCTGCTTCGTCTAGTATGTTTGCAATGCGTTTTTGGGTTGCTAGGTTTGGTAGTGGAATCTTAAAACCCTTAACGTTTGTTACGGATAAATTTGGTTGCGAGGTACCATTGTCAGATTTAATCACTAAGTTTTTAAATATTAGGCTTGACAAATAGTGTTTCAAATAGTTTAATTCTAAATTATCTTTTGGTCGAATTATAACCAAAGAAGATGCAATGGCACCTTTAATATTTTCTGAATTTATTCCAAACTTACCTAAAGAGCCTCTTAAGCAAAAAAGTATATCATTATCTTTTAATTTTCCACTACTCAACTTATTATAAACTGTTTCAGAAATAAATCTCAAATTCTTTTTATTTATAGAACTATTTTTTAAATCTTTAGCACTTATAAACGGAATTCCTTCTGAAATGAAAGACTTTTGGGATGGATAATTTTTTCCTCTATCACCATTTATAAAATCACATAATTTCCCTAATTCAACTAACTCCATTATCCAATCATTTTTTCCAAGTTCGCCAATGCTTCCGTACGTTGTGTATCCAAGTCTTTTATTTGTTGTATTAAAAGTTCGGGCGCATCGTATTCTATTTCTTCATAAACAATTTCTTTGTATCTATTGATGGATAAATCCCAATCATTGTCTATAATTTCCTGTTTTGGCACCAAGAATGATTGTTGCGTACGATCTGAGAATTGTTTAAGTAATTGTGTTTTTTCTTTTTTAGTCGCCGTTGTTGCCATGTTAATAAGTTTGGGCGCATCTAGCAATATTTGTGGAATGTCGCATTTGCCTTTTACTTCCTCCAAAATATTTGCTGGTTCTGTAAAGCATTGCTCAAAAGCATCTTCCGTTACTAGTAAATTCCGTTTGTCGTCTAAACTTAAACCATCTGCTTTCATATCATAAAACCAAACATGGTCTGTTCCGCCAGAGTTTGTTTTTGTAAAGAATAGTATAGCCGTACTTACACCTGCATAGGGTTTAAAAACACCACTTGGCATTGAAATTACCGCTTGTAGTTGTTGCTTTTCTACCAATTGCTCTCGAATGTTTTTGTGTGCTTTGGAGCTTCCAAATAATACGCCATCAGGTACAATAACGGCTGCTCTTCCGCCAGTTTTTAACATCCGTAACATGAGTGCTAAGAAGAGTAATTCTGTTTTTTTGGTTTTGGTCACTTTGAGCAAGCTACTTTCTACCTCATCATAGTCCAAACTACCTTTAAACGGCGGATTTGCTAAAATTAATGAATATGCTTCATTGATATTACTGTTACTTTCACTTAGTGCATCTTTTCCAATTAACGTTGGATTGTCCATACCATGCAATTGCATGTTCATGGCACCAATACGCAACATCGTAGGGTCGAATTCAATACCATTGAACATGGTATTGTTAAAATGCTTTCTGAATTCTTGATTATTGAACCAATCTTGATGTTTTTCGTAAATATATTGTCCTGCTGCCACCATAAAACCCGCTGTTCCACAACTTGGATCACAGATAATATCGTCTTGTGTTGGTTGCGTGATTTCTACCATCATCCGAATGATATGACGCGGCGTTCTGAATTGCCCGTTGGTTCCTGCTTCCGCAATTTTACTAAGCATGTATTCGTACAAATCGCCTTTTGCATCTTTGTTTTCCAACTCCAAGCTATCTATTTGCTGTACAACTTTGTCTAATAGTTTTGGTGATTGAATCATGAAGATGGCTCCTTTCATGTATTTTGCAAATACGCCACCTTGTTGCCCAATATTTTTCATGAAATCGAAAACCGTTAAGTCATCAATATCTTTTTGCGGTCTGGTGAATAGGTCAAACATTTCTTCCGGATTTTTCTGTTTGAAGCTACTCCAACGTAAGGGTTGTTGTTTTTCCGTATAGATTGGATTTTCTGAAGGAATTCCCAAAAGGTTTTCTTTTTTTTCGCTGCGTTCTTGACGTTTGTCTAGTTGGCGTAAGAAGATAAGATAGGTAAATTGTTCTATTACCGTTAATGGATTGGAGATTCCGCCTGTCCAGAAGTCATTCCAGGTTTTATCAATCGTGCTTTTTAGCGTTCCTGCGATCATTGTTTCGTTTAGTTTCATACTGCTTGTGCTTTTTTATTTTACTGATGTAAAGATATTTAGCACCTGCGCAGTGTAGTTGCATTCGTTAGTTTCTGTGAGCAACAAAATAGGGAATTTATTACAGAAAAAATCGGTTGCAGGAAAAAATCCTTCAACCGATTGGTATCGTCTATTTTTAGAGAAGTATTAACTTTCTTAAGAGTTTTCTTGGTATGTTTTTTTAAACCATAACAAAATTTCCAACAGTCCATTTTTGAGCGCTTCTACATTATAATTACTAATCATATAATCCACTTGGTTTTCAGTATTATGAATATACTTTCCGCATGTTTTATACAACCAACTTTGCAAGAGTTCAATTTCATGAGTTTGATATATTGTTGATGTCACTAGATACTTTCGTTGACTTCTATTCCATGTCTCTCCAGATAGATATTTTACTTTCTCAATAAAATTTCTATGAGTATTAAGAAGTACATTGATGCCTTCTAAAGCCAAAAAACAACTTTCTTGAATACTACGAATATTGACTAATATCGCCTTTAGTTCATTATTATTTTGAGGTAACGGTTGCAATAAAACTTCTATTAAGTTTTCTTTTACCGTATTTGGTAAATATCCTAGTGTAAAGATTTCAAAAATAGTTGCATGCTCATTTTTTAGTTGTGTTTGTGGTAAGGCATCTACTGACTTTTTAACTTCCTTACATAATTCAGCAAAATCAGAATCTTTAGCTTTATCAAAGACTTTTCCGTTGGCAAAAGAAGTATCTGCAAAAAGATTTACCAAACTGTTTCTGTCTTTTACAAAAGAAGATTGTCCTGAATATATAAACCAAGGAATAGTAATTCCTTTTGCTTTTTGTTCTCCTAAATATTTGGCAACTTCTCCAAAAGCTTCATCATTTAATGCATTTCCAGCTTCTGCTGCTGTTTTAAAAAATAGACCATCTAAAATAACTGCATCATATTCATTGGTTTTTAATTCTATCAAGCCGTCGGCAGCATTACTACATCCATTAAGTGTAATATCTGCAAGTAAAGCTTCTTCTTTAATTGTTTCATACTTTTGATGATCGTCATCAAACCATAATATATTGTACATAGTTATTCTTTTAATGTTATAGGTAATTTTATTTCTATTGTTGTTGTGTCATGGGATTCTAATTCAATGGCACTTGTTTTATCAATAATTTTCAATTCTCCTTTGTGTTTTTTTACAACTTCATTTATAAGCCAGCCGCCTAGTCCGTTACCTGCATTTTTTCCAAACATACTGCCTTTTCTTGTGTAAGCTCCTAGGGTGAAGCCTTTTGGTAGTGATTTTCCATTGTTTTTAAAGTCTATTTGCAATGTAAGATTTTCAAAATCGTATTGAAGCTCTATTTTAATCTTGTTATTTGTATTTAATTGATTTTCAAACGCGTGTTTTTCTGCATTTTCGATAATGTTATCGAAAATTCGTCTTAAATATTCTTTATCTCCATTGACATATATTTCTTTGACTTTACTTTCTTTTAATAACTCAAGATCTTTATTTAATGTAATTTCAAAAACATTATGGTCACGCCCCTGTATTTCTTCTACATAATTAGTTAGAAATTTTAGGACTTCTATTTTTGAATATTTTATTGCTGTAAGATCAATTTCTTGTCCTACAATAATAACACTGTTACTAACATCTGTAATGTCTCTCTCTAATATTTGTAAATAATCTCCAAGCGTTTGCGTTAGTTTTTCATTGCGTTTCAATGTTAACACTTCCGGCATCTCTTTGACAACCTGGTCTTTTATAATTTGTTGTACTGCACTCAAAGCTCCTCTTATATTTTTGAGTCGCCCTGCTATTAAGTGACGTAGAAAGCTATTTTCATCAGCGACATCAATTCCGTAACTTTCTCTTAATTCTTCTACTTCCGTTAGTTTATTCTTTACAATCGTTTCTTTATAGGCGTATTTTTTACTTTTTTGTTCTTCTAAACTTGGAAGTATGACATTGATAGAAAGTAGATCGTCTATATTTATTTTTTGTATTGCACCTGTTGATTTGTTTCGTTTTAATTGTTTTTGAACGTATTCTTTTTGTAATTCTAATGCTAAATATTCAATATCAACTTTTGAGCTATCAACTGTTACAGCAAAAATCATTGGTCTTGGGTAAAAAACCGTATATTTTCCTTTCTTGTATATTGTAGGCTTTAAACTCGCATGAAGTGTTGAAAGCAATAAACAATTATCTACTAATTTATATGCATTCACCTTTAATTCTCTTTCCTCTAGTTCATCAAAAGATTCTGCCAAATTTGTTTCTCCATCAGATAAGTCACTTATTCTAATGTATCTTCCTTTCTTAACTTCTGGCTTCAACCTCCGTAATGACTTTGAAATATTTTTTAGAGGTACTAGATATTTCTGTTCTACTTCAGGTATTTGCAACTCTTCAAATACATATCTATTTACTGATAAGTTATAATCATTTTCTGAAACTTCTTGAAATGATATGTCTCGAACAAGTTCATTTTTAGCATAACTATCAATCAATGCTATTACTTTATCTGCATCTATTACATTTCTTTTTGCAGATGACTTTGTATATAAATTAGTTGCATCAATAAACCGAACACTTTTCTTTGAAGATTTCTCTTTGCTTAGGGTAATGATATTTACTGGAATTGATGAAAAGTTTAAAATATTTGAAGGCAACGCTATAATTGTTTCCAGATACTGATTCTCTACTAAAAATTTCTTGAGCGCATTTTCTCTTTTATTTTTGCTGTATAAAAAACCATTTGGCATTACAAATACCATTTTTCCTCCTTTTTTAAGCTTTTCAAAACATTCTGATATGATATACGCATTCGCATTATTTCTAATGAAATACATGTTTTCATGAGATAGGTACTCTAAATCTCTATTAAACTTGAGATTGAATGGAGGATTGAAGGCAATAAAACTATACTTTCTATTAACGTAAAAATTTTCTAAACTATCTTTTTGTTTGAGCGTAAAATTACTGGGTTTATTATGAATCAGTAAGCGTAATTTTGCCAGTACTTGAGTTCCAAGATTCCGTTCTTCACCGATATATTCTATTGTATCAGGTAAGTTTACTGCTAAAGAAGCAAATCCTGCAAATGGATTGTAATAACTATAATTTGCTTGCTTTGGCTTAAAGTGATTCATGATTTTAGTAACTTCTTGCGGCTGTAAAGCGTCAGCATACGGATCTCTATAGCCGCTGGTTTCTCCGAGTAAGGATTCAAATAATTCAGTTCCCTTTTCTTCTAAAAAATCATTCTGTATGTCAGTAATGATGCTAATTAAATCTGAAAAATAATATCTTTTAACGGTACTTATAAGACTAAAAATGTAACGTTCATATAATTCCTCTAGTTCGAAATGAATAGAATTTTTTATCAACGAACTCATAACATCTTTAATTTCTATCCTATTGGAATGATAATTAACAACCCCTTTTTGTATAATGTTTTCTTTTTTCAGTATTAGTAAGAAACATTCCAGTATCAACGCGTCAATTTTTGATAGATTACTATCTGATGTATTTTTGAGCGTTCGTAATGTTGCTATTATTTGTAAAAATCTATTGTCCTTCATCAAATTTTATTTTTAACCTTTTTCTTGTAATGTTTCACAAAGATATACTCTATGTGTGCAATGATTCTGCACTAGTTGTAATTTTGAATACAATCTTTTAAAATTGTTTGTATTTCTTCTCGTAAAAAAATAGGTGCTTTTACTTCAATGTCTTTCCCGAAAGCAAGTATTTTTTTGTTTAATTCAAAGTTTGGAATTACTTCTATTGAGAATGTAAAACTGTCATTAGTTTCTTCCACTTTCTTTTGTGAACCATGTAAAGGTTTCGTTTTTATGTACGGAGCTAATTGAGAAGATACTTTTAGAATTACTTTTTCCAACGGTTGATCTTTAGGCATGGTAACACCTATAATATCATCAAAATATTCTTCAAAATTAATCATCTTACTTATATCATACGGAATTGAAGCATGCTCCATATTTTTTATTCTGTCTAAAGCTAGATTTGTTATATTATCGTATTCGCTATTCTTCCCAAATAGAAACCAACGATTGTTGTACTGTTTTAAATAATACGGATGAAATTGTATTGCTTGCGATTGTTTAGCTTTAAACGATTGATATGTTATAATTAAAGCTTGTTTGTTTTTAATTGCTTTGAATAGTGGAGAAATGTATTCTGTACCTATTAAGTACTCATTGTTATCAAAGCCTATGATTTCCTGACTTTCATTTGATAACTTGAAAGTTTGATCTAACTTTGGAATTAACTCATTTACCCATTCAAATTGCGGCAATCCTTTGAATCTACTCAATACTAACATTGCCGATTTTATTTGATCGGCTTCACTATCATTTAACGGTTGTTTTTTTATGGAGAATGATTGATCTTCATATCTATGATAGGTACGTCTTCCATCTTTTACTTTTTCTATCGGAGCTGAGAACCCTTGTGAAGATTCCATAAAACGAATGTCATCGTATAGTTGTCTTTTTTTTATTCCGTCTGACTTTGGATCAAATTCAAATAACGCTTCATTACAAGCTTCTAATAAATCTTCTATATAATATCGCTTTCCTGCATTACTAAAACACCGATCTAATGTATTATATCTTATAATAACGTGTTTATTTGTTGCCATATCTTTATTTTTTGATGCTTTTGTAAAGATATGTAAAATGTGTGCGGTAGAAGTGCGTAGGTTTAATATATTGGACTATTTACTCTGTAAGTAATGAATAGTGAATGTCGTAGAAGTATTGATAGTATCTTCTATCATTGTAGGTATTTATATCATTACTACATCCTACAATTTTTATTACATCATTCCTGTACAACTCATAATTTATATCTTTTAAATCATACCATAAACCGGTATCCCCAACTTCTTTTAAATAGTATCTTCCTACAGTAGTGATTTTGAAGTTCAAATTTAATTTATTCCATTTTTGAGATTTATTTAATGAGAAACTTTTAGATTCAATAAATTCGTTATCGATACTATACAACTCAATAGTTACATTTCCTTTTTTTTGTGGTCGCACATACAAGTGATGGAGCTTTACAGGATGTTGAATATCTAAAAACATAAAATAACCATTATCATAGTTTCCTTCTTTACTCCGTCTATTTTTTCCAACTCGAAAGTTTAATCTTTCTACTGTATTTTTTATATTAGATAAATTCGATTTTAGATTAGTCAACTCAGAATTAAGTATTTTTGTTTGTTCTTTAAATTTTTCGCGATTGGTCTTTTCATTGGAAATTTCATTATTCAGAGCATCAGCTCTTCGTTGTAAGTATTCTTTCTGGCCATGCTCATTATTGTAAATATTGTACCAATATAAAACAAGACCTAAAAACAGGAATGTGGTTAATAGAAAAAATATAAAATGATTTTTATAACTTTTTTCTATTACTGGTGGAGTTTCTTTTACGCCATACTCAATATTTGGGATGTAGGGTAATGTTTTTGTTTGTTTGCAACATTGTCCTCTTTTGGTGTTTTTCCAAACTTCTTTTAAATATACTGTTTTACATACAGCACATACACAAACTTCATCGCCTACTTTTAACAATTGTTTTGTTACTGGATCTATACGATGATCTGCAAGGATCGAAGGATGTTTTTTTCTATTAATGATGATGGAATTACTCATTTTTCTATAGTCCTATTTAAGACGGTAAACATTTTAATGTATTTATACCTGACTTATACAAAAAAGCATGATTAACCTTAATTAAGGTAATAAAAAGAACACAACCTTTGGTTAATTAGATAGTTTTTCTATTGGTATTTACAACGCTTTAATTTGATACTCCCATTCATAAAAGTTCATATAATATGTACCTTCATCTTGTGGATCCTGAATAGAAATGGTATTATCTGAAATAGGGTACTCATCATAATCACTTATAAATGTTAAGCTAACATTTCCTTGATTCGTCATATAATATTCTCCTTTATTAATCATGCAGTAAAAATTTAAGACTCCTAAACCATCTTTTATAGAACCATTATATGCTTCACAAACCAGTCTGTCATTTGTATCGTAGATTAATGCTGTCATAAAACCCGAACCTTCAGCTTCAATTTTAACAGATTTAAAATAGATTGGCCGATGAACTGTAAAACGTATTTTAGTCGGAGTTTTACTAGATTCTAAAGAGTAATTATGAATTTCTTCATATTTAACTCCAGTTATGAATTTTTTAGACGATAAAACAGTATTTGCATTTTTCACTTCAGCAGATAGCCTTTCTGACCTTTGAGAAGATAAATTTAATCTAGTTTGCAATTCTTGTTTCTCTTTTTTAAGTACTGAGATTTTACTTTTTAGGTACGTTATGGTACTATCTAATTTATTTTTATCATAATGAGTAGAGGTATATTTATCTTGCTGCTGTTCAAAAATTGAAGTATATCTATTTTGTATTGTCTCATTTTCTGTATATAAATAGTAACAACCTACACAAGCGATAAAAGTAGTTATAAAGAAAAAAACAAATATTCCTTTGTATGATTTTTTAGCTTTTTTGGAAGAACGTTTTTCCTTTTTGAAATCAATATTCGTAGCATTTGGAATTTTTTTCAGTGTTAAATTTTGGCCACAACAACTATTTCTTTGAGTATTTGTCCAAACATCTTTCAAATAGACTGTCTTGCATTTAGCACAAACACATACCTCATCTCCAACTTCAAATAGTTTTTTAGTTATTGGATCAGTACGATGATCTGCCAACAAAGAAAGATGTTTTGACCTACTGATGATAATTGAGTTATTCATTTTTATTCACTAAAGAATCCTTAAGATTAGAATTTGGAATTGAAATAGGTTGCTTTATACTATCGATAAGTAAAGTATCATTATAGATGATGTTGTCTAAATTAACATCTTGTATATGTGATTCTTTTATTTCTTTTAGAATGGGATCATTTTCTTTAATTACTTCTTCTTTTTGAATCACTAGATAAATACTAAATACTAACATCGTCGGTAGAAAGATTGTTGAGATCAGAATTATCAAGCTTTTTTTTTTAAATCCATTATTATCGCTCGACTTTTCTTTGGTGTTATCTACATCCGTAAAATTTACATCATCATCTTTCAATATATACCCTTTACACTCTTCAGCCTCTTTACCTACGAAAGCTTTCCAAATTTCCTTATGAGGATTTAATATAATAGCATAGTGCCAATTTTGATTAAAAAAACGATATTGGGTATTCATATCTGTTCCTGACATATATAAACTCAACTCATTTGGATGTGTGTGATACCAACCGATTACTTGAATATTATCATTTTTTTCTTCAGCTATTTCATCTGCATCGTTTAACATTTGTGACCAAGTTTCATGAGACATTTCTAAATACGTAGGATTTCCCTTAGCTGTTTTACCTATCACAACGTCCTCCACGATTGCAAACTGCATTTTTCTTTTTTTATCAAAAAATACTTTTCCCAGAAGAATACCTCCTTGTTCGTTTTTATTTATCGAAGTCTTATGATTCCCCCATTCAATATGATTCCATATTTGTTCTTTTGCTTTTTGAGATATGAACAGCAAACTATCAGATTGATTTTTTTTATTTCTAGAATTGAAATTTTCATCGATTTTAAAATCCTCTTCTGTTAGCTCTTTTTCTTCAAGTTCATATTTTTCATTAGCTGTTATATTGAATTTTTTTTTGATTGTAAACTGTGCTTTTTTGCTAGAACTTGTTTTGTTTTTATCTGAATCGATTTTGAACTTTGGTTTATTTATTTGTTGATTTGAAGTAGAGTTTATGAGTTCCTCTAGAAAAATATCTGTTGGAAAAATATTCTCATCCCTAACTATTTTATCTGAGTACCACTGATAAGCTCTTTTATTTCCAATATTATCAGGATTGATGTAATCTTTACGAAATTGTAGGGATAAAATCATTTCTTTCACATAGTCTACAACACCAGCGTGTTTTTTTGAAGAACCAACCCATAATGCCTTTTTACTAAATATTTCTGTAGAGGTATATTCATTTAATAAATCTAAACTAGGAACAGGACTAAGACGCCTGAAGTTTGGATGATAAGGTACTTCAAACCCTTTCTTTATGAAAATTTTATAAATAACTTCAGAATCATTGTTTTTTTCAAGTACTAGTTGAAATTTAAAACCTTTTCCGATTTCTCCTTTTGAAATGTAACTTTTTACTTTTAAGGCAAAATCTAAAGTACGAGTGTCCTTACTTACTTCTAAATACTCAATTTTATGTTCTGAAAAAAAATCTTTTATCTGCTGGAATTCTCTATCTATTTTTTGTTGTATTCCCATAATTAGCTTTTTAAAATATATCCATTACATTCTTTAGCTTCTGATTCACTAAAAGCTCTCCATATTTGTTTTTGAGGATTTAAAACAATAGCAAATTGCCAGTCCTTAGAAAACATTGTTCGTTGCGTATTTAAGTCTGTTCCAGACATGAATACAGATAATCTTCCTGGATGCGTATGATACCAACCTATCACTTGTAAGTCTTCATTTTTTTCAGAATCCTCATTCATAGTGTCAAGTATATCCATCATTAATTTCCATGTATGATGATCAAATTTCAAATATGCCATAGAACCTTTTGCAGTAAGCGCTGGAATTGCATTTTTAGCGTAACCAATGATTCTTTTATTTTCTTTATCTTCATAGGAATGACCTATTAACAACCCTCCTTGTTCTACTGAATTATTGGCTGTATCCTTATTCCAATCAATATGATCAAAAATAGCTTCCTTCGCTTTTTGAGAAAGAAATATCTTATTAGATGTTCCTAGTTTTTGAATATTCGAATCGTATTCATCATTCTTTTCTAGCGAAATGGTTTTTTCTAATAGTTTTGGAATATATTCACTAACCGTTTCGTGTATACTAAATTTCTTATTCATGTTATTTTTAGTTTTAACAACCGCTTGTTGCTGGAATTAATCTAATAGTATCATTGTCTTGAATAGAATTTTGAGAAAGTGTCTTAGAATTATCTAACTGATTACCCCCTTTGAGAGCTAGATTGTATCCGTCATCACACGCAGACACAAAGTCATTTGCAATTAACTCTGCAACTATTTGTTGCCCAGTCATGATATCATCCAAAGTGACTGAAATTACTCTTCCATCAGTTGGGTGCATAAAATTCACATTGATACTTTGGATTTTAACAGCGTTTATCTTTTTGCTATTAACAGTATTTTTTTGATTTGTTTTTTCAGATGATAAGCTATTATTACCTAGCAGATTTCCTCCTATAAATATTAACTCATATCCTTGACTATTTGCAAGTATGAAATCATTTGCTATCAATTCACTTATAATTTCGCCTCCAGTCATTGTATTATTTATAGTAATACTAATGAATTTACCATTTATTGGATGCATAAAATTTAAGTTGATAGATTCTTGATCGAGAATTTTAAATTTCTTTTTTAGTCTATTCTTTAAAGTGTTCATGTTCTTTTTTTGTGTTTTTTACTTGAGTACAAATCCTTGACATTCATAAGCCTTTTTTCCATTAAAAGCCTTCCAAGCTTGTTTTTGTGGATTTAAGACAATTCCAAATTGCCATTGTAATGGAAACATTTTCTGCATATCCATGTCCTTTTCTGACATGTAAACTGAACGGTTTCCTTTGTGAGTATGATACCATCCTACGACATATTCTTTATTGGCAATAGTTTTATTTTTATTATAGATATCTAACTTGTTCAGCATAGCTTGCCATGAATCAAATCCATACTTTTTTTCATTGATTGAATCCTCTTTGACAACTGCTGGAATAATTGACGTAACTATTGAATAATAGAATTTTTCATAACTATCGAAATATGGTTTTCCTATTAACAATCCTCCTTCTTCATGAGAATTAGTAGCGATATTAGCTCCCCAGTTTATTTCTTTAAATAATTGTTTTCTTGCTATTAATGAAATATAAATTCTACTTGAACAACTGTAAGTTGAATCCAAAGAATTAAATCTATCAAGTGTTTCAAAGTTTAATATACCATTCTCTTCTGGCTCATGAAGAATAGTTTTATTTATATGAAAAAAACACATATTTCTGATGTAGTGAATGGTTGCTTAAAAAAGAAAAGGATGCTCTTTATACTGTTAAACCTCAATTTATTTTGAATTTTTTCTTTGCTTGAAATTGCATTGTCATTTTCTTCTTTGTAGGATCGGGAAGTATCGTATTATCACAAGGAAATATACCGCTACGTTTATTAGACTTGTACCAACTGTTTGCGCTTGAATTGGCGGGGCTCTTTTCATTAGTAATGTCTAAATCGTACTGTAATGTACGTATCATTCTAATGATATGATGTCCTAAACCTTCGGACATTAACCATGTTCCGTAACACCATTTCCCAGCTCTATACCAATTTGGATGGTATACAATAGGTTTTGATATCATTTCAACCTGTGGTGCTGCAATCGGATAATTTGAAGGTAGCTTTACAGTAATAATATGTGAATTTCTATACTCAGGACCTTCTGCAATAATACCTCTTATATTAATGGTTACTTTATATTCCTCAACATATGGAGCAATACCTTTTGTAGCTTCCCAAGAAATTATGCTTCCTTTTATATTGACCATTTCCTTATAGTCATTTTTTAACCGTAAGTTTCTTATTTCTTGTGGTGTCATAAGCTCTGATTTAAAAAATTTAGTTGTCCAGCATCTGTCGCTGGAATTACTCTAATAGTGTCGTTGTCTTTAACAGCATTTTGAAAAAGAGTTCTTGCATTATCTAATTGAGCACCGCCTTTCAATGCCAAATTGTATCCATCACCACTTACTGGCACAAAATCGTTTGCAATTAACTCTGCTACAACTTCTTGTCCTGTCATAGTGTCTTCTATTGTTACAGAAATTACTCTTCCGTCTGTTGGGTGCATAAAATTTACGTTTACATCTGCCATAATTTTGATTTTAATTAATTGATTTTAAAATTGTGTTATCTGCTAGTTTATAATATTTATGTTCGTTTTGTTGATTCAATACTGCGAGAATCTGCATGTGCGGTACGCCTAATTGGTGTAACGTAAAATTGAGGAGTTCTTCGTCTGAATTTTCTAGACTAAATTGTTCTTGAGAAATTTTATATGTTTGAGTTTCTTTATCCGTCTTTGAATAATTACTGCCTCCATCTTTACACTTTTTACAAATAAATTCTTCTGCATCAATTCTAAAAGTGGGACGCATTAGTTTAATTTGTGAATCGCAAGTTCTACATGAAACACTTTTGATAAAACTTCTGTCTCCTCTAAAGTCTAACGAAGCGTCTTTTCCTGAAAATTTATCTTGTGCTATATGTTCCAAGAAGTCTTTTAGTTTGATATTTACATCTACTGATAGCTCAGTTATACTATGATAGCTCGCGTGAGCTGTGCAACTTTCATTTATCTTTTTAGAAAATATATCAAAGTCATTGTTCTTGCCTTGAAAGTATATTTTTTTTCCGATGGCAACTTCCTGACCACATAAAAACTTAACAGCTTCTTGTACTTGTATGGCTGACACAATCGCTGAAGTAATTTGAGTTGTAGGCATTTTATCTTCTTCAAAAGCTTTTAATTTTGCTTGATCACAAGAATATCTTTTATTTGAGTTTGCGAGTTGATTAGGTGTTAGGTTACATTCGTAACATGGTAGTTGTGGCGGATGGTAAAATTCTACTCTCAAACCTAATTCATACATGCCACTATCAATCCACGGTGTATTTGTGAGCCAGCATTGCCTGTTGATAGACATACGAGCCTCTACATTGTCTAAACAACCTAATACTAGATCCATTTCATCATAAATTCCTGTTCCAAGTTCCCAAACTAAGTCTCCATGAAACCAGTCTATATTTATATCATCATTGAATGCTAGTTCCTTTACTCTTTTTGCAGCTACTTCTGCTTTCTTCTTTCCAACGTCACCTTTTCGAAATAGTACAGTTCTACTTAGATTAGAAGTATTTATAGTATCAAAATCTACAATAAATATATTTCCGATTCCTAGTAATGCTAAATTTTTTAGAGTTTCATTCCCTATAGCTCCAGCTCCTACAACCATTATTTTTGCATTTTTCAGTTTGTCTTGACTCCACCATGATATTCGTTCTTGTCTATCAGTTGGATTTTCTTCAAAATTTATACTGTTTATAATCTCGAATTTTTTCATTACTTAATTTTTTTTACCAGATAAAATCACATCCACCTTTTTCAATACTACACTTCCATCGATTATTATGTTTAATAATTGTTCCGGATGAATTACATCTTGGGCAACTTCTAGGACGACTGCTATTTATAATATTAAATTTCTCATCTTTTACAGGAACTCTTCTCCGATTGGTGATCTGAAATTTTTTACTTGTTGGATTGTTGATGTTAAAGGTTTTTTTTTCTGTTTCAGTTATATCATTATAGATTTGTTCAGTATGTATTTCTTCTTCTGAAAACATATTCTTAATTTTTCGCCATGCTCGTGATAAGAAGTTCAATTTATTCAGTTTTTTGATGTTGTTTTAGATTATGCACCTCTTTTATGAGAGTCTTGAGCATAAGAGTATTTTGCTTTTTCATACTCCATTCGTTGGGTCGAGGATGCCAATCAAATAGTACATCAAACAAACGAGCACATGCTTTTTCTCTTTGATCTTGATTTACACATATTGCGTTTATTATGGCGGGATAACTTCCCATAATGTGTATAGACTCACATGCCTTGTGGTAATGTTTTAATGCATTTCGATATTGATATATTAGTAATGCTATTATCGCACTGAACGGAAGTAATACCGAAGTTCTATAGATAATTTGAGTAGATATTTTTGAATCCAACCAATTTTTATAATGTAAAGGAAGAATTAAAAGAAATATTAATGTTATAACAGTTATTATGGTTAAGCTAAAAAACAACCAATATTGAAGCGAATATTTACGTTTATCTCTTTGAAAAGGTTTTTTTTCGGGCTCCAATAAATCTTTTACTTTTTTCATTTCTTGGCTTACTACATCTGTTGTACCGGGAGCTGTTTTTAATAGGTTTATTTCTGCTTGCTTCTTTTCAATGATAAAGCGAATAATTTTCATAATGATTTCAGTCCCTTTTTCTTTATCAGTACACTTTGTTGAAATATAATTATCCATTTCTTGACTGAAATCAGTTGGACAATCAATTTCCTCTATATTTACTTCATTTCGTATTGCAGTAATAGTATCAGAAAGTATTCCCATAATTATCTTTTTTTTGTTTGAAAGTTGTGGATAATTTTTAATAACAACTTGTAAAATTTTTTGGCTAAGAACTTATTCGTCACGTCATTTGATGTTAACAAAAAACCTATTCTATCTTGCTGTTTAGAGCCTAACGTTATTCCTCTCTTATCAACTACCGATTCTAATAATAATGCAGAAGCATCCGTATTTGTAGATATAAGTTTACAAGAATTTAGGTTTATATAATTGAAATGTATATCAACATTTATAATCATTTTGTTTTCAATATGAAATTGAAAATTAAGTTGATCTTTATGACAAAATACTTTATCAAATAACAAATCGGCATTAATGATATATAACTTAAAATGTATTAAAGGAATCATTTCATTTAACTCTTTAATTATTTTTTCAGAATTGGTTGAGATATAGTCTATATTCACATTTGGCAACTCAAGCAAGGTTTCGCTTTGGTTACAATGAATATTCTTTAAATGCTGTATCCAAACGTCCTTTAGGAATATAGACTTACATTTTTTACAAACGACAACTTCATCTCCAACACCAATTAACTCTTTACTGATAGGATCTATTCTTTGATCTGCTAAAAATGTTTCGTGTTTATCCCTGTCAATCTTTATTATGTTGGGCAGTAATCTTTCTTCTGAATTTACTTTTTCATCGTTAATTCTTTTTTTTTAATTAATCTTTTATTGATAGTATTAGCAACAGCTTTGGGGTCTGAATTCCACTTTATATA
This sequence comes from uncultured Kordia sp., assembly GCF_947496985.1. Lineage (GTDB taxonomy): Bacteria > Bacteroidota > Bacteroidia > Flavobacteriales > Flavobacteriaceae > Kordia. The sequence continues at coordinate 133,739 of NZ_CANMEZ010000001.1, forward strand.
TGCTATTTTTTTTATCTTAGTTGGAAGTTCTGTATTCTCACACAATATGGGAATAAAATAATTTGAGTCTATTTTTAATCGCTCTAGTATAACCTTTAATTCAAGCTGCGTGTATTCTCCTAAAAGATATTCTTCTGAAAGAATTGCTAAAGCAATTTTAGCAGAATCTCTAAATAATTTAGCCAAATTATCTTCTAATTCAAACCCTGCATTCTCCTCTTGGTTATAAGGATAGTAGTAAGTCTTAATATTTAGTTTTTCTAAAGCGACGCAAATACCTACCGCAATATCCTTTTGAGCTTCCGAAAAAGAAATGACAACATCGTATGTATGAGTTAATATTTGCATAAATCAATTAGAAAAATTAATACCTCAAATATCATAGATTAAACGATGTTTACTTTCATGAAATGTAGTGATTTCCTTCTCCCTACTTCTAATGACTTTTATCATCTTTAGTTTTACTCTTCTTCATAGTACTCGATACTTTTAACACTATCATCAGATTGACTTAAAGGCAACTCTAACGAGTTTTGTAAATTTACTTGTATACTCTCATTTATCTTTTCAATACTCAAATTTAACTCTTCTTTATACTCTTCATCGCCAGACACTATAGCTTCTACAAGCTGTTCTGTTAATTCTTTTCTCTTTCTCGTTAATGCTATTATTATACTATTATCGGCATCTCCATTACAAACTAATATTCTTGTTAAATGCGGGTTTCCCAAAAGAATTCCAAACTCTTCTGTAATACTAACTTGAGTATTTTGATACAATTTAGTAATGTAAAAATCGATATCTCTTGCGTTTTTCTCTTTTAAAGAACTACTATTATTGATTTTAAAATCTAATTCAATGTTGCTTTTTATATAGTTGGCGATATCTTTGTATTCTAATATTGTATTGCCATAATATTTGATATGATTCTTATGGAAACTGATCCAATTGCTAACATCTCTAACCCTAAATTTTACCTCGTAACAAGCTACATTATCTTTACTATTAATAATTATTCTACCCCTTTCTGCCCTAAGCAAATCAAATCGTTCCTTTATGTCAGTATCTAAAAGACTTATTGAAACACTAAAATCATTTTGATCAAGCTTAAAGTTTTTAAAAACATTTAAGGTAATTTTTTCTTTGATAGTACTAAAGACCTCTTTAGTTTTACTGTAATACCTTAAAGGGGTAACTTTTCTCATTTGTGTACTAATTGTTTCCCTAGTCATTTTTTCTACTTCATCAATAATAGATTTTTTTGGTTTTATATATTTTTTATCAATTCCATTGAGTTTTGTTCCTTTACCTTCCACAGTAACATTGAGCCGAACTTTAATACTTGCTTGTGAAGTCTCAAAGGTATCTTCCTCTCCTATAGTAAAAGTAAATCCATTCAAGAATTCTTCAATCTCTTCACTAGGAATTGAGATTATATGCTCAACTGAATATCCAATTTCTCTAACAACTTTTTCCAGTTCTTTACTAATACCCTTTTTATATCGTGATTTAAATTCATCCACAACATCTCGAAATGTTTTTTTGATTAATTCATTTTGGATAATAGCATCTACTTTTTGCTTGATCCATTCTTCAGGGTTTTTAATATTCTTCAACGAAAAAATTCTTCTATTTTTGAGATTTAGAACAATTTTATTTTTAACTTCAATAGTATTATCTCGAATTTCACAAGGTGTTGAATGAACAATTGTAATATGCTCAGGTGGAGAATCATTTTCACCTTCATCAACTATGAAAGGACTTGTTATCATGTTAACTAAAGATAACCCGATATTTTTAGAGGATTTATCTACAATTTCTCTATTTAATACTTTTTCAAAACTTGCAAATTCTGAAATAAAATTGGGGTGATCGATTACAAAACTACGAATCCAACTTGAAATTGTTCGTTTCAAAATAGCGCGAGATTTATCTAAGTTATTTTGAAAAAATAAGATTACATCTTCTCCTCTTGACTCCATGCAACTTAGCTCAAATGACATTTTTAATTCTATTATCATTCCCGTTTCTGGATCACTAATTTCACAAATCAGATCATTTATTCTTGAAAAACTAGACCAGTTTGCTACGTAATGGCTGTAAGTTCTCCCCATAAATGAATCTCTTATAATAGTAAATCCATTTTGCCTTTTTGGTTCTCCTGTCTTATTATCTACAGTAATTAGTTCTTCACTATCCTCATCAATCCTTATTTCACCGGGATTTACTTTTTTTATGATATTTTCTAATATGTTTATATTATCTGAAGAAGAACTTTCGTTAATTGAAAATTTTTTAGGGTTGATATTAAATTTTGTCATTCTCAGTTATTTAATAAGTTTGTAAATTGAATCAAGTAGTTCCGCTCATCCTTGAAACGTTGTTTTTTAGAGTAATCTTTTGTAGAATTTATTTCTTTATTTAAAGATGAACGATTTCTCTTGAAACTCAAAGACATTGTTTTGTGCTGCTCTTTTGTCATAGAATTCAACAAAGTATCTACAAACATTTTTATTACATTTTTAATTTCCATATTCGAAGTGTCAGATTCTTCTATTCTCTTTAGAATTTGATACCAAAAAACTATTAATTCAGTTAACTGATTCTGAATTTCCTTGTAGTCATATATAATTTCTTCTTCTGATATCAAGAGCATCTTAAATGTATTGCCCAACAACATGGCAAAGTTTTCTTTTTGTTCTAACTGATTTTGAAAGATTGCCTTATACACATCTGATTTTAATGGAGTTTCAACTTTTTCATACTGTTTGTCTCTTAACATTTGGTTATTTAATACATCAAACAGTAGTGTTACAATGTGCTTTTCTAATTTTGTATACTTCTTTAGAGGCTTTTCAATTTCTGGGAGCCAACTCTTAATTTTAGAGAAGTACATATAAAAATCAGATGATTGCGCTAACAATAAATCACAAAATGCTACTGACGCAGTTTCGTTTACATTTTTATTTGAATGTATTAAAGATTGTTTATAGTATTCAAGAGTATTGAAATTTTCGTTTTTAATTTGGAATTTAGTTAGAATATCAAGTAATATGTAATGATGATAAGTTGACTTCAATCCTTCTGTAAAAAAATCAGAAATGAGTTCATCTGATTCATCTTTTTCGTGTATGGTACTTAACAAATCAACATACAAATACACATTTTTACTCAAATTATTGGATGCCTTATTATGGTCATTATTTGTTACATGTAGTTGATCTAAAAATGTTTTCTCTAAATCATAGAGTCCACTGAGCATTTCTGTAATTGAAATATTTTCTGGAATACCTTCTTCTTTGTGAAATAGAAATCGCATGAATTGTAATTCATCCAATAAATCATCATGCTGTTGCCTAAATCTAATTGGTGTAATTCTTTTTAATCGTTTGAGTTTATCTTCTTCATCTTTGATGTTTTTTAAAAATCGAAGTTCATTTATTTTATCTATAACACCTTTTCTATCTGCCTTTATTTTATTGAACTTTTTTTTGATATAAAGTATTTCTTTTCGTTCATCCTCCAACTGTATCAACCATTCCTTTAAAAGTTCATCTCCATAGTAATTTTTAAATTGCATTGCTAACTTTGCGATTATAGGATGCATTTTATAATGTAATTGGAGGGATGCGTTAGAAGTAAAAAGATATTGCTGTTCAATTAATAACCTAGCACTTCTTTGGGAAAAAAAAGTAAGTTCTTTAAATACTAAATATTCTCGTTCCGAATTTTCTTTAGAAGATTTGAAATCAACGAAATATTGATTATCGATTCGATATGTTTCTATATTACATTCCCCTAAAATTAAATCAGAATCATCTTCCCATAAATTCAACAACGAAATTTTTTCTCCATTTACATTAACTTTTTTTCTATGCGATACTAATATATTTACATACTCTATAAACTTATCTGGAGAAAGTTGAGGAAATAATGTTGCAATAAAAAGAACGTAACGACTCAAAGGTTCATTTTTATTTTTTAAAGACGTTAAAAAACTAGATGTATTCTCTTTTTTTTTATCCTTTATGATTTTATCGAAATTTGGATCTTCAATAATTTTATCCATATCTCTCAAAAATTTTCTATCATCATTACTCCATAAGTTCTCCTTTCGTTTAGCCTCTATAATATAGACTTGATTCTCCGTGATTTTATGAGTTTTTGCATAAATTTGAAAGGCAGCAATTGTATAGAAATGAAAACAAGATTCTTTAAAGTAATTTTGATGTTCTTGATATGTAATATAGATAATACAAATCGAATCTTTTATTTTAGTGAGTATATCATTTTTACCATTACTGTTTTCTGTTTTGAGGGATTTTAATAATTTTGGAGTACTATTATCCTTTGTATCATAAATAAACAATAATAGTTTTTGATTCTCTTTTTGTAATATTCTCTTTTTACAATCTTCAATTAAGTCTTTAATATCTGAACGATCATATTCATCAAAAGAAACTTCGTATTTAAGATATAATTTAAAACAATCGTCTTGAGCTATAGTTTGTTTTAAACTACTTGTAATTCCGTCATGCGCGCAGTTAATAATTAGAAAGTGTTCCTTAAGTAGAAGATTCACATATTTAGCACTTGCTTCTTCGACACTGAATTTAATCTTTTCTTTATCAATTAAATCAAAAAGTACTGGTAATCCAAATCTATCTTTTTCCTCTTTATAAGTTATATTCACATCTCCCTTAGTACCATATACTTGTGGGCTTTTATCATTATGCGTAACTTTTTCTATATCTGATTCTTTTTCCGTCTCTATATTTTTTTCCTCTTTTTTTACTTCAAAATTCTTTTGATCTTCTGTATAATCGGTTTTAGTGCCCATTTCAGAAGCTTCCAATTCAGGTTCCAAATTAAATTCTTTATTCTCTTCAGGTATCTCTCCATGCTCTTCTATAGTATTTTCGTTATCTTCTACCATAACTTAATAATTAATATTAATTGTTCCTCCATCTGTAATAATAGGGCTTTTATCAAATGAAGAATTATTGATGATGATTTTGTCTGACTGCTTTTCACCTTCTGCTATTGGTAGCTCATCACTTTTTCTTTCCAAATTACATAGTAGTTCATGGATTAAAGTTGCCAACTTTTCAGGATTGTAATCCCATGCAAACGTAGTAATGCCTTCTAATTCTTCATGTACTTTTTTAACATCAGTTCCATCAACTATGATTGGTATGATATACACAGATTTCTCCATTAGATACCTTGGCATAAACGCATTAATCTCAGTTTGAACAAACTCATTATTCTTATTTACATAGTCTTTAGAAACAATAAGTATGACATATTTTGATTTGTGTCTGTATATTTCTTTTAATTCATTTTTAAGATTTCTCCCAATCATTTCCGCTTGTTTATTTGGATAATAATACGCTTCAGATTCAGGTGTCTTTAACTTTAATGCCAAGTATATACATAGTGCTATACTTCTATCTGCGCGAGCAAAAGATATTGCTACATCGTGTTTATAGTTTTCATCCATAACTCAAATTCTATTTTTAGCTACTAAATTCCAATAATGTTGACCGAGCGGAGTTAATTTGCATGATTTTGATTTCATAGCAGCATAATACATATGTACTGCTCCGACAGGGACAACTAAACCAACTCTATTGTAACGTTGCAGGACATAAAACTTTTTTGAATGTTTTGGAATCACATTCTTATAAGTATGTTCATAGCTTGGTGCAAGTTGAAATTCAGAAGTCTTAGTTTTAAATAATTTCACTAAACGTTTTAAATCCTTCAAAGAAATAGCAGGTTTTACATTTTTTAAGTTTATAAAATATTGAACATTTGTTTTAAAAATTGGACGTTGATCCCATTCACCTAAAGATTGATCAATGTGTGCATATACACTACCAGGTGTTACTTGTCCTACTAAATTTGCCGCACCTCCATTAAGCGCATCAACCAATAAAGTTGTAAAAACTCCCGAACCGTCGGTTTCTGTTGCATATTGTTCTTCTGAAGAAGCTGTTAAGATTGTCATACCTTCTGCTAATAATGCTTTATCATCAAGATCTCTTAGTGATCCTGTGATTCCACTATGACAACAATCTAAAATGATTATTTTGTTTGTAGCTTTAGATTGATTTGCAAATATTAGAACATCGTTTAATGATACTCCTTCATGTCCTTTTTGGTTGTTTGATGCTAATATGAAACCTCCTGAATTTTCAACATGACCATGTCCTGCAAAATAGAATAGGACTGTATCTTTATTACTTTTAAAAAGCTCTTTTATATGTTTTCTTAATGTATTAGAAGATAATTCATCATCTTCATTTGAAGCAGTTAAGAGCTTAATTCCAAAGTTTTTTGTTCTATCACCATTCCTTTTCAATGTAGAAGCTACAGCTTTAGCATCATTTACCGCACCTTTTAAATTTTTATATTTTTGATAATAATCAATACCAACTATTAAAGCTTTCTTCGCCATACCTATTTTTCTTTTGTGTGGTTAATTAATAAATCGTCTATTTTTACTTTTTTGAATTTTATTTTTGCTTTCTCTACTGCATTGCGATAACCTTCTGATTCAAATACTTGCTTTTCAAATTTTACAACATCCATAAAGACGGTAACATCATCAGACCAGTTTTTGATGAAAACATCTCCTGTTTGATTTTTAAAATGAAATTTTGAGCTAGCATTAGTTTTTAACGTACCTGATGAAATACCTGAAATATTACCTTCAATAGTAATTCCTGAAGATTTGGAACGTGATTGTAGTATTAATGCTTTTTTTGCAATTGTTACAGAAGTCACTAAATAAGTATCGTCCCATAACATTTCCTTTCCTTTAACATTTACTGCATTTTCTATCGCTAGTAAATCATTAAGTTCTTTTTTATCACAATCAATAGCTAAAAAGTAAATAGCTCCTTCTGAAGAAAATTCTACATGTATTGTCCCATCAGTTTTGAGTAATTTATCATTTTGAAGATTAAAATTACTTTTAGATTTAGTATTGAATTCAACTGCTTTTCTACTTGTAAAGTAATAAGTATCGGGAGCATTAGAGAATATAGGTTTATCATGTTTGATTCCGATCTTCTTCAAAGAAGTGATTTTTTTAAATGTTCCCATTGGTCTTGTTTTTCCAAATAGCGTTTTTCCGTATGGGAATTTTATAATATCACCTACCTTCACTTGTTCACCAGGAAGACAGACTGCTATTTTACCTAATTCTTTGGCAATTTCTTTTGAATATTTAATTTGTAATTTTGACATCCTCTAATTTTTATTAACATCACAAATATTTAATTCTTAATCAACTATTACTATGGTAGTTATAATGATATTTTTATCCTCATAAGTAAGTAGAGCTTCTTATAATTATTTTTCCAACTTTGTGTAAAAATTTTAATTATGAAGCATAAAATATTTATTAGTTATCATCATGAAAATGATTTCAATTATCGTAAAAAATATGAAAAGTTGTTTAGCGAGAAGTTTGATATTCTAGATTCTCTTTCAGTTAAACCTGGAGAGATTAAAGATGTTAGTACAGAAGAATTTAGAAGACAAATTAGAGAAAAACATTTAAAAGAATCAACGGTTACTGTTGTTTTAATAGGAGAAGATACTTGGCGTAGACATCATGTTGATTATGAAATTTATAATTCTTTAAAGCAAACACAGAGTAACTTAAGGTCTGGAGTTTTAGGAATTATTTTACCATCTTATACTACATATAGTCAAAATTTATATGACGAAAAAACAATTCCTAAACGTTTAGCTCAAAATATTTCTAATGGATATTTGGACATAAAGTTTTGGCATGGAAATCCTGAAATTAATCAACAGTGGATTCTTAAAGCTTTTCAAAAAAGAAAGAAAATAACGCCAAACAATTCTATGCCGCTAATGAAACGAAATTGGAAAGGTGATAAATGGCAATAAAATTATTTGTTAATCATAACCATTTTCTCTAGCGTATATAATAAGTTTTTTAGAATTTTTAACACCTGTTTTTTCGATAATATTTTTACGATGCGAGTTTATAGTTGATTCTGCTCTACTCAACTTTTCAGCAATTTCCGGAGATGATAAACCACTTGCGATAAGTTTTAACACTTCTTTTTCACGCTGCGTCAATCGTATTTCTCCATGGACATTTTTTGATCTGAGCCCTGCTACTAAAGCATTTTTAACGTCATCTCCTAAATATTCACCTTCATCATATATAGTTTTTATTGCAGTAACAAGTTCTTCTTTACCTTTATTTTTTAAAATATATCCATGTGCTCCAACCTCTAAGACTCTTCTAATGAATTTAACGTCTTTATACATAGTTAAAATAAGTATTTTGACATTTGGAAACTCACTACGAATGTAATTTGTCAACTCTACTCCATCCATTTTAGGCATATTTATATCTAAAACTGCTACATCCACATGATTATTTTCAAGCAATGGTATCACATCTTTTCCATTATTTGCTTGTCCTATGACAGTAATACCGTCTTCTTCTTGAATTAATGATACTAAACCTTCTACGACAATTTCATGATCGTCTGCTATTATTATTTTTATCATATTTATATCTCTTTTATTGGAATATCTATTGAAATACTTGTTCCTTTTCCTATCATTGAATCTACATGCAATTCTCCTTCTAAAGATTCTACTCTTGAGGCTACATTAATCAATCCTATGCCTCTATTTCGTTCATCTTTAGTATCGAATCCAATTCCATCATCTTCTACAGAAACATTCAAATTATCTTCTCTACTTATTAACTGTATAGTAATATTTTTTGCCTTTGCATATTTCAAGGTATTGCTAATTAATTCTTGAATGATTCTATAAATGGTGATCTCAACATCATTATCCAAACGATTATCTAATCCGTGTGCTATAAACTCAACTTCTACCTGATTGGTTTCCTCCAAAGTTTCTTTTAAATCTTCTAAAGCAGCTACAAGACCAAATTTAGTAAGTACTCCTGAAGCCATATCATGTGATATTTTTCGAACTTCATCACAAGCATTATCTAGTAACTGATTTGCCTTTTCATATTGCTTTATGTTAGAGATTTTCAGGGTTTCTATATTTTCTTCAACTGATTTGAAATGTATTTTTACCATTGATAAAATACTTCCCAATCTATCATGTAAATCTCTTGCAATTCGTTGCCGTTCTCCTTCTTGTCCTTCTATCATTGCATTAATAGATTTCATTTCTTGATTTTTTAATAACTCAGATACTTTTTGTTTTTCAATTATCGCCAAATCGGCTTTACGTTTTTGCTTGCTGCCTCTAATAATTGCCATCAAAAGTAATATGAGTAAAAAAAGACCTATGGAAAGTGCATAATTTTTAATTTTAGAGTTATCTAATTCTTTTTGGGTTATTATTTTATCTTTCGCCAACGCATTTAATTCCATTTGCTCTTCTTCTAAACTCGCTTTCATCACAATAGCATTTTTCGTTTTAGTAAACATACTATCTTTTAGTTGTATATATTTTGAATTAAATTTTAATGCCTTATCATATTTCTTTAATCGTGTATAACTTAGTGCTAAATTTATATTAGCTTCTAACTGAGTGTTTTTATTATTTGACTGTTCAGCAAAGTCTAAAGATTTTAAATAATAGTCAATGGCTTTTTGATACAAATTTTTCTTAAACTCAACATTTCCTAGATTACAATAGATTTCGGAAGTATAATCATTCAACTTATATTTTTTAATTATACTCAGGCTTTTCTGATAATACGATAAAGCTTCGTCTAGTTCGTTATTTATATAGAATAAAGCCCCCATAGTATTGTATATAGGAACATTCTTTTTTTCAAAACCTAACTTTTCATTTAATAATATAGACTTCTTATTATACTCAGATGACAATGCTAGTTTATTCATTTTAAAATAAGCCATTCCTAAGTTAGCATAAACATTAGATAGTTCATAAACTTGGTCCGTTTTTTCTAATATTAACTTACTTTCGTTTAAATATTCAAGAGCAGATGAATACATTTCAAGTTCAATATAAAGTCCGCCAATGTTAGACAATGTGTAAGCAGTTAATTGTTTATCTCCTAATTCTCTTCTAATTTTCAAGACTTCAAAATAATACGCTATTGCTTTTTTATAATTCTCACTTCTATCATGCAATACTCCAATATTATTATTAATAGATGCTACTAAGGGTTGTAATTCTAGTGATTTAAAATGTTCTAATGCCTTCAAATAGTACGATATCCCTTTTTCAATATTATTTTGAAGTGTATAAATTCTTCCTAATTGATTTTGAGCTCTTCCAATTCCATATATATGCTCAATCTTTAATTCAACATCTAATGCTTCTAAAATAATGGCTTCTGCTTCTTTAAGTTTATTTTGATTTGTGTAGATTGTTCCTATCCTAATCTTACTTGTTGCATTGCCTTTCCAATTTGATATTTGTTTACTTATATTTTCTGCTTTCGTAGCATATTCCAATGCTTTATCCTCATTAATTTTAGTAAATTCCCATGCCAAATCATTTAATGTGTTTACTTTTAAGGAGTCATTTTTTTGATTAGTTTGCAATGTTAAAAGTAAATCATTAATTATTTTATTTTGCCCTATTGTAGTATTCATAAAGAAAAGAAAACACACAAATAGAAATTTTAATTTAGAAGTTAAATACATTGAATAAATAGATAAATGTTTAATAAATAATGCTTTACATTTCATAAAGATAGTAAAGCATTAAGATATACTCTATAACAAAAGTAAGAATTAACTTTATTTTTTCGGATTTTCTTCATCTTCATCTCCAGGTCTTATATCTACTACTGTCTTTACTGGCCTTACTACTGGTTTAGGATTTGTAGTTGACGATCCGGTGCTTGCGTCTGTTCCTGATTGCCCACTACTTGTATTTGTTGTTGTTGTTGTTCCAGATTGTCCATTAGTAGAATCTGTTTCCGATTGTCCATTCTTAGTGTTAGTTAATTCAGTACTTTCTGTTCCTTTAGATTTCTGAATAGAATTTTTCATAAATTAGGGTTTATGGATTAATAAAGAGCAAATATCAAACTATCTAAAACACGAGAAACCACTACTAATAATGGTTATTTATAGTAACTTATTAGTATTTTTTTACTTTAAGCCTATTAGTAGGTTTTATAATTATCTTATTTTGACATTGATAGTATCAACTCCAAATCCTCCTCCAAAAAGTTCGAACTCCTTCTCTCCGACTCCACTAACATATAGCTATGGTGTAATTGGATAGCACCAGAGATTTCTAATCTCTTAGTCTAAGTTCGAGTCTTAGTAGCTATACAAATAGTATCGTGACTCAACGGTAGAGTGCTCGACTGTCTCTCGAGAAGTTGCGGGTTCGAATCCCGTCGGTACTGCAAAACTGAGAATAGAACAATTGGCTGTTTACCTGTTTTGGATACAGGAGGATGTAGGTTCGAATCCTGCTTCTCAGACGAAAAAATCAAAATCAAGTATGCTTGAATTTGGTTTGCAATGAGACGTTGCAGGAACACTTTGTGAATCCTGCTTCTCAGACGAAATAATTAAAATGCTCCGTTGGTCAAACGGCGAAGACGCTACACTTTCTATGTAGAGTTAGGGGTTCGATTCCCCTACGGAGTACAAAACACCTGTGTGATGGAACTGGTATACAAAACAGTCTTAAACGCTGTTGTGCGAAGCACATGTGGGTTCGAATCCCACCGCAGGTACAAAATGCAGAGATGATGTAACTGGCAAACATACCTGACTTAGACCCAGGTTCCTGAGAGTTCGAATCTCTCTCTCTGTACAAACGCAATCTTGAAAGGAGTGCAACAAGTTTATGGTGTAATGGATAGCACATTGGTTTACGAAGCCAAGAGTATAGGTTCGAATCCTATTAGACTTACAAATTGACTCATGTTGTAATGGCAGCAGGCGAGACTTTGACTCTCGAGGTAAAGGTTCGAATCCTTTTGGGTCTACTATAGCGATATAGCTTAATTGGTAAAGCACTGGTCTCATAAGCCAGAAGTTGAAAGTTCAAATCTTTCTATCGCCACTAAAAATAGTGATATAGCTTAACTGGTAAAGCGTCAATCTGATAAGTTGGCAGATGAAAGTTCAAATCTTTCTATCACTACAAAAATGGTGTCTTTAGTTTATTTGGTAAAACGCCTCACTGTGAATGAGAAGAACAGGGTTCGAATCCCGAAGTCACCCAAAAGGAATAATAGCAGAGTTGGTCAATGCGCTGGATTGAAGTCCCAGAGATATAGGTTCGAGTCCTATTTATTCCACAAAAAGAATGTAGTTTAAAATTTAAAACAGTGAGTGTATATCTCAAAGATGCAAGTAAAGACCTTGCCTTTCTTACATTAATAATTAACATAAAAACAAACAGTCATGAGACAAGATGTATTACAAAGATTCTTCTATAGAACTGAAGATTCAGGAAGATTCCTCGTGACTTCAAAAAGAACAGGAGTCACCTATTTTGTAGAACCGATAGATTCTGGGAAACCAGCTATTTTATGGGGAGATGTAGACCCAGTTACAAAGAAACTAACTGGAGATTATGGAAATAAACGAAGAGGCGCCGTTTTGGCTGAGCAATCTTTAATTACTGAAGAGAATGGCTTCAAAAACATTTCCACATTCAAAGGAAGTCCTTTGGGTGAAATTGATCGTAGAGATCGATTGTATGAAGAAAAAATATAACAATACATAATCACTATGTTTTTAATCCAGTCCTAGGACTGTTCAACCAAAACAGTTACTAGGACTATTTTTTATATTTATCAAATAAAAATGCTACGCTTATTAAAAAAAGGAATAGAATTCTTCGTGCGTTTTTTTAAGGGAGAACCGCAAAAAGCTGAAAATACAGTACTAGAAATTCAACAAGATGTCATATTAGATATCATGGACAGACTTTCTGATTTTGAGCATAAAAAAAGGTTCTTAAAACATACTTCTTTGCATTTATTAGCGAAGAAACTTCAAACAAATCCTAAGTATCTATCTAAAATCATTAATATTCATTATGAGAAAAATTTTAGTTCGTATATCAATGATTTACGCATAAAATATCTCCTCAAAGAATTGCAAAAAGATAGTTTACTCAAAACATATACTGTAAAAAAATTAGCAAAAGAGTTAGGTTTCAATAATACAGAAGTTTTCTCTAAAGCTTTCAAAAAACATACTGGTGTAAATCCTTCAAACTACTTAAACAGTTTGAAACATTCTTAATAAACACATAATTTCTCTAGATTTCCTAAGTTCCTACATCTAATTAAATATAGATGCAGGAACTTTTCTTTTTTTAGTAGAACCAACATTGACCAATCACATATACTTTCCCAAATATTCTATGACTGCATAATTCAAAATTAAGTTTTATTTCCACTCTACTTAACAAGAAACAACCACTGCGAAACAAGAGAATGTAATTAACTGAAAATCAACAACAAAAACTCTAAAAAACTATCGCTAAGTATTTTTAACTATTTAAAAAGTGATAATACTCAATCTCAAAACCAAGTGTAAATACGCATCTATATTATAGGTGTATTGTGCAATTTTGAGAGTCTATAACCAACCTTATCTTTTTTTATGGAAACAAGCCAAGAAAATACCCCACAAAACGATGTATTAGAAATCAAAGTATACGTGCCGATTAATGAAATTACGAAGCGACAACAAGGAATGATCGACAACGCACTTCACAAACATCCAAGAGATCGAAAATACTTATCAAACACATCACATTCTAAAATCTTCGCTCCTAGTAAAGATGATGCCGATGAAATTATTGAACACGCAAAAGCTAATAATTGGGATGTATCATTTAATAAAACAGCACGAGAGATTACGATTAGAATAAAATCAGATGATATCGCTAATGAAGATAGCCCAGTAAGTATTGAAGCGTTAAAGTTTTTAAGTTCACAAGGAGATATTCATTTAGATGCAGCAGGTAATGAAAAACAAGAAAATGCAAGCGCAGAAGACATTGTAAATCCTAATCAGAAAACAGGTTTTGTGAAAAGCAATCAAGAAAAAAGAGTTGGTAATGGGTATACTGTTCCAATTCAGGAACCTGCACATGGACATAGTGCTATTGAAATTGCAGAGGCGTACAACTTTCCAGAAGGTGACGGAGCAAAACAAACTATTGGAATCATAGAACTAGGAGGGAAATTTGAACAAAGTGATTTAGAAACTTACTTTGAATCATACAATTTGGAAGTTCCAGAAATTCAAGTAATTGGTAAGCCAGCTACAACTCCAATAAACGATAACGTAGAAGTAACCGCAGATATTCAAGTATTAGGATCATTAGCTCCAAAAGCAAAATTAGTAGTGTATTATGGAACTACAATTTTACAAGCTATGAAAACTGCTTTAGCAGATACCAAAAATAAACTCACCGTAATTTCTATCAGTTGGGCAGGATCAGAATTAGGATACTCGCAACAAGAAATCATAGAATTAAATACTGTTTTTCGTGAAGCATCTTTAAAAGGAATCACTGTTCTTGGTGCTTCTGGTGACAGTGGAGCTTTAAACAATAAAGAATATGCGAATGTAAATGTTCCTGTAAACTTTAAAAATGTATTAGGCTGTGGAGGAACGCAACTTGAAATTTATGAGGAAAGAATCATCGCTGAAACGGTTTGGAATGAAACTACACGACAAGCACAAGTAGGAACTGGTGGTGGTTTTAGTCAACGCATTTCAGAAGCTCCATTCCAAGTAGAAGCTATTCAGGCTTACTTAGAAAAATTCCCAGAATTTGAACCATACCACAGAGCTGGAGGAACAGGTATTCCTGATGTTGCAGCAAATGCAGCAGACGCTACTGGTTATGCAATCTTCTTTGAAGGAAACTGGGCAAAAATTGGCGGCACAAGTCTAGCTACTCCACTTTGGGCAGCACTTATTGCTCGTATGAATCAAAACTTAGGCTACAGACTAGGGTTCATTAATGAACACTTATATAAATTAATGAACTCAGAGGCATTTCATCAAATTACAGAAGGAAACAACAACTTATACATCGCTGCAGAAGGTTGGAATCCATGTACAGGTTTAGGATCTCCTGATGGGACAAAACTAATGGAAGCTATTGATGCTTTAGACTAAGCAACACATTTAATCTCACTAAAACATAAAATCATGGCAAAAAAGTTAGCATTAGATGAACTTCCAAAACGTTTAATTGTGGATGGAAAAAAAGTAGAAGATGTGATAATGATCTATGGGTTTGTTGCTGAAGGTCCTGATGAAGACAACATCACGTTTTATTTAGACACACTACTAAAAACTTCTGTAGTAATTAAAGATGAAGATATCATACACGATGTAAACATTACAAAAACACATAGTGCTATTGGTGGTACCATTATCTGGGTAAAAAATGCATCTTCCTACTTACAAGGAAATGGTATGCAATCACAACAAGATGATGCACAACAATTCTTTCAAGGCGATATCTATCAACAATATGCAAACACTGCACAAGGAAATAATCCTACGCAACCACAAGCTTCAGTATGTGGCTGTGGTCAATGTGGAAAATAGACAATTAAATAAGTCAAGCTCAATCAAAACATGAGAGTCATAAGGAATTAAAAATCATATTATTAACCTTTAAATTTAATTATTATGTTTACATTTTTTCAAGGATGTGGAATACCTCCTGTTACCCTAACTTGTGGTAATGTTGGTGGCGCACATGCACAAAATGTAGGACCTACAGGGACATATGGTTGTACGCAACCAAGTCATTGTGTTGGACCTACAGGAACACAAGGGTGCACAATTGTTGGACCAACTGGTTACCAAGGATGCACACAACCAACAACTATTTTAGGACCAACTGGAACGCAAGGTTGCACGCAGCCAGGTCATTGTGTTGGACCTACAGGAACGCAAGGTTGTACACAACCTCAAACAATTTTACCTCCAACTATTGGATGTATCACTGTAACAACTACCGTTGCTACTACAATTGGAGGAGCACACGCTCAAGCGCAAACAATTGGACCAACTGGTACACAAGGTTGTACACAGCCAGGACATTGTTTAGGGCCAACTGGAACGCAAGGTTGTACACAACCACAAACAATTTTGCCTCCAACATTACCGCCAGCATGTGTACCACACACAGTTGGATGTACGGCTATTACACCTTGCCCAACAATACCTTGTCCTCAAGGTGGAAATGCGCAAGCACAAACTATTATACCGCCAACTATTGGATGTATTACAGTTACGACAACTATTGCTACTACAGCTGGAGCACATGCACAAAACGTAGTACCAAATACAATAGGATGTACAGCAATTACACCATGCCCAACAATTACTCCTCCATGTGGTGGAAATGCGCAAGCACAAAATGTTGGAGTTACTGGATGGAGAGGATGCATTCAACCAACTGGAACACCACCAGCTACTGTTTGCCCACAACCAACAGGTACTGCGCAAGCACAAACTGTATTTCCTACTGAAATTTGTCCTACCTTAATAGGTTGCCCAGCTGCTGCACACGCACAAAATGTTGGACCAACAGGAACACAAGGTTGCACGCAACCAGGTCATTGTGTTGGAGAAACTGCATATCCAGGATGTACTTTTGTAGGACCAACTGGTACACAAGGATGTGGTCAAGATAATGCTGCACAAGCACAAACATTAGGACCAACAGCTTACCAAGGATGTTCAGGAACTGCTGCTACTCTTTGTACACAAGTAACTTGTGACGGTGGAGATGCACAAGCACAAACCTTAGGACACACTGCGTATCCAGGATGTGGAGAGCATGGAACTGCTGCAACACTTTGCACACAACCAAGTATGTGTGGTGGACCAACTCATCTTTTAGGATGCACAGGTTACGAAGGATGTCACCAACAAGGAACTGCTGCTACAGTATGTACGCAAGTAGGATGTGATGGTGGAAATGCACAAGCACAAATCCATAGTATCCCAGTTGCTGATTGTATCCCTACACGTAGTTGTACAGGAGCATGGCCAGTATGTTAATAATAGCTTATCTTAATCAGATATAGCTATTTTTTATATAAAGCTGCCTGTAAATTACAGGCAGCTTTCAAAAAACTCAAAAAATTACTTTTATGCGCTTAACAAAGAAAAATATTACTCACTATCTACTAGACAAAGGTTTTTTAGAACCATCTTCTTTCATGTCTGGTGATTATATGCTTACGCAAACGCAAAGCAGAAATTCTATATTTAAAATTCAACAACAACAAGCACAAGGATTGTTTGTTAAGCAATTGGTTGCCCAAGATTCTACAAATAGTTACTTAATGCAGAAAGATGCTACAAGTCACTATTTAATTCATAAATCAGATTTATACAAAGAAACTGCAAGCCATATTCCAGATTATTATGGGTATGATCCGTATCATAATATTTTAGTTACAGAATATTTTGCCAACACAAAAAATGTACATGAAGTAACCTACAGAGACAAACAATTATCAAAACAACATGCAGTTAAAATGGCGCATATTTTAGCTTCTTTTCATTTTGATATTACTGAAAAAATTAAAGACAATAGTTCGCTTCAGTTTTTTAGCAAACAATTACCTTGGATTTTAAACACAGGACAACTATTAAATTCAAGTTCGAATGGAATTACAAATACGGTCATTGCCGAAATTCACAAACACCAAGATTTAGTTCAAAAAATAGAAAAAATAGCAACGAAGTGGGAAACAACTAGTTTAATTCATGGTGATATCAAATGGATGAATTTTATTGTGATGCCAAACAATGAAGACGTAAAACTTGTAGATTGGGAAATTGCAGATTTAGGTGATCCTTTATGGGATGTTGCTGGTGTTTTTCAATCATATTTTAGTGCTTGGGTTTTAAGTTTCAACAATCAAAACATACAACAGCACCAACAAATACAAGGAAACGAATTTTTATCCATAGACGCCATTACACCAGTTGTAAAACTACTTTGGGATACCTATGCTGAGAAACAAGAATTTACTTCTATAGTATCCAAAGAAAAATTATTAAAAACACTTTCATACATGTCAGTTCGAATGATTCAAACTGCTTTTGAAAACAATGTAGCACAACAACAACTACATGCCAATTCCGTAAGAATACTACAATTCTGTAATCACATTTTAGGAGATACAGAAGGAATTGCTAAACAATGGAATTTAATAGACTAAGGAGATGAAAGATACTATACATACAAAACAAATAAAGGAAATTACAAAAGCAATAGAAATTACTTCACTTAGCACTTATAAAGTTCATGGAGAAGAAGAATATGTGAAAAATCAAATGCCGTATCAAACATTTGCAGAAGATTTTAAATCGTTCGGAAGTAACACTAGTGTTGATGCAAAACAACAACGTAGTAATCTTGTCAACGCATTAACAAATACCATCTATGCAAAATTTTATTGTGGCATCAAAAATGGAGATCATACTTCTAAAATTCCACCAAAAGCAGCACGTGACGCCTTCATGGAAACACTCTCTCAAGCAAACACTTCTACAAATGGATTTGATTACCATTGGAATATATACAATGTAGATACTTCAACTGGTAATGCATACGTTCAAAAAAATGGTGAATTACGTTGGTTGCAACCAAATGGATATCAATTTGTAAATCCGCAACAAAAACAAGCTGCAGTTAATACAAAAGTAAACATCGCGCGTCAAAAAGAAAACAGAAACATTCAACCTGTATTTTATCATGTATTCAGTAATGAAATGTTTCCACAAGAAGTAGAATTGGGAAGAATTTACTGGAATGTAACTCCTGAAGGTGCAGCGCCATTAATAAACTTACTCACAACAACACTCAACGAATACAAAATTCCATTTCAGTTTAAATGTTTAAACCATCCTGATTTATATGTACGATCGGATGCTGCCGTTTTATACCTCAGCAAAAAACACGTACAGCTAGTTTCTATCATACTAAAAAGTGTAATTCCAAATTTAGAACCGTATCTTGTAGACGAAATTCCAATGTTCACCAAACAAATTTTTAAAGGTGTTGGATATGCGGAAGATCCAGGGAAAGGGCAAAGTTTTGGTATGAGCAGATCATCAACCATTGCAGAAGCATTAGTTGATGCTTTTCAACAAGAAAAAAACAAAAAGGAAACACTTACCAATGTAATCAACTTTTTATCAAGAAAAGGAATGACATTAGACCGTTTACACCTTAACAAACATACAACACTAACGCCAACCTTCCCAAGCTATGAATAATATTGAAATCACTACAAAAACAGCTATAAATATGTACGTGAAAACAGCACACAACATTGGAAAGTATTTAGCAAAAGAAGCTATTTGGTATAAAAATATGTGCAACTGGGCTGGTCACGAAGTAAATATCGTTGGCGACAAATACGAAACTGTTGTAAAAGCCTGTAGTATTGATCTATACAGCGGACTTACAGGAATTGCGCTATTTCTAACTGAGTTATATGACAAAACTCAAGACCCAATCATAATGCACACATTGCAAGGCACATTAAATACAATTGAATATAACTTAGAAGGGGACAAAATAAACAACTTCGGGTATTACTCTGGAAAAATTGGTGCAGGATATACCTTATGGAAAATTGGAAAAAAACTAAGAAACAACGAAATTGCCTCAAAAGGACTCGCCTATGTAAAATCTGTAAAAGACAAAGAAATTGCAAATCATGAAGTAGATATCATTTCTGGCGCTGCCGGATCAATTTCTGTATTATTAAAATTATACTATGCAGAACAAGATGAAGAATGTTTAGAAATAGCAAAAAAATGCGGTCAATTCTTATTAAACAAAACCATTAAAAATGAAGACACCTGTGCATGGATGACGGTAGATGCCACCAATGCATTAACTGGATACTCACATGGAGCTTCCGGAATTGCCTCTGCATTAATGGAATTATACGCAACTACCAAAAGTGAAGAATATTGGCATGCAGCAATGGGCGGATTCAATTACGAAAAAAAGTGGTTCAATGATCAAACACAAAACTGGCCAGATTTACGAGAATATAAAGGCGACAAACCGTTAAGTTATGGAACTATGTGGTGTCATGGCGCGCCAGGAATTGCCATTGCTCAACTCAAAGCATACGAAATGACGCAACATGAATACTTTTTACAAGAAGCTAAAATTGCTTTAGAAACAACAAAAAGAGCAGTTATTCAAGAAACGAATCCTAACTCAAAAGCTAACTTTTCACTATGTCACGGTTTGGCTGGAAATGCAGACATATTATTATACGGACATCAAATACTGAACATTCCTGAATATGTAGAAGTTGCAAAAAAAGCAGGTGACTTTGGTATTTCGCAATACGATGCAACAGGCGTTGTATTTCCTAGTGGCGTAAATGATCCTAGTGGGCTCACTATTGGGCAACAAGAAAATCAAGGGTTGATGTTAGGACTCTCAGGAACAGGAATGTTTTACTTACGTTTAGACGATATGATGAATATTCCTTCTGCGTTGGTTCCTTAAAATATCCTCAACTTTTTTTGGTTGTATAGATAAGTATTCACAAGAAAACAATTCTCAAAAACAAACCTGCAAAATCATACAAATCTCAATTTCTTAATCATTCAAGAAATTGAGATTTTTTAATTCCTACAACCAAAACTTCATAACTAGGGTCATTTTCCCGTATAATTTTAAGGTATTCCCTAATGCAAACTTTTTTAGAAGCATATATTTTTACGAATTCAAGGTTCAAGAACTAAAATCATGTGTTTTATGAATAGAGGTTGTAGTCATTCATAGTTAATGAAACACATTGAATCATTGAATTTTGGAAAATCCTAAGTGTAATGCTTAGGATTTTTTAGTTCAATTCAATTTTCGAAAAACTTGTACTGAACTTAATTCAGTATCTAAAACAAATACATTAGCAAAGACATTATTTTAGTAAGCATAAAAATATAAACCATATACTGCAGTTAGTACCGTTTCTTCTTTATCCTTACATCTAAAAGCCTAGCGATCTTTTTCAAGCAACAGTAATTTTCTTTCATTCCGGTGTAAAGTTTTAAAAAAAAACTCGTCTCAATGTAGACTATTTGATTTTGCGTATTTTAGCAATTCTCAAATATAAACACGCATACAACATGGATAAATCATATTATAACCCAAGAGACTTAAAAAAATTCGGATCAATTACAGAATGGAGTGAAGAACTTGGAAATAAATTCTTTGAATATTATGGTAAAGTCTTCGAAGAAGGCGCACTAACACCACGTGAAAAATCATTAATTGCTTTAGCTGTATCACACACAGAGCAATGTCCGTATTGCATTGATGCATATACCAAAGATGGTTTACAACGCGGAATTACTAAAGAAGAAATGATGGAAGCCATTCATGTAGGTGCAGCTATCAAAAGTGGTGCAACATTAGTACATGGAGTACAAATGATGAACAAAGTAAATAAATTAGAAATGTGATTTTTATAGTTTTCAATTATAAAAATCATTCTGAGCGCACTGCATTGAGTAAAATCGAAATGAAGTTGAAAGATCTCTAAAAACCGAAATACGCTAAATTTGTGTATACAATCTAGAGGCGAAAAATAAAATTGATCAATGGCGACAAAGTCCCTTAAGAAAAGAGAAAGTGAATTAGCAAATACACAACGACAATTAGAAATTCTATCTAACGGAATTTTTCAAAGTGGTGAATTGCCAACGTTCGCAAAAAAAATAAAAGAAACAAATCAATTTCCCCTAAAACCTAAAAAAATTGAAATATTACAAATCAATGTAGGTTATATGTGTAATCAGGTATGTTCGCATTGTCATGTAGATGCAGGACCTGATAGAAAGGAAATTATGACGCGCGAAACCATGCAACAATGTTTGGATGTCATTGAAAAAACAGGTGCGCATACACTCGATTTAACTGGTGGAGCGCCAGAAATGAATCCGCACTTTCGTTGGTTTGTAGAAGAAGCTTCAAAAGTTGGAGTAAAAGATTTCATAGTTCGATCAAACTTAACAATCATTCGCGCCAACAAAAAATACTACGATTTACCTGAATTCTTCAAAAAACACAATGTACATGTTGTTTCCTCAATGCCACACTGGACACGTGGAAAAACAGACAAACAACGTGGTGATGGTGTTTTCGATAAATCAATAAAAGCATTACAAGAACTAAATGCCGTTGGGTATGGAATGCCAGATAGTGGCTTACGATTAGACTTGGTATACAATCCTTCTGGAGCGTTTTTACCAGGTGATCAAATGGCTATGGAAAAAGATTTCAAAAAAGCGTTATTGGACGATTTCGGGATTCAATTTCACAACCTATTTGCAATCACAAACTTGCCAATCAGTCGTTTCTTAGATTACCTTATTGCTTCCGAAAATTATGAAGATTATATGTATTCTTTAGTAGAAGCATTCAATCCTGGCGCGGTTGCTAATGTGATGTGTACCAATACAATTTCTGTAAGTTGGGACGGTTGGTTATACGATTGTGATTTCAATCAAATGCTCGATTTAAAAGTAGCCAGTAAATCACAACACATATCAGAATACAACGAAGAAGATTTAAGCAAACGAAACATCATCATCTCACAACACTGTTATGGCTGTACAGCTGGTGCTGGAAGTAGTTGTCAAGGAACGGTTGCTTAATTAATGACAATCCTAGTTTAAATTATGCACGGTAGTTTTTAATGTATCAATGATTGTAAACGACGATCTTCAGAAGTAATGAGTGAAAAGTGAAATTGCGATGCGTAGCAAGAACGAACGATGTGTAGCAATTTCCCATAGATCGTCTTGACTTTTTGGTTCGTTTTTGTGTCAAGACAAAAATGATCATATAACAAAAAGCAAAAAAGGTCATCATTTCAGATAATATCAAACAATAACTAAACATGAAATACATTCTTTATATACTAACGTTTTTTACTATTGCTTTCGCGAATGGACAAACGGCGCTCGACAGCCTATTACAAAAAGAAAACCAAGAATCTATTCCATACATTACGGTGGAAGAATTAGCAAAAAAAGAAGATATTGTTCTATTAGATAGCCGTGAAAAAGTAGAATTTGAGACCAGTCATATCAAAAATGCTGTATGTGTTGGGTATGATAAATTCAAACTCAAAAAAATAAAAAAACTACTTCCAAAAGACAAAACTAAACCTATTGTTGTCTACTGTTCATTAGGAATTCGTTCAGAAGACGTTGCCGAAAAACTCAAAGAAGCTGGATATACCAATGTCTACAATCTCTATGGTGGAATATTTGAATGGAAAAACCAAAATCAAACAGTAATAGATACTAACGGACAAACTACTGAAAATGTACACACCTTCAACGAAGATTGGAGTATTTGGCTAAAAAAAGGAATCAAAATCTTCGAAAAGGAAAAATCAAAAAAAGATCCACAGTAAACATGCAAAATAGTACAACGCTACTCATGACGTTTACACGAAATCCCGAAATTGGGAAAGTAAAAACGCGTTTAGCAAAAGGTATTGGAAAACAAGCAGCTTTAGAAGTCTACATCAAACTTTTAGAACATACCGAAAATGTCCTTCAAAAAATAAATACAGATAAATGTGTATGGTATTCGGTTTCTGTTCGACAGAACGATATATGGCCCGATGATTCATATCAGAAGAAGGCGCAATTCGGTAATGATTTAGGCGAACGTATGCTACATGCGTTTGAAGATGCTTTCCAACAGAATTACAAAAAAGTAATTATCATAGGAAGCGACTTGTATGATTTACAACCAAAACATATTGAAGAAGCTATCAAAGCTTTGGATACAAATGATGTTGTAATTGGCCCAGCACAAGATGGCGGATACTATTTATTAGGCATGAAAACACTTCACAAAAAAGCGTTTGCACCTAAAAATTGGGGAACAGAAACCGTATTAGCAAACACGCTGAACGATTTAGACACTCAATCCATTCATCTTCTAGAAACATTAAACGATATTGACCACGCGGAAGATTTAGAACCATACGAGGCTTTTAAAAAGTATTTATAATTCCTATTTAAAAAAGCTAACTATGAAAACAAAATTACTCGTAATGTTATGCGCAGCATTTGGCGCTCTACAAATTAATGCACAATGTTCACGATCTGGAAACTTTGTTCAAAGTGATCCTTCTTACAACATTAGCGGAACAGCCAGCGTAACTTTTCAAACAAACGGCTCAAAAGACATCGTTTTCGATGCAAACTTTATGACGGTTCAAGGTGTCGACTTAAGAGTTTATTTATCAAAAGAAGATGATATCCTAGCAGTTGGCGCAGATGCAATTGAAGTCACTACTTCTCCACTATTAGGTGACAACGGGATGACATCGCCTGTATTGTCTCCAATTACTGGAATGAAAACATTTGCCATTAACCAAACCATGTATCCAAATGTAAACCTAAGCACATATGATTATATTGTAATTCAATGTATCGGAATTAATGAACGTTGGGGATACGTAAATATGGCAGCAGCAAGTGGACCAGATTGTAACTTATTAAGCGTAGCTGAAAAAAGCTTAAAAGAATCAGTTGCTGTATATCCAAATCCAGCAAATGATTACTTTGAAATTACAAACAATTCTCAAAATGAAATTTCAGTAAACATCTACGATATCTTAGGAAATAAAGTAATTACATCAGAAACATCTCGATTAAAAAAGCAATCATTTTCTTTAGCAAATTTAAATTCTGGTGTATATTTAGTCGAATTAAAAAGCGACAATCAAAAACTTGTTAAAAAACTGATTAAGCGCTAAAAACGCACATACATTTATGTTAAAACACATTACAGAAACAACAGAATATTTAGTAAATAAAGGATTTGACAATCCTGAAATTGGTATTGTACTTGGTACAGGTTTAGGAAAACTTATTGATCATATTGATATCATTGCAGAAGCACATTACAATAACATTCCATACTTTCCACTAGCAACAGTTGAGTTTCACACAGGCAAACTCATCTTTGGAACATTAGCCGGAAAAAAAGTAGTAGTCATGCAAGGTCGTTTTCACCTATACGAAGGTTATGATTTTGTAGACATTACCTATCCAATTCGCATCATGCATCAACTTGGAATCAAAAAATTATTGGTTTCAAATGCTGCTGGAGCCATCAATCTTGATTACAAAAAAGGTGACATCATGATTATTGACGATCATATTAATTTACAAGGTGGATCTCCTTTAGCGTTTAAAGGTGTGAGCGAATTTGGAGAACGTTTTGTTGATATGAGCGCTCCGTACAATGCTGATATGATTGCAAAAGTGGAAAAAATTGCCACTGATCAAAACATAAATATTCAAAAAGGAGTCTACGCAAGTGTAGTTGGTCCGCAATTAGAAACGCGTGCCGAATACAGAATGCTCAAAATCATTGGCGCTGATGCTGTTGGAATGAGTACAGTTCCAGAAGTCATAGTTGCCAATCATTTAAGCCTTCCATGCTTAGCCGTTTCTGTATTAACAGACGAATGTGACCCTGATAACTTAGCTCCTGTAAACATTGCAGAAATTATAGAAATTGCAGGGAAAACAGAACCAAAAATGATTACACTCTTCACTGAGCTAATCAAAACACTATAAAATAGTAGTGAGTTTTTAGTAATGAGTATTGAGAAGTAAAAAATGTGATCTGAGGCATTCGAAGACCAAATTAACACTTTGACTAGCTCAGATAAACAAAAAATAAATAAAACAGATTGACAACACTATAAATTTGGGCGTGTCCAAAACGCTTCACTAGTAGAGTGAAGCGTTTTTGTCATGCTAAACTTGATTCAGCATCTCATAAAGAGCTACAACAAAAGCTTGCACTGAGCCCAATCGAAGTGCCTTATCGCTCACGCAAAAACAACAACATGAATACCAACAAAAAAATTGCACTACTTACTATCAGACTTTTATTAGGTTTTATCTTTTTCTTTCAAGGATTGGGTAAAATCGTCAAATTCGGAGTTGACAACGTATACAATAACTTTTTTGCAAAAACTTACGATGGTATACTACCAGACTTTTTATTATATGCAACTGCTTATTATACATCGTACATAGAATTTTTAGGTGGTGCACTGTTAATAATTGGACTAAAACGCGACTACACATTGTATGCTTTGGCATCTGTATTAATAATTGTAACTTTCGGGCACGGTTTAGTAGAGCCAATCTGGGATTTATCACAGGTAATGTACAGAGCAATTTTACTGTTGACATTACTCCTATTACCTAAAGAATGGGATCAATATCGACTAGACACTTTATTAAAAAGAAAATAAATAGAAACGATTAATGAGTTATTTAGAAACTACACACGACGTATACAAAGAAGCGGCTTTAACCCCTGATGTTGGACTTTGTTGCACAACCAATCCTATTTGGGAATTGCCAGGTTTAAAAATTCCAACAATCATGCAAGAAATGAATTATGGATGTGGAAGTACTGTACATGCCCGTGATTTAACAAACAATCCAACAATGTTATATGTTGGTGTTGGTGGCGGAATGGAATTATTGCAATTTGCATATTTCAATCGTCAAAAAGGCGGTGTTATTGGTTTAGATGTAGTAGATGAAATGTTAGAAGCATCTCGCAAAAATTTCATTGAAGCGGAAGCACAAAACGATTGGTTCAAAAGTGAGTTTGTAGACCTTAGAAAAGGAGACGCTTTAAACTTACCTGTAGATGATAATAGTATTGATGTTGCAGCTCAAAACTGTTTATTCAATATCTTTAAAACAGAAGATTTAAAAAAGGCAATTGCCGAAATGCATCGTGTACTAAAACCACATGGAAGACTTGTGATGAGCGATCCAACTTGCGAGCAACCAATGAACGAAACGCTTCGTAACGATGAACGTTTACGTGCATTATGCCTAAGTGGAAGTTTACCAATTGCTGAATATGTAAAAATGTTGACAGATGCAGGGTTTGGAACGATTGAAATTCGTGCTAGAAAACCCTATCGTATTTTGGATCCGAAAAATTACCCAACAGACGAACTTATCTATATCGAATCAATTGAAGTTGCAGCTATAAAAGATCCAATGCCAGAAGATGGTCCATGTATCTTTACAGGTAAAGCAGCTATCTATTTTGGTACAGAAGACTATTTTGATGATGAAAAAGGACACATTCTATTAAAAAATCAGCCAATTGCTATCTGTGACAAAACAGCCCAAGCTTTAGCTGATTTAGGAAGAGATGATATTTTCATTTCTGGTTCTACATATCATTATGATGGTGGCGGATGTTGCTAATCTTCTTATTACTTCAAAATGTCATTTTGAGTGATTTTTAGAAATAAAATGAAAAAATAGTATCGAGAAGTACTAAAAACATAAAAAATAATTACCAAACTATACAAACAGCACAGTTCACACATTGAATTGTGCTGTTTGCGTATTGGTCATTTCCTAGTAATATAGAAGCGCTTAGTTTTGTTTCACAAAACGTAACAAAATGAAAAAACTTCTGTGTATATTTTTCTGTTTACTTTCTTCACACATGACTATTGGGCAAACTATATCTGAAGAAGCAAGAGTATTAAAGAGAAAAAAAGCAGCACATTACATTCCTCTAAAAGAAAGATTTATAAGTGTACACACACGCCAAAACACATACACAGTTTTTAGTGAAAAATTTAAATTATATAGACGAAAAATAATTGCAGATATATCATTACGCCAATTTTCGGGCAAAACAAATAACCTACAAAATGTTGCAGACATTGTTCCTTATGATTTTGACAAACTACAACACAAAAAGTTCGTTGCTTATATAGGAAATCACAAATATGAACTATATCAATTCAATAAAGAATTTTTCATTTTAGAAGAATTTCATACCGAGATTAATGATCTTGGAAAGAAAGAATGGAAATCTCATAAATTGGATGTACTACCGTTTACATTTATCAATCTAAAAGGTAAGAGAAAAATTTTGACGCTTATAAACCAAACTCATCAGAACTATATCATTCCTAAGAAAGACACATTGGTTTTAAAAGTTTGGACACGCTATCAAGGTCTAGGTATCGTACTTTTAGATTTCATCCAAACACAGTCATATACTCCAATATACGATAGTAAAAAACTACGCTATATTTCATCACACTTATTTCAACTCGACAAATACTATCATATCATAACTAAAAAGAAAAAGAAATATTTGTACAACTATCGTGACGAAAATGTGTTGCATAAAAGTTACGATTCTATTATTCTAGGAAGTTTTATTATTGGGATTAAAAATGAAAAATACGATGTGTACAATCAGACATTGAAAAAATTGAAACTACCAAATCTGCAAGCTGCTTATCATAACAACAACAATCGATACAACTTACAAATTATTCAACATAATAAACTAAAGTGTATTCCATTGTCTAATGATACTACTGAAGTTTATACGCTTTCAAATCATACGCCACCTTACATGCCACAACTAACACTAGAAATGATGTTAAAAATAGAAGAACGTGCGGATACATTTGCTTTCATTCATGAATTCTCATTAGATACACTGAGTATTTCAAAAAGCGGTATAAAAGATATCTACTTTCTTGAAAATGAAAAAAAAGAAATAATAACAAATCATTATTCATATATTATTGCCGCATTAAATAATGGGAAATATAGTATGCTAGATATTAGAAATCCAACATCATATATACTCAACGCAGTAGATGAAATTAAGCGTGTTGGAAACTATATTTGTTACAAAAAAGATAATGTATATGGCTACTATGGAATTCATCAAAATGGGCGTTTTAAAAAACTAGATGCTTTTCAAGGTTTTTTTGCAAGATTTGAATTGCCTAACGGACAAAAAGGTTGGCTCAACAAAAACGGTAAAGAATATGTTGATATACATTAGCTAAAAACTATTATAATTAGGATATTTGACACTAAATTCGTTTAAACTTTCATAAATGCACACGTTTTCATTCAATCATATTGCACTTTCCGTAAAAAATGTTGACAAATCTGTTGCGTTTTATCAAAAGGTTTTCCAACTCAAAGAAATTGAAAATACAGCTTCCAACTCTACAACGAGATGGTTAGCAATTGGCAATGGAAAACAACTGCATCTCATTCCACGTCCAGATGCACAAATAAAAACCAACAAAGCGGTTCATTTTGCGCTAACTACTGCAAGCTTTGATGCGTTTGTAATGTTTCTAAACGAATTAAACATTCCATATTCTGATTGGCGCAATACGTCAAACAAAGATTACATCCGAAAAGATGGAATAAAACAAGTGTATTTTCAAGATCCTGACGATTATTGGATAGAAGTAAATAATGATACCCAACAAAATCAATAATCACATCACTTTACAGGTAATCAAAAAAATATTATTTCATAAGTTTCGAGCTCAGAAATTTATAAATAGCTAATGCTGTTAAAATTGATCCGACAACAATTATAGTATCACTTGCGGTTTCATCTTTAACAAAAGAAGATATTGGAAGCAAACCAAAAATTAATAAAGCCAAAACAAGCGAACCTATACCTAAAAGAATTTTTTTTATCATACCATAAATATATTTAAAAAAAACATTAAACCTGTAAGTTTTAAAGGAGTTTTGAGACTAAATACTCTAATACTGAATATCAAATTATTACATGAATTACACGTTAGTACGCATAACTTTATTATGCTTTCTTTTTCCCCTAATACTAAGCGCACAAGAAACTACAGGTCGTTTAGAAGGTAAAATAAATGATACCAAAAATCAACCTGTTGCTTTTGCCAATATTATCATTACAGATACCGAAACAAATTTCAAATACGGAAGTATTTCTCAAGAATCTGGATATTATCTAGTAAACAATCTTCCGCCTGGAAGCACCTATAAAATTGAAGTTAGTTTTTTAGGATATCGTACAGAAATATTAGAAAATATCATCATTAATCTTGGTGCCACAACGACGAAAGACTTCACTCTAAAAGAAGAAGACGAAGCCTTAGACGCTGTTGTTTTAAGTGTTGATAGAAGAAACCTAAAAAAAGATAATGAACAACTCATTTCTAAAAAGATAATCACACAAACACCGACGATTAGCAGAAGTATTCAAGATTTAACCCGAACGCTTCCCGAAGCAAACTTAAACTCTTTTGCTGGTGCAAGTAATCGATTTAACAACTTAAACATTGACGGAGTTGCCAACAATGATGTGGTTGGTTTTCAAGAACCTGCAAGTGGTGCCGCCGGATCTTCCGCAAATGGTACACCTGGAAGTTTATCCAAAACACAGCCAATTGCTTTTGGAGCCATCAAAGAGCTTTCTGTAAAAACCACGCCTTTTGATGTGAGTATTGGAAACTTTACTGGAGCTAATATTAATTTGGTAACTAAAAACGGGACAAATACGACAAAAACGTCTATTTATGGCTTTGGAAATAATCAGAGCTTAGTGGGTAAATATGCCGATGGAACAAGACAAGAAGTAGACAACTTTTATGACATTCAAGTGGGCGCAAGTATTGGTGGCGCGCTGAAAAAAGACAAACTGTTTTACTTTGTAAATGTAGAACAATCATTAAGTAGTTTACCTGTTTTAAACGCGCCCGGAAGTGCAACTTCTAATATTGATTTTGAAACAGTTCAATTAATCTCTGAAACCTTAAAATCACGTTATAATTACGACCCCGGAACATTTACAAATGCAGAACTGAAAACAGCTAGCACCAAAATTTTTGCACGTTTAGATTATAATATTTCAGACAAACATAAACTGACGCTCCGTAATAATTATGTAAATAGTTTTTCAGATAATTTAGAATGGAATGAATCTATTTTCAACTTTGGAAATCAAGGATATCGACACAATAGTATTGCAAATAGTTTAACAGCCGAATGGAATGCAAACTTTAATAACAATACTTCAAATGTATTGTCTATTGGATATAACAAAGTAACAGAAGACAGAGAGTTTGACGGACGTGTATTTCCACATTTGCTTATTCAAGATGCTTCTAACAGAATATTTGCAGGTACATACCGAGAAGCTTCGGTGTACAATACCGATTTAAATACGTTTCAAATCACAAATAAATTTACGTACACAAAAGACAAACACACATTTACTTTAGGTGCATTATTGCAATACAACGATATCGATTACGGGTTTTTATCTGCTTGGAACGGGCGTTGGCAATATAATTCTGTCGAGAATTTTATCAACGACAGACCTTCACGAATTCGTGGTGTGTACAGAACTTCCAATAATAATTTTGATTTTGTAAGCAATACACCTTCGGCAACGTTAGACATTTTAACAACAGGATTTTATGCACAAGATCGTATTCGCTTTAATGATCGATTAACAGTTTCTGCAGGAATCCGTTTAGATAGTCAAGCATTATTAGATGAATTACCTGTAAGTGATGAAGTTAAAAACACACCTGAATTTAGTCGTTTTGAAAACACGATTAATGCAACACCACAAATCAATCCAAGAATTGGTTTTAACTATTATATCAACGACAGTAAAAAAATACAAATTCGCGGTGGAACCGGATTGTTTACAGGTCGTATTCCGTATTTATGGTTCGCTTACGCTGAATACATCTCGGGAACGGATTATTTCAATGTAGATATTCGCCCAACGGGAGAAACACAAATTGTTGAAAATGTAGAAGATTTGGCAAGTCAACAACCTGGTTTAACAGAAATCAATTTAATTGATAACGATTTCGATTTACCACGTGAATGGAAAAGTAATTTGGCAATTGATTTTAAGCTACCAAACAATTTCGGATTAACTGTAGAAGGAAGTTATACGAATGTAATCAATGGAATTTTCTTCAAATCGATTAATAGAAAAAACGAAACTGCAACATTTTCTGGCGCTGATAATCGTTCGTATTTTACATCAACTGGAGAGGCTATCAAAATCAATCCGAACTTTACAAATGTATTTTTATTGACAAATACAAACAAAGGATATCGTTACAACTTAACACTTGGTTTATCTAAAAAAACAGATCAATACAACGGTTTTCTTGGATACACATATGGAAAAAGCAAAGATATTTCAAGTACGGTTCGTAACTCACCTGCTGCTAACTTTGAGTGGAATCAATCGATAAACTCAAATAATCCTGACTTATCGTTTTCTAACTTTGATTTACGTCATAAAATTGTGTCTTCACACAGTTATCAATTCAATATTTCAAATAAAAGTGATTTACTCGTTTCTATGTTGTACAATGGAACTTCTGGAAGTCCATTTTCATTTGTAAACCAAGGAGATGTCAATAGAGATGGTTCTTCTAGAAATGATTTGGTATATGTACCAAACGATCAAAGTGAAATTAATTTAGTTGACATTACAGATAGTAATGGAGTTGTGATTACAACAGCAGCAGAACAATGGGAAAATTTAAACAATTATATCAATAACAATGATTATTTACGTTCACGTCGTGGACAATATACCGAACGAAATGGAGCAAAAACACCTTGGAATCACAGATTAGATGCACGTTTTGAATATGGTTTAAATTTAAAAGGAACGCACAGAATCAGCTTCTCATTAGATGTTTTTAATGTGTTGAACCTAGTCAATAGAAATTGGGGGAAACTTGTATTTGTACCAAATGTGGTGAACTCAAGTTTTAGTTTACTAAATTTTCAAGGGATAGAAAACAACCAGCCTACATATCAGTTTAATATTGAAGATGCTACGCCTTGGGTTGTAGATACTGAAAGTTCTCGATGGAAAGCGCAATTTGGAATAAAGTATCAATTTTAACTTGAATCATCCGTATCTTTGTTAGCCTATGGAAAAGTATATCGACATCATCAAACAATCGTATAGCGACTATTGGAATTACTTTCAAGGACAAGTATTTTTTCAAAATTTGGAAAACTATTTTTATGGTTTAATTGTAATTTCATTGATTGTTTGGGTGTTAGAAATAGCGTTTCCTTGGCGGAATAACCAATCAATTTTTCGAAAAGATTTTTGGTTAGATACGTTCTATATGTTTTTCAATTTTTTCATCTTTAACCTCATCATTTTTGTTGCGCTATCAAATACAGCTGCTGCATTTTTCAATGATATTTTAGGACTTATAGATTTATCTATTGATAGCTTTCAATTATTTGATGTTGATAATTTACCAACGTGGTTAGGTTTGATTATTTTCTTCGTAGTTGCAGATTTTGTACAATGGAATACACATAGAATGCTGCACAGAGTTGACTTTTTATGGAATTTCCATAAAGTGCATCATTCTGTGAAGGAAATGGGCTTTGCAGCACATTTACGTTACCATTGGATGGAAACGCTTGTATACAAATCAATGTTGTACATTCCAATGGCGATTATTGGCGGATTTAGCGTAAATCATGTTGCTTTTGTATACTTCTTTACTATTGCTGTCGGACATTTAAATCATGCAAATTTAGGCTGGGATTATGGTTTTTTAAAATACATTTTCAACAATCCAAAAATGCACATTTGGCATCATAGTAAAGAGCTTCCTGTAAGATATGGTGTAAATTTTGGACTAACCTTAAGTATTTGGGATTATATATTTAAAACGAATTACGTTCCTAAAAATGGTCGCGATATTGAACTAGGTTTTACAAATGATGAATTGTTTCCACAAGATTTCATTCAACAAGAAATCTATCCTATTAATCTAAAAAAAGAATAAAATGAAATACACCATACTTCTTTTCTCTACATTCTTAATAATCTCTTGTGGAACACAGCAAAAAACAGTTGAGAATATGCCTAAAGAAACAACAACTCCTACTGCAAACTCAGCAATTATAGATTCTGTAAATGCACAATATGATAAAGTTGCAGAAAATGATTCCTTAAACGTTTTTCAAAACAAAAACAACCATATTAAAAAGACTGACAGCGTTCTTTTTATCAAAAATGCAAAATTCACTACGACAGTAAAAGATTCAATCATTTTTAACGGAAATTCAAAAACTAAAAAAGGAACTACCGACGGTTATGTAACTAATGATGGGGAAACGGTAACTGTAGAAATTGCTGCAGATGAAGAAAAGAAAATAGCTTCTAATCATACTGCTTGGAATAATTTACTTCAAAAACATGTTTCAAAGCAAGGAAATGTAAACTATAAAGGTCTTAAAACAGATCATTCAAAATTGCGTGCATACATTACATATTTAGGAGAAAACACACCAACAGATATTTGGTCAAAGGAAGATAAATTAGTGTATTGGATTAATGCCTATAATTCGATGACAGTAGATTTAATTCTGAGAAGTTATCCGCTAAAAAGTATCAAAGACATCAAAAAACCTTGGGATCAACGTTTATGGAAATTAGGTGAGAAGTGGTATAATTTAAATGAAGTAGAGCATAAAATTCTTCGTAAAATGAACGAACCTAGAATTCATTTTGCTATTAATTGTGCTTCTTTTTCATGTCCTCCTTTATTAAACGAAGCTTTTTCTACTGAAAATTTAGAACAACAATTGACACAAGTTACCAAAGTATTTTTAGCAGATTCTGAACGAAATACAATCGCAGCAAACAAAATTGAGATTTCTAAAATCTTTAAGTGGTTTTCAAAAGATTTTAAGCAAAATGGTTCTTTAATTGATTTTTTAAACCAATATAGCGACATCAAAATTAACGCAAACGCAAAAAAGAGTTATAAAGATTATAACTGGAATTTGAATGAACTTCGATAAACTCAGTTACCATTCGATAAACTCAGTTACCATTTGACAGGTATAGCATAAAATGATATAAAAACCGTCAAACCAAAAGTTACGTATACAAAGTAATGAAACAACCTAATATTTCTATTATCATACCAATTCTGAATGAAGCGCAACATATTACGCAGCATTTAGAAACGTTATTGGATCGAATGAAATATACATATCATGAAATTTTACTTATTGATGGTGGAAGTACTGATGCAACTGTAGAAATTATAACTTCTTTTATTTCTAAATATCACAAACAACAATTTACGGGCAAAAAAAGATGTGTAGATTCATTGTTTGAAACGGAAAAACCTACCATTCAAATACAATTGTTTTCTTCTGAAAAAGGCCGTGCAAAACAAATGAATTTGGGTGCACAAAAAGCCACGAAAGACGTTTTGTATTTTTTGCATGCAGATACATTTCCTCCAAAGTATTTTGACGATCATATTCTTCAGGAAATCACAAAAGGAAACAAAGTTGGCTGTTTTCGTATGAAGTTCGATTATCCGCATCCTGTATTATTAGTTTCACAATTTTTCACACGTTTTAATGTCAATTGGTGTCGTGGCGGCGATCAATCTTTATTTATTGAAAAATTACTTTTTGAATCTTTAGGTGGCTTTGACGAATCGTATATTATTTATGAAGATTGCGAGTTTATAAATCGTTTATACGAAAAAGAAAACTTCACCATCATTCCGAAAAGTGTCAAAACTTCTGCTCGAAAATACAAAGTAAAAGGAACTTGGAAATTGCAATATCATTTTGCCATGATTCACATTAAAAAATCAAAAGGCGCAACACCTGAAGAACTGTATGCATATTATAAAAAATATGTTGCTTCTTAGTCATAGATATACTTCGCTTATAGATTTTTAGAAAAACTAAATATTAGTTTTCATATAATAGTATGTGAGATTCTGAATCAAGTTCAGAATGACGTAAAGTAAATAAACTAAAATTTTAAATTCTAACGAAGGAACATCAACATTTTAACTCGCGAAGTTGAATCCCAAAAATCACTCTTCCATTTGTTTCAAAATTTCTTCTAGTTTTCGCACATGTATACCATACAATTTATCTGCCCATAATACCGTAATATAATAAATAAAAACGCCTGAAAGTAAGTATCCAAAAATCACTAATAACAGTGTAGATGTTGGCATTTTCAATAAAAACCATTCTGAAAAACTAGCGGTTTCAAGATGAAAAGTTCCCATTAAAATTGCTGCCATTGAAATTGGTAATAATAATGAACCTGCAATAATTCCTGTTTTATATACTTCCATCGTGAGTTTTATATCATGAATAAAATTCAAAATAGTCTCTTTTGTTTGTTGTCCTACATTTGAGGTTCTACGTAAAAACCAAATCATTTTTGCCAAATACCCTAAAGTCATTAAGCTGGTAACAAACATTAAAATTAGGTAAACAGCTCGTGGCAATTCTTCCATTTTTATAACCGCTGGAAAAGCAAAAAAGACGACAATACATACTAATTGCGTAACAATTTCGCCTTTCATCGTTTTACGAATCTTAGCAATTGGCATTTGGCTTTCTTTTAAGTTTTCTAAACTGGTTGGCAATTGAAAATCATCTTGATTTTCGTCGTCCATCAATTCTTTTATTTTATCAAAATCCATGATTCTGTAGTTTTATAATTTCTTTTAATTTTTTCTTTGTTCTGTTTAATTTCACACGTACATTTACAGTGGACATTCCTAAATTCTTAGCTATTTCTTCTCCTGAAAAACCTTCAATGAATTGAAATATGAGTGCTTTCTCAATTTTATTTAATTCCTGAACTGCTTTGTAAAAAGCTGCCAATTGCTGTTCTTTTTCATCAGAATAGTCTTCTTGTGCTAGTTGTACATCTGCAGGCATTTTATAAGCATCAGGCTTTCGTTTGTCTTTCTTAAAAAATACAATTGCCGTATTTAGTGCCACACGATACATCCAACTCGAAAACTGACTTTTTCCATTAAATGACTTTAACGATTTCCAAAGCTGTAAAATAATTTCCTGCACCAAATCCTCTCGGTCAATCGCATCTTCAAAATAGATGCGAGAAACCTTATGGATAATCCCTTTATGGATTGTAATCGCTTTTAGAAATTCTTGTTCGGTTAATTCCAATACATTTATTTTTAAAGTACAGGTGTTACTTTATACCCTTCTTTTCGCAACAACTCAATAACGCCATTCTTTCCCACTAAATGTGCTGCTCCAACAGCAAATAAGTTCGATTGTTTTTTCATCATATCTGGCATTAATTTAATCCAATTTGTATTGCGAACCGTTAACATCCAATGTTCAGCATTTTTGTTAAAAAAACGTTCGTCTTTCATACCTGCGAACAATGTACTAATATCTTCGTTTTTATAGTGTTTTACCATGTCTTTAAACATTAATTTGTATGCTGAATACAATTCTATTTGTTGCCATAAAAAATCTTTAGGGTACGCTTTCGCGAAGAAATCAAGTTGATCATTTAAAGTTTCTAATCCAGCAATTGGTTTAGTTTTTGCTTGCGCTAGATTAATCAACTCAAACTCATACATTTTTTTAGTAGGACAGTTTAAGCCTTGCTGAGTCAACAGGCTATATACTGCCATTAGCGAATAGTTATTCACCATTTCTAATGTCATCTTTAGTTCTTTTTGTAATAAACTATCTAAAAATAGTTGTTGCTCTTGGGACAATTTTTCAGTCAACTTTCCAGAAGATATCATTTTTTGTTGCGCTTCTACTAATGCTTCTGTATTTGATAAATCTACTTCTAAAACTAAATTTTCAGTTTCATTAAAAGCTTTTGTCACTTTCTCAGGAATGGAAAAATCATCTTCACATAAAATATGAATCGTTCCTAATAGATAAGATGGTTTTGCTAAATCTTTGTGTTCAATTTTCCACAATACCGAATTTTCAAGTTTTTGATCTTGTGCATTTACTAAAAAGTTGCTTATAATAAAGCAACAGATTACAGTTAATTTTTTCATGTTTTTGTTTTTTAGTCACAAAAGACTTTTCAGCTGAATAGATCTTAGTGTTCAATTAATTTCTATTTGCTCCGTAAGTATCAACTTTAAAAATATGTTACAAAAAAAATGACGTTATTTTTTAAAATTGCATTCAAAAGGGATTTTTCCCCGAATAAAAAGGTGTTTACATCTTCGTAAAATAGCTTTTCAACTATTACACAAAAATCTATCTGTATGTTTCTTTGCACTGAAAATGAAAAAACAGAAAATCATTTCAGGATTACAATTAAAAAAATTAACAATTTCTGATTTACAGACAAATCAAGTAAAAGGTGGTTTACCAACTACATTACAATCAACAGTAGTTACTATTACAGACATTCCACTACCTCCACCTTCAACAACAAAAGATCCAAGACCCATGACAATTAGCTATTCTAATTGTGGCAACTGTACTTCTTGGTAATCAACCTATTAAGAGATGAAAAAGCAGCATGATAAATTTAGTTTGTCATGCTGCTTTATTTTATTTTTGAGTTGCTTTTTTATTTCGCAGCAATCACGTCAATCTCAATTTTTGCGCCAATTGCAAGTCCGCCAGCAGCAAATGTTGTACGTGCAGGTTTGTTTGGAAAGTATTGCACATACACGCTATTAAAGTCTTTAAAATCGTTAATATCAGCTAAAATTACCGTGCATTTTACTACACGATCTAATGAAGAATTATGTTGCGCCAATACTGCTTTTATGTTTTCTAATGCTTGTTTGGTTTCTGCTTTTATTCCTCCTGATACTAAAACTCCTTTTTTGTGATCTTTTCCTATTTGACCAGATAAGAATAATAAATTTTCAGTTTCAACTGCCGCACTAAAAGGTGTATTTTGACGTTCTGCTAAATGCGAAGGATGAAAAGTGATGTCTTTTTGATTAGATTGACAACTTACAAATGTTAATGCTATAGCGAAAATGGTTATGATTGATTTCACAAGATTTAGTTTTTGGTTACTAACAAATTTAAGGAATTTACACTTCCATTCCATTCAGCATGAATGCTATATTTATTTTTTTGAAATATGATAATGATCAAATATTATAGTAATTCAAAATATAGTATCTTTTTTGCATGGAAAAAATTCTCATCTTTGGCGGAACACAATTTATAGGACGTACACTTGTTCAACAACTACAAAAGTTAAATAAGTATGACATTACACTATTTAACAGACAACAAACACAAGCAGATATATTTCCTGATATACAAAAAATTAAAGGAGACAGAGAGACGAATGATGTTCGTCAAATTGAAAATGAAGATTGGGATTATGTTATTGATGTATCTTGTTACTATCCTGATTCACTTGTAAATGTATTGAATTCTATAAAAAGTAAATTTAAAAAATACATTTTGATTTCTACTTGTTCAGTGTATGATGACACCAATAATCAAGTTGATATGCGAGATGAAACAGCTCCTATACTAAATTGTACTGATAATCAACGTACAGATCGAACGCCAGCATCTTATGGAAACCGTAAAGCCGAATGTGAACGTATTTTAATGAATTTCACAGAAGACTATATTATGCTTCGTCCTGCGCTTGTGTATGGTGCTTATGATCATACAGATCGTTTTTATTATTGGTTATATCAAGTACAGCACAATCAAACATTATTACTACCTGATCGTGGGGAACGGGTATTTTCTATAACGTATGTAAATGATCTTGTAAATACTATTATTGCTTCCATAGAAACACCGTTTACAGGTATTTATAATATGATGACAACTCCAAAAACTTCTATAAAACAGATTGTTGAGCATACAGAAAAATTACTCAACAAATCTCCTAATAAAATAAACGCAGCACCCGATTTTTTGTATCGAAATAATATCAAACAATGGACAGATATGCCATTATGGGAAGATGGAGATCATTTTACATATAGCACGCAAAAACTAAAGAAAGATCTCAAGATAAAACTCACTGACTTTAAAGAAAGCATAGAAAGTACTATTTCATATTACAATTCTCTTGGTTGGAAAGTACCCAAATATGGAATCACAGAACAAGTGAGACAAGAACTTATCTCAAAAATTAAAAATGAAGAACTTTCTAAAAAATAACCCCTATACTGACTTCATTATTTAAGTAAAACGTTAAACTTAACATCTTGTTCACTATTCAGTAAGTTTCTGTTAATATTGATTACTCAACATTTTCTTTATTTTTGCCCAAAATCCCTTAACAATATTCAATATGAAAAAAATTACTCTTTTACTATTTATCTTTATCACTTCTATTTCTTTCGGGCAAATTTTAGTGAACGAAGATTTTACTTATGCTGACGGAAACCTTGTAGGAAATGGAACTTGGGCAGCTCATTCTGGTGCAGGAGCTACTGCGATACAAGTATCTTCTAATAAAATTTCATTGACACATGGAGGTGGTTCTAGAGAAGATGTAAGTATACCTTTTACTAGTGCTGCAACTGCAAAATACGCTAGTTTTGACTTAACAATTGCTGACCTTGGCGCTGCAATCGCAGGAACTGATTATGAATATTTTGCACATTTTAAAGATAATGGATTTACCTTTTTAGCACGTGTTGATATTGTATCACCAATTGGATCAGGAGATTTTAGAGTAGGAATCTCTACTAGTAGTTCTACTGCAGAAGCAGTTTGGGCAACTGATATGTCATACGACACAACATATAGAATAACTGTTAAATATGATGAAACAGCTGGTCAAGCACAACTTTGGGTTGATGCTTCAGATGAAACAGATACAAATATAGCTGGATCTACAGGCACTGGAATTGCAGTAACTAATTTTTCATTCAGACAATCTAATTCTACGTCAGATGAAACAATTACTATAGATAATCTTATTGTAGCTGAGAACTTTACTAGTGCTAATACTTTATCGGTATCTGCTAATACTTCTAGTAAAGATTTTGCACTTTATCCAAATCCAGTAATTGACAATAGTCAGTTAACTATTAAAGGACTAACTACTAGTAAAGCTTCTATAAGTATACACAATATGCTTGGAAAAGAAGTAATAAATAGTACGATTACGAACAACACAGTGGATGTTTCTTCACTAACTACAGGTATATATATCGTAAAAATACTTGAAGCAAACAGTAATAAATCTATTGTAAAGAAACTTATTATAAAGTAGTTAAGATTACTAAAACACCAAGTTTTAATAAAAAAAACACTTCTTAGAAATAGGAAGTGTTTTTTTAGTTTATATTTTTAAAAGTACTGGCCAATTCCAAAAACGATTCCATTACTTGCATTTTTAGTCACTCCGTAACCATAGTCTATTCTAAAAATTGCATTAAAAATTCGTTTGTGAATAAAACGCAAACCAACTCCTGGGTAGATTCTGAAGTTTTCACTGTTGGTAAAATCACTAAAAGTTCCTCCTGGATTTCTCCAAGTTCCAGCATCTACAAATCCATTTCCTTGTAAAATAAACCAACCTTTTTCATACAATGTATATCGATATTCAGTATTTAACACCAAGCTCGCTGTTCCACGATCAATGATGTTTCCTACTCCGCGAACATTCAAATTATTATCTACAGAGAAAGGTGCAAACGGACTAGCATTGTTTGAAGCAACTCCAAATCGTAAACGGTTTGCCCAGTTTCCTTTTTCACCAATACGCTTGAAGTACATAAAATCACTCCAACCTATCAGGAAGTTATCTTGAAAGTCATTTTCTGTCGTTACGTATTGTAAATACAAGGTGTTTTTAATTCCTTCAATGTATTGATAATAATAGTTTAGGTTATCATATTCATACACAAATTTCAACATTTGCTTGTCTAAAGATAAACTTTGCGGAATGGCGTTAGATGTAACTCCACTGAGATAATCATACTCTTCCTTGAAAATATTAATCCCAAATTGCAATCGATTTTTAAAGTTGATTTGATACAATGCCAATATTTCAAACGACGTATTACTATACTTATAATTAGCCGAACCTTGATCAAAATACAATGGTTCTTCACTTGTCCAATTTTGATGATTTAACGCAATTCCAAAGTTCCGTGTAAATAAATTTGGCGCGCGTAAATTGATTCCATAAGAGTCAAATCCGTTATTTTGATAAAATCCGCCAAAAGCGATATTTCGACCTAAAAAATTATAATCGTACAATCCAATTTTATAAGCCAATTGTTCATTTGTCGTAGTCCAAACATTCACATTTGGAATCAATGTAAAGTTTTCTTCTATGTTAAAAAACACATTATACAAGTTGTCATGCGAATAAAATACTTGATAATACGCATGCGAAACTCCTGCCAAACGTTTTAGCAATACTACATCTTGTTCTAGTTGAAGTGAATCTAGTTTATCTCCTTTCCGGACACTTACATATTTTTTTAAGAAGCCAATTTTATTTTTTTTATGCCCTTGAAATTTTATATCGTAGACTTCTTTTTCTTGAGCAATTCCTTGAAAAGCTAAAGAAAGAAACGCAATTAATAGGAGTATTTTTTTCATGATTATTCGGCTTCAAAACCTACAACAAGAAGTCTATTTATCCAGTTGTCTTGACCTATGTCTAATAAATTAATGTAATAATATTCACCTTGTGTGAGCGCTGGTGGTGTTCCCTCTGTAATATCTAAACCAACATTGGAAGTATCATAATACTGAAATTGATTCTCATTTGTATGCGTTGCAGAAAGCACATTTCCGGCTTGACTTACTATTTGAAAATATACTGCATTGGAATTCGTTGGATTCACATCCCAAGTAAATGCTGGCGATCCTGAAACTTGTTGATCAATCGTAATACCATCACTTTCCCAAATTGTCGGTTGTTGTTCGTGTTTGATTCGAATTGGATTCGAAATTTTCGTTACATTGTTTAGTCTGTATGTAATAATCATCCATTTTTCTGTAGCATTAAATTCTACAACTTGTTGAAAAAAACCATTGAAAACCGATTGCCTCTGATAGATTACTTGTTGGTAATTTGAATATTCATTTTCATCAACATCAAGTGATTCCGTTTCGTAGAACTTTATATTAAATGCATCATCTTCTACGTAATACATAAGATATACATCTTCATGATTTGTAGTTGCATCAGAATAAGCATAGGCAAGTACGCCACCTTCTTCTATGGCAAGATTGTTTAGTTGATTTGATAGTATTCCATAAGTATCTAATTCAAAAACTTGATCGTCATTACTACAAGAGGAAGTTCCCAATATTAAAATACAGACGGAAAATATACAAAGGGATATTTTTCTTAAATTCATAATATTTTTCATAGCTATTCAACTATAAAGATACTCTGAAATACTGTATTTACCCAATTATCTTCGCTAACATCCATCACTAAAAACTGATACGAATTGCCAATAGTGAGTGTCAAAGGATTTTCGGGAGTAATGTTTAAAACTACATTAGATGTATTGTAATATTGAAATTGATTCTCATAGGTATACGTTCCTGAAAGCAATCCATTATCAACCGTAGAAACTACTTGAAAATAAATAGCATTGTCTCCATTTGCGTTGTGTTCCCAAGTAAATTTTGGCATTTTGGAATCTTGCTGACTAATCTCAACTTCTTCAGACCAAACTGTAGCTTTCGTT
Organism: uncultured Kordia sp.; assembly: GCF_947496985.1. Classification (GTDB taxonomy): domain Bacteria; phylum Bacteroidota; class Bacteroidia; order Flavobacteriales; family Flavobacteriaceae; genus Kordia. Next base: position 177,126 of record NZ_CANMEZ010000001.1, read on the forward strand.
ATATTTTTCGTTCGAATCGGATTAGAAATTTTCACTTCCCCATCCAACTCGTATGCAACAATTACCCATTGTTCTTGTCCAAAAGGTCGTTTGAATTGTTGTATAAATCCTTCAAAAAGTGGTTCTGAATTAATATCTAATTTTCTATAATTGGAAAAATCATCTTTATCAATAGCTGCTGTATTTGTTTCAAAAAACTGAATATTTGTTGCGCCAGCTTCTAAATAATAATACACATTAACAATTGCTGAATTACTTGCATCACTTGCGGCACAAGCAATGACAGCGCCTGTTTCAATAGTACGATTTTCAATTACTTCAGATAATGTAGTAGCATTTATAACATTGATATCTGTAGTAACATCATCAGATACGCAGGAGACAATTGTAAAAAATGATATTATGTATACAATTGTTTTTATGGCATTCATGACTTTTTTCTTATTGATGTAATTTATAATGCTGCCGAACAATTTCTTCTGCAGGTTTATTTTGTGGTGTAAATTGTGTATTCTTAGTACCTCCTGATTTTTCATAGTTGTGAAACCATTTCCAAATGAATCCGCCAGCAAACCATTCTTCTTTCCAAAACGCATCATACATAGCTTGCAAAGCAATTTCTTGCGCTTCTAAATTGAGCGTTTTTCCTTTTCTGCTAGAATCCCAAGGTTCTTTTCCTGTGTAATCCATACTGCGGTATCCATATTCAGTAAAAATCACTTTTCGATCTAGCTTTTTTGTCAATGCTTCAATCTTTTCCTTATGTGGTTTCCAACCTTTTTGCAAACTTTGTAAAGAAGGCATTTTTTCATCACTTAGTGGAAAATACGCATCAACTCCTATAAAATCAAGTTGTTTCCAAAACGGAACTTTATCAAAAGAATCCCAATTTTCTGCGTAGGTCAACTTTCCTTTGTATACTTTTTTAACTTTGGTAATAAACTGTTTCCAAAATTCTGGTCGTGCGGCTACAAACTTGTGCAATTCGGTTCCAATACAAAGTACTTCTGCGTTGATTTCTTGAGCTAAACTTGCATATTCTAAGATGAAACTTTCATATGATGCTTCAAACTGTTTCCAATCTTCCTCATTTTCCATTGCAATGAAACCTGTAAACTCACCATTCCAAACCCAGATTTGTGGCTTGATCATGATTTTAATATTGTTTTTTTTCAAAAGTTCAGCATACTGCTTCGCTCCTTTTCGAGTTTCACCAAACCATTGTCGGTCTGTATTGTGAATAACTTCGGTTGCCGTTAACTTTTTAAGAAAACCAAAAGGCATTATTGCAGCGTAATTTGCGTTTAACTTAATTACAGGTTCAATATTTGTTTGATCTATTGCTTGTGGAGCCGCTACAAAGCTTACACCATTCATTTTTTGGACTTGACTTGTGCATGAAAATTGCAACAAACCAATAAATATACAAAGGAGTCTAAATTTCATTGATGAATTTTTTAGACTCCTAATGTACTATATTTATTAAAAAAGTGCTCTTAAACCTATACTAAAAGTTTGTCCTAATCCTTGGAAATTATTACCTCTTACAAATTTATCAAAAGAAGCTTCCACGTTTAATACATCGTTTAACTGATATTTAGTTCCAACTCCTACTGATGTAGAGTTTTGCGCAAAATCGTTTCCTAAATCAATTAAGAATGCTTGTTTTGCATTAACGTATACCGTTGATTCTGCTGATGGAAAATAACTTAAAAATGCTGCTAAAGGCAAAAATAAACTATTGTTTGCAAAACGCTCACCCACGTTAGAATCTGTTGGATTTGCATCTTTGCCTTTTTCTCCAAAGTTGAATCCGAAATCAGCTTGTGTAAATACCTGCCATTTGTCTTGTCCGAATGTTTTATCGTAGAAAAATTTTGTTTCCCAAAACACACTTCTTTTATCTAAATATGGAGCGTTTGCTTTGTCCTTAAATATTGGCAAGTAAACAGAACTCGTAAATGAGAAGTTCGAAATATTTTTGAAAGGTTGCACACGAATAGAAGGAGCTATTGTTGTTAATCCGCTTCTTGCTTGCCCGTTATCTTTAAATTTAAAAACATCTAAAGCGCCTGCGCCACCAAATGTATTTGATCGTACTTGAAAGATAAATCCAATGTTAATTCTTCTATTATCACTAATACCTGTATAAATCTCCGTTGTATTTGTAAAAAATGTTTCTCTTGGAATGGTTACAGAATTACTTCTTTCGTCTGTACGTTCTGTTTGTGTATAAATACTATTGAAGAATTTAATATCCCATTGTCCTTTTTTCAAAAGTTTCGAAGGTGTATATTCCTGAATATTACTCTTTTCATCCGTTGTTTCATCATCTTGATCTTGTGCAAAAGAGAAGCTTACAAATAATAAGGCAAGCATTGTTAAAATTAGATTGTTCTTTTTCATTTTAGTGTAATTTAATAGTGTAATTAGTTTTATAATTTGTCACATCGAGCAACGTCGAGATGTTATTTAGTTTGATTCAATTTCCAGTTGTATGGATAGTAACTGATTTTAGATTTTGCAGCTATTTTTTCTTCTCTATATTTATTGATAAAGTCGATTTCATTACCATTTTGTCTAAAATCTTCTTTATACCATTTCATAATTTCAGAAAGTTGCACACGTTTTTTACGAGTATTTACTTTGATAAATTCGTCATTATTTAAAGCAATTTTTGTTTGCCTATCTAACTGTTTATCAAGTGTATTTGGCATGTAGGCTTCGGCAATAATTGGGGGACAACCTAAGCCTGCGCATACCAATACAAAGTGAAAACGTGGATCGCTATTAAATTGTCCGCGTAACAACTTATGTTCTATATCATTTAGGGTAATTTTTTTACCTCCAACATTGTGTTTTGTCTTATCGAAAAAACCTTTAACATCTAAAGGAGATTTTACAGGGTAATTTTTCACAATTCCCTTAATAACAGATAAGTTATAAATGTTTATCCAAAATGCTTGATACGTATTTGCCTCACTTTTATTTACCGTAATATTATTTGTAGAAGCTAAGATTTTGTCTAATTCGGCAGTATTCTTTTTAATAGCTTTATAATTTACCTTTCCATCCTTTACATGCGCTTTGAAAAAAGCATCCGAAGCTTTAAAGAAAGTATCTGTATTTTGTGCAAAACCAAAAGTGGTCATAAATACAGTAATGAGTGTAATAGTTATATGTTTCATAGCAATCATTTTCAATTTAATTTCAATTTGTAATGCTGGGTAAGTCCGCAAAAAGATTTGGAACTTACAAACTTTTAAAAAAAAATTAAACTCATTTATATAATTGATTATCAAGCGTAAAACGGGTTGTTATTTTCTCAAAATCCTTACAAAAAAAAATAATTTATAATTATTCTAAATTCAATGTCCCGATATAAGTTCTTAACTTTACTATCGACAGAACTTCCGACACAAACCAATTCTTGCACGGACAAGAATTATAAAACCAATCACATTCTCATGGAACACATTGTAATTATAGGTAATGGAATTTCTGGCGTTACAGCTGCCAGACATATCCGAAAACTTTCCGATAAAAGAATTACTATCATTTCAGCTGAAACGGAGTATTTCTTCTCACGTACAGCTTTGATGTATGTATATATGGGACATATGAAATTTGAACATACACAACCGTATGAAAATTGGTTTTGGAAAAAGAATCGTATCGAACTTAAAAAAGGATACGTTGAACAAGTAAAAGATTCTACTAAAGAATTGGTTTTTACAAGTGGAGAAACCTTGAAATATGACAAATTGATCATTGCTACAGGATCAAAACCTAACAAATTTGGATGGCCAGGACAAGATTTAGATGGAGTTATGGGCATGTATCATCGACAAGATTTAGAAAACTTGGAAAAATATGCGCCAAATAAAGAAGTATGTAAACGCGCTGTAATTGTTGGTGGTGGTTTGATTGGAATTGAATTGGCTGAAATGCTTCAAAGTAGAGATATTCCTGTTACTTTTTTAGTTCGTGAAAATAGTTTTTGGAATGGTGTGTTGCCTGCTGGCGAATCAGAAATGATTAATAAACATATAAAAGAACATCATATTGATTTACGCTTAGGCGTGAATTTACAAGAAATAAAAGCAGACGAAAACGGAAAAGTAAAGTCGATTATCATTAAAGAAACTGGTGAAGAAATTCCATGTACAGTTGTTGGATTAACAGCTGGAGTATCTCCAAATGTTGACTTCTTAAAAGATTCAAATATTGAACTCGGACGCGGTGTCAAAGTGAATCGAAGATTAGAAACAAACGTTAAAGATATTTATGCAATTGGCGATTGTGCTGAACAACATGAACCAATTGGACAACGCAGACCAATTGAAGCTGTTTGGTATACAGGACGCATGATGGGAGAAACATTAGCACAAACGTTGTGTGGAAATCCTAGAGATTATAATCCTGGACATTGGTTCAACTCAGCGAAATTTTTAGACATCGAATATCAAACATATGGTTGGGTTTTTGGTGAAAGAGGACGACCTAAATATGAAAAGCATTTTCATTGGAAACATCCTAAAAAACATATCTGCATTACAATCGCTTATCACAAAGAATCTAACAAATTTTTAGGAATCAACACGTTTGGAATTCGTATGCGTCATCACAGTTTTGACACATGGCTCAATGAAGAACGTTCGGTTGAATATGTTTTAGAACATTTAGCAGATGCCAATTTTGATCCTGAATTCTACAAGCTTCACGAAAAAGATATTGTAGCTCAGTTTAATCAAGAAAATAATACCAACGTTCAACTGAAAAAGAAAAGTTGGAGACGAATTTTCAGTTACTAATCACCATATTTTAAAAAACATATTATGAAATTCATACGAATTGCAGGACTCTATATATTTATTGCATCAGTGTTGTTATTTATTGCAACGCTATTCATGGGTAATTATACCTTAACTGAAACATCTATTCAACAATCATTCAGTGGAAAAAAAGCGAGAGTTACCGAAACTTTTGCTGCTGTTGCTAAGGAAAATGGTGTTTTAGACAACACATATAATAGTCAGTTTTCTTTTATGAACGATGTTAAAGCATTGTTTGACAAACACAATCAACGTGTTGCGGAAGCAGTTGCTGAAGAAACTGGGGTTTCCAATACAGAAACGACTAAAATTATTACTTCAGCTTCACAAAGTGGGAAAGTGGTTTATACGAAAGAACTTTTACAACAAGTCTTACCAGAAGCTAAAGTTACATTACTTGATAATGCTACCAATTGGATGTACAGTCCTGGAAAAACATATGATTCTGTTGATGCTTTCAAAAACGATTTAAACAATAAAATTTCTGAAATCAATCGCAGTCAGGCTGGAGAGTTTTTATTGTACGATAATAAATACTCACGTTTTGATATTACCGAACGTGCAGCCACAGGAATCATTGCAAACAACAAAGCACTATTTTTATTCTTAACATTTGGTTTAGGAATTATTGGATCACTCATATTTATCATTGCCGGATTGTTTTTAAAACCAATTCCAGGTATTAAAAACAATGGCATTTATTTACACAATGCAACTAATCGTGGTTGGGTAGGAATTGCTGTCTTTGGATTCTTAGTAGCATTTTATGTATTATTATACTTTCACCCATATATTATTGCCAATTGGACAAATATTGTCGATCCACTAAAAAGCGCATTCATTAAAAATGGTTCGGCTTCACAATGGTTTTTATACGGAATCTTGTATTGTGTATCTATGATTGTGATGGGAATTCGCATGTTTATCAAATATCGTCACAATCAATATCAAGTGGTTAGAACTGCAAGTGTATTATTTTTCCAAATCATCTTTGCTTTCTTATTAGTAGAAATATTACCATTATTTGATTTACCAGGTGTCGATTTAAAAAATGCTTGGCCATTAGATTATAATTTCTTAACCGACTGGAATGTAAAGAATTACTTAAATGCAGGACATTTAGGGAAATTCATGTTCTTTTGGGGATTCATTCTTTCTATAATTGTTGTACCAACTTTAGTATATTTCTATGGAAAGCGTTGGTATTGTTCATGGGTTTGTGGTTGTGGAGGATTAGCTGAAACATTAGGAGATCCATATCGTCAACTATCTGACAAGCGTTTAATAGCATGGAAGATAGAACGTTGGTTGATTTATCCAATCTTAGTTTTTGCAATTATCATGACAATTGTTGTGGGTTACAATACTTATAATATTATATATAATCCTACGGCAGTTGGAGATAGTACTTTATTCGGAATCAACGCATATAAAATTAACGAATGGTATGGTTTCTTAATCGGTTCTATCTTTGCAGGTGTTATTGGAACGGGTTTCTATCCAATTTTAGGAAACAGAACTTGGTGTCGTTTTGGTTGTCCATTAGCCGCTTATATGGGAATTGTACAACGTTTTAAGTCTAAGTTCAGAATTACGACTAATGGAGGACAATGTATTTCATGTGGAAACTGCTCTACCTATTGTGAGCAAGGAATTGATGTAAGAGCTTATGCGCAAAAAGGACAAAACATTGTACGTTCGTCATGTGTTGGCTGTGGTGTTTGTAGCGCAGTTTGTCCTAGAGGTGTTTTAAAGTTAGAAAATGGAAGTGATGATGGTGCAACACGTCATGAAGTTCCTGAAGTAATTTTAGGAAATGATATGGATTTATTTGAAATGCTTGAGAATAATAAATAAGTAATGAGAAATCAGCATTGAGTATTGAGATTTTCACTATTTATTAAAGACATAAACTATTAAACCTATAAACACATAACAGAAAAAAGAAATCATGAAATATCTATTTATCATTATATGTTTCTGTGTAACATTCAGCATAAGCGCACAAAAAGAATATCAAAAAACCTATTATGATAATGGGCAACTCAAAGAAGAAGGTTGGATAAAAAAAGGACTGAAAACAAAATACTGGAAATTTTATTATTCAAATGGAGTAGTTCAAAAAGAAGGACGTTTTAAAAATGGGAAACCAAACAAATATTGGTACTTTTATCGCGAAAATAAAACAAAACAACGCGAAGGACATTATGTAAATGGTGTAAAGAGTAAATGGTGGCTTTTTTATGATGAAAATGAAAAAGTAAATCATAAATGCCAACTCAAAAACAATCAGAAAAACGGATATTGTTTACGATATGAAAATGAAAAACTCGTTCGAGCCGAAAAATATAAAAACGGTCAAAAAATTGGCGAGTGGACTGATTTGAAAAGCTTTAAAAAAGAAAATAGCGTTTGGGATTTACAATGATAATTGAAAGGTTTTATTGAAAACGCACACTAATAAACACATAAAAATCCAAAAGCCAACGGCTAACTAGCCAAAAGCGAAATAAAAATATATGATTATAAAAGTCATCATTCCTGCATACAATGAAGAGGATTCTATTGCAAATGTTATACAGGAAATCCCCAAAACTGTAAATGAAGTTATTGTAATCAGCAATAATTCAACTGATAACACAGAAATCAATGCTAAAGCGGCTGGTGCAACGGTTTTAAAAGAACATCAAAAAGGCTATGGCTATGCATGTTTAAAAGGAATGGAATACATTTCTAATCAAGATGTAAAACCTGATATTTTAGTCTTTTTAGATGGCGATTATTCAGATTATCCAGAAGAATTAACAAAAATAGTAGCACCAATTATTCAAGATGATATCGATTTTGTGATTGGTTCCAGAGTAAAAGCATTACGCGAAGATGGTTCTATGACACCGCAACAAGTATTCGGAAACTGGTTAGCTACGTTTTTAATGAAATTATTTTTTGGAGCAAAATTTACAGACTTAGGTCCTTTTAGAGCAATCAAGTACACAAAGCTTTTAGACTTAAACATGGAAGACAAAACCTATGGCTGGACCGTAGAAATGCAACTCAAAGCATTGAAACAGAAACTATCGTATGTAGAAGTTCCTGTAAAATATAAAAAGAGAATTGGCGTCTCAAAAGTTTCAGGAACCGTAAAAGGTACTATATTTGCTGGCGTAAAAATTTTAGGTTGGATTTTTAAATATAGTTTTAAATAGATGGGATTTGATGCAGAATTTTTTAAACTAGCGTTGTCTTTTTTTGTAATGGCAATATATGCAATTGCGCTGATACTGATTTTAATGTACAGCTTGGCACAATTGAACCTATTGATCAATTACCTTAAAGCAAAAAAGAAAAAAGATACATGTCCGAGGTTCGACTTAAACAATCCAACTGAAGTTCCGTATGTAACAATTCAACTTCCTGTATACAACGAGTTGTATGTTATGGAACGCTTACTCGATAATATTGCCGAAATTGACTATCCAAAAGATAAACTTGAAATTCAAGTATTAGATGATTCTACGGATGAATCTGTAATTTCTACTGCTGAAAAAATTGAAGAAATTAAAGCAAAAGGACTTGACATTTCGCATATTCGCCGTGAAGATAGAACTGGTTTCAAAGCTGGTGCCTTAAAAGAAGGTTTAATTGACGCAAAAGGCGATTTCATTGCCATATTCGATGCAGATTTCTTACCGAAAAAAGATTGGCTCAAACAAACGATTCCCTATTTCAAAAATGAAGAAATTGGCGTGGTACAAACACGTTGGGGACATATTAACCGTGATTATTCATTATTAACTAAAATTCAGGCATTCGCGCTTGACGCACATTTTACACTAGAACAAGTTGGACGAAATTCCAAAGGTCATTTTATCAACTTTAATGGAACCGCTGGAATATGGCGAAAAACCTGCATTATTGATGCAGGAAACTGGGAAGGCGATACTTTAACTGAAGATTTAGATTTAAGTTACCGTGCACAGTTAAAAAATTGGAAATTCAAATACTTAGAAGATGTAGAAACACCTGCCGAATTACCTGTAGTTATTAGTGCTGCACGTTCGCAACAATTTCGATGGAACAAAGGTGGTGCAGAAAATTTCCGCAAAATGGTAAAACGTGTTATTTTTTCAAAAAACATCTCTTTCAAAACAAAAATTCACGGAATTTTACACTTACTCAACAGTACTATGTTTTTAAATGTACTGATTGTTGGCGTATTAAGTATTCCAATGTTATACATTAAAAATACATACGGGCATTTAGAAATTTACTTTACAATTTCGAGTTTCTTTATCATCAGTACTGTTATATTTTTCATCTGTTTTTGGTTTCCATATAAACGTGTACAAGGTGGCGGTTTCTTAAATTTTGTTGATTATATAAAAATGTTTTTTACCTTTTTCTCGGTCGCGATGGGATTCTCTGTACACAACTCTGTTGCCGTATTAGAAGGTCATATGGGAAAAAGAAGTGAATTTGTGCGCACGCCAAAATTCAACATCAAAAACTTGAAAGATTCTTGGAAAAACAACAAATACATCAAAAAGAAAATCTCAGCAAATACAGTTATTGAAGCCTTATTAATGGTGTATTTCTTATTTGGAATGTATAGCGCGTATCCGTTAAATGATTTTGGATTATTCCCATTTCACTTAATGTTATTCTTAGGTTTTGCTTTTGTATTTTTTAACTCGATTCGTTCCAAAGTGTGATCGCTTTCGTAGAGAAATATCATAAACTCTCCATCGTACTTGTGCTTATCAGCGCCTTTGTATATTATTACATTGGCTATCCGTTAGTGCGGACCGATGTCACGATTTTAATTTCATTATACGGAATTGCTTTCTTAAGTTTTTTTGGATTGATCCGATTAGAAAAATCTAATGTTGTTTTCCTTACGGGAATTGCCATTGTGTTGAGATTGGTTTTTATGGGAAATATTCCAAACTTATCACAAGATTTCTATCGCTTCATTTGGGATGGAAGAATGCTCATTGCTGGCTGGAATCCGTATTTATACTTACCAAATGATTTAATGGCGTCTGGAACGGCTCCAATTGCGGAAGCACAAGAATTATTTAACGGAATGGGAGATTTGAGTGCTTCGCACTATACCAATTATCCACCAATCAATCAATTGTGTTTTGCTATTGCTGGATTCATTTCTGGAAAAAGTATTATAGGCTCTGTATTTGTTTTACGAATAATCATCATTTTAGCAGATATAGGAACTTTATACTTTGGAAAAAAACTATTAGAACGTTTAGGGATTCCTATCAAAAATATTTGGCTTTATATTTTAAATCCATTTATTATTATTGAACTCACAGGAAACCTTCATTTTGAAGGTGTGATGATCTTCTTTTTAGTTTGGAGTTTATATTTATTACACAAAAGTTCTTGGAAATGGGCGGCTGTTTTATTGGCTTTATCAGTTTCTGTAAAATTAATTCCGTTGATTTTTTTACCAATACTATTTCAATGGTTTACCAAGTATAAAGCTTCTGAAATTTCTAAAAATACATTTCCTACAATCTGGAAAGGCATCTTAAAACTAATTGCTTTTTACGGAATTGTCATTGGTACAATCGCGCTGTTATTTATACCATTTATCTCCAAACAATTCATTGAAAACTATCAAGCTACTGTAGGTTTATGGTTTCAGAATTTCGAATTCAATGCAAGTATATATTACATCGCCCGTTGGATTGGTTATAAAATTGTAGGCTGGAATATGATTAAAGATATTGGGAGAGTGACACCGATTATTGTCTTAGTTTTTATTACAGGAATTAGTTTATTTCGGAATAATAAAGATTTTCAAAAAACAATTACAGCATTACTTTTTGGGCTTTCTTTTTACTTTTTTACAACGACAACAATGCATCCTTGGTATTTGGCAACATTACTTATTTTGAGTGTATTTACAAACTATCGATTTACAATTGTTTGGTCATTTATGATGATTTTTAGTTATACAGCATATCGAAATGAAGGATATGCCGAGAACTTAGGTTTTGTGGCTTTTGAATATATTATAGTGTACAGTTTTTTACTTTGGGAATTATTTTTCAAAAAAAGAAAAGAGGCAAATGCCTCTTCTCACCTATTGATTTAATAAAAGCTACAAACCCAGTCACAAGCTTCTTTGTCTTCAGTCATTGTAACTAATTTTCCTTTACAATAACATTTGTAATTTAACTCAGGCTCTTGTCGTTTTCCACCAGAAATTGATTTTTGCGTTTGCTTTTCTAATGTCTTTACTCCAGTAATGTTTAAGATGTTTTTTAACATAATAATCTATTTTTTTTGTTAATGTTGAACCTAAATTACTTTGAAGAAATCATTCAAAAAAAGATTCATTCCGTTGATTATCGAATTAAAGGTTATAATTAAGATAACAAGTTTATCGTATTTCCATTATGCTCTAAAAGCTGCTTAAATTATTATTTGAGAAATAATCTCATTTTTTTTCAGTATTTTTATGTTCATAACCAATACATTAACTTACTATGAAAACATTACGTTTGTTACCTATCGCTTTTTTATTTTTATATGGCGCGTCATTATTTGCTCAAATGAGCGGTGCTCCAAGAGAGTTTGAAAGTACTTCTCAAATTTATGATGAACTCCGAAAATTTTTAAACGCAAAAGAAAAAGATCCTTATCAAATTGATTGGGACAATGTAAAAGGAAGCCCATATTTAAATGAAAAATATAAAGTAGCTACATTTTTTGTTGGCGACAAATCATTTGGAAATATATTGATGCGACTAAATACATATACAGATGAAATTGAATTATTGCCTGAAGAAGAAGGGCAAGAAACAGAGGCTTTAATGAAAGTGACTAATTCAAAAGTTGTATTTGGCAATAAAACGTTAAAAGTATACGCATACAACGATGAAAACGGATATGAGAAACAAGGATATTTCTTAGTATTAAGCGATCAAAAAGAAGTGTCTTTGTTACTTCGCAAAAAATGCAAGTTTTCACCAAATGAAAAAGCATTAACGGCAAATCAAGCTGATAGAGCTGCAAAATTTACACAATATGATCGCTATTATATTGTGAAAAACGGAGATAAACCTGTTGAAGTAGTAGCTAAAAAGAAAGCTGTTATAAAACTATTTCCTGAAAAAGCAGACGAAATTAAAAAATATATCAAGTCTGAAAAATTAAAACTCAAAAGACAAGAAGACTTTGCTAAACTGATCACTTATATTAGTTCTATTTAGTATAAAATAAATATCAATAAAAAACCGCTATACAGTTTCAAAAACTAGTACAGCGGTTTTTTAGTAAATAGAGCGTTTTGAGTCTGTATATTAAATAAGACCTAAGTCTTTTGCATTTGCTATTAAGTGAACGGCATTGTTTGCTTTAAAATAAATTTTGAGCTTACTCACACGTTTTTCAATAGAACTTAAACTATTAGGAGAAATACTTCTTCCTTTTAAATCTTCAGAAATTTCATCTTGATTCATTCCTTTGGCAAGTAATCTTAGTAAACCAATATCATAATCATCAATTTCCATGTCTTTTTTGTTGCTTAGTGCCATTTTTACCTCTGGAGAAAGATGTGTTTTACCATTAGAAACCACTTTGATTGCTTTTACTAATTCTTTTAAGCTCTTTCGTCCTTTGCATACATATGCATCAATTTTATACGTATTAAAAAGTCTACGCACTTGCTGTAGTTTATCTTCAACAGAATACACAATGACTTTAATATCTGGCTGATCATTTTTCAATTTTACGAGTAATTCCTCACCAGAATTTAACTTTTGTTCTCTATGATCTTTTTTAAAAGATAAATCTGTGATTAACAATTCATAAGGCGCATCATCTTTACGCGCTTTCTTTGCTTTCAAATCAGCATCATCACAATACTGAGCTTGATCTATTGTAGCAATTTCCAATTCGGAAAGTGCCATGAGGACACCTGCATTGATGTCGTCCATATCTTCTGCAATTAATACTTTTTCAAACATAGGTTATCATACTGGAACGTTAATACTGAACTTACAACCTTTGTGAAGTTCTGTATCAAAAGTAAGCGATCCTTGGATTGCGTGAATACGGTTTTCCGCATTTTGGAGTCCATTTTTTGAAATTCCTTCAGAAAATCCTTTCCCATTATCAATATATTGGATAAATAGTTTTTTATTGTTTTTTTCTATGGAAACTACTACCAACGCTGCATCGCTATGCTTTTTCATATTCGTTAACAATTCTTGTAATACACGATATATAGTTGTTTTTACATGTGAAGAAATATCTTTCCAAATTTCTGTTTCGTACCGTTTTAATAAAACATTTACATCATCAGATTGGTAACTTCGGAACAAATTATTGAGTTCGTCGGCAAATCCTTTTCCAGTATCTACATTTTGAATTTGCTTAGAAATATCACGCGCATTGTTATAAATAGAATCTAATTTATCCAACACCATTTCTCTATTAGGTTCAGAAGTTTCAAGTTGCGTCATAAGTTTATATACATCATTAGCAAGCTCGTCATGTACTTTTGTAGAAATACGTGCTTCTGTAGTATGAACTGTTTTTACTTTTTCAATTTTATGACGACGTTTTATTTTTTGGTAAAAGAAGTAAATTGCAACAAGTAAAACAACTAAAATCAATAATAAAGCTAAAATCAAAATTTGTCTTTTTGAAGCAACTTTACTGATTTTAAACTCCTCTCGTTCTGCTTGAATTTTTTCTTTATTTAATAAATCAAAATCAAATTTATTATTATTATATAAAATATTTAACCCTCTTTGTTTTGTTTCTAGGTCTTGTTTTACCTCAAAAAATTCATCCTTAAAATCTACACTTACAACATCCTGTGTTTGGAATTTTACTTCCATAACTTCATAAATTGATGATACGTTCCTTAGCTCTTTTGCTTTTTCTATTGCTTTGTTAATATACATTAACGAAATACGCTGATCTTTTTTACTATATAAATCAGCCAATTTTAAATTCATACTTAACTGTAAAGATAAGTTATTCTTTTGTTCTACAGTAGCTAATGCTTTTTTCAGTAATGAATCCGACCTTAAATTAAAACCTTCCTTTAATAGCAAGGCGTTAGCTAGATTACCTTGAATACGGGCAATTTCGATGCTATTTTTTTCCTGTACTAATAAATTTTCGTAAATATTAATTGCCTTAGTAAACTGTTTCTGCAGTGTTAAAATATTAGCATATGTATTTCTATAAATTTTAATATCATCTTTGGTGGCCTTCTTTTCATATGTAGTATCTAATGCTATTGCTATTGTTTTTTTATTTTTTTCTAATGCTTTTTCATATTCTCCATTTTCTTTTAACACAACAGAAATAATATGATTCAAACCACTGAGAAGTTTTCCATTTCTGGATCTTCTAGAATATTCTAAACCTTCCTGTGCAGCATCCATACTTGTACTAAAATTACCTACTTTCTTCTGTAAATAAGCAATATCTAATAATATACTTCCAGCTATCAACGTATCATTAACTTCTAAAAAAATATCTTTAGCTTTTGAATAATTGATTTGTGCACTATCTAATTCACTTATTTGATTGTAAGTATAGGCTTTCTTTCGAAGAGCATTACCCATTGCAATACTATCTTTCATTTTCTCAGAAAACGTATACCATTTGTCTAAGTACATAAAAGCAGAGTCATACCTTTTTTGTAAATTATGAATATGATATAAGCTGGAATAAGCATATTGTATAGAAACTGAGTCTTTAATTTTTAGTGCTTCTCCTAATGCAATATATCGATACATTAGAGACGCTTCATAATTTTTCTCAGCTAAGCAAACCGCTGCCATATTTTCATTTTGGATGATTAAAGGAGAGTATACTATTTCTTTAGATTTTTTAACTTCACAAGAAGTTATTAACAGAACTGCTAATACATATAAAAAGAAGGATGTTACTGATAGTAGCTTCATCCTTCAAAAATAGTAAAAATATAATTACATTTTATCCTCCATTGCCTTTAGTCGGGGGATCTCCTCCATCAGACACTTCTCCGTCATCACCTTCTGTGGCTTGTTGTTCATATTGAATTTCGTCCTCTGCAATTGAATTTGGTGTGCAAGAAAATAATGCCAAATTGAGGAAAACCGTAAGTATTATTAAGCTGAATTTTTTCATTTTGTTAGAATTAAAATTGGACATAAGTGTTGCTGTCCGAGGAATACTCAGATTGATTTATGTGCAGCAACACATCGAAATAGAAAAGGCGCCGATTTCTTGTGTTTTAGGAAGTGTAGAGACAATAACAAATAGTGTAGCTACTTCCAGGAGCCATCCTATTGCTTCTTACCTCAAGAATAAACCGAGTATAAATGCAGGAGATCAAGTTGATTTACATTTCAGTTTGTGAAATATTTCTGAAGCAAATTAACTGAGGAATTGTTGGAATGAATGGAAGGTTTAGGGAAGAGTTTGGGAAAGTTTAGGGAAAGTTATTTCCCTACACTTTTTCTTATGTAATTCTAATTGACGCTTTGTGAAAAGGGAAACCTAAAACTACAAGTCATGCATAAAAAATTAGTATTAAGTGCTTTTAAAAAAGCCAAAGAAGAAGCGAAAGCTGCGACAGGAGTAAATATGTCTGTTACAGCTTTAGCGAAAAAAATTTCTGACTATATGTTGGAAGAATGCCGTTTTCAATATCATGAAAAAAGCTTACGGAATAAGTATAATTTAGCATTGCAAGAAGATGATGCTTTAGAGTTAAAAAGTACTGTAGCCAACTGCTTATGTTGCTATTTAGGCCATAAAAATTATGAAGAATTTATTATCCAAAACAGAACGATAAAAGAAGAGTTTTCCGTCACAGAACAGAAGCTTGAAAACCCAATCAAGACTTCAAAAAGAATGAAGTCCGAACCAACTTCTATTAGTGAAAAATTAAAAATTGTGATTCACAAAAATAAAGTAACTCTTATTTTTTGTTCACTAATTTTTCTGCTTTATTTTGGTTTGTATATGATTGATAGGCAACGATGGATGGTTTGGGATCACTATCATTATGTAGAAGTGCCATTTGATGTTAATAAATATGGTATGGGCAATTTGAAATTATATAAACATGAGCGGATAAAGAATTTTATAAAAGTAAATCCTGATTGTGATTATGCTTTTTTTAAACCAAATGGAAATGAAAATCTATGGTATCAGAAATCTACAAGTGGAGAATTGGAATATTTTACATCCTATGGATTGCATCCAGAAACTGGAAAAACATTGAAGAAAATTACACCATATATGATTAGAAAATATATTTGTGAATCGTATTAAAATAAAAAAAACCTCCCAAAAATGAGAGGCTTTCTTTTTATAAGTTTTTTAAATTTATAATTTCCTGAGCTGTTAAATGTCGCCAATTACTTCTTGGTAAATCTTTTTTTGTTAGTCCTGCAAAAAGAACTCTATCTAAACGAGCAACAGTATACGATAAATGCTCAAAAATTGCTTTTACCAACCCATTACTTCCTGAAGTTACTTTAATTCCAACTTCACGCTTTGAAGCTCCTTGTATCCAAGAAATTTCATCAACTTCATGTACATCTCCACGAATATTTACACCATCTTTTATTTTATTAAAATCTGCTTGACTTATATTTCTATCCAATTCTACATGATATATTTTACGAATTCTTTGGTGTGGATCTGTTAGTTTTCTTGCCAATTCTCCATCATTAGTAAATAACAACAAACCAGTAGATTGACGTTCTAAACGACCAACAGGTACAATTCTAGATTTTGTTGCTGTCGCGACTAAATCCATCACAGTTTTACGATCCTTTTCATCTTTTGTTGTTACCAAGAAACCTTTTGGCTTGTTTAGTAAAACATATTCTATTTTTTCAGGATTAATAATACGTCCATCAAAACGAACTTCATCACTCATTTGTACTTTGTAACCCATTTCAGTAATTACTTTTCCATTCACAGTAACACTTCCAATAGAAATATGCATATCTGCTTCACGACGTGAACAAATACCTGAGTTTGCGATGTATTTATTTAAACGAATTTCATTTGGATTCCCTGATGATTTCGCTTTTGGTGCTGTTGACTTCTTTCTGTAATTTGGCTTTTTTCCATCGAAAGGCTTCTTACCTTCAAAAGATTTATTCCCTTCAGAAGACTTCTTTTTATTGAAAGGCTTTTTTCCTCCATGATCTTTACTGCCTGACTTCACTTTGCTCTTCCCGTGTCGTTCTTTTGCCATTATAATATGCTATAAAATTTTTGCAAAGATACTTTTTAATTTTCGATAACCGAATCTTGATTCAATTATTCGTTTTATCATCATAGAAAAGGTAATGTATTCAAAATCAATTTATAACCTAATCATTGATTTTAATCGTACTTTGACGTACTCTGTTTACCGTTAATTGAGTAACATCAGGGCGAGAATAATGCCCAACAGCATCAAAGTTTTGTCGTTCTTCTAATACTTTATTAAAGTCTAGCGTTGCAATTATTAAACCTTCTTTGTGCAAAACAGGTGGAATTAACCATTCGCCATCTGGGCTTGCAATGCACGAACCACCATTTGCCAATTCATCAGGAACATTATTTCTAATTTCGTCTACATTTGGAATATTGTCAGGAATATCATTTTTACGCATCAAACTAGATACAGAAATCACATACGAGCGTGATTCTCGCGCTATAAATCGAGTAATATCTTTAGTATTGACTTCACTTCCTGGCCAAACTGCAATGTGCAAGTTTTCGCCCATTCCATATAAAGCTGCTCTTGGTAAAGGCATCCAGTTTTCCCAACAGTTGAGTCCACCAACGGTAAAATCTTTAAGTGGATGTACTTTTAAACCGTTTCCATCACCACTTGCCCACGTAAGACGTTCTTCATAAGTTGGCATGAGTTTCCTATGCATAGATTCAATACTTCCATGCTGATTTATATATGCTAAAGAACAGTAAATACTATGTCCTCCACGATCTACCGCACGTTCCATCAAACCTAAATAAATAGCAATGTTATATTCTTTGGCCAGATTGCAGATTTCGTCTAAATCGCCTTTTTCAACCTGTATTGAGTTTTGTACATAATGACTATGAATTTCTTTTTGTGTAGTAGAGTTAAATGCAGCTCCGTTTGTATTGGCAACCCAAAACGGATATCCTGGTAATAATGCTTCTCCAAAAACAATAAGTTCACAGTTTTCTTTACTTGCATCAATAATTTGCTGTTTTATTTTGTCTAACGTTTTTGATTTATCTAACCAGACTGGAGCAATTTGCGCTAACGCGACTTTTAATTCATGTGAAGATGACATAGCTTTATTTTTGCTACAAATTACCAATTTTCAAGAAGAAAAACACATGTCAAATTTGCTTTAACATTTTTTGATTTTTTAACATGCATTTATCACAAAACTGTTGTGATTTTATTTAGAATGGCGTCAATATTTAATAATGGAATACTGAAAACACCTGCCACAATAGCGAATTTTAAAATGTTATGAAGTAATAAATAGTGTAATTTTGAAGTGGCTCTGTATAATATTAAAATTGAGATAATTAATAGCATAATACTTCCGTAAAAGTAAAAACGCATGTACCCTAAATCATATTGAGAAATCAAAAAGATTGTTACTAAAATTGCAATAATAACAGATAACGTAATAAGTCCTTTTGATACTTTTTCGCCATAAATAATAGGGATTGTTTTATAATCTTGTGCCAAATCACCTTTGATGTTTTCTAAATCTTTAATGAATTCACGAATTAGAATTAATAAAAATAAAAATGTTGCATGTACAAAAATGACACTGTTTAAGTTTCCATAGTAGATAAAAACAGCAAAAAAAGGCGTAATTGCTAACATTGCAGATGTAAGATTTCCTAAAAACGGAATCTTTTTCATCTTATGTGAATAAAACCATATTCCGAAAATGTATGCTGAAAAGAAAATAAAAGCATTCATTGAGACAAGACTTGCAATCGCAACAGAAATAAAGTTTAAGGTAAAATATGTCGCAATTTTTGTACGCTGACTTACCAAACGATCTAACATTGACTTCTTAGGTCTGTTGATTAAATCTTTTTCAGCATCATAAAAGTTATTGATAATATATCCTGCAGCAATTGCTACTGCTGACGCAAAGATTAATGCAAATAAATGTCCGTCGCAAACAACTTCTAAAAAACCTTTTTTGGGAGCTAGTATAAACTTAGCTGCCAAATATTGTGCTATTACGATGATAAGAATGTTATAGCCTCTTACAACGGAAAACAAGCTGAAGAGTTTATAATAAAATAGCTTATGTTTTCTAGATAACATGTGTGTCTAAACTTTAGAAGTTATAGACTACTTCAAGTTTGTAATCTTTTAGTGTTTCTTTTGTTTTGTCTATATTTTGTGTGAATCCAAGAATGTATCCACCACCACCAGAACCACAAAGTTTTAAGTAGTAATCGTTTGTTTCAATTCCTTGTTTCCAAAGTGAATGAAATTGCTGAGGAATCATCGGCTTGAAGTTATTAAAAACGACTTTAGACAATGATTTTAGGTTTCCAAATAGCGATTTCACATCTCCTTTTAAGAAATCTTCTACACACGAATCTGTATGTTTTATAAATTGATCTTTTAGCATTTTACGGAAACCTTCTTGCTTCATATTTTCCATAAAAATATTTACCATTGGCGCTGTTTCACCAATAATTCCGCTATCTAATAAAAATACAGCTCCATTTCCTACTTCATTTTGAGAAGGAATTCCTGTTGGTTCAATATTGTCTTTCGAATTGATCAGAATTGGTAAACTTAAATAACTGTTCAATGGATCTAAACCTGAACTCTTCCCATGGAAGAACGATTCCATTGCTCCAAAAATTGCTTTTAGCTTTAGTAATTTTTCTCTGGTAAGATTTTCTAAAACAGTGATCTTATCATGCGCATATTTATCATAAATAGAAGCCACTAAAGCACCTGAGCTCCCAACTCCATATCCTTGCGGAATTGAAGAATCAAAGTACATGCCTTTCGATAAATCATCCTTTAAAATTTCAACATCAAACGTTACAAGATCGTTGTCCAGTGCCTCTAAATGATCTGCAAATCTCGCTAAACTTTGGTTAGATGCGATCGCTTCCTGAGAAGGATTTTCATCAATTTTCAATGCTCCTTTGTAAAAATTATAAGGAATAGAGAGTCCTTTGGAATCTTTGATAATTCCATATTCTCCAAAGAGTAAAATTTTTGAATAAAAAAGTGGTCCGTTCATGTTCACTTCAATTTGAGGCTTTTTATATATGTAAAATTACGCTTTTTTTGCTCCAAAACCTATTCTATCGCAAATGTGATGCCCATTTTGGCAAAATTTCACCAATTCTTCCTGAATGAATGGATATATTTTATCTTTTTCATTTTCAGGATATAATATATGAACATTTGCTCCAGCATCTAACGTAAAGCAAATATGTGTTCCCGATTCTTGACGAAATTTCCAGATACGATTGATGATTTCCAGTGTATTAGGTTTCATTAAAATGAAATACGGCATTGAAGTCATCATCATGGCATGAAGCGTTAATGCTTCACTTTCAACAATAGCAATAAACTCGTCCAAATCTCCATCTGCTAAAACCGATTGGATTTTGGTTAAGTTTTCATGCGCTTGTGCAAAACGTTGTTCAGCAAACGGGTGATTATGCATTAAATTATGTCCAACTGTACTACTAACTTGTTTTTCACCTTTGTCAACTAACAGAATTGTGTCGTGAAATTTTCTGAATACATCATGTACTTTGTACGGATATTTCACTGCATATAAATCGTTACTTCCAACCGTATCTTCATGTTGTCCCCAAACAATTAAATCTCCTTCGATACTTCTACTTGCGCTTCCAGAACCTAAGCGTGCTAGAAACGAAGCTTTTGTACTGAATTCTTCATCTGTCATCGTTGGATTGAGTTTTTTCTCTACACTCATTAAACATAAAGCCAACGCACTCATTCCTGAGGCTGAAGAAGCAATTCCGCTACTATGTGGAAACGAATTTGATGTTTCAATTGTAAAATTATATTCTTTTAAGAATGGAAGATATTTTTCAATTCTGTGTAAGAATGTGTTAATTTTCGGTTTAAAATCATCCTTTTGTTTTCCTTCAAAATATAACTCAAAAGAGAAATCGTCTGCTTGCGTTTCTCGTTTTTTATACGTTAATGTAGTTGTAGTTGCGCAGGCATCTAGTGTAAAACTTATGGAAGGATTTTGTGGAATTTGATCTTCTTTTTTCCCCCAATATTTGATAAGCGCAATATTACTTGGCGATTTCCAAGTGACACTTCCGCTTTTAATACTTTTTGTATATGTTTTGGGTAGAAATGTTGCTATTTCCATAGACAATTTTAAAATTTAGGCAAAGATAAGATTATTTGATTGAAGGATTTTAATGTATCAATGTAAAAGTGTAGTGATGTACTAATTTCATAGATCCTAACCTACTTAAGCACCAACAATCTAACTTCTTAATTTTTACATCTCAATACTGTTTGCAATTATATAACTTCCTGTCCAAGCATTTTGAAAGTTAAATCCGCCAGTAATGGCATCAATATTTAGAATTTCACCTGCAAAATATAAGTTTTTCTGTTTACGACTTTCGAAGGTTTTGAAATTTACTTCTTTAAGATCAATTCCTCCAGCAGTTACAAATTCTTCTTTGAAGGTACTTTTTCCTTTAACATTAAAAATTGCCTCTGTAAGCTGGCTAGCTAATTGCTCCGTTTGTTGTTTGTTTATATCTGCCCAACGTGTATCATCTTTGATTCCCGCCGCTTGAATAATTCGATGCCATAAGCGTTTTGGCAGTCCAAATGGATTGTTTTTTTGAACTGTTTTTTTGGCTAATTCAATTTTAAGATCTTTGATATTTACTAAACAATCTTCTTTTGGAACTTCATCTAACCAATTAACTTTTATTTGAAAGTTATAGTTTTTATCTGCTAAAATTCGTGCGCCCCAAGCTGAAAGTTTTAAGATTCCTGGTCCACTCATTCCCCAATGTGTAATGAGTAATGGTCCGTTAGATTCCAATTTTGCATCTACTACTTGCACACTAGCTTGTGTGGCAATTCCGAGTAAATCTTTGATACGTGCATCTTTGATATTAAAGGTAAATAATGAAGGAACCGCAGGAATAATGTTATGTTCAAGAGTTTCTAGTTCCTTCCACATTTTTGGATTACTTCCAGTAGTTAAGACAATATTTGTTGCTTCCAACATTCCTTGACTTGTTTCAACTTGCCATAAATCGTTCACTTTTGATATCTTTTTGACTGCATGGTTTTTTCGAAAATCCACTTTGTATATTTCCGCTTGATGTAAAAAACAATCAATAATTGTTTGCGAAGAATTGGTCACTGGAAAAATTCTACCATCATCTTCGATTTTGAGTTCTACACCACGTTCTTCAAACCAGCCCATTGTATCTCCACAACAAAATTGATGAAAAGGGCCTAAGAGTTCTTTTTCTCCTCTGGGATAGTATTGCACAAGTTCTTTTGGATCAAAACATGCATGTGTTACATTGCAACGTCCGCCACCGGAAATACGAACTTTGGTTAAAAATTCTTTTCCTCTTTCGAGAATGACCACAGATGATGAAGGATGTTTTTCTGCAATATTAATTGCTGTGAAAAATCCTGCTGCGCCGCCGCCAATTATAAGTACATCTATTGGTTTCATTGAACAAATAAGTGATTAAAAATTCTTCTTGTAAAGAAATACTTTTTAATTTAAAATTCAACATTTAGCATTTATATTTTTTTTAAGTCTTAAACTCTTCTTAATTGAGTATGAAAATTTTATGTTTTATGTTGAAAACTTTACTTTTGACCAAACACCTATTTTATGCGACTTCAATTTCTAAGATATTTAACCATTTTATTCTTTTTTACGAATTGCACTGTGAATTACGGTCAATTGAGCTATGTTAAAAAACTATCTAGTGATTTGAAAGAAGTTTCTGGAGTTGAACATTTTCCAAATTCTGAGTTGTTATGGATGATTAATGATAGTGGAAACGATCCAAAAGTATTTGCATTGAATACAAAAGGAAAGATTCAATCTACTCTTTATATCGATGGAAAGAATAGAGATTGGGAAGATTTAACCACTGACAACAAAGGAAATTTATATGTAGGTGATTTTGGAAATAATGCAAATGATCGAAAAAATTTAAAAGTTTATGTATTTTCAGTAAACAATTTAGATCACAAAAAAAATATTGAACCCAAAGTGATTAAGTTTTCATTTCCGAATCAGAAAAAGTTTCCTCCAAAGAAGAAAAACAGGTATTTTGATGTGGAATCATTTTTTCACTATAATGGATATTTATACTTGTTTACCAAAAGTAGAGTCAAAAAAAATTATGGCATTACTGATGTTTATAAAATTCCAGCAACTGCCGGGAAACACAAAGCAAGACTTGTAACTACATTTCATACTTGTGATGAAATGAGTTGTTGGGTTACCTCAGCAGATATTAGTCCAGATGGAAAGAAAGTTGTTTTATTATCACATTCAGCCATTTGGCAGTTTACAGATTTTAAGGGAGATAATTTTATGAACGGGAAGATGAAAAAATTCGATTTAGGACATGAATCTCAGAAAGAAGGAGTTTGTTTTAGAGATAACAATTCAGTGTATATTACAGATGAAAAGTCACATGGAAGTGGTGGAAATTTATACGTATTTACACTTGATTAATTGCTAATTTTTTATTCTCGCTATATTTTTCTGTACCTTGGTGTTATTAACCAAAACTACTACCATGTCTACACAAGCAAAAGGAATTGATATTTCTTATAATCAAGGAAGTTTAATTGATTCTATTGACACCAATAATACCGACTTATCCTTTGTAGTTTGTAAAGCTACAGGAGGAATTACCATTCAAGATCCAGATTTTGCACATAATTGGGAAACGATTCCTAAGAAAGGTTTTATTAGAGGAACGTATCATTTTTATTATACAAATGATGCTCCACAATCACAAGCAGATAACTTTTTTAATGTTGTAGGAAATGATTTTCCATCAGATGCTTTGCCTCCAATTGTTGATTTTGAAGAAGCAAGTGTAAAAACAACTGATAAGAATCAAATTATTGAAGATTTGTTATCATTCTTAAATTTAATAGAGCAAAAATACGGTCGTACACCTATGATTTATACAGATGTAAATACTGGAAATGCTTATTTAAATGATGCCCGATTGACAAAGTTTCCACTATGGATTGCTAATTACACAACAAAACCTGCTCCTACAATTCCAGGGCAAT
Organism: uncultured Kordia sp.; assembly: GCF_947496985.1. GTDB lineage: Bacteria > Bacteroidota > Bacteroidia > Flavobacteriales > Flavobacteriaceae > Kordia. The sequence continues at coordinate 201,294 of NZ_CANMEZ010000001.1, forward strand.
GGTCAGATTGGACTATTTGGCAATATAGTGATAGTGGAAATATAAATGGAACCGCTGTTGATGAGGATTATTTTAATGGAAATGTGCATGCGATGAAACAATTTATTTCGCAAAGTATAGTTTCTAGTTAGATGTTTTTAGCTAAAAAGCTAATACTATAATTTTTTCTCATTTTTTTCCAAGGATTCAAAAATTCTTAACGAGAAAATCTTATTACACTACAAAAAAAGAACTCACCACGATTATGCTTATATTTAAGATCAACATTTTTATTTTCCTTAGCTTTGCATTTTGAAAGGATTATTAGATGAGTGATATACAATTGACAAGAATCAATAAGTTTTTAAGTGAAGCTGGTTACTGTTCGCGCAGAGCTGCTGATAAATTAATTGAACAACGACGCGTTACTATTAATGGCGTAGTTCCTGCTATGGGAACTAAAATTGCACCAGGAGATGAAGTACGCGTAGATGGCGAATTGATTTCTGATCCGAAAGAAAAACCTGTGTATTTAGCGTTTAATAAGCCTGTCGGAATTGTGTGTACAACTGACACTAAAGTTGAGAAAGATAATATTATTGAATATATCAATTATCCTTCTCGAATTTTCCCTATTGGTCGTTTAGACAAACCCAGTGAAGGTTTGATTTTCCTTACTAGTGATGGTGATATTGTGAATAAGATTCTTCGTGCGCGTAATAATCATGAGAAAGAGTATGAGGTAACTGTGAATCGTCCTATTACGAATGATTTTATCCAGAAAATGGGCGATGGAATTCCTATTTTGGGAACGCTTACGCGAAAGTGTAAAGTAGAACAACTTACAAAGTATACCTTCAAAATTATCTTAACACAAGGCTTGAATCGTCAAATTCGTAGAATGTGTGAGTATTTAGATTATAGAGTGGTAAAACTGAAACGTACACGTATCATGAATGTTTCCTTGGATGTTCCTGTTGGAAAATGGCGTCATTTAACTGAAGAAGAATTACAAGGGATTAATGATTTGACAAGCGCTTCTTCCAAAACGCATCGTGAATAAATTGTAATACTACTTATACTTAGTTTGATGGGATTCCGAATCAAGTTCGAAATAACGGGTACTATACATTTTTTTAAAACCCAAATACGTCTTTAAATTTATAGGATTGCCTGCGAGAAACTTCTATTTCTTGCTCAGAGTCTTTCATAACTGCTTTTAGTTTTCCATTGAACCAAGGAACCACTTTTTCTATATGATTTAGATTGATGATCTGTTGTCGATTGGCTCTAAAAAAAGTAGCTTCAGGAAGTTTGGCTTCTATTTGATTAAGTGATTTGTAGATTAATGGTTTGTGATCTTCAAAATATACACGTGTGTAGTTTCCAACAATTTCAAAGACTGCAATTTCCGAAATTTTAATCAACCAACAGTTTTCTCCATCTTTGATAAAGATTTGACGATGCAACTCAAATGGTTTTTCATCTGATGTTTCTTTTTCAATGGTTACAATTACTTTTTCTATCGTTTTAGAAAATCGATCTTGATTGATGGGTTTTAGCAAGTAATCAAACGCATTGTATTCAAAGGATTTTATAGCATATTCATCATATGCAGTTGTAAAAATTGTAAGTGGTACATTTTCTAACATTTCTAACAATTCAAAACCATTTTTTTCAGGCATATTGATGTCTAGAAATAATATTTTTGGTTGTACTTCATTAATTAAATCATAGGCTTTGTCTACATTTTCGGCTTCGCCAAGTAATTCAATTTGTGGGTGTTTTTTTAGGAGTTCTTTTAATTCATTTCGCGCCAAGCGAGAATCTTCTACAATAACTGCTGTGATATTTTCCATAATTTACGATACAGGTATTTGAATAATGGCTTGCACTTCGTTTCCAACTTCTTTTAGTGTGAAACTTGCTTCATTTCCATAGAGTAATTCCAAGCGTTTTTTGATGTTATTTAATCCTATTCGGGTAGAATCTGTTTCTGTTTTTAAAGTTCCTGTATTGTTTACTTGTAGAATAATTTTTTCATCATTATCAGTAACAATTAAGGTTATTTTTCCACCATTTTTCTGATTGGAAACCCCATGTTTTATTGCGTTTTCTACCAACATTTGCAATACCATTGGTGGAATTTTAATTTGTGTGAGTGCTGTTTTCACATCTTGTTCATACACTAAACGGTCTTCCAATTGTATTTTTGACAGTGCTATATAATTGTCTACGATTTCCAGTTCTTCCGAAATACGAATAGCATCCACTTTGTTCATATTTAACGAATATCGCAACATTTCGGAAAGCCGCGTAAGCATATCTCGTGCTTTGTCAACATCTTCTAGCATCAACCCTCGAATGTTGTTTAAGCTATTAAACATAAAGTGCGGATTGAGCTGTCCTTTTAGTGTGTTTAATTGTGAATCTTTTAGTTCCGTTTCTAGTTGTAAGCGATCTATTTTATTTTTTCGCAAACGCGCTAATGATTTGGTTACAATATAAAAAATTAACCAAAAGAATATAAAAATTGCAATATTTAGTGCTGTTGAAAATATTTCTAACGCTGAAATATCTAGAGGTCTTTCATTGATATATGAAAAGGTATAACTAGACCCTACAATTAATAATATGGTAAAAAGCCACGATACTAATGCATATGCTACGAATACTTTTATGTAATTTTTTTGGTTTTGATTGGCAACAAAATCAATTCGTTTTAAATAGCTTCTTAGTAGTGTTGTGAGTACAATTCCTAAAACGATAAAATAGAGTCCTTCAAAGAAAAAATAAATGTGTTTGCTTTTTTCTTCGGGTATAAAATACATTTTTGACCAAACGTTTGCAGATGTTATAAATCCCCAACCTATAATTTGTAGTGTCCAGAATAGATATGTATTGAGTTTGGTTGAAATTGCCATGAGCCTAAAAATACTTGTAAAATTTGAAATGCACTTTTTGACAAATTTGATGCAATGTCAAAAAAGTGCATTTTCTTTTGATTGATTATTAAAATCTTTTGTTAATCCAGTTAGAAATGTATTCTAATGCAACTGGAGCAAATGTCTCTTCTATCGTTGCGTATTCACTAAGTGCGCCCGTTTTTGACGTTTGAAATAAGTGATTTAAGTCTTTAAATTGTTTGATAGTTACATCTTTACTGTTTTTTAGTCCTTTTTCAATAGCATTGAGATTTAATTCTGGTAATACTTGAAAATCTTTTTCACCGTTCACCGCCAATACAGGGCATGTTACTTTTTGTAGTGATGTTTGCGGATCGTACCCAAGAAACGCTTGCATCCACGGAGATGTGATCATTTCTGCCTGTGCAACAATTGCTTCATCAGTAAGTTCTGCTTTTGCTTTTTCAAAAGTCATTTTAGTACGTAATTCTTTGAATAGTTTTATGATTTCTTCTTTTGAAGTTTCGCCTTTATAGTTTGTGCTAATTTCAAATACTTTCGCGGATACTTCTTGTGAGTTTTCTATATCAACTTTTGGATAACCTTCTAATTCGGCAGCTCTTTTTGATTGTGTTAATAAGACTTCTTTTCCATCAACTCCTGGTCCTGCAAGTAATACACAAAATGCTACATTGGTATTGTTTGTAGCAACAATTGGCGCAATAAGTCCACCTTCACTATGTCCAACTAAACCAATTTTGTTGGTATCTACAACATCTTTTCTTGTTTGCAAGTATGCTATTGCAGCTTCTACATCTGTTGCAAAGTCAAATGATGTTGCTGTTCCAAAATCACCTTCTGATTTTGCTGTTCCTCTGTCATCATAACGTAATACAGCAATTCCATTTCTTGTTAAATGATCTGCTAATACTAAAAATGGTTTGTGACCTAGTAATTCTTCATTACGATTTTGCGGACCTGAACCACTTATGAGAATCACAACTGGTGGATTTTTCACATTTTCTGGTAATGTTAATGTTCCTGCAAGTTTTATGTTTCCTGCTTTAGCATTTTCAAAGCTTACTTCTTCAGAAGCATATGGATATGGTTTTTTAGGTTCTTGTGGTTTTGGCTTTTTTTCCTTTTTCACCTCTTTTTCTCCTTTTTTCAGATCTAAAGGAAATACTCTTCCTGATTGTTTAAATGTTCCTTTAAATACACCATCAGTAAACGTTGCAGTGTATTCCATTCCCATTTGGCTTTGTGTTATTGTCAATTGATTGTTTTCAAATGTAGTTTTGTCAATTGGAATTCCGAACGCTCCTTGATCTGGACTGTCTAACGTTGCTTTATATGCTCCGTCACTTTCCGTAATGTTAAATGCCAAAGGAAGTTCCGTTCCTTGTACATTTAAAGCTCCTTTCCAAGTTCCTGAGATGTTTTGCGCTGAAGCTACTACCGTTGCTAAAAAGAACGCTAGTTTGAATACGATTTTGAATATTGTAAATGATTGCATGTCTGTTGTTTTTTGATTACGATGTAAAAGTAGTACGGAATACATCTTCTGACAATGAAATTATGATAAGCGGAAATTTGAATATGGCGAACGGTTTGTTGGTTTTGGGTTTTGGCAAGAACCATTTTTACACTTAGTATTTAAAACCTCATTCTCCTTTCCGTTTTTTAATTTCCTCTAAAATAGTTGTTGCTCTTTCTTCAAATATTTCTAATTCGGGTAAGAAGACAGAAAACGATATAAAGTATGAGCTTGCTACTCTATTTTTGTAATCAGGATCATTTAATGTATAGTTTATGAATTCTTCACTATTTTTCATTGTAATTAAATCTGACCACCATATATAGTTCTTCTTATAGTGTGTGTAGTTATCCTGAAAATCATTAGCTCGTAAGTCATCATCTATTTTTATTTCGCGTAAGCGTTCTGTATAGAATTCTATAATTTGAGATGGTAGATTGTCTTGAAAACCATCTGTGTTGAAATTTGTTAGTTGATCAAAACCACGTGTATTGAACGTAATTTCAGGAAAACCAATGGTTAGAAAACGCAATCGTGGATTTGTTTTATAATCAGATTTAGTTAAAGAATCGTTTAGTATTTTAGAATATAATGGATCTATTTTTTTATAGTACTGTTGTACTTCATTTATTTCCTCTAAATCATTTTGCAAATCATCTTCTATAATAGTGTAGATATTGAAAAGTTGTTGTTCTTTTTTACGATTTTCATTCCAGTTATTAAGAGAAACGGCAATCAAAATTCCAATTACAACCAAGATGATTTCACCTACGGCATATACAATATAGTTTGTAAATTTCTTTTCTTTCAATAGTTTTTCTCTAAGATTTCTGAATAGTTTCATATAAAATCAACTTGTTTATTGATTAAAACCCGAATCCTACACCAAATGCAAAACGTCCACCATCATCAGAACTGAATAGTGAGAAACGTGCGGTTAGCATATTTGCGCCGCTAAGCCAAATTCCACCTCCAAGTGATGTATTCCATTTTCTAGAAGCATCATTTTCTACCCAAACTCTACCATAGTCAAATCCTCCAAAAACACCAATATTGAGTGGCAACACACCTGTTTTTATACGTCTTAGGTTTAAGCGAATATCTGTTGTTTGCACAAAAGCACGTTTTCCTGTAAATCGTTCATTTCTATAACCTCGTAATCCTGTATTAGCTCCTAAGGTTGCTCCTTGATAGAATTCGAATCCATCTCCTAGGTTTAGATGTCCTCTTAGTTTTGTTGCTAATACTAATTGTCCACTTGAAATTAGTTTATGGTTTATTCCAAATTCTGGAATTACATATCCAAAACCTTTGGAAGTACTAACATTGTTTTTGTATCCTGTTTCCAAACTCACTTCCATTCCCATCGTTGGAAATGCTTCATTGTCTACATTTTTAAAGTGATACTTTGCATCAACACCATAGAAATCTTGCTTATCAAACACACTTGAATTTGCTGGTAAGTTTAAGTCTAAAAACCTGTTTAATGTGCGTTCTACTTCATTGCTTTCATAGAATATTCCTGCGGCAAAACTTCCACCTAATTGTCCACGCCAAACTAAAGAAGGAGCAATTTTAGCAGTTCTTATTTTCACTCTATTGAAATCTAAATCAGCATCAATTCCATCGTCATCATCTGCTTCAGCATTCGGTGTTTCATTTCCAAAACCAAAGAAGTTAACTGCATAGTTTGGACTATTGAATTGTGCTTTTAATTGTAGGTTAAAGTTTCCTACTACATTGGCAAATTCTCCTGTGTATCCTACATCAAAACCATTTGTTGCAAAGTAATACGCTGCCGAAATGGTGTGTTTTGAAGTAAATGGATTTCGTTCAAAGCCATAGTTTGTATAGGTATTTGAGACACCTATTTTGAAACCATCATCAGGATTAGAGCCTATTGTTGGAATTAATTGGTTGGTATTGTTTTTTAGTTTTTTGTAATCGTATACATTTGTTTCGTAATCATCCGTTAATTTCTTGCTTCCTTTGTTGGTTACAAATTCACTTTCCTTCGATTTGTAGTCATAGATTTTTACTTTTTTACCATTTTGAATATCGTATACGTCTTTGTTTTGCCCACCAATTAATCGAATTCTTGTTATGCATTTTCCATCACCAAATACATGAAACTTGTCATCATCGTCTAAACCATAGATCCAAATTTCTTTTGTTTCAGCATTTTTATAGACACGTTCATGAAATTTATCACCTTTATTTCCTTTTTTGATACGATATGCTGTTACTTTCGTTTCTCCATTTGGCAAACGTTCAATATCAAACCAATCGTCTTTGTTCGTTCCTTTTACAACTGCATATTTGTTTACTAACACATAATATCTGTCTGATATTTTTTGAAGATTTGCACGTCTGGCTTTTAGTTTTTGTTTGATCTCTTCAACCGCTGCATCACGTACTTCTTTTGGAAATTCTAAGAATGCTTTTTCAATTATATCATCAGTTAATCCATCTTGAATGAGTTTTACTTGCGTATCCCAAACAGTTTTATCAGCTTGTTGAATGAGTTCCATATCTAACGGATATGGTTCTACATTTACACCTTTCACATCTACTAAATCATCATCGTATTTACGTAATAATCGCGCTGTAGGTATTATTCTTACAGCTGTTCCTAGTAAGAACCCATCAGACATTATAGAAAATGCTTGATCGCGATCGCGCGGCATTGGACGATAAACTTTTTTACCATTTTCTTTAAACTCTATCCAACGCCATTGGTCTTGGTGTCTGTCCCAATCACCAATTAGCATATCAAATAGTCTGGCACGTATGTATGAAGCTTCATCCACAACAATGTCTTCATCTTTGTGAATTTTATCCATCATATCCTCTGTACTGATCAATTTATCTTGAAAACCAAAACTCGCTAGATTGCTGTGACCTTCAGAAGTATGCTCTTCTATCATGTATAATTCGCCCCCAAATTCATCATTGTATTGACCTAATCCATTTTGTTTTGGCACATAGTATAATACTGGATTTGTATGATATACGCCAACAGCATCTGCCAATGTTCCAATAGCAAAAGGTGCGTATGGATGCGCTCCCGTGAATACATCTAAGATTAAATCTTCCGTTGCTGTATCGTCAAATTGCCCTTCTATGTATTGGTCTTTGAATAGCACAGATTGTAAGTATTGCAATGCTTGTTTACGAAGTGCACGCATTACATATTGTGTTCCGTTTTTGTCTTTTAATCGTAATGATTTTGATTGATTTCCTCCTCCTTTTCTAACTGGTGTTAATCCTCCAAAGAGTGTATCTATATTTACAGTTGGCACTGTTACTTTGGTATTGTATTGTTTTCGATAGCGATCTCCCCAAAGAAATTTACCAAATCCAGATATTGATGTTTCTTCTTCCGTATAGATAGAGGCCGATTTTTCTTTTGGAAATTCAGACGGATAATTCACTTTTGTCATTTTTGTTCTGGCAGGTAATACTTCTGTTTCAAAAACTACTTTGTTTTCCTCTGCTGAATAAAAACGTACGTATGATGAACCATCTTTGAATACATCTAATCGTGCATACCCTTGTGTTCCGTATGAAAATTGTCCTCCGCCAACATTACGAGTTCCAGATTTTTTAGCTCCTGAACCACTTATTATTTGGCGTAAATTGTCTTCTACAATGTATTGTAAACTGTGTTCATGTCCAGATACAAAGATTACTTTATCATTTTGTTGTGCAATGGTTACAATTCGTTTTTTGAATTCGTTGTAACGCTTGTTAGTTAAATCCACATTGGCAACACCACTAGTACTTCTTATTACGTTTTTTAATGATCCTAATACTGGAACTGGCGACATATGACTCTTAAAAGTATATTGCCCGCCATGTGAACCATTTGTATACATTGGATGATGCAATGCAACGATTGTTGTTTTCCCTCTTGCTTTTTTCACCAAACTTGTAAACTCATCAAAGAATCGGTTTCTTGTTTTCAGCTCACAATCGTCATTCATGGTTGGATGATGATCCCAATTGGTGATGTACCATTCGCTATCTATTAGAATTAATTCAATGTCTTTACTGATATGAATTTTCTCTATAGGACAACCATTTTCTGGTAAGAAAGTATTTTTTCCAAGTATTTTTTCTACATATTTTTCTTGACGCTTTAATCCTTCTAAACCATCACTATACCAATCATGATTTCCAGGAATAAATATTGTTTCTCCTTTAAAATCCTTTACAATTCCTGTTTGTACTTCTAACTGATGTTCTGCAAACGCTCGATCATCATGATTTTTTTTAGGTAATCCTGCTGGATAAATGTTATCCCCCAAAAAGATAGCCGTACTATTTTTTGATGCTTTTTTTAGTTCTTTTTCAAACATTTCTAAAGCAATTGCCGTTTTACCTAACGGGGAGTTTCCTCCATCACCAATTAAATAGAAAGAGTGTTTTATTTCTTTATTTTTAGGAAAAGAATCTGTATTTGTTTGTGCTGCATATTGTGCTTTGAAAGTCGCGCAGGCACTGAAACAAAGTAAAAGAACTATTATTCCTACTGATTGTAAAGATTTTATCATTGGTTGTAGTTTTATCAGTTTAAATATAATGATTCATTTTTGAAATGTTAACATCTGATTGTGTAGTTTTCTAGAAAGTGAATCACTTTTTGTTGCGGCATTTCGCAAGGTTTTAGTATTTCATGTTGGCGTGTACAATAGTAATTAAGACTTATAAAGTCGTTTCCTCCTAATGCTGATGCATAGATTTTATAACTTTTCCCTTGATTAAATTCACTTTTAACAACACCATATTTTATATTTTGATAATATACTTCTGAGTACCCTAGTGGTAATTGTTGAATTCGTTTTAGTAATGTCATTTGATAAGCTTCTGCAACCATTTGCCTAATTCTTCTTCTCTTGGGTTTCGAAGTTTTTTACTTCCTATGGTTATTGTTGGGAAGTTCAGTTTTCTATTTTCATATAAATTCCGAAGTTCTTCTGCATGTGTTTCATTTGCCTTTACATCTAAAAATTGATACGGAAGTTTCTTTCCTTCTAACAGTGCTTTGTAATAGTTCGTTTTATGACAGGTTTCCGTGCCATATAATTTTATTTCAGGAATTTGTTTCATGCCATAATAGTCTCTTTTTAAGCTTAAAAATTACACTTAAGATAATATATCCAATACGAGTTTTATACTAAGCGAAATTTACAAGAATATGTTTAACAAAACCTTATGAAAGGTTCATTAAAATATCTGACTAATCCTTACGTTTTAGTCTTGTTTATTTAACATTAATTAAAGTTTAGTATTTTTACTCAATAATCGAGATTTAAAATGCTCCGAGACTTGTCTCGATATTTTACATGAATTACTTACACATGCTTTATGGGCTTACCCTGAGGCAGTTTATTCAAAATTAAAGAAACCAATATGGAAACCCTTATCATTGAAGTTGAAAAATTTGTTGTTGATTTTCTAAATAAAAATTTAGACAACAAATTCGTTTATCATAATGTATCACATACAAAACGTGTTGTACAGAAAACACAAGAACTTATTGATGGTTTGGGGGTTAATGAGACGGAAGCAAAACAATTATTGGTTGCTGCTTGGTTTCATGATACTGGCTATACAAAAGGAATTGAAAATCATGAAAATTATGGTGCTTCCATTGCTTCCGATTTTTTGCAAAAACAGAACGTTTCTGAAGAAGATATAACTGTAGTGAATCAATTGATTTTGGCTACTAAAATGGGAAGTACACCAACAACACTCCTTGAAAAAATAATTTGTGATGCTGATTGCTCTCATATTGGAAGTAAAAATTTTAGTGATTTAACAGAATTACTTCGTAAAGAATGGGAACTTACCAAAAATAGAACACTTACAGAAGAAGAATGGCTGAGTGAAAATATAGGGTTTTTAACTAATATGCATTCATTTTACACTTCTTTTGCGACTTCTAAATGGGAAAAACAAAAAGGAAAAAATTTAGCACAACTGCTTAAATCTCAAAAAAAGCTTTTACAAGACAGTGCTAAATTAAAACAGAAGAAAGATGAACTTACTTTTAAAAAGAATAAAGTAGAGTTACCTGAACGTGGAATTGAAACGATGTTTCGTGTGGCGTTACGAAATCACATCACGCTAAGTGATATTGCAGACACTAAAGCAAATATACTTTTATCGGTAAATGCCATTATTATTTCTATGGTGCTTTCGAACTTAGTTTCTAAGCTTGATAATCCTTCGAATGATTATTTAATTTACCCAACAATCATTTTTACCATCTTTACTGTTGTGTCAATGGTACTTTCTATTTTGGCTACACGTCCGAATGTAACACAAGGAAAATTTAGCAAAGAAGATGTTGCCAATAAAAAGGTGAACTTATTGTTTTTTGGAAATTTCCACAAAATGAAGTTAGATGAGTTTGAATGGGGAATGAATGAAATGATGCAAGATCGCGATTATTTATACGGATCACTTACCAAAGATTTATACTTTTTAGGACTCGTTTTGAATAGAAAATATAGTTTATTACGAACTACATATACTGTTTTTATGATTGGTATTGTCGTAAGTGTACTGTCATTTGTTATTGCTTTTTACTTAAGAGATCCTAATGCCGGAAGAAAAGTACACGAAACAGCAATGGCATTATTAGTCTAAAAAAAAGAAGAACTCTATTTGAGTTCTTCCATTAATTCATCAATTGTCAACGATGATTTTTCATTGAAATCTTCTTGATATATAACTTCTACACGTAGAGCTCGCAAACCTGAAACACCTTGTAAGTCTTCCAATTCAAGCTTTTCAAGTTTTCCAAAGTAGTTTTTAGATTGCATGTATTTTATATACTTAATGTATTCGCGCGCGTCTTTATCTTGCGAATATACAATGGCAATTTTCCCAGGAACTGTTAAACGCTCTCTTGTATTTTTAATATTTGCTTTGTCAATACGTTTTTTAATAATCTCATATCGAATATTATACGCACCATCAACATCAAACTGTTTTTCGTCCATTCGGAATTTAATCGCTAATGGATTGCTGTGTACTAATATTAAGGAAGCAACTTGCAAATCGTGATCCATTTGCTTTCGTGTATTATGCGCTACTTGCTCCATTTCATAAGTATTCTGCAATTGCCATAAACGCAAATTGTACAGGTAAAGTGTGTGAAACGATTTATCTTTTACCAACGATTGTCCTATATACATATTATACTCAACACCATCCGTTTTATAACGTTCAAAATAGTGAGGAAACATTTCTTGAGCTTCTTCTTGTTTTTTATCTATATAATTAGCCAGTTTATTGTTTAAAATTGTAACGCTATTTTCATAGGCTTTTCGCTTTTCGTACACTACTTTTAGATTTTCATCTAAACGATTCATATACGTATCAACAAGTAAAGCAATGTCTGTATCTGATTCTTTTAAATGTCTGAATACTGGATAAATATCTTTCTTTAAAAATTCTAAAATACCTAATTCATCACCTGCATTTAATCCTTCTTTGGTATGATTTAGATATTCTTCTATTCTGAATGTTAACTCTTCATAAATTGGTAGGTTTGCTTTTTCAAGTGCACCTTTTAATACTGTAATTGCCAATTCCAATTGAATAGTTAAGTCTTCACGAATTGCAGTATTTCTAGCAATAGAAGAACCTTTTATATCACTTTGTCCAAATAATGGATATACTTCTTCAAAAACAATATCATCCACAATAGGATTTTCTGCATTTTCTGCTAAAGCAGATTGATACTTTTCTGCGGCTTCATAAAAACGCCATTTCACTGCAGAATGAATAGAGGTATAATGTTCTTGAATAGTAGCTTCTAATATGTTTTGATAATCTTCTGCCGAGCGTGTTACAGCTGATTCAAATACAGGAATGATATCTCGTAGTTTCTGCTGATTTACCGAGTTGAGCTCATATGCTCTTGGTGAAGCAATTTCTAAAATTGCTAAATCATTACTTCGTTTTGCCTTTATAGGAATTAGAATTATACTCTTTATTCCTTCATTTTTTAAACGTGTGAAAAAATTATTATTCCCATTCTCATCACCATATGCATCTATATCAGATATTGCAAGTGTTTCTTGTTTACAAAAAATCTTTTCAACGATGCTACTACAGAAGAATCGAGAACATGCTATTTCTTTTTCTTCTTTAAAAATCAGGCTATCTGCTTGCTTTATTCGTGTTATATGCCCATCGTCACCCGTTGCATTTACAAACACCGAATAACCTAGCTTTAAGTCTTTTATGTTAAAAAATTCGCTTAAATTTTGACGCACATCTGAAATTAAATTGTCATCACTACGCAATAAATTTGTTCGAATGGAAGAAAGTGTTTCATCAAAAGTAATATCGAATAAATTCATGATTCCGAATCCTTTGAAGATATAACTATCTCTTGGGAATTTTTCTTTCCAAACGTCAATATTATCAAAGTTATCTAATAATAACTTCACATCCTCATCTGTGATTTTAGGAGCATTTTCAGTCGGAATTACTTGGCAAAAATCACCATTAAAAGCAACTCTATAATGTTTAGTTATACCTAAGTTTTTATCAGGAATATCAAAATAGAAAGGACGTTTTAAGTCAATATTGTATCCATAACACACTGATAAAATCATCACACATGCATGTAAATACATTTCTTTTTCATCTAAATTTCTTGCTGTAAAATCATAAGAATCATCAGCATTTTCTAAAATTTTCTTGAGTCGATTAGAGTATTTGAAAGATTGAAAAGAAAATGGAACCGTTGCTACTTTGATTTCATTATCTGTTAGTATTTCAGGAAACAATCCTTCTAAAACCAAATCAATTTGTGGTTTGTATTTTTCAAGTTTAGAAAAATCAGTAAACCCTTCACGAAGTTCTGGATAATTGTCTAAATACTGAGTAATTTCAATAGCGGATTTATGATACGGATGACTTTTATCTTCTATATATTTATCATAGAAAGATATCACTTGATCAAAACTGATAACAAGTTGTAAAGGTAAGTTTAAGTCTTGAATTTCATTTTTTTGCCCCATAATCGAAATCATTTAGTCTACAAAGATACGAAATCCCTAGCTTTAAAGCTGTTAAAACAACTTACAGTACCGCTAAGAATCAAATCTTTATATATTTTTAATAATACTACTGTTATTTAGACGTTTATAATGACTTTATGTTACAAAAACGACACGATTTATTAGCTTTTTTGTGCCTCACATTTTTCAACAAAAAAAGCGAACCGAAGTCCGCTTAGTAATAAATCTATAAAGTGAGGTCTTATTAAGGACATGTAAACCAAGTCCAGCACTGATTTTCACATGACCAAATACTTAACTCTTTTGGCGGATGTGCTTGACATACTGGATCACCAACACATCCTGATAATTGATTCAAAACACTATCTCCTGCTCCAACGCCTCCACTCACGTGAGAAAGACTTGATATTGCAGCTCTGTTTAACGTTAACTTTCTAAATTTCTTTTTTTTCATTTTAATATATTTTAATTGGTTAATGTGAACAATCTAGATAAATTCGTATGGTATTAGAAATAAATGTGACGGACGCTTCGGTTTTGTGACGAATGAGAAATTAAAATCTTATTTCGTATTTCTTTTAAAGATTTCTGTAGTTCCAATTATTACTTTTTTACGATATTTAGCCTATAAATCTAGTACATGTCTTCAAAAACTCGTTTGACAAGAGCGTATCAACAAGCGCTTCAAATTCCGTTTGACCGCAATTCTAAAATTGTGCTATTTAGCGATTGTCATCGTGGAGATAATAGTTTTGCAGATGATTTTGCCAATAATAGAAACATTTATTTTCATGCGTTAAAACAGTATTATAAAAAAGGTTTTACCTATTGTGAACTCGGTGATGGTGATGAACTCTGGGAGAATTCTAATTTTAAATCCATTTTTGCAGCGCATAAAAATGTGTATCTATTATTAAAAAATTTTCATGAAGATAACCGGTTGTATTTGATTTGGGGAAACCATGATATGGTATATCGAAATGAAAAGTATGTGCAAAAACATTTATCAACCTATTTTGATCCAAAAACTGGAACAGACAAACCATTGTTTACCGATTTGAAATACCATGAAGGTATTGTGTTGAGACATACAGAAACGCAGCAAGAAATTTTTTTAACACATGGACATCAAGCCGATTGGTGGAATTATATTTTTTGGAAATGGAGTCGTTTTATGGTGCGTGCATTATGGAAACCATTGCAAATACTCGGTATTGCCGATCCGACGAGTCCTGCAAAAAATTATAAGAACTTAATTAAAGTAGAACGAAGAATTAAAAAGTGGATTATTGATAATGATAATTTAATTACAGTTGTTGGTCATACTCATCGTCCACGATTTCCAAATCCAGATGAGATTTCTTTTTTTAATGATGGAAGTTGTGTGCATCCGCGAAGTATTACAGGAATTGAAATTGAAAACGACGCCATTTCGTTAATTAAGTGGTATACTGCAACTACTGATGATGGCATTTTAAAAATTGAGCGTGAAGTACTAGAAGGCCCTAGAAAGTTAAGTGAATATCAATCTAGGTAATAGATTTTAGTTTCTGGTTTATAAGAAACACCTTTACATTTAAAATTACTAGTTATAATAATTATGAACGCAACTTTTATTCTTTGTTTGTATCTTTAAAGTATTAAAATCAATACCATGAAAAAATATCTCTTCTTATTTTTAGTAAGCATCTCTTTTATAAGCTGTTCAAACGATGATGATGCTACCAATATTTCAACAAGTAGTAAAATTATTGGAAATTGGAGTTGGACTTTATCTTCAGGTGGCATTGACGGTTCTATATTAACTCCAGCATCTACGGGTTATACACAACGACTTGAAATTACTTCCGATGTTATTAAATATTATTTTAATGATGAATTGGATACGCAAGCTACGTATACTATTGAAGTCCGCGAATCTTCAATTTATAATGAAACTCGTGAAATGATTATTACCGATTTTGAGTTCAGAAATATTGTAGAATTTAGAGATGGCAAACTGATTTTAATAGGCGATTGTAATGATTGTTTAATAAGTGAATATGTTAGAGAGTAGAAAACTTTTTAGCTGTTGATCTTTGGATCGCTTCGTTTTGAGTGTTTGTTGATGAATTATCTAGATTAGCTTAGATTATTGGACTTCTTAGATTTTTCTTTGTAAGCGTCACACTGAACTTGATTCAGTGTCGCATTATCCGTTTTTTAGTTTTTTGTGTGATGCTGAATCAATACTCAATCAAGTTTAGCACATGGTTCAGCATGACGAAACTATTATTTGTCTTTATTTACTGTAATCACTAATTTATTTTTTTGTTGATGAACAATCACTTCATTTCCTCTAGTAAAACCTAAGTTTTCAAGCCATTTTCCTTCCAATCGTATTGTTGGAATTAAGATTCTATCGTATTCTCTTTCTCTAAATTTAGAATGTATTTTGAGTTTTCTTGTATTTCTCATTATTAAATATGTTCGCTATAACGAACACAAGATATGAAAATTTTATCGAAATTCGCTATAGTGAACACAAAAGAAGAAAAATACCTCAAAAAATTAGGCGATCATATTCGTACTTTGAGAGAACTAAAAGGTTTAGATCAAAAACCTTTTGCTTTTCAATGCGGAATTAGCAGAACTCAATTGTACATGGTTGAAAATGGTAAAACGAATCCGCGTTTATTGACTTTATTAAAAATTGCTAATGGACTTGAAGTTGATTTAAGTGAACTTTTGAATAATTTAAAAGAAAACAATAATGATTGAAATTATCCTACCAGCAATATTAACCGTAATTCTAAATATCTTATTCTATCTATTTATAAAAAAACGCATTGATCGTTCTATTGAAGAATACAAAATAGCTTATAGTGGTATTTTTAAAGAAAAGATTGAAGTTTATCGTGAAATTTTAGATAAATCTTACCGAATAATGACGTTAGTTGGTCGCTATCATATTTCTTCAAATGAAGATCAAAAAGATGAGTTTCTTAAAGAAATTGAAACTTTTATAAATTACTACTTAAAAAATCAACCCTTTCTATCTGAAAACATGCTCGATAAATTAAAAAAAATACGAGCAGAGTTTCAATTTGTCTTTGATAACTCATATATGTATTTCTCTATATCAGATAACAGAGGAATTCCTAAAGAAATGCGAACTGAAATAACTTCAAAATTTTTTGAAGCTGGAAACAAGTTGAAAAAAAATAATCCTTTTGATGAATTAATCAAAGTAGTAGTTAAGGAGATGAGAGAAGATTTAAAAACAGATAAAGTTAAAAAAGATCTCTAACTCTCAGGCGCCAATTCCACTTCCAAACCATCTAGTTCTGGTGTCATTTGAATTTGACAACCTAAACGACTATTGTCTTCCACATGAAACGCTTCAGCAAGCATCATATCTTCGTCAACGCTCATTTCTGGTAACTCATGGTCAGAATGTACATAACATTGACAAGAAGCACACATTGCCATTCCACCACATATACCAATGGTTCCTTCTTCAGCTAGCTCGTACGAACGCACCACTTCCATTAAGTTCATTGCCATATCAGTTGGCGCTACAATTTCATGAGTAATGCCTTCTCGATCTTTTATTTTTATGTTGATGTCTACTTGTGACATTTTGATGTACGATTTTATGATTTACGATTGTTGTTTCAAAGCTGTTCTCGATAGTTCTGCTGAGTTTACCGAAGTACAATTTCTTATCTATCTCGACTGCGCTCGATATGACAAAAATTCACTCGAACTAACGTTTTTCTTATATATTACCACGATTTTTATTTCGCCCCTCGCAATGACGTTTTCGAACTCAAACTTAGGCAATTGAGTGAAATTCTGAAAGAATTTTGTGTCGAAATTAGTTTATGGCTTTTACAACTGCTTTTGGTGCTTCTTTACGTGTTCCGTCAAAACCATCAATTCCGCTTACGGTTGTATATTTCATTACATATTTTTTATCTGGAAATATACGTTGATACGCGCTTTGACACATTAAGGTAGCTTCATGAAATCCGCAAAGAATCAACTTTAACTTCCCTGGATACGTATTTACATCTCCAATAGCATAGATTCCTGGAATGTTTGTTTGATAATCCAATGTATTATCAACTTTGATAGCGTTTTTCTCAATTTCTAATCCCCAATCTCCAATTGGACCTAATTTTGGCGCCAATCCGAATAATGGAATAAAATGATCCGTTTCTAACGTATATGACTCTTCTCCTTTTTTCGTTACCTCAACTCCAGTTACATGATTTTCACCATGAATTCCTGTGATTTCCGCAGGAGTAATCAAATTGATTTTTCCAAGATTTTTCAATTCTTGTACTTTTTCAACAGAATCTAACGCACCACGGAATTCCGTACGTCTATGTACCAAAGTTACTTCCGAAGCTACATCTGTTAAAAAGATACTCCAATCTAATGCAGAATCTCCTCCTCCAGCAATGACCACTTTTTTATTACGATAGATTTCCGGATCACGAATAATGTATTCAACACCTTTATCTTCGTAGTTCGCTAAGTCTTGAATAGGTGGTTTTCTTGGCTCAAAACTTCCCAATCCGCCAGCAATGGCAACAATTGGCGCATGATGTTTTGTTCCTCTATTTGTAGTTACGATGAAACTTCCATCGTCTAATTTTTCAATTGTTTCTGCGCGCTCACCTAAAGTAAATGTAGGTTCAAACGGCTCTATTTGCTTCATTAAATTGTCTACCAAATCACCTGCTAATACTTCTGGATATCCTGGAATATCATAGATTGGTTTTTTTGGATATATTTCAGAACATTGCCCACCTGGTTGTGGCAATGCGTCTATTAAGTGACATTTTAATTTTAATAATCCTGCTTCAAAAACAGTAAACAGTCCTGTAGGACCGGCTCCAATAATAAGTATATCGGTCTTTATCATTTTTTCTCTTAATATAATCTGATACAAAAATACTATGTACGCAATTGTCTTTTTATGACATTTGTCAGCTATTCAACGCTGATTACCTTTTCTATTTGTGGTACGTGCTTTTTGATCGTCATTTCAACACCTGATTTAAGCGTCATTTGATTTACACTACATCCGACGCAAGCTCCTTCTAACTGAACTTTTACCAACGTATCATTTTCAATGCCAACGAGTCTGATATCGCCACCATCGCTTTGAAGAAAAGGGCGAATTTCATCGAGTGCCTTTTCAACGTTGTCTTTTATTTCTTCACTTGTCATCTTATATTTATTTAAGTGTTTATTTTTTTACTGCTGAACATCCAGCCATTGTTGTTATTTTGATAACTTCCGTTGCTGGCAAACTTTCGTTTCTGTTTACTACTTCTTGTACCACATTTCTTGTCAATTCTTCAAAAGCAGCTTCAATGAGTGTTGCTGTTTGCATTGCAGCAGGTCGTCCAACATCACCCGCTTCACGAATACTTTGCACTAATGGAATTTCACCTAAAAATGGTACATCAATGTCTTCTGCTAGGTTTTTGGCACCTTCTTTTCCAAAGATGTAATATTTATTCTCAGGTAACTCCTCAGGAGTAAAGTACGCCATATTTTCTATAATTCCCAATACAGGAACGTTAATACTTTCCTGCTGGAACATTGCCACACCTTTTTTAGCATCTGCCAAAGCTACATTTTGCGGTGTACTTACCACAACTGCTCCCGTTAGTGGTAATGATTGCATGATACTTAGGTGAATATCTCCTGTTCCTGGAGGAAGATCTAATAAAAGAAAATCTAAATCGCCCCAAGCAGCATCGAAAATCATTTGATTTAATGCTTTGCTCGCCATAGGTCCACGCCAAACTACTGCCTGATTTGGTTTTGTAAAGAATCCTATGGAAAGAATTTTTACACCATAACTTTCTACAGGTTTCATTTTAGAAACATTGTCAACTTTTACAGCTAATGGTTTTTCTCCTTCTACATCAAACATTATTGGCATGGAAGGTCCGTAAATATCAGCATCTAAGATACCAACTTTAAAGCCCATTTTTGCTAAGGTAACTGCAATATTTGCCGTTACGGTAGATTTTCCAACACCTCCTTTTCCAGAAGCAACAGCAACAATATTTTTAATATTTGGCAATTGTTTTCCTTTTATTTGTGGTTTTTCCGGTGCCTCAACTTTTATATTTACTTTCACTTTGGCATCTGCGTATACTTTTTCACGCAATACCGAAATGATTTCAGCTTCTACTTTTTTACGCGCTTGCATTGCAGGGTTTGTGATAACAATGTCAACTACAATTTCATCTGCAAAAGTCATTATATTTCGAACTGCTCCGCTGGCTACCATATTGGCTCCTTCACCTGGAACTGTAATTGTACTTAATGCTGCTTGTATATCTTTCTTTTCTATTTTCACGGAGTTTTATTTTTATCAATAATATAAATTGATTCTAAATTGCAAATATACTGCGAAATGTTAAGAATTAGAAGCTGTTGTATTGAAATGATTGATTGTACAATATAATCTGGTTATGACTCGTTTTTTTATAAAATTTTTTGTCGAATTGTTATTTGAATTCAGTGGTCTTTGATGATTTTCTGTGTTCAAGAATGAATTAAGGCATATATTTTGATGCCAAACTAGCATCATTTTTTACAATCAAAATTTAATAACCATATCAGTTCTTCTTACTATTTTTGTGTGCTTATGAAAAAAACTTTACGATTTCCTCTGACATTTTTATTTCTATTCATTTTTACGATTTCTTTTGCTCAATTAGAAGCATCTTTTAAAATTCCCGATTCGCTCAAATCAAAGTCTTACCAAGAACTTAATGCTATTTTACTTCCTCTTGTTTTTAGACAGAAAAAATATAAAGAAGCTAAAATTTATGCGGATGTATTACTCACCAATGCTTTAAGAGAGAATAATGAATTAGAAAAGGCTAGAGCTTATAACTATTTAAGTCAAATCTATTACAACACAGGTGAATACAAAAAAGCACTTGCTGAAATCACGAAATCTATTGCCATTGCAGAAGAAAATAAGTATCATGGTAATATTTTGAAATTATTATACAGACGTAAAGGAAATTCTCTTTTTAAGTTAAGAGATTATGATGAATGTTTGAAATTTTACTTGAAGGAATTAGCAGTTGTTAAAGCTTTGAAAGATAAAAACGCCCAATTATCTATTAAATATAACATTGCATTAATAAAGCTAGATTTAGGAGATAAAAAAGGTTCTATTAAAATATTGAAGAATAACCTTAATGCGTATGATTCTCTTACCAAAGTAAATAAAATTGATTATTTAGTACAAAAAATTGAAAACCTCAGCGCATTAGGAACTAACTACACCGATTTTAATCAGTTAGATTCCGCTATGATTGTATATAGAGAAGCTTATAATTTAGCTAAAGACACACTTCCTAGAAAACTAAGTTATGTTGTTGCCGGTATTGGAAATGTGTATTCATTACAAAAAAAGAACACTGAGGCGCTTGAATATTTGAACAACGCTCAAAAGATAGCAGACTCTTTACAACAGAAAGATCTAATCCCATACATTCATTTACACAAAGGAAGAGCATATAATGGCTTAGAAAAGCATAAGGAAGCTCTTTTCTATCTTAATAAATTAGATACTCTTATCAATGATAATGACAAAGGAGATGAGTATGACTTACAGGAAAGCTATGTTTTATTAGCGAATTCATATGATGCGCTAGGTGATTACAAAAAAGCAAAGGAAAATTTTCAAAAATTTATTAGACTAGATGACGATAATGATAGTAAGAAATCTGATTTGGTTAACTCCATTTACGAGCGGTATGATTTAAAATCATTAGAAAAAGAAATTGAACATAAAGAAGTAACATTATCCAACACAAAAATTATCATCGTACTATTGAGTATTGTTATTTTATTATCTATTTTATTTTTTAGACACAGAGCTCGAGGTAATAAAAGAAAATTTGAAGCCTTGTTAAAAAGGTTAGATGATTATAAAGAGGAAGAAAAAGTAGTTGTACCAAAAATAAAGACTCCTAAAATTGATCGTAAAAAATTAATTCCAGAAGAGAAAGCGCAAGAATTATTACAAAAACTACAAAAATTAGAGGAACAAGAAATCTTTTTAGATCAAAATTGCACCATTGCTCGGCTTGCTAAAAAAATGGGGACAAATGCTTCGTATGCATCCATCATAATTAATGATTATAGACAGAAAAAATTTCCAGAATATCTTGCTGAATTACGAATTAATTATGCTACTGAACGCCTACAAGAAGACAGTAAATTTCGCTCATACACAATTAAATCTATCGCTTCCGATGTAGGATATAAGTCGCCCGAAGCCTTTTCAAAATCGTTTAAAAAGATCAATGGAATTTATCCTTCTTACTTTATCAAAAAACTGAATCAAAAAGCCCAAACTTTGAACATTGAGAACTCAATACTTAAAAACACTTGTAGCTAGGCATATTTTTTGTAGTTAAATAGAATGATTCTTGATTTTTATTTTTCAAAATATCACTAATTGAAAAATGTATTATATTCACACTTGTTATTTATTATGCATATGAAAAAAACCTTACGTTTCCCCTTTACACTATTATTTCTTTTCTTTTGTACTGTTTCTTTTGCTCAATTAGATGCATCTTTTAAAATTCCTGATTCATTAAAAGGAAAATCAAATAAAGAATTACATGCTATTATACGACCTCACATTTATAAGACTAAAACATATGCTGATGCTAAGCTTTATGTAGATGTTTTATTACTAAATGGCTTAAGAGAAAAAGATCATCTAGAACAAGCTAGAGCTTATAATTACTATTATAGAATTTTAGTAAATACAGGTTTTTCTAAAGAAGCATTAATTCAGGTTTCTAAGTCTATAGACATTGCAGAAACTAATAAATATGAAGCTGCGATTTTAAGAACATTATATGGAAATAAAGGAGTTGCTTATTTTAATTTAGGAGATTATGAAAATGCTATACATTATTATGTAAAAGAAGCAGAGCTAACGGACAATTATCATGCTGAATTAATAATTAATTATAATATAGGTTTGCTCAAGTTAAATATGGGTGATAAAAAAGACGCTTTAAAAAGATTTAAAAGTAACGATAGGGCATATGATTCTTTAATTAAGCTAGGAGAAGATGTCTTTGAAGATAAAAACCTAAATTTAATGGGTGTTGGAAAAGCATACACCTCTTTTAAAAAATTAGATTCTGCATTATACACTTACAAAGAAGCTTACAACTATAGCAAAGATAAATTTCCTGTAAATTCAGCCTTTTATTCTGGAGGTATTGGAAATGTATATTCATTACAGAAAAAATATAAAGAAGCTATTCCTTATTTAGAAATTTCCGAAAGACTCTCAGATTCTCTAATGATCGTAGAGTTGACTCCATACATTCATTTACATAAAGGAAGAGTATATAATGGATTGAAACAACACGCAAAAGCTATTGAAATTCTTAAAAAGGTAGATTCTGCAATTATCCAAGGAAAAAGAAATTCGGTAGAATTACAAGAATGTTATGCATTGCTTGCCAATTCCTACTATGCTATTAAAGATCATAAAAGCGCTACAGAAAATTATGAAAAATTTATAGCTGTTGATAGAGAAAATGATGGAAAAAAAGCTGATGTTATTAATACAATTTACAATCAATATGACTTAAAAACACTAGAAACTCAGATTAAAGATTTAGCGCAAGAAACGGATGATCAAAAACAAATGTTAAGCAGTACAAAAATTATGATCATTCTTTTAATGTTGGTCATTTTGTTCCTTTTTGGATATTATCAGTACAAAGCACGTCAAAATCAAAAGCGATTTGAAGCATTACTTAACAAATCTAAATCCCCTACTAGCGTTAAAAAATTAAAAACTGTAGCAAAAACTAAAAAGATTGATCGTAAAAAATTGATTCCAGAGGAGAAAGCGCAAGAATTACTTAAAAAATTACAAAAACTAGAACAACAAGAAGCTTTCTTGAATCAAAACTGCACCATAGCTTGGCTTGCTAAAAAAATGGGAACAAATGCTTCGTATGCATCCATCATAATTAATGATTATAGACAGAAAAAATTTCCGGAATACCTTTCAGAATTACGAATTAATTATGCTACAGAACGATTGCAAGAAGACAGCAAATTTCGTTCATATACAATTAAATCTATTGCTTCAGATGTAGGTTATAAATCAGCAGAAGCCTTTTCAAAAACGTTTAAAAAGATCAACGGCATCTATCCTTCGTATTTTATTAAAAAACTCAATCAGAAAGCACAAAACGCAGCGTGAATTCATGAATATCGACTGACTTTCCTTGCGTACACCCTATAAACACTATATGTTTGCTCCAGAATAATTCCCTTAATTAAAACAGATATATTATGAAAAAGTTAAACCTAAACAAAGTTAATATTGTATCATTAAAAAATATTCATACGATAAAAGGAGGAGATACACGTCTAGAAGATACCTATACTTGTCAATCGTGTGATCCTGATACTTATTGTTATTCTACAGGTGACACTTACGCCAATGGAGGTAACACTAATGATGGAAGAACTTTTAAATCAAACTCCCAACCTCATACACAAAATTGTAGTATGATTCTAACGGAATGTGAACTCGCAGATATGTAATAATATCCTGTTATTCTTTAAATTTGAGAATCTCCTTAAAACCCAATTTAGTTTTGGGGAGATTTCTTTTTTAAACACCTCTTACTTCTTGTAAAAAAATGAAAAGTTGTTTACTACCTAACTTCTCATGCATAAAAAAATTCCCTTAATTAAAACAAATGCATTATGAAAAAAATGAAAAAGTTAAACTTAAACAAAGTACGTATTGTATCACTGAGAAATTTACAAAAAATTAATGGTGGTACAAATGCAAATCCGCCAACTATTATTAGTTTACAATCTTGTGATCCAAATATCGATTGTGAATCAACTGGAGATACATATAGTGGAGGAAATAATGGTGATGGTGGTCGAACATTCAAATCAGGTACTGAAAATCCTCAATCGCATACCTGTAGTATGATCCTAACAGAATGTGAACTTGCAGATATGTAATCGCAATCTCAATCGTTAAGTTTAAGAGTTTTCTTAAACATCAACAACACTAAATATCAAAATTTCATATATATGAACACACAATAGCATGACATGTGTTTATCATAAAAACATTCCCCTTAATTAAAACAAGTACATTATGAAAAAAATCAAAAAATTAAACTTAAACAAAATCAGTATTGTATCATTAAAAAATTCGCAAATACTAAAAGGTGGTAACACACTTAATGATGACAAATACACTGATTTTTGTACAGATACAAACATTGAAGACACCTGTAAATCTACAGGAGCAACACGTAGTGCAGGAAGTGACGGTGGCGAAACATTTGGCTACATTCCACCTCACACTCAAACATGCAGCGCAGTTTTTACAGAATGTGAACTCGCAGATATCTAATAGCAATCTCATTTGTTAAGTTTAAGAATTTCCTTAAACATCAACAATACTAAATATCAAATTTCATATATGTGAACACACGATAGTTGTGTTTGTCATAAAAAAAATCCCCTTAATTAAAACAAGTACATTATGAAAAAGATCAAAAAATTAAGCTTAAACAAAGTACGTATTGTATCATTAAAAAATTCACAAACACTAAAAGGTGGTAACACACTTAATGATGATAAATACACTGACTTTTGTACAAATACAAACATTGAAGACACCTGTAAATCTACAGGAGCAACACGTAGTGCAGGAAGTGACGATAGTGGTAGTGGAACATTTAGAGCACAAACACAAACATGTAGCATGGTCTTAACAGAATGTGAACTCGCAGATATGTAATAGTATCCTGTTATTCTTTAAATTTGAGAATCTCCTTGAGACGTACACGTTGCGTTTATGGGAGATTTCTTTTTTTATAATTCTTTAGCAGGATCCCAAAAGTATTTTTCAAGATTTTGAATTTGATTATCAATAACCTCAACACCTTCACTTTCTAATAATTGCTGCATTAAGTTTGTTCCTTGAAAATGATGTTTTCCTGTCAAGAGACCTTTTCTATTTACCACTCTATGTGCATGTACATCTTCGTATTTTCCAGAACTATTCATTGCCCAACCAACCATTCGCGCACTTCTAGCAGCGCCCAAATATTTAGCAATAGCACCGTAACTGGTGACACGTCCATACGGAATTAGGCGTGCAACTTCATATACACGTTCAAAAAAGTTTTGATTTTCAGGTTTCATAAGCAGTTTTTATGATTTGAAGAAGATACGAATGAGCGTAATAATTACCAAAACAAGCATTAAAATACTTAAAATGTAATCTGAATGTTTTGAGAATTTCCCTGAACTTGATTGCGATTTATCAAAGTAAAAAACATACATATACAACATTGCAAATGTCCCCAATCCTGCCGCTAAAACAAACACAATTATATATGCAACGGTGAATTCCATTAAGCCCGATACATTCCATAAAGCATTCAATCCTGCAAAGTATGGAATTGGTAGTACATTTAGTGTCGCTAAAAAGATTCCTTTAAAAAAACTACCTTTTTTACTCACCTTTACCATTCGGATTCGTTTTTCCTTTTTCTTCTTCGCAATAATAAAAAAGTAGATTCCCAACAGTCCAAATATAACTAGCGCAACTTTTAACAAGGTATCAATAACTTCTCTGTTTTTGTAGAGATATTTTGATATTAGTACAGCTATAAAAGCTTGGATGACTACAATTAATGCAGCTCCAACAGAAAAAATAACTCCGTTCATTTTCCCTTTTTGCGTGCTTATTTTTGCCGCAGTAATATTAATCAACCCTGGCGGCACAACACCTAAAAGTGCAGCCGAAAAAGTGATAAAAAAGAGAATAATGAAATCAGTCATTACTTAATTTTGAAGTGAATATAAGTAATAGGTTTATTTACTTCCAAATATTGTGACTCATAAAATGTTTGAATTTCAGTTACTTCTTCTGGACTTCCTTCATTTTTATACACATCATGATTTGCATATAAAACTTCGTGTCCTGCACCATGCAAGAGTCCAAGCGTATATCCATGCATAAATTCGCTGTCTGTTTTTAAATGCACAGTTCCTTCTACATTTAATACTTTTTTGTAGCGCGCCAAGAAAGCTTCATTGGTCATTCTATGCTTTGTGCGCTTATATTTTATTTGTGGATCAGGAAATGTAATCCAAATTTCAGATACTTCATTTTCTTCAAATAAGCCTTCAATCAACTCAATTTGAGTTCTAATAAAGGCAACATTGTTCATTCCATCTTCTGTAGCAGTTTTTGCACCACGCCAAAATCGAGCTCCTTTAATATCGATTCCTATAAAGTTCTTTTCTGGAAACTTTTTTGCTAATGCAACACTGTATTCTCCTTTTCCACAGCCCAATTCCAATACAATTGGCGCATCATTTTTGAAAAAATCTGTATTCCATTTTCCTTTAAATGGAAATTCATTTGCTACAATTTCTTCACGCGTAGGCTGAATTACATTCGAAAATGTATCGTTTTCCCTAAAGCGTTTGAGTTTGTTTTTACTTCCCACAATAATTTCTTAATATTTTGACAAAACTAAGGAAATCTTACAGACCTTCTAATATTCTTATCTTTGATTTTATGAAGAATTCCAAAACTATCCTTGTTGCCCCATTAAATTGGGGTTTAGGACATGCCACACGTTGTATTCCTATCATACGTGCGTTACTTGCTCATAATTTCACTCCTGTATTAGCTTCTGATGGTATTGCATTACAATTATTACAGAAAGAATTTCCAAGCTTAGAAACGATTACACTTCCAGATTATCAAATTGAATATGCAAAAAAAGGTAAGAATTTTAAGTTTAAAATCATTAAAGATTCTCCTAAAATGCTGAAAGCGATCGCTAAAGAGCGAAAGATTGTGAAGAAATTGGTGAAAGAACGTGATTTTTGCGGAATTATCTCAGACAATCGTTTAGGTGTATATAGTAAAAAAGTACCTTCTGTTTTTATTACACACCAAATCAATGTATTAAGTGGAAAAACTACTTGGCTCAGCAGTAAAATCCATCAATTAATTATTAAAAAATTTCATCAATGTTGGGTTCCTGATGTTGCCGAAAAACCAAATCTTTCTGGAAAATTAGGACATCTTAAAAGAGACACATTACCTTTAAAATATATTGGTCCACTAAGTCGTTTGCATTCGCAAGAATTACCAATGGTGTATGATTTAATGGTTATTTTATCTGGCCCAGAACCACAACGCACTATGCTGGAGGAAAAATTATTTGAAGAAGTAAAACACTATTCTGGAAAAGTAATTTTTGTTCGTGGAAAGATTGAAGCTAAGCAAGAACACTTTCAGTTTTTAAATTGTGAAGTGTATAATTTTATGCAAAGTGAACAACTCGAAAAAGCTTTTAATGAAAGCGCTATGGTATTGAGTAGATCGGGATATACAACTGTAATGGACTTAGCTAAGCTTGAAAAGAAAGCCTTTTTTATTCCAACTCCAGGACAGTTTGAACAAGAATATCTTGCGGAACGTTTGGAAAAACAACAATTGGTTCCGACAGCTACGCAAGACAATTTTTCTATTGATCAATTAACTAGAGTAAACGATTTTAAAGGATTGAGCAGTTTAAGCTATGTAGAAGATTACGAAGATTTATTCAGTCTTTTCCAAAGTAAATGAAAATTCTGAACCAACATCTGCTTCACTTTCTACATAAATTTTTTCGTTGTGTGCTTCAATGATGTGTTTTACAATAGAAAGTCCTAAACCAGAACCACCTTCATGGCGTGCACGACTTTTATCTACACGATAAAAACGTTCAAAAAGTCGTGGAATGTTTTCTTGCTCAATACCTTCTCCGTTATCGGTAACACGAACAATGACTTTATTCCGAATTAAGTTTTCAATACTTATTTCTGTAGTACCATTTTCACGTCCGTATTTAATAGAGTTTACAATTAAATTTGTAAGTACTTGTTGAATCCGTTCTTTATCTGCTGAAACTATAATTGGATTGGCATAATTCATATCAAAAGCTAGTGAAATTTGCTTCTTGGCAGCTTTCATTTCTAACAAATCAAATACATTTTGCACCAATTCTATAATATCAAAATCTTCAACATGAAGGTTTAAATCTCCAGCTTCAAGCTTTGTAATCATATCTAAATCTTTCACAATATAGATCAAACGTTCAACACCTTTTCCTGCTCTGTTTAGATACTTTTTACGAATGTTTTTATCATTCATTGCACCATCTAACAAGGTTAAAATATATCCTTGCACCGTAAATAATGGCGTTTTTAACTCATGCGAAACATTACCAATAAACTCTTTCCTATAATTTTCTCGAATCTTTAAGGTTTCAATTTCCAACTTCTTATTTGTAGCAAACTTTTCAATTTCTTTTGTCAACGTTGCCATATCCGTGGTTATTGGATGATTTTGAAAATCGCTAACATCTAAGAGTGTTACATCATCATAAATTCGTTTTACACGTCTATATATAAATCGTTCTACTCTAAATTGTATGATAAAGAAGCAAAATGTGAAACATAATGCCATAAACAATATAGGAACCACAAAATTTGTGATTCCAAAAAAATAAAGTAATGCTACAAGTATCGACGTTGTAAATAAAGTTATATATAACGAAGATCGTAAGGCGAATTTATAGGATTTTCTGAGTTTTCTAGCCATATATTATTGTACATACTTGTACCCTACACCTTTTACAGTTTTAAAGTGGTTTTCTCCAATTTTCTCTCTCAGTTTACGAATGTGTACATCAATGGTTCTTCCTCCAACAATTACTTCATTACCCCAAACTTTATCCAAAATTTCTTCTCTTTTGAACACTTTTCCAGGACGAGATGCTAATAAAGATAATAATTCAAATTCTTTTCTTGGCAAGATAATTTCTTCGCCATCTTTTTCAATTTTATACTCTTCTCTATTGATTACAATATTACCAACTGTAACAATTTGAGCATTTTCTTCTTCCTTCTTAAGTCTACGTAATAAAGCTTTTACTTTACTTACTAAAACTTTTGGCTTAATTGGTTTTGTAATATAATCATCTGCGCCAGCGTCAAAACCTGCAACTTGTGAATAATCTTCTCCACGCGCTGTTAAAAATGTAATAATCGTATTGGCAAGGTTTGTATCTTTTCTAATATTCTCACAAGCTTCAATTCCATCCATTTCTGGCATCATTACATCCATAATGATTAAATGTGGTTTTACTTTTTTTGCTTTTGCAATAGCTTCTACACCATTCGCTGCTGTTGAGATTTGATATCCTTCAGATGATAAATTATACCCTACAATTTCTAGTATATCTGGCTCATCATCAACGAGTAATATTTTAATATCCTTTTTTTTCATTCGTGTGTGTGTTTAGATTTAAGTAGTTGATTTTGTTTTTATTAAACAATAACTATGCATTGTTTCAACACTTCAAAAGTAAAGATAAAATTAAATATTGAAAGCAGTTAACACTCATTTAATATGATAACATTAAGCTAACATACATATTACAAAGTTTTAACTTGCAAGTAACATCATCTTTACACCTCTCTCATTTCTTTGCCAGAGAAATAAAAACCTAGATGAGACAAAAAATTACATTTACGATTCTCCTATTAATCACTTGCTTTTTAGGATATGCACAAAACGGAACTATTGCCGGAAAAGTGCAAGATAAAGAAGTTAATAATGATCCCTTACCGTTTGCTAATATTTCTATTAAAGGAACAACTAAAGGAACAACTTCTGATTTTGATGGTTTATACCAAATTCAAAACGTGGAACCAGGAACATATACATTGGTGTTTAGTTTTGTTGGATACGAAACAAGAGAAATTCCTAATGTAGTTGTAAATCCTGGAAAAATTACAACTGTAGATATCATCTTAGGTGCAAATGCTGCAAGTTTAGATGCTGTTGTTATTGAAGCTACAACACGTAAAGTATCAGAAGCGTCTTTATTATTAGAACAAAAGAAAGCCGTTGACATTAGACAAAGTATTGGTGCTGAAGAATTGGCTAGAAAAGGTGTGAGCGATGCTGCTGGCGCCGTAACTAAGATTTCTGGTGTTTCTAAACAAGAAGGTTCAAGTAACGTATATGTACGTGGATTGGGAGATCGCTACTTAAACACAACTTTTAACGGATTGCCTTTACCATCAAACGATATTAACAAAAAGAACATTGAATTAAGCTTATTTGCTTCTGATGTAATTGAAAACGTTTCTATTAGCAAAGCATTCTCTTCTAAACAATACGGAGATTTTGCTGCTGGTAATGTAAATATTGATTCTAAAGATTATAAAGGAAAAGGATATTTAGATGCTTTCGTTGGAACAAGTATAAATACAAACGCTATTGGAGAAAACTTTGTAGTAAGTGAAGGTTCTGGATTCTTTGGAGATTATGCAAGACATAATCAAAATCCGTTCGCTGTCATTTTATCACACGGAGTTGATCCAGAAGACGTAAGTGCTCCAATCAATGTAAGTTTCGGAATTTCTGGAGGAAAATCATGGAGTTTTGAAAATGATTCTCGCTTAAGTGTTTTCGGTACAGTTTCTTTTGAAAATGGATATGAATACAGAAGAGGTGAAGCAACAGACTTTACAACAGTAGAAAAGAAAGCTTTCCAAGATGCAGAAGAGTTTGAATACAGCACTACAACAACTGCAATGGGAACTCTTAATTATAAAATAGATGATAAGAATAAGGTAAAACTCAATTCATTATTCATCAACAGTTCTACAAATGAAGTTGGATACTTTGGTATTGATGGAAAAGGAAGAAACAGAGATGCTATTTTAAATACTGATGAAGGTTTTTACCAAATGAATGCACAGTTTGATCAAAACCAAGTATATGTAAACCAGTTAATCGGTAATCATAAATCAGGGAAATTTGAAGTAGACTGGGCAGCTGGATACAATGTAGTATATGCAAAGCAACCTGATCGTAAACGTATCAGTATTGAAAACTATCAATTTGCATTAGACAACGATCCTACTACAAATCCAACATTTTTTAGTAACGTAGATTATGACAACCAACGTTACTTTCAAGATATTGATGATACAGAGTTTAACGGACGTTTAAACCTAAGTTACGAAGCAAATGAAAACTTTAAGCTAAACTTAGGATACAATGCTAGAAGCAAAGAACGTGATTTCGAAAACATAAGATATGGATATGACATTGTTGATTCTGACTTTGCCATTGCTGATGTTAACAACTTAAATAATGTATTTACACCATCAAATTTAAACCTAACTTCAGGTGGAATTTATGAAATAAAAGTTATCAATACATTCCCTGGATTAAACAACACTAACAGACCTGGATCAGCCGAAAACACATACAAAGGTAATTTAGATTTATTTGCTGGATATGCTGATGCTGAAATCAAAACAGGTAAATGGTTAATTGTTCCAGGAGTTCGTTTTGAATCATTTGACCAAAGTATTGCATACGATGTAATTAACTTAGGAAACAATGGAAACTCTAGCAGAAGCGCATACGAAAACTTCATCTTACCAAGTTTAAATGTTAAATACGCACTAACAGAAGAGCAAAACCTTCGTTTCTCTGCAAGTAGAACAGTTTCATTACCTGAATTTAAAGAAACTGCTCCTTTTGTATACATTGATGTAACGAACAGAATTGGTGGTAACCCAGATTTGTTAGGAGCTACAGACGCTTCATTCATCAAC
The DNA here is from genome assembly GCF_947496985.1 of uncultured Kordia sp. Classification (GTDB taxonomy): domain Bacteria; phylum Bacteroidota; class Bacteroidia; order Flavobacteriales; family Flavobacteriaceae; genus Kordia. Next base: position 233,525 of record NZ_CANMEZ010000001.1, read on the forward strand.
GTAAGTGACAAATCATACTCAAACGTAATCAACCTTGATTTAAAATATGAGTGGTTCTTTGGAAAAGGAGAAATCTTCTCTGTATCTGCTTTCGCAAAACAAATTTCTGACCCTGTAAACCGAGTAGTTGCCTTTGACGCTACAGGAACACAACGTTATTTCAGAACTGGAGAACAAGCAGATGTATATGGAGTTGAAATTGAAATTAGAAAAAACTTATTACAAAATGAAGAAGAGGAAACTTTACTTTCTGCAGGTTTGAATACAACATTCATGCATACAGAACAAGATTTATTTGATGTAATTCAAGGAACATACAGTGTAAACTTTAGAAGCAATTCTGAACAATTACAAGGTGCTTCTCCATTCATCATTAATGCAGATGTGAGCTATTCACCTACATTTGGAAGCTACAAACCAACAGGGAATTTAGTATTCTCATACTTTGCTGACAGAATTGACGCTTTAGGATCTGGACAATTAGGAAATATCATTGAAAAATCGGTACCAACTTTAGATTTTATTTTAAAGAATAAAATTACAGACAACTTTGAGGTAAACTTCAGCATAAAGAACATTTTAAACCCAGATATCAAGTTTGTTCGTGAAACTAGTGGCGGAGACGTATTAGTAACATCTACAAACGGAAAAGGTGTTTCTGGATTTGACAGAGGAAGAAACATAGGATTACAATTAAAATACAAATTTTAACAGACAAACACAATTAAGAAATTACAATTAAAACACAAAACACAATGAAAAATCGCTTAATATTTGGACTTGCACTTTTAGGAGCTTTAGCTTTAACTTCATGTGCCTCAGATGACACTGCTGACATCAACATTACTGATAATAGTGTTACTAACAACACGACAACTGGTGGTGGAAATACAGGTACTCAAACTATCTTTTTATCAGGAACATACACCGAAGATTTAACATTAGACGCAAACAACGATTATGTTGTAAACGGATCTTTAATCATGGCATCTGGAACTACATTAACAATTCCTCCATGTATGACTATTGAGGCATTAGCTGCTGGATCTGATGTATATATAGCTATCTCTCAAGGAGCTAAAATTGACGCACAAGGAACTGCTGATTGCCCAATTGTATTTACATCGAATGCTTCTGCACCTGCTGCTGGAGACTGGGGAGGATTAATTATCTTAGGTAGTGCACCTATCAACTCTGTTGCTGGAAATGCAACTGCAACTTCTGAAATTGCTAGTTTACCTTACGGAGGAACTATTGCTAATGACGACTCAGGAATTTTACGTTATGTACGTGTACAATATTCAGGTGGATCTGCTGATGGACAATCAGAAAACAATGGAGTATCTTTCTACGGAGTTGGAAACCAAACAACTGTAGAATATGTTCAAGTATTTGAAGGAAAAGATGACGGTTTTGAATTCTTTGGTGGAACAGTAAATGCTGACTACATTTCTGTAGTAAATGCACAAGATGATTCTATTGACTGGACAGAAGGATATACGGGAACAATTACAAATGCATATGTAAAGCACGGAGCTGATCATGACAAGGGAATTGAAGCTGATGGTTTCAATACGGATATCGGAAACAACTCAAGTCCTATCTACTTCTCTGCTCCAACAGTAAACAACCTTACAATTGTAGGTTTAGGATCAGGAACAAGTAGTGAAGCTATTCGTTTAAGAGCTGGAACAAGAGCTACTTTTACAAACGTTTCTTTAGAAGGATATGCAGAAGGATTTGACTTAGATGGAAACAGCACTGACAGTCCTACAGGAGCTGGAGTTACTGCTGGAGAAACTACTGTAACTAACATCTTATTCACTGATATTACTTTAAAAGTAAAGAATGATACAGGAGTTATGTTTGTTGATGCTGACTGGATTTCTGGTGACGGAAACGGAACTGGAACTGACTACGCTACATGGGGAGCTGGTTGGACAGTACAGTAACAAACTGACTTACAAAAACATATCTAAAAAAAGACATCTTTACGTAAAAGGTGTCTTTTTTTATACCAATACTATATTAACGCTTTTGTTATCAAATGGTTAAAACAACGTACAAATACGTAAGTCTACTTCGCTAATTCGACTTCTTTTGTATATTTGTAACATATATTATTAAAAATAGTTAAAATATAACGTATGACTAAAAATTACTTATTACTGATTGCTTTATTAATTTCTTCTTTGTCTTTTGGACAAATTGTAACAAATGGAGATTTTGAAAGCTGGACAGGTGGCGTTTTAGACACTTGGACAAGTGAAACGGGAACAACTGTAGAACAAGAAACTACAATTGTAAATGGAGGTGCAAATGCTGCTAAGTTTACAGTAACTACACAATCACAAGGAAGTACTGATTTCAGACAAACAGTTAATGTGGAAGCAGGGAAAACATATGATGTAAGTGTATGGGTATATCAAGCTGACAATGCTGCAAGAGCTCGTTTATTTGTAGATGGATACCAAGGATACTCTGATCCTGACAATTTAAATGCATGGCAAGAAGTTACATATGAATATAGTGCTACTGCTACAGGAACAATTGACATAGGACTTCGTTTTTATGACATTTCTAGTAACTGGGCAGCTGCAGGAAACATGTCTGTAATTTATATTGATGACTACTCAGTAACTGAGCAAGTTACAACAGTACCATCTGTAACTATTACAGCTCCAACAGCTTCTTCATTTGCACCAGGAACTACTAGTGTAGATGTTGAATACGTAACACAAAATGTGAACCTTGTAATGCCTGGAAGCTTTGTAAATGTTACTGTAAATATGAACCCAACTGATACAGATGTTTCTTCTCCTTATACAATTCCTACTATGAATGGAGGTATGTATGATGTTACTGTAGAATTATATGACAACAACATGTTAGTTGATACTAAAATGATTTCTTTCTCTATTGGAAGTGAAACGCAAGTAGCTAGCATTACAGAGTTACGTGCTGGTACAGTTGGTGACTACTACGAATTAACTGGTGAAGCTATCATCTCTTACATTGTAACTGATGGAACAAGAAATCAAAAATATATTCAAGATGGTGCAGCTGGAATCTTAATTGATGATACAGCCGGAACATTAAGTGCTCCTTTAAACATCGGAGACGGAATCATTGGATTAAAAGGTCAATTATCTCAATTTAGTGGTGTATTACAATTTGTACCTTCTGAAAACGTACCTGGAGCTTCTTCTACAGGAAATACAGTTTCTCCAATTGATGTAACAGTTACTGAATTAGCAACAAATGGTGAAACATACGAAAGTAGATTAATTAGACTTATTGATGGTACTTTTGATGCTGGTGATGTTGGTACAATGTTTACTGACAATACAAACTATACAATTACTACAGTTGGAGGAACAGATACTACTGTATGTAGAGTTGCTTTTGGCGATGAAGATCTTATCGGAACTACAATTCCTGGAACTCACGTTAACATTATTGGTTTAGGTGGTGAGTTCAACGGAACATACCAAGTATTCCCAAGATACGCTAGTGATATTGAAGATGCTTTAAGCACAGAAGAATTTGGAACAACTACAACATTCAGCATGTATCCAAATCCTGCTAACGGAACTACTGTAACAATCGCTTCTGCTACAAACAGCACAAAAGAAGTAAAAGTATACAGCATTATCGGAAAGCAAGTAATCAATACTAAAATTACAAACACATTAAACATTGCTGATTTACAATCAGGAATCTATGTAGTTCAAATTACAGAAAATGGTAAATCTGCCACTAAAAAATTAGTGATCAAGTAATTTTACCAAACACATAACAGACAAAAAAGCATCTTGAAATTTCAAGATGCTTTTTTTATTATTTTAAGTACTTTTGTGCTTTCAGAACACACCAATGAATTCCAACACTATTTTCAATATATCCAACGATGCCGATTTTGAAGCACTGACATTTCAGACCTTTAAACATCAATTTGAAAATAATAGTACCTATCGTTCATTTTGCGATTTACTATACAAACATCCAAGCGATATCAAACGTATTGAAGATATTCCTTTTCTTCCGATAGAATTCTTTAAATCGCATGAAATTGTCTCCAATAAAAACACCATTCAAGAAACATTTACAAGCTCAGGAACTACAGGAAGCACGCCTAGTAAACATCATGTTACAGATTTACTACTATATGAAAAAAGCTACCTAAAAGGATTTACACATTTTTATGGAAACGTTGAAGAGTATGTAATTTTAGCTTTATTGCCGAATTATTTAGAACGCACTGGCTCTTCCCTAACCTATATGGTAAATGATCTTATTAAACGTAGTAAACAAGAGGAAAGTGGTTTTTATTTGCATGATTTAAAAGGACTCTCAGAAAAACTGATTCAACTAGATCAACAAGGAAAGAAAGTGCTCTTAATTGGTGTTTCTTTTGCATTATTAGATTTGACTGAAACGTCTCAATTCAATCTAAAACATACTACCATTATGGAAACCGGAGGTATGAAAGGACGACGAAAAGAAATGATTCGTACAGAATTACATCAACTACTTTGTGAAGGTTTTGGCGTAGCTGAAATACATTCAGAATATGGCATGACCGAATTGTTATCACAAGGATATTCCAAAGGAAACGGCATCTTTGAAACACCACCTTGGATGAAACTCTACACACGCGATCCTGAAGATGCACTTACACTCCAACTCAATGGCAAGTCTGGCGGAATTAACGTTATCGATTTGGCTAACAGAAACTCCTGTTCATTTATTGCCACCCAAGATTTAGGGAAAGTTTATACCAATGGAACCTTTGAAATCATTGGTCGTTTTGATCATTCCGACATAAGAGGTTGTAACTTAATGGTATTTTAAGCTTACTGAAAATACCATTTGTAATCAACCAACTATTCCTACGACATAATTATTAAAATAATAACCTATCTTCATAGGTAGTTATAAACCAAATAATCAACCTCTAAAAATATGTCGAATACACTCATAGAAATTGCTAAAATTTCTGAACTTAAAGAAAAAGAACCTACACACGCATTAGTCCTCAACACCGACTTAGTTATTATAAAATTTAAAGAAAACATCTCTATCCTTTATGGACGATGTTTGCATCGTGGCGCACTAATGTCTGATGGTTTTATACAAGGAAATAACCTCATCTGCGGACTGCACGGTTGGGATTACAGATATGATACAGGTGTAAGCGAATATAATGACGAAGAAAAATTACACAAATTCACAACACATATACATAACGATACTTTATCAGTAGATAAAGCCGAAATTGAAGCCTTTCAAACTGAACATCCACAACCATTTAAACGTGATGAATATCTTGGCACATATGCAGATACACATCCAGAAGCTACCGAACCATATACAGGTTTTATAAAAGCATTAGCCAAAGACGGACTAAAAAACTACGGACATCACGGACCTTCCTCTTCTATGGGAGTTGATAGAAATACTTTGCCAAAATGGGAAGACATACAATTTTTACCTGCACAACTTTCTAAAAGACCTTTGTTAGATCATGACAACGTAAATACACAAGTAGTTATTGGCGCTAAAGCGAAAAAACCATTGCAGTTAGAAATGCCCATTTTCGTATCTGATATGAGTTTTGGTGCCTTATCTCGAGAAGCCAAAGTAGCATTATCAAAAGGAGCTGAATTAAGCGGCACAGGAATTTGCTCAGGTGAAGGAGGAATGTTACCAGAAGAACAAGCAAGTAATTCACGCTATTTCTATGAATTAGCTTCTGGGAAATTTGGCTTTTCTTGGGACAAAGTAAAAAAAGCACAAGCATTTCATTTTAAAGGTGGACAAGGAGCAAAAACAGGAACAGGTGGACATTTACCAGGCAGTAAAGTAACCAAAGAAATTGCAGAAGTTCGAGGACTTAAAGAAGGAGAATCAGCAATTTCTCCAGCAGCATTTCCTGATTTATTTACCGTAAATGACTTCAAAGATTTTGCAGAAGAAGTACGCACACAAACAGGCGGAATTCCCATTGGATTTAAAATTGCTGCAAGTAGAATTGAAGATGATATTGATTTTGCTTTAGCAGTTGGTGTAGACTATATTATTTTAGATGGTCGCGGTGGCGGAACAGGTTCGGCTCCGAACATTTTACGAGACAATATCAATGTTCCTACAATTCCTGCTTTAGCCAGAGCTAGAAAACACTTAGACAAAGTTGGCGCAAAAGAGGTAACTTTAGTCATTACAGGAGGTTTGCGTGTAGCAGAAGATTTTGCCAAAGCTATGATGCTTGGCGCAGATGCTATTGCTGTTTCAAACGCAGCTTTACAAGCCATTGGTTGTTTAGGAATGCGCGCATGTGGAAGTAATAACTGTCCTGTTGGAATTGCTACACAAAAACAAAATTTACGTGCCCGACTCATCATTGATCAATCTGCAAAGCAATTATACAACTTCTTTTCAGCTTCTAATGATTTGTTAAAAGTAGTTGCCAGATCGTGTGGACATGATGATATTAAGAAATTTAACTTTTCTGATTTAAGTACACTCAATTTAGAAATGCACAGACTTACTGGGATACAATATGCAGGTATAAATCTGTAAATAAAATTATATTGAAAGGTTTACAAATAATATTCGACTCAATTAACGAGATATTTCATCTCTAATTAGTTTAGTTATTTAATGATTCAAACCCTGAGTATTGCCCTACTACACAATATTCAGGGTTTTTTAATGGATTTATTTTACAATCAACAAGAAATTTTTCTTCCTTCCACGTTGAATAGTTACAAACTTATCATTGATTAAATCATCAGTCGTGATTTTATAATCTTCTTTTACTTTCGTTTTGTTAACCGCAACTGAGTTTTCTTTTAAAGCTCTACGTGCATCTCCATTAGAAGCTAAGAAATTAGTTTTTGCAGACAAAGCAGCAATCATATCCATACCTTCTTCTATATCTGAACGCTCAATTTCCGCTTGCGGAACACCTTCAAAAACATCTAACAACGTTTGCTCGTCTAATTGCTTAAAATCTTCCGTAGTTGATTTTCCAAATAGAATATTCGTTGCTTTTTGAGCATTTTCTAAATCTTCTTTACTATGTACTAACGTAGTTACTTCCTCCGCCAAACGTTTTTGTAAAATACGCATATGTGGCGCTTCTACATGTTCAGCAATTAAAGCATCAATTATTTCTTTATCTAAAAATGTAAAGATTTTAATATACTTTTCTGCATCAGCATCTGAAGCATTTAACCAAAACTGATAAAAACGGTATACAGAAGTTTTATCAGCATCTAACCAGACATTTCCACCAGCCGTTTTTCCAAATTTAGAACCATCTGCTTTGGTAATTAACGGACAGGTCATTGCATATGCTTTTGTAGCTTCATCGTTCATTCTACGCACTAATTCGGTTCCCGTCGTAATATTTCCCCATTGATCAGATCCTCCCATTTGTAACAAACAATTATGTTCTTTATGTAAATGGTAAAAATCGTATCCTTGAATTAACTGGTATGTAAACTCTGTAAACGACATTCCAACACCTTCTCCTGTCAAACGTTTCTTTACAGAATCTTTTGCCATCATATAGTTTACGGTAATTCGTTTTCCAACATCACGTGCAAAATTGATAAAAGAAAAATCTTTCATCCAATCGTAATTGTTTACCAATATTGGCGCATTATCTTCACTTCCGTTGAAATCTAAAAAGCGAGATAACACACGCTTAATTCCAGCTACATTTTTAGCTAAAATCTCTTCTGTTAGCAAATTACGCTCATCTGACTTCCCTGACGGATCTCCAATCATCCCTGTAGCACCTCCAACCAATGCAATTGGCTTATGTCCTGCTTTATGTAAATGCATCAACAAAATAATAGGAACCAAACTCCCAATATGTAAAGAGTCTGATGTTGGATCAAATCCAATATAGGCAGTTGTCATTTCTTTACTCAATTGATCTTCTGTTCCTGGCATGATATCGTGTATCATTCCTCTCCAACGTAATTCTTCTACTAAATTGTTGTTCATCTTTATATTCTTTTAAAGCTCCGCAAAGATATAAAAGTGAAAAGAAAAAAGTTTATTTTAGTGGCATGATATTAATCACTGGAGGAACTGGATTAGTTGGTGCGCATTTATTGGCACATTTAGTACAAACAGAACAACGTATAAAAGCGATTTACAGAACAGAAAATAAGCTAGATGCTGTTAAAAATGTTTTTACATATTATTTTGATGATGTCGATTATTTTTATGATAAAATTGAATGGCTCCAAGCCGATGTAACCGATGTTCCTTCACTTGAAACTGCTTTTTCTAAAGTAACACATGTTTACCACGCAGCAGCATTGATTTCATTTGACCCGAAAGATTTTGATATGTTGCGAAAAGTTAATATTCAGGGAACTGCTAATATTGTAAATTTATGTGTCGCTCACGGCGTGAAAAAACTCTGTTTTGTAAGTTCGATAGCTGCTGTTGGTGAAAATGAAGATCCAACAATTCCAATTACGGAAGAAACACACTGGAATCCTGAAGTTGACAATAGTGTATATGCTATTTCAAAATATGGTTCCGAAATGGAGGTTTGGCGAGGTTCTCAAGAAGGTTTAGACATTGTCATTGTAAATCCTGCTATTATTTTAGGTGCTGGATTCTGGCGTACAGGAAGTGGTTCGTTATTTAGAAAAATTGACCAAGGACTAAAGTATTACACCAAAGGAATTTTAAGTTATGTAGACGTTCAAGATGTAGTTACCGTGATGATTCAACTTATGGAGAGTAACATAAAAAATGAACGTTTTGTATTAGTTGCCGAAAATTGGAGTTTAGAAAAGTTTACCAAAACAATGGCAAAAGCTTTAGATGTAAAACCACCAACAAAAGAAGCTAGTTCGTTTTTAATAGGAATTGGTTGGCGAATGGACTGGTTACGACAATTTTTCACTGGAAAACACAGAAAATTAACCAAGCAAACTGCAAAGTCCATTCAATCGCAATCGTTTTTTGATAGTAGTAAAATTCAAAATGCATTGAATTTCAAATTCAAACCACTTGAAGAAACTATTGAACGTGTAAGTAAACGGTATAGAAAATAGCTTGACCTTATTTTATATTGGTTTTGAGAGTTAGGCACGAAATATGATGCAAATAGTTTGAAAACTCATTAACACAAAACCAACCCATGAAATTAACTCCATACCATTTTGTATGTTTCTTAACTACATCTATCTTTTTATATAGTTGTAAAAATGATCCAAAAACAAATAATACTCCTACAGAAGATATAACTCAAAAAATTGACACAACTTCAAAAGTAACCATCGTTGGAAAATCAGATGATGCAGCAGCTTTGGAATATTTAAATATTTTAGACTTCTCCAATTTTGGCTTTTCATCGTATCAAAAACCAAAAGAAAAAGATGTTTTTGCCGATTCATTAAAGCTCGATCTTTTCAAAATACAGCAACCGCAACTCATGGATTTGATGGCGTTTTCAGACAATCAAGACACGATTCCCTACTTTACACGGATATTTGTAACACCGGGCGATCGTATTTCTATGAATATAAAAAATGGAAAGATTCAATTTTCAGGAAAAAATAGCGATCATTATAATTTTTTCTTAGAAATGAACGATCCGTTACGCCAACAATGGGCTGTATATAAACAAGATCCAAATCAATATCAAACTGAATTAGAACTAGCATACAAAAAGAAAGATGGCTTCTTAGAAAACTATATATACGAGCATCCTAAAGTATCCGACAGTTTTAAAAAACTTGTTCCAGCTGAATTACATTTTGAATACTTGTATAACTTAATGTTGCCCAGAAATGTTGAGGATCAATTGGTCGAAGGAAATTACACAAACAGCAGTAATACTATTGTATATGAATACGCAATGAACAACTTTTCTGAAGAGAAGCTATTTGACTTTAAATCGTATTTTGGAAATATTACAGTAGCTGATTTTCAACATCCTGAATTGATCAATAACGATTATTTTAAACGTAGTCTGGTGTTATACATTCGTCATTACTTTGTAAACCATGAATACCTTGATTATTCACGAAAAAACTTTTTAGACGAAAAGAATTTTATTCAGAAAAATTTTGACGGAGCTATAGAGAATTATGCGATTGGTCGATTGATTAACGATTATTACACAAACGGTTTTGGAACAGGAAAACAAGATATTGATATCATTAAAAATCTCATTAAAGAATATGAAGTACCTTTTTCTGAACCATCTTTTTCAAAACGTATGGATAGAATATCCTCCAATCTTGACATGTATGATTTTGAGATTCCGACTAAAGTTTTAAACGAAAAACTATTAACATTTAATGGTGATACGATTACTGTAAGGAGAATTCTTGAAAAAAGGGGGAACAACATTAAAGCAATTGATTTCTGGGTAACCTGCTCTGCACCAGGCATTTTGGATATAAAACAATCAAGAGATTTTAGACATACAATCTCCAAACAAAAAGGAATAGAATTTATCTACTTCGCTGTAGATGAAGATAAAAACGAGTGGATGAAACATGTTGAGCGTTTAAAAGACTATGTTAATAAAGAGCAGCAGTATTTAATTCTGAACGGAAAAACATCAAAGATTGTAAACTATATGGTTAACAAAGAGCAAAAGCCTACTCAATGGTATACAGTTCCAAGGTATAGTATTTTAAGTTCTAACAATAAAGTGATTAGCAATAATTGCCCAAGAGCATCCGATAGTATAAATTTCAGAAAAGTAATTGAACAAATTAAGCAATAAATCTTAACAGTTAGCTCTTTTTAACTGCCTTCAGCTTCTTTTTTTGCACTGTATCTTTTCGTTTATTAAGACGTTCTTGCTCTTCTTTTTTAGCTTTTTGCAGTGAATCTCTACGCTTTTTTTCTTTTTCCAATTCGGCTTCTACATCGCGGCGCTCTTTTAGGAATCGTGTATTTACAAGGTCGTAAATCTTGTCATATTTTAATGGATATGCCGCATAGTAATTATTACTTTCTGCAAACTGAGCGCTATCTACATTATGTTTTTTGTATAGATATGTGTCGTAATGAAAAAAACTTGCTTCTAAGTTTTTCTTATCAACACCTTTCATTGAATTGATCAATGTAATATCATACAAAATATCCGCCATTTGTTGTTTTGACAATAAATCATCAGGCTTTGGTACCGCTTCCTCTTTACAGGATACAACCAATAATAGTAACGTAAGTATAGAAGCTATGTATGTTTTCATCTGTTGAATTCTAATTGTTTTACCTGACGTTTTTCAGAGATTTTCCCATCTGCGTAGGCTAAATTTCCATTTACAAATGTATGCGTAATTACAGAGTCAAACGTTGTTCCTTCAAACGGAGACCATCCACATTTATATAACACATTGTCTTTAGCAACTTCGTATGATTTTCCTAAATCAACTAACACCAAATCAGCATAATAACCTTCTTTTACAAAACCTCTGTCTTTTACTTGAAATAAACGCGCTGGATTATGACACATTTTCTGTACAATCTTTTCCAACGAAATTTTTCCTGCTTTGTGCGCTTGTATCATCGCGTTTAACGCATGTTGTACTAACGGTCCGCCAGAAGGTGCTTTTGTATATGGATTGTTTTTTTCTTCTATGGTATGTGGCGCATGATCGGTTGCAATTACATCAATACGATCGTCTAATAAAGCTTCCCATAATTGTGCTCTATCTGAAGCTTTCTTCACCGCAGGATTCCACTTAATGTTTGTTCCTTTTTTAGCATAGTCTTCATCCGAAAACCATAAATGATGAATGCATACTTCTGCCGTAATTTTCTTTTCTTCTAATGGAACAGAATTGTCAAACAATGCTGTTTCTTTTCCTGTTGACAGATGAAAAACATGCAAACGCGCGCCAGTTTTCTTTGCTAACGCGATAGCTCGTGACGATGATATATAGCAAGCGTCCTCACTTCGTATGATTGGATGAAACTCCATTGGAATATCATCTCCATATTTCTCTTTGTATTCCGCTAAGTTTTTTCTAATGGTCGCTTCATCTTCACAATGTACTGAAATTACCATGTCAGTACTTGAAAATATTTTTTCTAACACCGCTTCGTTATCAACTAACATATTTCCTGTTGAGGAACCTAAAAATAATTTCAATCCAGCTACTTGTGTTGGGTCTACTTTTAAAATTTCGTCTAAATTATCATTTGTACCACCAAACATAAACGAATAGTTTGCAAAAGCTGTTTCTTTTGCAATGTCTAATTTCTCTTGCATTTTTTCAACCGTAGTTGTTTGCGGATTCGTATTTGGCATTTCTATAAATGACGTAATTCCACCTGCAATTGCCGCTCTCGATTCTGTTTGAATGTTAGCTTTATGCGTTAAACCTGGCTCTCTAAAATGTACTTGATCATCTATGACTCCTGGAAAAACATGCTTTCCTGTCGCGTCAATTATTTCAGCATCAGCTACAGTAAGATTTGTCCCAATAGTAGCAATTCGTTCACCTTCAATTAAAATATCTGCTATTTTAATTTCGGTTTCACTCACAATTTGTGCGTTTTTTAGGAGTATTTTATGCATTGTGTTTATGTTTAGTAAATAGACTTCTTATTTTCATCTTTATGATTCCAAAAACAGCTTCTGAAAAGATAGAGCTATCCATTTTAGAAACACCTTTGGTTCGGTCTGTAAAGATAACAGATACTTCTTTGATATTATAGCCTAATTTCCATGCTTTGAATTTTAATTCAATTTGAAACGCATATCCTACAAAACGAATATTATCCAAACCGATTGCTTCTAATACTTTTCTGCGATAACAGATAAATCCGGCAGTAGTATCATGGATAGGAATTCCTGTAATGAAACGCACATATTTTGAAGCAAAATACGACATCAGCACACGATTCATTGGCCAATTCACTACGTTTACACCTTTTACATAGCGTGAACCAATAGCTACATCGGCGCCTTCTTCGCAAGCATTAAACAATCGAATTAAATCATTAGGATTATGTGAAAAATCAGCATCCATTTCAAAGATGTACTCGTATTTTCGTTCCAATGCCCAACGAAAACCATGAATATATGCAGTTCCTAAGCCAGTTTTGGCGTTTCGTTTTTCTAAAAAAAGTTGGGTTGGGTATTTTTCTTGTAATTCTTGGACACGTTTATGTGTTCCGTCAGGAGAATTGTCATCTACAATCAAAACATGAAACGCTTTATCCTGAGCAAAAACAGCTCCAATAATGGCGTCTATATTTTCAATCTCGTTATACGTTGGTATGACAACAATTGCGTCTGACATCTCTATAATTTAGGCAAACAAAAGTAATTAAATTATACGTTTAACGAAGAAATGTCACGATTTGTGATAATTTTTTATGTATTATTTAACATACTCCCTAATTTTACCAAATGTTTGAAAGTATAGAACGAACGATTATTTCTAAGGATTGGCTTACATTGCTATTCTTGATTTCCTTCTGTTTACTGGTGTTGATTCGCTTTGTATTTAGAAAGCAGTTTTCGCTATTTTTAGTTTTTTTATTTTCAAACAAGTATGAGAATCAATTTATTAGCAAACAAGATGATGTTGTAAATTGGTTTAGTTCATTACTATTTTTGATTCAGATAATTTCCATCACTATTTTTAGTTATGTTGCTATTATATTTTTTCACCCATCCTTAGTCGATGCGCCTTTTCTTTTTGTGAAAATTATCACTTTTACGACGTTTTTCATCATTATTAAATATATTTTAGAAAAAATAATTGCAGTTATTTTAGACCTAGAAACGCACGTAAATACGTACAATTTCCACAAACTTAGCATACGCAACCTATTTGGAATTATCTTAATTCCAGTCAACTTAGTCCTAGTTTACTATACAAATGGGAATAAGATTATATTTTTCTCAGTAATTCTTACATTTTTTCTATATAATCTCATTGGATTATTTCTTCTACTAAAAAATTATCAAAATTTGATAATCAGCAAGTTGTTTTATTTTATTTTGTATCTTTGCGCACTTGAAATTGCCCCTTATTTAGTTATGTATAAATTTTTAGTTAAATAACGCAAAATTTAAAAAAACAGGTTTATGAAAGTAAAAACTATTTTAGTTTCTCAACCGGAACCAAAAATTGAGAATTCTCCTTACTCGAGGCTTATTGACAAGCAAAAGGTGAAAATCGATTTCAGGCCGTTTATACACGTTGAAGGCGTAAGCGCTCGCGACGTAAGACATCAAAAAATAGACTTAGGAAAGTTTACTGCTATTGTCTTAACAAGTAGAAATGCAGTTGATCATTTCTTTAGAGTAGCAGAAGAAATGCGTTTTAAGGTTCCTGACTCCATGAAGTATTTCTGTCAGTCGGAAGCAGTTGCTTACTATTTGCAGAAGTATGTAGTGTACAGAAAACGTAAGATTTATGTTGGTAAACGTACTTTTAAAGAATTACTACCTTTAATTAAAAAATACAAAGACGAATCGTTCTTGTTACCATCATCAGATGCACTAAAGCCTGCAGTCCCAGAAGCTTTAAACTCTATTAATATTTCATGGGAACGTGGTGTATTTTACAAAACTGTAGTAAGTGATTTGTCTGATTTACGTAATGTGTATTATGACATTTTAGTATTCTTTAGTCCTTCAGGAATTAAGTCATTATTAGCTAATTTCCCAGACTTTGAGCAAAATGATACACGTATCGCCGTTTTTGGTAATTCTACTATTAAAGCAACTACAGAAGCAGGATTGAGAGTTGATATTAAAGCGCCAACGCCAGAAACTCCATCTATGACGATGGCATTGGCAAAATACATTGACGAAGTGAATAAAAAATAATTACTTTATATATTTTTATAAAATCAACTACCTCGGAACAAGTTCACGAGACCTATATAAGGAATTCATTATAACATAACGAGGCAAGCCTCGGAACAATTTTAAATCTCGATTATAGAGTAAAAAAGCCTGAATCAAATGATTCAGGCTTTTTTTGGTTTAGAAATTTTGGGTTGGTTTAGTATTATACTGACTAGCCAATTGGTCCGCCAGCCATAATTTCGTCATTTGCGTATGCTGAAAATTGTGCAAAGTTTTTCTTGAACGAACCAGAAAGTTCAGCCGCTTTTGCATTGTAAGCTTCCTTATCTGCCCAAGTATCGATTGGATTTAATACTTCATTAGGCACATTTGGACAATCTTTTGGCATTGACAATCCAAAAACTGGATGTGTATGGAATTCAACGTTGTTTAATTCTCCTTGTAACGCAGCACTAATCATAGCACGTGTATATTTCAATTTCATACGACTTCCTGTTCCGTAAGGTCCACCAGTCCAACCAGTGTTTATCAACCAAACGTTTACACCAGCTTCTTGCATTTTTGCACTTAACATTTCTGCATACTTCGTTGGGTGTAAAGGCATAAAAGGCGCTCCAAAACACGCTGAGAAACTTGGTACAGGCTCATTGATTCCTGCTTCTGTTCCTGCAACTTTAGCCGTATATCCAGAAATAAAATGATAAGCAGCTTGTCCAGGTGTTAATTTTGAAATTGGAGGTAACACACCAAATGCATCCGCCGTTAAGAAAAATATATTTTTAGGATTGCTTCCAATAGAAGGAACCTGAATATTATCAATATGATAGATAGGATAACTTACACGTGTATTTTGCGTGATCGTTGTATCTTCAAAATCTACATTTTTATTTTCATCTAATACTACATTTTCAAGAATTGCTCCTTTTTTAATAGCATGATAAATATCTGGTTCTTTTTCTTCACTTAAATCGATCACTTTTGCATAGCAACCACCTTCAAAGTTAAAGACTGTATTTTCGTTTGTCCAACCGTGTTCGTCATCTCCAATTAACTTACGTTCTGGATCTGCTGACAATGTTGTTTTTCCTGTTCCTGATAAACCAAAGAAAATAGCCGTTTCACCGTTTTTACCAACATTTGCACTACAGTGCATTGGTAAAGTGTTTTTAAATACAGGAAGAATAAAGTTTAATGCAGAAAAAATACCTTTTTTAATTTCTCCTGTATATCCTGTTCCACCAATTAATGCAATTTTCTTTTCAAAGTTTAAGATAGCGAAGTTATGTTGACGCGTACCATCTACTTCAGGATCTGCCATAAATCCAGGTGCATTCACCACTAACCATTCTTCCTCAAATTGTGCTAACTCATCTTGAGTTGGACGTAAAAACATGTTATGAGCAAACATATTACTCCAAGGATACTCATTGATCACTCGGATATTCAATTTGTAATTTTCATCTGCACAAGCATAGGCATCACGCACATAAATTTCTTTTTCAGATAAATATGCAACAACTTTGTCATACAACTTATCAAAGGCAGCAGATTCAAAAGGAATGTTGATGTCTCCCCACCAAACTTTGTCTTCTGTAATACTGTCTTTTACTATAAAACGATCTTTTGGCGATCTTCCTGTGAACTCTCCTGTATTTACAGTTATAGCTCCAAAAGAAGTTTCTACTCCTTGTCCGTTTTTAATAGTTTCTTCATGAAGTTCATCTGAGGAAAGTTGATAATGCGCCTTGGCATCTTTGATTCCGTATTGATTTAACGAAATCGTTTTCGTTGAGAAGGTGTTATTCGTCATAACTTTTAACTCTTGTTGTGTTTTTTGTAAAGGGCAAAAGTATAAATATTTTTATAGATAACAGATATTTAAGTGATTTTATCCGATTTCAACCTAAAAAAACTAACAATCATTAGTATCCACGCGACTATTAACAAAGTTCCTCCTATGGGAGTTATGAACCCAATCGTAGTGAAATCAAAACTTGTCGAATTATTAGTCGCTAAAAGATATATAGATCCTGAGAATAAAATGGTTCCCCATAAAATAAAAACGAATAATAGTTTTTGCATTTTGGATGGAATATAAGGTGTTACTCCTATAAATAATAACAATAATGCATGATACATTTGATAACGAACGCCTGTTTCAAAAGAGGCAATTTGATCTACCGTCAATATTTTTTTGAGTGCATGCGCACCAAATGCACCTAAAATTACTGCTAAACATCCCAAAATAGCTCCTGTTACTAAAATCTTTTTTCTCATAAAAATGAATAGATATTTTTATAAATGTAACATTTTGCTACATTCGTGTTATATTTGTTATTTCACAAAAATACGCAACAAAAGCCACTATGCGAAACATTTTAATTATTGGTGCAGGAAAATCTGCTTCTTACCTTATCAAATATTTTTTAGATAAAAGTCATACAGAAAACTTACATATAACTGTCGGAGATATAAACATTGAAAATGCACAAAAGCTTGTTGGAGATCATCCAAATGCTTCTGCAATTTTTTTAGATGTGTTTAATGAAGAAAATAGAAAAGCCGCTATTGAAAAAGCTGCTATTGTAATTTCGATGCTCCCTGCACGTTTCCATATTGAAGTTGCAAAAGATTGTGTCCATTATGGAAAAAACATGGTTACAGCTTCTTATATCAGCAAAGAAATGCAAGCGCTAGACGAAGCTGTAAAAGAAAAAGGACTTGTTTTTATGAACGAAATTGGAGTAGATCCAGGAATCGATCATATGAGTGCTATGGAAGTGATAGATCGTATCCGTGATGATAATGGAAAAATGATTTTGTTTGAATCGTTTACTGGTGGACTCGTTGCGCCAGAAAGTGACACTAACTTATGGAATTACAAATTTACTTGGAACCCTAGAAATGTAGTGTTAGCCGGACAAGGTGGCGCTGCAAAGTTTATCCAAGAAGGTACTTATAAGTATATTCCATATAATCGTTTGTTCCGTAGAACCGAATTTTTAAATGTTGAAGGCTATGGAAAGTTTGAAGCCTACGCAAATCGTGATTCCTTAAAGTATAGAAGTGTATACGGCTTAGATGATATTTTAACTTTATATCGTGGAACTATTCGTAGAGTTGGATATTCTAGAGCTTGGCAAATGTTTGTCATTTTAGGAATGACTGATGACAGCTATACGATTGAAAATTCTGCAGAGATGAGTTATCGTGACTTTGTAAATTCGTTTTTACCATATAGTCCAACAGATTCTGTAGAGTTAAAAATGCGTCATAATTTAAAAATTGACCAAGATGATACTCTTTGGGAAAAGTTATTGGAGTTAGATCTTTTTAACCCAACTAAAATGGTAGGTTTAGAGAATGCAACACCAGCACAAATTCTTCAAAAAATCTTAATGGATAGTTGGACACTTGCGCCAGAAGATAAAGACATGATTGTGATGTATCATAAATTCGGTTACGAAAAAGATGGCAAAAAACATCAAATTGAGTCAAAAATGGTGATTTTAGGCGAAGATCAAACATATACAGCTATGGCAAAAACTGTTGGCTTACCAGTTGCTATTGCTGCCTTGAAAATTTTAAATGGCGAAATTAAAACACCAGGCGTTCAATTACCGATTACAAAAGAAGTATATACACCTATTTTAAAAGAATTGGAAAATTATGGAGTTATTTTTAAAGAAGAAGAAGTTCCATATTTTGGCTATGATCCTGCCAACATGTAAAAACGACTTTTGATTTATAGAAACTTACATGCTAGATTGAGTGAATTTACACAGTAAATTTATATCGAAATCTATTTGTATTTATAATAGCTATCATTCTTATAAAAATTTCAATTTAAAAGGAAATTGAGTCAAAAAAGATCAAATTTTACCGCCAAATACCTTTTTACTTAAGATTTAAGAAAAAAGTGCTATTTTTAACTTTCATACTCTAAATATAGATTTTTATGAAAGTGATTAATGATCAAATTGAGATTGATGGTATTGACAAACAAATTTTACGGGCATTAATGCAAGATGCACGAACACCTATTTTAAGCATTGCGCGAACGATTGGAATTTCAGGAGCTGCTATTCATCAACGATTGCGAAAGTTAGAAGATGCAAAATTAATCATAGGTTCAAAATTTGTTATTAATCCGAAAGTTTTAGGCTACAAAACAATGGCGTTTATTGGTGTGTATTTAGATAAAGCCATGCGTAATCCTGCAGCCGTAAAAGAATTAGAGCAAATTCCAGAAGTTATGGAAAGTCATTATACTACAGGAAATTGGTCGCTACTGATTAAAATTTTGTGTAAAGACAACGAACATCTTATGCATATTTTAAACCATAAAATACAAGCAATTAAAGGAGTTTCGCGAACGGAAACTTTTATTTCCCTAAATCAACAAATTGATCGTCAGATTAAAGTATAACATTTCGGTAGCTTCGCTGAGTATTTTCAATTAAAATATATTTAATCTCAATAATACTCAAGGCGTTACACTTAAAGATTCTAAAACGTCATTCTGAACTTATTTCAGAATCTTATTTATTACTATTTTAGCGCCTGTTGAGATATTTCATAAAATATAGTAAGGTTGCCAACGAACCAAGTGCAGCTACAACATACGTTCTTGCCGCCCATTTGAGAGCATCTTGCGCGCCCAAAAATTCTTCTTGTGATACCATATTTTTGTGTTTTAACCAACGTAACGCTCTGTTACTTGCATCATATTCTACAGGAAGTGTTACAAAACTAAACGCAGTTCCTAATGCAAACATAACTAATCCTATGATTAAAATATTTTGACCTAATCCAGCTCCTTGACCTGCCATAAGTGCAATTCCTCCAAAGATAACCCATTGTGAAAATTTTGAAGCTACACTTACCATAGGCACCATTTTCGATCGCATTTGCAACCATTTGTATCCTTTTGCATGTTGTACAGCATGTCCAACTTCATGAGCCGCTACTGCCGCAGCCGCAGCATTTCGCTGGTTGTATACACCTTCACTAAGGTTCACCGTTTTATCCCTAGGATTGTAATGATCTGTTAACATTCCGCGTACAGAAACTACTTTTACGTCTCGTATTCCATGATCTGCAAGCATTTTTTCCGCTATTTCTGCACCACTCATTCCATTACGTAAGTGAAGTTTAGAGTAATATGCAAACTTACTTTTAAGCTTGTTACTTACAAACATACTTACCAACATTATTGCGCCCGCTAGGAGCATATATCCACTTGAAAACATAATATTCTATTTTGTATATCTCCTAAAATACAAAAACCTCGCCAAATAAGCGAGGTTTGTATTTACATGAAGTTTTGTCAGTTTTTGCGATGAATTGCGTGTCTTTTTAGCAAAAAACTACCTTTTGAATAGTATTATTGGACTAATTTGATTTCTACGACACTTAGTATTCGCTAACTATTTTACTTACTAAAGTATTTTTCCTGTGTATCTCTAGCGTCTGTTATGATTTCTTTAGGATAGTCATACAATTCTAAAATTCTAATTGCATTTTGCGTTGTTAATCTTCCCGATTTTATTTTATGATCAAAAACTAATGTTTCATTTGCAATGGTTTCACTAAAGTGGAATAATTCATAACCCGTTATTTGTAACATTTCGGTAAGTTCTATATCATGTGTAGACACAAATACAATATTCTGGTTTTCATTTAGATATGATAATATTCCTTTTCCGCCTGAAATCCGTTCAATTGTATTTGTTCCTTTAAACAATTCATCCAAAATAAATAAACAAGGAATTTCATTTATTGAAGCATCTAGTAAGGTTTTCATAGTTTGCACTTCTTCCAAATAATAGCTTGTTTTTTTTAGCAAGTCATCTGAAATACGAATAGAAGAGTATAGTTTTAGAAATGGCGCTTTGTAAGTTTTCGCAAAGCATATATGGAGTGTCTGCGCCAGCAAACTATTGATTCCAACAGTACGAATAAAAGTCGTTTTACCAGACATGTTAGAACCTGTAATTAATACGCTTTTGTCTATTATATGTAAATCATTGGCAACACATTTATCCACTAAAGGGTGCATAATTTCGGAAACTTCCATTGTTTTTGTTGTAGCAAATTCTGGAGTACAGGTTTGCAGCTCACCTGACTTAAGAGAAGCTGTTGCTATTGCTGCATCAATTTCTCCAATACGAACAAATAATGCCTTTATACTATCTTTTTCTTCCGTAATACCATCAATAAAACTATTGAATACTAAGAATTCTATATTTAAAAACACCTTAAACGATTCAATCACCATCCAAATAGCAAAGAAGTATTCATTGGTTAACAAATTGGTTTCAAAGCCTAAAAATTCAGTTTTCAATTTGATAGCATCAATCTTTTTTATAAACAAGAAGTCTTCATAATGCTTTTTAATCGCTTCATAACTTTCTAATTTTTTAGTGATTCGAAGCGCCTTTGAAAGTTGTTTTACACCGCTTAAGTAATAGTTTACATTTCGTTTATTTTTTATATGTAAATACACATTCACCATATATATTGGCGCAATACACAAGAAGAATGTAGGATTATAAAACCCTAAACAAAAAAACAGAATCGTTCCTATATTTAAACAATGTGCCAACCAGACTATTTTAGATTTTTTCACCTGTAACCCATTTAACAGGTTTTCCAAATCATAGGCACTGTGAAATCGCAATTCAGATAATAACAATTGACTTTGTATTCGAAGCGACGCATCTTTTTGAAATACCTCAACTAGCGTATCAAATTTTAGCAATACCTTTAGTGACGGAATTGTTCGCAACTTGTAGTATAAATATTGTTGCCCAACTTTGGAACAAGTTCTATCTATAAATTTAAAAAGTTCGTGCAAGTCTAAATCTGCCTGCGTTTTATCAGAAATACGATGAAAAACATTTTTTTGATCAGTATTGTTCACAAAGTATTTTGCGATTAAATCGAAGTTAAAACGTTCTTTCTTTTTTGGTTTCCCCCAATTTCCAAGCAAGCTCTTTTTTAGTTTTTCTTTCTTTTTCTTCTTCGAATAATTATTGAATAGAAAGATAAAAATCAGTATCGATACAGTTCCAAGAATCCAACTCATTGTTGTGTATGTTTTTCGTCTGATACACATTCCAAAATATCACCAGGCTGACAATCTAGTGCCATGCATATTGCGTTTAGTGTAGAAAAACGAATTGCTTTTCCTTTACTTTTTTTGAGTATTGATAAGTTTACTACAGAAATCCCTACTATTTCAGAAAGTTCTTTGAGCTGCATTTTTCGCTTTGCGAGCATTACATCTAAGTGTACAACGATAGCCATACGATTCGTTTATATGGTTAATGATTGCTGAAAAGACTTGTAAAAGTGTTGGTAGTTTGCACGATTCCTATTCCACGAATAACTTCCATAAATTGTGACACTTGTTATTTTTACAACTGAAGTTTCACTATCCTTTTCTTTGATTTCGATATACATATTTTCGCCCCAAGTCCAAAAATTTGGAGTTGTCCCAATTAGTAGTTCAGATGTTTCTACGTTTGAATCTAGCTCGTTAAATGAAGATGAAACGGAGACTTCTAACACTTTTTGAAAGAGTAGTTCTTTTGGTATATCGGATTCAAATGTTGAAATTTCTTTTTCCAGAAAGCTATTGTATTTCGATAAAAACCACGATTTATAACGAAGTTTTTTTCGTAAAAATATATTTAAAACCAACATAGAAATTGGAACAATAAACACGGACAAGGCTAAGTATATGTTTCCTGTAAAGTAGTATAATAATTTATACAATAGCAAACTACTTATTCCAATCACAAACGGTAACTTATGCTTCATTTCTTTTTTCTCAAATATAATTTATTTTCAGTATAGTTAATGAAAAAGAATAATTAATTAATGTTTATCATTAATTTCTATTTCAGTTATGATATAAAAAAACCTCGCCAAATAAGCGAGGTTTTATATATATGAAGATACGTTTATCCTACTATATTTATAATTTTCCCAGGAACTACAATCACTTTTTTAGGAGTTCTTCCGTTTAATTGTGCTTGTGTACGTTCGTCTTCTAAGATTATTTTTTCGATTTCTTCTTTTGATAAATCTAATGGCAATTCTTTTTTGAAACGCATTTTTCCATTGAATGACACAGGATATTCCTTTGAACTTTCTACCAAATGTTTTGGTTCAAATGTTGGGAATTTCGCTGTTGCGATAGATTCCGCATTTCCTAAACGCTCCCACAATTCTTCAGCAATATGCGGCGCGTACGGTGAAATTAAGATCGTTAATGGTGCTAGGATTTCTTTGCTTGCACATTTTTGTGCTGTCAATTCGTTTACACAAATCATAAAGGTACTTACCGACGTATTGAACGAGAAGTTTTCAATGTCTTCCTGCACCTTTTTAATCGTTTTGTGTAGTGTTTTTAAGTTGTCTTTCGTTGGTGCAGCATCTGTAATTTTCGATGCACCTTCTTCACCAATATACAATTTCCATAATTTCTTTAAGAATCCAAATACTCCTGAAATTCCAGCAGTATTCCAAGGTTTCGCTTGTTCTAAAGGTCCAAGGAACATTTCAAACAAACGCAAACTATCGGCTCCGTATTCTTCACAGATTTCATCAGGATTTACGACATTGTATTTTGATTTCGACATTTTTTCGACTTCGCGAGAAACTTTAAATGTTCCATCTTTTTCACAGATAAACTCTGCATCTTTAAAATCAGCACGCCAATTTTTAAAACCTTCCATGTCTAATTCATCAGAAGCATTTACTAATGAAACATCTGTATGAATTGATCTGAATTTTACATTTTTTATTTCTTCACTAGTAAACCCTTTAGCTTTAAGTAAATCATCCCTTTTCTCAAAGTGATCACTTTCAGTATCAGACTTATGGAAAATTTGAGCCGAAATAAAAACATTTGGATTACCTTTATCTTCAGAAGTTATTTCATAAACAAAAGCACTAGTTCCTAAAATCATTCCTTGGTTGATGAGTTTTTTAAACGGTTCATCAACACCGACAAAACCTCTGTCTTTTAAGAACTTTACCCAAAAACGAGCATATAATAAGTGTCCTGTTGCATGTTCGTTTCCACCAATATATAAGTCTACACTTTCCCAGTATTTTAAAGCTTCTTCACTTGCAAAGTTGTCTTCACGTAATGTTTTTTCCATGTAACGGAAGAAGTACCAAGAACTTCCTGCCCAACCTGGCATGGTGTTGAGTTCTAGTGGAAATATTGTTTCGCTGTCAATTTTATCATTACTAACAACTGTATTTGTATTGGTGTCCCAAGCCCAAACCTCAGCATTTCCTAATGGTGGTTCACCCGTTTCGGTTGGCAAGTATTTTTCAACTTCTGGCAATGCAATTGGTAAATGTTGTACATCGATCATTTGTGGCATTCCATTTACGTAGTAAACTGGAAATGGTTCTCCCCAATAACGCTGACGCGAGAATACAGCATCACGCAAACGATAGTTTATTTTTCCTTTTCCAAAACCGCGTTTTTCCATTTCGTAAATCACGGTTTTCATTGCTTTTTTGTATGATAAACCGTTTAAGAAATCAGAGTTTGCAATTTTAGTTCCTTCTTTGTCTGCATGTGCTTCTTCAGAAACATCAACACCTTCAAAGATGTTTGGAATTTCAAGTCCAAAGTGTTTTGCAAAGTCATAATCACGTTGATCTCCACATGGAACTGCCATTACGGCTCCTGTTCCGTAGCTTGCTAATACGTAATCACCAATCCAGATTTGCACTTTTTCACCTGTAAACGGATGTAATGCATATGCGCCTGTAAATACACCTGAAATGGTTTTTACATCTGCCATACGTTCGCGTTCGCTACGCTTTGAAGTTGCTTCTCTATAGGTTTCAACTGCTTCTTTTTGATCAGCTGTTATTATTTTTGCTACTAAATCGTGTTCTGGCGCAAGCGTCATAAAACTTACACCGTAAATTGTATCAGGTCGTGTTGTAAATACATCAATATTTGCATCATGCCCATCAACTTTAAAAGTCACCATTGCACCTTGCGAGCGACCAATCCAATTGGTTTGTGAGTCTTTTAGTGGTTGCGGCCAATCAATTGTATTTAAACCATCAAGTAAACGTTGTGCATATGCAGAAATTCGCATGCTCCATTGTGTCATTTTTTTACGCACTACTGGATGTCCTCCACGTTCAGAAACTCCGTTTACAATTTCGTCATTCGCCAATACGGTTCCTAAAGCTGGACACCAATTTACTTCCGTTTCGGCTAAGTATGTCAATCTATATTTTAATAGTATTTCTTGTTTTGTCTTTGCGTCGTACTGAGTCCATTCTGCGGCAGCGAAAATCTCAATATCATCATCACATATTGCTTTTACGTTTGCGTTTCCTTCTGCTTCAAATATTGAAATCAATGTATCAATATGCTCCGCTTTATCACTTTCTACATTATACCACGAATTGAAAAGTTCGATAAAAATCCACTGCGTCCATTTGTAATACGCAGGATCAGAAGTACGTACTTCTCTACTCCAATCAAAAGAGAAACCTATTTTATCTAGTTGTTCACGGTAACGAGCTACATTTGTTTTTGTGGTAATTGCAGGATGTTGACCCGTTTGAATTGCATATTGTTCTGCTGGTAACCCAAAACTATCATATCCCTGTGGATGCAATACATTGAACCCTTGATGACGCTTGTAACGTGCATAAATATCTGAAGCAATATAGCCTAATGGATGACCAACATGCAGTCCGGCTCCTGATGGATAAGGAAACATATCGAGTACGTAATATTTTGGTTTGTCTGATTGACTTTCTGCATGAAACGTTCCGTTTTCAGCCCAATATTTTTGCCATTTGGCTTCAATTTCGTTGAAATTGTACTTCATTTTGATTGTTTTTAAAGAAGCGCAAATTTAAAGGTTATTGTATGAAAGACAAAAGTTTGTTCGTTGTTTATTAGGTGTTAAGTTTTATATTTAGAAAAGGAGTCATGAATGTTTTTTGTTTCTTTGCTTTTAGGTGACACAAAAACCTCACTCCTATTTAAACAGCGTATAAAAGGGACATGAAATCTTTTAAGAAAGTAAATGCTTTAGTTAATTTTACGGAGCAAGAGTTTAGTGATGGATTCTATTTTGCATGGGAAAATGAACTTGGACAACAGTTTGCTGATTTGATTGACGTAATACAGGAAGAAGATTGGTTATATTTTGAATCTATTATAACTACAATTCCTTCCAAAAGCCTTTCTGACATTGGTTATTTTTTATTTCTAGAACCTATTTTTCACAAGCTCGATTATTTGGATGCTAAAAGAATACTTTGCTTATGTTTTATACATTGCAATGATGAAGATTCCTATGATTTATCGAATGATGTAAGTGTAGAGTTAGGAACGTATGTTGATCTTGAACTTTCTTTTTTAGAAAAAGTATTACAGCGTTTCCTTGAATTATTAGACTATACTACTTCTATGAAACCTAATCGAGATATTTCAAACTTAGAAAGGAATATTAGCTTTCTTAACGAAAAAATTAAAAATACTCGTATCAACCATTAGGTATATTAAAAACACAAAAACTTATGACAGAGAACAATTAAATTGAACTTATTGTGTTTTTATTTTAAGTGTCTTTGTTCTAAAAATAGCGAAAGAAAATGGAGCAGAGTCGAAGTTTTAATTTAAAATTCACCTTTTATAATTTTATAATTTATAGTTTTACATATCTAATGCATTATTTATGAGTTCTTCTTTTGAAAAGTATCAAAAAAACCGATTGATTTCTTCGTATTTCTCAGTTGTATTGAGCACGACGCTTGTACTTTTTTTACTTGGGATTTTAGGTTTATTGGTATTAAATACTAAGAAAGTAGCTGATTATTATAAAGAAAAGATAGCCCTGACTGTGTATTTGAAAGATAGTGCCAAAGATGTTGAGATTAAACAGTTACAAAAAACATTAGCTTTAGCGGAATATACAAAATCTGCAGATTTTGTATCGAAAGAAGCAGCTGCGGCTAATTTAACCGAAGATATCGGAGAAGATTTCGTGCAGTATTTAGGTGAGAATCCGCTATTGAATTCGTTAGATGTGTATATGAATGCACAGTTTGTTTCGGCCGAGCAATTAGAAACGATTGCTGCTGAGATTTCAGAAAAGAATTTTGTTTCAGAAGTTTCGTTTGACAAACCACTTGTTTCTAAATTGAATGCTAATATTAAACGTATTGGACTCGGTATTTTGATTACCTGTATCTTCTTTGCACTTATTGCCGCGTTATTGATTAATAGTTCTATCCGTTTGTCTGTATATGCAAAACGTTTTACTATTAAAACGATGCAAATGGTTGGTGCTACAAAGAGTTTTATTCGTAGGCCTTTTATTTGGAATGGTATAAAAATGGGCATTATTGCTGCAATTTTAGCTTTGGCAGGAATGGCTGGTGTATTGTATTATGTAAATAAATCCTTGCCACAATTACAACTTGCCAATGATAAAATTTTGATAGGATCTGTATTTGCTGGAATCTTCCTGATTGGTGTTTTGATTACTTGGATTAGTAGTTTCTTTGCTACACAACGTTTCTTGAACTTAAGAACAGATCAATTGTACTATTAAGATGAAAAAAATTATTCTTCCAATTATTTTAATCGTTGCCAGTGTTATTTTAATTATTGTCAACATTGTATCTTCCGAAGCATATGATCGTGGATTTTGGATGCGAAATTTATCAAGTATATTATTGATTTTTGCAATGATTTTAACCATTAGAAGTCAAAAAAGAAAATAGAAAATACCCGTATTCTCGAGTGCAATCTAACTTCCTTTGAATCAAAATATTAACAGCTTTTAACCTTTTGTTGTAAAATATTTAGCAGAATATTGAGTTATATTTACATCAACAAATCCAAACCCATAATTTATGATGAAAATATTTACGTGATAATTATACTGTTTAATTTTAAAAAACTATAAACGATGAAACGACTCACATTTATATTTTTAGGCATAGCATTAGTTGTATTTTTAGCATATTCATTCAAGCCAGTAACCTCGGTAAAATCGGATGATTGTGTGCTAATTTCTGGCAAAATAGTTTCTATTGAACAAGGAACTTCTAATGATATTCAAATTCGATTAGAAAACGATAGCCATTATTACTATATCAATAGAGGTATACAAAAAGGCGTAAATTTAGCGCAATTAAGTTCAAAAGTTTTAAATAAAACCGTTACTTTGTACTGCCCAAACCGATGGACATTAGTAAGTCCAGATGGTATTGTTCCACATATTTCTAGATTGGAAAAAGGAACAACTATTGTGTATAGCGAGTTTTAAAAATACTTTTATGACTTTCTACATTCGGATGGGAATTGTAAATTAGAACGTACATGAAAAAAAAGAAGTCAGAAAGTAGCAAAAAATCTACACCACAACATACACCGCAACCAAAACAAGGGTTTGTTTTTGGAAAGAAAAACTATCTCTTTATGTTTATTGGACTCGCTGTGATTGCTTTAGGATTTATCCTAATGTCTGGTGGTGGAAGCGACGATCCAAATGTATTCAATGAAGCTGTTTACAATGCACAACGAATTCACTTAGCACCAATGCTGGTAATTGCTGGTTTTACCATTGAAGTATATGCCATATTGTTGAATCCGAATTCCTAGTTCATGGATGTAATTAATGCAATTATCCTTGGCATTATTCAAGGATTAACAGAATTTCTTCCCGTTTCTTCTAGCGGACACATTGAATTAGGAAAAGCTATTTTAGGTGTTGAACTCAAAGAAGATTTACTTTTTACAGTTGTTGTACACTTTGCAACTGCATTAAGTACCATTGTAATTTTCAGAAAGGATATTTTAGAGTTACTTAAAGGAATACTTCAATTTAAATGGAATGACGATTTCAAATTTGCTTTAAAAATCATCATTTCGATGATTCCAGCTGCTTTAGTTGGTGTTTTATTAGAAGATCAATTGAAAGCTTTATTTAAAGGAAATATTCTACTAGTTGGCTTCATGCTTATAATTACTGCGATATTATTGTATTTAGCCGATAAAGCAAAAAATACAAAAAAAGACGTTAGTTATTCCAATGCTGCCATTATTGGAATTGCACAAGCAATAGCCATGTTGCCTGGAATTTCACGTTCTGGAGCTACAATTTCAACATCTGTTTTACTCGGAAATGACAAAACAAAAGCAGCTCGTTTTTCGTTTTTAATGGTAGTCCCGTTGATTTTTGGTAAAATTGGAAAAGATATTTTTAGTGGAGAGCTTGCACTAGAAAGTTCTCAAATTGTTCCACTTTCTGCTGGATTTATAGCTGCATTTATTGCCGGATTATTTGCCTGTACATGGATGATAAATTTGGTAAAGAAAAGCAAGCTAAGTTATTTCTCAATATACTGTTTGGTTGTCGGATTGATCGCAATTGGATATGTAGGATATGATACTTATTTCTAAATGAAAACGCTCGAAGAATACCAAGCTGGACAAACGCTACTGATTGACAAACCTTTGAACTGGACTTCATTCCAAGCAGTTAATAAAGTAAAATGGGCATTAAAATCTACTTTTAAAGTTAAGAAGTTAAAGGTTGGACATGCAGGAACTTTAGATCCGTTAGCTACTGGATTATTAGTCATTTGTGTTGGAAAAAACACAAAGAAAATATCTCAATTTCAAGGTCAGGTTAAAGAATATACAGGAACAATTACAGTTGGCGGCACAACAGCTTCGTACGATTTGGAAAGTGAAATTAATGAAACATTTCCAACAGTTCACATTACGGATGAAATGATCCA
The DNA here is from genome assembly GCF_947496985.1 of uncultured Kordia sp. Taxonomy (GTDB): domain Bacteria; phylum Bacteroidota; class Bacteroidia; order Flavobacteriales; family Flavobacteriaceae; genus Kordia. Next base: position 263,172 of record NZ_CANMEZ010000001.1, read on the forward strand.
AGAAGCCACAAAACAGTTTTTAGGTGAAATTGATCAAGTTCCTCCGATATTTTCAGCTTTAAAAAAAGATGGAAAACGATTGTACGAATTGGCTCGTGCTGGCGAAGAAGTAGAAGTTCCATCTAGAAAAATAACAATTAACGAATTTGAAATTACCCGAATTGCACTTCCTGAAATTGATTTTAGAGTGGTTTGTAGCAAAGGAACTTATATTCGTTCTTTAGCACACGACTTTGGAAAAGCATTGAGTTCTGGTGCGCATTTATCCACATTACGTCGTACAAAAATTGGTGATTTTGATGTAAAAGATGGCATTTCTCCTGAAGCTTTCGGTGATAGTCTTCGAGTGAGTAGTGAGAATTGAGACGTTAGTATTGAGAGTTTGTATGTCTTACGTAAACAAAAATCTATAGTTTTTAAACTCTCTAGCAACAAAAAAGGATCAAACCATTTTATAACAGTTCAATCCTTTAATCTTTTATTTTCTAATCTAATTATACCAATTTCAACAAATCGCTTACTGTGTTCTGTCCTTTATCTTTATTATACCAAACCTGTAAATCTTGTTTAAATTCAGGTGTTAACTTACCATGTACAGCTTTATAATCATTTACCAACTTTGTTGCTTTTGAAGGTCTTGGTCCCCAATCTCCTAAAACATTTCCAGAAGCATTATCAATTGCAATTAATTTCGGAATTGACTTTCCTCCATTGGTTAAAAACTCATTCATCAACGCTTCATTTTCGTCTCTCATTACAACTTTTAGGGTAATGTTTTCATTCAACTCTGCAACTTTATGAATCACTGGCATTGTTTGTGCAGCATCACCACACCAACTTTCTGTCAATACCAACCAAGTAACATTACCATTATACGCTGTAATTTCAGCAACAGCTTCTTCTGTTAACTTCGTTGTTTTGTCCAAACGCTTCATACGCTTGTCATTCAACATTGAATAATTTGATAATGCTTCGGTTTGTAACTCACCTGTCGATTTTCCTTCGGCTACTAAATTTTGCACTAAAGTTCTATATTCAGGGTATGAAATTGCTTTCTGTAGACTTTCGTCTATTATATTTTTTATCTGTGTATCTGTAGTTGTCATTTGCTATCGTTTTACTCAAAATCAGTCGCTATTTTCTAAAAAACTTACGAAAGTGAATTTTGAATTCTTTGTTCTCAATATTTAACGTTGTAAATTTACAAAACGAATCAAAGACATTTTATGATGTTTGTCATGAAATTATTTTACTCAGAAAATTATGGAATTTTTAGATAAAAAAAGATGTACGTGGTGCGGAGACGATCCTTTATATGTAGCATATCACGATGAAGAATGGGGCGTTCCTGTACGAGATGATGACACTTTGTTTGAATTCTTAATTTTAGAGACGTTTCAAGCTGGTTTAAGTTGGATTACAATTCTGCGAAAGCGTGAAAATTTTAGAAAAGCATTTGATAATTTTGATTATAAAAAGATTGCCAACTACGACGACGAAAAGTACAATAGTTTATTACAAGATGCTGGTATTATTCGAAATAAACTAAAGATAAAAGCGACCATTACCAACGCACAAGCATTTATGAAGATTCAAGAAGAATTTGGAAGTTTTTCAGACTATATCTGGAAATTTACCGATGGAAAACAAATTCAAAATGTATTTGCAAATAGGCAAGATGTTCCTGCAACTACAGAATTGTCAGATGCATTGAGTAAAGATTTAAAAAAGAGAGGTTTTAAATTTGTTGGCTCTACCGTTATTTACGCACACATGCAAGCCACAGGAATGGTAAACGATCATACGATAGATTGTTTTCGTTATAAAGAAGTTCAGAAATTATGAGATCATTTTTTGTAATACTATTATTGGGTTGTTCACTGTTTTGTAGTGCGCAAAATTCGTTTAAACACGAAAAAGAAGAACGCATTCAAAAGACTAATTTCCCTCAAAACGCTATAGAGTTTTTAGAAAACAACCTACCTAAAAAGATTAAAAAAGTAAAGTATTATAGAGAGCAAGATAGTTTAAAATCGAGTTACGAAATAAAGCTTAAATACAAAGGAAGAAAATATAGTATTGAGTTTAGTAAACAAGGAATTTTAGAAGATGTTGAAATTACCATTAAAGCAAAAAGCATCAAACCAAAAACACTGGAAAAGATTAAAAAACATATGTATAACGCATATTCATCTTTTCGATTGAAAAAAATTCAGCGACAATATCAGAACGAAAATTCAAAGCCCAAAAAAGTACTTAAAGATGCTTTTTCAGGGAATACCAAAGAAAACTTCTCTTATGAAATCATTGCCGAAGTGAAGAAAGACAAGAAACGTTTTTTTATTGAAATTACATTTAATAAAGATGGCAACTTTAAACAGGTAAGAACTATTATTCAAAGCTCGTATGATCACATCTTATATTAGATTTTTTGTTGCTTTCGCGATAATTCTCTGTTCATATTCAGCCAATTCGCAAAACGATTTTACCACTTTTTTCGAACCACTTTTTGCCGTAAATCATACTGTAAATGATGCTTATAAAGTGAATTTCGCAACAAAAGCGAGAAATTATATCTATCGAGATGATGAATTTGAGTTCACCATGCGACAGTTTGAATTTATTCACTTTTCAACTTATAGTTTTAATTCAAATCATAGTATAAGTGCAGGAATTATGTATCGTTTTCGTGAAAATTTTGAAGACAAAAGCAATGAACTTCGCTTAACACAACAATATAATTATGCATATCGACCAAATATTGTAAGATTTGGACATAGATTACGATCTGAACAACGTATTACAACAAACAAAACCATACATCGTTTTCGCTATAGATTTACAATCGATTTTCCTTTACAAGGAGAAAAGTTGGATGTTGGTGAACCTTATTTAGTTACCAATTTTGAATCATTACTAAGTGTTGCAAAACCAGATATTCCACAAATTGATCAACGTTTTACAACACAAATTGGTTGGCAATGGACAAAAAACCTAAAGTTTCAAACTGGTCTGGAATACCGTTTTGAAGATTATACGAATGACACTAATGAAATTTTGTTTATATTAACTTCTGTAATTTTGAAGATATAAAAAGTAAATCACTCTGCTTTTAGCTATTATATTTTTAAAACTATATAATACTGAATTTGAAGATTAACACAACGTTTGAATCTATGAATTTTTCATTTTTTTAATCTCCATTCTCCAAATACGACAAAAATACTTCTCGCGGAATTTCATATGCACCTAAACTTGCCAAATGATCTGTATACATTTGGCAATCGATGAGTTGGTAACCATTTTTTTTCAATTGTTCTACCAAATGAATAAAACCGTATTTACTTGCGTTACTGACTTTGCTAAACATACTTTCACCGCAAAATATATGTCCTAAATCAATTCCGTAAATACCACCAACGAGTTTTTCATCTTGCCAAACCTCTACAGAAACTGCATATTTTAGTTTATATAACTCGATGTACGCTTCTTTCATTTCTTCGGTAATCCAAGTATCATCTTGTCCCGGCCTATACATTTTGGCGCAAGCATCAATTACTTCTGAAAAAGCTTGATTGTACGTAACTTTAAAAGCATTTTTTCGCAGTAATTGCTTCATGCTTTTAGATACTTTTAAATCCTCTGGAAACAATACCATTCTCGGATCAGGAGACCACCAAACAATGGGTTCATCATCACTGAACCAAGGAAAAATTCCACTTTTATATGCTAATATTAATCGTTCAGGAGACAAATCGCCGCCAATCGCCAAAAAGCCTTCAGGAGAAGTTTCTTCTACAGGTGGAAATATCAGTTCTTCTGTTAAAATGTACATGTTTTGTTTTTAAATTGGGTACTATCTTTTAGAAAAGCACACATAAATCTTTGATTTTTAGTAATTTTTCACCAATTTTGTGATAATCTTAACATTTCTAAAAAATTTATTTCATCATTTGCTTTTTGAATTAGTACGTTAAGGTTAAAGCCTAAAACCACAATATTAAGTCCCGTTTTCGGGACTTTTTTTATATTATTAATAAGCCTAAAATATACACGCAAGAGCCTATTAACATTAAAATAATGGTGTATGGTAATATCTCTTTTGCTTTTAATCGTGTAATTCCTAAAAGTGGTAATGCCCAAAATGGTTGTAACATATTTGTAATTTGATCTCCATACGCCAATGCCATAATTGCTTTTGGTAATGGAACCCCCAATTTTAAAGCGGATTCAATAACAATTGGACCTTGTATTGCCCATTGTCCGCCGCCGCTTGGCACAAATATATTTACCAATCCTGCACTAAAAAAAGTATAAATTGGTAAGGTTGTAATCGTTGCAACTGATACGAATGAATCAGAAATCATTCCGACCATTCCAGAGCTTTTCATAATTCCCATAATTCCGAAATAGAGTGGAAATTGTATTAAAATTCCCGAAGTTCCTTTGATGGCTTCTTCTACAGCGTTTAAAAAACTTTTGAAATTCCCGTGTAAAATGATTGCTAAACCTAACATTAGAAAGTTGAGCATGTTTGGCGAAAGCGAATCTAATCTATTTCCGTATTGAATGAAAAATACAAATAGTACTAAAATTCCAAACGGAATTGCGAACCAAAAAGAGTAATCGAGTTTTTCTGCTCCGGCTAGTGTTTCTTTCTTTATTGTTTCAAATTCATAGTTTGGCAAATTGAGTTCGGTAGCTTTTGTTTTTTTTGAAATTATACTTAATACCAAAGGAATGATTATTAATAGAACACCAAATAAGAGTAAATTCCACCAACTGAATATAGTCTGTGTAGACTGAATCATTTCTGGAATTTGCGCCATTACATTCGCATCTAACATTCCACTCATCAATCCTTTTAAATGTCCTAATTCAGCAGCTTTTGAAGGCGCCGAACCACTGATTCCGCCATGCCAAACCATTAATCCAACATAACCTGCAGCACCAACTAACGGATAATTAATTGGAATTTGGTGTTTCTGAGCATGTTCTCCAACTTTTCTTGCTAAAATAGCTCCAAAAATTAAACCCAATCCCCAATTAAAAAAAGCAACTAACATTGTTGTTACACTTACTAAAATCACTGCATTCGTAGTATTTGTAACCGATTTTGTGATTTTTAAAATAATTTTATTGACGGGTTTACTTAATACTAATACATGTCCTAAAACCAAAATCAACATCATTTGATAAGCAAAAACGAGTAAGCCTGAATTCCAAATTCCATCTTCCCAATACGATAATACTTGTACAAAATGTGCTCCTGTAGTTGATGTTTCTGGTATTGTAAAAAATGTTGCTAATACAATTGTTAGCAATGTCAATAAAACAGCGATCGTAAAAGGTGAAGGTAAATAACGCTTAAAGAGCGTTTCGATGGCTTTGGTGATTTGCATTGATTGGTTTTTGTGGTGAATTTACGAAATTATGCTTTCTTTTCGTCTTCACTAAATGTGCTTAGTTTTGATACAAAAAAATTGCATTTCATTTTAGACTCTCAACATTAACTCTCAATTAACTTAAAAAACCATAAACCACTACCCTTAAGCACTTTAACTATTAAGTTTTATTTTTAAGCTCAATTCACATTAACCGCTCTTTAACCAACGCTTAACCAAGTATCTGATTTTTAAACATCAATTTTGTATGTATAAAATTTGACGTTATGAAACACCTAATACTTTTCTCAATTATTCTTTTATTGGTTTCCTGTGCATCAGAGAATGAAGAAGCTGCGAACAATCAATCTGATATACTTACTCAAAAAGAAATGTTGGAAGATTATGAGCTCTTTAGCAATATTTATAGAAATGCTAATTCTGGACTTTACAAGTATCACACCAAAACAGAAATAGACAGCGTTTTTTCTTCCAATAGAAAACGTATTACGAAGAAATTTTCGTATCGAAATTTTTATAATACATTGTGGAATGTGATCGATTATACAGGTAGTTGTCATAATAATTTACACTATCCTGACTCTTTAGACAAGGAACTAAGTAAACAAAAAATATTCTTTCCAATACCATTAAAATATATTGATGATAAACTCTATACAAATATAGATTATAAAGGAATTCCTCTTGGCAGCGAAATCATTAGCGTTAATAACATTCCTGTGGATGAATTTTCGAAACGTGTTGCAAGGTATGTAAGTACAGATGGTTTTAATACTACAGGAAAGTATGCGAATATTGAAACCGATTGGCTGCCGTTTTATATATACTTGGCATTCGGAGAACAAAATAGTTTTAATCTAAAATATAAGTTGAAGAATACGGAGAACACTCAAGACGCTAATATTCGTAGTGTTGCATATAGTGCTTTTTACAGAAATTATAAAAATCGATTTTCAAAAACTTATGAAGAACGAAAAAGTAAAGACTACAGCTATACATATGTGGATAGTATTCATACTGGAATTTTGGAAATAACAACCTTTGCTCTTGGTGGACCAAAATCTGAAGGTCATCAGAAATACACAAAGTTTTTAGATTCTGTTTTTAACAGCTTACAAACGCAAAACACCCCAAATTTAATTGTAGATATTCGTGGAAATGGCGGCGGAAATGATCCTAATGACCTGCTTTTGTATTCATATTTAACAAAAAGAACATTTAGAGAAAATACAAGTGCTTTTACATTATTCCAAAAAATTCCAAATAAAGAATATTATATAGATGATGATATTCAAGAATTAGCGGAGGAATTAGAAGAAGAACATTCAATTTTAAAAGCTGGAAAGTATTATCAAAACACTACTTTTAATAAAGTTTGGAATCCAACTAAAAATGCTTTTTATGGAAATATAATAGTGCTAATTGATCCTTTTGTAGCTTCGGCTGGTTCTTTGTTTGCGAGTCTACTAAAGAGTGATGAAAATACAATTCTAATTGGCGAAGAAACCTTGGGTGGATATTATGGACATACAGGCCATATTCCTGTAACGTATCAATTACCAAATTCTAAATTAGAGCTAACTTTTTCCATCGTAGATTTAGAGCAAGATGTAAAACAGTTGTCAGATCAACAATACGGAGATGGAGTTAAACCAGATATTAGAGTTGTACAAACGTATCACGATTTTTTAAATCATAAGGATACACAACTACATGTTGCTATTCAAAAACTAAAATCGTATTAAATAAAAAAACCTCTTGAATACGATTCAAGAGGTTTTTTTATATGTTATAATTTCTAAAAAGGTAAATCGTCGTGATCTTCTTCTTTGAAATCATTTGCTGGTTCAAATGCATCTGCTGGTGGCACTGGAGGCATTCCTGCTGCAGGCGCTTCTTGCTGAGCTCCTTCAATTCTCCAACCTTGAATAGAGTTGAAATATTTAGTTTCTCCTTGTGGATTAACCCATTCTCTACCACGTAAGTTGATGCTAATTTTTACAGGTTGTCCAACTTGAAAATTGTTTAATAAATCTGTTTTGTCTTGTACAAATTCCACCATAATGTGTTGTGGATATTGTTCTTCTGTTGTTACCACAACTTCACGCTTTCTAAACCCATTGTTCCCAAACGTCTGAGTTTCTCCAATCATTTTTATTTTTCCTTGTACTTCCATGTTATTTATTTTACTAATAATATTTTCCAAGCAGTTTTCACATCTCCTTTTGTTAAAAACTCTTGTGCTGTTTTATGATTTGTTTCTTTGTTTTCTGAAATTGTAATTTCAGTTGTCTTTTTAAATTCTTGTATTTCCGTTTCCGTAGGTAATTGCTCTACATTTCCTAAAATTCCAAGATCGTTTCCTGTTAGAACTTTACTCATACGAATATGTTCTGGAATTTGGTCAACACCAATTCCCAAGGTAGCAATTGGCTTTGGAATTTCAAAAAAACCATCACGTGCTCTACTGTAATAACTTCCTCCTGCGCGGGCAACTAAATCAATTTTATAATGATCAATAGTTCCACGATCGTTTAAAACGTCTTCATTAATGTGTAGTTTAACAACTTCACAGATGATTAAGTTTCCTGCGCCACCTTCATTTCCTAAATGTACAACTTCATTCACTTTGCATTCAAATTGTACAGGAGATTCAGCTACGCGAAACGGTTTTACTATGTCAGAAGGCAACATTGTCAACCCAGCCTTTTCAAACTCGTTTACACCTTCGGCATATTCCGTACTACTCAGCGACATTTGTTGTACGATAGCATGATTTACTACATTAATTACCACTTCTTTGGTCGCCATTGCGTTTTCAAGCGTATGTTTTGTTGTATTGTTACGAACTCTTCGCGCAGGCGAGAAAATCATAATTGGCGGATTGGCACTAAATACATTGAAAAAACTATACGGAGATAGGTTTGGATTTCCTTCTGCATCAACAGTACTTGCAAATGCTATTGGTCTTGGTGCAACTGCTCCTAGCAGATAGCCATGAAGTTTGGCTGTTGGAATTTCTTTTGGATCAATTGATACCATTTTCAATGTTTTTGAGTGGCACAAAATTAGTGTAAAAAAGCGGAGGAAGCAACTATATTTATTTTTGACATAAATGCGTCATTACTTACTTTCTAAGGAAGCTAAATACTACTTAATTATACTTTATAATTATTATTGAAGAATTATCAACTATGAACTTTTTTAATTATGATTAAAAACATTTTTCACAAACTGATGACATTAAAAAATTGACAAAAACTGAGCACTTTAATATTTTGGGTGGAGTTAACTACAGATTAATCTGCAAAAATGGAGAAGCTTAAGATAATATCTTAAGTAACTTTCATTCCGCTAATCTTAGATGATCTTTCTACATATTACTAATCAAACAATAAAACTCCTTCTTTTCGTTTATATTAGTACTTTCAAAATGTTTTTATGATTTTTAAAAATAAACCTGTTTTTATCCGTTGGATTCTTATTCTAACGTCTTTTGCGATTGTTTCAGGAATTTTATGGAATACCTATATCTTTTTTCAAGAATTCAAAAAAGATGAACGAATTAAAATGGAAATTTGGGCAGAAGCTATCGCTGAGATAAGCTCTGGTCAAGATATTGATGTAGAAATAAGTAATCTTCCTTTAAACATCATTACAAAAGCCCAAGAATATACAAACCCTATCATTACCAAAACAATTAAGGGAGAAATTGATGCTATAAATATTGATAGTATAAAGATAAAAGATGCTGCTTATATTGATAAAACGATTCTTAAACTTTCAAAAGAGAATCAACCTATCATTCTTAAGTATTATGATAAAGGTTTGAAAAAATATATCCAAACAGGAACTGTTTACTACGGAAACTCAGAAACACTGAACAAACTCAAATATTATCCACTAGCTTTACTGCTAATTATTTTGTTGTTTGCGGCTGTTGCGTATTTCTTTTTTAGTGCTACAAAAGCTTCTGAACAGAACAAGTTATGGGCAGGAATGGCAAAAGAAACCGCCCATCAAATTGGAACTCCATTATCCTCATTAGTTGGTTGGACCGAAATTTTGAAGACCGAAAATGTCGATCCTGAATATATCATGGAGATTGAGAAAGATATTGATCGTCTACAAACAATTACAGAGCGCTTTTCTAAGATTGGTTCTATTCCAACTTTGAAACGTTTGGATATTGTACAAGAAACTAAAGACTCCTATAATTATTTACTAACACGCTCTTCTAAGCTTATTAACTTTACAATAGAAGCTCCTGAGACTCCTATTTATAGTGAAATTAATGCACAATTATATAGCTGGACGATTGAAAATATGGTTAAAAATGCCATAGATGCAATGAAAGGAAAAGGTGATCTAAAATTAGAAATTATTCCTGCAGATACATATGTAAAGATTCTAATTACTGATAACGGAAAAGGGATTCCGAAACGAAATTTCAAAAAGGTTTTCCAGCCAGGATTTACGAGTAAAAAACGCGGTTGGGGATTAGGTTTATCACTAGCAAAGCGTATTGTTGAGAATTATCATAATGGTAAAGTGAAAGTGCTAAAATCAGAGCTAGGAAAAGGAACTACCATGCAAATTTCGTTGAAAACAGTTGTGTAGTTTGATGTTTAAAACTACAAATTATACACTTTTCATAGATATTCTAATATGAACTACCTCAATCTTTTTCATCGAACCTTAAAAATAAATATGCAAAACTTGTAAACTGAGCGGTGCCGAAGTTACAATGCAGCTCTAATTTTATCAGCGACTTCTTGAAATTCTTCAGGAGTTAATTTCTGACTATTTCTAAAATCCATACTTTGCATATTCTGCAATGGAATTAAATGCACATGAGTATGAGGAACTTCTAGTCCAATTACAGTCATACCAACACGTTGACATGGAATTGATTTTTCTATAGCAATTGCAACTTTTCGCGAAAAACGCATTAATCCCATATATGTTTCTTCTGGCAAATCAAAGATTTTATCAACTTCCTGTTTTGGAATACACAATGTATGTCCAACACTATTTGGATTGATATCTAAAAACGCAAAATAGTTTTCATCTTCTGTGATTTTGTATGATGGAATTTCTCCGTTGATTATTTTAGTGAAGATCGAAGGCATGGGCAGTAATTTTATGTGGTTCTAAGATAAAAAAGTTCTTTGTATAAATACAAAAAAATCCTTTTTTAACATGTGAAAAAGGATTTTTTATGATTGTATTTTGATTTACGACTAACCTCTGGTAATTTCTAGTACTTCAAAGTTCATGGTTCCGTTTGGCACTTTTACCTCAGCAATTTCACCAACAGATTTCCCCAGCAAGCCTTTTCCTATTGGAGACGTTACTGAAATTTTCCCCGCGGCTAAGTTAGCTTCACTTTCTGCAACTAACGTATAGCTTACTTCCATTCCATTAGTTGTATTTTTCATGCGTACCGTAGAAAGCACTAACACCTTAGATGTATCTAATTGACTTTCATCAATGATTCTTGCCGTTGATAGTACCGTTTCCATTTTTGAAATACGCATCTCTAATAATCCTTGCGCTTCTTTGGCGGCATCATATTCTGCATTTTCACTTAAATCCCCTTTATCTCTTGCTTCAGCAATAGCTTGTGAAGCTTTTAATCTTTCAACATTTTTTAAATGATCTAATTCGTCTCTTAACTTTTTTAGTCCTTCTGGTGTATAATAAGATACTTTACTCATAATTTCTTCGTTTTCTATCTATTCATAGATCTGTTTTGCGTAATATATTCACTAACATGGATTTTATAACGCAAAAAAATCCCATTAATTACGGGATTTGTTATACAAATATAAGAAAATATTTAAAGTGGTCGTGAATGTGATTTTTAAAAAATGATTTTATGTAACTTGCGAGACGTAAATTTTATACTCGCTTAATATTGTATAAAAATAAGAATGCAAATGCTAATTTTTGGATTTTTAAACGACTTAATTAAAAATATAATTTAATATAAATAGATGAAACGTTTCTTGATTTTATGTTGTACAGTTGTAATATTATTTTCATGCAACTCTGATGATGGTGGAATGAATAATAATCCATACATACCTAATGCTTTGGTTCAATTTCAAATTGATTTAGGATTTCCTTTGTATGATAATTTACGTTTTGCTGGAGGTTCTGCTTTTATTGGAAATGGTGGTGGTGTTCGTGGTTTTTTTGTATTTAACTTATCCGGAGATCAGTTTTTAGCTTGGGAAGCAAGTTGTCCTAATCATATTCCGAACAACTGCTCACAAATGTCTATTGAAGGTGTTTTGGCTAAATGTTCTTGTGAAGATTACGAATATAGTTTAGCAAACGGGCAATTATTGAATCCGATAGAAGGTGGCGAAAATTATCCAATGATTAATTATCGTATTTCTAAATCTGGTGACGTATTGACAATTTCAAATAATTAGAGAAATAGTATTGAGGCTTCAGTACGAGACAATAGTATTAAAAAAGCGACTCTTTTGAAGTCGCTTTTTTTTATACTATGGTAGATTTATTGTTAGAATTTTAATGTCATTCCTAACAAGAAGTTTCTAGTAGCTTGTGGATAAAACCCAGCTCCTTCAATAGTTGTAGTTGTTCCTGGGTTTGACCAAGTATCATCGAATGTAAAGAAATATCCATTTGATACATATTCTACACCAAAAACATTATTGATTAAACCAGAAAATGTAATCGATTCAAAGATTTTATTTACCTTGATTTCATATGTAAGGTTTAAATCATTGATGAAATAACTATCTAATTTTGATACATCTGAGTCAATATTACCCATGTATTGTTCTCCTACAAATTTAGATAACAAGGAAACTTGAAAGCTTTCAGATGGTGTATAAGTGAAAATATTTCCTGCTACAAAATCAGGTGAGAAAGAAATATTTGTATTTCCTAAGCTTACCAAACCTCCATCTTTTGATGTTACAAAGTCTTTATTTTTATTTGTACTAATTGCTACATTTGGACGTACAGTGAATTCTTCACTTAATTTTATAGAAGCATCAATTTCCAAACCTAAACGGTAACTTTTACCGCTATTGGTACGCAAAGGCGTTCCTGTATCATCCAACGCACCTGTTAATACCAATTGATCATTGTATAACATGTAGTATGCGTTTGTATTTACCGTAAAGTTTTCACCTTTCCAACGCCAACCTAATTCAAAATCATCTAGTTGTTCTGGTTTTACATTATTGTTGTTTTCAAAATCGCTTCGGTTTGGCTCTCTGTTTGCTCTTGCATACGAGAAATATAAACTATTGTTTGCATTGACTTTATAGTTAATCCCTGCTTTCGGATTGAAGAATGTAAAATCTTCATCAATATTGAACAGATCTAAATCCGAGTTAACTCCTGTTGTTTTATAGCTTATTGTACGCAATTGCAAATCACCAAATAAACTTACTTTATCATTTAAGCGAATTGTTGCTTTTGTGAAGAAACTTAGTTCATTTTTCTTTGCATTTCCATCATAGTAACGATCTCTAATTTCACTATCGCTAGCAAAACGTGCCCAGATTACTTCTCCAAAATGATCACCATCATAGATTCCTAAGAATGCTCCAAAATCCATATCAAGATTTCCTTTTTTGTAATTTGCATTTGCATTTACTACATAGAAATCATTGTCTAACCAACGTCTACGAATTAAATCAGTTTCATTAATAGTAGTTCCATTGATTACAATTTCTTCAAAACCATATTCATCAAAAGGTTCGTCTTCTTTGTATTGCTCAAAGAAACCTCTTCCTCGCGTGTAGTTCAAACCCAAATTTGTTGTCCAACTATCTGAAAGTTTTTGATTCCAGTGAAATTGGTAATGATCTTGTCTGTAGTTATCTACTTCATTGTCATGGAAACGTACATTACCATTCTCATCTGTGTATTGACCAGAAGGGTTGAAAGTTCTGTTTTCACGTAATGTTGTTTCATCAATTCCGTTCCAAGCTTGGTATGTAATTTCATGTCCTCCAAAAGCCAATGCTTTTATCAACGTGTTTTCATCTACAAATGAAGCTTGTAAAAAGTATGAGCTTAAGTCAGAACTTGCTCGATCAATGTATCCGTCAGATTTAATTTTAGATAAACGACCTGCTAATTCGAAATTTTCATTTAGCTTTCCTGTACTAAATTTTACGGTGTGTTTTCTTGTATTGAAGCTTCCAAATGTATTTGAAATTTCTCCATTTGCTTTTTCAGAGGTTGCATCCGTTAATAAACTTAAACTTGCTCCAAAAGCTCCAGATCCGTTTGTAGATGTTCCAACTCCTCGTTGCAACTGAATACTCTCCGTAGATGAAGCCATGTCTGGTAAATTAACCCAAAAGGTTCCTTGACTTTCTGCATCATTAAACGGAATTCCATTAATTGTTACATTTACACGTGTAGCATCACTACCACGCACACGAATACCTGTGTACCCAACTCCTGCTCCAGCATCTGTAGTTGTTACCACAGAAGGCATAAAGTTCATTAAAACTGGAATGTCTTGTCCAAGATTTCGTTTTTCAATTTCCTCTTTTTCCAAGTTGGAATAGGTAATTGGAGAATCGGCATTTACACGAACTGCAGAAATTAATACAGCGTCTAAAGCTTCATTTTCTGCACCAAGAGTAAAGTTTAAAACAGTGTCTTTTGTAATTGTCACTGTTTTTTCAATAGGTTTGGAAAGCATACTTACTACTATTGTGTATGTTCCATTGGAAAGCTTTAAAGCATACTTTCCTTCAACATCAGAAACGGTACCATTGGTTGTTCCTTTTACCAATACAGTAGCACCTGGCAATACTTGCCCTGATTCATCTGAAATGGTTCCTGATAATGTAAAATTCTGCGCCTGTATACTGACTGAGAGTACAAAAAGGCATAAAAAAGCGAATAAGTTTTTCATTCGTACTATAAATTTAGCGACGAATAAAAGGGGTAATTATTCTTTGATTAAAATAATAATGATTAAAAAATTGACAGACTATGACTGTCGGCATACTAACCCTTTTTATATGTTTTCACATTTTCAAAGTTCAGTTCCTCCCTTGGCAGCATTACCTGCCCAGGTTCATTGGGTATAATCTCAGCGTTTTGAATATAATTCAAATTGCACCCCTTTGAGATGCCGCAAAAGTAATTCAGTTTTTTGAATTCTACATTGTTTTTTTTAACAATTATTACACATTTATTGATTCTTTTATCTCAAATATAACTTTAGTGAAATTACGCACATACCGTAAGTAAATATTTCTTTTTAACATTTTTATATCCTGAAAATCAGTATTTTTAGTATATAACCAAAATACTTTTAATTATGAGAAAACTAAATTTTCACAAGAAACTATCATTAAAAACTACTCGAATTTCTAATTTATCAAATGTGAATGCAATTTTTGGAGGAACGGCTGCCGTAAGATTCACAGAGAATCCATGTATTATTTCTAATGTAAATACGTGTCAAACAGTAACGGAACCTATTAAATTAACCGAAGCTCTATATTGTACACATACAATTGGAAATGGACAAAATCCTGACGGAACTCCATGTAAGTTTTAATCTAAAAAAGTACCGTAAACAAATTAAAACGTACATTAAAATTTGATGCAACAGCTTCATTTTTTAGAGTACGTTTTTTTGTTGGAATGGACTAGATAAACAGTTCAATTTTTGTCCTCTAATTATCGAATTACGGTTTATATGTTTTTTATAATCTATTTAAATGTAGTTCATTTATGCTTTAACATTTTAAAATCATTATTATGAAAAAACAGAATTTAGGCAAGAAATTGTCTTTAAAAACGGCAAAAATTTCAAAGCTTGCAAATGAAAATGCAATCATTGGAGGAGCAACTACTTTTTGTGTAACATTTCCTTTATGTGAAGTTACGGCATATCACCGTTGTGGGCATACTATTGGAAACGGACAAAATCCTGACGGAAGTCCTTGTACTGTTTAAATTGTAACATGTTAATATCGAGAACGATTATTGGTCTAAGTTGTTCTCGGTATTACATTTTCACTTACGTAGAAATAAAAACTACTTTATTTGATGTGTAGGTTTTAGTAAATCGTTGATAGTTTTTACAGGATTGAATGTGACCAACGGAACTTCTACAAAAACTGTATTCCAAAACGCCATAGCTCCATTCCACAAGCCAGGTAGTTCTAAGGCTTTTATTTTCTTACCACTTTTCGATTTTGAAGCAACGAAATATGATTTTTTATCAACAAACTGTGTTAGATCGTATTTGTTTCCTTGATAATCTTTTACACCACAAACAATATCAACAGGATTGAAATGTGTTGATTTTTTTAAGATACTTTGATGGTAATCGTTCTTTTTATCAATCTGTGCAGATTCTACAATTTGTAACGAAACCGAACCATTTTCATGTTTTACCCAAAATGGTCCACCGCCGGGTTCACCTTCATTTTTCACCATTCCACATACGCGAATTGGTTTGTTTAGTTTTTCTATGAGATATTCTATTTGATATTTTCTAGAAAATTTCTCAAATTCCTCGCTTATCTGTACATTTAACTCTTCAAAAAGAAAGTGTAGAACAGTATTGAGTTCTTCATCAGAAACACCATTATGTAGCATTTCCATAAACTTGAATGCTTTTTGTTGCAACTCAATGAGTTTTCCTCCCAAGATTTTTTTATTACGCGAAATCTCTTCTGCGTAAGTATTCACAACAACATTGTCTATATTCTTTATAAAAATTAAGTCTGCATCAATTGCATTTAAGTTTTCTATCAAAGCACCGTGTCCACCAGGGCGAAATACTAGATTTCCATTGGAATCTAAAATTGCTCTATTTTTCAGATCAACCGCAATCGTATCTGTTTTTTCAGATTGATAGGAATATGAAATTTCAAATTTACAATTCGTTTTTTCTTCAATATGATGTATTATTTCTTGTTCTTTTTGGATAAATTTATTGTAATGTTGTTTTGATATGGTAAAATGAAGTTTTGATTTCCCATTCTGACAAGCATAACTAGCTGCTTCAAATAAATGCTCTTGAAAAGGCGTTGACAAATGATTCTTATATCTATGGAAAGGCAACAATCCTTTTGGATAATTCCCATAATTCAGTCCTTTTTCTGCTAATAATGTACGAACAAACTCATAATTGAATGCATCAGAATCTTTGATGCGATCAATTTCTGTTTTATTCATAAATTTCAATACATCATCGAAAAAAGGCAATTTTTCAAATCCTATAAAGAATAATCGAACATCAGGCTCTCTTTCTTTATTTACATAAGAGTTTATCGAATCTTTTTTAGGATTGTAATTATCTAAGAATTTGTATAGAAATTTGAACATACGTGTGGCTGCTCCAGAAGCTGGTGTAAATTTGAGCACTTCTAGTGCATGATGTTCTTTTTCGTAAGTGTCTATATATTTTATTTCAGCAGCTTTATCAAGCTTTGTAATTCCTCTATCAATACTTGCATGTTCAGTGATATCTGTATATGGAATCTTTCTATCAAACTTGTCTAGTTGTTCTTCAACTTGTGTTAAGGTTAACCCTTTTTCTTCAATTTGCCTGCTATGTTTGTCTGAAAATTTCAATGGTTTGCTAATAATTTGTCTATTGCTGTAATGGCTTGGTTAAGTCGATTTGTAGGATTCCCCATGAGCAATATATGTGGTTGGTTATATATTTTTAAGGTTGCTTGAAATTCTGAAAATGCACGTTCTCGTTCGTTTGGTAAATCTCGAATCCCATCAGCTTTCCAAGGCACATCAATATAGGTTAAAAAATAGAAATCGGCAGTGTTTTTTGACACATATTTTTCTAAGTTTTTAAGATCATATTCAGGATAATAAATACGAGCATATGTAATCGTTTCTAGGATATCCGTATCACAAATTAACAAACGGTTTTGCGCAGCTACCTTTTCCAATTGCAACTGTCCTTCCGCAATAGGCATCACATCTTTTGCGGTTAGTTTTTCTCCTTTTTTATGTTTCGCTTCCGCGTAGATTCGCGCATATTCAGGCACATACGAAGCATTGTAATGTGCTGAAAGTTGCTTTGCCAGCGTTGTTTTCCCTGTAGATTCAGGCCCAAAAACAACTATTTTGAAGCTTCTTTTGCTTTGTTTTTCAAGGTTTTTCTCCATGCGATGTATCCAAAGATGGCTAAAATTAAGAAAATTGTGAATTGTATTGCCGTAAACCCAAGTCCTTTTACAAAATATAGTGGAACTGAAATGATGTTTCCAAAAATCCAAAACATCCAGTTTTCTATCTTTTTATTTGCCATTAACCACATTCCTGCAAAGAAAATACCAGTTGTAAATGTATCGAGATATGGTGTTATCTTTTTTATTTCTGCTAAGGAACCAAAACTTGAAAAGACTAAATCAATAGTTTCTTGTACATCTAAATGTTTGTCAATAACATCGTATTGTACATAAATTACATAGGTGAAAACCGCTGTAAACATAAAGATGAGCATGGTTTTTATCTTCTCCCAGAAATTAGTTCGTGAAACTTCAAGCTTAACATCTTCTCGAATTCGTGTCCACATATACCAACCATAAACACTCATAATAGAGTAATATACATTGATAATCATATCTCCATACAATACAAATTCATAGCATATATATATGTAAATAAGCGTACTAATAATTCCTGTTGGATATACCCAAATTTTTTCTTTTTTGGCAAACCAGACACTTGCAATTCCAAAAACTGCTGCAGAAAATTCTAAAAAAATAGCAAACCAAGTAGCTTCTCTATATGGCTCTAGTAAAAAATCAAAAAGTTGGCTCATAATTACTTCTGTCAGATTTTACAATTTTCATCGTCAGTAGAATGTTGTTTTCCTTTTCAAATGCCATTTTTACTTCGGAAGTCAATAATTTCATAATACCGTCGTAATCTCCATAGATTTGTGTACTTAATGGATTTTCCAACACGGTATATTCAGAAGCTCTGAGTTTTTTGATGAAATTGATAATAGGTGTTTCAAAATCATCTTGTAAAGGTGTTAAGGTTAATTCTACTGATATGTTCATTTTTTTGACTTACTCTTTTATTGGTCTTCGAGTGCCTCAGACCTCTTTTTGTTATTTATTTTTTCAGTTCTAATAAAAAGGCTTCATTTTCTTCAAAAGCAGTTCCAATGACAACCAAATCTGCACCAGCTTGGAAAGCTTCATTTAGTTGTGTTTTTGATCGGATTCCACCACCAACGATGAGTGGAATTTGTAGTTTTTTTGCTACTTGTTTTATAATTTCTGGCTTGACCATTTTTTTAGCGCCACTTCCAGCTTCTAAATAAATGAGTTTTTTTCCAGAAAATTCTCCAGCCAATGTTGTATGCAAAATTACTGTTTTTTCTTCTTGTGAAATTGGTTTTGTTTTACTCACACGTTGTACAGCTGTTTCTACACCGCCATCTATTAAAATATAACCCGTTGGAATGATTTCTAACTTAGAATCTATTAGTTTTGAAACTGATAGAATTTGTTGTTCGATTAAATATTCAGGATTTCGTCCAGATAGTAATGACAAAAATAAGATTCCGTCTGCTGCTGCTGTTATTTGTTCATGACTTCCTGGGAAAATCAATACAGGCAAATGTGTATGTTGCTTGATTGTTTTTGTGACTGTTTCTATCTTTTTTCCTTCATCCGTACTTCCACCAACAAATACATGTGTAATGATCGATTTGTGAACTTTTATGAAGAATTCAGGAATATGTGAAATTTCAATTTTATCAGGATCAATTAAGACAGCTACTAATTTTTGCTTGTCTTTTTTTGCTTGAAGCATTTCGTTGTAGATCATTTTCAATACGTTCGGTTTAACGATTTTCTTCTAAAGCGTATACACAGGTAAATCCTTCAAATTCTAAAAAATCTAGTGAATAGGTTGCTGTTTCTTTTCCATAATACACTTTTCCTTTTGTTTGGGAAGCTTCCATAGCGAAATCATCAATATCTATATGCTTTAAAAAGCTTAGTCCTTTTTCTGCAAATACTTTGTAAATCGATTCTTTTCCGCCCCAAACAATCGTTACTTTACGCACCAACGCTTCATGATTGGCTATGGTATTATATTCTTGTAATGGCGTGAATTTATGTGCGATACGTAAAATTTTATCGCGTTGTTTTTCAATATCAATTCCCACAGGAATTGTATCACTTACAATAATTGCCGAAAATTGAAACGAATGTGTGATAGAAATATGTTTTCCATCTTTTAAATGTGGCTTTCCTGTTTCGTCATAATATAAATCAAAATCTGTATATCCAAACTCAGCTAATAAATGGCGTACACTTAGAAATCCACGTTGATGAATTTCAGAACGCATTCCATTAAGTCGTTCTTGACAATGATTTGTTAATGTAACAGTCTTATTTAATTCTTCAAAAGACTCTTCTATCTTCCAAATCAGCACTTTAGTATGTTTATTTACTGTTATAGTTTTGTAAAGAGCCATTATATTAAAAAGTTATTTAGTACCTTTGCACTCGCAAACTTTTAACGCATAGAAAGCATTATAAAGTTATAGAGCGAATTTAAAAATATTTTGGGTTACAACCCATATTTATTCAAATTATAAAAAAAGAAAAAGTATGAGCACAAAATCAGTTCCTTACGTAGCGTATAAAGTTAAAGATATTTCTTTGGCAGCATGGGGAAGAAAAGAGATTGAGTTAGCCGAAGCAGAAATGCCAGGATTAATGAGTCTTCGTGAAGAATATAAAGACGAACAGCCATTAAAAGGTGCTAGAATTGCAGGATGTTTACACATGACAATTCAAACAGCAGTTTTAATCGAAACTTTAAAAGCACTTGGAGCAGAAGTTACTTGGAGTTCTTGTAACATTTTCTCAACACAAGATCAAGCTGCTGCTGCTATAGCTGATGCTGGAATTCCAGTATATGCTTGGAAAGGAATGAACGAAGAAGAGTTTGACTGGTGTATTGAGCAAACTTTATTTTTTGGAGAAGATCGCAAACCATTAAACATGATTTTAGATGATGGTGGAGATTTAACAAATATGGTTTTAGATCGTTACCCAGAATTAGTTGACGGAATCAATGGATTATCTGAAGAAACTACTACAGGAGTTCACAGATTATACGAAAGAATGAAGAATGGTACATTACCAATGCCAGCTATCAACATTAATGACTCTGTAACGAAATCTAAATTTGATAACAAATACGGATGTAGAGAAAGTGCTGTTGATGCTATTCGTCGTGCAACTGACGTAATGTTAGCAGGAAAAAGAGTTGTTGTTTGTGGATATGGAGATGTTGGAAAAGGAACTGCGGCTTCTTTTAAAGGTGCCGGAAGTATCGTAACAGTTACTGAAATTGATCCAATTTGTGCTTTACAAGCTGCAATGGACGGTTTTGAAGTAAAAAAATTAGAAAATGTTGTTAGTAAAGCTGATATTGTAATTACGACAACTGGAAACAAAGATATCGTTACTGGAAAGCATTTTGAAGCTATGAAAGACAAAACGATTGTTTGTAATATTGGACACTTTGATAACGAAATCGCTGTTGCTTGGTTAAATGACAACCATGGAAACACGAAAGTAGAGATTAAACCACAAGTTGATAAGTATACTGTAAACGGAAAAGACATCATCTTATTAGCTGAAGGACGTTTAGTAAACTTAGGTTGTGCAACTGGTCATCCAAGTTTTGTAATGAGTAACTCATTTACAAACCAAACATTAGCTCAAATCGAGCTTTGGAAACATGCTGACAATTATAAAAATGAAGTATACATGTTACCTAAACACTTAGATGAAAAAGTAGCACGCTTACACTTAGCTAAAATTGGAGTTGAGTTAGAAGAACTTTCTACTGAACAAGCTGAGTACATTGGTGTAACGGTTGAAGGACCTTTCAAGCCAGAATACTACAGATACTAAAATCTGAATTTAAAATATTCTTATAGAAACCCTTTGTCACATGACAAAGGGTTTTCTTTTTTATTATCTTGGGTAACAGAAATTTTATTTAAGTAACTGTTGAGTAGAGCTTTTTATTCTTAAAATTTGTTATACCTCATGAATTTCCGCTGCCACCTTTCTTGCTTATTTATTCTATGTTTTTTTAGTAGTGTTATTGCGCAAGAACACGACTCTTTACTTCAAAAATCGTATATAACTTTAAAAAAACAGTATAAAAACTTAGAGTATACCAATCCTAAATCTGCAAAAATTTATGCTGAAGCATTACTTTCAAAAGCAAAAAAAGAAGATAATGAATTGGAAAAACATCTGGCATTTTTATTAAAAGCTTCTTCCGAAAATTATTTTGGCAATATGGACGCTTCTCTACAATACATTGATTATTGTATAGCGTATGCAACGCATCAGAAAAACGATTCATTGTTAACAAAAGCATTGAGCCATAAAGGAAAAACCTATTTCACTTTCGGAAAATACAATGATGCTATTGTGTATTATTTGAAATTAGATTCTTTAGCTCGAAAAACAAAAAACATACGTTATCAAATTTATTCAAATCACAGTATTGGCATGATCAAAAACACTATTAACGATCATCAAGGAGCAACAGAATTATTTTTAAAAAATAAAGAGATTATCACACCAATATTAGAAAAGAAAAATTATCATACACTCTATCTAAATACATTAATTGGGCTTTGCTCTGCATATACTTATTTTGATGTAAATGCAGCTGCTAATTATTTACCAGAACTCAAAAAAATTAGTGTTGAAACAGACGACACCGATGCATTGAGTTATTATTTTTCATTAAAAGGAATTGTAGATTATAAAAGAAAGGAATATGATGAGGCATTAGCCGTTTTACAACAAGCAGACAGCTTAGTTACTTTATTAGGTAAAAAACGAAGTTTATATCCTATATACCGCTTTCGCGGGAAATCGTACTACGAAAAAGAAATGTTTTTGGAAGCAATACAATCCTTTGAAGCTATAAAAGTATTGCAAAAAGAAATTGATTTTGACGATTTTAAATTCAGAGAAGTTCTTTCTTTATTAGCAAATAGTTATGAACAAATTGGCGATACAGAAAAAGCATTGGAAAACTATCGCTTGGCGCATGAATTTTCATATACTGACACCATTCAAGAAACAATCCGATATACTATTTTAAAGAAATACGATAAAAAAACACTTGAAGATAAAATTTCTACCTTACAACTTACATCGAACCAAAAAGAAAGGCAAAACACTTCATTACTGTTCATATCTATAGGTTTATTGGTGGCGCTAATTAGCTTATTTTTAGCTTACAAACAACAACAACGTTCTAACAAGAGAAAATTTGATGAACTATTAAAACAGCTTGCAGAAAAGGAAACTTCAACAATTGCTATAGAGTCAACGAATAAATATCAGATTTCAGACAAAAAGATTTCAAAAATATTGGAAGGTCTTGAGAAACTAGAAAAATCGAACTCGTTTCTAAAGCCAAATACAAGTTTAGTTTCTGTTGCAAAAAAATTAAACACAAATACAACCTATTTATCACAAGTTGTGAATGAACAAAAAGGTGTCTCTTTTAAAAATTACATCACTGCATTACGCATCAATTATGTATTGCATAGATTGAAAAATGACAAAGTTTTACGTTCATATAGCGTCAAAGCTATTGCTA
This sequence comes from uncultured Kordia sp., assembly GCF_947496985.1. GTDB lineage: Bacteria > Bacteroidota > Bacteroidia > Flavobacteriales > Flavobacteriaceae > Kordia. The sequence continues at coordinate 286,244 of NZ_CANMEZ010000001.1, forward strand.
AAGAATTAGGTTTTAAAAGTGAAGGTGCATTTTCAAGAGCATTCAAGAAACAAACAGGGATTTATCCTTCATTTTTTATAAAAAACCTAGCCGCTATTTCATAAAATGAACGTAGCTGTTTTTCTTTCAACCCTTTGTATTTTCTATCTTCGAAAGAAATCTATTATAAAAAATATCGATCATGAAAAAAAAGAAATTAACGTCAGTTTCTCTAAAGTTTACAAAAACGAATGTCGCAAATCTAAATTCTATCAACGGAGGAAAGCTAATTTTAAGCGAAGAATCTGCTTGCTGTACTAAGTATCCATTATGCTTACATACACTAACTACACGTCCTGACAGCTTGAAAGCAAACAATGCTGCAGATGATATTTGAGAATAATTTTAACTCATAAAACGAGACCTCCATTTTATAAAACGAAGTTTACATAAATTGTTTACGGTAAAATTACATTCTAATTTCATGGTATTAATTAATGTAAACTTTAACAATTATGAAAAAAAAGAACGTAACAAAAACCAAATTACACAAAACAGTAGTTTCTAACTTAAATAAATTGAAAGGTGGATTAGGATGGATTTCCTTACCGCATACAGATTGTGCATGTTGGGCTCCGAGTGCTGACAAAAGATGGTCTAATGTCGGATGTTAAGAAAATTAATAATAATAAACTTTTACAATCATGAAAAAATCTAAAATTAAACTTAGTTTAAACAAAAAAAACATATCTAACTTAGAAACGAACACTGTAATTGGTGGTGTTTCTGGACGTACTTGTGAGTTAACCAATAAGTATTATAACACATGTTATACAGACTGTCCTGTTCCTGCAACTTGGTGGGATTGCTTTACGGTAGGTTGCGAAAACACTGTTCGTGTATGCGATCATTAGTATATAATTCTTTGTGATTTTATATAGAGCCATTATCAAAGTGCATATTTTGATAATGGTTCAAATTTCACATATCTAACCACTTTTTAAAATTGGTAGTACGTTCGCGTGAAACAATGATTTGTTCTTCTTGTGAAGGATGTAATTTTAACAACAATCGACTGTTGAAATAACTATGAATTTCCTGAACTGCGTTTACTGAAACCATATATTTCCTGTTGATTCTAAAGAAGTGAATTGGATCTAAAATTTCTTCCAATTGATCAATGGTATATTCTATTGGACATTTTTGTCCATTGTTTGTATATAAAAAAATGACACCTTCATCTGCCATAAAATAAGCAATATCTTCCACCTTATAGGTTTTAAACTGATTGCCCACTTTTACCATAAAACGACGTTTGTATTCTTTTTTGAATAAATGACGCAACGTATCAATATCGGTTGTGTTTTGCTGGCGATTGTCTATCGTTTCGGTATATTTATTTAATGCTTTTTTGAGTTCGGCTTTGTCAATAGGTTTCAATAAATAATCCAATCCATTATACTTAAAACCTCTAATAGCATATTCATTATATGCAGTTGTAAAAATAATTGGCGGATGTTTTTCTAATCGATCTATAATATCAAAACCATATCCATCGTTTAATTGAATATCTAAAAAAATTAAATCGGGCAAATCATTTTTTTTAAACCATTTATGGCCGCTTTCTACAGAAGAAAGTTGCGCCAAAATTTCACAATCGGGCGCCAATTCTTCAATCAAATTTCGCAATCGCCTTGAAGCTATATCTTCATCTTCTATAATTAACGCTTTCATTTATTTGTTTTTATTTTATGAATTTAGTCAGATGGAATTCACCAGTAGCCATTTTAACAAGTATCAACTAATAATTATGGTTTATTTCATACGCTTACAGTTTCTGTGCTTTCTTTTTGTTCGCTAATCAAATCACTTGACAATAATGGCATTTTTACTTTAAATTGTGTTTCGCTTTCTTCTATCAATACTTTGGTTTTTGTGTAAAACGCATATCTTTTTTTAATATTTACCAATCCTAATTGTGTTGATGCTTGCGAATCCAAACGCTTCCGCATATTATTTTGAACAATTAATGTATTATCTTTTGTGAAAATATCAATCGTAATAGGTTGTTCTTTTGAATAGTAATTATGCTTCAAAGCATTTTCCACTAACATCTGAATTGATAAGGTTGGAATAACAAATTTATGTGGTTGTGTGTTGATATTTGTATGAATTGCAATAGCGCCATCATGCCTGACTTTCATCATAAAAATAAAAGAATCTAAAAACTGTAGTTCCTTTTCCAAGCTTACCAAATCAGTTTCTCTATTGTCTAAAATATAACGATAACAAGAAGCCAAACGTGATACAAAATCAGAAGCCAAATCACGATCTTCATACATGAGCGAAGTCAGCGTGTTTAAACTATTAAACAAAAAATGCGGACTTATCTGACTTTTTAACGAATTGTATTTTGAAGTCATCATTTCCTGTTTCAACAACTGTAATGAAATTTCTATTTCTTTCTTTTCTTGTGTTGTTCTATAAAACTGATTAAATATGGTTAAAGAAGCTGTTATCAAAGTTGCACGCAAAAAATCGATTCGAAATCGCAACCATTCTTTTCCAATATCTACATTACAAATAGCGTCAATTTCAAAAATTCCTATATAATAAATAGTTGCTGCTACAGGCAATACTATCGCCATTGTTATCAACAATTTTTTTATACTATTCGAAATCGTAACACTTACAATTACTGGTGATTTTTTTTCACGACGCACCAACCAATCATTCACTTCCCAAGTCAGCATAAATAAGGTAAAAGCAGAGATATAATAAAAGATTGCTGTAAAATCTACAGCAGGTTCCATTTCATCGTGATCAATGGTTAGTTTTACTAAAAAAAACACCACCGTGATAATGATAAATCGAATTAATAGTTTCTTTAAATATGCTTTTTGAATCATGCTCTTATCTACAAGTAAATCCAAAGATAACCAGATATTTATCTTCAAAATAGACTTCGTAGCTTGAATTGTTAAATAAACACTTGAACTGTCAAATTAAAACACTCAATTGAATTTCTAGTTTTTACACCGCATAATCAACACTTAAACATGCTGTAATACAACTCAAGTAAAAATTCCACAACTTAAGTTTTCTTGATTTCACCCCTAATTTGATTATTTCAAATTTGAGTCAAAACTAAGAAATCATGAATAAACTCACCGTGCTATTTATACTCTGTTGCTCATTCAGTTTTGCACAAACTGGAATTATTAAGGGTAGAATTTTAGACAAACAATCAGAAACACCATTGCCTGGCGCAACAATTGAATTAGTCAATGCAAAAATTGCCACCGGAGTTACTACAGATATAAATGGTTATTATACAATTGAAAATGTTCCTGTTGGGCGACAAAGTATCAAAGTAAGTTATATTGGTTTTGAATCGATTACCATTCCAAATATTGTAGTAACTACTGGAAAAGATGCGATTATAAATGTTAGTTTGGAAGAAGCTTTTGATCAACTTGATGCAGTTGTATTAGCGCCTCCAACAAATAAAGACCGAACTATTAATAAATTGGCAACCGTTTCTGCACGACAATTTAGTTTGGAAGAAGTGAATCGCTTTTCTGGTGGACGAAGTGATGTTGGACGATTAGCCGCAAATTTCGCTGGAGTTTCTGCTCCTGATGATAGTAGAAATGATATTGTTATTAGAGGAAACTCGCCAACAGGATTGTTATGGCGTTTGGAAGGTGTCCCTATTCCGAGTCCAAACCACTACTCTACTCTTGGAACTACTGGCGGACCTGTTTCTGCATTGAATACAAACATGCTAAAAAACTCAGATTTCTTAACTTCTGCATTTCCTGCGGAATATGGAAATGCACTTGGTGGTGTATTTGATTTAGGCTTTAGAAAAGGAAATATTGACAATTATGAATATACAGCGCAAGTTGGTGCTTTTACAGGTGTAGAAGCGATGGCAGAAGGTCCTTTAGGTAAAAAACAAGGTTCGTTTTTAGTAGCGGCACGTTATTCACTTGTTGGGTTATTAGGTGTTGGTGCTGGCGGAACTTCAGCTACTCCAAACTATAGTGATATTTCATTCAATGTAGATTTTGGAACTGGAAAGTTTGGAAATTTAAGTTTGTTTGGAATTCTTGGAAACTCTGATATTGAATTTTTAGGCGATGATATTGATGAAGATGACTTATTTTCTGCAGAAGATGAAAATTCTTTTGTAGAATCAGGATTTGGTGTGGTTGGATTGAATCACAGATTGAATATTGGGCGCAAAAATTATTTAAAAACAATCGTTTCTTTATCAACCTCAACTAATACATTTGAATCGGATCGTTTTATTGATAAAGACACACCTCAAGAACGTGTTATACGATATACAGAAGCTGATGATACACAAAGTCGTTTTACGTTTTCTACACTTTTCAATACAAAATTGAGTAATAAAATTACGCTACGAACTGGTGTTTTATATGAAAGCTTTGGAATAGAATCGTTATTACGCGATCGTGAAAAACAACCAGATCTTAACAACGACGGCGATCCTGATTTATTTACATTTCGAAATACAGATGAAAGTTTTGGTTTGCTACAACCATATATTCAAGGACAATTTCGATTGACTAAAAAGTTAACATTAAATGCTGGCTTGCATGCACAATACAGTGACTTAAATAATCAGTTTGTATTTGAACCTAGAACAGCGTTGCGTTATAAAATTGCCCAAAAACATAGTTTAAATTTTGGTTTTGGAATTCATCATCAACAAGCACCTTTACCTTTATTGTTTCTGAACGAAGAAATTAATGGCGAGTTAGTACAAACAAATATTGATTTAGATTTCACAAAAAGCACACACTATGTATTGGGTTATGATGTAAAAATTGCCAGAGGTTGGCGCGGAAAGTTAGAAGTATATTATCAAGACATTGATAAAGCTGCTGTTGAAGCTTTTCCATCTAGTTACTCTTCCCTAACGGAAGGAACTGATTTTGTATTTGATAACGATAGGGTTTCATTGACAAACAATGGAACAGGATATAATCAAGGATTGGAATTAACGCTAGAAAAATTCTTTAGTGATGGTTATTATGGTTTGTTAACGACTTCAATTTTTGAAAGCAAATATGAAGGAAGTGACGGCATTGAACGTAATACACCTTTTAACAACGGTTATGTTTTTAATGTATTAGCTGGACGTGAATTCGCCATTGGGAAAGCAAAGCAAAATGTACTGTTTTTTGATACACGAGTTACGTTTGCTGGCGGACGTTATTTTACTCCTGTAGATTTACAAGCTTCACAACAAGCTGGTTTTGAAGTATTGCAAGAAGATATTGCGTTTAGTCAACAATACAATGATTACTTCAGATGGGATATAAAGTTTGGAATCAAAATTAATAGCAAATCAAAAAAATTATCACATCAGTTTTTTGTGGATTTACAGAACGTTACCAACCAGGAAAATGTTTTTGTAAGACGTTATAATCGTTTGACTAATAATGTAGATCAGGTTGATCAAATTGGTTTTTTCCCTGATGTCGGTTACAGATTACAGTTTTAGAAACTTAGTTTATTTAATTCTTGAGAACGCTTTGTTCACCATGAATAAGGCGTTTTCTTAACTATTAAAATTCATCAGCATGAAAAGACGTATCATTTTAGTTGTGTTTGCACTTATTATTTCTTTATACTTTTTTACAAAATTTAGAATGAATCAATCAAATCCAGAAGTACTCCGTCCATTAATTTCAACTATCGAAAACAATATTGAATTTCGAGATATCGACAATGTAGAAATTTCAACAGCAAATATTGCTTGGCATTTAGATCATATGTTGAAAACTATCAACACACTAACGGAATCACTTGAAAACTCAAATCCTTCAACCTATGAAAGCTCTTTTAACGTTCCTAGAATTGTATCTTTAACAGGTGGCATTATTCCGCGCGGACGTGCACAATCACCAAAAAGTGTTCGTCCACCAGAAATCATTTTAACCAAAGACATTCATACACAAATTGTAACAGCTATAAAGAATATTAAAAAGCTTCAAGAGTTAGATAATAATGCAAATTTTGATCATCCTATTTTTGGTATGTTAGACAAAGCACAAACCATTCGTTTTTTGGAAGTGCATACAATGCATCATTTAAAAATTATCACAGATATTTTAAAAAGTGAATAGCTTCGGAAGAAGATTAATAAGGTATCACAATAGTTCATACAAAATAACGTTAGAGATATTCTAATAGATACAATGAAGAAGGTCTCCTACAACATCACTGACTCCAATACTTGGATCAAAATTATCCACAAACATATTGCTTCAACATTAACGAAAAATCTACTTATCTTAGAAGAAGAAAGTGGCACTGGAACTATTGAAGTCATTACCATTCAGGAAGGCTTACACATTACATTTATAGATGTAATGCTTCAATCTGGATTAAAATTGACTAGAAGTCCAGATACTTCAAACAATCATTTTATTTTAAATTTCTATTTTTCAAAAACTGAAGTCCCACAAAAAATAGCACAACAACAAAAAACATCTTTTGAGCATTATGGCGTATTATTATCTTCTGGCATGACTGCTTCCGAAAGTATCATTCCGCCAAATTTACCAATTAAAATTTTCAACATTACTTTTTCTAAAGATTGGCTACAAAAAAACGTGCTTGATACTGTAAATCCGAATGGAACTCTAAATAGTTTGTTTTCTAATGAAAAAGCTATTTATCTATTTGAAAATTTGGATTATACTTTTCACAATACTTATCAATCCATTATAGATTCTGAAAAAAGCAAGGGAAAAATTTGGCTAGTTGCTGATATTTTAAAAATGCTCACTCACTTTTTCAACAAAGTAGAATCGCGTCCAACTTTCGATCACACTACAAATATAAATGCTGTAGATATTAAAAATTTACTCATCGCAAAAAAATCTATTGAAGAAAACTGGGACAAAACACCTTCCAACGAATCTTTAGCAGAACTTGCCAACATGAGTCTTTCCAAGTTTAAAAAACGCTTTAAGCAGGTATTTCACGAAAGTCCGTATCAATATTATTTGGCTTTAAAAATGAACAAAGCAATGGAACTACTCTTAAAAAAAGAGCATTCTGTTTCCGATGTAGGATATCTTTTAGGGTATTCCAATCTGAGTCAATTTACAAAAGCGTTTAAAAAATTCCACAACGCATTACCTAAAGAAGTTAATAGCTAAACTTGAACTTTTAGGAGTAATCAAAAGTCTTTTTGGGTTAAAAAATCAAATACGTCGAACTTAGTTTTGTAGTGTAATTAACTATAAAAAAATATATATGCGTTCACGTTTTTTTAAATTCTTTTTTATTGGTTCAATGATCTTTTTTTTTGGTAACTGTAGTAAAGATGATAATTCAGTTCCTATACTACCTAATGAAGACTTTTCTTTAAAAATAGAAAATAATATTAAAGTTGAAATGAGAGATGGTGTAGAATTGGCAGTCAATGTTTACAGACCTGATGCAGATGGAACATTTCCTGTAATACTTTCATTTGGTCCTTACGGAAAGGATAATTTGCCTGCAGAATACGATCCAGTAGATGATGGAAATATAATTGTTTCTGAATATGCTGCTTTTGAAACACCTGATCCTGCTTTTTGGGTACAACATGGCTATATTGTAATTGCTGCAGACACTAGAGGTTCTGGACAATCTGAAGGAACTTTAAATGTATTTGAAAATCAAGAAGCAGAAGATTATTATGATCTTATCGAATGGGCAGGTGTACAAAGTTGGTCTTCGGGTAAAGTTGGTCTCAATGGTGTTTCTATTTACGGAATATCACAATGGAAAGCTGCTGCGCTCAATCCGCCACACTTAACCGCTATGATTTGTTGGGAAGGATTTACCGATCCGTACAGAGATGGTTTTTATCACGGAGGTATTCCTAGCGAGTTTATTGATGGATGGTTTCAATATAGGTTGCTAGATAATCTTTCTGCTACCAACACTGGGTACAGAGATTTACCAATGGAAGTTGCCGCTAATCCATTAGCTTCTGCATCTATTTATCAAGAACTAAGTATTGGCGACAGATTGGCACAAATTACAATTCCTTCATACATTGCAGTAAGCATTCAAGATCATGGATTGCATACTAGAGGAACTATCAATGGTTTTCAAGCAATTTCTTCTTCTCAAAAATGGTTAGAACTACACGGAAGAAAAAAATGGGAGTTTTACTATAGTCAAGATGCTATGAGTAGACAGAAAAAATTCTTTGATCACTTCCTAAAAGAAACAGATAACAGTATTTTGAGTCAACCCACAGTACGTTATGAACTTAGAGAAGCATACTATGACGGAAATATTGAAACTGCCAACAATTGGCCAATTTCAGGAAGAACTTTATCTAAGTTATATTTAGATGCTAGCAATAACACATTAAACAATTCAATCACAACAAATGCTTCGAATGTTTCTTATGATGCTACTGTTTTAGAAGATCCTGAACTTATTACAGACAATCAACGTGTAATTTTTAAACACACATTTACACAAGAAACCGATATTGTTGGAACCATGAAATTGAAACTTTTTGTAAGTACAGATCAAGCAAACGATATTGATTTATTTGTCGGTATTCAAAAAGCGGATGCAAACGATAACATTATTTATTTTGAAGGACCTGGAGACGCAGAAGGACAGGTCGCTTCAGGATGGCTTCGTGTTTCAAAAAGAGCGTTAGACATGAGCAAAACTACCGAAGAAGTTCCTTATCATAGTCACGATATGATTGAAACCATTACACCAAATCAAATTGTAGAAGTTGATGTTGAAATATGGCCAACTACAACAAAATATAAAGCAGGAGAACAACTCATTCTTGTGATTCAAGGTAATGATATTGTTGAATCTCAAGAAAGTCATAAAAACAATGTAAACTACGGAAACACTACCATTTATACTGGCGAAAATCGTCAATCGTATTTACAAATCCCTACACTATAATTTAGTTTATTTATTTAATTTTCGCAGAAAACATCTTTTCAAAATTGAAAAGGTGTTTTTTTATATAAAACATTTTTCATTCTACTAAAGCAATAAGAAATACCGTAAAATAATCTCTAATATGATGAAATATTTTTTTTAGATAATTCATTTATAGAAGAATCGTTTTGTAATAATTCACTTTCTTTTTTATTATATTCGGGTAACAATTAATAATTCTCGTTACTAGTTTATATACCTAGCGATGTTTTTCCCTAAAAAATAAACTTTATATAATGAATATTTTCAAACGCTTTATAAGCTGTATACTATTCTTATGCATATGTGTTGCAAATGCACAACAAGATTCTTTAGCTAAACTGACATACAATCAATTAGAACTAAAACACTATGAGCTTAGAAATACAGATATCTCACTTGCAAGAATTTATGTGAATAGGTTTTTAAAGAAAGCAATAGCAGAGAAAGCGTATCCTAAAGTGGCAAAGTCTTATATTTTATTAGGAAATCTTGAAAACTACAATGAAGACTACAACTTAGCTCTAAAATATATAGACACTTGTATTACGTATTGTCACCAATATAAAAGAGATAGAACCTTATTATTTGCTTATAAAGTAAAAGGTAATATTTATCGTAATATGGGCGATTATGACAATTCAATCTCATATCATTTAAAAGTTGATTCTATTGCTAAAGAAATTAATGATCCTTTACAACAAATGCGATCAAATCATAATATTGCTATTATAAAAGCAGAGATAGGAAATACTAAAGAAGCAATTTCTATTTTCCAAGATAATTTAACCAAATTAAAATCTAATGATGTTGCTTTATACAATGAATCTTTATACACAAACACCTTAATATCGCTTGCATCAACACATATAGAAGTCGATTTAGAGAAAGCAATTTATTATAATAGTGTTGTAAAAGAATTAGCTACAAAAAGTAATAATTCAGATGACTTAAGCTATCATTATATGTATAAAGGAAAAATAGCATATCATCAAAATCACTTTACAGCAGCTTTACTCGCATTTAATAAAGCAGATAGTATCATATCTAATTTAGAAAACAAAGGCAATTTATTTACAATTTACAGGCTAAAAGGCAAGACTTTATTTAAGTCTGGAAATTACAATGATGCTATAACTATACTTGAAAAAGCAAAAGAGCTATACAAAAACAAAGGCTATCAGCATTTTCAATTACAAGAAATTTTTACATCACTAGCCAAATCCTATGCTAAAATTGGTAATCAAAATAAAGCACTTGAAAATTTTGAATTAGGTAGTTCTTTAAATGATAAGAAAGATCATGTAAAAATAAATGTTTCTAAAAAAATTAAAGAAAAGTATGAAATTGCAAATTTTAAAGAGGAAATTCAAAAACTTAAAGATGTTACTGCTAAAGAACAGAAGAAAAATAATCTTTTAAAAACTACTGGAGGATTCTTATCTGTTTTATTATTAGTTATAATTGGTTTATTTATCAAAAACAAACGTACCAACAAGAAGAAATTCAACAAATTACTAGCACACATTAACTCTTTAGAGAGTCAACAAAAACAGACCAAAACAAATCAACAAAAATCTACATCTACCAACACGATTTCCAATGAAAAAGTAGTAACATTATTAAAAAGTTTAGAAAAGTTCGAAAACAAAAATGAATTTTTAAATCCAAAAACCAGTTTGAATTTTGTGGCTAAAAAATTAAACACCAATACGAACTATCTATCTAAAATAATAAATCAACATAAAGGAAAATCATTCACAAATTATATTACTGAATTACGAATTAATTATGCTTTACAGCGTATTAAAAATGACAAAATTTTCCGATCGTTTAGCATTAAAGGAATTGCCGAGGAATTAGGTTTTAAAAGTGAAGGTTCGTTTTCTAGAGCTTTTAAACAACATACAGGAATTTACCCTTCTTATTTTATTAAAAAAATAACCTCTGATTCATAAATCAAAGGTTATTGTATTATGAAACTCTATCAATATCATTTATGTTGCAGTCATTAACATTAAATTTTTTATGATGAAAAGAAAATCAATTGTATTGCGATTAAGAAAATCGAAAATTGCTAATTTCAATAGTATTTACGGAGGAGCCACCAACCCTTGTAATTCTCCTTCTCAAGGTACAACAGACCCAAATCCCAGTCCTACATCTCAAGGTGTAAAAGGTTGTAGTGGAACCGGGAAAAACGACCAACCTTCAACAACAGATACTGAATAAATAGTACTCAAAAACAACACCTTTAGTTCATGAATTGAAGCTCGCAAAAATAGTTTTAAGGCAAAAATCATTTTAACTTCATATCACGTTTAACATTAAAAACAATATGTATGAAAAAAGCAAAAATGAAACTCAGCCTCAACAAAACAAACATTTCTAGTTTAAAATTAGAAGCATTGAAAGGTGGAATTACTGGAACAACATGTGAGTTTACAAATAGATATTACAAAACGTGTCAAGCAAATTGTGACACATTCAAACCTACTTGTATCAAATCATTCTCTATTTGTCCAGTAACAACATGTTAAAAAAGTTAGTAAGTTAATAATAGTACGAAAGCACTTTATGAAACATAAAGTGCTTTCAAATTTCTCGTAACTATTGGGTAACAAAAATATGCTTTCCTAACTAAAGTATAAATCACATAAAATTTATATCATGAAGAAAAAAATTGGAAACAAATTAACATTCAAGAAAAACGTAGTATCTAACTTAGAAAGTGTACATGGTGGAGCACTTCCTAATAATGGAGGTCACGAGCCTGTAAAGCCAGCTGATGCACCAGCTTGGTTATCATTACCAAAAACACAATGTGCAGAATGTTGGCCATCAAGTGCTGATCCATTTTGGTCTAATGTTGGTTGCTATAGATAACACCTAACTAGTAATAACGAAAGGCACTTTATTTCTTATGAATAAAGTGCCTTTTATATTTAATATCCAGTAACTAAAAGTCGTCGCGCACCACGCATTCCACATTTTTGATAAGTATGATAAGCCTTTGCAGCTCGTTCTCTAATTTCTGCGTTTGATTCATTTAAAATCCAGCCGTCTATTGCCCATTGTAACGTATAAGCTTCTGGAGACATTAAACCAGTAGACCAAACTAACGGATTTACGCCTGTCTTTTCTATATATGGTTTAAAATAATCTTTGCTAATACAGGCAAGCATAATTGCATCACGCTTTTCTTTATTTTTTGGTTTCAATTGAATATCTAAGTTAAACTCCATTAAACCATCATGACCAACATATGCTAACAAATTGGGGTTTCCTCCAAAACTTAATTTTTGTTTATTTACGGTGATTTCTTCAGGATTTGCTCCACTACTGGCTTGTAAAAAATCGATGGTTGTTTGTTTTATGTATTTTCCATCATATGCATCTGCCAATAAATACGTATTAGATGTTTTATGTTTAAATAAAATTCGTTCTAAAATCTTTGAATTGCTAGAAGGAATCGTTTTGACAAATGTCCAACCCTTACTTTTCTTAAAATGTGTTTTTACGCCATACAAAGCGCCCCAATACAAATTGGTTCGTGGATTTTAACCATTTCCTAACGACTTCGAAACCGGTATAATTCCTTGATTTACATTATCGCACAACGCCACAAATACATGTATTTTCTTTTGGCTAAAAACAGCAAAACTAATAAAGCAAAAAATAATAGTAATGATAAGTTTCATAAGACTAGGTTTGTAATCAATATACAACTAAAACGTATAGAATTTACAATTCGTACCGAATCACAAATATTATGGAACTAAATAAGTTTAATCTTAACTTGAAAATATATAAATTACCTACAATCAAAAACACATAAAATCCCTTGAATTTTTAACAATAAATAACTCCATTTTTTCGCTATCTCAAAATGAAATAAAAAAAAGAAATCTCTTTTTTCCATAAATACATATTTAGATTTAGGAGAATTATACAAGATTTAAAAGCTAAAGATCACACAATTTTCTGTACTTATACGATTTCCAAAGTATGTTAAGATCATAGAACATGTGATCATTTTAACACAAAAACAGTATCTTGTTATTCTAATTTTGTAAACAAATGAAACGTACCTCAATAGCTATTATGAGTAGTATTTTATTATTTGCTTCATGCAAAGATGCTACACCCGAAAAAAAATCAGACACATCTATGACCAATAATCCTTTATTAACCGAATGGAATACACCTTTTGGCGTGCCTCCTTTCGATAAAATAAAAAGTAGCGACTATTTACCTGCTTTTAAAATTGCGCTAGAAGAAAACAAACAAGAAATTAAACAAATCACTGAAAACTCGGAAGCACCAACTTTTCAGAATACCATTGAAGCACTAGAATTTAGTGGAAAAAACTTAAACAGATTACAACGTGTATTTTATGCAGTAAATAGTGCAAATACAGATAGTATTCTAAAAATAGCAGCAAAAGAAATTACACCAGCTATTGCAACACATACGGATTTTATTAACCTAAATGCTGATTTATTCAAGCGTGTAAAAGCTGTATATGACCAGAAAGACAAACTAAATCTGTCTCCTGAAGAAACACGTCTATTAAACGAAACTCACAAACGTTTTGTCCGTTCAGGAATTAACTTGCAAGGTGAAAAGCAAGATCGCTTGCGCGAAATTAATACCAGATTAGCAGGGCTTGGCGGTGATTTTGGTGAAAATTTACTAGATGAAACCAATGCTTTTGAATATCACACCAAAGACAAAAAGGACTTAGGAAATCTTCCAGAAAGTTTAATTGCCTTGGCTGCAGCAGAAGCAAAAAACAGAGGTCATAAAGACGGTTGGTCATTTACTTTGCAACGACCAAGCATTAATCCTTTTTTACAATCGTCTCCAAACAGAGATGCGCGTAAAGCATTATTTGATGGTTACGCTATGCGTGCTAACAATAATAATGAAAATGACAACAAAGCAATTCTAATTGAAATGGCATCTTTACGTTTAGAAAAAGCCAAACTTTTAGGATACGATTCGCACGCTGCTTACATTCTTTCTGATAATATGGCTGAAACGCCAGAAGCTGTTTATGGTTTTATGAATAAGTTATGGCCTTCTGCATTGGAAATGGCAAAATCAGAGCGTGAAGCATTAGCCAAAAAGATGAAAAGTGAAGGTGTTTCTGGAACTTTTACAGGAAGCGATTGGAGACATTATGTTGAAAAAGTTAGAAAGGAACGCTACAATTTTGATGAAGAGCAAACACGTCCATATTTTGAAGTAAATGCCGTTAGAGATGGTGTTTTTGCATTAGCAAATCAACTATTTGGGTTAACGTTTAAAGAAATGAAAAATATCCCTAAATGGCATAAAGACCAACAAGTATTTGAAGTTGTAGAAGCTGACGGCTCGCACTTAGGAATCATATATATGGATTTCTTTGCACGCGAAAGTAAACGTGGTGGCGCATGGATGAATGCCTTACGTAGTCAAATGAACGTAAACGGAATGGTAACGCCAATCGTAACAAACAACTTCAACTATCCCGCTCCTTCTGGAGATTCTCCTTCATTGTTATCATTTACAGAAGCAGAAACTTTATTTCATGAATTTGGTCATGCACTACACGGATTATTCTCTAATGTAAAGTATGAATCATTATCTGGAACAAATGTACCAAGAGACTTCGTAGAATTTCCATCGCAAGTAATGGAAAACTGGATGAGCGAACCTCAAGTATTGCGTTTATTTGCTAAGCACTATAAAACGGGAGAAGTTATTCCGGATAGTATGATCAAGAAAATGAAAGATGCAAACTCTTTCAATGGTGGTTTTGCAACTGTTGAATACATGGCTGCTGCTTTTTTAGATATGGCTTGGCATTCCAAAAAGGATAACATGCCTACAGATGCAAACGCTTTTGAAAAAGAAACCATGGATAAACTAGGATTGATTGATGAAATCATTCCACGTTATAGAAATACATATTTTGGACATATATTTTCAAGTGCGACAGGATATTCTTCTGGATATTACAGTTATTTATGGTCAGAAGTATTAGATGCAGATGCTTTCCAAGTATTTAAAGACACAGGGAATATCTTTGATCCTGAAACTGCTAAACGTTATCGCAAAATGCTTAGTATGGGTGGTTCGCAACCTGGAATGGAATTATACAAAGGTTTCCGCGGTGCTGAACCAGAAATTGGTCCTTTATTAAAGAAAAAAGGATTTGTTGAGTAACAGATCTTTTCCATAAAAAAAGCCTGAACAAATAAATGTTCAGGCTTTTTTTATATAAATCAAATCTTAATTATGCTTCGAATGCTTCGATTGACACATAAGATCTGTTGTTAGCTTTCTTTGTGAATTTCACAAGACCGTCTACTTTTGCATGTAATGTATGGTCTTTCCCCATATATACATTTTCTCCTGGATTGTGAGTAGTACCTCTTTGTCTAACGATGATGTTACCAGCGATTGCCGCTTGTCCACCAAAAATCTTAACACCTAAGCGTTTCGATTCTGATTCTCTACCGTTTTTCGAACTACCAACTCCTTTTTTGTGAGCCATTTTAGTAAGGTTTTATTTTGTTATACTTAAGTAATAATGCAATTACGCTTTACCACCATCTAATTCGTCTTGCCATTTCTTTAACTCATCCCACTTACCATCAGCAGCTAATTGCGCTTGTGCTGGCCAAGTATCTGTCACGTGATTTCCACGAACACCAGAAATGATTTCAGAAATTTTTGCTGGTTCAGTTTTCGCTAATTCAGCGAATGTTGAAATTCCAGCTTCTACTAAAGTAGATGCGATTTTAGGACCAATTCCTTCAATCTTTTTTAAATCATCAGCTTTAGTTGATGTTGCTTTTTTAGCAGCTGGTTTAGCAACTTCTTTTTTAGCTTCTTCTTTCTTTGGAGCTGCTTTTTTAGCTCCTGAAGCTACAATGTTTTCAATAACAATTTCTGTTAAAGACTGACGGTGACCATTCTTAACACGGTAACCTTTACGTCTTTTCTTCTTGAAAACAATAACTTTATCACCTTTAAGGTGTTTTAAAACTTTGGCCTCTACTGCGGCTCCGTTTATAGCTGGGGCGCCAATCGTAACTTGTCCATTGTCATCTAATAAAAGAACATTGTCGAAAGTAACTTTCTTTCCTTCTTCTACAGCTAAACGGTGTACAAATACTTTTTGGTCTTTCGCAACTTTAAATTGCTGCCCTGCCATCTCTACAATTGCATACATAGCGTATCGTTTAATTAATTAATTTTGTCCAAAAAATGGACGCAAATATACATCTAATTAATTAATCTACAAACACTTCTACACTACTTTCTATGAGATATTCCAACTTGGCTTAAATTTTTGCATAAATAAAAGGCTTAAAATCACTGTAGACGCGAATCCTTCTATTAATATAATAAAGAGTAAAATGCCTGGTTCTGTGGCATAACTTCCTAATCCCATTGCCATTATCTTTTCTGCAAAAGCAACATCAATATGAAAAATATAGATTCCCATGAAGAGTGCAAAAATTAAAGTTGCAGAGAAACCTGCAAAAATTCCTGCTTTGAATCCTTCAAAATAGTTAAATTTTATTCCGTTTTCTGCTTTTAAGTCTTTGATTACTTTATAAATTCCGTATGCTATAATAAAGCCATTTAGCAATCGTAGCCAAGGATTTTCGTGCATTCCGAATAATCGTACAATTAAGAAATATACTATCAATGCTAATGCAATAAATCCGCCATATTTTAATGTTTTCTTTTCCATCACAAATTTTATTTTATATTAGTAATTAACTGATAATCTTTAACTTACAAAAAATCAATGAGATAACAAAATAATATTAAAGTTGTTTTATAATTTGTATGGTGTAACATTTTTATAGAACTTGCGTCAGATACAAAATAACTCAAGCAAAAAAAGTAATAGCGCAATGAAAAAAAGATTATTTTCAATAGCTTCTTTACTGCTTTTTGGATTCGTTTCCCAAGCACAAGAAGTTAAGTATGAAGAATATGATTTAGACAATGGTCTGCATGTAATTCTTCACCAGGACAATTCGGCTCCTGTGGTAACTACAGCAGTTATGTACCATGTAGGAGCTAAGGATGAAAATCCAGAGCGTACAGGGTTCGCACATTTCTTCGAGCATCTTCTTTTCGAAGGAACAGAAAATATAGAGCGTGGACAATGGTTCAAAATTGTTTCGTCTAACGGAGGAAGCAACAACGCAAATACTACTGATGACAGAACATATTATTATGAGGTTTTCCCTTCAAACAATCTAGAATTAGGTTTATGGATGGAATCTGAGCGTATGTTACATCCAGTTATCAACCAAATTGGAGTTGATACACAAAATGAAGTTGTAAAAGAAGAAAAAAGACAACGTGTAGACAATCAGCCTTATGGAGGGATTATTGAGAACATCAAAAAACACATGTTCAAAAAGCATCCATATAGATGGACTACTATTGGAGAAATGGCACATTTAGATGCCGCAACTTTAGATGAGTTTTTAGCTTTCAACAAAAAATATTATGTGCCAAACAACGCTACTTTAGTAGTTGCAGGTGACATTGATAAAGCGAAAACTAAAAAAATGATTCAAGATTATTTTGGAGCAGTTCCAAGAGGAAAAGACATCGTAAGAAACTTTCCAAAAGAAAATCCTGTTACAAAAGAGTTTAAAGCGAAAGCATTCGACCAAAATATTCAAATTCCAGCTATCATTGCTGCGTACAGAACATCTTCATTCAAAACAAGAGATGCACGTGTATTAGACATGATTTCTTCATACTTAAGTAGTGGAAAAAGTTCTAAACTATATAAGCGTTTAGTTGATGATAAAAAAATGGCATTAGCTGTACAAGCTGTAAACTTAAGTCAAGAAGATTATGGAACGTATGCATTGTTTGCACTTCCATTAGGAGATAATTCTTTAGAATCTCTAGTTGCTGAAATCGATGAAGAAATCAAAAAACTTCAAACAGATTTAATTTCAGAGAAAGACTATCAAAAACTTCAAAACAAATTTGAAAACAACTACGTAAATTCTAATTCAAGCGTAGAAGGTATCGCAAACTCTTTAGCGAGATACAATGTATTATATGGAGATACCAACTTAATTAACACAGAAATTGATATCTATAGATCTATCACCAGAGAAGAAATTAGAGAAATTGCTAATAAGTATTTAAAATCAAACCAACGTTTGTTATTAGAATATTTACCAGCCGAAAAAACATCAGGAGAAAAAAAATAAGATAGACCATGAAAACAAAAATATATTCACTACTTGTATTGTTTTTAGCCTCGCTAACAATGCAAGCACAAATAGACAGATCAAAACAACCTAAACCTGGTCCAGCTCCAAAGGTTAATATTGGAAAACCAGTAACTTTCACTCTAAAAAATGGGTTAACGGTATTAATTGTTGAAAACAATAAATTACCACGTGTTTCTGCAACATTACGAATAGACAATCCTTTAATTGTTGAAGGAAACAAAGCAGGCGTTGCTGATTTAACAAGTTCATTATTAGGAAATGGATCTACTTCTATCGCTAAAGATGATTTTAATGAAGAAGTAGATTACTTAGGTGCTTCTTTAAATTTTGGTTCGCAAAGTGCTTTTGCAAGTTCGCTTTCAAAATACTTTCCTAGAATTATGGAATTAATGGCTGATGGAGCTTTAAACCCAAATTTTACGCAAGAAGATCTAGATAGTGAAAGAGCTAAGATCTTAGAAGGATTAAAATCTCAAAAGAAAGATGTTAAAACAATTGCTAGAAGAGTAGAATCTGTATTGGCATATGGTGCAAATCATCCTTATGGAGAATTTATAACTGAAAAATCTGTAAAGAGTGTAACGCTTGATGATGTTAAAAACTTCTACAAAAAACACTTCAAACCAAACAATGCATACCTAGTAATTATTGGAGATGTAAAAGCTAAAAAAGCTAAGAAATTAGTTAAGAAGTTATTCAAGAATTGGAAAAATGAAGCTATTGTTGCGGACACTTTTGACACTTCAAATAACCCAATGACTACAGAAGTGAACTTCATCAATATGGGGAACGCTGTACAGTCTGAATTAAGTATACAGAATACTGTAAACTTAACAATGAAAGATGCTGATTACTTCCCTGTTTTAATTGCAAACAACATCCTTGGTGGTGGTGGAGAAGCTCGTTTATTCAACAATCTTCGCGAAGACAAAAAGTTCACATACGGTTCATATTCAAGTATTGGAAATAACAGAAAAACTACATCACGTTTTAGAGCTTCTGCAAGCGTTCGTAATGCTGTAACTGATAGTGCCGTTGTTGAAATTTTGAAAGAAATTAAAAAGATTTCTACAGAGTTAGTTTCTGATGAAGAATTAAAAAATGTAAAAGCTAAATATGTTGGACGATTCGTAACAGGTATTGAGCGCCCATCAACAATTGCTAATTATGCATTAAATATCATCACAGAAGATCTTCCAAAGGATTTTTACAAAACATATCTTGAAAAAATTGAAGCTGTAACTAAAGAAGATGTTTTAAGAGCTGCTCAAAAGTATTTCTTAAAAGACAAATTAAGAATTGTAGTTACTGGAAAAGGAAGCGAAGTTTTAGATGCTTTAGAAAACCTAACATTTGACGGAAAAAAGATTCCTGTAAAATACTTTGACCAATTTGGAGCACCAACAAAAAAGCCTGAATTCAAAAAGCCAATTCCTGCTGGAGTTACTGCACAAACTGTAATTGACAACTACATCAACGCTGTTGGTGGAAAAGACAAGTTAATGAGCGTAAATACTATTGTACAGGAAATGAGCGCATCTTTCCAAGGAATGAATATGATTACAACATTAAAACAAAAGTCTCCTAACATGCTAGCAAACGATGTAACGTTAACTGGAATGGGCTCTGTTTTCAAACAAGTATTTGACGGCGAAAAAGGATACATATCACAACAAGGTCAAAAAATAGACATGCCAGCTGAAATGATAGCCGAAATGAAGTCACGTAAAGGTTTATTTCCAGAATTAAACTATACCGATAGCAAACTTACATTAACTGCTATTGAATCTGTTGAAGGAAAAGATGCATATGTTGTTGTTGTTGAAAATGCTGCTGGAAAAAAAGAAACAAATTATTATGATGTTGCTTCTGGTTTAAAAGTAAAAAAAGCTGAAAAAACTAAAGGTCAAGGTGGACAAGAAGTTGTTCAAGAAACATCATATGGAGCATATACTGAAGTAGATGGAATTAAATTTCCATACTCTATGACTGTTCCTATGGCTGGACAAAAAATTGAATTATCAATAATTTCTTTAAAGGTAAATACTCCTTTAACCGAGAAAGATTTTGAATAAAATCAATTTTTAAAAGTATAATGAAAAAGCTCTAAGAAAATCTTAGAGCTTTTTTTATGTTTCAGTTTTTTGAATTACACTGCTGTTTTCTTAGCGCGTTTATTCACCAAATACACCCCGAAGAGAATAATGATTCCTCCTAATATTTGATACATACTCAATCGTTCTCCGAAAAATAATCCCCAAAAAATAGCAATCACCGGCATTGTATATGTTACAGAAGAAGCAAAAACTGGACTTGCAACTTGCACCAATCTGTTAAACAAAACTTTTGCGATTGCAGTTCCGAACAATGACAATACACAAACATACAACAAAGCTTCTTGCATTTTAAGATCATTTCCAATGGTTGAGAAAAAACCTGTCCAAGCCAAAATAATAACTGCAGGAATCACAATTATAATAAAGTTTCCAGTTGCAATTGCTAAAGCATCTACATCATTCAAATAGCGTTTTATCATATTCACATTTAAGCCATAACCAATAGTTGATATAATAATAAGAATACTCATCCAGTAATTCTGATCTGGATTGAAATCGGCTCCAGCCGTAATCAATAACAAAGCACCAATTAATCCAACAAACACACCTAAAGCTTGTCTTTTCGTGACCAAAACTCCAAAAAATAAGATTCCGAAAACTACTGTATTCAACGGAGTCAATGAGTTTAACATAGAAGCTATGGAACTATCCAATTCTGTCTGCGCTATTGCGAATAAAAATGGTGGAAAAAATGATCCTAACAAACCTGTCCAAAGAACCCATTTCCAATGTTCTCTTTTCAACTTTTTAAGACTTTTTAACCCAACAGGAAACAAAAAAAGTGCCGTAATAACAATTCGTAATGCTCCTACTTGTGTTGGCGTTAACCCTTCAAGAGAATGTTTGATCAGAATAAATGAACTTCCCCAAATAAGTGATAAAATAAGCAGGTAAATCCATTTTAACTTTGCATTGTCCATAACCGTATTTTGTAAGATCACACAAAAGTCCGACAAATATTTCTAATATTTTGATCATATTTCCTTAATTTTGCAATAATCATATAAGTCAAAACTATACTGAATTCTCAGTACGTTTTATAAATAAAAACACGATGAAAAAAATACTATTTGTTTTCGTACTAACGCTTGCAATCGTTAGTTGTAAAAACAACACAACGCCCGAAACAATAACAGTTGACACACAAGTTGAAACTGTAAAAAAAGAGACAAGCACGCAAGATATCGCTGCAAACTATAACAAAGCTGAATTTAAAATTGACGGAATGACCTGTGCAATTGGCTGTGCTAAACGCATTGAAGGCAAATTAGCTGCTATGGAAGGTGTGAAATCGGCAACGGTAGACTTTGAACAAAAATTAGCAATGGTTGAATATAATGAAGCTAAAGTTGATTTTGACGCGTTAACAAGCACAGTTGCAAAAGTTCCTGGGGATTATAAAATATCAGACATGAAAAATGTAGAAGATTTCGGAACAACATCTGATTCTAAAAAAGATAGTGAATAGTAAATATGTTGTACTAAAAAAACATAAATCACTCGTAACACATCAATTACAAAAAGTCGTCAAGTTTTGACGACTTTTTTATTGTCTTTACTTGATTAAACAAACTTTCAAAGTTACCTTTGCATCGATTTTACATACGTGAGAACAATTTGGGCACATATCTTCATTCTATTATACGTAACAGCCATGTTACGTCCTATAATGCCTTTAGCAAACTATTTGGTTAATCAAGATTATATTGCTGAATTTTTATGCATTAATAAAGATAAGCCCGAACTTGAATGTAATGGTAAATGTTATTTAAAAAAGCAGCTAAAAGAAGCTTCCGAAGAAAAGGAAAAAAATCTTCCCGCTATTGCTATGGAAGAATATCCAATCGGAATTATGATGTTCATTACATTTGATGCTTCTCAAACTACTGAAACTACAACCACTTCAAATTTTCAATACACCAATAGTTACAAATTCTCGTACTTGAATTTGGTTTTTCATCCACCAGCTTTTACTTCATAACATTAATAATTTTTAGAAATTCTAACGTCACTTTGAGTGTCCTAAACTATTTATTGAACTTGGTTCAACAACATTTTAGGATGCATCGAGAAGTACTTAGTGTCCTAAATTCATATAATATTTTTTAGTTAAAAAATTGACAACTATTATTAATGTTACTACATATCTATTCTTAGTTTTTAGATGATTTTCACATGATCTAAAAGCTAAGAATTAAAATCAAATCATTTTTGTTGCACATTTTAACACATCAAACAGATGTGCAATTACTTTATTTAAATACTACAAATGAAAAACTACATATATGCCATCATCTTCATGGCAGCAGCATTTGCGTACGCGCAAGAAACAGAAGATACCACTACAAAATGGACAGGAAGTAGACCAGACGGACATGCTCCAATCTCAGTAATGGGCGATCACACGCACGGAAAAGGAGAAATTATGTTTAGCTATCGCTACATGTATATGAATATGGAAGATGTAAATCGCGGAAGCGAAAACACTTCTTTTGCGGATGCACTTACACAATACATGGTAACGCCGACAAGTATGCCAATGCAAATGCATATGCTAGGTGCTATGTACGCTCCAAGTGACAAAGTTACCTTAATGGTCATGGCAAATTACCTAACAAGCGAAATGGATCATTTAACGCGTATGGGCGGAAAATTTACAACAGAAGCTTCAGGTTTTGGAGATACAAAAGTTGCTGCAATGTATACGTTCTTTAACAAAGACAAACAACAATTGCATGCACAAGTTGGTGTTTCTATTCCTACAGGAAGTATTGACGAACAAGATGCAACGCCAGTTTCTACTCCAAACGAAGTAATCTTACCATATCCTATGCAAATTGGAAATGGAACTTTTGATGGAGAATTAGCGTTAACCTATTTAAAGCAATGGAACAAATGGTCATTTGGAACACAAGCTCGAACAACACTTCGTTTTGGCAAAAACGATAATGATTATCGTTTAGGAAATCGTTACAGCATTAACAATTGGGCAGCTTTTACCGCCACAAGATGGTTAAGTTTTTCTGGAAGAATTGAGCTTGGCGCGATTGATAAAATCGAAGGTGTAAATCCTATTTTAAATCCCATGATGGTGATTACAGCAGACACACAAAATTCTGGAATGACCTATGCTAACACAGGAATAGGTTTTAATTTATACGCGTTTAAAGGTTCTTTAAAAAATCTACGTTTTGGATTTGAAGCTGCATTACCATTATTTCAAAATATGAACGGAATTCAATTACGCAACAAAGAAACGCTAACGTTTGGATTGCAATACGCCTTCAAATAATAGAAACAATCCACATTACAAACAGTAATAAATAGTTACATTTTTCGTTGAGAAACATTTGGGCACATATTTTTATTCTATTGTACGTAACGGCCATGTTACGTCCTGTAATGCCTTTGGCTAATTATCTTGTTAATCAAGATTATATAGCTGACTTTTTGTGTATTAATAAAGATAAGCCTGAACTTGAATGTAATGGTAAATGTTACTTAAAAAAACAACTCAAAGAAGCTTCTGAAGAAAAAGAAAAAAATCTTCCTCCTATTGCTATGGAAGAATATCCAATTGGGTTTATTGACTTTTTCATATTTCTTTCTAAAAAAACAGTTATCAAATTAGCACAATGCAATTCACGCTATTACAATAACTACAAATTCTCGTATTTACATAGCGTATTTCATCCTCCAAACTCAGTAACTCTACATATATAAAGCATCATTATCCCTAAAGGTGATGCTTGCCGCACATCTGGTATTTGATCATTGTATTAAGCCAGGTGTGCTTTCCTATATTTTATAAAAAATTGAGGTAACACAATGTGTATTGACACTATTGTCATTCCGCTATAACACAAATTCAATGAAAAAAATACTTATAAGTATTCTTATTGGAATACTATTCATGTGCCATAGTTTTGCACAAACAACATACAAAGGAAAAATTACAGATAATAAAAAGAATCCAATTTTAGGAGCCACTATTGTTTCTATAAAAGATGCTACAAAAGGTAGTATGAGTGATGAAAATGGAGACTTTTCCATTATATTAAAAAACACAAACACTGTATACATCTCTATGATGGGATTTGTACAACAAAAAGTAACATTAAGCGATTCAGAAAGTACACTAATTGTTTTACAAGAAAGTTTAGAAAACCTAAAAAATGTAGTTATTTCTGCAAGTCGTGAACAACAAAAAAGAGCAGAAGTTCCAGCTTCCGTTTCTGTACTAACAGCTGAGAAAATTAAAGAACGTAAAGCTTTTGGAATAGATCAGTTGGTAAATCAGGTTCCAGGTGTATTTATGTCGACCTCAACAGCTGCGAGCAATGAACAGCATTTTATGGCAACTAGAACGCCTATTTCTACAAAATCTTTGTTTTTATATCTTGAAGATGGATTGCCAATTCGCCCTGTAGCGGTTTTTAATCACAATGCTTTATTAGAAATGAACAATACTTCATTTGGGCGTGTAGAAGTTTTAAAAGGTCCTGCATCAAGTATTTACGGAAGTGAATCTGTCGGTGGAAGCTTTAACTTTATGACAAAAAATCCAAGCAAAGAACTTTCGGGAAGTGTTGGTTTTCAAATTAATGATTTAGGTTTAACACGTTATGAGTTAGAAATTTCAAATTCACCAAGTGAAAATTTTGGTTTTTACTTAGGAACACATTTTATCAAACGTAAAGATGGTCCTGTTGATCATTCTGATTATGAAAAATTTGCATTGACATTTAAAACTATAAACGACTTATCAAATCGTTTTCAATGGACAAATGCAGTAACATTGGTAGATTATCGTTCGGATATGTCAGGTTCTTTATCAGAGCAAAACTATTCGGACGGAAACTACGAAAGTGACCAAACATTTACGGAGCGTGATGCATTGGCATTTCGATTTAGAAGCACATTTGCAGCACGCTGGAATGATCGTCAAAAAACAACATTCAATTTGATATTTAGAAATAATCAAATGGATCAGAATCCTTCGTATAGAGTTCGACAATTTCGTCAACAAGGACAATTAACTGGTTTCGGATCAGGAGAAGTAAACAGTAATAAATTTAAAAGTTATGTTGGTTTAATTCAACATAAAATAGATTTCAACTTTGCAAAATCATCGCTTATTGCAGGAATTACCGCAGATTTCTCTCCGCAAAAATATGTTGGACAAACAACAAACGTACTTGTCAATGCTGAAACTGGGCAAAACACAAGTTTTACTGTAAATGCAAATGATTACATTTTAAATTATCAGGCAGATATTTTCAATTATGCAGGATATCTACAATATGAAATTTCACCTTTAGACAACCTAAAAGTAACAGCTGCCGTACGTTTTGACGAATTCAAATACGACTATGACAACCGAATTGAAGGTACAGCTGGCGTTAGTGATACAGAAGTGAAATATGATAATATTTCTCCAAAGCTAGGTGTAAATTATAATTTTTCTAAAACACTTGGTATGTATGCAAATTATGCAAACGGATTTACGCCTCCACAAACATCAACACTATTCAGAAATAGTAGAAACGATGATGCTGGTGGAACGGTTTTCGATTTAAATTCTGCTTTTTACAACAATTACGAAGTTGGAGGATATTTTGCCATTCCAAACAAGTTACAAATTGATGTTGCCTTGTATCAACTCGACGGAAAGGATCAATTAATTTCTTTACGTGATGAAGTTGGTAATTTTATCCAAAAAAATACAGGAGAAACACGTTCTCGCGGAGTTGAACTTGGTGTTATATATACACCTTTTAACTTCTTAGAATTCAATTATAGTGGAAGTTATGCAAATCATGAATACATTTCATTCTTTGATAATGGAATTGATTATTCTGACACAGATATGCAAACAGCGCCAAACTTTTTAGCGAATGCTTCTGTAACATACAAACCCTTAGAAAATTTAGGAATCTCCCTATATTACGAACATGTAGGCAAGTACAATACTAGTTTTGAAGGACAAGCTGTTATTGGAGAAGATACTAATGGAAATGATATTTTAGGAACAACCACTTATGCCGGACATCATATTTTTAATGCACGTGTAAACTATCGTTATAGGAATGTTGAAGTTTGGGGACATGTATTAAATCTTTTTGACAAACTGTATTCAGTGCGTGCTTCTTACAACACATTCAGAAAAGAAAATTCATATTCTATTGGAAATCCTAGAGCTTTTCATTTTGGAATTTCTTATTCGTTTTAAGAGATGAAAAACACAAAACTAAACGCTTGGTTATGGAAGTGGCATTTTATTGCGGGAATGATTTCGTTGCCGTTTATTTTACTACTTTCCATTACTGGCGGAATATATCTGTTTAATGCAGATTACGAACAAGAAGCAAAAGCAGGACTACAAAAAGTGGTTGCAACAGAAAATCCAATTCGTTTTCAACAACAATTCGATTTGGTGAGCAAATATACTGGAAATAAACCAACTAGCATGACTATTCCGAGTAATACAAATGAAGCAACTGAGTTTATTTATGGACGTTTCGGTAAGAAAAAAAGTATATATGTGGATCCATACAAAGCGACCATTTCTGGGAATTATGCAGCAAAAAACACATCCATGTATACTGTTCGAAAATTACACGGAGAATTGCTAGGTGGTTCATTTGGGACAAAAATTGTGGAATTAATTGCCAGTTGGATGGTCGTTTTAATTTTGACAGGAATCTTTATTTGGTGGCCAGTTCGGAAATGGAGTTTGAAAGGATTGTTTACATATAGAACAAAAGTAGATAAAAGAACTTTTTATAGAGACCTACATGCAGTTACCGGATTTTGGATTTCTATATTTCTATTCCTTGTACTCGCTGGCGGGTTTCCTTGGACAGATGTTGTTGGAAGCAACTTTAAATGGTTACAAAAAGTAACAAATACAGGTTATCCTGAAACTTGGGATGGACGAAAACTACAATCTGAACTTACTGAAAAAACAATTTCTTTAGATGAAATGGTTACAATTGCGAAATCGTTAAATTTAAAAGGATCCGTTAGTATTGGTATTCCAAAATCATCAAAAAGCACCTTTAGTGTTTCTAACAAAACCATTGATTTACATGCGCAAAAAAAGTTTCATTTTGATCAATATTCAGGAGCACAAATTGTAAAAAATGATTGGAAAGATGTTGGTGTTTTAATGCGTGGTCGTATGTGGTTAATGGCATTTCATCAAGGTGAATTTGGTGCATGGAATTGGTGGTTACTATTGGGATTAGCTATTGTTTTAACCATTATGAGTGCAGCAGCTATTGTTTCATACCTTTTACGAAAACGTAAAGATTCATGGGGAATTCCAAAAGTGCCTGCAAAGTTTAAAGCTGGGAAAGGAATTGTATGCTTAATTATCTTATTAGGAATTATATTTCCATTATTTGGCGTAAGCATTGTATTGATTTATCTCTATGAGAAAATTAAAAATCGAAAGAAATCGTTAAACTAAATTAAACAAAAGAATCCTCAATTGTAATGATTGGGGATTTTGTTTAATATGTCAATTTGAAAATGTAATGATAGAAAAAATACCAGGAAGAAACTTAACTCGAAACTATAAAGCACTCATAATAAAACCACTAAAAGCAAAGCGGATCTAATTTTCCCACTCTAATGATTCAATCAACATACGAATATCTTTCTTCAAATAGACAACTGCAGGATAAATAGAATCGTAATTAGGTTTTGTATTAAAGTATAACGAACCTGTTAAGAAGTGTTTTGTACTATCTGTAACATAAAATTGTGCTTGTGAAGCAGCATTTCCCTCTACTTCATACACCATTCCATAGACACCTTGCTCTTTGTTTTCGTAAACAGTTGGCTCAATTGCGTCTGCTTTTACTGCATGTTCGTAGGTAAGTTTTTGAACATCTTCTAGCAATTGATTCAAGTTTCCATCAACTTCTATATATGACAAATGCAACGTTCCATTTAACGCTGGATAATCCAAATTCATCCAACAATCTTTCTTTGGAATCACTGTTGCTAATTGATTTTTTTCAAAAGTATACGGACAATCTGTTTGTATTTTAAAATACGTAGCTTCCGGATATTCCAAACTTAGAAATGCTTTTGGTTTTGGCAACACTTCTCCACCACATGAAATCATTAAAATACTAAGAACCGCAATACAACTTATATACTTAACTATTTTCATTATTTGAGTGTTACTTTTACTTGTTTCAATCGTTTGTTATCAATTACTTCTACGGTAAACGTATAGTTACCAAAATTTATTTTATCTGTTACTTTCGGAAATCCTCTAAATATTTCCAACACAAACCCTGCAATAGTTTCCGATTCACCTTTATGTGATTCAAATTCAGCAGGATCGTCCAAACCAATTACTTTATAAAAGTCTTTTAAATTGGTTTTTCCTTCAAAGACATAATTCTTGTCATCAAGTTTTGAGTAAATTAAATCTTCATCATCAAATTCATCACTAATATCTCCTACAATTTCCTCAATAACATCTTCTAAAGATACCAATCCAGAAGTTCCTCCATATTCATCAACCACAATTGCTAAATGAATTTTCTTTTCTTGAAATTCGCGTAGTAAATCATCTAACTTTTTATTTTCAGGAACGAAATAGGCATCACGCAAAAGCGTTGTCCATTTATAATTTTTGGCGTCAATATGTGGAATAAGGTCTTTTACATATAAGATTCCAGAGATTTCATCTAAACTCTCTTTATATACAGGAATTCGCGAATATCCTTTTCTAGTAATTTCTCTTAAAACGGTATCAAACGACATATCTTCTTTTATCGCAAATACGTCCATTCGCGGTTGCATTACTTGCTTGGTATCTGTATTTCCAAATGAAACAATTCCTTGTAAAATTTTCTGTTCTTCTTTTGTAGTTTCATCTTCAGAAGTTAATTCTAAAGCTTGTGATAATTGATCTACCGAAAGGTTCGAACGTTGCTTTCCTAATTTCTTTTCAATGAGTCCAGAAATAAAACTCATTGGCAAACTTATAGGTGTAAATATTTTATGTAAAAAGTTTAATGGATACGCCATCATTGCCGAAAACTTATGTTTATTTCGACTTGCATATACTTTGGGTAGAATTTCTCCAAAAAGCAAAATCAAGAAGGTTACAACACCAACTTCAATTGTCAAACGAATCCATTGTGTTTCAATTCCTTCAAAAAAAAGATCGCTTAATGAAGCAAATAATAAAACCGTTGTGATATTGATAAAGTTATTAGCAACTAAAATAGTAGCTAATAACTTTTTAGGTTTTCGAAGTAATTTTGCCACCAATCGTAAACGTGCAGAATCAGATGCTGAAGCTTCATTAACTTCTGTTTGTGACAAGGAAAAAAAAGCTACTTCTGCGCCAGAAATTAAGGCAGAGCAACCTAATAAGATACCAAAAAAAACAATCTTAAAAATCACAAGTCCGTTAAAGACTGTGGAAAAGATGATTATACTGGGTTCTGGATCCAAACTTTCAATGGTTAATTAAACTTCGATTAAAATGGTAGATCATCGTCTTCCTCAACTGGCGTAGCTTGTGGCGTTGTCTGTTGTGGTTGTGCTGGCTGAGCCGCTTGATGATTCGTAGCTGTATGCGTATTGCTCGCTGTATTATTTCCTGCATTCGCAGCGTTTCCTTGCGATTCTTGCTTGGTTGACAAAAAGGTGAAATCTGTAACTTGGACTTCCGTAGAATAACGCGTATTTCCGTCTTCACCTTGCCATTGTCTGTTTTTCAAACGACCTTCTACATATACTTTATCTCCTTTGCTCAAATATTTTTCACAAATTTCTGCAGCTTTATTACGAACCACAATATTGTGCCAGTCCGTATTTACAACGCGCTCTCCTGTTTGTTTATTTGTATAAGAATCATTGGTTGCTATTGGAAAACGACCAATACAACCGCCACCTTCAAAGTAATGCATTTTTACCTCATCACCCAAATGCCCTATCAACATTACTTTATTTAGTGTTCCACTCATGTTTTCAAATTTATATGTATAATCAAATGTACTAAAAAAACCTTTAAAAATTGAACGCTTCAATGAAGTTTCCAATCAAAATAGGTACTGGATATTTCCGAATTTCCTGCAAAGGTATTCCGTTTTTTAAATTATCCGTAGTTTCTATGATCCAAAATGTAGTATATAGATGTTGATGAGAGAGTTTGTGCACAATTGTTTTTTTGTTGAATTGTGTTATAGAAAAATCTTTCAGTTTTACAATTTCTTGAATTTCAGTCTGATGTTCCTCAATACTTTCTACTTCCTTTGTAGTTTCAAGCAGTGGAAATTGATACAATCCTTGCCAAATTCCTTTTCCTTTCCGTTCTTCTAAAAATGTTTCTTGTTCGTTAGAAATGATTACCAAAAAGTTGAACCAGCGGTTTTTTATCTTTGTTTTTTTCAGCTTGACTGGCAACATACCAACACGCTGATTTTTTAACCCTTCGCAACTTGAAGTTAACGGACAAATAATACAATATGGACTTTGCGGTTTGCATTGTACCGCGCCAAATTCCATAATTGCCTGATTAAAATTGGCAGGATCGTCATGATCTACCACTTCAAATGCTAATTTCTTAAACAACTTTACACCTTCCGTACTATTAATAGGAGTGTCAATATCAAAATAACGTGCTAAAACTCTGTATACATTTCCGTCTACAACAGGTGCAACTTCATCAAAACAGATAGAAGCAATGGCACTTGCGGTGTAATCTCCGACACCTTTTAACTTTAAAAGCGCTTTATAGGTGTTTGGAAACTGTCCATTGTAATTATCTACAATATCTTTTGCTGTATAATGTAAATTACGTGCACGCGAATAATAACCGAGTCCTTGCCAGAGTTTCAACACGTATGATTCTTCGGCTTTCGCCAGATCGTACACGGTTGGAAATGCTTCTGTAAACTTCTCATAATAAGGCAATCCTTGGGCTACTCGGGTTTGTTGTAGCATAATTTCTGAGAGCCAAATTCGGTATGGATCTTTGGTTTTTCGCCAAGGCAAATCGCGCTTATTTTGAAAATACCATTGTATAATTTCTTTGGAAAACTTCATCAAATTGAAATAATACGCAAAAATAAATCTTTATATCGTTAAATTTTAATCAATTAGAATATAAATATTATCTAATTAATTATATATTTGCATCCCTTAATTTTATAACGAATAAACAAAAATATATTAAAATGACGAAAGCGGACATCGTAGCAAAGATTTCAGAAAAATTAGGAATGGAAAAAGGTGATGTACAGGCAACTGTAGAAACTTTTATGGAAGAAGTTAAGAATTCTTTAGAGAGTGGAGACAATGTTTACTTAAGAGGTTTTGGTAGTTTCATTATCAAAACTAGAGCAGAGAAAACAGGAAGAAACATCTCTAAGAACACTACAATTAAAATCCCTGCACACAACATTCCTGCATTTAAGCCTGCAAAAGTTTTTGTTGAAGGAGTAAAGAGCAACGTTGAAGTAAAGTAATTGAAAAAATAATTTATTAATTAAAAACATAGAGCATTATGCCAAGTGGTAAAAAAAGAAAAAGACACAAGGTGGCTACGCATAAGCGTAAGAAGAGAAGAAGAGCTAATCGTCACAAGAAGAAGTAGTTTATAAATAACTACTTCTTTGTTCTATATAGATCTCTGATTTATATAAAGCAAAACGTTCTTTGAAAAAAAATTGCATACCAATAATGTAAGCACTTCTGTCTTGTGCTTACATTGGCGTGTGTATATTTTATTG
Organism: uncultured Kordia sp.; assembly: GCF_947496985.1. Taxonomy (GTDB): domain Bacteria; phylum Bacteroidota; class Bacteroidia; order Flavobacteriales; family Flavobacteriaceae; genus Kordia. Next base: position 318,380 of record NZ_CANMEZ010000001.1, read on the forward strand.
GGTAAAAACAATACCTGTTGAAAATTGTTTAATCTATCCGTACATTTTATGTATAGATAAAAATTTTATCAGAGTGAATAAAGAATTAATAATTAGATCCAATTCCTCTGAAGTAGATTTTGCCTTGCTAAAGGATGGAAAACTTATAGAATTACATAAGGAAGAAGACAATAATGATTTCGCAGTTGGAGACGTGTTTCTTGCTAAAATAAGAAAACCTGTTTCAGGACTAAACGCAGCTTTTGTAAACGTAGGCTATGAAAAAGATGCCTTTTTACACTATCACGATTTAGGTCCACAACTCCCTTCCTTATTAAAATTTATAAAACGTGTAAGCACAGGTAAATTAAAAGATTTTACATTAAAAAACTTTCCTTTTGAACCAAATATAGATAAGAATGGTAGCATCATGGATGCTATAAAAGCCAATCAATCTTTACTTGTTCAAATTGTAAAGGAGCCAATTTCGACCAAAGGTCCTAGAATTAGTTCTGAACTTTCCATTGCTGGACGATATATTGTACTTGTTCCCTTTTCGGAGCGTGTATCTATATCACAGAAAATAGAAAGTAAAGAAGAAAAAGACCGATTAAAACGTTTGGTACTCAGTATCAAGCCTAAAGGTTTTGGCGTTATTGTACGTACAGTAGCTGAAGGCAAAAAAGTAGCTGAATTGGACCAAGACTTACAAAATTTGTTGACAAAATGGTCAACAATGTGTAAAAAGCTATATAAAGCTGAACATCCATCGAAGGTATTAAGTGAAATGAACAAAGCATCCTCAATATTGAGAGATATCTTTAACGAATCATTCACAGGAATTCAAGTAGATGATGAAGATCTTTATTACGAAATTAAAGAATACGTGCAGAAGATTGCACCAAAAAAAGAGTCTATTGTAAAATTGTACCAGTCAAAAGTTCCACTTTTCGAAAAGTATGGAGTAGAACGACAAATTAAAACCTCTTTTGGAAAAACAGTTTCCATGAGTAAAGGCGCTTATTTAGTTATAGAACACACAGAAGCTTTACACGTTATTGATGTAAACAGTGGAAACCGTTCTAACAAAGCCAAAACGCAAGAGGACACTGCATTAGAAGTAAACCTAATTGCCGCAAAAGAAATTGCTAGGCAACTACGATTGCGCGATATGGGAGGAATCATCGTTATCGACTTTATCGATATGACCAATGCAGAACATAGAAGAACTTTGTTTGATCATTTGAAGACAGAAATGAAAGACGACAGAGCGAAACACAAAATATTACCTCCTAGTAAATTTGGTTTGGTACAAATTACACGACAAAGAGTACGACCAGAAGTAAATATTAAAACGCGTGAACAAAATCCAAATGGTAGTGGTAGCGAAGTAGAAGCTCCTATTGTTCTCGTAGACAAAATTACAACTGATCTAGAAAGAATTTTAGCCAAGAAAGATGGCTTAAACGGAGTTACGTTAAACACGCATCCTTTTATTGCGGCGTATCTCACAAAAGGATTTCCATCCATCCGTTTTAAGTGGTTTATGAATCATAAAAAATGGATAAAAATATTACCAAGAGATGCTTACACGTATCTAGAATATCGTTTTAAAGATAAAAACGATGAAGTTTATAAATAACAAAAAGCGACCAGTTATGGTCGCTTTTTTTGTATGTGATGTTTTTCATATATTTAGAAAAATCATTTAAATGAAAGATGGCTTATTAACGGATTTCTTAGCCTTAGAAATACCAACCGTAAAAGTTCCTCCTGATGGATTTCTCGAAATTATTGGCTTAAGCCACTACGAAACTATCAATAGCAGAATTTATTCTTACTTTCTAGATCAAGAGAAAAACGAAAATATTTCAAGCTTATTTATATACTCTCTCGCTGAAATAATTTTAGAAAAAACAGGCAAGAGTATAATTATTGACACTTTCGAAGTTTTTACTGAAGTTTCAACAACTAAAGGTCGGATCGATATAGTTATTGAGGATTGTAATAATAAAAGTGTTATCATTATAGAAAATAAAATTTATCATCATTTAAACAATCCATTATTAGACTATTGGAAACATTATAAATATAAAAATAAGTTAGGCATCATACTAACATTAAAACCTTAATCAATTCCAGTTGAATTAAATGAGAAATTTATCAATATTACTCATATAGAATGGATAAATAAGGTTAAAAAGAATGGCTTACCAGCTAATATTGAATTAAAACTTTACACATATTTAAATGATTTTATTCAAACAATAGAGAACTTAACCAATACGAAAAATATGGATGAGCAAACTAAATTTTATTTCAAACATGCAAAAAAAATAGAAAAAGCTGTTAGTACTTTTAAAGGAGCTGTGAAGTTTATATCTGAGCAAATAGATATAGTAGCTTCTGAACTCAATCTTTCTTCTTATGGGAAGAATGATTCTTGGAGAAATATTTGGGATAAAGAAAAAAAATAGGCAAACTTACTACACAATTATTTTCAAAGATTTATTAAACGGAAAGAACAAAATATCTATAATTATTGAGCTTCAGAAAAATGACAAAAATAAAATTCCTTTAATTAAAGAAAAGCTAAACAAAGACATTCACTATCAAAACCTTAACAAAAATGGATATGCACGTGGCAATTATATCCATTTTCTAAGTAAGAGCTATACTTTAGAAGAAGAACAGATAGAGAATTTAAGTGATTTTATAGTTGACAAGATTAAAAGTGAATTTGAATCTATTATGAATAAACTTTTAATGATAATTGATTCGGCAAATTTAAAATCAAATACATTTTGAAACAAAACCTACTCCTACTTCACGGCGCTTTGGGAAGCGAAGTGCAATTGAAACCATTGCAACAACTACTTGCAAACGATTTTAATGTACATACATTGAACTTTGAAGGTCACGGCGGACGTACTTCAGATGATGGATTTGACATGGAACGCTTTGCCGATAATATTGTTGAGAAGCTTCAAACAATAGGAATTTCTCAAACACATATTTTCGGCTATAGTATGGGTGGTTATGTAGCGCTAACTTTAGCCAAAAAACATCCTGAGTTGATTGATAAAATAGTGACATTAGGAACTAAATTCAATTGGAGTTTGGAAAGTGCACAACAAGAAGTTAAGATGTTGAATCCTGAGAAGGTTGAAGAAAAAGTACCAGCTTTTGCAAATCGATTACACGAATTGCATCAACCAAATAATTGGAAAGAAGTCATGAACAAAACAGCTTCGATGATGTTAGACTTAGCAAATGGAAAAAAGTTAACGAATGATGATTTACATCAAATTCAACATAAAACACTGATCGGAATTGGCTCATTAGATAACATGGTTTCGGTAGCAGAATCTGAAAATGCAGCCACACAACTACCAAACGGAATATTAAAAATCATTGAAGCAATTAAACATCCAATTGAAAAAGTAGATGTGAATGTTTTGGCAACTTTTATTCGTGATTTTATTGTTTAATTATTACCCATGAAAGCACAATTAGCCAGTTATTTAAATCGATACAGTTCTTTCTCCCTCAAGGAAATTGATATTATTTTTGATACACTTTCAGTTCAAAAATTTCAGAAAAAAGAGTTCTTACTTGAACAAAATCAAGTGTGTAAGTATCGATTTTTTATTATTGAAGGTTTGGTGCGTTATTTTAGAACTGATCATGACGGCAATGAAAACATAAGTTTGTTTGGAATTGAAAATTGGTGGATTACGAATTTAGACAGTTTTATAAATAAAATTCCTTCCCAAAACGCGATTCAAGCTATCGAAAAAACAACTGTTTTATATATTTCTAAAGATGATTTAGAGTTGTTATATTTTAAGATTCCAAAATTGGAACGCGCTTTTCGAATCATCACAGAAAAAACACTAATTGCCATTCTTCGAAAAGATGAAATCTACATGAAACAAAACAGCAAAGAACGTTATTACAACCTTGTAGATACGATTCCTAACTTTGTGCAACGCGTTCCCCAATATATGATTGCTTCATATTTAGACATTACTCCAGAATATTTAAGTGAGATTCGAAAAAACAGGTAGCGTATGTTTTAAAATTTATTCCTATACTAGAGTTTTTTTGATTGAAGTCAAGAATCTAGATAGGAGGTTTTTTTAAAGCATCATTGCAAAACGTTTTATAAAAAAACAAAGTTCTTTTTAACTCATTTTTCACTTTCTTAAGATACCTTAAGGAGTTTCAGACACGTTGTAGACTAGTTTTACAGAAACAATAAATTATACAACATGGAACGAATTTCATACGGAGATATTCCCACAGGAATGTTTGATTATTTACGAAAAACAGAAGACTTTATTGAAAAATCTAGCTTAGAAAAACAACTTTTAGAACTTATTAAATTACGAGTTTCTCAAAAAAATGGTTGTGCATACTGTGTAGATATGCACTACAAAGAATTAAAAAAAACAGGCGAAACCGAACTCAGACTTTCTTCTGTATGTGTTTGGGAAGAAACACCTTACTTTACTGAAAAAGAACGCGCTGTGTTAGCTTTTGCCGACAGCTTAACAAAACTACACAGAACTCCTTTTCCTGATGAAGTATACAACCCGCTTTTAAAATTCTTTTCCAAAGAAGAAATTTGCATGGTTACACTTACCATTACACAAATAAACACATGGAATCGCTTAATGAAAACTTTTTTATTTACACCAGGCAACTATGTAGCAACCTAATAGTAAAACGACCAAGTTTGGTCGTTTTTTGTGTTTAAAATCCACAATACTTCTTATCCCACATTCCTATTCAAGTGATAGAATGAGCATATAGCGATGCTGCTTTATTTTTTTATTAAAACAATCTTATCTTACGCAGCGCATAAAGACCTAATTATTATTGCGGTTAGCAATTTGGCACTAATTGGCATTTTTATCGTGTAAAACATATACTTACATAGAATTAGCAACTAAGTTATTTACTCAGACTAAAAGTTAAAAGTTTATCTAGCCAGATATTACTAAAATTGTTTTCCGAGGATTCAAGTAAAAATCTAAGACCATACTAACTTTACTGTTTTTCAGTGTAACAATTAACAATAATTGACACCAATAAGTTGAATCCTATCAATATATTTGTGTTGTACCAACATCACTTAAAACGATAAAACAAATATGAAATTACATCTTTCTCGGATATTCTTACTTTTTGGAATTCTATTAGTATCTTCAACTGCTTTATTCGCGAGACAAAATCCTTCTATGGAAATTCTTACCAAAGAAATTAGACAAGGATATAATTTTGAAGTCAAAGCCAATGGAAATGCTTCACTAGATTCAAAAGCTTGGATCGGAATTTTTAAACTTGATGCAGGCACCAACTATGAAACCTATGAATATATTGGAAATGAAGAAGGCAAAGTAATTACGTTAAAAGCTCCTATTATTGCTGGCAATTATGAATTACGATTTCATGATACCGATCCTGGAAAAGTTATCAAAAAAATGAAATTTTCTGTAATTTCTACACAACCACATGAATACGACTTAACAATTGTAACACAAGAAATAAATCCTTCTAGTTCATTTCAAGTACATATAAAAACGAATTTTGATATTGATAAAGATGCATGGATTGGAATTTTTAAAGAAGAGCTCCCAAAAGACAAACTCACATACGAATCTTATAAATATATAGGCAACAAAAGAGAAAATACAATAAGCCTTACGGCACCAAGCAAACCAGGCGATTATGCACTTCGTTATTATTCTTCAGATCCCGGCGGGTTAATTGCAACACTTCCATTTAGAGTAGGAAGTCCTGATTTACCTGGAATTGGTTTTAATACAGATAAAAAAGTCTACAAAGCAGCAGAAGAAATTACTGTTACTTACACAGGACATGAAAAACTACAAGAAACTGCTTGGATTGGTATGTATAAAGTAGACGCAAAAGAAGATACGTATAGTAGATATCTTGAATATTTTTATTTGAATCCAAAACTGAAAGGAAGCCTAACTTTTAAAGCTCCAACAACAAAAGGAAAATATAAATTTCGCATGTTTTATGCAGAAACTGGTCCACAAGTATTAGAAGCTGTTCATTTTGAAGTTTCAAATTCATTAGACGAAAATTATTTAAAGAAAACATTAGATACAAAAGGAAAAGTAACACTTTACGGAATTTATTTCGACACTAATAAAAGTATTATTAAACCTGAATCGTTTGCGCTTATTGAAGAAATTGCCAAAATGTTAAATGCTGATACTTCTGTGAAAATCCAAATTGAAGGACATACTGACACGCAAGGAGATAATGGATATAATCAAATGTTATCTGAAAAGCGAGCTGCAGCAGTTGCCAACTTACTTATAGAAAAATATAACGTTTCGAAAAATCAATTACAGCATAAAGGGTTTGGAGAAACAAAACCAATTGGTGATAACAAAACAGCTTCTGGAAGAGCCAAAAACAGACGTGTTGAATTGAAAAAAATTGATTGACACACTCTAAAAATATATTTTTAACTACTAATTGTAAATCATCCACTAAAAACATATGCTTTTTTTAGTTCAATCTAATATTTATACTGATCCGGATCATGATCGTATTTTTGACGCGTTGCACGATTTGAATATTCCGTATGAAAAAATTGAATTGAATTCAGAAACACAAGAAATTACGATTGAAGCCAATCGTTCTGATGTTTTTGTATATGGTTCTGTAAAATTAGCACGACTCGCGAAAGCAAATACACATTGGAATCCAGGTTCATTTTATGGTGGCAATCATCAGTATAAAATATATGCTGAATATTATAAAGACAACTTACTGAATTATGACGTAGAAATATTTTCATTTAAAAATTCTATTGCTTGGAAACCAAACGAACAAAAGTTCATTAAACCTTATAAAGATGCTAAAATTTTTACAGGAAAAGTGTTTACAGAAACGAAATGGACTGATTTTGTGCAACAATCACTTGAGAATCCGAAGACACCATTGTTGAATTCAGAATCGTTGATACAAGCGTCTATTCCCAAAGACATATATAAAGAAGCGCGCTTGTGGATTGTTGGCGGACAAATTGTAGCCGCTGTGTATTATAAATTTAATGGTGATGCTGTGTTTGAAGCCGAAGTTTCCTCAGAAGGAATTGATTTTGCAAAACAAATGATTCAAATTTACGAGGTTGCCGAAGCTTTTGTAATGGATATTTGTCTCACAAATTACGGTTGGAAGATTGTAGAAATCAATTGTATCAATAGTGCCGGATTTTATCCAAACCTCAACGTACATAGTCTGATAAAAGCATTGAATATTTATTTTTCCTAGAGCACATATACGCAACTCTTCGTATTGATTTCTCTACAAAGAGTTTTTATTTTTACTTTAAAAATAATTCTTCACAATCTCATGCAGAAAAAGTTAACACAGAAAGATATAAATAAGCTTCGAAAAAAATTAAGCTTTGTTGCTCTATTTTCCATTGTAGTTATTGCTATTTTCTCAGCAATCTATTTTTTTGCTCTAAAAGATTTCTCATCAAAAAGTGATGGTTTTGATTATATTCCTTTGGTGATATTTGGTGTTTTTGGATTAATATTCGCAGGTATTATCGGCTATTTAGCATGGTCAATAGTCCAGGATATAAAGACAGGAGTTAAAAACTGTTTTGAAGGAATTGTTGAAGATAAAAAACTTAACATTCGTCATAATTCATCAAGTCATGCTGGCGCTAGAGGCTCAAAAAGTCGATCGAGCAGTACAAAACGTGATTATTTTATTGTTGTTGATGGAAAAGAACACAAAGTAGAGTATGAAATGTATAACTATGTAAGTGTTGGCGATCTAATTTATTTTGAAGTTACACCAAAATCTGAAGTTATATTGCATTATGAAATACTCGAAGAAGTTGTTACAGAATCAAAACACGCCAAACGTTATTCGAGAAATAATTATCCGAATTCAAAAATTAGAAAAGCTCCGTTAACAAGAGAAGATAAAGATTCTCTGGAAGGTTTTTACAAACAAAAAACACGTTATCGCTTCAAAATTATTGCTTTTATAGCACTTCCTATTATTGGTTTATTCTTAAATGGTTTAGGAACATTATTGGTGTTTCTTTTTCCATTGCCTTTACTTTTAATCTATCAATTATATAAATTACTCACTTTTCATTTAAAATATAAAAAAGCAGTTGCAGAAGGAAGAAAAAAATTAGTCACCACGCAAGTTACCGATAAACTTCTCACAACTATTTCTAAAAACAATCACGCTAAGAGAAGTAAACGAACGCTCAAAACTACTTACGGATTGGTTAAAGTTCCTGAAATGGTATATACAAAAGTCAACTCGGGAGACGAAATTATTATTCACGAAGCATTGCATTTATCAAGCATTATAGGTATTTCTGTGGACGAAACTTATTATGCTTTTTAAGATTTTTCAAAGTGCTTTTTGTGGAATAAATATATTTAAATAGACTATATTTCATTAGAAATTTTAAAAACCTCTTATTCGTCTTTTTATGAGTTCGCCACATAAGTTCAGTGAATCAATAGTTAATGCTAAAAAACACTCCTTACCGGAACAATTCATTTCACAGAAACAGTTGACAACTGGACAATAGAGGTTGACGCTAAATGGAATCGTAGGATTAACAGAATCACAATCAAAGCAAGAAATTCAGATCTTCAAGAAAATTTTCCTTCTTGCAAACTTTTTAAATCGAATTTTCTAACCATGTTATCATACATATGGCTCGTTCGAAATGAAGCTTATAGTTTTAAAGGTAAAGAAAGTCATTTTTCAGATGTTTTACTGAGCAGCGCTTGTACAATTCCTTTAATGGAAACTAAAAACCCATTGATCAAATTAGAAGGCCCACAACTCATTTTTTCTGGAGGAGTTAGAACAAAAGACCACAAAAGTCTTTCAAATGTTTTTATTTTGTTTCAAATGTTATTGGGTGAAATTGATGACGTAATCCATTATGATTAATTTTTTACATATATAAACACATGAAACTACTTTGTTCTTGGTCTGGCGGAAAGGATTCTTGTTACGCATTGATGCAAATGCAACACAAACCAATTGTGTTATTAAATGCTTTAAACGAAAATGGTGAAATTAGTCGTTCGCACGGACTTTCTAAAGAACTGCTACATGCACAAGCAACTGCTTTAGGCGCTTCTATTCACTTTATCTCGGCAACTTGGAGTGATTACACAAATAAGTTTATTAACAAACTTAAAACGCTTACAAATCAATATAAATTGAGTGATGCTGTTTTTGGTGATATTGACATTCAATCACATCGCGACTGGGAAGAAAGTGTTTGTAAAGCTGCAAATATAAAGTGTAATTTACCGCTTTGGCAACAAAATAGAAGAACACTTGTTACAGAAATGATTGATGCGGGAATTGTTGCCATGATTGTTTCTTGCAATGATGATTTAGGACACGACTTTTTAGGTAAAATCATTAACAAAGAAACGATTGAATTGTTAGATGCAAAAGGTGTTGATATTTGCGGTGAAAACGGTGAATTTCATACAGTAGTGCTCGATTGCCCACTTTTCAACAAACCTATTGAAGTAATCAAAGGTGAAAAAATGAGCAATGGAACTGGTTATAATTTTATTCAATTATCGCTTTCCGAATAGCTATCGTGTTATTTTCTTTGTAATCGAGCCTTTTTCCGTATCAATCACTACAATATACACACCTGAAGCTTGTTCATTTAGTGATATTTTTTGATTCATATCATTTATAGAATTAATTTTTGTGCCCAACATAGAATACACAGTTGCACTATTGATTGCTACTCTAGTTTGTTGTTTTATTTCTAGTTCATTGTTATTGTTTAAATAAACTGCGATAGCATCTTCCGGCAACACCTCATCAACACTTAGCGTAACTTCTTCAACAAATTGCAATTGAAATCTATCTGGAAAGATTCCGTCTGTAGTTGTAAATGTATAATCGGCTAATTTTAAATCGTGAATAAGGTTTAATTCTAAATCTTTTAGATAGATGTTTGTAGTGTTTAATATTCCATCTACGTCACCAAGACCAATAGTTAAATCGCCTAATATTTGCGAATCGTATCCTAACGGAACAATGTCATTTACAGTAAATGTTGGACGACCTTGAATTCCATATTCAAACGAAGCATCTTTTGAATATATACATACATAGTTTGATCCTTTTAATCGGATTCCGTCATATAATCTATCTTTTTGAAGTGTTGCATCGTCAAAAAATCCAATCAACGTTTCACTAAAAAAACCTTCACTGTTAGTTAGTTGTACCCAAACTCTATCTTTCTCATCAGTTGTGTTATTTTCATCAGTATTTGATCTGTAAAAATCATTATTACTGTATGTATTACTTCGCATACTATTATTAAATGTAACTGTTCCAGCTGTAATTGCTTCTAAGAAAAATCCTTGTCCTGAAGCTATAAAACCTGTTGGCGCCGTACTTCCACTCACAGAACTTGTCCCAATTCCCCCAACAGTATTATACATTGCATAATCATCTGTACTATAATTAAAAGCAAATGGCCCTGGATTTGAAGGAGAAACATCATCTACATGTGTCCAAAAATATAATGTTCCTGTAATATTTGTATTAAACGCAACAAAATCATCAGCGCTTATAGCCGAAGGATATGGATTTCCAACCAGATTCCAATCGTCATCAGTATCTGTTGCATCTGCACTTAAACTTATAGGCGTTGTAATGACACCATTAGTAACGGTTCCGCTAAATATAATAGATTCAGTTCTTGGAAAACTTCCTGTTGTTGGTCCCATAGCCGCATATCCAACTCCGGAATCCATTGTGTTTGTAGAGGCTTCTGCGCTCCAAACGTCGTTATTATCATCAACTTCATCATCGTCTAAATCTTCATAATTTGCAGCAACGTAACTATATACACGATCTAATCGCCAACCACTTAAAGCGGAACCAATTGTAGCATTTGTTATAGGTGATGACCAATACGTGTAATCATATTGTTCAAATGAAGTTGTTGTTTTTTCTACGTTGATTATTCCTGTTCCGTTTAGCGTTACATTTCCAGTATCGTCTACCATGACAAGTGAACCTTCATGATTAATAGTAAGAACTCCTGTATTGTTTACTGTAAGATCATTTTCAATATCAATATACGTTCCAGCTGGAATTGTAGCTGTAACGCCGCTATCAATTGTTAAGGAACATATTGTAATATTTCCATCGGTTGATGTATCATAATCTCCTGTTAACGTAGCGATTCTTGACCTGTCTGGATTTCCATTACTCCATGAAGATCCATTCCAAATAGTAACACCTTCTTCATGTTCTCCTAAATATGGGTTTGTACCAGAAACAGGGCTTTCTACTTCTGTATCTGTAAACTCAATCCAATCGTTGATATCCCAAGTTGTAGACGGTCCAGAAGCTACACAGGAATTTCTCACAAAGCATCTGCGATCGCCCCAAGTTGTTCCATCTCCAATTACATCTACTCTATTTACCCAAGAATTACTATCTAAGCTTGTGGTTATGATTACCAAATCGTCTCCACTAAACAAACTTGCCGCCGCTGGAAAATCAAACGTAGGATTTCCATCGTATCCAGTTTCACCAGGAGAAGCATAAGCTGGCAATATAGCTCCAACTTCTCTGTACCGTCGTACTTCACCTACTGCCATATCTGTAGATATTAACACGTTATTATTGAACGATGGAGAAGCTGCATTTGAAGGATCTGCCGAAGCTGGACTATCAGCATCTGCGTTATTCAATACAACTATGTAATATGCATTTGCTGGAATTACGCTACCACTTACATTTTTTACTTCTATCCATTTATTAAGAGAAGTTCCTTCATAATATTGCGTAATCATAATATCATTAGAACCTGCTCCATCATTATCTGTTATAGTTAGTGTATGCGTACTATTTGTTCCGATAGATGGCGTTGTTCCTCCTGAAACATTTTGCAAGTTTAAAATCACTGTTTCACTTGACTCTGTTACTGCATCATCATTTGAAATGTAAATAGTTACACATTCATTTGTAGAGGATCCCGCAGGAAATGTGAGCGTTACAGGAAACGAAATCGCAGCTGGTGTTCCGGCTCCATCATCATAATCAGTTCCGTTAGTTGCGGTGCTTCCACCATCAAGTGCAACTTCAACAGTTGTTGCTGTTGATCCACTAGGATTGGTAATTTCGACACATATATCTATAAATAATCCATCTTCTGCAAATGTTGAACTCGTAGCAACAAAAGCTACTTGCGTGCTTGCACATGGCGACAATAAGGAATTCGTTCCTGGCGAACCACCAATAGTAACTTCTTGCCAATTGGTTCCTGTATCAGAATTATCTAGTGTAGCATCAACAACATGTAATGAAGCATCATTACCATCAGCTCCATCGGCATCATCATAGGTAACTACATCAGCAACCGTAGTTCCATCTGCCGCAAAGAGTGTAATTGTTGATGCCGAAGGATTATTAGGTAAGTTATTCGTACTACTTGTACTGGCATCTTCTCCTTCATCTGGTGTAAAATTACAACCAGGATTGTATGTTCCATCTCCATTACTTCCCAAAGATATCGTAATACACGCGCCATCAGCTATAGTTGCGCTTACGCTAAAAGTATGCTCTGTAGTTCCATCAACATCAATAATGTATGAGTTTAAGTTTTGTGTGCTTCCTGAAATATTACAAATTTCTATCCATTCATCATCTGTACCAGATGTATTATACATAATTTCTGTAATGATTACATCTGCTGTAGGTGGTGTATTTACATCAAGTTGCACAGAATCATTACTCCAAACGCCGCCAGTTCCTCCATAGGTAAATAGGCAGCTATTTAATCTAAAACGACTTGCATAATAATATGTTCCTACTGCTAAACTTGAACCAATTTCCGCAATGAATTCGTCATTACTCCCTGATTGTGTATTGAATGTTGCCGCAATCCATGTCCAACCAGCGTCAACACTCGGGTCATTATTTGTAGTATTGTAACCAATCCAAGCTTCTATTCCGGCTCCGGCTCCGGCGGCTTCAGTTATACCTAGTTCAAATACTTGTGCCGTAACATTAAATGTATCTCCAACTGTTATTGTCTGTGGAGAAGATGTTGGCGATTGAATATTTCCCGTATCAACAGCATCTGTACAGGTTGATGTTACTGATCCGTTTACAATGATATCATTTCCAGAACCTTCAAATCCTCCAGAACCACCTGTAGCTTCCGCCCAACCATAAATTCGGTATGTGACAGCTGCTGTGTTTCCTGTTTGACTAACCGTAAATGTGATTACTTGCGTACTGCCATTATCGGCAATTGCCATTTCAGTGTCAATATTGGCGGCATAACTATCAATAGAACTCCGCAAGGCTAGTCCTCTGGGTCCAGTTCCTGAACGTTGCACATTAAAAACCATTGTTGTTACACTAAATTCGTAACCGCTGTTAGGCGTAATTGTAAATTCCATGTAATCATTTCCAGATACTGCATTTGCTATGCTAGTTGTTGCCCAAGATTGAGCATTAAATCTGTTTGCGTTGTTAGATGCTGTAAGTCCACTACCTCTAGTTATAGTTGAAGTAGATAGGTTTGCATCATTTGAATTTGATACCGCTGAAGCTTCATTCCCTGTTAATCCATTGAACTCAAATGTTATTATTTGAGCTTGACCAATAAAACACATTAGAAAAAAGAAAACGGGGGCTATTTTTTTTTTCATCACTGCTACATTTAATACCCTATCAAGATACTAGATTATTTACTAATTATCAAAATATTAAAAACTTGTTTGTGTAAATAAATAGTTATTCTTTTGTAAACCTGTATGAAAAGTGAATCGTATTCTGTTACCGAAGCCAAGTTAAAACTGCAACAATTTTGTGCATATCAAGATCGTTGTCATAAAGAAGTTGTAGAGAAATTACAAAAAATGAACATGATCCCTGAAGCAATTGACATCATTGTTTCTGAGTTGATTCAAGATAATTTTTTGAATGAAGAACGCTTTGCAAAGAGCTTTGCCAGAGGCAAGTTTCGAATTAAAAAATGGGGACGTATACGTATTACCAGAGAATTAAAACTTCGCAATATTTCCAAGTATAACATTGATACTGCTTTGAAAGAAATTGAGGAAACTGATTATTTACAGACACTTCACGAACTCGCTGAGAAACGAGTAAAAGCGGTTAGAGAGACAAATCCGTTTAAACGAAAGAAAAAAATTGCCGATTATTTATTTTACAGAGGCTGGGAAGCACATTTGGTCTATGAAAAGATAAATGAACTTGTACAATAAAAAACACGTTTATAAAATTCTATTTTTTTTGTGCGTTCTTGTAATTGCTTGCTCATTTTTCCAATCGATCCATTTTTGACCTTTTATTCTGCGCATTAAGTTATCATAATTTCGCATTACAAATAAATTATAAACTGCTTTCCCTAAGTTTTTAGGATTTTTAGCAATAGAGCGCAAACTCATTGAAAAGCCAGGCGTTAGGTATTTCATATAATGCCAATATCCTTCGGGCATGTAGAGTATGTTTCCATGTTCTAAATTTGCGATATATCCTTTTGCTTTTTCCAAAGCTGGCCATTTTTCAAAATCAGGATTAGAGAAATCAATATCTTCTCTAACAATTAAAGAGTGCGGAATTTTATATAGAAAGTTGTTTTGTTTTTGATCAAATAGAATGCATTGTTTTTTTCCTTCAAAATGAAAGTGAAATATGTTTGCCAAATCAATATCATAATGCATAAATGTATGTGAATTTGTTCCTCCAAAGAACAGCATTGGCAATGATTTCATTAGTTTTAAACCAAAATCAGGATATGAAAAATCATTTTGGAGTGAAGGTATTTCTTTTAGAATATTCCATAGAAAAATACGATATTTTGTAGGTTCTTTTTTGAGTAAGTCTACATATTCCGCCATTTTCATTTTTGCATGCGGCTCGTTAAAACCGTCTTTATAATCTACAGGTCTGTCGTCATATAAAGGAACTTCCATATCACCCGCAATTTCTTTCATATAGTCCAAACTCCATTTTTGATATGCAGGCCAATCTTCAATAAAATTTTCTATCACCACAGGTTTTTGTGGCTTAAAGTAATTTTTGATAAAGTCTTCTTTGGTAATTGTTTTAACCCTTGGAATTTCTTGCAGATTCAATTTCAAAATTCTAACGTTTATTCTAGCTAAGTTAATAAATTGTTACGAAAAAATATTTTTAAAGCTAAAAAAAGAGCTCATTTCTGAGCCCTTTGTTTTTATATTTAGATACTCTTTATTGTTTTTTCTCTAATACCGCTGCTTTCATTTTTTCTTTTGCTTCTTCATTTCGATCAATTTTATGATCAGGTCTTGACCATTTTGGTTTTTCACCTAATGATTCGTATTGAGAATCTTTTGCTTCTACCGTTTGCGGTTGTACTTTTTTGGTAAATGGCTTTTGAGGATTTAATCCTAGCATTTCAAACATTTTCATGTCTTCATTTACATCAGGATTTGGTGTTGTTAGTAATTTATCCCCTGCAAAGATTGAGTTTGCGCCTGCAAAGAAACACATCGCTTGTCCTTCTCTACTCATGCTTGTTCTTCCTGCTGATAAACGTACTTGCGTTTCAGGCATTACAATTCGTGTTGTAGCTACCATACGAATCATTTCCCAGATTTCTACTGGTTTTTCATCTTCTAATGGTGTTCCATCAACTGCAACTAACGCATTGATTGGCACAGATTCTGGTTGTGGATTTAGTGTAGATAAAGCCACTAACATTCCTGCTCTGTCTGCTACAGATTCTCCCATTCCTATGATTCCACCACTACAAACTGTTACATTTGTTTTACGAACATTTTCAATCGTTTCTAAACGATCTTCGTATCCACGTGTTGAGATTACTTCTTTATAGTATTCTTCCGAAGAGTCTAAGTTGTGATTGTATGCGTATAATCCGGCTTCAGCCAAACGTTTTGCCTGATTTTCCGTCACCATTCCTAACGTACAGCAAACTTCCATATCTAGTTTGTTGATCGTACGTACCATTTCTAATACTTGATCAAATTCTGGTCCGTCTTTTACATTACGCCAAGCTGCTCCCATACATACACGCGAACTTCCTGATGCTTTAGCTCGTAAAGCTTGTGCTTTAACGTGGCTAACTTTCATTAAATCGTTTCCTTCAATATCAGTATGGTAACGTGCCGCTTGTGGACAATAGCCACAATCTTCTGGGCATCCACCCGTTTTTATAGATAATAATGTAGACACTTGTACTGTGTTTGGATCGTGATGTACTCTGTGCACAGTAGCTGCTTCATATAGCAATTCCATCATTGGTTTGTTGTAAATTGCAATGATTTCTTCTTTAGTCCAATTGTGTCGAATGTTGTTCATAAAAAAGTTAGTTTGGTGACAAAAATAGTTATAACCATTTAGATTCTCCTTCTGTTGCGTCTAAAATATCAATTTTTAATATTCCGGCTATTTGTTTTGCTACTTTGAAAGCATCTTCTTTGTCTGTTGTAGCATAAGCTTTGATACGATGATTTCCGTTGTAAAATAAATTTAATACAATGATATCATTTTTTATGGTTGCCTCTGCTGTTAATGCTCTCACTTTTGCCGATTCAGTTGTACTAAATACTGAAATGTATTCTATTTCGGGCAAATCTTTCCATGCTCCAAAACGAAGTCCAAAGAGTTCAATGAATTCTCTGTATTTTTCTATTTTGAGATCAATTTCAGATCCATCTCTATTAAAAAAGAAAATAGACATTCCACAGAAAATCATTCCAAATAAATTTCCTGTAAGTATCCATGAAACTCCCATAAAGAAAAAAGCAACTCCAAATACATAACGCATGATTGGCACTTTTCTTTTAAAGACAATTTTAGTTTTATTCATTCATAAATGCTGTAAATAGTTTGTAAAATTTTTCAGGTTCTTCCAAGTATGGATTGTGTGCGCTTTGCTCAAACATAACAAAGGTTGCTTGTGGCATAAATTGTTTGTATTGCACTGCAAATTCTGGTGTAGAAACACCATCATAACGCCCTGCAATGATTAAAGTTTTTGCAGTTACATCTTTCAGTTTTTTTCTATAATCTTGGTTGATCATACTTCCAGAGACATCAAAGTCGCCATCTTTTCCAATGATAGAAACGTATACATCATTTGCCCAACCTCTATACTTGTAAGAAGGAGAATTTTGTTTGAGTTTTGTATTGTGATAATATATATATTTTGTTGGAAAATTTCCATAGACTTTCATAAATTCTGGATCGCTTGAAACATATCCTAAAGCCCGTAAAGAATCTACTTTTTTCCACTTTTCAGGAAAGTGTGTTTTCGCATAATGGTTGTAACTGTCACAGTTTGCTTGCCACATAGCACCACTATGAAAACCATTAATTAAAACCATTTTATCTACATTTTCTTTGTATTTGATAGCATATGCTTGTGCAGGAACTGTTCCGTAAGAATGACCAACTAACGAGATTTTTTTAAATTTTAAAAGTTTGCGAAGTTTTTCAATAAGTTCTACATCATTTTCTACGGAATATTCAGATTTGTCTTTTGCATTATCACTTTTTCCTCTTCCTAAGAAATCAAAGAATACAACTGTGTGCGTTTTATAGTATTGGCCAAAATTCCCTTGCATATAATCGTGTGAGTTTCCTGGTCCGCCAGGTAAAAAGAAGATTGGATCTCCCGTTCCTTTGATTTCTACATTTATTTTGTAGCCATCAATTGTATAAAATTTTGATTCAAATTTATCGTAAATGTTTGCTTCTTGTTGTGCAAAAGTTGAAGAAGTTGCACTAAACAGAATTACAATTAGAAGACGTGACAATAGTTTCATATAGCTAATGATTTATTGTAAATATAGCTATTTGACGGTAAAAGACGAATTACGTTACACAAACAAAAAGTTATTATTGATTTTGTGTAACGTAATTCAATACTGATTCAAGTTTTTATGACTAAATATTCATAAAAAATGATTTTTAAGATTACTTCAAGTGACAACCAATTCCTCCTAAATGTCTTGGCACGCTGTTACACATAAGATCCGTTGGTCCATATCCACCATTTACTTTTTTAAGATCAAAATTAGTAATCACTTCTTTTTTGAGTTGTAAGTTTTTTAATGATTTTTTCATTGTTTTTGGTTGTTAATATAGCACCTACTCTATTAAAGGTTTTCGGCTTTCCCTATTTTAGATTTGAATACGAATCTCAATTATTTAGGTATAAAAAAAAACAGGTATGTCGCGAGATTAAATAAAATAGGGTATAAAAAAAAGTCTTGTATAAAACAAGACTTAAAAAGTGATCTAAACGACCTTAGTTATTACTTAGAATAGGACGGACAATCGTCTTGAAAAGTATTGTTATCAAAATCTGTCGGAATACTTGAACCTCCTTTAATTTGCTTGATGATTTCTGGGTTTACTAGCGCTATTGTAGTTTTTTTGAAATTAGTTTTCGTTATTCTTTTTTTCATGATTAGAAAAGTTTTAGTTATTGGGCATAAATATATGTTGCGAATGAAAATCAGCGAAATTTTAATACCCGATTTTAGATAAAATAGGGTTCAATTTTAAGTAGTAGAAGTTTCCATCTTGTTTAGCTCTTTTATATAGTAAGATGGATTTAATGCTGTTTTATTTTTAAAATGTTTCACGAAAGAATCATCGCTTTTATAACCAAGTTCTGTAGCAATTCCTTTTATAGAAAATGATCTAAACTTTTTATCATTTTTTAATCGTTTTAAAACATATTCAATTCGTAAATCGTTTATATAATCATTGTAACTTTTTCCTTTGTAGTTATTAATTATCTGTGATAAGTAGGTAACATTTGTTTTTGTCTTTTTTGCTATAGATTGTAAATTACAGTTTGCGTTTAAGAAGTATTCTTGCACTTCTAATTTATCTAATCGAACTATTATTGCTTTCACAGTACTATCATCAACAGGAATATTTTTGATTTCATTTTTAGGCTTTTTAGAAAATGTTTCTTTTTCGTTTTTTTCTAAGCTTGAGATTCTTTTAAGTAACCTTCTAAACCTTGCTCTATTTATTTTTTGCTTTTTTAGATGTAAGATTAATGTTGCAAAGAAAGCCGAAGTTGCCATTATGATTCCTAATAATAAATAATTCATTTTTTGCTTGTCTTCTTTTCCTTGATTTTGCAAGGCTACAATTTGAAGTAAAAAGATTTCACTATCCTGTTCATGAAATTCATTGGTTGCTTTTTCTTTATTACGACTTGCTGCATTTTTTATTTCTATTACTTTATTCAGTAATGTAGTTGCTTTTTTATAATTGCCTTTTTCAGAATAACATTGCGCTAATAAATTGTATGTATTTATCACGTTGTCTTTTTCTAAATCTTTCTCTTTTATAAATTCAATTGAGTTTAGCAGATATTGAATGGCATCATCGTATTTTTTGAGATCATAGAAACAAAGTGCTATTGCATAGTTTGTATTTACTTTAGGAAAGAAAGGATGCGCTATATTATTTTCTTTCAATATTTTTTCTGCTTTATACAAGCACTCAAATGCTTTCTTCCATTTTTTTTGATGCCTGAAGTATTTTCCTTTTTTAATATATAGATCAACTAATCCTTCTCGAAAGTTTAGCTTTTTTGCTAATAGAATTCCTTTTTCTATGTGTGGAAACATTGCGTTAAAGTTTCCTTGTGCCATGTATGCATCACAAATTGTTGTTAATACTCTAACATGATTTTCTTTATTTTTAAAAGAAGCTTTATCTATTATACTTAAAGCATATATGGAGAAATCTATTGCTTTTTCTTCTTTGTGTATGATCGGAAGAAAGGCTATTAATCCTGAGTATGCTATCAATTCTTGATCTATACTTTTGTTTTTTCTTGCAATTGTTAGTGCATTGAAGTAAGCTTCTATGGCTTTTTCATTTTTCCAACTGAAAAAATATGAGTTTCCAAGTTTCATATAAGCTCTAAATAAAAGATCATTATCTTTTATCGTTTTTGCTAGTTTGATGGCTTTTAAAAAGTACGCTATACTTTTCACGTACCTTTCATTTTTTTGCAATTCGTTCCCAATATCTATGTACTGTTGTAAAGTCTGCTTTTCAGTATTCTGAAAGCGATTCATTGCTATTAGCGGGCTTTTTGAATATAAAACAGTGCTTATTAGAAGAAATAGTATTACTAACAGTTTTTTATACATTACAAACTAGAAATAGAAAGGTTAGTTTTCTCAATTTCGTAAATATACTAATTAACAATTGAGGATTGTGCAAATAAAAAAATCCGCACAATGGCGGATTTTTTTTGTAATGTGAAGGTGAAATTTATTTTTCTCCTGTTGTTCCTTTATCAGAATCTTTTTTCGGAGTTTCCTTTTTAGGTTTTGATTCACTTACTGGTTTTACATCTGTTTTAGCTTCCGTAGTTGCTTCAACGTTCACAGTAGGCTTTCCTTTATTTTCAAGGTCTTTTCCTTTTAAGTATTCTGGCAATTCCATACCAGCCATGTTAAACATTTCCTGTAATGGTGGAACTGCTTTATACATTCCTGAGATAAAGTTTGATGTAGATGTTTTACCATCTTTTCCACCGCCGCCATTTTCCCAAACGGTAACTTTATCAATTTTGATATTTTTAATTGCTTCAGCTTGTGTTTTTACTAATTCAGGCAATTTATCAGCTACAAGTAATAATACAGCATCTTTCGTATTGTTTCCTGCTGCTTTTACAATTTGATCTAAACCGGCAGCTTGCTTGGTTAAAACTTCAAACTGACCTTGTGCTTCTGCTTGCGCTTTAAATAAGATAGCATCTGCTTCCCCTTTTGCAATTCTACGTAAATTTTCTGCTTCTGCTTCTGCGTCAATTTCAATCTTCTTTTTATCAATTTCTGCAGGTACAATAACGTCTGCCATTTGCGAAGCTCTTTCTCTTTCTGCTCTGGCGCTTTCCGCTTCACGCTCTGCAGCATATGATTCTTCTAATGCTTTTGCTGCTTGTACTTTTTCGGATGCTATTGCTCGTTTTTCTGCTTCGGCTTGCTTTTCTCTACGTAAAGCATCAGATTCTGCAATCGATATTTTTGCTATGTTTTCTCCATCAATAGCACGTGCATTTGCTTCTGATGTTTTGATACGTTCATCTTTTAACGCTTCTGCCTCACCAATTTTTGCTAAAGCAACTGCATTCGCTGTTTGAACTCTTTCATTTTGGTTTGCATTTGCTTCTCCAATTTTTGCTTCAGCTATAGCTGCTGCAACTTGTGTTCTTTCTTTTTGAGCTGCAATTGCTTCTCCAATTTTTGCTTTTGCTTGTAATTCAGATACTTTAATACGTTCATCTTGTACAGCATCTGCCTCACCAATAGATCCATCTCTATTTTTCTCAGCAACTGATTTACGAGCCGCGTTAATTGCGTGTGCTGCCGCTTCTTTACCAAGTGCTTCAATATATCCTGATTCGTCAACAATATCTGTAATGTTTACGTTAATCAGTTTTAAACCTACTTTCTTTAATTCCGTTTCAACACTTTCCGAAATATTAGTTAAGAATTTATCACGGTCATTATTAATTTCTTCAATATCCATAGACGCTACTACTAAACGCAACTGTCCAAAGATAATTTCCTGTGCTAATTCTTGAATTTCGTTTTGTCCTAATCCTAATAAACGCTCAGCTGCATTTTGCATAACGCCAGGCTCCGTTGAGATACCAATGGTAAATCGTGAAGGAACGTTTACACGAATATTTTGCTTACTTAAGGCATTTACTAAGTTTACTTCTATTGAAATTGGTGTTAAGTCTAAGAATTCATAGTCTTGAATAACTGGCATTATGAATGCCGCTCCACCATGAATACATTTGGCAGATTGTCCGCCACCTACTTTTCCATACACTACTAAGATTCTATCCGAAGGACAACGCTTGTATCTACGGATAAATACTGTAATTAAGATAAAGATAAAAAGACCTGCAAAGACAAATAATATTAACGAAGATGCGCCCGCTAATGGATTGTCAGTTTGCAATAATAAGTGTGTCATAAATTTATTGATTTAATGGTTGTACGATTAATATTCCTGTTCCTGTAATTTCCTTAACTTCTACTACGGTTCCTGTTTTCAGTGTTTCTTCGCTGTCTGCTAATGCATCCAATTCGCGCAAAGCACCTTGAATGTTGACATGAACTTTCCCTATTTTAGAACGATTGGCACCAATGGTAAGATATACTTCTCCAACATTTCCAATGGCATTTTCAAGCTTTAGTGTTCCACTACTCACCAGTTTATTGATGTAATATATTAAAGCTCCCATAATGAACATCATAATGAGTCCTGCAATGGTAGATACTAAGATTGTTACTCCTTTTCCGTATCCTGCATCCATGCATGAGATTCCTGCCCAACTAAAAATAGTGAAGAATGCTACCAAGTTTTTGAAAGTGAAGAATTGAAACCCAATTCCTGTATCACTCTCTATTTCCGCATCTACATCACCATCAACTCCGTCTGCATCACCTACTAAAAATGTAGTGATGAGAACAAATACAAAGATTGTAGATGAAATTCCTGCAATAACCCAGTAGAATTTCTCAAAATATGTTAATGCTGAAAACCATTCTGCCATAGTTAAAAGTTTTAAATTGTTAATTTTTAATGTTTTATTCTGAAATTAGTCTCGTGTTAGCAATACTGAAACGGCATTTCCTCCAAACCCAACGGCATTGACCAATATTTTATTGATTTGTGCTGGTTGTTTTCCATCGTCAAGATAAGGAATTGAAATGAATTTTTGATGTTGTATCATAAGTATTGCAAGTTCTACACTTAACATTCCTGAAGCTCCAAATGTGTGACCTATCTTCCATTTATTCGTAGTTAGGTTTGGCATTTTGTTACAAAAAATCTTTTTTATTGCATTATATTCTGCCAAATCACCTTTTATTGTTCCGGGCGCATGCATTACAATTGCGTCTATTTCTTCAGGTAAATGATTGCCTAAAGCCATGCGCATCGATTTTTCAAAACATACGCCATTTGCTGATATCGACGTGTTATGCTTTAGGATTTCTGTTGCATATCCAATTCCTCTGATTTTTGCCAAAGCATTTGATTTTTCGCCTTTTTCTAAACATATTGCAGCAGCACCTTCACCCAAAATCATTGTATTGCGTTTTTTTTCTAAGTCAAGAGACAAACAAGGATACTCAGTTTCTTTTTTTGCATAAATATGCAATGCTTTCATTTGTGCAATGGTAAAAGGTGTAAGCGGCGCTTCACTTCCTCCAACTAAAAATTTTGTGGCCATTCCTGATTGCATCCAAGCAATTCCATTCATAAGCGCGTGTAATGCTGTAGAGCAAGTAATGGAATGTGATATTTGCGGTCCGTTTGTTTGTAAATCGTGTCCAACCCAAGAAGATATATTTCCAAGTGTTGTCGTTGGGGAACTTAAGGTTTGTGCTTGATTATTTTCTAAGAAATCTTGATGATATTTTTCAAATAATGCTGTTGCGCCTCGTGAGGAACCTATATTGATTCCAAAATCGTTTTCACTTTCCCAATTGGCATGTTTTATAGCATTTCTAGCAGCAATTATCGCATATAAAACACTATTGTCCAGGTTTTTATATTTTGAATTCGATTCTTTCAAAACATTAACTTCTTGTTGTGCTTTTAATGAAAGTGGCGCACTATATTCGGTACTTTTTTCTTTGTTGAAGAAGTTGTCTGAATTTGTATAATTTTTCCAAATTTCTATCAGTGTACTTCCCAATGGAGATATTGAGCCCATACCCGTTATAGAAATACATTCCTGCATCATAGTCGTATTAATTGAGATTGCTAATATCGTAAGAAATCGCATGATTTACTAACATTTATATTGCAGTTTATAACTATGTTTGGAATCATTTTTATTTGTTACAAAAAGTTATACTATTCGTTTTATATTTTTCTAGTATTTTTAAATTCGCTTAATTTTCCATTGCTATGAATGTTCGATTTTTAATGTTTGTTATGATATTTATGCTGATTCCTATTTCAGTTTCTACCATGAATCAGGATTCGCTTACCATTTTTAAAGAAAAAAATCTTTTAGAACAACACAATTACTTGAAAGAACATGTTTATTCTTTACAGAATATTGAAACCTATATTGCTGCTTTCCTAGAAAAGGCAATTAAAGAGAAAGACACACATTATATTGTTAAATCTTATTATTTTAAATATCGTATTCACAGGAAATCTAGAGCATATATAAAAGCACATTCCGCTATTGACAATGCTATTTTATTAGCAAAACAGAGTAAAAAAGATTCACTATTAGGTTCGCTTTTTCATGCAAAAGGCGCTACTTATTTTATACAATCAAATTATACGGATGCACTACATTATTATTTAAAAGCTGATGATATTATGCTTACCAAGAGTTCCTTTGAAAACCGATTACCGCTTCAGTTTGATATTGCCACCATAAAAGCAAAAGGTAGAAATACCAAAGAAACACTTGCCGAATTTGAACGAATTACTCATGCGTATGATTCATTGTTAATGCTAAAACCTGATTCACGTTTTTTGAAGGTTCGATTTGTTAAGATGTTGAACAGTACTGCAAAATGGTATACCGAAGAAGCTATGTATTCTAAAGCCATTGAATTGTATTCGAAGAGTCTTTTGGTAAGTGAAACTGCCAATTATCTTTCAGGAAAATGTACTGCTATTGGAGGAAAAGGAAATGTATATACCGCAGAGAAAAAATACAACGAAGCCATTTCAAAATTAGATGAAGCACTTGAAATTTCCACAAAAAATTCTGGGCTACATTTGATTATGCCCTTTTTATTACTCGATAAAGGAAAATGTTTGTTTGGTTTAAAAAAATATGACGAAGCACTCCAAAATTTTAATAAAACAGATAGCATTATTAAAGCTAAAGATTTAAAATTTATTGACTTAGATGAAACTTATCAATTTTTAGCAAAAACACATGTAAAACTTGGCAATCATGAAACTGCCGCAGAAGTATATGATCAATATATTGAACGAAAAAACTTGAATGCAGATAAACGTTTTGAGCTATATCAAACTATATTTAAAGGATACGATTTAAAAAATGTAGAACATCGCGCTAATGAAGCTAAGGCTAATTCCAATTTATTTAAAAAGTATTTTATTCAAACAATTGTGGTGACTTTGTTATTAGCATTCATTGCAATTATTTTCTTTGTACGTTATAGAAATACACAAAAACAGAAGTTAAAAAAGTTTCATACACTTATTCAAGATTTAACAACCAAAGAGATTAAAACTATTGAAACCGTTTCAACAGGATATGTGTTATCTGATGAAAAAGCTTCAAAAATTTTGGATAATTTAACAGCGCTTGAAGCAAAATTATTTTTCTTAGATAAGAAATACAATCTCACAACTTTAGCTAAAAAGTGCAACACCAATTCAAGTTATTTATCAAAGGTGATCAATCAATATAAAGAGAAATCTTTTTCAGAATATATCACAGATATGCGCATTACATATGTGCTAAGTGCTTTGAAAAATGATAAGAAACTACGTTCTTATACAATTCAATCTATTGCAGAAGAAATAGGTTTTAAGAAGTCTGAGTCGTTTTCAAAAGCATTTAAAAAACGAACAGGTTTCAATCCTTCTTTTTACATAAAAAACCTTGAAAATATGTAAGTTACACCTTTTTACTTACATTCTATTTTTATAAAAATCGGTTATTAGTTTTGGGAAACGATGAAATTAATAGGTTACTTCGTCAAGAAATTAATCTAAAAAAAGCATCATGAAAAGTAACATTTCTAAAAAACTGACCTTGAAAAAAGTGACAATTTCTACGTATAAAATATATGGAGCAATAGGTACTCCAATTGATGATCAAGATGATATTACAGATCCACCAACATTTTCTAGCGCTTATCACGATCCTACAGAAATTAATTCTATAGATTCATTATATCTAAGTAGAGATGCTGATGTTTGCGCATAGTTACTAACACAACTATTTAAAAAATTAAAAACCAGCAATAGGAATATTGCTGGTTTTTTTATTGAGTTTACTCAATTTGTATTATAAACAAATACACCAGCTTGCCGTATCTCCTCTTGATGGAGCTGGACATGCACAAAAACCGTTGATAAATGTTTTTGTAGCTCTTTCAAAACCACCTTTTACTTCGTTTGTTTGTAAGTTAGAAACAGATTTCTTGTTTAATGCTAAGTGTTTAAGATTTTGTTTTTTCATGATTATAAATATTTTAGAGTTAATAATTTGAGTCAAAATTATATTGAGTTTTATCGTTTCACAAGTAGTCATTCCTCTCTTTCATGAAAATCTACCTTGTTTTTATAAAAATCGATAATCATTGTTGGGATTACATATGATAATTAACGTCCTTAGGACTATTAATTAACTTTAAAACGAATATTATGAAACGTACAATTCACAAAAAACTAAGTCTAAGCAAAATTACCATTGCCGCGTATCACATTTATGGAGGTTCTATTGATACTGACACAATTCCACCTCCATCAAGCGCGTTTCATGAACCAACAGAAGCTCCTATATTACATCCATTGACTGAAGACGATGACCCACAATTAATTAGTGGAAACTTCCAAACTTGCATTTAATTAGCAACAACAAAAGCGAATAATATTGTTCACTTTTCTATTATCATTTCGAAATTAAATTTTATTGATAAAAAAGCCTCTAAACTTCTTTTATCATATGTATTTACTATGAATTTTAAGCATGCGTTTTTTATAAAAATCGATACTAAATATTGGGATTCATAATCGAAATTGATTTATTTCACTTTTATTAATTACTCTAAAACTTGTAGTATGAAAAACAAAATTCACAAAAAGTTAGCACTAAAAAAAATCACTATTTCTACATATAGAATTCTTGGTGGTACAGATGATGACATGAAGTCTAGCGCCTTTCACGAACCAACAGAACAACCAATTCTAATAGAAGACCCAAGATTGATTAGCGCCAATAATGAAAGTTGCTATTAATAAGTAGTCATTTTTTTAAAAGATAAAAAGCTCTTGAGAATAACTCAAGAGCTTTTATTAATTATTATACACAAGGATATCTTGATGGACATGGGTTTGGAATATCCGTATTACCCGCATATGAATTTTCACAAAGTCTGTGTTCCTTCGTTGGTTCTACTGGACATAATATCACAGAGATGAATCCTCCTTTTGCGCTTTCTAAATTAGAAATAAGGTTTTTGTTTAATTGTAAATTTTTTAAACTTCTTTTTTTCATGATTAATAATTTTATGATTAATAATTCGACTCAAAAATATTCTGAAAATCAACACTTTACAAACCATTATTAACCATTTTCATAAAAATCTAGGTTGTTTTTATAAAAATCGATTGTATCCTATTTATGATTGAGTTTGTAACTTTTTGTGTATTTTACAACGTATCTATAGAATCTTATAAAAGAGTAATATGAAGTATGATAATACACTAGAACAACCAAAACAAAGTTGGTGGCAACGAAATAAGAACTGGTTTATACCTACAGGATGCCTAACAATTGTTGTATTATTTATTGTTTTTATTGCAACCATGTTTTTTACGGTGACTGCAATGTTGAAAGGATCAACTCCGTATGTTGATGCGTTTGAAAAAGCGACAAATAATAGTTATGTTATTGAACAATTAGGAGAACCTATTGAACAATCTGCACTGATTCAAGGAAATATTTCTGTTTCAGAAACTGAAGGAGATGCCAATATTCGCGTTCCTCTTAAAGGTCCAAAAGGCGAAGCTATGCTACATGTTATTGGTACAAAAAGTAACAAAATATGGAGTTATAGCACAATGAAAGTGTATTTTACCGCCAGTAAAGATTCATTGAATTTATTACAAGAATTGGAGTAAACTTTTGAATCTTAAACATTGAACATTATAACATGTCCAATGTTTCTAGAATAGCTTGATATATTTTTTGTAATTGTTCATCTGTAGTAACGTATGGCGCTAAAATATAGATCGTATTTCCTAACGGGCGCAAACAAACACCTTTACTCATAAATGAATTGAACAATTTATCACGTAAGTTTCCATAACGTTCCATTTCTATGTTTAAATCTAACGCATAAATTTGCCCTTGCTGACGTGTATTTCCAACTTTCGGATGATTTTTTATGATCACATCAAAAGCTTTATGAGATACTTCAATACGTTTTAAACTGTTTTGAATCTCTTCAGATAATAACAAGTCAATTCCCGCTATAGCGGCAGTACAAGCAACAGGATTACCCGAATAGGTATGTCCATGAAAGAAGCCTTTTTTCATATCATCTGCATAAAAAGCATCGTATATTTTTTGACTACAACTGGTAATCGCCATCGGAACCATTCCTGCAGATAATGCTTTGGAAAGACAAATGATATCTGGTTTGGTTTCTATGTATTCTGAAGCAAAGTTTTTTCCTGTTTTCCCAAAACCCGTCATCACTTCATCCGCAATGGTCACTACATTATTTTCTTGAGCAATTTTCAGAATTTCATTTATATGCGTTGCTTCATGCATTTGCATTGCCGCCGCGCCTTGGACTAGAGGTTCATATACAAAACCGGCAACTTTGTGTTCAGTAATGAGCTTTGTAAAGAGTGCTTTTACTTCCTCTATATTTTCAGCATTCGGAACAGGAATTCGAGCTACATCAATAAAGAATTCTTCAAATGGTCCATTATACACAGATAATCCAGAAACAGACATTGCTCCAAAGGTATCACCATGAAAACCATTTTCCAACGCTATGATTTTTGTACGTTTTTCATTTTGATTGAAATGATATTGCAACGCCATTTTAATTCCGACATCAATTGCCGTGGAACCATTGTCTGAAAAGAATAGCTTTTCTTGATTTTCTGGAAGAATTTCAATCAGTTTTTCTGAAAGTTCTACCGCTGGTTTATGTGTAAACCCTGTAAAAACTACATGATCTAGGGTTTCCATTTGCTGGCGTACTTTATCAATTATATACGAGTTACAATGTCCGTAAACACAGGTATACCAAGAAGCTATTCCGTCAATATATTCATTTCCATTTTCATCATACAAAACTGCTCCTTTTGCTTTGGTAATCGCAATATGGTTTGGATGTGACTTGTGTTGTGTTAGCGGATGCCAAAGGTGTTTTTTATCTCTTTCTTGTAAACTCATCATAACGTTGATTTGAATAATTCTGCGTATTCACGAATTACATTTTGATCAAAATACGGTTCTTCTTCTATGCGTCCAATTACAGGAACATTTGTCATTTTTTTAATGATTGCTTCCGTTGTTGAATGTTCGTTTCCACTAAAAATTATAGACACTTGAAACCCTTTTTCTTTTAACAAATTAACTGTCATCAACGTATGATTAATACTTCCCAGATAATGTCGTGAAACCACAATTACATGATATTCAGGCTTGATAACATCTAAAATTGTGTGTTGATCATTTAAAGGCACTAAAATTCCGCCAGCTCCTTCAATTACCAAGTGATTTTCTGTAATTGGTTCTTTTATTTCGTTTAAATCGATTGTCATATTGTCAATTTCAGCAGAAGCGTGTGGACTCATTGGTGTGTTGAGCGCATAACTATTTTTATGAATTGTAGTTGTGCTGTTTGAAATATATCGTTCTATTTTATGACTATCCGAATTCTCTAAATCACCTGCTTGAATTGGTTTCCAGTAATCAGCTTCTAAGGCTTCTACTAAAATTGCTGAAGCAACTGTTTTTCCTACTTCTGTAGATATTCCTGTGACAAATATTTTTTTCTGCATTTTTATGCTTATTTCTTATTGAAAATTTCTCCACAATCATCACACAAATATCGTGTTGGTTCAAAAAATGGAAATAATAGATAGAGTAATTTTTTTCGCGGTGGCGCAATTAAAATTCTATTTTTTTGACAGTTTGGACACATAATTCTGCTTCCTCTTCTATCAACTTCATACTCACGAAGTTCATTATACAACTCCATTGCGGCTTCTTTGTCATTTATATGCACTTGCAATTTTACACCTCCAATAGCATGACTTATTAACGGGTCAGCATCCAATGTGTGTTCATCTTTTAGAAATACTTCAATCCCTTGCGATTCAAATTTTCCTTTCATCACTTGTGCTTCCGCCGTATAGTCAAAAGCTGCTATTGTGTAAAAATCGTTCTTCATAAGATTATTTGTCTTCTAAATTTGTGAGTATGTGAATCATTTTTTTGATTTCTTCTGTTGAATTGTATGCATGTAAGCAAAATCGTAAGCGTTCTTGTCCTTTGGAAACCGTTGGTGACATAATTGGTTTCACATCAAAATCTTTCGATTGTAATGTATTTGCTACTTTTTTCACTTTTTCATTTCCAGCTATGATATAACAATGAATTGCCGATTCACTAACAATAAACGGTAATGACGTTGTCATTTCTCTAAAGGTGACAATTCGTTTTTTTAACTGTTGAATCGCGCTCGTTTTTGATAATTGATCATATGCAACTTTTATGGTTGCGATGGCATGAGGCGACAATCCTGTGGTGTAAATAAAACTTCTGGCAAAGTTGGTTAAGTATGTTTTTAATTCTTTACTTCCTATAACTACAGCACCATGACAACCTAATGCTTTTCCAAATGTATAAATTCTGGCAAAAACTTTTTTTTCTAAACCTAATTCTTGTAATAATCCTTCTCCTTGATTTCCAAAAACACCTAAGGCATGCGCTTCATCTACAACCAAATGACAATTATTTTTATTACAAAATTGCACCAATTTAAGTAAGTTTGGCGAATCTCCATCCATGGAAAATACAGATTCCGTCACAATGTATACTTCTTGATTTGATGTATCTAGTTTTTGAGAAATGTTAATGACTTTTTTTGCAAGATCTTCTAAATCATTATGCTTGAACTTAAATGATTTAGCATTACTCATTCCAATTCCATCACGAATGGACGCGTGAATGTACTCATCATATAAAATAATATCTCCACGCTGTGGAACAGATGAAAAGAAGCCAATATTGGCATCGTATCCCGAATTGAATAGTAGTGCGGCTTCACCATTGTGAAATGCGCTTATTTGCGTTTCTACTTCTTCATACAATTCAGAATTTCCAGAAAGCAAACGTGAACCTGTTGCACCATTTTGTTTTAAATTTCTATCTATTAAAAATTGATGTGCTTTATTAAAGATAGTTTCAGATTTTGCAAAACCTAAGTAATCATTCGATGAAAAGTCAATTGTTTGTTTTTGAATAGAAAGTGTACGCAACGCTCCATATTGGATACGTTCCTGTATTTTAGCTTGCATTTTCTGAGGCGCTTTCATAGTTCAACCCATTTTGAATCGTTTGCAATTGTAGCGTCTAGTAAGTCTATTTGTAAAGATTTCGCCAATTGTTTCCCAGTTTCCATTGCTGCTGCTTCGTCATACATACTATATATATTGAAATGCTTGTTTCCGATATACCATAAGTTAATTTCAAAGATGCCTTCTTCTTTTTGAAATACCGAAATGTATTGAAGTTCTGGCAACGGATTCCATTTTCCTAGTTTGAACCATAAAAATGCGCGTTCATGTTTGTACACGTTTTTTTTAAAATCGAAATAATCGGTTTGGATTACAGAATAGTAAAAAGCACCTGCCAATGCAAGTCCTGCTACCTTTATGTATCCCATTTCTCTTTCTACATATTGTCTTTCAAAAGAAAATTCTAACCCATAAAAAAAAAGTAAGATACACGCAACTGCAACCGTATATAGAAATGCAGCAATAATGTTATGCCAAAATGGTCTATTTCCTTGTGATATGATGACTTCATCTTTCATGTAGCAAAAATACTGATTATCTACGGAAAGTGTTTACGTTTTGACGTGGATATGGAACTATTTCGGAATTGTAATTGTATCGCCTAAAAATTTAGGCTGTTTCCCTGTTATCAAATCCAAACACATCGCAACGCGTGCTAACATTTCTCTCACTTTTACTTTGAATCCATTACGTCCGCCAACATTTTTTGCATTGAAACCAACCGCGTTGACTCCTTTGGCTTTCGCGATTGCGATGGCGCGCTCATTGTGAAATTGTTGTGAAATAATAGTTATACTTTCTTGTTGAAATATTTCTTTACTTCTAACAACAGAATCTAAGGTTCGAAATCCAGCATAGTCTAGAATGATCCGCGATTCAGGAATTCCTGCTCCTATTAAATCTTCTTTAAAAGTTGTAGGCTCATCATAATTTTCACTTCCATTATCGCCACTTACCAATATATAACGAATCTTTTTTGCCTTGTAAAGTTTGACAGCTGCATTAATTCTGTATTTATAAAATAGATTCACGTTTCCGTTCATTAAATACTTTCCTGTTCCTAATAGCAAACCTACTTTATTCTCAGGAATATCAGTAGTTGTATTGAATGTTTTACCTTTTGTACTCATTTCTACATATGTATTGCAACAAATTATCACTAGCAATACACCTAGAATCGTGAATCCAATTCGTTTTAACCATTTTTTCACACGTTTAAATTTTAGTAATTATTTGATTTTATGTTAATTATAAAATTGAGAACGTGTGCAACCGCTACGCTCTCACATTAAAAAATTCAAACATATCCTTTTATAAAAAATGTCTAAAATTTATTAATGTTCGTTTCATATATAAAGATACTTTTTATAGTATAAAAAAAGCACCAAACTTTACAGTTTGATGCTTTTGTATATGTTAAGATTTGAAATTATACTTAATCTGCAAGTACAATTACTTTGTTATCTTTCATTTCAATAGTTCCAGAGTTGATACTTACCGTTAAGATTTTATCATCATCATTATGAGGAACTACACGTCCATGTAAATCATCTAATTCTAAATGACTTTGCGTATGTGTATGAATTTTAACAATTCCTTCTTTTAATAGAGATACAATTGGCGCGTGACCATTTAACATTTGAAATTCTCCATTAATTCCTGGAACCGCTACAGAATCTACTTCTGAACTAAATAAAGTCGCTTCTGGTGATACTATTTCTAAATACATATTCTTCTAGTATTGAGTTATGAGTATTGAGTTATGAGTTTTTAGCAAGTTTATTTGTCACCACTAAGCATTCATTTCTCTGTACTTATTAAGCTTCAGCTTTCATTTTCTCTCCAGCTTCAATTGCTTCTTCAATTGTTCCTTTTAAGTTAAAAGCAGCTTCTGGTAAGTGATCTAATTCTCCATCCATAATCATGTTGAATCCTTTGATCGTTTCTTTGATATCTACTAATACTCCTGGAATTCCTGTAAATTGCTCTGCTACGTGGAAAGGCTGAGATAAGAAACGTTGTACACGACGTGCACGTCCTACTGCCATTTTATCTTCTTCAGATAATTCTTCCATACCTAGAATTGCAATAATATCTTGTAATTCTTTGTAACGTTGCAATAACTCTTTTACTCTTTGTGCACAATCATAGTGCTCATTTCCTAAAATATCTGCTGTTAAAATTCTTGATGTAGAATCTAATGGATCTACCGCTGGGTAAATACCAAGTTCAGCAATTTTACGAGATAATACTGTTGTTGCATCCAAGTGAGCAAACGTTGTTGCTGGTGCAGGATCCGTTAAATCATCCGCAGGTACGTAAACCGCCTGTACAGATGTAATAGATCCTTTTTTAGTTGAAGTAATACGTTCCTGCATCGCACCCATTTCTGTTGCTAATGTTGGTTGGTATCCTACCGCTGATGGCATACGTCCAAGAAGTGCTGATACCTCAGAACCTGCTTGTGTAAAACGGAAGATGTTATCTACGAAGAAAAGTACGTCTTTCCCTTGTCCGTCTCCAGCTCCATCACGGAAATATTCTGCAATTGTTAATCCTGATAAGGCAACACGCGCACGTGCTCCAGGTGGTTCGTTCATTTGTCCAAAAACGAAAGTTGCTTTCGACTCTTTCATTGCTTCTTTATCTACTTTAGATAAATCCCATCCACCTTCTTCCATTGAGTTCATAAAATCATCACCATACTTGATAATTCCTGATTCTAACATCTCACGTAAAAGGTCATTTCCTTCACGAGTTCTTTCTCCTACTCCTGCGAATACTGAAAGTCCACCGTGACCTTTTGCAATATTATTAATTAACTCCTGAATCAAAACTGTTTTACCTACTCCGGCACCACCAAATAATCCAATTTTACCACCTTTTGCGTATGGTTCAATTAAATCAATTACTTTAATACCAGTAAATAAAACTTCTGTAGAAGTTGATAAGTCTTCGAATTTTGGTGCTTCTCTGTGGATAGATAATCCATTCCCACCATCTTTTGGTAATTCTCCTAATCCATCGATTGCATCTCCGATAACGTTAAATAATCGTCCATACACATCATCGCCAATAGGCATTTTTATTGAGTCACCAGTAGTTAGTACGTCTGTACCTCTACTTAGACCATCTGTAGAATCCATAGAGATTGTACGAACAGTGTTTTCACCAACGTGAGACTGTACTTCAAGTACTAATTTTGTACCATCAGCATTCGCAATTTCTAATGAATCGTAAATTTTTGGAAGTTCGTTCCCAGCGCTGAATTCTACATCAACAACAGGACCTATAATTTGTGCAACTTTACCTGTAACTTTTGACATTACTTAAGTGTTTAATGTTTAGGTTATTAAATACTGAAAAATGGATTTCATCTTTTATGCTAAAACATGACCTTTTTTCGCGGTGCAAAGATATATTTTATTAATTAAAATAAGTAGTCTTTTGACTATGTTTTTTCAGAATTATAAAAAAACCTTTATTTATGTGTGTTTTTATTGACTTCAATAAGTTAAAGGAAATAGAAAAAATGATTTTTATTTGAAGTCCAATTTGGCTACATATCCAAATTTATTTCTATATTTCACACACCTAAATTCAAGTACAACCTAAAATCCTAATATTCTATTTTATTATTTCAACAGGAAAGATATGCTATTTCATATAGTTTACTTCCCCTATTACCTATGAATATAATAGATATAATAATTACAGATTTAAAAATGAAAAAAGTTTAGTTACAGATGACTAACCAATCAAACTCTTTTTTTAAAAAACTTTCAGAAGGAAAACAAGAAGATATTATTTTGTTATATCAAGAAGTTTTCCCAAAAATAGAACAATTTGTCTTGCATAATAATGGGCGAACAGGTGATGCGGACGACATTTTTCAGAAAGCCTTGTTACAGCTTATTGTACGTTATAGAAAAGAAGCTTTTGAGATTAACGCTACTTTTGAAAGTTATTTTTTTATGGTGTGCAAAAATTTATGGAGACGTGAACTCAATACATCAAAGCTTACAACTAATAACCTTGATATTATTAAAAACGTTAGCGAAGATACAAATACCGCTTTTTCAATTGTTGAGCAGGAACGTTATGAATTGTTTACTGAAAAACTAGCTTCGCTTTCTGACAATTGTAAACACATATTAAAACTCTTTTTTGCAAAGACAGCCTATACTGTTATCATGGAAAAATTTGGGTATACTTCTGAAAATGTCGTGAGACAACGTATTTTTAAGTGTAAAAAACGATTGACAACACTAATTAAGAAAGATAGTCGCTATACTAATTTAAAAGATTTGTAAAGATGGAAGATGATATATTGATTGAGCAGTTTTTACGAAATACACTTTCTGATGAAGAACACACTTCTTTTTTGGCAAGAATGGAATCAGATGCTTCTTTTAAAGAGCAAGTTCGATTAGAAGAACAATTGCTACATACTTTGGGTGACACCTATTGGAGTTTTGCCACAAATGACACGCACAAAAGAGTACAAGCTTATAAAAAAGTGCTTGGAAGTGCCGAAACTAAGCAATTGAAAAAAACTATTTCGGCAGCTATTACACTCTATAAAAATAGAGAAGTTACAACTCAAAAACCTAGTCATATTTTCAAATTGCGATTCATCCTTAAAATTGCCGCATTGTTTGTGATTTTCTTCTCAATATTTTGGTATTTCTCTAAAGATGAAAAAATAGATTATGCTTCTTTAACAACAAAAGCATGGAATAAACAAGTTGGATTAGATTTTACACTGCGCAGTAATTCTTCCGATTCTATTAAAATGTCTTTGGAAAAAGCATTACATTTTTACACTCATAAAAAATACGACAGCACCTTGATTGTTCTTGAAAAGTATCCTATTTCCAGCAATCAATATAAAGATGTTTTACTCATGCGTGCGCTCGCAAATTACAAATTACAAAGAATAGAGACTACATTTTCTACCTTAGACAGCCTACAAACATATTCTCCCGATGTTGCTAATTGGTATAAAGGTTTAATTTATTTATCACAACAAAACCATGAAAAAGCAGCATTATACTTAGTAATACCTTCTGAACCTGATCAAGAAATTAAATTAAAAAAATAGATGAAGAAGATTATTTATTTTGTTTACGCATTCTTATTATTGGGAACGCTTACATCGGTTTATGCACAAGAAAAAGATACAACCATAAAAGGCTATTTAGCAAAAGGCGAACAATTGTTATTTTACGGAAAGTATAATGAAGCTACTTTAACGTTTCAAGAAGCACTAAAATTATCAAAAAGCGCTAATAACTATACATATATAGCAGCTTCTTATAATGGACTTTCGAAAGTATGTAATTATAATTCTCAACTTGAAGAGGCATTTCAATACGCAAAAGAAGCCTTTTTTTTCAGTGAAAAAGATAAAGCGCTAGGCAAACAATCTAGAGCAAATGCATTGGACAATTTAGCTATTGTTCAAGGGAAAATGAATAATACCGAAGAAACTCTTAAGAATCACAGAGAGGCGTTACAGATTCGCTTGGATTACTTTAAAGATGATAAACTTCAATTAGCACGTTCGTATTTTAATGTTGGTGTTGCTTTTCACAAAAACAGAAAATTACAAGAAGCTTCTCAGCAATTTGATAAGGCTTTAGCTATTGGATTAGAGGAAACTCCACAAAAGAATATTTTGCATGCTGATATATACGAATCTAAAGGATATTTACAATACGACTTAGGACGGATTGACAAAGCGTTTTCCTTTTTTCAAAAAACAAATGATTTAGCACAAAAAACCTACAAAAACGATCATCCATATTTCGGAAAAGTTTATAATGATTTAGGTTTGATTTACTCCATTAAAGAAGAGTTTAATGAAAGTCTTGAATATTACAACAAAGCACTCAGTGTTAGTATTCAAAATCATGGCATAGACAATCATGATGAACAAGTGCGTATTCATTTTAATATTGGCACTGTGTATAATAAAAAAGGCAATAAGGAAAAAGCTTTATTTCACACACACAAAACATTAGAATTAGGAACTAAGTTTTACGGCGTTAATCATCCTAAAATGTATTTTCCATATAGTCAACTTGGTAATATTTATGAGGATGAAAGAGGTATTCCATACCTAGAAAAAGCACTACAAATATGCTTGAGTGCGCCAAAAGTGAATTATGTAATTTTATCTTATCAATATGAATATCACGCAAATCTTTATCAGAAAATTGGCAAGTATGAAGAAGCGATAAAGTTCTTCAAAAAGTCACTAGCAATTCGACATAAAATTAACGGATTACAAAATACAAGTACGATTCGCACGTATATCAACATTGCTAAAGTATATACAAAAATGAAGGATTTTGAAAATGCATTGTTGTTTAACGAGAAAGCAATTGTAAATAACCGACTTCCTAAATTTAATGAAGACAATCGTTTTTTAACCACGAGTTATGTAGACAGCGATTTGCCATTTGAAACCGCAAAAACAAAGGCTGATATTTTACTATTACTTTTTGAACAAACTGAAAAACCAGCATATTTAATTGAAAGCAATACGCTATACAAGGAAGCCATTTCATATATCAATTTGGTTCGAAAATCGAAACAAAATCGTCAAGATAAGATTGTGTTTTCTGAGATTGTAAAAACAATATATGCTAAAAATATACAAACTACAGAAATGCTTTTAGCGTTAGAAAACACTTCTGTTTCTTTAGAACATTCGTTTTACAGTTCCGAAAAAAGCAAAGCACATGTACTTCGAGAATTATTGAAAAATGCTGAAGCAAAACGGAACTCCAATCTCCATCCAGCAATTCTAACATTGGAAAAATCTATCAATGATAAACTTGCTGCTTTACAATCTAAAATTTTAATAGAAGCTACTCAAAAGGAAACAGATTCCATAAAATTATATGCTTTAGAAGGTGATTTTTTCGACGTTTCAAAACGAAAAGATTCGCTTGAAAAAGCAATTGAAGTTGAGTTTCCAAAATACTATGCATTGAAATATAAAGACAGCATAATTCAACTTGAAACACTTCAAAAAAAGTTAAACGACAACACTACTCTTTTAGAATTTTTTAAAAGTAAAAACCTCCTATATACTTTTATTATTTCTAAAAACGCATTTCATGTGAAAGAATTAAAGATTGACAGTTTAGATGCAAAAATTGAAAAATTTAATACTGCAATTGTTTCCAAAGACCAAGAAAAGTTTACACAAAATGCATTGTATTTATATAAACAGCTAGTTACACCAATTGAAAAGCATTTTGTAGGGAACGAATTAATTATTATTCCTGATGAATCGCTTTGGCATTTACAATTTGATTTATTACTAACTAAAGATTCAGAAAATAAGGAAAAACCAGCCTATTTATTATATGATTATGCAATCAGCTACGCGAATTCTGCAAGTTTGTTATTTGAAGAAACTGAAAAGAAAACCTCAACTACGTTACAAAATGATTGTATTGCATTTTCATACACTAGCAAAGATAGTATTCAAGAAGATAAAGAAGTAATGAGATTGTCAGATTTACGAAATGCGAATATTGATTTACCTGGCACACGAAAGGAAATCAAAGAAATTTCTAAGATTTTGGAAGGTTCTTACTTTTATGGAAATAATGCTAATGAAACCAATTTTAAAAAACAAGCTGATAAATTCAAAATTATACATTTGGCACTTCATGGAGATATTGACAATCAAAACTCTAATAATTTAAAGATTTACTTCTCGGAAGGAAGCACAAACGAAGATGATAAATTGTTTGGACACGAGCTGTACAATTTACATATTCCAGCAAGTTTAGTTGTTTTGAGTGCCTGTAATACTGGAAACGGCCAGATTAATAAAGCCGAAGGTATTCAAAGTTTAGGAAATGCTTTTCAATATGCAGGCGCAAAAAGTTTGCTATTGAGTAGATGGGAAATATCAGATAAGACAACACCTGATTTTATGCGTTATTTCTACAAACACATCAAAGCCGGATTACCAAAGCATAAAGCATTACAACAAGCAAAAATTGATTTTCTACTAAAAGCAGATACTTTTAATGCAGCTCCTTTTTATTGGGGAAGTTTTTATATACTAGGAAACACAGAAGCCATTTCATTTACCACATTCAATTACACAAATTGGATTATAGGTATTTTACTTTTTACACTCCTTTTTATATTTATTTTTAAAAGAAAACAGTAAAAATTTATTTACACAAACTGCTAACAATCAGATTTTTGTAAAAAAAATACAAGATTTTAAAAAATAGTTCAAAAAAACTGGGTAACAAATCCATTTTTTTTGAACTATAAGATATGGGGATCTTTTGCTTTATATCGAAAAATAGAAACACACATATTACAAATTTTAATACGTTTTTCTTTCTTTTCTATTTAATTAAAAAAAGTATTCCTCTACATTATTTCAATACAGAAACCGAACAATTCTATTATATCCCCTTCCCTACATTAAAACCAAACAAAGTATTGCCAACCACTACACAGCAATATTTTCAAAACAATATTCTTTCGCGAAGAATTGACACATGAGTGAGTGTCTTTAAATGTTCACTTTTAAAGTTAAATTTTACAATTTATATTATGAAAAAAAGAAATCTTAAATCATTAAAGCTTAACAAAAAATCAATTTCAAACTTTGACAATAACGGATTAGTTGGTGGAACAAATGTTACAAACATTTTTGTATGTCCTTCTGCTATTGTAAAACCAATTTGTTTCATCAGAGAAAGTGATCCACGTATTTGCACATTACCACCAAACTAATTATAAGTATTTGTAAAATTGAGCTAAACTCAATAAACAAACTTCTATTAAATAAGCAAATCATTATCAGATTTTCCTTTAAGTAGAAAATCTATTTCTTGTTTTGCATAGTATTAATCTTAAAATTATTTAATTATGAAAAAAAGAAATCTTAAATCATTAAAGCTTAACAAAAATTCAATTTCATCTTTTGATAATAATGAAATCATCGGAGGAACTAATATTACTAATGTTTTTGAATGTCCATCTATATTAGTAAAACCTCATTGTTTTTCACGTCCATCAGATTATTCATTTTGTAACTGTCCATCAGCAATATGCTAAGACAATTCAATATGCTTTATTCATAAAAAAACGGGCTACCAAATTGGTAGCCCGTTTTAGTTTATATAAAATATTTTATTTAGTTAATTACCCAAGAAATATAGTATTGAGAACCGATGGTTCCAACTCCTGGCGCACTTACATATTCGTGTCCTAAAATGTTAGCTGCTCCTAATTTGAACGTTGATTTTTTGTAACGGTAGTTTACTTGAACATCTACTAATGAACGTGCAGTTACCATTCCGTCTGCAAATGTTGATTCCCATAAGAATGAATCATTCCACCTCCAGTTCACATTGAATCCAACGTTTTTGAAAATATTTCTGTTTCCAAAAGAAGCTTTTACTTTATGTTCTGGTGTATTAAAATTCGTTTCAAAATCTGGATCGCTTGCTTGATCAAAATCAAGTTTTGCATAGGTATAATTTACACTGAAATCATAATCTCCTAATACTTTCGTGCTTACTCCTATAGCTGCACCATAAGAATTGATATCTGCATTAGAGTTAGAGTATAATTGGAAAGGTGTAAAATCACCATTACTTGCTGCAATTAATGCATTTGGTGTAGGTGCTCCTCCAACTGGTGTTAAATCTGTAATGTCAGACAAATCTACATTACCATAGTTTGGAACAATTACGGTTCTGTTAGCAATGAAATCTTTGTATGCATTGTAGTATGCACTTACATCTACAGAAATGTTGTCAAACACAATTCCACGATATCCAACTTCAAAAGCAGATACTTGTTCTGGCTTTACAAATTCTACATTAGCTCGTTGTAATAATGCTGGATTTGGCGCTCCTGCTGCTGCACTTGCTCCAAATGCTTGAAATGATGATAATGTATATGAATTATTGTACGCATCGTTTCCAGAAAGTGTTACCGTTCTGTCTAATCCGAATGCTTCTAACCCTGCTGGGAAATTATTTGTAATTGGTCGTGTTGTATAACGATCTAAATTGTCTGGTGCCGAACCTACCAAAATTGCGTTTCCAACATCTAAACCAATATATTGATCTTGCGTTGTAGGATTACGGAATCCTGTTTGAAAAGAAGCTCTAAAGTTGTGTTTTTTTGCTTCATCTGGAGAGAATACTAATGATAATCTTGGCGAAACGTTTCCATCAAAGTTTTGCGCTTTGTCATAACGAATAGATCCTGTGAATTTCATTTTATCTTCCATAAATTTTTT
This sequence comes from uncultured Kordia sp., assembly GCF_947496985.1. Lineage (GTDB taxonomy): Bacteria > Bacteroidota > Bacteroidia > Flavobacteriales > Flavobacteriaceae > Kordia. The sequence continues at coordinate 360,069 of NZ_CANMEZ010000001.1, forward strand.
CTGAACCTGTACATATGCACCATATTCATCGTATCTAATTGGCCCATCGTAATCTGTAAAGATGGTTCCTTCAGAGTTTAATACATATTCACGGTACGATCCACCTACTTGAATATCTGCAAAGTCGATTAAGTGTGAAAAGTTATAATTTACATCGGAATGATATAGTTTTGTATTATCAATAAACTTTGCTCCTGTTAATAAATCCCCATCAGCAGTTACTGAGTTTAATGCTGAACGGAATCCTGGAGTTCCTGGTTGAAGACGACCTGTATCCGCTAATCCTCTTGCAAATGCATGTGCAATATCAGGATTTCCTGGCGTTACTCCTGGAATTGCTCCCGTAATTGCTCCTAGATATCCTGTAGCATACTGTGTAAACCATTGTTGGTCTGATTTCCATCTTCTATTTACGTTGATAGCTGCAAAACGAGTATCATAAGAGTTACCTGCTTTTTCTGCTGTTACATATCCTCTAATAAAGAAGTTTTTGTTACGGATCTCTAATTTATGCTGTTGCATGAAGAAATCTTTTATAGAATATCTATTTGCTCCTTGATAGATAGTGTTTCCTCTACCAATTTTAGAATTCCATATAATTGTGAAGTCATTTGCCCAAGGTTTGTAATGCAATGCTAAATCCATTTTAACACTTTCCGCATCATAATCCATTAAATCACGCTCTTCATATCCTGTTCTTGAAACGTCTGCAGAACCAAAAGTTCCTGCTGGCGCACCAGATAATGCATCAAAATTTAATGTTGTTGAAACCTCATCTCCATAAATATTTAATCCATTATAGTTTGTATCTGTTTGTCTGTTTCCAGCTATTGCATCGCCTGTAGCAGCGTCATAGTTTGTGTAATCTGTTGCAAACCACTCTGTACCATTCAGGAAAGAAAACGAAGCCTTTATCGCTAATTTATCACTAAATGCATGCGCTCCTCTTATTCCAAAATCAATGAAGTTATTATCTCCAGCATTTTCAGAAGAAGTCATTCCTGTTTTTGCATAAAAACTAATTCCTTGTTTTTCAAATGGATCTTTGCTTCGCATAAACATAATACCATTAAAAGCATTTGCTCCGTATAGTGCCGAAGAAGCTCCTGGAAGTAATTCTACGGTTTGCACATCTAACTCAGACATTCCCAGTAAATTTCCTAAAGCAAAGTTTAAGGCTGGAGAAGAGTTGTCCATTCCGTCTACCAATTGCATAAATCGAGTATTAGCAAACGTAGCAAAACCTCTAGTATTTACAGATTTGAATGTTAAACTGTTTGTATTAACATCTACACCTTTTAAGTTTTCTAGTGCATCATAATAACTTGGAGCAGAAGAATTTTTTATAGCTCTTGCATCCATTCTTTCTACAGTCACAGGAGATTCACGAATTCTTTCTGGGGTTCTTGAAGCAGATAATACAATTTCATCTAACTCAGTTCCTTGTTTTAATTCAATTGTTACCTCTTGATTGTCTTTTGTAATTGTTACTGTAGCAGAATCAAAACCTACACTACTAACCTTCAGTGTAAAAGGCAATGGCTGGTTTACTTTTAATTTAAATTTACCATCGAAATCAGTAACAGTTCCTGTAGAAGTTCCTTCGACGACTACATTAGCGCCAGGAATAGGAAGACCATCACTGAGTACTTTTCCGCTAACATTGGTTTGTGCAAATACGCTTACACAAACCAACATAGCTAAGATTGATAGATATGCTCTCATAAGTCTTTTTGGTTTAGTTATTATGAGAACAATATACACTTTTTTAGGATATTCCTAAAGAAAGTGTTAATATTTTAAAGTTATTCTACCGTTACCGATTTTGCTAAATTTCTCGGTTGATCTACATTACAATCACGCATTACTGCTATGTAATATGATAATAATTGCAATGGAATTGTTGTTAATAAAGGAGTTAGCAATTCTAAAGTTTCAGGAATTTCAATTACGTAATCTGCAATTTTCTTAATTGCTTTATCGCCCTGCATAACTACTGCTATAATTTTTCCTTTTCTAGATTTAATTTCCTGAATATTACTTACCACTTTGTCATAGTGACCTTTACGTGTCGCAATTACCACTACTGGCATTTGCTCATCAATTAATGCAATAGGCCCATGCTTCATTTCTGCAGCAGGATATCCTTCTGCATGGATATATGAAATCTCTTTTAATTTTAATGCACCTTCTAATGCTACCGGGAAGTTATAACCTCTTCCTAAGTATAAGAAGTTTGTGGCATCTTTATATATGTTTGCTATCGTTTTTACATGATTATCAGACGTTAATGTTTTTTCAACTTTAGCAGGAATTGCATCCATTTCCGACAGATACGAATGGAATTCTGATGTAGAAATCGTTCCTTTTTTCTTCGCTATTTTTAAAGCAATCAACGTTAATACTGTGATTTGTGTTGTAAAAGCTTTTGTTGAAGCAACTCCAATTTCTGGACCGGCATGTGTATACGCTCCAGCATGTGTTTCTCTTGAAATAGAAGAACCTACTACATTACATACTCCAAATACAAATGCTCCTTTACTTTTTGCTAGTTTAATAGCCGCCATAGTATCTGCTGTTTCTCCAGATTGAGAAATTGCAATCACAACATCATTTTCAGTAATAACAGGGTTTCTATATCTGAATTCAGATGCATATTCTACCTCAACAGGAGTTCTTGTTAAGTTTTCAAACACATATTCAGCTACTAAACCTGCATGCCATGACGTTCCACAAGCAACTATTAAAATTCTATTTGCATTTAAGAATTTTTCGATATGATCGTCAATTCCAGCCATACGAATGATGCCTTCATTTGCCAACATTCTTCCTCTGAACGTGTCCAAAATTGCTCTTGGCTGCTCATATATTTCTTTCAACATAAAGTGATCGTAACCACCTTTTTCAATCTGCTCTAAGTTTAATTGTAATTCCTGAACGTAAGGATCAACTAAAGAATCATCTTTAATTTTACGAACTTTTACTTTTTTACCTCTACGTACAATTGCCATTTCTTCATCTTCAAGATAAATAGCATTGTTTGTATATTCAATAAATGGAGACGCATCAGATGCAATAAAGAATTCTTCTTCTCCAACTCCAATTACTAATGGACTTCCCAAACGCGCTACAACAATTTCGTCTGGTTTGTTTTTATCAAACACTGCAATCGCATATGCCCCTACCACTTGATTTAAAGCAACTTGAACTGCTTTCCCAAGTTTTACACCTTCGTTCTTCTTTACATCTTCAATTAGATTTACCAATACTTCTGTATCTGTATCCGAATGAAATTTGTAACCTCTTTTGATTAATTCTTGTCTTAATGGATCATAGTTTTCAATGATTCCATTATGAATGATTACCAATTCGCCAGAATTAGAATAGTGTGGATGCGAATTTACATCATTAGGCTCTCCATGAGTTGCCCAACGTGTATGTCCGATAGCCAATGTTCCGTCTTCAGAAATCTCCTTTTTTACACGAGCTTCTAAGTCAACAACTTTTCCTTTTGTTTTAGATAGTTTAATGTTTTTACCATCATAAATAGCAACACCTGCACTATCATACCCTCTGTATTCAAGTCTTTTTAGTCCTTTTAACACTACAGGATACGCTTCTCTATGACCTATATAACCTACGATTCCGCACATAATTTTTTCTTAATTATTGATATTAATTAGTTTCTGGGATTGTATAAAATATTTCTAAAGTTAGTCGTTTGTCTGCTGGTGAAGCAGCAGTATTTCCATATAATACAGTTCCAAATGGATTCATGTTTGATACTGTTGGGATAAATTCTTGTTCTGAACTTCCAGTATTTTCACGACCACTTGTAACAATACGAATATCAGAAGAAGAAACCAATCCAAGTCTTTTGTTGGTTGAATCTTTTCTAACAAGATTGTTAATATGCTCTGTAAGTCTAATTTTGTATCGAACACCTTCTCCACTTTCATCACGTTCTAAAATTCCACCATGTAAAATTTTAGAAAGCCCTGGAGATGTAGCACTTACCGTTAAATCAGCATCGTAATCTTCTAATGGAATGTTATCATCCATATTATATAAATAGATTCGTTGCGGATCTTGCTCACTACCTTGCTCACTTTCATTTATATGAAATACCAAGTTTGCATCATTGATTATCCAATTTTCTTCTCTTATCTCTTCTAACTGATCGGCAATACCATTGTTATCATTATCAGGTCCGAAAAGATCTAAAACAGCCATAGAACCTTGTCCACCTTTCAGGTAAATATTATCATTTGATGCTTCAACATCTGGAAACGTTCCTAATGGTGTAAATGTATTTACAATATTTCCTGAAGATAAGCTCAATGCGTATGAACCAGTTTGAACTATGATATCATCATCATCTGGATCATCATTTCCTTGTGTTTCCAACTTTTTATATTGATATTCAATAACAATGTCAGCATTTTGGAAATCGAGTAACATTAACAAGTTTGAATCTTGCCCTATTGAGATATGCAAACCTCTAAACAAGTCTTCTGCTCTAAATACGTTGTTATTCGAAAGTTTTATACTTCCTTCGTTATCTATAATTCGCTCTTGAAAGAATTGTGTATCAAGCTCTACTCTTAATCGTGGTGATAAAGTTTCAACAACTACTTCTTCTCCAGTTTCATTGTCAATTTCTGTAACTTCTACTTGATCTTCACTAAGTAAAACATCTCCCTGAAACAACGTTTGCCCTGTAAAAGATGAAAAATCTTCATCAGAATAGTATGCTTGCTGATTTCCATCTTCATCTACACTTCTAAGGAAGTATGTAAATTCTTTTACCGTAAGTAAAAAAGGAACTGTTCTATCTCCATAAACAGAATCAACAGCTGTTGTAATACTTCCATCACTTTCTACTGTACTGTTACTGAAATAAGGAATATTTAAGTATACTTTGGTAACCTCTTCCTCTTCTTCTAGATCTGTAGCATCCGCATCCTCTTCTTCTTGGGTCTTTTCTCCAAATTCAGGATTTTCATTTCCCGAAACTAGGTTTGCTTGTACTGTAAGGCTAGTCATTATATCGCCATAAATACCATTGATGTTTTTACCTAGTTGATACACAGGCAAACCATTTGTTTGTACTGGCGACATACGTCTGTTAGAAACATCTAGCACTGTTTCATCATAAAGATTCGTAGTAAAATTATTATTTTCAATAATCTCACCTCCAACTGTACTAAATTCATCGTCGCACGCAATAAAGCCTACAAGTATTAATAATACTACTGAGGCACTAGTGAGTGTCTTCTTCAATTTGTTCATAGTGTAATTTAATTAACCTAATTTAAAACTTTTGTATTGTAAAAATCTGTGTACGCATCGGCAAATTCTTCACTGTTTTTATATTCAAGGACTGGCTTTTCAATGCCTGTGAGATAGTCTTGAACATCAGCAGGAATTTCCTCAGATGCAATTACCACGGCATCCGAATGATCCACAGCAACTTTTAGAAGGTTAGAGTAGTTTGGCTCAGCTAATATTTCCACATTACCATCACCGATATTATCAAACTTGATTTTATTTAGCATTTCTTTATCTAAAGTTCCATCAAATTCTTGTTTATAAACCGAAGTTACAATTTTACTGTCTGTAAACAATGGTTCATCTTTATAATATTTTCTTAAATATAAAGGCAATAAAGAAGCCATCCAACCATGAACGTGAATGATATCTGGAGCCCAATTTAATTTTTTCACAGTTTCAATCACACCTTTTGCAAAGAAAATAGCGCGTTCATCATTATCTGGAAACAAATTCCCTTCCTCATCTGTAAATGTAGCTTTACGCTTGAAGTATTCTTCATTATCAATAAAATACACCTGAATTCTTTCTTTTGGAATAGAAGCTACTTTAATAATTAATGGCATATCCATATCATTAATGACTAAGTTCATTCCTGATAAGCGAATTACTTCATGCAACTGATGTCTTCTTTCATTGATATTTCCAAAACGTGGCATAAATATCCTAATTTGCCCACCTTTACTGTTTACCATTTTTGGTGCTTCAAACGACATTGACGAAATTTCTGTTTCTGGCAAATATGGCACTACCTCAGATGAAACGTATAAGACTCTTTTATTATTCATAAAAATACTTTTCCTTTAATATTAAGCGTAAAACATGCAAAATTACAAAAATTATGCAGATTAACAGTAATATATTAAATTTGCAAGCTGTTAATTTTTTGCAAAATGACTATACACTATACACAAAACACCTTAAAACCATTCATAGAAGAACAAAAATCTCAAGGAAAAAAGATTGGTTTCGTGCCTACAATGGGTGCACTTCATGAAGGACACTTATCGCTTGTAAAGAACGCTATGACTGGCAACGACATTGTTTTTGTTAGTATTTTTGTAAACCCAACTCAGTTTGACAACGCTACTGATTTACAAAAATATCCAAGAACTTTAGACGCTGATGTTTCGTTATTAAAAACTTTAGAAAATAATGTGTTTGTGTATGCTCCTAGTGTTGAAGATATCTATAATTCCGGTGTAAATTCTGAAAAATTCAGTTTTGATGGGCTCGAATTTGAAATGGAAGGAAAATTTAGAACAGGGCATTTTGACGGAGTCGGCACTATTGTAAAACGCTTTTTTGAAATTATTACACCTGATAGTGCCTATTTTGGAGAAAAAGATTTTCAGCAATTGATGATTGTTAAAAAATTAGCTTCCAAATACAAATTACCTGTTAATGTGGTAGGTTGTGATATATTTAGAGAAGCATCAGGCCTAGCTATGAGTTCTAGAAATCAACGCTTATCTGAACATGCAAAAAAAGAAAGTGCTTTTATTTACAAAACACTATTACAAGCCAAGGAAAAGTTTGGCACAAAAAGTGCAAACAAAGTAAAGGAATGGGTTCAGCAACAATTTGAAAAACATCCGTTGTTAACATTGGAATACGTTGAAATTGCAAACATTAAAAACTTAAAAACTGTACAACGAAAATCCAAAAACGAAACGTATCGCATATTCATTGCTGCTTTTATTGAAAACATTCGCTTAATTGACAACATTGCACTGAATTAAAAACTTTAAAATCATTAACTTTACCCCATGCAAATACACGTAGTAAAATCTAAGATACACAGAGTAAAAGTAACAGGAGCCGATTTAAACTATATTGGAAGTATCACAATTGATGAAGACCTTATGAATGCCGCTAATATTATTCAAGGAGAAAAGGTTCAAATTGTAAACAACAACAATGGTGAACGGTTAGAAACATATGCCATTCCAGGTCCAAGAGGAAGTGGAGAAATTACCTTAAATGGTGCTGCTGCTCGAAAAGTTGCGAAAGGTGATGTACTTATTCTAATCACATATGCTATGATGCATATTGAAGAAGCAAAAGTATTTAAACCTGCATTGGTTTTCCCTAACGAAGCAGATAACACACTCACATAGTTGAAAAAATCAATATCAAAATTATTAAAAATAGTACTCCCGATTTTTTTGGGAGTTTTTTTAGTTTGGTACTCACTGTCCAAAACTCCACTTGATGAGCTGATCAATCATTTTGAAAAAGCAGATTATACTTGGGTAGCTCTTGGTGTTTTTTGCGGAATTATAAGTCACCTATCGCGCGCGTATCGTTGGCGCTACATGTTAGAACCTATGGGCTACAAGCCTAAATACCCTAATAGCGTGATGGCTGTTTTTGTTGCATACTTAGCTAACTTAGGAGTTCCAAGATCAGGAGAAGCTCTACGCGCATTGACATTAACAAACTACGAAGGTATTCCTTTTGAAAAAGGCTTTGGAACTATTGTTGCTGAACGTGTTGCCGATTTAATAGTGATGCTTTTAGTCATTACTATTACATTATTTATGCAGTTTGATTTCATTTGGAGCTTACTCATGAAAAAGTTCGACCTTACCTTAATTATTATTATACTCTCAACAGGAATCATTGGCGGAATCGCACTCATCATATTCATTAAAAAAGCAAAAAAAGGCATTCCACTCAAAATTAAAAACTTTATTATTGGTGTGTATGAAGGAGCTACCAGCATTCTAAAAATGAAGCACAAATGGGCGTTTATATTCCACACTTTTTTCATTTGGGCAATGTATATACTCATGTTTTACATTACCATGTTATCTGTAGTAGACTTACAAGGAAATGTTCCGCTTGGCGCTATTGTAATTGCATTTATTGCAGGAAGTTTTAGCATTGCCGTTACCAATGGAGGAATTGGCGCGTATCCAATAGCAATTGCCGCTGCATTTTCTTTATTCAACATTCCAGAAACACTTGGTGAAGCTTTCGGTTGGATTATGTGGGCATCACAAACCTTAATGATTATAATTATTGGCGGATTATCATTTCTTTATTTACCTATTTTTAATAGCAAAAAATAATCTTTACCTTGCTATCGTAAACCAACCTATTTCTATATCATGAAAAAGTACATCGTACTACTTATTGCATTTGCATGCATTACCTACACAAATGCACAAACAAAAGCTGAACAATTTAAATCTAAAAAACTTAATGAAACTAGAGATATTCAACTGTATATACCGCAAGGGTATTCAGATGAAAAAGTATATCCTATTATTGTTGTGCTTGACGCGAATTATCTCTTTGAAAGCGTTGTAGCAAATACACGATTTTATAGCTATTGGGATGAAATGCCAGAATCTATTGTTGTTGGAATCAATCAAAGCAAAGCAGATGACCGTCAACGCGATTGCATGTACGAAGATGCAAGCGGATTACCAACCGAAAAAGGAAACAAGTTTTTTGAATTCATAGGCATGGAATTGATTCCGTATATAGAAAAAAATTACAATACAGCAAACTTCAAAATGATTGTTGGACACGATCATACTGCAAATTTCATCAATTACTTCTTATTTAAAGAAGTTCCATTGTTTGATGCATACATTAACTTAAGTCCTTCATTTGCGCCTAAAATGGAAGACAGAATTGTAACACGTTTGAACGAATTTGAAACTAAAAAGTTTTTCTATCTCGCTACAGCGGAAGAAGACAATAAAAAAGACGCTCAAAGAATTCGCGCATTAAATGCTTCTTTAAAGGAATTAAAAAAAGACAATATTTTTTACTATTACGACGATTTCACAGAAGCAAATCACAACTCATTAGCTGTACAAGCTATTCCAAGAGCAATGAGTCAAATATTTTCTATGTATCGACCAATTAGCGTAAAAGAATACAAAGAAACCATTTCAAAACTAAATACATCTCCGTTTTTATATTTAACAGATAAATACAAAACAATCAAAGATCTTTTTGGGTTTGAAAAACGTGTTTCGGTAAATGATTTTATGGCAATCTACTCTGCTGTTCGCAAAAAAGATAATCTAGAAGACTTAAAATTATTAGCAAAGCTTGGCAAGAAAGAATATCCAGACACTGCATTATTTCACTTTTTTATGGGAGAATTCTACGAAAAAGATGAGAAGCCTAAAAAAGCATTACGCATGTATCAAAATGGATTCAGCATGAATGCTATTGATTTTATTACAAAAGATTTAATGCTTGATAAGGCTGAAAAACTAAAACAAGACTTCGGTTGGTAATATGGCAAAAGTAAAAACAACCTTTTTCTGTCAAAATTGTGGATCTCAATTTGCAAAATGGCAAGGACAATGTACTTCATGCAAACAATGGAATTCCATTGTAGAAGAAGTGATTCAAAAAGAAGTAAAAGCCAATTGGCAAAGTAAAGAAAAAAGCACTTCTAGAGTTTCAAAACCTACATTGATTCACGAAATAAGTTCTACCACAGAAAAACGCTTACCAACTTCCGACCAAGAATTAGATAGAGTATTAGGAGGCGGTATTGTACCTGGCTCACTCATACTTTTAGGTGGCGAACCTGGTATTGGAAAAAGTACGTTGCTATTACAAATTTCACTCAAGTTACCATACAAAACATTATATGTTTCTGGAGAAGAAAGCCAGAAACAAATTAAAATGCGCGCCGAACGTATCAGTCAAAAAAACTCCAATTGTTTTGTGTTGACGGAAACAAAAACGCAAAATATTTTCAAACAAATTGGCGAAATTGAACCTGATATTGTCATCATTGATTCCATCCAAACCTTACATTCTGATTATATAGAATCATCTGCAGGAAGCATTTCTCAGATTAGAGAATGCACAACAGAGTTGATAAAATTTGCCAAAGAAAGCGGAACTCCCGTGTTATTAATTGGACACATTACCAAAGATGGACATATTGCTGGCCCAAAGATTTTAGAACACATGGTAGACACAGTTTTACAGTTTGAAGGTGATCGAAATCATGTGTATCGTATTTTGCGTTCCTTAAAAAATCGTTTTGGTTCTACTTCTGAATTAGGAATTTATGAAATGTTATCTGATGGCTTACGCGAAGTGAGCAATCCGTCAGAAATACTAATTTCGAAAAACGCGGACGAACTTAGCGGAACTGCCATTGCAGCAACTTTAGAAGGTGCGCGTCCGTTAATGATAGAAATTCAAGCGTTGGTAAGCACCGCAGTTTATGGAACTCCACAACGAAGTACCACAGGCTACAATGCAAAACGCCTAAATATGCTATTGGCGGTATTGGAAAAACGTGCAGGTTTTAAACTAGCTGCAAAAGATGTGTTTTTAAATATTACTGGTGGAATTAGTATTGATGATACTGCAATTGACTTAGCTGTTATTGCTGCAATTTTATCAAGCAATGAAGATGAAGAAATTTCAAAAGCTGATTGTTTTGCCGCCGAAATTGGATTGGCTGGCGAAATTCGTCCTGTAAATAGAATTGATCAACGCATTTTAGAAGCTGAAAAACTTGGATTCAAGCGTTTCTTTACTTCAAAACACAACAAAATATCACTTCAAAATACAAACATAGAAATTATATTAGTATCCAGAATTGAAGATCTTGTATCATACTTGTTTTGACATTATTAAAAAATTGAAAAATAAAGAATTCAAAGATTAAGGGATTCGATATTATCCTTTAAAGTATTCGTTTTATCGAAAATAAACCTTAAAGTATTCTTAATAAACAATATTCACGTATCATGCAGAGTTAATTATCTGTAAGATTACCTAAAAAACCAAGAAAGGGAATATGGCGTACTGTCTATTCCCTTTTTTAGTTTCTATTTATTTTATCATTCTGCACTTGATACAGAATCCAACTATAAAACTATAGATTCCCACCTACGCAAGAACGAGTCTAAAAGCGAGGCAATCTATTTTTAAGGTGCCGGATTTGGAATACTATTATGAATTGCATTGATTTCTCCAACAATTTCATCGGACAATTCTATATTGACACTTCCTATGTTTTCTTCTAATTGTGTAATATTAGTTGCCCCAATAATATTACTTGTTAAAAATGGTCGTTGATTTACAAATGCTAATGCCATTTGTGGCAAACTTAAACCGTGCTTTTGCGCCAATTCAAGATATTTTTCCGTTGCTTTTGTCGCTTCCTCTCCACTGTAACGTGTAAAACGCGGAAACAAGGTTAAACGAGCATTTTCAGGCATTTTTCCACCTAAATATTTCCCAGACAACACTCCAAAACCTAATGGTGAATACGCTAATAAACCTATGTTTTCACGCATGGCAACTTCTGCCAAACCAGTTTCAAAACTTCTACACAATAAAGAGTACGCATTTTGAATGGTAACCATACGTGGCAATCCTTTTTTAGACTCTTCTATATAGCGCATTGCTCCCCAAGGTGTTTCATTGGAAATTCCAACTTGACGAATTTTCCCTTCTTTAATCAGTTCATCTAAGGTAGCTAAACTTTTATGAAAATTATCTTCCCAAGGATCGTTTGGATTGTGCACATAATCACGTTGTCCAAAGAAGTTTGCTTGACGTTCTGGCCAGTGCAATTGGTATAAATCAAGGTAATCTGTTTGTAAACGTTTTAAACTGTTTTCCACAGCATCTTTGATCGCTTCTGGGCTAAATCCGCTGGTTCTAATATGTGCTGTATAATCGCCTGGACCTGCAATTTTGGAAGCTAAAACTACTTTATCTCGGTTTCCTGTTTTTTTGAACCAAGTTCCAATGACACGTTCAGTTTCAGCATATGTCTCTGCAGTTGCTGGCACAGGGTATAATTCTGCAGTATCAAAAAAGTTAACTCCTTTATCAAAAGCAAAATCCATTTGCTCATGACCTTCAGCTTCTGTGTTTTGATTTCCCCAAGTCATTGTTCCTAGGCAAATTTTACTAACTTTTATATCTGTATTTTGTAATGTGGTGTATTTCATATGCTAATTTTTCTTTTTCGGTTTTTATTTTTTAGCAAATTTTCGTTGTTCTTCGATTTTGCATTAAGGATAGAGCTATTGTTGGAGCTCTTTGTGAGATGCTGTATCTCGACTGCGCTCGATATGACAAATTAAATAATATTCCAAAAAGCGACTAGTGAAAGCCCGACCTCCGATTTGTCGGAGGAAATGCCCAAACTATCATTTTTATTTTAGATAAATTACTAATTATAGATTCCTGCTACTCAAGAATGTAAAAGCTACATACTGATCTCTACTAAAATCGGGCAATGATCGGAATGCTTGGCTTCAGGCAAAATAGTTGCTCTGGCAATATTATCCTTCAATGGTTCACTAACCATGTTGTAATCAATACGCCAACCTTTGTTGTTAGCACGCGCATTGGCGCGATAACTCCACCAACTGTAATGATCTGGCTCTTTGTTTAAGTGACGAAACGAATCAATAAATCCACTATCAATAAAACTTCCAATCCAAGCGCGTTCTTCTGGCAAAAATCCAGAAACACCTTTCATTTTTGGGTTATGAATATCTATTGCTTCATGACAAATATTGTAGTCGCCACAAACCACCAAATTTGGTAATTCGGCACGTAATTTTGTCAAATATTCTTTGATTTCATCCATGTATTGAAACTTAAAGCTAAGTCGTGCATCATTGGTTCCTGATGGCAAATACATGCTCATGATAGAAATGTTATCGTAATCTACACGCAAGTTACGCCCTTCAAAGTCCATGGTTTCAATTCCCGTTCCGTATTCCACATGATTTGGCTCTTCTTTACAGAGAATTGCAACGCCACTATAGCCTTTTTTTTGCGCACTAAACCAATAATTATATTTATAACCGGCTTGTTCAAAAATTTCTAAATCGAGTTGTTCTTTGAGTGCTTTGATTTCCTGTAAACAAATCACATCTGGATTTGCTTGTTGCAACCATTCCATGAAACCTTTTTTGATAGCTGCGCGAATTCCGTTTACGTTGTACGATATTATTTTCATGTATTTTTATTTTTATCATTCAAGACTTGAAACATCTCGAATTGTTTTTATGATAAAGATCTCATTTATTGTTTTTATTTTCATCCAAAGAAAAGAAACAAAAGAAAGGTCACTTTTCCAGAGGTATTTTTCTAAATTTTCTCTAAAGCTTTGAAAATTTTTAACGATAAATTCCTGCTATACTAAGGAAAAGAATTTTTGCTTCAGTTTTCAAAAGAACTTAAATTATAAAAGCGTGATTATTGCTACTTTTACTCTTCTTCGTTATCGTTTAGCCTACGTTCTAATTCTGCTTGAAATTCTTCCATAACAGGTTTCACCGTACTTTCTGGAAGATCAGCAATACGAATATACATTAATCCATCAACCGCATTATTGAATAATGGATCTACATTGAAAGCGATTACTTTTGCATTTTGTTTTACGTACTTTTTAATAAGTACTGGCAAACGCAAACTTCCTGGCTCGAGTTCGTCAATGATTTTATCAAACTTGTTTAAATCTGCCTCCGTTTCATCAAAAATAAAGTCTTTATCGGCATCTTTCAGCTTTACTTTAAATTCTTTTTTAGGATGTATATATTGTGCAATGTATGGATCGTAATAGTGTGATTTCATAAACTCAATCATCAGTGATTTTGAAAAATTTGAAAACTGATTACTGATACTCACACCACCAATTAAGTATTTATGTTCAGGATGACGTAATGTTGTATGCACAATTCCTTTCCAAAGTAAGAATAATGGCATTGGTTTTTGCTGATATTCTTTGATGATAAAAGCTCTTCCCATTTCAATGGATTCGCTCATCATTTTGTGTAATTCTGGCTCAAAGCGAAATAAGTCTTGCAAATAGAAACCATCAATTCCGTAGTTTGCATAAATTTGACTTCCAAGTCCCATTCGATACGCGCCTGCGAGTTCTTTTGCTTCGCTATCCCATAAAAACATATGGTGATAGTAATAATCAAAATTATCTAAATCTATTGCTTGATTGGTTCCTTCTCCAATTTCTCGGAATGTAATTTCACGTAATCGTCCAATTTCTCGTAATACACTTGGAATTTCAGAAGCTTCCGCCAAAAACACTTGGTAATTTTTACTTGTAAGTAAGTGATGTTTTTTTGACAAGCCTTCCACTTCTTCCTGAATGAGTTCAGCAGAAACTGGCGTAATAATTTCCTTAGGAGCTTTCGGTATTTTTGGTATTTTTAATGATGTTGGCACTTTACTAAGAAGATTTTCCTTCTCATATGTATTAGACAACATGTATGTTTTTTTACGTAAAAACTCTGTAAAATCAGGGAGATTATCGTATTCATTTTGTGCTTTTAACGAAATCGGTTTCCCAATACGTACTTTTATGACTCTATTTTTCTGTGTGAGTAATTCTGAAGGTAGTTTTGCTGTTCGGAACGTATCATTAATTTTTGATAGTCTGTAAAAGATGCGACTGTTTTTTGCATGAAAATAAATTGGGACTACTGGCACTTTTGCTTTTTGCACCAACTTCATTGCTGCTTCTTCCCAAGGTTTATCTACAATTAAACGCCCATCTTTATAGGTGGAAACTTCTCCTGCTGGAAATATCCCTAATGGTTTTCCTTCACGTAAGTGCATAATTGATTGTTTGAAACCTGCCAAGCTTGATTTCACTCCTTTGTGTTCTTCAAAAGGATTTACAGGCATTACATACGGTTTCAATGGATCAATTCTGTGTAATAAGAAATTTGCAATGATTTTATAGTCTGGACGCTGCTCTATCATCAATTTGAGCAACAAGATTCCGTCAATTCCACCAAGTGGATGATTCGAGATTGTAATGTACGCGCCATCTTTAGGAAGACGTTTTAAATCTTCCTCTGGAATTTCAAATTTAATCTGAAACTCATCCAACAATGCATTTAGAAATTCTAAATCACTGAGATGCTTATGTTTATCATAAATTTTATTCAAATTAGATATACGTAACACCTTCATTAAAATCCAACCTATGAAGGTTCCAATGAAGCCGTACTTGTCTAATTTGATCGCTTTTGCAACTTCTTTTGCAGTTACCAATCCCATATATTTACTTTAAGGCGAATTACAAATATAGGAAAACAACCTTAATTTGTGTGATTTATTTCACAACTAGCTGAATCGTTTGTTCTGCACGTTGTTCTAATAGTATTTCTTTATCTTTTTGCAATCCTTTGATTGCCAATTCCGTAAAGTGTCTTATAGTATATAAAGACACGTTTTCATAGTGTGTTACTTTGAATTTTGAACGTAAGGTATTGAGTAATTTTTCTAAGTTGTTAAACTTATTATCTATACAAACCGAAAAACTAATGGCAGAATTTTGAATAACATCTACTTTCATTTTACAATCATGCAACAACTTAAATATTTCACTGATATTCTCTTCAACTATAAACGAGAAATCTAGGGAAGATAATGAAATTAACACTTGATTCTTTTTTACGATAAAACATGGAATGTTTGGTGTAATCCCAACTCCTTTTGCTACCGCGGTTCCTTCTCCTTTCGGATTTAAAAATGACTTTACATATAATGGAATTTCCTTACGCTGTAGCGGTTGTAATGTTTTTGGATGAATAACTGAAGCACCGTAAAAAGCTAACTCAATAGCTTCACGATAGGATATATTATGCAATAATTGTGCATTTTCAAAATAACGTGGATCAGCATTTAAAACACCTGGCACATCTTTCCAAATAGTTACACTTTCGGCATTTAAACAATAAGCAAAAATAGCCGCCGTATAATCGGAACCTTCTCTTCCTAAAGTTGTTGTAAAATTATTTGGATCGCTCCCAATAAAACCTTGTGTAATATTTAGTTTACTTGTGTTTATTTTTTGTTTAATATTTTCCTGTGTAATTACCCAATTCACTTTTGCATCACGGTAGTTCGTATCTGTTTTGATCATTTCACGAACATCTAACCATGTAGTTTCAATAGATACACTATTTAAATATGCACTTACTATTGTAGTCGAAATTAATTCTCCAAACGATACTAATTGATCATATACATAGTTGTAATCAGGCGATTTATTTCTTCCTAAAAAACCTTGCATTTCTTCAAAAAACTGCTTCACTTTTGCAAAGATTTGATGATTTTCATTAGGAAATAATTCCAGCAAAATTTCATTATGATATTTGGCAATTTCCTGAATTGAAGCTTGCAATTCCTTACTTTTATCAAAGTAATTTTTAATCACAACTTCAATAGCGTTGGTCGTTTTTCCCATAGCAGAAGTCACAATAAGTGTATTATCGTATCCTACTTCTTGTAATACTTTTACAAGATTTTTAACGCCATTTGCATCTTTTACTGATGCGCCACCAAATTTGAATATTTTCATTGTACTTTTTTTTAGTGTAGAGATGTTAGTACTGAGAATTGAGATGTTTTTAGAGCATCTCGTTTTTCAATTAATAAGATCTCATAACTGATTTTATATTTATAATTTCTTACTTGTCAAATATTGTTCAATTCCTCGTTCATCTAGTTGTACTACATGCCAATCGCGTTTTACATCTGCGCCAATATGCTCATAAAATTCAATCGCTGGCGTATTCCAATCCAATACTTCCCAACCAATTCGTTTGACACCTAAATTATTTCCAAATTTTATAACTTCGGTTAATAATGCACCGCCAATTCCTTCTCCACGTGCTTTTTCACTTACAATTAAGTCTTCTAAATGCAATACTTCTCCTTTCCATGTGGAATAGCGCATGTACACTAATGCTATTCCTAAAATCTGCTTTATTGAACTTGATTCAGTATTTTCTGTCGTTTCAGCAACAAAACAGTGAAACTTTGGTGAAGTTCCAAAACCGTCTTTCAGTAAATCGTTTGGTGTTATTAAAACAGCATCTTCTTCTTTTTCAAAAATGGCTAATTCTTGAATTAAACGAAAAATAGCATCTACATCATTTCCAGTTGCTTTTCGGATTGTATAGTTCATAATTTTACAAATGTTTACACAAAGGTAACAAGGCTAAAATTATAATTTTTACGAAAACGTTATAGTTTTACAAAATTATCGATATTTGTGATCTGAGAAACAAAGTAGACAAAATGGCTAAAAAAAATCAAACGTTAGGAGAATTTATTATTGAAAATCAAACGGAATTTAAATATTCTTCAGGAGAATTATCCCGATTGATCAATTCTATAAGACTTGCGGCAAAAGTTGTAAACCACGAAGTAAACAAAGCTGGCTTGGTAGACATTATTGGAGCAGCTGGTGAAACGAATATTCAAGGAGAAGATCAGCAAAAACTTGATGTATATGCAAATGACAAATTTATTCAAACCTTAACGAATAGAAATATTGTTTGTGGAATTGGTTCCGAAGAAAACGATGATTTTATTGCTATTAATAGTTCGGACGATAAAAACCAGAATAAATATGTGGTTTTAATTGATCCGTTAGATGGTTCTTCTAATATTGATGTGAATGTTTCTGTAGGAACTATTTTTTCTATTTACCGAAGAGTTACACCAGTTGGAACTCCAGTAACTATCGATGATTTTCTACAAAAAGGAGATCAACAAGTTGCTGCAGGTTATGTAATTTATGGAACGTCTACGATGTTAGTTTACACTACAGGACATGGTGTAAATGGTTTTACATTAAACCCTGCAATTGGAACTTTCTATTTATCGCATCCAAATATGCAATTTCCAGAAGTTGGACGAATTTATTCTATTAACGAAGGAAATTACGCGCATTTCCCACAAGGTGTAAAAGATTACATTAAGTATTGCCAAGAAGAGAAAGAAGACAGACCCTATACGTCTCGTTATATAGGTTCATTGGTTTCTGATTTCCATAGAAATTTGATTAAAGGTGGAATTTACATTTATCCACAAACTTCCAAAGCTCCTAATGGAAAACTGCGTCTATTGTATGAATGCAATCCTATGGCGTACTTAGCCGAGCAAGCAAACGGACTAGCTACAGATGGATTTCAACGTATTATGGATATAAAGCCAACAGAGCTCCATCAACGTGTTCCTATCTTTTGTGGAAGTCGTAAAATGGTAGAAAAAGCCAAGGAGTTTATGAAGAACTCGCAAGAAAAGTAATAACTTTCCTAAAAATTACTATTTTTGTGTAAACCCTAGTACAATAAAATACTTCTAAATGGCAACAAAAGGTGAAAATACCAACGATGCTGATCAAAAAAATCCAAGCATTTCTGATCCATCAACTAAGATTGAAGCAATAAAGAATTTAATTTTTGGAGAAAATATTCAAGAGTATAATTCTGAGTTTGATAATATCAAAAATGACATTCTTGCCAAAAAGAAAGCATTGGAAAATCTTATTGAAGAAGTTCGTTCAGAATTGATTCAAAATATTGATAATCTTAGTACTGACTTAAATATTCGCAT
This sequence comes from uncultured Kordia sp., assembly GCF_947496985.1. GTDB lineage: Bacteria > Bacteroidota > Bacteroidia > Flavobacteriales > Flavobacteriaceae > Kordia. Next base: position 378,801 of record NZ_CANMEZ010000001.1, read on the forward strand.
TACAGAATTGGAAGCTAATATGGAAAATAAGTTAGACGATTTAGACGAGAAAAAAGTAGATCGAAGACAATTAGGACAATTACTTGTAAGCCTTGGAGAAAAGATAGGAAAAGAATAAAATCCAACATAAATCTTACTGTGTATTTATGACGGAAGCTGATAAATTAGCGTTATTGAAAGATTTATTACTCACGGATGATCGTGCGTATGCTGAATCTATACACAATAAAATCAAGCAACTTGAAGATTTAATTCACAAGCAACAAAAGCTTTCAAGCAAGGTAAATCCTATTATTGACGAAAAGTTAGAAGAATTTACAGAGCAAATTCCTGAAACACTTGGACCTACAATTACAGAAGCACTTGCTGAACAAATTAAAAATTCAAAAGACCAAGTTGTAGAAGCATTGTACCCAATTATGGGTAAGATGATAAAGAAGTATATTTCACAAGAAATTAGTCTACTTACGGAGCGCATCAATAAACAATTGGAAGACAGTTTCTCTGCAAATAGCTGGAAACGAAAATTTAAATCGTGGTTTGGTGGTGTAAAGGAAGAAGAATTATTATTAAGCCAATTATCTGCCATTTCGCAAGTTGAACAAGTATTAGTTATTGAAAAAAACTCTGGTCTATTAATTGGTCAATATGCTAAGACAGAGACAATTGACAAAGATATGATTTCTGGAATGTTAACCGCAATTAAAAGCTTTGTGGAAGATGCATTTAATGAAAAAAGTCAAAATTTAGAGCTTATTGAGTATGAATTATATCACATTCATATTCAGAGCTTTGTATCTTTTTACGTTGCAGTTGCAATTTCTGGAGAATATAATCTTATCTTTAAAAATAAAATACAAGATATAATCTTTAATTTTACCGATAATTTCCTGAACTTATTCAATGATTTAAGCGAAATTAAAGAACAAGATATTACTAACGAATTAGAATTCTACTTTAGTACGAATGAAAGCCTCTAAAAAAATAATCTTACTCGGGCACTTTGGTGTAGGAAAGTCTTCGTTGATTCGACAATTTGTTGAAAACACGTTTACTTCTGATTACAAAGTGACTATTGGAGTTCACATCCTAAAAAAAGAAGTCGAAATTGCTCCTGACGAAACAGTTTCTCTAATTATCTGGGATTTGGAAGGATATGATGATATTAAAAAAACACGCGCATCCTATTTACTTGGTACGCACGGTTTTATTTATGTATTTGATATCACTCGACCTGCAACCTTTGAAAATTTAGAAAACGATATTGAATATTTAACAAATCAATATACCAATACGCCTTTAAAGGTTGTCGGTAACAAAGCAGATTTAGTAACTAAAACGTACTTGAAAGAAAACAAAGATACATTTGGTATAAAACCTGACTATTTTACTAGTGCAAAAACAGGCGATAAAGTAGATGACTTATTTACAACATTGGCAAAAGAACTTGTGAAATAATTACTATGTTAGAAACGTATAGAGGAACCTATTTTCATCCTAGAACGCAGTTTATAACTATTGATGCAGAAGGAAACGTATTAGAAAGTGATAATGTTTTATTTTCATTAAAAAAAGGAGATGCCATTGGCACATTAAGTGCTTTTTTCGAAGGACTTGCAGCCTATTTTGATGTTGCCGAGGACAATGATATTAAATTCACTTGTATTCATTTAGAAAATAGAGACAAGCAAGAGTTTACCTGTGACATTGAATTTAAAACGTTTGCTAATGAACAACCAACGTTGATTATTATACATGACTTTTCTGATCATTATAAATACTATCAAGAAGTTGCGCAAAGCAGAAACGAATCTGTAATCAATTCGCAAGTATTAGAACTTCAAAACAAATATCTCAAAGAAAAAGAAGACTTTAAAAATACATTCATCGCTAACTTCAGTCATGAATTACGCAATCCATTAACAGGAGTTACAGCGTTTTGTTCTGTATTACAAAAAACAAACATGTCTACAGAACAACAAGATTATGTAGAAGTGATTAAATCTTCTGCAGATCATTTAAAAAATATGATTGGAGACATTTTACAAATGTCTAAAATTGAAGTTGGAAAACTAACTATTGAAGAAGAATTATTCAGTTTTCATGAGCTCATTGAAATGTTAGAGTTTACGTATAGCGTAAAAGCAAAACAAAAAAACATTGAGTTTGAGTTAGATTTTGATGAAAATATTCCACGCTTTTTTGAAGGAGATAAAACGCGCATTAAGCAAGTTTTTGAAAACTTATTAGAAAACGCATTTAAATTTACATCCACAGGAAAAGTTACATTATCTATTCAGCAAAATCAGCGAAGAGCTCGAAAAGTAAACTTAAACATTAGTGTACAAGATACAGGGATTGGAATTCCTACTGAAAAATTAGAGTTAATTTTTAATAGCTTTACTCAACTTAATAATTCTCAAAAATATTCAGGTACAGGACTCGGATTATCAATTGTAAAAGGGTTAGTTGATTTGATGGACGGAAAAATCACTGTAGAAAGTGAAGAAGGTGTTGGTTCTACTTTTAAAATGAATATTAATTTTAAATATCCAATCAATCAAGAAAGTACATCGCTAGAAAACAAGTCCGATATTGAAAGTAAAAACTTCTTATCAAAACAAAAATACAATATATTGTTGGCTGAAGATTCAGAATTAGCACAAATGGCTGTTTTGAAAATTTTAGCACAAGAAGGACATTTCTTTTTAGATATTATTAGTAATGGTGAAGATGTGATTGAAAGTGTTATTCACAATGAATACGATTTAATTTTGATGGACATTCGTATGCCAGGAACTAATGGTGACGAACTTACAAAAATGATTCGTTCACTTCCAGTTCAAAACTGTAAAACCATTCCAATCTTAGCAATAACTGCTAATTTATTTGATGACGACAAAAAACGTTATAAGAAAATGGGGATGAATGATATCATTGAAAAACCATTTGATGAAACTACTTTATTGAAGAAAATATACAAGTATTTAAAATAGTAGATTCCTGCTTATGCAGGAATTATAAATAGCATAGAAACAAAAAACCGAACTCATTCAAGTTCGGTTTTTTTGTTTTTATGTAGGTCGTTATAGATTAACGATTCATGTTCTTGATTTCGTCTTTAAAATCTTCTGAATCAACTCCTTTACCTACTAACATTAATGCCTTGTGCACAACATATGAAACATTTTCAGGAGAAAATCCTAATCCAATTCCTAAACGTTCTAAAATAACAGTTTGTTTTGGACCTAATTCATGATCAGCATATACCATACGCGTTAAATCATATAAACGATCCAAACGCTCGTTGTACATTGTTGGCGGATTGATTGGATGTGATCTGTAATCTTTTAAAATTTCTTTGTAATTACTTTCAGAGATATCTAAATTTCTCGCCATTCTATCTAAAAACGCTTTCTCCTCATCTGTAATAACATCATCACTCATAGCAACACGTACAATTGCTGCAAAATGATCTTGATTTCTTTCACGAAATCCACTTGAATATAAATCTGATATAGACATTTCTTAATTTTTAGTCTTGCAAATATAAATAATCTATCGTCTTTTATAGTCTGTTGCTTTATAATTTTTATTGTGAAATTAGATTCTTAAATTATTGAAAAAATGTAGTATTAGTATCATTGATTAGCAATTAGTATCAACTCCTTTATTCTTCAACACAATTTCTGCTGCTTTTACAGCATTTTCTTGATATTTACTTTTATTATTTAAAATTACACAAAGCTCTTTTTCACTTTTAGAGGCAAACTTTTTTATAATTCTATCAATATCATTTTTTTCTATTTGTCTTTTTAATTTAATAGCTTTCTTTGAATTAGACGTTTTTATATACGGAAAGGCCCTAAACTGATACGTTGTATTTTTTACAAAAGCATGCTCATGCAAAAAGTCAACAATCAAATTTGAAATATAATATCTATCACCATTCTTAAATTTCAAGTCCCAATATCCAAAATCAGAATGAAACATTAGTTCTTTTCCAAAATTGTCAAGTAAATTTTCGTAATAATTGCCTAAATGATATGTTGATGTTTCTATTTCTGAAAATTTATATGTCTTAGAACATTTTTTTTCCTTGATTTTTATAAAATTAGATGAAGAATCTATTTCTACAGTCATTTTTTTGTTGTGATAATAATAATCTGTCCAAAGAAAAATAACTGGAAAGTTTAAAAAAAGTATGATTCCTGGAAGAATCATAAGTAAAAAAAAGTAATATTCAACTTCTTCAAGACCATTAATAGTCCAAAGAATAAAGAAAAAAATAATTAAAACAATACTATAAAATAAGTTGTTCTTTAAAACAGTTTTTAGAAGTGTATTATTTAATCTATATGTTTTTCTCAAGTTTTAAAAGACTTTATTTTAATCACTTCTAAGGTGAAAAATTAAACCCATTTTAAATAAAACTTAAGCAAGTAAATTTGCACAACATTTTTTATAATTTATGATATCAGCATAGTATATTTGTATCTAAATTTTTTCAACCGTGAGTATAGCTAAAATCTCGCAACATTTTTTACAATCTCCTGAACTTAGGAAATTGGGGCAAGCTATTGCCAAAAATCAAGAAAAAGTACATGTAAAAGACCTTACAGGATCAAGTTTGTCGTTTGCTGTTGCCGAAGTTTTTAAGCAAAGTGAAATGCCATTTTTGTTTATTTTGAATGATAAAGAAGAAGCTGCGTATTACCTGAATGACTTGGAACATTTGTTAAATGATAAAGATGTTCTTTTTTATCCTGGAAGCTATCGCAGACCGTATCAAATTGAAGAAACAGATAACGCCAATGTATTACTACGTGCAGAAGTTTTGAACAGAATCAATTCACGTAAAAAACCTTCATTAATTGTTACGTATCCAGATGCGTTGTTTGAAAAGGTAGTCACACGAAAAGAGTTAGAAAAAAATACCCTTAAGATTTCGTTGAATGATAAGTTATCAATTGATTTTGTTAATGAAACCTTGTTTGAATACAATTTCAACAGAGTAGATTTTGTCACGGAACCTGGCGAATTTTCGGTTCGTGGTGGAATTGTAGATGTATATTCGTTTTCAAATGATGAACCGTACCGAATTGAGTTTTTTGGCGATGAAGTGGATAGCATGCGAACGTTTGATGTAGAAACACAATTGTCTACAGAAAAGGTAAAGAAGATCAGCATTATTCCTAATGTTGAAAATAAAGCTTTGCAAGAATCTCGCGAAAGCTTTTTAAAATATATTCCTGGAAAAACAATCGTTTTTGCAAAAAATACAGAATTACTTTTAGGTCGAATTGATAAATTATTTGGAAAAGCCACTACCGCTTTCACTGAATTATCGGAAGATATCAAACACAATACTCCTGAAGAATTATTCTGTACAAAAACATTATTGCAACGTCAGTTTTTAGAGTACACTATTGTAGAATTAACAGCAAATCCATTGTTAAAAGCAGATACTTTTATTGCTTTTAATACAACGCCACAACCTTCATTCAATCGTCAATTTGATTTATTAATTGAAAATTTAGACGAAAATCACGAAAAAGGATATACCAATTATATTACGTGTGTAAGTGAGCAACAAGCCAAGCGTTTTCATGATATTTTTGATGATGTTGAACAAAAAGTACATTATGAAACCATTGTACTTCCGTTGTATCAAGGATTCATCGATCACAATCAAAAAGTAGTTTGCTACACAGATCATCAAGTTTTTGAACGTTACCATAAGTTTCACTTAAAAAATGGGTATGCTAAAAAACAAGCCATTACGCTGAAAGAATTGACCAATTTAGAAATTGGCGATTATGTAACACATATTGATCATGGAATTGGGAAATTTGGTGGTTTAAAAAAGATTGATGTCGAAGGAAAGAAACAAGAAGCCATCAAATTGATTTATGGTGAACGCGATATTTTATACCTCAGCATTCATTCATTACACAAGATTACAAAGTTTAACGGGAAAGACGGAAAAGCTCCAAAAATATATAAATTAGGTTCAGGTGCTTGGAAAAAACTCAAGCAAAAAACCAAAGCGCGCGTAAAACACATTGCATATAACTTAATTGAATTATATGCAAAACGACGCATGAAAAAGGGAATCCAATACGGCCCTGATACACATTTACAACACGAATTAGAAGCTTCTTTTATTTATGAAGATACACCCGATCAATCTAAAGCTACAGAAGATGTAAAAGCAGACATGGAAAGCGAACGTCCGATGGACAGATTGGTTTGTGGAGATGTTGGTTTTGGAAAAACGGAAGTAGCTATCAGAGCTGCATTTAAAGCTGTTGACAATGGAAAGCAAGTTGCTATTTTGGTTCCGACAACTATTTTAGCGTTTCAACATTTTAAAACATTTAGCGAACGTTTAGTTGATATGCCAATTACAGTAGATTATTTAAACCGTTTCAGAAGCACAAAACAACGCAATGAAGTAATTTCTGGGCTTGAAAAAGGAAATGTTGATATTGTTATTGGAACACATCAATTGGTGAACAAGGCTGTAAAATTTAAAGACCTTGGTTTATTAATTATTGATGAAGAACAAAAGTTTGGTGTTGCCGTAAAAGATAAACTCAAAACTATTAAGGAAAATGTAGACACACTTACCTTAACTGCAACACCGATACCGAGAACGCTACAATTTAGCTTGATGGCTGCGCGTGATTTATCAGTTATTAATACACCGCCACCAAATCGTTATCCAATTGAAACCAACGTAATTCGTTTTCAAGAGGAAACCATTCGTGATGCCGTGAGTTATGAAATTCAGCGTGGTGGACAAGTATTTTTTATTCATAACAGAATTGAAAATATTAAAGAAGTTGCTGGTATGATTCAGCGTTTGGTTCCAGATGCTAAAATTGGAATCGGACACGGACAAATGGACGGAAAAAAGCTTGAAAAACTCATGCTTGCTTTTATGAATGGTGAATTTGATGTATTGGTTTCTACTACTATTATTGAAAGTGGTTTGGATGTTCCGAATGCAAATACAATTTTTATTAATAATGCTAATAATTTTGGCTTAAGTGATTTACATCAGATGCGTGGACGTGTTGGGCGAAGCAATAAAAAAGCATTTTGTTATTTTATTACGCCTCCAGATTCTGTAATGACACAAGATGCCCGAAAACGAATTAATGCATTGGTACAGTTTTCAACTTTAGGAAGTGGTTTCAATATTGCCATGAAAGATTTAGAAATTCGTGGTGCAGGAGATTTATTAGGTGGTGAACAAAGTGGATTTATTAATGAAATCGGATTCGAAACCTATCAAAAAATATTAAACGAAACTATTGAAGAACTCAAAGAAAACGAGTTTAAAGATTTGTATGAAGATCAAGAAAGCAAAAAAGAAAAAGTATTTTTAAAAGAAACGCAAATTGACACCGATTTTGAATTGTTGTTTCCTGACGCATACATAAATACGGTAACAGAACGTTTGGTTTTATATAATAAATTAAGTGTTTTAAAAACCGAAGAAGAATTGCAAGTTTATGAAAATGAACTTATTGACAGATTTGGCCCATTACCAAAACCTGCTATCGCTTTGTTAGATTCGGTTCGTATGAAATGGATTGCCTCAAAACTAGGTTTGGAAAAAATTATTATGAAAAAAGGAAAGATGGTTGGTTATTTTATTTCCGATCAACAATCTGATTTCTACCAAAGTCCTATTTTCACACAAATATTACAGTTTGTACAGCAAAATCCATCGATTTGCACAATGAAAGAAAAACAAACCCGAAACGGCTTGCGTTTATTGCTTACTTTTGATCGTATTACGTCTGTAAAAAAAGCATTGCAAGTATTACAGAAAGCAATTTAATTGTTTTGGCTTAATTATTGAATTCATTTAATTTTAATAATTAAAATGAGTTCTTCAATAGATTCTAAAAAAAGAATATTATGATTAGAAAATTACTTTTTATTCTCTGTATGATTCCGTTATGCTTACAAGCACAGAAAAGCATTTCGGGTACATTTTCACCTGCTGAAGATTATAAATGGTTTATTGTGTATAAGTTAAAAACCACACATCAAGAATATATTGACAATGGGAAGATTGTAGATGGAAAACTACAGTACACCTTTAAAGAAGATGCACCAACAGGTATGTATCGTTTAGTGTATGGAATGCCACAAGAGTCTGAAAATTTCGATTTTATTTATAGCGGAACGGAAGATATAATCTTCGTTTTTGATGAAAAAGGTTCAGAGTTTACTACTTCGAAAGAAAATAAACTAAACACTTCTTATTTTTCAAGTGTGAATTTGGTTAAAAGAGAAATTAACGAGTTCTACCAAAGTGGCCAAACCAACAAAGAAGCGTTTTTAGCAATTTTTAAAACACTACAGGACACACAAGATATTTTTGAAAAAGAAGCTGCAGGAACTATCGCGTACGAGTTTATAAAAGCAAGTAGAGCATATATTCCAATGAAATATGAAGAACCTGCAGAAATGGTTGAAAATATTAGAAAGCATTATTTCGACCATGTTGATTTTTCAAATCTACAATTGCAAAACTCAGATTTTATTGCTGATAAGATTTCGAATTATGTTTTTACCGCATTGCCATTGAAAGAATATACTGGAGAGGAATTAATTGAAGCCTATAAAACAAATATTGATGTTGTTTCAAAAAAGATAGCAACTGTTCCTGTTGCTTATCAGAAAACATTGTTTACTGTATTGTGGGAACAAATGGTTGTATTGGAAAATGATGCTATTGCTATTTATGTAGCTGACAAATATTTGATTTCATTAGCAAAACAGCTAAACGATGCTGAGTTAGTTAAAAAGTTAGAAACACATAAGCGTTTGGCTTTTGGTGAAGTGGCTCCAGAAATTACATGGAAAAAAGATACTAAAACACATAAATTAAGCGAACAAGAAGGTGCCGAAAACTATATCATCGTTTTTTGGAGTAGTACTTGTTCACACTGTTTGAAAGAGTTTCCAAAATTAAAAGCTTTTGTAGAAGGTCAGGAAAAAGGCAAGTTTCAAGTTATTGCTGTTGGTTTGGAAGACGAACGTGCAAGTTGGGCAAATGAAACGTCTTTTTATCCAGGTTTTACACATATATTAGGTTTAGGAAAGTGGGACAATGAAATTGGAAATATGTATGACGTAACTTCTACGCCAACATTTTTTGTGTTAGATAAAGACAAACGTATTATAGGAAAACCGTATGGTGTAAAAGAGTTGGAAGAGTTTTTTACAACAGAAGAATAGTTTTCACAATAAAATTAAAAAAGAAGGTCGTTTAAAAATTAATTTTTAAACGACCTTCTTTTTTAATTACAGTTTAATCACTTTCTGTGTTTGCGTTCCATTTGCCGTTTGAATTTTCACAAAGTAGAGTCCTTTAGACAACCCTTTCATTTGTATTTTATCTAACGATTGAGATTCTGCTGTAAATTGCTTTACCATTTTTCCTGATAGATTGTATACCGTAATTTTTTCTATGTTTTTATTAGTTTCAAAAAACAATTCATTTACTACGGGGTTTGGAAATACTTTAATTGCATTCGTACTATTATTGAATTCATCTATACTTAATGGATTTATCAAATCATTTCTATGCCATGTTATTTTTCCACTTTCCGCCGAAGTAGAAAGTATATCCATATCACCATCACTATCAAAATCAACCACACACATACTATTCACATTCAGCACATTTTGTGAAATTATTTGTTGTGGCCCAAAATCCCCTAATCCATCTAAGTTTTCATACCAAGCTATCTTACTATCTAAAAAAGAAGAAGATATAATATCCATATCACCATCATTGTCTACATCTGCCGTGTGTACTTGCCCAGGTTGGTTGGTACTCGTAGTAACTATTTGTCGTTCTGAAAATGTTCCTTGTCCGTCTATATTTTTGTAACTGACAATTCTATTGGCTGATGACACAGAAACGACTAAATCTTTATCTCCATCTCCATCAATATCTCCCATGTGTGTATTATTTGGTCTGAGTTCAGTAGTATGCGTAGCCACTTCTGAAGATGCAAATGTTCCTAGACCATCTGTGTTTTTAAACAAAAAAACACGATTAGCTTGCGACATAGAAGCCATTAAATCGATATCACCATCATTATCAACATCATTAAGACCTACATGCAGTATATAGCTAGTTGAATTTGTAGGTATTATTTGTTCTGAACTAAAGTTTCCTTGTCCGTCTAAGTTTTTAAACCACATTAATGTGCCTGTTCCCATACTATTTGAAACCGTAACAATGTCTATATCGCCATCGCCGTCAATATCTCCTACATCTAAAAAGAATACTTGATTAACGGTTGTTGAAATTACTTGTTCTGGCCCAAAATTTCCTTGTCCATCCAAGTTTTCGTACCAGGCAATTTTGTTATCAAATCTTGAAGCAGATATCGCATCCATATCACCATCACCATCTATATCTGCAATTTTAAGAGCTTCCGCATTGTCGGCATAGGTTGTTATAATTTTTTGATTTGCAAAACCTCCTTGATTGTCTAAATTTTCATACCAAGCAACTTTATCTGACCAAGAAGACACAAATAGGATTTCCAAATCATTGTCATTGTCTAAATCTGCTACTTGAATTGCTCCTATAGATCGAGTTCCTGCTATTAATATGTTTTGTGATCCAAAACCTCCTTGTCCATCGGTATTTTCATACCAAGCAACACTATCATCTGTAGAGGAAGCTGCCAAAATATCTAAATCATTATCGTTATCAAAGTCTACTGCTGCTATTGCCATTCCACTGGTATTATCTGTATTTACAAATTGTGCAAGACTAAAATCCCCTTGTCCATCTGTATTTTCATACCAAGTTATTCTATTCTGAATCCATTCTACAGATAAAATATCTAAATCGCCATCACCATCCATATCAGCTATTGACAAATCAGCATTGATTTCTTCTGTAATTGCAATTGTTTGTTGTGCCCCAAAGTTTCCCTGTCCGTCAAGGTGTTCAAACAAGCCTATTTTTTTATCGTCTTTGGAAGAAGAAATGATATCTAAATCGCCGTCATTATCTAGATCAGCAGTTTTTACAAAGCTTCCATCTTCTATTTCATTAGAAATTATTTCATAGTTGCTAAAGGATCCTTGTCCGTCTAAGTTTTCATATAATAAAAGAAAACTGTTTGTTATTGACAAAACATCTAAGTCTCCGTCATTATCAATATCTACTGGATGTATTGTAGAGTCATATGTATTCGTTGTGATGATTTGCCGTGCTCCAAAGTTAGCTTGTCCATCAATATTTTCAAGCCAATAAATACTATTATCATACTGCCTGGAGTTTGAAATAATGTCTAAATCGCCATCATTATCTACATCACCAATATAAAACTGAAATAAACCATTAATCCCTGTCAGAATTGTTTGTGGCGCATTAAAGCTTTCATTATCTCCTAAGTTTTCAAACCATACTATTTTGCTATTTCCTCCAAGGACTCTACAGATAATGTCATTATCTCCATCATTATCTATATCTGCAATACGAAGTACTAGTGGTGTATTTGAAGTTGTTACTAAAACTTTTTGTTCACTGTGATTAATATTTCCATCAATGTTTTCAAACCAAACAATGTTCGAATTATCTTCTGACGCAAATAGTAAATCAACGTCTCCATCATTATCAAAATCCATTGGCAAAAAAGAGGTCATTCTTGCGGGTCTCATTGTATTATCCATAACCACTTCATCTTCAAAAGTGACTTGTGCTGAGGAAAATTGCACACTAAATATTGCAAATACAATTGTGAGGAAGTAACTATTTTTCATGAGCTTTGTTTTAAATTGAGTTTCAAAACTAGCTATTCATTTGCAACAAAAAGCTTCAAAACCCCTTGTATAATCTATGATTCCGTGAATTGTCAGTTGTTTTTAGGTCGGTTTCTGTTTTTTTTAATTCTTGATGGATTGGGAAGATGTTTGTTTTTATAGTATTGATCTTAATAATTTTCAAAAAAAAGGTTGAAACTAATTAGTTCCAACCTTTTTTTAATAGTTATAATTAATCTCTTAAATTATTAAGGATTCGTTTTATTTGTGTCACACAAGTGATTACCTTCATCACTGATATCACCACCAATAGTACATAAGGGAAATCCTGAATTATTATTACAATGACCATCACATGAATCGTCACATGTTTCATAAGTAGGTCCGCATTCTGGTCCTCTAGAATTTTGACAAGTATTTATTGCGCTCATTTCCACAGGAACAGTTCCTCCTTTTATAGAATTTAATTTCAAGTTTGCAATACTTACTTTTCTTAAATCGAGTTTAATCTTTTTCGTTTTCATTATGTTAAATAATTTTTAGATTACTCAAAACTACATATCAAAAACGTAAGGAACACGCAAAACAGGGTATGAGAAACGGTAATTCCGTGAATTGTCATTTATTTTTTTGATCTTCTAATATTTTTCTAATAAAATAAGAAGGTTTTAAACCTGTCTTTTTTTGAAATGCTCTCGAAAAACCTTCTGGATTCGAAAAGCCTATTTCTTCAGCAATGGCTCGAATAGTATATTTTTGATATTTGGTATCTTCTTGAATATGATGTATGAAATAATCAATTCGTAAATCGTTTATATATGTTGAAAAGTTTTTATGTTTATGAGAGTTTATAATTTTTGACAAGTATTTTGAGTTTGTTTCCGCATTTTTTGCGACTTCTTTAAGAGAGATTTGATGTATTAGATATGTTTCTTCTCGCTCAAAAATTTCTAATTTTCGGAGAACCTCTGCGACTATCTCTTCATCTATTTCTAATGATACCACTTGTGCTTTTGTATCTTTTATAACAATTTTATCTTCTTCTATGATTGCCTTAGATTTTTGTATAATTTCATTGTACCGTTTTTCATATTTCTTTTTTAATGCTCGATAGTAAAACAATATTCCTACTATTATCGAGATAAGTAGAATACTTAGCATAAGAATTATTTTCTTCTCTCGCCCAATCAGTTCATTTTCTTCTTGAAGCTCATTAATTAAACGTTCTTTGTTAGACATAAGTGAAGGAATATCATATTTTTTTGAGATATTCTTATATATATACTTGTATTCCGAATGAATAATACTGTCTATTTTTATGAGCTGGTTAGTATAATATAACTGTTGTTCTTTATCATTTTTTTGCTTTGCATCATCTATTAAATATACATAGGAATCGCGTAAAGGAGGAAATAGATTGTTGGTTGCATTGAAAACAGAGTCAATTTTTTTAAAATAAAGTAACCCTTTTTCTTTTTTGTTAGATGAATAATAACTTTTCCCTAGATAAAAGTCTAACACAGGTCTGTTAACATCATTAGTGTAAGGATATCCTTTTTTTAAACTGTCTATGGAAGCTTTATATTCACCTTTCAAATTTAGGTTGATTCCTTCATTAGTTATAAAAGAGTAGTACATGAATGTATTACTGCTGCTTTTTGACAACTCAATTCCTTTTTTATTCATCTCAGTACTCTTTGAAACCTGTTGGGTTTCATAGTAAATAGATGATAATTGAAATAAGACCTGAATATATCTACTAACAAACATTTTTTCTGCATTTTCCTCATATGCCTTATATTCTAGAAAAAGTTTTTCTGCTTCTTCATATTCTCCTAAAAACCGTTTTAGCAAACCTATATTAAACTTTATTGCAAATTTATATTTGATATTGGGATTCAATTTTTCTGCGGCAGCGGCAAGAAAGTAATTATCTAAAGCTGGTTGGTATTTTTTAGCCTTAAAAAATTGATGCGCTTTATTCATATAACCTTGCATAGGAAATATCTCATCTCCTTTTATGTGTTGCGTATATGAAATTGCACTATCCAAGTATTGATGTTTTTTTGCTACATCTAAACTTTGTATTGCAAGTAAATAGAAACCTCCTCCAATAAGCCTGTTATCTTTAGTGTTTTTTGCCTTCTCTAAATATTTAGTAGCAAGTATTTCTTTTTGCTCAGGTTTTATTTCTTTGTTTCGAAATTGCTTTCGCAACGATGCAAACTCCTCAAGCATTGCATTTTTATCTTGTGCAACCGTGATCATTCCTACAAAAAACAAAATTGTAAACAGTATGGGTTTCTTCATAAAAACTGTTGTATTTGTAACAAATATAGTTGAAAACGATGTCGACGTATATTTATAATAGGTATTCACCTAATAATCAAGATTTAAAATGTCACGAGGTTTATCTCAATTTTATATAATAACTAATACAATAACAGTCACTATATTCTTCGTTGGAATTTAAAAAAGAAAAGCAGAAAAGTAAGGCGCTTTTCTGTTTTTATTTTATGAGTTTTAGAATATTTTAATAACTACTTATCCTGAAACTTGCGAACCATTTTGTGTAGTGTCTGTTTGATCTTCTTTAGTACAACCGTTTCGAATGTCTGTTCTTCCTGCAAATACTGTACATTCGTAAGGATAAGATTGAGCCTGATTACAGTAACAAGAGTTTCCTTGTGTTTGGTCATTAGGGTTTGTATTATGACAAGGGAAACTATCTGTTCCTCCACTGACACTAAGAATTTTTAAGTTTGCAATTTTAAATTTTTTAAATTGTAATACTCTCTTTTTTTTGTTCATTTCAATGATTTTTTAAAATTTGAATATGCTCAAATCTATGAATTCATTTAGTAATATTAGATGAGAATTTGCCTCTTGCAAACTACAATTCCGTGAATTATTGTTTTTTTTGCTCGTTTTCCCTAACTTTTTTAATGAAATAAGAAGGTTTTAGCCCTGTCTTTTTTTGAAAAGCTCTAGAAAACCCTTCTGGATTTGAGAATCCTATTTCTTCTGCAATAGCACGAATCGTATATTTTTGATATTTTGTATCTATTTGTATATGGTTTACTAAATAATCAACTCGTAAATCATTGATATAGGTTGCAAAGTTTTTGTTTTTATGAGAATTGATAATCTTTGATAAATACTTAGAGTTTGTGTTGACTATTTTGGCGACATCTTTCAGTGAAATTTGATTGATTAAATACGCTTCTCCTTTTTCAAATGTATCTAGTGTTTGTAAAACTTCTTCAACAATATGCTGATCAATTCCTAAAGGAACTGCTTGTAATTTGGTGCTTTTCACTACAATTTCCTCTTCAATAATTGCATTTGATTGTTGTATGATATCATTATAGCGTTTTTCGTAGCGTTTTTTCAGGTTATAGTAATACCCAAGCAAACTAATAATTAATATTCCTAAAATACTTCCAAGAATAACAATCCAATTTTTCTCTTTTGTGATACGCCTATTTTTTCCTTCTAATTTTTCAATTAAACGATCTTTACTTGCTACATATGCTGGTATGTCATATTTTTTAGAAATATTTTTAGATAAATACCTATAATCTGCATGAATAGTACTATCAATTTTCAATAATTGCCTTGTATAATATAACTCCTTTCGTTCATCTTTTTTAGCTTTTGCATTATTAATTAGATATACATATGATTCTCGTAATGGAGGGAAAAGGTCTTTATTTTTATTATAAAATGTATCTACTTTTTTGAAATAGTCAATTGCTTTTTGTTTTTTTCCTAAAGCATGATAGTTTTTACCCAAATAAAACTCCGCAACAAGTACATCATCTGCTTTTAAATGAGGAATTGATTTTAAAATAGCATCAATAGAAACCTCATAATTCCCTTTTACATATGAATTTATACCTTCATTAATTGTAAAAGCGTAATAAAAAAAGTCATTTTTATTCGCTTGTGCTAGTTTGATTCCTTTAGTATTGAGTGCTGTTGCTTTTTCAGTTTGTGCCGTTTCATAATACACTGACGATAGTTGAAGCAATGTATATAAATAGTTATTCACATACATTTTATCTTTAGATTCCTCATACAACATACATTCTATCAAAAGTTTTTCAGCTTCATCATACTCTTGGGAGACACGTTTTAGAATCGCTATGTTATTCTTCATGTCGTATTCAGCTGTTGCATTTCCACTAGACTGGGCTGCATCCACCGCTAAAAGATAGCTATTTAATGCTTCCGGATAATCCTTGTTATAATATAATGTGAGTCCTTTTGTTATATATGGAAATAAAGGAAATTTTTGATCTCCTTTTATGTCTTTTGTATAGTAAATAGAACTATCTAAATACTGTATCCTTTCTTTGAATTCGAAGTTTTTTATAGCTAATAAGTAATACCCACGACCAATAAATCGATTCTCACCTGTTTTTTGAGCTTTAACTAAATAACTGCGACCAAGTATTTTGGCATCTTCACTACTAACGCTCGTATCTCGAAATTGCTTCTTAAGCTTATTATATTCTTTTAATAAGTCATTTTCATTTTGTGCAAAAACAGTAGTTCCTATCAAAATAAGGCATGTATACAATATCAAGTTCTTCATAAACAGGTAGTATTTCAAAACAAATATAACTGAAAAGTTATGTAAAGTTGGTTGTTTTTCTCTCAAGCTTTATGACAATTCCGCGAATTAAAGGTGCAATTCAAGGAATTGTACTTCCCTTTAATTGACTGACAATCAATTTATTCATTGTTTTGCTAGAGTGATCACATCATAGAAACTATTAATTTAAATCTCAAAAAAATGAAAAAAAGAAATGTCAACATTCTAAAATTGAATAAAAAATCAGTTTCAAACTTTGAAAATACTCTTGGTGGCAGACCGCCAATATCATTTCGTCAAACAGAATGTACATGTAGCCCATCTCAATTAACACATTGTCTTGCAGGTTGTACTGCAGCTAGTTATGATGCTCTTTGTTAATAAGGTAAGCTTAAGAACTTAATAAACATTAAAACTTATAATTATGAAAAAACAAAAAAACAAAAGTTTACGATTGAATAAGAAATCAATATCAAATTTTAATTCTTCAACTATTCATGGAGGAAGTGGCGCTTGCAGGTTTGAATCTGTAAGAATTTGTCCTGTAAGAGATACGACAACAAATGGTGGAGGAAGTGCTACTTTTAATAACTGTACTGTTGGTTGTGATACGCGATTACAGGATACTTGCGGTTGTGTAGACCCTGATACCGTTGGAACTTCAAATTTGGCAAGTCCTTGTTAATATGCAAACCTTAAACTCAAATAGTATGAAAAAACAAAATCTTAAAAGTTTAAAGCTAAACAAAAAGTCTATTTCTATCATTAATAATGATACAGAAATAAAAGGAGGAAGAACATACAAATGTGGTGCAAGCTGGATCACTAGATGTAACATTTCTAATTGCTATTGTCAATAATTTAAAAAAATAAAATCATGAAAAAAATAAAATCAATCACCTATTTAACACTCTTGTTACTTATTAATTTATCATTGTTTAATTGCTCTAAAGATGGAGATATTCAGGAAGTAACTTTAGATGATTCTGGGCTAGAATCGATAAAAAATTACTTAGCTGTAGAAGCAAATAACTCTGCCTTAGAAGCAAATAAAATAGACGTAGTCATTTTTGACCAATTCAAACCTTTAATTAAAGAAGGATTTGATTTATCTAATCATGAAGATAAGGTTCAATTATTGAACAACTTACCATATGACTTACTTGTAAAAGCTAAAGATTTACGTGATTATTTTGCTTTGGTAAGAAAAAATAAAGTTGCGATCTCTGATGGAACTTTTTCAACTAAGATAGAGGAAACGATAACTTCTGTAAAAGCAGAACTTATTGAAAGTAGAGTTAATGACTTAAATATTTCGAATTATTCACAACCAGAAAGTTGTTCATATACATCAATCATTATAGGTTATTACTATAATTACTGGCGTGGAGTATCTATGCCTATTTATTCAACAACATATGCATGTACTACCAATAGAGTCGTATTTTATGAAGGCAACAACTACACTGGTGATATATTATTTACACTTAGTGCTGGTGCAAATAGACGTGTAGACTTTACTCAATATAATGCATATGATAATGATGAAGCACGTAGTATTAAGTTTTGGCATTTCTCACCAGGTCAAGTAGTTACTGTATACGACAGATCAGACGGAGGAACAAGTGATGACTATACTGTTTTTACTTTTTTATCTGGCGTAGATACTGTAGAGCAAGCATCTACTTTTGAAAGAAATTTTTCATCATCAGATTACTCACAAGTTTATCGTTATGGTGGAAATTTAGATGGAAAAGTATCTTCTGTTAGATTTTCTGGAAATTAATTTAAGTATTATACAAACACAATTTTAAAGAATTTTATTATGAAAAAAAGAAATGTGAATAGTTTACAGTTAAATAAAAACAATGTTTCAAATTTGAATGCTACATTTGGAGGAAGAGCGCCAGGAAATAGTTCACCATCTGATCCAATTGGAATCACAGATGGATGTCCTCCGTCTTTACCACATACAGATTGTAATTGTGGATCGAATTTTAACTTAGGTTGCGGTTCTATCATTAACCACTGTAGAGGATAAAATAGTGTACAGTTGAATATTTTTAGATTATAACTGTAGTTAGAAAGTGGGCTTCAATTTGAAGTCCGCTTTTTTTATGAAAATATTTCTCATTAGCAAGTTTCACTAAAATAAAATCCCGCTCATTGCTGAGCGAGATTTCTCGTAAAACTAAATTACGCTTTGGAGTTTTAAATTTCAGAATCTGATAAATCAATTTCTCAAAAAAGAAAAATACCCTTTCGATTTATCGTATCTACTAAACAGAAATCATAATCTTCCACGCGAGTCTTCATGCTATACAAAACATATTGTTTTGCAATAGATATATTGTTTTCTTACTTTCTTTATTAATAAAAACAACAGACAATACAATGTAGCGTCTATTACTTCTTACAAACCTGTGTAAAAATCAAAAATGTAATTAATGTCTATGATTGGTTTTTTTCAAAACCTGCAAAAAGGTAGTCGTTAGGGGTAACGCTATATACTTGAAAATAAATATTTTGAGTAATTTTTGAAATTATTTGGCTAATAACAATTTTCAACTCTTTTTAAATTTACTCAAATGTTATCTATTTACAAAACAAATAACCGAATTTATATGCAACCTTAATAGCGTATAAATACCTATTTTTTAGAAATAGCAAAAATACGCGCGGAATTTTCGATATATAATATTAAAGTGATTTCAAGTTTTTAATTACGGTAAAAGCTTTATCTACTTGTTCGTCATTTACTAAAATTGTAAACTCATTCGTAGTTGAAATTACTTCATATATATTAACTCCTTCCCAAGATAAGCGTTGGAAAATGAAATAATATATACCAGGAACATTCACATTATCTTTTGGTAATTTAACCGTAATTGAAGATAAATTTTCTTGTTTTTCTAATAAGATTTCATGTTTAAAAATCTTTCCTACTAATTCAGCAACTTCATTACTTACCACAATGTTAGATTCGTTTACACCACGAGAAGATGTATAAAATACCGTATTCAATCCTTCTATTTCTGACATAAATGCTGCCTGACTTTTCAAAAGAGTTTCTGAAACTTTAAATGTGTAATCGTTTAAAGAGGATCGAACCGTGATTTCTCCGATATTTCGAACAAATTTCAACACTCTATGTGTTACTCTAAACTCCAATTCTGATGACAATCGTTTTAAAGCCATCACAATAGCGCCGTTTTTTACTTCTTTCCCTAATTGATGCTCAATTTCTGGTTTTATCAATCGTGACAATGAGGTCAAATTGATAATTCCTTGTGATAATGCACTCGATAAAAATGGCTTTGTTTTTATGTACTCTTCTACAATTGAGGAAATGGTCTTCATTTAGTCTATTATTTTAGTAGGCTGCAAAAATACAAACATAAAAAGAAGTTTCAAAACAAATTGTTATAATTATAACAGTGATTTTTAAAAATGATAAAAAGCATCTTCTAGGTGTTTTATTGTGACATTATTATTTCCATGTAATATTGCGATAATATCAAATCTTACTTCTATATCTAAATCATTAGAAACAACATATTCATCTACAGCTTTGACTAATAATTTAATCTTCTTTGGATTTACAAAGTCTTCAGGGTTTCCAAAATCTGCTGTAGTTCTGGTTTTTACCTCAACAACTGCCAACGTATTTTCTTTTTGTGCAATAATATCCACTTCTGCTTTTTGGAAACGATAATTTCTTTCTAAAATGCGATATCCATTTTTCTGTAAATAATTGACAGCCAATTGCTCACCTTCATTTCCTAAATCATTATGTGTTGCCATGTACCGTATTCTTTATTTTCGAATAAAATACGTATCTTATTATTCTGAATCAATAGTTTATCCAAAATAATATACATAACACTATTAGTTTTTATGATAAAGAATAATTGATTTCTTTTTTTATAGCCACTATCTTTAAATTAATCTAAAAACCACACGATATGAAAGCAACATACGATCATATTGGAAACGGATACAACAATACCCGAAAAGCAGATCCTTATATACTTGAAAGACTTCAATATCATTTAAACGCCATCAATGAAGGTTTATATTTAGATATTGGTTGTGGTACAGGAAATTACACCACAAAACTCCATCAAAGAGACACTCAATTTATTGGCATTGATCCTTCTGAAAAAATGTTAACAAATGCCAGAAAAGCACATTCAGATGTTATATGGAAACAAGGAAAAGTTGAACAATTACCACTAGAAGACACAAGTATTGAAGGCATTATTGGAACGCTAACACTGCATCATTGGGACAGTTTAGAAAAAGGGTTTTCGGAACTATACCGCGTTATGAAGTCCTATGCGAATTTGGTGTTTTTTACATCAACACCTTTACAAATGAAAGGCTATTGGCTCAATCATTACTTTCCAAAAATGCTAGCCGATTCTATGATACAAATGCCTTCATTGGAACAAATCACGAGTGCCATGCATGCTGCTGGTTTTGAAAACATTTACACAGAAAAATATAACGTTCAGCCTAATTTACAAGATCAATTTTTATATGTTGGAAAAGAAAATCCAACACTTTATCTAGATCAAAATATCCGAAATGGAATTTCTTCATTTTCATTGTTAGCCAATAAAGAAGAAGTTGAAAAAGGACTCAAATTACTTGAAAAAGATATCAATTCTGGTGAAATAAATAGCATTATGAATAGCTATAAAAACCGTGATGGAGATTATCTTTTCATCCTTAGTCAAAAGGAAAATTAAACCTTAAAAATTTATCAAAATAGAGCATTACTAAAATTAAAATATATTTTAATTGAAAATACCTTGTGAAACTATCGAGATTCTATACTTAAAAAGTAAGCTCGACATTTTCTTCAACTTTTAACGTTGCTTCTTTACCAAAAATTAATGCACGATTGTCATCTAAATGTCCTGCCGGAAAATTAAAGCAGATAGGAAAATCATATTCAGAAGTAATATCTAAAATAATTTCATGTACCGTTTTTCCAAACGGAATTGTATTATCGTGCATATCTGTCATTCCTCCAATGATCAATCCTGCTAGCTCATTGAAATACCCATTTTGTTTCAAGTTCATCAACATACGATCAATATGATACAGATATTCATCTAAATCTTCCAAAAACAGAATTTTCCCTTTGGTATTCAAATTCAAATCGGCTCCTGTCATACTATACAACATACTCAAATTTCCTCCAATGAGTGTTCCTTTTGTTGTTCCATTCCTATTGTAGGAACTACTAGAAATGGTATAGTTTAAGGCTTCACCAAATAGTACTTTTCGTAAACTTTCGAGTGATTCAGAGGAGTTTTTAGCCACATTAATTGGCATCGTTGCGTGTAAGGTTTCAAAACCTAATTGCTGTCCTTTTGAGTGTAACACAGTAACATCAGAATAGCCAATAATCCATTTTGGGCTTTTTATAAATCGTGAAAAATCAAGTTGATCAATCATACGAATCGTTCCATAGCCGCCGCGAGCACACCAAATAGCATCAATATTCTCATCGTCTAAAAACTGTTGAAAATTCAACGTTCTCGTCATATCATCACCAGCAAACTGGTTTTTTTCTAGATCAATTGTTGTTCCTAAAACAACTTTTAAATCCCAACTGTGCAATAGCTCAATAGCTGCTTGAATTTCCGTTATGGAAATCTTTCGAGCCGTCGATAAAATGCCGACAGTTGCTCCTTTGTGTAGTGGTTTCGGTTGGTTCATATACTAAAAGTATAAGAAAATATATAGATTCTTTTTTTCCATTCAAACAAAAATCATTTTTAGACGATCGGCAAAAAATATCGTTTTTCTGACTTTCTAAGCTTTATTTTATACGATTTCATACTGGTTTAAATACATAAATCACGTAGGAATCCTTATTTTTGCACGTTAATTATACGATTTTCTAGATATATACAAATAGAAAATCTAATCTTATTGAATAGAAACAAAACGAAATGACTCAAAATCCAAAACGTTATACAATAACTGCCGCTTTGCCTTATACCAATGGACCTATCCATATTGGACACTTGGCTGGTGTGTATGTTCCTGCTGATATTTATGCGCGTTACTTACGCCTAACTGGTAATGATGTTGCTTTTATGTGCGGAAGTGACGAACATGGTGTTGCCATTCCTATGCGTGCTAAAAAAGAAGGTGTATCTCCACAAGATATCATTGACAAGTATCACGGAATTATTAAAAAATCATTTAATGATTTTGGAATTTCATTTGATAACTATTCACGTACTTCTGCAGAAATTCATCATGAAACAGCTTCTGACTTTTTCAAGAAGTTATATAAAGATGGAGAGTTTATTGAAGAAGTTACAGAACAATTATACGATGCTGAAGCAGATCAGTTTTTGGCAGATCGTTTTGTAGTTGGAACCTGTCCAAAATGTAGTTATGAAGAAGCCTATGGTGATCAATGTGAAAATTGTGGAAGTTCATTAAGTGGAACAGAACTAATTAATCCGAAATCGGCAATTACAGGAAATGTTCCAACATTAAAACAAACAAAACATTGGTTTTTACCTTTAGACAAGTATAGTGATTTCTTAACAGAATGGATTGTAGAAGGACACAAAAAAGACTGGAAACCAAATGTGTACGGACAAGTAAAATCGTGGGTAGATGATGGATTAAAACCACGCGCCGTAACACGCGATTTAGATTGGGGAATTCCTGTTCCGGTAGAAGGTGCAGAAGGAAAAGTATTATATGTTTGGTTTGATGCACCAATCGGTTACATTTCGGCAACGAAAGAATGGGCAACACGTGAAGGAAAAGATTGGGAACCATACTGGAAAGATGAAGATACGAAGTTAGTTCACTTTATAGGAAAAGATAATATTGTATTTCACTGTATTATTTTCCCATCTATGTTAAAAGCACATGGCGATTATATTTTGCCTGATAATGTTCCTGCAAATGAATTCTTAAATTTAGAAGGAAACAAGCTATCTACGTCTAAAAACTGGGCAGTTTGGTTGCACGAATATTTAGAAGATTTCCCAGGAAAAGAAGACGTATTACGTTATACACTTACCGCGAATGCCCCTGAAAGTAAAGACAACGATTTCACCTGGAAAGATTTTCAAGCGAGAAATAACAATGAATTAGTTGCCATTTTAGGAAACTTCATCAATCGTGTTGTGGTATTGACACATAAATATTACGATGGAATTATTCCTGAATATACCGGCGAATATGAAGAATTAACGCAAGTAAAACACTTTCCAGCAATCATTTCAAGTTCAATAGAGCGCTACCGTTTTAGAGAAGCAAGCCAAGAACTAATGAACTTAGCCAGATTAGGAAATCAATTTTTACAAGCAAATGAACCTTGGAAGAAAATCAAGGAAGATCCTGAAACGGTAAAAGGTATCATGTACGTGGCACTTCAAATTGCTTCAGCTATTGCTGTGTTATCTGAACCGTTTTTACCATTTACATCAAACAAATTAAAAGGTATTTTAGCGCTTGACGCAGATTTAAGCTGGAATGATATTTCAACAAAAGAAGTATTGATTCCTGCTGGACATAAAATCAATCCAGGCGAATTATTATTTGCTAAGATTGACGATAAGGAAATTCAAGCACAATTAGATAAGCTTGAAGCGACTAAAAAAGCAAATGAAGCAGCTAATAAAGAAGTCGTTCCACAAAAAGAAACAGCTACTTTTGACGATTTTACAAAGTTAGATTTACGTGTCGGAACTATTATTGAAGCTGAAAAAGTTCGTAAAACGAAAAAATTATTAAAGCTTATTGTAGATACAGGTTTAGACCAACGCACGATTGTTTCAGGAATTGCAGAAAGCTTTACACCTGAAGAAATCATTGGAAAAAAAGTAACGGTTTTAGCCAACTTAGCACCAAGAACAATTGCCAAAGTAGAAAGTCAAGGAATGATTTTAATGACGGAAACGCCAGAAGGCAAATTAGTGTTTGTAAACCCTGATGAAGATGGTGTAAATAATGGCGAAACGATTAATTAGTTTTCCTTTAGTTAGAATAAATTAAAATTATAGTACGCGTAAGTAAAACTCACTGTTTATGCGTATTTTTACATATCTCAAAAATACAAGCTATGTTATCAAAGCAAATGGAAAATGCGTTAAATGCGCAAATCAAAATAGAAGCAGAATCTTCACAAGTATATTTAGCAATGGCAAGTTTTGCAGAAACGCAAGGTTTCGAAGGAGTTGCTTCATTCATGTACATGCATTCAGATGAAGAACGCCAACACATGTTGAAATTTGTACGATATGTAAACGAGCGTGGAGGACATGCAGTTGTTTCAGAATTAGCGAAGCCACCATTAGAATATGGTTCATTAAAAGAAATGTTTCAACAATTGTTTGATCATGAAGTAAAAGTTTCAAAAAGTATCAATGACTTAGTTCATATCAGTTTACAAGAACAAGATTATGCAACACATAACTTCTTACAATGGTATGTAGCAGAGCAAATTGAAGAAGAAGCGTTAGCACGTACAATTTTAGACAAAATCAACTTAATTGGAGACGACAAAGGTGGATTGTACTTATTTGACAGAGATGTTCAAGCAATTACAGTACAACCTTCTACCGGTCCTGCAGCATAAAACATACTAGTTTTTAAAAAACAAAAGCGATTGAAATTTCAATCGCTTTTTTTGTATTTTATCTTTTCATATTTTGAATGTAGAATCTATGACACACAACTCTTAATCATAAAAACAATGTCATAAGACAATTATTTTCATACCAAAGAATAGCACCTTTGATCATTATTCTATAAATGGACTAAAATGTATACCGAATTAGAGAATTATATAAAAAATTGTGTAGCAGTTGAAGATAAAGAATTAGAAAAAATAACTTCTTTTTTTAAACCTTTAAAAACAACTAGAAATGAAATGTTATGTAATATTGGTCAGGTATGTAACCACTTTTATTTTATTAAAAAAGGATGTTTAAGACTCTATGAAATAGATGATAAAGGAAATGATATAACAGGTTATTTTGCTTTAGAAAATAGTATCATTTCTGCAAATACAAGTTTTATTCTTCAAAAGCCTTCTAGAGATTGCCTAGTATCATTAGAACCTTCAGAATTACTAGCAATTGGACGAAATGATTTTTATCAATTAGTGAATACAATTCCTTCTTTTGCAAGTGTATATCATCAATTTATAGAATTTGCATTTATCCATTCACAAATGCGCATCTATAGTTTTTTAGGCATGGAAGGTATTGACAAGTTAAAATGGGTGATGGAACATGAGCCTAAATTACTCTCTCGAATTTCTAGTAAAGCAGTTGCTTCTTATTTAGGAATGACCAATTCTACATTAAGCAAATTAAGAGCAAAACTTTAAACTGTTGTCATAAGACAACTTTTTCCTTCTTAATACTCACCAATTTTGCACTGTTATTTAGCAACTAAGCTAGAAACTTAAAAAAACAGCACAAAATTATGCCTATTACAGTAACACTTACCAATGGAATTATTCCTTCAGAGGAACTTGAAAAAGTAGTAAAAGAAATTACAGACGCCTTTCTAGATCATCACGGTTTAAAAGGAAACAGCGTAATGACACCAAATGTCACAGCACAATTACATATACAACCAAAAAATGAAACCTTTTCTGGCGGAATACCAATTGAAGGAGCTTGGGTTGAAATAAAATCACCATCGTTTGCATTAGCAGATAGAGAAATACAGAAAAAATTCTTTGCAGAAGTAACCAACAGCATTCACAAACATTCAGGAGGCAAATTACCAAAGAAACACATTTGGACAAATGCATTACACACTATAGATGGCACTTGGAATATGGATGGTATCGCAATGACTAATGAAGAATTAGGCGCTGAAATTGCCAAAGGATAACTTTTTCAAAATCAACCAACAACAACCTTAACTATAATTTGTTAAGGTTGTTGCTTCTCTAAAATAAAAAAATGAAACATATATTATTTATAGTAACAAGTACCAACAAAACAGGAACAGGTAAATATGATGCCGGATACGAATTTTCGGAAGTAGCTGATCCATATTTTGAATTCATCAAAAAAGGTTTTACAATAGATTTTGCAAGTATTCTTGGAGGTATTCCTCCTTATGTAGGTTATGATTCAACAAAAAAAAATAGTCTTGATTTCATAAAAAGTAATGGCTTTAAAAGACTCAATTTTAGTCACAAATTAAGTAATGTTGATATAACTTCTTATGATGCAATTTTCTTCCCAGGTGGTCTAGGTTTAATGACAGATATGGTAAATAATCCATTAGTGAAAAATATTGTCAAAGATGTATATGAAGAAGGTAAAGTTATTGGCGCTGTTTGCCATGGACCTAGCGCTTTACTTAATGTTATTTTGTCAGACGGAAGTAATTTATTAGACGGAAAAAAAATCAACTCATTTACAAAAGCCGAGGAAAAACTTGACAAACACACTCTTATAGACATCATACCTTTTATGCTTGATGAAGAACTTATAAAGCAAGGAGCTATCTTTTCATGCACTAATCCATTTGAGTCATATGTTATAAATGATCAAAATTTAGTTACAGGTCAAAATCCAGCATCTGCTTCTGGCGTTGCTCTTAAAATGATCGATTTATTGCTAAATACTTAGTAAATACATGAGAACAATAGTAAAACTATTTGCTATTGTTCTTATAGAAATTATAGAACTCATCGTATCAATTTTTTCGCTTTCGCTTGAATGATCTCTGCAACAGGTTTATTTTCAATATTACTTTCCAACCACGATAAAATATCTAAATACAAAAAGGCTCTACGTTCATACGGATCGTCTTCAAAGAGTTTCAACTTGGCATGTAATTCTTTAAAAGCATTCTTAATTTGATGTGGATAAATATCGCCTAAACCTTTTAAAAATTTAATCATTTCCTTTTGGACTTCATGCAAATCATCCATCTTCAATAAATACTTATACGTACTTTTTAACTGTGTTTCCAAATGATAATCTAAACCTAATTCATAATGCGCTACCAAATTCAAAATCCTTGAAAAACACAATAAATCTTCTCGTACTTTCAAGGACTTATTCGTGATAATCTTCTGTAAATACAGAATACAATTCTTATTATCGCCTGTTCCAAAATACAAAGAAGCAATCTTATAATAGAAAATCATAACATGATGCTGATCAATTCTATTTTCAAAAGCAGCAATCTTTTCATTCACTTCTTCTACCAAATACAAACCTTCACTAAATGTACCTGTTAAAAAATGATAGTTGAGTTTATTCATATATACATACAAAAAACTCAGCACACTTGTATTGTCATTTTGAGGAATAACATTATGAGCAATATCGTGTTCTAATTGCAACAACACTTCTTTAAATTTTACTTCGTGTCTTATATAAAACAACGATTCCAATAAGTAATGATTTCCTTTTAAATAAAACACAGGGTTAATTTCAATCATCTTTGGATACTTCTTGAACAAATCCACCCATTTATTTGCATACTTATAGCACGACAAAAAATCTTGTGTCAAAAAACTATACCACAAATGTGCTTTATACAGCCATAAACGTTCCCTAAATCCGAGTGTCTTCAAATCTAACTTTGGCAAACGATTATGGAAATAATTAGTTACTTCTTCATGATCTTCCTCATTCTTTACATAGCCAACTTTTAGTAAAATTCCATAAAGTTGTAATGATAAATTAGACAGCTTACTCGTTAATGTATTTTGAATACTAAGTGATGCTGCTTGCGCTGTTAACTCTTCTGCTCGTGTTGCAATACTTCGCGTAATATACTGTGTTTCAATAATTTTCTCAAGCTCAACAATCTCATAGGCAATATTTTTTTCTTCATGTTCTAACGCAAGTACTTTGGCTTTATCGAGTAACTTTAAACTCTGTGGGTACAAACCTTTATTATATAAAATGGTTGCATAATCAAGTTGTTCGCGAATCGTAATTCGAATATTATGCTGTGCAGGATTTAAGCGAAGACTTCGTAGAATTTGTTTGTACAAGTTTGCCTTAAGATTTGACAATTGTTGCTTAGTGACAATATTCTTCTTCAAAATAGCTTGTTCATCGTATAAGGTACTCTTATCTAAAAAAGTAAACAATGCTAAAAATTTTGCATTCGTATTTCCGTCAAATCGCCCAACATACAGTTTAAACTGTCGTTTCTCAGATTTGGACAACGATTTAATCAAAATAAATAATGATTCCTTTTGTTGGTTTGACATTGTAAAAAATTATTTTTTAAAATACTAATAATCAATTATTTAAATCACCTTCCTAGTGTTTTAGCTAATGTAAAATTGAACAATAGATCATGCACTTTCGAAAACACAAAGTATACATTCGTATGGATAAAAAGAAATAAACGCTAAAAATTTTAGTACATGAGTTCAAATCGAGTCCATATTTTTGATACTACATTAAGAGATGGTGAACAGGTTCCTGGTTGTAAACTAAACACTGCTGAAAAGTTGATGATTGCTCGTCAATTAGACACATTAGGGGTTGATGTTATTGAAGCTGGATTTCCTGTATCCAGTCCAGGAGATTTCCAATCAGTGCAAGAAATTGCTAAACTGGTAAAAAATGCCACAGTTTGCGGACTCACTAGAGCCGTAAAAAACGATATAAAAGTAGCTGCAGAAGCACTTACATATGCCAAGAGACCTAGAATTCATACAGGTATTGGCACTTCTGAATCACACATGAAATATAAATTTAAAGCAACGCCTGATCAAATTATTGAACGTGCTGTTGCTGCGGTAAGTTATGCTAAAACCTTTGTTGAAGATGTAGAATTCTACGCAGAAGATGCAGGAAGAAGCGACAATGAATTTTTAGCTAGAGTATGCGAAGCTGTTGTAAAAGCTGGTGCAACAGTACTAAACATTCCAGATACAACAGGGTATTGCTTGCCAGAAGAATATGGAGCCAAAATAAAGTACCTAAAAGAAAACGTAACAGGAATTCACAAAGCAATCCTTTCTTGCCATTGTCACAACGATTTAGGCTTAGCAACAGCAAACTCCATTGCAGGAGTTTTAAATGGTGCACGACAAGTAGAATGTACTATTAATGGAATTGGTGAACGTGCAGGAAATACTTCTTTAGAAGAAGTAACTATGATTTTAAAACAGCATCCGTATTTAGATTTAAACACAAATATCAACACAACAATGTTGACAGAAATTAGTCAATTAGTTTCTGACACGATGGGAATGCCAGTACAACCCAACAAAGCAATTGTAGGAACCAATGCGTTTGCACATAGTTCAGGCATTCATCAGGATGGTGTGATAAAACATAGAGAAACCTACGAAATTATGGATCCAAAAGATGTTGGTGCTGCCACTTCTGCTATTGTTTTAACTGCACGAAGCGGACGTGCTGCCTTAGCGTACAGAGCAAAAAACGTAGGGTATGATTTAACAAAAAGAGAATTAGATACGATATACGCTGACTTTCTACATTTTGCTGACAAGCACAAAGAAGTGACCGATACCGATATTCATCACATTATAAAAACAAGTACAGTTTCAAAAAGAATGTATGCCTAAACCCATGATGATGAAAAAAACACTGTTTGATAAAGTATGGGATGCGCATGTTGTAAATAGCATTCCTGGTGGACCGCAAATATTATACATAGACAAACATTTAATTCACGAAGTAACAAGCCCGCAAGCGTTTAATGAATTGAAAAACAGAAACATTTCCGTTTTTAGACCAAAACAAATTGTAGCAACTGCCGATCATAACACACCAACGGTAGATCAACATTTACCTGTAAAAGACGAGTTATCACGAAATCAATTGCAACAATTACAACAAAATTGTGATGCACATGGCATTGAATTATATGCGTTAGGTCACAAATACAATGGAATTGTGCATGTAATGGCACCTGAACTTGGTATTACGCAACCCGGAATGACGATGGTTTGTGGTGACAGTCATACCTCAACGCATGGTGCTTTTGGAGCTATTGCATTCGGAATTGGAACAAGTCAAGTTGCACAAGTATTTGCAAGTCAGTCACTATTACTAAAAAAACCAAAAAAAATGCGAATTACCGTAAATGGTGATTTACATCAAAATGTATTACCCAAAGATGTCATCCTCTATATTATTTCAAAACTTGGAACTGATAGTGGCACCGAGCATTTCATAGAATTTGCTGGCGATGTATTTGAAAATATGTCAATGGAAGGACGTATGACGGTTTGTAACATGAGTATTGAAATGGGCGCACGTGGTGGTATGATTGCTCCAGATGAAACAACGTTTGCATACGTACAAGGAAAAAAGTTTGCGCCTAAAGGAGCTGATTTTGATACAAAAATTGCGTATTGGAAAACATTGAAAACGGATGCTTCCGCGAGATTCGACACTGAATATACATTTGATGCTTCCGACATTACGCCTATGATTACGTTTGGCACGAATCCAGGCATGGGAATGAAACTCACAGAAAGTATTCCAGAAGCTAATGATAGCAATTTGGAAAAATCATTGAATTATATGGATTTCAAAAAAGGCGCTTCTTTAGTAGGTCAAAAAGTAAATTACGTATTTATTGGAAGTTGTACCAACTCACGAATTGAAGATTTTAGAGTTGCTGCTGCTTATGTAAAAGGAAAACAAAAAGCAACTAATATAAATGCTTGGTTAGTACCAGGTTCACAATTAGTTGTAAAACAAATACAAGAAGAAGGACTAGATAAAATATTTGAAACAGCTGGTTTCAAACTACGTCAACCAGGATGTTCCGCTTGTTTGGCAATGAACGATGACAAAATTCCAGCGGGAGAATATTGTGTTTCTACCTCCAACAGAAACTTTGAAGGACGACAAGGGCAAGGTGCACGAACGCTCTTAGCTAGTCCGTTAGTAGCTGCCGCAACAGCAATTGCGGGTGAAATTGTAGACGTAACTATTCCTGTATTAGAAGAAGTATAAAAAATAAGCTATGAGTACATTTAACACATTTACATCTACTGCGTATCCATTACCTGTAGAAAATATAGATACCGATCAAATTATTCCTGCACGTTTTTTAAAAGCAACAAACCGAGCTGGTTTCGGAGAAAACTTATTCAGAGATTGGCGTTTCCAAAAAGATGGAAGCGCTACTCCTGATTTTGTATTGAATCAAGAGAAATTTTCAGGTTCAATTTTGGTTGCTGGGCATAATTTTGGCTGTGGCTCTAGTAGAGAACACGCCGCTTGGGCATTAAAAGACTTTGGGTTTAATGTAATCGTTTCCAGTTTTTTTGCAGACATTTTTAAAGGAAACGCCTTAAACAATCACGTATTGCCAATTCAGGTAATTCCATCATTTTTAGAAACCTTATTAGAAACCGTACAAAACAATCCTTCAACACCTATAAAAGTAAATTTGGAAGCACAAATACTTTCTGTTGGAAACGATTTTAAAACAGCATTTGAAATTGATCCCTACAAAAAAATGTGTCTCCTAAAAGGCTACGATGACATTGACTTTTTAGTCAGTAATCTCAATAAAATTGAAGCATTTGAACAACAACATATATTTTAACTATGAACCTACACATTGCAGTACTTTCGGGCGACGGAATTGGTCCTGAAGTTACCCACCAATCTATAAAAGTATTATCGGCTATTGCCGAAAAGTATCAGCATGTTTTCACTTTTGAAGAAGCTTTAGTTGGCGCTATTGCTATTGATAAAACTGGTGATCCATTACCCGAAAAAACATTAAATCTCTGTTTAGATGCAGATGCCGTTTTATTTGGAGCCATTGGCGATCCAAAATATGACAACAATCCTTCAGCCAAAGTACGTCCAGAACAAGGTTTACTTGCATTGCGTAAATCATTAGGTTTATATGCAAATATTCGTCCTGTAAAAGCGTATGATACATTGTTAGATAAATCTCCTTTAAAGGAAGACATCATCAAAGATACAGATGTAATGATTTATCGCGAATTGACGGGCGGAATTTACTTCGGAAAGAAAACTTTAAGCAAAGACGGAAACAGTGCTTCCGACTTATGTGAATACTCAAAAGAAGAAATAGAACGTGTTGCACATTTGGCATTCAAATCGGCGCAAACTAGAAATAAAAAATTAACGCTAGTTGACAAAGCAAACGTATTAGAAACGTCTCGCTTATGGAGAAAAGTAGTCACGGCGATGGCTACACAATATCCAGAAGTTGAACTCGATTTTCTATTTGTAGACAATGCTGCCATGCAAATGGTACTCAATCCAAGTCAGTTTGATGTCATCTTAACCGAGAATATGTTTGGTGATATCATTTCGGACGAAGCCAGTGTCATTGGCGGATCTATTGGGTTATTGGCCTCAGCTTCTATTGGAAATACCTATGCACTATTTGAACCTATTCATGGTTCGTACCCACAAGCTACAGGAAAAGGTATTGCCAATCCGATTGCTTCTATCCTATCCGCAGCAATGTTGTTGGATCATTTTGGATTAGCCGAAGAAGCAGAAACTGTTAGAGATGCTGTAGAACGCGCTATTGATTTAGAAATTTGCACACCAGATTTAAATGCAAATGGTGGTTATTCTACAGAAAACGTCGGAACATTTATTGAAGAGTTTATCGAAAATGTAGATACATTACACATAAATTCAGGAAACATAAGAGTTGGTCAATCTACCATAATTTAGTAATTAGAGTGCTTATATTCCCTTTCGATTTGCCCGAAAGGGAATATTTTAGCTTTATCTAAAACGTCAATCTGAATCAAGTTCAGTTTGACGATTTTTATTTTCAAAATAGCTCTTGTCAAAACTAAAAATTTAACAAAACAATACACAAAACTTTCAATCTGAAAGTACAAAACCTTCTTATCAACAAAACTATTAGAATTGTTAATTGAATCTTGCCCTAAGCATCGTTCCTATAAAATGATTTTAATACTTTTATCGCTTATTTTAATAGCTCATGAAAATCGCTCAAAAGAATTACGTATTCGATTTCGACAGTACATTAACTAGTGTAGAAGCACTAGATGTTTTAGCAGAAATTACACTCGCAAACAATCCTAAAAAAGATGAAATTATTGAAGAAATTCAAGAAATTACGAACTTAGGAATTGATGGTGAAATTTCCTTTACTGAATCCTTAGAGCGACGTATTAAATTGTTGCATGCACACAAATCTAATTTGGATGAATTAATTTCTAGATTACGCCTACAACTTTCCGCTTCTATTGAAAGTAACAAAGAGTTTTTTACAGATTTCTCTAGTGATATTTACGTAATTTCATGCGGATTTAAAGAATTTATTGATCCGATCGTAAAAGATTACAATATTCCTTCTGATCGTGTGTATGCCAATACATTTACATTTGATGCAGAAGGATACATCATAGGTTTTGATGCTGAAAATGTATTATCACATCACAATGGAAAAATTCAATGTTTGAAAGACATGAATTTGGAAGGAGAAATTCAAGTAATTGGTGATGGTTATAGTGATTACGTTATGCGAGAAGCTGGTGTTGCCGATAAGTTTTTTGCATTTACTGAAAATGTGGCGCGTGATAAAGCCGTAAAAAAAGCGGATCATGTTACGCCAAATTTAGATGAGTTTTTATTTGTGAATGATTTGCCAAGAAACATATCATACCCAAAAAATAGAATCAAAATATTACTCCTTGAAAACATTCACTCGGATGCGTTTAATAGATTGTCAGAAGATGGTTTTAGTGTAGAAATATTATCGCATAGTTTATCTGAGGACGATTTAATCGAAAAAATAAAAGACATTCATGTTTTAGGAATTCGTTCCAAAACACATGTTACACCAAAAGTGATTAAAGCTGCTAAAAAACTATTAGCCATTGGTGCTTTTTGTATAGGAACTAAACAAATTGACTTAGAAACTTGTAAAGAAAACGGAATCGTTGTTTTTAATGCACCGTATAGTAACACACGTTCGGTAGTTGAATTGGCAATTGGTGAAATTATTATGTTGATGCGAAGTGTATTTCCTAGAAGTACCGAATTGCACAACGGGCAATGGAATAAAACCGCAAAAGGTTCGCGTGAAGTTCGTGGAAAAAAGCTTGGAATTGTTGGCTACGGAAACATCGGAAAGCAACTATCGGTATTAGCCGAAGCTATGGGAATGAACGTATTTTACTATGATATTGAAGATCGATTAGCACTTGGTAACGCACAAAGATGCAGCTCTTTAAAAGAATTACTTTCTATTTCGGATGTGGTTTCTTTACATGTAGATGACAATGCTGCAAACCGTGATTTCTATGGCAAAGCACAATTTGACCAAATGAAAGATGGCGCTATCTTAATTAATTTAGCCAGAGGTTTTGTCGTAAATATTGAAGCATTAAAAGAAGCGATTGAAACTAAAAAAATTGCAGGTGCAGCAATAGATGTGTATCCACAAGAACCTAGAGCAAATGGCGCTTTTGAAACTCCATTAAAAGGATTGAACAACGTTATACTAACACCACATGTTGGAGGAAGTACGGAAGAAGCACAACGTGATATTGCTGATTTTGTTCCCAATAAAATTATGGCATATGTAAATTCTGGAAATACAGTTGATGCTGTAAATTTCCCAAATATTCGTTTACCACGCCAAACCAATGCACATCGTTTCTTGCACATTCACAAAAACGTTCCTGGTATTATGGCAAAGGTGAACAAGGTCTTAGCTAAATACGAATTGAATGTTACAGGACAATATTTATCTACTGATAATAAAGTTGGTTATGTAATTGTGGATGTTGACAAAGAGTACAACAAAAAAGTAACGGCAGCATTGAAGAAAGTAGAAAATACAATTAAGTTTCGTATTTTGTATTAAAATTTAAGGACACAAAAATAGACTACTTTTACTTCTTGATACAATTCGCCTTGGCGAATCACTCGAAGAGACGATCCTAACTTTTAAATACTATTTTTTTGAAACCAAAGAAAGAAAAAGAAGCTGTATACTATTCACCGTTAGAAGAAAAACTCAACATCCTTTCACATGGTTTGGGTGTTATCTTAGGAATTATTGCACTTCTATTTTTAGTAAAACAAGCCATTCAATACGGTGAAACAATACACTTGGTAAGTTGTACTATTTACGGATTGAGTATTATTGTATTGTATTTGGCTTCAACTTTATATCATAAAACCACAACTCCTAAATTACGGAATCGATTGCGTGTGTTTGATCATGCGGCTATCTATTTATTGATTGCCGGAACGTATACACCTTTTGCACTTATTACGTTAGAAGGCACTACTGGTTGGATCATTTTCGGAACTGTTTGGGCATTTGCTGTAGTTGGAATTACATTAAAGCTTTTCTTCACAGGACAATTTGATAAACTTTCTACTTTAATGTATGTATTTATGGGTTGGATTATTGTGTTTGCTATCAATCCGCTAATGGAAAACTTATCAAGTGATGGTTTATTTTGGCTGTTTGCTGGTGGAGTTGCCTATACAGTTGGTGCCATTTTATACAGCATTCGGAAACTTCCGTTTAATCATGCTATCTTTCATATTTTCGTACTAGCAGGAAGTATTTGCCATTTTATTTCGGTGTATTTTTATGTGTTGCCTAGAAATTAAATTTCTACGTATCTTCATATTTCCTATGAAACAGACATCACTATATGTATTATTACTTTTAATGCTACTTAATTCTTGTGGTTTTCTCACAGAAGAAGACTATTATATTAATGCTTCCAACTATGCCGATAGCGGAGATTATCTAAATGCTATTGTATTATTAGATAAAGCTATTGCTAGAAAACCTGATTTTAAAGATGCTCTTATTTACAGAGGATATTGTAAATCAATGCTTGGGCAGATAAAAGAAAGTACAATTGATTATAAAAAAGCACTAAAATTAGAACCCAATAACACGCTTACGCTTTTTAATCTTGCAGGAAACTACAATGAACTAGAAAACTACGAAGAAGGAATTAAATACTATTCCAAAGCATTGCAATCAAAATATGTAATTGCTTGTTCGGCTGCACCTGAAGGAATTAATTTGAAACTAATTTCTCCTTTTGATGATTCAGATGAAACTGGTTATGAAATTGAAGAATGCGAACTTTATTATTGGCGTGGTTTAAGTTATTACGAGAACAAAGATTACAAATCAGCAATCATTGACTTTCAAAAATCTATTACACAAAATTATAATACTGATACTAGTTATTATTATTTGGGTGAGATTTACGTAAAGGAAGAAAACATACAAAAAGCCTGCGAATATTTTACACTTGCTGCAAATTTAGGAGACGTCGATGCTCCAGAGAAGCTAGCAAAATACTGTCAAAACGAAGCCATAAAAATAAAATGAACACAACAGCACTATTAACAAAAAACGCAATCATTAAAAGTGAACAAGAAATTTTACTAGCGATGAAAAATTGTGATGTTCAAAAATTGGATGAATTAGTACATGAACAATTACTTTTTACAATTCCTAATGGACAAACCATCACAAAAGCGCAAGATTTAGAAACGTATCGTTCTGGAAATATGAAAATCACTGAAATTTCCGCTTCAGCACAAGAAATACAATTTATTGATACGACTGCTGTTGTATCGGTTATTATTGAAATGAAAGGCACCTATTTTGAGCATCTACTTGATGGTAAATATAAAGTCATAAGAGTTTGGAAATTATGTTCTACTGCATGGAAAGTAATTGCAGGAAGTAGTAATATCATGATATAAAAAGCACAGAATCAATTATAATAGTTTAAAAATTATTGAATACAATTACTCAATTAAAAAATCAGTATTTTTATTCCTACTACTAACATTCATAATAATCAAACTTATTATACATCAAAAATAAATGAACCGTGAAATAATAGACATAAACGATTGTACTATTTTATTGGAAGAAGCTGCTACCGACAAAACGCTAGTTGATTCGTGTCTTTTTGACGAACCAGTTATTGCAATTGCTTTTTACGGTGCAGGAAATGTTGGACTAAAGGTTAAATATGATGGAAAAACAAAAGAGTTTCATCATACCAAAGGCATGGTGCTTTCTTTTTATGCTGATGAGAAGGTTGAATTTGAACATCATGTTTCAGTTGAAAAACCATTGCAATGTTTAGTGATTGCAACCACTATTAAAAACTTAGACAAAATGCCCAATGGTGAAGGACAATTTTTAGAACAGTTTTTACATCAGCTCGTGCATCCAAAAGATCATTATGTAGAAGGTC
The DNA here is from genome assembly GCF_947496985.1 of uncultured Kordia sp. GTDB lineage: Bacteria > Bacteroidota > Bacteroidia > Flavobacteriales > Flavobacteriaceae > Kordia. The sequence continues at coordinate 416,474 of NZ_CANMEZ010000001.1, forward strand.
CTGTATTTAATATGAATCCGGAAATGTTTCTATTAGTAGATCAATTTTTTAGTAATGCTTATGAAGGTGAACTTAAAATGATGTTCTATAAAAGTCATATGTCGGCATTACTTTCTCACTATTTTGGACAATTGGCACGTCAACAATCAAACAAGATTGATACTTCACAACTTGAAAAATTCAATAGAGCTCAAGAAATTTTATTGTCTGATTTAGAAAATCCTCCTTCACTTACCGAACTTGCGCACCAAATAGGAACCAATACCAACAAATTAAAAAAAGGATTCAAAGCACAATTTGGTGTTCCCGTTTTTAAATACTTACACAATGAACGATTAAAAAAAGCGTACAACCTAATTAAGAACGAACAAAAAACCATTCAAGAAGCTGCTTGGGCTGTAGGTTATGATAGTTTGGGTTCTTTTTCTAACGCTTTTGAAAAAAAGTTTGGCTACAGACCTAGTCAAGTGTAAAATTCTTTTCGAATAAATCATAATTCTTTTCGAATAAGCTGCTGAGAGTAAGCTGCAATAGATTTGTATCATAATTAAAAAACTAAAAATTATGATTATCAATCGATCACTTAGTATAGCATACGGCATTTTAGTCTGGATTTTAGGTGTTACTTTTTACCTTATATCATCTTACATTCCAATTTTAGAAAACTCAGCACAACAAGCCAATATTGCGCTCGTATTAGGCATTATTCCTAGTGCTTGTTTAGGAACATATTTGTTTTACAAAAAGGGACACATGAAACCTTCTTCGTTGGCACTTACATTTATAATTATTGCAACCGTATTGGATGCATTCATAACCGTTCCAGTATTTGTAATTCCTGCTGGCGGAAGTCATTCAACATTTTTTGCAGATCCTATGTTTTACATTATCGTAGTTGAGTTTTACTTCATTGTATTCTATTTCGGAACGCATCTAACGCAAAAAGCTAAAAAATGAAAACTAGTGTCTTTTTTATCACAATGTTACTGAATGCACTTTCTGTTGGTTTTTTCTTTGCTTGGTCGGTTTCGGTTATTTTGGGAACAAAAAAAGTTGGAGATTTCACATACTTAGAAACCATGCAACACATTAACAAAGAGATCTTAAATCCTGTATTTTTCACGGTATTCTTTGGAAGTTTGTTTATGCTGATCTTAAATGCATGTTTACACAACAATAACAAACCTGTGTTTTGGTTCATCTTAGTATCTGCACTAATTTATCTGGTTGGTACTGTTGGCTTCACAGCATTTGGAAATGTTCCTTTAAACAATGAATTGGAAGTATTGAACATCAAGCAAATGAATTTAACCGAATTAAAAAATTTCAGAATCTATTATGAAAGCAACTGGAATCAATATCATACCATTAGAACAATTTCAGGAATGATTTCATTCATCCTAGTACTCATTTCAACATTAATTCAAAAAACAATTTAAAAACAACATATTATGAACACAAACATATTAGTCATCGGAGGAACCGGAAAAACGGGTCGCCGCGTAGTGAAACAATTACAAGACAAAGGAATTGAGCCAAAAATTGGTTCAAGAAGTGCAACACCAAGTTTCGACTGGGACAATAAAGATACGTGGGTAAAAGCTTTAGAAGGCATCAAAAAAATGTACGTAACCTATTATCCAGACTTGGCAGTTCTTGGAGCAAAAAAAGCCATCGAAAGCTTAACGTATTTAGCCAAAGAACTTGGAGTAAAAAAGATTGTTTTACTTTCCGGAAAAGGTGAAGTTGAAGCGGAAGCCTGTGAAAAAATTGTAATGAATTCTGGTATAAATTATACTATTGTAAGAGCTTCTTGGTTTAACCAAAATTGGAGTGAAAGTTTCTTTTTAGAACCTATTCTTTCGGGTGAAGTTGCATTACCAATGCCTGATGTTTTAATTCCATTTGTAGATGCAGATGATATCGCTGAAGTTGCAACAGTTGCTTTGCTAGATGATAATTATAACAATACAATTATAGAGGTTACAGGTCCTGAATTAGTCACATTTAAAGATGTCATTAATACCATAGCAAAAGCTAGTAACAGAAGCTTACATTTTCACAGTATTACTTTAGAACAGTATGTAGAAGGAATGAAACAAATGCAAATACCTGCGGATGTTATTTGGTTAATTGAGTACTTATTCAGTCATGTTTTGACCAATCCAGAAAATCAAAAAATCACCAATGATATTGAAAAAGTATTGGGCAGACCTGCAAAAACTTTTTTAGCATACGCAGAAGAAACAGCTAAAACTGGAATTTGGAATCAAGTAAAAGTTGAAGAATTATAGTAATTCATCAAAATTCTATAAATAAAGTAACCATCATCAAAAAACTCAGCAGCGTTATAATTACAGTAAAAAAGCCGTCTAAAATATTTTTAGATGGCTTTTTTGAACCTATACTTAATTAGATCTAACGCATTCCTATAGCAATAAACGTAAAGTTTCGTGAAGCACGATTGTTATTTCCTCCAGTTAACACTTTAAACTTAGACTTATCTAAAGCCACTAAAACTGTATTATCAAGAGGAGAACCACTCTCATATCGAAAATCATCCCATTCTCTAAAGTTTTGTGCTGCAACAGCCGTAGGAATTGTTTTGAATGAATCATCAAAAGTTACTTTGTAAAATCCTCCTCCTTCATTAACAACCTTAAAATCTCCTGAAGATGAATGTATTGTTCCATCAGCGTTTATATTCCCATAAATATGAACTAAATTTGACATACTAAAATTATATTATTTGTTATACTTTTTTATATATCGGTTAGATCTTTGGAATTGTATATCTAACAACACTTTTTATACCTCAACGCCTAGTAGTGGTGTGCTTCTCGTAAAAATAAAATCAAGTACTAATACGCTATATTTATCAACTTGATATTACTAATATTATAGTCCCAAAAGTTTTATCACAAAACATTTAACCTATATATATTATGTGCACACGAGTATTTAACAACAGAAACAAAGCGTTCTTAACAACCGCTAGAAACATGGACTGGAAAACTCAACTTCCTACAAGTCTATTTTCATTTAAAAGCGGATTGGTAAAATCTGCATTAGATAAAAAGCAAGCGAAAAAAAAGAAATTTAAAGACAAAAATTGGGAATGGACTTCTCAATATAGTAGCGTTGTAACTATGGTTGGAAATGAAGAACATGGTTACGCAGCTTCAGACGGAATAAATTCACAAGGGTTGGTTGCCAATGTGCTTTATGCAAAAGGTACGGACTATGAGCTTACAGGGAAAAAAGAATACAAACCACTCAATATATTACGATGGGTACAGTATGTTTTGGACAATTTTAAAACTTCCAAGGAAGTACATGATGCATTTGAAAAAAGCGAAATAGAGCTTGTTGAAACCAAAGTTCCAGGAAGTGAATCACCTGCGGCATTACACCTTTCTGTATCAGATAAAAAAGGGTATACAACAATTGTTGAGGTATATGGTGGAAAGTATCATATTCATTACGGTAAAGAATATAGTGTAATGACTAACGAACCAAACTATACTATCCAACTTGAAATAAATAAGTATTGGTTGTGGCAATGGAATGATAATAATGATTTTCCTAGTCGCACCATTCCTGGAGGTCCTTTTGCATCCGATCGTTTTGAGAGGGCAACTTATTATTATAATCATTTAGAAAAACCTAAAAGCGCACTTGATTCATTGTCACAGGCAAAATCTGTAGTAGCAAATGCTTCCGTACCAATTGGAATGTTAGGTTTTGAAGGACATCCTAATATTGCGCCAACACTTTGGTCTACACTTTCAGATCATAAGGAATTAAAATATTATTTCTGTAATGCACGAACTCCAAATGTGGTTTGGGTAGATATGAATGCAAAAATGCCCGAAGCTAAAGTTGCAATGCTAGACCTTGTAACAGAACATGATGGAGCATTTACAAACTTAAATTTCGTAGGATGTGTCAATAGTAATTTAGAACCTACAAAAGATCCATATAGTGCTTCAAAATAATTTTATCACATTATAAATGCTCGCTTCTATATTAAAAAAAACCGCTTATTATAAGCGGTTTTCTTGTTTATTTATATATTAGTTATTTATTGACATGAACTATTTATTATAAACAAAACTATGCAACCACGTGTTACCATCATCGGTTTAGGAGTAAATAATCTACAAGTTTCAACAGCTTTTTACAAAGAAATATTTGGCTGGAAACTCACCAAAGCCAGTAACGAGTCTATTTCATTTTTTCAATTAAATGGAATATTACTTTCTTTATATCCAAAAGACAAACTGGCTGAAGATGCACAGATTGATCCTACAGGATCAGGATTTAAAGCATTCTCTTTAGCACATAATACACGCACCAAAGAAGAAGTAGATGAAATTTTTACTGATTTAGAAAGTAAAGGTGTAAAAATCGTAAAACAACCCGAAGAAGTATTTTGGGGCGGTTATAGTGGTTATATTGCCGATCCGGATGAAAATCTTTGGGAAATTGCTTTCAATCCATTTTTAGGACTAGACGAAGTAGGAAACACAATAGAAGAAGCATAAATAAATACAGTATGGGATTATTTGATTTTTTTAAAAAGAAACAAACACGATTAGAAGATATAGAAATTGATTGCGACGTTGCGTTTCTAATGAATTCTGATGAATTAATAGAACATTTTGTAGGTGATATTTATTTACCTAGCGGAAAAATTGTATCGGCAGATCCATTTATATCTGATCATACAAAACCTTTTGTAAAAACAGTAAAACCTGGCACGTATCCTGTTAATTTATATTTAAAAAAACAAGGTGAAGATCATTACCGAATTGCATTTTCTAAAATTAAATTCAAACAAGAAAAAGCAACACGTTGGATTTTAGCTTTGACCGAAAGAGATAAAATTGAAACCGTACAAAACTTAAAACCTGATGAAATCTTAGGTTTTCCTGTTGATGCTGGTTTGGCATTTTTTGCCGATAACGAAACACACAAAGTTTATTTAAAAAAATCGGATGAATTGTATGCTGGTGAAGAACTTTTCAATTATTATGACGATGTGTTATATGATGAAATGGTTGCTGCTTCTGCGGGAAGTATCTACGGCTCAAAAGATGGCGATTGGGCAAATCATACACCAGATGCTACCTTTAAAGGGAACATGATTATTCATTCTTCAGGTTGGGGAGATGGTTATTACCCAGTTTATTGGGGATTAAACAACAAAAATGAAATCGTAGAATTGGCAATGGATTTCTTTGTGGTAAGTGAACAAGAACAAGCAATCCTTACCGAAAAACGATTTGAAACTGCATTAAAAAAACTATTGAAAATGCCTTCCGATGGTTTTATTATATTTCAATGTAGACGTACGGAAAAGTTTGTACAATTCGCGTTAACGCAAAATAAAGATTTACTATTCGATTTGCCAACACATAGTCTTTCTGATGAAGAAAAGGAATATTTACAACCCATTGTAACAAAAGAAAATTGCACTTACGAACATCAAATCTATAACAAGGTTTTTGGAAAAGACATCAAACGTGCAGCTTCATTGGTTTCAGAAATCTTTACAGAAGTGTATTTACTTGATTTAGATGATGATATTGAAATTAATTTTAGCTAATTACAAACCTAACAACAAATTCGGATCAGGGCAATTTTGTCTATAAAATTCTAAGTCTTTTTGAGAAGAAACACCAGGATAATCACCTTTGTAATGTTGCATATCTTTTATGATTTGAAAATGTAAATGTGGTGGATAATCCCCATTAACAGTAGCATCTCCTAGTGTTGCAATTTGATCACCTTTTTTAAATTGCTGCCCAACTTGTATATCTTCTATTGAAGTCAGGCTTAAATGTCCATATAAGGTATAAAATTCAACACTTTCAATAATATGCTTTAGAATAATTGTTGGGCCATAATCGCCAAAATTGGTGTTATTTTGAAAACTATGTACTTCAGCATCTAGCGGAGTATAAATTGGTGTTTCAGCTTCAATCCATAAATCTAAACCCAAATGGATATTGCGTTCCGTTTCTGGATTTTGATCATTAAAATAATCACTTCTATTATAAATACCACGCGTTTCCAAATAACCACCAAATACTACTCTTGCTTTATTTATCGCAATATGACTATCAATATAAATTCCTAACTTTTCAGAGGAAGACATATTAACAGTTTTCAACATTTCATTCGTCACAGATAAATCTAATACAACATAATCTGATTTTGAAATATTTTGATCTAATACAGATAAAGATTGTGCTCCTAAGTCGGTCAATAATTTCACAAATGAAGTTGAGGTCATGAATAGTTTTTACATCAAAAATACATTAAATACCAGATATTGTAAAGTAGATTTTAGTTTATAAATATTTGTTCTTCTCTATATGCAGATGGAGAAATTTTATACCAACTTTTAAAAGCATTCACAAAAGCACTCGGGTTAGAATAACCAAGTAAATAACTAATTTCTTTAATACTATTTGTTGATGCTAAATACTCTACAGCCATACTTTGTTTTAGTTCATTTAACAATTGACTATATGTTGTATTTTCTTTTTTAAGTTTGCGTTGCAAAGCACGTTCGGATACATGTAAATGATTTGCTACAATATTCAATTTCGGAAAATCAGGATCTAACAATTTACAAATGACCTGTTTAACAACATCCGTAATTTTTTCTGATTTTCCTACTTGTGCAGATAAACGTTTACAGACTAGTTTTTCTAAGTGTACAAACAATTCGTAATCAGCATAAACAATTTCTTCATCTAAGATCTCAGAAGGAAATTCTATACAGTTTTGCTCTTTATTTGAAACAATTGTAGCGTGAAATATTCGTTCATACAATGAAATGGAGTCAATTTCAAATTCAAAGGCTACATACGTAGGATGATGTTTTTTTAAAGTCAAAAAATAAATCTCCTTGCATACAAAAACCATCGAACTTATAATCAATTGTTTACACACAACAGGATACTTTTCTTTAACGGATTCGTCAATTTCAAAATATAGTTTAAAGCGTGTATTTTCTTTTTTTAATCGCAATGCAATCACATTACTAATCAAATTAAAAGACGACAATGCTTGCGCTAATCCATTTCCAATAGTCTTACTTGTTTGTATCAACTGACCTACAATACCAAGAGCCGCAATGTTGGACTGTTCACCAAAATAAAGTCCTACATTTTGATTTTCTGTTTTTTCAACAATCAAGTGAAGTAAACTAGCAAACTGTTCAAACGAAACAAAATCGTTATCCTTAGTATCAACTTCATTCTGAAACAACATTGTTGTATCTATCTTCAATTGTGTAGCATAACTTAGGTAACTAATAAAGATAGTTTTTGCTATTACTTTTTCATTCATACTCTAAAAGTACACAAAGTATTTTCAAGAATAAAGTATGTGTCGTGTTATCGCAATTGATTGTCGTAAAACATTATAATTTTGATAAATTTCAATAGTTTATTTGCATAAAACATAAAGCAAATGGAAAACTTAAAGTTTTGGCTATACTGTAACGCTATATTTTCTATGATAAGTGGATTGTCTTTGCTTTTCGCTAATGAATTTCTACAAACATATTTAGGATTTCAAAATGTTATTGTACTTCCGAGTATTGGAATCAATTTAATTGTATTTGCTTGTTGCATCTTAGTTATTACATCATATCATCTAAAACATAAAAAACTCCTCTTCCTAATTACATTGCTTGATATTCTGTGGGTCATTGGAAGTTGTATCTTAATTATTTTACAACTTTTTACACTCTCTACAAAAGGATATTGGCTGATTGGAATCATTGGTTGTATTGTTGGCTTGTTTGCAAAACAACAATATAAATACAGATTGTAACTATAAGAATTGGCTATAACTTAATTGTGTATTTTGTTTATATGGCTTTATTAATAGTGAGAAAACATTAATGAGTTTATAAAAAGGTAATGGTGTACTAAAAAATAACAATGAGTTATAGCTGCTTATAGTTATTACCCATAAAACTTTCATTTTAAAAAAATTAAAAAGCAGTTTTTAACATTTCATCCGTCACATACAAATCTAACGCAACATAATCTTACTTTTAAATATTTTGATCTAGCACAGATAACGATTGTGTTCCAAAATCGGTCAATAATTTCAAAAATGAAATTGAGTTCATGAATAGTTTTTATATCAAAAGCACATATTTAAAAATCTATGTTACTATTTTTTTCAAAACTGTAACAATTGGAAAATAAAGTATTCTTTAATGATAGAGTCTAAAAACTTTATCATTAAAAACCAACCATCATGAAATTCTTTAAAACCTTCTGTAGTATTTATATTTTATTGTTTTTATGTATCAGTTTCGCACAAAACAAAGCTGCATCGGAAATTGAACATACTATTAATTCCAAAGTTTTTGGAAAAGAACGAAAAGTAAAGGTCTTTTTGCCCACTAGATACCACAGAGATTCTATTTCTAAATATGCAGTAACCTATGTTTTAGATGCACAACATCAGGTTTTTTGGGATGCAGCCAAAGGTAACATTGGCTATATGGTTCATAATTATTCAGTAATCCCTATGATTGTTGTTGGTGTGGTTTCTGATAGTCGTGGCGCTGAATTTAACCCAAAATCCACTAAATTACAGGAACATCTTCAAAACGAGGTATTTCCATTGATAGCTAAGACTTACAGAACTGATGATTTTAGAACTATTGTTGGTCATTCTTGGGGCGGCGCTTTTGTCGGAAATACCATATTTAGTGACAAACGTGATATGTTTGATGCGTATATTGGTATTAGTCCTTCTTTTGGAGATAAAGACAATGTGATTGTAAAACACGCTGATTCTTTATTAAAAAATAACACAACATTCGGAAAGTATTTATACTTCAGTCATGGCGATGTTGGAAGACGAGAAACGGAGTTTGCTGGCTATGTAAATAGTATTGATTCTTTGCTTAAAAAGTATCCAAATAAAACCATTGCTTGGCAACCAAGACCTATTGAAGGTGTTGGGCATTGGCAAATTGTTGGTCCTTCTATTTGCGATGGTTTGATTAGTATGAGTAGAAACTATTTTGCAGATCAAAAAGTATTGGAAGATTTTGCGAAAAAAGGAAACTTAAAAACACAGATTGATCAATTTAACAAACAACGAAAAGAAATTTTCGGATATGTGCATGAAGCAAGTGTTGGATATTTAAACTTTGTTGGAAACGATTTTAAAGGTCAAAAGAAGTATGAAATTGCTATTGAGATTTACAAAATGGCTTTAGATAAAAAACCAAATGATGTACGAGTAAACATGAGTCTTTCTAATTTATATGATAAGATAAATGAAACCGCCTTGGCAAAAGTAACTTTCACAAAGACAAAGGAATTGTTAGAAGCACAGAAAGCAGACTTTAGCGATAATTACTATAAAAACAACATGGAGTGGATTAATGAACGATTGGCGACTTATGAGTAACATTTCGATTCACAAAAACGTTTAGAAATTAGTTTGCTGAGACTCTCGAAGCAAGTTCTGCATATGCCTTTTTCTGTGAGTGAATGGCGTTCGCATCAAGCTTTACATATTTGTTTTTTTGCTTTGCATCAATGATTCTCGCTTTTACTGTGTCATCCAATTGCCATTGTACATACGATTTTACACGTGCATGAATATCTGCATCTAAAATTGGTGCAATGACTTCAATACGATGATCTAAGTTTCGTGTCATCCAATCAGCCGAACCGATGTACATTTTTTCATTTCCATCATTTCCAAAAATATACACACGTGCATGTTCTAAAAATTGTCCTAATACACTTTTGATTGTAATATGCTCGCTTTGCCCTTCAATACCTGGCACAACACAACAAATTCCACGGATAACCAGCTCAATTTTCACACCGGCATTACTTGCTTCATACAAGGCATCAATCATACGTTTGTCTTGAAGACTGTTCAATTTTAGCACAATATAAGCCTCTTTTCCAGCTCTTGCATTTTTGATTTCATTGTCAATTAATTCTAAAAACGTACTTCGTGTCGTAAATGGAGAAATAAGTAGTTTTTTACTTTTCGGAATAATGATTTCGCGTTCCAATACTTGAAATACTTGCTTCAATTCAGAAGTAATTCTTTCGTTGGTTGTCATCAAACAGAAATCTGTATATAAAGTTGCTGTTTTTTCATTGAAATTTCCTGTTCCGATATAACCATATCGTTTTAGCAATTCGTTTTCTATGCGTTCAATACATAAAATTTTTGAATGCACTTTGATACCTGGATAACTATATATGACATTGGCTCCATAATTTTCCAATATTTTCCCCCATTTGATGTTGTTTTGTTCATCAAATCGTGCTTTGGTTTCCATGAATACCGTAACTTTTTTACCATTTTTACAAGCATTGATTAACGCTGTTGTCAACCGAGATTCTTTGGCAACACGATATAAAGTAATCTTGATATGCGTTACATGTTCGTCTGTCGCAGCTTCTTCTAATAATTCAGAAACATGATCAAATGATTCGTATGGAAAGTACAACAATCTGTCTTTTTCTGAAATTGCAGTAAATACACTTTCATACTGATCTAATTCTTTGTTTCGAACAGGTAAAACTTTTGGTAATGACAATACTTTTTCTGTCGGATTTGGAAAGCTAAAAAAGTCTTTAAAGTTATGATATGTCCCACCTAACACAATATCTGTTTCATTAACATTGAGCTCTTTTTTGAGTTCATTTAGTAAAGTTTCAGGTGCTTTTTGATCAATCAACATTCGTGTTACCTGACCCGTATTTCTATTACTTAACGAATCCTTTATTTTCTCTAACAAGTTTCCAGAATATTCATTATCAATATACAATTCGGCATCGCGGGAAACCTTTACAGCATAAAATGTATTGTCAGGATATATTTTAGATAACTCATATTTTAAAACATCATCAACAAACGTAATATAATGTGTATTCTTTTCGGTTGGAAGTACTACAAATCGTGAAATATCTGATGGGATTTTGAAGACAATTAAACGTCCTTCCTGTACAGAAGCTAAATATAGTTGTTCGTTTTCAATAAAAATTTCCTCTTCTACAATTGTTCTTTCTAAGGTTAGTTTTTGTTGTAACTCTTTTTTGTAATATGCTTCCGCGAATTGTTGTTGTGCTGTTGTAAATTGTGTCCAATTGATTAGTGATATTCCTTCTTTTTCTAGCTCAGGAATAATTTGATGTTGAAAAATACGTCCAAATTCTTCTTGCTGAATATTTACTTCTTTTTTAATCTTACGCAGTAACTTGTTTGGCTTGGTAATAAGTTTTTTACGTAAGCTTTTGTCTAACTTTTTAATTTGACGAATCGCAGAAACGCGTACTTTGAAGAATTCATCTAGGTTAGAAGAAAAAATTGCTAAAAACTTAATGCGTTCATACAATGGATTTCGTTGGTCAGCAGCTTCCTGCAACACACGATGATTGAAACGTAACCATGATAGATCTCTGTGATAATATTCTTTTGTAATTAAAGACATTTTTTACTGTTCCTTTTAAAATACTAAAATTCTTGTGTTTTCTTTTCTTTGTTTGCCCAAAGAAAAGAAACAAAAGAAATGGCGCTTTTCCAGAGGTGTTTTTTATTTTTCTTTTTTGGAAAAGATAAAACTACTCTTAAAGTTTCATATGTAACTGATTCTACTTAATGAAACTACAAACGAAAGTAGTTAATATTCAGTCATTAGACGTATTTTTCAATTAGGCTTAACAATATGGTAAAATATGATTTTACATATTGAAGTACATCACTTTGACTGCTTTGTCCAAATTGTTTTAAACTGCTCACAAACAACTAGCATTTCTTCTGTCATTTTTTTATCACTTTCATTCATAGCGCTCGCAAAAAAGTCCCAATGTGCTTTTTTCCATTTTTTGAGTGCTTCTTTTTTTGTTCCCATGTCCTTTTCTGCATAAGTTTTAGAAATTGTATTAAATGGAATTGTATCCACCTTTGTAATTTCAATAATCGCTAAAGCTTTCCCATCAAAATCTGTGATAATATGCTTTACACCTACTTTTGGCAATGCTGCATTTGCTTCCTCATACCAAACATATAAACCTGATGAAGCTTGTTTTTTACCTTCTAACACTAACTTCCCTAACCGATTTGCATCTTGTTCATTATTATGAAAATACCAAGAATCTGGTAAGGTTTCTTTTTTTAATCCAGAATTTACTTTGGTATAATTAGTCCACATTTCAACAACTGTTTTGTCAATTGTATTGTCAGATTCCATTCCTTTTTTTGGTTCACTTTTGCAACTTACCAATAATAAAAACAAGATTATTGCTATATTTTTCATCATTTACAAAGCGTTTTAAATTTATAGATAAGTTTTTATTTTATATAAGATCTCGACTACATTCAATGTGACAAACATTAAACAAAATAAGACGATTTTAGTATGTTTTGTTTAAACTACAATAATCCTATTCGGAAACAAAATTACTCACAAAACTTTAAGATTTCTATTCTTCAGACAAAGAAGTCATTACCAAAAAAACGGCACAATTCTCCAAACATGATATTTATCATATGACAGCCGCAAACTGCTCCTTACTTTTGAATCATAATTATCAGGTATGTGCAATTTAGTGAACAAATATAATGTGGCAGGTCCGCGATATACAAGTTATCCGACCGTTCCTTATTGGAATTTAGATACATTTTCATTGGAACAATGGAAAGTTTCATTACGAAAATCGTTTCAAGAAAGTAATAGTAAAGAAGGAATAAGTATCTACATCCATCTGCCTTTTTGCGAAAGCCTATGTACGTTTTGCGGTTGTAACAAGCGAATAACAAAAAGGCACGATGTAGAAATTCCTTATATGAATACAGTTTTGAAAGAGTGGGCTTTGTACTGTGATCTGTTGGAAAATACACCAACGATTAAAGAACTTCATCTTGGCGGTGGAACGCCCACTTTTTTTTCACCAAAACATCTTCAAGAATTAATCGAGGGAATTCTATCACGTGCTACACTTGCCGAAGCATACGAATTTAGCTTTGAAGGACATCCAAATAACACAACTGAAACACATTTGAAAACCTTATATAATCTAGGGTTTAGACGTGTGAGTTTTGGTGTACAAGATTATAATAAAAAGGTTCAAAAAGCCATTCATCGTATACAACCTTTTGAAAATGTAAAACGCGTTACGGAGCTTGCCAGAAATATTGGTTATACATCTGTGGGACACGATATTATTTTCGGATTACCATTTCAGACAACAGCACATGTTACAGAAACTATTGCTAAAACTAGAGAATTGGCACCAGATAGTATTGCTTTTTACAGTTATGCACATGTGCCGTGGATTAAAGGAAACGGACAACGTGGTTTTAAAGATGAAGATTTACCAACAGCAACTGAAAAAACAGCGCAATACAATTTGGGTAAATTTCTACTAAAAGAAGCTGGTTATGTAGACATTGGCATGGATCATTTTGCATTGCCAACTGATGCCTTGTATACTTCTATGATTGAAAAACGTTTGCATCGAAATTTTATGGGCTATACTGCTAATAAAACACAAGCTATGATTGGCTTGGGCGTTTCTTCCATTAGCGATAGTTGGTATGGTTTTTCGCAGAATGTTAAAGATATTGAAACGTATTATGAATTGGTAAATAAAGATATTATTCCTGTATTTAGAGGACATATCCTTACGGAAGAAGACCTCATCATTAGAAAACATATTTTGAACTTAATGTGTCACTTTAAAACTTCTTTGAATGATGAAATTGCAGCAATTCCTGAGCTAACAGAAATTCGTTGGAAACTGCAAGAGTTTGAAGCTGACGAATTAATTCAGATTAATAACAACACACTATACATTACTAAAAAAGGAAAACCTTTTGTACGTAACATTTGCATGGCTTTTGACGTATTATTACAACGAAAAAAGCCAGCCACACAATTATTCTCAATGACTATTTAAAAAAACTAAAATGAAAAAAATTATTGTACCCGTAGATTTCTCAAAACATTCAGAATATGCATTAGAAGCAGCGTCTATTTTAGCAAAAAAATACGATTCCGAAGTGTTGGCGTTGCACATGTTAGAACTGTCAAATGCGCTTATTTCTGATTCAGATGGGAACAGACAAGCGGAAGCGGTTTTCTTCTTAAAATTAGCCGAACAAAAATTTACAGACTTTCTAGATAAACCCTATTTAAAGGATGTTAAGGTAACTCCTATTGTAAAACATTTTAAAGTATTTAGCGAAGTAAATGATGTTGCCAAAGAACACAATGCAGATTTAATTGTGATGGGATCACACGGATCAAGTGGAATAAAAGAAGTATTCATAGGATCGAACACTGAAAAAGTAGTGCGTCATTCAGATATTCCTGTGTTGGTTGTAAAATATAACCCAATTTTGATGGACTTTGAAAATGTAGTTCTTGCTTGCGATTTTTCAAAGGAAGCCATTAAACCATATATCAATGCAAATGCTTTGTTTTCAAAACTTGGTGCTACGTTGCATTTGGTATATGTAAACTTACCTGGCTCAGGTTTTAAGAGTAGTACAGAAATGGAAGTGCGTGTGGCAGATTTTTTAAAGATTGCCGACGGACATACGGATCATATGGAAAATGTACATTACGTTAGTGATTATTCAATTGAAGCTGGAATTTTAAACTTTGCTAGTACCAAAGGCGCTGATTTGATTGCCGTGGCAACACACGGTCGCAAAGGTTTAGCTCACTTTTTTGAAGGAAGTATTTCAGAAGATATTGCAAATCATTCTACATTACCCGTAATGACATTCAAAATTTAAGATTGTTAGTTATTAATCTTATTAATTGTCCAAGAAGCAGGAAAAATTCAACATTTTCCTGCTTTTTTAGCTCTTAATGTTATGTTCTTTTTTTGATTTTTATGTAGTTTCATATAGCTTTAACTTTTTACACAAATATTAAACCTATTGTATGAGATTTATATTGATATTCTTTTTTTTCCTTTTCATTTCTTGCTCCGACAAAAACAAGTCAAAAGAACCTATAAAGAATGATAAGCAGCCTAAAAATTTCATTGCTGTTTTAGATACTATTTGGCAAAAAGAACAAGTTCCTATACGAAAACGAGATTCTTTACAACGGATTTACGGTGCAGATTCAGAACAGTACAAAAAGTATCAAAAAATCTATGAAGCAAATCATATGATTAATGAGAAGAAAGTAAGAGCAATTTTAGACGCTAATGGTTGGCCAACAAAAGAAATGATTGGTGAACAAGGAAATTTCACTATATGTAATGTAATTCAACATTCCGGTAATGAAATTCGCATAAAATACCTTCCAATGATGCAACAAGCTGTAAAAGACAAG
The DNA here is from genome assembly GCF_947496985.1 of uncultured Kordia sp. Lineage (GTDB taxonomy): Bacteria > Bacteroidota > Bacteroidia > Flavobacteriales > Flavobacteriaceae > Kordia. The sequence goes on from NZ_CANMEZ010000001.1 coordinate 431,844, forward strand.
AAATTAGAACCTCGATTTTTGGTAAGGGCTGAAGATAGAATTGCTACAGAACGAGGTGATTTACAAGTTTATGGAGGACAAATGAAGTATTATCCTGAAACCAAAAGTTTTAATCTTTGGCCTGTATATGATCCTGCAAATATTGATAAAAGAAGAACTGAAATAGGACTAGATTCTATTGCTAAATTTCTAAAAAATAGGTTTGATTTTGAATGGAATCTTGAAGAACAAATTGCACGATCAGAAGCGTTTTTAAAAGCAAAAAAAGATACAGAATAGCCTAACAGATTTTATTCAAATAAATTTCAAATCACGGATGCGTTACCAATAAAGGCTTCTTCAATGTTTTACTAATAGTTGTGGTCGTTGAATGCTTAAATAAACGTTCGAAAACAGATTCTTTCTGAACAATCAAACCAATCATATCTATATCATATAATTGCATGTAACACGATTTTACATAATCTAATGGCACATTTTCTATGACATGATATGTATAATTAACATCTTTACAATGCTTCATTAAGTACGATTCGTCATAACGATCGCCTTTATAACCTTTTTCATATACACGAAGTACATGAACGTGCATATCATGATTTTTAGCTGTATGTATTAAATTTTCAAACGCTTTGCCTTGAATATCATCTTTCGCATCTAACAGCAATAACATTGTTTTTGGGTTGTGAAATGTTGCATTTTCTGGCACTACCAATGTTTTACAGTTAATTTTTCTGACAATGCTCAACGTATGACTTCCAAAAACAATTTCTTCTACATTAGAAACACCATTATATCCTGCAACTAATATATCTATTTTCTTCTCTTCAATAATACGATATATTGCTTGTAAAAAACTATCGTAATCTAAGATAGAATAAAATTTGTGTGCATCGTTTTCCGACGTTTGTTCTAATGAATCTATAAGCTTTTCCAAACGATCGTTTTCGGCTTTAAAAACACTTTCATAAACATTAGCAGTAGCGGAAGCCATTAAATCATCCATGGTAAAACTTCCCGATTTGTGTACATGCATGATATAAAAGCAACATGCTTCGTCCTTTAGAAAATGTAGTGCATAATGTATTGCATTTTGTGCACAGGTTGAGAAATCGGTCAATATTAAAACATTTTTCATAAGAGTTGGATTTAATGAATTTCGCTACTGCGTTTTTGGCATATTAAAATTGATCTAGTAAATAATTGATTAAATCAGTCGTTGTTAAAATTCCAGCTAATTTTCCGTCGTCAACTACAGGTAACGCATGAAATTCTTTTTTAGCTAATATTTCAGCAGCTTCTTTAATTGTTGTATTCGAACTTACGCTTACCAAGTTTTTTGCCATTACTTGCTCTATCGTAAACATATTATATACAACTGTTTCTACATTAGATTCTTCTTCATACGCTCCATCGGCAAAGCTAATACGTAGTAAATCTGTATAACTTAACATTCCAATGATGGAATCGCCACTTACAACAGGAATATGTCTTATATTTTTTGATTTAAATAAACGTTCCGCTGTATCTAAGTTATCTGTATGATTTAATGTAATTACATTTACTGTCATGATTGTTGAAACTGGTGTTCTTTTTTTCATCTTGATTTAGTTTTAATTTCTATATTAAAAGTATCCTAGAATCATTAGAATAACTATGACATTTATCATACTCAAATAGATTTTTAAGTCATTACACGCAACCAATTGCTATAAAATGTATCTAAGTATTAAACCGACAACATTATGAAAAAAATAATTTTACTTTTATTGACAATTGTACTAGTATCTTCATGTAATAGTGACGATGATACAATTAGCAACGAAGTTTTTGGAAATTGGATTCTTACTTCTATGCATGGTAGCATTCCAAATTCATTAGTCACCGGAGCGGCTATGGAATGGCAAGAGTCATATTTATTAAATACGGATGGATCTTTTGTAAAAGTTAGACAACGTGATGGAGTTACAACCGAAGCTACAGGAACCTTTGTGATATCAATAACGCAAGATGGTCGTACCTTAACATTGACTTTTGATACTGACAATGATATCATCGCAAGTTGCAGTTACTTAGTAGAATACATGGTTTTTCAGTCTGAAAGTTCATTTAATAGTACATGGGAAATCTGCGATGGTGCAGGTTTAACGTATAAAAAAACGAATCAATTCTAAAGTGCTTCTAGCTAACACATAAAATCTTATTATCATTTTTGATCTTCAAATAAGATATTGTAGTATTAGCAATAACAATTATTGTTATTGCTAATAACGTATGAAATACATTTGTATACTTTTCATTACTTCTTTGAGTCTTCTTAGCTGTTCAAAACAGCAAAAACAACACACAGAAAATTCTCATAAAAAATCTTATATACGCGACAATGTAACTGTCAATGAAAAAGTAACCTTGAAAACGTTTACTTGTCCTGATTTTTATTTCAAAACAAATAAAAATCAAGCTGATACGATTGTTTATTTTTTTGAAAAAGCCAAAATAGCAACTGGCAATCAAAAAATTGAATTAGAAAAAATGTTCTTTTGCGCATTTCCAAATTCATTTGAAAACATGGAAAACATTTTTGGGTTTGATTCTGAAACAGGGAAAAGCGCAGCACTTTATATGTATTCAGATAATTTACTATCAAATCCTATTATTTCATATTTTGCAAATCTCAATTCAATTCCTTCTAAGGATTTTTATGATAAATACATAAATATTTGTGTAAATGGAATTTGGGAAGCAGATAAAATTAGAGAAGGTTTTGATATTTATAAACGATTTCAAAATGACACAAAAGCTATCTGTAAAGTACTTTCCAAAAGGAATAAGAAAGACATTTACAGTGTTTTTAGGTTTATTTTTGATGGACCGCATCCTGATCATGAGGAAAATCATAAAATATATAAAAGTATACATCCTTTAATTGAAAAAGAAAATCCAGTATTAGCAACGATATTAAAAAATGCTTTCGACAATTTATTAAAACAAAAAACACATGGCCATCATTAAAAAATTATGCCTACTCTTCATTGGATTTCTATGTATTAATTGTGCTAGACCACAAAAAGCAAAAGAAAAACAACCTATAAAAATCGAAAACACATTTGATGTTGAAGCTGTAAAATGGTTCAAAACTCCAGGAAATGGAACAATCAAAGGCGTTGCAAAATTTAAGTCGAAAAATGGAGAAACGCGTTTTGGGGAAAAGTTTAGAATAGAATTAATGCCAGATTGTTTATACACGCAAGAACGATTACATCATATTTATAAAAATACTAATGCTGGGTATGTGCATGTAGAAAACGGAATTCCGACGTTTACACCAGATCCTAAAGAATATCACGATACTAAGAAAACCATGTGTAATGAAAAAGGTGAATTTGAATTTACAAATCTTCCTGCTGGAGATTATTACATTATAGCTTTTATGCTTTGGGATAAAACTGGTGGCGGCATTATGCAATATGTACAACTCAAAGAAGGTGAAACACAAAATATAGAAATGCTTAATTTTTAAAGTAATTCCTTAAAAATTAAGCTTCACAAACAATTACATTCATGATACACACTTTTTTAAAAGCAAAACATTGGCAACTTTTTTTGACACTATATGGACTACCTTTTCTCTTTATATTTTTTTATATAATATCTGATATTTTCACAATCTTTAATAATACTTCAACTCCTTTTGATAGTAGTTTGGCTATTTTTTTCAAAATATTCCCGTTTATATCAATCATTTTTGTAATAGGATTTCTTGGTTGGCTTTGGACAATAGCTGTTGGATTACAACAACATATTCCTCCAGCTATAAAAATGAAAAGAACTAGGTTCAATGTCTTTATAAGTATTGCTTTTGTATATACTGTATTTTTTATACTTCAGCAAGATGGAATAATTACAGGACAATCAGAAGGTTTTAAATTGCTTCTTTCATTAATACCAGCATTACATATATTTTCTATGTTTTGTGTTTTTTATGCCCTATACTTTGTTGCTAAAACCATCAAAACTGCAAAATTACAAAGAGAAGTAAAATTTAGTGAGTTCTCAGAAGAGTTCTTTTTGTTATGGTTTTATATTATTGGAATCTGAATAATTCAACCAAAAATAAACAAGCTTTACAACGAGTATAAACCACAATAAACCATTAACATTAACACTACTTTTTATTAAGAATTGCTATCTTTAAGCATACATTAATAACGATTATTATCGTTTACCAAAAAAGTACGATGTTCAAATACAAATACTTACTACTAACTGTTTTTTGTTTAGCGCTCTTTTCTTGTGGGAAAAAATTTGACGCTACAGATGGACGTGCCTTTATTAAAAATGCTCAAGAAGCAATACAACAAAATGATCTTGCACTAGCAGAATCATACCTAGACAAAGCTAGTAAAAGCGATTATGGTTTCTGTGGAAACTCTTGGGCAGGTGCAAAAGGAGCTATTACACTTATACAAGCAGAAATATTAAATAAAAAAAAGAAACATGATGAAGCCTTACAACTTTTGGAGGCTATGAATGGATGCCCTTTAGGAGCAGATTGCAACAAACGTGATTCTTTAAAAATTGAAACACTGTTTCTTAAACATGGTAAAGACAAAGTTGTAAAAGCATTCCAATCCGTATCAACGGTAAAAAAACATGTTAACGAACATGGTTTTGATTCATATTCCGTTTACATTGAAGAATTAGCGTATACATTTACTTTTGGCGAAAGTTTCCCTGATTATAAATTTGATGAAAATGATAGAATTATCATCCCAAAAATTGATTATAACAATTTCTTTAGTATTCTAAAAGCTTATAATTTTTATGCATTATTGGAAAACTAATTTTCTTTAATGACAATTCATTGTATTGGTTACCAAGCCAGCATTTGGTGCTGGGGAAATATAAGGAATTCCTAAACCTAATCCACGCAAAATAAATAATATACCAATTAAAACTACCAATACAGGAATTGCTTTTTGAATGCGTTGTTTTACCGAAGTGTTTAAAAATTTACCTAAATAAATAGCTGTTGTCATTAACGGAATTGTTCCCAATCCAAATAGAATCATATACAAGCTTCCTTGATAAATACTTCCTGTTGCAATGGCTCCAAAAATTGCCATATACACCAATCCGCATGGTAAAAACCCATTTAGAAAACCAATGGTAAAAAACGTATCTAGACTTTTCTTTTTGAACTGTGCGCCCAAACTCGATTTTAACTTTGAAATTACATTAAAAATAGGTTTTGAAAAATTATACTTACTGAAAATTTTATAAGGAATACTAATGGCTACAATCATCAAAACACCAATCACAATTGATAGTTTTTGTTGCATCCCAAAAATGTAAATACTTTTTCCAAGCATTCCAAAAATAAGCCCTATGGTTGCATAAGATATTAATCTACCCATGTGATATAAAAGCACTTGTGCTATTTTTTTATAACTATTTGTACGATCTACAGGCAACATAAAAGCAATTGGCCCACACATACCAACGCAGTGGAAACTTCCTAATAACCCTAATATAAAACCTGATACTAACATCAAAAAAACTTATTTTTTAATTAAATCTCAACTGCGCTCGATTTGACATTTTTTTCAATTCAAAAAAACATAAAACTATAAGCATAAAACTCTAAACCGATTAATACACCAATACTTCCTTATACATATACGTTTCATCTTCATAGCTCCAATCAACCTTAATGTCCCAGCGACCATCTAGCAAACGATTGTCAGGTATGAGCAATGTGTGGTCCGATAACGAAATGTGCATTTCGAAATCGTGTTGTTTACTCGATGGTCTATATAGGAACACTTTTCCTTTTATACTTTCTTCAGTTAACGATTTTGGAAACTTCAATACAATTCCTGAACTGATACGTTCCCAAGAAATATTTTCGGAGAGTTTTTGCGCGTTTTTCAACTTATCTATATCACTTTGATATGCCAATTCGGCTTCGTAATACGATTCCGTTACCAAATCATGGTCATATTCTTGCTTTATATTCATATTAATTACAAAGTACATGATGAAGCTGATAAAGCCTATAAATGCTAATACGATTCCTGTTCCCCAATTTATTTTCATGGTTTCTATTTTTTATGGCTTGCTTCGAGTGCCTCAGCAAGCTTTGCTTTTTTAAGTATCACAATAACGGTTATTGAACTTGTCGAAATATTAATTATACGTTGATGGTCCTATAAAGCTTACTGTGGTAGTTTCTATCAACTTGTCATCACTATATACTTCAACGGTTATTTTATTTTTTCCGCTTTTCAGTTGACTTTTCGGAATTTCTATAAACAGTGTTCCTTCTGCAATTCCCTGTCTTGGAATAACAAAATGTTCCGTGTTTGTTACAGGTTTTATAGTTCCACCTTTGTACTTTCTAATTTTAAAATGTACCTGTTCAATAGAATCTGTGGTTTTATTTATCAATTTATAGGTAAATACATTACTGATTCTGTTGTCCGCTTTTGTTTCATATAATTGACCTGATAATCGTAAAATATTTGCTTCTACATCATTTCTAATCATTAACATTCCAATCAACACACCAATTAAAATGACTAAAACCGCTGTGTATCCTTTTAATCGTGGTGTAAATTTGAATTTTTCCTTCTTTTCAATTTCAGATTCACTTGTATATCGAATCAACCCTTTTGGCAAATCTACCTTTTCCATTATGGTATCACACTCGTCAATACAGGCTGTACAATTGACACATTCTAACTGTGTTCCATTTCTAATATCGATTCCTGTTGGACAAACATTTACACATTGAAAACAATCAATACAATCACCATGACCAAGTTCTACTCTATCTTCATTTTTACGAAACTTCTTTCGTCCGTTATCTCCTTCTCCACGTTTATGATCGTACGCTACCAATATTGATTTATCATCTAATAATACACCTTGTAATCTTCCGTAAGGACATGCTATAATACATACTTGCTCACGAAACCATGCAAATACAAAGTAGAATACTGCCGTAAATATCAACAGTGGAAATAAGGTTCCTAAATGCTTAAAAGGACCATCTGTAATATCTTGTATCAACTGATCACTTCCTATGAGATAGGCTAAAAACACATTCGCAATCACAAATGAAATCACTAAAAATAAAAACCATTTTAAAAGTCGCTTCTTAACTTTTTCTGCATTCCAAGCTTGTTTCGCAAGTCGTGTTTGTTTTCCTCTATCACCTTCAATCCAGTATTCAATACGTCTGAAAACCATTTCTAAAAAGATAGTTTGTGGACAAATCCAACCGCAAAAAATACGTCCAAAAGCAACGGTAAACAATGTGATAAATATGACTCCTATAATCATGGAGATTACCACTAAGTGAAAATCTTGTGGCCAAAACGGAAATCCAAAGATATTGAAACGTCTTTCCAATACATTGAACAGTAAAAATTGGTTTCCATTTATTTTTATAAATGGTGCAGCTAGTAAAAATGTTAGTAATACGTAGCTGACAATTTTTCGCCATTCGTAGTATTTTCCACTTGGTTTCTTTGGAAATATCCAAGCGCGTTTTCCTTCTTCATTAATGGTTCCAATGGAATCTCTGAATGTTTCGTTTTCTGGCGTTTCCACAATAACTAGTTGTTAGTTTGTTGGTGTTTCCGTTGCTATTTTTGTTGAATCGTTTACTTTGATACTTTCTTCTCCTTCAGTAATTTCTGGAGTCCAAATTTCTCCTTCAGGAGCTTTAGGTTCTGCTGGAGTAGTTCCTTGAAAGTTCAATACATAACTTGCTACTTGCGCAATTTGAGATGGTTTCAATTCTTTTTTCCAAGCTTCCATTCCTTTTCCACTTCGTCCACCTTCTGAAATTGTTCTGAAGACATTGTTGATACCACCACCTAAAATCCAATGTTTATCTGTTAGATTTGGACCAATTCCTCCTCCTCCATCGATTTTATGACAGGCTATACATTTTTCTGTGAAAATTGCTTTCCCTGCACTAATGTCTCCTGGTTCTGTTAGTACAACTACTGTTTTGTAGTCTACTAAATCTTTTGCTGTTTTTAGATATTCTTGATATGCTTTGTCTGCTTCTACATATTCTACAGCCAATTCATCATATTGATTCTCTCCATTGAACACATGATATTTGAACATATAGATAACTGCAAAAAATATTGAAATATAGAAACTGTACAACCACCATGGTGGCAAGTTATTATCTAATTCTTTAATGCCATCATAATTATGATCTAAGATGATTTCGGCTTCTTCTTCAATTGGTTTCGAACCGAGTAGTTTTTTATAGGTTTCCTTAAACCATTTAAATTCTGGAACTTTATTTTTCTTCGCTAAATAGGCTTCTTTCTGTGTTTCTGTTAAGCTATTTAGTAAAATTCGTTCTAACGCAGCTACAATACCTTCTATCGCTATTAATATTAAAATAACTAATACTAAGAAGAGCATCACCATTGGCTCTGCCATAAAAGCTGGTCGATCTCCAGAGTCAATAAAATATTCAATACCTCCAAATATTAGGAAGAATATGACAAGGACGCGAACCCAAGATGGAATTAGATTTCTCATAGTTTCTGGTTGTTATGTTGATTATCTAATGGAATATTGCTCACTTTTGTGATGTATTCTTTTTTTGCTGTGATTACCCACCAAAATAGTATTACGAAAAAGGTAAAGAAGATGAGTAAGGAGATGAGCGGATAGATTTCTATTCCTGTAATGCTCTCCATATGATTTTTTACAAATTTTAGCATGCTACTTATTTTTGTGTGGTTTGTAATTCGTCTTTTACTTTAATGTCTGTTCCTAAGCGTTGTAAGTAGGCAATTAATGCCGTAATTTCACGATCTTTAATAGGAATGAAGGTTTCTCCAGTTTCTGCTGCTGATTTTTTAGCTTCTTCAAACGACGCTTTTAAATCAGGATCTTCATATAGGTTTCGTACAATACCTAAAGCTTGTTCGTCCATCGATTTCATTGCTTCTGCAATTTCTTCTTGCGAATACGGAACACCTAAGGTTACCATCGCTTCCATTTTATCTTGCGTCATTGATTTGTCTAAGGCATTCCGTATCAACCATGGATAGGAAGGCATAATAGATTTTTCTTCTATTCCGCGTGGATCGTACATGTGTTTATAATGCCAAGAGTCAGATTTCAATCCACCTTCACGATGTAAATCAGGTCCAGTACGTTTACTTCCCCATAGGAATGGATGATCGTATACAAATTCTCCTGCTTTTGAGTATTCACCATAACGTTCTACTTCACTTCTAAATGGTCTAATCATTTGCGAGTGACAACCTACACAACCTTCCCTTATGTAGATATCTCTACCTTCTAGTTCTAATGGCGTATATGGTTTTACTTCCGCTATTGTTGGAATATTAGAATCAATCATGATGGTTGGCACAATTTGTACAATTCCTCCAATTAAAATTGCAATCGTAGCATAAATTGTTAGTTTGATAGGCTTACGCTCTAACCAAGTGTGCCATCCTTCTCCTTTGGTACGTTTTTTAGAAACACGTTGCAATGCTGGCGCTTCTGCTAATTCGTCTGTTACTTTATGTTTCGATTTCACAATTGTCATCACAACATTATATGCTAAGATGAACATACCGAAGATGAATAATGAACCTCCTATGGCACGCATCCAATACATTGGAATAATCTCCGTAACCGTTTCTAAGAAGTTTCCATACACTAATCGTCCATCATCTCCGAATTGTTTCCACATAAATGCTTGTGTAAATCCTGCTACATACATTGGTAACGCATACATAATGATCCCTAAAGTTCCAATCCAGAAATGTGCATTTGCCAACCCTTTAGAATATAATTTCGTTTTGAACAATCGTGGTATTAACCAATATACCATACCAAAGGTTAGGAATCCGTTCCAAGCCAATGCGCCAACGTGTACGTGAGCAATAATCCAATCGGTAAAGTGAGCAATTGCATTTACATTTTTCAAGGATAACATTGGGCCTTCAAAGGTTGCCATTCCATATCCTGTAATCGCTACTACCATGAATTTTAATACTGGGTCTGTTCGTACTTTATCCCAAGCTCCACGAAGTGTTAGTAATCCGTTGATCATTCCTCCCCAAGAAGGCATTAGTAACATTACTGAAAAGGCAACTCCTAAGTTTTGTGCCCATTCTGGCAACGCTGTATATAACAAGTGATGCGGTCCTGCCCAGATGTATATGAAAATTAACGACCAAAAATGCACAATAGATAATCTGTACGAATAAATTGGTCGGTTTGCCGCTTTTGGAATGAAATAATACATCAATCCTAAAAATGGTGTAGTTAGAAAGAATGCTACTGCATTGTGTCCATACCACCATTGTACTAAGGCATCTTGTACACCTGCGTATACAGAGTAACTTTTCATAGCACTTACTGGCAATTCTAAACTGTTAAATATGTGTAATACTGCAACCGTTACAAATGTTGCTAGGTAAAACCAAACCGCTACGTATAAGTGACGTTGTCTTCTTTTTAAGATTGTCCAAATCATATTAGCACCAAAGGCAACCCAAATAATTGCGATGGCAATATCAAAGGGCCATTCGAGTTCGGCATATTCTTTAGAAGTTGTATACCCTAAAGGAAGTGTTATGGCGGCTCCAACAATGATTAATTGCCATCCCCAAAAGTTAATATTACTGAGTAAATCACTTGCCATTCGGGCTTTTAATAATCGTTGTAGCGAGTAATAGACACCCGCAAAAATGGCATTCCCGACAAAGGCAAAAATTACTGCATTTGTATGTAATGGACGTAAACGTCCAAAACTCAGCCAAGAGAAACCTTCAAACCAAGTTGGAAATAAAAATAAGAATGCCAATAGTAAACCTATCAACATTCCAACGATTCCCCAAACTATGGTTGCGTAGATGAATTTTTTAACGATTTTATTATCGTAATAAAACTGTTGGAGTTCCATAATTATACGTATTTATTATTGTAGTTAGTTTTGTTTTGTTGTTGTTTTCTCTTTTACCAATTCATCTTCAAAAAGCATCCGAACTGATGGCGTATAACTGTCGTCAAATTGTCCGCTTCGAACCGCTATGATAAAGGCGACGAAAAAGAAGATTGCGACTACAATACTTATTGTTAGTAAAACATATATAACACTCATACCTATTGAAGTTATGGTTCAAAAGTACGTGCGTACAGTTTGCTAAAAAATGACATTTATCATGTTTTGGATATTATTCTTTGTTTGATTTAGTTTAGGATGATTCTTGATAAGAGGATGTGATATAGCTCCTATTCATTACTCTTTAAATAGCTTATTTTTGAGCTTTAATTTTCTTTTTCTTTACTTTCCAAAAAGATACTGAATCAAGTTCAGCACTGGCTTCAAAAATTCTTAACGAAACATGATTGCTGCACTTTGGAAAAAAGCAACATTTCACACATGAAAAATTATATTGCATTCATATTATCTTAGTTTTCTTCCAAGAAAAGAGGTGCAAATGGTTGTGAATACTACGATACTAATAGAACTTAACGGCATTAGTATTGCTGCAATAACAGGGGCTAATTGTCCCGTAATTGCAAAGTAGAGTCCGATAGTATTATAGATAAATGAAAGCACAAAACTCCATTTGATGATTTTTATTGCCGATTTTGAAGCCTTAATATACCGATCTAATTGATTGAACTTAGAAGCATCTAGTATTGCATCACATGCTGGAGAAAATACATTTACGTTTTCCGACAAGGCTATTCCGACATCACTTTGCGCCAAGGCTCCAGCATCATTTAAACCATCGCCAATCATGAGTACTTTTGCACCTTCATTTTGATGGTATTTGATGTATTCTAACTTGTCACCTGGTTTTTGATTGAAAATGAGTTTTGTTTTTGCTGGTAATAGCTTTTTCAAGTTTTCACGTTCACCTTCGTTATCTCCCGAAAGGATTGCTAAATCGTAGGTTTTCTTTAAATTATTAAACAGTTTTGATAAGCCTTTTCGATACGAGTTATAGAAAGTATATTTCCCCTTATAACTATCATTTGTACTAATGTGAACTGTTGTATTTAGCACACCTGATTCTTCGGTATGACCTACAAATTTTGCTGCACCAACTTTGATGTTTGTATCGTGATAACTTGCCGTCATTCCTTTTCCTAAGTGTTCTTCAAAATGATCGAGCGTTACAATATTGTGTTCGGCTAAAATACTATATAATGTTCTGCTTAACGGATGATTGGAGCTTCGCAACGTATTTTTTAACAATGTAGTTTCTACAGTTGATAATGCTTCTCCATCGTAACTTGCTGTGCTTTTTTGATTGGATGTAATGGTACCTGTTTTGTCAAATATGATAGTGTTTATAGATGAAAGTTGTTCTAAAACACTGGCATTTTTCACATAGAATTTTAACTTCCCAAAGATGCGTAATAGGTTTCCAAATGTAAATGGTGCCGCCAACGCAATTGCACACGGACACGCAATGATTAATACTGCTGTAAAGACATTCATTGCTTTGCTTGGATTGTAAAATAACCAAAAAGTAGTTGCAATAAACGCAATAGAAAGCACCGTGATTGTAAAGTGCTTACTGATTGTATTTGTTAAGGTTGTAAAACCTTCTTCTTTATTTTTATCAAATACTGCATTGCTCCAAAGTTGTGTTAGATAACTTTGCTCTACCGATTTGATCGCTTCCATTTCTATGACTCCTGAAGTTTGTTTTCCACCTGCAAATAGTTTGTCGCCTGATTGTTTTTGCACCGTTTCAGATTCGCCAGTAACAAAACTGTAATCTATTTGTGCATTTCCATTCAACAAAATTCCATCTACAGGAATCAATTCTTCATTTCTAATTACTAAACGATCGCCCTTTTCAATATCATAGACTTGTATCGGTGTTTCAATTCCATTTTCGATCTTAGTAACTGCAATTGGAAAGTACGATTTATAATCGCGTTCAAATGATAGGAATGAATATGTTTTTTGTTGAAAGAATTTACCTAGTAATAGAAAAAAGACTAATCCTGTAAGACTATCAAAGAATCCTGAACCAAAATCGAACATAATTTCTGTAGAACTTCTCACAAATAAGACTAAAATACCCAATGCAATTGGCACATCAATATTGAGCAATTTGGCTCGTAAGCCTTTAAAGGCTGAGATAAAATAATCTTGCGCAGCATAAAAAACTACAGGAAGTGAAAAGACAAACATTAACCAACGAAAGACAGGTTTGTATTGTTCTATCCAAAAACCACTGACTTGAAAATACTCTGGAAATGATAAAAACATAACATTCCCGAAGGCAAATCCTGCAATTCCAAGTTTGTAAATTAGTGTTCGATTTACTTTGTTTTGTCCGGCTGAATAATCTTCCAAACTAATATATGGTTCATACCCAATTTGACTTAATAGTAAAACCACTTTTTTCAATGAAAAAGTGGTTGCATTGTATGTAATTCGGACTGTTTTTTTTCCAAAATTTACTTGCGAAGCCGTAATTTCGGGTTTGAGTTTGTGTAAATTTTCAAGAATCCAGATACATGAACTACAATGAATATGTGGAATGTACAAGGTGACTATTTGCGTAGTTTCATCATTAAATTCTATTAATTTATCAATGATATTTTGCTCAGACAGAAAATCGTATTTCCCTTTTATTTCTGTGGGAATGGCGCCTGGCGCATCTTGTAAATCGTAGTAACTAGACAGATCGTTTTCAGAAAATAATTCATACACGGTTTTACAGCCATAACAACAAAATGATTTCTCTTCTAGTTGTATGACTTTTTCCTGACACGTATCTCCACAATGAAAACATGTAGTTTCGTTATTCATTTTATTGCTCATTTATACCTGTAACAAAGGTTACAAATGAATCGATTTTAAAATATGATATTTGTCATGCTTTTATTATTTAATAATTCTTTACTTCGTGGCTATGAGCAGATGTGAACAATGTATTGTAAGACAGTTTAATTCTTTGAAATCTTTAACCAAAGATGAATTGATTCGCGTTTCAGATTGCAAAACGTCCAAAGTCATCAAAAAAGGGCATTTGATTTTTAATGAAGGAGACACTATTAATGGCGTATTTTGTGTGCGTGAAGGAATTTGTAAGTTGACTAAGTTGAGTGCCAATGGGAAAGATCAGATTGTAAAATTAGTAGTAAAAGGCGATTTACTTGGACAGCGCTCTTTAATAAGTGAAGAAGCTACAAATTTGAGCGCTACTGCGCTAAATGATATGCAAGTTTGTTTTATTCCGAAGAAAGAAATTATGCGCGATTTACATGAAAACACTAACTTTTCTATGGATGTATTAAAAACCATGGCAAAAGATTTAAAAGAAGCTGACAATGTGATTGTAAACATGGCGCAAAAATCTGTAAAACAACGACTTGCAGAAACCTTACTTTATATTTACACAGTTTTCGGAACTACAGAAAACGGTATGTTAACTATTGTGCTTTCAAGAGAAGATTATGCTAATATTGTGGGAACTGCTACAGAATCTGCCATTCGAATTTTATCTCAGTTTAAAAAAAACGGCTTGATTTCTACCAAAGGCAAGCAAATTAAAATTGAAAAATTGGAAGCATTGAAGCGTGTTTCTTAACTCCCATATCTTCAATAAATACTTCTGTTTTACTTTTTTTAGAAAAATAAAAAGTTACTATTTTTTCGTAACAAATATTTAAAAATGACTCTTGATGGAAAAACGTCAACATTCCTAATACGTATTTAAAAATTTAGGAATTCATTTTAAATCATTAACAATGAAAAAAAAACTAACCTCATTACAACTTAACAAAAAATCCATTTCCAATTTATCTGTTACAACAGTAACAGGAAAAGGACCGCTTACAATTAATCATGCTTGTAATGATATTTCTAGAGATTGTGTTCCTACTGTTTTAGTTACAAATAACGCCTGTGGTTATACTTTTGACCATGTTTGTGTTAATTTTACTCGACGTAATGATTGCTTAGACACAAGATTAAGATCTGTATGTTATTGCTAAAAATTAATCTTAATACAAAGCGAGCCAAAGTTCGCTTTGTATTTTGTTATTTAAAGTCACTTCCCAGTATATTTAAAATATTTTCCAATCTTTTTCCTAACTTTAAAAGCACAAAACTAACACTATCTTATGGAAATAGATACGCACACGTTAAAAAAGAAACAACTTAAAGAAACGATTATTACCATTGCTGTCATTGTAGCTTTAACTGCTATTGCAATTTTCTTTTTACGAAGTCATGCTGAAGATGAAGGAAGAGAATTAATGCAACCTATGGATGAAGTGAGCGAGTTACACATTAATGAAGGCATTAAAAACTGTGTTCTGATTGATGATGAACAATCACAACGATTGATTATTTTGAACAATGCTTTGCAGAAGTATAAAGAACAGCACGAAATTACTTTTTTGAAATTGTATGAGTACCATTTTACTTCCTCCACCTTATTTTTAGTATTTTCTATTTTATCAGCATTGGCATTATTTTTAGTGACTCAAGAAGGTTGGAAAAACACTTCTCACTTTATTAAAACATTGTTTCTTGTATGTACAGCGATGGCGTCTTTCTTTGGCTTATCGTTAAGTACTTTTGAACAAAAAGTAAGTATTCATCAAAATGGAAATGCTTATATTGATTATGATAATTTACAAAAGAAATTAAGAAACTTCTGTGCAACTTCAATGACTATCGAAGGAGATTCAATCTCTTTTGATAAATTACATTCTCAAATTATGAATGAAGCCAAAGGTTTGCATGGTTTTTATTTAGAGTTTGACACTGAAAGTGTTGATATGGCTAATACCTTCAGTTTAGATTCTACTAATAAAGAAAAGAAGAAAAAAGAAAAAGAGAAGGCTGGTGAAGAATAGTTCTGTAGAAAAATATTCAGAAGCTTAAAACGTCATTTCAGCAAATAATTTACAATTTAATGAGTAGGTTAATTTATTCTTGTGTAGCGGATGTCGAAAAGCTTTTAGAGTAGACACAACCAAATTCAATTCACAATGAAAATATCTTCCTTAGCAGCTTTTAAGCAAACAGGAAAGCATGCAATTCCTCAACACAAATTGCATACAATTTCAGGAGGAACTGAAACCACTTCTTCAAGTACTAGTGAAGAACCTGTATCAGATCCTATTCCACCAGCAACTACGCATACAGATCCACCTCCACCAAAAGTGACTATTTATAGAATAGACGGAGAGTTCGTTTATACCTGATATATTAAAAATGGTTGATTCTTAAGAGTCAACCATTTTTCCTTTTAACTATGCTTTTATATTCTTACAAGCAGTTAAACACTACTAAAATTCCTTATACATATACTTCAATTTCTTTTTGTTTTAAGACTTGCTGCAAAGACAGGAGTCTTGGATAAATTCACCTTATTTACTATCATTTTTTCGCATCTTTGATCTGATTAATAGTTAGATATTACTATTTGAAAATGGATGTATTGTAAAAAAGTAATCGTTTCTACACATATAATAAGCGTTTACACAAAAGAGTCGACTCTACGGACACTACATTTTTCATTGGTTAGTTTTTTCAGGTTCCATGAATAATCTATTCCTTCTAATCTAAAATCTTCTACCCAACATATGGGTACAAATCACAGATCAAATCATCATTTGATCAGGGCAACTATTATTTAATTTTAAAAATTTATCACATGGCAGAAACAAGTTTTGTCCCTTTAGATAAAAAAGCTAAAGGAAAATCGAACATATTTAAGTTTGTAACACTTAGAAATCCCGAATCAGTAAATCCTGAGGAGGCAAGTAAACAATTAATTTATCATCCAGACATCAGTGTAAGTGCTTTTGTTCCTGACGGAGCCGATGCGCAAAAAAAAGGAAGCTACAGCAGTTTATCAAAAGTAGCAGCTACTTTTATACCTATTGATTCTGTTGAAAATGTAAAAGCTATTAACCAAGATCTATACAGTTTTGCTGATTGGCTATTTAGAAACAGAAATACTGTTGACGCAACAGCTTCTGATAAAATAAAGTCGTTAGATATTTTAACACAAGCCCAAAGAATTACTGTATGGGATAATTTATTTTATTATGTAATCAAAAACGAATCTCCTTATATTAGAGAATCTTTATTAATGCTTCTAATCGCTGATAATTTTGTAAAAAAACTTTCTGCATTAGTCAAAACTGACACTGACGCTAAAATGTTGGCAAGTGCAAGCATTGTTATTCCTAAGTTGATTCTTTCAAAACCTCAAAAAGTAGTTCAAGAAAATGCTAATACTATTGAAAAGTCGCTTTCTTATAATACAATTGATGAAGATGAAATCAATGACAATTTAAAAAAGTATGAAATTGCTATAACAGAGTTACAAGAGGTTAATAGACTCTATATTGACGAGTTAAGTAAAGTTGATATTAGCTCACTTGAAAAAACTGTTGAACCAAATACTGATGGTGATGATGTTATGGCATACGCAAGCGTTTCAAAACAAGACATTATTGCTAGTGTTGGAAATCCTTTAGCAGAAAATGAATTACAAAGTAAAGTTTCAGCAGATACATTTGCTATTGCAAAAGAGCTACAACTTTCAAGATTCAATGATCCCGTAAAAGCAATTAGTATTATTGAAGAAGAAATGATTCGTTTGAGTGCCAATGCTTTTTCAAATAAATCATTAACTAAAAAGCAAAAAATAGTTGGCGGTAGTATTATTGAATACAAAGAAAATTCATCAAGTTCAAGTACGTTTCAAGAAGGTTGTTTTCCAACAATTGTTGATCAAGTAGGTATCTTTGCTGGCACTATTTCAAGTACTGTTGACCCAACTCTTGCGAGTAATTTTATTCGTTCTACTGTTTCTGGAATTGGGAATGCTGGTGGTGCTTCAGAAGAAGTAATGGCAGATTATGGTTCATTAAGTTTTTCTATAAGCAAAGTTCCTTCTGGCAGAGGTTATTATGTAGGGTTATCTGCTCAAAACACAGATGCTAATATTAATAGTATAAAATACGCAATCCGAGTTAATTCGCGATTTGATAGTACAACTTCAGCATCAACTACAATTGCCAGAGCATACATTAATGGAGTTTCAACAGGAGATTTCATTAAAGTAAAAAGTGGCGACCAATTAAAAATTGCTAGAGTTGACACAATTGAAGGAACAAAAATTGTCTTCAGTCGTTATCGCCCTTCTACAGGTTTACTATCATTGATTCACAAAGCAGATGACCTTTCACCAACAACTGACTTAGAACCTTTATTATTAGATTTTGCTTTTACTAGTGCAGATCAAATATTTCATTCTATCTACTTTGATCCTTGTGGAGGTTCTAGCGGCTCTGGCGACGGTGATGGAGAACCAGGTAGTACTGATGCACAATGCTCAGGAGTAAAAAACTTAGGGATTTCTGATTATATGCGTGTTGAACAAGAAATTTGTTGTTACACTCCTGGAGAAGTTTCACATATTGAAAACATTCTTCAAGGAGAATACAAAGAACGGTCTACAAGAAGATTAAGAAGACAAGAAACTACCACTACTTTTGAATCTGAAAATACGACAGAAAAACTTCGTGATACTACCACAACTGATCGTTATGAAATGGAGCAAGAATCTGCTTCTGTTATACAAGAAGATACTGCTTTTGATGTAGGAGTAACAGCTACTTCTAAATTAGGTCCTGTAAACCTTACGGTAGATTCAGGCTTTGCAACATCAACTTCTACGACAGATTCAAATTCTCAAGCAGTTTCATATGCAAAAGAAGTTAGTAGTAGAGCGTTAGACAGAGTTGTCAATAGAGTTCGTGAAGAACGAATTACAAAAGTCATTGAAGAGTTTGAAGAAAACAATCTTCACGGATTAGACAATAGAAGTAATTCTGAAGGGCACGTAACAGGAATTTATCGTTGGGTTGATAAAATCTATAAAAATCAGGTTGTTAATTACGGAAAGCGTATGACCTATGAATTTATGATTCCTGAACCCGCAAAATTCCACTTATGGGCAATGGCAAATGGTGATGTAGCCAACGATTTTGAAGCACCTGAAGATCCAAGAGAGCACGGGCTTCCTAATCATGAATCAATTACTGAAGAAAACTATGCACAATGGGCATCCGCATACGATACTAAGGTGAGTCCTCCTCCTGCAAAATATATAGAAGTTATGGAAGGATATGCCGAAACCCCAGATTCTTTAGGTTCATTTAGTAAATCATACAATTCACTTCAATTACCCGAAGATTATATTTTAGAAAGTATTGAACTTGATGGTAGTCATGCATGGAACACAGATCATGCTAGTAAAAAGTTTATTTCTATGGCAGTTGCTGATGAGTTTTTCTCAACAACATCTGGATTTAAATCAATTACTGGTTATAAACAAAAAAGTTTACCAATTTCTTTACATGCAAGTTTCATATCAACTTACTTCTTCAATGTAACGGCAAAACTTACCAGAAAGTCAGCACTATTAGACCAATGGAAAATTGATACGTTCGCAAAAATCATGGAAGCTTATCAGCAAAAGAAAGCTGCGTATGAAAATGCAATTGCGGAGGCAAAAGCACAAGCTTCATTAGGAATTCAAATTCAAGGAAACAATCCATTATATAACAGAATGACTGAAAAAGAAGAGCTCAAGAAGAGCTGTTTAAATTGGTTAGAAGTTAGTATTGGTAATGGTCATTATGGAACTACAAGTCCATGTGAAGATGTAACTGACATGCCACAAATGCAAACTACTGAAAATCTTGCTTGTTATGCTCAAAAAGCAAAATTCTTTGAACAAGCATTTGATTGGGATATTATGACCTATTTATTCTATCCGTATTTCTGGGGACAAAAATGCAACTGGAAAGAAATTTACAAGTTAGATGACAACGACCATATATTCAGAGGCTTTTTGCAAGCAGGAATGGCACGTGTTGTAGTTCCTGTAAAACCGAATTACGAAGCGGCAGTAATGTACTACATAGAAACTGGAGAAGTATGGAACGGCGGAGAAGTTCCGGTACCGGGAGATCCATTATATGAATCTGTACTTACAAGTTTAGAAGATCAAGAACCTACACCTGTTGGAGATGCTTGGGAAACACGTGTACCAACTTCGCTTAATATCTTACAAAAAGATGCAGGAGCCATTGATGGTGACGGATTACCATGTAATTGCGATGATTACACTGGCGACGGAACTGGCGGAAGTACCCTTAGTGGAAATGCTAATGACGGAGTAGGGAATTTTATAATATCTTAAAAAATAAGTAATGGCAGAAGAAAACCTTAAAAAAATAAAATATCTATCATTTGAAGGTGGTGGTGGTAAAGGAGTTGCATATTTAGGAGCTGTCCGAGGATTAGAGAAAAAATTTAACGGAGGTAAATTACCCTTGTTTAATCTCTTACAAAGAACTTTATATAAAAAAAATGATAAAGAGCTCAAAAGGAGAGTAGAAACATACATTGCTCCTGAAGATCAAACTAAAAAAAACCTAGTAGGTGTCTCAGGGACATCTGCTGGGGCCATTACGGCTTTTATGTTAGCTATGGGAATGAGTTATAATGAAATGTATGCAGTCTTTAATACTCCTGATAAAGTATTTAATAAGCAGTTTTATATGAAGATAAAAAAACCGTTTACAATACCTCCTCTTCCAACACCGATACCCACAATTCTAACTCCTCCTTATACAATTGATTCGAGTTTATCTTCTGATACTATTCCTATCAGTTTTTTTGAGCAATTATTTGAGGAATATAAAGATTATCCTGTTACTCGAATGTGGCAAACAGCTTTAAAAGATGATAGATTAGAAGGAAAGTTATCTTATGTTAAGCATAAAGATTACTCCGCTAATTTAGGTAGTTCATATCTCCAACTTGGAGGTCTTATAGAGAACTTTTTAATTGATAAAAAAAATGATCCTATCACACGGAAAATTTTTGATATCAATGCTGGAAAACATATTTATGGATTACTCCATGGAAGAGGAATATTTTCTGGTGCAGCTGCTCGAGAAGTTATTTTTTCATCCTTAATGCGAAAATTTCTTTTTGAGAAAATAGGGGTAAGAAATAAAGATCCGAAAAAAGTAACTTTTGAAGACTTCTTTTTAATGACAGGTGTTGATTTAGTAGTTACTGGCACAAATCTTTCCACACAAGAACCTAAACTATTTTCTATCTATCACACACCTGATTTTCCTGTCATAGAAGCTGTAAGTATTTCAATGAATCTTCCTTTCATTTTTAGGCCTGTTTATATAAACGGTCCAGTAAAGTTCTATAAAGATCCTGATTATAATTTATCTTATAGAGGATTGTATTCAGATGGTGGAATTATTACGAATTTACCGTTTCGTGTTTTTTACACACTTAAAAACATTAGTATTTCAAAAACACAAGCTGGAGTCAAAAGAGAAGTTGTAAAGGAAATTCCTGTCTGTGCTTTTGATTACGAAGATCGTTTTAACACTAAATATTCTGAAAGAAAATGGACTCTAGGTTTTATACTTATAGATCAATCTCCTAAGGAGATTGATCAAGAAAGAATTTTCACAAATGAGCTTAAATTTAGAATAAAAGATGACGCTTTTAACTTATACAATGCATTCTTCTTTAGAGGTTCGAGTGGACAGTTTGATAAAGAAGAGAGGATAACTCGAAAAATTGAACTTAATATTACTGGTTTACACCTTACAGATTTTGCTTCAGCAAATCTGAATGATGTAAGAAATAATATGGCAGAATACAGAGAAAAAGAAGAATATAGAGATGAATCTGGAAATATTCGATATAAAATTGTTGATCGTAAAGAAAAAATGTCTTTATTAAAGAAAAAAAGAATCGAAGAAGCAGAGAAAAAAACCTCTGATCATATAGAAGACTTTTTATAAAATGAATAGAATTATATACTTGATACTTGTTTCTTTATGTCTACAAACCGCTTGTAGACATAAAGAAACAAGTAAAAAAGAAATAGAGGAACTTTATCAAAAATTCCTAGAGAAAAAAGTACCTAAGCTAGATATTGATTTGAAAGTATGTAATGATTGTTATTCTATGCATGAAATACGGCAATTTGAACAATCACTTGGAGCATTAGAAATAAAACTAACAGCAAAAGAACTTGTTGATATATTCGTTACCTGTTATCCGTATACGAGAAGTAATAATTTTAACTATGGAGACTTTTCTAAAAACTCATATTCTAATTGGTTAAATTTAAAGAAAATTATACGTCCTGATCAATATGTGATTTTTCAGAGACCTCTTACTAAAAATATGCCTTTTAAGCATATAATTATATATTCAACATATAATAATGTTATTAATATTGAGTTAAAAAACGGTGAAAAATCTAGTAAAGGTTCGTATAAAATGTTTAGCAAGTATTTTTTTAAAATTTATGAAACCGATCAGCATTTAGACACTAATTTCCCATATAATGATACCCCATACTTAGACTATTCAAAATATAAGAGAGAATTTTCTATCTACTCATATATTGGAGCCTATATGAGTCTATACAATCAGTTAGAAGCTAAGGAATATCTATCTAAAGAAATGAAAAAACATGCTTTTCGTTATGAAGAATATCATGGATATAAAAAAAAGAAACCTTTTAAACGACTTAATTTTTTAACAGCAACAATCGAATCTAGAGAAACAGAGTACATTAAAAAAAATTATAAAGCTGATGGGGCTAACTATTTTTATCAAGAATCTGAGATTTTTCATGAAATAAATAGATTACATTGGGTAACCTCTGAAAACTTCAATCATTATGGTGAATATTCCCAACATCAACAAATTTCTTTAGATTATGCTAATTGTAAAGAAACTCAAAACTCGCAAACATTAAAAGATATTGCTATTTACCTAAAATTTGGACGAGATGAGATGCGTAATAAAGAATGGCTATCTTTTTCATTTGAAGAAAAATTACAACGTTTAAACGAAGAAGAACAAAAAAATCTACTTCAACTCAAAAGGGATACTGCTTTTACGATTATTGATATTTAAGAATAAACTATAAATAGCAGTTGATTCCGAAAAAATCAACTGCTTTACAGACCCGCATTAGATTCCAAGAATCTATTTCCCCAGCATTAATAACTCATTCACAACAACTTCTGTTACGTATCGTTTTTCACCTTCTTTCGTTTCGTACGAACGATTGGTTAACTTTCCTTCAATAGCAATTTCTTTGCCTTTGACTAAGTATTCTTCAACGATTTCGGCAACTTTATTCCACGCAATTAGATTATGCCAAAAGACATTTTCAATTTTCTCACCTTGTGCATTTTTATAAGTTTCATTCGTTGCTATTGAAAATTTTGCAAGCTTCTTTCCATCTTCTAAAGTCATGATTTCTGGATCGTTTCCTAAGTTTCCAATTAACTGTACTTTGTTTCTAAGCGTATTCATAATTTCTATTTTTAAATATTACTAGTATTTTTAGTGATCGAATTGTTTTTGTAGTTCGACAATGCAAATATGAATCGACTCACAAGTTTTATTCGGTTTTGAAGCATTTGCTTTCGTTTACAAATATTTGTAAGCGTTTGTAAACGAATAAATCAACGTTTATTGCTATTTCTCTACACTTATATATTTTTTTTCGTTAAATCATTCTTATTTAATATTTTGTAGTCAAAATCAACAGAATTTTAAAAAACTCATGGATATACATATAGAAACTGAACGACTCCATATTCGCGCACTAGAAGAAAGTGATTTGGACGGTATGTTTACACTCGACTCCGATCCGGAAGTACATAGATATTTAGGCAATAAACCCATTACACATACAGACGAAGCATTAAAATATATTAAAGACATCCGTAAACAATATGCTAAACGCGGCATTGGTCGTTGGGCAGTTGAAATCAAGGAAACTGGTGAGTTTATCGGTTGGGTTGGATTGCGTCTGTACACAGATTATACTTTTAATAATCATACAAATTTTTATGATATTGGCTATCGTTTACAACCTAAATTTTGGGGAAAAGGATACGCTACAGAAGCTTCCAAAGCATGTTTAAACTATGCTTGGAATGTACTAAAACTCGACAAAGTATACGGAATTACAGAAATGGGAAATGAAGCCTCGCACAAGGTGTTATTGAAAATTGGCTTGACATATTTAGAAGACTTCTACTATGAGCCAGAAGATATGATGTTACGTTGGTATGCTATCTCAAAACCTAAATAATCATGGAACAAAAATGCTTGGAATGTAGTGATGATTTTAAAGGAAGAGTCGATAAGAAGTTTTGTAGTGATTATTGTAGAAACGCCTACAACAACCGATTGAATAAAGACGGGAAAAATCTAATCAGAAATATAAATAATCGTCTTCGAAAAAATTGGCGCATTTTAGAAAATCTGAATGTGCATCAAAAAACAAAAACGATCAAAGCAAAACTTTTGGAAAAAGGATTTGATTTTAGTTACTTTACTTCAATCTATACCACAAA
Organism: uncultured Kordia sp.; assembly: GCF_947496985.1. Lineage (GTDB taxonomy): Bacteria > Bacteroidota > Bacteroidia > Flavobacteriales > Flavobacteriaceae > Kordia. The sequence continues at coordinate 456,339 of NZ_CANMEZ010000001.1, forward strand.
AGCTGGCGCTACTTATTATTATGTGTACGATCAAGGATATTTAGTGTTGGAAAATGATTATTATTTGTTAGTTAAAAAAGGGGCTTAGTATGAAAAAAGGCGGACGTATTTTAATATTTGTAATCATTCTGGCAATTGCTGCATTCCGATTTTATCGTAAGTATGACAAGCAACAGCAACAAAATACAACTACAGAGCAAAACATGGAGTTTATAAAAGCTGCTCAAAAACAACAAAGAGAAGCAGCTTATAAAGCACAGCAAGAATTAGCTCAAAAGAAACGTGATTCTGCTTTTGAAGCACGAAAAAAAGAGCAAGATGAACAAATAAAGCAGATGCGTGAAAACGTAAAAAAACTTCAAGAAGAAGAAAAAAAGAAATCACAAACTAACTAATACATATGGACATTTCTGAATTTATTATTCCAGGACTTTTTATTCTAGGCGTTGCCGTTTTAATTATTGTTGGTATTTATTTTAGTGATAAATATCGTATTTTACGTCAACTAAAAAAGGTACGCAGAAAACGAATTCAGAGTGTTCGTGAAAATGAATATGTAAAGATTGTTGGAAAAGCAAAACATGCCGGCGCACCTTTAATTGCTCCGCTAAGCAAACGTGAATGTGTATACTACAAAGTGGAAATTGAAGAAAAAAGAGGTAAAAGTTGGCGTACAATGGTTAATGATGTTCTTTTTAATGACTTTTTTATCAATACGGGAACCGAAAATGCAATTGTAAACATACAAGCACAAGCAACAAATAGTAAACGTATTCATTTAGTTACGGATCACTCATTAAATTCAGGTACATTCAAAAACGCTACACCCGAAATAGAAAATTACTTAGCGCTAAAAGGGAATAAAAGCACTGGTTTTTTAGGTATGAATAAAACTCTTCGTTATAAAGAAAGTATCATTGAACTTGATGAAGAAATTGCTGTCATGGGAATTGGCAAATGGAAAACAATAGACACACCAATTGACGGTTATTCTGACTCAAGAGTTTTAACACTTACAGGTTCAAAAGAACAAAAACTACTTGTGACTGATGAACCAAAAGCAATGAAACGTGTAAAAAGACAGTTATAAGTTATTTCCAGTTTTGTCCTTTCAAATTAATTGCAGCTTTTAAAATATCTTTTTGACTTATTTGTCCAACTAATTTTCCATTTTCAACAATTGGGAAACGTCTTCTTTTAGATTGAATAAACTTATTTGCGGCATCAAAAATGTCCAAGTTACCATCAATTGTTTCTACATCTTTTGCCATATGCGCTTCAATAGTATTATGCTCAAAAGGCATGTTATAGTAACGACTGTCCGAAATTTGCTTGATGCAATCTCCTTCCGAAATAATTCCGATTAATTCATTTTTTTCATTGACAACTGGTCCTCCAGAAATTTTATGTTGAATCAATTTTTGAATCACCTCTTCAACAGTTTGTTCTGGTTTAAAAGTGATTAAATTTGTTGTCATATAATCACTCACTTTTAGTGCTTCAATTTTGTTTGTACTATTGGCTTGTTCTTTTCGAGCTCCTTGAAAACTTTTGATTCCCATAACTTTAAACGATTTGGTGATTACTAAAGTTACTCATTTTTAATCAGTTAACATAAATCTATTTTAAAATTATTCATAGCTTACAAATATTTAATATCATTTACTCTGTAGTTTTTCTTATTTTTAGAAAACTTAACTAGCAACCTTATGAATAATTTAAAACCTCGCTATACACTTTTATCCTTTTTAATAGTTGCTTTGGCAATTTATTTTAGTTTCAAAATGATAATGCCACAAGCAACCGTAGAAGGAAAAGTAGCAAAGACCGAATTTTCTACAGTTCGTGCATTTGCTCATGTAAATGAACTTGCTAAAGAACCGCATTATGTAGGTTCAAAAGCACATGCTACCGTCAGAAATTATATAGTTACGGAACTTACAAAACTAGGTTTACAACCAGAAGTTCAAGAAGGTTTTACACTTGATGATTGGGGAAATATTTCCAAACCTAAAAATGTTTTAGCTAGAATCAAAGGAAAGAGTAGCAATAAAGCGCTTTTAGTATTGTCACACTACGATAGTGATCCACATTCTGCAGTTGGCGCAAGTGACGCTGCAAGTGGAGTTGCAACTATTTTGGAAGGAATTAGAGCATTTTTAGCCAAGAATGAACAGCCTGAAAATGATATTATCTTGCTACTTTCTGATGGTGAAGAACTAGGTTTGAATGGTGCTGAATTGTTTGTAAATAAACATCCGTGGGCAAAAGATGTTGGTTTAGTCCTAAATTTTGAAGCGCGTGGAAGTGGTGGACCTAGCATTATGCTATTGGAAACTAATGATGGAAATGCAAAACTTATCAAAGCCTTTAAAGACGCAAATCCACAATATCCTGTTGGAAATTCATTAGCATACAGTATTTACAAAATGCTTCCGAATGATACTGATTTAACTGTTTTTAGAGAAGATGGAAATATTCAAGGATTCAACTTTGCCTTTATTGACGATCATTACGATTATCATACAGAAAACGATACTGTTGAAAATTTAGACTTCAATACATTATCACACCAAGGAACATATTTGATGCCTTTACTTGACTATTTTTCAAAGCAAGATTTGACACAAATGACAACTTCCGATGATTTGATTTATTTTAATACACCTCTCGGATTTCACACCTATCCTTTTTCTTGGATTTTTCCTATGTTATTTTTAATTGTACTCTCTTTTATTGCTATAGTTGCCTATGGTTTAAAGAAAAAAATGCTCTCTTTAAAAGGAATAATGCTAGGATTTTTACCTTTTTTAGCAACACTTGTTATTAGTTGTACAGTAACTATTGTTAGTTGGATGTTTATTAATTGGTTGTATCCACATTATGCAGAAATTCAACATGGATTTACCTATAACGGTTATACCTATATTTATATGTTTGCGTTTCTAGCAGTAGGAATTGCTTTTTATAGTTATCATAGACTTGGAAAAAATAATACCGCTGCTAACTTAAGTATTGCACCCATATTCTTTTGGATTGTTATTGCCACACTTGCAGCACTATATTTAGATGGCGCAAGCTTTATAAGTATTCCTATCATCTTAACGTTAGTATCCTTAACATATTTAATTTTTAAAGATAAACAACCTCCATATATACTACTCCTGACGCTTTTAGGAGTTCCAGCTATATTTATTTTAGTTCCTTTTATTAAATTATTTCCTGTCGGATTGGGCTTAGATATTATTGTTGTTGTCGCTTTACTTGTTACTTTAATTATTGGTTTATTAATGCCAGTTTTCGGTTTATACAAACGTAAAAAATGGTCCGCATATGTATTCTTTTTGGCAACACTTGTTACGTTTTTTATAGCACATTTACAATCTGGATTTTCAGACACGCAACAACGTCCTAATAGCTTGGTATATATTTTAGATGCAGATACAAATACAGCTACTTGGAATACATATGATTTAACATTGGACAATTGGACAAAGAATTATATTAAAGATGAAACAAGTATTTCTGAGTCAAAAGACGTCATGGATAGTAAATACAAAGCTGGATTTACATTTACACAAAAAGCACAAGTAAAACCAGTTTCTATGCCCAATGTAGAAACCACAAAAGATACTATTTACAATAATTTAAGACATATTGATATAAAAATTAGTCCACAACGAAACGTGAATCGCATGGAAGTTTTTAGCAATGAAACTAAGTTTTTATCATTGTCGATTAATGGGCTTACTGTTGAAAAACTTAATAATCGCTGGAGACGTTTAGCTAGTTATTATGTTTCAGATAATGAACCGTTAGAAATGTCGTTTACCGTAACTCCAAACACAAAACCAGAATTGATTTTATATGAAGCTTCTTTTGATTTAATGACGAATCCATTGTTTTCAGTTCCTGAACGTGCTAAAAACATGATGCCAAGACCGTTTGTACTAAATGACGCTGTTTTAGTGAAGAAAACAATTAAGTTTTAGTAGATCTATTCAATATAAAATCACTTTCCTGTTCGAATGAAGAATAGAAATAAAAAAAGCCTGAATTTTCATTCAGGCTTTCATTTATAATCTGTTTTTGGTGTTTACCAAATACGAACTCTGTCTTCAGGAGCAATGTACATTTTATCTCCTTTTTTAATATCGAATGCTTCGTAAAAAGCGTCAATATTTTGTAAAGGAACATATGCTCTGTATTCTCCTGGTGAATGTGTATCTGTTTTGATACGTGTACGCAATGCTTCTTCTCTCATTTTTGTTCTCCATACAGTTGCCCAAGAAAGGAAGAAACGTTGTTCTGCTGTGAATCCATCAATTTTATCAGGTCTTCCGTTTTCTTTGATATGACGTTGTAATCCATCATATGCACCTAAAACGCCTCCTAAATCTCCTATGTTTTCACCTAATGTAAATTTACCATTAATATATAAGCTATCTAATACTTCAATAGCACTGTATTGTGCAGCTAGGGCATCTCCTCTTTTTGTGAATTGCTCTAAGTCAGCATCTGACCACCAGTTTTTAAGGTTTCCATCCGCATCAAAACGTGCTCCAGAATCATCAAATGCATGTGAAATTTCATGTCCAATTACAGCTCCAATTCCTCCGTAATTTACAGCGTCATCTGCTTGATAGTTATAGAAAGGTGGTTGTAAAATAGCTGCTGGGAAAACGATTTCATTGTTTAATGGGTTGAAATATGCATTTACAGTTTGTGGCGACATTCCCCATTGAGATTTATCAACTGGCTCGTTGATATCAGCAAAATTCTTCTTTAAGTTCCAATCTCCAACGGCTGCCATGTTTTGGTAATAAGAGTTTCCTTCTTTTACAGCCATTGTTGAATAATCTTCCCATTTGTCAGGATATCCAATTTTTACAGTAAACTTATCTAATTTTTCAATTGCTTTTAATTTTGTATCTGCACTCATCCAATCTAAGTTTTGGATTCGTCCTTTATATGCTTCGATTACATTTGCAATCATTTTTTCAGCTTTTGCTTTTGCTTCTGGTGGAAATTTTGCATCAACATATAATTGACCAATTGCTTCTCCTACTGTTCCATTTACGGTTGCTAATGCTCTTTCTTTTGCATCACGTTGTTTTACGGCTCCGTTTAATTCTTTTGAATAAAATTCCCAGTTTGCTTTATCAATTTCAGTTGTTAACTGACCTGTAGCACTGTTAAGTGTAGACCAACGCATTAACGTTTTAATGTCTTCAATACTAGTATTTGTAAAAATTTCTTGTAAAGCTTCCATGTATTTTGGTTGCGTTACAATGATTGTTTCAAACTTTTTTGTTCCAAAGTCTGTGAATAGCTTCTTCCAATCGATTGCTGATACCATTTCACTTAATTCAGCAATTGATTTTGGATTATTCAAGTTACGCATGTCTCTACTTTGTACTTTATCTAATCTTGGTGCTGCTAATTTTGTTTCTAATGCTAAAATTGTTTCAGCATCTTTTTGAGCTTTTACCGCATCATCACCTAAGAATTGTAACATACGTGAAACATGAGCAACATATTTTGCTCTGATTTCTTTTGCTTTTTCATCTTCTTCTAAATAGTAATCTCTTTCTGGCAATCCTAATGAACCAGCACCAAGATATGGAGCATTCATACTACTATCCGATAAATTTGGAAATACAGAAAATCCCATAAAAGGTGCAGCAACCTCAACTGGCATTGTAGCCAATACAGTTTGCATATCTGTAATATTTTTAATTCCTGCGATAGCATCAAGTGCTGATTTTAGTGGTGTAATTCCAGCTTTGTTTCTTGCTACGGTATCTAGCATTGTATTGTAGATCATTAATGCTTTCGCTTGATCTGTATCTGATGCGTATTTCCCACTTTTTCCAGCTTCATCAAGAATTGCTAATACATCATCATCTGTTTTTTTACGTAACACTCCAAATCCTCCCCAAGATGTTCTATCTTCAGGAATCTCTGTAGTTTCCATCCATTTTCCATTTACATAGGTATAGAAATCATCTTTTGGACTTACTGATGTGTCCATATATTCTAGATTAATTCCAGGAACTTTGGCTACTTCGGCTGTTTTAGCCTCTTTTTTCTCTCCTTCACAAGAAAAAAGAAAAGCACCAGCAGTGATACACAGTGCCAATTTTAAATTAGTTGTCTTCATTTTTTGATTGTATTTAAGTTAGTTCTACGCAATTTAGACTGAAAAATACATGTTATGTTACCCTTTTTTGGGATATTAACATTTATTTAAGATTTTTTAATAGGCTGATTTTAAGATAGAATCGTTCTCTTTTTTGAGTTTTATGACTTCAGGAACGTTATCATTTGGAATTGCAATTGACAGTACATAATGTGAAATTTTCCAAGTATCTCCAACTTTTTTGAGCACTCCAGATCCTCTACATAATTCCATTTGTGTATCTAAAAGTTCATCAAACCAAGCAATGTCTCCATATTCTGAGAGGAATACATTTCTTTCTAATGCTGTAAAACTCCATGCTTTTCCTTTGTCAAAATATGGTTTTGAAAATGTTTTGAATGCCTCATTTTTCCAATTTTCGGTAGCATCTGTTCCAATGAAAATAGCATCATCTGTCATTTTTGAGAAATACTCATCAAAATTTGCATCTGCGGCAGCTTTATGCCAAGCGTCTAAAACTTCATTGATTGCTGTTTTACTTTTTTCTGCACGAAAACTATCTACTTGTTTTCTGGCTTTTTCAGTATCACAAGAAATTGTAATAGTTAAGATAGCGAGTACTAATAGTATCTTTTTCATTTTTTGGTTATTTAGGTTAACTAGGGGAAATTCGTGCATAATCATATAGATTGGTAAGAACTACTTATTGCAACAAATTTCATAGACTCATTTTATTGTTGTAATGTCTTTTTAGGATCTTTACCTGCGGGTTTTAGAACTGGCTTTTCACTTATAGAAGATTTATAAACTTCTGGTGTTTTTTTAACCTTAATAGAATCTTTGTTTAATAAATCACCTAATATTTCATTTGGATCTATATTTTGTTCTGTGACTTGTTGGATTTGATTGCATACCGCATGAAAAACACGGTTCATTTCTACAATTTCCTTTGCAATATCGTCATTTGTTACGCCTTCATCTCCGGCATCATCCTGAAGTTTTAGTGCTTTGGTTTTTAATACTAAAAATCGACTGCGAATTTGCATTACGTCTAAACCTTGTGGAAGATTTTTTTCTTCAATAGCTGCTATATTTTCTGCCAATTGCCCTAAATCTTCAATAATAGAAAAGCGTGTACTTGTGTTTACAAGTTTCATACTTTCATTAATGGTATTAAATTCTATCCAATCTTTTACTAAATTTTTCTGTACACCATTGAGTCCTCTGAGTTTTCCTTTTTTGGGAATATTCAATTTACTTTTCGCTAAAACTTCTTCTTTGTTTTGTGTAGCTTCTTCATTTGTTTTTTGCTGTCCTTCTTTACACGCAAAAAAAGTACAAATGACTAATAAATATGTAATAACTTTCTTCATTAATTCTTTACTATCTGATCTGTTAATCAACCAAAAACAAATATAGCTAGTTTTTTATGTTTGACTATGTTTTTAACAAAGTTTACCAGTGTAAGGCATTGTATTTTATGAATTTATCAAAAAAAAGCCGATTTAATTTAATTTTTCACATTAATGAGAAATAGATTTATATATATTTGTAATCATTTTTTATCGTTTTTGATGAGTACAAAAATTCTAATTATTGGTGCCTGCGGACAGATAGGTACAGAATTAACAGCTGCTTTACAAACTAGGTATGGTGCTGCCAATGTTATTGCTTCGGATATCCGAAAAAGTGATGACAAGGTATTTAGTGAAAGTCCATTTGAAATACTTGATGCTACAGATAAATTAGGTATTAAAACCTGTGTGGAAAAGCATCAAATTACAGATGTATATTTAATGGCTGCTTTACTTTCTGCTACCGCTGAGAAAAACCCTGAGTTTGCATGGGAATTGAATATGAATTCATTGCTACATGTACTCAATTTAGCAAAAGATAAGCTTATTGAAAAAGTGTTTTGGCCAAGTTCGATTGCTGTTTTTGGTAAAAATTCTCCTAAGAAACAGACTCCGCAACATACTATTATGGATCCATCAACTGTTTACGGAATTAGTAAACTTTCGGGGGAGCGTTGGTGTGAGTATTATTATGAGAATTACGGTGTAGATGTACGCAGTATTCGTTATCCTGGTATTATTAGTTGGAAAGCACAGCCTGGCGGAGGAACTACAGATTATGCAGTAGAGATATTTCATGAAGCTATTAAAAATGACTCATATACATGTTTTTTAAAGGAAAACACCATGCTTCCCATGATGTTTATGGATGATGCTGTTCGTGCTACTATTGATATTATGAATGCTGAATCTACGGAAGTGAAAGTACGATCGTCTTATAATATTGCTGCAACCAGTTTTACGCCAAAAGAGTTGACCGTAGAAATTCAGGAATTATTACCAAATTTCACTATCAATTACGAACCAGATTTTAGACAAGCAATTGCTGATAGCTGGCCCGAAAGTATTGATGATACTACTGCTGCAAACGATTGGAATTGGTCTGCAACATTTGACATAAAAGCCATTGTTTCTGAAATGATTACAAATTTGAAAAGTACGTTAGTGTAACGAAATTATTTTCAAATCAAGCAGCTTTCTTTTTTTGACGTTTTTTACGAATAGAAATTCCGAGTACAATTAAAAATATACTTGCAATGCCATAGTATATAAAATTCTGATTTTGTATGTTTTTTACAGGACTTGTGTCTCCTGTAATGGTCAGCCCACTCCAATAATACGGAGATGCTTCACTTGTGTTTTTGTTTTGTTGAATGTAGGCTAATTTAGCTTTTTGCAACGCTTCTGATTTAGAGTCTCCATTTACGATGTTTTTATAAAATTCTTGAATGATGTCATTACTTGCTTTTTCATTGATATCCCATAAGGAAGAAACCACACTTTTTGCCCCTGCATTAAAAAAACCTCTCGCTAAACTCATGACTCCTTCGCCTTTTTTTAGCGCACCATCTGAAGTTTTACAAGCGCTTAGCACAACTAGTTCGGATTGATTTTTAGTAAAGTAGAGTTCATCTAGCGTCATTTTTTCGTCATAAAAAGCCATCCAAGGAATTGTATTGTTTATTCCGCCATGTGTGGATAAATGAACTATTTTATAGTTTCCGTAGGCTTCTTTGAAACGTTTTTTGGTAGCTTCTTCGTATTGAAAATGATTGGCATTAAAAATATTGGTTAATCGATTTAATTCTTCTAAACTTGTTTCCAACGCACCAAATTGATCGTTTTTAAATTTTGTAGGTGCTATTGCTATGAAATTTTTGGCAATATGTGCATTGTTTTGCTTTGACTGTGCTGCCGAAGAAAGTGAATAGTTATAGTGAATTTCGGCACTTTCAATTAAATATTCATTTTTAGAATTTAATAAAGCTTCAAAAGGAATGTATTGCAAAATTCCATCAGCAATGATTGTGATTCTTTTTTGCGCCAAACGCGTTTCAACATTCTCAAATGGCATTAGTTGTTGATATAATTTTTTAGCAATTGTTGTGTACGTATCTTTATCTTCTTTATTTATAAAAGGTTTAGAAACAGCTTCTTTGTAGGCTTTAGCAGTTTCGTTGAGTTTTTCAGTATTTGGCAATTCTTTTAATTGAATTGTTGAAGAAGATACCAATGTAACAAATCCTTTTTCTTTTCCAACAATATATTGTAGTATCAACTCGTCTTTTGCAAGTTGTTTTTGTACTTGTTGAAGCGTAACTATGTTAATGTTTTTTTTGTAGTTGTAGTATTTTGGGAATTCCGTTTCTAGTGAATCGATAAAGGCTGTATATTCTTTTTTGTACTTAAACACACTATCTTTTAACGAATCAACAAGTGTATTTTTATCACCAGTATATGACTGAATTTCAGATTCCAATATTTTTATTTCTTCTATTAAATCTTGTTCGCGTTCTAAGATATTTTCAGGGAGTTTTGACAGGCGTTTTGCAGTAGCATTGGTCATATTTTCAAGTAATAAGATTGCGTTGTTTTTTTCCATGAAAAAGAATGCTTTTTCAGGTTGTTTCAAACGATCACAAACCTCAACAGCTTTTGGATAAAAAGTTGCGCCTTTTTTACGCCAAAAAAGTTTAGATAAGTCTTCTCTACTTTCTACATAAATAATGTCTATTAACTGATCGGCTAGTGTGAACGTTTCCAATGCATTTTCAAGATATTCAGGTTGTTGTGCCGCATCGTAATAGGCTATCCAACCGTTCGCTTTATCTATTAAATACCCTAATATATCTATTTTGTTAGCAGAAAATTCAATATCTTGAAATGTTGGTAATTTTTGATAGGTTACATCACTCATTTGCAATGTTTTTGTAATGGCTTTTTGATATTGAATTAGCGCTTTTTCATGAGTATTTTCTATTTTATATACATCTGCCAAGTTATTTGAAATTGCAGCTTTTTTTAGATTATCATCTAATATATATTCACCAGCTTTAATTAAGAATTCTTTTGATTGTTGAATATTATTTTCTCTTTTGCTTATCACAGCCAAGTTTATGTAGCTTTTATAGATATTCTCGGTATCTTCCTCCTCCATTGCCTGAGCTAAAGCTTTTGAAAAAATACTTCTTGCTTTTCCATATTCTTTTTGAAATTCGTAAAAGAAGCCTAGATTTAAATTAATCGCAATTTTATTCTCGTTTGAAATTGTATATGTTGTTTTTTCTAGTAAATCAATATCATTTTTTAATTCCAATATATCTTTTGAATAACTGTCTTCTTCTAAATCTACTAACGTTTTTAATTTTTCGACATATGTTTTTGTAAGTTCATCATTATCTTCAAATGATCGATATATAGATATAGATTTGTCATAGTTAGCGATAGATTTTTGAAAATCTCCAAGTTCTCTATATGTATTTCCTGCTATTCGATATACTTTTCCTTGATATGTATTCTCTTCAGGATACCGTTTAAAATAGCTTTTGATTACTTCTAAACCTTTATAAAACTGTTGATCTTCTTCTAAGAAAATAATTCTATTTCTATGATTTTTTTTGAAACTTTCAATATTAAAGTCATTTAAAATGAGAGCAATTTTTTCGATTTTTTCAGTATAGTCTATCGCTTTTTTAAGATCTGAAAAACCAATTTCCTTAACAAAATCTCTATAAATATTTACTAATTCTAATGTATCTATTTTGATATTTTTTTGACGTAATAGGCTATCTATTAATTGTTCTTTTTTAGAAGTAGGAAAATCTTTTTCGGCAATTTTTTCTTGATAATATTTAGATAATTCTATGCTTTGTGCTTGAAGTGCAGAACCGTTTAATAAAAAAAATAGTATTGTCAGAAGTTTATAAATTCTTGAATAAAAAGTAGTCATAAAGATTATAATTAAGCTTTCTGTATAAATCTATGAAATATTTGATATTTTTCTTATGTTACTAATATATAAAACATTTATTGTGAAAAACTTACAACGTATTTCTCAGCTCAAATAATTTAAAGTAACTCCAATAAGTCACAGCTAAAATTAATGGTAGTAATAACAAAACTACTGTAAAATTAAAGGATGGCTTGGGATGAAAATAAGTAAAAGAGGAGTTGTTACACTCCTCTTTTGAATAGTCTAAATGCAAGATTACCTAAACCTAATTTAAACTATATACTAATGAGGAATATGCTTTGCATACTTTATCTCGTATAAGTTTGGATTGTAAATACAATCTGACAATAATGTTGCTTTCATTGTAGACGCAGTCATATCTGGTTCAAATAGTGACCCCATAAATCCTGTAACAAACGCTGCTGAAAAAGAAGTTCCATCAATATAAATTACTTCATTATTATATGCAAATGGAATATGTTCTCCTGGTGCTGCAATATCTACGGTTACTTGTCCTCTATTGGAAAAACTTGCTAATAGTGAATTATTGTTACCATTTGCAGGATTAAAAGCACTTACTACTGATGAAGGTGAATAAGGGTTATTTCCTGAAGATGAATTACCATATCCCAAACCAGCTACAGCTATAATGTTTTCTGAGTCATATGAAGATGGATAGTGAGAAGTATTATCTGTATTTACACCACTATTCCCGGCTGAAGTTACCACAAGAATTTCATTTTCTACTTCATCAATAAATTGTTTCAATAGCTCACGTTCTTCACTATACCAACCAAAACTCATATTAATTATACTGACATCTGGTTTACTTGCCGCATATTTAAAACCACATAAGGCATCAAAGTTTCGGATATCTCCAAACCTGTTAGCTACTTTTACAGGGAGTATTTGATAGTTTACATTTGTTGGATCCATTTTAGACTTGATTAACTCTGTTACAATAGTTCCATGTCGTCCATAATGATTATCGTAAGGGTTGTTATTATCTTCTACAAAGTTCCAGCCAAATAATTCACTTTCACCATTATTAACACAGGCATCTTGATCACTGTTGTATAAAAATGGTGTTGTAAAACCAGGATAATCATACATGATTCCTGTATCTAACACAGCAATAGTTACACCTTGATTTGTAGTTACACGTTTTGTTAAACCTACATCTGTACCAACAATACCTGCGAAATCTATAAATATATCTTCTTGAATTTTAATATTTGTATTGTATTCTGCTCCTTCTATTTCTTCTCTTGCTCCGGCTGATTCTTTTTTCTGTTCTAAGCCTCCACCAGCGGCTTCTCCTTTACTAAAAATCCAGAGCTCTAAGTATGGATCGGCACATTCACATCTTTTATACTGTTCAACATTAAAATCATTTCTCAATGCCTGCTTATCTGCTTCTGTTGTTCCTTCTGGGTATAATATAACAAGTTCATTACCTTGTGAGGCCGAAGTATTATATCCAAATCCTTTTTGTGCTGTTTCTAAATCTTTTGTTGTTTTTTCTGTTGTTGCTGTTTCGTCAATTTGTAGTGTTTCTGTTTGACAACCATATAAGATGATACATAATAGGGCAATACAGCATACTAATACTTTTTTCATAATTTTTTAAAGTTTAAATTAATACTAAGTGTGTAATAATGGTTTAGGTATAATAAAAATTCCAGCCAATCGAAATTGACTGGAATTCTCTTGCATTATTTTACTTTTATTCTATAATAACTTTCTTCGTAATGGTTTCTGAATCGGTAGTAATCACAAAGAAGTACATTCCTGGTGTTAATACTGATTTTCCATTCCAAGATATGGTAGTATTTTGATTTTCAATACGATTAGTATCGAAAGACTTAATTAGGATTCCATCAAAACGATATACTTTTATTGTAAAATCTGTTTTGTCTTCTCCTGAAATTTCGATATTCATATTACCGTCATTCGGGTTTGGTGATATCTTCGCAGAAGTTTTCACATCCGATGGTTCCTCATGTGGTTTTGTAGGTTTTCCATCTCCATAGCAATAAATACATTGTGATCTTGACCATAGAATTTCTCCTTCACATTTTATCCCTACTTTCCAACTAAAGCAATCAGATTTTTTGATAAAAGGTAATTGCGTTGATGTTCCTGTTACTTCCCAACGTGTTGCTGTTGGCGGGTATTTAGAACGGCAGCAGTCTGGATCATCCCAAGTTACTTCAACAATATATGTTAACGCAGGATTCCCTGTCCAACTCATACCAGCTCTTCTACAATTGAATTCTAAATCAGTTGCTGGTTCACAAGGATCTTCTACACAATCAATTTTTACTGTATCAGAAATAGATACTGTAGTTTCACAACCTTCAATATCAGTAACTGTCCAACTCATTGTAATATCATAAGTTCCATTTGCTGTAAACGTATGATAAATTCCGTTACCACTAGATGTTATTGGTGCTCCTCCGTTAATCGTAAATGAATATTCTTCATCTGCAATTTGGTCAGATGAACAATTTACAATTGAACTAGCCGAAATAGAGTAAAGACAATCACTTACTTGATTTACATTTAAATCTCCAAGAACTAAGTCATCACATAAACATTCTTCTTCACATTCGTAGAAGAAACAATCTTGATATGTACATACTTTTCCATATTCTGTGTTTGTTGCTGTGAAACAAATTGGTCCATTTTCCATAGGTAAATCAACGAGAACATTCGTTGCTTGTGAACCATTGTGATCCCAACTAAATGAATCATAATCATTTATATCTATTGGATCTCCGTTAGCATCTACCAATTGAATAAATATATATTCTAGTTCACAAGGATCACAACCGTCGCCATCACTTTTAGCAAGCGCTTCCATATAGGCACTTAATTTATCTAATTCTCCTTGAATTTGAGCTTGTTGAGCTTGTGACACACTTTTTGTAGCGGCAGATCGATTTGCCATAGCAGCTTCCATTTCCGTTTTAAGTACTGCTTGGTATGCTTGTAATTGACTAGTTGAAGGACATTCTATTACTTTTATATAAATATCTTCATCACAACAATCTTCGTAATAGGTAACTACGTATTCACATCCATTTGGATAGGTAATCGTAGCTTGCCAATTTTCTTCTGCTGATACATAGATAAAATCTTGAATATCATTTTCGTTTGTTGGTGTATCTAAATTATCCCAAACCACCGTAACTCCAAATCCATTTTCTATTGTAGATCCATCACTACTTAACACATGTACTGGCCACTGATCAGCTATACATACTACTTCTGGGCAATCAGGATGATTCCAATGAGGAATAATATATGGTTCATCATTACAGCAATTAGGAACATTGATAAATTCATCTTTTAAACAGTCAGAATAATCTGTAAGACCAATCCATAGTGTCCAATCACCATCACTAACATCAATTGGGCCAAGTTGGTAATCTGTAACGTCTCCAGTAACATTGTCTAGTACGTTTTCTACACCATTGCTTTCTAACTTTTGTTTCGCCATCCATGACAATCCATTAGTTCCGGTAACGGTTACTGTTACATAATAGAAATCATCTGAATAATCGGATGGTGTTCCATTATCATCACATTCACCAATAGTAAATGTATAATCTAAATCACAAGGTGGCGAACATGGTTCGGGTACTTGTACAGCTACTTGTGTAGAACAACTCGGATCTCCATCATCAGCTACTAGGAAATTAAATGTTCCTGAGAGATTAGAAATATTCCCCATGTCAATGGTCGTTGTATTTCCATAACCTCCAGAATCTGCATTTGGAGTTGTAGCATTCCAAGTAGTACCTGTTCCATCTGGGTTATTTACTGTGAGGTCAAAAGTCCATGTATCATCACTTGGATCAGTAGTTCCTTGATCATAGCACACAATATTTGACACTTGACTTGTTAGTGTACAACCTGTTCCTGTACAGGCTCCAATACAAATATTATCAAATCCATATACTTCTGTTGGAGAACTTGTTATGTCTAATACGTACGCTATTCCGCCTATATTTTGTATTAATGCATCCCAGTCAGTACCGATTTCCATGATCCATGTTCCTACAGCATTTGCTGGTGGATTTCCATTGGCATCCACAAGTCCAACTGGCGCACAAATAGTTTGCCAACCGTCTTGAACTGTTATTAATTGATTTAATTGAAATCGCGCTCTTAGCGTAGATGTAAAAGGATCAGCTCCATTGTAGATTCTTAATGATGTAGAAGTGGTTCCTCCACCTCCATTAAACATTCTAAAATCATAACAGAAACAATTTGCGCCACCATTTATAAACTGAATCCAGTTACCATTATAATCGGTACTGTTAAACATCCAGCTACTGCCATCACTACAACCTCTATCAAAGGCACGTAAGAAAACATCATTAGCGCCATTTTGACTTCCTACGTTATCATATTGTAAATCTCCACAACGAGAACCCCAATTGTCCAATAAATTTGGAACAGTATTAGATGTGCCGCCAGGCTGAACACCATTCATTTGAATAGCTCCAGGTTGATTTTGATTGAAGTTATCACAGAATTGTGCTTGTACATTGACAATAACTCCAAACAACATTAAAATAAGTAAAATACTTTTTTTCATAGTTAAAATATAATTAGTTTGGTTATTTCCTACTCTGTTTTGGTTCTAGGTTTTTCGGATTCCACCTAATAAATAAGTCAACTTATGACATAGTTCAGCGTAAGAAATTTTGTTACCCGATTTATTTCACTAATTTTAGAACAGCATTTTCGTGAACCCTTTTTTTATGTCAAATGATACTTATTTTATTGAAGGACTTCGTTCTGGAGACGAAACAATATTAAAAGAGATTTATAATCAGTTTTTTTCAAAAGTTAGAACCTTTGTTATCCAAAACAAGGGGAATAGTACAGATGCAGAAGATATTTTTCACAATGCATTGATTCAACTATTTGTACGCCTGAAAAACAGGGAATTAGTTATCAAATCTTCGTTTGAAGCTTATCTTTTTACTACCTGCAAAAATCTTTGGAGAAGAGAATTAAATAAAAAACGGGTAACAAAAACCAAAGTTGCTGAACTGAAGAACGAAGAAACAGAAAATGCCTATGCATTGCTTGAGCAAGAAAAATGGGAGCTCTATATTGAAAAATTTCAATTGCTTTCAGAAAATTGTAGAAAGGTACTAACACTATTGTTTAATGGTACTCCGTATGATGAAATCGTAAAAACATTTTCATACGCATCAAAAGTAGTTGCCAGACAACGTGTTTTTAAATGCAAAGCAAAATTAACCAAGCTAATTAAGGAAGACACTAAGTTTTCCCAAATAAAGAAATTATGAGTTTTGACGATCAAACTTATGTCCAAATTGCGTCATATTTGAACAATCAAATGGATGAAGCAGAAAAAAAAGCCTTTGAAGCATTGCTGCAAAATGATGCCGAACTAGCCTCTTTTTTAGAAACTTACAAAACGCTAGAAGGTGTTTACAATGAAGAAAAATGGGCTGTAAAAACTACAGCTTCCATAGAAGAAGTAAAGGAACTTGCACAGCAATTCAGAGCGGACGATGTAGTCGATATTTCCAAAAAAATTCGTGCTATTCAACAAGAAAACCGCAAAGAAAAATCTCCAAGAAAGAAAACATATTTTTATTATATATCTTCAGTAATTGCCATTGCAGCAATGTTCACGTTGTTTTATTTTACATTTATGCAATCGTTATCAGCAACTGATGCTTTTGAACAATATCATGATTGGAGTACATTACCTACATTCCAAACTAAAAGTGACAGTATCAACTCATTACCTTTAGCACGAGCCTTGTTTAAAGAAGAGAAATATAATGAAGCACTTACAGTATTCAAATCATACACTACCAAACATGAATATAGTCCTAAAGTTGCTTTGTATATTGGTGTATCGCAATTAGAACTTCAACAGTATTCTGAAGCCATACAAACATTTGACTTTTTAAAAAATAGTGATGCTATTGATCACCATAAAGCATATTGGTATACAACGCTGTTATATTTAAAACAAAATGATACTGAAAACGCGAAACAAACACTAGAAATTTTGGTTCAAAACCCCAATTATTACAATTACGAAAAAGCGCAAAAACTGCTCAAAAAGTTAAAATAAATCTAAAATTCTCCTCATTTTTATAAATTTCGACGACTTATTTGCGTTTTTGGCACTTATAGTCCGTGATACACTTGTAATACACCAAAAAAAGCCTTTAATTTGAAGTAGACCAAAACTCGAATTACTTATAAAATTATGAATAAAGAGCTATTAGAAAAAAAGTTAAAAGAAATTGACCAAATTATTAAATCAAAACGTGCTGAAGAAACACAAATAGGAGTACTTGCTGGACTTGCTGGTATCTCTTTATTTCAGTTTTACTATTCAAAATATCTAGATATTGATGATCATGCAGATGTAGGTGTAGAAATGCTTACAGATTGTATTGACAAAATCAATGAAGGGTACAGTTATCCTACATTCTGTACAGGTATTGCGGGAGCAGGTTGGGTTTTAGATCATTTGGAACAAGAAGAATTCATGGATGCTGACAATGATGATTTGCTTCCAGAATTAGACCAATACATTCACACGTTCATGGTAACCGATATGAAAAATGGAAATTACGATTTCCTTCATGGTGCCATTGGGTATGCTTTCTACTTCTTAAATCGTTACCGAAATACAAAATCGGATGAACTGAAAAATAAATACAAAGGGATTATTAATGAATTCTTAGATTTATTAGAAGGATTGTCTGAAAAAGAAGGTGATGACATGCTGAAGTGGGAATCTGAATTAAGTATAGAGACAAAAGAACGAGGGTACAACCTAAGTTTATCGCACGGAATGTCAAGTATTGTTGGAATCTTAACAAAATTACACGAACAAGACGTTTTCAAAGAAAGAGCAGAGCCAATGCTAAAAGCGGCAGTTAAATACATCTTAAGTCATAAAACAAAAAAAGAAGATCCATTCTCAATATTCCCAAGTTGGATAACTGGTAAAGAAGAAGATCAAAATGGACAAAGTCGTTTGGCATGGTGCTACGGTGATTTAGGAGTTGCTATGCGTTTTTGGTACGCTTCCAAAACACTAAACGATAAAGAACTTGGAGAAACGGCACTAGAAGTACTAAAACATTCGGCTGCTCGTACCGCACAAGAAGATAGCATGGTGAGAGATGCTGGACTTTGTCACGGTTCTTATGGAAATGCGCAAATGTTCTTAAGAATGCACAAAGAAACTGGTGATCAAGTATTTAAAGATGCCTTTGAATTCTGGATTCAAGATGGAATTGATAGAGGAATTCACGAAGACGGATACGCTGGGTACAAACAGTGGAAAGGTGTTGATAAAAGCTGGGAGCCAGAAACTTCACTATTAGAAGGAATTGCTGGAATTGGACTTTCAATCCTAGATTACTTAGCAGACTACGATACAAATTGGGATGAATGTTTAATGATAAGCTAAAAACAGATGAGTAAAAATCCATACAAGAATTTTTCAAAATATATATTACGAACACCGCTTTTCTCATTCTCTTCCTATCAAGAATTGACCGCGAATACTGAAATTTCAGAGGAAGATTTCAGAACCGTTTGCGAAAACCCTGTGGTTAGAGAAGCATTATTCTTAGCTTCACCATCATTGTTTGAAGAAATGAACAGATGGCTTGGAGGAGAAAAGGAAGATCAAAAGAAAGAAGAAAAACTACGTTATTCTATTCTAAAATATATCTCCAGAATGTCGTCAAGATGTACGCCTTTTGGACTATTTGCAGGATGTTCGGTAGGAGAATTTGGCGAAGAAACTGACATTCAGCTAAAAGGTTCTGCACAAAATAAGCGTCATACACGACTAGATATGAACTATTTGGTAGCGCTTTCGCAAGATTTGGTAACGAATAAAAAAATTAGAGAACAACTTTTATTCTTTCCAAATTCAAGTATTTACAAAGCCGGACCGCAATTACGTTACATAGAATACAAATATTTCAATAGTAGAAGACATCACCACATTGTAGCCGTTGATGATACGGAATACTTAGCAGTTGTATTAGAAAAAGCTTCACACGGTGCTTCTCTATCTCAACTTGCTGGACTTTTAGTTGATGATGAAATTACCATTGAAGAAGCTACGGAATTCATTGAAGAGCTAGTATCAAGTCAGTTACTAATTAGTGAATTAGAACCTTCGGTTTCCGGTCCAGAATTCTTAGATCAAATTTGTTCTGTATTAGAACGCTTACAAGGTGTAGAAGATATCTTAAAAGCACTAAAAGAAGCTGACAAACGAATCAATCAAATTGATCAATCTATAGGAAATAATCCAAAAGTATACTTAGAGTTAAGTGAGTTTTTACAGCAACTAGAAACAGATTTTGAATTAAAATTCATGTTCCAAACAGACATGGTTTTACAAAACACAAAAAATACGCTGAGCCAATCTGTTGTTGATGATATTCAAAAAGGATATGCATTATTAAACAGAATGACATTTCCACAAAATACAACTACACTTACAAAGTTTAGAGATGCTTTTCATGAACGATTTGAAGAACGTGAAGTTCCACTTTCGACAGCATTAGATGTTGAAATCGGAATTGGATACAAACAAGATCAAGGTGCTGGAGATGTGAATCCGTTAGTAGACAATATCATGATTCCTGGAAGACAAGCCAAACATCCTATGATGGAAGTCCGTTGGTCTTCTCTTAATGGTTTTATGCAAAAAAAACTTATTGACGCGTTTAAAAATAATGATTATGTAATTACATTATCCGAAGACGATTTTAAAGATTACGATCTAAATTGGGACGATCTTCCAGATACAATGTCATGCATGATTGAAATTTTAGACGGAGAAGATGGTGGACATAAAATTAAGTTTAGCGGTGGTGGTGGATCCAGTGCGGCAAACTTACTAGGACGTTTTTGTCATGGTGATCAAGAGTTATTTGATTACACACAAGAAATGGCAGACATGGAAGCTGAGATGAATAAAGATAAAATCTTAGCCGAAATTGTGCATTTACCTGAATCGCGTGTTGGAAACATTTTAATGCGTCCAGACTTACGTAAATATGAAATTCCATACTTAGCAAAATCAATTAAAGAAGAAGAAGATCAACTTCCTATTGATGACTTAATGGTTTCTGTAAAAAATCATAGCAAAGTATTATTACGTTCTAAAAAATATAACAAAGAAGTGGTTCCGCATTTAACAAACGCACACAACTACTCTGCAAACTCACTTCCTATCTATCACTTCTTAGCAGATATGCAAACACAAGGAATTAGAAGTGGAGTTGGTTTCGGATTAGGACCATTTTCAGGAGATTTTGACTTTTTACCACGTGTAGAATTTAAAAATTTAATCCTTCATGATGCAACATGGAACTTAAAGAAAAGTCATATTGAACCTTTATTAAAAAGTAAAAATGACAATGATAAATTAACTGCCGAAATTAAAACATTGAGAGAAAGTCTTAAAATTCCTCAATACGTAATGTTGGCAGATGGAGACAATGAATTGCTTGTAAACTTTGCAAATCTTACTTCTGTACGCATGTTATTGAATACCGTTAGCAAACGAGGTTCATTCAAACTAACCGAATTCCTTTTCAGTGAAAGCGGAGTCGTAAAAGAAGGTAAAGAATACTACACAAACCAAGTAGTAATTTCATTTTATAACGAAAAAAAATTAACTCAAAGTAAGCAGAGCAATGAATAACGAAATACAAAGAAATTTTATTTTAGGAGATAGTTGGCTGTATTATAAAATTTATACAGGACCAAAAACTTCAGATGCTGTGCTAACGGAGATCATAAAGCCTATAGCAGAACAGCTAATTGAACACGGAATTATTGATAAATGGTTTTTTATACGATATGCCGATCCAAAGCATCATGTAAGAGTTCGTTTTCACTATACAAAACCGGAACATGTTGGAATGATTATTAATGGATTGTATCCAAAGTTTAAAGAATTTATAGATCAAGATTTAATTTATAAAATTCAAATTGATACATATCAACGAGAAATAGAACGTTACGGAATGAACACCATGGTGTTAGGAGAAGAATTATTTTACCACGATAGTAAAATGATTGTTGACTTCGTAGATATGATTGAAGGCGATGAAGGTGAAGAATTGCGTTGGTTATTCTCTATCCGAGCAATGGATTCGCACTTAACAAGCTATGGCTACAATGATGATGAAAAGCTAGAAATAATGGATCGTTTAAAAACTGGATTCGGAAACGAATTTGGAATGGGACGTCCATTAAAAAAGCAATTAGATGATAAATTCCGAGCCGAACGTAAAAAGATTGAGGAATTTATGGTGTTTACCGCAGAAGAAAATCCAGACTATGAACCAATTCTTGATGTTTTAAAAGAAAAAGAAGAAGGTATCAAAGATATTGCAGCTGCTATTTTAAAACACAGAGATGATGAAACATTGATGATGCCACTTAACGACCTTATGGGAAGTTACTTACACATGTTAATGAATAGATTATTCAAATCTAAAAACCGTATTCATGAAATGGTTTGCTACGATTTCCTATATCGTTACTACAAATCTATGATTGCGCGTAAAAAGCACATGAATAAAAACAAGAACAAAAATAAAGACAAGAGTAAATAGTTTTCTTGACATAGCGTACTAAAAAAAGTCTAGCCATATGCTAGACTTTTTTTATGATAATCATTGTAATCAAAGTAAAAATAGCTTTTAACGAACTTATTTTTTTCCTGACTGAAAAACTGTTATACTTGTATTAATTTACAGACAGAAATTCACCATTTATGTATCAGACCTATACATCTATTTTTCCCCGAATTCGTTTCTCTATCTATATCATTCTGTTTTGCTTTGCCGTACAATTACATGCACAAACCGATTCATTACAAGGGAAATCGTATGAGGAGTTGATACAATTCTACAATGATGTGTTATTCAAAGATTCCAAAAAAGCTAAAGAATATGCACTTGCTGCTAATAAATTAGCTAAAGAAAAAAACAATAAAAATGAAATAGGTTGGTCAACATATTATATCGCTAATGCGAATAGCTTAATACCTGTATACGATGAAGCTTTAGATGGTGCCGAGAAATCTATTCTTATTGCTAAAAATTTAAACGATAACGAACTACTCTTTAAAAACTATAACTTAAAAGGAAATGTTTTATCTGAAACTGATAATGATATTGAAGCTATAAATCAATATGATATTGCAAAAGAATATGCGCTTTTGACTAATAATATTCTAGATAAAATTACTGTAGCTGTAAATATTGCTTTTATCAAAAAAAATAATAAAAATCATTCGCAGGCTATTACCATATTTCAAGAAAATTGGGAATTATTAAAACAAATTGAAAATAGTAATCCTAAAAAAAATACGTACGAAAGAATTATTTTATTCAATATTGCTGATACTTATTTAAGAATTAAAAAACCCAAAGAAGCACAAGATTATAATAATTTAGCACTTCAAAAATGTTCTAAAGTTGAATTTCCAAGTTTTTACCATACTCTGACACTAAATGATGCTATTATACAATATCAGTTAAAAAATTATGAAAAAGCAATTTCAATTTCAAAAGAAGCTGAAAAGTATTTCTTGAGTATCAATAATAAAGACCGATTGGTAACCCCATATTTTTATTTAGGAAAAAGTTATTATCAGTTGCAAAAATACGCAGACGCAATTGAGTTTATGAATAAAGCAAATCAAATAGTTTCAGAAAGAAAAATTGCTTTTCCTGATCAAATAGAAGCTTATGAATTATTATACAAGTGCTACACTAAAATTGGAAAACCTAAAGACGCGGAAATTAATTTCGATCTTTTTTCAAAACTAAATAAAAAAGTAGATAGTGTAAATATGAAAGTGATCAATAAAATTCATGAAGATTATGATATTGCTTCATTAGAAGAAGAAATAGATTCCTTGGGAAAATACACCAAGTATCTATATGGCGCTTCAGCTATATTATTACTTTCACTTATTGGCTTTTTTGTATGGTTTAAGAGAAAACAGCAGCAAAATAAAACAAGTTTTCAAGAATTATTATTAACCATTGAAAAGCTTGAACAACCTAAAGAAAAAATAATTCCAGCGGTTATCGTAAAAGAAACTACCAATCCAGTAACCGATGAAAATGCGGTTCAAATTTTAAAAGCCTTAGAAGCTTTTGAAGAAAAAGAATTGTATTTACGACAAGACTGCACACTAGCTTATGTAGCTAAAAAGGTAAAAACAAATACATCTTATTTGTCAAATGTAATCAATACATACAAAGAAAAATCGTTTAAATCATACCTTTCTGAATTGCGAATTAATGCAGCCTTGATCAAACTCAAAAATGATGACAAATTACGTTCGTATACGATCAAAGCCATTGCTGAAGAATTTGGATTCAAACGTTCGGAAACCTTCTCCAGAGCATTCAAAGCGCAAACAGGCATGTATCCATCATATTACATTAAAAGCCTTCAAAATCAAAAAGATACATAAGTGACGTTTTATAAAATATCACTACAATATCATGGTATTTCAATAAAGTTTTTGCATATTTATAAAGTTAACTAAACACTATTTAAATCATGAGAAAGCCTTTAAAACTCAAAAAAATAAAAATCTCTAAAGTTGGAAACCTTCATGAAATTTTAGCTGGAGCTTTGCCTGCACAAGCAGCTGGAGCATACCCAACGCTTCCTGATACACTTCCCGTTACTTATACTTTAGACACAAAACTTGATGATACTTGTCAAAGCCATACGAATGATGGAGGCACACTAGTTAGAACCAGAGGTAATATAAAAAACCCCTTCGAAATAGCTAGTAACTAATTTTAACATAGAATCACATTGAAGGCCTTTACATATATTGTGAAGGCTTTTCTGTTATTTAACATTTGTTTCATATGATTTATTTAGTTTGTTCGTTATCTTTATAGGATAGTATTCTCCAAAATACCTAATCATGTATTTTTTATTAACTAAAAAAATTTAGATTATGAAAAAACAAAAATTAGGATTGAACAAACTAAACTTGACAAAGTCAAGAATTGCAGAACTCAACACATTGAATGCAACTGGTGGTTGGAATACCGCCTCCACAAATCCATTTTGCCTTGCTACTGGTTATTATGACGATGGTTGTAATGTAACCGAAAATTGTAATACCGCTAACCATTGTGGTGGTGGCACTAACAATTGCGGCACCAATAATTGTGGATCTAACAACTGTCAAACACGACTAGAGCTTATTTCTTGTTTTGAAGATTGTTAAACAACTATAGTCTTCCCCAAAAGTCTTTCTAATTGTATTTTTTATTAACTGAAAAAATATTTAAATCATGAAAAAACAAAAATTAGGATTAAGTAAATTAAGCTTAACAAAATCAAGAATTGCTGAATTAAATACTAATAGCGTAAATGGTGGTAACAGAACATCTACTGCTCCAAACTGTATTTTTACAGGACCACTAACAGGGTGTGTTGTATCTGAAAACTGCCCTGGTGGAGGAACTAATGGAAGCTGTAATAACAACTGTCAAACTAATGATCCTACATGTAACACACAAGCTATTTTATCTTGTGCATTTCCTTGCTAAGAATTATTTTTTTAGAAGATAAAAAAAGCCTCGAACACTAACTGTTTGAGGCTTCTTTTTTAACTAAAATATATACTATAATCATGAATTTATTTTCTACTAAATACTTCTCTTAATTGATAGAAGATTCGTTGCATAACGGTTAGCTCTTCCACTACAATTTCTGCAGTTCCTTCCATTTCTTGTTTAAAATCAATTGGTTTTTCAAAAGAACTCAATAACGAAGCTACTTTTAAATACGCAACATATGTAGCCGGACCACCTTGCGGGCTTAGTTGTGGCACACCAGAAATACTTATGATTTCACCTGATAAACTTCCACTTTCTTGGTATGGGTAACTATCCAGCTTAATAATTACACTTTGCCCAACTTTTACTTTTCCTGAGTTTTGAACCGGAACTGTTACACGTCCAATAATTCCATCAATATTATCTGGTATTACTGTAAACAAATCTTGTCCAATATTTACGTTTTGGTATTTTGACCAAATATCAAAAACGGTTACTTCTCCTTTTATGGGTGACTTTAACACAAATTGTTGTTCCCATTGTAATATTAAATTTTCTAAATCTTGCTTCGCTTGTTCTAAGTTTTGATCTGTAGATAAAAATGAAGTCTTATCACCAATACTTGCTTGTTTCAAATTGTTTCGCAACGCCAATAATGAACTTTCTTCACTTTTAATAGACGATTGTAATCCTTCGTAATTTCGTTTTGCTCCAGCATATTTATTTTCTTCTTGCTGGAATCTTTGTCGTGTAATTACATCTTTCTCGTATAATCGTTTTTGTGATTCAAAATCAATTCTAGCATTTTCTAATTCTGTTTCATAAATAAACAATTCTGTTTTTCTATTATTCAGACGATTTTGTGCTGTAATGATTTGTGAACGTAAATTAATTACCTGACTTTTCTCTGGCGTTTGAATATTATAATTTAAATACGACAGATACTCTCTTCTAAACGAATTATACGCTACCTGTATTTGCCCTAACTTCAATTTTGAAGGAAATGTATACTTCAACGAATCAAAGTCGCTTAAATCAGGTGTAAAGTTCTCTATTTTCTCTTTTATAAATTGTACATCCTTAAAATCAGCCGTATTTTCAATAACTGCTAATATTTGATCTGCTTCAACTTTTTGCCCAGCTTCAACAAATATATTTGTCAATTTCCCTGAAGCTTTTGCAGTTAAATGCGCTGGTGGATTTTCAGAAGTAATCGTCACTCTTGCAGGAATGATATCATTATAGCTTATTAATGCTGATCCTACTAAAAACATAATCACAATAATAAACACTACAGATATTCCCCATTGAATAACCCAATTTGGTGCCTGACCCAATATTTCCTTAACCTGATCTGATCTTTCATCTAGGTCATTGATTTTTTTGCGTCTTTCTTCCTTCTTTTCTTCCTTTTTATTTTCTCCTGTTTTCTTAGCCATATTAGTTTCCTAGCTCTAATTGATTCTTTACTAATGTATAATATGCTCCGCGTTTTGCGGTTAACTCTTCATGATTTCCGAGTTCAATGATCTTTCCTTTATCTAATACAATAATCTGATCTGCATTTTTTACCGTACTCAAACGGTGTGCAACAACCACTACTGTTTTTCCCTTATAGAATTCCTGAAGATTTTCCATAATTACTTTCTCGTTGTTGGCATCTAATGCACTTGTTGCTTCATCAAAGAAAATGTACTTTGGATCTTTGTATACAGAACGTGCAATTAAAATACGTTGCTTTTGTCCTCCAGAAACATTTACACCACTCGATCCAATTTTTGTATTGTATCCTGATGGTAACTCTTCAATGAATTCTTCAATGTTTGCCACTTTTACGGCATGAATCAATCGTTGTTTATCAATAATTCCTTCTGAATCTGATTCTGTAATATTTCTAGCAATTGTATCTCCAAATAAGAAACCATCTTGCATTACTGATCCACAGGATTTACGCCACACTTTTGTACTGATATCACCTATTTTGTGTGGTCCAATATTCAGAGCGCCTTCGTTAAATTCATAGAATTTCAATAATAATTTAATCAACGTAGTTTTACCACTACCACTCGCTCCAACAATTGCAGTTACTTTTCCTTCTGGAATGTCAACATTTAGATTATCAAGAATTAATGGCGAGCTTTTTCCTCCGTAACGGAAACTTGCATTTGTCAACTTAATCGTTTTATCTTCAGGAAGAATCTTGATATTTTCTTCAAAACGATCTTCCTCATCATCTTTGTTATGAATTTCAGACAAACGTTCTAAACTGATTTTCGCATCCTGTCCAGACTGAATAAATGTGATAAAGTTATTAATTGGTAAGTTTAATTGTCCAATGATATATTGAACTGAAAGCATCATACCTAGTGTAAATAACGGATCGTCAATTACAGACGTTGCCGCGATAAATGTAATGATGATATTTTTTAATTCGTTAATGAATCGTCCACCTGTATTTTGTGTTTGTGAAAGTGCTAATCCTTTGATCGAAATTTTGAATAATCGAACCTGAATTGCTTCCCATTCCCAACGCCTTCTACGTTCTGAACCATTCAATTTAATTTCTTGCATTCCAGAAATTAACTGATACAAACTACTTTGGTTGTCAGAAGATTGATCAAATCGTTTATAATCAAGTTCAGCTCTCTTTTTCATGAACAATAATGTCCAACCAATATACAATGCCGAACCGATAAAGAATACCGTAAATATTTGCATGTTATAATAGGCTAATACGGCTCCAAAAATAATCATGTTAAAGGCAGAAAACAGTGTGTTTAATGTTGTTGACGATAAAAAACTTTGAATTCTATTATGATCATAAATACGTTGAATAATATCTCCCGTATTCTTAGAATCGAAAAAAGCAATTGGCAATCGCATCAACTTGATTAAGAAATCGGAAATCAGGTTGATGTTAATCCGACTCGTCATATGGAGTAGTATCCAACCTCGAATCAATTCTACCGTAGTTTGCGATATAAAAAGCGTTAGCTGTGCAATTAATATCAGAAATACAAAGTTTTTATTCTGATAATTAATACCATAATCGACGACGGATTGTGTCAGGAAGGGAAATATTAACTGAAGTAAACTCCCGACCAGTAGGCCTAAAATTAACTGCGCTATATACTTTTTGTATGGTTTGAAGTACCAGAATAAGAATTTGAATCCGTATTCTTTCTTTTCTTCTTTTTCCAGTTCATAAAACTCAGGTGTTGGCTCTAACAACAACAAATATCCTTCTGAGTTTTCCTGATCTGCGTTGCTTCCCATCCAACCTTTAATAAAGTCTTCTTTTGAATACTTTACCAAACCATGTGCAGGATCTGCAACATATACTGTGTTTCTTTTTATTTTGTAAACAACAACAAAGTGGCGTTGTCTCCAATGCGCAATACAAGGATATGGAACTTCATCAACTAAAGTTTTAAAATCGACACTTACTGCCAATGTATGTAATCCAATTTCTTCGGCAGCTTCTGCAATTCCACCTAAAGAAACTCCTTCCCTAGTGATATTTGCTTTCTTCCTTAGAAAATCAATTGTGTATGCGCGACCAAAATGCTTTGCCACCATGCGCAAACATGTTGGTCCACAATCCATTTGATCTAACTGTCGGTAAAAAGGAAATTCTCTTTTTATCATTAACTTTTTTTCTAGTGTAACTTATTCTTTTAAATAACTTTTTAATCTATCTATATATTTGAAAAAGCAATGATGCACTATTGTTACATCTATTCTTGTTTATCAGCGATTTATATCTTGGTTTATGAGATTCACACGCTATTTTAACTACTTTACACGATATTTACGAAATATCTTCAAATATTTAAGGTTTCTCTCTAAAAATTGAATGCTTTATGAGAAAAACACGTACAAATATATATTTTTATTTTGTACAACCAAAATAAATTTGGCTTTTTACACGAAAATATCGTACAAATTCATATATTTGTCATGTTAAACAAGAAAAATTACCCTAAATGCTCGTAAAATTCACAGTAGAAAACTATTTGTCGTTCAAAAATAGATCCACTATTGATTTGACCGCAACTTCTTTGACTGAACTGCGAAATAGCAATCTCTTTGATACACCGTTAAAAAACTTAACCTTGTTAAAGAGTATGGTAATTTATGGAGCCAATGCAAATGGAAAGAGTAATTTATTTAAAGCCATTAGTTTTGCACGAAAGTTCATTTTGAATTCTTCTAAAGATTCTCAAGCAGACGAAGCTATTGAAGTTCAACCATTTTGTTTGTCAACAGAATCCATTGAAAAACCTAGTTTATTTGAACTCGTTTTTATTCATGATACCGCTAAATATAGATATGGTTTTCTGGTAGATGAAGAAGAAATCCACAAAGAATGGTTGTACGTTACTACTAAAAATAAAGAGCAATTATTATTTGAAAGAGATTTTCAAGAAATAAAGGTTACAAAAAAGTTTGATGCAGCAAGTACTAACCTAACGTCTATTACACGTAAAAATGCATTATTTCTTTCTGTATGTGCACAATTTAATATTCCAACAGGAATTGCCATTTTGAAAGCCATGAGCAATGTGCAATACATTTCTGGAATGCAAGATCGCTATACTATTAATTTTACAATTGATATGATGGACGATCCTGCTAAGAAGAAATTTATTGACAATTTTATTAAAGGTGCTAGTTTAGGATTTACTGAAACGAAAGTAGAACGTTTTAAACTCACAGAGGAAATTCTGGAAAAAGGAAACGTTCCGAAAGAAATTAGGAAAATGATTCTTGAATCCGATGAAGAAAATGTGGTTGTTAGTACAAAACACCCTATTTACGATGAAAATAATGAAGAAGTAGATAATATTTACTTCAATCTTTTTGCAAATGAATCGTTAGGAACTTGTAAATATGTAGCGCTTTCAGGACCTATTATTGACACCTTATTACACGGGAAAACGTTGATTATAGATGAATTTGACGCACAATTGCATCCACATTTAAGCAAAGCAATTATTGAATTGTTCAATTCGAAAGAAAACAATCCGAATGGCGCACAATTAATTTTTGCTTCACACAATCCAGCATTAATCAATCCTAAAAGAAAGCTCTTTAGAAGAGATCAAATCATGATCACAGAAAAAGATACGTACGGAGTTACAAATATGGAATCTTTATACGATAAAAAAGTACGTAAAGATGCTTCTTTCGAAAAAGATTATTTAGAAGGAAAATACAATGGAATTCCTGATATTAAGATTGATAATAACTTTCGCCTGTTTGATGAGTAATTAGAGAAAATGATTATGAACATTGATATTATCGGAGCTGGAATAGGAGGATTAACGACAGCTATTGCTCTTGAGCAAAAAGGAATTAAAACAAGAATTTTTGAACAAACCGAAGTACTAAAACCTGTTGGCGCAGGAATCATTTTAGCCAATAATGCAATGCAAGTATATGCAAAGCTAGGTTTACAAAAAGTAATAGAGAAAAATGGAAATCCAATTTCTTCAATGAATATTACCAAAGCAAACTTAAAACCACTTTCTAAAATTGACTTAACTCGTTTTGAACAAAAATACAATGCTAAAAATATTGCAATCCATAGAGGAACGTTGCAACAAATATTAATTGACAAATTAAGGTCTACTTCTATTAAATTAGATCACAAGCTTACTTCTATACAGCAAAATGCAAATGATTGTTATTTAAAGTTTGAAAATGGAGAACAAATCAATTCTTCAATCATTTTAGGAGCTGATGGATTAAATTCAATCGTTAGGCAACATATATTTCCAAGTAACAGCATCAGAAATGCCAATCAAATTTGTTGGAGAGGAATTACTGATTACGACTTACCTGTGAAATACAGAAATGAATTAAACGAAGCTTGGGGAAAATCTGAACGTTTTGGCTTTGTCCAAATTGCTAAAAACAAAGTATATTGGTATGCGCTAAAATCATTCAAAAAAGATAAGAATGAATTTTCCATCAATAATTTAGAACAATACTTTAGTGAGTATAATTCTGTTATCAAAGACATCATAAAATCGACTCAAAAAGAACAAATATATACCGCTGAAATTTCAGACTTAAAATTAACTAATTCTTGGTATAAAAATAACATCTGTCTAATTGGTGATTCTGCGCATGCCACAACTCCAAATATGGGGCAAGGCGCTTGTCAAGCAATTGAAGATGCCTTTGTACTTTCAGAATGCTTGGATAAATACGAAGTTGACCAGGCATTTATGGAATATCAAAAATTAAGATTACCCAAAGCGCATCAAGTAGTTAAAGCAAGCTGG
Organism: uncultured Kordia sp.; assembly: GCF_947496985.1. Taxonomy (GTDB): domain Bacteria; phylum Bacteroidota; class Bacteroidia; order Flavobacteriales; family Flavobacteriaceae; genus Kordia. Next base: position 487,742 of record NZ_CANMEZ010000001.1, read on the forward strand.
CTTATTGGAAAAATGGCACATTGGAAAAACCCTATAATTAGAAGTTTACGAAACCACGTTTTAAAGCTTACGCCAGAAAGTATTAGCGCAAAGCAATCTGAAAGAATATTTGAACTAGACAGAATCTGAAAAAAATATCAGCATAAAAATTAATTTAGAATGCAAGCCAAAATCAAATATGAGTTTTCTTCCAAATTATGGAAAGATTCATCATCAGGAGGATGGGTTTTTATTACCCTTCCAAAAAACATGTCAAAAGAAATTAGAGAAAATCTTCAATGGCAAGAAGAAGGTTGGGGACGAATGAAAGCTTCTGCTATTATTAAAGAAGTACAATGGGATACTGCAATTTGGTTCGACACAAAAACGAACACCTATTTACTACCTGTAAAAGCTGAAATTAGAAAAAAAGCCAAACTAAAATTAGATGATGTAATTGCCGTAAGCATTTTGATATAATTAAAACGGATAGACAAGGCTAACAAAAATAGTTGAACAGTTCTAAGTAAAAACTATAGCTATTGAGAGCTGTTAAAGTCATAAATCATAGCACGATTTTTAATGTACTTCTTTCTTATTTCAAACTAAACAAATACTCCTTTTTCTTCCAAGTATTTGTACTCGTTTTTAAATAATCGTGATATCACGCATAAAAACATAGGTTAAATAATTCATATTTGGTATGGTACTAACTATACCTAAAATTAACCTAAACCAATGCAAATAATGAAAGAAAAGAAACCGCAGGAAACCTACATGCCTATAACTCATAGAATGGGAAATTGGCTTCCAACAAAGAAAGATGCCGCTATTTGGCTTGAAAAAACAAAGAAAGAAGCCAAAAAGAAAAAACTAAAAATTGATCCTACGATAAAAAGTTTTAAAAAGTTGATAGAAACCGATCCTATCATCAACATGTATTTTACACAAATGTTTCAACAACAACCAAAGTTTGCGCCGCCAGCAGGAAGTGGTGATGTAAAAATTGATAATTACCAAGAAATGTTGTTGATTATGAATCATGTGCTGAAAACTGCACCTGAATATAATACGACCGGAATGGTTGGTTTTCCCATAAATGCTATTCTTGATTTTCCCATGATTACACCCGCAGGTTTGGCAGCGTTCGCTGATGCAAAAGTGAATAAAGCATTGATGAGAATTTTAAAGAAATGGCAGAAGTATTTAGACTCTCCAGATTCTTTATACGTATTAAACACTTCTCCAAATGGTTGGATGAGTAAAAGTGCTTACAAAGCGTTAAGCATGCAAGATTTTATTCATGATCCTAAAAAACCATTTTGGGGATTTAAATCGTGGAATGATTTCTTTATTCGTCAATTTAAAAAAGGAAAAAGACCCATAGCATCCCCAAAAGATAAAAAGGTAATTGTAAGTGCTTGCGAAGCCGCGCCATTACGTATTAGTAGTAATGTACAACGAAAAAGTCAATTTTGGATTAAAGGACAACCGTATTCATTGGAATTTATGTTAGATGGAAATCATGTTGATTATTATGTTGGTGGAACTGTATATCAAGCGTATTTGAGTGCCGAAAATTACCATCGTTGGCATGCTCCAATTGACGGAACGATTGTTGGCATAAAAAATATTAACGGAACCTATTATTCCGAAGCGGCGTCAGAAGGTTTTGATCCTGCAGGACCAAATAATTCACAAGCGTATTTAGCACAAGTTGCTGCAAGAGCCTTAATTTTTATAGAAAGTAACGATCCAACACTAGGAATGGTTTGTGTAATGCCAATTGGAATGGCAGAAGTTTCTTCGTGCTTAGTTACCGTGAAAAAAGGTCAGAAAGTTAAAAAGGGAGAACAAATTGGTTATTTCCAATTTGGAGGATCTACGCATTGTGTACTATTTCAAAAAGGTGCTATCGCTAACTTCTCTTTGCCTGCAATTCCGCAAGGTGAACAAGGAGTAAGCTCTAAGATTGTTCCTGTAAATTCTGAAATCGCAATTGCGAATTAAACAATTTAACTAACTTAATCACTAACCAAATGAAAAAAAATATCATCCCACTTGTTCTTTTGGTCGTTTTCACTGCATTATTTGTAAATATGACGACTTCAAAAAAAGACACTTTTATATTTCATACACCAGCCTATCAAGGTAAAAAAGATTTCCAAGATTCTGACAAAAGAGCCGCTTTTGAAGATGCTTGGGATAAGTATGTAAATAGATATACCGTTACTTCTTCTAATTATAATTTAAGTGGTGGCTACGACTATACTGTTCCTGGAAAAACATATGTAAATCCAAAAGACAATCCTGATTTCTTTGACGGCGCAGCGCAAATTCCTGTACGTTGGGAAGCATTTCCAGGTAGAGTTTTACATTATTTACAAGAAAAGTTTATAAAAAAATATGGATTTGTTGATGGTAAGAACAAAATGTATGAAATGGTTGATATTGGACCAGAAGCATATCAAGCTATTTACAAAGACAGTATTGTATATATTCCTAAAAGCCCGTGCAACCCAAATCCTAAAGAAGTAAAAATATTTGATCCGTCAGGACCAAGAGGTTGGCTGGATGAGTATTGCGAAATGGGTATTGTTCGAAATTCAGATAAAAAAATAACACGATTGCATTTCACCTGTGAAAATCCAGAATATTACTGGACTATGTGGAAAGTTGATCCGAATAAAGTACTAGAGATTTATAAAACTACATTAGGTAACACCAACATAAAGCTAGAAGATTTATACCTAAGAAATAGTGAAGGCGATAGCGTAACTGATAGAAGTACAGGAAGAGCTGCCTATGATCCAATTAATAAGTGGAATAAAGGCACAGCTATGACAGAAAGTACTGGAGGAGCAATGCATTTAACGAGTCCGCCAAATGAATTAAGTGCAGAAATTGTACTTGCTGGTGGTGGCGCTGTACTCAGAAATGGTGATGCAGATTCGTTGGCTGTTTCTAATACGCTTATCTGTTGTAGTAAATTTGGAAGACGATTCCGTCATAGCGATCCACACATTGGACAAAATGTATATCAAGCTGTGGAAGAAGGTTTAGAAGTAACCTTATTAGATCCTGTTGGACTGTATTTACAAGAACCAACATATAATTATTTTCAGTTACCAGCAAAAGCACCAAAAGGAGCAAAAATAGAAGATTGTTTCCGTTTTGTTCGTGGAGAAGTTCATTATCAAGAAGGACAACTAGAATATCCAAATAATATGATTTTACATATGATTATGGAAGTTCCAAATAGTTGGGATTCTAGTATTACTTTGGAAGATTTTAAAGTATTAGGCGATAGCATAAAATATGGTTCTCAAGTGATGGAAACCATCAAAGTACAATTAGCCGCAGCAGGAAAACCAGCAACAGCAAGCTCAAAAGCCAAAGAACTAAACTGTACAGCAGATAATAGTATTGTGGGCGTTGATTACTTTACAGATGGAAATATTTTAGAAGCTAGTATTTATAACAAATTGAATATAAAGGCTAATGTAACTTCTAATATTACGCTAGTAGCACAAAATTCTACTGTTGAAAACCTTGCCGTAGTTATTAGCAATGTTAAGGATGATAAAGGAGTCTCAATTCAGCCAAAAGACTTTAATCCTTCCGCTATAGAAATCAGCTTTCCAGACACTAATATTGAAGTTAATGCAACGTATGTTGGAAAATCAAATCCTGCTTATGCCAGCTTAACAAAAAATCAGGAATATACGTTCTATATAGATATTACAGTTCCTAAAGATACGCCTGTGGGTCAGTATAATATATTGGTCACTAATAAAGGAAAAGGACTAGCGGTTCCGCATATGATAGAAGTTGTTTCACAAGGAACACTTGCGCAATAATCAACTACTTCAAGGTAACCCGCGAAGGATTTTAAATCTCGATTATCGAGTAAACGTACTTTAAAATATTTTACAATGAAAATCAAAATAATAAGTCTCATAGCAATTATGACGATCATTATCGTTAGTTGCCAAAAGAAAGAAAAAGAATATGTGGAAATGCCACAAATAACTGCTTCAGAAGCTTGTGGAGCTGGATGTGACACAATTATATTTAAACCTAATAACCCAAAAGATGTAAAAATCTTAAATCAACAATGCGCCAATACATTTGCTTGGCAATCGTTTATTGCGATGACATGGCCATCAAGTCCAACAAAAGCGGGACAGCCTGATCGTTCTAAAGGTATTGAATATTGGGGAAAACCTGGTGATTTAACACCAATGACTTTTGGTACTTATAAAAGTGTCGAAGATGTATTTACTACACAGGTTCCAAAACCATGGGGAAGTAATCTTGAGAAAATAATGGATACTGTTTCTACAGATGGGAAATCTGCTCGATCGTTCTCAGATTTTAATAAGTTTGATGATGATACGGATGATGATGATGTGATAAGTGAGTTGTTTCAAGCTTCTGGAAAAACAGCTTGGTTAACGGATCAGAATGGAAATTTAATTTGGTATGAAATAAAATTAGATGAAACTGAATTTAATTTTATCACAAAAGACAGTTTATACATTCCTAAAAAACAAGAACAAGTTGCTAAAAATGGTGGAATTTGGATGCCAAATGGTTCTATAGAAATTAAAGCCTCTTGGCGAATTGTTCCTAGAGAAGATTTACAAAAAGTAAAAAAACGATATAAACTGATTACGGCATTAGTTCCTAAATCTGTTGAAATAGTTGATGGGAAAATTATTATTTCTAAAGAAACGAAAGAAGAAATTTTAGGGTTGGTAGGATTACATATTATTCAAAAAACACCTTCAATGCCACAATTTCATTGGGCGACTTTTGAACATGTCGATTTAGCGCCCGATACAAATATTAAAGAATCTGATATTGATTGGTTACTTTATAATCCAGAGAAGTACGATGAAAAAGCCAATGTGAGTCCAAATCCTAAAAAGAATCAATTAGATACACCTATTCAAACCATTAAAGAAACAATTGCTTTACACGGAAAAGATGCTAAGGTATTAAACGCATATATGAAACAACAAATTGTAACTAAAAATCCAGAAAGTGTGTTTCAATATTACGAATTAGTTGATACACAATGGCCTTCAAGCGCTGTGGCAGATGCAGATAACAACACTCATACACCTTTAAAGTTTGGAGGACAAACACCAATGGTATTAACCAATGTATCTATGGAAACGTACGTACAAGGAATGTCTTGTTTGGGTTGCCATGTAAATGCAGGAATTAAACATGAAAAAGGCTTTGCAGAATATGCATCTGATTATAGTTTCGTATTTGGAATGGCAAAACCAGCAGCAGATAGTTTACTTACTTCAAAATAGATATAAAGTAATACACCTAAACCAACTTTTACAATTCATTAGGTAATTGTAATACGCAAAAAAGTCGCTATTTTCATAGCGACTTTTTTTTAGATATTTTTCTCGTAATTTTCAATTATAACACTAGCTACGAACAAGTTTAGTCAAATAATGATGATATAGCCGATTCTTTTGTAGAGAAAAATATTATTCAATAAGCAATCGTTTTGTTGCTGTTCCTTCGTTTGAAATGATTTTAACTAAATACAACGCTCTCGATAATTCTGAAACATCAAATGTTTTTCCTGCAGTGAATCCACCTTCAAATGTTTTGATTTGTTTTCCTGTGATATCGTAAATTAATACTTCTTCTACGTTTTTGTTTAATTTAAAACTGTCAGAAGCAGGATTTGGATATAACGAGATTGTATTTTCTATATTTTGGAATTCTTCCGTACTTAATGTTGTTTGCTGATTTCCAAAGATTCTAAATTGTCCTGCAGGAATAGAGATAGGATCAGCCGTATTTGTTACGTTAATGCTTGTCATTCCTGTTTCATCCATTAAATCGTACCAAGTTCCTGTGTATGGGAAATCTGGAACAATTGTTAAATCTGCCACAGAGAAGTTACAAAGAATCACTACATTTTTCAATTGTGTTGAAGGAATGTTGTCATCCCAAACATAGATACGTTGACGAATATCATTGATATAAGGACTGATAGAATAGTTTCCTTCAAACACAGGTTCGCCTACTTTTAATTTGATGATACGTGCCCAATCGTTATAAATTTTTGCTCTGTTTGGATCTCCTAACCAGTTATCTGTCCATTGTGGTTGTGGTTTCGTATCTAGTTTACAATCGCCAGGCGTTGGATCACTAGGAGTGTTTACCGTACCATTTCCACAGGTAAAGATTGAATTTTCCATACCCAATGCTCCAAAGTGCCAAATCATTTTTGGTCCAGGGATTGTTAAAGATGCAGCTCCAAGTGCAGACATTCTAGATAATGACGTATTTAAATCTTGTACATTATGAGATGATAACGCAGAGTTTCCGAATTGTAAATTTCTATACATTAAGCGTTCTTCATCATGACTTTCTGCATAACCCATTAAACGTGGACCATTGAAACCTCTACTCGCATGTCCCATTCGGTTGATATTTGCATTAGAGGCAAATCCCATCGTTAATTGGTTGTATTCATTGGTCATTTTTCCCCACATCATAATTCCTTTTCCTTCGCCTAAACGGTAATCTGCCCATTCTTTTTCTTCATTGTCTTGACCTAAATGCTCAAATATTACATAATGGCTATCGTCAATACTCCAAGAATAGTCGGCATATTGTTTTAAGATTGCCACACGGTCATTTCTGAAACCATTGGTACAACCTTCATCACTCGCTGTACATTCTTGCGTAAATCCTTTTGTTAAATCCCAACGGAAACCATCAATATTGTATTCTTCGATCCAATGTTTTACTACACGTTCTGTGTAATACTGCGTTCTTGCTTGTTGGTGGTTAAAGTCAGAACCTACACTGTAACTATGTGTTGCCACTTGGTTAAAGTATGGGTTTTCAGAACTTGGTTCTCCCCAACCATCATTGTCAGGATCATTCATCCACATACGCACCATTGGGTTTCTTCCAAATGCATGGTTTAAGGCAACATCTAAGATGACTGCAATTCCATTTTGATGGCATAAGTCAACAAATTCTTTGAATTTATCAGCTGTTCCATAGTATTTGTCTAATGCTAAATGGTATGCTGTATTGTATCCCCAACTTTCATTGCCTTCAAATTCCATGATTGGCATTAACTGAATTGCATTTACGTTTAAATTTTTGAAATAATCAATACGATCAATTAAGTTTTGATAGTTTCTATCAGCATCAAAATCACGAATTAGTACTTCGTATACGATTAAATCTTCTTTTTGTGGTTTTGTAAAATTCGTCACTTGCCAATTGTACGGTGTTTGTCCTGTTTGTAAAACCGTTACTTCGCGTTCTTGTCCTGTTGGATACGTTGGAAGGTTTGGATATGTAGATGCAGGAATAAAAGGATCGTCAAAAGGCGATAAAACTAATGTAGAATATGGATCTGCTGTTTTTACTAATGATGGTGAATTTGCAATAGGCGTTTCATCCACAACCCAATATTGATAACTATAGTTTTGACCAGCTGTTAATCCATTTAATTCTAACCAAAATTTACCTGTTGTACCATCTTTTTTCATGGCATACGTTCCATCTGGTTGCCAGTTATTGAAACTCCCTGCAACATATACAAAGTCTTTGTTTGGCGCATCTAGCACCAAGGTTGCTTTTGAAGTATCAACATCATAATTGATTCCGTCTTCCATACCTGCTGGCATTGCTTGCGTGGAACTTCCTGGATTGATGATGACGCTAAAGTTTTTTGTAATTGTTGTCCCGCTTAGCGTTACATCCAATTCGTAATTTTTATTCGAAGTGATGTTCATATCTGTATATGAATACGATGAACCACTATTGGAATTTATGGTTGCTCCATTTGCTTTTAGCACATAGGATGCTGTTCCACCAGTATTGTTTGCCGTGATAGCTAGGTTTGATCCTGAAGCTAAAATAGTTGTACTTCCATCAGTTGGTGTTACTAAAGTTGATTGAAATGCACCTACATCAAAAAAGAAGTCACTACAACCATTATCTTTTAATTCTTGAGTTCCATTTTCGTTTCTGAAAACCATTCCCATCCTTGTAATAGTTGCTGCTTGTGCTGTAGTTAATCCATAATGAGTTTCTGGCACTATTTGAATTTGCCATAATCCGCCACCCATGTCTGTCATTTCTCCAACGCCATCATCTTGTCCCCAGTTTCCTGTAACATATGTCCAGGGATTACTATTAGGTCCAACTCCTGAGTGCATATACACTTTATTAGGATTCGAAATTCCATCACAATCAGTTGCTGTACTATTGATATCAACTGTAATTGTAATCATTTGACTTACTTCAAAAGGCGTTGGTGTTATGGTCACTTGACCATATGCAAAACCTGTAAGTAGTAGCAATAGTATGTGTAATTTTTTTTTCATCTGTTGTATGTTTTTGTCAGATTGAACTCGTTATACAACATATAGGTTATATAACTCATTTCATAGCGATTACTTTGTATACTCTTTAATACTTGAAGATAAAAAAGGCTGTAATGATTTGTAATTACAGCCTTTTTATTGATCGTTACATATAATGATAATAATGTATTGTTATCAAAATATCAACCTACGATTCCGTTTTTCAACGAAATTAGTTCAAGTTACGATTCTGAATGTGTCTTAGGTACTGAATCAAGTTCGGCGCAAGCTTTTCAAAATCGATCTTACTAAATTAGTTAAGTGTTAGTGTGTATGTGTAAGCTCTAGGATTACTAAAATCTAACACAACTGTATAGTTTCCAGCTTCTGGCACTGCAATATTATCTCCTCCATTGTCTAGCATTCCATCAGCTCCGGTATCTCCATAATTCCAATCCCAACCATTGTTTGCTCTGAATTTGATTTCATCAGCAGTTAAGTCAATAGTAATTGAAAATGTTTGCGTTGCTGCATCATAAGTCATATCGTTATCACTGTCCCAACCTGTTGGTGTTCCTGATCCGATTAATCCCCATTCAGTATATTCTGCAGTACTGTATGTTAAGTTTTCTGTATCAACTTGTACATAGTAATATCCGGCAGAAGCCATACAATCACTTTCTCCATCTGCTACTAAGATTCCTGAGAAGCTTCCGTCATCTCCCCAATCAGTATTTCCCCAAGCAAAACCTCCTGTATCACCTGGTGCAATGAATTTAAAACCTCCATCTAACCAAACATATCCTTCATAATCTGTAGCTCCAAATTCAGAAGACGCTAATGTTGGCGCTGTTGCTGGATCCCATCCTTGGTGGTTTCCTGGCACTCCGATTTTAGGTAAAGATGTTGTGTATGGAGTAATGTTTAATGTAATGATGTTTGAAACTTGTTGTTGCGCATCTTGCGATCCAATTGAAGATGTAACACGAATGTCTAAATCTCCTGCAACAAATGGACTTAATCCTGCTGCAATAGATACATCATTTAATTGTTGATTTGTCCATGAAATGAAACGTTCAGATGTTGATCCTCCAGCAATTGGTGCAGCAAAGTCAGTTCCTGATAAAGCAATTTCTACATCATAGTTAATTGAAGTTTGTGCATTATAGTCTGCATCATTCCAAACAAGTGTTGTTGCTAAGTTTTGCTCGTTAGCAGCACTTAATACTATAGAGGATCCCGATGCTGGCGTTACTAGTTCTGGTCCTCCTTCTGGAGACGCAATAATTAAGTTATCATCATCACTACATGCGTTGAATCCAACGAATGTAACTACTGCTAAAAAGCCTGCTGATATTTTATTTAATTTTTTCATTTTGATTTTTTTTAGTAACCTGGGTTTTGAGTTAAGTTAGGGTTTGCCGTGATATCTGTAGACGGAATTGGGAATAAGTCTCTAAATGATTCCGTTGTTGTTCCGTTTGCTACATTTCCTTTCCAAGGCCAGATACCTTGATCAGAGAATTGTCCAAAACGGATTAAGTCAGTTCTTCTGTGTCCTTCCCAGTGTAATTCTTTTGAGCGTTCTGCTAATAAGAATTCATCTGTTATGTCTGAGAAACCTCCAATTGGTGTTGCATTTGAACGTTGTCTTACTAAGTTTACGTATTGTACAGCCAATCCTTGATCTCCCGATCCACTTCTTTTTACTGCTTCCGCATACATCAAGTAAGCATCTGCCAATCTAAATACTGGGAAATCTGTATCGATAAAGTCACCTGAACTATCTGACCCAGAAGCTCCTGTACTCGTTACGTTTTTAAATTTTTCTACAGCGTATCCATCATTGAAGTTAAATACATCTGCAATTTCCAATGTTTGTCCATCAGTAAAGAAGTTAGCTCTTTGATCTGTTACTAGTTCAGATGCTGAGAATCTACCAACAAACGCACTTGTGGTTCTGATTCCTCCCCAACCTCCGTTGATACCGAAGTCAGCTGCGCTCATATTTCCACCAACTGGTGCGTGTACTAAGAAAGTCATCGCTCCAAATCCTTGTGTATTTAAACCATCAGAATTAAATGAAAAGATGAATTCATTTTGTGCCCCGTTTGTATCATTATCAGCTAAGAATAATTCGTCATAGTTATTATGAAGTGAATATCCAGCTCCAATAATATTTTCTAAATAAGGAATTGCTAGTGCACTTTGATCTGTTCCTGTATATACTTCTGCGTTTAAGTATAGTTTTGCCAATAGCATCCAAATGGCAGCTTTGTCAGCTCTTCCGTATACATTTTGACGTGCATCAACCATGATTGGTTCAACTGCTGTCAATTCAGAAATAATAAAGTCGAATACTTCTTGTCTACTTCCTTGCGTTGGTAAAAATGCCCCTATAGGATCTGCATCTGTAACGAAAGGAACATTTCCAAACATATCTATGGCATGCCAGTAACTTAATGCTCTTAAGAAACGTACCTCAGCTTTGTATGCTGCTGGTAAAAATTCTGATTCTGGAACATCTGCTGTTTCTCTTAAAAATTCGTTTGAGATTGAAATTTGAAAATAAATTCTGTTATACATTGCTGTTATAAAAGAATCTTCAGCTGTCCATTGTTGCCAATTGAAGTCATGAATTGTAGCATCATTCCAAGCAATTAATGCTTCATCAGTAGTTAATTGTTGGTGTTGCCAGTATTGTCTCAAATAGTTTGAGAATCCTTCGTCAATTCCTGAAATATCAGGATTTCCTGCTGGACCTTGTTGTCCACTCACCACAAAACCTGCATAAATTCTAGCAAGGAATTGTTCGTACGCCGCAGGATCGTCAAAAACGTTCGTTGCTGACTGCTCTATTACTGGTTCTAAATCTAACTCGCTTTGACAAGATGTAAATCCTATACTAGCCATTAGAAGTAATAGCACAATACCTATACGATTTGATTGTTTTTTTAGTGTTTTCATCATTGTGTGTATTTGGTATTACTTTATTATAAGTTCAAATTAAGTCCCATCAAAATGTTTCTTGATCTAGGATAGAAATTGTTATCAATTCCTCCACTAATTTCAGGATCTAATCCATCGTAATCAGTAATTACGAATAAGTTTTGTCCTGTTACATATAATCTCATGCTTGCGTCTTTGAATACTTTCTCTAGAGTATATCCTACCGTTAAGTTGTCTAATTTTAAGAAAGAAGCATCTTGCACATAGTAATCTGAGAATAATTGTTGGTTTCTGAAACCTGTATCTAATATTGATGAATTTACGTTGTTGATAGAGTTTGCACCAAATAATGCTTGTACATTTCCAGTGTTAGACGCTACATTGTTATAGGCAAAGTTTCCAATACTAGCTCTCATTGTAAATCCGAAATCAATGTTTCCATATTGCATATTTGATGAAAAACCAATTACTGCATCTGGATTTGGACTTTTATATCTATATCTATCATTAATATCAATAACTCCATCTGCATTAACATCTACATAAGCTCCTTCAATTGGTGCTCCTTGTGCATCATATATTTGCTTGAATACGAAGAATGAATTTGCCTCATATCCTACCGAGTTAATTTGAATTGTGTTACCAACTCCACCAGCAATTCCTCCCGTAAGAGATCCTATTGACGTTGGATCATCTGTTAAGAACAGTTTTGTGATTTTATTCTCGAAGAAAGAAACATTGAAGTTAGTATTCCATGAGAATTTATCATTTTCTACAATTGCTGCGTTTAAATTGATTTCTAAACCTCTGTTTTCTAAATTACCTACATTTGTAAATAGTGCGTTAGATAAGTTTGTTCCGGCAGGTACAGGAATAAAGTTAATTAAGTCTTCAACTTTTGCTTCGTATACTTCTACAGAACCTGTTAAACGATCGTTGAAGAATCCGAAATCTAAACCAATGTTGATTGTTTTAGAACGTTCCCAACGTAAGTTTTCATCATATTCTTCTGGGCGTAGTGTTGATACAAAACGAGGCGTTCCGTCTGCGTTGTATCCAAATTGATACTGAACTTGTCCGTCTCCTGTTGTATAACGTGGAATGTATCCGTAGTCTTGTCCAAATTCTTGCTGACCAGTTTCACCGTATCCAGCTCTAAGTTTTAATTGAGAGAATACTTTAGAATCCTTCATAAAGTTTTCATCAATAATATTCCATCCTAAGGAAACTCCTCCAAAAAAATCAGAACGATCATCAGGGTTTAAACGTGATGAGCTATCGTTTCTTAAGTTAAACGTTAGTAAGTATTTGTTATCATATGCATAGTTAAATCTACCAAAATATGATTCAAGTGCATTTTCTCCAATTGTAGTATTTCCAGTAACTTCTCCTAAACCTGTTGTGTTTTGGAAGGTGTTAAATCTGTAAAAGTGTTGGAATGAATGACCAAGTGTTACATCAAACGTACTTTTAATACTTTCTACTTCTTTCTTGTAGTTTGCATATACATCCATTAAACGTGTTCTATTTAATGTATTGTACGTTCCTACTAAACCTTGATCGTTAAAGTTTGAAGCAGCTTGCTCAGGAATTACTAAGTTTCCGTCTACCTCTAAATAATCGTACCCTAAATTTGCTGTTAATTTTACATCTCTAAAGAAAGGGAGCGTATAATCAAACTTGATATTTCCTGTACTTCTTTTTGTATCAGCAGTGTTGCTAAATAAATCTAATAATCCAACTGGGTTACGTACAGCAATCGTATTGATTGATCCGTCATTATTTACATATTCCGTATATCCTCCAAAAGGACTTGTTGAATCGAAAACAGTTTGTGTTGGATCAAAAGAAACGGCTGCTCCAATTGCTCCTGTGTTTCCAAAAGTATCATCTAATAAAGCGCCTAATACATTTGCTTCAATTTTAAGATCGTCATTTAATAATCGCTGAACAAACTTCACAGAACCTGTCCAACGTTTAACGTTAGAATTATCTAATGTTCCGTTTTGGTTTAAGTATCCAATAGAAGCTCTATAGTTAGAGTTATCAAAACCGCCTGACAATGTTACGTTTGTATCACTTGTATATGAACCTCTGTAAATTTGATCTTGCCAATTTGTACTTGAGTTTCCTAATTGTGCAATTTGATTTGGATTTCCATTTGCTTCTACTAATGATCTAAACTCACTTGCTGATAATACATCAACTTCGTTTACATTTTGACCAATAGATGAATAATGATTGATATTTACATTTAATGGTTGTCCAGATTTTCCAGTTTTTGTCGTAATTAAAATGACACCACCTGTTGCTCTTGATCCGTAGATAGAAGCTGCAGAAGCATCTTTTAATACTGTAAATGATTCAATATCATTAGCATTAATATAATTTAATCCACTACTTCCTTGGTCTAAAGGAACACCATCCACTACTATCAACGGATTTGTACTTGCCGAAAGCGATGAAACTCCACCTCTAATTTTAATTGCAGAACCAGATCCTGGTGCTCCACTTGGTGGTGTTACTTGTACACCGGCTGTTTTACCTGCTATTAATTGTTCTGGCGATACAATAGCTCCACCGTTAAAATCATCAGAAGTTACAGACTCTACAGCTCCTGTAACATCTTTTTTAACCGCAGATCCATATCCTACCACGACAACCTCATCAAGCTTAGATGCATCTTCTTCTAGTGCAACGTTTACTGTGGCTTGTCCTGTATATAAGACTTCTTGGTTTTTAAATCCTACATAGGTGAATACAAGCGTTTGTCCATTACTAACTGTTATTTGATAATCACCATCAAAGTTAGTTGTTGTTCCGTTTGTTGTTCCTTTCACGATTACGTTTACTCCTAATAATGGAGTCCCGGTCGCTTTTTCAGTAACAACACCCGTCACTTTTGTTTGAGCAAACATTCCTATTGGAATTAAAAAAGCCAAAAACAAAATAAATTTTTGCATTTTCTTCATTTGTTAAGTTTTTTGTTTTCAAAATTGTCGTAAAACAATCACGTTTTTTTAATAAACATTTCTGAACAAATTGTTCTTACTTTACGTAATTTTTTTAGTTTAAATACTTTATATTTTTACCTCTCGATGTTAAAACTATGTAAATTTTGAGTAAATAAAAATGCGGGTATGTTTTTTGGGGCTACGCAAACGTTTTCGTGTTGACAACTTTTGTAATCATTGGGATTTATCTAATTAAAACAGCGTATTTTTAACAAAAAAATAAAAAATCGTAGCTTTAATTACTGATCTTATAATTCACCCTTATGAAGCGAAAAGTAACTCTCAAACAAATAGCCAAAGAATTAGATGTTTCTGTATCAACTGTTTCGAAAGCATTAAGAAATAGTAAAGAGATAAGTTTGGACACTAGAAGTAAAGTACAAGCCTTTGCAAAACTATATAATTATCGTCCAAATAATATCGCGTTAAGCTTAAAAAATAAACGTACCAAAACTATTGGTGTTATTATTCCTGAAATTGTACATCATTTTTTCTCGAAAGTAATTAGCGGCATTGAAAAAGAAGCGAATAATAGAGGGTACAATGTTATTATTGGATTATCCAATGAATCGTTTGATAAAGAAGTAATTAATATTGAAATGCTTGCCAACGGAAGTATTGACGGTTTTATACTTTCGGTTGCTAAAGAAACCTTGCTTCTACAGGATTATCATCATTTTTATGAAACTATTAATCAAGGAATGCCTATTGTAATGTTTGATAGAGTTGTGAATGAGATTGCCTGCGATAAAGTTGTCGTGGATGATAAATCGGGTTCAAAAAAGGCTGTTGCCAAATTAATAGAAAGTGGTTGTAAAAACATTGCTTTAATCACTACGAAAGATTATGTAAATGTTGGAAAACTCAGAACACAAGGATATTTACAAGCATTGGAAGAACACAAAGTGGAGCCAAAATCTTCACTTATTATTAAGGTAGAAGAAAATAAAGATAAAGAAATAGAGATTGAAACTTTAGAAAAAGAAATCTCAGCTTTACTTGATAAGGAAAAGTCAATTGATGGAATTTTTGCTGTAAATGAATTATATGCAATTACAGCTATGAAAGTTGCAATTAATAAAGGATATAAAATTCCTGAAGAGATTTCTATCATTGCATTTACAGATGGTGTATTGTCAAAACATGCGATTCCGTCCCTAAGTACAATCAGTCAACATGCAGTTGAAATGGGCGAAAGATCAGCAACAATGTTAATTGATAAATTAGAAGAAATCGTTGAAGAGGAAAAGTACAATACAGAAGTCATCAACACAACATTAATAGAACGTGACACCACGCGATAAACAGGTGATATTCAGCAATAAAATTGTTAAATTTTGAAGATTTTTTTTACAGGATTAAAAATTTAATGGTGGCTGTTTCAAAAAAACAACTATATTTACAGCATAAATATCAAGACTTATATTTTTATCTCTCAAATTAAAAGTAAGTTTTGATAAGTCTTAGCGCTTATCGTACATAGCTATTAACTAATACATTACGATAATGGAAAAGCGTAAGTTAAGTTTCTGGGAAATTTGGAACATGAGTTTCGGATTTCTAGGAATACAATTTGGAATGGCCTTAACAGGTGGTTTCATGTCTAGAATATTTCAAACTCTTGGTGCCGAAATAGATGAAATACCTATACTATGGGTAGCAGCACCATTAACAGGTTTGATTGTACAACCTATTATTGGATATATGAGCGACCGTACTTGGAGTCCAAGATGGGGAAGACGTAGACCTTATTTTTTAATAGGAGCAGTTCTAAGTTCTATAGCTTTATTTATTATGCCACATTCTCCAAGTTTGTGGATTGCAGCTGGCTTTTTATGGATTCTCGATGCTTCAATTAACATTTCAATGGAACCTTTTAGAGCTTTGGTAGCTGATAAATTACCAAACTCTCAACGTTCTTATGGATTTGTTATTCAAACATTAATTATTGGTGTTGGTACTTGGGTTGCTAGTAGTTTACCTTGGATGGTTTCTGCACTTGGAGTCAGTGATAAAGCTGATCCTGGAATTATACCTATGTCCGTCAAAGTAGCTTTTTGTATAGGTGCTTTTGTATTCTTAATTAGTATTCTGTATACAGTTTTTACGACAAAAGAATACCCTCCAACCGATATGGAGGAGTTTGAAAAAGAGAAAGCAAGAAAGAATCGTTTTATTCCAGATATAATAGAAAATATAGGGAATATGCCATTAATCATGAAAAAATTAGGCTTGGTTCAATTCTTTAGTTGGTTTGCCTTTTTTACAATGTGGGGTTTAGCAAATCCAGCATTAACAGAACATGTTTTTCTTACACCTGCGCCAATAGAAGCAAATTTTGACATGTCAATAAGTACGCAAAAGGAAGCTTTTGATATTGCTAATACAGCATTCCAAAAATCGTCAAATTTGGTAGGTTCCTATATGGGAATATACGGATTGTCTTCAATGATTTTTGCATTAGCCTTAGTGTTTTATACTTCTAAGCGTAGAATTAACAGAAAGTTTGTACATATGTTTTCTTTAATTCTAGGTGGTATTGGGTTTATATCTATGTACTTTATACCTTCTCCTGAATACCTTATACTATCATTTACTTTAATAGGATTCTCGTGGGGAAGTATTTTGTCTATGCCTTATGCAATGCTTTCTAGTTCTGTAGACCCTAATAAGATGGGAATAATTATGGGAATATTCAACATGTTTATTGTAATTCCTCAAATTATAGCTGCATTAGGAGGTATTAATTTTGTCTCAGGGCTTATAGGTGAAAAAGCAATTAATGCAATGATAGTTGCTGGACTTAGTTTAATTATTGCTGGACTCTGTAATTTTTTGATCACAGATAAAAATGCTATTAGTTACCAAACAGAAGAATCATAAACGTAACAATGAATAAAAAAGGATTTATATTTGATTTAGATGGTGTCATTGTTGATACTGCAAAATATCATTACCTGGCATGGAAATCTCTTGCCAATGAACTCGGTTTTGACATCACACTAGAACAAAATGAACAACTCAAAGGAGTAAGTAGAGTACGTTCTCTAGAAATAATTTTAGGATGGGGAAATAAAACACTTTCCGAAGAGGAATTCATGAAATACATGGCAGAGAAAAACGATAATTATTTATCGCATATTGCACAAATGGATGCAGAAGAAATTCTTCCTGATGTTCCAAAAACACTAAACTATTTACAAGAAACACAGCAAGGAATTGCCTTAGGTTCGGCTAGTAAGAATGCGCGTAAAATTCTACAAAAAGTAGGTTTATTCGAAAACTTTCAAGCTATTGTTGACGGAAACGATGTTAGCAAAGCAAAGCCCGATCCAGAAGTATTCTTACTTGCTGCAAAACAATTAAACAAAGTCCCAACGGATTGTATTGTATTTGAAGATTCTGTTGCAGGCGTAACTGCCGCAAATACCGCAGGCATGATTTCTATTGGAATAGGCTCCAAAGAAACACTCGGTCATGCAGATTATGTCTTCAAAGATTTTACTGAAATACAAACCAGTTTTATACAACAATTAATAAATAGATGATGGTATTAGGTGTTAGGTATTAGGTATTAGTGTCAACTATAACCTAAGACCCAAGACCCAAAACCAAACACCCATAAAAAAATGAATCAGAATTATATACAACCAGATAACTGGTCAATAATCGAGGAAGGATTTGACGCCGACAGTGTAAAATCCTCCGAAAGTCTCTTCAGCATCGGAAACGGCGCTATGGGACAACGAGCTAATTTTGAAGAATACTACTCTGGTCCTACATTTCAGGGAAGTTATATTGCAGGAGTATACTATCCTGACAAAACTAAAGTTGGATGGTGGAAAAACGGTTATCCAGAATACTTTGCAAAAGTACTAAATGCTCCAAATTGGATTGGAATTAATGTACGTATCAATGATGAATCACTTGATTTATTCAAATGTAAAAAAATAGAAAACTTCCGTCGTGAGTTAAACATGAAAGAAGGTTGGTACGAACGTTCGTTTACAGCTACACTACAAAACGATATCGAAATTGAAGTCACTTCAAAACGTTTTCTAAGTTTAGATATTGATGAAGTTGGAGCCATCGCATATAGCATCAAACCACTAAATAGTGATGCTACTATAAAATATACGCCATATTTGGATGCAGGTATTAAAAATGAAGATGCCAATTGGGAAGAAAAATTCTGGGAAACCATTCAAGTAAAGGAAGAAAACAATCAAGCATTTATTGTTGCCAAAACACTAAAAACAGATTTCTACGCATGTACATTCATGCAAACGGAACTAAAGCTTGACAATAAAACGTTAGACTTACCAACGAATGTCTCTGAAAAATCAACAGACATTTCGTTTCACTATACACAAGAAGTAAAAGCAAACCAAACCTTTACTATATATAAATATGGAGGATATACGGTTTGCACAAATCATGATAAATACAACCTCATTGAAGCCGCTAAAAAAGCATTGCAAAATGCGACTACTTTAGGATTTGAAGCATTGCTAGACAATCAAAAAGAAGCTTGGGCAAAAATTTGGGAAATGGCAGACATTACTATCGAAGGTGATGTAAAAGCACAACAAGGAATTCGTTTCAATATCTTTCAACTCAATCAAACCTACTTAGGAAAAGATTCACGTCTCAACATTGGTCCAAAAGGATTTACAGGCGAAAAATATGGAGGAAGCACCTATTGGGATACGGAAGCGTATTGCATTCCTTTTTACATGACCACAAAAGATCAGCAAGTAGCACGTAACCTATTGCAATATCGTTACAACCATTTGGAAAAAGCCATTGAAAACGCTCAAAAACTTGGGTTTAACAACGGTGCAGCACTCTACCCTATGGTAACAATGAATGGTGAAGAATGTCACAATGAGTGGGAAATCACCTTTGAAGAAATTCACCGAAATGGGGCCATCTCTTTTGCCATATACAACTACATTCGTTACACTGGCGATTACAGCTACATTCCAGAAATGGGCTTAGAAGTCATGATCGGAATTGCACGTTTTTGGCATCAAAGAGCAACGTTCTCAACGGCTAAAAACAAATATGTAATTCTAGGTGTTACAGGTCCAAACGAATACGAAAACAACGTAAACAACAATTGGTACACAAACTACATTGCACAATGGTGTATCAAATTTGCACAAGAACACATTGAAAAAGTAAAACAAGAATACGCGGACGATTACAATCGTATCATGCAAAAAGTACGTTTATCTGAGCAAGAAATCTCTTCGTGGATGGAAGTTGCAGAAAACATGTACTTTCCATACAGTGAGGAATATGACATATACTTACAACAAGATGGTTTCTTAGACAAAGACTTGGTTAGTGTTGCTGATTTAGACAAATCACAACGACCAATCAATCAAAAATGGAGTTGGGATCGCATCCTACGTTCGCCATACATCAAACAAGCAGATACCTTACAAGGTTTCTACTTCTTTGAAGATCATTTCACAAAAGAAAAACTCGAAAAACATTTCGATTTCTACGAACCATATACTGTACATGAATCGTCACTATCACCTTGCGTACACAGTATTCAAGCTGCAGCATTAGACAAAATGGACATGGCATATACATTCTATCTCAGAACGTCACGCTTAGACTTAGACGATTATAATAAAGAAGTCGAAGAAGGTTTGCACATCACGTCTATGGCAGGAACTTGGATGAGCATCGTAGAAGGATTTGGCGGTATGCGAATGAAAAATGACACACTCTCGTTTGAACCACGTATTCCATGGCAATGGAAAGGCTATTCATTCAAAGTAAACTTTAGAAATCACATACTCAAAATAAACGTTACACAAGATGCAACTTCGTTTGAACTTGAAAAAGGAAACGATTTAATCATCCTAGTCGATGGTAAAAAAGTAGCCGTTTCACCAAACGATTTGGTCACTATATCATAAACAATAAAAAGTATAAAGAGTTATTTCCTGCTTTCCGTTGTATCTTTTTTTGCCATATAGCAAAGCAAAAAAAGGATGCCACTACAATCAGGACTAGGCAATAAATAGTATTGAGAAGTGAGATATGAGTATGTAAAAATGTCACATCGAGCGCAGTCGAGATGCACTTTGAATCCAAAAATGCAAACAAACTCATCTCAATTCTCAATACTAACAACTCAAAGCTAAAACATTAAATCAGATGAAAAAAGCAATCGTACTCTTACTATTAACATGTTTGTTCTCCTGTAAAGAAACAGCAAACAAACCATCTGATGCAGAAAGCTTTACTTCAGAAATAACAGAAACAAAAAACGAACTTGAACGTATAGAACCACCGTATTGGTGGACAGGTTTCAAAAACACCAAACTACAACTCTTAATCAAACATCCAAACATTGCAAGCGCAACACCAACAATTGCGAGCACAAATATCAATATTGAAAAAGTACAAAAAGGCGAAAGTCCAAACTACCTTTTCATCGATCTAAATATTGGAAAAGCAACAGTAGGAAAGTTCAATATTGAATTCAAACTTGAAAACGGTTCAACACTCACACAAACCTACGAACTCAAGCAACGTAAAAAAGCCGCAGAAGACTATATTGGTTTTGACAGTTCGGATGTTTTATACCTTATCACTCCTGACCGATTTGCCAATGGAGACACATCAAACGATATTCCATTAAAAAAATCTGGAATTACAGAAACTGGTGAAAAAATTACACTTCTAAAAGAAGCTACCATCAACCGAAAAGATGATTACGCACGTCATGGTGGCGACATTACAGGAATTACAAATCACTTAGATTATATAGATGACTTAGGTTTCACGGCAATTTGGTCATGTCCGTTACTCACAAACGACATGCCGCGTAGTTCCTATCACGGATATGCCATCACAGATTATTACCAAGTAGATCCTCGTTTTGGGACCTTTGACGAATACCTCGAATTAGCTGATGAAGCTAGAAAAAAAGGTATCAAACTCGTTATGGACCAAGTGGCAAACCATTGCGGGTTACAGCATTGGTGGATGAAAGATTTACCTTTTAATGATTGGGTAAACTATCAAACAGCATTTGAAAATGGTGAAGAAACAACTTATTCAAATCACAGACGTACATCAAATCAAGATACTTATGCTTCTCAAAGTGATAAAGAAGGCATGGCAAATGGATGGTTTGTTAGCTCAATGCCCGATCTAAATCAGCGCAATCCATACATGGCAACATATATTATTCAAAACAGTATTTGGTGGATTGAAGCTTTAGGTTTGGGTGGAATTCGACAAGATACGTATCCATATCCTGATAAAGAATTCATGAGCAATTGGGCTGGTGCAATTATGACTGAATACCCTAATTTCTCTATTGTTGGTGAAGAATGGAGTTACAATCCATTACTCATTGGTTACTGGCAAACTGGAGCGAATAACAAAGATGGTTACGAAAGTAATCTTCGTTCAAGCATGGATTTTGCGATGCAACGAAAAACAGTAGAAGCCTTAAATGAAGAAGAATCATGGAACAAAGGATTGGTGAAAATATATGAAGGTTTGGCAAACGATTTCAATTACACAACACCAAAAGACATCATGATATTTCCAGACAATCATGACATGAGTCGCATCTTTACACAACTCAATGGAGATATTGCAAATACTAAAATGGCATTGAGTTATCAATTAGTATTACCACGTATTCCACAACTCTATTACGGAACAGAAATTTTAATGAATGACTTTGAAAAACCTGGTGATCATGGTTTAATTAGAACCGATTTCCCCGGTGGTTGGCAAGGCGACTTAGTGAATGCATTTACAGGTGAAGGTTTATCTGTAGAACAAAAAGACATGCAAAACTTTCTCAAAAAACTATTGAACTATCGTAAAACGAGCAAAGCAATTCATGATGGAAAAACCGTTCATTTTGCACCGTTTTTGGGAACATATTTCTTGTTCAGAACTTTGGATGATGAAACGGTTGTGCATATCATCAATAAAAATGAAAAACCAATCATAATTGATCTTAAACGGTATGCAGAAATGAACTTGGCAGGGAAAACGTTGAGAAATGTTATCACAGGTGAGAAATTCATCTGGAACGATGAAATTGAACTCAAAGAAAAAGGAAGTATCATACTAACAACAAATTAGATTTCGACTCCGCTCAATCTCCAACATATGAAAACAAAACTAGTCATACTAATAATTTCAATCTTCTTCTTTTCGTGTAAAGGCAAACAAAAAGATGACTATACAGATGGTAGAAAAGCAGTCACAATAATTGTGAACAATTTACCAAGTGATCATGACTATTCAAAAGATATCTACATTTCAGGTGATTTTGAAGGTTGGTCTGGCGGAAGGAACGAATTAAAACTAGAAAGAAAAGATAAAAGTTATCAAATTACGCTTCCAAATCATAGAGAAACTATCAACTACAAATTCACATTAGGAACTTGGGAAGGAGTAGAACTTGATGCAAAACGTCAAAATATTGAAAATAGAAGCTACACTTTTAAAGAAACTCCTGAAACCATCAACATTGCTATTGGCGCTTGGGCATTTGGAAATAAAAACGAAACGGTTTCTACCAAACAATCCAATGTAGAAACTTTTGCGGAAGCATTCGAAATTCCACAACTCAATACCACACGAAAAATTCAAGTATATCTACCGCCAAACTATACAAATTCAAACGAATCGTATCCTGTATTATACATTCATGATGGACAAAATGTTTTTGACAAAGCTACATCGTATTCAGGCGAATGGGAAGTAGACGAAATCTTAAATAGACTGCATCAAACAAATGGCTTAGACATTATTGTCGTTGCTATTGATAATAGTGAAAAACGCATGCAAGAATACACTCCTTGGAAACATGAAAAATACGGTGAACCACAAGGAAAACAATATGTAGATTTCATTGCAAAAACACTCAAACCTGCTATTGACAATAAATACAGAACAAAATCAGATGCCAAAAATACAGGAATCATGGGAAGTTCTATGGGTGGCCTTATTTCTCATTATGCTGCTTTTGAGTATCCAAATGTATTTGGAAAAGCAGGTATCTTCTCGCCTTCATTTTGGTTTTCAGATCAAATTATTCCATTTACTGAGAACAATCTGGCGGAAGCCAAAAACTCCAAACTCTACTACCTTATGGGCGGAAAAGAAGGAGGAAACATGGTAAAAGATTTAGAAACTATTGTAACTACAATTCAAAAAAACGGTTTTCCAAAAACCAATATGAATGTACAAATTACGCCAAGTGGAACACATAGTGAATCGTTCTGGCGAAGCGAATTCAAAAAAGCAATCCTTTGGTTATTTTCTGAACATATAAAAACGAAAACAAGTGATAAAAATCCAATTGCAACCGAAGTGAAAACAGTACAGTTGGCAAGTGGAAAACTCATGCGTGTTTCTGATTTTCCATCAAACTATATTCGTCCACGAAATGTAGATGTTTGGCTGCCTGAAAACTATTCAAAAGATAAAAAATACAGTGTATTGTATATGCATGACGGACAAATGTTATTTGACGCATCCACCACTTGGAACAAACAAGAATGGAAAGTAGATGAAGTTGCTTCTAAATTGATGGCAGCAGGAAAAGTAAAAGATTTTATAGTTGTTGCTCCTTGGAATATTGCTGAAATTCGTTGGCAAGATTATTTCCCTGAAAAAGCGTTTAGCTATTTGAATGAAGAAACAAAAAAGTCGCTTCTGGCGGAAGCCAAAAAGAACAATTTCGACATGATTTTTAGTGCCGATAACTATTTAAAATTCCTTACAGAGGAACTAAAGCCATACATTGATAAAACCTATGCTGTAAAAACGAATCGTCAACACACATTTGTTGCAGGTTCTAGCATGGGCGGATTAATTTCGATGTATACCATGTGTGAATACCCAGAAGTTTTTAGCGCAGCAGCTTGTATTTCAACACATTGGGAAGGTATTGTTCCAACCACTGAAAATAATCCGATTCCTGACACATTTTTTGCATATATGAGCGATCATATTCCATCCCCTAAAACACATCGTTTTTATTTTGATTACGGAACCGAAACGCTTGATCAATATTATCCACAATATGCGGAAATTGTCGATAGCATTTTTAAGAAAAAAGGATATACAAAAGCAAATTATAGAAACTTAAAATTTGATGGAGCTAATCATTCGGAAAATGCTTGGCAAAAACGATTGCACATTCCATTGACATTTCTACTAAAAAGCCCATAATGGGCATTTTGCAATTAAAAATTAATGATTATATCAGTTTATGAAACTATTTAAAATATTATTTATATCACTTTTATGTTGGCAATTTTCGCTTGCGCAAAATGATACTCGAAAATTTGAAAAAGCTTCTTTCGATGGTAAATCTGTATTGACAATAAATGTAAGCGACGGACAATATTTGTTACAAGCGTATAACACGGAAATTATAGAAACTACTTTTATTCCAAAAGGAGAAAAAGCACAAAAAGATTCACATGCAGTTGTCATGGAAACTACGCTTCCAACTATTAATTTTTGGGAAGGCAAACAAGAAGTCATATTTGAAACTACTGGAATTTCGGCGACAATCAACATAGATCCTTTTCAAATAGCATACAGTTACAAAGGAAAACTAGTCATTTCTGAGAAAAACGGATATCAAAAAGTAACAGAAGGCGAAGCGATTGATTTCAATTTGACGAAAGATGAAACCCTGATGGGCGGTGGCGCACGCGCTTTAGGTATGAATCGTCGTGGAAATCGATTAAAACTATACAACAGAGCGCACTATGGGTACGAAACTCGCTCAGAATTAATGAATTTTACATTACCAATTGTAATGTCTTCAAATAAATACATGATTCATTTTGACAATGCGCCGATTGGTTATTTGGATTTAGATAGCAAAAAAGACAATACACTTACGTATGAAACCATTTCTGGACGTAAAACCTATCAAGTTATTGCTGGCGATTCTTGGGTTGACATTATAGATAATTATACTGATTTAACAGGAAAACAACCATTACCACCACGTTGGGCGTTTGGGAACTTTTCAAGTCGATTTGGCTATCATTCGCAAGCAGAAACTGAAGCAACGATCAAAGCATTCAAAGATGAAAAAATTCCTGTGGATGCAATCATTTTAGATTTGTATTGGTTTGGGAAAGAAATCAAAGGAACGATGGGAAATTTGCAAGTGTATAAAGACTCGTTTCCTGATGCCAAACAAATGATTAAGAACTTACATGATAAAGGTGTAAAAACAGTATTCATTACCGAACCGTTTATTTTGACAACTTCCAAACATTGGCATGAAGCAGCAAATTTGGGGATTTTAGCAAAAGATTCTGTTGGAAATCCATATAAATTTGACTTCTATTTTGGGAATACTGGATTGATCGATATATACAATCCTAAAGGAGAAAAATGGTTTTGGGGAATTTACAAAGAACTCGCAGAAATGGGCGTTGCAGGTGTTTGGGGCGATTTAGGAGAACCCGAAGTACATCCAGAAAAATTACTACATCATACAGGAACAGCCAACGAAAAACATAATATTTACGGACACGATTGGGCACGATTAGTATATGAAGGTTATGCCAAAGATTTTCCAAATGTCCGACCGTTTATTTTGATGCGTGCTGGTTATTCAGGATCACAACGTTACGGACTTATTCCTTGGTCGGGCGACGTAAACAGAACTTGGGGCGGATTGCAATCACAAACTGAAATTGCACTACAAATGGCAATGCAAGGTTTGGGTTATATGCACTCTGATTTAGGCGGCTTTGCTGGCGCTAATTTAAATGACAATTTATACATCCGCTGGTTGCAATACGGCGTTTTTCAACCAATTTACAGACCACATGCGCAAGAAGAAGTACCAAGTGAACCTGTATTTCGATCGCCAAGAGCGAAAAAACTAGCTAAAGAAGCAATTGAATTGCGTTATCAATTATTACCATACAATTACACTATTGCCTTTGAAAACAATCAAAAAGGAACTCCATTAATGCGTCCATTATTTTTTGATGAACCTACAAATAAAGAATTGTATACGAATTCAGAAACCTACTTATGGGGAAATGACTTTTTGGTAACACCTATTGTAAAAGATAGTGTTGATACTAAAAAAATATACTTTCCAGAAAGCTCTAATTGGTACGACTTTTATTCAGGTGAAAAGATTGTTGGCGGACAAACCAAAGAAGTTTCTACTAAAGAAAACTCTATTCCAACATATGTGCGTGCTGGTGCGTTTATCCCGATGGCAAAACCAATACAAACGACCGCTAATTATGATCCAAATACATTTGACTTACATTATTATCATGATGAAAGCGTACGTGAACATATTAGCAAAATGTATACGGATGACGGCGAAACTAAAAGCGCTTATGAAAAAGGAAACTACGAATTATTAACCTTTAGAAGTGATTTTAGAACCTCGCATTTTCACTTTTACTTTTCTTCAGAAAATGGAGAAAAACTCCCTCCAAATACCAAAGAAATTAAAGTTGTATTACACAATATCAACAAAAAACCAAAAAAGGTAAAGTTTGCAAGGAAAAGAGTTGATTATTACTGGAATCCATTAGAAAAAACCGTTACGATCACTATCAATTGGAAAACAAAAAAGGAACGTGAGTTGTACGTAAAATTATACTGATCAAATTCAATTTAAACATCATTTATAAACTAACATAGAATGAAAAACCTAACTTTATTTATACTTACGACATTCTTATTTTTTTCGTGTAAAACGGAAAAAAAAGAAACTAAAAAAACACCCAAACCAGAAGAAAAGGAAATTGCCACAATTTCCAATGATATGATGGAAAATGCAGTGATTTATGAAGCTAATATTCGTCAATATTCAAAAGAAGGTTCATTTGATGCATTCACAAAAGATATTCCGCAGTTAAAACAATTAGGTGTAAAAGTTATTTGGTTAATGCCAATTTTTCCTATTTCAGAAACGAAACGTAAAGCAACAGGTAGTGAGTTTGCAAGTGAAATTGAAGACCCTGAGGAACGTAAGAAATACTTAGGAAGCTATTATGCAGTTTCAGATTTCACAAAAATTAATCCTGAATTTGGAACGATTGAAGATTTTAGAGAATTGGTAAAAACTGCACATGACAATGATATCTATGTAATTTTGGACTGGGTTCCAAATCATACAGGTTGGGATCATACATGGTTGAAAACAAATCCTGAATTTTATACAAAAAATGATAAAGGAGAAATTACCGATCCGTTAAATGAAGATGGAATTCCTGTGGGCTGGGCAGATGTTGCCGATTTGAATTATGACAACAAAGAGTTGCGTAAAGCGATGGTAAAAGACATGAAATATTGGTTAACTGAAGAAGATGTTGATGGTTTTCGTTGTGATGTAGCAGGTTCTGTACCTACTGATTTTTGGGAAGAAGCTGTGCCGCAATTGCGTGCTACCAAAGATATTTTCATGCTTGCCGAAGCCTGGGAACCTGAGTTATTGAAAAATGGTTTGTTTGATATGGCATATGGTTGGGATACGCATCACCGTATGAATCATATTGCACAAGGAAAAGAAACAGTTGCTGATTGGGATAAACGTATGCAACAAATAGATTCATTATATGAAAATGATGATATTTTAATGAATTTCGTAACAAATCATGATGAAAACTCATGGAATGGAACTATTGAAGAACGTATGGGTAAAGGTGGAGAAGCATTTACAGCTTTGATTTATACTGCGCCAGGAATGCCATTGATTTATTCTGGACAAGAGTATGATATGAAACATCGTTTGAAGTTTTTTGAAAAAGACGAAATTCCAAAAACAAAAGGAACTACATGGCCAGTTTTGGAAAAACTAGGAGCTTTAAAAAACACACATATTGCATTACATGGTGGAAAAAATGCCGCTTCCTATACAAAAATTTCTACAAGCGTAGCTGATAATGTACTGGCTTTTAAACGTGAAAAAGACGGAAAGTCTGTGTATTATATTGGAAACCTTTCTAAAGATGCTATTAGCACAAAAATTGATCTTGTTGGAAACTTTTCAAACTATATGGAAGGCGGTACAGTTACTTTTACAAAAGAACAAGAGATAGCATTACAACCTTGGCAGTATTTTATTTTGGTTAATTAGAGTATTTAATTTTTAAACCGCTTCGTTGTTAAAAGTTAGATTATTTGTGATAATTGAGAAACATAAACGTTATAGCTTTTACAGGTTCAGATACCGAAGTCAAAAAGAAAAAACTACAATGGTATCTTACGTCTGTCCAAAGAAATAATGAAAAAGCAGGCAGAAGTAAAGCGCATGTAGTTTAGCGACTGAATGATGCGCAGCAATTTCCTGCGGGCGGAATTGATTTTTTGTTGAAGCCTGTGCTGAACTTGGTTCAGTATTGTATCAAGATAAAAGATAGTTAAAGGAAAAAACTAACTGGAAAATATATTGAGATTCTCACTGCACAGGGGAATCAACTCAACTGACGATTTTAAATGCACTCTATGAGTTTTTAAAACCGAATTTCATTGAATCAAAAAGAGCCTCCTTACGGAAGCTCTTTTTTTTTACCAAAATTGGTTATTCTTATTTGGGGTCTTAGGGTAATAAGGGAAATAATTTATAACCAATAAATTACTTTAACCATGAAAAAAAGTTAAGTCCAAATATACTATTCTCTAGCATATAAAACCCTATATATTAGACAATAACTACCAAAGCTTCGACGAATGAATGCTTTTTATAGATGAATGTCATTAACACTGACAGACTTATGTCAAAACTCTTGATTTTGCTGGGCTTAGACTACAAAAAACAACATTATTTTGTGACAATTTTGACAGTGTTTTTTTTATGTATATGTTAAAATAATGTCTGCGATGTACTAAGTATTATAAAATTGCACCTTTTAAGGTATCCTATTTTCTACTACTAACAAGGATGTAAAAGCATATTTTTTTACGCTATAAAATGATACCTTTTATGAGTATCTTTGTTATGCTATAAAAAAGAATAGAATTATACGTTTATGGAAGATAAAAATATACAAACAGCAACTATTGGTGGTGGATGTTTTTGGTGTACTGAAGCCGTTTTTCAAGAAGTAAAAGGAGTAGAAACTGTTGTTTCTGGTTATACAGGTGGAACAGTTCCTGGAAAACCTACTTATAGAGAAATTTGTTCAGGTTTAACAGGTCATGCCGAAGTGATTCAATTAACATTTAACGCTGATGTGGTTTCGTTTGAAGAAATTCTAGTGATGTTTATGGCTACACACGATCCTACAACGTTAAATCGACAAGGAGCTGATGTTGGAACACAATATCGTTCGGCTATTTTTTATCATACTAATGCACAACGTACAATTGCTGAAGTTGTACTGAAACAAATGGCAGATTATTATGATGAACCAATTGTTACTGAGATTACGCCATTAGAAACGTTTTACGAAGCAGAAGCCGAGCATCAAGATTATTATAGATCAAATCCACGACAAGGCTATTGCAGTTATGTAATTACGCCTAAGTTAACGAAGTTGCGTAAGTTATTTGGGGATAAGTTGAAGTGATTTCGACACAAAATTCTTTCAGAATTTCACTCAATCTGACGGATTTTCAGATTCAATTAATATCATTTCGAGTGATTTTTTAAGATCGCTGCACTGACAAACATTTAACATTTTAGAATTCTATTACTCTAAAAAGAAAGCTCTTTCCATTGGTGTGAGCAATCTACATTGTTCTACTTTCCCCATAATTTTGTATCTGTATTTTGCGATAATATCATATAATATATTACTGATAAAAGATGGAATGAAACTAAGATAACCCGCAAATCGATATGAACTTTCTACATGTTTTAGAATGCTTAGGAATGCTTTTGCTTTTTGATATACGATTCCTTTTTCCACAAAAATAATAGTATCCAAATTGATTTCAAGCCCTACTTTTTCCATGATTTGTTGTCCTGTTTCAGACTGAAACGACACAAATCGGACTTCGTTTGAAGGTTTTTGATTTAGGATGAATTGAATCGAAGCATCACAAAATCCGCAAACACCATCGAAAATGATAATGTTGTGAGCTTCGATCAATTCATCTAATTTTTTAGTAGTCATAACTCAATTTTTTTAAGAAATATGATCCTGTAAATAACCCTATGGTTAACACTGCCATGATTCCTGTGTAACTGAATGAAGTATGAATTGCTCCAAAGTAATCTGTAATAGAAACCAAGTTGATATTACTGTAAATGAGGAAGAAAAACACAATTTCAAATAGTTTTTTTGATTTTGTCAATGTTCCAAAGAATACAGATAATAGAATAATAAATAGTGCGCCAAGCGTAATATTTAGCAATGTGTGAAAGTCTAATTCTACAATATATCTTACTAATAACGGCGTAGCAATAAATAATGCAATACAAGCACCTGCAATGATTCTTGAGATGAATAAACGTTGTACAGGTTGGTACGATGAAGCCGTAAAATAGTGTGTTCTAAAGGCAATATCTTTCGTAACCAAATCTGACCAAACTCCTACTTGTAAAAACCATAGTAATGGTAACATATAGTGATGCGCAAATGTTAATGGAACAAATATCATAGCCACCATTAAACAGAATGATATTCCCCATAACCATTTTGGGCTTTTTCGAACTAGCATCAGCATTTCTGCACCAATTAGTGGTGATAGTTGTGAAGAAAATTCAGGAACTGAGGTGATGTTTCCCAATTGGAAATCAGCACTTCTTCCGTTACGTACTTCTTGTGGTTTTATTTGTGTTGTTAAACGTTCTTTAATATTAAATCGGTGAAAGAATAATGAACTTATCATTGCCAATACAAACGCAAATCCTATCCAAAATAAACGTCCTAGTATGTATGACTGTGTAAATGAAATACTTTCTACGGTTACAACTTTGTCCAAGTTTCTTCCTCCAGAAATAAATCCGATAGCAAGTTGCGTGTCTTCTCCTGTATGTAATGCTTGAATTTGATCACTTACAACGGCTGTTGGATATTGCATTCCAAATACATCTACTATTCCTTGCTTTTCAGAAGAAGAAGCAAAAAGAATGATAAAGAATCCTACTAAGAATATTCCGTATTGTAAGAGTGTTTTTTTAGGTAAAATAATTTCTAATAGTAATGAAAAACTAGACACTACAAATAATGTTGGAATCGTAATAATCGCATATGGCAATACAAAATCTAAGAGCTGAAAACTTTGTCCATTCCCATAAAGGAATGATAATATAACGCTTACTATTCCCACAATAACCAATATGGAGAATAGTATTAAAAAATTACTCAATAATTTTGTGATAATGTATGCCGTATTCGATATGCGTGTGGTTCCAATTATATGCCCAATTCGTGTTTCAATATCTTTTCGGATACTTCCATTGATTAAGAAAAAACCAACTAATGATAAGATTGTACTTGACATGATTGCCGTTACAAAACCTATCCAAGCTGTATTGTAATTTCCTGTAAATGAACCCAATCTAATGGTTGTGTAATTTGCTTCTGGCGAAGGCACAAAGCTAAACGCAATGTATACACTAAGCGCTACAGTGATAAGAAACGAATAGCTTCGTACGTACTGTAAATAATTTCCTTTGATGATATTTTTGAATTGAAACATGGCAGTAATGGTATTAGTTTTTGGTTAAATAGATATAAGCATCTTCCAAGGTTGCTGTCACATTATCTGCGCCAACATTAGGGTTTTCAGAGATGTAACGCACTCTAAAATTATCCTGCATTCTGTATGAACTTACTACCGTATGATAGCTTTTGAAATTATTGATGTTTGATTTGCTCACTGTAGTTTCATATACTTTTCCATCGGCTAGTTGTATGATGTCTTCTTGTGAATCTTTTACAATCAATTCTCCTTGTTTCATAATGGCAACCTCATCAGCAATAGTTTCAATATCTGATACGATGTGTGATGATAAGATGATGATTCTGTCATTTGCCAAATCTGAAATTAAATCTCTGAATCGTAAACGTTCTTCAGGATCTAAACCAACGGTTGGTTCATCAAAAATGATCACTTTCGGATCGTTTAGCAATGCTTGTGCAATTCCAATACGCTGAATCATTCCTCCAGAATACGTTCCCAGTTGATTGTTTGCCGATTCTATCAGATTCACTTCCATTAATAATTTTTCTATTCTTTCATGCAATCCTTTCCCACCAACACCTTTCATTGCTGCCATGTACGACAGAAATTCAAAAGCGTTTAGGTTTGGATATACACCAAAATCTTGTGGAAGATATCCTAACATCTTACGAATGTAGTTTGGCGATTTTAGGATATCATTTCCATTTAATGAGATACTTCCTTTTGTTGGTTTACTAATAGATGAAATCATTTTGATAAGTGTTGATTTCCCTGCTCCATTTGGACCTAATAAACCTAAGATTCCAGAAGTAATATTGATTGAATAATCACTCAATCCTAACTTTTTTGAGCCGTACTTTTTTGTTAAATTGTTGATAGCTAATTCCATGTTGTTTTGTATTAAAGTGAATATTCAGTGTTGTTCTATTTTTTATTTTCCTTTTAAAATCATGCGTTGGAAGTTCTCTTTTTTAGCAAATACTTCTGCTAATGAAACTGCTTTTTTATCGCTGATTTTATCTTTTACTTGTGCCAATTTCTTTTCGAAAACTTCTTTGCTTTCATATCCAATTGTAGTTGCGTTTACAGATTCGAAGTAGTTGTCCGATTCTAATACCAATCCTGGTAATCCGTAAAATACATATGGTCCACCGCTTACTGGAATCTCTGGAGAGAACCAAACGTATACTTTTGGGTTTCCTTCTAAGTGTGCTTTTTTACACTGGTATCCGTTAATTTCTTTTTGCTCATCAGTGATTTTCCACTTCAATTCGCTTACTTTTCCTTGGAAGTTGATCTTTTTCCCCATGAAAATTTCTTTTCCTTGTAAATTTCCGTCTGCATTTCTGTATGTGTAGTATGTATATCCTGCAGTGCTTAATTTTTCTACTTCACTAATGGAGTCAATTACGAAGATTGATTCTTTTGTTTTAATATTTTGGTAAAAGCTACTGTGTACTTGGTATCCTTCCATCATTGTTAACATTTTTGATAACTGCGCTGGATCTTTAATTTGGTTTTTTAACATTCCTACTAGGAAATCAGATACACATCCTGTTGTGTAGTTTACTTTTAAGATGTTTTTGTCTTTCTCTTGAGCGTTAACATTTAATGTGATACTTACGAAGAATACTGCGATTAAAATTTTGATAGTTTTCATGATATTGAGTTTTATAAATGGTTATATTAAAGTTTAAATTTGATTCCTAATATGATATAGTTTAATGATTGGTTGTTTACGATGGTATTAGTAATACCATTACTTATAATGAATTGAGAATTATATGCATCATTTTCAAAGAATGATAGCAACTCTCCTACATGTCTAGCTTCCATACTGAAAACCATATTGTTTTTTGTGTATGATAAACCTAGATTTAAGTTCTTTCTTGAATAGGTTACATTGTTGATATGGTTGTTGTCATATAAAAATGTAATGTTCCCTTTCCATTGTTTGTTTTTTAGCAATACTGCAAAACTGTTTCTTGTATAGGTAGCATCATAGGTTGTGTTTTGAATTTCATCACTACTAAATGATACTTTTGATGATAAACTGAAGTTTACAAAGTTGTCTGTAATGGTTTCTACTCTCAATTCTGGTGCAATGGTTTTTGTAACAACGTCAACTTCTTGTTGTGCTATAATTGCTGGATAATCTACTTGATTGTAACTTGCTGAGATATCTATTTTTGTTGGATATTTTAACGGAAATACTGTTTTTGAATAGAATGTGCTTAACTCTAAATCGGTTGCTTTGTCAGCGATAAAGAAATTGAACTCTGAAATTCCGTTTTGTTGTTGTACAAAATTTCTACGTACTACGTCTTTTTGATTTTTATAAGTTACTGACAATGAGAATATTTCTCCATCAAATAAGTTGTCATAGTCATAACTTGCATGAAAGTTGTTTGATGTATTGAATCCTAAAGCAAATACATTTGTTCCATTCCAAATACTATTGAAAGGCTGTATACTACTGATTCCCAAAATAATGTCATTAAATGTACGTGTGCGTGTGTAGCTTACTGCATAACGATTCAATCTGTTTTCATAATCTACCCAAAGATCAACTGGAATAAATGTATCTGTATTTTCAATTTGGTCCACTGTTAAGTTGTTTGTGAAAGAATTCAATCCAACAGCAACTTCATAATCAACTCCTTTTACAATATTTTCACCTGTAACCTCTAAGTTTACTAAATAATTATCTTGTGATCTTTTGATCAACATGGTATTGTTTAAGTTTCTGTCTTTGATTTCTTCATTTTCTTTGTAATACTCAGCAGTAATTAAAGAAATGAACTTATCTGAAGCTTTGTATTTTAGTCCAACACTTCCTAAAGCTTGATTTTTGTCAAATCGATAACGCTGTGTTGCTGTATCAAAAATGTTGTTGTTTGCTGTGATTGTGTAATCGTTTAGCAACTTTGTACCTTCATGATAGTAAGAAGCTTTCGTTTCTAAAATCAGGTTCTTTTGTAATTTACTTTTTACAGATAATACATGGTTTGATGAGAAAATGTTATTTCTATTGTTTGAAAACGTAGTATTCATTCCGTTTGTCATTCCATTGTCAAACAATTCATTTTGAATGTTACTATTGTTTTTGTTATTGATATAGTTTGCATTTACTGTATACGTTGCAATTGTTTTGTTTGATATTTTATACGCTACAGATAAGGCTCCTAAAAACGATTGTGTTTTTGCTTGAGTTTCGTTTAGTGTGTTTAATAAAGACACATTGTCTAATGTACTTGCGTTTTGTACTACACTATTTACTCTATCTGGCGCGATGAAGTAAAACAAACCTGATGTTTTTAAGCGCTGCGATTGATTACGAAGCGTTAGGTTTGTACTTGTATAAAAGTCTTTTTGTAAGTTTTCATTGGTAGCAAACAATCCGCTTAACGTTTCACCTTGGTATCTTGAAAATGGTTGTCCTTCGCTAAATAACTTCTTTACTTCACCTGCAGTTACCGTTGTTTTTCCAATGTTGTTTGTATTGTTCGTTAGGAAAGCATTTAAGTTTTTAGAAAATAAAAATCCTTTTCCTTTAAATTCGTATTTATCTTGGTAACCTGCTCTTGCTTCCAGCGAACCATTCATGATACTTTGCGATTGGTTTTTTGTATCAATGTTTAGTACACTTTCTTCGTTTTCTTCAAAATCTAAAGAGAAATCATCGTTGTAGTTATTGATGACACTAATTCCTTCAATAATATTTTTTTCAATACTTTCTAAAGCAATACTATTTTGATATTCAAAAGAAGGCTTTTTGTTTACGAGTATTTTGTCAATGCTTTTTCCTTTATAAATAATTGTTCCGTCATCACTTAATCTGAAGTTTGGAATTTTATTTAAGATGTCTCTCAAATTGTCATCTTCGTATAATTTTAATTTGTCTAAGTCTAAACGAACCGTGTCTTTTACTTCATTTGTTGAGATGATAATTACTTCATCTAAAGAAGCTGTGTTTTCTTCTAATACAACATCAATTACAATTGGTGATTGTGTTAATTGGTTTGCTGTAATTGTTTTTGATTGTTTTAAGTATGATATATGTGTAATTTCTAAAATATAGTTTTCTTTTACTTCACCTTCTAAAGCATATGCTCCAAATTCATTTGTTACCGTGTATGTAATAATGCTCTTTTTTGCATTGTACAATACAACCGCAGCTCCATCAATAGGTAAGTTTTGTGTATCGGTCACTTTACCTTGGATACTCTTGGATTGTGCTAGGCACAATCCTGAGAGCATCATGAGAAATAAGAGGGCAATATGTTTAATTTTTATTGGTAACATTTTTTGTTTTGCTTTTTATTGTGACTAACAATGTGATGTTGTATACTACCTACCTTGCATTGCTATGTATAGGTGTAAAAAAAAGTTATTCTTCTTTTTTCTTTCGTGTCAATTTTAAAATTAATGTAATAATTATATAAAGTACCAAAGCACTAAAAAACATTACTGGCACAAACCAGTTTCCTAATACTTCAGTAATTGCTGGGTCTGATGTTTTTAAAGCTCCTAAGGCTACAAATTCGCCATTTTTTAGGAACAATCCTGTTTCATCAGGATTTGTAAATTTTAAAAACATTAAGATTCCAAAACTAAATAAACATATATATAAGATGGCAAAAACTGAGTATACAATTCCGCTCTTAATATTCAGGAATATTGCCTGAAATATATGCATTGGGTTGAACGTACGTGTAGCTTGTTGTAATTTTTTTTCAGCTACTAAAGGTTTTAGCACTTCTTCTGGATCGCCTAAACCTTGTGTTAATTTAAGTAGTTTTTCTACTTCTCCACCTTCTGCTTCATTTTGCAAGCCTTCGTATATGTGGCTATTGAATTCCATCAACACATCTTCTTTATCACTTTTAGCTAATACAGAAATCGTTCTACGAATTCTTCTGAAGTAACTATCGTATATTTTTTGTGCTGATTTATCGTTGAATTCAATATTTTTCATCTGTTTATTTTATAAGCTTTTGAATTGATGTTTCCAAATTTTGCCAGTATACACGCATTTCTATCAATGTTGCTACACCTGTTTCAGTGAGCTGATAATATTTCCTTGGGATTCCCGACTCTTGCTCTACCCATTTAGACGTTACTAATCCTTCTTTTTTTAATCGATTCATTAAAGGATATAATGTGCCTTCTGCTATTTCTATGGTTGTGAACTTTCGAACTTGCTCCATTAATTCATATCCGTAAAACTCATTGTCTTTTAAGATATTCAATAGAATAAATGCTAAGGTTCCTTTTTTAACCTGGGACTGCCATTTTTGAACAAATTCAGAATTCATGTTTCAAATATAAACAAAATACATAGTAATGCAATGTATTTTGGAAAACTTTTTTAGGCAACTCCTGTTTCCAATTGTAAATTGGGCATTTCTTCTTCTTTGCTAAGTATTGATTTCCAGTTGAAATAATGTCCAAAAGCAATTAAGTTTAATAGAATCATTACGACTGCAAATGTGTAAAACTGCATGAATATTCCAATACCAGCATGTAACATGATAACTAATACAAGTGTAACTTTTCTAGTTTTCTTCATATACATTAAAATTGGATAAAACAATTCTAAAGCTACAGTTCCCCAAGCTAAGATTTTAAAGATAACTGGATACGATACCAATCCTATAGAACCTTCTACTACTGTACTTGATGTGTACGTATTGATAACCATCCAAATGGCGTTTCCGTCTAACCAGTCTGTTCCTATTGCTTTTCCTATTCCTGCAAAGAAATATACCAAACATAAGTGTAATTGTAAGAATCTAATTACGTAACTATATAGTGGTTTGCGAGATTCTTCATTAAATAAATATCCTGCACAGATTAATATGTTTACGAATAACATAAATGAAACGAAATAGTCTGCTCCGTATGAGAATAAGTATGTAGAGTTTACAAACATAAAGTGAAGAAACCATACTATGATAGCAAAAAGTGGTCTTTTGTAATTTCTCCATAAACATACCAAGCTAATTCCATATAGAAATAAGAAGAATAAGAATGTCATGTTTTTTGTAAATCCAATGTATGCAAAGATACCTGTAAACCATCCTAAAACAGGTTGATACCAAAATACATAACGTTCGTTTACGGCTTCTTGAAGAATGCTTTGTTCTCCAAAGATGTAAAATAAATCTGGTAGAATTACCAACACATTTACAACAGCAAATACGGCAATCATTTTAATGACAAGCTCTTTTTTAACGCTGATAAAATTTCCGAAGATAAAATTGTCTATAGTAGTTTTCATGATGCTTATTTTTTAAAGGAATTGGTTTGCATAGCAACTTCCTTATTTTTTGTGGTTGAAAATCCTAAGATTTCTTTATACATAACTTGATGTCCATCAACTGCTGCACTTTCTAGTGTGTTGAATCGATATAAATCTAAGTAAATGTCAATTTTGTCTATATCTTGATGGTCTGAGAACAATGAAGATGAAATTGATTTCAATATGACTTCTCGTTCTTCCACATCAAAGATGTTTGAGTTAAAGTGTAAGTTTGCTGATCTAAATTTTAAGAAAGATTCTGGTGACTTAAATGGAAGTTGAATTTCTTCGCCGTCAGCCATAAATCGCATACTTACTTTTATGGGTGATATATTTGGAGAAAAGAATGAATATCCTCTATTGGTTCCTGTGTATTTTGCATAAAAGAATATAAAATCAGTAACCGGTTTCGGAGTTTCAAACAGTGAAGCTTTGTTTGCTATGAATTTTCCAACAGGATTTAACTTAGCTTGCGATTCTTCATCTTGAAACGAAGTAAAACTTGCAAATCCTATAATCAACATAAACAATAAGTGAACGGTAAGATACCCGAGTAATATTTTTTTAGTTGTTTTCATGATTATATATTTTTTTATTGGATTAAGAATACTTGAGTAAAGATTGAAAAGAAAAGACCGAAAAAGTGGTCTTTTCTTTTTCAATTCTAAGGTCTATCTTTCTGAAGTTCCAGTATAAACGAAATCTCTAGAAATAAATGTCCATGAATCTTTCAACATGTTGTCTAAGTTCTCTACAGTTGTAACGTTTACGTCATCCATAGATACTTCTTGTGCGTTTGAAGTGTTGATTGCAGATACTGCGAATAATGCTACTACTGCTAATGCTCCTGTTAATTTTACTAATTTTTTCATAATAATGTGGTTTTAAAATTTTGATTAAATAATGTGATTAATACTAATTGACTGTTGACTAACGCTCGCTAGTTCCAGTGTATACGAAGTCTCTTGAGATAAATGTCCATTCGTCTTTCAACATGTTGTCTAAGTTCTCTACAGTTGTAACGTTTACGTCATCCATAGATACTTCTTGTGCGTTTGAAGTGTTGATTGCAGATACTGCGAATAATGCTACTACTGCTAATGCTCCTGTTAATTTTGCTAATTTTTTCATAATAATGTGGTTTTAAAATTTTGATTAAATAATGTGATTAATACTAATTGACTGTTGACTAACGCTCGCTAGTTCCAGTGTATACGAAATCTCTTGAGATAAATGTCCAAGAATCTTTCAACATGTTGTCTAAGTTCTCTACAGTTGTAACGTTTACGTCATCCATAGATACTTCTTGTGCGTTTGAAGTGTTGATTGCAGATACTGCGAATAATGCTACTACTGCTAATGCTCCTGTTAATTTGATTAATTTTTTCATAATACTAAAGTTTAAAAGTTTTGATTTCCTACTCTGTTAATGGCTTTTCGGATTTCGCCTTTTGTGATTGTTGCAACAAATCGACAGTGCTAAATAATGACGTAATTTTCACATTTTCAAACAGTTAGTTTTGATATTTATAAATCCAAGCATGAGATTTATAAATATCATCTCGTTAGATTTTTTCTGAAGACACGTAAATACTTGAATGACATGGATATGTCATTATTCTTTCAAAATTTGATATATTTATCATGTATTTAAGGGCAGAATATTGATTTTTATACATATTTAACCAAAACTGTATTATTTAACCTACTTTTAAGAGTTTTAATTTTTTACATAAAAACATTTGAGGGAGTGTTTTTTGAACTCTGAAAGAAAATTTTTGAAAAAAAGTGACTATTATTTTCCAAAACAAACCACATATAATAGGTTTTTCATCTTCTTTTCGTAAGAATGTGTCAATTACATCTGTATTATTTGTAATTATTTCGACTGTTTTAGGAGTTACTGACTGCTTTTCACAAGAAAATAGTTTCGAAAAATTGAAAACAGACTTTGTTTCTGAAACAAAAAGTGCTGAAGAAAACCTAAATACTGCCAAATTATACCTTGAAAACGCCAAAAAAGACAATGATTTACTTAAAATAGTAGAAGGATACGAGTTATTGGTTACACATTATAGTCATACAAAAACAGCTATTTCCTATTCTGATAGTATTATTTTATTGTCTAAAAATGCAAAACTTGACGGATATCTAGGAAAAGGGTATTTATTAAAAGGAACACAATTATACTATAATTCAAAATATAATGAAGCGCTAGATAACTTTGCTACAGCAAACGACTTAGCAATTGCTTCTAAAAATATTGCGCAACAGATTTCTATTAAACATTATATAGGACTGTTAAAAAATGTAAGTGATGAAAAAGAAGAAGCATTAACTATTTTTCAGGAAAACTTAGATTTCATTACAAAGAATGACTATCAAAAGAAAGACAAGCAACAATATTTGAAATCGTTATTCGCGCTAGCAGATTCGTATAATAAGAATAGACTTTTAGATTCTGCAGAAATTGTGCATCAACGTGGAATTGTTGCCAGTTTAGATCATCCTGATAAATATTTATATCCTTGGTTTTTATTATCATACGGAATTACTTCATACTTTCAAGAAGATTATACCAAAGGAAAAGACAGCTTACAAAAAGCGGCTACATTTTTCAAAACCAACGAAAAAGCATTGTCTTCTACATACCTTTATATATATAGATGCTTGGAGAAACAAGAGAAGAACGAAGAATCGCTACAATATTTGTATAAAGTAGATTCTATTTATCAGCAACACCCAAAAGTTGTGTTTCAGGCTAGAGAAGCTTATGAACTTTTAAATACTGCACATAAAACTTCTGGTGATGATGCTGCAC
Organism: uncultured Kordia sp.; assembly: GCF_947496985.1. Lineage (GTDB taxonomy): Bacteria > Bacteroidota > Bacteroidia > Flavobacteriales > Flavobacteriaceae > Kordia. The sequence goes on from NZ_CANMEZ010000001.1 coordinate 528,821, forward strand.
GTTTGTCTGCAATTGAAAAATTATTAGCTGTCGATGATATTATTTCTAAAGATTATCAAAATCTTGGAAAAAAGATTGTGACCAAGTATGAAACTCCTTTATTAATTTCTGAGAAAGAAGCATTATTGAGCAAAAAAGAAGAGTTGATCACCAAACTAGAAGATTCTAACTTCTTATCGCAAAAAACTATTTTAGTGCTTATTATTCTTTCCGTATTACTTTCTGGAGCTATTTTTTACTTTTTCCGTAGAAACGTGGTTTACAAGAAACGTTTTGATGCATTGATGTTGGAATATGAAAATAAGGAAAAGAAGAAAGAAGAGGAACCTGTTAAAAAAATCCCTGTTATCACGAAGGCTTCCGTAGGAATTCCACAAGAAATTATTGATTCCGTTTTAGTTAAGTTAGATAAATTTGAAAAGAATCATAAGTTTACCAAAAAGAGTTATACACTCACCAAACTTGCAAAAGAGTTAGATACAAATAGTACATACCTTTCAAAAATCATTAATATGACAAAAGGGATGAACTTTGCTAAGTATATGAATGAAATCAGAATTGATTACGCCATTACACAATTAAAAGAAAATAGATTGTTTAGATCTTACACTATAAAAGCAATTGCTATTGAGGTTGGATTTAATAATGCACAATCATTTTCGGTAGCTTTTAACAAAAAAACAGGAATTCATCCTTCGTATTTCTTAAAACAACTTGAAAATCAAGAGTTAAAAGAATCAGCATAGTATACCTTATATATAATGACTCATTCAGAAATCTATTTTTTAGTGAAGAAGATTGTGTTCTTTTATTCCCTTTTTAAGTAAGCTATTTCATAGCATTTTAAATCACGATTATTGAGTGAAAACCCTAAAAGTTAGTAGCTTTGAACAAAACTAAAAAAGCAGAGCGTGCTAAATCCTGAGTTAAAAATCATTTTTGAAGTTAAAGCAAACGAAACCTCTATTATTGAACAAAAGGTAATTCACAATAAAAACTCTAGGAAAAATAAAATAAAGCTCAGTAAAGAAGAATACGAAGAAACTTTAATAAAGTGGTGTTTGTTTAAATATGTACAGCCTTTAAACGACAATCTTTTCAATACAGAATTTTTCCCACTTACTCCTTCTGAAGTATTAAACAATGGCTTATCTGCAAATTTTATAGCCAACTACCTCAACTCAAATTTAGTTTTTGATTTTTACCAACCAAAGGAAAATGATAAACTAACGATACGTATGGAATATAAACTTTCTGAAATAAATAGAAAATCAAGACCTTATATTGGCGATTTCATTTCATTGATATTTACTAAGGAATGGAAAATAAATAAAAACTTCAATCATATTCATAATTCATATAGCGAAGTAAAACATGGCAATCTTACCATAATTAAAAATAAGTTGCCGTAGAAATATATAAATATAAGTTTTACATACGAGCGCTTCTTTCAATCTAATATTTATATATCTTCTTTTTTTACATCTAAACTTTTCACATTATCGATTCTTAAAAATTCAGGATTGAAAGAATATAAAACTCCTTAGATTTTAGATGTTTTTTATGCTTTAAATTGACTTTATACTTCATTCCTAAAAGTCAATTTTTAGTCGTTTTTTACAAAAAAACAGCCATTTATCGCTCACAAGCCTTCGAACAACATGAAAATCAACAATCAAAAACAATTAATTGATTGCCAGCAAGTTACAAGCTTATTTTTAGAATGATATTTATAAATACCACGAAAAACCATTAAAATCGGGAGTGTTTTTGCTATACATTTACTTCATAATCGCAAAACAAAAACACCATGAAAACTTTAAAAAACTTTACTCAAAAACTTAACCTTAACAGTTCTAAAATTGCAAACCTTACAAACGCACATACAATAAAAGGAGGATTAATTCCTTTAACTGGAGCATGTGCACAAAAAGCACAAAGTAGACCAACAAATACATTTACAGCTTTATGTGGAAATGATACTGTAGATACACAAATATAAATTACAATTCTTTTTTTTCAATTATAAAATGCTATCTCGAAAACTGTGTAAAATTTCGATATAGCATTTTGTATTTCAACTACGAAACCAATACTATTTCATGAAACTCAAGTTTCTTCTTCTTTTTACTAGCATTTTATGTTTACAATGTGTTGACCCAAATACACAAAAGCCTCCATTAGCACCTGAGCAAACCATCACAAATACTTATTTCTCTAAAAAAATTACAGATCCATATCAGTATATGGAAAATCTTTCTGACACAACTGTACTCAATTGGTTAGCAAAACAGAACGAGTATACAAATACTGTACTTCAAAAAATTTCTGGTCGTGCAAAGTTGCTTCAAAAGATAGAAGCCAATGACAAATTGCGTTCAGAAACGATTTATGACTTAAAAACCATTGCTCCAGATGCGTATTATTACTTAAAAACATCTCCTGATCATTTAGCTAATATTTTATGCTTTAAAGCCGGAATAACGGGAAAAGAAGTAGAAATTTTCAATTCTAAAAATTACAAACCAAATACAAATCATAACTATATTATCAATTATTTTCAGTCGAGTTGGAATGGTAAAAAAATCGCCATCAGTTTTACAAAGAATGATGAAGAAATTTCAGAAATTGCCATTTTAGATCTTGAAACACAACAACTTCACAACGAAATTATTGACCATTGTTGGCCGTCTGAGTTAGGTGGAATCAACTGGCTTCCAAATGATTCAGGGTTTATATACACACATATTCCTGTGATTGATACCAAATCTCCCGATTATATTTTAAATACATCTGCTGTTTTGTATCGTTTAGGAAGTAATCCGAAAAATATAAAGACATTATTTTCAAAAGAATCACATCCGCAACTAGGGTTACAAGCTGCGGATTTTCCTATGATTCACATCTTTAGTCAAGATCAAAAATACATATTCGGTCGTGTTGGTGGTATTGGGTTTAAAGACTATTACTATGCTCATATTGACGATTTAGACAAAGAAAATGTACATTGGATTCCTTTCTTTAAGAAAAAACACAAAGTAGAAAAGTTTATTCCTGTAGGAGATGATGTATATTTTTTAACAGCACAACATGCTTCCAACTTTCGTATTTGCAAAACCAACTTACAAGAGCTAAATTTTGACAATCCAACAACTATTGTATCAGAAGATTCTACACAAACACTCAACGATTTTACAATTACCAATCAAGGATTGTTTTATACCAAAACAAAAAACGGTGTACTTTCGAGCTTATATCAAGTTAAAAATAAAATCACAAAGCAGATTTCATTACCACAAGCTGCTGGAAACATTCGTCTTTCGTCTATTAGCCCAAATTATGCTGATTTATGGATTGAAACGGAAAGTTGGGTTACACACAGAAACAGATATCGATACAATCATCAAATAAGCACTTTTAAGGAAGAAAATCTAACTCCTGTGATAGATTATAAAGAATTAAAAGATATTGTCATAGAAGAGATTGAAATCACTTCTCACGATGGAACAAAGGTTCCTTTATCTATCATTTACAAAAAAGGCATGAAAAAAGATGGAAAAAATCGTATGTTATTGAATGGATATGGCTCATACAACTGGATAAATGCCCCAAAATTATATCCGTATCTGTTGTATTGGCTAGGTGAAGGCGGCGTATACGCAGTAGCACATGTGCGTGGCGGTGGTGAAAAAGGTGCCGTTTGGCACAAAGCTGGTTATAAAGATACGAAAGCCAATACTTGGAAAGATTTTATTGCCTGTACCGAATATTTGATTGCAGAAAAATATACATCTCCCGAACGATTTGCTGTTTGGGGCGGAAGTGCTGGTGGAATTAATATTGGACGCGCTGTTACTGAACGACCAGATTTGTATGCTGCTGTAGTGATACGTGTTGGTTTATTGAATACGTTACGTTCAGAAATTGCGCCAAATGGGCAAAATAATGTAAAGGAGTTTGGAACGGTAAAAAAAGCTACTGAATTTAAGGCCTTGTTAGAAATGGACGCATACCAACACGTACAAAAAGAAACTGCATATCCTGCAATGTTATTAACTGCTGGACTACGAGATTCTAGAGTGGCAGCTTGGCAACCTGCAAAGTTTGCAGCACGTGTACAAGCAGCTACAACAACAGATAATCCAGTGTTATTAGCTGTAAACTTTACAGAAGGGCATGGATTTGATCGTACAGGAAAAAGCAAGCGCAATGAACTTGCTGATATTATTTCTTTTGCCTTATGGCAAACGGACGCAGATGGGTTTGAGGCTAGGTAGATTGGTATTAAATCTTGGGTAAAAATGCTATTCGTTCGTTTTTTGTGGATTTCAATTACTGCTCAAAGTGACAAACAAACCGTCCACTAATAATCTAAAATAAAAAAAGAGCACTATTCCTAGCGCTCTTTTTTTATATGATATAGTTTTCGGAATCTTACATTCCTGTTACTTTAATATCGTCAACGTGGTAACGTGTTTCAGCTCCACCGTCAGCACCTAAATATTTAAATGCAACGTGTACATCTCCATTTAAACAAGAGATATTAAGGTTTGATGATACAAAACTACCAAATCCACCTCCACCAACTGGAATGTTAGCGTCCATTAATGTCCACTCAGTTGTTGTTGGGTCACCTGTATAGTTCTCAGTGATAAATGCTTCTAAAACTGTTCCTGTTTCGAAGTTAGCCGAAATTTCAAAAGATAATTCTTCTTGCGTAGTTCCGTCTAAGTTGATTGCTGGCGTTACTAACCAAGCTTCTAATGGACTTTCTCCTGTTCCGAAAGCAGAAATCTTCATGTATCTGTCTCCACTAAATGAACTGTCTTCAAAACGCTCAGAACCTCCTGAAACATTTACGTTTGTCCATCCTAAAGCATCTAATTGAGCTTCGTTAGTGATTGTTTGGAAATCTTCTTCAAAAATTGTTGTTGCTGTAGAAACTGCTCCCATACAATCTAATACATCAGGATCGCAACGTACAGTGTCTGTAAAGTTAACATCAGCTAAGCTGTTAATTACCAATACATTTGCATCATCTCCAAAATCTCTAGTGAAAATTCCTTGAATCGTTCCTTTATTTTCATCAAGTGGTAACGATTTAAAATCAGCAAACGTACTTGTTTGTAAAGAGATAATTCCTCCTTGAACACACTCTTCAAGACTTCTGAATCCGTCAAAGCTATCAGAAGACTCACCAGCATATGTTTTTCCTATGTCATTTCTACTGAATTGTACTTCTTCTAACTGGATTAATGTATTTTCGTCAGCTTCTTCTAATTCTCCAATTGTTGTTACTTTTGGTGTCATTTGAGCTACTTCAGTTCCACGAACTACGAAATCATTTAATTCAAATGGTTGAATTTGATCAATGTCATTTCCATTTGGTTTTCCAATAGCATATACTCCATTTTCAATTCCGATGGCTAAACCGTTCATTTTAATGTATACTTTTCTACCAAATTCGTAGGTATTAAATAAAGCTGATTGGTTGATATCCACACGGAATCCTAATCTTGGATCTGCGTCAGATGAAGAACCATCTGTTTTGTTTTGGATTACTAATTCTTCAAAGAAGTTCCCAGCTTTGTCACTAGAAACTACATATCCTTCAAGAATAATTTCTTCCTCATCAAGTGCAATTTCAGCAATTTCATCTCCACTTGCCACAGCTTGCAGGTATCTTGATACCATATTATTAAACGTAGCAGTTGCTGTTAATCCTGGGTCAACTGTAGTTGTTCCGTTTGGAATTGCAAATTCATCGTCTTGAACACAAGAAGTAATAACTAATCCCATAGTTCCTAAGATAGCTATTAAACTAAAAATTTTATTTGCTTTCATTTGTTTGAATTTATATTGTTTTGTGCACAACTTAAAGTTACGCAATCTTTAATTTATGTTTTGTTAAAATCTAAAATATAGGTTTAAGAAATACGTTCTTCCTCTACCGTACCAGTATCTGTTACCAAATACACGTGTTTCTAATGCCGAATCGTCTCTTAATTCTCTGAAGTTAGCATTTCTTCCTTGCTCAAATCCTCCAGTTTTGTATTCTTTATCAAATACGTTGTTGATACTTGCGAAGAAACCAACATAGTAGTCTCCTAATTTCCAAGATTTTCCACCAACAAGATTTACAAGCATGTAATCATCAAATTGTTCTTGTCTTAATAATTCACGTGCCAATTCTGGATCGTAATCATTAAAAACTTGACCATCAGAAAAATCAGTATAGAAATTACTACTTCTTTGTAATGGACTTACATCAATGTAAGCATTAGAGAAGAAATTTGTTGTAGCTCCAAACCACCAGTAATCAGGATCTCTGTATTCAAACCCTGCTGAAAATGCTCTTTGCGGTCCACCAGCAACTCTATAATTTTCTAAATTTGTTTCTCCTAAAGGAAGAACACCTTCACCTGCTCCAAGATTAACCCCTCCGAAGTTTTCAGAAGATATATATAAATCAGGATTGTTATCGTAGGTATATTGCCCTAAAGAAGCTACACCTTTTAACTTGATCGTAGATGTTACTTGCGCTTCAATTCCCAATTCTCCACCAATATGTCTTTTGTCAACACCTTGTAAAATTTCTTGAATAAAAGCCTGTCCATTAGTATTTGTGTTTACTGTCTCACCGTCAACACTCGCAAAAATTCCATCTGCATAATAGAAAGAGATTTCGTTAGCATCTTGTATTTTAGTATAATACCCTGTTAAACGTGCTTTTACAATTGGAGATCTGAAAATATAACTAGCATCAAACGACGTAATTTTTTCTTCCGTAATGTTTGGTACAATATTATGGTTTTCTCTTGAGTTGGCGTATGTATTACGAATTGATGGTGCTTTTGTAATGTATCCACCATTGAAGTCAAATACGTGACGTCCTGTTAATTTGTATGTAAATCCAGCTTTTGCTCCTATACCAGTGAATGATAACTTTTCACCTTCTCCGAAAGAATTATTAGCAAAACCACCATTTTGGTATATACCATTACGTTGGTATGTTGTATTTTTTACACTAGCAGCTACAAAAAAGTCAACTTTTTTGTATTTGAATTGTGCTTGTGCAAATCCACCAATTGTGTTTGATTGAATTTCAAAGTTGTAACGGAAACGATCTCCTTCTGTTACTACTCTGTTAGGGTTTCTCACATCGTTTTGTACTCCGTTAGGATCTGTAACAAATTCACTTGCAAAACCATCAACATCTAAAAACCCTCTTCCTCCTAGTAAGTCTAATACTTCTGCAAAGTTTTCTGACTTTAATGATGTAAATGTTGCACCAGCATTTAATGTGATATTATCATTAATAGAAGTGTTGAAAATTGTATTTGCCGTTAACTGCTTGTCATCACTTCTATCTTCGTATAAAATGTTTACTGCATTTCCACCAGCAACTAAGTTATTTTGATTTGCTCTGTATAATGCTGCCCAGTCAATTTGTCCGTCTTCTATAAATGCTTGTTGTGCTCCAAATTCTAATGCTGGATCTTCTGGAAAGTTTCTAGCGAAGTAACTTGGTAATTTTTGGTAATACGTTGGACTTGGATTTAAACCGCTTCCAATTGGAAATCCGCTCGCATCTAAATCAGTTCCTCCAAAGTCTAAACGACTTCTTCCTTGCTCTCCAAATTGGTAGGCAATATTTGTATTTAACCTTGTTTTTTCAGAAATATCCCAGTTATGGTTTAACATTAAGATAGGTTCCACTACTCTACGTACACGTGAGTTACGTTTTTCTCCATCTTGGTATCCCCAGAAATCGTTGTATCTAATTCCTTTTAGATCGAATACTTCTTGCGTGTTAGCAGAAGATTGTCCTCTTCTGTTTGGCGCATAAATTCCAGTAAAGTTAATGCTATGCTTATCATTTAATACCTTTTCAACCGAAATTAATAAAGAATTTGCGTCGTAGAAAGTACCGTCGTTAAAACCTTCATCTCCCCATCTTCTTCCTGCAGAAATCGTATACGCCCATCCACTTTCAAGTAAACCAGAAGAATATGATGCCATAATTCTGTTGGTATAACTTCTATCAGATGAAGAGTATGTTACTCTACCGCCTTCTCTGTATTGAGAAGCTCTTGTATTGATATTTGTTGTTCCTAAGATTCCTCCAAATGTATAATCTGAAGCACTTAGTCCGTTTGTAAGTTCTTGATTTCTTACTACATCATTCAATCCTCCCCAGTTACTCCATTGTGGTCTTCCGTTGAACTGTTTGTTCATTTCAATACCATTAATAAGTACTGTTCCGTTCTCTGAATCTAATCCTCTAACTCTAAAGAAGGTAGCTCCAAATTCAAAAGCTGCAGTTCTTAAGTAGATATCTCTGGAAGATTGTAATAATCCTGAGATGTTGTCTGCTGCTGTTGAATCATCATTTAATTCGTCATCAGTTAAAGATATTAGGGTAACATCTTCCTGAACGAATCTTTTTAACAAAATTGTACCAAGATCAACTATTTGACCATTAGCAACTGTTACTGGCATTCTCAAAATAGAATATCCATCTTTTGTGAATACGACATCCACTTCACCAGCAGTAACATTTGTTAGCTTGAAGACTCCAGATGCATCTGTAACAACTTCTGTTTTATTGTTACCGGCAACTGAAACCAAAACATTTTGAATTGCGTCATCTGTGTTGGCATCAACTACTTTACCTGTAATTGTGTTTTGTCCACTGACAAACCAAACCGATAGCAATCCAAATAAAAAAATAAATTTTTTCATACTGTAATTTGCAATTAATTATTATTTAAGTTTAAAAAATCTTTAATAACGACGGGCAAATGTACATTATTTATAATTAATAACTACTTTTGGTCTATCTTTTGCATAGATAATTTAAGATAACATAACATTGACTGAATGAAAAATTTAAAATCCCTAGTCATACTAACTGTTTTACTGGCGTTTAACCAAGTTTGGGCACAGAAAAAGAAGCAGTTTAAAGTACAAACTATTGCCTTTTACAATGTGGAAAATTTGTTTGATACGATTAATGACCCACTGAAAGATGACGAGAAAAGTCCAATAATGGAAATGCAAGGAAATCGTGCCAAGGTTTATGAAGATAAGATCGCTAAATTGGCCAGAGTTATTTCTGATATTGGATACGACGTTTCTAAAACCACTCCTGCTATTTTGGGTGTTGCCGAAATTGAAAATAAGAAAGTTTTAGAAGATTTGATAAATCATCCAAAATTAAAAGATTCTGATTACGGAATTATACATTTTGATTCTCCTGATAAACGTGGAATTGATGTAGGACTTATTTACAAACAAGATATTTTTCAACCACATAGCTTTTCAAAACATCCTTTATATATATATAATGGAGATAAGAGAGTATATACAAGAGATCAGTTATTGGTTTCTGGAGTATTAGATGGTGAAGAAATACATATTATTGTAAATCACTGGCCATCGCGTAGCGGAGGAGAAGCTAGAAGTAGGCCAAAGCGTGTTAAAGCTGCTGAGTTAAACAAACGTATTATTGATTCATTACAAAATGTTGACAAGCATGCTAAGATTTTTACAATGGGTGATTTAAATGACGATCCTTTTAACGCAAGTATGAAAGAAGTACTGAAAACAAAAGATAAGCGTGAAAATGTTAAAGGAAAGGATTTGTTCAATCCAATGGAAGCAATGGCAAAAAGTGGAAATGGAACGTTAGCATATAGAGATGGTTGGAATTTGTTTGATCAGATTGTGTTTACAGCACCATTGTTAAAGAAAGACTATTCAGAGTATCGCTATTATAAAGCTGGAATTTATAACAAAACGTATTTATCAAATAAGCGTGGACGCTATAAAGGATATCCTTTCAGAAGTTTTTCTAGCGGAAGCTATACAGGTGGTTATAGTGACCATTTCCCGGTGTATGTTCATTTGATTAAGGAAGTGAAGTAGATTTTAGACCACTTCACTATTAGAATTGAGATATTAGATTTGTTTTGTTTATCAATTTGAAAAGTGTGAAGCCTACTTCAACTTGAATAGATTCCTGACTTCACTTCGACAAACTCAGTGATTGTGCAGGAATGACAAAACACATATATATATAAATCCTTATCGTAATTGATAAGGATTTTTTATTGCTTGAAACATTCCAAATTGTCTTATTTTATAAGATATCTTAATACGAACTCTATCACTACTCAATACTTTTTTTAGTCCTGATTGTAGTGACATCCTTTTTTTGCTTTGCTATATAGCAAAAAAAGATATAGCGGAAAGCAGGAAATAACTTCAAAAAATGTTAGACCGCTTCGCTGATAGAATTGAGATAAAAAAAATCCTTGTCGTAGTGACAAGGATTTTTGTGTTTTGTAAGTGTATTGATTAGAGCCCTAACCACTGACTCCAAGGTAATCTTGAAAGTACAAGTAGTAATCCTAATCCGTAGAAGAGCGCAATTTTTCCAAAAGCGCCTTTATCTGTTTCTTGTTTTTTATGTTTAGACCAGCCTATTGTGATTAAAATTATTGCTAAGATTCCCACAAATGGATGTTCTAAAGCGAGTAAGCGTTCTGCAGAACTCATGCCTCCCATTCCACGATTGGAAATCATGTCCATACCAAATGGTGAAGCAAAATAGAGAATTAATCCTATTAATAGTTGGAGATGTGTAAAGATGAGCGCAAATAGTGAAATGCGTAAATCTTTGGAAACAAATTTCTTACCAGAAGCAAAACCTATTATTGCATTGGCTACGGCTACAATTAGTATTAAAAGCACAAAGTATGCCCAATAAGAATGCAGCATTTTTACAGTACTGTACATATGTTTATTTTTAGTTGATACACAAAGGTACTTATTTTTATGAAACAAAAAACCCTGTCAATTGACAGGGTTTTTAATTTATGTATTCGTGTATTTTATGCTTCTTAGAAGTTGTAACGTACACTAAAGTTCCAAGTTCTTCCGAATCCGAAGAAAGCTTTGTTTCTTGTGTCGATTCCTTGGTATGTAGCATCTCCTGCGTCAGCAAAGATGTTTGTTTGAGATTCTGCTAAGTATGTTTCGTTGAATAAGTTGTTGATGTTCAATCTTAAGTTGATTGAGTTACTTTTTTCTTTTCCAACTAACATTTTATAAGAAATACCTCCATCAAATAAACTGTAAGCAGGTAATTGTAATGAACCTTGGTGATCAGCTTCGTCAAAGTCTTCTGCGTTGATATCTGCATATAAATTATCAGCTCTGAACCAAGAAAGGTCAAATTTTAAACGCTCTACTGGCTCAACTGTAGCAGCTAAACGCATTGTAGTTTGTGCAGCGTTTCCAACTTTTACTCCGTCTAAGAATAAGTTATTTTGCCCAATAACATTTTGGTTATCATCAAATGCAGGACCAGAAACGTCTCCTCCATATTCCCAATCTCCAACAGATAACATTCCTCTTAATGTTAAGATGTCTATTGGACGGTATGTAGTTTCTAATTCAACTCCCATGTGAATTTGCTCAATTCCTTGTAAGTTAGTGTTCCCTTGCTCATCATCAGAAGTATCTCCAGGTGTATTGTTTACATCAAATCTACTAGAGATTCTTAAGAATCTGTCTTTCCAAGAAGTTCTGTATAAGTTAACATTTACATTTAACTTTTCAGACTTGAATCCGTATCCTAATTCAACTCCAAATACTTTTTCATTTACAACATCTTCGTTGATATCGTTTCCAAAGTTTAAGAATACTGAATCAAATAAAGGTTGTTTAGAGTAGTAACCTGCATTACCGAATACGTTGTGGTTTTCGTCAATGTTATAGTTTAATCCTCCTTTTATAGTTCCTCCAACGATGTTTTTCCAATCAGAACGTTGTCCTTCAGCTACAGTACGAGCAAAAAAGTCTTCTCTACTAAATCCTTGGTTAGATCCAGATACTTGTACAAATGCAGAGATATCATCTTTCTTATACTCTAACTGACTGAATACTCCTAACCAGCGTACATACCCGATGTTGTAGTAGTCAATTTTATCTTCATCATCAATATCTTTAAATACATTAACGATTGATCCAAAGTTAGAAGAGTAAGTGTTTGTTAATACTCTGTTAGGATTGTTTACATCATCATTATCTCTGTATGCATCAGCACCTAATAAGTTATCTAATCTTCTGTAGTGGAATCCTTTGTAAGTTCTTGCATCAAATCCAACGTCTAATGTTAAGTTTTCGTTGATTTTTGTGTTTAAGTTTGCTAATAAACCAAACCAGTTGTGTGAGTTGATAGAAGCTCTTCTAGAGATACCATTATCTCTACTATCGTTAATGAATAAACCATTTTCTTGGTCTGTTCTTTGGTAAACGTTTCCATCAGAGAATGTTGTTGCTTGTCCACTGTTATAGTCAACAATTTTATCCCATAATACTTCACCGTTTGATTGATTTCTAAAGATATCACTAGAAGCGAAGTTAAATCCTGGTAATCTTCCGATGTCTCCAGTTCCTCCACCACGTCCGAAAGAAGCATATCCTACAGTAGATAATTTTGTGTCATCTGTAATGTTCCAATCCCAGTTTAAAGAGATTACTGGTTTGTGATAGAAGTTTCTTCTCCAGTTAAATTCTTCACCATTTAATGTACCATGGTTGAAGTTATATTTTGTTCCGTATTGTAAGTATTGATCAATTGTTGCAGCATTAAAGAAACTTGTTGTTCTTTGGTTGTGAACCTGTGGTGCACCTGTTACTGTAAATTGAAGATCATGCTTTCTGTTTTCGTCAGTCCATCCAAATCCTAAGAAATAGTTGTATCCTTCAAAAGCTGTTCCTGTAACATATCCGTCTCCAGCAGTTCTACTTAATAATGCAGAGAAAGCAAATCCGTTGTCCATTCTTCCTGTAGAATATGAAGCAATTGTTTTAAGGTAGTTATCGTTACCTAATGTAGACCCTACAAATCCACCTTCATTTCTTTCAGTAGTTTTAGTAACAATGTTTAACGTACCTCCAACAGAAGAGATTGCTAATTTAGAAGAACCTAAACCTCTTTGCATTTGAATTGCAGAAGCAACATCAGCTAAACCAGTCCAGTTACTCCAGAATACACGACCATTTTCCATATCGTTTACTGGAACACCATTTACTAATACAGCAGTGTTTACTTGATCAAATCCACGAACATTAATTCTTGAATCTCCAAAACCACCTCCAGATTTTGTAGCGTACACAGATGGTGTAGCGTTTAATAATTCAGGAAGTTCTTGGTTTCCTAATCTTTCAACAATTTCTTCAGCTTTGATAGTAGATACTGCAACAGGAGTTTCACGCTCTTTAGCGATGTCAACTACACCAACAATTACTACCTCGTCCAATGAATTGTCTGAAACTAACGTAATAGTTCCTAAATCCTTTTTTCCTCCTGTTACGTTGAATGTAACAGTTTTCGTTCCAAATCCTACATAAGATACTTCTATTGTACCTGTAGCATTTTTTACATTTAAAGTAAATTTCCCATCAAAGTCGGTTGATGTTCCATTTTTTGTCCCCTTTACAATTACACTTGCACCTGGTAATGGACCTAAATCAGAGTCTACTACTGTACCTGTAATTGTTCCTTGAGAAAAAGCAGTTGACGTTACTAAGAACATCGCTACTACTAGAAACAAATTGTAAATTGTTTTCATAAGTTTTATTAGTTTATTTAATGCCGCAAAAATCGTATTTATTGTGCATGCATATATTAAGCGAATGTTAAATGTTTTAACATTTTCTCAAAATTACACTTTTAACTTATTTGATTGTTTTGCAGCAAATTAAGATATAAACTAAATTATTAACACTTATTTCCTTTTTTCTTTAAAGAATTTTAAAAGATTCGCAGTAGAGCTATCATGTTCCACAATTTCATGACTCTTAATATCTGTTAAAATTTTTGTTGCAAGTTGTTTTCCAAGCTCAACTCCCCACTGATCATAACTAAAAATATTCCAAATAACACCTTGTACAAATATCTTATGCTCGTATAATGCTATTAGTTTTCCTACGCTTTCTGGCGTAAGCTTGTCTATTAATATAGTATTTGTAGGTTTGTTCCCTTCAAATATTTTGTATGGAAGTAGTTTTTCTATTTCTGAAGCGTCCATTCCTTTTGCTGTAAGTTCAGCAATAACTTCTTCTTCTGTTTTTCCGTTTAATAATGCTTCCGTTTGTGCAAAGAAGTTTGCCATTAGTTTTTCATGATGATCTTCATTTTCATGTAATGAATGTACGTATCCTATGAAATCAGCAGGAATTAGCTTGGTTCCTTGGTGAATTAGCTGAAAAAAAGCATGTTGTGAGTTTGTTCCTGGTTCTCCCCAAATTAAGGTTCCCGTTTCGTAGCTGACACGATTTCCTTTTCTGTCTATACTTTTACCATTACTTTCCATAATTCCTTGTTGCAAGTATGCGGAAAAACGATGTAAGTATTGTGTGTATGGAATGATTGCTTCACTTTCTGCTCCATGGAAATTGTTGTACCATATACTTAGTAAAGCTAATACGACTGGAATATTTTGATCGAACGAAGCCGTTTTGAAATGTTTGTCCATATCATACGCACCTGCTAATAGTTTGTCAAAATTATCATAGCCTGTAGCCAAACTTATAGATAAACCTACTGCGCTCCATAATGAAAAACGCCCACCAACCCAATTCCACATAGGAAATACGTTTTCTGAAGCAATTCCGAATTCGCTTATTTTTTCAAGATTTGTAGATACTGCAACAAAGTGTTTTGCTACAGCGTCTTCTGGTGCTTGTGATAGAAACCATTTACGAATTGTCATTGCATTGGTTAAGGTTTCTTGTGTCGTAAATGTTTTTGAAACTATGACAAATAGTGTTGTTTCAGGGTTTACTTTTTTGATTACTTCTTGCACATGATCACCATCAACATTAGATACAAATTGTACATTTAAATGATTTTTGTAATACGCTAATGCTTCCGTTACCATTGCCGGACCTAAATCAGAACCACCAATCCCAATGTTTACAATATCAGTAAAGGCTTTTCCTGTATGCCCTTTTTTACTTCCAGAAATGATTGCTTCTGAGAATTGCTTTATTTTTTCTTTAACTTCATATATTTCAGGAATGATGTTTTCTCCATCTACATGAATTGCCGCACTTTCTTTTTCGCGCAAAGCGGTATGCAACACAGCTCTTCCTTCCGTTTCATTAATGATATCGCCGTCAAAATATTTTTGAATGTTCTCTTTTAGATTGACTTCTTCTGCCAAGGTTAACAATAAATCCATGGTTTCTTGAGAAATCTTGTTTTTAGAATAGTCAACATAGAAATCTTTCCATTTGATAGAGAAACGATTGGCTCTTTCTTTATCTGTGTTAAAATATTTTTTTAGCGCAAACGATTTCGTTGCATAGAAATGCTCCTGAAGTTTATTCCAAACTTCAGTTTCTGTAGGGTTTATGTTTGTTAACATGAGTTTTAGTTTATAGCAGTTATTGGTGCTTGTTCTATAATTTCTTCTTCTTGTGGAAGTTGTATTTCTATACCGTCAATTTGTGTTTTTAACGGTTTGATGAACTCTAAGTACGATTCTTTGAGTTTTGCATCTATTGGATCGGCATCCGGTAGTTTTTGTTTGAATGGATCTACTTGTCGCCCATTTTTCCAGAAACGATAACATACGTGTGGACCAGAAGTATTTCCTGTCATTCCAACCCAACCGATAACGTCTCCTTGTTTTACAAATTCGCCTACTTTTACTTTACGCTTTTTCATGTGTAAGTATTGTGTAGTGTAGGTACTATTGTGTTTTACTTTTACGTAGTTTCCGTTTCCTCCTCTACGCGCAGATTCAATCACAACTCCATTGGCTGTTGAAATAATTGGCGTTCCTTGTGGCGCAGCAAAGTCCGTTCCTTTGTGTGCTCGGATACGGTTACCGTATAGTTTTATTCTTCTTCTTAAGTTGTATCGTGATGTGATACGGATATTTTTAAAGATTAAAGGTGCTTTTAGGAATGCTCTACGTAAGTTTTTTGCTTTTTCATCATAGTAATCTATAATTTGCTTCACGCTATCCGTCTCAAATTCAAAAGCATAAAATGGCTCATCATTATGTTTGAAGTATGCCGCTTTTATTTTGTCTATTCCCACGAAAGTGGTATCATTTATATATTTTTCAGTATAAATAAGCTTGTATTGATCACCTTTTTGCAGACGAAAGAAATCAATGGTCCACGCGTAGATATCTGACATGTCACCTACTAATCTTTGACTTAATCCAGCTTCATCAATAGCACCAGATAAAGAGCTTGTAATAACACCTGAGGTTTCTTTTTCAACAATTTTCACAGGTTTACTTTCTGTATATGCATTGATAGAATCCTTGAATTTGATCACTACATAGTCAATACTATTGGGTTGATAGATAAAACATTCTGGTCGCTGTAATGAATCACCTTTTGTACATAGTAACGTATATGGCTTTCCTTTTCCTATTTTACTAACATCAAATGTGTCTTTTGTTTTTTCAACAATATTGAAGACTGTTCCGTATCCAACATGATTTTTTTCAAGAATTTTCCCAAAAGTATCACCATCTCTTACGGTATCTTTTACAACTACATAGTCATTTAAGTGAAAACCGAATTCCATTGGATCTGGAGCAGGCGCTTCTATTTGCACCGTTTCTTTTGGTTCTTCTTTGCTTTCCTTGCAAGCGTTAAACGCTATTAATAGTAATGTTAGCAGTAATATTTTCCCTATTCTCATTGTTTCCTTTCTGTATTGAAGATGTGGTCTACCCATTCTTTTCCCCATTCATTTTTTTCATTTTCGCTCCAAATTTCAGGAAAAAAGATCACTTTCTGAAAACTTGGAGGTAAATATTCTCTCCAATTTGTTCCTCCAGTGGCTTCAATAGTCTTTTTTTCACGTCT
This sequence comes from uncultured Kordia sp., assembly GCF_947496985.1. Taxonomy (GTDB): domain Bacteria; phylum Bacteroidota; class Bacteroidia; order Flavobacteriales; family Flavobacteriaceae; genus Kordia. The sequence goes on from NZ_CANMEZ010000001.1 coordinate 545,732, forward strand.
TAAATAGCGATATGCAGAACCCATATGCATTAATGGCCAATTGACATTTGCATTGAGATCTAAGCTTTTTAATGCAGAAATTAAGTTTTCGTTTTGTTTTACTTTTTCTGGCAACGCTAAATAGCGGTGATATATTGTACTTAGCTTCACTTCGTTGGCAATTCGCATAAAACGTGGCGTGTATCTGTATTCAAATTGCTTGAGTGTAAGTGTTTTTTCTCCTGTTTTACTGTCTGTTGCTCCTTTTTTCCAATAGATATTTTCGTATAAATCATCTAAGGTATTTTCTACTGAAAATTGATCACGCACTGTATGATGCACTAAGTTTTCTAGTGGCGTGGAATATAATTCAATCATTCGGTATTGTGCCGATTGAAAACCACTTGCAGGCAACAGAGACATTCTGTAATTTAAAAATTGTTCTCTTTCCATACCATTGATCATGATTTCAAAAGAAGATATTAGAGCTTTGAAGTAATTGTTTATTCTGTGAATTCGTTGTGTAAAAAATTCTGCTGTTTGCCCTTTGTCATCAATGATTTGCTTTTGCTCATGAATGATAAGTTTAAAGTATAATTCTGTGATTTGATGATACATGATGAAGATTTCTTCATCAGGAAAAAACGTGCGTGGTATTTGTAAACTAAGTAAGGTATCTAAGTGAATGTAATCCCAATAAGTAAGATATCTTTGGTGTAATAAACCATCGAGGTACGAGCCTAAGTCTTGCCCAGAATTTGTGTATTTCGAGTCTAATTTTGCAATTCGTTCTGCAATTTCTGGTGGGATTTCCATACTTTTTTTAATCTACTTTTATTTTGAAAGGGTGTTTCAATCCTTTAAAAGCATCTAAATCTGCTTTTAACGAACCTACCATTAGCTTTGCTTTGATGCGAATTGGAATTTTGTTTTCATCATTTGATACCCAAAGTGTTAAACTTTCGTTTTCTTTAAAAACACGTCCAGCTTGCACATAAGGTCTGAATATTAAACAGGGAACTTTTCCAAATTTTGTTCGTATTACTTCTTCGCCTAAGTATTTTAGTTTGAATTTGAAATTTTCCTTGTCAAAAAACATATTCAATACAATTTCATCTCCAACTTTTATATCAGAAATATCATAGTTATTACGTAAATAATAGAACGCAGAAACCATGTCTTGCACATTTTTTTCTATATCGTATTCCTTCTTAGTATTGTGCTTTTTATTATTGACTAAAGCTTTCGATTTATTGTAGTTGAAATCTATTTCAATGTCTTTGGTATGACCACCTTCATCAATTTTACGAATAAATTTGTATGGTTTTCCTGTTTTTTTATCAAAATAGCTTTCGTAGTTATCATCTACTTTAAAAAACCAACTTGCAAATCCTGTAGTTTTTCCTTTTCCAACTACATGATATACACTTTTACCATTAAGATATTCATCTTTAACTTCTAGTGTGGCATAACTCGCATTTATAATTCCGTAATGGATTCTAAATTTGAACCATTCGCCAGATTTAAATGCGGTATCTTTTTTTTGTGCTTGCAATGCGATGCATGACAGTAAGAATAGTATAGTAAATGTACGTTTCATGTTTGATGTAAAGGTTTGTAAAAATAATAAAATCCTTGTTACTTTTTGTTAATTTATTGTTGTAACGCAATTACTATTCCAAAAAAAAGCTATTAAATCCCTTTTGGGTTGAACTTTTGCTGTCTTTTAACTATTATTTCTTGTTATATAGTTTTAGTATTCTTAAGTTTTTCTCGTGCAAAAGTATTTTTAACTACAAAAAATAATGTATGACAAATATTACATTCAATAATATATTGTATATTTCTAAACACTTAATGAGCCGACTTCTTACAATCTAACCTACTATGATAAAAAGAATTCAAACACCAAAAATCACTCAACCTAAAGCAATGTTTTTATGGATATTATGTGTGTTTTCACTTTCATCTAGTGCAGCAATTGCACAAGACTCAAAAGTAGATAATGACTCTATCGTTTCTGAAGAGATGCGATTGTTTGTTTCAGAATCTGATTCTATTGATAAAATAGAGAAATTCATTCAAGATACTTTTGACGAAAAAGAAGATACCATTTTAGGGTTGGCATATTGTAGAATTTTTTTAGAAAGAGGGAAAAAACAGGAAGATTATGATATTCAATATTTTTCTAGCTATCAAATGTCTTACACTTATTATTTGTTATCTGATTATACTAAAGCTGTACGCTATGGAAATTTATCTACAAAATTAGCTAACAAATTACAAGATACGACCAAGAGCATTACCAGTAATTCCTTATTAGGAAGTACTTTATATGTAATAGGGAATTATGATGATGCACTAAAATCATATTTACACGCAAAAGCATTGTCAAACCAGATAAAAGATTCGCCATATGAGATTTTATGTTTAACTAATATTGCCAATGCACGTTTAAAGCTATATCAATTTGAAGAGGCTTTGAAAAGTTATAATGAGGTTTTAGATATTTTAAGAAAGAAAGACAGTGCTGTTTTTCTTCAATATAAGGAAACATATTTGAGTGCTACTTTAGGCAAAGGAGTGAGTCTTTATGAATTAGGACGATTGGAAGAAGCTGAAAAGGTATGCAAAGAAGGAATTGCCTCTAGCGTTTCTATCAAAAATAAAAAGTTTGAAGGTTTTTTTCATATCAATCTAGGAAACATTTATTATGAAAAAGAAGAGCATCATAAATCACTTGGTTTTTTGAGAGAAGGAAAGAAAATGTTGCATGATTTTAGTGATTTGGAGAATAATAAATTCATTGCTGATTTTTTTATAGCAAAAAACTACTTTAAGCAAGAGAGATACGATGAAGCTATTACATTATTAGATACCGTTTTTGAGCGTATTGGAGATAGAATAAATATGGATAAGATTCTAGAAATGTATGAACTGGCTATTGCTATTTCTGATATTCAAGAAAATAAAGAAAAACAACTATTTTATCGGGATAAGCGAGACGAAGTTTCTAATGCTATAAGCGAGAAAAAATTATTAGCTCGAGAATTATTGCTAAAGGATGATATAAAAGATATGACCATTGAAAATGAAAAACTCTCAGATGAGAAAGCCAAAACTCAAGTTGATAAAAGTATCATTTTAACAGTTTCCATTATTTTACTTTCCATTATCTTATTGATTTTCTTATCATATCACAGAAAAACCAAACAGAAAGAACAAACGTTTTTGGCAATTATTGAAGATATTTCAAAAAGTAAAGTCGTCGAAACTACCAAAAAAGTATCTCAGGTTTCTAAAATAAAAGATGAAAAGGCAAAAACAATTTTAGAAAATTTGCACAAATTGGAAAACACACATTTTTTTCTTGCGCAAGATGCTACTTTACACAAAACAGCAAAATTACTCAATACAAATACTACCTATTTATCAAAAGCACTTAATGCAATCGAAAAGCAATCTTTTAGTCAATATTTAAATAAACTCAGAATTGACTATGTTTTGGTAAAATTAAAAGAAGATGCCGTATTCAGATCATATACAATTCATGCAATTTCTACAGAAATAGGATACAAAAGTGCTACAACTTTTATTAAAGAGTTTAAAAACAAAACTGGCTTAAACCCATCATACTATATTCGAAAAATTGAGGATTGACGCGTGTTTTTTGTTTAAATTTATAAATATGAACAGTTACCTTTTGTAGTGAACATTTAAATATTCATACTTTACTGAGTATAACTTAAAACTCTATTGTTATGAATTTAAAAACTTACACACTTACTACACTATGTTTGTTTTTTTTGTTAAAAATAAACGCGCAAAATATCGACCCTGTTTCGAGTATTGATAATGAAATTGACTTAACTCTTTTGGTTGAAGATGGTCTTCAAGAACAAACATTTAGTTTACTTGCCGATGATTATCATAATGTATTTCATGCACAAGATATGATTACGTATAAGATTAATCTTAAATATCAGTCAACAGCAGCTACCACTACTTATTTTAGACTGAAATGTACATTTGAGGAAGTATTTTATGCTAGTCCTGGGCTTCCAGCTAGTTTTCTATTCAGAGGCACCACAGCTCCTGTAATTATTCCTCCTGTAAAAAAGAAAAAAAGAGATAATCGCAGACCTATAGGAATATACCCGTATGCAGCAGAAATTATATACCGTATACACCCTAAAAATTACAGAGTCACTATAGAATTATTAAAGTATGATAATATTGATGATTACCTAGAAGGCAATGAAAATTATACCGTTAATGAGCGTTCTAAAGTAATTTATTTAAATGCAACGCATGATATGCCAAGCCAAAGAGCGCTTTCGGCAACAGCATTTCCAAACCCTAGCACAGATTATCTTATTATAGAACATACAACTAACACTACTAATAATTCACCTTTGGAAGTAATTATATTTAATGATAAAGGTGTTAAAGTTAGTCAGCATACAGTAACTAATTCTGACATAGAAGCAACTAAAGCTTCATATAATTTAGATACTTCACATTTACAAAACGGCACCTATTACGTTCAACTTTCCTATGAAGGGAAAACTCAAGTCAAAACTATTATAAAAAAATAATTCTTTTTAATCTCTAATAGAAAGCTATCTATTTTACCTTCAAATGATAGCTTTTTTTTAAAAACTCAATTGTTATGAATTCAAAAATTTTCACACTTTCAATGATGTTCCTATTATGTATAGGATATACAAACGCACAAGGTTTTAATCCAGCTTCTACTAATGAAAATGCCATAGATGTAGTTATTGTCGTAGATAACAACTCTAGAGCTATAGGAACTAAAAAAGGGTTTCGCTTGCATGCTTCACCTGATCAAATAATAAACCAATTTAGTGATTTCAAATTAAGAATAAACCTAGAATATCTATCTAGCTTATTCAGAGATAGTTATTTTAGATTAGCATATAATATTGGAATTACAGCTAATGGAATTGTAGGAACACCAAGCCATGGTACTACAGCTCCAGTGATTATTCCTCCTGTAAAAAAGAAAATACTTTCATTTGAACAAGGCATCGTTGCTGGTTACCCGTATTTAATTCCTTCTACTTTCCCGCTAACAGGTGCAGAATATAAAGTATATATTACTTTAATTCAGTATGAAACGGAACAAGATCAACAAAATGATACCGGAATTAAAACACTTGGACCTGAGATTGAATTCACTTTTAAAACAAGTGATTATACTTCTTCACCGATTGATTCTACTACAGGTTCAGGCACTGTTAACTTACTTACATATCCTAATCCAAGTACAGATTATATAACTATTGAACTTGCAAATATTACCACAAACCCTATTTCTACACAACAGCAACCTATACAACTTGCTATTTTTAATAAAAATGGTGGTAAAGTAAGCAGTCATACTATTACGCGTTCAGGAATTAAAAATAAGAATGCTTTATACACTATTGCTACCACAAATTTACCCAAAGACATCTATTTCTTTGAAATTACACATGGAAAAAGCAAAACTGTAAAAACTATTATAAAAAAGTAACTACAATATTTAAAATAAATAACCATCTGCAAGTTTTTGTAGGTGGTTTTTTTGTGTAAACATAGTCCATATACACAAATTTATAAATCTGAAAATACTTCGTTTGTTTTGACTAGTAGTGCTACATAACTTTGAATTGTCTTGATCGAGATAGGTCGTCTCCGAAAAACCTTACTAGAGTAGGAACTAATTCAAAAAAAAATTAAATGTTATGAAGAAACTCATTTTTAAAGCTCGCTATTTTGCACTTGTGCTCTCTATGATTGTTGGTGCATTATACATTACAAGTTGTCAAACTGATGAAATTACTTCTGAACAAGAAGAAACTGCAATTTCAAAAGATCTTGAAGAAAACCAACGAAGCATTCCTAATATTGCAGATTTTAGCCCACCAAGAATACCAAACCCTAATATAGATGAACATTGTGTTGTAAGACTTGCGTATTTATCATATTTAGAACGTTGCCCTGAAAATGCTAGTGTTGTAAGTTATTGGATAGGTGTATTGAACAGAGAAAACTTTGGAGGATTAGCCAAAGGATTTATTACATCACCAGAAGCAAATCAACGATGGAACACTAGATATCATCAGTTTTTAAACAGAAACAATATTAATAGTTCCCAAATAAGTAAAAAAGTATACATCGCATATAGAGGTTTGCTACTTAGAGAACCAGATGTAAATGGCGGAATTTATTGGACAAATATTGAAAGAGCAACTAATATTCTTACTGTTGCCAATGGTATTGGAAATTCTGCTGAGTTTAATAGACGACGAAATGGATTTCCAACAGAATGTGCTAATGCAGCAAATCAGTGTCCTTTTTAAAAACAGCTTACTAATTCAGTAAAAATATCAAAAAACAGCAGCTAAAAATAGCTATACAATATCAGATAACATTTATAATTTTTTTCTCATCAATCAAAATTACGAACAGTTACTTTTTTACATAGCGGAATCCGAAAAGCTTATAGAGTAGGAATTATTTTAACATTTATCAATCATGAAAAAACAAAAATTTCAAAAATTAGGAATCAACAAGTCTACCATTTCTCAATTAACACAAGATCAACTTAATGGTGGAGGAACATTTACATGTCATGGACATTCTTGTTGTCCTACAGAAGCAGCTACCTGTGCTAATACTTGTGCCAACACATGTCATGTTTTATGTGGAACAATATCCCCAACAGATATCTGTCCAGAATCTAGATATTGCCCAGCTTAATATTTGGGCAATTTATTAAAGATAAAAAAGCAATTAAGACTATTCCATAGTTTTAACTATGTCAATTTTTTATTTCAATCAAACACATCAAATTACGAACAGTTCTTTTTTACATAGCGGAATCCGAAAAGCTTATAGAGTAGGAATTATTTTAAATTTTTATCAATCATGAAAAAACAAAAATTTCAAAAATTGGGAATCAACAAGTCTACCATTTCTCAATTAACACAAGATCAACTTAACGGTGGAGGAACATTTACATGTCACGGACATTCTTGTTGTCCTACAGAAGCACCAACATGTGCAGCTACGTGCGCAAATACATGTCAAGCTGGTTGTGGTGTTACAAACGATTGTGGCCCAACAGCTGGTTGTACTGGCGGAGGACGAACTAGATGTATTTGTCCTACGATACAACTTCCATAAGTTGCATTGATTTAATTTTTATTACTAACAATTTGAATGATGAAAAGAAGGCTATCAATGTATTTGGTGGCCTTTTTTAATATAGAATATTTGGACTTTCCTGTTATTTAAATAAAAGACAAAAAAAACTCGATCCGTAGATCGAGCTTCTTTTTTTTATTAACCAACCAAAACTTTAAATTATGAAAAATTTATTTTCTTAAAGTCGCAAAAGGAAACCACTCGCTTTTGCACTGCAAATATAGAACGAGTTACTTGTTATGCAAGCATAGTATTTTACTTTAACAGTATTTTTACACGCACAACTGTAGTTCAGATACATTTCTTAGTAGATTCTCAATGGTTACTTCTTTTTATTGCGAAGTCTTTAATGACAATAAGGTGCAAACGCAAGGTTTTCTCTTATCAATTACCATTTCGTATCATAAAAAGCATAGTAACTAACTGAATTTCAGACTAAAATTCTATTTTAGCTTACTTACTTAAATATATTCCATAAAAAAAGTCCGATCATGGGATCGAACTTTTTTTATTTATTAACCAACCAAAACTTTAAATTATGAAAACTTTTTCTTCTTAAAGTTGCAAAAGGAAACCACTCGCTTTTGCACTGCAAATATAGAATGAGATATTTACTATGCAAGCATAGCATTTTACTTTAACAGTATTTTTACACACACAGCTGTTGTTTGAAAATGTTCCTTAGTGAATCTGCAATGATTTTATACTTTTATTGACAAATTCTCAATAACAATATCATATATATAGAACATTTTATGTGATTAATCACTATTTTTCATCACAAAAGCCACAGTAATTACCTGAATATCAGCCCCAAAATTCATTATCCTTCTATTTGAATGTATTGCATAAAAAAAGCCCGATCATGAGATCGAGCTTCTTTTATTTATTAACCAACCAAAACTTTAAATTATGAAAATTTCTCTTCTTAAAGTTGCAAAAGGAAACCACTCGCTTTTGCACTGCAAATATAGAATGAGAATCATATTGTGCAAGCACAGTATTTTACTTTAACAGTATTTTTATATTCAAAATGGTATTTCATCGATGTTTTTTATAAAATACGCAACAATTTCTTTATTATACTAAGAAATACTCAACATTTTTGCAATTTTTAGTTTTGCTTTTTTGGTTATTCTATCGTTTTATAGCCTTCTAAATTGGTAATTCCCCAATTTTTCAACTCTTCTTCACTCCATAGTTGTGGAAAAAAGATTCTTTTTTGATATTTCGGATGCATATATTTTTGCCAATCGCTTCCACCTGTAGCTTCTGCATTTCCTTTTTCAGAATTTATATATTTCGCTGCAGCATTATAATGATGCATTACCCAACTTATGTTTACAGTATGATCGTAATGACGCATTGCATTCATTAAACTTTTATCACTTTGATACGCTCTAGGTAATTGCTTGAATTTTGTCCATAAGTTGATTGTATTGTATTCTTTCATCCAACCAATGAGTTCTTTTTTGTATTTCTGATCAAAGTTGACCATCAATTTACTGCGTTTTCCCGTTTTATGATCATTTCCAGCAACTTGCCAATACATATTGTTATACGCATGTAAATAAGGAGTTTCGCGATCAATTGTAGCTCTAAATCTGTAATCAATTAGATTGATTAATTCTGTAGAAGCGATTTCAATTTTACGGTATTGACCTGATTGAAAACCACTTGCAGGCGTTAATGTATCGCGGAATTTCATGTATTGCTCTACTTCCATTCCATCTCCCATAATGTCAAATGAATTTGAAAGCATATCAAAATAACGACTGATACGCATTAAATGCATGACAAATTTTTCAGGTTCGATGTTTTCCGTATGTGATATTTGCTGCATTTCCCATAAAATCATCTTAAAAACCAATTCATTGATTTGATGATACATGATGAAAACCATTTCATCGGGCAATTGTGTACGCTGCGTTTGTAATCCTAAGAGTGCATCTAATTGTATGAAGTCCCAGTATTTCATAGGCTCTGCATGTAATAATCCTGAAAGATGTACATCAGGATCTTGTCCCATATCCAAATATTTTTTGTCTATGGCAGCTAGTAATTCTTCTCTAGTCATGTTGTGTATTTTTGGAGAGAAAATAAAAAGAATGTACACTCCGATTCAACTCAGTATACATTCTTATATAGTTATATTTTATAAAGTTCCGCGAGCAGCTTGTTCTCTTTCAATAGCTTCAAATAATGCTTTGAAGTTTCCTACTCCAAATGATTGCGCACCTTTACGCTGAATTACTTCAAAGAACATTGTTGGTCTATCTACAATTGTTTTTGTAAAGATTTGCAGCAAATACCCTTCTTCATCTCGATCAATTAAGATTCCGTGTTTTCTAAGTTCATCTACATCTTCATCAATGTCTCCGACTCTTTCAAGTAAATCGTCATAATATGTTTCTGGAACATATAAGAACTCAACGCCTCTTTCGCGCATTTGCGAAACTGTCTCAATAATATTATCTGTAGCAACCGCAATGTGCTGTACACCTGGACCATTGTAAAAATCTAAGTATTCTTCAATTTGCGATTTCTTTTTCCCTTCTGCTGGTTCGTTAATTGGAAATTTAATTCTACCATTTCCATTACTCATCACTTTACTCATTAACGCCGTAAAGTCTGTAGAAATGTCATCATCCGTAAACGAGATTATTTGCGCAAAGCCCATTACTTTTGCATAGAATTCGCACCATTCTTTCATTTCTCCCCAGCCTACATTTCCTACCATGTGATCAATGAATTTTAATCCAACTGGTTCAGGATTATAGTGCGACTCCCATTTTTTATAGCCTGGTAAAAAGATTCCGTTGTAGTTTTTACGCTCTACAAAAATATGAACTGTTTCTCCATATGTGTAAATTCCTGAACGTACTACATACCCATTTTCATCTTCTTCTTTTGTAGGCTCCATGTATGGTTTTGCGCCTCTTTTGGTAGTTTCTTCAAAAGCTTTTGTTGCATCTTCTACCCAAAGAGCTACTACTTTTACTCCATCTCCGTGAAGATCAATATGCTCATTGATTTCTCCACCTTTTCCTAAAGGTGTTGTTAAAACCAATCGAATTTTATCTTGCTTTAATACATATGAAACTCTGTCTGTTAAACCTGTTTCTAAACCTGCATAGGCTTCTGACTGAAAACCAAAGGCTGTTTTGTAGAAATGCGCGGATTGCTTTGCATTCCCTACATATAACTCTACATAGTCAGTTCCTAATAATGGAAGAAAATCTTCTGCTTCATCAAATAATTTTTTGAGTCCGTATTCTGTATTTTGTAAATCTTTTAAGTTTTTTATTTCTGCTGCCATCTGTTTATTTTTTTAGTGCATTCGCAATTTGTTTTAAGTTTTTTGTGTAATTAATCAAGCGTAATTACCACATAGCTCTTATTTGCGTTGCAATGTTGGTTGTGTGTTGTGTCATCAGTCTATTTTTATTCTAACCAAGATTTGAAATAATCTTCATCGGCAATTTTCATTGCTTCTTCCGTCACTTGTAATGGTTTGAATGTATCTACCATTACAGCTAATTCTTCTGTTTCTGTTTTCCCAATACTTCTTTCTGCAGCTCCAGGGTGTGGTCCGTGTGGAATTCCTGCTGGATGCAACGAAATATGTCCTGCTTCAATGTCATTTCTACTCATAAAATCTCCATCAACATAGTACAACACCTCATCACTATCTATGTTACTATGATTGTAAGGTGCTGGAATACTTTCTGGGTGATAGTCGTACAATCTTGGCACAAACGAACAAACGACAAACGCATCTGTTTCAAATGTTTGATGTACTGGTGGTGGTTGATGAATTCGTCCTGTAATTGGTTCAAAATCGTGAATTGAAAACGCATATGGATAGTTGTAACCATCATATCCAACAACATCAAAAGGATGCGTTGCATAGATCATTTCAAAGATATCTCCTTGTTTTTTCACCTTGATTAAGAAATCACCTTTTTCGTTATAAGTTTCTAATTCTTCAGGTCTTCTGAGATCGCGTTCGCAGAATGGTGAATGCTCTAAGAGTTGCCCAAACCAGTTTCTATAACGTTTTGGAGTGTATATTGGTCGATACGATTCTACAATGAATAATCTGTTATCATCTGTATCAAAATCTAATTTATAAATAATTCCGCGCGGCACTAATAAGTAATCTCCATATTTGAAATCGAGGTTTCCTAGCATTGTGCGCAGTTTCCCTGTTCCTTTGTGAATGAAGATAAGTTCGTCTGCATCTGTATTTTTGTAGAAATACTCACGTGTAGATTCTTTGGGCGCTGCCAAAATGATATTACAATCACTGTTTGTTAAAACTACTTTTCTACTGTCTAGATAATCTTGCTCGGGCGCTACTTGGAATCCGCGCAAGCGATAGGACTGTATATTGTTTGCTTTTGCAATTTTTGGTGCAACACTGTATTGTTTGCGTATTTCTTTTACTTGTGTTGGTCTGTGTTCGTGGTAACTATTTGTGGACATTCCGTCAAAACCGATGGTTCCAAAAAGTTGTTCATAGTATAAATCACCATTTGGTTTTCTAAATATCGTGTGTCTTTTAGGTGGAATGTTTCCTAATTTATGATAGAAAGGCATATTGTTATTTTTTTGTAATCGTAAAAATGATGTGATAAGATATAGAAAAATGTGAAGAATTGTGTTCACATTTAGCAAAAAAACAACGCTCTCTTATTCAGGATTTCGCTTGATAAGATAGTGTAAATGTGCTAGTAAGTCGTTCCAAAAAGGTTTCACTTGTATAAATTTAAGTAGATGTTATTTTTCATCTGTACACAAATATCGTAATTATTTGGAGATTTTTTATGATTGAAGTCATCTTTGGCTTTTATTTTGATGATTTAATGCTATATATTACAACTTGTTATTAGACAAATGATGTGCTTTTATCATTGTTATAAATAGATATCTAATTATTCTTACAAGTACTATATTTTTAATATCCTGTGATAATACTCCAAAATATTCTGATGGATATGTTTATGATGAAGCAACTCGCAAACGCATTTTAGCTATAAAAGTAAAAGCTGAGTTCTATAAAGAAATGTTTGATTATACAGGTGATAAGGGATATTTTAGAATTGAAAACACACAAAAGGATATTGAATCATATTTTATTTTATCCGATTCTGAACTCGTTTAGGACACTTTATATACATTCTGGATTCAACATGGAGAAGCAGAAGTATATTCTTTTATAGAAGGAAATAATGATACTGTTTTTATTGATTATGACAAATAAATACTCTTTCTTTTGCTTAATTATTCTTCTTTTTTCGTGTAAAACAAAACAATTTTTGAAGTCGTCACCTGTAATTGTTTATAAAGATATTCCACACATTGAAGATGAAGGAAAATCTATTAAAAATAAAAGCTATTTATATTTTAAAGTTTCCGATGAACAAGGAAATTCATTAACATCTGTGGCATCCAAATTGATTGCCGATAGTACATCTTGTTATATTACGTATTCAGATTTTGATGGTTTAGCACAACTTAGTTTTGATCAAAGCAAGATTACTTCAACTAGTTATTTGGAAATAGTTTTTAAAGGATTTAGCAAAAAAAGGATTCCAGTTGCTAGTCTTAAAAAAGAGCAATTACAATTCATACAACTAAAAAAAGGAGATTCCATCGTTAGTGAAGAAGCATATAAGATGTATTATTTTCAAATTCGAAGTTGTTGGAATTGGTAATTTGTTATCATCACCTTAAAACCAAAAACCAACACTAAAATACAATTGATCTTTCTCCACATCTGGCGACCAAGAGTATTTTACTTGCAATGGCCCAAAGAAGGTTTCAAAACCATATCCAAATGCATATCCATTGAAATCGGGCTTGCTTAACCATTCTCCATTATCAAATATGTTTTCGCCTGCGTTGGCATAGTTTGCACTAAAGTTTAGATGGTGTTTTGGATAAAAGTTGTAATCAAGTACAAAGGATGCTTTTACAAAACTATCACCTGCAAAACTCAGAAAATCATATCCTAAAAACGGAGTGTAATTGTTAATGTAATTGTTCCCAAAACCGCCTAACACAAAATCTAAAGAGTTTGTCCCTGGCGCTCCTAATTTAAATCCGCCTTCCGTTGATATGTTTAAAGATATATTGTTAATTAACGGCGTTGCATATCCTAATTTTGCTTTTGCCAATGAAAATAAGTCAAAATTTTTATTATAGTCTGAGGAGAAAAGATACCAGTGAAAATCTCCTGAGAAGAACACTCCTTTTGACGGGAAATATTTGTTATCGTATGTATCTAGTTTTAGGAATCCAAACGTACTTACGAAGTCACTTCGTTCAAAAATGGTTTCTTCTTCATTTTCTCCGCTAATGGTTTCTGAAGCAATTTTTAAGCGCTTGTGTTCAGCTCCAATTCCAAATACAAATTCTTCTCGCACTACTGTTTGTATGTATAATTGATTAGTAAAGTCTGACACTTCTACATCAATTCTATTTAAATCAGGATTTGTTTCATCATCACTTACTAGATCGAAGTCAACGCCTCTTTCAAAAGTATTGAATCGCGATTTTAGCCCAATACTCCAATAATATCCTTTGTCAATATAGTATTCAAAATTGTATCGTATGTTATCTCCAATGATAAAATCGAGCGAAGCTACGTCGTTGTTAAATAATACATTTTTCTTCGTCACATTGATTAAACCACCAGTTTTATAAACATCATCATAATGTGCTGCCAAACGCAAAAACGTGTTACTCGGTCTCTCTCTTAGATTAAGAATAATGTCTTCCGTACCATCTTCATTTTTCCACGCCTTGTAACGAATTCCTGTAAAGTTTCCCGTAGCAGCTAGGTTACTGATTCCTTCCGTAAATTTTTTGAACGGAATAGTGTCTGGCGTTTTGAATCGTAGTTTTCCACGCACGTATGAACGTGTGTACTTATCATTTCCACGCAAGTGTACATAATTTATTCGAATTGAATCTTGCGGAATGATTGGTTTTCTATTTGGCTTCTGTGTTTGCTTTGCAGCAATTTCTTGTAATGCTTTTATATTGTCTCTACCAGCTGCTTCTCCTCGTTCTATTAATTCACTTCCTTTATCAAAAGAGATCACACTGAATCCTTTTATGTTAGGACGAATGTATACATCTGTTTGTTTACTTTTTTGCTTCATGTCATTGATCGTACGGAAGTTGTTGATTTGAGACAAAATTCCCATCGCAGACTTTAGTTTTTCGCGTCCAGCCAAACCATCTTGCACATCTACACCAATGATTATATCTGGATTTTTTGCTTTGATTTCATCTATTGGATAGTTATTCGTTACACCACCATCAATCAATAATCGATCGCCCATTTCAATAGGTTCAAATAGTGATGGAAACGCGCCACTTGCTGTAATTGCATCTGGCAAATATCCTTTATCCAACACAACTTGCTCTCCTTTTTCAATGTCTGAAGCTATACATAGAAATGGAATTGGTAAGTTGTTGAAATCATTTACATCTTTTACATGTAATAATAATTGTGCTAACTTATTGTATACATTTTGTCCTTTTGAAATAGAGGAAGGAAAGGCTACTTTGAAATTGTCAAACGGTAAAGTGATTGCATAGCGTTCTGCGTCTTCTTTTTCATAGAATGTTTTTGCAGAACGTGGCAATTCGTCCTGAATTAATACATCTAAATCTGTTTTACGAAAGATAGAGTCTATTTGTTTTCCTGAATAACCAGAAGCATATAATGAACCAATGATTGCACCCATGCTTGTTCCGCCAATATAATCTACACGAACTCCTAGACTATCAATAATTTTAAGTGTTCCAATATGTGCTAATCCTTTTGCACCACCACCACTTAAGACCAAACCAACGGTGAAGTCTTGCTTCTTTTTTTCTACATTTTGTGCAGAAACAAAAGAAATATTTAGTATTAGTATGCAGATATAGATCCACTTGCTCATGAGTAAACGACTTATTTTTTATGAAAATTCTCGTATATTTTTTTCGCTCTACTGTCACCAATTACTGCAGCAATTTCTTCACGTGATGCTGTGGCAATTCGTTTGACAGATTTAAATTTCTTTAATAATTCTACTATTGTTTTTTCACCAATTCCGGCAATAGTTTCCAACTCTGAATTTAACGCACTATTGCTTCTTTTATTTCTATGAAATGTAATTCCAAATCGGTGCGCTTCATTTCGTAAATGCTGAATTATTTTGAGTGATTCACTTTTTTTATCTAAATATAACGGAATTGAATCGCCTGGATAGTAAATTTCTTCCAAGCGTTTTGCAATTCCGATGATTGCAATTTTTCCACGTAAATTTAAAGCATCTAAACTTTTTAACGCAGAAGATAGCTGTCCTTTTCCACCATCAATGACAATTAATTGTGGTAAAGGTTGCTTTTCTTCAACTAATCTTTTGTATCTGCGATAAACAACTTCTTCCATAGAAGCAAAATCATCTGGTCCTACAACTGTTTTTATGTTGAAATGCCTGTACTCTTTTTTACTTGGTTTTCCATTTTTGAAAACAACGCAAGCAGCTACAGGATGTGTTCCTTGAATGTTAGAGTTATCAAAACATTCTATATGTCGTGGTTCTTCTGACAGGCGTAAATCTTTTTGCATTTGTGACATAATTCGATTTACATGCTTATCAGGATCTGTTAACTTTATTTGCTTGAAACGTTCTTGACGGTAATATTTTGCATTTCGTAATGAAAGATCTAAGATTCGTTTTTTATCTCCAAGCTTTGGAATTGTGATTTTAAACTTTCCACCTAGTTCTACTTCAAAAGGCACATATAATTCTTTGGAATTGGTTTTGAAACGCTGATGAATTTCGGTGATTGCCAATTCTAATAAGTCCTTGTCTGTTTCGTCTAGCTTTTTCTTAATTTCCATCGTGTGTGAACGCACAATAGAACCTAACGATAGTTGTAAATAGTTGATGTAACCAAAGCTTTCATCAGACACTATGGAAAACACATCTACATTGCTGATTTTAGGATTTACAATGGTTGATTTTGCTTGGTAGTTTTCTAAGATTTCTATTTTTTCTTTTACTTTTTGTGCATCTTCAAATTCCATCGCTACTGCATGTTCTTTCATTTGCGTTTTGAACTGCAACAAGGAATCTTTGAAGTTTCCTTTTAAGATTTCACGAATCGCTCTGATTTCTTCATCATAACTTTGAATCGTTTGATAGCCTTCGCAAGGACCTTTACAGTTTCCTAAGTGATACTCTAAACAGACTTTGTATTTGCCTGCGTTTATTTTTTCTTGCGATAAGTCGTAGTTACACGTTCGTAATGGATATAATCCTTTGATTAAATCTAATAAGGTTCGAACCGTTTTCACACTTGTATACGGACCAAAGTATTCAGAACCATCTTTGATCATTCTACGGGTTTGAAATACTCTTGGAAAGCGTTCATTTTTGATACAAATCCACGGATACGACTTGTCATCTTTTAACAATACATTGTAACGTGGCTTATATTTTTTGATAAGATTGTTCTCTAATAACAACGCATCTGTTTCCGTTGCCACCACAATATGCTTGATAGAATCAATTTTTTTAACCAATACTTTTGTCTTACCATATTCATGGTTTTTGGTAAAGTATGATAACACACGCTTTTTCAGATTTTTTGCTTTCCCTACATATAGAATTTTCCCTTCTTTATCATAGTATTGATATACACCAGGATTGGTTGGAAGTATTTTAAGTTGTAGTGCTAATGCTTCGGTCATGTATCTAGTATCTGTACTGAGATGTTAGTATTGAGTTTTTTTGCGCTTTGCTTTTGAGGTTTGGAAAAAAGAAAAATACCTTTTCACAAATTTAGCAGCATTTATTCCAAAAACAAAGTAATAGCATTTCTACATTTTTTATTTTTGTGTTAAAACTGTATTCATGTCAAAATCTACCTTACGAAAGAAGTACAAAACGTTACGAAATTCGCTAACTCCTGAACAGTTAGATGATTTTAGTATGTCAATTGCTAATAGTTTATTAAATCTTCCTATTTGGGAGAAACGTTATTATCATTTGTTTTTGACAATTACTGAACAGAAAGAAGTAGATACCGAGTTTATTTTGAATATTTTGGCAGGAAAAGATAAAGATATCATCTTATCTAAAAGTAATTTTGAAGACAATTCCTTGACACATTTTCTGCTTACAGACAACACTGTAATTAAGAAAAACGCATATCATATTCCCGAACCTATTGATGGCATTGAAGTTCCTTCCAGCAAGATTGATGTCGTTTTTGTGCCTTTGTTAGCATATGATACTAAAGGTAACCGAATTGGCTACGGAAAAGGGTTTTACGATCGTTTTTTAGCAAATTGCAACTCTGATGTGATTAAGATTGGTTTGTCATTTTTTCCTCCTGAAACAACTTTGTTTGAAGTTGATGTTAATGATATTGGTTTGGATTTTTGTGCAACGCCTGAAGAGGTTTTTGAGTTTTAATACCATTTCTTATTGTCACATTGAGCGCAGTCGAAATGTAGTCGGTAACCTTTTTAACTCTTTTATTCTGGCAGATATTTTTAGTTTTCTCGTTGAAAAACTAAAACCGCACAAATTTTACTAAATTTTCTCCAAGGCTTCAAAAATTTTTAACGTAAAATCTTTTCTATACTTCAGAAAAACAAGATAAACTAACCATCATTCATAATACTAAATTAAAAACATACCAGCTATTAAATAAATACCTTAATTGTCGTTACTGATTATATATATTCAAATACGCAAGATTTAGTAAATCCCGGTGTATTCTTCTTCAGTAGTGGCTTTTACTTCTTTCTCCTTCTTCGGAAATGCTCGTTTGTTAAAGATAATCAACAGTAAAACACCAACTGTAATAGCAGAGTCTGCAATGTTGAATACAGGATCAAAGAAGGTAAAACGTTGTCCTCCATACCAAGGCAACCATTCTGGCAACGTAGTATCAATCATAGGAAAATAGAGCATATCTACTACATGTCCGTGAAATACAGGTGCGTATCCACCAGCTTCAGGTAAAAATGTAGCAACTCCACTAACTTGTGAACTTTCACTAAATAAAACTCCATAAAATACAGAGTCAATGATGTTTCCAAATGCGCCTGCAAAAATAAGTGCGATGGCAACTATGAGTACACGAGAAGCGTTTTTCTTTACTTCTGTATGCAGCCAATATCCTATTGCAGAGATTGCAAATAGTCTGAATAACGTTAATAATAATTTTCCGTAGCTACCGGGCAATTCAACTCCCCAAGCCATTCCTCTGTTTTCAACAAAGAGAATTTTAAACCAGCCAAAAACATCTACTGATTCGCCTAGTACAAAGTTTGTTTTGATATATATTTTGCTGATTTGATCAATGAGTAAGACCAAAACAATGATTCCAATAGCTTTTTTTAATGACATATGTCGTACAATTTCCGTTTGAAAATTCTAATAGTTGGCTAAAATAAGAATATTTTACGCTTTATCAGCAGAATATGTAATCTTTCCATTGTCTGCTTTTAATTCTATTTTTCTTCCTTTTTTATAGAAGATTACATGCTGATTCGTATTTACTTCCAAAGTTGGTTTTCTACGATTAATGTAATGAATGTTCCCTTTTTTTGTTTGAATTTCCGCCTCGCTTGTAAAGTTGGTTAATGTAAAGTTTCCTGAAATTAGAATTGCCTGAACTTTTTTGTACTGTCCTTTGATATGCACTTGCGTTCCATCGCCTTCTAATTGTATTTTTAGTTTTTTTGGAATGTAGATATCTATTACTACCGAAAAGACCTTGTGCGCACTTAATTTATCGTTTGGGATTTCGAAATTTTCCGCTAATTCACACGAAAGTTGTATTTGTTTGTTTTTCGTTGCGGTTATTATGTTTAAATCGCGAAAGTATTCGCCTTCCATTTTGGTTTCAATCTTAATTACTTTATCATTTGTGCTGATAATATTGAGCTGAAATATTTTATCCGTATTGATTCGAATTTCGTCTATTTCATGAATAGAAAAGGTTTGCTGTGTTACTTTTTGGGCAAAACAAGATATGCTTGTCAGCAGGAAGAATGTTAGGATATACTTTATTTTAAACATTTACGATATCATTTACGCTAAATTTCGATACAAATTTGTTGTGCAAATTCACTCAATCTGACGCAATACTATTGAACTTTTTTGAATATAAAGCAAAAAAAGCGCTCAATGAGCGCTTTTTGTATGATGGTATGCTTTTTATTTTTGCATGTTTTTTGCTTCAATACTTAATGTAGCATGTGGTACTAATTTAAGACGCTCAGGATTAATCAATTTTCCAGTAACTCTACAAATTCCGTACGTTTTGTTTTCAATACGGATGAGTGCATTTTTAAGGTCACGGATAAACTTTTCTTGTCGAATAGCCAATTGCATGTTTTTCTCCTTTGACATTGTCACAGATCCTTCTTCAAATGCTTTGAATGTTGGCGACGTATCGTCCGTACCATTGTTATGGTCGTTCATATACGAGCTTTTTAATAATTCCAAGTCTTTGTTCGCCTGATCTATTTTGTCTTGAATGATTATTTTGAATTCTTCAAGCTGCTTGTCTGAGTATCTTATTTTAGTGTCTTCCATGATGTGTTACATTTTTTTAATAAATAATGTGGTGTTTACGTCATCGAAAGCAATTTCTATTCCATTTTCTAGTTTATCTACAAATACTAATTCTTCTGTAAGCGTTTCTACTTTTATGTACGTTAAATTAGTTTTTATGGCATCTACTAAATGTTCATCTTTTTGTAGTGATACATGTATTTTGTCTGTGACTTCAAATCCTGAATCTTTACGTAAGTTTTGAATTCTATTTACAAGTTCTCTTGCGATTCCTTCTTTTCGTAATTCTTCAGTAATTGTTACATCTAGCGCTACAGTTATTCCTCCCGAATTGGCGACTAACCAACCTTCGATATCTTGAGAAGTTATTTCAACTTCTGTAATGTCTAAAATACTATTTTTTCCGTTAATTTCTACAGGGATTTTTCCTGTTTTTTCAATTTCGGCTATTTCTTCTTGTCCAAACTGCATAATTACAGCCGCTGCCGCTTTCATATCTTTCCCAAATTTTGGTCCAAGAACTTTAAAATTTGGCTTTATTTGCTTTACTAATATTCCTGAAGCATCATCTAGCAATTCAATTTCTTTGACATTTACTTCAGATTTTATTAATTCGGCTACAGCCAAAATTTCCTCTTTCGTTTGCGCATCTAATACAGGAATCATAATTCGTTGTAATGGTTGACGCACTTTTATCTTTTCTTTAGCTCTTAACGATAATACTAAGGAAGATATTGTTTGCGCGTTTTCCATTTTACGCTCTAATGATTTGTCAATGTACGCTTCATCATATTTTGGAAACTTAGCCAAATGTACACTTTCAAAGTTTTCTGTAGTTGTCGTTTTCGTTAAGTCTTTGTAAAGTCTGTCCATATAGAAAGGTGCAATTGGCGCTCCTAACTTGGCAACATTTAACATACATGTGTATAATGTTTGGTATGCAGATATTTTATCGTGTTGATAATCGCCTTTCCAAAATCTTCTTCTACTTAAACGTACAAACCAGTTACTTAGGTATTCTTGAACAAATTCAGAGATTGCTCTGGCTGCCCTTGTAGGTTCGTATTCTTCGTAAAATTGATCTACTTTTTTGATAAGTGTATGTAACTCAGAAAGTATCCAACGATCTATTTCTGGACGCTCTGCTAATGGAATGTCAGCTTCACTATATGTAAAGTTGTCAATATTCGCATATAAACAAAAGAATGAATATGTGTTGTATAGTGTTCCGAAGAATTTACGACGTACTTCTGCAATTCCTTCTAAATCAAATTTTAGGTTGTCCCAAGGATTGGCATTTGAAATCATGTACCAACGCGTTGCATCTGGTCCGTATTTGTCTAATGTTTCAAATGGATCGACTGCATTTCCAAGACGTTTAGACATTTTTTGTCCGTCTTTATCAAGTACTAAACCATTTGATACAACATTTTTATAGGCAACCGAATCAAAAACCATACTTCCTATCGCGTGAAGCGTATAGAACCAACCACGAGTTTGATCGACACCTTCGGCAATGAAGTTTGCAGGATAGCTTTCGTTATTGTCGATGAGTTCTTTGTTTTCAAACGGATAGTGCCATTGTGCATATGGCATAGAACCAGAATCGAACCAAACATCAATTAAATCACTTTCGCGTTTCATAGGTTTCCCAGAAGGTGATACTAATGTAATTCCGTCAACAATATGTTTGTGTAAATCTACTTTATCATAGTTTTCCTCAGACATGTTTCCTACTTCAAACGAAGCATATACATCTTCTGTTTCAACACCTGCATCGATGGCTTTTTGGATTTCTGATTTTAATTCGGCTAACGAACCAATCATCAATTCTTCTTTTCCGTCTTCAGTACGCCATATTGGCAATGGAATTCCCCAGAAGCGTGAACGAGATAAATTCCAATCGTTTGCTCCTGCAATCCAGTTTCCAAAACGCCCTTCCCCTGTTGATTTTGGTTTCCAGTTGATGGTTTGGTTTAATGCATACATGTTATCTTTTACATCCGTGATTTTGATAAACCAAGAATCTAACGGATAGTATAAGATTGGTTTGTCCGTACGCCAGCAATTTGGGTAACTATGGACATATTTTTCTACTTTGAATGCTTTATTCTCAGTTTTTAGTTTGATGGCTAATTCGACATCAACTGATTTTTCAGGAGCATTTTCAGTATAGTATTCGTTTTTGACATATTTTCCAGCAAATTCGCCCATTTCTGGTCTAAATTTACCTTGTAAATCTACTAACGGAACTAAGTTATCGTTTTCATCTTTTACTAGTAATGGTGGAACTTCTGGAGTTGCTTGTTTCGCAACCAACGCATCATCTTGCCCAAAAGTAGGCGCTGTATGTACGATTCCTGTTCCATCTTCCGTAGTCACAAAGTCTCCAGAGATCACTCTGAAAGCATTTTCAGGATTTTCATATGGCAATGCATAGTCTAACAATTGCTCATATTTGATGCCTACTAAGTCGCTTCCTTTGTGATTAGAAATTACTCTGAAAGGAATTTTCCCATTAATAGTCTTAATATCAGAGTTTTTAATAGAGGTTATATCATCTAAATCCAAATCATATCCTAATCCTTTTAGAAAATCTAGCTTCTCATTGTCAGAGAGTTTATTTTTGTCCACAAAGACATGCCAGAGATTTTCCCAATCAGGTTGAGCCACATTTTTTCCTAAAATAAGCGAAAGTCTTTCGTTTGCATCTAATCCTCCTTTTTCCTTGATAGATTCATTAAAGTTACTGAAGTCAGAACCTTTTAAAACTTTAAAATATTTTTTACCTGCAAATTGTTTTCCAACTAAGTTTTTAGCTAACACTACATTGATTGGCTCAAATGTGTATTGATTGAACGTTTTTACAACAACATAATCGATTTTTGGCCCAACCGTTAATGCCGTGTTTGATGGTAATGTCCAAGGTGTTGTTGTCCATGCTAAGAAATGTACATCTCCTTCAACGCTTTGTAACGCTTCTGGCAATGTTTCTTTAATGGTTTTGAATTGTGCAACAACTGTTGTATCCGTTACATCTTGATAGGTTCCAGGTTGGTTTAATTCGTGTGAACTTAATCCTGTTCCTGCTTTTGGTGAATAGGGTTGGATTGTGTATCCTTTGTACATTAATCCTTTGTCATAGATTTCCTTTAACAACCACCAAACACTTTCCATGTATTTTGATTTGTACGTGATATACGGATCGTCCATATTAACCCAGTATCCTGTTCGGCGTGTCATGTTGTTCCAGATATCTGTGTAACGCATGACCGCTTTTTTACAAGCTTCGTTGTACTCAACAACAGATATTTTTTTCCCAATGTCTTCTTTGGTGATTTGCAATTCTTTTTCAACACCTAGTTCTATTGGAAGTCCATGTGTATCCCAACCTGCCTTACGTTTTACTTGATATCCTTTTTGCGTTTTATAACGACAGAAAATATCTTTAATCGCTCTGGCTAATACGTGGTGAATTCCTGGTAATCCGTTTGCTGACGGTGGTCCTTCGAAAAATACGAATGATTCAGCGCCTTCTCTTGAACTTATACTTTTTTCAAAGATGTTATTTTCTTCCCAATAGTTTAATATTTCGTCTGCAACTACTGGTAAGTCTAGTCCTTTGTATTCTCTAAATTTATTAGCCATTTTTTCTGCTGTATATTGGATTTGCGAAATTAATGAATTTCATTGAATTGTAATGTGTTAAACAAAAAAAGACCACTTGGTTTTCAAGTGGTCTTTTTTTATACGTTCGTTTCTGTGTTATTGGATGACTAGTTTTTTACTAATTTTTCCTTTTTCAGAACTGATACTTATAATGTAAATACCGCTTGCTTTGTCATTGATTGGAATTCGAATGGTGTTGTTGCTTATTCCTTCTTTTAATGACATTATTTGTTGCCCAAGAATTGTATGCATATCAATTCCTTTTAACTGAACACCTGTATTATTTGCAATCACAAGTTCTTTTGTTTCGTTGTCTGTATACATAACTATTCCATTTTCAAGAACTTCCTCATCTATACTTAATTGATCTTCTGGTTCAAAAACTAATACATAACGATCGTTTGTTTCTCCTGCCGGAAGCGTTACACTGAAATCACTTTCTCTAAGGTCATGTGTTTGTCCAGTAACTAGGTCTTTTATGAAAATCCCTAAACCATCGTCAATATTTTCTAATTGATCAATATTAATTGTACCAACTCCACCATTTTGAGAAACTAAACCAATAGCAACTTCTCTATCTTCATGGAATTTATATACTGTTTGAATTACATATTTACCTCCTTCTAAAGACCAATACATATCATTCTCAGTAACTCCAATTGATTCTCCTTCTTCACCTCTTGCTACAGCATCAGAAGCTCTTCTATCAGAAGTTAATGATATTTGTCTGTGATATCCTTGTGAATTTGTATACCCAAGGCGAATTCTTTCTCTGTTATCTTTTCTAATACCATATTGCTCATAGATATCATCCAATGTTAATGGTTCATCTTCTGGAGTATTTGTTTCGGTATTATCCGTTGCAACTACATTGTTATTTGCAGGATTTGGAATTTCTCCGATATTAAAACCTGAATCTTCAGTTGTTCCTCTCATAAAGGTTGAGAATTCAAATGTTCCGATGTATTCTGGCAAGAATAATCTTTGTGAGTTATTAAATTCTATTGTTGTCGTTACTCCATTCCCCGCATTGTTATCACCTTGCACGAAGAATCCTTGTCCTACAGGAATATATCGTGTTGGTGTTTTTGTCGCTGAGCCTGCTGCACTAACTGATGGATGTGACATTCCTGGCACTCCACCACCCATAGATGTATATGTTGCATATCCTCCTTGGTATTCTACAAATACGTGTGTTCCTCCACCCCAATGTTCCCAAAAGTATAATGTTCCTTCCATATTTGGGTTATCTGCTAAAAATTCATTCGCATCTAGTGCGCTTGGATATGGATTTCCTACTAAGTATAGGTTTGTATCACCTAGAGGCCCTACTGAAATATCACCGTTATTTGGTTTTCCTCTAAATATGTAGTTTTGTTCATCTCTTTCAGCTGCTATTGGAGATGTTCCTTTCATTGTATAGCCTTCTCCTGCAGATATAGCACCTGTGTTACGAACAAATTGCCAAGCATTGTAATCTTCATCTGCTCCGTTTACAAACTTATAAATCCATCGCGTACTGATTGTTATTGGCGGACCAACAGTTCCATTTTCATCTGCTGTCCATGTAATTGTAGCAGGTGAGGCAGGTGTTGTTCCATCAAGCAATACAGCTCCTAATGTAAAATCTTGATTATTTGCTGAAGTATTTATATTACTTACTGGCGATGACCAATAGTTATATGTAAATCTGCTCGCCGTTCCTTGTTGATCTCTTTCAAGATAACCTGCACTTGAGGTCGCTAAATCACTATTTTCTTGTTGTACAAATTGACTTTCACCATTTAAATCCATGATACCATCTAATTCGGCATACCATGTATTTGTATGTGCTAATCCTGATCCTGCTGTAAAAGCAAATGGAGAAGGGTTTGTAATAACTGGGTTTGTACCAGTTAATGTAAGTGTACTTCCTGAGTCTACAAATAAACCAAGTGTTGTATAACTTGCATTTGCAACTACATTATCAGACACTCTTACAATTGCCCAATTTCTAGAACCAGCCGATGGCGTATCCCAAATAGAACCATTTACCCATGTAGCATCATCTTCCCAGTTTCCGTCTGCTGTGGAGATATATGGCAATGGAGCAGTTTGTGCTTCTAATGAAGCTATATTTTTCATAAAGGCATCATTATTGCCTGTTGACTGATCTTCTACACGATTTCCTTTGATGTCGGACATATTATAGTATGCTATTAATGATGACCAAGGTACATTTGCATTTGTTGTAAAGTCTTCAATATCTTTAGGAATTATAGTTCCTCTAACATTGGAGCCATTTATTTGTACCTCTTGATAAATCATTTGTCGCATCTGATCTTCCGTAAGTGCTACATTAAAGATTTTTACTTCATCTATAGAACCTTGAAAATAATCAGAACTTCCTTCAACTCCCATTCGGAAAGGATTCGTATTTGGCGATATTGGATCAATACTTCCTCCACCAATAGATACTCCATTCAGATAAAATCTTGCAAAACCTGACCCTGTATCTACAATTACTGCAAAATGAACCCAGTCACGTGTGGTTGCACTTGTAGGCGAAGATACAGATACTGTTTGTCCTTCTTGAATTGAAAGTAAATCAGATCCTAAGAAAAATTCAAATTGATCAGTTACTCCTAATATTCTTCTATTTGTAACTGTTGCAACTTGTCCAGGATTTTTCACCCATCCCATTACTGTATAATCTGTTAATCCTTCTGTTGCTGGTGTTTTATCTTCAACATAATCATCTACTCCATCAAAAAATAATGCATTTGAACCTGTTACTTGTTGCGGCTCTGCCAATGTAAAAAACTGACCATTTGCAAGGTTTACACCTGTAAATGTTAACACACCTCCAACATTAGTTCCTGCATAGTTTTCGTAGTTATTAAAAGTTGCATCATCAGCAATATATAGTTCTAAGTCGTCAAGATTAGTAAGTCCGCTAGAGCTCATGTCAAAGTCTAACTTTATAGAACCTACATCGGAAACACTTTCACGTGCTAACCAAACTTTGTTTAACATTCCTAATGTTCTTGCTGGTAATGTTGATGTCTGAATTGTTTCTCCAAGACCATTATTCCCTACAATTAGGTAACTTTGATTAGAAGAAAAACTTCCGCTTTCCACTTCCATTGTTAAAATGTCCGCAGGAGCTATGTTGACACTTCTTGATCTCGTTTGCATTAATGCAGAGTTATCATCACGTGCAACACCAAATACATTGTATCCGTATCCTGCATTTACACTACCATCCCAAATTGTATTTCCACTTGAATCTAAGTAGTCTTCACTTGTACCAGCATATCCAAAAGGAGATGCTGTGTTTGTTGTACTATTCCAATTTTCATCATTAGACCCTAACGTAGTTCCATATTTGATTGCTAAGTACGATTCAATTTTTTGTCTTTCTAATACTGATATTGCCCTATCAAACATTATTATTTCAGCAATATCTCCACTAAATAAATATCCTGAGTCAGTATTATTTGCATTTCTTCGGGCACCAACTAACACATCAACATTTGCTGAACCGTTGTCTGCTCCGTTATCTAAAAACTCTGGATCAGTAACTCCATTTACAAAGGTGTTTAGTCTTAGAAATGGATCTGCATTTGTAGAAACAATTCCCGTTGTAATTTTAGGTTCATTTAGAGCGTATATAGTTCCAAAACGCTCTGCTGTATTTCCAGTATCTCTACCTAAGGTATAGTGCACCACACGATCTGTTTGCCCCAACCATAGTTGATAATTTCTTCTGTTATTGTTAGCTTTCGATATTACCGTTCCTGTACTTCCTCCTCCAGATTCAAACACTGCAATAAGTGTCATTTCTTCTGTTAGCGGATCTATATCTAGTTCTGTTTGATTACCTAAATTCAAAAATTCGCTTCCTGTAAATCTTAGCACAGGATTAAAATTTAATCCATCTGTTACTAATTGCGCATCAGACGTTCCTTCTGAAGCTGCTGTAAATGAGTTTGCAGATTGATCTGCCCAACTATCAACATCGGTTCCTGTAAGCGAAGTTCCTACATCAGCTTTTAACCATAATTCTAGGTCTAAAGACACACTTCCAGGACTTACAAAAGGTAATGCTCCTGTTCCTGTAATATCAAATGTAAAAGATTGTTCAGCTACATCAGGATCATTATTTGCAATAACTACTTCTGCCGAAGCAACTCCAACTGCTGTGGGAGAGAAGGTTATTTGAAAAGTTGTTGATTCTCCTGCGGAAAGTATCAAGTCTGCAGGTTGTGATGCAATGGTAAAAGCTGCATTACTTCCACTAGCAAAACTTATTGCTGGATTTGATAGTGTTAAATCTGTTGCTGACGTACCTGTGTTTTCAATAGTGAATGTTCTAGTAATCATATCAGTACTGATAGTACCACTTCCAAAGTCTGTATCATCGGCTACTGAGGTAGTTGTTGAACCATCTGTGATTTCTAGACCGTTACCACTTACAAAAATATCTGGCGGCGTTACTGGTATTACAATGTTTACCGTATAATCTTCTACTTCTCCGAAGTTAAATGTTCCACAAGCAGTAGTTATCAGATCACCTGGATTATTAAAATATTGCATTCGAACACGCATGCGTGTATTTCCTGCTAACGCTGTTAGTGGAACTGTAAAGTTTCCTGTTACAGTAGTTACTTGACTAGCTCCATCTAAAAAAATCTGTTCTGTAGCATTATCAAAAACATTGTCTTGATTGTAATCAATCCAAACTGCAACTCCTTCATCATAAACAGTTCCTGTCCAAAATTTTGTTACTGAGACAGAACTTGATACTCCAGCTGTCAAATTAAAAGGACCCAACCCAGTTAAATCAGTATATCCTACACCGGGTGAAGTTGTATCTAAATTTAATGATGTTGCGTTGAGTTGAACTTCACTTATATATTCGTCACCAACATTATTTCCTGAAGAGGTACACTGTGCTTTGACAAAAGCGAAGGATAGCATTAATGCTATTATTAAGTAAGTTTTTTTCATGTGTAAAAGTAATTAAGGCGCAATAAATTTACTTTTTTTAGCTTAAATTAACTAATGTTAACCTAAATAGAATAAGTTAATTTAGATAAAAACATATAAATAGTCGATAAATGTAGTGCTAAATTTCACAAGGCATCATATTTAACAATCTTTTTCTTTCTGTTTTTTTGTTAGAAGGAACAATTTAATCCTAAAATCAAGTTACGTCCTGGCGCTGTAATTCCCGAAGAATAAGACCTGTAGCGCTGATCTGTAATATTTTCTAAAGATGCTGTAAAATTAATTTTTTTGGTAATTTCGATACTAGATCTTGCACTTAAAGTAAGCCAAGAAGGTGCATATGGGTTTCCACTTTCATCTACTGCATATAAGTATGCTTTGCTACGTTCTGAAGGGGCTAAATTTTCAAATGTTATTGATCCATTGTAATTGGTAAATACATCAAGTTTTAATTTTTCATTTTTGTATATTAAGTGAAAGTTTCCAAATATTGGCGAAACATGTCGTAATGGAACTTTTGTACCGTCTGCTTGTTCTTCTTCACCTCTTGGAATAGTTAAATCGGCAGTTAATTTGATATTTTTAGTCATTTTTGCTTTAACACCAAATTCAAACCCATATGTAAATACTTTTGAAGCATTTTGAATGGCTTGCACATTGCTTAATTCTCCATTGTAAACAATCTCTGTTTCTCCGTTTAAGTTGTAGTCTTTACGAATTAAAGCATCGTCTAATAAAGTATAAAAAGCTGTAAAACTAAAATCGAATTTATCCCCAACACGCTTTTGAATTCCTATTTCAGCATTGTATGCATATTCGGGCATTAAATCTGGGTTTGGCACTACTACAGAACCAGGCTCAGAGTCGAATACTTTTCCGATATCATCAATGTTTGGCGCTCTAAATGCTGTTCCTAAGTTTGCGGTTATTTGCCAATTATTTGGAACCCAACTAAAGCCTATACTTCCTGTAAAAGCGCCTGTATTTGTTGTTGCTTCCGTGAATGGAAACGGGAAGAATGTTGTATCAAAATCAGTATCTATAAGTATGTGATTGTACCTCAACCCTGATTGAATAGTAAATTCTGGATGAAGTTTGTATTCTGCACTCATGTATGCTGCCATGGATTGCCATGTAGCACCATCAGGATAACGTGAAGGTGCATCTGTAATTTCGCCAGTTTCTATGTTTCTATCATGTCCGTCAGAATGCACTTTATTGTACACATATTCTAAACCATAGAATACTTTTATTTTTGGGTTGAATCGTTTTTCAAAATCTAGATTTGAAGAAATTGCATCTACTTTTTCTTCTGTTGTATTTAGAATTACATCCTGAAATAAACGATTGTTTCTACTTTCTTGAAAATGTTGATAAGCATTGGCAAACTTAACATTGTCATAGAATGTATTATTTCCTTTTTTCTGCGTTTGCAAATTCCCCATAAACCATTTTTGCGGCCCATAGAACCAATCACCATAACGCAACGTACCGTTCCTGTACTGAATAAGCCTGTCGTATCGTGGATAGTTTGATGTTTCTGAATAATGTAATCCTAGATCAAATTCCCAAATATCATCTGGCACTAATTTTATTTTCTGAGAAAGATTTAATTGACTATACCCTGTAAATCGCTGAATTAAAGGATTTTCATTTGGAATCACGGTATCTTCTCCATTCACTTGTGTAACTAATTCAGGTCTTAGGTAGCGATCATTTCCATTTCGCCCCATGCGCAAATCATCAAAATCAGAATAACTGATACTTGTATGAAATCCCCACTTTTTTATTCCTATGTTAAAATCGGCATGACCTGTTTTTTCTTCATTAGCAGACGCATAGCGCACACCAGCATTTCCAGAAAAGATTGTTTTTTCATTCCACGATAATTGTGGTGATTTTGTATAGAAATTCATCACACCACCAATAGCATCACTTCCATAGATTACAGAGCCTGGGCCAAGAATCACTTCCGTATTACTTACATTAAAAGGATCAATTGCTATTACATTTTGAATGTTTCCACCTCTAAATATAGCATTGTTCATTCGTACACCATCAACAGAAAGTAATAATCGATTTGTAGAAAATCCCCTAATCATTGGACTTCCACCACCAAGTTGGCTTTTTTGAACATATATTTTACCACTTTTTTCAAGCAAGTCTGCTGCCGTTTGCGGAGCTGTGTATGCAATATCTTGATTCGTTATACTGACAATTTTTTTAGGCACTTCCTCTTTGTCTTGTTCCCATTTAGACACAGAAAGGACAATTTTTGACAGTTCTTCTGTTTTTTTATCGAGATATACTATGTTTTTGTTTTGAATGATTGTCGCTTTGGTTAGCGTAACTGGAAGGTAGGAGATATGCTGAAACGTAATTTTTTCATCGGTTCCAAAAGAGGATATATCTATTTTTCCTCTAGCGTTCGTAATTCCGCCTTTAGATTTACCTGCATTGTATACTTCAACACTAGAAATATTTCTATCGTTGGTAATATCTTTTACTTGAATTTCTTGACCAAAAAGAGCTGTTGAAAAAATAAAAGAAATTAGAAACGCAATACCTTTTATTTTATTTAAATACTTCATGTAACACTTCCATTGATTTTGGTTGCCTAAACCCTTGCAAATGTAATTTAAAATATTGAATGAATATCGCAAGAATTTCATTTCTTCTGAAAGAAGACAACATTATGGTATGCTGTGTATCAAATTTTGTGCCCAACAGCTGTTTAAAGGATGTTAAAGTTTCCCCTGTAACGCATTCATTTAAAGTGATATCATCAAAAAACTGCCCTTCTTGCAAATCAAAATAATTTTTATGCATGTTTTCTGTTTCAGGGTAAAACCCAAAGTATTTTGTTAATCGTACCAAAAATAACAAGTGAAAGTTTGCAATTTCATCATGAATATCTAGCCATTGTAGCGCATTTTCTATAAATCTGAATAACGCATCATTTTTTTCTTCTTCTTGAATGGAATAATTGAGTACTTCTGACAAGAATAGTACAATAGCGCTTTTGAAAATATTGGTATGTATAGATGTGTACGGATATACTGATTTTACATCTTTTATGTATTCTAAACTTCCTTTGTTTTTATGATTGGCAACTATTTCTAATTGCATTAATGGTTGAAAGTACGCTATTTTGAGTTTCCCTTTTTTTGATTTGAGAATTCCGCGAAGCAAGTAACTTTTTATTCCGTCTGACTCGGTAAAACATTTTACAATTACACCTGCATCACCATATTTTATGGTTGAAATTACAATTGCTTTTGTAGTGACTAACATAACATTTAACGAACAACCATTACTTTGGTTACTTTGGTTTCAGAACCATCTTCATTAGCTATTAGAATTAAATATACTCCGGAAGCAACTTTGTGTCGTCCAAAAGCTGTTAAGTCCCACAGTAATGTTCCGCCTTCAGAAGTAGCTTCGTACACCAAGTTTCCTTCAATATCTGTAATTTTAACAATTGCATTATTGGTAAGCCCCGTAATTGACAAGTTTCCACTAAATCCTGGACGAACAGGGTTTGGAAATGCATATACATTTTCTAGGCTTTCTTTTGGTCCTGTAGCCGTTCCTTGAAATGAAACGATTCCTTTAGTAGTTCCCATGTATATACGCCCTGATTCTGAATCAATTTCTATATCAGTAATTGTATTACTTGGTAATGGTGAATTGTCTTTTGTAAAATGCGCTAAGGTTTCGGTTGCATCTGGTGACATGAAAAACACACCTGATGAGGACGTTGCAATCCATTTATTGTTAGATCCATCAACCTCAATATCTGTTACTTGTTGTTGAAATAGTAATTCTTTTGGCACACCATCTTCTTCAACAATGATAATTTCGTTTGTTTGTGGATTGTTATCATTGAAAATATTATCTGCACCAAAATATACACGAATTCCATTGCTCGTTCCAATCCAGAGATTCCCTGTTTTGTCTAACGCTAGTGCTCTAACATCTGTAGATGGTAAGTTTCCTTCTTCTTCTTCTATCATTGATATAAAACGCGATCCTTGACTACGCGTTTCATCAAAAGCCAATACTCCGTGTGATTGCGTTGCAATATATTTAATTCCACCATCTGTAATTTCAAGCTTAGAGAGTGCGTTTTCTCCATTTAAAAAATCTCCAATAATCTCTGACACTGGAAAAGATTCCCATTGACCTCCACTTCTTAATACTTTGACTCCATTATCAACTTTAGATGTTAACACCCATAAATCACCATTGTTGTCGTATTTAGTTTCACCAATTCGAATATCTATATATGTTGGAATACCAATATCTAAGGATTCTAAATCACTATTGGTTGTATTCAATATGTTTACTGGCTCGTTATCTTCTATTTGCAGTATTCCTGAAAAGAATGAACTTACAAATACCTGGCTTGTGTTAGAAGGATTTACAGTAACATGCACCAAACTTTTTGCATCAAATTCTTCAGTATATGGTATATTTACCCAAGACATCTCTTGCAAATGACTAACTCCTCTATTATCTAACGGATAAGGATTGTAACCTACATTGTAATCTCCATATACAACCCATAATTCATTTGGTATTGCCTTTAGCGCAAATGTATTATTTAGCAAAGGTCCGTCAGGCAATATTTGAGTTGCCGTCGTAGGCGTTGGAAAAGCAGCTTCTAACATTCCTTCTGCTTTCGTACCTAAATATATAACATTATTCAGAATCATCGCTGCATTAAATTCTATGTCTGGATATTCTTCTAAAGCATCTATTTCTAAGATTTCCACAAGTTGATCATCATACACATGAACCTTATCTTCATTCACGACAACCATATACGATCCGTTTACTCTTAAATCTTCAAGAGGTCTTGGATATTGCGCTACTTGCGTTTGTAATGAAAAACTATTTCCATTGTATTTATAAAGTCTTCTGTTAGTATTTACTGCATATAAATCGTCACCAAAAGCAATAACTCCTGCCCAGTTGAAGTTTATCACAGATTCCCACTGATCAAAATCGATTAAGTTATCGTTATTGATCATTGCTCTAAAAATACCTGAATCTGTAGCTGCATAAATGTACTCGCCAAAAATGGTAATTTGTCTTACTTCTATTTGGCTACCATTTGCCCCAATAAAGTACGTATCACCAAATTCCAATGCATTTATATCATATAATGAAATTCCAAAGTTTGTTGAAATATATAGGATTCCGTTGTACTCTAGGATATGGTTTAGTCTTTTTCTATTTGGCGGAATTGTAGGCTTGTTTACGATATCCACTACTTTTTGCACTTGTTTTGTGTCTTCAAAATATATTTCTATAAGACCGTTTTCGTATCCAAGTATATATTTCTGAGCGGCTTCACTAAAATATGCTGTCGTAATACTTTCTCCTGAAAGACCATTTATTGTAGATACTTTATTTATTTCATTTGATTGTAAGTCATAAGTGAAAAATGCATTTTCAGAAGCTCCATATATTTTTTCAGAACTAAATGATAGGTCAATTACATTGTTATATGAATAATGTCCTTGCCAAGAATTTTCAAAAGATTGTCCATTAACTGATATACAACAGAGCAGTAATAGCAAATACAAACTTCTTTTCATTATTGTTTATTTTATTGATTCCGGTTAATGAAATAACAAATGTATAGATACCAAATGTTGTAATTTCACCAATATGTTTCGTGTATTTTAGAATATTTCATCAAATATATTTAATAATAACGTAAATGAATTGTTTATCATATATTATTGTAATAAAAAAAGCTCCCTATAAATAGGAAGCTTTCTTTTTATTTAGTTTTAACGGTAATAATTTACACAACTCCTTGTGCGATCATAGCATCAGCTACTTTTACAAAACCTGCAATATTTGCACCTTTTACGTAGTCAATGTATCCGTTTTCATCTGTACCGTACTCTTCACAAGCTTGATGAATATCAATCATAATTTGCTTCAACTTAGCGTCAACTTCTTCACGCGTCCAATTGTAACGTAATGAGTTTTGTGTCATTTCTAAACCAGACGTTGCAACTCCACCAGCATTTGATGCTTTTCCTGGCGCAAATAATATTTTTGCTTCGTGGAATGCTTCAATAGCTTCTGGTGTAGAAGGCATATTTGCTCCTTCACTTACACATACACATCCGTTAGCTATCAATGTTTTTGCTTCGTCTCCGTTTAATTCATTTTGTGTAGCACATGGCAATGCAATATCACAGGCAACTCCCCAAGGTCTTTCCCCTTTGTGGAATGTTGCAGAAGGATATTGATTTACATATTCATGAATTCTACCTCTTTTTACATTCTTTAATTCCATGACGAATGCTAACTTATCAGCATCTATTCCGTCAGCATCATGAATGTATCCAGAAGAATCAGACATTGTTACTACTTTTCCACCTAATTCTGTTGCTTTTTCTGCTGCGTATTGCGCAACATTTCCAGATCCAGAGATTACCACAGTTTTTCCTTCAAAAGAAGTTCCTTGTGTTCCTAACATACTTTGAGCAAAGTATACATTTCCGTATCCTGTTGCTTCTGGGCGAATTAATGATCCTCCCCAAGTAATTCCTTTTCCTGTCAATACTCCTGTGAATTCATTTCTCAGTTTCTTGTACATTCCGAACATGTATCCGATTTCACGTCCACCAACACCTATATCTCCTGCAGGAACATCTGTGTTTGGCCCAATATGTCTAAATAACTCCGACATAAAAGCTTGACAGAAACGCATAATTTCTAAATCAGATTTTCCTTTTGGATTGAAATCCGATCCACCTTTTCCACCACCCATTGGTAATGTTGTAAGACTATTTTTAAATACTTGCTCAAAGGCTAAGAATTTAAGAATACTTAAGTTTACACTTGGATGAAAACGCAACCCTCCTTTGTATGGTCCAATTGCAGAATTCATTTCAATTCTGTATCCTCGGTTTACTTGAGTTTCACCTTTATCGTCTACCCAAGGAACTCTGAACATTACTACACGCTCAGGCTCTACCATTCTTTCGAGTATTTTTGTTCCGTTATATTTTTCTTTTCCTTCAATATAAGGGATTACAGCTTCGGCAACTTCCTGAACTGCTTGTAGAAATTCAGCTTCGTGACCATTTGTCTGCTTTACCAAGTCTAAAAAGTCTTTTATTTTTGCTTCCATAAACGAAGTTTGATTAACAAATTTTTATTAATATCATTATTTGACCGTACAAATATACATTTAATTAAAAAAAAATACCTTTTTTTTTACAATTTGATAATACGAATACGTTTTCGCTTTATATGGCGTTATTTTAATATAAATACTACAACTTAACTTAATAAAGAATACTTAATACAGTTTTTATTTTTTTGTTTTAACGGTTTTTATATATTTGCTGAGTAGCCTCAAAAAATCTTGGTTAGACATGTTTAAAAAAATCTATCCTATTTTCCTTCTTCTGTTGTTAACTTTTGTTGGCACAGCTAATGCCCAATTCGGATTTTCTCATGAATTAGGGTTTGTCATAGGACCTAATGCGTTTCAGTCAGATTACGGTGAACGTAGTGATTTTGAGACGAATATAGGAAATGTTGGACTCGAATTCGGAATTGTACATTACCTCAACTTTTCATATCGCGCAGAGTGTAATTGCTTTACTAGGTACACTTATTTCAATGATCATTTTAAAGTTAGAAACGAATTAACATATACAACTGTTAATTTAGAACACTTTGGAAGATATGTAGGTGATGATAAAGTTTCTTTAGTTGCTGATCAATTACGTGCCATGACTGGAAGTACACGTGTATTAAATTTAGGAACACAGCTAGAATTTTTCCCTAGAAGTATTCGTGAGTTTGAAAGTGGCGGTTATTTATTAGCTCCTTATGCAGCTTTAGGTGTTCAGTATAATTACTTTACACCAAGTGTAGAATCTGATTTAGGACGACTTACAGATCCTGGCGTACTTCCTGTAAAATATCAAAATGCTTATCAAAATGAATCTGCATCAACTTGGTCAATTGTAGCAAGTGTTGGAACACGCTATAAGTTTACAGAAACATCCGATTTATTACTCGATTTACGTTGGAGGTATTATTTTTCAAACTGGGTTGACGGATTAAATCCTGATGAAAATTTATATCCTGAAAATAAAGCAAATGATTGGGGATTCATTATTAATGTAGGATACATTTACTATTTGAATTTCTAAACATACATATTTTACAAAAAAAAGCCATTCTGTTGAGAATGGCTTTTTTTATGCCCATTTTACACCTGTGCAGCGCATGTTTTACACAGCAGCAAAAAATCTAAGCACCTGTGCAAAGTAATTTGTACTCCTGTGCTCAGATTTTGAGCTAAGGAGCAAAGTATTTTTACCTCAGTTCGTCATTCTAAACTGTTTTTTCTTTGAATTTTGAACTCGTTATCTCTGAATTTGTCGAAGCAGGCGCGCTTTTAAAAATCTAACTATCAGTAGTTTAAGCGATAGCAGTTTTTACTTAGAAATAAGCTTCTTCATATGCATTTTCACCTTTTTCCTTGATAAAAATCAAGTTTAGCTTAGCAAAGAAGAAAACTTAGAATATTAAATATAAAAGAAAGGATTAACAATTTTTCAGTGGTGAATTTCTCAATACTCACAACTCAATACTAACCTATAGCTTGCGCTAAATCCGAAATTAAATCATCGATATCTTCAATACCAACACTTAATCTAATTAACGAATCTACAACACCTACTTTTTCTCGTTCTTCTTTAGGAATGCTTGCATGTGTCATACTTGCCGGATGACCCGCTAAAGATTCAACACCACCTAAAGATTCTGCTAATGTGAAAACTTTTAGACTTTCTACAATTTTAATGGCTTGTTCGTAATTACTTCCTTTAGTTACAAAAGAAATCATGCCTCCAAAATCGTCCATTTGTTTTTTTGCAATGTCGTGATTTGGATGATTAGAAAACCCTGGCCAATACACTTTTTCTACTTTCGGATGCTGCTCCAAATATTCAGCAATTGCTTTTCCATTTTCGCAATGGCGTTGCATACGCACATGCAATGTTTTAATTCCTCTTAATGCCAAGAAACTATCCATTGGTCCACAAATAGCGCCACTCGCATTTTGAATAAAGTAGAGTTTGTCTGCAATTTCTTTGTCTTTTACAACCAAAGCACCCATTACTAAATCACTATGTCCTCCAATATATTTTGTTGCTGAATGCATTACAATATCGGCACCTAAATCCAAGGGTCTTTGCAAATAAGGCGTTGCAAAAGTATTATCAACTGCCAGCATAACATTATGTTTTTTAGCAACTGCAGCAGTTGCTTCGATATCAATAATATTCATCATTGGGTTCGTTGGTGTTTCTACCCAAAGCAATCTTGTATTTTTGTTTATATACGATTCAATATTTGCAGCATTCTCCATACCGATGAAATGAAATTTTATTCCATAATTTTCAAATATCTTCGTAAATAATCGATAGGTCCCTCCATATAAATCATTTGTAGAAATTACTTCATCTCCAGTTTTTAATAGTTTTAGTATTGCATCAATTGCCGCCAAACCCGATCCGAAAGCCAATCCATAATTTCCATTTTCAATACTTGCCAATCCATTTTCTAAAGCAGTACGCGTAGGATTGTGGGTTCGTGAATATTCATATCCTTTATGTCCACCTGGCGTACTTTGCGCATAGGTAGATGTTTGGTAAATTGGTGGCATAACTGCTCCATAAGCTTTGTCTGGCTGTTGTCCACCATGTATTGTTTTTGTATTAAATTTCATGTGTTCTGTTCTTTATATATGACACAAATTTTTAGTTTCATTTGTTAGTTTTCCAATTATAGATGTACCTTTATGAATACTTAATTTTTAGTCGAAATGATGCATAAAAATAACAATTCTCTCCTATATCTTGTCGGTTTGCTTATGTTAGTTTGCACGCAAGTGGTTGCACAAAATTTCACCAAACAAGATACATTGCGCGGTTCTATTACGACAGAACGTGCTTGGTGGGATTTGACACATTATCATTTAGATATTGAAGTAAAACCAACTCAACAAACAATTTCTGGAAGTAATACGATTCAGTATAAAGTAGTTTCTTCTAATAAAAAGACACTTCAAATTGATTTACAATCGCCTTTACAAATTACGAAAGCAGTTCAGAATGGTACCGAATTAGAAGTTACTCATGATGGAAATGCGCACTTTATTCATCTCGCGGAAGCGCAACAATTAGGAAAAGTATATAGTGTAATAGTTTTTTATGAAGGAAAACCTAAAGTTGCTAAAAACCCACCTTGGGATGGCGGAATTACATGGAAAAAAGACAATAACGGATTGCCTTTTATAGCTTCTTCTTGCCAAGGATTGGGCGCAAGTGTTTGGTGGCCATGCAAAGATCATATGTACGATGAAGTAGATAGCATGAAGATTAGTGTAACCGTTCCGAAAAACTTGATGAACGTTTCTAATGGGCGTTTAATTAAGACTGAAAAACGTGATGAAAACACAAAAACTTATCATTGGAATGTACAAAACCCAATTAATAATTATGGTATAAATATTAATATTGGAGATTATGTTCACTTTGGTGAAAAGTACACAGGTGAAAAAGGTGTTTTAGATATGGATTATTATGTATTGCGTGATAATTTAGCGAAAGCAAAAGAACAATTTAAAGATGCTAAACGCACTATGGAAGCCCTTGAACACTGGTTTGGTCCGTATCCGTTTTATGAAGACAGTTACAAGTTGATTGAAGCACCATATTTAGGCATGGAACATCAGAGTTCGGTAACGTATGGAAATGGTTATAAAAATGGTTATCAAGGCAAAGATTTAAGCAAAACGGGTTGGGGAATGAAGTTTGATTTTATTATTGTACACGAATCAGGACACGAATGGTTTGCCAATAATATTACCAATATTGACATTGCTGATATGTGGATTCATGAGAGTTTTACTGCCTATTCAGAGAATTTGTTTTTGAACTATTTTTATGGAAAAAAAGCAAGCGCTGCGTATGTAATTGGCACGCGAAAAAAAATTCAAAACGATAAACCTATTATTGGAATTTATAATGTAAATCATAGCGGCTCTGACGATATGTATTATAAAGGAGCAAATATGTTGCATACGATTCGCCAAATTATTGATAATGATGAAAAATGGCGTCAAATTTTACGCGGATTGAACAGCGACTTTTATCATCAAACAGTGACAACCGAGCAGATTGAAAATTATATTAGTGAGAAATCTGGAATTGATTTATCTTCTGTATTTGATCAATATTTACGAATAACGGACATTCCTGTTTTTTCTTATGCTATTGAAGGGAATGTTTTAAAATACCGTTGGCGAAACTGTGTAGATCATTTCAATATGCCCGTAAAAGTGGTTTTAAACAAACAAGAAATTTGGTTAACACCGACAACTTCTTGGAATACTAAAATGCAAATGAATGCTATAAAATCTTTTGAAGTAAATGAAAACTTTTATGTAAAAACTGAAGATAATTCTAAGTGATTTAAATTGAAAATTCAGAGTCAAGCTCAGCTAATACTACATAACTGAGCTCTCCTTATTTTTTAACACAAACGCCGAAACAAACTAACTAAACAATTCAGTTAGTTACATGCTTTGAACGAAGTCTGTAAATACTTCTTTATGATGATCTAAGTCCATGTTTGCAGAAAGCGCTACACGTGCAATATAATCTTTGTCACCTTCTTTGGTTGTTCCTTGTGTTGACGTTGCTGGGATTGTCCAATAACAACCTTTAAGCTGCCCGTAACTTACACAGTATTTACTTTCATCAGGAATTTCGGTAATCATTAATTTGATTAATTTATGATTTAAAGCTCTTTTGTAAGCTTCTCTTTCTTCATCCGTATTTCCTTTTGTCGGAAGATCTAATGAAAATACAGAAGGCGTAAATCCTTGATTTGCCAATTCTTCAGAAACAAAATTTATTTTTGCCTTTGGTAATACCTTTTGAATAAAGTTTACGAATTCACGTGTATTCGTGTACGCATCGGCAATTCTTTGATTCATTGAAGGTAATTGCTTTGCTAATATTTCATATTGTAACGTAGTCGCTTCATTGTCGCACAATTGCAAGTGTGTTTCAATCTTTGTCATTAAACTAGCAGCTTTTTCATTTCCAACACAATAACCCGCCGTACACAAACCTCCACTTGGAAATTTTGATCCACTTGCATATGAAATAGCCCTAACTGTTGAAAGTATTTCGCCTACCGCTAAGAAAAGTACATTAGGACAAAAAGTCTGATCTAAGATAAAAACAGGATCAATAGCTACGTTACCATTTTTAGTTGCGCGTTCTTTTTCTAAAGCCTCTTTTAGTTTGACTAAATCCGGAACTTCGACTCTTGGATTTGTTGGAATTTCAGCAATGATGTATGGAACAGCATCTTCAGCGGCAACTTTATCCAGTACTGTATTGATACTTTTTACCATATCATTATCACCATCTACAGGCAAATCTACTACTTCAACATTGTCAATACATGCTGCAACACGTCTTGCCTGATCATTCGTTCCACCGTAACAATTTGGAGGTACAATAAATTTAATATCTTTTCCTTTATGATTTTCTAATGCATCGTGCACAAGTCCCATCATAATGGCATATTGAATAGACAATCCGCTAGAACCTACTTGCGGATTTATATTGGTGCCTGTAATTTCTTTTATTGACGCTAACACTGATGATTTATTTTCACTCAACTTAGCAACAGTATTCGCTTCCGCATTGTTTTGCACTTTTTGAATAGAAGAATCTGCTATGAGTGCTTTTAAAGCAATTAAACAATTAGCAGGTGTCATTGCAATGGTTTCTCTTCTACGAACATGTTGAATTTCTGAAATATAACGCTCATTTTCTTCGCCATTGACTAGCAAAATACTACCAAGCGAATTATAGGATTTAATGTAGAAATCAATATTTGAATTAAGATCAAAACTAGCTATCGTTTCTTCTTCTGAATAGAAAATAGTACTTCCATCAAAAGCAGGAATTTTTGATTTATTTTCAATTTGTTTTACTTCAAACTGGTAACCATAAATGTTTTTCAATAGCTCAGTATTGAAAGCATTTGGCAATGCATCTGTGTAAACAATTTGCGTCTTTTTATTATCTAATAAGTTTCTTCTCAGAATTGCCAGAATAGGCGTTGTATTTGACGAAAAACTAATGACGTTTTGAGCATTGACATTATGCAAATTAGCAATTCCCCATTCTAACACACATGATAATGGATGTCCTAAACGAATGTAATCATAAGCTGTTGGTAACTCATTAAGTGTTGTAGCTTCAGCATTATTGTTTTTATATAAATTTTCAAACTGTTCTAAAAACTCAACTTTAGCTAATTTTTCAGTATAAATATCTAGACGATGCGTTGTTAATTTTAACCAATTTTCTGGCATATTCTTTACTACATCATTGATATAATTGAGCACTTTAGTGTCTTGCATAATTTCCTTCATTAGATAAGTTGGCAAGTTACATTAATTAGACTTTTTTTAAAAGCGTTACGGGACGTTTTGTCGAAGTAATCTTTGTATTCTTACATTAATAATATAGCTTTAAAATAGAATATTCAGCATTACCATTTTACAACTATTTCTTTTGCAACTTCTTAACCAAGGTTCCAACAGTTAACCCTTGAATTAGGATAGAAAATATTACTACAACATACGTTATCACTAAAAATAAGTCGCGGTGCATTTCCGCTGTTAATCCTAAAGCAAGCGCTATAGAGATTCCACCACGCAATCCACCCCAAGTCATAATAAGATTTGTTTTTGGGACAAAATCGAGTCGTTTTTCAAAGAATTTTATTGGGAATAATAAAGATATATATCTACAAGCTAACACTATTGGAATGGCAACTAATCCGGCAACCACATATTTTACTTCAAAGACAATTACTAACATTTCCATTCCTATCAATACAAATAAAATTGTGTTTAATAGGATATCTATTAACTCCCAAAATTTATCTACATAGGTTTCTGTTACTCTTGACATCGCCGTTCCACGAACTGTGTCATTTCCAACAATCAATCCGGCAGTAACCATTGCTAACGGAGCAGATACGTGTAATTTATGTGCAATTGCAGTTCCTGCCATTACAGCGGCTAATGTAATGATAACTTCAATATCATAATCGTCAATCGATTTTAATAATCTATAGGTAATCCAACCTAAAAAACCTCCTAATGCAATTCCTCCAATCACTTCCAAACCAAACAATTTGGCAACATCTGCAACGCTTACGTTTCCAGCTCCTGAGGACGCAATTTGAAATATAGTTAGAAAAATAACCACACCAACACCATCATTAAACAAAGATTCGCCCACAATTTTGACTTCTAGTTTTTTAGGAACACCTGCCTTTTTTAAGATTCCCAACACCGCAATTGGATCCGTTGGAGATATTAATGCACCAAAGAGTAAACAATAGATAAAGTTAACTTCTAAACCTGTCAACATTAATACATAATACATGACAATTCCTACCAAAAATGTTGAAGCCAATACGCCTAAAGTTGCAAATACTAATACTGGCCAACGCTGTACTTTTAGTTGTTCAAAGTTGGTATGTAACGCACCTGCAAAGAGTAAAAAACTCAGCATAATATCGAGTAATACACTTTTAAAATCTATTTGTGTGATGATATATTTTTCCGCATTTAGTAGCGTTGCATCAAAATAACTTAACCCAAATACCGCAAGCGTAAATACAATGGTTATTAACATTAAACCAATTGTATTCGGAAGTTTTAAGAAACGAACATTGATGTATCCAAAAATTGCAGCTAGCGAAACAAGGATTGTAATGATTAAAAAATAGTCCATATTATAATGCTTTTTTAAGTGCTAAAATGTATCCAAAATGAATACCTTCATGAACATTGTTAAATTCAATAGCTTCCTCTACACTATTTAAAACAATTCCTGTGCTAATCGTATATTCATTGAATGTTTTGAAAATTTTGGCTTCCAAATCTTTTTCTAACTGAAGTAGTAAGCTGTCCATCAAGGTTGTGATTTCATTTACTTCTGCTTGCGTCACATTGCCTTCAGGCTTTGTTTTATTTTTATATTTCAAAATCATTTCTTCTGAAACATACGTTGGCAAACCTGACAATCTGTACACTAATAATTGTTGTGTCACCAAAATATGAGCAATATTCCAAATGATATTGTTTGAGAATCCTTCTGGTATTTTATTTAAGTCATCTAGTGATAATTCTGTTAAAAATCGTTTTATAACTGCTCTGTTCTTTTGTGTAATCGTTCGTGTAAAATTCATTTGGTATAATTTTCTTAAAAGTAGTATTTTTTTAGTCGAAATGAATTTTCTTTGCATAAGTTTTACAACACATTTGTATCATCTTTTTTTAAAATTTCAAACCTGTGAAGAAAATATATCATTTAAAGACCTGTAATACGTGTCAGCGAATCCTTAAAGAAATTCAACCAACTTCCGATTTTGTGCTTCAAGGAATTAAAGAAGAGGAAATTACCGTAAAACAATTGGAAGAAATGCATGCCCTTTCAGGTAGCTACGAAGCTTTGTTTAGCAAACGTGCACAGTTGTATAAAAAAATGGATTTAAAGAATCAAAATTTGACTGAGGAAGATTACAAACAGTATATTTTAGAACATTATACTTTTTTAAAGCGTCCAGTAATTATTGTAGATGATCAAATTTTCATTGGAAATTCTGCAAAAACTGTCGCAGCTGCCAAAGAAGCCATTTCATAAATGATGTCAAAAAAAAACTTTGCTTTTGTTGCAGCCTTTATGGTTCAAGTGTTTTATGGCGTTACATTTACATTTGCTGCTGATGTACTAAAAGGCGGTTATATAAAACCGTTCGGATTTATTTTGCTGCGCGTAGTTGGTGCTGCTGTTTTATTTTGGATTTTTAGCATTTTTGCTCCTAAAGAAAAGATTGACAGAAAAGATTA
Source organism: uncultured Kordia sp. (assembly GCF_947496985.1). Classification (GTDB taxonomy): domain Bacteria; phylum Bacteroidota; class Bacteroidia; order Flavobacteriales; family Flavobacteriaceae; genus Kordia. The sequence continues at coordinate 590,201 of NZ_CANMEZ010000001.1, forward strand.
TATCACCTTCTTTTTAGCGTCTATTTTCGGAATTGCACTTAACATGCTTACCTTTTTTAAAGGACTCAAATACACAACACCTATTCATGCTTCGGTAATTATGGTAGTTGTACCAATTATTGTACTTATACTATCTGCAATTTTTCTAAAAGAAAAGATTATCCCTAAAAAGATAATCGGAATTATTTTAGGACTTTCAGGCGCTGTTGTATTAAGTGTTTATGGTAAGTCTGCAGTAGGTTCAGATAATATTTTGCTTGGAAATTTCTTGGTATTCATCAATGCGGTTTCTTATAGTATTTACATCATTATTATTAAAAAGTTAAGCGTAAAGTATCATCCATTTACGTTTATTAAATGGTTGTTTTTATTTGGAAGCATCTTAGTATTACCATTCGGTTTTTCAGAATTAAAAGCAGTTGATTGGACCACATTTTCACCATATATTATTTTCGAAACTTTATTTGTAATTATTGGTGCTACCTTTGCGACATATTTACTAAACCCATTAGCACTGAAACAGTTAAAAGCATCTACTGTAAGTACATTTTTGTACATTCAACCTGTAATTGCAGGGATTTTTGCTATAATTATGGGTAGTGATTCCCTAAATTTCATTAAAATTGTAGCGGCTTCGTTGATTTTTGCTGGAGTCTATCTCGTTTCAATGAACAAAGCCAAGGCTAGCTAATGAGTAATACAAACGCACTTTTTTTTAATGCCGTAAATGATATTCCGCAAGAATATTGGCAACAATTACAATGCACAGAAAACACATATTATACACCTGAATTTTTGCATGCATACGAAATTGCAAACGATGATATTGTGTGTAGATATATTGTTATTGTGAATAAAAAGCAAGAAGCCACAGCGTTTGCCATTACACAATTAGTAACGATTCCAATAGAAACTATTACACAAAACATTAAGATCTCTGATACGTTTAAAAAACGACTTAACGGATTGTTTTGTAATAGTACTGCACGTATTTTATTTTGTGGAAATATCTTTTTGAGTGGTGAGTATGGAACTTTTATAAAAGATGGAGAAGATATCAATATAATGTTTCATGCACTTGCAAAAGCATTGAAAAAGTTGATGAAAAACACCAAAAGGTTACAAGCTGTCTTTGTAAAAGACTTTAAAAAATCGTCCTTAACACTTACAGATCAATTACAAGATTATAAATATGCCCCCATGAAAGTGGAACCAAATATGATCATTACATTACAACCTGAATGGAAATCTTTTGATGATTATAAAAATGCTTTAAAATCTAAATATAGAGTCAAAGCGAATAAGGCAGATAAAAAAAGTAAAAATCTTATCGTAAAGCAGTTTACTGCACAAGAAATAGAAAATCACAAAAGTGAACTGCAAGCATTGTATGAAAACACGATTGCCAACGCCAATTTCAATGCGCAAGTATTAAATTTAAATACTTATACACACTTAAAAGCAAGCTATGGTGATCAATTTATTGTAAAAGGATATTTCTTAGAAGATAAACTCATTGGTTTCTTGTCTGCCATGGTAAATCAGGAAAACTTGGATGCACATTTTATCGGATTGGATTATTCTATGAATAAAGAATATGCTATTTATCCACGTATTTTAAATGACTATGTACGTTTAGGAATTCAGCACCAGGCAACACGTATCAATTTGGGAAGAACTGCTTCTGAAATTAAAAGTACACTTGGCGCGAAACCACAAGATTTGACCTGCTACATTCGTCATAAAAAACCACTTTTAAACGCTGCCATGCGACCTTTCATCAAAAACATTAAGATCAAATCTTTTAAAGAGCATAAGCCTTTTAAAGAGTAATTTAGACTTGCTTGGGTATTCTTAAAACAACATGAAAAAAAGCACTAAACTTTATATATAAAGTTTAGTGCTTGATGTGAGATGCTGAATCAAGTTCAGCATGACGCTCTGCTTACAGAATATAATCAGTACTTACAAAATTGGAAGCTCTGGTTTGTAACAATTCGGTTAAAATTGCATTGTTATACTCGTTGTCTTTTGAAGCCACAAAGGTTCTGATTGAAAACGAACGCAACGCATCATGTACACTTAATGTAGCCACCGCAGAATCTTTTCTTCCCGTAAACGGATATACATCTGGTCCACGCTGACACGAACTGTTTAAGTTTACACGACATACCAAGTTAACCAAGGTATCAATCAACGGCGCTAAGGTGTTTACATCTTTTCCAAACAAACTTACTTGCTGACCGTAGTTGGAAGCTGCCATATCATCCAAAGGTTCTTCAATATCTGAAAAAGGAATTATTGGAATTACAGGTCCAAATTGTTCTTCTTCATATACACGCATCGCTTTCGTTACCGGATATAATACTGCTGGAAAAATATAATTTTCAGTTGTTTTCCCTCCTTTTTTATTAATGATTTTTGCACCTTTTTCGGTAGCATCATCTATCAATTCTTGAATGTATGCAGGTTTATCAGGTTCTGGCAATGGTGTTAATTTTGCGCCAGCTTCCCAAGGATTTCCAAATTGTAACGCATCAACTTTTTCAGAAAAACGCTTGTTAAACTCATCCACAATAGCTTCATGCACATATAATACTTTCAAAGCCGTACAACGTTGCCCATTGAACGAAGTGGTTCCCGCAATACATTCGCTGATTGCTAAATCTAAATCTGCATCTTTGAGTACAATTGCTGGATTTTTAGCTTCTAAGCCTAATACCATTCGCAAACGGTTACTTTTTGGATGTACACTTTGCAAAGCATTGGCAGATTTACTGTTTCCTATTAAAGCCAAGACATCTACACGACCATCTTTCATAATTGGCGATGCAACGGTTCTTCCACGTCCGTAGATAATATTTACAACACCTTTTGGAAAGCTATTTTGAAACGCTTCCAATAAAGGAGAGAGTAATAAAACACCAAACTTTGCAGGTTTGAAAATGGTTGTATTTCCCATAATAATGGCAGGAATCAACAAGGCAAAAGTTTCGTTTAACGGATAGTTATACGGTCCAAGACATAATACAACACCTAATGGTCCACGACGAATGTGCGCGTTGACGCCACCGTGTTTTTCAAACTTGGCACTATCACGATCCATTTGTGTATAATCTTCAATGGTATCGTAAATGTATTCAACCGTTCTGTCAAATTCTTTTTCAGAATCGGCTAAGTTTTTACCTATTTCCCACATTAAAAGCTTTACAATTTCATCGCGTTTGGTTTTCATTTGTTCTACAAATTTTTCCATACACGCAATTCTGTCTACAACTTTCATTGTTGGCCACAAACCTTGTCCTTTGCTATAGGCATTAACGGCTGCGTCTAGTGCTTCTAGCGCTTCCGTTTCTCCTAACGTAGGAATGGTTCCGAGTAATGTGGGTTGATAGGTTTCAGTAGAAGAAATGGTAGAATACACTTCAGATGTTGTACCTGTCCATTCTTTTAATTTACCATCTACTAAATATGTATTTTGAGTTATTGTTTCTTTTATTTGATACTGTTCGGGAATGTTCATAAGGTTTTTTTTAAACTAAGAATTGAAATAAATCGGGTTTATCATTTAAGTAGTCGCCGTAAAAGTTTCTTAATTTCATTTTCGTGATTAATGCTTCTAAATCATCCGCATTTTTTAATTGCAATCCTACAACTGCTGCGCCGTTCTCACGATTGGTTTTTTTGGTATATTCAAAATGTGTAATGTCGTCTGTTGGACCTAATATTTCTGCAACAAATTCGCGCAAAGCTCCTGCGCGCTGTGGAAATTTGATAATGAAGTAATGTTTTAAGTTTGCATATAATAATGCACGTTCTTTGATTTCGGCGGTTCGTGTAATATCATTATTACTTCCACTTACAACACAGACAACATTTTTATCTTTTATTTCAGTTGCATATTGCGATAATGCGCCTATACTTAAAGCTCCTGCAGGTTCAACAACAATTGCTTGTCGGTTGTATAAATCTAAAATTGTTTGACAAACTTCGCCTTCATCAACCGTAATCATTTGGTGTAAATTTTCTTTACAGATGGCAAAGTTTAAATCGCCAACACGCTTTACAGCAGCTCCATCTACAAAATTTTCAATACTTTTTAGCCTGGTATTTCTATCTTTTTGAATTGATGTTGACATCGATGGCGCACCTTTGGGTTCTACACCAATAATTTTTGTTTTTGGAGATAACATTTTGAATACTGAAGACAATCCGGCAGATAATCCGCCACCGCCAACAGGCACAAACACATAATCAATTGGAGTTTCAAGCTGATTTAGTATTTCTAAACCAATAGTAGCTTGTCCTTCAATGACTTTTTTATCGTTAAACGGATGAATAAATGTTTTGTTTAATCGTTCCGATGCTGAGATTGCGGCATCATATGCATCATCAAATGTATCGCCAATTAATACAACCTCAACATAGTCTTCTCCAAACATTTTGACTTGTTCAATCTTTTGATTTGGTGTTGGTGTTGGCATGAATATCGTTCCTTTTATTTGTAATAATTTACACGATATGGCAACACCTTGTGCATGATTTCCAGCACTTGCACACACAATTTCATTTTCAACTTGACTTGAAGTCAACGATGCTATTTTGTTGTATGCACCACGAATTTTATACGATCGAACTTGTTGTAAATCTTCTCGCTTTAAGTAGACATTACAATTCCATTGTTTTGAATAATAGTCGTTATAACTCAAAGGCGTTACCGAAGCAATGCCTTTGAGTGTTTTTGCAGCTGTTTTAATGGCTGCTAACGTTGGAGCGTATGTTTTTGTGGTTGTTTGCAAAGTGTTTTTTTATAATTATTTTTAACTATTATTGGTTCTTTTAATTTCATTTTTTCTTGATAAAAAACGAACCAAAAAATCAAGTCTGTGTATAGGAAATTGCTACACACCATTCTCTAGCCAAGCTACATGCTTGAAGCTGCGATTCGCAATTCCGCTTGCTAGTTCATTATTTCTGAACACAGACAGTACATACTCAAAACCAATAGAACTTAGCTTTAAAGTATTATCCTTCTTTGTCACATCGAGCGCAGTCGAGATACAGTCAGGTCTATACGGTAACAGCCTTTTCTGTTTTCACAGTTGTTTTTATTGTTTTCATAGCTGTCATTGCGGCTCTGAGTCGTTTTCCAACAGCTTCTATTGGATGATTTCGAATGGCATCATTTACAGCAATTAAATCTAAGTTGTCTACTGCATTTGAACTTGAAAATGGTTTTCCAATCACTTCCGTAGAAACGTCTTTGATAAAATCTTCAAGCAATGGTTTGCATGCATGATCGAATAAGTAGCAACCATATTCGGCTGTATCAGAAATTACTCGATTCATTTCAAATAGTTTTTTACGCGCAATTGTATTTGCGATTAATGGTAATTCGTGCAACGATTCGTAATAAGCAGAATCTTCAATAATTCCTGCACTTACCATCGTTTCAAATGCTAGTTCTACACCAGATTTTACAAAGGCAACTAATAATACTCCATGATCGAAGTATTCTTGTTCCGAGATATGATCTGTGGTCAAAGCCGTTTTTTCAAAAGCAGTTTCTCCTGTTGCTGCACGCCATTTGAGTAAGTTTTTATCATCATTTGCCCAATCTTCCATCATCGTTTTTGAAAAATGACCCGAAATAATATCGTCCATATGTTTTTCAAATAATGGTTTCATAATGGTTTTTAATTCTTCCGAAAGTTCAAATGCTTTCAGTTTTGCAGGATTCGATAAACGATCCATCATATTGGTAATTCCCCCATGTTTCAACGCTTCTGTGATAGTTTCCCAACCTAGTTGAATCAATTTTGCAGCATAATCAGCGTCAATTCCGTCAGCGACCATTTTATCAAAAGCTAATATTGAACCTGTTTGCAATACACCGCAAAGTATGGTTTGTTCTCCCATTAAATCACTTTTCACTTCTGCTATAAAAGATGATTCTAATACACCAGCTCTGTGTCCACCAGTGGCAACTGCATAGGCTTTTGCTTGTGCCCAACCTTTGTTTTCTGGATCATTTTCTGGATGCACAGCAATAAGTGTCGGCACGCCAAATCCTCGTTTATATTCTTCACGCACTTCCGTTCCTGGACATTTTGGCGCTACCATAATTACCGTGATATCTTCACGAATTTTAGTGCCTTCTTCTACAATATTGAAACCGTGCGAATAACTTAAGGTTGCTCCTTTTTTCATTAAAGGCATAACCGCTTTCACAACATTTGTATGTTGCTTGTCTGGTGTAAGATTTAAGACTAAATCTGCTGTTGGAATCAACTGTTTGTAGGTTCCAACTTTAAAACCGTGCGATGTTGCATTTTGATATGAATTACGTTCTTCATCAATAGCTGCTTGGCGTAATGCATATGAAATATCTAATCCTGAATCGCGCATGTTTAGTCCTTGATTTAAACCTTGTGCACCACAACCTACAATGACAATTTTTTTATCTGTAAGTGCTTTGACTCCTTCTCCAAACTCGGAAGCATCCATAAATCTACATTTTCCTAGTTGTGCGAGTTGTTCTCGTAATGATAGTGTATTAAAGTAATTTGACATGATTTCTTTTTTTTGAAGTAAGAGTCAAGACTACAAGAATCTGGACTTTGCTTACTCGTATGTGTTTTTGTTTGTTTTATTTAAATTCGTCTAGAATTTTGGTTTTAATGATTGAATGCTTCTTCAAGCATTTTTGATATTTTCATTTCTTCTTTGCTGACTGCAATTCGTCCAGAACGTGTAAATTGCATGATTCCAAAGAAACTGAGTTCTCGGTATAATAGTTCGATTTCTTCTTTACGTCCTGATTTTTCTATGACAAAAAATTGCTTGTTTACCGTGACGATTCGCGCATTGCTATCTTTTATAATATTTTGAATTTGACGTTCATCAAACAATAAATCAGATTTCATTTTAAAGATGCTCGATTCTTGATATATGATTTCTTCTTCTGTATGATAATATGCTTTAATGACTTCAACTTGCTTTTCTATTTGACCGATGATTTTTTTCATTTGTTCTTCGGTCAGATTCACAACTATGGTCCATTTTGAAACGTTTTCAATTTCTGAAACAGACGAGTTAATGCTTTCAATATTGATATGTCTTCGTTGGAATATTGCTGAAATTCTATTCAACAATCCGATGTTATTTTCGGTATATACCGAAACCGTAAATTGTTTGCTTTCTTGTTCCATATTTTTAAAAGATTATAGAATCTAGATGTTAGAACATAGACAGTTTTGAGTAATAAAAATCTCTTTTCCCTGTCTATATTCTCGGTTCTATATTCTTGACTCCTTTTTTTATTAAATTAACTCAATCTTATGTCTGAAACCGATGCTCCTGTTGGAATCATTGGAAATACGTTATCTTCTTTTTCTACGCATACTTCTAAGAAATATGCTTCTTTGCTTTCCATCATTTCTTGTACTGCTTCCGCTAATTCTTCTCGTTTGGTTACACGTCGTGCATTTAAATGATATCCTTTAGCAATAGCTACAAAATCAGGATTTGTCATTTCGGTAGATGCGTAGCGTTTGTCAAAAAATAATTGTTGCCACTGACGTACCATTCCTAGAAAATCATTGTTTAAAACCACAATTTTCACGGCTGCTTTTTGCTGAAAAATGGTTCCTAATTCTTGAATGGTCATTTGATAACCACCATCTCCGCACACACAAACTACTTCACGTTCGGGCGCTGCCATTTTTGCTCCAATTGCTGCAGGCAAACCAAATCCCATCGTTCCTAAACCACCAGAAGTAATGTTACTTTTTGTTTGGTTGAAGTTTGCATAACGACAGGCAATCATTTGATGCTGACCAACATCAGAAACAATGGCTGCTTCACCTTTACTTTGAATGTTGATTTCTTTCATTACTTCACCCATTGTCAACCCTTCTTTAGTAGGATGTAAATCGTTTTTGATGACTTTTTCATATTCTATTGCATACAAATCATCAAATGCGCGTCTCCATATAGAATGTGACTTTTTACGGATGTATGGTAAAATTCCTGCTAAACTCGCTTTGGCATCGCCTAAAACAGCTACATCAGTTTTTACATTTTTGTCAACTTCCGCAGGATCTATTTCAAAGTGAATCACTTTTGCTTGTTTGGCATATGTTGCAAGGTTTCCTGTTACACGATCATCGAAACGCATTCCGATAGCGATTAATACATCACATTCGTTTGTCAACACATTTGGCGCATAGTTTCCATGCATTCCAACCATTCCAACATTTAGTGGATGTGCTGTAGGAATTGCAGAAACACCTAGAATGGTCCATGCAGATGGAATTCCAGCTTTTTCAATAAACGCTTTAAATTCGGCTTCAGCCTTGCCTAAAATCACGCCTTGTCCCCAAACAACCATAGGTTTTTTTGCAGCATTAATTAATTTTGCAGCAGCTTTTAACGAGTTTTCATCTGTTTCAGGAACTGCTTTGTAACTACGAACACCTTTGCATTTTTCATATGAAAAGTCAAATTCTTCAAATTGCGCATCTTTTGTAATGTCAATCAATACAGGACCTGGACGACCACTTTTAGCAATGTAAAATGCTTTTGCCATGACTTCTGGAATTTCAGAAGCTTTCGTAATTTGATGATTCCATTTGGTTACTGGCGTAGAGATTCCAACAATATCTGTTTCCTGAAACGCATCACTTCCTAGTAAATGTGAAGCGACTTGCCCAGTAATGCAAACCATTGGTGTAGAATCAATTTGCGCATCCGCTATACCTGTAATTAGGTTGGTAGCTCCTGGACCTGATGTTGCAATTGCCACACCAACTTCTCCAGAGATTCGTGCGTATCCTTGTGCTGCATGTGTAGCACCTTGTTCGTGACGTGTGAGTACATGATGAATTTGATCTTGATATTTGTATAATTCATCATATACGGGCATAATTGCGCCACCAGGATAACCGTATAATGTACTTACACCTTCTGCCAACAGACATCGTACGATAGCTTCGCTACCTGAGATACGTTCAGTTTTTTGAAGTGTTTCTTGTGTTTGTTTTATGGTGTTTGTTTCCATAGTTTTTTATTGTTTTAGATTCCTGTCTACACAGGAATGACAACTAGTTTTTTATGAGATTCCCACTTTCGTGGGAATGATGAATTCTAATTAGAACTCATCAGTTACGCAACCTTTGGATGCGGATGAAACCGTTTTTGCATATTTGTATAATACACCGCGTTCAAATTTGAGTTCTGGTGCTTTCCATTGTTTTCTACGTTCTTGAAGTTCTTCTTCGTAGACTTCTAATCGTATCGTGTTCGTTTCTGCATCAATTGTGATGATGTCTCCATCTTTTACCAGTGCAATTGTTCCGCCTTCTTGTGCTTCTGGTGTAATGTGTCCGACGACAAAACCATGTGTTCCTCCTGAGAAACGTCCGTCTGTAATGAGTGCGACATCTTTCCCTAAACCTGCACCCATAATTGCGGCTGTTGGCTTGAGCATTTCTGGCATTCCTGGTCCGCCTTTTGGCCCTTCGTAGCGAATGACGACTACATCTCCTTTTTCTACTTTTCCATCACGGATTCCGTCGTTTGCTTCGTATTCTCCTTCAAAAACTTTGGCTTTTCCAGAGAATTTTAATCCTTCTTTTCCTGTTATTTTTGCCACACTTCCGTCACTTGCTAAGTTTCCATATAGCATACGTAAGTGTCCTGATATTTTGATTGGATTTTCAATGGGTTTGATCACATCTTGACCTTCTTTTAAGTCATCAACATCTAATAAGTTTTCAGCAATCGTTTTTCCTGTTACCGTCATACAATCGCCGTGAATTAATCCTTTTTTAAGGAGATATTTTAATACCGCAGGAATTCCACCAACCGCATGTACATCTTCCATTAAGTATTTTCCACTTGGTTTTAAGTCAGCTAGAAATGGCGTTGTATCACTTATTTCTTGAAAGTCTTTGAGTGTGAAATCGATTTGTGCAGCTCTGGCAATTGCCAAAAAGTGTAATACCGCATTTGTTGATCCACCCAAAATCGTGACCAAACGAACTGCATTTTCTAATGATTTTCGCGTGATGATATCCGATGGTTTGATGTCTTTTTCTAGTAGTACTCGCATCGCTTCTCCCGCTGCAACAGATTCTTGCTTTTTAGCATCACTTAATGCAGGATTTGAAGAGTTAAAAGGTAAAGTCATTCCTAAAGCTTCTATAGCAGAAGCCATGGTGTTTGCTGTATACATTCCGCCACAAGCGCCAGCACCTGGACATGCTTTTTCAACAATACTTTGGTATTCCGTTTCGTCCATTGTACCCGCAACTTTACTTCCCCAAGCTTCAAACGCGGAAACAACATCGAGTTTTTTTCCATTGTGGCAACCAGAATCGATTGTTCCGCCATAGACCAAAATGCTTGGGCGATTTAAGCGAATCATTGCCATTAAAGCACCTGGCATGTTTTTATCGCAACCTACAACCGTAATTAATCCATCATAACTCATGGCTTGCACAACCGTTTCCATAGAATCGGCAATGATATCACGTGAAGGCAACGAATAGCGCATACCTGGAGTTCCCATAGAGATTCCGTCACTTACACCAATCGTATTGAAGATTAGTCCAACCACATCTTCATTTTTGGTTCCTTGCTTTGCCAGTTTTGCCAAATCGTTTAAGTGCATGTTACATGGATTTCCTTCGTAACCTGTACTTGCAATTCCGATAATAGGTTTGAAAAAGTCTTCTTTTGTCAAACCGATTGCATGTAGCATGGCTTGCGCCGCTGGTTGCGTAGGATCTTGTGTGACTGTTTTGCTGTATTTATTCAGATTGTTCATCCTGCTTTTGATAGTTTTTTAGCGCGTTCGCAAAGCACTTCTTGTTTGTATATTTTCATTAGTTTGTAACCCAGAGACGATTCCCACGAAAGTGGAAATGTATATGCATCTAAAGACGCCAACCCAACTACTTCTGCGGCAGTTCCTGTAAAGAATGCACTGTCTGCTTGTTTTAACTCTGCTAACGTAAATTCTGTTTCTTCTACTGAGAAACCTTCTTCTTTGCAGATTTCTATGATGGTTGAACGTGTAATTCCTGCCATGATATGTCCGCGTTTTGGCGTGTAGAGTTTTCCATCTTTTTCCATGAATACGTTGGCTCCAGAACATTCTGCTACGTTTCCGTTCATGTCTAATAGTAATGCTTCGTCATATCCTGCATTTTTGGCTTCGTTTGTTGATAGAATTGAATTAGTATAGTGTCCTGTAACTTTCGCTTCTACAAAGCACGATTTTGGATTTGGACGTTCAAAACGAGATGTTTTTACTTTTAGGAGTTTGTCGCCCATGTATTTTCCCCATTCCCAACATTGAATCGTTAAAAATGATTCGTCGGACGTTAGCAAGCTCATGTTTGCGCCTGTTGTCAGTATTGGTCGAATGTATGCGTCTTGTAAGTTGTTTTTTTCTAGTAGTTTGTAGGTGATGTTTACTAATTCTTCAATAGAATAGTTGAACGGAATTCCCATGACCTCAGCTCCATATTGAAGGCGTTCGTAATGTTCTCTGGCTTTGAATATTTTTGTGCCAAATTTTGTTTTGTACGCTCTGATTCCTTCAAATACACCATTTCCATAGTGCAATGCTTGACTGTACATGTTTCCAGCCGCGCTTTCTGGATGCATGTATGTACCGTTGTGATAGATGATACTGTCTTTAGTATAATACATTTTCATAGTTATTATTATTCGAAATTAATTTTATTGTTTTTTTTTGTGTATTCTGTTTTGATGATTCCCCTAGAATCAATTGTTAATTTTTTTATTTAATATACTGATTATTAGGTTATTACTATTATTCAAATACAATGCTCAACGTGTTGTTTTTTACTGTGTTTTTTGTTATTTATTCTTTGTTTTTCGTCGTTTCGATTGTTTTTTGGTTTTTTATGAGATCCCGCTCTTTAGCGGGATTAGTTCAACTTACAGTTTTAAGCGCATCCTTCGGATTTCTTAAAACTGAGTTTCACTAAAAAAAGCCTGTATCGCAATTGATACAGGCTTTATATTTTTATATAGCAAATCGTATCAACTCAGGTGGAGTTCATAATTATAATGACGATGACGATAATGCTGATTATGGTTTGATTCATTGTTTTGTTTGTTGTTTGAAAAAATATAAAAGTTTCTTTACTGTTTTTTATAAGATCTCGCTCTTCAGCGGGATGAGTTCAACTCACATTTTTTGGTGTGATTTGAAATAAAAAAAGCCTTCCGATAAAGGAAGGCTTTGTAATTTTTATAGTGAAATTATAGATAGCATTCCTTATCGTTGTGAGCGAATCACAATGACGTTGATAGCAATGATATTTATAATTTGTTTGTTCATTTGTTATATCAAATATTGTAAAAGTTTTTTTAGATTCCTAATGTATTGTTGAAAAATATTGTTGTTTTTTCTGTCTTTGCAGGGAATTTTGTTATCAATTATAGATTTATTTCTTCTTAAATATGTTTTAATATAATCTGTTTAAAAAAAATTATAATTTAAGATTACAAGACAGTCATTTAGTAACACTCATTTTTGTCTTGACACAAAAACGAGTCAAAAAAGTCAAGACGATCTATAGGAAATTGCTATGCAACATTCGCTCATGCACTTCATGCTTAAAGCTTCGCTTTGCAATTCTGTTTTTCGCTCATTATTTCTTAAGATCGCCATTTTAGAAATCATTAAAAAAATTTAACCTAAATACGTGGCAAATCACTATTATCTTTTAGTGGAAGGTTTGAAGTTCCCATTAGAAAGGCATCTACATGATGTGCCGCTTGGCGACCTTCTGAGATTGCCCAAACGATTAATGATTGTCCTCTGCGCATATCGCCAGCCGTAAATATTCCTGATTGATTGGTGGCATAGTTTTTTGTCGTCGCTTTGATATTGTTTCTGAAATCCATTTCGAGTTCAAACTCGTCTGCTAAGGTTTTTTCGGCTCCTGTAAAACCTAATGCTAGTAATACTAAGTCACATTCCCAATGCTTTTCTGTACCTGATATTTCTTTGAGTTGTGGACGTTCTCCTTCTTTGAAAATCCATTCGACTTCTACCGTTTTTAAACCTGTTAGATTTCCTTTTTTGTCTTTTATAAATTCTTTTGTGGAGATGCTAAAGAAACGCTCTACACCTTCTTGATGTGATGATGTTTCTTTGAGTTTCATTGGCCAATATGGCCACGGTTGATGTGCAGGACGACCAATAGTTGGTTTGCTCAAAATTTCAAAGTTTGTGACGGATATTGCACCATGACGATTGCTGGTTCCGATACAATCTGAACCTGTATCGCCACCGCCAATTACGATGACTTTTTTATCTTTTGCTGAAATGATTTGATCAAAGTTTAGCAAACCATCTACATATTGATTGTTCTTTTTTAAGAAATCCATTGCTTGATGTACACCTTTTGCATCTGCTCCGTCTATTGGAATGGTTCTTCGGATGGTTGCGCCTCCGCACAGCAATATGGCATCAAAATTTTCTTTTAATTGACTCGCTTTTACATTTACACCAACATGCGCATTTGTTTTAAACGTAATTCCTTCTTCTTGTAAAACCTTGATACGTCTGTCAATGATTTGTTTTTCCATTTTAAAATCAGGAATTCCATAACGCAATAAACCACCAACTTTTTCGTCTCGTTCAAAAACAGTGACTGAATGACCTGCACGATTGAGTTGTTGTGCTGCCGCTAAACCTGCTGGTCCAGAACCAATGATTGCAACCGTTTTTTCAGTTCGTATTGTTGGCGGTTTTGCAATAATCCAACCTTCTGCGAAAGCGGTTTCTACAATGTTTTTTTCAATGTTTTCAATACTTACCGGATCTTCATTAATACCTAATACACAGGCTTCTTCACACGGAGCTGGACATAAACGACCTGTAAACTCTGGAAAGTTATTGGTAGCGTGTAAAATTGCTGCTGCTTCTTTCCATTTTCCTTTGTATACTTTATCATTAAAGTCTGGAATTAGATTTCCTAACGGACAGCCACTATGGCAAAACGGAATGCCGCAATCCATACAACGTGCACCTTGATTTTTGAGTTCAGTTTCTTCTAATGGAATTGTAAATTCTTTGTAATTTTTGATACGTTCCGTTGCAACTTGATATGCTTCATCTTGACGTTTGTGCTCTAAAAATCCTGTTATTTTTCCCATATCTTATACCGTTTCAAGTTGTTCTTGTTCTAATCGCACTAATGCTTTTCTATATTCTTCAGGCAATACTTTTATGAATTTCGGAAGGTAGATTTCCCAGCTTTCTAGTATTCGTTTTCCTAATGGACTTGATGTAGCTTCGTAATGATTTTCTATGAGTTGTTTTAATGTTGCTTTGTCTTCTTCCAATTCAATTGGATCAATGTTTAACTCGGCTCCATTACAGTTTTGCAGAAATGTGTTTTCGATATCTAATACATAGGCAATTCCACCGCTCATTCCCGCGCCAAAGTTTCGTCCAACTTTTCCAAGAATAACAGCAACTCCGCCAGTCATATATTCGCATCCATGATCACCAATTCCTTCTACAACTGCTTTTGCTCCTGAGTTTCGAACACAGAAACGTTCTCCTGCTTTTCCATTGATGTATACTTCGCCAGAAGTTGCTCCGTACAACGTTACGTTTCCTGTAATGATATTATCTTCGGGAATTATGGTTGATGCCGATGGTACTTTTATGATGAGTTTTCCGCCAGAAAGTCCTTTCCCTAAGTAATCATTCGTATTCCCATGAACTGTCATACGAATTCCTTTGGTTGTAAATGCACCAAAACTTTGTCCCGCAGCACCTGTAAAATCTATATTAATGGTATCTTCTGGCAAACCTTCTGCACCATATATTTTTGAGATTTCATTGCTTACAATCGCGCCAACAGCTCTATCAATATTGGTTATGTCTAGTTGTAAATCTGTTCGTTGTCTTCTAAACAATGCTTGATGCGCTTGTTTGATGATTTTGAAATCTAAATGTGTTTCTAGGTTGTGATCTTGCGTTTCTGTATTGTACACTTTTACATTGTCTGCAACTTCTACTTTATGTAAAATAGGCGTTAAGTCGATTCCAGTAGTTTTGTAATGTTCAATGGCTTTGTTTCTGTTTAATTTATGTACTTGCCCAACCATTTCGTTGACTGTTTTGAATCCGAGTTTTGCCATAATTTCTCGTAATTCTTGTGCGACGAAATACATATAATTTACTACATGTTCTGGCTTTCCTTTGAATTTTTTACGCAATGCTGGATTCTGCGTTGCAATTCCAACAGGACAGGTATTCAAGTGACATACACGCATCATGATACAACCTGAAGCTACTAATGGTGCTGTTGCAAAACCAAATTCTTCTGCGCCAAGCAAACATGCAATGGCAACATCACGACCTGTTTTTAGTTGTCCATCACATTCTAGAACCACTCTATTTCGTAAATCGTTCATGACTAAGGTTTGTTGCGCTTCGGCAATTCCTAATTCCCAAGGCAAGCCTGCATGTTTTAATGATGTTAATGGAGAAGCTCCTGTTCCGCCGTCAAAACCAGAGATGAGTATGACATCTGCTTTTGCTTTGGCAACTCCTGCCGCGACTGTTCCTACACCAACTTCTGAAACTAATTTTACATTGATACGTGCTTCACGATTTGCAGATTTTACATCATATATTAGTTGTGATAAATCTTCTATGGAATAGATATCGTGATGAGGCGGTGGCGAAATGAGTCCAACATATGGTGTAGAGTTTCGTGTTTTTGCTATTTCATGATTTACTTTTGGACCTGGCAATTGTCCGCCTTCGCCAGGTTTTGCACCTTGTGCAATTTTTATTTGAATTTCATTTGCGCTTGTGAGATAGTTTGACGTCACACCAAAACGTCCTGAAGCGACTTGTTTGATGGCTGAATTTTTCCAATCGCCTTGTGAGCTTTTGTAGAAACGTTCTTGATCTTCTCCACCTTCACCAGAATTAGATTTTCCACCAATTCTGTTCATTGCAATGGCCAAGTTTTCATGTGCTTCTTTACTGATAGAACCATATGACATAGCGCCAGTTTTGAAACGTTTTACGATTTCTGTCCAAGGCTCTACCTCTTCTAACGGAATTGGGTCAAATTGATCAAATTCAAATAAACCTCTGATTGTCATTAGATTTTTAGACTGATTGTTTACCAATTCAGAGTATTCTTTGAAAGTTGATGCTTTGTTCGTTCGAACAGATTCTTGCAGTTTTGCTACCGTTAACGGATTGAACATATGTTTTTCTTGTCCACGTCGCCATCTGTATTCTCCACCAACTTCAATTTCTGCGTTGACATCATTGACTTGAAATGCTTTTTTGTGACGTTTTACTATTTCGCGTTCTATTTCGCGTAAGCCAATACCTTGAATACGTGTTGGTGTGTTTGGAAAGTATTTTTTGACTGTTGTAGCATTGATTCCGATACATTCAAATAGTTGCGAACCTCGATAAGAGTTTAAGGTTGAGATTCCTATTTTGTTCATCACTTTTAGAATTCCTTTTCCAATTGCTTTGTTGTAATTTTTAATGGCTGGTAAGTATTCTAAATCCGTTATATCACCATTTAGCACTTGCTTTTCTACAATTTCGTTTACGATGTACGGATTTACGGCACTTGCTCCAAAACCAAATAGCAATGCAAAATGATGTACTTCTCTTGGTTCTGCCGATTCAATAATTAAGCTAATTCTTGAACGCTTTTTGAGTTTATGCAATGCATGATTAACATAGGAACATGCCAATAATGCAGGAATTGGCGCATGTTTTTCATCTACATATCTATCAGATAGAATGATAATATTTGCTCCATTATTTATAGCTTTGGAAGCTTTATGCATTAGGTTTTCTAATGCAACTTCAAGTTCATTTAATCCTCTGTTTACTTCATATAACATTGATATGGAAGCTACTTTGAAGTTTGGATTGCTATCGTAGTTTCTAATTTTATCTAAATCGTGTTTAGAGATGACTGGATTTTGAATTTTTAGCTTTTTACAATGTGCTGCATTGATGTCAAATAGATTCACATCACTTCCAAGTGTGAGGCTGATGTCTGTGATTAATTCTTCACGAACACCATCTAACGGAGGATTCGTAACCTGTGCAAATAGTTGTTTGAAGTAGTTGTAGACTAATTGCGGTCTTTCCGAAAGAATGGCAATTGGCGTGTCGCTTCCCATAGATCCGATTGGTTCTTTGGCATTTTGCGCCATTGGACGAATGATTGTATTTAAATCTTCTTGTGTATATCCAAAAACAACTTCCCGTTTTTTGAGTTCAATTTCGTCATATTTGATTGGTCCTTTTTTTGCTGAAATATTTCGCAGGTGTACCAAATTTTCATCAAGCCATTTTCTGTATGGATATTTAGAAGCTATTTCTTCTTTGAGTTCTTCATCATTTACAATTCTGCCTTCATTCATGTCTACTAAAAACATTTTTCCTGGTTCTAAACGACCATGAAATTCAACATTTTCAGGTTTGATATCTACAACTCCAGTTTCGGAAGACATGATTACGTTTCCATTTTTAGTAACTGTGTAACGTGAAGGACGCAATCCATTTCTATCTAAAACGGCACCAATAAAGTTACCATCTGTAAACGGAATAGACGCTGGTCCATCCCATGGTTCCATCAGGCAAGCATTGTATTCATAAAATGCTTTTTTAGCATCAGACATGTTTGGATTTTTCTCCCAAGCTTCCGGCACTAACATCATCATGGCTTCTGGCAATGAACGACCTGTCATGAGTAATAATTCTACGACCATGTCTAAAGTTGCAGAATCTGACTTTCCTTTTAGTATTGTTGGAATTATTTTTTTGATGTCTTCTCCAAATAATGGACTTTCCATAATTTCTTCTCGAGAAAACATACGAGACACATTTCCGCGAAGCGTATTTATTTCTCCATTATGACAAATATATCGGAAAGGTTGTGCTAAATCCCACGTTGGAAATGTATTGGTTGAAAATCGTTGGTGTACTAGTGCTAAACGTGTATCTAATACGGAGTCATATAAATCTAAGTAATATTCATTGATATGTTCAGGCTTTAGTAAACCTTTAAAAATGATAATTTTTGTTGATAAACTTGGCACATAGAAGAACTGTGATTCAGACAGTTTAGAGTCATATATAATATGCTCTGTGATTTTACGCGCAGCAAATAGTTTTAGGTTAAAGTCTTTATCCGATTGTTTTTTATTTGCTTTCCCAATGAATAATTGTTTTACAAACGGTTCTGTTTCTTTAGCAATTTCTCCTAAAATCTTGCTATTTACAGGCACATCTCTCCAACCAATAAGTTCAAGATCTTGATTTTTAATTTCTTTTTCAAAGACTTCAATACAGAATTCACGTTGATTCGTTTTTTGGGGAAGAAATACATTACTTACCGCGTATTCGCCAGCATTTGGTAATTTGAAGTCACAGAATTTCTTAAAAAACGTATGAGGAATATCAATTAAAATACCTGCACCATCTCCTGTGACACCATCTGAACTTACTGCACCACGATGCTCAAGTTTTACTAAAATTTCAAGTGCTTTATGAATGATATCGTTTGAACGTTTCCCTGTTAAACTACAGATAAATCCTGCTCCGCAATTATCATGTTCAAATTCTGGCAAATAGAGTCCTTGTTTCTTTAACATCATCAAATAATTTTAGGGGTTTTTACTCCTTTATTTATTGTCTAATATAGAAGCAAGAATTTTATAATAAAAAAAGGGAAAGCACTTTTCGTAAATCGATAATTAAAACCTTTTTAAATGATAAATCAGCAATTTTAAGCGCATATTCTAACAAAAATGCAATTGAAATTATCTTATTTTAAAACATCAATTATTACGAAAACGTTTGCGAAAAAGTCATTTTATTGAAAAATAGTTATTGATTTTATTAAAATAATAACAATTATGCAAAATCGAAATTATTAATTTGTTAAAAAAGCAAACAAAAAAAGTATAACCCTAAAAAAATTAGGGTATAAATTAAAATATTCATAAAAATTAAACTTTTACCCCTATTTTTTACAGGGTTAATTCAAATTTTACATAGTTTCGAAAGTAACTAACAGTCAATTTTCGAGATTTATGAAAAATTTATTTACACTAATGTTACTTTTAACAACTTTTGTTTTAAGTGCACAAGAAAAGTCAGATGCTCCTGAAAAAAAATTCACTTTTGGAGGAAGTTTAGACGCGTATTACAGAACAAATTTTACTGCGCCAAATGACGAAAATCAAATTGCACCTGCAACTTCTTTTGCTGATACAGCAGGTTTCTCTTTAGGCATGGGAAATATTATCGCTTCTTATGAAAAAGGGAAAGTTGGTGCCGTTGCCGATTTAGTTTTTGGTCCAAGAGGAGAAGCAGCAAGTGCTACCGAATTAAATCAGTTATACGCTTATTACAACATAAGTGAAAACACAAAACTTACTTTAGGAAAATTTAATACATTTTTAGGCTACGAAGTGATTGCTCCAACAGGAAACTTCAACTATAGTACATCTTATTTATTTTCAAACGGACCTTTTTCTCATACTGGTTTAAAAGCCGATTTTACACTTTCTGAAGATTTTAGCTTAATGCTTGGTGTATTTAATCAAACAGATGTTACCGAATTCAATCCTGATGGAAGTTACGCCGTTGGTGCACAATTAGGTTACAGCGGTCAATTTTTGAACTTATTATATGACAAAGCAGGATTAGGCTTTGAAATAGATTATACAGGTGGTTTTGATGCTACTAAAGATTTCTTTATAGGAATTAATGCTGCGTATGCAGATAATAAAGGTGAAGGTTTTTACGGTGCAGCTATTTATCCTCAATATAAAACAACGGAAGCTTTAACTGTTGGTTTAAGAGGTGAGTACTTCCAAACACAAAGCGATGCCACACCTGATGATCCAAGCATTTTTTCTATAACACTTACGGGAAGTTATGTTGTTGAAGAAGATCTGATTATCAAACCTGAATTTCGACTTGATAGTGGTTCTGAAGACATTTTTATTGACACCGATTTAATGGCAACTAAAAGTTTAGGTTCTTTTGTTCTTGCCGCTATATATCAATTTTAACTAACAAATATTAAACATAATTACGATGGATAATTTTTTAACAATTTTACCAAACCTAATTGCAATTCAAGAAGTTGTACCTGCTTCCACTAAAGACCTTGAAGCAGCAATAGAGGCAATTAATACAGACATGGGAATGCTATGGATGTTACTTTCAGGTATCTTAGTATTCTTTATGCAAGCTGGTTTTACTCTTGTAGAATCAGGTATGACGCGTTCTAAAAATGCAGTTAATATTGCAATGAAAAATGTTCTTGACATCTGTGTTGGGTCATTAACTTATTGGATTGTTGGATATTCGTTAATGTATGGAGATACGTCTAACGGTTGGTTCTTTTGGAGTGGTTTATTCCAAGGAGAAGGCGCTGACTTATTCTTTCAAACTATGTTTGCTGCTACTGCTGCTACAATTGTTTCAGGAGCTATTGCAGGTAGAACAAAATATTCTACATATATCATTTTCTCTTTAGTAATGACAGCAGTTATTTATCCTATTTCTGGAGGATGGCAATGGCAAGGCGAAGGCTGGTTAACCAAACTTGGTTTTATTGACTTTGCAGGATCGTCTATTGTACATTCTGTTGGTGGTTGGGCTGCCTTAGTAGCTGCTATTTTAGTAGGTCCACGTATTGGTAAATTTGTAGATGGGAAAGTAATGCCGATTCCTGGACACAATCAAATTATGGCAACTTTAGGTGTGTTTATCCTTTGGTTAGGATGGTTTGGTTTTAACGGTGGATCGCAACTTGCTTGGGGCGGAGCTGATGCAATCGGTGCTTCTAATGTAGTTTTAATTACCAATTTAGCTGCAGCTGCAGGCGGTTTAGCAGCATTAATCACTACATGGATATGGTATGGAAAACCTCACTTAGCACAAACGTTAAATGGTGCGCTTGCTGGTTTGGTAAGTATTACAGCCGGTTGTGGAAACATGACTAGTGGTGGCGCTGTATTAGCTGGTTTAATCGGTGGTATTTTAGTGGTAGTTTCTATCGAATTTATTGAGAAGAAACTTAAAATTGACGATGCCATTGGTGCCGTTTCTGTACACGGTGTTGTTGGTGCTTGGGGAACATTAGTTATTGGTCTTTGGGGCGTTGATGGTGATAAAGGCATTGGTCTTTTTAATGGAGGTGGCGCTTCACAATTAGGATCACAAGCTATTGGTGTTTTAGCGTATGCTGCTTGGGCAATTACTTTATCGTTTATCGTTTTATTTACACTTAAGAAAACAATTGGCTTGCGTGTTAGTGCAGAAATAGAAGAGAAAGGTTTAGACTTAGCTGAGCATGGGACAATTGCATATCCTGGAAAGCGTGATAGAGGTTAACACAAGAAAACATAATAATTTCTTTCCATATATTTAATTGTTAAAAACCTTCGAAGCGAAAGTTTCGAAGGTTTTGTATTTTATGCAATTAGTGCTTACCATTATAAATGGCATTAAATTTGTACTTTTAAACATATCATTTTAATGATTTCTATTATGAAAAAAATCACATACACTTTTATCTTATTACTTTTTTGTGTTGCTTTTGGAAATGCGCAAACATGGAAACAATTGCGTGGTGGCGGACAAGGAACAGCTATTTATAATGACAATGGAACTGCTTGGGTAATTGGAATGCGTAACAGTATTTTTTCATATAACGGAAGTAGATGGCAAGAATATCCAGGACGTGGAAAAGCTATAGATATTGCGGTACATAATGGAACACCTTATATTATCGGATTGAATAATGGAATTTGGAAAGGAACAGGTTCTGGCTGGGTTCCCATGCCTGGGAATGGACTCGGAAAACGAATTTACAGTGATAATGGTCAATTATGGATTATTGGTATAAACAATAATATATTTTCATTTGATGGCAGAAACTGGAATTTATATCCTGGTTATGGAAAAGCTGTAGATATTGCTGCGCATCGTGGAATTCCTTATATCATAGCCGAAGATGGAAGTATTTGGCGAGGAAACGGAATGGGTTGGATACAACTTCGTGGAAGAGGAATTGGACAAAAGATTACTTGTGATCGAGATGGAACCGTTTGGGTTATAGGAGTTAATAACGGAATTTTTCGTCACAGATTTAATAGATGGGTCGAATATGGACGTGGCGGAAAAGCAGTCGATATTTCTGTCTACAGAGGAATTCCTTATATTATTGGGTTGAATAATGGAATTTGGAAAGGATAAAAAAAGAGGCTTAATTAAGCCTCTTTTTAATTTATATAGAATAGATTTTTATGTCCAAGCATTCACAATTCCGCCCATAATGGCAAAAGTAACCATCCAATAACCGACATTGATTAACATGTATTTGAATGATTTTTGCTCAAATAAAGCATTGGTAACCAAAGCTGGCATTGCAATAAATAATGCTACTGATATTCCATGCACAACTCCATGACCAAAGGTTAAAAACTTGTCTTGCCCGTGTGGGTCTCCTGGTTCGCCACCTGTAAGCACTGATATTGCGTAGATAAAAAATACCGCAAAAAAAGCGAGTACAACGCTGAGTCCAAATCGTAAAGGCATGCCTTTTTGTGCTTGCTCTTCGGTTATTCCTGTTTCTTTCATCCAAGCTTTTCCAAATAAAGGTCCATACCATACGAATCCAATCACAAGTGTAGACAAAGCTGCCACCACAAGTGCAATCCAATTAATGTTTTCCATAATTTTTGATGTTAGTTAATAAAGGTTGTTTTAAATATACTTCTTTTTAACTAACAATCAAATAGTTACTTTAAATTTTCAGGCTTTTTCCCAAAACGACGTGTATCTTCTTTGGTTAATATTTTAAAGGTTTTTGCACGAGGCACATTACGCAAAGTAGTATTAAATTCTTCTGGCAAACCGATTAGTTGACGTGTTTTTAAATCAATCCAAGCACCCATCATTTCACAGCTTGCAAAGTTTTTTCCATTCGCATCATAAAAATTATGTAGAAATTCAAAGAACATTCCATCTTCACTTAACCCTCCAACTTCTAAAGATACTTTTACAGGTTTCCCAGGAAAGGCTTCTTTGAAATAGTACATGTGTTCATAAAACACAACAGGTCCTATATTGTGTTTAGCTAGTTCTCTTTGTGAAAAACCATTTTCAATAAGAAACCCCATACGTGTATGGCTCATGAAATTTATGTATGCTGAGTTTGCTAAATGTCTATTTGCATCTAAATCACTCCAACGGATGTCAAATTCTTTAAAATACATTGTATATTTATTTTTTATTTATCAAAAATAGCATGCCAATATTAAATACGTATTACGATCCGCCACTTATTTTTAAAAACGGTCATATTTCAACAGTATATTCAGGTTTGTTTCGAACTGGCGCAAAAATTGAACAAAAAAGAGAACGACTTACGTTAAGTGATAGTGATTTTGTCGATTTAGATTGGAGTTTCGCCAAGAAAAAAACCAACAAACTCATTATTCTATTGCATGGTTTGGAAGGAAATGCGCAACGTGCGTACATTACACGATCTGCAAAGTTGTTTAATGATCATAATTACGACGCCATTGCGATGAATTTTAGAAGTTGTAGTGGAGAACCCAATCGTTTGTATCGTTCGTATAATGCTGGTGCAACGGAAGATTTACGCGAAGTTGTAACACATGTATTGAACAATCATACTAAATATAATCATATTATTATTAAAGGATTTAGTTTAGGCGGAAATATGTTATTGAAATATTTAGGCGAGCCTATTCGTGTTCCAAAAGAAGTAAAAGCAGGCATTGCTATTTCTGTTCCGTGTTCATTGCATGGTTCATTACAACAAATGGAAAAGCTTGAAAATCGTTTATATAGCAATCGTTTTATTAAACATTTACAAGGAAAGCTCATGGAAAAACAGCGTGCTTTTCCATCTTTATTAAGTGTAGAAGATATTAAAAATGCTGATACTTTGTTAAAGATTGACAATTTGTATTCTTCCAAAGCACATGGTTATAAAGACGCTATGGATTATTATACAAAATGCTCATCGTTACAGTTTTTAAAATATATCAAAACGCCAACATTGGTTATTAATGCGCTTAATGACTCTTTTTTGTCACAGGATTGTTTTCCAATTAAAGAAGCTGAAGCGAATAATGATTTGTATTTAGAAATGCCAAAGTATGGCGGGCATGTTGGCTTTTTTGAATTTGGTCAAATTTATCATACGGAAGCACAAGCATTGAGTTTTGCTACTTCGGTCTAAAATTTGAATTTTGCTGATGCAGCCGAATGGCTTTTTGTGATAGTAACAATCCAACAGCTAAAGATACAAACGCACCAATAGAAATTCCTGGAATGTAATTGATAAATAAGAAGAAGTCATAAATCCCGTGAAAACAAGTTGCTAACGCTAACCCTATAAGGTTAAATTTTACTCTGTAGCGAGAAAACTTGGCTTTTCCCATGTAGTATCCCATAATAATCCCGAAAGTTGCATGCGCAGGAACTGCCGTAAAAGCTCTGTATAATGCAACTTCAACACCGCCCTGAAACGCATATGCTAAGTTTTCCGTCACGGCAAAACCCATAGAAACCATTACAGCATACATGATGCCGTCATACGGTTCGTCAAACTCTTTGTGTCGTTGTGCAAAGTAGCGTACAAAAATATATTTGCTAAACTCTTCTACTAAGGCAACTACAATAAATGCTTTGCAAAATTGAATCCAAATAACTTGTTTATCTATATCTGGATAATATTGTGAAACGAATAAATGCGAAACAGAAGCAATTAAAATACTACCTATAGCACCCAACAAAAAACAAATAAATAACAAGTACTTTGGTTCCTTATCATATTTATCACTGTAATAAATATAAATTATAATCAAAAGCGCTGGTGCAATGGATAATAATACTAAAGGCATTCGGTAGTTTTGTCAAAAATAAAAAAACGAAAGATATAATGAAGTATTTCTCTTAGTTTAACTTAAGATTTAGACATAAACTTTGTCGAAATAAAATTTTGCGCCTATTTTTTATTTAACCAAAATTCTCTGAATAAAGGAGTAACTCTCCAACAATCATTAATGTCTTCATTATCCCAACAACACCAATAAAAAATAGTGTATTTATGCAATTCAAAGTCTTTTATTAATAGAGGTTTAATCTCTTTCCACTTTTCTTGTATTAGTTCTTCTGTAGCTTGATCTGTTAATGATTGTATTATCATTTCCAGCAATGAAAATTTGGTGTCTTCATTAATAACAGTAGTACCGTAAGCACTAATATATTCATCTATTCTTGTCGGCTCAGCAATTATATACGTCCAATCTTGATCGTGTTCATTAATTTTATAATTGAATAGTGTTGCCAACTCATCCCAATTTTTTCCAAATCTAAATTCAGGTTCTTTAATTTTCATGTATAAATGTTGTCAACCACAGAGATTCTGCTTACTTCTAATACAACTAAGCTTATTTTAGCATAGGTTTAATTGAAGTTAAAGCTACAATTTTCCCATCCAACATCAAAGTTGCCCAAAGGATTTGTACTAAATAGTAAACGCATACTCGTTCATCATTTATATAGTCTATGAAATATTCGGCGAAAGCCAAAAAATAATTTTATTAAATGTCCTGAAAACATTTAGAATAGCTATCCAGAAACGTAAGCAATGTCAGTAAATTTACTATTTTTGCCGTATGATAAAGTCTATGACCGGTTTCGGAAAGTCTGTAGAACAACTTCCGTCAAAAAAAATAACAATTGAATTAAAGTCACTGAATAGTAAGAGCTTGGATTTGAACGCTCGAATTCCTTCTTATTATAGAGAAAAAGAGTTGTCAATGCGAAAATTAATCGCGTCTTCTTTACTAAGAGGAAAGGTTGATTTTTCGTTATATGTAGAAGTGACTGCTGAAGAAACATCTACAGTAATTAACAAAGCTGTTGTTACTGAATACATGAATCAAATGCGTCAAATAGAGCAGAGTGCTAGTGATTTAGATTTGTTAAAAATGGCCGTTAGAATGCCAGACGCCTTAAAAACAGAGCGCGAAGAGATTGACGAAAGTGAATATGAAGTAATTCTTACTGCATTAAATCATGCAATTAAAGAATTAAACGAATACAGAATCGCTGAAGGAAAAGTGTTAGAAGAAGACTTTTTATTACGCATCAATAATATTTCTACTTTATTAAACGATGTTATCGGAATTGACGATGAACGAATGACTTCTGTAAAGCAACGACTTCGCAAAGCGTTAGACGATTTGAAAGAACAAGTTGATGAAAATCGCTTTGAACAAGAGTTGATTTATTATTTGGAGAAATTTGACATAACAGAAGAGAAGGTTCGTTTGGCAAATCACTTAGATTATTTTTCAAAGTCATTACACTCTGAAAAATCTAACGGAAAAAAATTAGGTTTCATTACACAAGAAATTGGTCGTGAAATCAATACTATAGGTTCTAAATCTAACTATGCACCTATGCAACAATTGGTTGTTCAGATGAAGGATGAACTGGAAAAAATTAAAGAACAACTATTAAACGTTCTGTAATGAAAAGAGGGAAGTTAATTGTATTTGCAGCACCGTCTGGCGCAGGAAAAACGACTATTGTGCATCACTTATTAGGAATTCCAGAGTTAAACTTAGAATTTTCTATTTCGGCAGCTTCACGCGAAAAGCGCGGAAATGAAGTTGACGGAAAAGATTATTATTTTTTATCCCCTAAAGATTTTAGACAGAAGATCAAGAATAAAGAGTTTTTAGAATGGGAAGAAGTATATCCTGAAAACTATTACGGTACATTACAAACGGAAGTTGACCGTATTTGTGATGCCGGAAGGAATGTTATTTTTGATATTGATGTTGTAGGCGCATTGCGAATTAAAGGAAAATTTCCCAAAGAAACCTTGACCGTTTTTGTGGAACCACCACATATCAATGAATTAATTCAACGTTTGAAGAATAGAAAAACCGAAAGTCAAGAAAAAATTAATATGCGCATTGCAAAAGCTCCTGCTGAAATGGCAAATGCACCACAATTTGATGTTAGAATTATGAACGACGATTTAGCAACTGCTAAAGCAGAAGCTGAAAAAGTTGTTGCTAATTTTATTGGTATTGAAAAAAAGTAATGGAATGAAAGTTGGTTTGTATTTTGGCACGTTTAATCCTATTCATATTGGACATTTGGCAATTGCCAATCATATGGCAGAATATAGTGATTTAGACGCTATTTGGATGGTTGTAACACCACATAACCCATTTAAAAAGAAAAGTACATTATTGGATAACCATCATCGCTATGAGATGGTTACTATTGCTACAGAAGAATATCCTAAAATTCAGCCAAGTAATATTGAATTTAAGTTACCTCAACCTAATTATACAGTACATACTTTAGCTCATTTACAAGAAAAATATCCGCAACATGAGTTTTGTCTCATTATGGGTGAAGATAATTTAAAAGGATTGCACAAGTGGAAAAACTATGAAGTGATACTTCAAAATCATGATGTGTACGTATATCCAAGAATTTCAACTGGAACCGTAGAACATCAATTTACAGATCATCCAAAAATACACAAAGTAACAGCGCCAATTATGGAAATTTCTTCTACATTTATTAGAAATGCAATTAAAGAAAAGAAGAATATAAAACCTTTGTTACCTAAAAACGTTTGGGATTATATTGATTTGATGAATTTTTACAAGAAGTAATTAGTTCAATACTTTATCATAAAAGTATTCTTCCCCTTTTTCTACATCACCTAAAACTAAGACGTCGTCATCACTTTCATTTATGTCTCTTAATTCATAATAACTTAGCGTTTCACCGTTTTCATCTGACATTTCAAGAAATAACCCGCTATCTTCACTATTTTTATCATACGCTGTAGAAATATTGTAAGCGCATTTTTTATATTCTTTACCTATGTAATAATATTTACAAATCCCATCTTTAGAAAATTCTAATTTGTAATCAGGATCTGATTGTGAAATCCACGTTCCAATGATTTCTTTTTTGGGAGTTGTAAAGGAAGTAATTCCCATTAAAATTAAAAGGATTAAAGAAAGTGGTAAGATGATTAATGCGCGTTTGCTTCTCATGACATTCACTGTTTAGACAGCAATATTAGGAGATTTAAGCAGTACGGAACAAGGGGACTTTTCCCCTTTTTTGTAGGTTTTTAGACGTAAAACAAAAAAACTCCTCAAAATTGAGGAGTTTTTGTGGCTTTTTTATTTAATCAAGTCCTGGAATTCGTAATACTTGCCCTGGATATATTAGGTTTGGATCTTTTAACATTGGCTTGTTAGCTTCAAATATCACAGGATATTTCATCGCATTTCCATAATATTGTTTTGCTATTTTACCTAAAGTATCACCTTTAGCTACTGTATGAAATTGTGCTTCTGGCTCTACATGCTCAACTTCCATTCTGTCATCAACCATAGCAATACCTTGTGTATTTCCAACTACCAAAATTACTTTTTCTTTTGTAGCTTGGTCATGTGCTTTTCCGGAAATAACTGCTGTATCTCCTTCAAGTGAAACTTCTAAGTTTTCTACATGTAAATCTAAATCTCCAATTGTTTCTTTAATTGATGCTTCTGCATTTGCTCTGGCAATTGCCGCCGCTTCTGCAACTTCTGCAGCTTTTTCTGCCGCAACTTCCGCTGCTTCTTCTGCTGTTGTTTTTCCACCAAATAATTTAGCTCCAGCATCTTTGATAAATGAAAATAATCCCATAATTCTTTTTGTTTTTTATTATTGTTAATTGAGGTTTTCTATTGTGTTGTTAAAGTACGAATTATCATGCAATTTGCAAAGATTGCATACTATTTATACAACTTTACGATGTACTGCAAAAAGTCTCTATAACGTGTAAAATAATTTGGTTTTGAAGTGGTTTTCATATCATAAATAAAGTTCAGTTGACTTTAAAAAAGATTCCTTCCTGCGAAGGAATTAATTCAACTCACACTATTATAAATTAAAAAAGAAACAGTTTTTACACGAATGCAAAAACTGTTTCTAAACTAAATAACCAACCAAAGTCTTTAAGTCTTTATTACTTTTTAAAGTCGTCCTTATTGAACACTTTATTTTTTATTTTTTTACGTTTTTTATCTGTTTGCTTCGATTTTGCAAAGCTTCCATCTGAAGAAGATCGTAAGTACTGAATGTATCCTCTTCCTTCAAACTCATAGGTTGTTCCCGAATCTGGGTGAAATAATTGTATGGTTCCGTCATCTATAACGCTTAATTCGAAGTATTCATTGTCTAGGTAATCATAATCTAATGTTAAAACTTTTAAATACGGATCATTTTCCACATCATAAATCGTATAAATTCCTTCGTAATCGTATACTAAGTTTGCAATTGGTGTATCAACCGTATCTCTAGATGAAAGGAACGTATCATCGTTTCCACCTGATAAAAACGTTAAGAAATTTTCTTCATCAAATGCATTCAACATTCCAGCTTGACTGGTATATACTTTTTTCCAAGCTGTAAATTCTTGTAAAAAGTAGTGAATGTTATCATAGAATACGAAATCGTAATCAAAGTTTGAACGTTGATATCCTGTTAAATAATAACTTGTATTTGTTGATGTATCTACCAAACGGATTCTATTAATTCCTAATTGATCTACACGTAATGGATAATATCCATCAATATCATGATTTATGTCTACAAACGTAAAATCTGTTCCGTATGCTCCAACATCAATTCCATAACCGTTTCCATTGTTCCCAATTCCTGAGATATTGTTATTTGCATACAAGGTTCCATTTCTGAACGAAACTGTAAATGCACGTTGCAAAAAAGGAACTTCTCCGTTTCCTGTTGTTTCATTAATATTTACGTACCAAAGTTCATACGAATCTAAAAGTTCTGCTAAGCTAATGCCCGGTTCGTCAATGATAGGATCTTCTACCAGTACTTCTGTATAACATGAACTTAATAGTGTACTAAATAATGTAATCGATAAGAGTAGTTTTAGCGTCTTCATAAGCCAATCGTTTTAATGTTGATATAAATACTACTTTCAAAACGCATGCCAAAAAAGTAAAACCTTGATTTTCAAGCATACCATAAGAGTAATATTTTATGTATTTTTGGATTATGGATATCTATTGTATGGACAAAGAATTAAAATATGCTGTTTTTGGCGCAGGAAGTTGGGCAACTGCAATTGTAAAAATGCTGTGTGAAAATTTAGATGAAGTTGGTTGGTACATGCGAAGCGTTTATACAAAAGAACATTTGCTAAAAGAAC
Source organism: uncultured Kordia sp. (assembly GCF_947496985.1). Classification (GTDB taxonomy): domain Bacteria; phylum Bacteroidota; class Bacteroidia; order Flavobacteriales; family Flavobacteriaceae; genus Kordia. The sequence continues at coordinate 620,584 of NZ_CANMEZ010000001.1, forward strand.
AACACAATCCTAGTTATTTGAGTTCGGTTGAATTTAATGTTGATAAGCTAAAAATTAGCAATGATATTAATGAAATTGCAACGTATGCTGATGTTTTAATTTTTGTGATTCCATCTGCTTTTATTTATGGAGAATTGCAAAAATTTAATGCAGATATAGATATTTCTAATAAAATAGTAGTTTCTGCCGTGAAAGGAATTATTCCTGAATCGGGATTGTTAGTAGGAGAGCATCTTCATGATATTTATAAAATTCCGTTTGAGAATATTGCTGTGATTGCAGGACCTTGTCACGCTGAAGAAGTTGCACTTGAACGTTTGTCGTACTTAACAATTTCATGTGCTGATGAAGCTAAAGCTCAAAATATAGCTGATAAATTATCTAGCAGTTATATTAAAACAAAAGTTAGTGATGATGTTATTGGTACTGAATATGCCGTAATGTTGAAAAACATTTACGCTATTGCTGCTGGAATTGCACATGGATTGGGTTATGGAGATAATTTCCAAAGTGTTTTGATGAGTAATGCCATTCGTGAAATGAAACGTTTTATTAAGAAGGTTCATAAAATGAAACGTAACATTAATAATTCTGCCTATTTAGGCGATTTATTAGTAACTGGTTATTCCGTTTTTTCTCGAAATCGTATGTTCGGAAATATGGTAGGAAAAGGCTATACTGTAAAGTCTGCCCAAATGGAAATGAATATGGTTGCTGAAGGTTATTACGCTACAAAAAGTGCATATTTGTTGAATCAGAAGAATGATAAAAAGACAAATATGCCAATTATTGATGCGGTGTATTCAATTTTATATCAGAATAAAGATCCTAAGAAAGTATTTAAAAAATTAACTGATAAATTGGATTAGCTTTTCAATGTGTTATATCATAACAAAATGGTTATTTAACTAAAATCCCCTTTGTATTCATTAACGGAAGTGGTTGAAATGCATTTTTATTAATCGTGTTTTTTCTGAACAAATACTTTTTATCATACATTTTTCCATCCTGAAAAAAGGTAACTCTAAATTCATTGTTTAATGAAAATACATCTTCTTGTAACCATTCTGCTTTTGCATAAGATTTTGCAGGTAGTTTGTCTAGTTTATGACGCATTAATGACGTTTCTCTCTCTGCATCGTATCCGCGAGAAACAATCAATATCATTTCCAAATCAACATCGTTTTCATTGATGATATAGGCGTTCCAATCGTCTGTTTTGTATATTTCATTGTATTCTTCTACAACAGCCATATATACACCTTCTACTTTAGGAATTTCAATATCTTTTTTCATACTTAATTACTGATAAAGTTCTTAAATTACGTCATTCCGAGACTTTGAGAAAAGCTGTGATAATCTGTTTTATAGTAATAGATTACTTCGCTGCAAACTTCTCGTAATGACGTTATATTGTTATAAAGCAGATTTAAATTGTGATAAGAAACGTACATCGTTTTCACTCAACAAACGAATATCTGAAATTTGGTGCAATAACATTGCAATACGATCAATTCCTACACCAAATGCAAATCCTGAATACTCAGCCGGATCGATTCCGCAATTTGTTAATACATTCGGATCTACCATTCCACAACCACCAATTTCTAACCAACCAGTTCCTTTGGTGATTTTGTAATCAGTTTCTGTTTCCAATCCCCAATACACATCAATTTCTGCGCTTGGCTCTGTAAACGGGAAATATGACGGACGCAATCTAATTTTAGATTTTCCGAACATTTCTTTTGTGAAATATTGCAAGGTTTGTTTTAAGTCTGCAAAACTTACTTCTTTATCTATATACAATCCTTCTATTTGATGAAAAAAGCAGTGAGAACGTGCCGAAATCGCCTCATTACGATATACTCTACCTGGTGATATTGTTCGAATTGGCGGTTGATTATTTTCCATATAACGCACTTGCACAGAACTTGTGTGTGTTCGTAATAAGATATCTGGATCTGTTTGAATGAAAAATGTATCCTGCATGTCACGTGCTGGATGATATTCTGGAAGATTCAACGCTGTAAAATTGTGCCAATCGTCTTCAATTTCTGGTCCTTCTGACACATTGAATCCAATACGCGCAAAGATATCTGTAATTTGATTCTTTACTAATGAAATTGGATGACGTGCACCAATTTCAATCGGTTCAGCCGGACGTGTTAAATCGCCGTAAACACCTTTTTCTTCCGCTTGGTTTTCCAATGCTTCTTTTAAAGCGTTTACTTTATCTTGTGCAACCGTTTTTAATTTATTAATCGTTTGCCCAAATTCTTTCTTTTGTTCATTTGGAACATTTTTAAACTCCGCAAAAAATTCATTTAACAATCCTTTTTTACCTAAGTATTTAATTCTGAAGTTTTCAATATCTTCTTTGGCTTGCGTCGTAAACTTTTCTATCTCCGCAATATGTTCCTTGATCTTATCTATCATGACGATATTCTTGATTTAGCTTGCAAATTTAGAGAATTTCTCTAATTATTACTTCTTTATTAAAAAGAAAAAACCATCAACATGATGGTTTTTATACTTCTTTATTGTTTGTATTGATTAAGAGAAAGTTTCTGTTTTCCCTATAGATGCATTAAATGTAGTTGCTAATATATTGTCTACAAAAACCCATTCTCCAGCAACTTGCGTAGTAGTAAAGGTCATTTTCAAATAGCCTCTTTGTGAAGCATTTAGATAACTTAAGTCGTCTATTAGTACTTGCATTGCTTGCTCGAAGCCTGCTAATTGTGCAGAATCATTTCCTAAAAGACCTTCAAAACCAGGTGATGATACTGATGATGTTGCAAATTCCTTTCCTTTTGTTTCGTTTGCTACAGAATTCAAATTACTACACCAAGCATTGTGCGTATCTCCAGCCAAACACACCAAACGTCCGTCACTCACAGCACTGTAAATAGCTTCACGTTCTATTGGGTAACCGTCCCATGCATCTAAATTGTATGGCAATGCAAAACTCACTCTACCTATTTCTTGTGGAGTTAGTGTTGGATCGTTTGCTTGTACTCTTACCTTTATTTGAACCAATTCACCTAATTGCGTTTGAAATCCTTGTAATGTTGCTGTAGAGATACTTCCTGAAGCACTTATTTCAGCTAAAATAGTTCCAAGTGTGATAATCATTTCTGCAGGAATGAACATTTTTCCCATTAATACTTGTTGCCCAAGTACTTTCCAAGCTGTTGTGTTTGAAGCTAAATTCCCTAATAACCAATCGCGTTGTGTGGCTCCTAACATACTTCTACTTGGGTCTTGAATATCGGTTTGAAATGTTACCGCATCAAAGTTTCCTGCTCCATCAATGTAGTTTGTATAATTTAATTGCTCGTCTCTTCCAATAACTCGTGTATCTAACATGAGTAGGTTTACTAAATTTCCTAAATTGATACTTCTGTAGATTTTTGTTATATCAACTGTTCTCACAGGCAAGTATTCACTAAATGCTTGTATTGCCGCTTGTTTACGTACTTCATAACTTCCTTCATTTGTTTGATGATTTTCAGCTCCATCTTTATATGCATCATTTGTAATTTCATGATCATCCCAAACACAAATAAAAGGTTTCTTTTGGTGCGCTAGTTTTAGATTTTCATCATTCCTGTATTGTTTGTAACGAATTCTGTAATCGTCTAACGTTACAATTTCATTGTCTGGCTCATGAATTCTTCCAAGTGCAATAGTTTCTGGCGTTGTTCCGTATTCGCCTGGAGCGTATTCATAAATATAATCACCTAAATGCACAATGATATCACTATCACTTTCCGCCATTGCTTTGTATGAATTGAACAATCCTGCTTGAAAGTTAGCACAGGAACAAACTGCTAATTTTATTTCGGCAGCATTTTGTGGCAACGTAATTGTTTCCCCTATTATAGAAACTGTTTTGTCTGCAACATTTACAAAACGATAGTATAGCTTTTGGTTAGTTTCTAAGTTTTGCAATTCAATACTAATGGTATAATCTCTTGAAGCGTCTGTAGTGACAGTTCCTGAACGTACAATACTCTGAAAATTTATATCAGTAGCTACTTGCCAAATGACATCAACACTTGCATTGGTCGTTGTATATCTTGACCATATAATTACTTCACTTGATGTAGGATCAAAACTTGCCACACCTTCATTAAAATTATCATTACTTAAATCTGGTGGAAGTTCGCTTGTAAAAGTATCATCATCATTACTACAACTTATCAAGTTTGGAGCAACCATTATTCCTCCAATGGCTAATAAAGAGTTTACTATAAATTTTCTACGTTTCATGGCTTTTTATTGTTTAAAAAACCAAAATAACAGCATCTGATTAAGATTTTACAGCATAGTTTCAAGACATAAAAAAAAGATAATTTTCACTATTGAAATATTATCTTTTTTTAACATGTGTATGATGTTTTAACAACACGTAGTTTGTATTTATCACATACTAAGAGATGTATTCCTTTTCTAAAAAATAGTTTACAATAGCTTCTTTCATTAAAACAGTTTGTTCACCTGCTTTTAATGTAGGCAATGCTTCTTTAAACTTGTAATGTGGCCAGCCATCATCATCAAAATAATCAAATTCGTAATAACCATACGGTTCTAACAAACGACAAATAGCGATATGCATTAAGTTTACTTTTTCATCTTTTTTGAACGTTTTATGAATCTGACCCAACTCCTGAACACCAATTAAATAGATAATCGCATCTAAATCTAACGTATCGCCTTCTGCAAATTGATGCGTCAATTTTTCAACTACATTGTTCCATCGTTCCTTTAATTGTTCGTCTCTTGCCATTGTTTTTGTTCTTTTTCGGATACAAAGGTAATTAGTTTCATACGAATCATATGTATATGTTCGTTATTTAAAAAAGGTTTTTATTTAGAGAAACTTTATATTTGTTAAAATTCGATACGCATGAACTTTATTGACATCATTTTGGGCGGACTTCTTTTGTTTGGATTTGTTCGCGGACTTATGAAAGGACTTTTTATAGAAGTAGCTTCGTTAGTTGCTTTGATTGCGGGAGTTTATGGCGCCATTCACTTTTCATATTATGCAGGTGATTTTTTAAGTGATCGATTTGAAACTTGGGATGAGAAATATATCAATTTGGCAGCATTTGCTATTACTTTTACAGTGATTTTAGTTGCAATTACGTTATTAGGAAAGTTATTGACAAAGATGGCAGATTTTGCCTCATTAGGTATCTTAAATAAAATCTTAGGTGGCGCTTTTGGCGGATTGAAAATTGCTGTAATGTTAGGAGCTGTATTAGTTTTCTTTGATAGAACCAATAATACGATGGAATTTGTTGCAAAGGAAAAAATTGATGAATCTATTTTATATGAACCTGTAAAAGAGATTGGTGGATTTGTGTTTGCCTATGTTTTAAAAGAAACCGGAGAACAAGAAGATAACGAACAAGAAGCGGCACCCGCTACTGAAAATTAATTATTTATGTGTGAAAAATGTGCAAATCCGAAACTAGAACATCTTGAACATACAGATGTAAAACCTTTTCAAAAAAAGCTTAATTCGAATTCTTTGAAAGGGAAAATAAAAGCTAAAAAGATTGCTTCAAATTAAATGCTTCCTGCTACACTTACAACATCTCCTTGTCAACATTGCTTGCCTTTTAAAAGACAAGGTTTTTCTTCAGAACAGGATTTTATAACTTTTCAGGATACGCTTGATGAAGAATGCAGAAATGGCTTATTTATAAGGATTGTAGAAACCAATACTACAAATGAAGTTGAATCTTTTTATCAATGTACTTTTTGTAATAAAGAATGGGAATTATCAACTCCTAACTATTCTTGGCGTGGTTATTTTTTGCCTAAAAAAAGTAATGCTTTAAAGCATGAAGGTAATAGCAGCTTTAAAACGTTTCAGTGGAAAGGAAAAAATGGTTGCGGATGTTGTTTAGGAATGATTTTTTTAATTGTTCTGTTGATTTTATATGTGCTTTATAATTTTTTTGATTTTTTACTTGATGCGCTATTTTAACAAAAAGTTGCCAAACAAGCTGCTTCATAACTTTCTTTTTTTATAATATTCTTAAAAATCTATTCTACTACTTCTGTTTCAGAAGTCATACCAGACATTCCTCCTTTTATCAATTGTATTTGATGAATAATGTGAATACTGCCTTCTGTTTTGATTTCTTCTATACTACGCTTTTTCATGATGAATGTTTTTAAATTTTTATGCTTAATACTTCTTCTTTTAAAGATAACAAATTGAATATTAGTATTCAAAAAAAACACTTACTGCAACTACAGACTACATTTAAAAAACACACTACTTTATTTGCAGTTTATTCTTTTCTTGCACTCATGATAAAAAGCTAGTTTTTTGAATATACAAACTTTTGCAAGCATTTACTTAACTTAATTTTTAGTTAAAACACTACGCTTATATAAAAAAGTCTACGCCTATAAACTTTAGGCTATTTCAAAAAAGCATTCTGTGCTTTTAAAATAAGCACTCCAATATCAAAACCTAAAATCAACTTTCCAAAGATGGTTTTCAACCTCATTTTTATATAAATGACAAACTCGCTATGGAAGTAATTTAAAGAATGAAAAATGATACACAAATTAAATTTAAAGAATGAAAAATGGAAAATATAAATTTATTAACCACATATCTAAATCCTAAAAAGTATGATGCTTCTAGCGGATATAGGGATATACATTATCTAATTAGAATTGATAGTGATTTTTTGGATGAAGAACAGTTTTCTTTTTCAAAAAATGTTACTAAAATTCTTAGATATGGTTCTCCAATAGCTGAAGATTTAGCAGGAGGTTTTCTTCCTGTAAATATTCAATATCCTCTTGTTGTTACTAGAAACGGCGATGAAGTTGAATATTACTTCAAAAGAATACGAAATGGCATAACTACTTATGTAAGTTTAGAAGATGCTTTATTACCTAATACCAATGAAAGTCATTTTCTACCATATAATGATTTGACTTTTATCCCTATTGCATTACAGCATTTGCATTATTATCATCCTGAGCAACAAAAAATATATTCTGTAGAGATTGCAATGCCTGAAATTAGAGTTTTTGGTCATAAAGCAATGGATTACAACCCTAAAGATTTGGGAGGACTTACTAATGGAGAATACGAGTTAGATTATAAAAATGCTTCGGGTTACACAAACGCTGTTTCAGATCAAATATTAGGTATGCTAGAGCAAGGTAGCAAAGCCAATCTACTTAGAAAAATAAATATCAATCTATATGAACAAGCCGCAAAAATATATTGGTATCCAAAAATTGTTGTTGAGCAGGGAAAAATAGCCTTGTATTATGAATATCATAGAATTCTAAATGATGATTTTGAAATTCCTTTTACAGATGGACGTTTTCAACATGCAATAAAGCTCACATTTAACCATATAGAAGGCTTCCTCGCCTTTATGGAACTTACTTATTTTAGAAATGGTGTATCTCCATTAGATCTTTGGGAAGGTTCAGGTTTTAGAAAAAGAGATTGTTTTAAAAAATATATAGAAATTGTTACTAAAGAACTTGAAAACAGAGTTAACAATTTTAAGTCAAAATTCTCTATCACAGGCATACTGGCTATCATCTATTATATCCCATTAGACTTCTTTATCAAAGAACAAAACTTATTTAGACAGCAAAAGGATAGAAATACAATATTAGGAGAACAGTTTATTTGGTTTGCCATTGATAGTGTTCTAAAAATACCTATCACAAATATTACGGTGAATGTAGAAGATATTACATTAAAACTCTTTGAAATCTTACAATTTATTCAACAATATAAGAACACAGAGAATAAACAAAAAAACGATTATTTATTAGATCAATTACTTTCTAAAACATTTGAAGGAAAAAGTTATCTACTTAATTTCTACCATAAAATGAACACAAATAATTTCGTTCGTTACAACCATTTTATATATAAAATATGGAGAAAGAGTTCTTATTTCAAACGTGATCATGAAGTATATAAAAACTCTTCGTATTTCACTAAGCTAACAGACAAAGATCAAAAGGAAAAGAAAAAACCTTGGAAAATGCTCCCTTATACTGCTGATAAAACAATTGGTTTTTACACCAGCAATATAGATGCAGAATTTGATGAAAATGATAATATCGTATTCACTCCTGATGCGCACTGGTTTAGTGATATTTTTACACTTTTTTATGGTGAAAAAGCAAGAGGCATACGAGCATATATAGAAGGTGATTGGCAAATTACGTATCATCCGTTGTATCCTGTGTCTTTGCCAAATCCTTCCGACAAAGATGCAATACGTTTACAAAAAATATCACCTGCACTTTTAATTAAAGCTAGTGAAGATAAAGGCTTTTGGAACAATGTAGGTACTGCTGCTTCGTATACATTTGACATACTTACATCGCTTTCAGGATTTGGAAACCTAGCAAAATTTAGACATTTAGCGCGACTGGCAGATGCTGCTGGTTATGTTAAAAATGGTATCCGACTCAAAAATACATTTTATGTATATAAAGCCGCCAAAGGCGCTGCTGCTGCCATTGAAATTTCTAGTGGAACCATCAATATTTTGTTAAAAATAACAGGATTGGAAGATACAGAGTTTGGCAAAGCGTTGACAAACTTTCTATTTTGGTTAGAAATGCTTACTTTATCTGTAGATCTTACAGATGCAATTTCTGGCGGCTTAAAACTCAATGCTAAAATTATATCTAAAGAATCTGATCTGTTAGCTAAAAAACTTGATGAGTTGGTTGCCGCTAAGCAAATTGATGAAGCGGATAGGGCAAGGGTGATTAAGGAAGTTGAGGAAATTGGTGGAGTTAGGTATAAAATTGATAATTTTATTGCTCGAAATCCAAAAAGAAAAATTGGAGCAATTAGAAAAAATGATATTCTCAAAGAGCTAAAAACTACAATATCTGGTGAAAAAGTTGCACTAGCTATACAAAAGAAAGAAATAAAGTTAATTAGGTTAGATGAAGAAGAATTCTATAAAACAATTAAAAAACCTAGTGAAACCATTGAAAGTTTAAAAAAAGATAAAGTTGTTGCTTCTCAAATAAAAGATAAAATATACATTAGAAATGATTCCCCAGTAAATAAGGCTTTTGGTGAAATTGTGCATGAAGGACAGCATGCTCTTGATGAATTAGCTGGCTTATTTGATGATTCTGTAGCATTAAGACAACAAACTAGTCAAATTACACATGATGGCATTTCTATGAAATCCTATGTAGATAAAATGACAGACGGACAAGTAATTGAATTAAGAGCTAGAATTGCAGAACGCGAATTTTTACTTGAAGCTAAAGTAGCATTAGATGAGAATTATAACTCTGTAGCTGCAATGGTTAGCTTCATTTTAAAAGAATACAAATAATTAAAACAATAAATTATGGACTTAAAGATTCAAAAATTACTAACTGATATGATTGATAACTTTGATTATAGAGTAGTGGCAAAACCTGATAACTCTTTAATAAGAGCTAAAAAAGAAATAGAGATAAGTGTGGTTAATAGTCGAGTTGTGGCTTTATTTGGCTGGATAGATCCAAGAGAACATAACCTTCCAGATTTTAACCCTAATAAGTATGTAATTTACGAAAGAGATTTTATGTCGCAAGAAGTTTTTGAAGAGGTCTCTGGAGAATTTAAACTGGTATTTGAAAAAATACCAGAGCTAAACTATATTTTCAAGTTAAAGGAAGAACATGTAGAATTTAATTCGTCATTGAGTAAAAATGATATTGAAGAAATTTACGAATTTGTGAAGACAAACTACAATGTCCCTATAAGGGATTTTCAAAGGAGAACTAGGTAAATGGACAAAAAACATTTTAAAACTACTTAATAACGTGTCTCAAAGATAAAATGAAGCTTGGAAAGCTAGAAAAAGATGAAGATGGTTTTTGGGATATTGTGAATTTTAAATAAATATGAAAAACTAAAACCCACTCAACCATAAAAGTTAAGTGGGTTTTTAGTATATATTATATGTGATTCTTACTAAACCGTATCTTCTACATTTTCCTTAACCCATAGTAAGCAATCTTCAAAGGTTTTGAAACAATCTTCTTCCGGGATTAAATCTGGAATGATATCAATACGCTCCATCATATATCGTGGCTGTTTCGGAATATCTACAAACAGTACTTTTCGGTCGTCGCTTTTTAAATCAACTAAGATGTCTTCTAAAGCATATAATCCTGACTGATCAATGTATTGCATTCTTCCCATACGTATGATCACCGTACGTGCTGTATCAGGCAATTGCTTTGCTAATGCTTGAATTTCACTTGTAGAACCAAAGAATAATGGTCCTTTTATGTGTTTGATAAATACTTCTTCTTTTAAGTTTTCTGGAAAATCAATTTCATCATCCCAAGCTTCTTCACGCAAAGTTTTAATATCCGAACCTCTTGCCGTAATATCTCCAATTTTTTTCATAAACATTAATGAAGCAATCACCAATCCAATTCCTACGGCGTAGATTAAATCCCAAAATGTAGATAATCCAAGTACAATTAACATAATTAATACTTCTGAACTTAATCGTATTGGTCCTAACTTCATGTCTTTTGGTAAACTCGGAATCGCTTTGAGTCCTTTATAATCCATTACACCAATTCCTACTGTAATTAAGATTCCTGCCAATACGGCTGCAGGAATTTGTGAAGCCACAGGTCCAAGTGCTAAAAGAATGATCAATAACAACACACCTGCAATCATTCCTGATAAGCGTGTTTTTCCTCCAGAATTGATATTTACAACCGTACGAATAGTTGCTCCAGCTCCTGGAATTCCTCCAAAAATAGCTCCGATAGAATTTCCAATTCCTTGTCCAACTAATTCTTTGTTTGGCTTGTGTTTTGTTTTGGTCATATTATCTGCTACAACACTTGTTAATAAGGAATCAATTGCTCCTAAAAGCGCCAAAGTTAACGCAGTAAATATGTAAGGTGTAATATCTCCGAAACTAAATTCAGTAAAGATTTCCATGCGAGGCAATGGAAAGTTTCCAGTAATTTGATCAATAGGTTTATAATCTAATCCAAATACGAATGCGATTCCCGACATAACAATTAGTGCAACCAACGTACTTGGAACGGCTTTGGTAATCCGTTTAAAACCATAGATAATAAAAATAGTTCCCAAAGCTAAGATAACTTCTAGCAATAAGGACTTCTTCTTTTTTTCAGGAGATTCTTCAGGAACCTTTATAAAGTTATATTCTGAAGGTTTTTTTATTTCATCAAACAATTTTTCAAAAGCTCTCGGCAATACTTTCAATGCACCAATAACACCTGAAGCATTTTTCTTTGCTAGCGTTTCTGATTCTTTTTTTATGTCTTTAGGTGTAATTTCTTCCGATCTTTTTATAGTTTCCTTAAAATTTTCTAAAACTAAAATACCTTCATCCATTTCATCTTTTAGAATACCTTCTAAAAGTACTTCTTCTGCTTGTGGCTTAAATTGATTTACATATTCTGCATCTTCTTTTGGATAATATCCAACTGCTGGTAAAATTTGCGTGATTAATATAATAACACCTATGGCTGTCATAAACCCAGAAACTACTGGATATGGAATGTATTTTATATAGGCTCCTAAGCCTAATGCGCCAAGTCCTACTTGCATGATTCCTGCTAATAGAAAGACCGTTAAAATAGCTGGCATTGCTTTCTCTACATCTCCACCATTAGCAGCAATGATTCCTGCAATAACTACCATACTTACGGCTGTCATTGGTGCAGTTGGTCCTGAAATTTGTGTACTGGTTCCTCCAAACAATGCAGCAAAGAAACTGATAAATATAGCTCCGTATAATCCTGCACTTGGCCCTAACCCTGAAGAAACTCCGAATGCTAAGGCTAATGGCAAGGCAACTATTCCGGCTGTAATTCCTCCAAAAGCATCGCCTTTGAAATTTGAAAATAAATTTTTCATGTGTTAGTCTCAGTTGTTATACATCTAAATTTTAGCTGTATATTTTTGTAATGGGATATTTTTAACGCTAAAAGTTAGCATATTTTTTTATAATTCATTGACATCTTCGGCAATAATCCAACCGATTTTTCCATCAATCAAACGGATTTTTTTCCAATCAGCAACGGTATCGAGCACTTGTACTTTTGTCCCTTCATGCAATGTAAATACCACATCACTTCGTAAATTTGGCTCTGCTTTTACTGTAGTTTCTGTGGCAAATATAATAGCTGGACGATCTTTTTTCGCTTTTCCATATTGTTGATATGCAACAACAACAGTTCCTAACATACAAATCAAAGCAATAAAACTAATGAGGAAATAGATTCGTTTTTTCAAGCTTTGATATGCAAATTGATATAATAAAAACGATATAACACATACAAATCCCAAAATTATCGCAATCCAAGCCCATTGATTGTATGAAAATTTCCCCGTAATACTTCCCACAAATTTTGAGAGTTGTGTTTTTGGCAAAGGCTCAATAGCGTCAATCGTCATATTTCTGGCGAAAGCCAAGTTATTCAAAATATCTTCATCATTTGGCGAAAGCTGTAACGCCTTTTCAAAGTAGTACACACTTGGACCAATGACGTTGGTTTTGTAATACGCATTTGCCAAGTTGTAATAGATTTCAGCCGAGTATTCTCCTGAATCTAAAATAGATTTGTATTGTGTAATTGCTTCCTGATAGTTTCCTTGGTTATACGCTTCGTTTGCCGAATTGAATACCGTTGAATTTTCTTGTCCAAATGCTAGTGTAAGACTAGAAATGAACACGAGAAGTATATATGTTATCTTGATTTTCATTTCTTTCTAATTACTTTATTTGTTTGTCAATTTGCGAAATTGTTTGTACTGCTTTTTCGTAATCTTTATTAATTGTTACGTTAGAAGCTGGCGTGTATCGTGCAAATTCGCAACTTTCTAAAAGCGTGATAAAATCACCTATTGTTTCTTCTTTTACATTACGTTGTGTAAGTAATTGATTGATTTTTTCTTTGCTGAATTCAGAAGTTTCTATACTCAGCTTTGCACGTAAATAATTATGCAATGCACGTTCTAGCACTTCATAGAATGCTTCTTTTTCTCCTAAACGTTTTTTGGCTTCTGATAGATATTTTTTTGCTAAACGATTTGCCGTTCTTGTTTTATTTCCTTGAATATCATTGTCAAACGCTCTCTTTTTTCTTCGAACAATTAAAATGATTGGAATAAAAAGGAAAGGACCAAATAACAATCCATAGAACAAGTTCGATTTAAAGAAATCTTCTGATTTTCCTGAAATTAGATTCGCATTCGTTTTTAAGAATCTGAATTGCGCACCATTGGTTGTAATCGACTGTTTTTGGGTTGTATTTTTAGCGGTACTGTTTTCAGCTGTAGCTGAATTTACAGGACCTTCAATAACATCAATGACAATTTCGTCAGAATTTAATGTTTTGTACTTTTTTGCTTTTGGATCAAAGTATGAGAACGAAATACTAGGAATAGGATATTTTCCTTTGTATTGCGGCACAACGGTGTAACTATCGGAAATTCGCCCTTGCATTCCACTGATTCGAGTAGAAACTCTTTCTGTAAATTCAGGATCGTACACTTCTAATGAACTTGGCAAGTTTAGCTTTGGCAATTCAAATAGTTTTAAATTTCCTTTTCCTGCAACTTCCACTTTTGCCTGCAATGATTCTGTAGCGTTTAGGGAGCTTTTACTTGTAGTTACTACAAATTCAAAATCACCAACAGCGCCTCCAAAATCAGCTGGTTTCCCGGCTTCAGGCAATGCTTGAACATTTACCGTTCGGCGTGTAGATGAAATTGTTTTATGCACTTTTTCATATTGTCTTCCAAAGACTGTTCTTCTTCGTGTAGGCACAGATACTTGCACATCAATTGAGAATGGTTCTATGATTTGTTTTCCTGTTTTTTGCGGATATAGCACAAAACGTTTTAAAACTACATAAGAATATTGTTCTCCTTTGTACGTTCCGCTTTCAGCTTTGATGCGTGTTTCAATATTTTGACTCCAAAAGTTATTAAATTTTGGTTTTCCTAGTTCTCTGTAATCACTTACGTTGATTCCTGGTTTTACATATAATTTGTATGTAACCGTTACAGGCTCATTTAAGTATGGTTTTCCATTAGAAATTTCAGTAACTAAGTGCAATCCTTCCGAAATTACATAATCAGAATTGCTTCCATCTTTTGGTTTTGCAACCGCTTTTGTTACTTGAACAGATACAGGCTGTGTTTTATAAATTTGCCCATCAATTTCTACCTTTGCTTGTTTGATGGTAAATTTCCCTTCAGCTGTTGGCTGTAAGAAGTATGTGTATGTTTTTGAGAATGATTTTTGCCCATTATTCCATACATGATTCATGGATTGTATTGGACCTGCGGTGATACGAAACCCGTTGAATTTTGGCGCCGTAAAGTTGTCTCCATCTCTGTCCATTTCAAAGTCTACACGTAAACGCTCGTTAACGCCTAGCTTCTTTTTACTCACTTTGGTTTCAAACGTAACCTGAGCCGACAAGAAACTTGCGAATAGCAAGCAAATAAATGTAACTATGTATGTTTTTGTTTTCATGTATTGTAACGAATTTTTCTCCGTTTATATATAGTGACCGATTACCAATCTTTTTCAGCTTTCACTTTGATCACTTTTCCTTTTTTCTCATTCAGCTTATCCTGCGTTTTCTTTTCAGCATTGTTCATGGCTTGCAGTAAGCTTTTTATTTGTTGTGGCGACAATTGATTTGGTTTTGGCTGCTGTTGCTGTTTTTTATCGTCTTTTTGATCAGCATTTTCCTTATCGTTTTTATTGTCCTTTTTGTTCTTCTCTTTTTCTTTATCGCCTTCTCCGTCTTTGTCTTTGTCGTCTTTTCCTCCTTTATCTTTCTCTTTATCTCCTTCGTCTTCGTTTTTATCCTTATTATCTTTTTTGTCGTCCTGATCTTTTTTGTTTTCGTCTTCCTCTTTTTGATCTTTTTTGTCTTTGTCTTCTTTATCTTGATCGTCTTTCGGAGGATTTTTCTCTAACATATCTTTGGCTAAAGCCAGATTGTAACGCGTTTCATCATCAGTTGGATTGTTACGAAGTGCATTTTTATATGCTGCAACCGCTTTTTCGTATTCTTTATTTTTCATGAAGATATTCCCCATATTGTGATACGCGCTGTGTTTTTCAGCTTTTGTCAAAGCAACTTCAGAAGCTTGCTTATATCTATTGAAAGCTTCCGTATAGCTTTCATTATTATAATATGCATTACCTAAGTTGTACTTTGCCGTTGCATTTTCAGAGTCTTTTGAAATTGCTTTTCTGTATTCCGCTTCAGCGTCCGAAAAACTATTTTCTTGCAATGCTTTGTTTGCTTTGTATGTAAATCGATTTGATTCTTGCTTGATTTCTTCCGCTTCTTTGTTTTGCGCAAATGCAACCGAAACTGCAAAGAGTAGAATAAATATGTTTTTTAAGTGTTTCATCTGTTAATACTTCATTGTTTTGTTAAGGTCAGAGGAATTAGCCAATAGTCATTTAAGTTGATATCAACTTAATTGTGATGGCTCATTTCATGATCCTTTTTCATTAAATAAATTCAACTTTTGTAACCACGCTGTTTTTCTTTCTAATAGAAATATATCTAACAGTAATAAAAAGATTCCTAGTCCAAGAAACCACTGAAATTGGTCCTTGTATTCAGAAAACTTTTTTGCTTCAAATTCTGTTTTGTCCATAGCGCTCAATCGATTCGTGATAAATTCAACTGCTGCTTCTGTATTTGC
Organism: uncultured Kordia sp.; assembly: GCF_947496985.1. Classification (GTDB taxonomy): domain Bacteria; phylum Bacteroidota; class Bacteroidia; order Flavobacteriales; family Flavobacteriaceae; genus Kordia. The sequence goes on from NZ_CANMEZ010000001.1 coordinate 636,356, forward strand.
TCCGTCAATATATTCACCATTTCCTTCCGAAGCAATGCTTTGTAATGTTTTTTCGTTCAGTTTCGTAATAACAACTTCACCTTGCAGATCGCGCTTATACGATTCTGTAATTCCTCTTCTTTTTATTGGAATTGGGCCACCTTTTTGTGTTCCGACACCAATTGTATAGGTTTTGATTCCTTCTTTGGTTGCTTCTTCAGCAATTTTTCCTGCGCCACCTGTATGATCTTCTCCATCAGAGATTATTACCAAAACTCTGTTAGTTTGTTCTACATCGTCATAGTATGTTTTTGCCAAACGAATGGCATCATCAATCGCCGTTCCTTGCGATGATAACATATTAGTGTTTAGGTTTCCTAAAAACATTTTTGCCGCTGAAAAGTCTGTAGTTATTGGTAATTGTGGCACTGCTCTTCCTGCATACGCAATAATTCCAATACGATCGCTTCCAAGTTTGTTGATGATTTCAGAAACAATACGCTTTGACTTGTCCAATCGACTTGGCGAGATGTCTTCTGCCAACATACTTTTAGACACATCTACAGCAAATACGATATCAACTCCTTCACGTTTTACCGTTTCTAGTTTTGTACCTATTTTCGGATTGACTAGCGCAAGTGTTAACGATGCAATTGCCAAACACCAAATTGCCAATTTTAAAATTGGTTTAAAAATAGATTTTTCAGGACTTAATCGTTCTAACAATTGTTTATCAGCAAATTTACGCTGTGCACTTCGTTTCCAGAGTTGCAAGAGTATAAATACCAATACCGCAATTGGTATGATAATGAGTAAGTAAAAATATTTTTTTTCTTCTAACATGTTATTTCTCCATCAATTGATTCGCAAAGTTTGTGATACGTTGCTGCACATCTTCTGTTATTTTTTTATCTTCAATCCATGTATGAATATGTCCTATATATTCCATACCTAAATAGTTTGCACTTTCTACAAAAGGCATTTTAAAACCTTTTTTTATTTCTTGATCCGATCCACAACTTACGACGCCCATTCGTTTTTGTCGCAAGCGTCTTCCTATTTCTTTTTCTTCAAATAGAAAGTCTGATATTCTATCAAAAAACACTTTCATTACACCACTCATCGTATACCAATAGATTGGTGTTGCAAATACAAACGTTTCATAGTTTGCCGTTAATTCCTTAAATAGCGCATTGAAATCATCTTCATTATTTAAATCATACGCAAAGTGATTGATTTGATATGTTTTTAAATCTACGATATCAAAACCTGTTTTTTCTTGAAGTTTAGAAACAATGGTATGTGTGTTTCCTTTACTTCGGGCACTTCCTAATATGATGACTCCTTTTGTTTTCATGATTTAGATAAAACTTCTGAATAGTGTTTTTCGTAATACAATTTCTAACAATAGCAAGAGTCCTGCAAACAGTACAAAAATTCTAAATTCTTCTTCATAATTAGTGTATCTGAATTCTTCTATTTCTGTTTTTTCGAGCTTATTAATTTCGTCATAAATCTGCTCTAATTTTTTACTATTCGTTGCTCTAAAATATTTCCCTCCTGTTGTTGAAGCAATCGTTTTTAGCAATGCTTCATCAATGGTCACTTCCATGTTTCTATACATTAAAGTCCCGTCCGGGTTTAATGCAAAAGGCGTGGATGCCATTCCGTTGGTTCCAATTCCAATGGTGTATACTTTTATGCCATATTCAATTGCTAATTCAGAAGCAATTTGTGGCTCTATGAATCCAGCATTGTTCACTCCATCTGTTAATAGAATAATCACTTTACTTTTGGTTTCACTATCTTTTAATCGGTTTACAGCAGTTGCCAATCCCATACCAATAGCAGTTCCTCCAACTAATTCACCAGTTTTATATTTTATACTTTTTAAAGCAGTTTGAATAATATTTTTATCCGTTGTAATTGGTGTTTTAGTAAAACTTTCTCCAGCATATACAACCAATCCGATACGATCACTTGGTCGTCCGTCAATGAATTCTCCTGCTACTTTTTTCAACGCTGTTAATCGATCTGGCTTTAAGTCTCGCGATAACATACTTGCCGAAACATCAATTGCCATTACGATATCAATTCCGTTATTGGTTTTGACACGTGTAGACACTTCTTTAGTTTGCGGACGCGCAATAGCAATGATTAATGAAACAATTGCTAGTAAACGCAATCCAAATAATATTGGTTTTAATTTTGGCAAAATACTTGGTGTAGCTTTGAAACCTTGTAAACTTGACATTTTTACCGATGCCATTTGTTTTGGTTTTTTCCATATATACCAAGCGATTGCTAGTGGCAACGCCAATAACAACCAAAAGAATTGTGGATGTGCAAAACTGTAATTTTCTAACATCATTGTTGTTCTTCTATTTGTGTTATTGAGTTGAGTATTCTATCCAATACTTTTTTTCCTTCTTCATCATCTACAGCATACATTAAGCGTAAAATTTGCACGCCAATTCCTTCTTCAAACACATATACTGCGTACGCTCTTTTTTGCGATGTTCCTAATGGATTCTGCACATCATTAAATGTAGCACTTCCATACATTTTTACACCTTTTACGCCACGTGGCGATTCATATTCATCATATTTTACGACAATGTCTGTAGTACCAGCGGCTTCGTATTGTTTTAGAATTTGTTCTGTAATTTGATCTGCTGTAATTTCTATTTTTTCTGTAAATGTCAGTGTTTCTAAGTTGATTGCAAATGGTGCTAAATAACTTTGATATTGAAATATTTCTGAATTTACTGGCGATTGAATGCTGTCTGGTTTTTTGATAGGACTTACACGCTTTAACACTTGTGGTGTTGCAATGGTAAATCCTGAAGCACCATATTCACTTGTAATCCATTCACCATCAACCAAATCATCCATTGAATGACCGATATATGTGTTTTCTTTTACATATGATAGTGTTGCATATCCAATGAGCCCACCAAATGTGATAATCATGGCAACAACTCCAATAACTGCATTTCTGAAACGTCTTTTTTTACGTTGTTCTTCCAGCAATCGCAACCTGTATTCTTCGTCTTTTCTAAGTTCTTCTTCAGATACTTCTGGTATTGCTTCTTTGGTTTCTACCACAATGTATTCTACCAAATTACGATCTGCTTTTATGATAGCATCATCTGGTTTAGACTTGGCAAATTTTACCAAATCGGCTGTTTGCAATACATTTTTTAGACTTTTAATTGTTTCCTCTTTTAAATCTAAATAACCAGCTTGTTTTTGTGCTTCAATTTTTCGAATAAGTTCAGCGGTTGTGCTTTCTAAGGCATCAATTCGAACTTCTTCTTCTATATATTGACGTATAATGTTTGTTAATTCTGAATAGTAATTTTTGTATTCTGATTTTAATAATAGAGTGGAGTTATCCAATTCATTTAATTGTAATAAAGCTCTATCATATGGTGGAATTTCTTTTTTCTTCTTTTTCTTTTCTTTCGCTTTCAGCTGAAATACAAAGTAATAAAAGTAAGCTCCAAATAATGCTAACAATACTAGAATTCCTAAAAACCACTTCCACCAATTGCTACTTCCTTTTTCAACAGAAACTAATTCTTTGATTTCAAACATTTTCTGCTTTAATGTATCTACAGGAACATCTGCCACAGCAATACGAATTGAATCTGTATAGAATGGTTTTTTGTTGATGAGTATTTTTTGTTTTGGAATGTAGTATTTTCCAGAATCGAACTGTGTCAATCCGTATTTTCTTGTTAGGTTATATTTCGCATCTTTCTTTAAAGTATCTACTTTATAAGCTTCTAACAATTCTAAAGGAAGAAATTCATTTGCTTCTTGCGGAAATACCACACTTGCTGTAGAATCTGCTTCTACGATAATTGAAAGCTTTATTTCTTCTCCTATTTTTATTTGTGTAGAATCTACAACAGCTACAACTTTTTGTGCTTGAACAACGAGTGAAAAAAGAACTGCGCACACGAAAAAGCAGGTTTTCAATTTTTCAATCGAAAACAACACAGTACATCTTTTTAATTTTGTATTCATCATTCGCTTATCCTCTTCGTTTAAAATATCCTAATAGTTTTTTTACGTAACTTTCGTCAACACGTGTACTTATAACGCCTGCTCCACTTCTTGAAAATAGTTCTTTGAAGTAGTTTACTTTTTCTTGATAGTATTTTGCATAGTTTGTACGAACCGTTTTTGAACCTGTGTTTACCAACATACTCTCACCTGTTTCGTTGTCTTGCATTTGTACAATTCCTAGGTTTGGAATTTCCTCTTCGCGTTTATCGTAAATTCTAATTCCTGTTAAGTCGTGCTTTTTTGCAGAAATTTTCAAAGTTTGTTCGTAATCGTCTGCAATAAAATCTGACAACATAAAAACAATTGCTTTCTTCTTCATTACACTTGATAAGAATCGTAACGCTTGCGAAATATCAGTTTTAGTACTTTTTGGTGTAAATTCTAACAGTTCACGAATGATTCGCAATACATGTGATTTCCCTTTTTTGGGTGGAATGAATAATTCTACTTCGTCTGAAAACAGAATTAAACCAACTTTATCATTGTTTTGCATTGCAGAAAATGCCAATGTTGCTGAAATCTCTGTAATAGTTTCATTTTTAAATTGTGTATTCGTTCCAAATAATTCAGATCCTGAAACATCTACCATCAACATCATTGTCAGTTCGCGCTCTTCTTCAAACACTTTAATATAAGGTTCGTTGTAGCGTGCGGTTACATTCCAATCAATATTTCGTACATCATCACCAAACTGATACTGACGCACTTCGCTAAACGTCATACCTCTTCCTTTGAAAGTAGAATGATATTCTCCTCCAAAAATATGATCGCTCAAACGGCGCGTTTTGATTTCTATTTTTCGTACTTTTTTAAGTAACTCTTTTGTATCCATTGTTCAGTTTACTGGACATTCTACACTTGATGCAGAATTTTTTTAAGTATCCGATTTAGTTTAATTAGCAGATTCCTGCCTTCGCAGGAATAACGAAGTCAACTATCTACGGTACTTCAATTTCGTTTACAATATCATTAATGATTCCTTCAGAAGTGATATTTTCAGCTTCTGCTTCGTACGTAATTCCAATTCTGTGACGCAATACATCATGTACTACAGCGCGTACATCTTCAGGAATTACATATCCTCTTCGTTTGATAAATGCATAACATTTTGCAGCCGTTGCCAAGTTGATACTTCCACGAGGCGAAGCTCCAAAACTGATTAATGGTTTTAAGTTTTCTAATTTATATTTTTCAGGATAACGTGTCGCAAAAATGATATCTAAGATATATTTCTCAATTTTTTCATCCATGTACACATCACGTACAGCTTCTTGTGCTTTTAAGATTTGCTCCACAGAAACTACAGGGTTTACTTTTTCGAAGCTTCCTTTCAAATTGGCACGCATGATCAATTGTTCTTCATCCATTTTAGGATAATCAATCACCGTTTTCAACATAAAACGATCCACCTGAGCTTCTGGTAACGGATATGTTCCTTCTTGTTCTACAGGGTTTTGTGTTGCCATTACTAAGAAAGGTCTATCCAAAATAAACGTTTCATCACCAATAGTAACTTGCTTTTCCTGCATGGCTTCTAACAATGCCGATTGCACTTTTGCTGGCGCACGGTTAATCTCATCTGCCAATACAAAATTTGCAAAGATTGGTCCTTTTTTGATAGAGAAGTCGTTGTCTTTCATATTATAAATCAACGTTCCTACAACATCTGCAGGAAGTAAATCAGGCGTAAACTGTATTCTGCTAAAACTTCCTTGAACAGCTTTACTTAGCGTATTGATGGCTAATGTTTTTGCTAAACCAGGCACACCTTCTAGCAAAATATGTCCTTGTCCTAACAACCCTATCAACAAACGCTCTACCATGTGCCTCTGTCCGACAATTACTTTGTTCATTTCCAACATAAGTAGGTCTACAAATGCACTCTCTCTTTCTATCTTTTCATTAATAGCTCTAATATCAATTGTTTCTTCCATTTAGGTACTTTTTTGTGGCGTGAATTTACTAATCACATTTTAACGATGCAAATTGTTAAAATAATTCCTTTATTGCTGTTAATAATTGGTTAAAATATTTAGGATAATTTATATATTGAAGCCTTTAAAACTCAAAACTTAAATTGAAATCTAACGATCTCATTTTTTTGTTGATAACTTAAAAGTGCTCGTTTTGCAATTTTACGAATTATATTGTGCTTTTTTAAACTGTTTTTATGGAATTAACAACATTAGATTATAGCTTCATTTTTGGATTCTTTGCTATTGTTTTAGGAATTGGAATTTATGTCTCTAAAACTTCTGGAAAAAATACATCTGAATATTTTTTATCAGGAAGAAGCATGCCGTGGTGGATTTTAGGAGTTTCTATGGTTGCCACTACATTTTCAACAGATACACCAAATTTTGTTACAGATATTGTTCGTAAAGATGGAGTTTCATCTAACTGGATGTGGTGGGCTTTTCTAATTACAGGATTATTAACAGTTTTTGTGTATGCAAAACTCTGGCGAAAATCGAATGTTTCCACAGATATTGAATTTTACGAATTACGCTATGGCGGAAAACCAGCCAAATTTCTCAGAGGCTTTCGCGCAATGTACTTAGGATTGGTTTTCAATGTATTTGCTATGGCTGGAGTTACGCTTGCCGCGATAAAAATTGGTGGTGTCATGCTCGGGTTGGAACCTTGGGAAACTGTATTATACGCAGGAGCAATTACGGTAGTTTTTAGTGCTATTGGAGGTTTTAAAGGCGTTGTATATACCGATTTCCTATTATTTTTTGTAGCAATGGCTGGCGCAATTGGAGCTGCATATTACTGTGTAACACTTCCTGAAGTTGGCGGATTAGAAAATTTAATGACACATAAAAATGTAGCTGATAAACTCAATATTTTTCCAGATTTTAGCAATAAAGAAATTCTTATCACTTTAATCATAATTCCGTTAGCAGTGCAATGGTGGAGTTCATGGTTTCCAGGTGCCGAACCGGGCGGTGGTGGTTATATTGCACAACGAATGTTAGCTGCAAAAGATGAAAATCATGCGATTGGCGCTACATTTTTCTTCAATATTATGCATTATGCATTACGTCCATGGCCATGGATTTTAGTAGCATTGGCTTCATTGGTTGTTTTTCCAAATATTGCGAGCATTCAAGAAGCATTTCCAAATATCCCTACTGATAAGTTAGGGCACGATTTAGCCTATTCTGCGATGTTGACAAAATTACCAAGCGGCTTACTAGGCTTAGTATTAGCTTCCTTGGTGGCCGCATATATGTCAACCATTTCAACACATTTAAATTGGGGATCATCATACATTGTAAATGATTTTTACAAACAAACCATTAATAAAGAAGCTTCTGAAAAAGAATTGGTAAATGTTGGACGAATTTCCACAGTTATTTTAATGGTTTTGAGTGCTATTTTTGCATTGTTTTTACAAAATGCACGACAACTTTTTGACATTATCATCATGTTTGGTGCAGGAACAGGACTGATTTTTATTTTACGCTGGTTTTGGTGGCGAATTAACGCATGGAGTGAAATTTCAGCAATGGTAGCTTCTGGTGTCATTTCTATGTTGTTTAAAATGACGATTGTTGGAAAAATCTTATTTACACATCTAGATCAAAATGGTTATACTGTTGAAGGAATTATGCCAAGTTATGCTCAATTTCCAATAGTTGTACTAATTACCACAATTATCTGGTTAACAGTCACTTTTACAACACAACCAGAGACGAAAGAGACTTTATTCAATTTTTACAAAAAAATACAACCTGGCGGACCTGGTTGGAATAAAACAATTGCAGATGCAAAAGAAGCAAATGTTGAAATTGTTACTGATACACAACCTTGGAATGTGCCTTCTGGTATTTTAGCGATGCTAGTTGCTATGGTTTTTATTTACAGTATTATGTTTGCAACAGGCTATTGGATTTATGGCGATTACACCTATGCCATAACTTTAACAATTGTTGCATTAGCTTCTGGATTTATTCTAACACAACTCTGGAAAAAGATTAAAGCAACCATATTTTAACATCGCATTTATCATTACAAATGAATATTGAGCAGAGTCGAAATGTGAATCAGAATTTCATATTTTTTACACTCAACTTTATACTACATTGAAACCGATTCAACTTAATATAGGAAATAATTTTTCTAAAAATATTTATACAGACTTTCTGAAAATCTAAGAAAATCTAACGATCTAATTTGTACTTTTACAGTAAATCTTTAAGATACTTAAAATACTGTGCATACAAATTATTCAAGAATTATAGCTGGCACCATGACTTGGGGAAGTTGGGGAAAACAACTTTTAGCTTCACAAATGGCTGGCCTGATGCATCATTGTAAGAATGCTGGAATTACCACCTTTGATCACGCTGATATTTATGGTGGTTATACTACAGAAGCTGATTTTGGCAACGCATTCGCGCAAAGCGGAATTGATCGCGAAAGCATAGAAATTATTTCAAAATGTGGTATTCAATATGAAGCGGAAAATCGTCAGAACACCATTAAACATTATGACTATTCAGCAGATTATATAATTTGGTCAGCGGAAACTTCTTTAAAGAACTTACAAACCGATTATTTAGATCTGTTGTTATTGCACAGACCGAGTCCGTTGATGCATCCTGACGAAATTGCCAAAGCAATTGATCAACTCAAAACACAAGGAAAAATCAAAGAATTTGGCGTTTCCAACTTTACACCATCACAAATGACAATGGTGGATACAAAAAATACCATTACGGCTAATCAGATACAGTTTTCATTGACCGATTTTGACGCCATGCATAATGGAACACTCGATCATATGATTACACATTCAATCATTCCAATGGCTTGGCAACCACTTGGAAGTGTGTTTAGAGAGAAAAATGAACAAATAAATAGAATTCATACCGTTTTAGACAATCTCACAGAAAAATATAACGCAACAAAAGATCAGTTGGTCTTGGCGTGGATTTTAAAACATCCTGCTGGCATTCACCCTGTAATAGGAACCACAACGCCTGAGCGAATTACCAATGCTGTCAAAGCAACAGAAATTGAATTATCATTAGAAGATTGGTTTACACTGTTAGTAGAAAGTCAGGGACACAAAGTTCCGTAGTTTCACAATTGTTAGATATGAGTATTGAGATATTAGAATTAATTAAAATAGATTCCCGTTTTCACGGGAAATGAATATGAAAAAAACAGCTTTTATTACAGGTGCAACAAGTGGAATAGGACGTGAGATTGCACGTGAATTTGCAAAACATAGTATTCGTTTGATTCTTTGCGGACGCCGACAAGAACGTTTAGATGAATTGCAAGAAGAATTAAGTTCGCAAACAGACGTTTTTACTTTAAATTTTGATGTGCGTGCTAAAGAAAAGGTTGCAGCTGCTGTAGCTTCGTTACCAGAAAACTTTCAAACGATTGACATTTTAATCAATAATGCAGGAAATGCACATGGTTTAGATCCAATTCAAAATGGAAATTTGGACGATTGGGACGCTATGCTAGACATTAATGTAAAGGGATTATTGTATGTAAGCAATGCTATTATTCCACAAATGGTGGAACGAAAAAATGGGCATATTTTAAATATTGGCTCTACGGCTGGAAAAGAAGTCTATCCAAATGGAAATGTATATTGCGCTAGTAAACATGCTGTAGACGCACTGAATCAAGGAATGCGAATTGACTTAAATGCACATGGAATTCGCGTGGGTGCAATCAATCCTGGATTGGTAGAAACTGAATTTAGTGATGTTCGTTTTAAAGGTGATGATGATAGAGCTGATAAAGTATATCAAGGCTATCAACCATTAAAACCACAAGATATTGCAGAAATTGCATACTTTATTGTATCACGTCCTGCGCATGTAAATGTTGCTGATTTAATGGTAATGTGTACGGCGCAAGCTTCTAGTACGATTGTTAAGAAATCATAATGCATAACAGACTGTATACATTTTGGAAAGAACTCACATCTAAATATACCGATGACAGTCTATTTTTAGAACATCACTGGGAGGAAATTAGAGATACGTATAGTGAACAAAAACGTCATTATCACAACTTGAATCATATTAGTCATATGTTGCATTTTGCTTCAACTGATCAGGCTGATTTAGAAGATTATGATATGCTACAATTTGCCATTTGGTATCATGATATTGTATACAAAGCAACCAAAAGCAACAATGAATTGAAAAGTGCAAAATTTGCCAAAAATCAATTAAAAAACCTTAAAATTGATCTGAAAAGAATAGAAAATTGCACAAATTTGATCATTTCCACAAAAAAACATGAAATCATAAATGATCAAAATCAAGATAATGCCTATCTTTTGGACTGGGATTTGGCAATTTTGGCAACAGCTTGGGAAACCTATGAGTCGTATACTCAAAAAATTCGCAAAGAATATTCCATGTTTCCAAATTTCATGTATAAAAAAGGAAGAAAGAACGTATTGCAGCATTTTCTAGAGCGTCCACAAATTTATTACTCAGAAAAGTATTATGATTTGTGGGAAGCTAATGCTAGAAAAAACATTCAAAGAGAACTCACATTGTTATGATCAATAAACGCCTTTTGATTAAAAATTTACTCGCTCACAATGACGAGAATAGTTTTTATGACAAAAAGCGAAAATTGAATATTGGTGAAAAAGAAGGAAAAGCAAAGTTTCTGAAACATATTTGTGCACTTTCCAATAGCAATCCGAAAAACAATTCATTTATCGTAATTGGCGTGGAAGATGAAGACAATAAAATTGTCGGAGTCGACTTTTTTGACGATAGTAAAATTCAGAATTTAGTAAATGCGTATTTGGCAAATCCACCAATGGTACAATATGAAAACATTTACTTTTCACACTTACCTATAGGAAAAGTGGTAGGTTTAGTAACCATTCGTCCAAACGATCAAATTACCTCACTACGCAAGAATATTTGGAAATATTATGGCGGTTCCGTTTTTATGCGCGACGGCAGTATTTCTATGCCAAAAATGTTTGACATTGAAATCAAAGATGTAAATTCTGAAATTGTTCAAACCATTGAAAATAATGCACAAAACAACATAAAGTTGACATTAGACAGTGTGATTAATTTTATTAATAATGAACATGAAAATTTAGAATCACATTATCAAGTATTCAAAGAACAATTTGTGGTATGTTGGGCAGGAATCAAACAAAAAAAGAAAGACAAAATATTTTACTCCAGAGTTGATATTGAAATGATTAACGAACAAGTAAAGTTGTTTTATTCTGCGTTAGATCAAGTCGAAATCACATTTACAGAAGACGAATTCACGATTATAGAATATGTTCCGTTGGGACTTCAAGATAAATACAAATACTATCCTTTAGAGAAAAAAACCATTACATTTAAACCCAATGGAATGTACGCAATTGATAGCGATTTGATTTTTGAAGCGCCACAATTTGAGAAAAAAACCTTGCATCATATTTACAATAGTAATAATGCAATTTTAGAAAAGCTAAGTAAAAAAAATCAACTTACTGAAAACGAAGATCTCGATTTACGAAATTTACCCGCAACATATATGATTTGTTATTTAAACGGTTTTCATGAAGCAAAAAAGAAATTAACTGCTGCGAAACCTTTCTTAAAAACCTATGATAAAGACATTTACGAACTTTACAAGGCTACTATTCGAATTTTACGAAAAATAAAATACAGTTAATTTGTACTTTTGTACCATGATGCAAAACATTCGTGTAGCCGTTGACGCCGTAGTATTTGGGTATAAAGACCATCAATTGAACGTACTTCTTATCAAAAGAAAAGTCGCTCCGTTTCAAGGCTCATGGGCATTACCAGGTGGTTTGGTGTTAGAAAATGAGAGCTTAGAAACTGCCGTAGAACGTGAATTACAAGAAGAAACTAATGTAACAATTGATTATTTAGAGCAATTGTATTCGTTCGGAAAACCGAATCGTGATCCTCGAAATCGGGTAATTTCTGTAGCCTATTTTGCATTAGTAAAACCTTCACATCATGAAATAAAAGCAGACACTGACGCGCAAGATGTGGCATGGTTTCCCATCAACGAATTACCTAAACTCGCTTTTGATCACCATATAATTTTAGACAAAGCCAAGGCACGATTACGTAGTAAATTAACCTACGAACCTATTGGATTTGACTTATTATCAACCAAATTTTTATTCTCTGATTTGGAAAAATTATACATGACTATCTTAGAGAAAAAAATAGACCGTAGAAACTTCCGTAAAAAAATTATGAGTTTTGAAATTCTTGAAGAACTCGACGAAAAAGTCTCCGAAGGACGTGGAAGACCTGCAAATTTGTTCAAATTCAACAAAAAACAATACTTCAAGCTTCAAAAAGAAGGTTTCTTGTTTGATATCAAATAATTTGGGCGTGCCGTAAACGGTCTGGCTCTCGGCAGTCGCTTTTTATTCGTTCTACAGAACTCACAAAAGAGCTTCAACAAAGCCTCCATCCTTCACGCGAAAACAATACGCCATTATGAACTAAAAGTTTTAAAAACTGTTTTTCTATCACTAAATTTCTTAGTTTAAAAACTAAATTAATGTAAATTTTACACAAAATAATTTGTAAAACAAAAAAAGCATTCTATTTTTGCGTACAAATAACGCTAATATGAATTCAATTATATTTGATTTTAGACTTTATTCCTTTTGAAAAAATCATTGGAAGTCATCAAAATATAAACGATCACAATAAAAACAGAAATTATGAACTTATTAGAACGCTTACAAGGAGGAATAGTTGGAGTTGCCACAGGTGATGCCTTGGGTGTTCCAGTTGAGTTCTCGTCTAGAGATCGTTTAAAACGAAATCCTGTAAAAGACATGATGGGCTATATGTGCTGGAATCAACCACCAGGAACCTGGTCTGACGATACTTCTCTTACCTTATGCCTTACAGAAAGTTTATCGAATGGCTATGATATTGAAAATATAGGAAAAACCTTTGTAAAATGGTATCAGGAAGGATATTGGGGCGCACATTTCAAAGTGTTTGATGTTGGCGGAACAACTAAGCATTCATTAGCAAGAATTGTTAATGGTGAATCTGCATATTTTTCTGGAAATCTATTTGAAGAAGATAATGGAAATGGTTCATTAATGCGTACACTTCCGCTTGTATATTTTTTGAGAACTATTAAAAATATAGAAGAACGCTATAAAATTGTAAAAGAAGTATCATCTATTACACACGGACATTTCAGAGCAGTTTTAGCATGCTTTATATATGTAGAATATTGCTTATTATTATTGAAAGGAATTGAGAAATTTCAAGCATATATTCAAGTTAAAGAAATGGTAAATGCTTTTATCAAATCAGAAGGTTTTAATGAAAAAGAAGCAAATATTTTCCATAAAGTTTTACAAAAAGATATTTCAAAATACGATTCAGAACATATAAATGGTAGCGGTTATGTATTGCATTCGTTAGAAACTTCTTTATGGTGTTTTTTAACAACCGATTCGTATGAAACATGCGTTTTAAAAGCTGTCAACTTAGGAGAAGACACCGATACTACTGCCGCAATTGCTGGCGGATTAGCTGGATTATATTATGGCTTTAATGCCATTCCGGAAACATGGAAATTTCAATTAGCCCGTTATGATGACATTTACAATCTAATTGACCGTTTCCATGAAAGCTTACGCGATGATTGAGATGTAAATAGTTCTGGTTTAAATTGTAATATATAGCATCTCGACTGCGCTCGATGTGACATTTTTAGCACTCAAAACAAAAAGACATGAAACACACATTACAACAAATACAACAACGCTTCAACGAACAGGAGACGTTAAAATTCCTCTTTTTTTGGGGATATCAACCTTCTAAAGATGGAAGCATTACCAAAAGCTGCTTCAGTCAATGGTGGGAAGCTGAATTTATCGTAAATAAAGAAGTATATAAAACTGCTGAACACTATATGATGGCTGAAAAAGCGCGTATTTTTAACGATACTGAAATTCGAAAAGAAATTTTAACCGTACATCATCCACATGATGCTAAAAAACTAGGAAGAAAAGTCAAAAACTTTGATCCTATCATTTGGAATAAGTATAAATTCAATAGTGTTGTTGAAGGAAATTATCATAAATTTTCACAACATAAAAATTTACAACAATTTCTATGCAACACAAAAAACAGAATTTTAGTAGAAGCCAGTCCAAGAGATCGTATTTGGGGAATTGGAATGAGTCAGAACAATGAAAAAGTAAACAATCCGAACTTATGGAGAGGACAAAATTTACTAGGTTTTGCCTTAATGGAAGTTAGAGAGCAATTAACCAAAAAATAATTGTTAAGAGTCAGTTACCTTTTATGCAATGTAGTGGTTTAACTCCGCTAAAAATTTCTGAAACCTTGGAAGAAATTTAGGAGTTAAAGTACGGTTTTACTTCTTCAGGAAAAGAAGTAAAAACATCTCATAAAAGTGCCGTTTCTTTTGGTTCATTTTCTTTGGGCAAGCAAAGAAAAGAACGAATAAAACAGGAGCTAAAAGGTTATTTTTAAATTAAATAAAAAAATGAAACTCACTATACACGGATACTCAACGGCATTATATGCTACTTGGTATTTTATAGAAGAATTAGGAATATTATTTGACGCAGGCGATGGTGTTTGTTCTAGTTTATTGGGAAAAGCAGGAAAGATAAAACATGCATTTATCTCTCATGCCGATAGAGATCACTTGACAGGTTTATTACAATTCAATCAATTATTTGCAGGATTAAAACCTACGATTTACTATCCAAAAGATTCAGGTTCATTTCCGTTTTTAAAAGAGTTTTTTACCAAGTTTGATCCGCATAATACAGGAACAAATTGGCAAGAAATAGAAGATAAATCAATCATTGCTACAAAAAACACCATTCAAGTAGAAGCCATTGAAAATGGTCATGTAGTACAACCTGGTTTATTAAAAAGTCTAAGTTTTAAAGTATTTGAAACCAAACGGAAACTCAAATCGGAATTTGCGAATTTACATAAGGATGAACTCATAAATATAAAGAAAGAACGTGGAGATGGTTTTCTAACGAATGAAATCAAACGAAACATACTTTCCTATTCAGCAGATACGCCAATTGATGATTACGATCGTTATCACAATAGTGAAGTGTTGATACACGAAGCAACATTTTTAACTAAAGAAGAAACCAATACTAAAATGTGGAAAAACAAACATAGCTCATTATATGAAGTTTTTGAAATGATTGCGAATATAAACATTGATAAACTGATTTTAGGACATTTCTCATCACGATATGATCAATATGAAATAGACAACAAAATTAAAAAACACATACAGCAGTACAATATTAAAATTCCTGTATATCGAATACCTATTGGAAATACTATTAAAAACATATTGGCGCAAGAGCCAATCAATTAAAATGAAAGTACAAATTATTCAAGCTGATATTACAACCGTAAAAGTTGATGCTATTGTCAATGCTGCCAATTCATCATTGCTTGGCGGCGGCGGTGTTGATGGCGCTATTCATAGAAAAGGTGGAGCTGAAATTTTAGAAGCTTGCAAACAAATTAGAGCACAACAAGGAAACTGTAGAACTGGAAAAGCTGTCATTACAACCGCTGGGAAATTACCTTCTGGCTATGTAATTCATACAGTTGGTCCTGTTTGGAATAATGGCGGAAAAGACAAAGAAGAATTATTAGCAAATTGCTATAAAAACAGTTTGGATTTGGCAACTGAGTACAACATCAAAACCATTGCTTTTCCAAATATAAGTACTGGAATTTATAGGTTTCCAAAACAATTAGCCGCAGAAATTGCAATCAAAACGGTTGCAGCACACAAACATAAAAGTACCATTGATGAACTCTATTTCTGTTGTTTCGATCAGGAGAATTACGAGATTTATCACAAATTATTAAAAAATGAACACACATAGATTACAATTAGCACAAAAATCATTACTTGGCAATAGTATTGGTGACGCTTTTGGCGAAAGTTTCTTTGGTCCAGAAGGCGCTGTTTACAGTGCTATCCACTTTCGTGAGATTCCACAAACAAATTGGGAGTTCACAGATGATACGGTAATGGCAATTGCAATCTATACATCATTGGAAATGTTTGGGGAAATCAATCAAGATTTTATTGCGAAAGCATTCGCTAGAAACTATCATTTAGATTTTAATCGAGGTTACGGACCTGCCATGCACAGAACCATGCGTGCGATTGAAGCTGGCGAAAATTGGAAAGAGGTTTCAAAAGCAGCTTTTAGCGGAATGGGTTCTATGGGAAATGGTGGTGCAATGCGTGCAGGTTTAATCGGAGCATATTTTTATGATGATTTAAAGAAAATGAAAAAACAAGCTTTTCTATCGTCTGAAATCACACATGCAAACGAAGAAGGTTGTGTTGGCGCAATGGCTGTTGCAATTGCGACTGCGATCAATACGCAATTACTGATAGAGAATAAAACGCTTGAACCAAACGAATTTATCAAAAAAATAGTTGTTGAATTGCCAAATTGCGACACAACTTCTAAGATCAGAAAATCACTTACGGTGTTTCCAAATTATGATATTAGAACCGTAGTTTCAATTTTAGGAAATGGTGTAAAAATGATTGCGCAAGACACAGTTCCAATTTCAATTTGGATTGCAGCGCATTATCAAACAAACTTTAAAGAAGCAATTTGGAGAGCAGTTTCTGCTTTAGGCGATAGAGATACTATTTGTGCAATTGTTGGTGCAATTACCATTATGAATACAAAAGATGAAAACATTCCAGTTGACTGGAAAAACAAGGTAGAAAATTGGCGTGAAAGTCAGTTTTATCAAAAGAATTAGAACACATGAAATTAAACATACAAAACTATATAACTCAACATAACGAATGGCCACAAAACGGTCATCACATCATGGCGCAACACGATGATGAAAAAATAATCGTATATCAATCGTATCGACCAGCAATTGGGCTTTTCGCTGCAAGAAATCAATTTTTTGGCGGACCATTTAGTTTGGAACGCATGACATGGATCAAACCTAACTTTCTTTGGATGATGTATCGAAATGGTTGGGGAACGAAAGTTGGACAAGAAATTGTTTTAGCAATTCACTTAAAACGGGAGGCCTTTCAAAAATATTTGGAAAACGCCGTACATTCTTCGTTCAAACCTGAATTATACGAATCACAAGAAACATGGAAAGAAGCTGTTCAAAATTCTAATGTGCGCTTGCAATGGGATCCAGATCATGATCCATATGGCGCAAAACTAGAACGACGAGCGATTCAAATTGGTATTCGAAACGAATTCATCCGTTCGTACGCAAAAGAAGATATTATTGAAATAGAAGATATTTCTGGGTTTGTAGCCGAACAATATGAATTTGTAAAATCGAATCAACTAGATAAATTAATGATTCCTGCCGAACGGCCTTTTG
Source organism: uncultured Kordia sp. (assembly GCF_947496985.1). Taxonomy (GTDB): domain Bacteria; phylum Bacteroidota; class Bacteroidia; order Flavobacteriales; family Flavobacteriaceae; genus Kordia. Next base: position 653,842 of record NZ_CANMEZ010000001.1, read on the forward strand.
TACCAGAAGGTGACGAATTGCAACGAAAATTACAATTGTTATGAAATCAAATTATCAACAAATAAGAGCGCATTTTGACGGTAAAACGATTACAGTATATCAAGCATACAATAAAAAAATTGCTGTGCCTGCCATCAAAAATAATCGTTTTGAAGCACCATTCTCTTTCAACAGAATGACTTGGATAAAGCCTTCTTTTTTATGGTTGATGGAACGTAGCAATTATGGAACAAAATCGAATCAGGAGTATATAGTAGGAATTAAACTCAAACGAGAAGCTTGGGAACACCTTTTAACTATTGGTGTATTAACACATCCTGATTTGAATATTTATAAGAGTGCCTCTCAATGGCAAGAACAATTTGACACAGCAAAAGTTCATATTCAATGGGATCCTGAACGAACCTTAAAAGGTGGAAAATTAGAAATTCGCAGCATTCAAGTTGGAATTAGTCGATTTCTAATTAATGATTTCAATGAAAAATGGATTGAACGTATTGACGATTATACACCAGTAGTTAAAAAAATAAATCAATTGCGAAAAGCAGGAAAGTACAAAGAAGCCAAACGATTGCTTCCTTCGGAAAAAATATATCCGATTCCTGCTGAAATTGGTCAAAAAATTGGAATACAATGAGTAAAAAAAATAAAAGTATTAGTAAATTTCTAAGTTATATACTTAGACACAATCCTGATAAACTAGGAATTACACTTGATGAAAACGGTTGGACTTCGGTTGTCGTTTTACTTAAAAAAATAAACGTAGCACCCTATTCGCTTTCCATGGAGGAATTAGAATATGTGGTTGCCACGAATAATAAAAAACGTTTTACTTTCAATGAAGATAAAACAATGATTAGAGCAAGTCAAGGACATTCTGTGAATATCGATTTAGGAATTCAACCTAAAAAACCACCAAGCTATCTATATCATGGAACAGTTGAAAAGTTTATCACATCCATTCAAGATAAAGGACTCATTAAAGGCACACGGCAACATGTGCATTTGAGCGAAGATAAAGAAACTGCCACCAATGTAGGAAGCAGGCGCGGAAAACCAATCATTTTAACTATTAAAAGTGGTGAAATGTATGCGCAGAATTATACATTCTATCAATCGGAAAATGGTGTTTGGTTAACAGATAAAGTACCAACAAAGTTTATTGAATTCTGACGTTATTCTGAATTTGATTTAGAATCACACATGAAACCAATTTATATATCAAAATCATGGAAAAACTAGAAGATCACGTATACGTTGTTCCCAACCTTTTATCGCATGAAGAATGTGATGAAATGGTTCTCATAAGTGAAAAAATAGGTTATAAAGAAGCCAAAGTAAATATGCATGGAAAGCAAGTATTAATGACGATGGTTCGAAACAACTTACGTGTCATGTATAAAGATGAAGTATATGCCAATATACTTTGGGAAAAAGTAAAAACATATGTTCCACAACAAATAGGATATAGTTATGCTTTTGGTTTAAACGAAATGCTACGATTCTATAAATATGAAGAAGGACATCGATTTAAAATGCACAGAGACGGAAGCTATCGCAGAAACGATACAGAAGCGAGTCAATATAGCTTTTTAATCTATTTAAACGATGATTTTGAAGGAGGAGAAACTGTGTTCCGATCCGGAACAACGATTCGCCCTAAAAAAGGAAGTGCGCTATTATTTTTACACGGTTTACGCCATGAAGGTGCCGTTTTAAAAAACGGGACAAAATACGTACTTCGAACAGATATTATGTACAGATTAAATTCCTAAAAAAGGAATCATGGAAAATTTAAAAGAAATATTGAAAGAGAACTTTCAAAAAGAAAAAAGAAATAAAATCACATTTTTAACAGGCGCAGGATTGTCTGCAGCAAGCGGAATTCCAACATACAGAGGTTCGGACGGAATCTGGGTAAAAGGAACTAAATTCCACAAACCAGAAGAATTTGGAACCTTTAAATATTTTAGTAAAAATCAGGAAGAGGTTTGGCAATTTAATTTATTCCGAAAAGGAATGTTTGAAAAAGCACTACCAAATGATTCGCATACATTATTGGCAGATATTGAAAAACTAATTCCAGAAGATTTCTCAATCATCACACAAAATATTGACGGATTGCATCAACGTGGTGGCAATTCTGGAAACAAAGTATTTGAAATTCATGGAAACATGCGAACGGTTCGTTGTTCTTTGGAATGTTCTAAAGCTATATATCTATACCCTAAATACATTGTAATTGATCGTATTGATGAGGAATTGACAGATAAAACTTGGGAAAAGCTCGAATGTCCAAAATGCGGCGCGGTTTTACGTCCAAATATTTTATGGTTTGACGAATACTACAATGAACGTTTATACAAAGTAGATTCTACTTTAAGAATTGCTAAAAACACTGGTGTTTTAGTCGTAATTGGAACTTCGGGAGCAACGTCATTGCCTTTGGCATTAGTAAAGCAAACTCTTAATTATGGTGGTTACGTATTAGATGTTAATTTGGAAAACAATAATATTACAAAACTTACTGAAAATAAAAAAAGAGCCATTCCATTTCGAATGACAAGCGATGCATTTTTAAATGAGTTTTATAGTATTTTAAAAGGTCACATGTAATAGTTTATGATTGAAAATATTGTTATAAATCAATTTAAAGGAAGTATTCTATTAGGTGCTATTGGAGATGCTTGGGGAAGTGCTTACGAAAATCAAACACTTCCTGATGAAAAGGCCTTTCATCTTTTTAAAGAACCAAAAAAAACTAAAATTTGGCAATTTACAGATGATACGCAACTTACCTTAGCAACATGCGAAGCTATTTTGGAAGATCCAACTGTGGCTCCGAAAACATTGGTTACGTATTTTCTAAAATATTACAATGAAAATCGCATCAATGGAATCGGAGCTTCTACGTTGAAAGCCTTACAAGAATTAAATGCAGGATCTCATTGGAGTCAAACAGGAAGAAAAGGAGAATTTGCTGCAGGAAATGGAAGTGCAATGCGAATAGCTCCTGTAGCCTTTTTAAAAAACATTTCTAGAGAAAGAATCAGAGAGATAAGCTATATTACTCATCAAAATGAAGAAGCTTATGTTGGCGCTTTAGCTATTGTTTTATGCATCAAAGAAATGATAGTAAATTCTTGGCAGCATAGTTCTTTACTTGAATGCATCATCCCACAATTACCAGATACAAATGTAAAAGATCGATTATTACTATTACACAAGTTAGAGCACAAATCAATTACCAATATTGGCGAACTTGGAAATAATGGCTATGTAGTAAATTCGATTCCATTAGCAATTTTTGCAGCTCAAAAAATAAAAACACAATCTGTAACAAGTATTTTTGAAGAATTAATAGCTGTTGGTGGAGATACTGATACAAATTGTTCCATTGCTGGTCAAATAATGGGTGCTTTTATAGGTATTAATAGTATTCCAATAGCGCTAAAAGACAAAATAATATCACTTTCAGGTTATAGTAGTTTAGATGAAATTATTAATAAGTTATCAAATATCAATTAATTCTAGATTCGTTAAATTAAATAGTATTTTTACCTGTAAATAAAAATTCATGAAAACATTCGTTATTGGAGATATTCACGGAGGACTAAAAGCGTTGATACAAGTTTTAAAACGTGCAAATGTGACCACTTCGGATACGCTTATTTTTATGGGCGATTATGTAGATGGCTGGAGTGAATCTGCTGAGCTTGTTGAGTTTTTAATCGACTTAAACAAAAAACAAAAATGTATTTTCATTCGTGGAAATCATGATGTTTGGTGTCATGAATGGTTGCTAGACGGCTATGTAAACGATGTTTGGTATCAACACGGAGGAAAAGAAACCATTGAAAGTTATGATCGTATTTCTTTTGATAAAGAACAACATATAACGTTTTACAATCAGCTTGAAAATTATGTATTGGATGATCAAAATCGATTGTTTTTGCATGCAGGATTCACATCAATGCATGGTGTGGAAAAAGAATTTTACATAAAGAATTTTTATTTTGATAGAACACTTATAGAAACAGCGGTTTTAGTAGATGAGATTGGCATTGAAAACATCAAAAGAGCGCAATACGGACCTAAAAGATTATCGTTGTACAATGAAATTTATGTTGGTCATACACCAACCATTCATTACGGAACAGACAAGCCTATGAAAGCACATAATTTGTGGGATATTGATACAGGCGCTGCTTTTACAGGAAAACTATCAATTTTAGATATAAATACGAAAGAATTTTGGCAAAGTGATCCGCTTCCTGAATTATATCCAAACGAAAAAGGGCGCAACAAATAGTGTCTATTTTCTCAATACTATCAAAATTCTATTGACTATAAAGGTGTTAATTGTTGAAAATGCAAGGTAAATGTTGATATTTAGTGGTATTTTTGCAAAATTAAACAACCATCAATGTCTATAAAAAATATACGTTTAGAAGTCATGCAAACTATCGAGAAAGAAATCGATAGCTACATGGATAAATACCTAATTCCGCCAGAAAAAATATGGCAGCCTACCGATTTTTTACCAAATTCTCAAAAAGAAACTTTCTTTGATGAAGTTCATCAAATTAGAGAAGAAGCTAAAGAAATAGGATATGATTTATGGGTTGTCCTTGTGGGCGATACTATTACAGAAGAAGCTTTACCAACCTACGAATCGTGGTTAATGGATGTTGAAGGAATCAATCAACATGGAGAAAATGGCAGAGATAATGGTTGGGCAAAATGGATTCGCCATTGGACAGGAGAAGAAAATCGTCATGGTGATGTCCTAAACAAATATTTGTATTTATCAGGTCGTGTAGATATGCGCGAAATTGAAATTACAACGCAACATTTGATTAACGATGGATTTGATATCGGAACTGCAAATGATCCGTATAGAAACTTCGTATATACTAGTTTTCAAGAATTAGCTACGAATATTTCACACAAGCGTGTTGGAAAGTTGGCTAAGAAATCAGGAAATGTATTGCTTGGAAAAATGTGTAATATCATTGCTGGTGATGAAATGAGACACCATTTGGCATATAGAGAGTTTGTGAAAACAATCTTTAACTATGATCCAAGTGAAATGATGCTAGCGTTTGAAGATATGATGCGAAAAAAGATTGTAATGCCTGCACAATTTGTTCGTGAATCAGGAGAAGCTATTGGAACTGCCTTTGAGAACTTTTCTAATGCCGCGCAACGTTTAGGTGTGTATACAACTCATGATTATATTGATATTTTAAGAAAGTTGAATGCATACTGGGAAATTGATAAATTAACCGGATTAAACGATGCTGCTGAGAAAGCTAGAAATTATGTAATGAAATTGCCAGATCGTATGGCACGTATTGCAGAACGTGTTGCAATACCAGAAGATGTTACAAGATTCAAATGGGTTGAAGCCAACGGAATGATGTAGCTTCATATTCGCTCAGCTATCGCATTTTTGGTTGGCTGTGCTGTTTAGTGAAATAAATTCATAACTGACAACCTCTAGCCAAATTTGATTCAGCTAGACATATGATTCCGAATAGAGTTTCAGATGACACAAAAAAAAGAATTCAATCATTGAATATTTCAATAAAAAACAAAAAAACTCGCTTCTTTGTAAAGCGAGTTTTTTATGAGTTTTGTTTTTAATCTCTATCCTACAAATCAAACTTAATTCCTTGCGCTAATGGCAATTCAGTTGTGTAGTTGATTGTATTTGTTTGTCTACGCATGTATATTTTCCAAGCATCAGATCCAGACTCACGTCCACCACCTGTATCTTTTTCTCCACCGAAAGCACCACCAATTTCTGCTCCAGACGTTCCAATATTTACATTGGCAATCCCACAATCAGATCCTGCAACAGATAAGAAACGTTCTGCTTCACGTAAGTTGTTTGTCATAATCGCAGATGATAATCCTTGTGCAACTCCATTTTGAAGTTCTAAAGCATTGGTTACATCTCCAGAGTATTTCAATAAGTATAAAACTGGTGCAAATGTTTCATGCTGAACAATCTCGAATGAATTATCTGCTTCAGCAATAGCTGGTTTTACATAACATCCGCTTTCATATCCTTCGCCTTCTAAAACACCACCTTCAACAACGATGTTTCCACCTTCAGCAACCACTTTTTCTAAAGCTGCTTGGTATCCTTTTACAGCATCTTTATCGATAACTGGTCCAACATGATTATTTTCATCTAATGGATTTCCAATACGTAATTGTCCATAAGCAGCAACTACTGCATCTTTTACTTTATCATAGATAGAATCATGAATAATTAATCTACGTGTTGATGTACAACGTTGTCCTGCTGTTCCAACTGCTCCAAAAACAGCTCCAATAACAGTCATTTTAATATCTGCATCAGGTGTAACAATGATTGCATTGTTTCCTCCTAATTCCAGTAAAGATTTTCCTAAACGTCCTGCAACTTCTTTCGCCACTATTTTACCCATACGCGTTGAACCTGTAGCAGAAACTAAGGGAATACGAGTGTCTTTAGAAAGATATTCTCCTACTTTATAATCACCGTTTACTAAACAGCAAATTCCTTCTGGCAAGTTGTTTTCAGCAAAAACCTCAGCAGCAATATTTTGACAAGCTACTCCACACATTGGTGTTTTTTCAGATGGTTTCCAAACACATACATCTCCACAAATCCAAGCTAAAGCTGTATTCCAAGCCCAAACTGCTACTGGAAAGTTAAATGCAGAAATGATTCCTACAACTCCTAATGGATGATATTGCTCATACATTCTGTGTCCTGGACGCTCAGAATGCATTGTAAGTCCGTGAAGCTGACGTGATAATCCAACTGCGAAATCACAGATATCAATCATTTCTTGAACTTCTCCTAAACCTTCTTGGTATGATTTACCCATTTCATAAGAAACCAATTTTCCTAAAGCTTCTTTTTTCTCTCTTAATTTTTCTCCAAACTGGCGTACAATTTCTCCACGCTGCGGTGCTGGCATTGTTCTCCATGTTTTAAAAGCTGAAGTAGCAGCTTCCATCACTTTTTCATAGTCTTCTTTTGTTGAAGACTTTACTTTTCCAATCAATTTTCCATCTACTGGAGAGTATGATTCAATAATTTCTCCGTTAGAAAAATTTTCTGAACCTGTTGATGTTCCTTCGTTGATATCTTTTAAGCCTAGCGTTGCTAAAGCTTCTTTGATTCCAAAATCAGTAGTCACTGCTTCCATTTATTTATAACTTTTTTTAATTCTTTTGTTAAATTTTTGCGAAGATAGCACAATTCTAGCAATCTTCATTCTTCCGTAAATTGTTTATTACTTCAAGTCAGTAATCTTATATGTGTAGCTTGCGCGAAGGTATTTTTGGTTTTTTGTACTATCAATGGTATAACTTTCTCGTTTTTTATGCAATTGAAACCCAGTATCACCTTCATGTGCTATATTTTTTATCTGACTATATGTTGTTCCATGTTTGACTAAATTTTCCTTTAGCAAGAATGTATTTGTATCAAAATAATACCACCAAACAGTTTTACTATTTGGATACATTGCCTTTATTTTATATGCTTCTGTTTGGTCTTCTAAAAATACTTTTCCTTGCAAAGTGAGCTCAACATCATCTGTCAGTAATTTATAAGGTTGCCACAATACATAATGTGCTCCTATGAGTTCTTTACGTGCTTTTTGTAACGCTTCTATTTCCACTTGTGGTTCACCGTTGATAAAAAGTTGAATTTTTTCATCCTTTAGTATCATGTGCTTACGAATGTTTTCGTTATATGAAAACATTTCTGAGAAAAAATCAGGCTGCACTACCGTTTGAAACTTCTGTTTTGTAGAACTTTCTATGTTTCCTAAACTGTCGTATACAATTGTAGTTTTTTCATAAAACACACGATTAATTTTTTCCCAATTGGCAATACCTCCATGTGCTTCTTCCAACGATTTCTTGATAATTTTTTCCGCAGTCAATGTAGATTCGCATGACAATGCAAACATTAAAAAACTGAGTATAAAAATAACTTTACATTTCATCAGCTGTGAATCGTTCATCAACTGGCATTACAGTTCCACAGTTATCACAAGTAAGCAAATCTTGCGACGCATAAAATGTTTTAAAGTGCCCTAAGAAATCTTTTTCAACATCTAACAATGGAAATTTCACTTCGTGTAATTTATGATTACAATTATCACAATACCATTGCAGACCATCCATGAAATTAGTTCCTTTTCGCTTTCGCTCAATTACAAGTCCGATGGAGTTTTCAAAACGAACAGGTGAATGTGGCACGTTTGCAGGATGTAAATACATATCGCCAGGCCCTAACTTCATTGTTTTTTTCTGACCATCTTCTTGAATATGTACTTCTATATTACCTTCTAATTGATAGAATAATTCCTCTGTTTCGTTATAATGATAATCTTTTCGAGCATTTGGTCCGCCAACAATCATTACAATATAATCACCTGCTTCTTTGTATAAATTTTTATTGGCTACAGGTGGTTTTAATAAGTCTCTATTTTCTTCAATCCATTGATTGAGATTAAACGGTTTTTGTATTCCCATTATACGTAGAATTTTAGATTTTAAAATTACAATTTTTTTAGTGATCCGTTATCATCCTCATACAGATAACACAGTAATTCACTGACCTACAAGTGTTAAGTAAGGTAAAACCGTACATTACTAACTGTATTATTCTATATCTTTTTTTTTAATTAAAAATACTAGAATATCATGAAAAAAAAGAAAATTAACAGAAAACTAGCTTTAGGGAAAAAACAAATTTCAAATTTAGCTAGTGTACAAGGAGGTTTAGCATTATCACATCATACTTGTTTTTGCGAACCTACCATCGTATTCAATTGCACTTGGCTAAGCGAATTACGCACACAATGTGAATGTATTCCAACACAAAATGTTGAATGTCCATCTTGGGGAATTATCTGCCCAGTACCATCAAAAGATGTTTGTGAAGCATAAACCATTAATTTAATTATCATGAAAAAAAAGAAGTTAAAAATATTATCGCTAAAAAAGGCATCCATTTCTAAACTAAATGGTGGAGCGCTAGCTCCTGTTCCGTTAACTCGAAACATTAGAGATTGCGCCTTGACTATTGATTTGGTTAATTGTACAACAACAACTTGGATAAGTGAATTATACTCAGCTTGTTGCCCACCTTCTCAAGGAATTGGTTGTGAATCGTTCAATTTTCCATGTGAAAAATCATTCAATATCCCTTGTGAGCTATAACCGTAAACACTTAAAGTGATGAAAAAAAAGAAATTAAAATCATTAGCACTTAAAAAAACATCCGTTTCTAAACTAAATGGTGGCGCATTAGGTCCTATTCCAATTCAACTAACTCGAAATATTAGAGATTGTGTATTGACAATAGATCTATTTCAATGTACAACTACTGTTTGGGAAAGTGAATTAGGAACTGCATGTCATTGCGAACCTTCATGGGAAACAAATTGTGAACTTTCCAGAGGAATTGCTTGCGAAGTGTAATCTACATATAACCAAATAAACTTAAAATCATGAAAAAAAAGAAGTTAAAAAATCTATCATTAAAAAAATCATCCGTTTCTAAATTAAATGGAGGCGCAGCAGCACCAGCTCCTATATCGCTCAATTTTCCTTGTCAATTTACACAAGACTTGATTAATTGTACTTGGTATAGTGAATTATACACTGCATGTACATGTCCTCCTTCTTGGCAAGGCAACTGTGGTTCTATTAACATTCCATGTCCAGGAACATTAGACTTGGCTTGTGGGTTAGAATCAGTTCGTATTTGTGAAGCTTAATTAATTCAATAATTATTAAAAGAAACTTATGAAAAAAAAGAATTTATCTCAAAAATTAAATATTAAGAAGTCTAAAGTTGCATCATTTAACCAAACAAATATGGTTAGAGGTGGTGGAACAGCACGATCAAATCCTTGCGATTCTTTTGAATCAATGCAATGTACCGCTGGTTGTCCAACTACTGGTTGTCCTCCAGGTACAAATGGTTGTGCTACGGCAAACTGCCCACCACCAACTATTGATTGTCCTTCGGCAAACACAAACTGTTTCTGTGATTCATTCATTACAATGGCAGGAATTACAGGCTGCTAATTTTTGAGAATTTAGTATGTAAAAGCTTCAAAAGTGTATTCTTTTGAAGCTTTTTTATGGCATCAAGTTTTTTAAACAATTCTCCAAAAACCAACACTTTTCCGTTTGAAATTGTGTAATTTTAAAGCACTAATCAATTTTTACCAATGAAAAAAACAGCTCTTATTTTTATCCTATTCACCTTTTTATTAAATAGTTGCGCAGATAATTCTTCACAAAAAGAAACACCTAAAACAGACGAAAACCCTACAAACAGTTTTGGCTTAGTTATTCATGGTGGCGCAGGAACTATTTTAAAAAAGAATCTTACTCCAGAACTAGAAATTCAGTATAAAGAAACCTTAGAAAAAGCTGCTAAAAAAGGGTATGAAATTCTAAAAAATGGTGGAACAAGTTTAGATGCCGTTGAACAAACCATTCATATCTTGGAAAACTCACCATTATTTAATGCTGGAAAAGGAGCTGTATTTGCAAATAATGGAAAAAACGAATTGGATGCTTCTATTATGGATGGAAAAACTCTAAATGCTGGTGCGATTGCTGGTGTAACAAATTTAAAAAACCCTATTTCGGCAGCACGTAAAGTCATGGAAAACTCAGAACATGTATTACTTGCCCGAAAAGGCGCAGAAGAATTTGCTGTAACACAAGGTTTAGAAACGGTAGATACGAGCTATTTCTATACAGAGAAAAGATACAATTCGTTACTTAAAGCAAAAAATAAAGATATAAAAGACAAAGCTGCTTATATTGACCCATACATTAACAATTATAAATACGGAACTGTTGGTTGCGTTGCATTAGACAAAAATGGAAACTTAGCTGCTGGAACTTCCACAGGTGGGATGACAAATAAAAAATGGAGTCGTATTGGCGATTCTCCAATTATTGGTGCTGGTACGTATGCAAATAATAATACTTGTGCTGTTTCAGGAACAGGTCATGGAGAATATTTTATTAGAGCTGCAGTTGCTCATGATATTTCAGCGTTGATGGAATACAAAGGTTTGTCATTGCAAGAAGCGTCAAAAGAAGTAGTTCAAAACAAACTAAAAAAAATGGGCGGTTCTGGAGGAATCATTGCTATTGATCATAAAGGAAACTTAGTTGCCGAATTCAATACTGCCGGAATGTATAGAGCTATGGTTGACGAAAACGGAGCAGTAACTGTCGGAATTTACCAAGAGTAAACCATCAAAGAAATAATTGTAAAGAAACACAAATCGTTTATTTTTTTACGAATACTAGATACATACCAACGAATACTAATTAAGTACTATTTCAATGAAAAAGTCTGTCTATTTTACAAAAAAAATCACCATGCGCACTTCTACTATTTTCATCTTTCTGTTTGTATTTATTGGACTGTATTCTTGTAAAAAAGGAATTCCTGAAACTGATAATATTTTTGAATTTAGAGATTATATTTATCAAACCACAGCAGGAACGGTTTCCACAAAAGAATCTATTATTATTGGACTTCAAAAGGAAGTAACCGATTGGCAAGCAAATCAAGAAGTGCCTAGCAATCTAATATCAATTAGTCCTAAAACAAAAGGAAAACTCACGGTTGAAAATAACAAAACACTGCGTTTTACTCCTGAAACTTCATTAAAACCAGATACCGAATATAATGTTCAAGTAAACTTAGGTAAGATTTATGATGACATGCCCGCTGAGTTTAAAGAATACACCTTTGCTTTTAGAACCATTACTCCAAATTTTCTTGTTGTCACCAACGATTTGCAATCATATTCTAAAGAATGGCAATATCTAAATGGTGTCATAAAATCTGCTGATGCCATTCCTAAAGAAAAACTTCCAGAATTAATTTCGGCAACGCAAAACGGTAAAAAATTAGCAATAAAATGGAATGAAAATCTTTTTAACAACTACGCATACGAATTTACAATTGACAGTATAAACAGACCTATTGATGATTCGGAAATAACAATTTCATGGACAGGTAAACCAATTATTGCAAAATCTTCTGGAAAAAGAAACTATACTATTGCTGGACAAAATAATTTTTCCGTTGTAGAATTGAATATTTCACAAAGTCCTGAACAGAAAATTAGCATTAATTTTTCTGATCCCTTATTAAAAAATCAAAACTTTGACGGATTGGTTTCAGTTCAAAATCAATCGTCTCTCACATTCGCAATTGATGGAAACATTTTACATGTATATCCTGAAAATAGAGTTACAGGAAATGTACAACTTGAAATTTTCCCAGGCATTAAAAACAAAGAAGGTTTCAAACTGAAAAAACCATTTTCAAAACGTGTTTCGTTTGAACAACAAAAACCTGCATTACGTGCTGTTAGTACAGGTGTGATTTTGCCAAACTCAAAAGACTTAACATATAATTTTCAGGCTGTCAATTTAAAATCAGTTGATGTACGTGTTATCAAAATATATCAAGACAATGTATTACAGTTTTTACAAGACAATGACATTAGCAATGTAGATCGATATAGTATTCGAAGAGTTGGACGACGTGTTGCTAAAAAGACTATCAATCTTATTGAAAATAAAAACGATAATGACGGACAATGGAAAACCTATGGAATTGATTTATCAAAACTATTCAACGCTGCGCCTGGCGCCATTTATCAAATAGAAATTGGTTTTAAGCGTGAATATGCTTTATATACTTGCGATAACAACGATACAAAGGAAGAAGCTGAAAATTACCATTATCAAAATCGTGCAGAAGAAGACGAAAACGAAGAAGAATATTGGGATAATCGTATGTACAATTTCAGAGATTACCGATACAATTGGAGCGATCGTGATAATGCTTGTACAGATTCATACTATTTAGAAAGGCGTTTTTTAACAGCTAATGTATTGGCTTCTGATTTAGGAGTTATTGTAAAAAGAGGAGAAAACAAATCTTATTATTTTGCAGTAAGCGATATCATTTCTACAGATCCAGTCGGAAATGCAAAAGTTACTTTATACAACTATCAACAACAGGAAATAGCTTCCAGACGTACAGATGCAGACGGATTGACAATTATTGATGCTGATAAAAACGCATACTTTGCTTCTGTTTCAAAAAATAATCAGGTTACCTATGTAAAACTCAACGATGGAAATGCACTTTCCATGAGTAAATTTGATGTTTCTGGAAAAGAAATCAACAAAGGACTAAAAGGATACATTTATGGTGAGCGAGGCGTTTGGCGACCTAGCGATTCATTACACTTAGCATTTATACTTAATGATATTGGAAATCCATTGCCTAAAAATCATCCTGTAAAAATGGAAGTTACTGATGCACAAGGCAAATTAGTTTATAAAAATATTGCTACAGAAGGTGTATATCAGTTTTACAAATTTACAGTTCCTACAGCAAAAGAAGCACCAACAGGAAACTGGAATGCCACAGTAAGTGTTGGTGGTGTTCGATTTACTAAAAATTTAAAAATAGAAACCGTAAAGCCAAATCGATTAAAAATAAATATCGATTTTGAAGAAGAAATTCTTGCCAATTCACATCCAATTGAAGGTAATCTAAAAGCTGCTTGGTTACATGGCGCACCTGCTAAAAACTTACGTGCAGAAGTCAGCATAAAATTAAGCAGTACCAAAACAGCCTTTGAGAAATTTCCGAATTATGAATTTAATGACCCGACTAGAAATTTTAATACTGAAGAATTCACCATGTTTGACGGTTCATTAGATGCAGATGGAATTGCTAGTATTTCTAAAAAAATAAACGTCACCAACAAAGCACCTGGTATGTTACGAGCATCATTCTTAACGCGTGTGTTTGAAAATGGTGGCGACTATTCCATAGATGCTTTTTCTAAAAACTTTGCACCATACATTTCTTTTGTTGGAATGCGTGCGCCTGATCCAAAACAATATGGATCGTATTACACGGATGAAGAACAAACCTTTGAAGTTGCTACTGTAGATGACAAAGGAAATCCGATCAAGCGTAATGGACTGGAAGTGAAAATTTATCAAATTCATTGGCGTTGGTGGTGGAGTTCTTCGTATGAAGATCTTTCTTCCTATGCGGGAAGTGATTATCATTCACACTATAAAACTTTTAAAATCAACACAAATACAAACGGAAAAGGATCTTTTAAGCTAAACATTCCTGACGAATTACGCGGGCGTTATCTTATTCGCATATACGATCCTAAAAGTGGACACGCTTCTGGAAAAACAATGTATTTCTATAAAAACTGGTGGCGTACAAATGCCACTGGAAACTCTGAAATGGCAAAAATGCTGATCTTTTCTGCGGATAAAGAAAAATATAATGTTGGCGAAACTGCTACAATTACATTCCCGTCAGGAAAAGGAGGAAGAGCTCTGGTAAGTATTGAAAACGGTACAGAAGTACTCAGTACAAAGTGGGTAAAAACTGAAAAAGAACAAACCTCTACTACAATTCCGATAACGAAAGACATGGCGCCAAATGTATTTGTAAATATATCATTGGTACAAAAGCACAATAATGTCTCTAACGATTTACCAATTCGTTTATATGGAGTTATTCCAATAATGGTAGAAAACCCTGCAACGATTCTAAAACCAAAACTTTCGGTTCCTAAAACACTTCGTCCAGAACAATCATTTACTGTAAAAGTGAGTGAAACAGACAAGAAAGCAATGACATACACCTTAGCTGTTGTAGATGAAGGCTTACTTGATTTAACTCGATTTAAAACACCAAACCCTTGGGATACATTTTACCAACGACAAGCGCTCGGCGTACGAACTTGGGATATGTATGATGATGTTATTGGTGCATTTAGCGGAAGCATTGATCAAGTATTTGCTATTGGTGGTGGCGATGGCGGAAATGGTGCTAAAAACAAAAAAGCGAACCGTTTTAAACCTGTTGTCAAATACTTAGGTCCTTTCAATTTAAAAGCAGGCGAAACAAAATCGCATAAAATTGACATGCCAAATTATATTGGTGCAGTTCGTACGATGGTCGTTGCCGGAAATCCTAAAACGGAAGCATATGGAAATGCAGAACAATCATCACAAGTAAAAAAACCATTAATGGTCTTAGCAACTGCACCAAGAAAATTGAGTCCAGTTGAAAAAGTAACCTTACCGGTAACGGTTTTTGCTATGGAAAACAAAGTGAAAAATGTTTCGCTACAGCTAAAATTACAAAACGGAATTTCTGTAATCGGCAGTGCTACACAATCACTTACGTTTGACAGACCTGACGAAAAAATGGTGTATTTTGATTTAGATGTAAATCAGGTAAAAGGCATACAAACCATTGAAGTAATTGCTACTGGGAATGGGGAAAAAGCTTCCTACAAAGTTGAAATTGATGTAGAAAACCCAAATCCGATCAGCACAAAAATGCACGAGCTTACACTAAAAGGGAAAACAACTGAAACACTTAGTTTTGACACATTTGGCGTAGCAGGAAGTAATGAAGCAACTGTAGAATTTTCTACATTGCCACCAATGGATTTTACAGCACGTATGGAATATTTAATACAATATCCGCACGGTTGTGTTGAGCAAACAACATCCAGTGTATTTCCACAATTATACTTAGCTGATATTTTTGATTTATCATCTGAAAAAGAAAATCAAATTCAAGATAATATTAAAAAAGGAATCAAACGTTTATCATATTTTCAACGTCCAAATGGCGGCATGAGTTATTGGATTGGAGAAAGTGAAGCTAATGATTGGGGAACAAGTTATTCTGGCCATTTTATGATTGAAGCTGAAAAGAAAGGATATCGATTACCACTTTCATTTATGAGTCAATGGCTAAAATATCAGAAAAACAAAGCACGCTCATGGCGTTCATCTGACGGAAGAGGTTACTACAATTCTGAATTGGCACAAGCGTATCGCTTATACACATTGGCTTTGGCTGGTCATCCTGATTTAGCTTCTATGAACCGTTTACGTGAATCCAAAGGATTGTCAAATAGTACAAAATGGCGATTGGCTGCCGCGTATGCCTTAGCTTCACAAAAAGAAGCCGCGGAACGTATCATTAAAACTACATCTATCAACTTTACAGAAACCAAAGATTACAATAGATATTCCTACGGTTCTATGTTTAGAAACAAAGCAATGGCAATGGAAACAATGGTTATTTTAGACGATAAAAGAACTATTAATTTTGCAAAAAGTATTGCACAACGTCTCTCTTCCAGTCGTTGGATGAGTACACAAACAACGGCGTATTGTTTACTTTCTATGGGTAAAATGGTAACGAAAAATGGTGGAAAAGATATCAATATTTCATTCCATTTAAATGGAAAAAACAATCAAAACATCAAAACACCTAAAGCTATTGCACAACGCGGTTTAAAAGTAATCAAAGGCACTAATAGCTTACAGATTGAAAACAAAGACGATAATACATTGTTTGTACGTGTGTTAAATGCTGGAAAATTACCTTTAGGAGAAGAATTGGCTGAAAAGCGAAACTTTACAATTCGCGTAGCGTATAAAGACAAAAATGGAAATCCAATTGATGTAACGAGGCTTACGCAAGGAACTGATTTTATGGCTTCTGTGACAATTACAAATGATCAATCGAGTAAATTACAGGATATTGCTTTAACAGAAATATTCCCTTCAGGTTGGGAAATTGTAAACACACGTTTTACAGATTATGGAAATGTTTCATCAAGTGAAGCAAGGTATATCGATATTAGAGATGATCGTGTTAACTTCTATTTTGATTTAGGTTACAAACAATCCAAAACATTCAATGTGTTACTCAACGCATCTTATTTAGGGAAATACTACTTACCAGGTATTCAAGCAGAAGCGATGTACGACAACGAATATTTTATCCGTACCAAAGGACGATGGATTGATATTATAAAATAACATAAGAATAACGAATATAAAAAAAGCTTTTAGTACCTTTATATCAGGTAAATAGGTTTGGGGCATGCATAAAACAAAAGTATTTCTAATAGTTGTACTTGGAATATTATCACTATCGGTAAGTTCTAATCATAAGACAAATTCAACAGAAACATCTGCAGCAATGATGATGGATCCAATTGAATATGTAATTTGTGATGAAGATGGGTTTTCAGAATTGAATATTTTAGATATTCAAAATGATATTTTATCCAATTATGATGGCGCTACTATTGAAGCAGCCGTTGTTATTTGTACTTCTACAGGACACATTATACAGTTAAACAATCTTTCCGGAACCATTACAACAGATGTTATTTGCGACATGCCGAACTCGCTTTCAGATATTGCAGTGGATGAAAATAGTGTCATTTATGCAACCGATTTTAATACAATTTTTGAGTTGAATCAAACAGGATGTACCACAATTTCACTGCCAAATTTAGGCTCTATTCCTTCTACAAATTCCTTATCATTTGATACACAAGGAAATTTATATTATGGTGGATTTAATAGTGGTTCTGTATACAGATATGATAGTGACGAATCAGGTCCGGCATATGTTTGGCACAATTTTGTAAACGGCGCTCCAAGTGGCGACTTTGTAGTGCTTGATGGTAAAATGTACATTTCTTGGAATATTTCTGGACAAGTTCGTTTGTATGAAGTAACTATTGATAGTGATTTTAATTATGTATCACATATTGATTTAGGGCAAATTCCTGGTGGAACTTTTGGTCTTGCCAGTGAGCTAGGAACTTTATATGGAGTTTCTACGAATGAATTATATGAAATTGATTTAGATACATTTACATTTACAACAGTTTTAAACAATAATTCTCAATATGGTTCATGGTATGGCGCTGCAGGATTGCACGAAGCGTTTGATTATGAAGTTTCTTCCTATACATCTAATGATGATGCTACAAATGCCGAAAATCCATTACCAGACACATGGACTAATACTCAACAAGGCGGACAAACTATTTATATTAGAGTTGAAAATACACTTACTGGAACGTTTGAAATTATTGAAGTAGATATTGTTATTTATGACAATATTCCTGATCTGACGACACCAACCAATTTAGCAGATTGTGATACAAATGGAAATCCAATGTTTACCATAACAGATGTGGAAATGGAGTTGCTTCAAAATGTAGCACATTCGGTTACAGTTACCTATCACGCTTCACAAGCGAATGCAGATGACAATATAAATCCATTAAGTACAAGTTATGAACTAACTACAGCGCAAGAAACAATCTATGTACGTGTGCAAAATGATGACAATGAATGTTATTCTACTACACAGTTTAATGTGTTGCTCAGCACAAGCCCAATGATTGAAACTCCAAGTGATTTATTTCAATGTGTAGATCAAGGAAGTGATACATTTACACTAACAGATGTAGAAACAGAGTTACTTCAAAACAATACAAATGCTGTGACAGTTTCGTATCATACTTTGTTAACTGATGCTGAGATGGGTATGAATCCTATTGCTACCAATTATCAAATTTTACCAGGGCAAGAAACTATATTTGTTCGTGTAGAAAATAATGACAATAACTGTTTTGCTACAACGCAATTTAATATCAATCTTGGCGGAAGCATACAAATAAATACACCTGATGATATCATACAATGTCAAGGTGTAAACAACGACATTTTCAATCTCACGGAAGTGGAAACAACGGTATTAGCAAACACAACTCAAACTGTTACGGTAAGTTATTACACGAGTTTAGCAAATGCGGAAGCAAGTACAAATGCAATTAGTACAAATTACTCGCCAAGTGCTAATCAGGAAACCATATATGTACGAGTAGATGATACGAATAATGATTGTTTTGCGATTACAGATTTTGAAATTACCATCAATCAAGGTTTGGGAATTACCACACCAAGCAATTTGATTCAATGTGAAGGAGAAAATAATAATATATTCGATTTAACACTAGTAGAAACTGAAGTATTGCAAAATGTAACACAAACTGCAACTGTAACGTATCATACTTCATTGGTGGATGCAACGGATAATACAAACGAAATTGATCCAAATTATAGTTTAACAACCAATCAGGCTACACTATACATTCGTGCAGAAAACACCTCTAATGGTTGCTATGAAACAACTCAATTTACAGTACAAATAATTGCAAATCCTCAAGTGCCACAATTTGTCAATACGCCAAGCGCACGTTTACTTACTGATTGTTATATTGATAGCAATACCAACGGATATTTTAACCTAAATGATATCTACAATGAGGTTGTTTTGGACGGAAATACAAACTACACACTAATATTCTATCTCACAGAAAATAATGCAGAAGCAAACATAGGAGCCATCAATCCAATTTTCTTTGCAAATAGTGGCTTACAAGAAATTTTTGTAGCTGTTAGCAATGATGTTGGCTGTAGAAGTATCAGCAACTTCTATGTAGACCCAGATTGTTATGACACTATTGTAGACATTACTAATATTTATTTTCCTCAGTTTTTTACACCAAACAACGACTTCGCAAATGATACATGGAACGTTCGCGGAATTTCCGTAGCAGTTCAGCAAACGGCTATTATGTATATATTTGATCGTTACGGGAAACTCATCTACTATTTTAGACCAGGACAAACAGAAGGTTGGGACGGAACTTACAGAGGCAAACAAATGCCAAGCAATGAGTATTGGTACAAAATGGAAATGGCAGACGGTTTTGCCTTTAAAGGAAGTTTTTCCCTAGTCCGATAAAACTATAAGTATACACAAACTATGAATTCAGAATTTACACCGTATTACGCGGTGATCTTTACCTCTATCCAAACAGAAACTACAGAAGGATATGCGGAAATGGCAGAACAAATGGAAACATTAGCCAAACAACAAAAAGGATTTATCAGTATTGATAGCGCTCGAAATGCTGTCGGAATTACGGTAAGTTATTGGGAAAGCCTGGAAGCCATTCAACAATGGAAACAACATACAAATCACTTGATTGCACAACAAAAAGGCATCAAAAACTGGTATGCGTATTACAATGTAAAAATCTGTAAAGTTGAGCGTGAGTATGATTTTACAAAGAAATAATACACTTGTAGTTTTTTTATAACGCTTACACGATAATCATTCGGTCATATATATTTTTTCACGACCTTCGTGTCAAATCATTAAAACCAATTATTTTGAGATTAAAAACAATACCAATGAAAAAAACTATACTTTTTATAGTAACACTATTTATTACGCTTACCACATTTGCACAATCACCTGAATTAATCAATTACCAAGCAGTTGTTAGAAATACAGACGGAGATTTAGTTACTGAAGTAAATGTCGGAATGCGAATTAGCATTTTACAAACCTCAGCTACTGGAACAGCTGCATATACAGAAACACATACAGTAACTACAGATACAAACGGATTACTAGCAATTATGATTGGTGGCGGATCAACTTCAGATGATTTTTCTGCCGTTGATTGGAGTAATGGATCGTACTTTATAAAAACCGAAATAGATATCGCTGGCGGCTCCAACTACACTATTATGGGAACCAGTCAACTATTAAGTGTTCCGTATGCATTATATGCCAAAAACGGAAGCAAGTTTACAGAAACTCCTAATGGTTTGGAGTACAATGGTGGAAACATTACACTAACGCAACCCGGAGCAACCGTACAACTTACATCTCCTGATGGAACCGTTTATGACTTAGGTATAAATAATAATGGACAATTATCTTTACCTACTTCTAATGCTCCTTCAACGACGCCAACACAATTATATTTATATGGAAGTTTCAATGGTTGGGACGCTTCAACTGCACTACAATTTGGAAATGGTTTTCCTGGCTTTGAAAACAGTTTTGTAGGAATTAAATACTTTACAGCAGGAACAGAATTCAAAGTACTAGGAGCGCAGAATGAAAGTGTTGTATATGGAGCACAAGGATTTTCTAGTGGAGACTTAGTATTAAACGGAGGTGCATTTGTTGTACCAAGCAACGGATTATACAGAATTGAAATACAAATTTTTTCAAACCAAATATTCTATACCATTCAGTCAATTAATGTCACATTTTCTAGCGTAAATATGACCTACGATACAACTACCGATAGTTTATTTGCATTTCTTAATCCATTTGGTAGCAGTAGTTCTACAATTGGTGTTACATTTAGAATAGGAGATGTAACTTATGGAGACAATTTAGTAGACGGATCTATTGATTACCAAGGAGAAAACATAACACGTACTGGTGTAGACCAACTTGTACAATTATATCTAAACTTCAATTCGTCAGGGACATATCTATTATATTAAATAAAAAAACATACATGACAACCAGAATAATACAGAAGATTAAACAACATAAAATCAAAACTATTATTCTGGTTGTTTTATTAATTTCGTACTATTTTTGTTTGCCAAAAACACTCTTCAAAGCTCCAACTTCAACCGTAATTGAAAGTCGTGAAGGTATATTGCTTGGCGCGAAAATTGCCGATGATGGTCAATGGCGATTTCCACAACTCGATTCCGTTCCTGAGAAGTTCAACATATGTATTGTTCAGTTTGAAGATGAATACTTTTACAATCATCCTGGATTCAATCCAATATCCATCGCGAAAGCGTTATGGCAAAACATAGAATCAGGCGAAGTAAAACGTGGTGGAAGTACACTAACACAACAAGTAATTCGACTCTCTAGAAAAGGGCAAAAACGCACCTATTTAGAAAAATTAAAAGAACTCATACTTGCTACACGATTAGAATTTAGACACTCCAAAAAAGACATTCTAAATTTTTATGCTTCGCACGCACCTTTCGGTGGAAATGTTGTTGGATTAGACGCTGCTTCTTGGCGTTATTTTGGAAGAAGACCACAACAACTCTCATGGGCAGAAAATGCTACTTTAGCAGTTTTGCCAAATGCGCCAAGTTTAATATTCCCTGGGAAAAATCAAGCTCGACTGAAAGCAAAACGGGATCGCTTACTCAAAAAACTATACGATCAAGAAATTATAGACAAACTTACCTATGAATTGGCAATAGAAGAGCCACTTCCACAAAAACCTTATGCGTTGCCACAAACTGCTAAACATTTACTCAATAAAATAAGCGAGACACAGAAAGGAAAACGTATACAAACTTCTGTAAAATCACATGTACAACAAGAAACAAATGCAATTGTAGCAAAGCATTACAAAGAACTCAAGCAAAATCAAATATACAACGCGTCTGTATTAGTATTGGATGTAAAAACGCGCAAAGTAGTAGCGTATGTTGGTAATACGCCAACAGATAATGCACATCAAAAAGATGTAAATATTATTCATAAACCTAGAAGTACAGGTAGCATTATGAAACCGTTTCTATACACGGCAATTTTGGATGCAGGTGATTTATTACCAAACACTTTGGTAATTGATGTACCTACAAAAATTGGAAACTACAATCCTAAAAACTTTAATGAATCTTATGATGGCGCTGTGACAGCAAAACGAGCATTAGCACGTTCATTAAATGTACCAGCAGTTCGGATGTTGCGACAATTTGGATTGGAAAGATTTCATTATTACTTAAAACAATTACAACTGAAAGATATATCGTATAATGCTGATCATTATGGGCTTTCATTAATACTTGGAGGCGCAGAAAGCAATTTATGGGATTTATGCAAAACCTATGCGGCATTCTCTTCTACCTTAAATCATTTTGGTGACAACTCTAGTCAATACTATACAAATGAATTTTGCGAACCTTCCTTTTTGTTAGATGAAGAAATAGATTTTGGAGATTTGACAACAGAAAAAACAATCTTTGATGCTGGCTCTATTTATCTTACTTATGAATCGTTAAAAGAAGTAAATCGACCAGAAGGTGAAGAAAATTGGGAGTTTTTTGATTCGAGTAAAGAAATTGCTTGGAAAACAGGAACCAGTTTTGGTTTTAGAGATGCTTGGGCAATAGGTTCTACAAAAGATTATATTGTTGGAGTTTGGGTCGGAAATGCTGATGGCGAAGGTCGTCCTGGATTAATTGGAACTACAACAGCTGCGCCAATTTTGTTTGATGTATTTGATATATTACCAAAAAGCGATTGGTTTCCTGTTCCGTATGATGAATTAGAAGAAGTTGCCATCTGTTCAAAAAGCGGATATAGAGCTTCAGAATTGTGTGAAGACGCACAGCAACAATTCATTCCAAGAAGTGGATTAAAAACGAAACCTTGTCCATATCATGTGTGGGTTCATTTGGATAAAGACGAACATTTTCAGGTAAATTCGTCCTGCCAGCCTTTAAGCGAAATGACACATAAAAGTTGGTTTGTACTGCCACCATTAATGGAATATTATTATCAAGGTAAAAATCCATTATATAAAACCTTACCACCCTATCGAAACGATTGTACTTCGGAAGGGCAAAAAAGCATGGATTTTATCTATCCTGCGGAAGCTGTAAAAGTATTTCTTCCGAAAGATTTTGATGGAGAGAAAAATCCGTTGGTTTTACGATTGGCACATTCAATACCAGAAACAAAAGTATTTTGGTATGTAGACGAAGCCTTTATTGGTACCACACAAACGATTCATGAAATGGAAATACTACCAAAGAAAGGAATTCATAAAATCACGGTTGTAGACGAATTTGGAAATGAAGCTACACGTTCAGTTGAAATTCAAGAGTAGTTTTCTTAGTGTTCAGTTAGAATTTAGTATTTTTCATACTTTATAGAATTCCCCCAAAAGTTAAACCTTATCAATTATGAAATTACCTTTTTTCATATCTATGTTGTTATTGCTTAGTTTCAACTGTGTATTAGGACAAACAGATTCGTTAACGACAAAATCTTTTGAGGAGTTAGAAAAGCTATACCTATCTACATATACATCTCCTGCAAAAGCTAAAAAATATGTAGATGCATTGTCTATTGTAGCACTAAAACGGAGCAATAAACAACGCATTGCAAAAGCATTTTACAGAAAAGGAAATGTATATTTCAAATTGGGCGACACTCAATCAGCAATAGCGTTTACAGATCAATCCTTAGCAAATATGCCAAACAATAATAAGGAATTACTGTTGCAAAACCTCGTACAAAAAGGAAACATCTATTTTAAAGAAGGAGCATACCCTTCTGCAACTCATTTCTATCTTAAAGGAAGAGGGGTTTCACAGCAAATGAATAGCATTAAAGACGAATTGGTTATTACCACAAATATTGCTTTAATCAATAAGCAAACAGAAGATTATGCGGATGCGATTCGTGATTTTAAACAGAATTTAGAAACGATAAATGAAATACATGACGCTTCGTACAATCGTTTAGAAATTAGAAATTATTTGGCTTTAGGAGATACATATCTCAGAATTCAAAAACCAGATTCTGCTTTAGTATATACGCAAAAAGGATTGACAAAAACCACTTTTGATACGCATCCTGCTTTGCACACCGATTTGCTGTTTAATACAATTATTGTGTATTATCAAAAACAACAATACAAAAAATCTATTGATGGCGCTGTTTTTTTGGATTCATTAGTTAAAAAGATAAAACAATCTAAAAAGTTTATCACTTCATATTTATACCAAGCAAAATGTTACCAAGCGTTAAAAAATGTAGATTCTGCGATTGTGAATTATGAAAAATTTAAACAATTAGCTATCACACAAGAGTTTTCTTCTCCAGAATTGGAAGAAGTATATTATCAATTGGCAAAAATGTATTTGCAAAAGAAAGATATTGAAAGTGCTACGCGTAATTTTGATTTTTTTGAAAAATTTACACAACAAAAAGATAGTACCAATAGATCTGTTCAGCATATCATAAAAGATCATGATATTTTGGCTTTGAAAGATGCGCTTAAGAAGGTAAATGACAAAAGCAAAAAACAAGGGAAAACGCTTAGTTATTTATACATTATTTCTGGAATTTTAATTGTGTGTGCTGTGTTCTTTTTTCTATTGTATAAACAAAATAAGAAGAGAAACGCAAAACACTTTAATGCGTTATTGATTCAGCTAGAAAACCTTGAAGCAACAAAGAAAAAAACAAAAGGAAGTACGCAAAAAACAGATTTAGCAATTAATGACGAAGGCGTTGCTCAGATTTTAAAAGGTTTGAAAAATTTTGAAGCTAAACAACTGTTTTTAAATGTAGACTGTACCTTGGCATCTGTTGCCAAAAAACTAAAAACAAATACTGCTTATCTTTCGCATGTAATTAACACATACAAAGAGAAAAAGTTTTCAGCTTATTTGAATGAACTTCGTATCAACACAGCTTTAGTTACCTTAAAAAACAATAGGAAAATTAGGCTATATTCCATTAAAGCAATTGCAAATGAATTTGGTTATGCACGACGAGAAACGTTTTCAAAAGTATTTAAAAGTGCCACAGGAATGGATCCGACTTCATGTATAAAAGCACTGGATGTACAGGACAAGAATAGTCGTGACAATTCATAAATTATCTCCATCAATAGCTGGTTCTATTTTAAAAAAATATAATATTTGAGAATGATATTAATTTAAAACCTCTAAAAATATGAAACGTTTTGCATTGAATAAGATAAAGATTGCTCAGTTAATAAACGCACAAACTATTAAAGGAAAAGGCGTTGACCCTTCGGGAACCACAGTAGATTTACAAGAATGTGCTT
This sequence comes from uncultured Kordia sp., assembly GCF_947496985.1. Classification (GTDB taxonomy): domain Bacteria; phylum Bacteroidota; class Bacteroidia; order Flavobacteriales; family Flavobacteriaceae; genus Kordia. The sequence goes on from NZ_CANMEZ010000001.1 coordinate 679,512, forward strand.
CTGACCCTTGTCCATCTAACTTACAATCGTGTACTTCAGGAGTGATGCCGTGTACCAATACATCAATTGACGGACATGATGCTACCAATCCAAGTGTACCAAATACATTACCATAGTTTATGATGATTTAAATAGAAAAAAGAGGCATAAAGCCTCTTTCTTATTTATTTTATATTTCTATTAAAAATACACACACCCACATCCTTCTTCCCAAGGTTGGCAAACTCGTTTTGGTTCATTGCATCCGCCTCCTGGATTTCCTCCACCTCCGCCGTCTGTGTAGCAAAGATCTCCAATACATGTAGATCCTGGAGGACAGTTACCAAACATATCGCATATAGCAATTGGTCCTGATCCATTGATGCGTATTTGTTCTTTTTTTGTAAGCTTAACAGCTCCTTGTACATTTAGAATTTTCTTTTTCATGATTTAGTAAATTTTGGTTTATACATCAATATACTAAAACAAAAAAACAAAATGTAATCTTTTACTGTAAAAAATAGAGGTTTTAACACTATTTATAATTACTGTTTATTTTTTCTTTTTTTCAAAAAACGTAATCTCAGCTTCTATCACTTCACCATCACGATTTACTTTTACAGTAGTTTTGTTTCCGTTTTCAAACTTTGAAAGTGCTTTCATGTATGTTTTCATATCCATTACTTCATGTTCTCCTAATTGAATAACCACATCTCCTTTTTGTAAACCTGCTTTTTGTGCAGGACGATTTTCGCTAATTCCGTCAATACGCATACCTTTTCCATCAAATAAATAATCTGGTATGACACCTAAAGTTACTTTAAATCGTGGTGTGTCATCAGATTCGTTCACCGTTTTTGTAAAGGCTATTTTTCCTTGCGGATTTACTATTGAAATAATTCTGGATATGTAATCCGAGATTTGAAGCATTCCTTCATAATTCAACTTTTCAAAATCATCAGAAGGTTTGTGATAATCTACATGTTGCCCTGTAAATAAATGCAACACAGGAATATCTTGTAAATAAAAAGAAGTATGATCTGATGGTCCAACACCTGAAGTATTTGTCTTTAAATCAAATGTATGTTCACTATTTGCTTCCTCAATGGTTTTTTGCCAAATTGGTGATGTTCCTATTCCATAAATGGCTAAATTTTTGTTTTTCTTTAAACGACCTACCATATCCATGTTAATCATGTAATTCACTTTTGTGATATCAATCGTTGGGTTTTTTACAAAATAATTAGAACCTAACAAGCCCATTTCTTCCCCTGAAAAAGCAATAAATAAATAGTTATTCTTTGTATTTCCTTCCAGTAATTTATCTGCCAAATGTAACATTACCGCAACGCCACTTGCATTATCATCAGCACCGTTGTGGACCATTGGATCGCCCCTGTGAAGCGAACCGTCGCCACCCATACCTAAGTGATCATAATGAGCTCCAATAATAATTGTGTTTTCAGCCTTATTATCTATAAAACCAATTACATTTCTTCCTGTAATTGTTCCGTCCTTTTTATTTGTTATATATTCAGTTTCTGCATGCGGATCTGTTTTTGGTGTAAATGTAAACGGTTGCATATATCCTTCTGTTCCTTTTGGCGAAACTCCTAAAGCTTTAAAGCGCTCTTTAATATATGTTGCAGCTGTAATTTCACCTATCGTTCCTGTGGCTCTTCCTTCTAGTTTATCATCCGCTAAGACTTCAATGTCATGCTTGATACGGTTTTTCACAGTACGTTCTGTCTTACAAGAACATAACAACAATAAAAAAAGAATTCCAAATAATGGTTTGTTGCACATAAGAAAGTTATTTTTGTGTAAAATTATCAAAATATTACCACTCGATGACACGTATTTTTGTTTTAATCTTACTTTGCATTGTTTTTTCATGTAAAGAAACTCCAAAAGAAAAGACCACTTCAACAACAACTGAACCTACAGAAGAAATCAAAGCTGTTTCTGACAACTCTTTAATTTATCCTGAAGAAAAGTATTTTAAAGACATTCGTCAAGTTACTTTTGGAGGCGATAATGCTGAAGCGTATTGGAGTTTTGATGACAAACAATTGATTTTCCAATCGAATAATACACAATGGAATGTTTCCTGTGATCAAATGTTTTTAATGAATATTGATGAAACTTTTAAAGACAACATTCCACCAATGGTAAGTACAGGAAAAGGACGTACAACCTGTTCGTATTTTTTGCCTGATAATAAACATATTATTTATTCGTCTACTCATTTGATAGATGATAACTGTCCTGAAGTTCCATTACGTAAAAACGGAAAGTACATATGGCCTGTATATGACTCGTTTGATATTTTTGTAGCAGATTTGGATGGAAATATTGTAAAACAATTGACACATGAAAAAGGATATGACGCAGAACCAACGGTTTCTCCAAAAGGTGACAAAATTGTATTTACCTCAACACGTAGTGGTGATTTAGAGTTATACACCATGAATATTGATGGCTCAGATGTAAAACAAATTACGGACGAATTGGGCTATGATGGCGGTGCTTTTTTCTCGCCTGACGGAACAAAGATTATTTTCCGTTCATCACGTCCAAGAACAAAAGAAGAAATTAAAGAATATAAAGATTTATTGGCAGAAGGTTTGGTACAGCCAACAGAAATGGAATTATACATTTGTAATGCCGACGGAAGCGACTTGCGTCAATTAACCGACTTAGGAAATGCCAATTGGAGTCCATTTTTTCATCCTTCTGGAGAAAAAATAATTTTCTCTTCAAATCATGAAAGCAAGCGTGGTTTTCCATTCAATTTGTATATGATTAATATTGATGGAACTGGCTTAGAACGCATTACGCATAGTGAAACTTTTGATGCTTTTCCTGTATTTTCAAACGATGGAAAAAAGTTAGCTTTTTCTTCAAATCGAAATAATGGTGGTGGAAGAGATACCAATCTTTTTATTGCAGAATGGCAGGAGTAAACTGTTGTAGCAATATCTTTTTTGAGTAATTATTTTGAAAAAATAACATATGCATGAGAATGTTTAGGATACCTCATGTCGCTCTGTTTTCTTGTATAGGTATTCCATCACAAAACAAAAAATGATAATCCCTACAGCAATATAAACATCCGATTTACTAACAGCATAATGCTGAACGAGTAAAGCGATCATTGCTACAAAACAAAATATTGCACCAATTAAAGGAATACTTTTTTTACCATTAATTTCTTTTGATAGTTTGTAACCTGTACAATTTACAATAGCAAATATTAATAAAAATCCAACGCTTCCCGCTGTAGAAATGCTTTCTAACTTTAGCGTATTTACCAATATTAATGTTGCAATAGCCGTAATAAGCAAACCTATTGGTTGGTTCCATAGCTTACGCGTAAATTCTTTTGGAAGCTCATCATCTTCTGCTATTTCATAATTTACTTTGCTTCCGCCGTAAAGTGAAGCATTTATTGCTGAAAAAGTTGAAATTAAGGCAGCAACGGTGATAACAGTAAATCCTATTTTTCCTAGCATAGGTTTTGCTGCTTCAGCTAACACATAATCTTGAGCTGTTGCAATTTGACTAAATTCTAAAGAACCCACTGTAATTGCGGCAATTATAATGTACAGAAAGATAACAAAAACAACTGACCAATAATAGGCTCTAGGAATATTTACTGTAGGGTTTTTAATATCAGGAGCAGCATTTGCTATTAATTCAAAACCTTCATATGCCACAAATATTACCATACCTGCAGTGAGAAGTTTAAATGGTGATTCCCAATGTTCGGGAGATAATTGTTCTAAATGTGGATTTCCAAATAGTCCATACAAGCCAAAACCAACAAATGATAACAAAATCACTAGTTTTATAATTACGGCATAAGATTCTATTTTCCCAACAACGGAAATACTATAATAATTAATGGCAGTAGCCAATAAAATAATCGAGGAAGCATAAATATGAGAATCTAAAACTTTATCACTTGTCAGTTGAAATAAGTTTGGTGCATAAGAACCAAAGGCAGAAGCATATAATGCTAACATTATAATATAACTTATCCAAAGCAAATTATTCATTCCTCCGCTAAAAATTCCAACTCCAAATCCTTGGTTTATAAATTTTACAGTTCCGCCTCTATCTGGATATTTAAGTGATAATTTAACATAGCTGTAAGACGTTATAAAAGCAATAAGTCCAGCAATTAAAAAAGAAATTGGAGTTCCGCCTTTTGCCAAAGCTACTGCTAATCCGAGTACTGCAAATATTCCTCCACCAACCATACCACCTATTCCAATTGAAATTGCTTCTTTTAGACCTATTTTTTCGCTCATTTTCGGAATGTTTTTAGTTTGTTTCCAATGTATGTATTGATAGAACTCCTATTATTTTATTGAAATTCAATCAGTTTTAAAGTTATAGGAATCTTAATAGAAATCAAAACCACCAAGAATATTATTGTTTCAATTAGTTTTTGTATGAATTTATTAAGCGATCGTCTATTTTATATATACTATTTGTACTGTAATTTATAAATCAAGAGAAGAACTCTTTTGATATTTTACACTTTTCTTATTTCTTTGAGTTGCTTGTATGTTGCAAGTGGCTAGAGTCTTGACTAGCGATAAAGGTTCAAGAACTAATCAAAACTTCTTAAATTATAAGATCATGAAAAAAAGTGTAAAAAAAATGCAGTTAAAAAAGCGTTCAATTTCAACATTAAATGCCAATGTAGTAAAAGGTGGATTACCAGGAACAACTACATTTATTTCAGTATTATGTGTAACTAAAATTCATATTGGAGAGGATATTTGTTTTACGCAGCCACAACGTTAAATTGATAAAGCTGTCTAAAAAGTAATTAAAAACGTCATTCTGGATTTAATCCAGAATCTCATCATATTAATTTCCAATGATTATGAGAAACCGAATCAAGTTCGGCTTGACGAAAGTTCAACTTCTTAGACAGCTTTGTTAATTTCATTTCTTAAAAACTTGCACAGGATTTCCGCGTTGCAACTGTTTGTGTTGCATCCACTTTTGTTGTTGTATCGCTTTTTGCTGTTTTTGATTTTGTGCTTTTATAGCGATGTCCAAACGTGCAAATGCTAGTTTTTTGTTTAAAAATTGCGAGCGTTCTTCGCTTGCTTGCACCATAATTCCTGTTGGAATATGCGTAATACTTACTGCTGTTTCCACTTTATTTACATGTTGTCCGCCTGCTCCTGAACTTCTAGCTGTTTTTACTTGAACTTCTTTTGGTGACCAAGAAACCTGCTTCGGTTCAGCATATACGCGTACGTTTACAAACCAGTTTTTACGTTGATGATTCGCACGATACGGACTTCTAAAAATAAACTGAATACTTCCTTGCCAATTGTTTTTAAAGTCTTCGGCATCGCCAGTTGCTCGCAACCAAACTGATGAATAGTTTTGGTATTTCGTAGCCGCTAATTCGATAACATTAAAAGTAAATTCTTGCAATCGTGTTAGTTTTTCTGTCAAGTTTTTTACGGCGAGGCAACATTCTTCAGGACCTGATCCCGAAGAAATTTGTACCCAAAATTGATTGTCCATAATTTCTATTTTTTAATCTAACAACGAACTAAACTTCATGTTAGATTTCGTTTTGTTTTTACGTTTTGATTCTTGCTTCTTTTTTGCTTTTTTAAGCTTGCCTTCAATACGTCTTTCTTCATTTTCGATGAAATACATATAATCATCATTATAAATGTTTGCTTTTGCTTTTTTCAAACACTTCATACCTAGTTTATAATTATTTTCAACTTCATGAATGTATCCTTCACACCAGTATAGTTCTGCTACATCTACACCTTTAATTTTTCGAGCAAACTCCAAAAGCTTCTTTGCTCTTGCCAATTCATTTGCCCAAATTAAAACTTTGATATATTCTGGATATACCTGTACATAATTGATGTCTGCCGCAATACTTTTGTCAAAATTTCCAAAAGCTGCTTCATAATCATTCAAGTACTGTGCTTGTATTTTTCCTAATAAACATAAAGATGGGCAATGATTTTCATCATAAGAAATCGCATACCCAATGGATTCGCACGCTTCTTCCCAATCACTACAAAAACCTGCCATTGCGCCTTTTGCTTTTAGGTAATATTGATCTGCTATATTTAGTGCCATTGTATGTTTTTTTATTTTTTAAATTTTCTTTTTTCACATCGTTCATTTAAATACTAGAGAAACCTTGAGAACCTTAGTTTCCCTAGTATTATAGTGAAGACGCAACTCTACATAATATAGACTTCGAGTACCTCAATCTACATTACTTTTATCCCTTTTAAGTTATATTCTGAGTACACTGAGGCACTCGAAGTGTACTATTTATCCATGCGAACAATTTTTGGTGTAAAACTTCCGACAACTTCTACCAATTCGGTTTGGTTTGCCATAACATGATGAATGTTTTTGTATGCCATTGGCGCTTCATCAATTCCGCCACCAATTAAGGTTACTCCATGATCTTTTAATTGTTTTTTAATATCACTTTGTGTGATGGTTTGTTTGGCTTTTCGCCTTGATAATTCGCGTCCTGCTCCGTGTGAAACCGATTGTAACGAATGTACATTTCCTGTTCCACGAACGATGAATCCAGGCGCTGTCATTGATCCCGGTATGATTCCTAATACACCTTTCTGCGCAGGTGTTGCACCTTTTCTGTGTACAACTAGTTCTTCTCCGTTTACAATTTCTTTCCAAGCGAAATTGTGATGATTTTCAACCATTGCTAACGGTCTTGTGCCTAACGCTTTTCCTAAACGCTTGTGAATATCATGATGACATGCCGAAGCATAATCGCCTGCTAAATTCATTGCCAACCAATATTCTTGTCCGTCGTGCGTATTTAAATCGAGCCACGCTAAGTTTTTTGCTTCTCCTGGTAATGGTGTTTGCTGTATTGCTAACTTTGTATAATGTTTTGCAATGTTAGCACCTAAACCACGCGATCCGCTATGTGACAGAATTCCTAAATACTTCCCGATAGGAACATTAAATTCATTGTTTACATCAGAAATGGTTACAATTCCAAATTCTACAAAGTGATTTCCACCACCTGAAGAACCTAATTGTGCATACGCCTTCTTGAATAGTTTTTTCACGGTTGGAATATCTTTAAATTCCGTTCGCTCAAAAATTTCATGATCATTGATACGCCTGTGTGTTTCATATCCACCAAATTTGGTGTGTTCTTGCAACATATTCACATATTTATCTTTGTGACCATCCAAATACGAAGCTGGAATATCATAGATAGACAAACACATTCTGCAACCAATGTCGACACCAACTCCATACGGAATTACCGAATCTTTTGTTGCCAATACACCGCCAATTGGTAAACCATATCCTGCATGTCCATCAGGCATTAATGCGCCTGCTTTTGCTACAGGTAACTTTAGCGCTGTATATAATTGATGTTTTGCTTCTTCTTGTATTCCGTTTTCTCCAAATATGGTAAACGGCGCTCGTTTTGTTTCTAATTGTTTTGCTTCAATTTGTACAGGGGTTGTGAGTTCTTCAGCGATTTTGCCAAAAATCCCATCTCCTAAATATTTATCAGGATTTTTAAGAATCGTTTTGAGACGTTGTAATACTTTGTCTTTTCGATCTTTTTTAAAGTGTCTCAACATCACATCAATTGCGATACTGATTGCCTTTCCTTTTTGCGGATATCCTATTGCTATGAGGTCTTTGCCTCGTAATTTTAATTTTGCCATAACTTAAATTTTAAAGCCATTTCCCGATTTTTAGATCGTGTTGCGTTGCCCAATCTTTCATGATTTTTTTAGCAGCCGCTTTTATTGGCTTGTTAAATCGTGCTTTTGCCTGCACTATTGTTTGTGATTTTAAGTCCACTTCAATGGTTGCTAAGGTTTCTTCTCCTTTTAAGAAACTAGCACATCGTAAAGTAAAAATACTTGTCACTTTCACACAGCATGAACGTGCGTACGAAGCCACACAGTGATTCATTCTTCTTCCTTCTGCAATTAGTTCTTTAGAAGAACAGAGTTCAAATAATCGATAGCGTTTCACATTTGTCTCTTCTTTTGTTCTCACGATTAATGAACTACTTATTGAAGGATTCCAGGTGTATAATTCTTTTGAATTTACTTCATGAATTGCTTGTTGTACGTGCCATTCATCTGATTGTCTTGTTAATGAAGTTATCGTTCTTCCTTTGATAGAATATTCAGGATCAAGCAAAATGCTGTTGCTTAAATAATCTATGATTTCACCCATTTTGTTGAAATCTAACATGGCTTGCTTCATAAAAAACTGAATCACCGTTTCCCAAAAAGATTCATTTGCAAAGTTGTTTCTGCTTAATGCTGAACACGCAATACGTTCTGCAACCAATTCGTCCGTTCCAAATGCTAATGCTTGCGCTCTACGCAATGCCATTTCTACGGTGTAACTTGATGGCGCTTGTAAAAAATAGTGTGCGCCTTTTTTTGTTAATCGAACTGGAACTTTTGAAAGATCTCGAACACTTAAACCGCAACCCAAGTCTATAAACCACATCATGTATTTACGATTGTTGTCTAACCAAGCTTCATACATAAATGTTGGAACTTCATATTTTGCAAAACAATGTCTTACAAGATCCTTTAGTTGTTTTTCAGGATTATGACTGTTTCGTTTCCAACTTTCTATGTCTTTTACATAAGACAAACTAAACCATGCAATGTTGTAAATTGTTTGTAAATGTTCTTGACTTCGCAATAGCTTTGTACAACGTTGCTTGTATAAATGATCTAGAATTTTCTTAAATGCATCGCGTCTTCTTGATTGTCTTTTTTTGTTTAATGAACTAAAAAAGTTATCCAAGATATACGCTAACGTATTGTACTCAAAATGAAGATGCCTTTTGCCTTCATAAATTGTTTCTACCAATTTTGGAAACAATAGTTTTTTAGCTTTGTTATGCGCTTTTAAGCTTTTCTGTATTGCAGCTTCTTTGGCTTTTTCTTCAAGCTTTTCCTTTAATCTTCTGGACTTCGATTTGTGTTTTCTGTATATATGTGATGTTTCCATGACTGTCTCTTTTGAATGTTGTTTTCAGTAAAAAATTTCGATACTTGTTTTTGCTGTTGCATGTTAGTTTTTTTATGCGTTAAAAATTCTATTTTGGTACTGAAAACACACTCCCGAGTTTACAGTCGCTCCATTTGTTTGATTAAATTCATCGGTATATATCTGTTATGCTTTTTAAAATTTATATTCTATTTTTTATTTTTAGTATGCGTATTCATTGATAGCATATTCCATTTCTTTCGCCCATTTTTTTATAATGGTTAACGCTATTTTAGAAGGTTTTTGATTGAATTTCCCTCTTGCCTGAACAATTTTTTTGTCTTTAGGACTAATCTCCAACGTTACTAATCTTTCTATCAATTTGTCTTCTTCTGCAAATTCATATAGTGAAAATATACTACTGTTTCCACTCAAACAATAGCTATCATATGAAGCAACGCAATGTCCCATATTCATTCCTTCTATGTATAATTCTACGGAAGTGCACAACTCTTTTATTTTATACTTCTTCTCTTTTTCTTCATTTGTATCTGTGTACTCAAAAGGTTCCATTTCTTGAGCTTTCCAAGCTAATTTTCGCTTTTTAACTTTTTGTAAGTATACGACGCTGTGCCATTCATCTGATAATCGTTTTAAACCATTTAATGATCTTCCTTTTAAACAGAATTCAGCATCTTCGTTTTTGATGTGCTGTAAATAATCTAACACTCCATAAAATTCATACTGCTCTAAAAGCTCATATTTACAAAAGAATTCTATCGCACTTCTCCAGAATTTGTCTTGCGTTAAATCTTGGGAAACCAAAGAAGAGTTTAGCAATAATCGTGCTACCATTTCCGATGGTTTGTATGATTTTATAATTGCTATTGATAATGCTTTTTCTATACTACATTTTTCATCAACCTTTGTAAACTCATGCGCCATTTTTTTAGTCATCATTTTTGGAAAACCTGCTAAGTCAAATACACTTTTCCCTAACGCGATATCTAAATACCATGTAATGTGCGTATAGTTTATGGTCTTAAATGTTTCTCTTAAAAAATCTGCTGTCGGATACAACTCAAAACAATGCTTTAGCAACGACTCCATTTGCTGAAATTCATTCAATCCTTCTCGTTTCCAACCTTCTGGATTTCTAACAAATCTGTCTCCGTTAAGGCTGATTTTGAATAGAATATCTACACTTTTTTTGTCTCTTATGATTTGAAAACAACGTTGTTTGTATAGATGAATTAGTAAACGTTTAAATGTTTGTCTTCTTTCAATGTTTTTGTGCGTACTTAATCTTGAAAAATAGTATGCATACAAGGAAGTTAATTTCCCATCCATTTCTAGAAGTACGTTTGTCGCATCTTGATACAAACAGTTTATAATATTTATAAAATCTGATTGCTTTCGTTTCTTTTTTGGTATGTATACTTGTTTTGTGTGTATATCTAAGTCAAATAAAGTTTCCATTTTCTTAATTTTTAGTGTTGTTATTTTTTTAAGAGACTGAAAACTTTTTATAAGGCTTACAGTCTACTGCTTTGTGATTACATTCATACTATTTTGTTTGTGTGTTTCTGCACGATTTCTAGTTTTTTATTGTGTTGTTAAATTATACGTTTTGAAACTTCTCAAAACTGAGTTTTACTAAAAGCAAAAAGCCCGATTCTTAGGTAGAACCGAGCTTTTATACTGCTGTATATATATTCTTTATCCCAAAGAATATTTTGGTTCTAATGCGAACAATAGCTTCGTGTTTCCAAGTATTGTTACGATATGTTTTTGTTCTATTTTGATCATATGCTAAAATGTATGCATAAAAAAACCCGAGCCTTTTCTGACTCGGGTTTTTATGAATTGATATCTATATTATTTAAAGATACAACTGGTAAAACCCAAGTCGTATGTCGGAGTGTTTCCGGCATCATTTCGATATGTAAGTTTTACGTTTTGCACTTTATCTGTTTTTGTTACTAATTTGTTTTTTGTTTTGTCACGTTTTGATGGTTGCAAATATAGAAGATCATTTTTCAAATTTCCAAATTTATTTTTTTGAAGTCTCGTTTTTGAGGTACATTTTCAACATAGAATGATCTGATTTTTGTGTGCTTATTTTTTCAATTTCTATAATTTCTAAATCTTGTGAAACCCAGATGTGATCTAAGGAGAGCAATGGAATATTCCAAAACCAAGTTTCACGAAATCCATTTCCTTTTTCAGTAAAAGCATGCTGATATTTTTTTTTGAAATTTTTAAAAAATAAAGACTCATATGGTGTGTTAAAATCACCTAAAACGATTGTTTTGTCATCTGTTTTGATTTGAGAAACGACATTTTCCAGCATTGGTTTTCGAAAATATTTCACATTTGCAGAAACATCAACAGCATAAAAATTTAGATTTTTTGTGGTAAAATGTACAACAGTTGTATTCTTTTTTGAAGTTGTTTTTGAGAGAATTTTTAAAGGTGTTTTTGAAAAAATCCCGATCGCTTTGTCATTAAAGTAAAAATGATATTCACTGTATTCTTTTTTGATTTTTTCATATGCATGTTCATCACATTCAATCAACACCATAATATCCGGAATCGTTTTACTTACTTTAAATGCTTTTACAAAATTTTGCGTTCGATAACCATTCCACAATACAATTTCTAACCCTTCAGAAGTGTTTGTCGTTGTTGTAAATGCATAATTATTTTTCACCCAAATTATTGCTAAAATAACAGCAAGTATCACATAGTATTTTCTGGCGAAAGCCTTTATAAACAGTACTAAAAACAACAATCCGAGTACAATTAGCGGAAGCGGAGTTGCATAAAAGATAAGTGAGGAGATATAGAAATAATCTTTGATCGTAAAGTGTAGCACAATTGCTATACAGATTAACAATTGCAATACTCTTTTTATATATATTGAAAGATTAAAATTCAATTGTTTATTGTTTCAATTCTAAATAATTTTTGAAGAAATTTTCAAACCATACCAAATCGTCTCGTAAGTGATTACTTTTGAAGCCTTCTAAGCTTAGAATCGTGATTTTATTTCCTTCTTTATCTATTAAAAAAACCGTTCCCGTTAAAATATTGTCTCCATGAATTTCAATGCTATTCTTTATAGTTATTACATTATCAGCACTATATGTTGTGTCTTTTGTTTTGGTTTCAATTACTAATTTTCTGCCGAAAAGTATTTTGGAAGCATGATTTTCTTGTTTCTTTTTTCGAATACGACCTAAACTAGCATACGCAAAACCTATTAGTCCAAAACCACTCAAAAAAGCTAATCCGTATAAAAGTCGAATTTTTGGAAGGTAAACTCCATAAAAAATTATGAATAACAAAATTCCTATAATAATACCAATACCTAAAATTAATGGCGTTGTAAAGTATATAAGTAGTTGCTGTACATCAATACTCGCTTTTTTTATAATAATACGCTCGTCTTGTTTCAGAAAATTAATTTTGTGTCGTTTTAATTTCTGTTCAAATAGATTGAGTTGACTTTGTATGTTCAATGTTTTTTGTTTTTTGTTGGATTATCGTAAAGGAAACCCTTTTGCTGCCCACCAAGGATGCATTTCAATTTTTAATCGACCCGCTTTTACCATTGGATCTGAATTTGCCAAACTATCAGCCATTTCAAAGGTTGGCACATTGTAAATTGTGATACCACGAATATCGCCATCATCTCCAAAAGGACCTGATATATCTGCATAACCAAGTTCATACATTTTTCCTAAATGCGCCATATGTAAACCTTGTAAACTGTCTGCAACCTCTTTCGATTGAGAACGATTTTCTCCTTTTTTTAAAAACGCTATAAAGTATTGCTGCATCAACATAGTATCTTTGGTTTTTTCGTCTACATAATCAAAAATTTTAAATCCTTTTGCTACTAATTCTTTTTTGAGTTGTAGTGCTGATTTCTGTACAGTTGCAGCCTCTTTTTCTGCTGTTTTCTCTGGTGTCTTATTGCATGAAAAACAAAAGATTATAATAAAAAATACACAGATATATTTATTCATAATGCCAGGTTTTATAAGGTTTTTTACTTAGTTGCGAGTTGTAATATTTTTTTTGTCCTGTGACTTCATTGCCAAGCCAACTTGGAGTTTCAAATGTTTCATCTTCGTGTTGTAATTCTACTTCAGCGACAATTAATCCTTCATTTTGTCCAAAAAATTCATCCACTTCAAAAACATGATTGCCTTTTGGAATATTGTATCTAATTTTTTCAATAATTCCTTCTTCACACAATTGTAATAATTGTTTTGCTTCCGCGATGGAAATCGTCTTTTCCCACTCAAAACGACTTGTACCACTTTCGTTCGATTTTCCTTTGATTGTTAAAAATCCTTCATCACCCTTAATTCGTACACGAACTGTACGCTCAGGATGTGTATTAAGAAAACCTTGTGCTATTTCGAAGGAATTAACAGCTTCTTCTTTGAATTGTAAACCGTTAATGAGAAATTTTCGTTCTATTTCTTGCATGAATACTGTTATATAATGCTAAAGATATTATAATTTTGAATATGGATTTCGATTTCCCTTTACGAAAAATCATTCATGTGGATATGGACGCTTTTTACGCGTCTGTAGAACAGTTGGATAATCCTGAACTGAAAGGAAAACCCTTAGCCGTTGGTGGTGGATCAAAACGTGGTGTGGTAAGTGCAGCAAGTTATGAAGCTAGAAAGTTTGGTGTCCGAAGTGCTATTAGTGGTTTTTTAGCAAAGAAACGTTGTCCTGATTTGATTTTTGTGAAGCCAAGATATGCACGTTATCAAGAGATTTCTAAACAGATTCGCACTATTTTTTATGAATATACGGATTTAGTAGAACCGTTGTCATTGGATGAAGCGTATTTAGACGTAACACAGAATAAGAAAGGAAATCCAAGTGCTTCCATGATTGCTGAAGAAATTAGAGCTAAAATTTTGAAAGATATTGGCTTAACGGCTTCTGCTGGAATTTCAATTAATAAGTTTATTGCCAAAGTTGCGAGTGATTATCATAAACCTAATGGGCAAAAAACAGTTCCGCCTGAAGAAGTATTAGACTTTTTAGAAACCTTAGATATTCGGAAGTTTTACGGTGTTGGAAAAGTAACCGCCGAGCGCATGTATCAACTCGGAATTTTTACTGGAAAAGATTTAAAAAGGAAAGATATTGAATTCTTAACTGAGCATTTTGGTAAATCGGGAAGCTTCTATTATAATGTTGTGAGAGGAATTCACTTAAGTCCTGTAAAGCCGAATAGAATTGCTAAATCAGTAGCTGCTGAGCGTACGTTTTCAGATAATTTGACTAGTGAAATTTTCATGCTTGAAAAGCTTGAAAATATTGCCAATGAACTCGAAAGACGCTTAAAAAAGTATACCATTTCTGGAAAAACAATCACTTTGAAGATAAAATACAGTGATTTTACTACACAAACACGCAGCAAAACAATTCCTTATTTTATTTCAGATAAAAGCTTAATTTTAGAAACGGTCAAAGATTTATTATATCAAGAGAAATTGAAAAACTCTGTGCGTTTGTTGGGGATTTCTTTGAGTAATTTAAATACTGATAAGAAAGAGAAAAAGGAACAAAAAACTGAACAGAAAAAGAGTATTTCTGTCCAGTTAAAGTTTGATTTTTAGATCTATTTTTTTGTATTTAACTCATTGAAACCTTCGATAACACATATAACATTTCTGTTCCTATTTGTTGGCAACGTTCGTCATATTTTGCAGCTTCTTGTGAAGTTCCATCAAATGCTTTTGGGTCTTCAAACGGCAACGCAATTCTAAAGTCGGTTCCCGGAACAAAGGGACAACCTTCATCCGCTTCTGTACAAACCATAATGGCTGAAAATGCTTCTTTCGGGTTTGGATCATCTTCAAATCGCTTTGAAAACGCTTGATATACTTCTTGATTTTCTTTCCAAGAAACAGCATATTTTGGATTATTTGCTTCTGTTGCTATTTCTACCTTAAAACCAATTCTTTGTACAGCTGCTATTGCATTTGGATGAAATGCCGTTGCTTCTGTTCCTCCTGAAAAACTTTCTAGTTTTGGCAGTTTATAGTAATCGCCCGCAGCTGCCAACCATAGTTGTCCTAAATGACTTCTACGTGAATTGTGCGTACAAATCACAATTAATTTTGGCGTTTGTTTTTCAGTATATTTTTGCTGAATATACGCTGATAGTTTTTCTAATTGTAATTTTCTATCTGCTGAAATTGTATCAAACTGTTGTACTAGTTTTTCAATGTTTTGTTGTAGTTGTTGAAAAATCATAATTTATTTTTTTCTAAATTGAAATCTCTATTTTAATTGTTAGTTGTAAAAAAATATGCTTCAATTACAGTATAGTATTTGAAGCATAAATTGTTTTTATAAAAGTATATGTTAGTTAGCATTATTCAATTAGCGAAACACGTAAGGTATTTACCATTCCCTTGTCTGTAATTGGCATAGCTGCTAAATTGATTAGCATATCATTTTTCTTTACAAACCCTTTTTCTTTAGCGATTCTGTTAACATCTTCAACAGTATCATCTGTACTTACAAATTTATCATAGAAGAATGCTTTTACGCCCCAAAGTAGGTTCAATTGTGAAAGAATTCTATAGTTTGATGTAAATACTAAAATATGTGAATCTGGTCGCCAAGCCGAAATTTGGAATGCAGTATATCCACTATTGGTAAGTGTACAAATTGCTTTTGCTTTAATTTCGTTTGCCATATGCGAAGCGTGATAACATACAGATTTTGTAATGTAACGCTTGGTGCGAATGTGTGGTGGCGAATGTGGTACATTAATTAGTGGGGAATCTTCGACACTTTTAATGATTCTGGTCATTTGCTCAATTACTTGTACAGGATATTTACCAACCGAAGTTTCTCCTGATAACATTACAGCATCAGCTCCATCCATTACAGAGTTGGCAACATCATTTACCTCAGCTCTTGTTGGTGTTAAACTTGTAATCATTGTTTCCATCATTTGGGTAGCAATAATTACAGGAATTCTAGCTTTTTTAGCACGTAATACTAATTGTTTTTGGATTAATGGAACTTCTTGTGCAGGCACTTCTACTCCTAAATCACCACGTGCCACCATTAAACCATCACAATAAGCAACAATTTTATCTATATTTTCAACGGCTTCTGGTTTTTCAATTTTTGCAATAATTGGAATTTTATGTTCCGAATGCTCATTAATAATCGCCTGTAAATCCATTAAATCTTGACTGTGACGTACAAACGAAAGTGCTAACCAATCCACTTCTTGCCCAATAGCAAAAATAGCATCATTCACATCTTTTTCTGTCAATGCAGGCAATGAGATATCAGTATTTGGAAGGTTTACTCCTTTTTTAGATTTTAATGGTCCACCTTGAATTACTTTCGTCGTTACTTCTTGTTTTCCATCTGTATCGACTACTTCAAACATAAGTTTTCCATCATCTAAAAGAATACGTTCACCAGCTTTTACATCTCTTGGAAAATTAGTGTAATTCATATACACTCTCTTAGAATTTCCTTTGAATTCTTTTCCTGTACAGAATTTGATTTCATCTCCTGGTTCTACAATGACATCTTCAGACATTACTCCAACTCTCAGTTTTGGACCTTGTAAATCGGCTAATATTGACGTGTTATATCCGTATTCTTTGCTCAGCTCACGAATCATTGCAATACGCTCTTTTACGTCATCATAATTGGCATGCGAAAAGTTGATGCGAAATACATCTACTCCTTGCTCAATCATTTTTTTAAGGATATCCTTAGAACTTGTTGCAGGTCCTAACGTAGCTACTATTTTCGTCTTTTTTCTTTTTGGCATTACTCAAAAATTAAATTGTTTTTAGATTTTAGTTGATTGGGGTTTATGGTATATGCAGTAATTACTTCTGCAATAGCATTTACTTTTGACACAATAAGTTTGGAAGATTTTAAGTAATTATCTGTTTCAATTTTGATAAAATAATCTACTCGTTTTCGTTCAGGAATCAAATATTTAGATACTAATTGTTTTCCTTGTTGTTCCGAAAATAATGATCCTGCACTTGCCACACGTTCTACTTCTTTTTTGCTTGTATTTGCAACCAAATTCCATTTGATGCAATTTTCATCATCATCCCATTCATAAATTGAAAAAGAAGCTTCCATATAATTGTAATCCAAATCTTCCGATTTTCGCGCTAATTTCAAATTCAGATTTGTATTTAGAAGATATGCCAATCGATAATCTTCTGTTGAGCAATGAATTGCTATCAGGGTATAGTTATCTTCTTCAAAATCATCCTCAAAGAGTTTATGAATTGCCATAAATCTTACAATTAGCATTGTAAATATATAATTTAATGACTACATAAATGTTATTTTTTTATAATGTTTCTAAAGAATTCATAACGAAAACGTTATCGTTGAAGGTTTACTTTTTTGAAATCGTAAATTTTGAGTAAAATTGTTGTAAAATCTTCTGAAAAAGAATAGAATCTAACTATAATTTTAGATAGATATTTGTGATTGAAAAGCAAAATAAGCGCGTTTTGAAGCTTTTTCCTCTGCTTTCTTTTTAGATGTTGCACGTGCTTTTCCTGCAACTCTGTTATCAATAAAAAGCTTTACTGCAAAATGTTTTAATTCGTCATTTCCAGTATCTTCATAAACGTCAAATTTGAAGTTTTTCTTCTCTTTCTGACACCATTCAATAAGTAAACTTTTATAACTAATAACTTTCCCTTCCAAACGTTCGATATCTACATATGGAGAAATGACACGGTAGTGAATAAAGCGCTCGCAGTATTTATATCCTTTGTCTAAAAAAATAGCACCAACTAGCGCTTCAAATAAATTTCCGTGAATGTTTTCACCAAAATTATCTTTTGGAATGCGTGATTGTACAAGTTCTATAAGTTTTAAATCGCGTCCGAGTTCATTTAAATGTTCACGACTCACAATTTTAGAGCGCATTTTAGTTAAATAACCTTCATTCCCTGAAGGAACTTCGGTAAATAAGTACGCAGAAATAACACTGCTTAACATAGCGTCACCTAAAAACTCTAAACGTTCATAGTTTACAGAATTCCCTTTCGCATCTTTCTGATTCATAGATCGATGCGTAAATGCTTTCTTATAAAACTTCTTTCTTCGTGTTTTAAATCCTAGAATATCTTCGAGTTCAACAAAAAAATTCCCGTCTTTATTGGATCGGGAATTTAATATTTTTCGAACAAAATTCATTGAACTTGAATTAGTCTAATTTTTTAAATAACACACAAGCATTATGTCCTCCAAAACCAAATGTGTTGCTCATAGCAACTTTTACATCTCGTTTTTGGGCTTCGTTGAGTGTTAAGTTGAGACTCGGATCTATATTTTCATCTACGGTAGAATGATTTATTGTTGGCGGTACAATTCCATGTTCTATGGAAAGTATAGAGGCAATTGCTTCAATAGCTCCAGCCGCTCCTAATAAATGTCCTGTCATGGACTTCGTAGAATTTATATTTATGTTTTTAGCATGCGTTCCAAAAACTTCTGTAATTGCTTTTAGCTCTGCTACATCTCCTAACGGAGTAGATGTTCCATGTGTATTGATATGATCAACATCTTCTGGACTCATTCCAGCATTTTCAAGACAGTTTTTCATAACGGCTACAACACCAATTCCATCTGGATGCGGCGCTGTCATGTGGTATGCATCTGAAGATAAACCTCCACCAACAACTTCTGCATATATTTTTGCGCCTCTTGCTTTTGCATGCTCATATTCTTCAAGAACAATTGCTCCTGCTCCTTCTCCTAATACAAAACCATCTCTGGTTGCATCAAATGGTCTTGAGGCACTTTGTGGATCGTCATTGCGTGTTGACATGGCGTGCATGGCGTTAAATCCACCCATTCCAGCAATCGTAACAGCAGCTTCACTTCCACCTGTTACAATAACATCACAATGTCCTAATCTAATATTGTTTAAAGCATCAATCATGGCATTTGCTGATGATGCACAGGCAGATACTGTTGTATAATTTGGCCCCATAAATCCATATTTAATAGAAATATTCCCTGGCGCAATATCTGCAATCATTTTTGGGATAAAGAAAGGGTTGAATTTTGGAGTTCCATCACCATTAGCGAAGTTAATTACTTCTTCTTGGAATGTTTCTAAACCACCAATTCCAGCTCCCCATATAACACCAACTCTTAATTTGTTGATGCTTTCTAGATCAAGTTTTGCATCTGCAATTGCTTCATCGGAAGCAACCATTGCATACTGCGAAAACTTATCCATTTTTCTAGCATTCTTTCTGTGAATAAAATCTGTAACGGTAAAGTTCTTTACTTCACAAGCGAATTTTGTCTTAAATTTCTCGGCGTCAAAATGTGTCACTGGCGCAGCTCCGCTCTTTCCTGAAAGAAGTCCATCCCAATATTCACCTACGGTATTCCCGATTGGAGTCAATGCTCCTAAACCTGTAACTACAACTCGCTTTAATTCCATCTTTAATAAGTTCGTTTAAAAATTAAGAAGAAATCCCTTTAACAAAACATTAGAATGCAAGATTTGCATTCTAATGTATTTTTTAAATATAGAAATTTTATTCTTTCTTTACTTTTTTGCTTCTTCAATGTAAGAGATAGCTTGACCAACAGTAGCAATGTTTTCTGCTTGATCATCCGGAATTTGAATATCAAATTCTTTTTCGAATTCCATAATCAATTCTACGGTGTCCAGTGAATCTGCACCTAAGTCATTAGTGAAGCTAGCTTCCTGAACAACTTCGTTTTCATCTACACCTAATTTGTCTACGATAATCGCTTTTACTCTTGATGCAATGTCTGACATAATCTTATAGTTTTTAAAATTTAATTGTTGGCAAAAATAAAAAACTTTAATTTAAAACAACATTTTGTTTAAAAAATGTGATCTAATTTACTAAAATTTTAGAATAAGTAATTTGCTTTTACCTTCATTTTGTTAATAATTATTCTTTTTTTTGTCGAAACAACAGTCACTAAAATTCCATTCTTTTCTATGAAGCGTATCGCAATTTTTGCTTCGGGTTCCGGAACCAATGCTGAAAATATTATTCGATATTTTCAAGAACGAAATAACGCTTCCGTTGTTCAAGTTCTGACTAACAATCAACATGCCAAAGTTTTAGACAGGTCTAAAGCACTGAAAATCAGCGCATTTAGCTTTAACAGAACTGCACTATATCGCAGTGATGATGTTCTAAATCTTTTACAAAGTGCGCATATTGACCTCATTGTCCTTGCTGGTTTTCTATGGAAATTCCCTGAACATATTCTGGCTGCATTCCCCAACAAAGTCGTTAATATTCATCCAGCCTTACTTCCAAAATATGGAGGAAAAGGCATGTACGGATCACATGTGCATGATGCTGTCGTTGCAAATAAAGAAAAAGAAAGTGGCATTACCATACATTTTGTTAATGAAAATTACGATGAAGGTGCTATTATTTTCCAAGCGAAGACCATTTTGACCGAAACTGACACCTCTGAAACGGTTGCAAAAAAGATACATGAGCTAGAATATGCACATTTTCCAACAATCATTGAACAAGTATTAATTTCAAATCCAGATACGGAATAATGGCAGATGTTCATATATATACAGATGGATCTTCTAGAGGAAATCCAGGACCAGGTGGCTACGGAATTGTGATGGAATGGGTTGGAAAACCATACCGAAAAGAATTTTCTGAAGGATATCGTAAAACAACAAACAATCGAATGGAGTTGTTAGCCGTTATTGTTGCCTTGGAAAAACTAAAATTCATGCATACAGAAGCAAAAGTATTTACAGATTCTAAATATGTAGTAGATTCTGTGGAGAAAAAATGGGTTTTTGGTTGGGAGAAAAAAGGATTTTCTGGAAAGAAGAATAGCGACTTATGGATGCGTTTTTTAAAAATATACAGAAGACATATTGTGCGGTTTCAATGGATTAAAGGGCATAATAATCATGTGCAAAATGAACGTTGTGACTTTTTAGCCGTTGAAGCTTCCAAAAAAGAGAAGCTAAAAATTGATACTTTCCATGAAAGTGAAAGCAATAAACTACTATAAATAGCTTTTCTGGTATCATATTTGTATTTTTGCGTTTATAATTCCCTCAGAATCAAACATGAAAATCTACATTGCTATTCTTAGCTTCTTATTTTTTACGCCACTTTTTGCCCAAAAAACGTGGAAATTAAAAAAGGATAAAAACGATATTCAGATTTACACAAAATCTATAGATTCCAGTAAAATAAAGGCATACAAGGTTGAAATGACCATTGAAAGTTCTGTAGATACAGTAAAAGATATCATTATTGACGGCGACCAACTACATGTATGGAATTATAAAGCTATTGACAGCAAACTCCTTAAAAAAACTTCAGAAAGTGAATATCTTATTTGGATGGCACTTGATCTTCCTTGGCCTTTACGCAATAGAGATGTAGTTATTTCGCTTTCGCTGAAAAGAATCTCTAAAGACACTCTTCGTATTGATATTATGGCAGCTTCCGATGCGTATGAAATTCAAGAAGATTATTTACGCATTACCTATTTTGAAGGATATTGGTTGTTGGAACAAACAGACAATTTTGTAAAAATTACACATCAAATGCACGGCGACCCGAGCGGAAACTTACCTAGTTGGTTTGTAAATAGTACTATAGCAAGAGCACCATACCACAACTTTATCGCATTACGCGAACGCGCACAATAACACTATATTTCAACACTTTAGACTAAAAAAAAACGAAAAACCCACATCTACTTCTTTACACTATTTTCTTGGGAAAATTTTATGTAAGTTTGCAAAAATTTTAATTAGAAAAATGAGCAAATTATTAATTGTTGGGACGGTTGCTTTTGATGCTATTGAAACGCCATTTGGAAAAACAGATAAAATCTTAGGTGGCGCAGCTACATATATTGGATTATCTGCTTCAAATTTTAATGTAGATTCAGCTATTGTATCTGTTGTTGGGGAAGATTTTCCACAAGAATATCTAGACATGCTAGCTGCTAGAAATATTGATATTTCAGGAATAGAAGTTGTAAAAGGAGGAAAAACATTCTTTTGGAGTGGAAAATATCATAATGATATGAATTCTAGAGATACGTTAGTTACAGAACTAAATGTATTGGCAGATTTTAACCCAGTTGTTCCAGAAAATTATAAAGATGCAGAAATTGTAATGTTAGGAAACTTACATCCTGGTGTTCAAATGAGCGTAATTAATCAAATGAGTGTAAAACCTAAGTTAATTGTATTAGACACAATGAACTTTTGGATGGATTGCGCATGGGACGATTTATTAGCCGTTATCAAAAAAGTAGACGTAATTACAATTAATGACGAAGAAGCGCGTCAATTATCTGGTGAATACTCTTTAGTAAAAGCTGCACAGAAGATTCATGAAATGGGTCCTAAATATGTAGTAATTAAAAAAGGAGAGCACGGAGCATTGATTTTCAATGATGGAAACATCTTTTTTGCACCAGCACTACCTTTAGAAGAAGTATTTGATCCAACTGGAGCTGGAGATACATTTGCAGGAGGCTTTTCAGGATACATTGCAAAACACGAAGATATTTCATTCGAAAGTATGAAAAACGCCATTATTTATGGTTCTAATTTGGCTTCTTTCTGTGTAGAGAAGTTTGGAACACAACGAATGGAATCGCTCACAAAGGAAGAAATTACAGAACGCCTGAAGCAGTTTAAACAACTGACTCAGTTCGAAATAGAAGTAAACTAAAAAAACGCGCTCAAAACTGAGCGCTTTTTTTTGTCACAATAAGTAACAACAACACAACAAACTACAACAATGAGTGACGCTTTGAAACACGAGTGCGGTATTGCACTTTTAAGGCTTTTAAAACCATTAGACTACTATAAGAAAAAATATGGTACTGCATTTTATGGAATCAATAAGATGTACTTACTAATGGAAAAACAACACAATAGAGGGCAAGATGGAGCCGGATTGGCAAGCATTAAACTCGATATGAATCCAGGAGAACGCTACATAAGTAGAGTACGCTCTAACCAACAACAACCAATTCAAGATATTTTTGCGCAAGTAAATGAGCGCATCAACAATATTTTAGAAGAAAAGCCTGAGCTTAATGATGATGTTGCACGTCAGAAATCAGAATTACCATATGTTGGCGAATTATTTTTAGGACATGTACGTTATGGTACCTTTGGTAAAAATAGTATTGAAAGCGTACATCCGTTTTTAAGACAAAATAACTGGATGCATCGTAATTTGATTGTCGCTGGGAATTTTAACATGACCAATGTAAATCAACTTTTTGAAAACTTAATCCAGATTGGACAGCATCCAAAAGAGAAGGCAGACACCATTACTATTATGGAAAAAATTGGTCACTTTTTGGATGATGCTGTTGCCAAATTATACAAAAAACTAAAGGCAGAAGGGTACAATAAGCAAGAAGCTTCTCCACAAATTGCAGAACGTTTGAATATTGCCAAAATATTGAAAAGATCTGCAAAAGATTGGGATGGTGGTTATGCTATGGCAGGATTGTTAGGTCATGGAGATTCTTTTGTATTACGTGATCCTGCAGGAATTCGTCCAGCATATTACTACCAAGATGATGAAATTGTAGTGGTAACTTCGGAACGTCCTGTGATTCAAACTGTTTTTAATGTAGATTTTGATGATGTAAAGGAAATTGACCCTGGAAACGCATTAATCATTAAGAAGAATGGAACGGTTCAAACGAAAGAAATTTTAGCACCTTTAGAACGCAAAGCTTGCTCTTTTGAACGTATTTATTTTTCACGCGGAAGCGATGCAGAAATCTATCAAGAACGAAAAATGTTAGGAAAACTATTACTGCCTAATGTTTTGAAAGCGATTGATGATGACATTAGAAATACAGTATTTTCGTTTATTCCAAATACCGCCGAAACTTCATTTTTTGGACTTACAGAAGCAGTAGAAGAATACTTGAATGAACGTAAAACCAACGAAATTTTAAATGGACAACGCTCGTTATCTGCTGAAAAAGTACGTGAAATTCTTTCAGAAAGACCAAGAGTTGAAAAAATTGCCATTAAAGATGTAAAACTTCGAACATTTATCACAGAAGATAGCAGTCGTGATGATTTGGT
Organism: uncultured Kordia sp.; assembly: GCF_947496985.1. GTDB lineage: Bacteria > Bacteroidota > Bacteroidia > Flavobacteriales > Flavobacteriaceae > Kordia. Next base: position 703,699 of record NZ_CANMEZ010000001.1, read on the forward strand.
TGCGCACGTATACGATGTAACTTACGGCGTAATACAACCTGAAGATAATTTGGTAATTATTGATGATAGTATTGTGCGTGGAACAACGCTAAAGAAAAGTATCATTAAAATGATGGATCGTTTGCATCCAAAGAAAATTGTTGTGGTGTCTTCTGCGCCACAAATACGCTATCCTGATTGTTATGGTATTGATATGGCTCGAATGGAAGATTTAATTGCTTTTAGAGCAGCTTTAGAGCTATTGAAAGACCAAAATAATTATAGCTTAGTAGATGTAGTCTATAAAAAATGTAAAGCACAAGAAAATTTACAAGATATTGATGTGAAAAACTTCGTGAAAGAGATATATGCTCCTTTTACAGATGAAGAAATTTCAGAAAAAATAAGTGAACTAATCAAGACTGATGTTGTAAACGCGGAAGTAAATGTAATTTTCCAAAATGTTGCCAATCTTAATAAAGCATGCCCAAATAATTTAGGAGATTGGTACTTTACAGGAAACTATCCTACAAATGGAGGAAATCGTGTTGTAAACCGCGCTTTTATTAATTTTTACGAAGGAAATAAAGAGCGTGCTTATTAGGCTTTTTTAACCCAATAAAAAAAGATGTTTTTGGTGTAAGAATTTTTATCTTGCTGATACTGAAATCATAAATAAAAGTTAAAATACACACTTAGTCTAAAAAAGAGGTATTTGGTCTGATTTATTAGGTGAGATTTATACACTCTACTTACATTAGCAATGCCATAGCATAAGTAGGTTAAGTTCATGGTAAGATTTGGGGCAAAAAAAGGTGGTTTATTCCACCTTTTTTTATGCGCAATAGTGAAATAAATCGCTTTACTTCGACAAGCTCAGTGTAAACGCTTTTAGACTTGTTTCCACGAAAGTGGAAATCTCTTAGATGCTTACTCAGAAGAATAAATTTTCAAACTTTATCAAAGTATTATTTGAAAAATGTTGACTCCCAATTTTAAAAGTCTTGCTTCTTTTTTTAGATTGCTTCACTATTAGACTTGCTACTACCTAAGCAGGAAATTACATTGAAACACTTTAGACTCTCATCTTTACAGGAACGATATCAAAAAACATCTTGAATCTTGAATCCTAACTTTAGGTTCTAAAAACCATAAAAAAAGACGAACATTACTGTTCGCCTTTCTTATTTTATAGAAGTTTCTTTTTACTTCTTATTTGTTTGCTGCATAACGCTTTTCAACTTCGTTCCAGTTAATTACATTAAAGAATGCATTAATATAATCAGGACGTCTGTTTTGATAGTTTAAGTAATATGCATGTTCCCAAACATCTAACCCTAAAATTGGTGTTCCTCCGCAAGTAACTCCTGGCATTAATGGATTGTCTTGATTTGGTGTAGAACATACTTCTACTTTCCCTCCTTTATGTACACAAAGCCAAGCCCATCCAGAACCAAACTGTGTTGCAGCTGCTTTGCTAAATGCTTCAATAAATGCTTCTTTAGAACCAAAAGCAGCCTCAATAGCATCTTTTAATTCTCCTGAAAGATATCCTCTATCTTCTGGATTCATTACTTCCCAAAAAAGACTGTGGTTGTAAAATCCACCTCCATTATTACGAACTCCAGCATTATTCATATCTAAATTCGTTAAAATATCTTCGATTGATTTTCCTTCTAAATCAGTTCCTGCTATAGCAGCGTTTAATTTGTTCGTATATCCATTATGATGTTTAGAATGGTGAATCTCCATTGTTCTTGCGTCAATATTTGGTTCTAAAGCATCGTATGCGTATGATAATTTTGGTAATTCAAAAGCCATTATATCTATATTTATTAATTAAACATTAGTTTTTATACTTCAAAAATAATCATCTATCGTCACATAATAAAACGATTAGAACAGATTCTAACAATCTTCACATAAAGTTAATCTATTTTGAACGCTGTACTGAAAATGCAATAACATCGCTTCTTCAATGGCTTCAAATTCTTTTTGTCATTATATCTATTGACAAGTACTTCTGTTTTTTACGGCTATTTCTTTTAATAGTTTTAAACTATGATTGGTGGAAATATAGCGCTCAAAAATCACACAATCACCTCTAAACATAAACAATAGTAACACCTTAAACTTTATTAATTATGAAAAAGAATATCCTTTCACTACTCCTATTTCTTTCAATTAGTTGTGTCGTAAACGCTACCAATGCAAATAAATCAATTCAAGAAAACAACCCTGAATTTGACATTGTAAGTTATTTTTGTGCTAGTTCTAATTATGTCATAAATGCTAAATCGCATATTACAGATACTGGACCACAAGATTATAAATGGAAACTTTACGAAACTTCTATACAAGGTTCTACATCGTTAGATGATGTTATCAATGTTGGTCAAGCCCAAGGAGGAAACTCGAGTGCTATATTTTTAGTAAGTCCTCAAAAATTTTACTTCATCAGCCATAGAGTAAAAAAAGAAGCCAATGGAACGTTTGAGGAAACGAGAATGGCAGTTCCGCAATACTTCCAAGGAATAACAACATTTACTTTAGAAGATTTTGTCAGTATGGAAAGAGCTGTTTTTTGCGATAAAGATGAAATTTTTTTGAATCCTGTGGGGTCGCAAGGAGAAGGGTTTTATAAAATAAGTATTGAAAGACGCTTTGCAGGAGTAGGAATCGTAGGAAATTTTACAGATTATCAAGAAATTGATTGGTTTCCTCCGTATACAGTAAGTGTTCTTTTAAATGATGAATTTACAACTGCACAATTCCCTAATTACTTTGCACCAAATTATGAATATAAAATCACGTTTTCACTTACGGATGGAACTTCTTGCGGAAGCACATCACTACAAAAAATCTTTAAAATAATAGCTGATTGCAGTGCTTGTGAAGAAGCTACACCTCCAAAAAATTTACAAGTCAATGGAAATACCCTTTCATGGGATCCTGTAATTGGAGCTACTAGTTATGTAGTGTTTTCACCATCTCAATCGGAAATCGCTTGTTCATGTAAAGGAATTACCATGCATGCGCCTATTCAAGTATTTACAAATAGTTATACTGTACTTCCAGAGTTAGCAAAAAAATGTTTTCTATGGAAAGTACAAGCTATTTGCAACTATGGAGCTTCAGGAATAACATCAGAAGAAACAATGTGTTATGGAGGTTTTCAGGTTGAAAAAGAAAGAATTAATACAGTTTCAATTTCACCAAATCCAACCAAAGGAATCATGAATTTTGAAATAGATGCGCTACAAACTACGGAAGTTGCCATTACCATATATAATTTTTCAGGACATAAAATTACCTCCTTTATACAATCTGTAGCTGAAAAAAAACAAAATACATTCACATACAATAAAACGAATAGACTAAGCAAGGGAATATACTTTATTCATTTCAAAACAGGCACTCAAACAATTATCAAAAAGATCATAATCAATTAATTGTCATTCATTAAAAGCAGCTTAAAAATACTACAAATTGCTGTACTCATTTTTAAGACACTTTTCATTTCTTTACTTAAAAGGGTAACAACTTAACCAACTGATACTCTATATAATATAACGTCTAACTTAAAATTTTCAAATCATGAAAAAAAAGAATTTAATTAAGAAATTACAGTTCAAAAAAACACAAGTATCTAATTTAGGAAAAAACCAAGTTATTGGTGGAGGATCAAGATATGTGTGCGAACCTGTTGATTTATCATTATTAGAAACATGTTATCCAGGATGTGGATTGACAGAAAAATGTACACAATTTAGAACCTGTAACAATGTTACGTTTTTAAATTGTACGGTTTACAATTGCCCAACAAATGATTGCGGAACAAATGCTGGCTGTGGAACAGGAGGAAATTCTGGAGGAATCTCTTGCCCAGGATACGAGTGCTAAAAAGTTGTAATTGAAAACGTAAGAAATCCAGTTTTGTAATGAAACTGGATTTTTCTGTTTGTATTATTTATTTTTTAATGCTTCCGCAAGAATTGAAAAATATAGACTACTTAAAATATTAAGAATTTACTGATACATTCTAAAATACTTTTCGTTTCTTTATAAAAGCATCAACTTAACCAACTGATACTCTTAATCATATAATAACAAATCAAAAATTTTCAAATCATGAAAAAAAAGAACCTAATCAAAAAGCTACAATTCAAAAAAACACAAGTATCAAATCTTTCCGAAACCAAAATCATTGGTGGGTTAGCCGATACAAGACCAATACTAACAGCGCGCTGTACCGAGTTTAGAACTTGCAACGAAATTACGATTGCTACTTGTCTTACAGACGAATGTCATACCGCACGCTGCACAAACTTATGTACAAATTGGTGTACTATATAAAGTCGTCTCTTGAATTTTACACATAAAAAATATTCCATTCCAGCTTTATAATGAAGCTGGAATTTTTGTTTTGTAGCTACTCTATATTTTAAGCTATCTTTGTACACACCTATAAAACCTTTTTCGTGTCTACACCTTTTATTATTTACAATGCTTCCGCAGGATCGGGAAAAACGTATACGCTTGTAAAAGACTATTTGCGCATTCTACTATCTTCAGTGCAAAAAGATGCATACAAACAAATTTTAGCGGTTACGTTTACCAATAAAGCTGTAGCCGAAATGAAAGCGCGTATTATTGAAAACTTAAATGCATTTGCATTTGATGAAGAAAGCATGAATTTGTCTATGTTTATAGAATTGACAGAAGATTTAAAATTACATCCTGCGCAATTACAACAAAAATCGAAAGAGGTTCTCAAAAGCATTTTACACAACTACGCCTTTTTTGAAGTAGCTACCATTGATAAATTTACACACAGCGTTATCAGAACGTTTGCTTATGATTTAAAGCTTCCGCTAAATTTTGAAGTAGAATTAGACACAGATGCGTTGCTAAATGAAGCAGTAGATCAATTAATTTCTAAAGCTGGTGAAGACAAACTAATATCAGAGGTTTTAATAGCATATGCTTTAGAAAAAGCGGATGATGATAAAAGTTGGGACATTGCTTTCGATCTAAATAAAATAGCAAAGCTGTTGCTAAATGAAAACGAAAAACCACACCTTCATAAACTGAAAGATAAAACGCTCGAAGATTTTAGTGAGCTTAAAAAACTACTCAAAATAAAAATCAACACAACCTCGGAAGAATTAGCAAAAGCTGGAAACGCCGTGTTGGAATTGATCCAAAGTGCAGGATTGGAATTTGAAGATTTTTTACGAAAAACATTGCCAAATCATTTTCAAAAAATTGCAGATAAAGACTTTGATGAAAAACGATTATACGGTAATAAACTTGCAGAAAGTCTAGAAAACGGAAACGTTTATAAAAAAAGCTTAGACGCTTCAAAAGCGAGTACTATTGATGCTTTATTACCACAACTTACTGAAGTATATCACAGTTGCAAAGCCAACATATACGAGTTAAGTTTCTTAAAGAATTTCTATAAAAACGCTACGCCACTTTCTGTACTAAACGCAATTCAAAACGAATTGGAAATCATCAAAGAAGAGCAAAACCTATTATTAATTTCTGAATTCAATACGCTTATCAGTGAAACCATAAAAGACGAACCTGCGCCTTTTATTTATGAACGCTTGGGCGAAAAATACAAGCATTATTTCATTGACGAATTTCAAGATACGTCTGAAATGCAATGGGAAAATTTAATTCCGTTAATTTCTAACAAGCTTCAAACAGAAACTTCAGATGCTAAAAGCGGTTCATTGACTATTGTTGGTGATGCCAAACAATCTATCTATCGTTGGCGAGGTGGAAAAGCTGAGCAATTTATCGGACTGAACAAAGATGTGAATCCGTTTTTTGTGGAAAAAAATCCGCAAAACTTACCTAGAAACTATCGTAGTTATGATGAAGTCATCAACTTTAACAATGAATTTTTTCAGCATATTTCACAGTTTTTTCATCAAGAACAATTTGCAGATATCTATAAAAATGGAAGTACGCAATTGACCAACGACAAAAAAGGTGGTTTTATATCATTTGATTTTGTGGAAACCAAAACAGTTGAAGAAGAATTTGAAATCATTCCTGAAAAAATCATTGAAAAAATTCGTGATTTAGAAACGAAAGGATTTAAGTATAGTGATATTTGTGTGCTTACGCGAAGAAAATCTGAAGGAATTGCTATTGCAGATATCTTATCGGGAAATCAAATTCCGATTATTTCATCAGAAACCTTATTGATCAAACGTTCACGTGAAGTTCAATTCATCACTGATGTACTTCGTTTGGCAATTCAACCCAAAAACAATGAAGTCAAACTACATTTATTGAATTATCTGGCAACAGAAAAACTTGCTATTGAAAAAACACATGAATTCTTAAAAAAACATGTCGCGCTTGATGCAGAAATTCTTTTTTCAAACTTAACAACATTCAATTTTGACTTTACCTATTTCTTACAACTATCCTTATACGAAGCGGTAGAATATTGTGTAAGAGCTTTTCAACTAACAGACGAATCGGATGCATATTTACAGTTTTTCTTAGATTTTGTTTTAGAATACACACAGAAGAAACAACTCGGTTTTGCTGGTTTTTTAGAACATTGGGAAAAGAAAAAAAATCATTTAAGTATTATAGCTTCAGGTTCGGAAAATGCGGTTCAAATTATGACGATTCATAAATCAAAAGGTTTAGAGTTTCCGGTAGTATTGTTTCCGTTTGCCAATACAGATATTTACAAAGAAATAGAACCGAAGCTTTGGTTTCCTATTACTAAAGATGATTTTAATGGTTTTGAAGAAGCATATCTTAACTTTAATAGTACCATTCAAGAATACGGCGAACTTGGCGAACAATTATATCAAGAACGTCAATCGCAATTGGAATTAGACAATTTCAACATCTTATATGTAGCATTTACACGTGCAGTACAACAATTGCATGTAATTACAAAGAAAGATGTAGATCGTAATGGGAACGAACGTTTACAAACATTTTCAGGCTTATTCATCAACTACTTAAAGCAGAAAGAGTGTTGGAATGATGAGCTGAATTACTACACATTTGGCGAATCTGAGGAAAATCTCGCGAAAGCGAACACATCTGAACAAATTCATACCATAAAACAACAACAATTTATAAGTACCGCCAAAGAAGATCACAATTTACATTTGATGACAAAACAAGGCTTATTGTGGGATACAACACAAGAACAAGCCATTGAAAAAGGAAACTTAATTCATGATGTATTGGCGCAAATAAAATATCCGTCAGACATAGATTTCGTATTAGACGAATACATTTCAAAAGGAATTATTGATACGCAACAGCGCGAAAAATTATCGGAAAGTATTTATCAAGTAGTACATCACCCTGAAATAGCACACTATTTTCATCAAGACAATACGGTTTATAATGAAAAAGACATCATTTCAAAATCGGGGAGAATTTTACGTCCAGATAGAATTGTGGTCAACACAAATAACGAAGCCACAATTATTGACTATAAAACAGGAATGCATTCACCGTTTTATACAGAACAAGTATATGAATATGCAGATACGTTGGTAGAAATGAATTTTAATGTTACGCATAAAATTTTGCTCTACATTAATGAAGAAATCATTGTGAAATATATATGATACTGGATATTATTTTGAATTTATGTTAAAAAGGAATACTAAAAAAGGTGTTTTATTGCAGTAAAGTCAAAAGATAAATGGTATAACTCAAAAATCGTAGCTATTTTTGCTAAAAACAAACAACCATGTACGGAAGTATACAACAACATTTAGAAAAAGAACTTCAGGAAATTAAAGACGCTGGGCTTTACAAAAAAGAACGCGTTATTACTTCGGCACAAGGTGCTGAAATTACCATAAACACAGGAGAAACAGTAATTAACTTTTGTGCAAACAATTACTTAGGATTGTCTTCACATCCAGACGTAATTCAGGCAGCAAAAGACACGATGGATACACATGGTTTTGGAATGTCGTCTGTACGTTTTATCTGTGGAACTCAAGATATTCATAAAGAATTAGAACAAAAAATAGCAGACTATTACGGAACAGAAGACACTATTTTATACGCAGCTGCTTTTGATGCTAATGGTGGTGTTTTTGAACCTTTACTAACCAAAGAAGATGCTATCATCTCAGATTCATTAAATCATGCATCTATTATTGACGGTGTTCGTTTGTGTAAAGCTGGTCGTTATCGTTATCAAAATAATGATATGGCCGATTTAGAAAAGCAGTTAAAGCAAGCAAATGAAGATGGAGCGCGTTTCAAAATTATTGTAACAGATGGTGTTTTCTCTATGGACGGATTAGTAGCTCCATTAGATGAAATTGCAGTATTAGCCGAAAAGTACGATGCTATGATTATGATTGACGAATGTCATGCTACTGGTTTCATTGGTGAAACAGGTCGTGGAACACTTGAAGAGAAAAATGTAATGGGTAAAATTGATATCATTACTGGAACACTTGGAAAAGCAATGGGCGGCGCCATGGGTGGATATACAACAGGTAAAAAAGAAATCATAGAAATATTACGTCAACGTTCGCGACCATATTTATTTTCTAACTCATTAGCACCTGCAATTGTTGGTGCTTCTATCAAGGTATTTGAGATGTTAGAAAACGATACAACTTTACGTGATAAACTTGCTGACAATACTGAATACTTCAAAAAAGGAATCAAAGCTGCAGGTTTTGACATAGTAGATGGCGACTCTGCAATAGTACCTGTAATGCTCTATGATGCAAAGCTTTCACAAGTGATGGCTGACAAATTATTAGAAAAAGGAATCTATGTAATCGGATTCTTTTATCCAGTAGTTCCTAAAGAAAAAGCTCGTATAAGAGTACAACTATCAGCTGCACATACGAAGGAACATTTAGACAAAGCTATTGCGGCATTTACAGAAATTGGGAAAGAGTTAGACGTAATTTAAATATTTAAAATCGATTTAAATGTTAACGATTTTAAAAAAATTAATATATTTGTCTTTGTTAATAAGTATTAACAACTTACATTTGTCCTTTAATTAACACTTAAAATTAAATAATTAAAACATGAAACATCTTAGCAGATTTTTAGTTGCTTTGTTGCTTGTAGTAGGATTCAGCAACGTAAAAGCGCAAGACAGTAACAACCCTTGGCAGATTAACATCGGTATCAATGCGGTAGACTTCTTTCCTACAAACGATATGGAAGCTGCAGGGCTTACAGGGAAATGGTTTGATGAGTACTTCAACGTAAATCATTACAACATTTTACCTACATTATCAACAATTAGCGTTTCTAAATATGTAGGTGACGGATTCTCAGTAGGAGTTAGAGGGTCAGTTAACAAGATCGAAAAATATGGAGATCAGTCGAGAGATGATTTAACATACTACGGATTTGATGGAACAATCAAGTACAACATTAACGAACTTTATGACATGGGGAAATTTGATCCTTATTTAGAAGTTGGTGGAGGTTACACTTGGATTGATGATATCGGAGCTGGAACATTAAACGGTGGACTTGGTATTAACTACTGGTTCAGCGAAAACGTAGCTTTAAATGTACAAACTACATACAAGCATGCTTTTGAAGATTACTTAGCACCACATTTCCAACATTCAGTTGGAGTTGCTATCAAGTTTGGTGGAAAAGATACTGACGAAGATGGAATTTTTGACAAAGACGACGCTTGTCCAGATGTTAAAGGTTTACCAGAATTCAACGGATGTCCTGATACTGACGGTGACGGAATCGAAGACAGTAAAGATGACTGTCCTGACACTGCAGGTTTAGCTGCATTAAACGGATGTCCTGATACTGACGGTGACGGAATTGCTGATGCAAAAGATGATTGTCCAAATGTTGCAGGATCTGCTGCAATGAACGGATGTCCTGATACTGATGGTGACGGAATCACTGATGCTAAAGATAACTGTCCTACAGAAGCTGGACCATCTGCAAACAAAGGATGCCCATGGACTGATAAAGACGGTGACGGAGTATTAGACAAGGATGACAGATGTCCAGAAGTTGCTGGTGTTGCTGACAACCAAGGATGTCCTCCAATACCTGTAATGACTGAAACTCACATCAACAAGTTAAAGAACTTAGCTACTGCTGTATACTTTAACTCTGGTAAAGATTCGTTTACTGCTGAAACTTTCAAAATCTTAGACGAAATTGCTGAATTAATCAAGCCATTTACTGGTTCTGCATTCACAATTGAAGGTCATACTGATAGTGTTGGTTCTAACGCATTAAACTTAAAATTATCTGACAAGAGAGCTAACGCTGTAATGAACTATTTACAGACTAAAGTTGGTAACAAGTTTACTGCTACTGGATACGGAGAAGCTAAGCCAATTGCATCTAACGGATCAAGAAAAGGTAGAGCACAAAACAGAAGAGTAGAGATCAAATTAGTTAACTAATTTAGATTCCAAATAACTTCATAAAAAACGCCTCGATATATCGAGGCGTTTTTTTATTTTTACAACATGAAGTCATTCCTTTCTCATGTTGTTAGCTATATCTTAGAAAACAATACCAACATTAGCAATCTTACTTTGGTGTTGCCTAGCAAAAGAGCTGGTGTCTTCCTAAAACACGAACTCTCTCAACAAATTCAAAAAACATCTTTTGCTCCCGAAATTCTCAGTATTGAAGAATTGGTAGAAGAAATATCAGGATATACTTCTGTAAGTAATACCGAATTACTTTTTGAATTTTACACCGTTTACAAAGAACTTACTCCAAAAGATGCGCAAGAATCTTTTGATTCTTTCTCTAAATGGGCACAAATATTACTTCAAGATTTCAACGAAATTGATCGATACCTCATTCCACAAAAAGATATTTTCAATTATTTAGGCGCTATTCAAGAAATCAATCATTGGTCATTAGAAAAGGAACCAACAACCTTAGTCAAAAACTATCTGACTTTTTGGAATAAACTTCAAGACTATTATGATGGATTAACTGAAAAAATCACGCAAAAAGGAATTGCTTATCAAGGATTAGTATACAGAGAAGCTGTTGATAGTTTAGAGTTTTATCTACATAAAAATGAGGACAAAAAACATTATTTCATAGGTTTCAATGCATTGAATACTGCAGAAGAAAAAATCATTCAAGAGTTTTTAGAAGTTGGAAATGCTGAAATTTTATGGGATACAGATCATATTTTCTTTGAAGATCCTGAACATGATGCAAGTCTTTTTTTACGTCGACACCGATACGACTGGAATTACTTTAAAGACAATGCTTTTTCATGGATTGCAAATAACTTTTCCAACAAAAAAAATATTGAAATCATTGGCGCACCAAAAAATGTAACACAAGCAAAACACATTGGCGAAATTCTTCAAAAAATACAACAACAAGAAGAAAGTTTACAAGATGTTGCTGTGGTTTTAGGTGATGAACAATTATTAATTCCTTGTTTAAATTCCTTACCAAAGGAAATAGAAAAGCTCAATATCACCATGGGGTTTCCGTTAAAGGATATTCCGTTAGCAACTACATTTAACAATCTATACATATTACAAGAACATCATAGAAATAATACGTTTTATTATAAAAGCGTCATTAATGTACTTTCAGACACTAACTTACGCCCACTATTTCAGCAAAAAGATAAAAATGTAGCTACCGACATCATTCATTATATCCAATCGAATAACATCATTTATGTTTCCACAGAAAACATAGTTGAGCGTTTTCCAAAAGACATTCAAGATATTGCCTCTATGTTGTTTACCTATTGGAATGATAAACCAAAAATTGCCATTCAAAATTGTATTACATTAATAAGACGCTTAAAAACAAGTCTCATTGATGAACGCGAACAACATTTACTTGCTTTAGAATATTTATATCGTTTCAACGAAGTATTCAATCAATTGCAACTGTTAACAAAACAGCACAACTACATCACCGATATTAAATCGTTATTAACCTTATACAAAGAGATTATAAGTACGGAAACGCTTGATTTTAAAGGTGAACCACTTCAAGGATTGCAATTAATGGGAATGTTAGAAACACGTGTGCTCGATTTTAAAACGGTGATTCTTTCTTCTGTAAACGAAGGAATTTTACCTTCAGGAAAAAGCAACAACTCGTTTATTCCTTTCGATCTCAAAAAACAATTCAATCTACCAACATACAAAGAAAAAGACGCAATTTATACGTATCATTTCTATCGTTTATTACACAGAGCTGAAAATGTATATTTACTCTACAATACAGAAGCCGATGGACTAAATGGTGGTGAAAAAAGTCGTTTTCTAATGCAATTGGAAACTTATACTATGCCAAATCATATGATTTCGCAGCATGTTGTCATTCCTAAAGTTCCAAAAATAACAGCACAACTTCAAGTTGTACAAAAAGATGTAAGCATTCTAAAACGCATCAAAGACATTGCAAATAAAGGATTCTCTCCTTCTGCATTGACATCTTACATTAGAAATCCGATAGACTTTTACTATCAAAAAATTCTTGGAATTCAAGAGTATGAAGCTGTTGAAGAAACAGTTGCTGCAAACACATTAGGAACTGTTGTGCACGATACTTTAGAATTGTTGTACAAACCGTTTGAAGGTAAAATAGTAGTTGTGGAAGATATCAAAGCGATGTTTAAGAATGTAGAACAACTCGTTACGGATAATTTCAAAAAAACCTATGGTGAAGGAAACATTCATCGTGGAAAAAACCTCATCATTTTTAATGTTGCCAAACGATATGTAACCAACTTTTTGCAACAAGAAATGCAATTGCTAAAAAAAGGGAAAGTCTTACGTATTCTGCAAATTGAGAAAACATTACAAGCAAAAATTGACATTCCCGAACTAGATTTCCCTGTATATATTGGCGGAAAAGTGGATCGTGTAGACGAATTAGACGGCATACTACGAATTATTGATTACAAAACGGGAAAAGTTTCGCAAGGCGATGTAGAAATTGTGCATTGGGATTTGCTTACGCAAGATTACAAATTCAGCAAAAGCTTTCAAGTATTGGCGTATGCATACATGATTTATCAAAAACAGGCATTTCAACAAGACACGGAAGCAGGAATTATTTCCTTTAAAAACTTACAAAGTGGTTTTCTAAAATTTGGAACCAAAGACAAACCAGGAAGTCGTACCAAAAATCAGTTAGTAACTTCGGAAACATTGGATGATTTTCTGGTAGAACTCAAGCAACTCATTCTTGAAATTTGCAATCAAACCGTTCCATTCACTGAAAAAGAAGTCTAAGCATGATTACAAAGCACAAAAACAACGTTTTAAAGCGAGAAAATCAAAAAGATATGCTAGTTGATTACTTTTTCAAGAAAAACGGTCAGCAAAAGCCAATTATCATTTTTTGTCATGGTTATAAAGGTTTCAAAGATTGGGGCGCATGGGATATAGTTGCTAAAACATTCGCAAAAGCTAGTTATTTCTTTGTAAAGTTCAACTTTTCTCATAATGGTGGAACAATGGAACAACCAATCGATTTTCCAGATTTAGAAGCTTTTGGCAAAAATACTTATACCAAAGAGCTAAACGATTTAGAAGATATCATTTTACATTTATTAAAAGATGATTTCCACTTTCGTGGAGAATGTTCTCAGCAAAATATTTCACTTATTGGACATTCACGCGGTGGCGGAATTGTTACGATTAAAGCCGAAGAATCATCAAAAATATCCAAAGTGATTTCCTGGGCTGGAGTTGCTGACTATGCAACACGTTTTCCAAAAGGAAAAGCTTTAGAAGCTTGGAAGAACTCAGGAGTTTATTATGTAATTAATGGGCGAACAAAGCAAGAAATGCCACATTATTACCAGTTTTTTGAAGACTTTGAAACAAATAAAACACGTTTAGACATTCAAAGAGCAACAAAAAATATAAAAATTCCACAGTTAATCATTCATGGAACAACTGACCCTGCAGTTTCTGTAGAAGAAGCAAATCTTTTACATGCTTGGAATCCTAAAAGTGAATTACATTTAATTGAAAACGCCGATCATGTATTTAGCGCGCGTCATCCATGGGAAAAGGAAGAGTTACCAAGTGATTTAGAAGAAGTTGTGCAAACCACCATCAATTTTATATCAAACTAAAAAAGCGAACCGAAGTTCGCTCTAGTTATCATTATAGAATAATAATATATTCTACCGTTGTGAGTCCGCCACTAATTTCGTTAGCATGCAAAACTTCGTACTGTGCTAATTTTTCTAACATCATAATTGTTTATTAGTATTATAATTAAAAGTTTATCGTTCTTCTTGTTGTGTATTACATGTTTCTGGATGGCATGAATATACCACTGCTGTATCACCGCTGCAATTGGGATTGTCCGAACCTCTTCTCAATTGTCCTTTTAAAGTTTCAACTTTTAAGTTACTGATGACTTTTTTGTTTAAATCTAAACTCTTTAGTGTTCTTTTTTTCATAATGAAGTATTTTAGTTACTATCTAAAAGTACAAAATAATATATGAAAGCCGTAGTGTATTTCTGTAAATGAGAAATGCACAAAAAAAAGCCATTCAAAATTTTTGAATGGCTTTTGTATATTTTTAATAGAACTATTTACTAGTCTGTCCCTTTTAAAACAAGCAATGGTAAGCGACTTTCAAAATCTACTTTCTTCACTGTATTTTGTTCCCAAAGTTTCTTAAAGAATCCTCGTTTACGTCTAAAAACACAAATTAAATCTGGGTTATTTTCATTTAAATGTTCCAAAACTCCTTGAAATAAAGTTGAATTTTCAGAACTCTTATAACCAGAAGTAATTGCTGCTAACTCCGAATGAAACTCTAAATCTTCTGGTAAAAAATTTGGTGTCTTTACTTGTAACAAACGCATCTTTGCTCCAAAAACATCTAAAATAGTTTCCAAAGGACTCAAAATACCTTTACGCTTAATAGCTCCCGATTTTATAGCAGTCAATACCTTTTTAATTGGTTTAAAAGTATATCCTTCAGGAACAACTAATACTGAAATATCTGTTTGTTTTACAATACTTCCCGAAGTATTTCCTAAAAACATTTCTTCCTTAATAGAATTACTTCTTGGTCCAACAATAATTAAATCAACACCTAATTCTTTATCAATGGAGTTGATGCTATCAATTACATTTCCTTTCGCAGAAATCACAGAAACATCTACTTTTTTCAAATTCACACTTGCAACAACTTCCTTTACTTTACTTGCCGTTTCTCGTCCGACGATTTCATCAACATTCAAAATTGTTCCTGCTTTCGAAAGTACTTTAAAAGCTCTAAACACAAATACTTTTGCATTAATAGCTTCTGCAAAATCAATAGCATATTGCAATGTATTCTTTGCATTTTCGGAATCTCCAATAGGAACCAATATATTTTTCATTGTCTTAAAATTTCTGCAAAAATAATCATTTTTTCATTCTAAGTTCAATTTTCAATTTTTTAAACTTCAAAAAATAAATATCTTTAAAATTGATAATTTATACCAAAAGCTACATGACGCTACATATTCGTAAAGCAACAACAACTGATATTGAATCTCTATTAATCATCACCAAAGCATGTGCAAAACATATGATTGCGAATGCTATTTTTCAATGGAATGAAAACTATCCAAACAAAACAGCTTTTGAAAATGACGTTGATAGGAATGAATTATATGTATTATTAGATGTACATGAAATTGTTGGTTGCTTAGTGGTTTCTAGCCTCATGGATGAAGAATATAAAACGATTGATTGGCTTTCGCCAGATGACAAAAACCTTTACATTCATCGATTGGCAGTTCATCCAAAACACCAAGGAAAAGGATATGCGCAACACTTAATGAACTTTGCAGAGTCGTTTGCCATAGAAAATAATTATCGTTCCATAAGATTAGATACGTTCAGTAAGAACCATAGAAATCAAAAGTTTTACGAACTTCGCGGTTATAAAAAACTAGGGAATATATACTTTCCGAAACAAAGTGTATATCCTTTTTACTGTTACGAACGCGTCCTTTGAAAACAAAAATAACAAACTCACACATCAATAAACTCGCTATTCCTGCACTCATTGCCGGAATTGCGGAACCTTTATTATCAATTACCGACACAGCCGTTGTTGGAAACATTCAAACAAATGCTACAGAAGCCCTGGCTGCCGTAGGAATTGCAGGCGCATTTATTTCAATGCTAGTATGGGTTTTTGGACAAACACGAAGTGCCATTTCCGCATTAGTTTCACAATATTTAGGCGCTAACAAATTAGAAGAAATCAAAACTTTACCAGCACAAGCTATCGGAATTATTTTGATAATTAGTTTTATACTAATCCTAATTACCTATCCGTTTGCAGAATACATTCTGAACTTTTACAATGCGGAAGGTTTAATTTTAGATTTTAGTAGTTCCTATTATCGAATTCGCATCTTTGGTTTGCCATTTACACTCCTAACCTTTGCCATATTTGGTGTTTTCAGAGGCTTGCAAAACACGTTTATTCCTATGATTATTGCCATTATCGGCGCAGTATTAAATGTTATATTAGATTTTGCTTTGGTTTATGGTGTAGAAGGATATATAACCGCAATGCATGTTGATGGCGCAGCCTATGCAAGTTTACTTTCTCAATTAATTATGGCAATACTTGCTGTAATATTTTTATTGACAAAGACACAAATTCCGCTCAAAATAGAATTGCCATTACACAAAGAATTGCCCAAAATGGTGGTCATGATTCTAAACCTTATCATTAGAACAATTGCCTTAAATGTTGCATTGTACTTTGGAACTTCTTTTGCAGCGGCTTACGGTGCAAAATATAGTGCTGCTTATACAATTTTGCTAAATATTTGGTTCTTTGGCGCTTTCTTTATTGATGGATATTCTAGTGCTGGAAACATCTTATCAGGAAAATTATATGGAGAAGAAAACTATGAAGAATTGGTAAAACTCAGTGTTCAACTAACTAAATATGCTGTTATTGTTGGTATTGCAATGCTTATCATTGGCGGAATTCTATACGAATCTATTGGAATAATTTTCACTAAAGAACAAGCTGTTTTAGACGAATTTTACACCATTTTCTGGATCATTCTTGCAATGCAACCATTATGTGCAATTGCATTTATATTTGACGGAATTTTCAAAGGTTTAGGAAAAATGGCAACCTTACGAAACGTATTATTAATAGCGACTTTTAGTGTATTTGTACCGACAATTTTCATTCTAGATCAATTCGATTTAAAACTCTATGCCGTTTGGATCGCTTTTACACTTTGGATAGCTGCACGTGGTTTTCCACTTATCTACGTATTCCGTAAAGAATTTGTTCCGAAGATCAAAAAATAAATTTCGACTCCACTCAATCCAAAAGCTAACACTTGCTTTTATCTTGATTCTATATTCTTAACTGTTTATAAATTTATCTTCCTATTTTTGTCAAACAAAATCACAATATCATGACCACAACAAGAAGCAACGGAAGTTTATATACAAACATTCAAAACAATATTGCTACGGTAGAATTTGGACATCCTGCTAGTAATTCTTTTCCTGGTGAATTGTTAGACAGATTAACGAACGAATTACATTCTTTAGCAGAAAATGACACTGTTAATGTAATTATTTTGAAAAGCGAAGGCGATCGTGCTTTTTGTGCAGGTGCTTCGTTTGATGAATTAGTTTCTATTAACAATTTAGAAGCTGGAAAGACGTTTTTTAGTGGTTTTGCAAATGTTATCAATGCGATGCGAACTTGCGGAAAATTGATTATTGGTCGTGTACAAGGAAAAGCTGTTGGTGGTGGCGTAGGATTAATATCTGCTTGTGATTATGCCTTTGCTACAGAAGCTGCTTCTATAAAACTCTCCGAATTAACTATAGGAATTGGTCCTTTTGTGATTGCTCCTGCGGTTCAAAACCGAATTGGAAAAGCTGGGTTTTCAGAGTTAAGTCTCGCGCCAAGCGAGTGGAAAACTGCATATTGGGCAAAAGAAAAAGGTTTGTTTGCCAAAGTGTTTGAAACGCAACAAGAATTGGACAAAGAAGTAGAAGTCTTTGCCGAAAAACTCGCTTCGTACAATCCGGATGCGTTGACTGGTATGAAAAAAATACTGTGGGAAGACACCGAAAATTGGGATACACTTTTAGCAGAACGCGCTGAACTTTCAGGAACACTTGTTTTATCAGACTTTACAAAAAATGCCTTGGCGAAGTTTAAGAAATAGTTGTTCGTCAAGCTGAACTTAATTCAGCATCTATCGAGAACTACTTCTCTACCTAAAAAACAAGGCACAAAATTTGATGCTTCTTTGGAAACTAACCGTATTCCGTATGAAGAAGATTATTTTAAGTTTTGTTGTTGTAACACTACTCTTTTCTTGTTCTAAAAAAGAACAGTATTATGGAACTTGGAGTCAATATTTTTATACTCCTGCTTTCTTAAATATTAAGCAAGATAGTATTTCATTAAGTA
This sequence comes from uncultured Kordia sp., assembly GCF_947496985.1. GTDB lineage: Bacteria > Bacteroidota > Bacteroidia > Flavobacteriales > Flavobacteriaceae > Kordia. The sequence continues at coordinate 722,142 of NZ_CANMEZ010000001.1, forward strand.
ATGATGGAAACCTGTGGAACACATATCCAGTTACAATTAAAAACAATAGCCTTACATTTTTAGATCATACATTCAAAACTTCTTTTTCAGGAGATTCTTTAGTTTTTGAAAATCTCACTTTTAAAAAAGATACTGTAGCTCCTTTTTTAGAAATAGAATTATCTGAATTCAAAAACTTTAATTTTTATAACCCAGATCCTGATACAGAAATAATTTATATAAGATTTGGTAAAGTACCAAACTCAAATGAATACAAGCTTCAACTAAATAATAAATATGCTGAATTTGAAGAACTTATTCATTTTTTCTTTAGCCATTATAATAGTGAAATATCTCATCACGCATTAAGAAGATTTGCATTACTATGTGACAAAAGAGCAAAAATGAAAGATGTAGAACATATTTTTCTTGAATTGATAAAAATAAATGCACTTGTTTTATATACTGTGAATGATATAGAACATGAAGTTGTTGATAGCAAGGTACAAGAAAAGTATAGTTTATATAAGCACAGAATTACCCCTATACATAATATAAGATATGAAATAAAAACGGATAGTACTGATATAACAGGTTTTGATTTCTTAAGTAATATAACTTTTCGACACGTAAGCAACGAAAACACACAATTCTTATTTCTTATTAATAATGAATTTTATGTTGGAAAAGAAAAATACAGTTTGGAAGATTTTTCAAAAAGAATTGATATTATTACCGCTAAAAATGTACAATTAGTTAGTCTTTTCGATTTAAATTCAGATTTCGAACACTACACCATTTTTAATGCTGTTCTAAATGATTCTTACGAAAAACTATATGAATCCATTGCCAAACAAAAACACAATACACCATATAATCAATTAACTGATGATCAAAAAGAAATAATACGAACATTACATCCACAAAAAAATATTCAAAATATTTCCATTCCACATTTTCTATCTTTTGAAGAGTTACCAATGGAAAATGTTGAATTTCCATTTAAAAATGTAAAAGAACAAATACCTGAAGTGTATTTTAAATAGTAAAATCAGATCATCTAAACCATTCTTGAATTTATCATAAACCTAGATTTCTACCTTCATAGAAATGACAAATGATACTGAATCAGGTTCAGCATTATCTCCAAGAGTAACTATTTAACAAACTCTTTTACAACCAATCCGATAAAAAACTATCTTTGCGCATTAATTGAAAATGAAAATGAGCAAAATTCGCATTACAAAGCAATTTAATTTTGAAACTGGTCATGCTTTATACGGTTATGACGGGAAATGTAAAAACGTACACGGACATAGTTATAAACTTTCAGTGACGGTAATTGGAACACCAATTACAGATAATAATAATGTAAAATGGGGAATGGTAATCGACTTTAGCGATCTTAAAAAGATTGTAAAAGAAGAAGTAGTTGATGTATTTGATCATGCTATTGTGTTTAACCAAAATACACCTCATAAATCGTTAGCATTAACAATGCGTGGTGAAGGACATAATGTAATATTAGCCGATTACCAACCAACGAGCGAAAATATGGTGATTGATTTTGCAGCAAAAATAAAAAATAGACTTCCAGGAAATATTCAACTATTTTCTTTACGCTTACAAGAAACCGATTCGTCATGTGCTGAATGGTTTGCAAGCGATAATTAATTTAGTCTGTAGATATAAAAAGTAAAAAGCGAACCTAGTAAGTTCGCTTTTTTTAGTACCATTATATTTCTGGTCCACATACCAAAGGATACGTTGGACACGCCCAAAGATTTGAATGACACCAATATTCGTCAGTGTTACAAGGCACTCCAAATGTAACGTATGGCAGACCTCCTTTTACACTTGATAAAGAAAGGTTAGAAACTGACTTCTTATTCAACTTTAGCGATTTTAAATTTCTTTTTTTCATGATCTAAATATTTGGTTAGATGAGAAATTATAAAATCAAATCATGAACTATGTACGGGAAGACCATAATTAACATTTAAATCATGGAAATAAATTTTAATTTGAATATACGTAATGTGAAGTTTAAGAATAACAGAATTCTTATATTTACACCATGAATATTCCCGAAGGAAAAAAAATATACTTCTCTTCAGATAACCACTTAGGTGCCCCAACAGCAGAAGCGAGTCTTCCTAGAGAACAAAGATTTGTTGCTTGGCTAAATGAAATTGAGCATGATGCAGCCGCTATTTTCCTTTTGGGAGATTTGTTTGATTTTTGGTTTGAATACAGAACTGTTGTACCAAAAGGATTTGTACGCACACTAGGAAAACTGGCAGATTTACGTGATAAAGGCATTCCTGTTTATTTCTTTGTGGGAAACCACGATTTATGGATGAATGGTTACTTTGAGAAAGAACTCAATATTCCTGTGTATTACAAACCGCAAGAATTTACATTTAACAATACTACTTTTTTTATTGGTCATGGTGACGGATTAGGCCCTGGAGATAAAGGCTATAAACGCATGAAAAAAGTGTTTATCAGTCCTTTCTTTAAATGGTGTTTCCGTTGGTTACATCCTGACATTGGAGTACGAATTGCACAATATTTATCGGTTAAAAACAAATTGATTTCAGGTGATGATGATGCTACATTTTTAGGAGAAGACAATGAATGGTTGGTACAATATGCCAAGCGAAAATTAGAAACCAAACACTGTGATTATTTTGTGTTTGGACATCGTCATTTGCCGTTAGAAATTAACCTCAACGAAAAAAGTAAATATGTAAACTTAGGCGATTGGATTCAGTATTATACCTATGGTGAATTTGACGGAAAAACACTTTCTCTAAAAAAATATGAATTGCCAAATAATTAAATTTCTGAATTGTTAAACAGTTACATTTTTAGCATTTTTCTTCATTAAACATAGAAATTTATTGAAAAATAAGAAAATTTCATCCTAAAATATTGCTTTTTTCCTTGATTCATTCAATTTATAAGTTGACATTTCATCAATACATTTGAATTTCATAACTTATACTTTCAAATTACCCCTATATGAACTTCTCTAACTACCTAATAACTGCACTTATTCTCCTTGGAGCGTTTATTCTGTTGATGAGTGCACGCTACACAAAAAAAATATTTAATATTCTTCCTGATAGTAAATTGAAAGCAAGTTGGGAAAAACTTCGTGTATTAATGTTAGTATTCTTAGTTGGATATTTAGCTGTAGCTGTTGTCGTTATTTTGGGGAAAACAGAGTTATTAGCGATCCTTTCGGGCGCTATTTTTTTTATGGGATCATTATTTGTTTTTATGGTTGTGCGTACAGGTTTGGACAGTTTTAGAAAACTAAAAGAACTGAATAAAAATTTAGATAATACAGAGTTAAAAAATAAAGAACTTGAAAAGTTTGCCTATATAACTTCACATGATTTAAAAACACCACTTCGTGGAATTTCTAGCTTGACATCTTTTATAAAAGAAGATTTAGAAGCAGGCGAGACTGAAGAAGTATACGGTCATTTAGATACGATGCAAGAACGTGTAAAACGACTTGAAGGTTTAATTAATGGTATCTTACATTATTCAAAGATTGGTAAAATCGTTATTAAATCAGTTGATTTAAATTTCATCGTACAAGAGGAATTCAAAAATTATCAAAGTTTACCGAATGTAAAAGTTACAATCAAAGGAAAGCTACCTACTGTCAGTGGAGATAAAATACAATTAATACAAGTAGTTTCAAACTTGATTAGTAATGCTGTAAAATATAACGATAAAGAAGTTTGCGAAGTACAGATTTCAAGTATTGAAAAGACAACATTTTATGAAATCATATTTGAAGATAATGGCCCTGGTATTCTTCCAAAATATCATAAAAAAATATTCGAAGTATTTCAAACACTTAGTGAAAAAGACATTTATGAAAGTACTGGAATTGGTCTTTCCATTGTAAAGAAAATAATTGCAAAGCACGAAGGAACAATTAGAGTAGAATCGAATGGAAAACTTGGTACAAAATTCATTATTTCATATCCTAAAGAATTGAAACGATAGTATTATCTTCTCTTTTATATAAAACTTATATCACTCCAATTAGCTAACGCTCACAAATATTTTTCAAATACTCATTTAATTTTATTTGAAATAAAGTTCCTTCTATTAAATCTGAAATTGTTTTTAACTCTTGTTCAGAAACGGCTAAATCTACAGTAGTTGCAGGTGTTTTTAATAAAATAGAGCGACAATTATTTTTTGCTTTACAATCTTTACAACAACCACGATTTACAGCTTGTTTTGCAAACTTTGAGAAGTTTTCAATTTCTTCAATCGTCAAATAAAAACCTGTATCTCTAAAAATCACCTGAAATTTTGGGTTATTTTTTTTTATATCTTGTTTCCACTGAAAAGAAATTCCAATGTCGTTGTGATAAATTCTATGTATATCGCTCATGATTCTTTCATTTGAGGATTCAAATATACAATTATTTATAATTAGTCTAAATAAATTATATGTTAAGATTCCTCAGCATGCGCTTCTACATCTTCCGTTAAGTCTAACTTTCTAAATGTTGGAGAAACCAAACCTGTAGTTATTACAGTTAGTAAGGTCATTGTTCCACCAAAAACTACTGCTGTAACTGTCCCCATCAATTTTGCCGTTAAACCACTTTCAAACGCTCCTAATTCGTTAGACGAGCCTACAAACATAGAGTTTACAGAAGCTACACGTCCACGCATTTCGTCTGGCGTTTTTAGTTGCAAAATTGTTTGTCTTATCACCATAGAAACACCATCAAAAACGCCACTGGCAAATAATGCAACGAGTGAAACCCAAAATATGGTAGACAATCCAAAGACAATAATACAAATACCAAATCCGAAAATAGCACCTAAAAGTTTCAATCCTGCATTTTTGCTAATTGGAATATACGCTGTAATTAGCATAGTTAAGACTGCTCCTACGGCTGGTGCAGCTCGTAACATACCAAAACCTTCTGGGCCAACTTTTAAAATATCTTGTGCAAATACAGGCAATAATGCCACTGCTCCACCAAACAAAACAGCAATCATATCTAAGGTAAGTGCTCCTAAAACGGCTTTTTCATTTCGTACAAAGTTGATTCCTTCTCCTAAGCTTTTCCATACATTTTCTCCAATTTTCGGATTCAAAATTGGCTTTTTCGGAATTAAAAACAGAATTATAAACGATAATGTTACTAATGCAAAAATGATACATAACGACCAATGAACACCAATCCAGTTAATGGTAAATCCAGCGAAAGCTGGACCTAAAATCGTAGCTGTTTGCCAAGTAGAACTACTCCAAGTTGCTGCATTAGGGTATATTTTTTTTGGAACTATCAATGCAATTAGAGAGAAAATAGTTGGTCCAAAAAATGAGCGCAGGAAACCACCAAAAAACACCAAGGCATAAATACTATATAATACAGTATTTTGCGACCATTCTTCAGTAATTTCTGGAGAAGTCAATAAAAACAGTCCTAAACTTATTAATGAAAAGAATGCAATACAAGTAGATAGTAACGTTCGCTTTTCACGTTGATCAACAATATGACCAGCAAATAACGCCATGGAAACCGCAGGAATTACTTCCATTAACCCAATTAAACCGAGTGACCAAGGATCTTTGGTAATGGAATATACTTCCCATTCTATTACAATGAATTGCATAGACCACGCAAACACTAAGAAGAATCTAACTAATAAAAAAATATTGAATTCTTTATATCGTAAAGCTGCGTATGGATCTTGTTTTTGCATAAAGTATTTATTGCGAATTCAATTTGAATTCTACGCGTCTATTTTTCTTTCGTTGCGCTTCTGTATCATTAGAAACTACTGGTTTTGAACTTCCAAATCCAAACCATTTGATTCTTGTATCGTGTAATCCTTTTGAGATTAAATAATTTGATACTGCTTTTGCACGTTCCAAAGATAATTCTTTATTTCTTCTTGACGTTCCAATATTGTCAGTATGTCCATAGATTTCAATAGTAATTTTAGGTCGCTTTTCTAGATATACATACAAATCATCAAGTTCTTTTACAGAAGTTGCTACTAAGATTGCTTTGTCAAATTCAAAAAGTACATTTTCAAATGCATATATCTCATCTTCTTTTATGGTTTCTTCAACAATTACAATTTCTTTTGCTGGTATTTCTTCCTGAACAATTTCTTTTTCTATAGATTCAACAGAAACATCATCTATGTAGTAATACGCAAATTCATATTCTTTCGCAGGTTGTATTTGTATTTTATTTGTTTTCCAATTCCGATTAAAGTTCCCAATAGAAAAATAATTTTCAAATCCTTGCGCTTCGTATGTGAATGTAATTTCTCTCCAGCCTAATTTTTCTTGGTAAAAACGGTCACGGTGTATTTCAACTTTATTGAATTTTTTATCGGTTGCTTTTTTAGGTCGAATGTTTTTCTTGCAATGATTAGCATAATAACATTTCTCCAATTTTTCTTCCGTAAACAAAATATCTAAATCTGTAGTGGCTTTTGTAGATAATTCTGCCAAACTCACATAAAAAGTAACTGTATATTTTTTTCCTTTTTCAAGTGTTTGTGCTAATGTTCCTTGAACGTATTCTCGATAATTTTTTTCTGAGTACACATAAATTCCTGCATGCGCAATTCCGGTTCTTGACTTCTGATAACCGTTGTAATGATTGTAACTTTTTTTGCCTTTGTAATTAAAATAATCTGTTGTACTATTATTTGGTGTACTCCAATCGGTTACATTTTTATCAAAATGCCCCATAGAGCGTTCACAATGCAAACATTCTTCAAAACTTGGATTCAGGACTAAATTTTGAGAAAAAAGAAGAGAAGAAAATAAAAGCAGCAGTGGTTGTAGAGTTGTTTTCATTTTTGATAAACGATTTTAACTCTAACTTATTACTTCATTTTCAAATCAACACATTGATACATTATCTAATATCTCGCAAGCGCATTTGCAATGTTGTATTTCCATTCCAAGTATTTTCATCAACAGAATACACGGCATCAAATGGTTTTTTGCCTTGTACTTTAGGTAATTTATCACCCAAATTGAAGCCAATTCCACTAATTCGTGGCGATCTTTGTTGTACAGCTGTTAGTTTTAAATGATCTTCATCAGCGCCAACACATTTTGCCCAACCTGTATCTTTCAATTCTGTACTCATAAAAACGGGACTCATATTTCTAGGTCCAAACGGCGCAAATTGCTTAAGAATTCGATAAAATTTTGGAGTAATTTCTTTGAGTGTGATTTCTTTATCTATTAAAATTTCAGGAGTGAGTAGATTTTTATCAATTGTATTTTTTACGACTTCTTCAAACGCATCTTTAAATACTTGATAGTTTTCTTCTTTCAACGTTAATCCAGCCGCATATTTATGTCCACCAAACTGAATGAGGTGTTCTTTGCATTGTTCTAAGGCATTATATACGTCAAAACCTTTGACAGATCTTGCGGAAGCAGCCAACTTATCGCCACTTTTCGTAAATACTAAGGTTGGACGATAATAGGTTTCAATCAATCGAGAAGCTACAATTCCAATAACACCTTTGTGCCAATTTTCATCATACACAACCGTAGTAAAACGTTCTTGTTCTTCCAATTTTTCTATTTGCTGAAAAGCTTCTTTGGTAATTTCTTGATCTAATTCGCGACGTTCCATATTGAACGCTTCAATAGACGCTGCGTATTGTGTTGCAACTTCTATATTTTCTTCCGTAAGCAATTCGACAGCGTGCAATCCTTGACTAATTCTCCCTGCTGCATTGATACGTGGTGCAATGACAAAAACAACGTCTGTAATGGTTAAACTATCTTTTTTGAGCTGATTGATTATCGCTTTGATTCCTGCTCTTGGTGCCGAATTGATAACTTGCATTCCAAAATGTGCAAGCGTTCTATTTTCACCTGTTACCGGAACAATATCTGCTGCAATTGCCGTGGCTACTAAATCTAAATACGGAAACAAATCTGTAACAGTCTGTCCTCTTTTAGAGCTTAATGCTTGGATTAATTTAAAACCAACTCCACAACCACATAATTCATCGTACGGATAGTTGCAATCGTCTCGTTTTGGATCTAACACTGCAACTGCTTTTGGCAATTCATTTCCTGGTCGGTGATGATCACAAATGATAATATCGATTTCTTTTTCGGTTGCATAATCGACTTTATCAATGGCTTTTATACCACAATCGAGCGTAATAATTAGCGAAATATCATTATCAGAAGCGTAGTCAATTCCTTGAAACGACACACCATAACCTTCTTCATATCTATCTGGAATATAAGTTGCTATATTAGGATAAATTGTCTTTAAATACGAAGAAACCAGTGCAACCGAAGTGGTTCCATCTACATCATAATCGCCATACACCATGATATTTTCGTCATTTGCGATGGCTTTCTCAATTCTAGCGACAGCTAACTCCATATCTTTCATCAAAAATGGATCGTGAATTTGTGCTATAGTAGGACGAAAAAAGGTTTTGGCATCTTCATAGGTTTCAATTCCTCGTTGTAATAAAAGTGTCGCAACTACTTCATTGACCTGCAACACTTCCATAAGATGTTTGAGTTTATGTGCTTCTGGTTTTGGTTTTAATGTCCAACGCATGGTTTTTCTTGTTTAGATTTTAATGTGTGTTTTCGTTTCAACGTACGTTTTGATGTGATTTTTTATACTATTAATTCTAGTGAGTTTTTTTAACATTCAAAATCACTTGCAACGAATTTTCGTTGTGTATCAAAATCTAATTTTATTATTCTACAAATTGCTGCTTCTAAATACTTCTGGATACTATTTTCTATCTATTTCGACTGCGCTCAATATGACAGAAAATCATTTGAAGTAATTACTTGTAACTAAAAACTGAGGAAAAATTATACTACGAATTAAGAACTGTGAAAATACGTATTGGTTTGCACTTTTGCAAAACGGCGGAACATTTCCATAACACCACAGTATTTCTCAACAGACAAATCAACTGCTTTTTGAATCTTTTTTTCTTCCAAGTCAGTTCCGTAAAAATGATAATCTAACGTTACCGTATGATAGTATTTTGGATGTTCATCAGTCAATTCGCCAGCAACTTCCATTTTAAATTCGTCCACAGAAACCTTCATCTTGTTCATAATAGAAACTACATCCAATCCTGAACAACCTGCCAATGAAGACAACATCATTGCTTTTGGACCTAATCCTTCGTTATTTCCACCATTTTCAGGCGACGTATCCATTAATAAAGTATGCCCACTTGGATTGTCTGACTCAAACTGCATATTCCCTTTCCATTGTGTTGTAATTTTATGTGCCATGTGTGAAGTTTTTTTCGTTTTTTATTCCTTAAATTCGTATGCTGTAATTATAAACGATTACAGAATTCAAAAATACAAGGAATTAATTTAAAAATATACGATTATGCCATTAGTAACACCATTGAATCCTGAACATGATTTGGAAACCAAAGAATTAGCCGAATTTTTTAACGAAACGCTTGGATTTTGTCCAAATTCGGTCTTAACCATGCAACGCAGACCCGCCATTTCAAAAGCATTTATCAACTTAAATAAAGCCGTAATGGCAAATGAAGGTCGCGTAACTTCTGCCTTGAAACGAATGATTGCTTGGGTAAGTAGTAATGCTACAGGTTGTCGTTATTGCCAAGCACATGCTATTAGAGCTGCAGAACGTTATGGAGCCGAACAAGAACAATTAGATAATATTTGGGAATATAAAACACACTCTGCGTTTTCAGATGCAGAACGTGCAGCCTTAGATTTTTCGTTGGCAGCTTCTATTATTCCGAATGCTGTAAATGAAGACATTAAAACAGAATTATACAAACACTGGAACGAAGGTGAAATTGTAGAAATGTTAGGTGTAATTTCATTGTTCGGATACTTAAACCGTTGGAACGATAGTATGGGAACTTCTATTGAAGAAGGTGCTGTAGAAAGCGGAAACCAATACTTAGGAAAACACGGTTGGGAAAAAGGAAAGCACGTGTAAATTCATTAAAAAACTATAATAAAATAGACAAGCCCTTACTGTTTACTAGTAAGGGTTTTTTATTATTAAAATGATTTTTAATAGAAAAAACTATAATTCTTCAAAATCTCTCATCTATACTTTTTTGCATTTCGTCTACACTTATTCTTCGTTAAACTGCATTCAACTTTTATTGGTTTTTTATGGTGTAAAATTGTAGCATAATTGCTCAAACTAGAAAAAATGAAAAAGCCATTAAAAGTATTATTAATCGAAGATAACATGATTGAAATCATGAAGATGAATCGTACGGTTTCTTTGCTAAAAGCCAAGCATGAAATTACGGAAGCTAAGAATGCTGAAGAAGCATTGGCTATTTTAGAAACAAAAACCAATCTTCCCGATATCATTTTACTCGATTTAAATATGCCAAAAATTAATGGTATCGAATTTTTAGCTATCTTAAAGAATGATCCAGATTTACGTCATATTCCAACGATAATTTTAACAACATCTGACAACAGAAAAGATATTTTAGAGTGTTATCGCATTGGAATTTCTGGTTATATTTTAAAACCATTAAAATATGAAGAGTATGTTTCTAAAATAGAAATTGCCCTTTCATATTGGTCTATTAATGAATTAAAAAGTGCATAATATATGAAAGGAATCATCTTTACAGAATTTTTGGACTTGGTAGAAGATAAGTTCGGATTGGATATGGTTGATAAAATCATTGAGCAATCGAAGTTAGAATCAGAAGGTGTGTATACAGCCATTGGAACGTATCGTTTTTCTGAAATGTTGCAGTTATTGCAAAACTTAAGTACCAATACAACTATTTCTATTGATGATTTGTTACTCACCTATGCCGAACATTTTTTTAGTGTTATAGAAAGTAGTTATCCTGGATTGTTAGCTACCTATAAAGATCCTATTGAAATGCTAGCTTCTATTGAAAATCACATTCATGTAGAGGTTAGAAAAATATATCCTGATGCCGAATTACCCACGTTTGTAGTTGAAGAAAAAACAGAAAATTCCTTAACAATGATCTACAAATCAAGCAGAGCTATGCACCATTTTGGATTGGGCTTAATGAACAAAACTTTTGAACATTTTAATAGTACTGCACAAATTACACTTGAAAAGATAAAAGAAGACGGAACCGAAGTGAAGTTTATCATTAACAAAAATGAATGAGTCAAGAACAGATAGAAATACTACAACGCGCGCTAAAAAGAGAGAAAGCTGCAAGAAAAGCCGCAGAGAAAATTTTGGAAGATAAGTCCAGAGAATTGTATGCGCTGTCTGAAGAACTCAAAATATCTAATGAAAAATTAGCCGCATCTGTTACTGAAAAATCATCTCAATTAGAAGGCGTTTTTAAAAATATAAATGACGCGTATGTAGTGATGGACATTAAAGGAAATGTCTTAAAAATGAATAGTGTTGCTACTAATTTTTTTGGATACGACATTTCAAAAGAAAAGCTAAACATTGTTAAACTCATTTATCAAGCAGATGCTACATATGCTTTTGAATCATTCAATACACTCTTAAATACGGGTTCTTTTTCCAACTACACGGCACGTATTATTACAAAGAAAAAAGAAATAAAGTGGGTTCAAATAAATGCGACAATTATTTATGATGAACAGCATAAACCAATTGCCGCTCAAGGAATTGCAAGAGATATTACAGAACTCAAAAATCTTGAAAAACAAAAGGAAAAAATATTAAAAGAGCTCGAAAAAAGTAATGGCGAGTTATATGAATATGCACATATTGTTTCACACGATTTAAAAACACCTTTACGCAGTATTGATGCTTTAGTTTCTTGGATAAAGATGGACAATGAAGGAAGTTTAGACGCTACTACCTTGCAAAATTTAAAATTGATTGAAGAAACACTAGAAACCATGGAAAACCTAATTTCCAACATTTTAGAATATTCAAGTGCAGGTTCAGGAACTAGCGAATCGCAAGATGTCAATTTAAACGAAACAATGCTAAACATACAGAAACTACTATTTATTCCTGAGCATATTTCTATTCAAATTTTAAAAGAATTGCCTGTTACAAAAGGGGATCCTACCAAATTTCAACAATTATTTCAAAACTTAATGAGTAATGCAATTAAGTTTAGTAATAAAGAAAAAGGAATTGTAGTTATTGATTATGTAGAAAAACCTTCTTTCTATCAGTTTTCAGTAAAAGATAACGGTATTGGTATTGAAAAAAAGTTTCATGATCGCATATTCAAAATCTTTCATTCCTTAAATAAAAGCAAAGAATCTACAGGTATTGGACTCTCTATTGTAAAAAAAATCGTTGATTTATACGAAGGTACTATTTGGTTAGAAAGTGAACTTGGAAAAGGAACAACCTTTTTCTTCACCATAAAAAAATAAATATGAAAACGGTACAACTCAAAAAAACAGCAACGTCAGATTGGGAATATTTAAGTGAACAAGTTTCATTGACAAAACCGTTGGTATTGGTTTTTGGAAATAGATATTTATTAGAAGATAAAACTATTCTTGATGAAGTAAAACAGCTTTTTAACGATGGTGAATTTGTATTTGGTTCTTCTGCAGGCGACATAACATCGCAATATATAGATGATGAAAGCATTACAATTACAGCAATAGAGTTTGAAAAAAGTGAGTTTGTTATTAAAACAGCCAATGTTTTAGAAAATGATGAAAAAATTGACAGTTATAACACAGGAAAAAAACTCATAGAACAATTTGACTCAGAAAACCTAAAACATGTGTTTATTGTATCAGAAGGAAGTTTTATAAACGGAAGTCAACTAACATTAGGAATGAACGCCGCAACTGAAGATAACCTGCTTATTACTGGTGCTTTATGTGGTGATGCTGCACGATTTGAAAAAACAATTGCTTCCTATAATGAATTACCAAAAGCTGGAGAAATTGTAGCCATTGGTTTATATGGTGAAACCCTAGATGTTAGTTTTTCAATTAATGGCGGTTGGACACCTTTTGGACCAGAACGTATCGTCACAAAATCAAAAGCAAATGTATTGTACGAATTAGACAATCAGCCTGCGTTGGATTTGTACAAAAAATACTTAGGTGAAAAGTCAAAAGAATTGCCTGCAGCTGCATTATTATATCCTTTAAAAGTAAAATCGACCAACGAAAAACAATCGATTGTTCGTACCATTCTAAACATTAATGAAGCTGAAAACTCTATGATTTTAGCAGGCGATATTCTTGAAAATTCGCATGTACAATTAATGATGACAAATGTTGATAATATTGTTGATGCTTCTGAACAAGCAGCTTCGCAAGCATTAGCAATTAGAAATACAAAACCTGAACTCGCAATATTAGTAAGCTGTATTGGGCGAAAATTAGTATTAGATCAACGTGTAGAAGAAGAAATAGAAGAAGTCATTGAAATTGTTGGTGAACACACAACTATTTGCGGACTATATTCATATGGAGAAATTGCGCCATTTAGTGGTGAAAAAGCTTGCCAGTTACACAATCAAACCATGACAATTACGCTCATAAGTGAATGATGAATCCATTATTAAAAAGACAAATACGAAAATATCTTCCTCAAGAATTCCAAAATAATCCTGAGTTAGAACGTTTTTTAGACGCCGTAAATCGTTCGTACAATACTTCTAATGAACAATTTGCAATGTTACAACGCGCTACAACCTTAAGTTCTGAAGAATTGTTTGAAGCAAATGAAAAACTAAAAAGCGAATCAGATTCACAAAAAGAAGTCATTCAAAAACTAAAAACGGTTATTGATACGCTAAATTCATACGAATTAAACTCTAATAAAAATCAAGAAAATTTAGATTTAGATTCGTTACGTTTGGTTGATTTAATTGATAGTCAAACCAAAGAAATATTAAAAATAAACCAACAACGCGATAAGTTAGTTGCAAATTTAGAACGTCAAAATCAAGAACTCAACGATTATACACATTTGGTTTCGCACGATTTAAAATCTCCCTTGCAAAGCATTGATGCATTAACTACATGGTTACAAAACGATTATAATGAACTTTTGGGCGAAAATGGTGCCGAGACCATCAAACTGATTCGAAGAAATGTTGAAAAGATGGATAGATTAGTAAAAGGAATTTTACGCTATTCTACCATTGGAAGTGTGGAAAAGGAATTTTATAAAGTTGATACGAATGCAGTTGTACAAAAAGTCATCAATTTTAATGAAATCTCTGAAAACATTACGATTTCCATTCCACAAAAACTACCATTCGTTACTGGCGATCATTTCCGATTGGAAGAATTATTTCGAAATTTACTCAGAAATGCCATCAAATTTAATGACAAACCAACAGTTAAAATTACAATTGGTTATACAGATAAGAATGATTTTTGGGAATTTTATATACAGGATAATGGCAAAGGTATTGAAGAAAAATACTTTGAGAAAGTATTTGTAGCATTTCAAAAATTAGAAAATAACTACAAATCTACTGGGATAGGACTTTCCATCGTCAAGAAAATTATCGATCTTTATGAAGGTGAGATTTGGATACAATCTACACCAAAGGAAGGATCAACCTTTTATTTTACTTTAAAAAAGTAGCAACATGGAACAACCAAATTTAACCTACATAGAACAATTAGCACGTGATGATGATAGTGTAAAACAAACATTAATCAACGTCATAAAAACTGAATTTCCCGAAGAAAAAAAAGATTATTACACTAGTTTAGAAAAAAAAGATTACAAAAAAATTGAAGAAAATGTGCACAGAATTAAGCACAAAATTAGTATTTTGGGGCTGGAACAAAGTTATAAATTAGCAAATACGTACGAGCACAATTTGCGTGAAAAAAAGATGGATGGCGTGGACGATTTTGAGCAAATATTACACACAATTACGGCGTATATAAAAACGATTTAAGAATATGAATTGTATTATTATTGATGACGAAAAACTAGCAAGAACAATTATAAAAACATTGTGTGATGAAATTGACACATTACATGTTTTAGAAGAATTTCCGAATGCAATGCAAGCCATTAAATTCCTGAATGAAAATGAAGTAGACCTCATCTTCTTAGATATTCACATGCCTGATTTTACAGGGTTTGACTTTGTAAAAACACTAAAAAATCCGCCAAGCATTGTATTGACAACTTCCGATCCTAAATTTGCTATTGAAGCATTTCAATACGAATGCATTGTGGATTACTTACTCAAACCTATTGAAGCTGACCGTTTTAAAATGGCGATTGAAAAAGCTAAAAAACACCAACTAATTGCTAGCAAAACTGAAGAAAACAAAGCAGATACCAAACTTGAAAATGATTTCTACATCAATATTGATCGTCGTTTAATCAAAATAGACATTCCTAGTATCTATTTAGTAGAAGCTAAAGGCGATTATATTCATATCAAAACTGAAGACAAAAACTATACGGTTCATTCTACCTTAAAAAAAATTGAAGAAAAGCTTCCAGATACGCTATTCTTAAAAATTCATCGTTCGTACATTATCAATCTCAAAAAAATCATTGATATTGAAGACAATAGTGTATTAATTAAAAAAGATGTAATTCCTGTAAGTCGTTCTAAACGACCAGAATTGATGAAGCGTTTGGATCTTTTGTAAGTGTAAAATCACTAATCACTTTTAGACTTAAAGAAGGTTTTAAACCTATATTCTGAGCTCTATTTTCTAAAAACAAAGTGTATCTAAAAAAACTTAGTCTAAAGCAATTTGCATTTCGTCTATAGTTAATCTGATCGTACCGACGATTGGGTTTTTACCTTTTTTCACTTCCTAGATTTGTGACATAAATAATAAATGTCATGAAGAAACTATTACTACTTTTAAGCATACTAACTTCGGTAATTATAAGTGCACAAAACGATCCATTCAACTGTGTATATGACGCCTATTTGTTTCAATACAATGATGTGTATTCAATAGATTTAGCTTCTGGAAACTCGTACTTAGTTGCTGAAGATATTACCCCAGGGAGCATTAACGCCGCAGCTTACAATCCTGCAGATGGTTTTATTTGGGGATCGTTAAGTTCACCTGCTAAAACAATTGTTCGTATCGGACAAGACTTCCAAACAACTTCTTTTTATGTAGACGAATTGCCTTCTTCAAATAGATATGTAGGAGACGTAAGTGCTGATGGAGTTTATCACTTAAAAGGTAGCGGAACAACTTATTATAAAATAGACATTAACCCAGATTCTCCAACATATACAGAACATTTAAGTACAGAAAATTTATCACAAAACATAAATGTGCATGATTGGGCTTTCAATGCTGTTGATAACAAATTATATACGGTTGAAAAAAGTTCTAACATTTTATACCGAATTGATCCAACAACAAATGCTGTACAATCATTAGGTATTGTGCCAATCTTATCAGGCTTAAACTATACGTATGGCGCTGTATACTTTGATGCTTCAGGACGTTTTTATGTTTCGGCCAATCAAACAGGAACTATTTATGTAATTCAAAATGTACAAGATATAGATGGTACCAACGGAATGGATTCCAATCTGTTTGCATTTGGACCTTCAAGTGCTAGTAATGATGGAGCACGTTGTCCTACAGCACCAGTTTTACAAGAAATTTGCGACAATGGAATTGATGATGATGGTGATGGTTTAATAGATTGTCAAGATCCTTCATGTTCAGGTTATGGCGAATGTGATGTAATTGACCCAGAAACTTCTGGAGGAAATGAAGGTGGTTTAGAAAGCAATGGAAGATTGTCTGACGCTATCAATAAGCGTAATTACAACAGAGCAAAAACAAGCTATACATTCAATAAAAATAATGCTCCAAGAGTAACAAAAACAGAGTTCTATGCAGAAACGAGTAATAGTGGTTTCGAATTACAAGATTTTATTCCATTAGAAACCATCAACGAAGATACTGCTATAGAATCAACACCAACAGATTTAGTAGCTATTACAAACGCTACAGAAATCTATTCGGTTGATTATATAAGAAATAATGCTTCTGTAGCTTCTATCATAGCGTTAAAAACAGAAAATGGTGTATACGAACACACAAAGTACATTTGCGATCGTTTGTTAGGTGCAGAATTAATCTCTGTTTCAACAATTGATATCAATGGACAACAATTTATAAAATCACTCATCAGAAATACGGATAATACGGTAGAATTTGTATTAAGTCTCTCTGCTAAAATGATCAATAACGAAGCAAATTTCGAAGTAGAAAGTCATTGGAATTTAGATAAGTATGAAGAAAATGTAACGTTTTACAATTTTCAAATTTGGTCAAATTCATTAGACGATTTATATCGCTTAGGCGAAGAAGTATTGAATTTACTAGACACACAAAGACCTATTTCAGCTTATGATTTATCAACGCCACCAACTGTTTTTGTGAGAAAAGGAAAGTATGAAAATGGCGCGTTAGATTTACAAATCATAAACACAAACGCAACAGGAAACGTAAGTTTTGATGCAGGCTTTAGAACAACTGAAACAAGTAGTTTTGACAATTCAAGTTCAACTCTAGACTTACATGGAGATTACATCACCAACTTACAAGTACCAACTGGAAATTTATTTGATATTGGATTCAGAATTGGTGACGGAGTTGCAACACCAGACGACTTATTCATGTCTGACGGACCTTGGGGAATTGATGATTCGCAAGCCAGCACAAGTGTAGTAAACTATACTGTTTCACCTAATGATTATTATTTTGATGCGGATACATTTCCTATAGAAAGAAATATTTCTGTGAGAGCAACTACAAGTACATACTTTGCAGCATACAGAGCCTTAACTCCACGATTTAAAGCTGTAGATGTAACAGGTTATGATACATTCAATCTAACAGCAAACGGAACAGGAAATGTAGAAATCACATTTGTAAAAGCTAGCATTACTGATTGGGAAGAACAATACAAAACAACAATTACACTTACAGAAAATGAGCAAGAATTTAATATTCCATTATCCAGTTTCACGTCAACAACAAATCAAGAAATTGAATTAAACGACGTAGTTACAATTGTATTTACAATGACTTCCGAAAATGGACAAGTAGTTACAAAAACAATGAATTTATCACAAGTATATTTCTCTACAGAAAGTACACTAAGTATCACAAATTTTGAAAATGAAATACAACAAACATCTGCGATTCCAAATCCGATGAATACTCGAACAACTATTCACTTTGCAGCAAAGCAATCCGAGGACGCACAGTTAACTGTTTATGACCAAGTAGGCAAGGTAGTTTATACAATGAAGGTTAGAACTGAAAACGGTCAGAACAAAATCCCCCTAAACCTAAATAACCTGCGTTCCGGATTGTATTTCTGTAAAATAAAAGGCAGTACACAAAATTATAAAACTTTAAAACTCATAATAAAATAAAAGGTAGATTTTTCATAGTAATTTTAATTGGTTAATTAAGGAAAGGCAAAAGAGATGATTCTTTTGCCTTTTTCTATATAAAAACCTATCAAACCCTTGTATTTATTGGTTTCTTCGAATATTCCAAAAATAGTTAACCTAAAGAAAATTGCATTTCATCTACACTTAAAATGATCGCGCCGACGATACAGTTTTTTGCATTTTTTAGCGGCTATTTTTATACTATAAAACATATCATTATGAAAAAACTACTACTACTTTTAAGCATATTTGCTACAGCGACAATAAGTGCACAGACCTATCAATACTTAGGTGATTATACCGCTAATGGGACACCTTTATATTTAGAATCTCCAAGTGATGATGTTTCGATAGAAACGCTAGAAATGATTAGCAATTCTATTCCTGAAAGTTATCCTGTTCCTGATTATAACCCGCATTATATTTCGTCTGGTTATGATACCAACTTAGAACTCAATCAAACTGCAGACGTTTGGGTCACTTTTATAAGTGAAGGAGCTGGTTACAGAAACGTTTTAGGTTTTTATACCTACGATGTTGATAATCCATCTCCAACTCCACCAAACAATGAAGACATTACCATCATCTTTCCAAATGCTTCTGCTTTAGGAAGTGGTGGCGGATTGCAAGTTGGCGATAAAGTAAAAATAGGAACATTTGAAGCTGGTACAGGAATCGGTTGGGTTTTATTGGCAAATGCATGGAGTTCTAGTGCAAGTACAGTTGGAAACGGTTTATGGAAATTATATTCTAATCCAGATTACAATCCTGAAGCGCAAGAAGAATTACGTTATCATAATGTATTGCTTAATGACCCTGAAAACGAGCGTATTATTCTAGGTTTTGAAGACATTCGTCGTGATTATGGTTCGTGTGACAATGATTTTAACGATGCTGTTTTCTATGTAACTGCAAACCCATACACGGCATTAAAAACAACTAACTATCCAGATGTAGAAAGTGCTTCAAATGTAACTTCTGCGTATGATGGCGGATTGGAAAGTAATGGAAACTTGGCAGGTTTAATTGCCAAACGAAACCTAAGAAGAACTCAAAGCGGAAACGTTCTAAATAAAAAACAATTTCAAACATTTTTTAGTAGACAAACCTACGTTACCAACAATCCAGAAGATGGCACAAGCCTAGATTCTTATTTGCCAGAAACAGGTATGTTTGGTACAGAAACGGCATATTTGTCCAGTCCTACAGATTTATTAGATATTACAAACGCTTCAGAAGTATTTGCCCTAGATATGTATCAAAACAATACGCGTGTTTCTGCTGTATTGGCAACTGCTACAGAAGGAGCTATTTATGATCATTCCAAAGTAATTTGCGATCGATTAAATAATTCTTCCTTAGAAGACGTACGAACAGTTACCGTAAGAGGCCATCAACTCATAAGCGCTAAAATAAAAAGACCAACTGGCGAAACAGAATACACCTTAAGTTTTTCTGTAAAACTAGGTGATACCGCTAATAACTTATACAGTTTTTGGAATATAGAACAATATCCTGAAGGTGATTATTACAATTTTCAAATTTGGGGAAGCTCATTATCGCAAGTATTTACAATAGGAAATCATATTATTGATACGCTTACGCTAGAAAAACCATTGAATAGCCAAACGCTAGATGATGTAATTCCTCCTGTATTTGTTCGCTCTGGTTATTATGCAAATGGTAACATTCATTTAAATATCGTCAATAAAGTTGGTATAACATCAATGACATTTGACGCTAGTATCGCTGCTACAGAAGTAGCTTCGGATAGAACAAACATGACTCAAGAAATCTCTTTAACAGGTTATTGGACAGATTATATAGAAATCCCTACAGGGCAATTATTTGATGTTGGTTTATCACTTAGCACCACTGCTTCTACACAACAAGATGCATTATATTTAGCTGATGGACCTTGGGGAATTGATTATCAAGAAGAAAATGTGATTGTAAACAACTTCTTTGTAGGCAATACTGTTGTAAACGATTTAGAAGATGCACATGAAATTGAAAGACAACCAACTGTTTCAGGACAAGTACAAGGAACCATCAATCTATTTAGACATGTTTTACCAGGTGACCAAACCTTAGATGTAAGTGACTACGATGCTTTTCAATTCCGTATTACAAATTCGCAACCTGTAGAAGTAATCTTATTACAAGAAGGTTTAGGCGATTGGAACAATCGCTTTCGTGTAACAATTCCAGAAAACAATACTGAAACTGTATACCACATTTTATTCAATGAATTTGAAGATGGCAATGGAAATTCGGCAACAATTTCGGATGTAAAAACGATCATATTTTCATTACAAGGCGATTATCACAGCTATACTCCATTTGACATACAAATACACAGTGCTCATTTTGGTATGGAAAGTACATTAAGTGTCGCACAGTTTGAGGTACAAAACGAAACAGACAAGTTATTAGCGATACCGAATCCGATGACAACACGCACAGAAATTCAATTTACAGCAAAACAATCTGAAGATGCATTGTTAGCTGTTTATGACCAAGTAGGCAAAGTCGTTTATACAATGAAGGTTAGAACTGAAAACGGTCAGAACAAAATCCCTCTAAATAGAAATAACTTAAGATCTGGTTTGTATTTCTGCTCCATAAAAGGCAAATCTCAAACCTACAAAACCCTAAAAATCATTGTAAAGTAGGTAATTTTTCATAGTAATTTTAAAATTGGTTGATGATAAAAGGCAAAAGAATCACTTCTTTTGCCTTTTTGTTATGTACAAATTTTCACTCTACACTATGATTCTATTTAAGATTATTATAATTTTAAGGTGAATCTGTATATAAAAATCGTAGAAATTTACATCTTATACACTAACAATAATTTAAAATTCATACGCTGAAAGAACAACTTTATCATATAAAAACAAAGGATAACAAAAACATAGCTCTTTGGAAGTTAAATTCTGAAAAAGTAACTGATCAACATATCTTTTTAACGCACGGAACATTTTCAAACAGAAAAATTTGTGATGGAATTGCATCATATTTAACTCAAAAAGGATTTACTTGTTGGATAATGGAATGGAGAAATCATGGGGAAAGTTCAAAAGTTAAGCATGAATTTAACTTTGAAACTATTGCAAAATATGACCTAAAATCAACATTTGAGTTTTTATTTAACAACCAAAATGTAACCAACATAGATTGCTTAACTCATAGCGGAGGCGGAATTATATTGACGATGTTTTTAATAAATAACCCAACCTATAATTCAAAAATTAATAGTATCACTCTATTTGGCGTGCAAGCTTTTGGAGCTGGAGATAAATTAAGTAATAGAATAAAAATACTATTGAGTAAACACTTAACTTCATTATTAGGAGAGGTTCCTTCAAAAACTGTTGGTTCTACTGAACATAGTGAAAGTTATTATACCATGAAACAATGGTTCAATTGGAATTTAAACAATAATTTTATCGGAGAAAATGGTTTCGACTATTTAAAAAGAATGAATAAAATTAATATTCCAATATTATCAATTTGTGCTCAAGGAGATAATTTTATAGCGCCAAAAGAAGGTTGTGAAAAATTTCTAAAAGCATTCGAAAATGAAGAAAATAAACTGCTCTTCTACTCAAAGAAAAATGGAAACTTAGAAAATTATAATCACAGTCGAATTTTGAAGTCTAAAAATTCTAAAAAAGAGATTTGGCCAATAGTGGAAAATTGGATTTCTAATAAAAGACTCTTACGCACAGCATGCGCGATACCTACTTCCCAAGCCTAGACTTCCCAAAAACCCACTTCAATCGCACACCAATTTCTGTAAACGTAAACCCTGCAGCAGTTGCTGAAGCAATGTTACTACGCGTTCCAAAAACATTTGCCAAACACTTGTCTGAGAATTTATAGCCTAGTTTCCCCTGAAAGCGATATGTACTTTGTGAATCCTGATCCTCAATATATTGCAAGCCTGTGGCAGCCGTCAATTCGTAAAACCATTCCTTTGGCTTTGTGATATTTTCATCTTTAATCAAGTTTAAGAAAACTTCACCAGCGTTGAATGTTGAAGGACTGAAATAAATAGTTGGCACTTGTTTATCAAAAGTGATATATTGATAATTCAACCCAACTTTTAAAGATGGTTTACTTAAAATGTTATAGTATAACGACGTAAATAATAAATGCCTAGAATTGTTATCATTCTGAGAAGTATAATAATATTGCGTAAACCAACCTAAATTGAAATTTGTACTTACATTATAATTTGCGTAGAAGTTGTTTTGAACAATCTCACGATCTAACAAATCTGCATTGAAACTCTGAATTTCTCGCTTATAACCAATGTCTAACGTCTGCAATTTAAATGGTTTTATATTCAATGAAAGATCTGCTAACAACTGTGTAAAATCATTCGTTTCTGCTTTGGCAGATGTAACTCCTAAAGTTCCTTTAAAAATCATATTTGGCAATAACTGATACGCCAAACCAGCCGAAAGTGCGTGCGAAGTCGCTTTGTTATTCGTAACCGTATTATTTGTAGTTCGGTAGTTATAGTTTCCAAGTAGTTTCAAACGTGTCGAAAACGGAAACTCAACAGTGTTTTGAATCGAAAACGCTTCGTTATCACCATTATCAAATGTATACGAGGCTTTTCCATCATAAAACGCTGAAAACTTCGTATTCAATTCCTTAATAAAGTTAGTAGCATCTTTCTGATTGTTGTAAAACGTTAGTGTCTTTTCTGCAGCAGCAAACGCTTCATCATAACTGCCTAAGGCTTTTAACACATTGGCTTTCCCTAAATTTCCATCAAATGATGTGGAATCATTTACTAAAATCTGATTGTAATCTGCCAAACTTTTTTTGAAATTACTTTTATACACATTCAAAGTTGCGCGTAAGGCTAAAACCCAGTTTTCATTTGGCTCTTTTGTGATGATTTCGTCAATTAAACGTTTCGCTTTTGCATACTCTTTATTCCAAATTAAGGCCTGAATATAACGTTCTTTCGTTTGCTGGATTACGGCGACATCTATATTCTTTGCCAAACTATCATATGCCAATTGACTCGTTTTTAAAGCTAATTTTTCTTTCCCTTTTAAGTGTTCAACCAACGCTAAACCATTTAACGCACTTACTTTATCGGAAACATCTTTTGTATTTGTCAATAAGCTTGTGTATGTCATTTTTGCTTTATCGAATTCATTCATAATCAAATACAAATTTGCCAAATTCAACAACACATCTTTGTCATTTGCGAAAAGTGACAAACATTCTTGCAATAATTTTTCGGCCTCTGCATATTGTTGCGCCTGTTGTTTTTGATACGCATTTCCTAAATAGATATACTTTTTAGACGTTAACGCATTCGGATTCCCTGGAGATACTTCCAATGCTTTATTTACATAAATTAATGCTTCATTGTATTCTTTTAAATTTGATAAGGTATTTGCAAACCCTAACAAGGTAGGAAAACTCTTGGTGTTTTCTTTTACTAATTTTTGGTAATACGCTTTCGCAAGATTGAACTCGTTGTTCCATAATAAGGACTCGCCGTAATTCAACTTCACTTCAAAATCGCTTGCATAATCTTGTAATAAGTCTGTGAAAATTTTCTTGGCTGCTGCCGAATTACCATTCAATCCAACTGCACGACCGTAACACAAACGTGCCGTTTTATTCTTTGGATACTCTTGTAAAACCGTTTTAAAGAAGTTTTCTGCTTGCTGGTACTTTCCTGTTTCCAAATACGTAAATCCTTCTTTCATATTCTGAGAGAAGCAAAAAACACCTATAAATAGGAACGAAAAGAATAGTATATATTTTGTGTTCATGTTCTTGATTTTAGACAATTGTAAGTTAAGCATAAGCTTCCAATCATTCATCGCAAGAAAAGTGAATCTCACCGACGATGCGCCTATTTTCATAGCATTTCGAAGATATTTGTGTCAGTATTAATCACAAAAACTCAACAAAATGGCTTTAAAAATCACACAACAAAACGGAACTTTTTTAGTAAATGGACAATTAAACTCATCTACAACCAGATCATTTATCATTCACTTCGAATACATCATTGAACAATACCAAAACGTAGTTTTAAATATTGATGGTATTACCGAAATTGATCACGATGGTTTAGAAGGAATTAAAACCTTAACTGCAATTGCATTAAGAAATCACAAAATGTTTTCAGTTATCGGAAATGGTTGCAAAGATATTTACCAAGATTTTAACTGCTCGCAAGTGGCTTAGTTTAGTATTTAGGTGTTAGTATTGAGTATTGAGATACCTTCACAAAAACCTATTATTAATTTATCTAAAATGTCACATCGAGCACAGTCGAGATGTTAATTAAAAATAAAAAGATGATCGCAATCGCAAAAAAAATAAAAAGTAACCTTACAACAGCACATTTATTTATGATAAGTGGCGTATTGGTAAATGGTGGAAACTATGTATACAATTTACTGTTAGGTCGATTTTTAGGACCTGAAAAATTCGCAGATGCTGCCGTATTGGTTACTTTTTTATTGGTTTTATCATTTGTTGCGATGACATTTCAATTGGTTACTGCTAAGTTTTCTGTACTATTTGAAGCAAGCATTTTCAAAGCATTTGCTTCCAATATGTATAAGAAATCAGTTTTAACTGGAATCGTTTTAGGTCTTTTGATTGTTTTCTTCGCTTCAGAATTACAAACGTTTTTCAAAACTTCAACGGCTACAATATTTATCGTTTTCGGAATCGGAGTGCCTTTCTACTTTATTATGAGTGTGAACAGAGGAGTTTTTCAAGGAAAACAACAATTGGTATCACTTTCGGTAACGTATCAAGCCGAAATGATCAGTCGATTACTCATCACGTTGGCATTATTATACTTTCTACAAATAGAATCTTCTTTGCTCATTGCTTTAGGAATTTTAGCTTCCTTTTTATGTGGATTGATTCCTTTTGACTTCAAAAATACAGCTTGGAAAAGCACAAACGTTTTAACCAAAACACAAAGCAAATTGGTACGCAACTTTTTTATCATCACTGCTTTTTACGAACTCACACAAATCATCATTAACAACAGTGATATCTTACTCGTAAAACACTATTTTGAATCCTATGACGCAGGTTTATACGCTTCGCTAGCATTAATTGGTCGTGTAGTCTATTTCATTGCATGGATGTTTGTAATGTTGTTATTACCAACCGTTGTAAAACTTCATAAAGAAGGAAAAAACACGGTTCCTATCTTATTAAAATACGTAACATACATTGGCGGAATTGCGACAATAATTATTATTGGTTGTGTAATATTTCCAACACAAATTGTGACTATATTATTCGGTAAAAGTTACCTAGCTATCACTCCATTATTATGGAAATATGCTTTAGCTACAGGAATTTTTGCCATCTCAAATATCTTTGCGTATTACTATTTATCCTTAGACAAATACATTCCTGTAGTACTTTCTGGAATCTTCGGAATGCTTCAAATTGTATTGGTAGTTTTTTTTCATGAAAATCTAGCACAAGTTGTTCATGTACAAATTATTGCAATGATTTTGCTGTTGATTGTTCAGTTGTCTTTTTTCTTTTACGAACATAAATTTAGATCGCCTCGCTCTTAGAACGCTAACGCTTTTAGATTTTTTCTTACTCTTATGTGATACTGAATCACACTTCGGCTTTGCTCAGTGTAAAAGTTCAGCATGACGCTATATTTCTATTATTACCTCAAATACTTTTTTACTTTTTCTGTCATTCCGCACGGACATTGAGCATAGTCGAAATGTGATGCGGAATCCACTTTAAAACACCATGGATTCTTATCTTCACAAGAATGACATCAGAAAAGTCTTGTCTCTTGATTCTATATTCTTAAATCTTTGTAAAAACGTTTCACATTGAGTGGAGTCGAAATGAAATCTAAACCTTCTTTCCTTTCATCTAAACATAATTGCATTTCGGCACAACTCGTCTATTTTTCACGTGTTGAAAGTGCAAATTTGTACTATAACTAAAAAACTATATGTCATGAAGTTAGCAATCGTAACAGCATATCCGCCTAGTAAAGTAACCTTAAACGAATACGCATATCATTTGGTAAAAAGCTTTCGCCAGAAGGAAAACATTACGGAAATCATTTTATTAACGGACGAAACTCCTGAAGCAAAAGATTTGAATTTTTCAGAAGCTGGTTGTAAAGTTTCTGTGAAGGAATGCTGGAAGTTTAACAGCTACAAAAACATCTTTTCGGTAATCAAAGCCATCAACCAAACAAAACCTGATGCAGTTTTATTCAACTTGCAATTCATGAAGTTTGGTGACAAAAAAGTCGCGGCTGCACTCGGTTTAATGCTTCCTTGGATTTGCTCAATGAAAAACATTCCAAACATTGTGTTATTACACAATATCTTAGAAGAAGTTGATTTAGGAAGCGCAGGATTCACTTCAAATAAACTTTTACAAAAAGCATATAATTTTATCGGAACAAGCTTAACAAAACTATTACTAAAAGCAGACAAAGTTGCAGTAACTATGCAAAAATATGTAACTGTTTTAGAGAAGAAATATGTAGCAAATAATGTAACGATGATTCCACACGGAACTTTTGAAATACCTGAAAGTCCTTCGTATGATTTACCAAAAGGTGCGTTAAAAATTATGACGTTTGGAAAATTTGGAACCTATAAAAAAGTGGAAGCTATGATTGAAGCCGTTGAGAAAGTTCGTAAGACTTCAGGGCTAAATTTAGAAATTGTCATCGCAGGAACCGACAATCCGAATGTACCTGGTTATTTGGCAAATGTGCAAGAGCAATATAAACATGTTCCACAATTGACATTTACAGGTTATGTAGAAGAAGCTGATGTTGCGCCATTATTTAACGAAAGTGCGGTTGTGGTTTTTCCGTATACGTCAACTACTGGAAGTTCTGGTGTGTTGCACCAAGCTGGAAGTTACGGAAAAGCTGTTGTGATGCCAGATTTGGGCGATTTAGCTTTGTTGGTAAAAGATGAAGGTTATAGAGGCGAATTTTTTGAACCAATAAGCATAGATAGTTTGGCAAATGCTATTGAAGCGATTGTAACCAACGACGCATATAGAATTTCGCTTGGAAAAGCCAATTATAAAGCCGCTACTGCCTTTCCTATGGAACGTATTACGGATATGTATATGGAACAATTTGAAGCAATAATTGAAGGAAAGATGTTAGATCGCTCCGCTGTTAGCTGTTAGAATTTTATTTGTATTCTAAATGTTGAATGTTGTATTTTAAATTGTTTTCTCACTCTTGCACTAACATCTGATTGAGTGGTTTTCTGTCATATCGAACGCAGTCGAGATAGATAGAAAATTGTATCGAGTGCTACTTAAGAGTAGTATAGGTTTTGTCATTCCACACGAACATTGAGCGGAGTCGAAATGTGATGCGGAATCCACTTTGAAGCAACAAAACTATTTCACAACCTCATCAAACTTTACCGATTGCTCTCCGTTAGTTACTACAATTTCATAGTTTCCTTTTTTCAATCCTAAAGCACAAATTGAAGTTTTTGTTTTGACTTCTGTGATATCGATAGGAACTGATGTTTTGAGGTCTTCTCCTTTTTTGTAAGCAAAAATCATCACAGGAAACTCAATGTCAATCATTTTTAAATCGATGGTTACTTTTTGATTTTCATTAGCAAAAATCCAATTTGGTCTGTTGTCAATATAATTCGTTTCTGGATGAAAAACCGCCAAATCTGACCAAGTTTTTCTACGTGTATATTTGAAAGGCTCTTTGTTTTTATCAAGTAAAATGGAAGATTCTTTAATATCGAAAACTTTTAGCATTGGATGATTGTATTTCAAATTTCCTCTTTCACTATACATCACTTGATTTATTGTTAACGGATCAATTCCTGTGTATTCTTTCAATCTTCCTGCCATTGCTTTTTCCCAAGAACGATGTGTTCCTTCCAATGCATGATCAAATCCGCAATGAATTAGAAACTTTGCTTTTGGATCATTCTCAATGATTTTTTGAATGTTTTTTGCTTGCGCGATTTCTCTCTGTTTACCATTTGCATTTCCAGTTTGCTCATACGGAAACACTGTAAAACCAAGTTCAATTGCTACTCGAATCAAATCACCAAATTGTGGATCTTTGGTATAATATCCTGTTTTTTGAATTGGATATTTTCGTGTATTTAAACTGCTATCTAGATCTTTTCCATTTCCTAAAGCTTCCAATCCTAAATATCGATATCCAAGATCATACAAATCTTTCAATAAGGATTTTGTAAAAGCTCGATGCAATGAATTATGATGTGCTTCATTAATGATTATCACTTGATTTTTGGCAGCTTCAGCTATGATATAGTCCTTTGCATTTATAGTTGAATATATTCCTTGCAACGAATCTATTTGTTGTTTTGTATAGTTTTGTTCGCGTCCACGCATTGCCAAATCCCATTGTAATAAAGCATTTTTATAATCTCCTTTTGTGGCATAATCTGAAGCTGAAATTTAATATTTCCACGCTAGCGTATCTTTTTCTAGTTTCTCCAGAATTTGCGCATTGAATTTATAATCTGTAGAAAAGTTTATGGTTTCTATCTTTTTTGGCGCTTCCGAACAACTCCAAAATCCTATAAAAACAACACATACTAAACATAATTTGACAAATATCTTTGAATACATTCTAATTCTATTTTTTTGATTGCACTCAAATGTAACTAAATATTTAGTTACAACTAATTTATTAGTTTTAAATATTTTATATCAGACCGTTTCACTTCTAGAACGCTATCGCTGTTAGATGTTAGACCGCTTCGCTTTTAGATTTTATGTGTTTTGTCATTCCTGCATAGGCAGGAATCCATTTGCTTATGTTTATTGGATTCCGCAACACATTTCGACTATGCTCAATGTCCGTGCGGAATGACATCAGAAAACTAAAACCTTGATTCTTTTATTCTAAAATCGTCAGATCGAGTGGTTTTTCGTAATGAAATGAAGAAAAATTGTATCGAGATCTACTTTGAAACAAAATTCATCTCGACTGCGCTCGATGTGACAAATAGAAGACTAAAGTCACTTCTGTAACGTAATCACTAATTTATGTTGTTGTTGTTCAATGACAACTTTGTTTCCTGATGTAAAGCCTAATTCTTCCAGCCATTTTCCTTCCAATCTAATTTCAGGTACAATTTTGGAATTGTTCCAAGCTCTTAACTGAAACTTGTTGTGTATTTTTAAAATTCTTTGCTTTTTCATATTTTGTCATATTATTATATGACGAATATAATACAGATTACTGAATTGTCAAACTTTTATATGACAAAATTGTCGTATAATTAGTTGACATTTGTTTTTGTGAATAAAGAAGAGTTAAAAAAGAAAATTGGTCAACGCATTGTTGAATTGCGAAGTCAGAAAGGTTGGAGTCAATCTGATTTGGCGCGCGCTTGCAATAAAGACAGACAAGCGATTGAAAAACTAGAGAATGGAAAAGTAAACCCTACTATTTATTCGTTGCTAGAAATAGCTACGGCTTTGGAAGTTTCTTTGAAGGAGTTAGTGGATTTTTAAATTATTTTTTTATAAAATACTCCCAATAAATTCAGTAAGAGCTGGTATACTGTCATATATTCCTTTTGAAACCAAAGAAGCAGTAATTTTACTTAGCCATCCCATAACTTTTTCTTTACGCTTTTCTGAACCTTTAGGATTCTCTCTATCTAAAACTTCTAATTCTTTTATAGATTCATCATTAAGTCCTAACCTTTTTAATTTTTCCTTCTCAGATTCGCCTATAGATAAGTTAATGTCTCCTTGAGTAGTATTGTCCCCAAGAGCTAAATTAAAAGGATTGTTATTTCCATAAATATTGTTATTTATAATTGTATTTACCTTTTCATTATTTTCATTGCTTATAGCATAAGCATCATCAATTTTTGGGAATTGAGTATCTAATTCTATTAAAGTATCTAATAATTTTTGCTTAGTTAATTCAATAATATTCTGAAGATGTGCTTTGCCGATTACTCTATTGCCGCTACTAATTACTCCACCTCGTTTTCCAACAGAGTCTTTAAAAAGTTTAGATATAAGTTGAACAAGTCCAGCAGGTAAATTTACATACCCTTTAGCTTCTTCCATATCTTGAATATTACTTTCAACTATAGAAATCGGTTGTAATATCTTTAAATAATGAATTTGATCTGATATATCATTGTCAAATTTATCTGAAAATACTAGAGGAAATTCTTCTTCTCTACCATATGGATAATTTGCAACAAGAGTAATTTCTGTCCATAATTTTCTATAACTAGGAAGATATAAATTATCATTTTCATAACCGTTTAATTCTTTTGAAACCCAATTAGCAAATATCTCATTTTGGGTTTTTGCTGCTATCAATTTTGCTCTAGTCAATGCCTGAGACAAAGTAATTCTATCATATGCTAGATCAGTAATTAATTCTTTTATCATAATATTGTTCAAGTATATTTTTTAATTAATAAAAGTAAGTCTTTACTTTCAAATTAAAAATTTAACAAGTCAATATGTAATTATTTTTCGTTCTGTGAGTTTTTTTGTCGGTATAAGTTCAGATACTCACGTAAACGCTTGTTCTTTGAAACTTCTCAATACTCACTTCTCAATACTCACTTCTCAATACTAAAACCTTTTTCAATCACAAACTCAAAAGCC
The DNA here is from genome assembly GCF_947496985.1 of uncultured Kordia sp. Lineage (GTDB taxonomy): Bacteria > Bacteroidota > Bacteroidia > Flavobacteriales > Flavobacteriaceae > Kordia. The sequence goes on from NZ_CANMEZ010000001.1 coordinate 753,234, forward strand.
GCCTTCTTTTTCCCGTCTTTATCAATGATTCCAAACTTTTTCTGCGGATTCGTTCGCCAAGGACGACTTCCCACAACCGAACTTGGAACGTTTTCAAAATCATATAATGTCCAGGCAAGATATGAGATGTTTTGTGATTGTAAAACTTGTTGCATTTCTTTGAAATAAGTTGCTTGTTTCTTTTCAGAACCTGCAAATGGTCTCCAAAATCCACCGTAAGACGATTGTCCAAATTCTCCCAAAATGATTGGTTTGTCTGTGATTTTTGCTTTTAAATCTAGGTACGATTGCTCAAAATCAGCTTTGTCTTCATAATAATGAAAAGACACAAAATCGAGCTTATCTTGTAGTAAATGTGCGCTTTCCGTATTTGACCAACCAATAGTAACCATGCGTTTATTATCAATTGATTTAACTAATGAAATCATACTTTCCAACCAAGCCAATACGTTTTCTTTTCCACGTGATTCAAAGTCTAAATTCGGTTCATTTTTAATGTCCCATGCCACAATTGCATTATGATTTTTAAACTCGGAAACAATCGTTTCTGCATGTCGTTGTGTCAAGGTCCAGTCTAAGATTTCATAGTTTCCGTAAAAGTCAAAAAGTGTCAGTACAACTTTGAGTTTTTTAATTTCGGCAGCATCTAAAACCTGTTGTAGTTTTTCAAGTTTATCTTGTTGAACATTTGCTTTGCCAAAATCTTCATATTGCACAAATATTCGGATGGTATTTAAACCTGCATCTTGTATAATATCAAAGTCTTTTTTGATGGTTTCAATGTCAAATTCATCATCAAACATGTCCCAAGGCGTTGCTTGCGGATAGTAATTGATGCCTTTCAAATTCAAGTTGGAAACTGCTTTCGTTTCTTTAGATTTTGCAACTGTTTTCACACGTTCTTTTACCAAATGACGCACACGCCAAAAACCGTCTTCTAGTAATAAAACTGCTTTGTAATTCGCTACTTCTGTAGTTTCCATCACAAATTTTCCATCTTTATACAATTGCTTGTATTCAACCACATTCTCGTCTTTCAAAACAATAAGTTGTCCGTCTGCACTAAAGAATTCAATATTTGGTTGATGTGAAAGTGTTGTTGCATCTACAGAAATATTTTCCTGCTGATTTTGTGTGATAAATGCAAAAATATTTTTGCGTGCACTATCCGTATAAAAATCATCAATTCCTGTGGTTTGATTGGTTTTGTATGCCACATGTTTTACATACCAAGCGTCTAAATAATCATTTTCAATTTTTGCAAGTGTTTGTTCGTCCAATTCTCTTCCTTCATTTCCATCTTCCGTCCAAATCATTTTTGGCGAATACACTTCCGCTTTTTCAACTTCCGTATGCAACATTTTGCTTCTGTCTGCACCTGTATTTAGGTAACTGAATGAACTGCTAATTAAGAAAATTAGTAGAGAAATGATGAACATGTATGAAAACACTAAGAGTCCACGCATGATATTTTTGTCTGCTTTTACCATAGTTTTTTTGCTTGAAATGTTTTTGTAATTCCTGCAGTTGTAATCTCTATATCGTAATTTCCATTATTGAAAATGTTCGAATTCAATTCAAAATTCACAAAGCCATCACGTGATTCTTTTAGATATTCTTTGATTATTTTTCCGTTTTGGGAAACGATTAATTTTACTTGCAAACCATCTGGAATAAGTTGATTCATAAAGCTTTTCAAAGGTCCTACTTCAATGTTTCTATTATTTTCTGAGAACGAAACTGTAAAATCTTCAATCACTTTTTTATACGCAAGTGAAATTGTGTTACTTTCCGAAATTCCAGTCACGTAGGCTTTTACATTCCAGGTTTCTTCATGATCTGGATGAATCATTTTTGCTGTGGCAACACCATCAATTGTCATTCCTGCAGTTTTCAAAATGTTCCCTTTAACATTTGTGATGAAGAATTCCACATAACTGCCATCGCTCACAATATTATTGTGCTCATCTTTTAATACTGAAGTCGTAAAAGTCGTGATTTGATTTCCATCTGCATATTCATGTGATCGCTTGGCAAAAATTTCAAAATCAGTAGAAATTGCTGGTAAAACATTTACTGTATATTCTTTAGAATTCAAGCCTAAACATTCCGTTGCCAATAACATTCTGCCGCTTTCAGTTGGCGCATAAATGCGTTGATATGTTATTAAATTCTTCGTGAGAATTGTTTCTTGTTGTTCATTGGCTAAAAACTGACGTTTCAAATCGACTTCTGTATTTTCCTTTACAGGATTGTCCAAAGCATCCGTTGGAATCACAACTAACATTGTATAATCTTTGTTTCCAGCTTCAATACTTGGCGGACCAACATAGGTTTCCATAGTAACAGGAATTGCTTGCGAAACAATTGTAAATGTTCCTGAAAGTGCGTTTTTCGTATCTAAAAGTTTCCAATTAACAACTCCGATTTTGTTACAAAGCTGTGTTGGAATTGTATATTGTAATTCCTCATTTTTTATGTTTGGACTGATTAAAGTTGTTCCATAACTATTGGCGCAATACAATTGAATAGAAGCATCTTGCGTTCCCGAAAATCGCAACACAATAGTTTCACCAGCCGTGAATTCTTGTTGGGTGGTTTCTAGTTGAATCGTTTCGGTAGTATTCGCACTGAATCCATTCGCGCTTGACGCAAATACTAAAAAGCATAGTATGTATTTTAAGTTCATCATTTTGGATTTCCGATATACGCATTCATTTCAATTTTCACATACTTATAAATTGGATGTGAAATTTTTTGTAACACGTTGTAATTTTTTCTGTTAGGGATAATTTTATTGGAGATGTCTTCGTTTGGCAAACCATTTACATAGCAGTTTTCCATATCTGTATTAATCGTTTTTACATCTTCATTTTGCAAAATTTCATATGAAAAAGGTTGTTTACGTTGTTGCCGAATTCCCTTGTCTAAAAACTGATGATCTACCCACGAAAGTTCTTTATTTTCATCATAATATGAGATCAACAATTGCGGAACCGTAATTTCTTGCAATCCACTATTGAACAGGTTTCCTTTGATTGTTTTATGGTTGATATTGAGGTCGCTTAACACAATATTTTTGTACAAATCTGAACCAGATACATTTCCTGCCGCTTGCAAGTTGAATTTCGTTGGCGTATCTGCCAATTCTACAGGCGTAAACTCATCTGGATTGAAGGTTTCAGGAATGGAATCTTGTGTTTTAGACCATGCGATTCCTTCAAAGTTGATACGGAACGAAGTCACTTCTTTCGGCATGAGTTTGTGCTTCATATGATATTTTGCATTGTAGGTTGCCAATTTCACATTTTTGTCGTTGTACAAGGTTCCTTTTAGCACAACATCTGCTGGTACGTTGTCTATATTTTGCACTTCTCCAACAATGGCATAATGACCATTATGTTGCACTAATTTTGCTATAATAATTTCTAAAACAGGTTGTTTTAATACATCTTCATGATAGGTTTGTTCGGTTGTAATTCGTCGTCTTCCGTGATTGAAATACGCTGTTTTATTGTTTGAGAACAATTGATCTGGCGGCAAATCAGTTTCTACAGTTTCTGCTTCTAAAAACCATTTTCCATTATGTTTAACAATCGTTTTATAGTCCGTTTTTTCAATTTTTTCTAATGGTGTTATCCACTTTGTCATGACTTTCATTGTGGCCAAACTGTCCGTTTTAGTTGTGATTTCAGTTGTTATTGCGTCTAGCTTCGCATATGAACTCAATAGTCCGTCCGTAGATGAAATTTCTAGCATATACTGTGCAATCGTAATTCCATTTTCTGGATTGATAAAACTGTGAGCCGTTTCAAATTCTTTAAAATCGAGCGCATCGTAATAGGCTTTTACCACATTTTCGGGTGAACGTTGCGCATCATTTTTGATATAAAACTGATAGGTTCCAAAGCCTAATATTCCAATCATTAAAATTGCCCAAATATGACTCGTTGTAACAAGTTTACTAGAGAAGTTTGCATAGCTTTTGTTGAATTGAATATATTCTTTAGCATCGGTTCGCTTTCGCTGAATGTATCTCAGAAATATCGGCTGAATATTGAATATAAATGCCAATATCAATGTTAGGAACGGAACAATTCCCCAAGCGAGTTTTTGCCAGGTTGAAACTTCATCTTTTGGTAAAATGGAAGATAATGGCGGAACGTTTAATTTTTCCCAAACCATGATTCCGTTTTCTAGTTGTGGCAAACGCTGCCAGCCACAGAAATAAAGAATTGGATCGTAAAATTTATCGTTTGAGAAGATATATTTTAAGTTATACTTTTCTGGGGTTGTTAAAAATTGTTGCAATGAGCCAATTCCGGCAACACCTTTGAATTTTGAGTTTTCCAAACGCTCTATTGGTCGTGTTGTGAGCTCTGGCAAACGACGTGCAGAATGGTAGTTTCCATCAACCGATAAAGCATTTGTTTGTGCAGCTAACCAAGCCATTTGATCGCCAAAACCTAAAGTCAGATAGCGCCATTGATCATGTTGATCTTGATTGAGAAAATTCACAATTGGTAACATTTTTATTTTCTGCGGTTGTGAAGGTCTGAAATAACCTAAACTCATCGTAAAAATCGTCATGAAGACAAATAAAACTGCCAATCCGCCACCAATAATTCTATGATAAATAGCGCCAAATTTTTCTTGTAAAAGCGCTTTTAAATCTGTTTCAACAAAACGATATACAAATTCGCCAAACATTGGCAACGACATTATTGACGCCCAAAGTGTGAATCTATCCAACGTTAAAATATTAAACGCTGTTTCGCCTAAAATCATACGTGGAATTGATGTTGTACCACCAGTTCCTAACACAAATAATAGTGTGATTGATAATCCAAAGAATAGATAACGTTTGCTGTAATATCTGTAAAATATGTATGGTAATAGGAAAAGTAAAATTCCCCAAGGAATTAAAAAGAAAACTAATCCTGACGATGTGATTTCTAAGAAATGATCTCTGGATCCATGTGGAATTGGCACTTGTGTAATTGGATTGTTTTTAGAGTTAATCCAATATGGAAGAATACATCCGACAATAATTACCAATGAACTTATTCCAAAACCTATAATACGCTTAAAAAGCTTCCAAAAGTTTCTCCAAAAGACAAGAAACGTCACTTCTTTCATTGAGTTAACGCTTTCACGAGAGGAATCCATAATTACCATTCCGATTAACGGAAAGATAAAGAAAATCATTCCAAATATTGGTGTTACATGATGTGACGTTACCGTAACAGCTATTAGCGAAAGCGATGTAAATAGATATTTGTATTTGCCGGTTTTTAACCAGAGATAAATCTCCGGAAGGGCATGCATTAATACTGCAATTCCAACTATACTTGGTAATTGTCCGAAGATGTGCAAGGTTTCTACAAAAGAAGAAGAGAAAACTGCTAGTATAGCAGCATACCCAGCAACTCTTCTGTTTCCTGTTATGAGTAACGAAAAACGATATGTACCAGTAATGAATAGTATAACTGCAATAATGGCTACTGTAAATAATCCGAATTTTAAACCTCCAATAAACGACAATGCGCCAATAGATTGATGCACTAACGGTGGATAACTCATTACCGTAAATCCTGTGTACCATTTGTAGTTCCAAGGTTCAAACCAACTATTGGCGTAATGATCGGCAAAGAATAAATGTATTAATGCATCATAGGTAGTTTCCAGTGTAAAAAAGATAGACGTACCATGAAACACTACTCCGAGAAGTACTGCTAATAGTAATAGTTTGTTTGTCGTCTCTTTCATTCTGTGATGTAATGTGTTTTCGTTGAAGTAAAGATAAACGGTGCAATTTTTAATTGGACTAAAGGAAATTGCATTTCGTCTAAAGATAGTACCGTTTTGAGTACTTCTGGCAAAATCTTCAGCGAATCCGTGCTACTTTTGACCTGTAAGTCATTCGGAAAACAATACAAACACTACCGAACACTACATAAAAATATTAATCATTAAAACACAGCACGATGAAAATTTTAGCTATTGACGACCAAAAATTAGTTTTGATTCCTTTAGAAAGCAGATTAGCTGAATTAGGATATGAAGTGTTAACAGAAACCAACGCATTGAAAGGTGTAGAACTATACGATTCGTTTCAACCAGATTTAGTAATTGTAGACATGAATATGCCAACTGTTTCTGGAATGGAAATCGTAAAACACATTCGTAGAGGCAGACAAGACAATACTCCGATTATGATATTATCTGGTAATACCGATGATGAAATGATTACAAAAGGTTTCGATTTAGGTGTGAATGATTATATGAAGAAACCGTTGAGTTTGAACGAAGTTTGTGCTCGTGTAAAACGATTGATTGGTGTTCCTAAAACAACAAATGTAGTACACACAAATACTGTAATGATTCAACAAAGATGTGTTGGTGTAGTGATTCCATGTTACAACGAAGCAGAACGTTTGTTGAGTACTGAGTTTACAGATTTTATTGATAAGAACTCTGGATATCGTTTGTGTTTTGTGAATGATGGAAGTAAAGATGCAACCTTGGAAGTTTTACACGATTTACAGAAAGGAAGAGAAGATTTTATTACGGTATATGATTGTGAGCAAAATGGTGGAAAAGCAGAAGCTGTAAGACTTGGAATGTTGCATATGGCAAAGCAAGAAGATTTAGATTATATTGGATTTTTAGATGCTGATTTGTCTACGGACTTGGCTGATTTTGATGAATTGGTTTCCACCATTGAAAATTCTGAATTCAAGATTGTTAGCGGCTCAAGAATTAGCAGAATGGGCGCAAATATCACCAAAGAATCAGCTAGAAAAGTGATTAGTATGACGATCAATTTTATTATCAGAACCATTTTATCAATGAACTTTAAAGACACACAATGTGGTGCAAAAATTTTCCATAAAGATGTAATTCATCTTGCATTTGATAAAAAGTTTATCACGAAATGGTTGTTTGATGTAGAAATTTTTATGAGAATGCGTAAGCATTTTGGACTAGAGAAAGCTAGCGCAATGATGTGTGAAAAGCCTTTAAAACGTTGGATTCATGCAGATGGTTCAAAATTATCAATGAAGGATTCGATTAAGATTATTGGTCAGTTAGGACAAATAGCTTGGTCATACAGAGGTAAAAAAAAAGTTTCAGCTAAAGCAGTAAATACAGGTTTTGAGATTGCTTAAATAAGCTTCTCAGAATTGAATTTCATAAAGTTTCCCCTTTTCCCCTAAACCTTAAAATATTTTACATGATGAAGATTGGAATTTTAATAGTATTCCGTAATGATGAAAGCAAAATTGAAGTACCACAATTTAGTAAACTCTTTGCTGAAACAACGAAATTGAATGTTTGCTTGGTAAATAATGGAAGTACCGATAACACATTGAAATTATTGAAAGAGATTCAAGAAGAATCAAGTGCTACAATTTCAATTATTGATGTCAAGAAAAATAGAGGTCACAATGCTGCTATTAAAGCTGGCGTTCGGTATTTGAAAAGCATAGAAGAGTTTTCTTATATTTTGTGTTTACAAAAGTATTCTACTAAAGATTTTATAATTCTTGAAAAGGTATTTACTATTGTACAGCAAGAAAAAGATATCGTAAAAAGCTTGTTTACAAAAACAAAACAATTCATTCATAAAAACGTATTTTCGTTACATGGGGTTTTGGAGAAAGCGAGTTAGGTGGTCAGATATTTGATGTTCGTTTTTTCATTGTTATGTGAAGCTGAATCACATTTCGACTTCGCTCAATGCAAAAGTTCTACTTGATGAAGATTGTCTAATAATCCTGATTCTTGAATCAATCTACTTCTTCCCTTCAACAACAACTACAATTTCTCCTTTTGGTGGCTTGCTTTGATAATATTCTAATACTTCTTTTGCGGTTCCGCGAATGGTTTCTTCGTAGAGTTTGGTGAGTTCGCGAGAAACAGAAACCTGTCGATCTTCGCCAAAGTATTCACAGAAATGCTCTAAAGTTTTGACCAATTTATGTGGTGATTCGTAAAAAATTATCGTGCGTGTTTCTTCTGCTAAGATTTTAAAACGCGTTTGTCTTCCCTTTTTTACAGGTAAAAACCCTTCAAAAACAAACTTATCATTTGGCAATCCACTATTTACTAATGCAGGTACAAAAGCTGTTGCACCTGGCAAACATTCTACACCAATATTATTAGCAATACATGCACGCGTTAATAAAAACCCAGGATCGGAAATTGCAGGCGTTCCTGCATCACTAATCAACGCAAAAGTTTCTCCTGCTTGTATACGTTTTACAAGTGTTTCAGTAGTTTTATGTTCGTTATGCATATGATGACTTTGCATAGGTGTTCCTATTTCGAAATGTTTTAGGAGTTTTCCACTCGTACGTGTATCTTCTGCTAAAATTACATCAACACTTTGCAGAACCTCAACAGCTCTAAAAGTCATATCTTGTAAGTTTCCGATGGGTGTAGGAACGATGTAAAGTTTCATCAATGCTAGGTTTAGAAATTAAAATTAATGTGAAATTTCGTTTCAAAAGTAACTATTAAAAAAATATAAGCCCTAATTCTCTTATCTTTATTGTTATATATACGCAACCTTTTACCATTTTGCGTATCATTTATTATATATGAACCGATTATTTTACCTGTTTTTCTTACTAATATCAACAACTTTATGGAGTCAAACCACTGACTTATCTGTAAGTATTGAAGTTGTAGATACAAATGGAAATACAATTCCGAATGTTTTTCTTTTTCAAGAATTTAGCTATATAGCTACCGTAAGTAATTCGGGGAATACAGTCAGTAACGCTACTTTTTCGCAGCAACTACATCCAAATATAACTTTTGTTTCTGTATTAAGTATCAACCCATTAGGAGGTGCAAGTATGGCATCAAATTTAGCTTTTGATAACGGCACAGATACCATTACAGGAATGATTCCTAATATGCCCACAAACTCTAGTGTGCAAATTCAAATTAATGTTAGAGCACCTATTTCTTTAGGAGGAATTTCTACAACTGCCGAGGTTTTTCCACCAACAGGAACAACAGATACAATGCCCGATAGTAATATTGCCATTATATCGATGGATGTGAATAATATTCCTATAGATTTTTCAGTTGATTATGAACAAGTTTCACCGTCATCTGGAACTGGAATTACCGCTTGGGGCGATCAAGTTACTTTTGAAGTAACCATTACCAATAATAGCGCTATTGAATATCCTATTAGTGAATTCAGCTTATCGCAATCCATACAATCGGATGCCATATACGGAACGGCACTTGTGCAATTGATTTCTGTCTCTTGTATTGACGCTACAAATGGTGTACAATGTCCTTCCAATTTAGGCCTAACAACAGGGAATCCGTCAGTAGTAATTCCTACTACAGCATTGTATCTTTATGAAAACCCTATTATTTTCCCGTCACAATCAAGCTTAACATTTAGTGTTACCTATGCATATTTTGAAGGAAATTGTGGAGAAGTTCCTGGGCTTATTGTTGGACGAAGTTTTGCTTCTATAGGTTTTGAAGATCAATCACTTAATGGCGTTAATTCAAATATTGAACTCACAGATTTACTATTTGCAAGCCTATGTCCATGTACTGATGTATCAATTTTTACAGTAAAAACAGATCCGCCAGGAAGCGCAATTATTTCAGACTTTAATCAAACGGTAACTTATGAAACAACAGTAACTAATAATGGTCCTTTGGATACAACCATTCTTTTTTACTTACAAAATCTTGGATACCCTTGGGAAATTTTATCTGTAGAATGTATCAGTGCTACTGGAGGACTCAATTGTGGTGATGTTGTATATAATACAATGCCTGCACAACAGTTTTGGGAAGTAAATAATTTTTTCATTCCGTCTGGAGCACAAATTGTTACACGAACTGTTGTTCGGTATAATGAACCTATTTGCCCTACTGATATGATAGTTCCATCTACATACAGAAGTACCATTAATATGTTAGAACATATTGATTGCAATCCGGATGATAATAATGAGTTTGGAAATGTTTTTCTTCCCATTGCAATGGGAACTGACGAATGTGTAGATGCATTAGATTTTACGCTAACCAAAACACAAGTAGCTCCTGTATTGCCATTAGGCGGCTCAGCAAATGAACCTATTCCATGGGGAAACATTACTTATCATATTACTGCAACAAATAATAACTTAGTTACAATTCCTTTAACAATGAGTGATTATTATGGAGCGCCACCAACAAACCAAATTCATGAAGTAACGGCTATTTTACAATCTGTCAATTGTATTGAAACTACTGGAACTGCTGACTGTATTACGGTAACAAATGCGAATATAGGTATTGCTTACACAAATGAAGATGCTATTTTTTGGGAAATTACTGCTGATGAAAACTGGGAATTACCAGCAGAAAGTTCAGTTACGTTTGAGGTTGTTGTTAATTGGACACCAGAATGTTCAAGTGATGTAACCAGAGTCACCAATAGTGTTACGAGTTCTGTTATAGATTTAGATATTACAAAAGTAGCGAGTGCAAATAGCTATTTAACACCTTGCGTAGATTTAATTATACAAACATTTCCATCGTCGCCTACCGTTCCTATCAATACTAATTTTGAATGGATTGTAGATATAACCAATAGTGTTGTAAGTTCAACTGCAACAGATGCGGTATTTAGTACCATAGTCAACAATGCATTTACGATTACAGGAACACCTACATGTACGATTACTAATGGAAATGCTACCTGTATTAGCACTTTTAATATAAATGGAAATACAATTGACGGTATTATTCCATTATTAGATCCAGAAGCAAGAATTCAAGTACGAATTCCTGTAACAGCGCCAAATTTTGGAGGTTCGTTTAATAATAGCGCAGAAGTACAACCCGATCCTGCAAATAATGGAGAATTTGATCCAAGTACCAATATTTCTATTTCTAGCGTACAAGTAATTTCTCCACAAGTTGAAAAAAGTTTTGTACCTGATGAAATTTTAGAAACACAAACTTCCTTACTCACATTTACAGTCAGCAATATTCCTGGAAACACAGCACAATCAGGTATTTCCTTTACAGATAATTTACCAAATGGAATTGTTTTAGCTGGCAATCCATATTGGGTAAATAGTAATGGTTGTACCGCTGATTTTGTAGGCTTAGTAAATGACGATTTTGTCGGAATTACCAATTTGGTATTTCCGGATGGTGCTGCCGAATGCACTTTTGCGGTACTAGTTACTTCTAACACAAGTGATTTGTATACAAATGAATTTACAAATTTCTCAAACTTAAACAATATTGATGCTACCAATGCATTTGCAACGCTGAATGTGTTGCCACTTCCACCAAGTGCAGATTTAGAAATTTCTTTAATATCTAACCAAACTGACTATTGTGAAGGTGACGAAATTACATTTACACTAAGCATTACAAATAACGGACCTGATGATGTAGGTAATGTTTCTGTAACACAGTTTTTAAATCCTTTAGGTTTTACGTACATATCAGACAATGCAAACGGAACATACACAAATGCAACTGGAATTTGGGAGCTTCCTAACATTTCTATTTCAGCTGTAGCTGGAAACAATACATTTTCTGCAGAGGTTGTTGCCACTATATTAAATGTAGATGTTGCATTGACAAATCAGTATGAAAGTACCGCAGAAATTACCGCTACAAGTATCACAGATTTAGATAGTGATGTTACCACAAGTTTTGATAGTGATGATTTAAATGACGGACTTCCAGATGATGATGAAACTACTTTACAAATTAACGTTTTTGAAATTCACAATGATGTTGATGTTATGATTGATGACGTGGAAATTTGTAATGGAAGTTCCACTACGCTTAGCATCAACAATCCAAACAATTTATATACATATAATTGGTATGCAACTTCAAATCCTGATCAAGTTATTTTTACAGGAACTAGTTTTGAAACACCATTTATTACCGCAGATACTTCGTATGAAATTGAAGTCATCAACCAGAATAATTGCCCAGGCATTAGCAGAGCACTTGTAAATGTAACAACTGTAAATTGTATTGATTTAGGGCTAGAAAAAACCGTAGATACACCAATGCCTTCTATTGGAGAAACGATTTCATTCACAATTACGATTACAAATAATAGTACGGACGATGCAACTAATATTGTTATTGAAGAGTTGTTGCCAAACGGTTACGAATATGTTTCGCACACTACAACTTTAGGTTTATATGATTCAAACACGCAATTATGGTCAATTTCAAATCTTCCTGCAGAAAGTTCTGCAACATTAAGCTTAACAGTTACAGTTATTAAAGGTGATGATTATCAAAATATTGTTCAAATTATCAGTCAAGCTGAAATTGACTTAGATGATGCAAATAACACAGCGCAAGCTATTACCTTGCCTGATTGTTTGGAAATTCCGAGCGGTTTTTCGCCCAATAATGACAACGTAAATGATGTTTGGGAAATTGCTTGTTTAGAAAATTTCTCAGACAATGAACTGATCATTTTCAATCGTTGGGGAACAGTTATTTATAAAGCTCGAAACTACGCAAATGACTGGAATGGAACATCAAACCAAGGAACTGTTATCTTTAAAAAAGACGAAAGATTGCCTGTAGGAACATATTTTTACATCCTAAAATTACAAGGAAATACTGTTAAAAAAACAGGTTGGGTTTATATCAATTATTAGTTTTCTTTGAATTTTCAAAATAATATTTCGTCATGCTGAACTTGATTCAGCATCTCATCAAAATTCTCTTCTCGTTATGAGAAACTGAATCAAGTTCAGTTTGACGACTTAAAAACGTATAAAAAACTATGCGAACTTACGCTCAATAATTTCCATAAAACGTGTTTCGTATTCTTCTTTTCCTTCCCAATTATTATAATCAGGTTTAATCATATTATAAATAAATTCCTTTGCTTCTGATTCAGATGCTGTCGTATTTAATTGAGAGATCACTCTGTTATAATCTTCCTGATTATCACCAAATAAATGTTTTGTAAATGCAATTCTATCATTCAATCCAATAGAAATTCCTGTATTCAAACGATCATTTAACGACTTAGGTTTCTCCTCTACTTTTGGAGTTTCAACTTTTTTGGCTACAACCTCAACTTTAGGAGCAACAGCTTCCACTACAACTTCTTTTGCAACCTTTTCAACAACTTCATCACTCTTTACAAATGTTGGTTGTGGCAATACGTCTGCTAAAATATCTTCTAGTGTTTCTTGCTCTTTATCTTCTGGCATTTCGGCAACCATATTCTTAATAGTTTCCATTAAAGGTTCTATTAATTCATCTTGCTCAGGATCTTCAGCTACCAAATGATGACGAATAATATCATCTTCTTCAGCATTCTTTTCTACCTTATCATGATTGTATACATTTTCCAACGTTTGGAAAAAAGAAGAATCTGCATAATCAGGTACACTGTCTTTAAATTGTTCTTCAAAAAATAACATTACTGACAGTTTTTCAAAAACTTCCTTCGCTTCTTTATGTAATGCAACTACATCTTCTTTGCCCTTTAACTTTAGGATACGATGTGCGATACTTATTAAATCTCCTTCTAATTTTTTCTTCATAACTTTTTAAACTAAATGTCGTTGTATAACCTTTGGTTTTTTAGTAAATTTGTTCCACCTTTACAAAAACGAGTATAAATTCGTTTTCGACTTGAAAATTACAAAATGTTTCTCGAAAATACAGTAAATCATAAAGAACAATTTGGTTGGATTGAAGTTATTTGTGGTTCAATGTTCTCTGGAAAAACCGAAGAACTGATCCGCAGACTCAAAAGAGCCCAATTTGCAAAGCAAAAAGTAGAAATTTTTAAACCAGCCGTTGACATTCGATATGATGATGAAAAAGTAGTGTCGCATGATGCTAATGAAATTCGTTCTACGCCAGTCCCTGCAGCCGCAAATATTCGCTTACTTGCTGATAATTGCGATGTTGTTGGAATAGATGAAGCCCAGTTTTTTGATGATGGAATTGTTGCTGTTTGTAATGATCTTGCCAATAAAGGAATTCGCGTTATTGTTGCCGGACTCGATATGGACTTTAAAGGAAATCCCTTTGGACCAATGCCTGCATTAATGGCAACTGCCGAATATGTCACCAAAGTACACGCTGTATGTACACGTACAGGAAATTTAGCCCAATTCAGTTTCAGAAAATCTAAAAGCGACGATCTTGTGTTGCTTGGAGAAACTGATGAATATGAACCACTGAGTCGCGCTGCTTACTACAAAGCAATGCTAAAAGAATCTGTGAAAGAGATTGAAGTCGATGATGCTCATGAAATCATTCCTAATGAACAATCAGACAATTAACTACCAAAATGTTACACATTCAAGAATCTGTCCTAGAAATCAATTTTAAAGCGCTAGCACACAACTACAAGTTTATAAAATCTAAAACAAGCGCGGGAACTAAAATTTTAGCCGTCGTCAAAGCATTCGGATACGGCAGTGACGCTGTAGAAGTTGCCAAATATCTTCAAGATGAACTTGATGTTGATTATTTTGCAGTCGCGTACATCCGAGAAGGTGCTTATTTAAGAGCTGGCGGAATTACAAAACCAATTTTAGTATTGCACCCGCAAGTTGTAAATTTAAAACATGCCATTGCATATAATTTAGAACCTAGTTTATATAACGATCGTATTTTTACCGCTTTCGCGAAAGAAGCCGCAAAACAAGGAAAAAAAGAATATCCTGTTCATATAAAATTCAATACAGGTTTAAATAGACTTGGTTTTTTTGAATCTGATATAGATCATGTAATAAAAAAGTTAAAAACCTTAAAGCAACTCAAAGTAGTTTCTTTGCTTTCTCACATGGCAGCTTCTGAAGATCATAACGAAAAAGAATTTACTTCTACTCAAATAAAAACATTTAATCAGATTAGTGCTACGTTTGAAAAAGCAATGAATTACAAACCTATATTACATATGGTAAATACTTCTGGAATATTCAACTATCCAGAAGCACACTTCGATATGGTTCGTACAGGAATTGGTTTATATGGCTTTGGAAACGAAGCAAAATTTGATAGTCAGTTACAACCAGTAGCTTCCTTAAAAACAGTCATTTCTCAAATTCATCGCATAGAAAAAGGAGAAAGTGTTGGATACAATAGAGCTTTCATTTCTGATGATTACAGAACAATTGCTACGCTTCCTTTAGGACATGCCGACGGAATTAGCAGACAGTTTGGAAATGGTGTTGGTAGTGTTGTTATAGATGGAAAGCTTGCTCCAATTATTGGAAATGTGTGTATGGATATGATCATGGTTGATATCACAGGAATTCGTTGTAATGAAGGAGATGAAGTCATTATTTTTGGTGAAGGACAAACTGCTGATGAACTTGCTGCAAAAATAAATACCATTTCCTATGAATTGCTTACAGCAGTTTCACAACGAGTAAAACGTGTATTTCTTCGATAATAAATAAGCCCTACTTGTTAACATATGTTAAAGTTGTGCTATTTTTTATTAAATTTAGATTCAATTAATAACTAACAATCAAATATTATGTTGAAAGAATTTAAAGAGTTTATTACTGGCGGTAATGTAATCGAGTTTGCCGTCGCAGTAATTATGGCAGGAGCTATTGGAGGTGTTGTAAAAGGATTTGTGAGCAATATTGTAATGCCAGTTGTAGGATACTTTACAGGTAATACTGATTTTTCACAAAGGAAGATCGTTTTAACAGAAGCCGTAGTAGATGCAGCAGGAAAAGTAACTACACCTGAAAATGCTATTATGTGGGGAAATTGGGTAAATGCTATTGTAAACTTATTAATTGTAGGTTTAGTAATGTTTATCATTGTAAAAGCTTACAACAAAACCAAAAAGAAAGAAGAACCAGCTCCAGAAGAACCAAAAGGACCTTCACAAGAAGAGCTATTAGCTGAAATTAGAGATTTATTGAAAAAATAATCTTTTTCAATATATATACATAAAGCCACTCTTTACAGAGTGGCTTTTGTGTTATATGTAACTTTTTGTGAAATATTTGATATTTGCCGTTTTTTATACAAACCGCGCTGTAATTATTCCTAATTTTGTACAACACAATTAATTTTATGAAATGTAAAAGTCACAAAAATGATTTTATTAATGTTTCATATACTATAAAAATACACTAAAAACAAACTCATGAAAGTAGCAGTCGTTGGCGCAACAGGAATGGTAGGAACTGTGATGTTAAAAGTATTAGCTGAGCAGCAATTTCCTGTTTCAACATTAATTCCAGTAGCTTCTGAAAGATCTATAGGAAAAGAAATCTCATATCAAGGAAATGCATATCCTATTGTAAGTATGCAAGACGCCATAAACGCAAAACCGGACATCGCTTTATTTTCTGCAGGTGGAAATACCTCATTAGAATGGGCTCCAAAATTTGAAGCGGTTGGCACTACTGTTATTGACAACTCTTCTGCATGGCGAATGGACGAGGCTAAAAAATTAGTCGTTCCAGAAATTAATGCAAAAGACCTTACAGCAGCAGACAAAATTATTGCCAATCCAAATTGTTCTACCATACAAATGGTAGTTGCATTGGCACCTTTACACGCGAAATATAAAATAAAACGTATTGTAGTTTCTACCTACCAATCTATTACAGGAACTGGTGTAAAAGCAGTTCGACAGCTAGAAAGTGAATACGCTGGCGAAAAAGGAGAAATGGCATATCCGTACCCAATTCATAAAAATGCATTGCCACATTGTGATGTATTTGAAGAAAACGGATACACTAAAGAAGAAATGAAGTTAGTACGTGAAACACAGAAAATTTTAGACGATAAAACAATTGCAATTACCGCTACTGCCATTCGTATTCCTGTAGTTGGTGGACATTCTGAAAGTGTAAATGTTGAATTTGAAAATGATTTTGACGTTACAGAAGTTCGCAAACTATTAGATGAATCACCCGGAATTATTGTACAAGATAATCCAGATACAAATGTATATCCAATGCCAATATATGCAGAAGGAAAAGATGAAGTTTTCGTAGGTAGAATTCGTCGCGATGGTTCACAACGAAATACATTAAATATGTGGATTGTTTCAGACAATTTACGCAAAGGAGCTGCTACCAATGCAGTTCAAATTGCACAACATTTAGTAGACAACGAATTAGTCTAACATAAATTATCAAGATAAACACTGAATTTTTTAAAGTTCACATTATAATTATATAAAAAGGCACTTCGACTCTGTTCAGTGCCTTTTTTACATACAAATAACTACAAATCAACATATTATTACAAAGTGCTAATTATTCCTCTCATCGAAATAGTTAGTGATTTTTCTATCTTTTTCATACCTTAATACAGTTAACTAACTTAAAAACCTCGTGTATGAATTCGAATTTTACTAAAATTATCCGTTTTGTATTAGGATTAATTCTCATCGTATTTGGTGCTAACAAATTGGTAATGATTTTTTATGAAGCTGGTTTTATGCCACAACCTTCATTACCCGAAAACGCAAACAGTTTTATGACCTCACTAGGTGCTACAGGATACATTTTACGTGTAGTTGGCGCTTTGGAAGTATATATTGGAATCTTGCTAATACTTAAAAAGTGGGTGCCTTTTGCATTAATTTTACTAGCTCCAATTTCTGTAAATATTTTATTATTTCACTTTTTCCTCGATCTATCAGGTGGAATGATTGGTGCGCTTATTGTAGCCTTGCTAAACGGAATATTAATTTACAAACACTGGCCACAATTTAAGCCGTTATTTTATTAATAAAAATCTTAGTATTTTGTTAAAACCACTTCCAATTGTTTGAAGTGGTTTTTTTTAACCTAAATTTGAAATAAACCAGTCCTGTTTAGGAAATACACATAATCAAACCTCAATAACCATTGAAAATGATTATTTTGTAAATTCCATCTGACAAATCAAAAACTAAAACCATTACCAGATGAAACAATTGTTAAAAATTAGTTGTCTCGCAGTGCTTTTCTTCTCTTGCGAACAAGAACCCGAAAAAAAAGAAATTATAGTGACATATCCTGAAACGCAACAAAAAGAAGTTGTAGATACGTATTTTGATACCGAAGTAAAAGATCCTTATCGTTGGCTTGAAGATGATCGTTCTAAAGAAACAGAAGCTTGGGTAAAAGATCAAAACAAAACAACATTTGGCTATTTAGACAAAATTCCTTTTCGTGAAGCTATTAAAAAGCGTTACACGCAATTGATAAATTATGAAAAAATAGGCGCACCTTTCAAAGAAGGTGATTACACTTATTTTTATAAGAATGATGGATTGCAAAACCAATATGTAATTTACAGACAAAAAGGAGAAGGAGAAACAGAAGTGTTTTTAGATCCAAATAAATTTTCAGAAGATGGAACCATTTCTCTTGGTGGTAGTTTGAGTTTTTCTAAAGATAAAAAAACAGTTGCGTATCCAATATCAATTGGAGGAAGTGATTGGAGAAAAGTAATTATCATGGATGTAGCTTCAAAACAAGTTGTTGAAGATACATTGGTAGATATCAAATTTTCTGGAATTTCTTGGAAAGAAAACGATGGGTTCTACTATTCTAGCTATGACAAACCAAAAGGAAGTGAGCTTTCTGCAAAGACAGATCAACATAAATTATACTATCATAAATTAGGAACATCTCAAAAAGACGATGAATTAGTATACGGTGGAACACCTGCTGAAAAACATAGATATGTTGGTGGTGGCGTTACTGAAGATGGAAAATATCTATTTATTTTTCCAAGAGTTTCTACATCTGGAACTAAAATGTTTATGAAAGATTTGTCAAAGCCAAATAGTGATCTCGTAACTATTTTAGACAATACAGATACTGATTCATATGTAATTGAAAATGTAGGCTCTAAACTGTATATCATGACTAACATGAATGCTCCAAACCAAAAAGTAGTTACCGTTGATGCAGCTGATCCTAGTCCTGAAAATTGGGTAGATTTCATTCCTGAAACAGAAAATGTGCTCAGCATTAGTATAGGAGCTAACTATTTCTTTGCAACCTATATGGTTGATGCTGTTTCTAAAGTATTACAATATGATTACGATGGGAATTTAATAAGAGAAGTAAAACTACCAGGTGTTGGATCTGCTGGCGGATTTGGTGGAGATAAAGAAGATGA
This sequence comes from uncultured Kordia sp., assembly GCF_947496985.1. Taxonomy (GTDB): domain Bacteria; phylum Bacteroidota; class Bacteroidia; order Flavobacteriales; family Flavobacteriaceae; genus Kordia. Next base: position 772,380 of record NZ_CANMEZ010000001.1, read on the forward strand.
AACATTATACTATTCATTCTCTAACTACAAAACACCAAGCACTACATATACATACAACCCAAAAGACGGAACTTCTAAAACGTATAGAAAACCAGGCATTGACTTCAATCCTGATGAGTATGAAAGTAAGCAAATATTTTACACATCAAAAGATGGGACAAAAGTTCCAATGATTATTACACATAAAAAAGGAATCAAAATGGACGGAAAAAATCCAACGATTCTTTACGGATATGGAGGATTCAATATTTCATTACGTCCTTCATTTAGTGTTGCCAATGTAGTTTGGATGGAACAAGGCGGAATATATGCTGTACCAAACCTTCGTGGTGGTGGAGAATATGGTAAAAAATGGCACAATGCAGGTACAAAAATGCAAAAGCAAAATGTATTTGACGATTTTATCGCTGCGGCGGAATATTTAATCGCTGAAAAATATACCTCAAGTGATTTCTTAGCCATTCGTGGTGGATCAAACGGAGGATTATTAGTTGGTGCAACTATGACACAGCGTCCAGATTTGATGAAAGTTGCTTTACCAGCCGTTGGTGTATTAGACATGTTACGTTACCATACATTTACTGCAGGAGCAGGTTGGGCATATGATTACGGAACTGCAGAAGACAGCAAAGAAATGTTTGATTACTTAAAAGGCTATTCACCAGTGCACAATGTAAAAGAAGGTGTGGAATATCCTGCAACAATGGTTACTACAGGGGATCATGATGATAGAGTTGTACCAGCACACAGTTTCAAATTTGCCGCGGAATTGCAAGCAAAACAATCTGGAAACAATCCTACACTAATTCGTATTGAAACCGATGCAGGACACGGAGCAGGAACGCCAATTACAAAAACTATTGAGCAATACGCTGATATTTTTGGCTTTACCCTATACAATATGGGCTTTGAAGAATTGCCAAACAAAGCAATCTTAGAAAAATTTAAGGACTAATTTTCTTTAAGACACATCATACAAACCGCCAAGTTGAAATCAATTTGGCGGTTTTGTTTTATAGTTACTTGTCATTCCGCACCTGATGCGGAATCCACTTTGAAACACTATAGATTCATGCCTTCGCAGGAATGACATTCAAAAAGTCTTGAATTTATATACTAGACTCTGATAGCTAAATCATAGATTTTAAAGATTATCTCCGTATTTTCGCAGCTCTAAACAATCACTATGCTTAAGGTTCAAAACGTTTCCTTTTCCTACCTCACAAACACACCTATTTTAGAAGATATTTCTTTTACTATTCCACAAGGAACACATGTATCTATTATTGGCGAAAGTGGTTGTGGAAAAAGTACGTTATTGAAACTTATATACGGTTTAAACGATTTAAATACTGGTGAAATTTTTTGGAAAGACGAGCAAGTATTAGGTCCTGCATACAATTTAGTACCTGGTCATGATCGCATGAAATACCTAGCACAAGATTTTGGTTTAATGCCTTATATCACGGTTGCTGAAAACATAGGAACCTATTTATCAAATTTCTATCCTGAAGAAAAAAAACAACGCATTGCAGAATTATTAGAAATGGTGGAAATGGCTGCATTTGCAAATGTAAAAGCAAAACTCCTCAGTGGAGGACAACAACAACGTGTAGCTTTGGCAAAAGCAATTGCACGTGAACCTGAAGTATTATTGCTAGATGAACCGTTTAGTCATATTGATAACTTCCGAAAAAACACATTACGTAGAAACCTCTTCAACTATCTTAAAAAAGAAAATATCACTTGTATTGTTGCTACACACGACAAAACAGATGCACTTTCTTTTTCGGATACTACGATTGTACTAAAAAGTGGTAAAACCATCGCGCAAAACACTCCAGAAGAATTATATAACAATCCAACGGACAAATATATAGCTTCACTATTTGGTGAAGTCAATGAATTGCCTGCGAGTTTATTTCCAGAAATTCAAACCGAAGCAGAAACGATTTTATGCTATCCACACCAACTCAAAATTTCAGAAACTTCTGATTTTAAAGTAACGGTACAACAGAGTTATTTTAAAGGAAATAACTACCTCATCGTCGCAAAATATGAAGAAACAGAGGTGTTTTTTGAAAGTTTGGAGGTTTTGGAGAATGGCTTTGAGGTTGGATTGGAATTGCGCTAATTCCTGGAATTTTCTTATATAAAACTAATTTTCAACTTCTTAAAGATGAAAAACGGAAAATTTAGTTCAAAGCTTATTGAAATTTAATAAAAATGTTACTAATTAAATTTCAGTAAAAATAATTCCATTCAAAAGGTAGGATAAATATACTTTCAGTTGTTTTATATAAAGAGTAACTCACTAAATATCAAACAACACACACATTATTTTTGGTATATTAGTGCTTTAATCAACCAACCAAATGATATATACACTACGTAAACTTGCTAGTATAGCGATACTTTCCGCTATGCTATTTTCTTGTGCAGACGATAATGATCCCACAACAACACCAATTTCAATGGACGACGACGATTACGTCCCGATTCCAACTTCACCAGTAGTATTAGAAATGGATAATTTTCCATTTGATACTTTATCAGAATACAACTTTTTTGATGGAGAATTGAAAGAACAAAATCCTGTTCTTGGTGTAATTCCATACGAACCTATCTCAGCACTATTTACGGACTATGCCAAAAAGAAACGTTTCATTTGGATGCCAAGTGATGTAGAAGCAACTTATGCTGCGGATACCGAATTGATAGACATGCCTGTAGGAACTTTTTTGATAAAAACATTTTACTACAATAATGTTCAACCTGATAACAATACACGTATTATAGAAACACGTTTAATGTTAAAGAAAAATACAGGTTGGGAATTTGCTGATTATGTTTGGAATGACGATCAAACGGAAGCAACTTTTGACTTAAATGGTTCGTTTACGAATGTAGATTTTATGGAAAATGGTACGCCAAAAAGTACCAACTACAGAATTCCATCAGATGCGGAATGCTTAACATGTCATAAAAGTCAAAACAATCCTATTCCTATTGGCGTAAAACCACAAAATCTTAATAGTATGTATGATTATGTAGACGGAACCAAAAACCAACTACAAAAATTAATTGATGAAGGCTACTTAGAAGATAACTTACCCGCAACCATAAATACAGTTGTAAAATGGAGCGATGAAACACAACCTATTGATTTACGTGTTCGCTCTTACATTGATATTAACTGTGCGCATTGTCATCAAGAATTATCGCATTGCGATTACAGACCTGTACGTTTTGCTTTTAATGAATCTTCAGACGAAACCAATATTGGTATTTGTGTAGATCCTGATACTGAGATTCCAGGAATGAGAAACATTGTAACACCTGCATTAAAAGAACGCTCTGTAATGTATTACAGAATGAATTCAGAAGCCGAAGAATTCAGAATGCCATTACTTGGTAGAAGCATTATCCACGAAGAAGCTGTTCAAATGATTGGAGAATGGATTGACGGACTTACTAACGAATGTGACTAAAATAACAACCTAACTAAACTAGTAGATTTATCAATCTAAATTCATAAATAAACAACAAGCCTATGAAAAAAATTACCTTACTAATCTGTTTGATCGCTTCTTGCTTTTTTACAGTGGCGCAAACCACAGTAGATTGTTCTTTAGGAGCTGTAAACACAACTTATTGTTACACAAATGATGATCTAACCAGCTTTGTCTTTGTAAGTTCAGATGGCTCTGATTTAGTTGTAACTTTTAATAGTGGACAAGTAGAAAATGAATATGACGAATTAATTATACTTGATACGAATGGAAGTCAAATTTACAATGGATATGGAAATAATGGAGATTTATCAGGTCTTACATTCCAATCAAGCGGAGATACGATTACTGTTTCCATTAATTCTGATTTTGCCATAAATTGTACTGATAACGGATATACACAGTGGGATTTTGATGTAAGCTGTGCAACATGTGCCAATCCGTCAGTAACCTATAACATTGTAAATGATTGTGATAATAGTGGTGGATTTTTTATTGATATAGATATCACTGACATTGGATCTGCAACTTCATTAACAGTTTCTGACAACCAAGGAAGTGCTACACAAGCAACCGCAGCTACAATCTTACAATTTGGTCCATATACAAATTCAACCGATGTTATCATTTCAATCCAAAATGACCAAGATATAAATTGTACTGTAAACAGTGGTTCTATTACACAAGTTGATTGTTCAGAACCACCCGGAACTACCTTTACAACATCAACTGTAAGTACAAGTGGTTCGCAAAGAGCAGCAGTTGATATGAATGGAGACTTTTTAGATGATGTGGTTTCAATTACAAATTCAAACATAAATATCTTTTACCAAGAATCCTCTGGAGGTTTAAGTACATCCGCAACAAATATTGTTACAACAACAGCTGACAACATACCTTCATGGAGTTTAGCTGCGGCAGATTATGATAGAAATGGATATACTGATTTATTATATGGTGGACAAAATGGTGTAACATTTATGAGAGCCAATAATAATGGAACTGCTTTTACGGAAATTTCAGGCTCACAATATGTATTTTCTCAACGTTCAAATTTTGTTGATTTAAACCAAGATGGAAACTTAGATGCTTTTGTTTGTCATGATGTTGATCCAAATGTATATTATATGAATGACGGAAGTGGAAACCTTACCTTTAACCAAGGTGGATTAGGTGACGATGAAGCAGGAGGAAACTACGGCTCTATCTGGATTGATTACGATAATGATAGAGATATGGATATGTTTATTGCTAAATGTCGTGGTGGAGCTACTACAATTAATATCAATGAAATGCACGAAAATGATGGAAGTGGAAACTTTACCGAAGTTGCTTCTACATTAGGTTTGGCTGATCCTATACAAACTTGGTCTTCTGCTTGGGGAGATTTTGATAACGATGGAGATATGGACGTTTTTGTAGGCGCAAGTTCTACAGCTAATGGAACACATAAACTCATGCGAAACAATGGAAATAGTACCTTTACAGATGTAACCAGTACTTCTGGAATATTACCTGCTTTCACAAATACAGGACACGAAAATGCTACATATGATTTTGATAATGATGGAAATTTAGATATCGCTTCTAATGGAAGTATCTTATTTGGAAATGGAGATCTTACATTTACGGTTCATGATAATATGTTAGGAATAACCAATGGTTCTTTTGGTGATATGAATAATGATGGATTTATTGATGCAATCTTAGGAACTAACTTGTATACAAACGATACAAATAGCAACAACTGGGTAAAAATCACCACGACAGGAGTTGCAAGTAATATTAACGGAATTGGCGCCAGAGTTGAATTGCATACAGCTTCCGGAGTTCAAATTAGAGATGTCCGAAGTGGAGAAGGATTCCGTTATATGAGTACATTAAATACACATTTTGGAATTGGTACAGAAACTGAAATTACAAATCTGATTATTTATTGGCCTTCTGGAACAATAGATAATATTATGAATCCAGCAATTAATACACATCATATAATTACAGAAGGACAAGCTTTAAGTGTAGAAGATGAAACCTTATTCCAAAATATTACTATTCATCCAAACCCTGTTGGAAATCTGATGAACATCGACAGTCCAGTTAATTTGATTGGGAAAATTGCAACGATCTTTAATATTGAAGGAAAACGCATGATGAATTTAAAACTAGAAGAAAACAAAATTGATGTATCGAGCTTACGTCAAGGAAATTATATTTTACGTTTAGAGTCTAATGGAAAAGTACATACACAGAAATTTATCAAACAATAACAAGTAAACGTTATAGACATATAAAACTCCAATGCTGTAAAGTGTTGGAGTTTTTTATGTTTAGACATCATTCCGTTCTTTACACTGAATCTCACATACATATTTTTCACTGTTATGTGAAGTATCCAAAAATCTAATTGTCTAATAATCTAAAAGCACTTGCGCAGAGCTTGTCGAAGCAAATCGAATCTAAACAATCTTTTCAATTACAAAAGACTGTGTTCTAAACGTAATAGTATCTCCAACTTTTTTACCGAGTAACAACTTTCCAATTGGCGTATTAGTAGCAATTGCGTAGAATGTTGAATTGTTTGCTGAAACTTCACCAACACTTATTGAAATAAAATAATTGGCGTGTGAAGTATATACAACACTTCCCAAGCAACCTTGATAAGCTTCAGAAGTTGGATCAACTTTAAATAGAATTTCTTTTACTTTCTGAATTTCTGCCAGTTGCTTCCCTAGTTTTTCACGCTCCAATTGCAACATGGCTCTGCCCGTTTCGTGCTTATCTCCTGCCGAACTTTTGGTTTCTGAAAACATTGCTTCCTGAATGCCCGTAAAATTCCGTTGAATATTCGCTTGGCGTTCGTTTACAATACCCAAACATGAATTATATAATGCTTCCTTTACACTCATACCAATTTCGCTAATTCTTTTCCTACCAAACTTCCAATAGCAACACCCATTCCGCCTAAGCGAATACCACAAAATACATGGTTAGAAAGCGGTTTTACAATTGCTTTTTTCTGAGAGCCAACACCCATAATTCCGCTCCAGCGATGTTCTATTTTAAAAGGTGTATTTGGTAAAATAGTGTTTTTTAATACTGTATCTAGTTTATTCTGAATCAATTCGGTTAATTTAAATTCTGTAGTTTCTTCTCCTTCAAAATCAAGGTTTCGTCCACCACCAAATAAAATACGATTGTCAATATTTCTAAAATAATAATACCCTTTATCTAAGTGAAACGTACCTTTAATATGTAAATTAGGAATGGGCTCAGTAATCAATACTTGCGCACGTGCGGGTTTTACTTTTTCATCTAATAACTGAGCAGCAAATCCGTTGGTTGCAATAAATAATTTTTTGGTATAAAAATTAGCATGATTGGTTTCAATATGAACTGAATTTCCACTTTCTTCAAAATGCTGTACCAAAATTGAATTTAAAATTTGAATATTACTTGCTAAGACTTTTTGCAACAATGCTTGCATCATTTTTCCTGTATCAATTTGTCCTTCAAACTGATTAAAAATATAACGTTCTTGAATGTTTTGAAAATTAAACCTATTTGCTACTTCACTAAAGACATTTTCCTTAAAAATTGGTTTCAACAATTTATTAATCATTGTTTTTTGTGTCAAGCACGATTCATACAATGCTGTATCCTCTTTGGTAAACAATTCATAACCACCTAACTGTTGAAAATCAATAGTAGCATCTCCCAAAGTTGAACGAAGTAATTGCAAGCCTTCACAACGTCTTTTAACGAGTTCTAACACTTCTTGTTCGGAATGTGTATTAAGATCATCTAAAATCTCTGAAAGACTTCCAAAACAAGCGAAACCCGCATTTTTTGTGCTGGCTCCGTGTGGTAAAATTCCTTTCTCTAAAATGATGATTTTTGCGGTTGGATATTGTTTGCGCAATTGCAACGCACAATTCAATCCAACGATGCCACTTCCCACAATAGTGAAATCTACATCTGTTAACCAGGTTTTATATTCCCAATAACTTAAGTTCATAGCTGCCCATTCATTTTGATTTCAATATAACCAAACCTACGGAATAGTTTTTATATAGTTGTTGAAAAATACAATCATGATTGTATTTTTATGCTTTCTATAAAATTAGAATTTAATTACTGAAATATAATACTAGTTTAGCACGTTACTTATAACTATGAAAAGCATACTATACATATTAGGGTTTATTATTATTTTGAACAGTTGTAATTCCAATACTACATCCAATCCTTATAGCTCAGAAAATTTAAAAATTGAAAAGATTAGCGAACATATTTTCAGGCATATTTCATATTTAGATACTAACGATTTTGGAAAAGTTTCTTGTAATGGAATGATTTATTTAAATGAAAACAAAGCCATTGTTTTTGACACACCTACAAATGATGAAGCATCTGCCGAATTAATCAATTGGCTTGGAGAAAAAGATATAGAAGCCGTTGTTATAACTCATTTTCATGCAGATTGTTTAGCCGGATTAAAAGAGTTTCATTCCAATGGAATTAAATCATATGCCAACAACAAAACCATTGAACTTGCCAAAGAAAATAACTATGTTTTACCACAAAATGGATTTGATAAAAAACTAGAAATCAATATTGGAAATGAAATAGTACTTACCAAATATTTTGGACAAGGACATACTATTGACAACGTTATTGGCTATATTCCAAGTGAAAAAGCAATGTTTGGCGGTTGCCTAATTAAAAGATTAGAAGCTGGAAAAGGAAATCTTGAAGATGCTAATACTGCAGATTGGCCAATTACAGTTGCTGCCGTAAAAAAAGAATTTCCTGAAGTAGAAATAGTTATTCCTGGACATGGAAAAAATGGAGGAAAAGAATTATTAGATTATACTATTGAATTGTTTACAGAAAAATAAAAAAATTATGAATATTTATACGTTGCCCGATTATTTAACTGCTGAAACCAACAATCCGATTCAGTTGTTTAACTATGAATCGACAACGTCACAATTCAACAATAAAATTGACCTCACAAAAAACACATTTAGCTTTTTACAAGAAGGATGTAAAACAATTTCCACTAGTCACGAACCAATTTCTATTACTAATGATGCGTTTTTAATTATGAAATCTGGGCATTGTTTAATGACTGAAAATTTATCGGAAACAAACAATTTTTATAAAAGTATTCTCCTTTTCTTTTCAGATGAAGTGTTATTTCAATTTATTGAAAAATATCAAATTACCAACAAATATATTCCTGCTATAACGGCTGCAAAAGCTTGTGATTATGATGATTTTATAAGATCATTTGTAAAAAGTTTAGAAAGAGTTTCAAAACTAGCTCCTAACCTACAACAACAATTATTACAGGTAAAATTAGAAGAAATTCTTCTGTATTTAGTCTCAACTAAAGGAGTTGACTTTTTATTGTTTTTAATCGCTTCAAAAAATGATCAAACAACCAATTTCATCAATGTAGTAGAAAGCAACACCTTGAATAAGTTAACATTGAAAGAACTTGCTTTTTTATCCAATATGAGCATTTCTACATTTAAACGTGAGTTCGAAAAGCACTTTCACGAATCGCCAATTAAATGGTTTCAAAACAAACGTTTGGAACATGCTGCTTTTCTTTTACAGCATAACACGAAGCGACCTTCAGACATTTTTGAAGAAATTGGCTATGAAAACTTATCCAACTTTGTCCATGCATTTAAAACGAAATTTGGCGTAACTCCAAAACAGTTCCAATTACAAAATTGAACTTTTAGCACTACTTTTTGAACTTCTCTAGTTGTCCAAAAACATACACTTACGATAGCTTTGTATCATAATTAAAAACTAAACATTATGAACAAAATAAACATTATCACATTATTGTGTATACTAATGGCAACAACAGCTTTTGGGCAAAATACTTTTACATTATCTAGCAAAGATATTGGTGGACAAGCTACAAAGTCACAAGAATTTAGCGGATTTGGTTGTACAGGAAACAACGAATCACCTCAACTATCATGGGCAAATGCACCCAAAGGAACAAAAAGTTTTGCTATTACAATGTACGATCCTGATGCACCTACAGGAAGTGGTTGGTGGCACTGGGTTGTATTTGATATTCCAGCCAATGTAAACGAATTGGTAACCAATGCTGGAAATATTTCTTTACAGCTTTCGCCAGAAGGAAGCATTCAAAGTGTTACTGATTATGGAAGTGCTGGTTACGGTGGTCCATGTCCGCCAGAAGGTCACGGGTTGCATCAATACATTATCACAGTATATGCACTAAAGACTGATTCATTAGGCTTAACAAAAGATACAAACGCAGCCGTTGTTGGGTATTATCTTTGGAATAATACATTAGCAAAAGCTAGTATTGTGGCATATTATCAAAGAGAAAAGAAATAAGGTTTTATAAAAGGTACTTTCTATCAGTTATGTTAAACTGTTACAAAGTACCTTTTTTGTTTATCTATAAAACTATAGATTTGTGTTCGTTAATTACACATAATACGGCTTTACACGATGCGAACATTTCTTTTTGAAAAAGAAAAATATGGTTTTGAACTTTTGATGGACTTACACAAGTTTGAAGAGAATGAAGCAGTCTATTTCGAATCTGAGATTCACATTACTAATTTTTTTGAGGTTTTTATTTTTGAAGAAGCTACTGGAGACATTGAATTAGGTGGTCACAATATCAAAGTTACTAATAAAACACTTTTTTTTATCTCTCCCTATCAAAAGAAAAAGTGTGTAATAGATACCAAAAACATAAAAGGGTTTCACTTAGTTTTTCAAAATGATTTCTTATCTGATTTTTTTGAAGATAAGTTACTCGCCTACAGAATGCAGTATTTTTACAATGCACAGTATCCGCAATCTTTACAAGTTTCTTCTATTGAATACGAACTCATAAAATTTATTCTGAGTGAAATTACTTCTGAAATACAAAACTTCCAAAATGATAGCACACACATCATTCGATCTTTATTGTATTTCTTCCTATCAAAAATAAATAGATTATATTCAAAACAGTACAACCTTTCTTCTGAAACACAAGGAAATTCAATTGTTTATAAATTTAAGGAAGCGCTTGAGTTACACATTCGTTCTGTTCATACTGTTGATGAATATTGTACGTTATTGCATATTACCAGACATCAATTAAATAGTATTGTAAAAAAATATACAGGTAATACTTCCAAAGATGCAATTCATTTTCGTCTCTTACAAGAGATAAAAATGGAGTTGTTATATTCTGACAAAACGATTTCAGAAATTGCTATGGATCTTAACTTTAGTGAAGCAAACAATCTGACACGATTTTTCAGTCGACTGGAAGGCATAACTCCAACTAAGTTTAGAAATCAATTACCAAATTGATAGAATTTAACACTAAACTGATAGCAATTATATATTCATAAAGATTGAATTTTGTTTAAAATTTAAAATCAATACAAATGAAAGCTATAGTATATATTCCACTCTTCATTATATTTTCTGTGCAGTTTATGTATGCACAACATGTTTCAACAGTAATTCCTATGGAAACTTCATCTTGGAGTATTCCTGCAAAAGCAATAGCTAAATTTGAAACTTTTGACGGCAGAAAAACGGTTTTATTAAATGGTAAAATAACGGTTAATGACATTAATTTTTCAAATGGAACGCTCGAAGTAGATGTATATGCTAAGACAGCAAGAAGTTTTGCGGGTATCATATTCAGAAAAGAAGAAGGAACGGTGGAAGAAGTATATATGCGACTTCACAAATCAAATCAGCCAGATGCCGTACAATATACTCCAACTTATAAACACGAACTCGCTTGGCAATTATACAAAGAATATCAAGCCAATGTAGTTTTCAAAAACAAAGGCTGGAATACCTTACGAATTGAAGTGGCGCAAGCTACCGCAATTGTATATATAAATGATGAAAAAGTATTGTTTGTAGATCATTTAAAAACAGACCATACAAAAGGAGCAATTGGGCTTTTTGCATTATTTACAAATCGATTTTCTAATTTTAAAATTACACATAAAGACGCTAATCATTCTGGAAATAATTTCAAAAAAGAAGTGACTTCAGCTTCAAATATTATTACAAATTGGGAGTTAACAGAAGCATTTCCATATACAGAAAATACATTCAACTTTAAGAATATCGAACATAAAAAATACCGTACAGTTCATACTGAAATTTCAGGATTGTTACCAATTTCTAAATATGTTGAAAAGCCAACTTCTGGTAATTTTGAAGCAAATAAAGAAGTATATAGCGTTGTCAAAACCTCTATCAATTCAACAAAAGAACGAATACAGCGTTTTTCTTTTGACTATAGTGATAAAATTATAGTGTATATAAATGGAGAAGCTATTTTTTACGGAAACAACGCTTTTAGATCTAAAGGAAAGCAATACCAAGGTCATATAGATTTGAATGCAAATACGTTATTTCTAAAGCTTAAAAAAGGAAAAAACACCATTCATTGCGTTATCATTGATAAAGCTAATGGCTGGGGAATTATAGGAAAGTTAGACTAAGAAATAATGTTGCATAAAAAATGCTCCTTAATAAGGAGCATTTTTTGATATATAGAATACTTTATTCTGTTTCTTCTTGCATTTCGAAATCTTCCATGAATTTCGTTGTGTAGTTTCCAGCAACATAATCAGGATGATCCATCAATTGTCTGTGGAAAGGAATCGTTGTTTTAATTCCTTCAATTACGAACTCATCTAATGCACGTTTCATTTTGTTGATTGCTTCTTCACGTGTTTGTGCAGTTGTAATCAACTTTGCAATCATTGAATCGTAGTTTGGCGGAATTGAATATCCAGCATATACATGTGTATCTAAACGAACTCCGTGTCCGCCTGGCGCATGTAATGTTGTTATTCTTCCTGGAGAAGGTCTAAAGTTATTAAACGGATCTTCTGCGTTAATTCTACATTCAATAGAGTGTAAGTTTGGCGTATAATTTTTACCAGAAATTGGCACACCAGACGCTACTAATATTTGCTCACGAATCAAATCGAAATCAATTACTTGTTCGGTAATTGGGTGTTCAACTTGGATACGTGTATTCATTTCCATGAAGTAGAAGTTTCTGTGCTTATCTACTAAGAATTCAACTGTTCCAGCACCTTCATACTTAATGAATTCGGCAGCTTTTACAGCAGCTTCTCCCATACGTGTACGCAATTCGTCTGTCATGAATGGAGAAGGCACTTCTTCTGTTAATTTTTGGTGACGACGTTGTACAGAACAATCACGTTCTGACAAGTGACATGCTTTCCCTGAAGAATCTCCAACCACCTGAATTTCGATATGTCTTGGTTCTTCAATTAATTTTTCCATGTACATGTCATCATTTCCAAAAGCAGCTTTTGATTCTTGTCTAGCAGAATCCCAAGCATCTTTTAAATCTTCTGGTTTCCAAACGGCACGCATTCCTTTTCCACCACCACCAGCAGTTGCTTTAAGCATTACAGGATATCCTGTTTCTACGGCTAGTTTTTCACATTCTTCAAAATTTTCAATGATTCCGTCACTTCCTGGTACACAAGGAACGCCTGCAGCTTTCATAGTCGCTTTTGCAGAAGCTTTGTCTCCCATTTTATCAATCATTTCGGCAGAAGCTCCAATGAATTTGATATCGTGTTCTTCACATATTTTTGAGAATTTGGCATTTTCAGATAAGAATCCGTATCCTGGATGAATTGCATCTGCATTTGTAATTTCTGCAGCAGCAATAATATTTGCCATTTTTAGATACGATTCGCTACTTGGAGCTGGTCCAATACAAACCGCTTCATCAGCAAATCGTACGTGTAGGCTATCAACATCTGCTTTAGAATATACAGCAACTGTTTTGATACCCATTTCTTTGCAGGTTCTAATAACTCTAAGCGCTATTTCACCTCTATTTGCAACTAATATTTTTTTGAACATCTTTTGAAATTTTAAATTTTGAAATTAAAATCTGTAACTTTTGAATTGTACAACAAGTGTTTTTTGTACTTCAAGTGCTATTTAAAATTTCTTATGATGGATCTACCATAAATAATGGTTGATCAAATTCTACTGGTGAAGAGTCATCAACTAAGACTTTCACTATTTTTCCTGAAACTTCTGATTCAATTTCGTTGAAAAGTTTCATAGCCTCAATCACACATAATACATCTCCTTCTGCAATTGACTGTCCAACTTCTACAAAAGCAGGTTTGTCTGGTGAAGGTTTTCTATAGAATGTACCAATGATTGGTGACTTAATGGTAATATATTTTGAGTCGTCATCTGCAGGAGCTGGTGTCGCAGGAGCTTCAGTTGCTGCTGGCGCTACGGGAGCTACAGGTGCAACTGGTGCTTGTTGAGGAATTCCAGCCATTGGAATTTGCTGCACTACAGTTGTTGTTTCGCCTTTTACTTCTCCAGTTTTGATGGTGATTTTTACATCTTCCATTTCAAGTTTTACTTCACTTGCACCAGATTTGGCTACGAATTTAATTAAGCTTTGAATTTCTTTTAAATCCATGAGATAGGTTTTAGTCGTTTCTAGTTTGAATTATATGCCCATTTTAGGTAGATTGCTCCCCAAGTAAAACCACCTCCAAAAGCGGCAAAAACAAGGTTATCTCCTTTTTTGAGTTGTTTTTCATAGTCGTGTAAACATAGGGGAAGCGTTCCAGAAGTTGTATTTCCGTAGCGCTGGATATTTACCATTACTTTACTTTCATCTACGCCCATTCGCCTTGCAGTGGCATCAATGATACGTTTGTTAGCTTGATGTGGCACTAACCATTGTACATCTTCATTCGTCAGGTTATTATCTTCCATAATTTTGGCACTCACATCTGCCATGTTAGATACTGCGAATTTAAAGACTGTTTTTCCGTCTTGAAATACGGTATGTTTATTGTTTTCAACCGTTTCTGTAGATGCTGGTAAGATAGATCCGCCAGCGTCTATTTTTAGGAATTCTCTTCCGATTCCGTCACTTCTTAAGTATTCATCTTGCAATCCAAGTCCTTCTTCATTTGGCTCAAATAATACTGCGCCAGCTCCATCTCCAAAGATAATACAAGTTGCTCTGTCTTTGTAATCAATAATTGAAGACATTTTATCTGCTCCTATTAAGAGTACTTTTTTATAGCGTCCAGATTGTATATAACTTGCTGCTGTAGACATTCCATATAAGAAACTAGAACATGCTGCTTGTAAGTCAAAAGCAAATGCATTGGTTGCACCTATTTTACTAGCAGTATATACAGCAGTTGATGCTACAGGCATATCAGGTGTTGCTGTAGCGACAATTACCATGTCTATTTCTTTGGGATCTAAGTTTTTCTTAGCGATTAAGTCTTCGGCTGCTTTGATAGCCAAATATGAAGTTCCTTCTCCTTCTTTTTTAAGAATTCGACGTTCTTTGATACCTGTTCGAGAGGTGATCCACTCATCGTTAGTATCAACCATTGTTTCAAGTATCTTGTTGGTTAATACATATTCAGGAACATATGCTCCTACAGCTGTTATTGCTGCTGTAATTTTGGTCATACCTTAACGTTGGTTTTTTTTGTTTTTTAACAAAAATTCATTCAAAATTAAACGAAATTACTAAAATTCTCTGATAATCTTGGCAAAATATGTCGTTTTTACATTTTTAACAAAAAAATGAGCAAATAAAAAACTCTCACAAAAGTGAGAGCTTTTATCACTATAGCATTTTATTGAGTTATGCTACGTTTTCTTCTACAGTATTGTCAATTAATACTTTTCCTCTATAATATAATTTTCCTTCGTGCCAGTGAGCTCTGTGATATAAGTGTGCTTCACCAGTAGTTGGGCACGTAGCGATTTGAGGAACTGATGCTTTATAATGTGTTCTTCTCTTATCTCTTCTTGTTTTCGAGATTTTTCTCTTAGGATGTGCCATTTTCTATCTTATTTATTATCCGTTAATAGTTTCTTTAATGTATTCCAACGAGGATCAATTTCCTCTTCAGTTTCTTTTTTTTCTGTACCAGGTTGTAATTCTTCTAACTTTTCTAGTATGTCTGACTGTAATGACCCGTCTTCTATACCTGGATGAATTCTTTTTGAAGGAACGGCCAACACAATCATTTCATATATATATTGTGCAGCATTAATTTCATACTCTCCGTGTGGAATGATGAGAATTTCTTCGTTTTCATCATTGTATTCGTTTCCGAATTTCACAATTAAGTCTAAATTACCTTCAATTGGTTGCTCAAATGGCTCGTTTGTTAAATCACAGTTTACATTTACAGTTCCTATTGCATTGAAAGTTAATTCAAGCATAGTTGCTTTCTTGTGAAATTCTAAAGTTGCTTTTATAGCAGTTTCATTGAATTCATCAAAATCAAAAAGTTCTAAGAACGAATTATCAATTTGATATTCGAACTGGTGCTTCCCTTCTTTTAATCCTATAAAAGGAATGTTAAAGTCCTTTAGTTCCATCATCTTAAACATCAGTTTCGAGCGTGCAAAGATATAAATTTTTTCGTACCAACGTTAAGTTGTTAACATTTTTTTGTTTATATCTTGCTAGGCTGCTTTTTTAGTGGATTTTTTGCAATTTCTTTATAGACACTTCTGCTTCTAAAAATCTGTATTCCAGTAAATACCGCTTCCTTAAAAGAGTTGTAATCTGCTTTGTTTTTTCCAGCAATTTCATAGGCCGTTCCATGATCTGGAGATGTACGTACTTTATTGAGTCCTGCTGTGAAATTTACACCTTGCCCAAACGATAATGTTTTAAACGGAATTAATCCTTGATCGTGATATGCGGCTAAAATGGCATCAAAGTTTTTGTAATTGCTCGATGCAAAGAAACTATCTGCTGCATAGGGGCCAAAAACTAACTTGCCTGAATTTTTTATTTTTTCCAGCGTTGGTTTTAATACTTCATCATCTTCTACACCTATAACTCCATTGTCTCCTACATGTGGATTGATTCCTAAAATAGCAATCTTTGGTTTGCTAATTCCAAAGTCTTGTTTTAATGTATTATATATAATGTCTATTTTTTTCTCAATAAGCTCCGGCGTAATTGTTTCTGAAACATCTTTTACTGCAACATGATCCGTTAGTAAACCTACACGCAATCCTCCATTTACCATTAACATTAAACTATCGCCTTCTAAGTTTTCACCTAAATAATCTGTATGTCCTGGAAATTTAAAATCTTCCGACTGTACATTGTGTTTATTTATAGGCGCAGTTACTAAGACATCAATTGTTCCTTCTTTTAGTGCTTTGGTAGCTTCTACGAATGATTTGATAGCAAACTGCCCAACAGCTTCCGATGATTTCCCGTACTCTATATTTACGGTTTCTTTGGAAATATTTACCACATTTATCTTTCCATGTTGTGCTTTGTCTGCACTTTGAACTCCAAGAAAGTTGGTATGTATATTGAAATGTTTCTTCTGAAATGATAAAATTTTAGTAGAACCAAAAATAATAGGCGTACACAATTCTAACATTCTGTTGTCTTGGAATGTCTTCAGAATTACCTCTGTTCCGATACCATTTAAATCTCCAACCGAAATCCCTACTTTTATTTTTTCCTCTTTCTTCATTTAAGTTTTAAAACTTTTATTTCTTAATTTTACATGCAAATTTAACGAAATAAATACATGTTTACAGGGATTATTGAAGAATTAGGTGTGATTACGCATCTTGAAAAAGAAAAAGAAAACCTTCATATTACAGTTCAAAGCAGTTTAACACCTGAATTAAAAATTGATCAAAGCGTTGCTCACAATGGGGTTTGCTTGACTGTTGTTGATAGAAATTTAGAAGAAAACACCTATATGGTGACAGCTATTCAAGAAACCTTGGAAAAAACAAATTTAAATACTTGGCATGTAAATGATCGTGTAAATTTGGAACGCGCTATGAAATTGGGCGATCGTTTAGATGGTCATATCGTACAAGGACATGTAGACCAAGTCGGTACGTGCATTGCTATTAAGGAAAGTGATGGAAGTTGGTATTTTACTTTTGAATACGATTCCTCTTTGAATAATATCACTATAGAAAAAGGCTCCATTACTATTAATGGAACAAGTCTAACAGTAATTAACTCTGAGAAAAACGCATTCTCAGTAGCAATCATACCATATACATATGAACACACAACGTTTCAATATTTCAACGTTGGGTCACAGGTAAATTTGGAGTTTGATGTTATTGGTAAGTATGTAGCAAGACTTCAGGGGCTATAGAAGTTTAGTTACTTTTTTACTTTTTTCCGTATACCATACAAAAGTCCAGCTGCAAGAACACCTACAAGGCCAGCATCAATTGGAAATCCTGGTGGTCCTGGTGGTCCTGGTTCTGGGGGTGTGATTTGGGCGTGTGTTTCTGTTAAAAAAGCAATTGCAATTACAACAAAACACAACAGGGTTTTTTCGTTTATTTGTGCCATAACGGTGTAAAAGTAAAAAATTATAAGTTTCAACAAAAGATTTTACGTTATATCATTCGTAAATAATCTATAAAACGACAAATTTTATCGATCAAGCAAGTATTTTTAGCTTTTTATGTTATTTTCTTGCATACAAAAATCGAATTTAAAAAGTAATTTTCACTCTACAAAGGTTTTTTATGCCCCCTATACTTTCTTAACGCAATTTTTACATAGTTCTTGCCCTACCATAAAATAGTCTCTTCAAAAAATACTACAACAAACAACTATTTGTATATACGTTATATTTTTTATTAAGGTTTTTTTAAGAGTTTTAAATTAAACTAATAGATAAATTTGCAGTCTAACCATCTAAAATAATTCCACCAAATGCGAAATATTATACTTTCGATCATTGGAGCATTACTTATTGTAGGCGCAATTTTCCTTGGAAAGGAAATTGCAAATAGTAAAAAGAAAAAGCGACCTGTTCCCGAAAAAGTAGTCAAAACTGTATTTACTGAAACTGTTCAAAACAAAACAATTCCTATTGTAATTCCTGCCAATGGAAGCCTTGTAGCTAAACGTCGTGTGGAGCTGTTTTCAGAAGTTCAGGGTATTTTTAAATCGAGTAGAAAACTATTCAAACCTGGAGAAACGTATCGAAAAGGAGAAACATTAATCCGAATCGATGCAGCCGAGTACTACGCTGGCGTGCAATCTTCTAAAAGTAATTTATACAATTCTATTGCTGCAATTATGCCCGACTTACGATTAGATTTCCCTGAAATTTATCAAAAATGGCAAAACTACCTTACTCGTTTTGATTTAAATAAAACAACTCCAAAGTTACCTGAAATGACTTCTGAAAAAGAAAAATACTTCATTACAGGGCGAAATATTGTTACCAACTATTACAATGTTAAAAATTTAGAGCAACGTTTGGCAAAGTATACTATTAGCGCTCCTTTTTCTGGAATTTTAACGGAAGCACTCGTTACCGAAGGTTCATTGGTTAGAAACGGACAAAAATTAGGTGAGTTTATTGATACTTCTGTATATGAAATGGAAGTGGCTTTGAGTAAAAAATATGCCAACTTGCTAAAAATAGGTGAGAAAGTAGCCTTGAACAATCTTGAGAAAACACAAACGTTTTCAGGTGTCGTTTCCAGAGTTAATGGAAATATTGATCAAACTACACAAACCATTACAGCATTTATTGAAGTAAAAGATGCTTCTTTACGAGAAGGAATGTACTTAGAAGCCAACTTAAATGCAAAAGATGAAACCAACGCCATAGAAGTAAATAGGAGTTTGGTACTTGATAATGATCAAATTTTTATTGTTCGTGATAGTATTTTAGATATAATTGATGCGAAACCTGTGTATTTTTCAGCCACAAAAGTAGTCTTAAAAGAGGTTCCTAATGGAACTATTATTCTATCAAAACCTGTTCCTGGAGCCTATGCTGGAATGCTAGTGAAACCTTTACAATCTAAAAAAGCAGAGTAAGTCATGAGAAAACTAATTGCTTACTTTATAAAGCATAGTGTTGCAGTAAATGTGGTTGTAATTACATTTTTTGCTTTTGGTTTTTACGGAGCATACACTCTAAAATCTTCGTTTTTCCCATTAGTAGATTCTAAAAATGTTACGATTAATATTACCTATCCAGGTGCGTCTCCGCAAGAAATTGAAGAAGGAATTGTACTCAAAATTGAAGACAATCTTAAAGGGTTAAATGGTGTTGAACGCGTCACCTCAACTTCCAGAGAAAATAGTGGCTCTATTAATGTTGAGATTGAAAAAGGCAAAGATATTGACTTTATGTTGCTGGAAATTAAAAATGCGGTCGATCGTGTTCCTTCGTTTCCAACAGGTATGGAGCCTTTGGTTGTTGCCAAAAGAGAAGCTGTACGAGAAACGATTTCATTTGCTATTAGTGGTGATAAAGTTCCATTAGCAACTTTAAAACAAATTGGGCGACAAGTTGAAAACGATTTGCGTGGAATTGAAGGAATTTCACAAATTGAAATTTCAGGCTATCCTGATGAAGAAATAGAAATTGCCATTAACGAAACCAATTTATTAGCGTATAATTTATCATTTGCAGAAGTTTCGCAAGTCATCAATCAAGCAAGTTTGATTACTACAGGTGGAACCATTAAAACAAGTGCTGAAGAATACCTTATTCGCGCCAACGCACGATCCTATTATGCAGACGAATTATCTAATTTAATTGTAAAAGCAGACGCTTCGGGTAGAATTATTCGTTTAAAAGATGTTGCCGAAGTTCGCGATCGATTTTCAGAAACACCTAATACCAATTATTTTAATGGTGATCTTTCCATCAACGTAAGTATTACCAGTACAAACTCTGAAGATTTAATTTCTTCCGCAGAAAAAACAAAAGAATACATTGCAGATTTCAATCAAAAATATGACAACGTACAGTTAAATGTTGTTGGAGACAGATCTACGACCTTAGTACAACGTACAGAATTGCTAACCGAAAATGCAATTATCGGAATGATTCTCGTACTTCTATTTTTATCATTATTCTTAAACACACGTTTGGCATTTTGGGTAGCATTTGGATTACCTGTAGCATTCTTAGGAATGTTTATGTTTGCAAGCTATTTCAATGTTACAATCAACGTTTTGTCTCTTTTCGGGATGATTATTGTAATTGGTATTTTGGTAGATGATGGAATTGTAATTGCAGAAAACATATATCAACAATACGAAAAAGGAAAAACACCGGAACAAGCTGCTATTGATGGTGTAATGGAAGTATTGCCCGCTATTATTTCGGCCATTATAACAACTATTTTAGCATTTAGTATTTTCCTTTTTTTAGATGGAAGAATTGGAGAATTCTTTGGAGAAGTTTCTGTAGTAGTGATGCTTACGTTAATTGTTTCGCTTATAGAAGCCCTGATTATTTTACCTGCACATTTAGCACATTCCAAAGCATTGCGCGAACAAAACAAAGAACCAAAAGGTTTCTTTCCAAGACTCTTCTCAAAACTACGTTACATAAATACATTTGGTGATTTCATTATGAGTTGGCTGCGCGATAAAGTGTACAGTCCAACATTACGATTTGCATTAAAATACAAGTTTTTAATGTTTTCATTCTTCATCGTATTTATGATTTTAACAAAAGCTAGTTCTGACGCCGGAATCATTAGAGGTGCGTTTTTTCCAAGAATTGCCAGTGATAGAGTTACTATTACACTAAACATGCCAAATGGAACTAATGAAATAGTTACGGATAGTATTATTTCATTTATTGAAAACAAAGCAATTGAAGTTACCAAAGCCATCAACGATGAATATATTGGTGAAGATGCTGATAAGTATTTAGTAGAAAATATGATTCGAAAAGTAGGACCAGGTTCTTCCACGGCCTCTTTAGAAATTAACTTATTACCTGGAGAAGAACGTCCGAATGAAATTACCGCCAATATTGTTTCAAACCGAATCAAAAAAGCAGTTGGCCCCGTAATTGGTGTAGAGAGCTTAGTATATGGTGGTGGTGGAAATTTTGGTGGATTGCCAGTTTCTGTATCCTTATTAGGTAATAATATTACAGAATTAAAAGCGGTAAAAGCTGAGTTAAAACAAGTACTAGAAAGTAATATTTTATTAAAAGATGTTACAGATACGGATCCTGCAGGAATCAAAGAAATTCGTTTAGAACTCAATGAAAGTGCACATGCACTTGGTTTAAATCTTCGTGATGTAATGTCGCAAGTACGTGCTGCATTTTTTGGAGCACAAGCACAGCGTTTTCAACGTGGACAAGATGAAATTCGTGTGTGGGTACGATATGATAAACCAAATCGTTCCTCAATTGGCAATTTAGACAACATGCGAATTGTAGCACCAAACGGACAACGTGTTCCTTTAAAAGAAATTGCAAGTTATACAATAGAACGTGGAGATGTTGCCATTAATCACCTAGAAGGAAGAAGAGAAATTCAGGTTTCAGCAGATATAAAAGACACTAAAAAAACGAGTGCTACCGATGTTATGGCAGAAATTAGAAATGATATCATGCCTGAAATTTTATCTAGATATCCAACGGTAACTCCTTCGTATGAAGGACAAAATAGAGAACGAGTTAAATTGATGAATTCGTTAGCTCCTGTAGGTTTAACAGTATTAATTTTAATTTACATTGTCATTGCATTTACGTTTAGAAGTTACAGTCAGCCATTATTATTATTGCTATTAATTCCGTTGAGTTTACCAGCCGTAGCTTGGGGACATTGGATTCATGATTTTCCAATAAACATACTTTCAATGCTAGGGATTATTGCACTCATTGGAATTATGGTGAATGACGGGCTTGTCTTAATTGGCAAATTCAATAACAACTTACGGGAAGGAATGTTGTTTGATGAAGCTTTATACGAAGCAGGTCGTGCACGTTTTAGAGCTATTTTCTTAACATCTATCACAACCGTTGCAGGATTGGCTCCATTAATTCTTGAAGAAAGTAGACAAGCACAATTCTTAATTCCAATGGCAGTTTCTATTGCTTATGGAATTGGATTTGCTACAGTACTTACCTTAATTATATTACCTATTTTCTTATCATTTAGTAATTACACTAAGAAAAATATTAAATGGTTAGCAACTGGTAGAGAAATTACCAAAGAAGAAGTTGAGCGTGTGGTAAAAGAAAGAATTCTGGAAGAAAAACAACAACATCTTTTAGATAAAAAAGAAGACACGCTACAAATTGAAGGTGAAAAAATACTAGTTATTAAAGAACAAAACGAAGCAAATGAACACTAAATATTACATAACATATATATTAGTTTTCTTCGCACTCTTCGCGAATGCGCAAAAAATATTAACTCCTGAAGAAGCTATTGAATTAACGTTATCACACAATTACGGAATCAAAATTGCCAATAATACAGTTGAAGTTGCAAAAAATAATACCAGCGTTTTAAATTCTGGCTACTTGCCAACGGTTACAGGAAACGCCGGCGCAACGTATAATTTAGATAATACGGAAGCTGAATTTTCTAATGGAAATACGACAACATTAAATGGTGCCGAAAGCTCACGTTACAATGCGTCAGTAAATTTAAATTATACTTTGTTTGATGGCTTAGGCCGATTGTATAATTACAGACGACTTAAAGAGCAATACCAACTTTCAGAATTGGAAGCACGTGAAACTATAGAAAATACATTGCTACAATTATTTTCTGTGTATTACTCAGTAGCGCAACTTTCTGAAAACACGAACGCTATTGAAGAAACATTTGCAATTTCAAAAGATCGTTTAACACGCGCAGCATACCAATTTGAATATGGACAGAATACAAAATTAGAAGTCTTAAATGCACAGGTTGATATCAACAACGATAGCATCAATATTGTAAATACAGAACAACAATTAAAAAATACGAAACGTGATCTCAATGTAATTTTAGGAAATAAATTATCGGACGAATTTGGCGTAAACACAGATATTTCTTTTTTGTTAGAAATTTCAAAAGAAGAGTTGTGGGCAAAAACAAAAGCTAATAATGTTTCTTTATTACAGATTGAAAAAAACATCAATATTAGTTCGTTAGATGTAAAATCGAATCGATCACAGTATTTACCAACAATTGGTTTAACGGGAACTTATGGCTGGAACAAAAACAATAATAATGCAGCTTCGTTTGTTGCGGTTTCTACCAATACAGGGCTTTCTGGCGGCATTAATTTATCTTGGAATCTATTTGATGGCGGAGGCACTATAACACGTGTAAAAAACGCTAAAATTGCACTAGAAAACCAACAGCTTCAAAAAGAACAAGTCCTAATTGATTTGGAACGTAATTTTAATAATGCTTGGGACGATTATCAGAATAAGCTCGTGATTTTTCAATTACAGGAAGAAAATATTACAACCGCGAAGAATAATTTTGATCGAACTAAAGAAAAATTTAAAATAGGACAAGTAAATTCTATCGAATTCCGACAGGCACAGTTGAATTTATTAAACGCCGAGCTCAGTAGAAATCAGGCAAAATACAACGCCAAATTAGCAGAATTAACCGTATTACAATTAAGTGGAGAGTTGTTGAATGTAAAATTCTAATTTAAAGATTAGATCGCTTCGCTTTCAGAAGCAATGTGCAGGTCGCTGAGTTTATCGAAATGAAGGTACGTGAACAACTCTAAACTTCCAACTTATACCCAACTCCATGTACATTGGTTAATTTGATATCCTGATCTTCTTTGAGTTTTTTACGAATTTTAGAAATATACGTATCTAAACTTCTACCAACAATAACGCCGTTGTCTTCCCATACTTTTTTAGTGAGTTCGTCACGAGTGACAATTTGATTTGGATTTGCAATGAAGATTTTCAACAATTCACATTCTTTCTTTGATAAGCTAATTTCAGTGGCTTCTTTGATGAGTTTATTTTGATCAGGATAAAACTGAAAACTTCCCAATTGCGCATAGGTTTCGTCTGTTTCTGGAGTAGCTTTTACTGATTTTTTTCTAAGAATGAACACATCCATCACAATGAAAACTAAGAAAATAATACCATATAAAAAAGTAGCAATGTTTGTATAAGCAGTTTTTATTTCTGTAAATCGAACTTCAACAGTATAGCAATTTTCAGGCAACAAACGACTTCTACATGGAATAATGGTTGTTTCGTCAAATTCGGTCATTTGATAACTGTACCCAACTTCTCCGTCTGCACACTGAATCACCTCAACGAGATATTGCCCTGGCAAAGCTGCTTTTTGAAAGCTGTTTTCCACAATACTTACCAAAGTTGTAGGTTCAAAAGTAAGCTGACTTTGAAAGGAAAGTTCATACTTAGAGTTTCCAATTTCTTTTACGGGTAAAATTAAGGACGTACTATCTTTTTTGGACAATAATAACTTGTTTCCTGCATCGCGTAATGCAATTTTCACTTTTTCAGAAAACTGCTTATGTGCTTTGGTTGGTTTTGAAAATTGCCAAATTAATAACCCAATCAAAATCAATACGCTATATAGATAAATCCGCTTTTTACTCATAATTGCTGTAAATAACATACAATTTCATGACTTTTTACAACTGTTGACACTTCTTTTACACTTTTTTGACATTTTTCACGCCGTGTTCGATCTAGTTTTACTTCAAAATCAAAACATTCAAAAAATGAACAAATTTATCACACTTGTCGCAGTTGTACTTAGTATGGGTTACAACTCAAATAACAATACGCTTCAAACGGAGATTCCCTTACAAAAAGAAATTAGTATTAAAGAAGATCCATACAGCTTAAAACTTCAAATTGAAAAATTAAAAAGTAACACCTACAATTTCGTCATTACTATAGAATTAAACAACAATGCACATTATGTGTCTCCAAATTCTAAAGGTGATTATAAAGGTCGTCTTTCCTTCTCTATTGAAGATGATACAAAATTTTATTCTAATGGAAACCTTATAGAAAATCCATTATCAACTGAAAGTATTGATTCTTTTAATGGTGGAAAAGTCAATTTGGTCACAAAGAACACAACATATACGCAACAATTTACCCTTTCAGATACAAGTGATTTTGAAGTTGCTGGTTTGATCAAATTTGTCATTGAACCACGTTGTACTATGGAAAACATTCCTTTTAAAATTGTAAATCGAGCTGGAACTTTGGAAATCGTACAACTTCACACAAACAACTAATTTATAACACAATTCTTATGAAAAAATATATTTTATTATTTGTCGTTTTTACAACTTTCATTACTGTTAACGCACAAGATATGTTACCTATTAACACGTCTAAAAGTGACATAAAATGGTCTTGTGATTATAGTTTTTATTTTAGTGGTCATTATGGTTTTGTAAAGTTTAAACAAGGATATTTTACTAAAACCAACGATAAAATCACCAGTGGAAGTTTTACAATTGATTTAAATACTATTCAGGCAACTGATATGGAAGCAGACGGAAATAAAGGTTTAACGAATCATTTGAAAGATCCTGATTTTTTTGAAGTTGTTAAGTATCCAACAGCAACTTTAGTTATTACAGCTATTTCATATCATGATGCTACAAGTTTTGAAGCGAAAGCAGATTTAACAATTAAAGGCATTACACAACCTATAAAATTTCAGGCTGAACTTGATTTTGAGAAAAAAACCATGAAAACGAAGTTTAAAATTGATCGAACGCGTTGGGGAATTAGTTATAATAGCAAATTAAAAGACAATGCAATTTCGGATGCTATTGGTTTTGATGTCACGTTAAGTTTGTAATTTGCACACATGAAACATTTTATATTTTTACTTACACTGTGTTGCACGTTTGCTGTTTTTGGACAAGAAAAGCAAGAAGCTGATTTATTAACTTCTGATGCTTCTTGGGGAAAAGAAGTAATTCAGATGCCTATCGGTTTTGCATCTCAAATTCCATATAAAGGTGTGGAAGAAATTCGTTTTGCACCAGGTTGGTCAAAACAAAAAGAAGAGGGTTTTTGGTCCTATGTATTTGTATGGGATGTTAACCTAAACAAAACATTAACTACAACTGACTTAGAAACGTATTTACAATACTATTTTGATGGTTTAATGGATGTTGTGAATAAAGATAAAGACAAGGTCTTACCAAAAACAGTAGCATTATTTCTGAAAAAAGAGAACAATACAAACGAATTTGTTGGAAAACTTCAAATTTACAATGCATTCCACACGAAAGATGTGATGATGCTAAACTGTACCGTAAAACAATATTTCTGTACAAAAAAGCAAAAATCGATGGTGGTATTTCGTTTTTCACCAAAAGCATTAGGGCATTCTATTTGGGACGAATTGAACAAAATTAGATTAAAAAAGAAGCCGTGTAAAAATTAATTTTCCTTGATGTATATATGACAAAAACCTTTCAGTTTTCTGAAAGGTTTTATTCTTAAAATACTAACTATTAACTACTAAAATCAATTCTGAATGACCAGTTTTTTTGTAATTTGAGTTTTATTTCCTTCTATTATTTTTACAATATACATTCCTGATTTTAAATTAGATACATCAATTGTATTTGTTATTGACTGTATTTCTAATACTTGTTTCCCAATAGCATCATATATTTCTAACTTGATACTTTCATTGTTTTGAGAAGTAATCGTAAAAACTCCTCTCGTTGTTGGGTTAGGATATATTTTATAGCTATTAGAAAGTAACGCAAATTCCTCGTTACTTAACGTTCCTGGGTTTTCATAAGCGCCTAAATCTAAGGTGTTAAAAAATCGAAATTCACCTGTAACGTCTTGCGAATAAGGGCCAGAACTAACACCTGCAGCTTCCAACAAAGGAGATGTATTATTTGGCATTAATCCGTCATCTACTGTTCTCCAAATATTGTCTGGTCCTTTTGGATTGTCAATATTTATAAATACATCTGCTGCTGTTGCTGAAGATAAGTCTGTAAAATGTGCAGAAGCATCATCAACCTCATCATAAGGCGCTTGAGAAGAAGAAGCATTGTACGTATTAGTTGCTGAAGAAAGATCTAAATCGCCTGATACATCACCAAAAGTTCCATTGTTATAAAACACAGAGGCACGCACATGGTTGTCTGAGTTTAAATAGTTTTCTAAATCTAATGGTATTTTATTTTGGTTCACAAAAGTTCCGTTGTAGACAGTAATTTCAGAGTTATCGGCAACAATAGCACTTCCTTGATTGAATGCATAATTTGCATAAAACACAGGATTATAAAAAAATACTCTACTCGAATTTGTAATAACGACACCGCCTCCAGTTCCGCCAACTCCTGAAAATAATTCAGCTCTGTTTTCTTCAAAAATAGCATTGTAAATTAAAGGGTTACAATTACTTAATAACAATCCACCACCAGCATTTACACTAATAGCTTCATTAAATGAAAATGTAACATTTTCAATAATTACTCTTTCTGAAAATACTGTTTCTTCTGCATTTAAATAATAAATTCCACCACCTCTATTCGCTTTATTTTCATCAATAATGAGGTTTTTTAATGTTGTAAAAGCATTGGTTATATAAACACCTCCACCTTGACCAGAGAAAAAAGTACGACCATCAAAACTAATAGTAACACCACCTTTAGCATGCCCACGTGTAACTGTAAAACCGTCTAGTAATGCTTCTTTTGTAGTGTTTGTAATGATAACCACATGATGGCTATTGTCACTAAAGTTTGCTTGGTTTCCAATTTCCCCACTCAATATTGTTGGGTTTGTTGTAAAATTTCTTTCAGACAAACTAGTTTCTATTCCAGAGAAACCACCATACAGTTTTATATCTTTATTTATATAAAAACACCACGAACGTTGATCGCTTTGCACACTGCTATCTGGTGACTCTATTGGCTTGTATGTTCCTGAAGCTACCCATATTTCATCATTTACAGTAGCTGTATTTATAGCTGTTTGTAAGTTTGTATATGCATTGTTCCAAGAAGTTCCATCATTAGTACCTATAGCATCTTGTTTTACATATATTTGACTAAATGAAGTATAGCTACTAATACATAGATATAATATCAAGTAATATTTTTTCATAAGTTGATAATTTTTTAAAACTTTGACAGTCTGTCAAAATCATGAGAATAATTTCTTTTACTATTAATTGTAGATAAACAAGGGTGATTCTAGTTTTTTACTTTAAGCTTTCAAATGCTGAAAGTTGTAAATCCAGATCTTCTAAATCATTATTAAAAACTGGCTCCATTTTAAAATATCTTCCTTCTTTTTTATAATAGAATAAATAATACTTGATTTCTTTTCCGCTTGACCCTTTTTTCTTAAATGTAGCTCCAAACACTCCATTAGGAAATTCTTTTGTTTCTAATATTGCAACAAATTTTTCGTCTGCTGAAATAGCATCTTTCAACATAGCAAGGTTATCTGGAAAAATACTTTGCTTAACCTCAATAACATTTACTCTTCTTCCAATATTAAAATCATAACGACTTAACTCTGTGTCACGCTCTGTTATTTTCAAATTTGTATACTCTGGAGCAACTGAAAGCTTCGGAGCAGTCATTGTTAGGTTGTATTTTTCTAAAGTAAGTTCTTCCATTTCTGGCCCACAACTAAGTACTGTTAGTGATGCAGCAATCATACTTGTAAGCAATAATAAAAAACGTCTAATTTTCATAATGTTATTTGTTTAGTTTTAAAATCTTATTATTAGATGTTCGCAACGAAATGTTTATGCACAGTTTTCAAACATTCACTACATCATCTATACTATATATGTCATAATTAAAAAAGCGTAACCTTATTATTTTCGTTTTCTTAATTTTTAATCGATGTTGTTGTTGTTTTTAAAATAATTGCAACATATTTTTACAACTAAGTTTACCTAAAAACTAACACCATAAAAAAAGTTTTTTCTGATATCGAAATCATTGAGATTCTTCAACACCAACCAAAATTGGAGTTTCAAGTTTTGAAATATCTCTATGCTACTGTAGATGTGCCTTTACGCGATTTTATTATTGCAAATAATGGTGATAATTCTATTGCAGATGACATTCTTCAAGATGCCATTATTGTATGGTATGAAAAAGTGAAAAATCAAGAATTTAAGTTACAAACAACGATAACTGGGTATATATATACAGTAGGAAAATATATTTGGTACAATAAGCTACGAAAAGAAAAAAAAATCGTGCAAGGTGAAGTTGCTTTAAATGAAACGGATATAATTGAAGAAGATTTTGAGTTGTTTCAAATTGATAAAACAAGCTTTGTTGAAGAATTATTAGAAGAAATTGGAGCGCCGTGTAAAAAAATACTCATTGAAAGTATTTACATGAAAAACTCAATGCAGGAAATTGCCGTATTAAACAATTTAAAAAATGAACAAGTAGCGAGAAATAAGAAAAGTAAATGCTTAAAAAAATTACGAAGCATCATTGCAGCTACTCCTTATTTCAAAAATGCCTTAAAACATATAAAAATATGAGTGCAGATACTATTTCAGATCAAGAATTGATAGAAAAGTTCTTATGTGGCGAGTTGCTTGATCATGAGAAACTTATTTTTGATTCACGCAAGAAAGAGGAAGCTTTTTTAGCACTTTTGGAAACATCTATAATTGCTTATAAAGGACGATTATCATTAAAACAAACGCTGAAAAAAATTGGAAAAGAAGTAAAATCAGAAAAGCCTAAATCTACCCGTAAATCTGTTTTTTGGATGTCTGGAATTGCAGCTTCTGTATTGCTTTTTATTAGTATCTATTTTTTTAGTAATCAGAAGTTAAGCTCTGATGAATTGTTTACGATCTATTTTAAAGCCTATCCAAACGCTTACACAACTAAAGGAAGTACAAGCAATTATACATTGTCTCAAAAAGCTTTTGATTTTTATGATGCTGCGCAATACAAACTTGCCTCAAAAATCTTTGACGAAATTACTGCTGAAAGAACTTTAAACTCTTCCGAGCATTTTTATTTTGGTATTTCATTGCTTTACACTGACGAAATAGAAAACGCTAAAATGCAGTTTAAAAAAGTGGTTCCTGAGCATCCGCTGTATAATGAAGCACAATGGTATACATCACTTTCCCTGATAAAACAAGATAGTTTAACCAAAGCAAAGTCTATTTTGATTGATAAGAAATCACAATTTAGTACTAGCAGAAAAAATAGTGTAAAAAATCTCCTTAACGAATTAACTAAGTAAAACAATTATCAAGATTTGAAATGAAAAAAAATTCTATGAGATCAATCTATATTCTTACATCTCTTTTTCTGCTCTTTACAATAACTTTTTCTGCTCAAAACAAGCAAGTTGACAGTCTTAGTTACTTTGTTGAAACCATTCAGAAAAACTTAGAAACAAAAAACTATAATGCTGCAATTGAAATTAGTAACAAAGCAATAGCAACTTATAAAGAAAATGATTCTTTAAACGGTATAGCCAATTTAGCTATAGGAAAAGCACTTTACAACCAAAGACAATATGGTGCTTCTGTTCTGCATTTAAACACTGCCGTGGAGTATTTTACAAAAGATGGGGAACATAAACTAGTCAATGAAGCGTACTTAAAACTAGGAACATTATATAGGTTAAAACGTGATTACAGTACTGCAAGAAATTATTTTTCTAAAGCAATTGATGTCATTAAAAAGAACTATTCAAATGAACATACAAACTTAATTGACGCTTACAATGGAATGCTTCGTATTGAAAAAGATAATCAGAATTTTGACAAAGCATTTAAGTATGCAAATAAAGGCATAGAAATCACTAAAAAGCTTAAAAACAAAAAACAAGAAGCAATATTTTTAACTTACAAAGGCGATATTTTACAACAACAAAGAAATTTTGATCCTTCCATTAAAAACTACTTAAAAGCAATAGAAATTAAAGAAAAGTTATATGGTAATTATCATAGAGAAAACCTTATAACATATAACAATTTGGCTGGAGCTTACAGTCAATTATATTATCTTGATAAAGCAATTGAGTATCAAAAAAGAGTTATAGAAATTAATAAAAAACTACCTATAAACCAGCAAATTCCATACACTACAGCCTATGGCAATTTAGCAACGTATTATACAGAGTTTGGTACGCCAGAAAAAGCAGTTGCATATCATGAAAAAGCATTGGTTTTTCTAGAAAAAGAACTTGGAGAAGATCATTTTTTATATCCTATGTTGCATAAAAATTTTGGAGATACGTATTATGATTTGAAGGATTATAATAACGCTCAAAAATATTATAAAGCTTCATTAGATTATAATCTGAAGAAGTTTGGCGCTTCAGACATTAGCCTAACCGAAGGATATACAAACCTTGCATTGGTAGCTAAAAACACTGGAGATTTTGAATCTGCTGAAAAATACTTGCATGCTTCATTAAAAATTTATCCTAAAAACCACTACCTAATCATTCCTGATCAGTTAGAGTTGACAACTATTTTAATAGCACAAGAAAAATATGAATTAGCAAGTTTTTATTTAGATAGCATTTCTCAAAAACTACCAAAAAAAGAGCTTTCTGAACTTAACTTTGATCAACTAAAAGACAGGAAAGAATTTATAAATGCAAAAATCAATTTTTATAATAAAAAGCTGCCTAAAAACACTGATTCTTTGAATAGTTTTTACAAGCAAGCAATTGCATTAGACGATTTTACGATTAAAGAATATACAACAGCAGCTACAAAAGATTTTCAGTTAAAAAAAGCATTTCCTATCTATGAAAATTATGTAAAACATATTATTGAAACCAACAACACAGGAGAAGCTGAGTCTGTATTTGAAATTCTTGAAAAAACCAAAGCTAGAAGACTCACAGAAAGTTTTAATAAAGAAAAAAGCGCAATTAAAGTAAAAGTTCCTGATAGCTTGTCAAGATTAGAACAGCAACTAAATGTAGATATAGTCTTTTATGAAGAACAAAAAAGTCTGGAAATTAATGATCCACAACCACAAAGTGATAGTCTAATTCCTGTTTACAATACAAAGCTTTTTGAGTTAAAACGTCAAAAAAACAAACTACAAGAAACTTTTAAAAATAACTATCCGGACTATTATGATTTAATCTATAATAGAAATGTAATTAATATCAAACAGGTACAAAAACACTTAGAAAACAAGCAGTCATTAGTAGAGTATTTCGTTGGTGAAAAAGATATTTTCATATTCGTTATTTCTAAAGAAAATTATCAATATACAAGTGTTCCTAAAGATTTTCCTGTCAAAGAATGGATTGCTCAACTACGTGAAGGAATCTATAATTATTGGGCGCTTCCTAATACATCTGACCAAAACTTAAAAAAATATACTTTACTATATAAGGAGATGGCCTTTAAACTATATCAGAAGCTCATACAACCTATTGAAGATATAATTACCGAAAATGTTATTATTATTCCTGACGGAGCATTAAATTTTATTCCTTTTGATGCGTTGTTAACAGAAGATTCTTCAAAACTAGATAACACAAAAGCATTACCTTATCTATTGAAAAAAAATCAAATTAGCTATAATTACTCAGCAACACTATTTGGTCAATTAAAAGAAAAGAAAAGTTCCAAAGCTTCAAATGATATATTAGCTTTTGCACCAAAATTTGATAATCAAAAAATAGAAACCATTGCAATGCGTCGTAATGGATTGGGAATATTAAAATATAATATACAAGAAGTAGAAGCAATTAATGAATTGTTTAAAACCCGTATTTTCAAAAATGAATTTGCTACAAAAGCTAACTTTATTTCAAATGTAAAAGATCATAAAATAATTCACTTATCTACACACGCCAAATCAAACGATAAACAAGGAGGTTTCTCGTTTATTGCTTTCAGTAAAGACAATGATTCATTGCAAAGAGATCAACTTTTCGTTAGAGAATTGTACAATTTAAATTTGGATGCAGATATGGTTGTATTAAGCGCTTGCGAAACAGGGATTGGAGAGTTAAAAAAAGGAGAAGGTGTCATTAGCTTGGCAAGAGCCTTTACCTATGCTGGTGCAAGAAGCACTATTACAAGTCTTTGGAATGTAAATGATGCACAAACTACGAAGTTAATGACGTTGTTTTATACCAACTTAAAACAAGGAATGACCAAAGATGAAGCATTACACAAAGCAAAATTAACTTATATTGAAAACGAAGATTTAGCCGCACCATATTTTTGGGCAGCTTTTATTCCTAGTGGAAATATGGAGGCCATACAATTTAATAGAACTAATAATATGTATTATATCATTGCAGGACTATTATTTGTATCTCTTTTAGGATTAGGAATATATAAGAGAAAAAGAATTACTTAAATGCTTCAAGCGAAGGAAAAAAGGAGATCATTTTAGTTGTGTTAACTAACAACTTCTCACTAAAACAAAAAAGCTCCTTAATTTCTTAAGAAGCTTTTAGTTGCAAAAAGTGGTCCCACTTGGGCTCTAGACATTGAAGCTATTCTATTAAAAATCAAATGTTTGTAAAACTTATAATTTTAATGTGTGCCTAAAAGTGTGCCTTTTTACCTAAAAGTTTAAGTCTTAAACTTCCCTATATTTAATGATATTATTTCATTTATTCCTGAATCTACCTTGTTACAAACCAGCTATGACTAGATCAAATAATTATCTTGAAAAAGTGTTTTAAAAGAATCTTCAAACTAATTTTAGCTATTAGTTAGTTATGCAGTAAGTTACCTTATTTTGACTAGAACAAAAGAGTATATTCATTTTACAACTCTATACAAGCATTTTTCTTTCAGTTTTGGCTATAATATTATATGTGCATTTTTTCATCCTAGTCAAAATGACTACGTTTTAGCCTTATTCACGCACTAACACACGCAGTACTTCTACAAAATATTTTTATTATCCTTAAAACTATAAAAAGAGTCTTTTGTGACAATCAAATGATCTAGTAAGAATAAATCAACTAGTTCACAAGCTTTTTTTAATTTTGAAGTTAAATACCTATCAGACGTACTAGGAACTAACTTCCCTGATGGATGGTTATGTAATAACACTATTACAGAAGCATGTCCTTTTAATGCAATACTTAGAATGATTTTTATATCTACATTACTACTTGCCACTCCACCTTTAGATAAATCATAAATTCCTAGTACTGCATTAGCCCTATTAAGTAGCATTATCTTTACTTCTTCTTGAAATTCAATGATATTCATATCCCAATGAGCTAAAGCTACTTCATGTACTATTTTACTATTATTTACAGTAATACTCTTATCTCCATGATCTGAGTAAATCACTTTAATTTCTCGAACTTTCATAATTAAAAAATTAAAACCTGTCCCAAAATGACTAGACACATCTTTAGTGAAATATCAAAAAAGGACAGGTTATTAAAACTAGATAGCTTGTTTAGCTAATTGAGAAGCGCCATTTTGAGAGAATACAGAAGTATCTGCCATTAATTGATTTATAGCTTCATCTTGTTTAGCCTGCTCATTTTCTGGCACAAATACCCATCTGTGAGTAAGTACAAGTTCTTCTCCTGTTTCTTTAACCACGTAAGTGTATGGCTCTACTTCTTTCTTTACAATATTACCTTGCATCTCTGAGCCTATAAGAGCCTTGCAAGTTTTTTCATCAAATGTGCTTGTAACATAAGCCTTTTTAGCTGTAGCATAGAATTGCCCCGTTTCTTTACTTAAAGACATTTCTACACCACCTTGTAATTCTAAAATAAAGAATGGAGTTCCATCCTCTTTTTCTCTTTGTTTAAATCCAATAATTCTAACCATTGTATAAATATTTTGAGTTGATAAAACCTAAATACTTATTTCAATAAATAACCACCTCAACTATCACCTTGAATGGAATACTATTAAAATAATTTTAGGCACAGATTTGATTCATCTGCAAAAATTAGCAAGGGTATTTAGTGCGGACTGATTGAGTTTGAGTGAGGGGTTGAACTACAAATTAAGCTCAATAAGTATCTTAAATGTTCTAGTCAAAGAAATGAAGTCTACAGAATAAAATTATGTCAACTTGAAATCTTCACTACACTACAACTCAAAAAGTTTATAAAAATTCAACTTTTATATATACTGCTTCAAAAAAATAAATTTTCTGTCAGATTGGGGTGGGGAGTTTGAAATTTGAAACACTAAGGGGTGTTTTATGTAAGGTGGTTTGGACACACATAATTGTTATTCAATTTTTTTAGAAAAAAACACATATAAGCTTGCTAATAATTATAATATTTTTGATATTAGAGTAATTAATTTTGTAATCCAATTATGACTAATTTTATAGATTTATTTTCAGGAGCAGGTGGTTTGTCAGAAGGCTTCATGAGAGCTGGCTTTAATCCAATTGCACATGTGGAAATGAATAAAGATGCTTGTGATACTCTAAAAACAAGAACTGCCTACCATTACCTCAAGGAGAATAATAGCATAGAAACATACCATAAATACTTAAAAAAGAAAATTACTAGAGAAGAGCTTTGGAGTTCAGTACCTCGAAATTTAATTGACTCAGTTATCAATACTGAAATTTCAAAAAAAACTCTCAATCAAATATTTGAACAAATAGATTCTTCATTAGGAGATAAGAATGTAGATTTAATTATTGGAGGTCCGCCATGTCAAGCCTATTCAATTGTAGGAAGAGCTAGAGACCCAAAAGGGATGGTTGATGACCCAAGAAATCATCTTTACAAACATTATGTCGGCTTTTTAAAAAAGTATGAGCCTAAAATGTTTGTGTTTGAAAATGTTCCAGGTATTCTATCTGCTAGTAATGGTATTTTTTTAAAAAAGATTTTCAGTGCAATTGATAGAGCTGGTTATAAAATAGAAATTCCATCAACAAAACATCTTAACTCAAAAAACTTTAATGTTTTACAGGACAGGAAAAGAGTTATAATGATAGGTTGGAAAAAAGGCTCTAAGTTCAAGTATCCTGATTTTGAAGAAAAGCCAATTCAATATAATCTCGGAAAGAGTTTGTTTTCTGATTTACCTAAACTAAAACACGGGGAAGGCTCTTTAGGTGTTGTTAAGTATGCTAAACCTATAACTGATTACTTACAAAAAACAGGTATCAGAAACGGAATAGACTTTACTACTCAGCATATTGCTAGACCCCATAATGAGACAGATTTAGAGATATACAGAATAGCAGTTAACCTACTTCTCAAAAAAGGTAAAAGATTAAACTACGCTGATTTACCTAAAAGACTAATTAAGCATAAAAACACAACTTCATTTACAAATAGATTTCAAGTTGTAAACCCTAATGGCATTTCTAATACTGTAGTTGCACATATAGCTATGGATGGACATTATTATATTCATCCAGACATAAAACAAAATAGGTCAATATCACTAAGAGAAGCCGCTAGGCTTCAATCATTTCCTGATGATTTCTTTTTTGAAGGTAGTAGGACTGCTGCATTTAAACAAATTGGTAATGCAGTACCACCTTTAATGGCTGAGGGTATTGCTTATAAAATCAAGGAAATGCTATAGTATGGATGAATATAGAGCTGAAAATGCAAGACCTAACCCAAAATCAACAATAAATTCTTATAGAAGCTTTGGCTATAATTTGTCTACAGCTATTGCAGATATTGTGGATAACAGTATTTCAGCCAATGCAGACTTAGTAGAAGTAGACTATAAATGGGAAGGAGAAAAGTCATTCATATCTATCATTGACAATGGAAATGGGATGAACTTGGAAGAGCTTATTGAAGCAATGACTCCTGGAAGCAAAGACCCTGAAGAAATTAGAAGCGAAAATGACTTAGGTAGATTTGGAATGGGACTTAAAACAGCTTCATTCTCTCAATGTAAAAGACTTACTGTAATAACAAAAAAGAAAGGCAATAAAACAATAAAGAGATGTTGGGATATTGACTACATCAATCAAATTGAAGAATGGGTTTTATTAGATTACATTTCAGATTCAAGTTTTACAGAACTTCTTGACAAGTTTGATTCTGGAACATTAGTATTATGGGAAAACCTAGATAGAATTGTTGGTGATGCTCAGAAAAATAATGAAAGTGTGAAAAATGCTTTCTATCAAGAAATGTCTATTGTTAAAGAGCATCTTGGACTTGTTTTTCATAGATTTATTGAAAGCTCTCGTCTAACTCTAAGCTCTAACTCTTACTCAATTGAGGCTTGGAATCCATTTCTTTATAATCTTACTACTAAGCCAGAGATGGGGCAACCAGAAAGATTAAGTAATAGTGTTGAAGTAACTTATTACATCCTACCTCACATGTCTCGAATTTCACATGATGAATATGAAAAATCTGGAGGTCCTTTAGGCTGGTTTAATCAACAAGGTTTTTACATCTATAGAGGAGACAGGCTTTTAGTATCTGGAGATTGGTTAGGACTTGAAAAGAAAAGAGACTATTCTAAATTAGCCAGAATAGCTGTAAACTTTCCTAATACTGGAGATTTTGATTGGAATTTAGATATTAAAAAATCTACTGCTACTCCACCAATTGAAATACGCCAAGAATTATCTCGAATAGCAAAAATTGCAATTAAGAAATCTGCTAAGATTTATAATTGGAGAGGTCAGAAGTCCATTTCTCAAATAAGTAGTAAAAATAGTTTGGAGAGACTCTGGAAAGACACTACAAACAGGGAGGGAATTAAAAAATACCAAATAAATAGAAAACATCCAATTATAGTTCAAGCTTTAGAAACAGAAGGCTCAAAGAAAATTTTTTCTAAAACACTTAAGCTAATAGAAAATAATATTCCTATCGAACTTATTTTATATAATCAAAACGAAGACCCTTCACACCATGAATTGGAGAAAATATCTGAAACTCCAGATGATGCTTTAATCAAATTGGCTATTGATTTATTTAAAATAAATATAGAAAATGGCATACCTGAGTCACTGGCAAAACAGCAAATAATGAACTCAGTACCATTCAACCTTTTTCCACTAATAAACGACTATTTAAAATGAGTAATATAAACGAAACTGCCAGAATGATAGCTCATTCTTTATTAGACCACGAGAAAAAAAATGGAGAAATAACAGAGGAAATAATCCTTTCAATTATAGAGAAAGTATCTGCAATAGATATAATACCTGGTCAGCAAATTAATAAAGAAGATTTATTCGAGGTTTTAATGTCTGATTTAAGTATTGGGCAAGGCTCAATTACATCAATGACAGATGATATTGAACCTTGGCTTAATGATGAAAAAGCGAATATAAATTTTGAGCTTTGGAACAGGTATAAGCTATATTTAAAAGAAAAAGATAAATCTTTTCCAATACCGTCACTTGATGACTTTACCGATAAGATTCTGGATAAATGTGTTAATCCAAAACAGAAAGGTTCTTGGGATAGAAGAGGTATGGTAGTTGGGCATGTGCAGTCTGGAAAAACCTCTAACTATGTAGGGCTAATTAATAAAGCTACTGATGCAGGTTATAAATTAATCATTGTTATTGCAGGAACAATAAGTTCCTTAAGAAGACAAACTCAAGAAAGGATTGATTCAGGGTATATTGGAAGAAATAGTTCTCTGTACTTGAGGAATAAGGGAGAAAATAGAATTAAAGGTGTTGGGAAGTATAAAGTTAAAACAGATATCTACCCTTTAACATCATCATATTACCTTAAAGGGGATGAAGGAGATTTTAGCACAAAACAATTACATAATTCTAACATACCTATAGGCAAAAACCCAGTTGTATTTGTCATAAAGAAAAACAAAACTATTCTTGAAAATCTAATTGATTGGTTGTCACACAATGAAGATATCAAGACAATTGAAGGTCGGAAAAAATTGATGAATATACCTGCATTAATTATTGATGATGAATCAGATTATGCTTCAGTAAATACTACTAAAGATATTAATGAAGTTAAGACAATAAATAAGCTAATAAGAGTCTTACTTAACTTATTTGACCAAAATACATTTATAGGCTATACAGCCACACCTTATGCTAACTTATTTATTTCTCAAGAATATAATGAAGACCTAACTACTTATGTTAAAGGCAAAGAATATTTCATTGGAGATGATTTATTTCCCAAGCATTTTATTGTCAATATTAAAGCCGCTAAAAACTATATAGGAGCTTCTACTTTATTTGGATTAGAAGACCCTAATTCTGAAGAAAGCAGAGAGCCATTAGACATTTTTAGACCAATTTATAGTGAAGAATATAATCCACCACTTTTTGAAAAAATAAATAAGCATAATAAAGACGATTTACCTGAATATCTTCCAAATAGTCTGAAGTATGCAATCAAATCTTATATTCTTACTTGTGCAATTAGAAGACTTAGAGGGCATGAAAAAAAGCACAATTCAATGCTTATTCACGTTGCTTTATATGTTAAATGGATAGACAGAGTCTCTCTGCTTGTCAACGAATTGATAAAGGAGTTTACCAATAATATTGAGGCTAATGATGCTGAATTCATTGAAGACGTGAGAAACATCTTTGAATCTGACTTCAAACCAACTACTGAAAATGTTTTAGAAAATCTAAGATATAAGGACAATAGGATTAAATCTCATACTTGGGAGGAAGTAAAACAAGAAATTAGAACAGCTATTAAAAAGTTTGATGTTAGAGCTGTACATGGTACTACTTCATTATCAAAAATAGATTACCACAACATCTCCAATATAGACTATGACAGACATGAAAACGGCTTATCTGTAATTGCCATAGGTGGAGGTAAACTATCAAGAGGAATTACCCTTGAAGGTCTTTCTGTTAGTTATTACTTGAGAACTACTAAAATGTATGATTCACTTATGCAAATGGGAAGATGGTTTGGATATAGACCAGGTTATGTTGATTTATGCAGACTTTTTACTAATAATAGAATCTTTGACTGGTTTAACCATATCACAATGGCTACTGAGGAAATGAGAAATGATTTTGACATTATGAGTTCTCAAAACCTAAAGCCTAAAGATTTTAAATTAAAAGTTAGAAATCATCATGGTCTATTGGCTGTAACTAGTGCTTCAAAATTATATTGGTCTACTAATATAAAAATTTCATTCTCTGGAACTAATCTCCAAACATATTTATTAAACAAAGACTTTGACTCTATAGACAACAACTTCAAACAATTACAGGCTTTAACCAAAAGGCTTAGTAATGCTAAAACAATTGATAAAAGGGGGAAATTGAGATATTTAATCTTTAATGATGTGAACACGGAACCTCTAACAGAATTTATAAATGGATTCAGTGTAGACACACCTCATATAAACAAGCAAGTAATTACAGACTATATTGAATTACAAAAAGTTAAAAAGAGTGTAAAAGAGTGGACTATATGTATAGTTTCTAATACAGATAAAGAAGTAGGTTTTTATATAAATGAAGATGACAGGAAAAACAGAAAAAAAACTAAGGGTCTTTCCACGCAGTACACTTTAATCTCTGAAGGAAAAACTCATGATATGACTTGTAGTATAAGAAACCAGACTGAACCATCTGAGCAATATAAGATAACAAAAAATCAAATTGATGACTTAGTTGATAGACAAGTTGATTTAGAAAAACAAGATTTAGGGTCATACAGTTCAATTAAGCAACAAAGAAAAATAGAAAGAAAAGGATTGCTTTTGATTTATGGGTTAGATGAAAGAGGAACAAGTAATTTGACAAATAATATACCTGTAGTTGGTTATAGTATATATTTCCCTGAAATAGATAACGAAACCAAAACATCTTATACGGCTACAATATTTGATGATTTTGATGAAGAAGTTATGCCTGAAGAAGAAAATCCTAAAAGCGAATAATTATGTTAGATTTAAAATCTATTTGGGAATTGCAAAAGCCTTCAAAAGATGAATTAATAATAAAGACTAGAATTGATATACTACCTCAATTCAATTGCTTTGCAGCTACAAATCATCTAACAGGGAATCATCTATATCTAATGGAGGTATCCTCACATACTATAATTCCTGAATTTAAAAACTCAAGCTTTAAAGGTTTAAGAATAGATGTATTTGACCTTGATGACAGTAAAGAGTTAAATATATATTTAATAGATAATGAACTTAAAGACATTTTTAGCCTATTTGTTGAAAATATAATTGAAGAAATCACTAATGTACCAACAGAAAATGAAGCTATTACAATTACATCAAATGTCATCCAAAAGTGGAAAAAGTTATTTGACAAACTAAATACCCAAGGATTAACAGTAGAGCAGCAAAAAGGTCTTTTAGGTGAACTTTTATTTCTAGATGAGTTAATTGACAGTAATATAAACCCTGACTACCTTTTAAACTGTTGGACTGGTCCTGATTATGAAGATAAAGATTTTACTCTTGGAGCAACTTGTTTTGAAATTAAATTCACGACATCTAAACTGCCTAGAATTAAAATCACTAGTGAACGACAACTAGATACTTCTAATGTAGAAAATCTCTTTCTAAATAATTTTGCATCTGAAACATTAAAGGAAAACGGTATTTCACTTAATTCTGTTATAGATATTATTCGTGACAAAATATCTAACAACTCAGCCACTCTAAAGTATTTTAATGAAAAACTTGAATCAGCTGAATATTATGATGAAGATAGAGATAATTACGATGCTCAATATGGAGTCAAATCAAGGTCTTTATATCAAGTCAATGATTCTTTCCCAAAACTAACTACTGATAACCTACCTCAAGGAATCTATAACACATCATATTACATTGAAAATTCAGCCATTGAAGAATATAGAGTTGATTTTGATACAATAATTAATGAAGTAAAGAATGAATAGAGCTTTAAGAAATTACATAGATGAAGTAAAGTCTGAAGTTGCAGCACTAGTATATTCAGATGGTGAGGGCTCTAGTTTCGAAGATAAATTTACTGAGTATTGTATTGAGGTTCTTGAGTCCATAGGTAAGACTGATGGCGCTAGAGTTTTATCCTTCATTCATCCTAATTCAAAAGGGGGAATTGATTGGAAAATTAACGGTTATTGCTTGAAAGACTCTTACAAAGATGATGGTAATAAGAGTTATTTTGAAACCTTAGAACTGTTCATTACTTATTATAATCCTGATGATTATGATTACAATATTCTTTCAACAGAATTTACTAAGACCTTAAATCAAATAAAGAGATTCCTAAACGGAGCTATTAAAAGGCATATAGACTATATAGATTCATCTAATGATGAATTAGTCGAGCTTCTAAAAATTATAGGAAAGCAAAACCATCTTTTTGATAGAGTTAATATCTACTTATTAATGAATGGTAATTCAAATCAGAAAGTAGATAAAATAAAAATAAAAGGAATAGATGAAAGTTTAAGCATAAATCTTCATGTTTGGGACATAAATAGATTTTTTAGAATTAATGAGACGAATAGTAATAGGGAGCCTATTGAAATTAATTTTGCTGATTTCTTAGATAACAATCAACAAGGAATTCAATGTTTAAAAGTCCCTACTATAGATGAATTATATGATTGTTACTTAGCTATTATTCCTGGTTATGTTTTAGCTAATTTGTATAAAGAGTTTTCTAATGAATTATTAGAAAGTAATGTAAGAGCTTTTCTTGGGCAAGCAGGTAGGTACAATAAAGGTATTAGAGATACTATTCGAGAAAAACCACAAATGTTCTTGCCATACAATAATGGTATAACTGCTACAGCTAATGAAGTCAAAACAAAAGTCATAAACAACCAGTTATTCGTTACAAAATTAAATGATTTTCAAATTGTAAATGGAGGACAAACTACAGCTTCTTTGTATCACACCCAAAAAAAATATAAAGATGCAGACTTAAGTAGTATTTCCGTTCAAATGAAGTTAACTGTTATTAAGGACATTGATAAGAAAAATATAGAAGTTCCTAATATTGCCAGATATGCTAATAGTCAAAATAAGGTTACAGAATTAGACTTATCATCTAACAACCCATATTTTGTAAAAATAGAAAGCTTATCTAGAAAGAAATATGTTGCTAATCCAGAGAATAAAAACCAATCTATTCTGTGGTATTTTGAAAGAGTAAAAGGACAATACAGAGAAGCTATTAATAAGCTTACTCCAAGTATGCAAAAGAAGTTTAAAGAACAAAATCCAACAAAACAGAAGTTTGTAAAATCTGACATTGCCAAGTACATGAATCTTTGGGAGCAAAAGCCTTATATGGTATCAAGAGGTTCTCAGAAAAACTTTATTGATTTTACCAAAAGTATTAATGAGTTAGTTGAAAAAAATAAAATGCCAGGTGAGAATTTCTATAAAAAATTTATTGCCAATGCAATCATCTTCAAAACTGTTGACAAGCTTTTTGGGAGGAAGAATGTTGATGCAATTGGTGATACTAACTTAAAATCCTTCTCAGTTGCATATACTATAGCATACTATCATTTTTTAACTAATAATAGAACTGACTTGTGGAAAATCTACAATGAGCAAAGGCTTAAAGATTCTTTTATAGAGATGTTTAGAGAGCTACTTGTATTTGTGTATAACCATTTAACTAAAAATGCAGTAAATACGCTTATATCAGAATATGCAAAAAAAGAATTGTCTTGGAAAAGATTACAAGAAGAAAAGTACAACCTTGACAAGAATGTTTTAGAGGAG
Source organism: uncultured Kordia sp. (assembly GCF_947496985.1). Classification (GTDB taxonomy): domain Bacteria; phylum Bacteroidota; class Bacteroidia; order Flavobacteriales; family Flavobacteriaceae; genus Kordia. Next base: position 816,407 of record NZ_CANMEZ010000001.1, read on the forward strand.
TATTTAATTAGTCAAGAGGAGGCTAACATAAGAGCAAAGGAAAAAGAAGTTGATGAAAATGATACAGAAAACAACCTTTTTGTAATAAGTGAAATCAAGAAACATGGTATACAGTTTTGGGATGGTCTAAAAAAGTACGTAGACAAAAACTCTGTTGATGGGTTAGATTTTTATGAGCTATTTAATTTAGTAAAAAAGTTAAAAGAGAATAGAAACTTAAACTCTAAAGATTGCCATGTTGGTAAAAAAGGATTAGGATTCATAGTCAATAACCCTGATAAAGTCGATGAAATTAAAAAGCTTTCAGACCTAAAGGAAAAAGAAGTAGTTGAGATAAAACCAATTTACGACAGACTAAAATTACTATCATCAGAAGAATGGAAAAAAATCATTGATTTAGGTGAGCAAACTAAGGTTTTTGAATATAAAGAACTATCCAATATTAAATACACTAGTTCAAAACTTTTAAAGAGGGAATCTATAAAAGAAAAAGCACTACTGAAATGTTTTGAATCTCTAAATAAAGTGAAAAAATTTGGGATCAAATATTAAGCCCAACCTCTAATTAAAGAAGTTGAGCATTAATCAACTCAAAAACCAACGGTAGTTAGAATTACCATTGAGAGTTTGTGCTAGACCTTTTGAAAATTCATAAGCATTGACGTTCCTTTCTGAAAAAGTATCAATATAACTACTCTTATTGGCTGATGTGAATAGGTTATATACATTCCAAAGGTTGATATTACCATCTTCATTTTTACAAAATCTTTCATCTTGGTAATAATCCTTAGCAATAGAACTGATCTGTCCATCATTTAAAAGCAATTGTGGAGTTTGTAGCTTTTCATTTTTTGGTAGATAATTGTATAGTTTAGACTTTCCTAGTAATTGGGCAAATTGCCTTTCAGTAATACTATATTCAGTTAAAGCTAGCATCTCTTTTAAATGATTTTTTGCATCATAATTAGATATTAAGTCTTGTACTTTAACTGCTAATTCATTTACACTACCTACACGCATTTCTGACTGCATACCATCTGTACTGATACATAAATTACAGCATACTTGATTCTGAAAGCCAATAAATACTTGAAATTTCTCAACAGATTTCTTTGAATAGAGGTTTTCCTTGTTATATGCACGCACTCCACCAACCATCAAAGACAGCTTGTTTCCATTGATAGTTTCTGTTATACTAGGTACTCGAATTATAAATGCCATTCTTTCATAATAATTAGTCTTTTCATGGTCTAGCAAGTCTTTAGCTGACTTATATATTGCACTAGGTGTTCTACCTTTAATCTGATGGCTAATTCTTATTTCTGGTGCATCTATGCTATGATGTGAAAATACTTTTAAAACTGAATTAGCCACAACATCTATAAATTCAGAATGCGTAATTGTACGTTCATTATCCTTACTAAAGACTGGTATTATACAATCCTTTTGTAAATGAGAAAGGCTAATACTTTTGGTATTAGCCTCTATGAATGGATTAGTATTGCTATTGGTTATTATATTATTATTAGAACTGTTTACATCTCCTGTTTCTTGTCCTATTATGATAGTACTTTTTACAGGATTGAGTTCTAATGTGGGTTTATGTACGAGCTGTAGTTCCATTTTGACTAAAGTTTTTAGAATTAATTAATTGTTCGAGTTGTTCTTTCTTATTGACAAATTGAGATTGCAAGCTTTGCTGATAAGATGGAAATTCTTTATAAATTTCTGATAATTCTGAAACAGATAATGCTCCACTAATCTTATCTAATATTTCTTGAGTTGTAACTGGTTTTGCATTACACCATTTCAAAAGCCTTTCTCCTGTTTTAGATGTTATTACAAATTCATGTGATGAAGAAAATAGATTCGTTCTATCTTTTGAAGCTTTAGCTAAATGTTTATCATTCACTAATTCAAAATTGACAGTAAGTTCATATTCAAAACCTTCTCGGGTTACTTCTTTTGTACCATGCTTAACCACTTTAGATTTACCATTAGAACCTACATCTAAAGAATAGTCCATTTTCCTTCTAGCTGTTGTTATTACATGGCTAGTAGATTGAAGTATTTTATCTATAAAAGCCTGATGTCTCGGTGTTACAGATGCCCAATCTTACCATCTTCCACCAAGATTATTATGTATATCTAAACAACCTCCTTTTCCGTTCCACTCGTGAGTTATAGAATCTATAATTATCACTTCTACATTAGCTTTCTCACATATCTCTATTGCTTGAATGTAACGTTCTGGACTAAATGGAGCTGTTAGGTCTAACACATTAAATTCTCCAAGATTAGAATATAAAGATGCGGAAGAATTTTCACTATCTATTACAGCAATTTTAGACCAATCTTGAGTCATTCCATAGGCTAATAATAATGCTGAATGAGTTTTACCAAAACCACTAGCTCCAGATATTCCTAATCTGAGTTTTACATTCTGTCTTTTACTTTGTTTTAATTGCATAATTTTAATATTTAAAAAGATTAATAATCAAATTTTTAAGAGTAAATTTCTTTGTTAAGTCTGTATTATTTTGTATATTACTTTTTTCCTTGAAAAAGGATACTTCTACATAATTTTCTGGAGTAGTTTTCTCTCCAATTTTCCAAATCAAAGAATACTGATATTATTGTTTCTATGAATTTTAACCCTTTAAGGGTTCATTATTGTATTTAAAATATTGACATATAATTTTATGAGAGAAAATCAATTCCACTTGTCTTATTGTTAGACACCTGATAGATTCAATTTAGAGGAAAGCCTTTCTAAGTGAGAGGTAATGGAAACTCCATCAATAGTGGCAAATGCTTTAAATAGCCACTCTAATACGTTTAATTGCCCAAGTGTAAAAGCATCACTTGTTGAAAATCAAGTAGGCAATAATAATGACAGTTTACCTCTTTATATTCCAGGTTCTATAGATTTGGATAGAATGCTAAACGAAAACCCTCCTACTTTTAGATACTTCAAAGATTATTTTGTTCATCTATTACATCTTATTAATTATATTCCTTCAAGGAATAAAGACTTGCTCGATGGAGACGGTTTTACACCAATACATAAAAAAACCTTGCAAGATAAAAATAGGCATTACAGGAAATATATAAATTATCTAATTGAACATGGAGTTATTATTGAAGACAAGCAATATATAACTGGAGAAAAATCTCAAGGATTGAAGTTTTGTGAGAGATATAACACACCTACTGAGCCAGTAATAATAAAGAAAAAAACACTTATTAAAAGTTTAACAAATTATGATAAAACAATAAATACAGAAAAAACAGGTGAATTATGTTTTCTATCAGAGTGGTTTTCCAAAGACCTAAAAGTTGACATTGAAAAAGCTCTAAGTATAGTGAAAAAGGAATATTTAGATGACTTAAATAATCCAGAGGTTAAAAATCCTATGCTAAGTTTGAATAGCAAGTTAATTCCTATTCAGAAAATTTATAGACAAGAATTTGAATTTTTTATTGATAATAGTGGCAATAGATTACATACCAATATTACTAATCTAAAATCTAATCTAAGAGAATGCTTAACTTATGAAGATAAAAGATTGATAAGTATAGATATCAAAAATTCACAACCTTTTCTAGCTATGGCATTATTAGATATAGAGGTTTTTAGAAGAATGAATATCAGAGATAAAATACCTAACAGTTATATAGACCTTGATAAACTTGAAAAATTAATAGAATCTGTTGAAAACAAACCAGATGTTGTTTTATTTAAAAGTTTAGTGTCTTCAGGTAAGTTTTATGAAGAATTTGGAAAAATACTTTATGCTAATGGTATGATTGATTTAGTTGATTGTGAAATACCAAGAGACAAAGTCAAGAATATAGTATTTGAAGCTATTTATAGTTCTAATAAAAATAATAGCCCGACTGCTAAACTATTTAAGAATACATTTAAGAATGTTCATAAAGTATTCGCTGTTATAAAAAAGGGAAGAGGCAAAAAACCTCATGCAGCATTGGCTATACTGCTACAGAGAATAGAAGCTGATTTAGTATTACATAAAGCTTGTAAAATAATATCTGAAGCTAAGCCTCACATTCCTTTATTTACTATTCATGATAATATAGCTACAACAAATGAGCATAAAAGCTTTGTCAAATCTATATTAAAAAAGGTATTGAGAAGGAATATTGGTGTTAAACCAAAATTAAAAGTTGAACATTGGTAAAGTATGTCACATTAAGAGGTTAGTTAGTATCTAACCTCTTATGTTCTTCTTGTTACATCTAGGTTACTTTCTCCTATTATGATAGTAGTTTTTAAAATTTACTTATCTAATTTTCTAGCCAATAATGTAATATGCTCACTTACTTTCTTCTGTACCACTTTAGCATAATGCTTTTGAGTGATATCTAATTTAGAATGCCCTAATAATTCAGAAACCACTTCCATTGGTACATCATTATATAGCAATACAGTAGTGGCAAAAGTTTTTCTAGCTATATGATGAGTCAACCTTTTTTCAATACCTACTATTTCTGCAATTTCCTTTAAGAATGAATTAAACTTTTGATTAGATATTACTGGCAGTAATTTATTTGAAGATATATTATTCTGACTAGTCAAAATAGCTAGAGCTTTGGGTAATAAAGGAACTGATACTTTAACATTTGTTTTCTTCCTATGTATTTTAATCCATTTATTACCATCAAACCCATCAATTACATGTTCAGAACTTAAAGCTGACATTTCTGCATAAGCTAGTCCTGTATAACAGCAAAATATAAACATATCTCTTACCTGTTTTAATCTAGTTTGAGCAAAAGAGTGTTCCTCTAGTTTAGCTAGTTCATTACTATCTAAATAAACTATTTGAGTTTTTGGGTTCTTACATGTATACATAACAAAAGGATCTTTATCTAAATATCCTTCAGACAATCCAATTTTCACAATACGTTTAAATCTCTGGATTGCTTTATAGGTTGAAGATTGAGCTAATTTCTTTTCAGTTTTAAGGTAGAACTCATATTCTTTTATAAAACTAATTTCAAGGTCTTTAAATTGAAAATCATTTTTCTTGTAATGAAATGAAATAAAGTCTTTTAAAAGAGCTTTAGCTTGCTTGTATTTCCACAATGTAGGCAATACATATTCCTTACCTATTAACTTTTCTACCTTATCATTGTGTGCTTGAAACACTTCTAAAATAGTCTTATCTTTTTTTCTAGTTATACCTTTAAGTTGAAGATAAATATCTTCTGCATCAAACTGTTCATTGTTAACTTGTAGAAACAAAAAAGCCTGATTAATTTGTTGCTTAATCAGACTTAACTGTGTATTAATATAATTATTATTTTTATTGGGTGGACTACCTTTTTGTAACTTACTTTTCCAATCCTTTGGGTTGATAAAAAACCCTGTAGAAAACTGCTTTCTTTTACCTTTAAAAGTTAATCTACATTTAATAGGACACTTATTTTGCTTATTCTGTTTTGTCCTATCAATTAAAAACAGAACACTTAATTTATTGTTATTCATAATGTTATGTTTTAAATTTTGGGGTACTTTTTCTGAGGAATAGTGTGCCGAATTGTATGCCTTTTTTTAATGAATGTAGTGGATAAGTCTAGGAGAAGAAAAATACTAATAACTTGAATATGTGGTAAATAATAAGAGTCAGACGTATGTCTGACTCTTAAGTAGTGGTCCCACTTGGGCTCGAACCAAGGACCCTCTGATTATGAGTCAGATGCTCTAACCAGCTGAGCTATGGGACCAATGCGGGTGCAATATTACTATTTTTTTTAATTCCGAAAAAATAATAATTGCATTAAATTATTTCTTGACACAACTCTATGAGTGTCCCATTGGTTGATTTTGGGTGTAAAAAGACCACTAATTTGTTGTCTGCGCCCTTTTTAGGCGTTTCGTTTAGCACGATAAAGCCCTCACCTTTAAGTCGTTCTACTTCTGCATAAATATCCGTTACATCAAACGCTATATGGTGTACGCCTTCACCTTTTTTTGCAATAAACTTCGCTATAGGACTGTCGTCACGAGTAGCTTCAAGGAGTTCTATTTTACTTTCGCCTAGTTGAAAAAAAGAAGTTTTTACACCTTCGCTTTCCACTTCTTCCATTTTGTAATGTTCCTTATTGAACAATTTTGCAAATAATTGGTTGGATGCTTCAATATTTTTGACTGCAATCCCAATATGTTCTATTTTATTCACGTCTTTCCTTAATTTAATTGTCAAATAGCTTTTAAATAACCACCATATGTATGACAAAGAGATCTAAAATAATCGTTCAAGCATACAAATCAGGGCGTTTAAATTTCAATTATTGAGTAAAGTTATTGCAATTCAGCAGTAATGTCAACGTTTTATGGTCTTAATATTCTATTTTTGCAGTATTATGAGTGATATCGAAAGTAACAGACAGAAAAAAATAGCAGGTGTTTTACAAAAAGATTTGGTAGACATTTTGCAAGGCGCTGCACGTGGTGGCGGATTAACAAACATTATTATTTCAGTAACGAAAGTAAATGTTACGGTAGATCTTTCCGTAGCAAAAGTATATTTAAGTATTTTTCCGCACAATAAAGGAAAAGAGTTGTTAGAAGGAATTCAATCAAACGCTCCTTTAATTAAGCATGAGCTAGCCCAGCGTGTGAAACACCAACTACGTAAAGTGCCTAGTTTAACGTTTTATGTAGATGATTCTTTAGAATATATCGAAAACATTGAAAAGTCGCTTAAACGTGAAGAAAACCCAATTCAAGATCCTGATTTATTAGAAAAACGAAAGAAGTCGTAATTGAAATTTGCTTTTTACATAGCCAAGCGATATTTGTTTTCTAAAAGTTCTCAAAACGCTATTAACATTATTAACATCGTCACAAGTGTGGTAGTTGTTATTGGTGCATTGGCTTTGTTTATTGTACTTTCTGGCTTTGCAGGATTGAAGACATTTAGCCTCTCTTTTAGCAATGACTTTGATCCTGATTTAAAAATTGAAGCGGCAACTGGAAAGACTTTTCGCGTAAGCGAAACCCAACTAAAATCATTGGAAGAAATTCCTGATATTATTTCCTTTTCACAAGTAGTGGAAGAACGCGTTGTATTGAGTTTGAATAATAAGCATCATATTGCCAACATAAAAGGAATTGACGCTTCCTTTATAAATGTCAACGCCATTGATAGTATTATGTACGTTGGAAATTGGGTAAATCCAGAAATATTTGATGAAGCTGTTGTCGGTCTCGGAACGGCGAATCTTTTAGGTGTTGTTGCTAGAGATTATAGCAATTTGTTAGAAATTATTGTGCCAAAGCCTGGCACAAAAAGCATTACAAGTAGTTCTAAAAATCCATATGAAAAGATCAGAGTAATTACGGAAGGTATTTATAGAATTAATGAAGATTTAGATAGCAAATATGTATTTACGAATATAGAATTAGCACAGGAATTATTGGATTTAAATGCCAATGAAATTACACATATAGAGTTTAAATTGAAGCCTGAAACTGATCAAGCTATTATAAAAGAACAGATTGCCACTATTTTTGATAATGAGGTTTTAATTAAAACCAGAATTGAGCTAAATGATGCATTGTATAAGATGCTAAATACTGAAAATATTGCGATTTACTTAATTTTCACACTTGTATTGATTCTTGCATTGTTTAATGTAGTTGGTGCTATTGTGATGATGATTTTGGATAAGCGAAACAATATGAAAACCTTGTTTAGCATAGGAACCACGATCCGAGAAATAAAGCAAGTTTTCTTTTTTCAAGGAATTATTATTACTGTTTTAGGAGGTTTATTAGGTATTACACTTGGCGTGATTGTAATTTTCTGCCAATTGCAATTCAAATTATTCTACATCACTCCTAGCCTGCCATATCCTGTAGAATTGCGCTTTATGAATTGTGTAACGGTATTTTTAACCATTACAATTTTAGGCGTATTAGCTTCTTTTATCGCTAGTAATCGTATTAATAGAAATTTTATTACAGGTTGTTCTTAGAAAGAATAGATGTTAATACTGAGCATTGAGTAATGAGAGATTTTATACTTGAATATTGAATACTTCGTTATACTGAATTTGATTCAATATCACACAAAATTTTTGAATGTTTCAATAATTCAATCTCTCTAAACAAATTGATGATCAGCAAACTTCTCGTATACCTCATCAAATACTTGAAAAACACCTGCAGAGTCATCTGTAGTAACCATGCGTTGTCTGTATTCCTTAAAGTGTGGAATTCCTTTGAAATAGTTTGTATAATGTCTTCTCGTTTCAAACACTCCTAAACGTTCACCTTTCCAATCAATAGACATTTGTAAATGACGTCTGGCAGCATCTACACGTTCTTCCATGGTTGGCTTTGCCATGTGCGTTCCTGTTTCAAAAAAGTGTTTTACTTCTCTAAAAAACCAAGGATATCCAATACTCGCACGACCAATCATAGCACCGTCTAAGCCAAATTTATCACGCATTAACATTGCTTTTTCCGGAGAATTTACATCACCATTTCCAAACACAGGAATGTGCATTCGAGGATTATTTTTCACATCAGCAATTGGATGCCAATCGGCTTCACCTTTATACATTTGCGCACGCGTACGTCCGTGAATGGAAATAGCCGCACAACCAACATCTTGTAAGCGTTCGGCAACTTCTACAATTTTAATCGTGTCATGATCCCAACCTAAACGCGTTTTTACAGTAACAGGAAGCTTTGTATGTTCAACCATAGCTTTCGTTAAGGAAACCATTAAATCGATATCTTTTAAAATTCCTGCGCCAGCACCTTTACTCACTACTTTTTTTACAGGACAACCAAAATTGATATCTATGATATCTGGCCCTGATTTTTCAACAATCTCTACCGATTGTAACATCGAATCTAAATTGGCTCCAAATATTTGAATTCCGACTGGGCGTTCTTTTTCGTAAATGTCAAGTTTCATGGTACTTTTCGCAGCATCACGAATCAACCCTTCTGAAGAAATAAATTCTGTGTACACTACATCTGCACCTTGTTCTTTGCATAATGCACGGAATGGCGGATCACTTACATCTTCCATAGGTGCTAATAGCAATGGAAATTCTGGTAACGTTATGTCTCCTATTTTAACCACAATAGATTGTTTTTTAAAAGATTTTGCAAAGATACATGAAAAATTTTAACGCAAATTTTATTTTATCCTTGCATCCAAACTAATAAGTAAGTGAGAAATATAACTATTAAAGACTACTCTTTTAAACGTTCTTGCTCAGCAGAAGATTTTGTACGTTGATTGGTTCTAAGTTTTGTATTTCCAAAATTGTAACGGAATCCTACACGAATGATTTGGGTATCGAAATTAGCAAGGTAACGACTGTTTTGATTTGCAAATACTGTTGTTTTCGTAAATTCTTGACCGTTCAAAATATCGTTTGCGGTTAATGAAATAGTAGCTCTTTTATTCCATAAATTTTTACGTAAAGATAAACTCAATAAGTTTCGTGAGGAAACTTCTGAAAGTCCTAAAATTACGGGAGACAAATACACAAAAGATACATTTGCAGTTAAGCTTTGATCCTTCAGAAATGTAAAATTATTATCAATTGCTGTGTAATTTGCCCATTTTTGCTGTAACACACGCACATTATCCGCTAGTGTAAATGTATCTTCATTATTGTAAAAAGAAGTCGTAATAGAAACATCCCATGTATCTAATATAGAAAAGTATGTTATAAAATCTAAACCATAATATCTATTATTTTCTACATTAGAATCTATGTATTGTAAAATATTGTTTTCATTATCTTGAAGTGTTAATTCATAGATTTCGTTTTTATTATAAATATAGAATGCTTCTATAAAAAACTTACTAATTATTTCTGCACCTACCTTATAACTATTAGCAATAGATGGTTGTAGTCTTGGATTTCCTGTAGCAAACGAAAAATCAGTAAAATTAAATCTGAATGGATTTAAATTATCAAAACTTGGTCGTGTAATTCGTCTACTAAAGTCGGCATATATATTTAGTTTGTCTGATACTTGATGGCTTATATATGCGCTTGGAAATAATTCGAAATAGTTTTGTGTATTTACCTGATTTGTACTGAGTGAATTTCCTTTGAGTTCTGTTTGTTCACCTCTAAATCCAACTTTTAAACTCCATTTATCCCAATTTTTAGCATAACTCACATACCCTGCATAGATTGATTCATCGTATTGAAATGTATCTGAATTGTTTGTATCTATGACAGGAATACCATTTTGAATGTTGAATTGCCACAAATTACTATCTGTTTCAATATTTACCGCTTTTATTCCAGTTTCAAAATTAGCTGATTCGCTTATTGGTAATTCGTAATCAATTTGTCCACTAATAATATTTGTTTTCTGATTGGCTTGTGTAGTAAATGCAGTGGTAAAATCAGTTCCTAAAAATACAGTATAACCTGTTGAAACATCTTGATTTCCATCTCTGTCATAGTCCGTATAGTGTACATTGGCAGAAAGTTTTTCACCTTCTTTTTTAAAATGGTGTGTGTAATCTAAATTCAGACCTAAATTGTGTTTATCCTGACTGTAATTATTGATTGCTGCTAATGAAAAGTCTTCATTTGCCACAGTTTGATCATCTACAATACCGCTTGTTAATGTTCTACGTTTCCAGTATGGGTTGTATAATAAGTTTCCTGAAAAACTTACTATGTTTTTTGCATCAAACTCGTAATCAATATTCAAATTAACATTGTGTCTATTTTCTCGTGTATTTCTATTAATATCTGAATTCCAAATTGATGTTGTAGTCGTATTATCTAAATAATTAATAAGCTCATCATTATCCCTATTAATCTTTGTGTGTGTGTAACTATAACTTCCAAATATATTTAACTTATTACGCTTATAAAAGTGATTCATTCCAGCATTATAACGCGGAAAAACTCCTTGTGTAAAGTTTCCATAAATACTTCCGTTGTAACCAAGAATTAAATTCCTAGACATCACAATATTCAAAATCACACCTCCTTGTGCATCGTATCGTGCTGGCGGATTGGTAATTACCTCAACAGATTTTACTGTTTGTGCTGGTGTTCCTTCTAATAATTGATATATTTCACTTGCTGAAAGATGTACTTTGCGATCATTAATGTATACTGTTGGCGTACTATTTTTAACAGATAATTCATTATTAACTACAATAACACCAGGCGTTCTGCGCAATACTTCCCAAGTATTATCTTCGGTTAATGCTGTTCCTTCTACAGTAAATACGAGTCGGTCAATTTCACGTTTTAGTGTTGGTTTTTTTGTAGAAATTACAACACCATCTAATGATTCTGTGTCTACTTGTAAAGTAATTGTTCCCAAATCGATTGTTTTGGTAACTTCAATTTCTTTGGTATATGTTTTATAACCAACAAAACTAATATTCAATGTATATTTTCCGGGAGAAACGTTAGAAATTAAGAATATACCTGAAGTTTCAGAAGAACTTCCTTTTACCACTGTTCCATCATTTAATAATACAGCATTAGCAAATGCAATCGCGTTTTCCGAATCGGAAGCGATTAATTTACCCGAGACTTGATAGGTTTCTTGCCCGAATGCGGTAAAAAATGTAAAAAACACAAATAAACTTGTGATTTTTAGGTTCATGGCTATGGTTTGGTTAATTGGGCGCAAATATATTCATTTTTATTTAATGTAGAAAAAAAGCTACATGTTTTATTAAAAAATCTTTGTATCTGCAACGAAAACATGAGGATTTACCTAGTAAAAAGCTATATTTGCAAATTATTTAGCTATAGAATTAGATGAAGCACATTAGAAACTTTTGCATTATTGCACATATCGATCATGGAAAGAGCACATTAGCTGACAGATTGTTAGACTTTACAGGCTCCGTAACTGAACGAGAAAAGCAAGATCAATTATTAGATAGTATGGATTTAGAACGTGAGCGCGGAATCACAATTAAATCACATGCCATTCAAATGGAATATACGTACGAAGGACAAGAATATATCTTGAATCTTATTGATACTCCTGGACACGTAGATTTCTCTTATGAAGTTTCACGATCTATTGCTGCATGTGAAGGTGCTTTGTTAATTGTAGATGCAGCACAAAGTATTCAAGCACAAACAATTTCTAATTTATATCTCGCTTTAGAGAACGATTTAGAAATTATTCCTGTATTAAATAAAGTAGATTTACCAAGTGCCAATCCTGAAGAAGTAACTGATGATATCGTTGATCTATTAGGTTGTGATCCTGAAGAGGTTATTCACGCAAGTGGAAAAACAGGATATGGCGTTGATAATATATTAGCTGCTGTAATTGATCGTATTCCTGCACCAGAAGGAAATTATGAAGAACCTTTACAAGCCTTAATTTTTGATTCTGTTTACAATCCATTTCGTGGAGTTGAAACATATTTTAGAGTGATGAACGGTTCTATTAAAAAAGGACAACGTATTAAATTTGTCGCAACAGGTAATGAATATGGCGCTGATGAAGTAGGAACGTTAAAGCTGAATCAGGTTATAAAGAAAGAGATCAAAACGGGTGATGTTGGGTATTTAATTACTGGAATTAAAGATGCACGTGAAGTAAAAGTTGGTGATACAATTACAGATGCTAAAACACCAACAACAAACGCTATTGAAGGTTTTGAGGATGTAAAACCAATGGTTTTTGCCGGAATTTACCCTGTAGATACTGAAGATTATGAAGAACTTCGTAATTCTATGGAGAAACTTCAGTTAAATGATGCTTCATTGGTATTTACACCTGAAAGTTCTGCAGCTTTAGGTTTCGGTTTCCGTTGTGGATTCTTAGGAATGTTACATATGGAAATCATTCAGGAACGTTTGGAACGTGAGTTTAATATGACTGTAATTACGACAGTTCCTAACGTGTCGTATCATGCATTTTCAAGAAAAGAACCCAATGAGGTTATCATTGTAAATAATCCTTCTGACTTGCCAGATCCTTCTAGTTTAGATCGTGTAGAAGAACCTTATATAAAAGCAACCATCATTACAAAATCTGACTTTGTTGGAAACGTAATGTCCTTGTGTATTGAAAAACGTGGATTAATCACAAATCAAACCTATTTAACAACTGAGCGTGTTGAGTTATCATTTGATATGCCTTTGGCAGAAATTGTATTTGATTTTTATGATCGATTAAAAACGGTTTCCAAAGGATATGCTTCGTTTGACTATTCGCCAATTGGAATGCGTAAATCTAAATTAGTGCGTGTAGATATTTTATTGAATGCACAGTCAGTTGATGCGCTTTCTGCATTAATTCATGCTGATAATGCGTATAACATTGGTAAAAAGATGTGTGAAAAGCTAAAAGAATTGATTCCTAGACAACAGTTTGATATTCCGATTCAGGCTGCTATTGGAGCAAAAATTATTTCACGTGAAACCATCAAAGCACTTCGTAAAGATGTAACGGCAAAATGTTATGGTGGAGATATTTCGCGTAAGCGTAAACTTCTTGAAAAGCAGAAAAAAGGTAAAAAACGTATGCGCCAAGTTGGTAATGTAGAAATACCTCAACAAGCATTTATGGCAGTGTTGAAGCTGAATGATTAAATGAAAGTTAGATTTTAGTTCTGAGTATTGAGATTTTAGATATTTCGTAAAACAGTACTTGATTTAGTTTTTATTCAAAGTCTTATCAATATCACTTTTCTTTATCTCATTTTAAAAAAACGCTCGAAATGATGGTTCAAAAATCTAAAAGCAAAGCGATCTAAAAGCTATGAAACGCGAATGCGTCTAAACTTCAGTTTCTTCTATATCAAATGGTTTTCCTAAGTATACAAGCTTCCAGTCTTCGCCAATTTCTTCAACTTCCATGTTGTATGAAGAGATGATTTTAAGCTCTGAATCTTTGTCTTTTATAAATAATGGAATAATGTCTTTGTCTTTATTGGTAATTTCAATTAAGCTTTTGTAATGTGCTTTGTCATTAATTGCAATTTCTTGAATTGATGGATATTTTAGCGTAAGCGCTGTTAGTGTATTATAATCATCTGTGTGTGAAAATAAGCCTTCTTTTGGATTGTTATTTTCGTCTAACATTTCTTCACGAGTTACCAATCGGAATGATCCGTTTTCTCCAAACTCAGCACCAAACTTATCAATTGCATATTTATTAATTGATGTGTTTCCAGTCATTGCCATTAAATAGCCAACATCATTTAATTCTATATTATCTGTTAATGTATTAGAGTAAATATCTGTATTAATTGCCTCTAAGCCTAACTCTTGTGCTTTTTCAATGTTATTCTGATTGCTATCAATTAAAACAACATGACGTCCATTCGTTTCTAAGTAATGTCCTAATAAACGAGATACTTTTGATGCTCCAACAATTAAAATTCCATCGGATTTTGTCAAGAATACACCAACTAATTTTGCAAATAAGCGCGCCGTTGTTGCGTTCAATAAAACAGTTCCAAGTACTATCATAAATACTAGTGGTGTAATATATTCGGCTCCTTCAACTCCTTGTTTCATCAACTTACTTCCAAATAAAGAAGCAATACCTGCTGCTACAATTCCTCGCGGTCCTACCCAACTGATAAAGAGTTTTTCGTTGGTTTGTAATTTAGATTTATGTGTACTTAGAAAAACGCCTATTGGTCGTATGATAAACACGACCACTAAGAATAATACTGCTGTTTTCCAGTTGTATAATAACATTAAATCTTCCATATTAATATTCGCAGCAAGCAGAATAAAAAGGATGGAAATTAGCAACACACTCAACGATTCTTTAAAGTATAATAACTCTTTAATATTTTCTAGTTTTCCATTTCCAAGTACCATTCCCATCACTACAACTGCTAATAAACCAGATTCGTGTGCAAAGATTTCTGATTCGACAAAAACCAATAATACAACTGATAATGATACTACATTTAGTAAGTAATGTGGTATGAACTTTTTATTAATTGCGAATGCTAAAGCATGTGCAAACGTGAATCCGAATGTGGTTCCAAAAAGAATAATTTTCCCAAATTCAATCAAGGCTGTTTTTGTAAAACCACTATCACCTTCTACACTTATAAATTCAAAAACCAATACGGCAACTAATGCGCCAATTGGATCTATTAGAATTCCTTCCCATTTTAAAACAGTAGAAATGTCTTTCTTTAGTGGAATATTTCGTAAGATTGGTGTAATTACCGTTGGGCCAGTTACAATAATTAATCCTGAGAATAAGAATGATAATTCAAGACCTAATCCAAATATAAAGTGTGCAGCAATTCCGGCACCAAAAAATGTAATGGTAGATCCTAATGTTATTAGTTTTGTAATTACAGGACCTACATTTTTTATTTCAGAACGTTTTAATGTTAATCCTCCTTCAAACAGAATAATACTAATGGCTAGAGACACAAAATAATACAAGCTTTCTCCAGGAAACAGCCCTTTTTGTTTTTCGTTATTCCAAATAGGTTCAATCCACTTTGCTCCATCTTCTGATAAAAATTCTGCAGCAATTGGTCCTACAAGTAAACCGATAAGAATCAATGGTAAAATTGCTGGAATTTTAAATTTCCATGCAACCCATTGTGCCAATATTCCTAAAATGATAATTCCCGCTAGTTCGAGCATGTATGCAATTTTTTAAATTGAATCGTAAATTTAATGATTATAATGTGAAAAAAAGTGTTCGTTTAAAAAATTGAATGTTTTCAAAAAATACAAGCAAAATAATTCTAGCTATTCAATAGTTTATATCATTAAAACGAGAAGAAACACGCCAGCAAAAATTAAATGCTTTTATGTTTCTTTTCTCTTAGGATTAATTTATAAATAGTAATAAAAATATTATTTATGCTACATGAGTGAAAATTTTATTTACAATTTTCCAATCAGTATTAACTTTAGTCAACGACAAATAATCATAATAGTTATATCCTAACATTGGCACATGTAGTTTTACCATTGCTATTGTTCCCATTATATCAATTCCAATGATTTCCATTTTGAAGGTTTCTCTTAACTCTTTAGGGCTTTGTCTTTCTTTTACACCTTGAATATACTGTTCAACTTTTTTTTCATATGCAACACCTTTTATATCTCCATAAATGTGTGCATTTTCATGAAAGCAAGAAGAAAGTTTATCTGTATCTCCTAAAAATATGCCATCAAAATAATTGACAATTACCTGTTCTATTTCTTTTATATGTTCTGTATACATAATTCTAGTTTTAAATTGCATGACCTACGGTGTGTCCACCAGCCACATTAATTGTTTCTCCCGTTATAAAGTTGGAAGAAGCTAAATAATAAGCAGCTTCTGCTATTTCATTTACTTCTCCTATTCGATTTAATAAATGTAGTCCAGCTAAGCTGTCAGCATCTTCAATTCCCATTTTTCCTTGTAGTGGACTTCTAATTATACCTGGCGCTATCGTGTTAACTTTTATATTGTTTTTACCAAACTCAGCAGCTAATTGTCTTGTTAAAGAATGAATTGCACCTTTACTTGTTAATGGCGCTGTAGCAGGAAATCCATCAATAGCATGTTCTACTAAAACGGTTCCTATATTTAATATTGAACCTTCTTGTTGTTGTATCATATGTGGAATTACAGCTTGAGATGTAAAATAGGTTCCTTTAAGATTTACATTCCAATACAGTTCTAAATCTTTTTCTTCAACGTCCAAAAAAGGTTTTGGAGCAAATATTCCTGCATTATTTATTAAAACATCTACTGAGTTAAATTTTTCTAAAGCTAACTTCACAAGTTTTTGACCTGTTGCACGTTTGCTAATATCACCTGCTTGGTAGATTGCATTTTTAGGAGAACCGAACGATACGTAGGCTTTTTTTAAGTTCTCTTCGTTAGAAGAGTTCATCACTACATTACTTCCTTTTTCAATAAAATATTTTGCAATTCCTTTGCCTATTCCTGTAGACGCTCCGGTTATAATTATTGTTTTGTTTATCATAATTTAAATTTTTCTGAATTTGAATATTGTTTTGAATCTACGCCCCAATTATCTATTGAGATTTCTTCTATAACTACATGTGTGGTTTTTGGATTTTTGTCTAGTACGTCAACAAGCAATTGAGTTGCTCCTATAATTAATTGACGTTTTTGCTCTTTTGTCACATTTTCATCCGTAATTTTAATATTGATATATGGCATATTTTTTTGTTTTATAATTAGATAAAGTGAATACGAGTTTCGTAAATAAATAGATGATTACTTTGCAGTCAAAACATACTTTCCTCCGCCAGTAAAGAATATGGCAATTGCTCCAAATAAGTAAAATGCTTGTAACTCTATTGCCCAACCATTAAATTGGTTTAGCGAAAAAATATCATTAAGGTGTGTGGTGAAAATTGCTACCAACATGGTTAACGCAATACCTAAACTGGCAAATCTTACTTTGTAACCTACTATAAGTAATAGTGGAGCTACTATTTCTCCAATAAATGCTCCATAGCTAAAAAATTCTGGAATATGCCATTGTGCAAACATGCTTTTAATAAATGCATAGTTTCCTAAAAGGTTTCCAAAACCATGAAACATAAGTAATCCGGCAACTAATACTCTAAATATGAGCAAGCCGATGTCTGTTTGTTTTTCAATTAATTTCATCTTTTTTTATTTTAAATTGATGAAACAAAATTGATAAGAAGTGTAGAAAAATTTAAGGACGTATATCACGATTTTAAAGTGACATGGATCACTTATATCATGATATTTTTTGTTTATAATACGATTTTTAAGAGTTTAGACGACTCAATGTTTCTCTAGAAACCCCTAAATATGAAGCAATCAATTTTTTGGGAACTCTTTGAAAAAGTTTAGGATATTGTTCTAAGAGTACATCATATCTTTCTTTGGCAGAATTTTTTAAAAGTGATAATATTCTATTTTGAAGTGCAATTCGACCAAGTTTGCTTTTTTTTGCCCAAAACCGTTCCATTTTGTGCATTTTAGAGGTAAGTTTCTCTCTATTATCAAAAGATATATATAGCAATTCACAATCTTCCAAACAATCAATATTTATTTTTGATGGAACTTGCTTTACAAACGACTCATAATCAGTAATCCACCAATGTTCCATTCCAAATCGTAGAATATGTTCTTTGCCAGTATCATCTAGAAAATAACTTTTAACGCATCCTTTAGCAATCCAATATTCTTTTTGAACAAGCGCTCCTTCTTGAACCAAGTATTGATGCTTTCTTTTTTTGATCGATTCAAAATGACCTAAAACAAACTGAAATTCTTCATCTGTAAGATCTATAATTTCTTCAATATGCTGTCTAAGAGGATGTTTCATTTTTTTATAGTAACGTATATGTAAAAGAAATTATGTTATTTCTATATGCTAGTTAATGCTAAAACTATAATAATCTTGTTCAAAATCAAAATCACTTAAAGGTTTTAGGAATGTTTCTGTATGAAAATAAATATCTGGTGTCATTTTAACAGTTAATCTATGATATTTTCAAAAATATACTATCTTTCAAATCGAATCTAGAAAATAACCTTTTTTGCAACAAAAACCCTTTTATATTATTGGAATTGGAGTCGCATTTTCTCCAAATCTAAAAGCTAATATTCACGAAGCCGCACGATTTTCTTTGCTTTTTCAGGCAAAATTGATATTGATTCATGTAGGTAAAAAATCTCAAGAAAAAACCCAGCAAATTGAAGAAATTTTAAAACCATTTATCACACAAAATCTTTCGTATGAGCTTGTGTTTAAAACAGGCGACCCAGTAGATGTAATTTTATCTACAAGCAAAGAAAAAAACGTTGACTTACTCATTTTAGGTGCGTTACAACGTGAAAACTTTGTAAAATACTATGTAGGTTCTATCGCAAGAAAAATTACGCGTAAAGCGAATTGTTCTATTTTATTGATGATAAAACCATCTATAGAACGTATTCCTTGTAAACATATCGTTGTAAATGGTTTACAAAATCAAAAAACCAAACAAGTTATTTCTTCTGCTTTTTATGTTGGTCATCATTTAGATGCTGAAAAAATTACGATTGTAGAAGAAATTAGACAACAAGAAGTTGCCATCAATGTTGACGATGATAAATCTTTGCGCAAAGCAAATATCAAAAAAGAGCGTCTTGAAATGCGCGAAACAAATAGGGTTAAAAAAATTGTAGAAGAAATTCCAGAAGATTATCTCAAAGAAATTGTTATTAAAACCCAGCCAATTTTTGGAAAAAGAGGATATTCTATTGGTCATTATGCACAAATGGTACGTGCAGATTTATTAGTGATGAATGCTCCTGGAAAGATTACTTTTTGGGATCGTTTGTTTCCACACGATATCGAACATATTTTAACCGAATTACCAACTGACGTACTAATTATACAATGAGTCCCAAAAAAAAGACGATAAAAGATTTTTTAAAAACACTCCCCAAAAATATATTTTCAGGGTTTGTAGTAAGCCTCATTGCATTGCCTTTAGGGCTTGGATTGGCAATGGCTAGTGAAGCGCCACCAATTGCAGGAATTATTACAGCCGTTATTGGAGGACTCACCGTTTCTATTTTAGGAGGAAGTAATGTTACCATTACTGGTCCAGGAAATAGTTTAGTTGGAGTAGTCGCTGGTGCTGTCTTATTTTATGCAACCCAAAGTGGCTTGGAAGGAGAATTAGCCACACAACAAGGATATTTTGTAGTGTTAGCAGCTATTATTTGCTCTGGAATATTACTATCTATTTTAGGTTTTTTACGTTTAGGAAAACTAGCCAATTTCTTTCCTTCCTCTGCGATTCAAGGAATGTTAGCCGCTATTGGATTGATTATTTTAGCAAAATCAACACATACCATGTTAGCCAATCAAGGAACCAAAGGTATTTCGCTGGCTTTTGGAAATGTTACCATATTTGAAGAAGGAAGCGTTTTAGGGCTCTTGTTTGGAATTCCAAAAACAATTATAGGTGTATTTTCATATGATAACCCAGGCTTGACATATGCAGCTATTGCGGGTGTTTTAGGATTGATTATTATGGTGTTTTATCCAAAAATTAGAAATAAATATTTACAACTGATTCCAGCTCCAATGTGGATTGTTATTTTACCTATTCTATTTAGTTATTACTACGAATTTGTATTACAACAACCTAATCCGATTGATCCTAGCTATATGATTTCTAATATTCCAGACTTCAATTCTATTGTAACCAATTTACCAACAGTAGATTTTAGTCATATTACAAGTCCTGCATTTTGGTCTATTGTAGTTACACTTACTCTTATTGCAAGTATAGAATCTTTATTAAGCATCAAAGCTGTAGACAAGCTCGATCCTGAGAAAAGAAGATCGAGTGTGAATAGAGATTTAAAAGCGCTCGGATTAGCCACAGTAGGAAGTGGTTTTTTAGGAGGATTAAACGTAGTTACTGTTATTGCGCGTAGTTCTGTAAATGTAAATAATGGTGGAAGCAATCGTTCGGCAAACTTCTTTCATGCCTTCTTTTTAGTATTATTTATTGCATTATTTAGTACACAACTAACTCGAATTCCGTTGCCTGCATTAATGGCAATACTTGTGTTTACAGGATATAAATTAGCATCACCAAATGTTGTAAAGAAAATATTTTCCATAGGGAAAGAACAATTAATCATCTTCTTCATAACCTTATTAGTAACATTAAAAATAGGTTTAATTGAAGGTATTTTACTTGGTGTATTTACTACATTGATCATTCATTTAATCATCAATAAAAGCTTTTCACTATTCTTTAGAAATCTATTAAAGCCAAATGTTTTAATGTTTAAAGAACAAGAAAATGAAGGGAATTATTATGTGAGTGTAAAACACTTTTGTAGCTTTCTAAACTTTTTTAAACTAAAAAATAAATTAGATACTATTCCTGAAAATCAAGATGTTATTGTAGATTTTTCAATGTGTGAATTTGTAGATCATACCGTAATGGAAAACTTAAACAACTATCAGGAGCTTTTCGAAAAAAGAGGTGGACATTTTGAAGTAATCGGACTAGATATGCATGGAACAGATTCTGAACATCCATTTGCACTGCGACGAATTTTACCAATTCCTAATTTACTATCAAACCTTACTAGGCGACAAAAAACAATTGAAGAATTAGCCTTAGACTATAACTTAAACTATGAATCAAACAAGAATAAAAATGTTCACTTTTTAGAAGATTTCTTATTCTTTCGAACAAAAAAAATAAACCATACCTACAATCAGTTAGCAGATGATAACAGTTCTATTCGTTTGTTCGATTTAGAATTTTCTGAAGGAGAATTTATTGCCAAAGAAGTCGTTCGTGCTACTATGATGTATGTAAGTTTACAGGAGGGAATTCCAGAGTTTACACTGGATAGAGAAGGTTTTTTAGAAAAAGTATATGCCTTTGCAGGGTTTGAAGATATTCCCATAGATAATCATACTGATTTTTCAAACCGTTTCTATCTATTAGGTGAAGACAAATTAGCTATTCAATCTTTTTTTAATGATGATTTAGTGCATTTCTTTGAAAGTAACCCTTATTACCATGTAGAATCGAACGGAAAAGCTTTGTTGATTTTTAGAAAAGAACGTTTGTCAAATATCAAGGAAATCAAAGTCGTTTTTGACTTTGGAAAACGTTTAAAAAATGTACTTCAAGTAGAAAAAGTGGTCAAATTATAATTAACAAAATCTACATATTTGTAAAACAGATTCCTATAAATTTACAATAATATTAAAAATATAGCTTCAGTTTTCTTAATAAAACCTTAACAATCATCCTTTTTTGTTGCGGTTTTGTTAATTTGCAACACCTAAAAATTAAATGATCTTATGAAGCTTTATCCCATAGCTGCTGGAAATTTCAAATTAGATGGTGGCGCTATGTTTGGCGTAGTTCCAAAATCATTGTGGCAACGCACCAATTCTGCAGACGCAAACAACATGATTGACATTGCTGCACGCTGTTTACTTATTGAAGATGGAGACCGATTAATTTTGGTAGACACAGGAATGGGAAACAAGCAAAGCGACAAATTTTATGGCTATTACCATCTTTGGGGCGATGATTCTATTGAAAAATCACTCAAAAACTACGGTTTTCATAAAGATGATGTTACTGATGTGTTTATGACACATTTACATTTTGATCACTGTGGAGGAAGTATTCAATGGAATAAAGATAAAACAGGCTATGAACCCGCTTTTAAAAATGCACGCTTTTGGAGCAATGAAAATCATTGGCAATGGGCTACTATTCCTAATAGACGTGAAAAAGCTTCTTTCTTAAAAGAAAATATTATTCCAATGGAAGAAAGTGGTCGCCTCAACTTTATAGCACAACCACAACATGATATCTTAACAAAATCAGCGCTTGGTTTTGATGTGTTTTTTGCGAATGGACATACAGAAAAACAAATGATTCCTATGATTCATTACAAAGGAAAAACCATCTGTTTTATGGCAGATTTATTACCAACAGTTGGTCACTTACCAATTCCGTTTGTAATGGGTTATGACACAAGACCTTTGCTGACATTGGATGAAAAAGAAAAATTTCTGAACATGGCAGCAGACAACAATTTCTATCTATTTTTAGAACACGATGCACATCATGAAATTATTACAGTAAAACATACAGAAAAAGGAGTAAGACTCAATGAAGTTTTTACCTGCAAAGACATTTTTTAAACATATTTATCTAAACTCAAAAATAATAAGTATCCCTCATGAAATTACTAAAATCATCTTTTATTATTGCTTCTGCACTTGCGATAGCTAGTTGTGGAAGTACAGCTCCTATTTTATCAACTCCTATTGATAATATAGATACAACTCCGCTAAAAGAAACTCCGCTAACGGAAATTGAATTACGAACATGGGGACACAAAGATTTAATTACAGATACCATTCCTGGAATGAGTGTTGACAAAGCGTATGCTGAAATCATCAAAGGAAAAAAAGGAAAAAAAGTAATTGTAGCCGTGTTAGATTCAGGAATTGATATTGATCACGAAGATTTAGACGATGTTATTTGGACCAATAGCAAAGAGATTCCTAATAATGGAAAAGATGACGACAAAAACGGTTATGTTGATGATATCCACGGTTGGAATTTCTTAGGAGATTCTTACGACGAAAACATGGAAAAAACACGTATAGTTAAACAAGGAACTAGTCATCCTGATTATGCAGCAGCAAAAGCTGAGCTTGATGCTGAGTATAAACAATATACTGGTTTAAAAAATACGTATGACCCTATTTATCAAAGAATAAAATCGGCAAATGCTGCATTAACTGCACACTTTAAGAAAAATAATTATACTGTTGCTGAATTAAATGCGCTTCAAACAACTGATGAAACTTTAAAAAATCATGTTGCTGTAGCAAAACAAGCATTCGTAATGCTTAGAAGAGAAATAACATCAGTAGATGAAGTAGAAGAGGCTTTAGGTAATTACATAGAAACAATTACAGATCATTTAAACTATTACCTAAATACTAATTTTAATGGTAGAACGCCAGTTGGCGACGATCCATACGATATTACAGATACTAATTACGGAAACGGAAATGTAAAACATGTTAAAAAAAGTGAATCACACGGAACACATGTTGCAGGAATTATTGCTGCTGAGCGTAATAATGGTAAAGGTGTAAATGGTGTTGCAAACAACGTAGCCATTATGTCTGTAAGAACCGTTCCTAACGGAGATGAATATGACAAAGATGTTGCTTTGGCCATTCGTTATGCTGTTGATAATGGTGCAAAAATTATCAATACTAGCTTTGGTAAATATTTCTCTATAAACTCGCAATGGGTTAAAGATGCTATTACTTACGCAGGAAAAAACAATGTGTTAATTGTAAATGCAGCTGGAAACGAAAATACAAATCTGGACAAAAAACCAGTATATCCAAATGATCAAACATTAACAGGAGCTGAAATTTCAGATACATTCCTAACAGTTGGTGCACTTCAAAACAAATATGGTTCGCAAATGGTTGCTACATATTCTAACTACGGACAAACAAACGTAGATGTATTTGCTCCAGGATCTGCTATTTATTCAACATTTCCAGAAAATGAATACAAATCTATCGGAGGAACTTCAATGGCTTCACCTGGTGTTGCTGGAGTAGCAGCATTAATACTATCACAATATCCAAAACTAACGGCTGTACAAGTAAAGAAAATCATCATGCAATCTGGACTTACAATTAATAAGTCAGTTGTTGTAAATCAAAGCGAAAGCGCTACGCCGTTTTCAAATGCTTCACGATCTGGTAAAATTGTAAACGCTTATAACGCACTTATCTTAGCTGATAAAGTAAATAGAGGGCAAGTAAAATTGTAAAATAAAACCAAAATCCATGAAAATTTTTAACAAAGTAAGTATACTCATTCTTGTAGTGTTCATGGCTTGTAAATCACAACAGGCTTCCACGAATAGCAACAAAAATATGACTTCTTACACAGCATCTTCAACTTATTGGCAACAACAAGTAGATTATACGATGGATGTGGATATGAATGTGAACAATTACCAATATACGGGAACACAAAAATTGGTATACACAAACAACTCTCCAGATGTATTAAACAAGGTATACTATCACTTATACTTCAATGCGTTTCAGCCAGGAAGTGAAATGGATGTTCGCTCAAGAACTATTGCTGATCCGAGTCCAAAAATTGGAAGCAGAATTAATAAATTATCAGATTCTGAAATTGGATACTTAAAAGTAATTACGCTTACGCAGAATGGACAAAAAATAACGCATACTACAGAAGGTACTATTTTAGAAGTAACGCTCGCTAAACCTATCCAACCGGGTAAATCTACCACATTTAACATGACATTTGAAGGACAAGTTCCTGTACAAATTCGTCGTTCAGGTAGAAACAATAAAGAAGGTGTTGCTTTATCAATGACGCAATGGTATCCTAAAATGGCAGAATACGACTTTGAAGGTTGGCATACACCTGCTTATATCGGACGTGAATTTCATGGCGTTTGGGGAGATTTTGATGTGAAAATTACTATTGATAAAAATTATGTTTTAGGAGGAACTGGATATCTACAAAATCCTAATGAAATAGGACATGGATATGAAACGGGAACTGTAAACCGCCCTACAGGAAATACACTAACATGGCATTTTAAAGCGCCAAATGTACACGATTTTACTTGGGCTGCTGATCCTGATTATATACACGATACGTACAAAGGAGCTAATGGTATTACATTACATTTCTTATACAAAAATGATCCTAGCATTAAAGAAAACTGGGAAAAATTGCAACCAAGAACAGCAGAAATGCTTGATTATTTCAATAAATATGTTGGACAATATCCATACAAACAATACTCTGTAATTCAAGGTGGAGATGGTGGAATGGAATATGCAATGTGTACATTAATTACTGGAAAACGAAAATTTGGAAGCTTAGTTGGTGTTACAGCCCATGAGTTAGCACATACATGGTTTCAGTTCTTACTAGCTACCAATGAATCAAAACATGAATGGATGGACGAAGGATTCACTTCATATATTTCTGGTAGATATATGAATGAAAAAATGGGCAAAAATGTAGAAAATCCACATAAAAGTTCATATAGTGCATATTTCAAACTTGTAGAATCAGGAAGAGAACAACCGTTGACAACACATGCAGATCGTTATGAGTACAACAGAGCTTACGGAACCTCAGCATACAGTAAAGGGCAAATCTTTTTAGCTCAATTAGAATATGTAATTGGAAGAGAAAACGTAGAAAAGACACTTAAAAAATACTTTGACGATTTTAGTTTTAAACATCCAACACCAAATGACATCAAAAGAAGTGCTGAAAAAGTATCAGGAATTCATTTAGATTGGTATTTAACAGATTGGGCACAAACGACCAATACTATTGATTACGGTGTAAAAGAAATTAATGGAGATACGGTTATATTAGAAAGGATTGGATTAATGCCAATGCCTATTGATATTACTGTAAACTATATTGATGGAACTAGTGAAGAATTCTACATTCCATTACGTATGATGCGTGGTGAAAAACCAACAAAAGCAACTAAAAAAGACGATTGGGCTTGGGCATATCCGTATTATTCTTTAAAAACAAATAAAAAAATAAACAGTGTAGAAATTGATCCATCACAATTGATGGCAGATATTAATAGAAACAATAATGTTGCTAGAAAATAATAGAAAAGCAACTTATAATAATTTCATATATTAAAAAATCCCGCTAAGAAATTAGCGGGATTTTTTTAATTCTTCTGTTGTAATGCATTTTCAAGCAACACAATTTTACTTTCCAAATCGTGGAGTCTGTCGTATACATCCACAGGTTCGGGCATTTGCTTGGATGCAAACATGGTTACATACCATATTTCCATAATTTCTTCTGCATTAATGGTATATGTTGGATAATTTCCGTCTTTATTATCAGACTTTAAAATCAATTTTCCGCGTTCTTCAATTCTATTAATAACACGTTTCAGTACAATTCCGTCATTACGACTCACAATAACATACACACGTCCATCTTTTACATCGCTTAAATCCTCCACATACTTTCCAAATACTAAATCACCATCAAAAAAAGTACGTACCATTGAATTTCCTTGTACTTCAAAGCAACGAAACGTTCCGTTCGTTAAATGTGGCATACTAAAAGAAGGTAAAGTTTCAATATAACCTGCATCTCCATAACCATCTAAATAACCTGCTCGTGCTTTAATAGGAACATACACTACATTTTCTTCTCCATCTTGATTCACAGCCACTACTTGCGGAATTCCAGCATATGTTTGAAATTCTTTCTTGTCAGATTTAAACATTTGTGAACTTTTCCCAAATAAATAATCTGGATTAATCTCAAATTCATAAATAATACTAGTCAATAAATCGTATCCTGGTTTTGTTCTTTTTCGAGTTCCATCAGACTGTGGCCTACCATTGGTAATACTATCTATTGTGGTACTAGTCACTCCTATTCGTTTGGAAAATGAATTATTATTAAGGTGAAAATGATCTATGATCTCTTTTATTTTTTCATGTATTCCTTCCATATCTAGCTCACTTAAAAATTAAACATTTTACAAAAAATTCTGTTTTTTGTTTTATATATTCTGTAATTTGTTATATATTTGTATTGTAATTTGTTGCTAAGATATGAATTTTTATTGAAAATCAAACATTTGTGATTATAAATGTCGATTTTATTCTTCATAAATACAATAAAAGTGACAAAATATAGACTGACGGTTACGTATTGAAAATCATTTTTTGAATGCGATTTTAGAAACATAAAACATATAGAATACACGATACATTTAACAGCTATGAAACGAAGTAAAGAACTTTTAGGCAAACGAAAACAATTTGTACAGAATTATGTAAAAGATAATTCTGCAAAACAAATGAAAGTAATAATTAACGAATTAGTAGAGCAATTATTCATTTCAGAAAAAACCATATACAATATTTTAAAACAGTAATTAGCTAGTCACTCATACTTATTAAAATATGTATATCAAAAACTCCTTTATGAAGATAAAGGGGTTTTTAAATTTGTAAGTTTATTCTTTAATCTATTTGTAAATTGAAGGAAGACGACTTTACAAAACAATTATTAACAAACTATAATACTTTTACCATGAAACAATCACTTGAAACATTAAAATCTTATTTTGAAACAGGAGATAAGCCCACTGAACAACAATTTTCAGATTTATTAGATAGCTTAGCTATGCCAATGATTGGAGAAATTAAAACCGTAAGTTTTTCTACTATCCCAGATGGATGGGAAAAATGCAACGGGCAATTATTAATTATTTCTGAGCACGAAACATTATTCAATTTAATTGGTACAACCTATGGTGGAGACGGCACCACTACTTTTGCGTTGCCAAACTTACAAGGAAAAACAATGATTCATAACGATCCAACTTATGCAATTGGACAAGTTGGTGGAACAGCAGAAAATACACTTTCAGAAAGCCAACTACCTTCGCATAGTCATACTGTTGGAACCTTAGCAGCTTCTCATAACTTAACAGGAACAGTAAAAGTGAATGAAGAAGATGGAACCTCTGACGACCCACAAACTAATAATTTTGGAATAATACAAAGTCCTAGTAGTGTTCATGTTGATACTTGGGTTTATAACTCAGAATCTAACAATAAGTTAATGGCAGCAGACAATGTACAAATCAATGGAAATGTAACACTCTCTGGAAGCACAGCTACTGCTGGAAGTGCAACACCTGTAAATAACATGCAACCTTATTTGGTTGTGAACACAATCATTGCGCTTGAAGGGATTAATCCTTTAGCGAGTTAATTTATTTATCAATATCAGATTATTACCAACAAAAATCCCTTTTAATTAAAGGGATTTTTTAATACTCTTTATTCTAAAAATACGCTTTTTTCTTCCCAAGTAACTAGGCAGCAATTCTTTCCAACAAAAAACAGAATTATTTACATTTATATTGTAATATGTTTGTTTTGTGTTGTAATATGTTTTATATTTGTATTCGCTTTTCTAATGAACGGTACAACTTTTTTGTACGATTCATATCAAAATACTGTTGAGAAGAACCATAATATACATGCAAAAGCCCTATTCTGGTTAAGAAAACACAAAATTACTGTTGCATACATTAGTTGCTTTTTCTTCTCAAATTAAATTCCAACATTTTCATGAAAATAGAAATCATGCACTGTTTTATACAGTCGCAAAATTCTATTGTATAAAATAATATGTCAGACAATTGTAATTGTCGTTCAAACTAAAAAAAGTAAAAACTATGAGCTTAATTCAAAAAGCATTATCACAATATGGTGTTAGAGAAATTGCTGGAAAAGTAGCTAATCCCCAAATCATTAGATACTTTGAAATATTAGGGTACGACAGAAGCAAATTGCAGGACGAAACTGCTTGGTGTAGTGCATTTGTAAACTGGGTAGCTAAAACTCAAAATTATCCATATAGTGGAAAATTAAATGCTCGAAGTTGGCTAAATATTGGAGAATCAACAGCAATACCTGCACTTGGAGACCTAGTCATATTATGGCGCGAATCTCCTAGTAGCTGGAAAGGACACGTTGGCTTTTTTATAAAACAAACCAAACGCTATGTATATGTTTTGGGAGGAAATCAAAACAATAGTGTTTGTATAAAAGCCTATCCTAAAAACAGAATCTTAGACTATAAAAAATTGTATAAAAATGGAGAAGACTAAATTATATGTTTTTTGGTTGTTGACTTTAATATCGCCAATGACCACCATTATGTTCACCATTATATTTCTAATTATTGTTGATTTTATTACAGGAGCGTATGCTTCTTTTAAAAACAACATTCCTATTAGTAGTGAACGTATTGGAAATACCATCTCAAAATTTTTCATCTATAATTTGGTAGTACTATCTGCCTTTTTATTGGAAAAATATATTGTCAATGAAATTCCTTTTCAAAGGATTATTACAGGATTTATAGCCATTGCAGAAGTAAAATCTATTTTAGAAAACTTCAACAAAATATATGGCATTAATCCATTTAAAGCACTAATAAATTTAATTAAAAAAAAGTCTCTAAAAGATTTAGAAGAAGCTATAGACATTCTTGTAAATAATAAAGAGCAAAATCATAAAACTGAAAAAAAATGAAACAATCATTAGAAATATTAAAAACTTATTTCGAAACAGGAGATAAGCCAACACAAAATCAATTTGAAGATGTATTTGATAGTCTTGTTCACAGAGATGAATTTGAGAGTACCGAAAATACTGTATTTGTATCTGTATCGAATGGAGATGATACAACAGCAGAAATAGGTAATACAAGAAAACCGTATCTAACTATTGACGCTGCTATTGCTGCTTTTGAAGTAGTAAAACCACGTGAAGGTGACTTAACTAGTTTAGAACATCCTTTTTTAAACATACAATTACAATCAGAAGGAACTTATGAAGTAAACGCTTTATTACCTCAACGAAATATTCGTTTTGAATCTGAAGAAGCTTGTACAATTGATTTTTCAAACAATACCAATGAATATTTCCATGACAGAGTAGATAATGTTTACAATAAGTTTGTATTCTATTTACCTAAGGGACGATTATTAAATAACTCTGAAAATAAATTTTTAGGAGGCACTTTAACTTTCGAAGGAGAATTTGATATTATTGAAACATATGGAGCTCCCTACAGTACCTTTGGAAAAGGGTTTATAACTGTCAGACAAGCAAATGTTACTTATAATCTCTTAAAAGGAAGTGGTATTGCTTTTAGTACATTAGGTACTGCAAATGTTAACACTTTTAAAGGAAACATTGAAAGTGCTGGTGGCAAACTAGTTGTAAATAATGAAGGCAAAGGTATAAATCATTTTGATTTTGATGAAGCAACAGGGACACATGAGTTAATGCTCTTAAAAGGGAGTTTGGCTGGGCTTGCCTATATCAATTTTGGTAAACACAAGCCAAATGTCACAACTCAAATTATGAAAATTGCTCATACTGGAAAAGTATATGTAAATTTCAAAGAGAATGCAGAAACTAATGGTTCTTTTAGTGCTGGTGAAGTTCATTTTACAGGAAATAAAGTAACAATAAACGCTTCACTTGCCAGGTTACAATACAAATTATTTTTTGAAAATGTATTGGTAGAATCTGTAGGAGCTATTTGTTCTCTTATCAATGGAAATGCTCAAGTTTATATAAAAAATTCTTATATAGAAGTTCCACACGGTTTAGTTGCTATTGAAACAAATACTGTCTTTAGTACAGATTCTCTTGTTTTTAAAGGACATAATACTATATACCAAACAGGAACGCCTGGTTCTAATTTAATAACTAAGTATGCTACTGCAAATCCAACGAATTTTAGTTCTAAAGTAGAGCTTCAAAATTCATTGATTACCAATGGTGTTTTAAACACAGTTATTACCGGAAATACTGATTCAACAGCTACAGTAACCATCGGAACTACCAACACCTACTAAACATAATTATGAATAGTACTAATCTAAGAGCCTTTGATATCAAAGGCTCTTTTTATCTCAAAAAATCATGAACACAAAACATATATCTACAGAACGTATATTGCTTGTCATCATTATTGGTTTATTATGGTATAGTTTATTGCTTAAATCATGTGAAAGTGATATAGGTATTAAGGCAGAACCTACTATTACTATTGTACGAGACACAATTTGGCAAACCAAAATTGATACTTTACATATACAAACTACAAAGTTTGAATACGTTTATATTCCAAAAATAGGTTCAAATGAAGAACGCAAAAACTTCAAAAAAGAAATTACATTGGAAGAAAAAAAACAATTTATTGAAGGGAAATTATATAAAGATACACTTCGTACAGAAGATATTGACATTTTTACACACAACGTAGTTGATGGAACGCTAATAGAAAGTAAGTTTTCATATAAATTAAAAGTTCCTAGAGAAATTACCATCACAAAAACTATTGAACACCCTAAAACCTACAGAAGTGGATTCTATGTTTTTGGCGAAGTTGGAGGAAATAAAAACCAATTTAATAATCTTAGTCTTGGTGTGCAATATCAACATCAAGGAAAATGGTTTGCTTCCTACAGCGTAAACCTCAATCAAATACAATCAACAAGTCATAATGTTGGTGTAGGAGTTCGATTATGGTAATACACCAAGAGTTGAATTCATTCAATTAGTATATAATTTATCTATTTTTAGATCGTGACCAAACGATTAAAAAAGCTAAAATAATAACTGTCATTACTACTAAAGCTGCACCTAAAAAGTAATCTTCTTCTTTTGTTTGTTGTAACAATACTATATTCAAAAATAGCTGATTAAAAACTTCCATATTATTCTTATTTTAAGGAGTTTAAAATTACACAACGTATCACCATATAACCTATGATAAAAGTCAGTCTTTAACTATTTTATAATGAATAAGAATCAAAAAAACATCTCTTTTAGGAGATGTTTTTTCTTATATACGTATAATAATTATAATGATAATTCCAATCAATACCAGCATTAACAAAAGCTCTATTGTATACGGCTTATTATGCTTTTTAGAAGTAAGTCTGTTAGTTTCTTCTGACTCTACTTCTTTAAGTTTTTCATTGATGATTTCAACCAAAGTAATATCATTCTTATGAATAAAATACTCTGAAAATTTAGAATCAGGAATTTCACGCTTAACAAACTTGATATGTTGCTCCTTCAATGCAGCATCAAAGAAATCTTCTGCTTCCTGATTGGTAAATAATTTAAAATATCGTTCTAAATCTGTTTCTTTCATTTGTAGTCCGTGTACAATAAAGATAGTAAATACAATCTTATTTTCTATTTTTACCGAGATTCAATATAATTTCATGAATTATCGTTTTCCAAAAGAAGAAAAATTAAAAAGTAAAAAATGCATTGAGCTACTTTTTAGTGAAGGAAGTTCCGTTTCAAAGTTTCCATTAAAACTGATATACACAGCAACATCATTACCAAAAGATGTACCTGTTCAAGCTGGAGTTTCGGTCACAAAAAGAAGATTTAAAAAAGCTGTTACACGTAATCGTATCAAAAGATTAATGCGTGAAGCCTATCGTTTGCACAAAAATGACGTTTTTAACACAATATCAACATCCTATGCTTTTATGTTTTTGTATATTGGAAAACAAGAACCAACTTTTGAAGAAATTGAAAAGTCAATGATTCGTTTGTTGCAAAAATTCTTAGAGAGAACAGCAACAGAAAACACACCTTTAAAATAATGTTATTCCTGCTATCTTTCTAGCTATTAATGATATAAGAAGATGAAAAAAATATTAAAAAAGAAAATTGTAGTTCCTGTATTAGCAATCGTATTTCTATTTGTAGCTGTAAGTTTCAAAAGTGATTTTTTTGAAATCGCAAAGCAAATTGAAATATTTACAACCATGTTTAAGCAATTAAATATGAATTATGTAGATGAAACGAATCCTGCAGAATTAATGGATGGAGCCATTAAAGAAATGCTAAACGATTTAGATCCATATACCAAATTTTACAACGAACAAGATGTGGAAGCCGCTAAAATTAGAAATGCTGGAGAATACTCTGGAATTGGCGCTTCTGTTAGAAGAAGTAATAAAAAAATTACCATCATTGAGCCGTATAAAGGATATCCTGCTGATAAAGCTGGATTAAAAGCTGGTGATGAAATTCTTCAGATTGATGATATCGTAATTGCAAATTTTAAAGAAGACACTGGAGAATTGCTAAAAGGTGCTGCAAATAGTACTATAAATATTGTGTACAAACGCCAAGGAAAAGAATACAAAACACAATTAACAAGAAGCAAAATAGAAGTAGATGCAGTTCCATTTTTTGATATGATTGATGACAAAACTGGATATATTGTTTTGGCAAAATTCAATAAAAAAGCAAGTGCACAAACCAAAGAAGCTTTAGAAAAACTAAAAGAAGATGGTGCAGAACGTATTGTCTTAGACTTACGTAGCAATCCAGGAGGTTTACTTCGCGAATCTATTGATATTGTAAATCTTTTTGTGCCTAAAGGAGAAGTAATTGTAACCACAAAATCAAAAGTTAAGAAATACAACAGAACGTATAAAACCAGAAAAAAGCCTATAGATACTGAAATTCCATTAGTAGTATTAGTAAATGGACGAAGTGCTTCGGCAAGTGAAATTGTTTCTGGAGCATTACAAGACTTAGACAGAGCTGTTGTAATTGGTGCACGTAGTTTTGGAAAAGGCTTGGTACAACAACCTAAAAAATTAACATACGGAACACAATTGAAAGTAACAATTTCAAGATATTATACGCCTTCAGGACGTTGTATTCAAGCATTAGACTATTGGAATAGAGATGAGAATGGAAATGCCGTTAGAACGAACGAAAATGATTATACCGCGTTTAAAACGAAGAAAGGAAGAACTGTATATGATGGCGGTGGAATTAATCCTGATATTGAAATTACTTCACAAAAAACAAGTGACTTTACAAGATCGTTAATTGGAAACTTGGTCGTCTTTAATTATGCAACAGAATTTTATAACAAAAATTCATTTTCAGATATGAATTCATTTGCGTTTGATGATACAAATTACAATGATTTTAAATTAAGTGTCGCTTCCGCAGGATTAGACTTTTACGAAACTGAAACCGAAAAAGCACTTAAAAAAGCGATGAATACGAAAGAAGCTAAAGACTTCGGACAAAATGTTTCTAGAGAATACGATGAATTGTTAGCTTCTATCAAACAAAGTAAATTAGATGCGCTTGATACGTATAAAGATGAAATTTTGAAAGAACTTCAAAGCGAAATTTTAAAGCGTTATTTCTACCGCGAAGGTTTATTTGAATATCAATTAACAAATGATGAAACCATCAAAAAAGCAACTGAAACCTTAGCAAACAAAAGTGAATACGATAAAATTTTAAATTAGGAATTTACATTCCAATTAAGATTCAACGAGTTACAATTGGAACATGTGCTATTTTCATTATTGTCAATAGTTTTATGACAACGATGGCAGCTTTTGTATTTTAAATTCATATGACTTGCAATAAACTTTGCATCTCTATGTGTAACACTGTATAACTTTATAATTTCTTTTACTACTAGTAAAGCAGATACTTGGTTTAATTCCAGTAATTTTTTCTTATCATCTATAGAAAAATCAGGAATTTCAAATACATTACTTGAACTACATCGTTGACAATTTATTTTCATAATCTATGCGTTTCTTATCATTGCAATAT
The DNA here is from genome assembly GCF_947496985.1 of uncultured Kordia sp. Lineage (GTDB taxonomy): Bacteria > Bacteroidota > Bacteroidia > Flavobacteriales > Flavobacteriaceae > Kordia. The sequence continues at coordinate 851,200 of NZ_CANMEZ010000001.1, forward strand.
GTGGAATTCCATCTTCTAAATATTCATCTCCTATTTGTGAAAAACCGTGCGATTCATAAAACTTTTTGAGATATGTTTGTGCAGAAATTTTAATGTTTTTGGTATGATAATGTTGGTAAATAGCTGCAATAGAAGCTTTTATAATTACATGGCCGTAACCAAACGCACGTGCATCTTCAGAAACCACTACTCTACCAATACTTGGTTTCTCAAAATAATCGCCAGCATCAAAAAGTCGTGTATAGGCAACAACTTTTCCATCTTTTGTTCCAATTACATGCAGTGCTTTTTTATCTTTTCCATCCAAATCTTGATACACACAATCTTGTTCTACTACAAAAACTTCACTTCGTAATTGTAACACATCATACAATTCATCAATTGAAAACTCATTAAAATTTTTTACGCTTACTGTCAACATCTTATAAAAATTATTTAAACATTTTACAAAATAAACTGTAATATGTTTTTATTTGTTTGTAATATGTTTTATATTTGCTTTGTTATTTATTCATAAAAGCTAAAAAACAATACAAGTATAGCTGAAAAATATGGATTATTTACTTTCTTAAAAAAAGAATCAAACATTTGATTGAATATTGAAAGAAATGACAATAAGTTTTTAATCGTGCAGAAAAGAAGTGCTGTTATTAGAAAAGCGGAAACAGTTTATTCAAAATACATCTAAAACGATTAAAAATTTAAACGATGAAACAAAACATCAAAAACACATTGTACCGATTTGTAACAATGCGCGCGCCAGAACTTATTGGAGGTTTGGAAAAAGCATTAGGATTTGTACAATTTCCAGTAAACGAAACAAGTAATTTTATCAATCCAGCTTCACAAGCAACAACGCCTGAAGCTAAAAAACAAGCGATTGAAACAGCGATTGCAGGTTATACACCTAATTTCTCTTCAAAAAAGGATTTAGAAAATAACAATGTTTATTTCTATCATTTTGCTATTTGGCTTACATCTAAAAGAACAAAATTTACTTTAGAAGAAATTACAACTAAAGTGGATTCATTTTATGCTCCTCAGAGTACGTATCCTAATATGGTTGACGTTTGGGACGATTTACATTATAATATTTTAACCAGTGGAGATCCTTACATAAGAGATATGTTATTATCCTGGGTTGTTGCTGATTTCTTTTTAACAAACCGTGATAAAGTTGAACGTACTGCTGAAAATTTACAAAAACTAGCACAAGCTAGAGTTGTTATTGATACAATATTATTTAGTAATGAAGTTGCTACAGCTTCTACAGACAAAGATGCTCCTATTTCTGAAAAAAGTATGAAAAAGGAAATGGAAGCATTTATGGCGCAAGATCAAATTAAAGAGCTTAAAAAAATTGCTAAAGAAGTTGAAAAAACAACAAAAAAGTTCAAAAGAGAAAATCAAGTAGCTAGAGATGCATACCAAAAAACGTATGATCAAGATGTAAAAAATGCATATGCTGCTGCAACTATTGTAGAACGAGTTGTTACTGATCCTGATTCTGGTGAAACTTCTGTGCTAAAAGAATATCAAAATTTAGTTATTCCTCCATATAATTTCCCTCAGGAAGATCAATTGGATAAAAGTACTTTAGCTAGTAGATTAAGTACTGAAGCAGTAAATTATATCACAGCTATTGAAACAGAACACGGATTAACTACTTTAGATGAAGTAAGTACTGTTATTGCTGATGAAATTCAAGCTAATACAGATACTGCTTTTAGTAATACTAATTTTGGAAGTACACAAATAGTAACAGGTGGTGTTACAGTACCTGTTTCTGATTCTTTATCAAAGCCTTTTCAATTCAGAATTTGCTCACGTATTCCAACAGGAAGTTCAAAACATATTATTGTAATGGTCTTAAGTATGCCTAATGCATCTTATAATGTTGCAAACATGACATATACAGTACAATATGCTGACGGATCTACTAATACAGACGGATACTTTGATGAAAGTAAAACAGGAAGCTCAATAGTATTAAGAATGTATAATAATGGTATTGACTTAAGTAATCCTACTACTGAATTTTCAGGAACAATTACATTTACCAATGGAGATACATACGATTTTACAGTTCCTAATTTTGTAAAAGCAAAATGTTTCCTCGGCAAAATTACTCCAGCTGTTGTTAGTGGTGGAGGTACAGCTACTGAAGCTCCTATTGCATATGGTATTCAGCGTTTAGGAATTGCTGATTACCGTAAAGTAGAGCAAGAAGTATGTTGTTATGTTCCTGGTGAGGTTTCTCATATTGAAAACATCATGGCACGTGAGCACAAATTGAAAAATGTAACACGTACACGACGTCAGGAAACTACAGATACTTTTTCTAGCGAAAGCGAAAGAGAGAATCTTACAGAAACAACTTCTACAGACCGTTTTGAAATGAATCAGGAAATTGCTTCTATGAATTCTCAAAACCAATCTGTAAATGCAAATGCAGGAATTCATTGGGGAGGTGATAATTTTGGTGGAAATGCTAGTGCAAGTTTTGCAAATAATACTTCTTCTGAAGATTCAGAAAGTCAAGCAATTTCACATGCAAAAGAATTGACTGAAAGAGCTTTAGATAGAGTTGTTCAAAAAGTACGTGAAGAGCGTGTTACTAAAGTTATTGAAGAATACGAAGAAAACACATCTCATGGGTTTGATAACCGTAAAGGAGACAAACACATTTCTGGTGTATACCGTTGGGTAGATAAAGTATATAGAAATAAAATTCTTAACTACGGAAAACGCTTAATGTATGAATTTATGGTTCCAGAACCAGCTTCTTTCCATGATTTAGCTATTCAACTAAAAAATGAAACAGAAATTTTAGTAAAACCAGCTGATCCAAGAACTACTTCTGGTAATTTAAACATGGCAAATTTCCAAAATGTTAATTTAGATACTTATAAACATTGGGCAGCTATTTATAATGCTGAGGTTTCAGAACCACCAACAGAAAAGATTTATATTGGAAAAGCATTTTCATATAAAGCTGTAGAAATAAAAGATGATCGTTATGAACGTTATGGTGAAGATGTAGAATTAGACATTCCTGAAGGATATTATTCTGTCTCTGCAAGAGCTGATTGGGCAGATAGTATTGACGGATTTGTACCAAGTGCTACAGAAATCATTGTAGGTAGTAAACGAATGCTTTCAAGAAACAGCAACTATGATCTTCCAAAGCATGTAGGTTCAATTCCTGTATCATTCTCATCTTTAGGACATTTATCAGGAAATTCAACGGTTAGTATAGAATTACAAATTCTTCCTGAAGCAAAAACAAAATGGCAACTTGAAACTTTCAATACTATTATTAAAGCATACGAAGAGCGTTTGGCTGAATATGAAGAAAAGTATGCTGCTCAAAAGCAATTAGAAGAACAAAAGTTAGAAATAAACCCTGGGTTCTACAGAGAAATTGAAAGAACAGTATTACGTAAAAATTGTATTGCTTATTTAATAGGACAAGAAAATCTTGGAAAGGATATGCTTGATAACAGAGATTCGTTGGCAAACATTGTTCCAAAATATACAAATCCTGCTTTAGACAGCTATGCTGCAAAAGTGAAATTCTTTGAACAAGCTTTTGAATGGGATATTATGAGTTATAATTTCTATCCTTTTTACTGGGCAACCAAAGAAAAATGGGATGATTTATACCAAGTTCAAAACAATGATCCATTATTTAAAGCTTTCTTAAAAAGTGGAATGGCACGCGTAATTATTACAGTTCGTCCAGGATTTGAAGAAATGGTAAATTGGTATTTAGCAACTGGACAAGTTTGGAATGGTGGACAAGTACCAACACCTAGTGATGAAGAATTTGTATCTATTTTAGAAGAATTACGTAATCCAGAAAGTGAAGTAGAGGAAACATGGGAAACACGTGTACCAACTTCATTAACAGTAATTCAAGCTGGTGCTATCGGTTTGGATGTGGAAGGATTGCCTTGTGATACTGATTGTGATGATTGGTTACAATTTGACTCAGATGGAGCTCCTGTATTAGATACTGATGGAAACCAAGTATCTACCAACCCAATTGTTAAAAATGATGGCCTTATTGGTGGTGGTGAAGGCATTGGAAGTGATGCTATAAGTCCATTAATAGTACAATAGTCCTTTAATTAATCATAGATTTTTAATAGTAAAAGTAGTCCCGAACTCGTTTCGGGACAGCTTTTCTAGTGTCAAAATTTGACAGAAATCTAAATACAAATATTTAAAAAATAAAATCATGTATGCATACGAATACGGATTAAAGAATTTTAATGAGATATACAAACCTTATAATCGTATTACGCTTTTTAATGATAATATTAAAATTGAAGATGATACTATAGGAGGTGTTGAAGGATTAGGAATATATGTAAAAGTAACTCTTGATGACAATATAACTACTGCTTCAGTAGTATATGGTGAAAGCTATCAACAATATTCAACTAGTTTTTTTGAAGACTATCTTGCAAAAATTAATGGAGTAACAATTACTGAACATACTCGAACTATCAATGGATTACCAAATCAAATTGATAGACCAATAGCTATTTATAATGATGAATATTATGCACATATTTTAGATGCTGATGAACTTCAACCTATAGCAATTACTGTTAATAAACCTCAAAAAATCACACCTTTTGAAGAAACTAGAAAAAAAGTATTAGCACCTATTCTCTTTGATTTAGATGAACTATTGGCTGAGGAAAATATTTCTATCATTATTATGATATCAAATGATGGATTCAAATTAGAACAAGCGTTTGATAAATTACATACACCTTTAGAAAATGAAATTGTCATTTTTATAGAAAATGACTTAGGTTCAAATCTCTTTGGAACAGTATTTAGAGCTCGCTTTGGAAATAATATACAAGTTAAAAAACTAAAAAAAGAACATTACAGCACTTTAACATACTTATGCAAACTTTATAATGTGTCTGTTACTACCAAGCAATTTGAAGAAATAATTACAGAAAGCTTTGAAGATAGAAACTACTACCATGTTAATAAAGTACATGGAGTTTTTAGTAGAATACCAGAATGGTCAATGGATTTAACGGCAAAAGGACTTGATAAAATTACAGAGTTAATTCATGTAAATCTAAGATCTAATGATATCAACACCTGGAAAGCACATGATAATATGGGGAAAGAAAACCCAAATTTTGATCCTTTCCTATATGGTTATAGTGAGATTAAAAAAATGGAAGCTACTAATGAAAAAGCTTTAAAAGATCTCACAGCAGATATCATGTTAAGTAAATTCAATGAAGATATATCTAAACTAGAATTAGAATTAGATAACAGTATTGATAAACTTCAAATTAAACAATTAAAATCAAAAGCCAGAGCTAAATTAAAAGGTGTTTATGATTCATTAACTCAGGCAAAAATACATGTAAAAGAAGTAACAGAAACTGCTTTAAACGAATTAAAACATAAATACATATTAGTAAAAGTTGTAAAAAATATATATCTACATCTAAACGCATATATCATAGGACTTTATAATAGCCTTGTAGATTTTGTAACTGGAATTATACAACTAATAAGTATGTTATTAAAAGGGATGGCTGCGTATGAAAGATTAAAAAGAAGTTTTAAAAACAATACATCTCAAACATTTAGTATGTTTTTTGAATTATATGAAAACTTTTTAGAAGTAGTATACAATTTATTCTCTTTAAGAAATATAACAGCTTTTATTGCATGGAATAACAAACAAACTCTTACAGTTATTGCTAATATTCTATACCCGGAAAAAGTAAAAAATAAAACAAAATCTTATTTAGCTAGTATTTCCGTAGAGCAATACGGATACGCTATTGGGTATTTAACAGGTTTTATTATTAGTGAAGTTTTATTTACACTAGTAACTGGTGGTGTTAGTACCATTCAAGCAGCAACTCGTGCAACATTTAAAGGATATTACGATCTATTACGAGGTATAATAAAAGCTCCAGTTACTGTAACAAAAGGAGTTATTAAAGTAGGTAAATTCTCTATTAATCTTATTACGAGATTATTTAAAAATCTAAAAAAGGTAGCCAAACAACTTCCAGAATTACTTAAAAAACTAGACAATTGGATTGATGATCTTTTAAAAGCTGCTAATAAATACATTGATACTGCTTTTGAAAAACTATTCCCAAGTAAAGCAGCTAGAGATAAAATTACCAATGCGGGACTCAAACCCACAAAAGTAAATGATGCTGGAAATGCCATAACCTTTTGCCCAATAAAATAACATACAATGAGAAAACTATTAAAAATTCTCATGTATGCATGGGAAAAAAGAAGAAAGAAAAGAAAAGAACTGAAGGAGTTACTAAATCAAGCTGGTTTAAAGTTGGTAAAAGCTAGAAATACTTCTATCACTTTAGCATGTATAATTCCAATATCTGATAAACAAGGAAAATATAAAATTGTTGATGAAGCCGATAATAGTATTGTATATAATACAGGACTTACTGAAGATGAAGCTGCTGAACAAATGGCTAGGTATATGAATGAAGCTACTGAAAGATATCCAAAATTATCTGGTGATGAAGCTTTGAATAAGTATATGAGGAAAATTAAAAGATTAAGAAATTTAAAAAAAATAAAAAATAAATTTCCAAAAGAGCCTCTACCAAAGGAAGGGTATGAAATAAAAATAATTTTAGATAAGAAAGGGATTTTTAGAAAATTTAATGGAAATATTGTTGGTTCTAAAATATATAATTTTGTATTAACAAAATCTGGAAAAATAAAGATAGGATATAAACATCATTTTTTAGGTAATGCAAAAGATGTTTTAGCTGCAGGGTCTATAAGATTTAAAAATGGAAAAATAGTTGAAATAGATAATTTATCAGGTCATTATAAGCCAACTATAAAAGAAGCAATAAATTTTATTGAAGCCTTGAAATTATCAGATATACCTATAAAAAGAGCTAAACTTTCTATCTATCAAATTACTGAAAAAAGTAATGGTTATATTGATAAAATTAAATTATATAAAAATATATTTATTGAAAACTTAAATTTATAAAAAATGAAAATAAAAGATAAAATTATAAAAACTGTAAAGGAAGATTGGAATGACTTAAAAAAAATAAAAAAAGAAATATTAAGTGTAAATTCTAAAGAATTAATTATTAAATTATTAAATTCTTCTGAAATAGTTTATACAGATATGTCAGCAGTTTTATTAATTATACCTGAAATTTGGAAAGATTTTGAACTTGAAGATTGGAAACATATAATTCAAAATGTTAATAGGCCTAAAGAATATAGATTATATATAGATGATGGACCATTCTTTGAAGATATTCGATTTCTTTATAATTGGATTGGTATTGATAGTATTGAATTATATAAATCAGATCCATTAATTTTACCTGAAAATAAAAAATCTTTAGATAAAATAGTTCACAATTTTTTAAAGGATACAATGAGAGATAATTATAAAGAAGATTTTGAAGATGGAACTTTTGGAAATATTGATTATTTTAGGAAAATGAAACAAAAATTAATTTCTCAGGGTGCAAAAAGAAATTCCTTGAAAGATATATAAAACTCAGACTCGTATCAAAAAACGCCAACTCTAAACAAGTTGGCGTTTTTCAATATTCTATAAATTTTATAGTTATGAACATCTAAAATTTATCTCTACTTTTAACTATTCAGAGAGTATATAACTATAATAATGAAATTCAGAAAAGAAGTCCAAGAACAATTCAAAAATGCAGGTTGGTATGAAGAAAGAAATCTTCAAAACAAGTATGATAAAATAAAGTATTTCAATGAATTACCTGAATTCTTAAAAGAATTTCTATACGAATATGGTGATTTAATGGTACAAACTAATGATCCAAATAAAACTTTTATAGGAACACTTAACTTAAAAGAAATTTCTAAAAAAAGACTTAAAATAAAATCCTATTTAGAAAAACCTTCGCTGAAAAATAATGTATTAACTTTTCCTGTTGGTTTTTACCAAAATTCTCATGATAATGGAATCGTTGAATGCGATCAATTTGGAACAATATATTTGATGGGAGAATTTCCTATTATAGTTTCAAAAAACTTTAAAAATGGCATTGAAAAAATAATCATAGAAGATTACTCAGATACTTTTGAATGGAATCCAGTAAATAAAACCTGGGATAGAAGAAATATTTAAAAACTAAAAAGAAGCTCTATAAAAAGCTGAATTTTCGTCAAACCGAACTTAATTCGGTTTCTCATAATCATTGTAAAATCTACATGATGAAATTCTTAACTTTATCCAGAATAATGTTTTGTATTACTTTTTATACAGCCTCTTCAATACAATCTAAATCTCACAGTTACTAACTACAAGCTATTTTATTCACTCTATTCTGGTGTCTTCCACCTTCAAATTCAGTAGCTAAAAACGTTTCTACCATAGCAATTGCTTGTGGTATAGAAGTAAAACGTGCAGGAATACTCAAAATATTTGCATCGTTATGTTGTCTGGCTAAAGCAACAATCTCTTTGGTCCAACAAAGCGCTGAACGTACTTTTTGATATTTATTAGCTGTCATAGAAGCGCCATTTCCACTTCCACAAATAATAATTCCAAAAGGAACCTTTCCATTTTCTACATCTGAAGCAACTGGATGCACAAAATCTGGATAATCTACACTAGCATCGCTATTTGTTCCGTAGTTTTGAATAGTATAACCTTTAGCTTCCAAATACGCTACAATAGCGTTCTTATAATCGGTTCCAGCATGATCGTTTCCGATAGCAATATTTTTCATAAATAATAGTGTTGTGTTTGTTGAAAACAAAGGTATGAATAGACTTGTGAACAACCGAAAAAAGTTGTTGTTAATTTCATTTCACAATAACTTAACAATGAACTAATTATAACTTAACATCAATTGTTGATATCTAGTAGCTAAAAACTAAGAACAAAATTTTGTTGCTTCAAAAAAAATTACAATACAAACAAAATTCTAGTCTTTCCAATTTATTTAGCACTTCTTTTTAGAAAAGTTTTCAAGAGTCGTTCTCTTGATTGTTAACAATAATTCACCAACTTTTTATCAAAAAATAACTGTGTATAAAGGTTGTTAATAACTGTTGATAACCTAGCTAATAAATCTTAGAATGAATACATTACACTTTTCATAACTTGTTCATCAAATTCAATAAGAAACAAATCCTACAGAAACTTTAAAAAGTTTTGCTAACTATTCACAAGCTATAATAACCATCATTATTTTTTTTAAATTTATAAAAGAAAGAAATATATATATTATTAATGTTTATAACATTTGTGTAAAATGTAGCTGTTTTGAAGCTAATATGTATTGAATTGAGTCTTTGTTTGATTCGTTTAGAAAGAGAGTTTAAATTTCACTGAAGGTCACTTTAAGAAGATTTGTGGAATAAATTTATTTGCAGCGTAAGTTTCCTTGATTTTTTTAAAAAAAGCGCTGAATGAAGCTTAAAACGTTTCTTTTAATTATTGAATCCTTTTGATTTTTTTATTTAAAACCTACACTATTCGTAAATGCGATTGCTTATTACTAAAATCTTCTAAAATTTGTTCTGCAATATGAATATCGTTTTTATGAACTTTTAATGAAATTCCACCAATAGCATTTGAATAAAAAGGAAAAACACTCAACATTATTTCATTTTCAAACACATATTTTATGCCTTTCTGATCTAACACAATTCGTAAAATTGCATATTCAAAAGGATACGTAAAAGTCGCTACGGTCACAAAATTGGTCATAAAATAAAAAATAAACTATCGCATAGAAAACTCACGATAAACTTGTAAAAAATTCATATAAAAATATAGAGACAAACTCAAAATAGTAAAATCTCGATTATTCAGTAATCATTTAAAAATAAGAAAACTAGTTTAAATAATACGTATCTACAGCTGCGTTTTTTAAAGAATCTTTCTGAATATCAACAGCTCTGGTATCTTGTTCTTTCTTTAGAGAAGAGTTAATATAACTACCAAACGAGAAGATACCGATCAAGAAGATCGCTAAAAATAATAGAATAACTTTGTACACTCGTTTCATAAATAGTAGTTAAAAAATTAACAGTACTTTCTATATAGACGAAGAAAAAACAGAATTGTTACACTTTTATTAAGATTTTTTTAACTTTTTTTAAGAAATCTATTTTTGTGAAGTATTGATTCTCAATCAAAAACCATATTTTTCAACAATTTAATTGTTGAATTGTTCATTTTTTAATGATTAGAAGACACCACAAAACATAGAGCATTCGGTATTATTTTTGCCGTAAATCCGCCAGTTCCAATAAGTTCACCATCTGCCTGAACAAACACATCAGTTGCTGCAGTAGTAATTTTAATTTCAGTTGCTTTAAATGTTTCTACTTGTTTATGATTCACAATAGATCCATTAAACAAACCCACTACATTTCGAAGTAATTTCCACAATGTGAAATGTTTAGCTACCGAAACATCAAATAATCTATCCAAAGAATTTACATCTTTTGTCAATTGCATACCACCGCCAGAATACTGGCAAATTCCAACAATTGTTAATAACGATTTAGTTGTTAATTTCTTTGAAGCACTTTCAATTGTAAACGAAGTTGCTTTATAACTTGCCAAACTCAATACAGTAGAAATTAAAAAAGAAGCAGCGCCTAAAAACTTCAAACCTTCATTTCGTTTTACAACATATCCATCAAAACCCAAACCAGCTACATTATTAAAAAATACTTGTGTATCAGAATTTAACAAAGAAATGGTTCCAATATCTTGTAAAACAGTATGTTCACTTTTGATAATAGCAACCGCTTTTTTAATATTCTTTGGAACAGCATAGGTTTTTACCCAATCATTTCCAGTTCCTAACGGAATCACAGCAAGTTTCAATTCCGTTTTTGGAACTAAACTTTGTTGCATCAAACCATTTACAATATGATGTAACGTTCCGTCACCACCAACACTTACAAATTTCCGATAACCTTTTTTCAAACCTTCAAAAACAAGTTCATATTCATGCTGAGGTTTTGTAGTAAATTCAAAATCAAATGGAATATTTTCATTTGTAAAAGCTGTAGAAATCTGCTTCCATTTTCGTTTTCCTGAAAAACTCCCTGAAGTAGGATTCACAATCAAAAACCAATTTTCTTTACACATACATAACACGAATTTAAAGTGTTGCAAAATACGAATTGTAAAATATTACTATATTTGCATCAGAATTATTAATACTTCTCTCCTACTCGTTGTGTGTATAATGAAATCATTAATTTCTAAAAACAGCAACATTCCTGACAGAATTAATTTGTACTTTTCCGAAAGTTAACTCTCGATTATCGAGTAAAATTCAAAAAAAAGCAATTTCGGTATGCTTTTTTCATAATCAAAAAATAATAATAACAATAAACCGAAAATATACACGAAATCGTGTAAAACAGAATGATATAATGACAAGAAAGAAAAAAAAGAAATCGCATAAGATTCCTAATCTAACAGATGCGATCCTTCAAATATTTAAAAAATCTTCAAACAAAGTTTTTAATTACAAACAAATAGCTTCAAAACTTAGTATTACTGATACGAGTGGAAGAAATCAAATTATAAAAACACTTAAAAAACTTAAAGCAAAGCAGAAAATTGAAGAAGTAGATCGAGGAAAATATAAAGTAGTTGGATCTACTGAATATTATACTGGTATTGCTGACATTACTGCTCGTGGACAAGGATATGTAATTTGTGATGAATTTGAAGAAGATATCTTTGTACCAAATAACAAACTAAACAGAGCGTTAAATGGTGATGAAGTAGAAGTATACGTATATAAACGTCGTAAAAATAATAGACCAGAAGGTGAAATTACGAACATCATAAAACGTAAAAAGACAGAATTTGTGGGTGTATTACAAATGCAGAAAAACTTTGCATTTGTAGTTGTTTCCAATCAAAAAATGTACACAGACATCTTTGTTCCAAAAAATAAAATAAAGAATGCACAAGATGGTGACAAAGTCTTAGTAGAAATAGAAGATTGGCCAGCTCGTGCCGATTCTCCATTTGGAAATGTATTGCAAGTACTTGGGAAACCTGGAGAACACAATACCGAAATTCATTCCATCTTAGCAGAATATGGTTTACCATATGAATTTCCTGCAGAAGTAGAACACTTTGCTAACAAGATAGACACATCAATTCAAGCAGAAGAAATCAAAAAACGTAGAGATATGCGAGACATTCTTACGTTTACGATAGATCCAAAAGATGCCAAAGATTTTGATGATGCATTATCATTTCAAGTACTAGAAAACGGGAACTACGAAATAGGAATTCACATTGCAGATGTTTCACACTATTTAAAACCTGGAAGTATCCTAGATGAAGAAGCATATGAACGTGCGACTTCTGTATATTTAGTTGATCGTGTTGTACCGATGTTACCAGAAATACTATCAAATGGTGCGTGTTCATTACGTCCAAATGAAGAAAAATATACCTTCTCAGCAGTCTTTGAAATCAATGAAAAAGCAGAAGTTCAAAACGAATGGTTTGGACGAACAGTTACCTATTCGGACAAACGATTTGCGTATGAAGAGGCACAAGTAATTATTGAAACTAAAGGTGATGAAATTCCTGCAGATATTTCACTTTCAGGAAAAGCATACAAAGTTGACAAAGCAATTGTAGAAGCAACTTTAAAATTAGATGAATTGGCAAAAATAATGCGTGGAAAACGTATGAATCAAGGTGCAATATCGTTTGATAAAGTAGAAGTTCGTTTCAATTTAGATGAAAACAGTAATCCGGAAGGTGTTTATTTCAAAACGCAAAAAGATGCTAATAAACTAATTGAAGAATTTATGTTATTAGCAAATAGAAAAGTAGCTGCTTTCATTGGAAAACAAGAACCTGAAAAAACATTTATTTATCGTATTCACGATGAACCAGATGTGGATAAACTAGCAAATTTACAAACCATTATTTCTCGTTTTGGATATGCGTTAAATTTAAAATCAAGAAAAACAACAACCAATTCCTTAAATAAATTATTAGAAGATGTAAAAGGAAAAGGCGAACAAAACATGGTAGATACGCTAGCAATTCGAAGTATGAGTAAGGCAAAATATACAACCAATAACATTGGTCATTATGGATTAGCTTTTGATTATTATTCTCACTTTACATCACCAATCCGTCGGTATCCAGATGTAATGGTTCACAGATTATTACAACACTATTTAGATGGTGGGAAATCTGCGAATGCAGAAGAATATGAAGTAAAATGTGAACATTCATCAAGTATGGAAGGTTTAGCTGCAAGTGCCGAACGTGATTCTATCAAATACATGCAAATCAAATTTATGCAAGATCATAAAGAGGAAGAATTTGTAGGTGTAATTTCGGGTGTAACCGAATGGGGAATATATGTAGAAATCATTTCAAACAAATGTGAAGGAATGGTACGTATTCGCGAAATAAAAGACGATTATTACAACTTTGATGAAAAACAATATGCATTGGTTGGAGAAGTTACTAAAAATATATACCAACTTGGAGACGAGGTTGTTGTAAAAGTGAAAAACACAGACTTAGTCAAACGTCACTTAGATTTCGACCTCATCGGAAAACGTGTTGATGTAGAAGCATAATATTAGGGCGTTCCAAAAAGAAGACTTCGAGTACCTCAGTCTTCTTTTTGTCAGGCTATCCGCGTTACACGGTAACTAGCTCCTATCCTTAACGCAAAACTAAAAGTAGTGAGTATTAAGATTTTTATAAAATTTAAAATCGTCATTTCGAATGATTTTTTGTCACATTGAATGCAGTCGAAATGAAGAAAAATAGTATGGAGAAGCGCTTTGAAACGTCTTTATAAAAGTTTTGAAATCTGTTTCTCTAATAACAAATAAGGCTTCTCATTACTCACTACTAAAATCTCACTACTATATTTTTGTAACATTTCTTAAAAATAAATACTAACTCAATAGATAATTATAAACACAACCATTATGCTATTCACAACTACAAATAACTTCGAAAACAGAGAAATAATAGAATACCTAGGTTTAGTTACAGGAATGACATACAATGTAAATTATAGCTACAAAGGCGTATCATTCAAAGACATGTTCAACATGAAAAAATACTACTCACAAATAGAAAGTGCTATTGAAGAAGTAAAAGAATCTACCTTTCAAAAACTAAAAGAAAATGCAGAAAAATTAAACGCCGATGCAGTTGTAGGAATTAATGTAGATATGGAAATAAGTGCTGGCGGAGCTGTACTTGTAAGTATCACAGGAACAGCAGTAAAATTGAAATAGAATATCATATCATACAAGTATAAAAGCTCGATTTTTAAAAAGAATCGGGCTTTTTGTGTTTTATACTAACATTTAGAAACTAATTTCAATAAAAACTGTAACAAAACGTTTTCTTCATACTCTTTATCAACAAACACTAAAATCATTTCTTATGAAAAATATATTCACATTCATTCTTTGCTTAGTAGGAGTTACTGCCTTTGCACAAAAACCATTGGAAAAACAAGTTGGCGATTTTAATGAAGTAAAAGTTTTTGACCTTATCGAAATCAACCTCATCAAATCTGATGAAAACAAAGTTGTCATTACTGGAGCTGATGTAGAAGATGTAGAAATTATCAACAAAAAAGGAAAACTAAAAATACGCATGAAATTCGATCGAATTTTTGATGGAAATCAAACATTTGTTGAAGTATATTATACAAGTATCAGTGTAATAGATGCTAATGAAGGTGCTGAAATTGTATCAAACGAAACAATGACGATTCCTTTTCTAAAACTAAAAGCACAAGAAGGTGGAAAAATTATAGTTGGTTTAGATGTAGACAACTTAGAAGTACGCGCAGTTTCTGGCGGAATTATTGAAACATCAGGAAAAGTAAAACATCAAGAAGTTACACTAAATACAGGGGGAATTTATGAAGGAAAAAAACTCGTTACTGAGCAAACCAAAGTAAAAGTAAGTGCTGGTGGAGAAGCGTATGTTTCTGCTTCTATCTTAGCAGATGCTAAAGTAAGAGCTGGTGGATATATAGAAATTCATGGAGATCCAAAAACCATAAAAAAAGACAAACTCTTCGGAGGAAAAATAAAAGTAAAATAATAATTCACATATCATCAATCAATCAAAAAGAAACGTCCAAAACTCCCATTTGGACGTTTTTTCATTAAATAAATTAGACTGTTAGATATCTTTTAAAATGACGATCTTCAGAAATAGTGAGTGAAAAGTGAAATTGCGAAGCTGAGCTTCAAGCATGTAACGTATGAGCGAATGCTGCGAAGCAATTTCCTATAGATCGTCTTGACTTTTTTAGTTCGTTTTTGTATCAAGACAAAAATGAGCGTTACCAAATGATTATTACATATTTTAAATAATATATAAAACATGTAAAATATAAAGTAAAGTAAACAAACCTTTACAAGGTTGGTATATCAAAAATTATCACTCGTTTATTTATCAGAAATAAAAAAATAAATCATATTACTTTTAGTACTTTTGTTTTATGTTTGAGGGATTACTATATGCGGCACTTTATGGATTTATACTAGCTTTTGCAGTTGGTCCAGTATTCTTTATCATCATTGAAACAAGCATAACAAAAGGTTTTCGTAGCGCGTTAACTTTTGACTTAGGTGCTATCTTCGCTGATATTGTCTTCATTGTTTTTGCATATTATAGTACAAGCAGAATTTTAGAAAAAATAAAAGATGATCCTAACTTGATCATTTTTGGAGGACTCATTCTCTGTGTTTTTGGTGTTATATCGTATATAAAAACATCAAAATCATTTCGGCAAATAGTTCGTGAACATTACAATGTAGATCCTAAAAAAAATCTCTTAGGATTATTCATTAAAGGCTTTCTACTGAACTTTATCAACTTTGGAGTGTTAGCTGGATGGATTGGTGTCATAGTAATGGCAAATGCACTTACAACAACCTCACAAGGTGTTATTATATTCTTAGCAACAGTTTTAATAAGTATGTTGATTACAGATATTGCAAAAATTTTACTTGCGAAGAAATTAAAAAGTAAAATGACACCGCGTTTTATCTTCAAAACAAAAAAATGGGTGAGTATTCTTATCATTGTATTTGGAGCTGCCATGATATTTCAAGGTGTATTTCCAACGCTTAAATTCTAAAGGAATCTTTACTAATTTGATTTAAATACAAAAAATAATTCAGTGAGTTCTTTTCCGCAGTGTAGTAAAGCTTTTTCGTTAAGAATTTTTGAAGCCTTGGAAAAAATTTAGAGAAAGATTTACGGTTTTAGCTATTTCAGCTAAAAACACCTCTGGAAATGTTTACATTCATGAATACCTTAATATAAAATAAGTGTGCATGAACTAAAAGTGCCTTTTCTTTTGTTTCGTTTTCTTTAGGCAAACAAAGAAAATGAAAAATAGAAACTAAATTTTTATTGTTTAATTATGAAAGATTTATAACAATTACATAAAAAGGAATATATAAAAAACAAAAAACCTTCTGATATTCAGAAGGTTTTGTTTTTGTAGAGGCGTCGAGCGGATTCGAACCGCTGTACAAGGTTTTGCAGACCTCTGCCTAGCCACTCGGCCACGACGCCATTATTGATGCAAATTTAACCAAATTTACATTTTATGCAACAAAAAAGAAACATTAAATACCCATAATGTTATATATAAAAATCTAAGACTTTTTTAATTCTTTCTTTTTGAGAACTCTAAAAGAGAAATTCTAACGTTGATGAGTCATTTCAATTGTAACCATTTCTACATTGCCACCAATTGGCGGATTGATCTTAGAAACAGCAACCGTTGCTTCCTCAATAATTACAATTTCGTCAAAAATTCGATCTAAAATACGCTTGGCAACATGTTCTAACAATGCTGATCTAATTGCCATTTCTTCCTTTACAATCTTATTAATATGAACATAATCAACAGTTTCCTGTAAATCGTCACTCTTTGCAGAAGGTTGTAAATCTGCTTTCACAGAAACATCAACGCTATATTCACTTCCTATCTTACTTTCTTCTACCAAACAACCATGGTAAGCATATACTTTGATATTAGTAACACGAATAATACCCATACATAAAATTATAAATGATTAAAGCGGCAAAAATACGCCATTCCAATCAAACTTTAGTTTGTAAATAAATCAAAAATATTACTAATAGCGCTTGTTTTTGCTTTATAAAATTCGGTATATGAACAACGTTCACAACTTACAGAAGTAAATTTTGCACTTTGGACATCAAAAATTTTAGACCAACGTCCACCAGTAGCGCGCATCTCTCCTACTACATAAGTTCTATTATTACATTTTGGGCAAGAGTAATTTGAATGTTGCATAATTAATTTTGTTTTTTGATTCATAAAATCAGTATCAAAAAAGAAACTTTTGTTACAAACTAAAAAGCAGATTTTTATTTCACATTAATTCGCTAATTTTACGGCTTTATTTGAAGAAGCACTAATTCTCATGACAGAAGAAACAAAATCACTCAATTTTATTGAGCATATCATAGAAGAAGATATCACAAACGGAATGTCTAAAGACAAACTCCGTTTTCGTTTTCCACCTGAACCAAATGGGTATTTACACATTGGACATACCAAAGCTATTGGAATTAGTTTCGGTTTAGGTGAAACATACAATGCGCCTGTAAACCTTCGTTTTGATGATACAAATCCTGCGAAAGAAGAGCAAGAATATGTAGATGCTATCAAACGCGACATCAAATGGCTTGGTTATGAATGGGCAAATGAATGTTACTCTTCTGATTACTTTCAAAAACTATACGATTGGACAATTCAATTAATAAAAGATGGAAAAGCCTATGTAGATTCGCAATCTTCGCAATCTATGGCAGCACAAAAAGGAACGCCAACGCAAGTAGGAACCAACAGTCCATATCGTAGTCGTAGTGTAGCAGAAAACTTAGACTTGTTTCAACGCATGAAAAATGGTGAATTTGAAGCAGGAACACATGTATTACGTGCCAAGATTGACATGGAAGATCCAAACATGCTCATGCGCGATCCTATCATGTATCGTATACTATTTGCACATCATCATCGCACAGGTGACGAATGGTGTATATATCCAATGTATGATTGGACACACGGAGAAAGCGATTATATCGAACAAATATCACATTCCTTATGTTCATTAGAATTTAAACCGCATCGTAAACTCTATGATTGGTTCAAAGAACATGTATACGAATACAGTAAAGAAGAATATCCATTACAACCAAAACAACGTGAGTTTGCACGTTTAAACTTAAGTTATACCATAATGAGTAAACGTAAATTACTCAAACTGGTAGAAGAAAAGATAGTTTCTGGTTGGGACGATCCACGAATGCCTACTATTTCTGGCTTACGCCGAAGAGGTTATACGCCAAATGCAATCAAAAAATTTGTAGAAACAGTTGGTGTCGCTAAGCGTGAAAATGTAATTGATGTATCGTTGTTAGAATTCTGTATAAGAGAAGACCTAAACAAAACAGCCAATCGTGTAATGGCGGTTTTAAATCCTGTAAAACTGATCATTACAAACTATCCTGAAGGAAAAGAAGAATGGTTAGAAGCAGAAAACAATCCTGAAGACACAAATTCAGGAAGTCATACAGTTCCTTTCTCAAAAGAGCTATACATAGAACGTGAAGATTTCAAAGAAGATGCAGGAAGCAAATTCTTTAGATTGACACTTGGAAAAGAAGTACGTCTTAAAAATGCATACATCATCAAAGGAGAAAATGTAGTAAAAGACGCTGATGGAAACATTACAGAAATTCACTGTACGTATGATGCCGACAGTTTGAGTGGAAGTGGTTCTGAAGCTAGTTTACGTAAAGTAAAAGGAACATTACATTGGGTTTCTATTGCACATGCTGTAGAAGCTGAGGTTCGTGTATACGATCGTTTATTTTCGGATGAAGCACCTGGTAACCATAAAGACAAAGACTATATGGAGTTTGTAAATCCGAACTCTTTAAAAACGGTAACTGCATATGTAGAACCATACCTAAAAGAAGCAAAAATTGAAGATCGTTTTCAATTTCAACGTTTAGGGTATTTCAATGTTGATAAAGATTCAACCAATGAAAAATTAGTCTTCAATAAAACAGTTGGATTGCGTGATACATGGGCTAAGAAAAAACCAAAGCCACAACAAAATCAGCTAAAACCGCAAAATCAAAAATCTTCAAGACCTGCAATAGAAGAAATAAAAAAGCTAGGTAAAAAATACACCAATCTTCCTGAAGAAAAACAGCAACTTACAAAAGCTAAAATTCAAGAATTAGCTGAAAAAGTTCCGTATGAAGACTTAGAACCTTTATTCGCAACTGCTGCTAAAAAAGCAGGAACACGTATTGCTGCAATGATAACTTTAGGTGTTTTATTAAAAGGTGGTCGTCAGCGCGATGGAAAAATCAATGAATTCATTGAAAAAGCATTGGACGATAAAAATGAATTATTGGTAGCGGAAGCACAGCAATTAAACCAATAGATTAAAAACCGTCAATTCGAGTGATTTTTTATAAAAAAATGTATCGAGAATAGTTATTTAACTACATATAATACTATAACTATATAATAAAGCCGTACGAAAGTATGGCTTTATTTTTGCTTCAAATTTAAATTGTATATTACATACTTCATTAACAAAATACCACATGAAAAACTTCAGTTACCACGTTACCATTATAGCTTTTATATGTTTACTAAGTAGTTGTTCATTCCTTGAAGATGACGGCCTCACTCCTATTGAAAAAGAACGATTAGAACTTGAAGAAAGTGTATATTCATACAAAGTGTTATTTTGGAAATATATGAAAATGGCTCAAAAAGCTCAGTATGTAAATAAAGATGTATATCCTGAATTACTACCAGTAAAAGAAAAGCTTGGAAATATTGAAAACCTTGCAAAAATGTACAACAAAAAAAGTAACAATGATGAGTTGTCTGCTTTAGATTATGTTAGTGTTTATAAAGACTTCACGGAAACAAAAGATTACATAAAAGAAACGGATGAAGATATTTTACCGTCAATATTAGAATTCAATCACTCAAAGAATAAAAAAGAACTTACAGCAGAAGAAAAAGAATTATATAAATCGGGAGAACACTTTCTATTTTCAGCTGCAGCAATGCTTTTTAGAGATCTTGGAAGAGAAATTGCCTTATATGAAATTACAAAAGTAGACATGGAGAAATTTCCTGAAGGCGAAGAAAAATGTCTATACCGATTATTTAGAAGCATGTTATTTTTAGAAAAAGGAATGATATACTTAACAGAAGAAGAATTAACACAAAACATCAATTACATTGCAAATAATAAAGATGTCGACTTTACAAGTTATTACCTCTTTTTATATGGAAAACAACTTTCAAGAGAACAAGCAAAAGATGTAAGTTTATCTATAAATTATCTATTGCGAGGAGTAGATCGGTTAATTATTGGAGGTGAAAAAGAGCAAGGTGCTTTAGATGACTTTCAAGCATTTTTAGACATTGCTAACAAATTAGGTGTACAAACAGAATTAACACTAGCAATAGAAACCTATTTACACCTAAAAAATGAAGATTCTGAAAAAGCAATAGTATCATTATTAAAGTTAAAAGAAAGTAATATGCTTTCTGACAAAGAAAAGAAATCAATTGATGAAGCTATCGAATACTTAAAAGATAGAGAGCCTGGAAAAGTATTAAATTCAGTATATGACAAATACTTTTTGAGTAAAATAGTAATGAAGTATTCATGGAATAAAGTCAAAGAACTAGATTGGAGACGTTTTATGAAAGAAAGAGGTTTTGAAAACGCAGATGTTCTTTTTGATAAAATAAACACTGTAAGAGAGTTTGTTGAAAATATAGAAAAATACACTACAGAACAAGGAATCAAAGAAGCTGGTAAAGAACTCAAAGAAGGTAGCGAAGAACTTTGGGACAAAGCGAAGAATTATTGGAATGAAAATTAAGCTAAAAAAGGCTTTAAAATTGTATAAATTCTATCACAAAAGAATTTGTATCCGTAAAAATCATAACATTTTTTTATAAACTAATTAGTATATTAGCAAGCTAATTACTTTTTTGACAATATTTTAGAAGATAAATTCATGCCTTTTTAAATATTGCTAGAAATAGTAATTGAAACATAAGTTTTTCTAAAACCTATAACCTAATTAAAAATTGTCATGAAAAAAATTACTTCTGTAAAGAACTTGCTAGGTTCTTTCATTCCTTTACTAATGGCAGCAATTTTTCTAAATTGTTCTATAGTAGAGGCGCAAAACACAGTGTATTTCCAAGATGAAATTATTACAATGCCAAATAATATTGCATCATTCGATTGGAATTCTATGCCTGAATCGGCTAAATTTAATGAAGGATATTTCGGTTGGATTCGTTTTGATCAAACACCAACACAAGCTATCCAAGATGATTTTGCTACCAGAAATCTGAAACTTATTGAGTATTATCCAGATAAAACGTATCTTTTTTATTTTCCAAAAAATACGCAAGTATCATTCTTACAACAATCAGGAGCTATCTCAATAATTCCTGTAGAAAATAACTTCAAACAATCTTCTGAAGTTAAATTTAATAACATTGATTCCTATGCAATGCAAGGAAACAATGTATTATTGATGATAGAACATTACAACTTTATCAATAAAACATATGTTTTAGAAGAATTAGTAAAAGTAGGTTCTGTTTCAATAGTAGAAAATTACAAAGGACATAATATAGTTCAAATAGCTGTTCCGTATGCTAAAATAGACGTAGTAGCTTCAAAACCATTTGTAAAATGGATAGAATTAATTGCGCCACCATCAGAACAAGACGATACAAGAGGAAGAGGCTTACACAGAGCTTCTAACCTAGAAACACAAACACCAACAGGGAGAAACTACACAGGAGCAGGAATTGGAATTATGGTACGTGATGATGGAGTAGTAGGACCACATATTGATTTTCAAGGAAGACTTGATAACTCTGGAGCTGTAACATTAGCACAAACGCATGGAGATAGAGTTGCTGGAGTATCAAGTGGTGCAGGAAACTTAGATCCAACTACCAGAGGAATGGCAGCAGGTTCTGATGCGTATATTGTAGATTATGATCCTTCGTTTTTAGATGCGCCAACAACAAATCTAATTAACAATGGTTCAGTACAAATTACTAACTCTTCGTATAGTAATGGTTGTAATGCAGGATATAGTGTTGTTGCAAACAGGCTTGATGACCAAATGAATACAAGACCTGAATTACTTCATGTATTCTCAGCTGGTAACTCAGGAACAACAAACTGTGGTTATGGAGCAGGAAACTTGTGGGGAAATATTACAGGAGGACACAAACAAGGTAAAAATGTAATTACAGTAGCAAATACTTATTTTGATGGACAAATAGAAGTTTCAAGTAGTCGTGGACCTGCAACAGATGGACGTATAAAGCCAGATATCTCTGCATATGGTCGTGATGTTACAACAACAATAGAAAATAATGAATATCAAGTAACAAATGGAACTTCGTTTTCAGCACCTGCAATTGCAGGAATTTCAGCTCAGTTATACGAAGCATATGGAAATTTAAATGGTGGAGCATTTCCAGATGCATCATTAATTAAAGCGGCCATGTTAAACACAACAAATGATTTAGGAAATGCAGGACCTGACTTTATTTTTGGTTGGGGAATGGTAAATGGATTAAGAGCAGCAATGCTTCTTGAAGATGGACATTATTTAGACGATACAGTAGCACAAGGAGCTAATAATAATCACTCAATTACAATACCAGCAAACACAAAAGAAGTTCGTTTTATGGTATATTGGAGTGATGAAGCAGCAGCTCCAGGAGCTAGTACAGCATTAGTTAATGACTTAGATTTAGTAGTAACTGATCCTGGAAATACAACACACCAACCATGGGTTTTAAACACAATAGCAAATGCAGCATTATTAAATTTGCCTGCAGCAAGAGGAGCTGATCATTTAAACAATATGGAACAAGTATTAATAGACAATCCTGCAGCGGGAACTTATAATATAAATGTTGCTGGATTCAATGTTCCTGTAGGACCACAAAAATATTATGTAGTATACGAAGTTATTACTGAAGGATTAACGCTAACATATCCAATAGGAGGAGAACAATTTGTTCCTGGAACACAAGAAGTAATTCACTGGGATACAACGCATGATAGTAATGTAGTTACTTTAGAATACTCTGTAGATAATGGATCAAACTGGACTTCAATAACAACATCAGCACCAGGAACTACGAATTATCGTTGGATAGTACCATTAAATGTTTCAGGTCAATGTTTAGTTAGAGCTACTACAGGAAGTTTTACAGATCAAAGTCCAGAAAACTTCTCTATTGCACAACGTGTCACTGGAGTTTCAATTCAGTCAGTTTGTCCAACAGAAGCCACAATTACATGGAATGCTGTTGCAAATGCAACGTCATATGATGTATATGTTTTAGGTGAAAAATATATGGAAGTAATTGGAAACTCAACAACAACATCACATACATTCCCAATTGCTGATATCACTACGCCACTTTGGTTTGCTGTAAGTGCAAAAGGAGGAAATGGATGGTCAGGTTTACGTACCAATGCTAGAAGTTACTTAGGAGCGGACTTATTTAATTGTGCATTAAACAAAGATTTATCATTAGCTACAATTAATAATTCAATATCTGATTTCCAAACCATTTGTAGTGGAAATCCAGTTACTATATCTGCAGAAATAGAAAATACAGGTACAGAATCACAATCGAACTTTATGGTTAGTTACCAACTTGGTACTGACCCAATAGTACAAGAAATGTACACTGGAACATTGGCTGGTGGAGCAACAAATACATTTAATTTTGCAACACCAATAACAATATCTGGAAGTGAAGCTAGTACATTAAAAGTATGGACATCGTTAGCAGGAGACGAATTCTCAAATAATAATGAAAAAACATTAGACATTCTAGCACAAGCAACAGGAACTTCAGTTGATTTTATGGAACCTTTTGATGTTAATGGATTCTTACCTTTAGCTTGGGTATTAGATAATCCTGATAACAACAGAACTTGGCAAGAAAGAACTAATGTTATAGGAATAGATGGAAATCCAACGACGATGGCTTTTGTTGACGGTGCAAACTATACAACAAGAGGAGAAGAAGATTCTTTTACAACAGAATATTTTGACCTAAACATTAATGGAACATCAGAATTAAAATTTGACCTTGCAAAAGCACAATGGTCTAATGTTTATAATGATGGTTTACGTGTAGAAATTTCTACAGATTGTGGAGTTACATATACACAAATTTATTTCAAAGACGCATTAGATTTAGCAACGGTACCTTATACAAATTCAGCATGGACTCCAACTAGTGCTGCACAGTGGAGAACAGAAACAATTGATTTAACAGCGTATGTTGGAAATAACATCTTGTTAAAGTTCACGAGTATTAATGATTATAGTAATAGTACTTTTATAGATAATATTGCTATTGAAAGTACAT
This sequence comes from uncultured Kordia sp., assembly GCF_947496985.1. GTDB lineage: Bacteria > Bacteroidota > Bacteroidia > Flavobacteriales > Flavobacteriaceae > Kordia. The sequence goes on from NZ_CANMEZ010000001.1 coordinate 875,778, forward strand.
TATCTGTTGCAGAAAATGCATTAGAGCGCGCAATCTCAATGTATCCAAATCCAGCAAAAAGTAATGTAGATATTATCATCAATACAACAATTGGAAATACATACGAAATTGAATTACTAAATAGTTTAGGACAATCAATTTCTAAAACACAAGAAACTCGTTTTAGTGCAAGAGCACAACAAAGCTTAGATGTTTCTCAATATGGAACAGGATTATACTTTGTAAAAATCAAAGTAGGTGATCAAGTGGCAACGAAAAAATTAATTGTCAACTAAAAAGTAAACACCAATCCAACCAAATGCTAAAAATCCTGAGAAAGTAATTTCTCGGGATTTTTTTTACTTTAAAATCAACTATAAGAAACATTGATGTTTATTAAAAAAACAATTAGGAAATCTTATTAAAAACAGCTTTAAATAAAGCTATGTGAGATTAAAAAATTTTATTTGAAAGCACTTTGTTTACTTCTTAGAAAAAGTTGTTAAAAACAGCTTTAAAATCAGTATTCCTTTATTTATATAGAGTTATTATGTAAAAATAGATTTGCATTTAAAATTCTTCACATTTCACTCCATAATTTAAGATGTAAAATTTTCTGATGAGGTAGTTGATTATTTTTCTTTTTTGTAGAAATAGGAGTGAAGCCATTTTTTAAAATGGAGTGTCTCTTAATTTTCAAGCATAAAAAAACCCGAAACATTTAGTTTCGGGTTTTTGCATATTAAATAGAGAAGAAGACTAATCTTCTTTTTTCTTATTCTTAGCTTCTTTCATTGCTTCACCAATTTGATTACTTGCCGTAAAGCCAGCAACCATATCATTTAGCATATTACTTGCTGCTTGTGGCGAATTTGGCAACAAAATTAAGTTACTATTTGTATCCTGACCAAGAGATTGTAAGGTATCATAATGCTGTGTTACAACAATTAAGGCAGAAGCTTCTTGTGAGTTGATTCCAACTTTGTTTAATACTTCTACTGATTCTTCCAAACCACGTGCAATTTCACGACGCTGATCTGCAATACCTTGTCCTTGTAAACGCTTACTTTCTGCTTCTGCTTTTGCTTTTTCAACGATTAAAATACGTTGTGCATCTCCTTCATATTGTGCAGCAGTTTTTTCTCTATCCGCAGCATTAATACGGTTCATCGCTGCTTTTACTTGTGCATCAGGATCAATATCTGTTACTAACGTTTTAATAATGTCATAACCATATTCCATCATGGCATCATTCAATTCTGTTTTTACAGCAATAGCAATATCATCTTTACGTAAGAATACATCATCCAAAATCATTTTTGGAACTTCGGCACGTACAACATCAAATACGTACGATGTAATTTGATCATGCGGATAATCTAACTTATAAAAAGCATCTTCAACTTTTAGTTTAATTACTTTGTATTGAACAGATACTTTTAAACGAACGAATACATCATCTTTCGTTTTAGTTTCTACAATAACGTCTAACTGTTGAATTTTCAAACTTAATTTTCCAGCAATTCTATCAACTAAAGGAATTTTAAATTGTAAACCAGACTGACGAATACTATTAAAACGTCCGAAACGCTCTATAATAGCCGCAGTTTGTTGTTTTACAATGAAAACAGAAGAAATTAAAACGATGACTGCGAGAACAATCAAGACAATAAAAATGGGATTTGGCATAACTTGTATATTTAAAATGTTAGTGTGATTAAAAATAATTTTTTTTTGTGTAAAAAAGGATACTTTTGACAACTTTAATCAAAAGTACTCCCAAAATGAACAAAACTTATTTTTTATTATTAGTAGCAATAAACCTACTTTTTGTTACAAAATCTTTTTCGCAAGGTCGTTATAACGACTATAATCGCTTAGGAATTACCGCAGGAATTCATCAATTTGATATTACTACAAATGACCTAATTACCACAAAAGGAACAGGCTTTCATGGAGGTTTATCTACTCGTGGAACAATTGGAAGACATTTTGATATGGTGTATTTTTTACATTTAAATAGACATGAAATGAATGTATTAGCAAAAGAAAATGCACTTACAGCTACAGTTTCAGAAGAAGTACAAATGAAGTTATTAGCTGCTAAGCTGGGAATTTTAGGAAGTTATAAATTGGGCGGAAATCATTTTAGCATAGAATTTGGACCTGCGTTGCAATTATCGGACAAATTTGAGTTCGAAAGTACATTTGCGGAGTATATCTTAGAAGGATATGATACATTTACCGTAAACGATGCTCGAAAAACATCAAACTTAAATGTGAATGGAATTATTGGTTTTAGTGCAGGTTTTGAAACATTTAAAATATCTATTCAATACGAATATGGATTTACAAACGTTCTAAGTAAGTTAACAGTTGACAATAAAACACTAAAAGGAAATACGACACAGTTGAGTGGTTCAGCCACTTTCTATTTGTAATTAACACGAAAAGAGCGCCAAACGGCGCTCTTTTATATGTTATATTTCGTCATGTTGAACTTGATTCAGTATCATACAACGCATTAGTTTTCAATAATTATAATTTCAATTCTCCGATTCATTTTTCGTCCATCCTTAGTTTTGTTGGAAGCTAAAGGGCGTGTTTCTCCATATCCTTTTGCTATCAAACGAGATGATTTGCAACCTTGCGCTACTAAAAGCTTTTTTATTTTTTCTGCTCTTTTTTGTGATAATACTAGGTTTAAACCTTTATTTCCAACAGAATCAGTATGACCAGAAATTTCCACAGTATATTCACCCGAAATCTTTTTGATTATTTCACTAATGGTTAGAATTTCTGTAGTATAATTTTCAACAAGTTCATCAGTGCCACTTTTAAAAACTATATTTTTTGTGTGTTGAGAGAAAGGATTCAATTCATCTGAAACAACTTCTTGATTTGTCTCTTCTGAAATCATACTTTGACTCGTTTTACACGAAATAGAAAAAATAAAAATGATGAACAGTATTTTCTTCATCCTACAACATATCAATTACTTTCTGAATACGTTTAATAGTTTCTTGTTTTCCAATTAAAAACATAATTTGAAATAAATCAGGTCCACTTAATGCGCCAGCTAATGCCAAACGTAATGGTTGCATTACTTTTCCAAAACCAATTTCGTTTCCAGTAATCCAACCTTTAATATCTGTTTGCAAGCTTTCTACGCTATAATCTTCTATAGATTCTATAATCTCTACCAATTTATTTAAAATATCTCCTGTGCCTTCTTTTAATGCTTTTTTAGAAGCTTTTGCATCAAACTCTTCTGGAGCTACAAAGAAAAAGTGACTCAAATTCCAGAAATCATTCGTAAAACTTGCTCTTTCTTTAATTAAACCAACTACCATTTCAATATAATTGATATCAATATCAGCCAATTCAGCTTGACTTTCTTTAAAAGAAATAGCTAAACTTTCGTTAGATTTTTGCTGCATGTATTGTTGGTTGAACCATTTCATTTTGTCAATATCAAAACGTGCGCCTGCTTTGTTGATACGTTCCAAATCAAACTCTTGAATCAATTCATCCAAACTAAACATTTCTTGTTCTGTTCCAGGATTCCAACCTAAAAATGCTAAAAAGTTTACCAAAGCATCTTCAAAGTATCCATCTTCACGGAAGCCTTTATACATTTCTCCCGATTTTGTATCATCCCATTCTAATGGAAATACAGGGAACCCAAATTTGGCACCATCACGCTTGCTTAATTTTCCTTTTCCTGTAGGTTTTAATATTAATGGTAAATGTGCAAATATTGGCGCGTCCCATCCGAAAGATCGGTATAATAAATAATGCAATGCTAATGAAGGCAACCATTCTTCTCCACGAATTACATGTGTAACTTCCATTAAATGATCATCTACAATATTTGCTAAATGATAGGTTGGCATTCCGTCACTTTTAAATAGAATTTTATCATCTAAAATATTAGTGTCAATTTTTACATCTCCACGAACAATATCTTTTAAATGCAAGGTTTCATCTTGTGGCGATTTGAAACGAACTACGTACGCTTCACCGGCGTCTAACTTAGCCGAAACTTCTGTTGCCGAAAGCGATAAAGAATTATTCAGCTTTAAACGATTGTGCCAATTATAGATAAACGTTTTTCCTTTTTCTTCATGATCTTTACGATGTCCGTCCAAAGATTCTGCAGAATCAAACGCATAATACGCATGTCCTTTTTCAATAAGTTCGTCAGCATATTGTTTATATAGATGCTTACGTTCACTTTGTCTGTATGGACCAAATCCACCATCTTTTCCAACACCTTCATCAAACGGAATTCCACACCATTCCAATGCTTCCGTAATGTATTCTTCCGCACCTTCTACGAATCGGTTTTGATCTGTATCTTCAATACGTAACACAAAATCTCCACCATGTTTTTTGGCGAATAAATAATTAAATAAGGCAGTTCTAACGCCTCCAATATGTAAAGGTCCAGTTGGACTTGGTGCAAAACGAACACGAACTTTTTTTGTCATGAAATTTAGTATATGGTTATAAAGTACAAATGTAGTTGTAAAAGAGAAACCCTCAAAATTAAAAACTTTGAGGGTTTTGAAAATTAACAGGCTTGAGAAAAATGCTATTTCTTAATAAATTTTTCTGTGTGACTAATACCTGAAGCTGTTGTTACTGTTACAAAGTACATGTTAGCGCTTAGTTGCGATACATCAATCTCTGAAACCTCAATTGCTTTGCTTTGTACCAACTTTCCTGTAATATCTGTGATTTTGTATCCTGTAATAGTTTCGTCAGTAGTAAAATTTAATACATCTGTAGTTGGGTTTGGAAACATAGTAAAGTTGATTAAATCAGACTCTTCTCTTCCCAAAGTTCCATTGTTAGCTTCACCCATAACAAATAGTGATTTTAAACGCTCTTTAACTTCTGGAGTAAATACATTCATAACTGTATTATCATTGCTTTCTGTGCTAAGTGTAATTTGATATGACCAATCTTCATCATAACAACTATCGCAACAGCTAGGAACATACAATCCAATCACATATAATTTGTCGTGTTCAAAATTATAATTAGGAAAAGTTGTTGTTAATCCCCAAACTGGATTTGTTGAAGTTGGTATTTGACTATTAAATCCTCCAATATTACTAGACCATGCAAATGTATCTGGAACGAAATTGATAAAGTCTAATGGGTTTGCGAATGGGAATGAAGACAATTCTAATTCATACGTAAACCAAATGTATTGATACCCATTGTTTTGTTCTGTACAAATATCCTGTACCACTAGTGTATCATCAACAGTATCAATACTATTTATAGAACCTGTTAGTTGCTGTGGATTTCCTTGGTGTAAAACACTAATATTTAGGTTTTGTTCAAGTTTTGCTTGTAAAGAAATATCATCAATTGCTAAGTCATTACCGTCGCCTAAGCCATCTTCTTTTAAATGAATTTTAATGTCTAAAATATCTTGCTCGCCTTCAAAACATTCTGAAATTTGTTGCCAATCACAAGGATCATCACTGTTTGTATCAATAGTAATCCAATCGTATAATTGACCATTTACTTCCAAACGAATTTCTGGTTTAATGTTGAAAGTACACTGTGGAATATCTTTGAAGTTTGCACAGAATTTATATGCTTTTTCAAAATCTATTTGTACTGTTTGTTGCCAAATAATACTTGAAGTTCCTGCTGGTTGTGTAGTTCGTCCGTTGATTAACAAAAAATCTTTATTTGCACTGTATTGCTCAGGATCAACACAAGCAGAATGATCGGTAATGGTTGTTCCAAAAATGCTAGCATCATCAGAAACGTTAAAAGCACCTGGATATAAATTTGCATCTTCTATATAATCGCTTGTAAATCCGTTAGTACCGTTTTCAAAGTTTCCGTTTTCTACCAAATTATCACCTTCACAGCAAAATGCACCTTCATTGGTTGGTTCGCCACCTTGAATGTCACAATCCTGAATACAAATATTATCATATCCATATTCTTCTGTTGGACTTGACGTTAAATCTAAATAAAAACGAATTCCGTCAATATTACTGATTAAGTTATTCCAATCAGTACAATCTGATCCAGCAGCCATTACCCATTCTCCATTTGCGTTTGACGGTAAATCGGCACCTTCACAGGTTTCAATTGGCGCACATACGTGAACCCATCCGCCACCTTCTGTGGTTTGCACACTTGCTACAAATGTTGCTGTAGCTGTTGGATTTGTTGGAGATCCGCTGTAAATAATTAATCTTGGAGATAATGGTTCGCCAAAATTTCCATCTTCAATTACTTGAAAATCCCAACACAAGCATTGTCCATTATATTCGCGCCAATCGCCACCATAATCAACATCGTTGTAAATGTATGATGAACCAGATGCGTCATACGAATGTAAAAAGAAGTCATCTGCGTTTCCACTTGGCCCAAAAGGATCTGCAGTGTTAGCGCCTGCAGCAACGCCGTTCCAGTTTGAAATGTCTTGATCGTTAAAGTCTTCGCAAAATTGACCAAAGCTTACTCCGTAAACGAAGAGTAAACATAAAGTAAAAATGTTTCTCATAATGTAAAATGTTTAAGTTTCTATTGTTTTGTTTCAAGGCAAAGATGCGCCAGCAACAAAAAATAGGGTAGAAGCAAAGCACTAAGAATGTAGAAGTGTTTTGCCTTCAGAAAACAGTATAGAAAAACCGTAAGCGCTACAGGAAAAACACTTAGGAAATCATTTCACTTGGTATGCGTTTATTCATCACTTTAAACCATAAAGGTGGAATTAAAGCTAAAACCATTGAGGTTGGATAACCAAAAGGCATTTGCGGACTTTCCTCATGACAATCTAGTAATTGGTACTTTTTTGAAGCTTTGTAATGATGATCGCTATGGCGTGTGAGCTCGTATAATACAATACGTCCAATTACGTGATTTGAATTCCAAGAGTGAATTTCACGAACACGTTCGTAACGACCAGAAGCTAACTTTTTGCGTTGCAATCCATAATGTTCTATATAATTAATAGTTTCTAACAATAAGAAACTTACAAGGGCACTTCCTAAAATAAAAGTTAAACCTACAATTCCAAAAAAATAGAAAATAGCAGCTACGTATGTTAGTTGCAACACGGTAAACCAAAACATATTATTTTTTGATGAGAAAAACGAAATATTACCACGTTTACGTAAGTTTTTTTGAATTTTCCAGGCGTTTATATATTGTCTAATTGTTGAAGTAAACCAAAATGAATACACAACCTGATTGTATTTAGCCGTAGCGGGATCTTCTTTTGTTGCTGCATGTAAATGATGTCCAAAATTATGTTCTACAAAAAAGTGCATATACAACGATGGCAATAGTAGAATTTTTGCCATAATTTGCTCAACTTGTGTTTGTCTGTGACCGAGTTCGTGTGCGACATTGATGCCGTTGGAACCTAAAACAATTCCTGTAGAAAAGATCAATCCGACTAATTCATAGGTTTCATAACTTGTTGTAGAGACACTAATAATTGTTACGATCAACAATCCATATACAATAGGAATGTTTAAGTACAACAACCAATCAAAAATTGGATTAGCTGATTTTTCTTCTACTTCTTTTTCTGATAAATTTGTGGTGTTTTGAGAAAAAATTAATTCCATTAACGGAATCATTCCAAAAGCATATATTGGTGTTAAATATGTATAAACTCCACCTAAGTATAACGCAAGTATAGCAACTAGTGGTGTAGAAAAAGCTGCTAGATATTTCAAATCTTTCATAGTCTAATTCTTCAATTCAGGGTTTTTAAAAATACTACTTTTTTACTGAAATTAAATTTCAAAGCCTACTCTGTATAAGAAATCTTTTAAATGTTTATCAATAAATTATCAATTTAAAAATAGGAAAGAGCTTAAAACTTATGATACACGCCAACTGTTAAAGCAGCTTGTTTGGCAACATTATTTCCTGAAAACGCACCACCAAAAGTTAAAATTCCACCAAAAGATTTGTTGATTTCTCCAATAGCTTTCAAGCCAAAAGCAGCATATTCTTGGTTGTTTACATATAAAGCCGTTCCTACATTACTTATAGGCAAATCGACATCTCCATCATTAAACGAATTTACGATATCTAAAAACCCAACAAGCCAAATTCTACGATGTACCTTGGTTCCGATTTCGCCACCAATTTTGAAATTGGTACTATAATCGTTTGTTGTTATATCGATTCCTGTAAAGGCTTGTACATAAAATTTATCAAAACTTCTTCCAATGTTTATTGTTGGTGTAAATGTCCAAGCATCGCGTCCAGTTCGTATTCCAGAAGAATTGTCAAACGTTCCTGTATTGGCTTCCACGTTCAATTGTCCTGAAATAATCCATTTTTTCTTATAAAATTGATGTTTTACACCAAATCCAACATTTCCTAAAGCCGTAATAGAATCGCCTTTAATAATAGGAATTTGACCAATCGGATTTCCTGATCGTATAAATTTTAGAGGCACATTTAGTACTAATGTTGTTTTTGACGTCAAACCATATTCACTATATAATTGTAAGGTATTATCGGTAATTTCACGACCTGTATTGTATTCCGGATCGCCAAAAACTTCATCATAGTTTGAAATTGTACTAAACGAAAGTTGTGTATAAAATTTTCCTTTCTCTTGTGTCCAAGGACTTTGTGCTAACAAAAATCCTGAACTTAAAAGAGAGATAAGTGTATATAACTTTTTCATAATTGACTTGTTTGTGATCACTTAGTAGCTAGTTTTTCACAAATCTTACAGAATGTTTAACAACTATAATATACTAATAATTCGCTAAATATGTTATTTTTATCAGTTATATGATGAATGCATACGAGCAAATACAAAAGAAACTAGGGCAATTTGTAACAAAATACTATACAAATGAGCTTATCAAAGGTACGATTCTGTTTTTCAGTATCGGACTGTTATATTTTATTATCACCTTATTAGTTGAACACTTTTTGTGGTTAAATACAGGCGCAAGAACTGCTTTATTCTGGGTTTTTATCTTGGTAGAAGTAGCACTTTTTGCAAAATTTATTGTGTTTCCACTAACGAAACTATTCAAACTTCAAAAAGGAATTAGCTATAAAGAAGCGTCAAAAATTATTGGTGATCACTTTCCAGAAGTGAATGATAAATTATTAAACGTATTACAACTTTCGGAAACAGCTGCGGAATCTGAATTGTTGCTGGCAAGTATTGAACAAAAATCAAAAGAATTGCAACCAATTCCGTTTCAAGTAGCTATCAATTTCAAGAAAAACCTCAAATATGCTAAATATGCCATTTTACCATTAGCGATTGTATTATTTGTATGGATTTCAGGAAACAGCTCGCTATTTAGTAAAAGTTACGAACGTGTTGTCAACTATCAAACAACATACGAGCCGCCAGCGCCGTTTCAATTTTTAGTTGTAAATGATTCATTACAAGCAATTGAAAATCAATCGTATAAATTACAAGTACAAACCTTAGGAGATGTAACTCCAGAGGAAGTTCAAATTACTTTAGGAGACGAAACCTATTTTCTTCAAAACAAAGGAATTGGAAATTTTGAATACACATTTTCAAAACCAAAAGATGCAACTACATTTACGCTTACAGCTAATGAAGTAACTTCTAAAGAATACACATTAAACGTAGTAAAAGTCCCTTCATTAGTGAATTTTCAAATGGTATTAGATTATCCTGCGTATACAAAACGTAAAGATGAGGTACTGAAAAGTACAGGAAATGCAACGATTCCTGAAGGAACAAAAATTACATGGGAAGCTAAAGCAAAACAAACGAATCAGTTGGAATTAATTTCTAGTGATAGTACTTATATTTTCAATAAAGATGCAAACGAATTCAAATTAGAAAGGAGAATATATCAAAAACTTGATTATCAAATAAGTACAAGCAATAATGAACTTAAAAACTATGAGAATTTAGGCTTTAACATTAGTGTGATTAAGGACGAATACCCAAAGATGGATTTGCAATCAAAACGAGATACTATTGATGAACGTACAATGTATTTTCTTGGGCAAGTTTCAGATGATTATGGTCTAAAACGTTTACAATTAGTGTATTATCCAACAGAAAATCAAGATAAAAATGTCAAAGAGAATATAGCAATTAGTAAATCAAACATTGATCAATTTCAATATACATTTCCCGGAAATCTAGAATTGACAAAAGGTGTGAATTATGAATTCTATTTTGAATTAACTGATAATGATGGAATTCGTGGTGGTAAAAAAGTAAAAAGTGAAGTATTCAATTATCGTAAACTTACAGATACAGAATTGGAAACGGAACAACTAGAGCAACAGCAAGAAACGATTCAGGACTTAGACAAATCTTTAGAAAAACTAAAGAAACAACAAGAAGAGTTAAAAAAGATATCTAAAGAGCAAAAGGAGAAAAGTGAATTGAATTTCAATGATCAGAAAAAGTTAAAAAACTTTTTAGAACGTCAAGAGCGTAATGATCAAATGATGGAAAAATTCTCCAAGCAATTGGAAAAGAATTTAGAAGAATTTCAACCAGAAGATACAAAAGATGATGAAGACAAAGAATTGCTAAAAGAGCGTTTAGAGCGTCAACAAAAAGAATTAGAGAAGAATGAAAAGTTGATGGAGGAACTCAAAAAACTTGCTGAGAAAATTAGCGAAGAAGAACTCCAAGAAAAGTTAGAAAAACTTGGAAAACAACAACAAAACAATAAAAAGAATTTACAGCAAATTGTAGAATTAACAAAACGCTTCTATGTAACAAAGAAAGCCGAAAAGATTCAACGCGAATTATCTGAACTTGCTAAAGAACAGGACGATCTCTCTAAAAAAGAAGGGAAAGAAAATACAAAGGAAAAGCAAGAAGAGCTGAATAAAAAGTTTGAAGATTTACAAAAGCAAATGGATGATTTAGACAAAGAAAATAGTGAACTTAAAAAACCACTAGATTTAGAACGCAAGAAAGAAGAAGAAGAAGATATCAAAGAAGAACAACAAGATGCGACTGACGATTTAGAAAAAAGTGAAGAATCGCCAAGTGAACAACAAAAGCAACAGCAACAACAAAGCGCAAAACAAAAACAGAAAAAAGCAGCTCAGAAAATGCAACGTATGAGTAAAGCAATGCAATCTTCTATGCAAATGAGTGGACAACAAAGCATTCAAGAAGATGCAGAAATGTTGCGTCAAATTTTAGATAACTTGGTTATCTTCTCTTTCGAGGAAGAAACACTAATGGAAGGCTTTGAAGATATAGATAACACAAATGCGAGTTATGCTTCAAAACTAAAACGCCAAAATGAATTGCGCAAAATGTTCGAACATGTGGATGATAGTTTATTTGCAATGTCATTGCGTCAACCAAAAATATCTGAAACAATCAACAAAGAAATTACAGATATCTATTTCAACATTGACAAATCCTTAGAATTATTAGCCGAAAATAATGTATACAGAGGCGTTTCTGCACAACAATATGCATTGACTTCTACAAACAAACTTGCAGACTTTTTAAGTGGCGTTCTTGATAATCTGAATCAAAGTATGGGACAAGGGCAAGGTCAGGGTTCTTCAGGAGTTGGACAAAGTGGGCAAAACCAAGGTCAGGGTAAAGGTTTTCAATTGCCAGATCTTATTCAATCGCAAGAAGATCTTAATAAGCAAATGCAACAAGGCATGAAGCAAGAAGGGCAAGGAAAAGACGGAAAAGGTGGAAAAGAAGGAGGCAAAGAAGAAGGTGAAAAAGGAAAAGGAGGAAAAGATGGTAAGCAAGGAGAAAATGGACAGCAAGGTGGCGGATCGGGAAGTGGAGATGAAAATGAATCAGGAAAACTATACGACATTTATAAACAACAACAACAGTTGCGTCAACAGTTTGAACAACAATTAAAAGATAAATACGGTGACAAAATAAAAGACTCTCAATCAATAGAATTGCTTAAGCAAATGGAAGAAGTTGAAACTGAATTATTAGAAAGAGGTTTTAATGACGAAACAATGAAAAAGATGATTGAACTTAAATATGAACTTCAAAAACTAGACAAAGCAGCTTTCGAACAAAAGCAAGAAAGTAGGCGAGAAGCAACTACAAATCGTAAAGATTTTACAAATACTACAAACGAAAAAATGCCTGATGTGAGACAGTATTTCAATCAAATTGAAATATTAAACAGACAAGTATTACCTTTGCGCAATAATTACAAAAAGAAAGTACAAGCGTATTTCAAAAATAAAGATGATTAGTTTTCATTACGAAACCCAATTTGAACTTCCAAATGAAGCGCAAATTGAACAATGGATTAGCAACGTTATTGACTCAGAAGACAAACGTGAAGGAGATATCAATTACATATTTTGTGATGATGAATATCTTCATAAATTAAACGTAGAATTCCTTAACCATGATACGTTAACCGATATTATTAGCTTTGATAACTCAGTGGGAAACGAACTACATGGTGATGTGTTTATTTCAATTGAACGTATTGCTGATAATGCAGCGGATTTTAATGTTTCTTTTGAAGAAGAACTAAGAAGAGTCATGGTTCATGGTGTGTTGCATTACTGTGGGTACAAAGACAAAACTGATGATGATCAAACAGAAATGACAAGTAAGGAAAATGAAAAACTAAAGATGTTCCACGTGGAACAATCTTAAAATACTGCTCAAAAACTTTTAAAAATTGTTACAAAGAGAAATTCAATCGTTAAGATATGTTTAATACGGAATATGATGTAATAGTTGTTGGTGCAGGTCATGCAGGTTCAGAAGCTGCCGCTGCCGCTGCCAACATGGGAAGCAAAACATTGCTCGTTACGATGAACCTTCAAAATATAGCACAAATGTCTTGTAATCCTGCTATGGGTGGAATTGCAAAAGGACAAATTGTGCGTGAAATAGATGCGCTTGGTGGATATAGCGGAATTGTTACGGACAACTCTGCAATTCAATTTAAAATGCTAAACAAGTCAAAGGGCCCTGCTATGTGGTCGCCAAGAGCGCAAAGTGATCGAATGCGTTTTGCAGAAGAATGGCGTTTAATGTTAGAGCGAACTGAGAACTTAGATTTTTATCAAGAAATGGTTCGTGGTTTAATTATTGAAGGAGGAAAAATTAAAGGTGTAAAAACATCTCTAGGATTAGAAATACGATCAAAAACAGTGGTTTTAACCAATGGAACATTCTTAAACGGATTGATTCATATAGGTGATAAAAACTTCGGTGGAGGAAGAGCAGGAGAAAGAGCGGCAACAGGAATTACAGAAGAATTAGTAGCGTTAGGTTTTGAATCTGGAAGAATGAAAACAGGAACTCCGCCACGAGTTGATGGACGTTCATTAGATTATTCTAAAATGATCATTCAACCCGGAGACGCACAACCTGATAAATTCTCATATCTTAAAACAACAAAACCCTTAGAAAATCAACGTGCATGTCATATGACATATACGTCTCCATTAGTACACGATTTACTAAAAGAAGGTTTCGATAGATCGCCAATGTTCAATGGAAGAATTCAATCTATTGGGCCAAGGTATTGCCCATCAATTGAAGATAAAATCAATCGTTTTGCAGACAAAGATCGCCATCAATTATTTGTGGAGCCTGAAGGTTGGAATACGGTTGAAGTATATGTAAATGGATTTTCAACATCGCTTCCAGAAGATGTCCAATTCAAGGCATTGCGTTCGGTTGTAGGATTTGAAAATGTAAAATTCTTTAGACCTGGATATGCAATCGAATATGATTACTTTCCGCCAACGCAATTAAAACATACGTTAGAAACTAAAATTGTAGATGGACTGTTTTTTGCTGGACAAATTAATGGAACTACTGGTTATGAAGAAGCCGCTTCTCAAGGATTAATGGCTGGAATAAATGCAGCGTTGCAAGTTCAGGAAAGAGAAGAATTTATCCTAAAAAGAAACGAAGCATATATTGGAGTTTTAGTGGATGATCTTATCACTAAGGGAACAGAAGAACCATACAGAATGTTTACTTCACGTGCAGAATACAGAACGTTATTGCGTCAAGATAATGCTGATTTTAGATTAACACCAGTTGGTCATAAACTTGGTTTGGCAAACGAAGAACGATTAAAAGCTATGGAACATAAGAAGACTTCTTCTGATGCTTTTATCAAATTCTTTAAAGATACAAGTGTAAAGCCTGCTGAAATAAATCCTGTTTTAGAGACTAAAAACTCGGCTAAGGTAAAGCAACAAGATAAGATGTTTAAGATCTTTGCACGTCCAAACATTAGTATGGATGACATGAAACAAGTAGCATCAGTTTCACAATATATTGAAGACAATAAGTTGGATAAAGATGTATTAGAACAGACAGAAGTTCAGATTAAATATGCAGGATATATTAATAAAGAAAAAAGCAATGCTGATAAGTTGAATAACCTAGAACGTGTAAAAATCCCAACAGATTTTCAATACGAAGGATTAACCAATTTGTCTATGGAAGCACGTCAAAAACTTGCTAAAATACGTCCGGTAAACTTATCACAAGCATCACGAATCAGTGGAGTTTCTCCAAGCGATATTAGCGTTATGTTAGTGTATTTAAATAGGTAAAAACATAGTGTTCCACGTGGAACATCTTATTCTATGGAAATAAAATCATTACAACTTACGCCAATTCAAGAAATCATTTCAACCTTGAACTTGGCGTTTTCTGATTACTTTATTCCGATTAATTTTACGATTGATTATGTCAACGAACGTTGGGCTGCTTCAGGTGTAGATTACAGTTTGTCGTTTGGTGTTTTTGACAACAATGAACTCGTTGGATTCATCATTCATGCAATAAATATCTATGGAGATACGAAAGTTGCGTATAACGCTTCTACAGGAATTATTCCGATACATCGCAGAAAAGGTTTGTTGACAAAACTATATGAGAAAGCAATTATTAAGCTCAAGGAAAACGGTATTCAAAAAAGCACATTGGAATGTATCACAAAAAATGAACGCGCTATTTTAGCATATCAAAAAGTAGGTTTCAATATTGATAGACAATATCATTTATACAAATTAGAATGGAAACAAAAAGATATAGATACGAAGTATAAAATTGACATTTCAAATACATTTGATTTCTCTGAATTTAATCAATTAGAAAACTATTTCCCATCTATAGAAAACCAGAATCATTGTTTAGAAAAGTATCAAGATAATTTAATTGCAATTAAAGTTTCTGATCAAAATGAAATCATAGCATATTTACTTTTTCATAAAATATCAAAGCGAATTCATAGGTTAGGAGTGAAGCAAAATGATTGGAATACATTTGGTGAAGTTTTATTCTCAGGATTGGAAACAGGTAGTTATAATATCATAAATATTGATACACAAAATAAAAGTCTACATGCGTTTTTTCGTAAAATGAATTTTGATAATTACATAGATCAATATGATATGAGTTTTGATTTCTGATTGATGCCTGCAAATGATTTTGAAAGTGGTTCAATTTTTGAGAATGTATATGAAAAATAATAGTATGAAATATATTAAAATTACTACTTGTTTTATGTTGTTCTTATTTGCAACAAATTGCATCTCTCTTAAAAAAGCACCAGAAGTAAATGCGAGTGGATACATAATTGCAAAAGGAAAAAAACTAAAAAAATCATTAAGCAACGCAAATCACTTTGTTTTTTACAACCATTTATACGATAGTGACCTAACAGCTTTTATAGAATATAAATTAAAAGCGGAAGAAAATAGCTTTTTGCAAAATCTTCCAGTCAATATCAAAGAAACTAATTTTTTAATGACATTTTATACGGTAGCAAGTTCTGATAAATCGATCAACTTACTGAAGCCTTTTGTAAATAAAGCAATAAATGAAAAATTAAATACAGATTTCAGTGAAGATGTTGAAACTAAAGAAACGGAATATTATTATGTAGCTGTATATGTAGAAAGCGATTTAGAATCTGATTCATTAAAAGAAGAATCCATTCATAGAAAAATTGTAGAAAATTATTTAATTGGTTTGATGAACGAATATCAAAGCATTGGTTCATCTAAAGAATTAAATTTTATCATAGGAAATAATTAATTGTTCCACGTGGAACAATTTAACCAATCAAATAGAAGTACATAAAAAATGAACAACGTAACAGTAAAAGATCATTCAGTTTCTGGTGAAGAATTTCAATTGGTTTTTGATGAGGTGTTGGAAATGTATAGAACCGAACCACAACCAAGTTTGAAAAAACTACCTTCATATTATCAGAGTGAAGATTACATTTCGCATACAGATACAAAACGCAATCTTTTTGAAAAAGTATATCATTGGGTTCGTTCATATATGTTGTCTAAAAAAATGGCAATCGTAACTCAGTACACTAAAACAGATTTAAAACTTGTATTGGATATTGGTTGTGGAACTGGCGACTTTTTAAAAATGGCACAGGAATACAAGTGGAATGTTTCTGGAGTAGAACCAGATGACAATGCTAGAAAAATTGCAAGCGAAAAAACAGGAATTAAAATTCAAGACAATAATTGGTTGTCAGAAATTGATGATCATAGTTTTGATGCAATAACAATGTGGCATGTACTAGAACATGTTCCAAACTTAGATGAACAAATTGCTACACTTAAAAGAATTGTCAAACCAAACGGAACAATTTTTATTGCAGTTCCAAACTTTAAAAGTCATGATGCTAAACATTATAAATCTAAATGGGCAGCGTATGACGTACCAAGACATCTTTGGCATTTTTCACAAAAATCAATAAAAGGACTTTTTGAAAAAGAAAATCTAAAAGTAGTAAAAACCTTACCTATGCGATTTGATGCTTATTATGTGAGTTTACTTTCTGAAAAACACAAAACAGGGAAAATGAATCCGGTAAAAGCAATGTACAGAGGATTTGTGTCAAATTTTAAAGCAATCACAACTTCTGAGTATTCTTCACTCATTTATGTCATTAAAAACAATTAAAAAGGCATTATTAGTTGTTTTAAGCGCGTTTCAAGCTTTAAATAGTAAATCCTGTCAGGATTTCAGAGAAATCGATTAAAAACAGCGCATAATTAAGTTAATTTTTATAGATTTTGTTTATCATCCGATAAAAAATAATCAATTATTATTATATGTTGAGTTTTGCTAAAAATTCATTCAAACTTCACAATATGTTATGTAAACTTTATTTCTATTTTTGCGGCAACGAAAATTTATAAATAACGGAGAAATGTCGATTTGTCAATTTTCAAAAACTAAAACTAAAAAACAACTTAAATTCATACTCATGAAAAAATTAATCGTTTTGGCAATTGCTGCTCTAGGATTATATTCTTGTCAACAACCAACAAAAATTGCCTTTGTTGATAATTCTGAATTGGTAAACGAATACCAAGAGAAAAAAGATTTGGAAGAAACAATGAAAATCAAAATTGAAAAATTCCAAAAGAAAAATGACAGTATTGGACGTGCTTTTCAAATGGAAGTGCAAGATGCACAAATTAAAGCTGCTAAAATGTCTAAAAGCAATCAAGATCAATTAATGCAACAATTACAACAAAAGCAAGGAATGTTGCAACAACAATATCAAGTTGAAGAAAATGCTATAAAGCAAGAAAGTCAATCGTTAAACGACTCTTTATTAAGCAAAATAAAAAAATATGTTGCGGAATATGGAAAAACAAATGGTTACGATTACATTCTTGGTAAAAACGAATACGTAGGAACAGTTTATTACGGAAAAGAAGAAACAAACGTTACAAAAGAATTATTAGAAGCGTTAAATAAAAAATACGCTGAAGAAAAGAAGTAATTTCAAGACACATACAAGATGTAAACTAAAGACTTTCAGGAAACTGAAGGTCTTTTTTAGTATATTATTTTCTAATTCCTGCGAAGACTAGAGTCAAGATTTTCAAATTAATACATTGTCTCATTAAAAATGATAATACTTTGTTAAAAACCAACAAAAAATACAGGCTACCAATTAAGAAGATTATTTTTATCTCTTAAAATAATGTGAATTATGCAACCTTTCATTTTACGAGTTGTCAATAGGTTTAGAATATCAATCAGAAAATCTATAAAACAATGAAAAACAGTGTTATCTGGATATGTCTATTTATGAGTACGTTTCTCTTCGCGCAAGAAAAATTCAGTGTAAGCGGAACTATAAAAGACAAAAAAAATGGTGAAACCTTATTAGGAGCAACTGTATATTTAAAAGGGACTAGTAATGGAGCAGTAACCAACGAATATGGTTTCTTTTCATTAACAGCGCCCAAAGGAACATACACCTTAGTAGTTTCGTTTATTGGGTATGAAACCATTTCCAAAGAAATTAATTTAACAGTAGACCAAACGGTAAATTTTGAAGTAAAGGAAGCGTCAACGTCTTTAGATACCGTGGTTATTGAAGCGGAAGAATCTGAACGTGTAAGCATTCGAAAACCGCAAATGAGTGTTGCCAAACTAAATGCAGCAACCATTAAACAAATGCCCGTAGTTTTAGGGGAAGTTGATGTGATCAAATCAATTCAAATGCTACCAGGTGTTACAAATTCTGGAGAAGGAACTGCAGGTTTTAACGTTCGTGGTGGAGCAGCCGATCAAAACTTAGTATTGTTAGATGAAGCAATTATTTACAATACATCACACTTTTTTGGTTTCTTCTCTGTATTTAATGCGGATGCGATTAAAGATATTAAACTCTATAAAGGAGATATTCCTGCAAAATATGGAGGTCGAATTTCTTCAGTGTTAGATGTGCGTCAGAAAGATGGAAACAGTAAAAACTTAGAAGTAAATGGTGGTGTTGGTTTAATATCGAGTCGTTTGGCGGTTGAAGGTCCAATGTTTAACAAAAAAGGATCATTCTTAGTAGCAGGAAGAACTTCGTATGCACATTTATTTATGCCTTTAATTAAAGAAATTAAGGATGATAAAATTTCGTTTTATGACTTAAATCTAAAAGCAAACTACGAAATCAATAAAAACAATAAAGTATATCTTTCAGGATATTTTGGTAGGGACATTTTTGATATTTCACAATTTATCAAAAACAGATACGGAAATACATCAGCAAACTTACGTTGGAATCATGTATTTAATGAAAAACTCTTTTCAAATTTATCGTTAATCTACAGTAAATATGACTATCAAATAGTTCTTGATTTTATAAAGCTAGACTGGGTTGCCGATATTTCAAACTTTAATTTAAAGTATGATTTGCGTTACTATGCAAATGATAAGCTAAAGCTAGATTTTGGTGTGAGTGGAATTTCATATGATTTCAATCCTGGAGAAGTAAAACCTACAGACCCAAGCTCTTCTATTAACTTTAGAAAACTTGATCAAAAAAGAGCGTTTGAAGCTGCTGCCTATATGAGTGCAGAACATGAATTAACAGATAAATTAACTGCTCAATACGGATTGCGTTTCAGTACATTTAGTCGTTTGGGAGGACAAACATTATCAAACTACGCAAACAATTTGCCTGTTGTATACAATAATGAAATAGGAATTTATGAAGAAGGAGAAGAAATTGGTACTACTGACTATAAAAAGAGTAAAAGCATCAAAACCTTTGCAAACGTTGAGCCAAGACTTGGACTTTCGTACCAACTTAATGATAACTCTTCGTTAAAAGCTAGTTATACACGATCTGTTCAATACGTACATTTACTATCAAATACGGTTTCTGTAACACCTGTTGATGTTTGGGCACCAAGTGGACGTTACATTAAACCACAAAAATCAAATCAATTTGCAGCTGGATATTATCGAAATTTCAATGATAAAAAATATTCATTAGAGTTTGAAACATATTATAAAAATGTAGATAACAGAATTGACTACATTGATGGTTCTAACTTAATAGGGACAAACAATATTGAAACTGAAATCCTAAATGGAGAAGCAAGAGCCTATGGTTTAGAAGTCTTATTCCGTAAAAACAAAGGAAAATTCAAAGGTTGGATTGCATATACATTATCAAAATCTGAGCAAAGAGCACTTGGTGGAAATGCTGGCGGACCTGGAATTAACAAAGGAAATTGGTACAACACACCGTATGACAGAACACATGATCTTTCTATAACAGGAAGTTATGATTTGAATGACAAATGGAAATTTAGTGCAAACTTTGTATACCAAACTGGTCGTCCGGTAACATATCCAAATGGACAATACCAATATGAAGGTATCTCTATTGCTAGTTTTGATGAACGAAACGCAAATCGTTTACCAGCATATCACAGACTAGATTTATCAGCAACATTTACACCAACAAAAAATAAAAATAGACGTTGGCAAAGCGAATGGGTTTTTGGTTTGTATAACGCTTACGCGAGAAAAAACGCAGCATCAATCTCATTCTCACAAGATTTTGATTCAGGTGTAAACGAAGCAAGAAGACTCTCTATTTTTGGAAGTTTTATTCCATCCATAACATATAATTTTAAATTCTAAGAGCATGAAAAAGTATATCAAATTATCAGCAATCTTAGCAGTATTCATCATGTTTGTAGCATGTGATGACAAAATAGATGTAGATGTTCCGGAAGCGGCACCACGTTTGGTGATTGAAGCTTCTTTAGACTGGGAAAAAGGAACAGTAGGGAACAATCAAACCATAAAATTAAGTACGTCAACACCGTATTTTCAAACAACATTAAACACGAGTGTTATAGGAGCTTCTGTAAAAGTAACTAACAACAATTCTAATGTAGAATACAACTTTACAGATCAAAATAATGGAGATTATACCATTAACAATTTTGTACCTGTTATAGGCGACTCTTATACGTTAGAAGTAATTCATGATGGAGAAACCTATACCGCAACAGAAAATTTGATGCCAGTATCACCAATTATAAACGTTGAACAATCGTTGGAAGGCGGATTTGATGATGAAGTATTGGATGTTACGATATTCTTTGATGATCCTGCAGGTATAGATAACTATTACATGTTTTCAAACAAAGAAGACTCTGACTTATTTGCAGAATTAGAAACACAATCGGATGAATTCTCTGATGGAAATGAGCAAAATGAATTCTTTGAAAAAGACAAAGATGATGAAGATCCTGAAGCAGAATATAACCCAGGAGATACGGTAAATATAAAAATGTACGGAATATCTCAACGATATTACAACTATGTAACTTTATTAGTAGAACAATATGATGCTGGTGGAGATCCATTTGCAGCAACACCTGCAGAAATAAAAGGAAACTGTATAAATATTACCAATGAATCCAATTATGCATTTGGTTATTTTAGAGTTACTGAATTTGATCAAGTCGATTATACATTTCAATAAAAATACCCTCTTAATTAGTTTGTTTCATAGAAGTAAATTCTATGCGAAAAGCGTAATTCCTCTCCGGATTGCGCTTTTTTTAGTGGTTAAAATTAAATCAAGAAATGAAACGATTTTGTTTTTTAACTTAAATTCTTTTAAATTTAAGAGTTAAATCTTACAATTAAAGATATAACCCGATTAGAATAACTAATAAATAAACCCCAAAACAAATGAAAAATGTATTAATTATTGCGTTATTATTGATAGGTGCATCAATATCTGTACAAGCGCAAAACTTTGATGTTCCTCCGAATCCTGAAGCAGGAAAATGTTATGAAAGATGCTTTGATTACGATAAAAAAATTGAATGGAAAGAGATTGATTGTTCTAAAGTAAAAGAACAAAATATCAAAATGACAGCAGCGCAACTAGCTAAATTTGAGGAAAAAAAGCAAAAAATGGAACAATATCAGGAAAAACTAAAAGCACTCGGTTACAATGTTGAAGTAACAGGAATTGCGGATAACAAAACAATCATAGCACATCATAAATACCTACAACAACGAAAGAAGAAAAAATAGAATTCAACTAAGTACTACAATAATTAATAACCTCTAAGCTGATAAAATTGCTCAGAGGTTATTTTTTACTCAAATTTTAACACATCCTATTGTGGAAATGTTCTTAAAAATATAGCAGGTTGTCCTCCAGAAATTACTGTTAAATGATCTCTAGTAACTAACTCACCTTTATCAGTATATCCACTAATAATGATGCGTTTCATTCCTGGGATTAATTCCCCAAAACGTTCACCACTATCAACTTCAACACCCATAAGATGCGGAGCGCCAATTCTAGTTCCAATAATATTTCCTGTTCCGTTTTCAATTAAAACTCGCTGACCAATAGCTGGCGGCGGAAATAATTGACTCACAGTAATATTATGTAATGGAGTAAGTTTAATATAATCTGATGAATCTACAATTGCTGGCGTTGCTACTTGTGGTGTTGCATCATTTTGCGCTAGCACATGTATCGTACGACCAAATCTTGGTGTATCTGAATTGTCTAAACAAAACATCCATACTGTTGTCATTGGTTTCCCATCTTCAGTTTCAAATGTAGCATAATATCTTTCATGTACATATAATGGATTTACACGTTTTCCGTCGTCGTTTAAATCTAGATTATAAAAAATATTTGTTGTTAAAGTTCCTACAGTATATGTTCCTGTAGCACCTTCAATAATAAGCTCTTCTATAGGTTCTGTTGGTTTAAAATATTTATAAATTCTAATATTTTTAACTGGTACTGGTATTCCTTGCATGATTAATAAATTTATAAGGTTTGTATATGTGTAATATGAGCATCTCCTTTAAGAGGTGCATAAATGCTTACGATAGCTGCGCCATTTATTGGCATAATAGTAGCAGCTTCTGTATTACAGAAAAACTTATAGTTCACTCCTGAAACAACTTGTGTTGAAACGGCAACAGGTGAATAACGTACACCAACAAGTCCTTTTGTAGCTTGTGCGAACGCTTTTTTAGCTTCATCTGAAATATTACATGTATATGGAGAATAACCTCCTGGTAGGGTTGACATGATTAAAGTATTTAAATTGGTTCCTACTCTTTTTTAGGCTTTTCGGATTCCGCCTTCCATAATCAAATAAAAGGAAGTAGCTACTAAACAATTATTGCTTTTTTAATGATTATGATGCAAATATCTTACGATAATTGAGGAATTTTCAGCGTATAATTACTTGGTTTTAAAAAAGGTTGATTTACCTAATTGTTTATAAATCAATATATAATCGTTAAAAAATGTACTTTTGGAGAAACTAACAGTACACATTACAAGATGTTGAAGTATTATATAATGAAAATAAAATGAGTGTTTGAAAAATATTTTTATAAAAATATGCAACCTTTGTAAAATTAACTTGTCTATACAGAGAGAAGTCAACTATATCATGGTAAATCCGTGAGACATGTGTAAGGAATTTACATAAAACATTGAGAAAGGCCTCGAAGCATTTTACATCTCGATTATTGAGCAAACCATAACCGCATCATATTTCATAACATAGTGAATAACGCTATACTATTTACACATAAAGATCTTGTTGAAAAAAGCAAGTTAGGTAATCGTAAAATGCAGTACAAACTGTATTCATTATACGTTGATGCTATGTTTAATGTGAGTATTCGGATTGTGAAAATAAAAGAAGATGCGGAAGATGTAGTGCAAGATAGTTTTATAGACGCATTCAAAAACCTTGATTCATTTAAATATGAAAGTACCTTTGGTTCGTGGTTAAAAAGAATTGTAATCAATAAAAGCATCAATTACCTAAAAGTAAAGCGGATTCCCCTAGTTGCTATAGAAGAACAAGAATACTGGATTCCTGAAAAAGAAGAAGAAATAAGTAAAGAAGACATAGACGTAGACAAAATAAAAAATGCCATTCAACAATTACCAAATGGCTATCAAACAATCATTAATTTATACCTCATTGAAGGATATGACCACAAAGAAATAGGCGACATTTTAGAAATCAGTGTATCAACTTCAAAATCGCAATATCACCGCGCCAAAAAGAAGTTAATCCAATTAATAAATTGATCATGAAAGACGAATTAAAAGACTACATACAATCCCACAGAAATGAGTTCGATGATCATTCCATAGACGAAGTTGACAGACTAAAGCTATGGGGAAAAATTAGCGAGCAATTGCCCGAAACACCTAAAAAAGTAATCCCATTATGGAAAAAAGCTTCATTTAGAGTTGCGGCAGCGGTTGTATTACTGTTCGGTTGTATGTTTGCATACTTTGCTACAAATCAATCAACAGGAGAATATGATATGGTAAGTGAAGAATTCCGTCAAATAGATACGCATTACAAATCGTTGGTGGAAAATCAAATTCAGTTGGTAAAAAGCAGTACCAACTTATCCAAAGCAGCTCAAGAAGAGTTTTTAAGTTATATAGACGAGTTAGATAAAGAATACCTCAATCTAAAAAAAGAACTCAAACAAGGAGTCAACAATCAAATAATCATTGAAGCAATCATAAACAACTATAGAAAAAAAATACAATTAATGGAAGATCTCTTACGAAGATCCTATCCAACTCAAAATACCCTAGACGATGGTGAGCTCATTCTATAAAACATTCCTTTTTGGAGTCTTATGCTTACTGTCTTATCAACACATGTTAGGACAGCATAAACTCAATAAAGAAATTCGGGAAACCTACGCTTTTACCGACGAAAATAAACTGTACTTAGAAAATTCGTACGGCAATATTTTCCTTACGGGATGGGACAAAAACACTATTGAAATTGTAGTAAATATAGAAGCGGAAGGAAAAAATGAAGACAAAGCAAAAAAATTGCTCGATAGAGTAAAAACAGACATTATTGACAACAATAATGAAGTAAAAATCATTTCTAAAATAGAAAAAAATGAAGGTGGGTTTTTAGGACGATATATCAGTAAAATAGATCCTTTTAAAAACGAAAAAACATTTATAAACTATACCATATATCTACCCAAAAAATCAATGGTAGAAGTATACAATAAATATGGAGATATTACGATATCTGATTGGAGTGGAAAACTAAAAACGATAGTAGAGCATGGTGATTTACGAATTTCTAACGAATTAAAAAATGCAGAAATTACACTAAAACATGCTAAACTTGATGTTGTAGAGTTGTATGAATCATACATCATTTCAAAAGATGCAACCTTAGAAATTCATAATGGAATTGACCTGAAAATTGATTCTGATGGTTCAGAAATGATCTTAAACAACATACAAAATTTAGAACTTAACGCTAACAAAGATAAAATAGATATTGTGAAACTGAACAATATCTCAGGAGATATAAAATATTCAAAAACGGTGTTCAAAACTGTAGGAGGAAAGGTAAAACTCAATCTTTATTACGGAGAATTGAGAATTCTAAAACATATACAGAACGAGCCAGATTTTAATATCAATCAACAAGAGGCAGAAGTATATATAAATATTTCTGAAACAAACTTTACTTTCAATGCAAAATTAGAACAAGGAGTGTTGCGTATTCCAAAAACAATGGAAAATATAGAAAGTGAAATCATAGACAGAAAAGAGAAAATAAGACGTATAAGCGCTTCATATGGAGCAAAACAGACTGGAACGATAACATGTACTGGTTACAAAGGCGTCATCATCTTAAAAGAACTATAAATACGAAACAACCGAAACAACCATACAAAATGAAAAAGTTAATAACTGCAGTATTCATACTATTCATTTTTAACACACTTACCGCACAAACGGACGAAACCAATGATTATTTCGAATTTGACGATCGCAAAAACATTGTACATGGAGTCTATTTAGGATTTACACCACAATTTGGAAGAATATCTGGTGAAGATGCCGCGTTGATTAATTTAAAACTTGCCTACGTAGCAAATAGAAAATTTGAAATAGGAATCTCTACAAGTGTATTTTTTAGTGCACAACCAAACAATACTAATGTGTATGCACGTGATGAAGTGCTTTTAGTTGGCGCTTATGGCGGATTACACATAGAGCCAATTCTATTTGGAAACAGGTTTGTAAGTATCTCTTTTCCTTTAATGATTGGTGGTGGAGTTGCAACTTTACTTGAAAAAAAGGCTGATGGTGAATTTGACGAAACTTCTCTGGAAAATGATACAAATGACTATGATTCATTTTTAATTGCTGAACCAGGTGTAAATATACTTTACAACATATCTCGTTTTATACAAATAGAAACAGGTGTACGGTATAGAATCTCAGAATCATTTCGATTACCATTCTACGGAAGAGATAATATCAAAGGGTTTTCTGTTGGTTTAGGACTAAAAATTGGAATCTTCAATATGGGAAGAAAGAAAAAAATTAAAGATAAATTCTAATGAAAGCAGTTTAGTTTAAAGCGAAAAAAACCTCGATAAATTTAGAATTACCGAGGGAAGAAAAACTAGTAAATAGGTTTGAGATGTATTTTCTTTTTCCCGAATATCTTTAAACAACTTTTCGGATGTTGTTATTTATTTTTCATAGCAATCTTTTCCCAATCCTTATTGTGTGTTTACAAGTAAAAAAAAGGGCAACAAAGACTTTAGCCTCGATCTCAATAGCTTTGCTGCCACTTATTTTCAACTAATAAAAAACCGACTTAATTGAACTTCATTAGTTTTAAAATTTTTTATATCTCAAGAGATAATAAAATTTTGATTTTAACTTAACTTGCTAATAAAACAGGCTATCTAGAAAATACCCTACCATTATTTTAAAAAAAAATAAAAAATTAGAAATTTAAATGTTAAAATTATCAAGAATTACTTGCTTAACTCCTGTTTTTACTAAGGATATGTAAGTTTTTAAAAAAATAAAAAATAATTTACTTTTTCTTCTAATTTCAACAATATCTTCTAAAAAAACTTGATGAAAACTTAAAATGCAACTGCTTTTTGAGTAAAATTTAATAGTTTCATCACACAAAACTCATCTAAAAAAAAAATCCTTAATTTTGGAGCAAACCAAAAAAACTCATCTTACCAACTTTTTTCACTAACCAGAAAAATGAAGACGAGCTCAAAACACTAATTATAAAAATTAATGGCTACAGAGGAAAAATCTGTTTGTGAATCAAAAAACTTTGAAACCATATTCAATGCCAACGCTGAAACGCTTCGTAATTTTATATATTACAAGTGTGGAAGTGAACAACAAGCAGAAGATATTGTTCAAGAAGCTTTCATAAAACTATGGAAAAATTGCGCAAAAGTAATATTTACCAAAGCAAAGTCGTTCTTGTACACGGTAGCCAATAATACCTTCTTAAATGAAGTTGCGCACGAAAAAGTAGTTTTAAAATACAAACAACAAAACACAGGAAAAGTTTCCAACGAAACACCTGAATTCATTCTTAGAGAAAAAGAATTTCAAGAAAAACTACAACGCACCATCGCAAAGCTACCAGAAGGACAACGAGAAGTTTTTTTACTCAACAGAATTGATAAAAAAACATACAAAGAAATTGCAGAAATTATAGGACTTTCTGTAAAAGCAGTAGAAAAAAGAATGCACAAAGCGTTAGTAACGCTGAGAAAAGAAATAGGAAAAATATAAAAAAGGTAGGGTTTTCTTTGAGAAAACTGTTCTATTACTGAATCAAGTAGAAATGATGGAAGATAAATATGACGATACATTTTTAGCAAAATGGCTAAGTGGTGATATTTCGGAGGAGGAAAAAACTCGTTTTGAAACCACTACAGAGTATCAAGACTATATAAAAATCATAGAAGGCACAAACCAATTTGAAGCACCTTCTTTTGATAAGCAAAGTCTATTGTCTAAAATTAAAGACAAACAAGACAGAAAAGAAACAAAAAGAAGAAGGTTAGTTCCTTCTTGGATGTATGCAGCTGCCGCAGTAATATTGTTAGTAGTTGGATTTACATATGTATTTACTGCCGCAGGAGAAACATTTGAAACTGGTTACGGAAATCAAATGACAGTTGCGTTACCTGATGGATCAGAAGCAATTCTAAATGCAAAGTCAAGTATAACATTTGATAAAGAATTATGGGAAGATAACCGAACAGTTTCACTTACAGGAGAAGCGTATTTCAAAGTAAAAAAAGGAGAAAAATTTACGGTTTCTACAGATGCAGGAACGATAGAAGTGCTTGGAACACAATTCAATGTAAAAACTGCAGAAAACTTATTTGAAGTAAAATGTACAGAAGGAAAAGTAAGAGTTGAAACTTCAAACAGTGAAAAAGCAATCTTAACAGTAGGGAAAGCATTTTCTAAGTTAGAAGGAGAAACAACGAATTGGGACTTCGATATAAAAGATGAAACATGGAGAGAAGGAGAAAGCAATTTCCGTGTAATCCCTTTAAAACATGTTATTACAGCTATTCAAAATCAATACAACATAACAATCATACACGATAACATAGACACTACACAGCGCTTTACTGGGAGCTTTTCTCATAAAAATTTGAAACTTGCTTTGCGTACAGTCTTTGTTCCTATGGAAATTTCATATACTTTTAAGGACGAAAATACAGTTATCCTTAAAAAGGCGGAATAGCCCAACTTTTTTAATACAAAAGAAAGTCTTCGCCTATTATAGATTTACCATAGCGTAATATGAGAAGAATTATAAGTGTTGTTGTCTTATTCATCACAACTACATTGTTTGCACAAAACAATGTAGATCTCTCGTTTACAAATGAACCACTTCAAAACGTATTAACCACCATTGAAAAAGAATATGGTGTTAAATTCTCATATCGTGCAGATTTAGCAAAAGATAAAGTAATTACGCTTACTCTTAAAAATGCTACTCTAAATACGGTTTTACAACGATTGCAAGCACAAGTTCCTATCGTTTTTGAAAAAGCAGATAAACGCTATTACATTATTAGAAATAAAGAACAAGAAGGCAAAGTTCGAATATGCGGTATATTGGTTGATGCCCAAAATGAAATGCCTATCATAGATGCTTCTGTTGAAAACAAAACACAATCCAAAGGAACATTTTCAAATTCAAACGGTTATTTTGAACTCTTCTTAACGAATCCAACGGATACCATAGAAGTTCGATATTTAGGATACAAACCAAAACAAGTTTTAGCAAAAGAATTAGAACAAAATCCGTGTGCAAAAATTCCTTTAATCGCAGAAAAATTTAGCTTAAAAGAAGTCCTAATCAGTAACTATATCACTTCAGGAATCAACAAACAAAAAAATGGAGCCTTAACCATTTCTCCTTCAAAACTTGGAATACTTCCTGGGCTTACTGAGCCTGATGTATTACAAAGTATTCAACTATTACCAGGTATTCAAAGCCCAAACGAAACTGCTTCAGGACTCTTCATTCGAGGAGGAACACCCGACCAAAACTTAATTCTTTGGGACGGAATCAAAATGTATCATTCAGGTCACTTTTTTGGTTTAATATCTGCTTTCAATCCATATGTAATAGAAGAAGTATCTGTATATAAAAGTGGAACGGAAACACGTTATGGCGATCGAATTTCAGGAGTAATAGACATTCAAACTGATACCAAAGTTCCAGAAAAATTATCTGGCGGATTAGGGTTTAATATGACACATGTTGATGCATACTTAAAAGTCCCTATTGGGAAAAAATTCGGAGTCATGGTATCAGCACGTAGAGCTTTTACAGATGCTTGGGAAACATTTACGTATGATAACTTTTCTGAACGTGTATTTCAAAATACAAAAATTACAAAAGGAACCGAAATCGCCGAAAATATATTCTCTGAGACAACAAACAGGTTCTTTTTTACAGATTACACCGTAAAACTTATTGGAAACATTTCTGATAAAGACGAAATTATGCTTAGTAATTTAATGACGCAAAACGAACTCGATTTTGGCTCTAAAGTTGATTTTTTTGAAGAAACCTCACGTGATCAGTTAAGTATAAAAAACTCAGGCTTTAGCGGGTTTTGGAAACGTCAATGGAATGAAAAATTTTCACACGATCTAAACGTATACTATTCAAAATTTGATTTTGATTATTTAGGAAGATTTCAAGGAGATATGGTACAATTAGTAGAAGAAGATAGAAAGCAAAATACCATCAGAGATATTGGTTTTTCGTATGATACTTTTTGGAAAATCAGTGAAAAAAACGAAATCCAATCAGGATTTCAGTTCTCTTCCAATGATGTATCATATAGCTTTTCTGGATTTAGTGCTGATGAAGGTGGTGTAGATGCCTATGAATCAGCGGAAGAAAGTATCAACAATTCGTACGCATTATACACTTCATACAAATACAACAATAAGAAAAAACTAATTATCAATGCTGGATTGCGTGCTAACTATTTTAGTACCATTAGAACACTATTTTTAGAACCGCGAGTACACATTGAAAAAAGAATTGATAAAAACTTTAGCACAACGCTTTCTGCCGAATTAAAACACCAAGCGGTAAGTCAAATCATAGAATTCAATACGGCAAACTTAGGTTTGGAAAACCAAGTATGGGCAATTGCAAATGGTGATGATCTTCCAGTATTAAAAAGTCAGCAAATATCAGCAGGATTTCTATTCAATAAAAGTGGATGGCGTGTGAATTTAGATGGTTATTACAAAAACATTAAAGGACTTACATCATTAAACAGAAGTTTTGGTAGTACAAGTGTTGTAGAAACGTTTACCAAAGGAAAAAGTAGAGTAATAGGTGTTGATGTCTTGGTTGAAAAAAAGATTGATAACTATCAAACATGGATGGGCTATTCATACACAAATAACTCATTTGAATTTTCCCGAATCAACAATGGAGTTGCATTTCCTGGAAACTACGATATAAAACACTATTTCCGTTGGGCACATTCGTATACGATGGGC
Source organism: uncultured Kordia sp. (assembly GCF_947496985.1). Classification (GTDB taxonomy): domain Bacteria; phylum Bacteroidota; class Bacteroidia; order Flavobacteriales; family Flavobacteriaceae; genus Kordia. Next base: position 906,461 of record NZ_CANMEZ010000001.1, read on the forward strand.
AATTTTAAGTTTTCACTTGGCTGGAACTATCGTACCGGAACACCATACACACCTGTAACGTCCGAAACACAATCAAACGGAGACTTATTTGTCTTTATAGGAGAAACGAATACAGTGCGCATCCCAGACTATCATCGCTTGGATTTTTCAGGTACTTATACGTTCGATTTCGATAAAAAGAACAGATGGAAAGGGAAAATAGGTTTTTCACTACTTAACATCTACAACCGTAAAAACTTGTTAGAACGTTTTTACGAAATCAGGCCTTTCATAAATGATAATAATGACGTGCAGTTTCGTTTGCAAACCGTTGATAATATTTCACTTGGCTTAACGCCGAATTTAGTATTTAGAGTTGACTTTTAGTTAATGAAACAGGCTATTGAAAAGTAGAATTAATTCCGTTGTAGAATGGAATTTATAAAACTTTAAGAAAAAAGAATCAAGCTAAAAAGTCTACAAAGGCTGATCTTTTCTATGCAACAATCGCGTCAGCTTAATAGACAAATCAGTTAAAACAATTTTGGCATTTCCATTACGTTCTATATGATAAATAGCATCTTGCAATTCCTTAGAAATGTCCAGAATATTATTTCCATGTACAAAAGGTGCAAACTTCTCTAAAAAGAATCCTTTGGTATGTGGTTCAAAAAAAACTAAATCGGTTGCTGTATAATTTTGTAATAAGGCTTGTCTAAAAAGATTTAAACAAAAACCTAAAAACTTCTTTTGAGTTTCACGTCCAGTTTTTGCAATCTCTTCGCTCCAAGAAATCAAATCGCGAACCGCTGTTTTATTTCCTTTGGCTTTAAAAGCAGAACGAACCCACGAAACAAACCAAGTTTCAAACTGTAAATCTTCGGAATCCTGATTCACTAAATCAACCGCTTTATTATAATTTCCATTCGATTGGTGTGCAATTTTAGTGGCTTCAGCTTCCGATACATTTAACTTTTCCATCAAAGATTCCTTAATAGCTAGTTCGCCCAAAGGAGGGAAATGCAATATCTGACAACGAGAACGAATCGTATTAATAATCTGTTCTTCGTCTTCGGCAATCAAAATAAATAAAGTCTGATTTGGTGGTTCTTCAATTAGCTTTAATAACTTATTGGCTGCGGCTGTATTCATGCGTTCAGCCATCCAAATAATCATTACTTTATAACCTCCTTCATAGGATTTTAACGCTAAAGATTTTACAATATCCAACGCTTCGTCAACTCCAATCTGACCTTGCTTATTATCAATTCCAAGTAACTTGTACCAATCAAACAGATTTCCATATGGTTGTTCTTGAATAAACTCGCGCCATTCTTCCAAAAAGTGTTTTGATACAGGATGACTTTTCACTTTATGATTTCCAGCTACGGGAAAAGCAAAATGCATATCGGGATGTGAAATATTATTAAATTTCAAATTACACGATTCGTTTCCTCCAGTATTTTCTCCTTCTGTATTTTGACACAACACATACTGTGCATAAGCAACTGCCATGGAAAGTGTTCCACAACCTTCTGGACCTACAAAAAGTTGCGCATGCGGAATGCGTCCACGATCTGCACTAAGCGTGAGATGTTTTTTAATATGAGTTAAGCCTAAAATATCTTGGAAAAGCATGTCGCAAATATAGTTGGAACAGTTGAATTTTGCACTATCATTTGTTGAGGTTTTCCATAAGTAGAAGATGTGGTTTTACGTAAATAAAGGTAAATTTAGTACGATGAGATATTAAATACTGTCGAGATATCTTTCAAAAGGAATTACAAAAAATTACGACAAAGGAAGTATCTTTACAGTAACACGATCAAAAACTATAAAAAACAACATGGCGGAAAAAGCGCTTCTTTTCATTCCTGATATTTCCGGATTTACCGAATTTGTACAGCATACGGCAATTCAACACAGTCGCCATATTATTTCGGAGCTCTTAGAATTATTAATAGATAATAATATTTCAGGATTACAATTGGCAGAAATAGAGGGTGATGCATTGTTTTTTTATAAAGTAGGAGAAATAGACCTTAATGAAATAAGAGCACAAGTAAAACGCATGTACATAGCGTTTCATACTTATCTAAAACGGTATGAATACGAAAAAATTTGTCAATGTGGCGCTTGTTCATCTGTATATAACCTTTCATTAAAATTTATTGTGCATTATGGCGAAATCGAATTTATCTCTATAAAAGATTCAAACAAACCATATGGGCCAAACGTGATAAAAGTGCATCGTTTACTCAAAAATAATGTACCAATTACTGAATATGCATTATTTACACAAGAAGTAGATGAGGAAAATATTCCAAAAGTCACACATCAATTACAAGCTAATTATGACTTTGGTCAGATTAACTACGCGTACGAATCACTTTCTGACTATAAAAATGAACTTCCTGAAATTTTACCGATTCCAGATAATGTACCCAAACACAACTTATATAGTGAAGAAGCAAGCATTAACTTACCCATCTTAGAACTCTATGAAATCATTAGCAATTTTGACTATCGCTTGTTGTGGGCAAAAGGAATTGATAAAGTAGAATACGAAAAAAATCGTGTCAATAGAGTTGGAGACAAACACAAATGTCTCATTGATAAAAAAGCTGTCAATCCGACAACGGTAACTAAAAAAGCAAAAACAAATCAATTGGTCTATGGTGAATCGACTACGGAAGTTCCTTTCACAAAAAAATTAAATGTATATTATGTATTAGAACCTGTAAATGAACAAGAAACACGACTCAGAATAGAAGTATTTGTCGATTTTAAGCCATTTGGTATCTTACTAAAACGTTTGATGAAAAAAAACTTCAAAAAAGTCGTTCCCGAAAATATAAAAGAACTTATATTGCTTGCTGATTCAGGATTTAAAACAACAATAATCGAAAAATAAAATACTTGTGAAAACGCTAAACGATTTTAACTTTAAAGATAAAAAAGCACTCATTCGTGTAGATTTTAACGTACCACTAAACGATCAGTTTGAAGTAACTGATGATACGCGTATTCGTGCTGCAAAACCAACAATCATCAAAGTATTAGAAGATGGTGGAAGTTGTGTATTAATGTCGCATTTAGGACGACCAAAAGGATTTCAAGAAGAACACTCGTTACGTCATATAGTAGAAGCAGTTTCTCAAATCATTGGTGTACAAGTAAAATTTGCAGGAAACTGTATTGGCGAAGAAGCTGAAAAAGCAGTTGCAGGTTTGGAAGAAGGAGAAGTATTATTACTCGAAAATTTACGTTTTCACGAAGAAGAAAAAGGAGGAGATAAAGTCTTTGCAGGGAAACTTGCTAAGCTGGGAGATATCTATGTAAATGATGCCTTTGGAACGGCACACAGAGCGCATGCATCTACAGCAGTAATCGCACAAAACTTTACAGACAAAAAATGTTTTGGGTTATTATTAGCAAAAGAAATAGAAAGTATAGCCAAAGTAATGGAAACTGGAGAAAAGCCTGTAACAGCTGTACTAGGAGGCGCAAAAGTATCTTCAAAAATCACAATTATTGATAACATTTTAGATAAAATAGATCACTTAATTGTTGGTGGAGGAATGACATTCACGTTCATCAAAGCACAAGGCGGAAGCATTGGAAATTCATTAGTAGAAGATGACAAACTAGAATTGGCGAAAGAAATAATGAAACAAGCCGAAGCTAAAAATGTGACCATTCATTTACCTGTAGATTCTGTCATTGCAGATGCGTTTGCAAATGATGCAACTACGAAAGTAGTAGATGTGACTCAAATTCCTGATGGATGGATGGGATTAGATGCTGGACCAGCTACACAAGCTAAATTTGCTGAGGTAATTGCGCAATCGAAAACAATTCTTTGGAATGGACCATTAGGTGTGTTTGAAATGCCAAACTTTGCCAAAGGAACTATTGCGTTAGGACATGCAATTGCTGATGCAACCAAAAATGGAGCCTTTTCACTTGTTGGAGGAGGAGATTCTGTAGCAGCTGTAAAACAATTCGGTTTTGAACCAAAAGTAAGTTATGTTAGTACTGGAGGAGGAGCAATGTTAGAAAGCCTAGAAGGAAAAACATTACCAGGTATTGCAGCTATTTTAGCGTAAAACTCTTTTGATTCGTTTTGTGTTAAGACAAAAATGAACGCTATTTAAAGCTTACTATCTAGTAGTTCTATGAAATTCCACAGGAAAGATTAACAAGTTAATTGATTCGAAAATAGATATAAACAAAAGTCTAATTCTAGTAGTTAGACTTTTTTAGTATGCGGGAATTTCAAAATCCGAAGAAAAAACACGAATTTAGCAGCAATCACGTTTCTATATAAGAAACACGTATAAAACGATAAAACGCCATACAATAGATGAAATACCTATTCAGCATCGTATTCTTATGTTTAGCTTCTGTGGGAAATGCCCAAGAAGATAAAAAAAAGCCTGCAAAAGAAAAGCCTGCATTCAAAATAATAAAAGACACAATCATTCTTGACGGAAAAAAAACCGTTATGACTGATACAATATATTTCGATACCAAAAACGAAATCAAACGTACTGCAAGTGAAATTCTTCCAGAAATGGATAGCACAACTATAATGCTTGACGGAAGAAAGGAATTAACAAAAATTGAAGAAAAATACGAGTTACAAGACAACAAATTTGCCGCTAAAATAGATAGTCTTTGGTTGCGCGAACTTGGTGGTGCAGACTTATTTGATACCATTCATAAAGAAATATCAGAACTCAAATACGATCCTGTTGTCTATCAAGAATTACCAACAGATACGCTCAAAGCACGTTTAGAAAGACTGAACGCAAAAACACCGTTCAATATCGAATACAATCCTTCATTAGAAAGTGTAATACGTAGGTTTTTAAAACGAAGAAAAAAATCAATGGAACGCTTAATGAAAGTAAGTCAGTACTACTTTCCAATGTTTGAGCAAGAACTTGATAATTACGATATTCCTTTAGAAGTAAAATATTTAGCTATTGTAGAATCAGCGTTAAATCCAAGAGCACGCTCACGTGTAGGTGCTACAGGTTTATGGCAATTTATGTACAGAACAGGAAAAGAATACGATTTAAATGTAAGTTCATATGTTGACGAACGCAGTGATCCTGAAAAATCAACTAAAGCAGCTTGTAAATACTTAGCTAGTCTGTACAGAATATTTGGCGATTGGGATTTAGCGTTGGCAGCTTACAATTCAGGCCCTGGAAATGTTTCAAAAGCGATTAGACGCTCAGGCGGATATGAAAACTACTGGAATATTCGTAAAAACTTACCACGTGAAACGGCTGGCTACTTACCAGCATTCTTAGCAACTATGTATATTTTTGAATATGCAGACGAACACGGTTTTCAGGTAGAAAAAATAGAAGTACCACACTTTGCTACAGACACAATTCGTGTAAAAGAAATACTCACATTCGATCAAATATCAGAAGTACTAAACGTAAAAGTTGAAGACTTGCAATTCTTCAATCCTTCCTATAAATTAGATATCATTCCAAATGTAAAAGGGAGAAACTATTCCTTGCGTTTGCCTGTACAAGAAGTCGGAAAGTTTGTAAACAATGAAGAAGCTATTTACGCCTTAGCGAAAGAAGAATTAGCGAAACGCGAAAAACCATTACCACAACTATTTGAAATGGACAAACGTACACGCTATCGTGTAAAAAGTGGTGACTATTTAGGTAAAATAGCACGACGTTTTGGTGTACGTGTAAGTGACTTAAAACGATGGAATGGACTCCGATCAAACAGATTACGAATTGGACAACGTTTAACAGTATACCCTAAAAAACCAGGATTTGCTGTAAAAAAATCAAACAAGAAGAAAAAAAATACTGGAATAGGAAAAACCTATGTAGTCAAGTCTGGCGACTCTTTGTGGAGTATTGCACAAAAATTTCCAGGAGTTTCTGTAAAGAATATTAAAAAATGGAATGATATTAGTGGTAACAAGCTAAAACCAGGAATGACCTTGCAGGTTTCTAAAAAATAAAAAGAACTCATAAAAACAAAACCTCGTGAAAAAATTATACGCAATTATCGTTGCTTTGGCACTATTTACTTCTTGCGAAGACAGAAAAAATAGTGAAAATGCGGAACAATATTTACCAGAATCATACGGAAAAGTAAACTTACTTACGGTTGTTGTAGATGATGATTTATGGCAAGGAAAAGTTGGAGACAGTATCAGAAGTATCTATGCAGCACCAACAGACGGTTTAGCAATGGATGAACCTATATTTTCAATAAAACACATCAATCCAGAAGTATTTGATGGTTTACTAACGAAATGTAGAAGCATACTTTTTGTAAAATCATCCGACAAAAAACAATTCAAAATCAAATCAAATGTATATGCAAAACCACAAAAAATTGTATATGCTACAGGAACTGATGACGAAATTATTGAGCAACTCACAACAAATTCAAAAGAATCAATCACCACGTTAAAGCTAAATGAATTACGTTCTAAGCAAAAATTCATTCAAGGTTCATTAAGTAGAGATACAACTTTAGAGGAAACATTTGGGTTTTCACTAAACATTCCATCTGCCTACAAAATGGTGAAAAATGAAGAAAACTTTGTATGGTTTGAGCGTGAAGTTCCAAAAGGAACGATGAATATTTTTGCATACACATTACCATTTGGAAGCATACCAAAAGATTCTACTACCATTGATGCAATTATTCAAATGCGCGATTCTATTGGAGAAGCATACATTCCTGGAAGAGATCCAAAAAGAATGCATATGATTACTGAAAAAGCTTTTGCGCCATACTTATACGATGCTATTGTAGACAACAAACCAGCACTAGAAACCAAAGGAAGATGGGAAATGAAAAATTTCCACATGGCAGGACCATTTGTAAACTACATTGTTGAAGATAAACAACACAATAGGTTAGTGGTTGTAGAAGGACTCACATTTGCACCTTCAGAAGAAAAAAGAGACTTTGTATTTGAAATAGAGGCGATTCTAAAATCGTTAAAAATAAAAGAATAAATAACTTACATTAAAACCGACAAAAGCACATGAGTTTAGTACTTATGTGCTTTTTACATTCTCTATTGCAATTAATTTTAGACTTTTAGTTTCTAACTGAATTTAATTTTGTCTAATTTTATTAATTCAATATTAGTTTTGACCTTAATAAGGTACTTTTATAAAATGATTGATATTAATAAATGAAGCTAACTTGTACGAAAGCCTAAGTTTTTTATTTATAATGCTTATTAATTCAAATATATTTACTATATTAATATGAATTTAGATGATATGTTGATTTTTTAATAACAAACTCTTAGTTAAAATTTATATGCAACATGTTGACAATTCAAAAGTATTTAATACATTTGCCTTATGTTAGTTACAAAACAAGACATATTATCTTTAAAAAAATTATCAACTACGAAAGATGCTGTAGCTATTGATACAATACCTCATACTTTTAAAACTGATTTCCAAATGTTCTTTTTTGGTAAAACATTTTTAAAAAAAGATAATATTTTGTTTGCTTATCCTCACGATATAAAAAAATGGACACGTTATATGTTTAATAAATATAATGGGTAATAAATGTTACCTGATTATTTATTAAAATTTAATAAAGCCCTTTTTGATTTTCAAGAAAAATTTCCAAGACAAGATTGGACACTAGAATTTAGAAACTCATTAATTAATGATTATTCTTTTTATTCAGCAAGAGTAGAGGATTCTAAACTTCAATATGGTGATACTATTCGTTTTTTAAATAATGAAACAGTTAGAGGAATTAATTTTAATTCTTTAATGGGAATAGCTGACCATCAATCTGTATTGAAAAACCTGCTAGATACTCTAGATGATTTTAGTCTAACCGAAGAAAAAATTAAGGATTTACATCGTTGCTTAATGAATAGCGAAATGGCTTGGGAAACGGAATTTAAACCAGAATTAGTAGGTAATTACAGGAATGTACCCATTGAAGGATCTCGTGAGCCTTTTTTTAAGAATAAAGTGTATGCGCCTCATTATAATTTAGAAATGATTATGGCTACTTATGTAGATATGTTTAATGGTAGAATTAGCGATATTGATAATACTATTGAAGAAAAGCATTTGTTAGCTCGATTAGCATATTTGCATAATAAGTTCTTAAATGAAATACATCCTTTTGCTGATGGAAATGGTAGAGTGTGTAGAATTATTTTAGGTGCAGTACAAATGACTAATAATTGTCCTCCTATATTTCCGAAAATCACAACACAAGAAGAACAAATAGAATATATAAGCACAATTGTAAATTGTGAAAAAGAAAATGATGATAAGCTTTTAGTTGCCTATTTTGCAAATGGAATGGCAGATTATTTGATCAGAAGAATAGAGTTGTAATTTTAATTGATTTCATTTAATATTCTTGTAGAAAAGATATGATATACTAAATTGCAATCGCAAAAAATACTTTCATGACCGAACTTCAATATATAAAATCACAACTTTCATTACCAGAAAAAAGTATTCTCAAAACAATTCAATTACTCAATGAAGATTGTACAATTCCTTTTATTTCAAGATATCGAAAAGAAATGACAGGAAACTTAGATGAGGTTCAAATAGGTCAAATTGTAAAACTAAAAACGGCTTTTGCAGAATTAGAAAAAAGACGAGAAACCATTTTAAAAGCTATTACGGAACAAGATGCGCTAACGTCACAATTACAGGAAAAAATCGCGCAAGCGAAAACATTAACAGCCCTAGAAGATATCTACTTACCCTACAAAAAAAAGCGTAAAACAAAAGCTTCTATTGCCAAAGAAAATGGATTAGAGTCGTTGGCAAAAATCATCATGAAGCAACAACATGAAGACGTAAACTATGCTGCGCAACGTTTTGTAAAAGGAGAAGTCGTTTCTACAGAAAAAGCGCTGGAAGGCGCTCGACACATAATTGCTGAGTGGATTAATGAAAACGAATACGTTAGAAACAAAATAAGACGTCTATATCAGCGAAAAGCGACAATTACAACCAAAGTGGTCAAAACAAAAAAAGACGACGATAGCGCACAGAAATATAAGCAGTATTTTGATTGGAGTGAATCACTACATAGAACACCATCGCATCGATTATTAGCAATGTTACGCGCAGAAAAAGAAGATTTCATCAAACTAAAAGTTGCTGTTGATAAAGAGGAAGCATTAGACATGATCGATGGATTGATCATTAAAACTGATGTAGCTTCTTGCACAGATCAAGTATTTATGGCTATTGAAGATGCATATAAGCGTTTGCTATCACCAGCCATTGTAAATGAAGTGATGAATGATGTCAAGGGAAAAGCCGATACAACCGCAATTTCGGTATTTGCGGACAATTTAAAACAACTACTACTTGGTGCGCCACTAGGTCAAAAACGTGTGTTAGCATTGGATCCAGGATTCAAATCGGGTTGTAAAGTAGTGTGTTTGGATGAAAAAGGCGATTTATTACATAATGAAAATATCTATCCACATCCGCCACAGCGAAAAACAACTGACGCAGGTAAAAAAATTCGTTCGTTGGTAAATGCATATAAAATTCAAGCCATTGCTATTGGAAATGGAACCGCTTCGCGTGAAACAGAATTCTTTATCAAAAAGATTCAATTTGATCGCGATTTGCAAGTATTTATCGTAAACGAAGCTGGCGCCTCTGTATATTCTGCTTCCAAAATTGCACGTGCTGAATTTCCAAATTATGATGTTACGGTTCGTGGTGCAGTTTCTATTGGAAGACGATTGAAAGATCCGTTGGCAGAATTGGTGAAAATTGACCCAAAAGCCATCGGTGTTGGACAATATCAGCACGATGTTGATCAAACGAAACTGAAAGAAGAATTAGATACAGTTGTAATGAGTTGCGTAAACGCAGTTGGTGTCAATGTAAACACAGCAAGTAGTGCATTATTGAGTTATGTATCTGGAATTGGTGCAAACTTGGCAGAAAATGTGGTAAAATTTAGATCGGAAAACGGAAAAATTGATTCTCGAAATAGTTTGAAAAAAGTACCGCGATTAGGTCCAAAAGCATTTCAACAAGCTGCGGCATTCTTACGAATTACGGATGCCAAACATCCGTTAGACAATTCTACTGTGCATCCAGAAAGTTATCATATTGCGGAAAAAATGGCAAAAGATGCAAAGCTTTCGGTAGATGAATTAATTGGAAATAAAACTGTTTTAAGTACAATTAAACTCGAAAATTATTGCACAGAAACCATTGGATTGCCAACCTTGAACGATATTGTAAAAGAATTGGAAAAACCTGGCGTTGATCCGCGAAAAACGGCAAAACTCTTTGAATTTGATCCGAATGTAAAAAACATTTCTGATGTAAAAGTTGGTATGTCTTTGCCTGGAATTGTAAACAACATTACCAATTTTGGCTGTTTTGTAGATATTGGAATCAAAGAAAGTGGGTTGGTACACATTTCAAAATTGGCCAACGAATTTATAAGTGATGTCAATTCGGTAGTAAAATTACACCAACATGTAACTGTCACAGTTGTTGAGGTTGACGAAAGTAGAAAGCGAATTCAGTTGTCTATGATTGATTAAAAAAGTATAAACTAAAGAAACTCCACTGAAAAAGCGGAGTTTTGTTTTTCTCCAACTCTTAACAACAAACTGCATTTGAATCAGTACATGGTTGAGTTTCCAACGTTATTAACGGCGGACAATCAGCTGTGCAATTTTGCTTTGAACAATTCCAAAGGGAATGTATAGGTGAACATCCGTCAGAGCATCCGCCAGTAATGACTTTTCCTCCATGAACCTTGGTTAAATTGGATACAATTTTTTTACTAAGATGTAACTTTGATTTAAAATTTCTTTTCTTCATAAAAATAGTTTTGATGTATAAATATTAAGCACAAGTATATACGGTTGGTTCGTCTGGAGAACAATTTGCAGGTGTAGTTAAATCTCCACAACCGTCAGTAACACAGTTTTCTATAGTTGGGCATATGTAGGTAGGTGAGCATCCATAAGCAGGATCGGTAGCGCCACAAAGTGCGGAATTTCCTGGAGGTCCACAAATACCAAAAGAACAATATGAGGTATTATTTAGCTTTCCACCAATTACGTTATGTGCGTTTGCTAAATTTGAAATACTTGTTTTGTTTAACTTGAGATTCTTTTTTTTCATAATTTTATTTTTATGTTAATGATGAATCAAATAACAAGAAGAAAAGAGGGAAATCAAAAGAACATAACCCATAATTATCGAATTACTGGAAATTAAATATTATATATAAACCACTCATTTTCAGCAGATTATGTTATTCATGCGTTAACTTCAATATTTAAAGAAAGTTGTTGTAGAGATTGATACAAAAAATGTCACGTTTTCATTTCTTTTTGGTTATACGTGTAGAAGGAAGCTAGGAAGGCTTCTATAAATTTAAACCGTTTATTATGAAAAAAAGAAAATCAAATTCGTTAACATTTAAAAAAGTGACAGTTAGCAATTTTTTAATTGGAGGAGTCTACAGACCATCAGATCATGCATGTGCATCTGCTGTTAGTTGTGAATCAATTTGTTTTTGTGTACCTGCTACAGAAACTTGTAATTGTGAAGACCAAGCACCAGGCAAAACAGTTCATTGTGACGGACCAGCTGGGTAGGTTTAGAAAACATTTTTGACGAATAACCCAAAGACTAATAAGTTTCAACTTATTAGTCTTTTATTTTTTCAACAACACCTTTACACATTCCCATCATATAAAAACCACCTGAGCCTATAAAATACATTCGGTTTTCTTCCAATAGAAATTCGTGAGGTGCTTTGCTAATATACGTCCAAACAGAGCTTTTTCCTTTGGAGTTTAGCAACATTTCGTAGATTGCTTGTGCGTTTTCTGAAGTTTTAAAAATGTATTCTTCAATTGTAAATCTTGGATAAGTGTTTCCGTTTGGTTGCATTGGCTTGGCACCTTTTAAAAATGATTTTCGTATTTCATGAAGCCCATGTTTAAATGATTTTATATCGATGAATTGAATAGTGTCTTTCAGTTTCAAAACACGCTTTAAACCACCTAAAAGGATTGTTTTTTCTGATGGAACAATTTCAAGACTTTTCAGTTGATATTGATGTTTTAATTGTGATAAGCGCGTTACTTTTTCTTTCAACTTTGAAGTAAGCTCTACTTTTTTAATAGGTTCACTTTCGTGAGAATTGACTTTTGGAGAAACCGTATCTTTTGAAGCTTCTAGTTGCTGTTCTTTCTCAGGAATTGCCTTTTCTTTCTCTTCACAAGCAGAAAATAATACAAGAGAAATAACAAGGAAAAAAGGCGCGATTGTTTTCATCTTATCAATTTACAATAAAATAAATTACTTCTTTTTTAAATTTGAGAGCTTCTCTTTATGATAATTGTCGCCACTTATTTTATACGCAATTTCTACATATTTGATCGCATTTTTAATATCTTCTTGTGAAATATAATAATCTGACATAGAATCGTATCCGTTTGCATTTTTTGGATACGACTCAATAAGCATTGTAAAAAACAAAAATGACTTTTTCGGATCATTAGACATAAACATATACCCTAAATTATTCAACAAATCTTCTTCGGGATAAATTGTATATCCTAAGTGCTTAGAAAGTAATTTATAACGTTCATTAAAAGCTTTTTTTACAGCTTCTGCATCAGCACCAGGATTCCTTAAAACATCTACAAAACGACTATTCATTTTATACCAAGGAAAAAGAGAATACATTCCGTCATATATAGAAATTAAAGGAACTGTTCCATGATTTTCATTTTCATAATATTTATATGAAAATTGCAAAGTACTTGATTTTGTTTCTGAAGCGATCTTAGTAAAGTTATATGTTGCACGCAATCCTTCGGTTCTAAAAGTAGTGTCTTTAACAAGTACATTCAAGTCTTTTTCTGTATCTGGAGGCAACGGATTTGCCATAGAAAGAAACAATGATTTTCCTTTATATTTTTTATCAGACAAACGTTCTGCTAGTTTTGAGTTTAATACTTCATTATCCCACCACAAACTTGGATCAATGGCAATATAATTGGCAAACAATTCTGGGTGATTCAATACCGTATTTACAACCAATAATCCTGCAAAAGAATGTCCAATTAGTGTTTTATGACTAGTAGTTGGATACTTTTTATCTATATATGGAATCAATTCTTTTGCGATAAAATCAGTAAACTTTTCTCCGCCACCAGAATCTTGTACCCAATCAGATGAACCTCTAGCTTCTTTTACTTTAGTTGGTGTAAGATCACGAGTTCTGTTTTCTGAATTTTCAATACCAACAACAATCATTTCAGGAACAGTATCTGGCGCCAATTGATTCAGTACGGCACAAATAGATAAAAAATGCACACGTCCATCCAAAATATATACTACTGGATATGTTTTCGGGTGATTTGTGGCAATCTTAGCACTTTCTGGAACTTGAACCCAAATTTGTCTATTTTCAGTAAGAATCTCTGAATAAATGCTATCCTTAGTTCCTATTCGTAACAAATTATCTTGATTGGATTGTGCTAAAGAGTAAAAAAAACTTGTGTTTACAAGCATGCAAATTACAAGGGAAAGTAGTTGGTTTTTCATAATAAAAAAGGCAGTTAATGTTTGTAATAATACCACATAAACAATGCCAAAAATAAATTACTGCTTTACAGGGAATTTATGTTTTAGAAAATTAAAAACCAATTCAAAATGTTGTAAAGATTCTGCATGCGAACCAATAATAGCAACATGTTCTGTATAATATTTGAAGCTGTGTTGCTTCAATCGAGACATGATTTTATCACACATTGGTGTAGTTGGAGCAATTTCATCTTCGGTTGCAGAAATTAGTAAAATAGGAGCCTTTATATTTTCAACCTTAATCAACGATTTTTGTACTGCTTTTGTGTCTTGTAGCATTGCTGTAAAAGCGCCACGCAAATCACGTTTCACAAGAAATGGCACTGAGGCTTCATTTACTGGAATAAAAGGTAGTTCCGTATTGTTATATGTCCAAGATGAGGTTGTAAAATGCGTTGTATTCCCCGGAAATACAGCATAACTAGGTACAATTCCTATTACACAATCAATATCGTCGTAATAACTTGCAACTAATAATGCTAAATCGCCGCCGCGAGAACCACCAACAATAGCAATACGCTCTGCATCAACTTATTTGTTTTGGGTAGCTTTTACAATAGCATTATGTATATCTTCAATAGCTATTTTCTCTAAAAGTTTTGGGGTTTCTGGTGCATTAAAATATCCAATTGCTAAAAAGGCATATCCTTTCTTAATAAATTGATCTCTTGTTGCTTTCCAATAATTACTTGTCCAAGCATTTCCGCCTTCCGAACCGCCAAGTCCAACAATTAAGGGTTGATTTTCGCTTTTGCCAACATATAAAATAGCTTCAGTATTGTTGGTTTGTAGTTTTTCTTGTGCATAAAATGTTGTTGTAACAGTGAAGAAAAATAGGAATAATACGAATTGTAATTTGTTTGATGAAATCATAGTAGTTTACTTTTAAAGCAAAGTAACTTCATCTTACATTTAAAACTTTTGACCTAAATCAAAAAATCATTTTTCAGCGCGAATTCTACTCAAAGTTTCTTGGGTGATACCAATATACGAAGCTACCATTCCAAGCGGAATACGATGGTAAATATCATGATACGTTTCTCGAAAATGTGTATATTTTTCTTTGGCAGAAGCAAAACGCATTGAAGTAATTCGTTCCATAAGATGTCCAAAAATAGTTCCCATTGAAAATCGTGAATAGCGTTCCATTTCAGGAAAATGATCAAATAAATATCCTAAATCATTTATGTGTAACGAAAACGCTTCTGTAGTTTCAATTGCATCAATATAGTAGATATCTTTTTTGCGTTGCATGAAGCTTTTTGGTGAATTCACCCATTCGTTATTACTACAAAAATATTCACTTACTTCTTTTCCATCTTTCAAAAAATAGGTGCGTAAAATTCCTTGTTTAATAAAATAACTTTTGGTACAAATTTGATTGGCATCTAAGATAAGTTCACCTTTTTTAAAAGTTACACTATGCAACCTGTCTTTTAATTCAGTTTTCAGCGCGTCTGAGAGTTGTATAAATTGCTCAAAATGTTCAAATATGTTTTCGGTAGTTTCTATAATAATTGTTTTTGAATTAATTCGGTTAACGCTTTTGTACTTGGTCTTGGCGCATCTGTATCTATAATTTTACCTGTTTTATCAAACAATAAATATCGTGGAATTGTTTTGATATTATAGTTTTTATAAAGATTGGTTTTTTTCCAGTTTGAAATAATATAATTATGTGTTTCTAGCTGAATTTTTTCCACTTTTGAAGCTCTTTTCCAAGCATTGAAATCTGTATCAATAGAAATTTCAATAACTTGTAATTCATCTTCGTTAAAAGTAGTTTTTAAATTTTTTAATGCAGGCATTTCTTGTCTACAAGGCGCGCACCAACTTGCCCAAAAATCGACAAGTACAATTTTACCTTTTTGGTTTGCTAATACTTCTTCAAAAGTAAAAGTTCTATCTTCAATTAAATTACTCAAAAGTCCAACAGTTCTATTTGCAGTATTTAGTTTTTTAGTATTCGTATTTAAATATGTCAAAACCGTATTCCATTTTTCTTCCAATTCCGTATTTGTATTAAACGCATTGAATTTTTCAAGGTATTTTTTGAATTTACTTTTTTCCAGAAAATAAATACTTTTTAAGTACGAATTGAGTATTACTTCTTTGGAAGTCGTGTTCAAAAAAGTTTCTTTTGCGAGAATCAAATCAAATCGTTTTGAATTTTTGACTCTTCTCTTTTTTTTAAAATAGGTATAATCAATATAAGCTCTAATCGCAAAAATATATTCTTGATTATCAAGTAAATTGGCATCATTCAATTGAATTCCGATACTATCTAAGTCAATAACTTCATTTTTTTGATTTGCTTTTCTAATTTTATTTGCGGCATGTTTTAGTTGTACAAGTTGTTTTTTCTCATTAAAAAAAGTAGTTGTTATTTTGTCAATTTCCATCAAACTATCAAGTAAAAAATGTCCGTTGGTAAGTGATTTTTCTAGATTTAAAGAAGAAATTGGATACTCTTTAGTGGTGTCGAGCACAATTCCGCCTTCGCGAATATTCTTCTTATAGTGTAGATAGTCAAAGTTGAATTCTGCCCAATTTTTAGTGCTTGTTGGAATTTCAAATACTGGAAAATCAACATGTTTTGTGTTTGATAATTGTATCCTATCAATAGAAATCATAACACTGTCTCCTTTTTCAATAGTTAACACATAATTAAAGGCAACAAAAGGATCGCCGCCTAAAATCCGTATGTTTTTTTCGGTTGGAATTGTAATAGAAGTTCGTTGCTTTTTTTTACCCAAGTATAACATATCAGGTTTATCCTGAAATTCATCAACATAAAAGTTTGTGAAAAACTCATCAACAGTATCGTGAACGCTGATAACAATTTCATTTTTCTTTTCTATTCTAATTTTTTCTGTTGGAACAGGTAATTTGGTTTGTGGTGTTTTTTTTGGCTCACTTTTACATTGGCAAAGTAAAATAAAAGCAAAAATGGGTAGTAGTTTTTTCATGAACTAAATCGCGCAAAAATTATTCCATAGTTGACTTTTGTAATGTTTCTAACAATTGAATTCCTTTCCTGTCTAGACTTTCAAGTATTTGTTCTGTTGATTTTTCTTCTCCATCTTGAAAAACAATTGTAGCAACTTCTCCAATTAGTGTAATATGTTCAATTTTAGAGATAGGAAGTTTAAATTTTGCACCAATTTCTCTTTTCAAGTAATTTCGAGCAGAAATTGCCAACAAAACTAATCCAGCGATTAGTGAAAACTTCACTTTTCCAGAATCAATTGGGAAAATAATAAGGAAAACAATAAGTACGATAATAATAAAAGGAATAATTTTCATTCGAAATTGTCGAAATGAGTTTTGTTGTTGAATTCCTTTTTCTTTCAAACCTTTTACTTCAGACCAATTTCCAGTATTCGTAAAATATAGATTTTCAGCATCAATATTTACAAAACCATATTCGTATCTAAACCACTCTTTCATCCTATTTTTTTCTAAATATAAGCAGTATTCATTAATAAATAATACGAAATGAATAGCATTCCCAATAATATTTAAACATATTTCAAGAGTGAAAATCGATACGAATGTAAACGAATGTTATAAACTTAAAGCACTTAAAAAGCTTTCATTCAGAATATTTTCAGGATCGAGCATATATTGAGTTAAACCAGTTTCTCCAATTAAAATAAGCAGGTTGTTTTGAATAATAACATCAAAACTATCGGCATCAATGGCATGAACTAGTTGCATATTTTCAGGATCAGAAATATCAAATATTTTCACCTGATCATCGCATACAAATAGATACTTATTTTGATAAAATCCCATGCCAACTGGTCCAACCATATTGCGTTGTGAGATAAGTATAGGATTTTCAGCATTGGTAACATCATACACTTCTAACACATTTAAGTTTTCGCCACATAAATTACCACCTTTCAAAGTTACAAAGGCATGCGAAGAAGTAGCAATTACAGGATCACAAGCTGTAAAATGTTGTACTGCTGATAATAGTTGCGGTGTTTCTGATTGTGAAGCATCATAAATAAACATTCCGTTTCGTGACCCTATATATAGGTATTCTTTATAAGAAGATAATGTTTCAATATTAAAACCTACATTAATCGTGTTTACCAACACAGGATTTTCTGTATTTACAATACTAAAAACGTTTAAGCTTTGAAAATCTACGGTATATAAATAATCATCTAGTATTACAAAACGTGCTAAAGATCCTGATTGACCAGTTTCACTTCCTTCGAAAGAAGCAACATCTGATGTTGCATTCGCTGAATCAGAAGAACAAGAAGTATTTAGTATTCCTATACATACCAACGCAATTAAAATTCTTAGTTTTTTCATGTCTTTAGTTTTGTGTCCAATTAATTACTATTTCATTAGGTGCTATATTTGGGTAAAATCCATCAGGAGAAAGGAGTTGAGGAAATATATTTTCAACTCTTTGCGTTTCAACAATTCCATCGAAAGCCGCATTAAATTTCAGCGCTACAAGATCTACAGCTTGATTTATGTAGAAAGAATCATTTTTAAAAATAAGATCCGTTGCTCCTGGAGTTACTAAAAACTTTTCTACAATTGGGTTAGCAGGGTCGGCGTTATTTATAATATGGAATCCAGTATATGGTTCATTAATAAATAAGTATTGTCCTTTAACATAAATTTTTCCAGTTTCGATAATGGGTTTTGCTTCTTGTAAAGTTATTGAAGTTTCTAACTCAGAACGTAACATTGTTGTTGGCTCGAAGAGAGATGCTGACGGACCTGTAGCAGTTGGAATAAAGTTGTCATCATTATTATAAAAGCACGAAGTAAAAATAAGTGCAATGAATACGATGAAGTAGTTGGTTTTCATATTTATTGTTTTCACAATAGATACACAAAATGCAATTTGGTTGCGTTAAGAATAGCGAAATTTTTGATGCTACCTTTTCTTCTTTCTAAAAAGTAAAATAATATCCGTGATAAAATATGCTGAAACAACTACGATTCCAAGAGTTCCATATATGTATTTTTGATTTGGAAAAAAATGAAAAACACAAGCGTATAACGTCATCAAACCTAAAGGATAGGTAAGTATTCGAATAAAAATGCTGAATAACGATGTTTCTTTGATAGGGTTTTCTTCAGTGATTTCGATAGCTAATTTTTCAAAAATGGCTTTTCGCTGAATTCTCTTTTCACTTTCATACAACACTTTACAAAGAATGACATAGATGCTTAAAAAGATAACCTTGATGCATGTGAAAATCCAAAAATTATTTTGTTGAAACGAAGCCATATCTTTTGGAATAAAAAAGAAAACTAACACAGCGAAAATTCCGTAAACTAAAATTTTTCCAAAAATATTGAGTTCCGTTTTAATATCAATCAAATGATGTTGTGCATTAAATGAAAATGTAAAAACAGCATATAAACTCATCGTCCACTGATTGCGTTGCCAAAGTTGGACTTCTGTAGAAGAAACACTTCCTGAAACAAAAAGATTATTTCCTAAAATTCCGCTTAAGTGTGTCCAAAATGAGTTCTCTTTTTTAAGATGTATAAGTTGTTCCACTTCTTTTTTCGTGATTTCCAATATGCTGTAGTTTAAATATAACTGTTGATTATATATGTATGATTGTGAATCAAATTGTTACTAAAACAAAAAAACCACACTGATTCAGTGTGGTTTTTTTGTTTTTATATAAGAGAATAAACTATTCTTTCTCTACTTTTTTAGTTTCGTCATCTTTAGTAGCATCTTTAAATTCTTTAATTCCACTACCTAATCCACGCATTAATTCTGGAATTTTTCTTCCTCCGAACAAAAGTAATACAACGACTACAATTAAAATAATTGAATATCCGCCTGGAATTGCTAAAAACATGTTTAAAGACATCATAATGATTAAAGTTTAAGGTACAAAGGTAAAAATAAATATATATACCACGACAAAGAAGCATAAAAAAACGCTTTCACACAATATTATACACCATTATTTCAATGTATAAATGGTATTACTAATAATTTCTTTTAAGTTTGTAGTGTACAATTGAGCTATGGCGAAAGACAATCAGAAAAAACAACGACTCAAAAAGAAACTTTTACACAAGTATCGTTTAGTTATTCTGAACGAAGATACTTTTGAAGAACGCGTTTCCTTTAAACTAACACGTTTAAATGTCTTTGTATTGACTGCTTTTTCGATAATTTTACTTATTGTCTTAACTACATTTCTTATTGCTTTTACATCACTACGCGAATACATTCCAGGTTATTCATCTACGGCATTAAAAACAAAAGCAATAGAACTCAATGAAAAAATTGATTCCTTACAACAGGTTCGTGTCCGTGACTCTATGTATATGGCTTCT
Source organism: uncultured Kordia sp. (assembly GCF_947496985.1). Lineage (GTDB taxonomy): Bacteria > Bacteroidota > Bacteroidia > Flavobacteriales > Flavobacteriaceae > Kordia. Next base: position 926,446 of record NZ_CANMEZ010000001.1, read on the forward strand.
ATTAAAAATGTCCTTACGGGAGAAATAAAAAGCGAAAACATTAATAAAGATTCACTCTATGAATCTTTCAAAATTGATGCTGAAGAAGTAGACTTAACGCCAAGTAAGCAAGATTCGTTACTACGTGAAGAAGTAGCTGAAGAAGACAAATACAACTTATTTGAAACGGCAACTTCCAAAGTGAACTATGTATTGTTTCCTCCTGTAAAAGGAAATATTACACAAGAATACAATCCGAAAGAAAAACATTTTGCAATTGATATTGTAGCCCCAAAAGATACGCCAGTGAAGGCTACTGCTGACGGAACGGTTATATTTTCAGAATGGACAGTTTCTACAGGATATGTTTTAATCATTGAACATCCAAATAATTTAATCTCTGTATACAAACACAATGCTTCACTTACCAAACAACAAGGTGATTTAGTTACTGCAGGAGAAGTAGTAGCAACTGTAGGAAATACAGGTGAATTGACCACAGGGCCACATTTACACTTCGAATTATGGAGTGAAGGGTATTCTGTGAATCCAACATCATATATTGATTTTAAATTATAAAAAGTTACATCTGATCGAATAAAAAAAAACAACCAACAGATGAAATCCTTAAAAGCTTTACTTGCCAAACCTTTTGCCAAACGCATTCAAAAGAAAGTGTATAAATGGGCAAACAACCCTATAAAAACGCAAGAAAAAGTATTTAAACAACTTATACAGCAAGCAAAAAATACTGCTTTTGGAAAAGATCACGATTTTGAAAATATTCATTCTTATGAAGATTTTGTAAAACGAGTTCCTATTCGTGATTACGAAGCTTTAAAGTCGTATGTAGAACGTGTTGTTGCAGGTGAAAAAGATATTCTTTGGAAAGGAAAACCTCTTTACTTTGCCAAAACCTCAGGAACTACATCTGGCGCAAAATATATTCCAATTACGAAAGAATCAATGCCAACACATGTAGAAGCTGCTCGAAATGCAATTTTATTATATGTTGCCGAAACAGGAAATGCCGATTTTGTAGATGGAAAAATGATCTTTTTACAAGGAAGCCCTATTCTAAAAGAAGAAAACGGTGTAAAACTTGGACGACTTTCAGGAATTGTAGCACATTATGTGCCTGGTTATTTGCAAAAAAATAGAATGCCAAGTTGGGAAACTAATTGTATTGACGATTGGGAAACCAAAGTAGAAGCCATTGTAGATGAAACTTTGGATGAAAAAATGGCGATCATTAGTGGAATTCCTTCGTGGGTTCAAATGTATTTTGAACGAATTCAGGAACGAACAGGTAAAAAAATTGGAGACGTTTTTCCAGATTTTAAATTGTTCATTTTTGGAGGAGTCAATTATGAACCGTATCGAAATAAATTTGAAAACTTGATTGGTAGAAAAGTGGATAGCATAGAATTGTATCCAGCTAGTGAAGGATTCTTCGCTTTTCAAGACCAGCAAGATGATAAAGGCATGTTATTACAGTTAAAATCGGGTATTTTTTATGAGTTCATCGAAGCAAATACCTTTTTTAACGAAAACCCAACACGCATATCTCTAAAAGATGTAAAACTAGGCGTAAATTACGTCATTATTATTTCAACCAATGCTGGACTTTGGGGTTATAATATTGGCGACACTGTAGAATTTACTTCTATAAAACCATATAAAGTAATTGTTTCAGGCCGTATCAAGCATTTTATTTCGGCATTTGGAGAACATGTTATAGGGAAAGAAGTAGAACACGCATTAAATGATGCACTGCAACATTCTGGCGCAAGCATTAATGAATTTACAGTAGCACCTAAAATAAACACAGAAAATGAGTTGCCGTATCATGAGTGGTTTATAGAATTTGAAAAAGAACCTAAAGATATACAGGCTTTTCAGGAGACAATAGATGCATCATTACAACAACAAAATAGTTACTATTTTGATCTCATAAAAGGGAAAGTTTTACAACCATTAAAAATTACGAAAATCCAAAAAGACGGGTTTCAAAATTATATGAAATCAATTGGAAAATTGGGTGGACAAAATAAAATTCCAAGATTATCTAACGATAGAAAAATCGCGGAAACGCTAACGAATTACAAAAAAGCATAGAAATATCAAATTAACTTGTATTTTTGTGCGGAAAAATCATATATGAGTAACATTAAAATACATAAAAGAACTAGAGCGCAAGAATCGTCAGGAGCTATTGAACGTTTGTACATTACCATGAGACACTTATTTAATCGTGGGTTTTACAAACCAATGGGAGTTTCTGGAGAGACATTGCGTCAGGCACTACTGTTGTTACGTCCCGAAATATATGGATCTGTTGCTGAAGAAAAAGCTGAAATTAACGGGTTACTATACGTTATTGATCGTTTGCCAATAGGAATTGAAGAATGCCGTTTTATCAACCTAACTTCAGATGAAGGCTATAAAAACTCACATTTTAAAGTCATTATTCCGCCAAAAAGAAGAAGAAACTGTTATCGTATAGACGAAGAACAGATGAATATTGAAATCACGCGTGGACGTTCCGAAATCTATGATATCTTAACGCATTTGACGTTTTTGTTTATAGAATCGCACAAAATTTGCAATCGTGTACTTATTGGAGAAGATGGTGAAACCACACGCGATTGGGAAAAATTAGAAGCAGCTGTTTGTAAAAAGAAAAAATTAACCTTAGCAGAACGCGAAATTGCAATTACGCATACGGCAAACATTCTTGGACGAACATTTAAAGAAATATTAGACGCACATAAAACGTTTTCTACCAAAGAAAATCCAGAACGTTTCTTAAACATCATCTATTGGTTAGGGAAACTAGCCATTAAAGAAGTGACTACAGGAGAAAAAAGAACAATTACATTCAGTCCTGTATTGCGCGAACGTTTAGGACATCATATTCATGGTGAAGTTTGGGCAAACAACATTAAAAAAGTACTAAAAGAAAATAACTTATTACAAAGACCTATTCATATCATTAGTGCAAACATGCATAGTGTAATGAACTCAATATTTGCACCAAAATTATTAGAAAAACAACTCAAAACAGTCAATGAATTTGACATTTTTGAAGAGTTAAGTGCCTCTGGAAATAATGCTCTTCGAAATAAAGTAGAAAAAGAAGCGTTGAAAAAGGGAATGATTTATATAGAAGATGAATCAGGAACCAATATCAATGTGCAAATATTTGATACGGCAAAAATTGACTTTAGTAAAACAACATACACATGTTGTGCTCCTACAGATGATGAAAAACCAGTATTATTTGTAATGGATTATGCGTTTGGAGAACAAGCGTATGAAACCATTGATGAATTTTTAAAGCCATACATAAACGGTAATAAAAATCATAAGGAGTATTTAAATGTTGCCTCTATCTCTATTATGGGGAAAGCAGGTATATTAGAAGGAGGAAAAGGAGACATTATGATTCCGTCTGCACATATATTTGAAGGAACAGCAGATAACTACCCTTTTAAAAACGAATTACAAAAAGAAGACCTAGAAGGTCATGGACTGGAAGTATTTGAAGGTTCAATGATAACCGTTTTAGGGACTTCATTACAAAACAAAGACATTTTAAAATTCTTTCACGATTCTACCTGGAATGTTATTGGATTAGAAATGGAAGGAGCACATTATCAAAAAGCAATTCAATCTGCTTCAAAAATTAGAAGTAGTATCAACGAAGATGTAAAAGTTAGATATGCATATTACGCTTCTGATAACCCGCTAGAAACTGGGAGTACATTAGCTTCTGGAGGATTAGGGACAACAGGTGTAAAGCCAACATATTTAATTACAAGAAAAATTTTAGAACAACTATTTAACAACAAATAAAAAGGAAATGAGCGAGAATGTTCAAAACAACCCTGAAACGTCCCCCAAATCTCATAACGAAGTAGATTTAGGAGAGTTATTTAGAATGATTGGAAATGCCATTAATAAGCTTTTCAGGTTTATAAGAAATATACTTCTAATAGTATTTGACCTTATCATTAAGGTTTTAATAATAATTAGAATTCATATCATAAAATTTACAATCGCAGGAGTTTTAAGTCTTGTTATCGGATGGTTTATAGATTCTAAAAAACCTCCAATATATTCATCTAGTATGGTTGTTAACACCAACTATGGAAGTTCAAGACAATTTTACTCAAATATCCGTTACTATAATAACTTGGCTGAGGATGGTAAATCTGAAACATTAGCTAAGATTTTTGGTATTGATGAAGATGAAGCCAAAACATTAGCGGGGTTTTATATTGAGCCCAGTGTTACTGAAAATGATATATTAAAGTCGTACAATGAGTTTATGGTGCAGGCAGATACTGCTATTGTTAAAGATCAAATTGACTTTGAAAAATATAAAAGAAGTATTGACCCTTTAGATTACAAATCACACAAAGTAATCATTGCATCTCTTCAGCAGGACATCTTTAGAGAATTACAAGATAGTTTAATTACTCATAATGTTGAAAACGAATACGTTAGAAGGTTTAAGGATATCCGATTACGTAATATTGATGCGGAAGAAAAAATGTTAGAAAAACGAATGGTGATAGTAGATACACTTCGTAATGTATACAACAAATCCATTCTCAGTGAATCGCAAAAAACGAGTTCTTCTCAGACAAACATCCAATTGTCTTCGAGCACTGTAAAAACAAATGAAATTGAACTTTTTGATTTAGATGAGAAAATCTCTCAAAAAATACTTGAATTAAAAGAGAAAAAAGAATTTGGAGTAAATACTGTGGAAGTGTTAAATGACTTTACGCCAGGATCTGAAGTCAAAAGATTTTTCGATAGGTTTATTTTCAAAGTGCCAGCAATCATATTAACATTACTATTACTATTTATATTAGTAAGAGAGCTAAATAGATATTTAAATACTTACGAAGAAAAGAAACGATTAAATGTCTAAAAACTTTGTACTCATAACAGGAGGAGCAGGTTTTATAGGTTCCAACTATATTCCATATTTTTTGGAAGAATATCAAGATACGGTAGTTGTAAATCTTGATAAACTCACATATGCGGGAAATGTGGCAAACCTTTCAGAAGTACATAATAATGCAAATTACATATTTGTAGAAGGTGATATTTGTGATAGAAAATTAATAGAAGAATTGTTTGAGAAATACAATTTCAAAGGAGTCATTCACTTTGCAGCAGAATCGCATGTAGATAACTCTATCAAAAACCCGGATGCATTTATTCAAACTAATATTTTTGGAACATTCAACCTACTTGATGTCGCTAAAAAACATTGGATGGATGGGCCAAATCAAATAAAAGTAGGGTGCGAAAATTGCCGATTCCATCACATATCAACAGATGAGGTTTATGGAACTTTAGGAGAAACGGGCTTATTTACAGAAAGCACTTCGTATGCACCAAATAGCCCATACAGTGCTTCTAAAGCATCATCTGATTTTATTGTACGTAGTTATTTCCATACGTATGGAATGAATGTGGTAACAACAAACTGTTCTAATAATTACGGACCAAAACAACATGATGAAAAATTGATTCCAACCATCATCCGAAAAGCAATTGCTGGAGAGAATATTCCAATCTATGGAGATGGAACAAATATTCGTGATTGGTTATATGTGTTAGATCATTGTAAAGGAATTGATTTGGTATATCAAACAGGGAAAACAGGAGAAACATACAACATTGGTGGTCGAAATGAACGCAACAATGTGTATATTGCAAATACAATATGTGAATTGTTAGACAAATTGCATCCAAAAGCAAAGTCGCACAAAGAACAAATCACGTTTGTTTCTGACAGACCAGGACATGATTTTAGATATGCTATCGATGCGAGCAAAATAGAAAATGAACTCGGATGGAAAGCTGAAGAAAATTTTGAATCTGGTATTGTGAAAACTGTACAATGGTATTTGGATAAATACACAAAATAGTTAAAAATAAAAACGAAGCTTAACCAAATGAAAGGAATAGTATTAGCAGGAGGATCAGGAACACGATTGCATCCACTTACCTTAGCCGTAAGTAAGCAATTGATGCCTGTGTATGACAAACCGATGATATACTATCCAATCTCAACGCTGATAAGTGCAGGAATTCGTGAAATATTAATTATTTCAACGCCGCAAGATTTGCCTTTATTCCAAAAACTACTAGGCGATGGGGAAAAATTTGGCTGTGAATTTCATTACGAAGTACAAGCAGCACCAAATGGTTTAGCAGAAGCATTCATTATAGGAGCAACATTTATCGGAAATGATAAAGTAGCACTTATATTAGGCGATAATATATTTTACGGATCTGGTTTAGCAACGCTGTTACAGGCAAATAATAATCCGGAAGGAGGAATTATTTATGCTTATCATGTGCATGATCCAGAACGTTATGGTGTTGTAGAGTTTGATAAAGAAGGAAATGCAATTTCTATAGAAGAAAAGCCAGCTGCTCCAAAATCAAACTATGCAGTTCCAGGAATCTATTTCTATGATAATGAAGTCGTAGAAATTGCAAAAAACATAAAACCAAGTGGACGTGGCGAACTCGAAATTACAGATGTAAATCGCGTTTATCTTGAAAAAGGAAAACTAAGTGTAAGTATCCTTGATAGAGGAACAGCTTGGTTAGATACAGGAACATTCAACTCATTAATGCAAGCTTCACAATTTGTGCAAGTCATAGAAGAGCGCCAAGGATTAAAAATTGGAGCTATTGAAGAAGCTGCGTACAGAATGGGATTCATAAGTAAAGAACAATTAGATGAACTTGCAAAACCACTATTAAAAAGCGGTTATGGAAAACATCTCATAGAAATACAATAATATCTTGAACATTACATATACACCATTAGCGGGCTGTTTTGTTATAGAACCTCAAATATTTGGGGATACTAGAGGGAGTTTTATGGAAACTTATAACAAGCAAAAGTTTCCTGCTGATGTACATTTTGTACAAGACAATCAATCAACTTCTCAAAAAGGAGTGTTGCGCGGATTACACTTTCAAAAAGGTGATCACAGCCAAGCAAAATTGGTGCGTGTTATTAAAGGAGAAGTGTTAGATGTAGCTGTAGATATTAGACCAGATTCTACAACATTTGGACAGCATTTTTCTATTGTTTTAAATGATAAAAACAACAAGCAACTTTTTGTTCCTAGAGGGTTTGCACATGGCTTTATTGTATTAAAAGATGATACTATTTTTGCCTACAAATGTGATAACTTTTATAATAAAGAATCAGAATCAGGAATTATATATAATGATCCCGATATTGCCATAGATTGGATGCTTTCGGAAGATGAAATTTTACTTTCTGATAAAGATAAAATACTTCCCAATTTGAAAACTCTAACGCTATGAAAACGGTTTTAGTTACAGGAGCTAATGGTCAGTTGGGAAAATGTATTCAAAAAATACACAAAAACTATCCTGAATTTTCATTTTACTTTAAAAGCTCTCAGCAATTAGATATCACTAATCAGGAAAGAGTTTCTCACTATTTTGCCAAAAACAATATAGATTATTGCATTAACTGTGCTGCTTATACCAATGTTGAATTGGCAGAAACAGAACAGGAAAAAGCATACCTTGTCAACGCGGAAGCAGTCAAAAACTTGGCAATTATATGCAAAAAAAGCAATACAACGCTTATTCATGTGTCTACTGATTATGTTTTTGATGGAACTAGCATAAAGCCATATACAGAAGAAGATACTACAAATCCAATTAGTATATATGGCGCATCAAAAAGACAGGGAGAAATTTACATAGAAGAACACTTAACAACATATTTTATCCTCAGAACCTCTTGGTTGTACTCTGAATTTGGTAAAAACTTTTACAAAACCATATTACAAAAAGCCGCCGAAAAAGCAAATCTTACCATTACCACAGAGCAAACAGGAACCCCAACCAATGCAAATGATTTAGCAGATTCAATACTAGAAATCCTGACTAAAAATCATACAGAATATGGAATTTATAATTTTAGTAATGAAGGAAAAGCTACTTGGTATGATTTCGCACGCGAAATTATAAGCAATATGAAGCTTTCCGAAGAAAAACAACCTGTATTACAAGAAATAGCTTCGTACAAAACCAAAGCTGAAAGACCAGTATATAGTGTGTTGAATAAAACAAAAATTAAAAGAATTAAAAAAGACATTCCTGAATGGAAAGCAAGTCTTAAAAATTTAATGCTCAAACATAAAATTACTTAAATTACCATATACCATGAATAAAAATGAAGAACTAGAAATCGCTATACAAGCAGCATTAGATGCAGGAAGTGAAATCATGAAAATATATGAGAAGGTTGATTTGGAGGTTGAAATAAAAAGTGACAATTCTCCATTAACCATTGCTGATAAAACTGCAAATACGGTTATTAATGGGTACCTTAAAAATACAAGTATACCTATCATTAGCGAAGAAAATAAAGTAATATCCTTTGAAGAACGTAAAAACTGGAATCAATGTTGGATTGTAGATCCATTAGACGGAACAAAAGAATTTATTAAGCGAAATGGTGAATTTACGGTTAATATAGCGCTTATAGAAAACGGAAAACCAAAAATAGGAGTTATCTATGCACCTGTGAAAAAAGATCTTTATTACGCTGTTGTAGAAGAAAACAAAGCATTTAAAGCTTCTGTTGAAGAACACAATACATCACTTAAAGAAGTATTTGATATTGCGAAAGAAATTGCGCCAAGTAAGGAGGAGGAAACTATAAAAGTAGTGGGAAGCAGATCTCACATGAATCAAGAAACGCAAGATTTTATCAGTCAACTAAAAGAAAAACATCCTGAAGCAACTGTTGAGGTAATCTCAAAAGGAAGTTCGCTTAAATTCTGTTTAGTAGCCGAAGGAGAAGCGCATTACTATCCAAGATATGCACCAACAATGGAATGGGATACAGCTGCTGGGCAAGCAATATGTGAAGCTGTAAACTTAGAGGTAATTTCTCAAGCAACAAATGCACCGTTGCTTTACAACAGAGAAAATCTATTAAACTCTTGGTTTCTTGTTGCTAAAAACTAACATATGGCAGCCTTCAAAAAATCATCGCACATACGTAGCGTTTTAAAAGGAATCTCATGGAGAATCATTGCTACAATGGATACAATTTTGGTTGTACTTGCCATTACATGCCTATTGGGAGAATGTAGTTTAGAAAACGCCATAAAAATTGGAGCTTTTGAATTCTTACTAAAGCTAGCTATATATTATGTGCATGAACGATCTTGGTTAAAAATATTAGGAAAACAAGCAACGGAAACCAAAGAAATACTCTACAAAACAATTTCTTGGCGGATAATTGCCACTACAGCAACATTCATTATTTCAGGAATTATTTTAGATGCTTTTGATGAAGTGGCTTTGTATATTGCACTAACGGAGTCATTTACAAAATTCATTTTATATTATTTTCACGAAAAAATATGGTTAAAATTACCATTAGGGAAAATTCGAAACTTTTTCTTTAAAAAATATAGATAGTTATGAAGGAGAATATAATCTCATACGAATTCAAAATAGCGAAGGAAGAACGTCAAAAACGTAACAAGCATAACTCATTTTTACTTTGGTTTACAGGACTTTCAGGCTCTGGAAAATCTACCATAGCCAATGCTGTAGAGCAAGAGTTGCATAAAATGGGAATTCAAACCTATATACTTGATGGTGATAACATAAGAAAAGGGCTTAATAAAGACCTAACATTTGCGCCAGAAGATCGTACCGAAAACATTAGGAGAATTGCCGAAGTAGCAAATCTTTTTGTGGATGCAGGAATGGTTGTATTAGCTTCCTTCATATCACCGTATAAAAAAGATAGAGAAAATGTCAAAAGTATTGTTAAAGATATTAACTTTGTCGAGATTTTTGTGAACACAGATGTAGAAGAATGTGAGCGTAGAGATGTAAAAGGTCTTTACAAAAAAGCACGAGAAGGTAAAATATTAAATATGACAGGAATTTCGGCGCCGTATGAAGCACCAGAAAACCCTGATATAGAAATACTAACAACGCAAGAGTCTATAGAAGAGGCTATGAGCAAAGTTATAAAGCACATTAAGCCAAAATTACAGATCAAGTAAACGAACTATGAGCAAGTATTATTTAAATTATTTGGATGAATTAGAATCAGAAGCAATATTTATCCTGAGAGAAGTTTGGGCTCAATTCCAAAATCCGGTAATTCTTTTTTCTGGAGGAAAAGATTCCATTTTAGTAACCCATTTGGCTAAAAAAGCTTTTTACCCTTCAAAAATTCCTTTTCCATTAATGCACGTGGATACAGGACATAACTTTCCTGAAACAATTCAATTTAGAGATGATATTATTGAAGAACTTGGTGTAAAGCTTATTGTAGGTTCTGTTCAAGAATCAATCAATGAAGGAAGAGTTGCTGAAGAAAAAGGAAAAAATGCTACTCGTAATGCGTTGCAAATTACAACACTTTTAGATGCTATTGAAAGCAATAAAATAGACTGTGCTATTGGTGGAGGAAGAAGAGATGAAGAAAAGGCTAGAGCGAAAGAACGTTTCTTTTCTCATCGTGATGATTTTGGACAATGGGATCCAAAAAATCAACGCCCAGAATTATGGAATATCTTTAATGGAAGACACTTTGAAGGTGAACATTTCAGAGCATTCCCAATCAGTAACTGGACAGAAATGGATGTTTGGAATTATATAAAGCGCGAAAATATTGCAATCCCATCTTTATATTATGCACATGAGCGTGAAGTAGTTTGGAGACAAGATTCATGGATTCCTAACTCGGAATTCTTAGTCTTAGAAGACCACGAAGAAATAGTAACAAAAAAGATTCGTTTTAGAACACTTGGAGATATTACAATTACTGGAGGTATCGAATCTGATGCGGATACACTAGAAAAAATAGCAGAGGAAGTTTCAGGAATGCGTCAAACAGAAAGAGGAAACAGAAGTGATGACAAACGTTCCGAATCTGCTATGGAAGACAGAAAACGTCAAGGATATTTTTAATAGAAATAATATATGTTATTTAATTCTATAGATTTTGCTGTTTTTTTTCCAATAGTAATCGCATTATATTGGTTATTAGCGAAAAATATACCCGTACGGAATATTTTCTTATTGCTTACGAGTTATCTTTTTTATGGCTGGTGGGACTATCGCTTTTTATCTCTAATAGCATTGAGCTCTATTGTAGACTATGTTTTAGGTCAACAGATACATAAAGCATCGGAAAAATCCAAGAAAAAACTATACCTCATACTTAGCTTATGTGTCAATTTAGGATTATTAGTATATTTTAAATATGCGAACTTCTTTATAGAAACTTTTGTTGACGCATTCTCTTTATTTGGAAGTACAATAGAAGCCAGTACACTTAATATTATTTTGCCAGTTGGAATTAGCTTCTACACGTTTCAAACATTGAGTTATACTATTGATGTATACAAAGGAAAACTAGAGCCAACAAAAAATATTATTAACTTTTTTGCCTTTGTAAGTTTCTTTCCTCAACTTGTTGCAGGACCTATTGAAAGAGCAAGTCATTTATTACCTCAATTTTCGGTAAAGCATAAATTTTCTTATACGTTGTTCAAAAGTGGTATGCTACTTATGGCGTTTGGACTTTTTAAGAAAATGGTTATTGCAGATAGACTTTCTGTATATGTAAATGAAGTATTCAATAACCCTACGGAATATGGCGGAATAGAAATTATTATAGGAACTATCTTTTTTGCTTTTCAAATTTATTGTGATTTTTCAGGATATTCTGATATTGCTATAGGGATTGCAAGAACTATGGGGTTTGATTTAATGAAGAATTTTGATAGTCCTTACTTCTCTAAATCAATTACCGAATTTTGGCGTAGATGGCATATTTCCTTATCTACTTGGTTTAGAGATTATGTATACATTCCTTTAGGAGGTAGTAAAAAAGGATCTATAAGAACCTATGCAAACTTATTTATTGTTTTTGTAGTCAGTGGACTATGGCATGGTGCAGCTATGACTTTTATAATATGGGGTGTTATTCATGGATTTGTAATCGTCTTTGAAAAAGCATCAATGTCTTTTAGACAAAAGATATATAAAGGTTTAGGACTTGATAAAAAAGTATTTTCAAACAGACTATTTTTTGGTATCATTACATTTATTATTGTATGTTTTGCATGGATTTTCTTTAGAGCAAATTCACTAAATGATGCAATAACACTCATAAGTAATATGTTTACTGTAGAAGCAGTACATAATATTTATGAAATAGGTTGGAACAGATTGGAGTTTGATATAGCTATCCTAAGTATTGTAGCGTTGCTATCTCTTGAATATATAAACTCTAAAAAGAATTTATATAAACTCTTCAATCGTCAAAGTTATGCTTTTAGATGGGTATCTTATGTAGTAATGATTTTAGTTATTTTGGTATACCGATCAGTAACAGTGGGAGATTTTATTTATTTTCAATTTTAGATGATATCGTATGAAAAATATTAAAAAAATATTGGTCTTTATCTTCGTATTAGCAATCTCATTTTTGATTGTTAAAGCCATCTATGATATTGATAATCCTAATAAGAAATACAAAATAGCCAACAATGAAAAATACGATGTTGTAAACCTTGGAACTTCTCACGGGTATAGTTTTACCTATGGTTTCTATGGAATTAATGGAAGACGATTCAATAGAGGAGGAAACACGCTTTATTACGATTTACAGATATACAAAGAAATACGTGAAAGCTTAAATGAAAATGCATTGGTTTTTATTCCAATCTCTTACTTTTCATTTGGTCAAGCGGAAAATGGAGGAAGTAAAGAAGGAGCTCAGGGTACAAATACATTTGTAGATGAATTTTATTATAGACTGCCTCCTCAGGCGATAAAAGATTACAGTGTTTCCAAACACTTAGACTTAATAACTACAACCTTAAGAGCTAATGTTTCTAAAGTATTTTCAAGGGAGCTTAAATATCGAAATTATACACCGTCTTCTTTTAATTATAAAGCATATTTGAATAAAAGTTATAAGGAAAAAAATGCTAAAAGTATCAACCTTAAAAATCATGGAGTCAATAGAGCTAAATATCATAAAAAAGAAGCTGTTTATATTGAAGATGATAGAAACATTGAGTATCTGAAAATGCTTATTAAAGAAATAAAAAAAGACAATTGTAAGCCAATAATTATACTAACACCATACCATTCTGAATATAATAAGCATTTTGACGCTTCATGGAGAAATAAATATGTTCTTGATAAAATTGATGAAGCTGCTAAAAATGAAAATGTAGATATTTTAGATTATTCGAATGATCCACGTTTTTCAAAAAACAAGAAATATTTTAAAAATACGGATCACTTAAATGCTAAAGGACGTATAGAATTTACAAAAACACTGTTCAAAGATTTAGAAAAAGATGAAATTATAGATCGAAATTATCATAAAATTCGTTCAGTAACTAAATTTGAGAATAAAAAAATAACAGAAAACTTGCTCCTCAAAAACCTTGAGGTAATTCAGGATACAAAAGCAATTTATTTTATGTTTCATTATGAGGGTGATATGAAAAATATAACCAAAGAAGCATTAGTATTTCATCTTAAAGGAGAAAACAATAAAAAAGTATTAGTAACTAATAAAAAGATAAAGGATAAAAGAAACATCAATAATACTATAGTTTTTAGTATTCCTATAGAGAAATTTAAAGAAACTAATAAAATAAAATTTAATTTGATGATTCCAAGAAATAAAAAGGCAGTAATTTTATCGGATATATTTGAGTTCGATAAAACAGAGCTAAATCTAAATTAAAATATATGTTAGATAACAACCAATTATTACGTTTTACAACTGCAGGTAGTGTAGATGACGGGAAAAGTACCTTAATTGGACGATTGCTTTACGATTCAAAATCTATTTTTGAAGATCAATTACAAGCAATTGAAAATACAAGCAAGAAAAAAGGACACGAAGGTGTAGATTTAGCCTTATTCACAGATGGGTTAAAGGATGAAAGAGAACAAGGTATTACCATTGATGTAGCCTACAGATATTTTACAACACCAAAACGAAAGTTTATCATTGCAGATACACCTGGGCACATTCAATATACTAGAAACATGGTTACAGGAGCTTCTACAGCAAATGCAGCTATTATTTTGGTTGATGCACGTCATGGAGTTATAGAGCAAACTAAAAGACACTCGTTTATAGCGTCATTATTGCAAATACCACATATTATTGTGTGTATTAATAAGATGGATTTAGTTGAGTTTAAGGAAGAAAAGTATAATGAAATCATTGCGCAATTTGAAGAATTCTCTTCTAAACTACTCGTAAAAGATATACGATTTATTCCTATTAGTGCGTTATTAGGAGATAATGTTGTAAATAGATCTAAAAATATGGAATGGTATCAAGGTGCACCATTATTACACACCTTAGAAACAATGCATATTAGTAGTGATATAAACAAAGTTGATGCGCGTTTTCCTGTACAAACAGTATTGCGTCCTCAATCTGAATCGCATAGAGACTACAGAGGATATGCAGGAAGAGTAGCTAGTGGAATATTTAGAAAAGGAGATGAGGTAACTATCTTGCCTTCTGGGTTTTCTTCTAAAATAAAATCTATTGATACGTTAAACGAAGAAAAAGAACAAGCATACGCACCAATGTCTGTTTCTATCACATTACAAGATGATATTGATATCAGCCGTGGAGATATGATTGTAAAATCAAACAATAAACCAGAAGTCTCTCAAGATGTTGATGTAATGATTTGTTGGTTAAACGATCAACCAGCGAAGCCAAGAGCTAAATATTTTATCAGACATACATCTAATGAGCAAAAGGCAATGATAAAAGAAATTGTCTACAAAATAGATATCAATAGTTTTAATCGTGATACTGACGATAAAAGCTTAAATATGAATGATATTGGAAGAATAAAAATACGAACTACCAAACCATTAATGATAGACGCATACAGGCAAAATAGAACTACAGGAAGTATCATTTTAATAGATGAAACAACAAACGAAACTGTAGCTGCTGGTATGATCATATAAAATATCAATTAAACTATAAAAACGAAATGTAATGAAAACATTAACTAGACTTTTCTTCTCTTTATGTATTATAACTACGATGGTTTCTTGTGGTGGTGAGGAAAAGAAAACACCAGCCGAAACTAAGCCAGTTGAGGAGAAAAAAGTAGAAGTAAAAAAAGAACGAGAAGGAATCAAAATTACAATGGACTTTCAAACAGATCAAGACGATACTTTTTCTGGAAAGTATGTTAGAATGGAAGATAAAAACCAATTGATTAATTATGAAATTACACAAAAGGTTAACACTAAAAATGCTCCTGTAACATTACATTTTGATGCTTTTAAAGACTTAGATCCTGAGATTATTCAAATTGGTTTAGGGAATAAAAAAGTGAAAAAGGTAATTATTGATAAAGTTACATTATCATACAATGGTACCGAAATAGTAGTTTTGGGAAAAGACTTAAAAAGATATTTTGTAATCAATAAATTTGCGGATTTTGATCCTGAGACACAAACGATTACAACAAAAAAAGTTGGTGGCAGACACGTGCCAGTTCTTATTTTCAAAAAACCATTTCTAAATAAACTTTTGGATTTAGTAGAATAAACCAATCCTTTTAGAAGATAAAAATGTCTTACAAATTACATGTTTTAAATTATGTAAAGGAGAATAATGATATTAAATACAGATTGATACTGCTGACACTATTTGCTTTTTTTATGCCAATAAGTCAAAAAATATCAACTATATTAATCATTGTTAATATTGTATTCGCATTAAAAGATATCAAAAAAATAAACAATAGAAATATTGTTTATTTTTTTCTTTTTTTCGGACTTTACTTCCTGTATGCAATAGCGTACTATAGAGACAATTTTGAATTTGGGGTACATATGTTTGAGCAAAAAGCCTCTTTTGCGGCATTTCCCTTAATTATCTTTACATTAAAAAAAGATCAAAGATATATTACAACTATCCTAAAAGCTTTTGTTGTAGGTAGTGTTATCGCATATGTCTTGGCAATAATAAACGCTTTTTGGAGTGCAATTGACTTTACAACGTTTACGTTCAACTTTGTACACGAAACTGCGCAAGACAAAGATGTGTTGTCATACTTTCCCTTGCAAACCAATTACTTCTTAGGAAATTACTTTTCCTTTAGCATGCAATCTTCTATTTTGGCACTATACTTTGTGTTTTCTATAGGTATTATGCATTTTTATAAAACATTGTTTAGTAAAAAATTTAGGATTATAACTTCTATACTTTTAGCGCTTGGTGTAATTCAGTTATTTAGCTTAATGGGCGTATTGTCACTTATAGTACTTGCGTTTTATGTACTATTTCTAAACAATAAAAAAACCTTCTATATACTTATTGCAAGTATTGGAATCGTAGGAGTTATTGTAAATAAAACTCGTATTGTAAAAATAGTTACTTCATCTGCAGAAGAGCGAAAAGAAGAATTAATAAAACTAAACGAGCGTGCTATCATTTGGAGTACGGCAGTACAGGTAATATCTGAAAGTCCTGTAACTGGTTCAGGAATTAGAAAAGCACAACAAAAACTAAACAAGTTATATCCCAAAGGAGGAGATTTTGGAGAGCGATCACAGCTAAAAAATTTGCATGCGCACAACACTTTTTTACAAACCTTCTTGGAAACAGGAATCATTGGATTAGGAATTTTACTAAGCTTCTTCTTTTTATTAATTAAGAAAATTAGAAAATCTACAAATGCAATAACAAAGCATATTTCAGTAGTCTTTATTGTATTAATATTTCTCAATTTTTTAAGTGAAAGTGTCTTTAATATTTATGTGGGAATATCGTTTTTCATGTTTTTTTATTGTTTATTTACTCTTTTCAAAGAAGATGAAAAAGTAATCGCTCAAGAGTTAGTATAAAATTAAGAATGAAGTATGAAGCTGATAGAACAAGTAAAAAAAACAATATTAAACAAGCTATTCTTTAGTAGTGCTATAAGTACTGTATATTCCGTTATTGGAATTCTATTTTCTATTATTACACTTTCCATATTGGTAAATTATCTTGGAGATACCAAATACGGTATTTGGATTACAATTTACTCTATTTCAGCTTGGATATCTTTCCTTGATGGAGGTTTTGGAAATGGACTTCGAAATGAACTTGCAAAAGATCTTGCAAAAGACGACTTTATATCTGCGAAAAAAAATATTACGACCGCTTACATATCTATTTCTTTTTTTCTATTAGGAATATTACTCATATACATTCCACTACACTTTTTAGTAGACTGGAATGAATTATTTGTAGAAGGAAACGTCAATTATACACTCTTTGTGCTGTTTATATTTTCATTTTTCATTCTTCAGATGATAGTGAAGCTCATATCAAAAGTGTTATTTGCGTTTAACAAGGCTAGTTTTAGTTTTCTAATTCCTACAGTGTGTAATTTTCTAATACTAGCATCAATAGCTACAGTAAATTACTTAGGCGTAGAAAACGATTTATGGGCTATAGGAATGGTATACTCCTTAATTCCAATCCTTATCTTTCTTGGTTTTACGGTTTGGTTTTTTGGTTTTGTAAAGCCAGAATTTACACCAAAACTAAAGCACTTTGATAAAAAATATATAAATAAATTGCTTTCAAAAGGAGGGAAGTTCTTTTTAATACAGATTAATGTTGCTTTCATTCAGGCTGTAATTCCTTTTTTAATAACAACATGGTTTGCACCTGAATTCACAACAAACTATCACATATCATTACGATACTACAGCCTTATAGTTGTATTATTAAACATTGTATTACAAAACTTATGGACGCCTATCACAAAAACATATGTAGCAGAAAACATTCAAAAACTAAATAAATTTGTAAAAATAAAAGTTGTTATTACACTTATATTTATATTCGGTTTATTTATTATGTGGCTACTATCTCATTTTGTATATAGAATTTGGATTGGCGAAGATGTAGAAATTCCAAACTATATCAATAACCTAACAGCATTATATGTATTATCACTTGTATTATCAAGGCCAATAGGGAATTACTTAAGTGCAATAAATAAACTAAACATACTGGTATTATTATCTACACTAACTATTATAACTTTTTTACCTTTGTCTTATGTGTGTGTAAAAATATATGGGATGGGAATTAAAACATTAATCCTTATTCCTTCCATCATAATGACAACACATTTGTTATTTACATTCTATCAACTTTTCTTTATAATAAAGAAATTAAATCGTGCTACAGAAAATGCTGAAAATTAATCAAAAAAGTATTTTCGGTCTTATTTTCCTATTAATGGTATTTTTACCTAATGGGAAACTATTGTACGTTTCTCAAATATTATTTACTTTGCTAGCGGTGTTTTTGGGAAGGAATGAGCTTCGCTTACATAAAGCATTTGGAGAATATAAATTATTAGTCATAACTTCCATGTTTGTTACCTTTGTGTATACCATAATAATAGGTAATGGGTTGTATGTTAGTTCTTTAGTGAAAATGATAAACATTGCCATTCTCATTATATTTTTTCCACTCATAAATGGCTATGAATTTAAAGACAGACTTATTGTCTTTTCGGTATCTTTAATACTATTCTCGCAACTTGCATTTATATTCAATATACAATCTGTAACCAGTTTTATAGATGCTTATTACTCTTCTGAAAACTTTAGAAATTGGGGAGAAATTGTGCTTCAAAATGATACACTTGGTAACCGATCCATCTTCGATTTAAGATTTGGAGGTGTATTTAGAAATCCAAACCAATGCGGTAGAATGCTTACGCTAATGTTAATTGTGTATTTACAAGGGAAGAAAAAGCTTGTCAAAAAACATTATCTATCATTATTAATTATCTTATGTTCTATAGTCCTTACAGGAAGTAGAACTACAATGATAATCTTCGTGTTACTGATTTCCTATTTCTTCCTAAAAGAAGTAAAGATCAAGAAAAAACATCTATACACAGGAATATCCGTAGCGTTAATATTGGTGATATTTTTAGGCTATAAATTCAATTCTAGAATTTTCTACCTATTGTCTTCCACTACTGCTGCTAATGAACCAGGAAGTTTAGCGGTAAAATATATATTTCTATGGCATTACATAGCGGATACATTTGTCAATAACATTTTAAACTTAATCTTCGGAACCTTTAATATTGATGATATTGATATACATGTAGAAGGGTTAAAAATATATAAATTTGATGCAGGAGTAGGATATTTACTCCATGCTTTTGGATTATTAGGACTCTTTTCATTGCTCATCTTTTTTTTACAAATGTTTGTAAGAGCTTCAAGATCTACAAAATTGTTCTTTATCTTAACTATTTGGGTAATAACAAGTACCATACTAACAAATCTTAGATTCTCCTTTCTATTTATGTTCATGTTTGGGAATTATTATAAATTAAAAGAAAGCACGGAATGAGCACACAGCCTAAAGCTATAGAAATAAGAGATTTTAAAGAACTCAAGGATGACGCACATATTTTGAGTTTTTTAGAAGGAAGGAAAAATGCGCATAAACTTTCTGCCTTGGAAAGTAAAGAGTGGTTTCTATGGAAGTTTTGTAACAGTCCATATGGTACTTCGTTGATGTCTTGTGCTTATGATGAAGAAAAAAGAAAAATAGCAGGAAGTAACTTTTATGGAATTTTAAAAAGAAAACATAAAGATCAAGAGCTCTTGTCAGTACTTCCCTATGAGGCATTTGTAGATCCCGAATATCAAGGAATGGGGGTTTTTAAAAAAATGATTCTATTTGGAGAAGAATATGCTAAAAAAGAAGGTGTGCAAGTAATGTTGGCTTTTCCAAATACAAGTAGTTTAAAAGGATTTATTAGAAGAGGTTGGACACAAGTTGAAAATCCAGTAGCTTATCTTACAAAAATTCAATTAAAAGTATCTACTCTTGTAAATATGCTTGATATTAAAAAAGCATTTGTGCATAATCCGTCTACAAGAAAAAACACATTTGAGTTTACCGACTTGTCAGAATCTATATTTACCGATCAAATTTATGGTATTTGGACGAAAGTATACCTTGAATGGAGATTTAATGAAAACCCAGCAGGAGAATATGCGCATACAACTCATAATGACTGTTCAGCATTAGCACGTATAGGACGAAGAGGAAAACTAAAAGAAGCGCAAATTCTATTTGTTGATAAAAAAGGTGGTGAAATTTCTAAAAAAGAAATAAAAGTACTCATCAAAAATATTAAAAAACAAACGAACGCTAACATCATAAGTTTTCCGATGTCTTCTTTTCACCCGTTATATGGTTACGTAACATCTCTTGGGTTTATAAACTTAAAATCTAAAACGAATTTCACCTATAAAATTATAGATGAAAAACTAGAAGGGACAACTCCAAAATTTGCACTATCAGGATTAGATTTTCATACATATTAAGTAAAAAATAAAGAGATTAAAGTGCTGAAATTCAGTAATTATACAATATTTTTTTGAAGTGTAAAATACTTTATGTGAAACTGAAAATCATTCAAAATACAGTAATTACAGCTTTAAAAGTGCTCAGATATATATTTTTTTAATTAAAAATTGAGAAGAATGATAGAATAAAGCAGTTCTGAAATTTTCGAAAAATGCTTAAAACACCTATTAAATAGGTGATTACACGTCTAAAATCTACTTTAAAAGCCTTCGTTTAATCTCAAAAAAAAATGATAATAAAAAAAATATTATGTTCAAAAGATTATACCAATCATTTTTAGCAAAAGAAGTTATTTATTCTTTACTTTGTCCTCTGTAAAAAACACAGTTTTTAGAACACAATTTAAAAACAAAAATAAACTGCTTTTATGATAGATGTAAAAGAATATTCAATTGCTGTAATTGGATTAGGTTATGTAGGTTTACCACTTGCTGTGGAATTTGGGAAAAAATACAAAACAATAGGTTTTGATATCCAAAAAGAAAGAATAGAAGAGCTAAATGCCTTTAATGATAAAACGCTAGAAGTAGCAAATTCAGAATTGGAAAAAGTTATTGTTTCAAAAGAAATCATAAACACAAATCAAAATACTGGATTATACTGTACGGACAAACGTGAAGAAATTGCAAATTGTAACGTATTTATAATTACAGTTCCAACGCCAACAGACAAACACAACAGACCTGTATTAACACCACTTGTAAAAGCAAGTGAAAGTGTTGGTCAAGTGCTAAAGAAAGGTGATATTGTAGTATATGAATCTACAGTCTACCCTGGAGCAACGGAAGAAGAGTGCGTTCCTGTTTTAGAAAAAATCTCTGGTTTAAAATTCAATGAAGATTTTTATGCAGGATACTCGCCAGAACGTATCAATCCAGGAGATAAGAAGCATACGGTAACTAAAATTCGAAAAGTAACCAGCGGTTCTACACCAGAAATCGCAGAAGTTGTTGACGGAATATATAATTCAGTAATTGAAGCAGGAACTTTTAAAGCATCTACTATCAAAGTAGCAGAAGCTGCAAAAGTTATTGAAAACTCACAACGTGATATTAATATTGCTTTTGTAAATGAACTAAGTAAAATATTCAATCGCTTGGATATTGATACAATGGAAGTGTTAGAAGCTGCTAGAACTAAATGGAATTTCTTGCCATTTACACCAGGATTGGTTGGTGGACATTGTATTGGAGTTGATCCATATTACTTAGCGCAAAAAGCACAAGAAGTAGGCTATCATCCAGAAATAATCTTAGCAGGTCGTAGATTAAACGATACCATGGGGATTTACATAGCAACTGAGGTCATAAAAAATATGATTAAAAAAGATATGAAAATTGCAGGATCTAAAATCCTAATGCTTGGAATTACATTTAAAGAAAACTGTCCTGATATACGAAACTCAAAGGCTATTGATATATATAGAGAACTCATCACATACGATGCTAATGTAGATGTGTATGATCCATGGGCAAATGCAGAAGAAGTAAAGCATGAATACGATCTTCCGTTAATTACCGACAAAAAAGTATTACTTCAAAATAAATACGACGGTATAATATTAGCAGTGGCACATAAAGAATTTTTAGGTTTAGACTTAAATACAATCAAAAAGCCAACATCATTAGTATATGATGTGAAAAGCTTTTTACCAAAAGACAAAGTAGACGCAAGATTATAATAAAAAAGAAACTAAATGTATCAGAATCCTTTTCACAAAGAAGATTTAAGTAATTATAACTTTCTAATAACTGGAGGAGCCGGATTTATAGGTTCTAACATTGTGGAGTATTTACTAAAATACAATGCAAAAAAAGTAAGGGTATTGGATAATCTATCCAATGGTTACTATGAAAACATAGAAAAATATGTAGGACTTCCAAACTTCGAATTTATAGAAGGAGATATCAGAGATGTTGAAACCTGTAAAAAAGCGCTAGAAGGAATTGATTATGTAAGTCACCAAGCTGCCTTAGGATCTGTGCCAAGATCTATAAAAGACCCTATCACTTCCAATGCAGTTAATATTTCAGGATTCTTAAATATGCTTACGGCAGTTAAGGACAATGGAAACATCAAACGTATGGTCTATGCAGCAAGTTCTTCAACTTATGGAGATAGTAAGGCATTGCCAAAAGTAGAAGGGAATGAAGGAAATCCATTATCTCCGTATGCGGTAACAAAATTGGTAAATGAAGTATATGCAGATGTATATAGTAAAGTATATAATTTACATACAGTAGGACTTCGTTACTTTAATGTTTTTGGTCCTAACCAAAGTCCAGACAACCCATATGCGGCAGTAATTCCAATATTTGTAAAAGCAGCGCAAGAAAAAAGAACACCAATCATCAATGGTGATGGAGAAACGTCTAGAGACTTTACCTTTGTTGAAAATGCAGTGCAAGCAAATGTGAAAGCAATGCTAAATACACCAGAAATAACACAACATGAAGTAGTGAATATTGCCTTTGGTGAAAGGGCTACACTAAATGAATTATGGAAATACATTTGTGACAGAGCAGGAATAGAAATCAAACCAAACTACGGTCCAGAGAGAGCTGGCGATGTAAAACACAGTTTGGCTGATATTTCTAAAGCAGGAAATCTATTTGGATACAAACCTGAATGGAGCTTACAAAAAGGAATTACAACATTGATATAAAATTTGAATGCAATACACTGAGACATACAGTAAAGTCCTAAAATGGAGAGGTGGAACCGCTAGGAGACTTCTAAGGGACTCTGTCTTGAGGTTAAAATCAATGTCATCAAATGTAGACAAGAAATTTAAGGGAATTCAATTTCTGTACTTTCATTACATCTATGATGATGAAATGAAAAATGCTGAAAAAATTATTCAGTGGATTGCCGAAAATTTCAAAGTAATTAGCTATTCAGAAGCAATACAAAGATTACTAGACGACAATATTGATGACTACTACATTTGTTTTAGTAGTGACGATGGACTCAAAAGTAATATGATTGCATCAAAAATATTTAAAAAGTACAATATCAGTTGCTGTTTCTTTATCAATCCAGCAACGATAGAAAATAGAGAACTTGCTTATCAGAATAAAATATGTACAGAACGATTAGGAATTCCTTTAACGGATTTCTTAACTTGGGAAGATGTAGGTACATTACTAGCTGAAGGACATGAAATAGGAAATCATTCGTATGATCATCAAATATTGGGCGATTTAAATGAAGATGAATTTGAAGAAGATCTCAAAAAAAGCACTAAAATATTAAAAGAGAAAATAGGAGAAGTAAAACATTTTGCATTCCCTAGGGGGCAATTTAATTTCTTTAAAGCAGCGTACAAAAAAATGACACACGCGCATGGATATACATCTTGTGCTACTGCAGAAAGAGGTTGTCATATTGCATTAGATACACCTATATCTCTCAATGAATTATCTGTAAGGAGAGATGTAGTTGTGTTTAAAGAGCCATTAGCCTTTGTAAAATATTTTATGCAAAAATCGCAGCAAACAAGTTCAACAAAAAATTCATATTGGATCGATAACCAATAAAGTATTTCGGTGTAAAAACATGTGAAGTATTTTGAATCTCACAAAGTGAGTAAATTTTAGTGTAAAAATTATGTGTGGAATTTTAGGAAGCAATACTGAAATTAGTGAAAGTGACTTTCATAAAGTATTAAAAACACTAGACAGAAGAGGTCCAGATATACAATCTGCCAAAAAAACGGATACCTTTTACTTTGGGCATACTAGATTGGCAATTGTTGATTTGGATGAAAGATCAAACCAGCCTTTTTTCTATGCACATGAAGGCAAAGAAATAACACTTACATTCAACGGAGAAATTTATAATTTCTTATCTGTAAAATCAGAATTAGAAGCTCTAAACTTTCAATTTACAACCTCTAGTGATACAGAAGTGGTTGCTGCAGCATATTTAGCTTGGGGAAAAGCTTCTTTTGATAAATTTGAAGGAATGTGGGCGTTGGCAGTCTATGAAGAAGATACCAAAAAAATCATATTCTCTAGAGACAGAGTTGGTAAAAAACCACTCTACATATTTGATAAAGAAAACGGAGAAATCTCTTTCTCTTCTGCTCTGAAATCAATAAAAGAAATACATCATTCGATAAAATTTCAATTAAATCAAGAAGCAATCTCTTTATACTTTGCACTTGGGTTTGTGCCAGGAAAACATTCCATATACAAAGATATTTACAAAGTAAGAGCGGGAGAAATTATTGAATACAGTTATGAAGCCGGAAAAGGATACTTCTACGAAAACAATAACTTTAGTAGCTATAGTGGAAAAAGCGATCCTAAAAGAACTGTAAAAAGTCACATTGAAGAAGCTGTAAAAAACAGAATGATCAGTGATGTTCCGTATTGTACGCTACTAAGTAGTGGAGTAGACAGTAGTATTGTTACCTACTACTCCAAAAAACACAATCCTACAATAGAAGCGTTTACTGTTGGGTTCAACGATCCGAAACTAAACGAATTAGAAGGAGCGCGAAAAATAGCCAAACGAATCGGTGTAAAACTAAACGAATTATACCTTGATGATGCTGATATAGAAGAAGCGTTTCTAGAATACTACAATGCATATGAAGAACCTTTTGCAGATTACAGCGGAATTCCAACATTGGCACTATTCAAAAAAATAGGAAAACATTACAGACTCGCATTTACAGGAGATGGTGGAGATGAACTATTCTTCGGATATCCTCACTATTGGAAAAAATATGTATTGTATAAACTCAATAGAATACAGCGCATACTACCGTTTATCAAAAATATGGCTCCTGCCAAAATCAGAAACATAATCAGCTGCAAAAAAGAAGCATTTGAATCAGAATATCTAAAACTAAATTTCTGTGTAACAGAAAGCTCTGAAAACTATATAAATATGGTATTCTCTGAGGTCTTAAAAACGGACAAAAACTTTATGCGTGCTACCATTGAGTACGATAGAAAGCTGAACAACTTACCCGATAAATATTTGGTAAAAGTAGACAGAGCATCTATGGCATACAGTGTTGAAGTACGTTCTCCGTTAATGGATGAAAGGCTAAAAAAGAAAACACAAAAAACATCTTTGTGGAAAATATTTACACCATTTTCACTAAAACTATACCTAAAGCTTAAATACATTAAACTATTTGGTTTAAACTATCTTTTCGCGAAGAAAAAAGGATTTACACCGCCTGTAGTACAACTCATAAACAATGCATTTTCCGAAAATGAATATGCTCAGTTTTTAAAAATCATAAAAACGCATCACCAAGAAGTATTCGCTTACTTTGAAAACATTTCATTTAACAAACTCAAAAATAGAAAACTGCAATATCAACGTGTATACTTTTTCTATGAATGGTTAAAATCTCAAAAGTATGATGAAGCGACTAATAATTGATGGATCTAACCTAAGATCTGGTGGTGGTGTAACGCATATCACAGAAATTTTAAACAACATTAGTGACGAAAAACAAGCGTTTGATGAGGTTGTGTTATTTAGTAATCACAATACGCTTGGAAAAATACAAGAACGTCCTTGGTTAAAAAAAGAATCGCATCCATGGCTCAACAAAGGCTTATTGCACATTACCATGTGGAAAAAAACAAAGCTAAAATCGTTTCTAAAAGAAGAGCAAAAAAATAACAACTCACTACTATTTACACCACCAGGAACCTACACAGGTTTTTTTAGACCTTATGTTGGAATGAGTAGAAACATGTTAATTTTTGACAGTACAGAAAGTGATAGATACGGTTTCTCTTGGATGAAATTTAAATTTTGGTTGCTAAGAAAAGAGCAAACAAAATCATTTGAAAACTCTAAACAAGTCATCTTTATTTCAAAATATGCAAAAAAAACGGCTCAGAAATTCTTAAAAAAAGACATCTCAAATGCTCCAATCATTCATCATGGAGTAAACAAGAAATTTGTTGAAAAGCCAAAAGCTCAAAAACCGATTACAGACTACAAAGAATCACCTTTCAAGCTGCTGTATATTTCTCCTATTACAGTATATAAACATCATGTTCCACTCATAAAAGCAGTGAAAAAATTACATGAAGAAGGCTATCCAATTCAATTAGATTTAGTTGGTGGAAGCTATGCAAAAAGCCTAAAAGCCTTCAATGAAGAGTGCAATTCTGACAGCAGCTACCAAAAAATTGTAAAATATCATGGGAAAGTTGCATATGATACCATAGAAAACTTTTATAAAACCTCAGATGCGTTTATATTTGCATCAACTTGTGAGAACATGCCAAATATATTAATAGAGGCAATGTCTGCAGGTTTACCTGTCATGTGTTCTAATTTTAACCCAATGCCAGAATTTTTAGGAACTAGCCATCCTTTCTATTTTGACCCGACAGAAGAAAAAGAAGCATACAACAAGTTAAAAAAGTTTATAGACTCTCCCGAATCAAGATATAGCTCAGCACAAGCGTCTTTTGCTAAAACTCAGGAATACAACTGGGTAAAATGCGCAGAAGAAACATTCGAATGTTTAATTTCAACACTAAAACAATAGTACATTGAGTAGTTTTAAAAATAAAATTCTGTTAATAACGGGCGGTACTGGTTCCTTTGGAAACGCAGTATTGAATCGTTTTGTAAATTCTGATATCAAAGAAATTAGAATCTTTTCAAGAGATGAAAAAAAACAGGACGATCTCAGACGTAGATTGGCAAATCCAAAAGTTAAATTCTATATTGGTGATGTAAGGGACTATCGTTCTGTAGAAACAGCGGTTAGAGGTGTGGATTATATCTATCATGCTGCAGCATTAAAACAAGTGCCATCATGTGAGTTTTTCCCAGTAGAAGCGGTAAAAACAAATGTGCTTGGAACTGAAAATGTATTAGAGGCTGCCATCAATCACAATGTAAAAAGTGTAGTGGTATTAAGTACAGACAAAGCAGTATACCCAATCAATGCTATGGGAATCTCAAAGGCAATGATGGAAAAAGTATTAGTGGCTAAATCTAGAAATGCAGGAAACACAGTAATCTCAGGAACACGCTATGGAAATGTAATGGCTTCAAGAGGATCCGTAATTCCTTTATTTGTAGATCAAATAAAGCAAGGAAAAGATCTTACACTTACAGATCCAAAAATGACACGTTTCATGATGACATTAGAAGATGCTGTAGACTTAGTTCTTTTTGCTTTTAACAATGCAGAACCCGGAGATATGTTTGTGCAAAAAGCACCTGCTGCAACTGTAGAAACATTAGCAAAAGCACTATTGGAAATGTATGGAAGTCCTAATAAGGCGATAGTGATTGGAACTAGACACGGAGAAAAATTATACGAATCACTGCTTACTAGAGAAGAAAAGGTAAAAGCAGAAGACATGGGAGACTACTATAGAATTCCTGCAGATAACAGAGACTTAAATTATGCAAACTTCTTCTCTGAAGGAGAAATAGATATGAATAAAGTAGAGGACTATCATTCTCATAATACGGAGCGTTTAGACGTGGAAGGAATGAAAAAATTGTTACTAAAGCTAGATAGCATTCGCGAAGATCTTCAATAATAAAAAATGCAAACAGTACAAAAGCCCATACTAATTCAAGGCGGAAGTCATATTGACGAACGTGGACGTCTCGATTTTATGAACGACTTCAATTTGTCTGACATCAAACGAATGTACATGACTACACATTACAATACAAATGTAATAAGAGCTTGGCAAGGTCATAAAATTGAAAGTAGATGGTTTTATTGTACGCAAGGAGCATTTACAGTAAAATTAGTTCAGGTTGATGATTGGGAAAACCCATCAAGTGATTTAAAAGTATTCACTTTTGAACTTGAAGAAGAAAAGCCACAAGTGTTATACATTCCTAATGGATATGTAAACGGATTTAAAGCAACAAAAGAAAACTCTAAATTAATGATACTGGCAGATTACGGATTGAATGAAATAGAAAATGACGCCGTACGATTTGATCAAAATAAATGGACAACATGGGACAACTAATTAAAGTTGGAATTACAGGGCAAAATGGTTTCATGGGAGGCCATCTGTATAACTTTCTAGGAACCAAAGAAGAAGAGATTGAAAGAATTGCATTTCAAAGAGATTTCTTTACTAGTGAAAACGATTTACAACAATTTGTAAAATCATGTGATGTTATTGTGCACATTGCGGCAATGAATAGACATGAAGATCAACAAGTAATCTATGATACGAATGTAGCATTAGTGCAAAAGTTGATAGATGCTTGTAAAACAACAGAAGCAGTACCAAAAATCATCTTCTCTTCATCTACACAAGAAGAACGAGACAATCTTTACGGACAATCCAAAAGAGATGGAAGAAAACTATTAGAAGACTGGGCAACAGCATACAACGGAGCTGTAGCGTCGTTAATAATTCCAAATGTTTTTGGACCTTTTGGAAAACCATTCTATAACTCTTTCATTGCAACATTTTCACATCAAATTGTGCAAGGAGAACAACCAACTGTAATCAACGACAGTACAGTAAACTTAATTTACATCAACGAGTTATCGCAAGCATTTTATGATGAAATCATAAAAGAAAATGCTGAAAACATACAATCATACACAGTACCACATACATCGTCGCGTAAAGTATCAGAAATCTTAGGATTACTAAAAGATTTCAAAACACAATACGTTGATAATGGACAAGTACCTAAAGTAGATTTAAATTCATTTGAATTAGATTTATTTAATACGTTTACGAGTTTTATCCCAAAAAATTATTTCCCAAGAAAATTTACAAAACATACAGACAATCGTGGTGCATTTGTAGAAATCATGCGTGCAGGTTCTGCAGGGCAATCGTCTTACTCAACAACAGTTCCTGGGATTACACGTGGAAATCACTATCATACACGAAAAGTAGAACGCTTTGCTGTCATTAGCGGGAAAGCATCTATTCAACTCAGAAAAATAGATTCAGATGAAGTATTTGAATACATTTTAGACGGTTCAGAGCCAGCTTATGTAGATATGCCAATTTGGTACACTCACAATATCACCAACATTGGTGACACCGAATTAATAACGTTATTTTGGATTAACGAACCATACAATCCAGAAGATGCAGATACCTATTTTGTAAAAGTATAATAACGATACAATGAAGAAATTAAAAGTAGTAACAGTTGTAGGAACACGACCAGAAATTATTCGATTATCGTGTACACTTATTGCATTAGATAAAAATGATGCCATAGAACATATTTTAGTTCATACAGGGCAAAACTATGACTATGAGTTAAATGAAATATTCTTTGAGGATTTAGGGTTAAGAAAACCTGATTATTTCCTTGAAGCTGCAGGAAAAAATGCTACAGAAACTGTTGGAAACATTCTTATAAAAATTGATCCAATCTTAGAGCAAGAAAATCCAGATGCATTTTTAGTATTAGGAGATACAAACTCTTGTTTATGTGCTATTCCAGCCAAAAAACGTAAAATTCCTGTATTCCATATGGAAGCTGGAAACCGTTGCTTTGATCAGCGTGTACCAGAAGAAACTAACCGTAAAATTGTAGATCACGTATCAGATATCAATCTTACATATAGTAGCATTGCTCGCGAATACTTATTAAGAGAAGGTTTGTCTCCTGATAGAGTAATCAAAACCGGAAGCCCAATGTATGAAGTACTTCATAAGTTCTTATCAAAAATTGAAGCTTCAGATGTATTAGACAAATTAGGATTAGAAAAACATAAATTCTTTGTGGTATCATCGCACAGAGAAGAAAACATAAGCAATCCAAAAAACTTTAAAGGATTGATAGATTCTTTAAATCTAATAGCGGAAAAATACGATTATCCAATCATTGTTTCTACACATCCAAGAACGCGAAACATGTTGAACAGTAAAGACATGAAAACGCACAAAAACATTCAATTCTTAAAACCACTTGGATTTTCGGATTACAACGCTTTGCAAATGCATTCGTTTGCAGTGCTATCTGATTCAGGAACTATTTCAGAAGAATCGTCTATTTTAAACTTTCATGCATTAAACATTAGAGAAGCGCATGAACGTCCAGAAGCTATGGAAGAAGCATCTGTAATGATGGTAGGATTAAATCCAGAACGCATCATGCAAGGATTAGCAGCAGTAAGTGTTCAGGAAAGAAGTCCAAAAAGAAACTTTAGAGAAGTATATGACTACTCTATGCCAAATGTGAGTGAAAAAATGGTGAGAATCATATTATCATATACCGACTACGTTAACAGAGTTGTATGGTCTAAATACTAGTATTAGTATGAGAATTGTAATTATAAAACAACTATTTAACCCAGAGCCAACGGCAAAAAGTTTAGACTTTGCTAAAGAACTTGTTGCCAGAGGTCATGATGTGGAAGTACTTACAGGCTTTCCATCGTATCCTATTGGGAAAATATACGACGGCTACAAACAACGGTTTTACAAAAGGGAAAAAATGGAAGGTATCGATATTATTCGTGTGCCTATCTATCCTGACCATAGTGCTTCTGGGCTCAAACGTTTTTTTCATTACATTTCCTATGCTTTATCAGCTACGTTTATTGGGTTATTCTTAATAAAAAAACCAGATGTTGCTTTTGTATATCAAGGAGCAATTCCTGTGGCAATTCCTGCTATAATTCTTAAAAAAATTAGAAAAGTCCCTTTTCTATACGATATTAATGATTTGTGGCCAGAAACAGTTGCTGCTTCAGGAATGTTAGGGAGTAAAAGAGGGCTGAAAATTATTAATAAGTGGTGTAATATGAACTACAGAAATGCTAGTTTTATTACAGTTGCCACACCAGGATTTCAAAAAAGCTTAATAGAAAAAGGAGTTCCAAAAGAAAAACTAGAAATAGTATCAAACTGGAGTAGAGATAAAATTTCTACAGAAGAACTTCCAGCTGCACTAAAGAAGCAATACTTTAAGAAAGAAAAAATCAATATTCTATACGCTGGTAACTTAGGAATAGTACAATCATTACAAACGATCTTAAAAACAGCAAAAAGCTTACAAGAACAAGGATTGACTAAAATTCAGTTTTTATTCCTTGGAGGAGGTGCTGATGAAGAAAACTTAAAGCAATATGCTGCGGATGAGTTGCTTAAAAATGTAACGTTTATTCCAAGAGTTGCTTCTGAAGAAGTAAGTAAATATTTAAATGCAGGAGATTTTTTATTAGTTCACCTAAAAAAGGATAAACTATTTGAGATTACAATTCCTTCTAAAATATTAGCCTATCTAAAATCAGGAAAACCTATTCTGATGGGCTTACGCGGAGATGCAGCCGATATTTTAAATGCTGCGAACGCAGGATTTACTTTTGAACCAGACAACAGTGATGATTTAGAAGAAAAAATAAAACAAATGATCGCACTTGATGCGGAAAAAATAGCTGAAATGGGAACCAATGGAAAGGTGCATTATGAAGAAAACCTATCTATTATTTCCAGTGTAGATAAAATAGAACGAAATTTGTTAAAAATTGCAAGAAAATAAGATGAACTATACACCGGTAATTATTATAGGAGCAGGAAGATCGGGAACGAATATGTTGAGAGATATTATTACGTCAATTCCAAAATTTGAAACATGGGATTGTGACGAAATAAACCCTATATGGCGTTATGGAAATAGAGATTTTGAAACAGATGTATTGTTACCAGAACACGCGTCTGAAAAAACAAAAAAATACATTCGAAAAAGATTTCAGCAATTACAAAAAAGTACAAAAGCGGACTTTGTTGTCGAAAAAACATGTGCCAATTCACTACGATTAGGATTTGTATATGAAATATTTCCTGAAGCTAAATACATTATTATCAACAGAGATGGACGTGATGTAGTGCCAAGTGCTATGAAAAGATGGGGTTCTAGCTTTGAGCTAAAATATACCCTCAAAAAATTACGATACGTACCTTGGATTGATTTTACATATCATGTATGGAAATTTGGAAAGAATAGAATCAAAAAATTCTTTACAAAAACAGAAAGCCTATCTTTTTGGGGACCTGTATACAAAGGTATTGACAAAGATGTGGCAAATCACTCACTAATGGAAGTATGTGCCAAGCAGTGGCAAACTTGTGCCGAGCATACCATAAAAGACAGAGTTTCGGTTCCTGCCGAAAATATCTTTGATGTAAAATATGAAGAATTTGTAACAAATCCTGTAAAAGCAATGGAAGAACTCGCTTCATTTTTTAATATCACAATGACCAAAGAGCAGGTAAAAGATTTGGTTAAAAATGTGTCAAGTAGAAGTATCGGAACACATAAAAAAAGCTTTTCAGTAGAAGAACAAGCACTATTGAATACAATGTTAACCGAAACATTAGTAAAACTTAATTATAAGTAAAGTGACGAAGAGCGATAAAATCATAAAAAGATTATTTGACCTAGTAATGTCTACAATAGGATTATTACTATTTGGTTGGTTAATTGTGTTATCAGCAATTATAGCTCGATTTGATACAAAACTAAGTGGTTTCTTCAAACAAAAACGAGTTGGGCAAGACGGAAAAATATTTGAAGTTTTCAAACTGAGAAGTATGAAAAATGTTGCTGGAGTTGTTACTACGGTGTCTACGGATAAAGACCCTAGAATTACCAAAATGGGAAGATTTTGGAGAAAAACAAAAATTGATGAATTGCCACAATTGATCAATGTGTTTTTAGGACAAATGAGTTTTGTAGGCCCAAGACCTGATGTGCCTGGATTTGCTGATAAATTAGAAGGTGAAGACCGAATTATTTTGAGCATCAAACCAGGAATTACAGGACCAGCTTCAATTCACTTTAAAAACGAAGAAGAAATTCTTGCACAACAAGAAGATCCTGAAGCCTATAATAGAAATGTTATCTGGCCTAAAAAAGTAGCGCTTAACAAAGCGTATATAAAAGAGTTTAGCGTCCTAAAGGATGTTAAATATATTTTTAAGACAATATTTTAAACTATGAAATCAAAAATTTGGCTTTCATCTCCTCATATGGGAGGAAACGAACTTACCTATATTCAAGAAGCTTTTGATACAAATTGGATAGCGCCGTTAGGTCCTAATGTATATGGATTTGAGAAAGATTTGGAAACCTATCTAGGTGAAGATTCACATATAGCATGTTTAGCTTCAGGAACTGCAGCTATTCACTTAGCGTTAGTAGAATTGGGTGTTACACACGGTGATTTAGTACTTTGTCAAAGTTTTACTTTCTGTGGATCTGCAAATCCTATTGTTTACGCAGGAGCTACACCTGTATTTGTAGACAGTGAAGAAACTACATGGAACATGTCTCCTGAATATTTAGAAATTGCTATAAAAGAAAGCATTTCAAAAGGAAAAAAACCAAAGGCAATACTAATGGTTCATTTGTATGGAATGCCAGCAAAAATTGATGAACTTTTAAAAATTGCCAATGCTTATGAAATTCCAATCATAGAAGACGCAGCAGAAGCATTAGGATCTACTTACAAAGGACAAAAATGTGGAACATTTGGTGCATATTCAATACTATCTTTTAATGGAAACAAAATCATTACTACTTCTGGTGGAGGTGCTTTAGTCTGTAGAAATGAAGAACAGAAAAAAAGAACGGTATTTTTAGCTACACAAGCTAGGGATAACGCTCCGCACTATCAACATACAGAAATAGGATATAACTACAGAATGAGTAACATTGTCGCTGGAATAGGAAGAGGGCAAATGGAAGTCTTAGATAAGCATGTAGGATATCGTAGAGACGTAAATCAAATGTATGCTGAACTTTTTAAAGATGTAGAAGGGATAACTTTATTACAAGAATCTTCGGATGATTATTTTTCAAATCATTGGTTAAGTTCTATTAGGGTTAATGCAAATAAAACAGGGTTTACTAGAGAAGAATTCCGATTGGCATTGCTTGAAGAAAACATAGAATCTAGACCTTTGTGGAAGCCGATGCATTTACAACCAGTTTTTGAAAAATGTGACTTTTATGGAGAAGGAATCTGTGAAAAGTTATTTGATTCAGGTTTGTGTTTGCCTTCAGGTTCAAACCTTACAATTGAAGAAAAAAACCGTATTAAAGAAGTTATCAGAGCTTTTCTAGCATTAAAAGAAATAAATTAAGTAATTTGTGTCATTAAATAAAGAATTTGTTTTTTTGAGAAGATGAAGTTAGTGAATTCAAGAAGCATAAAATTAGCCCTAAGACAAGTTTTAAAATCAAGCAAAAAACGTATTGATTTTAAGAACATAGGATATCTACCTAGATGGCTTATCTTGTGTTTTGACATGTTTATTTGTTGTGTAGCATTGTTGCTTACAAGTACTATTGTAAACAATATCAATATTAGTGATTTAAATACGCATACACCATCAGCATTTTTTGGACTTGCACCAAGAGCTGGTTTAATATTAATAACCAACTTGTTGTTCTTTATTTTCTTTAGAACATACGCCGGACTTATTCGTCACTCAACCTTTATCGATGCTATTAAGTTTTTCCTTGCTTCATTAGCCACACTTATTACATTGTTGGTAGTGAATTATTCGCATCTAATTATCAATGGTGATCCGTTATTTTTAACACCAAAACTATTCATCTACTTTGTGATGTCATTCTCGTTTCTATTACTCTTCAGAGTATTAGTAAAACAAGTATTTGAAGCATATTTTGATTATGCTGCCAAAGAAGATCAAATCACGGTTATGATTTATGGAATAGATTCTAACGCGATTGCAATTTCAAATGCACTTAAGGTAGAACGTCCAATGCGTTACAAATTGATCGGTTTCATTGATAAAAAAGGAAAAAATCAAAGTAAAGAAATATTAGGATTACCTATTGTACATCTCAAAAGAAAGCTTTCTGTAATTCTACGCGCACATGGTGCTAATGCTATTATACTAGCAGACAAATCTATTACACAGGAAGAACGTATTAAAATTGTAGATGAATGCTTAGAGCATAACATTAAAGTATTTAGAGCGCCAATTGTTTCCGATATGGAAGACAAAGAAAATGTAAATGTTGCGCAACAAATTCAAAATGTACAAATTGAAGATTTACTCGAAAGAGAGCCTATTGTGCTGAACAATAAACTGATTGCAAAAGAATTATACAACAGAAGAATATTAGTAACAGGTGGTGCAGGGTCTATAGGAAGTGAAATAGCACGACAAGTTGCCAATTACAAACCAGAAAAACTCATCATTGTTGATCAGGCAGAAACTCCTTTGTATCAAATACAAATGGAAATCAAATCTAAATTCCCTGAGCTGGATTTTGAAGCAGTTATTGCTGATGTACGTCATAGAGATAAACTAGATAATATCTTTGAGCAGTATAAACCACAAGTTGTATATCACGCAGCAGCATATAAACACGTTCCATTGATGGAGGACAACCCATCGCAAGCCATTTTTGTAAATGTAATGGGAACCAAAAATGTTGCAGATACAGCATTAAAACACAAAACAGATAAATTTGTATTGGTTTCTACAGACAAAGCTGTAAACCCAAGTAATGTAATGGGAGCTTCCAAGCGAATTGCAGAAATATATGTGCAAACTTTACAAGAGGCGTTCAAGAATGACAATCGTTATGTTACAAACTATGTAACCACACGGTTTGGAAATGTATTAGGTTCTAATGGTTCTGTAGTTCCATTATTCAAACGTCAAATTTCTGAAGGTGGACCATTAACCATTACGCATCCAGATATCATACGATATTTTATGACCATTCCTGAAGCTTGTCAGCTAGTATTAGAAGCTGGAGCTATGGGTAATGGAGGAGAAATATACATATTTGATATGGGAGAAGCTGTAAAGATTATTGACCTTGCTAAAAAGATAATTAGACTAGCAGGATTTGTTCCTAACAAAGACATTGATATCAAAATCATAGGATTGCGTCCAGGTGAAAAATTATATGAAGAGTTATTAAACGATAAATCGACCACACTCCCAACATATAATGAAAAAATCATGATTGCACGTGGAGAACAGTATGATTATGAGAAAATTAATAACAACATAAAAGAATTAATTGACGCTGCGGCACTTTACAATAAATTAGAAGTTGTAAAGCGAATGAAAGAACTGGTTCCTGAATATAAAAGTATGAACTCGTCGTATGAGAAATTAGACTATCAAAAATAAAAGAAGTTGATGATAGGGAAAGCAGTCAAATTTTTTTCTGAGATAAAACTTGCTACAGTCTTTTACTTTTTATTGGTAGCAGAACTGTTTTCTAATTTTATAATGAATATCCTATATATTAATAATGCGCAAACCAGCATTAGGATATCATCAATCATTAACATACTGCTTCAAATTTTTATCATAGCAGTTATACTAAAAAACATAAAACACGTAAAAAAAGTAAACCTGCTTTTTCCTGCGCTATTAGTTGTTGGGTTTTTTATAGGACAATTGGCGCTAAGTACTTCTGATATATATGCCACTAGTTTTAAGGAAAACTTATATAGTTCAAACCTATATACGCTAAATGGATACTTATATATCTTTATCTATATCATTGCATATCGTTTTATAAAAGACAAAAAACACTTTGTAGATAGGGTTTACAAAATGATTGAATACGTTCTCGTTTTTAATGCAATCTTTGTTGTAATAGGATTAATTTTCGATCTAAACTATTTTAAATCATATCCATATACGGGAAGGTTTGGTTATGATGGGCTCTTCTTTACTAGAGCATACCTGTCATATTTATACATGTTTATAATAGTGCTTCAATACAAAAAATTCATTGTAACAAAACAATATGGAAAACTAGCATTTTTTGTAATTCTGGCATTAATATTAGGAAAGAAATCAATGTATCTATTTCTAATATTCATGGTGCTACTGCATATATTTTATATAAGTAAGAGCAAAATACTAAAAACAGTTTTTGGATTGGGTATTGCAAGTATTGTCATTTTTGGAAAATCAATCTTGGTTTTAGTCGTAAAAAGAATGCCCTTCTGGAATAGAGTTTACGAAGAAAGCGGATTATTATCTGTAATATTTTCATATAGAAATAATACGGTGGAGCGTTTAAGTACCTTTATTACTGAAGAATGGAATATTCTAAATTATATCTTTGGAGGAGTCGATTTTAGTAATTATCATACAGAAATGGAATTAGTAGATGTCTTCTCTTTTTTTGGTATATTTGGGCTTGGATTATATATCCTTTTTTTTAAGAAAATTATTCTAAAAAATTTAGGACTATTAGATAAACTATTAATGTTAATGATTTTCTTAACATCAAGTATATCTTCAAATTTATTACTCAGTGTTAATGTAATGATATTTTTATTTCTATTAACAGAACACATTAAACTAAAAAATACATGAAAATAACTGTTGTAGGAACAGGATATGTAGGACTAGTCACAGGAACGTGCTTAGCTGAAACAGGAAATGATGTACTTTGTGTAGATATTGATAAGCATAAAGTGGAACGCATGCAAAATAGAGAAGTTCCCATCTACGAACCACATTTAGACATACTCTTTGAACGAAACATAAATGCTGGACGTTTAAAATTTACAACTTCATTACAAGAAGGACTTGCACACGGACAAATTATATTTTTAGCATTACCAACTCCAGAAGACGAAGACGGATCTGCTGATTTATCGTATGTATTAGGTGTTGCAGATAATATTGGTAAACTAATGACAGAATACCGTGTCATAGTTGATAAAAGTACAGTGCCAGTAGGAACAGCAGAAAAAGTAACGGCTGTTATCGCACAACATGCAACTGTAGACTTTGACGTAGTATCAAATCCAGAATTTTTACGTGAAGGATTTGCTGTAGATGATTTCATGAAGCCTGAACGTATTGTTGTTGGTTCAAGTTCAGAAAGAGCTACGCAACTAATGCAACGTTTATACAAACCATTTGTACGTTCTGGAAATCCAATACTAATTATGGATGAAAAGTCTGCAGAGCTTACCAAATACGCTTCAAACTCTTTCTTAGCAGCAAAAATTACATTCATGAACGAGATTGCAAACTTTTGTGAAAAAGTAGGAGCAGACGTTGATAAAGTACGTATAGGTATGGGAACCGATTCACGTATTGGAAAACGTTTCCTATTTCCAGGAATTGGCTATGGAGGTTCATGCTTTCCAAAAGATGTAAAAGCGTTACACAAATCTGGAAAAGACAACAATTATAACTTTCAAATATTAGATGCAGTTATCAATGTAAATGATAAACAAAAAACAGCATTAATACCAAAAGTAGTTTCACACTTAGGTGAAGATTTATCTGGAAAAACAATCGCCCTATGGGGATTAGCATTTAAACCAGAAACTGACGACATTCGTGAGGCACCATCGTTATATATCATTGATGAATTACTATCTAGAGGCGCTACCATAAAAGCGTTTGATCCGGAAGCAATGGACAATGTAAAAGCAAAACTTGGTGATAAGTTAACATATGCAAATAGCATGTACGAAGCCATTGCAAATACAGATGCTTTGATTATTTGTACGGAATGGAGCATCTTTAGAACACCAAATTTCAAAAAACTAAGAGAAAATCTAAATCAACCCATTATCTTTGACGGAAGAAACTTATATGATGTAGCTGATATGGAAAAAGAAGGATTTACATATTTTTCTATAGGTAGAAAAGAAGTTTTATAAAGCTAACACAACCAACAATACGATGAAACGAATTCTAATTACGGGAGCAGCCGGATTTATAGGTTCACACTTATGTGATCGCTTCATAAACGAAGGATATCACGTTATAGGAATGGACAATCTTATTACGGGCGACATTCGTAACATAGAACACTTATTCCATCTAAAAGAATTTCAGTTTTACCATCACGATGTTACAAAATTTGTACACGTACCAGGAAAACTAGATTATATATTACACTTTGCTTCTCCAGCAAGCCCAATAGACTATCTTAAAATCCCGATTCAAACCTTAAAAGTAGGATCACTAGGAACGCATAACTTATTAGGCTTAGCCAAAGAAAAAAAAGCACGTATTTTAATTGCTTCTACATCGGAAGTATACGGAGATCCTTTAGTACATCCACAACACGAAGAATATTACGGAAATGTAAATACAATTGGTCCACGTGGTGTATATGACGAAGCAAAACGCTTTCAAGAATCTATTACCATGGCGTATCATAGGTTTCACGGTTTAGAAACACGTATTGTTCGTATTTTTAATACCTACGGACCACGAATGCGATTAAATGATGGACGTGTAATCCCTGCGTTTATTGGACAGGCATTGCGTGGAGAAGATTTAACGGTTTTTGGCGATGGAACTCAAACGCGTTCTTTCTGCTACATTACAGATCAAGTAGAAGGAATATATAAGTTATTAATGAGTGATTATGTAGAGCCAATAAACATTGGGAATCCGCATGAAATTACCATTGGGAACTTTGCCGAAGAAATCATAAAACTTACAGG
The DNA here is from genome assembly GCF_947496985.1 of uncultured Kordia sp. Lineage (GTDB taxonomy): Bacteria > Bacteroidota > Bacteroidia > Flavobacteriales > Flavobacteriaceae > Kordia. Next base: position 966,414 of record NZ_CANMEZ010000001.1, read on the forward strand.
AACCTCACAAAAAGTAATCTACAAAGAATTACCTGTAGACGATCCGTTACAACGAAAACCAGACATTCGCAAAGCAAAAGAAATTTTGAATTGGGAACCAAAAGTAAATCGTAGCGAAGGCATGAAAAAAACCTACGACTACTTCAAAGCACTACCAGAAAAGGAACTCTTCAAAAAAGAGCATAAAGATTTTTCAACGTACACAAGAATGTAACAAATGCATATTAGAGGAAGATATTCGTGGCTATTAAGACCATTTTTTGTGGTATTTGATTTGTGTGTCATCAATATCTTTGTCTTCTTATTTTTCAATTTTAACGATCAAGATTTATACTTTTTTGACAATACATTTTGGAATAATAAGCACTTGCTATTCATTTTGTATACAATTGTTTTTTGGCCATTATCATCCTTCTTTTTAAAGTTTTATAACGTATACCGTTTTACGTCGGTTCCACATATTTTATCCTTACTCATTAAACAATTATTAGCATACACTTTAATCATGTATGCGTTTATTGGAATATTTAGAAGTATTGATGTTCAGGCATTTGTAACATTTAAATACTTAATGGTAAGTTTCGGAATCATTGGTTTGGGTAAAATTATTGGGTATTACGGGTTAAAAAAATATCGTTCTGTTTTAGATGGAAACATTCGTCGTGTCATTATCATAGGTAAAAATTCAGGCGCACAAGAATTAGAACGACTATTTAAAAACAACAAAGAGTTAGGGTACAAGTTATTAGCGCTGTTTAGTAATAAACAAGATGAAGGCATTACAGGAACAATAGAAGATAGTTTTCAGTACATTGAAGAAGAAGAAGGAATAGATGAAATATACTGTGCTATTGACGAACTTACCGAAAAAGACGTAAACGATTATGTGAAATACGCAAGTATGAACAGAATCAACATCAAATTTATTCCAAATACCAAAAAGCTATTTTCTAAGCGACTCAAAACGGATTACTACAATTATTTGCCTGTACTTTCCATTCAGGAAGTTGCACTCAACAACAATTTGAATCGATTCATAAAACGTGCATTTGACATTGTATTTTCATTATTGATTATCATCTTTTTTCTATCATGGTTTATTCCATTGATTGCGATATTAATCAAGTTAGAATCAAAAGGACCTGTTTTTTATAAACACATTCGAAACGGAATCAATTATAAAGAATTTACCTGTTACAAATTTCGTTCGTTAGCACATAATACAGATACAAATTACGAACATGTAAAAGAACAAGATTCTCGTGTAACAAAAATTGGGCGTTTTATCCGTAAAACGAGTGTTGACGAACTGCCACAGTTTTTTAACGTACTAAAAGGAGACATGTCTGTAGTTGGTCCAAGACCACATATGATTCCATATACAAAAGCATACGCTAAAAAAATTGACAAATATAACTTCGTATTTCGTCACAGTGTAAAACCAGGTATTTCAGGTTTGGCACAAGTAAAAGGGTACAGAGGTGAAATAAAAAACGATGAAGACATTATCAATCGTGTCAAATATGATATCTTTTATATTGAAAATTGGTCGTTATTCTTAGACATTAAAATTATCTTTGAAACCATCGTTAACATTCTGAAAGGAGAAAAAAAGGCATACTAAAATTATGCAGCAGCCATTAGTTTCTGTCATTACGCCAACATACAATGCTGAGTTGTTTATTAAAGAAACAATAGAATCGGTTCGTGCACAAACGTATAACAATTGGGAATTAATATTGGTAGATGATGCTTCAAAAGATACCACAGTTTCCATTCTTAAAAAATATACCGAAGAAGACATTAGAATTAAATTTCATGTGCTAGAAAAGAATTCGGGAGCAGCCATTGCACGAAATACAGCTATAGAAAAAGCTACTGGAAGTTACATAGCCTTTTTAGATGCCGATGACTTATGGATGCCTGAAAAGCTTTCTAAACAAATTGCATTTATGCAAAAAGAAAACATTCAAGTATGTTTTGCTAGCTATGAATTAATGAATGAAGTCGGTAAATCATTGGGAAAAAAGGTAAACGCATTGCCAAAAGTAAATTTCTCCAAAATGCTCAAAAGTAATTACATTGGAAACCTTACGGGAATTTACAATGCAACAACGCTTGGAAAAGTATACATGCCAAACATTCGTAAGCGACAAGATTGGGCTTTATGGCTTACACTGATTAAAAAAGTAGAATTTGCATACAGTATTTCAGAGCCGTTAGCAAAATATCGGGTGCGTGAAGATTCAATTTCATCCAATAAACTAAATTTATTAAAATACAATTATACTATTTACAGAAAGGCACTTAAATTTGGGGCTTTCAAATCGAGTTTATATTTAATTCGATTTTTAATAGAACATTTCTTTATAAAACCACAACAAACAACACAACTATGAACATTCTTGTTTTAGGATCAGGCGGAAGAGAACACACATTAACTTGGAAATTAGCGCAAAGTCCATTGTTAAAAAATCTGTATGTAGCACCAGGAAACGCAGGAACAGCAACCATTGCAAACAATATAGCAATGAATGTAAACGATTTTGAAGCAATTGGTAAATTCTCAAAAGAAAACAATATTGATATCGTAGTGGTAGGTCCTGAAGATCCGTTAGTAAACGGAATTCACGATTATTTTCTAAATGATGAAGCATTAAAGGAAATTCATGTAATTGGTCCACAAAAAAAGGCTGCAGAATTAGAAGGAAGTAAAGAATTTGCCAAAAAATTTATGATGCGTCATAACATTCCAACGGCAGCTTACCAAAGTTTTACCAAAGATACGGTAGAAGCAGGTTGCGAATTTCTAACAACACTCAATGCACCATATGTATTAAAAGCAGATGGTTTGGCAGCGGGAAAAGGTGTATTAATCATAAAAGATTTAAAAGAAGCGCAAGATTCGCTTAGAGAAATGTTGATAGATGCAAAATTCGGTGATGCCAGTACAAAAGTGGTAATTGAAGAATTCTTAGACGGAATAGAGCTTAGTTGTTTTGTGTTGACAGATGGAAAAAACTACGTAACGCTTCCAACGGCAAAAGATTACAAGCGCATCGGAGAAGGAGATACAGGGTTGAATACAGGAGGAATGGGCGCAGTATCACCAGTACCGTTTGCAGATGCTGAATTTTTAGAAAAAGTAGAAACTCGCATTATAAAACCAACAATAGATGGTTTTCAAAAAGACAACTTACCCTATAAAGGATTTGTTTTTATTGGATTGATTAAAGTTGGAAACGATCCATTTGTAATAGAGTACAACGTACGTTTGGGAGATCCGGAAACGGAAGTTGTCATTCCTCGTTTAGAAGTCGATTTAGTAGAACTATTTCAAGCAGTAGGAAATCAAAAACTTGATGAGGTTTCATTACAAATAAAATCAGCAGCAGCAACGACAATCATGGTTGTCTCTGGTGGATATCCGGAAGCGTATGAAAAAGGAAAAGAAATTACAGGAATAGAAACAATTGAAGATTCTATTGTATTTCATGCAGGAACAAAGCTAAATGATGGAAAAGTGCTTACCAATGGAGGAAGAGTTATTGCAATAACATCACACGCTGACACGTACGAAGAAGCCATAAAAAAGTCTTATCAAAGCATAAACAAGTTACATTTTGATAAGATGTATTATAGAAAAGATATTGGTTTTGACTTATAAATAAGAATGAGCCGTAACCTCTTTGCTTTCTTCGTTGTTATCGTTGAATTTTTTCAATTGTAAAACCCAGTAAATCATAGCTGCGGCTCCAACAATCATAAAAAGCCAGTTCATTCCGTTTGCAAGAAACCAACTCGTTAGTTCTGTTTCACGTAAAGATTCAAATGGAGCGAGAAGTGTGTTTTCAGAAAAGCTAGCGATTCCTTCAAAAAAATTTTTCATGGATAAATCTTTATTATATTATAGTGCAAAAATATAAAAACCTCAAATGATAACAAGCGTTTTTGGGAAATCAAAACCAATAAATTTTATTCTCTGTTCGGGAATTGTCTTAATTTACTTCGTAATATACTTGTTTTCAGGCGATAAGGAGGTGGGTGTAGACATGTTGACTTTGCAGGTTCCTATATTATTTTTATTGCTATTTTCTTTATTTATGGTAGATTTCATCGTAAAAAAGAACGATCTCACGCAACAAAACGATTATGCGTTGCTAATTGTTACGTTATTTATAGGTTTCTTTCCAAACATATTTGAGCATCTAACTATTGTTTTCATTCATGTATTTCTATTACTTGCGTTTAGAAGAGTTATAAGTTTACGATCCTTGCACAGTGTCAAACAGAAACTATTTGATGCTTCCATGTATATAACCATTGCATTATTATTTGATTCTTGGATTGTTTTGTATCTTCTTATTGTATATATAGGAATCATATTATATGTATCTAGTGATTACCGAAATTGGTTAGTACCATTTGTTGGGTTCTTTAGTATTACAATCATATATCTTTCCTACATATACTTTACAGATAAAAACATACTTACAAACCCACTTTTTCAATTTGACCTAAAAATTGAGTATCCATTGGAAAATTATAAGCAGATAGCGCTTCATTCACTAATTACCTTACTCTTTTGTATTAATATTGTAATCTTTTTTCTAAAAATTAAAACGTATTCTTCCCAAAAAAGAAATTCTTTTTTATTAACTAATGTGCTGTTTTTTATAGGTATTACCTATATACTATTCGCCAAAAATAATACTTACAATACAGAGATATTACTACTATTTCCATTAGGTATTTCAACGGCCAATGTCCTTGAAAATATAGAAAACAAAAGGATAGGCAATATTTTACTCGTTTTACTAATGATTGTTAGTTTTGGGTTTAATTTTTATCTGAAATAAACATGTAAACCGTAACATTGATACGGTTTTTACCTACAAAATTGTAAGAAAAGTATTTCTTATTGTGCTTTTTCTCGATTTTAATGACGTTTTGTCTAAAAGAAAACGCGTTGTCTGCTTTTTAGAATTTTTCCAAATATTTTTGTGTTCGAGAATTAAGCCGCTCACCCCAAACTTATTATTAATTTTTCTATTTATATCAAAATGGTCATATATAAATAGTAACTAAACAGCAAATCAATGAAGACTAAAATTACTCTTTTGGTCCTAACAGCCTTATTAGGACTGACGAATGTTTTCGCAAACTCAATGCCCACAAGCGAAAATGTCGTCGAGAATGAAATCATGACTACTGGTGATAATTCAATTATCATTTCAGCAGGAAAAAGGATTTACACACTCGACATGAACACGTACCAAGCTACGTTGTTGGCAACATCACCTTACGTAAATGAAATTAACTCCATCGCTAGTGATAACAGAACAGGATGGGTTTTTTACGTTTCTAACCATATCTCTAGTTACAACTGGACAATTTATGGTTACAATGTGTATACAAATACACACAAAAATTTTGGATCAGTTAGACATTTCTTTACACAAACTGGTCACGCGTACTCTTCTAGAGGTTTAGCTTCTGGTGGAGCAACGTTCTACAACGGGAAATTATATTTCGCAATGGAATATCCTGTTAGATGCTACTATCACAGAGATGGTGGTAGAGGAAATGCTACTAATGCCAACCCAAAAGATGAGTTAATTAATAACCCAAGATCGTTAGGAACAGTGACGTTTGGAACAATTACTAACTCGCCAGTTACGGTTACAAGAGGCATAGGAACAGAAGCTGATGAAACACAAGATAATGGAGGAAGAAGTGGAAACGGAGAAGCTCCTGCTGATTTCGTTGTATTAGACACTGACGAAGCAAACATCATTAATGATAATGTAAGTGATTACATTCCAGAAGAAGAATTACCATCAGAAGATGGTTCTACAAATGATGATGGTTTACAACAAAGAGGTTACTCTGCAGAATCTTACTCTTACAACTACTATAATAGTTCATATAACAACAATATGTATTTGTTGGAGATTTCTTTTAATGGATTATCTGACGCTTCAGGACAAACAGCAGCTGTATCTAACGGAACACCTGTTTATGACAACTGGTGGTATTCTAGTTTCCTTTACAAAGGAGAACTAGGAGATATCGTTGTTGATGACAATGGTCAACTATATGCAGCTACTTCTTACCAAGTACAAGCATACAACTTCAATAGCAACAGATATGACTGGGCTAACAACGAAGATATTTATGCTCAAATGGCAAAAGATAAGAATAGCGCTCTTCAGTTATTAAAGAACAAGAAAGTATATTCTTCTTATTACTATCATGGTTGCCCGCAAAACTCGTACACTGTAAAAAGTTATGTGCAAAGTTATACAGCACCATCAAGTTTAAGAACATACAACAATATTCAATTAGGATCATTAAATGAAATTAGTGGTTTAAATAGTAGTGATGTTGGTCAAATTACAGATGCATCTGATTACATTAGATTAACACCACCTGTATCATACAAGATAAAAGGTACTGTATTTGATGACAATGATGAAGACGGTAATTTCGATAGCTCTACAGATGGTAGATTAGAAAACGTTGTTGTAACATTATACGCTGATAACAATGCGGATGGTTTGTTAGATAGTGGAGACACGGTAATCAATACAAGAAATACAAATGCAAACGGATGGTATTCATTTAATAATGTTCAAACGGCTAACACAATAGTAGCTGTAACACGCCCTTCTGATTCAAACACAATTACATACACAGCAACGACTCCAGAAGTTGTAGCTGTAACAGGTTCTACAAATGACGTAAGAGTTGATTTTGGAATCAATAAAGAGTTAATCCTTGTTAATTACGACATCTTCGGAACTGTTTATGATGATAACAATGAAAATGCTTCATTAGAAAATGGAGAAGCAGGATTAGATAATGTAACATTAACATTATATGCTGATAACAACGCTGACGGTATTTTAGACAGTGGAGATTCAGTAATCACTACAACTGTTTCTGGAACTGACGGATCATATAGCTTTATTCACGTATGTATTCAAAATACAATTGTTGCAGTAACAGTACCAACAAACAATGGAAACTTTACATACACATTAACAACAGCAGGAACACAAGCTATTGATTCTATCAATACAAATGTAAATGATGTTGATTTTGGAATCAACCAAGAGCAAGTAATCAATTACAATATCTCAGGAACTGTATTTGATGATGACAATGCAAACGGAGTAAATGATACAGAAACTGGATTAGATGCAGTAACGGTAACATTATATGCAGATGTTAACAATGATGGAGCTTTAGATGCTGGAGATACGGTAATCTCATCAACAAATACAGCTGCAGGAGCATATAGCTTTGCTAACATTACTGTAGAAAATACAATTGTTGCGGTAACAGTACCAGGAGACACTTCAGATTTTACATATACATTAACAACAGCAGGAACATTGGCTGCTAGTTCAACAACTGCAGATGTAAACGGATTAGACTTCGGAATCAACCAAGTACAAGTAATCGATTACAATATCTCAGGAACTGTATTTGATGATGACAATGGAAACGGAGTAAATGATACAGAAGCTGGATTAGATGCAGTAACTGTAACATTATATGCAGATGTTAACAACGATGGAGCTTTAGATGCTGGAGATACAGTAATCACTTCTACAAACACAGGAGTTAACGGGGCATATAACTTTGTTAACATTACTGTAGAAAATACAGTAGTTGCAGTAACAGTACCAACAAACACTGCAAACTTTACATACGCATTAACAACAGCAGGAACGTTAGCTGCTAGTTCAACAACTGCAGATGTAAACGGATTAGATTTCGGAATCAATCAAGTGCAAGTTATTGACTATAACATTTCAGGAAATGTATATGATGATAACGACGAAAGTGGAGCACAAGATGTTGGAGAAGATAACTTAGAAGCTATCACAGTAACATTATATGCTGATAACAATAATAACGGAATTGTTGATGCAGGAGATACAGTAATTGCTACTGATACATCTGCAGCAGTAGATGGAACATATAATTTCTCAAATGTAACTGTACAAAATACAGTAGTTGCAGTAACAGTACCAGGAAACACTCCTGATTTTACATACACATTAACAACTGCGGGAGAACTAAACACAAGTTCTACAATTACAGATGTAACTGGAATTAACTTTGGAATCAACCAAGTACAAGTTATTGACTATAACATTTCAGGAAATGTATATGACGATAACGACGAAAGTGGAGCACAAGATGTTGGAGAAGATAACTTAGAAGCTATCACAGTAACATTATATGCTGATGCAAATGCAAACGGAATTGTTGATGCTGGAGATACGGTAATTACTAGTGCTATATCTGCAATAGACGGAACATATAGTTTCTCAAATGTAACAGTTCAAAATACAGTAGTTGCAGTAACAGTACCAACAAACACTGGAGACTTTACATACACATTAACAACTGCTGGAGAATTAAATACAAGCTCTACAATTACAGATGTAACAGGAATTAACTTTGGAATTAACGAAGTACAAATTATTGATTACACTATTTCAGGAACTGTATTTGATGATAATAACGAAAATGGAGTACAAGATGCTGGAGACGGTGTTTTAGACGGAATTAACGTTACATTATATGCAGATAACAATGCTGACGGTGTATTAGATGTTGCTGATACTACATTAACATCAACTACAACTGCAGTAGACGGAACATATAGCTTTACAAACATTACAACAGCGAATGTACTTGCAGTAGTTACTACTCCGGGAAATACAACTACATTTACATATGTATTAACAACATCTAATACACAAGCGGCTGCTTCAACAACTGCAGACGTAACTGGATTAGATTTTGGAATCAATGAAGTAAAAGTAATCAACTATGATATCTCAGGAACTGTATTTGATGATAACGATGGAGATGGTATCAAAGGAGTTGGAGAAGGTTCTGTAGGACCTGTAACAGTAACATTATATGCTGATAACAATAATAACGGAATTGTTGATGCTGGAGATACTGTAATCGAAACAACAGTAACGAACTCAATGAGTGGTAACTACAACTTTATAAATGTAGTAGTGGAAAACACAATAGTATCAGTAACTGTACCAACAGATACAGCAGCATTTACATATACACTTACAACTCCAGGGTCACAAGACACTACTTCAGTTCTTACTGATGTAACAGGAGTTGATTTTGGAATCGATAGAGTTCAAGTTATTAACTATAACATTTCAGGAACTGTATTTGATGATGATAACGAAAATGGAACATTAGATTCAGCTGAAAACTTCTTAAGAGGTGTAACAGTAACATTATATGCTGATACTGACAACAACGGAAGAGTTGGGTCAGTTGATACAGTAATTGCTACAACTTCTTCTGCAAGTGACGGAACATACGGTTTCGCTGCGGTAACAGAGCCTAACACGTTAGTAGCTGTAACAGTACCAACAGATAATACATCATTCACATATGTATTAACTTCAGCAGCTACAGTAGTAACAGATTCTACAATTGCTGATGTAACAGATGTTAACTTTGGAATCAACCGTAACATAGCTGTTAACTACAATATTGACGGATTTGTTTGGGATGATGATAACGAGGATGGAGCTCCAGATACAACTGTAGAAGGTTTCTTAGAAAACGTAACAGTAACATTATATGCTGATAACGATAACAATGGAAGAGTTGGATCGGCAGATACAGTAATTAGTTCAACTACAACTGCTGTAGACGGAACTTATAGTTTCGTAAACGTAACGGAAGCTGCTACCTTAGTTCAAGTTCAAGTACCTGGTAACACAACGGATTATGTATACACATTAACTACAGGAAGACAATTTGTTACTAACTCTGTAAATACAGATGTAACAGGAATCAACTTCGGAATCAACCAACAAGCTGCAACATACTCAATCGCAGGAGTTGTATTTGATGATGATAATGAAAATGGACTTAGAGATTCAGAAGGTGGTCTTTCTAACATACCAGTTAGATTATACGAAGATTTAAACCAAAATGGAAGAATCGATAGAGGTGAGCCTTTATTATTAGAAACTGTAACTGATAGAAATGGTAACTACCAATTCGTAGGTTTAACAGATATATTTGTTGTAATACAAGCAGCTGTACCAGCAAGAACTCCTACATTCCAGTACACACCAACAACACCAGTAAGTGTAGGTTTAAGTTCAGGAATATCAACAACTGTTAACTTCGGAATTAACAGAGAATTAATAGTTCTTTATAACATTAGCGGACTTGTTTGGGATGATGACAATGCTGACCAAGTAAAAGATCCTGCAGAATTAGTATTAAGTAACATTAACGTAACACTTTACGAGGATACAAATGCAAACGGAATTGTTGATGCTGGAGAAAATGCTATCGTAACAGTACCAACATCTTCTACAGGAACGTACACGTTCACTGGAGTAAATGTATCAAGTGTAGTTGTTGAGCCAGTATTACCATCTAATGGGACATATACTACACCAGGAACAATAGCAATTACAAGTGTAAACAATGATATTACAAATGCTAACTTCGGAATCGATATCACAGCAAACTTATTCCAAGTAACAGGAGTTATATTTGATGATGATAACAGAAACGGAGTTGCTGATCCAGGTGAAGGTTCTATTAACGGATTAACTATCGAAATCTATGTTGATACTGACGGTTCAGGAACATTTGATTCTAACTTAGATGCATTAGTTGCCTTTACACAATCGTCTAACGGAATATTCGATTTTGCAAACCCTAACTATGTTGTAAATGATGTGCCAGATGAGCAAGTATTTATTAGAGTTGTAATTCCTGCTGGAAATCCACCTTTATTAACTTATACGCCAACATTCGATCCAGATTCAGGAACTGTTAACCCTGATGGTATATTCCCAACAATTATGACGGGTAATATTTCAGGAGTAAACTTCGGAATTGACGTAATTGACTTTATCGGAACACCAAGAAATGCATCAATGGATACAGGATTAATCACTAATGATGAAAATGTATTAAACACAACTGCTGAGCCAGTAGATGTATCTTCAAGATTAAGACTATATCCAAACCCAACTGTAAGAGAAATCAGAATCAATTCTGAAGAGTTCTTAGGAGATGTTACTGTTGAAATATACAATGACAGAGGATATAAAGTAATGACTACAACAGCTAGTTCTTTCGGAGGAGAGTTGAAAGTAGACGTACAGAGATTACGACCAGGAATGTATTATGCAAAATTCGGGTCTAGAAATAAAGTTGCAAATAAGAAGTTTGTAAAAAGATAATTAATTGCAATCCCCAACCTCAAAGAAAAGCCGCTGTAAAGCGGCTTTTTTTATGAGTAAAACTCAATTTTAAGGAGTCTGTAAAATGCGCTTAATATCGTAAGTTGAAGGAATGATGTAAAAAGAGAATTCTTTAATCAAATAGAACTTCAAAGCATCTCAAAAGACGCCTGTTCTTATTTCCTATACTAAATGAAATATTAGCGTATATTTGCATCAAAATACAAGAATTATGTTTAGTGATCTGGCAAATAAAATATTCCAAGAAAGCATTGAAAAATATCACGTTATCGATACTGTTGATCAATCGTTTGAAAATCCATATGCAAAAGATAAGGTAGAACATCTATTATATAGAAAAAACTGGATTGATACGGTTCAATGGCATTATGAAGACATAATTAGAGATCCAAATATTGATCCTGTTGCAGCACTAAAACTAAAGCGTGACATTGATGCTTCCAACCAAGATAGAACTGATACTGTAGAATATATTGATAGCTACTTTCTTCAAAAATATAATAATGTAAGTGTAAAAGAAAACGCTACAATCAACTCTGAGAGTCCAGCTTGGGCACTTGATCGTTTGTCAATTCTTGCTTTAAAAATATATCATATGCAGGAAGAAGCAGAACGTACAGATGCTTCTGATGCACACAGAACTAAATGTCAAGACAAGTTAAATATCTTACTAGAACAACGCGTGGATCTTTCTACAGCAATAAATCAATTGATTTCAGATATCGAAAACGGTGATAAATACATGAAAGTCTATAAGCAGATGAAAATGTACAACGACGACGATTTAAATCCAGTATTATATAACAAAAACAAATAATATACGTCTCAAAGAAGCAAAGCATCTCATGATGACTGAACAATCTTCGAAACACATTCTAGTCATACGTCTCTCTGCAATGGGAGACGTTGCTATGACTGTACCAGTTATCAAAGCTATGATTCGTAGCTATCCAGCGGTAAAAATAACCGTTGTGTCAAGAGCATTTCTAAAACCTATATTTGAAAACATTCCAAACGTATCTTTTTACACAGCAGATGTAAAAGGAAAACACAAAGGTATTTTAGGTCTTTACAAACTATACAAAGAATTAAAAGCATTGCGAATAGATGTTGTCGCGGATCTTCACAATGTATTGCGATCAAAAATTTTAGGAATCTATTTTAAAATTGGTGGCTATAAAGTCAGTAAAATAGATAAAGGAAGAGCTGGCAAAAAAGCATTAACACGTACAAAAGACAAAGTATTCAAGCAGCTCAAGACGACACATGAACGTTATGCTGATGTTTTTAAAGAAATTGGATATGATGTTCTACTTGTCAAAGAAGATGTATTAGCGCAGCGCGAATTAACTCAGAAAATAACAATATTCACAGGTCAAGATCAAAAAAAATGGATTGGTATTGCACCTTTTGCAGCCTTTGCAGGGAAAACCTATCCTTTTGAGCTAATAGAAAAAGTGATTGCTAAACTAAGTGAAACCAATCAATATAAAATTATTCTATTTGGTGGACCAGCAGACAAGAAGCAATTAGCTACATTAGAAAACAAATATGAGCAAGTAATCAATTGTGCTGGTTTATTTTCTTTCAAGGAAGAACTAGCGCTTATTTCAAACTTAGATTTAATGCTTTCTATGGATTCCGGAAATGCACATTTAGCAGCTATGTTTGGGCGCAAAGTAATTACTATCTGGGGAATAACGCATCCATACGCAGGATTCTATCCATACGGACAACCAATAGAAAATGCTCTTCTAGCTGACAAAGAAAAATATCCACTATTACCAACATCTATCTATGGAAATAAATTTCCAGAAGGCTATGAAAACGTAATGCAAACAATTACACCAATAGCAGTTTTTGATAAAATAGTAAAGGTGATAGAATAAGTTATAAGATGGAAACCACTCAAAAAAACAAACCCCGAAAAACAATGTTATTCGGGGTTTTTATATATCTTTTAAAACCTATTTAAATTAAATATCGTCAAAATCAACAGCAATTGTTGTCGTTGTTGGATGTGCCTGACATGCTAACACCATTCCTTCTTCCAACTCGCTATCCGTTAAAATCTGATTCTTTTCCATAATAGCTTTTCCTTCGGTAACTTTGCAAATACAACTACTACAAATTCCACCTTGGCACGAGTACGGTGCGTCAATTTTTTGCTTTAAAGCAGCATCTAAAATTGTTTCGCTGGCGTCCATTTCAAATGTAAAATCTTCATCATCAACCGTAATAGAAATTGTTGATTTTCCTGTAACAGCTTCTGCATCTTCGTTTGTTTCTGAAGAAGCGGTAAACAATTCAAAGTGAATTGAGTCTTCTATAGCGCCATTATTTTTTAACGTATCACAAACAGTATTAATCATCGCTTCTGGTCCGCAAATATAATGCTGACTAAAATCAACTTCCTCCATTTGATTCTTCACAACATAATTCACTGCTGCAGTATCAATTCGTCCAGACAATGCGTTTTCTTCACGTGATTGACTGTAGGCAAACTTCAAATAAAAATTAGGGTACTTTGCTGCCAACGCAACCAATTCATCATGGAAAATAGTTTCTTCTACAGACTTATTACCGTATAAAAGCGCTACCGTATTTCCATAATCCAATGCAGTTTTTAAAATGCTCATAATTGGTGTAATTCCGCTTCCGGCTGCAAACAATGCAACAGCTCCTTTATGAGAAGAAGGTGTGTAAACAAACTTTCCTTCTGGCGGATGCACTTCTAAAACGGTTCCTGCTGTCAACTCTTTATTGGCGTAAGTTGAAAATGTTCCGTCGGTTACTTCCTTAATAGCAACTTTTACAACATTCTCTTTTGGAGTAGAACATAAAGAATAAGCTCTCCTGACTTCTTCTCCATTTATAGTTTTCTTAATCGTAATATACTGTCCTGACTTAAATGAAAATTCAGGTTCCAATGCTGTAGGGATAGCAAACTCTACGCTTACTGCGCTTGGTGTCTCTCTATGAATATGACGTACTTCTAACTGACGAAAATCTGACATTATGTAATCTATTTTGATAAAAATGATCGCAAATTGCGAATAATTGTGCAAAAATAAACAAACAAATAAGGCTTTTAAAGGGATTTTATAACAAATTATACCTAAAAAACTTATGCATAAGAAAATTATGTATTATATTTGAACAACAAATTACGCCATGGGAAACTCAAAATTATACAAAGGAAGCCTACATACCATCATTTTAAAACTCTTGGAAGAGAACGGAAAAATGTATGGATATGAAATCACACAAAAAGTAAAAGAAATTACTAATGGAGAGCTAAATATTACAGAAGGCGCTTTATATCCTGCTTTGCACAAACTTGAAGCGGAAGATTTGTTAGATGTTGAAGTTGCCAAAGTGGACAATCGCTTGCGTAAATATTACAAGCTTACAGAAAAAGGAAGCAAAGAAACAGTAAACAAACTGAAAGAACTAGAAAATTACATTCGCAATATGCAAGTATTGGTAAATCCGAATTGGAGTATAGAATAAAGTATTGTTTCTTAAATCTAAAAAAGCAGATTAATAAACAATAGAGTGAACACTATGAAACTTACAACAGCACAAATACAAACTATTGACGAATATTTACAACGAAGTGGTGTAACATATTGGGATGTTCGTGTGGAACTTTTAGATCATTTTATAGAAGCTGTTGAAGCTAAACTGACAACAACAACACTTTCTTTTGATGAAGCACTCATGGAAGTAACCATTGCTTTTGGAAACGACATTCAAGAACGCCACCTAATAAATAGTGATAGAACAGAAGTGATTTTCTCTGGAATATTCTCAAACAATAAAGGCTTTAAAGAAGTAGAAGAAGAAAAACGCAAACAAAACCGAAAACAATACCTAAAGTTGTTGGTGAAACAAGTCAAAGAAAACTTTACTCGGTTACAATTCTATGCAGACTATATATGCTTTGCACTTATGGTGTACATTACGTTTCAATACTATACAAAATTGGGTTTTGTAGCAGTTGGAATATGGCTTACAGTAGATATTTTTAGAACACTCATGGTTGTTGGGAAATACCAAAAATTTACAAGAGATTCACTTCGAGGAGAAATGAGTTCAAAAGTAATATCTGTGTTTTTAGGTATTACCATCAATATGTTCGGATTTATCTTCGCAGCTCGTGGATTGGAAGCTAAACAACTATTTTGGGTAATGTTATCTATAATATTGTTTTACCCTGTAATAAAAGCTAGCTTGTCAATTCACAAAAAAATATTCAATGAATATAAAAAATACAAAGAAATTGTTTCAGTATAATACGTAGCAAAACTTATGAAATTAACTCAAGAAGAAATACGATACATTGATGAATATTTGCAGCAAAGTGGTGTGCAATTTTGGGATGTACGTTTGGAAATATTAGATCATGTTGCAACAGGCGTAGAAGAAAAAATGACGCATGAGTCTATGAGTTTTGAAGAAGCGTTAGAAGCAATAACCATTTCTTTTGGGAATGAAATCAGACAAGGATACATTTTAAACAAAAACAATGCAAAATGGATTCCTGCCGGAACATTCTCTGATGGAGAAGGATTTAAAAAATTACAACGCGAAAAGCAAAAACAAATAGGTAAAAAACATACAAAAGCATACTTTAGACAATTGGGAAACCTATTGGTTTCACTCAAGTTCTACATAGAACTTACATTGCTAATTTTACTCATGATTGTGTTTTCTGAATATTCTGAAAAATGGGCGTTAGGTGTAGGATTTATCTATTTATTCTATCCATTTCTAATCATTATATACAAGTTTATCAAAGGAGTAATTCCTAAAAAATCATTACATATCAATATGTCTATGATGGGACTAATTGGATGGATTCACTTATTAAGCTTTTTTCCAAATGTATATGAAATGATATATGATGAAAAAGTAAGCTTTCAGCTATTTGCTGGATTCTTAATTTTGATGTTTCCTTTAATAAAAGCAGGATTTATGCGATACGATAAAGTATGTGAAGAATATAAAGAATACTATGATTTAGTAACTAACTAAGTCATGCCATAGAATTGTAAAAGAAAAATGAAATTGACAAAACAGCAAATACAATATATAGATAGTTATCTAAGCATTAGCGGTATTTCCTATTTAGACTTGCGAATGGAACTTTTAGATCATTTTGTATTGGCTACTGAAGATGAAATGATAAATGCAAATGTTGATTTTGAAGAAGCATTAAAAATGGTAGCGCTAAGTTTTGGAAACAAAATAAGTTCAAAGTATGTGCTAGACAAAAAAGAATGGAAATGGAAAATAGAAGAAAACAAGCAAACAAATGAAGGTTTTCAAAAACTCATAAAAGAAAAAAGAAAGCAAATTCATTGGAGTCAACAACGGGAACTTTTCAAAATTGCGCTGAGTTTTTTAATAAAAACACCAAAAAACATCATTGCTTTTGGAATCATATTTTGTCTTTATTTTGCAACAACAACACTAGATTTTGCAACCATAAAGTTATTACTATTGTTTAGTGTAGCAATACCACAAATTGCGCAATTCTTCTTTCATTTTAAAAAATATAAAAAAATGATTTCTGGAGAAAATGTGCTAAGTGTCATGGCATTACCATCCTTGTTCTTATATATGTTCTCCGTAGTAGATGAAATTTTGTTTGAAAATCAATGGTTGTTATTAACATATTGGCTTTTTGCATTAGTGCTTAACATTTCAGGATTAATAACAATAAGTAATATTAGAAAACGACTTGTTTCACAATACAAACTCTTAACTACATAACAATTAAATATTTGTATCAGTATATAAATAATTGTAAAAGAAAACGATGAAATTATCAACAACGCAAATAGAACAATTATATAAATTTACCCGTGATCATTACGTGGAACATTATGATTTACAAACCGAATTAGTAGATCATTTAGCAAACGGGATTGAAAAACGATGGGAAAACAATCCAAAACTATCTTTTGAAGATGCATTAAACGCAGAGTTCAAAGAGTTTGGGATCTTCGGTTTTAGCGATATTATAGAAAAGCATACGTCGGCAATTTCAAAACGCTACCTTAAAATCATTTTTCGCTTCATGCGTGAATACATTAAGCTTCCAAAAATCATAGGAACATTATGTGCAGTATCATTGCTATTTTATTTCATAAGATACGTTTCATTCAGTGAATGGGTTATAGGTTTTGCATACTTTGGCTTCTTTCTATATTTAACAATACTAACGTTTAAAGAAAAAAGAAAATACAATACAAAAGCAAAGAAAACAGGTAAGCGTTGGAAATTAGAGGAAATGATTTACAACACAGGATATGGTTGGTTTTCTGTACTAAATCTTTTTCAAATAATGTATCATTTAGATGTTTTAATATCAGACAATTACATAGTGCAAATGCTAACAGCTATGATATTAGTCTTTGTGATGTTATTCACGTATATTAGTGTAAATGTATTGCCCGAAAAAGCAGAAGAATTGCTACGTGAAGCTTATCCTGAATACGAACTTTCAGTGTAAGAGTGTAACAAAATTGAAAAACTGACACTAACTACATGTTAACCCAATCCAATAAAACACAATGGTCAAAAAATTTCTAAGTCTACAGTGGAAAGAATTCTTTAGATCTTCCGCTTTTCAAAAAGGAATCGCCATCAAAATATTACTCGTATTAGCTGCCTTGTACTTTGGTGGTTGTGCTTTAGTATTAGGAGTAGGACTCTTTTTTATAGTGAAAAAAATGGTTCCAGGTATTGATCCAATGCAAACGGTAAACAACTTTCTTATCTTTTGGTTCCTCATGGACTTAATCATTCGATACTTCATGCAGCAAATGCCTGTCATGAATATAAAACCGTTAATGATTATTCCTGTCAAGAAAAAAAATATCATTCATTTCCTACTCGGAAAAACAACGGTTTCTTTTTTCAATATTCTACCGTTATTCATGTTTATTCCGTTTAGTATTGTACTACTATTTCAAAACTCAGATTTTCAGTACTCAGGATTAAATGTATTTGCTTGGGTTGTTTCGGTAGTTGCTATTACGCAAGCATTAAACTTCTTAAACATACTCGTTAACAAAAGTAATACGGTATTTTACATTACATTAGGACTATTAGCGGCTTGTGGAGCTTTAGAATATTTTGAAATTTACAAAGTATCAGAATTCTTTGGAGTAATCTTTAATGCACTATACAATCAACCATATTTAGTAGTCATTCCTGTTGCATTGGCATGTTTTCTATACTACTTAAATTTTGATTACTTAAACAAGCGTTTCTATTTAGATGGTGCAATTTCTAAAGAAATAAAGGAAGTAAAAACGTCAGATCTTTCATGGTTAGATCGTTTTGGGAAACTGGCAACATTCCTAAAAAATGATGTGCGAATGATTTCTAGAAACAAAAGGCCACGACAAGTAATATTTATGTCAGGAATGTTTTTATTCTACGGACTCATCTTTTTTACGCAAGATATTTATCGTGATATGCCAGCGATGTTAGCATTTGCTTCGTTATTTATTACAGCAGGTTTTCTATTCTCGTTTGGACAAATGGTGCCTTCGTGGGATAGTGAATATTACAAAATGATGATGAGTCAAAACATTCCATACAGGCAATACCTAGAATCAAAATGGTATCTAATGGTATTGGCGGTATTAATCTCATTCATACTCAGTACGCCATACATTTACTTTGGTTGGGACATTTTTGGAATGATAGCCGCAGGCGCATCATTCAATATCGGAATCAACTCGTTTGTAACACTATTTGGTGGTGCACTTAATAGAGTTCCGATAGAATTAAACGCAAAAGCAAAAGCGTTTAGTAATACACAAGGATTCAATCCAACTCAATTACTAGTAGCATTGCCAAAACTGCTATTACCTGTATTGTTATTGTATGTTCCATACTTATTATTCGATTTAACAACAGGAATTATTTGCTTAGGAGCAAGCGGAATTATTGGGTTACTATTTAAGAATTTCTTCTTAAACAAAATTGAAAAAGTATATCAAAAAGGAAAGTATAAAACCATTTCAGCTTTTGGCGAAAAAAAATAATCTATTAAAACGACACACATGATTGCAATATATGATATCTCAAAAACGTACGGATCAAATACCGTACTCAAAATAGGTAAACTAGACATACCAAAAGGACAAAGTTTTGGATTGGTAGGAAACAATGGAGCAGGAAAAACAACATTATTCAGTTTATTACTTGATTTAATTCAGCCGTCAAGCGGATATATCAAAAATAATGGAATAAAAGTACACGAAAGCGAAGAGTGGAAACCGTTCACGTCGTCATTTATTGATGAAAGTTTTCTAATTGGCTATTTGACTGCAGAAGAATATTTTTACTTCATAGGTGAGCTAAGAGGGCAAAACAAATCGGATGTTGATCAACTATTGTCACAATTTGAAGATTTCTTTCACGGAGAAATTCTAAACCAAAAAAAATACTTGCGAGATTTAAGTAAAGGAAACCAAAAAAAGGCTGGAATTGTTGCTTCTTTCATTGGAAATCCGGAAGTAATCATCCTAGATGAGCCGTTCGCAAATCTAGATCCTACAACGCAAATTCGTTTAAAAGGAATCATTAAGAAACTAGCAGAAGATCAAAACGTAACGGTTTTAGTATCAAGTCACGATTTAATGCATGTAACGGAAGTTTCAGACCGAATCGTAGTACTCAACAAAGGTGAAGTTGTAAAAGATATTGAAACTTCTGAAGAAACACTTAAAGAATTAGAAATGTTCTTTGCTGGATAAGAAGAAAAACAACCGTAATGGAAAGGATAGTAGGTATGTAAATTCAAACATATGCTTACTATCCTTTTTTAATTTAAAAACCTTTTAAGTCACAGGATTAGCTAGCTTTAAATTTATTCATTTCAATATTTGTAAGTTAATATTTTAGGCAAAATAAAGATTGACTTACTTTTAATAGAAAATGACACATATTTACAATTTTTTGACACATATGTAACATTAAATTTTTTGATAAAATTCCGAAAATAATATATTTTCGGGCAAAAATATCCCCTAAGTTAAATCCTATTTATGTCATGAAAAAACGCCCCTACTTTCATGCAGTTACTGCGTGTGAATTATTGCAAAGACAGCTATATTTATTAATTTTTAGCCTGCTATTTCTTAACATTTCTTATGCTCAAACAACAATTGCGCAACAGCAATTTAACAACGGAAGTGCTACGGCTCAGATTCTAATTGCTGATCAAAATACCACAACCAATGTTACCGTTCATCAGGGAACAGATAATTGGGATTATACAGCCACATCTACCAATGGGCAAATTAGAGTTGTAAATTCAATAATAACAACTCCAGCGTCAGCTGATTATTGCTTGGAATTTAAAAATTATTGGGATAATGCGCCAAACATTGTATTAGCACAACAAGACATTAGCATATACAATAGTGTTACCTTTTCCATAGCGTACCATTCACTTGGAGATCCTGAAAATAATGAAGACTTATGGTTAGATTATTCTTACTATGAATCAGGTGCTTGGGTTAATAATACGGTTCAACTTATAGATGGAGCAAATGATACTTCAGATGCATTAGCATTTGGAACCAATGGTGTACAAACAAATCCTTACACAGTACCTATTCCGGATGCTGCAACCGCTTTTACAGCAACAATTCGTTGTACATTTCAAAATGCAGCTGGAGGAAATGATAATTATTACATAGACGATTTAACTTTAGAAGGAATTTTAGCAGTAACTCCTCCACAGGCATTCTGTAACGACATTGTAATTTCACTGGATGCTTTTGATACTGCAACTATTACAACTGCAGATATTGACAACGGATCTACGGTAGATTCTGGAGTTCCAATGTTGTCACTTGATAAAACAAATTTTACCTGTTTAGATCTTGGAGCAAATACGGTAACGCTGACAGTGGAAGATAGTTATGGTTTAACGGATACTTGTACTGCAACTGTTACGGTAAATGCTTATACTGGAGCTTTGATGGCGCCTACATTGCCAAATGTTAATGCGTATTGTGATTATACAGCGGCAGCAGTTAGTTCTTCGTATCAATGTAGAACCATTACACCAACAACAAGTGATCCTGTTTCTTTTTCTACAGCAGGAAGCTATACAATTGATTGGCTATACTATGATTCCGTAACTGGAAATTCAGCAATAGCAACTGAAAATATTACTATTAGTGGATTAATAGCACCAACGAACATAGCAACCAGTGCGCTGGAAGCTACAACAGCCACCATAACTTGGGATGCACTTGCAGGAATAACTTCCTATGAAGTTCAATATCGTGAAGTTGGTAGTACAGATTGGATTACGCTACTGGCACCTTCAAATTCATTAAATCTTACGGGATTAAGCTCTAATACAGATTATGAATTAGAAGTGAGTTCTATATGTAATGGAGGTAATTCTGCTTTTTCAAGCACCTTCAACTTTACAACAACAGATCATGCATACTGCACACCTGTAGTAACTAATTTAAGTGCAGCACACTATATAAATAGAGTTCGTTTTGGATCACAAGCACAAAACATAGACAACTCTTCTGGATATGACAATGGTTATGGAGATTATACTGCTAGCATTGCAGATGTTAACATAGGAAGTACAGAAACGATACGAATAGATGTAAACAAAGATCAAAACTGGATGCAAGTAGGTTTTGCAGTTTGGATTGATTTAAATAATGATGGTGATTTTACAGACACAGGAGAAGATATTTGGTTTCAGGGAGGAACAGGAACAGCCGGAACAGTAGCAGGAAACTCTGTGTCAGCCAATTTTACCATTCCTACTTCAGCGGTAGCTGGACAAACAAGAATGCGTGTAGCGTTTAGAAATTGGTGGCATCCAACAGATCCATGTGATGGAGATTTTAATGGAAATTTGGGGGAATTTGAAGATTATTCTATAAACCTTATTATTGATCCAGCTTCTCCGGGAGAAATTTCTATTTCAGGAAATGGAAACATAATTAACGATGGTGCAGGATTAGGGGATGCTGATACAGAAAACGAAACAGACTTTGCTGTATATGATATTTATGAAGGAACAATTACAAATGTATATACCATTAGTAACAATGGAGGACTCGATCTAAATTTAGTCGGAACTCCAGTAGTTCAAATTTCAGGAAGTACTGATTTCTCGGTTACACAACCTGCAGATACAGTATTGAGCATAGGGGAAAGTACAACATTTACGATCAGTTATGATCCTTCAACAATTGCCGTACATCAGGCAACCATAACTATAGGAAACGATGATAGTGATGAAAATCCATATACATTTGTTGTAAGAGGAGAAGGTGTGCAGACATTTCCTGATACGGATGGAGATGGTATTACTGATAATGTAGATATTGATGATGACAATGATGGAATTATAGATACGTTAGAAAATTCAGCTTGTGGAAGCGCTTTAAATGCAACACAAACAGAAGTTGTGTTTCTGAATGAAACTTTCGGTTCTAATGCAGCAACACGTGTAGAAATTGACGCGTTTACTATTGGAGTGCAAACGACATATTGTTATGAAAATGGAGCGGGAACTGCTTGCCCTACAGCTTTTAATCCAACAAGTTTAAACGATGGAGAATATACAGTATACCATCAAATAGCAAATGGAGATGGAGTAGATCAGACGCCTACAGATGACATTGCACAATGGGCTGATAATTATTGGTATACTGGAGATGATCATACGCCTGGTGATGTAGATGGAAGAATGGCAATATTTAATGCAGATGAAGATCCGGGAATCTTTTTTGAAGCAAATATTGTAGGAGTAACACCAAATGTGCCTATTACCTATGGGTTTTCAGCTTTAAATATTGATAGAACTGATGCCATTGATATTGCAACCCGATTACGTCCGGAAGTGCAAATATTAGTTTTTGATCCTAATGGAAATCAAATTGCAACGGCTACTTCGGGGTTAATTCCGCCAACGTCTCCAGCAGGAGATTGGGTTGAGGTAAGCGCTACTTTTACAACCACATTTACGCAATTTACAGTACAACTTGTAAATAATCAATTAGGAGGTATCGGAAATGACTTAGCTATTGATGATATCTTCGTAAAACAACAACTATGCGATTCCGATGGAGATGGAATTGCGGATACAGTTGATTTAGATAACGATAATGATGGAATTCCTAACATCGTTGAATTAAACCTGCCAGACAATGACAAAGATGCTACATTATTTAATGATACAGTAGTTCCTTGGGCAGATACCAATAACAATGGTATGCATGACTTATATGAAAGCATTACGCTATTAGATTCTGATTTAGATGGAACGCCTGATTATATAGATCTTGATAGTGATAACGACGGAATTTTTGACAGTGAAGAATATGATGGTTTTGGAGATGTAGATGTAAGTGGAAATGGTGTTGGTGAAGGTACAGATGTAGATGATAAAGATCCAGCAACTGAGCCAGATGGAGATGGAATCCTTCCAATGATGGACTTAAATGATGATGGAGTCGGAAACGATCACGGAAGTGCAAACTATCCAACACCAGCAGATAGTGACTTTGATGGAATTCCTGATTATTTAGATGTTGATAGTAATGATGCTACAAACAATCCTTCTAACGGAACCGACATAAGCGCTACAATTTATGCACATTTAGATGCAGACAATGATGGTGAAATTGATGGTGCAGCAGATATAGATGGCGATGGTATTTTAGATGCTTTTGATACAGATACAGCTTCTTACGGATCACCAAGAGATATCGATGACAAATACACACTTTTCTTTGATGGAAGAAATGATTATGTGGAAGATAGCAATGTTATAAGTGCTGGAGATGCTTCATTGATGGCATTCGTAAGAATAACTGGAGCTAATGCAACCAGCTCAACACGTGTGGTAGTTGGGCAGCAAAACTTCTATATTACTGTAAATACAGACAATACTGTAAGTGTTTCTTTAAACGGAGCTACAATTGTAACTTCTTCAACAAGAATTAGAGATGGAATTTGGACGCATTTGGCAGTTGTGACATCTTCTGTTGGTAAAACAGCACTCTTTATCAATGGAGAACAAGATGGGTCGTCTGCATTAGGAGGAGTAAATTCGGATACTTCTGGATTAACTATTGGAAGAGAGCCAGCAAGTGATACTAATTACTTTGCAGGGGAAATAGATGAAGTTAGAGTATTTAACAAAGCGTTGGAGACAAATGAACTACAACGTATGATCTATCAAGAATTAGACGACACAAATAGCTTTGATAGCGGAACAATTATTCCATATGATATTTCTACTTCATTAGGAACATCGCTATTAAAATACTACAAAATGGATACATTTAAAGATGATATCCTTGATGATAAAACTACTGTTACTGTTGATGAAAATACAGGTGCTAGAATTTATAACATCAAAAATATTTATCCACAAACAGCGCCATTACCATACGAAACACAAGCAGATGGCGATTGGACAACAACAGGAACATGGTTGCACGGTGATGTGTGGGATATCACAAGCACAGCAGTAAATAAAGATTGGTCAATAGTGCATGTAAAACATAATATAAATACTTCAGATACCCATAAAGGAATCGGTTTAGTAGTTGATGACGGTGTAAAACTTCAAGTAACAAGCGATGTTGAGCTACAGAATTCATGGTACTTAAACCTTAATGGAGCAATAGATTTACAGGGAGAAGCGCAATTAGTACAAACAGAAACAAGTACCATTGTTGCTGGTGCAAATGCAAGTCTTGAAAGAGATCAGCAAGGAACAAGAAATCTGTACACGTACAACTATTGGTCATCACCTGTACATACGACAAATCCTGATGCTGCTATTGACGGAGACGAATCGTATACCTTACAAGGTGTTCTTATGGATGGAACTGACCCAAGTAATCCGGAAGCTATCAATTTCATTGGTGGACTCAATGGGAATGGTGCTACAACGCCAATTCAAGTAGCTGAGTATTGGGTTTGGAAATTTGTAAATGGATTAGATGGTGAATATTCACTTTGGCAACATGTACAAAGTACAGGAAATCTATTAGTAGGAGAAGGATACACCTTAAAAGGACCATCAACAGATCCAATTGCAAACGAACAAAACTATGTATTCAGAGGTGTTCCAAATAACGGAACCATTTCCTTAGGAATTAATGGAGGAAACGATTATTTAGTTGGAAATCCATATCCGTCAGCAATAGATGCAAACGAACTTATCAACGATAATACACATCTTAGTGGAACACTATATTTTTGGGAGCATTATGGCGGTAACTCACACGTATATGTACAATATCAAGGTGGTTACGGACTTTACAACCTTTCAGGGGGAACTACGGCTATTGCACTTGTAGGGATAGATCCAGGAGGAACTGCCTTAAAAACACCAAGAAGATACATTCCTGTAAGTCAGGGATTCTTTGTCGTAGCAGATACAGATGGTCAGGTAACTTTTGAAAACGATCAAAGAATATTTGTAACGGAAGCAGGAAACACAAATTCATGGTTCTACAGAAATGGAAATCCGGAAGATGATACTACTACAACAAATCAAAACCCAGACATTCCAGAAGATTTGCGTCCTAAATATAGAATCAAATACAACTCTCCGGTAGGATACGAACGTCACTTACTACTAACAGTAGATGAAAACGCAAGTCCGGATTTTGATTGGGGATACGATGGAGAAATGATTGAAGACAATCCGGAAGATATGACCTGGGCATTCAATAATTCAACCTATGTGATTCAAGGAATTGATGAGGTCACTGAAAGTACTGTATTGCCTTTAAATGTTAGAACTGCAGTTGGTGGAATTATAGAAATAAGTATTCAAGAATTAGAAAACGTACCTGATGATGTAAATATATATGTAGAAGATACATACAATAGTACATTTCATAATTTACGAAATGGAAATTTCATGATAAATGTAGATGCAGGTTTACTTGAAGATCGCTTTAGAATTACCTTTGCTGAAAATTCATTATCGGTAGATGAATTCGAAATAGCGGAAGATATCATCGTTCATTACAATAATAATGATGATACACTAATCATCAAAAATCCAAAAAGACATGCATTAGATGGATTAAAAATTCACAATCTACTAGGGCAATCCGTATTTGCAGACAAACTAAACACAACATTAGCAGAGATAAAAATTCCCGTATCACTTAAAACAGGAGTGTATATTTTTACCATTGAAACCCAAAAAGCAAGTATCACAAAAAAGCAAATTATAAATAACTAAACAACAAACTCAAATTTTTTAAACCCTACTTATATATGTATAAAAAATTACTCTTACTTGCATGGCTATGCACATCTTTTAGCTATGCACAAGGTCCCATGACGCCGCTTCCAAGTGCTGTAACTTCGGGAACAGACTGGAATACATCTACTTTAACAGCAGATTTTGCTTTCGATTTCCCATGGGAAATCACCTATGGGCCAGATGATAATCTATGGATTACAGAACGTGTTGGAGAAAAAATTGTTCGTATCGGAACCAATGGAGGCGCTATCACAACACTAATTGACTTAAGTAGCAAAGTAGTCAATGCAAAACAAGGTGGTTTGATGGGAATGGCGATTCATCCGGCATTATATGCAGATATTACAACAACAACGAACAACTATGTATATGCTGCATATACCTATAATGATAGCGGTTTAAAAGTACGTTTAGTGCGTTTGGTATACAACAATGCTGCCGGAACGCTTACAGAAGATACATCACTTGATACAAATGGTACTATCTTAGAAGGGTTGCCAGGAAGTGCTGATCATAACTCTGGACGACTCATCATAGGGCCAGATTTAAAAATATATTACACTATTGGTGATCAGGGAGCAAACCAATTTGACAATGCGTGTGATCCTATATTATCACAAGTGCTACCAACATCTCCAACGGATTATGCTAACTATCCGGGAAAAACACTTCGTATCAATTTAGACGGAACTATTCCAACAGACAATCCTGTATTTAACAATGTGCAAAGTCACGTATATACATACGGACATAGAAATGCACAGGGAATCATCTTTGCGCAGGACGGAACGTTATACAACTCAGAACATGGCGCTAAAGTTGATGATGAAATTAACATCATAGAAGAAGGAAAAAACTATGGTTGGCCGCAAATCGCAGGATATTATGATAACATGGCATACACATACTGTAACTGGTCTTCATTAGGAGGCGCTTGTAATGCAGGTAGTTTTAGTGATCATAACTGTCCGGTTGGCGCAGATACTGCTACAGAATATGAGTCGTATCCAACAATAAATGACGTGCCAGCTAACTTTCAACCACCAATTGGAACCTACGGAAGTACAACAAATACAGATCCGCAAGGAGGCTGGTTTTCATGGCCATCAGTAGCGCCATCAGGAATTGACATTCATGAAGCAAATAATATTCCGGGATGGGGACGTTCATTACTAATTCCAACACTAAAAAAAGGAACCATCTATCGTGCTAAAGTGACACCTGAAGGAGGCGACATTGTAGGAGATGCTTATGAAGAATTTCACTCATCAAATGATCGATACAGAGATGTGGCTATATCGCCAGATGGACTAACTATTTATGCAATAACAGACAACAGTGGAGGAACTTCGGGTCCTTCTTCAACAAGCGGAGTTTCTATCGAAAATGGAGGAACCATCATAAAAATTCAATATGTAGGTGCAGCCATTTCAAATCCGCCAGTAGCAAACTGTCAGGATATTACTGTAATGCTAGATCCTACTGGAAATACAACCATTACAGCAGCACAAATTAATAACGGTTCTACAGGTGGTAATGCAGGAATAGACACAATCGTAATCGACAGAGACACATTTGATTGTTCGCATACAGGAACTCCACAAACAGTATGGTTTACTATAACTGACAATGATGGAAACGAAAGCAGATGTTCTGCAATGGTCACGGTACAACCAAATGCAAACCCTACAGCAATCACGGCGCCAATGCTGGATGATGTTGTAAGTAACTGTGCAATTACAATACCAGCACCAAAAGTTATTTCCAACGGATGTGTAGAAATTACTGCTACAACTACAGATCAAGTAACCTATACAGCCGGACAAAGCGGAACCATCACATGGGCTTTTAATGACAATGGAACTATTGTAAACGCTACGCAAAATGTAACGGTAAATGCAATTCCTGCTCCTGCAAACATTATAGTAACACCAGGTGCTTCAACGGCAAGTATAACCTGGGATGCAATCGAAGATGTTGCCTTTGACGTTCGCTACCGAGAATTAGGAGCGCTTACTTGGACAACTGTTGTAGCCAGTACAAATATGATTACGCTTACAGGGTTAGACTTACTTACCAATTACGAGTTGGAAATCAGAAGTAACTGTGGAGCGAGTCAATCATCATACACAGCTTCATTCTTTACAACAACGACCATATCATATTGCTCACCAAACGTTCCAAATACATCAGCTACACATTACATAAACAGAGTTCGTTTCGGGTCGCAGACACAAAACATTGATCAGTCATCAGGTTTTGATGGTGGTTACGGAGATTACAGTAGTAGTATTGCCGACATAGATGTAGGAGACACAGAAATGATTCAAATAGACGTTAACAGAGAGCAACCGTGGATGGAAGTAGGTTTTGCTGTTTGGATTGATTTAAATCAAGATGGTGACTTCACAGATGCAGGAGAAGATGTTTGGTTTCAGGGAGGTACAGGAACTGCTGGTACTGTAAATGGAAACTATATATCTGCAAATATTACAATTCCAAACTCAGCGTTAGAAGGACAAACACGAATGCGTGTAGCATTCAGAAACTGGTGGCATCCAAGTGATTCGTGTGACGGTAGTTTTGATGGAAACATTGGAGAATTTGAAGATTATAGCATCAATATTATCGGAAATACGTTATCTACGGAAGATCAAAACGTACTAACAAACATACGTTTATATCCAAATCCGGTAAAAGATGTCGTAAAAATTGCTTTGCCATCAACATATCAAAATGAGCAAATTACATTGATGTTAAACGATGCGCAAGGTAGAATTCTATCACAAAAAACAATACAAAACAACAATGGAAATACAGTAGAATTCTCAGGAATGACCAACGTTCGTGGAGGTATTTATTTCCTTGAAATCAAAACGCCAAGCAAAGTGTTATCAGTCAAAAAACTAATAAAACTATAAATCTTTCCATAAAAAAAGATTCAACACTCATAATGTGGGCATTCCCACAATAAAAAAAGCACTAAACAGCATATTGAGGAAACTCGAAATGTAAAGTTTAGTGCTTTTTTCATTGCGGTCAGGCTATCCGCTTTTCCTCTGAAAACTCTAAAAACATATATTACTCACTTTTAGTCATTTACAATTTAAAGAGTTGATTACGAACAGGTAATCGTATTCGTTTGTGTATTCTTATTTTATTAATTAATACTTTTCAAATTTAAACAAAATCATTCTAATTCTTTTTAGAAAACTAAAATTATATCTCTAAGTAGTTAGCTTTCCTCTAAATAGTTATTCTTTAAATTTGGTTTAAGATTTCCAAATCATTGTAACGTTACTATCTCTTTCTACACTAATTCAATAAGGAAAACCGTAAGATTTTATAAAGAATTATTTTTTTCTTTATAAGCTATTTTAATATAACAGAAATCAATAAAAATAACAGTCACTATTAATGCAAAAAATCAATGATTACGAAATAATTGACCAAATAACTTCTTATGGAGAAAACCTAAAACTGTGGCTTACGGAAGATAACTCTGGTTCAGAATTTGAAATCTTCACAATACAATTGAAATCTGAATATAAAAAAACGATAGATCGAATATTTAAAAATGAAATAAATCCATTTATCAATGAAAATATATTTGGAGTTCAGAAAGTCATTGAAACAGGATTTGATAAAGTAAACAACAAATACTATATCGTTTATGAGAATAGTCAAGAAGACTTTTTCCAAATAGAAGATTTCAACAAAAGGAATTTTTTAAATCTTGTAAAGACATTAAATCTTCTCAAAAGTAAAAACAGATACGGGTTTGTATTGAATGATGAAACGGTATTGGTAAATAATAATGATGAAGTACTCATAAAATACATTGGATTGTTTGAAATTTTCAAGCTTTACCATGCACTTGACGAAGGTTTTTTATCTCCCGAAATTATAGCGAATCAAAAACCGAAAATACAAGACGATATCTTTGCGATAGCGACTTTATATCAAGAGTATTTAGCTAACAAAGCCAATATAATTCCCAAGAGTTTAGCGAAAGAACGAATAGATCGGTACAAGAAATATTCAGAACTTATAGATGATATAAATGAAATTAAAGAGTCATTAAATATTTCAGATACAAGAAATACTATCAAAATCAAATCAAATGTTTCAGATGATGACTTTGAGCCAATAATAAAAGAAATGAATGAAGTCTGTTATTGGACTATTGAAACTGAAAAATCTAAACAAGGTCAAATTATGGGGCAGTTTAGTACAGAAAATTATTCAGGACGTTATTATGTTGATCCGCAGAACTATCTATTTATTCCTTATATAAATGATCGTTATGAAAAAACAATAAAGATTGGTTCAATTGCAAATTTCAGTTTCGCATTAGATTACACAAGTTTTGATTGTTTTGAATTCTTTCAAGATAAATATGATGAGAAAAATAAATTGGCTAGTCAATATAAAAGTCACACAAATACTTTAAAAGAGTGGCAAGTACTTCCCAAAGAAGAAAAAAAGTTCATAGAAGAAAAAGCTTTTAAAGCAAACTATGTTGAAAGAGCTGAAACAAGAAATAATCAACAAAATATACGATTTACCTTAACGGAAGGTTTTATTGATTGGGATGAAATTAGAAAACTCAAAAAGGAGAAAGTTGTTTTATATATCGACGATTCTGAGATTGGAACAATTCTCGACTTTGATTCATCAGATCAATCATTAATTTTAAAAGACACGAAAGTTGATCTTGAAGAAATTCCAGCCAAAGGAAAACTAATACAAGATGTAACACAAGAAATAAGTCAATACAAGAAACAAGTTGAAGCTTGTAAGCAATTCAAAGAAAGAACTATTGAAAATCCAGAGATTATCGGAATTTTGACAACTCCCGAAAAAACTCCGCCATTCAATCGTATTGATTTTAATTATGATGATTTTGAAAAAAATCTAAAATCAGATAAATTAAAAAATGATGAAAGTCAAAAGGAAGCCGTTTTAGAAGCTTTACATAGAAAACCAGTATTCCTCATACAAGGACCACCAGGCGCAGGTAAAACGACTGTTATTGTAGAATTAGTAGAGCAATTGGTAGCTAAAAATTCTAATTGTAAAATATTAATCACTTCTCAATCAAATTTAGCAGTTGACAATGTGTTGGAAAGACTTCCTAAAGAAATTTTATTCATGCGATTGGCAAGCAATGAAGTTGTAGATAATGATAGTATTCAGCAAGATGTCAAAGCACATTTATTTGAAAACAAGTTGAACCATTGGATTCAGCAAACTCAATTAAAATCAGAGGAGAACTTTAATCATAAAATTGGTGTGAAATCAAAAAATAAAGCAATGATTAAATTTTATTCTTTTTACAGCAGAATACAAAATGGTAATGAAAAGGAATTTTTGAACGAATTCTTTAAAAAATTAAGAGTTAGTTCAGGCTATATTAAAAAGTTATTTGAACATGTAAAAACTAAGAGTGCTATTGAAAATATTTTCAAAAAAGAACTTGGAACAACTAATCTAAAATTATTACAACTACAAAAAGAATGGTTTGCTTTTACTTCAAATGCAACAACAGAAGGGAAATCAGTATTAAATAATGGAAGTACAACCATAGATTTAGGAACAGCGTATGCAATGTCTATGAATGTTTTTGGGGCGACTTGTATTCATATCGCAAGTTCAAAGTACCGAAAAATCAATCTAAAATTTGATTATGTTATCATGGATGAAGCTAGTAAAGCTTCGCCTGGGGAAACACTTGTGCCAATAAGTATGGGGCGCAATATTATTCTGATTGGCGATCACAAACAATTACCGCCAGTAATTACGAGAGAAGAATTAATAAAAGATAAAGTTAAAAAACAGCTTGATGATAATGGATTAGATTTTGAAAAAACATTTGGAAAAAGTTTATTTGAAAAATTGATTTCTTCATTTGAGCAAAATCCAAGCCTAGAACCTTATATAAAGATGTTAGACATTCAATATCGAATGCCAAGACATATAGGAAATATAATTTCAAATCATTTCTATGACAAAAAGCTTAAGAATCCAAATGTTGAAATTGATATCTTAAAGGATTATGATGATGACAAATCACATGGATTAGATTTAAAGAAGCCTTTAGTTCAAATAACAGAAAATGACATATTAATAAAAGTTCCTAATTCTGTAATATTTATAACTACTTCAAATAAAGATAAACCAAACGATAATGGAAATAAGTTTGATAGGAAAAATTACTGTAATGCAAAAGCTATTCAAGAAACCCTTGAAAAATTGAATGAACTTTATGATGGAAACTTAGATAAGAATAAACCTTTTAATATTGGAGTTATTGCAGGTTACAGGGGACAAGTGAATTTATTGAGAAATGAAATAAAATGTGATAAATATTCAAACTTCAATAGTAAAAAGGACGAAAAAGTTAAGTCGTTAATTGAAATAAATACAGTAGATAAATTTCAAGGATCGGAGCGAGATATTATTATCTATGATATTGTGAGAAGTGACAGTAATAAAAGTATATTAGGGTTTCTTCAAGATTATCGAAGAATAAATGTAGCACTCTCAAGAGCGAAACGCTTATTAATTATTGTTGGAGATAGTGAATATATTTTGAAAAGAGCTATGTTATATAAAGATGATAGATTCAATGATTTCAAACTTAAAAATATAATTAAAGAGTTGGAAGAACAAAGATTGATTTATAACTCATTAAAAGAAGCTGTAAATGGATAAGAAATTTCAAGAGAAAATATTTAATAAGTTCAAAGATCATAAAACAACAGAACACTTCACGCTAAAGAAAGTAAAAGAAGTGTTTATTCCATTTTGGCAGTGTAAACAGAAAATTGTAATTGAAAAAAATGTCGAAATTGATCGATTCAGTAAAATTATTTTAGAATTAATTAATAGTAAC
Source organism: uncultured Kordia sp. (assembly GCF_947496985.1). Classification (GTDB taxonomy): domain Bacteria; phylum Bacteroidota; class Bacteroidia; order Flavobacteriales; family Flavobacteriaceae; genus Kordia. Next base: position 999,919 of record NZ_CANMEZ010000001.1, read on the forward strand.
GTTTCATCACACAAAGCGGTCTGTGATTTTTTAGGAATTACTGAAACTGATTTTGTAACCATGCAATTCCATTATTTGTTAAAAAATGAATTGATGACTGAAAGTATTCAGAATGATGAAACAATTTATAAAGTTACACACATTGGCAATGAATTTTTAAAAAATAAAACTAAAATTCAGAATTTAGAAACGATTGATTTTGAATACTATTATAATGATCTAACACAAAATTTCTTTGACGTAAATAAAAGAATAGACAAAGGTGTTTCACAAAAAAGCAAGAGATTTTCAGGGTATAAAATATTTCAAACTCATAAATTGAATAATAGCGTCGAAGAGTTTCTGCCACATCAAAATAGACCAACATTAAACATAATAAAACAGAATGATTTTGTTTCTTTTTTTAACGATCAAAAAAAGGATAGTACTTTTTATGATTTTGAAGACAACACGATTGTATCACACAAAAGTTCAATTAAATTTATATTGTTAGAATACGAGAATGATAAAGACGGTCAAAAAGAATACGAAATCAGACATTCTAAAAATAGTGTGCATCAATTTGAGGGGCATACGTTAGAAGCGACACTCTCTTTAACCTACACATCTTCATAAGTTATCCGTAGCAGTAAAACTTTCAAGTATTAATAGTTAGCTTTCTTGATAACTAATTATCACTTTGAATTTTATCAAAAGTGAGATCAATTTTTTCATCTATGGTTACTTTTCTCGTTTCGAGTATATCGAATGTATTATATTCAATTTTATTAATTTTTGATATATTCCAATAGAAAGCAGGGAAAATTTCAAAACTAATATTATTTGATTTTTTGTGAATATGTTTATTTTTTTTTGATAGTGGTAAAAAGTATTGAAATACAATATTTCCAAATGCTAGAACAAGAAAATATTCTGGAAATTCTTCTTTGTCTACAAGAACATCTTTCGCTTTAAATAATTTAGCTGATGGCTTTTTAAAAATTTTATTTCCTAATTGGTATCTCCATAATTCGGGTATTTCAGAGCCATTGTTAAGCGGTTCTTTACAGAATAAATGATCTAAATAATGTTTGTTTTCAATTAAATCACTTTCAGGAAGTAATGAAATACTAATTTTTAATAATATTTGGTGAATGTGAAAAGGGACAAACTTTTTAGTTCTAAATATTATTGTACACTTATTTTCGCTGTAATCAATTTCGATATCATCTAAATTATTGTGAAAATTAAATTCTCTAACATTATCTCTAATTCGCATTAAAGTAGCTTTTTTTCCATTTTTCTTTGATGATTGAAATGATGGAATTTTGTTTTTAGTTCTTATTCCTAATAGAGTTATGTATGGTAATACTAGAGTAGATAAACTCGATTCATAAAGTTGGAATGTATTATTACAATTATCACATTCAAAATTTGATGTGACACTATTTTTTCCGAATAATTCTGGAATTATATGTGGAACGGTATTAAAGCTAACTTCAGAAGAGGTTTTATTACAAAACCTACATACTTTCTGGATATTCCTTTTGAAAGGAATAATATTATCCGAACTATTTATTAACTTATAGTTATTTAATTTAAAATCTATCATTTTATAAATTATAAATACCAAGAGTATTTCGGTTTTTCTTTTTCAAAGTACTTTTCTTCAAATTCTCCAAGTAATTCATCTTCATTGTAATCAGTTAGAGGGTCAACCCAATCTGCTTTTTTAGAAGCCCAATCAATCCATTTTATCAATTGTTCTGTGAGATCATCCTTTTTGATAGCATCTTCTTTTATTTTGCTGATGTAGTTTCTCATTACATTTGCTTTATGATGTAATTCAGTAGCAAAATAAAGTTTCTTAAAACTTCCTAATTCGATATCCCTCTTTTGTTTTAAAAGCTCTTCTTTGGCTTTTTCTATTTCATATTGTTTTCGAGCTTCTTCTCTTTCTATACGTTCCTTTTTTATTTTTTCACTTCTTAATTCTAAAGTAGTTAAGATATTCGGCAATTGATCTTCTAATTTTCTTTGCTTACCATCTTTCCATTCTTTATTTGGATATTTATTTTCAAGTTTTAAAACTAGCCTACCAGAAGGAACATAGTCATAACTCTCCCATTTATATTTCTCACTTTTGACTCTTTTTAAAGTTTCTCTGCATCTTAATTCTAATTCTTCATTATTTACAATAGCATACGTTTTTCCATTATCAATTTTGATTTCATGACCACGCTTTTTTAAAAGTTTAATTAGTGTGTCTAAAAATTTCAATGCTCTTTTTATATTAGATTTTGAGACCTCTATGTTCAAAATACCAATAGATGAAAATATCAATCCTTTAGAGTTACTCCATTGAGATGGCTTTTTATTTTGTAAATCTTTTCTAGCTAATGTAATGAGTGGATCATATCTTGAAATTGTATCTGGAACTGTAATCTTTAAAGTTTTATCATTTTCTATTTCCTTTTTCAGTTTATGATATTCTGATAAATAACTATAATTATTTTCATCTCCCTCGGTTCTGATAGATAACTCAATTAAAGTATTATCGTCTTGAATTTTAGGGAGAGCTATTATAGTAACTTTTTTGCCATATTGTAATTTTTGCCAATGCCCTAGTTTTGGTAATGGAATATTATGCTTTTTGCAAATCTTTCGTAAACCTGTATCAGAAATTGCATATTCTTTAGCAAGTTTAGTTAAAGGTTTAGACCATACCAAATCATATAATTGCTTTCGAGTTAATTTTTCTTTGCTCATATAATTGGATTTTAGTTTTATTATAATACGCTAATAACAGTTTGCTATATTAAATGTATGTATTTTATATTATAATTTTGTAATTTTTCACTTTATTGAATGTAGTATTTAGTATATTGAATTTATGATTAAAGAAACAATAATTAAAGAATCTGTTAGTTTAATTTTAGCAATTGTAAGTAACAGGTTTAAAAAAATAAAAATAAAATCTGATAAGAAGGAAATTGAAAAATCAATTAATAATCATATTAGATATGTTAAGAATTGGTCTAATGAAATAACATTTAAAGATTTAAAAAACTCTAAACAAACTTCAAGAATTTTTATACCATTAGATCTGTATATCTATCCTAAAAGAGTAAGAATTGTAGAAGACGAAAAAATTACTGTAATTCCTTTTTTGCAGGCTTTGGAAAGAGAAAAAAATCATTTGGCAATTCTAGGTCAGCCTGGAGCAGGAAAAACCACTTCAATGAAGCATTTATGCCAATCTATTTTTTTTGACGAGAATTTTTTTCCAAATAGGTTTAAATATCCAATTTTAGTAAAACTACGTGAATTTAATAAGAATAGAAGTAAAGAGTCTTCTGGTATAATAATAGAGTATTTGTTTGGTGTTTTAGGATTAAAAATCAGTGCTGATGATAACAAAATCATACAAACAGCAGAAGATTTAAACCGAGTTAAATCAAACTTAGTCATCGAAATATTAGAAAAACTGAATGTTTTGCTGATTATAGATGGTTTCGATGAGTTACATTTTAAGAGTCATAAGGAGATTATTCTGGATGAAGTTACTAACATCGCATCAAAATTAGAGAATTCTAAATTAATACTTACTTCACGAACAGCAGATTTCAGCTACAGTAATGAAAGCATATCAGTTTATGAAATATGTCCATTAAATGAAATTCAAATTCAAAATTTTGCTGAAAAGTGGCTTGGAGTTAATAGTGCAAAAAAATTTCTCGAAGAGGTAAGAGAGTCTCCATATAATGATACATCAATAAGACCATTAACTATTGCACATTTATGTGCTATTTATGAAAGACTTGGTAAAATTCCTGATAAACCAAAAACTGTATATAAAAAAATAGTCAACTTATTACTTGAAGAATGGGATGAGCAAAGAAGAATAAAAAGAAGTTCAAAATATGCTATGTTTGAAATTGATAGAAAATTTGAGTTTTTATCTAATTTATCTTATCATTTAACAACTAAAAATAACAAGGTAATATTTTCTAAAAAGGATTTAGAAATTGTTTATAGAGTTATCTATCATGATTTTGACTTAGATTATAATGAAGCTAAAAGTGTTATCAATGATATTGAGTCTCATACTGGTTTATTTGTTCAATCTGGTTTTGAATTTTATGAGTTTGCACATAAATCTATTCAAGAGTTTTTGACAGCAGAATATCTAGTTAAGTTACCAAATATAATAGGAAATAAAAGATTAATAGAAATGTTACCTAATGAATTAGCCATAACCATTACGATCTCCTCCAATCCAAGCCTATATTTTAGCGAATTAACTTCAATATTTATAAAAAAGAATGTCTCTTTTAGTTTTATTCAAAAGTTTATTAATAGACTTATATTGGAAAAACCAGATTTTTATAAGAATTCAAAAGTCGGAATCAGTGCTTTACTTTTGTACTCAAAATATGTTCAAAGTGAAATTCAAGATAAAAATCAGTTAGCCTTATTTACAACGGATATATTAGTTGATAGCTTTGAAAATTTGATTGATTCAATATTTAAGCGAAATTCAAAAAATATAATATTGGACATTTATAACATTGATAGTGAAATGCACACTGTCAATCAAACACAAATTTATCTATTATCTAAAAAGGGTAAAAAGAAAGGAGAGAATATTGACTCAGATATATATCATAAAATGCCAAAATATCTTTATTGTCGTAAAACCTTTGTAGAGTAATTCAATACGTTATTTAGCTCAAACACTAACAATCTTTCCATGCTGATGATTTATTTCCATTTTTGGGCACTAGCTATTTCCTTAGTAGGTTACTGTCAATTTGTCCATGACATTTTTTTAATTTCTTTCCAAAAGTCTTCTATACTCGGGAATATGATCTTCATTTCTTATATCTTCAAAATTTTTGAATTCTAGTGCTAATAATATAGAATTTTGAATTCTTGATTTGCCAATACCAGATGCCGTGTAAAAATTATCGGTAAAATCAATAGTTTTAAATCGATCAATATAGGATTTAAAGTATTCTTGACTAATATTTTTGTCTGTATCTAAATTCCTATTTAAAATTTCTTTTAGGATTACAAATAATGCTTGAATACCAATAGTTTTTTTTATGTAAGATGTTTGACCTGTAACTGGTTTGAATATTTCTACATCAACCACTTTAAAGAAGTTAAAAATTATTTTATAAACAAATAAGTCATTACCTTCTATGTAGAAACGTCTTAGAGGTGTGTTGTCATTTCTACTTATTTTAGTTCTGTTTCTATCTTTTTCATTCAATCTTCTCAATTCATTAGAATCTTCCTTAGGATTAGTGGAGATCAACTTTAAAACACCATCGACAATCGTTGCAGTAGATACCAACCAATCCATTTCTTTTGGTTTTTTAGAAAGTAAAAATTCATCATTTTGAGGAGCAACTTTTATATGATTAAAAAAAGGAGAGTCATTTTCAGTATTTAGTTTCTTCGATAGATGCACGGCAAGTAATTCTGGAGACCAAGTTTTACTTTCGGTTACTTCCGTAAAGTATCCAAACTGTTCTAAAGCAAGACTTTTATCTACTGGTTTTTGATTGTAATTAATTGTTGCAAAAAGATAAGCTTGATACGGATTAGGTAAATCAAAATAAATTGCAACCAATAGCTCCATTTCTTTTTGACGTTCTATACTAGCTTCTTTAAAACCATTTACTCTATGTTGACCATCTATGATTGCTGCTAACTTTGTTGGTGTTGGAATAATTACTTCATAAATATTATCACTACCAGAAGGATTAAATTTCCAAGTTAAATTTTCATCTTCTTCAATTAGACCTTTCTCATTGTAATTAGCAGAAACAATTATTGAATTAGGGAATGCCGTATCATTACCATTGATATAACTGGTTATTGATCTGACTCTGCCTTTCTCGTCTAATTTTCGTTGGCTACCTTTTAAATTTTTATCTTCATCATAACGTAAAGGATCACTAAAAGATAAATCAATGATATCTTTTGCTGTTAATGCACAAACATAAAAATCTCCAAAAGGCTGGTGAACTTTTATTGCTTTAATTGTTTTTGGGTACTCCATAATTATTCAGTAAATTCTTGAGGTGTAGCCCCACTTAAATTATTTGTATTACCACCAGTTGTATTGTCTGTTGATGGAGGAATTGGTGAATCTAAAACTGATAAGTTTCTTGCATTTGTTATCCACCAAAAATAAACTGCAACTATACAAGCGACAATGCTTAAGACAAGTCGGGCTATTTCTTGTGGTATAAAATAAGTCACAATACCAAATAAAATACTAAAAATTACAAGTGCAACTCCTAACATTGTAATTCCTTTTTTGATATTGTAGTATTTACTATCCTCGTCGTTTAAATCAATAAAAATTAATTCTATTGATGAAGAACATAGTAATACCACAGCATAACCAATCAAACTTAGTGATGTAGAATTCATATCAAAACCATTTTCATAAGATGGAAGTGCAGATATCAATGAACCACTAATTCCGATTAAAAGCACAATTATTAAAAAATATAACCAGTATGCCAAAGAAGAAGATGGCTCTTTTCTTCTTTCTTTTAAAAATTTAACCATAAGACCAAATTCAGTTTTTGAATCAGCTTTCCTTATTTTTATTATCCACCAAGTTATAATTAAACCAGATGATAAAATTATGTAAAAATAAATGTTAGTTAGAAATTCAGGCATAATTATTTAGTATTAAAAATCTCTCCAAAATTAAACTCCTTAACATTGGTAATGGCTTGTCGAGGGTTTATTGTTTCCATAGAGCGATTTATTTTGGTTCGTTGTTTTTCCCCAGCACCAAGAAATTTACTTATTGATTTCCAGTTATTCCCATCTTTAATAGACATTAAAAATGCCGATTGACACATGGAAGAAAAATCAAAAGTAGGCTGGTTAAATTCTTCAATTCCTTGTGAAACGAGCATCACAGCTACACCTTGAGATCGAATTTCTCTCAATAATTTTTCGAGAATCTCTTGTGACTTCTTTTCCTTGAATACATTATGAGCTTCGTCAATTAAGAGAACGTAGCGTAACCCACTGTAATCGTCCTCAATAGGAGCTTTATCCATATTCATAAATGTATTATATAGATAATAAATTACAAGAAATGTAGCTGTAAAACGAACTTCTTTACTTAAATCTCCTGAAAGACTTAAATAATAATTGGAATTAATGAAGTCTCCATGTTTTTCATTATCAAATAATTCAATTTCAGTTAATCCAATCAATATTTGTGTAAGTGATGTAGGCTTGTCTCCTGCAATCTCATACACATTTTCTAAAACTTCTTTTAAGGTTGGGTATGAGCCATCGTTTCTATTTTCAAAAGCATTTATTGTAGCATCTTTAAGGTTTTGTTTTTGCACATTCCCAAGATTAGCGTATTTGGTAATGATATCTACAAATCTACCGATACCTACAATTTTATTTTTCTCATTTACATTATCTATAAATGATAAAGGATTAACAGGAAAAGAATTTTGTGGTGTGTCAACCAATTCAGCGTTCGTAGTTTTGAAAAAGCTTTTGAAGTCATTACTTGTTTTGTCACTTTCATTTAAACCTTTGAAATCAAGATATAAGAAATTGACACTACCATTAGTCCCTTGTACAATACGCTCTAAAATCTTTCTTGAGAAATATGATTTTCCTGTTCCAGAATTTCCTGCAACTGCAATATGACAATTACCATATATTGATGTATCATTAGGAGTAAAATAAATTTCTTCTCCTTTTTCAGTTTCTCCAACTAAAATTTTGATTGGCTTTACAAAACTCTCTTTTTCATTCAACGAGGAATTGTTGTTTTTAGTAAATTCAAATGAATTTTCATGCTCATTCATTGAATCAATACCTATTTCAATATTATCTAATAAGAATTCAATACCAGAGAAGTTTTGGTTATCTTCAAAAAACTTATTTATCAATTCCAAACCTTGATCTATATGCATTTTAAGATATTTTCTGATATTGGAATCGTCTCTATGTATTTGATAACGTTGACAGATTAATGCAACATAATACTCTTTGTAGCTTCCAAATAAAGTATGATCTTTATATTCTTTTCCTCCAAAGGGACGTAAATTTTTTTCTAAATCTAAACTATACCCTTTACTTAAAGAATAAGCTAGAGCTATCCTAGATATGTGATTTTCTGAACCAAGACCTATTTTTTGAGTCAAGGATTTAACTAATGGTTCATTTTCTGGTGATGTACTTATATTAAACTGCATCTTGATAATCTTTTTCAAATACGTCAAACAATTGTTCTTTATTCTCAACTTGTTCAAAAGTAGATCGCTCGTTATCTGTATTTTTAATTAAATAAGTTTTGCTTATGCTAGGCAACAAGATATTAAATTCATCTTCTGTCATTTCCTTTTTCAATAAAGGGAAGATAATTACTTGATTAGAAACCTGTGGATAAAAGTGTTTTACTATGCTATTGGAATGATCTATATCAAACTTTTGCATTGGAGAATCTATAAATACAGGAAAATCTATATTTGACTCATCCACAAGCCCTTTTAGTAAAGCAGTTGCATACATTTGTTGCTCTCCTTTAGAAAGAGAATCCTTATTTATTTCTTTCCCTCTTGCGTCGATTAAATTAATTTCTATATCATCGCCCAAAATTTCTACTTGAACGTCGCTTATAAAACTTCTTTTATGAAGTAGAATATCTAAACCATCTTTTATTCTTTTTGAAAGACTATGCTTTTTTTCAATTTTAAAATCTCCAATGAATTTTTTTAGATATTTTATTGATTTCTCTACTTCTTGACTAATTTGCTGTTTACCTTTTGAAACTTTAAGTTTGTCTGATATTCTTTTAATCTCTTTTTTTGATTTTACTTTAACATCATTATTTGTTTCAATTTCCTGCCCTAGTACACCAATATTTCTCAAAATTCCATCATACTTATTTTCTAATTGAGATTTTCTTTCCCTATCAGCCTTGACGAGCGGGTTTTCTGACTTCTCTTCAGCTAGCTTAATTCGCTTATTGATATCATTCAATTCATTCTTTGACCTTATATAATCGGAATTGATCCGATTGAATGTTTCTTTGAAAGATAGTCGAATGTTATTAATAAATTGGTTCAATTCCGATTTTTCAGATTCTGAAAAACTATGTATAATTTCTGTGTCAGAATTTGAATTTGGTTTCCTTTCAGATTCTCCTCCAATATGCTTTTGTATTAATCCTTTTAGATTACCAATATAATACTCTTGTACCTTATAACTTATAACTAAATCATCAGGATGTGGAATTTTAATTAAATCATTGATAATATTATCTGTAATTTTTTCAACTTTATCTTCATTAAATTTTTGACTAATTAAATCTCTTTCAACAATAATTTGCTCCAGAACTTCCGTTAACAAATTTCCTGCAATTGCAAAAGGGATGACTTCATAATGTTTTTTTAGTTCAGCATTTAAAATACCCACTTGTTTCTCTAGGTTGTCTTTTCTATCTTTTAATTCATTTAGTTGTTCTACAGTTATAAGGCTTCCTTGTTTTATCAGCTTCTCTTGAAGTTTGTTAATTTCATACTTCATTCCAGATGCTTCTTCTTCAAGATTTTTAATTTCTTCTTGAACTTCTTTTATTCTATCATCGGCAATTTCAACATCTGTTTTAAGCCTTTTTAATTCAGCTTTTTCCTTTGCATTAGCAGTTTCAGATTTCAATTTTTCTAAATACTGTTCTAAGTCTTCCTTTAAACTTTGATATTGTTTTATGCCTAAAACTTCCGAAAAGGCATTACTTAATTTTTGTCTTTGCTCCGCAGTATGAATTTCTGCAAGGGAAACTATTTTCTCTGCATCAAAAAAGAAAAACTTAGCAATTTCCATTGGCATTATAAAATCACGGATGAAATGTTCTGCTCCTATATTTTTAACTAATTCACTTTCATAACCATCAATTAAAATGTCAAGGTCTTCTTCCTTATTTCCTTCAGTAAAATAAGTTCTTGTTATTTTTAGCTCATTACATGTTACATCTGGGATTGTCGTAATACCTGAGAACGTAACAGAAACTGAGAATTTTGTTTTTCCTTCAAACTCAGCTTGTTTATTAAGGCTACTTTTAATGTATTGACGATAATTTCCATTATTTTGAATCTCATTTTTATAGATATCATCGACATCACTCATTTGCCGCCCATACAAACACCAGACTAAAGACATAAGAAAAGTAGTCTTCCCAAAACCATTTTTACCACTAACAATAATAATATTTTCATCATCTGTAACAGATAAATCAATAAGATTATTCCCTTTGTAAATCCTAAAATTATTTAGCTCAATAGATTTTATTATCATTATGCAGTAATAAATTGTTTGTATCTATTTTCAATATCCTCTATCAAACCTCTTCTTTTCATCATAATCGTTTTTGATTTTTCAAGCTTTAATAAATCTTGAATCAAACTGAAATGTTCTTTGTTATTCTCACAAGCTGATAATAAAATTTCTTCTTCTTTCTTTATAAGTTCATTATGCTGTTTCATATCAAGATTTTTATTAAATATTTTATTGTAGATATCCGAAACCTTAAAATCAAAATAAAGGTCTCTATACCAAGTGACTTGTATTGCTATAAGTTCTTGATTATTTATCAACTCTACATCAATTCCCATATCATTAATCTTTTTCTGGGCTTCAAAAACTTTTTCTAATATTTTGACTCTGTGTTTTTGAACAACATAACCGCCATTTGGTATAGCTGCTAATGTTCCGTTTCTTCTGTAATCCGATCTATTATCAGGATTATTTCGTTCTTCTTGAATCCAGTTTCTAACGTCTCTCAAAGGTATTAGCCATTCTTCTCCATTCTCAATTTGTGCGGAAATTGATTTATCTTTTCTAACTACTGTGCATGTCCAACAACCAAATCTACTTTGTCCACAAGATTTATGCTCTTTGTTAGACACCAAAGTAGGACATTCATAATCATCTGCGCTCGCGTCTGAATAAATGTTAAATAATTGGTTTTTTTCTGCTCCCCAAGGAGATTCAAATGTGTTGATTATATACCATATTTCTTCTAAATAAAGTTCCTTTATTGGAGAATACACGAAAACATTTTTCTGAAGCGGATGTTTTGTTAAACGTTTTCCCTTTATCTCATGTTTTTTTATTGACTTAGCTCTGGAAGCACTTTCACTCTTTCTCGTTCCGACTAAAACAATTGCTTCTTTATGGTCGTTATCTTCACTATTAACAATCTCATCAATGAATCTTGATGTCGGTTTAATTTTTAATCTTTCTGTACACCATCTAAAAGCATTGTTTGGTGCAGGATAGCCCTTACCAATTAAGTTAACCCAAAATGAATCTTCTAATCGAGGTATTGTCTTTTTAACTTTTATAGGCAAGTTGTGTCGAATTGCAGCAACCTTAATTTTTTCTAGTATTCCATTTACATAGTTTGTAATTATAGGGTTTTCAACCAAAGTATCATTACATACTACCCAAACTTCTCTTTTCAGGAATTTTTCATCAACTTCATTTTTAATTTTCAGTAAACTTAACCATACTAGAGTCAACATTACAGTAGAGTCTTTTCCACCACTAAAACCAATAATCCATGGTCTGTTGTTATCCTCTAAAGTATATTGGTCAATTATTTCTTCAATGATATAATTAGTCTTCTTCATCTAAATTATAGGAAATTTCATATTGACTGGAAATTTACAACATTATAGTTTATTGAAAAAGACTTCCGTAATTATTTTACGGATCAATATAATTTGGGCGAAGTTAATATGTTTTTGTTTGTATTAATTACGGTTTTCCTCAATAAAATATAATAATCATTACTCAAAAGGAAGGACAATATTTCTACATAAAAACAGTCAGATTTATATATGTTAACCTTAACGGAAAATTCCAATAAAAAACATGGTATACACATACAGATAGAAGAGTTAAAACGTTTCATCCTAGTATTAGAACCAAAGCAGAGGGATTAATTATACGCGACAATAAAGAACTAGGGATTAAATTACGTGTAATATCAGCAATGTGCTCATGGTTTAAACAAACGATATTCACTTCTCTTGGAAAAATCCTAATTGGCAACAAATTGCAAAGCTTGGCTAGCCGATTGGTTTTAAATGAGGTGGCAACTGCCGCAAACCCGATTGAGAGTATTTTGATATGACTTACGGAATGTACCACACTAAGATTAGCACAACTATACTTTACAAGAGTAAAAAATGAGAGTTATGTATTATTAAAGTAATATTTGTCAATATAGATGATTATCCAATTACGGAAACCCTTAATTGAATCTATTAAAAACTATCATGACAACAATTAAAAAATAATCAATAATGATTTAGTTATAAAAGAGCAGTATGAGTTAATAACTAGTATTCAGGAGCTTGGTGCGATTTCTGTTATATCAATGATTGTATATACCGATTGTTTTGTAAAGTTTAAGACATGGCGACAGTTCGCTTCATATTGTGGAATAGCTCCATTTCCTCACCAATCAGGTTCTAGTATAAACAGACGAAACAGAGTATCTAATTTAGCTAACAAAAAGCTAAAAAGTATTCTAAATATGTGTGCAATCTGTGCATTACAAACTGATCCTGAAATAAAAGATTTCTTCAATTCACGTATCGAAAAAGGCAAACATAAAATGAGTACAATTAATATCATTAGGAATAAATTGGTAGCAAGAGCTTTTGCTGTTGTGAGAAGAAAAACACCTTATGTTGTAAAATATGAAATTGATACTTTGGAAGTTATGTAGAATATATTCATAATTCAAAAACTAAAGGAGGTTTGTCTGACAATTTTAAAATATGTAAATTACAGACTACAAGTTTTAATTGATTTTACTTATTATTTAAAATTAAGTGTTTATTCCAAATAATACTGTAATAAAAGTTTCTTAAGAAATTAAAAAATATTTTTCGATGACGTAAGATTCGCTTTTAAAGAAGTAAAAATCATACTAAACGAAATTTTTGTAATTGATAAACATGCACTTGTAAATTTTCACTATTATCTAGGTATTAGATATAATTATGAACATTATTAGAAAATATATGACTCAGAAAATATAGAAATCGATTAAATTATGAACATAGAATTAAAGTCTGAAAACTGGGGAATGAGACCTAAAAAAACAGCACGAATTCTTATTTCTCAGCCATCTTGGGATGCTTCTCAATTATCAAGAGATAAAAATCAATGCTATCAACTAAATTTAAAAAAGGAGAATGAAAATTTCATCGATAATATTCTTGAGTTTGGAAATAAAAATTCAGTTGATTTAATAGTTTTTCCTGAATTTTCTATTCCTTCAAATTTACATGAAAGGATAAGAAAATGGACATCAAATACTAAAATTATAGTAATTGGTGGTAGTACATACCTTAAGCGTAAAGATAATTTTTATAATACATCACCTGTCTTTTATCAAGGGAAAAGATATTTAACAGAAAAAAGTAAATTATCTCCACATGAAGTCTCTCGAAAAATAGATTCTGGTCCAGTGGGAGGAACAAAATTTGCATATTTTGAAAACACACCAATAGGTAATTTTGCTGTAATGATTTGTGCAGATCTATTTGACATAAGTCTAAGAAGTAAAATTCTTAAGAAAAATATAGATATACTATGTGTTATTGCTCTTCAACCTAAAGGAAGAGAACATCACCAATCAATTGATAGAGTGGTGAAAGAATTTGATGAAGGAATATATGTGATATACTGCAATGCATTATGCAATGAAGTTTCTGACGGGCGTTCATCTTTTTTTGGTAACGACTATAAAGAAGGATTTTTAGAATTTAAAGAATTGGGGTTAACCAGAAATGACGGAATTGAAAGAAGGGCAATTGAAATGCCTTCAGTAGAAGGATTTTTAATTGTTGAATGTAATTTAACAACGAAAAAAGTTTCATATCCAAATAATAACCCTAGCCGTTCATTAATAAAGTGTGAATATCCATATGTAAGTAAAAATAACACATTACGCCAGTTAACAAAAGAAGAACTACAGCAAATAAAACCTAAAAACATAAAAGAAAATCAATTATTCACAAATCCGATACAAAAACACATAGTGAAGGATAATATTTTAGACCAATCTTATGTTTTTTTGAATCAAATAATTAAAAAAAATAAAGAAATATTTGAAAAGGAATCTATTAGAAAACTTATAATTGAAAAAGGTAATCAACAAGGTTTAGAATTGATTGAACGAGAAATAAACAAGTGTAAATTTGAGTTTGATCAATGTTTAGAATATTTAGAAGAGTTAATATGGGGATTCCCAACCCTTGTTATAACTCCAGATTTTTTAGAACTCTTCACTCGTGTCTACGAATATGATTGGCAAAAAACCCAAAAAATAATACTCACATCTAAAATAAAAAAAATTGCAGAACTAATTCTAAGACAGATCAAAGGTGATGACGGAATAGTATCTTTTAAACTAAAAATTAACTTACTAAAAGTTCATTGGGCTTTAGGAAATAAGCAATTGGCAAAAGGCTATTTTTTAAAGTCTTATCAACTGTCGAAGGATTTTGATAGGCTTAATTTGATTGAAAAAAAGGAACTTCAAAAATACCAATGGGAATTACTAGATTATGGTTGTGGGTTCAACACCGATACTCTCTCAGATTACAGAGACCTTGCAGATAATTATATTGGATCAAATGCTGAAATTGAAAATATGAAAATTGTTTCCTTTCAATGTTCTGCTTGTAGGTTTTTGAGAGAAAACAAATTGGATGATGCAAAATTATGGTTAGAGAAAACGCACGAAAAACTACAATTAAATATTGCTAAAAAAACTCTTTTAGAAGAACAAGAATATTCTCGATTAGCTTATTACAATTTTATTAGTGGGGCATATTATTTTGAACTACAAAAATATAATCAGTCTGAAAAGCATTTAAATTTAGCTCTTAAGTATTTTGACCTTGCAAAATTAGACACTGACCAAGTTGAAAAATCCTATATTTTTTATATTCTATTTAAAATATTGAAAATAAAATTAGATATGAAAGCATTTGTTTTTGGACATAAAGCATATACTGTAATGAAATCAAGTATTAGAAAAAATTACTGTCTTTTCGATTTTGATCAAGTTTTAACTGAACTAGAAAATGAGATGAATATATTATAAAAAATATGTCTAACAAAAGCTAAAACATCAATGTAGGCTATACTTAGCTATCGCTTTTGACAAAACAGCTAACTTTAGGTTAAAATAAACTAGCCAATAAAATTTACATTATGAAAAAAATATTAATTCTAGCGATTACATTAATAACAGTTGGAACACAAATAGTTTTAGGGCAAACTAGAGAACAACAAAGACGAGCTGAGACTTACTATCAAAATCAACAAAAACAAGAACAATTGTCAAAATCTTGGGATTGGCTGTTCGGTTCTTCTAATCCTAATTATAATCAAAATAATCTTGTTAAATGGGAGAATAATAATGGTGATTGGTACGTTGGGAAAGGAAAAAATAAAGAAAGAAATGGATTAGGAATAGATTATTCGAGAGAAAATAATGGAATCTTTTTTAGTCAGTTTATAAACAATAAAGCTAATGGGTTTACTTTTTATTCCAATAAAAATGGTTATAGTTTTTTTGGATCTTTTAAACTTGGAAAAAAGAATGGATTTGTAATCTCTAAATGGTCAAAAACCAATCCAGCATCATTTAATGGTTATTCAAATATCATAAAATATTTAGGAGAATATAAAGAGGGAGAATGGCACGGATATGGAATAGTATATTTTAAAGATGGCACTTATAAATCTGGAGTTTGGATTGAAAATGTCTTAAGTAAGGAACTACCAAAACTTGAAGTACTTGAAGCATTAGGTTTTTGATAGGTAATTGACGGTGACAATGTATATATAAAATATTTTGTAGTAGTAAAATAAGGACTTTTGGTGTGTATCTAATTCAATGCTTTGCTGAAAATTTTATGCTTCTTTATCACTTGTTTTTCTAGCCTTTAAGTTGAAAATAAAATTAACCAATAAAATTTGACATTATGAAAAAAGCATTAATCTTATCAATTACATTTATAATAATTGGAATGCTAACGGTTTTAGGACAAACTAAAGAACAACAAAGACGAGCTGATGCATATTACCAAAATCAGCAAACTAAACAGCAAAATTCTAGTTCTTGGGATTCGTCTTTTAGTTCTTCAAATTTCAAGCAAAATAACCTCGTTAATTGGGAATACGATGATGGTACTTGGTATAGTGGACAAGTAGATAGTAAAAAAAATAAAAGTGGCTTTGGTACATATAAATATTCTCAAGGAAGAGGACTTTTTTCTGGACAATATAGAAATGATAAAAGGAATGGATATGGAATTTATGTCTGGTTTGGAAAAGCAATATATTTTGGACAATGGAAAGAAAACAGTCGTTCAGGTATTGGTACTTTGCTTCATGATGATGGTACAATCTACAATGGCTCTTGGAAAAACAGTAAACAGGATGGGTTTGGAATAAGTCATTACCCCAAAAACAATCCTCTTGAGAAAAATAATTATGTTGACATCGTAAAATATGTTGGTGAATATAAACAAGCTGAGTGGGACGGATATGGAATACTATATTTTAAAGATGGAACATATAAATCTGGAATTTGGATTGACAATGTTTTAAGTAAGGAGTTGCCAAAATCCGAAGTGCTAGAGGCATTAGGGTTTTAATAATTAACTAGCGGTAAAAATGTATGCATAAAATAAGTCATGGTGTTAAAATTAAGACTTTTGGTTTTTATCTAATTCAATGTTTTACTGAGATTTTTATGTTACTTAATCGCCTAAATCTTTTGTACAACCATAAAGAAAAGAACCAATATTTCAAATTAGAAAACTAATATCAATTATAAAATGGAGTTTTTTCAAATATTCATATTAACAATCTTGTTCCAACTTGTTGTAAGTTTTGTTGGTAGACATAACAGAAGAATATCTGCGTTTGAAGCTATGCTCAAATCTATTAATAAAGTGATAGGAAAAAGATGGGAAAGCTCACTAAAAAAAAGAGAAGTCTTTAATTCGGATGAGGAAATTTCATTTTTGCAAATAGCATTAATTTACTTGAACCAACAAGAAGATTTTGAATCTAAAAAAGAGTTAGAGGAGCATAAAAAAAGAGTATTAAAGGAATATGAAGAAAAGAATAAAGAGAATAAATCTTCTATATGTAAAGAAATATTTTTCATAATAGAAATTATTATTGCTATTTCGTCTTGTATTGCTCTTATTTGGATAATTGTTTTAGTTGTTCAATTTGGATTTCATTTTTTGATAGAGAATCCTAATATGATGATATTTTTAGTGCTAGGCATTTTTATTCTTTTTCTACTGAGAATGCGAATCAATAAAGTATCTGCCTTAATACCTTCAATTGTTGATAGTGGTAATGATATCTCATGGGATAAAATTAAACCAAAGAATGCTTCTGAGCATAAAGATATTAAGTCGAAAATCCACAAAATGTTAGGAGAAAATAAGAATCTAAGTTCATCTAATATTGATAGAAAATCAGACCCAGACTTAATTGCAAATCCAGAAATATCGTTTCCAGCGCCTCCAGGAATAACAGAATTCATTTTTTCAAACGATGAATTAGGACTTAAAGAAGTTGAAGCTGATTTAAAAAGAAACAGAAAGTTTCATCATAAATTAACACTAGCTTCCAATATTTTCTTTTTTACCACAGTCTTGGGAATATGTATTTATTCACTATTTATTGTGGACGAAAATTTGATGAAACTTGTTTCAATTGGAATATTATTAAGTATAATCATTGGAGTTTATAGTAGTAATTCGGCAAGAAAGTCAAGAGAATCACAGATAGCTCTAGCACTCTTTACTTCTTACGTTGGAGAATTAAAACTTAAACTAAAAGAGGCTGAATTGGCTAAACAACAAAAGAAGAAAAGAGAACTTACTCGTAAAGCTTATCAAAATTTCCGAATAGGATTAAATGAATTATGGAAAAAGGAAAAAGTAGATTACGAGAAATGGTTAAAAAATAATTTAAATTCCAGAAGAAGCAGATACAATACATATTGGGGTTTTAAATCATTAATTGGAGGTTTATTTATTGGAGTTTTTGTTTACATTCTACCCGTAATATCAATTCAATTTCAAATACCTACGATTGCTGCTATACTTGTTTTTTTATATCTATTAACTAAAGACCCAAAAAAAAGATATATGCGTGCGTTTTGGTCTGTTCTTGCTACGTTTGTCACAACCAACTTTATACCAAATTTAATACTTCTAACTGGAGGCAAGTTGATTTTACCTGATGTATTTCTACAGATTGAACAATCTAAATTTACGGGATGGATTAATATCTTGATGATAATTTTAATGGTCGTGCTTCTATTATTAGATTTCAAAGAAAGAAAAAGAATTGAATCATAAAAAAATAGCACACAATAAGCACATATAATACCCATACATCTTAAAAGCTGGTCACTAAGACTATGCAAGAGCGTGATACAAATTTCTTTAATTCTAGCCTATTAAACTTTCAAGATATATTTTCCTATACAGACAGGTTTGTTAATACTTTTAATGGATCAACTTTCTTTATACATAGAATACGGAAAACCTGTAGTACAGTAAACAAAATTAGCATAACAATATTTACTTTTACTAACGTAACTCTTTTTTTTATAACCATTACGGAAAACCGTAAGGAAATCATTTTTATTTTACACAATTCACTTCAAAACTTAAACCATAGATATTTTACGGTTTTACTATATTCTTTAGAATGTCTTAATTCTAACTTTGTAATTGGTAATTATTTGACTTAAAAATTAGTGGAATAATAGTTTTAAAATACTGAAATTTAATGATTTGAATCTATAAATACTTTATGATTATTATTACTTTACAGGTAAGTAATAATTAATCTAAAAAGTATTAACATGAAAAAATTATCATTATTAGTATTAGGACTTTTATTTATGAATTTGACAAGTTGTAATCCCGAAGCTTTAAACGAAGAAGATAACAACACAATTGAAGCCATTGACAAAGAAAAAATCCAACACCCAGACGATAGGTAACAAATTAACTATCATTATTATCTTGATTGGTGCTGTAATTGGTTTCACAGCACCTTTCATTCATATTTTTTTAGATAAAAGTTCAGAAGTAAAAGTCTTTGGTTATTACAATGCACGAATGTTTTTCTATGCAATAGGTGTTCCAATTACTTTATTTATAAGTAGCGTTGCTACCTATTTCTCATCATTATTTATCCATATAGCCTTGTTTAGAAAAATAATGATAT
The DNA here is from genome assembly GCF_947496985.1 of uncultured Kordia sp. Lineage (GTDB taxonomy): Bacteria > Bacteroidota > Bacteroidia > Flavobacteriales > Flavobacteriaceae > Kordia. The sequence continues at coordinate 1,019,266 of NZ_CANMEZ010000001.1, forward strand.
TTATTTCATTTATGCTTATGTCAATATCAATTTATTATATTACTTGGTCGTTGTGGGCAAGAAATGACTTTGATGAATTTTACTATTACACATCAATTATCATTCTATCACTTTTGATAAGCTATTTATTTATACTTTTTATTAAAAGAACAACAAAAAATGCAGTAAGGCTTTCTAATATAGCTAGAAATATTAAAGTATTACAAGGTGATTCTAAAAGAATTAGCGATATAGCTTCAATAATGCCATCGAAGGAAGAAACGATAACTTACAAAGCTTTAATTGATGTAACAGGAGAAGATATAAATGTCACTATTCAAGAAATTGTAAATGAAATTAATAAAGATTAAATTTCTGTCTTTGTGATGAACGATGAAGAATTAGAAAATATCAAAAATGAACTTCTCAAAAAGTTAGAATCTGAATTCAAAGAATCTGAAACGCTTCAATGGTTTATTGAAGTGGAGATGAAAAGATTGACTACTAAAGAAACCAACTATGAAGAAGTTAAAAAAATTGCACGTTTGGCTTCCTCAATTTTAAAAAACAAGAAAAAGTAAACTTTAACTTTTATCTTCTGTATTTTTAATTTCATTTTTTTCTAAACTTTCCGAAGCTTCTGTGTTGTTTAACTTATCCAAGGATTTGGTTGTAATAAAATCGTTTATCTCTTTGCCTATTATCAATTTCAAAGCTTTTCTGATTTTTTCATCATTTACCAATGCGTTTAGTAAAGACAAGCTAAAATCACTTCCCTGTTCAATATCATTAGTTTCATTTCTATTATCAGTATACATATTTCCCTTACCTGTTAGAAGCCAAGTAGGATTAATTTCTTCATAAGTATTGAGATATTTTTCGATATTCAATTCAGTTAAGCCTGTTTTTTTATCTAAAACACCATTAGAAATACCAGTCTCAATATAAAATTGACGCTTGCTAATTCCTTTATCTTCAATGTGTTTAAGTATTCTTGATTTTATTTTAGAGTAAAATCGCTCCATATTTTGTAATTATTGAGATAAATATCTATATTTGTATAGATATTTATATATATAAGGCTGTGATGGGTACATTCTTTGCTTTTCATGTTAATACCTAAAGAGTTGTTTATTCACAGTCTTAAAATTTCATAAATATTTAATTAGTATTAGCCTAGCAAGATACTAAAATTTAAAGATTGTGTTTACTTATTATAATTTTAAAAAAGGGAATAATCCCCTCAAAAAAGGGGAAGAATACTCTTACCTAAATGCAATTTTCATTTTTTTTCATAGTTATAGTTTCATGGTTGTAAATAGTGAAATTCCTCCTAATTCTCAAAAAATTGTGTTGCAGTAATTTATGGGAATGCCGAAAACCATTTCAAAGAGTAGGCAATTAATTTAATTATTTACAAAATGAAAAAATTATTTTCAGCATCTTTGGTGCTATTATTGATGTTTTCTACGATGAGTTTTAGTGCTTCATTATTAGAAGAAGAAATTATTGAAGTTGAAACTTCTGAGGAGTGTGAAGATAGAGCGTATATCGTCATGCACCAATCACTTAATGCAGGGTATTCAATTGAAGCAGCTACATTTCACATGAATGCAGCTTACGCATTATGTGAAGGTTACACAATGCAAGAAATATTGGATGCTAACTAAACAAAATGAAAAGGCTACCTTTAATGGTAGCCTTGTATTAAAAATAACTATGATGAAAAAAATATATCTATTACTTATTATTTGTTGCTTATTTAATTCTGTTCTCTATTCTCAATCTAATGAAAATGTTGCTGGTCACATAGTATATAAGTTTATTCAAAATCAAAGAGATTCAACAAAGAAAAAAAATGAATTCGATAAGCTTAATGATGAACTTATGCGACAATCCAAAGGCATAACATTTAATTTAAAGTTTAAGGATAAAAAATCATATTTTTATATAGATGAAGTTTTAGAAAATGATGTGTCTCCTATGGGACACAGCCACGCAAAAATTGTTGTTGGAGGTGGCAATTATTTAACGGATCTTCAAAATAAGACTGTTTTTAGACAAACGGACTCTTTTGGAGAACGATTTTTAGTTACGTCAAATACTCTTTCTTCATCGGATTGGACACTTACCAAAGAGAGTAAAATGATTGGTAAATACAAATGTTACAAGGCATATAAAACAAAAACAATCATTAATCCTGCTAAAAAATTTACATTCAATATTGTTGCTTGGTATGCACCTCAAATTCCTGTAAATTTTGGAATTAAAGACTTTAATAATTTACCAGGCTTAATATTAGAACTGCAAGATTCACATTTCACTTTTTATGTCTATAAAATAAATTTTTTAAGTGAAGAAGAAGTTGAAATTCCTATTCTAAAAGGTGAAAAAATCACAGAAGAGGAATACAAAAGACAAATTGAAAAAATGAATGGTATTATAATATCAGATAAAAAAAACTAATTAATGTTTAAAAAGTATTCAATTGTTTATTTGATAATACTTTTAGGATTCTTTCAGAATGTTTTGTGTCAGAATATAAAATTGTCGGGAACAATAAAGGAAGATACTACTAATATAATATTGTCAAATGCGAACATCATAGCAGAACCGCAAGGCGATAGTGCAATGAAGTTTTCAATATCCAACAATAAAGGATATTTTGAGTTGAAGCTTGAAAAGGATGAAACGTATAAAATAACTATTAGCTATCTTGGGTATGTTCCACAGGAGATCACGTACAAAGCTATTGAATCTAAAACGATAGCTGTTTTATTAAAAAAAGATACTGAGTCTTTAGGAGAAGTAACGCTAAACTATACACCGCCTGTGGTTATAAAAAAAGATACAATGTCTTTTAAAGTGGACGCTTTTAAAACAGGAGACGAACGCAAGTTGAGAGACATTTTAAAGAACTTGCCAACTGTTGAAGTTGACAAACAGGGAAATGTAACTATAAAGGGGAAAAAGGTTTCTCGTGTACTTGTTGAGAATAAGCAATTTTTTACAGGCGATAGTAAGCTTGCAGTGAACAATATTCCTGCTGATGTAGTTGATAAAATTGAAGTGCTTGACAATTATTCAGATGTTGCCTTTTTAAAAGGCTTAGAAGATAGTGATGAAATGGTTATGAATGTCAAACTGAAAGAGGACAAAAAAAAGTTTGTTTTTGGAGATATAGAAACCGCTATGGGTATTAAAGAACGTTATATTTTGAATCCTAAGATTTACTATTACAGTCCTAAAACATCACTAAACATGATAACGGACTTTAACAATACAGGAAAGAAGTCGTTTACATTCAAAGACTACTTAGATTTCAATGGTGGAATTAGCAAACTCTTTTCTGATACCGAATCCTATTTGTCATTATTTGATAATGACTTTACAAGATTTTTGGATAATCAAAACTTTGTAGAAAATACCAATCAATTCAACGCATTAAATATTTCCCATGATTTCAACAACAAATTATCTTTAACAGGATATAGTATTTTATCAAACGACAAGCTTCAAACACTCACTACAACTACTAACAACTATATAGCGAGTGACAACCTTATTGAAAACAGAAGAAATGAATTTGACAACACAAATAAGTTTGGAATTGGGAAATTTGCGTTTAGTTACGCTCCAGATGAAAACACGGAGTTACTTTTTGAAACAAACATAAAAGCGTCAAAAAACACCATACAGGGAAATATTTTAACGGAATCAAGTTTTATAAATTCTTCGATTAATCAAAACGAACGTATTGACGATTTTTCGTTTCGTGAAAGCGTAGAACTTCACAAACAATTCAATCAAAAAAATACAATTAGTGTTGTTTTAAATTATAACTTTAATAGATCACAACCTAAAACCAATTGGCAAACTGATCAATCATTTTTAAATGGTTTACTTCCGATTGAAGATGAAGCTATTTTAGACATCAACAGTAATAAACTCCGCAAAACACAATCTTTTAAAGTTGTTGGAAAATACTACTACGTTTTAAATAAATTGAACCATTTATATTTCACTACGGGTGCAAATGTGGTAAATGATAACTATTCTACTTTTGATTTCCAACGGTTACAAGATGGTACAACAAACGATTTTACAGATAGTAATTTCGGGAATCAATCAAGGGTAAATTTCAACGATATTTATTTTGGTGTCGATTATAAGTTCAAAAGCGGAATCGTAACCATAAAACCAAGTTTAACATATCATAATTTCTTTTGGGGTATTGAGCAGTTTACAGAACGTAGCAATAAATCAAAGGCAGTTTTGCTTCCAAAATTTACTACAAAAGTTGAATTTAACAGCTCAAAGATATTAAGCTTCAATTATAGCTTGCAGACACGTTTCCCTACTGTTACACAATTTGCAAATCGTTTCACGCTTACAAATTTCAATAACATATACAGAGGAGACGAAACGCTAGGAAATGAGTTATACCACAACGCACGTATTAGCTACTATCGTTTCAGTATGTTTAAAAATATTCAATACAACTTATCTGTAAACTATCGCAAGAGTACCCGAAATTTAAAAACGGCAAATGTTATACAAGGAATTGATAATATTTTAACACCAATACTATTGGATGCGGTTGATGAATATGTAAATGTTAGAGGTTCGTTGAAGAAAGGATATGGAAAAGTAAAACTATCAGCAAAAACAAATCTTTCATTTTCCAATTTCTTTACGTCCGTAAATGATGAATTGATAGAAAATACTTCAAATAATTATACAGTAGGTGGCGGAATAAGTACACGATTTAAAGACTACCCAAACATTGGTATTGGTTACAATAAAACATTTTCAAGTTACAAAGCGAATACAAATGCAAAGTTTGAAAATGACGTATTCAATATCAATCTTAGTTATGATTTTCTGAATGACTTTATTTTCAAAGTTGATTACAAACGTGAAGAATTTCAAAATACGACTTTGAACAATACAAATACTTTTGATGTAGCTAACAGTTCTTTATTCTACCAAAAAGATAACAGCGCTTGGGGTTTTGAGATATCAGCGTCAAATTTATTTGGTGTAGACTTTAGACAACGAAACTCATTTAGTAACATCGTAGTATCAGACGAAAGAACGTTTATTCAACCTAGAATATTATTATTAAAAATCTCATATAAACTCTAAAAGATATGATGATGGATTATATACTTGGAATAGTAGAGACAGTTTTTTATATGTTAGGAATAATAACATTTTGCATATCAATTTTTTGGTTGTTCCCTTACATAAAAAAATATGTGACTCGTTTTAATGACGAATAAAAACTAAAATTAACACGTCAAGAATAGTATCATTTTTTCAATTTAAGTTTCTACTAAAAAGCACTTTTACCAACTTTAGTGCTAATTACTCTTGACGTATTATTAACGAAGTTTTCATTGAACTTTGTTGTTTAGTGCAAGGCGATATACGAGAGGCTTAATACTCATCGCCTTGCCACTCTAACAAATTTAAATAAATAATGTCTTTAAAAAAATTAGAACGTTTCAGATGGTTTATAATTGGGTTTTGCTCATGTGCTTGTTTTGTGGTACTCATAACCATTATTGGATTCTACATATACTATAGATAAACAGAATAATTTACCTAGAAACCCTAAATTATCGTAAAACTAGAATTATTCTTTTACCCGAAAGCTTCAATTGTAATGATTGAAGCTTTTTTGATCGTATTACTGTTTAGAAATTATGTTCAGCAAAGGCATTCATAAAATTTCTGGAGACATAAACGAATCCATAAATATTTACACCTATAGAAAATCATTTATGTAATTAGATGCTTCAAAATTTTCAATACATCTTTTCAAACGAATTCAATGTTGAGCCTATTCAAAATAGAGCAAAAAAAACCTTAAAGTAATACTTTAAGTGGAGTGAAAACTGGCATGCGTTTTTGAAAGACTAGATTTCAAGGAAAATTAATAAATCATAACATCAATTTTTTTGTGGAAAAACACATCTAATTTTCTAAAGTTTATAGCTTAATAATATATTTCACTTTTTGATGAAACATTTAGAAAAACGTGAATAAATTATTTTTAACAATGTTTATTTAAAAAAAACATTGTTTTTAATGTTTATTTTTTGCTTTTATTTTTTCGGTTTATTTTTAAAAATATCTAAAATATTGATATATAGTCAATTAATAAATCAAAAATCAAAGTGGTTTTATTTTTACCGTAAAAAGTAAAACCGCTTTTACTTTTTTAAAAAGATGATTTTTTTTTAATTTTTATCTTTTTTTTCTAAAAAGGCGTAATTTTTTAAAAAAATGAATTCAATTTATTTTTTAAAAAAAAGATGTTGCCGTGCGAATCTTTAAGAAAATTAAGTTCAAAAAATTACTCGATCTTGCTTAAATTTTGTCTTCCATAAAAACATAAAATAGTGTTTAAGAAATTTATAAATAAACAAGTCATCCGTTAAGGTTGCTTTTCGCATCCCGTACAGCTTTCACTAATCCGCTAAAGGCACTTACATAATATTTTGAAACTCTTAAAAATCCGTAAACAACAATTCCTGTAATAATAATTTTAGTCGCTGGATGCTTTAAAATTTCTTTTGTGTTTATAATGGGTTTTATTTCTGATTTTATCGAATCTAAATCGAGTTTCTCTTTTATTGATTTTTCTTTTCTTCTCATTGAATGAAGTTTTATAATTAATAAATAATTTAAGGAGAGCAAAGCACCATCTTTAAGAATCTCTAAATTCCGTTATAAAGCAAAGATGGATAGAAGCTGTTAAAAATCATTTGTTAACCTTTGTAACTTGAACAATTTGAAAGGAGTCAAAAATATCCAATTACAAATTTAGGATATAAGCTTTAGAAGATTTTTACAATACCAATGATGAGTTCAACGGTTTTTGAATAAAAGGTGACCCACCAAACTTGTTTACCAAATCGTAAGCGCTTAAAACTCAAATAATCAGTAATTTGAATTTTAAAAAGTATTTTAAGTCAACTTCTGGTCACTTCTGAGTCACTCTTTGGGAACTTATAGGGAACACTTGAATCAGTCATTTTTAGGCTTTGAAATTTCATAAAAGCTATTTCGATTAAAAACTATTCAGATATGAAGACAGTCTTATTTTTTTCATTTAAAACTGCTGTGTAAAATTGATTAAGCAATACAGGTTTTCCAAGTTGTTGAATTCGTTTTTCACAATCTTTAAATAATGCCAAACGTGGCTTTTGATTTATAGTATTTTTTTGCTCATTATTTAAAAAACGACGAATTTGTGCATGAGTAATTAATTTTAATCTTATTTTCTGCTTACTGCGTATATGGTCTTCATACCAAACTTTAGTTCCTGCAAATCCATTTTTATTTTTTGTGTCGAAATACAAATGCGGTAATTGAACGAATCTATTCTTGGAATCTTTGGCAAGATACTTCTGGACTAATTCAATACGTTTCATGTAGACATTGTGAACTTTATCTAAATGTTGTTTTTTTACAGGCTGATACCACAAATACAATAACTCTTTGGTCTTTTTCTCCACATTTTCAGTCAAGCAAACCTCTTTGTATAATTTCTTTTTAGCGAGTTCCCACAAAATATCAACATACGAATTAAGAAAGGGAATCCCCGAAGCTTCAAGCCTTGAATCTATGTCTTTTGCCTGTGTTTTAACTTCAGGGAGTTCTCCTTCCTTCTCTACATCGTTAGTACGCTTCAAATTTCGCGCGCCTGGTGTGCCTTGCGAAAGTGGCTCTTTTATTCTTTTACCGCCTTCCTTCTCTACGTATCCTGTAAAATTGTTACCAGCCAAAGCTTCAACTTTGGAAGACCTATAACTTAAGCTACGATCAATGTTCATTTTGTTATCAACTGCTATTAATATATTATTTATGTAACTATTGTTACTAGCGTCTGTTTGGGGACAAGTTGTCCAATAATCTTTTTTAAAAAACTGATTATCAGTCTTTTTTAGTTTTTTATTTTCTTTTTGATTTGGTTGCTTATTGACAGCTTTTTCACTGTTTATCAACAGTATTTTAGGGTTTAAATAAAGTTCATAATTTGCCTTACGACCATAATTAATTTTCTCGATGATAACATTGGCTTTTAAAAGCTTTTTTAGATGTCTTTTAATAGTTCTGGTACTTGTGTGAGAAATCTTCGCCAACTGTACGTTATTTGTTGCTAAGGGAGGAATAGAAGCAGTATCAAAACTAGCTTTTTTACTAGCTTTAAATAATGAAGCACCATAAATTCTAATAATCTCTCTAGCTGTTGCAATCACAGGTTGACGCAAACGACTTGAAAGATCATCAGAAAAAGCATTGTGTTTTTCTACAAAAACATCAAGCGCTTTAAAAACAGTTGAAAAATGAATGATGCTCATTATTATTTATTAAAAGTATTGACTAACAAATCATCCATTGCCGAAGCCACAGAGATGAGTTTTTCTTTTTTTATTTTACGCTTTACGACAGAAACTTTAGGTAAGTCAAGCATAGCATATAATCTCAGCTTTTCTTCTGAGTTTAATGCTTGAATGACGTTATATACTGTTTCTGCTTTCAATTAAATTATTACATAATTTGTGTAGAATTAATGAACAGCGATTTCTATAATTTTGGACAAAAGAATCCTTGGTCGCTCAAAAAGGCAACTTCGCATTTTTAAAATATGTCTGAGATACTTACATCTAAGATTAATCAGCTAGATGTATCTGATTGAATATTGGTTACTTCTTTATGTCTTCTATGGAATGCTGACTATTTTTTTGCAATCAATATGATTGTTCGGTTCTACAATTTTGTTTCTTTACGACTTCCTGTTCTTTTTAAAAGGTTTATAAAACGAGTTCTGAACTATGAGCATTTAATCTCTAAATCAAATCGCCATAGAATGATACGTATATCATTTTTGATGTGTAGTAAATCTAATTAATTTTTCTTTTAAAAACTAGCGTAGCATTTGAAAAACAAAGATTTTTTAAAAATGTAACTCTCTTATTTACTGAAAGTTGTAACAAATTTTATGTAAGTTTTGTTAAAATTTTCATTAAAGTTTGATAAAACTTTGGTCATAGTTTGGACAAAGTTTTGGATACTTTTGGTGTACTTTTTACCCTTTTTTAGTTGCGTTTTTTTTTAAATTCATTTAAACGATTAAAAATCAACACCTTATATTTAAGAAACTAAAAATAAAAATCCCAAAGACTATTTTTTGACTCCTAAACGATGATTTTTAGCATAAAACTCTTCAAAAAAACAGAAGAATTTTATTTTTTTTGAAAAAAAGTTTTGATGTGCATCAAAAAAACAATGAATAATAATCTTTTTCTGATGTTTTTCGTTGTGAATTAGTATGTAAAAAAGTTACAAAACGCTAGTTTTGAGAAATTGGATTGAAAAACTGAACAACTTAAAGAGAATTTGGAACTGCTAAAAGAAAATTACTTTTCATTCATTTTAATACAAATAAAAACAACTCATCGCTAAGCAATAAGTTGTTTTAAAAAGCTTACCGCTAAGTGATGAGTTGATTGAAATAAAAAAAGAGCGCCATGCTTTTAAAAGTAATGACAACCATAGTTATGATTTTATCGAACGCCCTTTTTTATGTCTTGGATTTAAAAGTCAATCGTGTATTTATTAGAATAATCTTTTGCCAACGAAGCTCCAATACCTCTTAAATATTTGCGAAGCTGTGATTTGGTTTTATGTCTTGTAAAGCTCATCAGTTCGGTAAGGACTTGTTCGTCTGCTTTTCCTTCGGAAGCTAGTGATTTGTATAAATTGGATGCCGCAGTATGCTTAAAAGAATATAAGGTCTGATCTTCATCAAGTTTCAAAGCTTCTTTCATATCAGCATATCTGCGGTAAAAGAAATATGTTTTTGCTTTTTCAGTGGTACTCCATTCTCCACATTGTTCCTTATTGGTAAAGACAAAATCATTAGGCTCATATTTATGAAGCTCCATTTGCTCAATCACCTTAGCAAGATTACCAATAATAGGAACTACTTCTTGTGCTTCTGTTTTGGTTTGAACATACAATCTTCTATTTTTAAGATCAATATCCTTTACCCTTAATCTGCATACTTCTACATTTCTTAAAAAAGCATACGCAATGAATTGCGTAAACTTTCTCAAATACGGATCATTTTGATCCATATACTCGCGCATTTGTACAACTTGCTCATCTGTATACGCTTTATGTGCTTTAGGATTCTCTTTAAGCTTTTGAATAGCCTTTACAGGATTGTATTCCAAGATGTCATCACTTACCAATTGATTGAATAAAAGTGATAAGGAAGTTCGGTAGCTATTTCTTGTTTTTGCACGTACAGGTTCATCCGTTAATTCTCGTTGCTTATTATATTTCTTCAATGAATTTAGAAAAACAGCAATTTCGCGACGTTTTAACTTTTTAATGTCAACCGTATCTAGCTCATTTTCTCTTAACCATTTTACAAATCTCTTGTAATGTCCATTAATAGTGATTTTAGCGCGGTCAGACCAATATGCCTCTTTTTGTTCAACAGCAAATTCCAATGCTTTAATAGTCGTATAGTTAGTTGCTTTGAAAGCTGAATTATTTTCTTTGGAGGCTTCTTTTTGCTCCTTTTCTATTTTGGCGTCAGTCACTTTAAAATTCTCATAAGGACTGTATCCTTTAGAAAGTAATTTCTTCAAAGCTTGTTTATACGCCATGAGTATCTCATAGCGTTCAGCTTTAGTTTTAAAGCGATTAGCACCTTTGTAGATTGGTGGCTGTCTTTTTAACTTGTTAGTTTTGGGATCACGATAGGAATAATAAACGTACCAACGTTTGTTTAAATCTCCTCCTGCATCATAAATTTTCGGTTCTGAATAATCTTTCTTTCCTTTCAAACTGTATTCGATAACGTATTCGTTTTGTAAAATATCATTAAAATTATACATAAAATTTGTGTTTTCAAAATAAGAAAAACACAGACGAATACTGGGATTGAAGCCATTTTCATACATTTAACTCAAAAAGTCAATAGGTATAGCTATCCGCACTCGCTTTCCTGTTTTATCATTCCTGCGTATATAGGAATTCCAATCATGAAGAGCTCAAACAAATGCTGCTATCCTTAATGCGTACAAACGAGTATGCATCATACTGAGTAGAACTGAAGCATTCGTAAGACGAATAAAACGAGAAATACCTCTGTAAAAGTGACATTTCTTTTATTTTTACTTGTCACATTGAGCGCAGTCGAAATGTCCTTAACGCGAAACAAATTCTTATAGCGTATAAATACGGTTTACTCATTCAACTCCGATAAACGATAACACAGCTTTTTCAAACAATTTTGGTTGGTCAAAAAAAGGACTATGTCCGCAATTGGGTAAAATTATTAATTCTGAATTTGGAATCAGTTTTTGTGCAACTTCTAGCTCTTCGGGAACAGCAATTGCATCAAATTGCCCTGTAAGTAATAGTAAAGGATGTTGAATTTTCGGGAGTAATTCCCAACGATTCAAATTACGATCTGCTTTCCATAGTAAATCACCAACCAAATCATTATCTTTTTGATTCAAATACTTGATAGGATTATACGGGCGTGAAAAAATAACGCTTAGCACCATTCCCAATCCAATACTTCGTTTCTTGGGGTTATAAGCACGATCGACATAGCTATTCCATTGTCGTGAAATCTCAGGCGTATGTATGGAATCGGTTGCAGTCATCCAATGCAGTGCCTTTTCCCAATATGCAGTATTTGTATCTTTTGCAATAAAATGATGGGCTAAATTCTTTAAATACAAAGGCCTATATGTTGTATAGCGTTCAGGAGAAAAATCAGTGGTAATAGGTGCATTAAAGGCAATTCCAGCTTTTATAAAACTAGCTTCTTTGGGAAATGTAGCCAAACAATCCAATACATTTTGTCCGCCAGTACTATGACCAAACAAGTAAATTTCTGCGTTATAGGTTTTGTGTAATTTTTTGGCAATTAGTAAAATATCTTTTGAAACTTGTATAGGATTAATTTTGCTAGTATCAATCTTCGTAATAGATTTATTTAAGCCACGTTGATCAAAATAGGCAATAGCAACATTTTTCTCCAGAGTTTTCTTCCATTTTGGATAATTAGATCGTCCAAAATCAATGCCATTTTCGGCTGATCCACCTTGTACAAATAATAAAATTTTTTGGTTTCGTATGTTTCCTCTAACGAAAACAGGAAGCTCTTTAGTTTCAGGTATTGTATAAAAAAAGTCTTTTACTTTTTGCGCATAAATAAATTGACTGATAAAAATCAATATAAAAAATACTCGAATACATTTCATTTTTTGATTTATTTTAAAGTGAAGTAAAAATTTTGATAATCCAGTGTCTCTAACACGAGTGTGTCTTTCTGTAAAAAGGTGGTCAAATTCAGAAAATAATCGCAATGCGAATCAAAAACCTCTTTTGGTGTCAAACCATTAATACTACGTAATGTGTCTCCAATTTTTAGTTGTTCATTGGTTTTACAGCGATTTACAACCCAAAGGGAATCATTTAAAATACCCGGAATAAATGGTTTCTCTTTTTCAATATGAACGACTTCAGTAGGTTGTAAAATTATTTTTTCGTTCGTATAATCTATATACAACGTAAAATGTTCTAAAAAATCATTTCCCAATAAAGCTTTATCAAGCGATGAAAATTGTACAGGAATTTTAGTGCTAAAATCTGAAATTTTTACTTGTAAATCTTTTACAATCAACGTATCACGATTGCTTCCGTAAATACCCGAAGTCGATTGATCTACAAATGTTTTAGAAGCTATATTTGAAAACTTAGAAGCATATTTTTTAGGAATAACCAATCCGCCATTATAACCCAAATCAAACAACACATCTTTAATCACAACGCCTTCAATTTCAACATCAATTTTTGGAATGCCCGACAAAAAAGACGTGTAAAAATTAACACTATGTTTTGGTAATTGTTCATCAAACTGAAACGCATCTTCAAAAACGACTAACTCTTTGCGTTTGTAATCCACTTTCCAATTTGCCAATTTAATAAGGTTGGCGCCAATAATTCCGTCAGGAGCCAAACACAGACTGTATGACTTTGAATCGTATTTCAGTTTTCCTGCGGAAATTCCATAAAAAGTTAACTCGTCAAACAGAACAGAATCTATAACAGTCATTTCAATCATTCTCCGAATGCCTTGCGCTGTTCCATTAGATTGCTTTGATGCTGTAGCAAGCCCAAGCGATTCTGCTAACTCATATTCAATCTTACTATTAAAAGCGCCTGTATCAAAAATAAACGTATTCTTAAAATTGCTTCCTTGCAACTGTGCTTTTACCAAAATCAAATCCTTTCTATATTCAAAAGGAATACGATGTGTTTTTCTGGAAAATTTCACATCTGCATTTGCTTCTAATTGCAATTGCTTTGCGGTATCGCAATTCGTATGAAAAACTAAAAAAATAACACTGAAAATAATATACTTCTTCAAAGCTTTCTATTTTAAATATTTATTATCCGAAAACCACAAAATTGCAGCTATAAACGTGAATACGTCTTTCGTACGTGTGCTTTGGTGTGTTTGGGATGTATTTGTGATAAAATGCCGTAAGTAACTTTTACAAGGACTGTAAAAAATCAGAAATCAGGGTTGCTTTGCTTCGTGAAACAGGTACTTTAAAATCGATTCCGCGTAAGGTAAGTTCTAAATTTCGTGCGTTGCCTTCAATAGTAACAATACAATTTCCATTAATCAAAAAGCGATTATGGCATCTAAAAAAAATCGTTTTTGGCAATTGTTCTTCCAGATTTTTTAATCGATTTCGAATGAGTTTTTTGGTGATAATTTGATTCTCTTCAAAAAAAACTTCAACATAATTCCCGTCGGATTGTAAACAGATAATCTCCGGAGCGTGTACTAACAATGCTACTTTTCCATTCTCTTCTTTTAATTGAAATAACGGATTGGAAATACTTGTTTTTTGTGTTTCTAGTAGTAATTTTTCATTTTCCGCTTTCAATAACTGTGTCAATGTTTGTGCGCGGTTTAACTGTATTTTTTGTTGCCTAAATTGTTCAAACAATACCAAAATAACAATGGGGAAAATACTGATACAACATGTGAAAAAGGCAGTTTTTGCAAAAAGTTGCACAAAAGAATCGTGTCCGGTATGTAAAAAATATAGACAAACAAAAATGATCAAAACGATCAAAAAAGTAATCATCAAAAAAAGCAAAATTTCACGTCCAACAGTCCAAACATCTTCTTTCATAAAAGAAGGAAATAGCTTTTGTAATAACTTCACACCTGTAAAAATGCTTGCGGCTACGAACAAGGCAATTACTAAGGCGTAAAAACTTCTTGGGAAAATTTCAATCTCACCAAATACAAAAGGTGCTAACAGCACAATAATCAAAAAAGTAGCTGCGCCAGGAATGACAATACTATACCTGTTAAAAATAAATGGATGAGGTTTTTGAAGAAAAGTAAGCATAACAGTGTAAAGTTAGCGAAGAAAATAGGATAAAACTCAAATGTTAACTTTTAAATATAAAAGTGCGCTATGAGTGGCTAAAATACCAATGGTTAAAGGAGTGTAGCTAAAAGTCAAAATCAACATTTTACACGCCTTTTTATTAATTTTTTCAAAAAGAAATGTATTTTTACCCTTCTGTATACTAAATGATTAAGAATTTAGTTTTAGAAATACAAAATTGATTCACCTTGAAGAAAACACTTTATATATCGGTAACGTTATCAGTACTAGGGATTTTGCTCTTTAGTTGTTCTACCAAAAAAGATACATTTATCAACAGAAATTTCCACTCTGTTACCACAAAATACAATGTATTATTCAATGGAAAAGTAGCTTTTGAAGAAGGTCGTGAAGCCTTAATGAATGCATATGTAGATGACTATTGGGAAATTCTTCCTGTAGAACGTATGGAAATCCTAGACGATTTAACACTTCCGGGACAAGGTGGAAAAAACCCAAACTTCGAAAAAGCAGAAGAAAAAGCAGTAAAAGCGATTCAAAAACATTCCATGGAAATTGGAGGCCGTCAACGAAATCCGCAAATGGACGAAGCGTATTTACTATTAGGAGAAGCGCGTTACTTTGACCAACGTTTCATTCCGGCATTAGAAGCATTTAACTATATCTTAGGGGAATATCCTGATAGTGATAAAATCAATGAAGCTCGCATTTGGCGCGAAAAAACACACCTTCGTTTAGAAAATGAAGAATATGCTATTGCGAATTTGAAACGAATCTTACGTTTTGAAAAACTAGACAATCAACAATATGCAGATGCAAATGCAGTATTGGGTCAGGCATATATCAATCTAAAACAAAAAGACAGCGCTGTGCAAGTAATGAAATTAGCAGCAGCTTCTACAAAAAAACGAGAAGAACAAGGACGTTACAACTACATTATCGGACAGTTGTTTAATGAACTTGGTTATAAAGATAGTGCAGATATTGCGTTTGACAAAGTAATTGATCTTAACAGAAAATCGCCAAGAGTGTATATGATAAATGCATACATTGAAAAAGCGAAAAACTTTGAAGTAACAGACGAAAACAAAGAAGAGTTTTTAGAAATGTTAACTGATTTAGCTGAAGATCGTGAAAACAGACCTTTCTTAGATAGAATCTATCGTCAATTAGCAACCTATCATTTAGAAAATGATTCCTTAGAACTTGCAGAAGAATTTTTCAATAAATCCATTAAAAAAGCAACAAAAGATAGATACTTAAAAGCATTAGATTATGAAAACGTTGCGGCGTTGCGTTTTGACGATGCAAAATATAAAGATGCTGGAAAGTATTTTGACAGTACACTTTTAAACCTAAAAAAGAATACAAAGAAATTTAGACGTATTGAAAAGAAAAGAGCCAACCTAGATGATGTTATCAAATATGAAGATATTGCCTATGTAAATGATAGTATTCTAAATTTGGTGAGTCTATCAGAAGCAGAACGTACAGACTATTTTCAAAAACATATTGACGAACTAAAAGCAGCAGAACAAGCAAAACTTGAAGAAGAAGAGCAAAAGAAAAACTTTGTAGCTAATGAATTTGCAAGTAGTAGAAACAATGTAGGGCCAAGAACTGGAAGTGATGAATTTTACTTTTACAATCAAACAACGGCTGCATATGGTAAAAATGAATTTAGAAAAAAATGGGGCGATCGTCCATTAGAAGATAATTGGAGATTATCAGACAAGCAAACCATCGTCAGAACAAACACACGCGGAGAAAGTGAAAATGTAGCTGATGAAGATGAAAAAGATATCTATTCGGTAGCTTTTTACACTGGAAGAATTCCATCAGACGAAAAAATAATTGATAGCATTGGGAAAGAAAGAAACTTTGCTTATTACCAATTAGGACTTATCTACAAGGAAAAATTCAAAGAATATCAATTGGCAGCAAATCGTTTAGAACAATTACTAGAAAACGGTCCTGAAGAAAAATTGATTCTTCCTTCAAAATATAACCTATACAAAATATACACGCTTTTAGAATCAAGTAAAGCAGATGATTATAAAAATGATATCTTAAACAATCATGGTGATAGTCGCTATGCGCAAATTCTAAGAAATCCGGAAGATGTAATTGCTTCTGACGAAAACAGTCCTGAAAGTCTATACGCTAAAACATATAAGAAATTTGCAAGTCAAGATTTCAAAGGTTCATTAGCAGACTGTGAAAAATACATTCGACAATTTACTGGAGAAGAAATAGTGCCAAAATTTGAAATGCTGAAAGCAATTAGTATAGCACGATTAGATGGATATCAAGCGTACAAAAAAGCACTAAACTTTGTGGCACTAAACTATCCAAATGATGAAGAAGGAAAGCGTGCGCAAGAAATTATAAAAAAATCATTACCAAAATTAAAAAATAACAAATTGGTAAATGATGAAAAATCAAGACACTTTAAAATTATCTATCAATTCAATGCTGATGAAACAGAAGCAATAGAAGCATTAGATAAAACAGTAAAAGAAGCATTAAATGATTTTGGATATCAAATGATTACAGTGACGCAAGATGTGTATAACAGAAACGAAATTTTCATTGTAATACATGGATTCTCAACCAAAATGACCGCTGCAAGTTTTGAATACACGCTGCGTTCAAATCCAAAATATCTGATAAAAAAGGATCATGTGTTACTATCATCTGAGAATTATCAAATAGTGCAAATTCATAAAAACTTAAGTGAAGTAAACTAACCATACCTACAAATTAATCAAAACAACAATTCCTCAAACCCAAAAACATGTTTTCAGAATCTAAAAAAAAGCGCACGGCAAATGAAACACGTGGACAATCAAACCGAATAGGAAAATCTACGCACATTACAGGTGATGTGGTCTCAAAGGCAGATTTTAGAATCGATGGAAAGCTTGAAGGAAGCGTAGAAACTTCTGGAAAAATTGTAATAGGAGCTAGCGGTGTTATTGTTGGAAAAGTAATTTGTGCCAATGCAGACATTGAAGGGAAATTTCACGGAGAGCTAACGGTGTCTAACTTGCTTACCTTAAAAAGTACGGCTGTGATAGAAGGAGAAGTTGTTGTAAGCAAACTTTCTATAGATCCTGGCGCTACTTTTAACGCTACATGTGCTATGAAAACAGGAATTAAAGAACTGAACGCAGGTGAAGGAAAAAAAGCCGACAAAACCGCTTAATAAAGCATTACGACTTAGTGGAGCAGGATTACAAATGGGTTTAACTATCTATGCTTGTAATTACTTAGGAAATTGGCTAGATATAAAATACGATCAAGCATTTTGGGAAACAAGTTTCACGCTTTTTGGAATATTTGCATCTATGTATCTCATCATTAAGCAAGTATTAAAAATCACCAATGATGACTAAAAAAATCCTTGTATACATGCTGGCTTTTGGAATCTTATTTTTCTTAGGAGATTTCATTCATAATTACTATATAGAAAGTCAAGAAATAGCACTTGGGCTTTCATTGCGAAACATGTATGCTTTTCATGCATTCTTTTCGTTGCAAATCTGTATCATATTTGCTTTATTGGTAAACAACAAAAAAATAAGTCCGCAATTGGGATTCATATACTTAGCGTCTTTTGTGTTGAAAATAATTGCATTTTGTGCTGTTTTTTATGATCCAATAGTCACAGCAGAAAAATTATCAAATGCACAGCGAATAGCACTACTAATTCCAATGTTTATTTTTCTAATACAAGAGGTCTATTTTATCATCAAAATCTTAAACAAAAATCATTCTCTGAAATAAAGTTGAAAAAAAAGCTGTTTTTCTAATTAATTGTTTAATTTTGCGCAGAATTTACGAAGGGTAATTTTTGAATAAATCAATTATGAAGATAGTACAAAAATCTATCAAGTTTCTTACAGTATTAGCAATAGCACTATGTTCTTTTCATAGTTTCGCTAGTGATACAGACAAAAAACACGACGATCAGAATGATGGTGGTATGATCAATACCAAAGAAGAAGTAGAAGCATACATTCTACACCACATTCAAGATTCACACGATTTCAACCTATTCTCTTATACAAGCGATGCTGGAGAAAGAAAACACTTTGGTTTTCCTTTACCAGTAATTGTTTCTACGAGTAATGGTGTTAAAATGTTCATGTCTTCTGAGTTTCATCACAATGATGACGGACATGTAATTGTTGACAAAGACGGGACGAAATTGACAAAAATTCACGGAAAAATCTACGAATTAGACGCAGGTGCTGATCATGTAGCATTTGACGCAGATCACCACGCAACAAATGCACACAAAGTATTAGACTTCTCAATTACTAAAAGTGTAATGGGAGTTTTACTAGTAGGATTGCTATTATTATGGTGGTTCTCTTCACTAGCTCGTCAATACAAGAAAAGACAAGTGCCAACAGGTTTTGGTAGAGTATTAGAGCCTTTAGTGCTGTATGTAAGAGACGAAATTGCACGTCCAAACATCGGAGAAAAACATTACAGAAGATTTACTGGATATTTAATGACAGTATTTTTCTTCATCTGGATATTAAACTTATTAGGGTTAACACCACTTGGATTTAACGTAACAGGTCAGTTAGCAGTAACAGCATGTTTGGCTATCTTCACCTTAGTTATATATACAGTAAGTGGAAATAAGCACTATTGGGGACACATCTTATGGATGCCAGGAGTACCAGTTTTAATACGTCCAGTACTAGCTATTATCGAATTAGCAGGAGCATTGGTAATTAAGCCTTTCTCATTACTAGTTCGTTTATTTGCAAACATATCTGCAGGGCACATTGTAGTAATGAGCTTAATTGCAATTATGTTCACACTAAAACAATCATTAGGAGTTGTGGGAGCAACAGGATTGTCTTTAGTATTATCGTTTTTTATCACATTAATAGAAGTGTTAGTAGCTTTCTTACAAGCATATATCTTTACAATGCTTTCAGCATTATTCATTGGTATGGCAGTAGAAGAAGCACATCACTAAAATAAGAGTTTGTTTAATTATTTAAATCAATTATCATGGAACCAGTAACTTACAATTTAATTGGAGCAGGATTAATCGTAATCGGAGCAGGAATTGGTCTTGGTCAAATCGGTGGAAAAGCAATGGAAGGAATTGCTCGTCAGCCAGAAGCAACAGGAAAAATCCAAACTGCGATGATTATTATCGCTGCACTTTTAGAAGGTTTAGCATTCGGTGCTTTATTCTTAGGAAAATAAGAACTGAACAAAGAAATTAAGTATTCTCCTGCAACGGTTGGTTGCAGGAAATACTTAAGAATTAAACAAAACAAACACAATATAATTATAGATTATAATGGATAAGTTATTAAATGATTTTTCACCAGGATTATTTTTAGTACAAACAGTACTACTTTTATTATTAATATTCTTAATGATAAAATTCGCTTGGAAGCCTATCTTAAACTCTTTAAATGAAAGAGAAGAAGGAATTCAAGGAGCTTTAGACGCAGCTGAAAATGCTAAGAAGGAAATGCAAAACCTTCAAGCTGATAACGAAAAGTTATTAAAAGAAGCGCGTGCAGAAAGAGAAGGAATGCTAAAAGAAGCACGTGAAATCAAAGAAAAAATGATTGCAGACGCTAAAGGTGAAGCGCAAGCGCAAGCAAGCAAAATGATTGCTCAAGCGCAAGAAAGCATCCGTAGCGAAAAGCAAGCAGCGTTAGCAGAATTAAAAAGCCAAGTAGCAAACATTTCTGTAGAAATTGCGGAAAAAGTAGTGCGTGGTGAATTAGCAGATAAAGACAAGCAATTATCTTTAGTAGATAAAATGCTTGGAGACGTTACATTAAACTAATAACAACAATATCATGGCAGGATCTAGAGCAGCAATACGATATGCAAAAGCTATTTTAGCATTAGCACAAGATCAAAAAGCAGGAGAAGCTGTAGCTAAAGATATGGACGGAATCGTAAAAACAGTTGCTAATAGCAAGGACTTACGATTAATGTTAAACAGTCCTATTGTAAAAGCTGAAGTGAAAAAAGCAGCTTTGCAAGAAATCTTTACAGGAGTTCATGCGATATCTGAAGGATTAATTGACGTTTTAGTAACCAACAAGCGTGTTGATTTATTAGACGATGTAGCAGCACAATACATTACGTTATTTGATGCATCTCAAGGAAAAGAAAAAGCAGTAGTTACTACAGCAGTTCCTTTAACAGCAGCATTAAGAGACAAAGTATTAAAAAAGGTAAAAGACCTTACGGGTAACCAAGTAACAATAGAAAACAAAATCGACGAAAGTATCATCGGTGGATTTATTCTACGTGTAGGCGATTTGCAATATAACGCAAGTATCGCAAACCAATTGAATACACTAAAACGATCTTTCTCTCAAAATTAAATACTAAATAAAATGGCAGAAGTTAAAGCTGCTGAGGTATCAGCAATATTAAAAAAACAACTATCAGGATTTGAAGCTACTGCTTCACTTGACGAAGTTGGAACTGTACTACAAGTTGGTGATGGTATCGCTCGTGTTTACGGATTGGCTAACGCTCAATATGGAGAATTAGTAGAATTCGAATCAGGCATGGAAGGTATCGTATTGAACCTTGAAGAAGACAATGTTGGTGTGGTATTACTAGGACCTTCTAAAGAAGTAATAGAAGGAGCAACAGTAAAACGTACACAACGTATCGCTTCTATTAAGGTAGGAGAGGAAATGGTAGGACGTGTAGTTGATACACTTGGAAATCCAATTGATGGTAAAGGACCAATCGGAGGTAAATTATACGAAATGCCTTTAGAGCGTAAAGCACCAGGGGTAATTTTCCGTCAACCAGTAAATGAACCATTACAAACAGGAATCAAATCTATTGATGCGATGATTCCAGTAGGTAGAGGACAACGTGAGTTGGTAATTGGTGACCGTCAAACAGGAAAAACAACAGTATGTTTAGATACAATTCTTAACCAAAAAGAATTCTATGATGCTGGCGAACCTGTATTTTGTATCTATGTAGCTATCGGACAAAAAGCGTCTACAGTAGCTGCAATTGCAAAAACATTAGAAGAAAAAGGAGCTTTAGCATATACAGTAATTGTTGCTGCTAACGCATCAGATCCTGCACCAATGCAGGTATACGCACCATTTGCTGGAGCGGCTATCGGAGAGTACTTCCGTGATACTGGTCGTCCTGCATTAATCGTGTATGATGATTTATCAAAACAAGCAGTTGCATATCGTGAGGTATCGTTATTATTACGTCGTCCACCAGGTCGTGAGGCATATCCAGGGGATGTTTTTTACCTTCACTCTCGTTTATTAGAGCGTGCTGCAAAAGTAATTGCAGATGATGGTATCGCAAAAGATATGAATGACTTACCAGAGTCATTAAAGCCAGTTGTAAAAGGTGGTGGATCTTTAACAGCATTACCAATCATTGAAACGCAAGCAGGAGATGTATCTGCATATATTCCAACTAACGTAATTTCTATTACTGATGGACAGATATTCTTAGATGGTGATTTATTTAACTCTGGTGTTCGTCCAGCTATTAACGTAGGTATCTCTGTATCACGTGTAGGAGGTTCGGCTCAGATTAAATCAATGAAAAAAGTAGCAGGTACGTTAAAACTTGATCAAGCGCAGTTCCGTGAATTAGAAGCATTCGCAAAATTTGGTTCTGACTTAGATGCAGTTACATTAAATGTAATTAACAAAGGTAAGCGTAACGTTGAGATCTTAAAGCAAGCGCAAAACGATCCGTATACAGTAGAAGATCAGGTTGCAATTATCTATGCTGGATCTAAAAACTTATTAAAAGATGTTCCTGTAAACAAAGTAAAAGAATTCGAAAGAGATTTCATTGAGTTCTTAAACGCAAAACACAGAGGTGTTTTAGATACCTTAAAAGCAGGGAAACTAACAGACGAAGTTACAGACACGTTAACACAGGTTTGTAAAGAAATGTCTGCGAAATATAACTAGTAATTAGTATTGAGTACAAAGTATTGAGATATCAGTACTTTGTACTTTCAACATAAAATATAGTATAGTGTATAAGTCTCAAGACTAATTGCTCAATACTCAATACTAAAAACAAATGGCAAACTTAAAAGAAATACGTAATAGAATTAGTTCTGTAAAATCAACAATGCAGATCACGAGTGCTATGAAAATGGTATCGGCGGCAAAGTTGAAAAAAGCACAAGATGCGATCACTGCGATGCGTCCGTATGCTAACAAACTTACAGAATTATTACAAAGTTTAAGTGCAACACTTGATGCAGATAGTGGAAGTAAATACTCTACGCAGCGTGAAGTAAATAAAGTACTTATCGTAGCTATTACATCTAACAGAGGATTATGTGGAGCGTTTAACTCTAACATTATCAAACAATCCAATCGTTTAATCAACGAAACGTACGCAGGTAAACAAGTTGATGTATTAACGATTGGTAAAAAAGGAAACGATATCTTATCTAAAACAAACACAATTATTGAAAATCGTAGTGATGTTTTTGATGCGTTAACTTTCGATAATATTGCTGAAATAGCTGAAAAGCTAATGGAATTATTTGTAGACGGATCATATGATAAAATCGAGATCATTTATAATAAATTCAAAAATGCTGCAACACAAATCGTAATGACGGAACAATTTTTACCAATTGTACCGATGGAAGCTGATTCAAGTGTTCAATTGGATTATGTTTTTGAGCCATCAAAAGCAGAAATCGTTGAGGAGTTGATTCCAAAATCATTAAAAACACAATTGTACAAAGGAATCAGAGATTCTTTCGCAAGTGAGCATGGTGCGCGTATGACTGCGATGCACAAAGCAACAGATAATGCAGGAGAATTAAGAGATTCGTTAACACTAACGTACAACAAAGCACGACAAGCTGCCATTACAAACGAAATCTTAGAAATCGTTGGTGGAGCGGAAGCGTTGAACAACTAAGCATACACTTCGAGTGCCTCAGTGTACTCACATTATAAAATTAAAAACCTCATGGAAACATGAGGTTTTTTGTTTAATTACAAAAATGTTCTCGTTTAGTATTGTGTCTGTCTTCAGAAATAATGAACTAGCAAACGGAATTGCGAAGTGCAGCTTCAAGCATGAAGTATAGCTAGAGAATGGTGCATAGCAATTTCCTATAGACAGACTTGATTTTTTGGTTCGTTTTTTATCAAGAAAAAATGAACGTATGTAATAAATTCAAATTTGACATGTAAATTTCATCGAAAAACACACGTTAAAACCCAAACTTGCACTTTACTAAAACCACCAATCCATATCTTTGCAAAAAATCGCTAGAAACTTCATGAACCAAAAACCCCCGTATTTCCTTTTTCTTTTCCTCTGTTTTAGTATAAATACATTTCTAAACGCACAACCACAAAATGATTCTTTGGCGAAGTATGATTATAAAGAACTTAGGGCTTTAAGAAAAAAACATCAATACTCAAATTTAAAGCTAACAAAAATATACATTGATAGATATTTAGAACTTGCTAAAAAGAATAATGACACAATAAGAATTTCGTATGGTTTTTTCTTTCTTTCTCATTATTATGGAGTAGAAAAAGATAAAAAAAAAGCATTAAATTTTTTAGATAGTGTTATAGTATATAGTATAGGTAGAAATGATAAATATCAACCAGCATTAGCTTATAAAAATAAAGGTGTTTATTTATACGAACAAGGAGGAAATAAAAGAGCTATTGGTAATTTTTTTAAAGCTTTACAAGTTCTTAAAACTAATAAAAATGTATTATTGGAATTAGAGGTAAGAAATGCAATAATAGTATTGAAAACAAATTGGAGAGCTAATGAGGAAACCCTTAATTTTCAAAAAGAAAACATACAATTTGTTATAAATAATAAAGATAGTATTCTCGATTTTGAAAAAACCTATTTATATGCTCTAGGAAATTTGTCTAAAGAGTATATAAGGAATAAAAAATATAAAGAAGGACTTGAAACAATTTTTAAGGGAATTTTAGAGTCAATTAAATATAAAGACACTTTAGAATATTATGATTTTGTCTCTAATGCTGGAGCAGCATACTATTATTTAAAAAATTACCAAACAGCAATTGATAGTTTACAAAAAGCATTGCCCTACGAAAGTTATCATGGAAAAGCAATGGGAAACTACTATCTCGGCAAAAGCTACGACAAACTCAATCAACCAGAAAAAGCACAGATTCACTTTCTAAAAACAGATTCTATCTATCAAGTTACGAAAGATATTTTCCCAGAAATGCGGATTGCCTATGAACACATCATCGATTATTACAAAAGTAAAAATGATACTGAAAATCAAATCAAATATTATGATCGTTTGATAGAAACTGATAAAATCATTGATTCTACCTATACGTATGTTGCAAATACTATAGAAAAGAAATTCGACACACCACAAGCCATTGCAGAGCGTGCACGCTTAGTAGAGGAAGCTAAAGCCAATGAAAACTCTTGGAAATACAGTTTTGGAATTATCAGTGCTGCTTTGTTAGCAATTTCAGGAGTATTATTCTATGTATATCGTCGTCAAAAATATTACAAGCAACGTTTTGAGAATATTATGAGTGCTGAGGTTCTCGAAGCGCAGAAACAAAAAGACACTTCGGCTCCGCTTATTGTTGACTCAGAGATTCTCGAAGCGCATTCTGAGGCACTCGAAGCGCATTCTGAGGCACTCGAAGAGAAAGACATAGGAATTTCAGAAACCATCGTAAAAAGCATTCTAAAAGGCTTGTCTAAATTTGAAGCATCAAAAGGTTGTAGAAAGCAAGTTACGCTCACAGCGCTAGCTAAAAACCTTGAAACGAATCCAAAATACTTATCGAAAGTCATCAATTGGCATTATGAAAAAAACTTTACGAGTTATATCAATGAATTGCGTGTACAATATGCTATTTTAAAACTAAAAGAAGAAGCTGTTTTTAGAAACTATACCATAAAAGCAATCGCGCAAGAAGTCGGTTTTAAAAGCGCCGAATCTTTCTCAAAAACCTTCTACAAGGTCACAGGAATTTATCCTTCGTATTTTGTAAAACAACTCAATAAATATCAAAATAGTTAGACTTTTCATCTCTAACGTCATTCTGAACTAAATTCAGGATCAGATTATAAAACTCTTGAATCTAAATTACTTCGCAATAATCCCTAACAAAAGTGCGCCAGTTATAATAATATAGCCTAAATACAAATACCAAGGATGTTTTGCATCATCAGTCACAGCTTCAATTCTATCTTGTGTGCGTCTAGGAAACACAGCAATATTTGTTTCTAATCTTTTGCAAGAAGAACAATCTACATAAATTTCTCTGCTCAACGCAAAAGGTAAAATCTTTAGCATAAAGAATTTTGAATACACCTTTACCGTTAATGATTCTTCAGTATCACACTTATCGCAAGCAGTTCTTTTAATCACTTCATCTGCAATCAATCGTTTTCCAACTCCAATCATGGATATAAATTTTTAGGGAATTACTATGAAAACAAAAATAGATAAAAAATAAGTTAGAAATTAAAAGTTCAAAATTGTGAGTTTTTGAGTGAAATAAAAGATTAAGAATAAAGAAGTTACAAAATAGCGAACCCACAAAAAAATCAAAAAATGTTCACGCTGAGCGGAGTCGAAGTGTAACATTTTCAAAAAACTGTATCTAAAGGGAAAATCAAAACAAAAAAAACAGATGAATACTTTACAAAAACTCACAATAATAGTATGTATGATTATTTCCTTTACAGGAATTTCACAAGAAAAATCATTTCAAGTAGAAGTCATAGGAAAAGGAGATCCAGTATTATTATTTCCTGGATTTAGTTGCACAGGCGATGTTTGGGATGAAACCGTAAAAGAACTTTCAAAAAACCACGAATGTCACGTATTTACCTTTGCAGGATTTGGAAACGTGCCAGCAATTGAATCGCCTTGGTTAGAAACAATCAAAAATGATCTTTCAACATATGTAGTTCGAAAAAAATTACAAAAACCAACAATTATCGGACACAGCATGGGTGGTTCGTTAGCATTATGGTTAGCTTCAGCGAAACCAGAGTCCTATAAAAAACTAATCATTGTAGACGGATTACCTAGTATTGGCGCATTAATGATTCCTAATTTTTCAAGTGATAAAGTAACTTATGACAATCCATTTGCAAAACAGCAATTAGCAATGGAAGCTGAACCTTTTAAACAAATGGCAACGCAAATGGCAGCAGGAATGACGCTAAACAAAGAAAAACAACCGATAGTAGCCAATTGGATGATTAAAGCAGACCGAAAAACATACGTGTATGGGTATGTAGATTTAATGAAATTGGATCTTAGAGAAACGATTCAAAACATAAAAATACCTGTAACAATTATGGCAGCGGTAAGTCTTTATCCAAAAAAACAAGTACAAGAATTATATACAAAACAATATCAAAAACTAACAAAAAAAGAAATCATATATGTGAATGATTCGGCACACTTTATTATGTTTGACAAACAAGATTGGTTTATCAATCAGGTTCAAAAGCTGATAAAATAGTTAGAAAGGTAAAAATGGCGATCTTCAGAAATAATGAACGAAAAGTGGAATTGCGAAGCATAGCTTCAAGCATGAAGCGCATGAGAGAATGTTGCAAAGCAATTTCCTATAGATCGTCTTGATTTTTTTGGTTCGTTTTTGTGTCAAGACAAAAATGAACGTTACTGAATGTGTATTATTAGATAAAAATCATATTGAATTTATATTCAACAAAAACAAAAACCATTGTCACAACAATTTACAAAAATATATCAAGAACATTACTCAAAAGTACATCGATTGTGCTTGGGGTATGTAAATGGTGATGAAGCCTTGGCAAAAGATCTAGCACAAGATGTTTTCATAAAAGTATGGGAACACTTAGGTGCTTTTCAGCAAAAATCTAGTATTGGAACTTGGATTTACAGAATTACAGTAAACGTCTGTTTATTATTTATTCGAAAAAACAAAAAGAAGAAAAAAATCAGCTTTACTGAAATCAAAGACGATACTACTATTCAAGAAGAAAATGACACTCAAAACCGTTTGCAACAAATGTACGCGTGCATTCACAAACTCAAAGAAACGGAACGAATCATCATTTTACTCGTACTAGAAGATCTGCCACAAAAAGAAATAGCGGAAATCACAGGGCATTCACACCAAAACATTCGTGTACTTGTTCATAGAATAAAAGAAAAACTCACTAAATGCGTATCCTAATGGAATTTAAAGACATACAAAATACTTGGCAACAACAAGCGGAAACAAATACACTTCCTGACTTTGAACCTGTAAAACAACAACTAAGCAATCTTAGAAAAAAACAATGGATCACACAAGTAATCCTAGGAATCACAGGAATAGTGCTCATTGCATTCTTTTTTTACATTTCAGCATATAATACTAACGGGCCATTATTGGGAATGTTATTACTAATAGGCGTAATAGTGGTGCGTGTTTTTATAGAAGTTAGAAGTCAGCAAAAACTCAGAAAAATAAATGTTTTACTATCATTTACAGAATTTAAAGAGCAATTAATAGCCTACTATCAAAAACGAAAAATATTGGCATTTAGAGTGATACCAATATTATTGATCATTTACAACATAGGTTTTATCATTATGTCGTATTATTTCTATCAATATTTGTCAAGAGGTTTTTTCTACTACATCGTACTATCTTATGTCATATCATTTATCGTATTATTTATTTTCATAAGAAAACAAGTCTTGAATGAACTTGAAATTCTAAAAAAACTTCAGGAAGCATAAAAGTTGATATTGAGTATAGAATTAGTGAGCATTTAAACAATAAGAAAGCGCCATTTCGAGTATCTTGAACTTGTTTTAGGAAGTAATATGAAATAATAAATCTTACATTATTTAATCTTTCAATCTTTTTAATTTTAAAGAACAAACAACCATTTGGGAAAGCCCGCAGAAATCAATACTTTTGAAAAGCAAACAATCTCGGGACATATGTGAAAAATTCATGTAAAAATAACGAGAGAAACCTTGAAGTATTTAAATCTCGATTATCGAGTAAACAAAACATTCCTTGAGCGCACTAAAAAAGTTCTTTAAAGACACCATTATCTATGGAATTGCGGCAATATTGCCACGCGCAATTAATATTGGTTTAGTAAAATTACATACAGCCGTTTTTGGAACAGAAAAATATGCAGTAAATACAGAATACTATGTATATGCTGCGTACTTAAATGCATTGCTAACATACGGAATGGAAACGGCGTTTTTTCGTTTTTTTAGTAAAGAGCAAGAAAAAGGAAAAATCATATCTACATCGTTTACAACCTTACTCTTTACGACGGTAGTATTTCTAATTCTAGGATTAAATTTTGCGCCAAACATTGCAGAAATCTTTGGTTTTGAAAAAGTAATGTATGTCAAAATCTTAGTGTGGACGGTGTTTCTAGATACAATTGTCGTCATTCCGTTTGCGTATTTGCGTGTTACAAACAGACCCATTCGTTTTGCAGGAATCAAAATTGCAAACATTCTGTTTCTTACAGTGTTAAACATTATTTTCTTGTGGGCAATCCCAAAGGGTTACCTTTCAAAAGGAATCTTGCCAGAATCACTCAACTTTTATATAAAAGGCGAACCGCAAGTAATCTATATATTCTTAGCAAATGTATTTGCGAGTGTATTTACCATCATTTTACTCATTCCAAACATTCTAAAAATAAAATGGGCGTTTGATAAAGTAGTCTTGCAAAAGTTACTCATCTACGGATTGCCCATCATGATCGGAAGTTTGGCATATGTAACCAACGAAAATATTGATAAACTCTTTTTAGGAGACATCATCGGTGATGCCGAAATGGGAAAATACGCAGGTTGTTACAAACTTGGTGTATTTATGACCTTATACATTACAGCGTTTCGTTTAGGAGCAGAACCGTTTTTCTTCAATCATGCCAAAGAAAAAAATGCTAAAAACAACTACGCTACTATTCTCAAATGGTTTACCATATTGGGGGCAATATTTATGTTAGTTGTGGTAGCATACATAGATTTATTTGCAGGTATTCTCATTAGTAAAGACGAATACTTAGATGCATTAGCTATTGTCCCAATCATTCTGTTGGCAAACTTATGTTTAGGAATTTATAACAATCTATCCATTTGGTACAAACTCACGGACAAAACGAGTTACGGAATGTACATCTCTATCTTTGGAGCCATCATTACCATTGTGTTCAATTTAGTCATGATAAAACACATAGGATTCATGGCATCGGCTTGGGCAACATTAATAGCTTACGGAAGCATGATGGTGATTTCATATCTATTAGGTCGAAAACACTATCCAGTGCCGTATAACGTCAAAAAAATAACTGTATACGTACTCATAGCTACATTATTCTCAGCAATAGCTTTCTATGATATGTTTCGAGCAAATTATATCGTCACAACTGCATTAGTTTTAGTATTTTTGGGGATAATTTATCTATCAGAGCGAAAAGAGTTAAAACGATTGCTAGGGAAATAAATATGTCACATCGAGTGTAGTAGATATCTAAATGTTGAATTTTAAATCAACAATCGTATATCTGAAAATCGATCTGAGACACTCGAAGGCCAAACAAACAAAAGTTAAGAGTTAAAAAGTTATTGAATTAAGAATTTTTGAAATGATAACTATTGAATGCCATATTTTGAATTTGCGATAATTCGGATCAAACATTGACAATAAAAACATTTATGGATTCGTGAAAAAAAAATAGTAAAATTGAATATAAACATATTTTCGAATAACGAATTAACAGATTGACGATCATTCAATTTTTTAATTAGATAAAACACACATGAATATAAAAATCATCAACAAATCACAACACGCGTTGCCGCATTATGAAACCTTGGCTTCCGCCGGAATGGATTTACGAGCAAATCTATCGGAACCAGTTACCTTGGAACCAATGGACAGAACCATCATTAAAACAGGATTATTCATTGAATTGCCTGTTGGAATTGAAGCGCAAGTACGCCCAAGAAGTGGTTTAGCAGCAAAAAAAGGAATTACGGTACTCAATGCGCCAGGAACAGTTGATGCAGATTACAGAGGTGAAATTGGCGTGATTCTTGTCAATCTATCCAAAGAAGCATTTACAGTAGAAAATGGCGAACGAATTGCACAATTAGTTATTGCAAAACATGAACGTGCCGAATGGCGAGAAGTAACAGAACTTTCTGAAACGGACAGAGGCGCTGGCGGATTTGGAAGTACAGGCGTTAAATAATTATAAATAAAAAAGGTACTTTTTAAGAGCCAAGAAGTATCAAAAAGTGCGGTCTGAGGCACTCGAAGACCAAAAAAAGTAAACAAAAGCAAAAAATAAGACATGAAAATAATTGTACCAATGGCGGGAAGAGGTTCTAGACTTCGTCCACACTCACTTACAGTACCAAAACCATTAATTCCAGTTGCAGGAAAACCTATTGTTCACCGATTAGTTTCCGATATCGCAAAAGTATTAGGCGAACCAATAGAAGAAATAGCATTTGTATTAGGTGATCCAGCTTTCTTTGGAGATGATGTTGTAAAAAGTTTAACGGAATTGGCAGAAGGTTTAGGTGCAAAAGCAAGCATCTACCGTCAAGACCAACCATTAGGAACAGGTCATGCCATCATGTGTGCTAAA
Organism: uncultured Kordia sp.; assembly: GCF_947496985.1. GTDB lineage: Bacteria > Bacteroidota > Bacteroidia > Flavobacteriales > Flavobacteriaceae > Kordia. The sequence continues at coordinate 1,050,420 of NZ_CANMEZ010000001.1, forward strand.
GATTCATTGTCAGGTCCTGCAGTAATTGCGTATGCAGATACATTAATTCGTGCAGATTTCAACCTTGATAAAGATGCAGATGCAGCTATTTGGGTAAAACAAGTAGACAAGCCAGAAGCATACGGAGTTGTTAAACTAAATGACAATAATGAAATTGTTGAATTAGTAGAAAAACCAGCTGAGTTTGTCTCAGATTTAGCAGTGATTGGAATCTATTATTTCAAAGATGTAGCAGTATTAAAAGAAGAATTACAATACGTATTAGACAATAATATCATTCACGGTGGCGAATATCAAATCAATGATGGAATCAAAGGAATGATGGCAAAAGGACGTCGTTTTGTAACTGGTCAAGTTGATGAATGGATGGACTGTGGAAACAAAAATGTAACTTTAGAAACTAACGGAAAAATGTTAGGATTTTTACAGGCCGACAATGAAAAACTAGTAGCTGATTCTGCTCAAATTATCAACTCAGAAATCATTCCTCCTTGTTACGTTGGTGAAAATGTTGTTATTGAAAATTCGCAAGTAGGTCCAAATGTATCTATTGGTGATAATACAAAATTAGAAAACGTAAATATTAAAAATAGCTTAATACAAACCAATACTACGGTAAAAAATGCTAATTTAGAGGAAGCAATGATTGGAAATCATGCAAAATTTGATGGAAGTTTCACAAAAATTAGCATTGGAGACTATTCAGCATTAGAAGCATAACAAACTTAAAATAGCACATTTCAATGAAAAAATACATGTACATAATCATACTCTCAGGAATATTATTCACAATTCCTGAGATTGTACATGCGCAAGAAGAAGAAGAAAGTGCAGAAATTTCGTTAGAAGAAAACATTGACGAATTTCAAGAACACTTCTTTGAAGCACTAAAACAACGTGGAATTGAAAATTATGACAGAGCTATTGATGAATTGCTAAAATGCAAAAAAATTGATGACAACGCGAGCATAGCTTTTGAGTTGGGAAAAAATTACTATTCTCAAAAAGACTACGGTCAGGCTAAAGAATCCTTTCAGCGTGCCGTTACCAAAAAACCACAAAATCAATGGTATCTCTTGGGTTTATTCAATACGCAATTGAAGTTAAACGAACGTGATGATGCTTTGTCAACAGGAAAAAAAATCATCTATCTCAATCCAAAATTTAGAGAAGATGTAGCCAAAGTTCATATCAACAAGCAAGAATACAAAAAAGCTCTAAAGCAGTTAGAAAAACTTCAAAAAGAAGCAGGACTCACGTTGACGGCTGCACGTATGAAGGAAATGTTGGAAAAACGAATGGAAAAAAAACCATCTTCCAAAAAAGTGGATGACGTTATAAAGCAAACGCCAAGACCGAGAGAAGCTGCAAATAGTAAAATATTAGAGCAAATAGAAGAAGCACTAAGTACAAACGCATATACGGATGCAATTCGCTTGGCAAAAATTGGTCTAGGTGACTTTCCTTCGCAACCAAAACTCTATCTATACAATGCAAAGGCTTTAAATGCGTTAAAAGAGTATAAGAAAGCGATAGAAATGCTCGAAATTGGTTTAGATTATATCATTGATAACGTGCCATTAGAAAAAGAATTCTATCAAACATTTGTGGTTGCTTACAAAAACATGGGCAATTCCAAAAAAGAAAAATACTATCTAAAAAAAATACAATAACGTATTCACGTACACTAAATTCAAGCACTTGAAAAACGGAATTCAAATAGGTATTATAAGTATGTTTATACTATTTTTAGTAGGATGTAAATCTACTAAAGTGGTTACAAATACGGGTGAAGTTGCAAACTTGTCTACAAAAAACATTATCAAAAATCATTACAGAAACGAATTGAACTTCAAAACTATTCGTGGAAAAATGAAAGTAAAATTTGATAATGGTAAAACGGAAGAAAGTTTTACGCTGAGCTTACGAATGAAGAAAGATGAAGCTATTTGGTTAAGTGCTACTTTATCATTAGTGAAAGTATACATTACGCCAACAACAGTAAGTTTTTATAATAAACTTGATAATACATATTTTGATGGTGATTTTACCTTACTAAGTAATTTCTTGGGAACAGAACTCGATTTCCAAAAAGTACAAAACCTACTCATTGGAAATGCTTTATATGATTTAAAGAAAGAACGATTTGAATCAAAAATTGAAGACAAAACATATACTTTAACACCAAAGAGTGACTTTGAATTATTTAAACGATTATTCATGTTAGATGCGTTCGATTTCAAAGTAAAAGAACAACGTTTAGAACAATCGGCAGAGCAACGATTACTCACAATTCAATATCCAGAATATCAGAAAATTACTGGACAACCTTTTCCGAAAAACGTACAAATAGAAGCAGAAGAAGTTAATAAGAAAACAACGATTCAGGTTGAATACAAAAAAGTAACATTTAATGAAAAAGTACGTTTTCCTTTTAAAATCCCTAGTGGATATAAAGAAATAAAAATTTAGTGAAGTCCCTATTTAGCATACAAAATTTCAAAAAAATCACTGTACTCTTACTTCTATTTGTAAGCAGTATCAGTTTTGCTCAAGACAAAAAGAAAGAGTTAGAAGCAACACGTCAGCGACTCATGAAAGAGATTCGTTTAATCAATAAATTAATTCGAACTACAAACTCGAAAACTAAATTTATTGTAGACGATGTACAAAGTCTTAATCATAAAATTCGTGTCAAAAGAGATTTAATTAAAGTGATGAATCAACAAACGAACTTGTTGACGAATCAAATTAATGATAATATCAAAAAAATAGGGCAATTACGATCCGATTTAACGAAGCTTAAAAAAGATTATGCAGCAATGATTCGGAAGTCATACAAAAGTAAATCTGAGCAAAGTAGACTTATGTTTTTACTCTCGTCAGAGAGTTTTCTGCAAGCATACAAACGTGTGCAATACATGAAGCAATACACGGACTATCGAAAAAAACAGGGTGAAGCTATTGCGGCAAGAACACAAGAATTGCAAAAATTAAACACAACATTTGCAGCACAAAAAAAGGAAAAAGAAGCGTTAATTGCTGACAATAGAAAAATTCAAAAAGAATTTGAAGGTGAGAAAAAAACGCAAAACGAAATGTTGGCAACGCTGCGAAAAGACAAAGACAAATATGCAGGCCAAGTTAAAAAGAAGCGACAACAAGCAGATGACATTGATCGACAAATAGAAAAACTCATTCGAGATGCGATTGCAAAATCAAACGTAAAAGCAGGTAAAAAAACAAACAACAAAACTTTTGCGTTAACGCCTGAAGCCAAGGCTATTGGGAACAGTTTTGCGGCAAACAAAGGAAAACATATTTGGCCAGTTGCAGAAGGAACAAAAACGGTTGGTTACGGAAAACACCGCGATTTACTAAACCCGAATGTAACTCGAGAAAATAATGGAGTAGTGCTAGCTACCAACAAAAACGCCAGAGCACGTGCGGTTTACAAAGGAAAAGTTACACATATATTTGGTGTAAAAGGAGGAAACAAAGGTGTTATGATAAAGCATGGTAGCTATATTACAGCGTATTATAATCTTAAAAATGTAAGTGTAAGTATAGGTGATGAGGTAAGTTTAAAGCAAAACATTGGAACAATTAGCACAGATGATAGCACAGGAAAAACGGAACTCAAATTCTTCGTTTTCAAAAATACAAAACGTCTAAATCCAGAAACTTGGTTATATAGAATGTAACGCAGTTACACTATGAAGAATCGTAGTGTCATCCAAAAATGTATTTCGTAAATTATTGGAATTGTATTGTTTAAAGTTATAGATAAAACTTAGCTAAAATTATTTTTAGCTACGTCTAAAAAAATAATTAGGCAAAAAAACTCAATTAATGACGAGTGTATAGTCAATTTGAGAAACATCGAGTAATGGTTTTTCATGAGTAGATTTACTACAGAATAAAGTAATCAGTTCTGTAATCTCACTTCTATTAAATAACAAGGTTAAATTATTTTGTGTGGTTGGAATAGGTATTTTACGTCTAATATTTACATTCGCATATTTGTGTTCCCAATAGCCAATTTCAATTGTTAACAAGTATGCTTTAAATTGCTTAAACTCTTCTTCATTAAATTCAAGGTATATATTTGTAAACTCTAAGTGATATATTTTACAAGTTTTGCAAAAAGTTAAAATTCCATTATTGACTTGACCAATTATTGTTAGTGAATTACACATACATTTCTCTTTAATTAATTTAATAACAATCCATTTTTATTTGTTCTCTATTTTCAAACTCACTTAATGGAACATTCAGTTTTGATCTTGAAATGGCCTCCAATACATTCAATACCTGATTTTGCATAGCTACGGAGCCACAAATCATAATAACACCTTCATTATTTAACACATTTGCGATAAAATCAACTTGTTCGGAAATGACATTTTGTATATATTGTTTAGTTTCGTTTTCTTGTGAATACGCAATGTGTAAACTTGTTAATTTGTTTGAATTCAAGCCTTTGTCTAATAGGTCTTTATACACATTTACAGAAGATTTTGTGCGAGTTCCCCAAAACAAATGTAGTTTCTTATATTGTTGATTCTCATTAATCATTCCTAAAAAAGGACCAATTCCTGTGCCGTTGGCAATCATAACAATTTCATCTGTATATTTTGGGAAATGAAATTCGTGATTGCGCTTAATTTTTGCTTTTACAATAGCATCTTTTTCCAATTGACTTAAATAAGAGGAGCAAACGCCGAACTCATGTTTTTTTACACTTAACACAATATCATTTTCAATTTTTCCAATAGAATACAATCGTTCTACATGATCAGGTTTAGGATAAAAAGATAACAAATCGCCAGATTGAAATTGTTGTTTTTTCTTGGGTTTAAATCGAATTAAAAAAGTAGAATCTTCATTCAAATCTGAACGTTCTACGACTGAAAATGATTTCAACTTTTTCAAGTTAACGTTAGCAGCAGGTTTTTGAATTGTAATTGGAATATTGGTATGATTTGCCCATTGTTTTGCCCAATTTTGAAAAGCTGTAAACGATTGATTGTTTATCTTAAACAAAGGCATTCCAGGAACAAAATTAGGATGCTGTTGCAACAATGAATCTACAATAATAGCATACTTACAAAAATCAGGATATAATAAAGAACCAAAGCCAACAACTGTATAACTTATAGCATTTTGATGTGTTGTATGGTTTAATAAAGTTTCAAAGTTTTTAGCATTTGTAGGTGCTTCTCCTTCGCCATAAGTTGCTGTAAACACAATCAAATGTTTAGCACTTTTATAAGTTGTATAGTTGTTTAACTGTGAAATAAAAGCAGTTTGTTCATTCGCAATAAGCGCATTAAAAAAAGAACTTGCAAAACCATATGTACTTCCTGTTTCCGAACCAACTAGAATGATGAATTCAGCAGTGTCTTTATCATGCATATTTTTTGGAATCAATTGTTTTTTAGTTCGATTTAAGGTCATTTTAAACCCTGAATAGATAAAGAAAATCAACGCAATACTTGTCAATAATAATACAAATGACCACAAAATAGTACCTTGCCCTGTGTGCAAAATCAAACTCCATTGGGAAGCAATAGTGACCCAAGGAAATTGATAAGTGCTTAAGATTTCTCCTGTATATTGATGAATCTGCAATTCTTGATTGTTTAATTGTACTAAAAAGTAATCTTCAATGTCTTCTGAAAAAGGAAATTCAATACTTTTTAAATTAGCTAAAGAAGTATTCTGGAATATTTCAAAATCTAGAGGAGGTACTTTTTTAGGAATCGTTTCAAAAAAATTAACTTTTTGATGTACACTGTTGTAAGATGGTATTAATGAAAATTTTTCTAACGATAAATAGACACCTGTTAGCGTAATTATTATCAGTGGAATCAACATGATTCTTCCCAGTTGTACATGATAATATTGTTGAAAATTCTCATTGATTATTTTAGAAAAAAAACGTTTGATTCCTCCTTGTCGTTTGGCAATCAATTGAATTCCAGTAATTGAAATTAGAAACAGTAAAAATGATACAAAACCAACAATAAAACGCCCAGTGCTTTTTAAAAACAACGAACGATGCAGATTTGTTGCAAATTTGAAAATGGGTGCTTTTTCGATAATATCTCCTAACTTTTCTCCAGAAATAGGATTGATATAAAAGGTTTCACTTTCACCTGCGTTTGTAATTACTGAAGCGATAACAAAATCATCATTGGTAACTTTTATATCAATTACTTCATCATATTTTTCTTGTAAAATAGTTACCGTATTTGCAATAGAAATTTTGTCTAAATTATCCACGACAAACGGCTCTAGCTGCTTTGAAATAGGTTCAAATGCTAGAATAATTCCTGTAAGAGAAGCAACAAGTATAAAAAGAGCAGAAGATATAGCCAATGTTAAATGGCTATATCTCCAGATAGAAATTGTCATATGTTGGTAAAATTTATTGAGGAATCATACGTATGTAACGAATGAATCCTTTGCCTTCAATTTTGCTTTTTACAGTTTCAGTTGTCAATTCAAATTGAACATCATCTGCATAATATTCTTGATCTTCTACAGCCGTTTCAAAACGAATTTTATAACCAGCATTAATCTTATCGTTAGGAATTTCTATAACGCTAATTTTTCGTTCGCCGCCACTAATAGTTTCACCAGTAATGGCATCGATATCTGGACGTCTTTTCCCGTAAAATTTCCACCATTCTGTAATATCAGCATACCATTCGTCATCATTTCCTTGTACATATAATGTTTCTAAATATTTCCCATCAGTATCCAATAAAGAAATTATTACATACGCACCTTCGCCAGTATAGTTTTTCATTTGAATCATACATTTATACTTTGAATTTTCTACCCCTGTGGTAAAACTCATCAGTGTAAAAATGGAAAGAATACAAACGACTGTTGCGATTATAATTGTTGATTTTTTCATGTCTTATTTTAAAAAAGTTACGTCTATATTTTCTTGTTGCAATAGCTCATTTTCTTTTGCCAAATCGTACACAGTTTCTTCAAAAGCTGTTTTTTGATATTTATCAGCTCCAATAGTTAATAAATACTTTAAAACCGTTGTGTTTTTTGCCTTCATGGCTGCCATATGCAAAGGAGAAATCCCATCTTTATTTTGCTGATTTACATCAATACCAATTGATTTTACATATTTTACTAATTCCAAATCATTTCGATCAAGTGCTAAATGAAATAAAGTGTTTCCATTGGTTTGTGCTTTTCGGAAATCGAAACCTTTACTTTCTAGAAGTGCTAGTTTTTTATTAAAATTCTCCTGTTTTTTTGAATTAAAATTTCGCAATAAGTAATATCCGAGATTGTTTTTTTCTTTGTCTAATACATCAATTTTTGCACCTTTTTCCAGTAAAAAAGCCACGACTTCAGGAGTATTACGATGAACAGCATGTGTAAGTGCTGTTTTTCCGCCATCATTTATTTGATTTACATTTACACCTTCCGCAATGAAATATTTAAAAACATTCACGTCTTCTGATTTGTATGATAATGAGTGCAATGGAGTTTCACCAGATTTGGTCGTAACATTAGCTTTAACTCCTAAGGAAACTAAATATTTAAATGTTTCGAGTGTGTTTGTTTTTCTTCGCAAACCACGACTTGCAAAAATGATGGCATTTTCACCTTCTTTACTAAGTATTTTGTAATCAACACCTTTTTCAATCAAACGTTTCATTAGTGGAATATTTCCAGCTTTTGCGGCATAGTTAAAAATTCCATTTCCATTGTTGTCAGTACTTTTTAGTGATATTCCTTTGGAAACGAAATAATCAATAATACTGAAATCTTTAGCAAAAGGCGCTACTAATAGCAATGCATTTGCGCCATCATTGTTGGTGTCTTTTGCTAGCTTTGCTCCATTAGTGAGACAAAAATTGTACAAATCAGGATTTACCTGACCTGTAACAGCAGCAAAGTTGGCGATAGAGTATCCATGACTATCAATGATGTCTGTTTTCGCACCTTTTTCAACTAAAAATCGCATTATTTCCAGATTATCTCTGTAGGCAGCCCAGAAAATATAAGTTCTTCCATCATGTGTCAATTTATTGACATCATTTCCTTTTTTTGAAAGTATATATTTAATGGTTTGATTGTCTGTTTTTTCAATAAGTGCCATGGAAACCGCGTCAAACATGTTGTTGTCCAATTCAGAAATGTCGTTTCCAGCAGCTATTTTTTGATCAATATCTGCAATACTTGGATTCGTTTTCCAATATGCTCTGCTTAAAAATGCATTAGATTTTTGCGCAAAGCTAAATCCAACAATAAACAAGAATATGCAAATACTATATAGATGTTTTTTTCTCATAATTTATTTCTTTACGAAAGCTTCAATTACTTCATTTATCTTTTCTTCTTCGGTCATTTCTTCAGCAAATAAGTGTTTGTACAATACTTTGTTGTCAACTTTTGCTTCTAGAGATAAATCTGTATCTCTTCCATACACTTCAGCCCATTTTTTACGAACTTTTGCCCATTTTTCTTGATACTTTTGCCACCAATCTGAAGCGCCTTTGCAACGACTATCAGCTACTTTTTTATAAACGTTATACCCTTTTTCGCTAGCAATAATAATATCCTCTTTTCCTTCTTCACGCACGACTTTTAAGTTATCCTGGTCATGAACCCAACCATCTTCTGTAATTTCATGTCGATTTCCACGAACCGTTACATTATAATCACTACGTTTCGTATATTCACGTCTAGGTAATGGTGCATCTGTAGTATTTTCCCAGTAGCTTTTTCCATCAACATGGACCCACGTTCCTGAACCTTCATAGCGAGGACTATCATCTACTTGAAATACTTTTTGTGTCCATTGTTTCTTTACGTTCGATTTAGGCTTATCTACAAAAACCCAGTTATTATCTCCATTATACATGTAAAAACCAGTGTTTTCATACAGCCAATCTTGCCTCCAATGTTTTACAATGTATGGTTTTGCAGGGTTTCCAACCTGTAATAAATGTTGAATTGAGATCTTATTTTTTTCATCTACGACAAGTTGTGCCCACTCCAATCCTTTATCCATTTTTGTCTTAGACGGTTTGTATAAAGAATCGTTGCTATACTGAAAAGTTTCAGCAAAATTAAAGGTAACTTCAAAACAACCGCACATTTCTTTAATGGCGTTCCTGTCTTTTTTCTTTTTGCTCTGTGCATTTGTATTCATAATAAATACAAGTGATATAACAAATAGTACTACGATTTTTTTCATTTTAATATTGATTAGTGTTAACAGAAAAATAATTTAAAAATTTATCTATACTTATTTAGATTGAATTAAAATAACATATATATTTGCGACAAATTTAATTGGAATGAGTCTAAATAAAAATTATTTCTACATTATTTTTTCACTTTTTTTAGTGAATATTGCTTTTGGTCAGCAAAAAGAGGAAACAGTCAAAGATTCTATAAAAGCTGAAAAATTAGAAACGGTCGTAATTACAGGGCAACACAATCCGCAATCGGTAAAAAAATCTGTTTTTGAAGTAAAAGTGATTAATAGAAAAGAAATTAAACAACGTGCAGCAAACAATTTGGCTGACTTGTTGAATCAATCCTTGAATATAAATATCATTCCGAATGCTTCTACAGGAAAATCGGGTGTTACATTATTTGGGTTGGATGCGCAATACTTTAAAATTTTAATAGATAATGTGCCTGTAATTAATGAGGAAGGCGTTGGAAATAATGTCGATTTAACACTGATAAACCTTGATGATATTGAACAAATTGAAATCGTTGAAGGTTCAATGGGCGTACAATACGGAGCCAATGCCGTTTCTGGAGTCATCAATATTATTACGAAAAAATCAGCCGCACAAAAAACACGTATTCGCGCGTATGTACAAGAAGAAACCGTTGGTAGTGAATACGAATGGTTTGATAAAGGACGACATATTCAATCTGTAAAAGTGGGACATAACTTCACAGATGAATTGTTTGGAGATATTACTTATACACGAAACGATTTTGGTGGTTTTTGGGACAATAGACAAGGAGAAGTGTATGATAGAAACGATGGATTGCGTGGGCACGTTTGGTTGCCAAAAGAGCAACATAACGCTAAGTTACTATTAAACTACAAAAAAAATGACTTTAATATCTTCTATAAGTTTGATTATTTTAATGAAAGCATTGATCGATTCAACTCAATTGTTGATTTAAATGAAAATCCTGCGACAGCAACAAGTGATCCGTTGGCTTTGGATGAAATTTACACAAATGAACGTATCATTCATCATTTAAATAGTAATGGAAAACTAGGGAAACAAGTCAATTTTAATATCTCATTATCATACCAAGAACAAACAAAAGACCTTGAAGCTTATACGTACCGAATTAGAAGTGATGAAAAATTAAATGTTCAAGAAGGTGAATACTTATCACGTTCAGCATTGTTTTCACGCGGGACATTTAGCAACTTAGTTCGAACAGAAAAGTTCAATTTACAAGCAGGATATGAATTTACGAATGAAAAAGGTTCAGGTTCTCCGTTGGCAATTACTATTGATCCGGCGGAAAGCACAGTTTCGCAGCGTTTGAGTAATTATGACTTTTTCGCATCCTCTGAACTCACGCTATCTGATCGTTTTTCATTGCGTCCTGGTGCACGTATTTCGTTTACCAACTTGTTTGACAATCAGTATGTATTCTCCGTAAGTTCTAAATATATTTTTAAAGGCGATTGGGAATTGCGTGGAATTGTAGGTTCATCAAACAGAACACCTAGTTATGATGAGTTGTTCACCTATTTTGTAGATGTAAATCACGATGTGCAAGGAAACCCAAACTTAAATCCTGAACGTGGTTTATCGGCGTTTTTACACTTAAAAAAACGTTTTTGGCTGGCAGATAATACTGTTCAATTAAAAAATAAAATAAGCCTTGCTTACTTAGACGTAAAAGATAGAATAGAACTCATTGTTATACAGCAAAACCCACTAGCATTTCAATATAACAACATCGATTCGTATAAATCTATTGGTGTATTTTTTGAAAATACGTTGAAATATAAAGAGCTACAAGCACAGTTAGGTTTCTCAATTTTAGGCGTTTCCAAAGTATTGGATAGCAATACAAGTTCAAACGACGATTTCCTATACAATTTTCAAGTAAACAGTAATATCAATTACCGTGTTCCGAAGTGGAATGCAACATTTGCTTTGTACTTCAAACATCTTGGAAAACAATATCAATTTGTAGAAAAAACAAATGCGGAAGGAAATCAAGAATTTGTTCGAGGAACTACTGACGCCTACAGTTGGACGGAAGCCACTGTGAAAAAAGGATTCTTTAACAATAAAATAGAAACCACATTTGGTGTTCGAAACTTATTTGATGTCACCAATGTAAATACAACTGCTGTTGAAGGAGGCGCACATAACGGACCGCCAACAAGTTTATTAATTGGATATGGAAGATCCTACTTTTTAAGATTAGCATACAACTTAAACCTATAAATCATGAAGACGAGATTAAAACAACTTTTATTGCTAGCATGCGCAATTTTTATCACTGCGTGTAGTGATGACGATAGCTTACAAAGCGATCCGTTTGTAGTAGCTTTTGAAAGTTTATCAAAGAATTTACAAGATATTGGAAATCAAGAGACAATTCCGTTGGTGTATTCAGAAACGGCAGTTCAAAATGGTTCGGTTACGATAGAATTATTACCAACAAATGCAGTATATGGAGAAGATTTTACCACAATTCCTGCAGCAATAAATAATACAATTGAAGTAACAATAACATCAGGAGAAGTTAAAAATGAAATTATATTCAACAAGCTAAGTGCTGCACTAGATGAAACAACTTTAATCAACTTTTCAATTTCAACTATTAATTATGATAATGCAAGTGTACAAGGAAATACGGAGTTTGTAATTAATTCGTCAGCAGCTTTAGGAGGAAGTATTTCACCTGAACTTGGTGGGCCAAATGAAGGAAATCAGGTATTTGTAGATTTAAGTAGTCAGAGTACCACATTAGCACAGCGCGATTCTTGGGATTTAGGATTTTATAATGGTAATGAATTTAGAGTTACTATTAATGGTTCTATTTATATGGCGGCAAAAGAACTTACTGTAACAGATATTGATGCAGTTACAGCGGCAAGTGTAACAAGTTTACAGCCACAAGTAGCCGTTGGAACATTTGATCCTTCAAATGCAGCCTATGTAGATGCACCAAACGGGAATATTCTGGAAACAGCTATCAATGAAATTTCTATCAATGATGCTGATAATAATGTGTATTTGATCAATTTAGGATATGAAGTTGGAACAGCCATGCCGACAGTTGGAAGTGTAGCTGTAGCTGGTGATCAAAGAGGTTGGAGAAAAATACGAATTCTCCGTAATGGGAATGATTATGTACTGCAATATGCCAATTTAGACGAAACTACGCATCAAGAAGTTATCATTTCAAAAGATACAGATTTCAACCTTACACATTTTAGTTTCAATACAAACAATGTGGTTTCCGTAGAACCTAAAAAAGATAAATGGGACATCAGTTTTACCGTAATGACCAACATATTACCAGGTGCAGGAAGTTATGGTTTCTCTGACTTTGTTACGCATAATAGAAAAGGCTCGGCAGTTTCATATCAAGTAAATATCGCAGATGTTTTATATGATGATTTTGAAGTGTCAGATGTTATAGAAACTAATTTCTTAGAAGATCAAACTACGATTGGAAGCACTTGGCGTGATGTATTCTCAGGGACGGCGCGTACAGATAGATTTTACATTGTTAAAGATCCAAACGGAAATATATACAAGTTAAAATTCTTGGGATTAACCAATCAAAATGGAGAACGTGGTTATCCTGAATTTGAATATCAATTACTACAATAAAATTAAAATTACTCAAACATTAAACTAAATTCAAATGAAAACAAAATTACTATTATTGTGTTTTTTAGTAGTAGGTTTTACTACATTAAATGCACAGGAAATTACAGTAAATACTAGTATGGGCGCTGGTTATGCGAATCAGGTGTATTATAAAATTAGTACAGAAACGGCAACTACGTTTGCAGCAAATTCATGGGATATTGCTTTTTTAAGAGAAAGTAATTTAAATCAGGCAATTCGTGTAAATGGCGGTATTGGAATTGAAGTGTTTGAAGCTTCAAATACCGCAAGTGATTGGAATACGATTGATATTTCAAATGAAAGCAATTGGACACAATTATACAACAGTGATACGGACTGGAATGATGGCGCTTTTATGAGAGGTTCTAACAATGCACCTCCGTTTGGTTTTGGTTGGGGAAGTTACAATCCTGTAACGCATCACATTACGGGAAGTATCATTTTTGTGCTAAAATATGCAGATGGAACATATAGAAAATTAATTGTTGAAGATTATTTTGGATCATACACGTTTAAATATAGTACGTGGACAGGAAGTGCTTGGAGCGCAGACCAAACAGCTACAGTAGCAAATTCGAGCAATCCAAATAATAAATACAATTACTATTCATTTACAACAGATTCTGAAGTTGTAGCTGAACCTGCAGTAACTGATTGGGATTTTGTATTTACACGTTATTATACAGAAGTTGCGCCAAATACTCAGTATTTAGTGACTGGAGTTTTGCATAGTAGTGAAGTAACTGTTGCTCAAAACGAAGAAGTAGGAGGAATGCCAGCAAACCCAACATTAGCATATTCAACAGATATCAATACAATTGGATATGATTGGAAATCATTTACAGGAATGGGCTTTAGTGTGAATTCTGATAGAGCATTTTATGTAAAATACGCTGATGATACTGTGTACAGAATCTATTTTACTGCTTTTTCAGGAAGTGGTGCTGGAGACATCACATTTAATCAAGAAGATGTTACAAGTTCATTAAGTGTTGCTGAAGTTGCTGAAGGTGTTTCTTTCGGAATTTACCCAAATCCATCTTTAGACAAGAAAATAAACCTTTTATATGATGTTGCAAAATTCAATGGAAATACAAATGAAGTTGCTATTTATACCACAACAGGTCAAAAAGTATATGGAACAACGTTACGCAATAACTCAGGTTTTTACAATAAACAATTAGACTTATCATCACTTGAAGCTGGAATGTATGTATTACAATTTAACTCAGGAAATTATAATGTTACTAAAAAAATTGTGTTGAGATAAAAAGTTCTCGATATAGTGTAGTTTGAAAGGCAAGCAATCTCTTTGTAATGAAGAGATTGCTTTTATGTTTATTATTTTTTAATGGACTGAGTGGAGTCGAGGTCTAACTAAATAATGCTTTCAATTCTGTAGCTTCATCTGGTTTCATCTTTCCAGCTAATACTAAACTCAATTGACGTCTGCGCAATGCACCGTCAAAACGTTCTTTTTCTAGCTTAGTTTCAGGAACTAATTCTGGAATTCGTACAGGTCGTCCCGTATCATCTACAGCAACAAATGTATAAATAGCTTCATTGGCTTTATCGCGCAGACCAGATTCACGATCTTCAATCCAAACATCAATATAAATCTCCATAGACGATTTAAAAGCTCTTGAAATATTTGCTTCTACCGTAACTACGCTTCCTACCGGAATAGAACGATTGAACGCTACATGATTCACAGAAGCCGTTACTACAATTCTTCTAGAATGTCTACGTGCGGCAATACTTGCAGCTCTATCCATTCGAGCTAACAATTCGCCACCAAATAAATTATTTAACGGATTTGTCTCACTTGGTAATACCAAGTCAGTCATAATTGTTTTCGATGATTTAGGATGTTTTGTTTCCATCATTACATTTTTTGCAAAGGTACATAGATTCGTATTCTAGGACGTTAAAAAATAGAATTAATTACAGAAACCATGGAAGTTTTACACATGTAAATTAACTAAAAAGAAAATAATCTATTTGTATCAACATCAACTCTTATAACACCAGATTTTGGATACAATAACCTGAACCCTTCATCCTCAAGTAAAGATGCTGAAAATTCATAGTTTTTTGATTTAATAACTAGTTTGTTTGTACGAATTACACGCCAAAAAGGAACTTTATAATCGATAGTATCAATTGAATAGTGTTCTGCAATTTTTTTCAGCGCATTTCCTGTTCGCATTGGGCATGCAACATCGGTGTCAAAATCGTTTGCCAAACGTTTAGAGAGTGTATCTATTGTTGCTATAGATCCTCTAGGAATTGTTTTTACAAGTGCTGTAATGGTTTCTATGGAAGGATGCAACATAGTCCCTTTTCCATAAAATTTCTCCATTTTGGATGGAATAGTTACTATTTTAGAAGGAATCATTTTTCGTATTTTTTATAAAGTTTAGAGGCGATCCAAGTACCTACAATCATTTCTAACCAACTTAATGGCAATGTTACCCAAAGCATATTCCATTCAGCCAATCCCATATTTGCTGTTGCAATCCAAAAGATCACAAAAATGGCTAACCATAGGATAGTTCCTGAAGCTAAAACGGAACGATTAGAATATCCAAAAACACGCGAGTACAACCAAAAGAAAAAAACAAGAATAGCTGTTAATAACGTATCCCAAAATCCCCAAATAGCAAAAATGGATACATCTATATCCGCAATACCTGATTTATGATCAAAAAATGATTGTGTACTAGGTACAACGAATATGAAATAACGGAAAATCTCTGAAATGTGAATCCAAATACTCGTTAATAAAGTGATGGTAATAAAATGTTTAAAGTTGAATTTTTCGAGGGTCATGTTTAGGTAAATGTTATGGTTTGTTGTAATTTTTTAAAGATTGCTTTAGGCGCTTCAACTTTAGGTACAGAACGATAAATCTCAATGGACTTTTCTAGTTTATCCAATCGTCCAATTAAATCAATACTGCGTTGTGAAAAACCTGCAAATCGTAAATCTTTTGGATTAATAATTTTTTGATCAATCAGGAAATCAATCTTTTTCTTGCAACGACAAGGATTTCTAGGATTCGCCAATCCACATTTGTTATTTAAAAAGTTGCGAATTTTAGTCCTTGATCGTGATAGTTTCTTCCTGAAATTATCAGAAGTAATCTCCATAATTTCGGAACCTTCTACGCTATTAAACTCAAGAATTTCCGATAGTATATATACCATTCTATCAACAGGATTCAAGCAAAGTAGTAAGCCTTGTGTGCAACTTACTTTTACTTCTTCTTCTAGCAGCGAGAGTTCGCCTTCATTGGAAGCATATTTTACCATATTGGAATGTCCATTATCAATTAATTTTGCATATTCTTCAAAAGGCATTGCAAATTCTTTGGCTTTTTTACTTTTATAGGTTACTAAATAATTTGTCGCAACTCTATATACCCAAGTAGTAAACTTACTTTTATGATTGTATGTGCTCAGATGCGTGATGACTTTGATGAGTATTTCTTGTGTAGCATCTTCAGCGTCTTGTGGATAAAGCAACATTTTTAAGGATAAGTTGTAGATATAATCCTGAATGTTCAAAGCGATTGCTTCCAACGACTTCCTATCACCTGCATTTGCTTTTTGTGCTAAAACTTCTAAAGTATCTTTCATATCTATTTATTTAGACATGGAAAAGATACAAAGTGTGACAACTTAAATAAAAATTGTTTTGTATAACATAAAAAAAGACCGCTATAAAAGCAGTCTTTTTAAATATATAATGTATTAAAAATTTTATTCTGTAACTAACAACCAAGCTTCTGGAGCTTCTGTTTGTTTAATTTTTGCTAATGCTTCACTAGCTTCTTCACGTGTTGAAAAACTTGCATATGATACTTGATGTAAACCATATCTGTTTTTTCCTAACAACTCAGCTTCAAAACCATTGGCTTGTAACTGTGAAATTTTAGTATGTGCATTTTCTTCAATTCGGAAAGCACCGGCAACTACATGATAGTTTTTAACTTCTTTAGCAACTTGTAAGGTGATTGAAGGCAATTCTACAGGATTGTTCCCGAAAAATGTTGCTTGCTGAATGTAATTATGAATAGATTCTTGAGCTTTACTTTGTTCTGCAACTTGTTGTTGTGATTGATATTCTCTAAAACCAAATACACTTGCGCTAAAAATAATAGCGGCTGCGGCTGCATATTTCCATGGAAAGCGAAACCCTTTGCGTTCTTCTTCCTCAGTAGCAACTAAAGGAATTACAGGTATTTCTTCTTCTACTGTAACTAACTCTGAAACTTCTTCTTTAGTAGTTTCTACAACTCTTGTAACTTCAGAAGAAACAAAAGAAGACAATCCAAAAGATGAGGTTAAATAGTTTAAATGATACGAAGGTTCAAATTGAATGTTTCCTTCAGTGTTTAAAGACAAATCACCAATGTTTTCAAGCGAAACAATTTCCTTATTTTCTAAGTTTTGTTTCCATGAAGCAACTTCTTTTTGCACTTTTTTCAATATACTCTCATATTCTTTTCCAGTAACATCAGCAATGTGCTTTACGAGCAATCCATCATTAGATGAAAGTTGCACATTAAAAGATACTACTTTTGATGGTGGATAAAATGCATTGGTGGTATGATGTACTTGTGCTCCTTTTCGTTGCGTTAAAAAAGCACCGAACTCAGGAATCATTACACATTCATATCTATATAAAAGGTCGCTTATGTATTTGTCTAATCTCATTAAAACAAAGTTAGAAAAAATATAAAACCAATGAAGTATCGGCGTAACTTTTTATTAACATTTAAAAACGCTGTAACTTTGATAGCTACATGTTAGCTTGCTATTCCACTGAAAAATAATTGATTTCAGTATGCGAAAACTTCTATAATTTATTGAACTCGATCAAATATTATATTATAAAAACACGACTTATCATTTTTTTTAATATTAATTTCTTACAATAGTTACACCCAGAATTTCTAATAAAAGGACTTACTTTAATAAAAGATTCAACCTATGGAAAATGGATCAATAGAAAAATGTATTCAGGAAAAACCATAATGTTGATGGTTTCCAACAGTCAAAATAATGAGCAGAAAGTTGGTTCGTATTCTTCTTCTTAAAAATACAATCCTTTATGATATTAAAATGAAGTGAAACTAAGGCTGATTTTGAAAAAAATCCTGTAACTTTAGTTTTGAAAATCAAAATTATATGAATTCTGAACAAGAATTAATTTATATATTGGCGCTTCAAAAAACAACCAATATAGGTGATGTTATTGCAAAAAAACTCATTAAACATTGTGGAAGCGCGGAAGCTGTGTTAAAAGAGAAGAAGCAAAATTTACTCAAAATAGACGGAATTGGAACACAAGTTTTAGCTAATATTAAAGATGGTAAAAATCTAAGATTGGCTGAAGCCGAATTGCAATTCATCCAAAAAGAAAATATACAAACGCATTATTTTTTAGACGAAAGCTATCCAAAACGTTTATTACATTGTGCCGACGGACCAATTTTATTATTTCAAAAAGGAAATGCAGATTTAAATGCTGTCAAAATGATCAGTATTGTTGGAACACGAAAAGCAACAACTTATGGATCTCAATTTTGTGAAAAATTAATTGAAGAATTAGCCGTTTTACGACCAACCATTGTTTCAGGCTTTGCTTACGGAATTGATATTGTTGCACAGCGTGCAGCGGTGAAGAATAATATTCCAACAGTTGGTTGTTTGGCACATGGTTTAAATCAAATATACCCAAAAGTACACCAACGTTTTATGCCCGCTGTCGAAGAAAATGGTGGTTTTGTTACTGATTTTTGGAGTACTTCAAATCCAGATAGAGAAAATTTCCTAAAGCGAAATCGTTTAATAGCAGGAATGACGCAAGCGACTATTGTTATTGAATCGGCTGAAAAAGGTGGAAGTTTGGTTACAGCGCATATTGCCAATTCATACAATAGAGATGTGTTTGCAGTCCCAGGAAGAGTTGGCGATTCGCAAAGTATTGGTTGTAATAATTTGATAAAACAACAACGTGCACATTTGCTTACTTCCGCTGCAGACATTGTATATCTTTTAGGATGGGATTTAAACGAAGCGATTCAAAAACCTGTGCAAAAACAATTGTTTATAGAACTTAATACAGAAGAACAATCAATTTATTCACATTTACAAACACAAGGGCAAACCATGTTAGATAGTATTGCGTTGGCATGTAAATTACCAATTCAAAAAGTAGCACCTATTTTATTACAAATGGAAATGAAAGGCGTTGTAAAACCATTACCAGGAAAAGTATTTGAGGCTGTGTAAATAGACCTTTTTTAAATAAAGAGTAGGTAAAATCTATACTAAAAACTATTTAATACTCCTTTTTTTAAACGAACACTTATCGGGATTTCATAATCACCAATAATAATTTGATTTTCTACAATTGCATCTACCTTATATTTTGATACAATGTATGATTTGTGTGTTTGAATAAAATGATCTTGAGGTAATTGATCTTTAAAACTCTTTAAAGACATTTGTGTAATAATGGTCTCTTTTTGAGTGATTACTTTGATATAATTTTGCAGAGCTTGTGCAAATAAAATATCATTGATATCTACTTTTTTAAGCTGTTTTTCACTTTTTAAGAATAAAACGTCATTTTCACTTTTATGAAGAAGGTAGTTATTTACTTTATGAACTGCTTTTAAAAAACGATTAAATGAAATAGGCTTGATTAAATAATCCAAAACATTATAAGAAAAACTCTCCAAAGCATATTCTTCATATGCAGTTGTCATAATCACCGAAGGAGGTTTTTTTAAACTTTTTAACCAATCAATACCAGATAGTAAAGGCATATTGATGTCTAAAAAAATCAAATCAATATGATTTTTTTCTAAATAGTGATTTGCTTGCAAAGCATTTTTACACAAAGCAATAACATGTAAAAATGAAATTTCGTTGCAATAATCAGCAATACCTGCTCTGGCAATAGGTTGGTCATCAATAATTAAGCAGTTGAGTTGTTTCATTTTTACTATTATAAACGAATGGATAAATTTACATTAAAAGTATTGTTGTTTGTATTGATATCGAGTTGATGCGTATCAGGATATAATAAAGATAAACGTTTTTGCACATTACTCAATCCAATCCCATTTGTTATATTTTCATTGCCTGAAAGATCAAAGCTGTTTCTAATAATTAGTGTAAGTGTTTTATTTATCTCTTTAACTTTTATCGAAATTAAATTAGTGCTTCCATCAATATAATTACTACAATGCTTAAAAGCATTTTCAACAAAAGGAATCAATAATAATGGTGCAATTTTTATGGCTGGATTTTCTGCTTCAATCACATAATCTAATCGAATATCTGAACCTCTATTTGTTTCTTCAATTTTGATATACTTTAGAATGTAATCCAATTCTTTTTCTAGTAAAATATGTGTGTTGCTTTCATACAATTGATAGCGTAACAACTCTGAAAACTGATGTAGCGTTTCTTTTGCTAAGTCATTATCTTTTCCAATTAAATGATACACGTTGTTGATACTATTAAACAAAAAATGAGGATTCAATTGTGCCTTTAAATATTTCAATTCAGATTTGTATGTTTCTTCTAAAAGCTTTTGTTTTACTTTTTCAGACTTTCTAAACGCTAACTTCAACGCATAATAAAAACCGGCAATGGTATATATTACATGCACCATAATACTACTTATAAAACCACATAAGTAAGGTTTGTTGATAGTGTAAACATCATATAGAATACTATCAAAATATGACTCGAGCAGTGAAATTACAATTATAATAGTGATTGTAATTATATAAAAATTCACCTTTTTTTTCTGTTGGTATACTTTTGTGTGAAGCCAAAAAACTTGTAAATAAAACAAAGCGGCATTAAAAAATAAACCGTACATATACGCATGCGTAAGACTTCCATCTGAAGCAGAAAAACCATTCCAATTAAAATCTGATCCAAACGCAACCAGCCAATAATTAAATAACCAAAATATAAGATGTCCTACTATAACGGGTAGATTGGATGGCTTCATGTTAAAAAATTTAACACAAAGAAACGTATAATTAATCTATTTAACACTTACTGTAACGTTGATCCTCAGATATGCAACGCTTGTCAACTTAATATTTTTTAAGATGCTCTTTTCTGTTGTTTTGTCTAGTAAAGTATAGCACTTTATCAATCAAAAATAAGCAAACAACGAAAGAACACTATGCGCTTTCGTATAAAAAAATGAATGTAGTAATGAAAAAAATAAATGTAATTCTAGGAGCACTATTTGCACTTTTCATCTTGTCTTGTAGTTCGGACAATAATAATGATGACAATGACCTTACGATATCGGAGGAAATCAAAGATTTAATTTATTTCAACGGAAATGAAAAAGCTAATACAGTTGTAATTAATATACAATCGGGATCTGATATAGAATTGGTAGCAGATGAGGTTGATTTTTTACGTCAGAATTTAATTGATACCAATTCCTTACTTGTTACTGTACATCAAGCACAAACGTTAAATCCAACCCTTGTTGATGGTGACGATATTTCACTTAATGAGGCAACTGCTATTAATATTGAAACTGTAGACATTCTATCCAGAGTTATTACATATTTCAAGGAACAAGGGCGCACGGTCCATATTTTTGGAGAGTCATTTGGAGCTTTTGTTACACAAGAACTTATTGCTGAAAAGGGGATGAATATTGCTGATAATTATTTAATTATGATCGGTAGATTAGATATGAATGATGTTATATGGCAAGGACTTTTAGAAAGAAGGTATGGATATTTTGAAAACGGAATCACACCAATTTTAGAAGATGAAGTAGCCGTAGATAATATTGAAAGAAATTTAGTGATGTTAGCAGCAGAGTTTGCCAGTAATAAGTACACGCAAAAATTAAATCAATTTCAAGACTTGTCTAAAATTACCTATATCTATGGAAAAGCGGATGAAGCAGTAGGTCGCCTTACAGAAAGTGAAGTTCAATTTTTAGCTTCTAGAAATGCAAATATCATAGTTGGTGAAGGCAATCATGACGAAACATTAAACCAGTTTATTTTTCAAGGTTTTGAAGAAGCATTTGGGATAGAATAATTCTACTTTTTAAATCTTTCTAAAAAAACAATCGTTTGAACCTTATCAAGTTATGATGAACACAAAATGCCTCTTTTTAATCCTTACTCTTTCTGTGTCAACGGTCTTTTCTCAAACAGAAACAAATTCTATGCTCAAAAAAAATAGCTTAGAATTTTCAACAGGCTATACTTTTGGAGTTTTAAAAAACTTAGCATTTGCGCCTGTTTCTCAGTATGATTATACTGCTGTGCATTATCAATTCAGTTACACACGGATTACGAAACGTGAAAAGTTGTTTCAAGTAGAATTCAATTATTTGAATTCAGCATTAGAATCAGACATAATTCCAGAACCTGATCCGGAATACTCAAAGTTAATTTTGAATATTTCTTCCTTAAAAAGAATCCATCATAAAAATAAACTCACTATTCATTTAGGTTTACAATCGCAAACTAATGTTTCTTCCTATTATGAATGGAAGTATTATGATTTTCAACAAAAATTTGGAATTGCAGCGCATTTCAACTATAAAATAAATAACAAACAATCGCTTTCTTCTAAAGTAACAATTCCAATCATACTTTGGAGAACGTCCACATTTGAAGAAAACTTTTATTCTTTAGGTAAATACCAAAGTGTTTTATGGAATACGACATATAAGTATGCACTTTCTAAACATTTTGATGTAAAAGCTAGATATAGTTTCAATTATGATAGACTCCAAATACCGAGTGCATACCAAGAATTGCAACATCAAATAAACCTTGGAATTAACTTTAATTTTTAATTATGAAACATATAAAATTAGTACTAATAACCTTGTGTATAGTAAGCATGGCAGCGTGTACAGATGCTTTAATTGGAGATGAAGGAAAACTAGATGAAGATATCTATTTAAATTATAAAACAATTACCGCATTAGAATTACCTTTTGATGAAGAATGGTTTGTTGTTAATGGTGGAAAAACACATAGGGAAGGAGCACATCATTTTATCAATCGTGGTGGAGGCGAACGCTATGCTATTGATTTTTTGATTGTAGAAGATACAATCGTTGGTGACGGAACTATTAGAAAAATACATTATTCAGGAGATTGGAAGCAGAATGAAAATCATTACTGTTTTGGTAAACGTTTAAATGCTCCTGGGAATGGAAAAGTGGTAAAAATTGTAAATGATGTTGAAGATAATTTGCCGGGAAATAAGAATAGAGATCAACCAGGAGGAAATTATATTCAGATTGATCATTTAAATGGAGAAACTTCCATATTAGCCCATTTAAAAAAAGGATCAATTATAGTTGCTGTAGGCGATATTGTTGTCAAAGGACAAGAAATAGGAAAAGCTGGAAATAGTGGTTCTTCTGATGTACCTCATTTACATTATCAATTACAAGGAACATCGGGCGATTTGGAATGGTTAGGACTTCCTGCCCAATTCCTCAATTATTATGAAGATGATATACTTGTAGGACTTGGAGAACCGATTAGAGGTCAAATAGTGAAAAAAAATTAACTTATGTTTAGATTGTATTACAGGTAACAATAATGATCTCATATCGTCATTAGTATAAATACTATAATTATGGAATTAAAAAAAATACAAAAAATAGGAGGGTTTTGCGCTATTCTAGAAGCGCTTATTTATATATCAGCTTTCATCATTTATGGAGGAGTTTTAGTATATCCTGAAGCAAATGCAAGTGCCATTGAAGAATTAAATTTTCTATCAGATAATTATACATTACTATCAATAGCAAACATTATTAGTTATGTAGTATTTGGAATTTTATTAGCAGTATTAGTTTTAGCAATTCATCATCGTTTAAAAAAACATGCACCAAACTTTTCAAAACTAACCTTCATTTTTGGAGTTATTTGGGTAGGATTGGTCATTGCTAGCGGAATGATTACAAACATAGGGCTTACTTCAGTACTAAAAACAGGAATTACAGATCCAGAAGCAGCAATGCAAATTTGGTCTAGCATTAGTATTGTGTCTGAAGGACTCGGAGGTGGAAATGAAATTGTTGGCGGCATTTGGGTGCTTTTTATCAGTATTATAGCTTTACGAGGAAAAGTGTTTTCTAAACCACTCATTTTTCTAGGAATATTTGTTGGAGTTGCAGGAATTTTAACGGTATATCCATTAGACCTTTTCACAGAAATTTTTGGAATTGGTCAAATATTTTGGTTTCTATGGATAGGAATTACCATGATGCGAAAACATACTATAGCAAACGAAGTGAACTTATGAAATATACAATCAATCAGAACATATTAGTTGTAATAATTACTACGCAAACTCTAAACTCAAAGTTTTTACAATGAATGTCCTTATCATATATTGTCATCCAAGTAAAACATCATATACCTATGAAATTTTACAATACTTAAAATCGACACTTGAAAAAGCACAAATTGATTTTGAGATTTCTGATTTATATGCAATGAATTTTCAAACAGATATGACTGCGGAAGAATATATGCGTGAAGGTTTTGCTAATTTGGAGTTGCCAATACCAGAAGATGTCCAAAAAGAACATCAAAAAATTGCAAAAGCAGATTGTATTATCTTCTTGTATCCTGTTTGGTGGAGTGACTGTCCTGCAAAATTAAAAGGTTGGTTTGACAGAGTGTATTCCGTTGGTTATGCATATGGTTATAATGTTGAATGTAAAACTCAAGTTATGAAAACAGTTCCAAAAGGAATTGTAATTTGTACTGCAGGGCATTCCAATGAGTTTTTGAATGAAATAGGAATAGCAGAAAGTATGCGAAACATTATGCTTGATGATAGACTTGGAAAAAGATTTGATAACAAAGAAATGATAATTCTTGGAGGAACAATAGATAAGGAAAAAGTAGCATCAATTCATTTAGAAACCATTCAGTCTATTGAAAAGAAAATACAAAACCAGTATAATTAATCTGACACTTAGTTAAAACACAAGAAAATGAAGCAAAGTTTAACATATTACCTCATGCTTTTGGTGATGAAGCTAAAAGGATTAAAAAAGAGTTTTAGTCAAGATCCAATTGATTATAAAAAAATAAGAAAAGAAGATGTTTACCATCCAAAAGGCAGTTTTTTTAAACAAAATATTATTAGAAGTTTTAATATTTCTAAATCACTAATAACGGAAATAGGAAAAAAGGAAAATACGAGTAAGCTTTTAATTTTTGTGCACGGTGGCGCATTTATTTCTGGACCAGGGCAACATCATTGGGATACTATAAAAGAAATTTCAAAACAAACAGATTATACAATTTGGATGTGTAATTATCCAAAAGCTCCTGAGCATAAAATCTCAGAAATCTCAGAAAACATAGATTTAATATACAATCGTGCTTTAAAAGAATATCAGCCAAATCAAATTTCTTTCATAGGAGGTTCTGTTGGTGGAACATTAATAACTGCGTTAATGCAAAGATTAATTGCCAAGAAAAAACAATTACCACATAAAATCATTCTTGTTTCACCTGTTATGGATGCTAGTATGTCCAATCCAGATATAGATAAAGTAGATCAAGTTGATCCCATGTTATCCAAAGTAGGTTTGGTAAGTGCTAAAAAGATGTGCGCTCAAGACAATGATCTAAAAAATGTATTGATGTCACCTATATATGGAAGTTTTGAGGAATTTCCTGAAACGATTTTATTTATTGCTGAACATGATGTTACATATCCTGATCAGAAAATACTAGTTGAAAAATTAAAACAAACTAACACGAAAATTACAGTAATAACAGGAAAAAACATGCCTCATATTTGGCCATTCCTTCCCGTTATGAAAGAAGCAAAAATAGCTTTGCATGAACTCATACAAACGCTTACAAACAAATAATAGAAACTAACTCTTTTATAAAAAGTTAGTTGCTATTACAATATAAAATTGAAGGAAATATATCTTAATACCCAACTTTCTTTCGAACTCTGGCTAAAACTTCATTAGCAACTGTACTTGCTTTTTCAGCACCAATAGCTAACGCATCATCAATTTCGTGTTTATTTTCCATATAATGATTAAAACGTTCGCGTTCTGTAGCAAATCGTTCAGCAATCAATTCAAATAAAGCTTGTTTTGCATGTCCGTATCCGTAGTTTCCACCTTCATAGTTTTGACGCATGGTAGCAATTTGCTCCTCAGTTGCCAATAATTTATACAAGGCAAATACATTATCTGTGTCTGGATCTTTCGGGTCTTCCATTGGAGTGCTATCCGTTTGGATGCCCATAATTTGCTTGCGCAATTTTTTATCAGTCTGAAAAATATCAATCACATTGTTTTTACTCTTACTCATCTTTGAACCATCGGTTCCTGGAATCAGTTTAGTGTTTTCTTGAATACGTGCTTCAGGCAATACAAAAGTTTCGCCTAATTTTTCATGAAAACGTGTAGCAACATTTCGAGTAATTTCTAAATGTTGTTCTTGGTCTTTTCCAACAGGAACAATTTCTGCATCATACAATAAAATATCAGCAGCCATCAACATTGGATATGTAAATAAACCTGCATTTACATCTTCCAAACGATCTGCTTTGTCTTTAAAACTATGTGCTAGCTTTAAACGATTGTATGGAAAAAAGCAATTCAAATACCAACTTAACTCGGTTACTTGTGATACATCACTTTGACGGTAAAACACGGTTTTATTAATATCTAAACCAAATGCAAGCCAAGTAGCTGCGGTTCTATATGTGTTTTCTCGTAAGGTATCTCCATCTTTTATCTGAGTAAGCGAATGCATGTCTGCAATAAAAAGAAAAGATTCATTTGCTGCATCTTGCGCCATTTCAATAGCAGGAACAATTGCACCTAAAATATTTCCTAAATGTGGTGTTCCTGTGCTTTGAATTCCTGTAAGTATTCGTGCCATTAGTAATTGTAATTATTGAATTTTAGCAAATGTAATTCTTTTGAAATCACCATTGAAAATTTCATAAAAATAATTTTTAAACGCATTTTCGAAACTTTAATGTATTTTTGAAGCTAATGATTACTTTCATACGAAACATAGGAATTCTATTGTGGCGCATTTGGTTTTACCTTTTGGTACTGATTCCTATACTTATATTTTTTCCTTTTTTATTACTATTTACGACAAGTGAAAAGTTTTACCCACAGTTTTTTTGGCTCGCAAGAAACCTATGGGCACGACCTATTTTATATGGAATGGGCTTTTTTCCAAAGTTTAAAAGAGAAGAAGAAATTGTAAAAGGAAAGAGTTATATGTTAGTGGCCAATCATACGAGTATGACGGACATTATGTTGATGTTACTAGCGTCTAAAAATCCGTTTGTTTTTGTGGGAAAAAAAGAACTTGTAAAGATTCCAATTTTTGGGTTTTTCTATAAACGAACATGTATTTTGGTAGATAGAGGAAGTGCTAGAAGTCGAAAAGCAGTGTATGATAGCGCTCAGAAACGATTGAATCAAGGAATGAGTATCTGTATTTTTCCAGAAGGAAAAGTGCCGGAAGAACATATATTATTAGACGAATTTAAAGATGGGGCATTTCGGTTGGCTATAGAACATGAAATTCCAATAGTTCCAATGACGTTTGCCGATAATAAGAAACGCTTTTCCTATTCGTTTTTTAGTGGATCTCCAGGAAGAATGCGTTTAACTATTCATAAGTTTTTATCAACTACAGGTTTAAAAGTAGAAGATAAAAAAGAAATGAGTAAAACAGCTAGAGAAATAATTTTGGCAGAACTTATAGCGTATGAAAATGAAAAACCGCTTTCTAACTGAAAACGGTTTCTCTGGTAAACATCACTGCTTTTAAAAGGTATCCGTATATACCTAACCAACTAAAAAACTAAAACCTAAAACTGACACCTGTATACACACCTACTGAATAGGGTTTAAAGTTGCCAGTATTTCCTGAAAACGTATTGAGTTGATATTTTAACATTGGTTCTAAATTAAACTCTAATTGATTGGAAAGCTTGTAGTCAATTCCAATTCCAATATTTGTGCTAAAACTCAAGTCGTTTATATTTGTTGCTTCTCCTAACTCGGTTGTAAGTGCTGGAGATTCTAATAGTAAACTATTTTCTGTTAAAAGTAATGTACTAACACCACCAATAACATTTACACCAATTTTCTTGTCAATTACTGCATATTTCAATTCAATAGGAACTTCAATAAAACTCATACGTTGATTCAAATTTCCTTCAATTTGTGCTTGACGAATAGAAGATTCTAAAATCGTTGGTACAAATTCATTATTAATTGCTACCTGCTGTCTGTCTTGAAGCCTAAAAGTTGATGCACTTTGCGCATAGGCAATGTTTGTAATGTTGTTAATACTATTTGTTCCTATGCTACTTCCGTCAGCAATGATTGCACCAGGACCCGTATTAATTGTCGGTACAAGTGCAACGTCTTGTGTGCTATAACTATAATCAACTTTATGAACTCCTGTACGAATTGTCAATCGTTTTGAAACGTCATAGCCAACATTTACACCAAAACTTAAGTTTACATCACCTGTTTTGGCATTATCGGCGAATGATTCTGAAATTGGTGAACCATTTACAAGTGTATTGTAATACACAGGTGAAGCATTTGGAGAAATTGTCCATCTCTTTAGATTTGCTTCGGCAACAGCCGTAGAATCTTTTTCTAAGGCATGCAAATCATTAATAACATCTAACAATGACTTTTTAATTTCGTCTTCTTTTTTGTTTTCATTTGTAGAAGCAATGGCTTCTTTTGTTGTATCTAACTCCGTAGCCGATTTTTCAGTATTTGAAGGAGTATTTGTTCCATCATTTCCTGAATTCGCAGTTTTTGTCTCGTTTTTTGTATTCTGTTGAGCAACAGCATTAGTCTTTACAGTTTGCTGTGTATTTTTTGTTTCGGCTGTAGCCGAACTATTTACGCCTTTTTTAACAGTATTTGAAGTAGAAGTATTTTTTGTATGCTCAGCAACTGAATCACTATATACATTATTCTTCGAATTTGTAGTATTCTGTGTTGTACTACCATTTTTGTTCACGCCTTTTGTGGTGGAAGAATTTTTATTAGTAGTATTGTTCGATATATTTGAACTTGTCCCTGCTACAGCATTTTTCTGTGAAATAGTTGTGTTGTTTTTAGTGCTATTTGAATTGTTTACACTAGATGTATTATTAGAAATATTGTTTGTATTTGAACTTGTATTAGCTACAGCTTTTTCTTGAGAAACAGTTGTATTTGTTTTGATACGATTTGAACGATTCGTACCATTATTAGTGTTATTTAGTAATTGTTGCGAAGTCGTATTTGAATTTGTGCCGTTTTCCTGAGTTGCTACTGCATTTTGTAGCGCACTTCCTTTTTGCACACTTTTCTTTACACTATTTTTATTATTTGTATCACTATTGTTGAGGTTTTGCTCATTGGCAATACGTTCTTTTTGTTCAAGTGTTTTATGTTGCGAATCGTTGTTGTTTTGTAAATTTTGTTTTTCTGTAGTAGATTCATTTCCTGTTACTTGTAAATCGGATGATGTTCCAGAAGTATTGCTGGTATTAGTAGATGAATTACCATTGGTGGTTGTGTTATTAGTAGTAGAAGTAGTCTGATTGGTAGGATCAATTATTTCTTCAGAATTATCAATAAACTGATTTCCGATAAAAAATAATAACAGCAAAGCCGCGGCAACACCTGCAATTTTATACAACCAAGGTAAAAACACGATACCTTCTTTTTTCTTGTCTGCTTTTGGAGAATTTTCATCTAATTGCGATGAAATTTTATCCCATAAAGCAGCATCGGGCTTAGCTTCAAAGTCTTTGAAGGCTTCCCGAAATAAATTGTCTATATTTTTTTGATCACTCATTTATGGCGATTTTTTTTTTATACGCTTCTACCTTATTCTTTAAAATCATTCGAGCTCTTGCCAAGTT
Source organism: uncultured Kordia sp. (assembly GCF_947496985.1). Classification (GTDB taxonomy): domain Bacteria; phylum Bacteroidota; class Bacteroidia; order Flavobacteriales; family Flavobacteriaceae; genus Kordia. Next base: position 1,080,325 of record NZ_CANMEZ010000001.1, read on the forward strand.
CGATTTTGATGTTCCTACGGAAATACCCATCAAATCGGCAATCTCTTGATGTGAATAATCATCAAGTACGTACAAATTAAATACCAATCGATACCGATCAGGTAATTCTTGTACAATTCCTAAGAGGTAATCTATGGAAACATCTTCTTCATATACTGTTACTGGTCTATCTTCCAGTACATTTTCATTTATAACTTCGAAAACACCTTTACTTCTGTATTTTTGAAGTACGGTGTTTACGGTAATTCTTCTGAGCCAACCTTCAAAAGAGCCTTTAAAATTATATTGGCCAATTTTTTTAAAAATAACCATAAAACTATCCTGCAGATTATCTTCCGCCTCTAGTTTGTTCCGAGAGTATTTCAAGCTAGTAGCGTATAGCTTTTGGGAATATAAGCTGTACAAATGTGCTTGTGCCTGTCGGTCATTATTCTTGCAATTATGTATGAGTTGCTCTAAACTCACTAGGTTTGTTGGTTTTAATAGCCTAAAAACTTAATTGTTTACAGGTATTTCATATTCTAAATACATATCTTGTCCATTATCATTTTTTCCTTGCCAAAACTTAAATGTGTACGGATTTGAATCCAATACATTGAAATTAAAAGTCTGTGTTTGAAAATTATCTGTAAGAGTTGTACAATCTCCAGTTGTAACAAGTGCGACAACGGCAATTGTTCGTACATTATTAGACTCGGCTACATATTCAAGATTATTGAATGAATGACAATCCGTCGGTCGTTTGTAAGTAACAGAAATAGTATATGTTTCTCCTAAATTGAATTCCATAGGAATAATTACATTTTCAATAGGAATAGGCTCAAATTGAACAACAACTGCATTGTCATCAACTGAACAAGATGTAAGTACTGTAAAACAGGTAAATAGTGCTAAAAATAATATCTTTCTCATAATCAAAAATAAAACTACTTTCCAAGTAGATGTGAATTTTATAAAAAGGTTGCGTCTAAAAATAAAAAAAATCCCGAGAAGGGATTTTTTTACTCGATACTCGAGATTTAAAATGTTACGAGGCTTGCCTCGATATTTTATGTAAATTCCTTATGTATAACTTATGGACTTACTCTAAAGTGATTGATTTAACTATTTGCAATAGCGTCTTTAATTTTTACTTCAAGCTCTTCGAGTAACTCAGGATTGTCTTGCAATAATGTTTTTACTGCATCTCGTCCTTGTCCGAGTTTTGAATCTCCGTAACTAAACCAAGAACCACTCTTTTTTATGATTTCATAATTAACACCGATGTCTAAAATTTCTCCAACTTTAGAAACACCTTCACCATACATAATATCAAACTCTACGGTTTTAAATGGTGGTGCAACTTTGTTTTTTACAACTTTTACACGTGTCTTATTTCCTTTAACTTCTCCGTCACTTGATTTAATTTGTGTAGAGCGTCTAATATCCAAACGAACTGAAGCGTAGAATTTTAATGCGTTTCCACCAGTTGTTGTTTCAGGGTTTCCGAACATTACACCAATTTTTTCACGTAACTGGTTAATGAATATTACAGTACACTGTGTTTTATTTATAGAAGCTGTTAATTTACGAAGTGCTTGTGACATTAAACGTGCATGTAATCCCATTTTAGAATCTCCCATTTCACCTTCAATTTCACTTTTTGGAGTCAAAGCAGCAACTGAGTCAATTACTACAATATCAATAGCTCCTGAACGAATTAAATTATCTGCAATTTCTAAAGCTTGCTCTCCATGATCAGGTTGAGAAATAATCAAATTGTCAATATCAACACCTAAACTTTCAGCGTAGAAACGGTCAAAAGCATGTTCTGCATCAATAAAAGCAGCAATTCCACCTTTCTTTTGCGCTTCAGCCATTGCATGTAATGTTAAGGTCGTTTTACCAGAAGATTCAGGACCATAAATTTCAACAACTCTTCCACGTGGATATCCACCAACTCCTAAAGCGATGTCTAAACCAAGTGAACCTGAAGAAATGGTATCAACTTCTTGTACAACAGAATCACCTAGTTTCATTACAGCACCTTTACCATATGCTTTATCTAACTTATCTAACGTAAGTTTTAAAGCTTTTAATTTTGCTTCTTTTTCTGAACTCATTATATCAATTTTCTAGTATTTCTTACTGTGCTAAATTACTATTTCTTTTTGCTGAAAACAATTCGCCGGAATCGATTTTGACTTTTTATGCTAATTTTTTTCTACATCGGACGCAACCTTTCTAAAGTATTGACATCTACTTTACAAACAATGTCCATGTTTTAATGAGAATTTTAAGCAAAATAATATTTCAAAAAAGGCATACAGCAGCAGTAGCTTTCTACGGTAACTGCAAGCTTGACGGTGGCTAGCTTCATTGTTAATTCTATTTTCAATAGAAAAATTTAATATTAACAATGAATTAGCTAGTAGAAGTGCTTCCATTTTGTGGAAGCACTTTTATTTTTCCTGTAGTTGCAGTAAAAAGTATTTTTTAAGTTCAAAAAACACGTTCTTAACGTCTATTTATTTCTTTTTTTGAACTTAAAATTAGTCAAAATCAGCATATTTTAACTGCAATTGTTCTCTTCTAAAAAAAATCTGAAACTAAAAGTATGGTATCTATTTCAATATCACTGTATAAAATGCATAAGCGTAGTAAATTTTATACAAGCGTTGGTATTTTGATAATATGATATTTTCCTTATAGAATAAAATTCTTCTTTTCCGCAGTGTAGTACGATTTTTTCGTTAAGATTTTTTGAAGTCTTAGAAATCAAATATTCATGAACTCATCCATTTTGAAATAAAGATAGTGAACTAAAAAAATGAGAACTTATAAAAGGTATTCACATATTTTTTATGTCTTTTTGAAACACTTTTACTTTGGGACAATTATATTGAATAAAAAAATAATAGGCAGTTACAACAAAAAATGTAATTTTGTCCAAAATATACACTTTAACCTTAAATAATTGATATAGCATGCAACTGTACAATAAATTAAGTGCTAAAGAAAGAGCGGAACTTATCGAAAAAGCAGGTAAGGATCGTATGACAATATCTTTCTACAAGTACGCCAACATCGGAAATCCTGAAATTTTACGAAATCATTTATTTATCAACTGGGACAAAATAGACGTTCTAGGTAGAATTTATGTTTCTTACGAAGGGATAAATGCACAACTTTCGGTTCCAGCCGAAAATTTCAATGCATTCAAAACACACTTGGACACCATTGCGTTTCTAGAAAATGTACGATTAAACGTAGCCATAGAACAAGATAACATGTCGTTCTTAAAACTAAAAGTAAAAGTCAGAGACAAAATTGTTGCCGACGGATTAAATGACGAAAGCTTTGATGTAACAGAAAAAGGTGTGCATGTTGGAGCAGAAAAATTCAACGAATTATTAGATGATCAAAACACCATTTTGGTAGATATGCGTAACCATTACGAAAGTGAAATTGGTCATTTTCAAGGCGCTATTACACCTGATGTAGATACATTTCGCGAATCATTACCAATAATAGAAGAAGATTTATCTGATCATAAAGATGATAAAAACCTAGTGATGTATTGTACTGGTGGAATTCGTTGTGAAAAAGCTAGTGCTTACTTTAAACACAAAGGTTTCAAAAAAGTATACCAATTAGAAGGTGGAATCATCAATTACGCACGTCAAGTAGAAGCGCAAAACCTAGAAAATAAATTTATAGGTAAAAACTTTGTATTCGATCATCGTCGTGGCGAACGTATCTCAGAAGATATCATTGCCAATTGCCATCAATGTGGAAACCCATGTGATACACATGTAAACTGCGCTAATGAAGCCTGTCACTTATTATTTATTCAATGTGAAACCTGTGCTGAGAAAATGAACGATTGCTGTTCTGATGACTGTAAAGAAGTACACAGTTTACCGCTTGAAAAGCAAAAAGAATTGCGAAAAGGGAAAGTGGTAAGCAACAAAATCTTTAAAAAAGGAAGATCGGAAGTATTGAAGTATAAAAAGTAGATTTTCGATGCTACAGAAATAATCCTATCTTTACATTTTTAGAGAAAATTATGAACCCCATATCTGCGCACCCGAATACATGCAGATTCTATATATAAAAATATGAGTTGTAACAGTTGTTCAACTGGTAAAGATGGTCAACCAAGAGGATGCAAGAACAATGGTACTTGCGGAACTGATAGCTGTAATAAGCTAACAGTATTCAATTGGTTATCAAACATGTCGTTACCTAGCAATCAAAAACCATTTGATTGTGTAGAAGTACGCTTTAAAAATAGTAGAAAACATTTTTATAAAAATACAGAAAACTTATCGCTTAGCATTGGAGATATTGTAGCTACAGAAGCTTCTCCAGGACATGATGTTGGAATTGTTACCCTTACTGGAGAATTGGTAAGAGTACAAATGAAAAAGAAAAAAGTGAGTCATGATAGCGAAGACGTACGAAGAATATACCGAAAAGCTTCTCAAAAAGATATTGATGTTTGGTCAAAAGCCAGAGATAGAGAAGAAGAAATAAAAAAACGTTCCAGAGAATTAGCCATTGCACTTGGACTACAAATGAAAATTTCAGATGTAGAATTTCAAGGAGATGCTTCCAAAGCAACGTTTTACTATACCGCTGAAGAACGTGTTGACTTTCGTCAACTAATCAAAGACATGGCAAAGGCATTCAGTATTCGTATTGAAATGCGTCAAATTGGTTTTAGACAAGAAGCAGCTCGCTTAGGCGGAATTGGCTCTTGCGGACGCGAGTTGTGTTGTTCAACTTGGCTAACAGATTTTAGGTCGGTAAATACGGCTGCAGCCAGATATCAACAACTATCGTTAAACCCACAAAAACTTGCAGGACAATGTGGAAAACTAAAATGTTGTCTTAACTTTGAATTAGATGCATACTTAGAAGCATTGCAACAATTTCCAAAAAGTGATGTAAAACTTTATACGGACAAAGGAACTGCAGTTTGCCAAAAAACAGATATCTTTAAAGGACATATTTGGTATGCATACGAAGGCGAATGGATGAATTGGCACAAACTAACCACTGATCAAGCCAATGAAATCATAGAATTAAACAAAGAGAAGAAAAAAGTAATAAGTTTAGAAGAATACGCTATCGAACTTATTGAAGAAGATACTAAAACAGACTTTGAAAACGTTGTAGGGCAAGATAGTCTTACGCGATTCGATAAGAAACCCACTCGAAACAGAAAAAGAAGAGGCGCTCAAAACAAGAAAAAGCGTAGAAACAACAATGGAAACAAAGCTACTGTTAACGCAGATGGAAATGCTAAAAAAAGCAGAAATCAAAATGCTAAAAAAAGCAACAAACCAAACGCAAAAAGCAGTAACAACGCAAAGAATAGCAACAATACTAACAAAAATAGTAACGCTGCTAAGAGTACAAGCAAGAATAATAACAGACGTAAAAAACCTAACAAAAATGCAAAGCCTAAATAAAATCGCATTTTTTATCTGTATTATCAGTACATTTCTACTAGTTTCTTGTGACGGCAATCGTGTTTTTGACGAATATGCTTCCGCAGGAAAAACTTGGGAAAAAGACACCGCACTCACTTTCAAATTTCAACAGCCAGACAGCACAAGCAATTACAATTTGTTTGTGAATGTGAGAAATACAAACGAATACGAATTTCAAAATCTATTTCTCATTGTCAACATGAACTTTCCAAATGGAAATGTCGTTTCTGATACCTTAGAGTACGAAATGGCAAAATCAAATGGAGAATGGCTTGGTAAAGGGTTTATGGCAACCAAAGAAAGTAAACTTTGGTACAAAGAAGATGTACGTTTCCCATATGAAGGAACGTATGAAATTGCCATCCAACAGGCCATGCGAAAAATTAATGAACCAGACGGAATCCAAAGCTTAAAGGGAATCTCGGAGGTTGGCTTTAGAATCGAAAAAAAATAGTACAAACAACGTATTGAAATGGCAAAAAAGCAAGTCAAAAAAAAACAAGAGAAACCTACTTCTTTCAAAAAAATTATCAAGTGGTTTTGGATTTTATTCTTGGGTGGAATCGCAAGTATATTCTTATTATTCTTATTAGCTTCATGGGGCGCATTAGGCGAAATGCCTTCTTTTGAAATCCTAGAAAATCCACAAACAAATTTAGCAAGTCAGGTATTATCTTCCGATGGAAAAACCTTAGGAAAATATTACTTACGAGATAACAGAACACCTGTTGGTTATAAAGAATTGCCAAAAGATTTAGTAAATGCATTAGTAGCAACAGAAGATGCGCGTTTTTATGATCATGCAGGTATTGATGTGCGTGGTACTATTAGAGCAGCTGTTTTTTTAGGCAGTAAAGGTGGAGCTTCTACAATATCACAACAATTAGCAAAACAATTATTTCACGGAGAAAGAGGTGAAGGATTATCCAGATATACACAGAAAATCAAAGAATGGGTTATTGCAACACGTTTAGAACGTCAATACACCAAAGAAGAAATCATTGCGATGTATTTCAATATCTATGATTTCAATAACAATGCTGATGGAATTCGCTCGGCGGCGAATATTTACTTTGGAAAAGAACCAAAAGAACTCAAAATAGAAGAGTCAGCAATGCTCGTAGGAATGTTTAAAAACTCATCCTTATACAATCCGAGAAGAAATGCAGAAGGAGTAAAAAATAGAAGAGATGTTGTATTGGCGCAAATGTATAAATATGATTACATCTCCGAAGAAATAAAAGATTCACTTCAAAACTTACCGCTAAAAATTGACTACCATCCAGAATCGCATAATGCAGGATTGGGAACCTATTTTAGAGAGCATGTGAAAAAGTTTATGAAAAGATGGGTTCGTGAAAATCCTAGAGATGACGGAACACGCTATAACATCAACTTTGATGGGCTAAAAATATACACAACCATTGATTCACGCATGCAAAAGTATGCTGAAGAAGCAATGGAAGAACATATGACAAAACTACAAGCAGAGTTTTTTCATCAAAACACAAAAAAACGTAACAAAAATGCGCCATTTGCACGTGATGTAGAGCAAAGTAGAATTGATTATGTGATGGACAGATCTATGCGTCAATCGGAACGTTGGCGTGTGATGAAAAAAGATGGGAAATCTGAAAAAGAAATCATAGCGTCATTTGACAAAAAAATACCAATGAGACTTTTCACTTGGAAAGGTGAAAAAGACACCATCATGTCACCACGTGATTCACTTATTTTTACAAAATACTATTTACGTGCTAGTTTTATGTCATTAGAACCACAAACAGGTCAAGTAAAAGCTTGGGTAGGAGGAATCAATCATAAATACTTCAAATACGATATGGTAAAACAAGGGAAACGTCAAATTGGCTCTACCTTCAAACCATTTGTATACGCTACAGCAATTGATCAATTACACTTATCTCCTTGTGACTCTATGCCAAATGGACCTTTCTGTATAGAAGCAGGTAAGTATGGACTCTTGGAACCTTGGTGTCCAAGGAATTCCGATAATAAATACGAAGGAATGCGTACATTAAGAGGCGCATTGGCAAATTCTGTAAACACAGTAACTGCACGTTTAATGGACAGAGTAGGACCCGCAAATGTTCGATCGTTAGCACAACGATTAGGTGTAGAATCTGATATCCCAGAAGTGCCATCCATTGCCCTAGGGACACCAGATATTTCATTATATGAAATGCTAGGTGCATACGGAACCTTTGTAAATCAAGGTGTGTATGTAAAACCTGTAGTCATCAGTAGAATAGAAGACAAAAATGGAACAGTATTATACGAATTTGTTCCAGAAACCAAAGATGTATTAAGCGAAGAAGTTGCGTATACGGTAGTGAATCTTATGGAAGGTGTAACAAAAAGTGGTTCAGGAGCTAGGTTACGTACAAAAGGAGCTAACAAATGGAATAAAATGTATGATGAAATCATTACTGGGTATCCATATGAATTCAAAAATCCAATAGCAGGGAAAACAGGAACTACTCAAGATAACAGTGATGGTTGGTTTATAGGAATGGTGCCAAATTTAATTTCTGGAGCTTGGGTTGGTGGAGAAGATCGTCAAGTGCGTTTTGCTTCTACAACTTACGGACAAGGAGCTTCTATGGCATTACCAATTTGGGGATTATTCATGAAAAAATGTTATGCGGATCCTAATTTAGGAGTTTCTAAAGGAAAATTTCCTGAACCAGAAGACTTAACCATCAATGTAGATTGTTCAAAAACGACTAAAAAAGGTGACGAAGGACAAGAAGATCCGAACGATGATCAAAATAATGATGGAATTGACTTCTAAATAATTCTTAAAAAAAGGAAACATCTTTTGAAATTTTCGTAATTTTCAGTCAAAATACTGATTGATGATTAACAAAAAAATAAATACTGTACAACAAGCCGTTGAAGGCGTCAAAGACGGAATGACTTTGATGCTCGGCGGTTTTGGTTTGTGCGGAATTCCCGAAAATGCCATTGCCGAACTGGTAAAACTTGGTGTAAAAAATCTAACATGTATCTCAAACAACGCTGGTGTAGATGAATTTGGTTTAGGGTTGTTACTACAACAACGTCAAATCAAAAAAATGATCTCATCTTATGTGGGTGAAAATGACGAATTTGAACGTCAAATGCTTTCAGGCGAATTGGAAGTAGAACTCACACCACAAGGTACCTTAGCAGAAAAATGCAGAGCAGCACAAGCAGGTTTTCCAGCATTTTACACGCCAGCAGGTTACGGAACGGAAGTAGCTGAAGGAAAAGAATCTAGAGAATTTAATGGTAAAATGCACATCTTAGAAAAAGCATTTGAAGCAGATTTTGCTTTTGTGAAAGCTTGGAAAGGTGACGAAGCTGGAAACCTTATCTTCAAAGGAACGGCACGTAATTTTAACCCGTGTATGTGTGGCGCAGCTAAAATAACAGTTGTTGAGGTAGAAGAATTAGTGCCAGCAGGCGAATTAGATCCAAACCAAATACATATTCCAGGGATTTTTGTACAACGAATTTTCCAAGGAGAAACATTTGAAAAAAGAATAGAACAAAGAACGGTAAGACAACGTTGATTTGAAATCAATCATAAAAATAATTAGCAAAATTATTGCTACATCCAAAAGAAAACAGCTCGGTTTTAAAAGTTGATAAATATTCATTTTCAAATTTTTAAATCGACGCATTATCAAATTAAAAAATATGTTGGATAAGAATGGAATCGCGAAAAGAATCGCAAGAGAAGTGAAAGACGGTTACTATGTAAATCTTGGAATTGGAATACCGACACTAGTTGCTAACTTTGTTAGAGATGATATTGAAGTAGAATTTCAAAGTGAAAACGGGGTATTAGGAATGGGACCTTTTCCTTTTGAAGGAGAAGAAGATGCTGATATTATCAATGCAGGAAAACAAACCATTACGACTTTGCCAGGTGCAAGTTTCTTTGATTCGGCTACAAGTTTTGCAATGATTCGCGGAAAACACGTCGATTTGACAATTCTTGGAGCAATGGAAGTTGCCGAAAACGGAGATATTGCCAACTGGAAAATTCCAGGAAAAATGGTCAAAGGAATGGGTGGCGCTATGGATTTAGTCGCTTCCGCAGAAAATATAATAGTTGCTATGATGCATACCAACAAACGTGGTGAATCTAAATTGCTTAAAAAATGTTCGCTTCCGTTAACAGGTGTTGGTTGTGTAAAAAAGATTGTAACTAATCTAGCCGTTTTAGAAGTTGTAGAAAGTGGATTTAAGCTTCTAGAAAGAGCTCCAGGTGTCTCTGTAGAAGAAATAGATAAAGCTACAGAAGGAAATTTAATAATAGAAGGGGATATTCCAGAAATGAAGTTATTGTAGCTTTCACCATATAAGCATAACAATCAAAAAGAATTACAGGCATCATATTAAACAAGATATGATGCTTTTTTTTGGTCTAAATCGAAAATGTGTAAATACTCTACAAAAACACTAGATATAATTATTAATTGTCAGAAAATCAGTATGTTGAAATTTGTTGAAAACTTAATAAATTGAGAAAAAATATGTGTATTTCATCGAAAAAACCTACTTTTTATCGTATAATTCACAAAAAATTAACATATTTGATGCGTTTTTAACACTTGTTGAAAACAAAAAGACCAACTTAAAAACTTTTAATATGAACAAAAAAATTACACTCTTTTTGATGGCTTTCCTATGCCTCACAATGACATTTGCGCAAGAACGCGAATGTTCTACAATGGAAAACCTAGAGTACAGAAAGCAACTCGATCCACAATTGGAAGCACGCATGCAACAAATTGAGGATTACACTAGAGCTAGAGCTCAACAAGGAAACACGGAAAGTGTTAGTGGTAATATTATAACAATTCCAGTAGTTGTTCATGTATTATACACAAATGCTACAAACAACATCAGTGTAGCACAAATTCAGTCTCAAATTGATGTTATCAATGAAGACTTTAGAAGAACTAATCCAGATGCGGACAATACATGGTCACAAGCAGCTGATACAGAAATTCAATTCTGTATGGCAACTGTAGACCCAAATGGAAATGCAACAACTGGAATTACTAGAAAATCTGTTTCAAGAACAGATTGGGGAACAAATGATGATATGAAAAAAGCATCACAAGGCGGAGTAAATCCTTGGGATACTTCAGAATACTTAAACATGTGGATTGTTCCTCAAATGACAAGTGGAGGAAGAACGATTTTAGGATACGCACAATTTCCTGGTGGAGCCGCTTCTACAGATGGTGTTGTAATGGCATACAACTACTTCGGTAGAGTAGGAAACGTATCGGCTCCATTTGACGGAGGAAGAACAACAACACACGAAATAGGACACTATTTAAACTTACGCCATATTTGGGGAGACGCTAATTGCGGAAACGATTTTGTAAGTGATACGCCTACGCACCAAACTTCTAATGGAGGATGCCCAACTGGTCAAGTATCTTGTGGGTCTGTAGATATGGTACAAAACTATATGGACTATACAAACGATTCATGTATGAACCTATTTACATTGGGACAAAAAAATAGAATGAGAGCTGTATTAGACGCAGGTGGAGTTCGTAGAAGCTTAGCACTTTCTGACAAGTGTGGTTCTACACCACCACCACCAACATGTACTGATGGAATCCAAAATGGAGACGAAACAGGAGTTGACTGTGGAGGTTCATCTTGTGCACCTTGCCAGTCTGGATGTTCAGACAATGAAGTAACACTAACAATTACATTTGATAACTACCCTGAAGAAACTTCTTGGTCATTAGTAACTGATGGCGGAACAACAGTCGCTTCTGATAGTTATTCAACTTCAAATGCAGACGGATCAACAATAACGCAAACATTATGTTTGCCTGATGATTGCTATACATTTACAATCAATGATGCTTATGGAGATGGTATTTGCTGTTCATTTGGAAATGGTTCATATACATTAACAGGGCCAAATGGGCAAATTAAATCAGGAGGAAGTTTTACTTCATCTGAAGCTACAGATTTTTGCTTAGGAAGTACGCCACCACCACCACCAACATGTACTGATGGAATTCAAAATGGAGACGAAACAGGAATAGATTGTGGAGGTTCATCATGTGCGCCATGTCAAACAGGAGGAACTACGTTATTACACGAAGGATTCTTTGAAACTGGATTAGATGGATGGGCTGATGGAGGAAGCGACTGTTTCCGTTACAACGGATCGCGCTCATACGAAGGATCGTACTCTATGCGATTAAGAGACAACTCAGGAACAGCATCTGCAATGACATCTGAAACATTCGACTTACGAGGATTTGATCAGGTAGAATTTAAGTTCTATTTCTATGCAAACTCTATGGAAACAGGCGAAGACTTCTGGGTTAGATATTACAACGGATCTTCTTGGAGTACTGTAGCAACATATGCTAGTGGAACTAACTTTAACAATGGTACTTTCTATTCGGCAACAGTTACTTTAGACAGTGCTAATGTAAACTTTGCATCTAACTCAAGATTTAGAGTTCAGTGTGATGCTAGTGCTAACGCAGATCAAGTATACATTGATCAAGTAACTATTAATGGTATTAGTGGAGCTAGAGCAATTAATACAAGATCTGGTCTTGAAACCTTACGTACAGGTCCAGAAGGATCAGTAAGTGGAGATTTCTTAATGTCGCCAACAATTACACGTGGAAATATTAACATCAACTTAGCAAGTTATAACCTTAACACATCATACAGAATCCTAAACTTATTAGGTCAAACAGTAAAAGCTGGAACTATTAAAGATGGAAGATTAAATGTGAGTGAATTAAAATCAGGAGTTTACTTATTAGAAGTAAGTGACGAAGAAGAAAAAATTATTGAGAAGTTTGTGAGGGAATAAGCTAACAACTTCAATACAATTTTTATAGAAATGAAAACGCCCAAGTGTAAAAGCTTGGGTGTTTTTTTGTTTATAAAGTTTATTATTCAGTACAAGGAAGTAAAACAGTAATTGATTCTTAATACATATCAAATCTAGTGTAAGAGGAGCGCAAATGACAACGGTATTGTAAGTATGCTCAAGCGTTTCCTGATCTTTACCACCTTTTATTCACTCTTGATCAAAAAAACATTACCTAATAGTAAAGCAAACAATTAAAAAGTATTCTAACAAAACGGTTTGTATTCTTAATATAGTATGGTTACAAAGCAATTATGTATGATGTATTTGACTCAAGAAGCTAAAAAAAGCGAACCTTGGTTCGCTTATAAATTTATACAAGTATAGCTTTTAAAACTACCTCTTTTTTAGTCACACTTTGTCATTATTCACAATCTTGTTCCCAGGTCGGTAAAAAGCAAACACAAGTTTCTTCATGAGTTAAACAATTGCCTGTAGGGTCGCCACCACCGCAATTAGTATTTTCTGAGCCAAGGCATTCACCTGTACCAAATACTGGGCAACATACATCAATAAAGTTTTGACTAAGGGTAACTCTTTCAAATCCTCCTTTTGTGTGGCTAAGATTCGAAACTGATTTCTTGTTTAACACTAACGACTTTAAATTCTTTTTTTTCATAATACATGATTTTAGTTAAATATTGAAGCAATGATATAGGTTAAAATGCTACAAAAAAAAGGACGATAGTCGTATTTATTTAAAACCGAGTGCTGATTTTTAGCTGTAATGTTTATGACCAATTCTGTTGTTTTAAGAAGCTAGAAACGGTTTCGCCCGTTTTTTTCTGAAATGCTTTTGAGAATGAATTTGCTGAGGCAAA
>NZ_CANMEZ010000002.1 GCF_947496985.1 uncultured Kordia sp.
ACCGTAACACTCATGCCGCTTTCACTTGCTGCTGGTGTGTAGATCAGTTCCCCTGTGTTTTCATCAAAGTTAATGATGCCTACCCCTGTTCCTGTGCCGGCATCACTAATGTAGATATCACTCCCAGGAGTCCCTGTATTGTCTGCCACAAAATCATCGTTGGTTATGATATCAATCGTCTCTGAAATTCCTACCATTGCCGTAGCATTGTCTTCTTCTGCTACTGGAGTTAATGGATTTGAATCACTCGTATCTGGGTTTCCGTCATTGTCATCATCTAAATCACATGCGTTAGCCGTTCCGTCCATATCTGGATCTGGACCTACTTCTGCATAGTCTGCTGTACCATTGCTATCTGTATCAACACCTGTCATTGGGTAGCTTGCCGCTGTTACCGTACCATTAGCATTGACTGCTGCTGGATCGCTTCCATATTCGCCGCCATCGCCGCCATCAGCTGTGTCATCTCCATAGTATTCATTGGCATCACTACAACCATCATCATCACTATCACTGTCTAAGAAATCTGGCGTCCCTAGTGTAGATCCGCTATCCGTTGGTGTTAATCCTATTCCTGCAGAATCTGGAATTCCATTATCATCATTATCGATTCCATCTGCAATACCATCATTATCTGCATCAGTTCCTCCAGCTTCAGCTGTATCATAAATTCCATCATTATCTGAATCTAAATCAAGATTATTTGGAATTCCATCACCATCAAAATCATCAATACATAAACGACCTGCTAACACAAAGTTATCCCATGTTGCATTTCCAGCGTTACTAACTGGATTTCCGTAGAAATATATTCGTATTTTCCATGCACTTCCTGCATCTATAAATACATCTGTAGGAGAAGTTGTAAAATAGTTTTCTCCTGCATGACCTGGATTGATATCTTGTGGGTTGTCTGTATCTTGATATACTAATGTAGATGTTGCAAAATTATCATTAGACATCTCAATAGTTATATCATATCCATTGTAGATTGTTCCTCCGCCACTAAATACACTTGGTGGTGTATCGAATGCAAATAAACGACCTACTCTCCATGGTTGACTTCCTGCTACAAAAGAATATTCTAAGTAATCACCATTTGCTTGTGCGCTTGCTAAATCTGGTTGATCTACATCACTTATTGTTAAGTTTCCAAACCCAACATCTGCTGTTGAAACTGGTGCTATTGTTAATCCTGCTCCAGCAGTTTCTGGTCCTGCTGAACTTATGTATGTGCTGTTTAGTCCAACTGGGACGAAGAAGTCTGACAGGTTATTTCGTTGGTGTTCCCAAACAGCTATATTGTTTGCAGCACCTGCTAATGGTTCGGTTACTGCACATGTATTTTCTATTGCATCAGGAATTCCGTCATTATCATCATCTAAGTCACAGAAATCTGGAACTCCATCTGCATCAATATCTGCAGTATCATCCCCATTTGGACAAATATCAACACTGTCTAGTACGCCATCACCATCTTGATCTCCTTCTGCTACTGTTATTCTTACTATTGCAGTATCGCACACATCATCTGTAATTATGCCTGGACTATCTCCGTTAACATCATTACATACTCGATATTCAATTGTTACTGTGCTTCCGCCTTCTCCAAATGTTGGTGTATAGGTTAACTCACCTGTTGCTGGATCATATACGATAGAACCGGTAGCTGTTGTGTTTGCTCCAGCTACTGTTTCTATTGTTGTTATACTCGTAGGATCATTGTTATCTGGATCAGAGTTACCATCTGTATTGTCTGTAAAATCATCATTTGACAATATTTGAATGATTTCAGATACGCCTGCTGTAGCATTTGCAGCATCGTCTTCGGCTACTGGTGTTTGTGGATTTGTATCTGTACTATCTGGATTTCCATCATTATCATCATCTAAATCACAAATATTCGCTATAGTATCTGTGTCTGGATCTGGACCAGATTCTAAGTAGTCCGCTGTTCCATTGGTATCTGTATCTCCTGCTGTTGCTGGATAACTCGCTGCTATGACTGTACCATTAGTATTGACTGCTGCTGGTTCGCCAGTACCATATTGATTTTGTCCTCCATCACTACCGTCAGCACTGCTATCATTGTAATATTCGTTTGCATCACTACAACCGTCGCCATCACTGTCTGTATTCAAGTGATTGGAGGTTCCTGATGTTGTTTCTACAACTGATAATCCTGTTCCAGCACTGCTTGGAATTCCTGTTACTGTATCTGGTAATCCATCTGCGATTCCATCATTATTTACATCTGTACCATTGGCTTCAACAACATCGTAGATTCCGTCATTATCGGAATCAATATCAAGTGCATTTGGCACGTTATCCATATCAAAATCTGCATCGACACAAGAAGTAGTATCACTAATGAGTACCATTCCTCTTGATTGTCCTGTTGCTGTTGCACTTCCTGTGCTTCCATATACATATGTTCCTCCGTTGAAAATAGGATATGTTAATCTTATAGCAAAATCTGTTGCAGAAGTACCTCCAAAAGGTGGTGCATTATTTACTTCATCTGTCCAATCGATTGTATTACCTGCAATATCTTTACGAAGTCTATATAGTTGGTATGGACTACTCAGTGTTCCTCCATTATCAAAACCTCCTGCTTCTAAACTTGTTCCAACTATGCTAGTAGAGACTCCTGTTGGTTTAAAACCGACTATTTCTCCTACATCTACTCCTCCAACACTATCAATATCTCCTAGTACTAAGGTAAAGTTATATAATGTAACCAATATTCCTGTTGGGGTTGCAACTGTTGCTGACCCTGACTCAACAATTTCTACTGTAAATTCAACCCAATTATCATCTATTGTAGCTCCATTTAATGTGAGTAGAGAACTTGCTGATATAATTACAGGTCCACTTGATGAACGGTTCACAATCGTTAATAAAATGTCATAGTTTCCTAATCCTGAAGTTAAAGCATTTGAAAATACATATTTATCGTTTACAGCAACATCTGCAATACTTCCAGACCCAGCAACTTGAGTTACTACACTCCCTGCTTGACTGAACGTATAAGTGTCACAAATTCTTTCATCAACATCTAAGATTCCATCATTGTCATCATCTAAATCACATCCGTCTGGGATTCCGTCGACGTCAGCATCTGCTGTATCATCGCCTCCTGGGCATACATCAACGCGGTCTTCTACACCATCTCCATCTGAATCATTAAAATCATCACAGGCATCAGCGATTCCATCATTATCTACATCTGGACCAATGGTTGTTACATCTAAAGTTGTTGCTTGTCCAGTTCCTGCCACCGTTGGTACACCTTCATCAACTCCTGCTGTTGTTCCTACTGTATCTCCTAGGCTATCATCTCCATCAAGATCAGCTGTGGTAAAACTTCCTGCGGCTTCGACTGCATCTGGACAGCCATCGCCATCACTATCTGTATTTTTATTATTATCACAGGCAGCTGAAACTGTTGTAAATGATAAAGCATCTATTCCATGCGGATCTCTCGCTGATGCTAAAATACTTCCGCTTTCTACTCTATGTATTATTTGGATAGAAGAAACTGGTTTTTCCGAGATAAAACTAATTGTATTTTCAATATTTTGACCAGCTAAAACTGTTCCTTGACTTGTTCCTGTATTATCAAATACTGTTAAGTTACCTGTAGCATCATCTCCAAAAAATAACCCATTTAATCTAGCAACCACAACTCCATCAATAACCATTTCATAGCTTACATTTGGAGTTCCTGTTGGAATTGTATCAAATATGTCTATTAAATCTAAACTAAAAGCAACAACTGCTTCTGTAAAATTAATAGTAATCGTATAGTTATCTCCTGCAACTCCTCCTTGATATGGATCAACAAATACACCTTCTCCTGTATCTCCTGAGAAAAAATTAGCCGCTGTAGTTGTTCTAAATTCATCATTATTAGTAGATGATGCATAGTTAATACTATATGTCATTGTACCATTACTGAATGATACAGTACTTACAGAAGCTGAACCATCTCCAGTTGCTCCAGTAACATTAAATTCATTGCCTCCATTTAAAACTTGTAATGGCATTCCTCTGTTAAATGCTGCTTGTTGAAAACCAGATTCTTGATACCCTAGACCATTCGTATTTCCTCCAATGACATACATACTATAATCACCTACTTGATAGTTAATAGCATCTAATTGAGGGCTTATTGCTCCTGATATTGCCATGCATTCATCTGTATCAAGAATACCATCATTATCATCATCTAAATCTACAATATCTGGAATTGTGTCACCATCTGTATCTCTTGCTAGGAATACTGCAGGTCCTGTAGGATCTTCAATTACTCCTGCAATTTCTGTGTTATCATCTCCTACGGCATCATCTGTGATTGTATATGTTACGGTTAATACATCTGTGCCATTTATATTTTCTATTTGTCTAGTTGTTTCAATGATGTTGCTTCTGTAATCAAGATCAGAGCCACCAGCTGTTGAAGGTCCAAATTTTCGGTAGGCATCAAAATCATTTAGTGAAGAAATCCCGTACCAATAGTATTTTACAGTTGCTGTTTGTCCATCACCTGCACAGGCTAATGAGAAGTCAATTAAACCATATGGATATTCGTATACAGCATCTTGACTTGCTAAGGAAGCTTCTGCCACTAATACCATGGATGTGATTTGATTACAATCTTCTCCAATATTTGGAGAGGTTACCTCAATAGTTACATAGTTTCCATTCGCATCTGGAATAGAAGCTACATCTGGTTGTTGACTGTCTGGTGTTCCATCATTGTTTCCATCTCCGCCATTTGGTGCGCCGTCTTCTATAGCTTCATCTACATTGTCCATGTCATTCATGACACCTGTAAAGTTAATTGTGACAGAACTTATAGAAGCTAAACAACTTGTTACCGTATAATCGAATATATATGTTCCTGTTGCAAGGCCAGAACTATCTAGTGTCCCTGCACTTTGATCGAAATTTGTACCTGGTGCATCCGAACCTCCATTTACACTCCATGTTCCTCCTGTATCTGGAGAGCCATTTAAATTTGTAAATAAATCTATTGTCCCTGAGGCTGTTGTCGCGTTTATTGTATTATCTGTTCCAGAGTCTGGTGCTGCTTGAACCGATATCGTTATTGAAGTTGTTTCACTACCTATACAAGGTGTCATAGCATTCACTGTATAATCAAAAATATACACACCTCCTGTTGTTGGATCGTAAGTTCCAGCTCCAGCGCTAAAATCTCCGCCTGGATTGTTAGGTGAACTTCCAGAAACAGTCCAATTTCCTCCAATATCTGCTCCTGTTAGTAATGTATTTAAATCAACTAATGCATCTCCTGCACAAGCATAGTTATCGGTTCCGCTTCCTGAAACTGGTTTATCTACCACCGTAACTTGAATCACATCTTCTCCTGCACACATAGTACCATTGTCTGCATTTAATCTAAACCAAGTTGTTTCGTTTACTGTTACTGAAGGTGTTAAGGTTGCTATTTCAAAAGGGGCACTCCAAGGACCTGTTGGGCCATCTGTACTGTAAGACCAAGCATATCCTCCTGAACCGTTTACACCTATATTGTCTTGAATATTTAATGCTTCACTAAGTGATACTGCTGTTGTAAATGGCACTTCATATATGGAAGCTGTTGCTGCATTACAAGAATCATCATTAATTTGAGCAGAAGGTGTTCCGTTCGGAATCGTTCCACTTGTAAATGTGGATGTATTGCCTCCATCTGCAAAACTTATAATTACAGAATCTATTTCTCCAAAATCCTGAAATTCACAGTCATATATTTGTACTTTCCAGCCACCTTGCCTTGCATTGTATCCATTTAGTGGCGTCATATCTATTAAGTTAATTCCTGCTGCTGGAGAAAATATCGTACATACTGTTGAATTGTTAGATGGGTCTGCATAATATGCATTATATGTTCCTGTTAATGCAGGACCAGCACCGCTACAAGCATTATTTCTTGCAAATTCACATATGTCAAAAACAGGTAGTGTTGGTGTAATGGTTTGATCGTTTGTAAAAGTCAAATTCACAGCATTATCTGCTGCATAACATGGGCTTCCAGTTTCATTGAGTCCTAATGGAATAGTTACTAAACCATCTGGTGACACTAGAAAGTAACCTACATCAGATATATATGTGTGCGTTACATTAAACGTAACTGATACAATTGTAGAGTTTGTTATGGTAAATGGTCTTTCTACTGGGTCATAGAAAGTAAAATCTGTATTGTTTGCTGCAACTCCATTTAACATTACTGTATCTCCTGAGCAAGCTAAAAAATCTGAGCCTGCTTGTGTTTGAATGGATGTATTCCAAACCCAAGCTCTTCCTTCTTCTATTGTTCCTCCGTCATTTCTAACCACTAAATAACCACCATCAGCTAATCCAGTTTGAATTCTGGTTGAGTTTAAGGCATAGTCTACATAAGAATTTGTGGTTGGGTTGAATACATACCAATCATACGTTGTAATTCCAGCTCCTGCTGGACACTCTAATTGTCCTACATTAACTCCTCCATCAAAAACAAATATTGGGTCATCTGAATTTGCTGAAAATATAGGGTTTGTATAGCTTGTTGTTAATGTTCCACAATTTGAAGAAGCTGTTGGAGCCGTTAAGGCAATTTCACTTCCTTCCAATTTTATAACTAATACTGTTGTAATTTCATCACTACATGGACCAGTTCCTGTTACTACATAGTTAAATGTTGAGGGGCCAAGCGGTAAACTTGACACTGTTAGCGTACTTCCTGATAAAGCTCCAGTTGTATCATTATCTATCCATGTTCCTCCTACATCTTCCGAACCATCCAACGCATTGAATAAATCTGCTGTAGTGTCTGTTGTAAACACATAAAATGGCCCAGAAGTTGCTCCGGAGTTAGGGGGATTTGTTAATGCTAACGTTGCTGTTACTGTTGCCGATGTATTTCCAAAGGGATCAGTCACTGTAATATCTACTGTTCTTGCTGTGGCAATTTCTGGAACTGCCGCACTATTGACATAGACTAAATCGTCTAGTGTATTTCGTAATGTATTTACATCTGCACTTACATTTGTTACTGTTAGTGTAGTAGTGCCATTCCCGGCTACTGATATCCCTGGAAAGATTCCTTTGATACTTAATGTTTCATCTCCTGCATCTTGGGGATTGGTTAATGCTATAGTCATGAAGTCAAGACCATGAGGTGCATTAAATATAGATGTTGCTAAAGTACTAGCTGTATCTAAGAATTCAGCACTTTTAGAACATCCAGGCACATTTATGTTTATTCCGCCAGCACCTGTGACATCTGTATCATCTAAACGCACATATGGAACTGGAGCCAAATCTAATGTGAATGGTTCGCCAGAAGCAACTTCTGCTCCATCTGTTACATAATATTCTACGGAAAGTGTTGTGACCGCTATATTACTTTCCACTGTCCAATAGGTTCCAGCTGCTGTAATTGCACTTGAAGAACCTATATGAATTTCTGAGGTATTGTTATTATTTATAAAATGCCCAGATTGACCACCAGTAAGACTTCCCGTAAAAAGTGCACCTGCATCTGAACTTGAGATTTTTATATTTTCAGTTCTAACTAACTCACTATGTTCTTGCGAGCTAAGAATGACATGTACAGGTTCACTAAACGTATAAGTATATGTGTTTCCTGAAATACCTGTACTTGCTCTAGTATTGTCAAAACTGTTTGTCAATACAACTGTGGGAGGAATTGCATTTTCCGCACCTCCAACCGTTGCCGAACCAGCTCTTGTGATATCAACTAAAACATATGTACTTCCGTCTCCTATTGCAGAAAAACTACTTGTTTGATAATTAGTTTCTGGGACAGTTCCTGACAAACCTCCCCAAGTTGTTACCACTTGTGCTTCAGATTCATTAGGGATTATGAATATGAACGCAGTTAGCATTAATGCAAACTGAAGTTTGTGTTTTTTAAGTGTAGTAATTCTCTTTTTTATCGAGTCATGGTGACTACTCATTTCCTCAAAAAACAGCCTAACTCTTGAATAAATAATTAAAAGATATCTTAACATAAGTGAAAAGTATATTAGCACACTTCTATTTTCATAGAAGTATATTTGGTTAGTTAGAATATTGGCTTTATATTTAAATACGAATTGAAGTTATTTACAACTTACCTACCATTTATAAGTAAATTCGCAATTTTCGTATTTTATGTATATTAGGAATTGAATCAGTTTTACTTACCTGACTTCTACTGAAATAAAGATGTAACATAATACGGTTGATTTTTAATTAAATTAACTGTTATCCTGCCCTGCTTTTGTTGTCTCGCCAAAGTCACACAATTGCGGGGTTTTTTATATTTATATATAAAGTTACTATGACTTATATACACAAGTCATGTAAACACATTATAGCTGTATGTTTGCCTATCTAGATAAGCAAATATATTTTTGATCTTTTATTAATAGTTGGTATGATAGTTTTTAAAGAAAAACTATTAGAGGTTTTATCAATACTAAGTTTTAGAGAGATGTAAAATTATACTCATGGGTCATTCGGGTTTTTATGGTTATTATCTAATTTTCAAAAAAAATATTATGGTTAAATTTCCTCTTCCCTACAAGAAAGAAATAACTGTCATAAAATTAAGATAAATAATAATACATAAAGACGGTTAAACCCTACTTTAAGTATGGTTTTTGTAATCTGCTCTGGTAAAGCTAAAACCTTTATATTATTTTTATCTTTATTGCCCCCAATTGTGTGAAGATATATTTTTGCACTTATAGAAACACAAATATCTATTTATTTTTCACATATTAAATATAGTTAATATTTTCTTAAAATCAAATTATTTAAATGAACAAGCACAAATCAGTATGCAGTTTATCGATTACATATTGTATTTATGACACTTTACAGATTGTAAATAAATGAAGAGTTACATGTAAACAGCTACCTAATGTTTATTTTTATAAAAGAATTATTAAACAGTTTTTAATACTTTCTTCCAGCAAAGCATTTTTCTTACAATGTTTTTTCATTTTTCTTCACATATAATATATGTAAATAATAAGTACTATATCTATACAAGAATATATTTACCCTTTAACACTACCATAAATGGCGGTAAAACTGTACTCAGCTTTTTTTTTAAATTTTTACCTTGTTCGATGTTATTAACTTAAAAACTTTAACCATGAAAAAAAAGAGAAACCAATTACAGTTAAACAAAAAACAAGTTAGTGTTTTAAATCAAAGAAAAATTTCTGGAGGAAGACCACAATTTTCAAATCAATGCCCGGTACAAACGATTAACATAACAAGATGTTATGGAGCTAATGTTTGTCAGAAATGGCCTGGTCAAGATTAATTGATTTCTTTCTAAAACATAAAAAAAGCCGTTTCTTTTTAGAAACGGCTTTTCGTTTAGGGAATTCTGTATTTACTTCGATGCTTCTACTAATACTTTCTTTACTTCTTTTGCTTTTGCAGAATCTGCATAATCAATAGCAGTTTGTCCATTATCGTCTCTTGGACTCAATTTTGCACCATTATCTAATAATAATGAAGCAATTTTTACTCTATTGTAGCGTGCTGCGTACATTAATGGTGTTTTTCCATTGGATCTTTTATTTACATTTTCTCCAAACTGGATCATTCTTTTTACAGTATCAAAATCACCTTTTGCGATTGCTACACAAAATGGATTTACTTTCACAATTTTAGTAACTGTTACTTCGTTGTTTACTGTTTCGTTGTTTGTTTCAGTTGCGTTTGCCGTAGTGAATGAAGCTCCTACTATAAGAGCGATCATAAAGATTGTTTTTTTCATAATGTTTGTTGTTTTTCTAATTGATGATTGTCGATTTTTGTAACTTGATTACAGTAAAGAGACGACAGTTGACATAAATTGTTGCAAACTATTTTCGATTATAACACATTCTTAACTTTTCGAACAGAAATCTGTTAAAGTCATCTTAAAAAACAGTAATTCGTTAAGATTTTGTAAGTAAATTTTTAAGAATTACTTAACATGCTTTTTTTGACGTTTTATAAGAAAAAACAACCTTTCATTATGAATTTGATAAACCTTCATCAAAAAGCATGGTTTTTTGAGTTTGCGTTGTTATTATGTAATCAAATACACTTATTTTAGTTTTTTAAATAAAGAACAATCTCGAATGAATAAGAAAGTTATTTTAATGATTTTGGATGGATGGGGAAAATCTCCCAATCCTGCCGTTTCTGCTATCGCAAATGCAAACGTTCCATTTATTAATAGTTTATATACTAAATACCCAAATGCTAATTTATTGACAGACGGAATGAATGTTGGTTTGCCTGAAGGACAAATGGGGAATAGTGAAGTTGGACATATGAACTTAGGCGCAGGACGCATTGTATATCAAGATTTAGCAAAAATCAACTTAGCCATTCAAAATGATACTTTAAAAGATGAAGTCATTTTAAAAAATGCGTTCGAACATGCAAAAGCAAATAACAAAGCTGTTCATTTTTTAGGTTTGGTTTCTAACGGAGGCGTACATTCTCACATTAATCATTTAGAAGGACTCGTAAATATTGCAGATTCTTATGGACTATCAGATGTTTTTATTCATGCGTTTACAGATGGAAGAGATGTTGATCCAAAATCTGGAAAAGGTTTTATTGCACAAACAGAAGCATTTTGTAAAAATACCAATGCAAAAATAGCTACTATTACTGGACGTTATTATGCAATGGACAGAGATAAACGTTGGGAACGTGTCCAACTTGCCTATGACGCTTTGGTACATGGAAAAGGAGTTCCAAGTTCAAACGCTACGGAAAGTATTCAAAAAAGTTATGATGCTGATGTTACAGATGAATTCATCAAACCAATTATCATGACAGATGCTAATCAAAAACCTATTGGAAACATTAAGGAAGATGATGTTGTAATCTTTTTCAATTTTAGAACCGATCGTGGGCGAGAATTAACAGAAGTATTGTCGCAGCAAAATTTTCCTGATTTTGGCATGAAAACACTTCCACTCTATTATGTTACATTAACAAACTATGATGCTTCCTATAAAAATGTACATGTTGTATTTAATAAAGAAAATATAAAAGATACTTTAGGTGAAGTATTAGCAAGTCATGGAAAGAAACAAATTCGTATTGCGGAAACAGAAAAATATCCACATGTTACGTTTTTCTTTAATGGTGGACAAGAAACTCCTTTTGATGGAGAAAAACGATTGTTATGTCCATCTCCAAAAGTAGCTACATACGATTTACAACCAGAAATGAGTGCGTACGATATCCGTGATGCAATTATTCCTGAATTAAAAACGGAAGAAGCAGACTTTGTATGTCTAAATTTTGCCAATCCGGATATGGTTGGACACACTGGAGATTTTCAAGCTGCTGTAAAAGCATGTGAAGTTGTAGACGAATGTAGCAAAGCTATTATTGAAGTTGCACAACAACATGGTTATAGTACTATTGTAATTGCTGATCATGGAAATTGTGATACAATGATCAACCCGGATGGAAGCCCAAATACAGCACATACTACAAATCCGGTTCCTATTATATTAGTAGACGAAGATATCAAAACGATAAAAAATGGTGTTTTAGGAGACATTGCACCAACAGTCTTAGCTATGATTGGAATACCTCAACCTGAATTAATGACACAAAAATCACTTATATAATGAAAAGACTACTATATATATGTATAACACTTGCTTTTTTTGCGTGTAAAGAAGAAAAGAAAACAGCGACTCCTGAATCTGTTCAAGAGGAAACAACTGCAACTACGGAAGAAACAACCTCTGAAGCCGAAGAGTCAGCAGAAAAGTTACCTATTTTAACAGGAGTTCAATCGCGTAAAGCAATTGCGTCTGCTCCATATGATAGTTGGTTTGGAACAACATACGCTGTATATGCTGCAGATAAAGAAACTTTAGACGCTGTAAAACCGTTAACAAATGGTGTAAAAGTGAAAATATTTATGGGAACTTGGTGTGAAGATAGTCAACGTGAAGTACCACATTTTTACAAAATTGTTGATGTTTTAAAATTAGACGACGCAAACATTGAATTGATTACTGTTGATGAAGAAAAAGAAACTCCAAAGCATTTAGAAGATGGTTTCAATATTACCAATGTTCCTACATTTATCTTTATGAAAGATGGAAAAGAAATGAATAGAATTGTTGAATTCCCAGTAACATCTTTAGAAAAAGATATGTTACAAATTTTATCTGGCGAAGCATACAAACATAGTTATGCTGAATAAGACACGAATTCTTTGTAACTTTGCTGTCCAAAATAGGTAGATGTATTAATTATGAAAGAGAGCTTATTAATAGCAGTCGATTTTGATGGAACTATTGTTGAAGACGCGTATCCTAAAATTGGTGCGCCTAAAATATTTGCGTTTGAAACCTTGAAACGATTAGAACAAGATGGACATCGCTTAATTTTATGGACATACCGATCTGGAAAAAAATTAACAGAAGCCGTAGATTTCTGTAAAGAAAACGGCATTGTTTTTTACGCTGTAAACAATAGTTATCCTGAAGAAGTATATGAAGGCGATGTAAGCAGGAAAATTAATGCTGACTATTTTATTGATGATAGAAATATTGGTGGTTTTATAGGCTGGGGCGAAATATATCAGTTACTAACCAAAGAAACGCCAAACGTACAATTAAAAAAGAAAAAAGGAATATTCTCCTTTCTGAAAAAATGATCATAGCGAAGACAAAAGAAGAAATTGAATTAATGCGCGAAAGTGCTTTAGTTGTTTCCAAAACATTAGGAATGTTAGCCAGTGAAGTAAAGCCTGGTGTTACCACATTATATTTAGATAAATTAGCAGAAGAATTTATTCGTGAACAAGGTGCCATTCCTGGGTTTTTAGGTTTATACGATTTTCCAAATACGTTGTGTATGAGTCCTAACGCACAAGTAGTGCACGGAATTCCAAACAATACGCCGTTAGTAGAAGGAGATATTATTTCCATAGATTGTGGTGCTATTAAGAATGATTTTTACGGAGATCATGCGTATACATTTCCTGTGGGAGAAGTGCCGATTGAAGTCATCAAACTGTTAACGGTAACGAAAGAATCTTTATACGCTGGAATTCGTGAATTGAAGGTTGGAAATCGTGTTGGCGATGTTGGTTATGCTATTCAACAATATACGGAAGCACATGGATATGGAGTTGTGCGTGAATTGGTTGGTCATGGATTGGGAAGAAAAATGCACGAAGATCCAGAAATGCCAAACTACGGACGTCGTGGACGTGGAAAGAAGTTCATTGAAGGAATGGTTGTTGCTATTGAACCTATGATCAATATGGGCACAAAAAACATCAAGCAATTACGTGATGGTTGGACCATTTTAACGCGTGATGGAAAACCAAGTGCGCACTTTGAACATGATGTTGCTATTGTAAACGGAAAACCAGAATTATTATCTACTTTCCAATATATTTATGATGCATTAGGTATTGAAAGTGACGAAGAAGCCGAATTTAGACAATAAACTACTTCGATTTTTTCGTGAAAAAGCTTTTTAAACTCATACTAAATACAATTCCAAGACCACTTTTAATTAAGATGAGTTATTGGGTACGTCCACTAATTGCTTTTGCATTAAAAGGAAAAAAATTCACAGATCCTATTGATGGAAAAAGTTTTCGAAAATTTCTATCATACGGATATGCAGTCAATCGTGAAAATGCATTATCACCAAGTACACTTTCTTTAGAACGTCATCGTTTGTTATGGTTGTATTTACAAAACGAAACAGATTTCTTTACAAAACCACAGAAAGTATTACACTTTGCTCCTGAACAAGCATTTTACAAGCGTTTTCGAAATCAAAAAAATCTAGATTATACTACAACAGATTTATTTTCGCCTTTGGCAGATGTAAAAGCTGATATTTGCAACTTACCATTTGAGGATAATTCGTTTGATACTATTTTATGTAATCATGTATTGGAACACATTCCTGATGATACAAAAGCGATGCAAGAATTGTATCGAGTTTTAAAACCTAATGGAATGGCAATTTTGCAAATTCCACAAGATTTAAGACGTGAAATCACTTTTGAAGACGATTCTATTACAGATCCAAAAGAACGTACAAAGATCTTTGGTCAATATGATCATGTACGTGTGTATGGACGTGATTATTTTGACAAATTACGAAGTATCGGATTTATTGTAAAAGAAGAAGATTATACAACAAAATTCTCCAAAACAGACATTAAAAAATATTGTTTAATGAAAGGCGAAGTTATTCCCGTTTGTTTTAAATAGATAGGTTTCACTAAGATAATTTTCAAGTTTAAACTTAAAAATGACATCTTTTCTTTTAATGATCGAAGTATTCAATACAAAGTATTTCTATATAGCGCTAGCACCTTTTTTACCCACTATCAATTGTTTAACACTAACTAAGTGTGAAAACAACACTATCGGAACTATAATCGCTGGAAGCCATACAAAAGGAAAATAGGTTACTCCAATATTTGGTTGATCAAAAGCAAGTTGTTGTAATGGTGTTTGTGCACTTAATACTGCTATAGTTAATATGGTAATCAAAAGTCCTAAGCACACAATATTCCATAGTAGTAAACCTTTTCGCCCTATTATTTTCTTAACAAACACAAGGTAATATAGTATTGGTCCAGTAATCCCAGATAGGATATCAAAGTTATAGCCTTCAAAAGTCATTAAGTCAGGAATTAATCCAGCTAAGAAAACATTATACAACGTAATTTCTACAGGAATACGAACAATGTGAATTATGGTTAACCATTTTAAACTAAAATTGTTCATTAAATCTCTGCTCTTTTTATTCGTAAAGAGTAAAAGAATAAATAGAATAGTCGGCGCTAATAATAAAGCAAATCTTGGAGGAAACGTTCCTTGCTTTTGATAAAATCCGTTTATTCCCAATACACCAACAATACTAATCCAAACGATACAACCATACAGGATGTTTTTGTTGTTTGAAGCTTTGAAAAACAACCAAAGAGTGAGCAAAGTTGTCACAACAAAGCCAAGAATTATAAAAATTGAAATTTCTGCCATTTTGTAATAGTTTTATGAAATTCAAAATTAGGCAGTCAAAAATGGTTTCTACTTGACAAAAGGCAAGAAAAGAAATTATTACTTTTTCTTTCGAATCCTGCTTAAGGTACTATCCGTAATTCCTAAGTAAGAAGCAATGTATTTTAAGGGTACATGTTTTAATATTTCTGGCCTAGAAGTTAATAAATGTTGGTAACGCTGCTCAGCAGTTTGATTAATCATAGCATAGTTTCTCTTTTTAGAAGCTATAAACTCTTTGACTAAAATAGCCCTACCAAAATCTCTAAACGTTGGTTTATCATGAAACAATCTGTTTAGTTCTTTGTAAGAAATCCTATAACCTATACAATCCGTTATAGCTTGAATGTTGGTTTCAGACGTAACTCTATTGAAAAAAGAAGTGATTTCAAAAACGATATTATTTTCTGTAAAGATATCTGTCGTGATTTCATTACCTTCTAAATCATACAGAAAAACTCGCATTAATCCTTTTTCAAGGTAAAAATAATCGTCACTTATGTCATTTTCTTTTAAAAGTAACGTGTTCTTTTTAATTTCTGTAAAGTGAAATGTATTTGCAATTTCTTGGGCTTCAATTTCATTTATGGGAATGACTTGTTGAATGAAATTTAGTAATGAAGCTTGCTTTTTATTCATGTTTCAAATTGTCATTAACGTATGTAAGCATCAACTTTTTCTTTTAATTTCTTGTTGATAGCACAAGGTACACGTTTCTTTATTGATGTCAAAATCATGTATAAATTTTCAATTCGTTGTGTTGGTTATTTGTTCTCAAAAAACATTTTACATTTATAACTTACAAACATCATTTCGAGTGATTTTTACAGAAAATCGTATTCAGAAACTCATTTCCAACGATTATGCGAAACTGAATCAAATTTAGTTTGATAAAAGTTCTATTTTTAGTTTAGCCATGTTAAACTAAAAAAAGAGAATCCATCGAGGTAGATTCTCTTTACAATTAACAAAGAAAGTTTGCACTTTCTTCCCCTTTTTAAAACTAAACTTGTTGGTTGGTTATATGCTTTTAAAAAATATTTATTATAATTAATCCATTACTTTGGAAAGCTTAATAGTTTCTCCACACATATCGCTTGTAATTTTAAAAATTACGTCTCCTTTTCTTCCTTTGCTTGCCCAGTGCACCGTTTTCCCTACTTTACAAGAAATACTCGTTTTACTACCTTTATTTAAAGTTACATATCCGCTTCCAGTATAGATAGAGATTTTACTTTTTGTATCGTTTACTAATGAAAAATTACTTCCGTAGATTGCTACTGTTTTTTCTGTTGTTGGAATTGCATCTTGCTGGATTTCTGCAAAAGAAAACATTGCAACTAAACTGAGTATTGTAATTGTTAATTTCATATGAATTGTTTTAAGTTATTTTATGTGTTTGAAAACAATCGAATTGCAATTACCTACAATCCGATTGTGTTTTACTAGAAATGACCGGAATCAGTCTAATTGTTGGCTTGGGTTATTATTGTTTACTGATTTGTTTGGTAATTATAGCTCCATTTTGAGTTTCAATTTGTAATATATATATTCCTTTAGCAAGCTTAGAAACGTCAATTGTTTTTGAATTTACTTTCGTCATTATTGTTCCTAAAACTGTGTATAATCTTGCTGATTTCAACACTGAATCCATTTCAATATGGATAAAATCTTTTGCAGGATTTGGATATACATGAATCATTTTTTTTACTACTTCAGCAACTGTTAATGTTCCACAATTTGTTCCGTATGCTGTCGTTGCATCTTTATTTGCCCAATTCGTATTACTGTAAGCAATATCATCCACAGTAACACAAGCTAAATTGGGATTACTCCTCATGTTGATATTTGCACCTGTAATGGTATTATTAAAACCGTTTGCAACGTTTAAGGAAGTTAATAAGTTATTGTTACAATACATGCGAACTAACATCGTATTTGCTGACACATCCAAACTTGATAACATGTTATAAGAACAGTATAAATACAATACATCAGTATTTGCAGAAACATCTAAACTTGTTAATAAATTAGAATTACAATTGATAGCTGTTAGCGCAGTATTAGTAGAAAGGTTTAATGATGTTATTGGATTACTGTTGGTTCCTATTTCTAACAAAGCTGTATTTACTGAAACGTCTATAGCTGTGAGTTGATTGAAATGAACGTATAATTTTTCTAGTAATACATTGGTAGAAACATCCACAACACTAATTGAATTATTGTTACAATCAAAGTGTGTCAGCGCTGTGTTGGAAGCTATATCTATACTTGTAAGTTGATTGCGATGACAGTCTAAAATAGTTAATGCCGTATTTGCAGACACGTCTAAACTCGTTAACTGATTGTTATTACAATACAAACCTGTTAATGCTGTAAACGCTTCTATTCCTGTTAAATCGGCAATTGATCTGTTGTTTGGATATATAATTCCTGAAAATGAATTTGCTTCGCTTACTTGAATTTCTCCATCACCATTTGTATTTACGGCAGTGTTTCCAACTAAATATGCTTTAAAATTAGCATCCGGAATGTTCACTATTTGTGCTTGTAATTTGATTGTGATTAATAAAATTACAAGGTAGAGGAATCGTAGTTTCATGTTTGTAATTTGATACTTATTGCTTAATAAAACGTTTGATAGTTTCTTTTCCTTTAGAAGATTTTATTCTCATGAGATATATTCCTTCTTGCAATACAGATACATCTATTTGTTTTGAATTGCTTGTTAAGACTTTCTTTCCAAGCAACGTGTATATTTCTGTTTTTGATAGTGAAATCATTGTTTCAATAGTGACTATATCTTTTGCAGGGTTTGGATATATTCTAATTGCATTCTCTATATTTGAAATATCTTCAATGCTTAATGCGCTTCCATCATCTACATCACCATTCATAGTCGCAATTCCGGTTGGACAAAAACCACCATCTTGCCAATTTCCAGAAGCTATATCTGGCGGATTCGGGCTTGACGTTGCTGTGCTGAAGTATAAAACCCCTGTTGTATAATTGGGTGTATTTATTGGTCCGTCATTATCTAATTGTATTTCCCATCGATCAGCTACATCATTCCAAATTATTCTAATTTCGCAAACTCCCGCAGGACAACTTTGTCCAAAATTTAAAGGTGTGCTTTCATAAGTATTTCTAACGATGCCTTCATCCGTATTTGTACCTGTATTGGTTAACACAAAATTTTGTGCGCCCAAAACAGCAGGACATCCTTGAAAGGTAATTTGTGCTGTTAATATGCTCGTAAATAGCAAGCATAAAAAGAGTAATTTTAATTTCATATGCATCAATTTTTCAGAGCTTGAAAATACTTTATTGTTTATATGATATGTGCTATAACTTTCTGAAAAGCGCTTTTGAATTTCTGAATAAAAAAATCCTGCAAGTATCGACTCACTTACAGGATTCATACAATAATTGTAAACTATAAATTATTGCTTAATGAATTGTTTTGTAATTACTAGTCCTTTTTCTGAGGTAATTTTCATGAGATATATTCCATTGATAAGCTCAGAAATAGAAAACGTAATGGAATTACTTCGTAAAACTTGTTTTTCTATTACATTATAAACCGCAACTTTTTAAATAATTATTGTTGTTAATCTATGATTTAGTTTTCTGGTAATTGTTCTTGAATTTGATATGTACTAAAGTTCAAAAAGTTTCCTGGATGTGCCAGTACATTTTGAAGAATGAAAGGTGTATCAGGTGTCGTTCCTGTATATTGCGTATTACCATCCATATTGATATCATGTATATCATATCCTTCTAAAAGGTATGTAGGAAAATTAAGAAAGTTTCCTGAATCATTTAATACTATAGACAAAATACTAGGCGTATCAGGAGTAGTTCCTGAATATTGTACGATGTCATCACCATTTACATTACCTGCCCACATTGCAATAATACCACTTGGCATTCCAAAAGTTGTTTGCGAATTACTTCCAAAAGTAATTTGATTATTCGCATCAGTAAAATCGACTACTGTAGCTGTTCCGTTTAAATTGATGGTATTATTTGTCATAATACCTAAATGATTTCTATGCTTAATTGCTACATAATAATTACCAGCGCTTTGTGTAAAGACTAAAGAAGAAGTTCCATCTACTCCAACAATATCTCCATCACGTTGTATTAATGCCGATTGCGCATCCAAAATGGTTGTATTGGTTGTAGCATCTCTTAATTCAACCCAAATCCAATCTACAATTGCATCATTTCCTGTAATAGTAAAGACCGCAGCATCACATGTTGCTCCATCTGTATATGGAGTTGTTGTTGGCAAATCGTTTCCATCTCTTAAATTGTCATTCATTATGGTACCGCTAACTCCTAAAAGTGCACCTTGTAAAAACACTCTTGGCAACACAGAAAGTGATGCTGCGTTTTCGTAAGCTCCTATATCTACGGTTGTGTCTTGTATACGATTGTTATTTACAACATCGGTAGTACCAATTACATATGTATTATTTCCAGCATTGATTGCTGGTGATGAACCCATTAGTGTATAATCTCCCGAAGCAGCATCTGTAAACATAGGATTTGCGTTAGATGTGCTGGTTTGATTTCCTGCTGAAACACCCGTAAAGTTACTTTCATCAATTGAATTATTTACAGTCATACTTGTTACAGCAACTGTATGTCCGTTTGTAATAGGACGAGTAACAGCATTACTTGCACCTCTATTTCCATAAAATATTGAATTTGAAACTGTCAATGCGTGTGTTCCTCCATTGATAGAACGACTTGCGCTAAATGTTCCTCTATTTGTAGATGCGCGTGTTCCAATATCTGTATTATCAACAAATGTACAGTTACTTACTGTTGATGTTAATGAACTACTTGTTCCATTAGCACGTAACCAAGCAGCACTTCCTGTAAATCCTTGATTAACTCCTGAGTCTCTTGTTGTATTATTATAGAATAAACTGTTTGCCAATGTAACGGTGTAATTCACATTATTTTCATTAATGGTATATACTCCTGCGGCATAGTTTCCTAAATTATCATAAAAAATACTGTTTAAGACACTTATTGTTTCACCATTAGCACATCGTGCAAATATTGCTGAGCCACCTACGGAAACATTTTCACGGAATTTACTATTTGTAATGACTAAATTATTTACACCTGTGTTTTTATAAATTCCTCCTCCTAAACGATCGTCTCCAGAACTCGCCGTAGCTTGTCCTCCAGAAACTACAATTCCATCAATAGTAACACTTTGCCCTGTTACCTCAACCACATGATATAAGTTTTCATTACGTCCACCACCATTAAAAGTTAGTACGGTATCATCTCCATTTACATCTCCTGAAAGAATGGTTTCATTTGTAACAAAATCACGTTCCGAAAGTTGTGTTTCTGTTCCGTTGAATCCTCCATAAATTGTTATGTTGTCATTTGTAATCATAAAAGAGTTTGAACGACTTGTTCCTGCTGGCTTGTAGGTTCCGGCAGCAATCCATAATACATCATCATCACTTGCAACAGCTAAAGCCGTTTCTAATGATGTATAAGCATTTGCCCAACCACTTCCATTATTTGCGCCTGTAGCATTTGCATTTACAAAAATTGGCACTTTAAACCCTACTGTATGTAGTTCAAACGCACTCGGATTTCCTGAGCAGTTTGCACGTAAGTAGATATCATAAAAGTTAGAACTTAATCCTGTAAGTAGCTGACTGTTTCCTGAGATTCCATTGATTGCTGTTCCGTTCCCAATAGGCATTCCGCTTACTACATATACTAAATCAATTGTATCTCCCGTATCAAATGGATGATTCCAAGTAAGTGTTGCTTCAGTAGCAACAGTTGTACTTGGTGTAAGTGTTACGTTAAAGAATTCGCCACAATTCGCACTGAATTCATACGCTCCCAAATCTACAGTAGTGTCAAAAATACGTTGATTACCATCTATATCTTCTGTAATATCTACAGGTAAAAAGTTGTTATTTCCTGCGTTAATTCCTGGTGAAGCAAGTTGCAGTGTTAAGTCGGTTGCGCTAGTAAATAAGGGATCGAGATTGATTCCTCCTTCTTGTCCTCCTTCCACTATAGAATTACTTACGACTGCAAAAGGAGCTACTATCGTGTTTAATGGTGTATTACTTCCGTTTCCGTAAATGATACAGTTACTGATGGTTGAAGAAGAAGTAGCTCTTGCCGAAATTACTTTTCCATTTTGTGCCGTATTATTTGTAAATGTACTATTTATGATATCTACCAATACTACATTTGCTCCTCCATTTGCTCTGAATAAAGTAATACATGAAGGCGTGTCTCTAAATATTTGCGAAGTATTTTCTGTGAAAACACAGTTTACAATTTGTCCAGCAATAGTAGCTCCATTTAATCCTAAATAATATAATGCTGATCCTCTTTCGGAATAGTTAGAACGTATTTTAGAGTTTGTAAAATCTACTTTATAACTAACTGATGATGAAGGATTTTGTATGTATGAACCAAAACCACTTCCGTAGTTGGAACTGTTATTTTCTATGATACAATTATTAAATCGAGCCTCTACTCGATCACCATTATTTACTAATGCTGTATAGATTGCAGCGCCATTTCCGTTATCAATTCGATTTGCTACAGATCCTGTTAATGTTCCTCCACCAGGAGCATTTGCATCTGCAATGGTAATTCCATCAATTAAAACATCCGTCATATCTTCTCTTAAAGAGATTAAATGATAAATATTATCAGCTCTACTGCTGTCTGTTATATTAACTGTTCCGTTATCATTTCCTTGTATATCTCCACTAAGTTTTGTGATATTTGTTGCAGGGTCACGTTGTGACAACATTGTTTCCGTTCCGTTAAATCCGCCATATATTTTTACTAGTGTTGGAATGGTAAATGTTGCTGTTTTCGGGTCTGGATTTGTAGTTACAGGTATATATGTTCCGTCAGCTATCCAAATGGTACGTTCTGTTCCTACAGCAATTCCTATTAGCGCATCATTTAAACTAGTATAAGCATTCGTCCAACTAGAACCGTCATTAGCGCCTGTAGCATTAATATCAACATAGACTCTTTCTTGTACAGCAGTTGTTGTGATAGAAGCAACATTTGACCAACCAGATAAAACTCCATTACATATACTTCTTACGTAAATGTCATACGCCGTTGTTGGCATTAAATTGTTTAATGTATATGGACTTGCGCCTACGTTTGAAACAATTGTTCCTGTTGTTGGATCTCCGCCTGGAGTTGTATAAGAAACATCCCAAGAAGTTTGATCTGGTGTGCCCATCCAAGATAAATCAACTGAATTTGATTGCACATTTGTAGCTGTAAATTGTGTAGGTATACAGCTATCAACATCATTTAAGAGTAAACTTACTTCTGCTGTACTTAACGTTCTGTTATACCAACGAATATCGTCAATTGCGTCTCCGTACACACGATCGGAGATTAAATTTCCGTTTTTGTTATTCCCAACAGTTACACGTTCATTAGGGAATAGTATTGCATAAATTTGTCCTGCTTGCGCTGGCGGCGTACTTGTTCTTGTCAATGTATTATCTAAAATACCATCAATGTATAAGTTGTACTGATAGTGTATGTTTCCTCCAATAGCTCCTGTATCTATTGTTAATGTAACATGATGCCAATTGTTATCGGCCACAAAAGCATTACTTCTAAAGCCGTGAGCGCCTGTAAAGAATGTAGTTTCTGAAGCTTGCATGAAATTATATCCATATTGATAATTTGCATTTAAGTCAATTTTCCCTTCATCTAAGGCTAGAAAAAAACCTGTTTGTGTACTAGTTGGAATTCGCACAGTTCGTCCATGATAATCAATAATAGCACGATCAAAAGTATCGTTTGTATTTGTTTTAATCCAAAAACTCACAGATGCTCTGTAACCAGAAACAACTTGTGACGTAAATAAAAAGGAATTGTTTAATGCTATTGCATTTACAGGAGCGCCTTCACGATCCGTTACTGTGGTAATTGTTCCTCCTGATTGTGTTAGGTTATCAGATCCAACAGTTGTATTATAGCTTCCGTTTGTAAATAGGTATTCATGCGTTAATCCATTAGTTGGGATTTGCGCAAATGAAACACTTACAACAAAGAGAAATAGGGAAAATACTTTTGCCTTCATTATAATATAATTTATAGTTTATGACAGCAAAAATATTTACCAGTTTACCTATTTTGTACTTCATCTTCTGAAAGTCAGTTTTGAACTGCTAAACGATTATCCTATGTTTTGTACAATGGCTAAAAATTCTTCTTTTTTGTCTTTAGAAATAGAAACCGTTTCGTTATTATCCATCACAATATAACCGCCATCTTTTTTGATATATTCTTTTATATATTTTAGATTGATAAGGTAGGAACGATGCGGCCTGTAGAAGATATTTATTTTTTCTAATAAGGACACAAAATGCTTTAATGGCTTACTAACCAATATTTCAGAATCGTTAACTGTGGTAATTTTCGTGTACATTCCGTCAGCTTCTAGAATAATGATTTCATTAAAATCTACAAATTTGAATCCGTCTGAAAACGGCAATCCTATTTTGTTAAAATTAGAAGATGCTAAACTCGATTTGAGTTCTTCCAGCTTTATGTTTATTTGTGATTTCCCAATGTGTTTAAGGGCTTTTTCTACTGATTCTTGCACTTGTGTTGCGCGTACAGGTTTTAGGAGGTAATCAATTGCTGACAATTGAAATGCTTTGATAGCATATTCACTATATGCCGTTGTAAATATGATTTCAAAGTTAAAATTATCTTTTTCTATAAAATTTAAGATTTCTAATCCAGAATGCTGTGGCATTTCAATGTCTAAAAATACAATTTGTGGTTGTTTTTCTTTGATCAATTTTATACCCGAAAGTAAATCTTCAGCTTCAAATATTTCAGTGATTTTTGGGCAATTCTCTGAAATTAAAATCTGGAGTAGATTCCTTGCTTTTCGTTCGTCGTCAATGATGATTACTTTCATGTTATTTTTGTTGTATGCTTTAGCTGCTAATTTTTTGTAATTGGAATTGTGATAATCACTTTTGTTCCATTTGGTTGTTTTGTATTTTTATCGTGTAAATCTTCTATGGTAACTCCTACACGTTTTTCTTTTCCATAATTGAGTAAATTCAATCGATCTTGTGTAGCTTGTGTTCCAAACGATTTATACATTTTATCTTTTTTTGCTTTTAACTCTAGCGCTTTTTCTCTTCCCACACCATTGTCTTCAATAATACAAATGATGGTGCTTTCTGTTTCTGAACCTTTCAATTCAATCGTTAGCAAACGATTGTCTTTTTTGTGTAACAGCCCATGTTTTAGAGCGTTTTCTACATATGGTTGAATCAACATGGTTGGGATCATGCACGTTTCTGTATCTATGTTGCGAATGTGCATGAAGTATTTAAGTTTATCTTCAAAACGAAGTTGTTCTAATTCTAAATACATTTCTAAACAATCAACTTCATCTTGAACAGAAATCATCCCTTTATTACTATGATTCAGATAGGTACGAATTAAATCGGCGAATTTCCCCAGATAATCACTTGCCAAGTTTTTTTTATTAAGAATAATGTATTCTTGAATCGAATTCAACGCATTGAATATGAAATGTGGATTCATTTGCGAACGTAAATTTTCTAGTTTTAAAAATACCAATTCGCGTTCTTGCGCCAATTTCTCTAGCTCTTTGTTTTTTTGTTTATCTCTCTTTTTAAGAGTGTTTCGGTAATACAACACAATCAACAATAACATAGATAAAACTGAACTTATAATAAACCATGGACGTTTCCAAAAAGGGCTTTTTATGGAAAAATCAACTGATATTACTTCAGATTCTCCTGCCAAGGACATTGAAACTGCTTTTACTTGAAATGTATAATTTCCGACTGGCAAACTGTTGTATTTCACAAAATCAATTCCTTCATCTACGGGAATCCAATTTTCATTAAATCCGAGCAATCTACTTTGGTATCGAATGTCTTCTTTTGATCGAAAACCATTTGAATTAAAGCTTAGTTTTATGGCATTTTGAGAATATGGAAGTTTGTATGCTCTTTGCAATAACGTATCTTTTTCATTGATTTGAATCCCTGTAAAGTATATTTCTGGTCTTGGTCTTGATTGAAATACCGTTTCACGATCTAGTGTAAATATATTTTTATTGGTAGCAAATACAACTTTGTCTTTAAAAGGAACAATATCATTGACTAAATAGGTACTAACTCCATTACCTTTTGTTAAGGTTTTGAATGTTTTTGTTTTCGTATTTAAGAGTTGAATTCCTTTGTTAGTAACAATCCATATATCGTTGCCATCTCCTTTTATTTTTTGTATAAAATTAGAATTTAAGCCATTTTCTTTTTGGTAATTGACGATTACACTATCGTTTCGGATCCCATATAAGCCATCTTTAAAAGTAGAAACCCAAATAATTCCATCGGCTGTTTTGGTGATATCTACCGAATGAATTCGCTTTCCTTGATAGCGAATCTTTGTTTTATTAAATTCACGATCATATTTCACTAAATCATCAACATAACACACATAACTATTCTTGCTAATGGTGTCGTGAAATCCTATGTATGCACGAACATTTCCCATTCGGTGGACTCGTTCTCCATTTTTAACTTTCACAGCTCCTTGAAAATTGGTATAGAAATACGTATCCTTTTCTAAGTATGACAAACTTCGTACATTTTGAATCTTCCCTTCTAATCGATATTGTTTGGTTTTTAAATCATAAATAACACCTTGACTTTGCTGACTTATGTAAAGTAGTTGTTCGTTTTTATCGTAAAAAGCACAGTCTATTAAAGTATTATTGTGCAAATCGATATATTCTATTTCATTCGTATATATATTATATATACCAGCTTCTCCTTTGGCTGTTCCGAAGAAAAATGATTCATCATTTATTTTTATAGTACATTTAAAATCTTCTATTCCGTTTGGAAATTTATAGGAATTGTTATTTATATTTGGAACTACAAAAACTCCATTTCGCAGTGTTGTAAACCAGTAATTTTCATTGACGTCAATTACCACTTTTGTTATATACTGATCTGTAAAATATCTATTTTCGTAGACCATTTCACCTTCTTTCAATATGTAAACCCAAACGCCATTAGAAGAAGAAACTAGTATTTTATCTCCATAAAAATCTAATCCAACAATATAACTCTCCGCCAATTCTTGTTCTAGTTTTTGTTTTTCATATCGCCCAGAATTTGCATCAAATAAATAGAGGTTTGAATGATTCTTTCTATCTATAAATCTCATATACGATCTTCCTTGATGACTTTCAATAATGGTTTTTCCAAGCGTTCTATATGATAAATCGTGGTATATTTCTTCAGAAGTAAGTCTATTGATGATATTTAACTCTAAATCTAGTGTTAAAATTGCTTTACAATCCGTGATGAATATGACATCTTCAAATCTTTCGGGATTTCCAAGAAGTGCATCAGACAGCTTGATACGTGCTTCTATTTCTTTGGTTTCCAATGAAATTTTATAAGCGACCAATGCAGTAAATACTAGTAAGTGTTTTTCTGTGATTAAAAAGCTTGCCAATTGCCAACTTATCTCCTGACCTAAATCAACAAATGTTATGAGTTCATTACCTTTTACATAAAAAAATTGCCCTGAAATATTACAACACCATACTCTTCCTAAATGATCTTCTTTGGGTTCAAAAACAGATAAACCTCTCTTGTCTTTGTTGGTAAACACTTTAAATTCATTTCCATCATATCTGTAAAATCCTTTATCAGCGGCAAGCCATATAAAACCTTTACTATCTTCCATCATGTTGTAGAATTCTACATCAGGCAAATCGTCTTTTTCTGTAAACTGTGTGTATATTGGATGTTGTGCAAAAGCAACCCAAGTGAAAAGATATATAAGTAGGTAGGATATTTTTTTGACCAATGTATCTACATTTTTAACTTTCAAAGCTACGATTTTATATTTTTCATCTTTTACCTTTTTTGCCGAAAACAGTTTTTGAATTGCTAAACACAAGCAAGTTGTAGCTAAATATATTTTCTAATACGATTACAATACGTAAATTGTAGTAATTTACTTTAAAAATACATTTAATCTTTTACAGAAAAAAGGATGGAAAAAAAATATTACGAAATAGCTTTACAATTCGAGTCATTAGATATTAAAAGTGCTATTGAACAACAGTTAGCAAATGATACACATAAAGACATCATATTTGATGAAAACAGTGATGAACTCTATTCAGAAGATCCGTTAACACTTATGCTTGTAGTAGGGTTGGTCTCTGGAGCTGTTATAAAGGAAAGTGTCGGTTGGTTTTTTGAAATTTTGAAAAAGAAACTAAAAGGTTATAGCCAAAAGAAACAGATAACGAATGATTCAATTAGTGTAAATGTTACTATTCTCAATGAGAAATATCAAGTTAATTATTATATAAAAGACGATTCTCAAGAAGTAAAAAAAGTATGAAAAAGAAAGCATTTGGTATAGTATCTACACATTCATTGTTTATTTCATTTCCGCAATATACGCATCAGCAAATGGTTGCTATGTTTAGGAAATATGGCAAAGCTACAAATCAATCAACATTAAATTGGAATTCTATTTCTGCTGAAGACAAGGAGATGATTTTGACAGACAGACATGAGTTTGATCATTTTTATCAATTGATTTCGAGCACTGCTGGTATATTATTATACCGAATTCATACGGTTTTAGGAATGGAAGTCCAATGGTTTTCAAATAAGTTTTGTGAGAAAGGATTAAAAATTGAAAACACAGGCACAAAACTTACCGATTGGCTGAAATCTTCTACTGATCTTCTTGCACTTTTAAAAATGTATGATGATCAGGAAAAAGCAAAAAATCTATTTATGTATACCATGCATGAAATTATTCCAGGCATGGAAAATTTAGAAAAGCTTTTATCTTTACTAACAGCTAAGCGCTTGCCTCCGGAATTTGAAGATATGACCGTGAAAGAGTTTTGTGATTTGCTAAACAATTCTTTTCAATACCTTAGAAGACGTTCTGATATCGATTTAGACTATTCTAAGGAGTTTTTAGATATGGATGATGGTTTTATATGGAAAACACGATTAAATCCGTCAGAAAAGCTATTTAAGCCAAATCAACCTTTTTATAGCTACACAAATATTTTAGAAGCGCTTGCCTATTTAGAAGAGTATCGATTGATACAAAGAAATAAAGGAAGTAAAGCAGCTATTGAAGATTGGTTTGCAAACAGAGTTCCTATACAATATGAAACACTTATAAAACAAACACTTGCTCAGCATGAAAATGATCCTACACCTGCAAGAGGATATTTAAGTTCGTATATGGATGGATGTGTTGATATTGCAGCATCAGGCAAGCAAAGAGAAGTGTACTATGTTGAGGAAGAATGGCCATTTTTTATCCCGCATATTCAACAATGGAATTCTTTTATTTATAAAGCTCGATTTGATAATATGATACGTGGTTTTAAAGGGATTTTATCTAGAGACTATCTTTTTGGTCCCGAATCTAATATTAAAACTGACGTTGAAGAAAATGAAATTTCTTTTTTAAATCATAATTTTTATCATAAAGAAATAAAGGATCGATACTTTGAAGGCATCAAGTTAAAGCTAGCGAATAAAGAAAAAATGAAAAAAGGCATTCTAGATCAGGTAGTTTTGAACGACACTATTATCGGTATTGAATATACAGATAAAATTGTCCCGCTTTTGAAGTTTGATTCTTCAAAAAAAGGAAGTTTTTCAAATGCACTTAGAAGATACTACGGTTATAATTATTTTAGAAAAATACCTTCGTACACAATGAAAATCCTAAAAGGAAAACTATTATTAGTGAGAGATGATAATTATAAACTTCTGGAATATTTAAAAGATGATTTGGGAACTTCTATTCCTATAGCTTCTTTAGAAGAAATGCATCAAAATACAATTCAAATATTTAAAAATAATGACTTGAAAAAAATATTTTGTGGATTCAAATTAGTCATGTATCATCCCATTATAAGAGATTGATAATTTTGAGTATAAAACTTATAAAAAAGCGACCTTTAGTGTGTACACTAAAAGTCGCTTTTACACTATCATAAGATGTTATTTTCTTAACAAATTCCTACTGGCTGACAAGATATACTTAGTGGACAGTTTGCTGTTGGAGGGCATCCATTTGTTGGACACGCTGCACTTGGACAAGCATTAGACCCACAATTCACTGTAGCACAGTTAGTTTCTATGTCAGCAAGACAAGATCGTGTTCCTCTTCCTCCTGTTACTTCTGATGATTTCAAATTAGAAACAATGTTTTT
Organism: uncultured Kordia sp.; assembly: GCF_947496985.1. Taxonomy (GTDB): domain Bacteria; phylum Bacteroidota; class Bacteroidia; order Flavobacteriales; family Flavobacteriaceae; genus Kordia. The sequence goes on from NZ_CANMEZ010000002.1 coordinate 29,428, forward strand.
GTTTAAGGTAAGTCCGTTGTGTTTAAGATTCTTTTTTTTCATGATTTTGTGTATTTAATTTGGTTTAATCTTAACTATATTAATCTATTGGTGCTGAACAGATTCCTATTGGTTGACAAGAAATGGTACCACAGTTTGCTGTTTGTGGAGGACATCCGTTTGTAGGACATACATTTGTAGGGCATGCGCCAGAAGGACAATTATTTGTGTGATTACAACCTACTGTTTTTGCACAGCCTGTATCTACATATTGAAAACACGAGTTTGTTGCTCCTCCAGTTACTGATCCAGATTCTAAGCTAGAAATTGCTCTTTTGTTTAATTTGAGTCCATTGCGATGTAAGTTCTTTTTTTTCATGATCCTGATTTTTGGTTTATACGATAAATGTACTCGTATTTACAATCATCTTACGCATAGAAAACCTCACTTATTGTATCTACAAACCTTATTTAACATTTTAATTTAATCCACAAATTCCTACTGGTTGACAAGAAATTGACGGAATACATAACTCTGTTGGTGGACATGTGTTTGTATACGGACAACCCAATGCTGTTTGACACGTTCCTGTTAAAGCGCCACAATTAGTATCTGCGTCTGCAAAGTTGGAAAAAGTACCTAAGGTTCCTCCTTTCAACTCTTCTACTGAAAGGCTTGATACTACTTTTTTGTTTAAACTAAGTCCGTTGTGTTTGAAGTTCTTTTTTTTCATGGTATGTTATTTTAAAAAGTTAATAACACAAGTTACTTCTATTTAAAATCTGTTACGCATAAAAAACCTGACTAATTTTACTCTAAAACCCTAATTAACATTTAATTAGATTTTATTGAATGATTAGATCCTGAAAACCTTTTGTAATGTATTTTTGAATATTTCCGTATTGATCTCTACTCACCACATATGCATCTACATCTTTTAATTCACTTAAAAGTTTTTTTGTTTTTTCATATGGCATTACCATAAATGCTGTAGCATATGCATCTGCTTTCATACAGTTTTCTGCAATTACAGAAACACTTAATACGTTGTTTTTCATTGGATATCCTGTTTTAGCATTTAGGATATGTACGTAGTGATCTCCCGTTTCTGGGTCTACTCTAAATTTTCTGTAGTTTCCCGAAGTTGCCATCGCTTTATTTTCAAGCGTAATTAATTCTATGTATTGACGTTCGTCACTATCTTGAATTGGACTATCGATAGCTACTGTCCATTTTTTTACTTTTTTGGTGTTCTTACCTTTTGATAGAATTTCACCACCAACTTCAATAATATAGTTTTTGATACCGTTTTTATCAAACATTTCACCAATTAAGTCAATTGCATATCCTTTCCCAAGCGAGTTAAAATCGAAAGTCATTGATGGATGTTGTTTAATTACTTTCCCTTCACTTGTTATACTTACCTTATCAAATCCTGTAAAAAGCATGATACTGTCCACTTGTTGTTCCGTTAGGTTATTGATTGGTTTTTCTGGACCAAATCCCCAAGCATTTACTAAAGCGCCTACACTTGGATCAAAGAAACCATCCGTTTTCTCATAGACTTCTCTTGAGAAATCATATACAGTTTTAAAATAATCGTCAATTACAACTTCTTTTTCTCCTCTATTGATTCGAGAAATATCAGAAGTTGGTAGATATGCTGAAATTGATTGATTTACTTCATGAAATACGTTTTCAATTTCATTTTGATAATTAACATTTTCATTTGAAGTTTCATATTGAATGGTATACGTCGTACCTAGTGCAAAGCCAGTATTTGTTTGCATGATAATATCTTGCGGCTTCCCACACGATGTTATTAAAAAAGCTATGCACATGTATAGGGGTAATGTAATTGCTTTCATCTATTATCTTATTTGTATTAAACCATCATAATCTAATATGTATGGTTGATTCTTTTTTACTTCTTCTAAAGGATTATCTGCATTTCCTAATCCAACACCAGCGAAAAATAATTCTGCTTCAAATTTTTCTACATGTTGTTTGAATGTTTCCATCCATATGGCATCATATTCTTTTGGATCTTCTGGATACATCACAGCTTTTACAAGCACAAACTTCTTTTTGTTGTTTTTATCAATACATACAAATTGAGGATGTTTTTTGAGCTTACTATTTACTGCTAGAAATTCATATCCCTTTTCTTCCAATTCTTTTCCTACGATATTCATCGCAAGATTATGTAATTCTTGTTCTGTTAGTTTTTCCATAATATACATGAATCCAATACTAACAACTACGAAAGTATTGGTTAATAGTAGTGTATCTCATTTTTAACATTATTTTTTTGACGAATATCGATAAAATGCATTTTTCACCGAACAAACTCAATATCAATGCCTCACAATACGAGATATTATTTTTTCACAAAGGTAGTTGCTATACTAGTATTTTCCGAATTTTAATGGTATTTATCAAATTTATCCGCAATAAAGGCTAATTTGATAAAATATTTTTAAGGTTTTTCTTCGTCTAAATCGTATCCAAAGTTGATTCCTTTTTGCGAACGTGGAACTCCTTTTGTCATCCATGTTGGAGCTGGTGCATTTTTTAAATAGTGATCAAAAAACTGCATCATTCGAATAGAAAGGTCTTGTTTGTTTTTCATTTTACGCAAGTTGTGCGCTTCATTATTATACACTAACATCCAAGCTGGTTTTTGTAAGCGTCGCATTCCCATAAAGAGTTCTATTCCTTGGTAATACGGAACGGCTCCATCATTGTCGTTATGCATTATGAGTAAAGGTGTTTGCACATTAGGCAAACTGAATAACGGAGAGCTTTCTATGTATTGATCAAACCCTTCCCAAAGTGTTTTTCCTATACGACTTTGTGTTTTTTCATATTGAAACATACGACTCATTCCACTTCCCCAACGAATACCACCATACGCAGATGTCATATTACTTACGGGCGCTCCAGCCATAGCAGCTTTGAATTTGTTTGTTTTCGTAACAAGGTATGCTACTTGATATCCTCCCCAACTTTGTCCTTGTATCGCCATTCTACTGCTGTCAACATAGCCTTTCTTTTCCATTGCTTCTACACCAGAAATTATACAATTGAACGCATCTTTTCCTGGCTGACCTGTATTGTATACAATGTCTGGTGTAAAAACAATGTAATCATTACTTACCAAGTATGTTTCATTTATTGTTGATGCACTCGGTTTTGGAATTGTATGATAGTTGAGACCTTGAGAACTTCTTTCGTAGAAGTATACAATCATTGGATATTTTTTAGAAGGATCAAAATTTTCAGGTTTGTGTACAATTCCTTCTAATTTTTTTCCATCGTATGATTTCCATGAAACAAGCTCAGAAGTTCCCCATTTAAAATCTTTTTGATGCGAATTGACGTCAGTAATTTTTTCACCTGTTTTAAAATTATCCGTTGTGACATACAGATCACCGTAATCTGTAAAGCTTTCCTTCTGGTATATGACTATATTGTTGGACGTCGCTTTTTGGATATTGAAAACTATATTTTTCTCTGGTTTTATTTTTTCAACAAGTTTTCCATTATCTAAAAAATAAATACCATTCGCTTTTACTTTTTCATCAAATCCTACCAAGAATAGTTTGTTATCTATGTAACCTGCATTCCAATAATTTTCTCTATCGAATCTTCTTGTTCTAAATGTTATTTTTTGTTTCCTTCCAATTTTGGTAATATTTTTAGCTTTTTTTGATCCGTCGATAGGAACGCTCCAAATATCATATTTATCATTAAATAATATGTTTCCTTCTTTATCTAATCCGGAGGAACCGTAGAAATAAGGAATTGATGGTGTATCATGGTCTTCGTTATCAAAAGCAACCTTGATATCTTTTGTAAGGTTGTATTTTTTAAATGTTTTTAGGTTGACAGACATCCAATTTTTGGTGTCATAATCAAAATATACGGCATGTTTACCATCATTAGTTATATCTAATCTTGTGATGGTTTTTTTGAATAATAAACGCTTGTTCCCTGTTTCAAGATCAATGACATAATAATCTTTTCTAGATCGTGCTAACCAAGTTTCTAGTTTGTAAGGTGTGTCATCAATTCCTAAGGCATACTTGTTTGTATATTTATCATTCAATATTACATTATCAATAATATCGTCCTGAAGTTGAACATATTTTCTACCTTCTAAGTCAAAATAGTACAAACGTGTTTCTTCTTCTAGCAAATCTTCAAGTACTTTTTGTCTTGGTTGTGTTATTTTATCATTCCAATTCCACACATCTACATCTGGAATTTCCTCTGCGATAAGCGTTGTATCTTTTTTATAGTTGCTTTTTATTTTGGAGTAAAAGTACAATCGTTTTCCATCTTCAGAGAATCTAAGACTGCTTTTAGTACTAAGTGTTTGCTTTTTACCTAAGCGCAATTCTTCATTTTCAACTAAAGGCAATACATTATTTTTATGGTATACAAATAATTTTAACGGCACAGAATCCGTTTTAACAGAATCTCTTTCAGCAAGATACGCAAGTTGATTCCCTTGTTTGTTTACACTTAGTTTTTTGTAATCGAATAGTGATGTGTCAATTACTTTTTTTGATTTTGAAGCTACGTTATAAGCAAATACTCCTTTTGCTTTTTTCTTACGTTTTTTACTTTTTTTTGTGTAATAAAATGTAGTTCCTTCTTCTGGAAGTATAACATTTTTTATGTCAAAAATAGTGTCTTGTTGTTTCGTTTGAAGATGATATACAAGTGCATAATCATTTTTCCAAGCTGGCAAACTATCGCCTTTTATAGAATCTTTTTTGTTTTTAAATTTTTCAATAACGATGTACTTGCTATTCTTTTTTGGAAGAGTATACTTTTTTACGTGATGAATAGAGTCGTAAAGCGAATTATTTACCGCATCGTATATGTAGAGTACATCTTTTACTTTGTTTTTATCTTTTACTTTCTCTTTCTTTTCTCTTCTTTTTTCAGCATATGTTGCAGGTTTTTGAAAAATTACAAATTTTTCATCTTGTGATATATTACTAGAAATGCCATTGAAATACGTAGCTTTTTGTTTCGTTTCTGTATTGTAAATTTCAAGATAACCATCACCTCTTTTAGTTGTTGTTCTTATGGTTGTTACTATGAGTTTTCCATTTTCAGAAACTTTAGTATTGTTGATGTTTTTCCATAAGTCATAATCATCGTGTGTGATTGCTCTTTTCTGTGCGAACGTAATTCCCATTGTTAAACAACAAAGTAGTAGTAATATTTTATGCGTCATTGTATTGGTTGAGTATTTTAAGAATTAAATATAGCTAGATTATTCTTTTTTATTCGCTTTTTCTGTCATCTTAACAATATTTCTGACAAAAAAAAGATCGTTTATTGAGTAAACGATCTTTTTAATATGTGTTGAATTATAATTTCTATCCTCCGAAATCATCAAATCGGATATTTTCATCTGGAATTCCGAAATCTTCTCCCATTTTCTGAACCGCTTGGTTCATTAATGGTGGTCCACAGAAGTATAGTTCAATATCTTCTGGTGTTTCATGATGATTTAAGTAGTTTTCAATTACACAGTTGTGAACAAATCCTACGAAACCATCTCCTTCAGCATCAATGTTTTCTTTGATTTTCCAATTATCTTCTTCTAATGGTTCAGATAACGCTAAGTAGAACTTAAAGTTTGGAAATTCTCTTTCTAATTCATAGAAGTGCTCTAGATAGAATAATTCACGCTTAGAACGTCCTCCATACCAATACGTAACTTTACGTCCCGTTTTTAAGGTTTTGAATAAGTGATACAAGTGTGAACGCATTGGTGCCATTCCAGCTCCACCTCCAACATATAACATTTCAGCTTCAGACTCATTGATAAAGAACTCACCATAAGGTCCTGAAATTGTTACTTTGTCACCCGGTTTTTGTGCAAATATATATGATGATGCTACTCCTGGATTTACATCCATCCAAGCGTTTTTAGCTCTATCCCATGGTGGCGTAGCAATACGAACATTTAACATAATTTCACGTCCTTCCGCTGGGAAGGAAGCCATAGAGTATGCACGTTCAACAGTTTCATTGTTTTTCATCACTAAAGGCCATAATCCGAACTTATCCCATTCTTTCTGGAATTTGTCTGGAGTTTCATGTTCTTCAGGATGCGCAGTGATATCAATATCACTATATTTTATTTCACATTGAGGAATTTCAATCTGAATGTATCCACCTGCTTTGTAACCCATATCTTCTGGAATTTCAACTACAAATTCCTTAATGAATGATGCTACATTATAGTTACGAACAACAGTAGCTTCCCACTTTTTAATTCCAAATACTTCTTCTGGAATTGTAATGTTCATGTCTTGCTTTACTTTTACTTGACAAGCTAAACGCGCTCCATGCTGTAACTCTTTTCTTGTAAAGTGAGGAACTTCCGTTGGCAATGCTTCTCCACCACCTTCTAATACGTGGCATTCACATTGAATACATGTTCCACCACCACCACAAGCTGATGGTAAGAATATTTTTTCTCCACCTAAAGTAGTTAAAAGTGTACTTCCTGAAGCTACTTCAATTTCACGCTCACCATTAATTGTAATTTTTACAGGTCCTGATGGTGATAATTTTTGCTTAACAAATAGCAATAGAGAAACCAATACTAAAGTGATTAGTAAAAAGGCCGCTACCGTTGCTACTACTGTTCCTAATGTACTTGCTGCTAATATCATATTACTCAATTACTTTTGTATTGTTAGCGATTTCATTTGTAATACTGTTTTTTTGCACAGTTTCTACTTGAGCTGTTTTCTCTTTGTCTTTTTTGTCTCCTTCATCATCTCCACCAGTTAACATTCCTCCAAAGCTCATAAATCCAATTGCCATTAAACCAGTAATGATAAATGTAATTCCTAAACCTCTTAATGCTGGTGGCACGTTAGAGTATCTGATTTTTTCACGAATAGCTGCAATAGCTAAGATTGCTAAAAACCATCCAATTCCTGAACCAACTCCGTATGTAGTTGCCAATCCTAAGGTTGCAATTTCTCTTGATTGCATAAATAATGATCCACCTAAGATTGCACAGTTTACTGCAATTAATGGTAAAAAGATACCTAATGAGTTGTATAGTGATGGAGAAAACTTCTCTACAATAATTTCCACCAATTGTACCATGGTTGCAATAGTTGCAATAAACATGATGAATGATAAGAAACTTAAGTCGTAATCTGCATATTCTGCTCCTAACCAAGATAGTGCTCCAGGCTGTAAGATGTATTGATCTAATAGCCAGTTCAATGGTACGGTAATCGCAAGTACAAAAATAACTGCGGCTCCAAGACCAACGGCTGTAGATACTTTTTTAGATACAGCTAAGTATGAACACATTCCTAAGAATGTTGCAAATACCATGTTATCTATAAATATTGATTTGAAAAATAATTCTATATGTTCCATATGTTTTAGTATTGAGTTTTGAGTAATTAGTGTTGAGAAGTTTCAATTCTCATAACTAACATCTCACTACTATTTTTAGTCTTCTATTAACGCTTTGTTTCTTGTACGTTGGATCCAAATGATAATTCCTACTACGATTAATGCCATTGGTGATAATAACATAAAACCGTTGTTTTCGTATCCATAAGCATATAATCCTGTTAGCTCTCCTGGGATTGGATTTCCTAATACAGGATATCCTAATAACGTTCCTGAACCTAATAATTCTCTAAAGAATCCTACAATAATTAAGATAATTGCATATCCTAATGAATTTCCAATTCCATCTAAGAATGAACGCCAAGGTCCGTTTCCTAATGCAAACGCTTCAAAACGCCCCATGATGATACAGTTTGTAATAATTAATCCAACAAATACAGAAAGTGTCTTACTTAGTTCGTAAGCAAATGCTTTTAGCACTAAATCTACAATAATTACAAGTGTTGCTACAACAATTAGCTGTACAATAATTCTAATTTTTGATGGAATAATGTTTCTCATTAATGAGATCACCACGTTACCTACTGCCAATACAAATAATACGGATATAGACATTACAATAGAAGCTTCTAGTTCTGCCGTAATTGCCAAAGCTGAACAAATACCTAATACCTGAATTGTAATTGGGTTATTGTCTGCTAATGGGTCTAAAATTAATCTGCTATCTTTTCCCATAACTTATTATTTGTTTTTTAATTTATTGAAATATGGTAAATACAATTTCAAATCTTTTTTGATCATTACTGTAACACCATCTCCTGTAATTGTTGCTCCTGCAATAGCGTCAACTTCATTATCGAGTTTATCGTTATTTTTTGGATCACCATTTCCTTTTGCAACAGTAATTCCTTTGAATTCACCATTTGCATTTAATAAATGTTCTCCAATAAAATCGTCCATAAAGAAACGTTGCTTAATGTTTGCTCCTAAACCTGGTGTTTCTCCTTTATGATCAAAATACGCTCCTTGTACGACCATATTTTCATCTAAAGCTACATAACCCCAAATTGCATCCCAAAGACCTTTTCCTCTAATTGGTGCTATATAAAATGTTTTCCCATCTTTTTCACCAACAAATAACGGAAGCCTTCTAGTTTTTCCAGCTTTTGCTTTTGCTTGTTCTTTTTTAACATCTATTAAATAAGCTGTAGTATCTTCAGCTACACTACCATTTTCAATTACAAGCTGCTTTTTGATATACTGTCCAAATAATTTAGGAGCGTCTTCAGTAGATACAAAATTTGCACTTGTACCTTCATTCTCGTTTACACCCATAGCATACAAAATATTTTGTTGCTTTTCTAAACGCTCATTTTCTTGAATCATTGGCTTTAGTGCTGATGCTAAATACGCTAATAACGCACCTACGATCAATACCATTCCTATGGCAAAGATTATGGTATATGAATTTTTATCTGTTCTCTTTTCCATCGTTAAGCTGTTTTTACTTTTAGACGTTTCAATCTTTTCTTTACGTTTCCTTGAACCACGTAATGGTCAATTGTTGGAGCAAATACATTCATTAACAATATTGCTAACATTACTCCTTCTGGATATGCTGGGTTGAATACACGAATCATAATTGATATAAAACCTATTAAGAAACCATATATCCACTTCCCTTTATTTGTTTGTGCTGCGGTAACTGGATCTGTTGCCATAAATACAGCTCCAAAAGCAAATCCACCAATGATTAGGTGATGCCAAAATTCAGTATTCATTAAAGCGTAGAACTTACTTGATTCACTAATTAAATTAGAAGCAGCAACTCCATTGAATATTAATCCCATTGCCAATGCTCCTAAAGCAGCTGACAACATAATTCTCCAACTTCCAATTTTCGTGAAGATTAAAAACAATCCAGCTAACACGATTAACAAAGTTGATGTTTCTCCTATTGAACCAGGAATAAACCCTAAGAACATATCTGATACTGAATATCCTAATTCTTTTCCTTGTGCCAATCCTCCAAGAATTGTTTCTCCTGATATTACGTCAGGTGCAACTCCTTCTGCAAGATTTTGAACTCTTGGATCTGCTCCATGAACCCAAACCTTATCCCCTGACATCCATGTTGGATATGCAAAGAATAAGAAAGCTCTAATTGTTAATGCTGGATTCAAGATATTCATTCCTGTTCCTCCAAAAACTTCTTTTCCAATCACAACTCCAAAAGCAACTGCTACTGCAAGCATCCAAAGTGGTGTATCAATTGGAACAATCAATGGAACTAACATTCCTGTTACTAAGTATCCTTCTTCTACTTCATGCTTTTTAATGATCGCAAATAATACTTCAATTGCTAAACCAACTCCATAAGATACTAGTAGTAGTGGTAATACTTTGATTATACCAATCCAAGCTGCATCCCATGATAAGAAATCTACTGGTTCTCCAATAGCATTAAAATGCTGATAACCTGCATTGAATATTCCGAATATTAAACATGGAACCATTGCCATGATTACCGTATTCATCGTACGCTTTAAATCGTCCGCTACTTTAATGTGCGTTCCATTATGCGTTGTTTCGTTAGGTAAGAATAAAAACGTATGCAACGCATTAAATGCTGGCAACCATTTTTTGTCTTTATTCTTTTCTTTGAAATTATGTAAATTATTTTTTAAACTCATTATCCGATTTCTTTAAGCATTAAGTCTAAACCTTCTCTAATAATCTTTTGATGTGGTTGTTTTGACACACACACAAATTCTGTCAATGCAAAATCTTCAGGAGCAACTTCGTACATTCCTAAAGCTTCCATTTCGTCTAAATCCTTGTACATACATGCTTTTAATGTTTGCATTGGATAAATATCTAACGGAAATACTTTTTCGTACGTCCCAGTTGTAACAAATGCACGATGTTCACCGTTTGTATTTGTATTTAGATCATATTTTTTATTTGGCTTCAACCAAGAAAATGTAAGTGCTCTAGATACACTTACTTTATTGAAGATTGGCTTATTCCATCCAAAAAACTCGTAATCGTCTCCTTCAGGAATTGCAGTTACTTGGTTGTCATAATATCCTAAAGTTCCTGTTTCTCCTTGTTGCTTTCCGCTTAATACATTCCCACTAATAATTCGTGTGTTATCTGCATTAATGTTTCCTGCAACTAAATCTTTCATACTTGCACCAGCAATTGCTGTTACATACTTTGGATTTGTTATTTGAGAACCTGTGATAGCAACTGTACGTGTAGCATTGAATTTACCTGTAAGTAACACTTCACCAATGACTACTAAGTCTTGTGCAGTAACGGTCCAAACAACTTCTCCTTTGTTTACAGGATCAATTTTGTTGATATGCGTTCCTACGTTTCCTGAAGGATGCGGTCCTGAAACCGTATGTGATTGTGTTCCTGCAACATTTGCTAACGGTGAGTTTCCGCCTTTCTTAGTTGTTACATGCACACTACCTTCTGTTAGTTGCGTCAATGCTGTCAATGCTGCTTTCAATGCTGCTTCTTTTCCAGCTAATACATAATCGTAATCTGGAGCTAAAGGAGCACTATTGTATCCTGAAACAAAAATTGCTTTAGGAGCTTTCGCTGGATTAGCAATAACATCATATGGACGTTGTTTGATAAATGGCCAACAACCTGCAGCTAGCAAATGTGCTTTTACTTCATCACCAGACATTTTTGCAGCATCTTTTTTGCCAAAATCGTGGTGTTCTTGAGTTGCTGCTGCTGAAATTCTAATTTCTAGAATTTTTCGCTTAGCTCCTCTAACGATTTCTGCAATTTCTCCACTTACTGGAGAAGGAAAAAGTAATGCTTCGTCTGATTTAGAATGGAATAGTGCCTCACCGGCTTTGATTTTATGACCAACTTTCACTAACAACTTAGGGATGATTCCGTGAAAATCTTCTGGCTTTACCACATAAACACTACTCGCTTTCGCTGCAATCGTAGTAGTTTCTGCTTCGCCAACAAGCTTAATATCTAAGCCTTTTTTTATGCGAATGTCTTTTGACATAGTTATGGATTTTTTTTCTAAAAAACGTGCAAATTTAAGCATTTATACACTCAACTGAAAGTCATTGAAGAACTATAAAATTTATTTATATTGATTCTAAATTAACATTTTACCACCTCGTTTTCTCCCCATTATTGATGAAACCTAGTTTAGGCATGCATTTTGCGTATCTTTGTAAAAATTGAAATCAATGATGCTTCGTAATTTTTACATTTTTATTTTCTTATTGAGTTGCACTCTTTCTGTAAATGCTCAAGCCAAGCCATTAGAAGAAGTTGCACCTCCAAATTTTATTAAAAGTATTATTTTATCAGGATCAAATGACGGAGATCAGTTTCCCGTTTTGCAATTAGGAGATCCTTTACGCATTACTTTTGATGATGTGAATGGTGATGAAGTTGATTATTATTATAAGATTGTACATTGTAATTACGATTGGACGCCTTCCAATCTTGCGAAAGCACAATACATGAGAGGTTTTGACAATCAACGTATTATAAATTATGAGAACTCATTTAACACCTTACAATTATATTCTAATTATAGATTGACGATTCCTAATAATTTTACTACACTACTGCTTACCGGAAACTACATGCTTTCAATTTATAATGATGATGACGAATTGATGTTTTCTAGAAAGTTTATTGTATACCAAAATGCTGTTAATGTGAGTGCTGCCGTACATCGCACACGCGATTTGAGCACTATTGATAAAGATCAGTTGATTCAGTTTGAGATTAATTCGCCAAATCTATTTTTGAGAAATCCTGAACGTGAAGTTAAGGTTGCCATTTTACAGAATTACCAATGGAATAGAGCCATTATGAATATAAAACCTCAGTATACTTTAGGCTCTAAATTGATGTATCGCTATAATACTGAAACAAGTTTCAGAGGTGGAAACGAATTTTTCAATTTTGACAATAAAGAGATTAGAGGAGGAAATATTAGTATTGCCCGAATTGAATTACGTGATGTGTATCACAATTTTTTACATACAAATGGTACACGCGCAAACGAACCTTACACTTTCAATCCGGATGTAAATGGTAACTTTTTAGTAAACACTATTCAAGGTGACGATCCTTCTATTGAGGCAGATTATGCCAAAGTACATTTCTCACTAAATAATTACATGACACTAAAAAACAGTAAAGTATACGTATACGGACGATTTAACAATTATGCTTTGACAGAAGAAAACCAACTATTTTACAACCCTGAAACAGATTTATATGAAGCTGAAATTTTGCTAAAGCAAGGCTTCTACAATTACAAATATGTAGTTGTAAATGGTAAAAACGAATTGGAACATGCAAAAATTAGCGGCTCTTATTTTCAAACAGAAAACGATTATTTAATCATTGTCTATTTTAGAAAATTCGGAGAAGTATACGATAGCATTATCGGAATTGGCTCTACAAATTCAAGCGTAATTAAGAATTAAAACCAACTTTCTCTTACAAATACGTTAAATTTTCAGTCGGGTTTTAGAAAATAATTATAAAATTCGTATTTTTGAGTGTATTGCATTTATAACCACAATTTGCAATTACCTTTATTTCGAATGATTCAACAAGTAACCAGAGGTATTAAAATTTCAGTAGAGACTAGCTTTGAAGGCACTTTCTACAAAAACTACAAAATGCATTTCGCATTTGGTTATGAAATCACGATTGAAAATCAAAGTAAAGATTCTGTTCAACTTACTTCTAGGCATTGGCAAATTTTTGACGCTTTAAATAGCATTGAAATTGTTGATGGCGAAGGCGTTATTGGAAAAAAACCAGTTTTAAAGCCAGGTGAATCGCACACGTATCAATCAGGTTGTTTACTTTCATCTCCTATTGGAGCCATGCGCGGACATTATAACATGGTCAATTTCACAACTACAAAAAAGTTTAGAGTTGTTATTCCTACCTTTAAGTTAAGTGCGCCATTTGCACTTAATTAGTATTTAGCTCAGCATACAAATTTAAGATTCAAAGAAAACAACTAACTCTGTATTAACAAGTTACTCAAAATCTAATACATTTTCTGCATCAATTAGATAAGTTAAGGCATCAATTTTTTTATACATTTTGTTAAAAAAAATACGTTGTTCTTTTTTTCCTGCACTAGATAATAGTTTTGAGTTTCGCATTTGTCGTTGTAAATGCTGATCAACTTGCGTTAAAGTTTGTGTATCACTTGTTTTATAGTACGACAGAATTGTATACGGAACAAAAAGTGTTTTTATAATTGGTGTTTTAACCAAAACCGTATTATTCATCAATAATAATTCATTGTAATAAAGTTGATATTGTAGATCATTAGCAACTTTTTCTTCTACCATTTCCACTAATTTCTTCAAATCATTACACAGTTTTATTGCGATATCATTTGTCAACAATGTTGATTTGTAATAGAAATGAATTTGCTTTAACGTACTATTAATAGTAGTTATATCCCAGATTTCAGTCACTTTTAAGTTTGCATATAATTCTCCCAAACGAGAAGCTGCACTTACTAAAGAAACCGAAGGTGCAAAGTTTTCAAATGCAATTCCATTATTTTCTTCAGATAATAACTGCAGCCAAACATACATTTTAAAACGTGATAGTAAGTTATCTGAAGAAGTATAGAAAATAGGTAAATCTTTTGCAGAATAAATAATTTCAGAATCTTTCATTGCTAAGATTTGCCTCAAATTTTCATGAGAAGCTTTAAAGTAAGTTTCTAAATCTTCCTGCGAAGTAATTACTTGTGTTTTTTCCACTGCTACCACATTTTGCAAACCGATTTCGTACAATTGATCTATAGACATGTTAAAATGTCTTGACAATTTGATTGATTCTTCCAATGATAATTTACTTTTCAAACTTGTACGCCTGTGCGCAGCATCGTAACTAATATCCAACACTTCAGCAACCGTATCAATTAACGAAGTGTTTTTCGGTAATACTTCTTTTATTTTTGACAGAAAGAACTCTTGCATTTCATTTGTGATTTTCACAAAAATAAATATTACCAATTGCTATTCCTATGATTTTCCTTGTATTTATTACAATACTTTTGAATTATCACATTAAAACTGAATCAATATGAAAAACATACATTATATATTTCTGTTATTTATCGCAACATTAAGTTTATCAAGTTGCGCTTCTTTTTCAACAAAAATCATTCAAGATAAAACAACAAAACTTACCAAAGAAAATGTTCAATCTATTGAAGGAACTTATGCTATAAAATCTCATAAAGCTACTTTTTTATCAAACAACAGAAAAGTGATATCTTATACAAATCTTAAAAGAAACTCAACTATAGACGTTTTAACAACCAAAAAAATGTTTGATTCATTAAGTATAGAAAAATTAGTTGTTGACATTAAAATTCTAAAGAAGAATAAAATTACTTTCATCTACAGAAACCAAGATTCTATAGTCCATAAAGAAACTGTCAAATTAAAGATTAGAGGCAATGGAATGTTGCATTTGAAAAACAGACACACACATATAACTGGCGTACCATTGATTTTTGGTGGAGTTGATATTTCAAGATCAAGAATTGGACTTAGCACAGAAAATGAATTGTTTATTAATTCCGTGCACTATTCCCAAAGAACTGCTTTGGTTTTATTTGGTGATGACAGAAGACTTAATCAAACATTCTATTTCAAAAAAGTTCAATAAATAGCATTAACTAAATACAAATTACTCAATAGCTAACAAATAATCTTTTTCGAAACTAAAGTAATAAATTGTATCACCTTGTTTAATATTACAATACAAACAGTTTGAATTGTGTATGAATTGATACGGTTGTTGAATGTCAAAAGTAGGATCGTTCACTTTAAAAATACCATCTACATCTATATTACCATATGGTGCTATTCTACGAATCCTATAACTAAATGACATTGCCGGAAGCGGATGAATTTCAAACCAAGTTCCGCAAGCAATTCCAGGTAACCATTGTGCATTGTCTGCAACTCCTTCAACATGTTTAGGTTTTAAAGTTCCGACAAAATTTGGTTCGTATCCTTTTAATTTATCTAAAAAACATCGCAATGTTTCTTTTCGTGAAGTTGATGTAAATAGCCCAATACCTTTTTCAGTAACTTCATACACGTCAGTTTGTGTATTAGCCAACATAACGTTCCCAACAGTACTTGGCGTAAACCAAGTAGATTTTTTTAAAGCTTTTCTAACCTTATCATCTGTTAAAGAAGCTATTAATGTTGTTGTGACAAATCGAGCACAATTACACGATTCCTTTCGAAAAGCCGCATAATACATAGAACCTTTTCGCTGCAATTGGGCTATACATGTTAATGCTTTTTCATAATTTACTGCATCGCAAACAGAAGCTAACAACTTCCCTTCTCCATGTGTAAGTTGTGGATTTGTTGCTAAGAATTGTAGAATTTCATCAAGATTGGTGATTTTCCCACCTACAATTTTTGCTTTCAAAGGAAAATCGAGTTCACGGTCTCTTTTCTTTCCTCTAATTCTTCCATGTGGTTCTTTTGTGATATATCGACCAAAGTCATGATACGCTAAATCTCCTGTTTTATTATCAATGAGCACCAAAGCAGCATGCCCAGCTCGTACATATTTTTTCTTACCAATACCAATGAACCGAAGATATGGAGAGTACCATTCTGCCGCAGTCATCACAATAGTGTCAGGATATGCTAATGTTAGTATTGTACCAGTATTACTCATGTACTATAACTGCTGAATTTAAAGAAATTTCACTTTTTGAATCTGCGTTAACATCTAGATATTTCATCGTAATTGCATCTTCTTTTTTTTCCACTTGCGTGATACTAATTGTTTTCACTATTCCTCTATCCATCATTGCATCAATACTAGGATCGCCTATTCCTGCATTTTGATGAAAATCTAATATTGACATTGCAGTAAGTTCGTTTTTTTGTTGAAAATCTGTAAACCATTCACGTCGCAATTGCTTCATTTCACCTGTATACAACGTAGAAGACGACCAAATATGCGGAATTATTAACGATAGTTTTCGAAAGTGTTTTTGAGTTCCATCCCAAACGAATTCAAACAATTGAATTTCATTATTCCAATCAACAATTACCATTGTAAATGGTTCTATTTCGTTAAGATTATAAATTTTTACCGTTTCCTGGATAGTATTTGTTGCTAAAAAATCTTTCACTACAATTCCTCTACTATGACGATATTCCGGCAAACGCTCATGAGTTTCAAAACCTCCATTTAGTAAACAAACAACACGTTTTTTATTACTCATTCCTATCCAAGTTCCTCCAGAAAGCACATCTTTCGGGTAAACCATTTTTGCACCTAACACATCATATGTAGCGGGCATATTTGCAACACGTGCAGGGAATTCATCACGACTTGAAGTTAATACAAACTCCTGATTTCCTTTATAAATAAAACTTACTGTGCACATAGAAAGCTTGGTCTAACTTTAAGTGAGCAACTTACAAAATTTTTCTGTAGTTATTGCTTAATTATACAAATGTATGTTTTTTCATAAAAACCGACTTATAAAAGGTTTGAGACAACAAAAAATGGACTGCCTTTTACGGCACATTTTTTTGTATCTTTGCATCGCAAATTTTTAATCAATACACAATTAAATATATCACCTATGGGAAAAGGATTTTTTCAAGTTCCAACTGCTATAAATGAGACGGTAAAATCGTACGCACCAGGAACACCTGAGAGAGCAGCTGTTACTGCGCAATACGATGCTTATTTTAATGGAAACGTAGATGTTCCTATGTACATTGGTAGTGAAGAGGTAAAAACTGGAAATACCAGAACAATGACACCTCCACACGATCACCAACATGTTGTAGGAACGTATCATTTAGCAGAAAAAAAGCATGTAACACAAGCTATTGAAACTGCCTTAGAAGCAAGAGAAAAGTGGGCGCAATTAACATGGGAACAACGTGCAGCTATCTTTTTAAAAGCTGCTGAATTAATCGCTGGACCGTACAGAGCTAAGATTAATGCCGCTACAATGATTGCACAATCTAAAACTGTGCATCAGGCAGAAATTGACTCTGCTTGTGAATTGATTGACTTTTTACGTTTCAACGTAGAATTTATGTCTCAAATTTATGAAGAGCAACCAGATTCAGCTGAAGGTATCTGGAATCGTGTTGAGTACAGGCCATTAGAAGGTTTTGTATATGCAATTACACCTTTCAACTTTACAGCTATTGCTGCTAACTTACCTGCAAGCGCTGCCATGATGGGGAATACTGTTGTTTGGAAACCAAGTGATAGTCAAATTTTCTCTGCAAAAGTAATTGTAGATATTTTTAAAGAAGCTGGAGTACCAGATGGTGTTATTAATGTTGTATATGGTGATCCAGTTATGATTACAGATACTGTTTTGGATAGCCCAGATTTTGCAGGAGTTCACTTTACAGGTTCTACTTATGTTTTTAAAGAACTTTGGAAAAAGATCGGAAACAACATTCACAATTATAAAACTTATCCTAAAATTGTTGGGGAAACTGGCGGAAAAGATTTCATCGTTGCGCACCCAAGTGCAAACCCTAAACAAGTTGCTACAGGAATTACACGTGGTGCTTTTGAATTCCAAGGACAAAAATGTAGTGCTGCTTCAAGAGCATATTTACCTAAGTCAATGGCTGACGAAGTTATCAATTATGTAAAAGAAGATGTTGCTTCTTTCAAAATGGGATCACCTGGCGATTTAGGAAACTATATTACGGCGGTAATTCACGAAGGTTCATTTGACAAACTTGCTAAATATATTGATCAAGCTAAAGCGGATGCCGATGCAGAAGTTATTATAGGTGGAGGTTATGACAAATCGAAAGGATATTTTATAGAACCAACAGTTATTATTGCAAAAGATCCTAAATACACAACTATGGAGACTGAATTATTCGGTCCAGTGATGACTATATATGTATATGAAGATGCAGATTGGTCAGCAACATTAAAATTAGTTGATGAAACTTCCGAATACGCTTTAACAGGAGCTGTATTCTCTGGAGATCGTTATGCTATTGACGAAGCTACAAAAGCATTGGAAAACTGCGCTGGAAACTTTTACGTAAATGACAAACCCACTGGTGCAGTTGTAGGACAACAACCATTTGGAGGCGCAAGAGCTTCAGGAACTAATGATAAAGCTGGTTCTGCTCAAAACTTATTGCGTTGGGTTTCTCCTCGTTTAATTAAGGAAACTTTTGTTACTCCTATAGATTACAGATACCCATTCTTAGGATAATCCTAATAATTATATAAATTCAAAAGCCAGTATAAATTTATACTGGCTTTTTTTATTCTTTATATTATTGTTATTTATGGTTCTATGGATTTAACATGGCCCAAAAAAAGTACAGCAAACGCCCATTCCATTTTCATCATAATGCCATAAATCACTAAGCGCTCCTCCTTTTAATTCTTCTACCTCAAAGTTTGAAACTACTTTCTTGTTTAAGCTAATCTTTTTTAAATTTCTTTTTTTCATGATATAAAATTTTGATTAATGTTTTAAAAATACACACTCAAAATCATTTTTCGGTACGGTTTCACCGTAAGAATCTATATCTCAAACATATGAATAAAAAAAGCGACTCAATTGAGTCGCTTTCTATTTTTAAGAATCCAAGAGAATTCTAGCTAATTATAATTATTAGTTTGCTTGGAAATCTTTATCTACTCCTACATGCGCACCGTTCACGTTAAGAACTTTTCCGTCTGCTGCTACGATTAAAGCAAGAATTGACATTTCGTTTGCATTGTTTACTGTACTTGGAACAGGAATACTAAACACTTCTTCATTCTTAGTACCACCTGCAATGTTAGGGATAGCATCACCTAAAACATTTGTAATAGAGTGTCTTAAAGTATGGTTGTGTACAAATTGAGAAATTGGATCAGCTGCACCATAATAACTTGTATAGTTAGCTTGAGAAGCTACGATTCCATCTTCAAGAATCATTACTACTAATTTAGCGCCTGGTGCGTTTGCAGCAAATGCTGTACTTACATATACATCTAATTGATTTCCTTTTAATAAAGAGTTTATAGATAAACCTGAAGTTGTAGTTCCGGTAGCTAAGTTTGTAGCTTGTGCAACATTACTTGGCTCTGGGTATGTCCAATCAACATCTCTATTTAATACCGCTGTAGGATATCCAGATGTAACATATATATTATCTAAAGTAGCTCCATAGCTGTTCGCCATTGGATCACCACTATGCACAGCATTAACAAATACTCTATCAGATTGTGCTTCAACAAGCTCAATAGCATATGCTACTCTCGGGCACCATCCACACCATGTTCCTGTATAATCTTCAATTAATGCATTTTTAGCAAATGTTCCCGGCGCAGTTTCACCAGTTACAGCAACCATAAAATCATCAGAAGTAATAGCATCTTTTGTTGCTACAACTGTAAGATCACCCATTTGAGTAGCCATAAATCTATTACCTGTAATTGCAGTTCCGTTTACAGAAAGACTTGCATCACTTGTAATTGTATATTCATTTCCTAAAGCATCAGTTCCGATAACTGTAAAGTCAGCAGTATCTCCTACTTTTATACTAGTAGTAGCACTTTCAACTCGTAATGCAGTAATAGGTCCAGCAGTTACTTCGATAAAAAGCTGAACACTTGTTAATTGCTCATACGTAGCTTTTACTGTGTATGTTCCTGGTGCACTAGCCGTGAAAGAGCTTCCTGTAATATCAGCATTGTTAATTGATATTGTAGAACTAGAAGTTACATCAGTTCCATCATTTCCTTTTACTGTAAAAGTAACAGCATTACCTACTTCTACTGAATTACTACTTGCCGTTACAGTAATTGAAGTAATTGCAGATCCTCCTCCTCCTGGAGCTGGAGTTGTTCCTCCGTCGCCGTCTGAATCGCTACTACAAGAGTAAACGAATAAAGCACAAACAGCAACTAAACATTTTAAGATGTTTTTTGTTTTCATAAGACTTTTTTTTTGTTTATAAAGTTTGGTTTTGGTGTAATTGGGGTCTAATTTATATTAAATTTTTGTTAAAAAAAAGAAAAATCTAATAAACAGTAAATCAAATAAATAGCCTACTATTCATATAGAGAATGTCTAGAAAATGCAAAAAACGAATTATTTTATTTTTATTGCTTTTTTAACGTGAGCTTTTATATATTTACAGCATTCTCACTATTAAACTAAATATTATGAAGTCAATTATGAGTATTGTTGCCATATTCCTATTATGCACAATACAAGCAAATGCACAAAAAGAAATTCCGAATATTACGGTAAAGAAATTAAATGGAACTTCAATTTCAATGGACGAAATCACCAAAGGAGAAGGTGTAAAAATAATTAGCTTTTGGGCTACTTGGTGCGTACCATGTATTAACGAACTAGATGCTATTAGTGAAGTTTATGAAGATTGGATTGATGAAACAAATGTTGAGCTAATCGCAATTGCTACAGATGATGCTAGAACTAAAAAAAGAATCAAACCATTAATTAATGGTAAAGGTTGGGAATACAATATTCTTTTAGATGAAAATCAAGATTTACAACGATCTTTAAACATCTCTGTTATTCCACACGTAATCGTAATTAAAGATGGTAAAGTTGTTTGGCGCCATACAGGATATCAACCTGGAGCTGAAGATCAATTGTATGATGTAGTTAAGAAAAATGCCAAATAGTATTTTCACCAAACTAGCCAACCAAAATTAAACTAACTCACACGAATTAAATGAAAAAATTACTATACCTATCTTTTGCACTCGCTTTTTCCGTTGGAATTGCACAAGAACAGGATGAAGAAAAAAAGAAAGACTGGGGAACTATTTCTGGTGGATTTGAATCAAATATACAATGGTATAATGATGACACATCACTTGGAAAGTTTGCCGAAGACGAACACTTTAGATCTAACAACTACCTAAAATTAGACTACAATTACGGAAAATGGTTTGCAGGAATTCAAGTTGAATCTTATGCACCAATGCCACTATTAAACTATTCTCCAAAACTTGATGATACAGGCATTGCAACTTATTATGCAATGTACAAAACCAAAAAGCTTGAAGTAACTGCTGGTTATTTCTATGAGCAATTTGGAAGCGGACTTATCTTAAGAGGATGGGAAAACAGACCTTTAGGTATTAACAATGCTTTTAGAGGTGGACGCATTAAATATCAACCATCAAATGCATTAGCTTTTACAGCAATGTACGCACAACAACGTGATGGTTTTAAAGTTTCGGATGGAGAAATTTTCGGATTCAATTCAGAAATTGACTTGTCAAACGCATTGAGTTTAGATTCTTCTACAGTTTCAGCTGGTTTAAGTTATGTAGGAAGAAAACAAGATATTCCTGAAGATTTCCAAAATACTGGATTTGATGAATTGACAAATGCTTTTTCTGCACGATTAGATTATTCTGGAAATTCTTTTTATTCTGGTATTGAATACATTACTAAAGGAAAAGATGCCGTTGTAAATTCTCAACGATATATTGAAAACTTCGTAGAAAAAGGTAACGCACTTTTAGTAAATGTAGGATATTCTCAAAAAGGACTTGGAATTGATGCTACTTTTAGAAGATTAGAAAATATGAACTTCTTTTCTGAAAGAGAAGCTGCTGGAAATGTTTTCAATGAAAATATCATGAACTATTTACCTGGTTTAACAAAACAGCACGATTATGCATTAACAAATATTTACGTATACCAAGCACAAGCAGCTATTTCTGTTCCCGATCCAACATTAAATAAATTTGGAGAAATTGGTGGACAAATAGACATGTTTTACAATTTCAAAAAAGGAAGTACACTTGGAGGTAAATACGGAACTAAAGTTGCTGTAAACGCTTCTTATTGGGCAGGATTACGCGGAGATTTTGATTTTACTGAGAGAGATGCTGAAATAGAATATTTTGGTTTTGGTAGAAAATATTTTTCTGAATTCAGTTTAGAAGTCAGAAAAAAATGGAATAAGAAATGGCAAAGTATCTTTTACTTTGTAAATCAATATTACAACCAACGCTTTATTATTGATGAACGTGGTGTTGTAAACTCAAATATTGCTGTTGTAGAAGGAACATATAAAATCAATTCAAAAAGATCACTTCGATTTGAATTACAACATTTATGGACTCCGGATGATGACAAAAACTGGGCTGGTGGAACTATAGAGTTCAACGTAACACCTAGATTGTCATTTTATGCTACAGATATTTACAACTACGGAAATGACGTAGAAGACGAGCAAATTCACTATTATAATGTTGGAGGTAGTTATGCAAGAGGTGCAACCAGACTTGCCTTAAACTATGGGAGACAACGTGGTGGACTTGTATGTGTTGGAGGAGTTTGTCGTTTTGTACCACAAAGTACAGGCTTGACCGTAAATATTACTACAGCATTCTAAAAAAGAAACAAAAGATTTCTCAATAACCAAACCAACAAACTAAACACGAAAAATCCCTTGCAATTTTATTTGTAAGGGATTTTTAATTTATGGTTTATATTTTAATGGTAAATGCACCACTTTTTTAGTTTCAAAAAATTCTTCTTCAAAGAAATCTGGAATTGAAAACAATTGTGCTCGCACAAAATCTTTGAGTTCTTCTGTTAAATCTCCTCCCTTTAGATATAAGATTCCATTTTTGAGTTCATGTCGTTGTTTTTTTGCAACTTTTTTCCGAACCCATTTTACAAAATCAGGCATATTAGTTACTGCTCTACTTACAATAAAGTCAAATTCACCTTTTACTTTTTCAGCGCGCATATGGTGTGCAGAAACATTTGTCAGCCCTATACTTTCAGCTACAGCTTGTACAACTTTTATCTTTTTACCAATAGCATCAACCAATACAAATTGAACTTCAGGAAACAATATTGCCAATGGAATCCCCGGGAATCCACCTCCGGTTCCAACATCTAAAATTCGTGTACCTGCACTAAACGGTTGCACTTTTGCAATTGCCAACGCATGCAGTACGTGTCTTATATATAACTCATCTATATCTTTTCTAGAAATGACATTAATTTGTGCATTCCATTCTTTATATAACACTTCCAATTGACCAAATTGCTCAATTTGCTCCTCTGTTAAATCGGTAAAATATTTTTGTATAATTTCCATATCTACGACAAAACTAATCTTTATTTATGATTATGTAAATTTATTGTTTCAAATTACGATATTTGCAATATAAAATAATGTACATCGTTACTAAGTAACGACAAAATAGTTTCCTCCATGACGCAGCAAAATGTTGATCAAGAAATTAAAGACTCTCTAAGAAATTGGAAGTCTATCATAGCCAAATACAAAAAAAAGAGTACTAAAAAAGCAATCGGACAAATGGCTTCTTCATTTTTGCCATTCATAGCCGTTTGGGTTTTAATGTATTTTACACTTGAATTTTCTTTAATTCTCACTTTTTTATTAGGAATTGTTAATGCATTCTTTTTAGTTCGAATCTTCATCATTCAACATGATTGCGGGCACAATTCATTTATTAAATCGAAAAAAGCAAGCGACGCTATCGGATACATTTGTAGCGTATTTAGTTTTTTACCCTTCAAATACTGGGCAGAAACTCATACGTTTCATCACGGACATAACGGGCAACTTGAAACAAGGCAAGTTGGAGATTTACCAACCTTAACAGTAGAAGAATTTAGAGCCAAAAATTGGTGGGGAAAGTTTAAATACAAAGTATTTAGAAGTCCAATTGTAATTTTTATAATCGCGCCAGTATATTATTTAATCATTACCACAAAATATCCTTTCTTAACATTTAATAACTGGAGAAGGACTACATATCTTTTATTAAAAGATAATCTTGTAATCATTGTTCCTTATGTGATTCTAGGATACTTAACAGGTTGGGCAAGTTTTTTCGCTGTTCAATTTATCATTTTATTTTTCTTCGGAATTATTGCCTTTTGGTTTTTTTACATTCAACATCAACATGAATTTTCATATAAGAAATGGAAAAAAGACTGGGATTTTGTACTATCTGCAATTAAAGGTAGTTCGTATTTAAAATTACCAAGAATCATGGAATGGTTTACTGGACATATTGGAATTCACCATATTCACCATTTAAACAGTAGAATTCCAAACTATAACTTAAAAAAATGTTTTACTGAAAACAAAATTTTATCAAAATACGTAACCACACTTTCTTTTAAAGATGGTTTAAAAATGATGTTCCACAAATTATGGGATGAAGAACAACAACGTATGATTACTTTTAGAGAATATTACAAGTTAGAAAAGATGCGCTTTTCTAATTAAATAAAAAATAACTTCATATAAAAGTCTACCAATTGGTAGACTTTTTTTAATTACATGCTTTTAATATCATTAAAGCTAGCAATGTCAAAATTCCAAAAAATGCAGCATATTTGTAAGCTGGCAAATGAAGTGCTTCTCTATATTTTTTTATAGAATTTAAAAAACCTCCATACAAAACAGTATATACAGCAAACAATACAATAGCTGCTAAAAAGTCAAAATCTCCTTCGAAAACTTGAACTGCATGAATAATAGAAACTGCATGAGAGATCATAAAAATGGTCATTAAGACATATACTGAAGGTAGTCGCAAATCTTTTTTTGAAAAAAACAAAGTGTAGAAAAACTCATAAAAAGAACTTGGCACAACTGTTCTTGAAATATAGTGTAACTTATTGATCTCTATCTGATTTGGAGTAGGTTCATCAGGATACGGAATATACGATAATTTGTAATTTGATATTAAAAAATCATTATTTAGCAAGTAGTCGTCTATTTTTTTTCGCTTTGTGATATAATCAATAAATTTTGATCCTATCAAAGCAAAAATCCCAAGTAAGCCAAAACTAATACCCAAATGATAACCGAATGGCGTAATTTTGGACACTACAATGTTTAATCCTTCTGGCGGTTCTTTATAATAAATAGCACCAACAGCACTAAACAAAATCAAAAGAAATACTAAACGATCCAATCGTTTTTTGGTTTCTATAATTTGTGTTGTTACAGTTTCAACAAAATAGGTTTCAGAATTTAGCTTTTCTTCGTTTGTCATTTCTTCTTGTGATTATTGATAACTATTTTTTATCCTTAACCAAAAATAACTAATTTCGCACAATTCAGTTATTTATACACAGATTAAACACAACACAACAATGGCACTATTATCTGAGCGCGTATTAAACATGGCCACTTCAGCAACCCTAGCAATGGCTGCAAAAGCTAGAGAATTAAGAAACGAAGGAAAAAATATTATTGGATTAAGTTTAGGAGAACCTGACTTTAACACACCTGATTTTATTAAAGAAGCAGCAATTGAAGCAATTAATGACAATTATAATAGCTACACTCCTGTAGATGGATATGCTGATTTAAAAGAAGCCATTATCAATAAGTTTCAACGCGATAACCAATTAACGTACGAAGCTTCACAAATTGTAGTTTCTACTGGTGCAAAACAATCGTTAGCAAATATCGCAATGGTTTTATTAAATGAAGGTGACGAAGTAATTCTTCCTGCTCCATTTTGGGTAAGTTATAGTGATATTGTAAAGCTTGCTGAAGGCGTTCCTGTGCAAGTGACTACTTCTATTGAAACAGACTTTAAAATGACACCTAAGCAATTAGAAGCAGCTATTACACCAAAAACTAAAATGATTTGGTTTAGCTCACCTTGCAACCCAAGTGGTTCAGTATATAGTGAAGCCGAATTAAGAGCATTAGCAGAAGTTTTAGAAAAACATCCAAATATATATGTCGTTTCAGATGAAATTTACGAACATATCAATTTTACAAAAGAACACTTTAGTATTGCCCGAATTCCATCAATGTACGATAGAACCATTACCGTAAATGGTGTTTCTAAAGCTTTTGCCATGACTGGATGGCGTATTGGATACATTGGCGCTCCAACAGCAGTAGCAAGAGCCTGTAATAAAATTCAAGGGCAAGTAACAAGTGGCGCTAATTGTATCGCTCAACGCGCTACAATTGCCGCTTTAGGAGCCTCTAAAGATAAAATTCAATACATGATGGATGAGTTTTTAAAACGTAGAGATATTGTTTTAGAACTTTTAAGAGATATTGAAGGATTTAATGTAAACACACCTGAAGGCGCATTTTATGTATTCCCAGATGTATCATCATTCTTTGGAAAAACACTTCACGGAACAATCATTAATGACGCAACGGACTTTTCAATGTATTTGTTAGAAAAAGCAAACGTAGCTACCGTAACAGGTGTTGCATTTGGAAACCCAAACTGTATTCGTATTTCATATGCCGCTTCAGAAGAACAACTAAGAGCTGCCATTCAACAAATTAAAGACGTGCTTTAAAAAAAATTAAAAAACATCTATAAAAAAAGCTGTTTTCTGAAAAGAGAACAGCTTTTTTAATTCGTTAAACTAAAAGGATTTTTCACTTTGGCACTACACCAAGACTAACTAACCCAAGATGTAGAAATAAATAAGATAAAAGGTGTTTGATAAGGACACCTTTTATCTTGATTGAGACTAACTATATAATATTAAGTATTAAAAGTGAAATCGTTAATATGATACCACTAGTTAAAATAATGGTATTTGGAAACTTTCGTTTGTATCGCCAAAAAAACTCTTTAATTCCAAAGAATAAGAATAAATTGAAGGCGTAAAAGATAACTATACAATAATTTAAATCGATACCGAATAGTGTTCTTGACACAGGAGTTTCTATGGAAACATCCATATTTGTAAAAATCATAACCACTGTACTTGTCAACAAAAGTATACTTGCTAACAAACAAAATTCCAGAAAGTTAAATGTTTTTCGCATTGTGTTTTAATCTCTTTTTTTACTGATGTAAAGATGATTAAAACATTTGAAGTTAAAAAACCCTTTTACAGGGGATTTTTCCCCTTTTTTCAAAATGATTTATACGAAAGCAATAAGATATGCAATCACAAATACTGAAACTTTTAGGATTGTTCCTGTTACAGAAGTTAAATGATGACGATTTTTCTTAATACGTTGTTTTAAACCAAATGTATTTGATCGAATTTGTTGTTTATATGTTGATGTTAACAAACCTCTTTGAACGTTGTTTGCATCTTCTTGATTTGTTTCGACGGGAACTGAATTTGTGTGTAATTGATGTGTAGTTTTCATAATATTGTTTTTTGATTGATTTACACATGTATGACGGACAAATACAAAAAATGTTACACTCTTTTTAAAAAAAATATACAAATTTATTTTTTAAACCACTGTAGACTAACGATTTCTCCAGAAAAATGGCGTTAAAAGAATTAATACTGTAAATAATTCCAAACGTCCTAAAAGCATCAAAAAGGCACACCACCATTTTCCAAATGAAGGTATTACATTATAATTCTCTAACGGATTCAATTTACCCAAAGCAGGCCCTACATTTCCTAAAGAAGAAGCGGCTCCACCTACGGCAGATTCAAAATCTAATCCTACGAAACCTAATACTAGCGCTCCAATAATAAATAATAACATATATAGGATAAAGAAGCCTAAGATATTGTATACAATATGTTCTGAAACCGATTTGTTGTTGTATCGTACAGGAATAATTGCTCTTGGATGCAATGTTCGTTTAAATTCCAGCAATCCATTTTTAATCATTAATAAGTGTCTTACCACTTTTACACCTCCAGAAGTTGAACCTGCAGAACCTCCAAGAAACATTAAACCAAAAAAGAAAATTGTTAAAAATGTCGTCCATGAAGTAAAATCAGCGGTTACAAAACCTGTGGTTGTAATCACGGCAATTACCGAAAATAATGAATGTCGGAAGTCACTTTCCAATTCACCCCAAACCATCGGATGATAATCAGAAGGTTGTACATTTGCTTGCGTATAAATAATTGCAGTAGCAATTAAAGTAAATATGAGTGTAAGAATTGCATAAATTTTAAATTCTTCATCTTTTATGATTTTCTGAATTTTTCCCTTGAATGCAAAGTAACTCAAAACAAAATTTGTTCCTGCTAAGAACATGAATAGAATGATAATATATTGAATAATTGGCTGCCCATTCCAATACGCTACACTAGCATCTTTTGTTGAAAACCCGCCTGTAGACAAGGTACACAATGCATGGTTTATAGCATCAAAAAAGGACATTCCTGCTAAGTTTAGCAAAATGGTTTCAGCGACAGTATATCCAAAGTAAATTAACCATAAACGCTTTGCTGTATCCGTAATTCTTGGATGCAATTTATCAGCACTTGGCCCAGGTGCTTCTGCTGCAAATAGCTGCATTCCTCCTATTCCCAACAATGGTAATATAGCAATAGCTAATACAATGATTCCCATTCCTCCAATCCAATGTGTAAGACTTCGCCAGAACAGTATTCCTTCTGGCAAACCTTCTATTTTTTCAAGAATAGTGGCACCAGTTGTTGTATATCCGGACATGGTTTCAAAAAACGCATTGGTAAAACTCGGAATTGTTTCTGTAAAGAGATACGGAAACGTTCCTGAAAGCGACATAAAAATCCAACCGAAGGTTACCACAATATATCCTTCTCGTTTTTTGATTTCTTTTTTATGATCGCGCGTTGTTAGCATAAATAATGCTCCTCCTATAATAGTCACCAATCCTGCTAAGAACATTTCCAAAGTGACACCATCTTTGTAAATAAAACTAATGAGCGTAGCCAAAAACATAAAACCACCATTACAAAGTAATAATAGTCCCATGAGGTGAAAAATGATTTTGTAATTTACTCTCATTGGTAACAACTATAGAAACATGCGTTCTACTTTATTTATAGATCTTGGAAGACTACATACTACAACTCTATCGCCTTCTTGAATTTGAAAATCGCCCAAAGCAATTAATCCTTCGCCTTCACGAATGACACCACCAATAATGGCTGAACGTGGAAAATCGAGATCTTTTACTTTTTTACCGCATACGCGAGAAGTTCGTTTTACGATAAACTCTAATAATTCGGCATTCATGTTGTTCAGGCGAGTCATATCGACAACTTCTCCTTTACGAATGTGCCTAAATATATTGTTTGCTGCAAGTAGTTTTTTATTGATTAATGTATCAATTCCAATAGATTGTGATAATTGGAAGTAATCCATATTTTCTACAAGTGCAATAGTTTTTCTAATGTTTTTTGATTTGGCTACCAAACACGACATAATATTCGTTTCTGAATTTCCAGTCACTGCAATAAAGGCATCCATATCGTACACACCTTCTTCTTCTAACAGTTCTACATTTCGTCCATCACCATGGATAATTAATGCATTTGGAAGATCATCTGCCAATTCAAAAGCTTTTGATTTATCTTTTTCAATCAATTTTACATTAAATCGATTTCTGCATAAATCATTAGATGTTTTGATTCCAATATTGCTTCCACCAAGAATCATTACATTCCTGATTTCTTCTTTCACTTTTCCAATCAATTTGTATAATTCTTCCACACCTCCTTTTGAGGTAATGAAATAGACTTGATCACCTTCTTTAAAAAGTGTATCTCCTCGTGGAATTAAAGTGTATTGTGTTCCAAATCGCTGAATTGCAATAGGCACAAAGTGTAATTCTGGAAAAATATTTGCTGCTTCTTTTACGCTTTTTCCAACAAATGGAGCGGTACGTTGTAATGTTGTTCCCACCATTGTTAACGCGCCATCTTCAAATTCATAACTATCATTAAATGCAGATTGATCTAGCAATAATTTTATTTCGGCAGCAGCCAACTTTTCAGGAGAAATTAATTCGTCAATTCCTAAGTCTGAAAAACGCAATTCTTTTTGATTATCAATAAATTCAGTATTTGAAATACGTGCAATAGTACGTTTACAGCCTAATTGTTTTGCCAATACACAAATAGTAATGTTTGTAGTTTCTGAGGAAGTTACTGTAATTACCAAATCGGCAGAATCGACTCGAGCTTCTTTTAAGATATTTATAGATGTAGCATCGCCTTTGATAACACGAATATCTAAATGTGTATCTGCATACGTAAGATTGTCCTTGTCACAGTCTATCAGAGTTATATCTTGGGATTCGTAAGAAAGGAGTTTTGCTAAATGATATCCTACCTCACCAGCTCCAGCAATAATAATTTTCATTGAATAATCTATTGAAAAAAGAAGACAAATATACGATAAAAAAGCTATTAGTAAAGCATACTTTCTATATTGAGTATCAGAATTGTATATCCTATGTAAATTATAGGCTTTGCAATAGGTCATTCATCTTAGGAATGTCTATATTTGCCAAAATTTCCTATATGTCGAAGAATGTAACACCATACAAAGAGTCAAATCTGGGTAAAAAAGAACAAGTTACGGAGATGTTTGATACGATTTCAGAAAATTATGATGGCCTGAATCGTGTAATTTCTTTTGGTATTGATATTAAATGGCGAAAAAAAGTAGTGAAGCTTGTTGGGAATCAACAACCAAAAACAATTTTGGATATTGCTACCGGAACTGCCGACTTAGCAATTAATTTAGCAGAAACAAATGCTGAACGTATTGTTGGATTGGATATTTCTCCTGGAATGCTAGAAGTTGGAAAACAAAAAATTAAAAAGAAAGCATTGAATGATAAGATAGAAATGGTTTTAGGCGATGGTGAAAAACTCCCGTTTGAAGACAATTCTTTTGATGCAATTACAGTTGCTTTTGGTGTTCGAAATTTTGAAAATTTAGAGCAAGGTTTGCAAGAAATTCTACGTGTTTTAAAACCAACTGGAATTTTTGTAGTGTTAGAAACTTCAGTTCCTACCAAAACACCTTTTAAACAGTTTTATAAATTTTACACAAAAAATATTCTACCATTAATCGGGAAACTCTTTTCTAAAGACAATTCTGCCTACGGATATTTATCAGAATCTGCTGCTGCATTCCCTTATGGAGAGAACTTCAACAATATTTTACGAAAAATTGGGTTTATAGATGTGAAAGATAAACCACAAACGTTTGGTGTAGCGACTATTTACACCGCAACAAAATAGATTTTATGAAGAAGATTTTAGTAATCATATGTTGTGTTTTTGCACTTCAATCTGTTTCTGCTCAATTATTTAGCAAGAAAAAAGTCTTAAATGATGCAAGTGGAGGAAAAGGGCAAATTGATAATAACTTACTTACATGGGGTTATTTTTTAGGATTTAATAGTTACGATTTTAAATTTACATATAACAACAATGCAGACGCCATTCAGTTAAAACCCTCAACAGGTTTTAATGTAGGGTTGGTAGGTGATGTAAAGTTGAACAACTTTATGAATTTGCGTTTGGAACCAGGAATTTTCTTTTCTTCACGTAATATAGAATATCCTGAAAGTTACGGACTTATAGACCCTGTAGATCGTGTACGTGAAATAAAATCGAGTTATGTACATATTCCATTACTTTTAAAGATTGGGACAAAACGTATTAATAATATCAAACCATTTATTGTAGGTGGATTTTCAACTTCGTTGAATTTATCTAGTAATGAAAAAAACCCTGATGATAATAGTAATAATCAGTTTCGTATGAAGCGTACTACGTATTATTATGAATTAGGTTTTGGAGTTGATTTCTATTTATATTATTTCAAATTCACACCTTCTATTCGTGGTGTATTTGCATTGAATGATGAGTTGGTTAGAGATGTTGATCCAAACAGTCCTTGGACAAGTAACATTCAGAAAATGCAAACGCGCGGAATTTTTATCAACTTTACGTTTCAATAGATTCAAAACCTTTTTCTTGACTGAAGAAATATATATTTCAGAATTAAAATTAAAATTTGAAAGTTATGCACCTCTTTCAGATAAATCTTGGTCATTAATCAAATCAATAATTACATTTCAAGATTTAGCAAAAGATGAAATTTTGTTAAGAAACGGACAGATTGCTAAAAACGTTCATTTTATTTGCAAAGGTGCTTTAAGAGCTTACATAACAGACTACAACGGAAACGTTTACACTAAAAATATTTTTCTTGAAACTGATTTTGCGGGCTCAATGGTTTCATATCTACGAACAACTCCTTCAAACTTCACCTTAGAAGCACTTGAAAAAACCTTCATTATTAGTCTTGATTACAAAAAGTATCGAAGTTTTATTGAAGAAAATATCGATCTGAAAAATTTCTACATTGCTTACCTAGAAAAAAATTGGGTTATTGACAAAGAACAACGAGAAGTATCTTTAGTAATGGAAAACGCAACTGAACGCTATTTAAAACTACTTAAAAAGCATCCTACTATTGATCAAAGAATTCAAAAACTCCATATTGCTTCACACTTAGGAATTACGCCAACTCAATTGAGTAGAATTAGGAAAAATATATCAAAAAATTCCTAAATCAACATATGTAAAGGCACAGACCAATGCCGCATTTTATCTTTGCAGAACTAATCATTGTATTTATTGTAACAACTATTTAGTTTATGGCAAATACTGAGATAAATATAAACATATGAATAATTACGGTTTATTAGTTTTAGCATTTTTAGGTGGTGTTTTTTTAGCTATGCAAGGTGGATTAAATGCGCAATTGGGCATTTTGCTAAAAAATCCGCTATTGGCAAGTTTTATTGCTTTTTGCTGTAGCACTGTATTTGCTTTTATGTTTGTCTTAATCAATTTAAAATCGTTTCCAACAAAAGTACAATTACAAGAAATTCCTTTTTACTTATGGTTTACAGGAGGTTTGTTTAGTGTTATTGGCATTAGTTTGTATTACTACACAATACCGAAGTTAGGAATTTCTACAATGATTTCAATTGGACTTTCTGGTCAACTGATATTTGCTGTTGTTGCAGGAAATTATGGTTGGCTAAATTTACCATTAGAACCCGTAACATTTAAAAAAATCATAGGAACTATAGCAATGATTTCTGGAGCTATATTAATCAACATCAAATGAATAACATCAAGGCGAATATCGAAAACTTAACATCTCTTTGGCAAACAGCAAGCGAACCTTTCAATTCGTATTTTAAAGAACCTTATTTTAATTACAGCTTTATTAAACATTCAGATTGGCCAAATAGGTTATGGTTTGATCAAGAAGTTACTAATGAAACTGTACTATTAGCTAAAGAGAAAATGGCATCCATCTCTAAAAATTTAATTATTCCATATTGGGATATTTATAATGATGATTCTTTTAAAATAATAGAGAAAAACGGGTTTAGCCTAAAGTTTGAACAAATAGGAATGTTCTTAAAAAGAAATCAATTGTATGAAGAATTAAACAACATTCATTTAAAAAAAGTAACCACTGAAAAAGACGCAAAGCTATGGTCTATATTATTTTCTAAATCTTTTGGATATCACTTGCATCCATCAATATTGAATTCGTTACCAAAAAATGCTGATTTCTATATTGCATACCACTTACATGAAGCAATTGGAACAGGTATTTTATACACAACCAATAGAATTTCGGGAATTCACGCAGTAGGAATCATTCCTGAACATCGAAGAAAAGGCTACGCGGAACAGATAATGAAAATATTGATTAATCAATCTATTAACATGAATAGCGAATTAATTACTTTGCAATCGTCAAACATGGGAAAAGGTTTGTATTTAAAACTAGGATTTGAAGAACAATTTATAATGAAAAATTACGCTTTAGATTAACTAATTATAATTTGTTTAAGCTCTTCTAAACTCACTCAATAAAATTCCTGTAGCCATGGCTACATTTAAACTCTCTGTTTGTTGAATTTCTCCAAAACGTGGAATTGAAATTTTTTCAGTAATTAAATTTGAAATTTCTTCTGAAACGCCATTAGCTTCATTCCCCATTACAAGAATTCCAGTAGCTGGCAAATTGGTTTTATACACATTACTTCCATCCATAAACGCGCCGTAGATTGGTAAGTTTGTTTCTGAAAGGTATTTTTTCAAATCTGTATACACTACATTTACACGTGTTAGCGAACCCATGGTTGCTTGAATCACTTTCGGGTTGTAACAATCAACCGTAGCTTGTGAACATACAAGATGTTTTACACCAAACCAATCACACAAACGAATAATCGTTCCTAAATTTCCAGGATCGCGTACATCATCTAAAGTCACAATGAGTCCTTCTGTGGCTATAGTTGAGACTTCTTTTACCTTAAATAAAGCTAACGAAGTATTCGGTGTTTTTAAAAAACTTATCTTTTTGAGTTCTGGTTCAGAAATTAGTGTTATTTTTCGATCTGAAGCGAATAAATCAACATCTGTAGTAAACAATGTATCTAATTCAAAATTAGAGTTTAAAAACTCTTCAATGACTTTTTTACCTTCTGCAACAAAGAGTCCTGTTAATTTTCGGTACTTTTTTTGATGTAAGCTCGTTATTGTTTTGATTTGTCTTTTGCTAATCATGCAAATAGTTTAATTTTGAATTCGAAAAACATCTCTTATTGAAATCTGTTTTAGCAAAAATATCATTATTTATTATAATTCTCACATTGATTAGCGCTTGTAATTCTATCAAGCGTGTAAAAGATGGTGAATTGTTGCTAGTTAAGAACCATTTGATCGTCAATGATGAAAAATCAAACGATCTAGATGCGTTGAGTCAAATGTATCAAAAACCGAATAGTCGTTTTTTAAATTATCCGTTACGACTCAATATTTATAATTTGGCAGGAGAAAATCCTGATTCCGTTTTTAATGCCTGGATTAATAAAAATCCAAAACGTTACGATCGTTTAAAAAGACGTTACTCTAAAAAACAAATTAGAGAAATGGCTAATTACAAAAGAGGATTTAATAATTGGCTAAAAAAAACAGGAGAAGCACCCGTAATTATTGATTCAATCAAAACAAGAAAAACAACCAAACGTTTAAAGGTATATTACAAAAATAAAGGATACTTTAATGCAAAAACGAAGTACGAAATTATCCCTTCTGACAAAGAAAAAAGAGCTAGCATTAAATACTCTATAAACACAGGAAATCCTTATTTCATTGATAGTTTAGATGTAATTGTAAAATCGCCTGATTTAGACTCTATCTACAACCTAAGCAAAGACAAGTCGTTTTTAAAAGTTGGAAATCAATTCAATACAAGTGATTTTTATAATGAACGAGAACGTTTGACGGTTTTATTCAGAAACTCAGGAATTTATAACTTTCAATTGAACTCCATCAAACCTACTGTTGGATTGGATACAATTAACAAAGATTACAAATTGGCAGTGGAACTAAAAGTGAACAATTTACAAGTTCGAGAAAATGATTCTATTGTTGAAAAGGAATACAAAGTTCATAAGATTAAAAAAGTAAATATCTATACGGATTACACCTATGAAAATTCTCAAAAAACCTATGTAGACTCCGTAACATATAAGAACTTCACTATTTATTCGAATGATAAATTACGTTTTCGTCCAAAAGCGATTACGAATGCAATTTTTATCAATCCAGGGGAAATTTACAGAGATAATGATCGAACATTAACGTATAAACATATCAGTAATTTACGAACATTTAAGTATCCTAACATACAATATCAGTATGAAAACGACAGTTTAACGGATTTGACAACAAATATATATTTGACTCCACTAAAGAAATTTTCGCTTGGTTTTGATATTGACATTACACATTCTAACATTCAGGATTACGGTTTTTCGTTTAGTACATCTTTAATTAGTAGAAACGTATTTCGTGGTGCTGAAACCTTAGAAATTTCGGCACGTGGAACTTTAGGAGCTTCCAAAGATGTTGCCGATTCGGAAGATCAATTCTTTAATATTTCTGAAATTGGAACTGATATTAAGTTAAATTTTCCTCGTTTCTTTTTTCCGTTTAATACAGAAAAGATTATTCCTAAATACATGTTGCCAACTACAGTGGTTTCGTTAGGAACGAGTGTGCAACAAAATATTGGTTTGGATCGACAAAACTTTACAGGACTAATACGATATAATTGGACACCTAGTAAAAAGAATTCGTTCAACTTAGAATTGTTCAATCTACAATTTATTAGAAACTTGAATACGAGTAACTATTTTAACGTATATCAAAGTTCATACGATCGTTTAAATACGGTTGCCCGAAGCTCTGATTATATTGACCAAGATGCTTCGTTAAATATCGCTTCTGGCGAAACGGACACATTTATTTCAGAGGTTGTATCTAACAATTATCCTGTATCACCAAGTGAACTTTCAACAGTGTTAAGTGTAGCACAACGACAATTTCGATTAACGCAAGACAACTTAATTGCTTCGTCGAAAATTAACTTTACACATAATAACAAAGAAAGTCTTTCTGATAATAATTTCTATCAATTTAGAACCGAATTAGAATTAGCTGGAAACTTATTATCTACGATTGCAAGTACTGCAAACCTTCAAAAAAATGATCGTGGAAAGTACAAATTATTTGGCGTTCCCTATTCGCAATATGTAAAAACAGAATTCGATTTTATAAAACACTGGGAACTTTCAGGAAAACGAGATGTATTAGCGTTTCGTACGTTTTTCGGAATTGCCATTCCTTATGGGAACTCAGACAATATTCCATTTGCTCGAAGTTACTTTGGTGGTGGATCAAATGATAACAGAGCTTGGAGTGCATATCAATTAGGCCCTGGACGATCAGCTAGTATTTTAGATTTTAATGAAGCGAACTTAAAAATAACGTCAAACGTAGAATATCGTTTTGACTTATTCGGAAGTTTTAAAGGTGCCTTATTTGCTGACGCTGGAAATATTTGGAATGTTTTTGATGATATTGAAGACGAAGATCGAAAATTTAATGGTCTTGAATCATTACAAGATCTTGCTTTAGGAACTGGATTTGGTTTGCGTTACGATTTTAGTTTCTTCGTACTCCGTTTTGATGTTGGTTTCAAAACATACGATCCTGCATATGACATTGGCAATCGTTGGTTTAAAGATTACAACTTCGGAAACGCAGTGTATAATATTGGTATTAATTATCCTTTTTAGTTTTTTTTGTATTTGGAGTTACTT
Source organism: uncultured Kordia sp. (assembly GCF_947496985.1). Taxonomy (GTDB): domain Bacteria; phylum Bacteroidota; class Bacteroidia; order Flavobacteriales; family Flavobacteriaceae; genus Kordia. Next base: position 66,854 of record NZ_CANMEZ010000002.1, read on the forward strand.
TTACATCTTGAGTTTTCCATTTTAAATTTCAGTATTTAGTATTTGTTATTCTGTTGATTTGTTAATCCTGCTTTATTTACTCTTCAGTTTTCACAGAAAACCTAAACTTGCAAAAAAACGCCACATCGAGTTAATTTCTGAAAGAAATTTGTATCGAGATGTTTTACGATTTCAATAACACCCTTAAAAGCACTTTTTAATTCAAAATCTAGCATTCAATATTTACAATCTAAAAATACTAAAACGTTTGCGCTCTCAAACGGCTACAAAACAGCGTTTTATTTGTATCAAAAACAAATCAATAATTCTTCAAAAACACAAACATTTTGACAGGAATATAAGTCAAAAAACGACTAAAATTATCAAATTCGTAAAAGTCATCATAGTTTCACTTCTAAAATTGTCAACTACACAAAAACTCTTCACATTTTTATTACTTTTGTAATCCAAACAAAAAAACCAAAGACGATGAGTCATACTATTAAAGCAGGAGTTGCTACTGGAGATGAAGTACAAGAAATATTTAAGCTAGCCAAAGAAAAAGGCTTTGCTTTACCAGCAGTAAATGTTGTAGGTTCTAACTCTATCAATGGAGTTTTAGAAACAGCAGCTGAGCTAAATGCTCCTGTAATCATACAATTCTCAAATGGAGGTGCGCAATTCAATGCAGGAAAAGGATTGAGCAATGAAAATCAAAAATCAGCAATTGCTGGTTCTATTGCTGGTGCAAAACACGTTCATGAAATGGCAGAAGCTTACGGAGTTCCTGTAATTTTACACACAGATCACTGTGCAAAAAAGTTATTGCCTTGGATTGATGGTTTATTAGATGCAAGTGAAAAGCACTTTGCTGAAACTGGAAAACCATTATATAGTTCACACATGATCGATCTTTCGGAAGAACCATTAGAGGAAAATATCGAAATATGTAAAGAATACCTAGCACGTATGAGCAAAATGGGTATGACGCTCGAAATCGAACTAGGAATTACAGGTGGTGAAGAAGATGGTGTTGACAATAGTGATGTTGATGACTCAAAACTATACACACAACCTGAAGAAGTAGCATACGCGTACGAAGAGTTAATGAAGGTAAGTCCAAGATTTACAATTGCTGCAGCTTTTGGAAATGTTCATGGTGTATACAAACCAGGAAACGTAAAACTAACACCAAAAATCTTAAAAAACTCGCAAGAGCATATTTCTAAAAAATATAATGTTGGTCACAACCATATTGACTTTGTATTCCACGGTGGTTCAGGTTCTACATTAGAAGAAATTAGAGAAGCTATTGGATATGGAGTTATCAAAATGAACATTGATACAGACTTGCAATTTGCATTCATGACAGGAATTCGTGATTACATACTTACGAAAAAAGACTATTTAGCAGCTCAAATTGGAAATCCTGATGGAGATGACATTCCAAACAAAAAAACATACGATCCAAGAAAATGGTTACGTGAAGGTGAACTAACATTCAAAACACGTTTAAAGCAAGCTTTCGAAGATTTAAACAATGTAAATACGCTATAATATTTGGGCGTTTCCCGTTGGGTCGGGCTTTCGGCAGTCGCTTTTCCCCAGCTGTCTTTCTGCTTATGCAGAAATTCATCTTATAAAAGAGCTCCAACAAAACCTCTATCCCTAACGTAAATTAAAAGTTACTGAGAGAAATTGAAGTAACCACCTTAGTTCTCACAAAAGTGTAAACAACTTCGGAAAACCAAAGAATGAAGAAAAGTTCCTAACAAGGAATCTTAAAGAAAGCAGAAAACTAAAAAAACCTCGTTAACACTGAATAACAACACGTTAACGAGGTTTTTTATGTATAAACCAAACGGATTTACAGATAGCAAAATCAAATATTCTGTTTCTTTAAAAAAAAACAGTAATTTTGTACGCTAGTGAAAAAACGAAACTAACTAATTGATCACAGTAATAATGATTGTATTGCAACTACAATCTAAACATTGTATATCATAACTCATAAATCATATGGCTTGGTTTAAAAGAAAAGAAAAAGGAATTCAAACTTCTACGGAAGATAAAAAAGACACGCCCAAAGGACTTTGGTACAAATCACCAACGGGTAAAATTGTAGATTCTGAAGAATTAGCAAAAAACTACTACGTAAGTCCTGAAGATGGTTATCACGTTCGTATTGGAAGTAAAGAATATTTCGAAATATTATTTGACGAAGGAAAATATAAAGAATTAGATAAAAATCTAACTTCAAAAGATCCTTTAAAATTTGAAGACAGCAAAAAATACGTTGATAGATTAAAAGCTGCCAAAGAAAAAACTGGATTAAAAGATGCTGTAAAAACTGGTGTTGGAAAATCAAAAGGAAAAGATTTAGTCATCGCTTGTATGGACTTCTCTTTCATTGGAGGATCAATGGGAAGTGTTGTTGGTGAAAAAATTGCACGTGCTGCAGATTATTCATTAAAAAATAATATTCCATTCATGATTATCTCAAAATCTGGTGGTGCTCGTATGATGGAAGCTGCATTATCATTAATGCAATTAGCAAAAACATCATCAAAGTTAGCTCAATTAGCAGATGCTGGAATTCCGTACATTTCATTATGTACTGATCCTACAACTGGAGGAACAACTGCATCTTTTGCAATGCTTGGAGACATCAATATTTCGGAACCTGGTGCCTTAATTGGTTTTGCAGGACCAAGAGTTGTGCGTGATACTACAGGGAAAGATTTACCAGAAGGTTTCCAAACTTCTGAATTTCTATTAGAACACGGATTCTTGGATTTTATCACACATAGAAAAGAATTGAAAAACAGAATTAACCTTTACATTGATTTAATTCAAAATCAACCTGTACGCGCATAATTATTGTTTTAAATATATAATTAAAAGCATCCTATTAAGGATGCTTTTTTTATACCCTTCACTCTAGTTAAACCATTAGAAAACGAGTATAAATACGCTATAATTTTCAAGAGGAATCAACTAATTTAGTCAACTAACTTTGTAAAATCATTTTCAATCTTTTTACGCTAAAAAATCAAAATTATGGCTACCAAATATGAACTAATTTTCATTAATAATAGTACTCGTGTTGGAGACGTTTGTATATTTCAAGAATATGCTGACACAAAAGATCCAAATATACATACCTTAGCATGGCTTACAAAAAGAACAAATCCGCAAGTAACTGATAAATTTCAATGGACTACAGCTCCTTGTTTTGTATGGAGTGAAACTGGTGTATTAGTTCCTGGTGTTACTTTTGAATCTTCGCAAGTAGTTGAAGCAGGTTTAGAAAAAGACAATAATATTACATTCACCAAAGAAGATGGAGCCTTTCAATTTAAAGATTTAACAACAGATCCAAATACAGGTGCATTAACAATCATATGCGACCAAACCATTCCACAAAACCAAGCTTCTGTAGGCATTGGTATGTCTGGTGCTGGCACATTGGTAGCTCAAGCGCAACCGAATATGAATTATAGATTTGAAACAAAATCTAATTATAAAATTACATTTGGAAACTTTATACAAGGGCAAGTTATAGATCCATCGCTCTTATACCTAGTTGGGTCTATTAATTTTCCCGCAAATGTATATAGTATGACAGCAACATTGAATCCTGATAATACATGGACAATAGCGCCAACAATATAATTACCCAAACAACAAATAACTCACTAATTTTCAATTCCTTAAAACTAAAAAACCACATCAACACAAACTTCCAAATACAATACATTCAAAAAGAAGTAATAAACAATTCATTTTAAAAAAATAATAGTATATTTGCCGCTTGATATGAGAAACGTATCATTACATAAAAATTATTAAAAACAATATTGGCATGTACTTAACTAAAGAAGTAAAAGCTGAAATCTTCGCTAAGCACGGAAAGTCTGCAACAGACACAGGTTCTTCAGAAGGTCAGATCGCGTTATTCACGCACAGAATTAATCACTTAACAGGACACTTAAAGAAAAATCGTAAAGATTATAACACTGAGCGTTCTCTTGTAATGTTAGTAGGTAAAAGAAAAAGCTTACTAGATTACCTAAAGAAAAAAGATATCAACAGATATCGTGCGATCATAAAAGAATTAGGATTAAGAAAATAAAACTAAAGAGGCTTCGTGCCTCTTTTTTTAATATATAAAAGTACACTTCTAACTAAGTATCAGAAGTAATAAAAAGCTATAATTACTGGTTTTTCATTGGGTCAAAACAACAACTACACACACAACAACACAACGACCTTTGTTTAATTAGAATTAAAAAAAATTTATGATTCCAAAAGTTTTTAGAGAGGTCATAGACCTAGGTGACGGGAGAGAAATCTCTATCGAAACCGGAAAGTTAGCAAAGCAAGCTCATGGATCTGTAGTAGTACAGTCTGGAAAATGTATGCTATTATGTACAGTGGTTTCTAACTACAAGCAAAGCGATGTTGACTTTTTACCTTTAACAGTTGATTACCGTGAAAAATTTGCGGCAGCAGGTCGTTATCCTGGTGGTTTCTTTAAAAGAGAAGCAAGACCAAGTGACGGTGAAGTATTAACAATGCGTTTAGTAGACCGTGTATTACGTCCATTATTCCCAAAAGATTATCACGCAGAAACACAAGTGATGATTCAGTTAATGTCTCATGACCCTGATGTAATGCCAGATGCAATGGCTGGTTTAGCAGCTTCTGCTGCTATTCAATTGTCTGATTTTCCTTTTGAATGTGCAATCTCTGAAGCTAGAGTTGGACGTATTAATGGAGAATTTGTTATCAACCCAACAAGAGCACAATTAGAAGAATCTGATATCGATATGATGATTGGAGCTTCTGCTGATTCTGTAATGATGGTTGAAGGTGAAATGGATGAGATTTCTGAAGAAGAAATGACAGAAGCAATCAAGTTTGCGCACGAAGCTATTAAAGTTCAATGTGCTGCACAACTTCGTTTAGCGGAAGCATTTGGTAAAAAAGAAACACGTGAGTACGATCCTGAAAGAGCTGATGAAGATTTAGAGAAAAAAGTGTATGACATGGCATACGATAAAGTATATGCTGTAGCAAAAGCTGGTTCTGCTAAACATGAAAGAAGTACTGCTTTCGGAGAAATTAAAGAAGAAATCAAAGCTACATTCACAGAAGAAGAATTAGAAGATTTCGGCGGATTGGTTTCTAAGTATTACAGCAAAGCAGAAAAAGCAGCTGTTCGTGACTTAACATTGAATGAAGGTTTACGTTTAGATGGTCGTAAGACAGACGAAATTAGACCAATTTGGTGTGAAGTTGATTACTTACCATCAACACATGGTTCTTCAATCTTTACTCGTGGAGAAACGCAAGCTTTAGCAACTGTTACTCTAGGAACATCAAGAGAAGCAAACCAAATAGATATGCCATCATATGAAGGCGAAGAGCGTTTCTATTTACATTATAACTTTCCTCCTTTCTCAACGGGTGAAGCACGACCAATTCGTGGAACATCTCGTCGTGAAGTTGGACATGGTAACTTAGCACAACGAGCTTTAAAAGGTATGGTTCCTGATGATTGCCCATATACTGTACGTGTCGTTTCTGAAGTATTAGAATCTAATGGTTCTTCTTCAATGGCAACTGTTTGTGCTGGTACAATGGCAATAATGGATGCAGGTGTACAATTAAAGAAGCCAGTTTCTGGTATTGCAATGGGATTAATTTCTGATGCTGATTCTGGAAAATATGCGGTTTTATCTGATATTTTAGGTGATGAAGATCACTTAGGAGATATGGACTTTAAAGTTACAGGTACTGCTGATGGTATTACTGCTTGTCAGATGGATATTAAAGTAAAAGGATTATCATACGAAATTCTTGTAAATGCGTTACAACAAGCACGTGATGGTCGTTTACATATCTTAAGTAAACTTACAGACACTATTGAAACACCTAACACTGATGTGAAAGCACATGCTCCAAAAATGATTACCAGAACTATTCCTGGAGATTATATTGGTGCGTTAATTGGTCCTGGTGGAAAAGTAATTCAAGAATTACAGAAAGAAACAAATACTACAATTGTAATTAATGAAGATCCTGTAACGGAAGAAGGAATTGTTGAAATTTTAGGAACTGATCAAGAAGGAATTGATGCAGTATTGGCTAAAATTGATTCAATCACTTTTAAACCAGAAAAAGGAAGCATTTACGAAGTGAAAGTTGTAAAAATGTTAGATTTCGGAGCTGTTGTAGAATATACAGAAGCACCAGGAAACGAAGTATTATTACACATTTCTGAATTAGCTTGGGAGCGTACAGATAATGTAAGCGATGTAGTGAAAATGGGAGAAATCTTAGACGTGAAATACTTTGGAATTGATCCAAAAACACGTAAAGATAAAGTTTCTCGTAAAGCTATCTTGCCAAAACCTGAAGGATATGTTGCAAGACCACCAAGAGATAATAAAGGTGGAGGACGCGACAACAGAGGTAGAGATAATCGCGGACGTGATAATCGTAAACCAAGAGAAGATAAGAAAGAAAATTAATTTTTTCAATCTCAATATACTAAAAAACGCCTCGAATTTCGAGGCGTTTTTTTTTGATCTATACTATGTATCATAATTAATAAGCAGTTAAAAATCTAATTGTAAATACGGACCAAAACTAGTTATAGTTTGTATCGAATTGATATTTACTCTAACCTGAATTCCAATTGAAAAATTAGTTGCTATCATAAATTTTAACTTTGTAAATAAAGGAAAACCTACAGTTTTATCTTTCTCAGCGCCTTCAAGATTAATATTTCTATTTTTAAAGTAAAAATAACCTGCACCAACAAAACCTTCTATTTGCAACCAATCGTTAAATGGATGTGCTCTTCCCCATGACAAACTTAACTCTGAAAATGAATCCTCGTAAGAGGAAAAAAATGAAATTCCCTCTCCAAAATAGCCAGATATTAAAAAGATATTCTTTCTATACGACAAAGCTAAATCGCCACCTACGGCGCCGCCAACACCACTACTACCTGTATATGCTGATACAGGATTAAATGAAATAGATGAAAACTCTAATTGATCTGTACTTTGCGCATTACAGAATATAGGCATCAATAATAATATAATGATGATATATTTTTTCATAATTATTTTAAAAGTTTGATTTAAGTTTAAAACCATGTGATATTATCTCCATAAAATATAAACAAGAAAAGGAAACGAACCTACAATAGAAACCAACACCGTATAAATAGCTGACAAAGCATTATTTTTTAATCGCAAACGCTCAATATTTTGTGTGTCAATTTGTATTGTATCCTTCATTTTGATTCCGTAATATAATCCTTCCTTTTTAAAAATTCGTTTATAACGTAACCGTTTGCCTTCTTTTGTATGAATTTTCACTCTTCTGTTACTTGTAGTAGCTTCGTCTAAAGTTGAAGATTCAGGTGTGTACACACTACAACTATGAAATAAGAAGAGTACCATTAAGAATACACTAAAGCAGCGTGATTGTTTTTTAAATGTTTTCATACTATATAGTTTTAGAATTAGTATGAAACGAATCTAGTTTTCTTGTGAAAATTCTACATCCGAAATGTTCATTCAATGAAAATTTAAGACATATTAATGTGATTTACGATATTCGGAAGGTGTTTGATTGGTAAACTTTTTAAACGCTGTATAAAAGGTAGAACGTGAGTTGAATCCGCATTCTAAACCTATAGCAACTATTGTATAATTATCAAAATCATCATCTTTTAGAAATGACTTTGCTTGTGCTACACGCAACGAATTGATATAATCTGAGAAATTATATTCACTGTATGTATTAATCAATTTTGATAAATGCCCAGAACTAATATTCAACTCATCAGAAAGCTGTTCTAAACTTAGAGAAGTGTCTAAAAATCGTTGTTCATTTACAATATAACTTGCAATATTTTCAAACGATTCCTGATGCTTCTCAGACAAACTACTTTCTGTTTGTGGCAATTCTTTTTCAGTAGTTTCAGGTTTTAGTTCTGCCAATTTTCCACGCAGTAAAATACGATCATTCACTAAAGTGTATCTAAAAAATCCTTGATAACCAATCCAGTATAATAATATTGAAGTTGCCAAACGAAGTGGATAATACGCTCTATAATCGTCAAAATACGTATTCAAAATAATTGCCAACACCCAAAAACCCAACACAAAACTTCCTAAAATTAGGAAACGTTTCAACCACATGATATCATCATAATTGGCAATAAAATCAAGTAATTTGCTTTCTTTAAATACAATTCGAAGACATTTCACAAACAATAAAATAGCAAAAGTAGCATTCGCAATTTCTTCTATTAAAGTATACTGTTTTATTGTAGGAACTGGCGCATTCAAAATAAGATACGTACGCACTATTAATTCAATTATAAAAAGTATGATTGCAATACGCAGCACACTTTTGACACGATCATTTATCTTCAAATAATGAATTAAAAACATATAAAACATTGGCATAATAAGCATATACCAAGGCACTAAAAATTGTTGCAAAAAGAACATATCAAATCGAAAGCCCTTTGCAATCAACCAAGCTTGAAGATTATTGAGCGATAAAAAGAAAACGGTAAGGTTTAGAAATATAATAACCTTATCAACTTTTTTTTGTGACAACAAGGTTACGCCATTAAAGATAAACCCTTGAATCGCACCAGCGATCAATAAAAAATTAAAAAAATTGGAACCCATTCATTTTATTTACTGTGAATGTAGGAAACTCAAACTATAGTTGAAAAAAAATTGAGTTTTATTTGATGATAAAAAAAGTAAAAAAACATTTTTCACATCACTACATTACAAAATTATGCCCTTTTTGAAACTAGACATTAAATTTTAATTTTTCATTAAAATTTAATGTCCGAAATCTTCTTTTGATGAAAAAATCGGACAAACTTTTATTAAGAATTTACAGAAGTTCTAAAAATATATTTTTTAAGAAATACCAAACTAATCAAAGCCGTCGACAACAAACAACAAACCCAAACGATTCTGTGATTTATATTTAAAATTTCGGACAAAAACCAATTGAATCCTGTACTAAAAAGTAATGCACTTATATCAACAACATAAGCTCTGTATAAACTTTTAAAATAAGATGTTTTATGTTGAAATGTAAAATGTCTGTGCAATGCATGTTGTCGGGCAATTCCAACTACAAAAGCAAACATCCAACTAATAGTTGCATTTGGAGAAAATGGATTTATAAAATATATCATTTCATAAGTTATGAATCCAAAAATCACACCTAAAATTGCAATACATAACATCCGAACAGATTCAGATTGTTTATAAAAACGGAAAATCATTTGCTACATTTAGGTTGTTTGCATCTTTTGTTTTCTTTCTTTCAAAACCCAATACAACCCTTTTGCATCTGTTTTCATCTTTTTTGAAATGAGCAGAATAATAATTTCTTCTATGTGTGAAACGTATCCAAAAAACATCGCAGCATAAAATAGGTATTCGTTAAAATTCCAAGCAAACAATACAAAAATGAAGATTCCTTGTACGTAACCACCAATTTTTGTGGTATATAAATGTAAACTAGGATATTGTTTGAATTTGATAAAAGAAACAATCAAGCCAGATATAAAAAAAGTGATAAATAGCCAAAGCATCCAAATAGAATCGGTCATTTCATTGAGTTTAAAAGTAAAGATTCCGATGAACGCAGCTATAAATGTTCCATTGTCAGCCAATGAATCTAATTTTGCTCCAAATTTTGTTTTTAAATTGAATACACGTGCAATTAATCCATCTAAAATATCTGTGATTAAATTGATGCATAAAAATATCACAAACAAGTTTTCTTTTCCAACATAAATAAACCATAAGATTAACGGAAATGTGAGTAATCTGTAAAAACTTAAAAAATTAGGAATGTTATATATATTTTCTTTTTTCATGATTAAAATGATTTTTTAATGTGTAATTGCACTAATAACTGACTGATGATAATATGGGTAAAACTGCTACATACAAAGAGAAGTACTGCATATTTCCAAGCAATAAAACCAAGTGAAAAATAGACTAGATTTACACCAAAAGCAGAGTCCATTTTGTCTAACAATGCAAATCCTATTTTGTTTGAAGTTGCTTGTGCTCCTGCTTGAATTCCTAAACGTCGCTTCATGAATGAATTTGGCAGTTCAAATAACATATATCCAAAACCAAGTGCAAAACCAAGATAGAATGCAGCATCTAAATTGAAACTAAAAATGAAATTTATAAATTGTAAAACAAAAGCATTCATTACAGGTACAAATACAAAACCTCTCCATGTTTTATTGATTCCAAACAGTTTTTTAGAAATTGGATATGTTAGCCATTGAAAAATATCTTTTTTAATCACTAGCATGTGTATAACATTTGAAATTAACAATGGTAATAAAACAATGCATATATGTTGTAAAAAACTATACATCTTCATTCAAATAAGTAAGCATTGAAAGTGCTGTATCCAACACGCGTTTTGAAAAATCATACGCGACTAATATTCCAGAAACTTCATAAAACGAAAGTCTGGTAATGATATATATTTTTAAAGAATACGTGTATGCTTTTAGCCATTCGTCCCAATTAACAGCATCATACAATTGATAATGTGTTTTTAAGTAAAAATAGAGTTCATCTTTTTTGAAATTTGGCAACAATGCAAAGCTTAAAAATTCAATAATATCTCTATGTGGCAAATCAATTACGACCAATTCCCAATCATAAACAACAGGAGTTCCATCATTTCTAACTGCTATATTTCTTGGGTTGAAATCATTGTGAATGATTGTTTTTTCAAATTGAATTGTAGCAGCTATTACTTCCAAGTTATCAATTTCATCATGCAACGCACATAAAACAAGTTGATGTTTTGCGTCTGCGCATTCAGTAATTAAAATTTGCATTAGCTTTTTGTACAAATTGGTAGATTTCCAAGGTTTAAATTCTTGTACATGTTTACAATCTGTACTAGTTGTCTGTTGATGAAATTTCGTAATTGCTTTAATTACAGAAAGAATATGTTCTGGTTTCCAACATTCAGGATGATTTTCAGAATTTAGTATTTTCATTTCAGAAGTGTCTAAAAACTCTTGAATCAACATAAAGATCTCTCGTTTCGCATTTATACGTTTTCCATAAAACTTAGGAATATTTTCAAATCCGATTTTGTTTAAATACTCATACAATTCAATTTCTTTGAGATGACATTTATGGTATTCTAAATTTCGTTTAGATTTTCGTAATAAATCTGAAAGCTCCGGATTTATAGAAGCTGCAATCGTATGCAATCCTTTTACAACTTCATCATCTAAAGGTTTTGATTTAATTAAAATATTTTTCGTTCCAAATATTCCACTTTGTTGTTTATATGCAACTTGAAATGGCATAAAACCAATAATTTTATTGTTCACTTTTGATGCTATATTGGTTAGAATACCATTTTCTAGCAAATCACTTTTTTTCGGTTCTATACACTGAATTTCCTTATCTTGAAAAAAACCATTTAAACTCGATTCAACAAAATCTGGTGTAATCTCTGACTTCAACAACCACTTTACAGGTTTATTTCTTCCTAGTTTTTCATGTGCTTTTGCAAATTCGCCACTAACAATGGCCGCATAAGTTGAAATTTCTAAACCTAAAGCAAAACCAGCGATAAGCTTAGCAAATCGATTCACTTTTCCACTTCCATAACAATTCATAATTTCCAAGGCTTCCGATTGTTTTGGCAATGAAGTTCCGCCACCAACACTTCCGATAACTAAATTTGGCAAGGTCAATTGTATATATAAACCTTCATTTTTTTGTTCTAAATGCAACATTCCAATACTTGATTCGTGAATTGACGCCAAGTCTTGCCCAGTTGCTGCAAAAATTGCCGCAATAGCATTTGCTACATTAATATTGTAACCAACCATTCCATCTTTTTCAGCAAGCTTTATGGAAGGATGAAAGCAATTCATCAACTTATCAGAATTCGTTCGCAATACTTTCGTAATGATTTCTTCCGGAATTGTACATTCGGCAACCACATGAATTCCTCTTCCAGTATCTATATTATACTGTGACACTTTTTTATCAGATGCGCCATTTCCTTCAATTACAAAATCAACAGGAACAATATTTGTAGCATCTTTAAACGCTTCTACAATATGTAACATGGCATACCAAGTACAGGTTGTTGTCATATTTTGTCCAGACGCATCTCCTGTGTGGTAAGTAAACTTTAAATGCACAACTTCGTTTTGCTGAATGCTTTCAATTTCTACTAATTTTCCATGATTGGAATGTGCTTCTGCTTCCTTTTTTATACTTAGAAAAGATTCTTGTATATACTTTTTAAAAATGCTTGCTTCGTTTTCTGTTTCAAAAATAAACATAGGTGAACGTGTCATTTTTTGCCATTTTACTTCCGCAGAAAAACCATTGCTCTTACTAATTACTTTAGCACCTCTATTCATACTAGCAACCAAAGCGCCTTCTAAGGTTCCTGCAACACAATAGGTTAATTCTTGTTTATCAGAATCATTAAAAAGTAACGGCCCCACAATTCCCAAAGGAATTTCAACACTTCCTATATAGGATTCAATATTATTTCTAATATCCTGAACATCTAATTGTGCTTCAGAAATTAAATCTGTTTTAATGTTATTTGTTTTAAGAAAGTCCAAACGCATGTGTGTAGCTGTGTTTGTAACAAGTCCTCTTCCTGGTATAATCGGTATTTCCATAATTTCAAACTTTAAATACAATTCAAAACTATTGTTATAATCACAGTGAAATTGGCAAACAATACAAATAGATAAACTATTTTTTGCGATAATCACAAAATAAAAATCAAATCGGATTCAATTATATTATAGTTTTGTCACTCAGACATTAATACTTTAATTTTGCCATCTATCTTTAAGAAGTGTTGTATGACCAAATTGAAAATTGCAAATCTTGATGGAAAACCTGAAATTTTTCATTCTATACAAGGAGAAGGAAAAAATATTGGACAACCAAGTGTGTTTATCCGAACTTCACTTTGCAATTTGCATTGTATATGGTGTGATACTGATTACACTTGGAATTGGGAAAAAACACGCTTTACACATGTAAAAGATTCAGATCCTGATTATAAAAAGTATAAGATGGATGAAATGATTATTTCGCTTACGCTAGAGGAAATATATGATGAAGTTGCTAAAAGTGGCTGTAAGAACATTGTACTGACTGGCGGCGAACCGATGATGCAATTAGAAGAATTATCTAGCTTAATGGATTATTTCAACACCAAAGCGGATGATTATTTCTTTGAGATTGAAACAAACGGAACACTTTTACCTGATGCAACTTTTGAATCCTTAATACATCAATATAATGTATCACCTAAATTGGCAAATTCAAACAATCCTAAAAAGTTACGTGAAAAGCCAGATGCCTACACATATTTTTCTACCAATAAAAAGGCGGTTTTTAAGTTTGTCATTGCGTCTGAAAACGATCTCACGGAAGTGTTAGGAATATGCGAAACTTACGACATACCCAATGAAAAAGTATATTTAATGCCCGAAGGAACCAATCCTAAAGCATTACAAAAAAAGCAACAATGGTTGATTGAAATCTGTAAAAAGTATCAATTTAATTATACAGATCGTTTGCACGTACATATTTACGGAGACAAAAGAGGAGTGTAATCCATTAATTATTAATATATTACATTTTCTTACAAACTTTATTTAAAATAATTAGCACCTTTTTGTAACATTTTAGTAACTCTGTACGTATAACTAATAGCGTAAGCAAAATGAATAAAATCCCAAGTAGATTACATGAGACAACTTAAAATTACCAAGCAGGTTACCAACAGGGAAACTGCATCCTTAGACAAATATCTTCAAGAAATCGGTAAAGTTGACCTTATTACAGCAGACGAGGAAGTAGAATTAGCACAAAGAATCAAGGCTGGCGATCAAATAGCGCTAGAGAAATTAACAAAAGCTAACCTTCGTTTCGTAGTATCGGTTGCAAAGCAGTATCAAAATCAAGGATTAACACTTCCTGATTTGATTAATGAAGGGAATTTGGGTCTTATTAAAGCCGCGCAACGTTTTGATGAAACACGTGGTTTTAAATTTATTTCGTATGCTGTATGGTGGATTAGACAATCTATCCTTCAAGCATTAGCTGAGCAATCTCGTATTGTTCGTTTACCTTTAAACAAAATTGGTTCTATTAACAAGATTAATAAAACCTTTGCATATTTAGAACAAAGTCATGAGCGTATTCCTTCTGCAGAAGAAATTGCTAAGGAATTAGATATGACTGTGAATGATGTAAAAGAATCGATGAAGAATTCTGGAAGACACGTATCTATGGATGCGCCACTTGTAGAAGGAGAAGATTCTAACTTATATGATGTATTAAATTCTGGTGAATCACCAAATCCTGATAAAGAATTATTACATGAGTCTTTAAAAACAGAAATTGAGCGTGCATTAGAAACATTAACGCCTAGAGAAGCTGATGTAATCCGTTTATATTTCGGATTAGGAAACCAACATCCAATGACTTTGGAAGAAATTGGTGAAACTTTCGACTTAACTCGTGAGCGTGTACGTCAAATTAAGGAAAAAGCGATTCGTCGTTTAAAACATACTTCACGTAGTAAAATATTAAAAACATATTTAGGATAAACTCCTAAAAACCGTACAGCAGTTTAGTTTTTATAACATAACTGTTCGTTTTTTGATTGATGAATGACGCTCTCGCATTGCGAGAGCGTTTATTTTATAGTACTTTTGTCGGCAAACAACAACACACTACAAAATTATGTCTACAAAACGAATTGCGCCTTCTATCCTAGCCGCAGATTTTGCCAACTTACAACGTGATATTGAAATGGTTAACCAAAGTGAAGCTGATTGGTTTCACATTGATATTATGGACGGCGTTTTTGTTCCGAATATTTCTTTTGGAATGCCAGTTTTAAAAGCAATTAATAAACATGCTACTAAAACCATTGATGTTCATTTAATGATTGTTGATCCTGATCGTTATATTCAAACATTTGCCGATTTAGGTGCAAATGTATTAACAGTTCATTATGAAGCATGTACACATTTGCATAGAACACTACAAGCAATTAAAGCAGCCGGAATGAAAGCTGGAGTTGCCCTGAATCCTCATACAAACGTAAATCTCTTAGAAGACGTTATTAATGATATCGACTTGGTTTGTATTATGAGTGTAAATCCTGGTTTTGGAGGACAATCATTTATTGAAAACACATATACTAAAGTTAAAAAATTAAAAGCCTTAATTACTGAAAAAGGTGCTACTACCGAAATTGAAATTGACGGTGGTGTAAATGATAAAAATGCAAAAGCATTAGTAGATGCTGGTGCTGATGTTTTGGTTGCAGGAAGCTTTGTTTTCAAATCAGAAAATCCTACAGAAACTATTCAAAACTTAAAAAATATCGTTTCATAAAACCATACTTTTTAACAGAAAAATTCAAAGGTAGCATCTACAAAATGCTACCTTTTTATGCTTTTTTATATAGTTTCTTCTTCTTTTCATGCTGCCATTTTTCTACACATAATAGATAACAACTTACTTTTTTTAGCATTTTTGAGAAAAAATCGAAATGAAAATTCATGAATTGATAGTGCGTTTTCACGGAAAATGCACCTCTATTTCGGGTGTTTAACGATTTTATACCAAAAAACACCAATAATTCCACAAATAACTCACTAACAAGCATTTAAAACTTAAAACACATTTCTACTTTCCGTGAATATAGAGCATTAATTCATGAATAAAGACCAGTTCATGTTGCCAGCCATCTGTAACAACATTACTTTTACATATACCCATTAAGCAGCCAGCCTAACCAAATAATAGAAATTTTTTAACTCTTAAATTTATTTATATATGTCTACACACGAATTAGCATTAAAATACGATCTTCTGAATTCTCAGATGAATCCGCATTTTATTAATAATGCTATTCAGAGTATCTGCAATTCGATCACAAAAGGGAATGTGGCACAATCTATCAACTGGCTTAATAGACTTTCACACTTATACCGTTTGGTTCAAAAATCGACTAAAACAAAATTGATCACTTTACAAGATGAGATTGAAATTTCTAGACTCTATATTGAGTTACAAAAAGATTTGTTTGATCATGGTTTTTCATATTCTATAAAAATCAACAACATCCTAGAAGATGATTTACAATACACACAAGTTCCGCCTTTAATTTTGCAACCTTTGATTGAAAATGCAATTTTACATGGATTGAAAAGTAAAAAGAAAACTGGAAAAGGTGAATTGCATATTTCTATTGATATAGAAGACGAAATGCTATATGTATGTATTACAGATAATGGAGATGGAATTTCCGAGACAAAAAATAATGCACATGAAGCTTCAGGAATTTCATTGAAAAATATCAATGAACGATTGAAAATCATTAATGGAGAAGATTGCGAAAAAGAACTTTTAGAGGTTCAAAACATTATTTCTGATGCAGGATTAACACTTGGGACAAAAAGCTGTCTTAGAGTACCAC
Organism: uncultured Kordia sp.; assembly: GCF_947496985.1. Lineage (GTDB taxonomy): Bacteria > Bacteroidota > Bacteroidia > Flavobacteriales > Flavobacteriaceae > Kordia. The sequence continues at coordinate 83,429 of NZ_CANMEZ010000002.1, forward strand.
TTATACAGCTTTAAAAGCCTGCCACATCCATGTTGAGCATTACTTTTACACGATTGTATATGTTTGGTAGTTTTGCTCGGAATTCTTCAGGGGTTTCGAAAAAATGTTCTACTAATACTGACAAAAATTCATATTGATTTTCAAAAGCATAATCACGTAAATAATTCATTTCAATCAATCGTTTTTGCGCTTCTTTAGCTCGTAGTGAAAGTAATAACAGTTTATAGTGTTTTAAAAAGTGTGTAGCACTGTAACTTTTTTCTGTTAGAAAACTAAAATGAACTGCATGTGTAAGTTCATGAATTCCCAAATTAAGATTGTCATCTTCAATTTTAATTCCTTCTTCAAAATCTTCCCAAGAAAACACAATTGTTTTATACTTAGGATTTGCTTCACCTTTGTGATATTGCTGTGTTACATTAGAAAAGTAATCTTCAGGATATACCAAAATCGTTTCAAACTTCGAAAGTAAATAACGATCAAACCCAAAAGTAATCATAATAGCCGTTGCCGAAATTAACAATTGCATTCGCTCTGTTACGTATAAATCTTCTCTTCCAACAAATGTATGATACTCAATAAAACGAATGACTCTATGTTCAAAAACACATTGTTCTTTTGGCGTGAGTTTGTTGTAAAAAGAAAATTCTTTAACAAGAATGGAACGCTGATTTTTTGTCAACTTATTAGGAAACAACACAAAACGATATAACGTAGTGCTTTTATATAAAAAATCTTTAATTAGATATCCGAGCAATAGCAGTAGTTTGATTTAGTAGCGAAGCTAAAAGACTTCAACAGATGATTTGTAAAATAACGATATTCGCTAAAATAATTATTCTTACGTACAAAACGTAAAATACTTTCAATAATTATATCACTATAAATATATACTTTACGTCGTAAGGTTTTTATAAAAAATTTGACTGAATTAAAGCTAGCTTTAATTCAGAAGGGAAAAGCCTTTATTCTAAATGGAATTTTCTTAATAATTCCATACATTTATAAAAAAATAACTATGAAATTACAATCAACCATTAAATACTTACTTATAGTATCTTTAGTTATTCTTGTAAGTTGTTCTGGCGACGACAATATAGTAACTCCTACAAATTCAACGCCTGATCCAGATCCTCTTGTTTTAGCAGATGAAGTTGAAATTTATGAAGCTGATAAAATTCATAACAATCTTACTTTAGCAGTTGTAAATGGAGCTGATAATGCTTTTATTATGGATAAAACTGGTGAAAAACTGCACGAGTTCAACTTCCCGAATCAATTAGGTAATGATTTTGAAATTTTACCAAACGGTAAACTATTAGGAATTTTTAAAGACGAAAACGCAACCATTACATTTGGAGGTTATGGAGGAATCGTTCGCATTATGGATTTTGAAGGTAACATAGAATGGGAATATTCATTAAATACAAATAACTTCATATTACACCATGATGTAGAAATGTTACCAAATGGCAATGTATTATTACTTGTTTGGGAGCGTATTACCGAGAATACTGCAATAGCACAAGGCTCTACAAATACAGGAGATATTTTCCCTGAAACATTAATGGAAATTAATCCAGCTACTAACGCGGTTGTTTGGGAATGGAGGAGTTTTGATCATATCATTCATGATACTGATTCAGGACTTCCTAATTATGGAAATATTAGTCAAAACCCTCAAAAAATTGATATCAATTATAATGCAACTGATATAGTAAATGGTGATGTTATGCATTCTAATGGTTTTGATTATGATGCGAATAAAGATGTTATTTATTTAAGTGTAAACTTCTATGATGAAGTTTGGGTAATTGATCACAGTACAACCACAATGGAAGCTACTACCAATTCTGGTGGAAATTACGGCAAAGGAGGCGATTTAATATATCGTTTTGGAAATCCGTTAGCTTACCAAAATACAGTTGGAGAAGTTAGAAGTGATCGTAATCATTTCCCTAACTTATTAGAAAACGGCGTTCCTGGTAATGGAAACATGTTAGTTTTTGTCAATGGATTAGGTGATAATGTTTCTAAAATATTAGAACTTGAAATGCCACAAAATTTCACACTTACTCCTGATACTGACAATGAACCCAATTTAGTTTGGTCGTACAGTCACCCTGATTTATTTTCAAGTAAAATATCTGGTGCGGTTCGACTTAATAATGGAAATACACTTATTTGCGAAGGTGATTTTGGGTTCTGGGAAATTACACCAGATAAAGAGATTGCATGGCGCTACAAAGGCACAAATGGTATGGCTTTTTGGAGATGCTATGATTATGAAGTAGATGATGCAGCTGTTAATAGTTTAGGCTTATAAAACTTAATATCAGTTAAAATACAGCCTTCAATTATAATAATATTGAAGGCTGATTCTTTTTCAAATTTTTTATCATAGACATACTAAACACACATTTTTAAAATATCATAAAATAACCTTGATTTTGTGTAACATACACTCCTTTTTATACACTAACTGTTAGTACCAAAGCTAAAAAAGAAACGTATGACCAACACAACGCTATTCAACCGCAACTTGGTAAGATTTGGAATTCCTATTGCATTACTTGCAACACTTATTCTTTTTGTAAAATCGGCTTACTTTCTAGCAGATTCAGATATTTTAAGTTTAGGAGTTACGCTCGATTTGTTACTTACTATCCCTTTTGTCTACTTCTTATTAATTCGAAAAACAAACATTCCAAAAACTACGATCGTTCCCATGATGGTTCTCGGTTTATTGGTTGGGATGTACATTTTACCTGAAGGCAATCAGCTATATTTACAGCTATTCAAAACGTGGTTTTTACCAATAATTGAACTTAGTATTGCAACGTTTATCATCTTAAAAGTTCGAAAAGCAATTCTCATTCATAAAAAGCAGAAAGATCGTTCTGTAGACTTTTTTACAGCATTAAAGAAAACTTGTGCTGAAATTTTACCCAAACCATTAGTAATTCCGTTTGTAACTGAAATTTCAGTTTTTTATTATGGATTCTTCTATTGGAAACGCAGAAAATTAGCCAAAAACGAATTTAGTTATCACAAAGAAAGTGGTTCGGTAGCTTTATTCTTTGTCTTAATTTTATTGATTGGAATCGAAATTACACCAATTCATCATTTATTGGCTAAATGGAGTACAATTGCAGCTTGGATTCTGACAATTTTGAGCATCTATTCTGGATTTCAAGTATTTGGTTATGCAAAATCATTGATGAAGCGACCAATTGAAATTACCAAAGACACGCTTATTTTACATTATGGAATTATGCACGAAGCTGAAATTCCGCTAAGTGAAATTAAAGAAATAAAGTTGTTTAAAAAATCATTTACAAAAGAAGATAACATTCTTCACTTTGCTTTATTAGGTGAGTTAGAAAGTCATAACATTCTTATTGAAACACATACAAAACAAATACTTCACGGTTTATTTGGCATCAAAAAACCATTTACAAAATTGGCATTGCATGTAGATAAAGACAGAGCATTTAAAACTGCTGTAGATAATCAAAAAGGCATTTTTTTAGAAAAAAATTAATACTCTATGTAATAATTTACTTTTTGAGCCACTAACGAAGTGTACACCATTTGTATTATCATAAAAAGCTCTAAAAAATGTTATTGTATATTTCTTTTCATAAAATACTACTTTACCTAATTCCATTGATCATGAGCAATGGAATGAACACAACTATTATAAGTATTATGGGTTGTATATTTCTTAGTATTGGTATTATGAAATGTATCATAAATCATTTGAATCGTACTTTTTAAATGAGTCAAGATTTTTACATATCACATATTCTTCCGCATGCTGCAATCATCATAAAAATTTGTCGCGCATACAGTAATTCACAAGAAGATTTTGAAGATTATTATCAAGAAGTTTGTTTGCAAATTTGGCGAAGCAGAGCTAATTTTAATCAGAAATCAGCTTGGTCTACTTGGATTTACAGAATATCATTGAATGTATGTTTGACTTTATTAAAAAAAGATAAGAAAAACGGAAAGACGTTTGTTTCTGACACGCTTCCAAAAGAAGTTATAGAAGATAGTCAAGCCGTTTTTGATGAAGAATCATTGAATGAATTATACAAAGCTATCAAACAATTGAATGAAATCAATAGAGCTATTATTTTATTGTATTTAGAAGAGAAGTCGTATGATGAAATTGCAAATATTATGGGAATGAAATTGACTACAATTGGCGTACGCATCAATCGAATTAAAGAACAGCTTAAAAAATTATTACATGGAAAAATCAATTGAACATATCTGGAAAGAAGGATTTATAAACACACAATCATTGGTAGCACCAAAAATTCAAAATTTATACAATCAGAAATCGAAACATTTAGGTGATAAACTTTTACGAATGCTAAATACAGAACCAAAAATGCTACTAATTATGGCTGTGGTTTTTCTTTTCGGGAATTACGCTATTGGAAATAGTTTTTGGCCAGGAAGTATCGCTTCTATTTGGTGTATTGTTTGGTATTTTATTATCAAAAAGCAAATCCAACATATTGAAAAAGCAAACAAAGAAGTAAACTGTCATGATTTCTTAAAATCGTTACACAAACTCTTATTACAAAGCAGAGCATCTATTACAAAAATGCTTTGGATTGGCACACCAATGTTAGTCTTACCAATGGCAATTTATACTTATTACAATCAATATGATAAAACATTTGGAGAAATTTTTGGTGTAGAAAGCTTAGCCTATCCAAACGAGCTTGTCTTTGCTATTGTGCCTTTGGCTACCGTATTTTCAGTCGTATTTTATCGTTTTTCATTTAAAATGGGATACGGACCAATTGCTAATAAGTTGAAACAACTCATTTCTGATATAGAAGCATTACAGCAATAATTTTGTATAAAAAAAAGCATCATATAACATAATGTTATATGATGCTTTCCTTTGCTATTTTTTTATGATGCTTCTACAACTTCCCACATTTTATCAGCGCTCAAGCGAAAGCTTCCAACGAAATCAAAGCTACACTGACTTGGCGCAATGATAGATAAAAACGGTTGTTGTTTTTTGTCTCGATACAAATGATAAATCTCGCCAACAATAGGTTCAAAGTTAAATTTTGCACTGTAGATTAAATTGTTGTATTCAAACTTTTCCATCAATGCATCGTATTCCGCTTTGAGTTCATCGAAGCGTGCTTTAACTTGTTTATTGACTTTATCAATGTTTACATTTTTCCAAGTAACTGTATCTGGTGTTGTAATTGCAGGTGCGCCAACATTTGTTCCATACGGCATCAACCCTGGATTGTATGTATTGGTTTCTTCATCAAAAACTACATTATCTGGTCTTTTATCTTCTTCTTGCTCTTGCATAGTTCTATCTTTTCCTTTTAGTAATCATCAGGGTTTTCAATGATTGCTTTTGCTCTATTTTTTAATGTTGTTAATTTTGTTTTGTCCATTTTATTTAACAAATTCATCATCATAGACATGCGTTGATTATCTTTAAAATGTACTTGTTTTTCATCTAAAAAATTCCAATATAGTGAATTGAATGGACATGCATCGTCTGTTTCTTTTTTAGCAACTTTATATATACAACCTTTGCAATAATTACTCATTTTGTTGATATAGCTTCCGCTAGAAACGTAAGGTTTTGTGGCTACCAAACCACCATCTGCAAATTGACTCATGCCTCGTGTGTTGGTAATTTCAACCCATTCAATGGCGTCAATATAAATTCCTAAATACCATTCATCAACTTCATCAGGATGCATTTGTGTTAACAAAGCAAAATTTCCTGTAATCATCAATCGTTGAATATGATGTGCGTAGGCATTTTCTAAACTCTGTGTAATGGCATGTTTCAAACAATTCATTTTCGTTTTTCCTGTCCAGAAAAAGTCTGGAAGTGAATTTGTATTGTTTAGCTTGTTCAAAGTTCTGTAATTTGGCATTTCTTTCCAATACATTCCGCGCATATATTCACGCCAACCCAAAATTTGTCGTACAAAACCTTCTACTTGCGAAATATCAATGATTTCTTTATGTTCTCGCCAATAGGAAATAACTGTTTCAATAACTTCTTTTGGATGCAACATTTTAGAATTCATTGCAAACGATAAACGACTGTGAAATAAAAAACGTTCTTCCGTGTGCATGGCATCTTGGTAATCACCAAAATGAACTAACAATGTTGAACAGAAATATGTTAGCATTTCCAAACAAGCTTTTCTGTTTGTTGGCCATTGAAAGTTGGTTTCATCAATACTACCAATCGTTTCAATATCAGCTTCTTTAATCATTTTATGAATTTCAGAAACTGAATTTCCTACGCTTTTTATAGTTGGAATTTCAGGTGTCCCTTTCCACTTTTTTCGATTGCTCTGATCAAAATTCCACTTTCCTCCTTCTGGGTTTTTATCAGAAATCATCATGATATTATATTTCTTTCGCATATCACGATAAAAATATTCCATGACCATTTGTTTTTTTCCTTTAAAGAATTCTGCAAAATCAGTTCTAGAAGTCAAAAAATGTTCCGTATCAAAAGCTTCTGTTTCTATATTGGTTTCTGTACAAAAATTTTGTAATTGTTTGTCCAAGCGGTATTCATCAGGCAACTGATATTCAAACTTTTCAATCTTATATTTTTTGATTAGTTGCTTCAAATTTATAATTAAATCATGCTGATTTTTTTCATCATCTAAAGTATAATACACAACCTGATGTTTTTCACTTTGTAACCAACTGGAAAATGATCGCATACTTTTAAAAAACGCCACTACTTTTTGAATGTGATGTTTTACATAATTGGTTTCCTGCTTCATTTCAGCCATAAAATACACAACCGCATCATTGGTTTCATTATACCAAGAATGCTCATAATTGAGTTGATCGCCTAAAAGTAATCGTAATGTCTTCATCTAAAATAAACTTGTTTGTAGCCAAAGATTTTGAAATTTATTGTTTGCATCATAACGTTCGGCTTGCAGCTTTACATTAAACGTTCTGTTTCGTGGATCGTTCCCAACTCCTGATACATACATCCAATTTCCGTAGTTGCTATGCACATCATAATCAAGCAAGAGCGATTCAAAGTACGCGGCGCCAATACGCCAATCAAGTTGCAACGTTCTGGCAAAGTACGAAGCTACGTTTTGGCGACCGCGATTGCTCATCCAACCTGTATGTTTGAGTTCGAGCATGTTTGCATTTACAAATGGTTCAGTCGTTTCTCCATCTATCCATCGTTGAATTAATTTTGCATCACGATTCCATTCGTATGTTTGATGTAATATTCCTTCCGGTTTAAAAATATCATTTCCGTGTTTAAAGGAAATATATTTAAAAAAGTCGCGCCAAATCAACTCAAAAATCATCCAATAGGTGGATTGATTTTTAACGATTTCCGACTCGTATTTTTTGATCTCATGATAAATCATTCGTGGCGATAAACTTCCGTTTGCCAACCAAGCAGAAAACTTTGAACTGTAATCAGTTCCAAGTAAACCATTCCGAGTTTTTTTATAATAGGATAATTTTTTAGTGTCCCAACTGTAACTTTTCAACCGTTCCAAACCCGCTTTTTCGCCACCTTTGAATGGAAAAGCTGTGCGAGTATCTTTCTCAAAATCATTCAAACCCAAATCATGTAATGTTGGTACCTTTGTTAAATGTGTTACACGATTTTTCTCTGGCATTTTAGAAATGGTTTCTATCGGACGAATTGAAGCATATTTTTCACATTTCTTGCGAAACACTGTAAATACTTGGGGAATCTTATCAATTGTCATTGAAATATCTTCCGGATGGAATAAAAATTGATCAAAACTTTCAACCCAATTGACTTCGCTGGAAACCGTATTTTTTACATTTTCAAACACAGAAGCTTCTTCCGAAGTCCATTCTTTCTGTAAATATATTGAAGTAACTTTATGAATATTCACATACTGAGGAATAACAGCTTCCGGCTTTCCAACATGTACAAATAATGGAATATTTAAATCATTTAATTCTGTTTGTAGTTCGTTTATCGTTTCAATTAAAAACATTGCTCGAAACTTTTCTGTTTTCACAAATCCGAAACGATCTTTTTCATAATGACGCGGATCAAAACAGTAAATCCCCATCACAAAACTATTTTCTTTGGCTGCTTTTATTAATGAAATTTGATCATGAATGCGTAAATCATTTCGAAACCAAACCAATCCTGTTTTAGTCATGCTTTTTATTTTTATTTCTGCGGCAGCGTTCACTACAATATTGAACTTCATCCCAAACACGCTGCCATTTTTTACGCCAATTGAAAGGTCGTTGACATACTTTACAGACTTTTGATGGAAGGTGCGTTTTCTTCATAAATTATTTTGTTTAACAAATATACATAACTATTAAACAAAATTCTTTTTTGCGATTCAAAATTGTATCTTTAGCTACTAATTTGAAATGATTATGAATATTAAGTATACGCTTGGCGCGATAGTTTCCGTTCCGTTATTACCTCTTTTGTATTTTCAAGGAAAAAAGATTCGGAACACTATTCCTCAGTTGCCTGAAGCAACAGGAAACGAAGGCATCGTAGAAACTTCAAACAAAACATCTTTTCAATTAATTACAATTGGTGAAAGCACGATTGCTGGTGTTGGTGTTAAAACACATGAAACTGGTTTTACAGGCACGTTAGCGAATTCATTGTCAACACTTTTAGACACATCGATTTCATGGAAAGTATATGCCAAAAGTGGTTATACAGCCAAACGTGTAAATGACAAAATTATACAGCGTATTACTGAAAAACCAATAGATTTGATTGTTATTGGACTTGGCGGAAATGATAGTTTCAAATTACATTCTCCAAAAAAATGGAATGCTGCCATTCGAAAATTGATCGCTACTATTCGTGAAAAATATCCAAAAGCTCCGATTGTTTTTATCAATATGCCACCAATTAAAGAATTTCCAGCGTTTACAGGTCCAATCAAATTTGTCATTGGAAATTTGGTAGTATTACTTGGTAAAGAACTTGAAAAAGTTGTGAACGATTATGAAAATGTCCATTATTATTCACGCACAATTACCTACGAAGATTTTATTGATCGTATGAATTTAAATGTCACGCCAGCAGACTTTTTCAGTGATGGCGTGCATCCATCTGAATTGGCTTATCAAGTTTGGGCACGAGATGTTGCGAATTACATTAAAGAACAACAGATACTTACTTAAGTATATTCAACTTATATTCTCTACCAAAACTTATCCCAAGCTGTATTCCATAAAAAGATTGTTCTCCATTCAAATGTGCAAAAGGAGATAATGATAACACAGTTCTTTTTCGAAATCTAACAATGCTATTGATTCTAAAATAGGCACCTACTCTAAATGTTGTAGAGCCTTCTATTTCATTTACTAGTACATATGGTGCTTTGCCACCACTAGTACCAAAAAAACCAGAGGTAGCATTAATTCTGGGAAAATATCTATACGTATACGAGCTTCGTTTCATTTGATACAACGAAAAACCTGCTTGAAAATCTATCACTACTCGATCTCTTGGCTTAAAGCCTTTAGATATATACAGACTATACGCTCGAAAACGATCACTATATGGTGCTCCATTTTGATTAACAGTCGAAAAAGGCTCACTAGCGCCTTCTGAATAATTAGAAATTAAATTTGCTGGCGGATTATCAGTAAACCCTTTACTTTCTGGGCTTATGAATGACATATCAAATCCAAATCCAAAGCGCTCTTCTCCTTGAAATTGAATGTTTACACCCAAAGCACCTTCTGGCTTATAACCATTGGTAAAACCTTGTCCTAAAAAAATATGTGTAGCAAAATAGAGTTTATTACTTTTTGTTTTTGGAATTGTATCATTTTGAGAAAAGACAACTAAGGGAAATACACTTAAAAGCACACATACTATTGAAAATTTTACAAGTGGTTTCATATGGAATCATTTTAAAGTTAATATGAAACAAGTGTACTTGATCTTCCGTTTTTTAATATCCGAAATCATTCATAAAGCAAAAAATCGGACAATTTTATGATGATTTTCTGGAAACATTAGATTTTTACAATGAAGTTCTATATTTTAGAAACTTATATTTTTGTACAAACAAAATTCCTCCCAATATACAATTGAGTAGCCAACTAATTTAAACGTATATTAATTATGGAAAATAACCCACCAAAAGAACCTAGTTTTTTTAAAAAAGCTTCCAAAGGAAATATCCTAAAAATAGGATATGTAGTTTTTGTCACATTGGTAATTACCATTGCTTTTATCATTACCATTCGTTTGTATTACGATACGGCAGAAACAATGGTCAGCCTTTTTGAAAAACGAGATGAAACCATACAAAATGCATTGAATGCTGCCACAAGTGATCTTCGTGAAGTTGCACAGTTAAAAGAACAATTCGGTATGATTGCTAATATTAAAGAATCATATTTATATATTTTTAAAACTTATAGTGCCTACAATTATACATTTTCAGGCTTTTTCACTTTCTTTTCTGTACTTTCTGGAATATTAGGATTTTTGGTACTAAAAGGTGGTTGGGATAATACAAAGAATTATTATTTAAAAGCTACTTTTATTGGCGTTTTCTTCTGTTCAACACTTTTTGGAATTTTGCCAAATGTATTTGCTACAAAAGATAATATCAAGAATAATTTAGCAAAATATAATTATTACAGTGGTTTGCAATTAGATATTTATGAGTTAATCAATGATAATCACGGATACATCAAACGCAATACAAAAGGTTCTATAGACACACTCAATTTGAAGATTGCAGATATTACAAAAGGGATCAAAGAGAATCAAACGTTACATTTTGAAATTCATATTGATAAGGTTCCAACAGATATTCAGCCTTTACAATAACTTTAATCACAATGTTGCTCCTCCATCAATAATTACTTTTTCATTGCGTAATACCCATGAATTTTCAGAAAGTAAAAATGATACTATTGGCGCAATATCCGCAGGTTGTACAATTCTTCCAATTGGTGCTGTAGTTGAAAAGTGCGTTAGCAAATCATTAATAGCTTCATCTGTCATTCCTGATTTTTTCTGAATTGGACTTTGTGTAACACCAGGACTTATGACATTTACTCTAATTCCTTTTGACGCTAATTCTACATTCAACACCTTTGCAATACTTTCTAGCGCAGCTTTACTTGCTGTGTACACACTTGTACTTGCAAATGCTTTAAAAACAACAATAGAAGTATTTAGTACAATACTTGACGGATTGTTTAATAGTGGAATAAATTTTTGAATTGTAAAAAAAGCACCTTTAAAATTTATATGCATTGTCTCATCAAATAGGCTTTCTGTAGTTTCTTCAAAATTTGCCGATTTAAAGATTCCTGCATTAATAAATAGACCATCTATTTTTTGAAACTTCTCTTTAACAGAAGTTACTAATACATCTATAGCTGACAGTTTTGAAGTATCAGACACAAATCCTACAGCATTTATTCCGAGTTCTTTTAAAGCGTTCTCTAGTGTAGTTTTTGTTCTTCCAGTGATGATTACTTTACAACCTTCATTTATCAAATATTTTGCACATGCTAAACCAATTCCAGAAGTTCCACCAGTAATGACAATTACTTTATTTTTCATGTTTTATTTTTGATCAAAAGTAGATTAAAGCTAACTTTGAGTCAAGTACTTACTTTTAGGTTAGTAACGAACTTCCACGTTGGAAAATCGATTTTAATACGCTTATGGAACCAAAAAAAATAGAAAAAAATTACAAACAGGCGCAAGAATGTCCAATCACCATTTTTATGGAACAAATTGGCGGTAAATGGAAACCGGTTATCATTTGGCTTTTGCTTTTGAATGAAATAATGCGTTTTAACGAACTTGATAAATCTATTCAAGGAATTAGTCAAAAAATGCTTTCACAACAGTTAAAAGATTTAGAAAAATTGCAACTTATTTCAAGAAAATCATATCCTGTAATTCCTCCTAAAGTAGAATATAGCCTTACAAAAAAAGGAGTTTCTTTACAACCATTACTAACTGATATGATGCAGTGGAGTAAACAATATTTAAAATAAATTAAAAAAAATGTCCTCTTTTATATTTTGACAAACGTCTTAGAGGTATAACAATATAAAAAACACTATTATGAAAGAATTTATGATGATTTTCGTCGGAGCAGATTACGCTGATTTAGGGCTTTCGCCAGAAGAATTACAAAACCGTATGGGAAAGTGGTTTGCTTGGGGAGGCAAAATGGAACAAGCTGGAATTTTGCGTGGTGGAAATGCATTGAATCCTCAAATTCGTAGAATTGTTGGAGAAAATCGTACTGTGACCGATCTTTCTTCTGCAGAAGTAAAAGAAATTATTGGCGGTTATTATTTAGTTGTTGCTAAAGATTTTGACGCTGTTCAAGAAATTGCACAGGATTTTCCTGACTATGATTTAGGTGGAACGGTTGAAATTAGAGAAGTAACTGTTTTTGAAGACCACAAGTAATGGAATCAAAACTCATTGACCATTTATTCCGCTATCACAGTGGAAAAATGGTCTCTGTGTTAACTCGAATTTTTGGACTTTCGCATCTTGAAATCATTGAAGATGCAGTGCAAGATACGTTTATCAAAGCCAGTATTTCTTGGCGACAACAACAACCAGAAAACCCAGAAGCTTGGCTTACACAAGCTGCAAAAAATAGAGTTTTAGATATTTTCAGAAAACTTAAATCTGAAAAGAAACTTCTTCCCAATCTTCAACAAAGTCGTGATTTTATTGCCGTTAATGAACTGTTTTTAGATACTGAAATTGAAGATGCACAGTTGCGCATGATTTTTACTGCATGCCATCCAAATTTAGACCCAAGAGACAGAATTTCGTTTGCCTTAAAAACTGTTTCTGGTTTTAGTATTAAAGAAATTTCTTCTGCTTTATTAACCAAAGAAGAAACCGTAAAAAAACGGTTGTTACGCGCACGCAAAACCATCAAAGAATCAAACATAAAGTTTCATATTCCACAAGGAAAAGCATTACCTGATCGTTTGGAAAGTGTGATGGAAGTATTGTATTTAATTTTTAATGAAGGTTTTCATTCCAATACACAAAAAACATTGATTCGAAAAGATTTATGCGGTGAAGCCATGCGATTGTGTAAAATGTTACTCAAAAACGTGCATACACGGATTCCTGCTGCCTATGCCTTATTTGCGTTAATGTGTTTTCATTCTGCGCGATTAGAAGCAAAAACAAATTCAGAAAATGAAATTCTCAATTTAAAACATCAGGATCGTAGTTTGTGGCATTTTCCATTAATTCAGTTAGGGAATACGATGATGCATAAAGCTGTTTCTGACACAAATTTTTCTTGTTACCATTATGAAGCAGCCATTGCTGCCGAACATTTACGTGCTGCACATTTTGACGAAACTAATTGGACTAAAATTTTATATTGGTATCAATGTTTGTATGCTATACAACCAATGCCGATTTATATTGTAACCATGGCGGTTGTCTGTTTGCAAAATTTAGACTTCGCGAAAGCAAAACAGTATTTAGATCAAGTAGAAGCAAACGATCTGGCACAACGAAGCTATTTGTATTACGGAACATTTTCTGACTATTATTTTGCTACAAAAAATATTGAAAAAGCAATTATTAATATTGATTTAGCGTTAGCGACAGTAATAAATTCGCTTGAAAAAGAGTATTTGGAAAAGAAACGAAATCTATTAATTTCACATACATGAACATTCCCCTAAAACAACTAAGCATTACAATTTCGGCATTACTCCTATTAACTGTTTTCTATGATTTTTTTGTATTGAATGAGTATCACATGGAAGGCATTGTTTTTACTGGAATTACTGTATTATTATGCCTAAATATCATCAAATATTTCAAGTTTAATTTGAAAAGTCGCTTTAGTATCAAATTAAATATTTGGATTGCAATGTTGTTATATGTTTCTATCTTATTTATGGCTCTTTTTTGCTTTTATATGTTATTACTTTTCAGTTTTGGATTTGGTTTTACAGGCAGAGCAACTCCTATGAATCATATTTTTACAGTTATACTAACATTTGCACTCATAATAGTTTCAATTGTAGAATTTCAAAAAAACATTATCAAAAAGTAATTCTTAAATTCTAAAGGAAATTGTAGGCTTACTTATAAAAATAAAATCTCTTCAAAAAATAGTATAAAACGCTAACTAGATTATTCTTGTTAGCATTTTTTATGTTTAACTTATTCATTTCTGTAATATTTCTTAAATTTAAACTCAATGCTAATCAATTCATAATGAAAGTAAAAATTCATTCTACCATTTTAAAAATTAACATACTGTTTCTAGTTTTCTTATTTATTTCTTGCGGAAGCGACACTTCCAAAAAAGAAACTCCTGAAACAAATACTGATACGACTTCTAAAACTGAAGCAACTACAGAAAAAGAAGATAACAATACTTATTATGTTTGGGTAGATAATATAAATGTGCGCAAAACTCCGAATACCAAAGGAAAGGTAATTGGAACGTATAAACCTCAAGAGATAAAATTTACAGGAACAATATCTGAAAACAAAGATATTATTGTACTTCGTAGCGTTGTATATGATGATTATTGGTTAAAAGTAACAACCAAAGGCAACAAAAAGGGTTGGGTTTATGGCGGCGCTGTCAAAAATGAAGGAGATGATATAGGGAATGAAATTATTACTGATGAACAGTTTGATTTTATTCATTTTGGAAAATTTGATCTAACTACTTGGAAAAATATCAGTATTAAGAATGAAGAAGCTGGAGATGCTGAAACACAAATTACAACGTATCATAAAGACGGCAAGATCTTAGAAATTAGCAAGTCAGAATTTGGTGAGTATGGATACGAATATCGTTATGTTTTAAAAGACTCTAAGCACAATATTCTTAAAGAACGTGAATTTTACTTCATGGTAGATGGTGGCGCATACGAAAATAGAGTGATGGAATTAATCGAGATTGTAAAAGATTACACAAACAAAGTGCAATACACACGTTCTCAAAAAACGAGTAAACACTTTATGCAAATGAACGCTAAGCCTTTAATGGTAAATGGTGTATGGGAATCAGTTCTATTGAGTACTGAAAACAAAACGGAATCAGAAGTTGATAAAAAAACTGCTTTTGCCAAACCGTTACAAGTAATTACAACATTGAACGATTTACCAGATGGTTTTGCTGTAGATGATGGCTGTAGTTGTACATTTAGAACACATCCAAAAGATTATGGCACTATGGTTTTTATTGGCACTACGGATGATCCACCAAAAGCAATTGCAGTAATAAAA
The DNA here is from genome assembly GCF_947496985.1 of uncultured Kordia sp. Classification (GTDB taxonomy): domain Bacteria; phylum Bacteroidota; class Bacteroidia; order Flavobacteriales; family Flavobacteriaceae; genus Kordia. Next base: position 98,742 of record NZ_CANMEZ010000002.1, read on the forward strand.
ATTGATGGAAAATACATCTCATTAAAAAGTAAAAAACCTGAAAATACTGACGACAAACGTGGAAGTGTTCACAAACAGTATTACAATGAAATTTATGATCTAAAACTTACCCTTACGGAAGAAGCAAAAGATAATGGTGGAGGAACTATTTATTCAGGAACCATGCACTTAACATCAAAAGATGGAACAATTGACACAAACATAAATACTTTTGGGAGCTGCGGCTGCTAATAAACGCTAAAAAGAATAACTATTTTCTTTATAATTTAGGTTATCTTGTTACCATTAACAACTCCATGGACAACATGGTTTCAGTAATCAAAAAAAATAAATTGCATGAATTTTTTCAAAAAACTGTTCTCTTCAAAAAAATCAACACAAAAACAAGATTCACCTCAACAAACGAAAGAGTCACTAGCAAATGAAGGTGAAATAAAAGAAATTTACACAACTAATTATTTTGCTAAAAGATATTCTGAAGATACTATTGACGAATTTATTCTGGATGGCTGTTTAAAAGTTATCAAAGGGTTTTATATTGATAATAACATTGACCAAAAAGTAGAAAATCCATTAAATCATCCAATTAACTTAGATCAAGTTGTACAAGATGGTATGGGGTTTCATATGTATTGCAAGGCGTTTAATTTAGCAGATAAAGAAACAATGATGTATTTAGCATTGGCTTTTGCAGATTACATGATTAAAGCATTTGACTTTAAGCTCTATCAAGATAACGAGCCAGAGTTTCCATTGCGAGCTATGACTATAAAATATGACAAAAATCAAACAGTTATGTCATTGTATCCAATTGAATATGCACTGAAAGTTCTTAATGATGAAGCTACATTTGAAGACATTCATACAAAAGTAAAAACGCATCTTGAAAGTATGCCCGACATGAATGATTTATTAGATCAATTTATGAATCGTGACACAGATGAGTAACCATTTTAGTAAATCGTAATCGTATGAATATTGATGATTTAAAATTTAAAAAACTCGATATTAATGGTATCAAAACATTAGTTTCTTGGGCAGAAAAAGAAGGCTGGAATCCGGGACCGCATGATGTTCATGCATACTTTGCAACTGATCCTGATGGGTTTTATGGTTTTCATTACAATGATGAACTTATAGCTGGTGGATCTATTGTTTCCTACAATGGAAATTTTGGATTCATGGGATTCTTCATCGTGAAACCACCATATAGAACGCATGGAATTGGCAGAAAACTTTGGTATCACAGACGTGACAAACTACTTTCTCGTTTGCACAAAGACGCTGCTATTGGAATGGACGGCGTTGTAGACATGCAACCATTTTATAGAGAAGGAGGTTTTGAAATTGCATTTAGAGATGTTCGTTATGAACGAAAAGGAAGTTCATTTGAAATTGATAAAAATATTTCTCCTATTGAAAAAGAAGACTTTGAAAATATCCTAGCGTACGATCAACAATGTTTTGGATTTTCGCGTCCACAATTCCTAAAACCTTGGTTACAACTTCCACTGACAAAAACATTTAAATATGTTGAAAACGATCAATTAAAAGGTTTTGCAATTATTAGAAAAGCAACCACAGGTTACAAAGTTTGTCCGTTATTTGCTGACAATCCTACAATTGCAGAAGCATTATATCAAGCGTGTTTAAATGCTATAAATGACGAATCGCTATTTTTAGATATTCCTATGAGTAATGAAGCTGCAAAAGCACTTGTAAAAAAATATGAAGCAACTTATATTTTTGAATGTGCACGTATGTATTACGGCACACCACCAACAGTTGCGCTCGATAAAATCTTTGGAATAACTACTTTTGAGTTAGGGTAGTCTTCTTTTAATCATAAAAAGTTATACTAGATGAATTTTAAAAATGAGGACTTTTATGAACATGATTCTACGAAACTTAAGGAAGAATACCTTTTATCCTATTCTTTCACTCCCGGTTTATATGACAATATTCGTATTATTAATTTATTTATCGATACAAATTTGAACTATCAACTGTTTACATTTTTTTATGCACAACCAAGTAACTTAGAAGAAATCAATGAAGACTTGGTAAAAGAGAGCAGAACTACCTTTGAACATCAAAGTAAACTCCCAAAACGCATTAGAGAACGTATTACACAATTGTTTAGTTTTTCAAAAGCTACATTAAAACAGTCATATTACAACGAGAAAAATCTTTTTGGAATTCTTGATAGAACTCAGAAATATTATCAAATTCATTATAACAATGTTCATTATTCTATGGAAATGAGCTTAGATCGTATTGATAAAAATTTATTTAACACAGAAGTCGATCAATTATTTTTACAGTTAACAGAAGCTATTGAAGCTTGGTTAGAACAACTAATTGACGGTTTTATTCACACGCATAACGAAAATTAAACAACATTACTTTTGAACATACACGATAAAAAATTTATTACCACCGAAAATAAAAATGGCCTTTCTTCTAACGAAACTATTTTTCATTATTTCCAAGATGGAAAAATCATTACAGGAACATATAAAGGTGGAGAAATTAAAGAAGGTTTCATTGTTGGAAAACAAACTGCGAACGATACAATTGAATTATTGTTTCAATGTTTAACAAACGATGGTGAGTTAAAAGTAGGAAGTTCTACAGGAATCATCACAAAACATCCTGATGGGAAATTGCAATTAAATTTTAACTGGGTTTGGCTCAATGGAGATTTATCTGGCGGAACTTCTGAATACATAGAACTGACTCAATAAACATTAACTAGCAATCAATTTAAAGTCATGATACAAAACACGTAATTCCTTATAGCCTTTTAATAATGAAAAGAGAATTTTTGCCCAACCCCATAATCCAAGAGAAAGGTTTTTAAAAATATAGAATATCCATCCTACAATTTTACAACCAAGTTTAAAGGCAGTTGTTTGTTTTAATAATGCAAACGAACCAGCTTCAGCATTTTCATTACTTATATTAGCGTCAATATATACAGAAGTGTCCATGTCTTTTGAAAACTTAAAAAACATACCTTCAGTTACCATTCCACCTTTGATATAGACACCAATAGATTTCACAATAGCACCAATTCCTCGCGTTACAATTTTAAATGATTTTGATACAAAACGGTAGAATCCTTTAAATAAATTGTGTTGAATAAAAGTGACAACCTTTTTCCCTATTTTTTTAATCCAGCGCCAAACACGTTTTAATCCATCCCACAAACGCATGCCTGTTTCTTTTATAAAACCCCACGCTTTTTGAATATTACTTGTTGTTTCTGCCGTATTATTTTTCACAAAAAGTTGTTGTGCTATTTCTTCACTTGCATCATCTTCTTTATACGATTCTTCAGATTTTAAAGCATTTGCCAGACTTACAAAAAGTCTTGGGGAAACGTTTTTAGCTAGCTTTTCTGCTATATGTACTTTTCTTCCTTCAAACTCTCTGTGAAACTCAGCAAGTGCATTCCAAATACCGCTTCCATATTCATAATTATAACTCAGTTTTACATCTACTCGTAGTTTAAAGCCTAATAACCAAAGTTCTATTTTGGCACAATTCACCATAAAATTTTTAGACAGTGTTTCATCTTCCTCTTCTTTATCAGTAGCTAGCATCAAGTTAAACACATTTCTTGTTACGACACTTCGTTTTTTTATAAAGTGAACTAGTTTCTCTTGATCAAAAAGAAGTATGAGGGTTTCTGTATTAAAATCACTTACAAAACTCCGTTTTCGTATAGCGAACATGTGAAGAATTCGTGTAAAATTGTATAAAGCTCTTCTAGTTAACAACTTAAATTTCGGCCTTGGTTTTTTTCCATATAATCCCAAAGACCAAAGTCGTAATTGAATAGCTCTATGCATGGCATGTTGCACTTCTGGCTTTATGCGTCCATTTACAAACCACCTTTCATTTGTAAATGTAGACTCGAAACTTACCAACTCATCAAGTGCATACCACGTTTCATCGCCAACCCAACTATCTTGTGTTAGGTTGGCATCTTTTTGAAACGCTAGTGTAGCTCTTTTAATTTTTTCAATTTTCTTATGTATTCGTTTTGGCTTAAAGTCTCTTCGTAGATATCCAAGCAAGTATAAGCGTGTAGCAATGGTTTGAATTCTAATTTTTTGGTGCTGCATCTGAAAAGCTTCAGTTTTGTCAACTGGTACTCTATTCACAAAACCATTGTTTGCAACACCATTTAGAATGGTTTCAAAACCTCCTAATTGATTAATTGGTGTGCCTGATACTTCCCGATATGTATATGCTGGAAATCCACTCATGTAGATGATCTTATTTTATAAGTCCTTTAAATAAGCCTAGCAAGCCAATACGTGTTTCAATTCCTGCTTTTACAGCATTTTTATGTACTTCTAAAGCAATATCAGGAACATCATCTAAGTTTTTCTTTACAAAATTATACGAGTCACCATCAAATTTGGCAAGCGTTTCTGCGACCAAAACAAGTTTAGCATCTGTTTTTCCTGCTTCAATAACTGCAAGCATATCTGCAAAAGGTTTATCACTATCCACAGAAATAGTTGTTTCACCTGTATAAGTTTGCACGTGTAATGACGTTAAATCTTTAACTGCTTTATCTAATCCTTCGATTGCTTTTTTAAGTCCCATAATGTTAATGTAATTAGTTAATATATATTTTAATGATTTTAAGAAATTTTCACTCTGAAAAGATAGGAAAAAACCATAAATCAACCAATAACAACAATAAAAAATAGTGCAACTACAAGTACTTTTACTGGCTTTTAGAGTAGCGTATTTGCACGCTTATGCAACTTGGAAATTTATAAGATATTCAACTTAAATAAAAACTAAACCTTATGAATTTTTCTGAACAAAGAGCCAAACTACCTGAACAACCAGATATGATTCTAATCATTACGGATCAAGAACGTGCAACTCGAAACTTTCCAACAGGTTGGGAAGCTGAAAACTTAGAAACCATGACATTTTTAAAAGACAATGGTTTTACATTCAACAAAGCATTTTGTAATTCTTGTATGTGTTCACCAAGTAGAACAACACTATTCACAGGCGTATATCCGTCACAACATGGAGTGACACAAACACTTACTTTTGGCGGACGTTATTCTGACTCCGAAACACAACTTGATCCAAGAATTTATAATATGGCACGCATGCTTTCAGGTGATGGATATGATGTGCAATATCGTGGAAAATGGCACTTGAGTAAAGGAGAAACTGAAAACGGTTTAACAGCTTCCGAGATTGCTTTGACAGGCTTTAAAGGCTGGGTTGCTCCTGATGCGGGAGAAGATGTAAAACCACAAAATTTTGGTGGTGGTTATGCAAATCATGATGAAATGTACATTCAGCAAGGAATTGATTTTTTACAACAAGTTCGTACAGCACGTGAAAGTGGTAAAGAGCGTGTTCCGTTTTGCTTAGTCCTTTCATTGGTAAATCCGCATGATGTATTAGCCTATCCAAATGGTGTAAACTATGGGTATTCTGAAGAAGATTGGCTTGGTAGAAGTGTTGGATTACCATATTCTTTAGATGAAGATTTACTTAAGAATAAAAAACCAATGGCGCAGTTTCAAATTGTACAATCTGCAAACATACTTTTAGGCGATTTACCAGATGATAAAAAAAAGCTAAATTATATTAACTTCTATGCACATACACTCACAAAGATTGACAAACAAATTGGAGAGTTTATTGCTGAATTATATCATGTGAGTGAAGCTGGAAACCGAATGGCAGATGATGCTTTAGTGATTCGTATTTCAGATCATGGAGAAATGGGATTAGCACATGGCGGTATGCGTCAAAAAGCATTCAACGTATATGAAGAAACACTCAATGTTCCTATGGTTTTTTCAAACCCAATTCTATTTCCTAGTAAAGATGAAAACGGAGAAAAAATTCCACAACGAAATTCTAACGAATTAGCAACGTTGATAGATATTATGCCTACAATGGCGGAAATTGCAAATATAAAACGCCCTTCTAAAGCATTACAAGGAAACAACTTATTACCAATCATTACAAACGGCACTGGTGTTCAGGATGAAATCATGTTTACATTTGACGATACCAAAGCAAGTTCGGCAGATCATGCTTCGGCAGTTTTAGCGGCGAATCGAATTCGTTGTATTCGAACTAAAGAATGGAAATTTGCCTATTATTTTCATGCATTAGGAAGTTACCCAACAATGTATGAATTGTATAAATTGACAGATAATGAAGATAATGAAATGGAAAACTTAGCATACAATCCTGAATACAAAGAAATCAGAAATGACTTAGCTAAAAAGTTGCATGAAGCAGAAAAACGTCTCTTACGTCGCAATACCATATCTGATGGACCAATTGCATTAAATCAAAATATGTAAACCATTTTTTACTACTAAAAGCTACTTATACATCATAAGTAGCTTTTTTTCTTAACAAAAGAAGCAATATCCTCTTTTAGACGTTTTACTTAATTTACCGATTCTTTATTCATATTAAATTTACATCTCCATTTATAAATCGGCACTTGTACTTATTGCTTTCAACCGATCTATCATATACATTTACCATCTAACTTTTTAAATTTTATATCATGAAAAAAAGAAATCTTAAGACATTAAAACTTAATAAAAAGTCTATTTCAAATTTTAATTCGGCTGCCATTAAAGGAGGTACATTAGTGTCTATTATTCATCCGCTTGTATGTGCGCAGTCAGAAGGAACTTGTATCAATACACATTGTGAAGATGGAATTGTTTGTGATTTACAAACACCTAAGCCTAAACAATAATAAATTTAATAGTAATGTAATTTAAAAGCAATCTTCGGATTGCTTTTTCTTTATTTCTTATTTATGATTGTAGCTCCTAATTTTTACTTTTTTGCAGAAAGATATTATCATTAATTTGAACTCATTATGCCTCTTATTTTTTTACTTTCATACTTCTCCATTTATAAATAGGCACTTACACTTATTGCTTTCAAAAGGTCAATCGTATACATTTACCATCTAACTTTTAAATTTTTACACCATGAAAAAAAGAAACTTGAAATCATTAACACTTAACAAAAAATCTATTTCAAATTTAAGTTCATCTACTATTAAAGGAGGAACATTAATTTCTATTATTCACCCGCTTGTATGCGCGCAGTCAGAAACTGGTTGTAATAATACATATGATGGCGTTGTTTGTGATTTACAAGTACCAAAGCCAAAACAATAGTAAATTAATAGTATTTTAAAAAGCAATCTTCGGGTTGCTTTTTCTTTTTTATGGTTAAAAAATAGGCTACTCATAAGAACCTGTCGAGTACAGTCATAAAAAGTTCTTATGATTATAGCCGCAAGTTTTTCGTTATTTTTGACAAAATATTTTACAACTCAAAACTTGCTATATGAAACAACTTTTTTCAGAAATTTTTCAAATCTTTATCGGAATTCTTCTGGCAAGTATTGGACTAAAAATGTTTTTATTACCTAATGGTTTTTTAGATGGTGGTGCTACAGGAATTGCCATTCTTCTTAGTGAAATATACAAGGTTGATATCTCAGTTATTTTACTCATTGTAAGCATTCCGTTTTTAATCTTAGCTTGGTTTACTCTTTCTAAACGCATTTTTGTTAAATCGATTCTTTCCATTATTGGATTGGCTATTTTTATTCACTTTGAAAACTTTTCTTCAGTTACTGATGACAAATTACTAATTGCCATTTTTGGTGGATTATTCTTAGGCGCAGGAATTGGTTTGACAATAAAAAACGGAGCTGTATTAGATGGTTCTGAAATATTAGGAATTTTTCTCAATGATCGTTTAGGAATTAGTATTGGAAAAATTATTTTAGGATTTAATGCTATATTATTTGCTATTACTGCCAAAGTACTTTCTGTAGAAATTGCCATGTATTCGGTTCTTACATTTTTGGTCACTGCCAAAATCATTGATTTAATGATTGAAGGTTTTGAAGATTTTGTCGGTTTGATGATTGTCTCAGAGTATTCTACTCAAATAGAAGCAGCATTAATCAAAACTGTCGGAGCAGGAACCACTTTATATAAAGGCGCCAGAGGTTATGGAAAACGCGGTATGCAAATCGAAAAAGAGATCATCCACACCGTAATTAACAGAATTGACATTCGTAGAACCTATAACTTAATTGAGAAAGTTGATCCCAATGCTTTTATCATAGAATTTGATGTAAACAATATTAAAGGTGGTATTTTAACTAAATACCTGACCAAAGAAGGACTCAAAAAATTAACACCAGCTTTATACTCACAACAAGATAAAAATGTTGAAAAAGCTATTGTAAATGCAGAAAAAACAAAACAGCAATAGATTTCTGCATCCTAACATCATGAAATACACTACATTTGCGCAAAATTTAAACAGTTATGTCTACTTTTCAGGATTTTGACTTATCAAAGCAGTTGCATTATGCGATTGAAGATTTAGGTTTCACAACACCAACACCAATTCAAGAAGAATCATTTTCTGTGATTCGTTCAGGGAAAGATGTGGTTGGTATTGCACAAACTGGAACAGGAAAAACATTTGCATACATGTTGCCATTGTTACGTGATTTGAAATTTTCAAAGCAAGTTAATCCAAGAATTTTAGTACTAGTACCCACGCGTGAATTGGTAGTCCAAGTAGTAGAACAGATTGAATTATTTGCCAAATATATCAATGTGCGTACCGTTGGTGTGTATGGTGGCGTGAATATGAATACACAAGCACAATCATTACAACAAGGTGCTGATATTATTGTAGCAACTCCTGGACGTTTATATGATTTGGTTTTGAGTAGAGCTTTGCAATTAAAAGCGATTAAGAAACTAGTAATTGATGAAGTTGACGTCATGTTAGATTTAGGTTTTCGTTTTCAGATTACTAATATCTTGGAATTACTTCCTGAACATCGTCAAAATATTATGTTTTCGGCAACAATGACAGATGATGTTAGTGTGTTGATTGATGATTTCTTTACTGCTCCACACACAATTTCTATCGCAGTAAGTGGAACACCGTTAGACAATATTTCGCAAACCTGCTATGCAGTTCAAAACTTTTACACGAAAGTGAATCTGCTAAAACACTTGTTAAAAGATAAGGAAACGTATAGCAAAGTGTTGGTCTTTATTTCTAATAAACGTATTGCAGATCGTTTGTTTGATTGTTTAAAACCTGAATTTGGGGAAGAATCTTGTGTGATTCATTCGAACAAAACACAAAATTACCGTTTGCGTTCTATCAATCAATTTAATGAAGGCATGAATCGTATTTTGATTGCTACTGATGTAATGGCGCGTGGTTTGGATTTGGAAATGATTACACATGTATTCAATTTTAATACGCCAAATTATCCTGAAAACTACATGCATCGTATTGGTAGAACAGGACGAGCAGAAGCAAAAGGAAATTCTATTTTGTTGTATACTGCAAAAGAAAAAGAATACAAGGAAGCGATTGAAACTTTAATGAAATACGAAATTCCACAACTAGAATTTCCTGAAGAAGTTTCTATTTCTAATGAATTAGCTCCTGAAGAACAAACACGCATTCGCGAGATTAACAATCCTTCAAAAACGACAGGATTAGCGCCTGGTTTTCATGAAAAGAAAGAAAAAAATAAGAAAACCAATCAAGGTGGATCATACCGAAGAGAAATTGCAAAAAAGTATAAAAAGCCAAAAACAAGAGGTGATAAAAATTACAATAAACGTAACAAGAAGCGAAAGTAAAATAAGCTGAGTAAAGCCTTGAAATTTCACTCAGCTTATAAATAATTTTAAGGCTGTGTATCTTTATCTGCACTCCAACACCAACAGTCTGAATATGGTAAAGATAAATACGTTGGGTATCCTCTTCCTCCTTTTACAATCTCGTTAATTTTAGAGATAATTTCTTTTTTAAGTCCTAATGATTTAAGATTTCTTTTTTTCATATCTAAATGATTTTTAAGGTTAATAATGACATGAAAGTATAACAGCAAAAAGCTAAAAACAAGAATTATAACCTCCGTTTTATGAATCAAACGTGATTAAAAACTGTATCTTTAACAAGGTGAAAATTACACAACTGCAATAAAAAAATGATACAGAAACTTCAACATACCAACAAAGAAGTAGCTACTGAAATACGTGCTGTTTTTCAAGTTTCTTATGCCGTTGAAGCCAAATTATTAAATGCAATTAATTTTCCTCCTTTAAAAAGACCTCTGGAAAGTTATATTAATAGTGACACCCTATTTTTTGGATACTTGAAAAACAATGAACTCGCAGGAGTTATTGAAATTAATCATACTACTAAATATACATACATTAATAGTTTGGTTGTTGCTCCAAAATTCTTCCGGCAAGGTATTGCAAAACGGCTAATGGAATTCGTTTTTGACACATTTGATTCAAATTTATTTATGGTCGAAACGGGATTGAAAAATAAACCTGCTACTGAATTATATAAGAAATTTGGCTTCAAAGAAGTGAAACAATGGGACACCGATCATGGAGTTCGGAAAGTAAAATTTGAACGGAGAATTTAGAATTATTTACACAATAAAATTAGTCATCCTAAAAAATAAGTAAGAACTTCGTATGTACTCGTGTTTATCACAAGCTAAAAACGCTATATGGCAATAGAAAACATACCCGAAATTTATCTTAGTAACACTAAAAAGAGACCTGATCTATTTGTCTACGATTTTAAAATGACAAATGACGTTGTGAAAAGCAAAGTCAACTTAGGCATGAATATGTTTAGCTTTTTGCAGGTTGGAAAAAAACAAGTTCATTTTGCTGGCAATTCAATTGCTGTCAATAAAGATCAATCTTTACTTCTTAAAAAAGGAAATTGGTTGTGGACAGAGTTGTTAGAAACAGAAGCCATTTATTATTGTAAACTTTTATTCTTTTCAGAGAAAGTTCTTAAAGAATTTTTAGAAAAACACACCGAAGCAAGATCAATTTTAAGAGATGAAGTTCCTTATTTTGTAATTCGGAATGATGCATATATTACTTCTTATTTAAATTCGTTAGTAACTATTCATGAAGCGCCCGCAATTTTCATGGAAAACTTACTTTCTGTAAAATTTGAAGAACTCCTACTCTATCTTATCAATAAATACGGAGATACGTTTAAGCTTTATTTACAATCTTTAATCGTTAAAGAGACTTCTGCTTTTAAAAAAATTGTTGAGAGTAAAATACATTCCAATTTAAAATTGGAAGAGATTGCCTTTTTATGTAATATGAGTTTATCCACTTTTAAACGTCATTTTATTAAAGAATATGATGTTTCTCCAGGGAAATGGTTGCAAAACAAACGGCTTCAAAAAGCAAAAGAAATGTTAGAACAAGGAGATTGTAAGCCTTCAGATATTTATTTAGATTTTGGCTACAATAACCTTTCAAACTTTAGTATTGCCTTTAAAAATAAGTTCGGATTTAGTCCTAGTAAAATCTCTTTATAATTCTTTACCTAATTTTTGACCTTTTTTCATAAACTAATGACCTTATTTAGTAATATTAGATGCGTAGCGTCTTTCTATTTTTGCATCATTATTAATAAATGATAAAAAGGAAAATTATGAATATTACATTAAAACAAGCAGAAAAAATAATTTCAATAGCACAAGGTAAATCTATCGAAATAGATACAAAGATGAATATTGCAATAGTTGATGCAGGAGCAAACTTAGTAGCATTTGCACGTATGGATGGTGCTTGGTTAGGCTCATTAGACATCTCTATCAAAAAAGCAAAAACAGCACGTTATTTTGATATGAATACAGGAATCATTGGAGAGTTATCACAACCTGGTGGCGCACTTTACAATATTGAACACTCTAATAATGGATTAATTACGTTTCCTGGTGGTGTGCCAATTAAAAACGCAGCAGGCGAAATTATTGGCGCTATTGGCGTGAGTGGAAGTTCTGTAGAAAACGATCATACAGTTGCAGAAGCTGGAGCTTTGGCAATTTAATATTTACTGATTGATTACAAATAAAAAAGCGGTTTAACAATAATAGTTGCAAACCGCTTTTTTTCGATTTTATTACTTTCTACAAAGCATTATCCTTTATGTCCTGAACAACTTCTGGATTTAGTAACGTACTAATATCGCCTAAGTTTTCAGCATCTTTCCCTGCAATTTTTCGCAAAATACGACGCATGATTTTTCCAGAACGTGTTTTTGGTAAGCCTTGTGTAAATTGCACTTTATTTAGCTTCGCAATCGGACCTATTTGTTCTGTAATGATTTGATTGATTTCTTTGCGAAGATTATCATGATTTCTGCTTTCTCCAGTTTCTTTTAAAGTTACATAACCATACAATGCATTACCTTTGACATCGTGAGGAAATCCTACAATTGCTGATTCTGCTACTGCAGGATGTTCGTTAATTGCATCTTCAATTGGCGCCGTTCCTAAGTTGTGACCTGAAACTATAATGACATCATCTACTCTACCTGTAATTCGGTAATACCCAACTTCATCGCGCAAAGCGCCATCTCCTGTAAAGTATTTGTTTTCATACGCTGAGAAATACGTGTCTTTGTAACGCTGATGATTTCCCCAAATAGTTCGTGCCATACTTGGCCAAGGAAACTTGATACATAAACGTCCATCTACTTGATTTCCTTTGATTTCCTTACCGTTTTCGTCCATCAATGCAGGTTGAATTCCGATAAAAGGTAAAGTTGCGTACGTTGGTTTTGTTGGTGTTGCAAAAGCAATTGGCGTTATCATAATGCCACCAGTTTCTGTTTGCCACCAAGTATCTACAATAGGTGCTTTTCGTTTTCCAACATTGTCATCATACCAATGCCAAGCTTCTTCGTTGATTGGTTCTCCAACCGTTCCTAATACTTTTAACGATGACAAATCATGTTTTTCTAAATGTTCTACACCTTCTTTTGCCAACGCACGAATAGCAGTTGGTGCTGTATAAAATTGATTGACTTTATGTTTTTCTACTATTTCCCAAAAACGTCCAAAATCTGGATAACTTGGTACGCCTTCAAACATTACAGTGGTTGCTCCATTACATAACGGACCATACACAATGTAACTATGTCCTGTAATCCAACCAATATCGGCTGTACACCAATAAACATCTTTTTCACGGTATTGAAATACATTTTTAAACGTATACGCACTGTACACCATGTAACCTGCCGTTGTGTGCACCATTCCTTTTGGTTTTCCTGTAGAACCTGAAGTGTATAGAATAAATAAAGGATCTTCTGCATTCATAATTTCTGGTTCATAATCCGTGTATGCTTCATCCAATAAAGGTTGTAACCAATGATCTCGTCCAGCTTCCATATGAATCTCTGAATTGATTCGTTTAGCTACTAAAACCGATTCAACACACTCACAATCTTTCAATGCTTCATCTACAATTCCTTTTAAATCGATCGTTTTTGCACCTCGATATGAACCGTCACTTGTGATGACCATTTTACACGTTGCATCATTGATTCTTGTTGATAATGCTGTGGAGGAGAATCCTGCAAAGACAACAGAATGGATTGCTCCAATTCGCGCGCACGCTAATACAGAAATTGCCAATTCAGGAATCATTGGTAAATAGATACATACACGATCGCCTTTTTGAATGCCTTGATTTTTTAGCACATTTGCAAAACGACATACTTTTTCGTGCAATTCTCTATATGAAATGTGTTGTGCAGCTTCCTCTGGATTGTTTGGTTCAAAAATAATCGCTGTTTTATCGCCACGCGTATATAAATGACGGTCTATACAGTTTTCTGTAATATTGAGTTGTGCACCTTCAAACCATTTTACTTCTGGCTTTGAAAAATCCCAACTTAAAACATTGTCCCACTTTTTTCGCCACATGAAATGTTCTTCTGCAATTTCTTCCCAAAAAACTTCTGGATTTCGAACTGACTTTCTGTATACTTGATAGTATTCTTCTAAGTGTTTTATATGATAATTACTCATGGTTAATTTATTTTTTAAATTGATTGATCTCTACTTGTAAATACCAATCTGGTGTTTTTTATATATTGTTTGTATTTCGTTTATAATGGTTTTATCATCAATGGTTGATGGTATTTTGTATTCGTTTTGATCGGCAATATTGCGCAATAATTTACGAAGAATTTTTCCACTTCGCGTTTTCGGCAATCGATTTACAACTAATACGTCTTTAAAAGAAGCTACAGCGCCAATTTCATGTCGTACTTCTTGAATAATTTCGTTTTGAACATGAGTTGTTGAAAGGCTTTCGCCAGATTTTAAAACGATCAAACCTAATGGTTTTTGCCCTTTTATTTCACAATGTACACCAAATACAGCACATTCTGCAACCGATTTGTGCGATGCCACAATTTCTTCCATTTCTGCCGTTGACAAACGATGTCCAGCCACATTGATGATGTCATCTACTCTACCAGTTATGAAAACATAACCATCTTCATCTTTGCATCCACCATCGCCAGAGAAATAATAACCTGGAAAACGCTCTAAATATCCTTTTTTGAAGCGTTCTGTATTTCCCCAAAGATTTTGCAAAGTTCCAGGAGGCAAAGGCAACTTGGCTACTACAAAACCTTCTTGACTGAATAGGACTTTTTTTCCTGCTTCATTTAAGATTTGAATGTCATATCCGCACACAGGAAAACCTGCTGATCCAGCTCTGATTCGTTGTAACTCTACGCCAATCATATTTGCCAACATTGGCCAGCCACTTTCCGTTTGCCACCAATGATCAATGACAGGAACATTGAGTTTTTCTTCTGTCCAATTGAGCGTAGCTACATCACAACGTTCGCCTGCTAGAAATTGATATTGTAAACATGATACATCAAATTTTCTCAATAATTTTCCTTCTGGATCTTCTTTTTTAATGGCTCTAATCGCTGTTGGTGCTGTAAACATAACTTTTACTTTGTGTTCACTTATTACACGCCAAAACGTAGAAGCATCAGGTGTTTTGATAGGTTTTCCTTCGAAAAGAATTGTTGTATTTCGGTTTAATAATGGTCCGTACACGATATAACTGTGTCCTACAACCCAACCGACATCACTTGCCGCCCAATACGTATCGCCTTCATCAACTCCATAGATATATTTCATTGAAAATTTTAAGGCTGTAGCATAACCGCCAGTATCTCTGATGATTCCTTTGGGTGTTCCTGTTGTTCCAGAAGTGTATAAAATGTAGGATGGATGTGTTGATTTTACCGAAACTGCTTCAACCGAAGGCGCATTATTTATGAGTGTTTCATAATCGACATCATAGCTTTTTTGTGGAATTTCTACATCTAGTTTCCGATCAAAAATAATGACTTTTTCAGGTGTATATATTGCTTTTTCAATAGCTTCATCTACAAATGGTTTGTATGGAATAATTCGTTTGATTTCAATTCCATTGGAAGCTGTAATGATCGCTTTTGGCTTGCAATCATCAATACGAATTGCCAATTCATGCGGCGCAAATCCACCAAATACCACAGAGTGAATGACGCCAATTCGTACACAGGCTAACATGGCATATATAGCTTGTGGAATCATGGGCATGTAGATGATACATGTATCACCTTTTTGCAATCCTAATTGTTGCAATCCGCCAGCAAGTTTGGAAACTTCTTCATGCAGTTTATGAAAGTTAATGTGTTGTTTTTTTCCCGTAACTGGTGAGTCGTAAATGATTGCATTTTGATCTCCAAAACCATCTTGAATATGTTTGTCTATACACAAATAACTTAGATTAAGTTCACCATCGGCAAACCATTGATCATAGTGATTTTCATCTTTGGAAAGTATTGTATTTGGTTTTGTAAACCAATCTAATTTATTGGCTTGTTCACGCCAAAAAACTTCTGGTTCTTTGATACTTTTATCATAAAATTCTTGATACTTCATGATTTCGATTTTTTAGGATTGAATAAACCGAACCAGTTAGGATTTAACACTTTCAATTTTATAAGTGCCCATATAAATACAATAAAACAAATACCCATAACTAAAGAATTCATGGTGCTTACATTTGCTTCGTTTTCATATTTAAATCGAACGAATAGTGTTATGACAGCGTAGATTGTTATGATAATGTCTGACGCTAATGGATTGATACGAAATTTCATGTCTTCAAACTTTAATTAAATACTGTTTGTTTGCACACAAAACCAATATTTTAAAAAAGACGTAAAAGACTTTTATGTTAGTAATTCCAGCATTTCTGAAATTATTTTTTTGACTGAAAAGGGTTTTGTTAAATATTTATCTGCTCCAAGTTCTAATCCCTTTTCAATATCTGAAGCTTTATTTTTAGCCGTTAAAAACACAACTTTTGTATGTTTTAGACTTTCATTTTCTCTTATGTGTGTCAACGTTTGATAACCATCTACATTGGGCATCATAATATCAAGCAAAACCACATCGGGTATTTGATGCTTCAATATTTCTAATGCTTCACTTCCATCTCGCGCGATGAATACTTCAAAATTTTGTTTTTTGAAAGCGTATTCTAACGACATTACAATGTTTGGTTCGTCGTCAACAATTAAAATTTTTCTCATTGTTTTGTAACTGACAACAAGTTAGGTAAAAGGTAGCGTAAAAACAAGTGTTGCACCATTTTTCATGTCTTTTTTTGCCCATATTTTTCCACCGTGTTTTTCTACAATTTGTTTCGTAATTGCAAGTCCTAATCCGCTTCCTTGTGGCTTGATTGTATTTTGATGTTGTGATTGGTAAAATTTGTCAAATATATACTCGTGATCTTCCGTAGGAATTCCTTTTCCGTTATCTTTTACTTCAACCTCAACTTCGTTATTACCTAGCTTAAAATCTACCGTTACTTTTCCGTTTTCTGTTGGACAAAACTTAATTGCATTTGATAGTAAATTAGTCAATACTTGTAAAATTCGATCTTCGTCATACGGAATAGTTACCGCATGTGCCGTTTTGTTTTTTATGTTGATATTTTTCTTTGATGCGATTTGCTGAATACTTGCAACCGCTTTTTCAATCGTTTTTTGAAGATCATTTGGTTGTTTGTCTAAATGCAAACGCCCTGTTTCTAACTTTTCAAAATCGAGAATGTTATTGATCAATCGTGCCAAGCGATCAGAATCTTGTACAATGTTTTTTAAGAATTGCTGTTTCATGTCTTTCGGCATGTCGTCATCTTCATCCATTAGCAATTCGGTTGCAGCTCTGATTCCTGTGATGGGTGTTTTTAATTCGTGTGCTACTGTATCTAAGAATTCATCTTTTTGTTTGTCTTTTGTGATAAGTTCCTCGTTGGCATTTTTCAGTTTTGACGAGAGTTGCGAGAGTTCTTCTGATTTTTCTCGAAGTATTTTATTGCTCACAATGTTTTCTTTCGATTCTTCTAATATTTTCAATACTTCTACCAAGCTGATTTGTTCTTCTTTCACCACACTGGCAATGAGTATTTTCGCGGAAGCACCACCAATACTTCCCGTTAAGAGTTTTTCTGAGAAATTGATCAATCTGGCATCAGCTAATTGTGTACTTGGCGATAGTTTATATTTTGTAAAGAAAATATGTAATGCACGTGTTGCACGTTGTTCTCCTAAAAATCGAACTAATACATTTTTGATATCTGCTACATACGCTTCACCTTTCCAAACCAACGCACTGTCTTGTAGTGTTGTAAAGTTTCTACTGTCTACAAACATTTCGGCATAGTTTCGCTCTCTGTAATTTCCTTTTGAAACTAAGGAAAAGGCAAGATAACATAACACATTAAAAGTCATACTCCAAAAGAATGCATGTGCTGGCGGACTTAGAAAATCTATGCTCAATAATGCATGTGGTTTTAAGAATTCTATGCCCATTGGACCAAATTGTGTGAAATCATTAGTTCCTGTATATGCTTCAAGTATGAATGGTAAAACTAAGGTATACGTTGTGATTGAGATTCCGACAATGATGCCAATGATTGCTGCTTTTGATGCGCCACGATTCCAGAATAATCCAATAAAAAATGAAGGTGCTAGTTGTGATATAATTACGAACGAGATTAATCCGATGGAATATAGTGAGAGTTCTCTTGAGAAAGATACATAGAAAAAATACGCCAAAATGATGATTGTAAAGATAGAGATCCGACGAATGTTTTTGATGTATTTTGCATTTCGTTCTGGTTGATTTTTGATGAATTTATCGAGGAATCCATAAGGAATAATCAAGTTGTTACTGACCATTGTGGATAGTGCCAATGTTGAAACGATTACCATAGATATTACGGCAGAGAATCCTCCTAAAAATACTAACGTTGCCAAAAATGAGTTGCCATTTTCTAACGGAAGTAAGAGTGTGTAATATTCTGCATTTTGTGTATCGCCAAACGTTAGTTTTCCCGCCCAAGCGATAAAAATCACAAAGAAATTAAATAGTAAAAGATATAATGGAAATAACCAAATTGCTTTTTTGAGATGTTTTTCACGATTGTTTTCGAGTACAGAAACTTGAAATTGTCGCGGCAAGAGAAATATTGCCATAAACGCCAGCGCAATCATAAAGAGCCAATCAAATCCATTTTCTACACTTCCTAGTGTGATGAGTTTTTTGAAGTTTTCTGTTTCCAACATTTGGGTATAGATATCTGAAGTTCCATCAAATAGATAGAAAGTAATGTATCCGCCAATGATTAAAAAGAATACTAATTTCAGGACTGATTCAAACGCAACTGAAGCAATGATTCCTTTGTGTTTTTCCGACGCATCCGTATTTTGAGTTCCAAAAAACGTAGCAAAAATTGCCAATAACAAAGCTACGTAAAAGGTAGAATCGTCCCAAACCGACGTTGAAATATAGCTGGTTTCATCTGCCATGATTTCAAAGGTTTCCGAAACTGCTTTTAACTGTAATGATATATATGGTAAAGTTCCAAAGAGACAGACTAAAGTCACCAAAGCGCCTAAGAATCGATTATTTCCATACCGAAGTGAAATGAAATCTGCAATGGATGATATTTTGTGTTGTTTTGATATTCTGATAATTTTCCGCAATACAATAATCCACAAAGGTGCTGCAATTACAGGTCCAAGATAGATGGGCAAAAAATTGATTCCTGAGTTTGCGGCAATTCCGATACTTCCGTAATACGTCCAAGCCGAACAATACACCGCTAGTGAAAATGTGTACACATACGGATTATTGACCCATTTGCTTTGCCGCTTTTTTTCTGCCAAAAACGCAATGTAAAATAGTACCGCTAAGTACGCAATTATGATAAAAACGAGTGTGTAATTATTCATAATGACGTTTTAAAACTATGTATGAAATGATGATAGATACTAACCAAAACGAAAAGATGCAAAAGTAAAATGTTGGGATACCCCAAAAAGCTCCTTCTATGTTGAACGTCAACACAAATGGTATGTTGAACAGTAAAAACAACGCAATTGATAAGACTACCAATTTTTGTTCGTGTCGTTTTTTCATGTAATAGGTTTAGGTTAGTACTGTTTAAATTTAAGAAAAAATCAACACTCAGTTTTTTGAGTGTTGATTTTTAACTTACTTGATTATGTCTAGACTGTGCTCAATATGATATTTATTTTTTTTAATGTGCTGAAGCTTCTCCGGCTCCTGAAGGAATTCTGATATTTTCTACCATATCCTGAACGTCTTGCGGCGGTGCCGCTGTCAATCTTGAAACAACTAATGAAACTACAACATTAACAATCATAGCGATAGTTCCGAAACCTTCTGGCGATGTTCCAAACCACCATTCACTTTTTGGAAGTGGATCCATAACCCAAATTAATCCAGTTTTGTAACGTATCATATAGAATAACATTAATACGATTCCGACAATCATTCCTGCTATAGCACCTTCTTTGTTCATTCGTTTGTCAAAGATTCCCAAAATGATTGCTGGAAAGAATGATGCGGCGGCTAATCCAAAGGCTAAAGCGACCACGGCGGCGACAAATCCTGGTGGATAAATTCCGAATAATCCTGCAATGATGATTGCTACTAAGATTGCTATTCGTGCTGCTAATAATTCTCCTTTTTCTGAGATGTTTGGTTTTAATTGCTTTTTGATTAAATCGTGAGAGATTGATGTTGAAATTACTAATAATAAACCTGCAGCAGTTGATAATGCTGCGGCTAATCCACCAGCGGCAACTAAAGCAATGACCCAGTTTGGTAGTTTTGCAATTTCTGGATTTGCCAATACCATGATATCTCTATCTACATATAATTCATTTTCTGCTGTACTTGCATTTGAGATTAAACGTTCTCCATTTGTTCCTCTTGCTTCTGTAAATACAGGTTTTTTACCGTCTAATGCACTTCCTGCAACGTATTGAATTTTTCCATCGCCGTTTTTATCCGCCCAAGCGATTAGTCCAGTATCTTCCCAGTTTTTAAACCAAGCTGGTATTTCTTGATAGTCTTTGTTACTTACCGTTTCTATTAGATTTGTTCTAGAGAATACCGCAATTGCTGGCGCAGTTGTGTATAAGATTGCAATAAATAGTAATGCTAATCCTGCAGATTTACGTGCATCTTTTACTTTCGGAACTGTAAAGAAACGTACAATTACGTGTGGCAATCCTGCAGTACCAACCATTAATGCTAGTGTTATTGCAAATACATCCCAAGTGGATTTGGTTCCGCTCGTATATTCATTGAAACCGAGTTGTGTATGGAGTGTATCTAGCTTATCGAGCAGAAAGGCGCCACCTTCTACTTTTCCTCCCATTCCTATTTGTGGAATGATGTTTCCTGTCATTTGCATAGAGATAAAAAATGCTGGCACCATGAATGCGAAGATTAATACACAGTATTGTGCTACTTGTGTATACGTGATTCCTTTCATCCCACCTAAAAAAGCAAAGATCAAAACTACCGTCATTCCAATAATTACACCGATATTGATATCTACTTGTAAGAACTGCGAAAATACAATTCCGACACCGCGCATTTGTCCTGCAACGTATGTAAATGATACAATTAAGGCACAAATTACAGCAACCGTTCTCGCTGTGTTTGAGTAATAGCGATCTCCAATAAAATCAGGGACTGTAAATTTTCCAAATTTTCGTAAATACGGCGCTAAGAGTAATGCTAATAAAACATATCCACCTGTCCATCCCATAAGGAAAACAGAACCATCATATCCCATAAAAGAGATCAATCCTGCCATACTGATAAAGGATGCGGCACTCATCCAATCGGCAGCTGTTGCCATTCCATTTGCTAATGGAGAAACACCTCCACCAGCTACATAAAATTCTTTGGTTGATCCGGCTCTCGCCCAGATTGCAATTCCAAAATATAGGGTAAAAGTAATCCCTACTAATATCCAAGTCCACGTTTGTACACTCATAATTTCTTATTTTTTTTATTTTAAGTTTACGTCAGCTTGATGTAACTCTTTATTATGTAATACTTTTTACAGTTACCTATTTGCAGTATAGTGAATTATCAAAATTCAGCTTCTATATTTCATTTTCTTTGCTTGCCCAAAGAAAACGAAACAAAAGAAAGGGCACTTTTCCAGAGGTGTTTTTAGCTTTATTAAGCTAAAACCGTAATTCTTTCTCTAAATTTTTTCCAAGGCTTCAAAAATTTTTAACGAGAAAAACTTACTACACTGCGGAAAAGAAATAATCACATTTATACTGCATATCAAACTAACGATAGTATAAGTTAGGGTTACTCGTCGAAACCGTATTTTTTATCTAGTTTGTTCATCAATCGTACGTAGACAAATATTAAGATTACGAATACGTATATAGAGCCTTGTTGGGCAAACCAGAAACCTAGTTTGAAACCGCCAAGTCTGATTTGATTGAGTTCTTCTCTGAATAGAATACCACAACCATAGGACACTATAAACCATATAGATAATAAGATGACTAGGTATTTCAGATTTTCTTTCCAGTACGCTTTAGCGCGTTTTTTTTGATCGCTCATAGTTTGGTTGGTTTTATAGGTAAATCATCGCTTGAAGCGTCACTGTACTTACCGCATCAGTATTACCATATTTTGTATTAAAATATTCTAAAGATAGTTTCGAGTGATGTCCACTAAGATATGTATTTATTCCTAAACCAAAAGACGTTGCATTGTCGTCAATAGCATCTATTTGTCTGCTATCAAATTGTATATATGGTTGAAATTTTGTTTTCTTTTGCGTTGCGAATACATAACCTACATGTCCATGGATTAATGATCCTGTTTCGTAGGTTCTACCTAGTGTAAAGTCTTTTCCGTAGTCATTGAATTGCGCTAATGCATACGCTGTAATTGCAGCTCCTTTCCCACCAATCGGCGCATCATAAAAAGCATCAAAAGCAAAGATAGATACATCTTCTCCTGCTAACTCTCCAGCAGTGTTGGCAATGACTGAACCTTTTGGATGAAAGAAGAATCCTGCTCCAACATTGAATACTTTTTTTCCTCCAAGATAGGTTCCTACTTTGTACGGTAAGAAGTTTGATTCTTGATCTAAGAAGTTGTAATCAACATATCCTGCATAGGTTCTACCAGCTTCTTTTGAACCTAGCAAACGTCTACCAGCATATACAGCAGCGCCACCAGCAGTTGGTGCTGCACCTTCTTGCAGATTGTTTGTGACAACATCATTTACGGAAACTCGATATTGTAGTTTTCCAAATTTACCTTTTAGGTAGATTCCCATGTGACGTGCAAATTGATCTGATAAACCAATGGTTGCCCAAGCTTGACGTTGATTGTCAAGGGTCATCATGTTTAACGTACTTTGATTGTTAGCTCTTGAGATTCCATTCCAGTAGTGTAATCCTCCACCGATTGCATGATTTTTACTCAGACGATATTGTCCCCAAACATCATGAAAGAAGAGTTGTGAACTGTCGCCTTTTCCTGTTGGCGATAGATTGTCTCCGTTGAGACTGTTGAGTCCAAAATGTGTAAGAATTAAGAAATCTGGACTGATTTGCGCATACATCAACACACGTGCTCTACGCAAACTAAAGTTGAGATCACTTTGCTCATTTCCGTTTGCGTCTAATGGTCTGTCTGAATTGTGCTGTGCCCAAATTTGAGCCCAAGAAATGATTCGAAAGTATTTGGAACCATCTTCATTGAGTTTCACTTTCATTCCACCATTATAATCCGGAGAACCTTGTGCATTTGTATATTGAACTGACACAAAAAAAAGTCCGATCAATAGAAGAGTTAGTTTTTTCATTTGTAATGCGTTTGTTGGTTATTGAATTGGTTTTGTGTGCACTACGAAACTCCAAAAAAGGATGCGTTAATGAAAAAATGATATACTTTTTTGTTAATTTATTATACTAATCTTTGAAACGCTCCCATTTTATTAGCATAAACTTATCTCCTAACTCCGTTACAACAACTCCTGCGCCTTTTATATTTTCTGCATTTTGAAAGTAATCACCAAGTTCTGAAGCATTTAAAATTTTATACGTTGGATGATAGTTAGAATTGTACGGACGCTTGATGTTGTATTTCTTCACCCAATTCATAATACTTACGTGAGAAATTCCAAGAATACGTTCTATTTCACGATAGGTTAATCCTTCTAAATACAACTGAAGTGATTTATTTACGTAGTAATCATCAATTTTCTTTCCTATTTTATTTACAGAGAAAAAATAGTTGCATTTTTTACATTTATAACGTTGTCTTTTATTGACAATTCCACTCTTAATGTATTGATCTGAACCACAATTTGGGCATAAATCTATAGTCATATATATTAATTTAGCATAAATATATCAATTTAGCAATATATTATCTAATTGTTAACTCATTTTGTTTTTTTGATTAGATTTCATATTAAGAATCTTCTGCAACCGTATACAATTCATAGACAGGTATCCTTTTAAAGCCATTTTGCATTCTAAAACTTCACAACTTTAGACTCACAAATTACAAATTCGTTTTTCACTATTCTTTCCTACGTAAATTTTCCTGTTTAATCTTTTCATTTGGATTCCAACACATTATAGCATACCTTGATATACTTAACTAATCTACAAAGTAATGACTCCAATTAATAGCAAAATCAAACATGTTGTTGTTGTAATGTTTGAAAACCGATCGTTTGATCATATGTTAGGTTTTTTATACAATGACAGTTATAAAAATAAAAACATAGATATAAAAAACATTAATGTTTCGCCGCTTGGACATCCATTTGAAGGCTTGACAGGAAACGAAACTAATCCTGATGGTAAAGGAGGAAGTGTTAAGGTATTTCCTATTGACAAAAATGACAAATACGCGTATTATATGCCAAAAATGGACCCTGGAGAAGGCTTTATGAATACAAATTATCAATTATTTGGTGCTTCTATACCTCCATTTCCTCAAAAAATTGGTCCAAATCAAGGCTTTTTACTCGATTTTGAAGGAAAGATTGCTAATAAATATTATGGAGATCCGCCAAAGAAAGAAAAAAAGACTTCAACCTCTTCTGAAAATACAACAACTAAAAAAACATATGACAAATATTATGATCATTCTAAAGATTACAAAAATGATGATTATAAAAAATGGTACAAAGAAGAACTTCCTCCTATATCAGGGATAAAAATTGTACCAAAACTCCAAGGTACAGAACCTAAAGATATTATGGGAATGTATACACCTGAATTACTTCCTATTCTATCTAATTTAGCAAAAGGATATGCAGTTTGCGATCAATATTATTGCTCAGTTCCTTCAGAGACATTACCAAATCGCGCATTTATGCATTTGGCAACTTCACAAGGACATTTGTATGATGAAATTAAGAGATATAACGCGCCAAGTATTTTTAAAAATCTCACAAATTATGGACATACATGGGGAATTTTTGGATATGAAGCTAAAACAGAACCATACACTTTTACATTTTGTGAAGACATTTCTAGTGATACACTTGTAACAGATCCAAATTCGAAACCAGAATACATATTACCTAAAGGTTGTCAATCGGGTAAATATGTTGAGTTTGAAGCTGCATTAAAAAATGGAACACTTCCAGATTATACTTTTTTAGAACCATCTTGGGGAAGTTATGGAAACAGTCAACATCCTAATTATGATGTTTCTGCTGGTGAAGATTATATGTTGAAAATATACAATGCGATTAGAGAATCTGATTATTGGGAAGATACCTTATTGATTATTAATTATGATGAACATGGCGGATGTTATGATCATGTGATACCACCAACTGGAGCTACACAACCCAGTCCAACAACCGTTAATGAGCCTACTGGTTTCAAGTTTGATCGTTTTGGTGTACGTGTTCCTTGTGTATTAATTTCACCTTGGATAGAAGCTGGAACTGTGTACAGAACTAAAGGAGACGTTCCACTAGATCATACTTCTATTTTAAAAACAATTGAAACGTTATTCAATTTACCTCCATTAACCGCCCGTGATGCAGCAGCATCTGACATGTTGGATGTACTCACTCTGGAAACTGCACGAACGGACAATCCGTTAGAAGGCATCAAACCTCCAGTTACCAATCCAACAGTTCAAATAGAAAATCATGCCTCTCAAATTTTAAGAGCACAGGCAGCTGCACTAACAGATAAACGAAATAGCGAAACCGGGACACAACATACAACTCCTGAATTTAAAACTGATGAAGAAGCGCATGCATATATAGACCAAGATTAGATAAAGTTTATTGATAAATTCTGTAACTTTTATATTCACTACCATACATATACTAGTATCTAATTAAATAATATCTGTTATGAAAAAAATAGTGATTGTACTTATTGGCTTATTATTTATATCATGTGATAATTCTGAAGAATACGATAAAATTGCTGGAGAATGGAATTGCACATCATGGATTGTAACATCTACCGGAACTGATAGATGTAGAGACAATGTATATTTTAGCTTTAAAAAAGATAAAACATATTCCTCAAAAATAGGAGGTTTAGAAGAATCTGGAGTTTATAAAATAGCTAACGGATTATTATATTCTACTCCCAAAGGAAAGTTAGAAATAGGCGTTGAGATTAATACTCTTAACAACGATACTTTACAATTTACAATGAGTAGAGCTGGAGAAAAAGAAGTATTGACTTTACTAAAGAAATAATCTAGTACAAATACTTATAAAATTAAAAAAGCGCAACAGAATCTGTTGCGCTTTTTTGATACTTAGTGATCATAATTGATTATACTGTTGGTTATGCAAGAGAGTCATCCGTACGAGTTTGAACTGTCGGAGTGCAACTATCTGTTGGGTCAGGTGAACAAGTCTCTATTGTTAAACAATTAACATTCGTTTCACAAGCATTTGAATTGACGCCACCTTTTAATTGTAGATGATTAATTTTTGCAATTTTAAATTTAGAGAATTTCATTTTTCTTTCTTTCTTCATAGTGCTTTAAAAAAAATTAAGGGATTATTAGAATATAGCAAATATACTACAGCTGCTGTATTTATAAAGGCTAACAAGTCGTATTTACGTTAAAAACGAGTACTAGTCATCTAATAAATTTAGTTTTTTAATATAAAAAGAAGGATAAATCCCTGTCTGCTTTTTAAATGATTTTGAAAATGATTCCGCAGTATTAAAACCTAATTCTGAAGCAATTGATTTAATATCATATGCTCTAAATTTTTTATTTTCTTTTAACTGAACTAAAGCATAATTGATTCTTAAATCAGTGATATATTGAACAAATTTCTTTCCTTTATGCGATTGCAATGTTTTTGACAAATAAGTAGCATTTGTATTTATTTCTTTTGCAAGAAAGTTGATACTACACTTTTGCTGTAGAAACATTTTTTCATTTTCAAACAATGCTAATCCATCTAAGATTTTTTGAATATTTTCATCACTAATTTTATATTCTTTTGATTTAGGCAAAACAATTTCTTTAACTGTTTTACCTGTTATTTTTTTAGTAGTAGAGTTAAGTTCTTTCAGAATGGTTTCAAACCTCCTTTTATACTTCTGTTTCAATCTCAAATAGTATAAAATCCCAAGAATTATAATTCCAATCAAAAAGAAACTAATTTTCTTTAGAAACAATGTCCTTTCCTTTTCTAGTGTCGCATCTTGTGTAAGCAGTTCTATTTTTGCTGTAAATGAAGGAACATCGTACTTATTATATATACTTTGGGAAGATTTCCTAATGATTTCATCATTTTGAGTAGCTATATTTTTAAATATTTTAAGATAGTGTAGCAGTTTATCTGTATCACTTTTTTGTTCAAAACACTTTATTAATAAGATATAGTTTTCTTGCAAAAACATAGAATTGATCTTGTCCTTTTGCACAATAGAATCTACTTTTAAAAAATAAGGAAGTGCATTATCAATATCATGTTGTAGAAAATAGTTTTTCCCTTGATAGAAATATACATAAGGTAATTCCTTTATAATATTTAACTCTTTTACTTTCTGTTCTACATTTGTAAGTTCAGCTATAGATTTTTTTAAATTCCCTTTCTTCTGATTTATGATTCCTTGTAATGTAAGAAATATACAATGTGCTTCATTATCATTTGAATTTAAACTATTTGTAATTCCTTTTAAGCAATACGTTGTCGCCGAATCGAGATAGGCTACTTTATGTTGTTGATAATCTTCAGCTAAATTAGTATATGTATTGCTAAGGTTTAATAATGTATTTATATAGTTTCCTTCTCTAAATCTAGGATCATTTTTTTCACGTAATTTATCATAAAACAATAGATTATTTTTTATTAAATCTAATGCTTGTTTCGTTTCCCCTATTTGATTTTTTATGAGCGCAATACTGTTTGTTATAACCGCTAACTTGATAGAGTCATTATCTTTTTTTATAATATCATAAGCGCTTGTATAATTTGCAATCGCTTTTATATAATTGGTTGCCGAATAATAAATATTCCCTTTTAAAAAAAGACTACTTGCATATTGTTGATGATCTTTTGCTATTTCTGCTTGTTTTAAAGCAATATTGATAAAATATAACGCGCTATCTTTTTGTCCTAAAGTTTTATAAACTAACGCATACTGATGCGCTCCTAGGTATGTTTCTTTAATATCATTTTGTGTTAAAGCTTTCTTGTAATAAGCATTTGCATAAACTTTCCCCAATTTAGGTTCTGTATGTACAGAAGATTTAAAAGCATTTTGCAAACTATCATAAGTATATGTTTTCAAGTTTTGATAATCTGGAATTGTATGATCTTGTGCTTTTATTTGTAAAGTTTTAATAAGAAAGCAGGCACATAGAAAAAATCGAAGCATAGAAAAGGTTGAGTATTAAAGCTTAAATATATGAAGTTCATATTACGAAGCAAATTTATACTTTATAAATTCGGAACTAGTCGTATTTTATTAAAACACGACTTATTTTGATTGTTTTCAATCATATTTTGCTGTTGTTTTGAACCATCATTAATTTAAATTATAACTTATTATGAAAAAGCAACAGCTAAAAAATTTAAACTTGAACAAGAAGTCAATTTCTAAGTTTGATCAATCAAAAGAAATAATCGGCGGAATGAAATCTGTTCCAATGAATAGATGTCAATATTTCCCAACTTTCAGAGATTGTCTTCCAACTTTTGAATGTGCTTAATTAGTATTTCAAATAAATTTAAAAAGCCAGTAACGTAATTTTTACTGGCTTTTCATACGAAGTTATATGTTTGAAAGATGGTTTTCTAGACTAACTTATTCGAAATTACAAGATCTTCTATCAATACAAGTCTTAATTCAATAATAACTGGTTCTAACTCATTAGAAACTGAAAACTAATAAAGTAAGTATTCTTTATCTACAAGTGTATAAAAACAAAAAAACCTTATCCAATACAGATAAGGCTTTTACTAAACACAAGTTGATTTTGGGTAAATTATTATGAACAAAAACTACTGTTTGATGAATCTTTTTGTGCTATTTTTTTGATTTGATATAACTTGAATAATATACATTCCCGATTGCAATTTGCGAACGTCAATTGTAGTTTGATTCGTTTTCAAAATTTGCTTTCCTGTCATGTCAAATATGCTTACAGTTTCAATAGTCTCAGTGGTTTGAATATTTAATGTAGCTTTTGCTGGATTTGGATAAATTGTAAAATCTATCGGAGCAAAAGTAACTTCTTCCGTATTTAACGTAGCGTCATATTCATACGCGCCCATATCAATAGTGCCACCAACAATTCTAGTATTTCCATTGATATCTTCCAAAATAGACGATGGAAAGAATGCATTATCTCCAGTATCAATCGCTGCTGAACCCATCATTAAGGTATAATTTTCAGCACTAGAATCTACAAACATCGGATTGGTGGTTTGAATGTTAGAAATAGTTGTCCAATTTGAAAATCCATCTGGAGCTAAACTATTCCTAATAGTTACTGTATTTGGAGTTGTTTGTGTTTCCCATCGACGCACGCTTGTTTGCTCGTTTCCATTAGGCAATTTATTATCCCAAAAAATAGTATTATTAATTTCTAAGTTACATGTTCCGCCAACTCTTGAAGCTGAAACTACACCAACAAGCGAAGTACTTGTTCCGTTTAAAGAATTGTTAGCTATTGTACAATTGGTAACTATAGCGTTATGTGTTGTGGCAACATCTGTTCTAAACCATACTAAAGAATTACGCGCGGTAAGACTACTTGAAGCATTAGCAACAATATTATCTGTCAACGAACAGTTCGTTAAACTTACGGTGAGTGTTCCACTTGTTCGTGGATTTACACTGTATAATAGTGTAGCAAAACGTCCTAAGTTATTTTTAAATGTACAATTGGTAAAGGCATAATCATAATTTCCGGTCTGTGAAGTTGTGTGCTGATAGTATACAACTCCTGCATTTTCTACTCGATTATCTGTAAATATAACATTGTTAAAGGTAGCACTTTTACACGATTCTATGATTCGTACTGCGGCACCAAATTTTAAAGAAGTATCTCCTGTATTATTAGCATTTCCGCCTGACAAAGTAAGTCCGTCCACAAGTGCATTATCTTCAAGTATCTGTAAAATTCGATATGAATTCTCAGAATAGGTAGTATTTCCATGTGTCAACACGCCATCATCATTTCCTAAAATATCACCTGATAAAATAGTGACATTCATTACTGGATCGCGTTGACTCAACATGGTTTCTGTTCCGTTAAAACCACCGTATAAAGACTGATCAGCCATAAGCGTAAAAATAGCTCCTCTAGTAGTACCTGGTACGTATGTTCCTGCTTTAATCCAAAAATCTGAAATTGGATTGTTGTCCAACGCATTTTGTAAAGACGTATATGCATCTGTCCAACTTGTTCCATCGTTAGCTCCAGTAGCATCTATATCTACGTATACAATATTTTTCAAATAATTTGCCGTAATCACTTTATCACCATCCATCGTAATGGTTAAGGGATTTGCATTTCCTGTTGCATCACCACTCCAACTATCAAACATAAAACCTGCATTTGGAGTGATTGTAATCGTAACGACTGTTCCGTTATCGTACGTTCCGTTTACAGGATTAGGATTTGTTGTAAAAGTTCCACCTGTAGAATTTATAGTTAATGTACGTTGAATTGGCGCAAATGTCGCAGTAAGCGCTTTGCTACTGTCCATTAAAAGTTGTTCGTTGGCAGCATTTCCTGAAAGAGCACCTGACCAACCTGTAAATTCAAATCCTGGATCAGCAATAGCCGTTAGTGAAATGGTTTCTAAGAAATCATACGCGCCATTTGTTGGGCTCGGATTTGTAGTAACACTTCCATCTGTTGCCAATATATTTAATATAGGTCTGAAGGTCGTAGCCCCAAATTCGTATGCGCCCATATCAACCGCAACATTAAAAATTCGGCTATTTCCTGCTAAATCTACATTCAAAGGTGTTGGCAATTTTGAATTGTCTCCAAAATCTTTTGCTGGCGAAGTTGTTTGTAGTGTAAAATCGGTTGTACTTGTAAATAACGGATCTGCATTGCTTGTATTTACTTTACTTCCTGAAGCAATATTTGCAAAATCGTCGTTTGAAATACTATCAGAAATTAAAACGGTTCCTGTATTTGGATTATTTCCAACAGAAACTGCTCTTGATGTGTTTCCTCCAGTTGTAGTATTGTTCCATACAATTGTATTTGCGATATCTGTAATCATGGTTGAACCATTTTCTCCAAATACAATTGGCGAGCGTGTAAAATTGTTTAAGCCACCATTGGTTCCTAAATCTTGATTGTTCACTGCTGTACAGTTAATCACATTCAAAGCAATTGTTAATCGTGCTGGCACACTGTTAGAAACTGCCCAAACGACACTTCCTGCGAATCCTGCTGGTCCACCTGTTCTATCTTTTACCACATTGTCTTTAAATAAACAGTTATAAAGCGTAACATTAGTATCTTCAGCGTTAGCATCACGGAGATAGATAGTTCCGATACGACTCAAGTTATTTTCCACAACTGTATTTGTAACGTTTACATTTCGAGTTCCGCTTGAATATGCACCTAGACTTGAAAATCTAAAAAATGCACCATTGTCTGCAATATTATTTTTTATAATACAGTTGTTTACGTTGAAACCTAACGGGTTTAAAACGGTAATATAAATTGCTGCACCAGATTCGTCTGAAGCGCCCATTGTATGTCCGTCACTAATGGTAAAACCATCAATAGTTGTGTTGTGCGCATTCAATCGAATTATATGTTGTGTATTGTCTGAACGCGTAGATTCGGTAAATTCAATTACGCTATTATCGTTACTTAGTATATCTCCTGAAAGTATCGTTTCATTGTTAGCAATATCTCTTTGCGAAAGCGATGTTTCCGTTCCTGCAAATCCACCATATAATTTTACATCGTCATTATTTACGGTAAACGATTGTGTTCTATCGGTTGTACTCGCTTTGTACGTTCCGCTAGCCACCCAAATTTCTTCTCCTGCATTTACTGTGGCTAATGCATCTTGTAAAGAAGTATATGCGTTTGTCCATGATGAACCATCGTTTAACCCTGTTGCGTTTCCGTTTACAAATAAAGGTCCTTTTGTACGAAATGTAGCAGGAAGTGACCAACCTGAAGCTGGATTGTACGTTGTGTTTCCAGCACATTTTTTACGATAACGAACCGTGTATTCTGATGAAAAATCTAAGTTATTTATGAACACACTTCCGTTTACATCAGTTACGATTGTATATGTATTGAACGGTTGTGATGATAATCCGTAAGAAATATCAAAAGTATCTGTTTGTGGCAATACTAAAGTTGCTGTGTTTTCTGTGATGTTTGAAGTGCTAAAATCTGCAATATCTGGTGTTATACAAACCGTATAATTATTATCCGTCGTAATTTGTGAAACTTCAGCAGCTGTTAATACTCTGTTGTAGATGTAAATATCATCTATATTGTCATGATAAGTTTGCGTTGCTGAAAGCATTCCATTACTAATGTTTGCTATTTTCAAATCTACAGGCCTGTCCAAATCTCTTCCTGTAAATATACCTCCAACATTTACATTTTCTGTAGAAGTTTGACTCAACTCATCATCTACATAATAATTATACGTGTAAGGATACGTATTTCTTCCAGATGAAGTATTGAATTGCGTAGGTTCTTTTTTAATTGTAATTACAATATGTTTCCACGTTCCGTCTGCGACGAATTCAGAGAAAAACCGATCTCCCAAAAAATTACCTTGAGCTTGCGTGTTATTGTTGGCAACAACTCTTCTACTACTTTTAAAACCTATTCTACCATCTTTAAGGTATATAAAGAAGCCATTTTTAAAATCATTAGCTGAAGAAAAATTTGCAGTAGTACGCTCACTTTTATCAAAAATTGTTCTTTCATTGCTATCAATAACGCTGGTTTTTATCCAGAAAGCAATGGTAATGTCGGTAAAAGAAAATGTGGCACTGTTTAGGAAATCTCCATTTGGTTGAATACTATTAGATGAAGTTCCAAATCTATCGCTGTCAACAACTAAGTTAGCTCCATTTTGAGTAAAGTTGGCACCATTGGCAGCATCGGCGAGACTTCCGTTTGTGAAGTCATACGCACGTTGCAAACCATTTGTGGGAATTTGTCCGAATGCAATGGAACAGAATAATAGGAATACTGAGAGTAATCGTGAGTTCATAATTTGAATTTTGTGTTTTACGCTACAAAAGTCATTGGTGAACCACTATTTTTTTTGGTTTTATTTCTGAACTGTTTGTTTTTTTTGCTGAATGGTTTTTGGATTGTTAGAGCGCTTCGCTTTTGGAACGCTATCGCTTTTAGATTTTTGCTATTTTAAATGTTACATGTTGAATTTTAAATTATTGCTCACTGCTATGAAGTAATAAATTGGAATTTGATTTATAATCAAAAATATTTTCCCTTTTGTATTTTGGAGTTCTTGACGTCATTTCGAGTGATTTTTAGGAATAAAATGCAGAAAAATTGTATCGAGAAATGCTTTGAAAGTTAGACGAGTTTTGTTTTTAAGATTTTGCTATTTTAAATGTTACATATTGAATTTTAAATTATTACTCACTGCTATGAAGTAATAGACTAGAATTTGACTTATCATCAAAAGTCTTTGCGTTTTTAGATTATTAGATCGCTTGACTACTAGATTTTAGACATGTTTAATGCGCCTTTTGTTGATTTATATATTCGTATGTTTTTGAGAAAGTTATTGAAGTAAAGTATCTCTATACGGCGAAGCCAATTCTAAAAGCAAAGCACGTCTAAAAATCTAACAGCGCAGCGTTCCAACTAGCCCTGATAGAACGTCCTGTTTGAAATCCTTTTTTTGACGCTTTTCGCGGAAAAAAAAGATTGAGTAGTGATAGCAGGAAATAGCTTCTAATTTTTAAAATATTTCCGCAATGACTTGCATGAATGTGTCTTTTTTGTCGCGCGAAATTGGAATGGTTTTATTGTTTTCCATAATGAGATGAAAGCCATCTTTTTTAGAAAGTTCTTTGATGTGTTTTAGATTGATGAGATACGAACGGTGTGGTTTGTAAAAGATAGGTTTGTGCGCTAGTTGATCTGCAAAATGCTTGAGCGGCTTGCAGATGAATTCGGTTCTGTTGCCCTGTAAATATACTTTTGTGTACATTCCGTCCGCTTCAAAATAGTAGATATCGTCTTCGGAAGCAAAGATGATTCCTTTTGGGATTTCGAGCGCTATTTTACTGACAGCCATTTGTTTGAATGCCAGTTTTAAGTCGTGAATTTGTGTGTTGATGTTTTGATCGTTGATGATTTTTTCCGCCTTGCTTACGGCTTGCGTAAGTTCAGAGACATCAATAGGTTTTAGCAGATAATCAACCGCTGCCAATTTGAAGGCTTCTACGGCAAATTCGTTGTACGCCGTGACAAAGATGATTTGGAAATCGACAGGTTCGTTTTCAAAGAATTCTAAGATTTGTAATCCAGAATGTTGTGGCATATCAATATCTAAGAATACAATTTGTGGCTTTTTAGCTTTGATTGCTTTTACGCCTTCAAGTAAGTTGGACGCTTTGTCTATTGTCGAAATTTGCGGGCAATTTTGCTGCAAAAGCGCTTCTAGTAGGTTTTGCGCTTTTCGTTCGTCGTCTATGATGAGTACATTCATGGCTATTTTTTTAAAGGAATTTGGATGCTGACACGTGTTCCTGTAGGTTGTTGGTTTTCGTCTGTTAAGTCGCTAATGAGTACTTCTATTTTTTGT
Organism: uncultured Kordia sp.; assembly: GCF_947496985.1. GTDB lineage: Bacteria > Bacteroidota > Bacteroidia > Flavobacteriales > Flavobacteriaceae > Kordia. Next base: position 133,382 of record NZ_CANMEZ010000002.1, read on the forward strand.
AGACGATCTTTGTTTATAAGCTCTACACGTTCCGTATTTGCTCGTGTTGCAAACGATTTGTAATACTGCGTTTGACTTTCTTTGAGTTTTTGAGCCGCTTTTCGGCCTATACCGTTATCCGTGATTTCACAGATTAATTGTTCATTATTCTTTAGGAAAGAAATTGCTAGCTTTCTGTTGTCTATTTTATGATGCAAACCGTGTTTGATGGCGTTTTCAATGTAAGGTTGAATGAATAGTGATGGAATTTTGATGGTTTCCAACTCCAAATTTTCAGCAACTGAAACTTCGTAAGTGAGTTCTTCTTCAAACCGAATTTTTTCTAATTCGAGATACAAGTGTAAAGCTTTGAGCTCTTGATCGAGTGTGATTTCTTTTTCTTGACTTTGTTCGAGATAGGTACGAATTAAACGTGAAAATTTCACCAAATATGTACTTGCTAAATTTTGTTGATTGAGTACAATGTATTCCTGAATGGAGTTGAGCGCATTGAAGATAAAATGCGGATTCATTTGCGAACGCAAGTTTTCTAAACGCAAGTTTACCAATTGCTTATCGATTTCCAATTGTTGTAATTCTTTGTTTTTTTGCTTTTCGCGTAATCGAATTTGTTTTTTGTAGTATAAAATTACGATTGCCAATACGGTACACATGATTAAAATGATAAACCACGCTTGTTTCCAAAACGGAAGCGTAATTTTGAATTGAATACTTTTGGGTTCTGAATATTCTGTTCCGTTAGTGTTTTTAGCGCGTAAATTGAAGGTGAAATTTCCAGCAGGTAATGTGTTGAATTTAACAGCCAGTTGTCCTTTATCAACAACATTCCACGAATCGTTAAAACCTTTCAGTTGGTATTCGTAATTTACAAATTTATCGGATTGAAATCCTTTTGAATTGAATCGGATTTCAATTTCACTTTGCTGCTGTTTTATGGTGTATGAAGTTGCCAACGGCACTTGCTTTTCTTCTAAATTTATGTGTGTAAAATATACTTCTGGCGTGTTCCATTGTTTGAAAACTGTGTGTTTGTCAAAGCAAAACATTCCAATATTTGAGCTAAATACAACTTCGTCTCCAAAGGTTTCAATATTGTTAATATTGTATGAAAGTAAGCCATCACGCTTGTTTATGGTCTGAAATGTTTGCGTATTACTTGTGTAGTATTGCAGTCCGTTATCCGTGACAATCCAGAGGTTTTTGCCATCTGTTTTTATTTTGTTGATCGATTTTGAAGCCAATCCGTTTTCGGTCGTTAATACTGTAATAACTTCATCATTTTTTATACCTAAAACACCATTATCATAGGTTGCAGCCCAGATTGTTCCATCGGAAGCTTCGTCAATGTCAAAACTAAAGATTGGTTTGTTGTTGTGTTGAATCGTTTTTTGAAAATTAAATAGTGAATCGTACAATAATAAACCATCAATATTGGCGATATACGCTTTTTTATTATGTTTTGAATAAATGGATTTGTAGGCTCTTTTTTGGTTGATTTCTTTGTTTTTTTCATCATTTCCATAGAACGTTCCATGTGAATAACTCTGTAAGTATTGATCGTCTTTTATATGTGAAATTGACTTTGCAGGACTTAATTTTTGAATTCGATTACTAGTTTTGTTTTCGGTATGATATTTTAAAACTTGTTTGTCAGAATTGTAATAGAGTATTTTTGTTGTTGGATTGTAATTAAGCTTGCGAATGTTAGAATTGTCATTAAAATTAAACGTTTTTTTGATCTTACCTTTCAAATTGGCTATTTGTAAGTTTCCTTTTGTATCACCTATAAAATAAGTTGAATCTGTCTTTTTTTCGAGTGTAGAAACATTTTTTTTAGAGCTTGATAGGATACGTAAACTTTCGTTAGGAATGACAAAAACACCTGTATTTAGTGTCGGAATCCATAGATTTTGCTGAAAGTCTTTTATAATTTCTGTTGTTGCATATGATTGTAAATAGTGTGCTATAATTTTGAGTTGGTTTCCTGCGCGTTTTGTTACAAAAACACCATTCATTGTCGCAAAATAGAAGAGTTTGTCAAATTCTTGTATGGCTTGGGTTCGTGTTTTGTTTAGTTCGACTGGCAATTGTAGTTCAGTAATGATTTCATTTTGAATATGAAATAAGCTGTTTTGATCGCCTGTTTTGGATTGAAAAAATAACAAACATCCATTAGAAATTTTATGAAAACCTGTAAAAGCGGCATATTCTTTTGTGGGATTTAATTGCGTTTTTACAGCTTCCTTAATTTCTTTTGTTTGAATGTCTTGGTATACTAATTTGTTATTGATTGAAAGATAATAGTAACGATCATTTTCTAGGTAACCAATATTTGTTCCTACGACATTTGGTGTTGTATTGACTATTTTTTTAGTGTTAAGATCTATCCATATTGTAGCTCTTGATTCATGAACAAGAAGGTATTTTTCGTGAACTGTATAATCTGCTAATGCGCCATTGAGTCTATTTTGAACATCAATGAATAGTCTTATTTTATTGTTTTCTATATAAAAAAACTGTCCTGCAATATTATTAAACCACAAACGCCCTTTAGTATCTAACTTTAAGTTAAAAAAGGAACGTCCTCGTTTTTCAGGATGCGAATAGGCTATGTATTCTTTTCCATCGTATCGAAAAAGTCCTTTATTTCCTGCGAGCCATATATAACCTTCTGTATCTTCGATACTGTCATAAAACTCAATATCTGGTAAACCGTTTGCTTCTGTTAGATGAATACTAACAGGTTCTTGCGCCCAAATGACCAAGCTTGAAAGAGTAAAATATATGATGAGTACTAACTGTCGCAAGTGAAAAAGTTTCAATAAAAGTACTATAAATTATAAAAAGGAAATGTCTTCCTTTCTGAAATGCACGAGTTCTTTGCTGAACTACTTATTTTTGGTGAGTACATGTGCGTATTCCTTTTTTATGACTTTTACATTCTTTATTTTCTTGAAGCTCTGTTTTGAAAATGAAAAACGCGCCAAAATAAAAAAGCAAGCTATATATATTAGCTTGCTTTTCATTTGTTCATGATTTCAAATCTTCAAAGTTCAATCTTTTTGGTAGAAAATTTGAAAATGATTAATCATTTTCTTTTGAGTAGCTTTTACTTTCTACAAATACTAAAAAATTCAAGTTTATTGTTTTATTAATTTGAATGTTTTTTGAGTATCACCAGCATATATTTTCACAAAATAAACACCACTTTTTAACTTACTTACATTAAATGTATTTAGATCGTTGTTTTTAGTTGCTATTAGTTGTCCTATACTATTGTAAATTTCTAACGCAGTTAATGAAGTGTCTAATCCCTTTATGTTTACAATGTTTTTAGCTGGATTTGGATATATTGAAACACCTGTTAATTCTTTACCTGGTGTACTTAGTGTATTAAAATCAAAAGTAGTAACTCCTGATAATCCAGAAGTATTTGAGTTTATCACATTTGTAAACGCTGCCATTGCATCATCAATCATATCTGCTTGCATAAATGATTTTAAAGGAGTGATAGTATTTGCCAATACAGAATCATTAGCTAAAATGCTAAACGTCCCACTAACTGGCGAACCATTTATTTGAATGGTTACTATTGGACTCATTATTCCACTTGAAGGTGCTGGTAATGTCATAGGACTTCCTAAGGTTTCTGTAATTAAGTATCCATCTACAGTTGGTTGTCCTATATCCGTTCCGTTAAAGAAAGTAGTACTTGCACCATTTCCAAGAGAGGAAGTAATACTTACAGTAATTCCATCAGGTACAAGAATTGCAAACCCGTAACTCTGTACAGAAGTACCAAAGTTAGAAGTACTTGTACTGGGTACAGCCGAAATAGTGAAGTTATAACTTCCGTTATCGACAAGTGTATACGTGTATCCATTTTGCGCTTTAGCGGCACTAAGGAAGAAGCAAAATGCTACGAGTAATAAAGTAGGTAATGTAATTTTTTTCATTTTTTTAGATTTAATTTTCGGGTAATTGTTCTATGATTTGATAGGTACTAAAGTTTAAGAAGTTTCCTGGATGTGCTAATACATTTTGTAAGATGAATGGCGTATCAGGCATTGTCCCAGCATATTGTGTGATGCCGTCCATGTTTACATCATGTATGTTATATCCTGTAATTGTGAATGTTGGGAAGTTTAGGAAATTCCCTAAATCATTTAATATTTCTGATAAAATACTAGGTGTATCAGGCGTTGTTCCTGAGTATTGTATAACAGTATCTACATTTACATTTCCTGTCCACATGGCCACAATGTCATTAGGCATTCCAAAAACAGTTTGTGCATTGCTTCCAAAAGTAATTTGATTGTTACTGTTTGTAAAATCGAGGATTTCAGTAGTATCAGATAATGCTATTGGGTTGGCAGACATAATTCCTAAGTGGTTTCTATGCTTAATGACTACATAGTAGCTTCCGGCAGCTAAATCAAATTGTACATCTGAAGTACCATCAACAGCTACAATATCTCCATCTCTTTGTAATAATGCTGATTGACTTGCTAGAATGGTTGTATTTGTAGTTGCATCACGCAATTCTACAAAAATCCAATCTATAATTGCATTATTTCCAGTTGTTGCTAATACGGAACTTTCTACTAGTAAAGCATCACTATAAGGAGAAGTTCTTGGAATATAATCCGCTACGCGTAAATCATCGCGCATTAATGTTTCTTCTCCTACGTTCGGATTCAATAAGGCGCCTTGTAAAAAAACAATTGGATTTACTTGAATTCCAAGTTTAATTCCTCCTTGCTGAAATCCTTGTGCTAGTGTTGTTGTTCCGTCTGAAATTGTTGTTGTAACTAATTCTCCAACAGTAAAATCTAATGTTATTGTTCCATCAGAAATTGTATTTCCTCCAGAAGCAACAACTTGTCGTTCGATATTTTGCGCATTCATAAAGAATACACAAAAGACGAAGACGATTACGAGTTTGTATGTTTTTTTCATTTCGTTTTTTTTAATTGTAAAACAGTTATTTTAAATAGCTCTTTATTTTATTAATTTTCAGGTAATTGTTCTGTGATTAGATAGGTACTAAAGTTTAAGAAGTTTCCTGGATGTGCTAATACATTTTGTAATATAATTGGTGCATCTGGACTAGTTCCTGCATATTGTGTTTTTCTGTCTAAATCCAAATCATTTGTATTGTAACCATTGATAACATAGGTTGGAAAGTTTAGAAAATTTCCAACGTCGTTTAATACAGCAGATAGAATACTTGGTGCATCTGGAGTTGTACCAGAATATTGTATAATAGTATCTCCATTTACATTTCCTGTCCACATGGCAACTTTTCCTGTTGGCATTCCAAACGAGGTTTGCGCATTGCTTCCAAACGTGATTTGACTCGCTTGATTGGTAAAATCTACAGTAGTAGGCAATCCTTCTAAAAAGACAATACTTGCATTGGTTATAATTCCCAAATGATTTCGATGTTTGATTGTGATATGATAGTTTCCTTCGGGCACTACAAAATTGATCGTTGAAACTCCATCCGTATTTACCACATCACCATCACGTTGTAGCAATGCGGATTGACTGGCAATTACCGTTGTATTTGTTAAAGCATCTCGTAATTCGATCCAAACCCAATCTACAATTGCATCTGTTCCTGTAGTATCAAAAACTTCTGCTCTACATGTGAATCCATCTGCATATGGACTCTGAATAGGAAGCATACTAGCAGCGCGAAGATCATCGCGCATTAAGTTTTCTTCTCCTACATTTGGATTGAGTGCAGCGCCTTGTAAACATACTTTTGCGGCAACTTCAATCGGATCTTTTCCTTCTACAGCAAAATCATCAAGCACAATTCCTTCTTCAGTAATGACGCTATCTGACACCAATCGCATTCTAAAAACAACATTGTCTTCATTTCTTAAATCGGTTTCTCCAAGTGCTGCATTAGCTTTAAAATCATACGCATATTCATTCATGGTTATATTTGCACCAGTCCATTGTGCTCCTGGACAACCTGGGCAATCTCCTTGCTCTGCTCGGTTACTATTATACCAGTTTGGTTGGCTATTTATCGTTCCTAAGTTTTGCCATGTTTGTCCTCCGTTTAAGGAATATTGCACATTTGCCCAATCCCAATTTTCTTCTAGCATGTATGCCATTTGAAATTTTAAAACGGGATCAATGATTTGTGTAAAGTCATAACAATTAGAAACTAAATACGCATTTACATCTGTAGGATAATTTCCTGATAAATTGGTTGCATAGGCTTGTGTTCCTGAAGCAACCGTATTTAAAGTTGAGCCACTTGGCACACCTCGTTGCCAAACGCCGTTTTCTATAATTAATTCATCTGCTGGATTTTCAAAAGAATTTGTCATATTGAAGTCTCCTGAAGCATTGACACTAAAGTTTTGAGAACGCACATTGTTTGCTGTATTATCGTCATTTGTGATTGTAGCATTTATATCTAGTGTAAATGATCCTGAACCTACAGAGATTGCTGGCAAATTTATTGTTGTTTCTTCATTGGATTGCAGCATTCCATTCCATGTGTAATTGTAGGTTGTTCCTCCTGTAACTCCATACGTAATGTTTATTTCTGTAATATTATTGATTCCATTGCTTCGTACTTGTATTTGTGGCGAAATATCTCCGCAGTTTACAATAGCATTCGTAGGATTTGTAATGGCACGTACACTGACATCATTTTGTAATAATTGTATTGGAATAGAAGAGCGCCATAATCCACGTCCATAAGTTGCTGCTGTAATAGATTGATCGTCTAAGTTGATTTCTAAGTCTTCTATTTTTGTATTTGGAAGATTTGTCATAAACGGTTGCCAATCTGGACTGCTATCATCCAAACGATAAATTCCTAAATCGGTAGAAACATAGATAGGGTTTAGCGGATGATTTCCTTGATGCACTATGTCTTCTGGATATTCTGTGGCTACGGGAAAGTTGCCTGTGATGTCTGTCCACGTTAATCCACCATCTATCGTTTTAAAAATTCCTTTGTTTGCGTAGTCACCATCAGTTGTAATCCACATTTTAGTTGGATCGTCTTTATGAATGGCAATTCCCGCAATGGCGTTTCCAACTATATTGGTATTAAAGTCTAACGTTTGCCCACCATCCGAACTTACACGGAAATTTTGATGTCCTGATGATACAATAATGTTTGGATTGGAAGGCGCAATTTCCATGATATCTGTATATCCTTGTAAATCTCCAACCAATTCCCACTCATAGGTTGTTCTATTTAATTTAAATAAATTACTCCAAGCGGCATATACGTCTCCATTACTATCTGCAGATAATGGTGCTACCCAAACTCCTGTACCAGAGTTTGAAGGTCTAAACACTCTTGTAAACCAACCATCGGCACGATTGGAAACATATAACGTTCCTCCATCTTGTGTAAGTCCATAATACGTATTATCATCTATTGGTGTTATTAGTGCATTGACACCATCGCCAGGATGAAAGGCTCGCCAATCACCATTTACATCTAAACCATGTCCGCCATTGTCTTGTAAACCTCCAGTAATATTGTTTGGATTTCCTTGTGCAACTGCTACATTGAAAAATTCGCCAATTTGTAAACCTTGGTGATGTGCTGTAAAATTTGTTCCGCCATCTTCACTACTGTAGATTCCACCATCAGAAGCTACAAATACTTTTCCTGCAACCACACGAATGCTATGAATATCTGCATGTGTATAGGCTTCTGTTAATTGATCCCAACGGTTGAGTTTATCCCAAGCTTGTCCACCATTAGTGGATTTCCAAACATCCATTACACCAATATAAAGCTCATTGGCATTGGTATCAGAAACACCTATTGCCATATTGTACCAAACTTGATTGTTACCTATAAGTGAATACGCATCTTGATCTCTTAATGAAAAACTTTGCCCGCTGTTTGTAGAACGGTAAATACCATGTTCTCTATTATCAATAGCATCTGAGCTGAAAAGGTAAATATAGTTTGGATTTGCAGGTGTCACATCAATCACCATTCGGAATGTATTTGTTGGTACACCATTGGTTATTTGTGTAAAGTTTGCGCCTCCATCTGTTGAACGATAGAACGCTGTGTTACTTACACAGTATATGATACTTGCATCTCCTGGTTTTATGCGTAAATCGCGAATGTTTATTCCTGCCAAACTTTGTGACCAAGTTACACCAGCATCTGAAGAAGTGTATACACCATCATCAGAGGACGCAATTAGCGTATTTGAATTTGCTGGATCTATGAATAACTCAGTCATTCGATTCATATTTCCTATCGTATTTACATTTAAACCTGTTGTATTCCAAGTAATTCCACCATCTAATGATTTTAGTACTCCAAAAGTTGGAGTTTGATCTGCGTCATCATCTCCAGTTGCAATGTAAATAATGTTTGAGTTGTTATAATCTACAGCAATGGCAGAGACTCCTAATCGCGGTAAATTGTCTGTCATCGGCGTCCAGTTTGCGCCAGCATCTAAGGTTTTCCACAAACCTCCGTTTGGCGCACCTACATACCAAATACTAGCATTGTTAGGATCTACTGTAATAGCGTTGAGTCGTCCTTGTCCAGAAGGTTGTGCATTTGCTTGGATATGATTGTACGGACCTAAAGGTTGCCAGTTACTGAGATCTCCATTATTTTCAGCTTGTGCAAATTGCGTTTTTACTCCCCAAGCATTCCATATTTCTTTAGCTGTTGGTAAAGAACCATCTTTTTTTACTCTACGTTTCCATTGTTGTTCCCAACGTTTAAAAGGTTTGTAACCACTTCCTTTTTCGTCTTTATTATGTGTAAGCCAATAGATGTTGAACGCTTGTTGTACTTCTTGAAAAGTAGGTTTTTGCCCAGTTCTTTCTTGTTTCAAATTCAATTCCTTCATCCAAGGAGCATTTTGATTGTATTGAGCAAAAAGAAGTACACTAGAAAGCATACATAGTAAGAGTGTAATTTTTTTCATTTGATTTGGGGTTCTATTTTGGTTTATGAAATTATATTCAGAAAAAACTTCCCAAGTCAAAGCTATCTTTCAGCTATTTGGGAAGTTTTATTGATTTCTCTTTTAATCAATACTAAATGTTAGTCCATCAAGAGACACCCAATTTTGAACCACATTAAAGCCTGTAGCAATGATGACAGTTCCGTTTGGATTTACATCTACACGCATTGCTCCATTTTCTGTTTCTACTGAGAAAATTCTTGTTTTTGTTGGTCTAAAACCAACAGGAAGTGTCATGATAACATCTGCATTATTAATAGCAGAACTTTTATTACATAAGCCTTCTAAGGTTACTATGTTGTTTACTTTTCTATAACGAGGGTCTTGAAAATTTGTTACTAAAAATGATGTGTTATAATACGCCCAACCTGCGTTCATTGTTGCTGCAGTATAAGCACTTGGTACTACTGTATTATCTGTCCAAGTATAGCCACCTGAACCGTCTGTTTGTAAAACTTGACCGTTACTTCCTCCAGCAGGCAACTCGATTTCATTTAATGGATCACTATCTGCATCGTTTACGGCATCCGTTACCCAAGCATAGTTTCCAGCACCATCAGTTTTTAATAGTTGTCCATTAGTTCCTCCACTTGGAAGCATCGCTCCAACAGCAACAGTTATCCAAGCATAGTTTCCAGCTCCATCAGTTTTTAATACTTGTCCGTCAATTCCACCAGTTGGCAATTCTATTTCATTCATTGGATCGCTATCTGCATCGTCTACAGCATCCGTTATCCAAATAGTTGAAGTACCATCTGTTGATAATATTTTTCCTGATTCTCCAGATTGTGCAGGTAATTCTATTTCATTGGTAGGATTAGCATCTAAATCATTATTTGAAACCCACGTATAGTTTCCTGAACCATCTGTTTTTAATACATCTCCATCAGTTCCTCCTGCTGGAAGTGTAGCTCCGCCTCCCATAGGAGCATCAATCCAAGATACTGAACCAGAACCATCAGTACTCATTATTTGATTTGCCGTTCCATCTTGTGCTGGCAATGTATACGAAGTTCCTGAACCTACATTATCTCCATCTATTGTTAACTGACCATTTAGAGTTGTGTTTCCATTTTTTAGCATTACTAAAGCATCACTAAATCCTGTAGCTCTAAAAGCTTCATCTGGATTTGTACCATTACCGATAACAAATAAACGATCTGTTTCAACAAATTGAGTTGCATTTCCTGCTACTCGTGTATTATAGGTTCCAATAGATGTTTGTCCAAATGATTCTGCTGTTAAACTTGTACCAGCCGTTATTGCAGCCGCTCCACTAGCAATATTACTTTCTCCTATAGATACAGAACTAGTGTTACTTGCAATAGAGTTATTTCCAAGTACTATAGAATTTCCGCCTACATTTGCATCATTCCATTCTGAACCACTTGCGCCACCTGCTCTGAAAGCTTGTTTGCTTTTATCAAAAAACATACGACTGTCATCATTCGTAGCTGTTGTAATGTCTCCTAATTGAGAACTCCCAAATACAAAGTCGTCTGTAGCGGTATCGCCGTTAGCATTGCTAGTTATGTTTGCAGTTGTTATGAATGCTCCAGAACCTCCTCCTGCAGCATCTGCCCAAGATACATTTCCAGTGCCATCTGTGGTCATTACTTGGTTTGCGCTACCATCTTGTGCTGGCAAGGTATACCCACGTTCCATTTCTTGATTGTCTCCATCAATGGTTACAGTACCGTTTATGGTTGTGTTTCCATTTTTTAGTATCACTAATGCGTCAGAGCTATTTATTCCTTCAAAATCAGCAGTTCCGTTACCTACCACTAATAAACGATCGGTTGGCACATGCACATTTGCATTACCCGCAACTGGAGTATTGAATTGTCCAAGTGTGGTTTGACCTCTAGACTCCGCAGTAATGGCATATCCTAAAGCAATTGATTCTGTTCCTGAAGCGTTCGTATTTCTACCTAATGCTACAGTGTAATTACCAGAAGCTATATTATTGTCTCCCATCGTCATACTATAAAATCCAGAAGAAACATTTCGTTGCCCTCCTAACGTAGAAGCGTACCAACCTGAAGCTACATTTCGCTGTCCAAATCCTACAGTAAATGGTCCTACGTTCGCATCATCAAAACCTCCAAAACCATCTACTTCGTTACCTGCTCTGAATGCACCTTTACTTTTATCAAAAAACATTCTAGAGTTGTCATCAGCTCCTGAAAGATTGTCTAATTGCGAACTCCCAAAAACAAAATCATCCGTAGCGATAGTTCCATTAGTATTGCTAGTAACATTTGCTGTAGTTGTAAAGGATGCAGCCGCTGTTTGGTTTACCCAAGCATACACTCCTGATCCATCTGTGCTTAATATTTGTCCATCAACTCCGCCAGTTGGTAATTCATTGGGAACATCTTGCCAAGCTACCACAGTTCCATCTGTAGTTAGGAATTTACCTGATTCGCCTGCTTGTGTAGGCAATTCTATTTCGTTTGTTGGATCGTTATCTGCATCGTCATTTGTTATCCATGATAACACTCCTGAACCATCCGTAGAAAGCACATATCCGTTAGTTCCTCCATTTGGAATGGCTGCTGCTGCTGGAGTTACCCAAGTAACATTTCCAGAACCATCTGTTTGCATGATTTGATTTATAGTTCCATCTTGTGCAGGAAGTGTAAAAGAAGTTCCAACTCCTGCGTTATCACCATCTATTGTTAGTGTTCCATTTAAGGTAGTGTTTCCGTTTTTTAGCATAACTAAGGCATCACTGTTTAGTGCTAAGTTGATATCTTCTTGTCCATTACCAATGACAAATAAACGATCTGTTGGAACCCATGTATCGGTAGAACCTGACACAAAGTTACTGTACTGCCCCAATTGAATTTCGGCCATTGAATTCGCGTTTAGTTGTCGTCCAATCGCTGTGGAATTTATACCATAAGCACGTGCGTTTAATCCAAAACCTCTTGCATAATCTGCAAAACCTCCTGCATTTAATCCGAAAGCAAAAGCTTCATTTCCTGTTGCATTGGCGTTGCGTCCCATAGAGAATGAGTTGCGTCCACTAGCAACTCCGCCTTCACCAAAACCTACAGAATACTCTCCTACTTTGGTTTCATCCCATTGATCGGTTTGTGTATATCCTGCTCTAAAAGCCGCTTTGCTTTTGTCGTAGAACATTCTATTTCCGAAGGCTGCATTAAAAGAGCCATTATTATCCAATTGGTTAGATCCAAATACAAAATCGTCTGTTACGTTGTTTCCGTTTCCGTTACTTACAACGCCACTGTTTACTGTAAATGTTCCTGCGTTGCCAGCTTGACCACTGTTTAAAGCGTACATAGCATACGGAACAAATTGTAGTTTTGAAGTTCCTAGTTGCACATAGCTAGTTCCACCTGTGATGTCTACTTGTATATCGATCCACTGATTTTGAGAGTTCCAATTGATTGCTAAGAAGTTTGCTCCTGAAGTTCCGCCACCAACAGGCAATGTAATGACTCCTTGCGCATTGGAAGTTACGGTATGTGTTTCATTGTAGACTACACTTCCTGTTGGACTTCCTTCTATGATTCTTACGAGTACGCCAATTGATTGATTGGCTAGTGGATTGTTAGCAGCATCACGTACAACTGCTTGATAATTGAAATTTTGAGCATAGCTTATGACACCAAATAGTAGCATCATAATGAGTAGGGTAATTTTTTTCATAATAAAAAAAGAATTTCTTGTTGTTTATGTAGTGACAGCAAAAAAATCATACACCCTATTTTTTTAGATGCTTTATTTTTTTTAATTGATTTTTGTTTTTTTTGAACTCCGAAAATTTGAACAAATCCCTAAAGCAAACGCCCATTTTTAGCTATACAAAAAAGTATGTGTAAAACTTTAGTCCACTCGTATTCATTATTTTAAAATTGAACTTCATTGAAGAATTAGGCTTAGGCATTTTCTAGTCTTTAGTTCGTTAAACGTTGTTGATAACTAAAAAACAATTCTACTATATTTAAAATAGGAGGCAAAGAATTAGTTGTTGCCTAAGCCTTAGTATGTGAGTTGTTTCAAAAAAAACTATGCTTCCTAACAACAAGATTTTTCATAGTCTTATTTTGATGTTTTCTTAAATTACTCAAAAAAGAAATACAAACTTCACATATATATTTTAGTCCACTACAAATTTGAAGCTAGTGGAAATTATATTTGCATTTAAACCTGTACTCCTTTTGTAATAACTATATCGTATATCAAAGGATTTTAATCCGATATTGAATATTTTAAATTTTGCAAATACGTCTGTATATTTTATTCCCAAACCATATTGATGACTGTTAAATTTTGATAAGTCAAAATCTGAAGTGTAAAATTCAGAAGTCGACACATGCGTTTCATACGTGCCAAAATAATCGGCTGCTGTTTGATTGTAGAAACGATAGTTTGGATAGAGTGTAAATTTTCCGAAACCCAATTTAATTGGTAGTTCAATGTTTGCTGTTTGCGAATTGATTCCCCACGTATCAAAATAATAGCGATAATAAGTTCGTAAGGATATGTTTTCGTTAAAATAATAGTTGAATCGCGCTCCAAAAGGCAACTTGAATCGTGTATCAGGCAAACGCTCAATATCATCTACCAAGTGAAAAACATCTGTATTTTCTGGGGAATTATAATTTGAAATATTTGCCGCATTTCCCACATAATAATTGTCTCTGTCGGCAAAATAGACACGTTGCATTGGGTTTGCCAACCAACCTTGTTGTTGTACAACATCTACAAACAGTGAGAATTGTGCATTTTTATTGATGATTTGAGAAAAACTCAAATACAGTGAATAGGTGTTTCTTGCTCGGTCTTGAATGAACGTTGTATTGAATGGCGACCAAACAGTTGCACTATTTTTATCAATGATATTCCCGTCTTGATTTAAGATGTCAATATTAGCAAAAAAACCATTATTGAGGTTTTGATTGGCTTCATTGTATGAGTCTAATTCTGTTGGATATTTAGGATTCCACGTATCTAAATACACTTGCGCTTTTACACCAACTTCTGTATTTTTCTGATTGAATAGTTTGGTATAGCTTCCTCCAAAACCAACAGATACATAATCATATTCCACGGCAAAGTTGACATTCCCGCTCCAAATACTATTTCTATCATCGGAAGAATGACTATAACTCGCGTTGATTCCTCCCCAGACATCACCCGCAGAAGCTCCAGAAGATGCTACCCAAGGGCTTCCTTTTACACCGCTTGTATTTCCGCTTTCATCACCATCATCGTAACCATTTCCAGAAGCACCAGAAGCATCAAAAGGATCTAAATTACTTGATGAAGCCGATGTATATGCCGAAATTCCTGCATCAATTGTTAATACATCATCTGCATTTAATGGAATTGCTACTACAAATGTTGGTGTAATATCTGTAAGTCGCTCGTTTCCAACACCACCAGTAACGGAAGCATTGTTTCCATCTTGTGTGTAATAACTCATCAAGAAATCAACTTCTGTAGTTTCCAATACTCGTTTTTTGTACACTTTTAATGTGTCCGTAACTTTTGTTTGTGAAAACATCATCGAACAGCAAAAAAGCATTAGTAGAAGACTTATTTTTTTCATATTGTTTTCCCGAGAAAGCGGAAATCTTATTTTTTATTTATGAAATCTGCTTTTGCAACAGAATAAATTCAGCTAGCAATTTTGAATATGTCTTCGACTTTTCAAACTTGGAAAACTGTTTTTTTAGATCCCATTCTTCAACGGGATAAGTTCATTTAGGAGCTTTAAAAGCAGCTAAATGAACTTAATTACAACCGCAACCGCCACCTGTTTTCCCACCATTTGCACCTGAAGCCGCTTCACGATATACTTGAAAATTTGTTTCGAAGCGCTCAATTCCTAAGGAGGAAAGTTTCATGTCAGGATCATTAATGTTTATTTTTTGATATTCTTTTACGGCAACACACGAAGTGTTCAAAAGCAATAAAGACACAATTAAAAAATGAAGTCTGTTCATATTTTATTCTATTTTAATATTTGATGAATAGTGAATTTTTCCTGTATCATCTACAATGATGCATTCTATATTTTGGAGTTGGTTAATCATATCAATTCCAACATCTTTTCCTATGACAAAAATGGAAGTAGCTAAAGCATCTGCTAGTTCAGCACTTGACGCTAATACACTTACGCTTACAATTCCGCTACTTGGATACCCAGTTCTGGGATCAATAATGTGTGTGTATCTTTTTCCGTTGAATTTTACTTGTTTTTCATAATTTCCCGAAGTCACAATTGCTTGTTCTTTTATGGGAATCATAGTAAATACTTTATTTTTATTGAGCGGATTTTTGATGGCTATTTTAAAATTTTTACCGTTAATTTCTGTTCCCCAAGTATTCAAATCGCCCGAAGCATTAATAATTCCAGCTTGCACATTATGAGATTGTAATAGTTTTTTTGCTTTGTCTGCGGCATATCCTTTTCCAATAGCGCCAAAACCGATTTTCATTCCTTTTTGTTTTAAGAAAACAGTTTGATCAGTTTTGTTAAGAATGATGTTTTTATAGCCAACTTTCGCTACCGATTGTTGTATTGCTTCCGCAGATGGTATTTTAGTCATGCTTCCATCAAACTTCCAAATACGATCCATAGACGCATAACTAATGTCAAAAGCGCCGTTAGTTAGTTTTGATATATAAATGGATCGTTCTATCAACTGAAATAGTTCTGTATCTACTTTTACCGCTTGTATTCCGGCATTTTGATTAATGAGTGATGTTTGTGATTTTTTATCCCAAGAAGAAATCAACTTTTCAATCCGAGTCATTTCGGCAACAGCCAAATCGATATAATTAGTAGCTTCATCTTGAGTGTTTGCTATAACGGTTATATCAAAACGACTTCCCATTAATTTGAGCGTTCGTTTGTGGACTTCCTGTGCAGTTGTCACAAAAAAGCTTATCAATAATAAATATGTGAAAATTGATTTTTGCATCGTTTTAAAAAGCATTTAATAGTTTTAAGTAGGCTTCAGGATTCGTTTTTTGATATCCTAGTTGCCCTAATTGCTTTCCAGTTTTATCCAACACGACGACTAAAGGGAAATATCCTTTTGGATTGTATGTTGCTGCCAATTGCTCATTTTGCGCTTGTAATGCTTTAGATAGTTTATTTTTTTTACGTCTTGGAAAATCTGCTTTTAGCAATGTGTAATTTTCTTTTGCATACGATTTAAAAGTTTCCGAATTCCATATTTTACGTTCTAGTTTCATACAAGGTCCGCACCAATCGGAACCAGAGAACACTAGAATAATGCGTTGATTTTTGGTGATAGCTTCTTTTTTTGCAGTTTCAAAATTTGTATTCCATTCTTGTCCAAAACTTACAGTTATTACTAGGAACATAAAGCAAAAGAGTGTTTTCATATAGGGACTATTTTAGTGCTGGCTTATATTCATATGACATCAAAAAAGGAATACACCCTATTTTATTTGTATATTTTTTATGAGTTTTGCCTATTTTTGGAGCCCATACTTGAATTAAATGCAAGAAAACGAACCTTCTATTTGCGAGGAAAAAAATTATAACGAACTGTTTCGTAAGTTTTACGAACCTGCTACGAAATACATTTATTATAAGTGTGGAAATTTACAGCGTGCAGAAGATATTGTTCAGAATGTGTTTATTAAACTTTGGAAATTGTGCGCCACTATTACTTTCTCAAAAGCGAAATCTTATATCTATACTGCAAGTAACAATTCATTCTTAAATGAAGTTGCACATGAGAAGGTCGTTTTAAAACATCAAAAAGCAGTGACGGAACATTCCAATCATGAGAGTCCTGATTTTTTGATTGAAGTAGAAGAGTTTAGAGTCAAGCTAAAAGAAGCTATCAATACACTTAATCCGAAAGAAAGAGAAGTTTTTTTAATGAGTCGTGTTGATCAAAAAACTTATAAAGAAATTGCCGAAATCACTGGTTTAACTGTAAAAGCCATTGAACGCAGAATGAGTAAAGCTTTGAAGGAGTTGCGTGCTATTTTAGGAAAAGAAATAAAAATTTAATAGGGTGTGTTCCATTTTAAATGTCTAGTTAATAAGAAACTAAGAGTATGAAGAAAAATTACGAGACAGATGAATCATTTTTAGGACGATGGATTGCTGGTGAGCTTTCTGAAGAAGAACGTATTGCTTTTGAGCAAACGAATGCTTTTAAAGAGTTTCATATTATTAATAAAGAAGCACAACTTTTAGGTGGTCCTACAATTGATGTTGAAAACGCACTGAAGACTGTAAAAGAGAAACTTACCCCTAAACCAAAGAGAAATAAAATAATCAAATTGTGGCAAGCAATTTCTGTGGCAGCAATTGTTATTTTTTCTACTGGAATTTTGCTGACATCTTCTAAGACCTATACTACAGGAATAGGCGAATCACAAACAATTATATTGGCTGACGGTTCAACAGTTAACTTGAATGCAAATTCGAGCTTGTCTTACAAACGTTTCTTTTGGTCATCAAATAAAAATGTGGAATTGACAGGTGAAGCGTATTTTTCTATTACAAAAGGGGATGATTTTAGTGTAGAAACTTCTAAAGGAATTGTTGCTGTTTTGGGAACAGAATTTAATATAAAAGATCGTTCAAATTTTGATTTGAAATGTTATGAAGGAAAAGTACAATTTATTCAAAATGATAAAGATCATTCTTTTATTTTGACGAAAGGAATGCAAGTTTCTATTGAAGAAAACACATTAAAACAAGCTATTTTTACAGAAGAAACACCTACATGGAAAAAAGGAGTTTCTACATTTACAGAACAACCGTTATCGGAAGTTTTAGAAGAATTAGCAATCTATTTTGATGTGACTTTTGACACACGTAACATTGACACAACTCGTTTGTTTTCAGGAAGTTTTTATCACACAGATATGATTACCGCTTTAAAAGCAACATTGCTTCCTATGGGAATTACATATAAAAAGACAGGCAAAACAATTGTACTTTCTGAGTAATACTGTCCAATAAAAACTTTACACCTTTGTGTGACTTAAAATCAAATTTATGAAACAGCTTTGTGCTCTATTTTTGTTTTTAGTATTTGCAGTTTCAAATGCTCAAAATAAAGATTACACCTACCAAAACACACCGCTTTTAGAAGTTATTCAGCAAATCGAGAAGGAATACAATTTTACATTTTCGTATGCGAATGATATGATTCAAAATAAATCGATTACATTAAAAGCTTCTCAAATTGAATTTTCAGAATTACTTATTATTTTAGAAGCACAAACAGGCTTGCAGTTTGAGAAAATTTCAGATACACAAATCATTATTACCCCAAAACAAGCAAACAATAAAGTTTGTGGTTATGTTTTAGATGCAACGACACGCATGCCAATTCCATTCGCAACAATTACAGGCAATGAAAATCAGCAAGTTGCTACAAATTTGAATGGTTTTTTCACAATCAATAAAACGACCTCAAATACTTTTACCGCAAATAGTTTTGGGTATACAGCACTACAATTTTTTGGAAGTGAAAATTGCTTACCAATATATTTAACACAAGGAACAGAATCGCTAGAAGCCGTGATTATTTCTGGATATATTACCAATGGAATTGATAGAAATCAAGATGGTTCTATTTCTGTTGACACAAAACGCTTGGGCATTTTGCCTGGTTTATTAAATGCTGATATTGCACAAAGTATTCAGTTAATCCCTGGCGTTTCTACCTTAGATGAATCGGCTACAGGAATACAAATCAGAGGTGGATCGCCTGATCAAAATTTAATTTTATACGATAATATTAAACTATACAATACAGGTTATTTTTACGGAATGTTCTCTTTATTCAATCCGTTTGCAACACAGAGAGCCACTATTTTCCGATCGGGTACAAGCGCGAGTTATGGCGATCGTATTTCGGGAATTATTGATATTTCTAGCGGAGACGAAATTCCAGAGAAAACTAGCAGCGGATTTGAAATTGATGGTGTAGCAATCAACGGATTTGTAAAGACACCTTTATCAGAGAAAGTAGCTCTATATGTATTTGCCAGACGTTCGTATCCTGATGTATGGAAAACGCCTACATATAACAGTTATGCAGATAAAATTTTTACAAATTTTGGAGTAGCTAGAGATATCAATGGAAATGTATTGGAGTTAGAAACGGATGATGATTTTAGTTCTGAAACAAGTAATAATGATTTTTCTTTTGTAGATGTAAATACCAAAATTGTTTTAAAACCTAATAAAAAAAACACGCTATCTTTTAGCGGATTGTATACTAGAAATAATTTAGACTTTGATTTTACTGGAGGCGATGAGTTATTGATTGATTCACTCACAACTAAAAACAAAGGCTTGAGTTTTGAATGGAAACATAGTACAAGTGAGAAACAACACGAAAAGTTAACTGTGTATTTTTCTGAGTATAACTCGTTCTATCAAAATAAAGAAATAAAAGACGAAACAGGCGATGGAATTCCTGATCTGGATGAGATTAATACACGACAGAACGATATTGTAGATATTGGCGCAAGTTTATCGTTAACCAGGCAATTGACTGATTCACAAAAACTAACCGCAGGATATCAACTTTCATATACGGATTTAGATATTATCATTAGAAAAGAAAAACCATTAGAAAATACTATAGAAGATGCTGGACAAAATGATAGTAATTTTAAAAATGCACTATTTGGAGAGTATACGCTAAATTTTAAGAATAAAGGTTTTATCAATGCAGGAATACGATTTGTACATTACAATTCGGTAAATACATTTTTAGCCGAACCGCGTATTAATTTTGAATATCCGTTAAATGATCGCTTTCGCGTGAAAACGGCAATTGAGCGTAGAAATCAACCCATTTCGCAATTGATCGAATTTAATCATACAGAATTGCGTTTGGAAAATAATTTATGGCGTTTATCCGATAACAATCAATATCCATTATTATCAAGTAATCAAATATCTGGAGGAATTTTGTACAGTCACAAAAACCTAAATATTGATATTGACGCGTATTACAAAGAATTGGAAGGCTTAACGACGTTTACGAATGGTTTTAGCAATCCACTAGAAAATTTAGAGGAAGGAGAAAGCACCATAAAAGGATTGGATGTTTTATTGAAATATAAATGGAATCACTATAAAATTTGGGCAGGATATACCTTTAATGATATTACATTTAAGTTTCCAAACTTAGCAGGAAACGCTGCCAAGTTTCCAGGAAATAATGACATTACACATGCGTTTCGAATTTCAAATACTTTAAAAGTTGACAATTGGCAATTTTCTCTTGGATGGCAAATTCGATCAGGAAAACCCATAACACCTGTTAATAGTTACGAAATTAAGATTGATGCTGATGGCGAAAATGCGGGAGTTGTTAATTTTGGGGCGATCAATAGTAAACGATTGCCAGATTTTCACCGTTTAGATGCTTCTATTTTGTATGATTTCAATATTAAAAAACTACGCGCACAGTTAGGTGTTTCTGTGTTGAATTTGTACAATAGAGTACAACCGATAAGCATTACTTACAAAGCAGAACGTAAACCTTTAGATGATGGTGGAATTCCAGTAGAAGGAACTACAGGCGCAACTCTTGAAGAACGTGAAGTCATTTTAGAACAAGTAATTCAGCGTTTTTCTTTAGGATTGACACCTAATGTTTCGTTTAAAATTTTCTTTTAATGGCTAGAGCATACATCTTTACAAGAAAATTATAAACGACAATAAAAAGTTAGATAACCATATTAAACTAAAAAAAAACAACCTATTTATAGATTTTTATGAAGGTTTACACTTTAAAAGTGATGAAGAAGAATAAGAGTGTGACAGAATATGATACTTTAGGGATAAACTTTTTTAAGTAATATTTTCTGTATTCAACTTAGCAGAATTACACATCATTATTCTTCAATGTTTGCTTAAATAAAAATCAACTTTAAGTATTACTTTGTATAGAAAGAATCATTAAATTTCTTTTTTTTAACATGGAGGCATTTATAGCATATATTAAATTATATATAACACTATCTGAAGAAGCTGAAAAAGAGATTCTCGAACAGATTTTAGTAGAAAAAGTTCCAAAAGGAGAACAATTTTTAGCAGAAGGAAAAACTTGTGAACGTCTCTATTTTATAGCAAAAGGAACTGTTAGAACCTTTCATTATCAAGACGGAAAAGATATTACGTATTGGATTTATCCCGAAAACATGATGATTACTTCATGGCATAGTTATATTTTAAGAAAATCTGCCTCAGAATATATTGAAACTACAGAAGATTCTACCTTAGTATCATTAACCTATAATCAATGGCAAGAACTATACTTAAAACACCCTAAATTAGAACGTTTTGGCAGACTAGTTTTAGAGGAACAAATGGCTTTACTAGATGATTTTTTTAAAGGATATTATTTCTTAACTGCAAAAGAGAAATATGAATTATTGGTAAACGCTTTTCCAACCATAACGCAGCGTGCAAATCTTGGACATATAGCTTCCATGCTAGGAATTTCTCAAGCAACTCTTAGTAGAATTCGTGGGAAATAAAAAAGGTAGTCAATCCATCTTTTCAATTACAGGTTTTTACAATTTTAGTGATCGCGAGCCTTCAAAGTTCAAACTTTTTGATTCAAGATTTGAGGAAGTCAAATCGTTTTTTATCTAGAATGACATCACCTTCAACCCTCATTTTAAATTTTATCTTGATAGAGTTATTTTTGTATTACATACTCCATAGTTACATTTGAAGAAACCAACTTACTCAGATACCATTTAAAAACATAATGACTTATTATAGATTTGATTGAAATAACAGAAATATATAGTTCGAATTTTGAGTAACATCTAGCAATATCAGATTACTATTATTCTAAGGATACAACTCATTAATTTAAGTGTTTTATTTTTTCACCCATTAATCCTTTTTAAGTGCTTAATCATCCGTTGTTGTGCTTTTACTTGAGCAATTTGTAAACTCTTAGCAAATTCACTATCGGCCACTGCCCTACATAATACTTCACCATTTTTGTAGACGATCCACCAATACTTACTTTCTTTGATGTATTCTGCCTTTAAATGATAACCATCTTCGGTATAGACCTCTTTACATTTTTTATTTCCTTTCCACTTCATATATAACACATTCTTAGCTTATCAAAATAATATTACTTAAACTAGTTTTTCTATTCCTTTGGAGTATTTGGAAGTTCTGCTACATTAAGATTACAATTACTGTTGTAAGGATTTCTATACTTTCCCCTTAAATCCAAATAGTAACCCTAATTTTATCATTTAGGTTAAGACTAGTTTTTTTTCTAATTTCAATTTTTACTGGTAGTAGGTAAGTGTCCATTTTAGTATCAAACCAAATTGCAGTATCCCATTTTACATCTTTGATAGCAGCAACAGCTTTCATTCGTCCCCAGCCATCTTCCTGCCATTGAAGATTTTTTCTAATTTCTTTTGAAATGTTTTTAGGGATTGAAATAAAAACCCATCCACCTGAAGATTGGTCTTTCCATAGTTTTCCTGAGAATTCATATTTAATTTTGACTTGCAACTATATTTTAATTTTTATTGATTTTCTAATTTGTTTTTAATGACAACTTTTATTTCAACTCTTCAGATTTGATATTTTTTAAGTCCTGTTAATCCAAAATCTGAAAAATAAAAACTACTATTGATTGAAATTTATTCCCAAAAACTTTCTATTTCTTCAAGAGACTTTCCTTTTGTTTCTGGAATAAATTTGTAGGTTAAAAAGATAATTATTAGAATAAATCCTATAAAAATGAAATAAGGTATTGAACCATTCCAGAAAGTGTTGTTGTTAACCTCACTTTCCATCACTATTGGAAATGTTTGAGACACTAGGTAATTTGCAGCCCATTGTGCTGCCACAGCTACCGACATTGCTACACTGCGTATTTTATTGGGAAACATTTCTGATAATATTACCCAAACAACTGGTCCCATTGATAAAGCAAATGATCCAATGAAGATAAGTACTCCAATTAATGAAATTAAACCTACCGCTTCTAGTTGTAACGATATTCCTAATATTAGAAAACCAACAATCATACCTATTGAGCCAACATATAGTAATGGTTTTCTACCATACTTGTCTATAGTAAACATTGCTACAAATGTGAATACGAGATTAACTAGCGCCAATAATATTTGTTGTGCTAAAACATCTTCTTTACCAAATCCTAAAGCCTTTTCAAAAATATCTGCTCCATAATATAATACAGCGTTGATGCCTGTAAATTGTTGCAATATGGATAATGCTGTTCCTATAAAAATGATTGCTAATATTGCTTTGGAGAAATAGTTGATCTTCACCTTTTTTTCATCTTTTTTCAAGGAAGCTTTAATTTCTTCTATTTCATTTTTAGCTTGCTTCTCTCCATGAATTTTATTTAAAATATGTAATGCTTGTTCTTCTTCTCCTTTTATAGCCAACCATCTTGGACTTTTTGGCACTAAAAACAAAAGCGCTAAAAACAATAAACTAGGAATAAGTTCTGACCAAAACATACGTCGCCAACCAAATTGAATATTTTGTGCTTCAGATAAATTATTACCTATAAAATAGGTTGCTAGAAAGACCACAAAAAAACCAACGACTATAGCCAGTTGATAATAGGTTACCATTTTACCTCTGATTTTACTTGGCGCAATTTCTGCAATGTACATTGGTGCATTCATAGAAGCGATACCAATTCCTAATCCTCCTATGATTCTAAATACAACTAACATCGTAACGGTTTCTGGCACTATTTCTGGCAGACCTGAGCCCCAAGCTGAAACAGAAAATAAGATTGCTGATATGATTAATGACCATTTTCTACCTATTTTAATACTCATCGGTCCAGCTACAATTGCTCCAATAAAACAACCTAACAATGCACTTCCTACTACCCAACCTTTTAGTGCTGCATTAAGTTCAAAGTATTTACTAAGATAAAATTGAGCTCCATTAATTACTCCTGTATCATAACCAAATAATAGTCCACCTAGTGCAGAGATTGCTGTAATAAGCAGTAAAAATGTTTTTTTATTCATTGTGTATAATTATAGTTAGTTCAAATTCTTTGTAAACAGACAAGTTATATCACTAACATTGCAAGTTCTTATTTTGTATAACACTTTTAGTCTTCATGACTTATAACGTAAAAAATAATCCGTTTTAAAAAGCATATTAGTTTACATTATTTATACTAGAATTCTATTCAACAAAAATGATTTCACTTTGTTCAGAAATTCCATTTTCATTGTATGATTCTATGGTGAAATAATACGAACTATCTTTATCTAGGCAGCGCATAAAATGTGTGTTAGTATCATACACTTGCCAAGATTGATATAGTTTATCTGGAGCAATTCCCCAGCGAATGTTATACCCTTGGGCACTTTCAACTGTATCCCAAGATAATGATATATCTCTTCGGTCTTTTTCTCGGTTAATTTTAAAGTTAGATACTTTACTCGGCACTTCTCCTAAACCAAGTCCAAAGATCCTGACTTCTGACATCGCGAAGTTATTCCCAGGTACTTTTATATTATTGTATCTTAAATATTTTGCCTTTACTGGCTTTTTTAAAACAATGTATGCATTTGGTGCATCTTGGTCGCTGTTACTTCTATCAATAACAGTTTTCCAGTGACTTCCATCTTCTGAAGTTTCAATAGTAAAACGATGATTTAAACCCTCAACACGTGTGTATATCCCAGATTCGTGATCATGATAATTTAGTTGAATAGCATGTACTGTTCCCGTCTTTTTCATTTCAATGGTAAGCCATTGTTCATTGTTATTTGCTTCCGCAACCCAAAAAGTTTTGGGATTTTCGTCTGTTAATACTTTTGTAGTGATTTCTCCTTTTAAATTTTTATGTATGGGTAATTCTTTGATTTCTATCTCATCATCATTTGAAGTAAACTTCATTACTTGTTTTAACGAAGAGGAAACTGTCACATTTCCTTTGTAAGACAATAACATCCAACCGTTGTGATGCCCTGCTTTGTTGGGATGATTTGGACCAAAACGCGGATAATCGCCATAGGCTGTATTGCTATACATTAATCCATCTTCGTCAAAATAAGTAGGAAACATACACAGTCTACGTTCCCATTGTGCATTAGAAGCCAAAGCCATGGTCGCAAAATGCCAGTATTGTCCATTAGTCTGTTTAACTGTGATACCATGCCCTGCTCCATTTGTAAATCCTCCAGGTTTAAAACTCATAGGATTATTTTTCATATAACTAAATGGTCCAAGTGGTGAATCTCCAACATAAACTCCATCTGCATATACATTGAATTGTGTTCCTGGAGCCGCATATTGTAAGTAGTATTTTCCTTTATGTTTCGTCATTGAAGCACCTTCCATATAGCCTTCTTTTATTTTAGGATGAAAGTTATTTTCACCAAAGCGTTCCCAACCATGTTCTTCTTCTACGAGATTGATCAAGTCTTTTTTAATACCTGTTTCTAAAAAACGATCTTCTTTATTTAGTGTTTTTACACGCAGCGGATGCAAGTTTGATGAACCCCAGTATAAATATGTTTTACCATCATCGTCTATAAATAATTCTGAGTCTTGAATATTATTAGAAATTGAAGCTGTTGGAGTCCACAGTCCTTTTTTAGGATCATCTGTGTATAAAATACTTCCGTAACCAGCAGGGTTTCCAGCAAAATAAACTAATGAGTCTTTATAATTAAATGCTGTTGGTGCGTTGCTACCTTCAAAAAACCATTGTTGTGGTTTTATAAATTTCCAATTGACTAAATCGATGGAATGCCAATATCCAAACGATCGTGTTACAAACATATAATATTCACCTTTAAACTCAATAACTGCTGGATCGGCGCCAGAACGATATGATTGATTCTGACTTGAATTGTATACCATATAGGTATAGTCAATATCTAACGGATTGATGTACGTTTGTGATGTATTTATATCTGTCTTTTTGGTAGTGTCATCTTTAGCAACTATATCCTTTTCTTGGGTTTTCTTACAAGAAAAAAGTATAGAGATTACTAATATAAACTGTATTATTTTTACGAATTTCATATTACATTGGTACTATTATGTCTCTGCATTTCCCCCTAATTGTTTAGTAGCTTTTCTTGTTGATCTTTTAGTGTTTTTTAATTGTATCTGAAACTATTCTATAAGTTCAAAACTAACAGCTGTTCCACCTCCTTTAGCTAGATTCAATTTTAAACTAGATGTGTGCGTTACTGTTTTTGTTAGTATCTCATAGCTTTTTGGGTTTTCTTGCCAATCAGCATTTTCTCCATCTTGATATATTACTGCTTTGTATTTTTTCCCTTTTGTTAGAAAATCTAATTTAATTGTGGTTTGTCTAGCATTTTTATTTGTTATAGCGCCTAAAAACCAGTTTTCAGAATACTTATCTTTACGCACTACTGTAATATAATGACCTGGCTCTGCTTCGAGATATATAGATTTTTGCCAATCTAAAGGAACATCTTTTATAAATTGAAATGCGTCTAAATGCTTTTCATAATTTCTTGGAAGATCCGCTGCCATTTGTAATGGTGAATATAACGTAACATATAAGGCTAATTGTTTCGCTAATGTAGTATGTACTTGCTCTGTTTTTGTAGGATCATATGCGCTCATTTTTAATTCGAAAATTCCAGGTGTATAGTCCATTGGTCCTCCAAGTAATCTTGTAAATGGTAAAATAGTTTCATGTTCTGGAGGATTGCCTTTACTCCAAGCATTGAACTCATTTCCTCTAGCTGCTTCAGAAGCAATATAATTTGGGTACGTTCTATGATAACCGCTTGGTCTTACACTTTCATGAGAGTTTACCATAATGTTATATTCAGCAGCACGTTCTATTACAAAATTTAAATGATTCACCATAGTTTGCCCATCGTGAAATTCTCCTCGAGGAATTATTCGACCTACATACCCCGATTTTACAGCTGGATAATTATACTTCTTCATTAGTCCTAAGGCTCGGTCTAGATGTCGTTCGTAATTGGCTACAGCACCAGAAGTTTCGTTGTGCATGATCATTTTTACACCTTTAGCTTTGGCATAATCAGCAATTTCTTTAATATTAAAATCTGGATATGGTGTTATAAAATCAAATACATCTTCTTTCCATTTGCCGTACCAATCTTCCCATCCTACATTCCAACCTTCCACTAAAACACCATCAAAACCATGGTTGGCAGCAAAATCAATATATTTTTTTGTGTTTTCGGTAGTTGCTCCATGTTTTCCAGTTGGAATCATATTGCCAACAGCAGTTCCTGCATTGTGTGCATTTTGACTTCCTGCATAATCCCAAGTTGATATCCCAATGTGCATTTCCCACCAAATGCCTATATATTTCATAGGTTTTATCCAAGATGTGTCTTCAATTTTACATGGTTCATTTAGGTTTAAAATCATTTTAGAACTTAGTATATCTTTTGCATCATCACTCACCATAATAGTTCTCCACGGAGATTGAGATGGAGTACGTAAATACGCTTTATCACCTATTGCATTTGGAGCTAAGTTCGCAGTAAGTTGAAATCTGTCGATGTCTACGTCTAGGTGCATGACTGGATAGTTAAGCACAGCTGCTTCAAAGATATTGATGTACAATCCGCTAGAAGACTTCATCATTAAAGGTGATTGTACTCTGTATTGACTTAAAATACTTTTTAAACCAACTCCGTTTTCTAAGTCTAATTTAGCATTATCAATTTCGGAAATTTTTGTTTCATTATATGCATACTCTTGGCTGTCATAGTCTCCTGGAATCCAAAATGTTTTATGATCTCCCGTTAATGTAAATTCTGTATTTTCTTCAGAAATAACAAAATACTTTACTTCGTTATCAATCGGGAATTCATACCGAAAGGCTACACCTTCATCAAATACTTTAAAGACAATATTTAATTTAGTGTTGGTATCTTTCTGATTTAGAAAAAATCGTATTTCGTTGTAATGGTTTGTAATAGTTGAATCTTCCCCAAGTACTGGTTTCCATGTTTCATTAACTGTTTTCTTTTCAATTTTGATAATACTAAAATCTTTAGTTAAGGCAACTCCATCTTTTATGGATATTCCTAATTTACTTTTTGAGATGATTGTATTTTCTTTATAAGATACTTGGTATGTAGGTTCACCTTTTTCAGTTAATGAAAAAATTACTTTTATGTTTTTTGAAGGCGATGTTACGTCTTGAGCAAATGTTTTATACAAACAACCGAACAGTAAAAGAATTATGGATATTTTTTTCATTGCATGAAAATTATTCGGTTAACGTAAATTTTGATTGTAATGTTGTATTTGAATCTGTGCCAATGAAGACTTCAAAATCTCCTGATTCAGCAACAAAATCAAAGTCGTAGTTATAGAATTTTAAGTCTTCAATAGATATGGTAAATGTTACGGTTTTTGTTTCCCCTTTTTTTAGGGATATTTTTTGAAACGCTTTTAGTTCTTTGACAGGTCGTGTTATTGTACCTACAAGATCTCTAATGTATAGCTGCACCACTTCTTTTCCATCATAGTTTCCTGTATTTGTAATGTTTACAGATACGTTTATAGTGTCGTTATTAGTCATTGAAGTTTTATCTAGTTTTATTTCACCATACTCAAAAGTTGTGTAACTCAATCCATAACCAAACGGATACAATGATTCGTTACGAACATCAAGATAATTAGTCTTAAATTTTTCAAATTTACCTTCATTGTTTCCTAATGGTCTTCCTGTATTTTTGTGATTGTAATATAACGGAACTTGACCAACATTTCTAGGAAAGGTCATGGTTAGCTTACCTGATGGATTGACATCTCCGAAAAGAACATCTGAAATTGACAAACCTGCTTCACTCCCTGGAAACCAAACGTTAAGAATTGCTGGAACAGTTTCACTTTCTTCAACTAAGGTTAATGGTCGCCCAGTAAATAATACCAAAACCACTGGTTTTCCTGTTTTTAGTAGTGCTTGTAATAAATCTTTTTGAACTTGAGGAATTTCGATGTTAGTACGACTGCTACTTTCTCCACTAAACTCTGAGGTTTCACCAATTGTAGCAACAATAACATCCGATTTTTTAGCAATCGACAAAGCTTCGTTTAAAAGTTGTTTGTCTGTTTTTTCATCTCTTGGAATGTCTTTCCCAAACATGGTAACTCGTTTTTCTAGTGCTAAGTCTTTAGTTATGTTGCTCCCTTTTGCATATAATAGATTAACTTGATTTCCAACCGTTTGCTCTAAACCATCCCAAACCGAAATAGCTGTTGCGTGATCTGTAGATACACTCCAAGTTCCCGGCATATTATTACTAGCCTTAGCTAATGGACCAATGACAGCAATTGTCCCTGACTTTTTTAAGGGTAAAAGCTGATTTTCATTTTTCAATAATACTGTAGATTCTGCGCCAACTAATCGAGCAAAGTCACGATTCACTTGTGTGTAGGTTTGATTTTCTGCACGTTTTACATTGCAATATTTATAAGGATCTTCAAATAGTCCAAGTTTATATTTAGCTGTTAGTATACGAGCAACCGCTTTATCAATATCTTCTATTGTAATTTTTCCTTTGTTTATCGCTTCTTTTAGAGTATTTGTATAGGATGCTGCAATATTAGGAGAATCGCCTGCCATATCCATATCTAGTCCTGCTTTTAGTGCTAACGTAGTTACATCAAATTCGTCTCCCATTCCATGTGCTCTCATTTCGTAAATTCCTGTATAGTCTGATACTACGAATCCATTAAAACCCCAATCTTCGCGTAACAAATCGGTTAATAACCATTTATTTCCAGTTGCTGGAATACCGTCTATTTCGTTGAATGATGCCATCACAGAACCCGCACCTTCTTCTATAGCTGCTTTGTAAGGTGGTAAATATTCATTGTACATTTTTATACGACTCATGTCTACCGTATTATAGTCTCTTCCTGCTTCAGATGCTCCATATAAAGCAAAATGCTTCACACAAGACATGATTGTATATTCAGCAGCTAATGAATCTTGTTGATATCCGTTTACCATTGCTTGCGCTATTTTCCCTCCTAAGTAAGGATCTTCTCCTCCTCCTTCAGAAACGCGTCCCCAACGTGGGTCTCTAGAAATATCTACCATTGGTGAAAAAGTCCAATTTATTCCGTTAGCACTAGCTTCATCAGCAGCAATTTTCGCTGTTTTTTCTATTAGCTCCATGTCCCAAGAACAAGACAATCCTAATGGAATAGGAAAAGTTGTTTTATAACCATGAATTACGTCCATTCCAAAAATTAATGGAATTCCTAAGCGACTTTTCTCTACCGCAATCTTCTGAATTTCATATATGTTTTTTATGTCTTTTATATTAAAAAGTCCGCCTATCTTTCCTTCTTCTATTTTTTTGACAACTCCAGTACTTTTAGAAGATCCTGTTGTAATAGGACCGGTTGCAGGAAGATTTAGTTGTCCTATTTTTTCATCTATAGTCATTATGTTAATGATGGAATCTACTTTTTGCTTGTATAGATTACTCGTAGTTTTTGGAGTTTTATTTTTAATGACTGTTTCACAAGAAGGTATCGTAATTAAAGTAATACCGACAATGATTAGTTTTATATTTTTCAGTATGGTCTTAGTCATTTTTTATTTTTTTTGATTTAGAAAAAAGCCATGATAATAATTTTGATTCTGCAAAAGCTAAATCCCAACTATTATGATTTGCATTGCCGTATAGTGTAAAATTTGGTTTTCCCCCATTATTTAATATTGCGCTTACCATCTTTATAGATCCTTTTGGATCTATTACATTATCTTCTGCTCCATGAAAAATCCACATGTCTACTTTTTTAGCATATTTTTCAGTTAATTCAGCATTACCATCTCCGCAAATGGCAAATGCTGCGGAAAACATATCTGGTAGTCTTGATAAAATTTCAAACGTTCCCATTCCTCCCATTGATAAACCTCCAACATAAATTTTGTCTTTATTTACATAGTTTTTACTAGTTAATTCTTGCATTAAACTCATGACAAGCTGCATTGACTTTGTTGCCTTCTTGTTTTTTGGAAATACTAAGTTTATAGGGTAACTACTTCTATCTATTTCAGCATTGGACCAATAACTATTTTTTGGGCATTGTGGAAATACTATAATTGCAGGAAAGGAATCACGATTGGTTGTATTTACAAATAGTTTACTTCCATGAAGAAGTTGTTTTTGGTTATCACTTCCACGTTCTCCTGCTCCATGAAGAAACAGTACAACAGGATATTGTTTAGTTTCAGAAAAGTCTTTAGGATACATTATTCGATATTTTAAAGTATCTCTTCCTTCTGAGTGAATCCTTTGTTTATATAAATCTTCTTGTGCGGTAACCAACGTACAGAAAACAACTAAACATAAGGTTAACACGTTTTTGATTAGTTTCATCTCTATTTTTAATAAGTAAAGTTTAAGGCATTCAAACTATTTTGAACATCTTCATTTTGCATAAATAAATTCCATAGTAAACCAGAACGATAATTTTCTATCATTATAATTTGTGGCCCTTGATCAATTGCTAAGTAACGTTCCGTAACCCAATTGTAATGAGGACTAAATGCATCATAAAAGCCTGCAGGTCCCATCAGTTCATTGTCATAAAAAAAGCGCATTGCAGCTAGAGACTTTTCAGGTGTATACGGTATAGAACTTATAGCAGCAGTTGGCGAAATAACACCAGAATCATTTTCTGGGTCATGTGCAGAATAGCCAACACTTCCATCTGTGTTTCTGGTGTAACTTGAAGTTAATCCCCAACAATTCGATCCGTAATCATCATAGTTGTTTGGATTATTGACACAGTATTGATAATTAATATTCGTATGATTCACATTCAAATCCCAGTAATTAGCATACTGATCTGATAAGTTTGTTGGATTTAAACCTATATACGAATAATGAGCCCAAAACAAAGGTCCTGTTCCTGAGCCTGCATGATCTAAAATTAAGGGAATACCATATTGTATCGACGAAGAAGCTATAGTTCCATTATTTGCCCAACCTTGATGGTATGTCGCTACTGGAATAGAATGATTGGGTGAAGCTACTCCTAAAATAAATGCAATTAGCGTTTCATTATACCCTTGAAGTTTTAGGTTAATTCCAAATTCATTTGTAGGGCTCCAATGCCAATATAATTCATTCTGATTTTGCGTATACCAATTCCATTCTATACTTTTCCATAATTGATCTGCTTGTGTTGCAAGTGCATCTTCTGCTGCAGTACCACCTTCTAAATATTCTTTTACACAAATAAGTCCTTGTGCAAAAAATGCAGTCTCTACAATATCACCTCCATCATCTAAGGCACTAAACGGAATGACAGCACCTGATATTCCATGTATCCAATGTGACCATGCACCATGAAAGCGTTCAGCATTTTCAAAAAAGTTTAAAATTTGAGTTAGTCTTTCAATACCCTCATTTCTGGAAACATATCCACGTTCCATACCAACTATGATAGCCATGAGTCCAAAACCACTACCTCCAGTTGTTACGACATATTGGCTATCTGTAGGATCATTTGGGTGGTATCGTTCTCTTGCTGCACCAGAATTACTTTCTGCATAATTCCAGAAATATTTAAAAGTTTCTCGTTGTACTAAGTCCATCAATTCTACATCAGACAAGGTTTCTTCAAGATTATTATTGGAAGACTCTTGACGTGTTGGAACATCATCGTCTGCACAACCTAAAAAAACAAGAAGCAATAGTATATATTTTAGCTTATTCATTTAATCATTTTTTTCATACGTAAATCCTAACTTTAGTAAGCCTTTTTTTACTTCTTCATTTTTCATAAATAGTTTCCATAAAAGTCCTGTTCTGTAGTTTTCAATCATTATAGGAATTGGACCTTGATCTATCGCTAGATATCTTGGTAAATACCAATTGTTTTCAAAGCTAAAAGCATCATAAGGTCCATATTTACCGACTAAACTATCGTGGTTTTTATAAATATTAACTAAAACATTCATACTTTCTTTAGGAGTATACGGGAATGATGATAAAGCTGCTGTAGGTGCTATGACACCTATATCTTTTTTTGGTCTATGTGCATAATAACCTTTTGTAGAGTAACTAGAAGTCAGTCCCCAAAGACTATCTCCATATCCTTTAAACTTTTTAGGATTATCTACGCTGTATTTATAATGAATTTTTGCATGATTCTGCGTTAACTTCCAATAGTTTGCATATTGGTCCGATAGTCCTTTGGGATTTAATCCTAAATAGGAATAATGCGCCCAAAATAATGGGCCGACAGGATCTTCATCGTGTTCAAAGTAATTGAGAACTAAATCTTCGCCATAGTAGGATTTGTTAGACATTATTTCTCCATTTCTTGCCCAGCCATTTTCATAAACATCTTTAGAAATAGAATGCGTAGGTGAAGCTGCCGCAAGAATGTACATAATTAGGCACTCATTGTACCCTCCTACTCGGAAGTTCATATCCCAGCCATATTTTGGAGACCAATGCCAATATAGGACTTCTTCACCACCTTTTGTATACCAGTCCCATTCTACGCCTCTCCAGAGTTTGTCAATTTTAGCGACTAGTTCTTTTTCTTTTTCATTTCCATCTTTAAAATATTCTGAAACTGTTAATAGACCTTGAATAAGAAATGCTGTTTCTACTAAATCGCCTCCATCATCTTTTTTACCAAATGGTCGAACTCTTCCTGTTTCACCATCAATCCAATGTGGCCAAGCACCATGAAAACGATCTGCTTGGCTTAAGAAATTAACAATTTTCAGATATCGATTCAGTGCTTGCTTTTTGGAAATCCATCCACGTTCTACACCTACCAAAATAGCCATTACACCAAAACCACTTCCTCCTGTAGTAACTGTATTTTTTGGCGAAGTAGGATGGTAAATATTATCTATGTGTATACGCTCTCTTGCTAATCCTGAATTAGGTTCTGCTCCATCCCAGAAATAATTAAACGTTTGATATTGTATGGTATCAAAAAGCTGTTCGTTATTTAATTCAATTTTAGTGTTTTCAATTAATACAGTATTTAAGTTTTCATTGGATTTTATATTTTTCTTACAGCTAAATACAAGAAAGAGTATGACTCCTAGAATGATGAATGTATATTTTTGTTTAAAAAATTTCATTGTAGGTGGCTTATTGAAAAACTTTAGCTGCATTTATTTTAAAAAATCCAGCTAAAGCAGTAATGACTAATTCAAAATTTAAGTACACTGTTATAATATGTTTTGTTTTTAAAATTTTAAAGCATGGATTGAATTTCTGCTTGAGATAATGCTTTTTTGAAAATTCTTAAATCATCCATGGCACTTTCATCAGATAAGTGTCCCCAACCTGTAAATCTAGGAGCTCCTGACATTATAGAAAGTATATCACAATCTGTCCAATCTACACCTGGGAAGGTGTTTTGACTAACTATTTGACCATTTATGTATACTACACATTCAGTCTCTGAAATTGTGAAAGCCATTTGCACCCATTGTGGATTTGCAGGATCTAAATCCGCAGCAGAACCTCCGTCAAACCACGCTTCTCCACTTCCTGTTCCAACATTTAATTTAAAACGTTGCATACCTCCTGCATTTTCGCGGAAAAATCTGAATCCGCTGTTTCTGTTATTTTGTGCATCAGGGTTATTTACATCTGGCGGACCAATCACTAAAATACCTGCTCTATCTGGTGCAGCGTCGACTTTGTAATTAAAGACAGCCGAAAACTCATTAGATAGTAATTGATCAGTAGGGAAAGTTAAATATGAATCCGCAGCACCTTCATAGGCGTTAGTTCCCTCAAAAGCATCAGAGGTAAATCCTGGATTTCCTACTTCAGTACAATCTTGATCACTGTAACTTTCTGTATAACTCCCGTTAAAGTCTAACTTAAATATTTCATCTGCTTGTGCTATTAATTCTATCACTTCATCTTGACTTAAAGCCATATTAAAGATTCTTAGCTCATCCATATAACTTTCATCAGAATTATGTCCCCAACCTGTAAATCTTGGTGCTCCTGACATTATAGAAAGTATGTCACAGCCTGTCCAATCTATTCCTGAAAAAGCATTTTGACTAACAACTTCTCCATTTTTATAAACAACTGCTTCTGTTTCTGAAATTGTAAAAGCAAAGTGAACCCATTCATCAACATTAGGATCAACATCTGCAGCAGCACCGCCATCAAACCAAGCTTCTCCACTTCCAGTTCCTATATTTAATTTAAAACGTTGCATTCCACCCGCATTTTCACGGAAAAACCTGAAACCACTTGTTCTGTTATTTTGTGCATCTGGATTACTTTCATCTGGTGGTCCAATAACTAAAACGCCTGCTCTATCTGGTGCTGCATTAACCTTTAACCAAAAAGAAGCACTGAATTCATTAGCCAATAGGCCATCTGTTGGGAATGTTAGGTAAGAATCTGAAGCTCCAGCATACGCACCTGAACCTACGCGACCTACCGGGGCAAAGTTAGGACTACCAAATTCAGTTGCGCTTGTTACTGAAACTAATTCGTTATAACTACCGTCAAAATTCATGTAAAAAGTTTCGCCAGGAAAAAGCGGAGTATATGGGGGTTCTTTACTAAAGTTAGACACTGATGTAGTGACATTACCCGCTAAATCTGTGGCAGAAACTTCTAAAACATGATCACCAGTTGTAATATTGTCATAAATAAATTCTTCATTAAATATTCTGAAGTCTAGAAACTCATCATAAAAAGCAATTTCTTGTCCGTCAAGTTTTACACTTACAGATTCTATTTCTATGTCGTCTTCTGCTCTAAATTTAATTGTAGTAGAAGCTATAAGATCTGGCACTTGAATTGAAAAACCATCAACAGGTTTTTCAATTATTACTGTTGGTGCACCAGCATCTGGCCCTGGATCTACTTCTGTTATTGGATCAATCCTATCTTCGCAAGAGAGCATCAATATCAATAATGATAACCCTAAGCTGTATTTAAATATTTTTCTCATATTTTTTTCGTATTAATTTTATTCCAATGGCAATAAATCCAACTGTTCTTGAGGATAAGGCAAAAATTCATCATCTTCCGTGAATGTTCTCCCTTCATAACTTAGCTCACTAAATTCATTTAGTCTAATCATATCAAAGTAACGGATCCCCCATTCCATCGCCAATTCTGCATATTTTTCATCCATAACATCTTGTGCGGTTACGCCAGAAAGTGATGGCATTCCTACTCTAGATCTTACCATATTAACAGCTTGATCTGCACTGATACCGTTACCACTAGCTCCACGTGTTAATGCTTCAGCATACATTAGTAATATTTCAGCATATCGAATGACAATGAAATTTTTACCAGAACCATAATCGTTTCTACCAGTAGTTAATTGGTTTGATGGTAGATAGTGTTTTCCGCTACCAAACATTGCTCTTGGATAATTGTTAAATACATCACCATCTAATGTTACGTTAGATATATAATTTGGTAGTGTTGTATAGCCTGGATCTTCCATGATTTCTTCTATACCTCTTGGAGTAAAGTTAACACTGGTAACCAGTCTTGTTTGTTCTCCTCTATCTATCATAAATTTGATAAATTTTAAGCTTGGCTCATAAAAACCCCAACCGCCTGACGCAGTTTCTACGAGTGGATCCCAACTAGATGGTCCAAAAGGCGCATATAAGTGATTACTTACTGGACCTGAATCTGAGTTGAAATCTGAAAATTGCAATTCAAAAAGATTCTCATTACTTAACTGCCCCGGCTTTTTGAAAAGCTCGTAAAAATCTGGGTAAAGCATAAATTTATTAGAATTGATTATTTCACCCGTTGCATCTGCAACCAATTGATAATTTTCTAATTCTAAGTTTGCCATAGCTTTTATTGCAAGGGCAGTATATTTTGTTACACCTCCGGCAAGATCGGTTCTTTCATTAGGTCTTGCGTCTGGTAAAAACGGAATCGCTTCATCCATCAAATTAGATATATATAGCATTACTTCTTCCTTGGTGAACACTCCATTATCTAGTTCTTGTTCAACATTTGTAGAAGTGATGATAAAAATATCTCCCCAGAGTTTGGACATTTGTAAATGTTGAAAACCACTCAATACTTTAGTTTCTGCAATATATTGATCGCCTAAAGCTACATCATCACCTGTGGCAAATTCTTTGTATTGTTCAATAGTTTCGCGTGCGTTGTTAATGTCCAGAATGTCTCCATAAAAGTTTACCCAAACTTGATTGAACATCCAAAATCCATTGTCATAGTTGAATAAATCAGTTTCAGCAAATAGAGGTTGATCTCCTAATCCGCCTGCGTTTACATCATCACCTCTTACTCCTACAAGAAGAGGATCTTCCCATCCTCTCGAATAGGTTACTGCGTATGCTCCAACAAGAGGTAGTATCATATCGTCAGTTTGAGTAAAGTCTAAATCTCCAGTTGCTAACTGACCATCATTTTCTTCTAGCAAATCATTACAGGACGTTAGTACAATACAAGCCATAAGCATAAATGGCAATGATTTGAGTTTTTGTCTTAAATTTTTCATATTGCGCTTTTTATAGTTTAATATTTACTCCGAAAGTATATATAGCTGGTATTGGATACGTTTGTCTATCTACACCATTTGCTACTTCTGGACTAAAACCGTTGTATTTAAATATTGTTAGTGGTCGTTCTGCGGTAAAGGTTAGTTTGAATTCAGGCATATTTTCACCCAATTTTTTCAATGGTATTGTGTAGGCCAATTGTACATTTTGAATTCTAAAGAATGATCCATCTTCTATAAAAAATGTGCTTAACCTTTGGTTCCATGCTTTTCTACGTCCGGCAGAAGA
The DNA here is from genome assembly GCF_947496985.1 of uncultured Kordia sp. GTDB lineage: Bacteria > Bacteroidota > Bacteroidia > Flavobacteriales > Flavobacteriaceae > Kordia. The sequence goes on from NZ_CANMEZ010000002.1 coordinate 171,216, forward strand.
CGGATACGAGTTTGTAGTTCCTTCTCCATGCCATCTATTTGTTGCAAAATCAGCATCTATATTAGTATCATTTGTAAAAATAACCTCACCACGTTTACGATTAAGGATTTCATTACCTGTTTGACCAGCTATTGCTAAAGAAAAGTCAAAATTCTTATAAGAAACTTGTAAATTTCCACCGTATGTAAACTCTGGCAAATAAGATCCTATGACTACTCTATCTTGATCGTCAATAATCCCATCATTATTCTGGTCTTTGTAAATAAAATCACCAGGCTCTAAATTATTATCTACTGCTATTGGATCATTTGCTACTTGAGTGTCATTTTGGTAAACGCCTTCTACTTCCAGCCCAAAAAAGGCTTCAACTGGTTCGCCTAGGATAGATCTTTGGCGAAATTCTGCGCTACCAGTATCTAAATAACCAAGATTATTGTTGATTTTGGTCATTTTATTTTTAAGCGTTCCTATGTTTCCATTTACTGAAAAACTCCAATCTTTATTGAGACGTTGACTCCAACCAGCTGCAATTTCAAAACCTGTGTTACGCATTTCTCCTGCATTTTGTAAAACTGTGTTACCAGCTATGGGCTGTATTACAGGAATTACTAATCTTTTTGTATCTCTTGTAAAGTAATCTACTTCTAATGATAATCTATTATCAAAAAGTTTAGCACTAATTCCAACATTGGTTTCTTCTAATATTTCTCTCTCTAGATCAGTAAAGTTGTTAGTACTTATAATACCATTCGTTAAAAGATCATTAATTGCAGTAGTTAACGTAGAGACTGTTCTTGTGCCTGCACTACCTGTAAGAGCTCCATTTGGTAGTTGCCCCCAACTCCCTCTCAGTTTTAAAAAATTAATAACACCATTATCCTGCATGAAGCTCTCCTCAGATATAACCCAACCTGCACCTATACTACCAGTACCTAACCATATTTCTTTTGGAAATCTACCGTCTCCTTCATATCTATATGTGGCATTAAATAGGTATTTATTTTTATAATTATACTCAACTCTAGATAAGTAGGCAATTGAGTATAAACGGTCACCATTTCCAATTACTTGATTTGCAAATGAACCCGGATCAGCAAAATCTAGAAACCAAGAACTTTCTAGATCAATTCCAGTAATATCATCTCCTGTAACTTGTAGTGTCTCAAATTGTTGATCTCTATAAGAAGCTCCTGCAATAGCCGTTAAGTTATGGTCACCAAAAGTATCTGTATATGTTAAAATATTATCCCAGTATTGATTGGATGAGTTGAATTCTGCTCTTCTAATGGAAGATACCGCTCGTTGCGAGTTCTCTGAGATGAAATAAGGTAATCTTACATTTCTTTCAGACGTTGTGTTATAGTCATGACTATAAAACGTTTTAAATTTCAATTTCTTTGGTATCAAAGAATATTCAATGAAAGCACTTGTTAAAACACGTCTTTGTTTTACTCTGTTATTGTTAAAAGTCATTACGGGAAATGGATTTTGAGCACCTCTGTACCCTAAAAGTGTCGCATCTGAAAAAGCGGTTGGTGTAGCGTTTTCATTTTGAGTATCAAATACTGGAAGGATTGGCACAGCAAAATATGCTTGAAACCAAGCTCCGTTTTCAGGATTTAACCTTGTACTATTACTAAACAAAGCATTAGCTCCGACTCTAAATCTTTCTGATAATTTTACTTCAATATTTGACTGAACATTAAATCGTTCATATTCATTTTCCATATCTAGAATACCTTCTTGAGAAAAATAGCTCGCATTGACACCATAGGTAGCACTTTCTGTACCTCCCGTAACTCCAAGACTATGACTTGAAATAGGCGCAACCCTTAGTATTTCTCTATACCAGTCAGTATTTACGTTTGGAAGATTTGGATTAATTCTACTTCTCCCATAGCGTTGTATAGCATTTGCAACAAACTCTATATCTGCTTGAGAACCGGATTCTAGAGCCATCGTTACAAACTGCTCTGCATTTGCCATTTTAACAACATTCTGAGCTCTTTGATAACCAGTATATCCACTATATGTAAAAGTAGGTTTGCTATTCAGTTTCCCTCCTTTGGTTTCTATGACAATTACTCCATTTGTACCTTTTTGACCAAAAATAGCTATTGATGATGCGTCTTTTAAAACAGAAATACTTTCAATTTGACTATTGTCTAAAAAATCAATATCATCATAAAATACTCCATCAACAACATATAAAGGACCTCCTCCTGCAGAAAAAGAATTGACTCCACGTATTCTTACCGTAGGTCCTGCTCCAGGAGAACCATTACTCGTTATTTGTAGTCCAGCAACTTTCCCTTGTAATGATTGCACAATATTACTATTAGGCGTTTTTTCAATATCTTCAGCTTTCACAGTTGAAATTGCTCCAGTTAAATCTATTTTTTTCTGAGAACCATATCCCACAACAATAACTTCTTCTAGAGAATTAGCATCTTCTTCCAAGGCAATGTTAATAATTGTTTGATCGATTACTTTAATAGTTTGAGACTTGTATCCCAAATAACTAAAGCTTACTTGCGCTCCTGATTGAAGAGTGATTGAATATTTCCCATCAAGGTCAGTTGATGTTCCCCTAGATGTACCATCGACAATTACACTAACACCCAATAATGGCATTCCATCATTGGCAGATGTTACTAAGCCGCTTATTTTTTTTTGTTGACTCCAAGAAACTAGAGTAAAGCAAAGTAATAATATACTAAGTTTAGCTTTCATAATTAATTAAATAGAATAGTTGATTAATTTTTGGCAATTTATAACCTTATCAACAAACTTATAAATATGGTTTTACACTTTAATTACGCCAAAATTTCACGCTACCACAGAAGCCAGCAAAAACAGTGACTTGACGTAGTGTTAGTTTGAAGAATGAATGCGAATGAAGTTTATTTTTTAATAGAATGACGTAGTAATGAAGTAGTAAAAAAGTGCAGTTTTCGTAATTTTACTACATATTTATTTAATATTTAATAAATAATCAGTTAATGAAATATCATTTTCTAAACTTAATTTCTTCTTTAAGCGATATCTATGTGTTTCTACGCCTCTTACCGAAATATTCATTAAAGGTGCAATTTCTTTGTTTGTTAAATTCATTTTGATGTAGGCACAAACCTTCAAATCTTTGGAAGTTAAAATGGAATTTTGCTCTTTTAATTTTGCAAAAAATTCATCATGTACTTGATTGAAATTTTCTTCAAATATTTCCCATTCGTCTTTGTGTTCAATAGAATTATTTAGCTTTTTGATAAGTTTTTTGTAGGAGAAATGATCTTGAAATTTATCTTTATTAACAGCTAGTTCATTTTTAATATCTTGAAGTACTTCATTTTTCTTCACTAAGGCCATAGCATTATTTGCCAATTGTTTACTTTTTATTGTTATTTCATTCTGTAATGATTCATTCTTTAATATTACAATGTGTTTTTCATTTTCCAGTGTTTTTTCTCTTAAAAGCTCTTCTTGCTCTTTTTGATGTTTGACTACCATCAAATGCTGCTCTTTACGAATTTTTCTTTGATGTAAATAGTAAAATACGCCTATCAATCCTACTATCAATAATGAATACAATGTTATTCCTGGTAATCCTTTGTACCAAGGAGGTGAAATATCTAGTTTTATAAGACTTTGCTCAGATGTATTGTTTAAATCATCTTTTGTTCTCAAAAGAATATCGTATAAGCCGTAGTTAATATTACTTAGCCTAAGGTTACTCTTTTCTATTTTATACCATTCTTTATTTAATGAAGGTATGCTGTATTCAAAAAAATGATTTTCAGACTTTGATGAAGAGAGTTCTATATCGATACTTTCATCATGCTTTAATTCAATAGTCTCTAATTTTTTTTCGGATAATAGAACGGCTTTACCATTAATTCGGACAGATTCTATTTTTGGTTTAAAGACCATAACCGAATCTTTAGAAGTATTATTTATAAGTATAAAACCGTTATTTAGGTTTAGAGCATAGAGTGAGTCATTTATTTTGGAGACATGTTCATAATCTACGATATACCTATTCTTTATAAAACTATTATTTATCTTTCTTTCTTCATTACTATCATTAATATATTTAAACCGTATTACTCCCGTTTTATCCTTGAGAACTATAGGACTCATGGATTCTTCTGATATGATATAGGTGTTTTTCCCAAATTTCTCATCTAGCAATTTAAAAGGAACAATGGAGTCTAATATTGGTTCGTATCGTTGCCAGCCATAATTCGTTTTAAAAACAATATCATTTTTTAAATTATAGACTCTCGGATTATATTCAGAATCTAATCCTTTTTTTCCATAGTTAGTCACTTTAATTATGGTATCAAAAGATTTGCTAAAATCAATTTTGTAAACACCTTTGTATGCATGCGCTACCCATGCTGTATGTGAATTTTCAAAGACTAAAAACCTTGATGGAATTGTAGTCTTTCCCATGTGTTTAACTTGCCATTTTCCATTTTGCAATTGAAACTTTATTAAACCTGCATAAGTACCTTGAATATATAAATTTTCATGTTCAGGCACCTTATGAATAGTCCATCCTCCATTGAAATCAGATATTTGCTTTATTTTATTTTTGTTAACTATAAAAGTTCCTTCATTGTGACCACAGAATAAATAGTTGTCAATAATTTTCAAATCCCAAACCTGTCCTTGAGAACCATTTACAAAATGTAATTTACCACTCTTATCTAAATAGAAAAGTCCTGTATTGGTTCCTATATAAAGTAAACCTTTATGCTTAACGACATCATACACAGCACCTAACTTACCCGAAATATCATTAAAAAAATAGTTTGTGTTCTTTAAGTCAATTGCAGCTATTCCATTGTCTAGACCAAGCCATAATTTATGATCATCATCTAGAAATTGACCTAACACAGTATTGTTTAAAAGTCCATTCTCTTTACTAATATGAAATTTTATAGCACCTTTACTGTCTGCTATATAAATACCATCTTTTATAGTTCCCAAGACCATGTCTCCGTTATTCAGTTGCGTAAACCTGTTTAACTGATGTTGCTTTATTTTATCATTAAAAGCATAATTTGTAGGTATTAGCTTGCCTGAATTTAAATAATAACTTCCTTTCAACGAAGTCATGATTACATATTGATTTTCTTTTTTTACAATAGAGATGATATTTGTATCCTGAAAGATTTCACTTGAAAAGAAATGTACTAAACTTTTATTTTCTAGTTTGTATATCCCATGATTTAAAGTTGATACTAATAAGTCATCATCAACTAAGGATAAAGATATTATTGCTGAATTAGAATGAATTCTATTTACAGTTTTAAAGTCATATACATAAATGCTTGCAAAGGATCTAAATATAATTTTATCTTTATAGCTTAAAATTTGCCATATTTCTTCATTAGCCGCAATTTCAGATTTTATTAAATCACTTAATGATGTATACACTAACTCTCGATACCCATTCTTTTTCCAATAACCGAACTCTTCAAAAGAACCTGCGAAAATTAAATCATCATGTGTTAATATAGATCTTACAGTTGTTTGATTAGGCAGTTGAAATAATTCCCAACCTATACCATCATATTCTAATAAACCAATATTATTTGCTACATAAACTTTTCCTTCATCAGATCTACATACATCCCAATTCTGATTACCTGCTAGATATTCTGCTATAGAATAATTATTAATATTAGGAGAAAACTGACCGTAACAATTTATTTGAAGAATAAATGCAAGGAGTAAGAAAATTGATGTTTTTTTCATTCTATATTATTAGGAAAATATTTTGAAAGTTTTTTAACATTAAAAACTCAGGACAATCCTACTTATTAGACTTTAACAATTAAAGATCAACTAAATTAAGAAAAAAATAATGATAAATTTCATATTTTTGTAATCACAAAGACGCTCTTTTTAGAACCTGTTTTACTCTGAGCAATTTAAACAGGAATATGGGTGGTCAACTTCACAGGAATGCGTCATCGTCTATTAAATGGATATAAGAATACAAGAGACGAAAAGAACATTCCAATTATTGTTCCAAGTGATAAAGCACATGTGGTCAGAAAAGCATTTGAGTGGAAAGCAAATGAAAACTTATCTAATGTGGAAATTCCGAAACAATTAGAAACGTATGGACTACGGAATCACGTATGATCGAAAACAAGATGTAGTTCGAACCCAAAAAGTAAATTCAGCATTTGAATTAACGCGTTCGTTATCAATAATTTTCAACAAAAATAAAAGCGGACAAAAAAACAAGAATGTTAATTTGTCCGCTCCTGTGACCGCGAAGGGATTCGAACCCCCAACCCTCAGAGCCGAAATCTGATATTCTATCCAGTTGAACTACGCAGCCAAAACTTCCACGAAAGAAAGAATCTTATTAAAGTTTATAATTTGTGAACTAGTTTGAAAGTTTTGCTTTTACAATAGAAGAAATTGATTTTCCGTCAGCTTGTCCTGCTAGTTCTTTAGATACAATTCCCATCACTTTCCCCATATCCTTCATTCCAGAAGCTCCAATGTCATCAATAGTCATTACAACTACTTTTTCTATTTCTTCTGCGGATAACTGTTCTGGTAAAAATTCACTAATCACTTCTGCTTCATCTATTTCTGGCAAAGCTAAATCTTTACGATCTTGCTCTAAAAATATAGCCGCACTATCTTTACGTTGCTTTACTAATTTTTGCAATAATTTGATTTCATCTGCTTCAGATAAATCTTCTCCAGTTCCACTAGTTTTTGCTAAAAGCAGTTCTGATTTTACAGCGCGTAAAGCTCTTAAAGCAGTTTGATCTTTAGCTTTCATCGCTGTTTTCATCGCCGTCATTATATCTTGTTGTAATCCCATGATGTCTTTGTTTTAATGCTGTGAAGATAAAAATTAAACCCGAAAATAGAACAGCAATTTCCGGGTCTAAAAAACATATATAATAGTACTAAATCTAATTAGTCAACGTTATCATGCAAAAAAGAATTGTTATTTCTTAGTTGCATATCATCATTACTATCCGTACCTAAACTGGTGCGGGAAGCCGTATCTGATAAATTATTTTCATTAAGCTCAATTCCTGCTCTTTTATAAGCTGGTTGCTTCTCAATTTCCTCAATACGAGAGACACTATTGTTAAATTTATAATTAAATTCTTTTAATTTTTTTCTACGCTCATCAGCTCTATTTTTTAAGCTTTCTTCAATGGTAGCGTTAAACGGATCCGCTTCGGCAGTATCTTGTGATTCTTGAACCGGTTCTGCAACTATTTTTTTCTCAAAAACAATGCCATCTTCAGCAGCTTGTGGAATATTTTTCTCAGAAATTGCTTCTTCTTCCATATAATCATCCAAACTGTAACGTGTGACACCTTTGTCATGAACTTCTGTCACAGGAATTACTTCCACATGATCATTTACTTCTATAGCATTTACCTCTTCTGAAGTGAGTTCAAATTTAATAGTATTCTCTTCTTTTTTAGTTTCTGCTACAGTAGGATTTGCCAATGGCATATCAAATGTAAATGCAATCTGATTTTCCTCTTCTTCTTCTTTCGTTTCAGCAACTACAAATTCAGGTTCATTCACTTCTATGTTACGAATTTCATCCGTCATTGATGTAATAATGAACTCCTCTTCAACTTGTGCTTGAGGCGCTTTTACTTCTTCATATACAACATTTATGTTTTTAATGATTTCAGACGTTGGAATTAAATTTACCGTTGCTGTATCATCTAGTAATGAATGACGAATTACTTCTGCCTTTTTAGGTGTTTCTTCAACAGGTTTTTGCACAGGTATGTTTGGTGTTACTACCGATGTTGATTTTGTTGTTAAGTTTTGTACAGCAGGTTGATCATCTTCTAGTGTATGAATCACTTTTTTAGATTCTGTATTTACGATTTCATCTTGCTGATCAACATCGAAACCCGTTGCGATAATCGTTACCGAAACAGCATCTTCTAAAGTTTCATCTTCTCCAACTCCCATGATGATATTTGCACTACCACCAGCTTCTGTTTGAATATGATCATTGATTTCTCCGATTTCATCAATCGTAATTTCTTCTGAACCAGAAACGATAAGCAACAGTACGTTTTTAGCTCCTGCAATTTTGTTATCATTTAATAATGGAGAATCTAACGCTTTCATAATCGCTTCACTTGCTCGGTTTGCACCAGAAGCATTTGCAGATCCCATAATAGCTGTTCCACTATTTGATAACACAGTTTTCGCATCGCGCAAGTCAATATTTTGCGTATAATGATGCGTTATTACTTCTGCAATTCCTCTAGAAGCCGTAGAAAGTACTTCATCTGCTTTAGAGAATCCTGCTTTGAAACCTAAGTTTCCGTATACTTCTCTTAGTTTGTCGTTATTGATTACGATTAACGAATCTACATGCGAACGTAGTTTTTCAACTCCGACACGTGCTTGTGTATTACGCATTTTCCCTTCAAACTTAAAAGGAATCGTTACAATACCAACGGTTAATATATCTTTATCTTTGGCAAGTTTTGCAATTACTGGAGCAGCTCCAGTTCCTGTTCCTCCACCCATTCCAGCAGTGATAAATACCATTTTTGTATTGGTATCTAGCATTGTGCTAATGTCTTCTATACTTTCCAATGCCGCTTTTTCTCCAACTTCCGGATTGGCTCCTGCACCTAATCCTTCTGTTAGTGAAACTCCTAATTGTATTTTATTAGGCACTGAACTGTTTTGTAGCGCTTGTGAATCTGTATTACAGATTACAAAATCTACTCCTTTTATTCCTTGTTGGAACATGTGGTTGATGGCGTTACTTCCGCCACCGCCTACACCGATCACTTTGATTACATTTGATTGGTTTTTTGGCAAATCAAATGAAATGTTTCCGAATTCTGTGTTGCTACTCATAATTCTTTAACTGGTTTTTTATTATTCTGCGTTATCTAAAAAATCTTTCAACTTATCGGCCCATTTCTCAAAGATCGATTTACGTTCTTTTTTGGGTTCCGATTGTATTGGAGCACTGTTATTGGTATGTTCTGCGTTGTCTTCAATAGCAAATTCTGCTTCCGAAATTGTTTCTGTAGGTGGTTCCACAACTTCTTCTTCAACAACGACTTTTGATTGGTTTTCTACTGCGTTCATTACTAACCCGACAGCTGTTGCATATAATGGACTCGCCATTTCTGCATCAGAATCTCCTGCCAAATGTTCGTTTGGATAGCCTATTCTGGTATCCATTCCTGTAATGTATTCTACTAATTGCTTCAAGTGATTTAGTTGACTTCCGCCACCTGTAAGTACTATTCCTGCAATTAGTTTTTTCTTTTGTTCTTCATGTCCGTAATTCTTAATTTCTAAGTATGCTTGTTCTATGATTTCAACAACACGGGCATGAATGATTTTTGAGAGATTTTTTAATGTAATCTCTTTTGGTTCTCTTCCACGTAATCCAGGAATTGACACAATTTCGTTGTCTTTGTTTTCTCCTGGCCAAGCAGATCCAAATTTTATTTTGAGTAATTCTGCTTGTTTTTCTATGATAGAACAACCTTCTTTGATATCTTCTGTAATCACGTTTCCGCCAAATGGAATTACTGCCGTATGGCGAATGATTCCATCTTTAAAAATAGCTAAATCTGTCGTTCCTCCTCCAATATCAATTAAAGCAACTCCTGCTTCTTTTTCTTCTTGACTTAATACTGCATTGGCAGATGCTAATGGCTCTAAGGTGATTCCGCCTAAGCCTAAGCCTGAACTTTTTACACATCTTCCAATATTTCTGATAGATGATACTTGTCCAACAACTACATGAAAATTAGCTTCTAGTCGTCCGCCATACATTCCTATTGGTTCTTTTATTTCGGCTTGACCGTCAACTTTGTATTCTTGCGGAAGCACATGAATAATTTCTTCACCAGGAAGCATTACTAATTTATATACTTGATTGATTAGCAGATCAATATCTTCTTCATCTATTACTTCATCAGCGTTTGCACGTGTGATGTAATCACTGTGTTGTAAACTACGTATATGTTGTCCTGCAATTCCAACGACAACTTCATTTATTTTGTAATCAGAAACGCTTTCAGCTTCTTGTACTGCTTGCTGTATGGATTGAATGGTTTGTGTAATATTATTTACGACACCACGATGCACACCAAGACTCTTGGATTTTCCTAATCCAAGAATTTCGAGCTTACCGTATTCATTTTTTCGCCCAATCATTGCCACAATTTTTGTGGTTCCTATGTCTAATCCTACTGCGATGTTATTGTTTTCCATGACTTATTTTTTGGTGCATACTACTTGATTGGTAAATTTTAAATCAACTTTCGTATAATCATTCAACGTTTTATCTTTTACAGCTTTTTTGTAAAACGCTTTCAAATTATTCACCTTCTTTTCTATGTTTTCAACTTTACCAAATAACACAACGAAATCATTCGCTCTTAATTTTAGATTGAATGTGAAATTTTCATTTTGTATGATGGTGACAACATTCTTTTTCAGAAAATCATCTTCAGCAATATATTTAGCTAACGTATATACATTTTTCAACACTTTTTTATCAACTTTTCCTTCCACAAATGGAACATGAGCCGAAGAAACTTTGGATAAAGGCATCGCCTTCCCTTCTGAATCAATGTAAAAAGAGTCTTTGTTTGCGATACGTGCTATTGGTGTTCGCTGTTTTATTTTTGCACCAAGAGTCCCATTTACAGACAGATACACTTCTGCATCTTGAATCATTTCGTTTGCGCGTAAACGTTCCTCCAGAACATCCAAATCTAAGCGATCTTTTCTTATGTTCGTAACACTATCATTATTTTGTATTAACAATTTATTAACCATCGAACGCGTGATGAAATATTGCTCTCCATCAAGGTATTTTATATCAGGTTTTCCTATAACACGTGTTGCATTTCTATTCGCCGAAAAGGCATATAAAAATATCAATACTGCTATGATAGCAATTCCTTTTATGAGATTCCAATTAACTTTCAACTGTTAATGCATTTTTAATTTTTAGTACTTCTGCTCCTATATCTCCAGCACCAACTGTAAGTAAAACATCCGTATTGATTTCTTTTATGTAATTGATCAAATTTTCTTTAGCAATCAATTGTTTCTGATCATTTTTTATTTTGCTTAATAACCAACTTGACGTAATTCCTTCCATTGGTTTCTCCCTTGCGGGATAGATTTCTAAGAGACTGATTTCATCAAACTGCGCCAAACTTTCTGCAAACTCATCTGCAAAATCTTTTGTTCTACTAAATAGATGCGGTTGAAATATTGCCGTTACTTTTTTAGCTGGATACATTTCACGAACCGCTTGATGCAATGCATTTATTTCTGTTGGATGATGTGCATAATCATCTATAAATACAAAATCATCTGTTTTTATTTGATATGAAAATCTTCGTTGCACACCTTTAAAACTTTTCATCGCTTTGGCGAGGCGGCCGGTTGGGGTTCCTATTGTGTCCGCCATCGCAAAAGCTACTAGTCCGTTTAACAAGTTGTGTCGTCCGGGCAAATGAAATTGTAAGTCTTCAATGATTTCTGTAGGTGTTACAATATCAAATTTATAAGCACCATTTTCGATACTTATATTTTTTATATGATAATCTGATGATTCTTTAAACCCATAAGTGATTCCAGCTAACTCAATATCTTCTTGCACAAATAACTTTCCGTTTGGCTTGATACATTTTGTGAATTCTATAAACGAATTTTGCAATGCTTCTTTTTTACCATAAATATCTAAGTGATCTGCATCCATAGATGTGATACAAGCAATATCTGGCGAAAGCTGTAAAAATGAACGATCAAATTCATCCGCTTCTACAACCGTGATTTCAGTTCCTTTTAGAATTAGGTTTGAGTTATAATTTTCTGCAATTCCGCCTAAAAAAGCTGTCACATCCGTTTCAGATACTGCTAGTAAATGTCCTAAAATGCTTGAAGTTGTTGTTTTTCCGTGTGTTCCTGCAACTCCTAGACAAAAGGTGTCTTTTGTAATTAGCCCTAAAACTTCTGCTCTTTTGTATATGCTAAAATCATTTTTTCTAAAATACGTCAGTTCCGAGTGTTCACTTGGCACTGCTGGCGTATAAATAATGATTGTATTCTCTTTGTTTAGGTATTGAACAGGAATTTCCGTTACATTATCATTTGTTGAAACCTGAATTTCAAGTGCCTCTAAAGCGTTTGTAATTTCAGTTTTCGTTTTATCATATCCCGCTACATTTTTGTTATTGAATTTGAAATAGCGTGCCAAAGCAGACATGCCGATTCCGCCAATGCCTACAAAATAAACGTTATGTATGTTTTTTAAATTCAAACTCACTTATTTTTTTAATAACTTTTCTACTTCATCCACAATGGTTGCCGTCGCATTTGGCAAGGCTAGTTTTTTGATTTCCTTACTAAATCTTTCCTGCATTTTTTCTGATCGCATTAATGCTCTAAATTCTTTTTCAAACTTTTCATCTAGTTCATTTTCCCGAATTAGGATTCCCGCGCCTTTTTCTGTGATTGCTAATGCGTTTTTGGTTTGATGATCTTCTGCAACATTTGGTGACGGAATTAGTATTACTGGTTTCCCTACAATACATAATTCTGAAACAGAACTTGCTCCTGCTCGTGATATAATGATATCAGCGGCAGCATATGCTAAATCCATTTTGTTTACAAATTGATGCACTTGCACATGCGACAATTCATTGTGTTTTTTATAGTGCTCATAATAGAATTTTCCGCATTGCCAAATCAGTTGCACTTTTTGCTCCCCAAAGAAATCTAGTTCTTTTTCGATCAACTGATTTATTCGTCTCGCACCTAAACTTCCACCAATAATCAAGATTGTTTTTACACCTTCTTGCAATTGAAAAAATGTGGTTCCTTCCGTTCTTTTGCTTTCTATTTCTAATAAATCTTGGCGCACAGGATTTCCTGTTTTAATGATTTTCCCTTTCGGGAAGAATCGCTCCATGTTATCATACGCGACACATATTTTTCGCACTTGCTTTCCCAGCAATTTATTTGTGATTCCTGCATAGGAATTTTGTTCCTGAATAATCGCAGGTATTTTTTTTCCTGAAGCAACTTTCAACAACGGTCCACTTGCAAATCCGCCCGTTCCGATCACAACATCTGGCTTGAACTTTTTTACTATTTTTCGTGATTTCCACAAACTACTAATTAGCTTAAAGGGAAACATTAGATTTTTCAATGATAAGCTTCGTTGCAGTCCAGAAATCCATAATCCTTCAATTTTATAACCTGCTTGCGGCACTTTCTCCATTTCCATTCGATCTTGTGCTCCTACAAATAGGAATTCAGAGTTTGGATAGCGCTTTTTTAATTCGTTCGCAATTGCAATCGCAGGATAGATATGTCCTCCTGTACCACCACCTGATAAGATGATTTTATATGATTGCTCTTCTTTATTCATTTATTTGTTAATTCAGTACCTTATTAAATCAAAAATCTACACTTCACCCCTGCACACACCTTATAAAGCCTCACTAAGCACAGCTAACGGGTTTTCGTCTTTTTCCTGCTGTTCTAATATTTCTTCTCGTTTTTTACTCACACTTAGTACAATTCCTATGGCCAAACAGGTCATCCAAATGGACGTTCCTCCACTACTAATTAATGGTAAAGTTTGCCCTGTTACTGGAAATAATTCTACTGCAACTGCCATATTAATTAGTGCCTGAAATACGATTGGCAAACCGACACCTATGGCTAATAATTTTCCGAATATGGTATCTGCCTTGTGCGCCACAATGACAATTCTGAATAACAGTAATAGATATAGAAATAGTAATGACAAAGCTCCTATTAAACCATATTCTTCCACAATAATGGCATAGATAAAATCCGAAGAACTTTGTGGCAATAAGTTTTTCATAACACTTTTTCCAGCTCCAACACCTACAACACCACCACTAGCAATGGCAATTTTTGCACGTTCAATTTGATAGTTTGCTTCTTTATTACTTTTATCTCCGCTCCAATAGTTACTTACACGATTTTCCCATGTTTGTATTTTAACTTGTATAGGTCCTGGAATTACCCTACCAACTACGATAAACAGTAAAAGTCCTGCGATACCAACTCCTACAATTCCTAGTAAATATTTCCACGGATAACCTCCCAAGAAACACAACATCAATACCATTGAAAAGATCATTGCCGATGTAGAAAAGTTTGCTGGTAATATTAACCCTACTACTAAAAAAACTGGCACCCACAATGGCAATATAGTCTCCTTAAATGTTACTACTTTTTCCTTGATTCGAGATAAATATCGAGCTACATAAATCATTAATACAACACTCGCTAAAGTTGATGTTTGAAATTTGATTCCAACAAATGGTATACGCATCCAACGACTTGCATTAGCGCCTCCAATTGTTGTTCCTTGCGCCAAAGTATACGCCAAGAAAATTAACACAATAGGAATCATAATAATAGACAAACCTCTAAAATAATGATACGGCATTCTATGCACTCCATAAATGATCGCAAACCCTAAGAATAAGTGTGACGCATGTTTTATAAGGAATTTCAATGTATTACCATCTCCGTATAGATATGCCAGATTACTACTGGCACTGTATACAGGTAAAAACGAGAACAAAGCTAGTAAGGCAACTACTGCCCAAAGCGCTTTATCTCCTTTTATATTTTTAAAGATGGCATTCATATGTATATTTTCTTTTTTTTACAGACTTCTTACAGCGTCTTTAAATTGCTTTCCTCTGTCTTCATAGTTTTCGAACAAGTCGAAACTTGCACATGCTGGTGATAATAATACATTATCTCCTTTGTCTGCAATTTTGTGTGCAATTTTCACCGCTTCACTCATAGAAGTTGTTTCCACCATTAAATCGGCAACTCTTCCAAATGATTCGATGATTTTTGAGTTTTCAACTCCTAAACAAATAATTGCTTTTACTTTTTCATGCACTAATGGCAATAAGTCTGAATAATCATTTCCTTTGTCAACTCCTCCAACGATCCAAACCGTTTGTGTTGTCATACTTTCCAACGCATAATATGTTGCATTGATATTAGTTGCTTTAGAGTCATTGATATATTGAACATTTTGGATTTTCAATACTTTTTCTAAACGATGTTCTACACCTTGAAATCCAGACATACTTTCGCGTATGGTTTGCTTCCTTATGTTTAACAGTTGTGCAACTGCCGAAGCAGCCATTGCATTTTTTGTATTGTGTTTTCCTTCTAGCGCTAGCGAGTCCGTTGGCATAGTTATTGTCTTATTTTGTATCGTTAGTATTATATTTTTATCTTCTATATATGCACCATTTTCAAGTTTTTTTTCTAATGAAAACGGTATTAATGTTGATTGAACAGGGTGTTTTTCTAGCCAGTCTACAATGACTTTATCATCGGTATCATAAATGAGATAATCTTCCGAAGTTTGGTTCATTGCAATTCTGAATTTAGATGCGATATAGTTTTCAAATTTGTATTCATATCGATCTAAATGATCAGGTGTAATATTGGTTATCACAGCAATATGCGGCTTGAATTTCACAATTCCATCTAACTGAAAACTACTTATTTCCAAGACATATAAATTGTAGTTTTCTTCCGCCACTTGCTTTGCAAAGCTGTCTCCAATATTTCCAGCCATTCCCACATTGAATTCTCCTTGTGTTAGCACATGATTCGTCAACATCGTTGTGGTTGTTTTTCCATTACTTCCTGTGATTCCCACAATAGTTGCATCTGTGTAATTTGCTGCAAATTCTATTTCGGAAATCACAGAAACTCCTTTAGCAGCTAATTCTTTTACTAATGGAACCGTATCTGGAATTCCAGGACTTTTCATCACAACATTTGCATTTAGAATTTTTGCTTCCGTATGCTGTTGCTCTTCCCATTCAATTTCAAACTGATTTAGAACGTTTTTGTAATGCACTTTAATTGTTCCTTTATCAGAAACAAACACTTCATAGCCTTTTTTCTTTCCCAAGATTGCAGTTCCCACACCGCTTTCTCCTCCTCCTAATATGACTAATCGTTGTTTTGACACTACTGTATTATTCTTGTTGTTTTATTAATTCGTTTGTTTGGTCTTCGAGTGCCTCAGACCGCATTTTTATTTTTACTTATCTAAGCTTCAACGTAACAATAGTTAGAATTGCTAATAAGATTCCAACAATCCAGAATCGGGTTACAATTTTACTTTCGTGATAGCCTAGTTTTTGATAATGATGATGTAATGGTGACATTAGAAATATTCTTTTTCCTTCCCCAAATTTCTTTTTAGTGTATTTAAAATAACTTACCTGTATTACAACCGATAAATTTTCGGCCAAGAAAATTCCACAAAGGATTGGAATTAACCATTCTTTTCGAATTGCAATCGCAATTACTGCGATGATTCCTCCAATGGTTAAACTCCCTGTATCTCCCATAAACACTTGTGCCGGATAAGTATTATACCATAAGAACCCTATTAACGCCCCCACAAATGCGGCAATGTAAATGGTAATTTCTCCAGCCCTTGGTATGTACATTATATTGAGATATTCCGAAAAGATTAGGTTTCCAGAGATCCATGCAAATATTCCCAACGTCAGCACAATGATGACCGAAGTTCCTGCGGCAAGCCCATCAATACCATCAGTAAGATTTGCGCCATTCGATACTGCTGTAATGATAAATATGACAATTGGAATAAAGATTAACCATGCATATTTTGCATAGTCTGGATTTATCCATGTGATTAGTTTTGCATAATCGATCTCATTGTCTTTTACGAATGGAATTGTTGTTTTTGTGGAGCGTTTTTCTTCTCCAAATTTCTTTGTAGGCGCATCAGCATTCATGACAATTTCTTGTTGCTGACCAACTGGTAACTCTTCACGAATTGTTACGTCATTATGAAAAAACAAGGTTGCTCCAACAATGATTCCTAATCCTACTTGTCCTAGAACTTTGAATTTCCCTTTTAGCCCGTCTTTATCATTTTTAAATTTTTTGATATAATCGTCTACAAACCCGATAATTCCCATCCAAACCGTTGTAATCAATAGTAAAATGATGTATATATTTTCAAGTTTCGCAAACAACAGTACAGGTATCAGCGTTGCCAGTATGATGATAATTCCACCCATGGTTGGCGTTCCGGCTTTTTCTTTTTGACCTTCTAAACCTAAATCACGAACCGTTTCACCAATTTGTTTTGTACGCAAATACGCAATGATTCTTTTCCCATAGATTGTAGAAATCAACAACGAAAGAATTACAGCCATGGCTGCCCTGAAACTCAGGTACCCAAATAAGGATGCGCCAGGAAACTGGTATTGCTTTTCGAGATATTCAAATAAGTAGTATAACATATTTCTTTGTTGTTGCTCGGTTATTCGTTTAGATTGTCTAGTATTACTTTCGCGATTTTATAATCATCAAAATCAGTTCGTTTTCCGTTTACTTCCTGATACGTTTCATGTCCTTTTCCTGCAATGAGAATGATGTCATTTTCTTTTGCCATTTGACACGCTGTTTTAATCGCCTGTTTACGATCTGTGATCGAAAGCGTTTTTTTATAGTTTTGCGGCTCTACACCTTTTTCAATCGCATCAATGATAATCATAGGATCTTCACTTCTAGGATTGTCTGATGTAAAAATTGCTTTTGTACTTAGTGCTGACGCGATGTTCCCCATTTTTGGACGTTTTGTTACATCACGATCACCTCCGCAACCAACAACTGTAATTAATTGTTCGTTTCCTGTGCGAATGTTATTGATCGTTTCCAGCACATTTTTTAAAGCATCTGGCGTATGTGCATAATCAATAATTGCTGTGATTTTGTTTTTTGTGATAAAATACTCGAAGCGACCGCTTACACTTTCGAGTTCACTAATCAACCTTAATATTTCTATTTCTTCCAACCCTAACAATTCCGCTGTAGCGTAAATAGACAACAGGTTATACGCATTAAAACTTCCAATAAGTTTAGCCCAAACTTCATTATCATTTATCTTTAATAATAATCCTGCTAATCTATTTTCTAAGATTTGCGCACGATAATCAGCATAGGTTTTTAATGCATATGTATATTTTTTAGCTTTGGTATTTTGCAACATCACCAAGCCATTCTTATCATCAATGTTTACTAAACAGAAAGCTTCTTTTGGCAATTCATCAAAGAATTTCTTTTTTACATCTCTATATTCTGCAAACGTATCATGATAGTCTAAATGATCATGCGATAGATTTGTAAATATTCCACCTTGAAACGTGAGTCCAGCTGTTCTTTTTTGATGAATTCCATGTGACGAAACTTCCATAAAACAGTATTCCACACCTTCATGATTCATTTCCTCCAAATACTTATTGATTGTTAATGAATCTGGTGTTGTATGCGTCGCTTTGTATTCTTTATCATCTACCAAAATTTTTACCGTAGATAGCAATCCGACTTTGTAACCAGCTTTTTTGAATAGTTGATACAATAAGGTTGCAATTGTTGTTTTCCCATTCGTTCCTGTAACACCGATCAACTTTAGATTTTCTGAAGGATTTCCATAATAGTTTGATGCCATTATTGCCAACGCACTACTTCCATTATCTACTTGCACATAGGTAATTCCGTTGATAATTTCTTCTGGAATTTCCTCACAAATCACTGCAACTGCTCCTGATTTTATTGCTGTACTGATATAACTGTGTCCATCAACCTCGTATCCTTTGATTGCTACAAACACATCATTCAATTGCACTTTACGGGAATCAAAAACAAGTTCACGTATCGCAATTGTCGTATCGCCAGTTACGGCTTCGATCTGTACTTTATATAATATGTCTTTTAGTGTTTTCACGATAATTCTAGTACAATTCGTTTTTGTGATCCTATTTTTTTACCAGCTTCCAAAGATTGTTTAGTTACTTTTCCTTCTCCATTGATTTCTACCCGTAAACCCAAGTTTTCTAATAATGGAATTGCATCCATCGCAGGCATTCCAATAACACTTGGTATGATGGTTTCGTATTTTCTTGATTTATCTAAATAATCTTCAAAGCTTTTCTCTACAACTCCATGCACTTCATCAATACTTTCCACTTGATCAAATATTGGTGTATCCGTATAGATTTTGTGTGCTATTTTTTTGAATACAGGTCCTGAAACATCCGCTCCGTAGTATCCAATTTTTCTATCTGGTTCGTGAATCACTACAATGCATGAGTATTTCGGATTTTCTACAGGAAAGAATCCTGAAAAAGTTGAAATGTATTCTTTGTTATCTTTAATGATGTAATTTTTTTGACATGTCCCGGTTTTTCCTGCCATAGAGAAATCAGGAGAATACAATCCATTTCCTGTTCCATGCTTTTTCTCCACCACATTTTGCATCATTTTGGTCACTTTCGCTACCGTTTCTTTAGAACATATTGACGGATTGATTACTTCTTTTTCAAATACTTTTTCGCTTGCATACCAGTTTTCACGGACTGCTTTTACAAATCGTGGACGCACCATTTCTCCATCATTTGCGATTGCATTGTAAAACGTTAATGTTTGTAATGGTGTTAATGAGACTCCGTATCCAAAAGCCATCCATGGCAATGTTGTTCCAAACCAACCTGTTTTATCATTCGGGTGTGGAATAATTGGCGATCCTTCTCCTGTGATTGGCAAACCAAGCTTATCATTTAGCCCCATATTATATAGGCGATCCACAAATTTTTTAGGGTTTTTACCATAGAAATCAGTAATTATTTTTACAACTCCTGTATTTGAAGACACTTCAAAAGCTTCCGAAGCTGAGATTTTTCCGTACCCTTTATTATTAGAATCACGCACAGTTTTCCCATAAAATTTCAGTTTTCCATTTCCTGTATCAACCACGTAATTACTATCAATCACTTTATCTTCTAAAGCCGCCACTATAGCCATTAGTTTGAATGTAGAGCCTGGCTCATGAGATTCTCCAACAGCATAATTAAGACGTTCGTAATATTTTCCTTTTGTGTTTCTACCCAAATTTGAAATAGCTTTTATTTCGCCTGTTGCTACTTCCATTACCACTACACAACCGTGATCTGCTTTGTATTTTTCCAATTGCTCTAATAATGCATGATGTGCGATATCTTGGATATTTACATTTATAGTTGAAATGATATCAAAACCATCTTTTGGTTCTAATTCATTATCTCCAGAAACAGGCTTCCATTGTCCTTTGGCTATTTTTTGTTCCAAGCGTCTTCCTGCTTTTCCGCGTAGGTATTCGCCAAAAGCTCCTTCCAATCCAACTCGTGTATAATGTCCATCATCATCTTTACGCTCATAACCAACCGTACGTTCTGCAATTCTTCCAATTGGATGTTCTCGAACCGTTTTTACTTTATCTATAAATCCCCCACGATTTGCACCGCGTTTAAAGATTGGAAATTGTTTGATTCGAATGTATTCTGCATAACTTAATTTTCGAGCGATTCGGAAATACCTGCTTTTGTCTTTTCGTGCTTTGCGCAATGTTCTTTCATAATGCGAAGAAGATTTGTCAAACATTTTTGCTAATGAATCCGCCAGCGGTTTTACATTGTCGACAAATACTTTTTCTTTTACCGTAACGGCATCAAAGAAGATATCATATTTAGGAACAGACGTTGCTAATAAGCTTCCATCATCTGCATATACATTTCCACGGCTTGGCTCAATAGTAGCATTTCTGAATGATTGATCCTGTGCCATTTTTTTATACTCGTCACCATCTACAAATTGAATATTAACCAATTGTACGACAACCGCTATTGCGAAGAGAAACATACCTCCTGCGATAAAATATAAACGATTTAATATGTTCTTGTCGGTTACTGGCATTTATTTTATTGTTGTGACTTTACTCTAATTTTTTTTGGCGGATTTTCAGAAGGTGCCAATCCTTTTACGGCTACTTTTTCTGTGATGTAGGATTCAAATTTTAGTTGTTGCAGTGTCGTCCGCGCATCTACAAATTCACTTTTCAACTCTTTTACTTCATCATTGAGCTTTGCGATTTCATGTACTTTTTTTTCCGCCCAATGCGAACTCGCAATCATAATTAATGCTAAGAAGGAAGCAAAAACGATGAATCTCCAATTTTTAATTGCATCATCATTGATGAGAAATCTACCTTTTAATATGTCATAGATACCTTTTTTCATCTTTTACAGCCGTTCTGCTACTCTTAGTTTGGCGCTGCGCGCTCTGTTATTTATTTTTATTTCTTCGTTTGACGGAATAATTAGTTTCCCTACTTTTTTAAAAGGAACATCTATTCTTCCGTAGAAATCTTTTTCTGGCTCACCTTCAAATAATCCACTTCTAATGAAGCGTTTCACTAAACGATCTTCTAATGAATGATAGCTTATCAAACTGATTCTTCCGCCTTCATCTAATAATTCTTGCGTTTGTAATAGAAATTCTTTTAAGACTTCTATTTCTTGATTTACTTCAATTCTAATTGCTTGATAGATTTGCGCTAATATTTTATGTTCTCTATGATTTGGCAAAAAACGTTTTAACGCAATTCTCAATTCTTCTGTTGTTTTTATAGGTGCTTCTTCTCTTGCTTCTACAATGCGTGCTGCGATTGATTTTGCATTTCGAACTTCACCATATAGTGATAGTATTGAGCGCAATTCATTTTCTTCATATTCATTTACCACATGAAATGCTGAAATTTCACCTTCTTGATCCATTCGCATATCTAAATCAGCTTCAAATCGCAATGAGAATCCACGTTCAGCTACATCAAATTGATGTGATGAAACTCCAAAATCACCTAAGATTCCATCTACTTTTTTCACACCATAAAAGCGTAAAAACTTTTTTAAATGTCTAAAATTCTGACTGATCAATGTAAATCTTGAATCGTCAATTGCGTTTTCTAATGCATCTTGATCTTGATCAAAAGCATATAGTTTTCCGTGTTCACCTAGTCTACTCAAAATTTCTTTTGAATGTCCGCCACCGCCAAAAGTCACATCAACATACACTCCATCCTCTTTGATATTGAGGCCGTCAACCGTTTCTTTTAATAAAACTGGATTATGATATTCCATCTGCATCGTCATTTCCCATTACTTCTTCTGCTAAATCTGCTATGCTGTCTGCTGAATCATCAATAGCTGCTTCATATTTTTCTTTATCCCAAATTTCTATGATATTTATTGCTGATGACAGCACAATTTCTTTTTTGATTCCTGCAATTCCGATCAAATCTTTTGGAATTAACAAACGTCCAGCTGCATCAATTTCGATGATTTTTACGCCAGCTGTAAACTTTCTGATAAAATCATTGTTCTTTTTTTTGAACCGATTCAATTTGTTTACATCTTTCATTGCCGAATTCCATTCGTCCATTGGATACAATTCCAAACAGGTTTCAAATAAGCTTCGTTTCACCACAAAACCTTGCTGCAACACAGGAGACAACTGCTTTTTTATAGCAGCTGGCACAAGCATTCGCCCTTTGGCATCTATCTTGCATTCATATGTTCCAATTAGATTTATCACTCTGAAATGTGGTTTATACACTTTAAGATTCAAATATATTGAAAATTTTACCACATTTTACCACTTTTTACCACATTGTTAATAAATTTTTCTTTTTAACATAAAAAAAAGAGGTAACCAAACTGAAAATCAATTTTTTGGTGCGTGGTAAAAACCTTGAGAAAGCGCGTTTATTTGTACTATTTTTAGTATGTTTTGATACATTAAAAAAAAAGCACTTAAATAATTACGAAATGCCTATATTTGTCTCTTGTTAAAAACTGATAGCCGTTAATGAAAGAAAGCTTTAAAAAGGAAGGTAAATTCAATTATCTCGAAGTGGGAGAAGGGACACCTATCGTTATTTTACATGGTTTAATGGGCGGATTGAGCAATTTTGAAGCTGTAACTGAGAGCTTTTCAACCAAAGGATATAAGATTGTAATCCCTGAATTGCCTATTTACACAATGCCTCTTTTGAAGACAAACGTGAAGAATTTCGCGAAATATGTCAAAGAATTTGTACTTCACAAAAAACTCGACAAAGTTATTTTACTTGGAAATTCACTTGGTGGTCATATTGGACTGTTAGCTACTAAATTATATCCTGAATTGGTAAAAGGTTTAGTAATTACTGGTAGTTCGGGATTGTACGAAAGTGCCATGGGTGATGGATATCCGAAGCGTGGTGATTACGAATTTATTAAAAAGAAAAGTGAAGATGTTTTTTACGATCCTGCTGTAGCGACAAAAGAGATTGTAGATGAAGTTTTTGCAACCGTAAATGACCGTAGTAAATTGGTTAAAACGTTAGCAATTGCCAAAAGTGCTATTCGTCATAATATGGGTAAAGATTTACCTAAAATGAATATTCCTACTGGAATTATTTGGGGGAAAAATGATACTGTAACACCTCCAGATGTCGCTGAAGAATTCCATGAATTACTTCCAGATTCAAATTTATATTGGATTGAAAAATGCGGGCATGCGCCAATGATGGAACACCCAGAAGAATTTAACGAGCATTTGCAAGATTGGCTTACTAAACGAAACTTTTAATCGTTATGAAGATTAAATCAGCGGAATTTATCATGAGTAATTCGGACGTAGCCAAATGTCCTAAGAATTCAATTCCTGAATATGCTTTTATTGGTCGTTCTAATGTTGGAAAATCTTCATTGATCAATATGCTGACTCAACGTAAAAGTTTAGCAAAAACCTCTGGAAGACCAGGAAAAACACAGTTAATTAATCATTTTAAGATTAATAATGAATGGTTTTTGGTCGATTTACCAGGTTACGGATACGCACGAGTTTCAAAAAGCACTAAGAAAGTTTTTCAAAAATTCATAACAGAGTATTTTAACAAAAGAAGACAACTCGTTTGTGCTTTTGTATTAGTTGATATTCGTCACAATCCTCAAAAAGTAGATTTAGAGTTCATGCAATGGCTGGGCGAAAATCAGATTCCTTTTTGCATTATTTTCACGAAAGTGGATAAATTACGTCCTTCACAAATTGATAAGCACGTAAATTCATATCGGGAAAAATTATTAGAAGATGTCTGGGAAGAAATGCCACAATACTTTATTACTTCTGCATCTAAAGCTGTAGGACGTGATGATGTATTAAATTATATTGAACAGATTAACCAAGATTTAAAAAATTCATAGCTTCCGTTTTTGACTTTATCAAACGAATAAGTTCTCCTGTACTTTCTATATTTTCAATTTCACTTTTCGGAATCCATTCTTTTATTTTTTGATTGTCTTCCTCTAATAGAATGACAGGATATTTTGTTTCTATCGGCTTGTATTTTGCTTCAAACTCATCACTGTGTAAAAATTCTAACGGAAGAGTTGTCTGCTCTCTAAATTTTTTCCATTGCTCGTTTTCCGAAAATGTATTATGTGTTATAGAACACAACTTGCATTGATATGTTTTTGGGCTGATTAGTTTATGTGCAATATCAAGCAAACTATTTATTTTACCTGATTTCGCATTATATATGAATATAATTTTAGCCATTTGAGTCTTAGGTGTTGGGTATTGAATCTTAAAAAGGTAACTTTTTTCTATTCAACATTCATAATTTGAAATATCTCATTACTTATCATACGTCGTATAAAATATACTTTCCTTTTCAACTTTAACATAAGTTTTATACTTTTAGTTCTCCAAAACTCAAAACCATGCAAGCAACTACCATTAACGAAGTTATTTCGTTCTTAGATGAAATCATTAAAGAGAGTAAAGAAAAATCAAGTACGATGGGCTACTTTGCGGCTTTGTATCAAAAAGTGACCTGTAAAGTTAAGGAAGGCATTGAGAATGATTTTTTTGATGATAATCCACGCATGGAACGTTTGGATATTATTTTTGCGAATCGATATTTACAAGCGTATACAGATTATAAAAATAATACGCCGCCAACAACTTCATGGCAACTTGCATTTGAAGAAGCTGACAATTATTGGTTGATAGTGTTGCAGCACTTATTGTTAGGCATGAATGCACATATAAATCTTGATTTAGGAATTGCTGCTGCAGAAGTAATGAAAGGTAAAAATATTAATGATTTAAAGGATGATTTTGATAAGATTAATGTGATTTTAGGCGAATTGGTTCATGATGTTGAAAAAGAATTGTCGCTTATATGGAGAACTTTGGCTAAAATTATTAAAGCAACTGAGAAGTTTGATACTATTTTAATTGATTTCAGCATGAAACTTGCCAGAGATGGCGCATGGAAATACGCAACTTTATTAGCCGATTCTCCTGAAGTTGATTGGGCAAAATTAATTTCCGAAAGAGATGAGAAAGTTACCAAGAAAGCCCAGATTGTGAGCAATCCAGGATTTTTAATTCGATTTTTATTGAAGATTATCCGATTGGAAGAACGCGGTTCTATTGAAACAAAAATTGAGATTTTAGAAAAAGACTAAAACCTCAATTTATTGTATTTCTGAGTATATTTAAGCGAAAGCTTACTTCTTTATAATTTCCAGCTTTTCTGCAAAATAATCACAGAAATCTAGCATTGTAGCACTCATTTTTTCATCATTTGTAGCACGTTGAAATGAACGCGCCATAGATACTAATGTTTGATGATAAAACACTTTCATTTCGTCAACAGGCATATCTTTTGTCCATAAATCAATACGCAAACTTTCTTGCGCTTTATGATCCCAAACGGACAACATTACTGCTTTCGTAGCTTCATCATTTACGCCTCCATCTTTAGCTGTCCAATTGATTTCTTCCGGAACATTATTTTCGTCAACGCTTACCGCAATTTTGATTTCTGACTTTAATTTATTCGCCATTATTTTCTTGGTTTGTACTTTGAGTTATTATAAATTTCTTCTGCTGATTTTGATAATAATTCCTGCAAAGATACATCATTATTTTTCATGTATGAAGCCACAATTTGATGACCAATATAACAACCAATTCCTCCTGGAGAGTCATTATCTAATTCCAAGTAAAATTTAGAAAAAGGCGCCATGTTTATGAACCTATTATCCAACTTACTATCTGTACTAAATAGTAATTCTTTCTCAATAAAATAAGTCCAAATTTCCGCTTCATTATCTTTTGCCCAAATTAATTGATCTTCTGTGTATCCATATTGTAGCCCTTTTAAAGCATTTGGCACTAATAATGATTTTATGTATTGCACTTTTCCGTGAAAGATGATTTTTCCTAAAAAAGTACGATCACGTGTAGGAGAAACTTGTGAATATGCGAATTGATTGGCAATATCAACAGGAATCATTTCTTTTTTAAAACCATTTACAATGAATTTTTGAATTCCTTCATAATACTTATGATCTACACCTAAATACGTGTTTAACGCAATCAAAATCATATCTTGATATAGAATCACTTTTTTACGATAATCCTCCGTTGTTACCGTAAAAATTTTTGGTGTATTGTATTCTGGAAAATAGTACTTAATATGTTGCAAAACAGACTTTACATCTAGATGTACTGATGAAAAATCTTCAAAAACCAGATCAATTTCTTCCTTCAGTTCTTTCTGTAAAGGATCGCGCATGGTATATACCCAAGTAGAATCAGGAATTGTTCTTGGAAAAAACATTGGATACGTTTCTTTCAGTTGTGGTAAATCAGAAGGTGCCGCCCCTAAAAACACTTGATCAAATCGACTTATACTTAAATCTATAGGAATTGCTGCAATTTCTTTTTCTAACGGGTTTTCTTTAGCACATCCAACCACAATTAACAAACATAATACAAGTATTTTTTTCATAGTCAACTTTAAGAATTATAAAAAGGTAAACGCACGCGTTATTTATAAATTTTATTCTACACCTATTTTTGTCTGCAAATTTACTTTTTTTATATTGTAAAAAAATCGAAAATACATGAAATGAGCCAAAAACAATTCTGATGCATCAACTGAAGAGATGATTGGCAAATTCCATTTGACAAAATTAATTAAGTAAAAATAAACGGATGAAAACTGATAAGGTTATTGAATATATAGTTTCTTGGCTAAAGGATTATGCTACAAATGCAAAGGTAAACGGATTTGTTGTGGGAGTTTCTGGAGGAATTGATTCCGCAGTGACTTCAACATTATGTGCAAAAACTGGTTTACCAACTTTATGTATAGAAATGCCGATTCATCAAGCGCAGAGTCACGTAAATCGTGCACAAGAACACATAAAACAGTTAAAGGAACGTTTTGAAAATGTAAGTGATGTCCGCGTAGATTTGACACCCGTTTTTGAAGAATTTAAAACAGAAGTTTCCTTAGACGGGAAGCAAGCAACTGTGGATATGGCTTTAGCGAATACTAGAGCACGTTTGCGCATGACAACTTTGTATTACCATGCAGGATTATTAGGACGTTTGGTTGCAGGAACTGGAAACAAAGTAGAAGATTTTGGTGTAGGTTTTTATACCAAATATGGAGATGGTGGTGTTGATTTGAGTCCGATTGCAGATTTGATGAAAAGTGAAGTGTATTTACTTGGAAAAGAATTGGAAGTTCCTGAGTCTATTATGAATGCTGCGCCTTCCGATGGTTTGTTTGGTGACACAAGGAGTGATGAAGATCAAATTGGTGCTAATTATGATGAGCTTGAATGGGCTATGCGTATGCATGATGAAGGAAAAACTGTAGAAGATTTCTCAGGGAGGCAACGAGAAGTTTTCAGTATTTACAAGCGATTTAATTCTGCAAATAAACATAAAATGACGCCAATTCCAGTCTGTGAAATACCGCAAAATCTGACATAAAAAATCTTCTTTTTTAATCATTTTTATAAAAATTTGTTTAAATTTGTTGCTACAGACCCCCTAAACCTGAAATAAAAATTGATTCGATTTTGTGTTAGCATGAAATGACGAACCTTTCTTTATGTGATGGTCTGATTTAATAATAACTTTAAAAACTAAATTATGGTTAAAGTATTAATTGCAGACAATCATCCCATTGTTCGAAAAGGAGTAAAATCTTTATTCAAGAACTCTACAGAGATTGACGTAGTAGGTAAAGCTGCTACTACTTCTGAGCTTTTTGACTTCATTAGTCAAGAGCATGTAGATGTTGTTTTATTAGAGATGGATATTCCTGAAGTCAATGGTATTACTGCTTTAAGAAGACTTAAAAAAGACTTCGCTGACGTGAAAGTAATCATGTTTAGCTCACACTCAGAAGATGTTTACGCTGTAAGCACATTGAGAGCTGGAGCTTCTGGTTACTTATCCAAATCTGTCGCTACAAATGTTATTAAAGACGCGATTATTAAAGTTGCAAATGGAGGCATCTATATTAGCAACGAATTAGCGCAACGATTAGCATTTGACGAAAGCACAAACAAACCCCGTAGATTCTTCAGACGTTTGTCTACAAGAGAAGTAGAAGTATTAAAACTTTTAGCTTCTGGTAAACGTAACAAACATGTTGCTGAAGAGTTAAATCTAAACGAAAAAACTGTGAGCACGTACAAAGCTCGCCTAATGCGTAAGTTGAACGTAGACAACTTAGTTGATCTATTGCAACAGGCAAAAGCATTAGAATTACTGTAATTGCATTATAGAGAATATTCTCTAACTACAGTTAAAAAAATTTTTATGATGATATGTATATGTTCTTTTTAGAATTTTGCATATCATCATTTTTTATTTCGATAAGACTCAACAACCGTATTTCGACGCAGTTCAATAACCATATTTCGACACAGCTCAATAACCATATTTCGACCAAGCTCAGTGGACTATATTCTATTAAGGTTTAGATGACTCTTTTAAGATGTTCCGATAGAAAGTTTACTAATTTATTGTATTCATTTACCTCTTCTAAAATACTTTCATTAAACTCAACATCAATAGTTTGATTCATTAATCGCTGGATTTTTTCAAATATTAATTTGCGCCTTAAGTTTAATATTGTGTCACTAGTTAATTTATTAATTGTTTCTTCTTTTGGTTTTACAAAGATGTTTTGTGTTTCCCAGCTGTGCAATTCATACTGTTCTTCACGCATCAGAATATCTGTAACTTCGCTCGCTATTTCAGGTGAAAGTTCGTTAATGAATGTGTCCAACTGTAATTCTCCTGTTTCGTTTAACTTTTCAATAGCACTATAGTATACTATTTTAAACTTTTCATTTGCTAAATCAATTTCATCTTGTTGTAAATCAAGAAAAAGTTTTTCATACACTCTTGCCTCATAAAGTTCAGGCTCCATTTTCAATTCGCCTTCATCATTTTCTTTTAAGATTAAATCTTCAAAAGTAGCTTCCATACTTCCGTACAACAACAAGATTTCAATAATTTTTCGTTCTAACACATATTGAACATCTACAGTTTCAGACTTTTTCTCTGTTTTTATAACTTCAAATGTCTTTTTTTCCTGCTTTGTCTTTTTGTTAGTCTCTTTAATTTCTTTATTGAGAAGTTGTGCTAAGGTTGCAAATAATACTTCTTCAGAAATATCCATGATACGAGATGTTTCGCGCAAATACAATTCTTGCTTGATGCGATCGGATACTTTCGAAATACTTGACATCATATCATTAATAACTTCCGCCTTTTTGATCGGATCATTTTTGGCAACTTCCATCAGCAATGAAGCTTTGTAGCTGATAAAATCTTTGATGTTGTTTTCGAAATATTCCAATACATCTTCTAATGCATTATTTTTGGTAAAACTATCTGGATCTTCTCCTTCTGGGAATGTACACACACGCACATTCATTCCTTGTTCTAAAATTAAATCTACTCCACGAAGCGATGCACGAATTCCGGCAGCATCTCCATCATATAGCACCGTAATATTTTTCGTTAAACGATTTATTAAACGAATTTGCTCAGAAGTTAACGCCGTTCCTGAAGACGAAACTACATTGTGAATTCCTGCTTGATGCATCTGAATTACGTCTGTATATCCTTCTACCAAATAACAATTATCTTCTTTTGCTATCGCTTGCTTTGCATAATACAAGCCATACAAAACTTTGCTTTTATGGTAGATATCACTTTCTGGCGAGTTGAGATATTTAGCCGCTTTTTTATCATTCGTTAAAATTCGTCCACCAAAACCAAGCACACGTCCACTCATACTATGAATTGGAAACATGACTCTTCCTTTGAAACGATCAAAGCGTTTTTCTTCTTTTACTATCGTTAATCCTGTTTTTGAAAGATAGTTAAGATTATATCCTTCCTTAAGCGCTGTATTTGTAAACGCATCCCATTCGTCCAAGGCATACCCTAAACCAAACTTTTTTATGGTTTCTGTAGTAAAACCTCTTTCTTTAAAATAGGTAAGTCCAATTGCTTTTCCTTGCGGAGCTTCCCAAAGAATTTCTTGATGGTATTTTTTAGCATATTCAGAAACCAAATACATACTTTCCTTTTCACTAGCAAGTGCTTTTTCTTCATCTGTACGTTCAGTTTCTTCTATTTCTATTCCGTATTTGTTTGCCAAATATTTTATAGCTTCTGGATAAGTAAAGTGTTCATGCTCCATCAAAAACGCGACTGCATTTCCTCCTTTTCCAGAACTAAAATCTTTCCAAATTTGTTTTACAGGCGATACCATAAAAGAAGGTGTACGCTCATCAGAGAATGGACTTAAGCCTTTGAAGTTGCTTCCCGATTTTTTAAGTTGTACAAAATCGCCAATAACTTCTTCTACACGAGAAATGTCAAAAACTGCATCTATGGTTGATTTTGAGATCAATGGTTTTGGGATATTTAGGAATGAACTTCAAAAATACTAAGTTTTCATCAATATTAATATAAAAAAGAAAAGTGTCTTTTAGAACTAACTTTTTTTGAATTTTATATTAAAAAACACATTATTTAATTAATACTTAACTTTCATTAAAATACTATTTTTCTTTCTAAAAAAGAACTTTAATACAACTAAAAATACGGTTTTACCTTACCTAATATATTTTATTATTTTTTATATTTATTTAATAATTAACTAGTTACACTGTTTTAACTTATGAAAAAACAGTGTTTATTAACATAATCTATTAACTAATAAATTCTAAAATCATGAAAAAAAAGAAAATGAGTTTACGCAAACTAGCTTTGAACAAAAAAGCGATTTCTAATTTGAGTAGTAATCAAGTTAGAGGAGGAATTCTTATTGACGGTCCAATTATTGTGACAGATTCAGATTTTTGTCCGTCCGATGGCTGTCCATCAGATTTTTGTCCATCTAACGGATGTCCTTCAAACTTTTGCCCATCTAATGGATGCCCATCAAACTTTTGTCCGTCAAATTTTTGTCCGTCAAGAGTATGTCCTATAACTATTATAGATATAAGATAATGACTTGTATTTTATAAATTAAAATATAAAGGAGATACTACACAGGTATCTCCTTTTTACTTTTCTATACTATTTGCTAATGTCAATTAAATAATGGTGTTGTATGAGTGGTCTTTTTAATAAAAATCACAAAGTCATACATCACTGCAGGGTTGACTTCGTAATAGTCTTTTTCGGAATTTTCACGATATCCAAATAACTTCACTTTTTGCTTAGGAAGTTTTGCACAGATTTCTTTTACTTTTTGATTGATTGGAAAATAATAGGATTCCATGGTATTCTGTGCCAACTTTTCTTCAAAAGTATTTTCTGGCAGCTTAGGATAGTCTAAATTATAGAGTTGATCATCGTAGTTATGATCGTCATTGATTAAACGTTTTTTATGTAAGAGTAACTTCCGCTAAAACTACTCATGCTAATTGCAACATATTCTTCTGGGAATTCTTTTTTGAGATTCCTTCCCATTAAACCAATTTCATTATCAATAATTACTTCTTTTGAAATATGTGCATTGTGTGCCCAGACAATGATTTTCGCATTCGGATCTTTGACCAAATGTGCCACGCGTTCTGCCATAACAATATCTCTAGTTATTATATTCCCTGTATAGATCATTTCATAATTGATATATGAATTTTTCGCATTAAGCATTAACTCTTTCAATCGTTTTGATGAATTGTTTTCTTTTTTGAGAGCTTTTTCAAGATTAAGTATCAAACGATAGACTTCTCTATCATAATCATCATCTTTCTCAGGTTTTTTCTCTGGGAATTTTGCGTAGAATTCGCTTGAATTTAACGTTACACGTAATTTGTATTGCTCTAAAATTTCTTTAACTTCAACAGTCATATTTGATTGCAATTCTTCAAATAATAGTTCTGGGAGAATTTCTCTACATGAATCATCACAACCTTTAAACGGAATTGGTGTATGTGTTTGATTATACTTTTTTAACCAGCTTAAAAACTCTTTCATTTCCACTGTTTGATAGATTGAAAAGAGATGTTTTTTCATCAATGAATCTATTGGTTCAGTTTGCAGGTTTTTTGATAACATTTCTAAGTCTTCATACGGATTTTCAAGAATCACCATATTAAAACCTTTTTCTTTTATCAATTTCTGTGTGATTGCATTTCTGAGCCCATAAAATTCTTTTGTTCCATGTGTATCTTCTCCGAGTGCAACAATACGCTTGTCTCCTATTTCAGAAACGAGCGCATCTAAAGATCTATCTAATTTTTGCGTTGATGATAGATGTATATCTGTTTTTATAATATTAATTTCTTGTTGTAATTCTTGGCTATTCGCGTAAAGCGAGAAAAAAATTGCAATAAGTATGGTTCCTGTTTTCATTTCTATGTTTTGATATTGCGTATTGAGATAAGCATAAAGACTATTCGTGTTTTAGAGAAAATATCATATCTCACATCCAGCATTTAGCATTTAGCATTTAGCATTTAGCATTTAGCATTTAGCATTTAAAATACATCAAGTCGTACACCTAATGAAATATTTCGTTGTTTTGCGTTAGGACTTTTAAAGATTGGAGATAAATCATACTTACAGTACAATGCTAAATCGTCCCAACCAATGTAACCTGCCAAACCGTAGACAAAGCTATTTGTATTGAAATTTCTTCTAATTTCTTGATCCACATGATCGCCATTTTCTTTGTAACGTAGTTTTTGTTTTACAGCCAAATTGACTCCTGCATACCCACCAATTCCTATTTTGATTTTTTCTCGTGTGTTGTAACGAATATAATGATCTGTTTGTTTTTTGTTTGATGGACCAAATTCAAAATAGATAGGCACAACTAAGTTGGTCATTCGTATTTTTGAACGACGTAAATCATTTGGAAATTCTTCTAGTGTAGTTGTATTTCCATTATCAACAAATGCCCGATTCCCTGTTGGCTTTAGATTATTGTATTGTAATGACAATCCATATTTGAAACGTACAAAATTGTGATTTTTGAACACACGTGTTCTCCATGAAATTCCAAATTCAAAAAAACGTGAGCCTCCAACTTTATAATCAGAATTACTAAACGATTTCCCATCTTGAAGTGCATTATTTAAGCCAAGTGCAAATACAATGTCTGAGTAGGTTCGCTTATCATATTTTAAAGGTCTTTTTTTAATTTTTCGAGTATCAAAAATTTCTCCAAATCGAATAAAACTTCCTTCTTCCTGAATGTAAT
The DNA here is from genome assembly GCF_947496985.1 of uncultured Kordia sp. GTDB lineage: Bacteria > Bacteroidota > Bacteroidia > Flavobacteriales > Flavobacteriaceae > Kordia. Next base: position 204,766 of record NZ_CANMEZ010000002.1, read on the forward strand.
AGTCAGTCAACATTTCACGTTTGGTTTTTGCCATACGATATTCAATGGTAGCAGCTGCTATCAACGCTGCTTTTTTCTTTTGTTTTTCTGCTTCTTTTTGAGTGATTTCTCCTTTTTCTAATTTTTCATTAATCTTATTAATTTCAATTTTCAGAACTTCTTTTTCCTGCGTCTCGATTATTCGCAATCGGTTTTCCAAATATTTTTTATCCTGCTCTTTTTTGAGTTGAATGGAGTCTTTTTGTTGTGCCTGCATGGTAAAATTTACGCATAGGAATATCAGGCATAAATACATTGTAATTGTTTTCATGTTCGTTTTTTTATGAAATGTTTTTAAAAAATTGTCTGTTTATAGACCTTTAGAATGTATGGTTACGGATCCACCACGGCCGTTCTGGTTTTCGAAACCTTGTGTTTTATGAGTTCAAATACTTTTTGTTTGAATGACATGTCGAGTTCGTATTCTACTTCATTTAACAATTCGTCAGCAGTTGCATATTTAGTAATATCTGCTTCTTTATTTTTTACTTTCAGCTTAGAAAGTGATTCTTGTGCTTCTTTTAGCAATTTATCAATTTCTTCATTCGTAATTGTTACTTTCTCTGTTACAGATAAAGCTGCAATTGAAGCCTTGAGTTCTTTATCAAGCTTGACTTCTTTTATATTTTCTGCAAGAACAACTGAAGTTTTCTTTGTTGACATTACTGAAAGTGTATCAACTTTTATGGTTTCTTGTATTTCTTTTTGAAATGCAACATTTAACTCTTTGCGTTCTTTCTGTGTTACTTGCTTTTTTTTATCGGTTTCTTTTTTGACTTTTATTTCGCTTGTATTTGGTGTTTCAGTTGCTACAATTGCCGATTTAAAAACTTTGTCATCAATTTCTTCTTTAAGAAGAATCGGCTTTGGCGCTTCTACTCCTTTTTGTGTTTTTATTGTTTCCGTATCAACTATTACTTGTGATTGCGATTCACCAATACTTTTACTTACTATAAACGCAATTAAACCTACTAATACGGCAAAACAAGCTGCATACGGATATACATTGCGTCGTTTTTTCTTTTTGTCGTGAACACTTAATTGATTCGCAAGTTGATCCCAAGAATTCTCAGAAACTTCCATCCTACGCTCTTCCAGTATGTCTTTTATATTATGCGATTTCATTTGTTTTGTTTTTTTTTGATCGTAGTTGTGCTTGCAACGTTTTTTTTGCTTTAAACAATTGTGTTTTTGAAGTACTTACTGAGATGTTGAGCATTTCTGCTATTTCTTGATGCTTATATCCTTCTATTTCATAGAGGTTGAACACAATTCGATATCCTTGTGGCAATGCGTCAATAGCTTTTTGAATTTCTGCGACACCTGCATTTACGTCCATTTCACATTCCGAAACTTCAGTGTAGTTTTCTATTTCTTCTACTGCAATTAGTGGATTTTTTTTCCGAAGAAAGGAAATTGATTCTCGAATCATTATTCTTCGAATCCAGCCTTCAAAACTTCCTTCGTTTTTAAACGTTTTGATATTTGTAAATACTTTGAAAAAACCAGAAAGCATTGTTTCTTCTGCATCATGAATATTTGCTATATAGTATCTACAAACACTCAACATTTTTGGAGCATATTGCGCATATAACACTTGCTGCGATTTACGGTCATTCCGTTTGGCTCGCTTTATGAGTTTTGTTTCTTGTAGATGTAATTGAATAACTTTCATTATACAGGTTGCTTTCTATTGACATAGACGCAATTTTTGTGCAAATGGTTGTCTGCGTTTGAAAAAAAATTATTTTTTTCTATCAATTACGTAATTTACCATCAATTCTAATGAATCTCTATATGTCGATTGAGGATAGGCATTTAGTAGCTTGAGCGCTTTTTCTTGATAGGCTTTCATCTGTGTAGTCGCATATTCTAATCCGCCTGTTTTTTTTACGAAAGCAATCACTTCTTTAACTCTTTTTTTGTCTTTGTTATGATTTTTTACAGAGTTAATCACCCATTTTTTTTCTGCTTTCGTACAATGATTCAATGCATAGATTAGTGGAAGTGTCATTTTTTGCTCTTTAATGTCAATTCCTGTTGGTTTTCCTATTTGCATATCACCGTAATCAAATAAGTCATCTTTTATTTGAAACGCCATTCCTATATATTCGCCAAATAGTCGCATGCGCTCTACTTCTTCATCAGTTGCATCTACAGAACGTGCGCCCATTGCACAGCAAGCTGCAATTAAAGTTGCTGTTTTTTGACGAATAATTTCATAGTATACATCTTCCGTGATATCAAGTCTACGTGCTTTTTCTATTTGCAGCAATTCACCTTCGCTCATTTCACGAACTGCTACAGAAATGATTTTTAATAAATCAAAATCACCATTATCTATCGAAAGTAATAATCCTTTTGATAGCAAATAATCACCAACTAATACTGCAATTTTGTTTTTCCATAAGGCATTTATAGAGAAAAAACCTCTTCTTCGGTTAGAATCATCTACAACGTCATCATGTACTAATGTTGCTGTATGAATGAGTTCTATTACAGAAGCTCCACGATACGTACGATCATTTACGGTTCCTTCCGAAACCATCTTAGACACTAAGAAAACAAACATAGGACGCATTTGTTTTCCTTTACGATTTACAATATAATGTGTGATTCTGTTGAGTAGCGCAACTTTGGAAGTCATGGAGTTGGAAAACTTTTTTTCAAAGAGTTCCATTTCGGTTTCAATCGGCTGTTTTATCTGCGCAACTATTTTCATTCGACTGTAAAGATATTAACTAATTCGATGATTTTATAGTTTTTAACAAGATTCGAACAGTTTGAGTGTGTTTTTTTTGACTTTTCTATCATGAATGCATGAATTGTTTTTTTAAATACATCCATATCAATTTTTACAAATATTATTCTAGTAATAGTTAAGCTTCAAATTTTCATCTTATTTATTATTCTTTATTTGCCAATTGCCCACAAGCTGCGTCAATGTCTTTTCCACGTGAACGTCTTACTGTCACAGTAATTCCATTTTGCTCAAGTGAATCTACATATCTATCAATTGCCTTGTTACTCGCTTGTTGAAATTGTCCGTCATCAATTGGATTGTATTCTATTAAATTGACTTTGCTAGGTACATCTTTACAGAATTTCACCAATGCATTGATATCTTTTTGCTGATCATTAATTCCGTCCCAAACTACATATTCGTAGGTAATTTTATTTTTTGTTTTATCGTACCAATATGCCAATGCTTCTTTTAAATCTTTAAGAGGGAAGTGCTCATTAAACGGCATTATTTCTGTTCGCACCTCATCAATAGCTGAATGTAATGAAACTGCTAGTTTGAATTTCACTTCATCATCTGCCATTTTTTTGATCATTTTAGGCACTCCAGAAGTTGAAACCGTGATTCGTTTTGGGGACATTCCTAAACCTTCATCTGAAGTTATTTTATCAATCGCTTTTAATACGTTGTTGTAATTCATTAATGGCTCACCCATTCCCATGAATACAATGTTTGATAATGGTCTGTTTTGATATAATTTACTTTGTTGATCAATAGCAATTACTTGATCGTAGATTTCATCAGGGTTTAGATTACGCATACGCTTTAATCGCGCTGTAGCGCAAAATTTACAGTCTAAACTACAACCTACCTGACTTGATACACAAGCTGTTGTTCGTGAACTTGTTGGAATTAACACAGATTCTACAATTAAACCATCATGCAAGCGTACTGCATTTTTAATAGTTCCATCATTACTACGTTGCATTTTGTCTACACGAATATGATTGATAACGAAGTTTTCTTCCAACATTTTTCGCGTGTCTTTGGAAACGTTCGTCATGTCTTCAAATTTATGTGCACCTTTTTGCCATAACCATTCATAAACTTGATTTCCTCTGAACGCTTTGTCTCCTTGCGTTACAAAGAACTCTCTAAGTTGTTCTTTACTCAATGCACGTATATCCTTCTTAACTGCTTGCTCCATGCTGCAAAAATAGGGAGAATTTGTGAGTTTTTAATTTTGTTCGCCTGTCAATGTATCAATTTAAACGTGAAGCTGTTAAAAATGGAAAAATCCATGTATTATCGTTTTTTGATTACAATTTCTAATTCAAAATCACCTTCTACCAAATCTTCCGCTCCCGCAATGCCAATAATTATTTTATAGGAACGATTGATTGCATTTAATCGAACTTGTCGCGTATGATCTTATGTTTTCCCTTTCCATTTACGATCCCATTTATAGTCAGCTTCACAAGTAATACAACTATTTAGGTTTGGTGGCAATTGTTCATTTGTCAAACCTACTTGATAGGCATACAGACTAAAGTTTTGCTTTTTATTTTTTGGAATGACTTTGATAAACATTTCTGAATATTTCGGTATAACTGTAGTATACAAAACATGTTTCCCCGAAAACTTTCGATTTTGAGTTGCAGGAAAACAAGCAACACTACTATTTGCCGCCCAGGATAAATCATTCATTAAACCTCCTGTTTTAAGATTTCCGCTAGTTGTCGTAATTTCACCTTTTGTCTCTATATTCACGGCTTGAATTTCAGTTGTTATTTTAGACACTTCTCCTCCACCATTTAGTTTTATTTCTATAGTAAAATCACCTTCTGTTAAACCTTCAGCACCCACAACACCAATAACTATTTTATATGAACGATTGATCGCATTTAATCGAACTTTTCGTGTGTGATCTTGTGTTTTACCTTTCCATGTACGATCCCATTTGTAGTCAGCTTCACAAGTAATACAGCTACTTAGATTTGGCGGTAATTGTTCATTAGTCAAACCTACTTGATAGGCGTACAGACTAAAGTTTTGCTTTTTATTTTTTGGAATGACTTTGATAAACATTTCTGAACGTTTCGGTATCATTGTTGAATACAAAACGTGATTTCCAGAGAATTTTTGGTTTTGAGTTGCGGGAAAACATGCAATACTACTATTTGCCGCCCAGGATAAATCTGAAATTTGTTCTCCATCAGATAAATTCCCCAAGTAATAAACTGTACTGTTTGCTTTGACTTTTAGTACAGGAATTTGTTTATTTCCATTTTGCGCAAACGCATTATTCGTAATTAATAGACAAAAGAATACATATAGAATACTTGTTTTCATGACGTAACAGTTATGGTTATTTTTCATGAATTTACACAACGTTTTGTTTTATAACGATTTGCAGACTCAAAGTATTAAAATTAGCAAAAAACAACCTTACTAAAAGGTTACATGTATTTTTGGTTGGTAATTATGTACAGATAACCAATTACATACATTTTGCCTTCTTAAAAGATTCTGTTACGTTTCTAAAAAAGCAAAATCCTGCCAAAGACAGGATTTTGAATATATAATATATGTGTTCTCTTTTTATAGAATCAACATTGCATCTCCGTAAGAATAGAATTGGTATCCTTCTTTGATTGCTTCTTCATAAGCTTTCAGTATAAAGTCATGACCTGCAAATGCCGAAACCATCATTAATAATGTTGATTTTGGTGTATGAAAGTTTGTAATCATACAGTTTGCAATACTGAATTCGTATGGAGGAAAGATAAATTTGTTTGTCCAACCTTCATATTCGTTTAGTGTTCTTTCAGAAGAAACTGAACTTTCTAAAGCACGCATTACTGTTGTACCAACTGCACAAACTTTTCTTTTATTTTTCTTAGCATTGTTTACCGTTTCTACAGCTGGAGATTCGATTTTTAATTCTTCCGAATCCATTTTATGCTTTGATAAATCTTCTACTTCTACAGGGTTGAATGTTCCTAAACCTACGTGTAATGTAATTTCAGAGAAATCAATTCCTTTGATTTCTAAACGCTTTAATAAATGCTTTGAGAAGTGCAAACCTGCAGTCGGTGCAGCTACAGCTCCTTCTTCTTTTGCATATATTGTTTGGTAGCGCTCTTCATCTTCTGGTTCTACTTCTCTTTTAATGTATTTTGGAAGTGGTGTTTGTCCAAGCTCACCTAGTTTCGTTCGGAATTCTTCATACGAACCATCATATAAGAAACGTAATGTACGCCCTCTTGATGTTGTATTATCAATAACCTCAGCAACTAAGCTTTCATCTTCTCCGAAGTATAGTTTGTTTCCGATTCTGATTTTACGTGCAGGATCTACTAAAACATCCCACAAACGTTGATCTTCATTTAATTCTCTTAATAAAAAGACTTCAATTCTTGCACCTGTTTTTTCTTTGTTTCCAAATAATCTTGCAGGAAATACTTTCGTATTGTTTAATACCATTACATCATCTTCTTCAAAGTAGTCTACTAAGTCTTTGAATTTTTTGTGCTCTATGGTTTGTTTTTCACGATTCAACACCATTAAACGTGCTTCATCTCTGTGCTCAGAAGGGTATTCAGCTAATAAATCTTCAGGAAGATCAAAATTGAAATGCGATAGCTTTTTTGCCATAAGTCTTTTAAGTTATTTTTTAAGAACCGCAAATATACAATCTCAAAATAGGCGTTGTCAAGTATTTAGAGAGTTTTTTTATATTTCTTTTACGACTAGACCAATCTTTTCCAAATCTTTCCAAAAATCTGGGAATGATTTCGATACTACATCCGCCTTTTCAATTTGTAACGGAACACGTAATCCTAGTGGTGCAAACGCCATTGCCATGCGATGATCTTTGTAGGTTTCTATGGAAATGTTTTCGTTAATTGCTGAAGTTTCGTGTAAGTATAATGATTCTTCTGTGATGTCAACAGTAGCTCCTAATTTTTCAAGTTCTACTTTTAATGCGACTAAACGATCTGTTTCTTTGATTTTTAACGTGTGTAGTCCAATCATTTCACAAGATAGTTTCAGCCCAAATGCCGTTACTGCAATTGTTTGCGCAATATCTGGTGCATTTTTCAAATCGAGCTTGATGGTTTTCTGAGTAGCTTCTTGCTTTTTCGTCAATGTTATTGTATGCTTTCCAAATGTAGTTTCTACACCAAATTTAGTATAGATTTCAGCCAAACAAGAATCACCTTGTAAACTATTTTGCTTGTACGATGAAAGTTCTATGGTTGTTCCGATTTTGCTTAGCGCGATTAAACTATAAAAATACGAAGCTGAACTCCAATCAGATTCTACCGTAAACTTTTTTGCTTCTTGCGTTGCTTCAAATTGCGCAACTTTGATTGTGTTTCCGTCAAAATTTGTACTTACACCTAATTCATCTAATAAAGAAAGTGTCATTTTTATATACGGAACCGATGTAATTTTTCCATCTAGCGTAAGTGTTAAACCATTTTCTAAGGTTGGCGCAATTAATAGTAATGCAGAAATATACTGACTACTCACATTAGCTGCCAAGGTTACTTCACTTGCCTGTAATTTTTGACCTTTTATTTGCAAAGGAGGATAACCTTCGTTGTTTGTATATTGAATATCTGCTCCCAATTGTCGCAATGCATCTACAAGTATTTTTATTGGTCGTTCTTGCATACGCGAAGAACCTGTCAATGTAATTTCCTCACCATTTTGTGTTGCATAATACGCTGTAAGAAAACGCATTGCCGTTCCTGCATGATGGATATCTTTTATCCTATCGGGCGATTTCAATGCTTTTTGCATTAAGGTTGCATCATCCGAGTTTGAAATATTTGCAATGGAAATGTTTGAATATAAAGCCTGCAATAGTAACAATCGGTTCGACTCACTTTTGGAACCTGTTATTGCTAGGTTAGATTGTTTGTGAAGTGATGATTTTTGAAGCTTTATGTTCATAGTAATTATTTAAAAGGTAATTTTTGTTTGATAATCTAAAAGACAACAGTTTAATTATTGAAAAAATGATTTTTGATTTTCTTTGCATGCCAAAGAAAACGAAACAAAAGAAAAAGCACTTTTCTGGCAGGTATTTTTAGTTTTCTCTAACGGAAAACTAAAACCGAAAAATTTTTTCTAAATTTCCTCCAAGACTTCGAAAATTTTTAACGTAAAATCTTTTCTATACTTCAGAAAAGGAAACTTTCAAAACTACCTTTTGCCCTAATTTATTTTAATTTTTCATTGTTGTGATGACGATCGTGATCACGTTTGGTTTTTTTGTCCATTTTTTTATCAAATGCTTCTTGCAAGTTGATTCCTGTTTGATTTGCTAAACATAAGACCACAAATACTACATCTGCTAATTCTTCTCCTAAGTCTTTGTCTTTGTCACTTTCCTTTTCACTTTGTTCTCCATAACGACGTGCAATGATACGTGCTACTTCCCCAACTTCTTCTGTCAGCTGTGCCATATTTGTAAGTTCATTAAAGTAACGAACACCGTGTTCTTTAATCCATGTATCGACTTGAAGTTGTGCTTCTTTGATATTCATAAGGGTTATTTTTTAATAAAAAAAGTGACTTTATAAACGTGTTATAAAGTCACCTGTAAAAATATAGCTTTTCAATGAATTATTTCATGCGAACGAGCAGAAACCTTTTCACTTTTTTTCCTTGTTTATATTTTTTTCAATACTACTTTTTCTTGTTCTTTTTCCACAAGTATTCTGTAAAGTTCTCTTAATGCACTGTATTTATCAGGTGGAATTACTGCTGAGTTTATTTCTTTTAATACAACGACACTTATTCCAGTAGGCGTTTTTGTTATTTTGAAAGAATACGAACCTAAGTTGTCTGGCAAGCGGATTGTTGTCATTTTTGGTAATGATTCTATTTCATATCCTTCAGGTATGTTTATATTCATCATTACTTTCCGTTTCCAAGGATATCCAAAGTCAACTGGATATACTCTTTCTTCACTTTTGAATGGATTTTCTGTTGTTGCTAGGTATAATAATGGTGAAAAGTAGAGTTTGTCTCCAATTATTTCGGCTTGTGCTTCTTTTGAAAACGCGTACGATTCTAATATTGGTTTACCCATCTTGAGCACATTTTTCACGGTATATTCTTCTATTTCTATATCGCCAATTGCGTTTTCTAGTTTCTCTAAGTAATCTTCTTTTTCAACACGTGCATATGCGTTTCTGAATGCTAATGCATTGTGAGATGTAAATTGTGTACGCTGTTTTCCTTCAACATCTCCGGTATTATTTAGAGTGATGTTCATGGTTGTTGTTTCTAAGGCGCTTTTTTTAGGCATTAAGCTAATTTGCGTCCAACTTCCATCTTTACGAATTAGTCTTCCAATCCAGTTGAGCGCTCGCATTGGTAATATATTCGGCTCACCGTAGTAGTTTGTTGCATCTAATAGAATGACTGCATTTTCTATTTCTATTGCCGTAATAACATAGTTAAATCCATTTATTGTTGGAAACATATTTATTCCATGTCGTCTTGTACTTAGTAATACAGGATTTGCTTGTACACCAGCATATCGCAACATTGCTGTTAACATTAGATTCATGTCAGCTACATTCCCTGTTTTTTCTTTGTAAGCTTTTTTAACACCTATATCTGTATATTTACCATAGTTACCATTCCATTTTATCTTGTTTTGAACATAACTATAGATTTTAGCCGCACGTACCATCATATTTGATTCTCCTTCTATTAAAGCATCAATATCGTCTTTAAAATAGGAACTCTTTCCTAGCTGTTCCCCAAAGTTTTCACTTCTATAGATTGTACGCACAATGTCATCCCAAGTACGTGTATTGTATTGTACAGGTTCATTTGGCATTGCTACTTGGATCAATTCAAATTTCACAGCACTGCGATAATTGTTAATATTACTTACATATTTCTCTTCTTTTAAAGCAGGCACATTTTCTAAAGCATACTCTATTTTGTTATATTCAACATCTAATTTATCTTCATGAAATGTTGTTTTTGTGCTACTAAATCCTCCATTATTTGATCTCGTTTTTGAACGAAATATGATTTGTTTGGTCAACGCAGATTCTTCAGGCTTTATCATGTAATATCCCTTATAATGTTTTTTGAAGGTATAATATTGAGGTGTTTCAAAGGTTACTTCAATTTTATTTAGTGGAATATTGTATTGAAACAGGTATTCATTAATATCTGAAACAAAAGGCGATGTAAACTTGTATTCATATTCAACAACACTACCTTCTTTAATGTTTGGCATGGTTATTTTTTCTAGATCAATATTTTCAGAAACATGTTCTTTGAAAATTCCATCACTTCGTAGTTTCGTTTTTTCTACTTTTCCATCTACCACATTATATGTATATCCTTTTAGATCACTTATTTTTTCTCTTGTACTATTTCGTCTGTATAAACGCATTTCATGATTTGCCCAATTGAAACCATCTTTGTTGTATATTTTTATACGTCTGTGTACTGTTGTTTCTACTTGAAATCCTTTTCGTTGAATGTATCGGATTTCTGTTCGGATTTTATTGTAAAGCATTGCTGCGTTTGCGTCAGCTTCTAATGGGTGTTTTGATTCTTCTAGTTCGGCTATAGATACTTTACCAAATTTGAAGTTTTGTGCTGTTACGAACGTAATGTTTAGCAATGCAAATACGATTAGAATGTATGTTTTCATTTATATGTAAGATGTAATGAGTATTGTTGTGAGAGAGTATTATTTTTTGACTAAAACTACTTTTGAGTTGTCAAATTTTACGATTTTCTTGATGAATTTTCGATAGTTATTATATTCTTCTTTTGGATATTCTCCATCCGATATTTTGATAGATCGTTTATATACTAAGGTTTGATCATCTTTTTGTGTAACACTGAATGAATATGCTCCAAATTTATCTTCTAAAACTATGCTATTAGGAAGTGCCTCAATTTTGTAATCGCTTGGCAACTTAATTTCATAACTATCTACATCATAGAAACCTCTTGAGATTTTGAGAGGAAATTTTCGATTTCGATACCGATCAGGAATGCTATTGTATTTGTTTAATGCGTTTGGCGCGAATAAGATTCTATCTCCTGTTTTTACTGCGTATCCTTCAGCTTTGAATTTTACTTTTTCTGTAAATACGATGTTTTCTTTATCATTTTCATGAATGATTTCGTCAATGGAAATGTTATTGATGTTTCGCCAATATTTTTTGTAGTGTTTGTCTTTGTCTGATTCAGATCTATCTTCTAAGTAATAACGATTACTATACTGAATTCCTTCTGTAGTAACAGTTACATTTACATCAAGACCTCCATCATTAGTTAACGTATACGAACCTGTAGTTTTTTGAAAATTTTCATCAGTTTCGTATTTTTTGGTACGTTTTATTTTTCCACCTTCAGGAGTAATCAACAATACGTTTCTGTTATCTGTAAAGTCACCTATGTAACCAAAAGGCATTTTCTGACTTGTACATTCTAACCAAATATCACCACCTTTATTTGGAATATTTAAGATGACATGATTTCCTTGTCCAAGCGAAGCAAAATCACTGTATAAGTCTACAATTTCGTCTCCTGCATGTACAACTGTATAATATGATTCTACACCTGCAATTTTTAGCAACGCCATCATGTAGTTTGATAATCCTTTACAATCGCCATAACTAACTTTATCTACTTCATCCGCTGGAATTGGTTGATAACCGCCAATACCTACTTGCACACTAATGTAGCGTGTTTTGTTTTGCATGAATTCATAGATTATTTTTGCTTTTTCTTTATCAGAAGTAGCATTTGCTATTAAATTCAGAATTTCATTTTTTGTTGCCTCATCAACTCTTGAACGTCCTTGAATTAAGTTTTTATACGTCCAGATTCCGAAATCGTTCCAATCATTTACTTCTGCTTTTATTCCTTCATAACTGAATTTGTTAAGTGCTAAATACGCTCTTGGTTTTAATGCTGTTTCTGAAGGACTGTACGATTCCGATTTGATTCCTGCAATGTTTTCTATCACGTATGTTAGTTTTCCAGGAGCATCATTCATTACAACGTCAAACTTTTCCAAGTTGAGCTCTTTTTTATGTACTGTATACGATTGTGGATAATGTAAAGTATAAGTGCTTTTTTCTACTCCAAGATAGTATTCTACAGGGCTAAAAACTGGTAAGTGCGCTGTATTTTTTGTTTGTATTGTACTTGTAAATACCGCTGTAAAAGGATATGCAACTGGTGTGTAATCTAAATATTTTACACGAGAGTCTGAGTATAGCGTTGAACCTTCAACAGCACTTACATCTTTGAAATCACGTTCGCGAATTTTCTTGATTTGCTTTCCAAATTTGTCATAAATTTTCACCTCAGCTTTTTTTACTTTGATATCATCATCGTACCAAACGACAGCTCTGATTTTGTGCAAGCCGTTTTCGTTTAAAACAGTGACAATTCGTTTTCTAGACGTTTCTAAATCGTTGATTGCTTTCACATCAACATTCATTTCATCTAATCGTACAACAGCATTTGCGTTTTTTGTAAGTTCTTGTGGAAGCGTTAGATAAGTTGTGAGATTATCTTGTGAGAATACAAGATTGCTGTTCAGTAATAAAATAATTACATACAATAATTTTGTGCGCATACATATATGTTTTCTGTAAAAAATCTAGGGAATGACTACACGAATATAGTAAAAGATATTAATTCACCTACAAATTAATTGATAAGCGTTAAAAAAAGTTATAAACGTTGCTATTCTTTGTTTTTTGTATCAATACTAATGGTTACGGGACCGTCATTTAATAGTCGAACTTTCATGTCAGCTCCAAAGATTCCTGTTTGTACTTTTATGTGTATGTCTTTTTCTAATTGTGTTACAAACGCTTCGTACAAAGGAATAGCAATATCAGGTTTTGCCGCTTTAATATAACTTGGGCGATTTCCTTTTTTTGTACTAGCATGCAATGTAAACTGACTTACAACAATGACTTCTCCTTTGATGTCTATTAAAGAGGTATTCATTACACCATTTTCATCACCAAAGATGCGAAGTTTGGATATTTTAGCAGATAACCAAGTAATGTCTTCATGTGTATCTTCGGGTTCTATCCCTAGAAGAATTAAGAGTCCATGACCAATATTCGCTACTTTTTTTTCTTCAACGGTAACACTTGCTTCTGAAACTCTTTGAATTACAGCTCTCATTTTATTGTTCTTTGAATTCGTCTACGCGATAGTTGTTTTCATCACCTTCTATGATTTGCAAATAACTTTTATAACGTGACCAAGCAATTTCGCCTTCGTCTACAGCATCTTTTATAGCACATTTTGGTTCTTCTATGTGAATGCAGTCATTGAATTTACATTCATTCTTTAATGCTAAAAATTCTGGAAAATAATCGCCGATTTCTTCTTTTTCCATATCTACAATTCCAAAACCTTTGATTCCTGGCGTATCAATTATTTTTGCACCAAATTCTAAATCGAACATTTCAGCAAACGTAGTTGTATGCTGTCCTTGCTTGTGTTGCTCAGAGATTTCTTTGGTTTTTAGATTTAATTCAGGTGCAATTGCATTAACCAAAGTAGATTTTCCAACACCAGAATGTCCTGCAAACATACTTACCGTATCTTTCATTCGTTCTTTGATGGCTTCAACGTTTTGTTTCTCTTTCGCTGAGATTTCAATACATTCATATCCGATACTTTCGTAGATATCTTTGAGATATAATACTTCTGCTCTACGTTCAATTTCTGTGTATGAATCAATTTTATTGAATGTTAACACACATGGAATCGAATATGCTTCAGCTGTTACGAGAAAACGATCTATGAAACTTGGAAATGTTGGAGGATTGTCAACTGTAATTAATAAAAATACCTGATCAATATTGGAAGCAATGATATGTGTTTGCTTGGAAAGGTTTACAGATTTTCGAATGATGTAGTTTTTCCGATCAAAAATTTCATCAATGATTCCTGTTTCTGTATTGTTTTTGGTTTCAAGCGTAAAGTTCACTTTATCTCCAACCGCAATAGGATTGGTGCTTTTGATTCCTTTGAGTCTGAATTTACCTTTTATTCTACACTCATATTCTTTTCCTTCTTTGGTTTTTACCAAATACCAACTTCCCGTAGATTTATAAACAGTTCCTATCATTGGGACAAAGATCAAGATTATTCTTAAAAAAACAAAGGGTTATCATACAGGTTTTCAACACTATTATAATAATGTTAAGTACGGAGTTCCTGTAATTGTCTCCTTGTTTAATATATGTATATTGTTGTGTTAACCATAAAAAAATATTCTTATGTTAGAAAACATTTTAAAATTAAAAGGAGTAAACGCACTAACAAAAATAAAACAAAATCAAATTGTTGGTCAGTTTAGTAGCCGTAGCAGTCCTTTATGTCAAGATGGAAGCTGTAACAGCAAGACAAACTAACTAAAAAACAGCCTATCTTTTTGGGACACTTTGTTAATAGTTGAAGTTAGAAAATTATTGATATTCAACAAAAAAGCCATCTCAATTATGAATTTGAGATGGCTTTTTCTATTTTTTAGTTTGAATTACTTTTTAATTTGCATTCTTCCTAATTTGTCTTTTGATTTTCTAGACGCATAAATGATATAATCATTTGGTCCTTTTCTATAGTAAACTCCTGGTCTGATAACTAGTTGATTTTTTTGAACTTCTTCTGGATCTATTCGTGTAATTTTTCCTTGATCATCAAAAACAAACGCAGTTGGAATTGCTTTGTTGTAGTTTCCTAACTTTCTAATTTCTTCAATATCCGTTACACCAATATTCTTTTTGTTATCATTAAAAACAACCGTTAATTGTCCATCTTCATAAATAGGAATTGCACTTAAATATTCTGGACCTCTACCTGCAACAGCAATTGGAATTGAGATTCCAACTCCTACTGAAAAATTATTTCCGCCAGCAAAACCAAAAATTCCTAATGAAAATACTGAGAAACCTGCCTTTTGCTTTTTAGGAATTACATTTGTCCATGCAATGCTTCCGTCTTGATTTAGCGATGTAACAATTATTTCATTGTTAATATATACTATTGGCTGTACAGCTAAGGGGCCAATTCCTTGACTTCTTCCTACGATGATTTCTTGATATTCCGATAGTAAAAACAATCCACCATCTTCTTTTTCAATAAGACTGTGTGTTTTGTATAATGGTTTTACATCTTTATCTTTTTTGGCTCTACGCTCTCCTATTAATTTTACTTTGGTTTCGTAATCGAATTTATTAAATTTTAAGTTCGTTACTTCATTCGTTTTCACATCAATAGTTCCTGCATAAATACCTCTTAGTTTTTTGTGTGCTTTTCCATTTTTTCGAACACCTGAATAAAACCCTACTAAATGCAATACATCTTTGTTAGTCGCCAATAATTCACAATTGATTACTTCTCTGTTTGTAAAATCGATTTTGATGATTTCTTTTGCATATCCATTTTCTTTTTTGAATGCATGCACTTCAAATTTTTCAATGTTTTTCTTCTTTTTACGATCTCTGTAACTTTCGTTTATCACAATAAAAATATCATCATAAACACTTACGTCGAAATCAGCAATATTGAATTCTAAATCTCTTCTATCTTCAAACGGAACTGTTTCCAAGTTTGTCATTTCCGCTTCAAGATTTTCATTGAATAATTTTACTTCATATTGTACTTCTTCTTTTTTATCAAAATAAGCTGCATGCATAATTAGTAAACGATCTCCTGTTGGTGATTCTTTAAAATAAAAAGCGCCTCTTTCTCTTTTCTTCGTTACTTTAGTATTGAATAATATCTGTCCTTTTTTAGAAAGTTTTCCATCTACAGATATTGGAAATCCTACTAAATGATTTTCTTTTGCTTTTCTATCATATAAACTTCCAAACGCATATATTTTATTACCAATAACAATAATATCTTCAAACGTAAGGTCTTTTCCTTTGTATTCTGAGAATTCAACTTGCTGCGTCCCTAGTACTTCCATTTTATCAGCGCTAAACATTTTTAGGAAATACTTCTTTTTTCCTTTACGCGCTAAAGTGTAAATTTTACCATTAAGTTCTCCTGCAATACGAACAATCTTTTCTTTATCTTCCTTAATTTCTTGTCCATAAGAAATACTAATAGGACCTAATTTTCCTTGTGCATTTAAGTTTAATACAAAAAGGAAAAGCAATACGCGTAAAATGTGTTTCATGTGTTTAATTATAATTTTAGGTTGTTGAATTTTAAATTATTTTTTGTGGGAGTTGGCAAATGTATAGATAATTATAAGCTATCAAAAATAAACTTCACAAACGTAGTTAATTCTATATAAGCGTTGCTGTTAGGATATATCATTTTATTGCGTATTTATAAATCATCAATAGGTTTATTAACATCTCATTGAGTAGTTAAGTAGTTTTGAAATCAATTATTTAAAATAACATATTCATGAAAAAGAGTTTACGACTACTAATTTATTTTACTGCCATTATTTTGCTTTTACCTGCCTGTAAAAGTGATGATGACACTAGCACATCTCCTATTGATTCTGCTGGCAAACTAATTTTTGACGGAGTTGAATATGCTATTGCAAAAGCAGTTTCATATACGGAAGCAAGACCTTCAACTCAAGATTACTTTTTTGACATTACTTTTTTAACTGCGAATACAGAAATTGGAATTAATGAAGATTTTCGAGGAGATGGAACTGTTTTCTCTTTTTCCTTTATTAATGAAACTAATACTTTTTTAAGCAATGGAGAATATATGATCCCAACTTCTTCAACAGAAAATGTATTCGACATTTATTTTTGTGAGTTATTTATTGATTATGATTTTGCGCCTTCACTAGGAAGTTTTTCATATGATTTTAGTGCTCAAGTAGGTTATTATGATGTTACTCAAAATGCAACTGTTTTAATCAATAGAACTGAATCAACTTATGCGATTATTGGTTCAGGTGTTACAGATGATGGCCGTTCATTTTCTCTACAATACGCAGGAACTTTAGAAGTTGATCCTGATTCTGAATGAATTTCTAACCTCTAATATTTTTCTTTCTAAGAAGAGCGATTGTAACTATTCGCTCTTTTTTATTGCGTTTTTATGAACCATCAATCACATTCATTGATAGTTTATGAACCCTCAATAGTGTTTCTTTTTTCGATATAAATTTATTCCTTCTTTTGACTCATTATTAATTTAAAACTATACATGATGAAAAAGCAACATGCAAAAAATTTGAAATTAAATAAGAAGTCAATTGCTGATTTTAACTCTACTCAGCTAAAAGGTGGATTATCTGGTTGGTGTGGACCTTCTGAAGATGGACCTACACAACACAATCCTATGAACAGCTTATACAGATCAAGATGTATTAACTGTGAAGTAAGCATAGGAATACTTTGCTAAACTACAATCGAAAAATAGTAACATTACAAACTATAAAGTACTATGAAAAAAAGAAAACTGAAGAGTTTAATACTAAATAAAAGATCGATATCTAATTTGGATGCAATGTCTTTTAATGGAGGTAGAGAAGCTTCTATACATGAAACAAATTGTGATTATTGTCCTGTAAATCCAGCTCCTGATGAACCTAACGATCCTGTCGAACCTGATGGTCCAAGAATCAGTGTAAATAACTTTACCTGTACTACGTTACAAACTTTGAAAAGTAGACTTCTCTTATTATGCTAATTATAAACTTATAAATATTCTATTATGAAAAAACAAAATGCAAAAATTTTAAAACTTAACAAAAATTCAATCTCTAACTTAAATCAAAATACCATAAAAGGAGGCTTACTCTCTATTTATTGGTGTAAAACAAAAAGACCTTGTGATGACGACGGAGGCGGAACTGTAGGAAATCCAGGCGGTCCTGTTGGACCAGGACCAGGAGATGGAGGAGACACAACTCTTATAGATAATACTGGAATTGCATCAGGTTGTCCAATATGTTAATTGTTAACATAAATAATAATGCACGTTTTTAAATGAGCAATCAAAATTCTTTATAAATTATTGTACTTAAAAACGATTCTTTATTTTTCACTATTGACCATTGATGAATGGTCAATAGTGTTTCTTTTTTTGCAGTGAGATTCTTTCTTCTTTTGACGTTTATTAATCTTAAACTATTCATAATGAAAAAAAGAAATTTAAAAAATTTAAAACTGAACAAGATTACCATTTCTAATTTTAAACTAAAAGGAGGTGCTGAACAATCAGCACGTAGAACTAATTGTGATCTTTGCAATAGTAATCCACATTTTACTAATGGTTGTCCAAAAGGACCTAAAGTAAGTGTCAACGAATATACATGCACTACTATTGGCACACTATTTAGCAGATTGATTTGCTAATATTATAATGACTAGTCCTGAAAAACCGTTATAGTTTTTCTTGGATTAAAAAATAATTGAAACACAGATAAGATGGCTGTCTTATCTGTGTTTCAATTATTTTTTAATTAGAATACAAACTCTTAAACAGCTACTACTATTTTTTGATGCTGGATTATTTTAAAAATGAGCCATCTAAATTTTTCTATTCACTGAAACTTCCCTCCTAAAATCATCTTTCTACTACGCAACTATACATGAAAAATAAAATCTCCATAATTAGATTTACAACCTACCCAATAAAGTGTTTATTTCAAAATACTTAAGCATTATAAAAATCAAAGTTATCTCTAATTACAGCTACATTATTACTCACTTTTTTTGTTGATCATTCATGAATGGTCAATAGCGTTTCTTTTTTTGCAATGAGATTCTCTCTTCTTTTGGTGCTTATTAATTCAAAACTATTTTATAATGAAAAAAAGAAATTTAAAGAGTTTACAATTGAACAAGAAGTCAATTTCAAAATTGAATCACGATGCGATTAATGGTGGTGCTCTAGGATTTACTTCTGGATGCACAGACGGTTGTGGATCTGTTGGCGGTGCAACTATGTGGAATTGTACAAATGCAGATTGTACTGCGGATTGTGATACTTTTGTATGTGATACTAGAGAGTTGTGCACATATTGTCCTGGAGTTGTTGGTCCTCATCCAAATCCTAAAGGACCTGCAAGAGGGTAAGTAGTATTGTTTTGTTTATGAACCCATCTTGACTTTTAGTAAAAAAGCGAGCCAATTGGCTCGCTTTTGTCTTTTATAGAAAATGCAATGCATATTTTTTAGGCATTTACAATTTTCTTTTGATGATTAATTGATTCTTGATGAATTGCTTTGAAGATGCGCAATACAAATTCTTCACTTAATTGATTTTGTTCTCCTTCTAAAATCATTTTTCCTAAAATCTCATTCCAACGTCTTGTTTGTAAAATTGCTACGTTTTTATCCTTCTTTAAAGCACCTATTTTATCAGCAACTTTCATACGTTTCCCTAACATTTCAATAAGTTGATGATCAATAACATCAATTTGTGTACGGAATGTATTTAGTGCATTTCTATACTCTGCTTCTGTATCGGTTGCTTTTCTGATTTTTAAATCCTCCATCACTTCAACAAGTCTGGCAGGTGTAATCTGTTGTTTGGCATCACTCCAAGCATTGTCTGGGTCAAAATGTGTTTCTACCATTAATCCATCATAATTTAAATCTAATGCTGTTTGACAGATATCAAAAATAATATCTCTTCGTCCTGCAATATGTGATGGATCTAGAATTAATGGCAAATCTGGGAAACGATTTTGCAATTCAATCGGAATTTGCCATTCTGGATTGTTTCTGTAGCGCGTTTTTTCATAGGTTGAAAATCCTCGGTGAATTACTCCTAGTTTTTCAATATTTGCCGAATATAATCGTTCTACTGCTCCTAACCACAATGGTAAATCTGGATTTACAGGGTTTTTTATCAAAACAATTTTGTCTGTTCCGTTTAAAGCATCTGCGATTTCTTGTACAATAAATGGACTCACTGTTGATCGTGCGCCTATCCATAATATATCAATATCATGCTCTAATGCCAAACGAACGTGTGTTGCATTGGCAACTTCTGTTGCTGTAAGCATTCCTGTTTCTTCTTTTGCTTTTTGCAACCATTTTAGTCCAAGTGCTCCTACTCCTTCAAAGTTTCCTGGGCGCGTTCGTGGTTTCCAAATTCCTGCACGTAATACAGTTGCATCTGTATCTTTGAGCTGATGTGCTATTTTTAATACTTGATCTTCTGTTTCTGCACTACAAGGACCTGCAATTACTAATGGATGTTCTAATCCGAAAGCATTTAGCCAATTTCTAAGTTCTTTTTTATTTTCCATGATTATCTTTTATTACTATTTTGGTTCTTTACTTCGACTACGCTCAGTAGCCTTATTTTGATTACATCTCAACTCCAGTGAATGTAAACTCTTAGTTACTTTTTGTTGCATTAGGGATTGAGACGGCATACTTTTTTACTTTGATAGCTCATTACAAGGAGTTTGCGACGAAGTAATCTGTTTCTTTGTATTAGATTACCACAATTAATTCCAAATTTGTTTCGCAATGACGATATCTTAAAAAAGATATAGCCGAAAGCCCGCCCCTTGGGTAATGCCCTATTTATTATTCTATTCCGTTTAATATTTTTTTTATGTGATTTGCACTTTCCATCTCTTTATAAATACCTTCAAAATTATCTTTCAACATTAATTCTTTAAACTCCTCTAAGTTAGTGATATACTCTTGTAATGTTTCGATAACGTTGGCTTTGTTTTGCTCAAATATTGGTGTCCACATCGCTGGTGAACTTTTTGCCAAACGCACTGTGGAGGCAAATCCACTTCCTGCTAAGTCAAAGATATCACGTTCATTTTTTTCTTTTTCAATAACTGTCTTTCCTAACATAAATGAACTTATATGTGATAAATGCGATACATAGGCAATATGTTTATCGTGCGATTTTGAATCCATATATCGAATGCGCATTCCTAAGTTTTTGAATAATTCTAACGCTTTTTCTTGTAACGTGAATGCTGTTTTTTCTACTTCGCAAATGATGTTTGTTTTTCCTTTGAACAAATTTTTGATTGCAGCTTTTGGGCCCGAAAATTCAGTTCCTGCAATCGGATGTGCCGCTAAAAAATTTCTTCTTCTCGGATGATTTCCTATGCTTTCACAAATTTGTTCTTTCGTTGAACCTGCATCTATGACAAGTGTTTGGTCGTTTATTGTATTTAAAACTTCCTTGATGACTCCGATAGATACATGTACTGGAATTGTGACAATAACAATATCTGCATTTTCTACCTGTGAAAGTGTTGCTTTTTCATGAATAAGCTGTCTTTGCAGTGCTTCTTCTAAATGCGCATCGTTCGCATCAATTCCATAGATAGTTGCCTCGGGATATGTTGATTGAATATCCAAAGACATGCTTCCTCCTATGAGTCCAATTCCTATGATGTATACATTCATGATGCTATTATTCTGTTTATCACTTCTTTTATTTTTTCTTCCGAAACACATAATGAGAAACGAATATATCCTTCTCCTTGCGTTCCAAAAATGCTTCCTGGCGTAATAAATACGTCTTTTTCATAGAGCAATTTGTCTATGAATTCTGCTGAGCTTAGTGTATTATTTTCATGTAATTTTGCCCATACAAACATTCCTGATGTTTCAGTATCAAACGTACAATGCAACTTTGTCGCTAATTCCCAAATGAATTTACGTCGTTCTTTATAGATTTTATTCAAATCTGAAAACCAATCTTTGGAGCTCGCCAGTGCTTTTATAGCGCCTTTTTGAATTCCATAAAACATTCCAGAATCCATATTACTTTTCACTTTTAACACATGCTGAATATGTTCCGCTTTTCCCATTACCATTCCTGTACGCCAACCAGCCATGTTAAATGATTTACTTAAAGAGTTTAATTCTAAAGCTACTTCTTTGGCTCCATCAATTGATAAAATACTCAAAGGTTCATCGTTGAGAATAAAACTATACGGATTGTCATTTATGATTAATATCTGATGTTTTTTGGCAAATACAATTAAGTCTTTAAAGAAATTTTTAGTTGCTTTGGCACCTGTCGGCATATGCGGATAGTTTACCCACATAAGTTTTACTTTGCTTAAATCTTGCTGTTCAAGCACATCTAAATCTGGCAACCAATTGTTTGAAGCTTCTAAATCATAATATGTAGGAACAGCTCCTAACAGTTTTGTAACTGATGTGTATGTTGGGTAACTTGGATTTGCAATAAGTACTTCATCACCTTCATCTAAATACGCCATTGAAATATGCATGATACCTTCTTTGCTTCCCATGAGCGGTAACACTTCATCATTCGCGCTAAGCGTAACATCATAATTTTTCTGATAAAAATCAGCAATCGCATTTCGTAAAGCTGGGATTCCTTGATAGCTTTGGTATTTATGAGCAATTTCGTCGTGCAAACTTGCTTCTAAAGCTTCAACTACAACCATTGGTGGCTGTAAATCTGGGCTTCCT
Organism: uncultured Kordia sp.; assembly: GCF_947496985.1. Lineage (GTDB taxonomy): Bacteria > Bacteroidota > Bacteroidia > Flavobacteriales > Flavobacteriaceae > Kordia. The sequence continues at coordinate 227,008 of NZ_CANMEZ010000002.1, forward strand.
ATTCCTAAATTTACGATTGGTTTTCCGTCAGCGATTAATCCGCGTACTTCTCTTAATTTTTTAGAAAAGTAGTATTCTTCTACAGTATGTATTCGTTTTGCAGGAATCATTAGTTACGTTGATTTTTGTAGGTTCCTAGTACTTTTAAACTTGTGGTCATTATTTCTAAAATAGAAATGGCTTTGGTGTAATTTTCATAACTTTCAAAAGTTACATCAACGAAAAAAGCATATTTCCAAGGTGTTTCTATAATGGGTAATGATTGTATTTTTGTAAGATTGAGTTTGCAATCGCTCATAACGTTTAATACCGTTGCTAAACTTCCTCTTTTATGGTCGAGTTCAAAACGAATAGACGCTTTGTCTATTTGGTCAATACCATTTGTTGGTTTTTCTTTTTGAAGAATCACAAAACGTGTAACATTTGTTTTTATGGTTTGAATTTCTGCCGAAAGAATATTCAATTCAAACAATTCTGCTGCCGTTTTTGTGGCAATAGCAGCAACTCCTTTTAGCTGTTTTTCTTGAATTTTTTGTGCTACAGCTGCCGTATCTACATCTTCAACCAATTTGATATGTGGATATTGCTTGAAGAATTCTTTACACTGTAATAATGCCATTGGATGCGAGCATACTTCGGTAATATCTTCTATAGTTTGGTTTGACAATGCCATTAAATGATGATGAATATTTAAGTAAAATTCACCGTTGATATGAATATTATTAGCATCAATCAATGCGTAATTTGGGATGATAGAACCTGCAATGGTATTTTCAAGTGCCATAATAGCGTACGCACTTTTTTCTTCCAATAAACTGTTTACTAACGCATCAAAAGACAAGCATTCATCTAACGGAACGTCGTTTCCAAAGTATGCTTCCGCAACTTTATGATGGTTAGAGCCTTGAACTCCTTGTATAGCGATTATATTATTCATATGCGCATATCTATTGTTTTTTACTAATCATATGATGTATTCATTTAACCATATTAGCAAGCATTCAAAATTTTTAAGTATGAATGGTTCATTCATTTTTGTCCAAAAAAAAAGTTCCGATTATCTCGGAACTTTCTTTTTATATATTGTGTTTATTTACATAAAACTATACAACAAGGAGTTCCTGCTTCTTTCCGTAGAAGAAGTAAAAATAACCTTGCCAAAAATAGTTTGTACTAAACATTTGTTTTCGTTTATGTTAGCTAAAGTATAGATTAATTTTAAAATTCAAAATCCTTTTTTCAATATTTTTTAAAGAAAAACGTTTTTAGCAATAATCTGTAGTATTTTTTGTTTTTATTTAATTGAAAGTTAAGAAATACTGATAAAAATTTATGTAGTTTTGAATCTTTAATTCCTGTATATGTCTATAGTTGTAGAAAATATTACGAAAGTTTATGGCGAACAAAAAGCGTTGAATAATGTTTCGTTCACTATAAAAAAAGGTGAAATTGTTGGTTTTTTAGGTCCTAATGGTGCTGGAAAGTCTACTATGATGAAAATATTGACTACGTATTTAAAAGCTACTACAGGAAATGCTACTGTAAATGAGTTTGATACAAATGCCAATGCTAAAAATGTTCAGAAGAGTGTTGGGTATTTACCAGAACACAATCCGTTGTATTTAGATATGCACGTTCGTGAGTATTTAGCGTTTAACGCGAATGTATACAAATCGCCTAAATCACGAATTGAAGAAGTCATAGAAATGACAGGCTTAACGCCAGAAGCTAGCAAAAAGATTGGAGAACTTTCAAAAGGATATCGTCAACGTGTTGGATTGGCAAATGCATTATTGCATGATCCTGAAGTATTAATTCTAGACGAACCTACAACTGGATTAGATCCAAATCAATTGACGGAAATTCGTAATTTGATTACTTCAATCGGAAAAGAAAAAACTATTTTCTTATCTACACATATTATGCAAGAAGTAGAGGCTATTTGCGATCGTGTCATTATTATTAATAAGGGTGTAATTGTTGCTGATACTACTTTAGCTAAACTGAAAAAAGACCAAGAACAAGTAATTGAAGTTGAGTTTGATTATCGTATTGAAGATGTTTTGATTCAGCAAATCCCACATGTTGTACAAGTAGTCAATACGCGTGGATTGGTATATGAAATTACTTTTAGCACTTCAAAAGATATGCGTTCAAAAGTATTTGATTTTGCACATGACAATGGTTTGAAGGCCTTACAAATTAATCAAAAGAACAAAAACTTAGAAAGTTTATTTAGAGAATTGACGGCAGAATAACTCACTTCCACTCCGATCAATGTAAATGACAATTTAGGATTTATTCAATTAGCAATTTTATATGATTATCTAACAGCAAAAACTTAGCTTTTAGCAATTAAAACGGTAATTTCAGAAGGTTTTACCATTTTCACAATACATATTCATACTATTTAGATCGGTTTTTTCGTTAAAAAAATGATGAAAACAACCAATACATTTCTACTCTTGTGTATCTTTTGGATACATACACATGGACAAAGCAAACATTTTGAATTGACATGGAATGAGTCTACGACCGATTTTACCACAGAAAATACCTCTATTAAACTTCCAACTTTCAATGCTGAATATTTTGTTTATAACAATGATCGTAGCATTAGTTTTGTAACGCAATGGAATGACAACCGGAAAGCTAATAATGCTTCTTTACGTATAGATAATATTAGTTATGGAAGTATGAATGCTAACGCTTTGGGCGGAATTGATAAAACTAAACTCCCAACACAAGTCCAAGCTTCTATTTACAATGCAAAAGCAAGAGACCGGCATGAACATGTATTAATAGTTTCACCACTAGTAAACGAAAATGGTATCGTGAAAAAAGTGCTGAGTTTTGATATTAGTTACGCGACCAACTCACAAAATACGGTTAATTCTGGCATGCCAGAAACAATTGAGAATTCAATATTAGCTACAGGAAACATATATAAATTTTCGGTAATGAAATCTGGCGTGTATAGAATTGACGCTAATTTTTTGAATCAATTAGGCTTTAATACTGAAAACATCAATCCAAAAAGACTTAAAATTTATGGAAATGGAGGAAGAATGCTTCCTTTATTGAATTCAGAAAATGAACATTATGGAGTTCCTGAAATTGCCATTACGGTTGTTGGAGAAAACGACAACACCTTTGATGCAGAAGATTATATTTTATTTTATGCGGAAGGTCCAGATCGTTGGAATGAAGAAAGTCAAACACATATTAATGCATTTACAGATAAAACCTATTATTACATCACTACAGAAGGCTTAGAAGATGGAAAAAGAATTCCTGAAGCGATACAACCTTCTGGAGCGCCAAATGTTACAATAACAACTTTTGACGATTATCAATTTCATGAAATAGACAATGTAAACTTAGTACGCTTAGGACGCAGATGGTTTGGTGATGTATTTAATATAGAAACTGAAAAAGTATTTGATTTTACGATTCCAAATCTTGTAATTTCAGAACCTGTTACGATAGGAATTAAACCCGCAGCTATTGGAAATGTCGACACTTCTATGTCTACATTAATTAATGGGCAAACTCCACAAAACATAAACGGACAACCGATTTTCAACTTTAATTTCTCAGCAATTAGCGGCGGAACGTATGCAACGCAAAATTTATCCGGCATTGGATTTAAAGCGGGTTTATTGGAAGAAGAAATGAATTTAACCTCAGAAGATCTAAGCATTACACTTAATTACAATAATGGTGGCGTTGCAGGTTCTATTGGCTATCTTGATTATATAACTGTAGAAGCTAAAAGAGAACTGATTGGTGTTGATGAACAATTCTTTTTTAGATATAAAGAAGCCGCAAACACTACAGGAATTGGTGAATTTATTATTGGAAACGCAGCTAACATTTCGCAAGTTTGGGATATTTCAAATATTTGGAATGTTACAAAAATAACGAATGAAAATGCAGCAACTAGTTTTTCATTTCAAGCACCTATGGAAGAAATTAGAGAATATATTGCGTTAGACAATGCTCAAATTTTAATTCCAACTATAGAACCAACTAGTTTAGTCGCAAATCAAAACTTAAAAGGAACTATCTTTTCTAATGGAGACATAGATTACATAATTATTACACCAGAAGCGTTTGCTTCGGAAGCTGAACGTTTGGCTGATTTTCATAGAACACAAACGGGATTAAATGTACAAGTTGTCGGTTTACAGCATATATATAATGAATTTAATACTGGAAATCCAGATGTCGGAGCCATTCGAAATTTCATCAAATATGTATATGATAACGCGCTTTCTAACCAGAATAAACTAAAATATGTATGTTTCTTTGGTGATGCATCTTTTGATTATAAAGATCGAATTGAAGAAAACACAAACATAATTCCCGTATTTCATTCTTTTAGAAGTTTCAGTTTGTCTGCTAGTTTTATGACCGATGATTTTTATGGTATGATGGATGATCATGAAGGCGCATTCCTTCCAACTCCAATTCCTCAGCGTTTAGATATTGCCTTGGGAAGAATGTTAATAAGTTCGCAAAGTCAGGCAAAAGCATTGGTAGACAAAACGTTATCCTATTATACAAAAGAAGCCTATGGAAGATGGCGAAACCATGTTACCATTATATCAGATGATGCTGATGATCAGGATGATGCTACACTACAAGAAGATTTAGACAATTTGGGAAATACAATTGCTGCCAACAAACCGTATATTAATATTACCAAAATACATGCTGATGCATTTCAGCAAGAAACTTCTGCAGGTGGAGAACGATATCCAACAGTAAAGAATTTGATTAAAGAAAATATTGCCTTAGGTTCATTGGTTGTCAACTATTTTGGACATGGTGGTGAAGACGGTTTATCTGGGGAACGAATTTTTGAAAAAAACGATTCACAAGAACTTAAAAATGAATGTCGATTGCCTTTGTTTATTACTATTACTTGTGAATATACACGTTTTGATAATCCGTTAAGACAAACTGCGGGAGAGTTTATGTATTGGAACGAAAAAGGTGGTGCTATTTCTCTAATAACCACTACACGACAAATTTTTAGACCTGTCGGTGTTCGCGTTAACGAAGCTCTATCTGAACAATTATTTTCATACAACTCAAACACCTACATTCCTGCTTCAGAAGCCTTGCGCTTAGCAAAAAACTCATTAAATAACACTAATAAACGCGTTGTGTTTTATATTGGCGATCCAGCACTTACGCTTGCTATTCCGAAGCCAAGAATCAATCTAACAGCCATTAATGATGTGCCAATTACACAAGAAACAGATACACTAAAAGCATTGAGTAGAGTTAAAATTTCTGGTAACATTACAAACGAAGCAGGAAACTTACTCTCTAACTATGACGGAACTGTTTTTTCTACTATTTACGACAAAGAAGTTCAACGTCAGACATTGGCGAATGATTTTCTTTTCGTTATGGATTTTACCACTTTAGGTGAAATTATTTTTAGAGGAAAAGCTATCGTAACTAATGGAACATTTTCGTTTGAATTTGTAGTTCCGCGCGATATTTCGATTCCTGTTGGAAATGGGCGTATTAGTTTTTATGCAGAACGCGAAGGTGTTTTAGAAGATCATACAGGTTCCAGTCAAAACCTGAAAATTGGCGAACTTAATGAAGATGCCCCACAAGACAATCAAGGTCCGGAAGTAAATTTATTTATGAATGATGAAAGTTTTATTTCTGGAGGAATTACAAACGAATCGCCTTTTTTACTTGCAAAATTAGCCGATGAAAACGGAATTAATACCGCAAGTGGAATTGGACATGACATTGTTGCCATCTTAGATGGAGATGAAGCCAATCCAATTGTATTGAATGATTATTACGAAACAGAATTAAATGATTTCACAAAAGGAATTGTAAAATTTCCGTTCCGAGATCTTTCGGAAGGTTCACACACATTGATTTTAAAAGCATGGGATGTATATAATAATTCTTCTACTTCCGAAATTCAGTTTACCGTTTTTAACGAAAACAATTCATTAACAATTACAAACGTATTAAACTATCCAAATCCATTTGTAAGTCATACCGAATTTTGGTTCAATCACAACAGTTCAACAGAATTAGATATTATGGTACAAGTGTTTACGATTTCTGGAAAAGTAGTTCGCACACTTGTTGGAAAAGCAAATACGGGTTCAAGTAGTAAAGATTTTGGTTCGCTTTCGCGAGATATTACTTGGGACGGACGCGATGATTTTGGAGACAAACTAGGAAAAGGAGTCTATGTTTATAAACTGACTGTAAAATCAGCAGTAACGAATCAAAAGGTTGAAAAATTTGAAAAAATAGTCTTGTTGTAAATTAAGATTTAGTTATATTTAAAATGGCAGAAATCCTTGTTATATATACGTTAAACATAATTATGAATTGGAGAATTATTAAAGAAACGCAAAGAAAATACGCTGATGAATCTTACTATTTAAAAGCGGAAAAACAATGCTTAGAAGGTTCTCTTGTTTTAGAAATTAGTTTTATTGAACGATTTATGTATGACTTAACAGTTAATTTATATAGAAAAAAACCGAAACGTAAGTTTCTATTTTTTAAAAGCTTTAAACCTGATTGTCTGTATAATTGTTTGGTTTTTTATAATGAAAAAATAGAAAAGTATGGACATCAAATAATGCGAATGACAGAGGATTCTCCTACAGAAAAATTAAAGAGATTAGATTCATTCCAAAAAGATGGTGTTCTGAATTATAATATAAGGGAAAAATATGATGTGGATTTTACGACACATTTACCTGAAAAAGACAATTACAAAACTCAATAATCTCATTTAATTAAAAATTAAGCTTCCTGTATAATGACTTGTTAATGTGACTTCTGTTGGTTTGTTTACAGCAATAACATCTCCTGTACCATATATATTTCCTGAAAGTTTCACCTGTGGATTGATGATAATATCATTGCTTCCGCGAGAGAATATAGAAACTGTATCAGCAACAAGGTTTTCCGCTTCAACACGTGAATTTCCTCCAGGGAAATTTATATCAAATACAGTAGTACTTCCTGAAATGAAAAGGTTTGATAAATTATTAAAAGTAACGGTCACTTCCTGATTTTGCACTTGTAAGTTAAAGTTTCCTGAAGCTACACTTTCATTTGTAAAATTTTCAGAAACCAATTTGAGTTCTGGAAACGTAAGAATTCCATCTGAACGCACTTCAAACTGGGTTTTACTATTGATTTCAGTAATATTTGGTGAGGTCACATAAATGGTTGTAATTCCGTAATCACGTACATAATTACAATCATTATTATCAAACAAAAACAACGTATCTCCTATTACTTTTGCTTCAACATCATTTATCAAATTCGCACCAGTTTCTATGATAACTTCTTGTATTGCACCTTCTTTTACAACTAAATTAATATCTTCATTCACTTCTATTTTAGAGAATGTATTCATAGTAATTTCTTCCGTAATTAGATTCCCGGAAGTTTGAAAACAATTGTTCGCATCTTCTTTATCACAAGCAATACAAATAGCTAGCAATACTATAAAATATAGTTTCTTCAACATTCAGCGTTCTTTAATTTTTTATTCAAAACTAACTTATTTTTTTATAAGAATAACTTGATTAGTATACATTACCACCATTTTATTTTATTCTTACGCGCTTTCTTGTTGAAATTTAAAAAGAAAATTAAAGAAGCCATATGTTTACTAACATTGGGCATGTCTTTATTTGTAACTGCCATATTAAGTGCATATGTAAGTTTAAAATCACCTGAACCAATTCCGATTTCAGGACGTACACGTAGACTGTTATTTTTTTTCATATCAAAATACCAAGGTGTACTGATTCCTACATTTATATACCAAATATTTGACCATATCGCCGCTTTTGGTGCTATAATATAATCTTGATTTATGTAATGCTCTGTAGATATTGAATATCCTGTTCCGCCAATAATTGGTATTTTTGAGGATGCCATTTCTATCCAATCATAATAAAAATATCCTATATCTATCATGGTTTCTCGTGCGCCATGAACTCCTAAAAGGATTCCTTTAAGTGCTTGTCTTTCCTTTTTTATGTTCTTGGTTTTTTTGTGTTATTTTCTTCTGGAGCCAATTGTGCCATTCCTAATTGAAATAGAAACAAGAACAATAGTATTGTACACGTTCTTTTTTTCATGCCTTTACTTTTTGATTGTTATTGTAAAGAGTATGCGAATATGTAACTGTTACAGTAATATGACTTTACAATCGGATTCCGATACCAAATTCAACTGCTTCTGCCTTTGCAGCATGTGATTTGAGTGTAAGTGCTGCAAACCATTTTTTACCAAAATATCGTTTCATTCCAACACGAATATAAGTACGTCCTTCAAAGTCTGCAGGATAGTAAACATAGTACCCTAATTGGGTGATGACAGAAAGTTTATTGATGAATAACTCATGCCCTGCAAATACACCAACACGTTTGTAATCTTCATCACCTTTAATTTCTCCATTAGGAAACGCTATCGATCGGTATCGAATCCATTCTTTTAAAAAGTTAGAAAAGAATACTTCTGTTCCTAATTGAATTGCGCTTTTGCGCCCTAAACGTTTATCTGCGTAGGCAGAAAATATATAAAAACCATATTGACCGCTTCCAATAGCATCACTTTCGTTGATTCCTGCACGCAATACAAAGTTGAATTTTACAGGTTCTTTAAAGTTTGATGTAACTTCATTTTCTTGGTATTCAATTAATGAAGTATCTTCTAAATTATAATTAACACCTATATTAAACGCTAATGTATTGATACTCGTATTTGGTGCTTTTACATTGGCGTTTGAATAATGAATGAATGACAAACCTGCCTGAATACCAAATCGTTTGAATAGATTTTCTTTTTTGTAATTGAACATCAAATAGGTACTACTCATCAAACGTGAACCAAATGCAATGTTTCGAAAGTTGTCTTTTTTATCGTACGGATTGTTTGTATATGCTAAACCTTGTCCGATACGGAGCATTAGGTTTCGCTTTAAAAAGTAAAAATTGTAATGTGCATATAATGCAACATTTTTCCCTAAGTATTCATTTTGTAGATTTTGATAACTTAATGAAACTCCATAATCAGGATAGTTAAAATATTGTGACCAATCATCGTACCCAAATGTTTTCTGATTGTAGCTTATGATAAAACCTTCTGGATGCCCCGTAATTAAGTGCAGAATATCATCATTGTGACGTACAATGTTTCCTGTAAAATAGTTGATATCAATAGAAGCTGCCTTTGGCTTTTCTTCTTGTCCAAATACAATTACAGTGAAAAGGAATAAAACAAAAACAATCTTTTTCATAGGGAAGACAAATGTAGTTTTTTAATGGACAACTTTTTACATCTTGACAAGATCTAATGTAAATAACAAATGTTAATTTAACTATACTAAAAAATAAAAAATACAGTTATAACCTACAAATTATAACGTAAACACTTCATAACTAACAAGTTTTACTTCTTACCTTTGTTTTGAACAAAAAATTTTAAATTATGAAAAAGAAGTTAATGAACACGTTAAAATTAAAAAAATCATCAATTGCAATGTTAAGAGCAAAAACAGTTACAGGAGGTAACGAGCCTAGTAATGTAGATATATACTGTATATCTGTTAACTTTTGTGAAACTAAAGATTTTACAAAGTGCTTTGGAGAAAATCAATGTCAAATTTATAGCCCTCATACAAGTTAAGTAACTACAGTTGTTTTAAATGATGGTTTATTACTAAGCGGCAGTTTCCAAATTTAATATGAAATATTATATTCAAAAAAGTTTTGAAGCTTCTGTAAAGCGATAAATTATGCAACTTATAACGGAAAATATGTATCTATAAAATCAAGAATTTCATAAAAATGATTTTATATTTTAAACAAAAAGAGGCTGTCTAGAAAGACGGTCTCTTTTTGTTTATTATTTTATTTTATAAAAATACTATTGGGAACACCTACTTGTTGTAATGGAAAACCGCTATTGCTAACTGTTTCGTTTTTATATATTTAGCTTAAATCACAAAACTTAGATCATGAAAAAAAAGTCTCTTAAAAAATTGAAATTGAAGAAAGCTTCTATTTCTACGTTAAATGCAGGCGCATTAACAGGTGGAACTATTGGCGGCACATTGTTTTGCCAATCTGTAAATATTTGTGAAACAATTGATTTTACAAGATGTAATGGAGAGCTGTATTGTCAATTATACGATAGAAACGAACGATAATTTTTAACCTAAAAAAGTAAATCATGAAAAAAAGATCAATTCAAAAATTAAAATTAAATAAAAATGCTGTTTCTACATTAACAGCAAATGAATTGTCAGGTGGAACCGATACAAATACATTATTTTGTCTTTCTCAAAACTTTTGTGAAACTATAGACTATACAGCATGTAACGGAGAGTTTTACTGTCAAATTTATCCTTATCCACAACGATAACCCTATATATTTTACAAAGAGAGGAATGTTAACATTCCTCTCTTTTTTGTTAGTTTTTCTTATAAATATGTCTATATAACGATAGCTAACACGTAGCCTAAGTAATGGAAAACCTCTCTTATGGCTACTCACTTTTTAATATATTTATTACAACCAAATACTTTTAACCATGAAAAAAAAATCTATACAAAAACTTAGTTTGAATAAAGCTTCTATTTCTACCTTGAATGCGAATGCCGTAAAAGGAGGAACAGGTTTATCTCAAGTTGTATGTGAATCTCGTGATTTTTGTGAAACAATTGATTACACAAGATGTAGAGGAGAATACAATTGTCAATTGTATCAATTTACAACTACTCAGGACTTTTAGAAAACTATTATTTTAAACTTAGAAAATCACAAAATGAAAAAGAAATCAATTGCAAAGTTAAAATTAAGAAAGTCATCAGTATCTACCTTAAACACAAAAGCCATTAAAGGTGGATTTGGAGATTCAGTTTATATCTGTGAGTCTAGAGATTTATGCTATACTATAGATGTTACAAGATGCTATGGAAACTGGAATTGTGGATTATTTGATCCAACCAACAATTTTTAAAAGATAAGAATTTGCTAGTTAGTTTAGTTAAAGAGGAAGAATTTAAGGCATTCTTCCTCTTTTTTTATGTTTGTTTTTAAAATACAGCTTTAGCAATAGCTTCAATATTACTTGATCTTCCCATAGAATAGTAATGCAAAATAGGAACTTTAGCTTTGATTAATTCTTCACTTTGCTGTATACACCATTCTACACCTACTTGACGCACTTCTTTGTTATCTTTACAACGTACAATTTCCATAATTAAATCATCTGGCAAATCTACTTTAAAACGATGCGGAATAAGGTTCAATTGTTTCTTTGTTGCAATTGGTTTCAATCCCGGAATTATAGGAACCGTAATGCCTTCACCTCTACATTTTTCAACAAATTCAAAATACTTTTGATTGTCAAAAAACATCTGCGTGACAATATAATCAGCGCCTGCTTTTATTTTTTTCTTTAAAAAATGTATGTCAGAATCTAAACTTGGTGCTTCCATATGTTTTTCTGGATAACCTGCCACACCTACACAAAAATCTGTTTTGGAAGAGTTTTGTAATTCTTCATCTAAATATTTTCCATTGTTTAGATCTTGTATCTGACTTACCAATTCAGAAGCATATCGATGACCGTCTCTTTCAGGTTTGAAATAGGTCTCACTTTTTACTGCATCACCACGTAGCGCTACTACATTGTCAATTCCTAAAAAATCTAAATCAATTAAGAAATTTTCGGTATCTTCTTTCGTAAATCCACCACACAAAATATGCGGAATGGCATCTACTTGGTATTTATTTTGAATTGCCGCACAGATTCCAACTGTTCCTGGACGCTTTTTTACCACTTGTTTTTTTAACAAACCATTTTCCAATTCTTTAAACGTGTATTCTTCTCTATGGTATGTTACGTCAATAAATGGTGGTTTGTATTCCATTAACGGATCTATATTATCAAAAATTGATTTGATATCCTGACCTTTTAACGGTGGTAATATTTCAAAAGAGAATAATGTATCTCCGTTAGCTTTTGTTATATGATCTGTTACTTTCATTGAATCCTTTAGGTTTCATTCCCGTGAAAACGGAAATCTATATTGTTATATTTTTCTTTTTCTATATTTCATCTATTGATTTGTGAATTTGTTATTCGTCAATTTGTTTCTTATTCTTGATTCCAATTCAACATCCATAATTCACAATTCTTAATTTTTAATTTAAATCAGGCGTTCCCTTCGGTCGTGCTATTCGCTATATCTCCCGAGCAAATCGGGAGGATGCCGCTACTATCACTAACGCGCGTTAATCTGCTAAGGTTGGATGCAACCATTTTTGCGCTTTTTCAATTGTGATTCCTTTTCTGTTTGCAAAATCTTCTACTTGATCTTGAGTAATTTTTCCCAATCCAAAATATTTAGCTTCTGCATTTCCAAAATAATATCCTGAAACCGCTGCTGCTGGCCACATAGCTAAACTTTCGGTTAGTGAAACACCAATTACTTTTTCCACATCTAACAATTCCCAAATGGTTTCTTTTTCTAAATGATCTGGACATGCTGGATATCCTGGTGCTGGACGAATTCCTTTGTATGTTTCTTTTATTAATTCTTCATTCGTTAACGCTTCATTTGATGCATATCCCCAATGTTTCGTTCGAACCTGTTTGTGTAAGTATTCAGCAAAAGCTTCTGCAAATCGATCCGCAATTGCTTGTGCCATAATTGCATTGTAATCGTCTTGTTGTACTTTGTAACTATTTGCTAATTCATCAGCTCCAAAAATAGCTGTACAAAATGCACCCATGTAATCTGTTTTTCCTGTTTCTTTTGGTGCAATGAAATCTGCTAGAGCAATATTTGGCACTTCCGCTCTCTTCTCTAATTGTTGACGTAAGGTTCTGAAAATACCTATTTCTTTTCCTTTTTTCTGAATTGAAATATCATCATCATTGATCGTGTTTGCTTCAAACAATCCGAAAATTGCTTTCGCTTTTAATGATTGTTTTGCAATGATTTCTTTAATCATTTCTTGTGCATCCGAATATAATTGTGTTGCCTGTTCTCCAACCACATCATCTGTTAAGATTGCTGGATAACGTCCGTGTAAGTCCCACGATCTAAAGAATGGACTCCAATCAATATATGGAACTAATTCTTTCAAACTGAGTTGTGTTAACTTCTGAATTCCTAGTTCATTGGGTTTTGTAATGTTACTGGTTTCCCAGTCAATTTTATATTTTTTCTTTCTGGCATCAGCTAATGAAATGTATGATTTTGCTTTTCTACGCTTTAAGAACTTTTCGCGAAATTCATCATAATCTTGCTTTAATTTTTCACGATACGCTTTTGATTTTTTCTTGTTTAGTAAATCTCCAACTACCGTTACTGCTCTTGATGCATCATTGACATGTACTACTGCATTTTTGTATTCTGGATCAATTTTTACAGCCGTATGCGCTTTGGAAGTTGTAGCACCTCCGATAAGCAATGGAATTTCTAAGTTTTGACGTTCCATTTCTTTAGCTAGGTATACCATTTCATCCAATGAAGGCGTTATTAAACCTGATAATCCAATGGCATCTACATTTTCTGCTTTCGCAGTTTCTATTATTTTTTCTGGCGGAACCATCACACCTAAGTCTACAATTTCGTAGTTATTACAACCTAATACAACACTTACTATATTTTTTCCAATATCGTGTACATCTCCTTTTACAGTTGCCATCAATACTTTCCCGATGGCTTGTTGTTGTTCTCCTTTTTCAGCTTCAATAAAAGGGTTTAGGTAGGCAACTGCTTTTTTCATTACACGTGCCGATTTTACTACTTGTGGAAGGAACATTTTCCCTGACCCGAATAAATCTCCAACGACATTCATTCCAATCATAAGGTTACCTTCTATAACTTCTATAGGTTTTTCTGCTTTTACACGTGCTTCTTCTACATCTTCAACAATGTATTTATCAATTCCTTTGACAAGCGAATGTGTAATACGATCTTGCAATTCATAACTACGCCATTCTTGTACGGTTTCCGTATCTGCTTTTTTAATTCCTTTGAATGATTCTGCCAAGTCTAGCAAACGCTCTGTTGCATCTTCTCTTCTGTCAAGAATTACATCTTCTACATGTTCTAGTAAGTCTTTTGGAATATCATCATAGACTTCCAACATGGTCGGATTTACGATTCCCATGTTCATTCCAGCTTGAATGGCATGATATAGAAATACAGAATGCATTGCTTCACGTACAATATTATTTCCTCTGAATGAAAACGATACATTACTCACTCCTCCACTTACACTTACGTTGGGATAGTTTTCACGTGTCCAGCGTGTAGCTTCAATGAAGTCGATTGCATTTTTACGATGCTCTTCCATTCCTGTTGCGACAGGAAATATGTTTAAATCGAAAATGATGTCTTCTTCTGGAAATCCTACTTTGTTGACTAATACATCACGTGAACGTTTTACTATTTCTAAGCGCCTTTCATAATTGTCTGCTTGTCCAACCTCATCAAATGCCATGACAATTACGGCAGCTCCATATCGTTTGATTTGTGTTGCTTCCCAGATAAATTTTTCTTCTCCTTCTTTTAGTGATATCGAATTTACGACACATTTCCCCTGTACCACTTGTAAACCAGCTTCTATGATTTCCCATTTAGAACTATCGATCATGATTGGGACTCGACAGATATCTGGTTCGGCAGCTATAAGATTTAGAAACTTTACCATCGCTTCTTTTCCATCAATTAAACCATCGTCCATATTGATATCAATAATTTGTGCACCACCATCTACTTGATGCCTAGCAATTGCTAAAGCTTCATCAAATTTTTCTTCTTTAACGAGTCGCAAAAATTTACGTGAACCTGCTACATTTGTACGTTCTCCTACATTTACAAAGTTGCTATTTTCGTTTAGAACCAACGGTTCTAAACCTGAAAGTCGCATGTATTTTGTTTGTTTATTTTTCATAATAGCTGTATTCTTTTCCGAGGAATTTTCTCCTATATTTTATTATATCGGAGAAAACATTAAAAAAACTTTGCTTTCCGCTGTGCTCCACATGTATTTCAAAGTTTTTTTAATTATTCTGCGTAAAAGGCTGATATTCATAATTTCATTTTTATTAACTAACAATCAACAATTACTGTACGTGGTTTATATTTTGCTGCTACATTAGCAATTGCTGTAATATGGTCAGGTGTTGTTCCGCAGCATCCTCCGATGATATTGATAAGATTCTTTTTCAGGTATTCTTCTATTTGCGCTGCCATTTCGGAAGGTGACTCATCATATTCACCAAAAGCATTTGGTAATCCGGCATTTGGATGTGCAGATATTGCAAAGTCTGTTTTGTTAGCTATGGCTTCTAAGTGTGGTTGTAACAGGTTTGCACCTAATGCACAGTTAAACCCAACGGATAGTAATGGAATATGAGAAACAGAGATTAAGAATGCTTCTGCAGTTTGTCCTGATAAGGTACGTCCACTCGCATCTGTGATGGTTCCACTTAGCATTATTGGCACTTCTACTTTTCTTTCTGCTTTTACTTCTTCAATTGCAAAAAGCGCCGCTTTTGCGTTTAGTGTATCAAATACCGTTTCTACTAACAATATGTCTACTCCACCATCTAGTAAGGCTTCTACTTGTTGTTTGTAGGCGATGCGTAATTCATCAAAGGTTACGGCTCTGAATCCAGGATCGTTTACATCTGGAGACATGCTTGCCGTTCGGTTTGTAGGTCCAATAGAACCCGCTACAAAACGTGGTTTGTGCGGTTCTTTTGCTGTGAATTCGTCTGCAACTTCTTTCGCTATTTTTGCTGATTCGAAGTTGAGTTCGTATACTAAATCTTCCATTTCATAGTCAGCCATTGCAATGGTTGTTCCTGAGAATGTATTGGTTTCTACTATGTCAGCACCTGCTGCGAAGTATTTTGCATGTACTTCTTTAATGGCATGTGGTTGCGTTATGGATAGTAAGTCATTGTTTCCTTGTAATGGCGTTGCATAGTCTTTGAAGCGTTCGCCACGGAAATCGGCTTCCGTGAATTTGTATGCTTGTAGCATGGTTCCCATAGCTCCATCTAAGACTAAGATTCGTTTTTCTATTTCGTTCCAGATATTTTTCATTGTTTCTTTTCACTTCGATACACTCAGTGACCTTTGCTTTTATTTATTAAGTACCTTTTACTTCGGCGTTAAGGATAGCAGCGACATCCTTTTTAAAAAATTTTGGCACGTGATTACGAAGAAATTTTACGAAGTAATCTGATTATGAAATGTACAGATTGCCCCGAATTTTCACAAATTCTCGCAAAGACGTTATCTTTTAAAAAGATATAGCGAATAGCCTGACCCGTTAGGGTAACGCCCAAATAATTATGTGTATCAAAAAAGTGTGAGGAAATGATGAGAATTTCTCTTTTGTTATCTATCTGTATAGTACAGTAGAACGTAGCACCTTCTTTAAATGTAAAGGGTTGCTAAGGCTTCAGCGGGTCTATTCCCTCGGCCTTTCTTGATAACGACAGTATAGGTATGAACTATTTTACACAAATTAACGGCTTCCAAAAGGAAGATGCAAATATTTTTGTGTGATTTTTGAATGATAACGTTTTCGTAGTTGTCACTCCATTACTATTTCATAACTTTTTTAGTAATGTTCATTTTTGTATTGACACAAAAACAAACCAAAAAAGTTAAGAGAATTTATTGGCTTCCCTAAACTTATAGCGTTGAAAAGTTTAGTTTTTTAATTTTAGTTCAACAGATGGCTTGAGTTGATAGAAAAAAGTAACGTTTGGTGCATCTAACGGATAAGCGATTTCCATTTCAAGTGGAATACTTAGTGATGATTCGTTTCTAGACAACCATAAATCACCTTGTATTTGCACTTTGGTATCTACAACCATAGAATAGTATTTTTCATCACCACTTAGATTGATTGTTACAGGTGTGAATTCTTCTGGTAGTGATTTGCTTCCGTCATTTACTTTTACAGCTTCACGAACATTTAGAATGACAGCAGCTTCTTTTTCTTTTCGTATTTCTTCTGTTTCGCTTTTTGGATACGTCATACTTGCTTGTACTATGACATTGTTTGGAATGATAGCACAGTTTTCATCAAGTTGTGGCAACATGTTCCATAAGATTGGCACATACGATTCTCTATACAGTAGAGCGTCTAAGGTTTCACTGAATAGAATGTGGTATTTTTTTGCATCAGGAATTTGAAACGTTACCGCATCTGCTGTGTGATATTCTTGTACGTAGTCCGTTAATTCTAAACTCTTGATTAAATTTTGCGCCATTTGTATGGAAGCTGCGTTGATTTCCAAGAGTGAAAATTGTACTTCTGAAGCTTTGAACAATGGTGCTACTAAGGTTATGAATGGTGCGTATGGTCCGCAACCTGCATAGAATATATTGATAATTTCGTTTGGTTGTTGTTGTTGTTGTTCACGAATGAGTGATACCATTCCGCGGAGAAATTTTGCAGTTCTTCTATAGTCTAGCAAGCATGCTGCTGCATGGTTAAGCGATAATGCCATACCACTTGCTGTTGGAACCGCTGCCATGTGTTGCATAGATTCACCAAAGTCTTCAATTTTAGTCGTTTCTAAGTAATGTTTATGAATTTCGTCAATAGCATTTTTTGTCGTTTCAAAATTTGATTGATTGTTGAGTATCGTCGTAGAAAGTTCTTTGATGGTATTGCTTAACATGCTTGGTTTTGATTTTCCATAAAAGTAAGCGAACCTTTTGTATTTAGCAACCCGTATTTCTATGTGTTTTGGTTTGTAGTTTTTACTGACAATTTTAGTTCTAGCTATTATTTTATTGAATTTGTTCGCTTTTATAGCATTATTGTAATATTTCAGTATATGATAAAAGCTTCTCACATTACTGCGAAAAGCTTTCATTTCTATTCTTAATTATACTTTGATTTTTAGTGAATGACTTTTTGTATTTTTTGTTTTCCATTACGAAGCATCACTTTTACAATTAATGGGCTGTATGTTCGCTTTAATTGCGTGATGTTATACTTGTTTTGATTTACATCTTTTACATTTATTAATCGTTTTCCTAGAATGTCATATACTATAATTTCTTCTATTTGATTTTTGAAAGAATTGATTTTGATTTGATCGTCTGCCGTATAAATTACAATCCCAGTATTTGATTCAAACTCATCTACACTTAGTGTACTGGTGTCAATGAATCGTAATACAAAACGATCTTCAAAGGTTCCTCTATCCGTAGAAAAACTATAAGGAGCTACACGTAAATCATGTATTTCACCTGTGTATACATCTTCTAGAAAGATATCTTGCGATGTATTTTCAAAGAGTCCGTCAACAGCATTGATTGCCACAGAGTAGTTTCCGGTTGTAGGCGTTTTGATTCCTAATGGTATGATATCCGAATCTTCAAAAGGTAATGCTTTTCCTTGAATTGACATTTTTTCATTACCTATCATTGAATAGATTTGAAGTGGTGCACTACTTAGATTGTCTCCATCAAATAGCCTGTCCTTATCATTAGATGCTCCAGTAATATATCCAACTAATGTTGAGAATGCTGTATTATTTGGTGCGATGATATCTAACCAAATTCTGTTTTTCTCAATTGGTGTACTTTCTTCTATTTGACCTTGTATTTCATTACCACTTGGTCGGTAAAATTGATCATTTGTATAGGTAACTCCTCGCATAGAATTGTTGAATTCAATTGTTGTAGATGCTGGTGCTGCGTCATCCATTAGCACAAAGAATGCTTGTCCTGCTGCAATGTTTCCATTGAATCCAATAGGGTTTGAACCTGTACTGTTGTACTGAATGTAATCATCTGCATTGTAATTGTATGCATAGTTACTATAAAATTGATCTCCATACGCATCACTTGGTGCACTTAAATGTCTCCACAGATATACAGTTCCTGTAATAGTTCCTGGATTTGTATCGTCTGTAATTATAGACGCATTCGTAGTTATGAATGCATCTGCTGAGATTGCCGATGGGTAAGGGTTTCCTATTAAATTCCAGTTATCATCTAGATTGGTTGCCATTGTAGAACCATATCCTGGATAATCAGCTCCTGTATACGAACCTCTAGTTACTGTGGTGTTGATAATTCCATTGTTTGGACGTCCAACAAATTCAGCTGTATTTGCTACACTGGTTCCAGATAATCCTCTTATGATATATCCGTTTCCTATTCCCATGCTACCAGATGCGCTTTGCCATTCTCCATAATTTCCTGCTCCATTTCCTGAAACCGTAGGAATCCATTGGTATATATACCAAGGTTGTGTTCCTGGAGAAACATTTGACACATCAAACCCTTCTACTGCTGATGACCAGTATATGTAGTCAGTACTGTTAAGTCCTGTTACTGTTCGGTGCATGTTGATATTTCCTGTATTGTTGTTGGTTGTTACATCTGTAACTTGAATTAGATTTGCGTTATTATTTACATTTAATGTACCACCAGATTCTACAGTAATCCAATCCGTTACTGTTAGTGAGGAGTTCGCGTCCATTTCTAGATGTGCTCCATTTTTCACAGTTACATTTTTAGCCAGTGCAATTCCTGAAATTGTAGTATCAAACGTTAGTCCATTATCTTTTATGATAACACAATCGTCTGAAGTAGGCACCATATTTTGAGCCCAATTGGAAGCTGTTTCCCAAACATCAACACCACTATCAAAAACTCTTGTATTGTTCGTGATATCAAAATCGTAGCTTGCTGCTCCACATCCATTAGATAGGTTTGCATTAATTGTAAAGGAATACATTGCTAGTTCTAATTGCGTTAGTGTTGGCATTGCATATACCGTTGCATAACTTCCTGAAACATATGGTGTATCTCCTATTCCATCACTGTCTGTATCTATAAATAAATCTACCACTCCAGATGGTGTTGTTGTCCAATCTACGACACTTACATCTTTGTCTCCAAATAGTTTTATGTTATCAACTGCAATACCATCTGACCATTCTGCATAAAAACGTATACGTACACTTAATGTTGGTTGATCCACATACGCTGTTAGGTCATATGATAGGTTTTCAAATTTTGTTCCAATTCCAACATCAGCTATAATGTTTGATGTAATTGCTGTCCAATTAGTTCCGTCTGTTGATACTTCTATTGTGAAATAATCATCTGCGCCTCCAACACCATCTTCTAAATAATGAGAGTAAAAACAATCAAACGTTAGTGTCAAGTTTGAGAAGTCTGCTGTATCGTATGATGTTGTAGTTTGCAAGGCATGATTGACAATGTATGAAGTTCCAAATCCGTCAGCTCCAACATCTGAGTTACTCATTACAAACTGATCTGTTCCGAAACCTGATGAGATTGCTGGAAACCATACTTCTTCACTTGGTACAAATGTACTTGTTTGATTTTGCCATTCGCTACGCGCATTTACAGTTGCTCCATTGTCTATTATAGTAACATTACTAAATACTCCTAATCCTCCTGATTCAAAATCTTCATCAATTATAAATACGTCGTCAATATCTCCTACAGCACTTATTTCTAACATGTCATTTTCTCCGCAAACGATTCTTTCTGGAACATCTGGAGTTACTGTTAATACAGGTACAGGGTTAAACTGTGCTACAACTGGTTCACGTACCCATGATTCACAAGTTCCATTGAATGCTGTAACATAATATGTTGTTGTTGTTGAAATTGATGGTGTTGTCCAATTACCAACTGTTGTTGTTGCTTCTAAGTTCCCTCCTGTTTCAGCATCATACCATCTGTACTCAGTAATCGATGGTGTACCAGATGCTGTCACGGATAAATCTACAGTCCCTGTTCCACATGTTTCACCATCTGTTACACTTGTGATGACGGCATCACAATACGGTTCTACAGTAAAAAGATAATCTTCTGCTTCACCTAATTCATCAATAGTAATTCCTGTATCGTTAAAATCTTCACATGGATTAAAATCATACGAAATATCATAATCTAATATAGAATAGTCAAATCCTGTATAATTTCGGATTCGGATTCTGTAATCTCCTGCTGCCGTTCCTAGTGGAATTATAAAGCCAAAAGTGGTAGTGGTGGTTGAAACGAAACCTGAATCATATACTTCTTCCGTAGTTTCGTCAAATACATCATCTTGATCCCAATCTACCCAAGCTTTCCATCTACATCTGAAAGTTGCTACCACAGATACATTAATACCTTCACCTTCTACTTGTCTTGATAATGTTGCTAATCCAGTAAAGTCTTGATAACCTGAACCAAAACCTGAACTTGCATTTGTTACATCTTCTAAAGTTCCTAAAAAAGCAACTTCTTCTATATACATTGTGTCCGGAGTATCTGTAACTGGTTCACAAACTCCAATTGTTGGAACTGGTGTTGTTACACATATATCAAATGTACCTTCGCCTGTACTCCCATAGCTATATACACGTACATAATACGTAGTTCCAAGGGTTAATCCAGTTGCATTGATAACTTCAGCATTGCCTCCAGAGGTATTATCTGCACAAGTAATATTAGTACCGTTACAAGTTCCTGACCTTAGGTCTAATACGATATCATCTATTGTTCCTGGTGTTACTGTAATATCATGACTTGTAGTTGTTGCTACAAAACTATACCAAACATCATCATCTGCATCTCCTGTAAAACCGTTACAATTTATAGCTCCTATAGTTTGTGTTGCATTTTCTGTAGTTCCGCTAACACTTGTTGTACATGTACTGTTTGGGCTTACACTTAATACTTCCGCAGCAGTACAATCGTCATTTGCTGGTGGTTGCGGTGGTGTTGTTATACATATATCAAAAGTACCAGCTCTAATTGCTCCTCCATTACTGTAGACACGCACATAATATGTAGTTCCTATGGATAATCCTGTTGCGTCTAATACTTCAACATTTCCACCTCCTGTATCATTTGCGCAATCTATATTAGAACCATCACATACGCCTGATCGTAAATCTACTACAACATTTCTAATAGTTCCTGGAGTTACTGTGATATCATGACTTTCTGCGGTAGCAACAAAGCTATACCAAACATCATCATCTGAGTTTCCTGTTGCCCCATTGCATGTAATTGCGGCTATACTTTGCGTTGCATTTTCAGTAGTTCCACTAACACTTGTTACACAAGTATCTGTTGGACTTACACTTAGTGAAGTTGCATCGTTACAATCATCATTTGCTGGTGGTTGCGGTGGCGTTGTTACACATATATCAAATGTGCCGGCATCAGTAACATCATCAAAGCTATATACTCTTACATAATATGTGTCTCCAATCGTAAGTCCGGTTGCATTTATAACTTCATCATTACCTCCTGTTGTTGCATCAGCACAATCAATATTTGCACCATCACAAGCACCTGATCGTAAGTCTAACACTAAATCATTTAGAGTACCAGGTGTTACTGTAATATCATGGTTTTCTGCGGTAGCAACAAAGCTATACCAAACATCATCATCTGCATCTCCTGTAAAACTATTACAACTTATAGCTGCTATTGATTGCGTCGCTAGTGTTGTAGTTCCAGAAACAAGCGTTGTACAAGTATCTGATGAACTTACACTCAGTGAAATTGCGTTAGTACAATCATCATTTGAAGGAGCTGTCGGCAAACTTAGAAGTGTTACAACAATGTCTCCATTTAAAACGTTGCTTGCTGTAGAACAATTAAATCTATTTAAGTGAAATCGATAATTCCCATTTGCTGTTGGAGTAAAATCAATTGATGCTTCTTGTCCTCCACATGCGGGACCATCATCATCATTAAATCCTACAAAATTCCCTGAAGCGTCTCTAATAGTCATTTGTGTATCAAATCCAGAACCGCAATTAGAAGCTCTGTAGGTTGCGCCTGCAACCATACCAGTAACTAAAAAATTTCTTCTTCCTCTTTGACTTACGGGTGGTGTACATGTTATACTATTTCCAATGACTGTTGGTGCTGCTGTAGAACAGGCATTATTATTAATACCGTTGCATTGCGCAAAAGATTTGGCATAACAGAAAAGTATGAACATAAGAGTTAATGGCAGTTTTCCTCTCATAATATTGTGATTTGGGGGTTCGAAGCTATTGTTAAAATTAAAGAAATATGACTTCTAAACCATCTAAAGAAAACTGCACTTCATCGTCACTATTAAACAGTTCGGCGAATGTTAATTTTTATTTCTTCTAGAATTACTCAACACAGTTATCTAATTTTTAACATTTTATGGTTTTACCGTAACTTTATGAAATACTTTTTACAGGTCCCAGCTTACGACCTCGCAAACAAAGAAAAAGCGAACTAAATAGTTCGCTTTTTCGCTCATCTTTCATACTTGTATTTTATGTATGATTTTGGTCAAATTTTATTAATTTTAATGACTACTCGCAATCTCTACACGTAGGGAATTCTGTCTGAGTGATGCAACTAATAAATACACTAACACATTCTTTTTGCTCCGTTCGTTGACAATCTGCCGTAGGCAAACAAATATTAACTCCGTTAGCATTTACAAAAGTTCTAATGCATTGTAATACTGAGTTTGTTGTGTTTCCTCCTATACTTTTTGAAGCATCTAGGTTAGAGATTGTTTTTCTGTTGAGTGCTAAACTTTTTAATTGTTTTTTCTTCATGATTTTTAATGTTTTAAGATTAATAATCAATAAGTTACTATTTATCTCTCCATATAAATTACGGGAACACCTTACTTATTGTAAATTTACTTAGTTGAAACTTTTTAATAGAATCCTAATTAATGAATGGTTTGTACAATTTCTTTTTTCGCCTCTTTTTTAGTACCATCAAACCCTTCTACGCCCGAAACTGTTGTGTATTTCATAACATATTTTTTTCCAGGATGAATTCTTTGATATGCACTTTGGCACATAATTGCCGCTTCATGAAATCCAGATAGAATAAGCTTCAACTTCCCTTTGTATGTATTTACATCTCCAATAGCATAAATACCAGGAATATTCGTTTGATAATCATATGAATTGTCTACTTTGATGGCGTTCTTCTCTATTTCTAATCCCCAATTTCCTATAGGTCCCAGTTTTGGAGAGAGTCCAAATAGTGGAATAAAGTGATCTATTTCTAGTTGAATTGGCTTTTCATCCTTTTTAGTAATTGTGACTCCTGAGAGTTTATCTATACCATGCAAATTTGTAATTTCGGCAGGTGTAATCAAGTTGATTTTCCCTAGATTTTTAAGTTCTTGCACTTTTTCTACAGAGTCTAATGCGCCACGAAATTCATTTCTTCGATGTACTAATGTTACTTCTGCTGCAATATCTGCTAAGAAAATTGACCAATCTAATGCAGAATCGCCACCACCAGCAATTACTATTTTTTTATCACGATACACTTCTGGATCTCGGATAAAATACGCAATTCCTTTGTCTTCATAATTTTCAATGCCTTCAATTGGTGGTTTTCGCGGTTCAAAAGAACCCAATCCGCCGGCAATTACAACAACAGGTGCATGATGTTTGGTTCCTTTGTTTGTAGTTACAATAAATGTATCATCGTCTAAACGATCAATCGTTTCTGCGCGCTCTCCTAAGGTAAAACCTGGTTCAAATGATTCTATTTGTTTGAGTAAATTTTTAATTAAATCACCTGCTAATATTTCTGGGAAACCTGGAATGTCATAAATTGGTTTCTTTGGATATATTTCTGAACATTGTCCGCCAGGTTGAGGCAATGCATCTATAAGATGTGTTTTTAGTTTTAGTAATCCTGCTTCAAAAACAGTGAAAAGTCCTGTTGGACCAGCTCCAATGATAAGAATGTCTGTTTGTATCATTTTTAGTATTTAGTAATGAGATTGTTATTATTATTATTTGTTTAATAGTGTTTCTGTAAGTTCGTTTAAAGTATCAACCTTGTATTCGAAATCATTTTTGAGCGTTTTACGGTATGAATGTAAGTTTTGTACCAATTCATTGATACTTTCTGGAATAACTTGTTCAAAAAATTGTCGTAATCGTTTGGCTGTTGTGGGTGATTTTCCATTTGTTGATATTGCAATTTTCACGTTTCCTTTAGTGACTATTCCTCCTAAATAAAAGTCACAGTATTGTGGCTGATCAGCTAAGTTTACTAATAGGTTTCGCTGTTTAGCGTCTGAAAATATATTCAAGTTTACTTCTTGATTATCCGTAGCTGCTATGACTATATGTTTTTCATCTAAGTACAATTTCGCGTAAGCGTCTTTAATAAGTGCTACTGAAAGATGCTTTTTTGCAAGCCTTCTTACTTCTTCTTTTATATATGGTGCTACCAATGTTACGTTCGCATTTGGGCTCGATTTTAGCAGAAATGTCAATTTTTCTAAACCTACATTTCCACCACCGACAATGAGAATATTGAGTTGATGCGCTTTTAAGAATATTGGATATAATTCATTTTTGTCCATGGCTTTATATAACTTTTTGTAATGGAAATACTTTTTTATTGATTGTTGTGTGAGTATCAATTTGTTGAATTGCTTCGCTTACAACTTCTCCAATAACAATGATTGCAGGAGCACTTATTTTTTTTTGTTTCACTTTTCCCTCAATAGAGTCTACTGTTCCAAAAACTGATTTTTCATGAATTGTGGTTCCATTTTGAATAATCCCAACTGGAGTTTTATGCTTTCCTTCTATTTTGAATAATTTTACGATTTCTGAGAGTTTTCCCATTCCCATAAGAATGATTACTGTTGCTGAAGATTGCGCAGCCAAGACTACATCTTTTGATAGTTTTCGGGCTGAAGTTGTTCCTGTAATTACCCAAAAACTTTCCGAAATACCACGCTTTGTTAATGGAATCCCTAAATTTGCTGGTACTGCTGCTGCTGAGCTTATTCCTGAAACTACAGCGGTTTCTAATCCATTTTTTTTTGCATATTCAATTTCTTCCGCACCTCTTCCAAATATGAATGGATCACCTCCTTTTAATCGAACTACATGTCCAAATTCATATGCATTTTTAACAATTAATTCATTGATTTCATCTTGATGATATTTGTGAAACCCTTTTCTTTTACCTACAAAAATATGTGTTGCATTTGGTGCATATGTAAGTAATTCTCTGTTCACTAAAGCATCATACAATACTACATTAGCACTTACCAAGGTCTTTACTCCTTTGAGTGTTATCAATTCTGGATCACCTGGTCCAGCTCCTAATACTGTGAGTTTTGGTTTATGCATGTGTACGCTCCTCCTTCCTGTAAGTTTTAAGTTGTTGTAAAAACCAAACAGCATCTCTTAGATACCTTTCTGCAAAAGTTGCTGTTGGTGTGTTTTTTTGAATTTGATAAATAAATGTCTTGAACGTATCTGGTAGTATTATTTTTTTTGTTTCCACAAAAACCTCATCAAACTGATTGATAATTGTTGCGTGTGAGTTTGTTTTTTGTTCGGCTGAAAGTAATAACGCTTTCGCTGAATTTAGAATTGCAGCGTACGAATGATAGATACTATCACTGTACAACTGATTCCTGAATGCTTCCGACGCATTTTCTATTTTTTCTTCACTTTCCAGAAATAAGGTTTCTATCAAATCAATTACAACACCTGCACATTCACCTATTCCTACAGCTTTTATATAAGGTTTTTCATGTCCCCAATCCACAAAATCAGCTTCCGAAAGGTTTTTACTGTCTGATAATCTTTTTAGTAAGTCATAGAAATATCGTTTTCCTTGCCGTTCGTAATAGGTTAGAAATGTTTCATCAACAATACTATTTGTTTTAAAATCATCTAAAATATCTCGCAACGCAATTGGCCCACGTTTACTAGGAATTTTTAATACCTTGTCTGCAAAACGCCCATTTCCAGCTCCAAGAATTCCACCTCCAAGAAGAATTTGCAACGCTGGTGCTACTAAGTTTCCTGATTTTATCGTCATTCCTTGAAAACCAATTTCTGCCATATTGTGTTGTCCACAAGCGTTCATACAACCGCTTATTTTAATAGTAATGTCTTTTGTGGTAATGAGTTCTTGATATTCTTCTGCTATTACTTTTTCCAATTCACGAGCTATTCCAGTACTACTTGCAATTCCTAAATTACAGGTATCAGTTCCCGGGCAAGCAGTAATATCTACCAACTTGTTATACCCTGATTTTGCAAATCCTAATTTGTTTAATTCTTGATAGAAAAAAGGTAGTAATGCTTCCCGAACATGTCTAATAAGTATGTTTTGACGTAACGTAAAACGCAATTCATCCGCAGCATATTTTTTTATTAAATCACCTAATAATCTAGCTTTAGCTGTATAAAAATCGCCCAAAGGCACACGAATCCCAATAGCAAACAATCCTTTCTGTTTTTGCGGAATCACGTTTGTTTTTTCCCAAGCTTCATACGCTTTCTTATCATCAATACTGACTTCTTTAATTGTATTGTTTTGAAATATTGGTTGAACTTCAAATTCAGTTGTATCTATAACTACTTTTGTTTGTGATAGCGCTTTTCGCTCTGCATCAACTAATTTTGCAAAAGCCTCTAATCCTACATCTTTGACTAAAAATTTCATGCGTGCTTTTCCTCTTTTTGCACGCTCGCCGTATCTATCAAATACACGTAATACACCTTCCGTGAGTGGAATGATTTCATCCGAAGCTAAGAATTCGTACAATACATCAGCATGTCTTGGTTGTGAACCCAATCCGCCAGCAAGGAGTACTTTAAAACCACGAACACCATTTTTTATTTTAGCAATGAATCCTAAATCGTGAATGTACGTCAGCGCTATATCTTTATCCGTCGCCGAAAACGCTATTTTAAACTTTCTTCCCATTTCTTGAGAAATAGGATTTCTTAGAAAAAATTTAAATGTAGCATCTGCATATGGAGAAACATCAAAAGGTTCATCAATGTCAATCCCTGCTGTTTCACTTGCTGTTATGTTTCGGACTGTATTTCCACAGGCTTCTCGTAATGTGATATCATCTTTTTCGAGTTGCTCCCATAGTTCTGGCGTACGATCTAAACTGACATAATGAATTTGAATGTCTTGTCGTGTTGTAATATGTAATCGCCCTGTAGAATATTCATCCGCTACATCTGCTATTCTATGTAGTTGCGCACTTGTAACTTTTCCATAAGGCAACTTGATACGAATCATTTGTACTCCATGTTGTCGTTGTCCGTAGACACCGCGTGCTAATCGTAGACTTCTAAATTTTTCCTCATCTACTTTCCCTTCTTTGAATTGACGAATTTTTTCAGCTAATTCAATGATGTCTTTTCCAACAATTGGGTTTTCTATTTCTGTTCTAAAGCTTTGCATTTGTTTGATTTTATTTGAACTAAATTCCTTTTTTAATCGGTTAATATTTCGAAATCGTTCTATATGAAAAAAGTCCTAATGAAGTATGTTTCAAAAGGACTTTTATGATAAGTATGTATATGACTTTTACTTCATATTCCTTTTGTTTTTAGAAAGATGTATTTGCAACACATGCACATGTTGGAAATTGTATATTTTGCTTGATGTTTTGTCATATTTATTCCTTTATAAAGGTTATTTTATCTTATGAATGCAATCCGCATTCTCTATTTTCTAATACTTTTGTTGGATCGAAGTAATCAAATTCGTTTGGAATTTGATGTGCTTCCAAATAATCATCCAAAGCTTCATCTGACCAATGGTAAAAAGGACTTACTTTTAAAACACCATTTTGTCCTTGCGAAACAATATCTATTGAATCTCTAAAAGCCGTTTGCCCTTTACGTAGATTTGTAAACCAAATTGTTGGTTTGTGAAATTCCATAGCACGCTTGAAAGGTTCTAATTTTACTTGCTTTGTAAAAAGTTGATGCTTTTCATCGTTTACGCCAGGAACTCCTAATATAATATCACGATGTGCTCTTGTTTGTTTTGGCACATATAAATCTACTTGCAAGGATAATTGTTGTATTAACGTTTCTGCGTGTTTGTATGTGTTTTCAGTATTGTATCCTGTATCGCACCAAATAACATCGATGTTTGATTTTACTTGTGTACACACATGTAAAATTGCTCCTTCATACGGTCTAAAGTTTGTAGTTACTACAGCTTTTTCTCCTTGTTGCAATGCCCATGAAACGATTTCTTCGGGTGTTTTTTCTTGTAATATTTTATTTATTTTTTGAATGTCTAACTCCATTTTTATTTCCTTTTTTTATACTATTCTATCATCTTTTTCAAAAGGGTATCACTTCTTTTATGATGATTTCTCAGAATATATTTTTAGTTAACTTTTACTTTATTTTCACTATTTATTTCAAAAAAACTACTAACCTATCGACTTACTAGATTAATATTTCAAATGTATATCATATTTTTAATATGAGCATACATTTTTTTGTTTAAAAAGAGTTAATTTTTAGCATACTAGATAATATCATTCTACATTTAATGCTTGTTGTAAATCTTCAATGATATCATTTACATTTTCAAGTCCAACAGAAATACGAATTAAGCCATCTGTAATACTTGTTTCCAACCTATCTTCTAAAGAAAGTTTGCTATGCGTCGTAGATGCTGGATGCGTCACAATACTTCTTGTATCTCCTAAATTTGCTGACAGCGAGCACATTTGTATACTGTTCAGAAATTTTCGTCCAGCTTCAATTCCTCCTTTTACTTCAAAAGCAACTACATTGCCTCCTAGTTTCATTTGTTTTTTAGCAATTTCATGCTGTGGATGTGATTTTAAAAACGGATATTTTACCCAAGAAACATTAATATTAGTCTCTAAAAATTCTGCTACTTTTAATGCATTTTCACAATGTCTGTCTACACGTACAACCAAGGTTTCTAAACTCTTGGAGAGCATCCATGCATTAAACGGCGATAATGCTGGACCTGTATTTCTAGAAAAGAGATAAATTTCACGGATTAAATCGGCTCTACCAACTGTTACGCCTCCTAACACACGTCCTTGTCCATCAATAAGTTTAGTTGCTGAATGAATGACTAAGTCAGCGCCAAATTTTATAGGTTGTTGCAAGTAAGGTGTTGCAAAACAATTGTCTATGATAAAGATTAAATTATGCTTTTTTGCTATTTTACCTAATATCTCTAAATCTAAAATATCAACTGCCGGATTCGTTGGTGATTCAGCATATAATACTTTTGTATTTGGTTTGATTAATGATTCTATTTTGTCTACTTCATTCACTTTGAAATAGCTCGTCTCAATATTCCATTTGGGTAAAAACTTCGTAAACAAACTGTGTGTTGAACCAAATACTGAACGAGAAGATACTATATGATCTCCACTATCAAGTAATGCTGCAAAGGTTGAAAATACGGCAGACATTCCTGTTGCAAACGCATGTCCGTCTTCTGCACCTTCAAGCTTGCAAACTTTAGAAACAAATTCTGATGTATTTGGGTTTGTAAATCGACTGTAAATGTTTCGTTTTTTTTCTTCCGCAAAAGAAGCACGCATGTCTTCTGCATCTTCAAATATGAAACTTGAAGTTAGATATAACGGATTAGAATGTTCTAAGAAATCAGAGCGTTCAAGTTGTGTTCTGATTGCCTGTGTTTCAATATATTGTGAATTCATTTTTTTTGACTTAATTCAGTTGTTGAATTGTTGATTTGTTTGCTGTTGACTCGTTTATAAATTAGACTTTAAAACATGCTGAATCAACCTATAGTATTAAAATTTATATTTAAAAAAGGGATTGAGTATCTCAAAATCATAGTTTTTCAGTTAAACGTAAGATATCACCAAAAACACCTCTTGCAGTTACCGCTGCTCCTGCTCCTGCTCCTTGAATTACTAGTGGTTGCTCAGCATACGCCTCTGTATAAATTTCAAAAATAGAATCGGATCCCTTTATTTGTCCCAAAGCACAATTTTCGGGTACTGAAATTAATTTTACTTCTAAGGTTCCTGTTTCTGTAGATAAATCCCCAACATAACGTAACACATGATTTTTTTGCTGATTTGCTTTGATGAGTTTGTAAGTTTGATCTAAATCCGTGATGTTCTTTATAAATTGTTCTAACCTGATTGATTGTAAATGTGCTGGTAATAAGTTTTGAATTGTGATGTCTGATAATTCATGCTTCAAATCGAGTTCCCTTGCGAGAATTAATAGTTTCCGAGCAACATCATTTCCTGATAAATCTTCACGTGCATCAGGTTCTGTATATCCTTTGGCAGCTGCTTGTTGCAATACCGTACTGAATGGAATTTCTTCTACTGAAAATGTATTAAACAGATAACTTAATGATCCTGAAAACACACCGCGTATCTTCTTGATTTTCTCGCCTGATTTATGTAATAATTTTATGGTATCAATTAATGGCAAACCAGCTCCTACATTGGTTTCGTACAAATAGTTTTTCTGATGTTTTTTCAATTGTATACGCAATTCCTCATAGAACGAATACGCTACTGTATTTGCAACTTTATTTGCCGAAACCAAATCAAAGCCATTATTAACTAAATTTATATAATTATGTACAAATTCTTTGCTTGCAGTTGTATCAACCGCAATGAGATTTTCTAAATGATTTGCTTTTGCATAATCTATTATTTGCTGTAAAGTATACGCTGTTTTTTCATATTCAAATCCACTTTTCCAATCATTTGCAATTCCATCTTTATCTAAGTACACATGTTTTGAATCTGCCACAGCAAACACATTTAACTTGATATTATTTTTGTCTAAAATATCTTGTTTACTTTTGATGATTTGATCCAATAATGTTCCACCAACTAACCCTTTTCCAAAAACTGCAATATTTATCTTTTTCGAAATCCCAAAAACCTGACCGTGAATCACATTTGCAGCTTTGTGTAGTTGTGATTTTTTCACTACCAAACTCACATTTTTACCTGAAACTGTATTGTTAAACAGAATCGGAACAATTTGATTTTTAATTAATGCCGTATATGGTTTATGAAATTCGCTTAAATCCTGCCCAACAATTGAAATAACAGCTACATCATCCATCACAGATATTTTATTGACATCTTTTGTATAAAAATCATTTTCAAACTCTCTTTCTAAAGCAACTATAGCTTTCGAAGCTTCGTCGGCATTGATAACAACTCCGATACCACGTTCAGATGAACCTTGTGAAATAATACTCACATTGATACCATTTTCGCCTAAAGTTTTGAAAATTCGAGCATCCACGCCAATTTTTCCTAACAAACCTCTTCCTTCCAAATTAACCAATGCTACATTATCCAACACAGAAATTGATTTGATTCCTTTTGTAGTTGTTTTTTGTGTAATTATTGTTCCATTATCGGCACTATTGAACGTATTCAAAATTCGTAACGGGATATTTTTTTCTATTAACGGAACAATGGTTTTTGCATGTAAAATATTAGCGCCAAAGTTTGCCAATTCGTTTGCTTCATTGAATGACAATGCTTCTATTTTTTTTGCATCTGAAACTAATTCAGGATTTGCAGTAAAAATACCGTCAACATGGGTGTAATTTTGTAATTCTTCAGCATCCAAAAAATTCGCCAATAAAGCTGCTGTATAATTACTTCCATTTCGCCCAAAAGTTGTCGTTTCATTATGTTGGTTAGAACCAATAAATCCTGTAACGATGTTAACGGTATTTCCATTGTGTGATTTAAAATGGTTGATGATATTTTTTCTTGAAATCACATCTAAAGGACGCGCATTTCCAAAAGCATCATCAGTTTTTATAAGTATTCTAGTATCTGTAAAATGTGCATTTACACCTTCTTTTTTAAGTAAATTTGTCACCAACTTTGCTGAAATAATTTCACCTTGCGAAACCACTTGATCTTTTATTTTTTCACTATAATCTCCTAATAAAGAAACGCCTTGAAATAGATTTTCTAAAATTGTAAATTCTTCCGCAAAATCTAAAGATCTGTCTATTTGACCTTGGTATGCTTTAAACGCTGATAATTGTTCGTGATACGATTCTTTTCGAGATGCTTTCCCCAACATTTCTAACAATTCATCTGTAGCATTTCCTCGTGCCGATAGTACTACCGCAATATTTTCTTGCTGTGTTGCTTTGTTTTTTATGATTTGAATTGCCGTTTGTATCCCTTTTCCGTTCGCAAGCGATTTTCCGCCAAATTTTAAAATTTTCATATCTTTTTTCTTTTCCTTTTACACTTTTGATGTTGATGGCACTCTAAATATATTTCTGAGTAATTGACTTAATTGTTCGTATTCTATTAAAAAAGCATCATGGCCGTGTATCGAATCAATTTCATCATAATAAATATTTGATTTGATATGCTTTAACCGTTCATATGTTTCTCTATTTTCAGCTGCAGTAAAAAACACATCTGTAGTAATACTGATCATGTGAATTGTAGATGTTATGTTTGAAATTACTTTTTCTAAAGGTTCGCGTGCTCTGGTAATATCAATTGTTTTTAATAGCTGATTCATTAATTTGTAAGCTGGTAACTGAAACCGAGCTTGCAATTTTTCACCATGATGCAACAACCAACTTTCTGTATTAAAAATGTCTTTTTCTTTGTTTCGCGTTCGCTGAAATTTTGCCTTTAACGATAAAGGTGTTCGGTAACACAACATGGCATGAATACGTGCGTCTTCAATTGGATGGCTCGAATTTTCTAGAATTCGTTCCTGCAAGAAACAATTCGCAATCAACCAATCGGACGATTTCCAATCAGAAGCAATCGGAATTAAATGTTGTATTAAATTTGGTTCTAACACAGCAATTTCCCAAGCAATTCCACCTCCTAACGATCCGCCAATAGCGGCAAAAAGTGTATTCACTTTTAAATACTCTAAACCTCTGATAAAAATCTTAGCAATATCTCTTGCTACAAAATCTTTATAATTGGTAATCAATGCCGTTTCTTTTGAAAATCCATTTCCAGGAATGTCAAAACTTAATACACGAAAATGATTTGTATTGATACATTTTTCTGGTCCTACTAATGTTTTCCACCAACCGTTTTCGCCTGTTACTTCTGAGTTTCCTGTCAGCGCATGATTTACCATTACAATAGGTGCGCCCGCGCTATCCGTTCCAAAAAATTGATAACTCAACTTTAAGCTCGGATAGTACGCGCCACTTTCCGTAAAAAAATTTGTAATGGTAATATGTGCAATTCGTTTTCCCATGATATCCTTCTTATGATGCTGGAATTCCTGCTGTTATGTTTGCAAATACCGTTTGTAAATCTGCTTTTAAATCTGCTACGTCTTCCAATCCAACTGATAAACGAATTAAATCTTGTGTCACACCTGTTGAAGCTTGTTGTGCTTCTGTTAGTTGTTGATGCGTTGTACTTGCTGGATGAATAATAAGTGATTTGGTATCTCCAATATTTGCTAAGAGTGAGAAGACTTTTGTTTCATCTGCAATTCGTTTTGCTGCTTCGTATCCTGCTTTAATTCCAAACGTAACAATTCCGCTTTGTCCTTTTGGCAAGTACTTTTCCGCTAAAGTATTATAATCACTTGTTTCCAATCCTGGATAATTTACCCAAGCAACAGCTTCTTGTGTTTGTAACCACTTAGCCAATTCTAAAGCGTTTTCACTATGTTGTTTGATACGAATTGGCAAGGTTTCTAATCCTTGAATAATTTGAAACGCATTGAACGGACTTAATGCCGAACCAAAATCACGCAATCCTTCAATACGAACTTTTGCAATAAATGCAGCTTCTTTTAAAGCTTCACTGTACACTAAACCATGATAACCAGCTGAAGGTTCTGTAAATTCTGGAAATTTTCCATTGGTCCAATCAAAAGTTCCAGCGTCAATAATAGCGCCTCCTAAAGCAGTTCCGTTTCCGTTAATGTATTTTGTGAGTGAGTGAATAACAATATTTGCGCCGTGTTTGATAGGATTCAATAAGTAAGGAGTAGCAATCGTATTGTCAACGATGAGTGGTAGTTTGTTTGCTTTGGCTTGCGCAGAAATTGCATCAATATCTAACACATCTAATTTTGGGTTTCCTAATGATTCAATAAAAACAGCTCTAGTATTTTCTTGTACAGCGTCACTAAAACTATTTTCTTCATTTGGATCTACAAATGTTGTTGTGATTCCGAGCCTTGGCAAGGTAACATTGAGTAAATTGTACGTTCCTCCATATAAACTATTGGAAGCTACGATGTGATCTCCAGCTCTTAGCAATGTTAGGAATGTTGTAGCGATGGCAGCTGTTCCAGAAGCAGTAACTACTGCGGCTATTCCACCTTCAAGAGAAGCTAAACGCTGTTCTAATATATCGTTTGTTGGGTTATTGATTCTGGTGTAAATATTTCCAGGTTCTGCTAAGGAAAATAAATTTGATGCATGATCCGAATTATTAAATACGTATGCCGTAGATTGATAAATTGGGACAGCTCTTGTTCCTCCATTTTGTGTAGTATCATGCCCTGAATGTAATGCTTTTGTTGCGAATTTTTGTGTACTCATGTTTTCTTGTTTTTATTTTTTTATGTATTTGTTTTCTATTTGCTCTTTTCTTGTTTTCAACCAAATAAAAAGGTCCTTTTGGAAGTATATTACCAAAAGGACCTTTTTTCTAAAACGATAAATGGGTTAGTATTTATCTGGAACTTTTCGATAATAGCGAAGTAGACTACAGCACATCATGCACATAGTCATCATACAACAACACATTGTCATTGTTGTTTTGATTTCCGCTATTTGAAAAATTGTGTTCATTTGGTTTTTTGAAAAAAAATTAACTTAAAATATAATCATGAAAAAAGCCTCTGCAAATGCAGAGGCTTTATATTATTGTGGAATGCTTTTTAAAGTTAGCGTAATACAATAGTGTCCTCTGCGGCATTTCTGCTACACATCATACAACACATCATATTTGAAACTTTTTTAAACATTTTTCGTCTTTGTTTGCTACAAAGGTAAAGTCATAATTATTTAATATCCAAATGTTTTTCATTTTTTTTTACTTTTTAACAGTTTTATAACCAAATGTTAATTTATATTTTTTTGTTGTTTATATCTAATCAGATTTTCATACATTTGCACCTGATTTTGAGGAAAAATTTGAACTGATTGCAACCTCATGTACTGAATTTGTTTCAGTACCTAGTTTATAATTTATAGACTGGATTCTGAAAATAAATTTCAGAATAATAAAAAATGCTAAAGCAGTAATTTTATACTTCTTTAGCCGACCAAGCAATCACTTTTTATTTTCCCAACTTTATAATTTTATAAAAAGAAGATTTATTATGTCATATTTTTTTACCTCTGAATCAGTTTCAGAAGGACATCCAGACAAAGTAGCAGATCAAATTTCTGATGCTTTAATTGATAATTTTTTAGCATTCGATCCTGAGTCAAAAGTAGCTTGTGAAACCTTAGTTACTACTGGGCAAGTTATTTTAGCAGGAGAAGTAAAATCAAACACATATTTAGACGTTCAAAAGATTGCTAGAGAAGTAGTTAACAGAATTGGCTACACAAAAAGCGAATACATGTTTGATGGAAATTCTTGTGGTGTTTTATCAGCTATTCATGAGCAATCTGACGATATTAACAGAGGTGTTGACAGAGCTACAAAAGAAGAACAAGGTGCTGGTGACCAAGGAATGATGTTTGGATATGCTACAAAAGAGACTGAAAACTTGATGCCTTTAGCGTTAGATTTATCACATTTAATGTTGATTGAATTGGCTGCTTTGCGTAGAGAAAATGCAGATATCACATATTTACGTCCAGATGCAAAAAGTCAGGTAACAATTGAGTATGATGACAATAATGCACCTTCAAGAGTAGAAGCAATTGTAATTTCTACACAGCATGACGATTTTGATGAAGATGAAGTAATGTTGGCAAAAATTCGTAAGGATATCGTTGAGATTTTAATTCCACGTGTAAAAGCAAAATTAAAACCAGAAATTCAAGCTTTATTTGGTGATGATATTAAGTATCACATCAACCCAACTGGAAAATTCGTAATCGGTGGACCACATGGAGATACTGGATTGACAGGAAGAAAAATTATTGTAGATACCTATGGAGGAAAAGGTGCTCACGGTGGTGGAGCGTTTTCTGGAAAAGATCCAAGTAAAGTAGATAGAAGTGCTGCTTATGCAACACGTCACGTAGCAAAAAACTTAGTTGCTGCCGGAGTTGCTGACGAGATTTTAGTACAAGTTTCATATGCTATTGGAGTTGTTGAACCTATGGGGATTTTTGTTGACACATACGGAACTGCAAAAGTTGACTTAAATGATGGAGAAATTGCAGAAAAAGTAAAAGAAGTATTTGATATGCGCCCTGCGGCAATTGAAAGTCGTTTAAAATTACGCACACCAATGTATAGTGAAACAGCTGCTTACGGACACATGGGACGTAAAAACGAAGTTGTTTCTAAAACATTCGTTACTCCAAATGGAGAAAGTAAAACCTTAGATGTAGAGTTATTCACTTGGGAAAAATTAGATTACGTAGACAACGTAAAATCAGCTTTCGGATTGTAAGATTCAGAAGGTAGTTATATATTTTAAAAACCGCTTTTGTGTTGTTACAAAAGCGGTTTTTTTATAGCTCTAAATTTGAAACACATGATTGTAGTAAATATTTTTTCGTTTATAATATTTTTCATTTCAAATAAAAAACTATCTTTAACATAGCTACATTCATTTAAATTATCGAATAATTTAAACATAAAATACGGTTGGTTTCGTTCTGAAATTCAACCAAACTATTCATTTACTTACATCATGAAACATATCATATTAACGTTATTGTTTATTATAAGCATACAAACAATAAACGCTCAGTTTGGTGAAAACCATGCTATATATACAACAACAGGTTTAAATTTTGGAAATTATTTCGGATTTAGTATGAATCTAGATTATGTATATAAGGAGAAATATGCTTTCAAATTTGGCTATAGCATATATATACAAGAACCTGACTCAAAACCCGATGATTTTTCTTTAGGCCTTTTTGATGCTTTTTCATTATTTAGTTCTTTTAATCATTTAGAAACCTATCATATCATGGGTGGAAGAATATATAAATTCAATCAAAGTGGAACAATTCGTTTAAATTTGTCCGCAGGAATAGGTTTCACTAAAATTAAAGAACCTGTAAATTGGCAACCTATAAATAGTTTTTTACTTTCCAGAAATTACACTTGGGATTATCGTGAATATAACACTATAAGCTTTACCATTAATCCAAAAATAGAATTTCCATTTACACGCTATTTTGGAATGGCGCTTTCTCCGGTTTTACAAATTAATAAAGATCGCACCTACGTTGGTATTGGTGTTGAAACAATGTTAGGATTACTAAAAGGACGAAACAAATAGTTATATTTAATCAAATATTCAAAAAGCCGCTTCTATTGCTATGGAAGTGACTTTTTTTATTCAATATAACCTACTAAACCGATGTATTCTATTGCCCTGATGACAATTCAAAATTGAGAAATTAATCAGCTTAACAAAAATGAATAACCCTTAAACAAGTCTACAAGGCATATGTTAAAGAATTCATGATGTTATATCGAGTAAAATATAATGAGAAGCCTTATGTTGAGTAAGAGTTTAGAAATAATTGGCATAAGCGTATACAATTCGTAGACAGTAGTAATTTACAAGATTATTTATCTTTTTTTTACCCAATATATCTTATATCTTTTCTGTGTAATTTTTACACGAAGGTGTTATTTATGCATACAAGCGATTATAAAAAACAACAAAATAAAAGTCAATCAGTAGCAAATAGTGTTTCTCAAAAAAAAGAAGACACTAATAATGCGTTTCAATTTGTTGATAATAGACCTAAAGCTATTATTCAACAAAAAATAATAGCCACTACACAAACTGAAGCATTGAAAAATGCAAATGACATCACGCAACTTCAAGTCAATAAAACGGTTCAATTAGGCAAAAAAAGAAAAAAGAAAGATTCAGATGATGATAGTGACGGTGGTGAGTGGAAACCACCTGCCGAAAGAAGAAAACACAGGCATACGTTTAGCAAAGCATTACGTAGAAGAGTAATTACTAAAGCACCTAGAAATAAAAGCGGTAATTATGTTTGCCCAGGTTGTGGAAGACCTTTGGCAGATAGAAAAGGGAGAGAAATCAAAACTTATTATACTAGTAAATCTGGAAAACGACACAAAATCGTTTCAGGACAACTCGATCATTTCCCTAAATGGAGTACACGACTTGCCCGATTAAAAAGACTCAAAAAAAGTGCCAGTGCTATACGAGCAGATCATGACGATCCAACAAGATTGAGACCACTTTGTCGTCGCTGTAACCAAAGTCATAAATTTGAAAAAACTAAAAAATTACCTGATAGCGGATTTTCAGACGATGAATATTTTAGCGATGATGAAGCTAGAGATGATGAAATCTGGAAAAAGCATAGAAAACATGATGACGATGATAACAGCGGTGCAGGCGCTGGTGCTGGTATTTCAGTATAATTTTAAAATAATTTATTTTTTTGTGTAATATTTTAAACAAGCATGTACTAATAGTAATATACGTTAGGAAGGTCTTAATGTATTTACCATCTGAATTCATCAAAATAGCTACATGAAATATACAAATCAAAAAAAATTGATGATACTCATCGTTTTAGGAATATCCATAATTTCCCTATCACAAATTGTAAA
Source organism: uncultured Kordia sp. (assembly GCF_947496985.1). Lineage (GTDB taxonomy): Bacteria > Bacteroidota > Bacteroidia > Flavobacteriales > Flavobacteriaceae > Kordia. The sequence continues at coordinate 266,668 of NZ_CANMEZ010000002.1, forward strand.
TCATTATATTCAAATTCCAGATTTTATACATGGCATATGTAAAGGCGCAGGAATTGGAATATTAGTAATTGCTATTATTACATTGATTCGTCTGAAAAAATTAACTTCGACATAGTTTAAAAAATAATGTAAATGACTTTCAATCTACAAAAATCTATAGAAATACTCCAAAAAACTCCTGAAACGCTGAGGACATTGTTACATGATTTATCTGATGATTGGCTATTTCACAACGAAGGAAAAAATACGTGGAGTCCTTATGATATTATTGGTCACTTGATTCATGGAGAAAAAACCGATTGGATAGTTCGTGCTAAAATTATTTTATCTGACAAAGAAGATAAAACTTTTGAATCCTTTGACCGATTTGCACAAGAACAGGCAAGCAACGGCAAGTCTATTCAAGAATTATTAGTTGAATTTACTAAGTTTAGACAGTATAATTTAGAAATTTTAGCTCAGCTTAAAATCACTGAAAATGATTTACTTAAAAAAGGAATACATCCTGAATTGGGAGAAGTTAATTTACAACAATTGTTAGCCACTTGGACCGTGCACGATTTGGGTCATATTGCACAAATAGCTAGAGTAATGGCAAAGCAATACACTACTGAAGTTGGTCCTTGGAAGGCTTATTTGGGAATCTTGAAAAAATAGAGCCAATTTCTGACTCAATTCATCAAAAAGTATTTAGTATCTTTTCAACAAATTATACAACAACCATACTGAATGAATACAAAAACGAATTGGGGAATTATTGGCTTAGGAAAAATTGCAAACAAATTTGCTGCCGATTTACAACTTTCTGAAACTTCTACATTATACGGAGTTGCCTCCCGATCTTTAGAAAAAGCAACCAATTTTGCTACCAAATACAACGCGCGCAAAGCATATGACTCATATGAAGCAATTGTAAATGATTCTGAGATTGATGTGATTTATATTGCGACTCCACATACATTTCATTTTGAAAATACCATGTTGTGTTTACAGCATCATAAAGCTGTTTTATGTGAGAAACCAATGGGAATCAACGCACAACAAACTCAAACCATGATTCAAGAAGCAAAAGCTAAAAACCTGTTTTTAATGGAAGCCATTTGGACACGATTTATGCCTACTATTGAAAAATTGTTAGCTCTTCTTGATGAAAAAATAATTGGAGATATTATAAGTGTTCATGCTGATTTTGGTTTTCGAAGTGAATTCAATATAGAAAGTCGTTTGTATAATAAAAAATTAGCTGGCGGTTCGTTGTTAGATATTGGAATTTATCCTATTTTCTTAAGCTTATTAGTATTAGGAATTCCCACAGATATTAACGCTATGGCGCGAATGACGGTTACAGAAGTTGATAGTTTTTGTACAATGTTATTCAATTATAAAAATAACTCAAAAGCAGTATTAGAGTCTACTTTTGAAACCAATACACCAACCGAAGCTTATATTCACGGAACAAAAGGAAGTATTAAATTACATCGTAGATTTCATCAGGCTACGACCTTGACATTACAAAAAGATGGTGCTGAAACTGTTTTTGAACTTCCACATATTGGAAACGGATATTTTCATGAAATTGAAGAAGTAAACACGTGTATTCAAAATGGAGTAACAGAAAGTTCAAAATTACCATTAGCATTTAGTAATCAGTTAATCCAAATTATAGATAGGGTAAAGGTCAAAATAGGTTTGGAATATACAACTGAGTGAAACAAAAAGTCCATTTGTTCGTCTATTGAATACGTACCAAACCAATCAACGTGCAAAAAAAGACCATTTCAAACAGTATTTTAATTGTATTACTTATCATCATAAGTCTTGCAACGATTACATCCTATAATTTAGAAAATAAAAAAAGGGTATTACAAGCGGATGTTATTGAACTTTCAGATATTAAATATGGCATGTTTAATATTGATCAATGGGAAGAACAGTTTGCTGAAATTATCACAAAGAAACTTAAAGAATTAAAGCTTACTGGAAACGACCGGAAAGAAGCGCGTATAAAAATTAAAACATTTTTATACCAATCTATTGATAAGTTTGAAACAACATATAAAGCCGAAAACGATCGGAAAGCAGATTTTGGTTTTTCTTTAAAGAATTTTGGTGCTGATTTTTTTGAAATTTTTGGGGAATTGAAAGAGCATGTTCCTGTGATTACAGAAGATATTCTTGATTTTTTAGAGAATGATGAAAATCGTGAAAACATAAAAAAATATATTCTTGAGCAAATAAACACATATACCGACGGAACTTTTCAAAAAATAGATTATTCCACTTACAATACTATTATTTCGAAATACAATGCACAATCAGGTGATGATTGCAAAATGTTAATTTCAAGTCAAATAAAAGAAAGTAATGATACACAAAACGGAGTGAATTTTATTTTGCTTACTGCATTTTTATGTATTCTAACACTTATATTCTTCGAGAATAATCACTCTAATTTTGAAATCACCTTATACATTTTAGCGGCTTTACATTTACTTATTTTAGGTGTTTTTCTTCCAATGATTGCTATTGATGCACGAATTTCATCTATGGAATTACAGTTAATGGGCGAACCTATTTCATTTACAGATCAGGTACTATATTATAAAAGTAAAAGTATCATGGAAGTTTCAAAAGTGATGCTTGCACAAGGGAAAATCAAAGTCATGATTGTTGGCATACTGGTGCTATTATTTAGTGTTATTTTTCCTGTATCCAAACTCATTTCCAGCTTGTTACTTATTTTCAAACGTGTTTTAAAAAACAATAAAATTATTCACTTTTTAGTATTTAAAAGTGGAAAATGGTCAATGGCAGATGTATTAGTTGTGGCAATTTTCATGTCGTATATTGGCTTTACAGGTATCATTTCAAGTCAGTTAGATCAACTTGAAAATATGGGTTCAAGTTTAACGGTTTTGACCACAAACAATTCTGAACTTCAAAATGGTTTCTTCTTTTTTATGGGTTTTGTGATGATGAGTATTTTTATTTCACAAGCAATTCAGAAAATGATTGAAAAAACACGTAGCTTAAAATAGTATTACAATCAATAAAGAATAACCTATTTGTCACAAATTGAACGTAAAGCAACTTGATTCAGCTTCTCAAAACAGTTACATGTGTGATTCCAAATCAAGTTCAGAATGACAACGCAACTTAAATAACAATCAACTTTTCTTTGATCGCTTTTATTAATAAGCCCGCAGTATTTTTTACACCCAATTTACTGATCAGGTTTTTACGATGTCCTTCAATGGTTCGTACACTTAAGAATAATTTTTCTGCTATTTCGGCTGTGGTACATTCTTGTGCAATCAATTCTAACACTTCTAATTCACGTGCCGTTAAATGATAATCTTTGCCTATTTTTAATGGTTTTCCAGATTTGTTTTTTAATCCTTTTAATAAAGCTTGTGATACAAATTCATTAAAATAAAACCCTTTGCGCACTACCGTTTTGATAGCTTCTTCCAATTCTTCACGAGTCGTATCTTTAAGTAAATAACCATTGGCGCCAATTTCCATTAAATAAGAAATCATGCGTTCTTCCTTATGCATGGTAAGGATAATTACTTTTACATTTGGATATTCTTCCTGAAGTTTTAGCGTAGCATCTACTCCATTCATTTCTTCCATTTCTAAATCTAACAATATCACATTAGGAACATCATTTTTCAACTTTGTAAATAAGTCTTTTCCATTTACAGCTTCTAACACAAGTGTAACTCCTGAAATTTTATCCAGTAACGATTTTATTCCTTCTCTAAATAAGTTATGATCGTCTACTAAACCTAGTTTTATTGTTTCTTCAGTCATGATTACATGGGTATTTTAATCGTTGCTTTCATCCCAGATTTTTGTGCACTAAAATGTATGGTACCTTCTAAAACTGACAACCTACTTTCTATATTTCTAAGTCCAATTCCTTTTTGGTTTAAATATTCTTGTTGCAAACCAATTCCATCATCTTCATATACAATTTTCAACGTATTTCCTTCATTTCCTATTGTAATAGAAAGATTTGATGCAGCTGCATGTTTCAACGTATTATTGATTAATTCTTGAATGATTCTGTAGATATTTAATTCATATGCTTTCGCGATAGGACTCGTGGTGACATCTACAAAAATTGCTTCCAATTTACCTGCTTCATTAACAGTTTGCACTAAAGTATCAACAGCTTCTAATAATCCTAATTTTTCTAAAATTACAGGACGTAAATCTTGCGAAATATTTCGAACACCTTGAATCATCGCATCAAAAAGCGAGCGCATTTTATCAGTGGTTGTCGTTAATTCTTCTAGCGTAAGTTCCGTAGAAATTTGACTTAAATACAATTTAGTTGTCGTTAATAATGCACCAACATCATCATGTAATTCTTTGCCAATACGTGTGCGTTCTTTTTCTTCACTTTCAATTGCTACCGCTAACAATTCTCGTTGATAATCTGCTTCAATTTTTTGATGATTTTTTTGTTGTGCAAGCAATCGTTTTTGGTATACGATAAAAAATAAAATTACCGCCAAAGCAAGCACAAAAAACATAATCATTCCAATTATTATGACTTGTAACGTTATTGTTGATCCGGATTCACCCATATAGCTATTATGAAAAAAATGACTAATACAATATTAACAATAGCATGGAGTCCCCAAACTAAAAAATTAACCTCAGCTGTTTCAGTAGACAAACTATTACTGATAAAGAATAAGAGCAAGTTACTCGAAAAATATATTAAAAACCCTGCATTAAGCCAAAACATTGGATTTCGTTCTAACGATGTATATTTTACTTCTTTCAGCAATGCATAAAAATAACAGGTGGTTAAAAAGATAACCAACAATCCTAAAATTGTGGTTGCATTTGAATTGAACGTAAGTATGCTTTGAAAAAAGCACATATTTATAAGGCAAAATAGCGTAAATAACACAGCTGCTATTGTAAAAACATATTTTGGAAATATTTTGTACAATGCATCTTTATAAATGTAAATAATACACAGAAACTCTATAATGGTATAAAAGTGATATACAGGTAAATTATTGAGTTTTTGATACCATAAAATATTTGCAATGAGCTCCGTAATGGAAAATAAGATGACTAAATAAAATAATTTTCGTTGCATCTTTGACAAACGATAGTACTTCCACATTCCTATTAGCAAGGGAAGTACTATTGTAAGTGACGATAGTAATCGTAGATTTCCAAAAAATTCTTTACTCATTCCATTCTATTTAACATGTTGGTGGACACGGACTTGTATATTGCATAAAAAATTCTAATGAAAATATACTTTTGATTACGCCTTCTTCTATTTCACTATCAATCTTTTTACAAGCTACATTACCCGAGTTGATGAAGTAACTTATAACTGGATTTTTTTTCGGATCTTTTACTGTCATATATTGAAAACCGATAACTGGTGCAAATGCAGTTAAAGATGGAATCGCAAACTTATTCTTGTCCACACCAAGATACATATTAATTGCATTCAGTTTACTACTATCAGGAATTAGCTCTTTTAAAGCAGTTATTACTGCTCCTGAGTTGTGATAACTGGTTACTCTTTTAGGAATACCATTATCTCTAACAATAAATAAATCATCGATTAAATGAAAATCTAAAGTGTTCCAATTGTACGTAACCATTTCTTTATATTCTTCTGGAACACGTGCTCCATTATTAGTTTTGAGCATATTTTTGTCTTGCTTGGTTATAATCTCCATTTCAAGGTATTTACCATCAATTTCGAAAATAGGCGCAAAAGTAATTACATTATCATTGGTTTGTTTTTCATTATTTAACCCTAAATGGATTGTAATTTTTTTCATTGTATTCCAATTCTTTTTCACTGTTGACAAATCGGACACTGTGTATTCACTCACACGTACATGTTGTTGTTTATTAAATTTGTGAAAATGGTGCGCCAAGCTTAACACAGGTTCAGCTTTCCATTTGTTTATTTTTTCTTGTACACTATCTGTAATTTTGCTCATCGTGGTTTATTTTATCTTTTTAATAATACATTTTTACTATTTATAATTACCAGTAATTTCATCATAAATCTAGTCAAAAAATCTACCTGATAATTCTGCAAAACAAATAATTACGTGTAAACCACTACAAAACACGTAATTCTACTTAACTGTATTTTCAGTACATACAGTCTGTTTTCACCTTTAAATAAATGGGAGTTTTGAACTTTCAATTAATTTCAGGTGGAAGCTGAAAAACCAATTCAATAGAGTAAGCATTTTATATTTCAATACAATTTAACGATGAAAAAAAAAACAAGACATTACCAGAAGAGTGAGAATATCATTGTAAGAACAAAAGAAGATTTTTCTGGTCACAAAGCAGCCATGAAGTTTTTAAACTCAGCCTTTTTCAAAACAACTGCTTTAGATACTACAGATGAAAAAAACTCATATCTAGATACTATAGACTTTAAACCTGAAGAGCCTTCAATTGTAAGTAGCGTAGAAGGGAAAATGTCTAAAATCTTTTTAACAATTCCAAAATATGCTATACTTGATCAAAATAACAATCCATATTGGAATGCCTATAGTGATTTAATATTACAATTACCTGAATACACCAATTTTTTCATTATGACACATGAAGCTGTTGAGAATGAGTTAAAAGATTGGTTGGAAGCAAATAACATTATAGATAGAGCTACCGTACAGAGTTTACCCAACCATTTGCATTTTTCAGTTTGGGCAGAAGATGGACACGCAATTACGAAGGATGCAAATGGAAGTACATTTTTTGCACAACCATTTTCATTTCCAAGATATGCAGATGGTCTTTTAGCTCGTTATGCTTCAAATGTATCTGATTTTGAAAACTATCCTGCTCCGCTTTATTTTCAGGGAGGAAATATATTGATTGGAGATAATTTCTTTTTTATAGGTGCTGATTACCCTAAGAATTCCTTGGATTATGTTGGTAAAGTTATCATTCCTGAAAACGGAGAGTCTGATGAAGCATTAATAAAGAGACTTTACAAAACCTATTTAGACACTTCAAAAGAATTGTATTATGTAGGCAGTCAAATCCCCGTACCTTCACAAAGAACTGAACGTATAACGGTTGATGGAGATCCAAATTGGCATCAGCTTCTTTATTTTGGAAATAAAGAAGGCACTGTGCAACCTTTATTTCACATTGATATGTTTATTTCTTTAGCAGGACGAAACGCCGCAGGGAAATATCAAATTCTTGTGGGTGATCCAAAAATGGCTGCAGAACTAATTAATTTTCCAGAAAGTCTAAAATATGCAATGGTTAATGTTTTTGATAATATTGCGGCACAACTTTCTAGAAATCCAGATTTTGAAGTCATCAGAAACCCGCTTCCATTAGTGTATATTGATGATGAATCAAAAAAGGAAAGAGTTTGGTATTTTGCTACTTCTAATAATTGTTTAGTTGAAAACACCAAACATAACAAAACAGTTTGGCTTCCTACTTATGGGCATGGAAATTGGAAAAGACTCGTAAGAACAGATCTCGCGAATGCCAAAATATGGCAAAGACTTGGGTATAAAGTGAAAATGCTTGAAGATTTCCATCCGTTCACAGAAAACTTAGGAGCTGTTCATTGTATTTCTAAATATTTAGAACGTGGTGCTGAAAAACCAATAGTATCCTAAACATATACATGCCATTTTATTTTATAAAAAAGCCTTTCCAAATTTGGAAAGGCTTTTGTTTTTGAAGCTATTCAATAAATTTATAAATTATATTTTACACTTAAAATTAAGTATCGTGGTTGAATGAAATATTCACTTGTACTCGTGGAAAAAGTATTTGAATTATCCTGATTCAACGATTTTGTATTTAACAAGTTGGTTCCACTAATGGTATATTCCCATTTACTATCCTTTTTCTGATACGCTAAGTCTGCCTTTAGAAAACTGTAATTGTTTATCGTACGTTCTTCACTTTTGTAATTGAAATACGAATAATCTGCTGTAAAGACAAAACTTTTTAAGAAATACGCATCTACATTTACAAACGGACTGTTGGTTGTAAATTTATTTGTAATGTTTCCTTGATCGTATGTATTGATAGACAAATTGTATCCTATTTCAATATTTGGCGCATCTCTAAAATTAGTACTCAATCGTGTTCGGTATGATTGCGTAAAAGATTCGTTTACATTCCTGTTTCCGTTAATTTCTTGTGTAAATTTTGATAATGAAAGACTTCCGCCAACTGAAGCTTTTAATTTCCCGAACGAACGTTCAAAACGTCCATTTGCAGTAAGGCTTTCATCTGCAAAGTTTGAATTAAAAGGTGATGAAACACTGTTTGTACTCAACACATCGGGATCACCCGGATTTGCACCTGGAATTGTTAAGAATTGTGAACGATTCCTGATCGGATCTACACGTTTGTTATAATTTAGGAAAGCAAATATGTTTGTATAATTGAACATATTAAAACTAAAATAACTTAAATTCAAGTTGTGCGACAATGCGTTTTCTAAAGTTCTATTTCCTCTGAATAATGAATTATAATTATTAAAGATTAAACCTTCTGCCAAATTATTTACATCTGTAAAATCGGTTTGCATTTGATATCTAAAATTGATATTTTCAGAGCTTTTTAATTGCAATCGAATATCTAAATCTGGTAAGAATCGTGTAAAGTTGTCTTTAAACTCGGAACCAAATTGCGTATTTTTCAAACCATATGCATGCGCTGTAATTCCTGGTGTAAACGTGAATTTTCCCGTTTTAACTTTATAATGTAATCCTACATATGTATCACTAAAATTGTATTGTACATCATTGGTAACATCTTGCATCGAATTTGTTAAAGGAAATACACTTCCATTGTCTAATAATTGAAAAATTTCAGAATTAAAGTCTTGTCTACTTAGTGTTGTTCCTCCAGTAATATTAATATTACTTTTTTGATTTAACACATACCAATAATCTAATCGGGCATCTAATTTGTTCGTTTTCACACGTCTATCTTGTCCAATATTTAAACCTGATTGTGTCGTATTTAAACCTAAAATATCTGTAAAACGGAATTGTTCACTTTGCGCCAATCGAGCATTATAAAAAGGATCTTCATCTTGTAATAAGTGCTGCGCTTCAAAAGCAAAAATGTTTTTATCATCTAAGGTGTAATAATAGTTTAAATTTTGATTGATACTGTACGGGTTCTGAGTTTGATTTTCATCAATTCCACCTAATAAAGAAGAAAAGAAATCTGTACGTTCTCCTTGATTGGACACTTTTACAAACGCATCATAATCTAATTGATTGTTTCCATTTGGCTTATACGTTGTACTTAATTTGAATAATCCTAAATCACTTTTTTGACGTGTATTGGTTGCCGTATTTTCATCAGGAATGCTCTCATCTAAATAATCATTAATACTGTTTTCACTAATTTCAGTTCGAGAACCAGAATAGATAGCAAAACCACTAATATCCCATGTTTTCTTTACGGCATAACTAAAGTTTGCTGCGCCAAATTTAGAATCAATTGCTTGTGCTCTATTGTTTCGTAAGGTTAAAAATCCAATGTCGTTTGCAGCTACATTGAAATTTGTTCCTGTATTTCGAGAGGTATTTCTAAATCCTCCAGAGAAATTGAAGTAATCTCTTCGTGTAAACGGAATTGAACCAATATTGTTGAAATCTGTAATGATATTTACACTGTATTTTGGACTGTAATAAAATAATCTTGGGTTTGCAATGTATCGTTCTTCAGGACCAGCTCCGGCAGTAACTTCTCCAAACCAGAAATTCTTTTTTCCTTCTTTTAATTTTATATTGATTGCTACATTATCTTGATCGTTCCCAAGTCCTCGCATTTGTGAAACATCATTGTGATTTTTTAATACTTCTACTTTATCAATAGCATCTGCAGGAATATTTTTTGTTGCCAATTTACTATCGCCATCAAAGAATTCTTTTCCTTCCACCATTACTTTGGAAACCGTTTTTCCTTCTACTTCTATTTCTCCATCATCGGTAACTTCAACACCTGGCAACTTTTTTAAAACATCACCAAGTTTCTTTTCAGAACCGTTTTTAAAAGAATCCGCATTATATACAATCGTATCACCTTTTATGGTAACTGGCATTTCATAGGTTAATTCTACAGCTTGCAAACTGTTATCTGCTTTCATCACAAAATCTTTTTTGATGTCAACTTCTTTTGTTGTTAGCGAATCATTTATAGTTGCCAACCCTATAAAACTTACTTTGATAGCGTAATTTGTGTTTTCTTTTAATTTGAGTCGAAAACGTCCTTCGTTATTTGTAATTCCGTACGAATCTAACGCGTTCGTTTTTTTATTTAATGCAATTACATTTGCCAATTCTAAGGGATTTCCTAGTGTATCTTTTACAACACCTTCTAGTGTAATTTGAGCATAGGTAGCCTGTGCCATGCCTAAGCATAGCAAAACAAATACTATATTTTTCATTGATTTTGCTTCTTTTGATTAGTTGTCGACAGGCATCGAATTGGTGTTACCCTCTTCTTCCTCCTCCTCTACCGCCACGTCCGCGACCACGCATGTTACGCATTTCCTCCATCTTCTTTTTTACAATGTCATTGTATTCAGCACGTGTTACCTCTTTTCCTTTTGTTGGTTCTTCAATAGGATCTTTCTTGTCTGGATTCATGACGATTTTAGAACATAGAATGGTTGTTTTGTCTGCACTTATTTCTAAGATTAAACCTGGTAAACCCCAATATTCTCCTGGGCCTTGATTTACCGGAATATCTAAAGTATACCAAGCAGTAACAAGTATTTCTTTTGGCACTTCCACCTGACTCATTGGATCGTTTGTTGCTTTGATTGAATCTTGTTTTTTCTGTTCAGCAGTTTTATCCTCACCATCATTGTTTCGTCTTCTTCGCAAGCTTCTGAAATCAAATTCATCAACCTTTTTTAAAGCCGTTGCTTTGAAACAAAGATATTTTCCAATTTGCTTGGTTTCACCGTCCATTTTCCATTCAAGTTTTGGCAAACTGTCTTTGATTAAGAACTCTTTTCCAAAGAATTCTTTCGATTCCATCATGACACCATCTTTTACATTTTTATACTGTTTTCCTGGAGAAAAACTACCCATCATCATTTGTCCAAAACCTCTTCCACCACCTTGTCCTGGCGCTTCAATTTTTTCTTCTTCTTTGTATGTAGATGCTGATTGGCTAAAATCTAAAATGTATACTTTTTCCAAGAAGCCTTTCATTCGATCAGCAATTCGTTTTTTCTGTTCTTCAGACATTTGTCTTCCTCCAAAATTCATATCCATTGTCGTTTTTGACTGATAATATGCTTTTCCCTGAAAACCTTGAGCGAATATGCTTGTCGTACATAAAAGTAAGCTCCAAATTAAAATACGTTTCATTATTGTTAGGTGTTATTTTTTTAACTCTTTTAGTGTTAGTACGTAACTTTTTGAAAAGTTACACTTTTTAACAACACTTAGACCTAACTTTTCCTGTTGAGTTTAATCGACTTTTGTTAAAATTATCTTAATTTTTATTTAGATTAGACGCCTTAGCGTAATTATAATTGTTTTTGCACTACCGTTTTTATCTTTTAGAACTAGTGCTACTTTTTTATTTTTTTGTTTTAAAAGTTCTCGGTATAATTTTATATCTGATATTTTTTCCCCATCAATAGAAACCAACTCATCTCCTTTTCGAACGCCTTTTGTAAAGGCTTCTGAATCTTCTATTACATTTGAAATTTGAATTTTTTCTGCTTCTTTTTCAATAGAAATTCCACTTAATGGAAATTCAAATTCATTTGCATATGTTTTGTTGGGTTTGAAATAAATCTTTTTCGCTTTATAGTCTAAAATGGTATTAAATCTGTTGATTATTTTCACACCTAATATTCCTGTGTATGCGTTTGAAGCCATAACACCTGCTTCACTTTTAGATAAATCAATTGGCATTTCTCCAAATTCAAAATCAGCTAGTTTTACATTGGATACTTTTCCAATTTTAAACGTTGACGAAGCTGTGAGACTTTCTGCTTTGTTTTCAATCGTTTTTCCAATAATACTTTCTATTTTTTGTTTGTTGACAAAAGGTGTATTTAAAAGAAATGTCATATTGGCTCCAGAATCAAATAAAAAGTTTCCACTAAATTTTTGATTATTCGCAAGCGTAAATTCAAGTTCCACTTGTGGAATATTTGCAAAGTCCAACGAAGCTGGTAATACTTTGTATGTTGCTACATTTTCGATATCATCAATACTTTTATACAATTCTATTACACTCTCATCAAAATTCAATCGTGTTATAAATTGTTGCATGATATCTGCTCCTACGATTCCGTCAATTTTTTGATTTCCTCTTTTGGATAATCGTTCTAAATCGACTAAAACCATATGCACATTCTCTAATGTAACATCCTGAATATGTAGCTTTTGCGATAACGCAACATTATACACTTCAGATCCTGCAGCACCTTCCGCAGGTTGTTGATAATCAGAGTTTACACCTAATTCTTTGGCAACAGTTTCATCTAACACGATTGTTGACGCACCTGTGTCAAATACAAAGTTTAATGGTTCTGTATGTGCATTCACTTTTACTTTGATAAACATTAAGTTATCATTTTCAAAAGGTACCGTAGCTACTTGTGCTTGCATTATTGATACACTGATCAACAAATAGAAAAGTACAAATACATACTGTTTTTTAAAATTTAATTTCATAATGTTCTCAGTTTTATCCTCCAATTTCAATTGTAACATGTTCTCCATCTCTTCTGTTTCCTCTAAAACGTTCTGTCATTTCTTTTGTTTTTTTACGTATGATTGTTTCAAACTTTTCTTGATTTACTTTTTTCCCTTTTGTTGGTTCTTTAATCGTTACTTTATTTTTAGGGTTTAATACAATTTTACTACAGATTATTGTCTCTGAACCATCGTTTACTTCCAAAATTAATCCTGGCAATCCCCAATACATTCCTGGACCTGCATTTACTGGAATTTCTAGAGTATACCATGCTGTTATTGTTACTTCTTCTTTGGTTACTTTTGGCTCTTCTTTACTATCATTTAATGAAAAAGATTCTATTTTTTCCATTTCAATGGTACGAGTTGCTTTGAAACATTGGTACTGTCCTATGAACTTGGTTTCTGTACCAAGTTTCCATTCTTTATTCTCTAGAGAATCTTTAATCAAAAACATTTTCCCAAAAATGTCTTCTTGATTTGTATACCGCTTTTCCTTCATGTTTTTGTACAATATTTTAGATTCACTATCGCCCATCACCATAACTTGGATTCCTGTAGCACTTGGTTGTGGTGCGGCTAGTTTACCTTCTTCTTTATAAAGCGATTCAGCAGTGTTGAATGTTAACTTGTATTCTTTTTGAAATTGCTTTTGCAACATTTCATTCATCTTCTTTTGCATGTCAGCATCAATTCCTTGACTTCCTCCTTTTTCGTCAATTTTGAAATCCATTTTACGGCTTGTCTTGTACGTAGCTTCACCTTGAAATTCTTGTCCGTTTACTATGGTACTTATCAATATAAAGACAAATACGATAATTGATTGTGCGTAGTTTTTCATATCTATTTTGTGTTTTTTAGTTTTTTGATGTTACAAATATGAAATAGAAAAGCATCTTATTTGGTTAACGAACGTTAACGAGTGTTAAGCGATTGTTTTTTATCCTAAAGAACTCCTTACATTTGAAATGTAAATAGATACAAATGAGGCAACAACGATTTTCTTGGATTTTATATTTTATAATTGCTACCATTACCATTACAGTAACTGTACAAGTATATTGGAACTATAAAAATTACCAAGTTAACAAACAACAATTCATCAATCAGGTACAAATTAGTTTGGACAATGCTGTAGAAGCTTATTATGCAGATATCGTAAAGAAAGACAAAGTGATGTTTGTATCTATGGGAGCTTCTAATCTTGGAAATTTCCCAACGTTTGATAAGTTTAGAAATATGGATACTGATTCTATCTTAAACATATACAATCACAGTAACTATAACCATTCAGATACTATTATTATAGATGCTCGTGTAAATGGAAATATGGAATATCCTCATGAAACAATTGATTCTTTATTAAACGCAACACAATCAACTCTCAGAGCTAAGTTTACCCAGTTTAACGATAATATTGAAAAATATAAAGATAGCATTCGCTTGTTCAATGAAGTTTCTTCATTATATATCTCTATTTCCGAAGATTCATTAAATTTTGATAAACTAAAAACCTTTTTAGATACTGAGTTTAACAGAAAACAGATTAAAGTTCCATATCGTTTGAATCAATATTTAGGAAAAAAAATTATTGCCAAAATCGGAACTGATTCACTACCAAAAGAAGCTTTGAAAACTTATGCAAAATCTGCGTATTTAAATCATGACGAGAAATTAGAATTACGATACACAAATATTTCTAAAGCCGTTTTGAAGGAGAGTTCTATGGGTATTTTATTATCTACCTTACTCACATTAGCCATTATTAGTTCTTTATTATATTTACTTCGCGTAATTAATAAACAGAAACAATTAGCTGAGATTAAAAACGACCTGATTAGTAATATTACACACGAATTTAAAACACCAATTACTACCATATCTACAGCTTTGGAAGCTATTCAACACTTTGATGCTTTGAAAGATCCTAAGAAAGCTCAAAAGTATTTATCAATTTCTGATAAGCAGTTGAAAAAGTTACATATTATGGTTGAAAAGTTACTGGAAACGGCAACTTTAGATAGTGAAAAACTATTATTAAAGAAAGAAGAATTGAATGTCGTAAATTTTGTGGAGAAGATTACGGAAAAGCAACAGACATTAGGTACTGAAAAAGAGATTGTTTTTAGAAGTAATACAGAAGAGCTTCCATTAGCATTAGATCCGTTTCACTTTGAAAATGCTATTACGAACCTGATTGACAACGCTATAAAATATGGTGGCGACACTATTGAAGTTAATATTACCAAAGTGTTAGAAACTGTTGAAATTACAGTAGTTGATAATGGTGGAACTATTGAAAAGTCGCAGCGAGAAAAGATTTTTGATAAGTTTTATAGAATTCCAAAAGGAAACACACACGATGTTAAAGGTTTTGGAATTGGCTTATATTACACTAAAAAAATTATTGAAAAACACAACGGGACCATTCAGTTGATTCCTGATTCTAAACACACTATTTTTAAAATAACCTTACACGCATGAAAAAAGACACAATCAAATTATTGCTTGCCGAAGATGAACCTGCGTTGGGTCAAATAGTGAAAGAAAGTTTAGAATCACGTGATTTTGAAGTGTTTTTATGTGAAAATGGTGAAGAAGCGTATAAAACCTATCAAAAAGAAAAACCTGAAATTTTAGTATTGGATGTAATGATGCCTAAAAAAGATGGTTTTACCTTAGCACAAGAGATTCGTCAAGAAAATCAACATATTCCTATCATTTTTTTAACAGCAAAGTCACAAGTAAAAGATGTTGTTGAAGGTTTTCAACATGGTGGAAACGATTATGTCAAAAAACCGTTTAGCATGGAAGAATTGATTGTTCGCATTCATGCACTATTAGATCGAATTCATACCAAAAAAGATCATACACAAATTTCTATTGGCGATTATACTTTTAATCACACCAAGCAACAATTGATTCACAATAAAGAAGTTACACAACTAACACATCGTGAATCTGAATTACTTTTTTACTTATCAGAAAAACGAAATGCAGTATTAGACAGAACATTTATTCTCAACAAACTTTGGGGAGATGACGACTTTTTTAATGCGCGAAGCATGGATGTTTTTATTACTAAACTTCGTAAAAAGTTAAAGAATGACGATGCTATTCAGATTGTAAATGTGAGAGGTTTTGGATATAAGTTGATTTGTTAAAATAGTATTGAGTGATGAGATATTAGTATTGAGATAGTTTTCCCGAGTTCGTCATGCAGAACTTGATTCGGTTTATCAGAATCTTAAACAATCATTTTCAAGTTAAAATATTGCTACATTTTCACATTGTAAAATTGTTTCATCAATTATGGCGCATTTTTTGTAATTTGCCAATCATGAAATACCTGATTCTTTGTTTTTTCTTATGTTGTTCAATAACTATGCTTGGACAGAAAACAATTTCTGCTACGTTGCAACAGAAAGATAGTTTGTCTGTTGACCAATTTGTAGCAATGGACAATTTTGGAGCTTCTTACGTGATTCAAGATAATATTCTGATCAAAAAGAAAGACAAAAAAAAATGGCAATACAATAATTTTCAGCTTGGCGAAATCACTTCTGTAGATATTTTAAATCCGTTAAAAATCACATTATTTTATAGTGATTTCAATACTGTTATTATTTTAGATAACACACTGAACGAAATCAAGCGAATTGATTTTAACATCATTACCGATTTTAAAAATTTAGCTTCTGCCACCACAGCAACCGATCGTAACTTGTGGGTTTTTGACACCAATACACAACAATTAGAAGTCTTTAATTACGTTCAGGAAAAAACACCTATTCAGAATTTACCAATTTCAGAAAAGTTTATCACACAAAAAAGTAATTATAATTATTGTAGAGTGTTGACAGAAACCACATTGTACACTTATAACATTTATGGAAGTTTATTAACGCAGCAAGATTTGACTGGCGTAACGGACTTTTCCATGACAAATACAGAAGTTATCTTTTTAAAAGAAAAAAAGTTGTACTATTCCTTTGAAAAAGACGTTTATCTTATAAATTTACCTTCTGACAGAATTGCTATAAAACAGTTTTCGCTTCACGATGATATCTTGTATATTTACGACGGAATTGTATTATATCAGTTTCAACTCAAAAAACCAACAAAAGAATAAATAGAACGAATATTTTTAGAATCAATTGTAAAATCCAACAGTCTGATTTTAAAGCAAACACCTAATTACACAATCACATGCACGTTGCAATTGCAGGAAATATTGGCGCTGGTAAAACAACTCTAACAAAACTATTAGCAAAACATTACAAATGGGAACCTCATTTTGAAGATGTAGTAGATAATCCGTATTTGGATGATTTTTACACACAAATGGAACGTTGGAGCTTTAATCTTCAAATTTATTTCTTAAACAGTCGTTTTAGACAAGTTTTACAAATTCGCGAAAGCGGAAAAAAGATCATTCAAGATCGTACTATTTATGAAGATGCACATATTTTTGCACCAAACCTTCATGCGATGGGATTAATGACAAATCGTGATTATGAAAATTATCAATCACTATTTGAATTAATGCAAAAATTGGTAGATGCACCAGATTTGTTAATCTATTTACGCGCAGATATTTCTACTTTGGTCGCACAAATTCACAAACGTGGACGCGATTATGAAAATTCTATCAGTATTGATTATTTAAGTAGATTGAACGAACGCTATGAAGCTTGGATTTCAAAATACAATCAAGGAAAGTTATTAATTATTGATGTTGACAATTTAGATTTTGTAGATAATCCTGAAGATTTAGGAAGTGTTATCAATAAAATAGACGCAGAAATACACGGATTGTTTTAAAAACAATTTCCGATATAAATACAAAAGCCATTCTGTTACGAATGGCTTTTTTTTGGTAATTAGCACCAGTTGTTACATGTACGACAGTGTAATGGATCACTAGCTGGGTGATCGTTTGTATAGCAACGATCAGAAACACAGTTAACTGTACCACAATTTCCCGTTCCACAATTGTTAGTTCCGCAATTTCCTGTTCCACATAAAACAGGAGCTGTAACATAACCTCCGCTAATAGATTCTAAGTTAGAAACTCGATTTTTCCCTAATGACAATTTCGTTGTTAACTTCTTTTTTTTCATGATATAAAATTTTAATGATTATGTAATAAATGTATATGGTTAAATTTTTAATAGCAATAAGTAGTAGTGCCAATTTATAAATGGGAGGCACAATTTCTCCGTACAACATATTTTTTCACAGCCTAAAATTCAATTTGTAAAAGCTGTCATGATTGTACTTTTCTCATGGTATAAATTTACAATTGTTAACTCCCATGAAGTTACTAACTTATACTACTGACAATCAACATTTAACCTTACCATTTATACGTGTATACACGAAAAAATACGAGTTCTGCTCAAAATTGTTTAATTTTCTATTCTTAAAAGCCATTTTATACACTTATGCTCAACTTTTTTAAAGGATCAAAAGACAAGAACAAAAAAACAATTGCCAAACTCTATGTTACCGATGATTTTTCTGTAGAAGATTTAAAATCGCCTTTAATAAGCTTTTTTGAAGCTTCAGCCATAACGGATGCTACATTTAAAGAAGTTCGCAATGGTTTCACGGTTGATTATTCCAAAACTGACAATGAAAAGAACAGTTTAATTACGGCTTCCCGATTGCAAATATTACAAAACGAATCCATTGTATATGTTTCAGCGGAAACCTTGGAAATAAATCCTACAACCTATGAAGAACATAAGGAAGCGGCTGATTTTAAACTAGAAACACAGTCATTTTTCATACAACTACAAGAATTTCTTCTAGTACTTCAGAACGATCATTTGTATGCATTAAACAATGAAGAAGCAATTTCATTTGTTCCCTCGCTTTCGTTGACAACAAAAAACTATATTTTCCATCAATTACAAGTATCTGAGTATGTATTGAGTATTTTAGGTATTAGTGAATTGGCTTCAAAAGATGAAAATAATAGCTATCCAAAAGATATAACTTGGCATCTTGTCATCACTTCCGTGAGAACGCTCATTGTTGGAAAACTTCCAAATAGTAACACGATTACCATTGACATTTCGAGCGAAAGCTTCATGATTGAAAATAGAACGGGAAAAGATAAAATCACTACTGATTCCATAGTATTCTATACAGAATTTATGAACGATACTTTATACCATGAATTGCTACCTGTTATTGAAAATACAGGAAATAGAATTGGTCTCTTCGGAGATATTTTAGTCAAAAAATACAATAAGAAAGAAACACATTTAGCATTAGCTTCCCGTTTGTTTCAATTGCAAAGTACTACTTCCAACTTATTAAGTAATGAATTAAAAAGTGATCTAATTCTGCATTTAAAACGTTTGAAAATTACAGAAGAACAACTAGAAGGCATTTTAGCTGTTTTCACAAAACATACACAAACACATGATAGTTTTGGCGAAAATTTGGTCGCTATTATGAATGATTGGCAACTTTCATTTGAAGAACAAAAAAACATATTGAACATATTGCAACCGTTTCAAAAAAAGGAAACAGCTTTACATACAATCAAGTTTCACGATCACTTTTATCAATTGTTTAGTGCGAAAGAAAAAAAGGAAGAAATCATTTTTGAATTCAACCTAAATTATGCCAAACATTTAAACAATGCAGCTCGATTTCCAGAAGCAATTGCATTGTATAAAATAATATACGAAACGCTTCCTGATGATAGTATTACGGATTTGTTACCAACAAATACAACAAATCTTTTAGAAGGTGAAGGTGGACAACAGTTAAAAATTACAATCCTAGAGTCTATCTTATATATTCAACAACAGTTAGAAGAAGATAGTTCCGAAACAGTGCATGAACTTGCCGAATTGCAACCGTTGAAACAATCGCGAATTGAAGCTTTACTCACACATAAAAAACATCAAAAAAAAGCACAAATTATACAAGAAGTATTACACGCAAAAGTGTTGACTACTACAGCTATTGAACATTCCAATCAATATGAGCGCTTGGAAAAAGCAGCAGTTTTAGAAGAAGTCGTTCCAAGTTGTTTTAAGAATGCTACAGGTTTTTTTGATTCCTTAAATAACTTCATTGCAGCGTTAAACCCACCTGATTATGAATCGGTTATTTCTTTTTCAGATCGATTAAACACACACAATTATCCTGAAATCATGGAACGCATTACAGCTATTTGCTATGCATTACAAATGAATGTTCCTGAATGTTATATTGGACGCGGCACCTATGCTACTGCTGTAATTGGTGTAGAAGGGAAACCTTCTTTTTTAATGATTGGAGTTGATTTTTTAGATCCTGAACATGCACGTTATTTAGAAGTAAATGCACTTATATTTTTAATTGCCATTGAATTGGCTCATATGTATTTTGAACATTCAAAAATTACCTCAACAGATGTTTGGCGTGGTGCGGCTGATAAAGGTTTTACAGTAGTAAGCATGCTATTAACGGTATTACCATTTGTTGGGAATATTGGTAAAATCTTTGGAAACATTGCAAGTGTTGAAAAATATGGTAAGATTATCAATCGTGTGGAACAAGTTGCCAATGTTGCCGAAAAGGGACAAGGAATTATAGAAGTCAGTGAAAAGTATAATTTGAATCCTTTTAGTAAAGATAAATCACAAGCAAACGATTCTCAAAATTTATTAATTACCTCTAGATTGATGGAAATTGTTGCAGATAAAGTCGCACTATTGTTTTGCGATGATTTAAAAGCTGCTGTAAAAGGTTTATTGGTTGGCACAAAAAGTTTTGAACAAGATTATCATATCATTTCCCAATATGGCGTAGAAGCCTTTTTAGCGCGTACTGATGAAGAAGGTGAATTTGTTCATCAGGAAATAATTATTCGCTTAAGAAGTATGTGTGCTTTCTACTTGTCTGATACTTTTGAAAATTTAAAAAAACAAATGAATTCCCTATAAAACTCTATGAAATCACAAACTGTATTTACATCATTAGGCGAACCATATGAGCTTACTCCTAATGAAGTTGTATTGGAAAAACTACGACTTTTAAATTTGCAAGATGGAGAAGTTCTTTTAGATTTAGGTTGTGGTGATGCCAGAAGTTTACTTGCTGCTCGAAAAATTGCAGATGTAACTTGTATTGGTTATGAAATATTACCAATTGCTTTGGAAGCTGCCGCTGAAAATATTAAAAAAGAAAATGCTACAGATACTATAGAAATTAGAGAAGAAGATTTTTTTCATGCTGATTTATGTAAAGTGAATGCAATTATTTTATACTTAACCAGAAATATGTTAGGGAAAATTTCCTTAAAGTTAGAAAACGAATTACCTGTAGGCACTCGAATTGTAACGCATGACTTTGATATTCCTGCTTGGGAAGCTGAAAAAATTGTTCATTTCAAATCAAGTAAATCGATTCCGTTTACAATTTATTTATATCGACAGAAGTGATTTGTTTAATTTATAAGCATAAAAAACAGCAACCTTTCGATTGCTGTTTTTTTAAAATATAAAAAGTCGGTTCTTATAAATTCTCTTCTTTCATTGTAACTACATTCAATGCTACATCTGCTTTTGAAGCTTCTTCAGCATTTACTTGAATCACATTTTTGTTTACTTCTTCTGCAGTTGCAGTATCATTTGAATGACCTCCTAAGATTGGTGCAATTACCAACCCGATTAAACAAGTTAACTTAATTAAGATGTTCATTGATGGTCCAGAAGTATCTTTGAAAGGATCTCCAACTGTATCACCAGTTACAGCAGCTTTATGCGCGTCTGAACCTTTATATGTCATTTCTCCGTTGATTTCAACACCAGCTTCAAATGATTTCTTAGCGTTATCCCAAGCTCCACCAGCATTGTTTTGGAAAATTGCCCAAAGTACACCACTTACGGTAACTCCTGCCATATATCCACCTAACATTTCAGCAATTGCTAAGTTATCCATTCCAAAAATCATTGGAATAAATGCAATTGCTAATGGGAATCCTATTGTTAATAATCCAGGTAACATCATTTCTTTTAATGATGCTTTTGTAGAAATTGCCACACATTTATCATATTCTGGCTTTCCAGTACCTTCCATAATTCCTGCAATTTCTTTGAATTGACGACGAACTTCGTATACCATTTCCATCGCTGCTTTTCCTACGGCATTCATTGCTAAGGCAGAGAATACTACTGGAATCATCCCTCCAACAAATAACATGGCTAATACTGGCGCTTTAAAGATGTTGATTCCTTCAATTCCTGTAAATGTTACGTATGCTGCAAATAATGCTAACGATGTTAATGCTGCAGAAGCAATAGCAAACCCTTTTCCTGTTGCTGCTGTTGTATTTCCTACTGAATCTAAGATATCAGTACGTTCTCTTACGATTGGATCTTGTTCACTCATTTCAGCAATTCCTCCTGCGTTATCTGCAATAGGTCCGAAAGCGTCAATTGCTAATTGCATTGCTGTTGTTGCCATCATTGCAGAAGCGGCCAAAGCAACTCCATAGAATCCTGCTAAAGCGTATGATGCCCAAATAGCACCTGCAAATAATAATACTGATGGGAATGTAGAAATCATTCCTGTTGCTAAACCTGCAATGATATTTGTTCCTGCTCCAGTACTTGATTTTTGAACAATTTCTAAGATTGGTTTTTTACCTAATCCTGTATAATATTCTGTTACAGAAGAAATAACTCCTCCCACAAATAAACCAACTAACGTAGCATAGAATACACGCATTGCTGATACTTCAACTTTTCCTTCTCCGAAGAATTCCATTGTCATTGTTTCAGGAAGCATATATACACATAATCCGAAACATGCTGCTGCAACTAAAACAATTGATGTCCAGTTTCCAACATTTAAAGCGCCCATAACTTGCTTTTCTTTCGCTTCGTTACTTTTGATCTTTACTAACATTGTTCCGATAATAGAAATAATAATTCCTGCTCCTGCAATTGCCATAGGTAATAATACAGGACCAATTCCAGCAAAACCTTCTGCTGTAATATCTCCACCCATATCTTTTATGATATAGTTTCCTAATACCATTGCGGCTAATACTGTTGCTACGTACGAACCAAATAAATCAGCTCCCATACCTGCAACATCTCCAACATTGTCCCCTACGTTATCAGCAATTGTAGCTGGGTTACGAGGATCATCTTCCGGAATTCCTGCTTCTACTTTTCCAACTAAGTCAGCTCCAACATCTGCTGCTTTTGTATAGATTCCTCCACCAACACGTGCAAATAATGCAATTGATTCTGCTCCAAGAGAGAATCCCGCTAGTGTTTCTAGTACAATTGTCATATCATCTGTAGACGTCCAAGTGCTTCCCATAAAGTATTGGTAGAAAAGAATAAAGAACGCTGTTAATCCTAAAACTGCTAAACCTGCAACTCCAAGTCCCATAACAGTTCCACCTCCAAAAGATATTTTTAAAGCATTTGGTAAACTTGTTCGTGCTGCTTGCGTTGTTCTAACATTTGTTTTGGTAGCAATTTTCATTCCTACGTTTCCAGCGTATGCAGAAAAGATAGCTCCAAAAATAAATGCGATTACAATTAGCCAATGTGTTGTATCTACTACTATAGAAACAACAAATAACGCGATACTTACAATTACTACAAATATTGCTAGTAAGCGGTATTCTGCATTTAAGAACGCCAAAGCGCCTTCATATATATGATCTGAGATCTCTTTCATTTTACCGTCACCGGCATCTTGTTTCATGACCCAAGATTTTTTGATAAGCATGTAGATTAAGCCTAGTGCTGCTGCAACTATTGGCATATAAATCATCATTGATTCCATATTTTATTTGTTTGGTTTGTTAATTTGCGGCATAAATGTAACAAAATCAGGGAGAAAAAAAAACCTTCTAAATCGCTTTAGAAGGTTTTTTATTAATTATTTATTGTGTATGTAACTTTTAAATTGTGAAATCGCCATTAGCTTTATGTTCACTTGCTTCATAACGCTCGATACATTTATCTACAATTTCGTATGCTTCTTCAGCATTTCCCCATCCACCAACATCAACTTTTTTCTTTTCTAAATCTTTATATACTTGGAAGAAATGTGTAATTTCTTTGATCCTGTGTGGATTTAAATCATCAATGTCTTCGTAACTATTCCAAATTGGATCACTTACAGGCACACATACTATTTTTTCATCTGGTCCTTTTTCATCTGCCATATGGAAAACTCCAATCGGTTTTACTTCCATTACACACATTGGGAATGTAGGTTCTGTTCCTAAAACTAACACATCTAATGGATCTCCATCTAGTGCTAATGTTTCTGGAATAAACCCGTAATCTCCAGGATACATCATTGATGAAAACAACATACGATCGAATCTAATTTTCTTTAAATCGAAGTCATATTCATATTTATTTCTACTTCCTTTCGGGATCTCAATCAGCGCATCTAATGTTCTTTTCTCTTTAGCTGTCATATCTTCTTTTCTTACTCGTTTTTCTAAAATCGGGTGCAAATTTATGCAAAACCTATTGACTGACCAATCAAGTAACATTAATATTTTGTTAGATTTGTGTAATTATTACTGTAACAATACTATATTTCCTACCACATATATTTAGAATACTTTAATTTCATAATTAACATATTTATATCATAGTTAAATTCATGCGTGTTTTTTCTTCCTCCTCATTTTCATTAAAAATCTTTTTTGTTTGTTTTTTAGTTTGTTCAACATTTAGTTTTTCTCAAGAAAAAGATTCGTTGTCTCAATATTCTTATGAGAAGTTGACTGAGAAGTTTCAAAAAGTTCGTTTTACAAATACTCAATCTGCTAAAATATATTTAACAAAGATTTTTAAGATTGCTAAGGCTGAAAAAGATGATGAAAAGTTATTCTTTTTTTACAGAAATTTAGCCAAAACAGAAGATTTGACTGGAAATACAGACGAAGCTATTACACTCATTAACAAAGCCATATCAATTGCAAAACAAAAATTAAATGACAAAGAATTAGAAGCTGATTGTATTTTCACGAAAGCATACATATCATATAATTCTGGTTTGTATGAAGAAGCTTTTTCAAATTATACGAAAGCTTATGCGTATTATAAAAATACTGCGAATAAAACTAAGGAAAATTATATTTTAATAAATATAGCTTTATTAAAAAATATTCTTGGAGATCAAGATGGCGCAATCCAACTATTGTTAAAAAAATATAAGAATTATAAGAGTTTATCAGAAAAAGATAAAGTGCTAGAGTATGGAAATAGTTACGTTAGTATTTTATCCACTTTGAGTAATGCTTACATTAGAAAAGCAATTAAATATCCTAACAGAAAAGCTATTTTACTTGACTCAGCTTCAATTTATAACAATATTGGCTTATTAGAGACTGAGAAAACAAATAATATTAGTGCAAATAAATTTTTCAAAGCTGATAAAGGAATTATTTTAGAAGAAAGAGGTAATATTTCGGAAGCATTGAAAGAATTGGATGCTTCTTTAGACAGCAATAAGAGTTTTCAACAACCTAATTTATTAACTGCTGTTTATTATCACAAAGGTATTTGCTACAAAAAGTTAAATCAAATTGATGAGGCTATACTTTATCTAAAAAAAACAGATTCAATAACAGAAAAAACACGAACAAATTATACTGTTTTACAAAACGCCTATTATGGATTGGCAAAAATTTATATTGACCGAAAAGATTATGCAAACTCAACAAAGTATTTGCAGTTATATATTGAAAATGATCTTGTGAATGATGATTTGACAGAAATTGTACGAAAACAAATTCATGAATTACATGATATTGCACTTTTGAAAAACGAGATAAAGGATTTAAATATTGAAATAGAAGACAACAGTTTTACTTCAATCATAATTATAGGTATACTCGTCATCATATTATGTGGATTCTTCGTTTTTTACTATTATCAGAAACGAAAAAACAAAGTTACTTTTCAGAAATTAATACAACAATTAGAAACCAAAAAAGAAGAAAAAATTAGTATCCAAACTACGTCTAAGGTAGTGACTATTGATGATGAAAAAGTAGTGCAAGTTTTAAAAGCCTTAAATAAGTTTGAAGAAAAAGAATGGTTTCGAAATAAAAACTGCGATTTGGCGTTTGTGGCGAAAAAAGCAAAGACAAATAAAACTTATTTATCTAAAATTATACATACACATAAACAATTAAAGTTTATAGATTATATCCGTAATTTACGAATTGATTATGCTTTGGAACGTTTGAAAGATGATCCAGTATTTCGATCGTATGATATTAAATCTATTGCTGAAGAATCAGGTTTTAAATCATCCGATATGTTCTCTAGAGCTTTTGTCAAAAACACAGGAATCTACCCGTCTTACTACATTAAAAACATCAATAAAATCAACCCTTAAGACAACTATTTAACAATCTACAATACGACAATAGTAGTCATTTTTTTTTTGAAACATCCATTTGAATAAGTACTTTTCAAACATAATCTATTAAACTCTATTGCAATGAAGAAAAAACGCAAATTAAATTTAGGAAAAAGTAAAATTGCTAATATTAATAACTTGCATACTATCAAAGGTGGTACTATGGGTTCTGATGTTTGCGCAACTACTGCATGCACAACTATAGCAGATACATGTAAGACTTTTGAAAATGGCTCAACTTGTCCAACTACACATACTATTCCTGCTAGTCAAACATGCCCTGGCGGCACAATGGGTGAATCTGGAACTGGAACTCAGACCAATAATTGTAGTGCCAATTTACCTAGCCTAAACTGTTAGTTTTAGTTCGAAATTAAAATTTGATGTGTAAAAAAGCCTGAATTCTAAACAATTCAGGCTTTTCTATTGTAATTAAAATAATTACGCTAACCTAAAGACTGCTTCCTATGGATTTGGCGGCGCAATACATTCTAACGGGTTTTGCGTATAACAACCTAAGCCTTTAGAATCCGTAGGACATTTTTCTGTTAAACATGCGATTAAGAAAGAATATAATGGTCCCGGCCCCATTCCTCCTCCAACAATTGAAGTATTGTCAACTCTAGAAATTAACTGCTTGTTAATTTTTAATGATTTAAGATTTCTTTTCTTCATAATAATGAGTTTTAATTGTTAATTCTGGAATCAAAACTATGGGCAAAAATTGGGCTATACAACTAAAGCAATCTACTATTAGACAATAATAGATTGTACTATTCATGGTTCAATCCAGTTATAAGTAAACCTTGCTTTTATTTCTAAAAAAAGATTTTACAAAATATGACTCTATACTGTCTTCTTAGTTTTGTAGCAAATTTTGGTTTTTTAATTGTAATGCTATTCACCTTTATTAATCGTAGATTTATACTTTTTACATTAATTTTTAATGTAACTTTTAGAAAAAATGAATACTTATTACAGTAAATAATATGTTCACTTTATTAGTATATAAAAATCTAGCCCTTTTATGTTTCTTATAAACCCTCCAGTATTTTTTAAAAATATTTTATACTTTTTTATTTTCATTTCCTCATTAACTGTTAATACGCAAGAGAAAGATTCATTACAACAGTATTCATATAGACAATTAGATAAACTGTATTTTAAATATTTATATAAAGACATAGATAGAGCAAAAATATATGCAGATCAACTTTTTGAAAATGCAAAAAATAGTGATGATCCACGAGATTTATTTGAAGCATACAAACGATATGCTATTATAGAAAATAATAGAGGAGATTATCAAAACGCCTTGATTAATTTAAATTTAGCTAAAGAACTTGCTGCCATTAAATTAAAGAACAAAAACCTAGAAATACTTTGTGTTTTTTTAACTGGAAAGTTTTCTTATGAATATGGAAAATATGAAGAGGCTTTTGAATATTACTCTAAAGCTTACAATTTTTATAAAAGTCATGATAACAATATGATGTATATGACCTCGTATAATATAGCATTGGTTAAGAATGTTTTAGGAGATCAAAAAGGCGCTTTAAAAATTTTATTGAAAAATTTTAAAGATTACAATAAGTTATCAGATGATGAACGCAAAAATAAGTTTAATCGATATTCTTATTCTAATACATTAACAGCGCTTTCTGACACATACCTGAAATATGCTACAAAAGAGAAAAAGTTAAATACAAGCTTACTTGATTCTGCTGAAGTATACATTAATCTTGGTTTAAAAGAATCTAAACGAATTGATTATGATGCTGGATATACATTTTTTTTAACAGAACTAGGTATTCTAGCACATGAAAGAGGCAATCAAAAAGAAGCAATTTCAAAACTAAAAATTGCTGAAACTAGAGCTATTTCTGAAAAATACAAAAACTTATACCCTAGTATATATTATTATATTGGTGCTAGTTATAAGGATAATAATGATGAGAAAAATGCAATAAAGTATTTACAGAAGGTTGATTCTGTATCCAAAAAAAATGCTATAAACTATTTACTTCTCGACAGAACATATCATACACTTATAAATTTATATAACAAAAAAGGAGATCGTAAAAATGCATTGAAATATTGGGGTGAATTTGAAGAAAATCACAAAATTAATGAGCATGTATCAAAAAGCGTCAAAGATGCAATTCATAGAGATTATGACATCAAAGAATTAGAAGCGCTCATAAAAAAATTGACCTATTCAAAAAAAGTGAATTATAATACTGCATTAGCAATCATTATCGCATTGGTTTTACTCTTTATTATTTACTTTTTTTATAATAAAAACAAACAATTACAAAATCGAATAAAGTTTGACAAACTCCTTAGAGAATTAGAAGCTAAGAAAAAAACTAGCATAGAAAAAAAAGAAAAACCTAAATCAACCTTAACTATTGATGAAGAAAAAGTACAAGAAATACTTTCTGAGCTAGCTATATTTGAACAGAAAAAACAATTTTTAGATAGTAATTGCAATCTAGCATTTGTTGCTAAAAAAGTAAAAACAAACAAAGCGTATTTATCAAAAGTAATTCATTCTGAAAAGCAACAAAAATTCATTCAGTATATCACCAATCTTAGAATTGATTTTGCTTTAGAAAAGTTGAAAGAAGATAAACTTTTTCGTTCCTATGACATCAAATCAATTTCCTCTGAATTAGGGTTCAAATCACCTGATTCGTTCTCTAGGGCTTTTAAAAACAAAACAGGGATTTACCCGTCATACTATATTAAAAACATCAATAAAATCAATACTCTAGCAGACAAATAGCTTCCTGTAATTATCGAATTACAGGTTATTTCTATTTGTATTGTTTGATTCCCTACATATTTTTGAACAATTAATTATTAAAAATGTATTCGCATGAAAAAACAAAAAAAATTAAATCTAGGAAAGATTAAAATTGCCGGAATTAATAATACTCATTCAATTATTGGAGGAGTAGATTCTGTAGCTGGCGTACACACTTATATTAATTGTCAAACTAACGAACAAGGATGTGTTACCCAACGTTATTGTAATACATATGATTTAAATATATGTGCAACAACAACACACACGAAAGCTGAAAGTGACGCCTGTGGAGGTACACATAAATGTGAAGATACAGATAATTGTGGGCAAGTAGGTTTTTAATTTATATAAAGATCAAATAAGAATTTAAAGCACATAAACTGAGTTTATATGCTTTAAATTTTAAATAACTACCATATTACATACATTACGATTACCCATAATACTTCCTTACTAGAAAATCAGAATTCAATATCGATTTATTAGTTTTGTGACGAAATTTAGCTTTTACATTTATTACTGTTATTTATAGCATCTGTTCAATATTCATATTTTACACTTTTAACTTTTATGCCTGTTTCTTTTCCCTCAAAATACAGAAGGCTTATTATGCTTCTGTTATTACTTTTCTGCATTCAAAACGCCTATTCGCAAGAGAAAGATTCGTTACAGAACTACTCTTACAAAGAATTGGATAGTCTTTTTTTAAAAAATATTCAACAAGATGCAACTAAAGCGGAACAATATGCGAAAATTCTTTTTAGAAAAGCTAAATCTGAAAGTAACTTAAAAAGAGAAGGTGAATCATTATTCAAATTAGCTTTTACAAAAGCTCGGAATAAAAATTTTGATTCAGCTCACAACTATATCGATAAAGCAGTAGATCTTGCTGATAAAAAATTAAATGATATTGCCCTTAAGCATAAATATTTGTTATGTAAAGGAGATATTTATATTAATGCTACGGATTATAATAATGCATTTCACTATTATAAGATTGCTTACAATTTTGAAAAAAGCAGAAATAATATTTCAAGGAGCATGGCAATAGCTCATAATATTGGAATTATTAAAACAGATATAGGTCAAGCACCTGAAGGTATTAAAATATTTAAAGATAATTATGCTCTATTTGTTTCACAGGAACAAGAACAAATAGATAATTTTGATTCAGGATTATATGTAATTACTTTAACTGCATTAAGTGACACCTATGTTGATTTAGCTATAAAAGAGAAGGTTTTGAGTCTTAAAAACTCATTATTGGATTCAGCTACATATTTTAATAAAATAGGTTTCAAAAAAAGCACACAATACAACAATCAAGATGGGTACAATTATTTTTTAATTAGAAAAGCAATAATTGCGTCTGAAAAAGGAAATTACAAAAGTGCCATAGATGATTTAAATTTAGCGCTACAAAAGGCTGGAGAACTAAAACAAATAAGTACACTTTCAACTATCTATTTTCATTTAGCAAAAAACTTCAAAAAAATAGAAGAACTTGATAAATCAATTCTTTATTTCCAAAAAGTAGATTCTATGAGTTCTAAAAATGCTAAAAACTCTCCTTTACTTCCTGAAACGTATTCTAGCTTAACTCAAATATACATTCAACAGAAAGAAGCTGAATTAGCCTTAAAATACTATAATTTATTTCTAGAGATTGATAAATTAAATGACAAACAAACCATTGAAATAAGAAAGAAAGTACATGAAGAGTATGACATTGAATTACTTAACAACGAGATTAAACAGTTAACAACTACTTCAAAAACACAAGCATCTAAATATACAATTGCTGTAAGTGTATTAGTTATCATAACAATAGTGTTTTTTCTATTCTTTATTGATAATCGCACTAAGCAAAAGAAAAATAGGTTGGCTTTTAACAAGCTTATACAAGAATTAGAAGCCAAAAAGAAAGAAACATCAGAAGGGAAAATTGAAGTCATTACTTCTGATACTAAGTCAAACGCTAGTCCTAGAGCTTCCTTAACTATTGATGAAGAAAAAGTGCAAAAAATTCTTACTGAATTGAATAAATTTGAACAGAAAAAACAATTTTTAGATATCAATTGTAACTTAACTTTTGTTGCTAAAAAAGTAAAAACAAATAAAGCGTATTTATCAAAAGTGATTCACACAGAAAAACAACAAAAATTTATTCAGTATATCACCAATCTTAGAATTGATTACGCCTTGGAAAAATTGAAAGACGATAAGCTTTTTCGCTCCTATGATATCAAATCTATTGCTACTGAATTAGGTTTCAAATCACCTGATTCCTTCTCTAGAGCCTTTAAAAACAAAACAGGAATCTATCCATCCTACTACATTAAAAACATCAATAAAATCAATACTTCAGAGGAAAAATAGATAACTCCAATTATCGAATCACAGGTTACTTTTATTTGTGTTTTTTGATTTCCTCTATACTTTTGAACAAATTAATTATTAAAAATGTATTCGAATGAAGAAACAAAGAAAATTAAACTTAAGAAAGATTAACATTGCTACAATAAATAATCTTACGAACATCGTAGGTGGTCAAAATGCTCCTACAGATCCTAGTTATATTTGTATTACAGAAAATGATTGTGATACGGTAATAGGTTGTGATACGATAATAGGTTGTGACCCAACCTTTACAGTAGCAGAATGTGAACATACAGAGATCGCAACTTGTAATGTGACAAAGGTAATTGCTTTTTCAAACTTTGGTGTATGTGGGGCTTGTTAAGCTCTTATTACATAAAAGTAACAATTATATTAAAAGCGCATAAACTAAGTTTATGCGCTTTTTTGTATCACCTAAACGCATTCCCTCAAATTTGTTTTGATGATGTTTGTAATACGTACTGTATTTGTTATAAATGCTATTTTCTTACTTTCAAAATTCATGCATCTCAACTTAAAGCTTCTAAAAGCTACTTTTTATACTCCTTATTAAACAAACTCTAGGCTTGCTCTTTTTATACGTATTCATGTTTTGTACTAAGATTTAATTGGTGTGTATTGCGCAATACTAGTTTATAAATCTGCCATTTTTCACAGCTAATTGGTTTTTGTTAATGATGGTGTAAAACTAGAATGAAAAAATATTCCTTGCAATCAAAACAAACTATGATTCGATAATTATAGGTTACCAAACTCACACTTAACCTCTAATAAACAACTTATTACAACAAAAAATTAAAAAGAAACACGAAACTTTTTCACATACAAAAAAAGCGAGTTTTTCAACTCGCTTTTTATAAATTATATCTGTTTTTATTATTTTAGAAATGGAATCCGAATGCTCCAGTTACTCCAAATTGGCGTGCGTCAATATTGTTTTTGTAATTTCCTCGGAAGTTAAAATCGATTCGAAAAACTTTGAAGATGTTTCCGATTCCTAATGAATATTCCCAGTATATTTTGTCATTTGGTGCAATTCCTTGTGGTGTAATGCTACTAAATGGCAAACTTTGAAACGCTGGCACATTCATATCAACATTATCTTGAGATATTCTTCCCCAAACTCCTCGAACACCAACAATCTCACGTAAATTTAACTTCCTCAAAAAAGGAATTCTTGAAAAAATACGTCCGTTGAAATTGTGTTCTATGTGTAATGATGTATAGGTATCTGTTACAAATTCGTAGAAGTTTAATTGTGAAAATGTATTATGAATAGAGAAATATGCTTGATTTCCTGGCACTACATTTAATAAACTTAATGGAACTGTTCCAAATGTTTTTCCTGCTTCCAAAGTTGTATATGTACGTCCAAATCCTCCAATTTGAAATGGTTGTCTATAGAATAATTGCACCCTAGAATAATTGAAATCACTATTAAAAAGTCCTTCAATACCTCTACTATAATTTAAATAGATTCTTGGAAAATCATCATTAACTACTTTTCGTTCTACTCCATGACGAATGGTTTTTCTTCCCGGTGTCATATCAATAGAAAAGTTTACTTCAGACTGAACCAAACGATCATTTATACCATTTGGAGCTTGCGGATCAATATAAGATAAACTAAATGTTGTAGGTGAAGCCGATCGCATGGTTTTATAGGAACTTCCCAAGCGCATGGTAATATTTTTCCAAGGTTCCATTTGCACAGCAAACGTAGTCAGATTAATATTCGTTAATCGGTCACTATTCCCACTAGCAAACAATGCTGATGAAGCAAAACTTCTTCCTAATACATTATCATTTACTGTTAAACTTACACCAGTTTGCTCAACATCTCTACGATTTCCTGCTGAAACAATTAAACGATTTTTTGGATCTAACAACCACTTTCCAGAAATTCCGTATTTAAATCTGTTGTCTTTAAAACCATATGCTCCGTATCCTTCAATACGCCATTTATCATTTGGCCCAAAATAAGTTCTTCCTCCTGCGCGCAAACGAATTCCTTCTACATCATTGAATCCAAAAGTGGAAAAAATTGGTCCATAATCTAGGTTGTATTTATCAAACTCTACATAACCAGATGCTAATATGGAAGCCAAACTATACAAGCGTTTAAACTTTGGAACGGTCTTTAAGGTATCTAGCATTTTATACACCCCTTTTTCATCCTTGTTTAGTTTTTCCATTCGGTTTTCAGCCCAAAAAGCATCATCACGTTCGTAAATTTCTTCGTTAAATGGATTTATTTCTTCTTTATAGAACTCAGCAGACTTTTCTTCATCAAACACATAATTATCATATAATGTTGTACGCTTTCCGTACACACCTTTTGATTTTTCCTTTTTATTTAATGCGAAATCTGACAACATATAATCTCGCTTTAGCAAGAATACAGAATCATTCAATACATCAAACTCTTGTTCTATATAAATTTCTTTTACCCAGTTTATATTAGCACTTTTACTTGCTTGAAGGTTAATTTTTTTTATCGCAAACGTAGAATCATTCACCCAAAAATCACCTTTAAATGTCAATTCATTTTTACGTCTTGGATAAAATATAATGTTATAACAATATTTGTTATCAATATAAGCCGTATCTGCTAATACATAATTGTATGTATTGATTCCTGTACGTGATAATGGGCTTGTAAAACTCTTGTCAAAAAACTTCAAATAATTATTATAAATATCGTAATCGGCATATAAATCTTTGATAAAAGCAGTAATCGTTTCATTGCTACTAAATCCTGAATTCTTATTTCCAATCAGGTCTTCTTTGACTTTATTTTTCACGTTATCTCCAAATACTTTGGAAACAGCTTCATTAATAAAGATTGGTAAATATGTTTTTCCAGTAACGCTAGACGTATCAATTTCATTGAAGATAAATTCCATTCCGCGAAACAGCCTACTTTTCATCATAGCACTGTCAATCGTATTCAAGTCAAACTCTACTTTTTCGTATTTGTCATACGCATATTGTTTAAATTGATTCACACCATTGAAACGCTTTCGTTTCCATATTTTTCGTAGAATATCAATTGCCGGATTGTTCTTTTTTGGTTGTTTTCCCGAAACTACAACTACGGCTTTTAGTTTTTCTCCTTCTTCAAGGACAATCTCCATTTTGTAATTTACACGTTTCTCCAACTTGATCTTCTTTGTGGTAAAGCCAACAAAGGAAACCACAATAACATCATATGTTTTTTCTGACTCTAAATAGAAACGTCCGTTTTCATTACTAATGGTTCCTTCAATTGAATTTTCAAATACAACATTGGCAAAAGGTACGGGTTCACCTGATGCATCTTTGATTAATCCACTTACTTTCGTCTGTGAATATCCTGTGTAACAAAATAAAAGGGCTAAAAAACAATATAATGTAGTCTTCAAATTCTTATGTTTTAAAAAACAAAAACTTCATCAACAAACATGCCGATGAAGCTTTTCTTATGTTAAAAATACTTTTTTACTTGTACATAACTTTTTTTACAGCGTTGATAACGTCGTTTTTATTTGGCAACCATTCTTCCAATAACACTGGAGAATATGGTGCTGGTGTATCTGCTGTATTTATTTTTTGAATTGGCGCATCTAAATAATCAAATGCTTCTGCTTGTACTTGGTATACTATTTCTGTTGAAACGTTTCCAAATGGCCATGCTTCTTCTAAAATAACCAATCTATTTGTTTTCTTTACTGACTTTATAATTGCCGCACTATCCATTGGGCGTACTGTTCGTAAATCAATTACTTCACATGAAATACCCTCTTTAGCTAGCTCATCAGCAGCTTTGTATGCTTCTTTTATAATTTTTCCAAAAGAAACAATCGTAACGTCAGTTCCTTCGCGTTTGATATCTGCAACTCCTAATGGAATTGTATATTCTCCTTCTGGAACTTCTCCTTTGTCACCATACATTTGTTCAGACTCCATAAAAATAACAGGATCGTCATCTCTAATTGCAGTTTTCAATAAACCTTTTGCATCATATACATTAGATGGAACGACAACTTTTAAACCTGGGCAATTTGCAAACCAGCTTTCAAAAGCTTGTGAATGTGTTGCTGCTAATTGTCCAGCAGAAGCTGTTGGACCACGAAATACAATTGGAATATTTAACTGACCACCAGACATTTGACGCATTTTCGCAGCGTTGTTGATGATTTGATCAATTCCTACCAATGCAAAGTTAAAAGTCATGAACTCAATAATTGGTCTGTTTCCGCCCATAGCAGAACCAACCCCAATTCCGGCAAAACCTAATTCGGCAATTGGTGTATCAATTACACGATCTGCTCCAAACTCATCAAGCATTCCTTTTGAAGCTTTATATGCTCCATTATATTCGGCAACTTCTTCTCCCATTAAGTAAATGCTATCATCTGCTCGCATTTCTTCGCTCATAGCTTCAGCTACCGCTTCTCTAAACTGTATTGTTCTCATACAATTGTTGTTATTTTAAAAAAGTGAAAAACAAAAATAACAATTAATTCCAAAAATGGGAATTACAAAATCAAACATTTGTTAAAGTATTGCGTTTTTATGATATCTTTAGGAAAATAGAGAATCCTTTACTAATCTTCTTTATTTTTTTGAACAAAAAATCATAGAACTAAAGATTAAATAATTTCTACTATAAAAAACCTTCAAAATACTTTTTATAAAACTGATTTCAAAAAAGTTATATTATTATTGTTTTGGAAGTATACAATACTATTACATTCTTGAAATACATACTATTTAGGCCTATTTTCATTAAATTATTAAAAATATATTAAGCCAGACTATCATAAAAACATGATAAATTAGCCTTAAAAAAGCCAATACATTATTAATAATTAAAAGAAAACAGCAAAAAATAAAAAATAATTAAATTTTATTATGCATGCATAGTATTTTTAGGGAAATTATCAGTATCTTCGTAAAAAATTTCTAAAAACACTAAAAACATATATTACCAATGAAGATATTAGTATGTATTAGTCACGTACCTGACACTACTTCAAAAATCAATTTTACGGAAGGAGATACAAAATTTGATACTACTGGTGTACAGTTTGTGATTAACCCAAATGATGAGTTTGGATTAACACGTGCAATGTGGTTCAAAGAAAAGCAAGGAGCATCTGTAGATGTTGTAAATGTAGGAGGAGCAGAAACTGAACCTACATTACGTAAAGCATTAGCTATTGGAGCTGATGGTGCAATCCGTGTGAATGCAGAAGCAACAGACGGATTTTTTGTTGCAAAACA
The DNA here is from genome assembly GCF_947496985.1 of uncultured Kordia sp. Lineage (GTDB taxonomy): Bacteria > Bacteroidota > Bacteroidia > Flavobacteriales > Flavobacteriaceae > Kordia. The sequence goes on from NZ_CANMEZ010000002.1 coordinate 303,307, forward strand.
ATTAGCAGCTGTCGCAAAAAATGGTAGTTACGACTTGGTAATTGCAGGTAGAGAATCAATTGATTACAATGGAGGAATGGTTCCTGGAATGTTAGCTGAATTAATTGATGCTAATTTTGTAAATAACTGTATCAGTCTAGAAATTGACGGAACTGCTGTAAAAGCAACTCGTGAAATTGATGGAGGAAAAGAAACTTCTAATACATCTTTACCATTAGTAATTGGTGGACAAAAAGGATTAGTTGAAGAAACTGATTTACGTATTCCAAACATGAGAGGAATTATGATGGCACGTAAAAAACCATTAACTGTTGTTGACGCTACTGATGCGGAAAAAGAAACTGCTGCCGTTAAATTTGAAAAACCAGCACCAAAAGGAGCTGTAAAGTTAGTTGACGCAGATAACATTGATGAATTAATCAACTTACTTCACAACGAAGCAAAAGTGATTTAATCATTTTTTAATGTTTCAATTATTTAATCTTTAAATTAGAAAAAATGTCAGTTTTAGTATATACAGAATCAGATCAAGGAAAACTTAAAAAAGCAGCTTTTGAAGTTGCTTCATATGCAAAAGAAGTTGCAAACCAATTAGGAACAACAGTTACAGCAGTTAGTATCAATGCAGAAGATACTGCCGAATTAGGAAAATACGGTGTAGATAAAGTATTAAATGTATCAGCAGATAACTTAAAAGACTTCAACGCAAAAGCATATGCTTCAGTTGTACAACAAGCAGCTCAAAATGAAGATGCTAAAGTTGTAATTGTAAGCTCAAGTGCAGATAGCAAAACATTAGCACCAGGCTTAGCTGTAGGATTGCAAGCAGGATATGCTTCAAATGTAGTTGCTGCGCCAACTAGTACAAGTCCATTTACAGTAAAAAGAACTGCTTTCACAAACAAAGCATTCAATTTTACAGAAATCAATTCAGATGTGAAAATTGTTGGAGTTTCTAACAATGCTTTCGGATTGGTTGAAAATACAGGTGCCGCTGCTGCGGAATCTTTCTCTCCAAACTTAGATGACTCTTTATTTGGAGTAAAAGTTGAAAACGTAGATAAAGTAACTGGAAAAGTTACCATTGCAGATGCAGACGTAGTAGTTTCAGCAGGAAGAGGATTAAAAGGTCCAGAAAACTGGGGAATGGTAGAAGAATTAGCAGATGTTTTAGGCGCTGCAACAGCATGTTCAAAGCCAGTTTCAGACTTAGGATGGAGGCCACATGGAGAACATGTTGGACAAACTGGAAAGCCAGTTGCTTCTAACCTATACATTGCTATCGGAATTTCTGGAGCAATTCAGCATTTAGCAGGAATCAATGCTTCTAAAGTAAAAGTTGTCATCAATACAGATGCAGAAGCACCTTTCTTTAAAGCGGCTGATTACGGTGTTGTAGGAGATGCTTTTGAAGTAGTTCCACAGCTAATCGAAAAATTGAAAGAATTTAAAGCGAATAACGCATAATTTTTTTTAAATTGTACCCAACTAAGGGCTGTCTAAAATGGGTAATCCCTTCTTTTAGACAGCCTTTTTTTATGTTCATGCATTCACAAACAGATGAGTTTAGTAAAACTAAATATTAAAGGAATTTCATACAGCCAAACACAAAATGGAGCATATGCGCTTATTTTGAATGAAGTTGATGGAGACCGAAAACTACCTATTGTAATTGGCGCTTTTGAAGCCCAATCAATTGCTATTGCGTTAGAAAAAGAAATAAAACCACCAAGGCCACTAACGCATGATCTTTTTAAAAACTTTGCAGATAGATTTGATATCGTTGTCAAACAAGTAATTATTCACAAATTAGTTGATGGCGTTTTCTATTCAAGTATTATTTGCGAACGCGATAAAATTGAAGAAATTATAGATGCTCGAACTTCCGATGCTATTGCTTTAGCATTACGTTTTGATGCACCTATTTTTACCTATAAAACAATTTTAGACAAAGCTGGAATTTTCTTAAAACTTACCTCCAAAGAAGAGGAAGAAGCTGCAGAAAAAGAAAGTATTGTTGTTGACGAATTGTTTACAGAAGAAGATTCAGAAATTGTTGAAAACAATCCTGAGAATGGATTCAAAACACTTTCACTTCAAGAATTATACAATATGTTAGATGGCGCTGTAGCTGATGAAGATTATGAAAAAGCAGCCAGACTGCGCGATGAGATTTCTAACAGAGAAAATAAAAAATAAAATCCATTTTATATGCGAAAATTTTTAGCAAGTATTCTTACTTTTTTTTGTGTACTTTTTACTGTAAATGCACAAGAAATTGATGGTACATGGAACTTTAGTAATATTCAAAATTCGTTGAGTGAAAATATCATTCCTATTACCAAAAATGATAAATTAACACTAAAGGCAGGAGAGTTTCAATATCAACTTGCCGCAAAAAACAATTTAAAAGCTAGTGGAGATTATATCTATCAAAATAACCTATTGGTTTTTTATTACAATGAACCAACAGATACGATTCGTAAATACAAAATCTCTACGCTAACAGATTCTACATTAGTTTTTAACGAAAAAAGTGTTTCGTATCATTTTACAAAAAAAATAGAAGAAGCTACAAATACTACTACTACACAGTCCGAAACATCACAAATAATTCCAAGTGAAGGATTTAGTGTAAATAGCTTACTTAGAGGAATCTTAGGAATGTTTGTATTGCTTATCATTGCCTTTTTGTTTAGTAGCAATCGTAAAGCAATTAATTGGAGAACTGTTGGAATAGGCTTGTTTTTTCAATTAATCATAGCGATCTCTATATTAAAAGGAAAAGATATTGGATTTTCAATAGGAAATACCAGACTAGATTTAGGCTTTGTTTCAAATTCTTTTGAATTTATAGGTCAGCTATTTATAAATATATTAAACTATACAAAGGCTGGAAGTGAATTTCTGTTTGGAGGCATGATGAATGTTGAATCATTTGGTTTCATCTTTGCATTTCAAGTATTACCAACAATTATTTTCTTCTCAGCATTAACCTCAGTTTTATTTTACTTAGGTTTAATTCAAAGAATAGTAAAAGGAATGGCTTGGTTTTTAACAAAAATCTTAGGAATTTCTGGAGCAGAAAGTTTATCCGTTGCCGGAAATATCTTTTTAGGTCAAACTGAAGCACCTTTATTAATAAAAGCGTACTTAGAAAAAATGACGCGTTCCGAAATCTTGCTGGTCATGATTGGAGGAATGGCAACAGTTGCTGGAGCCGTATTGGCAGCTTATATAGGATTTTTGGGCGGAGATGATCCAGCTTTACAACTCGTATACGCAAAACACTTATTAGCTGCTTCTGTAATGGCTGCACCAGGTGCCATTGTAATTTCTAAAATGTTATATCCACAACAAGATAAGGTTGATAATAATGTTGAAGTTTCACAAGAAAAAATAGGTTCAAACATACTCGATGCTATTGCAAACGGAACTACGGAAGGTTTAAAACTTGCCGTAAATGTTGGAGCAATGTTATTAGTTTTTGTAGCATTCATTGCTATGATTAATGGTATTTTTGGATGGATTGGTGATATTACCTCTTTAAATGATTGGATGGCTGCAAACACTCCATATCCTAGTTTTTCACTTGAAGCCATCTTGGGAACTGTGTTTGCTCCTTTAATGTGGCTAATTGGTGTTGCTAGTGAAGATATGTCACTAATGGGACAATTACTTGGAATCAAACTAGCAGCTAGTGAATTTATTGGATACATACAATTAGCAGAATTAAAGAATGTAGCGAATGCAACGCATTTAACGTATAATAAATCTATTATTATGGCAACATATATGTTGTGTGGTTTTGCCAACTTTGCTTCTATCGGAATTCAAATTGGAGGAATTGGTTCATTAGCTCCAGGACAACGTAAAACACTTTCTGAATTTGGTATTAAAGCATTAATTGGAGGAACAATTGCTTCCTTAATTTCCGCTACCATTGCAGGAATGTTGATTGGATAAAAACACGGTTAATAACCTATTGATAAAATACAAACGCTTTGGTCTATAATCAAAGCGTTTTTTTTATTTTTACACACTACAAAACTGTATCGCATTATCATAAAAAAGAAAGCATCATGAGACAATATTTAGACCTCGTAAAACATGTACTGGAAAACGGAAATGAAAAAGGAGATCGTACAGGAACGGGAACAAAAAGTGTATTTGGACATCAAATGCGTTTTGATCTGAATGAAGGTTTTCCTATGGTAACGACTAAAAAATTGCACTTAAAATCTATAATTCATGAACTTTTATGGTTTATTAAAGGTGATACGAATGTAAAATATTTACAAGAAAATGGAGTCCGAATTTGGAATGAATGGGCAGATAAAAACGGTGATTTAGGACCTGTATACGGGCATCAATGGCGTAATTGGAATAGCGAGAGTATTGATCAATTAGCAGAAGTAATTGAAACGCTAAAAAACAATCCTAACAGTAGACGTATGTTGGTTTCTGCTTGGAATCCAAGTGTATTGCCAAACACAAAAATTTCATTTAGTGAAAATGTTGCCAATGGAAAAGCTGCTTTGCCTCCATGTCATGCATTTTTCCAATTTTATGTAGCAGATGGAAAACTATCTTGTCAACTATACCAAAGAAGTGCCGATGTATTTTTAGGTGTCCCTTTCAATATTGCATCTTATGCGCTATTAACAATGATGATGGCGCAAGTATGTGGATATGAATATGGAGATTTTATTCATACGTTTGGAGATGCACATATATACAGTAATCACTTTGAACAATTAGAACTTCAGCTAACGAGAGAACCTTTTCCTTTACCAACAATGAAAATGAATCCTGAAATCAAAAGTATTTTCGATTTCAAATTTGAAGATTTTGAATTGGTAAATTATCAACATCACCCACATATAAAAGGAGCGGTTGCTATTTAATTTATATGCGGCCACGGTTCATTATATTATCTGATTTATGGGGAAGGCAAAAATCAGCGTGGACTCATTTATATATTGAAAAATTAGCTTCTGAATTTGACATTCAATATTACGATTGTTGTCAACTAGGAAATGTAAATACCGAAATATATACACAAGACAATTTACACCAACAATTTATTTCTTTTGGAATTGAAACTGCGGTCAAAAGTTTAATTCAATTAGAAAAAAAACCTGCGCATATACTTGCGTTTAGTATTGGAGGTACAATTGCTTGGAAAGCTGCTTTACTTGGATTACCTTTAATATCATTATATGCAATTTCTGCAACACGCTTACGACATGAGATCAATATTCCTAAAAAAACTATTCAATTATATTTTGGAATCAATGATCCATATAAACCATCAGCAGATTGGTGCAATCAATTTACAAATGAAAAAATAGTGCTACTTGATGGTGAAACACATGAAATGTATCAGAAAGAAAAAATTGCAACTTTAGTTTGTAACAATATAATAGCAGCTAATTAATCAACTATGATATTATTAGACTTCAATAAAAACTACATTTTAGACAATGGTTTTGTTCAATTGCGTCCGCTAACTATGGACGATTATGAACATCTTCTTCCCTATTCTTTAAAAGAACCTGAATTGTGGAAATATTCTTTAACTCCGGGAGATGGAAAAGAAAATTTGAAGAAATATATACAAACAGCTATTCAAGCTCGAATTGATAAAAAAGCGTATCCTTTTATTGTTTATGACAAGCGTTATAATACTTATGCCGGTTGTACACGTTTTTACGATTTCCAGCAACCACATCAAGCTGTTTCATTAGGGTACACATGGTATGGGAAAGAATTTCACGGCACGGGATTGAACAAAAACTGCAAGTTTTTACTGCTTCAATTTGCTTTTGAACATATGAAAGTACAACGTGTAGAGTTTAGAGCAGACAATAATAACAAACGTAGCATTGCAGCTATGAAAAGTATTGGTTGCAAAGAAGAAGGTGTCTTACGAAGTAATTGCGCTTCTCCGACAGGTAGACGTGATAGTATTGTACTGAGTATTTTAAAATACGAATGGTTTAGTGGTGTCAAAAAAGAGCTCGTTAAAAAATTATAAAACTACAACTGCTGCTACAAGTATTTTATTTTTAGTTCTTTCAAGCTAGTCCCTTTTCATTTACACCAACACAAACTATTTGATTTTGAACATGATAGAATAAATTAAAAAATACATTCATCTAAATAAATTGCATTTCATAGTTAAATTTCATCTTTTCGTATCAACTAAATGTAGTATTCAAAAAAGAAAAGTATCTTTATAACATTAAAAAAATTACACAGTGATGAAAAAAATAATTATTCCCGCTTTATTTTGTTTGATAGCTCATGTTGGATTTGCTCAAAAGGCAACAAATATGTCTACTATAAAAGTCGGTCCAAATAGTACTATTCATTATACGATAGCGGATAACGCTCCATTAATGTCTGGATGCGAAAATGCGGGTACGAAAAAACAGCAAAACAAATGTACTGAGGATAAAATTCAAGCTTATATTCAGAAAAATTTTGATAAAAATGCTGCAAAGGCAATCTCTGCAAAAAGAAACATTACTAATAATAACGTATACATTCGTTTTGTTGTAAACAAACAAGGAAGTGTTGAAAACATTGGTATTCGTGTAAGTAATAAACAAATGAAAACTGAAATAGAAAGAATTATAGCTACGTTGCCTAACTTCTCAAAAGCAACACACCAAGGGAAAGCTGTGAATACTTCTTTTTCTTTTTGGCTTCAAGCTGATTTACTATTAAGAAACGCTGCTCAATAAAACTGAATACACATGTTCGGTAAAAAAAAGAAACCTACCACACAAATTGATCAAGAGCAACTTGCGCTTATTGAAGCTGCACAAAAACGAATCAAACAAAAAAAACGACTTTACTATCATTTAGTCATTTTTATTATTGGTTCAGCATTTCTAGTGCTCTTAAATGTTGTTTTAGGATTCGGAAAAGACTTTACATTATTTCAAACAGATTGGTTTGTTTGGGCTGTATTGACTTGGTTTTTTGTGTTCTTATTTCATGTCTTTGACGTATATATTACCAAAAAATTCATGGGAAAAGATTGGGAAGCAGAACAGTTGGAGAAATTAGTATCTAAACAAGAATTACGAATTGAAAAATTAAAACAAAAGTTCTTAAAAGAAGAAACCGAAATTGCAAAAGCACAAGCAATGGAAGAAATTGACAACAAACCTCAACCCATTTCAAAAAGAAATACACTGTCATTAATTGTCGCTGCTGCCGAAAATCACATCATTGGAAAAGACAACCAATTGATTTGGCATTTAAGTGATGATTTAAAACGTTTTAAGAAATTAACTTCTGGACACTATATTATTATGGGGCGCAAAACATTTGAAAGTTTCCCAAAACCATTACCAAACAGAACGCACGTCGTTATAACACGTCAAAAAGATTACCAAGTGCCTGAAGGAGTTATTATTGTAAATTCAATTCAAGATGCTATAGAAATTGCAACTGCAAATGATAACGAACCTTTTGTAATTGGCGGTGGCGAAATATATAAACAAGCACTTCCATATGCTACAAAAATTGAATTGACACGTGTACATCACGAATTTGAAGGTGATACATTTTTTCCAGAAATTGATTTGACTGCATGGAAAGAAGTTGCCAATACTTTTCATAAGAAAGATGAAAAACACGAATATGAATTCTCTTTCATCACCTATGAGAGAATCTAATACTAAAACAACTTACCGTTAATGAATCACTTTAATTTCTTTATAAAGAAGCGTACGAACTATTTTTATTTAATTTTTGTCCTTTTCTGTTCTAATATACATGCGCAAGATAGTTGGACTTCTTTTACATATAACCTAAAAATAGAAGCAAGCAAAAAGTTAAAATTTAAGCTTTCCGCAGATATAAAAGTAGAAAATATTGATAAAGTAGCTTGGGGAGCTATTTACGCGCGAGTAGATACTAAAAATGAGGAAAATGGCTTTTTTGACAATATGGGAGATAGACCTGTACTATCTAATGAATGGAAAAACTACGAAATTAACGGATATATTGATCAAAACTCTACTAGTTTAGTGTTTGGAGGTATTTGTATTTCTAATGGCAAGTTCTATTTTGACAATTTTGAACTTTTTATCGAAAATATAGAAACTGGAATATTAGAAAAAACAACGATCAGTAATCATAACTTTGAAGATAATACAGGTAATATTAAATTATCAGCATGGGATACTGATTTTCAACGAATGACTGTTGATTTTGAAAAAGGATATGCGTACAATCTTGTAAAAGATGATACTGAAAAAGGATATTCATTAGTCATTGAAGGAAAAAATTTAAAGATTGATGATTCCAGTCTTATTGGAGAACGCGAAGAGTATACTCCACAAATCGGAACTTTAGTTTCTATGCTCAACAATCTTAGTGATCGTGTCGAATATCATGTTAAAAATCTTGACCAACGTGAATTAGATCATTTACACGATGAAAAGGCAAATTCTATTGGAGCGCTCATTATGCATTTGGCTGCAGCCGAAAAAATATATCAACTATATACATTTGAAAATAGAGGTTTTAACGATGAAGAAAGAAAATTTTGGGGACCCGCATTAAATTTAGATGATGCAGGGAGAGAAACCTATAAAGGACATGATGTAGAATACTATTTAAAAATTTATAGAGAAGTTAGGGCAATAACTTTAAAAGAACTTAAAAAAAGAGATGATTCGTGGTTAGAAATAACGAATGCTACTCGAGAATCCAACAATCACTATTATTGGTTTCATGTTATGGAACATCAATCTAGTCATTTGGGACAAATATTATTTCTTAAAAAGAGAATTCCGCCACCGCCAACCATCAATCTAGAGAATAAAAAGAAAATTGATTAATCATAAAAAACTGTATCAAAATATTCAGTAACAAACATTCTTTAGAATTGCTTATTTTTGTCAAATATTTTTAATTAAGAAATTATTTCTTTTTTAGTAAAAGAAACAAAATACATACACATGAAAGCATATATATTTCCAGGGCAAGGTGCTCAATTTACAGGAATGGGATTAGATCTTTATGAGAAATCTGACGTAGCACAACATCTTTTTGAAGATGCAAATGATATTCTAGGATTTCACATAACAGATATCATGTTTGAAGGTAGCGCAGAAGATTTGAAACAAACTAAAGTTACACAACCTGCTATCTTTTTACATTCTGTTATTTTAAGCAAAGTATTAGGTAACGAATTTCAGCCAGAAATGGTTGCAGGACATTCACTAGGAGAGCTTTCTGCTTTAGTTGCTAATGGAGCATTAACTTTTGAGGATGGTTTAAAACTTGTTTCTCAACGTGCTTTAGCGATGCAAAAAGCCTGTGAGGCACAACAAAGTACAATGGCTGCCGTTTTAGGTTTAGATAATGAAGTAGTTGAAAAAGTATGTAATGAAACAGCCGGAATTGTAGTAGCAGCAAATTATAACTGTCCGGGACAGATTGTGATTTCAGGAGAAATTGATGCTATCAATACTGCTTGTGAAACATTAAAGGAAGCTGGAGCTAGAAGAGCTTTAGTTTTACCTGTAGGTGGTGCTTTTCATTCTCCTTTAATGGAGCCTGCACGTGAAGAATTAGCAGCTGCTATTGAAAATACAACATTTAATAATCCTAATTGTCCTATTTATCAAAATGTAACAACAACTGCTATAACAGATGCTGATGAAATTAAAAAGAATTTAATTTCTCAATTAACAGCTCCTGTAAAATGGACACAATCAATTCAACAAATGATTGCCGATGGAGCGACTTCATTTACAGAAGTTGGACCTGGTAAGGTTTTACAAGGATTGCTACGTAAAATTGATCGTTCTGTAGCAGCGCAAAGTGCTACTTTTGGAGAAGAATAAGATACTAAAATTGCTATGAAAATTTCTAAGACTTTCCGAATGCTATTGATTTTCGGACTGATTTTGATAAACGTTGGTTGTGACCAAGTTTCTAAATCAGTAGCGCGAACTCATATTAATGCAAAGGAACAAATTTCTGTTATTGGTGAATATGTTATTTTAACTAAAACCGAAAACAGAGGAGCGTTTTTAGGATTTTTATCTACTTTAGAAAACCCAATACTAAAAGCTATCCTTTTAATATTACTCCCAATTGCTGTATTATTCTTTATTCTACGGATGATCATTATCAATACAGATTTAGACAAATACATGATTTTTGGATTGTGCTGTATTATTGGTGGCGGAATTGGAAATTTGTATGATCGAATTCTGTATAGTTCCGTAACAGACTTTATGCATATTGATTTGGGCGGAGTTTTTAAAACAGGAATTTTCAACATGGCAGATGTTTCCGTCATGCTTGGAACAGGATTGCTTATTATTTCTTTTATTAGACGAAAAGAATTTTCTATATCTTAAAAAACAAAAAGCCTAGTGAAAACTAGGCTTTTCTTTTATATTATTACTCTTTTCTCACTATACAAATGGAACACTCTCACACTCACTTGGAAGTGCTCCTTGCATATCTCTAGAAGTATACGGTTCATACACTTGGCAGTTAATATCCTCTGTAAAAACTTCTTTTGGGCAAAACCAAGTATATCCTGGTAATCCACCTTTAATGGCCAAGTTAGAAATTGATTTTTTGTTTAATGATAAGTTTTTAATTTTTTGCTTTTTCATAGTTTAATGTTTTATAGATTAATATTTATTTATACCTAAATTATAAAACAATACTTTATTCAACTAGAGGTAATTTCTGAATATACTATTTGAATTGCTAAACGTTTAATGACTAAATTTAGTTTTCAAACTAATCTAAATCAAAATGTTAACTACGGCTTTCCCGTACTTATTTTTTGAGTGATTTTCATAATTTGAAAAAACTATTAACCTATAAATTATAGATCATGAAAAAAAGAAACACTCAATCACTAAAACTTCGTAAGAGTTCAATTTCAAAACTCGGAAATGAACAAATTAAAGGGGGAATAAAACTTACCGATACATGCACATCATTTATTGATGCTTGCCCTACGGCTTGGTGTCCACAGTCATTAATACCGAGAGATTGTGTATTTACAACTTGGTAATACGTACGCTATTATAAAAACAAAAAAAGGAGAAGTGAATTACAACTCACTTCTCCTTTTAAATAATTTATTTTAAAAATATTACTGCTTGTAAATTTTCCCATCTTTCATTACAAACACAACATTCTCCATTGTGTCAATATTTTTAGTAGGATCTTCATTAACTGCTACAATATCAGCTAAAAACCCTGCTTTTAATTGTCCTAATTCATTTTCCATTCCTAAAATTTTTGCATTGGTAATGGTCGCTGATTGAATTGTTTCCATAGCTGGCATTCCCGCTTCTACCATAAATCCAAATTCTTTTCCATTGAGTCCATGTTCATAAACACCAGCATCAGTTCCAAAAGCAATTCCAACACCTTTTTTGTATGCCTTCGCAAATGTTCCTTGAATTTTAGGCCCAACAGCTAATGCCTTTGGCACAATAATATCTGGATAATACCCGTCAATTTTTGCCTTTGCAGCTACTTCTTTCCCTGCAGTAATTGTTGGCACTAAATACGCATCATGCTTTTTCATGAGCTCCATTGTTTCATCACTCATTAATGTTCCATGTTCTATAGTTTTAACACCGCCAATAATAGCGCGTTGCATTCCTTCATCTCCATGTGCGTGTGCTGCTACATGCATTCCATAATCTTTTGCTGTTTCGCAAATTACTTTCACTTCCTCTACTGTAAACTGTGGATTACTTCCACTTTTTGCAACACTTAATACTCCTCCAGTTGCTGTAATTTTAATAACATCTGCGCCGTTTTTATAACGTTGACGTACTGCTTTTTTAGCATCACTTACATTATTTACAACACCTTCTTTTGGGCCTGGATCTCCAATAATTTCTTTTCTATTCCCGTTTGTAGGATCGGCATGTCCACCTGTGGTAGCCAGTGCTTTTCCTGCTGTAAAAATTCGAGGGCCTTCAATTTTTCCTTGATTGATAGCATTTCGCAGAGAAATATTTACGCCAGTCCCGCCTAAATCTCTTACCGTGGTGAATCCTGCTTGTAATGTTACATCAGCAAAACCAACCGAACGAAAAGCTACATCTGCATCATTTAGTGTATACTTTTCTATGTATGCTTTCGGATTTGTTTCGCTTTCAATATGTACATGCATATCTATCAATCCTGGCATTACTGTTTTTGATTTTAAATCAATAACTATGTCGTTTGTATTTTTAGGGTCTACAAAACCATTATCAATACGCACAATTTTATTTCCTGAAACAACTATTGTCTTATTTGTCAGTACTTTTCCACTTTCTGTGTCTACTATTTTTCCACAATGAAGATACGTGTCTTGCGCAATAGCAATAGTAGAACACAATATTCCTAAGAATAATATGAGTAGTTTTTTCATCTGTTATGTTTATGGTTAGTTATTTGGTTTTCGTATTTTTTGTTCCCACTTCCAAGCTGAAAGCATAGCTTCGTCTAATGTAGAAGTTGCTTTCCAACCTAAAATAGTATTCGCTTTAGTCGTATCTGCATACGCAGAAATTACATCTCCTTCTCTCCTATCTACTATTTTATAGTTTAATGCTTGTTTGCTTACACGTTCAAAACTCTGAATAACTTCTAAAACAGAACTCCCTTTTCCTGTTCCAATATTGAACACTTCAAAAGAAGTTTCATGTTCTTTATCTACTAATCTCTTTAAAGCAATTACATGCGCTTTCGCAAGATCAACCACGTGGATATAATCACGTATGCAAGTTCCATCTTCCGTAGGATAATCATTTCCAAATACAGACAATTGTTTACGTAAACCAATAGCTGTTTGCGTTATAAAAGGCACTAAGTTTTGCGGTACACCATCTGGCAATTCTCCAATAGCAGCACTTGCATGTGCTCCTATTGGGTTAAAGTATCGTAATGATATTACTTGTAATCCTTTCGCAATTTTGGCTGTATCTTGCAAAATTTCTTCACCAATTTGCTTAGTATTTCCGTATGGAGAAAACGCTTGTTGAATAGGCGCATTTTCCGAGATCGGCATTTTTTTGGCTTGACCGTAAACCGTACACGAAGAACTAAAGATAAAAGCTATGTTTTCTTTGTGTTGAATTTGCTGTAAAATAGTTATTAGTGTAGAAATATTATTTTCATAATATAATAACGGATTTTCAACACTTTCACCAACTGCCTTACTTGCTGCAAAGTGAATAATTCCTTGAATATCTCGCTGTTTTTGAAAGAATGAAATTGTTGCTTGTTTGTCACGTAAATCTAATTCTTCAAATGTTGGACGAATTCCTGTAATACTTTCTATTCCATCTAAAACTTCTATGGAAGTATTTGACAAATTGTCAATCAGTACAACTTCAAATCCTGCTGTTTGTAACTCTACAACCGTGTGAGAGCCAATGTAACCTAATCCGCCAGTAACTACTATTTTTTTCAAACTTTTTTGATTTGGATATTGAATTTTTAGGCTTTTAGTTTTAGATGTTAAATTCTCAAAACTAAATGATTATAATTTTATCCATTCACAAAATCTAACACAGTTTTTGTGATAAACGCTATTTGATCATCTTCAAGTTCTGTATGCATTGGCAGCGAAATTACTTCTTTCACTAACTGATTGGTTACAGGAAAATCTGCTTCATTGTAACGATCATCTTTGTACGCTTTTTGCAAGTGCAAAGGAATTGGATAATATACTCCACAAGGAATTCCATTATCATTTAAATGTTGCACTAATGCATCTCTATCAACATTTACAACACGTAATGTATATTGATGATATACATGACAATTACAACCACCTTTTTCTGGTTTCCCACATAATTGTGTAGTTTTTGGTGTAATAATTTTATCACTTCCTTTAAATGCTTCAGTATATTTATATGCTGTCATTTGACGTGCTGCATTGTATGCATCTAAATTTGGAAGTTTTGCTCGTAAGATTGTTGCTTGAATAGAGTCTAATCGAGAATTTACACCAACAACATCATGATGGTAACGTTTGTACATTCCGTGATTTACAATTCCTCGAATCGTATGTGCTAAGTCATCGTCATTGGTAAAGATTGCTCCTCCATCTCCATAACAACCTAAATTTTTTGAAGGAAAGAAAGACGTTGAAGCTACATGTCCAATTCCGCCTGCTTTTTTTACACTTCCGTCAGCAAATGTATAACTTGCTCCAATAGCTTGGGCGTTGTCTTCAATGACATATAGGTTATGCGCTTTCGCAATTTCTTGAATCGCGTCCATGTTTGCACATTGTCCAAATAAATGTACAGGCACAATTGCTTTTGTTTTTGGCGTAATTGCTTTACGAATTGCTTCAGGATCTATGTTAAATGAATCTTTTTCTACATCAACAAGTACAGGAGTTAATTGCAATAATGCAATAACCTCAACAGTTGCAGCAAAAGTAAAATCTGCAGTAATGACTTCGTCTCCTGGTTTTAATCCAAGTCCCATCATTGCAATTTGTAATGCATCGGTTCCATTAGCACAAGGAATGACATGCTTTACGTCTAAATATTCTTCTAATTCTTTTTGAAATGCGTGTACTTCAGGTCCGTTTATGAATGCAGAGGATGCAATTACATCTAATACGGATTGATCAACTTGGTCTTTTATTTTTGCGTATTGACCTTTCAGGTCGACCATTTGGATTTTCTTCATTCGTATCTTTCTTTTGTTCTAACAATATTACAAAATTGTACAACGGTAAGCAATGAATTTAAGGGAAAGAATGTATTTTAGCATTAAACTTTTGGCTTTTGTATTTTATCTACAACATATTGATCTATATTACAGGTTTCTTCTTAAAAATAGTTGCATTATTTAATAAGAAACTTGGACTTTTTGTTGCGGGAAGAAAGACCGTTTTTGAAACTTTGTCTAACCAAATTCAATCTACAGATAAAATTATTTGGTTTCATACGGCTTCTTTAGGTGAATATGAACAAGGTTTACCTGTATTGGAAGCATTGAAAAAACAATATCCTACACATACTTTTGTATTAACATTTTTTTCTCCTTCTGGTTATGAAGTAAAGAAAAACAGTAGTGTTGCAGACGTTATTACATATTTACCTTTAGACACAAAAGCAAATGCAAAGCGTTTTTTAGATTTGGTCAAGCCAGAATTGGTTGTGTTTGTGAAATATGAATTTTGGCCAAACTATTTAGCAGCATTAAAAAAACGTAAGATTCATACCATTTCAATTTCTACTATTTTTAGACCTTCGCAAGTATTTTTTAAATCATATGGTGGCTGGATGCGAAAATCACTGCATGCATTTGATCATATTTTTGTACAAGATGAAAATTCTAAAAAATTGCTTGAATCTGTTAATTATACAAACATAACTATTAGTGGAGATACACGTTTCGATAGAGTTTTAGAGATTTTAGAGCGTGATAATTCGCTATCTTTTATTGAAGATTTTAAAGGCGATGCTACCTGCATTGTTATTGGTAGTAGTTGGCAAGAAGATGAAGCTATTTTTGTTCCTTTTATCAATTCGTCTAAGCAAGATTGTAAATATATTATTGCACCTCATAATATTAAATCGCAAGAGATTCAAAAACTTAAACAAAATATTACAAAATCAACCGTTTTGTTTTCTGAGATGGATCAACATAAAAATTTAAATCAGTTTGATGTTTTTATTGTAGATACTATTGGAATTTTAACAAAGATATACAGTTATGCTGACATTGCTTATGTTGGCGGCGGTATGGGTACTACAGGCTTACACAATACATTGGAGCCTGCCGTTTTTGGAATTCCTGTTGTAATTGGCAAACATTATATTGGATTTAAAGAAGCGGAAGATTTGGTTCAACTGAAAGGTGTACTTTCTGTAAAGCTTCAAACTGAATTCTCTACATTGATGACACGCTTGTTGACTGATATTAATTTTAGAAAGGAAGTTGGCGACATTAATCACAACTATGTTCATTCGCATGGAAATGCAAGTGAAATTATTATGAAATACCTCACTAAATTTTAAAGATTTCTCAAAAAATTACCTTTTATCTATTAAAATGACAATTTCAAAGAGTGTTAAAAAGATGTTAAAACATTCTTTGTTTATCCGTAAAAGAAACCTTAACATTGTTATACAATTTAACAATAAATAGAATAGAGATGAAAAAAGTAATTTTAAGAGTAGCGCTTGCTGTTGCATTAGTATTTGGTGTGACTTCGTGTGAAGAAGTAAAAAAGAAAACGGATGATGCAGTTGAAAAAACTGAAAAAGCTGCTAATGATGTAAAAGAAGATGTAAAAGATGCTGCTGACAAAACTAAAGAAACTGTAAAAGATGCTGCTGAAGATGTAAAAGACGCTGCTAACGAAGTAAAAGAAGGAACTGAAAAAGCAGTTAAAGATGCTGTTGATGGAGCAAAAGATGCTGCAAATGATTTAAAAGAAGGAGCTAAGAAAGCTGTTGGAGATGTAAAAGACGCTGCAAATAAAGCTGCTGGAGATGCAAAAGATGCTGCTAACAAAGCTGTAGATGATACTAAAAAAGCAGCTAAAAACTTAAAAGAAAAAGCTACAGGTCATTAAGAACTACTTCTTTTTGATTATAAATTAAAAGCTTCTCCACATGGAGAAGCTTTTTTATTCTGTAGCTACTAACAAATTGGAAGCGTATTTGGGTCTAACTCATTTGTATTAACGCAGCCTACTCTCCTCGTTCTATCGCAATTTACGATTGTTGGAAAACAAAGATTGTTTCCATTTTGATCTTCAAGTGTAAGAATGCAAATGTATATTGAATTTTGTTTTATTCCTCCTATTCCTTGACTTGCGTGTAAGCTAGAAATCGATTTTTTGTTTAACGATAAGTTTTTAATGCTCTTTTTTTTCATGATGTATGATTTTTAATTACACTTGAAGTTAAAAAACTTCAGATTGAGTGTATTACGGATTTACCGTAATTAACATTATTACAGTATGTTTTTAAATAAAAAAGTGAGCATTTTGCTCACTTTTAGTTCACTATTTATAATAATCTGTTATTTACATTTACATGCACTCGCATTGTTTAATGTAAAACAGCCTTCTGACATTGGTGGACATTGTTGTGTACATATCACCGAACAAAGGTTGGAAGTTCTTGTTCCTCCTTTTATATTATCTGTAGCTAAATTAGATACAATGCTTTTTTTAAATACGATTTTTTTGATTTCTCTTTTTTTCATGATTTTAAATTTTATAAATGAAACTATTGTAAGCAATTAAGTTTTTATGTAAATAATGTGGGACAAAATAAATGCTATGATTTAAAAATTATTTTACAATCATCTTTTTAGTAACCATTATTTCTCCGTTAGAAACTAAGCTATAGATAAACATTCCTTTTCCAATTTCACTTGAATTGATAGTCACTTGTCCTTTTTGATTTGTTAGATTATAATCTCTAATGAATTTCCCTGCCATATCGAATACTGAAATTGCTGCTCTTGTATTATTTGGTAAAGCATAGTTTACAACCGTTTGATTTGTAAAAGGATTCGGTTTGTTTTGCTCCATTGAAAAATCAAGCTCGTCATCTTTTACCTTATCTAAACTATTTTTACTGCTAGATTGCTCCTTTTTAATTGTTTCGAGTTCATTTTCTAATGCTATAACTTTTTCGTTCATTTCTTTTAAACTAGATGTTAAAACAGAAATCATCCCAACATAATTGACAGCTTTATACTCGTATGTACCAGTCTCTTTATTTTCTTTATCTATAATTGGTTTATTAATTGTAGTCACTAATTCAGGAAAAATTTTTTCAAGGTTTTGTGCTAAAAATCCATGCTGCAATCCTTCAGGTAAATTCAATTGATCATTTGGTTTAAATGTATATGTTACTGCATCTAACTGCGCTAGTTTTTCTAATACATTTTCTTCGTCTTTAATGTTTTCTTTAAATTTTTTGTCAGAAACTGTAAAAGTTCCAGTTACAAAAACATTTCCATTAAAATATCCTGCATATCGGTTTGTAGAAGTTGATGCGCTTCCGTATATGGCAGCTCCAAAACCAGTTGGTCTAGCACCAGTGGAACTACTAGAAATACTTCCTCGAACACCATACGTACTTCCAGTTGCACTACCCGTAACAAAAGCAGTCAATCCGTTACTCTGAAATGCATCATTAATTCTAATATTAATTCCAGTATCTGCGTAAGCACCACCACTACTACGAATATCTAAACCGTTTTTTATGTAACAAGAAAAATTATTAATAGATTTAAACCCTGTAACAGAACCGCTTGAAGTAGCATTATTTTCTGCGGTTACACCTGTACGAGTACTACCTATATCTGTATAATCAACACCTACTCTGGTTGAGTTTGTAGTAAGTGGAGTTCCAAAAAATGTTCTACCATCATTTGTCATAGTTGTAACTAATGTAGAAGTTGTAGATGTAAAGCTATTCGCTACTCTAAACTCTAGATCAGTTCCAGAAGCGAAAGAATCGCCAATCCATTGTATTCTAGGATTGATATCATTGGTATCTTGATATCCCATAGTTAACGCTCTATTTTTTAGCTGAAAGCGTAAACCAAATACTTGTTGACTTCCGGTATTTAATTTCCCAATAGAAAACCATTGACTTGTATTAAAATCGAAAGCAGTACCAGCATCTAATTGCGTTACCAAACCTGGCTGGAACCTAAAAATTTCTTGTCCTCCGAATTGTTGTGGTATTGGATTAAAAATTGCAGGTTGCACATTTCCTGCTGATTGATTTTGTGCAAATGAAAACACACTAAAGAATAGTGCGAGCATTAAAGTAACTTTTTTCATAAGTCTTGTGTTTTTGGTTAATTTTGTTTAAATATATTTACAAAAAGTTAAACAAAATTACGGTTTAACCGTAAAAATACCTCATTATCAGATATTTATGATTTTATTAACATTTTATATCTATAGAGTTAAATACAATAATTATATACGTAAAGCCTTTATTAAAGTTCTACAAGGTTGAAAATATACTTAATTACCAGAACCATGCAGGCATAAAAAAACTCTTTAAAACTTAAAGAGTCTTGAAGTGTATTTCTGTTTATAGAAATTAAGTTTACAATTATTTTCTATCAAACAATAAGTCTTTTTTAACCAGAACAATAGATTTTTTCTAATTGCAAAAAACTACTTGATTCTACGAAGATTCAATTTTATTGACTTTTCTCCATTTTAAATATCCTCTGACCATTAATAAAAAGTTGATAAAATGCATGACAGCTAAGAACCATAAAGAAGTCATTATACAAACAATAGTCGCCAATAGTTGCCCAATTGCCATTATTGAGAATCCTTTAAGACTTTTCCGATTCATTAACTCAAACGCTACTAAAATTAAAATAGCTGAAGCAATTTCTATAATAGTTTTTGGGAACTCAAATTCCATAACATCTAAAGTTATAAGATTATTAAACTTTAAATATAGTAAAGTTCGAAACTGTATTAAATAAAAAAAGCCGAAGTTTAGAACTTCGGCTTTCGCTTGTTGTGCGGGTGAAAGGACTCGAACCTTCACACCGTGAGGCACTAGATCCTAAGTCTAGCGTGTCTACCAATTTCACCACACCCGCAAATGTGGGTGCAAATATAAAGAAGATTTTCAATATTCAAAGGAAGTCACAACTATTTTTACTACTTTTTTTAGTACTTTTGAGTATCTAGATAAATTCAATATATTACATGAATACTATAAAATCTTATGTTGAAGCGCATAAACAACGTTTCATTGATGAACTCATCGAACTTTTAAAAATTCCCTCAATAAGCGCTGATCCAGCCTATACACAAGATGTAATTGATACTTCAACTGCTATCAAAGTTAGCTTAGAAAAAGCTGGTTGCGACCATGTTGAAATCTGTGAAACACCGGGATATCCTATCGTTTACGGGCACAAACATATTTCTGACGATTTACCAACAGTACTTGTATATGGACATTATGACGTACAACCGCCAGATCCATTAGACTTATGGGAAAGTGGACCATTTGAACCTATTATTAAAAAAACAGAAATTCATCCTGAAGGTGCAATTTTTGCCCGTGGATCTTGTGACGATAAAGGCCAGATGTACATGCACGTAAAAGCATTGGAGTTAATGAACGAAACTGACCAATTGCCATGCAATGTAAAATTCATGATTGAAGGGGAAGAAGAAGTCGGTTCAGAAAGTTTAGCTTGGTTTGTAGAACGCAACCAAGAAAAATTAGCCAATGATGTTATTTTAATTTCCGATACTGGCATGATTAGCAATACGCAACCATCAATTACAACAGGTTTACGCGGATTAAGTTATGTAGAAGTTGAAGTTACAGGACCAAATCGTGATTTACACTCAGGATTATATGGTGGTGCTGTTGCAAATCCAATTAATGTATTAACAAAAATGATTGCTTCTTTACATGATGAAAACAATCATATTACCATTCCAGGTTTTTACGATAAAGTAGAAGAGTTATCAAAAGAAGAACGTGCAGAAATGGCAAAAGCGCCATTCTCCCTTCAAGAATACAAAGATGCACTAGATATTGATGATGTATATGGTGAAGCTGGTTACACAACAAATGAACGCAACTCTATTCGTCCAACTTTAGATGTTAACGGAATTTGGGGAGGATATACAGGTGAAGGAGCAAAAACGGTTATTGCAAGCAAAGCATATGCTAAAATTTCTATGCGTTTAGTACCAAATCAAGATTGGCGTGAGATTACGGAACTTTTTAAAACGCACTTTGAAAGTCTAGCGCCAAAAGGTACGACCGTTAAAGTAACACCACATCATGGTGGACAAGGCTATGTAACGCCAATTGACAATATTGGATACCAAGCAGCTAGTAAAGCCTATGAAGATACATTTGGTGTTCCTGCTATTCCACAACGTTCAGGAGGAAGCATTCCTATTGTTTCTCTATTTGAAAAAGAACTCAAAAGTAAAACGATTTTGATGGGATTTGGACTTAATAGTGATGCCATTCACTCACCAAATGAACATTTTGGAATCTTCAATTACCTGAAAGGAATCGAAACTATTCCACTGTTCTATAAATACTTTACAGAACTTTCTAAGTAAGAAAGAATACATACAATTTACAAAATCCGCTTCGTGCGGATTTTTTTATGGGCGTTTCCTCCAAAGTACACTTAGCGTAGCAGAAGTGTACTTTGGAGGTCAGGCTTGCGGCAGTCGCTCTCTTTGAGGAGCTCCAACAATACCGCCATCCTTAACGCAAAACGAAATATTTTACCTCTACACTTGTAGAATTAAATTTTATATTCTACATTTGTAGAGTAATATTACAGTAATTGTTACAAACTGTGCTGTTTTTATTTTGATGTCGACCAAAACAAAAACATTCACTTTTAGAAACAATTAAAAAGATGAACTAAAATTTTGACGTGTGAAACTATCTAAAACAGAAGAACAATTGATGCAGCATTTATGGAAACTCGAAAAAGCATTCATGAAAGATATTTTGGAACAATACAACGAACCAAAACCTGCAACAACAACGATTGCAACTTTATTGAAACGCATGACAGATAAAGGATATGTTTCCTACGCAACGTTTGGAAAATCAAGAGAATACTATCCATTAATAAAAAAGGAGGATTATTTTTCCAATCATTTAAATGGATTAATCAAAAACTTCTTCAATGATTCTGCATCACAATTTGCTTCTTTCTTTACCAAAGAAACCAACTTGTCCGATACTGAGTTAAAAGATTTACGAAAGATTATCGATCAACAAATAAAAGACAACAACAAATGATTACATATATTATCAAATCAGGATTGTGTATCGCATTGATTTTGCTTGTGTATAAAGTTCTTTTAGAACGTGAACGCATGTACAAATTCAATAGATATTATTTACTTTTCGGATTGTGTTTTGCGCTTGTAGTACCTTTTATTACGATGGAAGTCACTACTGAAATTCCTGTTGTCGAAAATACAAACGTGATCAATTTTGAAGATGAAAATTTTGCAGAAGCAATTCCATTAGCAAATGAAACGAATCAAAATACTTCAAGCTTTTCAATATGGATAGTTCTTTTAGTGAGTTTGTATGTTATTGGTTACTTAGTATTCTTTTTACGTTTTATGAATAATATTTATCAAATTTTCTATAAAATTACGCGAAATGTAAAAGCATTGTACAAAAAAGCATCGCTCGTTTTACTGAAAGAAGATACACTTCCGCATACATTTTTACATTATATATTTATTGAAAAAGAAGCATATGAAACAAAAAATATTGCTGAAGAATTGTACACGCATGAACTTGCGCATGTAACACAAAAACATACGCTAGACATTATTTTTATTGAATTGATTCAAATTGTATTTTGGTTCAATCCGTTACTTATATACTACAAAAAAGCAATTCAGCTCAATCATGAATTTTTAGCTGATGATGCTGTAATAAAATCAAATATTCAGATTCCTCATTATCAACAATTATTACTTGATAATGCCAGCTGGAATCATAACTTATATTTAGCCAGTAATTTAAATTTTTCTGTAACTAAAAAAAGACTACAAATGATGACAAAACATACATCCAGAATTCGTACTTGGCTTTTTGCCACACTTACGATTCCAATTTTTATAGGTGCTTTATTTTTATTTAGCACAAAAATAATTGCTCAAGAAACTGCTACTACTGCTGCGGTGATAATTGAAATCCCTACGCAAGAAGCACAGATTATCATTCAGGAAGATTCAAAAGCTGCATATTATAAAAATGCTACATTTATTTTTGAAGATGAAAATGGAAACAAAACTTCTAAGAAATATGCTGAACTTACACAAGAAGAAAAAGCAAGGTTATTGCCAGTTCCAAAGACACCGTTGGCAAATCGTCCAACTTCAACACTTTTAAACAATTGGAAAAACAAAAAAGAGTTTGCCGTTTGGGTTGATGGAAAAGTTATTGAAAACGCTACAGTTTCAAACTATAACTTAGTGCATTATATAGAAAGTTTTGTACACAAAAATGCACGTAGTAAACGTTTTCCACAAGCACATCAAATAAATTTATACACAGCAAATGGTTTCGAATCCTTTAAGAAGAAAATAGCAAGTTTTTTACCGGAAGGCGCTGTTTTACATTTTAAAAAAGGGAAACACAGTAAAAAAGTAGGCACAACTACACCAAAAGCATTAAATGCAAAAGGCGAGCTAGCTGAAACAAAAGAAGAAAAAGGTATTCAAAATAAAAAAGACATTGTAATTCATATTAATAAGAACGGAAAGTTTCTTGTCAACTATGAGCATATGGGAGACCAAAAACAGCTTAATGGTTTTATTAAAACTGAACTTGCTAAAATTCAACATAAAAAAGCTAGAACAGGTTTAATTATTTATGACGGATATAATAAAAAATCGCTTACTTCTGCTATTGCTGAAGCAAAAAAAGCATTAAGAAAATTTAAAATTCTTAATATTGATCTTATGAGTTCGGCAGATGTTCCACCACCACCGCCACCTGCTCCTAAAAAGCCAATAGTTATAGAGGTAACTGAAGTTAATACTCCAAAACCCAAAAAACCTGTTGTTATAGAAGTAACTGAGGTAAATGCTCCAAAACCAAAGAAACCTGTTGTTATAGAAGTAACTGAAGCAGCTATGCCAAACGTTACTGAAAAAAAAGCAAAAGACATTGGTAAGATGCACCAAAATATCCGAGGGGAAGAGTTAAAAACAATGTCTATTAACGGTAAAAAACATTATTACATCATCAAAAATGGTGTGAAGTACATTTATAATGAAGATAGTCAGTTGGTAGATGAAAAAGGAAATGTGATTCCACCGCCTCCACCAAGAAAAAAAGATGGAAAAGCCAGCTTAAAACAAGTTAATTCAGCGTCTAAAAAAACAACTAAATGGAAAGATGTAGCTTATTTTTCTGAACAAGAACAAGGAAAAGAAACTGGTTACGTGACGATTAATGGAGAGACTTATTATTATACTACAAAAAATGGACAGCGATTAGTTTACAATCGATATGGACAACCTGTAGATAAAAACGGAAAAGTGATTCCTCCACCACCGCCAAAAAAGAAAGTAGGCGCCAACAAAAAGAGAAAAAAAGGGGAAAGAACTCCTTTAGTTGGCGTAAAGCATGTTCCTGATGAAAACGCAACAGTAACAACATTTCCAACTGTAAATGCAGGTAATATTGTAGCACATGTAAAAGTAATGAATAGACATAATGCTGTGTTTTATTACAATGAAAAAAGAATTACATATAGAGAAGCATTACGCATGGTTCGAAAGAATAAACACATGCATGTATATTCACAATATGAAACAGAAAAAACGAGTGCTTTTGTGAAACTTACAGATTCATAATTGTAGACATAATTCCTATTAAAAAAGTTCTTATACTAGATTTAAGCAAAATCTTGAATAAGAACTTTTCTTTTTTGTATATCTTTAAAACATCAATTAGATAACCAATCTCACCATGAAACAATTCATTTTTTCACTCTGTCTGCTTTTTTGTATTTCTTGTACAAAAGAAGAAGAAAAACCAGCTTCTATTAAAGTCAAAACAGATGCGATTGCATTTATAGAAGTTAGAACTCCTATTGATGGAATTACACTTTGGAATAATAAAACGGATACAATTTATGCAAATGATGAAAATGAATTTTTATTCACTAAAAATATTAAAATACCTGAATTTGTATCTATTCAAATTGGGGATCAACGATTGAAATCAATTTTACTTCCTGGTAAAGATGTAACAATTACTTCACTTGATTCTGCCTATGTTTTTGAAGGAACAAACAAAGCCGGAATGCAGTTTTTTAATGATGTAGATAGACCGTATTTTTCTATGACGGAATCTAATAAATTCAGAAACGATACAACTGCAGTTCAAATAGAAGAAAAAATAAAACCTTTAAAAGCTGCTGAATTAGAAAAACTTCAAACGCTTGTTGAGGCAAAAGAAATAGATGCAGATTTTGAAACCATTCTTAAGCAAGAAATCAATTATTTTTATGCCTTACGCATTTCGCAAATTGTTACTGTAAAACAATATGCAAAAACTCCAATTGCGGATGACTTAATTGCATTGTTAGAAAAAACAGTACAGGAATATCCATTGACAACTACTTATAAAACTAGTACTTGGAACAAGTATGCAGAAACAGTTTTAAGAGAAAAAGCATTGTATGAAGTGCTTACTTCTGGAACAATTACGAAGGATACATTACAAAATTATTATTTAAAAGATAAGTTGCACCCTTTTTATTACAACTTAATTAGTTCTTATAAAGATAAAGCTGTAGCTGAAAAAGCCTCTGCAAACTATATCATTGGTGAAGCAAAACAGACAAAATTTGAAAAAAGCTTGATTTCGGTATATGAGCAATTTCAAATTGATTTTCCAAACAGTCCATATGAATCATACTTAGCACCTGATATTCAAAAAATTCGTGATTATCACGAAAAAATTTCTGGGAATATGCCAACTAATGTAAAATTCTATGAAAATGAAAATGTTGCAAGCTTAAATGATTTAATAGCCGATTTAAAAGGAGAGAAATACTATATTGATCTTTGGGCGACTTGGTGCAGTCCTTGTAAAAGAGAATTTAAACACAATGATGTATTGAATGCTTTACTTAAAGAAAAAGGATATAAAAAGCTTTATATTTCTTTAGATAAGCCAGAACAACGTACGAAATGGGAACAAGACATTAAGTATTTTGAGTTAGGCGGTTTGCACTTGTTAGCTAGTAAAGAATTTTTTGCAGATTTTGAAGCAAATCATTCATTAGCAAATGGCTATATTACAATTCCTCAATATTTGATTATTGATAAAAAAGGGAATTTAGTTACAAATGATGCACCTAGACCAAGTCAAATAGAAAAACTTCGCGCATTCTTAGAAAAATAATAGTGCTCTCATAAAAAAGTAAGCAAAAGTTTGTAACATTTCTATGAATTTTGCGTTCTAATAGTATCATCATTCAAAAGACTTTTTTATGTTAAAACAATTTTTCCTCGTTTGTTCGGGCGTAGACCTCAACTTGGTACGTGACTGTAGCGATGGCGAACAAACCAAATATGTCGGAATTGGCGCTACTGTATTTTTTACCGCATTAATGGCTTTTATTGCAAGTGGTTACGCATTATATACTGTTTTTGACAATCCATTCGCAGCTATTGGTTTTGGGCTTATTTGGGGATTATTGATTTTTAATTTAGATCGCTTTATTGTTTCTACACTTCGAAAAAGAGATAATAAGTTTGATGAAATTCTACAAGCCACACCACGTATTATTCTGGCTATCATTATTGCCGTTGTTATTTCCAAACCATTGGAATTAAAGATATTTGAAAAAGAAATTAATCAAGTTTTATTAGAACAAAAAAATGAACTCACACTTGCTAATAAAACGCAAATCGCTCAGCAATATACTCCTGAAATTGAAAAAATTAAAAATGAAATTACACAGTTAAAAAGCGATGTTGTTACAAAAGAGAATGAAGTAAACGATTTGTATGAAACGTACATTGCTGAAGCCGAAGGACGCAAAGGAACTGAACTTCTTGGAAAAGGTCCTGTGTATAAAGAAAAAAGAGAAAAGCATGATGCTGCTTTGCTAGAACTACAAAGTTTACGTACAGAAACAAATGGTAAATTAGCCGTAAAAGAACTTGCTATTGCAGATTTAATAGAAAAGCAAAAAACACAAGAAGCTACTTCGCAACCAATCATTGACGGCTTTGATGGTTTAATGGCACGTGTAAACGCTTTAGGCGAATTGCCCTGGCTTCCCTCCTTTTTTATCTTTTTATTATTCTTAGCTGTTGAAACATCCCCAATATTTGCAAAATTATTTACTTCAAAAGGTGAATATGATGTAAAATTACAAGATGCAGAAGATGCTGTAAAAACTTGGGTTGCACAGAAAGTACATCAGCGAAAAACTTTGTTAGATACTGACATTTCCTTAAATAATAAAGTATATACCGATATTGCTGAAGAGGAAGAATTATACACACATAAACGCAAAAAAGCACGTGAATTAATGAAATTACAAGCGGATGCTTTTTTCAATTTACAGAAGAAACAATTCTAAGTCGCTAATTCGATAAACTTTTTAAATGTCGGATCATTCGTTGTTGAGCTTTGGCTTGTGCAATTTGCAGGCTTGTTGCAAATTCGCTTTCTGTTATTGCCCTGTAAAGTACTTCGCCGTTTTT
The DNA here is from genome assembly GCF_947496985.1 of uncultured Kordia sp. Taxonomy (GTDB): domain Bacteria; phylum Bacteroidota; class Bacteroidia; order Flavobacteriales; family Flavobacteriaceae; genus Kordia. Next base: position 330,593 of record NZ_CANMEZ010000002.1, read on the forward strand.
ATAAACGATCCACCAATATTTACTTTCTTGGATATATTCGGCTTTTAAATGGTAGCCATCTTCGGTAATGACTTCCTTGAATTTTTTATCTCCTTTCCATCTCATTGTTATATAGGCTATTTTTTGGAGAGAAAAAATAAGAAAAATAATGTATTTATTCTAAGTTACTGACGTTAAATGTTCTAAAGGCAAGCAAAATAGATTTTTAACTCTTGTAATTTGTTCTCTATTATAAAAGATTCAAACGCTGCATTAACTCTTTTTTATTGGCTCTACTTACAGGAATTACATCTTGTTTTATCAATACACTATTGTCTTCAATATCTACAATTTTAGTTGTATTAATAATATATGAACGATGTACTTTAAGAAATAATGAATTTGGTAACTTCTCTTCTATTTTTTTTAGTGTAGAATGTACAATATAGTTTTTGTCTTCTGCTTTTATTTTTATGTAATCGCCTTTGGCTTCTATAACGCAAATATCAGGAATATTTATTTTTACCAAGCGACGATCAATGTTTACATACAAATCGTTTCCTACACTTGCTGTATCATCAGATGCTGTCAATACAGGCTCTTCAGGTTTAGCTGGTGCGCTTCTATCTTTCATACGATCAACAGCTTTTGTAAAACGTTCTGGAGTAATTGGTTTTACTAAATAATCAACAACACAATCGTACTCAAAAGCATCTAATGCAAAGTTTCTGTCTGATGTTGTCAATATAATTTGTGGTGGATTTTTCAATGTTTGAATAAAGTCAAAGCCAGAAAAAGTTGGCATATGAATGTCTAAAAAAATAAGATCAACTGTTTCTGAATTTAAGTATTTAATAGCATCAATTGCATTATCAAATTCTTTTTCAATAACGAGTTCTTCTATTTTTTTACAGAGCTGTCTTGTAATTGCTCTTGCTGTTGCTTCATCATCAACAATTATACACTTCATAAGTAGGTAGGCTTAAATTTTAGTTAAAAAATTCTCCATGTTTTGCAAGATTTTCATAAACATATCATATCCACTTGAATCTTCTTCTTTTAGAGATTCTTCAAATGAAACGGCAAACTCATAGCTTTTTACAAGTCCCAAAATACTAATTTTATGTTTAATTTTATGCACGTGTTCGGCAGAAATTTTATAGTTTTTATCAAGTATGCTTTCCACAAACGCTGCTTTTTCTATTGGAAGCTCTCTTTTTAAGATCGCAATCATGCTTGCTTCAAACTCTTTATCTCCATCAGAAAGCATGTGTATATATGATAAATTTGGCGTGTCTAACTGCATATTATTTCTTTATTGTAAAAAAGAATTTTGTTCCTTCTCCTTCTTCTGATTCTACATAGATTTCCCCACTATAGAGCTCAATAATTTTTTTCACGATAGATAAACCAATTCCAGTTGATTTCCCTTTTTCATTAAGTGTTTGGAATATTTTAAATATTTTATCGTGATAATTTTTAGCTATCCCAACACCATTATCTTCTACTGAAAATTTCCAAAAGTTTTTATGTTCTTCAAAAGTTACTTCTATTTTTCCTTCTTCTTTATCAACATAATTAATTGCATTACTTATCAAGTTTTGAAACACTTGTTTAATACGTGTTTTATCTGCTTGTATTATTGGCAATTCTTCAGGATATATAAATTTGATGTGTTCAGGAATGTATAAAATTGTTTGAATATCTTCTAAAACTTCTTGAACATTTACGCTTTGAACCGTAATAACGTTTTTATCGCTTACGCTAGAATAACGCAAAATACCATCAATAAGCGCATCCATTTGTTCTAATTTATTGTTTAGCTTATCAAATGTTTCTGTGGCATCATCGTCTAAGACCTCTTCATAATCTTCCTGAAACCAAGAAATTAATGCATTTATACTTCGTAAAGGTGATTTTAAATCGTGTGAAACAATATGTGCAAAATCTTGAAGCTCTTTATTACTTCGTTGTAGATTTTCGAGCAATTCTTTGTTTTGACTTTCAGCTTCAATCGTACGTTCTAAGTTTGCCGCATTTGTCAATTGAATTGACACCAAATCTGCTACATTTTTAAGTAATCGTAGGTGTTGTTTTGTAAAAAACTTTTTTGCTGAATTTTCAGAATCTATCACACCAATTACTTCTCCACCTACAATGATAGGAACCGTAATTTCAGAATATCTTCTTTTGTCATCTATCACATATCGATCATCATTACTTGTATCATGAATCAATTCTGCTTTTCCAGTTTCGGCAACATGTCCAACAATACCTTTTCCGAAAGGAATAAAGATTTTATCTATAATTTCTTTATTCTCATCCACTTTTGCACCATAGCCTGCAATTTGCTCGAGCACTTTGTTTTCTTTATTTACAAGATATACCACACAATCTTCAAATTCTAAATCACGTGCAATCACATTGGCAATTTCCCATGCAATGTCATGAATATTTAGTTTTCCAATAAATGAACGTGTCAAGTTGTTGAGAGTATTCAACATTAGGCGTCTTTTGTGCTTTTCTGTTATATCTTGCACAAATGCTAATTGATATTTTATACTGCCTGAAGCATCTCTAATTGCTGAAACGTTGGTTTTGGATAAGAAATAGGTTCCGTCTTTACGTTTGTATTTCTCTGTAAGATCGTATCGATCTATTTCTCCAGAAACCATTTGATCGTAATACATTCTGGATTCTTCATGCGCTTCTTCATATGATAAATCCTCCACAGGAACACCAAATAATTCTTCTTCAGTTTGCTGTGTAAACTTCTGAAATGCTCTATTAGTTTTTACGATTTTTCGATCTTGCGCCAATACAATTCCAGCTAATGAATTATCAACAATAGCGGTTAATTGTTCTTGTTGTTCATCAAAAACTGTTGTATCTTTTTTTGCTTGGGTAATATCGCGTACAATTCCTTGTGCTGCAATAATACGTCCTTCCTCATTGTATATAAGGCTCGAATTAATTTGAACCCATTTTACTTCTTTCGTTTTTGTATAAACTCTGGCTTCATAGTTTTCAAAAGAACCATCTTCAATCAGTTTTGCAAAAGAATTCATTGCATACTCAAAATCATCTTTATATATGATGTTTAATACATTGAAGTCTTCATTCTTTATATTGTATCCAAAAAGTTTAACGGCTGCGTCATTCATTTTGATGACATTTCCCATAATATCCATCAAAATAAAAGAGTCGAGAATGTTTTGAAAAACTCCATCAAATTCAATGGTTTTTTTCTTAAGCGCTTCTTGTACTTCTAAAAGCTCACTTGTACGGTGCAACAAAATTGCTTCCGCTTTTTCACGTGCTTTTTTTTCGTTTTGTAGCGCTAGTTTTAGGGTTTCGATCGGGTCTTTCATTCAACGCAAATCTAAATTGATTCATAATTTGCGCTTGAATATACTAAATTCCGTATAAATTTTAGACGTTTAACCTAATTAACCGACGATCTGCACACTTTGCAAAAAGTGTGTTAATGCAATATTTTGAGAAATAGGGGAATTATAATTTAGAAAGTAATGACTTCATTTACCATCCAATAGTCAATAACTCGTTGAATTTTAAGAATGTAATCTTCGTATCGTAATGGTTTTATAATATAACCTGCAATTCCAAGTTTGTAACTTTCAAGCATATCTTTATGATTGTTAGAAGTTGTTACAATAATTGCTGGAATATAACGCAAATGTTCGTCCTGCTTAAGTTCTTTTAAGAATTCAAGTCCGTTCATTTTTGGCATGTTCAAATCGAGCAAAATGACATTTGGAAGCTCTTCCTTTTTTTTCAAAATAGCAAGTGCTTCTTCTCCATTCTTAGCTTCAAGTATACGATGTTTAAATCCTAATTTTTTCAAGGATCTTTTAAACTTCATAACTTCAATCTCGTCATCCTCGATGAATAAAAACGAAAGATTTTCTACCATTGGTGTTAATGTTATATCTCCAATCACAACGTAAATTTCTTGTTTATATGTTAGATAAAAAACATCTTTCGATTAAAGTAGTTTTAAAATAGGTCGAATGGTATTTTAAGCTAGATTAATGGTTTTCCTGAATAAGTGTTTTTCGTCGATTACCTATTGTTTTCAGTGATGTTCTTACAATGCCTTTCTAAATATGTAGGATTATAAACACGTTTTAAACTTGGCAGATATTTTGCTAATAATCGTTTCTCACGAATTGTCTTTTTGTAAAATTGCCTTCACAATTTGAACGTGTATTGTGAAGAATTGTAGTTACACATTCTTTATAATATATACATTCAAATGTACAAATAAATACAGCTGTGGCATCAAAAGGTATATCTTTATCACAATGCTCACAACTGCGTCTAATTTCTAGCACATCTTTATGATGTTATTCATAATTTTTGAGTTCAGCTTGTTGTTTCTTTGTCATGCCTTTTACTACTAATTCATAGGAATGATCTATTAATTCTTGAACAAATTCATTGGAAAGTTCGTGTTGAAATAGTTCTATGGTATTCCAATGTTTTTTGTTCATATGAAACCCAGGTGTTATACTTTCATATGTTTCACGAAGTACTACTGATTTTTCAGGATTGCATTTAAGATTTATTGATGCCAATCCTTGCTCCCACTTTTTTAATGAGGTTAATGCAAACATTTTCCCTAAAACTTTAAATACTAGCGTATTTTCATCAAAAGGAAACTCTTCTGTAACAGCAGGTTTTGAAATACAGTATTCGCGAAGCAGCTCAATATTCATACAATTAATTTGCACACAATATATAAAAAACCTTTGAATAGGATAGTATGTTTATGTAGGGAGAACTAGACGTTAATGTCTGTTTCTGTAGCAGTATTATTTTTATTTTTTGATTTTGCTTCAATTTCTTGAACAGGTGCAATATCTAAACTTACAAGGACATCATTTAGATAGTAAACTACTTTATCAATTAAAGACATCTTTTTATTCTTTTAGGATTTGGGTACAAATATACAGCTAGATTCTTGAATTATAAGTTATCCTAGCTTTAAATCATTATAAAGTATATGTAAAAATGTTATAAAGTTAATGTTAGTGTGTTTTTAGATAGGAAATATCATCTTCTTGAAGTTCTAATTCAGAATAGTCTAATTCCCAGCCAATGGTTTCCACTATTTTTTCTATGACAAGAATTGCATTTAATGCTTCTTTTTTTGCCGTGTAAATTAATCCACTTTGCGGAACTTTGTCAACAATGTATTGCTTAGCTTCTTTATTAAGTGTAGTTAAATCTTCAGCTCCAAATTTATTTAACAAACCGTCTTTTTTGTCATAGTAAGTAAAATCTGTTTCTACTGCTAAAATTTCAGGTTGTGGAAAATGCAAAATTCGAACTTGTTTTTTTTCTTTATCAGCATGCAAGCGCAATTTTTTTAAGTCGTAACCAACACTAGCTTTCGCTTTAATTACGACAAGTGCTCTTTTTTTACTAGAAATTAATTTTAGAAAATGTTCCGATTTATCTTCATAATGATAGATTTCACTAAAATCACCTTCAACAGTGGTAAGCTTGCAAACACTTTTTATTTTATCTAATAGTAAATGTGATTGACGAACTGTCAATTGTTCGGTTTGCTTTTTTCCTAAGTAATTATACACAAAATACGAGACAACGCCTCCAAGTAATAGTGCTAAAAATATATCCATATAGTATCAGCATTTACAATAACTATACCTTAATTATTGGAATACAAATTTACATTAATTTTAAGCAACTCTATTAAATACTATATTTTGTCATAAAACATGGAAGTTTACTGAATTCCTAAAATTTTATTTCGTGTTTCAATAGTTTCTTTTTCTTCCTCTTGTGTTCGTACAAAAAGTTCTATAATTGCATTTTCGATATCTTCATTTTCATTAAGTCCATTAAAGACATTTCTAATCATTGAAGAGCCATATGCTTTTCCGTTTCTACTCGTAATTCTCTTTTCTTTTAAGATTTTTAAGACACCATCTGTGTAGTGATACCCTAAAATTTCTTTGAGTTTTTTTCTTTGTTCCTTATGTATCATTTCGTATTCATGAATTAATGCATATATTTACTAATTGTTACTTTGATGCTATTTTAATGACGATATATGCAGCTGACAGTATAATATTACAACCTATTTTCTATAAAATTAAACATTTTGTAGCTTAATTTCTAATTATTATGAAAATAATCGACAGAATTATTATCTTTATTAAGTATAAAAACCTGAGTATGCGTGCGTTTGATATGTCTATAGGCGTGGGAAATGGATACACAAGTAAGCAATCAAAGTCAGGTGCTTCTGTAGGTAGCGATGTATTGGAGAGAATAATCGATGTGTATCCTGATTTGAGTCCGCTTTGGTTGATTACGGGAAAAGAACCTATGATTCTTCCTATTGATACTTCTGAAGAACCTCTTCCTGATTATGGAAAATCGATTGATGAAATTTTAGAGAATAAAATAAAACGTATTGTAAGAGAACAACTGAAAGACTTCAGTGATAAATTAGAAAACTTCCCTACACTAGATCAAATAAGTAAAGAAATTCAGAAAAATTTAAAAGGAAAATAAACTAGTTTTTCTTCCAAAAACCTTCCTATCTGCTATGTAAAATACTGTAACTACAGTATAAAACTGTACACCTTTGTATATATCAAAACGAAATATGTATATTTACAAATTGTTAAACTTGTGCTGTTTTACTGTCAGTTTGCACAGCCTTTAGCATACATTAAATCTTATTTTCTACAAAATTGGATTTATTTATAACTTAATTTCTCTATCATGAAAATAATTGAACGAATCGTACAATTTATAAAATATAAAAATCTTAGCATGCGCGCATTTGATATTTCAATTGGCGTAGGTAATGGTTATACTAGTAAACAGGCAAAAACAAACGCTTCCGTTGGAAGTGATGTTTTAGAAAAAATAATTGATGTGTATCGTGATTTAAGCCCACTTTGGTTGATGACAGGAGAAGGACCAATGACTATTGATCCTGATAAGTCTTCAGATGAACCACCTTTGGAATATGGTAATAGTATTGATGATATTATAGAAAATAAAATCAAGCGTATCGTAGAAGATCAATTTAAAGAATTTAGCGACAAGCTAGATAATTTCCCAACTTTAGAACAAATTAGACAAGAAATTCAAAATAATTTGAAAAAGAATTAATCCTTTCTATTACTTCTGAATCTTGTATAAAATTGGTTTACTTGGCGATGCGTCGTTTTCAAAAGGTGCAATTTGTAAATTCAGATAATACGCACCATCTTCGATATTGTTTGCTACATAAATAAATTCTGTAATCGTTGCATCTAGACGAATTTCCCCATCTGTATTCCAAAAAGCATTATGTGCTAATAAATCCCCACCATCCTTTTCTTTGTCTATACTAGGTAGATCTATTAATAAATGATCAATCCCTTTTTCTCTAAGATATATTGCTGCTGCTTCCATAAGGTATGGAGGATTTGTATGCGAATATTGCATATTTTTTTTATCTCTAAAATTTGGAAGAGTTCTTATGATAATCGCTTCTCGCTTTTTGTTACCGATAGCTATTTGTAATTGCTTTTTTGAAATGATATTGTCTTCTCCTTGCTTTTCTGGAACTACTGTAATGACCTCAGCATAAAAGAAAAATCTTTTTAGGTTTTCATTTACAGAATGAATTTCCTCTGTAATGTGTCCCACACATTCTGTATGCGTTCCATGTGCATGTGGATTGAAATGAATATTATTAAAGTTAACATCGCCACCTTCTTTTACATTTCCAACCCATTCATCTGTTCTCACAGGAAAAATCTTTGGTTCATCAACATACCATGCATTTACATTATCTTTTGAAGCGCGAAGTGGAATTGAAATGTCTAACGGTTTTGATAAGTCAATTTGGTGCTTTGCAGTTTTGCGTTGAATGGTACAGATCATTTTTACAGGCTTTGGTTTCGTCAACAAAATTACACTAAAAAGATTAGATTATACCTTAAAAAAGTCTGAAGCAATTCCGTCACATAAGAATTTTCCTTTTTGAGTGGTTTTTATACTATCAGAGCTTTGTGTAATTCTTTGTTCTTGAAGATGTATGCTAGCAATTTTGTTGGTATGATTTACATATACTTCGCCGAATTCCTTTTGAATGTATGCTAATGAAATTCCCCAAACAGTTCGTAAACCTGTCATCACGTATTCATTGTATTGATCATTGATTGACAATATTTCTATAGTTGAAGGTAGTTTTTCTTCTTGAATATTTTTGATATAGATTGCATTATTGGCAATATTCCAACTTCTTGAAGTTTTGTTAAAAGAATGCGCACTTGGACCAATTCCTACATATTTTGCTCCTTTCCAATAGGAAGTATTATGCTTTGAGAAATAGTTTGGTTTTCCAAAGTTTGAAATTTCATAATGTATAAATCCTTGTTTTTCCGTTTCAGAAACCAATACATTAAAATGTGCTAAAGCTTCTTCTTCTGAGATATTTGGATAGGTTCCTTGTCGGATAAATTTTTCCAAAGCAGTTTTTGGTTCTACCGTAAGTGCATAACTTGAGATATGTTTTACACCAAAACCAAATGCAATTTTAAGATTTTCTTTCCATTGCTCCATGCTCATTGTGGGTACGCCATAAATAAGGTCTATAGTAATGTTATCAAAATATTGGGTAGCAATTTTTAAACATTCGTTTGCTTCATTAGCTGCATGTGCACGATTCATAAGTTTTAAATCATTGTCAAAAAACGATTGAATTCCAATACTTAATCTATTGATAGGTGAAGCTGCTAATTCTTTTATTTTTTCTTCTGATAAATCATCAGGGTTGGCTTCAAGTGTAATTTCTGGAGCTGCTACAACCGTATAGTTTTCTTGAACAACTTTTAGTATTTTGTTTATTTCGGCCAACGACAATAAACTTGGTGTTCCACCGCCAAAATAGATTGTTTCAATATTAACATCTTTTAATTCTGCTTTGCGAAGTTTCAATTCTTTTTGAATCGCGTCAAGCATTGTATCTTTTTTCGCCAATGAAGTGGAAAAATGAAAATCGCAGTAATGACATGCTTGTTTGCAAAACGGTATGTGTATGTAAATTCCAGCCATTATAGATTTAAAAAAACAATTAGTGTTGATACCCCAAAACTACAAAGCATAAATAAAATAACTGCTAATGCATAGGCCATAATTCCTTTTAGAATTGTTTTTAGCTTCCATTCTTTAAACAATGAAATGACCACATAGATAAAATATAGCGCTATAAGTATCAACGGGATTGAACGAAAACTAGCAGATAACTTATTGATAAAATACATGAAACATGTAATCATCAACGTGTACATTCCTACAAAGTAAAAAGCAATTGCAAAATATTCTGCTAATGTGTAGCGTTTTCTGAATAAGGTTTTTAATGAAATCCCTATAGTAAGGACAAAGAGGAACAGAAAATTAGTAATGTTTCGCTGCATAAACATACTTGCTCTGCTTAATAATTTCTCTGCTTCTATCGAAATATTAGTCTCAAATCTAAATCCTGGGTTTAAAGCTTCTGTATTAAGTATAGAACTCATAAGCACATACAAAACCGTCATTAGTATAAAAAATGGAACCGGTTTGTAATAGGTTTTCCTTTTCCCCTGAATAAATTCCCTAAATACTTTTCCAGGATTGATGCATAAATATTTTAGTGTTACCATTAAAGGTGCATTTACAGAGAAAAACATATCTAGAATGTCTTGTAATGTTTCTTTAATGGTAATTTTTGAAACGGTTGACTTCTGTCCGCATACAATGCAATAATTACCGTTGAGTGGCGTATTGCAATTTTTACATATATGTGACGAAGTCTTTGTATTCATTGAAAAACACCTTAGTTATTAGAGCACCGCACCGCAATACGTACCATAACTAGTATAAATACAATTACACTCCAAGCTATTCGCCAGCCAGAAACGGAGTTTCCGCTTTCATCTACATAATCACCTTCTGCCATTGCAGCTTGTCGTTGAATTATTTTGCGCTCTTCTTTTTCATCTTTTACATAATCAGGACATTTGGTTAAGAATGTCGGTTTTTCATTCGTTAATCCACATACAACTCCTTGCGCTGAAGAAAAAGATTTGTTTACACATTTTTTACAAAATTCTAGTTGGTAACTCATATACTAAATTGGTTTGATTGTGTTTGAATGCATTAAAATCATTCAGTATTTATTATTGTTTTCGGTTTACTTTTTTACTCTTTTTTCATTTTGTTTGACAAAACTTGCCCAACCTGAATAATTCTTTCCTACTTCTACTCTACCTTCATTGTAAAAATGGCAAACTGCAGCCGCTAAACCATCTGTTGAATCTAAGTTTTTCGGTAGTGTTTTTAAGCCTAATAAGCTTTGTAACATTTTGGCAACCTGCTCTTTACTTGCATTTCCATTTCCTGTGATTGCCATTTTTATTTTCTTGGGAGAATACTCTGTAATTGGTACTTCGCGCGATAAACCTGCTGCCATAGCTACTCCTTGCGCACGACCTAGTTTTAGCATAGATTGTACATTTTTACCAAAGAAAGGTGCTTCAATTGCTATTTCATCTGGATGATATGTATCTATTAATTCAATTGTACGCTCAAAGATTAATTTTAACTTTAAATAATGATCGTTGTATTTTTGTAATTGAAGTTCATTGAGTTGTAAAAACTGCATCTTCTTCCCTACTATTTTTATCAATCCAAATCCCATAATTGTTGTTCCTGGATCAATTCCTAATATGATTCTTTCTGTCTTCAATTCGTTTTTTAGAATATTTCCAATAAATGTTAATTATTTTCTTACAATTTTATTAGTTTTACCCTGCTTTTAGTTTTGCACAGCAAAAGTGAACGATTATGTAATTTTATGTAACGAAATGCTTTTCTTTGCAGCATGCGCACTACGGTATCTCACAAATCTAAGCAATTCTTTGCTTTGGTCATAAAACTCGCCATAGTTATTGGAGCAGCTTACTTTATATATAACAAGTTGGCTCATAACAAACAGCTAGATTTAGAGACGTTTATTTCGCAGTTAAAAGCCTCAAAGCTTATTAACACACCTATTATTTTGACACTTTTTTTAGCAACATTTTGCAACTGGTTTCTAGAGATTCTAAAGTGGAAAACGCTTGTTTCTCATATAAAGCAAATTTCTATTTGGGAAAGTACTTCGCAATCTTTAGGCGGACTTACCGCTTCTTTATTAACACCTAACAGAGTGGGAGAATATGGTGCTAAAGCATTGTATTTTAACAAATCAGAACGTAAACATATTGTTGGTTTAAATTTTCTTGGAAACTTTGCTCAACTTTTTGTCACCTTACTTTTTGGTTTGATTGGGTTTTCTTTTTTTGTGTATCAATTTCATATTGAATTACCTTGGTATAAGATTGCTCGTATAAGTGTAATTTTAGGAATATTTGGACTTTTCTTTTTCTTAGGAACTAGACAGAAACGCTTTCAAGTAAAAGGATATACTTGGGAAAACTTGAAAAATTTCATTCAGCATATTTCACAAAGTATTCATTTGAAAAATATCAGTTTTTCTATTGTTAGGTATTTAATTTTTTCTCATCAGTTTTACTTTTTGATCTTACTTTTCGGCAATGACACATCCTATGCAACCACTATGAGTGCAATTACAGCAATGTATTTGATTACATCTATTATTCCGATGCTTTTTATTTTTGATGTAATTGTTAAAGGAAGTGTTGCTGTTTGGCTGTTTGGCTATTTACAAATTACTGAATTACATATTTTAAGTATTGTAGCACTCATGTGGGTTTTAAATTTTGTGATTCCAAGTATTGTGGGAAGTTATTTTGTATTGAGTTTTAACCCTTCGTATAAAGAAGATAATACGGTGTCATTATGATAGATATTCTTTTGTGTGCCGTTATCGCTGTGTATGTTGTTATGATTAGTAGTTTTGTGTTTGGCTTTTGGAAACAACCTACTATCAAACAACAACATATAAATCCGGTAGTCGATTTTTCAGTAATTATTCCTTTTAGAAATGAAGCATTACATTTACCCGCATTACTAAACTCTATTACAGAACTAAAATACCCTGAAACAAAGGTTTCTTTTTGGTTTATTGATGATGATTCAGAAGATAATTCAACAGAAATTATTCAACAATTTAGCGAGCAACATCCAACAATTAGTATTACTGTTTTACAAAATAATCGCGTTTCAAATTCTCCAAAAAAAGATGCAATTCGTACCGCTGTTAGAGAAATTAAAAGTAATTGGATCATTACTACAGATGCAGATTGCATGCTACCATCAAATTGGTTGCAACTATTCAATCAGGAAATTTTCTTGAAACGTCCAAGAATGATTGCTGCGCCAGTTACTTATACAAATACAACTTCATTTTTTACCTATTTTCAATTGCTTGATTTCTTAAGCTTACAAGGCGCCACAATCGGAAGTTATGGATTACGAATTCCTTTTATGTGTAATGGTGCAAATTTAGCCTATCAAAAAGAAGCTTTTTTAGAAGTCCAAGGCTTTGCCGGAAATGATACAATTGCTAGTGGTGATGATGTTTTTCTATTAGAAAAGTTCATCAAAAAATGGCCAAATAGAGTACATTTTTTAAAATCAAAAGAAGCTATTATTAGTACTTTCCCTGTAAACTCATTTCAAGAATTAATTGGGCAACGCGTTCGTTGGGCTTCAAAAAGTGCCAATTATAATTTGATACGAGGAAAGCTTGTTGGAATTATAGTAATGTTGATGAATGTTCTTTTTTGTCTACTTCCTATTTTGTTATTATTTACAGCTATTTCTTGGAAATTAATCATAGCAATGATATTCTTAAAGTTTATAATTGACAGTATTTTATTATTTCAAACCTTTCAATTTACTGAACAAAAATTTCATTTTCTTCATTTTACGATGAGTACAATTTTGTATCCGTTTTTTATTGTTTTTGTTCTCTTTAAGTCATTATTTAAGTCTTACACATGGAAAAATAGAGTCTTTAACACTTAACATGAAAGGTTAATTATAAGTGAAAAATAGTAATACCGTAATGGTTTTTGCAAAAAACACGTTATTTTTAGAGGAACAACCAATGAAATTAACATATGCAAATTACCACCACTTGGAATCTTTTTGAAAAAATTGGATTTAGATTTCTCTTTATTTATTTTTTACTATTTACACTACCATTTCCTTTAGATATATTTGAATATTTATCAAAAATCACAAAATTTTATGATGATGTTACTTGGAAAAAAATCATCCCTTTTGTAAGTGAAAATATTTTTAATATTCCGTATGATACCTTAGCATTACCACTTGGAAGTGGAGATACAACCTATAATTACATTCAGCTATTTTGTTTTATCATCATCACAGTTTTAATAACTATAATTTGGTCTATTCTTGATCGAAAACGAAAAAATTATAAACGATTGCTTCAATACTTTATCATATACATAGCCTATTATTTAATATACATCATGTTTGTTTATGGCTTTATTAAAGTATATAAACTTCAATTCCCAGATCCACGCTTATCAAGATTACTACAACCATATGGAAATTCATCTCCAATGGGAATTGCTTGGACATTTATGGGTGCTTCTAAAGGGTATACATTTTTCTCTGGACTTTCTGAAATTATTGCTGGGTTATTGTTAATCTTTAGACGTACACGAACATTAGGCGGATTGGTTTGTTTTGGAGTAATGCTAAATGTTTTTATGATGAATATGTGTTATGATATTCCTGTAAAAATCTTCTCTTTTCACTTGCTACTTCTTGCACTCTTTATTTTTATGCAAGACTGGAAACGTCTGTTGAATATATTTTTTACCACTTCTTCAGTTCCTCCAAGAAGTTTTCCTAAGTATTTTAAAAAACCAGTATTCAATATTGGCGCCATTGTTCTTAAAACCTGTCTTATTGGTTTCTTTCTATATTCAAATATTTCAAATGCAATTATTCGAAATGAAGCTCGTGGACCAAGTGTAAAAAAACCTCCTATGTATGGAATATATAATATTACAAACATCGTTCAAAATCAAGATACGATTCCACTTTTAATTACAAACGATACTTTATGGGGAAAAGTTGTCATACAAAGTGATAAATACGTACTTGTATATCAAATGAGAGGAAATTTTGATCGATTTGAATTAAAACTAGACACCATTAATCACACAATGAAATTGACACAACGTTTTGATTCTACAAATATTTATAAATTCAAGTATACATTAAAAGATAGTATTCTTACATTACAAGGAACACATTTAAAAGATACCATTCGTTTTGAAGCAAAACAATACGATTTAAAAAAGTTTCAATTAATGAACAGAGGTTTTCATTGGATTAATGAGTATCCATATAATCGTTAATGTATTTTATACATCATGATATAAACGTGAGTCAAAGGTAAATTTCTGAATTTTCGCTACTTTGATTTTATGAAAATCAATATGTCTTGGATTTAAAATATAGTTGAATTCATCACGAACAATCGCAGATGGGACTTTCATAACGGCTTGTTTGTTATCTTCAACAAACTTGGTAAATATTTCTTGTGTTTTACTGTTGTACGGAAAAGTATTCCAGTTTTTGGGTAGTTTTTTTAGTTGATATATAGCTACATCATCAGGTATTTCTATATGAACTAAAATTCGATCACTTGGTAAATCTTCTGTAATGTCTAAATGCATTACTACTTCTAAATAGGAAAGAGATATATGTTGAGAAGTATATATGGCACGCGTTCCAATTTCATTCCATCGACCGCCAATTTTTTCCGCACCAATTCCTGAGAGCAAATCGTTTCTACGCTTTGCACGGTCTATTCTGTATACAATCATTAGGCAAAAATTCCGTAATCAATACGTCTAATTTCGTCAATAACTAGTTTTACGCCATAACTTGTATCAAGTAGTGAAAAAGGCGTTTGACTTCCTAAAACTTTACTTTTTTTGTTAAGCCATCGTGCGAATTTTTTTTCATCACCAAAAACTTCAAATCCTTTTGAGTATACTTCTGCAATTTCAAACAATCGTTCACTAACTTCTTTGTCGTAACTGTTTTTTTTAGATAAGGTAGAATAGGATGCAGGAACTATTTCTGATATCTTTGTTAATGGCAACGCAACACGCATGCTAAATTTTTTTAGTTGTGAACGTGTGACTCCTGTACGTGTAGCATGAATAATTTTTAATTTATTTTGCGGGGAATCATTTCTGTTATCGATATAGCTTGTTAAGGTTAGCGCCTCCATATTTTAGTTATTTTACCTATAAGTATATGTAAATTTACAACTATTTTCCTGAAGTGATATCATTTACTTCATTTTTTTATTATTTTTAACAAAAAACAACACATGAGTTTATTTGGATTATCAACTTCAAATCCTGCTTTTACAGGTTATTTCTGGAAAAATTCTGGAACGAAACGAACTCAGGGTAAAATGACACTTGGTGGCGTTGTACTAAAATCACTTTTTTGTCTGTTGCTTGTTTGCGTAACAGCTGCCATTACATGGAAGTTACATTTTGACGGAGTAGACATTCAATGGTATACAACTGCTGGAATGGTTGTAGCACTTATTTGTAGTATTCTTATTTCTGTACGCCGTCAATGGATTGTTTGGCTAACTATTATTTATGCATTGGCTAAGGGATTATTTGTTGGAGGTTTTAGTGCTTATATTCACAATCGTTATCCAAATTTACCCATACAAGCTGTCATAATTACCTTAGTGACGTTCATAACTATGTTACTCCTCTTTGTCACTAAAATTATAAAAGTGACTAAAAAATTTAAAAGTGTTGTTATTACAGTAACTACGACAATTTTTATGATTTACATCGTAGCTTTTATTTTAAGTATATTTGGAATAAGAGTTACATTTTTATCTAGTACTTCTTGGTATGCAATTGCTTTTAATATTATTACGGCAATTTTTGCATCGTTGAGTTTACTACTCGATTTTGATTATATAGATCGTCATATGGGAAAAGCGAACAAATCGTATGAATGGTTTGCTACTTGGGGATTATTAGTCACTATTATTTGGCTGTATGTAGAAGTGTTGCGTTTGTTAAGAAAATTGGCAATTCGATTCTAAAAAGAATTATTCTTCAACATTTAAAATAATTGGCAGTATAAATTTAGTAGCCACTGGAATACCGCGCTTGTTCGCTGGAGAAGCCTTTGGCAAACTGTTAATACTTGCTCGAAGTAAACTATCTAAGTTTGGCAATTGATCTATGGTTAATTGATTTTTTTGAATTGCATCAATCTTAATAATTCCTAATGTATCAATTTGTAAAGAAACCTGAATCGTGTCATGTATAGTTTTAGAAACCATGAAATCATTTACCGATAGACGCTCGTATATTTGATCGGTTAGTGTTTGAAAGAAACAGTTTTTTTGTGCTTCTTTTTTTAAATGATCACAACTTTCAAACGATGGAAATTCGTCCACTGTATCCAAATTTATACTTTTCTTTTCTTCTGCGACAATGACTTCTTCTTTTACAATAGAACCATTGATGTATTCACACGAAATACATACAAAAAGTAGTAAACAATATTTCCAAAGGTGTTTCATTAGTACAAATATCATGAAAAATACAACTTTTAGATATTTTGTAGTAACTTTCCGTTGGATTATTCTGATTTTAAGTGAATTTCCTCCTTTAACTCTCGAATTCTAGTTCGTACAATTTTTACCATGTCTAATTTTGCTTTCGGAAACTTTTCCAGAAAACGTTCGTACATTTTTAGCTTTTCTTTTAAATCAGCGTATAAATTATCTGCACACAATGCCATTTGAAATTGCGCTTCTTCAAAATCTGGGTTTTCTTTTAAAGCTATTTTAAAATATTTCATTGCTGTTTTGTGTGCTTTTTTATCAAAAGCAATCAAACCTAAAATATAGTAATCTCCTGAAGTATCTATCATTTTTGCAGCAATGGATTGTGAGGCATGATATACCGCTTTTTCATGAACTCCATCCTTGTAATATAAAGTCGCCAATTGTGAATGGTAAAAATAGTTTCCCGGTTCGCGTTTCAAAGCTTCATTGTAATACTCGATTGCTTTTAAAATTTTCGAAACTCTATAGGCCGCAAAAGCTGATTTTTCATAAACAAACTGTGTTGCTTTTTTTCGCTTGATGATTTTTTCAAACCAAAATAGTGCTTTCCCATATTTTCGCAATGCATAATAGTATTGTGCTTTATAGCCTATAACTTTTAAATCGTCTGGATTATTTTTCAAACCTACATCAATGACACTTTTTACCTCTTCAAAATTCTTTTGTTGCAAATGGTATACAATCAATTTGTAAATGCTTTTTTGATGTTGCGGATCAAGCTGAAAAGCCATTTCATAAGAAGTTACATAATCTCCAGCTTGTAAAGCTTCTTTTGACAGACCTATTTGATAATAAAAATTAGGGTTCAGTGTATCTTTTGCTTTTAACTTTTCAAAAATGGATAATGAGTTTTCATATTTACTTGTAGCAAAAAGCAATTTTCCATAATCATATAAGACAAGTGTATTTAACGAATCTATTTGTAATGATTTTTCATAGTTTTCAAGCGCTTTTTTACTATTTCCTAAGGCTTTATATGCTTTTGCTATTTGGATCGTTGCATACGCTTTATTTTCTATCTGTTCATATGCTTTAATAGCTTTTGAATAATTCCCAACACGATACAAACTATCTGCATCTGACAAAGATAAAGTCGAAGTTTGCGCTCCGACTTTGAAAGTTGTCATTATAAGAATACCTAAAATGAATAATCTATTCATAGGTGTTAATGTATTTTAAATGCAATTGGCAATAAATATTTTATACTTACTGGTTTCCCATCTTTTTCTCCAGGCGCTAATTTTGGTAACATTAGTAAAATACGCTCAACTTCTGTTTCCAAATCAGGATGTGGTGCACGAACATTCATATCAGTTACGGCTCCGTTTTTATCTATAATAAACTTTGCATAAATTTTTTGAACTTCTTCTCCTAACTCTAACTTCCCAGCCATTTTCATATCAAAATTTTTATTAACATGTTTTTGGATACTGAGAATAAAACAATCTTTCAATTCCTCTAAAGTTCCAGAAGATTCACAACCTGGAAAAACTGGTGCTTTATCTATAACTTTGAACTCAATAGGGTCACTTTGTAATTCACTATAATTACCACCTTCAGCAATGCGTTTTTTACGAATGTTAAGGTAATCTTCATATGATTGAAGTTTGTATTCCTTCGCAAATTCTCCATCTTTATCTACTAGTTTTGAAATTTCAGTCATCAACTTAACTACTTCATCATATTGCATTCTAGTGAAGTATTCATCATCTTTAAGATTTTGATTAAGTTCATTCAATCGCTTATACAGACTTTTAAGTTTCGCATCTTTATCTCCTGGATCAACACTTTCAATAGTATATTCAATATCTGCTATATTAGTTGCATTAGAAGTATAGAATAATGAAAGGATTAATACGGGTACTAATACTAAGTACTTTAACTTTAAAATTTGACGGGATTTTTGTTTTGTTAACATAATAATTCGTTTTTTAATTAATGAGTGTTTAAAGAATTGATTGGTAAACGAAAAATGCTGTGTTTGAAAGACTTCAGCCAACAATTTTTCATAATAATCGGATTTGTTATTTTCTTTAGCTACAGAAGCATCTGCGATATATTCATGTACTTCTGAGATTCGTTTTTGATAGATATATACTAACGGATTGAACCAACATAGAATACGTAAGAGTTCAAAGTATAATAAGTCGATAGAATGTTTTTCACGAACGTGAACCAATTCGTGTGAAAGTATGTTTTGTAATTTTTCTTCGCTAATATTATTTCCAATAAATACATAATTGAAAATTGAAAATGCAACACTACTATTGGGTATTTTTATGATTTTATGATCTCCTTTATGTACAATGATCCCTTTTAATTTTAGTTGAATCAATTGTGTTATTTTGTATATGAACAATGAACTACTCACTACAATTCCTATAATAACATACCAATTCCATGATGGAGCAATAACTTCTACTGTTTTTTCAGGCGTTAATACAATTTCGGGCAACAATACTATATATTCTTGCGGAACCGCATTTTGAAAGCTTTCAATTTTAATAAAAGGCAATACAAAAGAAATCAGTGAGGAAAAAATTAAGTAAACTCTGTTCCAATTAAAGAATGTCTCTTTTTTTAAAAATAAATCGTATGCTAGTAAAAATAGCAATTGAAACGCTAAAACTTGAATGAGATATTGTATCATGATTGCTTGTTATTTTTTTCAATTTCTTTGAGAATATCTTCTAACTCAGAAGTATTGATATCATTTTTTTGCATGAAAAACGAAACCATACTTTTAAAAGATCCTTGAAAATAACCATTCACTAATTTCGAAATAGATTGATTGCTATATTCTGATTGAGCTAATAAAGGAAAATAGATATGTCCTTTACCTACTTTTTCATACCCTACAAATCCTTTCCCTTCTAGAATTCGAACAATTGTAGAAACAGTATTATATGCAGGTTTTGAACCTTTAAAATTTTCAATAATAGTTTTTACGTTTGCCTTTTTCAGTTGCCAGAGGATTTGCATAATCTCCTCTTCTGCCTTCGTTAATTGTTTCATATTCAATTAAATTTATTCAACTAATTCCTTAGTTCTACGAAACAAATATAACTAAAATTTTAGTTTAAACTAATTTGTTAGTTTAAAAATTGTAACATTTTTTAATTCTTAACGTCATACAGAAAAAACAGTAATGGATATTTTCTTTACAATACTAGGTTTCTTTTTAATGCTTCTTGGTATTATTGGCAGCTTCTTACCTGTACTTCCTGGACCAATTACCAGTTGGTTTGGGCTACTTTTATTATACCTTACTGATGCAATCCCTAATGATTGGACATTTTTAGGAATTACACTTGTAATTGCTATTGTTGTTTTTATAATGGATTACATAATTCCCGCCATAGGAACCAAACGCTTTGGAGGAAGTAAGTACGGAGTATACGGAACTACTATTGGTTTAATTTTAGGATTAATATTTATTGGGCCAACCGGAATTATTATAGGACCGTTTGTAGGCGCTTTAGTTGGAGAATTGGCATTTGCTAATAAAGATGCAAATAGTGCTTTTAAAGCTGCTTTTGGATCATTTTTAGGCTTTTTGTTTTCTACTTTTCTAAAATTTATTGTAGCCGTTATCTACTTTGGTTTCTTCATGCGTGATTTTTGGACATACAAGAGTGTTATTTTTTAAATAGAATTCATTAAGTACATTTTTCTATTATTTTAAAATATTCACTTTACTTCCTGCTTTCCAGGTTTTAAACTCATCTCCATAATACAAATATACTGTACTGGCTGGCGCTTGATAGTTTCCTGGAACGTCTGCTTTTAAATCTAAACGAATTGTTTTGGTTTCGTTTGCTCTGAAAAATCGCCAATAGAACACTAAATAGTTGTCAAAAATTTCATAGTATGCTATTTCATTTTCTTCCATCAGCTTTTTAAGTTGCCACGATTGTGGTGTTGTTCCAGATGGAATACCAATAATCGCTGTAACCATTCCTAAGTTTTCATTCTTCTTATTGATGACATTGATTGCCATACTCACATTATCTCCTACATTATACGACTTATCCGCAATAATAGTTTCTAGGTTTATCGGAGACTGCGCTGACGATTTTGGTAAAGAACTATCATAATTAATATTTAAAGAATACGGAAATGTGTTTTTAGGATTTGAAAATTTGACTTTTATTTTTTGGTTTCCTCTCGTTATATACGAATCAATATTATTAATAGTGATTTTACCGTTTTTAGCAATGTTTAATTCACTATTTAATTGTTTTCCATTAATTGTTAACGCCACAAAATCACCTTTTGCTACTAGTTTTGTTTTTTGAGTTTTTGTATATTCAATTAATGCTTTTAATGCCATTGCTGTAGATTGCGTAGAGCCAAAACTATTGTTTTGTCGTTTGCTTACTAAATGCTCAATACCTTGTGAGATTAAAATTTCGTCAGGCTTCTCTTCTTTTAATAAAGCAAGTAGAGAAAAAGCAACCGCTTCTATATTTTTGGCATTACCATAAGAACGTGTAATTGTGTTTTCTACTGGTAACTGCGAGAAATTGTATATTTCTATATTCTTCTTGATTTTACCAATCAATACTTGCGCATTTTTATTTTCACCAAGATTGAAACTAACGCAAGCCAACAATGCCATTTTATAGGTATCATTAGTCTTTAAGGCATCTTGTAGTGCATACTGATACTCTTTTTCAATTGTTACATTTACTCCAGATTCGCTTAAAGCATATATAATGTAAGCGTTGGCTACGTCATCTGGTGAACTCGCAAAACTATCATATCCCTTATTACTTCTATTAAATCCTCCTTTTCCATCACGCCTGCTCAACAACCATTGAACTGTTCTATCAATCATTTTTTGATCAACGTCTCCAAATACTTCTTTCATCTCAGTAAATTCCAAGATACCATATGCAGTAAGTGTTTCATGTGGCGGCGTTTTTCCAAACCATTCAAAACCGCCCTTTTTGGTTTCAAAACTAATTAAGCGCTTGTAACCTTCTTTTATGAAACTTAATGCTTGCTTTTCAATTTCGGGATTACTTTTATTAGCTTCTTTTAGATATTTTAAAACCATAATGTTAGGATACGTAGCTGAGGAAGTTTGCTCAAAACATCCATATGGTTTTCTGATCATTCCTTCTATTCCATCCATAACATCACCAATAATATCTGTGTAAATGGTAAAATCGGCTTCCAGACTTCCATCTACTGCATGATCTACTGAAAAGTTATACGATGCTGATTTAGATCCTGAAATGGAAACCTCCGTTGGAAAATAAGGACTTAGTATTGTAGCTTCTCTTTCAACAAAATCAGTTAAACTCTCCGATTTTAAATCAATACCAATCATCACTTTTTCAGCTTTTTTAATTGGCTTCACTTTTACATATTTTACAATGCTACTATTTGCTTCAACAACAATATTTTTATCATACGACTCCAACAATTCAAGTGCTTTTGGAAGTTTCATTTCTAAAGTAGTTTCAATCCTTTCCCTTGTTTCATTCGTAATGGTAACTGGCAATATTACAGTATCATTCAACACCATATAATTTGGTGACTTAAAATCAACATTTAATAACTTTTTTGTAGCATAATCTTTCTTTTCACGTCCAACTAAACCATTGTATCCAATACCTTCCACAAGAACTTGAAAAGACGTAATTGCATCTGAATTATATAATTCAAACGAAGCTTTTCCGCTTTCATCAGTTTGTACTACCGGATTCCAATAAATGGTTTGCCTAAAGTCTTTACGCTCCTGTGGTAATTCTTTACTATCATACATAGGAATGTAAAATTGCTTTGCAGTATATACGTTGGTAGGTTTATTATTGGAAAAAGTTTTAAAAGCATAATTTTTATACTTTGCATACTTCAATTTTTTCTTTCCCCAATTATGGAAATTTGATTTTTTTGTGGTAATTACGACAACACCATTTGTAGCGGCACTACCATATAAAGAAGTAGCTGCTGCATTTTTTAAAATAGCAATATTATCTATTTCGTTATTATTGATTTTTGATAAAACTTTACTATCACAAAGAACTCCATCTACAATAAATAAAGGTTGATTATTTCCTTTTATTGAACTTGCACCTCTGATTGAAATTGTAGTCCCATTTCCATATGCCCAATTAGAGTTTACTATTTCAATTCCTGCTGCTCTACCTCGTAACACCTGTGCTATAGATTCATTAGCTCCTAACTCTTCTGACTCTACCTCAACTACATAACCAGCCACATTATTTATTTTTTCAACTCCATAAGCTACAACAACTACTTCACCTAAACTTGCGTCATCACCAGCTAAAGAAACTGACACATTTGCTTTTTTCTTTATTTTTTGTTGTGTTGGATTATTAAATTTTGACGGCGAATCTTTTAGTCTGTTTTTATTTTTTTGTGCTGCTGCGGGTGCACCATCATTGCTAGTAACTAACCTTTCTTGTTCAATGATTTCTAACTTTCTTCCATCTTCTGTATAGGCAATCAAAGTAAGATTATATGCGCTATTAAATTTAAAATAAAATTGTCCCTTTTTGTTCGTTTCAAAAGCTAGTACTTTATTTCCGTATTGATTAAATAATAATAATTTAGCATGTACCGGATTTCCTTTTTCATCAACAACTTTACCTGATTGTATCGTAAATTGCTCTGGTAAATATGCCGCTTCACTTATTAAGACTGGTTTCTCTATATAATTTCTCCAACCATGTGTAAGCATCACATAATCTAATGCTTTATATGACTTTTCTTCTTCAGGGTTGAAATAGAAGTTTGGCTTGTGTATTTTTGCCTTTAGCTCCGATGATAATAATAAATATGATAATATATGATCTTGTTTATCATCTGCATAAGACAATAATTTATTATCAACAATTGCTACAGATACATTTGAAGGAATAGGATTATTGTCTTCATCTTTTGTAGTGATTGTTACTTTTACTTTTTCGCGTGTTAAATAACTTTCTTTGTCAAGTTCTACGTCAATTTGAAGCTGCTTGTGTGCATTTAAAAAGACCAATCTTTCTGCTAACGGATTGTTATCTGTATCAACAATTCTAAATTTTGTAATACCAATAGGAAATTTTTTGGTATCTATAGAAATATTATGCTGCTTATATGTTATTCTTTTCTTCAATAACATGTTTTCAGTATCTGAAATTTCTAAATACAATTGTTTATCAATAGTTGTGTTTACTTGAATTTTTGTTAATAAACTATCTGTTTGCACCATAAAATTTACTCCTTTTTGATGAATTTCTGGAAGTGTTATTTTTTTCACTGACGCAAAAGGAACAGTTAGTTTTGCATAGTATTTTCTAGCGAAAGCTGGATTGAGATAAAAAGCGCCCATACCATCATGAAAACTCTCAAAAGAAGTTACAAAACTTCCATTTTCGTCTATGATATTACCCTGTACATCAACAGGTTTCCCAAATTCATCAATAGCTTTAAAAGCTACATTGCTTTTTACGCCTTGTATTAGTTTTCCACTTTCTGGAAAAAATTGCAGATCAATCGTATCCAAGACCATCGGAATGCTTCTTGAAATAGATTCCGTTGTACCTTTGTGTGGAATTTGAATATTGAGCACAACATCTCTTGTAGCTACATCATCTGGAAGTTTAAATTGCAATTTTGCTTTTCCTTCTTCGTTTGTATTATCTTTTTTGGAAAGAATCACTTCTCCTTTTATAGAAACTTCATATGATAGTTCTGTATTACGCAACGGATTGTTTTTTAAATCTTTTGCTTCAAAATTTGCTACTACTGAAGATGATTTTCCATATCCTTTCTTTTCAAACTTTAATGATAATAATACATTTGGCTTTATAACTTTTTGAACGGTTATTTTCTTGGTAAAGAAAGCTTCATCTCCATAATTATGCATCCAGTTGGTGTACATTTTCATTGTATAAATTCCTCCTACCCAATTTTTATTAATTGCAAAATCGCCATAAGCATATCCTTGATTGATTGCCAATTTTAATCTTTTTACAATACTTCCTTTTGGTGAGATTAATTCTGCGTACATGACATCATTTACGGTAGAAATTGTATGATCTCCGTTAACAACATATGACTTGAACCATATGGTTTCACCTGGAAAGTAAAATGGTCTATCAGTTTGTGTATAAATTTTTTCTAAATTTCCTTTTTCTCCCTGTGCATTTACCTGCATTGCAAAACTTGCTAAAAATGCTACACACACTATTTTAATGAGGTTGTTTTTTAATGCTTTCATAGCCTAAATTTTTATATTTAATGTTAAACCAACCTCGCTTAAAAGTGGCGTATTGAAAAAGTTAAGTTCTTGAGCGGAGCTATTTCCATACAAAGCTCCATAAGGTGAGTTTCCTCTGAATTTTGACCAAGTGAATAGATTTTTTGCATACAAGCCTAATTTACACTCTCTAAAGAAAGGATCTTCATTGTGCTTATTTTCAAAAGAGTATGAGATATCAATTGATTTGATATTCACGTAACTTGCATCTACAATAGCATCTTCTGCAACACCTTCAAAACCATATTGAACAAATCTGTTTTCTGATACAGGATTCCCAGAATTGTAGAAATCAACCGGAATTGTATTTGTATTTCCTTGTTGATTAACTCCATTGAAAATAAAATTAGTGATGCCTCTATCTGTTGCAGATTGTTGTGAAGTCCCTAAATAGTTGAGGACATTTTGAGTTCCATTCCAACTATCGCCGCCTTTTTGAATATCAATGACAATATTTAATGCAAAATTCTTCCATTCAAATGTATTGCTAAAACCTATATTATAATCAGGTATTGGGTCACCAATAATTTGAGATGTTGGGTTTACCAATGGAAAACCATCATCGCCAATTACAAGATTGTTTTGTGCGTCTCTTTGGTAAGCACTACCGACAATTACACCTGCAGGCTGACCAACTATTAGATTTTTAGACGTTGTTGAAAATCCAGCAATTGGAATTCGTGCTTCATTAGTTGATAGTTTTTTGACTTCGGTATCATACGTATTAAAAGAAACACGAGGTTTATAGTAAAAATGACTCCCAATTGAAACTCTTGAATCGATACTAATTTCGAATCCTGAACTTTTAATATCTGCAACATTAGCTAAGCTAAAAGCTCCATTGTTGATGACAGGAAAAACACTTCCTTTTGTTTTTGTGTAGTAATGCGTAAAATCTATATCAGTTCTTCCTTCAAGTATATACAAACCTACTGAAAGATTCGTTTCATAATTAAACACCTCTTCCAAGTCAAGAGCAGAATTGATAAATAAATCGTTGTTAGAGGTATAACTCAAACTTTCTTGCGGAGAAATAAGCAAACTATTATGACTTAAATTATTATAATAAAGCGGAGCGTCATTAACATCAAAAGATATATTTGAAGACAATGTCAAATTATTTAACATTCCATATATATCAAACAATCTACTTAGGTTTACTTTAGTGTAAAACGACGGTAAAAACCATTTATCATCTTGTATGGATGAATAATAGGAATTATTAGTAAATTTAAATGTAACTTCTCTATCTAAGTCATATGAAAATTGATTCAACAATCGTAACGTACTTCTTGTTTTTGTTTGATTTATTTGAATCGTATTTGCTGCATTTTCAAATGAAAAAGGAGTAAAACCTGAAGATTCTAGCAATGAAAAACCTAAGTCCTGATGTACATAATTAATAATTGACTTAACCTTAATTTCATTATCATTACCTGTATAAGTATTGAATGTAAAACTACCAACCGCATTCAAATTATTTTCTTTGATTTGTTTATTACTTGCAAATCCTTCTTCAAATCCTGCCGTTCCATTTACTACACCAAATTTTTGTTCTTGGTTTGCATGTCTGTAGTTTAACTTTCCTTTGAGTTTGATATCGTCTGTAATATCAATTTCATTTTGAATACTGGCTACAAAAGAGCTGTTTTCAATTGCGTTTCTATTAGTACTTAACAACCATTCAGGATTATTGAATTCTGTATTAAATCTTCGTTGTGTATTGTTTGCTAAAGTTGCTCCTTGACTGTTGCTGAAAGATGGTGGTGTTGCCCACAGATTTAAAAGTAAGTTATTTTGAAAACCGTTGATGTTTGGCTGATTATCTTTATCTACTTCATAAATAACAAACGCATCCCATCCTAGTTTATCCCTTTTTCTATTCTTTTTGTAATTGATTTTGAACTTGTTATTAAAACTCCGTTCTCTATTGTATACATCTTTAAAACTTTGGTTAGAAAAGTTAAAATTGATAAGGTTTAAATTTGTAGATAGATCAAAATATACTTGATGCGAATTAACAATTATATTTTCAAACAATGAGTTGTCATATGAATTGGCAGCAATTCCATTTCCACTTCCTTGATTCACTAATTGTCCATTTGTATCGTATATATAATTAGCGCTGTTAAACTCAAGTGTGTTAAGCGCAGGTCCATAAGAAAATGGATTCCCTGTTGCTGCTCCCTGAAACGCGAGCGCTCCAAAAATTGGAATTCCCTGACTAAAAGAACGTTGCAATTCTGGTAAATTTCTGTCTCTGACAAATTGAAATCCAACACTTGAATTATATCCTATTTCATAAAAAATGTCTGAAGGAAAGTAAGTTAATCTTACATTTTCTTTTTGAATTTCAACATCTTTAATTCTGTTATACTCAAAATAAGTTTCATTTTTATTATAAGTCCTGTTAGAATTTTCAAGACTTTGAACAAAATCGACTTCTTTTTTAAGCTTATTAATAGTTTCTGAATATGCATCAGAGTGTATTTTTTTTACGGATACGTATCGTAGTTTTGTATTGGTTACTTCTCCAAACATTTCAGGAGACACAACAACTTCTCTCTTTGCCATTCCAATATAGGTAAAGACTAAAGTTTCGCCAACACTACATTCAATAGTATAGTTTCCATCAAAATCTGCTACAGTTCCAATAAAGGTTCCTTTTACAATAATGCTAGCACCTGGTAACGGAAGACCGCTATCATCAAGTAGCGTTCCTGAAATTTTTCCTTGTTGTGCAAATAGTATCGATGTTGCCAACAAACAAACAACTGCAAGTATTTTATTTTTCAAATTCATTTCATTATTGGTATTACTGAAATATTAATTTCTTGTATCAAATGTATAGACACGCGTTAATATTAAAAATCAATAATGAGTGAATAGGTATTTTAACTTAGGGAAGTGATATAAATTTACTTTTATACACTTTACAGTAGATACGTATAAAGTATTTAAAGAGAGTTTCTTAAAGGAACGATAAGACCTTAATTTTCATCAAGATTCCTTCAACTTACAATTTAGTGTGCGTCCTTCGGGCTTTTCAGAATTGAGTTTCACTAAAATAAAAAAGCATCCCAATCTTCTTTTAAAAGAAAATAGGAAAGCTTTTCATTGGTTTAACTACTAAACCAAGGTAAATCAAGGATTTACCTTAAACAACACAACTAAATCATTTTGCCAAAAAAAGCTTCTCTTCGAGGGAGAAGCTTTTTGCAATTTTAGCGGTCTGGACGGGATTCGAACCCGCGACCCCATGCGTGACAGGCATGTATTCTAACCAGCTGAACTACCAAACCGTTGCTTGATTGCGGATGCAAATATACACCACAATTCTATTTATACAAACATATTTTGCATAATATCAAAAACTAATAATGATAATTCTTTATACGAACTCTTATTAGCTAGCAATATTTTAAGAATTATTATTGAGTTTGAAAAAAATTTCTAAAGAAGTTTTTTAATGATTTATTAAAGAAGAATTGTTCTAAAATAAAAAAAGCATCCCAATCTTCTATGAAGAAAAAAGGAAAGCTTTTCATTGGTTTAACTACTAAACCAAAGGTAAATCAAGGACTTACCTTAAACAACACAACTAAATCATTTTGCCAAAAAAAGCTTCTCTTCGAGGGAGAAGCTTTTTGCAATTTTAGCGGTCTGGACGGGATTCGAACCCGCGACCCCATGCGTGACAGGCATGTATTCTAACCAGCTGAACTACCAAACCGTTGCTTGATTGCGGATGCAAATATACACCACAATTCTATTTATGCAAACATATTTCAATGAAAAATTTATTTTTTTTCATTTATTTATGCAAACTTTTGTCTTTCAACCAAATACGTTATTAAAATTTTTTCAAAATTTTTCGTGATATCTGCAGGAACGTACTTTATTTTGTATTGAGCGCATTTCATTTTTAATCGTAAAAAATAATCTGAAACAGCTTTTTGATAATTTTCTTGAACAGTATCTGCGTACAAATCGATATGTTCTCCAGATTCTACATCAATAAATCGTTTTGGTTTGTTATCAAAATCGAAGTTTACTTCTTTTTCCGCATCAAACACATGAAATAAAATAACTTCATGTTTGTTATATTTTAAGTGTTGTAATGCTTCAAATAATTTTTCATCTTCTACTCCATCCTGAAACATATCTGTAAAAAGAAAAATAAGGCTTCTACGATGTATTTTCTCTGCTATTTGATGTAGATAGGTGTATGTATTCGTTTTTTTATTAATTCGCTTTGTAGTGACAGTTTTATCAAGAGCATTTAGCAATAATTGATGATGACGTTCACTTCCTTTTTCTGGCGCATAAAAATCATAGTTATCCGAGTAAATACTCAAGCCAATAGCATCTCGCTGTTTTTTAAGAATATTCATCAAGGAAGCTGTTGCCAATACAGAAAAACCTATTTTATTTAAGTTATCAATAGATGGAGAAGTTACTTTTGGGTAATGCATGGAGGAAGAATTATCAATAATGATATGGCATCTCAAATTGGTTTCTTCTTCATATTTTTTAGTATATAATTTGTCAGTTTTTGCAAAAAGCTTCCAGTCAATATGTTTGGTGCTTTCTCCTGAATTGTAAATTTTATGTTCTGCAAATTCAGCAGAAAACCCATGAAATGGACTTTTATGCATTCCAGAAATAAACCCTTCAACTACCTGTTGCGCAAGTAATTCTAGGTTTTTAAACCCTGAAGTTTTATTAAATTCTTGTTGTAAGTTCACAAGCGTTATTCTTTAGTAAAATATATTTTTATGAAATATACTGATTTTAGTCGTTATGCGACAACTCTTTGCGTTAAAGTAACTATAATGAATTGCCTAGCAACAATAATTATAGATTTCAATTTTCAATACATCTTTCAGGTTTTTGAAAATTGAGTTTCACGAATAAAAAAAGGTTTGGCATAACACCAAACCTTTTCCTTTTTTATAAAAATTATTTTTTAAGCTAATAACTTATCAATAGCTTCTGTATATACGTTTTTTGGAGCAACTCCTACTTGACGACCTACTAATTCTCCTTTTTGGAAAATTAATACTGTTGGTATATTACGTACTCCAAACTGAGCAGCGTATTTTTGGTTAGCATCAACATCTAACTTTCCTACAACAGCTTTTCCTTCATATTCATCAGCGATTTGATTTACTACAGGACCTAACATTTTACAAGGTCCACACCAAACTGCCCAAAAGTCAACCATTACTGGTTTGTCGCTATTCATTACTATTTCTTCAAAGTTAGCATCTGTGATTTCTAAAGCCATAATATTTATTTTTTTAATTTATTTTTTTGTTAATATGCAATATTAGTCAAATATTCTGCCAAAACTTACACCGCTAGTATTAGTTTTGACTATACTTCTATTGTTTTTTTTTATGTATTAATTTCAAACTCATATAGATGCGCAAAGATACTGAATTAAACTATTTTTTATACATTTTAAAATAATATAGCATCTGTGTTTAAAAAAATACGCAACCAAAAAGTTGCTTATTCGAATTTTATTCTTAATTTAGCAACCAATCAGTTGCATATTAATTTAATTTATATCTATTATGAAAGACGCAATACAAAAAGAAACTATTTTTCAACATCCAATTGATGTTGTTTGGAATGCCATTACTACGGCAGAAGAATTGTCTACTTGGTTTATTAAAACTAATTTTAAAGCCGAAAAAGGATTTCAATACACTTTTTTCCCTGTCGAAGAAAAAGGTTGCGAAGCTATTACTGGAGAAATAAAAAGTGCCAATCCTTATACATTAGTGTATACTTGGGAAGTGGCGGATACAAATGTTGAAACTCTAGTTAGCTGGACTTTAGAAAAAGTAGCAGAAGGCACCAAATTGTATTTAAAACATTCAGGTATTTCTAATTATACTGGAGAAACTGCCATTGCTATGTTTGAAAGTTTTAATGGCGGTTGGGATAATTGTATTACAAATTTAGAAGCCCATTTAAAAGAACACATACATGCAAGATAAGATTACAAAATTATTCAAAGCTATAGCAGATCCAACAAGGCGTGATATTTTTCACGCCTTAGTGATTGCTAGTTCAACATTATCAATTTCACAGATTTCAAATCAGTTTGAAATGACACGACAAGGAATTACAAAACATATTAAAACACTTGAAGAAGCTGGTTTGGTTTCTTTAGAAAGCAAAGGTAGAGAACGCTTTTGCAATGTGCATACACAGCCGTTGCAAGAAGTCAATAAATGGTTGAAATTTTACGAACAGTTTTGGGGTGATTCTATGCAGGATTTAGGTAATTATCTAGATTCTAAAAATAGTTAGATAGCTTTCTATTACTTTTTGACTTCAAACGAATACGTAGCTATTAAATCATTTTTGATGTATAAATGCACGTCATAATAGCCTCTAAAGTCAAATGCATGTTCGAAGATTAAAGTTGTTTTCTCTGTGGAAATGAAACTAGGCTTTACTTTCTTTTCATTTTCATTTTTTTCAACAATCAGATGAACATCATTTTTATTTATATTTTTCAATAAGCGATATCGAAATGTAACTTTTTCATTTTGCTTAACGGTATTGTCTAGTTTTTTTGGCTCAAGGTGATTGCTGAAATAGTTATACGCGTTTCCATAAATTACTGGTGCTTCTAAAAACATATTAAAAGTTGGTTTTTCTTCTGCTAGTAAAAACCATTCTTCATTTTGAGGATAATGATTTATAGAAAATATATTTGGATCTGACAGAAAAAAACCATCATTAAAATAAAATTGAAAGCGATATGTTGTAGGGTTTGGGATTCCACTTGCCCAAGTTGGATCGCAGAGATACCATTTATCGTTGAGTTTTACGGCATTCCAAGAGTGATTTGGCGAGTTTATGTCTAATGTTTCAATATTGATGGTACTCGTTCGCGCATGACCATTTACTATTTTACATTCAATGCCTGCCAAACTTGCTAATTCTTTTACTAAATAAGCATATCCTGTACAAACTGTTCTATTCTTTTTGAGGAGCTTTTTGAAAGCTGTTTTTTTAAATTCAGCATTCCATGCAGCAAGTTTTACACTATCATTTCTGTAGCGCCTGCGTTTTCGCATGTTTCTTGTAAACATGCTATAATCATTAGAAATATTACTACAAACCCATTTAAATATGGCTCTAAAACGCTCAATATCTGTTGTTAATTCAGAAGTTAGTTTGTATGATAATTGAGGTAGATTGGAAAGATTTTCATCTTTGTATTTCAGTGCAATTTTATCTGCTTTATCAAATTTTACAGTTTTAAAATCAGCAATTTGTGCATTGGACTGAAATACAAAAATGAATAAAAAAATATACGTTATTCTTCTCATTAAGTAATTACGATGTGTATCAATAACTAGTTGTTACGTTTCGATTTGTAACGTTTGTTCGAGTTTGGAGCACCTGTAAATTCAAATACTTCCTCATAAATTGTTAGTTTGATAAACGTAGTAGTGTCTTTAATTTTAAATTCTTTCGTTTTATATCCAATAAAACTAATGACTAAGACATCTCCTGTTTTTAAAGCAGTTGGGAATGTAAACTCTCCTTTTTCATTCGTTACAACTCCCATATTGGTATCTTTTAGAATGACATTAGCGCCAAGGATAGGTCCGCTTTCATTACTAACAATACCTTTTATCGTTTTACCTTTTTGTGAAGTAGTTGTATTTGATTGTCCAAACATTGGATTAAATGCAAAAATGGCAAATACCAACATTGTAGTATACCACAGCTTTCGTGTACTTGTTAATTGAATCTTCATAATGCTAAATATTTTGTTTTATCAAATTTATGATTAGAAATACGCTTAAAAAAACTACATTGAGTAAACCTCTACTCTGAATGAGTGAATGCAATTTTTATACAATTTACAACTTTAAGCTGATATGTATCTGATTCACAATAAATTTATATCAAATTCTTTAAAATTGACAAAGTGATGTTTTGCGCCTTTTGCTGCTAGTTTTTCTTTGTTCTTTTCTCCAATTCCTATGAATTCAAGGTTTAAATTTTGTGCAGTTTTCACATCCCATATTCCATCTCCAAGAGAAATAACACGCTTAAATTTTTTTACACCAAAATATGTTTTCGCTTTCGCGATGGCAGCATTTACGATTTCTTCTCGCGTAAGATAATGGCTTGAAGTAACTAGCAATTCTTTATCATATCGAATATTAGCGCGATTTAGCTTTAAGATTGCTGGTTTTAATAATGAACCCGTAGCAAAACAAACTCCATAATTGGTTTCCGTCAAAATTTTATTCAAAAAAGCATCTGCACCTTGAATTTCCGTAACACTTGCATCTAGAATTTCTTTTAAAAATTCATCTTCAAAGCGCGTTAATATTTGATTAGAAAACCCACGATTTATCACTATTTCATAGTTTTCTTTGGCAATATAACTATCCGTTAAATGTGTGTAACTTTCCCAATTCGTATTTACAGAAGAAACCCCAATAGCTTTCATCGCTTTTACAAAACCAGTTTGATGTACATTTTCGCTATCAAGTAAAGTTCCATCAATATCAAAAACGAGTAGATTTTCTTTTTTCATAGTGTACCGTTGCAAATCTCAATTTTAATCAAAACAAGACTTCTCATTGTGTGCAATCGTTCATCTTTTGAACTTCCCCAAATTGAGTCTCACTAATTAATTTTATACTTTACCTCTTCTTCTTCTAATGCATCCAACAATTCTTGTGTAATATTTACTTTTCGTTTTTTACTTGACGTTTGCAATTTGATTTTTTCCTTTGCTTCGTATAGTGTAAAATGTAACGATTTATCACCTTTGTGCGTTTCTACAATATCATTAATAAAATCAAGTTTTTGATTCTCTAATTTATTCACATCTAATAAGATTGTCAATTTCCGCGCAGCAGTTTCCATTATATCTTGCAACAATTGCATAGAATTGAATTGAATTCTTGGGTCGCCACGTTTTCCAGTGTCTTTATTTACCCAACCTTCTTTGATAAATGCTTTTATGTACACAAATGAATTTGGCACGAAGAAATGTCTAAACTTTAAATAATCTTCTCCAAAAATTCTGAATTCATATGAGTTTAAATAATCTTCCACTGTAAATAATGCCCAACCTTTTCCATTTTTCGAAACTCTATGTTGCACATCAGTTACAACACCCGCAAAAGGAATTTCACGGTTTACATAGTTCTCCATTTGCATGAAATAAGATAAATCTCCTTTACAGAAATATTTCATTTCTGCTTTGAAATCATCTAACGGATGCCCCGAAATATAGATTCCGACAACTTCTTTTTCACGTGCTAGTTTTTCCATAGTTCCCCATTCTTCACATGGTGGAACTTTTGGTTCTTCTATTTGTACTTCACTGGCTTCTCCAAATAAACTTACTTGCGAAGAGTTTTGGTTTTCTTGAAATTTTGCTCCGTATTTTACTGCTTTTTCTAAAAATGTAATGGTATCATTTTCGGTGTGAAAGTATTGTGCGCGATGTGTATCTCCAAAAGAATCAAATCCGCCAGCTAAGGCTAAATTTTCAAATGCTTTTTTGTTTGCTGCGCGAAGATCGATTCTTTTAGCCAGATCGAACACAGATTTATATTTTCCTTCAGAACGTTCTTTTACAATCGTTTTTACAGCTCCATGTCCAACTCCTTTGATGGCTCCCATTCCAAAACGAACAGCTCCTTCATCATTTACTGTAAATTTATAGAATGATTCGTTTACATCTGGACCTAATACATCTAGTTTCATACGTTTACATTCTTCCATAAAGAAGGTAATCGTTTTGATATCATTCATGTTATTAGAAAGTACAGCTGCCATGTACTCTGCAGGATAGTGTGCTTTTAAATAGGCTGTTTGGTAGGCAATCCAAGCATAACATGTTGAATGCGATTTGTTGAAGGCATAGGCAGCAAATGCTTCCCAGTCTTTCCAAATTTTTTCTAATCTATCTTCGGCATGTCCTTTAGCTGAAGCTTGCGAAATAAATTTCGGCTTCATCTTATCTAGTACAGCTTTTTGCTTTTTACCCATTGCTTTACGCAAGACATCGGCTTCACCTTTTGTAAAGTCTGCCAATTTCTGCGAAAGCAACATCACTTGCTCCTGATATACTGTAATTCCGTAAGTTTCTTCTAAGTATTCTTCACATGCATCTAAATCGTACTCAATGTCTTCTTCTCCGTGTTTTCTACGAATAAAACTCGGAATGTATTCCATTGGACCTGGACGATACAATGCATTCATTGCAATTAAATCGGCAAACGTTGTTGGCTTGAGCGATTTCATGTGCTTCTGCATTCCAGGCGATTCATACTGGAACACACCTACCGTTTCTCCACGTTGGAATAACGCATACGTTTCTTCATCTTCCAACGATATATTCTCAATATCGATTTCTACATCGTGCTTGTATTTTACTAGTTTTACGGTATCTTTTATAAGGGTTAGGGTTTTTAGTCCTAAGAAATCCATTTTTAGCAGACCAGCATCTTCCACAACCGAGTTATCAAATTGTGTACAGTACATTTCTGAATCTTTCGCCAACGCAACAGGAACGAACTTTGTAATATCATCAGGCGTAATGATAACTCCACAAGCGTGAATTCCGGTATTACGTACCGAACCTTCCAACACACGTGCCATATTTACGGTTTCCGCTGCTAAATCATCTTCTTCCGAAATATTTACCAATTCATTAATTAGTAATACTTCTTCTGCTCTAAATTTTTGTTTTAATTCAGCTTCCGATTTTCCGAAAATCTTTGCAAGTTTCGTATTCGGAATCAGTTTAGCAATCCTATCCGCATCACTTAAAGGTAAATCCAATACACGAGCTGTATCACGAATAGAAGATTTTGCTGCCATCGTTCCATACGTAATAATCTGTGCTACCTGATTTTCACCATATTTATCAATTACATATTGCATCACACGACCACGACCTTCATCATCAAAGTCAATATCAATATCGGGCATGGATACACGATCAGGATTTAAGAAACGCTCAAAAAGTAAATCGTACAGCATTGGATCAATATTCGTAATCCACAAACAGTAGGCAACTACCGATCCTGCTGCAGATCCACGACCTGGACCAACCGAAACATCCATGTTTCGGGCTTCCCTAATAAAATCTTCTACAATTAAGAAATATCCTGGATATCCTGTGTTTTCAATTGTTGCCAACTCAAAATCGAGTCGCTCTTCAATTTCTGGCGTAATTTCACCATATCGTTTTTTTGCACCTTCGTACGTTAAGTGTCTTAGAAATTTGTTTTCTCCACGTTTTCCGCCATCAATTTTATCTTCTTCAAACTGAAATTCTTCTGGAATATCAAACGCTGGTAATAATACATCACGTGCTAACTCAAAAGGCTCTACTTTGTCAATGATTTCTTGAATAGAAAGTATGGCACTTGGCAAATCTTTAAACAAGGTTTTCATTTCATCAGGCGACTTGAAATAGTATTCCTGATTTGGTAATCCATAACGATAACCACGTCCACGTCCAATTGGCGTTGCTTGTTTTTCACCATCTTTTACACATAATAAAATATCATGCGCATTTGCGTCTTCTTGTGAAATATAATAGGTATTGTTAGTCGCAACTAGTTGTATTTCATGTTTTTTTGCCAACTTCACCAAGACATCATTTACACGATTTTCATCTTCTTGATTGTGACGCATAATTTCTACATAGAGATCATCTTGAAAAGTTTCTTTCCACCAAAGCAATGCTTCCTCGGCTTGTATTTCTCCTATGTTTAGTACTTTATTCGGAACTTCTCCATAGAGGTTTCCAGTTAAGACTATTAAGTCTTCTTTGTATTGTTCTATTATTTTTTTGTCAATTCGCGGCACATAGTAAAATCCTTTTGTATAGGCGATTGATGACATTTTTGCCAAGTTGTGATAACCTTTTTTATTTTTGGCTAAGAGTACAATTTGGTATCCGTTGTCTTTTCTAGTTTTATCTAAATGATCTTCACATACAAAAAATTCACAACCGATAATTGGTTTTAGAAGTTGTTCTGTACTAGTTTCTCCTTTTGCTTCTGCTTCCGCGATGCGTGCCTTGACGCCTTTATTATGGTTTCCGACTTGTTTTACAAAGTGAAATGCTCCCATCATGTTGGCATGATCCGTAATGGAAACCGCTTGCATATTATATTTGCTTGCTGCTTTTACTAAATCAGGAATACTTGAAGTTGATTGTAATACGGAGAATTGCGAATGATTGTGCAGATGTACAAATTCGGCATTTTGTAATGCTTGAAGGTTTTCTGCAATTTCTTCTTTAGAAATTCCGCTTCCACCTTGTTCTTTTTCTAAACGCTTACGAATTTTCTCTGATGCCGCTTTTAGATTGATATGTTTCAACCCGATCATCTCAATCGACTGTGGATTGTTTTCAGAGAAACGTTCAAAATAATCTGGCAATACATCTAATTGCTCAGTTGTATATTCTTTTCTACGAACAAGTTCTAAGAAACAACGTGTAGTTGCTTCCACATCGGCAGTTGCGTTGTGCGCTTCACCAAATCCTACTCCAAAAAGATATTGGTGTAATTCTGTTAGTGTTGGTAATTTGAACTTTCCTCCTCGTCCACCAGGAATTTGACACAAACTTGCTGTTGCTTCTGTACACGTATCTAGCACAGGTAGTTCCTGTAATGTATTGGCAACATCTTCTCTGTAGAATTCTGCGCCCATAATATTTACATCAAAGCCAACATTTTGTCCGACAATGAATTTCGTTTTAGAAAGCGCTATGTTGAATTTTTCTAAAACCTCTGAAAGTGTAATTCCTTGTTCGGCTGCTAATTCTGTAGAAATTCCGTGAATTTTTTCGGCATCATATGGAATATTAAAACCTTCTGGTTGCACCAAATAATCCTGATGTTCGATCAAGTTTCCTAATTCATCATGCAATTGCCAAGCGATTTGAATACATCTTGGCCAATTGTCTGTATCAGAAATTGGTGCATCCCATCGTTTTGGTAACCCTGTTGTTTCGGTATCAAATATTAAGTACATATGTTGCTTTTGTGTAGAGGAAATTGAACGGATAAAATTACAAATTTATTTCCTGTTTTTTAATGAGAGTTATTAACACTGTATTAGTGACTGAATGACATGTTGAAGCTCTTTTTAGCACCGACTACAACTATCTGTCTTTGAGTTATTAACTATATTTGACGTGCTAAAAAAGCGACTAATGAAGGCACGACCACACTTTTTCGTGTGGGAATATCAAAAAAAGTTAATTTAAGTAGTTGTGTTTCAGAAATAATAGTATTTTTGCGCCTCATTAATAACAGAGGTCGAGAACCTCACAAATTAATTTTTTATGCCTGTTAAAATTAGATTACAGAGACACGGTAAAAAAGGAAAACCTTTTTACTGGATCGTTGCAGCTGATGCACGTTCAAAAAGAGATGGTAGATACTTAGAGAAATTAGGTACTTACAATCCAAACACTAACCCTGCAACTATTGACTTAAACCTTGATGGTGCTGTAGCATGGTTACAAAACGGTGCTCAACCAACTGATACTGCACGAGCAATCCTTTCTTATAAAGGTGCTATGTACAAGAATCACTTACTTGGTGGAGTTCGTAAAGGTGCTTTAACTGAAGCGCAAGTAGAAGAGAAAT
Source organism: uncultured Kordia sp. (assembly GCF_947496985.1). Taxonomy (GTDB): domain Bacteria; phylum Bacteroidota; class Bacteroidia; order Flavobacteriales; family Flavobacteriaceae; genus Kordia. The sequence goes on from NZ_CANMEZ010000002.1 coordinate 369,198, forward strand.
TTACTGCTTGGCTTGAGACTAAAGAAGGATCAGTACAAGGAAAAGTTGACAGTTTAGCGCAAGCTGAAGCAGATGCAAAAGCGAAAGCTTTTGAAGCAGAGAAAGCTGTAAACGAAGCTCGTATTGCCGCAAATGCTCCTGTTGTAGAAGATGCAGCAGAAGATGCTGGAGAAACTCCTGCAGGTGAAGAAGAATAAATTATAGACTTACATATAATTTTTAGCCTAGTAAATACTAAATTTGCTAGGCTTTTTTTATGATATAGATATGCGAATTGAAGATTGTTTTTATTTAGGAAAGATTGTTAAGAAGTATAGCTTTAAAGGTGAACTTTTAGCAAAATTAGATACAGATCAGCCAGATTTGTATGATGATTTAGACGCCGTTTTTATAAAACTCGGACGTAATTTTTTACCATTTTTTATTGAGAAATCATCATTACACAAATCGGATTTGTTACGGTTGAAGTTTGAAGATATAAATACGGAAGAAGATGCAGATCAATTACTGAAATGTGAATTATACCTGCCTTTGGAGTTTTTACCAAAGCTAGAAGGCAATAAGTTTTATTACCACGAAATTATTGGTTTTACAGTTGAAGATGCTTCTTTTGGAACCGTTGGAAAAGTTACTGGTGTGAATGATAATACATCCCAACCTTTGTTTGAAATTGAACGCCAATCAATTGAAATTCTAATTCCAATTAATGATGATATTATTAAGGAAGTGGATCGTGACAATAAAACTATTCATGTTGAAGCACCAGAAGGTTTAATTGATTTGTATTTACAATAAAAAGTACGTTACAATGGTAAAAATGGCAGAAGTTGATTTGAAAACTAAGTACGGAACGTTTCGTGAAGTACTTTTTTATGATGGACAGAAAGAAGCAATTGCTTTTTATATGGGCGATATTTCTGAACAAAAAGATGTTTTGTGTAGAGTACATTCATCCTGCATACATGCGCATATTTTTAATAGTATTGAATGTGAATGTAGAGAAGAAATGGCAATTGCACAACAACTGATTCAGAAAGAAGGTCGCGGAATTATCATTTGGTTAGAGCAAGAAGGAAAAGGGAATGGACATTATGCTTTATTGAAAAGTATTCCTTTTAAACGAGAAGGAATGTCACAAGCAGAAGCGTATGAAGTTGCTGGTTTTCAAAAAGATGCTAGAGATTTTTCGGCCGCAGCCAAAATTTTAAAAGCGTTAAACGTAGCATCCATTAAAATGTTAACGAATAATCAGAAGAAAGTTGATACACTTAACCAGCATGGTATTGAAGTTTCAGGAATTAAATCGCTTGAATTGTAAACTATGAGCAAACCCTTTCGATTTAAAGAATTTACGATACATCAAGATAAAACCGCTATGAAAGTTGGTACAGATGGCGTTTTGTTGGGCGCATGGGCCTCTATAAAGAAGAATCCTTTTGCTATTTTAGATATTGGTGCCGGCACAGGTTTGATTGCCCTACAATTAGCACAACGTTCACAAGCAGAAGTGATTGATGCTATCGAAATTGAAGACAATGCCTATGAGCAAGCTGTTGAAAATTTCGAAAATTCTCCTTGGAGCGATCGTTTATTTTGTTATCATGCTGGATTGGACGAATTTGTAGATGAAATTGAAGACACGTATGATTTAATTGTTTCAAATCCGCCTTTTTACAGTGAAGATTATAAAAGTGAAGATGTAAAGCGTGATACGGCTCGTTTTACTGACGCATTGCCTTTTAACGAATTGCTTGCCGGTGTTGCTAAATTATTAGAACCAACAGGAACATTTTGCACCATTATTCCTTACAAAGAACAAGAACGCTTTGTTAATCTGGCGGAAGCCAACGGATTATTTCCAAATAACACATGCAACGTAAAAGGAAATCTGGAAGCAGATTTCAAACGTAGTCTATTGTCGTTTTCTTTTGAAAAAACTGAAAATACAGTAGAAGAGTTAATTATTGAAACCGAGAGACATCAATATACAGACGCTTACATTTCCTTAACAAAAGACTTTTATTTAAAATTATAACAATTTGTCTTTGTTTTGTGAGATTTCATTAATTACTTTTGTGAAAGCGATTTACGAACATTCCGTAAATTTGAGTATTAAAAAATGCTATTAAATTACAATCAATGAAACCAGATTTATTCCAAGCTCCTGATTACTACAATTTAGACGAGCTTTTAACAGACGAACATAAGTTAGTAAGAGACGCAGCCCGCGAATGGGTAAAAAGAGACGTTTCTCCAATTATAGAAGATTATGCTCAGCGTGCTGAGTTTCCAACACAAATCATTGATGGATTAGCAAATATTGGTGCTTTTGGCCCTTACATTCCAGCAGAATATGGTGGTGCTGGATTGGATCAAATTAGTTACGGATTAATTATGCAAGAGATTGAACGCGGAGATTCTGGAGTTCGTTCTACTGCTTCTGTACAATCTTCATTGGTTATGTATCCTATTTGGAAGTATGGAAATGAAGATCAACGTAAAAAATATTTACCAAAATTAGCTTCTGGTGAATGGATGGGATCTTTTGGTCTTACAGAACCTGATCATGGAAGTAACCCTGGAGGAATGACAACTAATTTTAAAGATATGGGAGATCATTATCTTTTAAACGGTGCAAAAATGTGGATTTCAAATTCTCCTTTTTGTCAAATCGCAGTTGTTTGGGCTAAGAATGAAGAAGGAAGAATTCACGGATTGATAGTGGAACGTGGTATGGAAGGATTTTCTACACCTGAAACACACAATAAATGGTCATTAAGAGCTTCTGCAACAGGAGAGCTTATTTTTGATAATGTAAAAGTTCCTAAAGAAAATTTATTACCCAACAAATCTGGTCTTGGTGCGCCGCTTGGCTGTTTAGATTCTGCACGTTTTGGTATTGCTTGGGGAGCTATTGGAGCTGCTATGGATTGTTATGATACAGCTTTACGTTATAGTAAAGAGCGTATTCAGTTTAGCAAACCTATTGGTCAGTTTCAATTACAACAAAAGAAACTAGCAGAAATGATTACTGAAATCACAAAAGCACAATTGCTAGCTTGGCGTTTAGGAGTAATGCGTGAAAATGGCACAGCTACATCTGCCCAAATTTCTATGGCAAAAAGAAACAATGTAGAAATGGCTTTAAAAATTGCACGTGAAGCACGTCAAATGTTAGGCGGAATGGGAATTAGTGGTGAATATTCAATCATGAGACACATGATGAATTTAGAAAGTGTAATTACCTATGAAGGAACACACGATATTCACTTGTTAATTACAGGACTTGATGTTACTGGATTAAATGCTTTTAAATAAGAAATAGAAAGCTTTTTAGGAAGCTTTTTTTAATAAATCAAACAAAGGGCAGCGTTTACAGCGTTTGCCCTTTTTGTATTTTTTGCAACATTTGCTCTTGCAATTTTTAACGGGTTTGATAGCGTGCTTCTTAGATTTTTTCTGAATTTCTTCTATATCGATCAATAAAGACATAAACGACTGTTATATAATATATTTCGAGTGCAAATATATCTATTTAAATTTAATCTAAATAAAAAAGTTTAATTTTTTGTGCAGAATTTTTAGGAGGATTTTCAAAACTTCAAAAGTCAGGGAAATCCCTTTTTAGGTTTAAGGAAGTTATTTTAACTACTAAATGAGACCCCCTAATTTCTCAATTTAATATATAACTAACTTTTATATTTCTCTAAGTCTCCTCAGCAACACTAAAAAAAAGGGAGTAATCACAAGAATGATCTCCCTTTTATCTAATAGAATAATACTATTATAATGAGATTCCCCTAAACCTCAATATGTTTATTGCTAAATTAAAACATATCCAAAAAGCGCGATATAAATAAACAATACTTATGCTACGGTAAAACCGTAATTATAATAAGTTTTCACATCAAAAAATAATAAAACTATAAAAACCAACCACTTACAATTATTAAAAAAAGATATTTAATAGAATATTTTAAGAAATATACTGCTTTTTGCTAAAAAACACCTTTATTTTGAGCAATTAGACACTTATCAATTACGGTAAAACCGTAATTACTCAAAATAAAAAGGCGAACATAGTCGCTCGCCTTTCAAAAAGTATTCTTAAAATTACTTTTCTTCTCTTTGTTTCTTATATATCCATTTGCAAAGGAGTGTTTAATTCTGCTTGTTGTACTGGCGCCTGATGTGCTGGTGGACAATAGTAATATGAAGGGCAACCACCTAAGCGAGAATCACACATATGATTTGAACATCCTGCATTTAATGTGTTTGTTGGACAACCATTTGTTACACACAACATGTTACCACTTGCCAACCCACCTGTTACCTCATCTCTAAGATTAGAAACTAATTTCTTGTTTAAGCGTAAGCTTTTTAAATTCTTTTTTTTCATGATTTCTATTTTTAATGTTTCGATAAGGCAAATTTAGTTTGAGAAATCATAGAAAAAGGAAAGGTATTCACTAGAATTGTTAGGGGGTTTTAACGGTAGTCAACAAAGGAAAAACTGATATTATTTTATAAAAAAATCTCCAAGATGCATACATCTTGGAGATTCTTCATTTTCGCGCTTGTATATTATTAATTTATCATCCACAAGCTGCATCTTCAATAGAAAGCTGTCCTCCACATGGATCAGTACACATTGTCCTTGTTTTGGTTCCTGCACATATGTATACAGATCTTTCGTCCGTACCACCCTTGACAGATTGTTTGTTTTCTAGTTTAGCAACACTAAGTTTTCGCAAATTTAATTTTTTGAATTTTTTCATTGTAATAAAAAGTTTTGTGTTTTAAATTTAATACTGTAAACAAATTCTACCAAGTAAAAACAGTCGTATTTATGAAAATACGACCTACAAATTCCCTTCATTTCCCTTTAACTTATTTAAGTTTTTAATATAGAATGAAGGGTAAATTCCTGTTCTTTTTTTGAATGCTTTTGAGAACGATTCTGAAGTATTAAAACCCAATTCGGAAGCAATGGATTTTATATCATACGTTCTAAATTTCTTATCATTTTTCAATTGTGAAAGCGCATAGTTCAATCGTAAGTCTGTAATGTATTGTACAAACTTTTTTTGCTTATGTGTTTGTAATGTTTTTGACAAATAGGTGCTATTTGTATTAATTTTTTTAGCAACATAATTAAGCGTGCACTTTTTTTGAAGAAATAGTTTTTTAGCTTCAAACTTATCTAATCCTTCTATTATTTTACGAACATTTTCATCAGTAACTACATAAGGTTCTATCTTTTTTTGTTGAGCAAGCTCCATTTCCTTCAATTCTTTTATCACATGCTGAAAACGATTTTTCTGATTTTGTTCGCGATTTTTATAATACCAAAAACCTAAAGATATCACGAAGAATAATATCAAACACACATAAATTAACGCTTTTGATTTTAGTTGTGCTTTTTCTGATGTTGATTCTAATTTCTTAATTGTTTCTTCAAACGCTGGAATATCATATTTTTTATAAATATTTTCAGACACTTTACGTTTAAAGATATCGTTCTGCTTATCTTTTTCTTCATAAATCTTATGATACTTCAAAGCTAATTCTTTATTATTTTTCTTTTCATAACACTGTGCTAGTAAGGTATATGTTTCTTGTGTTGTTGGAGAATTGGTGTTATTTTGACCTATAATAGAATCTACTTTTAATAAATAATCAATAGCTTCATCGTATTCCTTTTGCAAGAAAAAATTCTTTCCTTCCAATTGATATAACATGTATAATTGATTGTTAAACCCTAATTTTTTAATTTGTTTCTCAGCAGCTTTAAAAGTAACTAAAGCATTTTCCAAATTCCCTCTTCTTTGAAGAATCATACCTTTCATACTTAACAACATAGAATGTCCTTCCAAATCGTTTAGAGCAACACTCTTCTTCAAGGCTTCTGTATTGTATATCTCAGCAGAATCAAGATATTGAGTCTTATACTTCCTAAAGTTATCCGCTAAATGGATATATATGTTGTTTACATTTATAAGTGTATTTATATACTTTGTAGGCTGATTTTCTTTATTTAAAACGCCATCAGTATAGAGTGCTAAATTCTTTTTCGCTAAAGCTATGGCTTGTTTTGTTTGTCCTATTTCAGTTTTCACTAAAGACATATTATGTCGAATCTCTACTATTTTATCAATATCATCTTCTTCTTTAATTAGCTTATAAACTTCAACATATATTTCACTAGCTTCATCATAAGAATCAGCTTGGTAATAAATATTCCCTTTTAACTGTAAGCTATTTACATAACCTCGCTTGTTATTGCTTTTTTGAGCTTCATTAATAGCTATATCAATGAAATGGTGCGCACTATCTTTCTTTTCTAAAATATTAAAAATTAAAGCATTTATATGCGATGCATCATAACGTAATTTCTTATCAAGTTTTGCTCGATTATACAATTCAGAAGCATATATTTTTGCTTTTGATGAGTTTTTAAATCGATACGAAATAGCCAACTTCTTTAATGAGTCGTTAGAAATAGTCTCTAATGATTCAAACGAAACACTTTTTGGCTGTTGTGCATATATACAAAAAGTAAACAAGAAGAGAATAATAGGGAAATACAGTTTCTTCATAGAAACTAAAAATACTATGTTTTGCTAAAAATCAATAGTTTCTTCAGATAAAATTTATTTGTAAAATAGCAACAAGACTATTTATACAGAAAGATTTACGAATGCTTCTCTCTTAAATATTTGAATTTTAATTACTATTTAGATCTTATAAAACATGTAAACTACTATTCCTATTTTAACACATTAGTAGTAACATCTTCTCCCTTAAAACTTTCTAAAATAGAATAGATATCATTATCTTACGAAATCATGACTGGTCAACCAATTAAGCTAATTAATTCCCGTTAAAAACGAACCTGCTTTGAATACAAAAAAGAAAAACAAACCATACGTACTATTTTTGTACTTTATGATACCTTTTCTATTGGTATTAATGTATAAGTATGTTACCAAAAACAAGCAAGCTACGTATATTTCGCTTGATGGTACTATTACTACAAGTGAAGCAAATTTTCAGCAAGAAATTCCAGAGACAATCGATTACATTTTTGATGTAAAACCTATTCTTTCTGATCGATGTTACTTATGTCACGGACCTGACGATGGAACACGCGAAGCTAACTTGCGTCTCGATACTAAAGAAGGTGCATTTGCCGCTCTAGGTAAAAGCATAAAACATTATGCAATAGTTGCAGGAGATACTTTAGCAAGTAAATTAGTAGAACGTATCAATACAAAAGACAATATCAAACAGATGCCGCCTGAAGATTCTAATTTATCTTTAAGCGACTATGAAAAGAAAATATTAACCAAATGGATTGAACAAGGAGCCGTTTGGAAAGAGCATTGGGCATTTGTATTACCAGAAAAAAGTCAAATTCCATCAATTAAAAATGACAGTTTAACTGCTAATGAAATTGATAATTTTATCATTCAAAAACTAACACAGCAAAATTTAGCTCCTTCAAAAAAAGCAAGTAAAGAAAAGCTAATAAGGCGTATTTATTTTGACTTAACAGGATTACCGCCAAGCTTATCTGAAATTGATGCTTTTTTAAACGATTCAAGTAAAAATGCTTATGAAAAAGTAGTTGATCATCTATTGAACTCTACACGTTATGGAGAACATATGGCAACAAATTGGCTCGATATTGCTCGATATTCTGATACACATGGTTATCAAGACGACTTGGAACGTACCATGTGGCCTTGGCGCGATTGGGTAATTAGTGCTTTTAATAGAAATATTCCATATGATGAATTTATAAAATGGCAATTAGCAGGCGATTTATTGCCAAATGCAACACTGGAACAAATTGTAGCAACTGGATTTAATCGAAATCATAAAATCACACAAGAAGGTGGCGTAATTGACGAAGAATATCGTGTAGAATATGTATTAGACAGAACAAATACAGTATCAAAATCATTGCTTGGATTAACGATGGAATGTGCGCAATGTCACGATCATAAATATGATCCAATTTCACAAAAAGAATATTTTGGTTTCTATGCTTTTTTCAATAAGGTAAACGAAAAAGGACGCATGGATTATGGCGAAATTCCAAAACCAAATGTAAAAATTACCCAAAAAGAAATTGATGAAGTACTAAACTTTATCAACATGCCCGATTCTATCAAAGAAGTCCAACTCATGGTAATGAAAGATGACGCACCTAATCGAAAGACCTATGTATTAAAACGTGGCGCGTATGATGCACATGGTGATGAAGTAAACCTTACAACTCCAAAAGCAGTGTTACCATTTACAGAAAACTACGAACAAAACAGGCTTGGACTCGCCAATTGGTTATTTGATAAAAAAAACACACTCACCTCAAGAGTTGCCGTAAATCGTTTATGGCAACAAATATTTGGGAAAGGAATTGTAGCTTCAAGCTCTGATTTTGGAAATCAAGGTGCATTGCCTTCACATCCTGAATTATTAGATTGGCTAGCAATTACCTATCGAGAAGAAGGTTGGGATACGAAAAAAATGTTGAAACGTATGGTGATGTCAAATACGTATCAACAATCAACTAAAACTAGTGATCAATTATTAGAGATTGATCCTGATAATAAATGGCTTGCAAGAAGTTCAAGAGATAAACTCACTGCCGAAATGATTCGTGATAATGCACTTGCCGTAAGCGGATTATTAGTTGAAAAAGTAGGTGGCCCAAGTGTAAAACCTTATCAACCAAAAGGATTATGGGCAGAAACAACTTCTGGACAAGGATTAACGGAATATATTATGGATACTGGCGAAAATCTATATAGAAGAAGTTTATATACATTCTGGAAACGAACCGTTCCGCCACCAGCCATGATGACCTTTGATGCCGCAACAAGAGATTATTGCACAGTAAAACGTCAAAAAACGAGCACTCCATTACAAGCATTAGTTATGTTAAACGATCCACAATTAATAGAAGCTGCCAACACATTAGCGATTCAAGTATTGAAAAATGAAAGTTTGTCAGATGAAGCAGGAATTGAAACGATCTTTAGAAAAATCACTTCTCGAAAACCAGATACTTCAGAAATAGAAAATCTAATGACTTTCTTAAAAAATTCTGAATCAACATATGATGAAACAAAAAAAATTAACAACAAAGAAGCTATAGATTTAATTACAAATGGTATTGCAAAAGAAAAAGTATACGCTTTTGGCGTACTCACAAGTTTAATCTTCAATTTAGATGAAGCAATTGTAAAAGGATAATTTATGGAAGAAGTACACAAATACTTTTTAAATAATACACGAAGACAATTCTTGAAAAAATTAGGTTTAGGAATTGGCGGAATTGCCGCAGCTTCTATGTTAGATCCGTTTTCATCTTTGATCGAAGCTGCAGATTCTCCACTAAAAGGAATGAACTTACCACACTTTGCTCCCAAAGCAAAACGTGTTATTTATTTATTTCAAAGTGGTGGACCATCACAATTAGAATTGTTTGATTACAAACCATTATTAAATAAATTACGCGGGCAAGACTTACCAGATTCAGTACGAAAAGGACAGCGTTTAACAGGAATGACCTCAGGACAAGATAGCTTTCCTTTGGTAGGCAGCAATTTTAAATTTGATCAATATGGCGAATCGCGTGCTTGGGTAAGTGAGTTAATGCCATATACTGCAAAAGTTGTAGATGAACTGTGTTTTGTAAAATCGATGCATACAGAAGCTATAAATCATGATCCTGCTATTACGTTTTTTCAAACAGGTTCACAACAAGCAGGACGCCCAAGTATTGGCTCTTGGATGAGTTATGGTTTGGGAAGTTTAAACGACAACTTACCAACATTTACGGTGTTACTTTCACGCGGAACAGGAAGACCTTTAGCACAACCGTTATATTCCAGACTTTGGGGAAATGGATTTCTAAGTTCATTGCATCAAGGTGTACAATTTCGTTCAGGAAAAGATCCTGTATTATACTTAAAAGATCCGGAAGGAATGACACGTGCCGAACGAAGAAAAATGCTCGATCATATTAGTGAATTAAACGAAAAACAAGAACGTGAATTTGGCGATCCAGAAATCAATAGTAGAATTGGACAATACGAAATGGCATATAGAATGCAGACTTCGGTTCCAACCACAATGAATATTGAAGACGAACCCGATCATATCATTCAAATGTATGGTTCGGATGCAACAATTCCGGGAACCTATGCTGCAAACTGTTTACTTGCCAGACGATTGGCAGAACAAGATGTGCGTTTTATTCAACTTTATCATATGGGTTGGGATCAGCATGAAAACTTACCTTCTCAAATAGAAAAACAAGCAAAAGATATCGATCAGGCAACTGCAGCGTTAATACTCGATTTAAAACAACGTGGATTATTAGAAGACACCTTGGTAGTTTGGGGTGGCGAATTTGGTCGTACCAATTACAGTCAAGGAACGTTAACCGAAACCAATTACGGACGCGATCATCATCCAAAATGCTTTACGATGTTTATGGCTGGCGGCGGCGTAAAACCTGGATTTACGTATGGAGAAACAGACGATTTTGGTTATAACATTGCAAAAGATCCTGTGCATGTGCATGATTTGCAAGCTACGATGATGCATTTAATGGGAGTTGATCACACAAAATTTACCTATAAACATCAAGGAAGACGTTTCCGATTGACGGACGTTTCAGGTCATGTTGTTCACGATTTACTGAGTTAAGCTATGAATCGAAGAAAATTTTTAAAACAATCGTCCATCATATCATTAGGACTTCTCGCCTGTCCTAGTTTGAGTTCTGCTTTTTCGCTTGGCGCGAACAATGATGTGATTATTGGACACAATTCACATAAATACAAAGTTGATTTAACTTGGGGAAATCTCAATCCATTACATACGCCTGTAAATGATTGTCATGAAATGATCCAAGATTCTAAAGGAAGAATCGTTTTGTTGACGAATCATACCAAAAATAATGTGATTATCTATGACAAATCTGGAAAACTACTCGAAACTTGGGGGACAGATTATCCGGGCGCACACGGTTTAACTTTGGTGAAAGAAAACGGAGAAGATTTTTTACTAATTACCGATTATGAACGCCATCAAATCATAAAAACGACCATCGATGGAAAAGTAGTTTTTACCATCGAATATCCAGCAGAAACTGGAAAATACACTACTAAAGACGATTTTAAACCTACAGAAACTGCCGTAACTGAAAACGGCGATATTTACGTGACTGATGGTTATGGAAAACAATACATATTACACTACAATCATAAAGGTGAATTGCTAAATTTCTTTGGTGGAAGTGGTACAGAAGATGGACAATTTTTGAACGCGCACGGAATTTGTTATGACAATCGTAATCCGCAAAATCCTTCGTTATTAGTTTCTGCACGAGAATTAAATGTCTTAAAACGATTTGATTTACAAGGCAATTTTATAGAATCGTTCAATGTTCCTGGCGCATTAATTTGTCGTCCTGTAATACATAAAAAAGACATCTATTTTGCAGTCTTACGATCAAAAAGTGCAATCAATTCTGATTCTGGTTTTATTCTAATCATGAACGAAAACAATGAAGTCGTTTCCTGTCCGGGTGCAACTTCTCCATCATATCAAAACAATAAACTAAACGAATTGTATCAAACCGTACGATTATTTCAACATCCACACGATGTCTGTATTGACGATGATGAAAATATGTATGTTGCACAGTGGAATTCGGGGAAAACCTATCCTATAAAACTAACACGCGTATGAGAAAATTTATAGGAATTATAATCGCAATGTTAGTCTTTTCCAGTTGTGAAAAGCAGCAAAAAGAAGTGACATCATTTTTACAACAAGGAGAAATAAAACTTACAAATCCAAGAATTACCGTTTCAAACACGCTTATAGATTCTTTTGTAACACTAAAACCTGAAATTCATATGGAAAAGCTATCTGTTGGATACGAAGAAAACGGAAAAACACCAACAGAAGCATCTACAAAATTACACACAACAATTTCAGCAACCAAACCTGGAATTTATAAGTTTAGAGCGTTTCATCCTGATTGGAAACCAAGTGAGGTTACTAGCATTAAATTGTATAAAAAAGGACACATCCCTAATAAAATTACTTGGAAAACTTCTGCTAATAAAAAGTACAAAGGACAGGGAGAAACAACATTAATCAACAATCAGAAAGCTTCCTTAGAATTCAGAGATATAGAATGGGTTGGATTTGACACCATCGCAAAAGCAACGGTTTCATTTAACAGAAAAACTTATATCAAAAGTTTGACAATTAGTTATTTGACTGATCCGAAATCGTGGGTTTTCCCACCAGCATCAGTTACATTGTATCTTAACGATAAAGATACTATCAACGTAACTATTCCGGCTTTGACTGAAAAAGAAATTGTCAAACTAGACGACATCAAAATTCCAATAGAAAAAGAAATTAGCACAATCGCCTTAAAAGTAAATAATGTGCAAAAATTACCCGATTGGCATGCTGGAAAAGGTTTGAAAGCTTGGTTATTTATGGACGAATGGATTTTTAATTAATGAAAGAAAACAAATACATATCATACCTGTTTTTTGGCGCAATTGCAGTTTTTGGATTGCTTACTTTTTATGCTTTAACTGCAACTGAAACACCAAGGATTATTCTATTTTTTGGACGCTTCCATCCATTACTTCTACACCTACCTATTGGTGCTTTACTCGTTGCTTTTTTCATAGATATTTTAGGACGAATTCAAAAAAACTATCCGTTAGTTACCGTTAGAAATATTTTAGGTTTTACGTCCTTTTTCGCAATACTAACGTGTTTTTTAGGATATTTTTTATCGCTCGAAGGCGGATATGAATCAGATACATTAAACCTTCATTTATACACAGGAATCATAACCGCATGTTTGACAACTTTGTTATTTTGGCTCAGTTTGGAAGATGCCTTTAACAAACAAAAGCTGTTTCTAATCACTTTTGTTGTATCCATAGTTAGCATTAGTATTACAGGACATTATGGAAGCATATTAACGCATGGTGAAATTTTTTTGACGGAATATGTTAACGTTCCTGAAACAGAGAAAACAATTGAAACTGTAGATAGTTTGTATATGTATGATAATATTGTGGTAAAAATATTTGATAAAAAATGTGTGCAATGCCATAATATGACAAAACAGAAAGGAGAACTTTCTTTAATTTCACCAGAAGCTATTATAAAAGGTGGTGAAACGGGAAAAATACTGTTAGCAGGAAACGCAGAAGCAAGTTTATTGTATCAACAACTACTATTACCGATTTCTCATGAAGATCATATGCCACCTGAGGGAAAATCGCAATTGACAAAAGATGAAATTTGGCTACTAAAACATTGGATTAATGAAGGATTAGATTTTGAAAACCATGTTACAAACACCAAAGAAAATGATACGCTTGCAAAACTTCTGAAAGACTATTTAGTATTCAATAAAGTCGAAATTCCACGTGCTTCTTCAAGTAATATTACTGATATCAAAAAAGCCAATTTTAGAATATTAGAACTTGTTCCTGGCGAAGCTGAACTTAATGTAAAATACCTCAACAAAACACCTAACCTAGAAGAAATAGAACAACTTTCATTACTTAGTGAGCAAATTATAGAACTTGATTTTCACTCCATTGAAATCACAGATGAGATGACAAAAGTGATTCGTGAATTGAAAAATCTAAAAACACTTCGAATCAACAGTAAAAAAGTTACCGATAAAACATTGCAAAACTTAAAAAAATCAACAAACTTAGAAGTTTTAAACTTATACAATACACAGATTTCTAATCAAGGTTTGACAGCTTTATTACAAACCATTCAACCTAAAAAAATATATGTTTGGCAAACTAAAGTTGATGAGGAAACAGCAATTGCTTTGACAAAAGAATTAAAGGTAAATATTCAGCAAAACATTGTCGCTGGCTTTGTAGAAGAAAGTCAATTGAAAGCTCCTGAAATTACACCATCTATAACTTTATTTACAGATTCAATCCATGTAAATATTACAAGTAGATTGAAAGATGTAGCAATACGTTATACCACAAATGGCGAAATTCCAACTACGAATTCTACTATTGTTTCAAACCCGATCATTATAGAAAATTCACAAACACTTAAAATTGCGGCGTTTAAAAAAGGGTGGTTACCAAGCGATATTATTACTAAAGAATACACAAAGGTTTCACAATTGATCACAGATTTTAGCATTCAGAAAAAACCAAGTCCAGATTACGCCAATCCAGCAAAATTATTTGATCTAAAAGAAGGAAGTCTTTCTTTTAAAGATGGCGAATGGACAGGTTGTTTTGGCTACGACTTAAACACTACTATTGATTTAGGAAGCGTAAGAACTGTTAATAATATTTCATTTAGCACCTTAGAAGATGTCGGAAGTTGGATTTTATATCCTACAAAATTTACAGTCTTTGCCGCTACTACTAACAATGGTTACTTCAAAAAAATAGACGAAATCGAAATCTCTCGACAAGGAGAAGGTGGTGAGGTTGAAATGAAAAAAATTACGCTAAACATGTCAAAAACCAACGCACGTTTCTTTAAAATCAGTATAAAAAACCGAGATAAACTTCCTAAATGGCATCCGGCTGCTGGAAATCCTGCATGGATTTTTGTCGATGAAATTTATGTTTGGTAAAAGTAATAGTAATTTTTCATCCTAAATCGATATAGTAACATGAGTAAAATAAACGTTTTAATCTTAAAAGATAATTCTTTTGAAGCCAAAATATTAAAAGAATTTCTTGAACAAAATAATTACAATATTGCCAAAATTGCACGTAATACTAGCGAAGCATTAGAAGCTTACCATTCACAAACTATAGATTTAATGATTGTTGATCTTTTTTTAGAAGGCAAACCAGAAGGTCTTGATTTTACACAAACCTTAGTAAAAGAGCATCCTAATTTTTCAACTCCATTCATTTTTGTAACAAAACATACGGATAGAATTATTTTTGAAGAAGTAAAAATCACCAGTCCACATGGATTCCTTGTCAAACCATTTAATGAACTTGAATTACAGTATGCTATAGAGTTAACATTAAAAAAACATAATGCTGATAAAGAATACAGTAACCTAAATTCTTTACCTTTTTTCTTAAAAAAGCATGATACTTTCTATAAAGTACTTCCTAATGATATTTTTCATGCAGAAGTTGAAGGAAGGTATTGTAAAATACATACTCAAGAAAATGAATTTTTAGTACAACATTCTTTAACCGAATTTCAAAAAACACTGCCAACAACCTTTTTAAGAACACATAGAAATTATATTGTGAATGTTACAAGAGTGAAAGAAATTGACCCTAAGAACAACTTAATTGTATTAGAAAACGATAAAACAATTTTATTAAGTCGTTCTTTTAAAACATCATTTTTGGAATCTTATAAATTACTAGGATAGTCCGTTGTATGTGTATAAACACTGTTTCGCTGATAAAACATGAACACATAAGAACCTTCAAAATCAAAAGATTCGGAAGGTTTTTTTAGGTGTCATTTTTCTACTTAATCTTTCCTAAGAAATTCACTTTTCCACTTCAATATATACTTCAATTCTTAATTTATTAAAACTGAAAAAATCAGTCAATAACTTGCATATTCAAAAAATTACTATATTTTTGGTAAACCAATCTGGTTAACCAATTTGAAAATGCAGCTAAAAACCATCTTTTTACGAAGTATTAAAAAAGGAGTTATTTTTTCTCTTTTAGGAATTGCTTTTATAAACTGTTCAAGTAATGACAATTTAGATAAACCTATTCTCACGAATACAGAAACTCCTACTACACCAACGCAACCGACAGAACCAACGCAACCTGTTGTAAATTATGCCGACATCAACTTTTCAAATTGGAAAGTAACGTTACCTGTTGATGAGAATAATAATGGTAGGCCTGACGAATATAAGCCTGAAGATTTAATCAATTTTGGATATCAAACCTTAACTCCTGTACAACCATTTATGTATGATGACACTGAAGATGAGTCTTTAGTTTTTTATACATATCCAGAAACTTCAACTACGAATAGCTCATATTCACGTACAGAATTACGCGAATTAATCAATCCATCAAACTCTAAAGAAAACTGGACTTTGCTTGAAGGAGGAACAATGAAAGGGCGTTTAAAAGTGACTTCGATTTCTGAAGATAACAACTCAAATAATACATATCACAGAGTAATTATCATGCAAATTCACGGAATCATTTCAGAAGAAGACATGGCGACGCATGGTTTTTCGTCAAATAATGGTCCACCGCTTTTAAAAATTTATTGGAAAGACGGCTATATCTGGTCACATAAAAAATCGCTCATTGATGAAGCGACTTCTGGTGATGATTTACTAGATACTTCAAACACTATTTGGACTGATGTTAAACAAAATCTTGGGTATGTTGGTTATGATATCTTCAATTTTGAAATTATCGCATCAGACGCACGATTGAGTGTTCAATTAAACGATGAAACTCCATACATATATGAAGATGTAAGTTTAGACAAATGGCGTTTTGAAAACTATTTCAAAGCAGGAAACTATTTAATTACAACTGATGCAACTGCATATTCTTATGTCAAATATTACAATTTATACATAACGCATTAAAATAAACAATATGAAAACAAAATTACTTTTAATAGCAATACTTCTTGTAAGTTTTGCGCATTCACAAACAACGCTTACGATAGGTGCAGGAACATCTTCCTCCGCAACTAGAGGTCCTTTTCAACGTTCGGATAGTGGTTCAAGTTCTGTATATTCTCGTGGAGTTTTGCATTATACGGCAACCGAATTAGCGGATTTATCTCCTTCTGCCACAATATCTCAAATAAACTTTGACTTAGGTTCTACAAATATTATTACAGCTTCAGGTGATGCTACTATAACTATTTATATGAAAAATTCAAGCGCTACGGAAGTAGTAGCTGCTGGTAGCAATTGGGCAGACGCTATAGCTGGTGCAACTCTTGTTGGAACATATACATTTAATACAACAAATAACTTTCCTGGCACTACAGGGTTTATAGACTTTGTTTTATCTTCAGGTTTTAATTATACTGGTGGCGCTTTAGAAGTTGCTGTAGATTGGGACTGTTCTAATTTAGTTCCTGCTGATGCTGGACAACCTAATTTATTATTTTCTGGTAATGGCTCATTAAACTGGCGCTGGGATAATACAACACACCAATCTCTTAACTACAGAGCAGGATCTTCATCGGCACCTACAACATTAACAAGTAGAAAAGCGCAACGTGTAAACACTCAAATTATTTATAGTGGCGCTACAACACCTGCTACTACGGGTCAAGTAATTGGTGAATTCCCTATTATGGATGGTGGTATGGAAAGTCAAACTGCAGGCGCTATGAGTTCTGCAGGAAGTGGTCAATCTGGTACAGCGCAAACAGAATGGACCGTTTCTTCAACAGGCAATTCAGCGGTAAGAGATATGACAAACAATACATCATTAGCAAGATCTGGAGATTTCTCAGCAGCATTTCAAATTACATCCGGCAGTAGTAATTTAAGATTACAAAGTCCTTCAACTGTTTCTCCAAATCAATTACAAATAAATACAGAGTATACAGTACAGTTTTTTTACAAATCGAGCGTAGATCCTGGAACAGATTTAGACCCTGGTATTTATTTAAATAATACATCAGGTAGCAATACCACCAACAAAACTGATGCAACACCTTTTGTTGCTAATACTTGGACTAAAACTTATGGTACTGTAATAACTGGCGGAGCTATTAATGCATCTCATTGGGCGGTTGCTAGGATGAGCGATAGTAATTTAACAGAAGTTAGAGCAGATGATTTTGTTGTGTATTCTGGTCCTTATGACAACACAGCTCCAAACGATCCAACTACTGCTACCTATGTAAATAACGCCGGGATAGCTACAATTGGTTGGGCAGCTCCTTCAGGTGGCGTTGATAATGGCGGTTATGTTGTTGTTAAGTATACTTCTATGCCTAACGCTGATAACGATCCAAATCAAAATGGTATCTATCAATTTGGTAATACTACAACCAATGGAACAGGAGGTCTGACTGGAACTATAATTTATATTGGTACAGATACAAATTTTACAGATATTTATACAACAGGTAATTATTACAAGGTTTATGCCGTTGATAAAGCATTCAATTATTCAAATGAATTAATAATTTCTGACGACACTTTGGGCTTGAGCGATACTGTAGGTTTTGATTTTAAACTATATCCTAATCCAGCTACGGACATTCTAAATATCCAAATTAATACTATTGATTCTATTTCCGTTAGTATATATGATATGTTAGGAAAAGAAGTATTAAGTGCTGATAGAATAAATAATAGTATTGACATTTCTAATCTTAAAAATGGAATCTATATAGTTAACATCGCAACGAATAATAGGAGTATTACTAAAAAAATAATTAAAGAGTAATATCAGTATAAGTATCTTACTTTACGAAAGCACTTGATTAATGTTTTCATAAAGTAGTTTTAAATCCACAATCTAATAAAATCTTTATTAAATAGATTATATAATATGAGAACCAAAATATCTAAATCAGCTCTTAACTTTTATGCATTAATGATTAGTATCATTTTGTTATTTAATTGTTGTGCTGAAAACAAAAAACAAAACTCAGTTCACAAAAATGAAGCTGTAGCAGAAAATGTGAATCCACATGATGTTATTCCATTTTTTCAACATTGGAATTTAATCTTAGGAAATGGTTCAAATGCGGGTAAAGCGACAAACTATGCTGATAAGAATTTCTTTTTTACAGCAAATGATGACAAAGAAAATTGGGTTGTATTTAAAACACCTAATGCTGGGAATACGCATGGAACTTCTAACAATACCAGAACTGAATTAGCGCAATTAAAAAAATGGACACCAATGACAGAAGCTACTATGAACGCTACACTTAAAGTAATGAATGTTGCTACTACAGGTGATGCGCGAGTTGCAGCAACATACTCAGTAGTAGTTGGTCAAATTCACAGTGCTGATGGTCATGAAAATGAACCACTAAAAATATTTTACAAAAAATTTCCAGGTCATACCAAAGGGTCTGTTTTTTGGAATTATGAAATAAATACGGCTGGTGATAGCAATTCTAAAAGATGGGATTACTCCTATCCTATTTGGGGTTATGACTTTTCTGTAGTTGGAAGTGATAAAGACAACTACCCTCCAGAACCTAAAGATGGAATTGCTCTTGGTGAAGAGTTTAGCTATAAAGTAGAAATAAAAGACGGAATCATGTCTTTAACATTTACAAGTGAAGGACATGAAACAAAAACATTTACTAAAAACTTGATTGTTTCAGAATATGCAAAACCTTCAGATATGCCAGAACAAGTCAAAAATTTATTTGTTCCTATAGGTCAAGATGGAGTAGAACGTGAAAAAGCATATACTGGTGAAGGTCTATTTTTTAAACTAGGTTGTTACAACCAAACAAACGGAAAAGCACCTAAAGTGAATAAAGTTTGGTGTTCTGGTGCAGAAACGCATGGTGGTAATATTGACAAACAATATGCAGATGGTAATTATGCAGAAGTGTGGTTTAAATCTGCTAGTATAGAAATCAGCGATAATGCCATTTCTAATGCAGGTTATTTCAAAGCGAATGATGGTTTAAGTAAAAAAACAGTATATCCAAGTGAAGTAATTCCTTTTATGGATAAGTTTAAAATTTTATTAGGAGATGGAACAAACGAAAACAATCTTGTTAACTTTGAACACAAAGATTTTTTCTATACTGTAATTGATGGCACTAGACGTTGGGTAGTATATAAAACACCTAACTCGGGAGTTACTTCAAAAAACTCAAGCAATACTAGAAGTGAATTACAAGAAAAAAGAGAATGGACACCAGAAGAAGGAGGAAAACTAACAGGTACCTGTAAAGTAATGCAAGTTTCCGTTTCTGGAGATGCTAGAGTTGCAGCTTCATATTCAACAGTAGTTGGACAAATTCATAGTGGCGAAGGACATGAAAATGAACCACTAAAAATATTCTACAAAAAATTCCCTGGGCAAACTAAAGGATCTGTATTCTGGAATTATGAAATAAATACAGCTGGTGATAATAATGCTGGAAGATGGGATTTTTCAACCGCTGTTTGGGGACATGACATGTCTGTAATTGGAAAAACCAAAGAAGACTTTCCTGCCGAACCTGAAGATGGAATAGAATTAGGAGAAGAATTCAGCTATGAAGTAAATGTCTACAAAGGAATTATGTATCTCACATTTACAAGTGAAGGACACGAGACCAAAACATTTACCAAAAATCTAATCAAATCTGAATACGTAAACAAATCCGATTTGCCTACGCAAGTAAAGAAATTATTTGTCCCTATAGGACAAGATGGTACGGAACGCGCTACAGCTTACAGTGGAGAATTAAATTACTTTAAGCAAGGTGCATATAATCAAACCAATGGAAAAAGTCCTAAAAAGAGTATGGTTTGGTGTGCAGGCGCAGAAACGTATGGAGGCGATATTGCCAAACAATACGAAAATGGTTGTTATACAGAAGTATGGTTTAGAGAAGCAACAATAGGTTTAGGTACACCTCAAAAATAAATAAGAAATAATTATGAAAACATTTGGAGCAAGTAAAGAATTCATTTTAGACAAAGATCTCGATTGGGAAGTTGTTGGAGAAGGCGTAAAAAGAAAAATTATGGGCTATGATGATAAAATTATGCTCGTAAAAGTTCATTTTGACAAAGGTGGTATTGGATACAAGCACGAACATTACCATAGTCAAGTAACCTACGTAGAAAGCGGAACATTTGAATTTTCTATCGGAGAAGAAACAAAAGTTGTAAAAGGTGGTGATACAGTATACATACCTCCACATGTTTTACATGGTGCAGTATGTACGGAAGAAGGAATACTAATTGACGTCTTTAGCCCTATTCGTGAAGACTTCATGGAATAAACTAAATTAATTTTTATTTAACAAAAATTTAATATATATTTGGTAAACCAATCTGGTTAACCAGATTAGCCAGCCACAAAAAAAGGACAGGTGCACGCCTATCCTTTTTGGAAATTACTTCTTTGGAGGGAAGTAAGATTATACATAATTACTTATTGTAACATGTATGCCGCTAAAATACAAAAAAATTAACGGTAAAAACATGGCTTTAAGTGATTAGTTGAATACTAACTAATTAAAAAAACTAATTATGAATTTAAAAACTAAGCTAACCTACATTGCAATGCTACTCTTCTGCGTTTCAATGTATGCACAGGAAGCCTTTACTATCAAAGGAACTGTTGTTGCCAAAGCTGACAATCAGCCTGTGCCTGGTGTAAATGTGCTTAATGTAAAAACATCAAAAGGAACAACCACAAATTTTGATGGTATCTACGAAATTAAAGCCACTAAAGGTGATGTCCTTCAGTTTTCATATGTAGGATTCGTAACGCAAACCGTGATTATTGACAATCAAAAAACACTCAACATTACATTAGTAGAAGACGCTTCACAACTAGATGAAGTTGTTGTTATTGGTTATGGTACTCAAAAGAAAAGTCACTTAACAGGCGCTATTTCTAAAGTGAAAAATGACGATCTTGATCAAATTGCTGTTCCACGTGTGGATGAAGCATTAGTTGGTCAGGTTTCTGGTGTAAATATTCAAGCGACCGAAGGAGAAGCTGGTTCTGCTCCTACTATCCGTATTCGTGGTACAGGTTCTATCACAGGTAGCTCTGACCCTGCAATTGTGGTAGACGGATTGGTTGTTGACAGTGATTTCTTAGGTTCATTTGACATGAATGACATTGAGTCATTTGAAGTATTAAAAGATGCTGCTTCTGCTTCTATCTACGGATCAAGAGGTGCCAATGGTGTTATTTTAATTACAACAAAACAAGGTAAAGAAGGAAAAACAAAATTCTCATACAATTCGTTTATGGGATTCAAAGAAGCAAGACAAAGTGATGATTATTACTTTACAGTTGCTGAAACTGCTGCTGCAGAATTAGCCGCAACAGGAACACTTTCTGATAGAACACGTTACAAACAATTAATTGGAACAGACAGAGATTGGCAAGATGTTATCTTTGATGGAGGAATTATCACAAGTCATTCATTTAACATGCGAGGTGGAAACAAAAAGACAAAATTTAGCGCTTCTTTAGGATACATTCATGATGAAGGTGTATTGTTAACTGATGACTACAAAAGATATTCAATGCGAATAAAGTTAGATTCAAAAGTAACTGACAAACTAACACTTGGAGTTAATTTAACACCATCATATACAAATAGAAGACGTTTTGATGGTTCTACACACGATATCTTACGTCAAGCACCTTGGTTACCATTATATGTAGACGAAAACAACATTCAATTTGTAAACAGATTGAGAGACGGTGGACGCTATGCAAATGTTCAAATTGGAGATTATGCAACACAACGTATGTTTGATGATTATGATTTAAATACTATGCAACCCGTTGAATCTGGCGGAACAGATATTAGTAACACATCAAATACAAACCCTGCTGCAAAAGTATTAGAGCGTGATCGTAATGATTACAAATTCAAGCTTGCAGGTAGTTTTTATGCTAATTATAAAATTTTGGATGGTTTAGCATTTAGAACTACACTTTCTGGAGATTTTCAAAATACACGAAGAGATCGTTGGCAAGGTGTACTATCGAGCAGAAATGGATCTGCCGCAACAAGCCTCCTTATTTCTACGCAGAATAGAATTCACATGGTAACTGATAATATTTTATCATACAACAAAACATTTGACAAGCATGAAATTAGTGCTATTGTAGGTTTCTCTGCTGAAAAATGGGACACTACTTTTGAAAGTGTTTCTGGAGGTGGATTTGAGTCAGATTTAGTTCAAACAATTACAGGAGCCGATCCTACAACAGTAGTTGGAAGCTCGTATAAATTTCCAGAGCGCTTATTATCATACTTAGGAAGAATTAACTATGCATACGACGATAAATATCTTGTATCATTAAGTATACGTCGTGATGGATATTCTGCATTTGGAGAAAACAATAAATATGGTAATTTCCCAGCAGCTTCAGTAGGTTGGATAGCTTCTAACGAAGATTTTTTAAGCGAAAGCGAAGTTGTAAGCAACCTAAAACTTAGAGTAAGTTATGGAGTTACAGGAAACCCATTCTTTAACACAGGAAATGTATTAGTAGACAAATTTCCATATTTATCATTACTACAATCTTCTACTGCAGTAATAGACGGAACGCTTTCTAATGGATTTAACCCAATTAACTTGGCAAATCCTAATTTGCAATGGGAGCGCTCAATAGAAATTAACCCAGGAATTGATTTTGGGTTATTTAACAACATAGTTACAGGTTCTATTGAATACTATAAAAGAACTAGTGATCAATTACTAATTGACAATCCAGTTTCAGTAACTACAGGATTTGATAGCGGATTGGTAAATATTGGAGAAGTTGAGAACAAAGGTTTCGAAATAGAATTACGTACACGTAACATTACAAAAGAAAACTTCAGATGGTCTACAACAATGTTAGCTTCTCGTAACAAAAACGAATTGGTTGACTTTGCGGGTTCTAACGGACAAATTCAAAACGTAGATAGCAAAAGAGCTGCTGAATGGATTAACTTAGTAGGAAACCCTATTTCATCTTATTATGGTTGGGTTGTAGATCGTGATATTCCTTTAGAATACATTGCAGATCCATATCACCCAGTTGGTGGAGAAGCACAAGATGTATATGTAAAAGATTTGAATGGTGATGGTGTTATTGATGATGATGATAAAACAATCTTAGGAGATCCATATCCAGACTTAGTTTGGAGTCTTACAAACGATTTCAAAATTGGAAGTTTTGATCTTAGTTTCATGTTCCAAGGTAGTCATGGAGCAGAAATTAGAAACATGGGAGATCAATACTTATTCAACCATTTCAACAGTTCTCAAGATTTTATTTCATCAACGCCTGATCAAGAATTCATCAAAGAAAAAATCTTTACAAATGACATCATTCAAGATGCTTCTTATGTAGCGTTACGTACAGTAAACATTGGATATAGCTTACCAGACAGTATATTATCAAAAATGTTCTTAACGAAAGCAAGAATATATGCTACAGGGCAAAACTTACTCTATTTTACGGCAAGTGATTATACAGGATTCAATCCAGAATCAATTAACACTACATCACCAACTACGTACGGATATCAAAGAGCAGGATCACCTATAAACAGAACAATAACACTTGGTTTAAACGTTGAATTTTAATCTAACACATAACTAAAATGAAAAATAATATGAAACAAACAAAAATTGTAGCATTGTTAGTATTGCTAGTTACTGTGTTTTCATGTGAAAAAGATTTCTTATCACCTGAATTAGAATCATTAGTAAATGCTGAGATCTACTATACAACAGAAGCGCAACTTGAAACTGCTACAGTTAATATGTATGATGGTATTCAAGGAATTAATTCAACATCATCAAATGATTATCACTCATTACAAGT
Organism: uncultured Kordia sp.; assembly: GCF_947496985.1. Lineage (GTDB taxonomy): Bacteria > Bacteroidota > Bacteroidia > Flavobacteriales > Flavobacteriaceae > Kordia. The sequence continues at coordinate 393,779 of NZ_CANMEZ010000002.1, forward strand.
TGAATTTTATCTTACCGAAATGCGTAGTGATAATACAAGAACAAAAGCATCCGAAGGAGAAGCTGCACAGTTTGAAAGCTATGATATAGTACCAAACAACGGAATTGTTGCCGATTACTACAGAAGTTTTTACAATGTAATATTTAGAGCAAATGTAGTTTTAGAAAACTTAGGAGTAGCATCTGATTCAAATAGAGCCAGTTTTGAAGCTGAAGCTAAATTTGTAAGAGCCTACGCTTACTTCAACTTAGTACGTTTATATGGAGATATTCCTTTAGTAGATAGAGTTATTGGAAACAACGATACAGATATTTCTTTTACAAGAGTTCCTACAACAGAAGTGTATGCCTTAATTGTAGAAGATTTACTAACAGCTATTGACGGCTTAGACAATACATACAAAACAAGAGCTTCAAAAGCTGCTGCGCAAGCTTTATTAGCAAAAGTATACCTAACACAAGGTACCAACTACTTAGATGCACAAATATTATGTGAAGCGGTTATGGGAAGTGGTTTTACATTAGAACCAAACTTTGAAGATGTATTTTACAACGAACTAAACAACGAAGTAATCTTTGCAATAGGATACAGTCCAGCTGGAGTTGACAGTCAAAATTTCTCTGCAGAATGGTTAAATGCTGTAGGAAGAACAAGTGGAGTAAACTATGTAACTAACGACGCAAAAGATGCTTTGGATATGCTTGGAGGAAATAGAGGACTAGATGTTTCATACCGTGTAGACATCTCTCAACCAACACAACACCAAGTACGAAAATACATTCCAAACGGGGAAGTTGATGCACATGCTGGAGACGATTTCGTAGTATCTGATCCAAGACTCGCAGGAAACGACTGGATTGTATTGCGCTATTCAGATGTACTACTAATGCATGTAGAAGCTATCATGGCTGGAGGAAACAGTACTGCCGTTCCTGCTGCTTTAAGTTCATTTCAATTAGTACGTAACCGCGCAGGACTTACAACAACAGTAACAAATATTACAAAACAAGAATTACTAGATGAAAGACGTGTAGAATTAGCATTTGAAAACCACCGTTTATTCGATTTAATCCGTTTCAACGAAGCACAAACTGTGTTATCTACATTCTCAACTGCTAACGGCTACAACTTTAATGCAACTGATCTTTTATTACCAATTCCGCAAAGAGAAATTAACCTAAGTAACGGTGTTTTAACGCAAAACCCAGGATACTAATAAAATATAAAGGACAATGAAAAAACAAATCAAAAAAATAGTTGGGTTTACCACAGCAATTGTATTGGCGTTTACATTCCAGTCTTGTAGTGAATTAGAAAAATTTGAACTTCCTGAAGAAGGTTCAATTGCTGATGCAACGCCACCAGAAGCTGCCTTTTCATTTACTCAAGGACAAGGTTCTGACGAAGAATGGAAAAACTATACATTTGCTAACTTATCTACAAGTGCTACAACATATAGTTGGGATTTTGGAGATGGAAACACTTCTACAGAAGTAGATGGAGCAAACACCTATCCAGGAGAAGGATCATACACAGTGACTCTGACAGCTTCAGATGCATTAGGTGTTATAAGTTCAGTAATGCAAGTTATTGAAGTAGTAGAGCCAGAAGCTCCATCAGTTCCTGATCCAATTTTAATAAATGCTGATTTTGATAAACTAGAAAAAAACAATGGTAATTCTAGTGATTGCTCTTGCTCTGGATGGGATAACGATGATATCGGTGAGCAAGGAGAATCAAGTTCTGGTAATGGAGGTTCTGACAATGTTGTCAAATTTGACAATAACGAGCCTGATCATGTATACCAAGAGTTTGCTGTAACACCAAATGCTGATTATACAATAACAATAGTTACATCGCATAAAACAATAGCTAGTACACCTGGTAGTTACCCTGGTAGTACACTTGAATTAAGAATTTTAGCAGGAGCTGGTTATGTAACTGGTTATGAACCTACTTATTATGCAACCGCTACAGAGTTTCCTAGTTCAGGTTATGGATATACTACTGTTGCACAAGTAGAAGATGCCGCAAATAATCTTTTAATTGAAACAATAGCAAATCCAGATAACGACGATTATTTTACTCATACATATACATTTAATGTAGGAGCAAATGATAGTGTAGCACTCTTTATAAGAGGAATTGGAGGAGATAGTAACGTTGGTAGTTACGGGTATACTAGTGGAGATGAAGAAATAAGAGCAGATTCAGTAACTATTACAGCTATTAATTAATAATATCATATGATCTTTAGAACATTCCTTATTCTATTTTTTATGTTTAGCCTTACTGGTTTTGCACAGTCTAATGACAGTGACAAAGCAAGTACTGTGACAAAAGAACAAAAGAAAAGAAAAAAAAGGAGGAAAAAGAAAAAGTTTAAATTACCTAAAATTGATTTATCGCATTGGAAAGTGACAACGCCTGCGGGCAATGGAAAAAAACCGCAGGAAGTGTCACCACCAGAAATACTGGACTATGCAACAAATAAAGACTTATTGCCATATATGTATAACGATTCTGTACGTGGCGCTTTAGTTTTCTATGCATATCCAAGTAAAGCTACTACGGCAAATACCAAATATTCTCGATCAGAATTAAGGGAACAAATGGAGCCGGGTGAAAACAATGTCAATTGGACCTTTAAACAAGGTGGAAAAATGAAAGGTAAATTAGCCATTGATGAAATTTCCCGTGATAAAAATGGAAAATATCACAAAGTCATCATTATGCAAATTCACGGTCGTTTAACCAATGCGCAACGCGATCTTATCGGTCAAAAAGATAACAACGCACCACCAATATTAAAAATATATTGGAAAGATGGTAAAATACGTGTAAAAACAAAAGTGTTAAAAAATTTGAATGCTTCCAATGAAGAAATATTACATGAAGATGCTTGGGGCGATGATGAAGGATTTACATTCAAAGAAAAAGTAGGTTTCAAAAAATTTAGACTTGAAGTACGCGTAAGCGAAGGAAAAATGACAATTGTTCTAAACAATAACGAATTCAAAACATATGAAAACATTCACATGAAAAAATGGGGTGTCTTTGAAAATTATTTCAAAGCAGGCAATTACTTTCAGTCACGTGATGATAATTCATTTGCAAAAGTGCGTTATTACAACTTAGAAGTTACGCATTAATAACAAAAGTTAGTTTAATTTGAATATATGCTTTCGTTGGGTTTTACTGGTCAATTTTTGGTCAGTAAAATTCAAGTAAAGTTTTTTAATATGTTAGCGTATATTACTTATTAATTTTATAAATTTAAACATACAAATCTGGTTAACCAATTACAGAATTCAAGGTATGAAATTAGATACAGTAACAAAGACAGAAACACTCGATCTTCAAAAAATGATTATCTCCAAAATACGTGATTTAATCAATATTAAGAATTTAGAGCCGGGCGACAAACTTCCATCAGAACGTATGCTATCTGAGAAATTTGAAGTTACACGTAGTAATGTTAGAGAAGCTATTCAAAAACTTGAATTCTATGGATTGTTAAAATCAATTCCTCAAAGTGGAACTTTTGTTGCCAATATAGGCGTTACCGCGATGAATGGAATGATTGAAGACATTCTTCGTTTAGAAGAACCTGATTTTAAATCACTTGTAGAAACGCGTATTCTTTTAGAACTCAAAACAGCACGTTTAGCTGCTTTACGCAGAACAGAACAGGATTTACTTAAAATGAAGGAAGCACTAGATGCGTATACTGAAAAAGTTTTAAATGGTGAAGATGCTGTTCAAGAAGATTTATTATTTCATTTAGCTATTGCAAAAGCTTGTGGAAACAGTACCATGAATACATTCATGTTAATCATTACACCAGAAATCATTACAAACTTTGAAAAATATCATGTCTGTGATGAAAATCAAGCTCAAAAAGGAATTCAAGAGCACACTGAAATCTATGAAGCTATCAAAACGCAAAATCCGCAACTAGCGAAACAAAAAATGAAAGAACACTTTAAAATGCTATATCAATACTGTTATAATATTTAAAAAAGCACACTCAATTTTGAAAATGCACGGCTTCAAAATTGACTTAAAAATAATGGAGGGAAGTAATTTTATAGATAGAAACGTAACATACATTTCTTCACAATAAAATTACACACAATACAACAGAGCTACATTGCTCAAACAATCAAATACAATGCTTGTCATGCAAGGATTGGTATATCTCATACATACAATATGAAAATAAAAGGATTACGCTGGTGGATTATAGGGTTGATCTTTATAGCCACAGTAATAAACTATATTGACAGAACTGCTTTTGCCTTACTTTGGCCACAAATGGGTGAAGATTTAGGCATGGACAAATCAGACTATGCCACAATGTTAAATGTATTTTTAGCATGTTACGCCATTGGTAAATTTGCTTCTGGCAAATTATATGATACCATAGGAACGCGCTTAGGCTTTACAGTTTCTATCATTGTATGGTCTGTAGCTTCTGCATTTCATGCATTTGCAAGAGGTTTAATTACACTATCAATATTTAGAGGGTTACTCGGTTTAGGAGAAGCTGGAAACTGGCCTGGTGCTGTAAAAAGTAATGGAGAATGGTTTCCAGTAAAGGAGCGTGCCATTGCACAAGGAATCTTTAATGCAGGGGCATCTATAGGAAATGTAATTGCTCCTTTTGTTATTGTATTCTTGTATTCACGATTTGGATGGCAAACTACGTACATCATTTTAGGTGCTGTTGGAATACTTTGGGTAATTCCATGGTTATTCTTAAACAAATCAACACCAGAAAAACATCCGTGGGTTACTGAAAAAGAAAGAAACTTAATTCTTTCCAGTAGAATTGATAAAGTAGACGAAAACACAACTATAAAAGCAAAAAGTTTACCACTTGGCAAAATACTAAGTTACAAAGAATCATGGGGAGTATTAGTATGTCGATTCTTCATAGAACCTATTTGGTGGTTCTTTGCAGGATGGATGCCAATATATCTAAATGACAAATTTGGACTTAGCATAGAAGAAATAGCAGGAACAATGTGGATATCGTATTTAATGGCAGCCACAGGAAGCATCTTAGGAGGAATGTTTGTGCGAGAACTCATAAAAAAATATTCAGTTGACATTTCAAGAAAAGCAACCATTGCTTTAGGAGGTTTACTAGTCTTAATCGCTTTCGTATGTATTATTACACTTGTGAAAGAAGACAACTTTATGACCTTCATATACTTTGCAGGACTTGCCTTATTCGGATTTCAGTTCTCCATTGGAAACATTCAAACCATATCAAGTGATTTATTCAGAGGGCCTTCTGTAGGTACATTAGCAGGATTAGCAGGTACGGTAGCAGCCGTATCTCCAATGATTATGAACTGGTTTATTGGTAAAATAACTGCTGGCGGATCATACGTTCCAGCGTTTATTGCCATATGTGTTTCAGTAGTATTAGGAGTAATCGCAGTATTTGTATTAATAAAAAACATTGGTCCTGTTAGAAAAACAATAGAATCATAAAATTAAATATTCAATAAAAAATTTAGAATAATAAAAATAAAACTATGAGTAAATTAAATGGAAAAGTAGCAATTATTACAGGAGCTACTGGCGGTATTGGTTTCGAAGTAGCAAAAAGATTAGGAAATGATGGTTATACGGTCATTTTAAATGGAATAGATGATGCACGCGGAGCAGAAAGAGTACAAGAATTAGCAGACGAAGGAATCACAGCTGAATACTATGGTTTTGATGTTACTAAAGAAGAATTAGTAACAGAAAACATTACTAAAATTGGTGAAAAATACGGAAAAATAGATGTGCTAGTAAACAATGCTGGTGGACTAGGTGGAAGATCTCGATTTGAAGAAATGACTACTGAATTCTATCGTTTTGTAATGGCATTAAACTTAGATTCAGTATTTTACGCTTCCAGAGCAGCAATTCCTTTCTTGAAAAAAGGAGAACATCCAACTATCATTAACTTTACATCCAATGCAGGTTGGACCGCTGGTGGACCAGGTGCAGGAATTTACGGAACCTCAAAAGCAGGTGTACATTCTATCACAAGAGCTTTAGCAAAAGATTTAGCAGAATATGGTATTCGTGTAAATGCAGTATCTCCAGGTACAATTGACACACCATTTCATGCCCAAATAAAGTCAACAAAACCAGAAGTTTTTGCATCTTGGGCAAACAATATATTATTAGGTAGACTTGGGCAGCCAGAAGATGTTGCTTCTGTAATATCATTCCTTGCAGGTGCCGATGCAGCATTTATAACTGCGGAAACTATTCAAATTGGTGGTGGACAAGCATTAGGAATCTAATAAGTACAATACAAATTAAGCGCTTTAGTGCAAACAATATAATAAATGAAAAAAGTAGTTACGTTTGGTGAAATTATGTTGCGACTATCTACAGAACGCTTTTTACGGTTTTCGCAATCAAAATCGTTCAATGCAATGTATGGAGGTGGTGAATTTAACGTAGCCGTTTCATTAGCTAGCCTTGGTATTCCAAGCGAATTTGTAACGCAATTACCAAATAATGAAATTGGTGAGTGTGCTTTAATGGAAATGCGAAAGCGAAATGTAGGCACAAATAATATTTTGTATAGCAAAGACCGACTCGGAATCTACTTTTTAGAAACTGGGGCTGGCACACGATCTAGCAATGTTGTATATGACAGAGCTAACAGCGCTATGGCAAACATAACCAAAGGAACATTTAATTGGAAAGAAATTCTAAAAGATGCTTCCTGGTTTCACTGGAGTGGAATTACGCCTGCCATTTCACAAGGCGCCGCAGATGAATGTTTAGAAGCCATCAAAGCTGCGCACGAACTCGGAATAACAATTTCATCAGACTTAAACTATCGTTCAAAACTTTGGAAATACGGAAAAGAACCGCATGAAATTATGCCAGAAATGCTTCAATATAGCAACATCATTTTAGGTGATATTGATACAGCATATTTTATGTTGGGACAAAACAAAGTTAATCCCAATTATCAAGATGTAAAATCACTTCCAAAACTTTATGACAAAGTGTTTGAGTTGTGTCCAAATTTACAAACGATGGCAACAACACTTCGATATTCTGTAAGTGCTTCGCATCAACGAATTGGAGGAATATTATATGACAAGAAAAATATTTACGATGCTGACATTCAAGAAGTAACACCGGTTGTAGACAGAGTTGGAAGTGGTGATGCTTTTATGGGCGGATTAATTTATGGGTTGTTAGCACATGAAACTGATAAACAAAAAGCCATCAACATTGCAGTAGCTTCTTGTTGTTTAAAACATACCATTTACGGTGATTACAATTTGGTTTCCCCAGCAGACATTAACAACTTTTTAGAAGGAAAAAATAACGGAAAAGTATCCAGATAATACATGGCAACATTTACACGCATAGAAGTCGCACAAACGATGAAAAATACAGGTTTAGTTCCTTTATTTTATCATCATGATATAGAAACTGCAAAACAAGTTTTGAAAGCTTGTTATGACGGCGGCGCACGCTTATTAGAATTTACAGCTCGTGGCGATTTTGCACAGGAAATCTTTGGAGATTTAAACAAATATGCTGTGGCAGAATTGCCAGGCATGGTACTAGGTGTCGGATCTGTTACAGATGCAGCTTCGGCTTCTTTATACATGTCGCTTGGTGCAAATTTTATCGTAACTCCTGTATTACGGGAAGACATTGCTATGGTTTGTAACCGACGCAAAGTATTATGGTCTCCAGGTTGTGGTTCGTTAACAGAAATCGCGAAAGCAGAAGAACTGGGTTGCGAAATCGTAAAGCTCTTTCCAGGAAGTGTGTACGGACCAGAATTTGTAAAAGCAATCAAAGCGCCGCAACCTTGGACTAGCATTATGCCAACTGGTGGCGTCTCTCCTACTCGTGAAAATTTAGAAAAATGGTTTGCTGCTGGTGTAACTTGTGTAGGAATGGGTTCAAAATTGATTCAGAAAAAAGAAAATGGAGATTTTGATTTAGCAAAAATTGAAACACTCACCAAAGAAGCGATTCACATTATAAAAGAAGTACGTGTATGAATCTTTCGCAATCAGCAATTACATTAAAAGAATTATCGCAATTATCAGGTTTTTCAATTTCGACGGTTTCTAAGGCGTTAAATAATAAATTCGACATTAGTCCTACAACTCGAAAAACGATTCAGAAAATCGCGTCTAAACATAATTATGTACCCAATAATTATGCTGTTGCACTACGCAAAAAACAAACGAAAGCCATTGCGATTATTATTCCGCAAATAAATACTGCGTTTTATAGTTGTTTTTTACACAATATTGAAAAAGTAGCATCAAAATATGGGTATCGTATTGTATTATTTCAATCATTCTCAGCACAAAAACGCGAACAAGAATGCCTCAAAAGCATTAATGACGGTAGTGTTGATGGCGCTATAATATTATCTACAAACTGTGTAACGGAGTTTACTTCACGTAAAAAGTATCAACTTCCTGTACAGTGTTTTCAAATTTCAGAACAGTTTGATGAAAAACAACTAAAACACGAATGCATTGATGCATTTTCAGACTTGTTAAAGGAAATTTCTTTTTAGCTTTCAAAAAACACTTCGTTAGCAAACTTATGAATAGGTATTTACAGCTTCTTTTTCATCTCAACTAACTATTCTTTATATTTATTAAAAAAACTATGAAAGTTCACTTACATAGAGAAAAAGAGTTTTTAGGAGTTTTATATGTAACAAATCAACTGAGAGAAATATATAAATCAGATTTTTCAATCAGTCATGAAAATACATTTCAAAAATTTGAAAACTTAACTCAAGAAAATTATAGAAAAGTTTCTAAAAATCATTTTTTTGAGCTATTTAATTTTTCTGACGCTCCTAATATTTCATATGATACCATGAATAGAGTCATCGAATGGTTTACGAATAGTGAGTATTATATGTTCACAAAATACATTGAAGATCATGCTGAAGAAATTATAAATTCAAAACTCATTACGAATAACGAATTAGCAACTTTATTAAAAAAGATAAACTACAAAGTTAATTCGGAGAATACAATCGATGATGATGTTCGAATAAGTGATATTATTAGTAAAAAAAATACTTCAATAAAAATTAAAGGAAGTAGTTCTATCGATATTAAAAAAATTGACACTGGAGAAAACACAAATATAAATATTGGTGGTTCTTAATATTTAAAAGGTTCTAAATATTTTTTGGGGTCTAATTCCCAATTTACAAGAACAGCATCTATAAGTTCATAAATTTCTATAACTATAGTATTTTTTGTTGATTTTTTTAAAAATAGTATTCCTTTTTTAAGATGCTCCAATGATTTTTTCTTATTTGGTTTTGTCCATTGGTAGTATAATGACAAGTTAACGTACACTCCGGCAATATAAACATTGTATTGATAAGGATCATCAACCGCTAAACTCGTGTAAATCTCAAGTGTTTTTTGGTAATTAGATAATGCCTTTGCTTTCTTATTTGTGTTTTCATACAGCACAGAAATATTACATAATGTATCTGCCAAGACCCCAAGATGCATCTTGTTTTTCTTTACTCGATTTTCTCTAATATTTCTAGCTTTTTTTAGATATTTTTTTGCCAAATCATATTTATCAATATCGCTATACAAAACCCCTAAACTATTATACGTCTCTGAAAGTTCAAGAAAATTCTCAGCTATTCCTCTTCTTAACTTCATAGCTTTTAAATAATATTCCTCTGCCTTCTTGGGTTTTGAAAGTGTTTGATATAACTCTCCTATATTATGAAAAATTAGTGCTGAGTATCTTTCATAATTGCTAGGCAAATCAAAAGAAATAGATTTGATCGTTTTTAAAGCAGATCTAAACAATGTTAGTGTTTTTTCGTGCTTACCTAGATGATTCAAAAATGCTGCATAATCTAAATATGCGCCTATCATTGGAATTACATGTACTAAAGGTTGATTCTTTTGTATATTTTCAAAAACTTCAATTGACTTTATATAAAATTTTTCAGCTTTAAAATACTTATTAATTGACTCATAAAACCTTCCTAAATACATCATTGAGAAACCAACATTTGCCTTAAAAGCTTGTGGATTAGCTCTAGCCAACTGATTTGCTATTGATAATGATTCCGTTAACATTAATTCTGCCTGATTTACTTGATTGGAATCTTTTAAAAAAATACCATAATTATATAATGCATTATACAATGTGTCTTTATATTTAGCATCATTTACATTATTTAGTTTACGAGCTAACTTTATAGATCTTTTGTAAAAAGAATTCGCTTTTTCCACTAATAATTGATCACCATATAAGCGTGCTAAATTTATTAATGTAGTTAATAAATCATGGTTGTTTGCTTCAGGATTTTGAGTGACTAATTTAGTGCGTATTTTATAGGCTTTTGCAAGGTGTTTTTCTGCTTTTTCATAAATTTCCAATTCAACCAAACAAACACCTAAATTATTCAAAATCATACCATAATCTCTTGCCTTCTTATTTCCAAGATTCAAAAAATTCTCGAAGATATCTAAGCTCTTCAAATATTGTTTTTTGCTTTTTCTATATAAATAATTATCTGTATATAAAATTGCCAAATTGTTTCTTATTTTATATTCAAGCTCAAACGAATTACCAGTATATTTTTTTTCAAACTTACTCAACACTTTTAATGCCTTTATGTAATATTTTTTAGACACTTCAATTTCGTTATGCATTTTTTTAAAAGTACCGATATCATTATATAGTTCTGCTTTATGGATCAGAAAGTGTTTTTTATTTTTAATGATTGGGTTCTGAATAATTTTGATACATTCTGAAAAAAAGTATTCTGCTTTTTCATAAGAGTACACATCATTCATAAGGTTACCGAAGTTCTGGTATAAAATAAGTGTCCTAATTATATTTTCTGTTGGGCTTTCACGATATAGTATATCAACAATTTTTTTTGCTTTGTAAAAATTATTAATCGCATCTTCAAAATTATCAGTTATTCTATACAATGAAGCTAAACTTTCATATACATCTGAAATCTCTGCTAAATTCTCTTTAGGCAATTTTTTATAGTTATAGTCATATAATTCTTCGGCCTTCTTGAAATCTGCATACGCCTTTTTCAAATCTCCTTTATTGTTTAAAAAAACACCTCTATTGTAATAGGCATCAGCCAAAGATGAAGAATACTTCTCTGGAAAATCCTTACTTAGTTTTTCCATATAATTGAACGACTTGTTTAAAAGCAATTCAGATTCATACTCCTTGCCTATATCATTATATGCAATTGAAATATTTTGCAGCGAAGTCCCTAAGTTTTCAAAATAAATTAATTCTTCAGGGTTCTTTAATAAGAGTTCTTTATCTATTTTTAATGCTTCAGTATAAGATATTAGAGATTGATCATAATCATAAAGATTTGCCTGTACAATGGCAATATTAGTATACATACTAGATAACATTTCTTGATAGTCATTGGTATTGTCTACTAACTTCAAATAAATAGTTAATGCTTTATAATAATACTTACTAGCCTTTTTATAAAACCTGTGATTCTGTAAAAAAAGAGCATAATAAAACATATATTCAGACTGAAACTTAAGGTTTTGGTTTCCTGAATTATAAACTGATAAAATTCCTTGATCTAATAGTTTAAGAGACTTTAATAGTCTTTTATTTGGATTTTTAATGTCCATATTTATAGACATCAATTGTGCTTTTATTAAATATTCTTTTGCATTATTAACCAATAAATCATGTGATTTTGATAATTCTTTCTGCAATTCTTTTTTAGTTTTTACGCTGACTTTTTTATTGATAAGTGAAATAGCTTCGTGAATTTCATTATTAAAAAATGCATTTTTAATAAGATCAATTACTTCAGAACCTTCAATATTTAATAAAAGTGATCCTGTATTTAAAACATTGATTTTATAAGACTTTATTTCTTCATGAATACATTCTATCTCTTTTCGTAGTACTTTTTTTTGCTTATTCTTTTTTTCAGATTTTAAAAGATTTTCTAAGGATGTTAGCTTACTTTCTAATTCTGTATAGTAGCCTGTATTCTTAATAAATTGAAGGATATTTATATTCAGATCACCATCTGAATCAATATTTTTTATAATGTTGAATAGTTGCTTATTATTGATTGCTTCAAATATGTGAACATTTGTGTTATTAGCTTCCCTTATTTCACGTTTACTTGTTAGCATGATTAGCCCTTAGCCCTTTCTAAATTATATGATATCAAGTTTACTTTCAATAGTAAACTAAATTGTTCATTAGCTAACTTTAAAGCATCTAGCACTTTATTTGCTTCATGATATTTTCCTTTATCAAATAATTTTAATGCTTTGCTTAAACGCTTACTTGAAAAATTGCCTTTCAAACTTGCAAACAAGTTCAGCATTGTTAAAACTTGAATTTTCATATCTTTTTCTACGCATTTTAGACTTCCTAGTTCTTTAATTAAAACGGAACGTTGCATTTGATTTTCACAAAGAAAAATTTGTTTGCTTTTCTTTTTTATTTTCTTGTTCAGCCTACCAAAGTCAGGAGAATTCAAAAAAAGTTTTTCTATTCGTATATGAACACTTGCTCCTGAATTTATGTTGGAAATTTCATGAGAAATTGAAATTTCCTTATCTATTATATATTGAAAAATACTAATGTTAGAACTCATATATAATATAATTGTAGCTATATAAAACTGTTATAATTTTCATAGCTATATTAACTACGCAAAAACATAAAAGTAAGAAAAGTAAGTGAAATGAAAGTTTTAATAATTCTAAAAAATATCAAACGTTGAGTTTACTCCATAAAAAAACCTTCAAAATCAAAAAGATTAAGAAGGGCTTTTGTACTCGAGGCGGGACTTGAACCCGCACGGCCCAAAGGCCATTAGATTAAAAGTATGTAGAGACTTTATTGATATCAATAACGATGAAATTAAAGATATCGCTACTAACTGAATGTATATTTTGAAACTAAAGAGAAAATACTGTTTTTACAAAAAAAGCGTTAAAAAACAATGCTGCAACTACAGGAAGTATCATAGAAAAGATAATGAAATCAATGTAAAAAGTACTTTTTTTGTGCTATAAAATTGTATCGTAATTGGCAAGAATCCCTTATGCTAGTTTTTTAAAAATTGAACTGTAATGCAACCTCTCAAGTGTTAAATAAATCTAAAGATTAGCTTAAATTTTAGATAAAACCTAACGCTTATACAAAAAATTCAACGCTTATACATTTGTTCTAGGGTTTTAAAAAAGCATTTGATAGCTTTATATCAATTACTTCCCACACCAAACCTAAAAATCATACCAAAAAATTCAATCTGAATAATCATGAATTATTCGGAAACAGGACAGGCATGTCCAATTTTTAAAAACATTTTAATTTAATATTTTATTTATGAAAGAACCGATTGCACAAACATTATTTCGTTTTATTAGTCTGAGAAATCCAGATATAAGCGAAGAAAACGGACAAGAAAAAAGATTTATTTCCCCTTCTGAAAATGCAACTAAAAGTGTGTTTTACGCAGCTGTTGAAGGAAGGGATGAGAACACATCCAAATGGCAGGCACTTATAAATGCAGCCAAAGATTTTAAAGCATTATCTAAAGAAGAGTTAAAAGCTGTAGATTCTAAACTATTTGAGTTTTCAGAGTGGCTGGTTAAAAATCGTGTTGCATATAAGTCTGAAGAACTCATATCAAAAATAGAAGGCTTAAATCCATTAACAGATGACACAATACTTTGGGATAATCTTTTTTATCAAATCATTACCGAAAAAGATTTTTATGCTAAAGAAACAGCGATTCACATGCTCAAAGCCAATCATGTACTTGCAAATTATCCAAAAGGAGAAGAATTAAGTCCAGAAGAAATTGCGACATTAGAAAAAACACTCATCTATGCAACAGTATTACTTCCGAGTGAATTATTTGACACCTCAGATGTAATTGCAGATGCAGCCGCTAAAAATGTAAAAGAAAGCTATCAAACGTTTCCACTTAATAATGATTTAAAAGCAAGTATTGCAATTATTGAATTACGAGAATTACAAACAGTAAAAGAAGAAATAGATGAACTACATACGGCTTATCAAACAAGCTATGATAGCGCACATACTGCTGCTCGAAAAACTCACGATTCAAATGTTAAAGGATTAATTGATCAATATGATGTTGATGTTCAAGCTGCAAATACATCTTGGTGTGATACTAGAGGTGATAAACCTTATGATGCTAATAATGTTGACCCTTGTGATCAACCTGTTCCTGTAAAATATCCGCAACTTCCAGCATTCATTTTCTCTTTTAAAGATGAGATTGATGCCAAAGAAGCCTTAGCAGAAATGTCTTCGCAGACGTATGAAACGATAAATAAATTAAAGCCTATTGAGAAGATAAAAACATACGCTGAGATTAAAGAATTACTAGAAAAAGAAGAAGATCGATTAAACATAGAATTGTATCAAAACACTTCTTTTTATAAAAAATCAGTAAGTGTAAACGGTACTATTCTTCCAATTTCAAAAACAATCACACAAGATATTGGAAGCACATATCAAGCCGCTTTTTGTTCGCAAACACGACCAAATCCAAAAACAGGAGATCAGTACTGGAGATTCTTTGCTGATATTGCTAGTGCAGCTGATAGTATTGCTCCAGTAAGTAGTGCAGTTACTAAAATTAGTAAACCAGACGGATCGCTAGTAGCAGAAAACAACGATTTTATCATTATGACTTCTGGTTCAAATATGATAAAAATTGGACTTTCAACAGGATTAACTACTCCAATTGTAACGGCTTCGACAGGAAGTTTACGCTTAGAAAGCACGGTTACTTTTTTAGACGGAACTTCCGTTTCATTTAATGGTGTATTACGCCCAAACACCTGTGGAAAAGGTATAAGTGATGGTGTAACAAATCCGGCACCTATTGGAACAGCAGACGAAAATTTTGTACCTAAAGGATATGGAATGCGTCAATTGGGAATTGCTGACTATAGAAAGGTAGAACAAAGTGTACATTGTTATCAAGAGGGCGAAGCATCGCATATAGAAAATGTGATGGCACGTGAATACAAAGAAAAGTCAACACGAAGATTACGTATCAATGAAAATACAACTTCTTCTACTTCTGAAACAGAAAAAGAGCAACTCACAGATACCACAACGACCAATCGTCATGAAATGCAGAATGAAGTATCGCAAGTACTTTCGGAAGCTAAAGATTTTTCTGCAAGCACTTCTTTTTCAGCTGGATGGAAAAGTGGAACTGGAGCAACCTTTAATCTAGGAACCGGAGCAAATTATGCTACACATAGTTCAAGTGAAGATAGCACCAATCAGGCGATGACCGAAGCTCAGGAAATTACTGAAAGAGCGATGGATCGTGTGGTACAACGTGTCAAAGAAGAACGTATTACTAAAATCATTGAAGAATACGAAGAAAACAATAAACATGGTTTTGACAATCGTAAAGGCGATAAACATGTAGTCGGTGTATATCGTTGGGTAGACAAAGTGTATAAAAACCAAATCTACAATTACGGAAGACGCTTAATGTATGAATTTGCCATTCCGCAGCCTTCCAAATTACATCGTTTGGCAATGACATCATCTGAAGATACCAACGATACAATGCTATTGGAAGAACCAATTGACCCAAGAACAATAGATATTCCCGGAGATGGATATGGTGTTGGCAAAATTACTGATGCTTCTATGATTAATGAAAGTAATTATAGAAAATTAGCTGCTAAATACAATGCAGAAGTTCCAGCAATGCCATCAAACACCATCTATGTTGCCAAAGCTGTAAACGCTTTCAAAGATGGTTCAGGGCATGATGCTATTGACAATTCCATTGCAGAACAATTAGAAATCCCAGAGAATTATTACTGTACATCTGCTGTAGTTAAAGGAAGTTTATTTAGACATGGAGACTATGCAAATGCAACAAACGCTACCATTGCTGTTGGTGATGATTCGGATTATGTAGGTACAGAACAAACAGATTATAACCATACGTTTTCATTTAGCAGTAAAAAGATCGAAGAAAACCTTCCAATTGCAATTCGCACAAGAGATGTAGATGCATTAAGCTTAAATGTAACAGCTACATGTCATTTAAAAGAGAGCGCTAAAGAAGCATGGCAATTAGAAACATTCAATGCTATTTTAACTGCGTATGAAGATAAATTGGCTGAATACTTAGCACAAAAAGGACAAGAACAAGAAAAAGCAGACGAGTTAAAAGCATCCAATCCTGGGTTCTATCGTCAGATTGAACAAACTGTATTACGTAAAAACTGTTTGTCATATTTAATGGATCAAACGCCTTCGGCTAAAAATACCTATGGAAAACAATTCTACACAGGTGATGCAATGGAAAACCATGAGGTAACAGTTGCTAAATCGATGGATGATTATGCTTCATTTGCAAAGTTTATGGAACAGGCTTTTGAATGGGAAATCATGTCGTATCATTTCTATCCGTTTTATTGGGCAAATCGTAAAGAGTGGAATGATTTATATACATACGAAAATAATGATCCATTATTTAGAAGTTTTATGCAGGCTGGTTTAGCAAGAGTTGTACTTACGGTACGCCCTGGATTTGAAAAAGCAGTATTGCATTATATGGCAACAGGAAGCATTTGGAATGGTGGAGAATTACCGATATTAAATGATCCGTTGTATGTTTCTATCATAGATGAACTTGATAAACCTCTAGGAACAAAAGAAGGAAAAGCATGGAAAACAAAAGTACCGACTTCTTTAACCATTTTACAGGCTGATAGCTTAGGGTTAAAAGTAGAAAAGGCTTTACCGTGTAATTGTGATGACATTGAAGACTTTATTGAATCCGATCAAACAGAATGTAGTACACAAATTTTAAATGATTCTACGGTTTTTAATGACTTACAAATTGAGAATGATACAGCTACTTTAAAAAGGAAGATTCAATTTACATTTCATAACAATTCTGGTTCAAATTATAAAACCATTGCAGAGTTTGATGAAGAAAGTGCATTTCCATTAGTATTTAGATGTATGGGGCAAGAAATTTCTATACAAAGAAATGCAGCTTGGAGTCCTGAAAATAGTGCAGGAATTATCTATCAGAAACTTGCAGATCAAGTTTCTTTAATTTCTGGAATATATGCTAAACAAGTATTTGATAAAGCAGGAAATCCACTTGGACTTCAATTTACAGTAGATGCGAACAAAATAGAAACGTTTACTTTTCAAAAGTCAACTAGCAGCGGAGCTAATGTAAACCCAATAAGTGATGTATTAATCATGGAGATTAGTTCGGAAGGTATTATTGTAAAAGAGCCAACGCACTATACGCAACGTATTGAAGACAAACTCAATACGCCACTTGTAAGTGAAGAAGCCAATACTTTATTACCTATTGGAAGATTCTTGATATGAGTCAAGTGAAACTAGATATGATATGGCAGCACGAAAAAGTGTTGCCATACATTCTGAGTGAGTTGAAATCACAAGTAGAAAGAATTACACCTGTACACGCCATATATTTACATGGAAGTAGAGCAAAAACTTCTATGGACAGTTGGAATCAACTCAAGGGAAAAGATTGGGATGTAGTAATGGTGTGTAATTTTCCAATTGTCAATACACGTATTTGGACAATAGATAAAGGGTATTACATAGATCTAACAATTACTACGGAATTGATATTACAAAAAATGATGCAATATCAGAAATATGTAGAACTGTATCCTAATAATACATTAATATAAAAAAGCAAAACTATATGAGTGATTACAAAAGTCCATTTATAGATACACCATTGGGAGAATATTTTGAAGCATCGCCCAAAGGGATTGCGTTTCCATTGCAAAGAAAAACCGTTTTAAACGATCATCCTTCAGCGGAAGAGAGCGGTTTTAATGAGAATCATTGTGGAGAGTTTTCTGAAAATTATAGCATAGGTAAAACAGATTTCGAGCAATTAGCGAAAGATTTAAAAAAGAATTTAACCAATCCAAATTTTATTTATGATTGGAAAAGATACATATCTTCTTCTTACAGAACTGAAAGACGGATTCCTTCTAGAAGAGAACTAGACGGGTTTAAACCTGCTCAAACCACTACAGAAATTCAAATCCATAGACCTTTTAAATATACAAATGACGGAGAAGAAAAAGTAGGATATTTTGACGAAGCAAGGTTCAACAAAAGAATCTGTTCTTTAAATCCCAAACCTCATTATTATATTAATATAGATACGAAGAACTTAGAAGCTAGTTTTAAAATTTTCTTTTTTTATAAAAATGATAGAGAAAAAGGCTTCAATCTTAGCAACTATGACCTTGATAACGATGGAACTTTTGATGGCATTCCTTCAAAATATATAGCAATTAGACTTACAACAAAAAAAGCAGCAGATTTTTTAGCATTTTGGGAGTTAGTCAAAGGGGAGCCGCTTACAAAGTCAACGCTAAAGAGTGAGTTTAAAGAGTTGTATAGCAAAAACACAACCGATGAACAACTTAATTTTCTCTATTCAATAGCACCTGTTTCTCTCATAAAAGAAAAAACTAAAGTTCAATTGTGGGATGACGCTACTAGATTACTTAAATACGATACTGATCGTTATTTTACAGATAATAGTAGTAATCAAATAAAAGTCTTAGAATCCATTGCTGATAAAGAAAATGGGATGCAATTTCTTTATACCCAATTTGAAGATAACCCAAAAATAATAAAGGATATTTATACCTCTTTGGACGGTGTAGGAACTTCTCAATATACGCTAGGGTTTGTAGCTCCCAATAAAACCATTTTCGCTTCACTTTTACGTGCATTGTGTAACTACAAAGGGCAAGGATTTCATCGGTATAAAAAATTTATTACATTCAGGAATACAAAAGGCTATCAAGTCAATTCTCCCAGTGACTTAACAAGTAAGGACACATATAATGTTATATATGACATATACGATACATTATATGACACAAACGATGAAACCAATTATGTTAATGAAGAAAGAATTGCACTTGTACAAGAAAAAGAAGAATATGTAGAGAATACTGGAACATTCGAACCTTTACCTAAAGGCTATGTTCATTATTTACATCCATTAGACTTTGTGAATTTTGTAATAGAAGATACTGATGGAAAAGAAATTACTTTTCAAGTTCCTGTAATTTTTTTAAAAGATCAAGCTTTTCAACGTAATTTAAAAGATCTCATAAAAGTTATCCGTGTTGGGCTAGATATACTTTTAGTAGTGGTTTCAGTATATACACTAACACAAGGTACAACTCCTTTATTAACAGTTATTAGTATTATTGATTTAGGACTAGGGGCAGGCGATTTAACAATTCAAGCCTTTGAAGAAGAAATACGAAAAATCAAAGGTCCTAATGGAGAGCCTTGGGGAGCTGACTTTTTAGATACTTGGGAACAAATTTATATTATTGGAGGTTTTATTACTGCAGTCCCTTTAATAGGTCTTATGCTTAAAAATGGTGCAAAATCACTTTTAAAAACCGCGAGGAATTCCAAAGTCCAATTAGTCAACATGCTTAAGTATGGTATTAAAAACGGTAATTTAAAGAACTTCATTAAAAACCCTTTTAAAGTGATTGCAGATGTGTATAAGGAAACCAAATTTGCTTTTAGATTACAACAAAAACTTAATAAATTACAAAAAAAAGGAGTTTTAATTATCCAAGAAGGGGATGCATACAAGCTTAGCTATGGCGACACAATTATAGCTCAAGGTAAAAACGCAAAAGAAATTCGTAAAGAAATCGATGGCTTTTTTAAAGGTGGTAAAGTTGTTGAGGAAGTATTAGAGAATACTGCAAAGCAGGCACGTCTTTTTGCTTATCCTGTTAAGACCACGGATGAATTAATTAAATTTTTAGGAGAATTAGATGATACTGTAAAAGCTGTTGATTTAGAAAAAGTAGGAATCAAAGCACTTTTTAGAGGAACTACTAAAAATGTAGACGGATCACTTTTTAAAGGAAATACAAACTCTCAATTATTTGGTTTGTCAACATCAACAGATCCAGTAAAAGCCATTGTTTTTGCTTTAGGGAGTGCTTCAAAGCCAGGAAGAAAAGGTTTCTTACAGGTAGTTTTACCTAAAAATATGAAAAAAGTACTAATGGAAACCCCTAATTATAGAGTTCATGTTGAACTAGAAGCTATTTTAAAAATTTCTGCTGAAGATTTTTCTAAAAAAGTAGTTTTAGAAATTTCTATTGATAAAGCAAGAGGTTTAGTTAATAATTTTTTTAAATTCACAGAGACTTTACCTACTAAAATAGACAGAGCGGAATCTCTAAGGCTTCTTGAGGAATTACCAGCTACTAGTCTAGAAAACTCGTATAAATTTTATGAAGAATTATTAAAACTATAAATAAATATGAAAAAAACAGCAAAAATATTGACACAAGTTCAAGCCGAATCAGATGAAAATATTGTTTTATGTCTTGAAGAATTAATAAACGATTCGAAGCTTTCTTCATATAAATTAAACAAGACAGAAAAAAATTCTTCATATTTTATTTCTGGTGGACAAAATTTAGATGTAAAAAAAGGAAGTCAATTTGATATAATATTTAATATTGAAAATCCTAGTAATTATATAAGTTCATTAACAAAACTATCTGAAATAAAATTAAGAAAAAATATAGATTTAGAAATTTTACCAGAGGGATATGGAGGAATAGTTTTAATTGACTTTTTAGAGACTAAACCAGATATTATAAAGGTTTTAGATAGAGATAGAGGGAATTATAAAGCTCTATATCTTACAACACAGCCAATATTAAATAGGATTTTAGAATTATTGAATAAATAGTGTTATTAATTACAAATCTTTATCATTACAGATAATCATGAATTTAGAATTAATAAAAAACAAACTAAGTAAGAAAGGATATATTGTTGGCATTAGAGAATATGAAAGTCATCCGTGGATAAATGGAGGTATAGAAAAAGATGGAAAATCTGAGGTATTAGTTTTAGGAGTTGAAATAAAAATTAGCTTTGATGAAGATGGGTTTTTCGCTCTAGATTTTTATAAGCAAATAGCAAAAAAAGAAAAGATTTGACGATGAAGAAAAGTTAGTTGCATTTATTTGTGAAAAATATCCGATTTCATAAAAAATAAAAAACCTCACTCAAAATTATAGATTGAGTGGGGTATTTATTGTTATACTTTAGCGTATAATTATTATTTTTTCAATTTTTAGTTATTTCTTTTCTAAAATAGATTTTGAACTCCCATTAACAGAAATAATACTAGTACGTGATAACTTTGGATTCCCGATTGGAATTTCTCTGCTAAATTTGGAGAATAATAAACACAATATATTATGTCATACAATATAATTACAAAAAACCTAAAAAATGAAGTGGATGAAATTCCTATCTCTACAAATACACTTTTTCACGAGTATTGGCTTCCTTTATTCGAAAAACACAAGTGTAAGAATTTATTAAATTGGAAATACCCTCATGATTTAGAAGCTAATGAAATTCAAGAAATCATAAAAGAATGGAAAAGATTAATTCCATTCATCCAAAAAACTTGGGAAAAAGAAAGAGCTAATTTTATTTTAAAAAAGTTAAAAGAAATCAATTATGATGATTATCAATATATAAGTTTTGGTTAATTATATGGAACTTAATGAGAATCCAACACTTATATTATTATAGTTAAGAGTTTAAAAGAAGCCATTTCAATGAACGTTTGAAACGGCTTCTTTTTAATATTCAATTTTTAGTTATTTCTTTTCAACTACAGATTTTGAATTTGCATTCACAGAAATAATGTAGGAAAAAAGTTAGAAGCTGTCCTTGATAAATTATCTGATATTAAAGTTACGCCCTAGTGGAAAAAGTTTTTTACAAGGGCAACGTCTTTGGAGAGCTGAAACTCGAATATTGGATGCAATATTTTGAAAAAATAGTAATCGAAAAGCATCATTAATAATAGTAGTTAATCAATGAATACTGTTAAAAATCATATTAAAATGTCAGAAATTAAGTTACTAATAAAAAACGGTTTAAAAAATGGATCAATGATGGATACTGTATTTCCTGATTTTATTAATTCATTGAAAGATCTTTATGATAGTGATATTGAAATTGTCGAAAAAGCAGATACTAATTTCAAAGGAATTTATATTATTCCTTACTCAACAGGTCTAAATATAAAAGATTACAAAAAAGATTTAAATTCTAATCTTTTTATTATCGGAGTACCTAATTACCAAAAAGATTCAGTATTTGATGAATTTAAACCTATTGGTTTAATGCAATGGAGATTTTTTAAAGATAAATCAACCTCTATATATGCACAAAATGAAATCCTAAAATTTCATAAAATTCCTTTAACTGGTATAAAAGGTGGAGATTGTTACACTAATTTCATTCCTCTTGAAAAAGATGATACAACAAAAACAGTTGCGAAATCAGTTTTAACATATTTTGAAATGTATTATGAGTATATTGAAAATATTAACTAAACAAAGTAATAACAATTACTCAATGCTACCTATTATGCCAAAAATATTAGCAGATATTGAAGAAATATTAGGTTACAACTTAGAAGTAGTCGATAATTATGATAGTAATTTTGATGGATATTATTTAATGCCAAATTGCGATCATCGCAATCAAAATAAACTATTAACAATTGAAAGTTCTAAAAATATTTTTTTACTCGGAATTATTAACTCTGACATACCTGAAATACTTGATAGCTATAATCCAATTGGATTAGTTCAATGGCGTTTTTTCAAATCCAGTAAGCCTGCTATTCATGGTCTTAACCAAATTGTTTCATCTTACAATTTTGCTTCTAGGCCATATGGTAATAATTATTCTGTTTATACCAATGCTGACCTAATCAATAAAAAAAAAGGCTAGCTATAGCTATAATTGATTACATAATTAGATACGATAAATATGTTAAAAATTTAAGAAACTAAGTTACTAACAAAAAATGGATCAATCATATCCAAAAAATGAACTTACTCAATCAATACATTAATGATGATGAAAGCTTTTGATAAAGATTATGAGAAAATAAATCAAGGAAACCTAGAAAATCTAGAGCTCTAAATAGGAAGAGAATTACCTGAGGATTATAAAACTCATATGTTAAAATATAATGGCGGAAGTATTCCATTATGGAATGAGTATGTTTTTACAAGTAATAAAGGTGAAGAATTATTTTTAGAAAGCTTTCATCAATTAAAGCATATAGATGGTAGTCTGGAGGACTATTACAAACATAACTTTTTATACCCAAGGTTATTATCTATAGGGGCAATTACTGGTGGCTATATAGCTATAGGTTATCAAAATGATAATATGGGAGAAATCTACGCTTATTTTTCAGACGAAGATCCTTTTAAAATAGCCAATTCATTCACAGAATTTCTAACTTCTTTAGAAGTTAGAAATGTTGATTGATTTAAAACTTATTCTAAAACCTACAGAAGTCATTACCAAACAAAAACTTTTGATTATCTGAGCTTAAAAAGTTAAATTATTTGAAAACCTCACTCAAATATTAACTTTGAGTGAGGTTATTTTTTATTGAATTATAGTCAGAGTATCTACTTTAAAACTTTCCTATCACAGGTTTTGAACTCCATTAACAGAAATAATACTAGTACGTGATGATTTTTGAAGACTTCCTTCTTTACGTAACAATCGTTAATTATTAAATAACAGGCGACATTTGATATTAAATATCGTATAGCTAACTGCTTTCTCTTTATCATCTAAGGCATCGACATATGCAAGATAAAATTCCTCATTAGTCATCGTTTTTTCTTGCTACTGAACATAATGGACTTGCAAGAAAAAACTAAAATGAACAATCTCGATCTAAAGATCCAAGGTATCAAATAGGCTTTCTATTTCGACGCAAGTGTTGAGGAATTGAACCCCAAAATAATGTGAAAATTAAAGAGATTCTAGTATCATTTTAAAAAACTTCCAAAACAATACCAATAAAACACAAATTGTTTTACCTATGCTTTATCCAACAAAAACTTTCAAGCATAAAAAAACCCTTCAAAATCAAAAAGATTAAGAAGGGCTTTCGTACTCGAGGCGGGACTTGAACCCGCACGGCCCAAAGGCCATTGGATTTTAAGTCCAACGTGTCTACCAATTCCACCACTCGAGCGTGGATTTTATATTGAGCGAAAAACGGGGCTCGAACCCGCGACCTCAACCTTGGCAAGGTTACGCTCTACCAGCTGAGCTATTTTCGCAATTTTGTTAAAGATCGTGCAACACTATTACTGTATTGCGGATGCAAATTTAGCACATTTCTTCAAATACCAAAGCATTTTGATAAAAAAGAATAAATTATTTTTTAATTCACTCGTTATCAGCTACTTTTTTTTACGCTGTAACATGCGTTTTATCTCGTTGAGTTTCATTAATGCTTCTACAGGGGTTAACGTATCAATGTCAGTCTGGAGAATTTCTTGCTTTATTTCTTCCAATAATGGATCATCCATATTGAAAAAGCTCAATTGCATTTCATCTTCTACACTTTTTAAATCGTCTGCTAATTCTTCACTTGAATGTGATTTTTCTAAACGCTTTAAAATTTTATTGGCTTTGTGAATGACTTGCTGCGGCATTCCTGCCATTTTAGCTACATGAATACCAAAACTATGCTCACTTCCACCTTTGACTAATTTACGCAAAAACAAAACATTATCCTTCAATTCTTTTACAGAAACATTATAATTTTTGATGCGATCAAAAATTTCCGTCATTTCATTCAATTCATGATAATGCGTTGCAAACAATGTTTTTGCACGCGAAGGATGTTCATGTAAGTATTCCGAAATTGCCCAAGCTATAGAGATTCCATCATAGGTACTTGTTCCACGACCAATTTCATCTAACAATACCAAACTACGATCAGAAATATTATTCAAAATGGAAGCCGTTTCGTTCATTTCAACCATAAACGTAGATTCGCCCATCGAAATATTATCACTAGCACCTACTCTGGTAAATATTTTATCCACCAAACCGATTCTGGCTGCATCTGCGGGCACAAAACTCCCCATTTGAGCCAAGAGTACAATTAAAGCTGTTTGACGTAATATGGCAGACTTACCACTCATATTTGGACCTGTAATCATAATAATTTGTTGTCCTTCTCTATCCAAATAGACATCATTGGCAATATAACTTTCACCAATTGGTAATTGTTGCTCTATTACTGGGTGACGACCATTTTTAATATCTAAATCAAATGAATCATCAATTTCAGGATATATGTATTTATTTGCCTTTGCTAAGGTAGCAAATCCGCACAAACAATCTAGCTTTGCTATAATGTTTGCATTTTGTTGAACTGCCTTTATATATTGATTAATCCAGACGACTAAATCTGCAAATAACTCTTGCTCTATTTGCATTATTTTTTCTTCTGCACCTAAAATCTTGGTTTCGTATTCTTTTAGTTCTTCCGTAATGTAACGCTCTGCATTTACTAACGTTTGCTTTCGCGTCCACGCTTCAGGCACTTTGGCTTTGTGTGTATTTCTAACTTCTATGTAGTATCCAAACACATTATTGGATGCTATTTTTAACGACGGAATTCCAGTTGCTTGGCATTCGCGTTCTAGCATTTTATCTAAATAATCTTTTCCTGAAAAAGCAATACCTCGCAATTCATCTAACTTATCAGAATAACCACTAGCAATGGTATTTCCTTTCAGGATATTTACAGGCGCTTCCTCATTTAAAGTTTCCTTTATTTTAGAACGTAATAATTCACATTCATGAATAGTATCTCCAATTACTTTTATCGCTTCATTACTACTATTACTTGTAATTTGTTTGATAGGAACAATTGCTTCGAGTGAATTCTTTAATTGAATCACTTCTCTTGGCGAAACTTTTCCTGTAGCAACTTTGGAGATTAAACGTTCAATATCGCTTATTTGTCGAATATGATGTTGAATTTTATCCAATTCTTCATCTTGATGCAACAAATGATTTACAACTTCATGACGTTGTTTTATTTTTTGACTATTCTTTAACGGCAATGCCAACCAACGTTTCAATAAGCGTCCGCCCATTGGCGAAATAGTTTTGTCAATCACATTAATTAATGTAATTGCATTAAACGATGTAGAAGCGTATAATTCTAAATTTCGAACCGTAAAACGATCCATCCACACATATTCATCTTCAGCAATACGCGCAATAGAGGTAATGTGTTGTAATTTATTATGACGTGTTTCTGATAGATAGTACAAAACTGCTCCTGAAGCAATTATTCCTTGACTTAAATCTTCAACTCCAAATCCTTTCAGCGAACTTACATCAAAATGTGTGATGAGTTTTTCATGTGCAAAATCATCTTTAAAAACCCAATCTTCTAAATAAAATACATGATGATTGGTTCCGAATGTATCTGCAAAGGCTAACTTTTTTTGTTTTGGAATTAAAATTTCGCTTGGCTTGAAGTTTTGTAATAACTTATCAATGTATTCTTCCGAACCTTGCGTAGTCATGAATTCTCCTGTAGAAACATCTAAAAAAGAAATTCCAAGCAACTTTTTCCCATAATGAATGGCGCATAAAAAGTTGTTTGTTTTCGCTTGTAACACCTCATCATTAAAGGCTACTCCTGGCGTAACTAATTCTGTGACACCACGTTTTACAATCTTTTTAGTTTGTTTTGGATCTTCTAATTGATCGCAAATAGCTACACGTTCACCTGCTTTTACCAATTTTGGCAAATACGTATTTAAAGAGTGATGTGGAAATCCTGCGAGTTCAATATTATCGCCTCCATTATTTCTGTGCGTAAGCACAATTCCTAAAATATTGGCGGCTTTTACAGCATCTTCACCAAAAGTTTCATAAAAATCTCCAACTCTGAATAGCAACATTGCATCAGGATATTTTGTTTTGATGCCATTGTATTGTTTCATCAAAGGAGTTACTTTTTTCGCGCTACTTTTTGCCAATGTTTGGTTTTTTTAGTGTTATTTTTGCAGAAATTGTTGAACTGCGAATTTAATAAATTCAAGGAAATCTCACGAATTACCTATGAGAAAACTTAAAAATAGTGAACTAAACCGATTGAGCGTTGACGAATTTAAATCGTCCGAAAAAACTAGCATTGTTATTATTTTAGATAATATTAGAAGTTTAAATAATATTGGATCTGTGTTTAGAACGAGTGATGCTTTTTTAATTGAGAAAGTATTTTTATGTGGAATTACTGCTAAACCACCACATAAAGATATTCACAGAACCGCTTTAGGCGCTACAGAATCGGTTGCATGGGAATATCGTGAAGATACGCTTGCATTGGTAAAAGAATTACAGGAAAAAGGTGTAAAAGTTGCTTCTATTGAACAAGCTGAAAATGCTGTTATGCTGAATACTTTTACTCCTGAAAAACCAAATACGTATGCATTAGTTTTTGGAAATGAAGTGAAAGGTGTACAACAACAAGTAGTATCAATAAGTGATTATGTAATTGAAATTCCGCAATTTGGAACCAAACATTCACTAAATATTTCCGTAAGTGCTGGTGTTGTGATTTGGGATGTGTTTAGTAAACTTGCGCTTTAGACTATTAAACTTCTCGGATTTTCGGGTAATAAGTTTGAAATCAAAAATGATGGATTCCTGCCTTTGCGGTAACGCAATCTAATAGGCAAAGCTTAGTCTATAAATATACCTTATGAATTTCCGAAACGATTTTTTTGTAATCATTGTGATTCGCAACAAAATCTAAATCAGAAACATCAATAATTTTCACATTTAAATCTTTGTGTGTTCGGATGAATTCCAAATAACCGTTGTTGATTTTATCTAAATATTCTGAAGGAATTTTTTGTTCATAATCACGTCCACGCTTTTTAATATTTCGCAATAAACGTTCTGTATTTTGATAGAGATACACGTACAAATCGGGCTTTGGAATTTCCTTGTACATAATATCAAACAACTTTCTATACAACTTGTATTCTTCGTTTTGCAAGGTCACTTTTGCAAAAATTAAAGATTTGAAAATATCATAATCCGAAACAATAAAATCTTTAAACAAATCTAACTGAGATAAATCATCTGAAATTTGCTGATATCTATCTGCCAAGAACGACATTTCTAACGGAAACGCATAACGACCATTGTCTTCATAAAATTTTGGTAAAAATGGATTATCTGCAAAACGTTCTAAAATTAACTTTCCATTAAAATCTTCTGCAATTTTGGTAGCTAACGATGTTTTTCCGGCACCTATATTTCCTTCTATGGCAATGTAATTGAATCGAGAAAAATCTTTTTTACCGTTTGGGTTGTGTAATTTTTCTTCACTTTTTTCAATACCATCTAACACGATAACTTCATTGAGTTGTGAAACCGTTTTTTTATATGTTGGGTGAATTTTACTCGGTGCAATATCACATAATGGTTGCATTACAAACTTACGTTCATGTGCTAACGGATGCGGTAATTTGACCAATTCTGTATCTATAATTACATTTTCATAAAAGATGATATCAATATCAATAGTGCGATCTTGATAACCATTTTTATCATTTCGCACACGTCCGAGCGACACTTCTATTTCCAGAATTTTAGTCATGACTTCAGCTGGTGACAACTCAGTACCCAAACACAAACATGCGTTGTAAAATTCGCTACCTTCAAAACCCCAAGAAGGTGTTTCATAAATAGCAGATACTTTTAAAACACGTCCAATTTCCGTAGAAAGTTTCTGTACAGCATTTTGCAAGTGTGCGCGTCTATCGCCAACATTACTTCCTATAGATATATATGCAGTTTGTAACAAATGTGGATGAAATTATAAAGGTTGTGTACGCTCAAAATTGATCCACCAAATATAATTAAAATATATGGATAGCCTCATGAAAATTGCATCATTACCTATCTTTTTCATTGTTATATAATAGAATGAAATGCGTTCTATTTTTGGTTTGAAAATTTAATCCTGATTAATTTCACAAAAAGTGTAACATTTTAACTTAAAAGCACACTTACTTCATAGTTGTTCGATTAATCAATATTTTTGTCGAAAAATTTACAAAACACAAATACTATGAATTTTTTAAAACGTGTACTTTCAACTGTGGTTGGAATTGGAGTTTTCTTTGCAATTTGTTTCTTTTTATTGATCCTTTTAATTTCTGTTTCAGGCGGATCTGATTCAGATACAGTTGTTGTAAAGAGCAATACGGTCTTAGAGTTAAATTTAGATCGTCCTATTGAGGATTATGCTGGAAAGTTTGATTACGGCGATTTAACTTTTTTCCCTAACGAACCTAGTTATGATGGATTATTTGACATTATCAATGCTATTCATTACGCGAAAAATGATGCGAAAATCAAAGGAATTTCTATCAAAAACAATAGTCTTCAAGCTGGAATGGCACAAACAAAAGCCATTCGTGATGCTTTAGTTGATTTTAAAGAATCTGGAAAATTCATCGTTGCGTACGGAGATTATATTTCACAAAAAGATTACTACTTAAATTCTGTAGCAGATACTATTTACTTAAATCCAGTTGGTGCTTTAGACTTTAAAGGTTTGGCTATGGAACGTATGTATTACAAAGATTTCCAAGAAAAATATGGTATAAAAATGGAAGTAATTCGCCATGGAAAATACAAAAGCGCTGTAGAAGGCTATTTAAACCAAGAAATGAGCGAAGCCAACAGAGAACAAATTTCTGTGTTTTTACAATCTATTTGGGATGAAATGCGAAAAGAAATTGGAGAGAGTAGAAATATTACTTCTGACAAATTAAACACATTGGCAGATGAACTAAGCGGAAGAAATCCAAAATTAGCTTTAGCTTCAAAATTGATAGACAGAGTTGGATATGAAGATGAATACGAGGCTGGAATTCAAAAGGCTATGGGACAAAATAGTGATGTAAATAGAATTGATATTTATGATTACTCAGAATATGCAGGCAAAAAACCAAAATCATCAAGTGGAAGTGATCGCATTGCTGTTATTTATGCACAAGGTCAAATTATGTACG
Organism: uncultured Kordia sp.; assembly: GCF_947496985.1. Lineage (GTDB taxonomy): Bacteria > Bacteroidota > Bacteroidia > Flavobacteriales > Flavobacteriaceae > Kordia. Next base: position 423,868 of record NZ_CANMEZ010000002.1, read on the forward strand.
GACAAGGAGATGAACTTACTATTGGACAAGGAGTAATTAATAATGCATTAATAAAAGCACGTGAAGATGACAATGTAAAAGCAATTGTATTGCGTGTAAATTCTCCTGGAGGAAGTGCTTTAGCCAGTGAATTGATTTGGAGAGAAATTGAGATGACAAAAAAAGTAAAACCAGTAATTGTTTCTATGGGAGATTTGGCTGCTTCTGGCGGATATTACATTGCGTGTAACGCAGATAAGATTTTTGCCGAACCAACTACAATTACAGGAAGTATTGGTGTTTTCGGAACTGTTCCAAATATGCACGAATTAGCAAACAATTTAGGAATTAACGCCGAACAAGTTGGAACTAATAAAAATGCTGTTGATTATAGCGTATTTGAACCAATGACAGATGAACAACGTGCTTTAATAAAAGAAGGTATTGAAGATATCTACGATTTATTTACACAACGCGTTGCTGACGGACGTAATATGGCACAAACGGCCGTAGATGAAATTGGGCAAGGACGTGTTTGGACAGGAAACGATGCATTAAAAATTGGATTAGTAGATGAAATTGGAGGTTTGGATATGGCAATTGAAGCAGCAGCAGCAGCAGCTGACATTGAAGACTACCGTATAAAAGAATTACCAATTTATGAAAAAGACTTTGAAAATATTTTAGATCAATATACAGGTGGATTTATTCAGTCAAAAGAAGCTATTCTAAAAGAAGAATTAGGAGACAAACATTATATGCTATTGCAAAAAATGAAGAAAATGACACAAATGGAAGGTCCGCAATTATTATTACCATACGATATAGAGATTAAATAATTTTGTTAGTTATTAATCACTAAAAAAGCCTTTCCGTTTTACTGGAAAGGCTTTTTGTTATATAATAATTCTATTATTTGTCATAACACGCTGGAACCGTAGATGGCGCTGGTTGAGTATTTGCAGTACAAGTTGCGCTAATGCGTGTACAATAAGAAGTTAGCGGTATTGACGATCCTCCTAGTAATTGTCCTTCTGTTAAACTAGAAATATTTTTCTTGTTTAATGCTAATGTTTTTAAATTTAGTTTTTTCATAATAATAAATTTTTGTGATTAATATTGAGGCTAAACTAATTCAGTTTTCACTCAAAACAAAACACTTACAATCAGACATTTATAAATTACGACTCGTGATTTATATATAACGATTCTTAATAAAAAGTTAAAAAATCCTTTCAAAATAATGAAAGGATTTTTTACTTTTCTTGAAAATATATGTAGTATATAAGCTCTTAATATTCGTTTGGCGCATCAATTGGCACAGTACAAATTCCATTAGATCCATTACCACAGTCTGCACTACAATTTGCTCTTGTACAGTTTAATGCAGTTTGGAAAGGCGTACAACCATCCGTACAACCAGCTGAAAATCCACCACCATTAATAGCGTCACTATTTAAGTTAGAAATTGAGTTTTTGTTTAATACGAATCCTTTTATTGCTTTTTTCTTCATGGTTTAAAGTTTTAATTTGTTAATAATTATATGTTGATATGGTTTAAATTCTATCGTTTTCTTCCATTGGACAAAGAACTGATCCACCTCCACTACAATCTGCTGTACAATTTGCTCTAGTACAATTTAATGCTGTTTGAAAAGGTGAACATCCATCAGAACATCCTGCTGTAAATCCTAGTGCTCCACCATTAATAGCGTCGATATTTAAGTTAGAAATTGAGTTTTTGTTTAATGCGAGTCCTTTTATTGCTTTTTTCTTCATGATTTAAAGTTTTATGGTTTTATTAGATTATGTTTAAATTTTATCGTTTTGTTGGTTATACGGACAAAGAATTGATCCACCTCCACTACAATCATCTGTACAATTTGCTCGTGTACAATTAAGTGCTGTTTGAAAAGGCGAACATCCATCAGAACATCCGGCAGAAAATCCTCCACCGTTAATTAGGTCACTGTTTAAATTAGAAATTGATTTTTTGTTTAATTTGAGTCCTTGTAATGCTTTTTTCTTCATGATTTAAGTTTTTATTGATTTAAAATTATATATGTCTATTTCGTTTCGACAATGCTAAACTACTCATGATCAGTAAGCTAAAAAAATTAAGTCTCTTGATATTTATAAATATCAACATGTTATTTATGAATTCGTTATGCGTATTTTTAGTGAAAGAAAAAATCACAAAAAGAAAGTTTAGTATCTTTACAAAATGACCGTAGCAGACAAAAAATTAGCTTCTAAAATATACTTGTATTTAGCAGCATTATTCATTACTTCCTTAGTTGTTTCTAATTTAATATTTCAGAAATTTTTCTATTGGTATCCGTTTGACATTAAAGTTTTTGGAGAAAATCTTTTTGAAATTTCTGTTGGACTTTTACCCTATCCACTTACTTTTTTAATCACAGACGCCATTTCTGAGATTTATGGAAAAAAGAAAGCCAATCAAGTCGTAATTGCAGGTATTTTCGCTTCTCTTTTCTCACTGGGAATTATTTATATTTCAAAAAGTGTTCCTGCAACTTCATGGTCACATGTAGATGACGGAACATTTACGCATGTATTTGGAAATGCGCCTTTAGCAGTTATAGCTTCAATGCTAGCCTATCTTTTTGCACAATTCATAGACATTCAACTATATCATTTTTGGAAAAAATTAACTAAAGGAAAACATTTATGGCTGCGTAACAATTTTTCCACATTCGCATCTCAATTTGTAGATACAGTATCAGTAATTACGCTACTATGTTTTTTCGAAATTATTCCGTGGGATAAATATGTTGGTTTAATTGCTGCTGGTGTTATTTTTAAAATTCTTGTTGCTTTTATTGATACTCCGTTTTTATATTTAATAGTTTATGTATTTAGAAAGCGTTTTGGCTTGAAAATTGGAGAAGAGATAGACTTAGACGAATATCCCGAAAATTTATCATCTTCTTAACAGTGATTTTTTGAAATTTCACGTTATTGAACAATCCAAAAAAATGGAACTCATGAAAGTGAAAAAAGTATTAAAAATAACTGGAATAACACTATTAGTTTTAATTATTGCGTTAATAACAGCTCCTTATTTATTTAAGGATAAAATTATTGCAATGGTAAAAGAAACCATCAATGAAAATGTAAATGCACAAGTTGATTTTGCAGATGCAGATGTGAGTTTCTTCCGAAACTTTCCGAAAGCTTCCATTGTATTAGAAGATATTTCTGTGATCAACAACGCTCCTTTTGAAAATGACACGCTATTTTATGGAAAAGAAGTTGCAGTAACAACAGCTATTGGCGAACTTTTTAAAGGTCCAAACGAAGCCATTCAGGTATATAGTTTTACTATTGATGATGCAAAATTGAATATTCTTGTTGATGAAAATGGAAATGCTAATTATGACATTGCAAAACCAAATGAAACTATAGAAACTACTGGGAATGTTTCAGAAACTTCTGATTTTAAATTCAAAATAGATAATTATCACATTCTCAATACAGACATTCAATATCATGATGCGAAAAGCAATACAAAGCTACTTATCAACAACTTACAACATGAAGGTTATGGCGATTTTTCATTGGAAAATTCTGAGTTAAACACCACAACTGATGCGCAAATTTCCTTTGGAATTGATGACATGAATTATATAGAGCAACAACAAATTGCTTTGGAAGCATTGATTGGAATGGATTTGACGAATGGAAAATATACATTTCTTGAAAACAAGGCATTAATCAATCAGTTGCCATTAAAGTTTGATGGTTTTGTGAAAATAAATCCTGATTCACAAGAAGTTGACTTAACTCTGCAAACACCTTCATCTGACTTTAAAAACTTTTTAGGTGTTATTCCGAAAGCATATGCTAAAAACATATCAGGTGTAGAAACTTCTGGAAATTTTGAAGTTTCGGGAGAAATCAAAGGATTGGTGACTGAAACTACCATTCCAAAAATTGATATCAAAGTAGTTTCAAACAATGCATCTTTCAAATATCCTGATTTACCAAAAAGTGTTCAAAACATTAATATAGATGCACAATTAAAAAATACAACAGGAAAAACAGAAGATACCTTTTTCAAAATTGGCAACTTAGCGTTTAAAATTGATGAAGATTCATTTCGTGGAAACGGAACAATTTCACAATTAACTACAAACCCAAAAGTAAACGCCACTATTATTGGAAAACTGAATTTAGGAAATATTACAAAAGCGTATCCTATTGAATTAAATAAAGAATTAAGTGGAATTTTAGATGCTAATTTGACGACAAATTTTGATATGAATTCTATTCAGAAAGAACAATATGAACGCATCAAAAACAATGGACGTATAACTGTTTCCGACTTCTTGTTTTCATCTAAAGATGTGGTAAATCCGTTAGCAATTTCTGAAGCAAAAATAGATTTTATCCCAGGAAAAATTTCTTTAAAAAAGTTTGATGCAACCAGTGGTAAAAGTGATTTTAACGCAACTGGAACGATTGAAAACTTAGTTGGTTTTCTATTTAAAGAAGATAAATTAAAAGGAAACTTCAACGTAAACTCAGACAATTTCTATGTAAGTGATTTTATGGTCGCTAGCGAAGAAGGAAGTGAAAATAAAAACACGGAAGTAACGGAAGGTGAAGCATTGAAAATTCCTGCATTTTTAGATTGTAATATTTATGTAAATTCAAATAAGGTATATTACGATAATATTACTCTGAATGAAGTAAAAGGAAATTTAGCACTAGTAGATGGAGAAGCTATTTTAAAAGATGTCAGTTCTGAAGTTTTTGATGGGAAAATTAAAATGTCGGGCTTGGTTTCTACCAAAACAGACATTCCAACATTTGCCATGGATGTAAACATGGATGAGTTTGATATTTCTAAATCATTTAATGGATTAGAGTTGCTTCAAACTATTGCACCAGTCGCAAAAGCACTGAATGGTAAACTCAATACAATTATTTCTTTAAAAGGTGATTTAACCCAAAGTTATACCCCAAATTTGACATCAATTTCTGGAAACGCTTTCGCGGAATTAATCACAACTACATTAAAATCTCAAAACATTGATTTCTTCAATACAATTAATGATAAGCTAACCTTTATTGATCTGAATAAAGTTAATATTGACGATATTAAAGCAAAATTATCTTTTGATGACGGGAAAGTAAGTGTAAAACCATTTTCGTTTAACTATAAAGATATTGACATTACGATTTCAGGAAGTCACGGTTTTGATCAATCGTTAAATTACGATGCTACATTTAATATTCCGGCTTCTTATTTAGGATCGGAAGTCACAAAATTACTATCTGAAGTTAAATCTGATGAAGCAAAAAACATTAAAGTTCCTGTCTCCACAAAAATTACTGGAAACTTCACAAGTCCTAATTTCACAACAGATTTAGCGAGTGCAACCACAGATTTAGTTACAAAATTAGTTAAATTAAAAGCACAAGAAGCCATAGGAAATATCAAAATTGGAAATGGTACAGCAGGTGATATTTTAGGTGGTTTAATTAAAGGGAATAATACTAAAAAAGATTCTACAGTAACAACACCAGATTCTCCATTGGATAATATCAAAAGTGGACTAGGAAGTTTGTTAGGAAATCGCAACAAAAAGGAAAAGGCTAAAAAAGAACAAGAAAAGAAGAAAGACTCTGTTAATTAATTAGTATAACAACACCTTATTTGTTGAGCTGCCTATTCATGATGAACGAATGTGAAATTATTTTTCAATCATTCAATTCTTTAATTTTTCAATCACTTGTGTAATGATTCCGAAAAACTTCCTACCAATACATCATGGAATTTTTATGGTACTTTATTATTGGTGTTTTTGTTACGTTTTTAGGTGCAATTCCGTTAGGAACGGTTAACATTTCGGTGATTAACACAACTTTACGTGTAGATGCACGGAATGCAATGAAGATTGCACTTACTGCTGGAATTGCCGAAATTATCATTTCATTTTATGCTTTACATTGTAGCATGGTGGTTTCGTCATTTATAGATATGAATCAATGGATTCAGATTGCAATTGCCATTATACTATTTTTAATTGGTGGAATTTTATTCTTCAAAAAGAAAAAAGAAACGCAGGAGAAAAAATTTAAAATGTCCAGATACATTACAGGACTATTCCTTGGTTTGTTAAATCCGCCAGTATTAGTGTATTGGTTATTTATGATTACTTATTTAAATAAAAATGCTTTCCAGTTAAACATGAACACATCCTTAACTATTCTGTTTGTGTTCTTTTCAGGTGTGTATTTAGGAAAATTATTGACGCTTTACGGTTACAGTAAATTTAGTATACTTATCAAAAATAAAGTGCAAAATATTGCCACCATGATCAACAAAGTAATTGGTATCTTGTTATTTGTAATTGGAAGCATTCAAATTTTAAAGTATATGTTTAGTTAATATAGTATTGAGTAAAAGATACTTTCCATAAAAAGAAATCAATAATTACGTATTAACAAATGTTCAAATTCACTTACTGAATCCCTAAACTCACTACTAAACCTTCATTTCCACGCACATTGAAAACAGTGTTGTCTTCAAAAATTAAGTATTGTCCTTTGATTCCTTTTAACGTTCCAGTATAATTTGGCGTTTTACTAAGATTCAAGCTTTTTACTTTTTCAGGATACGAAAGTACAGGAAAATCAAGTTCTACCACTTCCCTATTGCTTAAATAGTATGATTTTGCTTCTTCAGGAATAAACTGTTGCAACTCTTCTTTCTTCGCTAATAAATCAGCATCTTCATTTAAGTTTTGAAGCATTTTTCGCCAATTTGTTTTATCAGACACAAATGATTTTAACGCAACTTCCGTAATTCCTGCTAAATATCTGTTTGGAACTTCCACAACTTCTACTGCTTTTACAGCGCCTTGGTCTATCCAACGTGTAGGTACTTGTCCTTTACGCGTAACACCAACTTTTACTTCACTTGATAATGCCAAATACACAATATGTGGTTGCAATTGTACTTTTTTTTCGTATTCCAAATTGCGATCTTCAATCCCTAAATGTGCCGTGCTTAGTTCTGGACGCATAATCCAATCACCAGCTGTTGGAATTTCAAAAAAACAGCTTTTACAAAATCCTTGACGGTAAATTTGTTTGTCCAAATGACAATTCAAACATTCAAACTTCTCAAAATTTAAGGTGAGTGTTTTATTCAGTAATTGGTTCATATTCAAGAAATCATCTTCAAAATTTAGGTAATATTGAATAGGTTTTCCGAACTCTGTTTGCATTTTTGTTAAAACACCTTGATACATCATTAAAGATTTTTGCTATTTTTATTCACTTAAAGTATGATTGCTTTAAAAGCGGATCGTTGACGAAAGTAAAAAACTTTTTGCGAGCAACCATATTTTATCAACTAAAAAACAACCGAATAACTCAGATATAATGCCGATACCATTAGTAAATTCTATCGCTTCTTGGTTTTTAAAAAAACGCATCTCGCAAATAGCGTTTTTTTTGAATAACCCGAATGAAGTACAGTTAGAGCTATTAATGTCTTTAATTTCTACGGCTAAAAATACTGAAATTGGAAAACAATACGATTTTTCAACAATTACAAATTACAAAACATTTACCGAGCGGATTCCTGTGACTTCATATGAGGAAATTCAACCAATGATTGAACGTTCGCGTAGAGGTGAAAGTAATATTTTTTGGCCAAAACCAATTCGGTGGTTTGCCAAATCGAGCGGAACTACAAATGCTAAAAGTAAATTTATTCCCGTAAGTGATGATTCTTTAGAATTGTGTCATTATGCAGCCAGCAAAGATTTGCTGTGTATGTATTTAAACAATAATGAAGGTTCGCAATTATTTAATGGAAAAAGTTTACGCTTGGGTGGAAGTAAAGAACTGTATGAACAAAATGGAACTTTCTTTGGTGATTTATCGGCTATTTTGATTGATAATTTACCGCTTTGGGCGGAATTTAGTAGTACTCCAAGCAACAAAGTTTCCCTAATGGGCGATTGGGAAGTGAAAATTGATGCTATTATTGCCGAAACCTTAAAAGAGAATGTGACAAGTTTGGCTGGCGTTCCTTCTTGGATGCTGGTTTTATTGAACGAAGTAATTGTACAAACGAAAAAAGAACACTTATTTGAAGTTTGGGAAAACTTAGAAGTATATTTTCACGGCGGCGTAAGTTTTGTTCCGTATGAAGAACAGTATCGTAATTTATTACCAAAACCAGATTTTAAATATTACGAAATTTACAATGCTTCCGAAGGTTTCTTTGCGATTCAAGATCGAAACAACTCGGACGAACTTCTATTAATGCTAGATTATGGTATTTTTTACGAGTTCATTCCAATGGAGACTTATCATACATTAGATCAAAAAATAATTCCATTATCTGATGTTGAAATTGGAAAAAATTATGCCGTAATTATTACTACAAATGCTGGTTTATGGCGTTATAAAATTGGTGATACGATTAGATTTACTTCTATAAATCCATACCGAGTTAAAGTTACAGGGCGTACCAAACATCATATTAATGTATTTGGCGAAGAATTAATTATTGAAAATGCTGAAGATGCATTAAAACGTGTTTGCATTGCTACAAAAGCTGAGATTGTAGAATATACAGCTGGTCCTATTTTTATGAAAAATAAAGAAAAAGGTGCGCACGAATGGATTATCGAATTTAAAAAGATGCCAGAAAATATTGATGAATTTGCTTTTCTGCTAGATGAAGCTTTACAGAATATAAATTCGGATTACGAAGCAAAACGCTTTAATAACTTAACGTTAAATAGTTTGAAATTACATGTAGCAAGAACACAATTATTTTACGATTGGTTAAAGAAGAATGATAAGCTTGGTGGGCAGCATAAAATCCCTAGATTATCTAATCAACGTATATATTTGGACGAATTACTTCAAATGAACACACTACAATAACACTTTGTTTCTCAACACTCTATCATTTACACAGGTAGAAATACCTGCTTTCTCCCATGCTTTTTTAACATTTTATACACCTTATCGGTTTTTCACGTCATTTATCTAAAAAAGTGTAAGGGTCTGATTTGCAGTTTTATCTTTACGTTATCAGATTATTAATAAAGTACAATACCAAATTTTAAAATGAGAAAGTTTACACCTACAATGTTGCTTTTAGCTGCAACATTTACTGTAACTTCCGTAACTGCACAAGGGCCAGAGGCAGAAGCGTTAGAAAACAGTAATTCCTACACAGAAGCGATAAACGCAAAAGAATTCGAAAATAGAGCTATTAAAGCACTAGATCCTAATGGATACATGTACGAATTCAAAAATCTTAACATTAATACACCATATTCTGAGCATGCAACAGCATTTTTTAGAGATAAAGTAGTTGTATCTTCAGCTAAGAAAATTGGGGCATTTTTTACTAAGAAAGACAAAACAACAAACGAAGGTTTTCATAATTTATATTGTGGAGATTTAAACGGAAAAGGAGATATTAAGAATTTAGTAAATTTCTCAAGAGCAATCAACACTAGAGAAAATCATGAAGGTTCTGTAGCTTTATCTAGTTCACAAGATGTTGTTTTCTTCACAAGAAGCGTTGAAGAAAATGGACAACACAACTTAAAGATATTTAGAGCAGAAATGCTTGATTACGAATGGACAAACTTTGAAATGTTACCATTTAACCAAGCTGGATATGCAATTGAGAATCCTGTTTTATCTCCAGATGATAAGACAATTTATTTTTCTGCGAACATTCCTGGATCAAAAGGTGGATATGATTTATTTTCTGTAACTATCAACGAAGACGGAACATATGGAGCTCCTAAAAACTTAGGAAGTGAAATTAACACACACAAAGACGAAAGATTCCCATATATCATGGGAGACAACAGCGCTTTATACTTTTCTTCTAACGGACATTATAACTTAGGAGGTTTAGATATCTTTGAAAGTAAAGTAATCAATGGAAAATTCAATTTCCCTGTAAATATGGGTAGTTCTTTAAATAGTCCTGAAGATGATTTCGGATTCTTAATGGATCAGTCAAACTCTGGATTCTTTACTTCAAATAGAGCTGGTGGAAAAGGTGGAAATGACATTTACTACTTTAAAAGAGAAAAGACGTTACAATTATTACAAGGAACAATTGTTGATTATAAAACCAACATGGTATTACCAAATGCTACTGTAACTGTAATTGATGCTTATGGACGTATTGTTGACAAAATCCAAACAGACGATAAAGGAATTTTCACAACAAATGTAATTCCTTACAATTCTTATACTTTACACGCTTCTAAAGATGGTTTCATTCAAACTGATGAAGATTTTGAATCATTTAGAGGTGACGATTACACGCATGAGTTAACAATTAAGTTACCACAAGCAAAAGCTGAAATCGTAGAAGTTGAAGAGAAGTTAATGATCAAAATTGAAAATATTTATTTCGATTATAACAAATGGGTAATTAAAGCTGAATCAACATTGTCTTTAAACAAAGTTGTTGATGTATTAAACGAAAACCCAGGAATGGTTATTGAAATCAATGCACATACAGATACAAGAGGAAAAGCTGGATATAACTACAAGTTATCAAATAAAAGAGCTGCTTCTGCAAAAGCATATTTAATCAAAAATGGAATTAACGCTAGTCGTTTAGTTTCAAAAGGATACGGTGAAACACAACCAATCGAAAATTGTGGTGCTAACTGTTCAGAAACCCAGCATGAAACAAACCGTAGAATTGAGTTTGTTATTGTTGAGTAGTACTTAGTAATAAACTGATAGATAGAAAAGCGCTCGTGAAAACGGGCGCTTTTTTTATGGTTAAATATATTTTAGTTTTTATTACCTACTTGTTTCTACAATCTATTTTCAATACATCTTAAAAACACACAACACGCTATTGAAAAACAGAGAAATCATTTTTTATTCAATACATGATATGCATTAAGCCTTCTCGTACTTTGACATTCTTTCCTGAAATAAACAAAGCTTCTCTTATTTTAGGGCATCCAACTATAATATTTTAAATTACTTCACAAAAATATCATTCCACATAGCACTATCTTTATAGTAAACCGTAAACCCTTTTAAATTATTTATTGTGATTAGAAATCACTTCAACTTTACTATACATAATATTAGAAAGTTATACTTGATACTATAAAATACTTTTCTCATCAAAAATTAACAGCCAAAAACTACTAGCAAACTAGCAATCTTTGGCTGTCATATACAAACATTATTTTTATTATTTACTTCTAGCTTCTTTTTTCAACATCTTCTTGTAGCGACCATTTCCGACATAGGTATAAATTAGTTCAGAAAGATAGAACTTATCATCGCGCCAAGAATCTCCCAGACGGACTATAACAATGTTTTCCGTAGGGTTTACATACACATATTGACCAAGGATTCCCAATGCGTTGTAATCGTCTCCTTGAAAGTGCGATACATATTTGCCGCTTTTTAATTTTCTCGCTTTTAAAAAGTCCTTATTATTTGCTTTTGCATAGGCTCTTCCTTCTTCTTCTGTATCAAAAACATCGTAATGCGAACTTGTCCACCATTTATTTTTATAATCATTGTGTGCATAAATTTTCTTTCCGCTATCCGTTTTAGCAACCCAAGCTTCAGGCACAATTTGAACTCCATTGTATTTTCCTCCATTCAAATATAAACGTCCAAATTTTGCAAAGTCTTCTGCAGTTGCATTTAAGCAACAGAATGCTTTTACCATTTTATTGCGTTCGCTATCTACCGTCCAAGTTGCATCAGATTTCATACCTAATGGTTTCCATATTTTTTGCGATAAGTATTCTTGTAAAGGCATTTTTGTGACACGTTCTAAAATAACACCTAATACTTGCGTATCAATACTTCTGTAATTGAATCGTCCTGGCGCTTCGGCAATTGTCATTCCATTGGTAATTTTTCCGCGAATATTTGTTCCGTAATACAAACGTGCCATTCCTGTAAATGGATTGATACGTGGATATTCGTCAAACTTGATTCCGCTTTGCATGTTTAGCAAGTGTTTTACAGTTATTTTCTCAAAATCTTTATCTTGATTCAACAATTCTGGCAAGTACGCTGTAACAGGCGCATTTTCATCTAGTAAGCCTTCTTCTTGTGCAATTCCTACCAATGCAGACACAAATGACTTGGCCACTGAAAATGAAGTTAGCAAGGAATTTTCATTATATTCATTAAAATACTTTTCATAAATAATTGTATCATTTTTAATTACCATAAAAGCATTTGTATTCGTCCCTTCTAAGTTTTCATCTAAAAAAGTAGCTAGATCCGTATCTTTTCTTACAGCAAACATAAAATCTTCTGCTCCTTTTTCTACCGTAACATTTGGCTGCCATTCATTATCTGTAATATCAGCCTGCCCATGTACAACAGTACGATAAATCATGGTACAACTCTCTAAATTGAATGCGATAAAAAGGATACTTACTAGTGCTAAGATTTTAAATATTGACTTTTTCATAATGAACTTTTTTATTGTTAGACAGTTCAATATTCCGACTTTACACTAGTGTTTACAAGTATTTGTGGTGAATGAATCGATTTGAGTGGTAAAATTTTTAGTCGTTGGTGAACGATTTATTCTGAGGGGTTAATGAATTTTTCTATTAAAGTCTTTTTATATGTTTTTGAAACTGGAATTTGAGTCAGATTTGGTTTCAATAGTAAGATTGTTTGTGCAGATTCACGTTTCCATTCTAAAAAGTGAATAGGGTTTATTAAGAATGAACGATGTGTTTTGAGCAAGAACGGAAACTCTTCTTGCAATACTGATATCTTGTTTCGAAAGAGTTCATTTTTTAATTCGTTTTGTAATAAATAATGAACTTTCACATAATTGTTTGCTGACTCAATGAAAACTAATTCGGCTTCTTTTAAGTGTAATACTTCTGCTTTATTCTCTCCTTTGATGACAATGTTTTTTTCTTTCGGCTCAACCGAAATTGACTCCGTTACTGTTTTATCTCCAAATATCCAACGCAAAAATATCATTACTGGCAATAATAGAAACACGGTAGGAATTACTTGTTGCGTAAAGAAATAACTGAAACTGTGTGCATACGGATCATTTTCCAGCAAAATGAATTTGAAGAATATGTATGCAATTCCTCCAGAAATTACGATTAATGATACTAAAAGTATTCCTTCGTTTACTAAAGTCCATTTTCCAGCAGTTTTATACAAGAGTCTTTGCAAAGGAATCGTCACAAAATATGACAACATTCCTACGATAGTGTATCCAAATGTAGCAAGTAATCGTTCTGGTTTTGGCAATTGATACATATCAAAAGGTTCCACATAATAGAAGAAGAGGAATAACCAAAAACCAATAAAAAATCCAACCAATAACTGTTTCCGTATTGATTGGATATAAAAATTTTGTATTTGCATTATCTAATAGCTGTTATTTATGATACTGCTTTTAGTTTTTTGATTGCTACTTTTGATAGCTTTTTCTCAGCGTATGTTTTACTGATTTTTAATTCTTTTTCGTCAGATCCTGGCATTTCAAACATGGCGTCTGTTAGGATTGTTTCACATAATGAACGTAATCCACGAGCTCCTAGTTTATATTCAATTGCTTTTTCTACAATAAACTCTAACGCACCTTCAGTAATATCAAACTCAATATTATCCATAGAGAATAATTTTTTGTATTGTTTGATGATTGCATTTTTAGGCTCCGTTAAGATGGCACGTAATGTGTTTGCATCTAATGGATTCATATGCGTTAATACTGGCAAACGACCGATAATTTCAGGAATCAAACCAAAGTCTTTTAAATCTTTCGGAATGATGTATTGCAATAGATTGTCTGAGTCAATTACTTCTTCATCTTTGGAAGCGCTATATCCAACTGCTTGCATGTTCAATCTTCGTGTGATAACGCGTTCTATTCCATCAAAAGCACCTCCTGCAATAAATAAGATATTTTCTGTATTTACTTCAATGAATTTTTGATCCGGATGTTTTCTTCCTCCTTTTGGCGGAACATTTACAACCGTTCCTTCCAATAGTTTTAACAAGGCTTGCTGCACACCTTCTCCTGAAACATCACGTGTTATTGATGGATTGTCACTTTTACGTGCAATTTTATCTATTTCATCAATGAAAACAATTCCACGTTCTGCTTTTTCAAGGTTGTAATCAGCTGCTTGCAATAAGCGTGTCAAAATACTTTCTACATCTTCTCCCACATATCCTGCTTCTGTTAAAACAGTAGCATCTACTATTGCCAATGGAACGTTTAACATACGAGCAATGGTTTTTGCTATTAATGTTTTTCCGGTTCCTGTTTGCCCAACCATGATGATATTACTCTTTTGAATTTCAATATTATCATTTGTTGGCGCTTGTAATAATCGTTTGTAGTGATTGTACACAGCAACCGACATTACTTTTTTCGTAGCTCCTTGCCCGATGATGAATTCGTCTAAGAATTCCTTGATTTGTTTTGGTTTGCGCAATACCAATTCTGATGATAATTCATCGTTACTAGCTTGTTTTGATTCTTCTAAAACAATTCCGTGCGCTTGTTCAATACATCTGTCGCAGATATGTGCATCTAAACCTGCGATTAACAGATTTGTTTCTGGCTTTTTTCTGCCACAGAACGAACATTCTAATTCTTCTTTCGCCATTATTTATTGTATTTACTTGTAGAGTTGTTATTTTATTCTCTTACAAGTATTTCATCAATCATTCCATAATCTTTAGCTTTATCGGCTTTCATCCAATAATCTCTATCCGAATCTTCATATACTTTGTCATATGATTGTCCAGAATGCTTAGAAATGATTTTATATAATTCTTCTTTTAATATTAAGATTTCTCTTGCTGTGATTTCAATATCACTTGCTTGTCCTTGTGCGCCACCTAATGGTTGATGAATCATCACTCTTGAATGCGTTAATCCAGATCTTTTTCCAGCTTGTCCTGCACATAATAATACAGCTCCCATAGAAGCAGCCATTCCTGTACAGATAGTTGCTACATCTGGTTTAATGAATTGCATTGTATCATAGATTCCTAATCCTGCATATACACCACCTCCTGGAGAGTTGATATAGATTTGAATATCTTTAGAAGAGTCTACGCTTTCCATAAATAATAATTGTGCTTGCACAATATTAGCTACTTGATCGTCAATTCCTGTTCCTAAAAATATAATTCTATCCATCATTAAACGCGAAAATACGTCCATTTGAGCAACGTTCATTTGACGTTCTTCAATGATGTAAGGCGTCATTCCTACTGGGTTAGAAAATGTAGAAGGTGACATACGACTTACGATTTTATCGTAGTACATATTATTGATACCGTGATGTTTAGTTGCGTATTTATGAAATTCTTTTTTATAGTTCATTTCGTGTCTTTCTATTTTTGATTAAAAAAGGCGTTAAAATAATAATTTTTTAACGCCTTAAATATAAGTATTTTATTTCTTAATGACCATCTCCGTACACTTCTTTAACGAAGTTTTCGTAAGTTACTTCTTTCTTTTTAAGGTTTGCTTTTTCCTTGAAAAGCTCTAATAATTTTTGACTTAACAATTGATCTGTTAATCTTCTTACCTCTTCTTGGTTAGATAAGATTCTCGCAGCGATGTCTTCTAACTCCTGATCACTAGGATTCATTTGTCCAAATTGCGCCATTTGCGCTTTAATCATTTGCTTCGAAAATTCTTTTAAGTCTTCAAATTGAACTTGAACTTCGTTTTCTTTTACTAATTTATCTTGAATTAGCTGGTAACGCAATCCCTTTTCAGATTTTCCGTATTCTTCTTCGGCTTGCTCAACTGTTAATTCTTGTTCTCCTGCAGATTGAATCCACTTTTTTAAGAAATCAGCTGGTAAGTCAAATTTTGTATTTTCAATTAATCCTTCTGTAACATCATTTAGTAAACGTTGATCAGATTGTTGTACAAATTGTCTTTCTGCATCTTCTTTGATCTTTCCTTTTACTTCTTCTAATGTACTTACATTTCCTTCTCCAAATAATTTATCAAATAATTCTTGGTTTAACTCTGCTAATTCTCTTGTATTTGCTTCGTTAATTTTAAAAGAAACTTCAATATCCAAACCATTTGCAGCATCTTGCTCCACTTTTAAAAAGTTCATTAAATCATTATCATCATTGAATAAACCTTTTGTTTTTAACGTAAGTGTATCTCCAACTTTTGCGCCTACAAACTTGTTTGCGTTTCTTTTACCCTTGATTTTATCTAAACCAAATGTAGCATTGTTTTCAATTCCAGCTTCTTCATTTGTGAAAACACCTGTTACTTCAGATTCTTCTGAAACTTCATCTTGACTGATTAGTTTTCCGTATTGTTTTCTGATGTTTTCAACCTGACCGTCGATCATTTTATCATCAGCAATAATATTATATTGTGTAATTGCTTCTCCTTGTAAATCTACTTTAAACTCTGGAGCTAATCCTAATTCAAATTCAAAAGAGAAATTTTCAGCGTCCCAATCAAACTCTTCTTGCATTCTTGGTAATGGATTTCCAAGTATATCTAGTTTTTCTTCTACTAAATATTTATTTAACCCTTCTTGTAATAATTTGTTTACCTCATCAACAAGTACTGCTTTTCCGTACTGCTTTTTCACTAATCCCATTGGCACATGACCTTTTCTAAATCCTGGGATATTAGCTGTTTTTCTATAGTCTGTTAAGATTTTAGCAACTTTTTCGCTGTAGTCTGCTTCTGCAATTTCTACTGTTACTACTGCGTTTAACGCGTCTATATTTTCTCTTGTTATATTCATCTTCGTTTTGTAATATGAAAATTGGAGTGCAAAAGTACGTTATTTTTAGAAGCGAATCAAGTTATTCAACCAATTGTGTATCAGTTTCTTTTTACTGCAATTACAGAAATTAATCGTGATTTCATTGAGAATTGTAAAATTCGCTTCTCAAAATTGTTTTTATTAGAAATATGATCGCATAAAAAAAGCACTGATTTCTCAGTGCTTTTTTTATGCTCTATTTTATGCTTTCTTAGTTTGTAGGAACTACAGTTACACCAGGATAATATCCGGCAGTAACTCCAGGAACATCTGAACCATATTTTGCATTGATTGCTTTAATAAAACTATCCGCTACAATTGCATATCCTCTTGAATTTGGATGTACACCATCTAAAGAGAATACAGTTGTAGAAATTGCATCAGAAGAACCATCAAAGTAGTTGTTTGTATAGATTTGTCCGTCAGCTGTACGTAAACCAGAAACTAATACTTCTAATGTAGTTGCCATGTCAGCAACTGCTAAGTCTTTATCAGCAGCAATCGCAAGAATTGCATTGTTGTAAGCTGTTCTAGCATTTCTTACTGACTGTATTTCTGTTGCTGTTAAAACCCAGTTATCAGCTAATGGCACTCCAACTCCATTAATAGAAGCAGGGTTTGAAGGATCAGCTAATGTTCCGATAATTCCAGATGATGGTAAAACTAGTAAGTCATTTACTGTTGCCATTCTGTAGTTAGGTAGTCCAAGACCTGCTAAAGGTGTTAAGTCTTCATCAACAATTACAACTGCATTTTGACCTGCAGAGAATTGAATTGTACGTTGCGCTACTTCACTAGCAGTAATTAAACCATTTGCTGCTGCTAATTGTAATCCGCCATTATATTGTGCATATGCTCCATTTGCAAAAGCTGCTGTTGGCGCATCCATTGGAATTGGATTGTAAGGCACTGTTGTAAAGTAAGGGATTGAAGTTACATCAGGAAGTGTAGCAACTACACCTTTTGCTCCATTTGCTGTTAAAGCATCTACTAACGCGCTGTATGTAAATGCAAATACACTAGGATCTGTTATATCGTTGAATCCGTATGATAATACATTTGGATTTCCTGTTTGATCAGTTCCTGCTCCTCCAGAAGTTGCATATGATAAGATATCATTGTTTCCAATCCATAATGAGAAGAATGTAGGGTTTAATGAAACTGCATCTTCTATAACCGTAATATTAGGACTTGTTGCGTGTCTTACAAAGTAAGGGTTTGCTGCTCCTACTGAAAGGTTTGCAATATTACCATACCCTGGTGCTCCTAAATGAAATGATTTTGCTCCTGGAACTCCCATGTTATTGTAAGCCGTAGCTTGTAAGCTTGACAATTCCATCGTAGGCGATACATTTAATGGTTCTGGGCCACCTTGACTAGCATCAATTACTAAACGTGTTCCAAATCCAGGTAATGGATTACCTGATAATAAAAATCCTCCTGAATCATTTACATCATCATCATACGATGGTTGTGTAAACGTTCCTCCACCTGCAAAGGCAAATTTCTCTGCCATGATGTTTGGAAATGAGTTTTGCTGACCGCTTCTAAATACAGTTCCATCCATGAATCCTGCTGTTAATGAGTTTCCAACTGCGACATATGTTGAAAAATCAGCTGATCCACTTGTGTACTCTCCACTTTCATCGATTGGATTATCAAATTCTGGCTCACAGGCAAATAATCCTAAAGCTAATATTGCTAAATATTTTATATTGTTTTTCATCTTTATTCTGCTCTTTAATATTATAATTTGTAAGACACTCCGATTCCTGCTACTAAAGCATTCGACTTATATTCTCCACCAAAAGTTAATGGTTGCCCAGCTTCTCTGAAGTAATCATACGAATTTTGAATTTCATTAGAATGTACATATAATACAGAAGCATCAATTGCCCATTTACTATTTAAGTTATATGAAAATCCTGCTGTGAAGTTAACTGAATCAGGTCTTGGCGTTTCTGGCGCGAAGAATCCATCTCTAATTGGCGACTCATCAAAGTAGAAACCTGCTCTTACAGTTACTTTTTGAGTTGCTTCATATTGTGCTCCAATTTTATATATAGAAGAGTTTTTGTAGTTTCTCGGATTTCTTGATAAACCTGCCGAATTGAAGAACTGAACATCTAATGATTCATAAGCATCCCAGAATGTTCTTGTATAATCAAAAGCTACTAACCATTTTTCAGAAGGCTTAAAAGAAGCTCCTAATGTTAATTCAGCTGGCAATGGTAAAGATGCTGTAAAATCTCCATCAGGGAAACCTGGCGCTAAAGCAGCTGGCAAGTTTTCAAAATCAGCTGTTCCGTCTCCTCTTTCAACATTCATGTCAATTTTTGAACGATAGTTAAATCCAATATTAAAATCTTCTGTTGGACGAAACATTGCTCCTACAGTATATCCCCAAGCGTTTATTCCTGATGCATCGATTGTTACATTAGAACGAGCACCTGTTTCATCTGTTAAACTTCTAGATAAGTTTCTGTTAAAGTTTACTGCTCCAGAAACATATATTGGTCCACCACCAACACTTAATTTTTCACTTATTTTAATTGCAATTGTTGGTTGAATAAATATTGCAGATAATTCAATATTATTTACCAAATGAGATCCTTCCCAATCAGTTGGCCATTCTACTCTACTTCCGTAAGGTGTGTATACTGCTAAACCTGCAGATAACCAATCGTTAATTTTATAGGCTCCATATGCATAAAATGGCGTTCCTACTGGATTGTCTGCCTCTGACTTATATCCGAATTCTCTATTTTGATATGATGTATTTGATAATACTGCTGCCGCTCCTAAAGATACATTTAGCTTTCCATCCAAGTATACAAGACCAGCTGGATTGAAAAACGCTGATTCTGCACTTGTTACTACAGCAACTCCTGTATGCCCCATAGCTAATTGTTTATGACCTTGTACTCCGACTCTATATCCTCCAGCGTACATTACCGAAGCCGAAAATGCGATGGTCAATACCAATAAAAGTTTTTTCATAATTGTAAAAATTGTTGATTTAAGGTTAACTTATTGTAAAATAACAGCTTCAAAATTACTATAAATTATGATAAACACAAGAATTATACGAATTTATTATGCATTCATAGTAAATTTAGAACGATTTTTAAGAATTTAAAAAAGAAAGCGTTTTTTCGAAAAACTCTGTAGGATTTTCCGCATGTAGCCAATGACCCGAATTTGTCACTTCTCCAATAGTTGCTTTTGGAAAATATTGATGAATTAATGTTTCATCTCCTATTTGAATGTATTCAGATTTGTCACCTTTTAAGAATAGTGTTTCTTTTGTATAAATATCATTTCCAGAAAGTGCTTCTCCAATTTCTTCTACATTATCAATTAATACTTTTAAATTGATCCGTAAACCCAACGTTTTGTCTGCTTTCCAGTATAGGTTTTTTAGTAAAAATTGTCGCGTGCCAAAATCAGACACATATTCTTTCATGATCGTTTCTGCATCACTTCTACTTTTTAACGTTTCTTTTTCTACAGCAACCAAACCTGCAAGAATCTGTTCATGATGCGTAGGGTAAAATTTTGGTCCGATATCTACAATTACTAATTTCTCAAGTAATTCAGAATGATCCATTGCAAAAACCATTGCCGTTTTTCCTCCCATAGAATGCCCTATCAATGAAATTGATTTAAATTGATGATGATCACAATACTTTTTCAAATCGTCAGCAAGTATATCATAGTTAAATTCATCTGAATGAAAACTACGCCCATGATTTCGCTGATCTATTAAATGTACTTGATATCCTTCTTTAGCAAATTTCTTTCCTAATGTTTTCCAGTTATCAGACATTCCTAAAAAACCATGTAATATTAATAATGGTTTCCCAGCCTCTCCAATTATATTTGAATGTAAAATCATTACTTCAATTTATTTAAATACATATTTACCACATTGTCTACTCCTAAATATATGGACTCTGCAATTAATGCATGCCCTATAGACACTTCCAATAAATTTGGAATTTCTTTTGCGAAGAATTCTATATTATCTAAACTTAAATCATGTCCAGCATTAATTCCAATTCCTAGTTCATTTGCACGCACAGCACAATCAACATACGGCTGAATTGCTTTTTCATTTCCCAAACTGTATTGATGCGCAAATTCTTCTGTATATAATTCTATACGATCAGTCCCAACTGCTTTCGCTCCATCAATCATTTCCACTACAGGATCTACAAAAATAGATGTTCGTATTCCGTGTTTTTTGAATTCAGCAATAACATCCGTTAAAAAATCTTTGTGTTGTATCGTATCCCAACCTGCATTAGAAGTAATAGCATCAACTGAATCGGGAACTAAGGTTACCTGTGTTGGTTTTACTTCCAAAACTAAATCTATAAATTTTTTAATTGGATTTCCTTCTATATTATATTCAGTATGTACAATAGGTTTTAAATCTCTTGCATCCTGATAACGTATATGTCGTTCGTCTGGTCTTGGATGAATTGTGATTCCTTGCGCTCCAAAATTTTGTACGTCTTTGGCAAACTTTACTAAATTAGGAACATCTCCACCTCTAGCATTTCGTAAAGTGGCAATTTTATTTATGTTTACACTAAGTTTTGTTGTCATTGCGTTCTATTTTATAACTGAGGCACAAAAATACAAAGTTAGCATGCTTAGAAGTAGTTATTTTTAATTAATTTGCGCCCACAAATCTTTTGTTCTATGAATATTGCACAATACATTTTAAATGATGTTACTCCTCTATCTGTGAAAGATCAGGTAAAAGAGGCGCAATTGGTATTTAATCAACTTACGTTTTCTCACATTCCTATCACACAAGATGGTGTATATATAGGATGTTTGTCTGAAACTGATTCTCATTGTTTTGATGCAGATAAAATGATAGATGAATATCGATATGCTTTAGAACAGTTTTTTGTAAGAACACAAACTAATTGGATTGATGTTTTAGAAGCTTTCGCTCAGAATTCTACGAATGTGATGCCCATTTTGAATGAAAAGAATGACTATGTGGGGTATTACGAACTGAATGATATTATCAATATTTTTAATGACACACCATTTTTACATGAACTCGGAAGTGTTTTAGTAGTTGAAAAAGGCATGAAAGATTATTCATTTAGTGAAATCAGTCAAATAGTAGAATCAAATAATGCACGCTTGCTGGGTGCATTTATTTCTAAAACAGAAAACGATGTTGTACAAGTAACCATTAAGCTAAATAATGCTGGACTTAACGAAATTGTACAATCATTCAGAAGATATGGTTACAATATTATATCTGAATTTGCTGAAGATGCTTATATGCAAAACTTAAAAGAGCGTTCAGATTATTTAGATAAATACCTTAATATATAGGAGAAGAAATCATGAAAGTTGGTATTTACGGGCAATTTTATCATAAAGATTCTGGAGAATACATTATGTATTTGTTAGAAGCTTTGCATCAGTTTGGTATTGAAATTCATATAGAGCAACGCTTTTATGAAATTTTCTCTTCCAAATTAAACATTACAGAAACCTATGAAACGTTTACTTCTTATGAAGATTTAGATAATTCATATGATTTATTTTTGAGTTTAGGTGGTGATGGAACAATTCTAAGAACAATAACACTTGTTCAAGATTTAAATATTCCGATCTTAGGAATCAATACCGGAAGACTTGGTTTTTTGGCTACTATTCAAAAAGAAGAAATAAAAGATGCCATTTCTAAAATCATAGGAAAAGAGTTTGAAGTTATTGAACGTAGTGTATTAGCGGTAAAAACTTCGCCCGAAAACAAAGATCTCAAAAAAATGAATTTTGCTCTAAATGAAGTTACCGTAGCTCGAAAAGATACAACTTCGATGATTACAGTAAAAACCCATTTAAATGACGAATATTTAAATTCGTATTGGGCAGATGGACTTATTGTAGCAACTCCAACAGGTTCTACAGGATATTCCTTAAGTTGCGGCGGACCTGTAATTACTCCAAACAGTCACAATTTTGTACTAACACCAATAGCTCCGCATAATTTAAATGCACGTCCGTTAGTAATTCCTGATCACATGAACATACAACTTGAAGTTTCTGGTCGTGAAGACAAACATCTAATTTCATTAGATTCTAGAATAGCTACTGTAGACATAAACACTATAATTACAGTACAAAAAGCACCGTTTACAGTTAAACTTGTACAACTTCAAGGACAGAGTTTCCTTAAAACACTCCGAAAAAAGCTCCTTTGGGGAGAAGATAAACGAAATTAAAAGCAATAAAATCCAGCAAATTATGTTTAAATCCCATAGGTTTATTTTTACAATTGCCTATAACAAAAGAGAATACTATATTTGCAAACTTTTGATACTATGAAGAGACTCGTCTTAATGTTGGTTGCTTTTACTTTAGCCCACACCGCAAACGCACAACTCCATGAAATTGGAGCGTATGTTGGGTACAGTAATTTTATTGGTGATGTTGGTTCCACAAACTACATTAACCCAAACCATTTGGCGTACGGAGCTATTTACAAATGGAATAGAAGTGAAAGGCATTCATTTAGAGCGTCTATCACAAGAACACTGCTCGAAGGAAAAGATATCAATTCAGATGATCCAGCCCGAATAGCAAGAGGATTACAATTTACAAATACAATTACAGAGTTGTCTGCTGGATTAGAATTTACCTTTTGGGAATTCAATCTTCACGACCTAGATCCGCAAGGAACTCCATATTTATATACTGGAATTTCTTATTTTAGCTACGATACTCTATTTTTAGACGAAGGAAATATTGTTTCTTACGGAGATGATAGTACATTTGCCATTCCAATGGTTATTGGATACAAAGCAACAATTTCACCTAGTATGATATTAGGTTTTGAAATTGGAGCACGCTATACCTTTACGGACGATTTAGATGGAAGTAATCCTGTAAAAGACAAAAAAGACTTTGATAGTTTAAAGTTTGGAAATATAAACAGTAATGATTGGTATATGTTTATGGGAGTTACCCTTACATATACTTTTGGAAAAAAGCCCTGCTTCTGCTACTAGCAAAGCATGCAATTATAGAAATGAATTTAGTAGATCAAATACAAAAAGACTTTTTGCCAAAGCATTTAGCCATTATTATGGACGGAAATGGTCGTTGGGCAAAACAAAAAGGGAAGCTTCGTGTATTTGGACATGAAAATGGATCGAAAGCAGTACGACGTACTATTGAAGCCTGTGGCGAACTTGGCATACCTAACCTAACCTTATACGCATTTTCTACTGAAAACTGGAATCGTCCAAAACTAGAAGTAGAAGCATTAATGCGATTATTAGTCTCTTCTTTACGTAAAGAATTAAAACAACTTGTTAAAAACAACATAAAATTACAAGCTATCGGGAACTTAGATTCGCTTCCTGAGAAAGCCCGAAAAGAGTTATTTGAAGTTATTGAAAAAACTAAAAATAACACGCGTATGACGCTAACACTAGCGCTCAGCTATGGTTCAAGAGAAGAAATAAAAAATGCTGTTAAAGAATTATGTCATAAAGTTAAAAATAATATAATTTCTTTAGAAACTATTGATGAATCAATTATTAATCAGCATCTTTACACGCAAAATTTACCCGATGTAGATTTACTTATACGCACCAGTGGTGAGCATCGTATAAGTAATTTTTTGTTATGGCAAATAGCGTATGCGGAACTTTATTTCACAAATGTATTATGGCCAGACTTTAGCAAAGAGCACTTATATGAAGCGTTGATTAATTATCAAAATAGAGAACGAAGATTTGGAAAAACAAGCGAACAAATTAATTAGAATTTTAATGCAAAAAAAGTACCTAAAATTATTTTTACTAGTATCATTACTGTTTTGCAGTATCGCGACACATGCGCAGGAGACGACTTTTGATAAAGGAAAGAAATATATCATTGGCGGCATTAAAGTTACAGGACTAAAAAGTTATAACGAACAAACTGTTGTAACGTATACTCAATTACGTAAAGGACAAGAAATTTTAGTGCCTGGTGAAGAAATCAGTGCTGTCATCAAAAAACTTTGGGGATTAGAACTTTTCAGTGACATCAATTTCTATATTGAACGTATTGAAGGTGACAACATATTCTTAGAGTTAAACATTAAAGAATTACCAACACTTTCAGAAGTAGAAGTACGTGGTATAAAAGAAAGTAAGGCATCTACTATTATCAAAGAAACAGAACTTAAAAAAGGTAAAAAAATTACCGAAAGTTTCTTAGCCAATACAAAAAATTACATTCAGAATAAGTACAAGAAAAAAGGATATTACAGCACAAAAGTAAATATCACTACTGTTGCTGATACTGCAAATACTGAATCTAAAAATGCCATGAAACTCGTGGTAAATGTTGATCGTGGTAAAAAAGTAAAAGTCAAGAAAATTCGTTTTACAGGAAACACACAATTCAAAGATGGAAAGCTGCGTAAAACAATGCGTAATACAAAGCAAAAATTTCCATTACGTATTTTTAAATCTTCTAAATTCATTCCTGAAGACTACAAAGAAGATTTAGCTTCTATAATTGAGAAGTATAAAGAAAATGGATTCCGTGATGCCAGAATTACGAAAGACTCAATTAGCTGGAATGATGACAATACTATTAATATAGACATTGCTCTTGAAGAAGGAAATAAATATTACTTTGGAGATATTACATTCTTAGGAAACTCTGTATACACTGACGACGAACTAAGACGATTAATGGGAATCAACAGAGGTGATACATATAATGGTGTTTTACTTGAAAAACGTATTGCTGACGAGACTGATCCTGATGCAAACGACTTAACAAATAAATATCAAAACAACGGATATTTATTCTCTAACATTAACCCTGTTGAGGTTTCAGCAAAAAATGATACTATTGACTTTGAAATTCGTATTATCGAAGGGAAACCTGCGTATTTCAACAACATTTCGGTAAAAGGAAATGAAAAAACAAATGATCACGTAATCTACCGTGAAATCAGAACAAAACCAGGAGAATTATACAGTAAAGATAAAATCATTCGTACCATTCGTGAATTAGGTCAATTAGGTTTCTTTGATGCTGAGCAAATCAAGCCAGAAATCAAAAATCCAGATCCAAATAGCGGAACAGTTGATGTTGAATACTCAGTTGCAGAACGTGGTGGAAGCCAGATAGAACTACAAGGTGGTTATGGTGGTGGAGGTTTCATTGGAACCTTAGGATTATCATTCAATAACTTCTCTATTCGAAACTTATTCAACGGAGATGCCTACAAACCACTTCCAACAGGAGATGGACAAAAATTAGCACTACGTGCACAAGCAAGTAGATTTTTCCAAACATTTAGTTTCTCATTTACAGAACCATGGCTAGGAGGAAAAAAACCAGTACAGTTTACAACTTCTTTATCGCACACAGTACAGTTCTTATTCAACCCGCAAACAAACAATGCTGATAAAGACAGACGTTTCTTAATTACAGGTTTATCTGTAGGTTTAGCAAAAAGATTAGCAGAACCAGATGATTACTTTGTATTATCACAAGCGCTAAGTTTCCAACATTACAACTTAAAAAATTACAATACTGGATTATTTACATTTGGTGATGGATTCTCAAACAACTTCTCATACACAGCTGCGTTAAGTAGAAATTCATCCGGACCAAATCCAATCTATCCAACATCTGGATCTGAATTTACAATAAGTGCAAAACTTTCATTACCATATTCATTATTCAATAATGTAGATTATGGAAATCTTGAAAATGAAGAAGAATATCAACTAAGAGATGCTAACGGAAACTTCTTAAATGCAAATGCTGGACAACCTGGAGAACCTGCAAACTTAGGCCCAACACTAGATGATGGTGAAGTTTCAGTGGTAGACAGAGGAAAAGTAGATCAAGAAAAATTTAAATGGTTAGAATTCTATAAAATTAAATTTAAAGGTGCTTGGTATCAAAAAATTGTTGACAAATTAATATTAAAAACGGAAGCTAATTTTGGTTTCTTAGGAGCATATAACAATGATAGAGGAATTATTCCTTTTGAAAGATTCTTCGTTGGTGGAGACGGTTTAGGAACGTTTAGTTTAGATGGTAGAGAGGCAATTGCACTACGTGGATATCCAAATCAATCACTTTCTGATTTAGATGGAGGTACTATTTACAATAAATTTTCGTTAGAGTTACGTTATCCGATTACTTTGAAGCAAACAGCATCCATTTATGCGTTGACATTTTTAGAAGCTGGTGGCTCATTTAATTCGTTTAAAGAATATAGCCCATTTGAATTAAATCGCTCAGCTGGAGCAGGATTACGTATATTTATGCCAGCGTTCGGGTTATTAGGTATTGATTTTGGATATGGATTTGATCCAATTCCAGGAACAACACAACGAAATGGATGGGAAACACATTTCATAATCGGACAGCAATTTTAAGTCATTTTTAATTTTGGCACGATATTTTCTATTAACAAACCGACACAGTATGAAAACTAAAGTTCTTTTATTATTAACAATGCTTTTTGCAGTATCAATACAAGCACAGAAACGTGTAAATGGTGCAAGAGTTGGCTACATAGATATGGAATACATTTTAGAAAATGTAACTGCGTATCAGGAAGCAAATACACAATTAGAAGCAAAAGCAAATCGCTGGAAAGCTGAAATGCAAAAAAAGCAAGGCGAGATTGAGCAAATGAAAAAAAACCTCAGCGCCGAGCGTGTATTACTCACAAAAGAATTGGTAGATGAACGTGAAGAGGAAATACAAATTTTAGAAGAAGAATTGATAAAATATCAGCAAGATCGTTTCGGTCCTAACGGAAGTTTAATGATTCAACGTCAAAACTTAGTAAAGCCAATTCAAGATCAAGTATTGAATGCTGTTCAAGAAATTGCAAAGAAAAGAAGATACGATTTCGTATTTGATAAATCAGCAGATGTTGTAATGTTATATTCGGCAAAGAAATTTGACATTAGTGATCTTGTTTTAAGAACAATTAATAGAGAAGTAAAACGAGAAGGAAGAGCTGCCAAATTAAAAGAAGCAAGCGAAAAGTCTAAGTTTGATGATGAAAAAGAAGTCAATCCAGAAGTAGAAGCTAAAAAACAAGCTGCTGCAGAAAAGAAAGCTGAACGTCAAAAAGTATTAGAGGAACGCAAACAAAAACGCTTAGAAGAACGTGAAGCAAAAAAGAAAGCATACGAAGAAAAACGTAAAAAATTAATTGCGGATCGTGAAGCTAAGAAAAAAGCTGCTGAAGAAAAACGTAAAAAACGAGCTGAAGACAAGAAAAAGAAAGATGAAGAGCGCAAAAAGCAGCAAGAAGAAAACAAAAATGAAGAAGAAAATGAAGGCAGCGGTGCTGGAAATGGAGAATAACAACAATTAAATATAAATAACACTTAAAGTAAATAATTGAAAATCATGAAACAAATGAAAAAGCTAATAGCTATTGCAGTCTTATTTTTTGGAGTAGTAAGTTTTACAAATGCACAAACTAAAGTTGCTCACATTAATACGCAACAATTGATTAGCGCAATGCCGGAAATGAAAGCTGCTAAGACAGAATTCGACAAATTACAAGAATCTTTAGGAGCTGATATTCAAGCTTCAGTTACAGAATACAGAAACAAATTAACACAGTATACAAACGAAGCTCCAACAAAAACTGACGCTGAAAACGACAGTAGAAAAAAAGAGTTAGTTGAATTAGAAACTCGTATTCAAGAAGCACAAGCTGCTGCACAAAAAACTGCTGAGCAAAAGTATATTGACTTAACAAAGCCTATTCAAGAAAAAGCATTAGCTGCTATTCAAAAAGTTGCTAAAGCACAAGGATTTGCTTATGTACTTGATGCTACTCAAGGTTCAGGATTGCTACTTGCAGACGGAACTGACTTAATGGCTTCAGTAAAAAAAGAATTAGGTATTCAGTAATTTTACAATACCATACACTATAAAAAAGCTTCCAAATTGGAAGCTTTTTTTGTTTTACCTAAAATATCTATATTATTAACATCCTCCATGACAAGTTCTACAGTGTAACGGATCACTTAATGGATGATTATTCGTTAAACAGTTATTCGTGCCACATGCAGCAGTTCCACAATTAAAAGTGCCACAGTTAGCAGTTCCACAATTTCTGGTTGGACAATAAAATGTTATATAACCTCCTTTAACTTCTCCTAAGTTTGAAACGTTTGTTTTCCCTAATAATAGTTTTCTACTTAATTTCTTTTTTTTCATAATTTGCACTTTAATGTTTATAATATTTCAAATATAATACTATAAAACATGTGTCATATCGTACATTTTGCAGGATTAACATTCTTATATAAATTCTACTTTCAAATGATACACAAACGCTATTTTTTTTGCTTATTTTTACACTTATGAGTAATTCCCCAATTGGCATATTTGATTCTGGTGTTGGTGGCACATCTATTTGGAAAGAAATTCACAAGCTACTACCACATGAGAACACCATCTATTTGGCCGACAGCCAAAACGCTCCGTATGGACCAAAAGGAAAAGAAAAAATCACGGAGTTAAGCATCAAGAATGTAGAATTTCTATTATCAAAAAATTGCAAAATCATTGTGGTTGCTTGTAACACAGCTACCACAAATTCTATACAACAACTTCGGGAAACTTACGACATTCCGTTTATAGGAATTGAACCTGCCATTAAACCAGCTGCATTACAGACGAAATCCAACACGATTGGCATTTTGGCAACAAAAGGAACCTTATCAAGCGAATTGTTTCACAAAACGTCTGATTTGTATGCAAATGGCGTGAAAATAATTGAACAAGTTGGCGAAGGATTAGTTCCACTCATTGAAAACGGACGTATTGAATCTCCAGAAATGGACAAACTACTACAAAAATATCTAAAACCTATGCTTGATGCAAATATTGATTATTTGGTATTAGGTTGCAGTCATTATCCCTATTTGATTCCAAAACTAAAAACGTTATTACCGAAACATCTAAAAATTATAGATTCAGGAATTGCGGTTGCCCGACAAACCAAAGCAATTTTAGCACAACATAGTTTACTTACTACTTCACAAAAAGAAAGCACCTGTACATTTTACAGTAATGGAAATCCTGAAATTTTAAATGATTTGATTGCTAATGAATTTTTAGCAACGAAACTACAGTTCTAGTCTTCTTTAAACCAACCAGAATACGTTACATAATTATCCGCGATACGATTGATTTCTCCAGAAATGAGTTCTTTACTAATATCTTTTACCTTTTTTGCAGGAACACCTGCATAAATACTTCCTGATGCTACATGTGTATTTTTAGTAACTACAGCGCCTGCAGCAATAATACTATTACTTTCCACAATACAATCATCCATCACAATACTTCCCATTCCAATCAACACATTATCATGGATGGTACAACCATGCACAATGGCATTGTGACCAATAGAAACATTATTTCCAATAGTTGTTGGTGATTTTTGATACGTAGCATGAATGACAGCACCATCCTGCACATTTACCTTATCGCCCATTTTAATAAAATGAACATCGCCACGCAAAACCGCATTGAACCAAACACTACATTGGCTCCCCATAGTTACTTCGCCGACAATGGTAGCGTTTTCAGCAATGAAACAATCGTCTCCAATTTGTGGATGTTTTCCGTTTACAGGTTTTATGATCATGGTTTTTCAGGTGTTAAGGTTTTGAGTAAGATGTTTCTTTACTTATCGTTTGTGAACTGATTTATCTATTATCAAAAAAAGATTTCGATTTTCAACTTCATATTTTACTTAAAATATGATAATAGGTTTGCTTTTTTAGTAGAAGAAACCATTACTTCTTTTCCGTTAGATAGCACCACACTTCCTCCTTTTCCTTTTTTATATTTCACAACCTCATTTACATTTACTAAATACGATTTATGTACACGAGCAAAAGGATATTGACTTAATGTTTCTTCAAAATATTTTAATGTTTTACTTACGACAATTTTTGAATCGTTAATGTAGATCTCCGTGTAATTATCATCAGCTTTGCAATACACTATTTCGGCAACATTTAACACTTCAAAACCATCTTGTTGCGGAATTGTGATTTTACCATTAATCGTTTCAATTTTTGGAGAAAGCACAGCATCTGACAAACTATTTTCTTTCGTTTTTATTGATACTACATGATCTACCGCTTTGATCAATTCATCAATAGAAATCGGCTTTAACAGGTAATATGAAGCATGGCTGTTCAAAGCTTCTATTGCATAATGATCGTATGCGGTTACAAATATAGTTTCAAACGAACGATCGCCTACTTTTTCCAACAAATCAAAAGCATTTCCAAAAGGCATTTCCACATCTAAGAAAACCAAATCTAACTCGTGGTTTCGAATCAATACCAAAGCATCTTCAATGTTGGATGCTTCTCCTACAATATGAACATTTGGACAATACTTTCCAACATATTTTTTCAGGATTTCTCTACTGATTTCTTCGTCTTCAACAATAATTGTTTGGAGTTGCATTTAGTCTTTTTTGAGTGTTAATATTACTTTGGTTCCTTGCCCATCTTCTAATAAGTCAGAGATAGCAACATCTACTTTATCTTTATACATATCATTTAAAATGGCAATACGTTTTTTAATATTCCCCATTCCTTTTGACTTTTGGCGTAATTGATTTTTCGTTTTGAGTTCCATAGAACGCTTCCTTCCTATTCCATTATCTTCAATCGTAATTTGAAGCATTTCATTGTCTTTTTTGGTGATAGAGATGTTCAACATCCCTTTTTCCTCTTTGTAACGCAACCCATGCCAAATAGCATTTTCAATGTAAGGTTGCAGCAACATTGGTGGAATTTGAAAGTTTGACACTTTTACTGTTTCATCAACAGTTATGGTATATTCAAATTTATCTTGAAAGCGCATATGCTCTAATCTCACATACAATTCTAATAGCTCTAATTCTTTGGCAAGTGGAATAAAATCTTCGTCCGAATTTTCTAAAACGGTTCGCATTAAAGTAGAAAACTCAGATAAATATCGATTCGCATTTCGTTCGTCATTGATCGCTATATAATTATTTACAGAATTCAACGCATTGAAGATAAAATGTGGATTCATTTGCGTTCGTAATGATTTTAACGCTAATAAATTATTGGCTAATTTCTGTTGTTTGCTATTTCTGTAAAGTAAATAAATAGTAAAAATGAGCAATGATATTGCAAAAATTAGTGAGTAAATAGTGTACTTCTGACTTTTATTCGTTTTTTCTGTGAGTTCTTGCTCAATGAGATTATTGTCAAATCGTGCTTCACGCAATTCACGATCGGCTTCTAAACTTCGAATTCGTAATTGATTGTCCTGAATTCGTTTTGCAAATCGACTTGCTTGAGAAATTTCTTGTTCTCTACGCAATACCAATTCATTTACAACTTCTACATAGTCTTCAAATACTTTTTTGGCTTGATCAAAATCACCGATATTTTCTAAACTTTCCGATAATTTTCGCGTAGCATCTTTTTTGATGATTAAATCTTCCTTCTTCCCTGCTTCAGAAATACTTTTCTCAAAATATGGAATCGCTTCATCATATTTTTCTTGTAACAAGAAAGCATTTCCAATTTTATAATTAATTTTTTGAGATGTAATTGCGGTAGAATCTGCTATAAATCCAGAAAGTGTTTTATTTTCAAATCCCGATCTCTCTAAATCTACTAAGTTTTGCTTACGCAGTTCTATTTCTTTATCAAAAGAATTTGTTGAGTTGTAAAAATCCGCTACTCTATTTTGTTCTACAATTGCTCTTCCTTCATTCTGCTTTAATGCTAAATCTAAAGAATTTGAAAACAAATTATCTGCTTTTTTCACATCACCTTGTGCAGCGTAATTTTCAGCAATTTTAGAGTTTAAATCTGTAATTTTTGGCGTAATTAAGTCTTTTTGTGCTATTGCTAAGCCTTTATTGTAGTTATCTAATGCCTTCTTATATTGTTTCAGTGCTTTGTGTGCATCACCCAAACCTTCATATACAATTGTTTGTTGATAACGAGACAAGTTGTTACGCAAAATAGTTTCAAACGAAATAATAGCTTCGTCATATTCTTTATTATATAATTGAGTGGTTCCAATTGCAATCCACAAACGCGTTGTACTATAGGTTTTTAAAGCAATTCTGTAATTACTAATTGCCAAATCATATTGTTTCCAATAGACATAAATATCTCCTAAAACTGCATAAGAATCTGATAGTTTCTTATCGTCAGTACTATCATATATATTCTCTAAAGATTTTTCAACATACTGAATACTTTTGTCAATATCTTTTTTCTTGAACATGACCGCAGAATCCAACAATACACGATGAGACACAGCATTCTCTCTACGTTTGAACTTTTTTCTTTTTAATTCTTCCTCATAGCCTTCAACGACAACTTCAATACGCTCATCACTGTTTATTACATGATATTCTCTTCCAAAACTAGGATGCTCTATAATTAATTGATCGCCCATTTTTGTTCGTATAGAGAAATGACCATATTTATTGGTTTTCGTTTCTTCACCTCCAATAATACGAATAGTTGCATTCGGTATTGGTGTTCTTTTGGCTTCTCCAACAACTTCTCCTTTTACCGTAAAAACAGTATTGCTTCTTTCTTTTTTTATATCAGAATTGTTTTGTGCTGAAAAATTCTGAAATGAAAAAAGGCATACAATTAAAAATATGTACGTGAGTTGCTTCATTTTTTACGCTTAAGAATGATAAACATACGTACTTTCAGTGATATACTAAAATGTAAACTCTGCAAAAGCATTGAATTCGCTTATTTTTTCTTGTATTTTATGATACTTCTCTCAGCAATGTATCAATTACACTCATTCAAATTACTTGTTAACTCATTCCTTATTTTTTTCGGGTTTTGTTGCCAGTATTTTAGCTCAAATTTAAAAATCATCATGAAAAAAATAAGTTTAGTTCTCTGTTTACTTCTTACGCAGTTTATAGTTGCGCAACATAAAGGAAATTATGATAAGAATGCTCAAATTTCCAGGCAAAATGTACTTTCATCTGCGTATGGAAATGCACAAGTTCATGGTCCGCAAACTTCAAACCCTAGAAGAAATGTAAATCCAACCTCAGCAATTACGCTAGATGTTCATGCTCTTTTTAATGCCAAAGCAAGTTCATATACTGCAATTTTTAATGTAGCACAAATTGGTCCTTCTGCTGATGGAGCAAGCACGTTGATGAATGAACGCATTTCAAATATTAAAAAAGAATTATTAACGATTGGTATTAAAGAAACTGACATTGCTATTGACGTGATTTCTTTTGTTCCTGTGTATGAAATTGAAGTGACTAAAAAGCTGTTTAGTAAAAAGTACAATGAAGTTCCAAAAGGTTTTGAATTACAACAAAACATTCATATCCAATTTAAAAACACGCAACAATTTGAAAAGATACTAGCTACTTGTGCTTCTAATGAGATTTACAATTTGGTGAAAGTTGATTATTTCATTGAAAATATTAAAGAAGTATATAAAAAGTTGCAAGATGCATTGATAAAATTGATTCAAGAGAAAAAGGAATATTACAAGATATTAGGTTTTGATCTTGCCAATTATAATGCAATAATGGCAGACGACAAATATTGTTATTTCCCAAAAGATTTTTACAAAAGCTACCAAGCATTCAATAGCATTTCTTTTGAAGCTTTAAAGAAAAAGAAAGGTGTTACTAAAGCCAAGAAACAGACTTCGTATTACTATCAACCTGTTTCATACGAGAACTATGATATTGTAATGAATCCTGCTATTTTGGAACCTGTTGTACAAGTTGGAATGCAAATAAAGTTGGTGTATTCACCAAAACCAAAAGAGCAAAAACCAGCTCCTAAAACAGAGATCAAAACTGAACATAAATATTATGTGATTTCTCCAGACGGAAAGATTGACGTTAAACAATTAAACACAAATAATTAATAAGCACAACCGCCACTGTTTTAACCAGATTTGAATTAAAAATTAAAAACGAATAACAAATGAAAAAATTAAACGTACTCCTTGTAAGTACATTGCTACTAACGATGTCGTGCAAAGGAAATTCAAAAAAAGACACTGCGTTATTAGAAGATGCAGCTACAAAAACGGTTATTGAAACAACAGTTTTAGAAAACAGAACTAAAAATACAATTAAAGTTGCTTTGCTATTAGACACTAGCAATAGCATGGATGGTTTAATTCATCAAGCAAAAGCACAATTATGGGAAATTGTAAATGAATTGTCGTACGCAAAGTGTGATAATGAAAAACCTAATTTGGAAATTGCTTTGTATGAATACGGAAATGACAATTTGCCTTCTTCAGAAGGACATATACGACAAGTATTAGCATTTAGCAGTGATTTGGACGAAATATCTGAAAAATTATTTTCACTCACTACACGTGGCGGAAGTGAGTTTTGCGGACATGTAATTCAAACTTCAATGGATCAACTAGATTGGGGAAATAATAATAAAGATTTGAAACTACTTTTTATTGCCGGAAACGAACCTTTCACACAAGGAACCGTTAATTATAAAAATGCCATTACCAATGCGCTTGAAAAAGATGTTGTCGTAAATACTATTTTTTGCGGTGCATACGAACAAGGAATTTCTGGAATGTGGAAAGATGGCGCTATGTTAGGCAAAGGTGATTATATGACTATTGCACACACAAAAAGTATTGTACATGTACAAACACCTTATGATAAGAAGATTATGGAGTACAATACACAATTGAACAACACATATATTGGTTATGGTAAAAAAGGATATTTAAATACAATTAGACAATCTACACAGGATGCAAATGCAATTTCGGTAGATGAAGAAATCGCAGTGGAACGTGCCGTTTCTAAAAGTTCATCTTTGTATAAAAATTCATCTTGGGATTTGGTAGATGCAGTTGAAAATAATGAAGTGAAAATTGAAGAATTGACAAAAGACGAATTACCAAAAGAATTGAAAAATAAGTCCAAAGAAGAAATTGCAGCGTATGTAAAAAAGCAACGTGATAGCAGAAAAGAAATTCAGCTTAAAATTCGTGAGTTAGACACAAAGCGTAAATCTTATATTGTTGATTCTAAAAAAGGAGATCCTAAGAAATCTGATTTAGAAAGTGCAATGATTAAAGCTATTAAAACACAGGCTGCCCGTAAAGGATATGTTTGGTAGTTTTTAGATTACTTACACTGTTAGATCCAAGATCGATTTGCTGATAGAATATAGGCAGGTATATTTAAAAATGACATCTAAAAGTTCGGTAATTATTATCGAACTTTTTTTTGTTACCAAATTGACAAAGATGTTTATTACTTAGAACAGAATACAATAATCAGATATTAGATCACTGTGCTTTTAGAAGCTAGATTAGCTAAAAACTATAAAGTACACTCAAAATAAAAAGGCTTGCAATAACTTGCAAGCCTTTAATATATTATTTTGTATGTGTCTTAGTTAATTGCTGGACAGTTACAATCGTAAGGATCTCTTCTGTCTCCGAAGTCATATCCTAAAGTAATCTGGTGGAAACCTCCATTAGATAATACTAAAGAGTTTGCTTGGTATGAATACGTATATGCAAACATAAACTTCTTATAATTTACACCAACAAATGGCGTAATGTATTGTAATTTTTGATTGTCTACTTGTGTTCCGTTTACAAATTCAGCTCCATCTAAACTTCTTCTGTATGACAAACCTCCCCAAATAGTTCCAAAGTCTACATCTTTATAAACTTTCATGTTTGCATCAATAGATGATTCTTGTGTTTCATCTGTATATTGAAACATTACTGAAGGCTCATATTTCCAATCGCTATCATATCCGCCAAATACATATCCTGTAGATGCTAAATAACGACGTTGGTTTTGTGATTCAAATTGCTCAGAGAATAAATCTCTTTTTGTTGGCAATGCATTTTTGATTGTTAAATGCGCATAAAAGTCAAGGAAATAGTATGATGCCCCAAAATCTACATTGAAATACGTAGCGTTTTGCTGAGTTCCAGAAATTATTGGATCAGGATTATTTATAATATCAAAACCTGTTTCATCTAATGTTCCTTGTGTAAATCCTGTACTAATTCCAAAAGACAATTGATTTAAATCAACTCTGTTTCTCGATAGTAGTAAATGGTATGCAAAAGTTAAATATGCTCCTTGTTGTGAAAAATTACCATTTGCATCGTTATATACAATAGCTCCAAATCCTACTTTATCTCCAACTCTGGTGTTGAAACTCAATGTTTGCAAAGAAGGTGCGTCTTCAACGTCAAACCATTGTTGTCTTGCTGTTAATCTCAATTTAGCAGCTGAAGAAGCTCCGGCCATCGAAGGATGAATTAAATATAAATTATCCGAAAGGTAATCTGAATAAACAGGAATTCCATCTTGAGAAAACGAACATTGCATTCCGAATGCGATGGCAACAATAGCTAAGTATTTTTTAAAATTCATTAGTGTTTATCTTTTTGTGTAAAAAAGTGGCCGATATTTCTTTATTATATCGAACGCTTAATGCAACTTATTATTTGATAACGAGGCCTTTAAATATTGTGTTTCAATTAGTTGTATGCAATACTACCTTGAAATAGGTGTTTTTCACATTGTAAAATGTTACACATTTGGTCAAATATATAAATTATTTGATAAGAATGTAATTCTTATCTCAATTTATTACTCAATGTTGGCACTAAGAATCTCATTTTAACAAAACGATTTTCTTTAACTCGCAATTTTCAGGCGTCAATTTATTAAAAACGCATTTATTTCTTAATTATTTTAACATAAAAAATAAAATTATTTTAAAGTTAGCCCTAAACCTGCATAAATTCCTTTCATAGAGTTACACAATACAACGATTATGGTTACTTTTGTAAAAAAATAAAAACCCATGAGTGGTATTACAATACGTATAGAGAAAACAAGTAATCCTGCAATTATAAAGTTTGAAGCAAGCACGTTTTTAACAAGACACAGCAGTTATGAGTTTAAAAATATAGATGACGCAAAAGATTCTCCCCTAGCACAACAATTATTTTATCTTCCATTTGTAAAAACAATCTTTATTTCTGGAAATTTTATTGCTATTGAACGTTACAACATTGTAACCTGGGAAGATGTACAAACTGAAGTTGCCGAACAGATTGAAACATACATTAATGAAGGAAAAGAAGTAATCAGTGAATCCGCAACTCCTAAAAAAGTTGTTCCGGTTACCGTATATGCTGAAAGTACACCAAACCCAACAGTAATGAAGTTTGTTGCCAATAAGAAAATTATTGATCGCATGTTAGAGTTTAAAAGCATTGACGACACAAAATATGCACCGTTAGCGCAATCATTATTTCATTTTCCATTTGTTAAAGAGATTTTTCTTGATAAAAACTACATTTCTATCACTAAATATGATATGGTAGAATGGAATGATATTGTGATGGAAATTCGCGAATTCATTCGTAATTATATTCAAGAAGGAAAAGAAGTAGTTTCAAAAGATATTCCTGCTGAACAGAAAGAACAGATTGAATTGTCTGAAGAAAGTTTTGAAGCTTTGGATGATATTTCTAAAGAAATTGTAAATATTTTAGAAGAATATATCAAGCCTGCTGTAGCAAGTGACGGTGGAAATATTATGTTTGATTCATATGATCCAAATTCTAAAGTTGTAAAGGTGGTATTACAAGGCGCTTGTAGTGGATGCCCATCATCAACAATGACTTTAAAAAGTGGTATTGAAAACACTTTAAAAAATCTATTAAAAGGTCATGTAAACGAAGTAGTTGCTATTAATGGCTAAATTCCAACTTTTATTATTGAAAGAATTACCGTAGTTTTAGAGAACTAAATTATTATGTAACCTTTAAATAACGGTATTATGGCAATATTGAAAGTAATTGAAGTTCTGTCGAACTCAAAGAAAAGTTGGGAAGATGCAACAGCAAAAGCTGTGAAACAAGCATCTAAGTCGGTAAAAAATATTAGATCTGTATATGTACAAGATCAAAGTGCTATTGTTCAAGATGGCGCTGTTGTTGAATACAGAGTAAATCTAAAACTTACCTTTGAAGTAAAATAAAACATTTTTAGCCTATCATATAGAAAAGCGTTGTCAGTATTTGGCAATGCTTTTTTTTATACTTATAGTTTTTTCATACCTTCCACATATGAAAATCTTACTAACCATTTTAATTGCGCTTGTCGCGATAGAACACGTTTACATTTTATATATAGAAATGTTTTTATGGACACAACCAAAAGGCATGAAAACATTCGGATTGAAATCGAAAGAGTTTGCCGAAGAAACCAAAACACTTGCTGCAAATCAAGGGTTGTACAATGGCTTTTTGGCCGCTGGCTTGTTTTGGTCTTTATATACAGGTGACCTTTCTGTAAGTCTATTTTTTATTATTTGTGTATGCGTTGCAGCCTTGTACGGCGCATATTCTACAAAAAGTAATCGTATTTTAATTGTTCAAGGAACACCTGCATTTATAACACTTGCTGCGTTGTTAATTAATCGATTTTTTATGTAGTTTACAGAAACTATATATTTTCACATTTTTATTTCATTCAACAATGATTTGATTCTCTATTTTTGTTTAAAATTAAAAATCTAAAAAATTATGCAAATTAATGCTACAGAAGTAGTCACGGAAAAAGACTGGATTACACAATTAAAAGACATTGTAATTGATTACGCTCCAAAAATAGTAGCTGCTTTGGTTATTTTAATTGTTGGACTATTTGTCATCAACATGATTGTACGATTGGCAAAGCGCATCATGAAGAAACGAGGAATTGATGCTACTTTACAAAAGTTCTTAGGCAACTTGTTGAGTTGGACACTCAAAATTTTATTATTTGTGGTTGTAGCATCTAAATTAGGTGTAGAAACTACTTCGTTTGCTGCTGTTATTGGTGCCGCTGGTTTAGCAATTGGACTTGCTTTACAAGGTTCGTTATCAAACTTTGCGGGTGGTGTTTTAATTATGATTTTTAAACCTTATAAAATTGGAGATCTTATTGAAGCACAAGGTGTTCTTGGTGTTGTAAAAGAAATTCAAATTTTCACAACGCACTTAAACACACCAACAAATAAATTAGCCATTTTACCAAACGGTGCCGTTTCTAATGGTAATATTGTTAATTATTCTGCTGAAGGAAAATTAAGAGTTGACCACGTAATTGGTGTTTCATACGACGCAGATATTAAACAAACTAAAGATGTTTTGATGGACGTTTTAACTTCACATCCTAAAGTTTTAAAAGATCCTGCTCCTACGGTTAACGTATCTGAATTAGCAGATAGCTCTGTGAATTTTGCTGTACGTCCTTGGGCAAATGTTGCAGATTATTGGGATGTATATTTTGATGTTTTGGAGAATACTAAAATTGCACTAGACAAAGCTGGAATTGAAATTCCTTACCCACATGCTGTTGAAATACAGAAAAAAGAGTAATCTTTTTGAATTATATAAGTCAAGAAAAAGCCTGAAACGTACTAGTTTCAGGCTTTTTTTATTTCTTTTTTGGTTTTGTAACTACAAAATCTTTCAAGTAATACGGTTCAAAGTAAGCCACATCTTCAGTTTCGTTTTTATGATGTTTATCTATTCCAAGTGAAATCATGTGTTTGGCAGATGGGAAATATATTTCATCAAAGAAAACCGCATTTTCATGTGTAATAACGTCTTTGCATTTTTCAGCACCATTTCCAACAAAATAAACTTTTCCCTGCGCTAAATACGCTGCAAACGAATCTTCTGCAATGATTTCTGCTTTCGTTTCTCTCACTTGCTCATATGACGTATTAAACACTGCTGCATATACTTCCATTCGGCGTGCATCAAGTAATGAGATGATGACACCTTCTGTAATGTTGATTGATTGTGCTAAGATGTCAAGCGTTTCAATCGCAATCAATGATATATCTGATGCAAAACACAATCCTTTTGCCGTAGAAACACCAATACGCAATCCAGTATACGATCCTGGCCCTTTTCCAACAACAACAGCATCTAAGTCATTTGGTGTTATTTTCGCTGTCTCACACGCTTCTTTAATGAATACATGTAACTTTTCTGAATGTGAATAGTTTTTATCATTTTCTTCCTTGAAATATAAAATTTCTTCATCATCCGCAATACAAACCGAACAGTTTGTTGTTGCTGTTTCTATATACAATCGTAATGCCATGTAATTTCAAGTATTTTATACAAAAGTAAAGTGTATTGTTTCGTATAACAAGCCTTAAACTAAAAAAAGCATCAACCTTTTGAAAGTGTTGATGCTTTTGTGTGTATTATGTAATCTCTTTTATAGATTCGTCAATGGAAGTCCAAAGTAGAATTCTAAGATTTTTAATCTAAAGATATAGTCAAATTTAGTTCTAACCACGTCAGATTCTGCAGACTCTAAACGCTGTTGTGATTGACTAAAGTCAAATGAATTCATCATTCCTTCACTAAAACGTTCTGTTGAGTTTCTGTGTGCTTCTCTACGTGATGTTAACGTTTTCTCCGAAGCTTCATATGCTTTTAAAGCACCTTTTGCATCATTGTACGCTTGGTTTACTGTAGATTCTAAATTGATTTTTGTTTGTTCTAAATTGAATTTAGTTCTTTCAATATTAACAATGTTTCGTCTTATATTGTTTCGTGTTCTAAATCCATTTAAGATTGGAATGTTTAAACTCAATCCGAATGAGTGACCTTTGTTATCAGAGACCTGATCAAAGAATGGTGCTGGACTAAATAATTCCGTTTGGAAATATCTTGTATTGAATCCGTAGAAACCTGAAAGGCTTGGATACCTAGCTCCTTTTGCAATCTTTAAATCATATTCTGCCAATTCAATATTTGATTGTGCAATTTTCACATCATTTCTAACATCTAATGACTTCTCATAAATTTGCTTTGGCGTGTTATTCATGATTGTTGTTGCAGGAACCATATAATCACCATCAGCAATATCAAAGTTTTCGTAATCTGTAATTAATAATAATTGTGCTAAAGAAATTTTAGAGAAGCGTAACGCATTTTCAGCATTGATTATTTGCTGTTCTTGCGTTGCCGCAGTTGCTTCAATTTCCAATAAATCACCTCTAGCTACAACACCTTCTTTTACTAATTCTTTGGTACGATTTAATTGTTCTTGTGTTACATCATACTGAGCTTGATTTACTTTTAAGAATTCTTTATTGAAAAGAACTTGTAAAAACGCTTGTACTACTTGTAATGAAGTATTGTCTTTGATATCATCTATTTGATATTGATTTGCCAACAATGCAAGATTTGCCCTGTGTAAACGATTTATATTTTGCAATCCATTATATATAGTAATGTTTGCATTTAATCCTCCACTAGAACTTTGCGTAGTTGCCGTAACGTTTTGACCTGTTACTGGGTTTGGGTTCAAACCAATATTCCACGAATGCGAAGCAGATGCACTTAATGTAGGTAAAAATGCTCCTTTTGCATCACTCTTGTTCAACTCAGCATCTTGTCTATTTAATTGCGCTTGCTTTATCGCAATATTATTTTCTAATGCGTAATCAACACACTCTTTTAAGGTCCATTTCTTTTGCGCGTTTACCGCAGTAATAGAACCTGTGATTAGTAATATATATATTAAAACTTTTTTCATGCTTGTTTCTGTTAATGTATTTTTTTGTTAATCATTTGATTCGTCTTCTTCGCTATCATCATTTTCTTCGCCTTCAGTCGCTTCAGCTTCTTCTTTTTTGACAGCTTTTACGTTCCAAACTTTTATTTCATCTCCTTCTTCAATTCCTGAAAGAATTTCGATGTTTTTTCCATCAGAGATTCCAAGCTCTATGTATTTTCTTTCAAACTCTTGGTCACCACCAGTTTTGATTTCTACATATGGCTTGTCATCGTTTCTAGCATCAAAGCGCAATAACGCTTCGTCTATTACTAATACATTTTCCTTTTTTTCTAATTCAATTGAAGCATTTGCACTGTATCCTGCTCTGATAAAAAAGTCATCATCTAGTGCAACATCTGCTTTTATTTTAAATTGAACTGCTCCACTTTCTTCTACACCTTTTGGCGCTACAAATGTAAGTTTTGCATCAAATTCTTTGTCTTCAATAGCTCCTAAACTCACTTTTAGTTCAGAGTTAGGTTTTAGTTTTCCAACTTCCGCTTCATCAACTTTTCCTTCGAAAATCATTTTTCCAAGATCGGCAATCGTTGCAATACTTGTTCCTGCATTGAACGTGTTACTTTCAATTACTTGATCTCCTTCTTTTACAGGAATTACCAAAATTGTACCAGAAACAGTCGCTCTAATATTAGTATTGGCTGATGAACCTCCTACAGAACCTTTTTTGATAATTTGCAAATCACTTTGCGCATTTCTTAGGTTTTGTTTTGCTTGGTTATATGACAGCTGTGCATTTTCAAATTCTTGTGAAGAAATGATGCCTTTATCAAAAAGTGTTTTATTTCTATCAAAAATAATCTTTGAGTTATCTAGTACAATTTGTAGGTTTTTGATTCCATTTTTTGCACTATTCAATGATTGTTCATTTGGCACTACTTTGATTCTAGCAATTAAATCACCAGTTTGGATTTTATCACCTTCTTCTACATACATTTTTTCAATGATTCCAGAAATCTGAGGTTTAATTTCTACTTCGTCTTCTGGAATTACTGTTCCAGCAGCTACTGTTTTTCTAACAATTGAAGTTCTAAACGGTTTCTCTGTTTCGAATACTTCAACACTTGTTTCGTTTGATGAAATAAAGTAACCTGCAGCGGCAACTATTGCTACAACAAATATGAATAGGAATAGTATTAATAAAAATTTTTTCATTTTTTTGGTTCTTAAATTATAATTTGATATTGACTGATGTTATGGTTATTCTTCTCTTAATGCTTCAATAGGTCTGACACTAACTGCACGTTGTGCTGGTATAAGCCCAATAAGTGAGCCTAGTGTTATCATTATTAGCAATGCCATTCCTATGTATTGTATACTTACCGTTGGATTTAGAAATGGAAAATCGTCTAAATTTTGTGTAATTGAATTAATAAGTCTTAAAGAAACACCTCCTGTAGTGATTCCTAAAGTTCCTGCTAATAAAGTTAAAAAGACAGATTCTAATATGATTTGACCACGAATTTCTCCTGGTGTTGCTCCCAAAGCCCTACGAATTCCAATTTCTTTGGTTCGTTCTTTTACTGTAATAAGTAAGATATTTCCAATGGCAATAACTCCTGCTAATATGGTTGCTATACCTACTACAAGTGCTGTAAATTTTAATCCTTTTACAAATCCTGTGATTTTCCCAAACATTTCTCCAAAGTTGGCTGAACCAAATGCTCGCTCATCATCAGGATGTACAGAGTATCTTCTTTTTAGCAATGCTTTTACTTTTGTTTCTACTTGTACAATGTCTTCATCTGGATAACCAGCAATCACCATCCAACTGATACGATTTCCTGAATTGTATACTTTTTTGAATGTTGTAAATGGAATAAAAACGGAATCATCACCTTCAAAGAAGTCCGTAGTATTTTCTTTGTAAACTCCAACTACTTGAAAGTATACGTTACTAATTTTTATGTATTGTCCTATTGGGTCTTCATCTTTGTCGAATAGTTCTGTTAGAACACGTTC
This sequence comes from uncultured Kordia sp., assembly GCF_947496985.1. GTDB lineage: Bacteria > Bacteroidota > Bacteroidia > Flavobacteriales > Flavobacteriaceae > Kordia. Next base: position 468,370 of record NZ_CANMEZ010000002.1, read on the forward strand.
TCCTATCACACATATTTTTCGATTTTCATCAATGTCTTTCTGGTTTAGAAAACGTCCCTTTCTTATTTTCTTTCTCGCAATTTTATCTATAATTGGATAATCTCCAAAAACTTTATAGCTTCCTGATTTTGTATCATTAACAACTAATGGTGCCGCTCCTCCAAAAACACCTCTTGCATTACGTGGTGCAACAAAATCGACTCCTTCAATTTGATTTGCAATTCTGTCCGTATCACTTAATTCTAATCGAATACTTCTATTTCTATTGAATCCACCATGTGGCATTCCCGTTTGTTGTCCCCAAAGAAATATACTGTTGGTTGCCATGCCTTTAAAGGCATTGTCAAATCCATTTTCCATTCCTTTTGCAGCTCCTTGAAGTACAATGAAGAGTAAGATTCCCCAGAATACACCAATGATCGTAATTGCCGTTCGCATTTTGTTTTTGCGAATTGCGCCGAATATTTCTTGCCAAGTATCTCGTGTGAATATAAATTTCATCTGTGTTGTCTTTTCATGTTATTCGTCTCTTAATGCTACAATTGGTTGAACTTTCGCTGCTCTTCTGGCTGGAATATATCCTGCAATTAATCCTGAAAAGATTAAAATAACTGTTGCCCAAACAATGGTTGATTGACTTACATTTGGATTGGTAATGAACCAATCTTCTAATTTGGTTCCCATGGAGTTGAGTATATAGTTCCCTAGAAAGATTCCTAAATACCCAAATAGCATTGTAATGATTAATGTTTCTTGTAAAATCATTCCAATTACAGAACCAGGTGTTGCGCCAAGCGCTTTCCGGATTCCTAGTTCTTTGGTCCGTTCTTTTACAATATATACCATAATATTACTAATACCGATAACTCCTGCCAATAAGGTTCCAATTCCAATAACCGTTACTATAAGTTGTAATACGTTTGCAATAGCTAAGTTTTGTTCCAAATCTTCAATCACGCTACCAATGTAGATTCCGTTTTGATCACTCGGCGCAACATTGTGTTTGTTTTTCAAGAATCTTTCTATGTCACTTGAAAGTCTTCTGGCTCCAGAAGCTCCTAATTCCATATTATATGATAAATTGATTTGATCAATTACTTCTGTGTTTTTGTAGATTAATTGCGTTGTACTGACTGGCAAGTAAATGGTACGTTCTTCTCTATCTCCGCCAGCATCACTAAAGACTCCTACAACACGATAGATAATTTTATTTAATGAAATAAATTTTCCAACTGCATTTTCTCTCCCGAATAAATCTTTTTCTATTAGACGGCCAATCACAGCAATACGCGCATCATTTCTAATGTCGTATTCATTGATGTAACGACCTTTATCCATGATTGTTTTTTCTAAATATTGATGATCTGGATGTACTGCTCGTACATTATACGAACCGTATTCACTTTTGTATTTTGCAGTAACACCTTTGTAGATTCGTGCAGTAGTGTATTCTATTCGATCACCAAACTTTTCTTTGATGAGTTCTAAATCTTCATTTTCAAACTCAATTCTTCGGTTTTCCTTAAATCCTTTGAATGGCTTTGTTGCAAATCCGGGAGATATGAATAGCGTGTTTTGCGCATCATCTTGGAAAAATTTGTAGAATGTATTTTTGAGTCCATTCCCCATCCCAAATAATACCGTAAATATTAAAATTCCAAGCGTTACTGTAAAACCTGCTAAGAGTGTTCTTAACTTGTTTTTGTTGATAGTTTGGAATATTTCTCGCCAACGATCTAAATCAAACATATTGTGAAGCTCTTATTTGTTCTACCTTTTTATCTTCTAAGATTCTACCATCTTTTAACATCACAATTCTTTTAGTCATGTCTGCGATGTCTGGTTCATGCGTCACTACTAAAATTGTTTTTCCTTCATCATTAATACTTTGAAGAAAATCCATTACTTCGTAAGATGTTTTGGTATCTAAAGCTCCTGTTGGCTCATCTGCCAGTAATACTTTTGGTTCTGAAGCCAATGCACGTGCTATTGCTACACGTTGTTTTTGTCCTCCCGAAAGTTCACTCGGTAAGTGATGCGCCCAATCTGCCAATCCTACTTTCTCCAAATAGTATAGTGATTTTTCTTTTCTAATTTTTCTAGAAATCCCTTGATAGTATAGTGGTAATGCCACATTTTCAGCTGCATTTTTATAATTGATCAAGTTGAATGATTGAAATATGAAACCTAAGAATTTGTTACGATATACCGCTGCTTTCTTTTCACTGAGATTTTTGATAGGAACATTATCTAATACGTATGAACCTTTATCAGCCAAATCTAACATTCCAATAATATTTAGCAATGTAGATTTCCCTGATCCTGAAGAACCCATTATTGAGACAAATTCGCCTTCTTTTATGTCAAGATTAATTCCTTTTAATACGTGAAGCTCGTTGCTTCCCATATGATAGGATTTGTGTAATTCATCTATTTGAATCATAATTGGTCGGTTTTTTTTTTCACAATATTACATATTTGTCTTGATACAATTATTAATATTGTGTTAATCTTATTTTTAATAAGACTACCCAAGAATGATTTCGTTACAAAAAATTTAATTTTTTTTTGCAGATGTTTTTTTATTGTATGTCCTGTAGATGTAAAATCCGAGTGTAGCTACTAGTATATAAGGAATTGCCATTAAATATACAATTCCATTATTAACACCTTTTGCTTGCGATGGGTCAGACTCAGACTCTAAAACAGCTCTACACATAGCACATTGTGCTTCAAGCGGGATAACGCTTAGCAACAATAGAATAACTATGACACATGTTAGTCTTGTATTATACATAGTATGGAGATATCATTAAGTAAACTACAACACCCGTAATTGCAACATATAACCAAATCGGGAATGTGATTTTTGCAATTTTTCTATGTTTATCAAAACGTTTTGCTAATGCTTTTACATACGTGATTAAGACTAATGGGATAATTGCAATACTTAAAACGATATGCGTTATTAAAATAAATAAATAAATATATTTTATTGCTCCTTCTCCGCCAAAACTTGTTGAATTAGATGTCATATGATACGCCACATACATTGCTAAGAAAGCAACTGATAATCCGATGCATGTTTTCATCAGATTTTCGTGTAGTTTTACTTTTTTATTTTTGATAGCTATAACTGCTGCTATTAACAGAATTGCTGTAATTCCATTGATTGTAGCATATATTGGTGGCAGAAAAGTTAACGGTGTTGCATCTTCAATTTTTACACCAAATAAAATTGCAACTACTAATGGAATTGCAATGGATAAGATGATGATCCACTTTTTGTATTTCTGTTCTATATCATTCGTTGTTTCCATACGATTTGACTCTTTTTTATTCTTCGTCTAATAAGTTTTGAATGTCTTGCTTTAGCATTTTCACTTCCGCTTCATCCGTTCCTTGATAGTATATTTTTGGATTCCCATGATTGTCTTTACGCGAACGTATGAATCCGTTTTTATCTATTAAAGCAAAATGTCCTTGGTGTTCAAATCCACCTGCGACTTCCGGATTGATTCCAGCAAAGATATTAAACCCTGTATTTGAGAGTTTGTGTATATCTTCCATCTCTCCTGTTAAGAAATGCCAGTTCAGCGATTTTACTCCATAACGCTCAGCATATTCTTTTAATACTTTAGGTGTATCCGTTTCTGGGTCTATAGTAAAGGAAGCGATTGCGAAATCATCTCTCTTGTGAAACTCTTCATCTAATGTACGCATGTTGCTATTCATTACAGGACAAATAGTCGGACAGGTAGTAAAGAAAAATTCCATTACTGTTACTTTTCCTTTGAAATCGTCATTTGAAATTTCTAAATTGTCTTGATTTGTAAATAAGAAATCAGGAACACTTCGTGCTTTTCCGTCTATTTTTATATATAAAAGTTTCGTATTGCGTTCCGTTCCTTCAATATTCATTCGATCTTTCTCAACAATACTTTCCCCTTGTACTCTGTCTACAATTTTTGGAATAAATATGATTCCAAAAACCAAGATTATAAAAGCAATTCCTATATATGAATAGTTTTTTTTCATCCTATTGTTTTTTTTCTGTCTTTATGACTTCTTTTCTTCTGTCTTGTGATTGTTCTTTTTTAGATTTCCCTCTGTATTCTTCAAATAGAATTCTAATGTCGTCTGTCATTTTTCCTGAAAGTTCAGAAATTTCAATTGTATCGTATCCATATAACATATACGAATCTTTCTTTTCATTTATTTCTGATGTTGATCTGTCATCAAAACGTCCACGAAGGTTTCGATCTTTATCGATGATATATACATAATCAGAACTTTTATAACCATCTAATAGCAAAGGTGATTCTAGCTCATCAAATATTCGCGTAAGCTCTTTTTCATCAACCTCCACAAAATTCCATGATTTTAGTTCATCTGCAAAACGGCTGATTTCATATTTTAGGTCTATTATTTCTTTTTCTTGCCCTGGTGTAACTAACATTACCAATTGGAAATGCTTAAACCCACTAAAACGTTTGTATATTTTCTGATTAAGATTTAAAATATTTATTTTTCGATCTTTTACATTGGAACCTAGAAATCCAAGAATTGTAATTTTCCCATCGAATTGAATATTTTCTTTTTTCTCTATGGATGAGTAGTTAACCAATTCGGCAACTGTGTGTTTACCAATTACAGGTAGCGGATTGTAATTATGTGTGGTAAAAAGAAGAATGAGTACAATAGAAACTGGCAATAGAAATAAAACTGCTAATATGATCTTCTTTTTCATCTTCTTGAATGTTATAAAATAGTTTGAAACACAATAGAAAACCATTGAATTCTTATACTATTTTTTTGATAGTGCAAAAATAAAAATCAAGAAGCGATTACACGCTATATTTTTCGTTTTTTTTACGTTTAGTTGACTTTTATAAAAGAATTTAACAGCTTGATTTATTACTTTATTAAATGAACTCCATTTGTGATTAGTATGCATAAAAAAGACGGTTAAAAAAACCGTCTTTTAAATAAATATATTTTGTTTCTGTCTTAGAAATTCCATTTAACGAAACCGTTTGTTTTAACGCCTTCAATGTATGTTCCTTCTTGTAGTAGTATAAATATTAAATACGCTACTAAAAATATTCCTGTCCAAACAATAGCTCTTCTAAATGAACTTTTCTCATCACGTAAATGCATAAAGTCCCAAGCAATATAATATGCCTTAACCAAAGTAAGAATAATGAATACCCAGTTTAATAATTTCATTCCAAGGAAATAATTATCAACTAAAAACCCTGGTTTAACAATACCAAATCCTACTTCTACAATTGTTATTAAAGATAAGAAGATAAGTACGCCCCAAATTTTCTGAACGTTTGACTTAAATTTTAGAGTCCCTCTAAATATTGCTAATTTATGTGTGTTATCGTGTCCCATGATATACTGTTATACTTTTTACTTATAATTAAACTAGGTAGAAGAATGTGAATACGAATACCCAAACTAAATCGACAAAATGCCAATACAGTCCAACTTTTTCTACCATTTCATAATTATTTTTTCTTCTGTCGTATGTCCCTAAGATTACGTTGAAGAAGATAATTATGTTAATGACAACTCCTGAAAACACGTGGAATCCGTGAAATCCAGTAATGAAGAAGAAGAAATCTCCAAATAATCTATTTCCATATTCATTATGGATAAGATTTGCTCCTTTTACATATACAACTGCATTTTTTAATGCCTTTTCAGATTCAGCTCTTGTCAACACTCCTTTTTGACCTGTTTGATCTGCATTTACATAGATAGATTCAAAACGTGCTGCTTTAGCAACATCTGCAGGATCATCAGAAGCTTTCAACTGCTCAATATTTGGCATTAGCTCTTGTGTTCTTACAGCTAAGTGTTTTTTATGATTAAATCCTGTGATTACATCTTGCACTGAATACTCTGGCAATGCTGGCTCGGATACAAACCAAAGTCCTGATTTGCGTTCGTGTTGCACTCTGTCTTTGTGAGAAGCAGTTGCAAAATCGTCTACAGAAACTCGATGCATTTTTTCATCCCCTTCTTCCATATGTGTATCCACAAATTGAAGAATTTGACCACCTTTTGTTTCCAAAGCTCCATAAGAACCTTTGATAAAGTTTGTCCATTCCCAAGCTTGAGAACCTAAGAATATTGCTCCACCAATAATAGTTAAGAACATATAGAAAGTTACTTTCTTCTTATCCATATGGTGACCAGCATCTACAGCAAGCACCATTGTTACAGAAGAAGCAATTAATATAAATGTCATTAAGGCAACAAAGTACATTGGGTTGTCACCATGTGAACCCGGAAAGTGATTGTAGACTTCATCGGCAATTGGCCAAGAATCAATGAATTTGAATCTTGAAAATCCGTATGCAGCCAAAAATCCTGAGAATGTCAGTGCATCAGATAATAAAAAGAACCACATCATCATTTTTCCATAGCTGGCTTTTAGCGGTTGATTTCCGCCTCCCCAGACTTTACCTTCTGTACCTGTATTTGAAACAGTAGCTTCCATAAAAAGTATGCATTTTTAAAAAATTGTTCAAATTTACGTTTTTTTCTTATCTAAAGAAATATAAAAATAAAAACAAATAGACCCACAGAAAATCTAGGAAATGCCAAAACATTGCACCTAGTTCTAAACCAAGTGTTTGCCCTTGTTTATACTTTTGTTTAAAATGATTATAAATTACAACTAATAACACTAATATTCCAGCTAGTACGTGTACTAAGTGCGTTACCGTTACAATGTAAAGGAAAGATGTTGTTACTGTACTTCCTTTTCCTGTAAAATGATATCCGCTTTCAATGATTTCTGAAAACCCTGCGAATTGCGAAAACACAAACACAAGACCTAGTCCTAATGTTACTAAAAGATATATAGTTGTTATTTGGTGTAATCCTTTTTGAATTGCATTTTTTGCTAAGTGAAATGTAACACTACTTATCAAAATAGCAATGGTACTGATGTAAAATGCATTTGGAATAGCAAAGTCATTTAGCCAATCTGGACGTTCTTTACTTACTATATAAGCACTTGTTAGCCCTCCAAACATCATAAACATGCTAATCATTGCAAACCAAAGCATCATTTTCTTTGATCTTGCTTGCTTTTCCTCAAATGTTCCTTGCGTTAAATCCATTTGTTTTTATATAAATTTATCTACTACAAATACTATTTGTATTAATGTAATGTATGCTACACTTGCTAGCATTAATGTTTTTGCTGCTTTGTCATCCATTTTTTTGTACAATTGAACTCCATAATATAATAAACCTATTCCAATCACAAATACTATTATTGCCGCTGGAATTGATAAACTTAGTGCTCCTGTAAGTCCTGTAGCTGGAAACACAGAAACAAGTATCAACCATATTGTGTACATAATAATTTGCAAAGCGGTTGCTTTGTTTTTCTTTCCTGTTGGCAACATAAAGAAGCCTCCTTTTTTATAATCTTCAAAAAGAAACCATCCAATTGCCCAAAAGTGTGGAAATTGCCAAAAGAACTGAATCATAAATAATGTTCCTGGTTCTATTCCAAAATCATTCGTTGCTGCAACCCATCCTAACATAAATGGAATAGCTCCTGGCAATGCGCCAATAAATACAGCTAATGGTGTTTTTGTTTTTAGCGGTGTGTATATACATGTATATAGGAAGATAGATATAGCTCCAAACATTGCCGTTTTAGGATTGACAATGTACAATGTTACAATTCCTAATACTGTAAGAATTGATGCAATAGTGAAAGCTACACTAACAGACATACGCCCCGAAGGAATTGGCCTGTCTTTGGTACGATCCATTAAAGCATCTAAGTCACGTTCTATGATTTGATTAAATGCATTGGACGCTCCTACCATAAAGTAGCCTCCAATTGCTAATAAAGCTAGCACTTTGAAATCAACACCTTCAGCTCCTACACCTAATAAATATCCCGCCAAGGAAGAAAAAACAACACTAATAGCAAGACCTACTTTTGTGAGTTGTTTAAAATCTTCAATTATTGAAGCGAATGAGTATGTTTTTTTGAATGTATTCAATGCAGTTTTCATCAACCTTTCTAAATTCCTGCAAAGATAATCTAGAAATCCTTCGTATGCAATGATTTTTAAACAGTTTTACAGCTTTTCTAAATAGATTTCGTATTTCTATTTTTATCTTTGGAAAGGAAGACGGTTTTTAAACGACTATTGTCTAAAATTTATGTCCTATGAAATTTCAAAAAATTACACTTATTCTAGCCTTTTTCTTATACTCATTTATTGGATTCTCACAACAAAAAGAAGTCCAGATAAAAGCTAGTAACGTTGCAAACAATGTATATATGCTTGTTGGGCAAGGTGGAAATATTGCTATTTCTGTTGGAGAAGACGGCGTTTTTATGATTGATGATCAGTTTGCTCCGTTAACTCCAAAAATTTTAGCCGCTATTAAGAGTGTAACTGATAAACCTGTAAAGTTTTTGATTAATACACATTGGCATGGTGATCATACTGGTGGAAATGAAAATATGCAAAAAGAAGGTGCAGTAATTGTAGCACACGAAAATGTTAGAAAGCGTATGAGTGTTGATCAGTTTAACAAAGAACGAAATAGAACAACACCTGCATCACCTAGAGAAGCACTACCTGTAATTACTTTTTCGAAAGATGTTTCATTTCATTTTAATGATGAAGATATTTTTATTTTTCATGTACATGAAGCACATACAGATGGAGATGCCATGGTTTATTTTACAAAAAGTAATGTATTACACATGGGAGACACTTATTTTCAAGGAAAATACCCTTATATAGATTTGAATTCTGGCGGAAGCACACAAGGATATATTGCTGCCATTAAGAAAGCATTGCTCTTGATAAATGAAGATACTAAGATTATTCCCGGACACAGAAATGTTTCTGACAAAGCAGCTTTACAGAATTATGTAACGATGCTTGAAGAGATAGAAAAAAATATTCTAGCTGAAATTAAAGCAGGTAAATCCGAAGAAGAAGTTACTAAAAATACTTTATTGACAAAAAAATACGATGATTTAAAGTATGGTGATTGGTTTATTTCAGGAGAAGTTTTGAGAAAAACATTCTATCGCAGTTTACAAAAACTCAAGTAAGTTTTTAAGATTTGCTACAATTATCCCAGCTATTCCAAAAAAGATACAACTTAGTAGGAATACTGGGTATTCTTTTACGATGTAACTTGAACCTCTTTGCTTTTTGTATATTGATACGTCTAGAGATTTATAACCAAGGTATACGAATGGTATCACCACTAGAAAAATAACGACAAGTTTGATCATTTTATTTAAGAATAGGTTTTGGTGGTCACACAAGAATAAATTCTGTGTTTTTAATAAATATCGAGGCTATGTTCACAAATTTAAGAAAAAAAATGAAAACTTCAACATTAAAAGTCCGAATACCAATTAAAAATATCCGTTCGTATTCCCAATGAAAACCATGTAGTATTTTCTTTAAAATCTACTAACGTATTTGCTTCTGGATTGAAGCTTCTGTATGTAAGATTCGCAAATATTTTCAGGTTTGTTTTTGGATTAATGATATATCCAGCATTTAAATCAGCTAAAAATATATTGGCTTTATTCCCTTGCAATAATTCAACTCCTGTATCACTTACTCTTTCATCATTGTCAATAAATATATTTCCCCCATAACTTGCTGCATCCGTAGCTGGATCAAAATCCAATCCACGTTGTCCGTAGATCATTTTAGCACTTCCAAACCATCGATTATAATTGTAACGCGCAATTCCAATGACTTCTTTAAAGTTTGCTCCCCATAAATGTGCCAACGATTGATTGTTATGACCATAATTGGTTGCTACTTCATTGTGAGAGTATGTGTAAGGACGTACTTGATTGTATTCTAACTGTAAGAGCAAATTATCTACTTTGAATGCATTGTAATATTTAGCTCCTAGTTGAAAACCATATTTGTTTTTCCAACTTTTGTTTCCTGCTTTGATATCATTCAATGAAAACTCATCCAAAATAAATTGTCCATAAAAATTTACATTGTCATTCCATTTGTATTTTGAACTCAGTCCTACAATAGCATTTCCTGCTCTAGAACCTGTAGAAAATTCGATAGCTCTATAAAATATGATTGGATTTACATAATTGAAATCAAATCCGCGATTGTTATCATTTTTCCAAATTACAGATTCAAATAAACCTATGTTTAGCTTTTTAGACACATTCCAGCTCAAATAATGATTTGCTATGTATTTTGTTAAAAACGCTCCATCTTCCGTCACTTCTGGACGTACATCACGCAACCACATCCACGTGTTTGTATATTTTATTTTCCAGAAAGATGTATTTAGTTTAAAAAATGGGTATGGACTGGTTGCATCACTTACAAATAATGAACGATATCCATCACCAATGAAGTTTTTACCATGTCCTAGTTGAATATTAAACATTTTACTTGGCGCATAGGAAATGTATCCTTCCGCAACTGGATAATCATACGAATCAGTCTTGAATTCTTTTGCAATTCCTCTTCCAGGAATGATAGCCGGGTTTCCTCCAGATGGCTTTATACTTTCAGCATATCTATTAAAGTAATCAGCAAATCGTCCTTGACTTTCAAATATAGTAGCCGAAAAGTTTAAATTTCTTCCTAAACCACCTTGTACCTGAACTCCTCTGGTATTGTTGTATGTATAGTCTATTTCACTATTTGTATTTTTTCCAAGTTGTAAGTCTACAATAGGATCTAATACAAACCAATAGTCTTTACCTTTGACAGTAACCATGTGTTCATTCCAAAGTTTTCTACCAATCCAAGTTGACACTTTTCTTTGCAGTTTGGTTTGCTGTTCATTAAAATCATAATAGTTTGAAACTGTATTGTACAAATAAGGTTTTGAAGCTGTATGACTGTTTGTTCCTACCAAATTGACAGCTCTATCAAAGTACGCATACATGTCATGCGAAAAAGGAATATTTAAGTTACTATTATATAATTCATCTTTATAGGTTCCTAATGAATCATTTACACTGTCAAATTCTTTTTTTGCCGCAACCTCAAGCTCATTTTCTTTTTTCTCTTTTTCCTCCTCACCTTCGATCACTTCAACGCCTTCCAAAGGAACGTTTAATCGCATTGTAAATTGCATATATGTTTCTCTCCCACTATAAGTTGCTGGTTTTACAACTGGAAGCAAACCAAAGATACGATTCATTTCTTCTTTGAGTTCTTTGTATGTTGCATCAACATATAACATTTTGAATTTCCCTTCTTTCGTAACTTCAAACAAGAATATCATTTCTCCAGTATACTTATCTTTTGATACAATTTCTGGAAGTTTGAAATTTTTATTGATAAACGTACGCATGGTTGTATTGAAACAATTTTCTAAGTTTTCAATACTTTCGTTTTCACATTCAGGAAATACCGGATATTTTTCATAATTACTAGTAGATATTTGTCCTATAGCAATTTGAACTATTAAAAAAACAAGTATAGATAGAGACGTTTTAAGTCGGCACATATTTGAGGTTTTATATGCTCGAAAGATACTATATTTTGATAAAAACTGATCTATTCATTTTATTTATCATGTATAATGAATAAAAAGAAATGTTTTTTTCGATATAATGAAACCATCAAAAAAGATAAAATACACAAAATCAGACATGAAAAAGCTAACATTTTGTCTTAAAAAAGTTAATATACACCGATAATATGCAGAAATTAACGGTTTAAAAAGCTGAGTCCGTTAGTTTTTCGTACTTTTGCACTGTACTTTTTGATTAAATGACCTTTGTAAGTCTTGGTAACATTTACAAAAGGCTTTAAGTTGACATTTTTCATAATAATCGGTTTTAATGTTAATGTAATGATATGTCACAGAAAGTATACCTAAAAAACCGAGTTAATAACTCGGTTTTCCTTTTTTAGTATACTATGTATTTTAATTTAATTTACGATGAAATTAATAGGTAGTGTATATTTCACTTTTACATTTTCTTTTCTTTGCTGACCTGGTTTCATTTTAGGAAGCAACTTTACTACACGTTCTGCTTCTTTTTCTAACTTTGGATGCGGTCCACGTGATTTAATATCAGTTACAACTCCTTTCTCATCAATGGTAAATAAGACTGTGATTCTTTTTCGACCTTCATTCAAACCTAAATCGTTTGCTAAATCTGTATTGAATTTTCTATTTACATGTTTCTGAATTTTTTCAGACATACATTTTTTACGATCTGCTTTTGTTTTGTACTTTTCACAACCTGGAAATACTGGCGCATCTTCAATCATTACAAAAGGAACTTCTTCTATTTCCTCATTATCTTCATCTGCTACATCTACATCACCTGTACTGACTAATTCTGTTACCTCTTTAGCATCTTGTTCAGTTTTGATTACTTCCTTTTTTATTTCTGTATCATCCTTTACAGGGTCCACTTCATCATAAATCATTTTAGATTCTACTTTTGGCTCAGGCTCTTTGATTTTTTCAACTAACTTTTGCTCTACTCTAAAATCTTCCATTACATATGTATCTGGATCTTGAATTGGTGCTACTTCCGCGACTTCATCTTGCGCTACTGCCGCTTGTACTTGAAATACTGTGTATACTAAAAATAAACTCAGCATAAGACTCACTGAGAATCGTAAAAAAGGATTTTTTTGAATGCGGAGATCGTCCTTTTTTGCTAGGTGACTTTCACGTACACCAGTTCCGCTCACATTGTTCTTGTGATTAACTTTGCTCATAATAAATCGGTTTTAATGTTAATGTTCTGTTAACAACAAGAAGCATACCAAAAGACAGGTTCTTCTGATTTTCAGGTCACTATTTAACAAAAATTAAATATAAAGCCATCGATACAAGCCTGACATAAAAGTTTTTATAATTTTTATTTAGATTATAGCATAAAAAAAGTCCAAGCAAATGCTTGGACTTTTTTATATTTTTATGTGTATGCTATTACTGTACCTTGAAAACGATTGGTAAGTTATAAGTTACTTTTACAGTTTTTCCTCTTTGCTTACCTGGCTTCATTCTTGGCAAACTCTTTACTACCTTTTCAGCTTCTTTTGCTAATCTTGGGTGTGGAGCTCTTGAACGTACACCTGTAATATTTCCTTGTTTATCAATTGTAAATACTACATATATCTTTTGAATTCCGTCTAAATCTAAGTCAGAAGCTAGTTCTGTGTTAAATTTTCTGTTTACGTGCTTTTGCACTTTTTCAGACATACATTTTTTTCTTTCTGCCTTACTTGAATATTTCTCACATCCTGGAAATATTGGTGCATCTTCAATAATTGAGAATGGTACATCTTCAATTACTTCTTCTTCTTCAACAACCTCAACGTCTTCAACTTCTTCAATTACTTCGTCTTCTGTTGTTTCTGTAGATTCGATTACAGTTTCTTCCACTTCTTCCTCATCTTCTACAACTTCAATAATTTCTGGAGCTGGTGGCGGTGGCGGTGGCGGTGGTTGCTGTAATTGCTGAGTCATGATCATTTCTTCTTCATCATCTTCAAGCATTTCAGCAGCTTCTTGCTTTGCTACTTTATCATAGGCAGTCCATTCTATACCTTGCCATATTAGAAACGTCACTAACGCGAGTCCTAAAGCTAGGTAGAAAAAGCTGTTTTTCCTTAAATCAACATCTGGATTCTTCTTTGCTTCCATAATAATATTAGTTTTAATGTTTGCTAATTTAATTATTTATTAGCAAAAAAAACAATTAAATTTTCGTTTTTAACTTTATTCTGTATCCTAAGTAATACTTTATCAATATTCCTGCCAAGATTGCTCCTGCCGAATTTGCCAAGGCGTCTAACCAGTCTCCATGCCTATTTTCAATTAATGTTTCCTGCATAAACTCCATGATAATCCCATAAAGTATTGCGAATAGAACACTTAAAAATATTGCATTTTTAGCAAAAAAAGAAGTCTTTTCCCTCTTTGAGAATGCAAGAAACCAAGCTAATGCAAATATAAAGTAGATGCCAGCATGTATTACTTTATCTGCAAAGGCAAATGGTAAATCTGGACCATCTTTCATTGGAGCCAAACTTAAATAAGTAATTATTAACGTCCAAGCAACTGCTAGGGTTAAAAATACGTACTTACGCACCTACCACTTCTTTGTATGCTTCAGCGCTGAGTAAATCGTCAACTTGTGACATATCGCTGATTTTGATTTTAATCATCCACCCTTCTCCGTAAGGATCTTTGTTAACCAATTCTGAATCATCTTCTAATACTTCATTAAATTCAATTACCTCTCCAGATAATGGCATGAATAAGTCAGAAACAGTTTTTACAGCTTCTACAGTTCCAAAAACCTCGTCTTTGCCTACTTCTTCATCTAATGTTTCCACATCAACATATACAATATCTCCTAATTCGCTTTGCGCAAAATCAGTGATTCCTACGGTAGCAACGTCTCCATCAATTTTCACCCATTCGTGATCTTTTGTATATTTTAAGTCCGCTGGTATGTTCATTTTTTGTGTTTTTTTTATTTATGTTGTGAGCAAATGTAATTCTTTCTCTTTAAGTTTTCAACTCCAATTATTGTTAATTTCCAAAATTGTAACGAAGTGTAAACCCTGATCGTATTGTTGTTTGTGGAAATGCTGTAGATACAGCAAATTTAGAGAACGTATGATCATAATAGAATAATGCAGTTAGGTTTTTACTTAACGCATAGTCTGCCGTGAATTTTAACGACCATAATGTTTGCCCTGCCGTAACTTGGTTGTTGAATAAATCTAAGCTTCTGATAATTGTAATATTATCACGTAAGGATAAATCTGCTTTTAGATTTAGATCTCCTTTAAGCGTTGTTTTCTTTCCTGCGATTCGCGTATCAATACGAACATCTTTAAAACGATATCCTAATCCTACGATGTATTCATTTCCTGAAACTTCTGTAAGCAAGTTGTTATCAAAACTTAACGATAATGCTCTGTCACGTTTTACTTCTGCTAAGATTTTAACAGAGTTTTTCATTTCAAAGTCAATTCTAATTAATGGATTGAATTGCTCAACTAAGTTAATATTAGAAAATATGTTTTGATTGTGGAAGTTTCCTCCTTGATCTACATTTGAAGTCGCAAATGGATTGGCGGCATCATAATCTAAATTATTTCTAAATGAATTGATTGTATAGCTTGAACGATATCCGTGCGATAATGAGAAACGCTTGAAACGTTTTTTGAACCATTTTAGTCGCATTAAACCAGTATATTTCACTGTCCAATTAGGAATTGGCACATCTCTAAACGCACCCAGTTTTACATCATTTGCATCTTGGCCCGAGTATGCTGCTAAGAATGCTGGCAATAATACCGCTTGATTCGTTTTTCCGTATCCATCAGGGAAGCCATCTCCATCAGTATCTGTAAGCGGTTGTCCGTTTGCAACTGCCAAACGCCTTGCAATTATTTCTCTATTATTTTCAAATTGAGAGAATGTTTCTGAGTTGTTTTCATCACTTTGTTTAAAAGCTGTTCTAATTAGTAACGTTGAGATTCCAAAGTTTCCGAATGTATTTCCTGCTCCATTTGGCGATAATGATGTGTATTCACCATTTTGTACATTGAACTGCTCTGAGAAGTTTTCTGAGTAATTACGATTAGCAACTACATCAATTTTTAAATCTCTCATTGGTTCAACCGTTGCCGTTATGTCTAAATTCTT
The DNA here is from genome assembly GCF_947496985.1 of uncultured Kordia sp. Classification (GTDB taxonomy): domain Bacteria; phylum Bacteroidota; class Bacteroidia; order Flavobacteriales; family Flavobacteriaceae; genus Kordia. The sequence continues at coordinate 484,075 of NZ_CANMEZ010000002.1, forward strand.
GTTATGAACTTGCGTAAATTGCTGGTTGAATTCAGTAAATTCTGTTAGATATCCTCTACGCGCAGCCTCGTAACGCACATCAGCTTGGCTACCAAATACGAAACCAATAGATGGCTTTAACGTACCTATAAATCCAATTGACGGTGTGTATCCCGGTAATACTTTACCGTTGTTTTCAGAGTAACTTATGTTGATTCTTTTTACACTTCCTAAAATATCTACAGCCGTGTTGAATATTTTAGCACCTACACCATTTTTAGAACTGCTTTTCTTGTCTTGATTTGCAATTGCATTTCCTGGCGTTCCTGGTTGCGATCGACCGCTTCCTCCTCGTAAATTTGTTTTACGGTTTCCTTTACGTTTTTTCACAAATCCTATGTATTTATAGAATTTCGTCATGTCAAGAGCTGCATTTATATTATGCGTGTTTGCGTTTTGAATTGTATTCAAGCGTTCTCCGGCTACTTCTTGTAATACATCAGAACCACGTTGCCAGTTAAAGTCTCCCGTGTATGTGTATGTAGCATTTATAAAACTAAATGTTGGAATTTTATTTAGCGGCAATTCATACGTTAATTGCAATGATTGCGTATGCGTGTTTGGATCACCAACATCCCAGAATCCGTCCCAAATTCCATAATCTACATCTATATCTCCATTGTCATCAAAGTAATTGTTTACAATATTATTGTTTGCAGCCGTAAAGTTGAAACGTAATGAGTTTGTCAAGTTATAGTTAATTGCATATGACCAATCGAATAAGAAATTACGCTGTTGTAATCGTGGTAAGTTTTCTAATTCTGCATCTGGCAATAATGGATCTCTATATACTTGATCATTGAAACTTCTTGTAATGTTTGAGTTTAATGAAATACTTGTTGGTAATGGATTAAAGTTTAAATCTTTTAACCATTTCCAATATCTTCCAGTAAATAAAGAGTCTGATTTTTTAAACGGCTCAATAGATTTTGGCTGGAAGTTGTAGTTATAGTCAAAACCTGCACGTACATTTTGATCACGTAATGATTTCACTTCATAATCATGATGCTCCGTTTCGTTGTACGAATATGATAGTGTAAAGTTTTCAACATCATAGAAGTGTGGTTTTTGCTCTGCAGCTCTTTCTTTTCGAACACCAATGAAGTTAATACTTTTCCGTTTCGTATAACTTATTGCTTCTTCTGTAATTCTATCTTTTTCTGCTTGCGTTTCTGCTAAATCTAATCGATCATCTAAACGAATATCTTGATAGAATGGATCAAACTCGGGTGTTATGATTTCTTCTCCAACACTGTAGTTGAATGGAATTTTTACACCCCATTTTTTTGGCAATAATTGCCCAACATTTACATTGGTTACTACATCGTATTGTTTCACATCTTCTCTACTACGCTCATTTGGCGTTTGCTCTAAAGTTCCAAAACCTACTGTGCTTATTCTTCCTGTTGCAGATATATTTGCAAAATCAGCAATATTAGCATCTAATGAACCAACAGCTGCCCAACCGCCTTCATTTTCTAATTCTGCCAAGCGTAATTCATTAAACCAAAATTCTCCACAAATTGGAAATCCACCTATAGGTGTATCCGTTGCATCTAAACTTTGTGCTGTTGCATTTTTTATACCAACCATCATAGAACGTACACGTCCAATAGTAGGGTTACCTATAATAGCAATTCTCATACGTTCGTCAGCTCCATAATCTGCAAATTGGTTTGCAATTGGCTCTGCATTTTCGTTGTAATATGCTGCTTGCGTAGCACCTAAGGCGTTGGTAAAGTTTGCTGCTTTTATTCGCGTAAGCACTGACAATGGAATGTCAAATTCATTTCTCCATACATCTTCTGGTGAAGATTCATTGTCTAATGTAACGTTTAATGGAATTTCTATTTGATAGTAGTTTTGCGTAAAGTCATTACCTATTCTCAGGAAAGCGACTGCTTGTTGATCTGCCAATTGGTTAGATTGTCCTACTAAAGATTCAGCATGGACAAACATCTTTAACTTTTTATACTGTCGCAAATCAATATCAATGTTTTTGAATACACCTCTAGAATCTCCCGATTCTAAGTCACATATTGACATTGCTAGTGATTGTTCATTTTGACGCAGTACGGTGTTGTTATTATTTAATTGTTCACGAACAACTCCTGGAGGCGTTACATATCCGATAGGATCTTTGTTTGCATTTTCCTCAATGTTTACCGTATTTACATCAAATTGTGTTAATTCATCTCCTCCCGTTAACGGATCGTCTCCATTTTCTTGTAATGTTAAATTATAACGTCTCCAATCTCCACGAATTAAATCTAATGTTGCAAAACGTAATACTACTGGTTCGTCAAATCCAGTCATATACATACGAATGAAACGAATAGAACGTAAATCGTTTAATGGAATTCTTTCGTCTGGTGTTACAATTGCATCCGCAGATCGGTTAAAGTCTGCAATTGGAATTTTCACTTGCAACCAACGAGAACGAACAATAGATTGGTTTGGCGCTTCTCTTTCTGTAAAAAGTTCATTAATTACATAAGGAACAGATGTATTTACCGTAGAATTGATTGGAATTCTGAATTGATAGTAATTATCAATTGTATTCATCGTTTGATCTCGGTTGATATCTTCTACATCAGGAACCGTTGTTGATCCTCTATTGGTATCCGATACTCCTATTGGTGAGTTTCCTTGTGTACCATTGAAGTTTTTATAACGCTCTAATACATTACCACTCGCATTTAAAAAGTATTGGTAGTTATCTGCTGCCGGATCGGCTTCTCCTGCGTAGTTATTATATTTTAAAGCTTCTTCTGTATCATCTAATCCATCTAAACCAATATCCTGCGCCTGTCTATTAGCATCATCTGCATCAAAAGCATATACTAATGACTGTGTTTGCGGCACTTCTCCCCAAGCAGTTTCTGTTACTAATGGGTTTAATGCTCCTGATTCAGGCAATCCATTTTCATATTGTTTACGTCCATCTTTTAATACATCTTCAGAGATATTACCAATATTAAATACTAATTCTCCACTAATGTTATTAGTTGAGCCATCTTCTTGATACGTAGGATCCATTACCCAAAACTGTATAAACTCCACGTTTGCTTGCTCAAAGTTTGTCGTAGTTACAGGTCGCATAATTCCTCCAAAATTATTTTGTGGAAGTTGCGTATTGAAATTCGGGTTGTTGTTATATGGCCCTCTTTCTTCTGGATAGTATGCTAAGTCTAATGTATTTTGAAGCGTTGTTTGCCCGATAGCAATGTCTGTTTGTGGGAATATTTCGTCTACAAATACTCTACGTGTTTGGTTTGTAGATAAATCACCATCATTTATTTCTCCAGGCGCTTGATTCCCATAGAATACAGGATCAATAGTATACCATGCCACTTTTGCTCTTTGGTATCCAACTTCTATTTGATCGTTTCCAAATTGCCCTCCTAAATTATCTCCTAAAGAGTTTCCTGGTGTTCCTGGTGCACTGGCTAAGAACCAACCTAATGGAGATTTGATATCAATAGTAGATTGAGCACCTTCAAAATCGTCAACATAAGCTGTAGATTCTCCTGCAAAGTCAGCATTTTTTGGACTTCCAGGTGATAGATATGCAAATTCACCACGTACAGATAGGTTGGAAACAACATCTGTATCAATGTTTGGCAATTTGTTTACCAAACGTGTCAAGAAAGGTACTTCTGTAGAGTAGTTTCCGTTTATTCCAAAAATAGAATTGTTTACAGGTTCTGCTCCGTAGTTTGCTTTTTGCGTTATTGGTCGCTCGTTTAAGTTTAAGAAAGTCGCGCCAAGCAAGAAATTTTTATTGAATTGATGCTCAACATTTATTCCTGTAAATCGTTTTGTTTGTTGTCCAAATAGTGAATTGTTTTCTACCGAAACATCTATTGGCGTATTTGATGCTTTTAAAGCTTCATCTAAAATTTGAACTCTTCCTAATTGATAGTTTACCGTATAGTCTATTCCTTCTTGTAACACTCTTCCTCCAGCCGTTACTACTACCGAACCTCTTGGCACATTGAATGCTCCTAACGGAATTCCGTCTCCACCTTGAGATTTGTATCTACCTTTTAATTGGAATTTATTCAATTCTGCATCATCTAACGCACCCGCTTTTGTTTCTGCATACATTGATCTGTATACATATTTTGCTTGGTTGGGATTGTAGTTGTTTGGGTTATCATAATCTTCTATAGCCGCATTACGTAATCTTTCGAATAAGAATTCTCCAAACGGTTCTACTTTCGTAAAGATGATTCGACCAAACTCTTGATCAACCGTAATTCCTGGATAGTAATCGAAGAAACCATCTCCTCCAGCTTGTGGATTTTGATAAATATCTAATCGATCTAAATTGAATACTTTTAATAAAATTTCATCCGCAACATCTGCCGGAAGTGGCACTGCAGGGTTTGTTATTGTGCCTTCTGCAGCCGTAATGTAGTTTACTGGTGATGGATCTGTATATAAGATATTTAATCTGAAATCATCAGGACTTAATTGATATGCATTTGTTGCATAGATGTTTTTCATCATTAAATCCCAAATAGGGTCTGATACTTGTGTAATACTACTTTTTAATAGTTTTACAACTAAGTTTTGATTTTCTATTTGTGTTGGATTTCCATTTGCATCTGTGCTTGTCACCTGCGTAGCATCAATTCCTCCATTGGCAAATTCACCAACTTGATACACCTGCCCATTTGCCGTATATTGGAATGCTACAGCTAATACTTCATCATTACTTAAACGTTGATTTAATGAAATGTACCCAAGTTTTGTATCTATTTGATATTCGTTTTCATTAAGTTTTCTTGCATTTTCAAGATATACATAATCAAACCCTTCTTGTACATTGTTTTGCAATGTTCCAAATCCTTGTTGAATGGTAGCAATATCTCTAATATCATCTGTTAAGACAGAACCTATTGTACCGATGGCTTCAGGGTTATAGTCGTTATTTTCGTTATTAGGAAAATCGTTAGGATTTAATGTGTTAAAGAATGTTGCTTGCCCAGGAAATGGCGCCTGATTGATTTTTGTTTTATCAGGATTTGCCTCTCCTAAATCTTGCAAACCAACAATGTTTCTAACATTTTCTGTACGCGCAGATCGGTTAGTTACCCAAACTTCAACTCTTGTAATTTCAACAGGTGTATTTTTGAATGGATAGCTTTCTAAAGCGATATCATATCGATCTCTAAAATATTGTGATAAGAAAAAGTGACGATCTTCATCATAGTCTAAAGCAAAAAGCTCAAATTCTTCAATTGTTCCTCCACCTTGAGCTGTAATTGTTCTGGTTTGCGAACGTTGTTCAGAGAATACTCCTGTTACACGTGTTTTTCCAAATTGCAATTCCGTTTTTACTCCAAATAAACTTTGCGCTCCTGTAATTAACGAACTGTTTAATGGCATACTTACGTTACCAACTTCTATTTTTTGAAGAATGTCATCCTCTGTTGGCGTGTATTCTAATTTGATTTGATTTTGAAAGTCAAACGTAGATTCCGTGTCATAGTTTGCTGTTACTTTTAATCGTTCACCTACTTTACCGAGTAAACTTAAACTGATTCGTTGATCAAAGTCAAAACTTAGATTACTTCTGTTTCTTGGTGATAATGCTGGATTGTCATTTTTTTGGAAACGAACTCCTAAATCCATTGCTACCGAACCTTGCGGAATTACTTCTATGGTGTTTCCTCCAAATATACTTTCGAAAAAGTTAGAGTTGACATAGAATTTAGGCAATAAATTTTTCTGTGCATCTTCTGAACCGTCTTTTTTCCCAGAGATTGCATCTAGTTTTTCCTTGAAGTATCCTTTCATACTTTCTTTTAACAATAACTCACGATATTGTTTTGGCGTTAAGATTAAAGGATAACGGATATCAAAGTTTGCAACAGATTCAGTATAAATATATCTATCGATTTTTGGATCGTAGGTATATTTTAGTACAATACTAGATGGATTTTTGAGTTTTATTTTACCCAAAGCATATCCTGTTTGCGTTGCAGTTGAATCTGGCGGTTGCGGATCTTGCGCCAAAAGTATTGTTGAAAATAACAAGATAAATACGACTAGCGTATTTTTTGCGGTTTTTGTTATTAAGTCGGTAATATTTTTCAAGGTACTTATAAGTTTTTTAATGCCAATTTGATCAATTCTTCAACACTTCCATTTGGCATTTCTTTAATTATTTTATCGAGGATTCTTTCAGATTGTTTTCTTGCAAAACCTAATACTTCCAAAGCAGATAACGTTTCTTCTTTGTTTGTATTGCTCTGAGACATTGAAACTTCTTCAAGATCGTATAATTTTAAGACTTTATCTTTTAATTCTATGATGACACGTTGCGCTGTTTTGGCTCCGATTCCTTTTACACTTTGAATAGTTGCTACATCTCCTGAACCAATAGCTTCGCATATTTTTTCAGAAGTTAAGGAAGATAACATGGTACGTGCAGTACTTGTTCCAATACCTGAAACAGAGATTAATAAACGAAAGATAGCACGCTCACTTTTTTGGAAAAATCCATAAAGTGTTTGCGAATCTTCACGCACATGTAAATGTGTGAATAGCTTTATATTTTCTTGATTCGGGATTTGAGAATACGTCGTTAATGAAATATTGATGAAATATCCCACTCCATTACACTCTATCACGACATCCGTTGGATTTTTCTCTACGAGTTTCCCTTGTATGTGAGTAATCATTTATTTGTAGCTAGTTAAAGTCCCAAATGTAATAAATTTATTCACATTTACTCGATAATCGAGGTTTAAAATGCTCCGAGACTTGCCTCTATATTTTATGCGAACTCCTTATACATAGCTCACGAGCTTCCTTTTAGGTAGTTTTCCTAATAATTTTCAGACTTTAATATATCATTTTAGTATACTAAAGGCTTTTAAGATTCTTCTTTTCGCTGTTGCCATTTTTCTTTTTCCTGTGCATCCACCACTACAACAGCCGCCATATTTATCATTTCGTCAACGCTTGCTCCTAATTGTATAATGTGTACTGGCTTGCTCATTCCTAGCATTATTGGCCCAATAGAATCTGCCTTATTTAGCTCTTTCATAAGCTTATAAGTAATATTTGCTGCATCTAAGTTTGGAAATACAAGTGTATTTACTTCTTTTCCTGCCAATTTTGAGAATGGAAATTTTTCTGATAACATTTCTCTGTTTAAAGCAAAATCTGATTGCACAGCTCCATCTACGTTGATGTCAGGATAGTATTTGTGTAAGTAATCAACTGCTTCACTTACTTTTTTAGCACGTTCATGTTCTGAAGAACCAAAGTTTGAATAGGATAGCATGGCAATATTTGGCTCAAGTCCAAACATTTTTACAGTTAAGGCTGTCATTTGTGCAATTTTTGCCAATTCGCGTGCCGAAGGATCAATATTGATAGAAGTATCAGACAAAAACATTGGTCCACGTTCCGTGATCATAAGATTTGTTGTCGCTACTTTTTTCACTCCGTTAGCTGTTCCAATTAATTCTAACATTGGTTTTACAACTGTTGGATAACTTCTTGAATATCCTGAGATTAACCCGTCAGCATATCCATCATTCACTAACATCCCTGCAAAGTAGTTACGTTCGCGCATTTTCTTTTGTGCATCAATTATCGTAACACCTTTACGTTTTCTGGATTCCCAATATATTTTCGCAAATTGTTCTCTGCGTTCCGTTTGTTCATCACTTTTAGGATCAATGATTTCTACATCGCCATCAAATTCTAATTCTGCACGTAGTTCACGAATTGTTTTTTCGTTCCCTAATAAGATAGGAATTGCAATACCTTCATCATACACATATTGCGCAGCTTTTAACACATCTAAATAGTCTGCTTCTGCAAATACAATTCGTTTTGGATTTGTACGTGCTCTTTTGTGCAATAGACGAATGATTTTATTATCAGCTCCTAAACGGTGCAAGAGTTCATCTTCGTAACGTGCCCAATCTTCTATAGGTTCTGTTGCTACTCCAGATTCCATTGCGGCTTTAGCAATAGCTGGCGGAATTTTTGCAATTAGTCTTGGATCAAATGGTTTTGGAATAATGTAATCTTTTCCAAAGTTTAGCTTTGTTTCTCCGTAAGCAATGTTTACTTGTTCTGGCACAGGTTCTTTGGCTAATTCTGCCAATGCTTTTACTGCTGCCATTTTCATAGCTTCGTTAATTTTGGTAGCTCTTACATCTAAAGCTCCTCGAAATATAAATGGAAAACCAAGTACATTGTTTACTTGATTTGGATGATCTGACCGTCCTGTAGCCATGATGATATCTTCACGCGAAGTAATAGCTTCCTCATATGAGATTTCAGGTGTCGGATTTGCCATAGCAAATACAATTGGGTTATCTGCCATTGAGCGTAACATATCTTGCGACACTATATTTCCTACTGAAAGTCCTAAAAACACATCTGCATTTTTCATAGCATCCGCTAATGAATCATAGTGTTTATCTGTTCTAAAACGCGCTTGCATCGGCGATAAATCTGTTCTACCTTTATGCAACAAACCGTCTGCATCAAACATTGCGATGTTTTCCAGTTTTGCGCCAAGCGCCACATATAAATTCATACATGAAACCGCTGCCGAACCAGCTCCTGAAACTGCAAAACGTACATTTTCAATTTTTTTACCTGCTAATTCTAAGGCATTGATTAATGCTGCAGAAGAGATAATTGCTGTCCCATGCTGATCATCATGCATTACAGGAATATCTAATTCTTCTATTAATCGGCGCTCTATTTCAAAAGCTTCTGGTGCTTTGATGTCTTCTAGATTTATGCCTCCAAAAGTTGGCGCTATATTTTTAACCGTTTCGATGAACTTGTCTACATCTTTCGTATCCACTTCAATGTCAAATACGTCAATATCTGCAAATATTTTAAAGAGCAATCCTTTTCCTTCCATCACAGGTTTTGAAGCTTCCGGACCAATATCTCCTAAACCTAATACAGCCGTTCCGTTTGATATTACTGCTACTAAGTTTCCTTTAGTTGTGTATTTGTAAACGTTCTTTTTGTCTTTTTCTATTTCTAAACAAGGCTCCGCAACACCAGGCGAATAGGCTAATGATAGATCACGTTGGGTAGAATATCTTTTGGTAGGAACCACCTTAATTTTTCCTGGTTGTGGTTTTGCGTGGTATATTAGCGCTTCTCTCCTTTTACGTTCTGTATTACTCATATGGATGGGTTTCATCGCCTTGGCTCGTTTGTCAATTGTAGGCAATATGAATTTGCAAATTTAAATGTCTGAAACTAAAGGAAAAAATTTAATCTGATTTCTTTGATTTTATTTAACGTTAACCATTGAAAACACTCTTTTTCTTAAAGATAGAATTATTGATATTTTGTTGGAATTGTGGATTTATCAATAAGAATGATTCCATCAAACCATTTTGATATGATTAACTCATTGCTTCCACTAAGATTTAGAAAAGAATCATTTACTAAGATTTTTTCTTGAAGCCATTTTCCATCATGCGATATTTTAGTTGGCACATCTATGAAATGAACACGTCCGCTTAGTGTTTTTATGATGTGTTTTATATCTAATTTTGATTCATTGATTGGTTTGAATTTATTTTCCTTTCCACTTTGCCAATATGTCCCAGCACCAATAAACGCACCTATACTATACATTTCATCACCTAATTCTCGCTTCAAAAATTCCCCCATTACTTCTTCTTGTTCGTTATGATTAGATATGTGAAAATTATGAGCAATAATGATTATTTTTCTATTCTTATAGATATTTTCAATTAACCATTTCACATTATTTGCCATACCAAGATCTCTAGCTTCCCATCTTTTATTGTAATTTTTATCTTTAGCAAACTGCAACATGTATCTCAGGAAATCGATACGATTTTCAATTGTTTTTAATGTAAATGCTAGTTCTTTCGTAATGAAACCTTTATTATTTTCAGGTTGTAACAAAGCATGGATCTTTTGATACGCAACTATCATTTCCATGGTCTTATCTAAAACATTTTCATAGACTGTTTTTCTATTTGCCAGCTCTTTTTTTAATCCAATGAATTGATTTTCTATATTTTTATACAGCAATGTATCAATGTTTTTTTTGCGACTTTCTTCTATAAATATTTTATCAAAAAAACCTCCAAAACCTCTTTGAATATCAAAGCCTGCAACTGAAATGTTATTTGATTTTACAAATGAGAATAAGTCCAAAATCTCTTGATTTTGCCATTGCCAAATTAAGCTATACGTCATTGTTTTAGCATGCAATTTGCTTTTGCACGAATCAACCACAAAAACTTCTCCTATACCTGCTTCAAACAGAATTACATCAAAACCAGCTTTTTTGTATAAAAATTTTATCAAGTCATTACGTACTATAAAATTTTCTTTTACTCCGTGATTCAATTCTCCAAGAAGCACAATTCTTTTGTCTTTTACTTGTTCTAAAACTGGTTCCCAATGTCCAGCTACATAGTTTGTATCTACAGCTATGTTTTTAGCATTTTCTTTAATGTAGGCTATATTCTTTTTTGATAGTATTTGCGCACTTACTGAAGTAAATGAAATTACGGTGATTAGTATTGAAAAAAATAAGTGATCTGTATTTTTCATTTTGATTTTTTTACTGAAGCCACTATACATTTAGTTAGTATTAAAGCTACAACAATCTTATCCAAAGTCAAATAACCTAAAGATTTTTAACATTTTCAGCACTTAATATGTATTTGAAGTTTTTTACAATATCACTGATTACTTCATAAACTTTTTTAACAGTGGTTTTAACTACATGAGGTTGTCTTTTAGGGGATGAATTGATCGCCAATAGGTACTTTTATATATCATTTTTTGAGATTGATTTGTTTTCACATCTCCTTTTCTTTTTTCAGCTTCAAGCAACATCAACGCTAAACCTCCCCACATTTCTCTAAATAATTGTTTGTTCTGAGGTCAATATAGATTCAAAACTCCTATTCCTTCTATAGTTTACTTTAGGTTTTGTTTTTGTCTAAGAAATTAATGTTCCGAATTAAACCTGTATATTTTGTTCGTTTTACCGCAGATTTTTTAAAGATTTGACTGAATACTTCTTGCGTGATTTCTTCCCAATCTTTTTTACTCATGGAAAGTAATTCTGGATGTGGATTGAACAAGGGTTCGTTATGCGGTTTTGAGAAACGATTCCATGGACATACATCTTGACAAACATCACAACCAAACATCCAATCATCAAATTGCCCATGCATATGTATTGGAATTTCATTTTTTAGTTCGATGGTAAAATATGAGATACATTTACTTCCATCTACCACATACGGTTCTACAATGGCTTGCGTAGGACAAGCGTCTATACACGCTGTACAGCTTCCACAATGATCCGTTACTGGCGCATCATAGTCTAATTCTAAATCTATGATCAATTCTGCAATAAAGTAGAACGAGCCAACTTTTTGCGTAAGCAAGTTGCTATGTTTTCCAATCCAACCCAAACCACTTTTTGCTGCCCAAGCTTTGTCTAATACCGGTGCCGAATCCACAAAAGCACGTCCTGAAACTTCCCCTATTTCATCCTGAATGAAGTTTAGTAAGTGTTTTAATTTGTCTTTGATGACAAAATGATAGTCTGTTCCGTAGGCATATTTAGATATTTTTGGCGCTTCAGTATCTTGTTGTATTTCTGAAGGAAAGTAGTTTAAAAGTAATGAGACTACTGATTTGGAATCGTCAACTAATTTTGTTGGATCTAATCTTTTGTCGAAATGGTTTTCCATATAACTCATTTCGCCATGCATGTTTTTATTGAGCCAAGCTTCTAATCGTGGTGCTTCTTCTTCTAAAAATTCAGTTTTTGAAATTCCGCACGATAGAAACCCTAAGCGTTTCGCTTCTTCTTTGATAAGTTTGGTATGTGTTGCTTTTACACTCAAAAAGTACGCTTTGTAAATTTTAGTTGTAGATCTATTGGTTTTAATGTGATTAATGGCGCAACTTCTATGTCTGTTTGATCTGTTTCTATATGATATTTTTTCAATACCGAATTTACAGATAACATCATTTCATATAATGCAAAACCATTTCCGATACACATTCTTGGACCTGCACCAAATGGAAAGTAGTGTCCGGCTGTTTTTTTACGATTTTCATCAGAGAAACGTTCTGGTATAAACGCATCTGGATTATCCCAATATTTTTTATTTCGATGTAATTCATAAAATGAAATACCAATCATGGTTCCTTTTTCAATATTGAATTCTGCAAAAGAATCATCTTCAATCGCTACTCTGTCAGTAATCCACGCTGGTGGATATAATCGCATAGATTCTTCTACGCAGTTTTTTACATAGTTTAACTTACTCAACTTTTCCATGTGTGGTAAGTTGTCATCCACCATATCTACTTCAGCAACTGCTTTTTTCAGTATTTCTGGATTACTGGCTAATAAATGAAACGTAAATGTTAATGCATTTGCGGTTGTTTCATGTCCAGCAACAAAGAAGATTAAAATTTCGTCAATTAATTGCTCATTAGTCATGGAAGTTTCATCATCTTCATATTTAGCCTCTAATAACATATCTAATAAATCGTCGTGCTGTTCTTTTGACAAACGACGTTCATCTATTACTTTGTTAATAATAGCTCTACTTTCATTGACTAACGCCATATGTTTCGCAACCAAACCACTTATTTGATACCACCATTTTTTGTGTGGCTGACGAATTTCGCGAATAATAAAGTCTTGTAATTTTTCAATGATTTCTTGCAAACGATGCATTGTATTGTCGTCCGAAGAATAATTAAACAATGATTTTGCCACCACATGAAACGCCAGTTGGTTCATAATTGGATATAAATCTATTGTTTTGTTTTCTTGAATAGTTTCTAATTGCTTTTCAATTTCACCTTCCATAATAGCAACTAACTTTTGTAGTTTTTCTTTATGAAATGCTGGTTGAATGAGCCTGCGTTGTTTTAACCAATAATCACCACTCGCCGTTAACAAACCTTTTCCAACATACTTAGATAAGTATTTTGTTTGAATTTTAGATTTGTTATAGTTTCGATGATTTTTTCGCAGAATGTGCTTTGTAATTTCGGCATCGCGTGTTAGCATGACCGTTTTTGCAAATGGTGCTTTTATTGAAAATGAATCCCCATGTTTATCAAAACCTTCTTTGTGAAACGGAATCGGATTTCGTGTAATCGACGAAGATCTAGATAACAATTTTAGGAAAGGAATTCTATTTGGATATTTATACATAGGTTGTTAGGTATTGAATTATGGCTTAATATCCTTTAAATTAAACTTACATTGGTTATTTAAAAAACACTTTTACATTTAAAGGTTCAGTATTTATAATTCCTAAAAAAGTCCGCCTTGAGTTGCACCTTTGATTCTTCCTAGGTGTTTGTATGCAAGTTCCGTAACTTCTCTTCCTCTTGGTGTTCTGATAATGAATCCTTGTTGAATAAGAAATGGCTCGTATACTTCTTCAATCGTTTCTCCACTTTCAGAAACTGCAGTTGCCAATGTTGTGATTCCAACTGGTCCACCTTTGAATTTATCTATGATTGTAGATAGAATTCTATTGTCCATTTCATCTAATCCATACGCATCTACATTTAATGCTTTTAAGCTGTAACGCGCTATTTCGATATCAATACTACCATTTCCTTTAATTTGCGCAAAATCACGCACTCTGCGCAATAATGCATTTGCGATACGAGGTGTTCCACGACTTCTTCCTGCAATTTCTATAGCAGCTTCCATACTAATTGGAACATTTAAGATTTGTGCACTTCGCTGCACTATTGTAGAAAGCAATTCTGTTGAATAGTATTGTAATCGGCTCGCAATTCCAAAACGTGCGCGCATAGGAGCTGTTAGCAATCCTGAACGCGTAGTTGCTCCTACTAAAGTAAATGGATTTAAGTTGATTTGAACCGTTCTGGCATTTGGACCTGATTCAATCATGATATCGATTTTGTAATCTTCCATTGCCGAATAGAGATATTCTTCTACTATTGGGCTCAATCGATGTATTTCATCAATGAATAATACATCACGTTCGTCAAGATTTGTTAACAATCCTGCTAAATCACCTGGTTTGTCTAAAACTGGACCAGAAGTAACTTTGATACTTACTTCTAATTCGCTTGCTAATATATGCGCTAAGGTAGTTTTCCCCAATCCAGGAGGACCATGAAATAAGGTATGATCTAATGCTTCTTCTCTCAGATTTGCAGCTTGTACAAAGACTTGTAGATTTTCTAATACTTGATCTTGTCCTGTAAAATCTTCAAAGGATAATGGTCTTAATGCTTTTTCAACGTCTAATTCTTCTGGCGAGTAGTTATCGCTATTGGGGTTTAAGTGTTCGTTCATAAAGATTTATATTCAAATATAAGCTACTACTTTTCTTCTTCAACATGCAACAGCTTCATAACAAAGATAAGAGAAAAACGCCATAGCATCATGATTTTAGACTATGTAGTTTGCATTATTTAAACATCATATTATATCACGATTTTTATAAAAACATAGATGTAAGATTTTTATTTCAATTTAAAAAGTAATACTATTATACTAAGTATAACCAAAAATTATTTAATTATGTTAAAAAACATTTTACAGTTAGAGGGTGCAAAATCTTTATCAAAGAAAGCACAAGGAGAAATTAATGGAGGTATGTTTCCGTTTATATGCAACGTTTTATGTCCACGAGGATGCCATTGCGCAAGTCCTCCTTTTAATGATTACTGTTTGTTTAGTAGCGGACCAAAGCAAGGACAGTTTTGCCATGCTCTATAAACAACTGTTTTAAAAAAAAAAGAGTCGTTTAAATTTTAAACGACTCTTTGTATATGTGTGTATCTATTTTCTAGTGATGCAACTCCTCTTCACCATCTTTCATTGGTGTATTCTGAGGAACGAAATCATCATCATGTCCTGGCTTACTGTAATCGTATGCCCAACGGTGCACATGAGGAATTTTGCCTGGCCAGTTTCCGTGTATATGCTCTACTGGTGCAGTCCATTCTAATGTGTTTGATCTCCATGGGTTTTGTGGCGCTTTCTTTCCAAAGAACATACTTCCGAAGAAGTTATACAGGAATACTAATTGGAAAATTCCACCAATGATAGCAAACATTGTAATTACTACGTTCACATTTGCTAAGTCATCAAATAATGGAAATTCAGAGTTTGTATAGTAACGTCTTGGTAAACCAGCCATTCCGATAAAGTGCATTGGGAAAAATACTCCGTATGCACAGATTGCTGTTACCCAGAAGTGAACATATCCTAAGTTTTTGTTCATCATTCTACCAAACATTCTTGGATACCAATGATATACACCTGCAAACATTCCATAAAGTGCAGAAATACCCATTACCAAGTGGAAATGCGCTACTACAAAGTATGTATCATGAACGTTGATATCAAGTGTGCTATCTCCTAGTATAATTCCTGTTAAACCTCCTGTGATGAAGGTTGATACTAATCCGATAGAGAATAGCATAGCTGGATTCATCTGTAAGTTTCCTTTCCAGAGTGTAGTGATATAATTAAATGCTTTTACCGCTGATGGTATTGCAATTAATAGTGTTGTAAATGTAAATACAGATCCTAAGAATGGATTCATTCCTGAGATAAACATGTGGTGACCCCAAACAATTGTTGATAAGAAAGCAATTGCCAAGATAGAAGCTACCATGGCTCGATATCCAAATATTGGTTTTCGAGAGTTGGTGGCTATAATTTCTGAGGTAATACCTAATGCTGGAAGCAATACAATATATACTTCAGGGTGTCCTAAGAACCAGAATAAATGTTCAAATAGTACTGGCGAACCTCCTTGATAGTGTAATACTTCACCTTGTATAAATATATCGGATAGATAGAATGACGTTCCGAAACTCCTATCAAATATCAATAATAATGCTGCTGATAATAATACTGGGAAAGATACAACACCAATAATAGCTGTTACAAAGAATGCCCAGATTGTTAATGGTAATCTTGTCATAGACATTCCTTTTGTTCTAAGGTTGATTACCGTTACGATATAGTTTAATGACCCTAGTAGTGATGATGCAATGAATATTGCCATCGACACTAACCATAGTGTCATTCCCAATCCTGATCCTGGAATTGCTTCTGGTAAGGCACTCAATGGAGGATAAATTGTCCAACCTGCTGATGCTGCTCCACCTTCTACAAATAAAGACAATACCATGATTACACTTGATATGAAGAATAACCAGTATGATACCATGTTTAAGAATCCTGAAGCCATATCACGTGCTCCAATTTGCAACGGAATTAGCAAGTTACTAAATGTACCACTTAGTCCTGCTGTTAGTACAAAAAATACCATGATAGTACCATGAATCGTAACTAAAGCTAAGTATTTATCTGCACTTAATACGCCACCAGGAGCCCAATTCCCTAAAAATATTTCAAAGATTGTAAATGATTCCTTTGGCCATGCAATTTGCATACGAAAAAATATAGACATCATGATTCCAATAACTCCCATTACTGTACCTGTTATTAGGTACTGCTTGGCAATCATTTTGTGATCTTGACTAAATATATATTTAGTAACAAATGTCTCTTTATGATGATGTCCGTGATCGTCGTGTCCGTGATCTTCTGCGTGTACTGCTGTTGCTGACATATCTATATATTATATCTTTTAATTATTTCTTTTAATATTATTCTTTTCCTCCGAAAGTTGCTTGTTCTGCAATCCACTTATCGTAGTCTTCTTGACTTTCAACAATTACTTTCATTTGCATGTTGTAGTGAGATTCACCACAAATTTTATTACATAGTAAAAGGAAATCGAATTCGTAAGCTTCCAATGCGTCTTCACCTTCTGCTAATAGTTTTTCACTTTTAGCAGCTCTGATATCATTGATACGTCTTACCTTGTTTGTAATTTTTGGTGTATCACGCATTTGCTCTGTCGTCATTGTTGGCTTCATTGCAAATTCTGTAATCATACCAGGAACACAATTCATCTGCATTCTAAAGTGTGGCATATATGCTGAGTGTAGTACATCTTGCGAACGCATTTTGAATACTACTTTTCTATTTACAGGCAAGTGTAGTTCTTGAACAACGATATCATCTTGTGCATATGGATCTTCTGTATCTAAACCTAAGATGTTTGCTGCAGGACCTAAATCGATCAAACGAACATTGGCCTTTCCTAACACATTATCTTCACCTGCATATCTAGCTTTCCAGTTGAACTGCTGTGCATATAATTCTACTACGATAGGATCATCTTCCATGTTTACATCCATAATTTCGTTCCACGTGAATAATCCGTAAAGGATTAAACCCGCTAACGTAATTACTGGAATGATAGTCCAAATAAATTCTAGTTTATCGTTATCAGCATAGTATAATGCTTTTTGACCTTCTTTTCCTCTGTATTTGAATGCAAAGTAGTGTAGTAATGCTTGTGTAAGTGTTTGCACAAAAAAGATCAATACCATAGATATGATCATTAGTGTATCAACACTAGTACCATGTTCGGATGCGGCATTCCCAATTAATGGTAAATCACCCCATTTTACGAAACATATTATTGTGATAATGTATATGAACATCAAGAATCCCATCATGAGGTATCCATTGATATTGTTATCCTTGTCGTTCGCTACCTGAGAATTATCTGCTTTTGCTTGAGATAAGTCAAAAATCTTCGTCAGCTGCCAAATTGCGATTGCAATGAGGATAATTACTATAAACGTTAGTAAACCAGTAGTCATCTTATTTTATACTGTTTTGAGATTAATTAATAATGAAATTGTTTACTTTCTTCAATAAACGGATTTCGCTTCGCCAATAATGGTGCTTTTGTCAGCGTAGTAAATACTACAAATATGAATAGTCCTAAGAAGAATAATACTCCTCCTATTTCTGGCATTCCTAATGACCAGTGCGTTCCAACCGTAGCTGGCATTACCATATTGAACACATCAATATAGTGACCAAATAAGATCACGACACCTGCAATTACTATAATCCAATTAAGTCTCTTATAATCACTATTCATTAAGATCAATAATGGGAATATTAAGTTCAATGCTATCATTCCGAAGAATGGTAAGTTATAGTCTTCAATACGTGTAATGAAGTATGTTACTTCTTCTGGAATGTTTGAATACCAGATTAACATGAATTGAGAGAACCATAAGTACGTCCAGAATATACTAACACCGAACATAAATTTTGCTAAATCGTGTAAGTGACTATCATTTACATATGGTAATAATCCTTTTGATTTAAGATATATCGTTACTAAAGCTATTACTGTGATTCCAGATACAAACATACTTGCAAATACATACCATCCAAATAGTGTACTAAACCAGTGGTGATCGAAAGACATGATCCAATCCCAAGACATCATTGATTCAGAGATTAGGAATAACACTAAGAATACAGCTGCTAATCTAAAGTTTTTCTTGAAGTTACTATTATCACTAGATTCATCTTGACGTAAAGATAACTTTCTTGATATTACACGATATGCTATCCAAATTGAACTATAAATTACAGCTCTAATAATGAAACCAGTTGGATTTAACCATCCTTTTTTACCATAGGTAAGTTTATCAAAGTGGTCATGACCTGGTGTTACTAAGTCTGGATCCATCCAGTGAAACAAGTGATTTAAGTGTAAACTTGGCAAACAAAGTATCAATAGTATGATGATACTAATTGTACCAGGAATGATATAAGCTGTGATTCCTTCCATTACTCTAAATAGTACTGGAGACCATCCTGCTTGCGCTGCACGTTGTATAGCATAGAATGCTAATACTCCTAATGATATCATCATAAAGAAGAATGCTGCTATGTATATAGCTGCCCAAGGTTTGTTTTTTAATTGAGTTAATTTATGCTCATCATGCTTTGCTGAATCGTGGTGACCAGCTTCTGCTGCGTGCGCATCTGTTGCATGTGCATCTGTTTTTTGATCGCCATGATGTGCTGTTTTACCATCGTCATGACTAGCTTTTTCTCCATGTCCGCCGTGACCATGAGAAGCTTCCTGTGCTTTCATTTCTTCTACTGTACTTGGTGTAGAAGCAAAACTCCATACGACCAAAAGCATTCCAAGAACCATGGAAATTATTGCGAAAAGTCTTAATCTATTTGAAAACGTATACATTATATATAATTCTGTTTCTTTATTGATCTTATTTTAAATCTGCTTTCAACTTTAATACATGTTGAACAACTTGCCAACGTTCTTGTGTATTTAATTGACTAGCGTGTGATCCCATGTTGTTTTTACCATACATAATTACGTGGTAAATACTTCCTTCAGTAATCCCTCTTGCAGGATCGTTATATTTAGGAATACCCAAGAATTTTTCACGCTTTGCTAAAGTTCCTTGTCCATCTCCTTTTTTCCCATGACATACAGCGCAGTAAATTCCGTAAAGTTCTTTACCTGCTGCCATGTTTTCTTCATTCGTTTCTAATGGAGATTGTAATTCCGCTTTTGCAGTGTCGTATCCTTCGTTTGTATTATCATACTCATAAGGCAACCAACCTCTTTTAACACTTCCTTCAGCAGGAAGTTGCGCTTCCATTTTCCCTTCAAATCCTCCGTAAGGAACTCCATCAACTTCTTGATAAGCTTCGTATCCTACAGACTCATACATATTTGGAAAATACTGGTAGTTTGGCTGTGATTTATTAAAGCATGAAGTCATTAGCAATGCTGCTCCAAAAACGACTCCTATTTTTATAAGGTTCTTTATCATCTTATTAATGCTTTTTTTCAGTGACTTTAATTTCTGTAGCACCTGTTGCTTCCAACAATGCTGTTAATTCATCTTCGTTTCCTCCGTGAACTGCGACTTCCATTAGGAAGTGATCATCTGTAGTTCTTGGATCAGGATTTTCAGCTTCTTTAAATGGCCACAATTTACTTCTCATGTAAAATGTAATTACCATTAAATGCGCTGCAAAAAACACTGTCATTTCAAACATAATTGGCACGAATGCTGGCATGTTTTCTAAAAAACTAAAACTTGGCTTTCCTCCAATATTTTGTGGCCAGTCAACAATCATGATATAATACATCATTGTTGATGCAACAGCCAATCCAACACATCCATACATGAATGCTGTGATTGCAAGTCGCGTAGGCTCAAGTCCCATAGCTTTGTCTAGTCCATGTACAGGAAATGGCGTATACACTTCTTCGATATGATGATTTTCTTGACGTACTTTTTTCACTGCTGACATTAGCACATCATCATCGGTATACATTGCTTGTATTACTTTACTACTCATGGTTACCGTCTCTTAGTTTTTTATATTTTTCTCCTGATGATTTTAAAATTGATTTTACTTCTGCCTGTGCAATTACAGGGAATGTTCTAGAGTAAAGTAAGAACAATACAAAGAAGAATCCAATCGTACCTATAAATATTCCTATATCTACAAATGTTGGTGAGAACATTGTCCATGATGATGGAAG
This sequence comes from uncultured Kordia sp., assembly GCF_947496985.1. Lineage (GTDB taxonomy): Bacteria > Bacteroidota > Bacteroidia > Flavobacteriales > Flavobacteriaceae > Kordia. Next base: position 504,615 of record NZ_CANMEZ010000002.1, read on the forward strand.
GTAATCTCTGTGTAATGATGTTACGATAATTACGAAACGTTCAAACCACATTCCAATGTTTACAACAATAGAGATTATAAAAGAGAACATGATACTTGTTCTTAATTTCTTAGACCACATAAATTGTGGAGAGAACACGTTACATGTCATCATTGCCCAATATGCCCACCAGTAAGGACCAGTTGCTCTGTTTAAGAATGCGTATTGTTCGTATTCTACTCCTGAATACCAAGCAATAAATAACTCTGTGATATATGCACACCCAACAATAGAACCTGTAATCATAATTACGATGTTCATTAATTCGATGTGTTGTAATGTGATATAGTCTTCCATATTACACACTTTACGCATGATGATTAATAAGGTGTTTACCATGGCAAATCCTGAGAAAATCGCTCCAGCCACAAAGTATGGTGGGAATATTGTTGTATGCCATCCTGGTATTACAGACGTTGCGAAGTCAAATGATACAATCGTATGTACAGAAAGTACTAATGGTGTTGCTAAACCTGCTAATACCAATGATACTTCTTCAAAACGTTGCCAATCTTTAGCACGTCCACTCCAACCGAAACTTACTAAGCTGTATATTTTCTTTTGGAAAGGTTTTACTGCTCTATCTCTAATCATTGCAAAATCTGGTAATAAACCTGTCCACCAGAATACTAATGATACAGATAAATACGTAGAGATTGCAAATACATCCCAAAGTAGTGGTGAGTTAAAGTTTACCCATAGTGATCCGAATTGGTTTGGAATTGGTAATACCCAATATGCTAACCATGGACGTCCCATGTGAATAATTGGGAATAATCCCGCTTGTACTACTGAGAAAATGGTCATTGCTTCCGCAGAACGGTTAATTGCCATTCTCCACTTCTGACGGAAAAGTAATAGTACAGCAGAAATCAGTGTCCCTGCGTGACCAATACCAACCCACCAAACGAAGTTTGTGATATCCCAAGCCCAACCAACTGTTTTGTTAAGACCCCAAACTCCAATACCAGTAGATATTGTATAAATAATACATCCAATTCCCCAAAGGAATGCTACTAATGCAATAGAAAATACTATCCACCATTGCTTGTTGGCTTTTCCTTCTACAGGAGCAACAATATCAAGAGTTACATCGTGATATGATTTGTCTCCGGTTACTAAGGGTTTTCTTATAGGTGCTTCGTAATGCGACGCCATAATCCGTTTATAATTGTTTCTTATTAATTCTTTTTTTATGCTTCTTTTGTGTTCCTAACCTTCACGTGATATTGTACGTTTGGCTTGGTTCCTACGTGCTCTAGCAAATGATACATACGATCATCTTCTAGTAATTCAGCTACTTTGCTTTCTTTGTCATTGATATCTCCGAATACCATTGCACCTGAGCTACATGCTGCTGAACAAGCTGTTTGGAATTCTCCATCTTTAATTTGACGACCTTCACGTTTTGCATCAAGGATTGTTTTTTGTGTCATTTGAATACACATAGAACATTTTTCCATAACTCCACGAGAACGAACTACCACATCTGGATTTAACACCATACGACCTAAATCGTCATTCATGTGATAATCAAATTCATCATTCTTATTATATAAGAACCAGTTGAATCGACGTACTTTGTAAGGACAGTTGTTTGCACAGTAACGAGTTCCTACACAACGGTTATACGCCATATGGTTTTGACCTTGACGACCGTGTGATGTTGCAGCAACTGGACAAACCGTCTCACATGGAGCATGATTACAGTGCTGACACATTACAGGCTGGAATGCTACTTGTGGGTTTTCAGAAGGGTCCTCTAATCTAGCAAAACCAGAAAGTGATCCATTTCCTTCCCCATCTCCAAATACATAATTTCCAAGACCTAAACCTTCAAAGTTTTCTTTCTTTTGATCATCACCTGCAAATGTATCTTCTGAAGAATAGTATCTATCAATACGCAACCAGTGCATATCTCTACTTCTTCTTACTTCAGATTTACCAACAACTGGCACATTATTTTCAGCGTGACAAGCTATTACACATGCTCCGCATCCTGTACAAGCATTTAAGTCAATTGACAAGTTGAAATGATGTCCGATAGAACGATCAAATTCATCCCATAAATCAGCATCTTTCGATGTAGCTGAGATCATTTCGTGATCTTTAGACACATGTGGAATTGGATTGTAAATTCCTGAATCGTGCTTTAAGTTCGCAGAGTTGAATATCTCTAAAGTTGTTTCTTTTACGATATCTCCTCTACCCATTAAAGTATTATGCAACTGTACACATGCAAATTCATGCACTCCTGAAGCAGCAGCAACTGTTACCGTTTGTGTTGTATTGAAATTGTTGTAAACTACATACGCGTTTACACCAGTTTGCATGTCTTCTTTGATTCCTGCTTTTTTACCGTAACCTAAAGCTAAACCTACAGTTCCTTTTGCTTGACCTGGCTGAATGATTACTGGCACTTCTATTGGATTATTACCAGCTACTGTTATTGTTGCATAACTACCATTTAAACCACCATTAGCAACATTTTCATTTACTAATCCTAATTCAGCAGCATCTGCTTTAGAAACTGTTAAGTAGTTATCCCAAGAAGCTCTTGTGATTGGGTCTGGAAATTCTTGCAACCAAGGGTTATTTGCTTGCTGTCCGTCTCCCATTCCTGTTTTAGCATATAACACTAACTCCATTCCTGAAGCAGCTTTTGTACTTGCTAATTTCCTAGCTTGTGAATTCGCATCCGCATTTTGAGAAACAACTTCTTCTGTTTCTCCTTCTCCTTGACCAGCATCCGCTTCTTCAATAGCTTCAGTTGCTTCATCAGCCAAACTAGTTATAGCAGTTGTTTTAAAAACACCATCATGTACAGCTTTATTCCAAGAAGTACCTCCTAAAATATCAGTTGACCATGTTTCTTTTACATATTCGTAATATGCTTTTTCATTTCCAGTCCATTTTAATAAAGCATCTTGAAATTGTCTTGTATCAAATAAAGGACGGATTGTAGGTTGCATTACACTGTAATGACCTTTTTTCATTTCTACATCTCCCCATGATTCCAAGTAGTGAGGAGCTGAAGCAATGTACTTTGTATGTAATGCTGTTTCGTCTTCTTTCATTGTAAACGTAACAGCCAATTCTAATTTTTGTAAACCTTCAGCAAACTGTTTTCCTTCTGCTAATGTGTATACTGGATTTACACCAGCCATAATAACTCCACCAACAGCTCCATTTTTAACATCTGCAACTAACTTAGCAACTGCTTTGTCATTACCTTGTCTTATTTTACGAGGTGCATTTGAATCAAATACTTCACTATTGATATGTTCATTTATTGCTAATACTATGCTTTGTGCATCTACATCATTAATTCCAGATACAACAACTGCTTTTGTTTTAGCTTGCTTCAATTGACCAACTGCTTTTGTAATAGCAGCTTCAGCTTTGTCAGATAATTTTCTTCCAGAAACAGCATTCCCAGTAATTCCTGCATAAATTTTTGCCAAAGCAACTTTTTGATCAGATGGAGATAATGGTATACGCTTATCAGCATTTGCACCCGATAATGTCATGTTTGATTCAAACTGAATATGTCTTGACATTTTCGCATGACCATTTTTTCCGTTAGGAACTCTTCCTTTTGCATATCCATCATCATATCCACCGCCTTGCCAATCTCCTAAGAAATCTGCTCCAACAGACACAATCACTTCTGCTTTAGAAAAATCATAGTCAGCTAAACCTCTTTCTCCGTATTTTGTTTCAAAAGCGTCTAACGCAGTAGACTCGGATATTGCATCATATACTACATGACGCACATTTGGGTATTTAGCTTTGAATTCTCCAACCAATTTAGACGTAGAAGGACTTGCAAAAGTTTGTGTTAACAACACAACTGGTTTTCCAGCCGCATTTAAACTAGCTAGCTTTTGCCCAACTTCTTTGTCTAATTGTTCCCAAGAAGCATCTTCACCACCAATTTTTGGCTGCTTTACTCTCATGCTATCATATAAAGATAGTACTGATGCTTGAATTCTAGCATTCGCACTTCCTTTAACAGCTGCTTCCTTGTTGTTTTCAACTTTGATTGGACGACCTTCTCTTGTTTTAATTAAGATACTTGCAAAATCGTACCCATCTGCAATTGTTGTCGCATAGTAGTCTGCAACTCCTGGAATAATAGTTTCCGGCTGCACTACATAAGGGATAGATTTAATAACTGGTCCTTCACAGGCTGCTAATGTAGCTGCGGCTGTACTAAAACCAACATATTTAAGAAAGTCTCTACGAGAAGTTGAAGAAGACTCTAACGTCTCTTTATCCCCTAAGAATTCATCTACAGGAACTTCTTCTACAAACTCATTCTGTCTAAGCGTCTCAACAATGGCGCTATTCTCATTTAGCTCCTCAACACTTTTCCAGTATTTCTTGTTTGATGCCATATTATATATATAAAATTAGCTTCTTAATTAATATTAATAGTGACATTTTCCACATTCTAAAGCGCCCATTTCTGAAGCTTTGAATGATTCAACACCATATTTCTCTTTTAACTGCTCATGAATCTTTTCGTAGTAAGCACTTCCTTTTAGATTCACATCTGTATCTCTATGACAGTTGATACACCATCCCATTGTTAATGGAGCGTGTTGCTCAACTATTTCCATTTCTTGAATTTCTCCATGACATTTCTGACATTCAACACCAGCCACTGTTACGTGTTGTGAGTGATTGAAGTACACAAAGTCTGGAAGGTTATGAATACGAACCCATTTTACTGGCTTCGGTTCATTCACGTATGCTTGTTCTGCCGGATCCCATCCTGTAGCATCATATATTTTTAAAATTTCTTTATCGTAGAAGTCTTTTGAATATTTAGCTGAAGTTTCCCCATTGTACTCACCGATGTTCATATGACAGTTCATACAGATATTTAATGATGGAATTCCCGAATGCTTACTTACTCTTGCAGAAGAGTGACAGTATTTACATTCTATTTTATTATCTCCTGCGTGAATTTTGTGTGAGAAGTGAATTGGCTGAATTGGCTGATAACCTTGATCAACTCCAACTTGCATTAGATATCCGTATGCAAAGTATGCAGATCCTAATAAGAAGAAGATTGTTGTTACAATTACTAAGAATTGATTTTGAGCAAATGCTTTCCAGATTGGCGTTCCTTTTACCTCTTCCTCAAGATTCAATGTTCCGTTAGCAGCCGCAAATTTACGAAGTGTCTTATTTACTAGGAACAATCCTAATGCTAACAATCCAAATAATACGATTAATGCCCAAAGCACCATTTGGTTTGAAAAACCTCCTGATTGATCAACTGGATCAATTGGAGTAACGATTTCTCCACCACCAGACTCCTTCACTTGAGCTGTATACGCAAGAATGTTGTCGATATCCTCATTTTTCAATTGAGGAAAAGCAGTCATTGCTTTCTTTCCGTTTTTCTCATACGTTTTTACCGCGTATGCATCTCCGGACTTAATCATTGCCGAACTGTTCTTAATCCAGCTGTACAACCATTCCCTATCTAAACCTTCTTCATCAGACAAACGTTGCTCAATGTTCCTTAGATAAGGACCTGTTGAAGCTTTGTCTAGCTTATGACAAGCAGCACAGTTTGCATTAAATAAAGCCTTACCTGCTTTTGCAGCAGCATCATCCTGTGCAAAGAGAGAAGTTGAAAATGCCAGCATCAGCGCTAGCGCGATTCCTAAAATTCTTGAAATTGAATTACGGTGATTCACCTTTTTCATATTTAAAAGTCTTCTTAATTTGGCATGATTTTTTCAGAGTTTATTTTAAACTTAGATGTTCATGCATTTTCCAAATTTGAGCAAAAATACAAATAGCGTTTAATTTGAGAAATGTTAGAGAACTCTTAATTTGTAATTTATAGTAATTCTAAATAAGATTTCTTGACTAAAGTTCGTTAGTATATTTTACATTTGCACTAAATTGTATTCATTATGAGATTTTTAACATTAAAAAAGATAAGCTTTATCGCAGCAGGTGCGTTTTTTTTCACAGGCATCAGCAGTGCTCAAGAAGGACAAATTAACTTGTCACAAGACCCGAAAATTGATAAATTACTTACATATAAGACAGAAATTAACCAAGAAACTGACAATGACAATCGTTACAGAATTCAAATTTTCAACGGAAATCGTCAGAATGCCGAGAAAGCAAGATCAAAGTTTCAATTAAAACATAGGGATATTACCACCAAATTAAAGTTTGAAACTCCAAATTATAAAGTTTGGGTAGGCAATTTTAGATCAAGCTTAGAAGCGGATCGTTTTTTAGTTGAAGTAAAAAAGATATTCCCAAATGCTTTTTCTTTTATCCCACCAAAGAAGAAGAAAAAATAGTCAACACAATAAAAGGTATAAACAAAAAAAAGGATCGCAAATTGCGATCCTTTTTTTATGTATTTAAATTGAAAGTTTATTTCAATTTCTTTTTCACTTCCACTTCTTTGAAAGACTCTACGATATCACCAATTTTAATATCGTTGTAGTTCTTAACTTGTAATCCACAATCATATCCTTTACTCACATCCTTAACATCGTCCTTGAAACGTTTTAACGAAGCTAATTCACCTGTAAAGATTACAACTCCATCACGGATTAATCGGATACCAGAGTTTCTAAAGATCTTTCCATCTGTTACCATACAACCAGCAATTGTTCCAATTTTAGATATTTTGAATGTTTCTCTAATTTCAGCATTACCAGTAATTTCTTCTTTAACTTCAGGAGATAACAACCCTTCCATTGCATCTTTCACATCGTTAATTGCATCATAGATGATTGAGTATGCTCGGATATCAATTTCTTCTTTATCAGCCACAATTCTTGCATTTCCTGCTGGTCGCACGTTAAATCCAATTATAATCGCATCAGAAGCACTTGCCAACAACACATCACTCTCTGTAATTGCACCAACTCCTTTATGAATAATTTTCACTTCAATCTCTTCCGTAGATAATTTTTGGAACGAATCTGTTAAAGCCTCAACCGAACCATCCACATCACCTTTAAGGATAATGTTTAATTCTTGGAAGTCTCCAATTTTGATTCTTCGACCAATATCTGTCAACGTAGTTCTTCTTTGCGTTCTTACAGACTGCTCTCTTAATAACTGCGTACGCTTTGCTGCAATTTGTTTTGCATCTTTTTCATCTACAAATACATTGAATTTATCACCTGCTTGCGGCGCTCCATCTAAACCAAGAATTGAAACTGGCGTTGAAGGATTTGCAGTCTTCACTTTGTTACCACGCTCATCAAACATTGCTTTGATTTTACCACTGTGTTTACCAGCAAGTAAATAATCTCCAATTTTTAATGTTCCGTTTTGCACTAGAATTGTTGAAACATATCCACGACCTTTATCAAGGAACGCTTCTACAACTGTACCAACTGCATTTTTATCCGGGTTTGCCTGTAACTCTAATAATTCAGCTTCAAGTAATACTTTTTCAAGTAATTCATCAACTCCTAATCCAGTTTTTGCAGAGATATCATGCGATTGAATTTTTCCTCCCCAATCTTCTACAAGAAGGTTCATTGCCGCTAGTTTCTCTTTTATCTTATCTGGGTTTGCTGTTGGTCTATCAATTTTGTTTATCGCAAATACAATAGGAACTCCAGCTGCTTGCGCGTGACTGATCGCTTCTTTTGTTTGTGGCATTACATCATCATCTGCCGCAATTACAATAATTGCAATATCCGTTACTTGTGCACCACGAGCACGCATCGCAGTAAACGCCTCGTGACCTGGTGTGTCTAAGAATGTAATTCGCTGACCACTCTCAAGCTGTACTCCATATGCTCCAATATGCTGTGTAATTCCTCCTGATTCACCTGCAATTACATTTTCTTTACGAATATGATCCAGCAATGATGTTTTACCGTGATCCACGTGACCCATTACTGTCACAATTGGCGCTCTTGGAGATAAATCTTCCGGCGCATCTTCTTCTTCCTGAATTGCTTCTTCAATATCAGCCGCAATGAAGTCTACACTAAATCCGAATTCTTCCGCAACTATTGATAATGTATCAGCATCTAAACGTTGGTTCATAGTAACCATGATTCCCAACATCATACATTTAGAGATGATTTCGTTGATTCCAACATCCATCATTGTAGCAAGCTCACCAACAGTTACAAATTCCGTTGCCTTTAGCACTTTACTTTCTGCCGCTTGTTGCTCTAGAGTTTCTTCGTTTTTCTGCCTACGTACATCACGCTTATCTTTACGATATTTAGCTCCTCTGGATTTGTTACTCTTTCCTTGCAGCTTTTCAAGCGTTTCACGTACTTGTTTTTGCACTTCTTCTTCTGTTGGCTCTACTTTAGCCACAGGAGCTTTTCTAGCATGTCCGCCTCGACGGTTTCCGCCACGGTTTCCACCACCACGATTTCCACCACGGTTGTTATTATTATTATTTCCGCCTGGACGGCCTGAATTTGTTTTAGAGATACGCTTACGCTTCTTTCTCTTATCAGCTTCAGATTCTTTTTTATTATCTTCTTTCTTCTTTTTGGCCTTATTGAATTGTGTCAAGTCAATTTTTTGACCTGTCATCTTAGGACCTGAAAGCTTTTGATATTTAGTAGCAATTACTTTCTTTTCTGGCTCTGTAGTTTCTTCAGTTTTAGCAGGAGCTTGAGTTTGGGCAGGCTTTTCCGTCACTTTCGCTTTTGGTTCTACTTTTTTAACAGGCACTTTTTTAACCTCTACAGGTTTTTGAACTGGCGCTGCTTTTTCTGTTTTTACTACAGGAGTTTCCTTTTTAGAAACTTCTTTCTTAGGAGCTTCTTTCTTAGGAGTTTCTTTCTTAGGAGCTTCTTGCTTCTCCACTGCTTTCGGTTGTTCTTGTTGCTTTTTTGGCTGAGCTTGAACTTCCTTAACAGGCGTAGCTTTTGGAGCTTTTGGTGCTTTTTCTACTTTTTTCTGTACCGGTTCCGACTTGGTTTTTTGAGGGTTTAGATCTATTTTACCAACCGTTTTCGGTCCAGAAAGATTTGCTTTAGCACGCACCACTTCTTCGCGTTGCTCTCTTCTACGTTGCGCTTCTTCTTGCTCTTTTACAAGTTGCTCTCTCAACGCTTCTTTCTCCTTCCTTTTTTCCTCTCCTAATTCCTTAGAAGCCACTTTTTTGCTTTTATCGGTTTGAAAACCATCAAGCAGCACATTGTATATCTCCTGTGATATTTTCGTGGTCGGTCTTTTTTCCACAGAATGTCCATTCTGCGACAAGAAATCCACAGCTCTATCAATTGAAATATTCAATTCGCGTAGTACTTTACTTAGCCTTATTTTGTTCTGTTCAGCCATAAGCTATTTTAAATTTTTACCCTCTTTTAAATAAAAAAATTGCTTTTTCTATTAATCTTCGAATTCTTCTTTTAGAATTCTAATTACTTCCCCTACGGTTTCTTCCTCTAAATCTGTTTGCTTTACAAGGAAGTCTAATTCTTGATCTAGTACACTTTTTGCAGTATCTAAACCAATTTTCTTAAATTCTTCAATTACCCAAGCTTCAATTTCATCAGAGAACTCAGTTAACTCAACATCTTCTTCAACACCTTCACGATATACATCTATTTCATATCCTGTAAGTTGTCCTGCTAATCGAATGTTAAATCCACCTTTTCCAATTGCTTTTGAAACTTCTTCTGGCTTTAAGAATACTTCAACACGCTTAGTTTCTTCGTTAATTTTTAACGAACTCACTCTTGCTGGACTTAAGGCACGTGTTATATATAGCTGTAAGTTTGTTGTGTAATTGATTACATCTATATTTTCGTTCCCTAACTCTCTCACGATTCCATGGATACGAGAACCTTTCATTCCCACACATGCTCCAACTGGATCGATCCTATCATCATAAGAATCCACAGCTACTTTTGCTTTTTCGCCTGGTATTCTTACTACTTTTTTCACTGTAATTAATCCATCAAAAACTTCTGGAATTTCTTGTTCGAATAATTTCTCCAAGAATTCAGGCGCCGTTCTTGACATGATAATCATAGGCTTATTTCCTTTTAAGTCTACCCTATCAATAATCCCTCTTACATTTTCTCCTTTACGGAAGAAATCAGATGGAATTTGGTTTTCTTTTGGCAACACAATCTCATTCCCTTCATCATCTAATAATATCACAGCTCTGTGTCTAATGTGATGCACTTCTGCTGTATATATATCACCTACTAAATCTTTAAATTGCTTATAGATTGTTGTATTGTCGTGTTCGTGTATTTTAGAAATCAAATTTTGACGCAATGCTAAAATCGCTCTTCTTCCAAGGTCAATTAACTTTACTTCTTCCGACACATCCTCGTCTACTTCAAAATCTGGTTCAATTTTTCTTGCCTCTGTAAGTTCAATTTCTTGATTTGGATCTTCTACTTCACCATCTGCAACAACTATTCTATTTCTCCAAATTTCTAAATCTCCTTTATCTGGATTTATAATGATATCAAAATTATCATCTGATCCAAATTTCTTTTTTAATGCATTTCTAAAAACATCTTCTAATATCGCCATTAGCGTTACACGATCTATTAGCTTGTCGTCCTTAAATTCCGAAAACGACTCAATCAATGCTAGATTCTCCATGACATGTCTTTAATTAAAATGTTACCATAACTTTTGCTTTTACAATATCTTTATAAGGTATTTCTTGTTCTTTTTGAACCGTCACTTTACCTTTTCCAATGGGCTTTGGCTCGCGCGCTTTCCATTGTAATTTAATCTTTTCATCATCTGCTTCTACCAAAGTACCTTCTACTTTTTTGTTGTCAGCAATGATTACTTCCAATTTTCTATTTACATTTTTCTTGTACTGACGAATGTGTGTTAATCCTTCAGAAACTCCCGAAGAATATACTTCCAATGAGAAATCTTCCTCTTCTCTATCTAAATTGTGTTCAATATGACGGCTTACTTTCATACAATCACTAAGCGTAACTCCATTATCACCATCAATGACAACTACAATTTTGTTTCCCGCTGTAATTTCTTTTGAAATTAGAAACAAAGATGGCTCTTCTGAGAGCACCTCTTTCAATAAATTATTAACCTTTTCTTTGAACATTTTTTAGTATGAAAAGAGGGGACTTAAAGTCCCCTCATTTTTATTCTTATCTTCGTACAACGGTGCAAATATACATAATTTTTCGAATTTTAAAAACTATTCGATCAAAGGATTTTATTTGTAACTTTAGTATTTATCAATATATTAAAATTTCAAGTCTATTATGAAAAAAATCCTTCTTCCAACCGATTTTTCCGAACAAGCCGAATATGCACTTAAAGTTGCCGCTTCTTTAGCGAAACAAAATAATGCCGAAATTTACTTAATGCACATGCTAGAACTTCCTTCACATTTGCTTTCTGGAGATACTAATTTGAACGTTCCTGAGCAGTTATTATTTATGAAGATTGCTAACGAGCGTTTTGAAAAAACAATGGAAAAAGAATACATGAAAGATGTTACAGTGCATGTCACTGTAGAATCACATAAAGCTTTTGACGGAATTACAGAAGCCATTATCCAACATGATATCGACTTGGTTGTTATGGGATCTAGTGGAGCTTCTGGACTGAAAGAGATGTTCATTGGTTCCAATACAGAGAAAGTAGTACGAACTGCAGATGCACCTGTACTTGTGATTAAGAATGATATTGATGAGTTTAATGTAAATAATTTTGTGTTTGCCTCTGATTTTTCAGAAGATCAAAAACTTGTATTTGAACAAGCCCTTGATTTTGCAAACAGCTTTAATGCAAAATTACACTTACTTTATGTGAATACTCCAAATCGCTTTGCAAGTACCGCAAAGACAGAGAAAAAGATGAATGATTTTATTGCTGATTTTGAAATCCCTAATTTTGAAAAACATATTTATAATGACGACACAATAGAACATGGGATTTTGAATTTTTCCAAGTCTATTGATGCCGATTTGATCGGAATGAGCACACATGGACGACAAGGTTTGGCACATTTTTTCAACGGAAGTATTAGTGAAGATTTGGTAAATCACGCCATGCGACCTGTGATTACGTTTAAGATTTGATAATCTTTTAAATTGAAGATTAAATAATTCAAAAATATAAAATATAAAAAAATCCCAATCGTAGCTGATTGGGGTTTTTCATGACTTCACTTTTTGTTTTACACTTATAAAAGGTTCGCCATAATATTAAATAAACTTGCCTTTGTTTTAAAGTATTTGTTTTCTAAATCAATTGCTTTTATGGTGTTCTCTATAAGTTTTGCTTCCCGCGAATTGACAAGAAATAATGAACTTTCTCCCAAGAAAAATTTACGCTCTTCCGCTTGCAACATCACTTCATAATCAGCTACTAATTCTTCCGTTAATTGATTTTGTAAGTTATACGACTCTATTTCTTGTGTTACGGCATCAATTTTATTTTTGAGTGTTACACGTGTCGTTGAGATTTCAAATTCCAAGTCTTGCAGTTTTAGTTTTGCCAAGCGTAAATCTCCGCGTTCTTTTCTTAGAAATAATGGAAAACTTATATTAACACCACTCTTATAGTTTGCAGAATTGAACGTTCCTATATTATCGGGCGTTTGTGATAAGAAATTGTATTGTAAATCTATTTGTGGCAGCAACATGTTTTGTTTCAAACGTTTATTAAGCTGTAAACTTTCATACTTAAAATCTAATGAACGTAATTTTGGATGTGCTTCAACATCAAAACTTTCACTATCAAATCCTGTTACTTTCAACACATCATCAATACTAGTTACCGTCTCCACATCTGGATGTATCGTTTCTTTTATTTCTACAGGAGTATTATCATTCAACCATAAAAAATTCGACAATTCTAACGACGTTTTTACATACTTGATCCGTGCTTTTTCCAACCCAAGTTTTCGTGTATTAAGTGTCAATCGAGCTTCCAAGGTATCAATAGCTGCTTTTTCTCCTTCGCGATAGCTTTTCTTTATTCCTTCAAAACGAATGTTTGCATTAGAAAGAAACGAACTGTACACCTGCTTGTTCCTGTAAGCCTTCAACCAATTGAAATACGTCAACGAAGCTTCATATAATATTTCATTAACCAATAACTGTTGATCTGCTTTTGCTTGCTGCGTGAATAGTTTTGCTTGTTTTAGCATTGCCATTCGCTCATTGATCAGAAACCCTCTTGCCAAAGAAATTGAAACTCCTGCACTATACAACCCATCTGTTGGCACTGAAAATTCAGGGTTTAGAAATTCTCCAGTGTTTTCTTCAAAGTTCGCTTTGAATTCAATTCCGTACCAAGTTGGGATTTTAAACGTAGCATTTAATTTATCGTAATACTCAGTGTTTTTGAATTTCTTACGATCGTAATCAACTTCCAATTTCGGATCAAATGCTCCGCGAGCTTTCAACAATTTAGCTTCACTTTCGTTGATAATCAAGTTTGCTTGTTTCACAATTGGATGATATGTTTTTACATACCCCAAATACTCGTTCAATGTCATGATTGAATCTATTGAGTTTTGCGCAAACAGTGTTCCGCTGAAAAGAAATACAATGAGATAAAAGTAATTTCGCATGGTATATTATTTCTTCTTTTTTGAATCTTTTTTATTTGTTGGCTGATAGAAGTTTGGCGGAAAACTGTTTAATTGCCTCCACAACTCAAACCAAATTGGAACATCATCTAATAAGGCAATTGTTCTTGCTCCTGAACCAACACGAATCGCTTCTGGCCATTTATGATCACTTTCATCTGGTGCTAATAGTATTCTGTATTTTCCGTTATCACTGATGAAGTTTTCAATAGCCACTACTTCCGCTCCATATGTTCCGTATGACACATTAGGCCAACCGCTGAATACAATTGCAGGCCAACCATCAAATTGCACACGTACTTTTTCACCTATGTGAAGTAATGGCAAGTCGATTGGGCGCACATAACTTTCTACTGCCAACTCATATTTTGACGGCATGATTCCCACCAGTTTTTCTCCTTCTTTGAATGTTTCTCCAATTCCGCCTTTTAATGCTTTATTAATAAATCCGTCTTGCGGTGCTAATATGTACAATAATCCATTTCGGACTTTATAGTTTGTGTATTGGTTTTCAAGTTTTGTTACTTGCGCTTCTGTATCGTATTGACTCGATTGCGCTGTAAACATGTTACTCTGCGCTTTGGATATTTTATCTGCATAGGTTGCTTCCGTTCGCGATAATTCTATTTGCGCATTGATTAATTGATTTTTGTTTGCTAGGTATTTATTTTCTAAAGAGATTAATTTTGCTTGTGTTTCCTGTAATTTCAAACGCTTTTCTTCTACATCCTTTACTGCTTTCAATCCTTCTTTTTGCAAGGTTTCTGTACGATCGTATCGACGCTTCGCGATTTTTTCATTGATTCGAGCCGCTTCAACATCAATACTATCTCCTTTAATTTTCAACTTCGCCTGCACAAGTTTATTTTGCGCTTGTTTTAGCTTTAAGTTTCGCTCATTTTGTAACGCAGCAACTTGCCTTTCCAAAGCACTAATTTTTCCTTTATAAGCAATTACTGAAGATGATTTCGCTTTGATTTGATCATTGGTTCGCTCCACTAGCTTATCATCAAAGTAATCACTTTTTATTTCAGATATTTTTAAAATCGTATCTCCTTTTCTTACTGAATCACCTTCACGAACATACCATTGCTCTATTCGCCCTGGAATTTGCGATTGAATGGTTTGCGGACGCTGATCTGGCCGTAAAGTTGTCACCTGTCCTTGCCCAGAAATATTCTGTGTCCAAGGCAAGAATAACACAATAAGCCCTATAACTGCAAACGCTAATAAGAACTTATTAAACTGCTTGTAATATTCTTTTGTAAAAATCTTTTTACCCGATTTAAATTTGGTAAGATCGACTTTTTTGTTGAGTTGATTATGCGATATATTTAACATGCTTTTCGACTTTTAATTTCCCCTTTTTCTAGCGTTAATGTTCCTCCACAACTTGTTGACCAACGTTCGTTGCTACTAACAACAATTAATGCCCACGGATTTGATGGATCGGTTAAGAAATCAATGATTTTATTACTTTCATCAACATTAAACTGATCGAGTGGATCTTCTAGAACTAATATTTTTGGCTTTTTTATAATTGCTCTTGCCAAAACTATTTTTTTAGAAATGTTATACGAAATTTGTTTTCCTTCAGGATTTAATACCGTTTTTAACCCTTTGGGTTGTTCTTTTATAAACTGTGCTAAGCCAACTTTTTCTAGTGCCCAAAAAATGGTTTTATCTGAAATATTTTCATTTCCAAAGGATAAATTTTCTCTAATAGTCCCTTCAAATGGTGTTTCTTCTGAAAGCGATAAACCTAAATGTGATCTGTAATGATTTAAGTGTAAACTTTCCATAGAAAACTTATTTACATAGATACTTCCCGCAGTCGGCTCTACAACCGCAGTAATTAATCGCAATAAACTTGATTTTCCCGAACCACTTTCTCCCTGTATTAATATTCTACTTTTTGGAGTTACTTTGAGTGAAATATTTTTTAGAATTGGCTTTTCACGATTTGACACTTGATAAGACACATTATCCAATTCAATTGCCATTCCTTCTTCATAGCTTGGCATTTCACCTTCTTGCGCTTCTAATTCTTTATCTACTACTTGCCCAAGTTTCTCTATAGATGTCAACACGTCGTAGAATGATTCGAGTCCAACAATTAATTTTTCAACAGAAGCAATTACCAACAGAATGATAATTTCTGCCGCTACAAACTGTCCAATGTTCATTTCCTGATTTAACACTAACGCTCCTCCAATTAACAACAAAGAAGCTGTTACTAGCACTTTAAATGAAATCATTTGTATGAACTGCAACACCAACACACGAAAGTGGCTTTCACGTGCTTTTAAGTAACTTTCAACCAAAGCATCATTCTTTTTCAACGCTAAATTGGTATTTCCTGAAAGTTTAAAACTTACCATTGTACGAGCTACTTCTTGAATCCAGTGCGCTACTTTATATTTATTTTTAGATTCATCCAAACTTGTTTGCAACCCTTTTTGTGCTGTGAATTTGAACACAAAATAGATCAAAACCAATAATAGGATTCCAAAAATGATAAAGAACGGATGGTAAAATGATAATAGTATTAATGCAAAAAGTATTTGCAATAAGGCAGATGGCACATCTATTAATATTTTTGATAGTCCTTTTTGAATTGTAAGTGTATCAAAAAATCTGTTTGCTAACTCTGGCGGATAATAATTACGCAGCTCATTCATTTTTATTTTTGGAAAACGATAACTCAATTCAAACGATGCACGCATGAAAATTCGCTGCTGAATTGTTTCAATAATCCGCATTTGCATCAACTGCAATGCTCCTGAGAAAATAACTCCTAAGGTTACCAGCACAACTAATACAATCCAAGAAGTTGAAATTTGCGCCCCCTGTATTAAGTTTATAATTGACTGAATTCCAAGCGGCAAGGATAGCGCTACGATTCCTGCAAAAATAGCATAATACAATATTTGAAAAATATCTTTTTTCTCTAATTGTAGTAAACCAACAAAACGTTGCCAAGGTGTTAATTGAGTTTTTTCCATGTTTTTATATTAAAAAATGTTATTTTTTGTGATGAAAAATTCTTTTCTACACACTATTTTAATATTTACGAACGCAAATATAATAGTATTACTATTAACTTAGCGTATCAAAGTATTAATATTAACATTAAATTAATTTATAGTATTGATTAACAATAGCTTATTAAAGCTCATTTTTGCAAAATTTTAACAAATAAATCATGTAGAAATGGGAATAGCCTTTAATTCTTATCAAAGAGTCTCTAAATATTTGGCTTTAAACCATTTAATTGAAAGAATAAAAAAATACATTCAAGTACAACCAAGCTATATGCGTAAATACTAAAAAAGATTTCAGAGTGAATTCAATACATTTAGAAATAAAAAAATGCTTTTTTTTCGGTAAAACGCGCAACATGAACTACCCACTCTTACCGCTCTCACATATTTACGTAAACAAAAAAAATCGCTATCGAATGATCGGGATTTTTTACTGTTATTCCATTTGGGCTTATTTCTACAAATACGCAATATAAATTTCTCACCTAAAAATCATCCTGAATACCAACATATTAGAAATAAAAAAAGCTCCTTTCGTATCGAAAGGAGCTTTTCGTTGGCCTACTAGGGCTCGAACCTAGACTCTTCTGGACCAAAACCAGACGTGTTGCCAGTTACACCATAGGCCAATGCTGTAATGCGGATGCAAATTTAAAACAAAGTTTGAAATGACCAAAGGTTTTTTAAAAAAAACGAGATAAATTTTAAAATTCATCTCGTTTTTAGAATTTAGCTTACTTTAAATAACTGCTTCACAACCTTTTGATTTAAGAACGGTTGGGTTCAGACAATTAATCTCTATTTTCACTTTACAATAAATTGGAGTTGTTTTACAATGAGTCTCAGAATCTCTAAGTCCATTTCCTCATCATTGTACTTTTTATTATATTTAAATTATTAATACTCTTTTTTTAATTGCTTTTTCATAAATATTTATTTTGATCCGAATAATAAACAAGTATACTATTTGACATCATTATGAGTTTTATTGAATTCGCTAACGCGACAAATATTTGACAAGCATCTAATTTTAAAACTTTTATATTGATTTTATTAAGCTTTTCTAAAAAAATAGAGTTCCTAAATGATAAATTCTTAAATTCGCCGTTAGTCTTAATTAAATGAACATTCATGACTTCTTTAAATTTTAAGAAATGGAATACTATCCTAGGATGGGGAGTTTTTCTAATTGCCTTACTAACTTTCAGCTTAACTGTAGAACCAACTGCAAGTTATTGGGATTGTACTGAATATATAGCTACAGCAGCCAAACTTCAAGTTGGGCATCCACCAGGCGCTCCTTTTTATCAAATGATGGGTGCAGTTTTTGCAACTTTTGCTTCAGGACCTGAACAAGTTGCTTTAATGGTCAATTATTTGTCTGTTTTTTCTAGTGCTTTTACAATTCTATTTATGTTTTGGTCTATTACCAATTTAGTGAAGAAAGTAGCCTTGAAAAAGTTACCGAATCAGGAAGAGGAAGAAGTAGAGTTTACATTTGGAAAACAAATTGCAGTACTTGGAAGCGGATTGGTTGGTTCATTGGCCTTTACATTTTCAGATAGTTTTTGGTTTAGTGCAGTAGAAGCCGAAGTATATGCTATGGCTGCTTGCCTAATGTCTGTTTTATTCTGGATGGTATTGCGCTGGTCAGATGAAATGCACAAACCTAGAGGCGATCGTTGGTTAATTTTAATCTCTTTAATGATTGGATTGGCATTTGGAGTGCATTTAATGGGATTATTAACAATTCCTGCATTAGGAATGATTTATTATTTCAAGAATTATAAAAAAGTTACTCCAAAAGGGTTTGTCCTAGCAAATATTATCTCTGTTGCTGTTTTATTTTTTGTATTTAAATTTATACCACCAACTACATTGAGTTTTTTCTGGAATATGGAAGTGTTCTTTGTAAATACCTTTGGAATGCCTTTTAATACAGGTTATTTTATGGCCGCATTATCTTTTATTGCATTTTTCTATTTTGTTTTACAGTATACTAAAAAGAATAATTACCGCTTATTAAATACTATCACTCTTTGTTTGGCTTTTATTTTAATGGGATTTTCTACATGGTTAATGATTCCTATTCGTGCAAACTCTGATATTGTAGTTAATGAAAATCAACCTTCTAATGCACATTTACTTTTAGCTTATTATAATTTAGAACAATATCCTGAAACGCATGTTTTATACGGACCAATGTATACTGATATTTATGGAGGTTTAGATGCTGAAGAACCATATGTTGACGACAAACCACGTTATGAAAAAGATATTACTTTAGATAAGTATGTAATTGTAAACTCTTGGAAAGGAGCAAAACAGAATTCAGATAGTAATCACAGAGGTTTTTTACCAAGAATGTGGAGTTCTGATCATGCTGTGAATTATATGGAATATGCTGGTTTACTAGATTTTGATATTAAACCTCAGTATCGTGGTGATAAACAAATTGTAGACATCATTAACGATTTCAAAACTAGAGCAAATAATGGAGAAATTTATGCAGACGACTTTGAAAAACATATCAAAAGAATTCGTGATTACATCGATATAAAACCGCCAACTTTTGGACAAAATTTATACTATATGCTCAGTTATCAAATGAGCTATATGTATTGGCGCTATTTTATGTGGAATTTTGCAGGTAGACAAGATGATATTCAAGGAAAATTAGACAATCATGGAAATTGGATTAGTGGAATCAATTTTGTTGATGAAATACACTTGGGTGCTTCACAAGATAATTTACCTTCTGATGTTTTAAACAACAAAGCAAGAAATACATACTTCTTTTTACCATTAATTTTAGGAATTATTGGTTTTGTATTTTTATTATTAAGAGCTCCAAAACAATTTTGGGTATTACTCATATTTTTCCTTTTTACAGGACTAGCCTTAAAAGTATTTTTAAGTGAACGACCTTTTGAACCAAGAGAACGTGATTATGCTTTAGTAGGGTCTTTTTATGTATTTGCTATTTGGATAGGTTATGGAGTGTACGCACTTTTCGACACACTACGCACATATGTTGATGGAAAAATTGCCGCAGGTGCAGTAACAGCTGTTACCTTATTAGCAGTTCCATTATTAATGGCTTCTCAAAACTGGGATGATCATGATAGATCACATCGTTATATGGCACAATCTACCGCAAAAGCTTATTTAAGTTCTATGGAAAAAGACGTTGGCGCTATCGTTTTTACCATTGGTGATAATGATTCATTCCCACTTTGGTATGCCCAAAGTGTTGAAGGCTATAGAACTGACGTAAGAACGATCAACACAAGTCTTTTAGGAACCGATTGGTACATTGATCAGATGAAAAAGAAAGCGTTTGACAGTGATCCTGTTCCTTCAGAAATGACACATGACAAATACAAACACGGAACTCGTAATTATATTCGTTATCAAGAACATCCTGCTGTTTCAGACAGTACTGTTTGGGAGTTAGATCGATTTATGGATTGGGTTTTAAGTGATCGTAAAGAAACTAAATATGGCTATTTAATAGATAATATTTATGAAGTGGAAGATCCTAACATTCCTCAAAGTCAACGAAATATTATTTACTATCCTGTAAATAAAGTTCGTGTTCCTGTAAATAAAGAAAATGCAGCAAAGTATGTTGATCCAAAAGATCATCATTTAATGGTAGATTATATTGATATAGAATTACCAAAAACTGCATTGTACAAAAACAATCTAATGATGTTAGATATCTTAAATCAAAATGATTGGGAACGCCCAATTCACTTTACTGGTGGAAGTTTTGATAAAGCCGAATACATATGGATGAAAGATTATTTACAACTTGATGGATTAGTACTGAAGTTAATTCCTATTAAAACTAAAAATGCTAGCGAATATGAATTAGGTCGTGTAAATAGCGAACTAATGTATAAAAATGTAATGATGTGGGATTGGGGAAATGCTGATAGCGATGCTATTTATCATGATCCTCAAACACGAAGACAAAGTATTTCATACCGATCAAATCTAGCAAAATTAACAGAGCAACTAATTAGAGAAGGCAAAAACGATAAAGCTGAAGACATTATTGACTTAGCACTTGAAAAAATGCCAATCAAATATTTTGGTTATTATATTTTCACTGAGCCTTTTATTGATGGTTATTTCAAAATTGGAAAACCTGAAAAAGGAATTGCTGTTTTTAATGAAGTAAAAGCTAAATACATTGAATATTTAGAATATTATAAAAGTGTAAAGCTGAGTCAACAATATGATGACATTGAAGATATTTATCAATATTTAGAAAAGTATAAGAGTCTTGTTAGTATTTTAGATGTAAACGATCAAAAAGTATTATTAGAGAAAGAAAGAATGCTTTTCCAAGGTTACGTAGAGCAGTTTCGACACCTATTTGGTCCAGAAGATGCTGAATAAGATGTATTGATATGAAATTATACACAGTAAAAACTCCCAAACTAGTGAAATCTTTGTTTCCAAAACTAGTTTGGGAGTTTTCTGTTACTTCCAAAATAATATACCTAACTTTTGATGATGGACCAATTCCAGAAGTAACACCTTGGGTTTTGCAACAACTTTCCAAATACAATGCAAAAGCCACGTTTTTCTGTATTGGTGATAATGTAGAAAAGCATCCTGAAATTTTCAATCAATTGATTTCTGAAGGACACAGTATTGGAAATCACACACAACATCATGTAAACGCCTGGAAAGTTTCTAATGATCAATATATTTTAGATAGTATACATTGTAATGAAACGTTTAAAAATGCTTTAAATTCCTCCAAAAACACAACTACAAAGCTATTTCGTCCTCCATATGGAAAAATAACACCTCATCTCGTAAAGAAACTTCGAGAACTTGATTATAAAATTATCATGTGGAATGTATTGAGTGGAGATTTTGACACCGCATTATCTCCCGAAAAATGTTTAGCCAACGTTATTGAGCATACAGAAACAGGAAGCATAGTTGTTTTTCACGACAGCTTAAAAGCACAGAAAAAGATACGCTATGCGCTACCAAAAGTATTGGCGCACTTTAGCAATAAAGGATATACATTTAAAAGTATTCCTATGTAGAATTAGACGTGTTCGGTAATTAAACCAATAAGCGTATTAGCATCTTGCTCTCCACTTTGTCTCCAAACCATTTCTCCACCTTTATAAATCATGAGTGTTGGTAATCCTTTGACACGAAGTGCTTCTGCTAATTCTTTGTTTTTATCAACGTCTATTTTAATAACTTTGGCGCTATCGCCAATGGCAGCCGCAACATCGCGTAATACGGGATGCATAGCTTTTGACTGCTCATTCCATTCTGTATAAAAATCTAACAGAATAGGCATATCTGAACTAATTAATTCACCAAATTTTGACATAAGCGAATGTTTTAATTTTTATGGAATTACTATTTTTTTAACGAAAAATATAGCAGTTCACTTCTACAAATGTACTATTTTCTAGCAATTAAGCTATATTCTTGCGTTTTTTAAGCTCTATTACAGTGATTTCAGGCCATATTCCTACACGCCCAGGAAACGCCAACACACCAAATCCACGGTTTACATGCAAGTATTTTCCAGCTTCTTCATACAAGCCTGCCCAACGTGGATATCTATATTTTACAGGACTCCATTTAAAGTTTAGAAATGGAATTTCTATTCCAAACTGCATTCCATGTGTATGTCCTGCTAATGTAAGTTGAATCTTTTTTTCGAAATTGATGATATTTGTTTCATCAGTAACAACTTCCGGATCTTTCTTTTCTTTTTCACGAATCTCCATTTCTTTATAATCAAAGTGTGAAGGATCATGCGATAGTAAAATATTAAATTCTCCATCAACAACATCTTGCGTTGCTTTTTTCAAACTTCCTCTTTTTGGAAAATGACGTGAAGCTCCCCAATTTTCTACACCTAAGATATTTAATTTTTGACCGTTTCGCTCTAAGGTCCTTTTTTCGTTCAATAATAAATTGAAACCTATATCCTTGTGAACTTTTTCTATTTTTTGATGATTTCCTGCTATTTCTTCTTGTGTACGATACGCGTAATATCCGTAATCGTGATTTCCTAAAATAGAATACAAACCGTCTTTCGCTTCCATACGCTTGAAAGTATCAATCCACGGATACATTTCTTCTGCAACTGCATTTACAATATCTCCTGTAAACACAATAATGTCACTTTTTTGCTCATTGATTAAATCAACAGCATATTCTATTTTTTCTTTGTTATCAAAACTTCCCGAATGAATATCTGAAATCTGCGTCAGCGTATAACCATCAAATTCATCTGGCAAATCGTCAAAAAACATTGTATGTCTAATTACTCTATAATTGTACTTCCCTTTGAAAATACCATATAGAAAACCTGCAAATGGTATTGCCGCAATTCCTAATGCGAGTTGACTTAAAAATTTTCTTCTTGAAGGTATTGCTTCTCCAACCGTCATTCCACTGTGTTGAAAGTAATTAAATAAAGAAGCAAAAAATCGGAAGATATCTTCTATGAAAAGGATTGCAAATATGAATATTTTTGGAACAATTACTGTAAGTGCTAATCCAATTGCATATCCTGTAGACAAACTAAAACGTCCTTCACGTTGTGTTAAGCTCATTTGATAGAAAAAGATACCATATACAACTATTGTAAGAACCCAAAATCCTATGAGAATAAATTTATTACTGGTTATAGCACGTATTGAAAAAAACGTATACAGCTCTAAGATGAGAACAATTATAATTGGGACTAAAAATCTTAACATTTACTAAATTTTAACAAATTTACTTCTTCTATGTAAATTGATTTTACGATTTACAGGAACTTTAACACTTTACAGCTTTAGAAATGAGTGTAATTAAAAAACTCCCGAATGATTTCGAGAGTTTTTAAGATGTTGTTATTGTAAGTTTGGTATATCATCAGGCGTAAAATCATATAAATCGTTTGCCTCTTCCTCTTTTAATTTTTTGACTAAATCCAATGCATCAGGAATTACATCACTACACAATACAATAAGTGCGCCTTTTTCTGCATTTTTTACGGCATGTAGTATCGCTTCTTTTTCTGATGGAATAATGGTTGTTTTCTTATTTGGATCTTTCATTTTGATTCCATCATCCAACATTTTGATCAGTTCTTCTTCTGTTTTTCCACGTAAACGCTTGTCTTGACGAATAATTACTTCATCAAACATTTCAGCGGCAATACCTCCCATTTCATTATTATCTTCTACACGTCTATCCCCAATTCCTGCAATTATTCCAACTTTCACAGAAGCATTTAAATTATCAACAAACTGTTTTAAAGCTCGCATTCCGGCTGGATTGTGCGCATAATCGACTAAGATTTGGAAGTTTTTAAATTTGAATAAATTCAAACGTCCTGGCGTTTGCGAAGCCGAAGGAATAAATGTTTCTAAGGCAACTTTCATGTCATCAATAGAGAATCCTTTTAAGTATGCCGTAATAACTGCTGGCAATACATTTTGAATCATAAATGTAGCTTTTCCGCCAAATGTCAATGGAACATTTACCGCTTTAATGACACGCATTTTCCATTCTCCTCTACATAAAGTAATGTATCCATTTTCATAAATTGCTGAAATTCCGCCACGCTTTTGCATTGCTTTTATTCGCGGATTATTTTCGTCAAGCGAGAATAACGCCACATTACACTCTACATTTTTACGCATTGCATATACCAAATCGTCATCAGCATTCAAAATAGCTGTTCCGTCTGGTAAAACTGTTTCTGGAATCACTCCTTTCACTTTTGCTAATTGTTCTATAGTATGAATTCCTTTTAAACCTAAGTGATCGGCTGCAACATTAGTTACAATTCCGATATCACAATTTTTGAATCCTAAACCGGCTCTTAACAATCCACCTCGTGCACATTCTAATACAGCAAAGTTTACTGTTGGATCTTTTAGCACAAATTCTGTACTTGCAGGACCAGTACAATCACCCGTCATTAATAAACGGTTTTGAATGTATACACCATCACTAGTTGTATATCCAACTCTATAACCTTTCATTTTTGCCATGTGTGCAATCAATCGAGTCGTTGTAGTTTTTCCGTTGGTTCCAGAAATTGCTATAATTGGAATCCGTGATGTTGATCCTGGAGGAAATAATTTATCTATTACTGGCGCAGCAACGTTTCTTGGCAATCCTTCTGTTGGCGCCAAGTGCATACGAAATCCTGGACCTGCATTTACTTCTAATACTGCGCCACCTGTTTTTGATAGTGGCTTACTTATATCTGAAGTCATAACGTCTATTCCGCAAATATCTAAATCAATGATTTTTGATATACGTTCTGCCATAAACACATTTGCAGGATGCACCATATCGGTTACATCTTCTGCGGTTCCTCCTGTACTTAGGTTTGCAGTATCTTTTAACTCCATTACCTCGTCTTTTTCTAAGACAGTTTCTAATGTATATCCTTTAGCAGCAATGAGCGTTTGTGTGAGATCATTTACTTTAATCATGGTCAATACTTTTTCATGACCATATCCTCTGCGTGGATCTTTATTTACCTCATCAATTAATTCTTGAATGGTTGATTTTCCATCTCCAATTACATGCGCAGGTGTTCTTTTGGCAGCAGCTACTAATTTATTATTGATTACAAGTAAACGATAATCGTCTCCGGTAATATATTTTTCTACAATTACAGATCGAGATATTTCTTGTGCAGCTTTAAATGCTACTAATGCTTCATCATATGTATTTATATCTACTGTAATTCCACGTCCGTGATTTCCATTAATTGGTTTTATCACCAATGGAAAGCCTACATAATCACACGCACCTTTAAGGCTACGCTCTCTACGAATAATATCTCCACGTGGCACTTCTACTTCTGCTTGTTCGAGTAAATACTTTGTATCTTCTTTATCACAAGCAATTTCAACACCTATATTACTTGTTTCACTCGTTACAGTTGCCTGAATACGCTTTTGATTTGCACCATAACCTAATTGACATAATGAATATTTATTTAAACGAATCCAAGGAATTCCTCTACTTGCCGCTTCTTCAACAATAGAGCCTGTACTTGGACCCAAACGTGCTTCTTCACGAATTTCTCGCATTTCCTGAATATCTTCTGCCAAATCATAATCTTCACCAGAAATCAACGCTTCACAGATACGAACTGCGGCTTTTGCTGCATAACGACCTACTTTTTCTTCCATGTATGAGAAAACCACGTTGTAAACACCTTCTTCCCCATAACCACGTGTTCTTCCAAAACCTGTATCCATTCCTGCCAAGGTTTGAATTTCTAATGCAATATGTTCAATTACATGCCCCATCCAAGTTCCGTCATCAACACGCATAAAAAATCCTCCTTCACAACCTTCAGAACATCTGTGTGAATACATGGAGGGAAACATAGCTTTTAATCGATCTCCAAAACCTTCTACTTTATTGGTTGGATATTCTTCCATCTCTTGCAGATCCAAGACCATTACGATTAATTTATGTCTTCTTATCGACCAATAATTTGGCCCTCGCATTGCGTTTATACTTCTTATTTCCATGTGCTGTTGGTTTGGTTAATTGACAGATTTGTTTTTTTTAACAAGTCTGATCATAAATATAGAAAAATTTCACAGATTTCAGACTCCTTTTTAAGATTCTATAGCTGTAGATTAAGATTAGGCTAAAAAAAGGTTAAGAGATAAAAATTTATTTTACTTTTGCACTCACAAAAATCACGATAACATGCAGCAGATCAAAGGTACATTGATTCCAATAGGAGGAAATGAAGATAAAGGTATTGAGGAAAATGAACAATATACACTAGAATTTATAGACGAAGGGATTTTATTTCACGTTGTTAAAGAAGCTGGTGGTGTGGATGCAAATATTGTGGTAATTCCAACGGCTTCTAGCATTCCTGTGGAAGTTGGAGAAAATTATTTAGATGCTTTTGATAAGTTAGGCTGTACAAATGTTACGGTTTTAGATATTAGAAGTAAAGAGGATTCTGAAAAAGACTCTTCTATTGAATTGATCAAAAATGCAGATTGTATTATGTTTTCTGGCGGAGATCAATCAAAAATTACAAATAAAATTGGAGGCACTCAAATACATGATATTTTAGTAGATCGTTACCAAAATGAAGAAGGTTTTGTGATTGCAGGTACAAGCGCTGGTGCAATGGCTATGGCTACTCAAATGATTGCTGGCGGAAGTGCTTCAGAAGCCTTTATTAAAGGCGCTGTACGTATGTATAAAGGTTTAAATTTGATTCCTGAGCTGATTGTAGACACACATTTTATTCGTAGAGGACGTTTTGGCCGTCAATCTGAAGCAGTAGCAAAGTTTCCTAATCTAATCGGAATTGGATTAGCTGAAGATACAGGAATGATTATCAAAAACGGAAACGATTGTACTGTAATTGGTTCTGGAATGGTGATTGTTTTCGATGGCGCTACACTAACACACAATAATGAAAAAGTATTGAAAGAAGGAACGCCAATGACAATGGCAAATATGACGATTCATGTACTTTCAAACGGAGACAAGTTTGATATTAAAAATCGTACGGTTTCTGTTTTACCTATTGAGGCACCTTTTATTTAATAGATGTTAGACCGCTGCGCTATTAGATGTTAGATCGCTGCGCTTTTAGACTTTCTCACTCTTGCTTGATTTTTTTGCTTTCGCTGAATTGTCTTAGATTTAACACGTCATAAAGGAGATGTTAGATTGCTTCGCTTTTAGATTTGTTGCTTTTGAGAATGGAATTTTCGATGTATTCTTTCCCTATTATTTTTGATTCACTCTGATAAATAGAAAAAGGCACTACAATTCCTTTTGTCATTATAGCGCCTAATGTATTTATTGGTTTAAGGTTAGTTTTCTTTTAATAGTTCGAGTACTTTTTCAACAGCTTCATCTTTCTTTTGCTCTTGTAGTTTACTGACAAATTTATAGCCACTTTCTCGATTGTATTCTATATGATGATGTGCAGGAATTCCAATGTTCTCATAATTAACTCCATCTGTACTTTCATAGATTTCATTTGACAGTCCATAACTCCAACCATTTGGCAATTGTTTGTCTAGTATATCAGAAAAAATTCCTTCCGTATTAGAACCTATTCGAATTGCATTTGGCGCAGCTTTCAATGAACTTAATACAAATATTTCGGTAGCGCTTGCCGACAATGGACTTGTTAGGATATACAACTCTCCATTAAATACTTTTTTTGCAGGCGAAATACGAATTACATTTGCTGTAGTATATTCTCCTTCTTTGACATACGCTTTCTTTGAAAATACAGTAGTTTCTTCTTTTGTAAAATAGCTTAGTATTTTTAAAGCCACTTCATCTGTTCCTCCACCATTAAATCGTAAATCAATAATACATGCTTTTGTTTTTACCAATTCTGGAAAAATAGTGTCCATAATATATGCTGCGCCATCAACTTCATCTTGTGTTTGATTGTCACTTTCCTCAGTATATTGTTCATACAATGCTTCTGCTTTTTCAGGATCATCACCTAAATCGTAATGAGCAAATCCCATCATTCCGTTAATTTGAAGAAACATAACATCTTCATTGATCAATCCCCAATTCAGTATTCCATAATTGTAGGTTTTATAATCAGATACATATTTTCCAAATTGCTCAAACTTAAATTCATCAAAATTAATTTTCTTTCGTTGCTTTTTAGGATTGCTTGGAGTTTCAGATTTTTTGTACGCTACATATTCTTCTGCAATCTCTTCTGGTAATGGAATTCCAACATGTCCATCTTTCATTTCTTTAAGCATATCTTGTAATACAACATATAATTCTAAAGAAGAAGACTCTGAAGATAGTTTGCTTTTATATTTAGATTTCATCACATTCCAATCAATATTTCTTTCCTTGAAATAGCTGTAATGTTCATTAAATGTTTGCCACAATGATTCAAAATTAAATAAGGGATCATTTTTTTCTGCTTCACTTAATGGGGCACAATTTTTAGGCATTTTTTCTAAACGTACAAAATCATACGTAGTGATTCCCATTTTCACTTTTAGTGTATTTTCATTTTTCAGCTTTAACGAAAGAAACTGTTCTGCTACTTCACGAGGAAATTCTTCAGACGGCAAACAATTTATATTGTTTACATCATATAACGATACAACTTCATCCGTAATGTTTACTATTCTTCCGTATCCAATACTTTTCCATGTTCCGTTTATAGTAGCGGTGATTTCACTTGTTTTGTTTTCCGTTTTTTGACGTGTATTGCTTTTGCATTTTAAAAGGAAAATAATCGTTACTAGAAAAATTAATGTCTTCAGTTTTTTCATTTGATACTTGTTTTTGTTTTAGATTGATGATATTTATTTTTACCACAAACTAAGGTCATTATAGTGTACCAAACGCTCCAATGCTTCTATTGGAACCTATTTTCTAGCTTAAATTGGCTTTTTTGTATTGTGACGGAGAAAGTCCCGTTTCTTTTTTGAAGATTCTGTTGAAACTTGTTTTTGACTTAAATCCACATTCGTATGCAATTCCTAAAAGTGTATAATTTTCAAAATCTTTTGACGCTAATTTGTCTTTTACAGCAGCCACACGATATTTATTTATGATGTCGTAAAAAGTGATTTTCATATGCTGATTTAGCATTCCAGATAGTTTTTTATCCGTGGTTGAAATCATCTGCGCCAATTTATTCAATGTTAACGCTTCATCTAAATATGGCTTATCTGAAATAAAAATGTTTTCTAATCGTGTTTGCAATTCTTGAAACATTTCTTCATCAACAATAGATGTCACTTTGCTTTTTTCTACAATTTTTGATTGCAAAACAGGTTCTTGAATCAAAAAGTCAGGCACAAATATTTTAGATTGTCGCACTCCATAGTATCCTAAATACCCTATTAATATAACAACTAATATTAGCGTAATAAAACTAGTATCTATGGCATCTTCGCCTACATATATTTCATAACAAGTTCCTAGTAAATCCAATATTGCTACTAGTAATGTTCCTAGCAACATTTGTTTTACCCAACCAAAATCTGTTTCAGAAATTGTAGAAAAGTTAGCTTCCATTGCTTTTTTATATCTGTAAAACAGTTTTAGTGAGAATACTAAATAGATAAGCAAATACACTATCAAACTCATAAAAAAGACTGCATTGTTATCATTTAAAACCTTTAAATAGTTGAAGACAAATTTTTTATTTACAATTGAAATGATAAATGGAATACTAATTACGCCTATATATATAATCAAAGGAATAAAATGAATCCAATTTTTCCTAAGCAGTGTTTTATGATCTTCAAATAATGATTTTATGTATATATATAATAACGGACCAATAAAAAGTTCTATGGTATCATTAAAAATAAAGGTAATAATATAGAGCAACTTAACTTTATGCACTTCAGCATACGCATGAAACATATATAAAAATATAATTCCAAAAAAGAGTATTAATAACTTTTGGGGAAGTTCTTTTTTCTTTGACTTAAATAATATGAGAAGAATCAGGGCGTTAATTACAATTCCTCCAATTAGCATAAAGTCAATGAGTAGTTTCATAAAATTTGGCTACTGTGAATATTAGTTACCTTTGTAGATAGAAACTTCTTCTGTTCCGTTTGAAGATTTACAGGCTCTGTACATTCCCTCGGTGTTGAAAGGCATTGCAATATTTCCTTTAGCATCAACAGCAATTAATCCTCCATCTCCACCAATTTTTAGAATGCGCTCGTTAATTACCGTATCTGCTGCTTTTTCTAGTGAATACTCTTTATACTCCATTAAGCTAGATACATCATACGCTACAACGCCACGAATGAAATACTCACCACTTCCTGTACATGAAACTGCACAAGTTTCATTGTTTGCATAATTTCCAGCGCCAATCATTGGAGAATCTCCTACTCTACCAAAACGTTTATTTGTCATACCTCCTGTAGAAGTAGCGGCAGCAATATTTCCATCTTGATCGCACGCAACAGCACCAACAGTTCCAAATTTTGAATCTTTCTTTAATGAATGATCTAATTGAAATGTATCTGTATCTTTAATTTCTTGCCATTGATTATATCGTAATTCATCGTAAAAATACGATGGATTTTCTAATTCATAATTATGCATTTTAGCAAAATACATTGCGCCTTCTCCCGCCATAAACACATGCTCGCTTTTATCCATTACATCACGTGCTAATGAAACAGGGTTTTTTATTCCTGTAATTAACGAAACTGCACCTGCATTCAATGTTTTCCCTTCCATAATAGCAGCGTCCATTTCATGTGTTCCTTCCGCAGTAAATACACTTCCTTTTCCAGCATTAAATAGATGTGAATTCTCCAGTAATTTAACTGCTGTTTCTACCGCTTCTACAGACGACTTCCCTTTTTCAAGCAATTGATAACCTGCATCCAACGCTTTTTTCAAAGCTGCTTTATATTCAGCTTCTAGTTGTGGTGTCATCATTCCTTTTACTAATGTTCCTGCGCCTCCGTGAATGGCAATTGAGATCGTTTGCATAGATTTAAAAAGTTAAGGCTCGAAAATTACGAATTTGTTATCATTTAAAAAGCAAAATTCAAGAAACTATATCAAAATATTTCACTTCCTATTTAGTCTTTTTTATGTAAAAAGAAAAGCGATCCGAAGATCGCTCTCAATAATTAGTCATCACATGGATCACATTTATGATAGATATCTCCTGAAGAGCAAAACAAGGTATCCCAAGTTCCTCCTTTAATATTTTTTAAGTTTTCAGCTAAAAGAGTTGAAATAGATTCTTTGTTGAGAGACAACGATTTTAAATTTCTTTTTTTCATGATTTAAAATTTTGATTAATAAACCTAAAGGTAAGAAAAATAACACCTCTATTTAAAAAAAGTAAATTAGAATTCATTCATTTTCTACAAAGACGAAGATGATGATAACGTTTAGCGTATAAAACAGAAAATCAAGAAAATTATATTCTTTAATTTATTTTGGAATTTATATTATGAATTAAAAGAGCAACTCCAAATAAAAATGAAAATAAGAGTATACTTATTCCGAAACTATTACTCATAGGGGTAAATATAAAACATAACAAAACTGAAATAATCAATGAAATCGAATATATGAAATCGATCATTTTAGACAGTTTCAATAAAAATAATTTCAAAAATGTATATGATCGATTTTTATATATTGTGAATATAAAGCTGTTTACACTTAAGACTAAAAGTATAGGTGGTATTAATAAAGTATTGTCTCTTTTCATTCGTATGTATTTTGATAAACTAAACTCATACGGTTCTAACTCAAAATAAACGAAAATTGAAAGAATAATTATTAGGATAAGTAAGCAAATAAATAAGAAGTTTGATAAATAATTTATTTTCATAAATCAAATATAACAAATATAATTAGCTCAATATTTAGGTCATCCAATTCATTGAATGTTGTCAATATATAAATTAAACATCTTGGAAATAAAGATAGGCTTTACGCTATATTATTAGGTTTCGTTCTATCAACATCATCGACTTCTTGCGCTCCGCCGTAAATAGTATTCATTTGTATTTTCGTTAATTCTTGAAATTTTTCTAACATAACTAAAAAATTTAAAATTAATATATAGTATGAAAGTAAAACAGCAAAAAAGCGAAAACAAGAATCGTTACATTTGGTTTATAAAACAAAGGTGATTAAAAAAGTAGAAAAGAAAAAGCGAACCGAAGTTCGCTTTAAAGAAGATTACAACAAAATAGCATCTTCAATAATGACATACCCTCCAGTAATAGAGTTAGAATTCTGAATCTCGAATTTTTCAAATTGTGATAACATAATAATAAATTTTAAAATTAATAATGATATGAAAGTAAAACAGGAAAGAA
Organism: uncultured Kordia sp.; assembly: GCF_947496985.1. Classification (GTDB taxonomy): domain Bacteria; phylum Bacteroidota; class Bacteroidia; order Flavobacteriales; family Flavobacteriaceae; genus Kordia. Next base: position 537,155 of record NZ_CANMEZ010000002.1, read on the forward strand.
TGAGAAACAAGAATCACCACCTAAGGTTTATGAATCAAAGGTTATAAAAACAGTAGTATGAAAAAAGAAAAAGCGGCCCGAAAGTCAGTCACGGTCAGAATTTCTTCCGACCGTGACTGAACCGAAGCCCGCTTAAATTAAAAAACTATAAATCACCCGCCGTCTTAGCTATTGTTTTGCGACTGTTCTTCATTATGCTCCGGGTCAGTAATGTAAGTACTCCAATTGGCTGATTTTTCGTGATAATCAGTATTAGACGACTCTTCTTCATTATGCTCTGGATCAGTAATCCCTCCATATACATTTTGTGGTTTTTCAATTTCGAAATTTTTAAATTTTTCTAACATAATAATTGATTTTTTAAATTAATAATGTCTAATGTAGAAATAAAGTGATTACAGTTTATATACGAGTTTATAAGTGTAAAGTAGTAATCAATAAACGTTCAGCGGAAATTTATAAACGTAAAACTGATAACAGTATATTTACACGATAACTTTCAATTCATAAGCGAATTGATATAAAATAGTTATGATGAAATATACTATCTAGTGTGAAACATTCTTTTTTTATTAGAGAATCTTAGTAATATTCTTAAATTTGAATTTCCATCAAATTTTCAACCCATGGCAGACCAAAAACGACTTTTTTTACTAGATGCGTACGCACTTATTTTTAGAGGATATTACGCGTTTATTAAAAACCCAAGAATTAACTCTAAAGGACTAGATACTTCAGCAATTTTAGGATTCACAAATTCTTTATTAGATGTCATCAAACGGGAACGTCCAGATCATTTAGCAGTATGTTTTGATAAAGGTGGAAGTGTAGATCGTGTGGAAGCTTTTCCAGCATATAAAGCCAATAGACAAGAAACCCCAGAAGCCATCAGATTAGCTGTTCCATATATTGAAAATATTCTGAGAGCCATGCATATTCCTATTATTGTAAAAGAAGGATATGAAGCTGATGATATTATTGGAACGCTTTCTAAAATGGCAGAAAAGGAAGGATATAAAACTTTTATGGTTACGCCTGATAAGGATTTTGCTCAGTTGGTTTCTGAAAATATATTTATGTATCGCCCACGATTTGGTGGTGGATACGAAACTTGGGGAATTCCAGAAGTACAAGAAAAATTTGGTGTAGAACGCCCAGAGCAAGTAATTGATTTCTTAGGAATGATGGGAGATTCTGTAGATAATATCCCTGGGTTACCTGGTGTTGGAGAAAAAACAGCTAAGAAATTTTTAGCTGCGTATGGTAGTATGGAAGGATTACTTGCCAATACACATGAACTAAAAGGAAAGATGAAGGAGAAAGTGGAAGCAAGTAAAGAATTAGGTTTGCTCTCGAAACAATTGGCAACCATTATGCTAGATGTCCCTGTAGAATTTCATGAAAAAGATTTTGAATTATCGCAACCAAATATTGAGGAAGTAACTGAAATATTTATGGATTTAGAATTCCGCAGATTACTCGATAATTTGATTAAAACATTCAAAGCTCCTGAGGAAAATTCAGCGGAAGCAAACACAAAAACCACTTCAAAGACAACTAAAACAGCAGCTCCAACTGGGCAATTTGACTTATTTGCGGTTCCTGGAAGTGGAAATACAACAGAAGAAGCAACCGTTTCTGGCTATCAAACTATAAAAACAACTGAACATTTTTACCAATTGGCAAATACGCCACTATCGCGAAAAATGTTACTACAAAAATTACTGAAACAACAAAGCGTTTGTTTTGACACAGAAACTACAGGTTTAAAAGCACTAGAAGTAGAATTGGTTGGTGTTGCATTTTCTTGGGAGAAAGGAAAAGGATATTATGTCGCTTTCCCAGAAGATCAAGCTGAAACGAAAGCTATTTTAGAAGAGTTCCGTCCGTTTTTTGAAAATACTACGATTGAAAAAGTTGGACAAAATTTAAAATACGATATCAAAGTATTATCAAGCTATGATATGCCTGTAAAAGGGCCAATTTTCGATACGATGATTGCACACTATTTGATTAATCCGGATATGCGCCATAATATGGACATTTTATCGGAAACCTATTTAAATTATCAACCAGTTTCTATTGTAGAATTGATTGGTAAAAAAGGAAAAAATCAATTGTCTATGCGACAAGTTCCATTGGAGCAGCAAACAGAATATGCAGTTGAAGACGCAGATATTACGTATCAGTTAAAAGAACATTTCATTAAAGAATTGGAAAGTGGTCATTTGACAAAATTATTTACAGATGTAGAAGTTCCATTAGTAAGCGTACTTTCAGCTATGGAAATTGAAGGAATCAATATAGATCCTGGCTTTTTAGGTGAATTATCTAAGGAGTTAACTATGGATGTTGATCGTTTAGAGAAAGGAATTTTTGAGCAAGCAGGTGAAGAATTCAACTTAGCTTCTCCAAAACAGTTAGGTCCAATTTTGTTTGACAAACTAAAGTTAGTAGACAAGCCTAAGAAGACAAAAACTGGTCAGTATTCTACTGCTGAAGATGTACTTTCATACCTAGCAAAAGATCATCAAATTGTTGCCGATATTTTAGAATGGCGTCAATATAGAAAATTACAAAGCACCTATGTAGATGCGTTGCCAAATGAAATAAACCCAAAAACAAATCGTATTCATACAGTATATGCACAAGCGGTTGCCGCAACAGGACGATTGAGTTCTAACAATCCGAATTTACAGAACATTCCAATCCGAACAGAGCGTGGACGACAAGTTCGAAAAGCATTTGTACCAAGAGATGAAAATTATGTATTACTTGCTGCCGATTATTCTCAGATTGAATTACGAATTATTGCAGCTTTGAGTAAAGAAGACACCATGATTGAAGCTTTTAAAAATGGCGCAGATATTCACGCTTCTACAGCTTCTAAAGTATTTGATATTGGTTTGGATGAAGTAACTCGTGAGCAACGTAGCAATGCAAAAACAGTAAACTTTGGAATAATTTATGGCGTTTCTGCTTTTGGATTAAGTAATCAAACTTCACTTACGAGAAGTGAATCTAAAGAATTGATTGACACCTATTATGAAACCTATCCAAAGTTAAGAGCATACATGTCGAATCAAGTGGCGTTTGCACGTGAAAATGGATATGTAGAAACGGTTTTAGGAAGACGTCGTTATTTAAAAGATATCAATTCGCGTAATGCCATTGTACGTGGAGCCGCTGAACGAAATGCTGTCAATGCACCTATTCAGGGAAGCGCAGCTGATATTATAAAATTAGCAATGATTAATATTCACAATCGTTTTTCAACAGAAGGTTTTAAATCAAAAATGTTATTACAAGTTCATGATGAATTGGTGTTTGACGCGCATAAAGATGAATTAGAAATCATAAAACCAATCATTAAAGAAGAAATGGAAAATGCTTTCAAAATAGATGTTCCATTAGATGTTGAAATAGGTATTGGACAAAATTGGCTGGAAGCGCATTAATGATTTAAGATTATTCATGTACGATTTTCTAGATCGTTTTCACCATATTGAATACATAAAGCATTTTACTTACACGAAAAAGAAAGCGATCCAAAGATCGCCGCTAACGAATCACAATAAGATTTCTACCTACTCAGGAATCGGAAACAATAAATCTAAAGCACAAATCGATACGTAAACTTCATCAAGAAGATATTTTCAGGTTGTTGCCCTAAAATCTGATTGTCTAAACTTTGCAGTAAATGATCTCTGGCGTTTCCAAAACCTGTAGTTCCTTGTGACCAAACCAAAAAGAGTTCAGAACCGGGAATATATTCCCAACGCAATACTAAATTTGAACGAAATTGCACAAAAGAGAAATCAGGATTTCCAAAAGAGTAGTTTGTAGTTCCATCTCCACCTTCATCTACTAAGTAAGAACCTGAAGTTTCATCAAAAGTGATTTCATTGGGTTGATACTGATAAAAACGATCGTATAGATTATCTGCGATAGAATTGGTTACATATTTAAAATCTTTATATCGACCTATAGAAACAAAAGGTTGTCCATAATATTGAATAGACAAATTCGGGTTGATGGTATAATTAAAACGAATCGCCGCACTTAAAGTCTGATTATCAATATCTCCTAAAATATAACGCGTAGTTCCATTATTATCTGTTTGTGTTACGTATTGTGTTTTATTTGGATTGTAATTATACTGTGGACTGATAGATATACGCATTGCATTTGTGGGCTGATATGTAACATCTCCACTAACTTCTAAAAATTGAAAGTTATTTTGTTTTGCTTGTGAATACACCATTCCCCAACTTGTACGCAGTTTTTTACGTTCGTCTGTTCCAAAAAAGGCATATCCAAAATTTTCTTGCGAATATCGCCAACGTGGTCCACCACGTAAAAACGTATTAATATAAATTCTAGGTTTATGTGCGCCACCAAAATCAATCCACCAGTTATTTAAAAAGCGTAAGTTTCCATTCACTTCATATTGAATTCGATTAAAATTCCCTTCAAAATCATATGTTGTAAATTGTGAAAAACGTGCTGAAATCCTTCTAAAATTTCCAACCGATTTTGTAGTTTGATATCCTACATTTGCATATTGACGAATTTCATCTGCTTGACGTAGAAATCCGATATCATTTAATTCCAATTCTGGCGAACGCCAAATAACTCCTGTGTCATAACGCCAAGTTCCGCCACCTGTTTTTCCAAACTCTAACTTTCCTCCTGTTCCTGTCAAAGATGTTTTATTTGGGTCAACATCAACATGACTCGCATCTACACGTTGAAATAAATGGGTTAATGAATTTTGTGTGTTTGCAATGGCTTCTTTACTTCCTGCGACATGACTCGCAACAACATTTCCTTCTAAATAAAATGTTCTGTCTTTCCAATTGTGTCTAAAATCTAAACCTCCAGAATAGGCAGCTCTGTGTAAAAAACTAAGATGATCTTCCAATCGTCGATTGGTTGCTGTAAAAATTCCACCTACAAAAGTATTTCGTTCGTTAAAATCTTTTTGCAATCGTCCGACAAAATAATTTGTTAGTGGCTCTACTAACTCTTTTCTACGTGTCCCATTGTTGTCAATTTCGGCAAACTCTCTTCCTGTAACACTTTCTAACACACCAATAGACCAACCATTTTTAGTTTTCCCACTAAATTTTGCAGCTCCTAAAATAGTAGAATTTTGCGGTTGATCTACAAATTCACCTGAGCTTGTATTTGGAAAACTTTGTGGATTTCTTCCAATACGTCTCGAATAGAATACATTATCTTGTCCATTAGCAAATTGGTAATCAAATATATTTTTATTTTCAACAAAGAAAGGCCGTTGTTCTCGGAAGAATATTTGAAAACCATCTAGTGCTATTGCTGCCGGATCTGCTTCTACTTGTCCAAAATCTGGATTGATCGTGAAATCTAACGTTAAATCGTTTGTAACTCCAATTTTACCATCAATTCCTCCATTCAAGGTAAAATCATTACCATCACGAAACGGATTTCCTGCTTCTTCAGGATAAGTATCTAATTGTGTTACAACATAGGGTTGAATTTCAACTTGTTTTTGTGGTTCTATATTTTTTAACCCATGCAATTCTCCAAACTCACTTACCCAACCTGGTGCATCTTGTGGAATTCGTTGCCAAATAGAACGTTCTTCTTTTCGAAAAAAACGACGTTGCACTTGCAGTCCCCAAATTTGTTCTTCACTTTTTCCAAAACGTAACTGACTTAATGGAATTTTCATTTCAGCTGTCCAACCTTCATTATCTACATTTGTTTTAGTATACCAAATAGGATTCCAGCTTCCATCCCAATTATTACCATTATTCGAAATAAATTCATCTCCTTTTACACCAGCTGCAGTAACTGTAAATGAAAAACCCGTACGTAAATCGTGATAACTATCAATATTAATTTCAACCCAATCTCCGTCAAAACCATCTCTACGAGATAAACGCTTCACAATTTTATCTGGTTCAGCGTCATAAGCACGTATAGCAACATACAGAAACTTTGCATCATACATTATTTTAAACTTCGTCTGTTCAGTTGGTGGCGTATTTTCATCTGGTCGATTTTCTATAAAATCGGTTTCCCATTCCACAGAACTCCAACTTGGATCATTTATGATTCCATCTATCTTTGGAGATTCACCATTAACAACATTTGTAGTGTATATTCTTTTTGGAATAGATTTTGTGCCTTCTTGAGAAAAGCTTAAAAAAGGAACACAAAATAGTCCTACGCAAAAAAATAAGAGCGATTTCATTGGTGGTTTTTGATTGATTGATTGTTATAAAAGTAGTAAACCTTGTAAAATCAAGTACACTTTTATGTAAAAATTAACACTTATCAAGAAAGACAATAAATAAAAATCCTTTCTTTTTTTATTGGATATACGTACTAACACGTAGGTAATTTTAAGTATTTTTGAACCGAAAACAAAAAATTAGTGAGCGCCTTAAAAACTATATTATATTTTTCCCTTTTTAAGTATCCGTTGACGAGAACAGAAATTTTTCAATTCTCCAACAATACGAATCAAAAAGAAATCAATAGCGAAATAGATTTGCTATTGGAAAAAGGTGTCATTTTCAATTTTGATGGCTTTTATGTTGATGTAAACGATCCTGATCGTGTAGAACGTAGGTTGAAAGGAAATGAAATGGCACGAAATATTATGCCTAAAGCAATAAAAGTTTCTAAAAAAATAGCCAAATTCCCATATGTAAAAGGCGTGTGTTTATCTGGTGCATTGTCAAAAGGTTTTTATGATGATGATGGTGATTTTGACTTTTTTATCATTACCAAGCCAAATCGTTTATGGATTGCTAGAACACTACTGGTTTTATACAAAAAAATATTCTTGTTCAATTCTAAGAAATATTTCTGTGTCAACTATTTTGTCAGCACCGACAAATTAGAGATTCCTGAAAAAAATATTTTCACAGCTACTGAAATAGTAACGTTGATTCCTTTATATGGAAAAGAAACATTTGAAGCCTTCCAAGTAGCAAATACATGGTCTGATCCATATTTCCCGAATAAACCAGTTACAAAAACAAGTACTATAAGAAATACCGAAAAGAGTAGCTTTTCCAAACTGATCCAAAAAACATTTAATGGTTCTTTTGGACTTACGTTTGATAAGTTTTTACAAAAGCTTACACTCAAAAAGTGGGTTAAAAAGTTTAAACACTTGGCAAAAGAAGATTTCGATATTGCTATGAAATCTACTAGACATGTATCTAAACATCACCCGCAAAACTTTCAACGAAAAGTAATTACTCGACTTGACGAAAGATATAAAGACATCGTAAAACAGTACAACCTGAAATTACCCGAAGAACATGCTTGATATTGTTTTTTCACATTCTTACTATTATAAGTTTGACGCCAAACAATGGAAAAATCAAACGCCATATCCGCCACTTGGAACCCTATATGCTGCTTCCTATTTACGTGAAAACAATTATAACGTTGGTGTGTTTGATGCGAATCTTTTAGATGACCCTAAAACGATTCAACCTTATTTAGAAGAACACAAACCTAACACATTCGTAATTTACGATGATGGCTTTAATTATTTAACAAAAATGTGCTTAACCACTATGCGTGAAGCCGCTTTTGAAATGATTAAAATTGCCAAAAATTTAGCGTGTCACGTGATTGTTTGTAGTTCAGATTCAACAGATCATTATGAAAAATATTTAGAAGCTGGTGCAGATTTTATTATTCAAGGTGAAGGTGAGATTTCTTTAAAAGAATTGGTAGATGCTTTGTCTAACAATGAAGATACTTCAAAAATTAAAGGATTGGTTTTTGAAAAAGAAGGTGAAATTATCAAAAATCCAAAACACCCCGTTTTGCGTAATTTAGATGAATTGCCAATGCCTGCTTGGGATTTAATTGACATTGAACCATATCGTGAAATTTGGGAAAATGGAGGAAATGAATTTACATTAAATATGGCGACAACACGTGGTTGCCCATTTAAGTGTAATTGGTGTGCAAAACCAATCTATGGAAATCGTTACAACTCACATTCTCCAGAATACATTACAAAACACATTAAATATTTGAGCGAAACCTATGGTGTAAATCGTTTTTGGATGTGTGATGATATTTTTGGCTTAAAGCCTAATTGGGTTCAGAATTTTAATAAAGAACTCAAAAAAGAAAAACTATCCATATCCTATTATATACAAAGTCGCGTTGATTTATTATTAAAAGAAGATACTATTGATGCGTTGGCAGAAAGTGGCTTGGAAGAAGTTTGGGTTGGTGCAGAAAGTGGTTCGCAAGCCATTTTAGATGCAATGGATAAAGAAACTAAAGTGGAACAAATTTATGAAGCAACGCATTTGTTGAAAGAAAAAAACGTTCGTGTAGCATTCTTTATTCAGTTTGGTTATTTAGAAGAAACCAAAGAAGATATTCAGAAAACAATTGACATGATTAAAGAATTGGTTCCTGACAATATTGGTGTTTCTGTTTCCTATCCGCTTCCAGGAACTAAATTTTATGATAAAGTAAAAGATGATCTAAAGCTAAAAGCAAATTGGACTGATTCTGACGATTTAGCTATGATGTTCAAAGGAACTTACAACACACAATTTTACAGAAAATTACAACGTTACGTTCACAAAGAATTTCGTAAAAGTCAGGCTGTTCAAAACTTTAAAAAATTCTTTAAAAACCCGTTTTCAATTTCTAAATCTGAGTTACGATTGATGATTTTGTTAGGGTATTATGTACCAGCCGCCTTCATCGATAAATTGCAATTGAAAAATATGGAGAATACAAATGCATAGTGATTTTGATATAGCAGCTTCACAATACGATTCTATTTTCACGTATTCTAATATTGGCAAAGCACAACGCAAATTGGTATTTAAATATATCAATCCAATTATTAAACAAGAAAAAAAACGTTCAATTTTAGAGTTAAATTGTGGCACTGGTGCTGATGCAATTGAATTTGCAAAACTAAACCACGATGTAATTGCAACCGACATTTCCTCAGGAATGATCGAAAAAGCAAAAGCAAAAGCGCATCCAGAAAATGTAACGTTTAAAGTCCAAGATATTAATACCATTACAAAAGATACATTCAACAAAAAGTTTGACTTTATTTTTTCAGATTTTGGTGGTTTAAATTGTCTCTCAAAAAAACAATTAACTACCTTTTTAGAAACATCTACAGGCTTACTAAATCCAAAAGGAAAATTAGTAATGATCATTATGCCCAAACATTGCTTGTGGGAACGTTTATATTTTAATCTAAAAGGAGATCGCATAAAAGCTAATAGAAGAAACACAAACAAAAGTGTTATAGCCAACGTGGATGGTGTAGGTGTAGAAACTTGGTATTTTAACCCTAAAGAAATTATTGAATTAGCGCCTTCAAACTACACCAAAGGACTTATAAAACCTATTGGACTTACAATTCCGCCATCTTATTTAGAAAATTCTTTTTTAGCAAAAACACCTTTCCTATCAATTTTTAAAGGTTTAGATTCAATATTAACACATTCATCATTAGCAAAATACGCAGATCATTTTTTGATTGAATTACAAAAAGCATAACAGTTTTCCACAGTTCGATTATCCAAAAACTATTGGATTCTAAATAAGCAAAGACAACTCATTTTAACTTTATAAGTACCTAAAACATCTTTATATTTACATCAGCTAAAAGCTGAAATAACCAGAAACTAGCAACAAGAATACATGAGCATCATTCTTACACATACTTATTTTTTATTTGAAGATGAAAAAGAACAAAGCATCATGCGCCCGTATGCGCCGTTGGGATTGTTATATATTTCTTCATATTTAAACGAAAACAAAGTTGAAAATCATGTGTATGATTCTACGTTTTATTCCAAAGTAGATCAACTTCGATTTATAGAAGAAAAACAACCTAAAGCAATTGCTATTTACACCAATTTAATGACAAAAATTAATGTAATTGAATTGGTTAAAATTCTAAATACTGATGACAAATATGGCTTCCCTAAAATTATTTTAGGTGGACCTGATATTACATATAACTTAGAAAATTACCTAAATACAGGTGTTGATTTTTTAGTGATTGGAGAAGGCGAACAAACAACGCTAGAACTTTATCAAGCAATTATTCATGATAAAGACTTTAATGAAATTCACGGGATTGCATATTTAAAAAATGGTGAAGTTAAAAAAACACCACCACGAATGCGCATGAAAAGCTTGAAAGAATTGCCATTACCAAACAGAGCTGCCATTCCTGTAGAAAAATATTTAGACACTTGGAAAACACATCACGGGCAAAGTTCTATGACGGTTAGTACACAACGTGGCTGTCCGTATACATGTAAATGGTGTAGTACGGCAGTTTATGGACAAAGTTATAGAAGGCGTCCACCAGACATGGTTGCAGCCGAATTAAAAATGCTGAAAGAAACCTATAATCCAGATGGAATTTGGTTTGTGGACGATGTTTTTAGTGTAAGTCATAAATGGATTGAAAAATTTCATGAAGAAGTTATCAAGCAAGATGCCATTATTCCGTTTGAATGTATTACGCGTGCAGAACGCTTAAACGATCAAATTTTACAATTATTGAAAGAAGCTGGTTGTTTCCGAATTTGGATTGGTGCCGAAAGTGGTTCACAAAAAATAATTGATGCCATGGATCGTCGTGTGGATGTAAATGTGGTAAAAGAAGCTATTCAAAAAACAAACGCACTGGGTATGGAAACTGGCACGTTTATTATGGTAGGTTATCCTGGCGAAGATGAGCAAGATATCAAAGAAACAATTGATTATTTGAAAGCTGCAGATCCAACACATTTTACCATTACAGTAGCGTATCCAATCAAAGGAACTTCTTTATATACTGAAATTGAAGACAAAATTACGGTCAAGCCAGATTGGGATACATCTACTGATCGTGAAATAGATTTTACACGAACATATTCGAGAAAATTTTATGACTACGCAGTACGTCGTATTGTAAATGAAGTCAATTATAACAAAGAATTGTTAAAAGGAAAAAATCGTAACTTCATCACATCGTTAAAGCTTAAAACAAAATCAGTTTTAGCACGAACAGGAATGCTTTTACACAAATAATGATAGATTTTAGTCGTACAACTCAACAGCAAAATGTTTACTATCTGACGCCTGAAAACCCTGATTTTTCTAGGTATTACCTCGCCGTACGCGAAAAAGAAGATCGAATTTTATCAGATTACGAAGTTCGACAACTTCCATATATAAAACGTTACGAATGGGAGTTTCGTGAAAAATCTACAGAACGCTTCATTCAATACATTTCAGACAAAAATAAATCATTAAAAATTTTAGATATTGGCTGTGGAAATGGTTGGTTTTCGAATAAAATTGCAAAAATTTCAGAAACTATTCAAATAATTGGATTAGATATAAATCGTGAAGAACTGGAACAAGCAGCACGTATTTTTAAAACGAAGAATCTTTATTTTGTATATGCAGATATTTTTAAAGTTTCTACAAAGCTTGAAGCACAATTTGATATTATCACCTTAAATGGTGCGATTCAATATTTTGAAGATTTTAAAGGATTTATCACTCTTTTACAAACATTTTTAAAGCCTAATGGAGAAATCCATATTATAGACAGTCCATTTTACAAAACAGCTTCAGTTGCAGACGCAAAAGAACGGACAAAAGAATATTATACAGAGATTGGTGTTCCGGAAATGGCTGAAAATTATTTCCATCATGACGAAAAATTGATTGCCGAGTTTGATCTTTTATACAAATACAGATGGAATATTATTCATAAGATTTTAGGTAAAAAAGATTCTCCTTTTTCTTGGTATCGATTCACAAAAAAGTAAACACATGAAACGAAAACAATTTTTTAAAAAAATAATCGGCTTTGGAATATCAACATTCGTTTTTTTGGTTATTGCAGAAATTGTGCTTTCTTTTTTTTCTATATTCCCTAATGGATATTTTACAGCTACGCCCAATTCAGGTTTTGTATGGGAAATAAAACCAAATGACTTGGATGGTATTTCAGGAAAATCAACTATTTCTTTTGATGCTTTAGGCGCACGCTCTACTTCAAATTACGCAGAAAAAAAACATAAAATTGTCGCGCTAGGTGGAAGTACAACTGCCTGTTTTGCATTGACACAGGAGAAAACCTGGTCAAATTTATTAGAAAAAAAACTAGGAGATTTATATTGGATTGGAAATTTTGGAAGACCCGGAAACAGCAGCAATCACAATGTATTACAGTTTGAACATCTACTTAAAAAAACAGAATTAGAAGATGTCAAAACGGTATTGATTATGCAAGGAGGAAATGACTTTTTAGGCTATCTTATTTCTGCTGAAAAGTATACAAATCAACCTAAACTTGAAACCAAGAAAGCTGCTTTTAAACATTTACCTAATCACGATTATCCATTTCACAAACGACTTACCTTATATAAACTACTAAAAAGTGCCAAACAAAAACTTTCATTCTTTTTTTATAAAGGTTCCTTAACAGACAAAGCTATAGAAATCAAAGAGGCAAGACAAAACGCCACATTAGTAAACACATTACCATCATTAACCGTTGGATTAAATCACTTTGAAAAAAACATCCAACAAATTATTGACATGGCAAAACAACGAAATATTGAAGTGGTTTTTATGACGCAAGCGACCTTATGGCAATCTGGTTTAGCTCCTGAACTTGAGAAATTATTATTATTAAGCGGTTTTCAAAATAACGAAAGTTTTTACAGTACTGAAGCACTTAGCAAAGGAATGAACTTATTTAATAAGCGCTTACAAAATATATGTAAAAAAAATAATGTTTCATGTATTGATTTAGCTACTAAACTTCCAAAAAATACAACGGTTTTTTACGATGATTTACATTTTAATGAATCCGGAGCCAAATTAGTCTCTGATATAGTGTATACATTTTTAATAACAAATAATTTTACCAAGTAAGCATGCCTCCTTTTTTTAAAAAGTTGTTGACGATTGTTCTGAGTGTTCTGATAACATTACTACTCGTAGAAGTCTGTCTACGTATGTTTATTTCTTCTCCATTCGCGCTTAAAAGACCAAATACAACTTTTGAATTAATAGTTGATACAACTTATTTTACAGGTATCAACTCGGTAGTAAAAAAACATATAAATGAAGATGGTTTTATTGGAAAAAACTATGATAAAGAAGCTAATTTACATATACTAACCATTGGAGGAAGCACAACAGAATGTTTTTTATTAAACGATGAAGAATCATGGCCAGTACTTCTTGAAAAAAAGTTAACTACTGAACTTTCAAAAAAAGTATGGATTGGAAATTTAGGAAAAAGTGGATTCAATACACAACATCATGTTGTGCAAATGCAAACACAAGTACCAACATTTCCTAGAGTTGATTTGATCATTGTGCTAATAGGTGTTAATGATATGCTTCGCGAATTAAAATATACACCAAATTATATACCATTGACAGAAGCGCAGACATTACGTTCAACATATTCTTACTATTCAAATACTGCAAACGCAACATTTCCTCGAAATTTAAAATTAACCGAATATATTTTAAGAACTAACACTTTCTATTTCCCTAAAAAAATAGAAACAATACAGGTAGATGGAAAAAGTGTCCATGAAGCCAGGCAACATCGATTCAAAGCAAAAACTACTATTTTAGAAGTACCTGATTTAAAAAATGCTTTGCTTAGGTATGAACAGAATATTACACAACTTATAACACTTGCTGAAGAACAAAATATCAAAATCGTTTTTGCCACACAGCCAACTTTGTGGAAAGAACAAATGCATAATAAAGAAAAATCGCTACTTTGGCTAGGCTCAAAAGGCGAACATGGAAAAAATGGAGAAGTTTATTTTCACCATTCTGTATTAAAACGCTGTATGGATTTGTACAATAAAAAGCTTTTAGATGTTGCTCAAGCACATAGTATTCCCGTAGTAGATTTGGCAAATACTTTAGAAAAATCTACTCTAAACTTTTATGACGGCATGCATTTTAACATAAAAGGAGCTAAAAATGTAAGTACTTCATTAGAAAAACCAGTTCTAAAAATAATTCGTCAATAGTATTATTTAAATAATCTTGAAGATTTTAATTTCTTCTTGTGTAGAAAGTATTGAATTGAAACTTTTAGCACACCCAAACCGTACGTTACACTACGCTTAAAGTTAATAGAAGAACTTTCATTAGTATACGTTGTTGGACAAGTAATTTCTCCTATTTCAAATCCTTTATTGAAAATTTGACATAACATTTGATTATCAAATATGAAATCGTCAGAATTATGCTCTAACGAAAGTGCTTCCAAAACTTCTCTCGAAAATGCACGAAATCCTGTATGATATTCAGATAGTTTTTGACCAATTAATATATTTTGAAATAAAGTTAAAAAGCGATTTGAAATGTATTTATACATTGGCATTCCTCCACGCAACGCTCCTTTTCCTAAAATTCGAGAACCTAATACCACAGGATATACCTCATTTGCAATTAAATACGACATGGAATGAATCAACTTTGGAGTATACTGATAGTCAGGATGTAACATCACCACAACATCAGCTTCTAACTCTAATGCTTTTGCATAACAACTTTTCTGATTGGCACCATATCCTTTGTTTTGATCGTGTTTTAAAACATGTTTAATACCGATTTCTTTGGCAACTTTCAAGGTTTCATCAGTACTATTATCATCAACCAGCACAACCTCGTCTACAATATCAAAAGGAATTTCTTGATAGGTTTGTTCTAATGTTTTTGAAGCATTATATGCAGGTAAAACAACTATGACTCTTTTAGTATTGATCATTATTTTGGTTGATATCTAAAGGTATATTCGACAGTAGCAGATTTTTTAAATAGACTTTCGAAAAGATCTACTAATAAAAACAATGGCAAGGTAATTCCAGCAAATAAAACATGCAACCCTATTTGAAATAAATTACGTTTACCAAACGCACTTTTTTCATTCGTTTTTAAAAACTCATATAAAAAATTATGCTTCTTAGAGAGAACATTTAAGCTAGACTGAATATATCCGTACGGATTTTGTTCCCAAGAAATATATCGTTCTGTTTCAATTTCAAAACCTTTGGCTTGCATCATTCTCTTAAAATCTTTTGGTTTAAAGAAAATTAAATGACGTGGCACATCTAAGTGAAACCAATCATCTTTGAAAAACTTCGCTTGCCAACTATCAATATTTGGCATTGAAATGACCAAACGCCCATTGGGTTTTAAAATTTGCTGAATTTTGCCTAAATCTTCATTTGGTGTCAACAAATGTTCAAACACATGATATATAGTTATAACATCAAAAGTTTCTTTGCTAAAATCAGTCGTTTGTAAAAAACCAGTGTACAATGTAAATCCTTTATTTTGATCTGCCGCACGCAAGGCTGCATCTCCTTCAATTTCTAAACCTGAAAGTTGAAGATTGTATTTTTTATGTAAGAAATTTAAAAAAGCACCACTTCCACAACCAATATCAAGCAGTTTTCCACTTTCAGGAATACCTTTTACAGCGCGTGAAGCTCTCATACTTCTAAATAGATTTACGCCAAATTCTATAATCGGATTGAACTTAGCTTCGCCTTCTCCATAATATCCTGTATTGTACGCTTTATCTAATTGCTCCGTTGTTGGTGTTGGAGCTAATGTATACGCATGACAGTGTGTACACTTCTGAAGTGCGTACGGAAATGAATGCGTTTTTATCTTAAAAAACACTTTTTGTTCGTCTTCGTTACAAAATATACATTGCGTCACAAAATTCTATTTATCTTTTTTCACTTTTTTAATTGAAATAACGTGTATTTTTATAGCTTTGAACCACTTAAATACAGCAAATAAGCAAGCTAAAGTAACAACTATATTTAGATACACAAAATAAAAAGAACATTGAAAATTCAACAACTCATAACGTATAAATTTTACATCTTTTTAGGTGTGCCATTTTTGTTATTTTTTGCACTACAACTACTAGGTTTTGATGGTTTATACGGGCAAGATTCTTATGAGTATTTACGGTATACAAAAGCCATTCAAAATTACTTTACTACAGGAGAACATCCTAATGCTTTTTATTGGCCTGTATTATATCCTTTCATTGGAAGTATTCTTGGTTTCATTTTTGGAAATGTTGTATTTGGACTCCACTTTTTATCAGCTATATCCATAGGAATCTCCTGTGTATATTTGTATAAAACATTAGAAATTTTATACCCTAAAAAAACCACTACTAATTTTTATTACGTTTTTACATTCGGATTACTTTCACCTTATTTTCTTCGCGCAGGCTTGTTAGTAATGTCTGATATGTTTGCAGCAATGTGCATTGTATTAACGACATATCAATTTATAAAATCATATATAAAGAAAACATCAATCAGCTATGTTTTCATCTTTGCTACCTGTGCATTAATGGTTAGGTATGCAACTCTAGTTATTACATTTCCTATGATTATTTTTTCATTGTATTTTGTTATAAAACAGCGAAATTGGAAAGCTATTATTGTTGGAAGTATATGGAGTCTAATTATCTGTATTCCTTTTATTATTTTACAATGGGACAATTTGGTTGGAGGCACTTCTAATTATTTTTTAAATGCCTGGTCTATTGAAAATTACTTTAAAACCAGTCATACTTCTGTTGACGGAACCTCAACATATTTATTACCAAACATACTATTTGTATTTTCTATTCTCGTACATCCTGGCTTCTTGTTTTTTGGAGTATTCGCACTGTATTTTATACTAAAAAGATACAATGTACTCTTTACATTTTCTCAAAAAATAATTACAATCAGTATTGCTTGTTATCTTTTATTTTTAGCAGGGATTCCATTTCAAAATATTCGTGTACTTACACTTATATTTCCATTAGTTTTATTATTCTTTTTTCTTCCTTTTTATGAAATCACACAATTTAAATTAATTAAAAAACATACAATTAGCATAGCAATTTTATGTATCCTATTCCAATTAGCACTCAGCGGCTATGGATTTAATACAGTTTTTAAACGTACATTTTTCGAAAAAGAAATTGCGATTTCACTACAACCTTATCAAGGAAAAAAGTTGTATAGTTTTGAATACACACCAGCTTTAAAAGGTCGTGGATTAAATTTTGATTTTCGGAGTTTATATTACGAAGTGCACGATGATTATAAAGAAAATGATTTAATATTTTTCAATCCTACAAAATTAGCAGCGCAATGGAATGATAAAAATCCTATGAAAAACTGGAATCATATTAACACATCATTTCAATTAGAAGTTTTAGAATCGTTTGAAGGTGGATGGAATTTATATCAAATTATATCTAAAAAATAGTTCTATGCTTTGGATTCGAATAAAATCGCGTTTACTACTTTCTTACCGAAAGTTTATGCTTAGATCAGGTTTCAAAAAATGGATGCTTCGCAACCGTTACGGAGAACGTATTTTGGTGTTTCATGGTGTTGACAGTGTTGGTGAAACACGTTATAACAGTCGTTTTTTCTCAAAGGAATATTTTGAAACATTTATTCAATATATCACGGAACATTACAATGTAATTCCATTAGATGATTTTTATCAAAAAAAATTTAAACCTAATACTTTAAATATCGCATTAACATTTGATGATGGCTATTTGAACAACTATGAATACGTTGTCCCTATTTTAAAAAAGCACAACGTTCCTGCATGTTTTTATATTACTACAATTCATGAAAAAACTTCATATCTGTTTCCAGATTTTATAGATTTAGTTGAATTTCACAGCCCTAAAAAAGAATTGGTTTTTGAACGAAATGTGTATCAAAGAAGCTCCAGGAATGAATTTGTATGGAATGGCGTTTCGTTAAAAAATATAGCCAAAGCGCTTCCGTATGAAGTATTAGAACTATTATATAAAAGCTTACAACAAGACTGGCTTAATCTAAAACCAGAATCGCTTGCCGAATATTGGAAATTGATGAAACCCAAACAAATTAAAGAAATTGCTGATGACCCATTATTTACTATTGGCGCTCATGGTGAAACACATGCTAGTTTGATAGATATTCCTATAGAACGTGCAAAAGCTGAAATTTTGAACAGCAAACAGTCATTAGAAACTATTTGTAAGCAATCTATTGACGAATTCGCTTTTCCTTTTGGATTTTACACAAAAGAATTGGCTGATTATTGTCTGGAAATTGGCTATAAGAAGGTTTTATTAGTAGATTATAATACAATTAGTGACAAAAAACAGGAAGCATTGCAAAATCGTTTTGTCATGAATCCGTATATTTCTATGGACTTACAATTGGTTTGTTTGT
This sequence comes from uncultured Kordia sp., assembly GCF_947496985.1. Classification (GTDB taxonomy): domain Bacteria; phylum Bacteroidota; class Bacteroidia; order Flavobacteriales; family Flavobacteriaceae; genus Kordia. The sequence goes on from NZ_CANMEZ010000002.1 coordinate 555,475, forward strand.
TGCAAAATTCTTATTATTAAAAATATGGCATATACAATTGTTCCGCTTTCTTCTGAAAACATAAAAGATCTCACGTTTCTTTACAAGCGTGTTTTCGGAAACAAAATGACCTTAGAAATGGTGAAAACCAAATTTGATACTTCCTATTTGGAAATGAGTCACTTTGGGCATCTTGCCTATGATGGAACATTGCCTATTGCATTTCATGGAGCCATTCCTGTGTTGATGAAGTATAAGGAGACTAAAATACTTGCCGCACAATATGGTGACGCCATGACCTTACCAGATTATACTGGCAAAGGATTGTTTACAAAGCTTGGAAAACACACAGATGAACAGTTGAAGAAAGCAAATATTAGCTTTGTTTGGGGATTTCCTAATCAGAATTCAGAATATGGCTATCTGAATAAATTAGATTGGATTTATAAAGAACGAATGCAGCGATTTAATATAAAAACAGGAACACTTCCAATAGAAAAAATTGCTAAAAAAAGTGCGCTAACGCATCGTATATATGATTCACATATTTTAAACGTATTCAAAAAATATAAAACTCAGAAAATAATTAAAGGCAGTGTATATACAAATAACGAAGTTGTGTCTACAGTGAGAGATGAAGCATATTATGCCTATAAATCATTTACTGGGAATTTCACAATAGAACTTGACGATGTACTATTTTGGATAAAAATAAAAAATGGGTTGATGATTGGTGATATTGAAACGCCTTCTGAAGAGAAATTTCATATTGCTTTTGAAAAATTAAAAAAGATTGCTCAAAATAACGGTATTGGAGAAATCAATATTCAAGCTTCTCCAAATACACTTATTTACAACCTGATGCAACGTTATCAAACTCCATTAGATTCTTGGGTTGTAGGGTTTAAAAACTTTAATTCCGATTTTCCTTTAGAACATTTAAAATTAACATTAGGAGATTTAGATACTTTTTAAATTCGATTCAAAATTGATTTTAATTTTCATAAAAATTACACTATAAACATTGAGTACACAGGAACAACATATAGTCTTTTTAACACCTATGTTTCCCGAATCGGAAGCTGATTCGGTTTCAATTCCTGCGTTACAAGTATTCCTAAAAACTATTCGAAAAGCAGTACCTCATTGCAAAATGACGGCAATATCTTTTCAATATCCATTTACTAAGAAACAGTATGATTGGCACGGAATTGATGTAATTCCTTTAAATGGGCAGACCAAACGCTTGAAAAAATTATTTGTTTGGAATAAAGCGTTGCGTCATCTTAAAAAATTACACAAACAGCAAGCCATCACAACTATTCATAGTTTTTGGATTGGTGAATGTTCAAGTATTGGACAACGATTTGCAAAAAAACATGTCATCAATCATGTAGTGACAGTTATGGGACAAGACGCATTGGCTGGTAATTTACATGTAAAATATTTGCTTGACACGAATACAAAGTTGGTTACACTTTCTGAGAATCATCGCAATACATTGCAACAAAATTATCAGTTATCATCTGAAATAATTCCATGGTATGTAGACACGACAGAATATCCTGAAATGCAAAAAAATACCATTGATGTTTTAGCAGTTGGTTCTTTAATTGATTTGAAAAACTATCCGCTTTGTATTGATGTTGTTTCCGAACTAGTAAAAAAACATCCGAAGTTAACTGTAAATTTTATTGGTGGTGGACCAAATTTAAGCCAACTCAACTCGTTGATTGAACAAAAAGAGCTCGATAAACACATTACATTCTCTGGAGAAATGCACCGAGAAAAAGTCCTTGAACATATGGCTACAGCTAATATATTATTGCACACAAGCAGTTACGAGTCTTTTGGATACGTGTACATTGAAGCTTTATATTCTGGAATGGTAATTGTGTCAAAAAATGTAGGTTTTACCCAAAACACTTCTGAATGGGCTATCGCTAATACGAAAGAAGAAATGGTGGCAGCATGCAATCATTTTCTAACGAAAGACGCTTCAAAAAAACGCGTATTGGTATCCTCTGAAAAAGAATCACTAACGGACTATTTAAAATTATACAATGGATAAGCTCAAAATTTCCATTATGAATACAATTCGTGGGTTTTCTGCGCCAGTTTTCGGGTTCTTAATTGCCGTTTTTGGAATTAAGAATTTTGGAAAAGACAGTTGGGGAATTGTTATTAATGCAATGCTTTGGATATTTTTCATTGCTTTTAGTTTAGGATGGGGAAACCGAAGTCATTTAGTTCGAAAATACAGTAGAGAACCTTCAAAAATTGCACATAGTTTCTATTCTAATTTTTTCTCTAGAAGCCTTTTATTACCCGTTGCATTATTATTATTCTTTTTCTTTCCTTACGAAATTGCTATAAAATGTATCCTTTTAGTTGTATTGATGCACACATACACTGCTTTAGACAGCTTGGTAGTGTATCATCAAAAGTTTGGCCCACAATTTTTAGGAGAATTGATTGCTTTTACAATTGTATTTGCAGGACTGTTTTGGGTAGAAAATTTCGACTTATCCACTTTTTTGCTCTTGTATTGTATAAGTTTTACGACTAAAATTACTGTTGTTTTAATTTCGCTACAATTATGGAAAGAATCATTTTCATTTCAACTTTCGTTGAGTGAATTTAAAGATGGGTTTTGGTTTTTTGCTATTGGTTTTAGCGGCTGGATTTTCTCTAAAATAGATATTTACATTGTTGATTTTTATCTTCCAAAAGCGCAATTATCAGAATATCAATTACTAATCACTGCATTCCTTATGTTGCAATCTGTTTCCGGCTATATTGTACTACCATTTCAAAAACACATGTATAGATCGTCTCCAGATTTGCTTAAAAACATTCAAAAGAAACTCAATATTGCAGCTATTCCGTTATGCATTCTTGGCGGTTTTGGTATTTGGATTATTATGGAACTATTTGTCAGCTTAAACCTTCCTTTAAGCTACTATATCTTAGGAGTTTTCATTGCAATTCCGTCCTTTTTTTACAGCATGAATATCATGGAACTAATGAAGAATAACAATGAACAAAAAATTATTTATTTAAACCTCATCGGGTTTGGGATCAACTTTATGAGTATTGTATTCCTAATCAAAACTTACGGAGTTTTTGGTGTATTGGTGAGTGTTTGTATTACACAATGGATCATTTTACTTTTATTTAAGTTAAAATTCAAAAACAAGAAACCTTTAGCGTGAAATATATTCGATTAGTATTTATAAATTTAGGAGTTTTACTAGCCTTATTATTTGTGGTAGCAATTATTGCATACTTTGTAGGCAAGCATCAAATAAATACTTTTTTTGACATGACTACTCCAAGAAAAGCAGCATATTTTCAAAAGGACTCACTCGCCATGTTTATTCATAAACCAAACATACATATTTTTGATCGTTGGGGAACAAATATTAGTAAAATTACCACGGAAAGACGAACGAATAATTTAGGATTTCGAGAAAATGAAGATATCATTGCAAAAAAAACAACAGAATATCGTGTATTAATTACTGGAGATTCACATACAGATGGTGTCCTAAAATATAATCATATGTCGTTTATAAATCGTTGGGAAGCTTTGCTAAATGAAGCTGATTGTGATATCAATTACAATTGTATCAATGGAGGAAATGGTTTCTATACTTTTCGTAACTACGCTGGTTTTCTAAAAAAATACACTTATTTGCAACCTGATACTTTTCTTATTAATGTTTTTACTGGAAATGATTTTAGAGAAGCCTCTATTTATGAAGACGACCGAACTAGTATTCCCAATGTATTTAAAAATATTTATTCACGTATATCTAGAAGATTCTATTCTACTGAACAAAAATCAATTTCATATACACAAGGGCTTGAGCAAATTTTACATTTTAAGTCGTTTCCTAATGACAAAAAAGCAGCACTTGAACTTGCTAAGAAATACATACGGGATATCAAACAATTATGCACACAAAACAATATTCAATTAGTTGTAACATTGCAACCGTCTAAAATTGAAGCACGGCCAGATTTTAAAAAGTATCTTCAAGAATTATTCGATTTAACCGATGAAGACATGTTGACTAATCAACAACTCACCAATGAGTTTGCTTCTTGGCTCTCTTCCGAAGGTATTACACATTATAATTTATTGGCTCCATTAAAAGACGCTGAAGGCATCGTATTTTGGACCGAAGATTTACACATTAATCCGGAAGGACACCGTATTATAGGTGAATATCTTTTTAATCAAGTAGAACTACAAAATAATAGGCTCCAATGAAAGAATTAAAACTCAAAGTAATTGCTATTTCGATTGGTTTGCTATTTAGTTTTTTAATTGGCGAATTGATAGCACGTGTCTATTTTTTTGGTGGCGCTGCTTTTTCGTATTCGAAAACAAATTCTTTCGGTATTTTTAATAATTCTGGAGTGAGTAAATATTCAGAAACAGAAGGTTTACGTTATGAATTAACACCAAATTTAGACACCAAATATAAGCTTGTCGATTTTAAAACGAATGCTGAAGGTTTTCGTGACAAAGATCACAAACCTTCTAAAAACATGAAAAAAGTCGCTGTTTTAGGTGATTCGTTTACCATGGGAACTGGCGTCTCAGAAAATGAATTATTTGTACAGAAAACTGAAGAACTTTTGAATGTGCCTCATAAAACCTATGAGTTTTTCAACTTTGGTATATCAGGTTATGGATTGGATGATTATTTAACAATTTTAAAACGAAATGCACTTGCGCATCATCCTGATTTGGTTATTGTTGCATTTTGTGCTTCCAATGACCATAAGGAAAATGGTGTAGATTTTGACATGAATGATTTTGTCATAAAACCAAAACACAACGTTTTTTGGGATTCGTATTTAAAGAAATTATTAAAAATAAAACTAGCTCCAAATACCTATGAACCCACAACATATAGTGAACGTCAATTAACATTTGTTGCAAATCAGTTCTCAGAATTACAAAAAGTTTTAGTACAACAAAACTCAAAAGGAATTATTTTTTACATCGATTTAGTGTACGACCCAGTAAGAATTGAACAAATACAAACGCTAGCAAAGCAAAAGGACTTATTCTTTTTAGATGTTTCCGAAGATTTTAAAGATGCCAATCTGTTTGATTATATTCTAAATGAACTTGATCCACATCCAAATGGTGATGCCAATGCTATTTTTGCCAAAAAACTACAAACGTATATTTCTAAAAATGAATCATTATTGTTTGAAGAGTAAGATCAGTTCTTACGAATCTATTATATTAAAGAATGAATCATATGTAAAGTCTGGGTAATACTTCTTTAGTTGCGCTGTCAATTTTTTCACACCAAAACAAATATACTTTACCTCATTCTGAATGTTAATTGCTTCAAATTGTTGCTTATCAACAAACTTCATCACTTGTTCCTGTAAACTTTCATCATAATAAATGATTTTTCCAGTTTTTACAATCAATAAAATATCTTTTGAAGTTACCTTATAAAAAGCATTAACAGCATTTTTATCTTGCTTTCTAGCAATAACGATATCTGCCATTTTTCCTGTTTCAAGCGTACCTTTTTCCGAAAAGCCAAACAAATTGGCTGGCGTTTTGGTCATACTTTCAAACAATTCAACATCTGACAACTGCTTCAGTTTTCGCGCTTGACGCACATGTTGCCATAAATCCCAATCAGAACTTACTGTAGAATCCGTCCCAAACAAAATAGGTGCCACTTTTTTAAGCTCTGAAATTTGGGCCGTTTCACCATATAAATGTATGTTAGAATTCGGACACCAAATGACACCTCCAAACTTTGCAGCATCATTTTTTGTTAGGCTAATTGCATGTACCGCTAGCATATTTTTAGGTTGTATACAAAATTTTAAAAACCTAGCCGGTTCAGTTTTAGCTAACGCGCTTGTTCCTTCTCCCAAGTGAATGATTTTTTTCTTCCGAGTTGGAAACATCGCTTTTAGTTTCCATTTCTTGTCAAATCGTAAAGAATGTATCGTCATAGTATCTATCACAACATCTGCAATAGGTGTTTGATAATTTTTCAAATAAATATCGTGTTGAAAAATTGTCGTAAATCCATGCAACACATTTTTTAGAACTCCCCATGCATAGCGCAATTCAAATGGAATACTTTCTATTTCTTTAATGGTAGCTTCAAAATCGTCCAACGACCATTCAACATAATCTGAATATTGCTTATTTTTATGAATTGGATGCGTGTTTAATGCTAAATGTTCATGAGAGTTTACCAACCCAGGAAAAGCAATAACTTCAGAAGGAAAACCGATTGCAATTTCAGCATTGACTTTTTTTTCTACACTGATACTTTCTATCTTATCTTCTTCAATAAAGATGTTTTTTTGACATGATGGATTTTCATCATTCAAAACAGTTGTGTTTTTTAAAATAAGACTTACCAATTCGATTGTGATTAAAGAAATGTATTTATTCTGCGTAAAAATACAATTTAAAGATTTCTAAAGGATTCCATCCTAAAAAACTCTCGATTTAATTTTCAAAAGCATAACAATAGTTTTTTCAGATAAAAACAAATAGGCAAATATGATTTTAAAGTAAATCAATTTGTAACCAACAAAATTTGTTTAATTTTAGCGCCTACTCAAAGAATAGATTTTTTCACTCAAACATTACGAATACGGATTATGCTAGATATTCAAAAAATTAAAAGAATTATTGCTCATCTGAGAGTAAAAAAACTTCCACAAGATATATACATTGAACAGCTTAGGAGTTTGGTTACAGGAGAAGGAATGCTACACGCAGGAACTCCATATCTTATAAATCATGCTATTAAAAATATGCCTGTAGGCGGAACTGTTATAGAAATTGGATCTTATGGAGGTTTGTCTACAAATTTGATTCTTTATTTATTGAAAAAAAATAACCGTGACGAAAAATTGTTTAATTGTGATCCATGGATTTATGGAGGTCAAAAAGAATCCTATACAGATACCTCTAATATAGATGGAAGCGATGATATTACTTGTGCGGATTTTTCTAAATATGTAAAGGAGAGTTTTATTAGAAGTACGAAATTTTTGAATTCAAACAATTTACCTCATTCTTTTCACTTAACCTCCGATGATTTTTTTGAAAAATATAAGCAAAATCTTAACGAAAAAGACTTATTCGGAACAGAGGTGCAACTTGGAGAACCAATTTCTTTTGCTTACATAGATGGAAATCATGCATATGATTTTGCAAAAAGAGATTTTGAAAATGTAGATAAGTTTTTGAAAAAATCAGGTTTTATTCTTTTTGATGATTCTGTTGATGGTTCTTATTTTGGCAGTGCAAAGTTTATGAAAGAAATGAAGAAAAATCCAAACTACAAGTTTATACTCAAAAACCCGAATTATTTATTTCAAAAAATTGTTTGATTTGTATGATACGCTAAATTTTATATTTATTTTTAGCTGCATATCCATGCAAAAAAAATTACCCGGTTTTGCAAAAAACTATACAACTTGTTTTTTTTCTAAAAAAATGAATGTCGTAGCTGCATATGATCTCTGGGCTAACACCTATGACTCGGAACAAGAAAAAGGAAATTTGGTCATTACTTATAATACTTTTTTAGTAGAACAAATCTTCACAAAACTATCTCTAAAAAATAAAATTATTTGTGATATCGGTTCAGGAACCGGGCATTTTCACGATAATGTTTTGAAATTTCAACCTGAAAAACACATTGCTTGTGACACTTCTGAAGGTATGCTGCATATGTTTACTAAAAAATTTCCTGAAGTAGAAACACATGTATTAACAGACAATATATTGCATTTTGCTCAGGATAATAGTATAGATATCATTTTCTCTTCTTTGGTGATTGGTTATATTAAAAACCTTTCAAATGTGCTCAATGAATGGAAACGTGCTTTAAAAGCAAATGGCTTTATGATTATAACACTACTTCATCCAGAATTGAATGTAAAAAACTCACGAAACTTTAAAGACACTCAAAACACAGTCCATATCATTAAAAGTTGCCAACTCAACTTAAAACAACTAAATCAATTATTTGCAAATAAGAGCTTGGAAGTTATTTCATTTTCAGAAAAAACCATTGACAACAGAGGTAAATCTATGTTCCTGCAAATGCATAAAGGAGATTTATATAAAACTATGAAAGATAAAAAAATTGTTTGCGGATTTTTACTTAAAAAAAGTAGCTCAAGAAAAAAACTTTATCTTTAAAATTCAAAAAATATAATCTTTTGGAAACTGGTCAGCGTAATATTCTTTTAGATAGCATCAAAATAATTGCAGCATTGTTTGTCATTGGATTGCATTGCGCATTTTTATATGAATACAATAAAATTGCGTATCAGATTACAGCCAATGGTATTTTTAAAATTGTAATTCCGTTATTCTTTTGCATCAGTGGTTTTTTCCTATTTGATGTTTTAAAAAAAGGGGCTATTAAAAGATGGATGATTCGCGTAGGTATTTTGTATACAATTTGGATGCTAATTTACAGTGCTTTCTGGATTGACCTTCAAAATTTTAGCATCATAAAATTCATTGCAAAAATTGTTGTTGGCTTCAATCATTTGTGGTATTTAAACACATTACTACTAAGTGGCTTTGCTTTGTACAAACTTAGAAATCAATCTAATTTAATTTTAATTGGCAGCGCTATTGTATTATTTTCTATTGGAATTTGCATTCAATACCTAGGACATTTTGAGGTGTTTTTAGACAATCCTATATTAGATAAAATCACAAAATACCCATTAATTCACAGAAACTTCTTGTTTTATGGTTTACCATTTTTAAGTATTGGTTATGTAATGCGAAAAACAAATTTTCATACAAAATTCAGCAAAACCAAGGTATTATTATTTCTTGTCTTTGGTTTAGTTTTACTGGCAATTGACAGTCTTATCAATTATCATTATTTATCATACAAGGTAGTTGTAAATATGCACATTACATTTTTAATTGCTGCGCCTGCATTGTTTATGACTGCTTTTACATTTCATATTCCGTCAAGTGCGAATAGTAAAATATTATCATCTTATTCTATTGCTATCTATTTGGTGCATCCCTTAATAATAGTACTAATTACCACAATATTCAACCAAGGTTTATCGCCAACTGTATTAACATTAGCTACAATAATTGGTGCTATATTAATTTCATATTTATTAATTGAACTCAATAAAAAAGTAAAATATTTATTATAATCTACTTATATTCCTAATATATATATTTACTTAACATAAGTCATTGCTATTGTTTTATAAATGAAAAAACTCATCAAAAATACACTCATTATCCTATTAAATACGTTTATCATTCTCGTAGTTATAGAAGTTTTATTAGGCTTTTATTACAGAAGTGTTGATGTTTCATTTTTAAAAAACATGGCTGCAGAGCGTGCTACATCTGGAGCATATGAAAAAAAAGACGAAGCTGTTGCTTTAGAAATTCAAAAAGAATTATTGACCTTGGAAATTGAAGGTACATCATTTATTCATTATAAATTATCCAAATTCAACGGAAAACATACCAACATTGATAAAAAAGGGCATCGCAAGACTAAAAATTTCAACAATAAAAAGAACATTGACATGCTAAAAATATTCTGTTTTGGCAGTTCTACGATGTTTAGTGTAGACGCAAGAGATGAATACACGATTCCTTCCGAATTCTCAAAATTAATTGACCAATCATTTCCCAATATTAATGTAGAAGTAACCAATTTAGGATGCCATGGATATACAAGAAATATTGAAAACGCACAACTACAACAGCAAATTATCCAAGAGAATGTTCCTGATATTGTCATCTTTTATGATGGTGTTAATGAAACATATGCAGCATACAATAACAACAAAGCTGGGACTATAGCTAGCGAAGTAAGTTTTAAGGATACGTTTAAAAAAACAACTCCATTTAACTTGTATGTATATTTAAAAAATACACTCCGTTTAGCAAACACACTTAAAGCCAAAATTAGCAAATCTAAACCTTATATAATTTCCAACGCAGAACAATTAGCTATTGATATTGCCGAGCACTATACTGCACAAATGGAAATTTCAGAAGCATTAGCTTTCCATTATAACTTTAAAGTGTTCAATTTTTCACAACCAATTATATACACTAAGAAACAACTAACAGGTTTTGAAAAAAAAGTAATCAATCAACATCAGTATTACCAACCTTTACATGGTGACACGTACGAAGTTTTAGCTAAAAGAGCATCCGCAATTACAGATACTCATTTCGCAGATATTAGCCACACTTTCAATAATACTGAGAAAACTATCTATACCGATTATTGTCATACTGGAGAATTCGGAAATCTATTAATTGCCAAAGAAATGTATCGTTAACTAAAATCAACAATCATAAAAACAGCAACATCTGTAACAGAACCGAAAACTGAACAACTAACAGAAACCAATTAATAATTATATATAAAAAATGGAACAACTTTTAACTTTAGACAGTCTTTTTACCTTATTTATGCTTGTATTACTGCAAGCCGTTTTAGGATTTGACAACTTATTATACATTTCGCTAGAATCACAAAAAGCACCAAAAGACAAACAATCATATGTGCGCAAGCTTGGTGTTGGTTTGGCAATTATTTTACGCGTAGTATTACTTTTCATTTTGGTAAAATTGATTCAGTTTTTCCAAGAACCTTTTTTAACAATGCACAACAATTCCATTTTAGAATTTGATTTTAATGGACATAGTTTAATTGTATTAGCAGGTGGAGTTTTTATTATTTACACTGCCGTGAAAGAAATTTGGCATATGATGTTAATGAAAGAACATGCTCAAAATGAAGGAACAAAAAAGAAATCTGTAAAAAGCGTCATTATTTGGATTGTAATCATGAACCTAGTATTCTCTTTTGATTCTATTTTGAGTGCAATGGCTTTAACAAGTGATATGGCCGAAACACCTCAATTAATTTTAATGACAATTGCTATCGTTTTAGGTGGATTACTAATGATTGTGATGGCTGACAAGGTTTCGAATTTCTTACAAAAAAACAAAATGTATGAAGTGTTAGGATTATTTATCCTTTTCATTGTAGGAATCATGCTGCTTTCAGAAGGTGGACATATTGCACACTTACAATTATTTGGAAACCATGTAACACCTATGAGCAAAACAACATTCTACTTTGTCATTATTACATTGGTAATAATTGATATCGTTCAAGGTCGTTACCAAAAGAACCTATTAGCAAAAAAAGAAGCACAAGACAAAATAAACGAAGCTAAGAAAGAAGCTTAATTTTTTAATGGAAGTTGTTGTTCTAAAAACTCACTAAGCACTTCATTTCCATAATAATTCAAATGAGGATCGTTTAAAAAATATATACGATTATCAATAGTATCATGCATTCTAAAATACTCTAAAGGATTTAAATGTCTTACATTAGTATAAGCTTTTAAATCCTTTTTTGCTGCGTTAAAAAAAGGATATACTGATTTTTGAATTAACTCTTCGTCTTTAAATTCAGCACCTAAACTTTTCATGTTTTGCAAATAATAATCATTCACTTGGGCACAATGAGGAATCCAGAGGAAATATACAGTCACGTCGTTAGGAACTGTTGCTAAAAAACGTTGTATATGTTTTAACCAAGTTTCATATCGGTTTCCAAAAGGAGTTTGAAGCGTTAATGTATTCTCTATATACGAAGTGTTGCCATAAATAAAGCGTTTCGTTCTAATATCATACAAATCAGTTGAAAAATCATCTTTTAGCATTCCTTCCAATCGTATCTCTTTTGACACATTCAAAACAGCAAGCTTACGATTCAAATAAGAAAGACTTAAAAAATAATCGGACGCTTCCCAATAAAAATTTCTAGATATGGAAAACTTTTCCCAGTCCCATAAATGATCTACATCGATCAAATCGTTTCCAACATAAATTTGATATACAATAGCTTTTGGTTGATGATTATTAATTCTTGCGGAAGCAAATGTATTTACTTGTCGAATTCCAGTCCCTGGAATACTTGCATTTACAATAGAAATAGCGGGATTATTAGTTCGCAACTTATCTACATAATTCATATCTGAAGATGTGGCTGAGAAAGAATCACCAAACCATAAAAAATCTACCGAATCTTTTTGCAAAGTTTCTGTTGTATTCAATCCATTGATTTCCGCTTTATAAAAATCAATCACAGCAAATCGATACAAAATTTCAAACAACGCAAAAGTTATCAATACTATAATAATAGCATTCATAAAAAACTTTTTTATTTTTGTTAAAAATTTCATCATTTAAAATTTAGCCAAATATAGCTGTAAAATTATGTTTTTGAGGCATTTTTTAAGGGATTGAAAACCAATACATTTAACTATTTTCAGTATTCTTCTTAATGTATTTGTTATCTACAGAATAAATCTTACCTTTGCAGACTCTTTTTAAGAGATAGGAATGTTTAATTATTAAAAAAAATTAGTGTGGACACATTAAGCTACAAAACAATTTCAGCAAACAAAGCTACTGCAGATAAGCAATGGGTTTTGATTGATGCTGAAGGACAGACGCTAGGGCGTATGGCTTCTAAGGTAGCAAAATTACTTAGAGGTAAGTACAAGCCTAGCTTTACACCACATGCTGATTGCGGAGATAATGTTGTAATTATCAATGCAGAAAAAATCAACTTAACTGGAAACAAATGGACGGACAAATCTTATATTCGTCACACAGGTTATCCAGGTGGTCAAAGATCGCTAACTGCTACGGAACTTTTTGAAAAAGATCCTGCAAAATTAGTAGAGAAATCAGTGAAAGGAATGTTACCAAAAAACAAATTAGGTAGCGCTTTATTCCGTAACCTAAAAGTTTATGTTGGTACAGAGCACGGACAAGAAGCTCAAAAACCAACAACTATTAACTTAAATGATTTAATGTAACATGGAAGTTATTCACAAAATTGGTCGTAGAAAAACGGCTGTTGCTCGTGTATATGTTACTCCAGGAACTGGAAACATTACCGTAAACAAGAAAGCGTTTGAAACGTATTTCCCAACACCAACATTACAATACAAAGTAAAGCAACCATTTGCGTTAACAGAAACTGTTGACACGTATGATGTAAATGTAAATGTATATGGTGGAGGATCTACTGGACAAGCAGAAGCTGTTCGTTTAGCAATCTCAAGAGTATTATGTGAGATTGATGCTGAAAATAGATTAGCATTGAAACCAGAAGGATTATTAACAAGAGATCCAAGAATGGTTGAACGTAAGAAATTTGGACAGAAGAAAGCTCGTAAGAAATTCCAGTTCTCTAAACGTTAATCCGTATCGTTTTTTCACAAAACATACAGTTCATTTATTATTGAAATTAAAAAACATGTTGTCGTTGTTTCGCGTAATGCGAAATTTAGTTTAGCATCTAAATAGGAAAGACCAAATACAATTGCTACTTCCCTATTGCTAATTCAACGGAACGTAAACTATTTACAAAAATGGCAAATAACATAGAAGTAAAAGACTTACTTGATGCAGGTGTACACTTTGGTCACTTGACAAGAAAATGGGATCCAAACATGGCGCCATACATCTACATGGAGCGTAATGGAATCCACATCATTAACTTATATAAGACTGCAGCAAAAATTTCTGAAGCTAATGAAGCTTTAAAGAAAATTGCAGCATCTGGTAGAAAAATACTTTTCGTAGCTACCAAAAAGCAAGCAAAAGATATCGTTGCTGAAAAAGCAGGGAATGCTAACATGCCTTACATTACTGAAAGATGGCCAGGTGGAATGTTAACAAACTTTGTAACCATCAGAAAAGCCGTTAAGAAAATGGCTTCTATCGATAGAATGAAAAAAGATGGAACGTTCATGACTTTATCAAAGAAAGAACGTTTGCAAGTTGATCGTTTAAGAGCTAAGTTAGAAAAAAACTTAGGTTCAATCAACGATATGACTCGTCTTCCAGGTGCATTATTCGTAGTTGACATCAAGCGTGAACATATCGCAATTAAAGAAGCTCAAAAATTAAACATTCCAATTTTTGCAATGGTTGATACAAATTCTGACCCAAGAGAGGTTGATTATGTAATTCCTGCAAATGATGATGCTTCTAAATCAATCGATAAGATTTTAACGCACGTTACTGATGCTGTTATCGAAGGATTGTCTGATAGAAAAGCTGAAAAAGAAGCTAAGAAAGCTGAAAAAGAAGCTGCCGCTGCTGCTCCAAAAGCAGAAGCTCCAGCAAAAGAAGAAACAAAATAATTATTATTTAACGTTGATACGTTAATTCATCTAAAGAAGATAGGTAGTTTTACTGCTGATTTTGAAAATGATGAGTTGACGCATTAACATTAAAACAAAAATAAAATGGCAAAAATTACAGCCGCAGAAGTAGGTAAATTAAGAAAAGCTACAGGTGCAGGAATGATGGACTGCAAAAAAGCATTAGTAGAAGCTGAAGGTGACTTCGATAAAGCAATTGATATTCTTCGTAAGAAAGGTCAAAAAGTTGCTGCTAAAAGAGCAGATCGTGATTCTTCTGAAGGTGTTGCTGCTGCTAAAGTAAATGATGACAACACTGCTGGTGTTGCTATCGTTTTAGGATGTGAAACTGATTTTGTTGGTAAAAACGAAAGTTTCGTTGCCTTAGCAAAAGACTTTGCAAACTTAGCAATTGGATACAACACAAAAGAAGAGTTTTTAACTGCTGATTTTGGTGGAATGACTGTTGCTGAAAAGTTAACAGAGCAAACTGGTGTTATTGGTGAGAAAATTGACTTAAAAGCTTTTGATAAAATCGAAGCTCCTTATGTTGGTTCTTACGTACACATTAACAAAATTGCTGCTGTTGTTGGATTAACTGCTAAAGTTGATAATGCTGATGTATTAGCAAAAGACTTAGCAATGCAAATTGCTTCTATGGGAGCAACTACATTATCTTACAAAGATTTTGATCCTGCATTTGTTGCATCTGAAACAGAAGCAAGAATTGCTGCTATTGAAAAAGATAACGAAGAATTAGTACGTTTAGGAAAAACATTGAAAAATGTTCCTCAATACATTTCTATGTCTCAGTTAACTGAAGAAGTAATAGCGCAAGCTGAAGAAGCTGCTAAAGCACAATTAGCTGCAGAAGGAAAGCCAGAAAAAATTTGGGATCGTATCTTACCAGGAAAAATGGAAAGATTCATTTCTGATAACACTACATTAGACAAAGAACAATGTTTATTAGATCAAGACTTTATCAAAGATGAAAAGTCTACAGTTGCTAAATACGTTTCTTCTTATGGAGAAGTTGAAGTAACAGGATTCAAACGTGTATCTTTAGGATAAACAAATTACGCTAAGGCGTTTTATAGTATATTAAAAAGGATCGTCAATTGACGATCCTTTTCCTTTTTCACAATTATTTAATGATTATATACATGGATTTCCAAATGTATGAGCACAAACACTAGTGTTAGGATCATCACCACAACCTGGATGTCTTGAACGTGTGTTTTTTGTAGCTTCACACACCTCTCCTGTACCGAATACTGGACAACAAATATCAACAAAGTTTCTACTTAATGTAGCAACACATGTAACTGCATCACTTTGATTTACTATTCCCATTCCCGCTTTAATCGAAGATAAATTTGAAACATTTACCTTGTTTAAGCCTAATTTAAATTTTTGTTTTTTCATAATTTTAATTTTTAAATAATTAATACCCTGAAAAATTGTGCACCTTTTTCATACCCTAAAACTATAGAAAGCTGCTATAAAACATACTATAGAATTTATAAGCGTAGAAGATTTTGTATAAGCGTTGAATTTTGTGTTAACTTATTTAACATATTCATTTTAGCAAGAAATAGCCTTCTTTTTAAAAATTTGACAAAAAAAATAGTTGCAACTAGTGCAACTATTCTCCCCCTATATAAAAGTACTTCTCGTTGTGAGTTGCGTTATCAGTACGCGCCCTTTTCCATCCTTATTGTCTTTCTCATAGCTTTTAAATCGATGGAATAAAAGAGCTAAACGCATTACAGTATTTAATAATTACAACAAAAAGTTCTTTTATCTATAACTATCGTGTTTCATTAGGATGAATTAACACAAACAATGTGTCTCCACAGTACAAGTTCTACTTTTTGTTTCACCATGACAAGTAGTTAATTGTGTGTTTGTATCTGGACAATGTCCTGGTTGCGTTTCATCTGTAGTTTCGATAAATGGACAAGTACAACTTATTGTTTGCGGTCCAACAGGTCCATTCCCTCCTCTAATTGAAGTTAAATTTGAAATATTTCTCTTGTTTAACCCTAACTTGAAATTTCTTTTTTTCATGATAATTTGTATTTTGATAATTTTTTCAAAACAAAGATACCTACACAATTCATTAAAACTTGTTAACATTTTCATAAGAATTTACATGTTAATGTTTGAATATTTTATAGAAATCATAAGAGAAATTTATACTTCTGAACAATTGATCATTTATAATTTATTTTAAACATTTGATAAATTAGAGCTTGACACATAAAAACATTTTTGTACACTTCATTATTTATTATATTTGCACAACTCATCAAAAGAAGCAATGCAATACAAAAGAATATTACTAAAATTATCAGGCGAAGCGCTTATGGGCGAAAGACAATATGGAATTGATCCAAAACGCCTAGCTGAATATGCAGAAGAGATAAAAAAAGTAGTCGATCTAGGAATCCAAGTAGCCATCGTTATTGGTGGAGGAAATATTTTTAGAGGTGTTGCTGGCGCAAGTAACGGAATGGACAGAGTACAAGGTGACCATATGGGAATGCTAGCCACTGTTATTAATGGTTTAGCATTACAAAGCGCTTTAGAAGATGCCGAAGTTCACACACGCTTATTAACTGCTTTAGAAATTAAAGAAGTTGCGGAACCATATATCAAACGAAAAGCAATTCGTCATTTAGAAAAAGGGCGTGTTGTTATTTTTGGTGCAGGAACTGGAAATCCTTATTTCACTACAGATTCTGCTGCCGTATTACGCGCCATTGAAGTAAGTGCTGATGTAATTCTAAAAGGAACACGTGTAGACGGAATTTACAATGAAGACCCAGAAAAAAACACTTCAGCTATCAAATTTGATCATATCTCGTTTGATGAAGTATTAAAACAAGGTTTAAAAGTAATGGACACTACTGCTTTTACACTAAGTCAAGAAAACGAATTACCAATCATTGTATTCGACATGAATACACAAGGAAACTTACTAAAAGTAGTTTCTGGTGAAAATATTGGAACAAAAGTAAACTTGTAAGATAAAATCTGGCGTAGTTTTTGATTTTATTCGAGCAATAACAAAAAAATATTTTAAATTAGTAATGATATAGAAAGTACCATCACTACTTTCATTAATAATTTTCAACAGTATGAACGAAGACATTAAATTTATTATAGATACTACAAAAGAATCAATGGATAACGCCATTATACACTTAAATAAGCAATTATTAGGAATTAGAGCTGGAAAAGCTTCTCCTGCAATGCTATCCAGTGTAATGGTTGATTACTATGGTTCGCAAACACCATTATCACAAGTTGCAAATGTAAACAGCACAGATGCACGTACTATTACAATTCAACCTTGGGAAAAAAGTATGATTCAAGAAATTGAAAGAGGAATTATGCTTGCAAACCTTGGATTTAACCCAATGAATAATGGAGAATCTGTAATTATCAATGTTCCTGCACTGACTGAAGAACGTCGTAAAGAATTAGCTAAACAATCAAAAAGCGAAGCTGAAGACGCTAAAGTTGGTATTAGAAATGCACGTCAAGACGCAAACAAAGAAATAAAAGCTTTGGAAGTTTCTGATGATGCTAAGAAGAATGCTGAAATTGATGTGCAAGCATTAACAGATAGTTATATTAAAAATATTGATGAAATATACGTAGCGAAAGAAAAAGAAATTATGACGGTTTAAAAAACGTTAAACTTATAATAAACTAATTATAAAGCGACCAGTGGTCGCTTTATTTTTTGTAACATTATACCGTATTATTCGTTATACATAAAAGCCTTTGAGAAATTTGTAATAATTAAGAAGTTATCACTACTAATATAATTATAAACAGGTTTCCATTCGACATCTAAAAATAATTCAACAGATGAAAAAATCTTTACTGATTTTTATTTTATTATTCTCCTCTATTGCTGCTTTTGCACAACAAACAATATCAGGAGTCGTAACTGACAAGCAAACAAAAGAATCACTTCCTTTTGCCAATATCCTTCTATCTGAATCAAAAGGTACTATTACCGATGCAGAAGGAAAGTTTGTCCTAAATTTAAAAAAAGGAACTACATCTATTCGTATTTCTTATATTGGATACACTACGCTCACAGTTCCCATAGACAATAACACTACATATCTTAAAATAGCACTAGAACCTTCACAAGAATCATTAGACGCTGTTGTTTTATACAATAAAGAAAATCCTGCACTACAGATTATTCGTGACGCTATTAAGCGCAAAAAAGAAAACGACCCGGAACGAAAATTGAATACTTTCAAGCTAAACTCGTACAATAAACTTTTAGTAACTGCGAATCCAGATTCAATCAATGGGCAAATTGATTCCATTTACACTAAAAAAGATGGAAAACTTGTTTTTAAAGAAGTAGATTCATCTAATTATAGCTTCAAGAAAGATATGACGCGAAGCCATATTTATATGACTGAAAAAGTAAGTGAGGTATCGTTTAGTTCTTCTAAAGGAAAACGCGAAAAAATTCTGGCAACACGTATGGCTGGTTTTAAAGAACCTATTTACGAAATATTAGGATTAAAAATTCAGTCGTTTTCATTCTATAAAAATGAATATGATCTTTTCGGAACATCTTATGCAGGTCCATTAGCAAATAATGCCTTGTCAAAATATAATTACAAAATTTTAGATACGGTTACTAATAACAACCGAGATGCATATATGATTTATTATAGTCCAAAGAAGAAAGGAAAAACTTCTGGATTGGAAGGTATTTTATATGTTGACAAACAATCATACGCGCTACAAAAGGCCATTGCTGAAATAAAAGCTGTAATTGACATCAAAGCAGTTCAAAATTTTGAATACAATCAAACATTTGAAGTTTGGTTTCCAAGTGACAAAGAAATTAATATTCGCAAAGGAAAAACAGATGATTCTGTTTCACTTTTAGGAACTACTATAAATGTTCAACGCGGAACAACTCCGCAAGACAGCACAAAAACAGTAAGTACTAACAAGCAAGATGCTAGTGATTTTGTATACCTAAGTTCAAAAACGAAAAACTTTGACTTATCTATTAATAAAGAAGTTTCTATTCGTGGTCGTGGTTTAGCTATCGAAATTGACGAACTAGCACATGATAGAAGCGAAGAATTCTGGAATCAATACAGAACAGATAGTATTACAAAACGCGGAAAAGAAACTTATGTCGTTTTAGATAGTGTTATTGCTGAAGAAGGTGTTGAAAAAGATATTTATTTAGCTCGAAAATTATTAAAAGGATACTATCCAACAAAATATGTCGATTTAGATTTACGTTACTTATTAAAATATAATAACTACGAAGCGTTCCGTTTAGGACTTGGTGGTGTTACAAATGCTAATTTTTCTACTAAATACAGATTAAATGGTTACGGAGTTTATGGAACTCGAGACAAGGATTTCAAATTTGGAGTTGGTGGTGCTGCACGATTAGACAAACGAACAAATACTTGGTTTGGCATGTCATACACTGATGATTTAGTTGAAACAGGAAGCTCAACATTCATTACAGACAGACGTGCATTTTCATTATTTGAACCACGTTTATTCAATATTGATTTGTTTTATGAAACGAGACGTTTAACCGCAAACATAGAACATCAAATTACAGCAAAAACACATGCAAATTTGATGCTTTCTAAAAGTAATATAGAATCTACCTATGATTATGGCTTTGTAAATGACAATGAAATTTTTAATGCTTACGAAATCACAGAAGCCATCTTTGCAGTACAATGGAATCCGTTTAGTGAATATATGCAAACACGTCACGGACGTTCAGAAATAAAAAAAGGATTTCCACAATTTGCTTTCCAAGCAACACAAAGTTTAAAAGATGTGTTTGGTGGCGATTTCAACTATACAAAATTTGATGCACGAATTGTTCACGAAATTAGACCTATTGACAAAGGTGTAACTTCCTTTTTAGTAAAAGGTGGATTAGGAATTGGAGATATTCCAATTTCACACTTATACCACACTTCACCAAACAATCCAAACAAAGATGTATTGTTACAACGCTTCTCTATTGCTGGGAGAAACAGTTTTGAAACCATGTATTTCAATGAGTTTTTCTCAGACAAATACGCTATGTTTCAAGCGAAACATCAATTTAAACCATTTAAAATTACGAGAGGTTTCCGTCCAGAATTAACGTTAATTACCCGATTTGCTATTGGTGATGCTGAAAACATTGAACGTCATTTAGGGCAAGAGTTCAATTCGTTACAACACGGATACTCTGAATCTGGTTTTGAAATCAACAAACTTTTCGCTGGTTTCGGATTGAGTTTTATGTATAGATATGGTGCATATCATTTGCCAGAATTCGAAGACAACTTATCATTTAAGTTTACTTATTATTTTAGTTTAGGATTTTAAGCCCGACTTCATTGGTTTTTGCTAAATTTGCACGAGCAAAAATGGTACAATGATTAAATGGATAAATACGCGGTTTTGGGCAAGTGTAGCTAGATTAATTCTAAGAAACAGAATTATCATATTAACGCTTGTAATTGCCATGACTGTTTTCTTAGGAATGCAATGGAAAAACATGCGTTTCTCATACACTGAAGCAAATTTACTCCCTGACAATCACCCTGTTAATATTGAATACAATAAATTCCTCGATATTTTTGGGGAAGAAGGAAACTTAATCATTCTTGCAGTAAAAGATAGTTCTGTATTTACACCAGAAAAATTTAACGCCTGGAATAGACTCAGTAAACAGTTCAATGCAAAACCTGAAGTTTCAGCAGTTATTTCTACAGAAAATCTCAAAAAATTAATCAAAGATGATCAAAATCAAAGTTTCACACTTAAAGATTTAGTTTCTGGAGAAGTAAAGACTCAGGCTGAAGTTGACGCTATTAAAAATGAATTATTCAACAATCTTCCTTTTTACGAAAGTTTACTATTTAATGACGAACACACGATTCGAACAGCGGTTTATCTCGACAAAGAAATTGTAAACACTAATGTTCGTAAAGATTTCATTTATGATGAAGTATTACCATTAATTGAGAACTTTGAAAACGAAACTGGGCTCGATTTACGCGTTTCAGGAATGCCATACATTCGTACGCTAAATTCACAAAATATTGTGGACGAAATTGGCTTATTCATTGGAGCTGCTTTATTAATTACAAGTTTAATATTTTTCTTTTTCTTCCGTTCGTTCCGTGCCACTTTCATTTCTATGGTTGTTGTAATTATTGGTGTAATGTGGGCATTCGGAATCTTAGGATTATTACATTATGAAATCACAGTACTAACTGCGTTGATTCCTCCATTGATTATTGTCATTGGAATTCCAAACTGTATTTTCTTCATCAATAAATATCAACAAGAAATAAAGAAACATGGAAACCAAGCAAAATCATTACAACGTGTAATTTCAAAAATTGGAAATGCTACGTTAATGACCAATGTTACAACAGCAGCGGGTTTTGCAACATTTATCATCACAGAAAGTAAATTACTGAAAGAGTTTGGTATTGTAGCTTCCATCAATATTATTGCAATTTTTATATTATCGCTATTAATTATTCCAACCATTTATAGCTTTATGGCGTTGCCAAAACAAAAACACTTAAACCATTTAAACAAACGTTGGATTGGTGGTTTCGTTGGCTGGATGGAAAAAATGGTACGCCACCATAGAGTTGCCGTATATATTACCTCTGTATGTTTGCTAGCGTTGAGTATTGTTGGAATTTATCAAATTCGAATTTCTGGTAGTTTGATTGAAGATATGCCACAACGTGCCGATTTTTTTAAAGATATTCGCTTTTTTGAAGAAGAATTTGACGGAATCATGCCATTAGAAATTATGATTGATACCGATCGTAAAAATGGTGTCACCAAACTTCCAACCTTAAAACGCATGGAAAAGTTTGAAGAAATTATTCTTGAAACTCCCGAATTATCCAAACCTATGTCTATTGTAAGTTTGGCAAAATATTCAAGACAAGCATTTTTTGGAGGTTTGGCAAAAAACTATACATTACCATCTTCAAATGAAAACACATTGATTTCAGCGTATGCTGTAAAATCAAAATCGAATACAAATTTACTCAACAGTTTTGTCGATTCTACGGGTCAATATGCACGTATTACAACGTTTATGAAAGACATTGGAACAGACAAAATGGAACGTATTGAAGAAAACTTACAAGCACAAATAGATAAAACTTTTAAAGGCAAGTACAAAGTTACTATGACAGGAAAAGCGTTGGTTTTCTTGAAAGGAACTAAATATCTAGTCGATAACTTAATTATGTCGTTATCCTTAGCTATTTTCTTAATTTCGTTATTCATGGCATATTTATTTCGCTCGTTCCGAATGATTTTAATTTCACTAGTACCGAATTTACTTCCACTACTCATTACAGCCGGAATGATGGGCTTTTTAGGTGTTCCTATCAAACCGTCTACCATTTTGGTGTTTAGTATTGCTTTTGGTATTTCTGTGGACGACACGATACATTTTTTAGCAAAATACAGACAAGAATTGCGTAGCAACAATTGGAAGATTCGTAAATCGGTATATGCAGCCTTACGTGAAACTGGTGTAAGTATGTTTTACACTTCTATTGTATTATTCTTTGGATTTTCTGTATTTATGATTTCAAGCTTTGGAGGAACGGTTGCTTTAGGTGGTTTAGTTTCAGCAACACTACTTTTTGCGATGTTAGCAAATTTATTATTGTTGCCTTCTTTATTGCTTTCGCTAGAACGAAGCATTGCCAACAAACGTGTTTTAAAAGAACCTAACTTCAGAATTCTTCCTGAAAAGGAAAATAGAAAGCTTTCAGAACTCACACACAAGAAAGATGAAATTGAAGATGATTCTGAAAGTAACAAGAAAAAACACAAGGAAAAGTATACAAAAAACAAAAAAGACTTGTAAACACAATTTAGAGACTGCTTGTAAATAAAATCGCAATTGCAGCTATTATGAAAATTGCAACAAATATACCAACAACAATATGGTACGAAATAATTGAGTTTCTCAAAACATCTGGCTGGGATATTGTTACAACGTATGAACAATTTGATAAAGGCATTGATTTTGACTTATACGAATTCAAAAAAGAAGAAGAGTCTATTTTATGTGCTTGGGATAATTGGTTTGAAGGAGAAATCAAAGGAGAAGAACGTTTTCTTAAAACTTTAGAAAAAGAATTTCAAATTACATTTAAATATGATACTCCTAAACATTTAGGGATTGACATTTTAGAAAAGTTGAAATCAATTTTACCTAAAAAAAATAAAGCCTGAAGCTGTTGTTACAGCATTCAGACTCTATTAGGTTCCCCCAAACCTACCTTAATTTACTTAATCATTGAAGACAAATTAAGATTACAATTGATTAATAGCCATGACAAATATATGTCAAGTTTGAGCGTTTAGGCAAGGGGAAAATTCCCCTTTTTAGTAGGTAAATCCCTTTTATTTCCAAGTATTTATACGCCTCTGAGAATTATTATACAAAAAGAACATCCACTTCTTACAAAACACATGTTTATTTTTATCCACTCTCTTTTCATTAGTTTTCACTAATGAACTATATTTGTCGCCTAAATTATTATTAAAATGAAATCATACACAGTAGCTGAGTTATTGAGCTCAGAAACATTAGTACAAGAAGTTATTGTAAAAGGTTGGGTACGAACTTTTAGAGCAAATCGTTTTATTGCTTTAAATGATGGTTCAACGATTCATAATATTCAATGTGTTGTTGATTTTGAAAATACCAATGAAGATACTTTAAATCGTATTGGAACTGGAGCTGCCGTTTCTATTAAAGGAGAATTGGTAGAAAGCCAAGGAAAAGGACAAAAAGTTGAAGTACAAGTCAATGAAATTACAATTTTAGGAGATGCCGATCAGGAAGAAGTATCAAAAACAATCTTACAACCAAAAAGACACACCTTAGAAAAGCTAAGAGAACAAGCTCATTTACGCACACGTACAAATACATTTAGTGCTGTAATGCGTTTACGCTCTTCGTTATCGTTTGCCATTCATAAATATTTTAACGATAACGGATTTTATTACATGCATACACCAATCATTACAGCAAGTGATGCAGAAGGTGCTGGAGAAACATTTAGAGTTACTACACTAGATCCTCAAAACCCGCCGTTGGATGAAGAAGGAAATGTAGATTATTCGAAAGATTTTTTCGGAAAGGAAACTAATTTAACTGTTTCTGGACAGTTAGAAGCAGAAACGTATGCAATGTCACTTGGAAAAGTGTATACATTTGGACCAACATTTAGAGCTGAAAACTCTAACACATCACGTCATTTGTCTGAGTTTTGGATGATTGAACCAGAAGTTGCTTTTATGGATTTGGCTGGAAACATGGACTTAGCAGAAGATTTTATGAAATCTGTGCTTTCGTATATTTTAGAACACAATCCAGATGATTTAGCATTTTTAGAAGATCGCTTGATTCAAGAAGACAAGTCCAAGCCACAAGCTGAGCGCAGTGAAATGACCTTGATAGAAAAATTACGCTTTGTAGTTGACAACAACTTTAAGCGTGTAAGTTATACGGAAGCTATTGATATTTTACGTAACTCAAAACCAAACAAGAAGAAAAAATTCAAATATTTAATCAACGAATGGGGCGCAGATTTACAAAGTGAACACGAACGTTTCTTAGTAGAAAAGCACTTTAAATGTCCTGTGATTTTATTTGATTATCCTGCAAACA
This sequence comes from uncultured Kordia sp., assembly GCF_947496985.1. Taxonomy (GTDB): domain Bacteria; phylum Bacteroidota; class Bacteroidia; order Flavobacteriales; family Flavobacteriaceae; genus Kordia. The sequence goes on from NZ_CANMEZ010000002.1 coordinate 580,475, forward strand.
TCAAAGCATTTTACATGCGATTAAATGAAGATGAAAAAACGGTTCGCGCAATGGATATTTTGTTCCCAGGAATTGGAGAAATTGTTGGTGGATCGCAACGTGAAGAACGTTTAGATGTTTTAAAAGAAAAAATGGCTGCGTTAAATATTCCTGAAGAAGAACTTTGGTGGTATTTAGATTTACGTAAATACGGAACTGCTGTGCATTCTGGTTTCGGATTAGGTTTTGAGCGTTTGGTTATGTTTGCTACAGGAATGAGCAATATTAGAGACGTAATTCCTTACCCAAGGACTCCATTAAATGCAGAGTTTTAATAGAAAAGTAAATACTTTATATATAAAATCGCCAAGAAATTCTTGGCGATTTTTTTATATCAAAAACTGCGGATTAAAAATCAAACATACACGGTGGACAAAGTGATTCTTTAGAGTATTTAATGGCTTCACAAATATCTTGTCGGATATCAATTGAAATTAATGGCGCTGGAGGACTCGTTGCCGTAGCACAATTTAAAAGCTGACTTGTTGGACCACAGTGCAAGCTCCCTGGAGCACCTCCAAGTAATTGATTTCCGTTTAAAGTTGATATTTTATGTTTACTAAGCGACAATTTTTTAAGGTTTACTTTTTGTTTTTTCATGATATGTTTTTTAAAATTTAAATTATACGTGTTTCTAACAATTGCAGTCAGAAATACAACTTACATAACCTTTTGTAATAAGCACTGGCGGATCAATTGGTGGCCAATTTGTTCCTGTAACTATTGTATTTGTTGTTGCAATAATCGTTGTGTTTATCAAAGTATTACAAATGACAATAAACTGCGTTTGCTGTATACCTCCTTGTACCGATTCCATGTTAGAAATGATTCGTTTTTGAAGCGTTAACTTCTTTACATTCATCTTACGTTTTTTCATAAATTTTACGTTTTAATTGGTTTATATTATTTTTTTAATGGTAATCAGATACTGAAATTCGTTTTCGGGAAGTATATCGAAAAACTAACATGTGCATACATAAAAGCAACTAGTTGAAAACGAATTTCAGTATCTGATTTTCATTTTCAAAACTAGAAAACCGCATTGCTTCTTGAAGAAATTTTGCAATGACAAAATTGAGACAATCACTTATAAAACAAAGATTTTTACTTGTTTTAGGACAGAAACGAGACAACTTATAAGCTATAAATAAATTTTTGCAATTCTTTTTCGGAAGTAAAGGTCATTTTTTTACGTAATCTGTATTTTCCTTTACGAACACTTTCTGGAGAAATCGCTAATATATTAGCAATTTCTTTTGTATTAAGACTTAATCGAATAAGTGATGCCAATTTTAAATCGCCTAATGAATAATCGGCAACATTTATTTTGAAGTTTTTGTAAAAATTTGGGTAAATATTTAAGAATAGTGTTTTAAACTCAAGCCAATCATCTTCTGTGAGAATTTTTAGTGAGTGTAATTGTTGCAATGTAGACTTCATTTTTACAATAGTTGCTTCACTTCCAGCATCAGTTTGTTGAGATAACATTCGCATGTACACACTCAATTCATTTTCTTTTTCTAACGCTCTTTTACGTTCATCCTGTAGTTTTTGTTGGATTCTGTATTTTGACTTTTCATTACTTACAATTCGCTGTTGAAGTACTTCTTTTTTACGTTGATAAAATGTATAAACAATACCAAGAAGCACTAAACATATTCCGATAATAAGTAGAGCGTGAAAATAAGATGCTTCTTGTATTTTATTAGTCGCCAGTTTTTCTTTGCGTAGATCTTCTAAATACTCAGCTTTTAATATAGTCACTTTAGCTTCTTCCCTGTAAATTCTATTTTTTGTTTTATTATAAATGTCTAAATAGAAATATGCTTTCTCGGTGTTACCTATATTTTTATACAATAGCTTCAACTGTTTCGAACTCATTAATATCTGATACGGAATATCTTTTGCTTTTGCTATTTCAAATGATTTTAATCCATTTATGAATGCCAAATCAACATCTCCTTCGTCATTGTAAATTTTAGATAATAATAGAAAAAGTCGAACGTCTAAATCTTTTCGTTGAATTTTACTTGCATTCTTTATACTTTCTAACACATAGAATAATGCTTGCTTTCTATCTTCTTTTATATAATAGATTTCTGCCAAGTTTTTCTGAGTATTAATTTGATGACTTTCATAAGCTCTAGACAAGCTATTTTCTTCATTTATCTTTATTGCTTTTTGCAAATAACTCATTGCATCATCAATGGCTCCCATTTTTTTATATACGCATGCTAAATGCCTGTAAATAAAAACTTGATCAATTTCTGGGTCTTCTTTCAGCAAAGCAATTGCCTTTTTAAAATAGGATTTTGCAGTTGGATATAATTCTAATCTTCCGTACAACCTTCCTAACTTCACATATGAATTTGCTAGCACTTTATAATTTGTATATTCTTCTAGCTTACGATTTATGATAATTGCCGAATTATATGCTTGAAATGCTTCTTTAATATTTCCGTTTAATCCATAGAAGTATCCTAATTTATTATACAATCTGGATTTTAAAACATCATATTCTAACGCTGGCAAGAGTGCACTCATTTTTTGCATATAAGTTTTGGCTGAATCTAATTTTATGTCTTCTTTAAAGAAATAATTTGCACCTCTATTATAAACTCTAAATAGTTCATCTGGATTTCCCAAAGCTTGTATTTTTGCTTTTTCAAGATAATAGATCGCAGAATCTTTCTGATTTTTAAATGCACATAACCTACTATTTTTTAAATATTGCACAACTAACTCGTCGCGTTCTCGTGCATTTACATTTCCAATTACACAAAAGAAAAAACCAAATAAAAGCATCATTTTCAACCAGATACAAGTGTTATTAGAATTCAATTTTATACATATTCGCCTTTTCATAATTTATCTACCAATTTGTTTTATTAAAAAAACTCGTTTTTTCAAACATAGAAAAGAGTGTTATTCCCCATAATCGTTCAACTAAATAGCGTGTTCTACCCTGTAGAAATACTTAGTATTTTTTATATTTGTATAAATGGATACAACCTATTTATGAGAAGAATTTGCAATTTGTAGCAATAAATGGTATCGTTTTTGATTGGTAGCCAAGATAAAAGTACTAACAAAGATAATCCTAGCCATACTATTGAAAGAAATTTTACACTAATTCTAGTCTTTTCAGACACAAATAATAAGTTCGCAAATGGGTTATTTTGAAAAAACCAACGAAATAGAGTTTCATTAAACTCTATAAACCTGACACTTTGTATATATTTACAAAACTGTATTCAATTTTACAGGTCAATAAGGTGTTTTACACAAAATAATATGCTTAAACAACAACTAAATTTTAGACTATCTCAAAAGCTATCACCACAACAAATCCAGTTGATGAAGTTGATTCAATTGCCTACGCAAGCATTTGAACAACGTCTGAAACAAGAGTTAGAAGAAAATCCTGCCTTAGATAACGGAAAAGAACAATTGGACGAATACGATTCAGATTTGTCAAACGAATATGATGACGATTACGGAAATGATACGATTGCTGCAGAAGATATTAATGTGGATGATTATTTGAGTGATGATGAAATTCCTACTTACCGTTTACAAGCAAATAATTACAGTGTAGATGATGAAGAAAAAAATGTTCCATATGCTTCTGGAACCTCTTTTAATCAACATTTAAAAACACAATTAAATACATTCAGGCTTTCAGAAGAAGATAGAGAAATTGCTGAATTTTTAATCGGAAGTGTTGACGAAAGTGGCTATATCCGTAGACCTTTAGAAGATATTGTGGACGATTTAGCGTTTACACAAAACATCTTTACTGCTGATGAAAATGTTGAAAAAATTCTGTCTATTGTTCACGAACTTGATCCTGCTGGAGTTGGTGCAAGAAATTTACAAGAATGCTTATTGATTCAGTTACGAAGAAAAGAACCAACACCATCTATTGAACTCGCTATTGCTATTTTGGATAGATCTTTCGAGCATTTTACAAAGAAGCATTACAAGAAATTATTACAAAAATTTGACATCTCAGAAGTTGAGTTACGTGATGCTATTTTAGAAATTGAGCGTTTAAACCCAAAACCTGGTGGATCGTATGCAGGTAACACAAAGATTATTGAGCATATTGTTCCTGATTTTACAATTCGAATTACAGAAGGTGTTTTAGAGCTAACGTTAAATGGACGAAATGCTCCTGAACTACATGTTTCTAAGGAATATAATAATATGCTGAAAGGCTATAAAGATACACGTCAGAAAACAAAATCTCAAAAAGATGCGGTGATGTTTATCAAGCAAAAGTTAGATGCTGCAAAATGGTTTATAGACGCCATTAAACAACGTCAACAGACACTTTTAGTAACCATGAACGCAATTCTTCATTATCAGCAAGAATATTTCCTTACAGGAGATGAACGCAAGCTGAAACCAATGATTTTGAAAGATATTGCAGATATGATCAATATGGATGTTTCTACTGTTTCGCGTGTAGCAAATAGTAAATATGTAGACACTCCTTACGGAACAAAATTGATTAAAGAGTTTTTCTCTGAATCGATGAAAAATGAACAAGGAGAAGATGTTTCAACACGTGAAATAAAGAAGATTTTAGAAACTGTTATTGAGGATGAAAACAAAAAGAAACCGCTAACAGACGAAAAACTAGCCACTATTTTGAAAGAAAAAGGATATCCAATTGCACGTAGAACTGTTGCAAAGTACAGAGAACAGCTTGATATTCCTGTTGCACGCTTACGAAAGAAGATATAGATGCGCACTTTTCTAAAGGTAATATCATACCTCTTCCACCCTATTTTCACACCAATTATGGCAACTATTGGCTATTTTTTAGTCACGCCTAGGATGTATGATTTCAATTTTAAGATAGATGTCTCCATTACTATTACCGTTTTTACAATTTGCATTCCGATGTTAATTTTCATCTTATTGAAACGTTTCAAAATGATAGACTCTATCTTTTTAAAAGATGTTTCTCAACGGAAAATTCCTTTGTATATTTATGTATTGATTTTATTTTTAATTATCACGAAAGTGATTACGAAATCAATTTTTGCAGAGTTGTATGATTTCTTTTTAGCCTCTTTAATTTCTTCCATTATCTGCCTTACACTTGTGTTTTTCCGTGTAAAAGCAAGTATGCATATAATGGGGATTTCAGGTTTGGTAATGTTTTTAGCTATATTGAGTATTACGTATCAAGTTAACATCACTTTTGCATTAGGCTTTCTAATTTTTATGATTGGATTGGTAGCAACTTCACGATTATTTTTAAAGGCACATACTTTTCCTGAGCTTATTTTTGGCTTTTTTATTGGATTGATTCCGCAATTGCTGGTTACGTATTGGTAACTATGAAGGTTTATTTTTTTACCATAACGTATCTAACTTATACATCATTACAAAATATAAAACATCAAACCTACTTTGATTGCGCTCATTTCAAAGGCTTCTCCATCCACAGTTTTTGTTCCATCTTTGAAGAGTTTATTTAGACCATAATACACATGAAAATTCCATGTATTATATCCTGCGCTTAATGTTAATCCGTATTGGAATTTATTCAAATCATCATTGATAAACTTCACCTTTTCATCATTTCCAACAAATTTAGAAGTTCCCGATAAGACATAACCCGCTTTAAAACCCGCATAAATTCGCCAAAATTCGTAGTTTGTTACTGTTGATGTTCTCCAACGAAACTCAATAGGAAGTTCTATCAGATGCGTTCTATATTTATTTCGCTTGAAACTCGCATCACTTTCAATAGCTTGATAAACAATTCCATTATCCGTTTTTGTGGCTTTTAAGTTATGAAAGTATGAATTGTATGAATACCCTAAGCCTATTCCAATGGCTTTGTTTCGCTTTTTATTGATAGGAAAGTCTCTAATAACACCTAAATGCAATCCATTTGACAAATTATTTTGAGAAATACCGCTAGGTCTACTTTGAAGAATATTATAGGTAACACCAATATAAAACTGATCTTCACGATAGTTATTATCAGGAAGTGTATCAATAATAGTAACAACTCTTTCATTTTCTTCTTGAGCAGCAACATATTGAAGCCCTATAAAGATAAATATTATTCCTATGCAGATTCGTTTCGTCATTTCTTTCATTATGAGAACGCTAATTTACAGATATTCTTATATAAGATATTACAAAAAAAGCACTCTATATAGAGTGCTTTTTAATATAAAATTTAAGATCTTCTATTATTAATTCTGGTCTACAGCACCTTTTCTAGTGGTGTAATTAATTTTTAAAGCATTAATTTCACGAAGTTGTTGTTTGATATCAGCTATCAATCCCATATTCGTTTCCTTATCTACTTTTAAAGCAGTAATAGCAACATTTTGGTATTCTTGCCCTAGATCGTTATTAATAGTATTAAACCAATAATCTTTGATTTCAGAAACATCAGCAAACTTATCATTTAATTGAATTTTTGCTTGTGTACCGAATTCTTTTTGATATCTCAGACTTGGTTTCCCAGCATAAATATAAATTACTTTGTCTGTCTTATCAAGTGTTTGTACTTGATCAGCATATGGTAATTCTTGTTTCACCTTGTAATCGTCTTTCTTAAATGTTGTTACCGTCATAAAGAAGAATAATAACATGAATACGATATCTGGCAAAGCTGCTGTAGATACTGGTGGCAATTCACCACTTTTTTTCTTTTTAAATTTAGACATAGTAGCTACGTTTTTAATTACTAGTTTCTGCTTCAGATATTTTTAAAGGAAACATTTCCTTTATAACCTCCATTTTTTCTTTCAAATCAGACTTTAGTTGTTCACTAGTCTGAGGATTTGAAGCAATAGAGTCCATAGCTGTATAGTTCATTTTATACAAGTTTTGCGCTTCTCTATTACGCAAGAAATTGTATGCTCCAACAAGCTCATTTTGTACTGAAATGAATGTTCCATATTCAGTTTCTCTATCATTTCTAACAGAGATAATTGCTTTATTAGGGTGATCTGATGAATCTTCTTTTCTATCACCTTTGCAATAATTACATGGCTCTCCCTTTTCATTAGTTCCTCCACCATTGTCTAAGAAAGCAATTGCTGCTTCACGCAAATCGCCTAAAGCCATTACTTCTTCTTCAACTAGCAGGTCATTATTTTTGTTTACTAAAACAGTAAATAAATTCTTCTGCTTAATAATTGGTGGTGTTACTCCTGGAGGTGGCATTGGTGGTAACTTTCTGTTAATACCTGAGTCCACTTCAAAAGTTGTAGTTACTAAGAAAAAGATAAGCAGTAAGAATGCAATATCTGCCATAGAACCTGCATTAACTTCTGGTATATTTCTTCTTCCCATAATTATTTATTAAGTGATTTTTTAATTCCAAATCCAACCATTGCTAAAATTGCAATTGCTGCTAAAAAGTAAAACATGTAAATACCCATTCCTACTAATTTAGAAGTACCTGGCTCTATTGAAATATCTCCTACTTGCACTGGAGACTCACCAGCTGACACATAAGAAAGTATTGCAATGATTGCGAATACTGCTAAAGAAATCGCAGATTTCTTTAATGCTTGTGGATTTGTAGCTAAATTTTTGAGTCCGAAAAACAGTGCTATTGCTGCGGTAACTATTACAAGTACTTCACCAGCAACGATCATAGCGTTTCCTGTATCACCACCAAGAATCATGGCATATAATATAACACCAATTAGTGCTATAACTGCGATAAGGATTGTTAATATTAATTTTAATGATTTCATATTATATAGTATTGTATAAAGTTGACAGTATTATTTCTTGTAACGAACCAATAAATCTATTAAAGAAATAGATGAATCTTCCATATCGTTTACAATACTATCAATCTTAGCAATAATATAGTTGTAGAAAATTTGAAGGATAATACCCACGATAAGACCAAATACAGTCGTTAATAAGGCTACCTGAATAGAACTCGCAATTAACGATGCATCTAATGATCCTACAGCCGCAATTTTATCAAAGGCTTGAATCATACCAATTACCGTTCCCATGAATCCTAACATCGGTGCAATTGCGATGAATAATGAAATCCAAGATACGTTTCTTTCTAATTGTCCCATTTGAACACCTCCGTAAGCTACTACAGCTTTCTCAGCATTATCAACTCCTTCGTCCATACGGTCTAAACCTTGATAGAAGATAGAAGCAACAGGTCCTTTAGTGTTTCTAGCAACTTCTTTCGCTGCTTCTACACCGCCGTCTGCTAATGCATTTTCAACATTGGCTAATAATTTCTTATTATTTGTTGAAGCCATATTTAAATAAATGATTCTTTCGATACATATTGCTAATCCTAAGATAAGACATAACAATACAATTCCCATGAATCCTGGACCACCTTTAATAAAGTAATCTTTTAATATTTGGTGAAAACCTTGTTCTGCATTTTGTGCATTCGCAACACCTACATTTAAAATCGTTAACATGGCTACAGCCATAATAGAAAATCCTTTTTTCATTTCTCTTGAACTTAAATTTTGTTAGTTAATCGGGTTAAAGATATAAAAAATTTATAATTATTTACGATAAATTTATGCAGAGAGGAAGGGATTCGAACCCTCGATACGGTTATGCCGCATACACACTTTCCAGGCGTGCGCCTTCGACCACTCGGCCACCTCTCTCTATCGTCGAGCAAATAACAAAAAATATTTTAGTTTTTGAAATATATCTTGCTATTTTTAGGACATTTCGCCTCTTATGGGTGTTTCATACATTGTTTTGAACACCGAATGGTTTATTTTCCTTCCCAAAAGATACATTAATTTTGTGACCGCAGCCTCCGTTGTAATGTCTTTACCGCTTATGATACTTAGTCTTTTCAATGCAACGCTAGTTTCATATTGTCCCATAATGACTTTTCCTCCAGAACACTGTGTTACATTCACAACAATTATGCCTTTTTCTTTGATTTTTGCTAAAAACTCTAAAAACCACGTCTCTGTTGGCGCATTTCCTGCTCCGTAGGTCTCTAAAATGATCGCTTTTAGGCTATTTGACGATAAAAAACCTTCTAAACTTGCCAATGTTATGCCCGGAAACAACTTAATTAAAGCAATATTTTCATCAAGTTTTTTCTGAACTATTAAGTTTTTTTTCTTTGTTCTTGGCAATAAATTTTCCTTAAAAACTTTTAAATGCACACCTGATTCTGCCAAAGGTGGATAGTTTAATGAAGCAAATGCCTCAAAATGTTCCGCATTTATTTTAGTAGTTCTGTTTGCTCTGTATAGTTTATATTCAAAATAAAGTCCAACTTCCGTAATTTGTGAACGCCCGTTTTTGTCTTTAAGCGAAGCTATTTGAATTGAAGTAATTAAGTTTTCTTTAGCATCAGTTCGCAAATCACCAATTGGCAATTGAGATCCTGTAAATATTACTGGTTTTGCTAAGTTTTCCAACATAAAACTCAAAGCTGAAGCTGTATAACTCATAGTATCACTCCCATGCAACACTACAAAACCATCAAAATCGGCATAGTTTTCCTCTATTATTTCTGCTATTTGAATCCAATACCCTGTATTCATATCTGAGGAATCAATTGGATCATCAAAGGCTACCGTTTCTATATCACAGTCAAGATGTGACAATTCGGGAATACGCTCTAATAATTTATCAAAATCAAAAGCTCGTAAGGCTCCTGTTTCAAAATCTTTAATCATTCCAATAGTTCCACCTGTATATATGAGTAATATTTTTGGTTGTTCCATTCTGTTGGTTATTGGTTTAAGAAAACTCTTTTTCTATTTAAAATTTAGCATTTATCACTGCTATTGATTCGTTTTTCATGTATTTATTTATATACAGTTCCTAACTTTTAACTTCTTTAATTTAGATTCCAAAAACTGCTTTTGAGTTCTCCGTAGTAATTGTTGCTATTTCTGTTTCGGATAGTTCATAAATAGAAGCTATTTTTTCCAACACATTCATTACATAACTACTTTCGTTTCGTTTTCCTCTGAATGGTGTTGGTGCTAAGTAAGGTGAATCTGTTTCTAACACTATATGTTCTAATGGTATTTCTTGTAAAAACTTATCAATTTTACCATTCTTAAAAGTTACCACACCACCAATTCCTAGTTTCATATTGTAACTAATAGCTTTTTTTGCATGTTCTTTTGTTCCTGTAAAGCAATGAAATATCCCGAATAAATCATCTCCTTTTTCTTTTTCTAATACTTCAAAAACCTCATTAAATGCATCACGACAGTGTATTACAATTGGAAGTTTGTATTTTTTTGCTAATTGAATTTGGTATTGAAATGCCTCTTGTTGCTGTGCCAAGAATGTTTTATCCCAATATAAATCGATTCCTATTTCACCAACTGCATAAAATTTTCGTTCAGCAAGTAATTCTGAAACATGCGCCAATTCTTCTTTGTAGTTTTCTTTTACGTGTGTTGGATGCAATCCCGACATCAAAAACACTTCATTTGGATAGTCTTTTTCCAACTGAAACATGCGTTTTGTATAAGTTGAGTCAATTGCTGGCACAAAGAATCGCTTTACACCTTTATCAATAGCGCGTTGCATCATTTCATTTCTGTCTTCATCAAACGCTTCACTATATAAGTGTGTATGTGTATCTGTAATTATCATGGCGTAAAAATAGTATTTCAATAGGATTTTTTACTGCTTCTTTTTAAAAAGTATGACAATATAACATGAATCTTATAGAGGCATGTATTTTGATTTGTATTTTTACACAAAATTGATATTAGCATTTCATATATGAGAAAGAGTTTACGAAAGTTTTTACGAGATAAAGGATACCAACGTATTAAATTGAACAGAATTAATACAAATCATTATGAAGTGAAAGCTAAAATTAATGGCATTGAAGGAAGTTTCATTTTAGATACAGGAGCATCCACTTCCTGTGTAGGTTTTGAAGCTATTGAAACATTTAATTTAATTGCGAAGGCATCAAAGATTAAAGCTGCTGGTGCTGGCGCAGTGAATATGGAGACACAAATTTCTAAGAAGAATGAAGTATCTATAGGAAAATGGTCTAAACAGCGTGTTGCATTGGTTCTTTTTAATTTAGATCATGTGAATACTGCTTTAACGCAACATGAAGCACAACCTGTTCACGGAATTATTGGTGCCGATATTTTAAGAAAAGGAAAAGCCGTTATTGATTACGACAAGAATTGCCTGTATTTGAAATAGTTACCTTACTAAACACAAGTAAAAAGCACTTCATTTTATTACCTATTTTAGAAAAACAGGTGATTTTACGCATAGGTAGGAATTTATTTTTTTGGAATTTTACACCATTGCAAACCTAAAACCTGTTTTGATATGAATTCCCTAGCTCTAAACAACAGACGAACAACTATTTTATTTATTATTCAAGCTATTTTGCTAGTCGCAGGCTTCTGTATTAACGTGTATGCACTATTGTAGTTGGTTGATATTTTATTTTATCAAGTGTTACTTTTTGCTGTTGCTTGTATAGTTTTACAACTTTTACCGTACTTTCTTCATTAGCTTTACCATAGTTTTTATACACCGTATATTTTAAATACGTAGGATTGAATGCCTTTTCATTTTGTAATGTTTTCACATTAATGATCCATTCTCCAGCAGTATTGACGTCATCAATTATAAATTCTTTCATTTGATATCCGTTTTTCACCTCATTAAGCATTAACTCTTTGTTTGCAGCTACAGAATGTTCCCAGTTATAGAATTTATTTTTAGGATTTACGAATTGCATTTCAAATTCAGTATCCGTTTCATTCCACTCAACAACAATACGTACATCATATTTAAATGTTCCTGTTAACATATTTGTTGGTATGTCTTCATAATTGAGCTTTGCTCTATGCTTACGAAGCAATTGTTGAATTTCAGTAACAAGTGGCTTATCCAAACCTGAAAAATCTATGTTTTCGAAAGAATTCGTTAACATTTTCACATATAAATCTAACGATTCTTGATAGTTTTCCGTTTTCTTGTATATCATTGCCAAATCACGATACGATTGTGCAGCATTCGGTAAAAGCGTAGCTATTTTTTGATAGATATGCTTTGCCTTTTCAAACTGATTTACTTCTTCTAATTTGTATGCTAATGTTCTTAATGCTTTTGGATTGTTTCCTGCAATTTCTTCAATAGTGGTTACAATTTCAACTGATTTTTCAGCATTCCATTTTTTAAAATAATCCGAAACATCTACATAATAAGGTACATTTTTATTTTTCGCTTGGCGCGATTGTACTTCATATATTTTTAACGCTTCTTCATATGTTGTTGCCATTTCTAACTCCACTATATAATTCGTTGTTGTTTCTGAAATCATAGGAATTAATTCTTCATAATCATTTCCTGTTGCCAATGCTGAATTGACAATATTTCCGTTAGCATCTCTTTCTATAAATCTATTTTTTGATGTAATTAATACCGCTGGTCTTCCTCCATATAATACAGTTCTTGATAAGGAACGTACAATTACAATATTATCAACTGTGTTTACATTGATATCATTTACATCACCATAAAATGGATTTCCATCATAAAAAACAAGTGCTTCTTTTCCTCTTATTTTCAACACCGTCTCTCCTGTTTGTGTTGGCTTTATCCCTTTTGCAGCACTAAAACTTTGAACCGTACCAAATCGTGGACCTGAATTTCCTTGCCTTGAAAAAACTTGCAATCCAGCAATCCGTCCACTTAATACATCCGTAATGTACAGACGATGAAAACCTATATCTTCTGATTTTAGCACAGAACCTAATCCGAAAGAAGCAAGATCTACTTTTCCAAACCCTGTATCAACGTAGCGTTTTTCTTTTTTCTCTTTTTTACCTTCAAGCAATACTGCATCTAACAATTCGCCATTAGAAGTTAATGTAATATTGATCGGTTTTTCGTCTTTTACAACAACTACTTTCGGGTTCATTCCTATGAAATTAACTTCTAAAACATCTCCTATTTCAGCAGGTATTGTAAACTTCCCATCTACATTCGTCTGTACTTCTGTAAATGTATTTTTTACGCGTACAACAGCATTTTGAACCGTTTGTTTTTCTTCATTATAAACGATTCCTTTTATTGTGTTTTGATATAGGTTCTTTTTTTGAGAAGATAGATATATTTTGTTTGTCTTGGAAAGGTATTTGTCCAACTTTGACACATCTACCGTAAGGGAATTATAATTTACAGCTTGAAACTGAAAGCTATCATTTGAAGTTACATAATCATCATCAAATGTAATGGTAAATTGTCCGAGTTCATTGGTAACAGCTTTGATGTCTTTACCAACACATTCAATATTTACATGCGGAATTGGTTGGTTGGTTTTTTCATCTAACACAAAAGCATCAAGTGTGATTGTATATTGCGCAAAAACTGAGGTGCTTAGAAGTAGTGAAATAATAAAAACAATTGCTCTCATAATTGGTTGATTTAGTATTTGATATGCATCAAAAATAGTGCCGAATTCCTCTTAAAAGACTGCATTAATATTACTACAATTTACAAAAAATCTTTATTCTTTTTCAGAATCTCGATAAGTATAAGATCACAATACTTAGATAATCTAGTTCAACTTATAAGTTAGATATACGTTTTATTCTAAAGAAATTTTAAAAAATTTATTGTCACATTTTTAAAATACTGAAAATCGGGTTTTCATTTTCTTTGCTCGCACAAAGAAAAGAAACAAAAGAAAGTGCGCTTTTCCAGAGGTATTTTTAATTTTTCTTTAAGGGAAAAGTTATAACCGTAGTGATTTTTCTAATTTTTTTTCCAAGGCTTCAAAAAATTTTTAATGAAAAATCTCTACTATACTGCGGAAAAGAAAAAATTACTCTTGATATTAATATCAAACTCATGGAATTTTAAGTTCATCTTTCAGGCTTCTAAAAATTGAGTTTCACTAAAAAAGCCGTTACATGTAAATGCAACGGCTTTTTGAATTTGTATTGTTTTGACTATCGTCTTTCTATAATTCTAATGCTCTTTTTACATTGTTATCCATTAACAGTTCTGTTGGATTTTCTAGCGCTTCTTTAACAGCCACTAAGAAACCTACAGATTCTTTACCATCAATGATTCTGTGATCATATGATAACGCAACATACATAATAGGAAGAATTACAACTTCTCCATTAACAGCCATTGGTCTTTCTACAATATTGTGCATTCCTAAGATTCCAGATTGCGGTGGATTGATAATTGGTGTTGACAACATACTTCCGAAAACTCCACCATTTGATATTGTGAATGTTCCGCCTGTCATTTCATCAACTGTAATTTGCCCATCACGCGCTCTGATTGCTAATCTTTTCACTTCAGACTCTACTCCTCTGAATGATAAGTTTTCTGCATTTCTAATTACAGGAACCATTAATCCTTTTGGTCCAGAAACAGCAATACTGATATCACAGAAGTCATAACTGATCATTTCTTTTCCATCAATCATTGAGTTTACTGCTGGATATAATTTTAACGCTCTTACAATAGCTAAGGTAAAGAAAGACATAAATCCTAAACTTACACCATGCTTTGCTTTAAACGTTTCTTTGTACTCTTTACGCAATTCGAAAATTGGCTTCATATTAACTTCGTTAAACGTAGTTAACATCGCTGTTTCATTTTTGGCAGACACTAAACGCTCTGCAACTTTTCTGCGCAACATTGATAATTTTTTACGCTCGCTTCCACGTGTTCCTCCAGCTGGAGTTCCCATGCTCGGTTGCGCTTTTACGGCGTCATCTTTTGTGACACGTCCATCTTTTCCAGTTCCTGCTACTTGATTAGCGTCCATTCCTTTTTCAGCTAATATTTTTTTAGCTGCTGGAGATGCACTTCCTGAAGCATATGTTTTTGCAGGTTCGATAGCTTTTGGCGCTGCTTCTTTAGCAGGCTCAGCTTTTGGTGCTTCCGCTTTCTTTTCTTCTTTTGGAGCGTCTCCACTTGGAGCTGCAGCGCTTGTATCAATTAAACAAACTACTTGTCCAACTTCTACCTCATCGCCTTCTTCTGCTTTTAAGGTGATTGTTCCACTAGCTTCTGCTGGCAATTCTAAGGTTGCCTTATCAGAATCAACCTCAGCAATTGCTTGGTCTTTTTCTACGTAATCGCCATCCTGTACTAACCATTCTGCAATTTCTACTGTAGTGATGGATTCTCCTGGCGAAGGAACTTTCATTTCTAAAATCATCGTGTTCTATATTTTAGTTTTTATTTTACTTTTTTGTGCGTTCACTTCGACAAGCTCAGTGACCGCGATACGCATTTTGATTTTATCAAACTTCTCAAAACTTATACATTAAACCTTTCGGCAAGCTTAAGATAAATTGAAGTTGAAATATAATCTTTAACGCATGTTATTTTTAGTTTTGTCAAATACGTATGCAATTACTTCTTCATGACGACGCTTTGAGCGCACTGCACTTCCGGCAGCTGGCGCACCATAGAATCTTCTTGAAGCTATTCTGAAATTTTTCGCTTCATCTAAATGCATTAATAAATGACTATACGCTCCCATGTTTCTTGGTTCTTCTTGTGCCCAAACTACATCGTTTGCTTTTGTATATTTTGCTAATACTTCTCTAATTTTTGTTTTTGGTAACGGGAATAATTGCTCTAATCGAACTAAAGCAACATCTTCTCTTTCTAACTCTTCACGCTCTTTTAGTAAATCATAATAAAATTTACCAGTACAGAACACCAACGTTTTTACTTTGTCTGCTTTTGCTTCTGCATCATCAATTAACGTTTGAAAGCTTCCATTTGCAAAGTCATCCACTGTTGAAACCGCAGCTGGCAAACGCAATAAACTTTTTGGCGTGAATACAATTAACGGTTTTCTAAAGTTTGCTTTCATCTGACGACGTAGCAAGTGATAGAAGTTCGCTGGCGTTGTACAATCTGCAATGTACATATTGTCTTTTGCACACATTTGCAAGTAACGCTCCATGCGTGCTGATGAATGTTCTGCACCTTGTCCTTCATACCCATGTGGCAATAACATTACTAATCCGTTTTGCGTTTTCCACTTGTCTTCTGCCGAAGATATATATTGGTCAATCATAATTTGCGCTCCATTACTGAAATCTCCAAATTGCGCTTCCCAGATTGTCAATGTATTTGGACTTGCCATTGCATATCCGTAATCAAATCCTACAACACCATATTCTGATAAGAACGAGTTATAGATATAAAATTTACCTTGATCTTCTGATACATTGTCTAGTAGTTTTATTTCTTCTTCCGAAGCTTCTACTTTTACTACTGCATGACGATGTGAAAACGTTCCTCTTTCTACATCTTGTCCAGAGATACGCACATCAAAACCTTCTTGTAATAAAGATCCGTACGCTAGCATTTCTCCCATTCCCCAATCAATTTTGTTTTTTTCAAAGAACATTTTATTTCGATCTCCAATTAAACGCACAATTTTATTAAGGAACTTTTTATCTTCAGGTAATTTAGAAACAGCTTTTGCTATTCCTTCTAATTTTTCTTTTGGATACGTTGTATCTACATCTTTAGCCATTTCAGTTTCATCAACTCTCACCAATCCGTCCCATGTATCTTGCATGAAAGGTGTAATGACTGTTTTTTCTTCTTTACGAGAATCTTCTAGTTTCTCTTCAAGTGAATCTTTGTATGCTTTTTCTAAACCTTTCACATAAGAATTATCAATAATCCCTTGTTCAATTAATTTAGCAGCATAGATATCTCTTGCGTTGTCATGATTCTTAATTGCTTTGTATAATTTCGGTTGTGTAAATCGTGGTTCATCACCTTCATTATGTCCATAACGACGATATCCTAGCAAGTCAATAAATACATCTCGTTTGAATGTCATTCTATACTCTAGTGCAAATAACGCTGCATGTACAACGGCTTCAGCTGCATCAGCATTTACGTGTAATACTGGCGAAAGTGTTACTTTTCCAACATCTGTACAATACGTTGATGAACGTGCGTCCAAGTAATTGGTTGTAAAACCAACTTGATTGTTTACTACAATATGGATTGTTCCACCAGTTTTATAACCGTCTAATTGTGACATTTGCACAACCTCATAAGCCAATCCTTGTCCTGCTATTGCTGCATCACCATGAATAACGATTGGTAATACTTTTGAAAAATCATCTGCATGATGACGATCTTGTTTTGCTCTCGAAATTCCTTCAACTACAGCACCAACTGTTTCCAAGTGAGACGGATTTGGTGCAATATTCATGCTTATTTTCTTTCCAGAATCGGTTTCTCTGTCAGATGTTAATCCTAAGTGATATTTTACATCTCCATCAAAAATAGCTTCTGCATAGTCTTTTCCGTCAAATTCACTAAAGATATTCTTTGCTGATTTACCAAAAATATTTGTCAGTACATTTAAACGACCTCTATGTGCCATTCCTAAGATGAATTCTTTTACTCCATTTTCTGCTGCTTTTTCAACAATAGCATCTAATGCAGGAATTAACGATTCTCCTCCTTCTAGCGAGAAACGCTTTTGACCTACATATTTTTTATGAAGAAAATCTTCAAATGAAACTGCTTCGTTTAATTTTTTAAGAATATGCTTTTTCTCGTCTGCAGAAAATCTAGGGTGATTGTCATTGATATTCAGTTTTTGCTGAATCCACTCAATTTGCTCTGGTTTTCTTATATACATATATTCCACACCAATTGATTCGCAATAAATACGAACTAAGTGTGAAACTATATTATGTAATGTTGTTTTTCCAAGTCCTAATATTTCACCAGCTTCAAACGACTTATTTAAGTCTGCTTCTGATAAGCCAAAGTTTTCTATCGCTAGTGTAGGCTCGTATTTTCTTCGTTCCCTTACTGGGTTTGTTCTTGTGAATAAATGCCCACGTGTACGATATGCATCAATAAGTTTTACTACTTGAAACTCTTTCTTTACATTTTCTGGAACAACTACTTGAGGCACTGTTGTTGAAGTTTCTTGTTCTTCTCCATAACTTTCAGTTCCAAAGTCATATCCTTGAAAGAAAGCACGCCAACTAGGTTCAATGCTATCAGGGTTTTGTAAATATTGATCGTATAATTCAGCAAAGTATGCTGTATGCGCTGCATTTAAAAAGGAAAATCTATCCATGTTTTTTTCTTCCTGTCTTGTTTTGACAAAATTTTATCAAAAATACAACTTTTGTAAAAAACACATCATATCTTTTACATATATTTATATGATAATTATTTAAGCTTTTTACAGAAATGAAAGATTCCTATTTTTTCCAGCCTAAAAATATAGTTTTAGCAATTTTTATGTGTGTAATTTCTTTTTCTTGTTTTGGACAATCAAATGCGTCATCTCAAGGAAGCGATTTTTGGCAGAATGTTCGTTTTGGTGGTGGACTTGGCTTGAGTTTTGGAAATAATATTTTCAGTGCTACTGTTGCTCCCAGTGCTATTTATGATTTTAATAATCAGTTTGCAGCCGGAATTTCATTGAATTACACTTATTTTAAGGATGATGATTTTTTTAAATCAACAATTATTGGTGGAAGTTTTATAGGATTGTTTAATCCCATACAGGAAATTCAACTTTCTACAGAGTTTGAATATATGAATGTGAATCGTGATTTTGATGATCCTATTTTTAGAGATGATAATTATTGGCAACCAGCCGTATTTTTTGGTGTTGGGTATACAACTAATAATATTACTGTAGGTGTTCGTTATAATGTATTACACGATGATGACAAGAGCATTTATGCAGATGCACTTGTTCCGTTTTTCAGAGTTTATTTTTAAACCATACTTTCTGCCATTCGCGTTGTAACATTAAAAAGGCTACTTGTGCTGAAAGTTCTACCACATCCGAACCGTCTAGTGCTTTTATTTTAGCTTCAGACACGTCCATTATATATAATAGATTTAAATATTCAGTAAATTTTTCTTGAATTAACTGATATACTATTGCATGCAATTCTTTTTTGAGTGCCTCCGGCGAAACATTATACGAAAACGTTTCTTCAATATTAGCTAAAGTGAAATCTTTATTGAGTTGCATAATTAGTTTTTCATACAATTCTTCTTTTGTTGCATCTACGAGTAATGCTTCAATATGTTCGTATTTTTTTAGCATATAACGAAGGTACTTAATTCTTACATATTTGAAATGTCAAAAATTTAAAAATAGTTTTTGTTTAGCATACTATAATTTAAAGTACGGATTAGCGTAATTTTGTACTTATCGATTCAAATAAGAATCTTTATGAGAAAGTTTACAGTTCACATCTTATCAAATTGGAAAGTGTATATTCGTTTTCTTGCTACGTTTTTATTTGTACTATTTCTTTTTTCAAAACTTTGGGGCGTCTATGATTTAATAGCGTTCAGTATCATGTTTTCCATGCTGGTTTTTGATCTATTGAAAAGAAACTATCTTACAAATCAGCTTGAAGCACTTTCGTATTATATATTTTGGATAATCGTTTTTTTGAGTATTATTATAGATATCCATTTACGCTATAATTATTTTAAGACTTTTCAATACCATGAGTTTCCTTTTTTTCACTTCCCAATTAAAGAGGTTTTTATCATAAAACTAATTATTGTGATTGCTTCTTTTACTAAACACAAGAGCATCATGGTTCCCAACACCATTTTAAGTAAAATATGGTTAGTCATTATATTTTTGCATTTCACTGTACTCTTATTGAACTCTACTTATGGTTTCGAAATTTTATTTTTAAACGTAGCTATTCTATCTGCAATTGAAACTTTACTAATTATTTTTACCGAAAAGAAGTTATTGCTTTACAAATCGAGCATTTTAGATTTTCTTTGGAAGAAAAAATAACCTTTTAGGTTTATAACAACTTCACTTCTTTTTATACAGCACTTAAATTGATATTTTTTTACCACGTTTAACCTCCTCTGAAAGTTACTCATTATTCAAGCAGTCTTAATTCAAAAAGACATATTAATCCTACGTCCATCCCGTACATTTTCCTCTAATAAAAGATCTAATTTTACATAACTTCTTACTATTGAGAAGAATAAGTTAATCTACTAAAAAATAAATTATTATGAAATTATCTAAATTTTACTTTGCTACATTGATATGTAGTTTTCTTTTTATTACGACCATAAGTGCTCAAATGACTGTTGGATCAATGGTTGTAGCCCAAGGAGTTACAGCTCCATCTGATTGGATAGACTATAATGGAGGCGTTGGCGGAATATACGTAGATGTAAACACCTCTGCATGTGGATTTACACAAACACCACATTATTTAGTCACATTGGAATCAACAACAAATTCTGGATATCACTGGTACATCAATGGAGTTCCTTCTATATATTCAGCTACACCAACTGGTTTTAGAGTATATTTAAGATGGGCAGATCATCCAAGCGACAACCCTACTATAGGTGGTTTGAACTTTCCTAACCCACTAAGAGCTTCAACTGCACAAAACAGAAGCTGGGTAATTCGCTGGACAGCTATAACCACTGGCGACTGTGCTAGTTGCAATGGAAATCCACTTCCTATATCTCCAGACAGAGAAAATGATTCTCCTTTTGGTAAAGATGAAAGAAGCTCAAACTATAAGAAAGAAAAAGTTGTAGCGGATGAAGTAAGTATATTTCCGAATCCTACCAATACAAAAATAACTATCAATTCATCAAAAAATATACAAAGAAGCGAGGTCTATTCTTTAAAAGGACAATTATTAAAATCGTCTACAAAAAGTGTTATAGACATTAAAAGTTTTACCCCAGGAGAATATATCGTGAAAATTTATTTTGACAACAATGAATCAACATCAAAAAAGATTATAAAAAAATAGTCTTCTAATCCAGAAATTATTTCAAGAAAACATACAAAAAGATGAAAACTCAACAGGAATGTTGGGTTTTTATTTTTAATTTAAAAAGAAGTATTGATGATTTTTTAGTAAATTGAAGATAACTAATATCAAATTATATTGAAACAAAAGAATTTCTTTTTATTCATCTTCATTATCCCCTTTCATTTATTAGCACAAAGTGTTTCAGAGACATTGCTAGACTCAATGTCAAAACAAGCAGATAGAGCTTTTAAATTATTTGAACAGGGGAAATATGGAGAATCAATAACTATCAGCAATAGAGTATTGCAATTTGCTAAAACAACTAACGATAGTATTTTAATGGGACGTTGTTATGCCTCATTAGGCAACTCACATTATTATGTAAGTAAAGATTCGTTGAGTTTTTATTATTTATTTAAAGCACAAGCTATTTTTGAAAAGAAAAAAGACACCTTCAACTTGGTATTAGCATACAATGATCTTGGTGTAAATTATAAAGATTTTGACAGTATTCCACAAGCCAATGTATATTTTTCAAAAGCTATCAATTTAGCGAGATCTGGAGGATATGAAGATGACCTCATATATCCCTTATCAAATATTGCAGATAATAAGATTTATGTAGAAAAAAAATTTGAAGAAGGTATTGAGTACTCGCTAGAAATTTTAAAGATCATTAATCGAATTGAAGCTTATAAAGATCGAAAACTAGTTCCATTATTATATTTACAATTATCATATGCATATTATAAAATTGATGATTTTAAAAACCATCAATTGTATTTTGACAAATGTGTAGCAACTTCTAAAAAAAATAGCCACATTGAAGTATTAGCAAGTTTGTATAAAGATCAGGCATTGTTATTTAAAGAAGATACTAGGTTTGAAAAAGCCTTTGAGCTTATGCAACAGTATTCCATTTATAACGATTCATTATATAAAATTAAAGAATACGAAAAGGCCAAGCAGATTGAAGCAGATAACTTTATACGAGAAAATAAAGAAAAAGTTCGTCTACTTGAAGCTGAACAAGAGTTTAAAGATGCTACTATTACAAAGTTTAGAACCTACAATACCCTACTTGCGCTATTTGTAATAGGACTTCTTATTAGTATTTATTTAATTTTCAAGAAAAATAAACAGCTAAAATACGCTAAGAAAAAAGCCGAAGAACTCTCTAAAGCAAAAAGCAATTTTTATTCAGAAATCAGTCACGAATTGCGAACTCCTTTATATGGTGTTATTGAACTTTCAAAGCTACTTTTAAAAGAAAATGTAAATAGTTCTCATGAAGAATATTTAGAATCATTAAATTTTTCAGCAAGTCATTTATTATCATTAATTAATAATGTTTTAGAACTTAACAAAATTGAATCTGGAAAAATAAAATTAGAGGTTTTAGATTTTACGTTAAAGACTTTGATAAACAATATTGTAGATAGCTTAGAATTTGCGCTACGCAATAGTCAAAATAAAATTCATATTGAATTTGACGATGCAATTCCAATAGCATTAAAAGGTGATTCATTAAAGTTATCACAAGTGTTTATTAATTTAATTTCTAACGCAATTAAGTTTACACATAATGGAAATATTTATGTAAAAGCAAAATTATCAGAAGATTTAGGCAAATATGTGAAAATCTATTTTGAAGTAAAAGATGACGGATTAGGAATTTCAAAAGAAAAACAGGAACAGATTTTTGAAAAATTTTATCAAGAACAAACTCAAGTTGAAAAATCGTATAAAGGAAGTGGCTTAGGTCTTTCTATTGTAAAGCGAATTTTAAAAGTGATGCAGAGTTCTATAGTTATTGAAAGCAATGTTAATGAAGGAGCTTCGTTTAGTTTTGAAATTATTTTTGCCAAAAAAGAAAAGATAAAACTTAAAAATGAAACTTGCGAAAATGTCCTAAAAGCAATTGTTCAAAAACGTATTTTAATTGTTGATGATAATAAAATAAATCAATTAGTAACTAAAAAAATATTAACCGAATTTAATGTAATAACAGAAGTAGTTGATTCTGGAACACAAGCTATTTCTATACTGAAAGAAGCAACTTTTGATTGTATTTTGATGGATTTACACATGCCTGATATAGATGGTTACGAAACCACATCTTTGATTCGTGAATTTAACACCAAAACCCCCATTATTGCACTTACAGCGTCTTCAAGTGAAGAAGTAGAACAAAAAATTTACAAATACGCAATGAACGGACATATTATGAAACCTTTTTTAACGGAGGATTTTATAAAAACTATTCATAAAACCATTACTTCATAAAAATGAATACTAAAACTCCAACAAACTTGCTAGAGTTTTAGTGTGTATATTTAAAGTTTTGGAACGACAACGCTTCCTCCTATCCAACATTTTATGGATAACTTTTCTCCACCTTTATATCCTTCTTTAAAAACATCTGTTTTGCTTGGTGCAGATTGCATATAGAAATTGATCAGCTCAGTTGCTTCTTTTACAGAAGGATCTACTTGTGTTGCTTTTTTGACCATTTCGGCAGCTTTCCAATAAACGGCTCTTTTGGTAAACTCATCGGTTCCACATTGATTCGCGCTTGACGCATATAAACGTGCCATATTTATGTATATACTTCCATTAGAAGGATCAAACTTTAATGCTCTTAAATAGAATGCGCGAGCTTTCGTTTTTTGACCTAGTTTTGCAGCTTTACTTCCGAACATATTTAACATTTTCGCTTTTTTGCTTACATCAGTTTCATAGACCAGATATTGCTCAAAATACATACTAGCCTTTTCTTCATCTCCTTTTCTTTTGTATATCGTATAAAGGTAAAACTTTGAATTTGCAGTTGGTTCCAAAGAATCTATGGTTACAACTAATTTAAGAAACAATGGACTTTCGCTACATTTTTTCGCATCTAATCTACCTGCAACTTTTCGCAACCATTCAATATCATCTTTATTAACTTCTAGTTTTTTCTTATATAAAGGAACCAATGTTTTACAAGTTGCTTCTTTTTCCAATAATACAGATATGTTTTTCACAAACAGATCAATAGCAGTAATATTTTTTATGGCAAAATCTATCTTTCTTTGTTCTTTACTCGTTAATGTTTGATTGTTCTCTTTTTTCGTCAAAAGATCACTTTTTATTTTAGACAATCGTTGTTTTTCATACTCAAACTTCCCGTTCATTTCTTCATACTTTTCTATAAAATTTTCTAGAGTAATTGCATACTCGTTTGCAGTGTACATTTTGTAATACAACTCAAAGTATTTGTATAAGTATTTTGGGTTTTTGAAATTTTCTGGATCAGTCATAAAAGCTTCATTAAACACATCATACTGTTCTTTTACAGTACCAATTTTATGTTTGAGCATTACAGCACCTATTTTAGACAGTATCAATCCTTTTTTAGTTTTGGCAGGGACATTTACAATTCTATCCTTATACAATTGAATTAATTCCAAAGCTGATTCTTGCTTATTACCTGCGTTTTTCAACTCATATTGAAGCACCTTTTCTCCATGTGCATAGATAGCAGAATTAATAGTTGCACAGTTTTTCCTTAAGTACGTTAATTGTGATTTTGCTTTGGTAAAACTTTTAGAAGTTACGTTTCCAGCAAATAGCGAGAGGGTTTCATTGCACTTATTTTGAGCATTTGTCGCAAGAGTGACAGCTCCCATAAAGGTGGCAATGAAAACTTTGGTAATTGTTTTCATTTATTTTCAATTTAAATCGGTTTACACATTGAAAACCTCAAAACATGTACCAAAAAAATTGAACTATAATAAAATGTATTACATATATAATATTTTGAAAAAAGCGAACCTTAGTTCATTTATGGTTAGAATATTTTTCTTCTGATTATAAATGAACCAAAAATCGCCTATAAATTAAAAGTATTTATTATCTATTTCCTGTTACTGTATACAATGTATCAGGACAATCACAGATTGACTCATAATGTGTTCCTCCTCCTTTAATAGCTGGAGTTTTAAGATTGGAAATGTTTTTTTTGTTAAGTCTTAATGATTTAAGATTTCTTTTTTTCATAATTTAAGAATTTAAAAGTTAATAAAAATTAAACTTATAAAATGAAACTAGTAACCATTTACGGGAAAACCGTATTTAACATTTGAACAATAGATTATATATAACAAAAAAAATCCCAACACAACCGTTGGGATTTTATTAAGAAGAAAATTCTTAGTACACCTAAAGAACCTAAAATCGAACTTTTTGCATGAAGATTTGAAAAAAATAAATCTGTTTTTTAATGAATATTCTCACCTTTTGAATGCTTCGTAATAGAGTTCCTGTTATTCTTTCATTCAATAGGCGTATCAGGAATTTTATAATGCACTAGCAATTTTAGTTAGTAAACCTTATTGGTATTAGATGAAAAAGGTTTATTCTAGAATAAAGAAATAAGGAGAAATTACTTTTATATTTACACTATAACCAATAAAAAAGTAATGAAAAGACATAAATTTAAAATCATCCTTATTGTTTCACTAATAATATTGGGCTTTGTTGGATGGTTTATCCCTTTTGAATATAACAACGAAGGTTATTGTTCTGAATCTCAATTGTATCGATATCAGTTTGGCATATATGCATGTGAACGTAACGATGAAGGTCACCCTGACTTTCAATGCTGGAAAAAAATAGGTGGATTTTGGAGTTATATAGGATTAGAAAAGTTAGAATGTGAGGTAACAAATTATAACAGCTCTTTTATTGACAATACTAATAAGAAATTAAAGCAAGATATTTTTGTAATTATCAAATCGACATTACAATCAGATTTTGACAATTTTTAAGTTATGGATTAGATTGATGGTGATATAAATAAAGACGAAAAAGGAGACTCTGTTGTTTTAATTAATATTAACAGATAAAAAACTATCTATCTTATTGAAAGACTTTAACTGAAAATCCTTTACCCTTAAGCTTATCAGATAAAACGGGAGTTATTGTAAACAAAAAAATCCTAACACAACTGCTAGGATTTTTATTAGAAAGAAATTTCTTAGTACTCGAGGTGGGAATCGAACCCACACTCCCGAAAGAACTGGATTTTGAATCCAGCGCGTCTACCAATTCCGCCACTCGAGCTTTTTTAAGGAGTGCAAATTTAGAAAATATTTTTAATTCTCGCTTAAAAAAAGAAATAAAAGCTTTTAGAGTTGCAATAAATTTCTAAATTTGCACCTCATTTGACACAACACAACAATTAACTAACTACTAAACAGAATATTAATATGGCCTACGCTGTACCAGAACCTAAGATTTTCGCTTGTACACAGAGTGAAGAGCTTGCAGAAAAAATTGCAAAACAGTATGGAACAGAATTAGGAAAAGTAACGTTCTCAACCTATAGTGATGGCGAATTTCAACCTTCTTTTGAAGAGTCAGTTCGTGGAGCAAGAGTATTTATCATAGGATCTACATTTCCAAACTCAGATCATTTGATGCAAATGCTTTTAATGCTAGATGCTGCCAAAAGAGCTTCTGCACGTCATATTACTGCTGTACTACCTTACTTCGGTTGGGCAAGACAAGATCGTAAAGACAAGCCAAGAGTTCCAATCGGCGCTAAACTGATAGCTAAAATGCTTGAAGTAGCTGGAGCAACTCGTATTATTACTATGGATTTACATGCGGATCAAATTCAAGGTTTCTTTGAAAAACCAGTAGATCATTTATTTGCCTCTACCGTGTTTTTACCATATTTAAGAAATCTTAATTTAGATAAATTAACCGTTGCTTCTCCAGATATGGGAGGATCAAAAAGAGCGTATGCTTATTCTAAATTTTTAGAAAGCGATGTTGTTATTTGTTACAAACAACGAAAAAAAGCCAATGTAATTTCACATATGGAACTCATTGGAGATGTAACAGGAAAAAATGTAGTATTAGTTGATGATATGGTAGATACTGCCGGAACATTAACAAAAGCTGCAGAAGTTATGATAGAAAGAGGAGCATTATCAGTACGTGCAATATGTACACATCCTATTTTATCAGGACAAGCGTATGAACGAATAGAAAATTCTCATTTAGAAGAATTAATCGTAACAGATTCTATTCCTTTACGCAAAGAATCAAGTAAGATAAAAGTAGTAAGCTGCGCACATTTATTTGCAGATGTAATGCATAGAGTACACAACAATACTTCTATCAGCTCAAAATTTTTAATGTAATTAATTATTAATATAAACAAGAACAATGAAATCAATTACAATCAACGGATCTCAAAGAGAAAGCGTAGGTAAAGTGTCAACGAAAGCCTTACGTAATGCTGGAAAGGTTCCTTGCGTATTATACGGAGGAGACAATCCATTACACTTTTCAGCAGAAGAATTATCATTTTCTAAATTAGTGTATACTCCAAATGCGCACACAGTTGTGATTGCATTAGAAGACGGTTCTACACATAATGCTATTTTACAAGATATTCAGTTTCATCCTGTAAATGATAAAATTTTACACATTGACTTTTACCGTTTATTCGACGATAAAGAAGTAACTATGAATATCCCAGTTGCTGTTAAAGGAACTGCTCCTGGTGTAATGTCTGGTGGAGTATTACGTGTAAACAAACGTAAACTTAAAGTAAAAGCGTTACCTGCTAACTTACCTGATTTTATCGATGCAGATGTGTCTGAATTAGAAATCGGAAACAAATTGTATGTTACTGCTTTACAGAATGACAACTACAAGTTATTACACGCTGATAACACAGTAGTTTGCCAAGTAAGAATTTCTCGTGCTGCAATGAAAGCTGCGCAAGAAGCTGCAAAGGAAGAAAAACAAGCATAAAACTATTGATCGTACGATCTTTAAAAAGCATTCCACAACGGAATGCTTTTTTTATTTTAGCAAAACGCAACTTTCAAAAGCCTTTAGTATCCATTGAAAATTGTCAGTTGAACTAATTCTTATGAAAATCACAATTTCAAATTAACATGAATTTTGAAGATTTAGACTTGCCACAAGAAACAATACGTTTTACTTTTACATAAATTTCAAAACATGTTTCAATTTTTAAAAAAATTATTGAGCACGTCTCATTCAAAATTATCATTCAACGTAGAAGAAACAGATCCTATGAAAAAATTTCTCATTGTAGGTTTAGGAAATATTGGAAGTGAATACGAAAACACAAGACATAATATTGGGTTTAAAATACTAGACTTTTTTGCCAAGAAAGAAGATTTCAAGTTTGAAACCGATAAACTTGGCGATTTAGCTTCATATAAGTTTAAAGGAAGAACATTTATCTTTTTGAAACCAAGCACCTATATGAATCTCAGTGGAAAAGCCGTGCGCTATTGGATGACAAAAGAAAAGATTCCTGTAGAAAATGTATTAATTATTACAGACGATTTGAATCTAGAATTTGGCACAATTCGATTAAAAACAAAAGGAAGTGATGGTGGACATAATGGATTAAAAAGTATTCAAGCTTTATTAAACACCACTAAATATCCTAGATTCCGATTTGGAATTAGCGCTGATTTTGGCAAAGGAAGGCAAGTAAATTATGTATTAGGCGAATGGACAACCGAAGAAGAAGAAAAACTATCGGAACGACTTCAAAAAAGCATGGAACTTATAAAATCGTTCGGAACAGCAGGAGTTTCAAACACTATGAATAATTTCAATGGAAAGTAAGTAGAATATATTTTAATCAAAAATTAGTTTTTCAACTTCTCTACTACCATCTAAGTAACAAACTTCACTACATCAAAATAGAAAAGAGAGAAGCATTACACTTCTCTCTTTTCAATTCACTCAATAAATAAATTGTCGGCTTTCTATTGAATAATTATTTTCTTTATACTTACTCTTTCTCCATCATTTACACGAACCATATACATTCCTGTGGAAGCTGAACTCATATTTAATTCTTCATTGAAAGTAGTTGTAGTACTATCATATTTTTTCTCAAAAATAGAACGTCCACGAATATCAAATACACTAATTGTAATTTTTTCAGAAGAAGATGTAGTGAAATTAACAGTAAATCTTCCATTAGAAGGATTTGGCCAAATAGCAAAATCCTCAATCGTATTATCCGTTACAGCTAATGTATTTTGAATATCAATACGATAATCTTCTACTTCTCCATCTGCTCCATTTTCACATGAAGTTGGGTATACAATATTATTTCTTTCTGTATATTTTGTAGCAACACGCATCGTTGTAGTTCCTGACAATGCTGTAACAGGAATCATAATCATCATTCCTGAATTTGCAGTTGGACCATTTGCAACATTATCTGCTTCTCCCAAGTCATATTCTTCACCTGGATCATCAAAACTACAGTTCTGATTCCAATCAATCCATACTTTCGTTTGTGTTCTATAATTTCCGTCAGTATCTGCGTTTACAGTAATTGCATACGATTGTTCTTTGGTTACATTTGCTATATCTGTTGCCACATAACTGGTATAACCCGATGGCTTTGCAGAAGTTCTACTAATATCTCCAAAATCAACAAACGTTGTACTAGTTTCATAATCAGTATTTGATACAGAAGTACAAATAGTACAATTTTGCGTTGCAAATGAATTTACACTAGAATATACTGTAGATACACAATCATTTGAAATTCCAACTCTCCAATAATATGTTGTTGCCAAATTTAAAGATGGTGGCGTATAACTTGTTCCAGTTTGCGTACTTGAAGCTACAATACTAGAAAAACCTGCATCTGTTGCAACTTCCACAATATAATCACTAACAAAAGGATTAGCTGACCATGTCAAACTTGTTGACAGAGGCACATTTGTTCCTCCATTAGATGGTGAAATAAGTGATACTGGTGTTAGTGTTCCCGGAAATACATCTAACATTACATCTGTTGACCGTGTTGTTGAACCTGAAGTTCCTACTGCAGAAAAGGTATAACTACCTGAAGTAACACCTCCAGTTCCAGAAATAGTAAGTGTTACATTTGTTCCATTCGCAGAAGCAGAAGTTGGGCTAAATGTTGCCGTAGCTCCAGCTGGAAGGTTTGTTGTAGAAAAATTAGTAGTTCCACTAAATCCATTAAAAGAATTATATACAAAACTATAAACTGCATTTGCTGGCTGACAAGCTGTTTCATCATTATCTGTAAACACTAATGCAAAATCTGGCTCTACCAACGTAAAGTTACTAGAGTTCATCGCAAAGAAAATATTTCCTGCTCCTTCCACAATAATTCTTGCTTGTGTAGTTGGACTCGTTACAGGCACTGTAATTGCTTGTGAACCATCATTGGGCACGTTAGATGCCAATGTGATTGGAAACGTTGCTCCTCCATCTGTAGACATTAAAATGTTTACATTTGCTGTACTTACAGGGGCAATATCTGTATTTGCTACATTCCAAGTAATTGTTTGGCTCGTTCCCATTTCCCAACTTACGTTAGATGTTTGCGAACTTACCGCAAAAGGTCCTGCTGATGTTGTCACTTGAATAGCTGTAAGATCAAAACTAGACTGTCCGCCTAATCCGGTAGCTGTTGGCTCTCTATCTCGTACAGTTAATGCCCAGTTCATCGTTCTATTCACAATTGCTACTGTTTCCCAAGCACTATTAATAGTTGGGTTAGTTTGCGTTAATTGACCTGAAGCAACTCTACTCAATTGAGGAATATATCTATTTGGTGAACTTGTTGGTTCTTGCGATCTATTCATAGAACCACTTGTTAATGTTGGACCAAATGTTAAATATGTTACCTGCCCGCTATCCGTTTGTTCCCAACAATATGTAAGCGCATCTCCTCCGTCTGCATCTGTTGCACTTCCTCTTAACACGTATGCTGTTCCTTGTGGAATTGTATAATCGTTTCCTGCATTTGCATTTGGCGGATTGTTTACAAGTGCTGGCGAATTGTTTGCATTCCAGCAAGTTCTTGTTACAAGATTGTCCGTTACTTGTTTTATACTATGATAATGAAAATATGGATCACTATTTTGCTGTACATTGTCTGGCCCTGTAATTCCTGCATACCCCATAATTGTAGAACCACTTCCTGGCTCTGCGTTTACACCAGTTCCTTCAGTTCTAAAAGCCCATGTATGATTTGCCCCCATTTGGTGACCAATTTCATGCGCTACATAATCTACATCAAACGTATCTCCTTCAGGAATTCCATCAGCTGGAGAAGTATATCCACTTCCTTTACCTTGCGGAAAATCAGTTTCACATACACAACCAATACAACCTGCATTCCCACCACCACCGGCAGCTCCAAATAAATGCCCAATATCGTAATTTGCTTCACCTATATTATCTCTAAGTGTTTCTTGTAATTCTACATTCCAGTTAGTAGCAAACCAAGGATTTCCTCCATATGTAGGATGATCATCTAAACCACTTGTACTTGGAGAGTATGGATCTGTATTTGCATTAGTGTAAATAACCGTTTGGTTATTCGCTATAACTTCAAAAGTAACTGCCATATCTGTTTCAAAAATAGCATTCACTCTTAACATAGTAGTATTAATAGCTGCCATTGCATCTGCTACTGTTCCTCCATGATATGCAGTATATTCTCCTGTTACAGAAATTGCAATACGAAATGTTCGTAAAACTTGATCATCTGCATCTTCAGGCTCAAATCCAGCATCATCTCCAAGTCGGTTTTGAACTTCATCAATAGTTGCACAACGAAATTCATTAATACTACTCACTCTTGCATCTCTAGTATACACAACATATGCATTACTAGCAATATCTGGCTCCATAAAAACTGTTTCTCTATTTGTATATGAAATCATTGTTTCTATACCTTTATGAGAAACACTCATGTGCAATTGTGCGCCATAATTTTCTTGACTAAAACCAACATACGAGGTAATATTTGGAAAATCTGCTGCCAATTCTGGTGCAAAAACAGGTGCTTCATATAATTTAAAAGCTTCTAAATTTCCATCGATACCTGGCACTTCTACAATTACATTAGAATCAAAAGCAGCTCCTCGTAATGGAACACTTGTCAAACGTTGTTTAAAATTAGTTTCGTTCAGTTCAAAAAAATGAACTTTTTCTGGAGATAAATTGAATTTTGAAACGATTTCTGAATTCGTTACGGTTTCTTTTTTCTTCCAATCATTGCTTTGAGCAACTAAAGAAGCTGTACTCAAAAACAAACACATAAAGAAACCAAAGCGTAAAATTTGCTTCATAGGTATTTTTAGATTAGGGGGTTATTGTGAAGTTCCAAAAATTGCGTTTTTTTATAAATTAACATAACTTTTCCTTACTTTTTCGATAATTAAGTGAGTTTGAGCGTTGAATAATATATTTTCATCTATGAAAAGATTCTTTTTATAGATAACAAGATTTACATAACAATCACTATTTTTTGTGATCGGAATTAAATAGTTTTGTAAAAAAGCAACGAATAGTGAATACCATAGATTTTTCTGAAGCATATACAGCTGAAAATCCATCCGCAATAACCATAGGAACTTTCGATGGTGTTCATGTGGGACATAAAAAGATTATTGAAAACCTTATTGAAAAATCTGATGGACTTTCCACAACATTGCTTACTTTTTTTCCACATCCGCGAATGGTATTGCAACAAGATGCCGGCATAAAACTTATTAATACAATTGAAGAACGCATTCAACTCTTAAACGAAACAGGTTTAGATAATTTAATTGTATATCCTTTTAGCAAAGAGTTTTCACGATTGACAGCGAAAGATTTTGTGCGTGATTTATTAATTGATCGATTGAACTTAAAGAAAATCATTATTGGATACGATCATCGTTTTGGAAGAAACCGAACAGCTAATATTGATGATTTAAGAGAATTTGGAGAAGCACTCAATTTTGAGGTCGCAGAAATTAAAGCCAAAGAAATTGATGATATTACAATTAGCTCTACCAAAATTAGAAAAGCATTAAATGAAGGCGATATAGAAACCGCAAATATGTATCTTGGATATGAATTTATGCTAACAGGAAACGTAATTCACGGTAAAGGATTAGGACGAACTATAAAATATCCAACAGCAAATATTCATATAAAAGAAAACTATAAGTTAATTCCAAAACAAGGTGTATATGCTGTAAAAAGCACTATTGAAAATCGTATGGTTTTTGGAATGATGAATATTGGTACAAATCCTACTGTAGAAGGAAAAGAACAAACTATTGAGGTTCACTTTTTTGACTTTTCGGATGATATTTATAATCAAAATATTCAAGTATTATTATTAGGTCGCTTGCGCGATGAACAAAAATTTGAGTCTGTAGAAAAACTGCAAGAACAATTGTTAAAAGACAAGAGACAATCCTTAGCACTAATTGAAAAATACAATGCTCAATAAATTTCTATACAAACAAGTAGACAATACCAGCCTCGTTATATTTCGAGTCGTCTTTGGGCTGCTTATTGGTTTAGAAGGATTTGGCGCTATTTTTACTGGTTGGGTAAAACGTACGTTTATTGAACCTGATTTTACTTTTCCATTTATTGGTTTTGAAGGTGTGCTTTCACCAATACATCAAACATTAAAACATTCTTTATTAGATTTTCAAGTATTCGGAATCAACTTTGCCAATTATTCTTATGGCTTCTATTTGTATTTTGCCATCATGGGACTTTGTGGCTTTTTGGTAATGCTTGGTTATAAATATCGCTGGAGCATGGGCATTTTCACAGTCATGTGGACTTGTGTGTATTTAATGCAAAAAACATCCTACAACAATCATTATTATCTATTGATATTGCTCTGTATTTTTATGTGGATTGTTCCTGCAAATCGTTATTTATCATTAGATGTAAAACTAAAACCAGCACTAAAGAAGATTTCCATGCCCAATTGGTGCGTTTGGATTTTTATTTTACAACTATTCATTGTGTATACATATGCTTCTGTTGCCAAAATGTATCCAGATTGGCTCAATGGAGAAGTCACTAAAAATTTAATGGCAAGCAAAAAAACACTGCCAATTGTTGGTGATTTTTTACAGCAAGGTTGGATTCATTACTTACTTACATACGTTGGAATTGGTTTTGACTTATTAGTAATTCCATTGCTATTATGGAAACGCACACGTGTATTCATCTTTTGTTGTTCTATTGTATTTCATTTATTCAATTCATTTGTACTACACATTGGAATCTTTCCATACATGTCATTAGCGTTGTGTATCTTCTTTTTTGACCCCGAAACCATTCGAAACATATTCCTCCCAAAAAAAGAAGTATATAAAGGTGACGAAGTAATAATATCATCATACAGAAACATCTTAATTCCGCTGTTTGCAATTTATTTTATCTTTCAAGTTTTATTACCGTTACGCCATTGGACTTTTCAAAATGATGTCCTATGGACAGAAGAAGGACATCGCTTAAGTTGGCGTATGATGTTACGATCTAAAACAGGATACGTACAGCTCAAAGTTGTAGATAAGAATACAAACGTTGTTACTTATGTCAATCCCGCATCATACACATCACCTAAACAAGCGACAAGAGTTGCTGTAAAACCTGACATGTTATGGCAATTTGCTCAAATTCTTGAAGAAAAATTTGCCTCAGAAGGAAAAGAAGTCAGCATCTATGCAATTGGTCGTGTACGCGTAAATAATCATAAGTATCAACAACTATTTGACCCTACAGTAGATTTAGCTGCTGAAGAATGGTCACATTTTTCTCATCATACATGGTTATTACCTTTTAAAAGCAAATATGATACTAAAGAATAGCTTGACTTAAACAACGCAACATGTCTGAACACATAGAAAATATTATCTTCTCAAGATTCGTAAAACAACCGATTCCTTTTGAATTTATTTCTATCAAAACCTTACGTGATCGCTGTGAAAAAAGTAAGTATGACTTATCAAAACCGCATCGAATTGCATTTCATGCACTTATTATTATTACCAAAGGGACAGGTACACATAACATCGATTTTAAAGAACAAAAACTATTCCCAGGTGTTATCTTACCTCTTACCAACGATCAAGTACATTCATTCAGTAAAAAACGTACTACAGATGGTTTCGTTATTTCGTTTGAGGAAGGATTCATTACGCAAAATATCAGCGAGAAAAATTTATTTCACTTTCTACATATTTACAATACGCCAAATGTTTATGTTGGTGAAGAAAACTTACAGGCGCTACAACCATTTTTAACACTTCTTGAAGATTTACACAAAGATGAAAACCTAAACATGAAGCCTGAAATGATCAACACTATATTTATGGCGTTATTATTCAAAATCAAGCAACTTTCCATATATCAGCACAAAACATTTGAAAGTAAACGTTTTAAAGATTTTCTAACATTCAAATTATTAATTACACAGGAATATACAGAAAGTCACAGCGCAAAATCATATGCAAAAAAAATGGGCGTATCATATAAATACCTCAACGATATTTGCAAAGACGTTGGAGGAAAAACAGCCAAAGCTTTTCTAGATAGTTGGCTACTATTAGAAATAAAAAGAAACATTTCTGAACAAAAATATACTTCACAAGAAATTGCTTTTAAAATGGGCTTCAACGAGCCATCTAACTTTATCAGATTCTTTAAAAAATATACAAACACAACACCAAATCAGTTCTTAAAACAGTTTGATAAAAATTAGATCAGTTACATATTGACTATTTTTTTAAACATATAGATAATTCGTTTTCAACGATGTAGAAATACATTTGCATCAATAAAAAAACGAAGCTATGACTTTACAAGAACAACTAAAAGTAGTCCGTGACGCTACAATGGAACGAATGCCCCAAGCCGTCATTGAAACATTTACGAATAGTATTCAAACTATTCAAAATGACAAACTAAAACAGAATGCATTACAAATTGGTGACACCATTCCGAACATATCATTAATTGACTATTATGGAACTAATGTTAAGATACAAGAAATTCAACAAACAGAATTTCTAATCCTTAACTTTTATCGTGGCGGTTGGTGCCCATATTGTAATATGGAATTACGCGAATTTGAACGACTGCGAAGCGATTTTAAAAAAG
The DNA here is from genome assembly GCF_947496985.1 of uncultured Kordia sp. Classification (GTDB taxonomy): domain Bacteria; phylum Bacteroidota; class Bacteroidia; order Flavobacteriales; family Flavobacteriaceae; genus Kordia. The sequence goes on from NZ_CANMEZ010000002.1 coordinate 616,339, forward strand.
TAAATACCGATGTTATTGCTATCAGTGCAGAATTACCAAAACTAGCTGCACAAACGTCTCAAAAAAACACGATCTCCTATCCTATTCTTACAGATATACATGCTGAATTTATGAAAGCAATGGGAATAGTTTTCCAACTCGATGACGCTTCCAAAAGAGAATTTGACAACTTCGGAATGGACTTTTCTAAAATTCATGGAAATCACAACAATGAATTACCTGTTCCGGCTATTTATGTCATTGATCGAAATCAAAAAATTGTATTCATTCACTTTGAAGAAGATTATATGACACGCATGGAACCTACCAAACTACTCGAAATATTAACAACTAAAAACAATACATTATGAAAAAAGACAAAATTATATATTGGGTTTCAACAGGATTTTTATGCTTGCTATTTTTCATGGGCGCAATGATGTACATTTTCAATTACCCAAGAGCAGAATTATTCTTTAACAACTTAGGGTTTCCTACTTGGATTATTTACCCATTGGCTATTTTAAAAATCGCTGGTGCGATTACAGTAGCAACCAAATGGAATTTATTTTTAAAAGAGTTGGCTTACGCCGGATTTTTATTTGATGCAATACTTGCTTTAGTAGCACATGTAATGGTTTCAGATGGAGAATATATGTTTTCTGGAATTGCATTGGTATTTATTACAATTTCTTGGATATACGACAGAAAAATATATGGAAACTTAAAACACGTTAAAAATGACAACTAAAACAACAACAGGATTACAAAAAACTATTGAAACGCTTATAAAAGCAGGAACAAGTTTTGATTTAGAAAAGTTAAATAAACTATATCACAACGATTTACAAGTCATCATGATTGATACTGAAAAGCAAAAAATGTTGGCAACTAAAACAGAATTCATACAATTGTTTGAAGCCAAAAAAGCCAATAATGAACAAGATTTGAATACTTGGGCAGCAATTCATCATGTACATGTAAAAGAAAATACTGGCTTGGTTATTTTGGATAGAAAAGTAAATTTGACAGGCACGGAAAGTCTCATAAATTTAAATATTGATTTTGTATGGGAAGATAACCGTTGGCAAGTAACACGAGAAGTTATACTAACATTATAAATTATTAAAAGAAATATAAACAAGAAATCACTCTTTAACAAGAGTGATTTCTTGTTTAAAAAAAGATGTTTAACTAACTATAATCATTGTGCATTCACATACGAGAATTGAAGATTATAATACACGTTCCCGGCTTCTAAAAATTGTCCGGTTTCAGGATATCCTTGTGCATTATAGGTATATGTATAACTTTCCGTTAATACATTTGAACTTCCGGTTCGAATATCTTTTTTAATCAGATTATTTTGTCCGCCTTCCAAAGCACCATAATTCTGATCCAGCATATTTAAAATATTGATAAACTCAATATTTTTATGAATTCCATTTTGACCGTCGTAGAAATAATCGGTATCAAAATCAGCAACATCATAATCTTCCCGCATTAAATTTCCATTAGCAAACGTATATGACAATGATACGCCTGCTATGGTTTGCGTTTGAAAATTCCCAATGTATTGATTCGATTGAATTTCTGTTCCGTCTGCATTATAAGTCAATTCAGATCTGATAGCACTCTCTGATCCAAATAAAGTATATACATGCACAATATATTGTGTAAGTTGTCCACTTCCATCATATGCAAATGTGGTAAATGCACGTAACACATTTGGTGCATCTTCTTCATAAAAATTGATTCTGGATAATCTATCATTTTCATATAAATATTCATTCATCAACGAGCCATCAGTGTACCTTCTGTCTATCAAACGGTTTCCTTCATAATTATAGGTAATGATCTCATCGTCATCATCCGGATCTATAGCCATCATTCGTATTTCTTTGATTAAAAGTGCTCCTGAAGTTGGCGGTTCATCATCTGAATTCTCAGAACATGAAGACAATAAAACGGCAATAAAAAGCAAGTAAAAATAGTGTTTCATAACATTTAGATTAATTGTTGCACAAAGAACCTAAAAGCAGTTGCACTGCGAAAACCAAGCTATTTACATTTTATAAAAACGCAATAAAAACTCCCTGTTTTGTTCTAAAAAAATGATTCCGCTAAAGAAGTTTAGTATTTAATTGTAAAAAACCTATTCAATATTTAGCGTAAATACTACTTTTTTGATCCTTTTGATTATTTTTGTGCCTTCAATAATCAGCGCGTTAAGGATAGAGGCGGCATCCTTTTATCTTCAGTTTGAGTGATCTTGTAATGTTGAGCATCGTCGAAACAAGCAAAATAGTATCGAGAACAAGATAAAAGATATAGCCGAAAGCCTGACCGAAGAGAAATCGGAGGAAACGCCAAAAACATAACAAAATGTTACAATTACAATTTATTAGAGACAACAAAGCGCACGTAATCGAAGCGTTGAAGAAGAGAAATTTTGATGCTACTGAAATTGTAAACGAAGTAGTTTCGCTAGACGAAGCACGTAGAAGTTTGCAAGTAGAACTAGACAATACCTTAGCTTCCTCTAATAAATTATCCAAAGAAATTGGGCAATTATTTAAAAGTGGTGAGCCAAAGAAAGCGGGAATTTTACGTGAAAAAAGTACGCAATTGAAAGCTACTTCAGAAACGTTAAAAAATGATTTAAAGGAAAAAGAAGAAGCGGTTGCACAACTTTTATATACAATTCCAAACGTACCAAACACATTAGTTCCTGCTGGAAATAGTGAAGATGATAATGAAGAAGTTTTCAGTGCTGGTGATATTCCAACATTACATGAAGGCGCACAACCACATTGGGAATTGGCTAAAAAGTACGATATCATTGATTTTGAACTTGGAAATAAAATCACTGGAGCAGGATTTCCTGTATATAAAGGAAAAGGTGCGCGTTTGCAACGTGCTTTGATTCAGTATTTTTTAGATAAGAATACAACTGCTGGATATACTGAATATCAAGTACCACATTTGGTAAATGAAGCTTCTGGTTTTGGAACTGGTCAATTGCCAGATAAAGAAGGACAAATGTATCATGTAACAGGTGATAATTTATATTTGATTCCGACGGCTGAAGTTCCTGTAACGAATATGTTTCGTGATGAATTATTACAAGCAGAGAGCTTACCAATTTGTTGTACAGGATACACACCTTGTTTCCGTCGTGAAGCAGGAAGTTACGGAGCGCATGTACGTGGATTGAATCGTTTGCACCAATTTGACAAGGTAGAAATTGTACGCATAGAACGTCCTGAAAATTCATATGCCGCTCTTGATGGAATGGTAGAACACATCAAAGAAATATTAGAAGAATTAAAACTTCCGTATCGTATTTTACGTTTATGTGGTGGCGATTTAGGGTTTACTGCAGCGTTAACATATGACTTTGAAGTATTTTCTACAGCGCAAGATCGCTGGTTGGAAATTAGTTCGGTTTCTAACTTTGAAGCATTTCAAGCAAATCGTTTAAAGCTGAGAATCAAAGACAAAAACGGTAAAAAGCAGTTAGCACATACCTTAAATGGAAGTGCATTAGCATTGCCAAGAGTTTTAGCTGGAATTTTAGAAAATTACCAAACTGAAAACGGAGTTGAAATTCCTGAAGTATTGCGTAAATACACAGGTTTCGACATGATATCATAAGACAATACGCAATAAAAATCATATTTTCTCAAAGATCGACAATGTATTTTGTCGATCTTTTTTGCTTTTAATCGATAATTAAAGTATGTTTGCCATCCAAATCTAAATCAATATATGTTACGTAAATCCATAGATTAATAGCTAGTACGTATCATATAAGAGCTAAACAGAAAATGCTATACACCCAAACCTAGTTTTAAATAGTTTTAATCTATGGAAATTATAGCTGATAGAAATGTCCAAATGTAATGTTTGGACATTTTGTTTTTAGTGAAATTCTATTTTGGGAAGTTTATCTAAAAGCGTAACTACCGAATATCTAACAGCGTTAGCTGCCTAACTTCTAATAACATTACAATTTATTTAACATACTTTATGTTATCTTTGAACAAAAGCTTTTTTATGCGCTATATTTTATGTTTACTTATCAGTTTGGGAATGTACAGCACTGCATTTGCACAAAATGATGCGTTAGCACGCCAATATTATGAAAAAGGCGAATACAAAAAAGCCATTGTCGCTTTTGAAAAACTCTACAAACAATCGCCACGTAAAATAAATTATTTCATTGCAGTAGTCAATAGCTATCAGCAAATGGAAGATTTTGATTCGGCTGAAAAATTATTACTTGAGGCAATTCAAAAACCAAAATCGAATCCAATTTTATTAGTGGAAACAGGTTTTAATTATGATTTAAAACGAGATTCGCTTAGCGCGAAAAAATACTACGAAACTGCAGTTCAATATACTGAATCAAAAATCTCTGCTTCTTACATTGTTGGCCGGTCTTTTGAAAAAAAATCATTACTTGATTATGCCTTGAAGGTATACCAACAAGCACGTGTTGCCAATCCTAACTATAATTTCTTAACTAATATTGCCAGAATTTATGGGGAAAAAGGGGAAGTTGAAAAAATGTTTTCTACGTATTTAGATTTAATCAAAAATCGCGTAGAACAAAAAGGATATGCACAACGAATTATTAGTCAGTTTTTACGAAATGACCCAAATGATGAAAACAATATTTTATTTCGAAAAATATTACTAAAACGCAATCAACAACAACCTGATTTATTATGGAATGAGCTATTAAGTTGGTTATTTATTCAACAAAAACAATACAAAAGAGCTTTTATACAAGAAAAAGCAATTTATATGCAAGGTGAGGCTTCCTTGCAACGTATTTTTGACTTGGCGCGTATGAGTATGGAAGATAATGACAATGAAACCGCACGTGAAGTATTAACGTATATCATTGAAAAATCTAGTCAAAACGAAACTATTATTCGTGCTTCGCAACTAATCATACAACTTGATATTGAAGCAGTAACTGATGGAAACTACAATGAAATCCAAAAACGATTTGACAACCTATTCACTGAATATCCGCGTGATTATAGAACAGTTTTGCTACAGCGCGATTATGCAAATTTTATGGCTTTTCAGAAAAATCAGCCAGATGCGGCCATTGCATATTTAAAAGAAACGGTTCAACAACCACTAAACAAACGTCAATTAGCAACTGTTAAGCTCGCACTTGGAGATATTTTAGTATACCAAGAGCAATTCAACCAAGCATTAATATACTTTTCGCAAGTTCAAAAAGCATTAAAAAATGATGTTATTGGACAAGACGCACGCTACAGAGTTGCACGTACAAGTTATTATAAAGGTGATTTTGCATGGGCAGAAACACAACTGAAAGTATTAAAATCTTCAGTTTCTCAATTAATTGCAAATGATGCTTTAAAACTGAAATTGATTATCTCGGACAATTCTTTAGAAGATTCTACACAAACGGCATTAAAAAAATATGCGAAAGCTGATTTATTAGCGTATCAATTAAAAGATACGGAAGCCATTAGTAAATTGGAAGAAATTTTGCAAAATCATAAAGGTGAAAAAATTGAAGATGAAGCCTTGTTAATGCAAGCTGGACTCTATGAAAAAAGAGGAGAATTTGACAAAGCACGTTTAAACTACAAAAAAATTATTCAGTTTTTCAAAGATGATATCTTAGTAGATGATGCCTATTTTGCAATGGCAAAACTATATCTAAATCAATTTGATGATCCTGACACTGCAAAAGATTACTTTGAAGAAATCATTTTTAATCATCAAGACAGTATTCATTATGTAGAAGCACAAAAAGCTTATCGGAAACTTCGTGGCGACAATATAAATTAACTGTAATAAATACATTTAAAAAGCGTAATTTTGCAGTATAATTACAAAATAAATCTATGTACATTTATAATGTTACCATAAACGTTGATGATAGTATCCAACAAGATTTTTTAACTTGGATAGAAGCACACATTCCTGATGTATTAGCAACAGGAAAATTTACAAATGCCCGACTTGTACAAGTGTTGGTAGAAGAAGAAATGGGAACAACTTACGCTGTACAATACACAGCAACATTAAAAGAAAATATAGAAGCATATTACAAAGAAGATGCTCCTAAATTACGAGAAGATGGTCTAAAAAAGTTTGGTGATAAAATGCTTGCCTTCCGCACTGAATTAAAAGTAATCAAAGACTTTACTGCCTAATTGATGTTTTACTAAGGATATGAAAGAGAAAAGATATTATTCGCAATTTTTATACTTTATCAAAATACTATTCATTGTTATTTTACTTGGATTAGCGTTTTATTTCATAACGGAAGTATCAGATCTTATCGCTGAAAAAATTAGTAGATCATTGCGAAAAAATATGGTCATCACAGAATATGTTTTAAATTCAATTGTTGGGCTTATTTTATTTCTTGCTATCCTTTTAGTAATTGTCAGAGGAAAACCGCAAGTTACCATTAATGATAAAACACTCAGAACAAATCGTTTTAAAAGAGACTTTTCTGAAATAAAATCATATCATAAAGGCAGAGGCGGAAGCGAACCTTATATAATTTCTCACGATGGAAAACAATTGGACATTGAATTGTCGTGGTTTTCTAAAAGAGATAGAAACGAAATTGAATCAATCATCATTCGTCAAATAGAAGCCGCGAACTAACGAAACCTAGCAAATGACAGATAAAGTAAGAGCAAAGAAACACTTAGGACAGCATTTTCTAAAGGATGAAGAAGTTGCCCAACGAATTGCAGATACGCTTACGTTAAACAATTATAAAAACGTTTTGGAAATTGGCCCAGGAATGGGTGTATTAACAAAATACTTGTTAGACAAGCCAATTACAACGTATGTATGTGAAATTGACACAGAATCTGTTACCTATTTACAAGCACACTATTTGCAACTTTCTGATCGAATTATTGAAAAAGATTTTTTAAAATACGATCTATCACAAACATTCAAGCAGGAACCATTTGCCATTATTGGAAACTTTCCATACAATATTTCTACGCAAATTGTATTCAAAACCCTAGAATTGCGCGATCAAATTCCAGAATTTAGCGGCATGTTTCAAAAAGAAGTAGCACAACGTATTTGCGCTCCACATGGAAACAAAACCTATGGAATTCTCTCTGTATTAACACAAGCTTTTTACACTGCTGAATATCTATTTACGGTTCCGCCAGATGTATTCAATCCACCACCAAAAGTAGATTCAGGCGTAATGCGACTCATTCGAAAAGAAAACTATACACTTCCGTGTGATGAAAAACTATTCTTCAGAGTGGTCAAAACAGCTTTTCAACAACGAAGAAAAACACTTCGTAACAGTTTAAAAACATTCAATCTTTCCGATAATTTAAAAGAAGATACTATCTTTGGGCTTCGACCTGAACAATTACCTGTTCAAGGATTCGTAGATTTAACCATCAAGATAGCAAATGATTCCATTTAAACTCAGTGATGAACTCATTGCGCAAGTAGCACAGCACATTGAGCAAAAAAAAGATTCGTTACTTCTAGAATTACTAGAAGAGCTTCACTATGCGGATATTGCAGAGATTATTGATGAACTAAATCTTAATGAAGCTACATATATCTTCAAACTACTTGATAGCGAAAAAACATCTGATGTTCTAACAGAAGTCGATGATGATGTTCGTGAAAAAATACTTAAAAATCTTTCTGCCAAAGAAATTGCCGAAGAAATTGACGAACTCGATACCGATGATGCGGCTGATATAATTTCGGAACTTTCTGATAAACGAAAGCAAGAAGTAATCTCCGAATTAGAAGACAGAGAACATGCCAAAGAAATTGTAGAATTACTTCGTTATGATGAAGATTCTGCTGGTGGTTTAATGGCAAAAGAACTGGTAAAAGTAAACGAAAACTGGAATGTACTTACCTGTGTAAAAGAAATGCGAAAACAAGCAGAAGAAGTTACACGTGTGCATTCTATTTATGTAGTAGATGATGAAGATATCCTCAAAGGAAGATTGTCATTAAAAGACTTATTAACAACGTCTACACGAACTAATATTAAAGATGTTTACATTCCGAAAGTTGATTATGTAAATGTTGATGACAAAGCGGAAGACGTTGCTAAAGTAATGTCTAAATATGATTTAGAAGCCATTCCTGTAGTTGACGAAATGAAACGTTTGGTTGGTCGTATTACTATTGATGATATTGTAGATGTCATTAGAGAAGAAGCTGAAAAAGATTACCAATTAGCGGCAGGTATTACACAAGATGTAGAGGCCGATGATAGTATTTGGGAACTTACACGTGCACGCTTACCTTGGTTATTTTTAGGATTACTTGGCGGAATTGGCGCTGCAGCTATTATGGAAGGCTTTGAAGGAATGATTAGCAAACATGCAATCCTATTTTTCTTTACACCTTTAATCGCTGCTATGGCTGGAAATGTTGGTGTACAATCGAGCGCTATTATTGTGCAAGGATTAGCAAACGACGACTTAAAAGGAAGCATCAATAATCGCCTGATAAAAGAAATGTTATTAGCCACACTAAACGGGATTATATTAGCAATTATACTATTTGTTGTAGTTTCCATATGGAAAGAAAATTACCTTTCAGCATTAGCAATTTCGGCTTCTTTGGTTATTGTTATTATTGTTGCAGGAATTATAGGAACATTTATTCCTTTATTTTTAGACAAGCGCGGTATTGATCCTGCCATTGCTACTGGTCCATTTATTACTACCAGCAATGATATCTTCGGAATTTTAATCTACTTTATGATTGCCAAACTTATTATTGGTATCTAAAAAAAGCGAACCAAAGCTCGCTTATCTTACTATTATTTCCTGTCAATTTTAACACACAAATAAACTGTCGCATGAGAAATTGATTGAAGGATGGCAAATAATGGCATTACTAGTACACAACGTATCTGCCTGTGTTTTTACAGTCATTCCTCCTTTAACAGCATTCGAGTTTTGCGCGTTTAATTCTGAAACGACAGCTTTGTTTAATGATAATGTTTTTAAACTTTTTTTCATGATATATATTTTTTGATTATCATAAACTTAAAAAAGAAAGAGAATTTTATTTTACGGTATTCCCATATTTATAATCTTTTTAACATTACATAAAAAAAGCGAACCATAAAAGTTCGCTTTTAAAACCTAGTTTCTGTCATGAGAATAATTGTGGTTTTTAATGTATTCGTTTGTTAAAATAGTACACAACCATCATCTAGTAACTGAAATTAGGATAATATATAATTTGACAATAGTCATTACATATAATAAATTAATAATGTAAAAAATGAATCAAAATCCGCCTTTTACAAATTAGTTTACATGTTAGTTATTCTAACTAAATACTAACAGTCAATTGTACGAGGACAATTCCATTGCGTTAAAGGACATCCCCAACCTGTTAAACATCCAGGCTGATTTGTGTTACAAAATGTTCCTGCTCCTGTTTTTCCACCTTTAACTTCTCCAGCGTTCTCTAAACTTAATTCTGAAACTACTGACTTGTTTAATTTTAAACCTTTGTTCTGTTTTTTCATAATATTATAATTTTTAAATCGTTAATGTTGAATCAAAAGAAGTGCTATTTTTACAGTAAAAAAAAGAAAGCAAACGGCGATTATCGAATTAAAGGACTGAAAATCAGCATTTTAATCAGATCTTCGAAATAACATAACACACTGAAATTCAATTGTATAGAATAAAAAACTAACCTGCAATTATCGAATCCAAGGTTCAAAAAGGAATGGAAAATCATATTATACGAAAAGCGATTCCCGCTGATGCAAAATTTATATCATTATTGGCAAAAATTAACTTTTCTGAATCTTTCGGTAATTTATTTGTTTCCGAAGAAGAACTCCGACAGTATATTGATAAAAAATTTTCCATAGAAAAGATGAGGAATTCACTTCTAAAGAAAGAAAATGTTTTTTGGATTGCCTATGCACAAACACTTCCTGTAGGATATGCAAAATTAAAAAAAGACATTCCTGTTCCCGATACAGACTATATTGAAGCTGCTGAACTTCAAAAACTGTATATCCTAAAAGATTATATTTTGGAAGGAAACGGTTTAAAACTAAAAATAGATTTTTTTGAAGAAATTCAAAAACTCAGCATCAAACGTATTTGGCTCAAAGAACTCCACACTGACCAACATGCATTGAATTTTTATAAAGCACAAGACTTTCATAAACATCATACACAATCATTCACCATCGGAAAAGAAGATTTCGTTTTTAACATTATGATGAAAACTTTCTAAAAAATTCCTCGTAATTTAGTTGCATGAAAGCAATCAATATCAAAGAAAAATTAGGTCTCGTTAATAAGCAATGGCATCCACATCAAATTGCTATAGTTGACGACATGCAAGTGATTTTGGCAAAAATTCAAGGCGAATTTGTATGGCATTCGCATGAAAATGAAGATGAATTATTTCAAGTAGTCAGAGGAACCTTATATATGAAGTTTCGCGACAAAACAGTCACCTTAAATGAAGGCGAATTGATCGTGGTTCCAAAAGGAGTAGAACATTGTCCAGCAACTAAAGATGGTGAAGAAGTGCATTTGTTACTATTTGAAAAACTATCAACAGCGCATACTGGTAATGTACAACATGAAAAAACACAAACTGAATATCCTAAAATTTAAATAAAACATTTCCTGTGAAGATCTTACATCTTGATGAAAATCATCCATTACTCATTTCACAATTAGCAGATTTAGGTCATACAAATCATGAAGATTACACGTCCTCTAAAGCTGAAATTGAAGCAAAAATTCATACCTACGATGGTTTTATCATTCGTAGTCGATTTCGCATTGATGCAGTTTTTTTAGCAAAAGCAACCAACTTAAAATTTATTGGAAGAGTTGGCGCTGGTTTAGAAAATATTGATTGTGATTTCGCCTCAACACAAGGTATCAAACTTATTTCTGCTCCTGAAGGAAACCGAAATGCAGTTGGAGAACATACACTTGGAATGATTCTTTCACTATTTAACAAATTTAACAAAGCAGATAGTGAAGTTAGAGAGGGAAAATGGCTGCGCGAAGCTAATAGAGGTTTTGAATTAGACGGACAAACTGTTGGACTTATTGGATATGGAAACATGGGAAAAGCATTTGCAAAAAAACTACGTGGTTTTGATGTTGATGTCATATTTTATGATTTAAAAGAAAACATAGCAGATGAAAATGCTATACAAGTTTCTCTTTCAGAATTGCAGGAGAAAAGTACAGTTTTGAGTTTACATACTCCACAAACACCACTGACGATCAATATGATTGATCAAAAATTCATAAAAGCATTCAAACATCCGTTTTGGTTGATCAATACAGCACGTGGAAAAAGTGTAGTAACAACAGATTTAGTGGAAGCATTACAAACTGGAAAAATTTTAGGTGCAGGTTTAGACGTATTAGAATATGAAAAAAGTTCATTTGAAAATCTATTCCATGACGATCAAATGCCAGTTGCTTTTCAATACCTAATTCAAGCTAAAAACGTATTACTATCTCCACATGTTGCCGGTTGGACAAAAGAAAGTAAGGAAAAACTAGCACAAACCATTGTGGATAAATTCAAAGGACACTTTCATTAAAATGAAAAAGACAATTTTCATTTTCACAACTTTAATCATTGCATTGCTGATATTATTCCAACTCAGCAAATTTTCCATCATGCAAGGGAATTCATCGTTGGAATTTATAATTGCAACAATTGCAATCATTTTTTTATTCATTGGCATTTACATCAACAAACAAAAAGAAACTTCTAAAAAAGTTACAGAATCAACTATAGCCAATGAAAAAGTTAATTACACAAAAATTGAAGCTTTAGGATTAAGTAAACGCGAATATGAAGTTTTATGTAAATTGGCACAAGGACATACAAACAAAGAAATTGCTTCACTCCTATTTATCTCCGAAAGTACTATAAAAACGCATGTTTCTAAGGTGTATTCAAAACTTGATGTAAAACGCAGGACACAGGCTATTCAAAAAGCGAAAGAGTTGGAAATATTACCAATTTCCTAAAATTACTACCTTAGTATGATCAAATTGGTACTTTCGTATGAGTAGTAGTTTACAACATCATCATACATTTGAAGTGTTCAATTTTAAAACTTTCTAACATATGAAAAACACTGTACTTAGATATGGATTCTATGGTTTCTTAACAGCCGCTATCTTATTCTTTATCGCATTATATTTTGGTCAAGGTCTCTCATTTAAAACACAAAAAATTGTTGGATACGCCACTATGGTAGCTTCATTAAGTTTTGTCTATTTTGGAATAAAACATTATAGAGATCACGAACTCAATGGAGAAATCAGTTTTAAAACGGCTTTTATAGTAGGTGCACTAATTTCCATATTTACTGCAATTGGTTTTGGACTTATAGATGTTATATACATTACAAAAATCAATCCTGAGTTTTCAGAACAATATTTGGCTTACAATTACGATCTTTTAGATGCGCGAACCGATTTATCATTAGAAGATATAAAATTTGAAAAACTATCACTTCAAAAGCAAAGTGAAGCCTTCGAAAACCCAATAGTCGTATTTTTTATAATGACAATGATGGTTTTTGTAATTGGCGTTATCATTTCATTACTTTCAGCATTACTATTACATAAAAAAGAATAACTACAAAATAACGATACGATGAAAAATAGAGTAACAGGTTTAGGCGGATTTTTCTTTAAAACTGAAGATCCAAAAGGGCTCAAAAACTGGTATGGAAAACACTTAGGTTTACCTGTAGATGATTACGGATGTACATTTTGGTGGAAAGATAAAGATGGAAACGATTGTTCTACACAATGGAGTCCGTTTGCAAAAGATACTACCTATTTTAAGCCTAGTGAAAAACAATTCATGATGAATTTCAGAGTTGAAAATTTAGTAGAATTGTTAGCAGTTTTAAAAGAAGAAGGAGTAACAGTTGTTGGTGATATAGAAGAGTATGAATATGGTAAATTTGGTTGGATTCTTGATCCTGAGGGGAATAAAATAGAACTATGGGAACCTAAGGATGATGCTTTTAAGTAAAAAATTCAAAAAAAAACTTTATTTTTAGAACTACAATCAGAAAAAACCGAATCATGAGTGAAGAAAACAAGGAACTAGACAAAAAAATAGAAGACACTGCAGAAACTACTAAAAATGTAGTTGATGATGTAAAAGAAGAAGTTAAAGAAGCTTCGGAAGCAGCCGAAAGTAAAGCTGAAGAAATTAAAGGCGAAGCGAAAGAAGCATTTGAAAATGCAAAAGAAAAAGCTACTGAATTTGCAGGTGAAGCTAAAGAAAAAATTAGCGAATATGCTGATGTCGCAAAAGAAAAAGCAGCCGATTTTGCTGAAGACGCGAAAGAAACCTTTGGTGATGTAAAAGAAAAAGCAACCGAATTTGCAGGTGAAGCTAAAGAAAAAATTGAAGAATACGCAGACATAGCACAAGAAAAAGCAGCTGACTTTGCAGAAGACGCAAAAGAAGCATTTGGTGATGCGAAAGAAAAAGCTACTGAATTTGCAGGTGAAGCCAAGGAAAAAATTGAAGAATACACAGAAGTTGCCAAAGAAAAAGCGAGTGAAATTGGCGAAGAAGTCAAAGAAACTTATGAAGATGTAAAGGAAAAAGTAAGCGAGTTTGCTGAAGAAGCTGGTGAACGTTTGGAAGATTTGGCAGAAGAAGCCAAAGAAACCATTGAAGAAACAACTAAAAAAACAAAAAGTTTCTTTCAACGATTATTCGGCAGGTAACAAATACTTTAATTGAACAAAATTGATGTTCATTAAAATAAAAAAGCAGAAAAGCTGGAAACATTTCCAGCTTTTTTTTATCTTTATTGTAATATTACATTCTAATCTAAATTTATGGGAATTACAAAAAATCACATCTTTGATGACTATCAAAATGAAACGGCACTTATCACTAAAGTTTTAGGACATCCTGCTCGAATTTCCATCTTACAACATATTAGCAAAAATGAATACTGCAATTGTAACGAATTGGTAAAAGCTACAGGTTTGGCGCAACCAACAGTTTCGCAACATCTCTCAGAGATCAAAAGAATAAAATTGCTCAAACAAAAAAATAAAGGGAAAAATATATTCTATGCAATTGATACAGAACTTTTAAATCAATACCGTAGAACGATCAACGATTTCTTTGTTAAAATTCAAGTTAACTGCCAGTCTAAAAGCTAGTTAAACACTAATTTCACTTCATAACAATGTTAAATAATAGTATTTTGTCGAAAAAGTAAATACTATAAAAACACTTCTACTTACTTTTGTGTAGATTAATAATTAATTTTTGAAGACTCCTTACTGATGCATTTGTATGTTCTTCAATCATTAATAACAAACCTACCATAAAATTATGAAAAATGTACTTGTACTTTGCACAGGGAACTCTTGCAGAAGTCAAATGGCAGATGGATATCTAACACATTTTGCCAAAGAAAAAGCCACAATCTATAGTGCTGGAGTTGAAACTCATGGCTTAAACCTGCAAGCAGTTGCCATTATGAAACAAGATGGTATTGACATTTCTAAAAATACATCAAATAACGTTTCTGAATATCTTACTATCGATTTTGACTTCATCATTACGGTATGCGATCATGCACATGAAAACTGCCCATATATTCCAAGTAAAAACGCCAAACGGATTCACCAAAATTTTTCTGATCCATCAAAAGTAACAGGTTCTGAAGAACAAATTTTTAATGCTTTTAAGAAAACAAGGACACAAATTAAAGCGTTTTGTGAAGAGTTTGTAACTACAGAATTGTCTTAATTTAGCTATAAGTTGTTCTCTAAAAGTTAATTTTCTAGCATAACTGTTAATAGAAATGTATGGTTTCGACTAAAAAGCTTCTTTTCCTGCGAAAATTAAAATATTTTTGATCGGAATTAGTTTAGTTGTAGATGAAGTCATTCTTGTTATGTTTTTGTATTGCTATGTTTTTCACTGTTTCAGTACAGGGACAAACAGACAACCGTCGTACAAAAAAGCTAGCAATTAAAGATTCTATTGTATTAGATTCGGTAAGCATCAATCCGTATAAATTTCGGCTGACCGATAAAAAAAATAAACAACTAGATAGCACTGCGTATCGAATTGACTTTCAAAAAGCAATTTTATATTTAAACCTTTCAAAAATTTCAACCGACTCCATTCGCGTAAGCTATACACAATACCCAACATTTTTAACGAAGAAATATACTGGTTTTAATAAAGATGTAATTGTTCAAAATCCGATTGATATTGATAAAATTGTTTCATTAAAATCGAATCGAGAACCTGCTAACACACGTTTGTTTGATGGTTTAAATACGTCCGGAAGCATTTCACGTGGTGTTACGGTTGGAAACAATCAAAATACAGTATTAAATTCTGAACTTGATTTACAGATTTCTGGGAAAATATCTCAAAACGTTACACTTCGTGCGTCTATCCAAGATGCAAATATTCCAATTCAAGAAAGTGGGTATTCACAACGACTAGATGAATTTGATCAAGTATTTATAGAACTCGAAAGTAAGAACTGGAAAATTCGAGCAGGAGACGTGAATTTGGAGAATACTGAAACCAATTTTATGCGCTTTCAGAAAAAAGTACAAGGTGTTGGCGTTGTGGTTAATTTGCCACATGAAAACAGCAAAACAACCATTTTTGGTTCTGGTGCATTGGTACGTGGACGTTATACACAAAGTAGATTTCAAGGTCAAGAAGGAAATCAAGGTCCGTACAAATTAACAGGTCCTAATGAAGAATTATTCATCTTAATTGTTTCCGGAAGTGAAACCGTTTATGTCAATGGATTGCCTGTAGAACGTGGAGAAAACAATGATTATGTGATTGATTATAATGCAGGAGAAATTACATTTACTTCTAAATATCCGATCACTTCCGAAATGCGAATTAGTGTTGAATATCAGTTTACAGATAATAATTACACACGATTTGTAGCATATGGAGGTGCAAAATATGAGCAAGAAAAGTTTAACATTGCTGGATATCTTTATTCTGAAAATGATTCTAAAAATCAACCTATTCAACAAAATTTATCAGATGAACAAGTTGCTATTTTAAGAGATGCTGGTGATGACAGACAATTGATGACAGCACCTTCTGCAGTAGAGCAAGCGTTTTCGGAAAATAGAATTTTATATAAAAAAGAAATCGTTGGTGGTGTGGAAACTTTTGCGTTTTCAAACAATCCGGACGATACTTTATTTGATGTTCGTTTTTCACTCGTTGGCGATAATCAAGGAAATTATGTTTTAGCAAATGCTGCTTCAAATGGTAGAATTTACGAATATGTAGCACCTATTGCGGGTGTTATGCAAGGAAATTACGAACCTATCATTCAATTGGTTTCTCCTACCAAAACTCAAGTTGCTGTAGTAAAAGGAGCCTACACGCCAAGTGAAAAAACAGATGTGCAATTTGAAGTTGGTTTTAGTAATAACGATCAAAATTTATTCTCAGCTATTGATGATGATGACAATCAAGGATTGGCAGCGCAAGTAAACGTACAGCAACAATTATTAGATAAAAATTGGAAGATTCGCAGTTTTGCTAATTTCAATTATATTGATGAAAAGTTTCAAACTATTGAACGTTTATATTCTATTGAATTTAATCGTGATTGGAATTTAGACAATACATTCAATGCTGGAGATCAACAATTTCTGGCCACAGGATTAGATTTTTCTAATGAAAAAAACGGAACTGCTCGCTACAGTTTTGAATATTTAGATTTTACCAATAATGCTACAGGAAATCGTCATATATTATTATCTGATTTAACGTTTGGAAAGTTAAAACTACAAACTAATGGAAGCTTACTTACCAATGAAACTACCACAACAACTTCCGACTTTTTACGAATGTATGCGCGTTCTACTTATAGCTTTAATAAAAGTTGGGTTGGCGCACAATTGAGCTTGGAAAGTAATGAACAACAAGAAATTGCTACAGAGAATTTCACACCTTTAAGTCAACGTTTTAAAGCTTATACAGGTTTTGTAGGAGTTGGAGATAGTTTAAAAATTCATGCTGAAATTGGATACACATATCGTGTAAATGATAGTTTGCGTAATAACAATTTGGAAAAAGTAAATACATCAAATACCTATTTCTTAAAGTCTAAATTGATTCAGAATAAAAACACGCAACTTTCACTTTTTGTCAATTACAGAACTTTACAACAAGAAGATGAAGATATTGAGGACGAACAATCGCTAAATTCTCGTTTGGTGTATCAACAAAAGTTATTCAATCAAATTGTATCGTTGAATACGGTGTATGAAACCAATTCAGGAACCTTACCACAACAGGAATTTACCTATGTACAAGTAGATCAAGGACAAGGTGTGTACACTTGGAATGATTACAATAATAATGGCATTCAAGAATTAGACGAATTTGAATTGGCACAGTTTCCTGATGAAGCCATTTATGTACGTGTGTTGCTGCCTAATCAGATTTTCATTAAAACACATCAGAATAAATTTAGTCAGGTAGTTACCTTAAATCCTGCACAATGGAGTAACAAAAAAGGATTTCAAAAGTTTTTATCGCATTTTTACAATCAATCTTCATTTTTAATAGATAGAAAGATTAGAAGAGAAAACAATGATTTCAATTTTAACCCTTTTGACAATAGCGAAGGTGACAATGTATTAGGCTTGAATCAAAGTCTTCGAAATGCACTTTTTTACAATCGCGGGAAGCAAAGATATACGACTTCATATACCTATTTAAATGCCAAAGCAAAGAATTTATTATCTATTGGTTCACAGGAGAATATAAATACTTCGCATCAGCTTCAATTTACACATAAGCTTGGGAAATTTTGGCTTACAGATCTTATCACGAGTACCGGAAAAACAGAAAGTATTTCAGAAAATTTCTTGAATAAAAACTTCGAAATAGACCTATTTAAAGTAACGCCAACACTTTCTTATATCTTTAGTAGAAATAGTCGATTTAGCGTTTTTTATAAATATGAACAAAAAGAAAATAAAATTGGTGATTCGGAATCATTGACTCAGCAAAAAATGGGTGTTTCTTTTGCCTATAGCAATCAACAAAAAGTAGCCTTAAATGGTGAATTTAGTTACTTCCAAAACGATTTTACAGGAAATGCTTTTTCTCCTGTAGGCTATCAAATGTTAGAAGGTTTACAACCTGGAACTAACTTTACTTGGAATGTAATCATACAGAAGAAATTGACAAAATTTCTAGATTTAAATCTCTCCTATTTTGGTAGAAAGAGTGAGACTTCGCGTACTATTCATACAGGAAATGTACAGTTGCGCGCTTATTTTTAATTAAAATAAATCTAAATAAGACGCAACCCTTTTTAAAATTGTGTATCTACAAATGGTATGGTTCTTGTTAATTAAGCCACAACAACATTATATACCAATTATTATGAAAAACAATTACTTTAAAAGCCTTTTGCTTTTTTGCCTTTTAGTAGGCTTTCAATCATTCGTACAAGCTCAAGAAAATGATGACCAATTTGGTGTTGGTGATCGTCAAAATGAAATTCGTTTAGACGTTTTTGATGCTGCATTTTTCTCCGCAATTGATCTTAGTTATGAACGCGTAAATGATACCGCCATCGGTTATGGAGCATCTCTATTTGTAAATTTTAGAGATAGCAATGATGGTGGTTATTACGAAAATTTTGCATTTACACCATTTTTCAGATTTTACTTTTTTAATAAAGAAGATTACGGAGCTAAAGGACTTTTTCTAGAAGTGTTTTCAAAATTTGCTTCTGGAGAAGATTTTGAATTTTTTAATAATGTAGAAGAAGAAGTGGATTATTTTGATGCTGCCTTAGGTATAGCCATTGGAAAAAAATGGGTAAACAAAAGAGGGTTTATGTTAGAAATTTCTGCTGGTGGAGGACGAAACATTGGGTTAGATGATAATTCTCCTGAATTCACTTTCAGAGGTGGAATTTCATTAGGATACAGGTTCTAATAGGAATCTTACTAAAAATTATATGAAAAAGAAAAAAGCGACTAAAATAGTCGCTTTTTTTATATCTATTTTGAGATTTAAGCTTCATTAGAAACTTCTTCAAATATCTTGTTTTTGTATTTATTATATAAAAATGAAATAATTAATAATAAAACACCTAATGAAACAAACACAATCGTTTTTGCAATAGTAGTTAAGTGTGCAATATCATATAAAAACAGTTTCACAAGTGTAATTCCGAAGAGAGCAATGGCGCCAATTCGCAAATATTTATTTCTTTTCCAAATACCGAGTACAATCACAAATAATGCATATGTACCCCATAAAATACTTAATCCGAGTTTATCAGACGCTGCATTAGAAGCAATGTCTAACCAATGAATCAATTCACTACTCAGGATACATAAAATTGTGATGTGAAATATTCCATAAAAAATTATTTTCAGGTTCTTTTTAATAAATTCTTGACGCACATACATACGTGTAATCATCAATAATGATATCACAAATACATAGGATATGTATCTAATTAAAATAGCAAATACAGTAGTATCTGTTGATTGTTGAATGTAAGCATCTCTTAGTTCGCTTAATGCGAATAATCCTTGTGTTAGAAATACAAAAATGGCAAGCACATTCAATACTAAGTTTACATAAGCAAGTATTTCATGTTGTATCTTTTTAATATTTATGTACGAAAGAATAGTTAAGAAAAGTAGCGAATAATTAATAATCCAGGTATTCTTGAATTCTAATAAATTATAGTTTAAATTTTTAAGTCCATCAAATTTATCAGTTCCTGCTCTAAAACCTGAATCAATATGTAGTTGATTCCAATAGTTTGCAATTTCTATTCTAAATGAATAGTAGATCGCAAAGAGTAACATCCCAGGAATGGCAATTGCTAGAAATTGAGAAATCGTTTTAGATAATTTTAAAGGTGATGTATATTCTTTTTTATAGAATAGATACGTACTATATCCAAACGAAAGCATAAATAGCAACGAACCTAGGAAATTCATATTTATAATTGGTAGAATTCTCTTTTCTTCCCTATAATCATATGAATCTATGTATAAACTTCCCCAATCATGCGCTAAACTAAAAAAGGCTAAAAACATTACGGGATGTGCTAATTTCTCGTAAATTTTAATTCCTTTTGTACGTCCAACCCAAAATAACAATGTGGCTTCAAAAACCCATAAAATTGTCACCCAATTTCCATCAAGTTCTACAGGAATGGCAATGGTTACAAACGTAATAACCAATCCGAATACTAAATATAATAAGTTCTTATCTGAATCTTTTCGTGTGTATAAAATGTAGCTTACGATTAAATGTACAAATGCAATTGATAAAGTAAAAACACCTAAAAATTGTTTTCCAATAGCATGTTCCAATAGTATAGAATATCCTATTCCATAGGTTATGAATGTATTAAACAATAATAGTACAATATCAATACCTGTATATACTTCTTTTTTAATGAGTTTATAAGCTAAAATAGTTGTGTAGAAAATGGCAAAAAACACAAATAAGAATGTCAGTGCAATTCCAAAATGATCATCTATTTTATATTCTGTAATAATCCATGAAAGATAAATTAGCCATGTAATCCCAAATGCAGAACCCAATAATGATTTCCAATACTTTTTGAAAGAAATGGTTAAGATTCCAATATTAATAATAGTCATGTATGTAAATAAAACCAATACGTTCCCAGAGTCTGTACTAACTAAGAATGGAACTCCGTACGCACCAACCAATCCAATATGCGCAATGACTTGTCGGTTGTATTTTATGGCTGCATACACTCCGGACACTGTAAATATCACCATGAGTATAAACGCGAGCATCTGGGGAATTAAATTGTAAAAACTAAATGCCGCATAGGTAATAAAATACAGCACTGCAATAGCTCCACTGACCAAAACAGCACTGTAATTTTCGTATTTCTTTTTTAATTTAATGCCAAAACCTAACAATCCTATTCCGCTTAAATATCCTAGAATAATTCGTGTTGTTGGTGTAATGAGTTCATGTTCTATTGAATATTTTACACCAATTGCGACACCAATAATGGTAATAATAATTCCTATTTTGTTTAATAAATTTTCACCAATAAACTTCTCAAGATTTGATTTTTGATCTAATACTTCTTCTATCTTATTTGGTTTAGGGATAAACGCAGGTGTTGATTTTTCCGAAACTACTTTTGGCGTAGAAACTGTTTCTTTAATTTCATTTTTAGTAGTTTCAAAAACAACTTCTGAAATTATGTTTGATGCTTTTTTTTCCTCTTTTGCTTCTTGCGTTTTAACAATAGCGTCCCATCTTGCTAGTTTTAAGTTTTCAATTTGAAAACGTAAATCATTGATTTCTCTTGAAAATTGTTGCTGTTTTTGTGATAACAATTCTAGTTTTCGCGTAAGTTGCCGTATCGTTTCTGAATGATCTTGCATGGTTGATTTTTATAAATACTCCGTTCACGAGAATTTCTAAGTGAATATAAGTATCTCTTGTTGGTTTACATACAAATATGACAGATCATTTTGTTTCGTTCAATTCAAATTTTGAATAAAACTGACGATATTACCAAACACAAAGAAACATAAAAACCTAAATATCATATATTTACACAATTAAAAACAGACGGTATTATTAACAAAAAAGCAATGCGAATGCATTGCTTTTAAAATAGTATATGTGTCTATAAATTACATTTTCATCAACCAAGCGCGCATATCAACTTCCTTCATGATAATACTACGTACATCTTCAATTTTTACGCGTTGTTGTTCCATTGTATCTCTATGGCGAATAGTTACCATGTTATCTTCTAACGTATCATGATCAACCGTAATACAAAATGGTGTTCCTGCAGCATCTTGTCTTCTGTAACGACGTCCTACAGCATCTTTTTCATCATAAATTACATTGAAATCAAACTTTAAGTCATCTATTATTTTACGTGCAATTTCTGGCAAACCATCTTTTTTCACTAATGGTAAGACAGCTGCTTTTGTGGGTGCTAATACTGCTGGCAATCGTAAAACAGTACGCTCTGAGCCATCCTCCAATGTTTCTTCTATTAAAGAGTTTGAAAAGATTGCTAAAAACATACGATCCAATCCAATAGAAGTTTCTACTACATACGGAACGTAACTTTCCTTTGCTTCATGATCAAAGTATTGTAATTTTTTACCAGAATGCGTTTCATGTGCTTTCAAATCGAAATCTGTACGCGAATGAATTCCTTCTAATTCTTTAAAACCGAATGGGAATTTGAACTCAATATCTGCAGCAGCGTCTGCATAGTGTGCTAATTTTTCATGATCATGAAAACGGTAATTGTCTGCGCCCATTCCTAATGATAAATGCCACTTCATACGGTTTTCCTTCCAAGCTTCGTACCATTCTTTTTGTGTTCCTGGCTTTACGAAAAATTGCATTTCCATTTGTTCAAACTCACGTTGTCTAAAGATAAACTGACGTGCTACAATTTCATTACGAAATGCTTTTCCTGTTTGTGCAATTCCGAAAGGAATCTTCATACGACCCGTTTTTTGGACGTTTAGAAAGTTTACAAAAATACCTTGTGCCGTTTCTGGACGTAAGTATAAATCCATTGCTGTGTCTGCGGAAGCTCCTAATTTAGTTCCAAACATCAAGTTGAATTGCTTTACTTCTGTCCAGTTTTTTGAACCCGAAACAGGATCTGCAATTTCCAACTCTTCAATTAACGCTTTTACATCATCTAAATCTTCATTTTCTAAAGATCTCCCTAAGCGTGAAAGAATTGTATTTATTTTTTCTTGGTAGCCTAAAACACGTCCGTTTGTAGACACAAATTCTTCTTTATTGAATGTATCACCAAAACGTTTTGCTGCTTTTTTGACTTCTTTTTCAATCTTAGCTTCAATTTTAGCACAGTAATCTTCTACTAAAACATCTGCACGATATCTTTTTTTAGAATCTTTATTATCAATTAAAGGATCATTAAACGCATCAACGTGGCCAGAAGCCTTCCAAGTAGTTGGATGCATTAGAATTGCAGCATCAATCCCTACTATATTCTCGTTCATCTGCACCATTGCTTTCCACCAATAGTCGCGTATATTTTTCTTTAACTCTGCTCCATTTTGAGCATAATCGTATACAGCACTTAACCCATCATAAATTTCACTTGATTGAAAAATATAACCGTATTCTTTTGCGTGCGATACTACCTTCTTAAATTGATCGTCTTGTTTTGCCATGCCGCAAATATAAAACGTTTGTGAATCAGCTACAAGCTATTTTTTAGCGATATACACAAAAGCTGGTGGAATATTAAAAGCTTCAAAGGATAATTTTACATTATCATGAAATACTTCTTTCAGTTTTTTGTAATAGGTAAGACTGTATTGATATTGAACAAATAAGCTATCTTTTTCCATTGCTGCATAAGAATTGTCTAGGATTCGATCACTTATTTCTGTAGGAATATTGGTTAAAGGTAAGCTCGAAATAATACAATCTGCTTTGTCATATCCATGTTTTTTTAGAATTGGCGTAATGTCTTCTGCAGATACTTTTTCGATAATTAATTGAGAATGTTTGATTTTATCTAACGATTCAATAAACTTTTCATTTATTTCAAAAGTAATCAGTTTTGTATGTGGTTGAATTCTTTTTAAAATTTCTTTGGTAATGATTCCATTTCCTGGGCCGAATTCCACAATTACTTTTACTGTAGAAAAATCAATGTTGTTAACGATTCTGCGTGATAAAAATCGTGAACTTGGAAAAATAGTTCCCGAAGTTTTGATATCACGTATCGCTTCTCTAAAAAATTTTAATCTATCCAAACGAGGAGATTTTTAATATGACTGATGAATGTTTTTGAATCTAACGCGAAGTAAAGAAAATATTCAGAATATCATGCCTTTTTTAAGCTATTCTTTACATTTTTGATTGTAAGAATTGGTAAGTGCAGAAAATTACTACTGAAAAACAGGGTTACATAGCTCCGTCAAACTTTCGCTGCAATTGTCTATTCGTTTTTCGCAATGTGAGTAATTGTTTTCGGTAACTAATAATACTATCGTAGTCTAAAACAGATTTTTCTACTTTTTTTAGTAACTCCTTAGCTTTCCTCCGTTCAGATTTTAAAATAGACCGATCCGTAGTATTTAGTTTAGCTAAATGATCATAGTTTTTAATGATATCCATTAACTCTTCACGCATCAATACTTTTTCAGTATCCAGATAATCGTTCATTTCTCTATTATCATTATAATTAAAAATAGAGATAAGTACCATTGAGACAGTCATCGCTGCTAAAGCAATCAGTAATATTTTCTGAATTGTATCTTTTGTGACGCCACTCATAAAAAAAGTAGTACTTTTAGTCTGGTATATGTTAAAATATTAATGTTTCAAGTTGGTAAAGATATTAAATTATATTGTTTCTTCCTTTTTTCCCGCGGTTTGCTTAGGTTGCTCTGATAAATTATTACATCAAGAACTTCATATCTGTACACATTGTCGGCATAATTTACCTTTTACTTCTTATCATAAACATGCACAAAATCCTGTAATGAATAGCTTTTATGGTCGTGTTTTGCTCGAAAATGCAACAGCATTACTTCATTACAAGAAAAATGGAATGGTACAACAATTAGTGCATCAATTAAAGTATAAAGGACAACAAGAAATTGGTACTGTATTTGGAAATTTACTTGGAAACGATTTAAAAAATGAAACTTCGTATCAAAGTATTACACATGTAATTCCCGTTCCTTTACACAAAAAACGATTCCAAAAACGCGGTTATAATCAGGTAACTACGTTTGGAAAACAATTGGCTACACATTTACAAGCGAATTATGTGGATGATGTATTGGTAAAAGTAAGCAACAACAAAACACAAGCCTTTAAAAAGCGTGCAGCACGTTGGATGACGACACAACATTCTTTTGAAATTGAAAATGCTGAAAAATTGGAACACGCACATATTCTTCTTGTAGATGATATTATTACGACAGGAGCAACGTTGGAAGCTTGTGCGAATGCGCTTAAAAAAATACCAAATATTAAAATTAGCATCGCAACTATGTCAATAGCGAGTTAAAACGTTCGTATGTACCAAAAATAATTAGTTTATTTGTACCATATTATTTTAGTTATCATTAATGAAACATCGTTTATTATTTTTCAGTATTGCAGCACTTCTCTTTTTATCATTGATAAATTGTGCCAAACGAGGCGTTCCATCAGGTGGAGATCCTGACACAGAGCCTCCAAAAATGGTAAAGTCGCAACCTGAAGAATTTACTACTAATTTTGACCAGAAACGTATTCGGATTTATTTTAATGAATATATTAAAGTAAAAGATATTCGAAAACAATTAATTATTTCGCCACCAATAAAGGAAGGTGGTTATACTGTATACCCACAAAGTGGCGCTAGTAAATATATTGATATCCAAATTACAGATACACTTCAAAAAAACACTACATATTCCTTTAATTTTGGACAAAGTATTGTAGATAATAATGAAGAAAATCCATATGAATATTTTAAATATGTATTTTCTACTGGTGATTATATTGATTCGTTAGAAGTTGGTGGAGCGATTAAAGATGCATTGGATAAAAATCCTGAAACTTTTGTTTCTGTGATGTTATATGAAATTGATTCTACATATAACGATTCTACCATTTATAAAAAAGTACCAACGTACATCACAAATACTTTAGATAGTGTTTCAGACTTTAAGCTTTCAAACTTACGTGCAGGAACATATAAGTTGGTTGCTATGAAAGATGTTGCTAACAATTATTTATTCAATCCAAAAACAGACAAAATTGGTTATGTGGAAGAAGAAGTAACTGTTCCTACAGACTCTTTGTATACAATCACTTTGTTTAAAGAAATTCCTGCTTTTAAAGCTACACGTCCAGCGCAAATTTCTAAAGAAATGATTGCTTTTGGCTATGAAGGTAAAAGCAAAGACATGAAGATTGACTTAGTATCAAAAGTATCTGACAGCTTTCGATATAAAATTACACAAGACCCTAAAAAAGACACACTTCGATATTGGTTTAAGCATTTAACGCCGAAAACAGATTCATTGATTTTTAATGTTTCTAAAGGAACATATGCTAAAGAATTTACTGTAAAACTGAAAGATTTAGAAGGTGATTCTTTACAATTAAAAACAAGTCACAGAGGTGGAATTCCATTAAATGCCGATTTTAGTATTAGCGCTAATACACCAATTGTTGCTATTGATAAAAATATTATTTCGATTCAGAATAAAGATTCTGTTGCAGTAGAATTTACGTCAAAATTTAATGAAGAAAAAAATCGTTTAGATATCTTATTCGATAAAGAAGAAAGTCAGCGTTATACGGTAACTATGATGCCCAAAACAATTACGGACTTCTATGAAGAAGCCAATGATACCTTAAATTACACATTGACGACAAAAGCTAAAACGGAATATGCAAATATTAAATTGACACTCCAAAATGCTAAAGAATATCCATTAATTATTCAAATTGTCACTGACAAACTTGAAGTCATTGCTGAGAAATATATTACAGAACCTAAACCTACATACGATTTTCTAAACATTGAGCCTCAAAACATTTTCATTAGAGCAATATTTGACACTAATAAAAACGGAAAATGGGATACTGGAAATTTCTTGAAAAATATTCAACCTGAACGTGTTGCTTATATTCAAAAGAAAATTGAATTAAGAGCCAATTGGGATTGGGATGAAACGTTTATTTTTAAGTAAAAAGTATTTTTTAACACTTCAAAACCATTCTTTTTTTGTAATTCATTGTTTTAACCTTTTAAAGAGATATGAATTACGACAACACAAAAGCATCTTTATCATCTAAAAACTTCAACTTATTTCGATAGGTTTCAATGTTCGATTTTGTAAGCGTTATTATTGCTGTTTCTTCCGTGTTGGGTTCAATACTTGTTAGTTTTTCACCTAAAACATCATACGCTGCACAATGCCCAGGATATTCATGCGAATTTGCGTCAAGCCCTACTCTATTTACACCAATACAATAACTCATGTTTTCTATAGCACGTGCTTTCAACAACGCGTCCCAAGCACTAATTCTTGGTTTTGGCCAATTAGCAACATATAGCAATACATCATAACTTTCTACATTTCTAGCCCAAACAGGAAAGCGCAAATCATAACAAATTAATGGGCAAATTTTCCAACCTTTATAGGTAATGATATTTTTTTCAGCTCCAGCTGTATACACTTCATGTTCACCTGCTAGTGTAAATGTATGTCGCTTATCATAGGTTTCAACAACTCCAGATGGCAACACAAAAATGGATCTATTATAATGATTTCCATGTTCAGTAATCACTAAACTTCCTGTAATTGCAGCATTCTTTTCTTTAGCTAATTTTTTCAACCAAGTTAGTGTTTCACCTTCCATTTCTTCAGCAACTTGTGCTGGATTCATAGTAAAACCAGAGGTAAACATTTCTGGTAAAACAATTAAATCGACAGATGTTGAAATAGCTTTTATTTTTTGGTCTAACTGCAAACGATTTTCTGCTGGATGTTCCCAAACAAGATTGGTTTGTATCAATGCTACTTTTAATTCTTGGTTTTCCATTTGCTTCGCAAGTTTTAGTACGAGGCATGAAATTACAAAATATCTACAGCATAACGCAAATGTTAAGTATGGTTTTTCCGTAACTGATTCGTAGTATGTTTTTATAACTTGAAAATCATTAACCTAAAATCAAATCTTATGTTAAAAAATATTGAAAAGATTGGGAAACCATTAAGCAAAAAGGAACAACAAGCAATTAATGGAGGAGGAATTTGTTGTAACTATTCTCCAGAGAGAAATTGTTGTCATCTTACAAATCCTTGGGATGATTAATTTTTAAGTGAACTTCGGTTCACTTTCTATTTTCTATTATTTTACATTAATATCCAGTACTTCAAATAGTTTCGCTTTAAAAGTTCTACCTATTGGAATGCGTTTATCGTGAATATACACTTCATTTCCAGTAATTTTATCTACGTGTTTTACATTAATCACAAACGATTTATGAATTTGAATGAATTGCTGTTGTGGCAACTTCTCTTTCCATGTACGCAAACTTGCAATGAATGATAACTTTTGTTGTTTACTTACTAAGGTTAAATAATTTCGTTCCGATTCTACATAATAAATATCTTGAAACTGTATTTTATGAAACGTCTTATCAACATTTAAAAACAAGGTGTCTGAAGGTGTTTTTGGTGTTTCTACCTGTAATACTTTTGGTTGATTTCGTTGTGTTTTTTGAATTGCTTTTAGAAAACGTTCCAACGAAAATGGCTTGACCAAATAATCAATAATTGTTTCAAACTCAAAACTCTCCACTGCATAATCAGGATATGCCGTTGTCATAATAATGGTTGGCGGATTTTTTAGCGTTCGCAGAAAGCTTAAACCAGAAATATCAGGTAAATTAATGTCTAAAAAAATCAAATCGATTTCTTCAGAATATAATGTATCATATGCTTTTAATGCTGCATTGAATGTGTCAACTAATTCTAAATGTGATACTTTATTAATATAATTCTT
This sequence comes from uncultured Kordia sp., assembly GCF_947496985.1. Taxonomy (GTDB): domain Bacteria; phylum Bacteroidota; class Bacteroidia; order Flavobacteriales; family Flavobacteriaceae; genus Kordia. Next base: position 644,983 of record NZ_CANMEZ010000002.1, read on the forward strand.
TAGAATGCGCTGTGCAGGAATTTCATCTTCTATTATGATACATTTCATGAGAGTTGTAGTTTCAAAGTGACACAATATTTTTCATCAGCAGCGATCATAAGTTCATATTTATCTTTATAAATTAATTCCAAGCGTTTCTTTAAATTTTGCAATCCAATCTTGTCTTCTTCTGTTTCCTTTGTTGGATCAAATTCATTTGTACACACACATTCCAATTCACCATTTTGTACATTTATATGCAAATCAATTATGCTATCAATAATACTGTGTTTAAATGCATTTTCAATAATTGTAATTAACAACAATGGTGCTACTTCATAGTTTGTACGATCTGTCTGCTTCGTATATTCAATCGTTTTGATGCCTTCTGTGCGAATCTCTTGAAATTTAATATAATTGTCAATAAAAGTGAGTTCTTTTTCTAACATAACAAACGTAGCATTGCTTTCATACAATACATGTTTCAAATTATTGGACAACATTAAAATTAAATCAGGAACTTGTCCTGGTTTTTCTAATGAATAGGAATAAATCGTATTTAAATTATTGAACAATACATGTGGATTTATCTGCGATTTTAAAAACTTTAGCTCCATTTCCGTATGTTTTCGTTCAATAGCTTCTACTTCATCCTTCTTTTTTAAATAACGAAATAACATCCAAATAAAAGAGAAAAAGATAATTGGTACAATTGTTTGCCACACATAATCCGACAAACATTTTACCACACTACAGCCACATTGCGCAAATACATTACAATATAGTTGCGTTGCAAAAAAACTGATGAGTGTTATGACCAAAATATACAATGTATACCATTTTTTCTTTTCAAAAAAAGGCAGCAATACGAAGTCGTTTACATATACAATGGTTACTAAAATAGATAAGTATTGTAAAAAGGGATTTTCTGTCCAATAGTAATGAGAGAAGTAAAATAACGAAACAAAAATGAACAACGCCCAGAATAAAATGTGAATCAGGATTTTAGAAATTCTATAGCTAAAAAAGTTCATATTGTAGTTTTTACAAGCATTCAAAGTACTAAGAAACCTAGAATTGTTCAAATATAAATGGACAAAATACATTCTTTACTGTATAAACTTCTCTTTTTGATACAAGAAATACATCTTTTCCTAAAATGCTTTTCATAAAGGTATTCGCGCATGCTGTACATTTTTTTAGCAAACCTTTTTGGGTTGAACGAGTTTTGAGGTATCAATTTAAAATAACCAAAAAATGAACAGACTTTTTACAACACTACTAACACTTTTTTTATGTCAAATTTTGCTTTCGCAAGAACTCAATCAAGTTACAAAAGACACTAGAGGACGTGAAAAAATGTTAGGAGAAATTAATAAAAGTGGGCTTACGCAAAACTCTTTTAATACATGGTTTACTCCAAATTACGAAGCGTACGAACCGAATGTAGAAATTACAGAAAAACTACAACGAAAACTCAAAAAATATACAATTACTGTTTTTATGGGAACTTGGTGTGGCGATAGCAAACGTGAAGTCCCAAAGTTTTATAAAGTATTAGAAGCTGCCAATTTTCCTGAAAGTAATTTGCGTGTTGTCGGACTTAATAATGGTCGCGAACATTACAAACAAGGACCTAATGGTGAAGAAATAGGCATGAACATTCATCGAGTCCCTACGTTTATTGTATATAATAAAAGAGGAAAAGAAATTGGACGTATTGTAGAACATCCTGTGGAAAGTTTTGAGGCCGACTTATTAAAAATTTGTCGCAAAAAATCATACCAACACAAGTATCAAGTTGTCACTGAATTAGATAATATATTTAAGAAAAAAGGAGAAAATTATGTTACTAAAAACACAGAAAAAGTGATTTCTAAATTAAAGCCTTTTTTAAAAAATTCAAGAGAATTAAATACGTATGGATATATGTTGCTTCGTTCAAAAGCAAAAGAAATTTCAAAAGCTATTACCGTTTTTACTATTAATACACAACTCTTTCCAGAAGATAAAAACTGTTATGATAGCTTGGCTGAAGCATACTATGAAACAAAAGAATATGAAAAAGCAAAAGAAAATTACGCCAAAGTGTTGGCTTTAGATGCAAATGACGCAAATGCAAAAACAATGCTAGCAAAAATGCAGTAATAATTACTTATCAACGCAAAGTTTGTTTGAAAAGCGACGCTTCTCCTTGTGAGATTATAGCGTTGCTTTTTGTTTTTAAACACAGTATCCTATTTTTATTATTCTTATTTTAGACGCAATTCGTTTTTATGACGAATTAATGAAATTGCGCTACCACGATTTCTACGTGCCTTTAACACATAACTTATATTGAATTACATTTCTTAAAAAAAGAGGTTTATGACGCGAATAGTTGCTAATTTTTTGACTTCGATCATTATATGTACACTTACTTTTTCTTTTTCAGCGCAAGCGCAACAACTCTCAGAAAATGCTTCCTTTTCGGAAATATACGAGTTGATTTTAGAACAAAAATTTTCAGATCCAGAAACAGCACAACAAAACGCAAAAATATTACTTCAGAAAAGTGAAACAGCTAAAAGTCTAGAATATACTTTTAAAGCTTATTACCAACTTGCACGAATTGCCAATATTCAAGGAGATTATAAAATAGGAATCAAGTATGCTACACGCGCTGAAGATATCGCAAAAGTATTAAAAAATGATGTGTTTCTATCTGAGGCATTACTTACTAAAGGAAACGCGTATGTATATCTTGGCGATGATAAAAAATCTTTAATATACTATTTGGAAGCTTTAGACTACGCTAAAAAAAGTGAACATATTCGAAATCAAATAAAAGCACGTGGCAATATTGCAAAAGTAAAACGCAATGTTCATTTTAATGAAGAAGCGTTAAGAATGTTTCAGCAAAATTTTAAGCTCTGTAAAGAATTTGGAGTCGAAAAAGAAACCATTGGAATAAACACCTATTTAGGTCTTACAGGTACGTTTTTAACCTTATCAGAACCAGATTCTACACTGTTTTATGCAACGCCAGGACTCACGTATGCAACCGAAAATAATGATGTAGAAGGAGAAAGTTATTTTTATATTGATATGGGCATTGCCTATTTCATGAAAAGTGAATTCAAAAAAGCGATTACCTATTTGAAAAAAGCAGAAATAATTACACTAAATCTAAAGAACAAAAAAAGATTAGTAGAAGTGTATTATTATATAGGGAAGTCATATGAAGGATTGAAAAATTATGAAAAAGCAATTCATTTTTTAGCCCTTACAAAAAAAACTTTTTCCCAAGAGAATAAAAATAATGATGTACTAAAGTTCAATCCGCATATATTATTAAAGACACATGAAACTTTAGCTGATGTTTATAAAAAACAAGGTGATATTAAAAAATCGAATGCCAGTTTTGAACAATACAAAGCGTTAGACAAACTAAAAGATGTCGATCGCACCAATGTATATGAAGCTCTATTAGATAATGTCCATAAGGAAAAAGAAGAATTAAGTACTTCTGAATCTCGCTTAAAAGATACCGTTAAAATTATTTCAATTGCTGCAGTATTAGCATTACTTTGTTGTATTTACTTTATTTGGAGATTTATAAAAGTGCGTAAAAAAAATAAAATCATTTTTGAGCAGTTGATGCAAAAGATTGAAACAGAAAGTCATCAGAAAAAGAAAACAGATGTAACTATTCAAGATAAAAAAGTGCAGGAAATTTTAACACGTTTGGACAAACTTGAAGCTTCTCTTTATTTTTTAAATAGTAATTGTTCTTTACAAAATGTTGCCAAAAAGATTAAAACCAATACGAGTTATTTATCAAAAATCATTGGTTCACATAAGCAGAAAAAATTCACAGAATACATCAATGAATTACGGATTCAATATGTATTAAAACGTTTAAAGGAAGATTCAAAATTCAGAAAATATTCTATTAAAAACATCGCTGAGGAGATTGGCTATAAAAGCACCAATTCATTTACAAAACATTTTAAATCACACACTAAATTGTATCCTTCTTTTTACATTCAAAATTTAAACGAAAAAGAGAAAAAGAATAACTCAAATTTATAAATTTGAGTCGCAGCTATACTACAGCATAGAACGTACGATGTAAAATATGTTTATTTTCAAACCGAAAACATAAACTTTAAATAATCAATTATGAAGAAAAAAAACTTAAAAACCATGCATTTGAAAAAACGTTTAATAGCTAATATGGTAACGAATCAAGTAGATGCTATGAAAGGTGGTACACGCACACAATTTAACTCTGTTGAGCTTACCATTTGCCCAGGTCAATTATATTGTCAATTTAACACTTCTGAATAAGCGTTTTTATAAGTATAAAGCCCTAATATTAAAGTATAACCAGAAGATTCTCTTCTGGTTTTTTTGTGCGCAAATTCATAAATATTTCAAGAATATACTCACATATTTCTATTAATCCTTTCATTTCTTATCTATCTTGAAATGATTAACAAATCATAAAAACTCATACTCATGAAGAAAAAGAACCTAAACAAAGAATTCACTTTTGATAAACTTGAATTTAAGAAAGAAAAGATTTCTGCTATCACACCAAGAAGTACAAGTAATGTTAAAGGAGGAAATATGTGTCATGATACTAATTGCACAATGGATCCATGCCCACCGTTTTTAACAACACGTATTTACAGTGGAGGAAGTATGCCTGAGTAAGTGTTTAAACAAACTAATTTTCAAAACACAAAAATTAATCACATTTAAAAATCTAAACTCATGAAAAAACATCTTAAAAAATTATCATTAAATAAAAAACAAGTAAGTCAATTAGGTCAAGATTCCCTTAAAGGAGGATTTACGTTACCTTGGCAAACACCAACACGTTCATGCTTTGGATGTGAAGGACCAACAACAGGACAAACAGGATCGTTATGTTTAACAGGAAATCAAACAAACTGTCAATAACATACACTTTTTATATAGTTATAAAAGCTTCTCAATTGAGAAGCTTTTTTTATGCAGAAAAATGACAAAACGAGATGAATATATTTTATTATTACTATTTTTAACTCCTTTATGTTCTTTGTAAAAAGTCATCACTAAAATTTTCTACCAACATTTTAATGTGCTTTTCAAAAAAAGAACAAGGTATTTTCCATTAAAAAGAGTTTTATGATACGAAAGATGGCGAAATTTTGGAGTTTTATTGGTTTCGTACTTCTGACTTCTAACATCTTTGCTCAGGAAATGCCCGAAGACGCTTCTGCCAAAGAAATGCTCACTTTTATCATTCAACAAAAACATTCCAATCCAGATTTAGCTAAGAAATATGCACATATTTTGCTTAAAAAAAGTAAAAATACAAACGACATAAACAGTGTTTATACTGCATATTTTCAACATGCACGGATTGCCAATATTGAAGGAAATTATGAACTAGCAATCAAGTATTGTGATTCTGCAATTGCAACTGCAAAACACTTAAAAGATGAAATTTCAGTGGCTGAATGTTATTTAACTAAAGGAAATGCTACTGTATATCTTGGGGATAATAAAGAAGCATTAGCAAGCTATTTAAAAGCACTAGAAATTGCGAACAAACGAAATGATATTGAGTTAAAAATCAGAGCGAAAGCAAATATGGCAAAGATCAAAAGACGGATGGAGTTTTTTGAAGAAGCTTTAGAAATTTATAAAAACAATGCACAGTTAGCAGAGCAATATCAATTTGAAGATCAACTGATTGTGATTAATTCTTATATGGGGATTGGCGGTACTTTTTTACGATTACATCAACCTGATTCTACGTTGCATTATGCTAAAATTGGTTTGCAAAAAAGTTTAGCAATTAATGATGATGAAGGTGTTAGTTATTTTTATATCGATATTGGTATTGCATATTTTATTAAAGGTGATTTTAAAGTCGCTATTGAATATTTAACAAAAGCCGAAAAGATTACCAAAGGTTTAAACAATCAAAATCGTTTGACGGAAATCTACTATTATATTGGCAAATCGTATTATGAGCTGAAAACATACGACAAAGCAATTACATTCTTAAAAAATGTAGAAACAATCGTTTCAAACAAAAATACAATTGCAAGTAATAATTTCAATCCGCCAGAATTACTTGGCACATATCACACTTTGGCAAATGCTTACGAAAAACTTGATCAATACAAAGAACATTTGGCCTATACATCAAAATACATAGAACTCAATAAGCACAATAAAGTTCAAAATATTGAGGTTATTAAAGATTTGTATGAAACTGTTCGGAAAGAAAATAACGATTTGTCTTCGCTGACTTCTAGGTTAGAAAATAGTTTACTATATGTAATTTTGTTCACAGCTTTTGTACTTGGTTTGTGTGGTTTCTTTTTGTTTAAGTTCATTAAAATTAGAACACAAAATAAAGTCATTTTTCAAAAATTAGTTTCACAAATAGAAGCTAAAAAAGAACCTGAAAAGAAAGCTGATTTCACGATAAAAGATAAAAAAATAGAAGCCATTTTAGAAGGTTTGGAAAAGCTAGAGCACGCATTATATTTTCTAAATAGTAATTGTAATTTGCAAAATATGGCAAAAAAAGTAAAGACGAATACAACTTATTTATCTAAGATAATAAGAACCTATAAACAGAAGAAATTTTACGAATACATCAACGAATTACGTATTGAGTATGTATTAAAACGGCTTAAAGAAGATTCAAAATTTCGCAACTATTCCATTAAGCATATTGCCGAAGAAATTGGATATAAGAGCACAAATTCGTTCACTAAATACTTCAAAGCGCACACAAAGCTCTATCCTTCTTACTACATTAAAAATCTAGAAGATACCGATAAAAATATTACCTCAAATTAAGTAATTTGAGGTGTAAATACCACACAACAACTATATTAATAACCTATCTTTCTTGTACAGAAAACAACCATAAAACAATATTTATGAAAGTGAAAACTTTACAAAAGATGTATTTTAAAAAATCAACGATTGCTAAAATCAATCAAGTTACAGCTCAGCAGTTGAAAGGCGGAACGCGTACACTTGACGAAGAAGAAAGCGGACTTGGAACCCATTGCGGTCCGTATGTTTGTTTTTAACTTACACACTTATTAATTCACATGAAAAATCGGAAGTACTGCTTCCGATTTTTTTATTTCTTAGTAAAACACAACTTTATTTACACTTACCTCAATTCCTTTAATTTTTAGATTTCTTGAGTTATCAAACTTTGGAAAGGCAGGTTTTCCAACATACTTTTAAATAACAAAATTCACGAAATTTTACTTACATATTTAAGTAGCGTGAATTAGTAAATAACCTAAAACATTAATTTATGAAAACTCAAAAAGTAAAGTCGCTAAAATTAGTAAAGGCATCAATTGCAAATTTAGATGTTGCAAAACAAGATAGAATTGTTGGTGGTGGAACACGCGCTTGGACAGGTTGTAATACCTTCAATTCTTTATGTCCAACTTCTTGCCATGCACACTAAAAATTACATTTATTAACTATTAAATTTTAAACCATGAAAAAAAAGAATTTAAAAAATTTATCGCTAAACAAGAAATCCGTTTCCGCTTTAACGAATGAAGATGTAAAAGGTGGAAATTTCTCTTATGGCAGTCCAATTTGTAATACACAAGAGCCAGAATTTTGCAACTGGACTTACAACAGATGGTGCTACAATACTGGATCTCCAGGAATTTGTACTGCTCCAAAATAGTAGTAACGATAACTAGATAATTAGGAAAGCTCTTGAAATTCTCAAGAGCTTTTTTTTATATCCTATTCAAAATTTCTGCGGCTTGTTTTAGTGTTTCTTCTGTTTTTGCAAAGCAGAAACGCAGTAATTTATGATCTTCTTTATTGGTATTGAATACTGAAAGAGGAATGGACGCAATTTTATGTTCACGTGTCAATCGTTTTGCAAATTCTGTATCCAATTCGTCTGTGATGGCATCATAAGATAATACCTGAAAATAAGTTCCTTGTGCGGGTTTCCATGTAAAACGAGAATCTTTAATAGCGTTTAAAAAATAGTCTCGCTTTTGCTGAAAAAATACCGGAAGTTCTTCATAATGTGCTGGGTTTTTAAGATAATTCCCAATACCGATTTGCATTGGATGATTTACAGAAAACACATTGAATTGATGCACTTTTTTAAATTCGTCCATGAGTTCTTTTGGCGCAACACAATAGCCCATTTTCCAACCTGTATTATGAAACGTTTTCCCAAAAGAAGCTGTGATAAATGCACGTGCTGCAAGTTTGGGATATATTGCTGCGCTTTCATGTTTTGCTCCGTCAAAAATAATATGTTCGTACACTTCATCACTAAGTAAAATGATGTTTGTGTTTTCAAGAATTGAAGACAATGTGTGCATATCCGTTTTTGACAATACTGTACCACTTGGATTGTGTGGCGTATTGATAATCATCAACTTCGTTTTATCATTGATATTGTTTCGTACTTCGTCCCAATTCACCGAAAATTCTTTTCCTTGAAGTTGAATAGGTACAACTTTCCCTCCATTTACCTCTATTGCTGGCGCATAACAATCGTATGCAGGTGTAAATATGATGACTTCATCATTTGGACGCACAAATGCACTTATAATGGTATAAATAGCTTGTGTTGCTCCTGCAGTAACTACTATTTCCGTATGAGGATTGTAATTACGTTGGTACAAATACTCCATTTTTTCGGCAATTGCTTCTCGTAACACTGTTGCGCCAGGCATTGGTGCATACTGATTGTAGTTTTCTCGCAACGCTTGTTGAACCATTTTAATCAGTTTTGGGTCAGAAGGAAAGTTAGGAAATCCTTGCGACAAATTAATTGCTTTTTCCTTAGCAGCCAATTGACTCATTACTGTAAATATTGTAGTCCCTACAGTTGGAAGCTTTGAAGTATGTTGTATCATTTGATTGGTCTTTGTTCTTTGTTAAAAGTCGTGATTTTGCTTGATTTTCAAAAACATAATATGACAGTATTTTTCAAAATACTAAAAATCAACTTATTACGGCAATCCCGTAACTGGTTTTAGAATTATTTACCTACTATTATACTCATAACCAAAAACTTAATATCATGAAAAAGCAACAATTAAAAACATTAAAGCTTAACAAAAGTTCTATTTCTACATTGGAGAGTAATACTGTAAAAGGTGGTTGTCCATCCTTGTATTGTCAGAGATCTAGAGATGCAAGTTGCATTTTATCATGCAATGGTATGTGTCAGTAAAATTATTAGCATGCTAAAATAGAAGCTTCAACTTAAAAAATTGAAGCTTTTTTGAGTTCATATACCTACTTTTTCTTCATGTATTAAAAAGCATAGTTCATTATTAAAAATTAGTATGATATTTTATAAAACATCATTTATCTATTTAAACAAAAACAAATAATGACCATACAACGAAAATAAAATTAAACAACTGACTACAAACATCTTACCTGTATTTATATTTTTCAATATATCACAAAAAAAGCATTTTTTATTCATTAAAAAATAATCTCTCTTTTTTCATATTGATGCTTTATAAAACGTCATATACTTGTCTTGGTTTGTGTATTTTTTTGCTATTTCTTTGAATCATGTTAAACTAAAACTCAAACATTATGAAAAAAAAGAATTTAAGTAAGATCGCATTAAACAAGAGAACAGTTACAGCTTTCAATAGTTATAATGTTAGTGGAGGTAGACATTTGCCTTCTAACTATGAAAATCATGGACAATACAGTGATGTACACTCAGATTTAGTTACGCTTCCTGTAGCAACTAATTGTCCAACTGACACTTTTGAATTGTCATGTATTTGTGGAGGAATTAACAACAACACAACAGGAGCAACTCCAGTTCAGCAAGCACCTGCATCTCCAGCACGTAATTAATAACTTTATATAACTACAAGCAAATGAGGGTTTGCTTGTAGTTTTTTTAATAGAAATTATTTAAACGTTTCTAAAATTTCTTCTAAGTTTTCAATAATTGGATCAACTTCTTTGTTGTTCTTTTTTTGCTTTTTTCGCATCATAATAAAACCTACAAGTAGTATCCAAACATAGGTTAAACTATACGCAATTAACTTTGTTTGAAAGCTTGTTTCCTGCAAAACATCTTGAAAATAAATAGTCATCCCTACAGCTAGCATTACTAAATAAACTGGCATAAAAACATTGGTAATCCATCTGAAATAGCGTAGTTTTTTCAACATTTTTACCGCAAATGCTTTCATGTTTTCCGAAATATCATTCGGCGTACGCCAAAATAATACACGATACCACATCATCACTAATGTTACCGTTAATAAGGCAAACATAAAACTAAGTCCTAAGTAAAAATTGTCGGAACGTTCTTTGAACAAGTTTGCGTTCCACAACCAAATAAATACGGTAAATACTGCTGTAAATGAAACGCTCATAAGTAGGTTTCCAAAAATAATTTTTCGCTGTAGTTTTCTGAGTTTCTCAAACAACGAATTGCTTACATCTGTCATTTTAATTTCTTCCGAAGAAACCGATTTCCAATCGTTTACGATATCGTCAAAATCATTCATTATTGTATATTTTTAAAAGTCGTTTTTTAATTCTGTTTATTCGAACTCCTACGTTATTGGATTCGATTCCGATGATGTCTGCAATTTCTTTGTAACTCAGTTCTTCTAAGACCAAACTGATGATTAGACGTTCGTCTTTTTTGAGTTTTTGCACACATTTCATGAGTTTGTTGACACGATTTTCTTTGGCTTGTCGTTCCGTGTCTATCACTTCTTCAAAAGTATCTGGCAACTCACTGTTGAACAATTGCACATGCTTTTTAGCATGTCTGTTAAACGTAATTGTCGTATTGAGCGTAACTCGATATAACCACGTAGTTAACTTTGAGTTTCCTTTAAAGTTTTTGAGTCCATTCCAAACGTTGATCAATACTTCTTGGTACAAATCATCTACCAACTCTTTTTCGTAGAGATAGGCTAAACAAATTCTATAGATTTTGTCTTTGTGCTCTGTGACGATTTCTTGGAAATAATCTTCTCGCATTGATTTGATTTACTTTTTAATAAAGTTTGAAACTTCTTGGTAAAATGTTGTTGGATTATCGAGCATGATAAAGTGCTCTGCTTTGTCTACAATTTTTACCGTACACGAACTGCAATTTTCATATTGCTGTTGATACATTTTTAGTTTATCAGCTTCGGTAAAGTTAGGAAATTGTGAAACAGTTCCATTCCAATTTGTTAAAACCAATGTTGGCGTTTTGATACTTTTTATGTCGTCGCGGATGTCTGTGCTCATCATTTCAAACATAGTATACCCTAGTGTTCTACGATCTGATTTTGCTGCATCATTTAGTACAAATGTTACTTTTTCTTTGTTACGCATCATTCCGTTTAGTGTTTGTTTTAGCGTATTTCGTAATGTAATACTATCCATTGGCATATACATTTGTTTGAGCATTCCGTAAGAAGATTTTACCAACTCCTCTGTCATTGCTGGATTTGAAGCGCCTGCCAAAAAAGGTAAACTGTCTACAATAATTATTTTTGAGACTAAGTTTTCTTCTTCTATTGCCATTAATAAGCTTGTAAATCCGCCAATACTATGTCCAATGAGAATGCTTTTGTCCGTTTTCTGTTTTTTGATGTATTCAATTAATTGTGTTTTTACTTCTTGTAGAATTGTTTCTGATGCAATTGGTTTTGCTCCTCCATATCCTGCTAAAGTGATAACATGTATTTGATAGTTTTCTTTGTACTTGGTTACCATATCATTCCAAACATTTCCTGAACAAGACGCGCCTGGAATTAAAAACATAGTATTTCCTTTTCCATGTATGGATACTTCAAATGCTGTTGGTTTTGTGTTTTCTTGTGCTTGTATATTCGCGAAAGCAAAGAAAAATAAAAGAGTAGATAGAATCGTTTTCATCGTTTTTGATTTTATATTTCCCTTTTAGTACAGACATGTTTTATTTATTACACTTTTTTTTGAAAAAAATTAAAATAGGCAATGAATGAAGGATTATAAACTTAAATGTTTTCTATAGAAAATTCCTTGAATTGTCGTTTATTTAAGTTCTCAACTACACTCCAAACGACAAATAATTATTTTTTTAAATAGGTCTACATCTAATGTTAAGATTTTACAATAAACTCATATTAATTCAAATGCTTAGGCTCTAACATTTCTAGGAAGAGTTCTTTGAGAATATCGTTTTCTACATTGTTAATATAAATTACTTGAAAGTCTTTTTTGAACGATTGAATTTTGGTGGAAGTTGTTTTTTTGAAATGCGTATCACGACTTACTTCATGCCAAATTTGCAACAATCTACCAATGAGTTTTTTGTTCGATTCAAATTGTTGATTGAGCTGACTTAGCATACTTTTGGTATAACTTTTAAATAATGGCATTCCCGCTAGTTTTTGCATGGAAGCATTCATAAATCGTTGTATTTCGCGTTCATTTTGAAATGAAAAGAAACGATATCGATCTTCCGTTTTACATTTTTTACAAGCAACAATTGCAAAGGTGTCTTTGATCAATTGGGTACAATCGTATGAAGATTCGTAGTAAATTTCTAGACCTAAGTTGGTATTAATTATCAACACTTCATCACGCAATAATTCTGCTAGAAAGTTTTTGAATGTGACCACTTGCTGATGCGAAATCAGTAATTGCTTCTTGTGATGCTTTTCGTTGATATGAAGATATTTTAATGCCATGTAGTTAACAAACTCGAAAGTAAGACATTAAGATATTGAAAAATAATGAACTAGATTGTTTGATATGATTTTAATATAAGAGAAATCTATATCGCTAATAACAGAAATCAACGATTTATCCGAAATGTTTAGATTCTAAAACCTAACTACAAGTTCAACAAAAAGCTACTCTACTATCTCCATTTTCTTTAGTAAGAACGAAGCATTCATGTTAGAACAAATTCCTTTTTTGAGGAGATATCCAAAGAATAATTCATCATTAATAATCTCTGCATCAAAGAAGTAATTTTTGACTTGATCAACTTCTTTTTCTAATTCGCACAAGCTTAGATCGTGTGTTGCAATGATTCCTGCAGCGTTTTGTGAGGCTAATTTTTGAACAATTTTTTTAGAACCCATTGCTTTGTCATGACTGTTGGTTCCTTTTAAGATTTCATCTAAAATAATGAAATACGTATCTTCTTCTATTTTGTCTACAATCATTTTTAAGCGTTGTAATTCTGAAAAGAAATACGAAGCACCTTCTGCTAACGAATCGGTCGTACGCATGCTTGTAATGAGCTTTATAGGCGAATATGTGGCGTTGTTGGCACATATAGGCAATCCAACATTAGACATTACAATACTTAAAGAAACGGTACGCAAAAAGGTACTTTTTCCAGCCATATTTGCACCAGTTACTATATAAAACTCTGAATTTCCAATGTTGAAGTCATTATCAATTCTGTTCTTAGTTCGTAATAACGGATGTCCTAATTGTGTGGCATTGATAACTTGTGAAGCATTCTTTTCGACTGTAGGATAGTTAAATTTTGGATGGTTGAATGCAAAGTTACCTAAACTGTTGTACGAATCAAAAAAGGTGACAACTTCAAACCATTGTGCTACTTTCCCTTTGTGTGTTTCAATCCACGTTTCAATATGATACGATTTTGAGATATCCCACAGTAATAATCCATTTAAAAAGATCGCAACTAACATATTGTTTCGATTGTCTAATGCGTCTATACGTTTTGAAAATTCACGCACTAAGGTTGATGCTTTTTGTACATCGCTGTGAATGTTTTGTTGTTTTTCCTGTAATAATTTTGTGGCAAATGTAGTTTCTTCTATACGTTGTAATAAGTGTCCGTATTGCTGAAATGTGTCTTTTGATTTGTTTGCATTGATAGATAGTTGATTGATACTTTTTAAGAATTTTGCTGTGATGAGCAATCCTAAACCTATCCACATGAGCAAGTATAGAAACGGGATGATTTCCAAAAACGACAAAGTGATGATGATCGCTGATAGTATTGAGAATACCATTGGCAAAAAACGAATTGCTTTTGGAACGAATGCTTTGTATTCATGCAACCATTTGGTAATACTTTTAGACGTAGTTTCTACTTTAATAAGCAATGCAATGGCTGAAAAATGCTGTCGCCAATCTGCTTTTTCTGCTAATTCTTGTATGGCTTCTTGTCGTGCAGTTATGTCTGAGATGTCATTACTAGCTAAGAGTTGAGCCAATTCATTTTTACCTTCTCGCGTAGTTGCTCTGTTTAGATATTGAAAAAAAGAAGCATTTCCAAAGAGATCTATATCATAACTAAATTCGTGTGCAGCGTCTAGGAATTCTTCGCCTGTTGGCAATTTGGAAAGGTCGCCGTTGATGACATCAATTTCAAGCTGATTGTATTGAATTAACGCTTTTAACTTGTTACTTTGATAGACTAAATCTGAATGTCTGAATACTAAAAACAGGAAGATTGCCATTCCTACTACGGCAGCTAATACGATATAATGCCATTGACCAAATAAGAGGTATATCGCGAAAGCTATACTTAAAAAAACGAGCAAACGTAAGATACTTGATTGATTGAGTTTACGCTTTTGAATTTTTAATGCTGCTTCAAATTTAGCTTTTTGTTCTGTATAAAAAGTAATCGGGTCTTGCATGATGGTATTCTGAGAAATATGTTGCCAAGAAACAAAAAAAAACGCAAACCAAATAGGTTTGCGTTCGCTAGTATTTCATCCTAAGAAAAGTTTAACAATTACCTATGTCAAATCTACTTTTTAATAAACTTCAACACTCTTTTTTCTAGTTGAATGAAATAAATTCCTTTGGTTAGTTTTTGCACGTTTAGTTTTTCATTTTGTTTTATGATTCCTTCCATAACTTTCTTTCCAGAGATATCAAGTATGGTATAGTTTTCTGCTTGTTTTAAATTTGTAAGCTGAATAATGTTTGTTGTCGGATTTGGATATACACGCACTTCCACTTTACTGTTTTCTATATTTTCAATACTTAATGTAGAGTTATCAATATTTACTGAGAACGCCAAATGTTCTCCTGGTCGCTCTACACCATTCACATACAAAGAACCGCCCACATAATTTGGAACCCAAGGTGTATTGAACCCACGTCCTGTTAGGGTTGGCAGTGTAAAATCGGATACTATTATTGTATATTGTGAAGAAGTATTTATTGAAATCATCAATGCAGAAAAGTCAAAAGTACTACTAGCACCTATGTCAGTAATATTTAATGTACCCAATACAGTTCCTCCCAATCCGTCGCCTTCATACAAACGTACGATAGCTTGACCAATCATATTGTCAGGACTTGCTGGTATGACAGAGAAACCTGAATTGAATGTGATGCTAGTTAATATTCCACCACAAGTTCCATCTGTAGTAAAAGAGATTCCTGTTGAGTTTCCTGCAGAATCAAAATTTGCATTGTCACCGTAAGAAGGTCCACATTGGGCATTTAGAAATAATGTTGCGCTTATAAACGCACAAAAAACGAGTAGTTTTTTAGTCATAACATGTAAAATTTTAGGTTAAGAATCTAAAGATATTCAACTTCATCCTTACTTTTTTCTATATGTTCTGAATAGCTTTATTTATGTTCTGTAGCTTCTATTTTTTGTTTCTTGCAAAATGGTAGCAATAAAAAATGCAAGCTTTTTGGGCTTGCATTTTGTTTTCTTGATTTTGAATCTACTTAAAATTCTCCACCTGGAATATGTTGAATGATACTCTTTATGTATTCCATAGCGCCTCCTACAGTAGCTACATTTTCAATATCTTTCGCATTTTCTGTTAAATTTTCCGTATTTGAATTCATACTTGCCGTATGGTGTGCTCCAGTCAGAATAGATTTTTGTAAATCATTCAATGGATCTTTTGTATAATCAGCATTCGATTCTAGAATTTTTGGTTCTGGAATATCTGGAAAGCTACTTCTTTTTTGAGCTGAAAAAACATGTGAAAAAGAGTTTGCATTTTTATCTCTATCTGTTAAATTATCCATTTCCCATTTTTCACACATCGTTTTTATAAATGAGGTATGATCAAATATATCATTGATAATTGTATTCTTTTCAATATGAGATGAAACCATTACCATTGGCACACGCACTCCCAAACGATCAAACTTGAAACCTTTTTCTCCAACCATATTTGCTTTTGGAGGTACTGCTTTTGGTGGTGGTACATGATCAAAGCAACCTCCATGTTCGTCATATGTAATGATTAATAATGTATTATCTCTGTAGGTATCACTATTCTTAATCGCTTCGTATACATCCCAAATTAATTTTTCGCCTAATAATACCGTTCCTGCACGTGTTTCTCCAAATAAAGAACTATCTACTGAAGAAGGATGTTGATCATTGTGTTCGTTCAAAAACTTAGGTTCTATAAACGAGTATTGTGGTAATGTTTTATTATTGATATCATCAAAAAACGGATCTAATGGTGAATTGGAACCTGGTGAAGGAGTTTTAATATGCACCTTAGATTCTGTAATGATAGACATATCTTGTGCATTTCTTGGGTCAAAATTAGGATTAGGCTTCTCAACTGTATACACTAAACTCCTACTTCCTGTTATGAATTGTGTTAGAGATACTTGTTCAGCATAGATGTTGTATGTAATTCCCTTTTCTTTCATTAAATCAAAAAGGCTTTTTTGAGACCATACTGATTTAGTCCATTGTCTAAATGCTTCACCGTTTCCTACTAAATTTTTAATTGATTGTATAGGGTGTAATATGCTTACTTCTAACGGAATTTCCTCTCCAATTGGATTGATCACAAATTCACCTGAAGCTGCCGCATGCCAAAATGCTCTATTGCACCAAGTTTGACTAGGAACGGAACAAAACCAATGGTCAAATACTGCAAATTCTTTTGCTAATGTAGATAGTACATTGACACTTTCTGGCGTAAAGCATTTCATAATTTTATTATACTGCTCCTTAGTTGGTTTATTATAGTTTTTCCCTTCTTTGCCGTCTAGCGCTTGTAAAGTATTGATGTAGTCATTTACAAATCCATTCATAGGAGGATTATCTACACCATCATTTGGCAAATTGAAAGGAGCTATCATTTTAGACGCATCAACATCTATGTTTTCAGCATCAACTGTATTGTATAGTTGTGTATTTACATGTTGATATACTTCTCCTGGATCTGGATATGGTTGATGGTAATCATCCGTTGGTGTTGGTGAAATTTTTGCACCTTCTGTATAGTCTACAGCACGTTCAGGCACAGGATTTTCATAGTTTCCATTTTGTAGTCCTTCGAACTTTTTTCCTTCCGGAACTCCATCTTTATAGAGATATCCTAATAAATTATCAAACGAACGATTCTCTAGCATGAGTACAACCACATGATCAAAACTATCTAGTGGATTTGGGGTTTTTGCTTCCATAATTAATAAAAATTAAATTAGTAATCAGTTACTTTTAAAGTAAGTTATAGATTACTTTTTACGAATAAGCAAAAATGTTATGAGCTAAGTGAGATTTGTTCTAAATACACGAAAGTTTGTTCTTACATTTTTACAGTAGATTGATTTTTCCTAGTAAATCTTCTTTGTATTTTTTTCCAATTGGAATCGGTTGTTTTTCAATAACAATAGTATTGTGATCTATTTGCTCTAAGTAGTCTAGGTTAACAATATAACTACGATGTACGCGTGCAAATTTTTGATTTAGTTTCGTAATAATTTTGTTTAGATTGCCACGAATAACATGTTTTTGATTATTTTTTAGTTGAATTTCCGCGTATACATGTTCGCTTTTGATGAATAGAATTTCTTCGAATCTCAGTTTTATGAATATATTTTTGTCCTTAATAAAGAAAGCATCCTTTATGATTAATTCTTCTTCATCGACTTCTCCCACACGTTTTGAATAGTTATAGAGTGCTATTTCTATGGATGTATATAATTCATCTTTTGTAAATGGTTTTACCAAATATGCTGGCGGCATCACCTTTTTTGCTTCTGAAACCGTTAACGGATCTGAGTTTGAAGTTAGAAATATGAATGGAAAGTCATAGTCTTTTCTAATTTTCTCAGCAATGTCAATTCCTGTTTTACGTCCTGATAGTTGAATATCCAAGATTGCTAAATCGGGTTTTTCAGCTTCTATCATTGTAATTGCTTCTGTATAGTTGATAGCTGGCTCTAAAGCTTCGTATCCTAAATCGTTTAGTGTATCACATAAATGATCGGCAATGATGATTTCGTCTTCAACTACTAATATTTTTACTGTATTCATCGTTTGGCTAGTCTAATAATGCTCTTGTATTTGTATCTTTAAATGTAATTTCAAACATTGCGCCTTCCACATTGTTTATGGTAAATTTCCCTTGCAATTGTTTTGTTAATCGCTTTACTAAACGTAATCCTAAACTTTTCACTTTGGCTAAGTCCATAGCATCGTCAATTCCTTTTCCATTGTCAGCGACTACTAATTTGTATTCTTCTTCGTTGAGTTTATTGATAGAGATGTTTAGTTGATTCTCTTTTGTGACATCAAACGCATATTTGTAGGCATTTGTGATAAGTTCATTTACTATTAAACCTAAAGGAATTGCTGTGTCAATATCAAATTGCACATTTTCTGCATTAACATTGGTGATTACTTCTTTATCAGAAGCATACATATTTGACAGTTCTTTTACGAGTGTATGAATGTACTCATTAAAGTCAATTAACCCTGAATCATTTTGATATAGTTTTTGATGAATTAACGCCATCGATTTCACTCTATTTTTTCCTTCATTAGCTAAACTCAGGGCTTTTTTATCTTCAATACCTTTGGTTTGCAATTCTAATAAACTTGAAACTATTTGGAAGTTGTTTTTAACTCTGTGATGTACTTCTTTGAGCAATAATGCTTTTTCTTTTCCTTCTTTTAAAATTGCATCTCTTTGCTCTTCAATTTTTATGTTTTTTTGTTTCAGTTCCTTTGCTTGCTTCAGCACTTTATATACAATAAATATTAAAATTATAAATGCAAATACGAGCACAAATGCTATAATTATATATAAATTCGCTTTATTTTTTTGATGTTCAATCTCTAATTCTTTTCGTTGTATTTCTTGCTTCGATTCATAATCGTATAAAGAGCTTGCTAAGTCTTCAGAGTATATTTTTTGATTGAGTTCAATACATTTTGATTTATATGTTATTGCTTCATTTAAAAACCCTCTTTTTTGCAATAATCTTGAGCTTTGACTCAATACAAAATACAATCTATTAGAATCGAGAACATCAACACTTTCTGCTTCTATTTTTTTACAAAAATCAATAACATTATCTACTCCAAATTGAGCAAGTATTTTTTGATTCATCGGATCTGAAGCCTCTATATTTCTAAGAAAGTTAGCATACAACGAATAACTAAAAGCTCTAGAATCAGTAGAGTTATAGAGCTCTTCTAGCAATTTTAATGCTTCTTCATTTTTGTTTCCTATGAATAAATAGCCATCTATTAGTTTTTCAATTGTAGATTCGAAAAGAACCGTTTTAACAGGCAAGCTTTTTTCTATAGCAATACTTTCTTCTCCTGCCGTTATAAACGCGTTTATATCCCTATCAATAGAAGAATGAATATCGCATAAATAGCTTAGATATAACGCTTGTATTTCTTTATCTCCAATTTTTCTAGCTAATTCTAAGTTCTGAATACAAATGTTTTTACCCTTTTCATCTCTTTGAATTATACTTAAAACAACAGCATGAATATCTAATAATAATTTAGCTCTTGTGTAGTTCGAATCATTTGTATTGTATACGTTTATATAATCTGCTAATTTTTGGTTTTCAATATTAGCTTTTTCAAGTTGAGCTATATCACGTAACCTTGTTATATAAAGCCATTTCGTATATACATAGTCTAAATCAATTTGTTCGTTGTCACTTGGTGCTGGAATACTTTCG
Organism: uncultured Kordia sp.; assembly: GCF_947496985.1. Lineage (GTDB taxonomy): Bacteria > Bacteroidota > Bacteroidia > Flavobacteriales > Flavobacteriaceae > Kordia. The sequence continues at coordinate 664,915 of NZ_CANMEZ010000002.1, forward strand.
ATATATTTAAAAAAGTTAATATCTCTAGACTTCGAATGATTTTTGAATATTCTTGTAGAAAATAAAGAGTAATGATTGTACGAAGGAGTTTCGTCAGCGGCTAATACTCGTAAGGTATTTATATACGGATCAACTTTTTTTTGATCTAGTAGATTTATATAGTATGTAGCAGAATCTTTTTGATTGTTTAATATATGATCTTCTACTGTAATTATAGATTTTCGATCTAAATTTTGAGACCAGCTATTTATATTGAGAAAACAACATATGAGAATGAAAATTATTCTAGTTTTCTGATGTTTAGACATAGGAAATCTATTTCATGGTTAGTTTGGGTTCTTACAAAAATACTACATGTTTTTAAACATTAAAAGGAGAGCTACTTTATTATAAAATAGATCTCCTTTTTTTATACTGATATTCTGTTTTTTTTTAGTTTACCGTAATTTTTTTAACGACAGTTTTATTGTCATCACTTTTTATTTTTAAGAAATACAATCCTGAAGTTAGTTGAGATACATCAATTTTTATAGCTCTATTGTTTTGAATAAGTTTATTACTTCCATATACCATTTGCCCTGTAATAGTATACATCGTTATGTTTGTTTTATTAATTTGATTGCTTTCAAATTGTATCGTTAACAAATCACTTACTGGGTTTGGACTTACATTTACTTTTACAGCAAAGTCTTCTTCTTCAATACTCAATGGCGTTGTCAATACACCTTCAAACCATGCAAAATACCCAGGACTGAATGATCCTAAAATAGCATCTAATACACCATCATTATTTATATCTCCAAAACTAACCGTTGCAAACTGTCCGAAATCAAATGTTTCTAAATCTCCTGGCATATTTTGATATGCATAGGTACCAAAATCTGGTGCCATAGCTGTACCTACATTCTCTACCCAACGTACAATTCCTGTGTCAGTTCCCATAATTAAATCAAAGTCACCATCACGATCTACATCTTGAAAATCAGGAAACGTCACCAATATGTCACCGTGTGGCCAGTTACGATCTAGTACTCCTATGCCAGGATCCATATCCCACGGATTGTTTAACTGCAATCTACGTTCAAACATTGGTACCAGTTTAGTTCCTGTATTTTCAAGGTATGATATAGAATCACTTCCCATACCGACCATATCTAAATCATCGTCATCATCTAAATCAACAAAACCAAGACCTGGAAAGTTTGCTATATTTTGATTTAAAATCCCAGGAATCGTAGATTCTACAAAATTTGGCGCTGTAGCTGATCCCGTATTTTCAAAATAATGGATATCATTAAAGTTATTTTGATTTATATCATTTTTAGTCGCCAAAAATAAATCAAAATCACCATCATCATCAATGTCTACAAATTGACCTTTTGTTTCATTATTTCCTCCTGGAGCAATGGCAACAGCATCTAATGCTGGCTGTGCTGTTTGCACCCAATTTGGCGCTGTGGGAGAACCTGTATTTTCATAATAAAATAATTTTCCCAACGCAGATTGTGCGCCAGAAACCATGTCTAAATCGCCATCTCCGTCTAAATCTACCAATACTGGTGCGCTTAGCCTTCCAGTTAATGTTGGTAAAACGGCTACATCTAAACCAGCAGGATTAGGCCCTGGAGCAGGTACTACGCCTACATCGGGAGCACCAGAATTTATTCCTCGAAATTCGAATGTATCAGGAAATACAGCTTGTGCTGTTGCGAAGTATGCACTTAGTATGCATACTAGAAAAAGTAGTTTTTGTTTCATTATTGCTTAGATTTGAGTATTTATTGAAGGTTAGTAAAGCAAATATATACTGAAAAGCACAAGGCAGTTTCACAAATGTTCTGAACGTTTTCTATAATGTTCTAAATCGCTTTATAGCGTTATGAAACAAAAAAAGCGAATACCCATTACGATATTCGCTCTTGATTTTTACTTGATTTTACTTACAATGAACTATTATCTACTATTTTAAAAAAAGAGAGGATTGTTTGCACTGCATTTGTATAGAATGTTGGATGAATGTTTTCAAAATCGTCGGTTGGTTTGTGATAATCTTCATGATCTTCTACACCAAAATAAATAAACGGAATATTAGCTTGATGAAATCCAGCATGATCGCTCATATGTGTCCATTCTTTATGACCAATTTTTAGGTCTAAATTTCCTCTTGTTTTAGTATTTTCAATAATTGATTTGTATTTTGGGTAATGTTGCGGACCAACTGCATACAATTCTTTTTTATCACTTCTACTAATCATATCCATATTGATATTTAGCTTTAGCTGTATGTTTTCCACTATTGGATTTTTGACATAGTAAAACGAACCTACCAATCCTTTTTCTTCTGCATCAAACGCTGCTAATATTACAGAATGTTTTGGCGGATGTTTTTGAAAATATGCTGCGAAAGCGAACAAAGCGCTAATTCCAGAAGCATCATCATCTGCTCCATTGTAAATTTTACCACCTTTAATCCCTTCATGATCGTAATGTGCAGATATTACTATGTATTCATTAGGTGTTGAGCTTCCTTTTATATATCCTAAGATATTTTCACCTTGTTCAATTTTCTTGCTTTCAGGCAATGGAAACACTTGTTCAAAAGATTCTCCTAATGGTTTTACTCCTAATTTTTCAAACTCAGCTATGATGTACTTTTTAGCTTTTATAGCGCCAGCAGTTCCTGTTTCACGACCTTCATAACTATCAGAGGAAAGTTCTTTTACATGATTTAACAACGTTGTTTTATCAAAATCATATGATAATTCTGTTTGTGCTTGCGTTTCTGTTTGTGCTACGTCTTTTGAATTTTTACTTTTTTTACAACTTATAAAAAGAGTAAGTATAACGATAAAGAGGATTTTTGATATTTGCATATTATTTTGAATGATGTGATATTAGAAGTTTCAAAATACACTAAATCATGTAATCTAACTAAAAAATCCCAAGTGTTAACACTTGGGATTTTGATATTTATTATATGTAATTAAAATTTATCCTTTAAAAGATGCTTTTAAATACTCACTATTCATACGTGCTATATTTTCAAGAGAAATTCCTTTCGGGCATTCAACTTCACAAGCTCCTGTGTTTGTACAGTTACCAAATCCTTCTTCGTCCATCTGTTTTACCATATTCATTACACGGTCAGTTGCTTCAACTTGACCTTGTGGCAATAATGCAAATTGGGATACTTTTGCCCCAACAAATAACATTGCAGATGAGTTTTTACAACTTGCTACACATGCTCCACAACCGATACATGTTGCTGCTTCAAAAGCAGTATCAGCATCTTGTTTGTTTACAGGAATTGCATTGGCATCAATTGTATTTCCAGAAGTGTTTACAGAAATAAATCCACCAGCATGTTGAATACGGTCAAAAGCACTTCTATCTACTACTAAGTCTTTTATTACAGGAAACGCTTTTGCTCTAAATGGCTCAATGTAAATTGTATCACCATCTTTAAACATACGCATGTGCAACTGACAAGTTGTTACGCCTCTATCAGGTCCGTGCGCTTCTCCATTTATATATAATGAACACATTCCACAGATTCCTTCACGACAATCGTGATCGAATGCTACAGGTTCGTCTCCACTATTGATAAGTTGTTCGTTTAATACATCTAACATTTCAAGGAAAGACATATCAGGAGAAACATCACTGATTTTATAATCAACCATTTTCCCTTTATCGTTAGCGTTTTTCTGACGCCATATTTTTAACGTTAAATTCATAGTCTTCCTTTTATTTGTAACTTCTTTGTTTTAATTCTATATCCTTGAATTCTAATTCTTCTTTATGTAATACTGCATCACTTGGTTCTCCTTTGTATTCCCAAGCAGCTACATAAGCAAAGTCTTCATCATTACGTAATGCTTCTCCTTTTTGCTCTCCGTCTAGTTCTACAGAGTCTTCTCTAAAGTGTCCACCACATGATTCTTCACGAACTAACGCATCTTTCGCAAATAACTCTCCTAATTCAAGGAAATCTGCTACTCTACCTGCTTTTGCTAATTCTTCATTTAATTCTTCGTTTGTTCCTGGAACACTTACTTCTTTCCAGAATTGCTCACGAAGTGCTTTAATTTCAGCAATAGCTTCTGTTAATCCTTTTACATTACGAGACATACCAACTTTGTTCCACATGATTTTACCTAATCGTTTGTGGAAATAGTCAACTGAATGTTTTCCTTCATTATTTATAAAGAAGTCTAATTTTTCTTTTACTGATTTTTCAGCTTCTTCAAATTCTTTTGTATCTGTTGAAATTGGTCCTGTACGAATATCATCTGATAAGTAATCACCAATTGTATAAGGTAATACAAAATATCCGTCTGCTAATCCTTGCATTAATGCAGAAGCTCCAAGTCTGTTAGCTCCATGATCAGAGAAGTTTGCTTCACCAATACAATAAAGTCCCGGAACAGTTGTCATTAAGTTATAATCAACCCAAACACCTCCCATAGTATAGTGAACTGCAGGATAAATCATCATTGGTGTTTCATATGGATCTTCATCTACAATTTTGAAATACATTTGGAATAAGTTTCCATATTTAGCTTTTACAACTTCTTGTCCTAGTTTTTTAACTAAAGCTGTATCGTTTCCATCTAATCCTTTAATGTATGCTTGTTCTTTTCCGTAACGTTCAATTGCAGAAGCAAAGTCTAAGTATACTGCTTCACCAGTGGCATTTACACCATAACCAGCATCACAACGCTCTTTTGCTGCTCGCGAAGCAACATCACGTGGTACTAGGTTTCCAAATGCAGGATAACGACGCTCTAAGTAATAATCTCTATCTTCTTCTGCTATTTGAGTTGGTTTAAGTTTTTTAGCTCTGATTGCCTCCACATCTTTTATGTGCTTTGGAACCCAAATACGTCCATCATTACGTAATGATTCTGACATCAATGTTAATTTCGATTGATGATCTCCAGAAACAGGAATACATGTTGGGTGAATTTGTGTGTAACAAGGGTTTGCAAAGTATGCTCCACGTTTGTGAGCTTTCCAAGCAGCTGTTACGTTACTTCCCATTGCATTTGTTGATAAGAAGAATACATTTCCGTAACCACCAGTTCCTAATACTACTGCATGCGCTGAATGACGCTCAATTTCTCCAGTGATTAAGTTACGTGTTATAATTCCTCTTGCTTTTCCGTCTACTTTTACAACGTCAAGCATTTCATGACGATTGTACATTTTTATTTTTCCACGACCAATTTGACGGTTCATCGCAGAATATGCTCCTAATAGTAATTGTTGCCCTGTTTGACCAGCTGCGTAAAAAGTTCTTGAGACTAATACTCCCCCAAATGAACGGTTATCTAACAAACCTCCATATTCACGAGCAAAAGGAACTCCTTGTGCTACACATTGGTCAATAATATTTGCAGAAACTTCAGCCAAGCGATATACGTTTGCTTCACGCGAACGGTAATCTCCTCCTTTTACCGTATCATAAAATAAACGGTACGTTGAATCTCCATCTCCTTGATAGTTTTTTGCTGCGTTAATTCCACCTTGTGCTGCAATTGAATGCGCACGACGTGGAGAATCTTGAAAGCAAAATGCTTTTACATTGTATCCTAATTCAGCTAATGTAGCTGCCGCAGATCCTCCTGCGAGTCCTGTTCCTACTACAATTACATCAATAAGACGCTTGTTGGCAGGGTTTACAAGATCAATTGTATTTTTATGCTTAGTCCACTTATCTGCTAGTGGTCCTTGAGGTATTTTTGAATCTAAAGCCATAGTACTGATAAGTTTTTAGTGTGCGAAATGATGATATAATGCGATAAAAATAAATCCTACTGGAATTCCTATAGAATATACTTTACTTACACCTTTTAATGCTTTTGTGTATTTGTTATTCGCTCCAATTGATTGGAATGCTGAATTGAAACCGTGTAATAAGTGTAATGCTAAAAATACAAATGCAACTATGTATATGCCTACGATTACTGGGCTTTCAAAATGTTCCACTAGTTCATGATAGTAACGTGTTGGATCCTCTTTCATAGGACTGATATACTTTACTGTTATTTCATGCCACCAAAGTTGAGACATGTGAACAATAAGAAAAGCTTCAATAAGTAATCCAGTCCAAATCATGTTTCTACTCATCCAAGTAGAATTAGCATTTCCATTATTTTTGGCATATTTAACTTGGCGTGCTCTTCTATTTTTCAATTCTAAAATGATTCCCATTGTAAAGTGGAATACAATTCCAATAATTAGAATCGGTTGTAGAATAAATTGTACTGCCCAAAACGTTCCCATGAAGTGTGAAGCTTCGTTAAAAGCATCAGGACTAAACACAGAAAGGATGTTAATTGCAAAATGTTGTAAAAGAAAAAACATTAGGAAGAGTGCTGAAAGTGCCATCGCAAACTTTCTTCCAATCGAAGAATTTAAAATTCCGCTCATTATAATTGTGATTAATTATTTGTTTCACAAATATACGGCGCACTCAGTAGGTCTACAAATTTTAAACCTTCTTTTGGAGTCTATTTAGAATCGATTTAATTAAAAATTGAATCTAGGATTAACAATAGAATTGTAAATTGATCCAAATGAATAACTAAAACCAATTGTAACCCAATAATTATAACCAGACTGCAATTGTTGTTGTTGAAGTAATAATTCTTCTAATGATACATTTCCAGCAGGAAGATTGATTTGATTTCTGGTGATTCTATAGTTTCCTCCAACGTCAAAACTAAAACCTTTAAACACTCTAATGTTAGCACCTAAATAGAACCCTAAAGAGTTCAATGTTGTGTTGTGTAAGTACTGATTAAAAGATACTTCTCCATTAATGTTTCCCCATTCTTGACGAACACTTCCACCTAATAAAATTGAGTGTTCAAATAAGAGTTCTTTCTCTTCACCAAATACGGATCGTTCTATATAATCATTAAAAACTAATCCATTTCGATATGATAAAATGAGTTGTTTTGTTGCAGATTGTTCATACTTAAAAAAGTTATATTCTATTGCTGGTCTAAACCTCCAAAACAAGTTATAATTACTGTAAGTAGAAGTTCCAATGTCTGCAAAGAAACCATACGACCAATGACTATTTATACTCAAAACATCACTTATATTTAAAGACTTATTGTTGTTAATAGCTACAATATCATCTCCATCAAAAGTAAAGGTCGATCTGTTTTCACTAAAACTAGCTCTTATTGAAAATTTATTTTTTTCTGTGACTCTTTTGGCTGATATATTAAAATTTAAATTACTCGATTTATTTGTTTCTTCTCCATTAAAATAACCACGAGCACCAAGCCTGAATACCCAAAAATCCCAAGCATCTCTTTCTACAGTTTCTGTTTCATTTTCTGGACTAGGAACAGTAACCATTATATTGGTTGTATTTCCATTTTCTATCCAAAACCGAACAAGTCCCAGTTTTATATGTTTTAAAATTTCATTTCTGACAACATCTCTGGTCATATCCGTATTTGTAGAGAATTTTACTTTATAGTTGATGTTTTCAAACCTATTTTTACCAATAAAGTCAATCTCATATAAGCGCCCGCCACTTCCGTTTGCTTGTGTAACAAAAAATAAATGAACGTCACCCAAACCTTGATCTCTCACAAACTGAACATTGCCCAAATTTTGTTTAATGTAAGTATGATCACAAATATTACAGTCGAGAAATATTTTGACATCATCATTTAAATTATCTTGTGAAAAAGTAATAGAAGAGATCAACATTATTAGAAGCAATGAAATAGATTTTAGCATAATTTTAAATTTATTGGCTAAGCTAAATTGCCCTTCGACAAGTAATGTCAAAAAAATGTAAAAGAAGTGTCAATCATTGTGAAAAATCAATAAAATCGAATGCTGTTTATTGTAATTCAGTAATTATTTATGTTTTTATTAAATATGTGTTCTTTTTTAAATGAAGAAAGTTTACTTATTTCATATTCTTGTCTAGTATTAATTAGAAACCGAAGGAATTAATCCTCGTAGTCCCATATCGACAGGTTGTTCACCAATAGCAGGTTCGTATTTTCCATCCGCATTGATCTCTGTCCATTCAAAACTATTGTTTACAGAGAATGAAAGTGTTACTTCTATATTTCCTGTTTCGTTTCCAGTAATCGTAAATGCATTTGCAAATTGCCCTGTAACTACACATGAACCTTGTGGTACTGGTGATGTGTTGAATAACGGATTCGGAACTGTAGTTGCTCCTGCTGGCGCTTGTCCTTGCGTTGTAAGCCCTAAAGCTTCAAATGCCCAAAATCCTTGTAATTTATTTTCATTAATGTCGAAGGTACTTCCGTTTACATCAAAACTAGTGATATAACTATTGTACCCAACAAAACTTGCCAAAGTTCCTGTAATATCATTTCCGTTTTGCAATAGATTGATGCTTCCTTCTTGATATGCCAATGAAACACGCACCCAATTGTAAGTTCCTTGTGCAACTTCTTCTAAAGGAATACTTATGAAAATATCATCATTTCCTGCAAATTGTGCTGCCTGAAAGTCTATTGCCATTTCTCCTCCTTGTGTTGTTTCGGCACCATTGTAAATGATTTCTCCAGCACCTAAGAGTGTATTCGCGCTTGACGCAAATTCAATATAATTAGCACTCATGCGTGCAAAATTGGGTGATTGTGCTGCATTTCCTGCTGGAATTATTGCAGGCTGACCTAAATTATCCAACCGATCTTGCGCTGGGTCAAATTTAAATTTTATGATCAGATTGCCCGTTTCAAGATTTGGCGTGCAACAATCTTCATCAGACTTACATCCCAAAAATAATATTCCACACACAATAAGAATCCAACTATATTTTTTCATTGAACAAGTTTTATAAAACATCATAACGATTGAGCTGTATGAGTTCGTATGCAATGTACTAAGAATTATATATTTTAAGCTTCTTTTTCATACACAAAACGCTTTCTAAATCAACAATTTATTGTTTTTTAATATGAGATTGTTTTAAACTAAAAAAGTTTACTTATTTTTAAGAAATCTTACTTGATTCAACCCTATAATGAATATTTATATTCTCTCGATCAACTCCCGAATTTATTCTACGAATAGATTGTATCATGAAGCTGCAAAAAAGGGGCATAATGTGCGCGTGGTAGATCATACCAAATGCGCCGTGATTCTTGGTGACGAAGCGAAACCTCAAATTTATTTAGGTCCAGAAAATATTACAAATGGTGTAGATGCTATTATTCCCCGTATTGGAACCTCTGTAACACGACATGGTGCCGCCATTGTAAAACAGTTTGAAATGAATGGTGCGTTTACCACTGCAAAATCTCTCGGAATTATTCGTTCTCGAAACAAATTGCGTACGATGCAAATTTTAGCAAGAAAACGTATTCCTATTCCAAAAACGCTATTTGCAAAAGATACTTCTAACATTAAAGAACATATAAAATTATTAGGTGGCGCGCCAATTATTATCAAGTTGCAAGAAGGCACACAAGGATTGGGTGTAATGATTGCCGAAAGTAAAAAATCGGCAAAATCAATTATTGAATCTTTGTATAATATGAACGTGAACATTATTTTACAAGAGTATATTGAGGAAGCTAACGGAGAGGATATTCGCGTGTATATTGTAGGGAATAAAATTGTAGCGTCTATGATGCGTACCAGCACAGAAGAAGATTTTAGAAGCAATGTACATCGTGGTGGCACTATGAAGTCGGTGACTTTAACAGATTACGAAAAGAAGATTGCTATTCACACAGCAAAAGTGTTAGGATTGCCTGTATGCGGCGTTGATATTATTCGTTCCAAGCGTGGCCCTTTGGTTATTGAAGCCAATTCTTCCGCAGGTTTGGAAGGTATTGAAACACATACGAAAGTGAATGTAGCAGGAGAAATTATTAAATTTTTAGGAAAGAATGTTCGAAGATTCGGGAAATAAAACCATTACTATTTACGGAGAATCCGTGAAACCAGGCGAAGATAAATGGATTAAGATTCCTATTGATCGTTTACCCACAGGAACACTGATTGATATTCCAATATATGTGTTCAATGCTGAGAAACCAGGACCAACTTTATTGGTACAAGGCGGTTTGCATGGTGATGAAATTAATGGTGTGGAAATTATTCGTAGAATGTTGTACGATAATAATTTTAAAATCAAAAATGGCGCTGTAATTGTCTTGCCTTTGCTGAATATTTTTGGTTTTATTCACTTTTCACGTCAAGTACCTGATGGCAAAGATGTAAATCGTAGTTTTCCTGGTGTTAAAAATGGTTCGCTTGCTGCGAGAATTGCCTATCAAGTGACACATGAAGTGTTACCACAAGTAGATTTTGGCATTGATTTGCATACAGGTGGCGCACAACGTCACAATCATCCTCAGATACGATTTACCGATGATTTCCTTGAAAGTAGAACCTTAGCAAAAGTGTTTAATGCACCTTTTTATTTTGCAACTTCATTGATTCAGAAATCATTTCGAAAAGCTGCGTATGATCGAAAGATTCCGATTATTGTATATGAAGGTGGCGAAAGCATGCGTTTTGATGAATATGCTATTAAAGAAGGAATTCAGGGCGTATTGAATGTGATGAAATACGTTGGTATGATTGACAAAATTGACCCAATGTTGATTGAACGTGAAGTCAGCGAATTTCTTACTAAACGCAAATGGTTACGCGCCCCAACGGCTGGTATGTTTGTTCCGCAAGTATTGAATGGAAGTTCTATTAAAAAAGGAGAAGTTCTCGGTTTTGTGACGGATACTTTTGCCGATTATTGTAAAGAAGTAAAAGCGCCGTATGATGGTTTTGTGTTTTGCATCAACAACCAAGCCGTTGTGAATCAAGGAGATGCGTTGTTTCATATTGGTGCTTCGACAGGCTCAGTAATCTAACTTTTTTCAAGTTTGCAGCAATCTGTTTGTTTAATAAACACACGTCATCTTGAACTTGATTCAAGATCACATAATCGTGAGTGAGATGCTGAATCAAGTTCAGCATGACGTTTAATTACTCCTTCAACAACAACTTCATAAAGTCCGTTTTGTAGGTTTGCCCAATAGGGATTTTGGTATTGTTGATAATGATTTGATTGCCAGAAACACTGTTTAGTTTCTTGAAATTGATAGCAAAAGATTTGTGTGTACGTATAAATTGATTGCTTGGCAATTGTTCCAACATATTTGTAAATGTACTATTCGTAACAATGAATTTATCATCTAAATGGATTTTAACATAATCGCCCAGCGCTTCTACATATAGAATGTTTTGCAGATTTACTTTGTGAAGCGTTTTGTTTTCTTTTATATAAATTGCTTCCTCTTCTATTGTATTTTCAGAAGTTTTTACAGCATCAAATGCTTTGTTGACAGCCGCAAGGAAACGATCAAAAGAGAACGGTTTTAATAAATAATCTACCGCATTGACTTCAAAACCATCAATGGCATATTCGGCGTAAGCCGTTGTAAAGATAACAGCTGGCGAATTTTTCAAGGATTTATAAAACGTCATTCCTGAAATATTAGGCATATTGATATCTAAAAACAACAAATCAATATGTGTGTATTTTCGCAAAGCTTCCAAAGCATCCGTTGCATTGTTACAGACTTCAACTAAGTGTAGTGATGGTACTTTTTCTATAAATACATTGAGTACTTTTTGTGATGAAGGCTCGTCATCTATTATGATACAGTTTAGCTTCATTTGCTGTTTTCTTTTTGAGTAATTTGAAGTGAAACCGTAAAGGTTTCGTCCATTTCTTTTATGTGAAATGTATGTTTGTTAGGATATACAATTTCTAAATTGTGCTGTATATTTTCAAGCCCAACACCTGAATATTCACTGTTGCTTTTTTGCTTGGAAGTGTTGTTATGATTTACAATTTGGAAACCAAAACTTGTCCCTTCTTGCGTAAGCGTTATTTTTATGAATGCCTGTTTCGCTTTTGTTTCCATTCCGTGTTTGAAGGCATTTTCCACTAATGGTAAGAGTAACATTGGGTAGATTTCAAAGTCTTCGTTTTCCATATTAATCTCAAATGTAATGCCTTCCAAACCGTGCGTTCTAAATTTCTGAAAAGCAATGTAGTTTTTTAGTAATACAACCTCATCCTTGAGTTTGATTCGATCCGAATCGGCGTCATAGATAATGTGTCGTAATACATCTGATAGTTGTACAATAGCTTCTGCGGTTTCTTCTTTTTTTTCAATCGCTAAAGCGTAAATTACGTTTAATGAATTGAATAAGAAGTGCGGATTTATTTGCGCACGTAAGTGTGATAGCTGTATTTGTATCCGGTGATTTTCTGTTTGTAAACGTTTGTTTTGCTCAGCATTGAAATACAACCAACTTTCAAAAATCCGTAGCAACATCGATACTATTAATAGTAAGATGAATTTTGTAATGGCTTGTAAGTTGGTTTGATACGATATGAAATAGTGATTAGAAAAAACAGCATCTATTAATGATTGAAAGCAGTGTGTATATGATTGCCAAAATACGATTATGATAACAATAAAAGATACTGAAAACGCCACATACTTTCCTTTTTGCAATAGTCGTGGCACTAAGAAATATGTATTTATAATGATTGGAATTGCCATTACAACTAAGAAACTGATAGTATAGATGTAATCAATTTTTAAAGGCATTTTTCCTTGCGAAAAGATAAAGAGTAACACAATGTAATAAAGAAACCACAATACAATGTTGAACACTGTATTGCGTTTCTTTTTGAATATGTAGTTCATATTTGCGTTAAGGCTTTTCATGGATTTGTTTTAGTGTAATTTGATCCGACGAACCCCAAATTTCATCATTGTTGGATGCTTCAAATTTTTCTAAAAAAGCGTAGAGTTCTTTTGAAGTAGCTGTTAGTACATAGTCGCCTTCAATACTTATTTTTTCGTGTTGTAAACGGATTTTCTGCTCTTTTTGAAGTTTTTTTATTTTTGATTCATCCAACCATTTAAAACGTATTTCTTTGTTTTTGAGTCGTTCTACTTTTGCTATGGAATGTGTGCGAATTAAATGTTGCGCCAAGAGTTGATTGGTATTTTCTAATCCATCATTAAAAGGAGTAAAATCTACAAAAAGCTTTCCATTTACTTGAAAAGGAATTACGATAAATGTAGCTTCATTATCTTTTTTTGTGTAGGATACAACATAGGCTTCTTTGTATTTGTCTAGTAAGATTTTATCGTTTTCAGACAGTTTGGGATCTTCTCTATCACTTTTAAAAAGTGTTTTAAACGAAGCTATATTCCAGCTTCCATTTTCAGGATCTTCCCAGTTTCCGATAAGATCTTCTTGATAACTAATGGCTTTGGCAATGTAAAAAGGCTGTATCGATTTTAGGATGCATGAGTTTAGTAGTAGCAAGCCTCCAAGTAATAAAATGATTCTCGTTTTCATAACTGTTGTCGTTTTAAGTTTACGATTCAAAACAAGTGTATTCGCGAAAGCATGACAACTAATTTCGTCCAACACGGAGCAACTCGGGTCGTATCTGTTAAAAGTATGTTTTTTTTATTCATTACCAAGTTCCGCTTGGTGAAAAAAGAAAGTCAATATCTCCTGCTTTTGTTTGCTCGTCTAACCATTGATATCCACTGCAACCTTCGTTGGTAAATGGTTTGATTAATTCAATTATGTGTTCGTATCCGTCAGTGTTTAATTTGCAAATGAATTCGTCTTCGCTCAATCTAGTGATTCCGTTATTAGCATGATCTTTGGCTAAAATCAGTTTACAGTTCATTGGGTTAACGAACTCTTCTTGATCAAGAAACAACTTTATCGCATACGAATTCTTTACAAAGTCATGAATTAAATCCTGAAATTGTTTTGCTTCTTTTGAGTTAAACTCCCAAAGTCGAATCAAATTTTCACTAACGACATCTTTGAATTTTCCATTAGCAGTCATGTCATGTAAGTACTCCAATTTCATTTTTTTCTAATCTGTTATAGTATGTGTACTCTTATAATTCATAAAGCTATAATTATCTTTGATAAGATCAAAATGACAAAACCACCGCACAAAAATTACTTCCTGTACAGTGGCAAATCAAGCATGAGAATGCTTCTTTATACTATTACTTAGGGTTTTACGTGCGCTCTGCGAGCTTCATAAAATCGAGTTTTACTAAAATAAATCTAAGTTTGGCCAAAATTTAATTGCTTTGATTCCGTCTTCTAATGCTTTTTTCATAGCGCCAGCTTGTCCACTACCATTTCCTGTAGCGTTGGTTAGAAATACATAGCTTACACCATTGTCCATTTTTTTGATCAAGGTGCTTGTTCCATCCATTCCGCCACTGTGAGACCAGTTTCCGCCACTTACTGACCAACCTTTGGCATACCCTGATACCGATGATTTTGTTGTCATCGTTTTAACAGTGCTGCTTTTTAAGATGTCTTTTTTAGAATTCTGTCCGTCTACACGTACCATGAAGCGCATTAAATCTACTGAAGAAGCTATCCAACCGCCATGACTGTCCATTCTGCTCATTTGTAAGTTGTAAGCATCACCACCATTTGCATAGTATACTACTTCTTTGTATTTACGATCCTTTTTCTTATTTGCACCAATATACATTTGAGAGATTCCACATTGTTTTAAGATATTGTTTCGTAAGTAACTTTGGTAACTTTTCCCAGTTTTCTTTTCAATAATTCTTCCTAATAGACAGTATCCATAGTTTGAGTATTTATAAACCGTTCCTGGTTTGTGACTCGGATCACGATCGTCTAAAACCCAACCGATCAATTTTTTCTGACTTAACTTTTTCTTTTGAAACATAGGTGGTCCCCAAGTATCGGTTTCCTCAGGTTTCCAGTTGTGATCCCAAGCATCACCGCCTGCCGTATGTTCTAGCAATTGTTGAACCGTTATTGCTTTTTCTCGGCTACTTAAGTTCTTTTTTCCATAACTGCTTCCTAAAATGCTATTTTTACCAAACACTTTATCGCTCAGTTTTAGTTTCTTTTGTTCTACCAACTTCATGATAGCTACGCTTGTAATTGGTTTTGACACACTTGCCAATCGCATTAAACTTGTTGCAGATGCAATGGTTTTGTCTTCTTTGACTCCATAACCATATCCTTTTGCATAGACTAGTTTTCCATCTTTTACAATTCCGATCGTTGTCCCTGGAATTTTATAATCTTTCATTACTTTGCGGATTTTACTATCTAATTGATTAACATCTCTACTTTTCCAACTTGTTACATTTTTGAAAGCCGCTGCATATCCCGCTGATTTTCCTGCATCATGTCCACTTACAGAGATTGGAATAGCTCCTTGATAGTAATGATTCTCTACTTCTAGTTGATAGTTTTTTGAATTCATCTTATGACGTGCGCTAAATCGTCCTGATTTCTTTTCCATGATACAAGCATAATATATTTTGTTTCTTACATCATAACTATCTACTTGTGTCACTACATACCCTTGTTTCCAATACTTGGCTACTGTTTCTTGGTATTGTTTGCTTGATAATCTATGACGCGCAACATATCCCGACGCATTTCCTTTTTTCCAAATGGCAGCATAGTAATCTTTTCCTTTGACTCCATAACCGCTGACATGCACCAAACGATAGCCATCATTTTTGTTCTTTCTAAATTCGGCAGTATATTGTTTACTTGTTAAACCGTGACGCGCTCGTAATCCACGTGTACTTTGCTTTTCCCAAATAGCGGCATACAATGCTTTTTTTCCATTAGAATACCCATCAACATGTACGAGACGAAAGCCCTTGTCATGATTTTTTCTAAATTCAGCTTGGTATTGTGTTTCTGTTAGATTGTGACGCAATATTTGTTGTGATGGATCTCCTTTTACCCATAATCCTGCAAATTTTGTTTTCCCGTTTACATAATAACCATCTACATAAGCAAGTTTGTATCCTTTCCCTACATAGTTGTTTACTTCTGTTTGATATTGTGAAGATGAAAGTCCATGACGTGATGCATAGCTTTTTAATGTTTTTACTGCAAAAGGTTTTTCTTCATTGTTGGCGTTTTCGCTTTTTTTTGTTCCTGCAAAAGAGAATGAGATTAGTAGCATCATTCCCAATATTGCCAATTTTGTTTTTGAATTCATCATTTTGATTTTTAAAATTAATAACGATGCAAACCTAGTATTGGCAATAGTCCCGAGTGTCCCGTATTATTGAATTTAAAGGAATTGGGACTCGTATGGGTGTTTTTCCCGAAAGACCGTGGGTGACATTCCTGTGTGTTTTTTGAAGGAGTTGTAAAAAGCCGATTTGGAATTGAACCCAGCTTCTAATCCAATAGATAATACTGGATATTCTATAAAAGCCGGATGCGATAATTTAGATTTTATTTCTTTGATTCGATAACTGTTTACAAAATCAGAAAAATTATGCCCACTTAATGCATTGATTAGTTGAGAAAGGTAATTTGCACTAATGTTTATTTCTTTGGAAAGTGTCGCTAGTTTTATTTCTGGATCTCGGTAGCGTTTTTCATCTTCCATTAATGCACAGATTTCTTTGTAATACGAATTATCATTTGTAATACTAATTCCTTTTTTCTGTTGCTGTACTTGTACTAATTTGTTTTCGGTCAGTTTTGCAATGAGTTGAAATAGATATAGATGGTTTTCTGTAAAGAAATTATGTTTCGAATGTTCAGCATCTAATACACCTTTGATTGTCCCGTTTACATAGATAGGAACCGCCAATTCTGACAATCGGGCCTTATCATCTATTATGTAACGCTTGTCTTTGCGTGTATCTTTGATGAATTCATAGTTTCCTGTTTGAGCAACACTTCCTACAATGCCTTCTCCTACAGGTATTTTTTTAGGTTCATGAATTTCAAATGCATCTTGTTTTTTGTTCCCAAATGCCGCTTCTTGATGTAAAACTTGCTTTTTTTCATCTAACAGATATAATACACAGTCTTCTAATTGAAGTTTGGAAATACAGTTTTCTATGATATCCCAAAGAACTTCTTTTGTTTTGTTTTTATCAAATAGTGATGTTGCAAAATAGCTAAGAATAGCAATGACTTGCGATTGGTTTTGTTTTAGTATTTGTAATCCTTTTGGCTCAAATAACTTATCCAATCCTGAGAGATTGAAAACCGCTTCTTCTTCGTTTCTTTCTTGTTGTATTCTTTGTAAATGTGCGCTACTTTTTACATAAAACACATAGTAACATGCTAAGTAAGCAATCCATAGAGGATAATAGTTATGATTTCCACTTACATTTATATTGGTTTTTATGTATAGAAGCGTGAGTAGCCAAAAAACACTGAGTAAAATGAGCGTCATGTATATGTTTTTCAACCATTTTGTTTTTCTAATAACAGCTGAGTACGATAGCTCTCCTAAGTCTTTTTCATAGTTTTTGATGATATTGTAATTCCAGATACCTATGACAAATGTGAATAGTAATGCTAAATTTTCATTCCATTCCGCACGAATGTTTCCAACCCTTTTCCGTGATAAGATAGCGTAATCGACAAAGACATTTATCTTCACCACAGTGTAAATAAGAAAGAATGCAATAAACGGAATTAATAGATAGTATTTATACTTTTTGAAGAGTTGTTCTTTTTGTAAATATGCGCAGGTAAAGGCTGTAAAGATCACGGGCGCTAGAAACTCAAACGGAAAAAAAAGTAATGTAATCGCTCTATATTTTTGTGATATTTTAATATCAAATGATATATATTGTAAAATAGCAATTGCCGTTATCATGAGAAACCAAAAAAAATAACGCGCGGTTTTGTCATGAATTTTCCTTGTGAATACATGATAGGCTACTAATACTAAAAGTCCGATAGCGCCTATGAAGATTGTTGTGTTGTATAGGTTCCAGTTTAACATCTTTAGGTAGGTTTAGTTACCTAAAGATACGCGAAAAAGCTATTGATTCCCCTGATTTTCTTTTGATTGGTTATGAATTTTGTATCAATTGTAGATTCGCTTTGATTCCTTTTAATAGATATTTTTGAAATAAATACACTACCAAGCGAAATGGTATATGCATTAATGTTCCTATGATTCCATTTAGTTTGTAGTTGCTTGCTAGTATCTGTTTCATTCCGTTTTGCTGTTGCTTTAATTCGTATCCGTTAGTCTGAATTTCAAATGGTCCGCTGGATAAATTTATAAAGTGCCCTACTGTAAAGTTATCGTAGGATTGAACTTGAAACGGTATTTCTTATAAAGCTCTCATTCTAATATTTCCTGATGAAATTCAGTTTTGTTTGAGAAACTTGCAATTCTGTAACCACCAACTCCTTTTTTTATGATTTCTGCTGCCAATGGTTTTAGTATTCCAATTAGAGAAAAGAACCATGGAAATTTGAAGTCACAATTTACAATTCATTTTCTAGTAAGTAAAAATAACCTTTAAGCCCGTATGAATACTTGTTTTCGTCAGCTCCTAAGGTTTTGAATTCTTTTTTTAAGACAGCTATTAAATCTTGTTTTATATTTTTTCCTTCAATTTTTGCACAATTGAGTTTTACCCAATGAATTTTAGACGAGTTTGGAAAATCGATTAATGCTTTTGTCAAATCAGGATTATCATATGTGTTTTTATCTGCTAATCCTATGAAATAACTGATCGCAAATTTTTCACTTTTGTATTCATTCCAACCCTTTTTATCCGTTTTAGCAGAAACACGTCCTGTTGTAATTGCTTCTAGATATGCATATATGTTTAGCAATTCTTCATCTTTATGTTTGTCTGCTAAAGCAATCATTTCTTCTCCTCTTTTTTCAAAGAATGTAGCTTCATCTATGAGTTCATTCATAAATGCTACTCTTAATAAGTCTGAAGCAATTTTACCATGTACTGGCATTTCATTGTTTTCAAGGATCAACTTTGCATCTAGAAATGCTGTTTTTAGGGTATTCCCAATACTAAAATCTTTAGAGAGTTGTTTTATTTTTTTGTATGCTGCTACTTGTTGGCACACTGTACTTTTTGCTCCAAAAACACTTTTGATCGTCTCTAAGTCTTTTTCTAAAAAGTATTCTTGCACATAGGTATTCCACCAATCTAATTCCCAATTCATGTCAAGATAAATCAACTCATACGCGCTTTTAACATCTTTTTGCTTTACTTTTTCAACTAAATCTGAACGTTTTTTTATTTGATCCGTTTTCCCGTGAATGATATAAATAGCTTTGTCAATTCCCGTATGATTTTTTTGATGATTTGCTGCTTTCCAATGTGTTAGTGCTTTTTCATAATTGTCTAGCTGCAAATAACATTCACTTAACCAAACATCAACTCTATAATCTTTTGCAACTACCTCTTTGTATATTTTATAGTGTCTGATAGCCGTTTCATAATCTCGAGCTCTATGACTTTCAATGGCATATTCTAAATTGAAACTAAGTTCATTTGGTTTTTTAGCAATGGCTCTTTTATGTAAAATCAATGACAATTTTGGTGCAATATTGTATAGCGCGCCACCAATAACAAAAGATTGATATTCATTTGTAGCTTTGTCATAGAGTTCACTTGTGCAATCGTCAGCGTTTTTGTTGACTAAACAATCTGAAAAGAAATATTCAAATGCAGGTGTCAATTCTGTTTGTGCCTTTTGTAGAAGCTCCTTATTCGTTTTAGTTTTTGTTTGCGCATAGGCATTAAATACTATAAAACTGAATAGTATGAATATTGTTGATTTTTTCATTGCTTGCAATTAGTTATAATTGCTAAAACTATAATAATCTTATGCTATTTCAAAATGTAGTTAATCGCCAGCCTTATTTTTAAGGAATTCTTGATATTTTTTTAATTCGTTTTCTGAATTTAATAATTCTTCCGCTAAAATTTCTGCTTTTTTAAGACTACTAAATTTAGGGAAATGTATTTTTCCTCTTGAGAATGAATTCATCCAAATTAAATCGAGGTAATCCAACACAAAAATCACTTTATCTATAGGTTCGGGATCAACAGTTGTAAATCCTAACTTCTTGATTATTGAATTCTCCATAAAGTGTGATGTACCTTTTATCGTTGTGTTTTTTGCAATGTCTCCATTTTTTATTTTTTTTACTATTACAGAAAGTCCATTTATGTAATATTGCAGCATTTTATTCCTCCAATACATTCCTGGCCGTATGTTTTTCATGATTGATATATAATCAAAAGAAGTTCCACTGTGTAATTCTAGTATTGCATTCTTCTTATCAATATATAATAACATTGGTGACACATATTTATACTTTTTGGTAAGTGTCATTATTGGACTTGTCAAAAACACATATATAGGGATTACTATAAAAATTAAAGACAACCTCAGAAGCATATTTTCTACAGAAAGCCATCCGACAATAACTAGTACTAAAATAAGTATCATTACGATTCCAACTAGCCATTGAATTTTTTCATTCATTTTATAGAAATTCCCCATACTGAGTTGCTAGTTTTTATGGGTACTAATGATACGTGTCATTGTCCAAACTCCATTTTCGTTTTTCCAAACCGTGACAAATTTGCTTGGAATTTGTGTTGCATTTGGTTCTTGATTGTTAAAGAATTTGTGTGTTCCCATTTGTACAGCGCCGTACCCTGGAATTGGGTAAACTTCTATTGTTCCTTCAATTAGCGTACGCGTAACTTTTCCGCAAATATTGTTTTTCATTGCTTCCATGATTTGTGTTTTGGATGTCGCCAATCCGCCTTTATCATGAAAAAACTCTAGATCTTCTGAAATGAGTTTGGCTTGTGTTTTTAAATCACAAGTATTGTATGCATCAAAAAAACGTTTGTCTAATGCCACAATGGTATTGTATAAATTTTGATCTACGGGTGTGTATTTCTCTGAAGTGACAACAGTTCGTTTTGATTTTGTTCGTACAGAAATACAGGATGTTGTAAAGATTCCTAGTGCTAAAAGCAGGACTAATTTTGATTTCATGGTTTTGTTTTATTGATTGATGATACTTAATAGACAATATTTTCTCATAATTGTTACACTTCTACTCCACTCAATACAAGCACTGTTAGAGGATTATTTTGAATGTCCCCGAAATACTTGTATTAAGCGGAGTTGAAGTCCTTTATACCATTAATCAATAAAACTTACGATTTCATTTCTTTGATGATTTGAAAAGTGGCTTCTAATTCTTTGATGGCAATAGCAATGTCTTTTTGCGTAGTTTGCCAATTAACAAATGCTGCTCTGAAACACGCTTCTCCATTGTATACAGAAGGTGTTATAAATATTTTTCTTCTTGAATTTAATGTTGTTAAAAATAGATCTTGCTTTTCTTGGGAAAGACCTACAACCTTGAAACAGACGACATTCACACGTGTAGGCGCAACTAATTGAAAGTCTTTACTTGTTTCAATATAATTTGCCAATTGCTGTGCTAAATCTATGTTTCTTGTAACAATTTCTTGATGTCCTTTTTTTCCATACGCCATCAACGAAAACCAAACTGGTAACGCTCTGAATCTTCTAGAGTTTTCCGGCAGAAAGTTTAAGTAGGTGAAATTTTCCATAGGGTTTCCCAAATAAGGCGCATTGGAGTTTTGATAGGTTTCTACTTGTCTCTTTTGATGTTTTTCTTGTACAAAAAACACAGCGCTATCATATGGAATATTTAGCCATTTATGACAATCCACGGTGATACTATCTGCTTTTTTCCAACCCGAAATTAATTGTTTTTTATCTTCAACACATGCGACCATTCCGCCAAAAGCGGCATCAATATGCCACCAAAAATTGTAAATTTCTTTTAGTTTAGAAATCGCTTCCAAATCGTCAAAATCTACACTATTTACGGTTCCTGCACTTGATAATACAATGACATCTCCTGTTGGGTTTTGTTTTAAAAACGCTTCTAGTTTTTCGACATTTATTGCTTCTCTCCCTTCTAATAATGGGATTTTATGAATGTTTGTACTTCCTATCCCTAACATTGATAATCCTTTTACAACCGACGAATGCGGCATACCAGCAGCAACCTGTATTGGTTTTTGCAATCCTGTTAAGGCAACATCATAGTCTTGGTTTTTTCCAACCCATTGGCGCGCAACACCCAAACAGGTAAAGTTTGACATGGTAGCTCCTGTGACAAATCCTCCATAAAAAGTTTTTGGTAAGTTGAAGAATTCTAACAATAATTGTATGGTTTCTTTTTCCATAATTCCAGAGACATCTCCTCTTCCTTTAATACTTTGTGTATTTTGATCAAAAGTTGTTGCTAACCAATCTCCCATTACAGAAGCTGGAGTGGCGCCACCAGTTACATATCCCCAGTATCTTGGACCTGATGATCCGCACATGAGTTGTTGATATTCCGTTTTAAAATGTGCTAATACGGCTTCAGCACCGAGCCCTTCTTTTGGCAATTTGTAGTTTTTCAGTTCTCGGGGTTTTGCTGAAGCCGGTACAGTTTCTATCTCTTGAAAATGTTGCATAGCAACTTGCTTTACTTCATTGAGTAATAATGCTATGTTTTCTTTATCGGATGCTAATTTTTTATACATTTTTATAGTTTATTTTATTACGTTTCTCCATATATAATTCAGGTTTTTTTGGATTGTAAAACCCAAATTTTTCATACAACCAATCGGCCGAGCTTGTCAATAGAATCCAAAGCCGTAAGTGTTGTAATTCAGGATGGGTCGTAATGGATTTCATCAACCAAGATGACAAGCCTTTTTTCTGATACGCTTCTATAATAAATACATCACAGAGATATGCCATCGTAGTTTTATCTGTAATTAAACGTGCAAATCCTATTTGTTCTTTTTCGTGAAAAACTCCAAAGTTCAACGAGTTTTCAATGGATTTTTTTACCATCTTTAATGGAATATCTTTTGCCCAATATGATTCTTTACTTAAATATTGATGAATCATTTTCATATTTAATTTTTCAATATCCATTGTAATGGAATACACTTCTTTTCCAATAATTGCTGTCTGCATTTCTCCTGTTTTTTTGATTCCTGTAAATTTAAAAGATAACATCACAAGAAAACAGATTCAGTTTTCTACCTTTGAACCATATCAGATTTTTATGAAAGTAGTTCATTTTTTATATGAAGATATTGCAACGCATTTAGAAGAAGAAATTTTAAATGGTGTATTGCAATTAGGAGATAAACTTCCGTCTGTACGTATGTTTAGCAAACAACACAACGTGAGCGCTTCCACAATTTTTCAAGCATACTATACACTGGAATCTAAAGGTTTGATAGAGGCCAGACCAAAATCAGGATATTACGTGATTTATCAACCTAAGAAATTTATACCTTCTTTTACAGATACTGTTGTAGAAACAACTCCTGCCATACATGAATTGACTACAGATGCTATAATTTCACATATCGTAGATCTGTTAAGCGCTAAAGAATATACACATTTGTCAACTGCTCGACCTGATCTTTCGTTGTTACCAACAGCAACTTTACAGAAGAGTATGAAGGCTGCATTGACAGCTTTAGGTGCTGATATTCTAAATTATGATCATCCTACAGGAAATGAAATTTTACGACAGCTAATTGCTGGACAACAAATAAAATTTGGAGAAACATTTGACTCAAAAGACATTGTAATTACCTCTGGCTGCACAGAAGCTTTAACATTATGTTTACAAGCGACAACGCAAAAAGGCGATATTGTAATTTCCGATAGTTTAACGTATTATGGTATTCATCAAATTATTAAAAATTTAGGATTGAAAGTTATTCCTGTTCCCATACACACAACTACAGGTTTGGATCTTAATTTCTTAAAACGTTCGTTAGAACGGTTTCCTGTAAAAGCATGTTTATTAACGACGAATTTTAACAACCCAACAGGAATGAGTTTGACGACTTCTCAGAAAAAAAAGTTAGTTAAACTGGTTACAAAACATGAAGTTCCGTTGATTGAAGATGATGTGTATGGTGAATTGTATTTTGGAAAACACCGTCCAAGCACTTGCAAACAGTTTGATACAGAAGGACTGGTGATGTATTGTTCTTCGTTTTCAAAAACGTTAGCACCAGGTTTTCGTGTTGGATATGCAATTCCTGGGAAGTTTACAGCAACTGTTACAAAATTGAAAAGAATTCATTCGTTAGGTTCGAGTACCTTGTCACAACAAGCTTTAGTTGCTTTTTTTGCTAAAGGCAGATATCCATATCATTTAAAAAGATTACGCCAGACGTTGCATACCAATATGCTTGCGTATTGTAAATGTGTGTATACGTATTTCCCCGAAAATATTTATGTTACTCCACCAAGTGGCGGCTATATATTATGGATTGCTTTCCCAAAATATTTTGATAGTATAGCGCTTTTTGAAGCTGCTAAGGAACATCATTTAACTATTGCTCCTGGGCAGATTTTCTCCATGAATGATTCACACAAAAATTACATTCGTTTGAGCTTTTCAAAACCACTTACTGAATCTATTGAGAAAGCAATTCAATTGCTTGGCGAATTGGCAAAGCAGTTGATTTATGAGAATTGATATAATTTAATTTAGTATTTATAAAAATCTGAAATTTATGTTTTTCATTTTCTTTTAGTGAAAAATTAAAACCGTAGAAACTTTTCTATTTTTTAGTTCGCAATTTTCTATTTCAAATTAATGAGTTCATGAATCTTCGATTTTCAAGGCTTGAGAAAAATTTACTGGTCTTGTGTATGAGTAGTTAAGCGCAGGTTAGTATTTAACTTTGCAAATATACACCAAGTTGGACAGCTGGCTTTATTTCCAATTTACAACAATTTACTTTTTGAAAATAATAGGATGATTTTTTTCAACAAACAAGTCAACATCCTTTTCAGATATAAAATTAGGATATGACATTAGTAATAATTGTAATGGAGATTGATCTTCTTTTATAGGAGGTATTTCATAATGATGCTGATTTAATTTAAATCCCATTCTTTCATAAAATTTTATTCTACGTTCATTAATATTGGATGTAGGTAGTTCAACCTCCAGTATAATCGATTTGTTATCACTGTCAATAAATTTATTTAGAATTAACTTTCCGATTCCTTTATTTCTTTGTTCTAAAGCCGTAGCAAAGTGATCTATGTATCTATGTGCATCAAAATCCCACCATAAGATAAATCCTGTAAATTGGTCTTTATGAATTAAAACATCAAAATGATAACTGTCATTTTGTAAAATATTTGATTGGTCTTCTAATGGTCTTCGCTCTTCAATAGGAAAAGCATCTTCATAAAGTTTCCATGCTTTTTGAAAATAATTATCTGAAATATGTTTTAGTCTTACTAATTTCATTTGGTCGCTTGCTACTAACTTGTTTGCATGGTTCGTATTCCAAAGGGCATACACTATACACTTTGTTGACTAACGTTCATAATAGGTAATTGAAAAATAATTCTACAATCACACCAAGGACAACACTGAATAAGGCTCCTAAATTAGATAAACGTTTTAATTTAAATGTGTTTGAAAATGCCAACCATAGACATAACACAGCACAAATCGCTAAAATTATTGTTCCATATAAAGGCACGATGCTATTGAAAAGACCTATTTGATTAAAAAAGGGATCTAACAAAGCCGTAAAACCAAAAAGAGCCAAAGTGAAATTTGTCTTTTTATGTCCAATAAATAGATAATAGCTTGCAATTAACAATTCAACACTTATTGCTAAAGGACCATATTGGTTATAGTATTCTCTTTTAAAGTATAACTCGAACCCTTGGGAAAAATCAATCTTCATTATAAAGGCTACACTCAGAGCTAGTCCGATAATCAAAAGTGATAATGCTATTGTCCTTCTTTTTTTCATTAGGTCTTACTTAATGTTTGCCAACGGTTTTATATATGATTTGTTGCGTATTTCAAGCACTGAATTTAGTAAATAAAAACCGAATAGAAAATCCGCAAGGATTTTCGTAAGTAGGCGAGAAGCCAGCAATAAATTATATACGGTGTTAGCAAGCGTATTTAATTCGGTGATATCAATATTTGTCCCTCAAAAGTATTCTTTTCGGGCATAAACTCTTTTTCCATCATTGTTCTTAAATCCGGGTTGCAATTTTCATTATATTCTGTATAAGCTGTTCCTTTAAAATGAATTTTATCCGTTTTTTCAATCCATTCCATTAAGAAAATGACCAATCCAAATTTTGATTCATTTCTTACCTTTTCTCTAATTTCCTCAAAATTTGGTGAGACTAGATTTCCATTTTTTAGTGTATGATATGACATTTGGTTTATGTCGATTATTACAACACAATTTTCATCAACGTATGGTTTACCATTTTTTTCTCGAAATTTTGCTAATAATTTTCTTCCAGGATTGGCTTTATTTGATTCGTCTGAAAACCTTGAAGATGTAATTTCAATCCCAAAGTTATTTACAATAAAATCAGGCTCTTCATTGTTCGCATCTCCAAATTGGAAATTTAATTTTCTATCTTGTGAAACTCTTATAAAATGCGCGCATTGATTGATTTCAAAAAAATGTCCGTGTACAGAAATATCTTTATTATTGACAATCCTCTTTAAGTAATATTCATAAATGCTCTCATCGTATTCTTTGATGTCCATTAAAGATAGTCCTAAAATTCGAAGATGATGTTCTTTTATTTTTTTGTCGATATCTGAACTCAACGGTAAAGAAGCTATTTTTTCAGCAATGGGATGTTTTAAGTCAGTTAGGTCAATACCTAAAATTTCTTTATAATATTTTACGATTTCCTCCATATGCTTGCTAACGGTTATGTTTGAGTGCGAGGATTTTCCGAAGGAAAATCAGACGCAGCAAACGTGCAACGACCTTTGATTTAGTCAAACACCAGCAATTTTTTATATACTGTGTTGGCAACAGTATTTTTATTTTTTTACATTTCCATTTTCCATTTCCACGGTTTTTTCTAAAATCCCGTTTTGGTCGAAATAGAAAGTAGTTCCATTTCCTCTCCCTTTTTTAGTCTGTCCGATGCTTTTTATTGTTCCATTTTCGTGAAACTTAATATTTTGACTATCGTGATAAATGTCGGCACTTCTAAAACTTTTTATAACTCCACTTTCATAAAACGAAATAAGAACTCCGTCCCGTTGTCCATTGTTTTTTTCAAACAAATATTTTGGTCGAAAATTTTCATTGAGCATTAGTCCGAAACCATTCAGAGAATCATTTTCGTAATGCTCGAATCCAATTATATTTTGGTTATTATCGAACCAAATTTTGTTTCCATTTTTAACTCCGTTTACAGTTGGAATCATATATTCTTTTGTTCCGTCAGAACGATATTTAACAATCGAGTCAACTTTTTCAATTTGATTTGGTTCAGTCGATTCAATCAATTCAGTTTTTTCTTTACTTGAATCGTTGTTGCAACTGATTAAAATCAGAAGAATTATGATATGTAAAACGGTTTTTCTCATATTGTTGCCAACGGTCTCGTATAACCGTCAGTTACGGGTTAATATGCGTTAATTTTCGGTTTAGCACTGGCGTTAGCAATTCCGAGTGGATTCGGAAGTAGTCGAATCCGCCGTAATTGCGGTTATACATTGTTGTGTGCAGGTTTTATGCCATTCCGTAAATCGGTAATTTTCCGTCTTGGTTGTTATTTTTTATTGTTTTTAATATTTTCAAAATCCTAATTCCAATATCTGTAAATGACATAAAGTCTTTTTTGTCAATTCGAAAATTATGGTCGTGAATAGCTTTGTTTCTTAGATTCCAAAATTTTCTAAGTAAACTCGATGTTTCTTTGTCAATTACATTTTCTGATTTTAGTAACTCAATCAGTCTGACCACAGCAAGAGGTCTTTTTTCATTCGTTTGAAAATGCGATTCATAGATTTCTCTTAATGTCTTCTCAATTTCGATTGATAGTTTTAGAATATCAGTAGAGAAGTCAGTAGTTAATTCAAATTCTATTTTTTCGCGAGTAACTGTTGGACCACCAAGTCCAAGTGGTTCATTTTTTTCTACAGTTGTTTTTTCCTCAATTCGTTCAGTCTCTTTATTCAGTTCTTGTAGTTCCCATTCAAAACTCCCAAGTTTTATTTTTTTAGTTTTTTCAAAAATTTTCTCAGGTTTATTTATAAGAATAGCTAAAGTAGCAATTGCTAAAAGTGATAAAGAGATTAAGTCAAAATTTAGTTCAGGAAAAATTAGTCGTAATACTATTACAACTAAACATATTATCGCTATTATATATCTTGATGATTTTCTCATATTTTTTTTCTCAACTTGCACACAACATATGTATAACAGGAATTCCTGTTATTTCTACTATAACTAAACCTTGATTTGTATATATTAATTTAGTTAAGAAACTAAAATTAAAAGAATTTTATGTAAAGCCATACTAAAAAGGAAGGTTTTTAATATTTATACTTAAATAATAGGCTTACTTTTTTATTCGTGATTTTTCTAACAACTATTAATTTGATTTTTTGAACTTAATAATCCTGTATAACTCAATTTTTCAATTGATAAAGAGTCGTTTTTATACCATATAATGAAAAAACTTCCTGTTAGTACTCCAAAAAAGGAGGATAACAGGAAGTTTTAGACGAAATATTTCCAAATACACAGCAAAAATTTAACTCACATTAATCTGGTAATCGATCACGTTGTCCTTTTTTACGATTGAATCGATATACAAAGGTTAGTGAAATTCGTCTTCCTACACGAATTGATTCTGATTCTAAACGGAAGTTTTCTCCTGTGACAACTCTGTCTTGAATTCGAGAATCGAATATATTTCTAACATTTAAGGTAAGCGCGCCTTTGTCGTTAAAGATATCTTTACTGATGGCAAAATCTGCAAAGTATTGTGCTTTTTGCAAGGTTTGCCCGTTTTGATTTCTTCCTGTATAGTTGAAACTCGTTTGCATAGACAATCCTTTTTTGAAACGCATTCTAGAGTTGATTCGTGTAAACCAAGCTTCGTCTTTTGTATCAAAATTTCGTCCATCAAAATCACCTTTTTGATCGTATTGAAAGAAATTGAATTCTCCTGATAAACGCCACCATTTGTATGGATTATACGTTGTAGATAGTTCAAAACCGATACGATCTTCTGTATCTAGATTTACTGGAAATGTGATAAAGTTTCCATCATCCGTTTGATTGGTTACAAAGTTGAAAAAGTCAGTTGTATGTTGGTAATACAGAGACGGATTGATCGAAAATTTCCCCCAACGCTTTAAGAACGCTACTTCAAATGAATTTGTATACATTGGATTTAAATCTGGATTTCCTACAAATAGATTTCTAAAATCAGTCAATCCGCCAAAAGGATTCAATTGCCAAAATCGTGGTCTGTTGATTCGTCTGCTATAACTCATTTGTATATCTGTTCTGTCTGCAATTTTGTATGAGAAATGCGCCGTTGGGAACAGGTTTGTATAATCTTTATCGTCATTAAACAATCGTTTAGCATCATCAATTCCAATGTCTGAATGTTCTACACGCAATCCTAATAAATAACTAAACTTCCCAATTTTGTCTCCATACTGTGCGTATACACCATAAATACGTTCGTTATAATCCAATTCGTTGTCTAAATCTGGTATTAATTGATCATCAATATGTACCATATAATCACTTGTAATTCTTCGTATTTCTGCTCTAAACCCAGTTTCTAATCGTGATGTTTTTGTTAATGGTGATACAAAGTTTGCTTGAAATAAGAAATCTTTACTACTTTCAACATCGTCACTTCTAATAGTTGTAAAATTCGCTGTGGCTGGAAACGTTCGTTGTTGACGAATTCGTTCTTGTTCGTCATCATTCCAAAAATCATATTGAACATCCATTTCTAGCTTCTGCCCTTCTTTCTCAAACGTTTTTACATAATTCATTTCCAAACGATTGAAATTTTGTGGCTCTTTGTAATTTTCTATTCGAGAAATTGTACTATCAATTGCTCCTGTAGCATCTAAATAAGAATAATTTAAACGTGTTTCATCTGTGTTTTTTAAGAACGTATGATAAAAACTAGCTGTTAATGTATTTTTATCATTTATATAATAATCACCTCCAAAAAAGATATTATGTGCATTGTCATTTCTATCTTGATCGCTATTTTGCAGTAACCCTGATTCTATACCATTATTTGTTGTTGTTTGACGTCTAGTTTCTTCTCCAAAGAAATTTGAATTTCTATAACCTACATTCGTAAATAGATTAATTTTATCTGTTTTATAGGTCAAATTTAGATTGGCTCTGTAATCTCTTGGATTTCCTACACCTAATTGTACCGAACCACTTAGCCCTCCTTTTCTATTCTTCTTAAGAATGATATTGATAATTCCTGCCGTTCCTTGTGCTTCATAACGCGCAGACGGATTTGTAATCACCTCAACTTTTTCAATACTTGCTCCTGGAATTTGATCCAAACCATTATTAGCAACCAAAGCCGAAGGTTTTCCATTGATAAGGATACGTACGTTCCCATTTCCACGCAAACTAATTCCGCCACCAGCGTCTACAGTTACTGAAGGAACATTATCTAATATATCGTTAACCGTTCCTCCTTGAGACAATAAATCTTTCCCAACATTGAATACTTTTTTATCTAGCTTTAATTCTACTGTTGATT
This sequence comes from uncultured Kordia sp., assembly GCF_947496985.1. Lineage (GTDB taxonomy): Bacteria > Bacteroidota > Bacteroidia > Flavobacteriales > Flavobacteriaceae > Kordia. The sequence continues at coordinate 695,461 of NZ_CANMEZ010000002.1, forward strand.
TCTCGGCTACAATTTCTACTTCTCCTAACGCTTCTAAGTCTTCTTCTAAACTGATTGTTCCTAAATTCATATCCTTTGTAATGGAAACATCTTTTAATGTATATGATTTAAAGGAAATGAATTCTACATTGATGTTATAGGTTCCATTTGCAATGTTTAACGAAAAGTTTCCACTTCCATTGGTAATACCACCTTCTAACACTTTATTCGTTTTTGTATCTAGAATCGTTACCGTAGCGTACTCTAAAGGTTGCTGCGTTGTTTTGTCTAATACTTTTCCTGTAATGGTATATTTCTTGTTTTGCTGCGCACTTGCAAGCGTTACAGCTAAATATACTAATAGGATGATGATTTTTTTCATGTTCGTTGTTTTTTAATGATGATTGATGCCACAAATATGTTGCTTAATCAGACATCTTTTTTATAAATAGCCCAACATGGGTTTATAATCGTCGAACATGCGTTATTAAGGTTATTACGAGTTTCGTCTACTTTTTTATGGTGTTTGGATGTTTTTCTTTAGTATTCATCTATATATATTTTTTGATGTAGTGTAATGCGTACTTTTATGAATATTACTAGATTTGATATGTTATGATACAAATTTTGAAAAGTATTTTCAGTTATCTAAAAAATCGGCGTGTGTTAAAGCATGTTGTTTTTTGGGTTATACTATATCTATTTTTAATTTTTTCGGATGCTTCTTATGATCCTTTGTGGGTAATTTCTATTGCAAGAGCTTCTCATATTATTCCGCAAATTATTATTTCATATTTTTTAGCATATTGGCTTATTCCAAACTATTTATTTACTAAAAGATATACTGAGTTTGTTATGTATGCTATTCTTAGCGCCTATCTAATGTGTGTATTTTCACGCACGTTAATGGTTCATGTTGCTGAACCATTATTTAGAGGCGCACCATTTGAACAAGAACCTATTTTAGAAATTTTAACTGACTGGAAAAAATTGATACGTGGTTACTTTTTTACAATTTATTCAATCGCGTTTTTATTTTTGTTAATTAAAATGTCTTTAGAACGTGTGGAAGAACAATCCTTAAAAAAGGAAAAAATATCTATTGAATTGAAGATGTTAAAAGCACAGTTGAACCCACATTTTTTATTCAATACTTTAAATAATATTTATTCGTTGTCCGTTATCAATTCACCAAAAACTTCAGAATCTATTGGAAAATTATCCGAAATTTTAGATTATGTTTTATATCGTTGCGATCAAAAATATGTACCCTTGGCGGGAGAAATTACATTGCTAGAAAATTATATTTCTTTGGAACGTTTGCGTTACGACGAACGCCTGAAAGTAACATTTACACACAATGTAACACCACATACTGAAGTTGCTCCGCTTATTTTACTTTCTATTGTTGAAAATGCTTTTAAACATGGTGCAGGAGAAGATTCAGGAAGTCCAAAAATTACGATCGATCTCCAACAAAACGAAGAAATAGTAACATTTACGGTTTTTAATACAACGACCAATCAGCCACAAGAAAATTCGAATGATGCTATCGGATTGGAAAATATTAAGAAACAGTTGGAGTTGCTATATCCAAACACGCATACACTAAAAATAGATCAACAAAAATCTTCTTTTGAAGTTGTTATCACGCTAAACACTGTAGTTCATGAAAGTTAAATGCTTACTTGTAGACGATGAACCGTTGGCAATTAAATTGCTAGAAAACCATATTTCAAAAATTACTTCTTTTGAAGTCGTTGCTACGTGTAATAATGCCATGAAAGCATTAGAAATTTTAAATACACATGAAATTGATTTGTTGTTTTTAGATATTAAAATGCCAACCATTACTGGAATCGATTTTTTAAAGTCATTACGCAATCCACCTAAGACAATTTTTACCACTGCATATAGAGAATATGCATTAGAGAGTTACGATTTGGACGTTGCGGATTATTTATTGAAACCTATCACATTTGATCGTTTTTTCAGAGCCGTGGAACGATTTTACAGAGATATTAAACCAACGCAAATTACTGTTGCAACACCAAAAACTGAAGAAGATGTACTGATTCAAATCAAATCAGGGACGAAGTATCATAAAGTTGCAGTAAGCGATATTAGTTATATTGAAAGTTTAAAAGATTATGTAAAGATTCATACCTCATCAAAGTGTATAGTTTCTAAACAAAAAATTAGCGATTTAGAAGCAGAACTCAGTAAACATGCGTTTTTACGTGTCCATCGATCGTACTTAATTAACAGTAAAAAAGTAACGGCTTTTACACCACATGATATTGAACTCAACGACATTGAAGTTCCTATTGGCGCAAGTTACAAGGAGTATGTGTTGGCAATTTTGAAAGAGTAGTTGTTTAACTACATCCCATGAATCATTTCCACAATGGCTTCAACATTTACTTCTCCTCTCTTTTTTGAAATTTCTAACAACGATTTTGTAGCTGTTTTTTCTAAATCTGTTTCTGCACTGCTTTCTTTTTGTTCTAAAAGATACAATTTCAACCTATAGATATTTGGATGCCCTATAGATAAAATTTGCGCTTTCATAATTTCCTGTAATGCTTCTTCATATCGTTTTTCTTCCTTTAATAATAACGCTCTTAAATACCATATTCTGTAATCTTGCAAACCAAATGCTTCACTTTGTTGTAATAAATCAATAATAGCTGCGGCCGTTTTTTTGTCTCCTTTATTATATTTTATTTTTTTAAGGTATATGGCTTTCGCCAGATGTAACTTAGGCGCATTCGGATACAGTTGCAACAATTTTTCTAATCGATTTCCTTCCTTTCTAGCTTGTGAAGGAAATCCTTGTGTTGGATCGCCAAAACCTTCTAATAAATTATCAATTTCTAAAGAAACATCTTGATATGTGTCTGTTCGATAAATCTTAGATAACAATAAAAAATATTTTCCATACGCATAGGTTTCATATGTATATCCTTGTACATTTTTTGGAAGAAATGAAATGATTTTTTCTATATGAATTTTTGCTTTTTCATATTGACCGTTTTCATAAAAATAGATTGCTATTTCATAGAGCTTATCCAATGCTATTTGCAACGAATATTTAATTGTATACGAATGACTTTTTTGATAGTCTAAAGATCTTTTGGTTTCTTTTTCATAGAAAAGCAAATGACTTTTGGCAATGCATTTTAAATAGGTGAGCAAACGTTCTTTCTTTTGAGTTGCTTTTAATAGTTGTATTTTTTCTCTTTCAAAATAATCACTATTTCTTGAGCTATACCGTTCATACATTAATGGCTTATTAAGATCTTCTTTTGGTGTAACCAAATCTATATACGCTAACGCTTTTTCATAATTTTCTAAAGAATAGTTTTCATCCAAATTGTAATAATACGCAGCTATCGCCAAACATATTCTTCGCTTTAATTGAAATGAAGGTTGGTGTTCTAATGCAGCTAAATAATCTTGCAGAACATATTCAACATGACCTGTTAGATATAGAAATTGTCCTCTTCTAAAATAAAAATCAGCTAGAGAGATTTCTTTGTTTTTAGCTTTAATAGAAACTCTATCTGCTATTAAATTATCTAAATCTTCCAACACATAATAAGGATACGCTGATGCACTATATTGAGAACCATTAATGATTACTGCTTTTTTATACAAATCAAAATGTGGCTTAAAAGCAAGTTCTATACGTTCCCAAATCAACGATACATTGTTGGGATCATTTTGCAATGCTGCTTCAATTTGTTGCACTCGCGCCTTTTTCATTGCGAATATATCTCCAGGTTGTGCGTTTGCAAAAGTGATGATACTTAAAAAGAATAGTAGAAAACGAAATTTCATTATGACGTATTTTAGGAACCTAAAATACGTTCGTGTATTCAATAGTAAAAGTTAGAACTCGTAAACAGGCTCTTTGAATGAGTGATTACATTAGTTGACAAAGAATCTAACAATACTTTCTCGCACCAAATCAGGCATTTCTAATGGAATCATATGTCCGCAGTTTTTTAAAATACTAATGGTTGCTTTGGTAAATTGTTGCTGTGTATGTTTTACATCATCAATATTTACGAGTGCATCTTCTTTTGCTGCAATGACATGAATTTTAGTTTGAATATTTTTTAGTTTTTCAGTTAAATCAACACGTTGTGAAGTTGCTTTGAGTTGACGAATCAATACTTCTTTTCCTAAGTCTGCATCCATGTCTTTTATCACTTGAATCAACTTGTTGTTTTGATGATTTGTTGGATGTAGAAACTGTAATGCTCTTGCGGTAGCAATTCCTTTGTAATTGTGCTGCTCTAGAAAGTCAATCGTACTTTTTCGGAGTTGCAACTCTTTAACGTTCAAACCATACGCAGAAGCGGCAATAATAATCATTTTTTCAATTCGTTTCGGATGAGAAACCGCAAAATGCATTGCTGCGTACGCGCCCATTGAAAAGGCAACTACGTTTGCTTTTTCTTCTAAAGTTTCACTTAGTAACACATCTATTTTTTGAAAAGAAGTCGCTGAAGTAGTGTCAATAAAAACACAATCAAACTGTGTGAATTCTGCACATACAAATTCCCACAATAGTGGTGTACACATGGTTCCAGAAAGAAAATAGAGTTTTTGTTTTTTCATTCATTAAAAATAAAAAAAACGTACACCTCGCATTTCGACTCAGCTTAATGTGAACGCGAAGTGTACATCTTTATTTTAAAATAAATATTTTATTAAAAATTCGATGAAACAATTTTTTCAATTGCTCCAGGTGTTGGAAAATCCATCGGAAATACCATTCCGTTTGCATACCAGTTCTTTTTTGCTATAAATTCATTTTGAATTATTGCATTCATCTCTACACCATTAGTGAATGCAAAATAATTTACAAAATCAGAACTTGAAGCTGTTAGGAAGTTAATATTTAACTTATTCCCTACATTATCTTCATTGTCTTTAAGAAATTTAGAAATGTTTTCAGTTTTCTTAGTATAATCCCATCCACAAGGCATTCGCTTCGTTCGTTCTTTCACTCCAATAATGATTACTTGCTCATAACATATGTCTGTAAAAGGCATACAAATTCGTTGCGTACGTTCTTTCACTTCTGGCACAATTATTTGCTCGTAATGCTTCATTTCTAATTCATAAACATCTTGTTTTTTAAAGTCAGCCCAAGCATATCCATGATCATCAGTAACTCTATTCAAAAGAACAATTTTACCTCTTACATCTCCTAATTCAACATTTTCAATATCTTTTTTATGATCATAAAAGTTAGATAATGCTGCAAATTCTTTCATGTCATCAGAAGTAATTTTGAATGTGGATTCTTCTGATTTAATTGACATTAATACTGTTTCTTGAGGATTTTTTCTTAAGAATTCATATACAGGGACTAAAACAGCATCTACAAAAGTTCCTCCTACTGGAGCTACGCCATGTTTTAAAATAAATATATTCGCAAGTAAAAACTCAGACACTCCAGGTATTTTTGCACTTTTAGAAAGCCTAATATCTAAAAATCGTATTCCATTATTTAATTGTCGTTCTATAGACCAGCTTTGCGTTTTAGCAAACGGAACTACAGTTCCATGCGTTCCACTGTCATGCGTTCCTGGAATATTAATGTTTATTAGTTTTTTGGAGTTTGACAAATTTGACATCCAATTTTTCATGCACTCTTATTTTTTGGGGTTAATTATTATTTGAAATCATCTATCTCTTACATATTACTTAACATGAGTTCGATATAATATTTCAGAGTATCATTTTTGATTTTCAAACCATTACAACAAACTATCAAATAGCTAATATTGAATACTTAATATTAATAATTCTTACGTCGAATTCACGTTATTTAGAATTTATTCAATCACTAAGCTTGTTGTAGCTTTGCTTCCATTTCCAGAAACTTCAATTGTATATGTTCCTTTTGGTAAGTAATACGCTTCATTTTTCTTTTTTGGAATGGAAATATCGCTATTCTCCCCTATAAACTTTTTACGCCCTTTTTCGGTAACGCTTAAATCATATGTCCAAGTATTGAATCCTGCGTCAGCAGTTACTTTGCCTTCATTTAAAACAATGCCGTTATCTGTTAATACTTTTACACTAAACGTCCCTCCTTTTTTCGCATGAAAATAGATTTCCTTTTCAGGCACATTTGCTTCTAACCATTTGCTCCAAGTTGATCCCCAAAATGAACGATAACGTACACTTTTTGTATCAAACACATATACCTCTTTGGCATTTATTGTTGCATCTGCTTCTTGTAATACTGCAATATTTGCTTTATAAATAGAACGTCCGTGAGTTCCTAATAATAGGTCTTTTGCTTGTTTTTGCACAACAATATCATGTACGGCAACATTTGGTAATCCGTTATGGAAAGGCTGCCATGTTTTTCCCATATCTAAAGAAGCATATGCGCCGTTGTCCGTACCTACATATAGTACATTTTCATTTGTTGGATCTTCCTTAATTACGTTTACTGGCGAAGCTGGAATTCCGTTTGCAATGTTTTTCCACGTTTGCCCGTAATCGTCAGACATGTATACATAACTTGTAAAATTGTCCCAACGGTATCCGTTTAATGTAATATATACACGCTCTTTTTTATGTGAAGAAGCAATGACACGTGAAACCCATAAATCTTTTGGAAATCCGCTAGATATATTTTGCCAATCGCCACCGCCATTTTTTGTTATATGAACCAATCCATCATCACTTCCAACATAGATAACTCCAAATTGGAAAGGCGACTCTGAAATGCTTGTCAATGTTCCATATGCAACATTTCCTTTCTTTCCTCCTTGCGTTAAATCGCCAGAAATTGTTTCCCAATCGTCTCCTTTATTTAATGATCTGTGTAACTTGTTTCCTCCTAAGTATAATATATCTTGATTGTGAACAGATAAATGAATTGGCGTTTGCCAATTGAATCTGTATGGAGATTCTCCTAATTCATGTTTGGGTTGAATATATTTTTGTCCTCCATTTTCACCACGATCAATTCTAAAATAATTTCCAAATTGATATCCTGTGTATACAATGTTTGGGTTGCGATTGTCAACTTGAACTTGCATTCCATCTCCACCCATAATTCGTTCATACGGATATTGTCCTTCTTCATGCCATTTTACAGAAGCTTTGTAACTATTTGGACCAACCCAAACACCATTATCTTGCAAACCTCCATACACTTTATACGGTGTTTGTTCGTCTGCATAAATAGCGTAAAATTGCCCTACAGAAGGTGTATTACATTTTATCCAATTATCTCCATTATCGTATGAAATATTTACTCCTCCATCGTTTCCATTTACCAAATGATTTGGATTGTTAGGGTTTACCCAAAGTGCATGATGATCGGCGTGAACATTTTGTCCATTAATCGATTTAAACGTTTTTCCTCCATCTTGTGAGCGTACAATTGGCACACCTGCAATGTAAATATGATCTTCATTTTTTGGACTTACACGAATCATTCCAAAGTAATATCCGTATGAATACACCAAATCATCTAAATAATCATCATGTGTTTTTTTCCATGATTTTCCACCGTTTGTCGTCTTGAAAACTTGTGCACCAATCACTGGCGTATCAAATAATAATGAATTTGCGTTTTCTAAATACTTTGCTAAATCAACAGGTTTTATAGTTCCGCTTCGCACTAATTGCTTTACATTTTCGGCTCTGTATTTTTCTTGAAAACCATTTGTTTTTAGATAGGTATTTAATTTTTTATCGGTAAGATTTAAAAACGCTTGTGAAGACATTGTTTTGAAATCATCTTTTGTCAATGCTTTTGAATCACTTTTCTTTTTTTCTTTTGCTTCACGTCTAAACTGACTATCATGAAATGCATATACGGTATTTTCATCGTAAACAGCCAATCCAATTCGTCCTACACCATCACCTTCTGGAAAACCAGTTTTTTCACTTATTTTTTTCCAAGTGATTCCTGCATCTGTACTTTTAAAAATTGCAGAGTTGGTTCCATTTCCAACAAAATTCCAAGCTTTACGATCACGTTCCCATGAAGAAGCATACTGTATGTTGAAATTGTTTGGCGCAACTGCAATGTCTACAATTCCTGTTTCGTTATTTACAAACAATGTTTTATTCCATGTATTTCCACCGTCAGTAGTTCTAAAAATTCCACGTTCAGCATTTGGCGAATATAAATGACCTAAAACACCAACAACTAATTCGTTTGAATTGTTTGGATTGATTAAGATTCTACTAATATGATGCGAATCGAGTAAACCTTTATTTTCCCAACTCTTTCCATTATCGGTACTTTTTAGAATTCCAATTCCTGCATACGATGATCGTGAAGAATTATTTTCTCCAGTTCCTACCCAAATGGTTTTTGATTTCCAATCAATAGCAATATCTCCTATATTTTGTGTTGGCGAACTGTCTAAAACAGGTTTAAATGTAGTTCCGTTATTGTTTGTATACCATAATCCTCCAGAAGCATACGCTACATAGAATTCGGTTGTATTGTTTGGATTTACGTCTACATCTACCACACGACCACTCATAATTGTAGGGCCAATATTGGTGAATTTGATGTTTTTTACGGTAGAGTTTTCTGTAAGTTTTGCTTTCTGTTTTAAAGCTTCTTGCACTTTTGCTGCTGAAGTTGCATTGCTTTGCGCAAAACTAATTTGCGCTAAAAAAAGTGATACTACGAATACTATTATTTTGGGTTTCATGGTTGGGTTTTGGTTTAGACTTTCAAAGTACAGAATGTTATAAACTTGGCAAAATTTTGCTTGTTTTTTTAACAATCCTTAAAGAAATAGAAATTTATAGAACATAATTTTAAACTTATTACTTTAGAGTTTTACATTTGTAATTATAATGAGTGTAGCTACCACAAATTTTGAATCGTATTTGAAAACTTTCATTCAAGATGAAAAATTGGATGATCAAATTCCTGTGATTTTGGAGGCATTCAATTATTTACACTTAAAAAAGAATACACTTTTTGTGGAAGAAGGTAAAATTTGCCAGTATTTCTGTTTTATTGAAAGCGGTATTTTACAGCATAATATCTTGGTAGAAGGTGAAGAAAAAACAACTTATCTAGCTTTGAAAAATTCCGCCACAGCGGCATTAAAAAGCTTTATGCATCAGATTCCTTCACGTAAAAATATTAAAGCAATTAGTGATTGTGATCTGTTTGTGATAGATCAAAAAAGTTTTCAAAATTTACTTATCAATAACAAAGCGTTTCATCACTTTTATTACAATTTAATTGAAAATCAAATTTATCGTATTGATGACTATCGCATTGATTTATTAACCTTGTCACCAGAAGAACGTTATAAAAAACTTCTTGCAAACGAACCTAAATTATTAAAGGAAGTTCCGCTACATTATTTAGCTTCTTTTTTAGGAATTTCATCACGAAATATGAGTCGTATTCGAAAGAATGTAGTTTTATGAATTTCGACTGTGTTCAATGTGAAAATTCTTTTTTGTCGTTAAACATCAAACTAAACTTATTATTAAATCGTTAGATTTTCAAATTAACACATTGCTTTATCTACAAAAATAAACTGAACGGGATCGAAGTTTAAATCAAATAATTGACATTATTTATGTTAAAATTATCTTAATTCCATATTTTTACAAACAATACGTTCGTTTTTTCACAACGAACCTCAACTTTTGCCTCGATTTTATTGTATTACTAGACAAAATGTGCGCTATGAAAAAATTATTACTTTTATTCGTATTGCTATCTGCAAGCGTTGGATATTCTCAACAATCTCCAAACCCAACTATTTCAAATACTTTATACAAAGATGCGCCTGCATGGGCAAAATTGATGTATAGTGAAAATCCAAATGCAAATACTATTGATCATTTATACCGATCGTATTATGAAACGCATCCGTATGTAAAAACATTTCACACACAATATTATAAAAGGTGGCGTAGAGCTATTAATCCATTTTTAAATAATGAAGGTTTTTACGATCATACAAAAAAACAACAAGCTATAGATGCTGCAAGATTCTTAAAAAGTTCGCAAAGTGGGCATGCAGAAATGGGCAATTGGTCTGTTATGGGCCCATTTGAAAGTTATAAAGAAGGTGGAACAGTTTTAAGCGGTGCGCAAACAAACATATATAGTATTGGTAAATGTACAGCTGTTCCAAACACTTTATATTGTGGAACAGAATCTGGTGAAGTATACAAAACGACCGATGGAGGTGACAACTGGACAAACGCTTCTAAAACCTTGATTACTACGTTAGCACCACAAGCAGTAATTGCCAATGCTGGAATTAGTGCAATTGCCGTACATCCAGTAAATCCAGATATTGTATATGCAGGTTCTGGAAGTGAATTATTTAAAACGACCGACGGTGGAACTTCATGGTCTGTTGTTTTTGATAGTAACATTCCGTTATTTGGTTACATTGAAAATCCAGCAGAAATTTTCATCAATCCTAATAACCCAACTACTGTATTATTAGCTGGAAAAGAAGGTGTTTACAGAACTACAGACGATGGTCTTAACTGGAATAGAGTGGTTGTTAATGAAAGTTATGATTTAAAAGCACAACCTGGCAATCCTAATACGCTATATGTTGTAAGGCGTAACACTTCTACAAACAGGCATGAATTTTTGAAATCTACCGATGGTGGATTTCTTTGGCTGGTACAATCGACAGGTTGGTATAATTCTACAGACGCAAATAGAAGTGTTGTCGGTGCAAGACTTGCCGTGAGCGATGCTGACCCAAATAAAGTATATGCTTTTTTAATTGGCGATTCCAAAGCTGGTGATAATGGTTTTATTGGTGTTTACAGAAGTGATAATGCTGGTGCTTCATGGATAAACACTATGGGATATGATGGCGCTCCCTATACAGCGACACATCCAAATTTATTAAACTCTGATACTTCAGCAGATGGATTTAATCAAGGTTTTTACAACTGTGCTACCATGGCTTCAAATTCTAATGCAGATCAACTTTTAGTTGGAGGAATTGGTATGTGGCGATCAAATGATGGCGGACAAACATTTACGTGTGTTTATAATTATGGTTGTGGAACGTACAATCCTATGCATGTAGATATGCAAGATTTTAGAGCATTTGGAAACGAATATTGGGCAACAACTGATGGTGGAATTTTTAAATCGAATGATTTATTTGGTTCACAACCAGAATTTAAAATGAATGGCGTTCATGGAACTGATTTTTGGGGATTTGGCTCTGGCTGGAATCGTGATTTATTAGTTGGTGGAACATTTCATAATGGTGTAGATGTATATTCTGAAGGTTTTCCTTTTGGAGCTTTCTTAGATTTAGGCGGTGGAGAACCAGCTTCAGGTTATGTGAATCCTGGAACAGAACAAATTTATTCTACAAACATTGGAAGTCGTTTTATTCCAAATACCTTAAGTGGAGCTGTTTTAAATGCTTCTATGGGATTAGCTCCAAATGAAGAACCTTGGTTTGCGCAATCGTCAGAAATGGAATTTCATCCAAGTTGTTACAACCATGTATATATCGGAAATAGCAATCAATTATTTAGAAGTTTAGATGCAGGCGGAAATTATGAAGCTATTTATACAGCGCCGGCAAATAGTACAGTTTTAGGAATAGAAATTTCTCGTACCAATACAAACACAATGTATATTGTAGTGCGTCCTAGTGCTGGAAATGCATATTTAGTAAAAACTACAGACGATTGGTCAACGAATAGCACTATTACTTTACCAAGCGGAAATGGAACTTTAGCATTAATTAGTATAGACCCAGAAAACGATCAAACAATTTGGGTTGCGTATCCACGTGGAACTAATGGCAATAAAGTATTCAAAAGTATAAATGGAGGAACTTCTTGGACCAACGAAACTTCAAGTGAATTAAATGGTCAAAATATTCAAGTATTAACTACTATTGGCGGAACGGATGGCGGCGTATATGTAGCAACTGGTATGTCTGTCTATTACAAAAACAATGTAATGTCTTCATGGACATTAGACAATGCAAACTTACCTACAACAATTGGCGCTAATGATTTACGTCCATTTTACAGAGATGGAAAAATACGTTTAGCTAGTTATGGAAAAGGTATTTGGGAAAGTAATTTATACGAAACACCTACACGACCTGTAGCAAAAATTATGGTTGATAAATTAAAAGCAACCTGTGCTGGAGATATTTTTTATTTTGATGATTTTTCTATGTTAAATCATACCAATGCTACGTGGGCTTGGACCTTTGAAAATGCAAACATTGCTACTTCTTCCATAAGAAATCCGGAAGTTACTTTTACCACTACTGGAAATCATGTAGTGACCTTAACCGTAACTAATGATGCTGGTGTTTCTTCTAGTGATTCTATCATAATAAATGTAGAAGCGTTGGCAAATACAAATTTGGAAGAAGATTTTGAAGTTTCATTTTTACCAGAAGGTTGGAAGCAAGAAACTAACGGAAATCTTTCATGGACCTATGAAAACACTGTTGGTGGTTTTGGACAAAGTACCAATTCAATGTTTGTGAATAATTATACTATTTCACAAGTAGGTCAATTTTGTGATGTTATTGCTCCTTTAAATATGGCAAATACAAATACAAGTGATGCCACTTTAACCTTTGATGTAGCGTATGCTTTATATTCAAGCGCATATGCCGACGGATTAGAAGTGTATGTTTCAACAGATTGCGGTATGACATGGACATCTGAATATAGTAAATTTGGAAGTACATTGGCTACAGCTCCAAACACGACCAACCAATTTGTTCCAACGGCAACTCAATGGCGTGAAGAATCTATTGATCTTTCCTCATATGTTGGAAACGAAAATGTTCAAGTACGATTTAGAAATGTGAATGCTTACGGACAAGCTGTCTATGTAGACAACATCAATTTAGGCAGTATATTAGGTGTAAATGAAGTTACGTCAAGCGCGATTACATTTTACCCAAATCCTGTAAAGAACAATGACAACATTTTTGTAAAAAGCACAAAAAACGAAGACATTAAATTTTCATTATATAACATTCAAGGAAAACTGATCGGAACTATTTTTACACAAACCAACACAGGAATTCCAACACAACAATGGAGTCTAAGCGCCGGTGTGTATTTATATAATGTTCGATCAAATGATAAAATCAAAAAAGGAAAGCTGATTGTGTATTAACTGATAGACATTTCTAATTCTTTTTTTGTACAACAATATTCAAGCTCGCAAATTAGCCCATCAAAAAAACCGCCATTTGGCTACTAAATTCTTTTTTTGTTTGATTATTTTTGAAAGAAATCAATTAAAATTACTAAAATGAAATACCATCCAATAGACCGTAACTTATTTATAAAGAATAGAAAAAATTTCATGGCACAGATGAAACCAAGTAGTTTAGCTGTGTTCAATTCAAATGATATTTATCCAATTAGTGCAGATAGCACAATGCCTTTTGAGCAACACAGGGATATTTTTTACTTAAGTGGAGTTGATCAGGAAGAAAGTATTTTAGTATTATTTCCTGATTGTCCAAAAGAGAAACATCGCGAAATTTTATTCTTAAAAGAAACCAACGAGCATATTGCGGTTTGGGAAGGTGAAAAATTGACAAAAGAAGCCGCTTTGGCAACTTCTGGGATTAAAACAGTGTATTGGTTACAAGACATGGAAAAAATCATGTTTGAAATTATGACGCAATGTGACACGGTTTACATTAATACCAACGAGCATTATCGTGCCAATGTAGAAACTGAAACACGCGAAGATCGTTTCACAAAATGGTTAACAGCTAAATATCCTGCACACAGCGTTGCTAAAAGCAATCCTATTTTACAACGACTACGTTCTGTAAAAGATCAAGTTGAGTTAGATTTAATCCAACAAGCTTGTGAGATTACTAACAAAGGTTTTCGTAGAATTTTAAACTTTGTAAAACCTGGCGTTTGGGAATATGAAATTGAAGCCGAATTTATGCACGAATTCTTAAGAAATCGTTCTAAAAAGTTTGCATACACACCGATTGTAGCTTCAGGAAACAACGCAAACGTATTACACTATATTGAAAATAATCAGCAATGCAAAGCAGGCGATTTACTCTTACTTGATGTTGGTGCAGAATATGCAAATTATGCAAGTGATATGACGCGTACTATTCCTGTTTCTGGACGTTTTACTGAACGTCAAAAAGCAGTATACAATGCGGTAAATCGTGTAAAAAATGATGCTACAAAGATGTTAGTTCCTGGAACTATTTGGGCAGATTACCATGTAGAAGTTGGAAAGTTAATGACTTCTGAATTGTTAGGTCTTGGTTTACTAGATAAAGCTGACATACAAAACGAAGATCCAGATTGGCCAGCATATAAAAAGTATTTTATGCACGGAACTTCTCACCATATGGGATTAGACACACATGATTACGGAATTTTAACAGAACCAATGCAAGCAAATATGGTGTTCACTGTGGAGCCAGGGATTTATATTCCAGAAGAAGGTTTTGGAATTCGTTTGGAAGATGATGTCGTAATTCAGGAAACTGAAGAACCATTTAACTTAATGCGTAATATTCCTATTGAAGCAGATGAAATTGAAGCGTTGATGAATAAGTAGTTGTTCTTCATTAAAAAATAAATACAACCCAAGTAATGTTTTCACATACCATTGCTTGGGTTTTTATATACCCAATATTTGCGCTAATTAAAAGATTCCAAACATGTTAACAATAACTTTTGATAAAAAACATACATTTGTATGTATTCACATTATTACCACGCTATGAAAAAAAATTTACTATTTCTATTCTTCTTTTCTTGTATTATTTTATCACATGCACAACAGCAATGTGGACAAGACATTGTACAGCAACAATTATATGCAACGCATCCTGAATTGCGACCTGAAAATAATCAAGCATACCAAGACTTGGAACGTTTTACAGAAAATTTTCAGGTAAGTCCTTCATTAACTGAAGATCTCATAGGCGTAGAAGGGTTAACTATTGGAACCGATTACATCATTCCTGTAGTTGTACATGTTATTCATAATAATGGTGTAGAAAACATCTCAGATGCAGCGGTAGAGAGAGCTATTGAATCGTTAAATATTTTCTTTTCTGGAACTTCTGCATTTGATACAAATATTGATCCAAGTTTCTTAGCAGTCAGAGGAGCTTTTGATACAAAAAAATTACGATTTGTATTAGCAAAGTTTGATCCGCAAGGAAATCCTACCAATGGAATTGACAGACAGGTAGATGCTTTTTACACATTACGAGGAAACAACAATAATATGCGTCAAATTTATCATTGGCCACGTGAAAACTATTTCAATATTTATGTAGTTCGTCAGGCAATTGATGGAAGTGGAACTTCAGGTTTTGCAACGTTTCCACCTAATGTAGACGGTTCCACTCTTGCCTATTTAGACGGGCATGTAATGTCTGCTTGGGCTTTTGGAGAACATGATGAAATGTGGCAAACTTGGTATCATAACTTAGCGCATGAAGTTGGGCATTGGCTAAATGTATATCATATTTGGGCAAATGCTGGAGGAAATGGAAATGATGTATATTGTGGTGAAGATGATAGTGTTCTTGACACACCAAATACAAAAGGAAATATTATTAGAGATTTAGATGATTATCCCGGCCAAGGAGCCGTAACAAATTGTGGAAGTGTAGATAATTTGACCAACATGATGGATTATACAGGCGCAACATATGCCATGTTTACACAAGGACAAAAAACACGTATGGAAGCTGCACTAAATTCTACAGTTGCTGATAGAAACAACTTGTGGTCTATTGATAATGTTTTAACCACCTTATACGGTTGTACTTCAGGATTAGATACGGATCTTGATAATATTCCTGATGCTTGTGATGAGTGTCCAAACGACATTAACAATGATAGTGATGGCGATGGTATTTGCGACAGTTTAGATCAATGTCCTGGTTACCCAGATGTAAATTTAGACGCCAATCCTAACCAAAATGATGCCTGTGACACCTTACTTCCAATCATTGATTTTAGCAATGAAACTATTTTAATATATGATGTTGTACAAGATCGCGGTGTGCATGCTATATATGATAATGGCGCAACATTGCACTTATCCGTAAATGCATGGAAAGCTATTGAAATCAATTATAATTTTACATCAAATACAGTTATTGAATTCGATTTTATGAGTACCATTGAAGGAGAAATTCATTATATCGGAATTGATGATGACTTAACACTAGATCCTCTTCTTGCCTATAAGATTTTTGGAACACAAGATGTGAGTGGTTCAACTGCATTCAACAGCGATTTTAATACATATACAGACACTGATAAATACGCATACAAACATTATTCAATTCCAATTGGGCAATTATATAATGGAACTGCGCAGTATTTATTCTTCTCAGCCGATAATGATAACTTTAACGAAGCATGGACTTCAGGAAATAACTATCCTGGTGGCGGAAGTTATAACAATGGAACTTCATTTTATAGAAATGTAAAAATTTATGAGAACACCGTTTTATCAACTGTAGAATTTCCTGAGTTGAATACACAAATTTCTATGTACCCAAATCCTGTTCAGAATGAAATTACTTTTTCTACAACAAACGGAGTCGTATTAAAAAGTATTTCTATTGTTGATATGAATGGAAAAGCTATTAAAACTATATCTCTAAAAAACCAAGTTCAAAACACAGTAGCTATAGATGATTTATCTAGTGGTGTTTATTTCGTGAACATTCGTTCTGACAAAGGAGAAATTGCTACTAAAAAATTAATCAAATTATAAATTTTCATACAATAGCGAATACATAAAAAAAGCACGCTCTTAGAGTGTGCTTTTTTACTATCAATCATGAAAAAAACAGTAGTATTTATTCTACTACTAAAGTATATTGAGGTGTTGGGTTTAAGGGACAAAAGTATACATAAGTACCTTTTGTAAGCTTTACTTCTTTCGAATGTCCAGTTGTGTTATTTTTTACAACTTCTGTTACATATGCGTTTTTAATATGGTTTGCCGCATCCGTTTTCCCTTTTGGTGCTAACACAAATCCTACATCATGTCCAACATTTGTGTTTTCAATTTCGAAAACATACGTTCCTTCTGAAAGTGTAATAGATTTTTGAGTGAACTCTCCTTTTGTTTGTTGTAAAGAAACCGTTTTCACATCTTTCTTCATCATTTTGTTTTGCGCTTGTGTAGTCATTGAAAATCCTACGAATAATACTAAAATTGCAATTAATTTTTTCATCTTTTTAATTCTTTTAAAATTTATATTTGTGTAATTATTGAATTATATTCAAGTTTTTAATGCTGTTTTTTATGCGTGATAATAACGTTCTCTGTATATTTTTCCATCTTTCCATTCCGTAGCAACTGCTTGCTCAGAAAGCATAGTACTTCCGTCTTTTAGCTTCAATTCCATTTCCGCAGTATAAAAAGAGTGATTTCCATTTACCGCAAGATTCTTTACATCATATCTTACAAATTCTTCTAACTGATTGTTAATGAAATCATGTTCAAAATCAACATTAAATTTTTTCCCTTTTTTAGGTGCTCCATTAGCTTCTCTTAACTCTACTTCATCATGTAAATATGTTTCCATTGCTTCAATAAAAGCTCCTTTTGCTAAAAGTTCATGAACGTGTTTTAAATTATTTTTTACTTGGTTTTCCATAATTGATCTGTTTTTAGTGTTATTGATTATTTAAAAGCGAACTCCTGAATTCCATTATTACAACTCAGGAAATTCACTTTTTTATTTGATATTACTGTGTTACTGTAAATTTTCCAGCTTCAACACTTGGGAAATCTACTTCTGTTTCTGCAATGTGATTTACATAATTTGTCAATGTATTTGAAACTACATTCAATACAATCTCCAAAATATCACCATCATTATATCCAGCTGCTTTTGCTGCTGTAATTTCATCACCTGAAACTTGTCCTCTATTTTTTGTTACGCTTTGTGCAAATTGTAAACCAGCTTGTACTTTAGCATCACTTGCTAATCCTTTACGACTTGCCTCTGTTTGCTCTTCTGTCAATCCGTTCATTTTTCCAATTGCTGTATGTGCAGACAAGCAATAGTTACATGTATTTTCTTCCGCGATTGCTAATGCTAATTGCTCTCTGAATTTGTTACTAAAGTTTCCACTTGCAGTTAATTCTCCTAAACTTAAGTACGTTTGTAATGTTGCTGGAGAGTTTCCAAAAACTTTGATAAGGTTTGGAATAAATCCTAGTTTCTTTTGAACTGCGTCAAATAACTCTTTTGATTTTCCTGTTGTTGTTTCTGGGTTTAATGTTTCAATTCGTGTACTCATAATTTCTATAATTTTTTAGTTTTTTATTCCCGTATAAACAGGAATCTATTGTTTGTTTTGTTTTAATTTTTTAATAATTTAATTTTTGCATTCGCAGATTTTTCTCTCTGGGTATTGCTCGTCGTATTCTTGATATCCCCAGCAATTTGGGCATGTAGTATTTTGTGTATCGCTCATAATTCTTTTGGTTTGTTTTCGACTTCGCTCAAACTGTAACTTTTAGCTTCATATTAAACGTTGCCGAAACGTTGATTTCTAATTACAGTACAAAGATGCGGCGGAAAGACATGCCAGAAAATGGACAAAAGTTCCTAAGAATTGGACAAATGGGAATTAGATGCTTAGATGGCTGAATTTATTAGCTTTTTAGACGCGCTAGACTTTCGGATTATTAGATAAAAAGACAATGAAGTAGTTCTCGACTGCACTCGAACTGACGTTCTGAAATGCTAGATTATAAATGTTGAATTTTAATGTAAGAGTATTTTAAGAATATACGCGAAGCGATCCAAACTACTTCTTATACTCAGCTTTAAAGTTTAGTGGAGATTTCTGAATAGCTTTGGTAAAGAAACGTGTAAAATATGCCGGATCGTTAAATCCCAACTCAAAAGCTATTTCTTTTACAGATTGTTCTGAATATAACAATTGGCGTTTGGCTTCTAAGATGATTCTATTCTTTATAAAATCGCTTGGCGTTGTCGTTCCAAGTTTTTGAAAATGCTTGGAAATTGATTTTGGAGAAATTCCTAAACGATCTGCATACGCAGAAACCGAATGCATTTTCTTGAAATTTTGTTCCACCAATACACTAAAATCTTTGTAAAGTTTAGTTTCTATTTCTTCTTTTACAACAAAATCTTCCTTCTTTACACGAACAGAATGAATTATAAATTGTTTCAGGTATGTTTGCAACATATCATACTGCCCTGAATTTTCACTATTGAATTCTTCAATTAAATCTTCTAACAGAAAACTCAAGCGTTGTATATCTTTTGGTTTTGGAATCACAAAAGGCGTATCGTATACATTATTAAACAAGACACCATTACATGAAATTTCTTTATCATGGGTTTGAATACAATAAAAATCACGTTTAAACGAAAGTTTATAGGCTTCCTTAATCTTTTCCGAACTTACTGAGAAAACCTGTCCTGGCGACAAAAAGAAGATAATATTTCCATCAAATGTATATTCTTCAAAATCGATATGATAGGTTCCTTTTCCTTCTTTAATCCAGTAAATCGTATAAGAATCAACTTGTTCAGGCTTATTGACAACACAAGCTTTTTCAAACTGCACAACACTTAATGAAAATGTATCTTGATAGGTATATGTTGTAATATCTTGAACTGCCATGAATGCTTGTTTCTTTGGTGTAATATATAACTTTTTCTTTGGTCGTAAAAAGTAGTGTTTGTTTACTACTAAATATATGTTTTATCATTCCAGAAAAAGCCGTAATCTATTTCATAAAAAGTGGATTCTGAATCACACTTCGACAATGCTCAGTATAAAAGTGCAGAATGATAACTTTACTCCTTCTTCGGCAACTTAATCTGTGGCATGGGTTCACACAAGGTTTTCTCTACGATTTTAGTACGCATGAGTTTCTTATCATTAAAATGTCTGGAAATATTTTGAATAATTTCTGTATAGTTATCAGTTCCATCATACTTTCTATGATAAAAGACTTTTATGGAACGGCAATTATCGTGTTCAAAAATAGTATTCAACAAGGTTCTATCTGACAAACCACAAGAATGTCCCATGATAATGACTTGAAACTTTTCAGAATCTATATACCGTAATACATCTTTATAATTGGAGTTTTGCACATATTGAAACGATTTAAAATACCGTAAATATTCATTATCATTTATATTCTCAATCAACTTATAATCATCGTCCATTTCGTCTCCAAAACCGAAATTCATACCCTTTACTAGTTTCCCGTGGATATGTGTTAATTTAATATTCTGATACTTATAATTAGGATTAAAATACTTCTGAAAAGTCGAAGTGTAATTAAAGTTAATAATTCTTATTTGTTCATTAAGAGATGTTTTTAATACTTCATTGAATTCTGAACAATTAGGATTATTTTCATAATTAAAATCATATCTTTTCATCACATTGTTTTTTAAATAGGATCTTAATAATTTTTTGACTTGATCAAACTCATCATTTAATTTTAATACTTTCTCTCTTTTCTGTCTAATACTTAAATTTACATCTTTACATATATATTTTAACTCTTTATAGTATTCATCTTCTACATCTACCCAGTTTTGAATAGATTTTATTTCATTTAACTTTTTAAAAAACTCACTCTTAAATTTGAATAGCTCTATCTCTTTTAGAAAACCTGTATTAGTATCTTTTATAGACACAATATACGTTTTGTGATCTTCTCTATTATAATTATTCTTATTCATATATTTAATGATACTGAATCTAAAATCATCAAAATTACTTATAGTTTGTTCATCAAAAAAACCATCATAATATGAATCAACATACACTACTTTACTAACCAACCTGTCTCTTTTATTCTTCTTCAAATTACGCCAAAAAGCATCTATAAAATGGTTGTACGAAGTTGGCAATCCGTGTGCTAAGTCAAAACCGTTTCCAGCTATAATGAGTTTGTTCATATTTACATAATTTAATTACAACTTTCATTTTCTTTGCATGCCCAACATTTCGACTGCGCTCAATGTGACAAGCACGAAACAAAAGAAAAAGTATTGATTTTGTAAATTAAGTAAAATCTGTAAGAATTTTATTTTAAAGCACTAAAATTTATGTGCTAACAACACAGCCATACCAAAGCCAAGTGTGACCGACAATCTAAAAAAGCATAGCAATCTAAATTACCTACTTCGCTGATACGCCACAACACCAATAAACGCTAAAACAGAAGGCAAAACCCAAGCAAAATCTAGGGTTCCTAACGGAATAACTTCACGAAGTGTTTTTAAGAATACGTTTTCTGGAAAGAAATGCGCAAACATATCCAACACTCCAAAGATAAAAGTGACTAAAACCACGACTCTAAATGCTAACGGAGTTGCTAGCTTTTGAGATATTACATTTAAAAAGATCAATACTATTGCAATTGGATAAATGAATTTCAATACAGGAATTGCTACAATAATAATATAATGAAAGTCTAATTGTCCAACTAAAATTCCTATCAAACATGCAACAATTGCTGTGATTATGTATGCTTGTTGTGAATTATTAAATAAACTTTTGAAATAATCTGAGGTTCCTGTAGTGATTCCGACAGCAGTTGTAAAACATGCCAACGCTACCAATACACTTAAAAAGGCAGTTCCAATGTTTCCTAGGGTTGCCAAACTAATCCCACGTAATAACGTAGCACGTTTCATATCGCCACTCATGGTAGATTCAAGAGCAACTTCACTACTGAAATACGACCCTAGAATTATCAATCCTGCATAGATAGCGAACAATCCAAAACCAGCAATCCAACCTGATTTTGCTATGAGTTTTTTCTTTTCTTCAAAAGAATCGTGTCCTTTTAAGTTTAACGAAATGATGATAACACCACCAATAACGATTGCACCAATTGCATCAAAAGTTTGATAACCTTCTTTTAAACCAATTACGATAGGTGACATATTTAAACTTGCAGCAGTAAGGTCAGCATGTGGCATCGATAAACCAATACTGATAATTGCTACTAGGATTAATACAATTAATGGTGTTAAGAATTTTCCAATAAAATTGAGAATCTTTGATCTATTCAACACAAAAACTAATACCAATGCAAAGTATATTGTACTTGTTAATAAAGCACTTGTTCCAAAGTTGGGAAATATAGAAATTTCGTGTGTAGCTGCTGCCGTTCTAGGAGATGGAATTGCCACAGAAATTACATAAATAATAATACAAAATACACTACTAAAGAGCGGAGATACTTTTTTTCCAAAATCATACATCGAACCTTGTAAACGTGCATGTGCTAAAATTCCAAAGATTGGAATAACTACTGCTGTTACTATAAATCCGAGTGTAACCCAAAACCATTGATCCGTTGCTTGATATCCTAATAATGGTGGCAATAATAGATTTCCTGCTCCAAAGAACATAGAAAACAAGGCAAAAGCAGTTACAAAGAGTTCTTTATTTTCTGACACGAGTATTTTTTTTAAGTAGATATATGAGGTAACTCACTAATAGATATAAAATTCCTAATGCAAGTTTTATGAATTTAAGTAAAGCAGTTACAAAAGCTAAATTAGTCCAATGCGCTTGTATTCCATCATAGAATATTTGTAACAACGCAAAATTTTCAACCATGTCCAACACACCTGCAAAAATCACCATTCGGATTAGAACAGTTCCTAAACGATATGCCTGACTTTCTTTGTTTGGCCAAGCAAGCTTCATCACTTTATGAATTAGCAAGCATAATAAAAACACATAGGTTATGATGAAAATATAGTCGAACCACAAACTCCATTCGGCAGATTTCATTGCACCATCAACTGCTTGCCAGGATGTTATAATGGCATCGGCACTATCAACTGTTCTTGCAAGTTCAAACGAGATTATTCCCAAAGGAGCTTCTACAGTTTTCAACAACACATCAAATTGTACCATACAAGTACCTGCTAATAAAAAAGTAGTAATTGCCAGAATTAGCAATTTCTTTTCTGCAGCATTTGATAGTTTTTTAAAAGGAGATGAAAACATTTTTAGATTCAGGTTTTATAGCTAACGAAAGATACATATTTTTGCGACATGCAACAGTTTGTGACGTATAAAAATATAGAAATTGGATATACCGTTTCGGGTGAAGGAAATGCATTGGTACTATTACATGGTTTTTTGGAAACAAGTTCTATGTGGAATGACTATGTAAATGTGTTTTCTAAAACGCACAAAGTCATCACTATAGATTTGCTAGGTCATGGAAAAACAGGTTGTATTGGCTATATTCATACGATGGAAGAAATGGCAGAAGCTGTTTTTGCAGTTTTGTCAACTTTGCGTTTACGTAAACTGCATCTTGCGGGACATTCTATGGGCGGTTATGTTGCGTTGGCTTTCGCCGAAATGTATCCAGATTATGTAAAAGCCTTGTGTTTGATAAATTCAACCGCTAGAGCTGATAGTGCTGAACGAAAAGTAAACCGTGATCGTGCAATTAAAGCCGTAAAATACAATCATAAACAATTTATCCGCATTGCAATTACAAATTTATTCCGTCCAAAAAACCGTAAAATCTTTGCAGAAAATATCAAGGCTGTCAAAAAAGAAGCTTTAACAATTTCACTTCAAGGAATTGTGGCAGCATTAGAAGGCATGAAAATTAGAGAAGATCGTGAAGTATTATTGCATTTTTCTCCATACAAGAAAATGATGATCATAGGAAAACACGATCCTATTTTAGTTTTTGATGATTTAATTGATCAAACAAAAAATTCAGAAGTAATTGTTGATATTTTACCTGATGGACATATGAGTCATATTGAAAATAAAGAAGAATTGATATATGCACTTCATTTATTTGTCCGAAATTAAGTCTTCTTCAAAACAATTTCATCCTAAGTAAGAAAAAACCTTTTTATTGATTAAGAATTTTAAAATATTTTATAAAGAATTAATCCTTTAAAATATTGTTTTACTTGTAAAAAAGTGCATTTCATCTAAAAAATCAATCTTTTCATCGGATAAACAAGAACATTTACATATCTTAGTTGTGCCCAAAAAAACTACTTAACCTACTTACAGCCATGGATAATAACATGAGTATTAAAACTACTTTTTCGCTCGGAAAATTATATTGTAATATTTTCGGTCACCGTTACAGAGTTACTAAAAAAATCACTTCACATGTTAACGAATATCAATGCATGTTGTGCAATTGTGAAGCTACTAATGATGATAAAGGAAAACTTACCTCATTAACACCTCAACTTAGAGACATTAATAGAACATTGACTTCTTTTCACAAAAAGAAGAATCATGCTTTTTAAGTTGTAACTCTTTCATTTTTTTCCTTTGGTATAATTTTATCTAAAAAGTATATTTTGCAACATCGTTGACATAAATCTCCACGCGGTTTTTATAATGTCAAAACCCATAAGAAAACTAAACAGCAAATCTTGGTTATATACGAAGTATACGTAATTTAGATACCTATAAATAGTATACTTTAGTCTGAAAAATATCTTAAGAGATAGTAATCTACAATTGAATCATTTGCAAAACTTTAGCTGTATTTTATTCCCATTTTTTTAGCGTTAACAGCTTTGTTATAGTCAAACAAATTCAATGTGCTTTATCAAAGGAAAATAGAAAGAGGTTCATACATTCTCCATTTTATTTTATACTATAACCATACCACAATCGTTTGGTTACAGTTAAAATATGTATATTTTGCGCGTATTCTAAGTAACTTTCTATATGAGTTTAAAACCTGAAGAACTTGTCACACAAGATCAGACTATTCGGAAAACGTTGGCGATGGTATTTATCCCTATGTTTCTAATTTTAGCTGTCATGATTTATTTTAGAAATAATTCAACTGATTATATCGAGGACGAATATTTAAAAATCCACAATGCCTCCTACTCAGGAGTAATTACAAATATGTATGAAGAGCAGACAGGTAGAGGAATTAGAATCGTTCTTATGAATGATAAAACTCAGAAAAAAATTCATCAATCTATCTATTATCAACTATCCATTGGCGATTCTATTATAAAAAGACCACAAT
The DNA here is from genome assembly GCF_947496985.1 of uncultured Kordia sp. GTDB lineage: Bacteria > Bacteroidota > Bacteroidia > Flavobacteriales > Flavobacteriaceae > Kordia. The sequence goes on from NZ_CANMEZ010000002.1 coordinate 720,533, forward strand.
CAGATATTGTATATTATATCAAAAAGGATGGTGACACTATTGAAGAAGACATCAATAGCTTTTACAGAGATAAGTATTTCGAAAAATTACAAAAGCAATAACATTACATTACTCTTGCTCATCCATTGCATTCCAACCTTGCGCTTTTAATGGAATTTTAGTATTTGCTCTTGTTACTAAATGAATTCCTTCATTGGCTGGTGTCATATGTCCAATTATGCTAAGGTTTGGATTTGCTTTTATTTTAGGAAAATCTTCTTGACTAACTGTGAATAATAATTCATAATCTTCTCCTCCACTTAACGCAACCATGGTACTATCCAATTTAAATTCTTCGCAAGTTGAAATCACTTGCGGATCAAGCGGAATTTTATCTTCATACAAGTTACATCCAACCGCAGATTGCTTACACAAATGCATAATTTCAGACGATAAACCATCACTTAAATCAATCATCGAAGTAGGTTGCACTCCTAAATCATTCAATAATTTTGGAATATCTTTTCGAGCTTCAGGTTTTAATTGTCGTTCAATAATATATGAATACATATCTAAATCTGGTTGATTATTCGGGTTTACCTCAAATACAGATTTTTCACGTTGCAATACTTTCAATCCTAAAAATGCACCACCAACATCACCGCTTACTACTAATAAATCATTGTCTTTAGCGCCATTTCTATAAGTAATTTTCTCTTCATCAATTTCACCAATTGCAGTTACACTAAGTAGTAATCCTGTTGTTGAAGAAGTCGTATCACCACCAATAACATCAACATTATAAATCTTAGCCGCCAATTGAATTCCTGCATACAATTCTTCCAAAGCTTCCAATGGAAAACGATTAGAAACCGCAATAGAAATAGTCACTTGCGTTGCCGTCGCATTCATTGCATAAATATCAGATAAATTTACAACAACAGCCTTGTAACCTAAGTGCTTTAAAGGCATATAGCTCAAATCAAAATGCACGCCTTCAACCAATAAATCAGTAGAAACCACTACTTTTTTTGATTTAAAATCTAACACTGCAGCATCATCTCCTATTCCTTTCACTGTAGAGTTTTGCGTAATTGTAAAATTTGCTGTCAAATGGTCTATCAAGCCAAACTCTCCTAAACTAGCTAATGATGTTCGCTGTTCTCCTTTGTCTTTTAACATGTTACAGTGGTATTAATTAAGTTAAAAATTGTATTTTGCAGGCAGTTTTTCTAGCCTCGATCCTTTAAAAATGCAAAATTAGCCAAAAAAATGACACCTATTGCACGAAACCTACTCTTTGTTCTTGCTCTTATTATGATTTCCCCTTCAATTGCCCAAATTGTCCCATGTGATGGAGGTTTTGCAGGATCATTTCCATGTGATGGATATGATTTAATGTCAAACTTACCAAAATCTACATTTAGCAACGAAGATGGAAGTGATATTTGGGGATGGACAGACACTACTACTAATAAAGAATATGCACTTATTACATTTGAAGATAAAACTTGTTTTGTTGATGTTACCGATCCTGTAACTCCAATTTACTTGGGAAACATTCCAACAAACGCAGGTGTCAATTTTTGGAGAGATATAAAAGTATATAACAATTATGCCTACATAGTGGCAGACAATGTTGGAAATCACGGAATGCAAGTATTCGATTTAACACGATTGCGAAACGTATCCAATCCACCAGAAACATTTGTTCCAGATAAAATACTAACAGATGTTGGAAGTTGCCACAATATCGCAATCAATGAAGATACTGGTTTTGCTTATTTAGTGGGATGTGACACATTTAGTGGCGGACCTCACTTTGTAAATTTGGCAGATCCTGCAAATCCAGTAAGTGCTGGTGGCTATGCTACAGATGGCTACACGCATGATGCACAAATTGTAATATATAATGGTCCAGATACCGAGCATAATGGAAAAGAAATCATGATTGCTAGTAATGAAAATGAAATTGTAATTTTAGATGTGTCTAATAAAACTTCTGTAACTCGATTGTCAAGAATTGATTATACGGATGTTGGCTATACACATCAAGGTTGGCTTTCAGATGATCATCGTTATTTTTATTTAGGAGATGAAACAGATGAAATTGACTTTGGATACTCAACAAGAGGTTTGGTATTTGATTTTGCCAACTTAGATAATCCTAGTTTTGTAACAACGTTTACAGGAGACTCAAATGCTATTGATCATAATTACTACACAAAAGGCAACAAACTTTACCAAGCAAATTATACAGCTGGCGTACGCGTATTAGATATTTCCAATCCGTCCAATGTTACAGAAATTGGTTTTTTTGATACACATCCTGATTCTAACAACACAACATTCTTTGGCGCTTGGACAGCATATCCATATTTTGCTAGTGGAAATATTATTATAAGTGATACAGACCGAGGTCTTTTTATCATAAGAGAAAGTGGCACGCTCAATACAAGTGAAATAGAAACGTTCGATTTTACAATGTACCCTAATCCAGCTTCTAGTTTTACGCTAATTAAAGCAGGAAAAAATAATACTATCAACAAAATTGAAGTTTTTGATCTTATAGGAAAAAAAGTCCTAGAAAATATCAACATGAATGAAACTCAGTTTCAATTACCAGTTAAAAAATTACCTACTGGCATGTATGTTATAAAAATAAATGATGCAACCTCTCAGAAATTAGTTGTAAAATAAGAGATTTATTGAGCTACTAAAACACTAAAAAACAAAACATGTGAAAAATTTCAAATTATTCATAATCACAGTTGTTATCACAATAGGCTTTGGAGCATGTTCTCCAGATGATCCTTTTACAAATGTTGCTCCACCAGCTAGTAATGGCGATATCTTTCCAGGTATTGTTTTGTGTGAAAATGGATTTGCTGGCATCTTTCCTTGTGAAGGATATGATCTATTAGGTAGAGTCGATTTATTTACATTAGGCGGTAATAGAGGAAATGATTCTTGGGGCTGGACAGATCCACAAACAGGAAAAGAATATGCGCTCATAGGAACGGATACAAATTCGTCATTTATAGACATATCCGATCCTGTTAATCCTATTCTATTAGGAAACCTTCCAACAGCAACAGATCCTAGTAATTGGAGAGATATAAAAGTATATCAAAATCACGCTTTCATTGTGAGTGAAGCACCAGGTCACGGAATGCAAGTATTCGATTTAACACGTTTGCGAGATGTTACCAATCCGCCACAAACGTTTACTGCAGATGCTTTGTACACTGGTTTTGGAAGCGCACATAATATTGTCATCAATGAAAATACAGGGTTTGCATATGCTGTTGGTGCAATGACATTAAACGATGTATTTCCTTCTTTTAATGGTGGACCACATTTTATAAATATTCAAAACCCTACAAACCCAGTTGCCGCTGGCGGCTATCCAAATGATGCATACTCACACGATGCACAAGTAGTTACTTATAATGGGCCCGATACTGAGCATCTTGGAAAAGAAATTTTAATTGGCAGCAACACCAATGAAGTTGTTATCATTGATATTACAAACAAAAATAATCCAACTCAAATATCTACCATTGATTATGCAGACATTGGCTACACACATCAAGGTTGGTTTACAGAAGATCAACGATATTTTATAGTAGGTGATGAATTAGATGAAATCAATTCTGGATTTAGTTCTAGAAGTATCGTGTTTGACTTATCGGACTTAGACAATCCAACAGTTTCTATGACCTATACAGGTCCAACACCTGCAATTGATCATAATGGATACACTAAAGGAGATAATTTCTTTTTGGCAAACTACACAGCTGGAGTGCGTATCTTAGACATTTCAAATATTGGTTCTAATCAAATACAGGAAGTTGGTTATTTTGATACCTTTCCAGTTAATAACAGTGCTACTTTTAGTGGTCTCTGGAACGTATACCCATACTTTGAAAGTGGAAATATCATTTTAAGTGATATCAACTCAGGATTATTTATTATTCGAAAAAGTACTGACTAATTTATGAAAAAACACATACTACATATACACTATTTATGTTTTTTAGCTTTCGCGATAATTGCCATATCGAGTTGTTCATCTGATGATACAACTCCACCTGAAGAAACACCAGATCCTGTTGGTTTTTTAGGGGAAATTGAATGGTTAAAAACAATTGGCGGAACACAAGAAGATACAGCGCAAGACATTACAATGACAGCAGACGGCGGTTATGCTATTGTTGGCTTTACCAAAAGTATCAATGGAGACATTACAGATCATACTTCTGAACAAAATGATTATTGGGTAACGCGTTTAGATTCAGACGGAAATATTATTTGGTCAAAAACCTATGGCGGAAGTGCAGATGATCGTGGACAAGCTATCAAAACAACGACAGATGGCGGATTTATCATTACTGGTTACAGCAGAAGCGATGATGAAGATGTAAGTGCAAACAGTGGTTTTTATGATCAATGGGTTGTAAAATTAGACGCAAGCGGAACTATTCAATGGGAACAAAATTTTGGTTTCTCTGGAAGCGATCAAGCATTTGATATTATTCAAACAAACGACGGCGGTTACTTTACCACTGGTTTTTTAGATGTTACGGCTTCTGGCGGACAAGGAGATTTTGGAAGACCAAATGGAGGTTTTGGAAATCCTGAACATGGTGTTGGTGAGTTTTGGTGTCACAAACTTGATGCTAGCGGAGCTATTGTTTGGAGTCGTTATTTTGGAGGAACTAACAATGATAGATCATATAGCTCTTTGGAAACAGACGACAATAACTTTATTATAGCTGGTTCTTCTGAAAGTGATGATTTTGATGTAACAAGTAGCCAAGGAAGTTATGATTTTTGGGTAGTAAAACTTAGTAATACAGGTGATTTGATTTGGCAAAAATCATATGGAGGTTCTGGAATTGATATTGGCTATGATATTGTCAAAACGACAGACGGAAACTATGTTGTTGCGGGTGACACAAGAAGTTCCGATGGAGATATTACAAACCTAAAAGGTTCTTCAGATTTTTGGGTTATCAAAATTAGTGATACAGATGGTTCATTACTTTGGGAACGTACGTATGGTGGAACTGACTTTGAATCTGCTCGTGCAATTACACGCATTCAAGATGGTGGATTTGCCATTGTAGGAAGCGCTAAAAGTAATAATACAGATGTGAGCTCCAATCATGGTCAAAATGACTTTTGGGTTATTAAAATCAGTGAGAACGGAAATCTTACTTGGGAGAAAAACTTTGGTGGTTCACAACTCGATTTTGCATATGGAATCATAGAAACAAGTGATAAAAAACTAGTCGTAGTAGGAAACACGCAAAGCGATGACATTGATATTTCCACAAATAAAGGAATCAAAGATGCATTAATCATAAAAATAAAATAGAGGAAGCCAAAATCAACTCGTTATGTTTCAGATGAATTCCATTTGACAGCATTCATAAAAGAAAAAAGAAAATGAAAAAGATTGCATATTTACTTACCTGCATATTATCGTTGTTTACATTATCGTGTAGTGACGATAATAATACGAATCAAACTTCAGCAATGGAGCTTACATTTGACAACAGAATTTCGGCTAGTCAAGATTTAAACTTAAGCACATCTACTTTTGTAAATCAAAATAACGAAACTGTGTTAACCAACGAGTTAAAATATATTATATCAAACATAACACTAACGCAAGATAATGGAACTATTTTCGAATACCCAAAAGCAGATTCATACTTTGTAATTAATGAAGAAGATGCTAGCAGTTTAACATTAAGCCTAACAGGAATTCCTGTTGGAAATTATACGCATGTTTCTTTTGGTATCGGTGTTGATCAATCAAAATATCCACTAGATGGCGGCGTGATGAATTTTATACCACAAGCAGAAGCAGCAGGTATGTTATGGAATTGGGCGGCAGGTTACAAATTTATCAAATTTGAAGGAACATTTACACCACTTGGTGGCACAGAAAATCCATTTGTCATTCATGTAGGAAGTCATGGTACAAATCTTGACAATTATAAATTTATAACTCTTCCACTTGGGAATTCAGTTACAGTTGCTACTGGAAATACTGCCAATGTAAACGTAGATGTTTTTGTTGCAAACATTATTGATGCAACTAATCAAATAAAACTAGAAGACACAAGCGACATTCAAGTTGATCCTGTAAATGCTCCAAAAATTGCTAAAAACATGGAAAGTGCTTTTGATGCACAATAAATACTACATTTTGTAGTACTACCTATACTACTTAATCACTATTTTTAAGGAAACTAATGTTTCCTTAGGTGAAAAAAATCATACTATTCGGTATTCTTCTATTCAGCTGTTTTGTCTTAAATGCACAATATTGGACAAAGCAACATTTCAATTTGGAAGACGGCTTACCTGATAACTATACGTTTGCTATTGAAAAGTTTCAAAACGAGATTTACATAGCAACTGATGGTGGATTGGCTACTTTTGATGGGGAAAACTTTAAAATTCTTAATAAAAAAAGAATCCGATATCCTGTTTCTTTACTCAACACAAATGACAGCATTCTACACATAGCCTCATGGTTAGATGGAGTTATAGCGAAAGATGGTAAACAACTTGAAATAATATACCCAGAACGCATCAACCGAATTCTAAAAAGCAAAAACAAAAGTCTAATTTTCAATATATACCAACGGATGTCTCTGTTGGCTTTTAATGAAAAATCTCAAATTGACACTTTACTTTTTTTTAGTGAGATTAATAAAACAAGACGAGTTGCCATTGATGATTCGTCCATATACATTAGTGAAGATAAAAACATTTCAGCATACAATTGGGAAGGCGAAAAACAGCAAGAGTTTCCACACGAACTCAATACATTTATAGAAACTATTAATAGTATTGACGGTTATATTTTTTATGGCGATTTAGAAGGAAATCTAACTTGGATTTCAAAATCAAATCCTAGTCAAAAAACAGTATATCATTTTGAGAAACCGAATAAGATAAAACGAATTACACCTTATAAAAAGCAACAAATATTAGTTCAACTTAATCATCGTGAAGAACACAACAGCTTGTATTTACTCACTTTTGACAAGACCTATTCAAAAATTACAAATGTTGAATCTATCTTAACCATAAAAAACGGAATCAGTGATATTTTTGTAGATCAGCAAACCATTTATGTTGCTGTATATGGTGATGGATTTTACAAAATATTTCCTTCACTTATCAAATCGTATCATAAAACAGACTATCAAATTCCGATTCCTAAATTCAGCTATGAAAATAAAGAAGGTAAGATGGTTTTTGCTACTGAAAACATTTCATATATACTTCAAGAAAAAGATACATTTATACGTCAAAAAAATCCTTTCAGACTTAATACTATTTTTAAATTTAAAGGAGAACGATACTTTTCATCTCATGATAGTTTGTACAACAATAAACTTGAAAAAATTAGTAATTGTAGAGTTGATAATTTTTTATATGCTATTGAAAAAGACACACTATTTTACTCAAAATATTGGTTCAGTCGATTTCATAACAACGAACATGAAAACATCTACTGTATTGATTATAATAAGAAAGATAAAAAAATAAATACTGGTACCTTATTCAACGATGAAGTTTATTTAGGTACACAAAATGGTATTCGAAAATTCATTAGAAATGACATAGATTTATGGGAACGCGTACGAGATACAATCTTAGAAAAAAGTTTTCATCAACGCGTAATTAGAAAAATTATACCGCATAAAAACCAATTAATTATTACTACACCTTATGAAGCGTACACCTATAAAAACAACAAAGTATTTCCAGTACTTTTTACAGAGGAAAACATCTATATCAACGAAACTTTTGTAGATACAAATGATCGAATCTATTTTGGAACAAATAAAGGTTTTTGGGTTTTAACAGACGAATTCAATTATCATTTCAACACTAAAAATGGCACAAATTCAGATAACATTGCTTCTTTCTATCAAGATTCAAAAGGGATCATTTGGATGATTTCCGGAAACGGAATCATGAAATTTAATCCTGATTTATTAGATGTTACCATTCCTCCAAAAATAGAAATTCACAAAAAAATGATTCATAATGACGATGCTTCTTTTGGAATAAAAAGTAGTACAAGTCATTTTACAGCTGCCATGCTTTTTGAATATAAAGTAAATGATTCCGAGTGGAAAAAACTACGAGGTTACCATTTAGAAATGAGCAATTTAAAACCAGGAAACTACATTATTTCTTTTCGTGGAAAACGTATCAATAGTGAATGGTCAGTTCCAAAAACATTTGAGTTTGCTATTTCGCCAAAATGGTATCAAATCACCGTTATCAAAATCTTTATTTTTGGATTGATTACGATGCTATTGCTAGGATTTTCATGGTATCGCTTGCGCGTGATTAAACGCAGAAACGAAACCTTATCAAACGAAATTAATAAACGAATTTTCCTAGAACACAAAGTAGAAAACCTTCGTGAAGAAATTGCGCGCGACTTCCACGATGAAATCGGAAACAAAATTGCTTCTGTTATTGGATTATCAAACAATTTAAAACATAGTGAAAAAGTAAAATCGCCTAAAATTGACAAAATATCAGAACTTTCTAAAGAAATTTATCATACCGCAAAAGACTTTGTTTGGTCGTTAAATCCAAATAACAACAACATTGAAAGCTTGTGTAAATACTTAAGAGATTACGGCGAAAATTTCTTCTATCTCTTTGATGAAATAGACTTTTTATATCTTGAAATTGACATCATTCCTATTGACATTTCTTATGTAAAAAGCCGAAACATCATTTTAGCATACAAAGAAATATTAGCAAACATTATCAAACATTCAAAAGCCAATACTGTAACCTTAAAAGCGTATTTAGAAGATCATTTATTTACAATCCAAATTCAGGATAATGGAATTGGATTTGATGAAATAACCTCATCACAAGGAAATGGACTTGAAAACATTAAAAAACGTATGGAAATGATAAAAGCTGATATGAAAATTAAAAAAGAAGACGGCGTATTTTACATCTTCACACTAGATTTAAAAGAAGAATTGAACAATCAAAATAAATAATATTATGGAAAAAAAGTATATCTCCATTATAGAAGACAACATAATTTTTAGAGAAAATTTAGCAGCATACTTACAACAACTTCCCAATTATTTTTTACTTGGAACATATGATTGTTTTGAAACGGCACTGACAGATTTCAAATCGGGAAATCATCCTGATATTGTATTAATGGATATTGGGCTTCCTGGAAAAAACGGAATAGATGGCACAAAAATTATAAAGCAGTTATTTCCAAAAACTGAACTTATTATTGTAACCGTTTTTGAAGATAGCAATATGGTTTTTGAAGCTTTAAAGGCAGGCGCTTGCGGATATTTAACCAAAAGTTTAGGCTTACCCGAACTCAAAAAGGCATTAGACGATTTGGAAAAAGGTGGCGCTCCCATGAGTAATAAAATTGCAAAAATGGTCGTAGAATCGTTTCAACTAAATCATGAAGATAACACCTTATCTAAACGTGAAAAAGAAGTACTAACCTTGCTTGCAAAAGGAAAAACCTATAGTGCCATTGCTGAAGAATTATTTATTTCAAAAACTACCGTTCGTACACACATTCGAAACATTTATCAAAAACTACACGTAAACTCCAAAGCAGAAGCTATTCAATTGGCAAATGAAAAGAAGATGATATAAAAAAACTCGCAGCAAATAGCACATCTAAAACTTGCCTATTACAACTACGAGTTTATCGTTTAAAAACTAGAAACCTATATCATATAGATATTAATATTGTCTGTCTACAACTAACAAGCAAAAGAGTTACAATTTGCACAACGTGTTTGTGTTCTTTCTGTAGGACATACGCTATATTGTGATTGTCTACAAGTAGGTCCACCAATAGTACTTCCTACGACTCCACCTAAAATTTGATCTGTTGTTAAGTTGGAAACTAATTGTTTCTTCAAATTCAATCCTGTTTTTAAATTCTGTTTTTTCATAATGTGTATGTTTTGATTCAATCCAAAACTACTGCAAACAGAAGCGCGCTAAATCCTACAAAATGTATGATTCTACCAAAAAAAGCTTTAAAACCTGTTAAAATGATGTAAAAAGTTAAGTTTCTTGCGTCATTCTCACACATTTGATATCTTAGCAAAAGCTATGAATTTTAAGACTTACGTATACATTTTACTCATATGTGTACTTTCTTCCTGCAAAAATGAACCTTATGAAGATGTTCCAACGGCAGTAAGTGGTGCATATAGTGATGTACGTCTTGACTTTACAGTTCCTTCCAATTTTCCACCTTTAACATATGATTTAGAATCAAATCCGCCCACAGAAACTGGTTTTGAACTCGGAAGGCGCTTATTTTATGAAGGCCGATTAGCTTCTGATGGCGTTGTTGCCTGCGGATTCTGCCATATTCAAGAATTTGCATTTACACATCACACACACATTATAAGTCATGGTGTAGATGGTGCACTCGGAAGTAGAAATGCACAACCATTACACAATTTGGCATTTCAAAACGAATTTACATGGGACGGCGCTGCCATTCATTTAGACTTGCAACCAATCATTCCTATTACGAATGAAGTAGAAATGAACGAAACTTTCACCAATGTTATCGCTAAACTAGAAGCGCATCCTGATTATCCACGCTTATTTCGTGAAGCTTTTGAAAATGGTGAAATCAATTCTGAAAATATATTAAAAGCCTTGTCGCAATTCATGGTGATGATGGTTACCTCTAACAGTAAGTATGACAAATTTCGTCGTAATGAAGGAAATGTAACCTTAACAGCAAACGAAATGCAAGGAATGGCACTGTTCAACCAAAAATGTGCTTCCTGCCATGCTGGCGAATTATTTACAGATCAATCCTATCGCAACAATGGCTTGGCTATTGATCCTGATTATAATGATGTCGGACGCGCACGTGTTACGGGACTTCCGGAAGATAATTACAAATTTAAAGTACCAAATCTACGTAATATTGAAGTTACATTTCCGTATATGCACGACGGACGTTTTTCTAACTTAGAACAAGTATTAGAGCATTATCAAAGTGGAATTACGGACTATGACAACTTAGACAATTCGTTACGTCAACCTGATGGAACTTTAGGAATTCCTATGACCAACGAAGAAAAAGCACGAATTATTGACTTCCTAAAAACCTTTACGGATGCCGATTTCATTTTCGATCAGCGATTCTCTGAATTTTAGCTACATAATTTGGGCGCATCGCCATGAAAAATGCCGTCGGGCTATTCGCTACAATTCCTCGCTTCGCTGCGGGATTTTCACTGCTATCCTTTGCGCGATTTAAGGACAATTAAACCCTGAAAAAACATGAAACTTGAATACATATTAGAAGAACAAGATTTTATTAATTATCATTTATTCTCACTATCTGAAAACAAAACTCAAAAAAAAATAAAAAACATAACGAAACTAATTCTCGTGGGATTTTTTCTATATATCGGAATAACCATGTATACTTCTAATAAAACTGAACTTGCTATATTGTTAGGAATTACGGCTATTTTAGGGCTATTGTTTTTTGATAAATATTACAATTACCAATTAAGAAAATTGCATTCCAAAATTGTTAAAAATACGTATGCAAAAAGAATAGGAGAAAAAGAGACTATGGAGTTCACTTCTGAATATATCATTACAGAAGATAAAGCTGGCGAGGGAAAAATGAAAATATCCGAAGTAGAAAAAATTAACGAAACGCAAGCTAATTTTTTTATCAGACTATCAAACGGCGCTGCTTTAATTATTTCTAAAAAAGGAATCGATAATTTAGAAGAAATTAAAAATAAGTGGAAAGAATTGAAAATACCTATTTCTGAAAACTTATCTTGGAAATAGATAATTACACGTTACATTAAAATGGACAAAAGAACCCGCAACTATATTTTTGAGAATCAACTTGCATCTTGTATGAATACGACAAAATGGAAAAAATTAGTTGCCGAAATTACCGCTAATGAAACCTATGATCCTTTAGTAAATATCAAATTAATTTTTGATACAGATAACAATAATAGTTTTTCACCTGTTTGGTGGAATGAAGTTGAAAGAGATGGTTTTGAATTGACAGAATGGATTCAAATTCAGCCATTTAAAACTGAAAAAGGAGTTCGATTAATAAGTTCAACACAAATTGATTATACAGAATTCATACAAAAAGGACTCAATAAGCACAATATTCCATACGAATATGATGATGGTATTTTTACTATTTATGGATACAAACGCATGAAATAAATCAAAAAAAATAGTAGTAAACAACAAAAGTATTGTCATTCACTACTATTTCGCGTTATCTCTGATAAAAGATATATAATGTGTTTACTTCTTAATAAACTTCATTGAACTTCCATTTTTAAATTTCAAAAAGTACAATCCGTTTGTTAAGTTATTAATTGCTATTTCTTCGTTATTAGCAACTGTTCCACTTTTTACAATAGCTCCAATTGTATTATAAATTGTATAGCTTTCATTTGCTTTCAATCCATTCACTTTTACAAAATTCTTTGCTGGATTTGGGTACAAACTTACTTCAGAACTATTGTTTTCAAATGTATCTACAGACAATGTTGAATCTGCCACTGTATGTACCCAATTTGAACAAGGTCCTAGTCTAAAAACATTCCATAAATCTCCAGGACGTCCGTTTCCTGTATGATCTACTAACTGATATAAAATCCAATTATCAGTATCTGGAAGTCCTTCATTGCACTTGAAGTATTGAATTAAACCTGTTGAAGCAACATCTACTTCCATGTTCATTCCAATATTAATTTCCGAAGCCGTTCTTATAGTATTCCATACTCTTACTTCATCATATGCTCCTCCAAAATAAGTGTTTTCATATTCAGAACTCGCCAAGCGTGCATCCACATTGTTTCCAAATACAGGTGTAATTCCATTAGCAGTAGCTTCCCAATACCCATCAACATACAACATTAATCGGCCTGTAGTAATATCGAAAGTAACTGCAACATGATGCCAATTTCCATCATTGATGGCTCTAGTTCCTGTAATTGTAGTCCAATTGTTTGTATTATTTGCAATTCCAGTAGTCACAGTTCCTGTAGCGCTTTTTTCAATAAAGTATCCTTCTTTTGCTGTTCCACTATCATAGTGTTTAGAGTACAAGTGCTTTCCTCCGTTTCCGTTATCTTTTACCCAGAATTCAATAGTAAAACTGTCATTGTTAGCATTGGTGCCAAAAATTCCTGTTTCTGTAGATCTATACACTGGTGCAAAATCATTAACGCCATCAAAGCAAATGGCATATCCTAAAACTTGTGCGTTCAAACTTAAAACACAAGTTAAAAAGGCTAGTAAAAAAATGTAGTTTTTCTTCATTTGATAAAAATTTCAATTAATAATAGGGGTTAAAAATTCTAGTATTTCTAAAGTAGAAAAACGCAACAATACTTTTTTGCTTCAGAAGTACAACACAAATTTAGCATATTATGAACTAAACATACCTGCGAAATTCACGCATTTCAACAAAACAGGTAAAATTACATACAGATTTTTCCCAACAAATCAACAAGTTAGAAATTTGGATTTTTTTAAGTCCTAAAACATTTATAACCTTTTACTGAATAAGACTACTTATCATGTTTCATACAAAATAAGTCATTAAAAAAGGCCTTTTTTATGGTCTGTTTTTTTTAAAATTTTAGTCAAAAAAAACACTATCAAGAAATTCTATTATATGATTTATTATATAAATGTTAGGTTTTTATAAATAAAGCGGCAAATAGCGTATCTTTGCAAGTACAAATTAAACGTAGTATAAAAAAATGATAACAGTTTCAGAAACAGCCCGTAAAAAAGTAGTCGAGCTTATGACAGACGACGGTTTTGACGCTATCAACGATTATGTTCGTGTAGGTGTAAAAAGTGGTGGATGTTCCGGACTATCTTACGACCTTACGTTTGACAAAAGTCAAAAAGAAGAAGATAAAGTATTTGAAGACAACGGTGTAAAAATTATTGTAGACAAAAAAAGCTTTTTATATCTAGTAGGAACCACTTTGGAATACTCTGGTGGATTAAACGGAAAAGGATTTGTTTTTAATAATCCTAATGCACAACGTACCTGTGGTTGCGGAGAATCATTCTCTCTATAAGCAATTTGAAAGATTCAAACATTAAACAATACACACAAGCGCATTTATAAATTATTTGTCAAAAAGTGAGATTAGATAAGTTGATTTTTTAAATTATTTAATCTTTTAATCATATCGAAAGAATGAGTAAGTATACCGAAGAAGAATTACAAAAAGAACTCGAAACAAAAGAATACGAGTACGGGTTTTATACAGATATTGAAAGTGACACATTTCCTAGTGGATTGAATGAAGAAATTGTAATAGCAATTTCAAAAAAGAAAAACGAACCACAATGGATGACAGATTGGCGAATTGAAGCTTTTAGAATTTGGTCGGAAATGGAAGAGCCAGAATGGGCAAATGTACATTATGAAAAACCAGATTTTCAAGCCATTTCATATTATTCAGCTCCTAAAAAAGCAGATCCAAACAAAACGTTAGATGATGTAGATCCTGAGTTATTGGAAATGTACAAAAAACTTGGAATTTCTATTGATGAGCAAAAAAAATTACAAGGTGTCGCTATTGATATTGTTGTAGATTCTGTTTCAGTTGCTACGACTTTCAAAAAGACATTAGCCGAAAAAGGTATCATCTTCTGTCCTATCTCAGAAGCGATTCAAGATCATCCTGAATTGGTGAAAAAATATTTAGGAACTATTGTTCCACAAAAAGATAACTTCTATGCCGCTTTAAACTCGGCAGTATTTACGGATGGCTCATTCTGTTACATTCCAAAAGGCGTTCGTTGCCCTATGGAATTATCAACCTATTTCCGAATCAATCAAGCAGGAACCGGTCAGTTTGAACGTACACTTTTAGTTGCCGATAAAGGAAGTTATGTAAGTTACTTAGAAGGATGTACAGCGCCATCACGTGATGAAAATCAATTGCATGCTGCAGTTGTAGAGTTAATTGCATTAGATGATGCAGAAATAAAATACTCAACAGTTCAGAACTGGTATCCTGGAAATGCAGAAGGAAAAGGTGGTGTTTTTAACTTTGTAACCAAAAGAGGTTTGTGTGAGAAAAACGCAAAAATTTCTTGGACGCAAGTAGAAACAGGTTCAGCAGTAACATGGAAATATCCTAGTTGTATTTTAAAAGGAAACAATTCGGTTGGTGAATTCTACTCAATTGCAGTTACCAATAATTTCCAACAAGCAGATACAGGAACAAAAATGATTCATCTTGGAAAAAATACCAAGAGTACTATCATTTCAAAAGGAATTTCTGCAGGAAAATCGCAAAACAGCTATAGAGGTTTGGTTCAAATTGCCCCAAAAGCGGAAAACGCGCGTAACTTTTCACAATGTGATTCACTCTTAATGGGGAATCAATGTGGTGCACACACCTTTCCATATATAGAAGCAAAAAACAAATCTGCACAAATAGAACACGAAGCAACGACAAGTAAAATTGGAGAAGACCAAATATTCTATTGCAATCAACGTGGAATCGACACAGAAAAAGCAATTGCTTTAATTGTAAATGGTTTCAGCAAGGATGTATTGAACAAACTACCAATGGAATTTGCCGTTGAAGCACAAAAACTATTAGAAATTTCATTAGAAGGTTCAGTAGGATAGATAATCAATCATTAAAAATTAAAGCAAACATGAAAAAAATCTATTTCATATTCGCAGTATGCATGTTGACAATCGTAAGTTGTAAAAATGACGCTAAGAGTTCTGATAAAGAAACAGAAAAGACTGTAGCTTCGCAATACGAAACATTTACAGGTATGTTTTTATACTTGGAAAGTGAAAAAGCAGCCGTTTTCCAGGCAGCTGGAAGCAACATGTACGGAGTCGTAATAGACGATCAAATGTTAGCACTTAACAAAGAGTGCAAAAAATACAAAACAAAAGAACACGATATGGTTCCTGTTGTTATTAAAGGAATTACAAAGCCAAATCCTGTAAAAGATGCTTGGAAAGAAGTAATTGAAATTAAAGAAATTGTTTCAGTTCAAAAGCCAAGTGAAAATCAAGATGGTACTATTATCATCACAAACAATCAATAATTTCGATTAAAAAAATATAACACGCAGTAAAATGTTACACGTAAAAAATTTACACGCAAGTGTCGAAGATAAAGCAATTCTAAAAGGAATTAATTTAGAAGTAAAAGCAGGAGAAGTACATGCAATCATGGGACCAAATGGCTCTGGAAAAAGCACACTATCTTCTGTAATTGCTGGAAAGGAAGAATATGAAGTAACTGATGGAGAAATCTTTTTAAATGGTGAAAACATTGAAGAACTTTCTGCCGAAGAGCGTGCACATGAAGGTGTATTTTTATCATTTCAATATCCTGTAGAAATCCCTGGAGTTTCTGTAACAAACTTCGTTAAAACTGCTATCAACGAAACGCGCAAAGCGAAAGGTGAAGACGAAATGCCTGCAAGTGCTATGTTGAAGAAAATTAGAGAAAAAGCAGAATTATTAGAAATTGATCGTAAATTTTTATCTCGTTCGTTAAATGAAGGATTTTCTGGAGGAGAAAAGAAACGTAACGAAATTTTCCAAATGGCCATGTTAGAACCAAAATTAGCCATCTTAGATGAAACAGATTCTGGTTTGGATATTGATGCCTTACGTATTGTTGCCAATGGTGTAAATAAACTACGCAGTGAAGATAACGCAGTTATTGTAATTACACATTACCAACGCTTATTAGAATATATTGTTCCAGATTTTGTACATGTATTACACAATGGTAAAATTGTAAAATCAGGAACGAAAGAATTAGCCTTAGAATTAGAAGAAAAAGGATACGATTGGATTAAACAAGAAGCAACTGTTTAAGCAACGATCACAAAACGATATACATGGAGTTAAAAGATAAATTATTGTCATCCTTTATGGTTTTTGAAGATCGTGTACATGATCAATCAAAAGATTTAAACGATATCAGAAATGCAGCGATTAAAACGTTTGAACAAAAAGGATTTCCTACCAAAAAAGATGAAGATTGGAAATATACTTCCTTGAATGCTCTATTGAAGCACGATTATAGTATTTCTCCACAACAAGAAACTGCTGTTGAGTTTAAGGATGTAAAGAAGTTTTTTATTCACGATATTGATACCTATAAAATTGTATTTATCGATGGAAAATATAGTTCTTTCCTTTCGGAAACGACACATGATGGCATTGATGTTTGTTTAATGAGTTCAGCATTAAACAAGCCTAAATATAAAATCATTATTGATTCATATTATAACAAAGCTGCAAAATCAGATCATAGTTTAACGTCTTTAAATACGGCTTTTGCTTCTGAAGGTGCATACATTCATATTCCAAAAAATAAAGTAGTAGAAAAGCCAATTCAAATTGTCCATTTTTCTACTGGAAATGAAGCTTCGTTATTATTACAACCACGTAATTTAATTGTGGTTGATGAAAATTCGCATGTACAAATTATTGAGCGTCATCAAAGTTTAACATCAAATGTAGTGTTGACAAATTCGGTAACGGAAATTTTCGCAAATAAACGTGCGATTGTTGATTATTATAAAATTCAAAATGATAACCAACAAGCTTCGTTAATCGACAATACCTATATTTCACAAAAGCAAAGTAGCCATGCTTCTGTACATACATTTTCATTTGGCGGAAAATTGATTAGAAACAATCTGCAATTCTTTCAAAAAGGAGAACACATTGATTCTACTATGAAAGGAATCACAATTATTGGCAACAAACAACATGTTGACCATAATACATTGGTACATCATATTGAGCCAAATTGTGAAAGTCATCAAGATTACAAAGGTATTTTTGCAGATAGGTCTACAGGAGTATTTAACGGGAAAGTTGTTGTTGAGAAAGAAGCACAAAAGACAAATGCTTTCCAGGCGAACAATAATATTTTAGTAGACGACAAAGCAACTATTAACACTAAACCTCAGCTTGAAATTTTTGCAGATGATGTAAAATGTTCACACGGTTGTACGATTGGTCAGTTAGACAAAGATGCTTTATTTTATTTACGCTCACGCGGAATTCCGACAAAAGAAGCCAAAGCTTTATTAACATATGCTTTTGCGAACAATGTATTGGAAAGCGTAAAAATAAATTCGATTAAAACACGAATTAATAAATTAATAGCTCAGAAATTAGGCGTTAATTTAGGATTCGATTTATAAAATATAACGACATAAAAACAGAAAACCCGAAGTATATGCTTCGGGTTTTTTCATTTTCATAGAATTTTTAAATCGATACTGGAGGATTTATGAGAATTGATGTGTCAAATGTTAAACATCCATCACACGAATTACATGAGTTACATGAGCCAGTGCATGAAAACGCACACGAATTCCTTGTAATAATTATAGTTCCAGTGATGAAAACATCGTTTCCTCCTTTCAATTCTGAGATTGATGTTTTGTTAAGCTTAAGTGATTTTAATCCTCTTTTTTTCATGATAAATAATTTTAAAAATTGATAGTTACAAGGTTTTAAAAAATCAATCTCAATGTAAGAGGCTAAACACTAATAGTGTGTACGTAGAAATGCGTAAAAGCAAAAATCCCTAAGCAAATACCTTGGGATTTTTTTATTGCGAACTTTATAATGTTACTTCTTCCGCAATGATTCTAAATATATCAACCTCTGGAACCAATGTCTGTAATTGTAGAGCAACTGAACTAAATTGAGGATCTGCTTTCAGTTTTGCCCATATAATTTTGATATATTTATTGAAGTTATCCTGATCTCTTTGTTGATAATCTGGCTGATCTTTTACTAAAACCAACACTTGTTGAATTGTTTCTCTGGCTTGACTAATTTTTGAATTGATAGGATCGTGCAAACTTACCAAGACTGTATGAGCTGTTGCCAAACATTCAGCAGAAACCATAAACTGATGTTTGCGTTTTTGTGGAATATCTTTCTCTTTTGCAATGAATAATTGATTTCGTAAAATGCTTATCCTACTTGACTCTGCATACCCAAATTGCTTCAACACTTGTTCGTTTTCTGAAAGCCAACGCTCAATCTCTGCAAAAAAGCGGGAAGATTTGGAGCGAAGCAATTCAGAAATTAACCCAACTTTCAAAATAGATGTTTCAAAAAAGGTATGCTTTTCTATAATACTTGTTTTCATGTTTTCTTTGGTTTAATTTTTTTTTGCGAATCGACTTATTCGTAATTCAATACCTGTACTGTATTTCCTTCTGCATCAACATCTGTTGTCCATTCCATAGCATCATCCATAATATTTACTTTGATATTGATCATACTTGCCGGATCATTAATTTCTTTGAGTTTTTGTGTTTCTATAATCACTGGAAGCTCCTCTATTTCAGGTAATCTTTGTTGTAAATTGCTTTCAATTTCTAACACCATTGCATTACGAAACGTAGCTTCTTCAATATATGAACCAACAAAAGCTGAATACGCTTTAGAAGCAAATTTCTCCGCTTCTTCCCTTACTATTGTACTATAACTATTTGGTGACACTGGTGATAAATCATCTCTAGTTACCGCTACTTCAGAATCACGTTTTGTGCTTAAAGTAGCTTCTGATGAATTTTGTACTGTTAAAGCTGAAACGGTTTCTAAATCTGTAGCTATTTTAACGGAATAATCTTTTGCGATTTGTGAGACTTGTGATCTTATCTCGTTAATGTATTCTACTTGTTGTTCTGTTTTATTTGGAATAAGGTCTGAATTCACTTTAAAAAATGCCTTTTCATACACTTCTTGAATTTCTCTTTCAGAATAATTTCTTGTGACTGTTTGTGTATTATCAACAGCAACAGGAATTGTCAATTCTACATTTTTGATACGAATATTTGGCACAGAAAAATGCTTTAACATAGGGTTATTTACATATTCATCTGCAATGGCCAATGTTTCAATATCTGACTGCACTTTTGCATTGGTGATTTCTTTATAAATCTTTCCTATATAATCTTTTAATGTAATCATGATTTTATTTTTTTAGGTAGAAGAAACCTCCAAAGAGGTTTCTTCAATTAATTTTTAGTTAGGCTACTTTCTCAACTTCAGAAATTCCTTCTTCTAATAAATCTAAAACTCTGCTCATTCCAGCAGGTAATTCGTCTTGTACGGCATGGATTTTAATATTCATACTGTATGAACGTGTAGCTTCATCAGAGTAGCGGTTTTTCTTTTGGAACGAATAACTTCCTTTAAAATTCAATCGTCCAAATCCCCAACGTAAACGTAAATCTGCACTTAAGTTTAATTTGTGACTTGTCTCAGAAGTGTATTCAGTTACACTAGAAATTTTAGCATTAAAATCAATAGTAGTATCTGCTACACGCAAAAACGGAATTGGAATAATTGTTAATAAAGGAGTTGTTAACGTTACTGTTGTTGGCGAACCATCAACTAACTTTGAATACTCAAAAGTTACGTTTTTAACTTTACTGTCAGCATCAAGACCAACTGCATTGATAAAATCAACCGTTGATAAAGCTGCTGCTGCTTGCGCATCAATAACTGCTGTTAATGGTTTCCCTAACATTGCACTGAAATTGATGTTAGCGATTTCATTTGGACTAACTGGCATAATTGTAATATTTAAAATTTTTAACCTACTCTTTTTTAAAAGGCTTTTCGGCTTTCTCCTTAGGTCGTGAGCTTTATCGCGAATAATTCTCACATCATTTTAAGCTTAAAATTATACTCTTTCGAAAGAATTACAATGCAAATATAAAACATATGTTGCAATTAAGCAAACATATTACAGTAAATATTTGCAGCAGCCTATTAAAAAATTGTAATATGTTGTAAGATATGTGTAAAAAATACTTATAAGAGATTGGAATCTGTAATTTTGAAGAATTAAGGCATCATTATGCTAATTTACAGACGCACGAAAACATATGTTCGTTTTGTACATAACATTTGTGATAGTTGCAGCAGAAAAATTTACTATTAATTATTCAATAGCTGTACATATATTTTTTAGAAAAGAATTGAAATCCATTCCATCGTTTCCAGCCAGCCCAAAACGAACTACGACTAAATCCTTTGATGGAATAATGTATACACGTTGCCCTTGGTAACCGTTTGCTGAATACATATCTTTTGGCACATCTGGATGAAAACCACCTGCGTTGAGCCAAAAGTGTGCCCCATAGCGTCCGTCAGAAGTTGGTGTTGGCTTAGTCACATAATCTACCCAAGAAGCATCAAATAGTTGTGTTCCGTTCCAGTTTCCTTTGTGTAAATATAATAGTCCAAACTTCGCCCAATCACGTGGAGTTGCCCAAGAATATGAAGACCCAACATAGTTTCCTTCCATATCGGCTTCTAACAACATTGAATGCATTCCTATTTTATCAATGAATTCATCATATGGAAAATCTAAATATGCTTGATGATTTGAAAATTGCTTTCGCAGAATTCCTGATAGTAAATTTGATGTTCCAGAAGAGTAATACCAAGTTTCGTTTGGCTTCCCAATTAATGGTTTTTCAGCTTGCGACTTTGTCATGTCTTTTTCAAGAAACAACATCTTAGTTACATCTGATATTTTACCATAATCTTCTTCCCATTCCAAACCACTATTCATTTGTAATAGATTGTGTATCGTAATTGCGTTGCGTTCATCTTCTTTCCATTCATCAATTGGCGCTTTGTCCCAAACACTCAATTTTCCTTGATATTGTAAAATCCCATACATGGTACTTACCAAACTTTTTGTCATAGACCAACCTAGTATTCTAGAATCTTTATTAAACCCATCTGCATATTGCTCTGCTAGTATTTGATCTTTATATATGACTAAAACTGCACGTGTTTTTTTAACATCTTCTCCATCTACTTTTTCAAAAGCATTAGCAACTGCTGCATTAATTTGATCATATTTTACATTAGAAAATACTGTATCTTTTTGCTTCATTCCACCATATGGATATGGCGCCATGCGTGTAATGGAACTTCTATGTGGCACAGGCGTTTCCTGAGAAAGATCGTAATCATCCGTAATTAAAACACTTCCCAAGCCTTTTCTGTATACTGCTTTACGTGTCATTAATCCGTAAACGGAAGCAGAAGCCATTTTTTTACTTTCATCTACTTCATCGGCAGCAATATTGATAGGTCCGAAGTTATTATCTGTTTCATCAGTAAATTCTACGCTTCTTCCTGCAACAAATACAGAGGAACTCATACTTTTTGCAGAATAGCCTGAAATAATGTTCAAACGCGAATAATTAAATGCTATTACAATTCCTAAAAGGACAACTATGACGGCAAGTATTTTGAATGCTTTCTTCATGATAAATCAATTTCTGTACTCAAATATATTAAAATGAAATTTAGTAATGACATCTATCGTAGTGTTTTCCCTTTGTGAGAAATAGGAAAAACACCTAATTATTTTATCTATATACCTGCCTGCCAATAAATTAAAACAATTGACCTTTATCAAACTGTTACGTAACGGTGAAAATTATAAACCTTTTTAAAACAAAAACCATGAAAAAAAACAAAAAAAGCTTAAAAAAATTATCGTTAAACAAAGATGTAATTTCAAATTTAGAGAATGGTAGAATTAATGGTGGAGCACCAATTACTGTAGTTATTTGTCCAATTGTAACCAGATTTAACTGTCCAGTATTAACACCAGCGTGTCCTATATTAACAAATCCTATCTGTCCTATTTTAACACCGGCTTGTCCAATTCAATCAAGATTCGTTTGTTCTGATGTTGGATGTCCATCTGACTTTATCTGCTAATTTTTAGCAATTAATTATTAACAAGATTAAGGGCAACTACTGTAAAAAGTAGTTGCTGCTTAATTTATTAACACGTTACAACCATGAAAAAAAATAAAAAAAGTTTAAAGAAATTGACGCTTAAT
This sequence comes from uncultured Kordia sp., assembly GCF_947496985.1. GTDB lineage: Bacteria > Bacteroidota > Bacteroidia > Flavobacteriales > Flavobacteriaceae > Kordia. The sequence goes on from NZ_CANMEZ010000002.1 coordinate 743,522, forward strand.
AAAAAAGTAGTGTCAAATTTAGAAAGCGAACAAATTAGTGGAGGAACTATTGTTACTATAGCATGTCCGGTAACTATTTTTTGTCCAACTCGATTTTGTCCGACAAAATTCAATTGTCCAACACTATTTAACTGTCCAACGCTTGGAGGTTGCCCTACATTCGGTGCATGTCCGTCAATAGCTGGTGGATGTCCAACAACTTTTTAGTTATAGGAAGTGTTTAAAACGTATGAAGTCGCTGTAAAAAGCGACTTCTCTTTTTATTTATATTTTGATTCAGGAAGTGACATGGCTTGTGGATAGTTTTTAGCGCGACTCAAAATATAATCTGCTTTTGCTTTCTCCATTTGCCCTAATTGTTCGTAACAATATCCTCTACTGTATTCAGCTTTTCCATCACTAAAAGCACCTGCATCGATTACAACACTTAAGTTTTTAATTGCTTTTTCGTAGTTCTTTTTTACTAAATCTATAATCCCAATATTTTGAACCGATAAGTAATCTTTAGGGTTTGTTTTTAGAATTTCTTGAAAAATCTTCCTAGCTTCTTCATACTTTTGTTGACTAAAGAAATTAAACGCAACTTGATGTTTCTGCTTCACCTCTGCACTACTTAAGTAAGATTTAAATTTTAACTTGTTCAACACTTCCTTTTTGGCTTTTAACAATGTATTACTGTTTGTATTATATACCAAACCTGTATCTAGTACTTTTAGCATCAATTCGCTATTTTTAGTACGATTGTACATCGTATTTGCTTTTACTTTCCATTCGTTTACATCAACCCAATTTAACTTTGTATATCTATTCATTATACGAGATAGGTTTGCAGTATCTTTTTGCTTGTTATAAATTCCTTTTAAAAGTCTATAGTTTGTTTTAAAAGCTGGATATCCATCAAATATGGCTTCTGAGTAATAGGCTGCACTATCCATATTATCATACACATTGTAAAAAATCTCTGCTTTGAAAGCTTTTACCAAGAAAGCATCTTTGTTATAATCTTGTGATTTGTTTAGAATCTCTAACGCTTCTTCATATTTTTTTGCTTTGATCGCATAGTTTGCTAAGTATACATTGTTTACGGTTCCTACATAACTTAATTCTGGATAGTTAGACCATTGTTTTTTTATACTTTGATATGAATTGTTCAGTTTTTCATCCGTGAATAGTGTTTTTCCGCTTAAATCTTGACGCATTGCACGTTGTAATCTATACGATTTTAACACCAAATAATTTGAAGCTACACTAGCAAAACTCACAAAGAAGATAATTCCAAATAATATCACTGAACGCTTACTTATGATAGTTTCGCCTTCTTTTTGTGTAAATGTCAAAATAAAAATTACGGCAAGTAAAAAGTAGAGTTGAATTGGCGCTCTTTCTAACGGGAAGTTTAACAAAGCATCAAATGTATACGCTAATGCAGATAAGAAAATAGTAAAATACAACAGTTGTTTTCCAAAATCTTTTTCGTTGCGAATCAATTTAAAAAACAACCATAACGGAAACAAAAATAGAGATACATATAGTAGAAACCCAATAACTCCTGTTTCTGCTAACTTTTCAAGAAAGTCGTTGTGCGCTCTTCTAGGGTTTTTAAAATTTCCTTTATCTGTCGTTAAATTTATATAATGCTCTTTTTTCCCAACTGCTTTATAGTTTCCATAGCCAACACCTAAGATTGGATTTTCTTGAAACTTTATAAATGCTAAATTCCACAAAGAAGATCGTCCTGAAACACTACTTTTATCAACAGTAATTGTTCCTGTATTTGGTAACAACTCTTTTACATTGTCTATATTTCTTTTTACAGCGATATCACCTTCATAAAAATCTATCAATTTAGGTTGAAATAGTGTTGTAAGACTGTTCATAGACATTTTATCCACTCTATTTACATTCAACACTAAAATAATTGCTACAATAGGCATTAAAAATAATACAACAGCTTCTTTCCTAAGAGCTATTTTATGCCTTACAATTCCATATATAATAAAACCTACTAACAATGTCATCACAATTACTAAAGACAAAACTGCCGTTCTCGATCCTGAAAAGAATAATGCCAACATTGTCATAAAAATAGCAACACTTGCAATGTATTTCCATACTTTTTTAAAATATAAAAACGCATATAATACAAACGGAAGCTGTACTATTAAAAATGCGGTATAAATATTTACACTAGAAAAATGATGCTGAAAATCATTAATAAAATCATTAATTCTTGGGCTGGATGCATTTCCTAAAAAATAACGTACAGATCGCCAAGAAAAGTAAATAACAAGCAACGTTGCGATGCGACATGTAAATTCGAAAAACGATCTCGGATTTTGTTTTACAAACACATACAAACAATACAAGGCAACCAAAATAGCTATCAATCGTGCCAAATGCACCAAACTTTCACTTACATTAATTGCCGTTAACATTGATAAACAACCAATTGCAAAAAAACCAATAAATAATAAAAAATAGCGTTGTACATGTTTTGGAAATGAAAACACTTCAAACTCATCTCTATTTTTATAGATAAAACCTAGCGAAATTAAATTCAAAACAGATACATACAACCATTCTGGCGCGTCATAATCCATAGCGCCAAGCAATGGCATCAATCCTGTAAGTAAGTATAAAACAAATAGAATTTTCGCTATAGTAACATTGGTATCTTCACTAGGCGTAGTGTTTGCGGCTTTTTTGGTTTTCATGTTGGCTTGTTTAAATCGCTGAAATCTATCAATGAACACATCTTGATTTTTTAATTCTCTAAAGAATAACTAAAATGAGTTCCCTAATTTGAAAGCAAAATACGAGAAAAAACTCAAAATAATTTACATCCTACTTAGAAAGAAAATCATATTTACGATGAAAGGCAAAAAGCAGCGTTTAGTGTTGTTACAATTACAACTGATTTCATATAAAAAGTGACAAGGCATTCTATGAATAGTTAGTATCTTTGCACAGATAGAATTCAGACTATGTTAGATATTCAAAAAATAAGAAAAGATTTTCCTATTCTCAATCGAGAAGTAAATGGAAAACCCTTAATATACTTCGATAATGCGGCAACTTCGCAAACACCACAACAAGTAATTGATTGTATTGTAGATTATTATTCACGTTACAATGCAAACATTCATAGAGGTGTACATACGTTAAGTCAGGAAGCAACGGATGCTTATGAAGAAGCACGTATAAAAATTCAGCAACATTTTAATGCGGCAAAACCGCATGAAATGATTCTTACTTCAGGAACTACAGATAGTATTAATTTAGTTGCCAATGGATTTTCTTCGCTTTTACAAAAAGGTGACGAAATCATTGTTTCTGCGTTAGAACATCATTCAAATATTGTTCCTTGGCAAATGTTGTGCGAACACACAGGTGCTATTTTAAAAGTAATTCCAATGTTTGAAGATGGAAAACTTGATATGGATGCGTATGTTTCATTATTGAATGAAAATACAAAATTGGTCTTCTGTAATCATGTGTCCAATGCCTTGGGAATTATCAATCCGATCGAATTTATCATCGAAAAAGCACATGCCGTAAACGCAGCTGTATTAATCGATGGCGCACAAGCTTCTCCACATATAAAAGCAGATGTACAAGCATTGGATGTTGATTTCTATGTAGCTTCTGCACATAAAATTTGTGGTCCAACTGGTGTTGGATTATTATATGGAAAAGAAGCTTGGCTGAATAAATTACCTCCATACAGAGGTGGTGGCGAAATGATTGACCAAGTTACGTTTGAAAAAACAACGTATGCAGGTTTGCCACACAAATTTGAAGCTGGAACGCCAAATATTTGCGGCGTTATTGCTTTTGGAGCTGCTTTAGATTATATGAATAATATTGGTTTTGACGCTATTGCTGCATATGAAGACGAATTATTAGCCTATGCTACCCAAAAATTGCTAGCTGTTGGTGATGTTACTATTTACGGAACTGAAAACAAAGTAGCCGTAATTTCATTTAATATAGCAAACATTCATCCGTATGATATTGGAACTATTATAGACAAGCTAGGAATAGCCGTTCGTACAGGACACCATTGTGCGCAACCAATTATGGATTTCTACAACATTCCAGGAACGGTTCGTGCTTCATTTTCATTTTACAATACCAAAGAAGAAATAGATACCTTTATTGAAGCTATAAAAAAGGCTAAAATGATGCTTTCGTAATAAAAAGCACTTAAAATACCATCCATCTACAGAATCGACCCATTGGTCGATTCTTTTTATTTTAAATACATTCAAAATATTTGTGTATTTCATCGATAAACTTACTATTTCTCACTTATAGGTCAAAACTCTCAAATATTGTATTTGCAACAAAGTTGCTATAAAACTGTTATTTATCTAAAATTTTAGGCTTTTTGTTGTGAAAATCACAAAAAATTATACATTTGATCGATTTTAACCCGAATTAACTTTAAAGACAAAAATTATGAGAAAAATTTTTCTGAGTATGATTGCACTTGCGGCAATTACGGTATCATGTAGTGATGACCAAACTACTGACACAAATGAAATACCACAACAAGAAGCGGTAGACATGAGTGATTTCTACTTGTATACTGATGCTAATACCTATGTTGGTAGAGGAGAACAAGCAACTACTGGTGGCTGTTTTAGTATGCAAAAGCTAAATCAACAATTAGATAACGATCCTCAGTTATACCAAAAAATGTACGACCTCGAAAAAAAGTACAGACAAAATACTATTGCACAAAGACCAGGAAATGGTAACGGAAATAATAACAATGGCGGAGGTGGTGATCCAGAACCACCAACAGACAATTTAGGTGTGGTAACTATTCCTGTATATGTGCATGTTGTATACAGTAACAGTAATGAAAACATTAGTAGTGCACAAATTAATTCTCAAATCGCAGTATTAAATGACGATTTTAGAAGAAATAACAATGACGCTAATCAAACACCATCATTATTTGCTCCAGTAGCTGCAGATACTGAAATTCAGTTTACTTTAGCTAACACATTTAGATATTCAAACTCAAGAACTTCTTGGGGAACTAATGATTTAGTAAAATCAACATATCCACCAGTAACACCTTCAACTCACTTAAATATTTGGGTTTGTAATATTGGTGGTGGAATCTTAGGATATGCACAATTTCCTGGTGGAAGTTCAGCTACAGATGGAGTTGTAGTTTCTCCACAGTATTTTGGAACAACTGGATTTGTTGCTGCTCCATTTGATGGAGGTAGAACAACAACACATGAAGTTGGTCATTACTTAAACTTACGTCACATTTGGGGAGACGGAAGATGTAACAGAGATGATTTTGTTTCTGATACACCAAAATCTGACAGACCAAATTACGGATGTCCATCATTCCCAACAACACATTGTCGTTCAACAGATATGACTATGAACTATATGGATTACACAGATGATGCATGTATGAATATGTTTAGTGAAGGTCAAAAAAGTAGAATGCGTGGTGTATTAGTTTCTGGTGGAGCTAGAGCAAGTCTTGTAAATTAATCTACGTTAAAGTGCTAAATTTAATAGAAGAAAGACGTCAAATTGGCGTCTTTTTTTGTATTATTATATAACAAAATTAAAAATACGACTCATGAAATATCTTCTATGTTTATTCTCCATTACATTATTTGCTAAAGGTTGTAATAACTCAGAAACTGAAACTATAAAAAGTGCCCAAGACGATATTTCAATTTCATACGAAGCATCTTCTCGTGGCTTCTATCAAAAAGTAAATCTTACCAAAGAAAAATTTTCATTTACCAAAATTAGAGACGGCAAAGTTTCTGTACAACAAGAGATGTCTACAGAAGATTGGAATGAAATTATACAACTCTTAGATAAGATTGATTCTGAAAAAGTAAAAAGCAATCCTGCGAAAGAAGAAGATCTTGCCAGAGATGCTGCCATTCCTGCAACCTTAGCTATTAAATACAAAGACAATACGGTAACCACAAGTTCATTTGGTCATGGAAATCCACCAGAAACACTAGCGCCTTTAATGAATAAAATTCAAGCAATGATAAAAGCAGTTGATAAACCGTAATAGTTGTTGTATTTTTGCGTCTAAATAGTACAATCGTGTAAACGAAGAAAAAATGACGATACAAGAGATACAAGAAGAAATAGTTGACGAGTTTGCTATGTTTGATGATTGGATGCAGCGCTACGAATACATGATTGACCTTGGGAAATCACTTCCACTTATTGACGAGAGTCTTAAAAAAGATGAAAACCTCATCAAAGGTTGTCAAAGTAAAGTATGGGTACATGGTGAGATGAAAGATGATAAAATTGTATTTACAGCGGACAGTGACGCAATTATCACCAAAGGAATCATTGCTATTCTAATCAGAGCCTTTTCTAATCAACATCCTTCTGCTATTATTGAAGCCAATACCGCTTTTATTGATGAAATTGGACTTAAAGAGCATTTATCACCAACAAGAGCAAATGGATTGGTGAGCATGATTAAACAATTAAAGTTATATGCAATTGCATATCAAACACAATTAAACTAAAAAAATGTCAGTAGAAACAATAGATACAGCAGCTTTAGGCGAAAAAATAGTTAGAGTATTAAAAACAATTTACGATCCAGAAATTCCAGTAGACATCTACGAATTAGGGTTAATTTATGATGTTTTTGTAAACGAAAACCACGATGTAAAAATATTAATGACACTTACATCTCCAAACTGTCCTGTAGCAGAAACGCTTCCATTAGAGATTGAAGAAAAAGTAAAATCGTTAAAAGAAGTGAATAACGCTACTGTTGAAATTACTTTTGACCCTGAATGGACAAAAGATTTAATGAGTGAAGAAGCAAAACTAGAATTAGGTTTATTGTAAAGATATGGCAGAAGAAATCATCAATAGAGTTGCACAGAGTAAATTAATTACTGTTGATTTGGAGGACTATTATCCTGCTGGAGAACGTGTGCTTTTTGATATTTCTGATTGGTTGATGGAAGGACTTATTTTACGCGAAAAAGATTTCCGAAAATATGTTGCCGAATACGACTGGTCGCAACACAAAGGACAGTATGTTTCATTAATTTGTTCAACGGATGCCATCATTCCTGCATGGGCATATATGCTAGTAAGCGTACATTTGACACCTTTTGTCGAAAAAACGATAATTGGCACTCTTGATCAGCTTGAAACTTCAATCTATCAGGAAATCATCAACAATTTAGACGTTTCTTCATACCAAGACAAGCCTGTTATTATAAAAGGTTGTGCCAACAAACCTATACCAGACAACGCCTACACGATGTTAACGGCAAAATTGCACAACGTTGCTAAAAGTGTTATGTATGGAGAAGCTTGTTCTTCTGTTCCACTTTATAAGAAAAGATAATTCTTTCAAAAAATCAATTAAACAATTGACAATCATAAGTTTAAAAATTTTATGATATTTTTGTGTTATAACGAGCAACTATTATATTTGCCGTCGCAAAAACCTAAAATAAATAAACATGAAAAAAATCGTATTTGCACTCGCATTATTCGTAGGTATTTTTTCTATGAATGCACAAACGGAAGAAGAATTAAAAGCTCAAAAAGCAGAAAAACAAGCAGCAGCAGATGCTTTACAAGCTGAGGCAAACGCTTTACAAGCACAAATTGACGCACTTCCTGGATGGAAAATTGGCGCATTTGGTACAATTGGTGGAAGTCTTTCAGAATTCAACAACTGGTATGCACAAGGAACACCAAACAACTCTTCGGGAAATATTGGATTTACAGTAAATGCATATGCTAACTTAAATCAAGAGAAATTTTTCTGGAACAACAGTGCTAATGTAAACTTAGCTTGGGTAAAGTTAGACGATAAAGACGATCCAACTGACAGTAGTAAATTTAGAGAAGCTACAGACGTTTTCAACATCAGTTCATTATATGGGCGTAAATTAAGTGAAAAATTCGCAATTTCTGGATTAGTAGAATACAGAACTACATTATTGAGCAACTTTAATGATCCTGGATATTTAGATGTTGGTGTTGGTGCAACTTGGACGCCAATTAAGAACTTAATCGTGGTAATTCACCCATTAAACTACAACTTCGTATTTAGTGATAATGATACGGTATTTGAATCTTCTTTAGGTGCAAAAATTGTTGCAGATTATACAAGAAGTATTGGAGCTGTAAACTTCAAAACAAACTTATCTATGTTCCAAAGCTACAAGAGTAGTGATTACTCAAACTGGACATGGACAAACTCATTTAGCTATACTTTATGGAAAATGATTGGTGTAGGTTTTGATTTTGGTTTAAGACAAAACAAACAAGAAGCGGTAAACTTCAACCTTGCACAAGGAAATACAACAACTACATTTGACAATGTAGATAATAAATTACAATCATTCTGGACAATTGGTTTAAGCTACAACTTATAACAAACTGTCTTTTTTTTAAAATATAGAAAAGCGCTTCCTATTGGAAGCGTTTTTTGTTTATATTGGTACAATTCTTGATGCAATTCATTTTTTTTAATTAAGAACTAACTCATATGAAAAATACACTAACCATCTTCGTATTATTTCTAAGTACATTCCTCTTTGCACAGGAAACACATGAAACAGAAGCAATAAAAGCTGCTGTAAAAACTCAAACAGATACCATTTCAATGGGTTGGAACTCAAAAGGAAAAGTATCATTCCTCTTTAATCAGGCTGCTTTCTCAAACTGGGCTGCTGGTGGAGAAAATAGTATTTCTGGAACATTAGGACTCAATTACAACATAAATTATCATCGAGAAAATTGGGATTGGGATAATCGAATTATTGTGGCATATGGCTTAACTCAAACAAAAAATAGTGAATTCGTAAAGAAGACTGACGACCGTTTTGAAGTCAACTCTGTTATTGGTAAAAAAGGAAAAAATAACTGGTTTTACTCAGGTTTTTTTAACCTTCGCACACAAATCACCAAAGGTTATCGTTACGACACTGACGAAAACGGGAAAGAAATTCGCATGGAAAACACCAATTCTTTTTCTCCTGCATATGCTTCTTTTGGCCCAGGAGTTTTATGGAAAAAAAGTGATGATTGCAAATTCAATATTGCGCCCGGAACTTCTAAAGTAACTATTGTTGATAGTGATCTTACATTACCAAACGAAGAGTATTTCGGTGTACCTGAAGGTGAAAGTTTACGTTATGAACTTGGCATGTATGCTTCAGGGTACTATAAATTGACATTACTTGATAATATTGTCATGGAAAACATCTTAAATGTATATGCAAACTATTTAGAAAAACCTGAAAATGTAGACATCGACTATAATGTAAATATTGTCATGACAATCAACGAATATTTTTCTACAACGGTAAATTTTCAAACTATTTATGATGACAATGCTTTTAATGGATTGCAAACACGTGAAGTCCTAGGTTTAGGTGTAAATTATGCTTTCTAAAACTCAAAAAAATTAAATCGTATACATGAAAAAAACAAGAGTGAAAACAGAAACGTTCTTGTGTGAGTTTCATTCAACTACATATTACAAGTATGGCTTTCCCGTAAGTGTTTGATTATTAATTTTTGTAGTTTCAGTAAACCAAAATTATATATCATGAAAAAAAGAAATTTAAAGTCATTAAAGCTTAACAAAAAATCTGTTTCCAACTTACAAATAGACAAAGTAAACGGAGGTTTTGACAGAGTAACGCTTACATTTTTTAACGGACTTTGTCAATGTCCAGCACCTACACGAAACAATGCCAGTTGGTGTATTTGTTTATAACATTTAAAAGCGAACTGAAGTTCGCTTTTTTTATACATTTCTTTTAAAAATTCTAATTACAGTCCTCTTTTTATTACATTCAGTAAACACGAATACTTTCTATAAACCAACATCTGATAATTTAGAATAAACGCTTCCTAATTTTTAGCTTAAGAATACATTGTCAAACCATAGATTTGAGAAACTTTATGAATCGAAAATCATGAGAACAAAAAAAATCCTTCCCACGTTTTTAACTTGGCTTCCTTCAGTAATCATACTATTATTTTTTATCCCAAATGCGTTAGGCAAAATATTGCATCCAAATCAAACAGGAAAAATTATCGCTAATAGCGCTGTACTAATAATGACAGGCATATTTTTATTAATTGCAATTGCGTTATTTCTATATAAGAAAACAATGCTCATTGGAACTTCTTTTTTAGCAATATATATGACATTTATCGTATGTATTCACATGTATAAAGGAAAACCTTATGAAATAGCTATATTGATTGTGACAGCAACAATATTTGCTGCATATATTAGAAAACCATCATTGTTTCATGAAAAATAAAATAGTAGCCTTAACTATCTGACGAGAAACCGAAACAGGCTATCTAATTTACAATTTTCGGATTTGATTAAAATCTAAAAAGTAGGTCATTTTTAAAGAAATACTATTGCTATTATCTTGTTGTAAAGTGTTTTTCAAATTGGTTCCGTAACTCGAATTGATTTGATTGTTAAATAAATTAGCGCCTAATTTATAGTTAAAACTGAGCTCACTTGCGGGCGCAAATTGCCAACGTGCTGTATAATCAATGGTAAATGAATTAAAATTATCATCAAAATCATCCGCGTTGATTGTATAATTGTTTCGATCTAAATTTCCTTGATTGTTCAACGTGAATTGATCATTATAGTCAACTTGAATCCAGTAATGACGTACGCGCAAGTTCATACTCAATTTTGAATATACAGCATAACTTGCTTCAAAGGTATTGGTCAGTTCTTTAACGCTTCGTTTTCCAAAAATAAGATTATCATTTTCACGCGTTACAAACCCGGCATTGCTTGGAATATTAGTAAAATCTTGACTAAGGTATAAAGAAATATGCTGGCCCAATTGTGCTCGCAAACCATATCCTGCAATAAATTCATCTGAAAATATATCAGAATTCAAGGTCCTCACATACACTCCATATCCTGCAAATGATAGGTTTTTATTTCGATTGGTTTGATATTCTGCAAAATATTCCAACTGTGCAGGTTTATTAAAATTTCTGTCTTTTGTTCGTGGTTCAAAAAAATCTTGCCGCTTTTCTATATATGCAAAAGAACCAAAAACCACACTATTATTCTTAAAAGTAGCATCGCCCTGTATTTTATAATAAGCAAATTCCTTTTCAAATAAACTATAATAATAACGTTGTGAATGATCAATTCCAATAGTATACTGATTGAACCATTTTTTAGGATTGTTATTTCTATAATTCAGATTCGCTCGTACACTAAATTGATTGTTTCTGGTTAAAAACCCAAAGTCATTATTATCAAACTTTTCATCGTACAAATTTGCTGAAATACCTCCTGTCCAATTTCCACTTACTTTTGATGCATACGCATAATATTGATGTCCAAATTCATTTTTTCGATCCGAAAAGTATTTCTGTGAAACTGCTTTCTTTACATATAAAGAATACGTACGTTCTTTGGTATATCCACGAAATAAAAGTGCTGATAAATTACGATCATAATCGTTTCCACTTCGCCAAACAGAATTATTAAGAAACGTTACTGACGAGTTGTTTCTCAAGGTTTGATCCAACACCAAAGCATTGTAATTCGTAAACGGATTCGTCTGCTCTTTTCGGAATTCGTTGGTCGTTGTGTTTTTAATAGTTGCTTCACTTTTTGCGGTAATTCCATTCAATACACCAACAGAAAACCCTTTAGACGATTTCCCCGTAATTTTTACCAAGTTTAAAATATTAGAAGCAATCGGGTTTTCTATAATTTCTTCATCTTCTCCCAAAGAAATACGGTTTTTATTAATCGGCACACCGCCAATTCTACGTGTATACAAGTAACCTCCTTTGTCAAAAATCTCTGTCCCTTCTATAAAAAATTGTCTATTTTCATTAAACCGAACTTCAAAAGGTGATAAATTAAAAATTTGATTATCAGACAATGCTTGGCTAAAATCTGGAATCAACGAAACATCTAATGTGTATGAATTGTCATGCACATATTTTACATCCAAACCTCCATTTAAGGTTGTTTTGCTCGTTCCGTCAGGACTTTTTTCATTGACAACTGATACAAACGGATAAAATGACAAGTTTAACGGCGGTGTAATTTTTGGCAATCCTTCCAATTTACCAAATTGATTTAAATACCCATCAATTTCAGGTTTTATAGGACTCCAATACGATTCTTCATTCAGTTTTGAAGCAATTCGTTGAAAATTAATCGTAAAATTATCCATCTTCTCTTTTGGAAAACGAATACTATTAAACGGGATTTTCAATTCGGCAATCCATTTGTCATCGTATAATTTTACGGCACTTTCCCAAACTACATTGAAATTGGCGTAACTATTATTTTGACTCAGTTTTATATCCGATTGAACATTTGCGGCCGTTACTGTAAAGTCATATCCTTCACGTGTTTCGCCAAACGGATCAATTTGAATGGCAAAAACATCTGCATTTCCTGTATCGTCTCGTGCTGATAATTGACTATTGATTTCTTCTTTCTTTTCTACATGCATAATTCCCAAAACGTATAAATAACTATCGTCATACAACACTGCAATTTCTGTATTTCGAACAGACGCTTTTCCGTTATCAGGTTGTACTTGAATAAAATTTCCTGTTTCCGCATACTGTTTCCAATCGGCTTCGTCGGCAACACCATCAATGGAAATTTCAGTCGTTATTTTATGGGCTTGAATCGTTTTTTGTGCGTAACTTTTTAAACCAATAAGAAGAAATAAAAAAATAGCTACTATTCGTTTTTGATTGATAAATGGTTTCATGATGATTGATTTTTGAATGCTGCAAATGTGAAGAAGTCACGCGGATAAACAGGTTAAGTACGAGTTAATGAGCGGTTAATGTATGTTAACAGGGAAATGTGATATTCATTAACATTAGTCTGAAACACCTATAAACACAGTAAGCACAGGCTTTTTTAAGGTTAATGATCGGTTAACGATCTGCTTTTTTATGGCTAACATGAGCGTTATTGCTACTTTTGGCTTGTTGAATCTGATAAAACAAACTATCAACGATCTCAAAACAAATTCACGAGATCTATGTCAAGAGATTCACAACAATAAGTAGAGATCATTTAAATCTCGATTATCGAGAAAACCATTACCAACCGAATGAAAAACAAAATCACCATATTAATTATTGCGTCTATTGCCACGTTGGCTGCTTTATCTGGTATTCAAGGATATTTAATAGAGAACGCGTATCAATTGGAAAAAAAATTATTCATTCAGGAAACGGACGAAGCTATTTCTGACATTGACAATCATCCTGAGTTAGATTCGTTAACAGATATCATTGGCGAAGAACTTAAAGGAAACTTAAGCGATTATAAAAACAAACGTATTACAAAAGCGGAAGTAATTCGAAAATTAAAAGCTCAAGGCGATAGCGTCAATCCACAATACATGAAGCGTTATAATACAGAATTGGACAGTATAAACTTAGGATATAAAATTCGTTACAAACGTCAAATAACGAGCATTGTTACTTTTGATGGTAAAAAAATTGATTCTATTTTTCCATTTTCTAAAAATAGAGATCTAGCCATATTAGGAGAAGCTTTTCAAGATGAAGAATCGCAAACCATAAAAAGCGCACGTACGTTTACAGAGTTTGAATATGTAGAAAAATTAAACGATAGTATTTTTGTAAATAGTAGTATTGATTTAGAAATCAAAACCAAAGACGTTATTGTAATTACAGACTGGAAAAGTATTGTATTTCGCAGAATGGCAACCTTGCTAATTTTCTCGGTATTACTCTTCTTATTTGTGGTTGGATTGCTGTATTATTCCATTAAAAACTTAATCAATCAGAAAAAAATAACAGAAATTAAAACAGATTTTATCAATAATATTACACACGAACTCAAAACGCCATTGGCAACTTTAAGTGTCGCTTCTAAAAGTTTGAAAAATAAAGAAATTCAAAATACACCTGAAGCTTTTGAAAACACCTTAAATATTGTGGATAGACAGAATACGCGTTTACAAAAATTAATTGATCAAGTGTTGACGAATAGTTTGAGTTCGGAAGACATTGTATTATCTAAAGATGCCGTAGTAGATACGACGTATTTTAAAGATTTGGTAGATGATTTCAAACTATCTACACAGCAAAAATCATTAAAACTCATCAACGATGTATACAAAGAAGATGTCATTTTACGTATAGATACATTTCACTTTACAACGGCTTTGATCAATATTTTAGAGAATGCTGTAAAGTATGGAAACGACGAAACAGAAATTCATTTAACAACACGTTTAAAAAACAATAAGTACATCATTAAAATCAGTGATAACGGTACGGGAATTTCTGAGAAAGATCAAACACAAATTTTTGACAAATTTTACAGAGTCAGTCATGGCAATGTTCACAATGTAAAAGGATTAGGCTTAGGTTTGTATTATACACATCAAATAGTACATGCACACCAAGGAAAAATTACGGTACAGAGTGAACTTACAAAAGGAACAACATTTACCATTATAATACCAATTAACTAATGCAAAAAACCAAAGTTTTACTCGCAGAAGACGATTACGATTTCGGAAGTATTTTAAAGCAATACTTGGCAATTCACAATTTTGAAGTGGTTTGGGCTAAAGACGGCAAAGAAGCTTTGGCATTTTTTACGGCGGCAGAACATCAGGAAAGCAATGCTTTTGATATTTGTGTATTTGATGTAATGATGCCAAAATTGGATGGTTTTTCATTAGCTGAAAAAGTGATTCAATTCAACCCAGAAATTCCATTCATCTTTTTAACAGCTAAGAAGATGAAAGAAGATAAAATACGAGGATTAAAACTCGGAGCTGACGATTATATCGTCAAACCATTTGAAGCAGACATTTTAGTTTTACGTCTACAAAACATATTGAAACGAACACAAAAGACAAACATTTCATCAAAAAACGAACAAGAATATTCAATCGGAAATTATGTTTTTGACACAGTAAACTATCAATTAAAATTCAATGGAGAAACCCAACGAATTACTGAAAAAGAAGCGCAACTTATTCAGTATTTCTATGACCATAAAAACCAAATGATAAAACGAGAAGACGTTCTTGAAAATGTTTGGGGAAATGATGATTTCTTTTCCGGAAGAAGCATGGATGTATTCATTAGCAGACTTCGGAAATATTTTAAACAAGATTCAAATATCGCTATTGAAAGTACACGCGGTGTAGGATTGACATTTAAAATCATCACAAATTAATTTTACATCATTAAAAAAACGAACAAATGAAAACTTATTTTATAACAGTTATATACATCGTATTTGCCTGCGCATTTAGTAATGCACAAGAAGCACCAACACCGCCAACGCCACCATCAACAAGTAGTGTAAGCAAAAGCTCTACACAAACTGAAAGCACCTCTATTTCTATTAGTTACACGGATGAAGACTATAAATTACGAGCGCGTTTTCCAAAAAACAGGTATGAAAAATTGAAAGCACTTATTCAAAATGAACTTGGTGGAAAAAACATGGATATTGGCAAAGGATATTCTAAATGGAGTAATGATGAGAAGGTATATTACATTAAACTGACTGAAAAAAGTCTTCGTATTTCCTTAGATTTAACAGTTGCTTCTCCAGAGTTAGCGGACAAGTTTTCTGAAATGGGAAAAGATATTAAAATGATTGTATCTGGCACCAATGCCAATGATGAAAGAGTACGTATGCAGCGTGAAGCAGATCGCATGCGAAGTGAAGCAGATCGTATGCAACGCGAAGCAGAACGTTTGGAGCTCCAAGTAAAACGTGATGCTAAACGTATACAACGTGAAAAACAACGTGTAAAGAAAGAAGCAGAACGCGAAATACAACGTATGGCACGCGAAGAAAAACGCTTGGCGCAACGTGTAGAAATGGAAGCAAAACGAGTAGAACGTGATGCAAAACGTATAGAAATGGAAGCAAAACGTTTGGATAGAGAAGCAAAACGCTTTGAAGAAAGAGCGCGTCATAAAGGCGGTGTTAGCCGATCTATTAAAAACTTACTTAATGATTCCAAAACCTTATATTCTGGAAACTCTAAAAGTTATAACAATTGGATTTGGCCGGCAATTCAGGATAGACTGATAGAAAAACTAAAAGCTGACAAACTAGTTTCTTCTGCGGATGATATTACTTTTACTTCCGAAAGAGACCGATTGTATGTAAATGGAGAACAGTTATCTGAACGTCAAAATGAATCGTACAGGAAAATGTTGATGGACGCAGGGATTCAACCAAGTTCAGATTTTTCATTTTACAAACAAGGAAATCATATTGTTGTTATTGGCTTGAATGCGAAAATTAAAAAATTCTTTACAGATATACATTCAAAAGGATTTATTTCATCAACGGATGAAGCTGTAAAAATATTTATTAATGGAAATTCTGTAGTTCAAAACGGAACAGACTTGTCTGCAGATAAAGTAGCTACATACAACGCTATTCTTGCAGAAAATGGTATTATTCCAGCTCCAGGAAAATATATTGAAATGAAAAAAGCAGGAAGCTACCGACTAGGGTATAGTTTAGGGAAAAATGGAATTATTGGTACTTGGATTGAAGAAGATTGATATGATAATAATTTTATATACAAACACAAACCCCTTTATCAGCGATTACTGACAAAGGGGTTTTCTTATTACTTTCATTTTTTCTTCTTAGAAACCTCTTCTGCTAACAACAACGCATTATAGGCGTTTACTATTTTCCCTGATTTAGATAAAGAACTGAAAGGTACTTTGTTGGGATCTTGTTTTTCTCCTCTAGCATATGGTTTTAGCACATCAATATCATATGAAACTCCTGATTCCATAATGATTTGTTTTACTTCGGAGGCTGATAGATTAGGGTAATACGAAAACAGTAAACTTGCGATACCACTTACTACAGCACATGACAAAGATGTACCTGTATCTTTAACTTTTCCTGATCTGCTTAAAGAGGTAATTCTGGTTCCTGGCGCAAAAATATCCACATTTTTCTTTCCATAATTTGAGTTACTAAATACTAGAGTAGAATCTATGTTTTGAGACGTATTTCCAACTTTGATAAAGTTTCTAACAGATTCAATACCGTTAATATTGTCTGTAGGAAAATCATTGTTCTTGTCTATATTCAAGCCATTGTTTCCAGATGACGTCACTATTAATACGTCATGATCTTCCGCATATTTAATAGCTTCATTAACCCATTCAGGATACATAGAGAATGTTTTTCCTAAACTCATATTAATCACTTTTGCACCGTTATCTACCGCATACCGAATTGCTAGAGTAATATCTTTATCAAATTCATTACCTACAACTGCAATACTCAACGGCATTAGTTGTACATTATCATTGATGCCATTTATACCGATATTATTGTTTCGTGTTGCTGCAATAAGAGATGCGATTTGTGTTGCATGATTTATGCCGTATATTCCTTGTACATTATTGTTTCCGTAGGGGAAATCATTTAGATTATGTATATCGTCGTTTGTTAATAAACGATCGTTGTAATCAAAATTAAGTAGTGTATTTATTTTAAATTTTTCAAAATTAACACGACTATCAACCCACTTTTCATCAATGTTATATTTGATATAATATACTAATTTTGAGATTGATTCTTTTTCGTCTACATCTGAAATTGTAAGTTTCAAGGAGTCCAAAGTTGAAGATGCGTAATTCTCTTTTGGAAAATACTTTTTAGCAATACTTTTACCTTTAAGGAATCGTCTTTCGATTCGTTTAAATCTAGCTATTTCTGATTTTCTTTTTTCAACTTCAAAATTATAAGCTAGATACGCTTTTTGATATAACTTAAAATTCTCAATGTCTTTCTTTGGAACGTCTGATATAGAATTATATTTATCAAATAATGGTTTATATTTTCTTAGAATTCTTACATATTCATAACTCGTATAGGGTACATTATCTCCTTTGTTTGTTCCTACATAGTTCCAACCATGAATATCGTCTATATAACCATTGTTATCATCATCAATTCCATTATTAGGAATTTCATCTTTGTTAATCCAAATCTGATTTTTTAAGTCGTCATGATTAATATCAATTTCTGAATCAATTACAGCAACAATTATTGAACTATGTTTTTTAGTTTTTAAAAATTGATATGCCTTATCTAAACTTATCCCAGGAATAGAATCATCAATAATATCTTTATGTTGCCATTCAGCCCATTCTTTATTAGTTAATTTTTGTTTAGAAACTGCATTCTTAACAGGTACAAATTGAAACTGATTTTGTGAAATAGCTGAGTAACTATATAATAAAAGTAAAACAAGGAATTTTATAGTTTGTAACATCTAACTTATTTACGTCTTTTCTTCTTCTTAGAAACTTCTTCTGCCATCAATAAAACATTACAGGCATTTACTATTTTAACTGATTTGGATAGAGGAAGGTAATATAAATTATTTTATATTATAAATTGAAACTTTATTTCTACTTTTAATTAAAATTTGTTTTTCTTCAAATGTTTAAAGATTTAAACCTTAATATTTTTAATTTATTAATTTTTGCAGGAATAATTCAAGGATTTATCTTTGGGTTTATTGTTTTATTTAATAAAAAATTTACAACAAAAGCTAGCTCTTATTTAGCTACATGTATGCTTTTATTATCATTAAGTAATCTACAATATTGGTTAATTGATATAAAAAGTGTAGAAAAGTATAATTTTTTAAAATATATTTATATCCCTTGGCATTGGTTAATAATGCCAGCTTTTTATCTATTTGTCTATAAATATTTGCAAAAAAAGGAAACTTTAAGCAAAAGAATGAAAATCTTTCTTTTTGCTCCATTTATATGCGTAAGTGCTTTAGTCATTGTTTTATTGTTTTATAAGTTTCTGATAAATAATAATTATAATTTCCCTTCCCACTTTAATCGAGGAATTTTTATATACTTGGATTTTCTATCTATAATATTCAGCGTTTCCATTATATATTTAATTTTCAGCCTGTTAAGAAAATATGAAATAAAAAATAAAGAATACGATGCACATCAAATAGTTTCACAAACTCACTGGCTAAAACGTCTTATTACTATTGGGTTGATTACTTGTTTTTTTTGGATTATAGCAATTGTAATTACCATTTATTCTAATGAACAAAATCTTTCATTATTTTACTTTTTATGGTTAGGTATGTCAATTATTATTTATTATTTAGGATACGTTGGTATTAACAAATTACAGTTGATCAAAGAACGAAAGAAAATAAGGGCTTCTCGGGAAGCACAAAAAAATATTGTGATAAGTGATCTAAAAATAAAAACCGATAGTGTGTATGAAGAATTTGTTTTGTTAGTCAATAAACAATTCACAAATCCTAATTTATCACTAGATGAAGTTAGTAAGCTATTAGGAGTTAGCTTAAGTTCTATATCTGAAAAAATTAAAAAATATAGTGGTAATAATTTCTCGACATATGTAAATACGTTACGAATAGAAAGAGCAAAAGAAATATTTAATAATTCTGATTTTGAAAACTATACTACTACAGCAATAGGTTTGGAAGCTGGTTTTAATTCAAGATCTAGTTTTTATAGAGCATTTAAAAAAATAGAGAAATGTTCCCCTCAAGAATATTTAAATTCACAAAAATAAGTGTCATTTTCTCCAGATTTGAGATTTTGACACACCTTTAAATGTATCTACATGTATTATTGCAATGTACAAACACAAATAGTAATTTATGAAATCAATTAAAAATATATTGTTACTAGTTTTAGTTTTATTATGCTTCATTAACTGTGAAAAAGAAACTAGTCTAGGTGAATTTGAAGAAATAATAAATACCGCAAAACAAGTGCCTTTTTCCTCCCGTTTAGTATATACCAACGAAATTGAAAGCAATCGTATGATTAGTGAAAAACTGAGAGGGTTAAACATACACCGAAACAATGCAAATTTTGAAAGTGACAGCAACGATTTCTCTATAGATACCAATATTGCTAAATACGTAGAAAAAACAGACGGTAGCGGTTATTCATATACCTTTGCTATTAATCGTGAAGGTGCTATAGCTGGCGAGGTTGAAAACTTAGTACTCTCCATAAATACAACTACAAAAGAGATAAGCACGATACTAATAAAGTATCATTATTCAACTACACAATTTCAAGAACTTTTGAGTACGGGACATGTAAGTACCTACAATGAAACAACAGTAACACCTGTAACGGGTAATTTTTCAAGCTTACTAACCGAAAGCAGTACACAACCTTGTACTATAAGTATAAATACTTTTCACATAATTCCAACTGTTAATGGAGTGCAAGGAGCTACATATCAATATACGGCAACCAGTCAATGTCAACATGAAATAGATCCTGATACAGGAGAAACAGAATGTGAAGTATATAGTGTACTAAATATATGGTGTCCTCCTGGTTCTAGCAATGGAAGTTCAAGTACTTCAACTACCAGTGGAACAAATACTAATAGTACTCCTTCAAATGATCCTATAAACAATACGACTAATGGAGGCAGTACAACACCAACAAATTCTAATAACAATAATGACGAAAACGAAATTGTAACAACTCCTCTTTTAACTCCACAACAAGAAATTAATAATTGTATAAATTTATCATTACAAGAGAGTAATTGGTTAAATTTAAGAGAAAACAATGCTGTTGCTTTAGAAATTAATAATTATTTACAAAGTGAAGGTTGTAACGAAACAACGCAGAATATTATCCATGATGCATTAATACTTCTAATTTTAGACGAAAATTTAACTTTTGAAAAGTATTTCGTGCAAAATATGGTGTTTTTTAAAGCACCAACTAACCCAATTCAGGATATAATTGAATATTTAAATTGTTTTGACACTTCTGCTCCAGCTGAATTAACAATTTTTTCTGATCAACCTGTGCCAGGAGATAGAGAAGAGACTTGGACTTGGGGAGGAGATGTAGGTCATGCATATATAGGGATAACTCAAGGAAATATTACTAGGATTCTAGGTTTATACCCTACTGAAAATACTACACCTTTAGACCCTAGTGCTCCTTTTATTTATGGAAATGATGAAAATTATAATTCTGACATTTCCATTACTAAAGATATATCTAGCTCTGAATTAACAAATATATTAACAGAAATCACGACTAATACCAATAATTATAATTTAAATACTAATAACTGTGCAACTTTTGCAATTCGAATGGCTAATATAGGAGGAATAACTTTACCAAGTACTGAGAGTTCATGGCCAGGTGGAGAAGGAAATAATCCTGCCGATTTAGGCGAAGATATTAGAGAAAGTAATATTATAGAGACTGAAGTAAATCCAATTACAAGAAACGCTCCTCAAAATAATGGAAATTGTTAATACTTAAATTATGAAAAAACATATCACAATCCTTTTATTTATTTTTATTATTTCATGTTCAAAAGACAAGCATAAAGATTACGAAGTAATGAATGATTTTATGAATAATATTTTTCTTGTTGAAAATTACAAAATAGAGTATTTGAATAAGTACATGACAGATGAGTATGTAGAAAAATATAACTCTTTATCAAAAAAAGAAAATGAAATTCATGAAAAGTTCACAAAAGCTATTATAGATAAGGTTAAAAAAACATTATCAGATAATGACAATAAATATGAAATAATTGAAGAAGAAAAACTCACTAAGGAAAAATATAAAGGCTATTACGACATTGACTATCAAGGAAATGGAAAGATATACAGATTAATAATTAATGAAAATTATATATTATTCTTTATTCTTGAAAACCAGAAAATTTATTCGTTTTGCCCAGACATTTATCAATCTTCTAAAGGCAAAGTTATCCCATACTTTTTCTTTGAAAAATAAAAATCCTCGTACTTATAAAATTATATATAGTACTTAATTTTTAATAATAATATTTAGTTCATAAAATAACTATAGCTCTATTCAAGCATTATAGGTGACTTTCTGTGGTTAAAATTTTCAAAAAAATGATATAACAATATGTTATACAGAAAAAGAATTACTTCGAATAAAGTATAATTCCTTAACACAAAACAGCATGGCATTAGAAAATTTAATCAGTATTGAGTTTACTCAAGAAGAACTCACAGCTCTCGATGCACACCTTGATGGCATTCAACAAATACTTACAGGAAAAACAGTAAACATTACCCCCGAACAACGAAGACAATACGGAAGCATTGGCAACCAAAACAAACTCATTGTAGACAAAGCAAAAAACTATATGGAACA
>NZ_CANMEZ010000003.1 GCF_947496985.1 uncultured Kordia sp.
GAAGGTTTCGTGGAACTTCGGAAGCATCTCGCAGCCGTGCAGGAAGGTTTTGTAGAACTTCGGAAGCGTCTCGCAGCAATGCAGGAAGGTTTCGTGGAACTTCGGAAGCATCTCGCAGCCGTGCAGGAAGGTTTTGTAGAACTTCGGAAGCGTCTCGCAGCCGTGCAGGAAGGTTTCGTGGAACTTCGGAAGCATCTCGCAGCACTGCAGGAAGGTTTCGTAGTACTTCGGAAGCATTTCGAAACACTGCAGGAAGAAGTTTAGGAGCAGCTTTAGGCCTTTTTTATTATAAATGAAGTGAAAAGAAATAGAAATCTTCGAGTTTTATTCAATCAAAATTGAATGTTTCTTTTATTGTTTTAGATGAGAGCAAATTTTTAATAGAAGCTAATTTTTCAGGACTTTGCACAAACGGATGTTCTTGAAATATTTTTTGATATTCAGAAATTACGTCTTTACTGTACGCAGCTATTTTTTTATCAATCATTTTATTAATAGTAGTAATTGTCTTTTTTTGAAAATGAAGGTTTATTGGGTCTACAAATCCCATCTTTATAAATCCAGCAGTTTTTCTTGAACAGCGACAAGGATTATTTTTATTAATGAGCCCGCATTTATTGTTCATAAAGTTATAGAGTTGCTTTTTTGCTCTATGCAATTTGACTCTAAAATTTTCTTTTGAAATTTCCATAATTTCACTACCAATAGCATCTGTAAATTCAAATAGTTCGCCAATTATATAAATCATTCGTTGATCTCTATCAAGACAAAGCAACATTCCTTTCATACAGCTAATTTTGGCTTCCTTTACTAAAAGTTTATCTTCAACCTCATAAGAGTAGTCAGAAAGAGATTCATTTGGTAATTGGTCAAGTCCGTGCCCAAACTCTTCAAATGTTGTTGCATTGGCTTCGTATTTTCCTCTTTTCATATTTAAAAAATGGTTTTTTACAATACGATATACCCAAGTTTTAAAAGCACTCTTTTGTTTAAATGAATCTAACTTTGTCACTATTTTTATTAATACTTCTTGCGTTAAATCAGCAGCTTCATCTTTATCTCCAACAAAAGTTAAAGCGATATTATAGATCCAATCTTGGTACTTTTTAATTAGTGTTTCTAATGCTTTTTTATTTCCAGCAAGAGATTGTTCAATTAAAATTGTATCAGAAGTTTTAAGATCAAACGATTTTTTATCCATTTCATGTGTATTAAAATAAACTAGCTGTCTTAAAATAGTTAAGACAGCTAATTATTGAGTTATTTAGTCATTAAAAATTGTCCATGCGGATTGTCTAAAATCATGAGCCATTCTCCGTTTTCTTGTTTTCTTAAAACGGCTATGGATAATCCACTTTGTTTTATTTCAGTTCCATCTGGAGCCTTCGCAGTCATTTCCCAAGGAGCAATATGAGTTGCAATATTTCCTGTAATAAATACTTCGTGCCCACTATATGTAAATTTAGGATTAATCATTGCCATTTTTGTAAACATTTCTCGTAAAACATTTGCATCAGAGATTGGAGACTCAGGTTCAAATACAATTACGGCGTTGGGTTCATAGCAAGCCATTACTGTATCAATGTCTTTGTTTTCAAAAGCTTTTGTCATTTTTTCAATAGCTTCTAATACGTTTTGTTGTGCTGTTGTCATCTTCTTTTTTATTTGAGCGTTCATAATAATTGAGGTCATACAAAATAGTACGACGGTTACTAATTTGGATTGTGCTTTGTACATCATAAAGTTTAATTTTTGTTAGTAGTTCCTACTTTACGACTTAGACACAACTGAAAAATGACTGTTACAGTTAATGAAGATTATTTTCCATCACAAAACTGATATATCCATCACATTTATTTCTATGTGATTGATTTTTAGTGTATTTTAATAGTGAGCAAAACCATATAACCATGAAAAAAAAGCAACTTAAAAGCCTAAAATTAAAAAGAAAAGTTATTTCAAACTTAGCAAAAGAACAAATTACAGGAGGAACACAATATGTGTGTCCAACTTTTGCTGCAGATCGTTTTACTTGCCCAGGGTATCAAGGAAACCCAACACCATGTCAGTATCCTAAAAGTTATAGACATATAAGATGTCAAGCTCCAGTTGAGTAAAAATTAATAATGAAAGTACGTAACATGCTAGAAGTGGCATGCATTTATTTTAATAGACTTTACAATTCTATACAATCATAGTTTTTCAAGACTTTTAAGGTCCATAAAGTTTGAATGCCTGCCCATTCTAGTTTCATGCCTTCACTTAATCCGTACCAAGTGTCCCATCTGCCATCTTCTTTTTGTTTGGAAATGAGCGTTGTTATGTCTGCTTCAATGGTTTCTTTAGAAAATAAAGATGTAAAGATATGTTCAGGAGTAGTCGCATAGTTTAAACTATGTGGTTTTCCATACAATCCCCAACCTTCATCTTGCGTATCTTTGCAAAGTACGCCAATTGCCAATATCCAATTCTTTAAGTCATTGATTGCTTTTTCCGCTTTTGCAGTATTTTTAGTGTATTGTAAAAATTGTAATCTTCTTGGAGTACATAAATGACAAAAAACATGTTTTTCTTGTATGCGTTGAATTTCATCCCAAACAAATTGTTCTGCTTTTTCCATCCAAGGAATATCAATATGATACTTTTCTAGTATACCCAGTAAAGGAGCTGTTGTACTTACGGCAGCCCATTCTTTCACGGTTTTAAAATGTTCTTCACACGGATAATTATTTTTAGGGCGAAACATCCAGGGAATACCACCTTTTTCAGTAGTAATGCTTTCAAAGTAAGGCATAAAGTCGGATAAAATTAATTCCTTAGTCAGATAGCCAACTTCATCTAGTGTTTCAAGCGCCATGATGCTAAATAGTGGTTGACTTTCAGGAGAAGCAGTATCAGGTTCCATGCCGTGTCCAAAACCTCCATCAGTATTTCGATACGCGTATACCGCGTGAAAAACACCTACCATAGTTCCATTATTAAAATGAAAATCAAACAAACGGCGTTCTATCATTCTGGCATTGGTTATGATAAAATCTCTGGCTTTTAAATATTTATCCTTTGATAGTTTCATAATGTGTTGTTATTTATTCTTCCTCCTCCTCTTCATATTATTTTACTTCATTTTCTACCGATTTTATCTTTTTTAAAGCTTCTTAATTTGTTTTGAATAAAGGTAAGTTTTGGTACAGCTATACGATGTGAATTTTATGTAAATGAAAAAGTAGAATAAAAGTCTTTTAATCTTTTTATTTATTGAATTACTTCAATAAAAACTGCTCAATTTTCTGAATTACTTCTTTATTGCCTAAAATTCTACGGTGTCCTAAGTTTTTCGTAATATAAATACTTCCGTCAGTAAGTTCATTGTAAATTGCATATGCACAATTTACAGAAACATCGACATCATTTTCATCATGAATAATAAATGTTGGAATGTGTACGCTTTTAGCGGCATTGTGGGCAGAAGCATAATCAATATCACGGCCAAATAGTTTATCTAGATTGGCTTTCATTTTTTTTCCAACTTTACCTTTTAAAGTTAACGTATGTGTAAAGTGTTGGATAATATCAGTAATCACATCTGCAGCACCAATAGTAACGAGTCGTTTTACTTTAAAACCTTCACGAACCGCATTGAGTAATGCCATTCCGCCCAGACTATGTCCTATAGCAAATTCAAAAGCACCATAATTTTTTTCAATTTCATGAATAGATTCAATAAACTCAGGCATTGAAGTTGTTCTTCCTGGTGCTTTACCGTGTGCTGGCGCATCAAAACTTATGATTTCATATCCAAGATTTAGAAAATGATCTGCAATTTTTACCAATTGAGTTCCACGTCCGCTCCAACCATGTGCTAATAAAATTCGCTTATCACTTTTACCATATCTATATACAACAACTGTTTTTAAAATTTCGGTTACTTCAAGTTGTGTTTGTTCAGTTTCTTTATCCATATGAAACTCACGCTTTGGCATTTTATGTTTCAAAGGCGTAATAAACAAACGTTGTGCATATTTTGCGGCAAGCGAAGTAGATATAAATTGTAAAAAACGCCCTGTGTGTAAAATTGCTTTTGGAACTTTAATAACAGGTTCGGATTTGATATTTTGTGCAGTTTGACTCATTTTTTGGTAGCATGTCTAAGATGATTCAAAATTGAGATAAATTTTCGAGCTTCGGAAATACATTACGTAGTTTTATCGAACTTATTGAATAATTATTAATTTTGTATTACTTATCCTATTAACTAGAGGATAATTTAATTTAAGACACCTAAAAAATATAAATACATGAAAAAATTAGCATTCCTTTCGGTTTTCTTGTTTTTGTTGTCATGTGCAACAAATCCTTTTACAGGAAAAAAAACATTGGCATTTGTATCAAATGATCAATTATTTCCAACAGCTTTTGCACAATATGATCAGTTTTTGACAGAAAATAAGGTTGTTACAGGAACTTCAAAAGCAGACATGATAAAAAGAGTAGGAGAGCGAATTGCTGTTGCTGCAGAACGTTGGTTAGATGCTAATGGAAAACAAGGATATTTAAAAGATTACAAGTGGGAATATAATTTGGTAGATGATCCGGCAATAAATGCATGGTGTATGCCAGGAGGAAAAATTGTTTTCTACACAGGAATATTAGATGTAGCTCAAAACGAAACGGCAATTGCTGCCATTATGGGACATGAAGTTGCACACGCATTGGCAAACCATGGACAGCAACGTATGAGCGCAGGATATATTCAACAAGGATTAGCTGTAGCTGGAAATATTGCAATAAAAGATGATAAATCGCGTCAGCAGTTTAACCAATATTATGGAGTTGGATCAAACGTATTAGGAATGTTACCATTTAGTAGAGCGCATGAAAATGAATCTGATAAAATTGGAATCTATTTAATGGCAATTGCAGGATACAACCCTGATGAAGCTGCCGAACTATGGAAACGTATGGGCGCAAAAAGTAGTGGAAAAGCACCGCCAGAATTTTTAAGCACACATCCATCTAGTGAAACACGTGTTAAAAACCTTCAAGCTGAAGCAGCACGTGCAAAAACAGAAGCTCAAAAATTTGGCGTGAATTCATATCGCCCATTAGGAAATTTTTAAATTAACATACATTCAAAAATAAATCTGTATTTTAGGAGCTGCTCAATTTAGAGCAGCTTTTTTTATTTAGAATACTATGGGAAAAACGACTGGATTGCAAAAAGGAGATAAAAAGTTAATCAATGCATGGGCATTTTACGATTGGGCAAATTCTGTATACTCACTAGTGATAAGTACGGCAGTTTTTCCAATATACTATGCAGGTGTAACCCAAAACTTTGAAAGTTATGAGTTAGATAAAACAGTTGTGTTTTTAGGAACTGATTGGAATCCAGGAACACTATTGAGCTATACTATCGCATTCTTTATGTTGATAGTTGCAATTATATCACCTGTTTTATCCGGAATAGCTGATTATACAGGAAATAAACTAAAATTCTTAAAATTCTTTTGTCTTTTAGGTTCATTATCAATTATAGGATTGTATTTCTTTCAAGGAGAATCAACATTATGGGTTGGAATTTTACTGACCATCACTTCAGGAATCGGTTTTTGGGGAAGTATTGTTTTTTATAATGCATATTTACCTGAAGTAGCACATCCTGAACAACAAGATGCAGTAAGTGCTAAAGGATTTATTATGGGATATATAGGTTCTATATTGTTATTGATTATTTGTTTAGCAATGATAATGAAACACGATACTTTTGGATTTGATACAGCAGGTGAAGCAACACGAATTACATTTATTATTGTAGGTATTTGGTGGTTAGGTTTTGCTCAAGTAACCTATCGTAGATTGCCTAAAAATGATCAAATAAGAGAAGTGCAAAAAGGATATTTAACGAGTGGTTTTAAAGAATTAGGGAAAGTATGGACAGAACTTAAAAACTATGCGCAATTACGTACTTTTTTAATATCATTCTTCTTTTTTAGTGTGGGCGTACAAACCATTATATATATGGCTGGAATTTTTGGAAGCACAGAGTTAGGTTTACCAGATACAAATCTTATAGGAGCAATTTTATTAGTACAGTTTGTAGCTATTTTTGGGGCATATATTTTCTCTAATGTGTCAAAAAAGTATGGAAACTTAACGGCTTTAAAAATTACTATTGTCATTTGGGGAATTGTTTGTTTTGTTGCATTTTCATTAGACAAAACACAGGAAAACATTGAAATGTACTTTTACGCTTTAGGCGGATTAATAGGTTTAGTGCTTGGCGCAATTCAATCCTTATCACGTTCAACCTATTCTAAATTATTACCAGAAACCGAAGATACAGCAACCTATTTTAGCTTTTATGATGTTACTGAAAAAATAGCAATTGTATTAGGAATGATTGTTTTTGGAGCGTTAAATGCAATTACAGGATCCATGCAATGGTCTGTATTATGCTTGGCTATTTTCTTTTTACTATCATTTATAGTGTTGAGTTTCATTAAGAAAACAAAATATGTACAATAACGAATATTTATGCGTATATAATTTCTAATATATACAAAGTCAGTATTTTTATTACATTTGTAAGAATTAAAACCAAAACCACATGAAAAAAGCATCTCTATTACTACTAATATTTATTTCATTAACCGCATTTACTTGTGAGAATGAAGGTTTAGATCCAGATATAGAAATACAAACTACAAACCCTGTAGATCCTAATAATCCAGGAGATCCGAATAACCCAAATAATCCAACAACTGGAACATTTCAAGTAGATATAAATGGAGAAACATATGTAGCAGATATGGCTGGAGCAGCCTATATAAATGATGTTGTTAATATTACTGCTTTTAGAAATAATAATGAAGAAACTATAACCATTACTTTTAAGGCGAATCAAACTGGGATTTATGAATTAGGTGTAGCAAATCCAGGAGAATTTTTTGTAAATGGAGCAGGATATGTACCTGAAGCTGGTGCCAATGGATTTGTATCTGCATTAGAAGGAAATATGATTCCGCAAGGAGAAATAAATTTGTTAGAAATTGATGAAGTTAATCAAACACTTTCTGGGACGTTTTCTTTTACAGCGTATCGTGAAGAAACAGCCGGGAATGTAGAAGTATTAGAATTCACTAATGGAAATTTTGCAAATATTACATATTCAGGAGATTTTGGAGATATTGATAATCCTAGTAATTCATTTTTTGCAAAAGTAGATGGAGTAGAGTTTGTAGAAGATGCCGTTAATGGAGTTGAAGTTCTTGGTGCTTTTAATACTATAGGGATTACTGCTATTAAAAATAGTTTTGAAACGATTGGACTTACAGTTCCTAATGATATTACACCAGGAGAATATACATTTGGCGATCCTGGAGATGGCACTCCAGTAGGGCAATATAATGTGAGTCAGACAGAAACTTTTATAGCTGAAGGAACATTAATAATAACTGTTCACAATACTGAAAGTAACAGGATAGAAGGAACATTTTCTTTTACTGCAAGACCGTTTTTAGGAGATCCTAATCCAACTTACGATATCACAGAAGGTACCTTTGGAGTATCATATTAATAAAAAAAATGAAGCACAAAAAAAAGCCTGTTAGTGTAAAACTAACAGGCTTTTTTATATAAGTCAAATAAATCTTAAAAGCTTAGTTCATTGAAATACTTCCTGAACCTGATACTTTCGTATCTTCTTTTGAAGGTCTTCCTTTGTATGTAATATCTCCTGAACCTGCAACACGAGCTTTCAAGCTCTCCGCTGCATATAATCTAATATCACCTGACCCAGCTAAGGTTACAACTGCATTTTTAGCTTTCAACTTGTATGCGTGAATATCACCAGAACCAGCTAATTTAATTTCTGTATTATTAGCGTTTCCTCTTGCAGTCATATCTCCAGATCCAGAAACTCTCATGTTTAAATCATCTACATCTACATCTAAAATAACATCTCCAGAACCTGCTAATGCCATATCGAAATCATCACCTTTAATAGTTGCATTCTTAGTATATACATCTCCAGAACCTGCTAATGCTACTTTGTCAAGGTCTTCAAAAGGAACTGTGATCACTAACTTCTTCCCATTACTTACACGTAAATTGTATCCTTTTTTAGTTTTAATTTTTAGCTTTCCATTATCTACTTCAGTCATTACATATTCAAGTAAATTAGATTCTCCTTCTAATGTAATTTTACCTTCTCTTCCAGATACTAATTCTACATCAAAAGAACCTGCTACAGCTACAACATCATAGTCAGACGTTGTTCTAGTAATTGTAGTCATGTTTCCATTTCCTTTAATTTTCTTTTTTCCCCAACCATCTGCATGCGAAACTGTTGTTGCTAAGAATAATGCGATAATAAATACTGTTACTTTTTTCATAATTGTTGTTTTTGTTCGTTGATTAATTGATTTTATTATAGTTTCATGAATCGAATACTTCCGTATTCAGAGTCAATTTTTATACTATTTCCAGTAGAAGAATCACCATGATATCCTTGGTAATAACGTTCTTGTGATTCAATACGTTTTTTGTTCATGGTAAAGTCTTCGTCACCTTTTAGGCTTGTATATTCTAGATTTATTTCAAAATTGAAATGATATTGTGGCTGGTATCCTATTTTAATTCCTGCTAATTCTGAATTAATTTTTATACTTCCTGCATCATCTGTCATTTCAGTAACTTTGATAGAACCATAATCTGCCTGTAAATCTAAATCTCCAGTAATGATACCTAAACGTAAAGACAAATACTCACCGTTTCCTTTTACATTGTTAGCTTGGTCTATTTGTAATAAATTATAATCACAATTGTATTCAATAGTACTAATAGTTCCGAAACGCGATTTTGTATGTTCGGTATTTAAGCGGATATCTTCTGCTTTATTTACTGTAAACGAAGAATAGTCAGCATTGATTCGACCATTTTTCATGTAAGCAATAGTTACATTATTTGTATAATCAAAATTCAGATTATTATCGTTCCCAAGAAGTTCTCCAATTTCCATACGTCCGTAATCACAATTGATATCTACGGTGTTTTCGGCACGATTTAAGAAAATAGAACCATAATCATTGGAAATTTTTAATTCGTTTCCTTTCGGGAATTTAATCGTGTAATTCACCGTTACACTTACTTTATTACGTTTGTTCCATTTCCACCATGATTTTGTTTTGTTCGTGCTAAAGTTTGTACTAGCATTTACCATGGAAGTTGTATTATTAAAATCGACATCAATTTGATTCAGGCGCTCTGTCACTTTATCTTCTGAATTTCCGTTGGTTTTAATCACAACTTCAATTGCAATGGTATTTTTGTCCCAAGCGGTCATGTGAACCGTACCATAACTATTAGAAACTTTTAAAAGTGCATCAGGCGCCACTGAAAACTCTTTCGTAATGGTTTTTTCTTTTGTATACTTTCCTTTAAATTTCTTTCCATTATTGGCAAAAGAGACAACCGGAATTAAAAAAGTAAGTAGTAAAAATTTATATAATTGTGTCTTCATTTTTAAATAATTTAATTTCTTCAATTTGGGCTAATACATTTTGTAATAAATCAATTCGGAGTTGAAAATTAGCAACCATTGCATATAAAATACGCTTATCGTCTCCGTGTTCAATTAATTGATTCTTTAAATTAGTATAATCGTTTTCTAAGCGTTCCAATTGTAACAATGCATCTTGAATAATTTCTTTTGTGTCTTCATTTTCAGCAGCTTTTACTTTAGCTAATTCTTCTTCAATTAAAGAAGCAAAGTACAATTGTGAATTTTCAACTTCTGGCGAAAAAGTAACTTCCTGAGTTCCTTCTCCAAATTGAAAATTAGAACCGATGAAAATTCCTAAGCCTAATAAAATAACACAAGCTGCTGCCATTGGTTTCCACCATTTAAACAGACTCACAGTTTTAGAATCTTCAACAGTTGATTCTGCTAATTTAGGCGTGTTTCCCTGTTTTTCTTGTTGCTGTTTTAACTTGTTTAGAAAGCGATTCTCATGATTTGCATCAGGAGTTTCTACATCAAACGTTCCTTCTAATCGTTCAAACAGTTTTGAAATGTTATCTTCCTCTTTCATACGCATAATTCTAATTTTTTTCGCAAACTTTCCTTTGCTCTAGAAATCATAGTTCTACAATTAGCATAACTAATATCTAAAATGCTGCAAATTTCATCATAATCAAACCCTTCAATCAAATGTAAGGTCAAAGAAACTCTGTAATTTTCCTTCAGTGTTTTCAAAGTCTGCAATACTTTTTGAGCCTGTAAGCTTGTAAACTCTTCATCCGAAGCAATTCCATCATTATCTTCGACCTTATGTAATACATTGTCAAAAGGAATTTCTTCTTTTCGTTGTTGTTTTTTATACAAGTAAATACTTTTGTTCACTACAATTTTCTTTAACCATGCTCCGAATGAAACTTCTTCACTAAAAGAGTCCAATTTCAAAAATGCATTTAAAAATGATTCTTGCATGGCATCTTCCGCTTCTGCGCTATCTTTCAAAATTCGAAATGCAGTATTGTACATCGCTTTGTAATAGCGATTGTAAATCTCCATTTGCGCAGATTGATTTCCTTCTTTGCACAACGTAATGAGTTGTTCAGTATGTAACTTTTGGTGGCTCAAAAAGTTTTAGTTTATTGTAAGGATTACATAAAAATCCATTTGTTACACTTTTCTCTAAAAATATTTAATATTTCTTAAATTTTATTGTTTTCAAAGTAAAAGCTTGGCACAACAATTGACTTAAAACAGTATAGAATGCTAGATGAATAGTGAGTTGCTGTTGATTTCTAGTATTTTAAACGACTTAAAGAAAAAGAAATATAGATTTTCATTCTAGTTATTATGACAGAATGACCTAGAAATATAATATGAGCAAAACAAAGTTTTTAAATATGGACAGTTTGTCATTTCAATCCATTGATGAAGATGCGGAGTTAATTCCATTAATGACGCCAGAAGATGAAGAGGAAATAAATAGAGAAGTATTACCAGCTACCTTGCCAATACTTCCGTTACGAAATACAGTATTGTTTCCAGGAGTTGTTATTCCTATCACAGCTGGAAGAGATAAATCGATTCAGTTGATAAAAGATGCCAATAATGGAGGAAAAGTAATTGGAGTAGTTTCTCAAAAAGACGAAGCTGTTGAAAATCCTACGTTAGAAGATATTAATACATTGGGTACGGTTGCCCGAATTTTACGTGTATTGCAAATGCCTGATGGAAATACAACCATCATCATTCAAGGTAAAAAACGTTTTGCTATTGATGCAATGTTGCAAGAAGAGCCATATATGGAAGCAACTGTGAAAGAAGTTCCTGAAACACGACCAGAAGTTACCGATGAGGAATTTCAAGCAATTTTAGAGTCAATCAAAGACTTAGCATTGCAAATTATTAAGGAAAGTCCAAACATTCCTTCTGAAGCATCATTTGCAATCAAAAACATAGAAAGTTCTTCGTTCTTAATCAATTTCATATCCTCTAATATGAACTTGACAGTGAAAGATAAACAAGAATTGTTAGCCATCACAGATTTGAAACAACGTGCATTAGCGACGTTGAAGTTTATGAATCTGGAAATGCAACAACTAGAACTTAAAAATGATATTCAGTCAAAAGTTCGTCATGATTTAGATCAGCAACAGCGTGAATATTTCTTGCAACAA
This sequence comes from uncultured Kordia sp., assembly GCF_947496985.1. GTDB lineage: Bacteria > Bacteroidota > Bacteroidia > Flavobacteriales > Flavobacteriaceae > Kordia. The sequence continues at coordinate 11,692 of NZ_CANMEZ010000003.1, forward strand.
CAAATGAAAACTATTCAGGAAGAGCTTGGTGGTGGCGTTTCATATGAGCAAGAAGTAGAAGAAATGCGCGCCCGAGGAAAAAAGAAAAACTGGGATGATAAGGTAAAGAAGCATTTTGAAAAAGAACTTGCAAAAATGAAGCGTATGAATCCGCAAGTAGCGGAATATTCAATTCAGCGTAATTATTTGGAGTTGTTTTTAGATTTGCCTTGGAATGAATTTAGTAAGGATAAATTCAACCTGAAAAAAGCGCAAGTTATATTAGATCGTGATCATTCAGGATTGGAAGATGTAAAAAAACGTATCATAGAATACTTAGCAGTGTTAAAGCTTCGTAATGATATGAAATCTCCAATATTGTGTTTATACGGACCTCCAGGAGTTGGAAAAACATCCTTAGGAAAATCAATTGCTGAAGCTTTAGGAAGAGAATATGTGCGTATTTCATTAGGTGGATTACGTGATGAAGCAGAAATTCGTGGACATCGTAAAACTTATATTGGAGCTATGCCAGGGCGAATTATTCAAAGCTTGAAAAAGGCAGGAACTTCAAATCCGGTATTTGTATTGGATGAAATTGATAAACTTTCAAGCAGTCATAATGGAGATCCATCTTCGGCAATGTTAGAAGTATTAGATCCTGAACAGAACACAGAATTCTATGATAATTTCTTAGAAATGGGCTACGATTTGTCTAAAGTGATGTTTATCGCTACAGCAAACAGCTTAAGCACCATTCAACCTGCATTGCGCGATCGTATGGAAATTATCAATGTAACAGGATATACGACAGAAGAAAAAGTTGAAATTGGAGGAAAACATCTCTTAGGGAAGCAATTGGAAGAGCATGGGCTTTCCGATAAGGATTTAAAAATAGGGAAGAAGCAACTTGAAAAAATTGTAGAAGGATACACACGTGAAAGTGGTGTGCGTGGTTTAGAAAAGCAAATAGCCAAAATGGTTCGTTACGCAGCTAAATCTATTGCGATGGAAGAAAAATATGAGAAGAAAATCACAAATGATATCATTGTTGATGTATTAGGTCCAGCTCGAATGGAACGTAGTAAGTATGAAAATAATGATGTTGCAGGAGTTGTCACAGGATTAGCTTGGACAAGTGTTGGTGGTGATATTTTATTTATAGAATCAATTCTTTCTAAAGGAAAAGGAAACCTCTCTATTACGGGGAATTTAGGAAAAGTGATGAAAGAATCGGCAACGATTGCAATGGAATACATAAAATCGAATGCTGATGCATTAGGAATTGATCCAGAAGTATTTCCAAAATATAATGTACATATTCACGTGCCAGAAGGTGCAACACCAAAAGATGGACCGAGCGCAGGAATTACAATGTTAACTTCGTTGGTTTCTTTGTTTACACAGAAAAAAGTAAAGAAAGATGTAGCTATGACAGGTGAAATTACATTGCGTGGAAAAGTATTACCAGTTGGTGGAATTAAAGAAAAAATTCTTGCTGCTAAGCGTGCAGGAATTAAAGAAATAATTATGTGTAAGCAAAACGAACGTGATATTTTAGAAATAAAACAGTCATATTTAAAAGGACTTACATTTCACTATGTTACTGAAATGAGTGATGTGATTAAACACGCAATCACAAACGAAAGCGTGAAAAACCACAAGGCACTCTAACAATTAATAAACTGATAAATTAAAAGGATTTAGGATTTTTTGATGTTTCTTGTTTTATACAGGTTGTACACTGAAAAACTCTAGGTCCTTTTTATATGTTTCTTCAATAATAGACATATCGAGCGTGTTTAAATAATCAATGATTTCGTTAGCGTCCATTTTAGAAATAGTTTCATCATACATACTCGGAATCATTTCCATCATTGTATTTTGTATGTGAGACACTAACATAATAATATCTTCACAGTATACTGACGGATTATTAAATCCGTTTTCTTTTTTATAGCGATGTACCAATCGTCCTCCTTTACAAATAGATACAATCGGGCATTCTATACATTTTGTAGCAAGTTTTGTATTACTATCTTGAAAATAAAGTTTTCCCAAAGGAAGTGCTACAAGATCTTCAAAGTTGTGTGTATTGATATTCATATTGGTTTTGGTGAAACTTTCACCACAACCCTTTAAGGAATCAATAGCTTCAATATCGCCATTAGTTTCAATAACAAGCGCATGTGCTTCATTTCTAGCTCTTTTCTTAGAACCTAAAATCGTATTTGTTAATCCATGAAAAAAAGGAATTACAGGTTTCTTTGTGTCGTTAATCCATAAATCATACAAGCCTATCAACCAATTCCCCATTGCTTTTGGCGCATAGGAAAAGCTATCATGTGTAAAATCGGGTAACAAAAAATTGATATAATCAGAAGATATTTTTTTAAGATGATTATATGTTACTTCTGGAGTTTCTTCAATATTCATTACACTAATTACAGAGACAAAACCAAGTTCTTCCTTTAATAAATTAACACCTTTAATAACATCATCATAACTTCCATTGCCTTTATGATCTACTCGATACATATCGTGTGCTTTTTTTGTTCCATCCAAACTAATACCTGGGAAAATCCTAATTTCTTTAAAAAGATCTGTCCATTCTTTTGTTAAGAGAACTCCGTTGGTTTGAACACTATATTCAAATACAGTATTTGGAAATTCTTTATAAAGCTTTGTAGCTTCTGTAGCAAAAGTTCTATAAAAACTTTGATCAATTAGCAAAGGTTCACCTCCATGAAATACAATGGTAAAAAACTCTTGTGGGTGTTTTTTTAGATATACGCTTACTTTATCTATAATAGTAGGAATCATTGATTCTTTCATAAACTTTGGTTGGTTTCGATAAGAAGAATCTCCCAAATTATACATAAAACAATACGAACAATTTAAATTACATCTACTGGCAACTTTTAAAACTAATTGATTGAAATTCATAAGACTACTGTTTTAAAAGCAGTTGCCCAACGTGTTAAACTAAACAATATTTTAAAAAAAATTGTTGATGTTGTTGAACAACTGCAATCATTATTAACTATATATTATCCTAATCTTGCAGGTTGCTTATCAGCTGGTAATTCTGGGTATGTACCATTTTTAAGACATTGGTTAACTCCACTATGCCAATAAAATCCGTCTGGACACATTGGAGCTGCAATTGTTGGGTAATAAATTTCTACAGGTACATCTCTTAATCCTCCAAATATTTGATCTAAATCTTGAACTTGCTTATCTGTTAAAGCACTAACTGTTTTGTGTAAAAAAAACTTTTTTTTCATAATAGTTTAATTGTGATTAATCCATACTCTAATGTTTTAAATGGCTTTTTTGGATCCTCCATTATAGAGTTAACTCATGTCTAATGTAAGTCCAACTTGTCCGTAAAAACAAAGAAACTAGGTGCGGTTTTATAAAATATCATCAAGTATTATTACATGAAGAGTCTATATTTATATGGGATTGTTGAAGAAAAATGTATTTTGAGACTCAAAAAAAATTAGAAAAAGAAATATCTATTAATTTTATTAAAAAGCATAAAATATTTACAATATCTAAACGTTTTGAATAAAGATTTTAGTTACTTTGCACCCATGCACAAAAAGAACCTTTTATACTTTTTTTTGTTTATAACAACGATAGCTTCCGCTCAAATAGGTGGAAGGTATACGTATCAGTTTTTAAACTTAATTTCATCGCCTAGGCAAGCAGCACTTGGAGGAAAGGTAATAACCAATTACGACCAAGATGTAACGCAAGCACTATTCAATCCAGCAAGTATTAACTACAAAATGGATAATCATCTATCATTAAATTATGTAAACTATTTAGGAGATGTAAATTACGGATCAGCTTCATATGCATATACTTGGGATAGAAGAGTACAAACATTTCATGCAGGAGTAACCTATGTAAGTTATGGACAATTTGATGGATATGATCAGCAAGGAAATGAAACAGGATCATTTACAGGTAATGAAGTTGCTTTGTCAATGGGATACGCGTATAATATTCCTTGGACTGACATTCATATCGGTGGAAATGCAAAGTTTATCAATTCAAAACTAGAACAATACAACTCATTTGGAGGTGCTGTAGATCTTGGAATCATGTATATAAATGAAGAATTAGAGTTAAATGTTGCCTTAGCAGCAAGAAACTTAGGTTTTCAATTTACAACATATGCAGGTGTACAAGAACAATTGCCTTTTGAATTAATATTAGGAATTTCTCAAAAACTTGAACACGTTCCAATTCGTTGGCATCTAACATTTGAAAACTTACAACAATGGGAAATTGCGTTTGCTAACCCAAATAGAGCAGAACAATCAATTGAAGGTGGTGTAACAGAAGAAAAAGTAACCTTTCTTAAAAACCTAATTCGTCATACAATTGTAGGAATGGAAGTATTCCCAGACAAAGGATTCAACATTCGATTAGGATATAACTTCAGAAGAGGAGAAGAACTTAAAATAGTAGATCAGCGTAATTTTTCTGGAATTACAGCAGGATTTGGACTTCGCATCAACAAACTAAAATTTGATTATACCTATGCCAGATATTCAGTAGCAGCCAATACAAGTATGTTTGGTGTTACCGTAAATCTGCAATAATCAATTGCGCTTCCAAGCGTATACAAAGTACTACGTTATGAAAAAAATTACCATAGCCATTGATGGCTTTTCATCTACAGGAAAAAGTACAATTGCCAAACAACTCGCTAATGCATTAGAATATATTTATGTAGACACGGGTGCTATGTATAGAGCTGTAACATTATTTGCACTACGTAAAGGGTTTATCAATGAAGATAGTTTTTCAATCAATGATTTAGTAGTGAATCTTGATAAGATTGAATTACAATTTGAATACAACGAAGCTGTCGGTTTTGCCGAAATGTACTTAAACGGTGAAAATGTTGAAAAAGAAATCCGAACGATGAAGGTTTCTAACTATGTGAGTAAAGTTGCTGCAGTTCCTGAAGTTCGCTATCAATTAGTGAAACAACAACAGAAAATGGGCGAAGCAAAAGGAATCGTAATGGACGGAAGAGACATTGGAACGGTTGTTTTTCCAGATGCTGAACTAAAACTATTCATGTCAGCTTCTCCAGAAAAACGAGCAATGCGTCGTTATAAAGAACTCATTGAAAAAGGAGACGATGTTAAGTATGAAGAAGTATTACGGAATGTGCAAAACAGGGATTATATAGATTCGCACCGAGAAGATTCACCTTTGCGACAAGCAGAAGATGCTGTAGCTTTTGATAATAGTGATATGGGACTCAAAGAGCAGTTTGATCGCATCTATAACTTAGCACAACGAACAATAAACGCATAAAAAAAGCTTCCAAACTTGGAAGCTTTTTTAGTATCTATACGATCTATTATAAGTTTGGAATTACCAACTCTTGCCCTGGATGAATTACATCAGGATTCTTTAAAATATCTGTATTGGCTTCAAAAATAGCAGTATATTTTCCTGCTTTTCCATAATATTGCTTAGCAATTTTTCCTAACGTATCTCCACTAGCAACTGTATGACGGTGAAAAACTGAATCATCAGCAACTTTAATATCTGCTTCAATATCAGTTGGGAACTCTCCGCCAGTTTCTTTAATCTTATCCCAAATTAAATTCTTTTCATGCGGTGTTCCTGCAACACCTGAAATTTTTAAAACTCCATTTGCCTCTTCTACATTTCCATTCTGAATCGCTAAAGCCTCACCAAGGTCAAGAACTCCTTGATATTTTAATTTTACACTCATTATTCTTTGTATTTAATTATTAATATTATAAAGATAAATTAAAAAAATAGAATTTAAGTTACGAGTGTGTTATAATCTACTTTTTCGATGAAAATCATGTTTTATAGCTAAATTGAATAAATGCATGCCTATTTATATAGTATTAGTTTGTAAATCAAAATAATAATGGTAATTTCGCACTCCTTTTTAGCATGTTGGAGAATCAAAAAGGGAAAGACAATTTTATATAAATATAACATTCTACTGTTTTTACATGCGAAGAATCTCTAAGAGAGCAGTATACAAATTTTACATCAGCAATGGCTGAAGAAAACACAAACACAGACGTTCAGGACGTTAAAAACCCTGAAGAATTTTTAGCAAACTTTAACTGGCACAATTACGAAGAAGGAATTGACCAAGTTGAGGACGAAAAGCTAGAAGAATTTGAAAAATTAGTAGCGGACAATTTCGTTGATACAGATGATGATGCTGTAGTAGATGGAACTGTAGTAAGAATGACTGACAGAGAAGCGATCATTGATATCAATGCAAAATCTGAAGGTGTAATTTCTTTAAACGAATTTCGTTACAATCCAGACTTAAAAGTAGGAGACAAAGTAGAAGTATTAATTGACGTTCGTGAAGACAGAACAGGACAATTAGTATTATCTCACAGAAAAGCGAGAACAATCAAAGCATGGGATAGAGTAAATGCTGCTCATGACAATGGTGAAATCGTTAACGGTTTTGTAAAATGTAGAACTAAAGGTGGTATGATCGTAGACGTATTCGGTATTGAAGCGTTCTTACCAGGATCTCAAATTGATGTGAAGCCAATTAGAGATTACGATCAATATGTTAACAAAACTATGGAATTCAAAGTGGTTAAAATTAACCATGAATTCAAAAACGTGGTTGTTTCTCATAAAGCGCTTATCGAAGCAGATATCGAAGAGCAGAAGAAAGAAATCATTGGTCAATTAGAAAAAGGTCAAGTACTAGAAGGAGTTGTTAAAAACATTACTTCTTACGGTGTATTTATTGATCTTGGAGGAGTTGATGGATTAATCCACATTACTGATTTATCATGGTCTCGTATCAACCATCCAAATGAGGTTGTTGAATTAGATCAAAAATTAAATGTTGTAATCCTTGACTTTGATGATAACAAGTCAAGAATCCAATTAGGATTAAAGCAATTAAGCGCTCATCCATGGGAAGCTTTAGATTCTGAATTAAAAATCGGAGATAAAGTAAAAGGAAAAGTTGTTGTTATTGCTGATTACGGTGCATTTATTGAAGTAGCTGAAGGTGTTGAAGGATTAATTCACGTATCTGAAATGTCTTGGTCTACACACTTACGTTCGGCGCAAGACTTCGTAAAAGTTGGAGATGAAGTAGAAGCAGTAATCTTAACATTAGATAGAGAAGATCGTAAAATGTCTCTTGGTATCAAGCAAATGACGCCAGATCCATGGACTGATATTACTACTAAATACCCTGTAGGTTCTAAACACACAGGAACTGTACGTAACTTCACTAACTTTGGTGTATTCGTAGAATTAGAAGAAGGAATTGATGGATTAATTTATATCTCTGATTTATCTTGGACTAAGAAAGTGAAGCACCCATCTGAATTTGTTACTGTTGGTGACAAATTAGAAGTACTTGTATTAGAATTAGACGTAGATGGACGTAAATTAAGTTTAGGTCACAAACAAACTACGCCAAATCCTTGGGATAAGTATGAAGGTGAGTTCGGTGTAGGTACATTACATACAGCAGAAATTACTGATACAAATGATAAAGGTGCAACAGTAGCTTTAAACGAAGATGTAGTAGCTTTCATTCCTTCTCGTCACTTAGAAAAAGAAGACGGAAAGAAATTGAAGAAAGGTGAAACAGCTGAGTTCAAAGTAATTGAGTTCAACAAAGAATTCAAAAGAGTTGTAGCTTCTCATACAGCAATCTTTAGAGAAGAAGAGCAAAGAAACGTTCAGGCAGCAGCTAAGAAATCAGCAGCTTCTGAAAAAACTACGCTTGGAGATTTAGATGCTTTACAAGAGTTGAAAGACAAAATGGAAGGAAAATAATTCCAAACATTTTATCATATATAAGAAAGCCGTTTCAATTTGAAACGGCTTTTTTTATGAGTATTTTTATAAATTATCTCCTTATTGAAAGATGTAACGACATTGTGTATTTTGCTTTAACCTTTTTTCCGCCTGCTTTTCCAGCTTGTAACTTTGGGAGCAATTTAATAATGCGTTTTAGTTCCATGCTAATATATTTGTTAGAAGATCTAGTGCTAATATTTGTAACAATTCCATTAGTATCAATTGTAAAAGTGAAATTTGCTTTTTCGTCTTTTGTACGATTCAATCTGTAAAAGATCTCCATCTTGAAATTCTCTTTGATAAATGATTGAATTTTTTCTTCTGTACATCTTCTTCGATCGGCTTCTAATGTGAAATTTTCACAACCAGGGTATACCGCTGAATTTTCTACTATTCTAAAAGAAGTAGATGCGTTTTCTGAGCTAATGGAATCAAAAGATGAATCTGGTATTAGAGTTAATGGAGGTTCTAATTCTATTGTTGTAATGCATGGAAACACTAATGGTGTTAGTTCTCTTTTTAATTGTATAATTTCACGATACTTTTTTACTTTAGTTTTGTTCTCTCGTTTAAATATTTGATATGAAATTTCAGTTTCTAAAGAACTACTTTCAGTATTTAACGTTGATAATTGCTTACGTAAAGCTTCGGTTGTAGTTTTACTAAGTGTCAGCTCATCAGAAGTACTTTCTATCGTTTTGTCAATGTAATATGGAACATCATTCAAATAAGCTATACAATACACGCGATAACTCAAAAGGTCATTTAGTTTATACGTAAAACGATTATTTTTAGCATCAAGTTTTATATAACTATCGAATTCATTTGGAATTAAATACACAAATAAATGATCAAATATTTCGGTATTTTCAATCGAAACTTCATAGTTTGAAAATGTAATTGTTGTCTGCTTCGTTTTATTCTTGATAGTTACGTTTGTTCTATTTTTTAAACTAGCGATTATTTGATCATTAATAATACGATCAATATTTTTCCAACCTGTTGTTCGTACAGAAGCTCTATAACGACGTTTTCTTTTTTCTTTTTTGATACTACTTGCTACAGAAGTAACTTCATTTGAAAGAGAATTGGTTTCTGCGTACGTTTGATTATTTTGTGTGCGGGTTCTTTGTATTCTATTAAAAACACGTGGTAACTTTACATCAATATTTTTCGCTACGTTCTTTGTGTTCACAGCCAATTCATTTGAATAATAATTTTGTAATTGCTGTCTTGAAAATGCTTTATATCTCTCATCAACATCCATTAAGGAATCTATTTTATATTGTGTTTTTTCTAAAGCCAAACGATACACTTTTTGTTGCTTTATATAGTAATCGTTGAGTTTAGAAACTTCTGAATTGATATTGGTAACATTCGTTAATCGTTGCGCAGCAAATGATTCAAACTGTGTACGAAATGAAGAGTTTCTTAATTTAGTAACAATCATTTCATCAATTTCATGTAAATTCCGATCAATATTTTTTACATACATATCAAAAATACTATTAGCTGATTCACAATTTTGATGAATTACACGTAAACGTTCTTCAAAGGCTTTGGTTGCGATAAATGTATTCTCATACTTTTCATTCCAAATCGTTTTTACTTTTATAGGATCTAAGCCTTTAGTTGATGTAAATAATACAGAGTCTTTTTTAGGGGTAACGACATCTCTAATAACAGTGTCAACAGCGACATCTAGAGTTCTCCTTCTTTCTTTGAAAATATATCCAAGTATTTTATCAATTTTTTTCTTTTCTTGTATATTTTCAAAAGAATAATACAAACTATCGGTAAATTTCTTATCATTACTATCATAACCTTTCTCGGTAAGTGTTTCTAAATAACTAGGAGGATAAAAATTCAAACTAAAAATATCTTGAGGAATCAATGCTTTATCTAATGGTTTCGGATTTGTCCAATTAATAATTCCATCATTTTTAATTTCACCATCAAACAATTGCATACCTTGTTTATAGTTTTGAGTTGGAATATCTACGGTAATTTCTTTTTCAGGATGAATTGCTAATTTCTTTCCATCTTTTTTAGCTTCAATAAAGAACATACCACCAGTTTCCAAAGGCTTATCATTAAAAAATGTAGACAATCCAGAAGTCATAATTGTATGAGAATCGATGGCTTCCTTAACTTCAAGTTGTACGTTTCCACTAACAATATTTTGACTTGAATCCACAAAAGTATTTGAAGGAATCAAAAACACGATGCCGTTTTTAGTTTCAACAATCGTATCTTTTTCAGTAGCAATAGAAAAAATATCTGATTGTATTTTTTCTAAAGGAGTTATAACAATATTCTCTGCGTATACTGTTGTTTTAGCGTTAGTTATAATAGAAGTTTTCTTTTTAGAAGTCGTATCGGGATTAGCTGTAATTTTTTCTAAAATGGTTTTCTTTTCCTGTGTTTTTTGTTCAACTTTCGTTGGAATCGTCTCAGATTCCATACTGGTTTCTGTAGAAGCATTCAAAATATACCAAGTTGTCAATGTCAATAAAATTGGAATTGCAATAGTTCCAATAAGCTTCCATAATTTCCAGAAACGATACGTTTGTTCTGCACTCTGAATCGTTTGTTGTAGCGAAATACGTTCCAAACTATGAACTAATTGTTCTTGTAGCTCTACTTCGGTTTTGAAATCGGGATCGGTTGCCATACGTTTTTCAAATACTTGTTGTTCGGCATTAGTAAGTACATTTAATAAGTACTTTTCTATATATGCAATAGTTTCTAATTCAGTTCTCATCGGTTTGCTTTTAAGGTTTGTAATTCTCTTTTAGCACGTTCCAAACACTTATACTTTTGTGTTTTGGCAGATGATTCTGAAGTAAATCCTAACAAGTTGGCAATCTCCTGCATCTTCTTTTTATTGATATAGAAAAATGAAAGCAGTTTTAGGCATTTATCTCCGATAGATTTTAGGGCCTTTTCAGCCAATTGATACTTTTCTTCTTCTTGCTGATGAATTTCTACAGGAATGGAGTTGTCGTTTAAGAATGTTTCTTCTAATGAATCGGTTTGTTTATTCTTTTGTTTTAATTGATCTTTCCAGAGGTATTTACAAATACTAAATACATACGTTTCAATACTTGATGTCAATGTAAAACTAGGAGTTTTTGCTTTTCGGTAAAAAATTAGCAAAGCTTCTTGAAACACATCTTGAGCTTCTTCTTTTGTTCCTCCATACTTGCATATAAAGCGCGATACCTTTGGAAAGTACCTGTAAATCTTTACAAAGGCTCTTTCCTTTTGTTCGGAAGTCAGCAATTGTAATAGTGATTGATCTTTCATAATAATACGTTTATATACTTAATGGGATAAGAGCAAAAAGGTAACCATTCTTTTCTGAAAAAGATTTTTCTTCAAAATGTAATATAATAACTTTATAAGAAAAATGAACGATTATAAAACGTTCATCTTTTAATATCATTCATATCGTTGAACTATCTTTATTCTACGATTTTAAACAACTCTTTTGAGGTATGAAAATCAAAATCAATTATCTTTTGGTTCTGATCAAAAATTATTTTTGTCGGATATGATGTAATCCGATACGTTGGAATTATGTTTGAATCATTCCCAGCGTACAAATTAATCCACTCAATTTGGTCTTTTGTACTACTTCTTTCCCAGTTAGCTCTTTCTCTATCAACATTAATTGCTACTATTTCAATTCCTTTTTCTTTTAGTTTACGATAATATGGTTTTGTTTCTACATTGAACGCTCTACATGGGCTACATCCAGACCACCAAAAATCAATAACGGTAAAATTATTTTTTGCAATAACATCAGAAAGGGTGATCTTGTTTCCATCACGATCTGTTAATATAAAATCTTTAAAAGTTAATTTTGATGAATGATTCTTTAGGTTTGAAATATAACTTTTAACAATTTCATAGTCAGGGGTTTTACTTAAAGAGGTATCGATTTTAGTGAATAAATTATGAAGTTGTTTTCTCTCCAAATCATTTAAATACATCGTATTGAAGATTGTGTTCTCCTCAAGAATCATTCTTAAATAATAAAGCTTTATTGGTGCGTATTTCTTTCTATTTAAATCATTTTTGAGGAATTTTAAAGTTTCCAATTTAATAGTTGGATACACATTCTCATGCATACTATCATTTTTTAAACTATCGCTAAAAACCCAGGCATTACTATTAATATTCCAATATTTTCTATCTATTTTTTTTGCGTAAATATTGATGACATTTTTTAAAATAGTATCAGAAGTAAATGTAAACTCATCATGTTTTTTACCAATTTCAACATCAAAATATATGGTGTCTTTTGTCAAAAAAAGATTTTTAGGCAATCGCTTGTTAGCTGTATTGTTTACAACTGATATACCAGCTCTTTCAGAAGCATTTAATTTGCCTTTAAATAGATACGTTCCATTTTTTACTTTTGAAGTTAAAATTTCATTGGGATATTTACTTGGAATCATTAATTTTAGTAGTTTTCCTTCCCCATTTTTCACATTTCCTGTTACGACAAATTCAAATTCTGAACGATTTAAAATTTCTTTATTTTTATCAGTATCACAAGAAAGTAAAATGATAACAAAAAGTATAAGTATAATTCCAACTATTTTTTTCATAATTAAGGTATATATAATAAGTTCATACACTTAATGGTAACACAGCAAAAAGGTAACCATTCTTTCTTTTGAAACTATTTTTTGGGATATATCAAATTTTAAAAATATACTTTACTATCGTGATGTCATATCGAACGCAGTCGAGATACATACAACATCTAAGATCAATCAAGAAAATCATAACTAGAAAATTTCTTAATTTAGAATAGAAGTGATATAATCAAAAAAATCTGTACTTTTGTTTTCCAAATACCATTTGGACTAAAACTATGAGTCAAAAAATCTTATTGAACTCAAAAGAGATAGGAATTATTCTGCATCGATTGGCGTGTCAGCTGATCGAAAATCACCTTGATTTTTCAAATACTGTACTTATTGGAATTCAACCAAGAGGGATTTATTTAGCAGAACGTTTAACAAGTATTTTGCGTGATGAATATGATGTAAAAGGAATAGAATTGGGCTACCTTGATATTACTTTTTATAGAGACGATTTCCGCCGCAGCGAAAAAATACTAGAGGCTAATAAAACAAATATCAACTTTGTTGTTGAAAATAAAAAAGTTGTTTTTATTGACGATGTATTGTATACTGGAAGAAGTATTCGTGCAGCATTAACAGCAATTCAGTCATTTGGAAGACCAGAAGAAATTGAATTATTAGTACTAATCGATAGACGTTTTAGTAGACATTTGCCAATTCAACCAAACTATCGTGGACGACAAGTAGATGCCATCAATAAAGAAAAAGTAAAAGTGAATTGGGCAGAAAATGATGGTGAAGACATGATATATCTTATTAATCAAGAAAAAGACAACTAGAAATGAGTGAATTAAGTGTAAACCACTTGCTTGGAATAAAATATCTCAAAGAAGAAGATATACAACTCATTTTTGAAACGGCTGATCAATTTAAAGAAGTGATCAATCGTCCTATAAAAAAAGTACCTTCTTTACGCGATATTACGATTGCAAACCTGTTTTTTGAAAATAGTACGCGTACAAAGCTTTCATTTGAGTTGGCAGAAAAGCGTCTGTCAGCAGATGTAATTAACTTTTCAGCTTCACAATCTTCCGTGAAAAAAGGGGAAACGTTGATTGATACAGTAAATAATATTTTGTCTATGAAAGTAGATATGGTAGTGATGCGACATCCAAACCCTGGAGCTGGTGTATTTTTATCAAAAAACGTAAGTGCAAGTATTGTAAATGCGGGTGATGGCGCACACGAACATCCAACTCAAGCATTGCTGGATTCGTATTCTATTCGAGAAAAACTTGGCGATGTAGCTGGGAAAAATGTAGTAATTGTAGGTGATATTTTACATAGTAGAGTAGCGTTGTCAAATATTTTTGCACTCAAACTTCAAGGAGCTAATGTAAAAGTATGTGGGCCAAAAACACTTTTGCCAAAATACATAGAAAGTTTAGGTGTTGAAGTCGAAACAAATCTGCGTAAAGCCTTAGAATGGTGTGATGTAGCAAATATGCTTCGTGTTCAGAACGAACGTATGGATATTAGTTATTTTCCATCTACACGTGAATATGCACAACAATACGGAGTTACAAAAGCATTATTAGACTCTCTTGATAAAGAAATTGTAATCATGCATCCAGGACCAATCAACAGAGGTGTTGAAATTACAAGTGATGTTGCGGATTCTAAACAATCGATCATTTTAAACCAAGTTGAAAACGGTGTGGCAGTTCGTATGGCAGTAATCTATTTATTAGCTTCTAAAATAAAACAATAACACAAAATTTAGATTTTTAAGCATTTATACTAAAATGACGTTAAACGTATTTTAAGGATAGAAATATGCTGTAAATTTTGTAAATTGTAGATAGTTCTTGAAAATATAGCCTAAAAACCCTCAAAACTATTACTTATGATTTTAGACAAGCAAGAAAATATCCTAATCATAACGCAAGAATCTGCGGATACTGTGGAACTTGTAAAAAAAATTGATGCACGTTACGACGAAATTGAAAATGACAATATCATAGTAAACTTGTTTTCATTTGGCAACTTAAAAAAAAGTGATTTGGTAGAATTTTTACAACTATCCAAAAAACATCGTCAAGCAAAACACTCTTTTGTCATTGTAACCAATAAAATAAGTACCGATGATTTGCCAGAAGCTATTATGACAGTTCCAACGCTGCAAGAAGCTTTTGATATCATTGAAATGGAAGAAATAGAACGTGATTTAGGATTCTAGCTTTCAAAGTATTAATATTACTAAATGAAATTAAGCATATTGGGCTGTTATGCAGCTACACCAACAAAACATACAAATCCAACAGCGCAAGTACTCGAAATACGTAACCATATCTTCTTAATAGATTGTGGTGAAGGAACACAAGTGCAACTTAGGCGTAGCAAAGTGAAATTTGCGCGTATCAAACATATATTCATCTCACATTTACATGGCGATCATTTCTATGGACTTATAGGGTTGATCTCTACGTTTATGTTATTAGGTAGAGATGCCGATTTACATATTTATGGTCCAAAAGGATTGAAAGAATTAACGTTACTTCAATTAAAATTGACCAAGTCATGGACGAGTTACAAGCTTTGTTTTCATGAATTAGAAAGCGATCAACCAGAAGTTTTATTTGAAGATGATAAAGTAACGGTGACGACAATTCCTCTAGAACATCGTATCTATGCGAATGGTTTTCTGTTTAAAGAAAAAGAAAAAGAACGCAAACTCAATATCAATGCAGTGCTCAACTATGAAATAGAACGCTGCTACTATCAAAACATAAAAAACGGTAGAGATATTACGCTCGATTCTGGCGAAGTAATTCCAAACGAGAAACTTACCTTTGACCCTCCAAAATCAAAAGGGTATGCATTTTGCAGTGATACGATATATTTTCCCCAAATAATTGATCAAATTAGAGATGTAGATGTCTTATATCATGAAGCTACGTTTTTAGACAAACACGATCATTTAGCCTTAAAAACTAAGCATACAACAGCAAAACAGGCAGCAATGATTGCCAAAGAAGCCAATGTAGGACAATTAATTTTAGGACATTTTTCAACACGTTATGACGGTTTTGATGAATTCAAAGAAGAAGCCAAAACCGTATTTGAAAATGTACTATTAGCTGATGACGGAAAAGTGTTTGAATTTAAATAATGTAAAATAATATGACGTATAGATTGATGATCAAATCTTCCATTTTATGTTGTGGAATACTATTGATGTGCCTTTTTTTTAGTTGTGAAAAAGGGGAAAAAGAATTACTAAAACTCGTTAAAAAATATTCAAGGACAGATCCAAATCTGGCAATAAAATATTCAGATGAGCTCATAGGTAAAAGTGTTGAAAATAATGATACGGAAATGCTTTTCAATGCATATTTATATAGAGGCGTCATACTTACAGATAAAGGAGATCACAAAGAAGCAATTGAAATTTTAAATAAATGGCACAATTTATTGATTGATTTAGGAGAGGTTGATGAAATACCACATTATACGCCAGAAGACTTAAAAGTAAAAGTAGATCTTTTTGATGAAGAAACATACATAAATCTAAAGCTGAATTATCGGTTACGTATTGGGAATGCTTATGTTTTATATGGAGACGATGACAAAGCTTTGGAATATTACTCATCAGTTCATGAAGAAGCTACCATGAAGAAACTACTAGGAAAACAGTTAATAGCTAGAATCAACATTGCGAAAGTAACTCGAAATATAGGAAAATGTAAAGAAGCTCTACAGATTTACAAAGAAACATTACAACAAAGTAAAAACATAGAGACTTCGGAAAGGAACAAATACCTCATTCTTATGGGGTTGGGAGGAACATATTTAACACTGCATCAACCAGATTCTGCTTTGTATTACAGTAAAAAAGGATTGAAGTTAAGTATTGCCAATGAAGATGATAATGTGGCAAGTAGCTATTTTTATCATGATATTGGAATTGCGCACAATCAAAAAGGAGAATATGATAAAGCACTTACTAATCTTAATAAAGCCAAAGATTTTATAGAATCTATCAATAATGATGAACGCTTAGGAGAATCTTATTTTCACATAGGGAAAAGTTATTATGGACTTAAAGAATATGATACTTCAATAGAAAAACTAACAATAGCAATTCAATTATTTAATCAATCAGAAAAAATAAATAACGAAGACTTTAGACCACAAGAATTGGTGAAAACATATGAGTTACTATCAGAAAATTTTAAAATAATCAATGATAAAGAAAAATCTATTTTATACAAAAAAATTGGTCAAGATTTAAGCTCAATTATAGATACAAAGACACGAAAAATAAACGAAAAGCTATACATTACAAGAATTCGGCAAAAGGACATACTGTTAATGCAGAATGAAGCTTCAAAAAAAATGTATTTATATGCTATAGGAATCATTTCATTACTCTGTGCTATAATTTTTGGAACTTTATTATATTATAAAAAGAAAGCTAAAAATAATAAAAGGCTGTTTGAAAAATTAATCTCTGATAGTGCTCAAAAGGAAAAAGAGACTAATGCAACTCAAAAAGAAATTATAATTAACGGTTCAAAAGTAACAGAAATACTTAAACGTCTTGAAAAAATAGAAGGGCAAGAATATTTTCTAGAATCTTCATGTTCATTAGCTAATATGGCTAAAAAAGCAAAAACAAATGCTACATATCTTACCAAAGTATTAAAGCAATATAAGGAAAAGACATTCTATCAATACCTAAATGAATTACGAATCAATTATGCGATTGAAAGATTAAAGACTGACAAATTATTCAGGCAATATACAGTAAAACATATTGCTTTGGAAGTCGGCTATAAAAGTCCAGAATCATTTACCAAACACTTCAAGAAGGAAACAGGAATCAATCCTTCTTATTATATAAAAGAATTAGAAAAACGAAATAATGTAAGTATAGAAACTGTATAAAAAATATAAAAATGAGTAAATCATAAATAACCATAAAAATTAAACAACCATGAAAAACAGAACCACAAAAAAGTTACAATTAGTAAAAAAAACAATCACAAGAATTGAGCAACTCACACAGGTGAAAATCAAAGGAGGAACACTTCCTGCATCGGCTCCAGTAGGACTTTCAGCTCATGGATCACAATGTGGAAATCAAATGTGTTATTAGTACATTTATGAACCTTAAATCATCTAATTTAAGGAATCAAGCTTTTTTAAGTTCTTATTTCTTCAATAGCTTGCGGTATCAATTTTTAAAATATTGATAAGGTATCGCCGAAAACCTTTGTCAAGCGTAGGCATTATTTAACTTATAACCATGAAAAAATCAAGAACTTTAAAACTTAACCTAAACAAAAAGAAAGTATCAACATTAGACGCAAATGAAGTAAAAGGAGGACATTACTCTTGTACGCCAACATGTACACAAACAGCTTTATATAGCAGATGTGGAAACATGCAGTGTCACTAAAATATAGACTAAATGTGTAAAAGGAGCAATTATTGCTCCTTTTTTTTATGCTCATAATTTTAAAAACATTTACATATTAAAGTTCTTGTTATTAGTGTGTTGTGGGTTTTTTTCAATTCCTTAAATTAGATAATTTAAGCTTGGTTATAATAAATTAACAAATCATAATTAATAGATTTAATCACTTAATAATTCAACTTAAACTTTATATCATGAAGAACAAAAAAAAGAAAACCCTAACACTATCTAAAGTCGCAATAGCAAAGATAAATCTTCAAGAAAAAGGATTTTTAAAAGGCGGTACTTTGCCAACTTCAGAAGGATTCAATAGTACTGGGTTTCATTCACAATGCGAACACGAAATGTGTCGTTAATTTTATTTAAAAAAATTGATAATTTGATTGGAAAAGAATTTTGAGTAAAAACCATTTAAAACTTTATACTTATGAAAACTAAACAAAAACGTAACTTAAAATTATCAAAAATAGCAATTGCAAAAATGAGCCTGCATCAAAAAGAAATCATCAAAGGCGGTACTTTACCAACATCTGATATCCATGGATATCAAATGAGCGAAGATCCGGATGAAGAAACTATTTGTTATGCCCTAAAATAATTATATGTTTTACTGACACCTTAAATCATCCAATTTACGGGAGATACTTTTTTAAAAGTATAAAATCCTTTCTAATTTGGTTATAATAATCAATATAAAAAGGTGTTGCTGAAAACCTATAAAAATAGAGGCATATTTAAAATTTTAAAATCATGAAAAAATTAAGAATTAAAAGTTTGAGCCTTAACAAAAAAGTAGTTTCAAAATTTAATGCAACTAAAGTTAAGGGTGGTTTCATTACTGGAAAAACCGGATGCATTGACCAATGTGATATCAAATAAATTAGTTGCTAATTATATCAAAACTTCAAACCATGAAAAAAAATAAAAAATTAAAATTACCTTTAAACAAGAGTAAAATTTCTAGAGTAAAAGGAAATACAATTTATGGAGGAGGCGAAACATATCCATGCCCGCATACAATTGGAGGAACATGCACATCTACATTACCAGGTTCTATTTTAGGTTGCGGAACTGCGCCAAGTGTATTTGGTGGCGGATGTACACATGAGCAAGAAAAGTAAGAATATTCTTTAACACTTATTTGCAAAGGAACAGCGTTAGTTGTTCCTTTTTTTGTGCTAAAAAACGAATCAAAATAACTTGATGAAAACTTAATATAAATCCCTTTTGTTTTACTTCACAATACAAATGAAAAGCTGTAAATTGCAGTCACTATAAAATGTTTTTAAAATGCATTAATGTAGACGAATGAAACAAGATTTAAGCAATTACAGAAAATCATACGAAAAAAGCGAATTACTAGAAGAAAACTGTGTTGAAAATCCAATAGAGATGTTCAGAAATTGGTTTTTAGAAGTAGAGAAGTCAGAATCGGTGGCGGAAGTCAATGCGATGACAATAAGTACGCTTGGAAAAGATGGTTTTCCGAAAAGTAGAGTAGTACTACTTAAAAAATACACCTATGAAGGATTTATCTTTTACACCAACTACGAAAGTGAAAAAGGCTTGGCTATAACGGAAAATCCAAATGTATGCCTTTCGTTTTTCTGGCCAGCAATGGAACGACAAATTATTATCAAAGGAAAGGCTGAAAAAATTGCAGAAAACTTATCTGACGGATACTTTGAATCGCGTCCACGTGGAAGTCAACTTGGAGCGATAATATCTAAACAAAGTGAAGTCGTTGTTTCACGAACTGTTTTAGAACAAAAATTAAAAGAAATAGAAGCTTCATACGAAGGAAAAGAAATAGAAAGACCTTCACATTGGGGTGGATATATCATAAAACCACAAGAAATAGAATTCTGGCAAGGTAGAGCTAATCGTTTACACGATCGTATACGATACCAATTGCAAGAAGATTATTCATGGAAAATTGAGCGTTTATCGCCATAAACAAAAAGGAAATTGAAAACATTACTCATTGTTCGACATGCTAAATCGTCTTGGGAACATCCTGTAGACGACAAAGATCGTCCATTAAAATTGCGCGGAATTCAAGATGCACATTTAGTGGCAACGCATATTGCAGATAAAATTGAAATGCCAGAAGTTGTATATTCAAGTGTTGCTAATAGGGCACTGCATACCTGTGCGATTTTTTGTAGAACATTGAATTATCCTTTGGAGAAAATAACAATCAAAGAAGGTATGTATGATTTTGGTGGTTCAAACTTGTTAGAAACCATCAAATCTTGTGATGATACTGTAGATAGTTTGCTGGTTTTTGGGCACAATCACGCCATTACAGCAGTTGTAAACACGTATGGAGACAAGTTCTTTGATAATGTGCCAACCAGTGGTTTTGTGATGATTCAATTTAATACAATTTCTTGGAGTACCTTAGAAGATGGAAAAACAATACTAAAAGTATTCCCTAAAGATTTAAAATAACAATGCAACAACACAAAAATAAATACATCAACAGAGAAATTAGTTGGCTGCAATTCAACGGACGAGTGTTGCAAGAAGCAGCAGATAAAACAGTTCCGTTAATAGAACGATTACGCTTCATAGGAATCTTTTCAAACAATTTAGATGAGTTTTTCAAAGTACGTTATGCAACAGTAAAACGTATTGCGCAAGCAGGAAAAGGAGGAAGAAGTGTGTTAGGTGGTGAAAAAGCGAAAGACTTATTAGAACAAATCACTAAAATTGTAATAAAGCAACAAGCAGAAAGTTTACGGATTCTAAATGAAGTACAAATAGCATTAGAAAAAGAAAATATTTTCATCATTAATGAACAAAAAGCATCTAGAAGTCAAAGTGAATACATAGAAAAGTATTTCATTGAAAAAGTAAGTCCTGCTTTAGTGACAATAATTTTAGATGATATTGACGAAATGCCTAGCTTAAAAGACAAAGCGGCATACTTAGCTGTGAAAATGGTATTAAAGACGCAAGTTAAAAATACCAGTAAAGTTACGCGTTTCTTCAAGCCAAAAGTAAAAGAAGTTCGTCACGCATTAATTGAAATTCCAAAAACAATTGATCGTTTCATTGTGTTGCCAAGTGAAGGAGATAAGCAATATATTATCATTTTGGATGATTTAATTCGTCATTGTATGGCAAGCATCTTCAGTATTTTTGAATACGAAAGTTTGTCGGCGCATATGATTAAAATTACACGAGATGCAGAATTAGACATTGATAACGATTTGTCAAAAAGTTTCATTCAGAAAATATCTTCAAGTGTAAAAGGCCGTAAAAGTGGTGAACCTGTTCGTTTTGTATATGATAAAACTATAGGGAAGGATACATTTGAGTATTTAATTGATAAAATGAACATTGATGATATTGATAGTTTAATTCCTGGAGGAAGGTATCACAATCGTAAAGACTATATGTCGTTTCCGAGTTTGGGACGAAAAGACTTATTGTATAAATCATATCCACCATTACCAATCAAAGGATTGAGTATGGAAGGAAGTATTTTTGAAAAAATTGCCGAAAAGGACTATTTGCAATATGCTCCGTATCATACATTTTCATATGTAGTGCGCTTTTTGCGTGAAGCTGCGTTAGATCCGAAAGTAAAAAACATAAAAATTACCATTTATCGTTTGGCAAAAATATCGCATGTTGCAAGTTCGTTGGTAAATGCAGTGAAAAATGGAAAAAGTGTAACGGTTCAAATTGAATTACAAGCGCGTTTTGATGAAGCTGCGAACATAAAATATGCAGAACAATTACAAAGTGAAGGAATCAATCTCATTTTTGGAGTACCAGGATTAAAAGTTCACAGTAAAACCTGTGTGGTAGAACGTATAGAAGACAGTAAAATAGTTCGTTATGGATTTGTAAGTACTGGAAATGTAAACGAATCTACAGCGAAAATTTATACAGATTATACATTATTTACGGCTGATCAAGACATTCTAAAGGAAGTTGGAAAAGTATTTGATTTCTTTGAAACCAATTATAAAGTAACAAAATATAAGCATTTAATAGTTTCACCACATTACACGCGAAATGCTTTCAATAAATTGATTAATAGTGAAATAAAAAATGCGCAAGAAGGAAATGAAGCGTACATCAAAATAAAAGTAAATAGCTTATCAGATTATAAAATTATAGATAAATTGTACAACGCAAGTAGAGCTGGTGTAAAAGTGCAGCTTATTGTTCGTGGAATTTGCTGTTTAATTCCTGGTGTAAATGGAATGAGCGAAAATATTGAAGCCATAAGTATTGTTGACAAATTTTTAGAACATCCAAGAATGTTTATCTTTGGAAATAACGGAGATCCAAAAGTGTATATTTCTTCTGCAGATTGGATGACACGAAATATTGACAAACGTGTTGAGGTTTCATGTCCAATTTATGATGAAGATATCAAACAAGAACTTTTGGATACCTTTAATATTGGTTGGCGCGATAATGTAAAAGCACGTGTGTTTTCACCAAAACAAGACAATGCTTACCGTAGTAATGAGCTTGCAAAAGTACGTTCGCAATTTGCAACGTATGACTATTATTTACAAAAAATGTCAAATTAACACATAAAAAAATAAGTCCATTTTGAAGATTAGAAAATTTGCTGCCATTGATATTGGATCAAATGCTATACGATTGTTAGTTGCAAATGTGATTGAGGAAGAAAATAAAAAACCAAAATTTAAAAAAAGTTCATTGGTACGTGTGCCAATTCGTTTAGGACAAGATGTTTTTACGGACGGAATGATTTCTCCAAAAAATATTGAACGAATGACAAATGCTATGAAATCATATCGTTTATTGATGGATATTCATGGTGTAGAAACATATATGGCTTGCGCAACTTCTGCCATGCGTGAAGCTAAAAACAGAGAAGCTATTGTAGAAAAAATAAAGAAAAAAGCAGGTATTGATATCGATATCATTGATGGAAAACGTGAAGCAGAAATCATTGCTTTTACAGATTTGCACAATGTTATAGAAAAAGAAAAAGACTATCTATATGTAGATGTTGGTGGTGGAAGTACTGAATTTACGATCTTCTCTAACGGAAAAATAAAAACATCTCGATCATTCAAAATAGGAACAGTTCGTTTGCTAAATAAAATGGTAAACGATAGTTTTTGGAAAGAAATTGAAAAATGGGTTAAGAAAAATACGAAAGACTTAAAGCGTTTATCGTTAATTGGTTCTGGTGGAAACATCAACAAGCTCTACAAAATGTCAGGAACGACCATTGGAGAACCGCTATCATATATTTTCTTAAATGCGCAATATCAATTCTTACAGAGTTTAAGCTACGAAGAGCGAATTTCTGAATTAGGATTAAATCCAGATAGAGCAGATGTTATTATTCCTGCAACCCGAATTTACCTTTCTGCATGTAAATGGAGTGGTGCTAGAAAGATATATGTGCCAAAAATTGGACTTGCAGATGGTATTATAAAGACATTATTCTTCGAAACATCGAAAAATGGCAAAAATGCATCGAATATTTTAAGTTTTTGAAGAAGCAATACTTACATTTAATTCAAATAACGAAATAATTCACATCACTGAATCTTGTTAAATTAATGGTCAGTTAATAAGTATGTGATTCGATACCAAAAAAATAAAAACCCAACGGATGAAAAAATTACTATTACTTTCATTTTTGATGTGTAGTTTCATAGCATTTTCACAAGAATCTGAAAAAGAAAAAGCTACTGAAGAAGAAGTCTCATATGTAGAAGATGAAGATACAGATACAGAAACTAGATATGGTTTTAAAGCAGGAATCAATCTTTCAAATTATAGTGGATCAAATCTTGATGACATTCAAGATGGATTAAATGATTCTAGAATTGGAGCTGTATTTGGCTTTTTAGTAGACATGCATGTTGCTGGAAAATTACGTTTTCAGCCTGAATTTCTATATTCTGCACAAGGATCAAAAGAAAAAGCATTACGTGCCGATTATTTGCAAATTCCATTAATGCTAAAATATGAATTAACAGACTTTCTAAACATTCAAGCAGGTCCGCAAGTTGGTTTTAAAATACACGAATTTGAAGATAGTTTCAAAAACTTTGACTATGCAGCTAATATAGGTTTTGGTTTAACAATTCTTGAAAATGTAGCAGTAGAAGCACGTTACAGCCTTGGCTTAGCAGATATGTTT
This sequence comes from uncultured Kordia sp., assembly GCF_947496985.1. Lineage (GTDB taxonomy): Bacteria > Bacteroidota > Bacteroidia > Flavobacteriales > Flavobacteriaceae > Kordia. Next base: position 35,783 of record NZ_CANMEZ010000003.1, read on the forward strand.
GACGAAGATAGAGCGCCAAATTTTGAAGGAAAAAATGCTGTAATTCAAATAGGACTTACATATAGGTTGTAATATAGCGATAGCTCATAAAGTAATTATAAAATATAAAAAACGTCAAGCTAAAAATTTTAGTTTGACGTTTTTTATGCTTAAAAATCTATATTTTAATAAACTTCTTCATAGAAATCTTATTGTTTTGAGTCACTTTTAAAAAGTAAACTCCAGCTTTTAACGCATTAACATTTATGTGATTTTCTATTAATTTTTTCTCAGAAATGATACTATTTCCAGTTAGATTGTAAATTGTATAGGATGTATTAGTGCTTATAGGGAAATCAGTAATAAATAGTTCTTTTTTTACTGGATTAGGATACAATTTTAAAGAGTTTAAAGAAGATGTGTGTTTTTCTGTTGATAAAACTTGCCTTCCATATACAAGTTTTTTACCTGACAAATCAATCATTGTTAAAGATTCCTCAGGAATATCGACTGTATAATCGAAAACATTAGTAGTAGTATTTGTTAAAATTGATATATATGTTGGTTCAAAAGTATCTCCCATGCACAATGTTAACGTTGGTATTACAGAAGTTAAATTAACAGAAGTATTTGTGTTATTTACTTCATATTCAGCTATAAAATGATTGCAAGAGCTATCTCCTTGAGAAGTAGGAAGCCCAGAACTTGCATTATTGTTAAAAGTTATAAATACAGTAGGATTATGTGTAAATGGAGGAACATAGGTTCTAGTACCATTAATTTCCATATAGTGTAAATACCATTGCCCTAACAAATCAGGATCGGTTTGTCCATATGTAGAATAGCTTAGAAATAGTACTAAAATAGAAGTGTAGATTTTTTTCATAATTGCTAATAATGTAATACAAAAGTATAATAGTTAAAAACTATCCTACACTAAAACTAGTAATAATTAGTGAATTACTAGGCATAATTTATAAATCACGAGGCTTTAACTAAAGAAGAATAGGTAGTAATTCAAAAGATTTAAAAACAATAGTGTGTTCAAAAATCTAGAAGCAAACATCGTTAAATTATCCGTGCATTGTTTCTTTAGTACCTAAATTTTTCATGATTTCAGCTTCAAAATCTAATAAAGCTTGCCATTTTTCATCAACTTCAGTTCGATCTCCATATTGTCTGGCAAAACCTAAAAACATTGTATAATGATTGGCTTCACTTACCATTAAATTCTTGTAGAAAGTAGCCAACTCTTGATCGCTGATGTTTTCCGAAAGTAATTTAAAACGTTCGCAGCTTCTTGCTTCAATTAACGCAGCATATAATAGTCTGTGTACTAATTGTGTCGTTCTGCTTCCGCCTTTAGGGAAAAATTGCAATAATTTAGAAACATATTCATCCTTACGATCACGACCTAATTTCCAACCTCTGGCAAGAATTCGATCATGCACCATTTTAAAATGACTGATTTCTTCTTTCACCAACGCAATCATAGCTTCTACTAACTCAGAATATTCTGGGAAACTTACAATTAATGAAATAGCTGTACTTGTAGCTTTCTGTTCACAAAAAGCATGATCCGTTAAAATTTCTTCAATATTTTTTTCTGCAATATTTACCCAACGTGGATCAGTTGGTAGCTTTAAGCCTAACATCATGTTACTTTCAATATTAAATTTCTAAATCAAATTCTTTGCGTAAACGTTCAACCAATGGATTGATTTCCTTTAATTTTTCATACTTATCACGAGTTGTAAACGCATATTTCTTCTCTGTCAATTCGTTTACATCAATGGTAAGTGTTACATCGTAATTGTTCAATTCTTTTCGAACAAATTCTAACAATGGATATTGCGCACGTTCTATCTCAATGCGCATCGTGTCATTTGGAAGTTCAATCGTAATTGTAGTCGTATCTTTTAACTTAGGAATATCAGTTGATAATAAAGAAGACATAATTTTTTCTCCTTTTCTATCCAATTTATCCACATACGCATTCCAAACTTCTAACATACGTTCTTCCGTAAAAGCGTCACTTGGTAAATCCTTTTTATCAACAACTCTATCTTGTTGCTTTTTTAAGTGTTCTTGCTTTGCTTTGATACTTGATAGTGACAAACCAGAAACTTTATTTCGCATAGCGGAAATATTAATTTTTGGCTTTTCAGAAGGAACAACTACTGGTTTTTGCGCTATTGGCTGAGTCGTTTCGGTAGTATTTTCTGTACCTTGGGTTATTGTAGAAACTTGCGTTGATGGATTTGGCTTTGAAACTGTTGAAATAGGATCAATTTCTTTACCATTTATCAAGAAAAAGGTAGCAGGAATTATGAACCGTTTGCTATTTTTTTTTTCTCCATCATAATTGATAGAGGCAAGTTGCATTAAGCATAATTCAACTAAGAGTCGTTGATTTCTACTCGTTTTATACTTTAAATCACAATCATTTGCCAACTCAATTCCTTTCATTAAAAATTGTTGTGACGTTTTTTGTGATTGTTCTAAATATTTCTGTTTTGTTTGATCACCAACTTCTAACAATGCAATTGTGGCTTGATTTTTACAGACTAATAGATCTCTGAAATGAGAAGCAATTCCGGCAACAAAATGATGTCCATCAAAACCTTTAGATAAAGTGTTGTTGAAATCAATTAATAATTGCGGAATATTATTTTCTAACATTAAATCAGTTGCCGTAAAATACGTTTCGTAGTCTAGTACGTTCAAGTTTTCTGTAACTGCTTGTCGTGTAAGCTGTTTTCCAGAAAAACTAACGACTCTGTCAAAAATAGACAATGCATCACGCATAGCTCCATCAGCTTTTTGAGCAATAATATGTAGTGCATCATCATCAGCTTCTACTCCTTGACTTTCAGCAATATATTTTAAATATTCTTTGGCATCTTTTACACCAATTCTTTTAAAATCAAAAATTTGACATCTTGATAAAATCGTTGGAATAATTTTATGTTTTTCGGTCGTAGCCAGAATAAAAATAGCGTGTTTTGGCGGTTCTTCTAATGTTTTTAGAAATGCATTAAATGCAGCTTGTGATAACATATGAACCTCATCAATAATATACACTTTGTATTTTCCTACTTGTGGAGGAATACGAACTTGCTCAATCAAACTTCTGATATCATCTACAGAGTTGTTTGAAGCGGCATCCAATTCAAAAATATTAAAAGCAAAATCTTCATCAGGATTTTCAGTTCCATCCTGATTAATCTTCTTTGCCAAAATACGTGCACAGGTAGTTTTCCCAACACCTCTTGGTCCACAAAATAATAATGCTTGTGCTAAATGACTGCGTTCTATGGCGTTTTCCAAAGTATTGGTAATCGCTTGTTGACCAACAACATCTTTAAATGTTTGCGGTCTGTATTTACGAGCTGATACAATGAAATGTTCCATAGAATTCGGGTGATCTTATGGCAACAAATATAACAATAGAAATCTAATGAAACATAGCAAAAACGTAGATAGTTCTGCTTTTTTATTAACAGTTTATGGTGAAAAATAGAATCCATTGGGAATCTTCATTTTTTATGATTACATCATAACAATCTCAAACATTTATGTACTTTTGTCGGCAAGCAGGCTACCTTATCGCTGCTTCTTTCGAGAAGGAGAGGAAAGTCCGGACACCATAGTGCATTGTAGCGGATAACATCCGTCCGTCGTGAGACGAGGACAAGTGCAGCAGAAAGAATGTACAGGTAATGCTGTAGTGAAATCAGGTAAACTCTACGAGGTGCAATGCCATGTATATGAACGCTTAAGAGCGGCACGCTCAATGTTCAAGGGTAGGCAGATAAAAGTTACTGGTAACGGTAATTTTAGATAAATGATAAGGCTTAGACAGGATTCGGCTTATGGCCTGCTTTTTTAATGAACTTCAGTATTGATAAGGTTGAAAGGAACAAACAATACTATTAGTTGAATTAATCCCGTTGTATAGCGGATTCTTCATTTTTTATATTCTACTTTATGATTTTGTATTGAGGAGTTAAAAGATCAGTTTTCTTTAAAAAAGCGGAAGTTTTTACATTGAGCTTTTTTGTTGGCATAAAAAAGAAGAGAAATACGCTTTAATCAAAATTTGAAGAAAACTTAGTATTAACTTAATAATTCACATATGAAAAAATGATACAAATTTTTTTAGCGAATTCTCTCCTTATTCTCTATTTATGCACTAACACTCAAATTCATTTTTGAAATAACTTTAAAATAAACTAATTCTATTTGATGTAAATGTACTTTAGGTTTTTGAGTACGCTGTGTAAGAAACGTATATTATTTGTAAGGTAAAACCGTATTTAATAATTTAAAAAAAGCCTTCTTCGGAAGACTTTTTTTGTTATTGATTATTTTAATCGCAATTGAATGAGCATAAATCTGTAGGGCATGCTATTGACCAACAAGCAAAGTTAAAAGTACATCCAAATGTTTGCAGCATGTCATCATCTTGTCTGGTTAAATTTCCTCCATGGAAATGATTTGCTTGTAATTTAGAAACTGATTTTTTGTTTAGTTGAAGTGATTTTAATTGTCTTTTTTTCATGATGAAATAAGTTGAGTTAATATGTTTAAAGTTAGTGAATTACTGAGGTTTTTAAGTACGGTAAAACCATCGTTATTGTTTAATTGCAAGGCATAAAAAAAGTCGCTCCCTTTTGGTAAACGACTTGGTATTTTTATGTGAATAAATATTGCTATTCAGCCATTGTGTGATATACATTTTGTACATCATCATCTTCTTCAAGCTTTTCTAAAAGCTTTTCAATATCGGCAGTTTGTTCTTCGTTTAGTGGTTTTGTAACCTGTGGAATACGTTCGAAACCAGAAGATAAGATTTCAATTTCTCTGTTTTCCAGTTCTTTTTGAATGTTTCCAAAACTTTCAAATGGTCCGTAAAGTAAGATTCCATCTTCGTCAGCAAATACTTCTTCTACACCAAAATCAATAAACTCTAATTCCAATTCTTCAGGATCTTGCCCTTCAGACGGAATTCTAAAATTACAGGTATGATCAAACATAAACTCTACAGAGCCTTGCGTTCCTAAATTCCCGTTACATTTATTAAAGTAACTACGAACATTTGCCACTGTTCTGTTATTATTATCCGTTGCAGTTTCAACCAAAACGGCAATTCCATGCGGTCCGTACCCTTCAAAAAGTACTTCTTTATAGTTATCCGTATCTTTATCAGAAGCTTTCTTTATAGCGCGTTCAACATTGTCTTTTGGCATGTTGGCAGCTTTCGCATTCTGAATTACAGCACGTAATCTTGAGTTTGTTTCCGGATTAGGACCTCCTTCTTTTACAGCCATTACAATGTCTTTACCAATACGCGTAAAGGTTTTTGCCATTGCAGACCAACGTTTCATTTTTCGTGCCTTTCTAAATTCAAATGCTCTTCCCATGTGCTAGTTCTTTTTTAATTTTTACAAATATAGATTTTGTATTATTCTTTTGGAATATGTCGGCTTAAAAATTTTGCAGAAGCTTCATTCCATTGATTAATTACTTTTGTGCGTTCTTTATTTAATTTTGCATTGGTTTTGTTGAAATCTTCCACTGCTTTGTTGATTTCATTCACCATATTGTTATATGTGTCAATTTCTTTTTTTGTTCTGTCTTTGGATGCTTTTTTGTCAATTGCAGTTTTGATAGTTTCAAATTTTTCATTCAATAAGAAAAATTCTAAAAGTTTTGGAACTGTATTTTCTGTTTCATCTATGTAAAATTGTAAAGCAGTTTTCGTAGCTTTTATCAATGCAGTATCTTCTTTATACAAGTCAATTGTATCTACTGCCATCATTCCTTCTTTGGCTATTGTTAGCAACGCGTTTGCATTTTGCTGAATAGCACTGATATCTTGGGAAGATAATGCGTTTATCATAAATCGTTCTTGAATATTACTTTTAAAGAACACTAAATACACATCATTTTTATGATCAAAGACTTCATTGGAAATTTTCATTTTCTTCCCTAATTCCGTTTCCTTATCAATTAATCGAATGTTATTTCGTTCAGCATATTCTTTTTGCGCATTTGCATACGTTTGTTGCGCTTCCTGCATGCGTTTGTCTGCCAATTCTTGCGCTAAAATATATGCTTCCATGAAGTCGTACGATTGCTCAGCAACTTCTTTCATGTCTACAATTTTTGCATAATCATTTTTTAATAAGCTCGAATACAAATCCATATATTCTAACACTTTCTTCTTGTAATCATCTTCCCCTTCATATGGTTTAGCTCTATTTATTTTAATCATTGCACGTTCCAACGATTTTAGCAAACGTTTACGATCTCCTTCAACCTTACGTGCGCTTTTACTATGTGCTAATGACTTTGTGTATTTCCACATGCTCTTACTAATTTTACCATTTTCTTTTCCGATAAAGCTTAGATAGTCATTGGCATTTTTGAATTTTTGTGCTGATGAAGTTTGAAATGCAAGCACACAAAGTAAAAGAATAATAACGCGAAGGTAGTTTGATTTCATATGAATTGTTAATTGGCAAGTTGTTTTATATAGTCCGAAATAATTTGATAAGTCTCTTCTATTTCATGATCTGTTTGAATGTTTTTGATCATGTATGAATTAAGCGATGCTTTATTTTTATTATAGGCTAAAATTTCTTTATAATCTTCTAAATTCAACACTTCAAATGTGCTGTGTTTCATTTTTAAATCATCACTTTTTTCGAAAATAGCGTCAAAAATATCACTATCTTTTTTAATTCCTTCTACAGATAATACAAGTTTACGTTCCTTACTTAGATATGAAAGTAATCTCGAATTGATTTCTTTAATGCTTTTTATAGATGAATTTTGCTGCATGCGTACCATACTTTTTGCACGAATGTTTTCATAATCAATAGCTCTTGGCATCTTGAAATAAACATCTTTTAAAATCGTGTCATTTTTGATAAAGTTTGAATTTCCACTTTCACCATCTTCAATGCCTACATATAAACTTGGGAATTCAATATCTGGCGAAATTCCAGAGGCTTGATGTGTGTTTCCTCTGAAACCATACATTTTATCAATAGTTATTTTAATAAAACCAATTTCATTCTTTAACGGAAGTATACTTTGTATTGTTCCTTTTCCGTAAGTTTTACTACCAACAATAATAGCTCTATAATGATCGCGCAAAGCGGCTGCAATGAATTCAGATGCCGATGCACTTCCTTGATTTACCAAAATCACCATTGGTTTTGTGAATAAAGTCCCACGATTAAAATCCTTGATAATTTCTCTATTGTTGTTTGCGTCACGATAAATTCCTAACGGACCTTTGTCAATAAACATACCTGCTAAATCAATGGCTTGTTTCATAGAACCACCGCCATTATCACGTAAATCCAAAATTAAACCATCAATATTTACAGCATTTAACTTAAATAATTGCTTTGCAATATCATTGGCACTTCCAAAACCAAAATCCATATTAGTATAAAAACTTGGCAGAGCGATGTATCCAATAGTATATTCTCCTTTTAAGATGAATGTATTGATTGCATTTTGTTCAATTTTTAGATTTTCTTTTTTTAGTGTAACGGTTTTATGAGTATTATTTTTAGTTAATATATTAATCGCAATTGTTGTATTTTCCTCATCATTAATGAAATCATACAAACTTAAAAGTGAAAGACAAGTTGTCTTTAAAACGGTATTTTTAGCGCTTAATGAAAGTACTAAATCGCCTGCATTGATTTCTTTTTCTTTCCAGGCAGTGCTTCCTGTTTGTAAACCTGCTACTACAATTTTTCCATCACTGTTTTTAGAAAACCAAACACCAATAGAATTGGTTTCAGTTCCAATAGAGTTTAAAAAATTATCATTGTCAGTTGGATCAAAATAATTACTATGTGGATCAAAATATGAACAAATTATATCTAAAAAAGTGGTTTCAATATACGATTGAATTCCGTTAACAGTATTCAGTTTATCTTGAATATAACATGCATTCTCATCAATAATTTTCGATTTGATTTGATCTTTTACTTTTTTGAAATTTGAAGGATTGGAAAGTGATAAGAAGTCACGGATAATTTCAATTCGAATCTTCTTGGTCCAACGATTTTGAAGTGTTTTTCTATTTTTAGAAAATTGTGATTCATCTTTAATGCTTCCGTAAGTAATATGATCTTTTCCAGAAAAATCTAGTTTACTACCTTGAACGATAGCAATACTTTTTTGAGCTGCTAATAACTGCTTTTCATAGGATTTACTTAACTCTTGTATAAAACCACATTCTTTCCCTAACAAGAAATCATCAAGTTTCGTTTCAAGATTTCCAAAAGCATCAATATCACTTTTAGCAAATAGCATGCGTTTAGGATCTATACGTTTAAAAAATGTTTTAAATATATAGGTTGAAAAATCATCATCAATCGTTTTTGGTTGGTAATGATTGCTTTCTAATGTTTCCAATACTAAAGTCGCTTTTTTACAAAATGTAGTATCTGTCTGTGCAACCACATTTGCAGCTACGAATAGCAATATGAAACCTATGATTTTGTGCATGAATGCGAATAAGAGTATTTGTAGTGTACGAAAGTTACGAATTTAACAAAACTTTTGATTTTTACGTAGGAAAGAGAGTTGAAATATTTGAAATCTTAAATTAGGAGACTTTAACTGATTCCTATCATAAAACCATGTGTTCCTTTCCAATGGTTATCTTCTTTTTTATAAATCATGAGAATACTGAATACGGGAATACCCATGAAATAAGCATTGTTTATTATTCGAGTTACTCTACCTTTTTCCTCTTTAGGTTTTGGTTGTAGTTCATGAGAAATTACATAGTTCTCGATAGCTTTTAAGTTTTGATTACCAGTAAGTTGTTTTTTGTAATTTTCTATTTCTTTTTCATTAAATAATAGATCAAGAATAATAGAATCTTTGACTACATGTTTTATTTTTTCATTGTTATTAAGAAAGTATTTAAAATTTTTATTTTGAAATATTTTAACATATATATACTTGTCTTTTCTATTTCTTATATGATCTAAATTGCATTTCAAAATTGAGTTTTGCAAGTTGTTTGATATCATCAAGTGTTTTTTGTTCCTGGGCAGAAGCAATTGAAGTGATATATAAAATAAATAAAAGTATATAATATTTCATGTTAGCTAAATCCAATTAAAAAATAATGTTCTATATCCCATTTTTTTTTATGTTTTTTATATACAATTATACTTACATAATTGGCTTGAACTCCAGCAAGAAATATAGCGCGAGTCTTATCAATATTGAATACAGGAGTATTCATGAAGTAAATTTTTTTTAAAATTGTTTCTCTAATTTCCTCGGTTATAGGTTTGGGTTTTAACTTGTCAGAAGTCACATATTCTCTTATACTTTCAAGATCGTATTTCTCTGCTTGATTTCTATAATTTATTAATTCTTTTTCATTGAATAACTTTTTATAAACACCAGAATCTTTAATGTACTGTTTGATTTTGTCTTCTTCAAAAAAAGTTTTAAAATTATCCTCTTGATTAATTGAAAAATAAATGAATGTATCATTTTTTCCTCTCTTTGAGTTTTTATTTATTTGGAACTGATTTTCAAAATGAATCTTTGCAATTTGCTTTATATCATCAAGCGTTTTTTGTTCTTGCGATTTTAATAAACTACATGAAACAAAAAGGAATATAATATTGACTACTACTATTTTTTTTAAATATTCAATTACAGGGTTCATTGGTATTGGGTTTGGTTCCTGAAGTTTGTATGGTAACTTCATCGTATTGGTTAATTAAATAAGTTTGTGTTGTTGCAGTACTTTCTGCCTTTCCTATGGCAATGACTTCTTGTTGTTCAAAATACGAAAATTCTGTTTGAAAGTTTGGTGTATTAATCATAGAACCAGAACCCCAGATCATTTTTTTATAATAACTAAAGGGTAAATTATATCCTTTGCTTACTCCATAGTCTTTTAGCGCTAATGCCATGTCATCAATCAATTCAGTCATAAATTCATGTTGTAAGTCATTTAAATTATTTCCTAAATTATTTATTTCGTTTGCTGTAGTTGCCGCTTGAAGCGTAGTAAAAGCAACCAAAAGCTCTGAAAAGTCAGGATCAGTACTTAGCGTTTGTAAAGCTCCAATTTTATACATATAACCTAAAACCGCATGAATACTTTCATGAATTGCAGTCTTTGCTATAGATAAATCACTGGCTGAATCTAAGTAGGTAGTATTGAAAGTCGTTTCCATTACACAATCTCCTTGATCACAGGACACCAAAGGATTTGTTCCTGCATTTATATGAGCAAGATTTGCTAAGAATGTTTCTGCTCTCAAGTTATAACTAAACTTAGTATTCTCATTGAAAGCTGCTTTTACTAATTGTATTACGGGTGCAGTGCTTTCAAATGTAGCTTTAATTACTTTGGCATGGCAAGGTTTTAGTTTTAAAGTAGCGTCAATAATTATTTTGTGTTTAAAGTCAACTTCGCTATCATTTTGTAATGCTTCTACAGCTTTTTTCACAAAGTCTTTAGTATTTTCATCACAACCATTTTCAGCTAAAAAATCAAAAATGGCAGTTGCATGTACAGCGCCAGTTTTACTTTGTAGCCAAGTTATATCATTATTAGAAAGTGGTAATTCTGAAATGTTGCTAGGTGAGGCAATAACACCATTATTTACACAAGATACAACTCGTTGCCAATATGGAATAAATGGTACTACAGGAACTTCTCCTGTAGTTGGATTATTGGGGTTTGGTTGATTATTAGTACTGCCACCACCATTTAATGTACCGTCATCTGCGGGTGTGGTGCTTCCTCCATAGACAACACAACCTGTTACAACCCAACCTGAAAGACATATTTTTTGAGGTTGCTGACTTTCCGAGCCTCTACAACTTTGACCATAGCTATGATTTCCGCCTGCAGTACAGTCAAAATAATAACAAGTAGCTTCCTCGCTCCAACTCATAATTTCTTCTGTCGGACTTGTACAAGGAGAAGAATCCGCACCAGTAAGTAACATTGCATCATTGATATATGTTACAGTAGCATTAGTAATGTCAGGTGTTAACGTTCCTGCACTCTCAAAAAGCGGATAATTGATCAGTAATTGCATATAACTGCCATCTTCAAAAACTGTCAATACATAATTTTCGGTGTTGTCAATAGTTGGTATTCCTCTATGGGTAGTAAAAATATAATTTGTATAAGTGTCTGCCGAAAGTTGAAGAATTTTTTCCGTATCAATAGCAAATCCGTAACTGTTGAAGGAACTATTTTCGTCTGTGAATTTATCTTCCTGCGGAAAACGTGTTCGTAAAAACAGATCTAATTCTTTGTTTGTATTTCTAATGGAGTCGCCTTTTACAAAATGACTGTTGATTAATTTTTGTATGGATTCCTCATAGGGTTCAGGAACAATTTGTTCTTTTTCACAATTAGCTAATAAGAGTATTATGAAAGTAATAGAGGAAAATACACTAAAAATTCGTTTCATTTATATGTTTATTATTGATCAACAATATGTTTTAGGAAAATTCCTCTGTAATATTATTGTATTTTCTTTTAAAATCAATCTTATTAATCAAAATTAAATGATAAGTATTGTGTTTATTTGGTGTTTTACGAAGTTTTCTTCCCCGAAATATATTCTAATGTTTCTTGATTTGTTGTAGACAAATGTTTTGGAAGTTTGTTGTCTTTAGGTAAAACAGCTAAAAAACGATCAAAATTTGAAGTATATACGTTTTTGAATAATGGCTTTTTTACGTTCATACTCTTTAAAATCTCACTGAAAAATTCATCATGATGAATTAAATCTTCTGCACCTAAATGAAAGATTCCATTTTTACGCCTGTTAATCATGTAATGAATTTGTTGCGTCAACTTTTTATCAGAAATCGTATTCATGACTAAATTCGGAAAAACTTCTACAGGGACTTTTTCTTTCAGACAGTCTTTTATTTCTTGAATTCTAGGCGATTTGTTGCCAAAAACCATTGGTAAACGTACGATTGCATATTTTTTCTGAGGCAAACGCATTAACATGTTTTCAATTCGAATTTTTAGCTTTCCATAAATGCTTTCCGAAAGTGTTTTATCGTATTCATACGAAGGATAACTACTATATGCATCAAATACATTGGCAGAAGACAAGAAGATTAACCTGCATGGTTTTGTCTTTACATATTCCGTTAAAAATGTATGTACTTCAATTTGTGCAGCAAAATCACCACGTAACGCAGAAATTATAATGGTTGGTTGTACTTGTAAGACAACTTCGTCGATGCCATCATAATCTAAATCGTATCGTATAAAATGTGCATTTTTAGCAAACGATTTGTTGCTATAAAATGTTCCGTATACATCAAAATAGGAGCAAAGCTCTTTATATAGTGCCTGACCAATAAAACCGCTCGCTCCTAGTATTAATATTCTATTCAAATGTATTGTTATTTCTTATAAAAAGGTAGTTTCACTACTTTTGCAGCAACTCTGTTTTTACGAATTTGGATGTAAATATTGCTTCCGACATCTGTAAAAACGGTTGGTACATATCCTAGCCCAATTCCGATTCCCATAGAAGGAGACATCGTACCAGAAGTAACATTTCCAATTTTATTTCCGTTTCCATCTACAATATCATATCCTTGTCTAGGAATTCCGCGTTCTTGCATTTCAAATGCAATTAATTTACGTTCGACTCCTGTTCTTTTTTGTGCTTGAAGTGCCTCTGAATTTGTAAATTCTTTCGTGAACTTAGTAATCCAACCTAAACCAGCTTCAATTGGAGAAGTGGTGTCGTCAATATCATTTCCATATAAACAATATCCCATTTCTAAACGAAGTGTATCTCTTGCCGCCAAACCAATTGGCTTGATTCCGAAATCAGCTCCAGCTTCAAAAACTTTATTCCATACTTCTTCTACTACGTCATTTGTACAATAAATTTCAAATCCACCAGAACCTGTATAACCTGTAGCAGAAATGATTACATTCTCAACACCAGCAAACGTGTCAATCTGGAATGTGTAGTATTTTATAGTAGATAAATCAACTGTTGTTAATGATTGCATTGCTTCAACCGCTTTTGGACCTTGAATCGCTAATAAAGAATAGTTTTCAGAAACATCTTTCATCTCAGCACCAACATCATTATGACTAGAAATCCAGTTCCAATCTTTTTCAATGTTTGAAGCATTCACTACTAAGATATATTTTTCTTCATTGACTCTGTAAATAATCAAATCATCTACAATTCCTCCATCATTATTAGGCATACAACTGTATTGTGCTTTTCCATCAACTAATTTAGAAGCGTCATTTGTTGCAATTTTCTGAATTAACGCTAATGCATTTGGTCCGGAAATTACAAATTCTCCCATATGACTTACGTCAAAAACACCAACGCCATTACGAACGGTTTCGTGTTCAACCTTAACGCCTTCGTATTGTACAGGCATATTATATCCTGCAAAAGGAACCATTTTTGCACCTAATGCTTCGTGAATTTTTGATAGAGCTGTATCCTTCATGTTTAGTTTTTCTTAAATTGATTGCGAATTTATGAAAAATAGGCATAAAAAAATGATGAATTTTTACTTGATTCTTAATTTAACATGACTTTTTTAGATTTTTGTAAATCGAATAGATTGAATGATTAAAAATTAACTATTTAAAAATCGTTTCAAATCATCATAATCTGTAGCTTGAATCGCATGTTTTTCTTTATGCATAATTTCTTGAATTTGTGTCGGAATGTCTAATTTTAGACCCAAAGTTGATTCAACAGTTGGTAAAAACTTTACAGGATGTGCCGTTTCTAAAAATACACCATAGGCGTCTTTTAAATCGTGATTCTTTAAGCCTAAATAGCCAACGGCACCATGCGGATCGGCAATATAATTGTATTGATCATAGATAGATTTCATTGCGGTTTTTGTTTCATCATCTGTAAAACTATATGATGAAAAGTGTTTTTTGATCGTTGCTAAATCGTTATTATACAATTCTTGAATTCGAATAAAATTACTCGGGTTTCCTACATCCATTGCGTTAGAAATTGTTGCTATTGATTTTTGTGGGACATATTCTCCGTTTTGTAAATAGTTTGAAACCGTATCATTTACATTCGTAGCCGCAATAAAGTGTTGAATTGGTAAGCCTAATTTTTGAGCCATAATTCCTGCGCAAATGTTTCCGAAATTTCCGCTAGGAACAGAGAATACAATGTTTTTATGTTTTTGATGTAATGCTTTATACGCAAAGAAAAAATAGAACATTTGCGGTAGCCAACGCGCAATATTTATTGAGTTTGCAGATGTTAGTGTGCGTTCAATTTCTGAGTCTAAAAAAGCAGTTTTGACCATTTCCTGACAATCGTCAAAAACACCATCTACTTCCAACGCAGTAATGTTTTGACCAAGTGTTGTTAATTGCTTTTCTTGAATTTTGCTTACTTTTCCACTTGGATATAAAATCACAACATCAACACCTTTTACGCCTAAAAAACCATTGGCAACAGCGCCACCAGTATCACCAGAAGTTGCTACTAAAACGGTTACATTATTATCATTATTACGATTGAAGTAACCCAAACAACGCGCCATAAATCGTGCGCCAACATCTTTAAATGCCATCGTTGGTCCGTGAAATAATTCCAACGTTCCAATATTATCTTCAATAGGAACTATTGGGAAATCAAAGCTTAAAGTTTCTGAAATAATTTCTTTTAGAATGTCTGTTGGAATTTCGTGTCCGACAAATTGTTTTATAGCTTCAAATGCAATTTCTTCATGTGAATAGTCGCTTATATTTTGAATAAATTCTTCGGGTAGTGGTGTAATGTTTTCAGGGAAATAAATTCCTCTATCGGGCGCTAATCCTTTGATGACAGCTTCTTTAAAAGAAACTTTTGGAGCGTTATGATGTAAACTGTAGTAATTCATTTTTTCTTTAGCTATTTGCTTTTGGCTGTTAATCTTTAGTGTTATATTTTGATAATGCTTGCTATGACATCAAATCACTTGAAGTGACATTTGTTTAATAGTTTTGATCCAAAGAGTCAAGACTAAGTTACCCAATTATGCGGCAACCTTTACTATTTATTTTTGAAACATGTACATCGTAATCAATGTTCAATGTTTTGTATGTCTCTGTCATAGTTTTTGCTACTTTTTCTGCCATTTCTTTTCCTTTGCTTAACGCGAATATGGAAGGTCCAGAACCTGAAATTCCTGCGCCTAAGGCGCCACAAGCAATTGCACTTTCTTTTACTTCTTTGAATCCTGGAATCAGTATTGAACGCAAAGGTTCAACAATTTCATCATGCAATGATCTGCCAATTAAATCGTAATCTGATGTGTATAATCCGCTTATTAAACCACCTAAGTTTCCAATTTGTATGATTGATTCTTTCAACGAAATATTCTGCTTTAATACTGAACGAGAATCAGAGGTTTTTACTTCAATTTGTGGATGAATCACTGTTGCATATAATTTACTTGGAGCAGGAATTTTGATAATGTCTAGTGGTGTGTAACTTCTGATAAGAGTAAAATCTCCCAAAAGGGCAGGAGCTACATTATCAGCATGTGCAGTTCCACTGGCTAACTTTTCGCCTTCCATAGCAAAAGAGACTAATTCCTTTGCTGTGAATGGTTTTCCTAGTAATTCATTCATAGCCCAAACTGTACCAGCTGAACTTGCTGCGCTACTTCCAATTCCGCTTCCAGCTTTGATGTTTTTATAGATTTCGATTTCAAAACCGTGATTTAAATCTAGTTTTTCTAGCATTGTCAATCCTGCAACACCAGCAACATTTTTGTCGGTTTCCATTGGTAAATCTTGCCCAACAAGTTTTGTGATTTTGATTCCTTTTTCAGCGATTTTTCGAATAATCATTTCGTCGCCAACCGTATCTAAGCAAAGCCCAAGGACATCAAATCCACAAGATACATTTGCTATAGTTGCTGGCGCGAATATTTTGAGTTCGTTCATTGTTTTTAGTATTGAGATGTTAGTATTGAGAATTCAGAAAATTTCAATACTAACATCTATAATTTCTTAAAATTTTCCAATTCTAATTACATCAGCAAAGATTCCCGAAGCTGTTACTTCTGCACCAGCACCAGCACCTTTTACTTGTAAAGGCTGTGCCACATAACGATCTGTATAGAATAATACAATGTTGTCACTTCCTTCTAAATTGTAGAAAGGATGGTCTGATGGAATGTGTTGTAACCCAACTTTTGCCTTTCCATCTTCAAAAGTAGCAACATATTTTAAACGACAATTTTTGTCATTTGCTTCTTTGTATATTTTCTGAAAATGTGCTTCATGCTTCTCTAAAGAAGCATAGAAAGCGTCATTTGTGTTAGTAGCTAAGCTTTCTTCCGGAAGGAAAGAGTTATTCTGAATATCTTCTAATTCCATTACATAACCACTTTCACGAGCCAGAATTAATATTTTACGAGCCACATCAACCCCACTTAAATCAATTTTAGGATCTGGTTCAGTGTATCCTTCTGCTTGTGCTTGCGTTACCACTTCTTTGAATGTGTTGTCATTGCTAAAATTATTAAACACAAAATTTAAACTACCTGATAAAACTGCTTGAATTTTATGAACTCTGTCCCCTGAAGCAATCAAGTTTTTGAGTGTGTCAATGATTGGTAACCCTGCGCCGACATTTGTTTCAAATAAAAATGGCGCATTGTATTTTCTAGAAATACGTTTTAGATTTTGATAGTTTTCATATTGAGAAGCACATGCAATTTTGTTACATGTAACCACAGCAATATTGTTTCGTAAATAATGTTCATACATTTTTGAAACCGTTTCACTTGCAGTAATATCTATGAAAATACTATTGCGAAGGTTCAGCGATTTTGCGGTGTCATGAAATTCATCTAAACTTGCTTTTGAGCCTTTTGCTAACTTATCGTTCCAAGTGTTTAAATCGAATCCTTCCGAATTGAAAGCCATCGTTCTAGAATTTGATACACCAATGACTCTTATATTTAATTTTAGTTGTTCTAACAAGAATTTATTTTGTTTATGAAGTTGTGCTATGAAACGTTCTCCTACATTTCCAACTCCAACTACAAACAGATTGAGTTGTTTTATCTTTTCTTCAAAAAACTCTTCATGAAGCGCATTTAATGCTTTTTTTGCATCGTCACTATTGATTACCGCAGAGATATTTTTTTCAGAAGCACCTTGTGCAATTGCTCTAATATTTACATTATTCTTTCCGAGCGTACTGAACATTTTACCACTTAAACCTTGATGGTTTTTCATGTTTTCACCAACAAGTGCTAAAACTGCTAATTGCTGTTCTACTAAAATTGAGTTTACTTTTCCAGAGCTAATTTCGTATGCAAATGTTTCATCAATTGCCATTTTAGCTTTCGATGCTTCTTTATCATTAATTCCAATACATATAGAGTGTTCAGACGAAGCTTGAGTGATTAAAACAATATTTATTTTTTGTGCGAGTAAGGTTTCGAATAGTCGTTTTGAGAATCCAGGAATTCCAATCATTCCACTTCCTTCCAGAGTTAATAATGAAATGTTTTCAATATAACTGATTCCTTTAACGGCTTGTTGTTTTCCTGTTGGGTTTTTTGTAATGAGTGTTCCTTCAGCTTCTGGTTTGAACGTATTTTTGATCAGAATTGGTATCTCTTTTTCTAACACAGGTTGAATTGTAGGTGGATAAATTACTTTCGCACCAAAGTGTGACAATTCCATAGCTTCCTGATATGAAATATGTGGAATAGGAGTCGCTTGTTTTACAATTCGCGGATTAGACGTATACATTCCACTTACATCTGTCCAAATTTGTAATTGAGAAGCATTAACAGCTGCGGCAATTATTGCTGCTGTATAATCAGATCCTCCACGACCTAAAGTAGTTGTTTCTCCATTTTCAGTAGCAGCAATAAATCCAGGTAAAATAACAACTTGATGTTTATTTTCTTTAAAGAAATCTACACAATTTTTAGCAGTTGTACGTATTTCTACTTGTGCATTTTCATAGCTTTCTGAAGTGATGATTAATTCGCGACTGTCTTTATAGATACTATCCAATTCACGAAATCTCATTACTTCTGAAATGATATATGAAGATAGTAATTCTCCAAAACTAGCAATTGTAGCCAATGTTTTTGGAGTTAATTCACGAAGTAAAAAACACCCTTCATATAACGTCTCTAGGTAATTTAAAAGTCGTTTTGTGTGACTTATAATTCCGCTTTGTGCTGTAACAGGAATTAAGTCTTTTACTACTTGCATGTGCCTGTTTTCAATTTCTTGTAACAGTGATTTGTAGTGTTCATCTTTTACAGCGGCGAGTTCGGCTGTTTTGAGTAGCATATTTGTTGTGTTACCAAAAGCGGAGACGACAACGGCTATTTTTTTATCTGTGGAAGCTTTCGATATAATATCGATTACTTGACTTATGTTTTGAGCATTGGCGACAGAAGTACCACCAAATTTTAGTACGTTCATTGTATTGAATTGATATGGTTATTGGGTAATAATTGTAGAATCTATAAATAAGATTCTTATTTAAAATATGTGTAAGAACACCTAGTGGTAATATATTATCAGACCCCAAAAGGGGTTGTAGTAGAAATTGTAACAGTTGTAATAGTAACTGTAATGCAATTAGAAAAAGTGATAATGTTTGCTACTAAGCACATATTTTATGCGTATGATGTTATTCAAATGTATTACTTTTATGACCATAAACAAACTATAAAATTATTTTTCACGGATGTGTAGTGAAAATGCCTTTTTATTATAAATGCACTAAAAAAGTATAGTAAATTGCAAGTGATTTCATCAAAAGTGTAATCTTTGCTTTAATAAACCTAATACATGAAGATATATTCAGCAGCTCAAATCTACGAAGCTATTAATACAACTATTGAAAAAAACAATATTACCTCTAATGACTTGATGGAATTTGCAGGAACTCAAATTTTTAATTGGTTTCATATGCGAATGCAAGGTGCGCAAGTTCCTATCCATATTTATAGTGGAATTGGAAATAATGGAGGTTTAGGATTAGTGTTGGGA
The DNA here is from genome assembly GCF_947496985.1 of uncultured Kordia sp. GTDB lineage: Bacteria > Bacteroidota > Bacteroidia > Flavobacteriales > Flavobacteriaceae > Kordia. The sequence continues at coordinate 54,849 of NZ_CANMEZ010000003.1, forward strand.
AGGCAGTTATTGCATCACGGATATAATGTACATGTATATGTTGTAAATTTTAGCGATAAGCGCACCAAAGATTTTTTAACTAATTATGATCGAATTAAAGAATTTAAAGTGTGGCCACGTTTGTTGAGTTCAGGAGAAGATTTTCCTGAAATGCAAAAAGAAGATATTATTGTAGATGCCATTTTTGGGATTGGTTTGAATCGTGAAACCTCTGACTGGGTAAAAACGTTGATTAAATATATTAATGCTTCTGAAGCGTATACTGTTTCGTTAGATGTTCCATCTGGTTTGTATCCAAATCATGCACCAGAAGATAAAGAAGCTGTTATTAAAAGTAATTATACCTTGACTGGTCAGGCGCCAAAATTGAGCTTCTTTTTGCCCGAAACAGGCATTTATATGCAACAATGGGAAGCTATTGATGTTGGATTAGACCAAGAATATCTACAAACTACAGACACAGAAGTACAGCTTATTGATAAACATGAAGTACTGCCATTGTATATTCCAAGAGAAAAATACGCGCATAAAGGAACATACGGACATAGTATGATAATGGGTGGAAGTTTTGGTAAAATGGGAGCTGTAACCTTGGCTAGTTCTGCATGTTTACGTGTTGGAACAGGATTGATTACAGCATATATTCCTGAATGTGGATATAACATTTTACAAACTTCGTTGCCAGAAGCGATGGTGATTTGTGATGAAGGTGAAAAGCATATTTCTAAAATAAAGCATGCTATAGATCCTATAATTATAGGTATGGGTGTTGGTATGGGAACAGATGCGATAACTGTAAAAGCATTGAAAGCCTTTTTGAAAACGAATAAGAATCCGTTAATTATTGATGCGGATGCTTTGAATATTTTGGCAACTAATAAAATCATGCTAAAATCGGTTCCTGCTAAATCAATTTTGACACCACATCCAAAAGAGTTGGAACGTTTAATAGGTAAATGGTCTGATGATTTTGATAAGTTAGAAAAAGCAAAAGTATTTGCTAAGGAGTATGATATTGTTTTAATCATAAAAGGAGCAAATACCATTACGATTTATGACAATTCTTTGTATTTAAATAATACAGGAAACCCTGGAATGGCAACTGCAGGAAGTGGAGATGTGTTAACAGGAATGTTGACAGGATTGTTAGCACAAGGATACGATCCGATTACTGGATCAATTTTTGGGGTGTATTTGCATGGAAAAGCGGGTGATATTGCCTTGACAGGATTAGGGTATCAAGCACTAACAGCAAGTGATATTGTAGCTCATATTGGAGATGCGTATTTAGATTTGTTTAAACAGCCGGAAGAACCACAACAAGAAGAAGCTTAGATATAAAATATAAAAAAAGCGCTTTGAAACTATTCAAAGCGCTTTTTTTATATTCATAGACGAATGAATTTATATTTTCAGTTCGTTGAATAATTCAACTAATTTTGGATCAGATGGTCTTGGCGCATCAGCATTTACAATATTTCCTTCAGGATCAATTAAGATAAACCTAGGAATACCTTCAATGGCATAGTCTGTTACAAACTTAGATTTCCAAGCATTATCAGCAATTACTTGTACACCACCTAATTGTTTTTCAGTTACCATTTCTTTCCAAGTTTTATATGCTTTTTTCGTATCAATAGATACTGAAACAAACTCTATGTTTTTGTCATGATATTCTGCTTCAACTTTCTTTAATGAAGGAATTTCACCAAGACAAGGTCCACACCAAGTTGCCCAAACATCAATGTATACATACTTTCCTTGTAAATCGTCCAATTTAGTTTTTCCGCCTTTATGGTTTTCATAATCAAATTTTGGAGATATTTTTCCAGCCACTAAGTTTTTTACTTTGTCATACTTCTTAGTCAATTCATTTTTAAACTTTTCGTTGTCAGAAATAGCTATTAACTCATCGTATAATTTTTTAGCATCTTTGTTTGAAGGCGACACGAAGTACGTTAATTGGGAAGCCAATTCATTTTTCATGCTTTGCGACTTTAAGTTTTTAAGTGCACTTACATTGTCAATGATTAATGAATCTGTATAGATTTTTGCCATATGATGACTTGATGCGATTTCTTTATACGATTGATATAAAACGAAATCTTTTTCATTATCGAAATCAACATCTTTTAAAGGATTTAATAAATCTTTAGAAGGCTCAAAGTTTTCTTTCTTTGCAAAATATGGATGATAGTTTGGGTATCTTGAAAGATTCGCTAAGTATTCGTAGTTAATGTTTGCTTTTTCGGTTGCAATGAAATCGGCACTTAATCCTTTAGTGTTTATTAACGCTTCTTCCATTTTGGTTTTGGCGTCACCAATAGTTTTTAAGAAATCAGCTTCTTCTTCAGCATATACTTTTTGGAAGTCAAAATCTTCATTTGCTAAAAACTTAGCTGCGATGTAATTATTTTTTTTGGCTCCTTTTCCTTCATATTTGATTGTTTCATCAAATTTAGCAGCGTCTAAAGTTACTTTTAAGTCATCACCAGCTTGTGTGTATAATGAGGTACGTTCTCTTCCGAGATTTAGAGAGTAATATCCAGCATTTTCAATGTGAAGTGTATCAGCAAATGAACCATCTTCATTTACTTTAATTTCATGTTTGAAATCATTTCCAGAGATATTTATTTTTCCTCCTTTTGAGTTTTCAATTTTCCCAGAAAGTAGCACATAGTCTACTTTTGGTTCTGTTTTGCACGAGAATATTGCTAGTGCAGTAGTTAGTAATACAAATTTTTTCATTGTTTATTTAGTTTGGGCGGTTATATCTTTAGTTCATTAAATAGCTTAATTAACTCAGGACTAGAAGGTCTTGGTGCATCGGCGCTTACAATATTTCCTTCTGGATCAATCATAATGAATCTTGGAATTGAAGAAATCTTATATTTATTGATGAAACTCTCTTTGTCTTTAGCGTCATCAGCAATTAGTTGTGTACCGCCTAAGTCTTTGTCAGTTACCATTTTTTTCCAAGTTTCATAAGCTTTTGGCGTATCTATGGAAATAGAAACAAATTCAATATTTTTACCGTGGTATTGTTTTTCAACCTTTTTTAAAGAAGGAATTTCTGCGATACAAGGTCCGCACCAAGTTGCCCAAACATCAATGTATACGAATTTACCTTTTAAATTGGCTAAAGAAGTTTTTCCTCCTTTGTGATTTTCGTAATCAAATGTTGGCGAAACTTTACCTCTTGGTAATTCTTTTTTAAGTGCAATTGCTTCTCCAGCGTATTCTTTGTAGAATTTTAACATTGGTTCAACGTCTTTTACTTTATTAGCTATAATAGTGCTATCAACATCCGTTTTTGAAGCATAAAATTCTTTTAATTTTTTAGACATTTTTCCAATTTCTTTCTCCAATCCTAAAGAGTCAAGACTTGTAAGCATGTCCATATTTAGCATTTTTTCTTGCATTAGCGCATCTTCCGCAAGGAAATTACTATGTACAGCTCCTTTACCACTATATTTTACAGTTTCGTCAAACATTTTGGTATCTAAAGTGATATTTATATCAAAGTCATTTTCTAAATAAATGCTAGTACTCTCTTTACCGTCAAAAAAGTTATACATACCATTTGCTACTTTTAACGTATCTTTAAAAGTGCCATCTTCATTGACTTTTATTGTTTTTGAGTATGTTCTAGTTCGAACGACAATAGAGTCACTATTTTTGTTTTCAATTTTTCCAGATAGCGTTACGTAGTCTTTTGGTGCTTCTGGTTTTTTTTCACACGAGAATATTGCAAATGCTGCAATTAATAGCAATAATTTTTTCATTTTTCCAAAGTTTGTTTGCTCAAATTTAAACGATTCTTTTTTTAATCAATAAATTATTAACAATTATTTGGTTTATATCAATGGAATTTTCACTTTTGAATTAAATTTTATAGCGTTTTTAACATGGTACACGAAATAAGTTCTCAGTTACTTGATATTACAATAATTAAAGAGTTATTGTTATCTAATGCAAAACTTTCTCTATCAGCATCTTCGACTGATAAAATTGTTGCTTGTCGTGAATATTTAGAACAACGATTGAAAGATCAGAAAACACCAATTTATGGAATTAATACAGGATTCGGATCGTTGTGTAATGTGAAAATTTCTGATGAGCATCTTTCTAAATTACAAGAAAACTTAGTCATGTCACATGCATGTGGAACAGGAGATCGCGTTCCTGAAGAAATTATAAAATTGATGCTATTGTTAAAAGTACAGTCACTAAGTTATGGACATTCTGGAGTTCAATTGATTACAGTACAGCGGTTGATTGATTTTTATAATCATGATATTTTACCAGTTGTTTTTGAGCAAGGTTCACTCGGTGCTTCAGGAGATTTAGCACCTTTAGCACATTTATCATTACCACTTTTAGGAAAAGGAAGTGTGTATTATAAAGGAAAAGAAGTGCCTACTTCAGAAATTTTGAAAGAGTTCAATTGGGAACCTATTGAATTGAAAGCCAAAGAAGGATTAGCATTGTTGAATGGAACACAATTTATGAGTGCTTATGGAGTCCATACGTTGTTGAAAGCTTATAAGTTGTCATACTTTGCAGACTTTTTTGCATCTATCTCATTGGAAGCTTTTGATGGACGTTTAGAACCGTTTAATGATTTAATTCATTTGGTTCGTCCACACAATGGACAATTAAAGACAGCTCGAAGAATTCAAGAATTTGTGGCTGGAAGTGAATTGATTTCGCAAGAAAAGAAACATGTGCAAGATCCGTATTCATTTAGATGTGTACCACAAGTACATGGAGCTACCAAAGATACGTTGGCGTTTATTAAAAAGACATTTGAAACAGAAATTAATTCTGTAACTGATAATCCAAATATTTTTATTCAAGAAGAAGCTATTATTTCTGGAGGAAATTTTCATGGACAGCCTTTAGCTTTAGCGCTTGATTATTTAGCGATTGCTGTTGCTGAATTAGGAAATATTTCGGAACGTAGAACTTTTCAATTAGTTTCTGGCTTACGTGGTTTGCCTGATTTCCTTGTAAATAATCCTGGATTGAATTCTGGATTTATGATTCCACAATATACAGCAGCAAGTATTGTAAGTCAAAATAAACAATTGGCAACGCCTGCAAGTATTGATTCTATAGTGTCTTCCAATGGACAAGAAGATCATGTTAGTATGGGTGCCAATGCAGCTACAAAAGCTAAGAAAGTAATTGATAATGTAGAACGCATTTTGGCAATTGAATTATTGAATGCTTCTCAGGCATTGGTATTTAGATCGCCATTAAAGAGTTCTGAATTTATTGAAGCTTATTTATTGATGTATCGTGGAGAAGTTCCTTTTGTGGATGAAGATAGAGAGTTACATATCGCGATTAAGGATACATTATTATTTATGCAAAATATGGTGATTGAGAGCGAAGTATTGTTCGATTAAAATATTATTATAAATACGTTTTAACCCAAGTAACGGCTTCTGGAAGTGTTTTAAAAATATTCATTGGTTTATTGAAAAAGTGTTTTTCAATTTTTACATTATGATTGTCAATGAATTTGTTTGATACAATAGCGATTGCTTTTAAATTTTCAATCTCAAAAACTTTTAAATACATCATTGGATCTACAGCATACGAATTTTTACGAATAGTAATGTAGGCAAATGATTTTTCTAGAAAGTGTTTTTGTGCAATTAGTATAATTTCATGTACACTTTCAACATTCAATGTAATACCTTCATTTAATTGGGCAACCATGTAATCTTCATAGATTTTGATTTTTCCAATACTCAGAATATACTTTTGAATGTACGAGTTTTTATGTCCGTTAGTTAATTGCAATGTCGAAGCTTTTCTTAAAGATACTTTTTTTTACTTTAAAACGAGAAAAAAATAGATGAACTACGTAGTATTTTTTTGAAATGAACTTTTCCAACGAATTAAGGTTTCGTTTTTACTCTTTGAGCGTATCTTTTTTTACGCTAATAGCATTGTTTTCTAGTGGAATGATTTTGTCTAACCAATTTATAGCGGCTCCAAGTGTAGTAAACAATTCATAGCGCCCGTTGAAAAACTTTTTTTCTACATGTGCATTTAAAGAAGCAAACTTATCATTAGATACAACAGCAATTCCTTTTAGAAGATTGTTTTCCGGAAGCATTTTGTATACTTGTGGATCAATAGAGTAGGAGTTTTTTCGATATGAAATGTATCCGAAAGGTGTTTTGAAGTTTTCTTCAAAGAATTGAAAGAAAGAAAGCATTTCATCAATTGAAATGTGTACACCTTCAAAAATTTCTCCTATAATTAAATCATTATATATGTATAATGTTCCGTCATCGAAATTGTAAATGTCTCTTAATTGTTTTCCTGCAATCTGCATTATGTGTAGGTAGTTTGTTTTATTAGACTACTAAATTACTTGGATGCTTGCATTATTCTACTGATTTTAAGATACTTTAAGAGTATTTTAGATGAACACCCTATTTTTATCTGTAAAGAACACGAAAACAAGGAAAAAGAAAAATCCTGCTTTTTAGAAAAACAGGATTTTTTTATTGTTTTTAAAAAGTATTGCTATTATGATTCAGCAGGCTTTTCTGCTTTTTCAATCTTAATAGTTAACTCATCAGTTTTTTCATTTAAGTCCATGAAAATTTTATCACCTTCATGAATTTTAGATGTAATTATTTCTTCGGCAAGTGCATCTTCTACATACTTTTGAATTGCTCTTTTTAAAGGTCTTGCTCCATATTGTTTATCAAAACCTTTATCAGCGATATAGTCTTTGGCTTTTTCGCTTAATAATAAATCATATCCTAAACCTTTAATTCTAGCATATAATTTTGCAATTTCGATATCAATAATTTTGTGAATATGTTCACGTTCAAGTGCGTTAAAGATAACAACATCGTCAATTCTATTTAAGAATTCAGGGGCAAATGCTTTTTTCAATGCATTTTCAATGACACCTTTTGCATGATCGTCTGCTTGTGTCTTTTTAGCATTTGTACCAAAACCAACTCCAGCTCCGAAATCTTTCAGTTTACGTGCACCAATATTTGATGTCATAATGATAATCGTGTTTCTGAAATCAATTTTTCTTCCAAGACTATCAGTTAAGTATCCATCGTCTAATACTTGTAACAGCATATTAAAGACATCTGGATGTGCTTTTTCAACTTCATCAAGCAATACAACTGCGTAAGGTTTTCTACGAACCTTTTCGGTTAATTGTCCACCTTCTTCATATCCAACGTACCCTGGAGGTGCGCCAACTAAACGAGAAATTGCAAATTTTTCCATGTATTCACTCATGTCAATTCTGATGAGTGTTTCTTCAGAATCAAATAACTCACGCGCTAGCACCTTTGCTAGCTGTGTTTTTCCAACTCCTGTTTGTCCTAAAAAGATAAATGAACCAATTGGCTTATTTGGGTCTTTAAGTCCAGCACGGTTACGCTGAATAGCTTTTACAACTTTTCCAACTGCTTCATCTTGACCAATTACTTTTCCTTTAATCAATTCAGGAAGTTGTGCTAGTTTATTGCTTTCAGTTTGTGCAATTCTATTTACAGGAATTCCAGTCATCATAGAAACTACATCGGCAACATTGTCTTCATCAACTGTTTCTTTGTGTTGTTTGGATTCTTCTTCCCACTTTTCTTGTGAAATTGCTAATTCTTTTTCGAGACGCTTTTCATCATCTCTTAATTTAGCAGCTTCTTCATATTTCTGTTTTTTAACAACAGTATTCTTCAATTCACGTACTTCTTCTAGTTGACGCTCTAAATCAAGAATTTGTTTTGGAACATCAATATTTGTGATATGTACTCTAGAACCTGCTTCATCCAATGCGTCAATAGCTTTGTCCGGAAGGAAACGATCTGACATGTATCTATTTGTTAATGTAACACAGGCTTTAATAGCTTCTGGAGTGTAACTTACATTGTGATGCTCTTCATATTTATCTTTGATGTTTTCTAAAATCTCAATAGTTTCATCAACTGTAGTTGGTTGTACCACTACTTTTTGGAAACGTCTTTCTAAAGCACCATCTTTTTCAATATGTTGTCTGTATTCATCTAATGTTGTTGCACCAATACATTGTAGCTCACCTCTTGCTAAGGCAGGTTTAAACATATTAGAGGCATCTAAACTTCCTGTAGCACCACCAGCACCAACAATTGTGTGAATTTCATCAATGAAAAGAATGATATCATCATTCTTTTCTAGTTCATTCATCACGGCTTTCATACGCTCTTCAAACTGACCTCTGTATTTAGTTCCGGCAACTAAACTGGCCAAATCTAACGTAACTACACGTTTGTTGAAAAGAATACGTGATACTTTACGCTTTACAATTCTATTTGCTAATCCTTCAGCAATGGCAGATTTACCAACACCAGGTTCACCAATTAGAATAGGATTATTCTTTTTACGCCTGCTTAAAATTTGTGAAACACGTTCAATTTCTTTCTCACGTCCTACAACAGGATCTAGTTTTCCTTCTTCCGCCAGAGCGGTAAGATCGCGTCCAAAATTATCTAATACAGGTGTTTTTGATTTTTTATTTACTTTTCCTCCAGTGTTAGAAGATCCAAAAGGATTTTCTTTAGAAGGTTCTTGCGATCCACCGTTGTCGTCAAACTGTGAGTCTGCACGAGGAGAATCTATGTAATCATCATCATTTGTTATCATATACTTAAATTGCTCTTTAACGTTATCATAATCCACTTTTAACTTATTTAAAAGTTTTGTAGTAGGATCATTTTCATTTCTTAAAATGCACAATAATAGGTGTGCGGTATTGATAGAAGAACTTTGAAAAAGTTTTGCTTCTAAAAATGTAGTTTTTAGCGCTCTTTCGGCTTGTCGAGTTAAGTGTAAATTTCGCTTTTCGTTTGGAGCTACTGCTACATTCGGATTTGCAGGACTTAATATCTCTACTTTTCTGCGTAAGTGTGTCAAATCGACATCTAATGCATTTAAAATATTGATAGCTTTGCCATTGCCATCTCTGAGAAGTCCAAGCATTAAATGTTCAGTACCAATAAAATCATGGCCTAAACGCAATGCTTCCTCTTTACTGTAGGCGATTACATCTTTTACTCTTGGGGAGAAATTATCATCCATAAATCTTGTTTCCTTTCGTCATTAAAATTAATACTTCGGAACGAATAATACAAAAATTGTTCCGTCATGGAAGGTTGTCAAAGCTAATAGACGAAAAAAAACAGCGAATTCAAAAATTATAATATTAAATTATCAAAAAAACTTATTAAAAATTGTTAATAAAAAAACGTTAAAATGCTGTTTTAAATCCTCGCTGAATACTAGTAAATGTTGTATATTGACCCGATTTGTAAAACTCGAAATATTAAAACATAAAATACATGGCAGAAGGAGAAAAGTTAATCCCTATTAATATTGAAGATGAGATGAAGTCTGCTTACATCGATTATTCGATGTCAGTCATTGTGTCACGTGCACTTCCAGATGTAAGAGATGGTATGAAACCAGTACATCGTAGAGTATTATTCGGAATGCATGAACTCGGTGTAAGATCTAGTTCAGCTCATAAGAAATCTGCAAGAATTGTTGGAGAAGTATTAGGTAAGTATCACCCACATGGTGATACCTCAGTATACGACGCCATGGTTCGTATGGCGCAAGAATGGAGTTTGCGTTATATGCTTGTAGATGGGCAAGGTAACTTCGGATCTATTGATGGAGATAGTCCTGCAGCAATGCGTTATACGGAAGCAAGAATGCGTAAAATATCTGACGACATGTTGGCAGATATTGATAAAGATACCGTAGATCATTCTCTAAACTTTGATGATACGTTAAAAGAACCAACAGTTTTACCAACAAGAGTTCCTGGTTTATTAATCAATGGAGCATCAGGTATTGCAGTAGGTATGGCAACAAATATGCCTCCACATAACTTATCTGAAGTTATTGATGGAATTCATGCGTATATCGATAATAATGATATAGAAATTGATGAGCTAATTCAGCATGTAAAAGCACCCGATTTTCCAACTGGAGGTATTATCTATGGATATGATGGTGTTCGTGAAGCGTTTAAAACAGGACGTGGAAAAGTTGTCATGCGCGGAAAAGCTGTAATGGAAGAAGTACAAGGTAGAGAATGTATCATTGTATCTGAAATTCCATATCAAGTGAATAAAGCAGATATGATTAAGAAAACTGCTGACTTGATCAATGATAAAAAAATTGATGGTATTTCTACAATTCGTGATGAATCTGATAGAAAAGGAATGCGTATCGTTTATATTTTAAAACGTGATGCAATTCCAAATATCGTATTGAATAAATTATATAAGTATACAGCATTACAATCTTCATTTAGTGTAAATAATATTGCACTTGTACATGGACGTCCGCAATTGTTGAATCTGAAAGATATGATTCACCATTTTGTTGAACATAGACATGAAGTAGTAACGCGTAGAACACAATATGAACTTAAGAAGGCTGAAGAACGTGCGCACATTTTAGAAGGTTTAATTATAGCATCTGACAATATTGATGAGGTAATTGCTATTATACGTGGTTCAGAAAATGCAGAAGCAGCTCGTAATAACTTAATCAAACGTTTTGAATTGACAGAAATTCAAGCCAAGGCGATTGTTGAAATGAGATTACGTCAGTTGACAGGTCTGGAACAAGACAAACTGCGTGGTGAATACGATGATATCATGAAAAGTATTGAAGATTATCGTGATATTTTGGCTAACAAGTCAAGAAGAATGAACATCATCAAAGAAGAACTTGATGTTATTAAAGATAAATATGGAGATGAGAGACGTTCATTAATTGAATATGCTGGTGGTGATGTAAGTATTGAAGATTTAATTCCTGATGAAAAAGTAGTAATTACAATTTCGCATGCAGGATATATCAAACGTACTTCGTTAACAGAATACAAGCGACAAAACAGAGGAGGAGTTGGTCAAAAAGGAAGTGCAACTAGAAATGAAGATTTCCTAGAGCATCTTTTCGTAGGAACCAATCATCAATATATGTTGTTCTTTACGCAAAAAGGAAAATGTTTCTGGATGCGTGTGTATGAAATTCCAGAAGGAAGTAAAGCTTCTAAAGGAAGAGCGATTCAGAACTTAATTAATATTGAGAAAGACGATAAAGTAAAAGCATTCATCTGTACACAAAACTTAAAAGACGAAGAGTATATCAATAATCACTTTGTGATTATGGCTACTAAAAAAGGTCAGGTTAAAAAGACTCCTTTAGAGCAATACTCGCGTCCACGTACTAATGGAATTAATGCGATTACAATTAAAGATGGAGATGAATTACTAGAAGCAAAATTAACTACTGGAAATAGTCAGGTAATGTTAGCTGTAAAATCAGGTAAAGCTATCCGATTTGAAGAAGAGAAAACGCGTCCAATGGGAAGAAATGCTTCTGGAGTTAGAGGAATTAGACTTGCTAGTGAAAGTGATGAAGTAGTAGGAATGGTTGCTGTAAACGACATGGAAAGTAATATCTTGGTAGTTTCTGAAAATGGATATGGAAAAAGATCTAGTTTAGAAGATTACAGAATTACGAATCGTGGAGGAAAAGGAGTAAAAACGATTTCTGTAACAGATAAAACAGGAGAGTTAGTTGCTATTAAAAATGTAACTGATGAAGATGGTTTAATGATTATCAACAAATCAGGAATTGCAATTCGTATGGCAGTTTCAGATTTAAGAGTTATGGGGCGCGCAACGCAAGGAGTTCGATTGATTAATATCAAAGGAAAAGATTCAATTGCTGCAGTAGCCAAAGTGAAGAATGAAGACGAGGATCAAGTTGATGATATCGAAGGCCTTGAAAACACTGAAGTTTCAGAAGATGGCACGGCTGTTGATACTAACAATGATAGTGACAACGAAACACAAGAATAATAATAACAAAACTCTCAAATTATTTAAACATTAGAAAAATGAAGAAGACAATTTCAATTTTCGCAGCATTATTAATTACCGCATTTACTTTTGCACAAAAGAAAGAATTAAGAGCCGCTGAGAAAGCATTAAAAAAAGGAAACACTGTTGAGGCTAAAACAGCTATCACTAGTGTTGAGTCTATGATTGATGGCGCTGACGCAAAATATAAAGCTCAATATTATTTCCTAAAAGGAAAAACATATTTTGAGTTAGCAAAAAAAGGAATGGACGCTGAGAATTCCTATAAAACAGCAAGCGATAATTTTAAAAAATTACTTGAATTCGAAAAAGAACAAAAGAAATTTAAGTATACCCAAGAAACAAAACCATTAATGCAAGAAATGGTAAGTAAATTGGTTGATAACGCAATTACTGCTCAGAAAGCTAAAGATTATAAGAAAGCAGCTGATATCTTGTACATGACATATAAAATGGATACGTCAAACAAAGATTACTTATATTTTGCAGCTTCTAATTCAATTACCGGTAAAAACTTTGACGATGCATTAAAGTATTATGAAGAATTAAAAGATTTGAATTATACAGGTGTGAAAACTCAGTATTACGCAATTAATGTGTCTACAGGAAAAAAAGAATCTTTTCCAGAAAAAACGGTAAGAGATTTTTCTGTTAGAGGAGGAACGCACAAAGATGCAACTCAAGAAGAAACAAAATCTAGATTACCAGAAATCATCAAAAACATTTCTTGGATTTACTCAAACCATATTGGAGATAATGAAAAAGCATTAGTAGCTGTGGATGAAGCAATTGCTGCAAATCCTAATGATGCGTCTTTATTATTGGCAAAAGGAAAAATCTATTATGATCAAGGTAAAAAAGACAAGTTTAAAGAAATTATGCAAGAAATTATTACTAAAAACCCTAATGACGCAGATTCACACTATAATATTGGTGTAATTAGTGCTGAAAATGGTGAAGTAGAAGAAGCAAGAAAAGCATATATTAGAGTATTGAAAATTGATCCAGGGTACACAAATGCAGGAATCAACTTGTCAAAAACGTATATTGATGAAGCTGCTGATGTAGTGGATAAAATGAACCAATTAGGAAATTCTTCTGCAGACAATAAAAAGTTTGACGAATTACAAGCGAAGCAAACTGAGCTTTACAGAGAATCGTTAAAAGTATTAGAAGCGCTTTCTATTAAAATTCCTGACAACGTGCAAATCTTAAAGCAATTAAAAGGTTTATATTCTTTCTTAGGAGAAGATGATAAAATGAAAGCTGTAAAAGCTAAATTAGTTGAATTAGGACAATAGTCTTATAAACTATAACATATTTAAAAAACCTCGCAATTCGCGAGGTTTTTTTGTTTTAAGTAGCTATTTTTTTAAAATATAAAATGCTCGTAAGTGTTAAAAATCAGTTTAAAATATTTGTTATAGAAAATGATATAGTGTAGTTTTAATCTCGAGCTCATTTTTGGTTAAACATTAAAAGTCAAGATGAATTCAGGAAGTAATAGTATAAAAGAAAACACATGTTTGGAAACTTATTTGGAAGAAAGAGAATAATAGAAGACAAAGAATTTACTGCAGATTTTGACGATGCACTAAAACGATATATTGGAGTTACTGAAGGTCGCGTTGAATATAAGTTTAAGGATAAAAAAGGAAATGTAATACCACCTTCATTTGCGTTTGAAGAAACGTATAACGAATGGAAAACGATTCAATCTGTTTGGGATAAAAGAAGCGTCATTTTTTCTGCGTTAGATGAAATATATTTAAGCAAAATACCAAAAGATCAAATTATAGAAAGGTTTGTCATAGATAGATATCCTGAAAAAGCGCTCATGTTTAGTGAAAAGTATATCACGGAAGAAGATTTTAACGATGACAAAGTATTGGCTTCTTTATCAAAGTGCCATTTCTTCTTATCTAATTATGATAAAAGTATTGAATTAGCTCAAAAAGCGATACAGTTAAATGAGGAAAATAAAAAAGCACAGATTGCTTTGGCTGACTCTTTGCATATGACAAATCAACACGATAAGGCACATGAAATATATGAAACGATTTTAAGTACGAGTAAATTAAAAGATTGGGATAAAGGTGAAATCAACATTGTTGAGATAATTGACTATAACAATGATATTTTGAATTCGCCTGTTTATGCAGTTGGATTGCTATCAAATGAAGAAACAGATGAAGCTACTTGGGACAAAGCAGCGGAAGAGTTTTATCATTGTCCATTCTTTAGAAGTCAGCACGCTTTTTGGTTATTAAAAAATAAAGAAAGTCTAAAAGGAATGGCGAAATTAATCTCAACAACTCAAGAATTCCCTTGGTATAAAGATGCTGTTGTAAATGTTAAAAGTGGAATTTTGCAATTTCGCGAACAAATGGGATCAAGCGATTTGTGGGAAAAAGAATTGAAGTATGTATCTGAAATTATAGAAAAAAATAATTGGTAATAAATATATAATCGAATAAAAAACCTCGTTAAGTAATTAACGAGGTTTTTTTATATCTAAAATTAAAAATATATTATTTAAATAATCTTCTTAATTACACGTAATCGATGTGTGTGACGATTGGTTTCTACATTAAAAATTCCTGAATGATCAATACGATCAATACGAACTTTTCCATGTGCATGAATGATATAATTATCCTCCATAATGATGCCAACATGAATTATATTTCCTTCTTCATTATCGAAAAAAGCCAAATCACCAGGTTCGCTTTCTTCAATAAAACTTAGTGCTTCACCTTGTGTTGCTTGCTGTGAAGCATCACGTAAAAGCTTATATCCATTCAACTTATACACCATTTGTGTAAAGCCTGAACAATCAATCCCGAAAGGTGTTTTTCCGCCCCATAAATAAGGAGCACCTAAATACATGTATGAAGTCTTTATGATATTTTCCTTCGGAAGTATTCCTGTAACAATGCTTCCATCATATTGATGTGCTAATAGTGACAAAGGATTCAAAACGGCACCAATAGGAATTGGCATCAAATGTTTTTCATCTGTAATAAATTCGACCAAATCGGAAGACAATTTCAATTCTTCTTTATCTTTCTCTTTGTAAATTTCTTCAGAAACTTCTAAATACTGCTTATTATCAATCCAACCTTCATATTTATCATATGCAATGCGAATGCGACTCCATTTTTTTCGTTGTTCCAACACTTTAAAATGTTCTCCATACAACACTTGTGATACAAGTTCACTCATATCACTTGGTTCAGCACGAAGCGGAACAATACTCAGATTGCAAATTCCGTATTGCATGTATTAAATTCGGATGATTTTTAAGTTGAAAATATTAAGCTCTTTCTAAAACTAATGCAGAAGCACCACCACCACCATTACAGATAGCTGCAGCTCCTAACTTAGCATTATTTTGTTCTAAAACATTTAACAAAGTAATCAAGATACGAACTCCTGAGCAACCTAATGGATGTCCTAAAGAAACTGCTCCACCATTTACATTTACTTTATCGTCTGATAAACCTAAAATTTTCATGTTAGCCAATCCAACTACTGAAAATGCTTCATTAAATTCGAAATACTCTACATCATCAATACTAATATTAGCTTTTGCCAATGCTTTTGGAAGTGCTTTTGCAGGCGCAGTTGTAAACCATTTTGGTTCGTGTGCAGCATCTGCATAACTTTTTATAGTAGCCAAAGGTTTTAAACCTAATTCAGCAGCTTTTTCCGCACTCATTAATACCATTGCTCCAGCACCATCATTAATCGTAGAAGCGTTGGCAGCAGTTACAGTACCTTCTTTTGTGAATGCAGGACGTAATGCTGGAATTTTTTCCATTTTTACATTCTTGTATTCTTCATCTTCACTTACAATAACTGGTTCTCCACGTCGTTGAGGTACTTCAACAGGAACAACTTCATTTGCAAATTTTCCTTCTGCCCAAGCTTTTGCTGAACGTTCATATGATTGAATAGCAAAAGCATCTTGATCTTCTCTAGAAAAACTATATTCAGTTGCACAAGCATCTGCACAAACTCCCATAGCTACATTATCATACACATCAACCAAACCATCTTTCTGCATTCCGTCTTCCATCTTTGCAGGTCCAAACTTTGTAGCTTTTCTTGCATGGTAGTAATGTGGAATTAAACTCATGTTCTCCATTCCTCCAGCAACTATAATATCAGCATCACCTAAAGCGATTGCTTGCGAAGCTTGCATTACAGCTTTCATTCCTGAAGCACATACTTTATTAATTGTAGTACATGGAACTGTATCTGGAATTCCAGCAAAAATTGCAGCTTGTCTTGCAGGAGCTTGCCCTGTTCCAGCTTGTACAACATTCCCCATAATTACTTCTTCAACATGTTCTGGAGCCAAGTTTATCTGTGCCAAAGCACCTTTTATGGCAGTTGCTCCTAACTTTGGAGCTGGTATAGTGGATAAAGCGCCTAAAAAACTTCCGATTGGAGTTCTTGCAGCTGCTACAATGACAACTTCTTTACTCATGATATTTGCTTAACGTTTAATTGCTGCGAATTTAATTATTTTTTAGAAGATATCCGTATAAATTATAAATTTAAGCGATAATAAGACTTGCTTAATTTTATTACTTTTGAATATTACCATATATTCGTTTAATGAAGCAGATCATCAATAAGTTATATAAGAACCAATCTTTTGTCTATAAAATCTTTTTATATGTCTTAACTACTTTTTTGGTTGTATATCTTTTTCCGAAAGGAGGAAAGTTTCAATATGAGTTTCAAAAAGGGAAACCTTGGCAGTATGAAACACTTATTGCTCCTTTTGATTTTCCTATCATGAAAAGCCCTGAAGATATAGAAGCAGATAGAGCTGATATTATCGCAAACGCAAAAACATATTACTACTACGATACCAATGTTGTAGAGCGTGTTAAAAAAGATTTTAATGAAGAATTTAACGAGCTTTTTACAAATGATAGTATAGTAGAATCACAAGCATTTTCTATCTTAAAAACAAAAGCAAATCGGTTATTATCTAATTTTTATAGAAATGGTGTGATTGAGACTGCTGATGATTCCAAAATAGACAAGTTAGTTGTATTAACACAAGATAATGTAGAGCGAAATGTTAGCTACAATCGATTTATCAAATTAAATAATCTTCAAAATTACATTACTGAATTTGTACGACGCGAATTGTTAGAAAACTATGAAACACAGTTGTATGGCTTGTTTTTTGATGTTTTAGATCCGAATGTATCCATTAATTCAGAAATTACCAATAGTGTATTGGCAGATCAGTTAAATACAATTGCGCCCACACTAGGAAACATCCAAGAAGGTATCCGGATAATTGCCAAAGGAGAAGTGGTAGAAGGAGAAAAATTGGCGCAGTTAAATTCATTGAAGAAAGAATACGAATCGCAGGTTTGGAATGAATCAAATTACAATTGGATTGTCTTCGGATATACAATATTAGTGGCTTTAGCGTTATTAATGCTATTGTTATTCATTCGAAAATATCGTCCAGATATCTACGAAAATAATAATAAAGTAACATTCATTTTTATGAATATTGTGTTCATGATTGTGTTGACTACGTTGGTTGTAAAATACAATGCAAATTATGTGTATGTGGTGCCATTATGTATTTTGCCACTAATTTTAAAAGCATTTTTTGATGCACGTTTAGGGTTATTTGCACATGTATTAACAGTATTGCTTTTAGGATTTATAGTGCCAAATAGTTCAGAATATATCTTTTTACAAATTATTGCGGGGATAGTTACCATTTTAACGGTTTCTGAGTTGTATAAGCGAGCGAATCTCTTCATTTCTGTCGGTCAGATCACATTAATTTATATCGTAGCGTATTTTGCATTTTATATCACGCATGAAGGTGGAATAAAATTTACCGAAGTATTTAGTAAAAATGAATTGGGCAATGTACATGTAACATGGATTTACTTTATGCAATTTATGTTATGTGGATTGGCAACACTTTTTGTGCAACCGCTAATTTATATATATGAAAAGATTTTTGGACTGGTGTCAGATGTATCTTTGTTAGAATTGTCGGATACAAACTCAAAACTCTTGAAGCGACTTGCTAACGAAGCACCTGGGACTTTTCATCATTCATTACAAGTAGCTAATCTGGCGGAAGCTGCAGCAAGTGAAATAGGCGCAAACACAATGTTGGTTAGAGTAGGTGCGTTGTATCATGATATTGGAAAAATGAACAATCCGACATTCTTTATAGAAAATCAGGCAACTTCTGTAAACCCACATGATGAATTAGCACCAGATGAAAGTGCTACGATGATTATTGATCATGTGTTGGATGGTATAGAAATTGCAAAAAGTAATAAACTACCAGATCGTATTATAGATTTCATTCGAACGCATCATGGAACGTCTACGGTCTATTATTTCTATCAGAAAGCAAAAGAACTCAACGAAGATGTTTCTATTGAAAAATTTCAATATCCAGGACCAATTCCATTTTCAAAAGAAACAGCGATATTGATGATGGCGGATTCGGTTGAAGCTGCTTCGAAAAGTTTAAAAGAACCAACATCACAAAAAATAGATCAATTTGTAGAACGTATCATTGACAAGCAAATGGATGAAATGCAATTCATGAATGCGGACATTACGTTGAAGGAAATTGTAACCATCAAAAAAGTGCTAAAAAAGAAGTTAAACAACATCTATCATTTACGAATTGAATATCCAGAATAAACGATAGTTTGTTGAAAATTAAAATATTGTAAAAAAATATCAAAAAAAAGACTAAAAAAACGCGTAAATAGTTGTTTGATATGAAATGAACTGTTACATTTGCAACCGCAATTTAAGGATTGCGTAAGTTCTTAATTCATAAAGAATATTGGAGAGGTGGCAGAGTGGTAATGCAGCAGCCTGCTAAGCTGTCAACCTTCGGGTTGCCTGGGTTCGAATCCCAGTCTCTCCGCATTTTTTTGAATAATATTAGTATTTCGGCACGTAGTTTCTCAATTTTACTTGAGATAAATTACATTATAAATGTTACACTATCGGGGTGTAGCGTAGCCCGGTTATCGCGCCGCGTTTGGGACGCGGAGGTCGCAGGTTCGAATCCTGCCACCCCGACAATCGAAATACAAAAGAGCAATGGTCGCGTAGCTCAGCTGGATAGAGCATCTGCCTTCTAAGCAGACGGTCACAGGTTCGAATCCTGTCGCGATCACAGGAGCGGACAAATTAACATTTTTGTTTTTTTGTCCGCTTTTATTTTTGTTGAAACTTATTGATAGCGAACATGTTAATTCAAATATTGAATTTGCTCTAGTGGTTCGAACTACATCTTTTTTTCTATCATACGTGATTCCATCGGGGAACATGAGTTTTTGAAACTTTTGCTTTTAATTGTAATTCCCTAATATCCATATATTGTGTAAGTTACAAAGCAAATCTATCGAGTTTAAATGTAAGTTTCAAGGTTCGAACTATCTAAACTATTTTTTTGAATTTCTTGTAGGATTCCCTCTTTTTCATCATTGAATTTCTTTGAGAATTTTTGATATAAGTTCCCATCAATTTCTCCGATTACAAAGCGTTCTTCGATCTTATTGATGTTTTCCTCAATACCTTTCAAACTGTACTTTAAACGCGCTATATTGTCTTCATTTGAAGTATTGAAATATTCAAATGTATATTTTAATTGTATTTTCATTGGCGCTATTAATTTTTCATCTATTTGATAGCTATTTAATATATCAATAAACTTATCATGTAAATCATTTGCATTTTTATTACATGAGCAACCAACAGTTTTACATTTATAATAATAGATATCTTTCTTTTTCACTAAATAACCTGTTAGTGGACTTTTACAAGCTTCACATTTTGTAAATACTTTTAATGGTAAGTTTTCATTTGCCTTATTATTCTGTTTTGGTTTATTATTTTTTGCTTCTTGGATTCCATGTACTTTTAAAAATAATGCTCTTGATACAATCGGTTTGTGTTTTCCATCCACGACTTGATCGTCTAATAAACTATGAGAGATCAATCCACAATACACCACATTACGAAATACATCTGTCAATCGTTGGCGATATATCTTTAGTCCATACGTTTCTAATCGTTTTGCAATCTCAGCATTCGATAAGTTTTCGTTTGCTTTCCACTCAAACGCTTTTCTAACCAAATGCGCTTTATCACTTTGAACAATAATAGGTATGTTCTTTTCGTTTCTAGCATTTTTATAACCAATTGGAGCTGTTCCCATCCAATAACCGTTTAGCAAACGATGACGCATTCCTGTAATGGTTTTACCGCGTCGTTGATCATTATCATACTTGCTAAATAACAAATTCAGATTTTCATAAAAGCGACCTGTTGAAGTTTGTGTATCTGCGAGTGCATTTAAGTCTGGAAAAACAAAACCTAAGTTTGATACTCTTGTTAAGATTGCTGAAGTTCTAAATGTAGATATTAGACAACTATTTAAACCTACAAAGTGAAATTCATTACTCAATGGCTTTGTTGAGTATTAAGATGAAATATACCGTATTTATTCCAAAGAAGATTTAGAGAATTTATTGGCTATTGTTAATAAAGATGCTGAGTAGTTTTTCAAATAAATTTAGTTGTTTAGTAAGAGTTATTCAACTTTCTATTTTACAATACCAAAATCAGTTTCTTCTTCAACATCCATAAAATCACTACAAAGTTCTTTCCATTTTTTACTGTTTTTCCTTTTCATTAAAATTATCAAGCCTTACAGCAACATCTGCAAAATATTTTATCCTACTTTTAATTACCAAATAATCATTAGGACTTATAGATTTTAAATCCTCTTCTGCCAACTCTTTTAAATACTTTAAAACTTTAATTATGTATTTAACAGTTTGTTTTGCCATCTTATTAGTAATCAAACTTTAATAATAATTTTTCTTTTGAATAAAATATATCCAAGAAGGATATAAAATAACACTACAACTAGCGCATATAGTAAAGAAGACATTTCGGCACTGAGAAAAGAATGTACAAATATGTTATTATACAAGTATGAATGTATGTTTTCGTTTTCTCCAACTTTAGTTAAATAAAAGAATTTTGAGATGAAACTTGATAAAAAGTATATGGTAATTGCATTGATGCCAACATATGTAAAGATTGCACCAAATTTTACACGCAATACATCTGTAATGAAATAAATTATTGATAAAATTAAAACTGCCCAACCACTTGTAACTAATACAAAACTACTACTCCAAAGAGCTTTGTTTATAGGAAACCAATAACTGAAAATATATCCAATTAAGAGTAAACCAATCGCTATTATAAAAAGTGTAATTTCTTTTCTGTTTTGATAACTCATCAATACTTTACCGATTAGTATTCCGAATAAACATGTTATAATAGAAGGAATTGTGCTTAAGATACCTTCTGGATCATAATCGGGCTTCCACATGTGCTTTCCTAAAATATTTAAATCGACATAATTAACCCAATTATTTGGTGCTCTATCAAAAGTTGGTAGTGTTCCATCGGGAAAAGGGAAAAAACCTAGAAAAGCCCAATAGATGAGTAATGTAGTTATTGATAGCCCTATGATAACTTTCCAATTACAATGAAGATATAGCATTGCTGAAATACAAAACACGATTCCAATCCGTTGTAAAACGCCTGGTATTCGCATAGTTTCTATATCAGTAATGAATGGAAAATAAGGTAAAAACAGGTTGAGAAATAATCCTAATGCAATAAGTTTTAAACTTCTAATGAAAATCTTATTGTATGTCAAAAACGTTTTTGGTTTGTTTTTATAGGCGAATGCAATAGAAATTCCAACAATAAATAAAAAGAAAGGGAAAATTAGGTCCGTTGGTGTCAAACCATGCCACTCTGCATGTAGCAGAGGAGCATATACATTAGACCATGTTCCAGGTGTATTTACTAGAATCATTGCCACAATGGTAACACCTCTTAAAATATCAACTGAAACTATTCTCTCTTTCTTCATTATAGTAGGAAATTAAGATTTTTTAAGACCTACTTTATGTCCAAAGAAGGCATAGTATAGAATGATTATATAACATGGAAGTAGTATCCAATATCCATGTGATGCGGCTTCTGCTGTGGCTGATATTTCATTTATTCCACTAGAAGTAAGGTGTTCTTTTTTGTTATCAACTAGCACTCCGTATAAAAGTGGAAGAATGGCTCCACCAGAAATTCCCATGATCAATAATGCAGAGGCAGTTTTTGTAAATTTTCCTAATCCTGTTAAGGCTAAAGGCCAAACAGCTGGCCATACTAAAGCATTGGCAAACCCTAAAGCAGCAACAAATAGAACAGAAGTAAATCCGCTCGTAAACACAATAGCAAATGATAATACAATACCTAAAACGGCACTGGCTTTTAAAGCAAATGCTTGACTTATATATTTTGGAATTAAGAAGACTCCTAGTGCATAGGTAAATACCATAGCCATAAGCGTCAATAGTGTAAAGAATTTAGCCTGTTCAGTAGGTATGTCTAAGGCAATACCATAGGCAATAATTGTATCACCAGCAATCACTTCAACTCCAACATACACAAATAATGCTAAAACACCTAACCATAAATGTGGAAATTGAAAGATACTTGTTTTAGATTTTTCGCCATCTTTAGGGGCTTCAATAGGAGCTGCTTCTACATGTGGTAATGGCGCTTTTCTAATTAAGATACCTAATACAACCAACACAATTGCCATAATGATATAAGGCATTACGACGCTATCCGCTGTAGAATTTAATAGTTGATCTTTTTCAACTTCACTAATTGTGGTTAATTTTTCTTTTACATCATCGATTCCAGTTAGTAAAATAGCTCCAAAAATAACAGAACCTAATGCACCAGCTACTTTATTGGCTATTCCCATAATAGCAATTCGTTTAGCACCACTTTCTATAGGTCCTAAAATAGTTATATATGGATTGGAAGCTGTTTGTAATAAAGTCATTCCAATACCTTGAATAAAAATAGCAACTAAAAACATCCAGTATGTTCTTGCGCCAGCAGCAGGAACAAAAATCAAAGCTCCAACTGCCATGACTATTAACCCAAGTGACATTCCACTTTTAAATCCTATCTTTTTTATAATATAAGAAGCTGGTAAAGCCATCACAACAAATGAAATGTAAGAGGCAGAAGCAACCAAATATGACTGTGTATCGGTTAACTCATTAATGGTTTTCATATAAGGAATCAATGCTCCATTAATCCAGGTTACAAAGCCAAAAATAAAGAATAAGCCTGCAATTATTATGATTGGAACTAGAGTAGATTTTTTTAATGTATCGTTAGTTGTTGACATTCTAATAAGTTAGTAGTTAATTAATTTTTAGTATCATCATTAATGTTGAAAATACGTTGTTTGGTAATTTTAAGATAGTTTCTACCTATTGGAATTTTCTTGTTTAAAATTTCAACAGTATTGCCTTCTAAAGCGCTTATTTTATTAATGGAAATTGTATAAGATCGATGTATTCTTAAGAAACTCGATTGTGGTAATTCTTCAGTAATTGCTGAAAGTGATTTATGAACAACATAATCGCCAAGTGTAGTATTGACTTTGATATAATCTTTAAGGCTTTCTATAAATAGAATATCACTGAAATTGACTTTTACTAACTTCTTGTTAACCTTTAAAAAAATATGTGGTTCCTGTTGCAACCCTACATCTGTAGTAGCATTGTTCATGTACACTTGTTGATATATTTTATTAATTGTTTTGAGAAACCTATCAAATGGAATTGGCTTCACTAAATAATCTAATACATTTAGTTCGAAGCTTTTTACAGCATACTCACGATACGCAGTAGTAATAATGATTAATGGTTTATAACTCAAGTTTTCTATAAACTTAAAACCAGTCATTTGAGGCATATTAATATCTAAAAAAATCACATCTATTTTTTCCTGTTCTAAAACAGGATATGCCTTTAGCGGATTGTTAAAGGTGGCTACGATTTCAACATGGTCAAAACTCTTTAAATGATTTTCTATCACCTGAATCGCCAAGTGTTCATCATCTATTATAACGCACTTAATTTTCATAATACTGGGATCTTTAAAAATAAATTATATGTGTTATCTTGTATCTTAGTGTTTAAAACAAAATCATTGTCATACAACAACGTTAACCTTCTTTTAGAATTCATAATTCCAATACCATGATTTTTTTCTTGATCCGTATCGTTGGAATTAAAGTTATTTGCGAGCTTAAATTCTAAATAATTGTCTTTGGTAATTTCAAAACAGATATTAATATTGATTTTATCAACTCCTTTTAAGCCATGCTTAAAACAGTTTTCTACAAATGATAAGAATAATAATGGAGGAATTTCAACATCATCTATATTTCCTGTGATATTCATATCAGATTCTATCCGATCGTTAAATCGCATTTTTTCTATATCGATGTAATTATTGATATGATTTATTTCTTTTAGCAAACCTACTTTTGTGCCTTTTACTTCGTACAAAGCATATTGCATCATATCTGATAACTTCAAAATTACTCTAGGAGTATCTTCTGATTTGTCAATAGCCAAAGCGTATAAACTATTCAAAGTATTAAAGAAAAAGTGTGGTTGGATTTGAGATTTTAAAAGGTTCAACTCTGTTCTCATTTGAACTTCTTTTAATCGTTCTGTTCTTTTTCGCTCAAAAATCCAATCAGAAGTCAACTTTAACATAGTAACAAGTGCCACATCATAAATCCCAATCATGAATACAACGATAATATGATTAAAAGAATACGCTTTCTGTGGTGTGTCAGATTCGGGCCAAACATTTTCGTTAATTAGTGCATAAATCAACTCGGTTCGTACCACATAAAAAATACTAAGCGTTAGAAAAAAGTACACTATATAACTCGCATACTTTTTATTTAAAATGAACTTAGGAAACAAAAAGTAGATATTAACATATACTAATACTGCTCCAATAGAAACGGTTAGTAAGTTTGATTTAAAGGAATACCAATAATCCTGATAATAGCTTCCCCATCTAATAAAGTTAAGCATGAAGTATCCTACCCAGAAAGCAATGTGATATTTTCGAGGTATGGTATGATTTGAACCTTCTTTAAGAATAGATTTAAGCACGTTTCTAAAAGTTTTTAATAAAAAATTACTTAGTTTTATATAGCAATTTTAACGATATAATAATTAATTAACAATAAAATTGATTATTCTTTATTTTTAAAAAATCGTTAGTCTTCAGTTCATTGTCGTCTGTGTGTAAAATAATGTTGTTTATATATTTTTTTTCCAAATAAATTTTGATTGAAATACTTTGGTATCATAAAATTGTAAATAACCAACATTATGAAACAAAATTTACGAGTGTTATTTTTGTTTTCTTTTTTCCTATTATTCGCGCAAAACTCTTTTGCTCAGGAACGAGAAATTAAAGGTACAGTAACTTCAAAAACAGATAATCTACCTATTCCTAGTGTAAATATATCAGTAGAAGGAACCACAAAAGGAGCACAAACAGATTTCGATGGAAATTATTCTATCAAAGCGTCTCCTGGAGATGTATTGACATTTTCATTTATAGGAATGACTACTAAACAAGTAACAGTAGGAGATTCAAATGTCATAAACGTTCAACTTGAAGATAATCTAGAGGCATTAGATGCAGTTATTGTAACAGCTCTTGGTATTAAAAAAGAGAGAAAAACTCTTACGTACGCTGCTCAAGATGTAAAAGGAGATGATTTAACGAGAGTTAAACAAACAAATCCTATTAATAGCTTATCGGGAAAATCAGCAGGATTAACCATTTCGAGAAGTTCTTCAGGTGTAGGAGGATCTACTAAAGTTGTATTAAGAGGTAATTCTTCTACAACAAATAACGATCCTTTATATGTAATTGATGGAGTTCCAATGCTAAACAATGGTAACGGAGCACAGCCTGGAGGTGATATCTTTGGAAGTCAAACAGGAAATAGAGATGGAGGAGATATTACTTCATTAATAAATCCGGATGACGTAGAAAGTATTTCGATATTAAAAGGAGCTTCAGCAGCTGCCTTATATGGTAGTCAAGGAGCTAATGGTGTTATCCTTATTACTACAAAAACAGGAAAAGATGGAAAGGTTAAAGTAAATTTTAGCTCAACACTAACTGTTGATAATGTTATTTCATTACCAGAATTGCAAACAGAATATCAATCATTATCTGTAGGGCAACCAATAGCAGAAAATGGTAGAGTTACCGACCCTAAATCTTGGGGAGCAAGAACTGGTGGACTTTCAAATACTGTTGATGACTTTTTTGATACAGGAATCACTTCTATACAATCTATATCCTTAAGCGCAGGAAACAAAAAGGCGCAAACGTATTTTTCATTTGCAAATACAAATGCTAGTGGCGTAATGCCTGGAAATAGATTTAACAGAAACGTACTTAACTTACGTGAAACGGCAAGTTTCTTAGATGATAAAATTCAGGTTTCAGCTAATATTAACTTATCTGATCAAAGAATTTGGAATAGACCAACTAACGGATTATACTCAAACCCTTTAACAGGTTTATATTTAAATCCAGTAGGAGTTGATTTAAACAACTACAAAAATCAATTTGAATATTTCAACACAGCTACCAACATGATGGATCAATATGCGACTTCATTTGATGAGAATATTCAGCAAAACCCATATTGGTTAATTCATCGTAACCCTAGTAAAGATATTGCACAAAGAGTGTTAGCTAGTGTGAGTATTAAATATCAAATAAATGATAATTTCTCATTACAATCTAGAGGAAGTTTTGATAAATCATTCTTTACATTCGATAAAAGATTGTATGCAGGTAGTGATTTAACTTTTGTTCCAGACACAGGAAGATATATTCTTGAAAAAACAGAAAACACACAGCAATATGTTGATTTAATTGCTAACTATACGAAGAAGTTTTCAGAAGATTTTGATTTTGGAGTGACTTTCGGAACAAGTCTTACTAAATATTCTATCGGTGATAGAGTAACGTTAGACTCAGGAACAAATGGTGGGTTAAGATTTCCAAATGAATTTACGATTGCAAACTTTGTACAAACGAATAACATATCGCAAAGTGTAACCAATAGAGAAGTACAATCTATTTTTGGAACAGCTAATCTAGGATATAAAGACATGGTATACGTAGATGTAACAGGAAGAACAGACTGGTCTTCAACATTAGTAAATACGGCATCAAGTTCTTTCTTTTATCCTTCAGTTGGTGTAACTGGTATTTTATCAAATATGTTTGAAATGCCAGAATCTATTTCTTTTGCAAAAATTAGAGCTTCCTATGCAGAAGTTGGTAAAGATATTCCAGCGTATGCAACAGTTCCTTTAAGAACTATTAGTAATACAGGATCTGCTGATCAAGCAACATTTGCTCCTAGAGAAGGTGAAACACTTGAACCAGAAAATCAAAAATCTTTTGAAATTGGTACGGAGTGGAGATTTTTAGGAAACAGATTAGGAGTAGATTTCACATACTATAGTTCTACTACAGAAAATCAAATATTCTTTATTGCTGCACAACCAAATATTCAAGGATATACACAAAATATAGTAAATGCTGGTAAGATTACGAATAAAGGTGTTGAATTAGTCATTAATGCAAAACCATACGTAAGTGATAATTTTAATTGGAATACAACCTTAAATTATGCTTCAAACAAAAACAAAGTAGTATCAGTGCATCCATCACTTGATAATGGAGAAGCTATCATTACTGGTCCTGGAGTAAATGGATATGGATATTCTTTAATTGAAGGAGAAGACTTTGGTAGTATTCGTGGTCGCTCAGTAGTTAGAAATGCTAATGGTTTACCTGTAGTTACTGATGATGGTAGTGGTAACTTAACAATTGAGGCTACTGAATTTGAAACTATTGCACATGCACAACCAGATTTTACATTAGGATGGAGCAACACTTTTACATACAAGGATTTCACATTAAACTTCTTAATCGATGGTAAGTTTGGTGGAGATGTAGTAAGTGTTACAGAAGCTGTAAATGATTTTTACGGAGTATCACAAGCTTCTGCTGATGCAAGAAACAATAATGGAGGTATGATAAACGTAGTTGACACTAATGGAAATGCACTTCAAATGACAGCACAAGATTATTATACAAAAACAGGAGGTAGAGCAGGACTATTAGGAGAATATGTATACGATGCAACAAATATTAATTTAAGAGAATTATCTTTAAGTTATAGATTGCCTGTAAAGAATGATTTCATTGAATCTATAAACCTATCTGTAATTGCAAACAACCTTTTCTTTATATACAAAGATGCTCCATTTGATCCAAATATTGCTTCAAGTACTGGAATAGGATTACAAGGTGTTGATATATATGGTCAACCTTCAACAAGAAGCATAGGTTTAAACGTTAATGTAAATTTCTAAGAAAATGAAGAAAATATTTATAAAATACTCACTAGCTTTTTTAGCGGTAATGAGTTTATCAAATTGTACTGATGACTTTCAAGACATCAATACAGATCCAAATGGGATAACTGAAGAAAGTTTAACCCAAATGAACAATAACGTAGGAAACGAATTTCAGCCTATGTTTTTAAATGTGTTTAATGCAACTCCGGCATGGAACTATCAATTACAACAAGGTCTTATAGGAGATGTATACTCTGGTTATATGACACCACCAACACCTTTTGCTGGAAATGTAAACAACATGACGTATGCATTAGTAGATGGATGGAATGGTTTTCCTTGGTCAGATGCTTATGAAAATGTGATGCCGCAAACCTTAAACATTAAAAATGCTGTAGAATTATCAGGAGATGCTAATGCTATAAAATTTGTACACTTAGCAAACATTATAAAAGTTACAGCAATGCATCGTGTGTCTGATATTTATGGACCAATACGTTATACTAAATTTGACGATTTTGCAACAACGGGAGAATATGATTCTCAAGAAGTAGCGTATCAAGCATTCTTTGATGACTTAGGAGCTGCTATTGATGGATTAGAAGCTTATATCGGTGATGTTCAATTTGTTCCTTTTGACAAATCTACACTAGCTGGTGATATTGCAAAATGGAGACAATTTGCGAATAGTATGCGTTTGCGAATAGCAATGCGTATTTCGAAAGTAAATCCAGCATTAGCAAAAACACAAGGAGAATTATCTTTGGCTAGTAATGCAGGATTATTAGAAACAGAAGACATGGTTGTCAATACTGGTTTCCCACATCCTATTACTGTTATTAGCGGTTCTTGGGGAGATATCAGAATGGGAGCAGAAATGGAATCTATTTTAACAGGATATAATGATGGAAGAATAGAAACATATTTCAATCCTTCTGCTGATGCATCCTTAGCTGGTGATTACAAAGGAATTCGAATGGGAATAGATATTGAATCAAAAGCACAATACCTTGATCATGCTTCTATAGGAAGCGTTATAGATGGCGAAACTATTACTTGGATGACTGCATCTGAAGTTCATTTCTTAAAAGCTGAAGCAGCATTAAGAGGTTGGGCTGGTGCAGGAAGCGCACAAGCAAACTATGAGGCTGGTGTAACGGCTTCATTTACACAACACGGTGCTTCTGGTGTTTCAGATTATTTAGCTGACAATACAAGTACTCCTAATGATTTTGTAGATGCACTATTTCCAGTGAATGATATTCCTTACGGTAGTGATGTTAAGATAGCATATAATCCAGGTGGTACTAATGAAGAACAATTAGAACAAATTATTACTCAAAAATGGATTGCAATGTTTCCTGATGGGCAAGAAGCTTGGAGTGAATTTAGAAGAACAGGATACCCAAGAATTTTCCCAGTTGTTGTAAATAATAGTGGTGGAACCATAGATACAAATATTCAAATCAGAAGAATCAATTTTGTTCAAAATGAACTAAATACTAATAGTGCAAATGTACAAACCGCAGTGGGACTTTTAAATGGTCCTGATAATGGTGGAACACGTTTATGGTGGGATACTGGCGGACCAAATTTTTAAAGTAACGCTCTCATATATTTCATGTTTAATTAGTTTATTACAACGAGAACTTCGGTTCTCGTTGTATAACCCTACACGTTAATTTCAAAAAAAAAGAAAGGCTATACTAATGGAAGTAGATTTCGAAAATTATAAAAACATTTCGTATACCAAAGCGGGAAAGTTTGAAGAAACACGTTTCGAAAAAATACACAATGTTATTTTTGAAACTTCAAATGAAGCATCTATTCTTGTTGCGCAAGAAATTGCTTCTTTGATCAGAGAAAAAGAACTCTTAAATAAACCATGTGTTTTAGGGTTGGCTACAGGTTCTTCACCAATAAAAGTATATGAAGAACTAGTGCGAATGCACAAAGAAGAAGGCTTAAGTTTTGCAAATGTAATCACATTTAACCTTGACGAATATTATCCAATGGATAAAAGTAATATTCAAAGCTATTATTACTTTATGCACGAACACCTTTTTAATCATGTAGATATCTTACCTGAAAATGTTAATATCCCAAATGGAAAAGTAAGTGCCGAAGATATATATCAATATTGTATTGATTATGAATTAAAAATTAAAGATGTTGGCGGATTAGATTTTCAATTGCTGGGAATTGGTAGAACAGGACATATCGGATTCAACGAACCAGGTTCACATTTAAATTCTGGTACACGCATCATTACACTAGATCATATAACACGTGTAGATGCCGCACCTTCTTTTTTAGGGATTGACAATGTTCCAAGAAAGGCAATAACTATGGGGATTGGAACTGTACTAAGCGCCAAAAGAATTATCCTATTAGCTTGGGGAATTAACAAAAGTGACATTGTAAAAGAAACAATAGAAGGCCAAATAAGCGCTAATGTTCCTGCAACATACTTACAACAACATCAAAACACAACATTTATTCTAGACAAAGAAGCTTCTGCCGAATTAACACGTGTAAAAACACCTTGGTTAGTAACTTCATGTGTTTGGACAGAAGATTTAAAACTCAAAGCTGTTGTTTGGCTAAGCGAATTGCTTGAAAAACCTTTTCTAAAACTAACAGACAAAGATTATAACGATAATGGAATGTCTGGGCTTTTAACAGAAGAAGGTTCTGCGTATGATATGAACATCAAAATGTTCAATAAACTACAACATACCATTACTGGTTGGCCGGGAG
The DNA here is from genome assembly GCF_947496985.1 of uncultured Kordia sp. Lineage (GTDB taxonomy): Bacteria > Bacteroidota > Bacteroidia > Flavobacteriales > Flavobacteriaceae > Kordia. Next base: position 85,954 of record NZ_CANMEZ010000003.1, read on the forward strand.
GAAAACCAAATGCTGACGATTCTAATAGACCTGAACGTGCATTTCCTGCCAAAAAAAGAATCATCATTTTTAGTCCACATCCAGATGATGACGTAATTTCTATGGGCGGAACATTTGATCGATTGGTAGAACAAGGACATGATGTTCATGTTGCTTACCAAACTTCAGGAAATATTGCAGTATCAGATGAAGAAGCACTAAAATTTGCAGAAATCACTAAAAGTTTAGAACCTAGTTCATTAAGTGTAAACGGGATTATTAACTTTTTAAAAAATAAAAAAGATAATGATCTGATAGACTCGTTAGATGTAAGAAAACTAAAAGGAGCTATTCGAAAAAGTGAATCACTTGCTGCTACAAGATATGTAGGCTTAAAAGATGAAAATGTACATTTTTTAAACCTTCCATTTTATGAAACGGGAACCATTAAAAAAGGAAACCTTTCACCTGTTGACATTCAAATTATGAAAGATATAATTGATGAAATAAAACCACATCAAATATATGCTGCAGGAGATTTAGCCGATCCGCATGGAACGCATAAAGTATGTTTAGATTCACTATTTATAGCGCTAGAAGAACTAAAAACAAATGATTACATGGATGATTGCTGGGTTTGGTTATATCGTGGTGCTTGGCACGAATGGGAATCGTATGAAATAGAAATGGCAGTACCCATGAGTCCAGATCAAATACTAAAAAAACGTCATGCAATATTTTATCATCAATCACAAAAAGATGGTGTAATGTTTCAAGGTGGAGATTCTAGAGAATTTTGGGTAAGAGCTGAAGATAGAAACAGACTTACGGCAAAAAAATACAATGATTTAGGCTTAGCAGATTATGCTGCTATTGAAGCTTTTAAACGTTATCACTTTTAAAAAAATGAAAAATATCATACTTCTTTTCTTAATGCTTTTCGGTCTTAGTAATTGTGTTAAAAAAGAAGAATCAAAAAATATAGAAGGCACTTGGAAAATGGTGTATGCTGAAATCATAGAAGGTGACAGTATCGAACTAAAAGATCTATCAAATACAACTTTTATAAAAATTATAAATAAAAGTCATTTTGCTTTTTTCAATCAAGAAAATAATAGCAATGCTAACTTTTATGGAGGCGCAGGTACGTACACTTTACAAGGTGATAACTATACTGAAATTTTGAATTTTACAGCTGTAGAAGCTATAAAAAATCATCCATTCTCTTTTACAATTGAAATAAAAGGAGATACTTTAATTCAATCTGGAATTGAAAAAGTAGAAGCTGCAGGAATGGATAGATATATTATAGAAAAATACATTAAACTAAAGAAATGAAAAGAATTATTCTCATCATACTCGTTGGACTTTTTAGCCAATTAGCAACTTCTCAACATACATTGTCAGAGAAGTATAACTTAATGCCTTGGCCACAAGAAGTCCAAGAAAATAATTCTCAATTCAAGATAAACGAAACGCTTACAATCACTATTCTCGGGAACGATTCAAAGGAAAGAGTGCATAAAGCTGCTACTAAATTTCTAAGAAGACTTTCTGGTAGAACAGGCGTTTTTATTGATACAGGTTTTCCTGTAGAAAGTAATACGGCGTCTATTAAAATTAACTTTGAAACAGTTTCTGATTTAACAATACATCAGGATGAATCGTATACCTTGGAAGTTAAAAGTGATGCAGTTTTAATACAAGCAAAAACAGATGTTGGCGCTTTAAGAGCGCTAGAAACTTTACTACAGTTAACAACACACAATACTTCTGAATATTACTTTTCTGGTGTTCAGATTCAAGATGCACCACGATTTGTTTGGAGAGGTTTAATGATTGATGTTGCCAGACATTTTCAACCTGTAGCTGTTATAAAACGAAATTTAGATGCAATGGCGTCTGTGAAACTGAATGTTTTTCATTGGCATTTAACGGATGATCAAGGATTCAGAGTTGAATCTAAAGTATATCCAAAACTACAACAACTTGCGTCCGACGGTTTATATTATACACAAGCACAAATAAAAGATGTAGTACAATATGCTTCCAATTTAGGAATTAGAGTGATACCAGAATTTGATGTGCCTGGTCATGCTTCTGCTTTTCTAACAGCATATCCAGAATTAGGTAGTAAAGATGGTTACAAAAATAGCATCGAAAGATATGCTGGTGTTTTTGACCCAACATTAAACCCGACGAAAGAAGAAACATATGTTTTCTTAAAAAATCTGTTTACTGAAATTGCTCCGTTATTTCCAGATGAATATTTTCATATTGGTGGTGATGAAAACGAAGGGAAGCATTGGACAGAAAACAAAGAAATTCAAAAATTCAAAAAGAAACACGATTTAAAAACGAATCATGACTTACAAACGTATTTCAATATTCGATTGGAAAAAATCTTAAAAAAGCTCAACAAAAAATTGATGGGTTGGGATGAAATTATGACACCTACGATGCCAACAACAGCAGTAATTCATTCTTGGAGAGGTACAAATGAAGGTTTGGAAAGTAGCACGCTAATTGCTGCGGCAAAAAAGGGATATAACGCCGTACTTTCTAATGGATATTATATAGACAGAATGCTTTCTGTAAAGCATCATTATACAGTTGATCCAATTGGAGATGCAGTACTTACTACAGAAGAACGCAAACGAATTTTAGGTGCAGAAGCTACGATGTGGAGCGAACTCGTAACTCCGTTAACTATTGATTCTAGGATTTGGCCTAGAACTGCAGCAATTGCAGAGCGCTATTGGTCTGCTAAAGAAGTAAATGATGTTGATAATATGATGAAGAGAATGTCGACTGTAAGCCTTCAATTAGAAGAATTAGGAATTACGCACATTCGCAATAGAGATGTTATTCTGCGAAATATGGTTAAAGGTGAAGATATTAATTCATTAATTACGCTATCAAATATTTGCGAACCATTAAAGATATATACACGAAACGAAGGCGGTACAGAATACAAATCTTTTTCTCCTTTTACATTATTTGCTGATGCATGTACCGCTGATGCTAAAGATGCGCTTATTTTTAATAAAAATGTATCACAACTTATGAATGATAAAAGTGAAAAGAGTAATCAAAAAATAAATGATTATTTAAACAAATGGGAAGCAAATCATGATGCGTTTGTGAAAATTTCAAAAAATCCAATTGTACAACCTTTAGAATCTTTATCTGAAAACTTAGCGGCTATTTCGAAATCATTACAAGTGTCACTTCAAACTAAAAAAATTACATCGGAAGAATTCAATTTATGTAAAAATTATATCAAACAACTTAGAGAGCCATTTGCTGATACAGAATTAGTGATTGTAGATTCGTTAGAGAAGCTATTACTTTTCTGTAAATCAAATTATCTGACTAAATAATAAAAAGATGTTCAACTCAAGTAAAAAACCAATAAATGTTACATTAAAAGATATGGCAACTATCTTAGAGTTGTCTATATCTACAGTTTCAAAAGCTTTAAATGATAGCCCAGAAATAAGCGTTGCTACAAAAAGTAAAGTACTCGAAGTAGCAAGGTCACTTAATTACAAACCCAATATCATAGCTACGGCTTTGCGAAATAAAAGGAGTTTAATATTAGGTGTGATTTTACCCGATTTAAAAGATGCTTTCTTTTTAGAATCTTTAATTGGAATTACGGAAGAATCATCTAAAAATGATTACAAAATCATGGTATATCAATCGTGTAATGACTATAAAAAAGAAATCGCGTATACGAAATTGCTATCCGAAAGTAACATTATAGATGGCTTGATTTTTTCTTCTATAAAAGAAACCGTTGCATCAAAAAAAGCAACTCACATTCAGCGTGTTGCTAACAGAGGCTTACCAGTAGTATATATTAAAAATAACATCAAATTTTCTTCAGATATAATTGAAGAAAATAATACTGATTCAGAAAAAGACGGCTTTAAAACTGGTCAAAGCTGTGTGAAAAAATTATTAAGAAAAATTGAAAACGAGCAACTAAATTTAAGTGCTTAAAACAACTAAAAAGTGGATAACGAAACAAACATAACATTTACAAGTCCTTACCATCAATTGATTCGTAAAACCACGTTCTCATCTTCAAAGCTTTATCAGAAATTTATAAATTGGGTAAGCGGTGAATTTGATTTGTATTTACAAGATGAATCAAATGGATTGCATGTTTTTTTTCCAGAAGGAAAATTTCATATAAAAAGTGATACTGAAAGCGACACTATCGTTGTTGCCGAAATTCATTTAAAAAGTAAAGTGCTTCAAAAAGGCATTGATATGATTGACGAGATCATGTCTGTGTACAATCTATTAGCAAAAAACTCCTAAAACGAAACAAATGGTATTAATAGCAGATAGCGGTTCTACAAAATGTGATTGGATATTGTATGAAAGTAAGGAAAAACTGCCTTTACGAATTAGAACGAAAGGACTAAATCCTGTTATTTTAAGTAAAAAGGAATTCCAAAAAATCATCACTGAGAATTCAAAACTTTCGGCACATAAAGACAAAATTACCTCTGTCTGTTTTTTTGGAGCTGGTTGTGGTACTAAAAAAAATCAAGCTAAAGTTGAACTCATTTTAAACTCCTTCTTTGAAAATGCTACAGCTATCGTAAGAGAAGATATTATGGCTGCTGTTTGGGCAACTACCAATGAGCCTGCAGTTGTTTGCATACTTGGTACAGGTTCTAATTGTTGTTATTTTGATGGACACACGACGCACTCAAAAATACCTTCGTTAGGTTATATGGTGATGGATGAAGGAAGCGGAAATTATTTTGGGAAAAGATTGTTGCGAGGCTATTTCTATAAAAAAATGCCAGAAGAACTACGTCTTTCTTTTGAAGCTACATTCAACTTAAAAGAGAAAAAAGTAGTTGATAAGCTATACAAATCTGCAACACCAAATAGATACTTAGCGGAGTTTGCAAAATTCATGTTTGAGAATAGAGAACATACATACATTGCTAAGTTACTTGCAAAAGGAATGGCTAAGTTTATTGAAAATCATATTTTACAATATCGCGAAGAACTGAAAACTGTTCCGTTACATTTTGTAGGGTCTATAGCATATCATGGGAAAGATTTTATAAATAGTGAATTAAGCAAAAAAGGACTCTTAGCTACTAGTTTTGTGAGAAGACCTATGGAAAACTTAATTCATCACTTAAGAGAAGATAACTTTCATGTAGAACTAAATTGATTTTTTTAAAAATATTGGTAGGATAAAAACTTCGATAAGTGTTTTATTAGCAAACCAACACAAATGACAAAAAGAAACCTACTATACTTCATAGCTATTTTATGCTCTTGTATGCTAATAGCGCAAGACACTAAAAAAGTATTATTCCTTGGAAATAGTTATACTGCATCTAATAATTTACCATCATTGATAAGTAATATGGCTACCAATACTGGCAATATACTAATTTATGACGCTAATACGCCAGGAGGACATCGATTGATGAATCATGTCACCAATACAACAACGATTAATAAAATCAATGCAGATAATTGGGATTTTGTAGCCATACAAGCGCAAAGTCAGGAAACTTCTTGGGGACAAGCGCAAATGGAAGTCGAATTATATCCGCATGCAGCATCTCTAATTAATACCATACGAACTAATAATGCGTGTACAGTACCTTTATTTTATATGACTTGGGGACGAGAAAATGGAGATGCAAATAATTGTGCTTCTGCTCCGTGGGTTTGTACGTATGCAGGTATGGATGATGCAATTAGAGCTACCTACATTTTGATGGCAGAACAAAACAATGCACAAGTATCTCCTGTAGGAGCTGTTTGGCGTTATATACGTGCCAATCTGCCAAATATTGATTTGTACACTGGAGATGGTTCTCACCCTTCATTAGCAGGTTCATATGCAGCAGCATGTGCATTTTATACGATGATTTACAAAAAAGATCCAACTTTAATTACATGGAATTCCACGTTGCCAACAGCTACTGCGAATGCTATAAAATTGGCTGCGAAAACAATTGTTTTTGATGATTTGAATACATGGAATTTTACAGCATATTTCAATCATGTTACAAATATGAATGAAGTGACATTTACTTCAGAAAATGAATATGATAGCGTAACTTGGAATTTTGGAGATACTAATACTTCAACACAAGAAAATCCAGTGCATACCTATGCTGCAATAGGAGATTATCAAGTAACACTTACAGCGACTAAATGTGGTATAGAACATAGCTATACTAGAACTGTAAATGTTCCCTCTTTAAGTGTTTTAGATGCTACTATTGATCCAATTGAAATCTATCCGAATCCAGTGAAAAATGAAATTCATATAAAAAATACAACCAATCCGTTAATCAGCATCGAAATTTTTGATCTGAACGGGAAATTAGTGCTTACAAAAAAGAATAACCTAGATCGTATAATTGTAAACAAGTTACCAAACGGTGTATATTTTATAAAACTATATAGTCAAAACAGTAACACATCTTGGAAATTTATAAAAGAGTAGTTTTCTTATAACAGCTTCAAACTTCTCAGATAATTTCCTAGTTTTATAGATATCTTAACCAAACCAAAAAAAACAGGATGAAATCGAGAAGAAATTTCATAAAAAAAATAGCTGCTGCTGGCGTAGGTATTTCTATGGTTCCAAACCTAGCTTTTGGATCTATATTAAATACAAACAAGCAAAAACTTAAACTAGCCTTTATAGGAGTTGGACTCCGAGGAACGAATCATTTAAATAACTCTTTACAGCGAAAAGATATTGAAGTAACTGCTATTTGTGATATAGACCCTAAACGAATAGAAATTGCATTAAAAAAGATTGAAGAAGCTGGTTATAAGAAACCGAAAGTCTTTGGTAAATCTGATTATGATTATAGAAATTTATTAGACCTAAAAGAAGTAGATGCTGTAATCATATCTACACCTTGGTTATGGCATACCAAAATGGCTGTTGATGCCATGAAAGCAGGAAAATATACAGGTTTAGAAGTATCGGCTGCCAATACCTTAGAAGAATGTTGGGATTTAGTAAATACACATGAAGCTACAGGTTCTCATCTGATGATTTTAGAAAATGTAAATTACCGCCGCGATGTAATGGCTGTATTGAATATGGTACGTCAAAATGTTTTTGGAGAATTGGTTCACTTTAGATGTGGTTACCAACATGATTTACGTTTTGTAAAATTGAACGATGGAAAAACTCCGTATGGAAAAGGTGTTGAATTTGGCGAAAAAGGAATTTCAGAATCTAAATGGCGAACACAACATTCTGTATTAAGAAATGGTGACGTATATCCTACACATGGTGTTGGGCCAATAGCAACAATGTGTGATATTAATAGAGGAAATCGTTTTGTTTCCTTAACATCAAATGCTTCAAAAGCTATTGGACTTCACAATTATATTGTAAAACATGGAGGAGAAGATCATCCGAATGCAAAAGTAAAATTCAAACAAGGAGATGTCATTACCACAACCATTGAAACAGCCAAAGGAGAAACCATTATTGTAACGCATGATTGTAACTTACCAAGACCGTATTCATTAGGTTTTAGAGTGCAAGGCGCAAATGGTTTGTGGGAAGTAGATGGAAATAGAATATATATAGAAGGAAAGTCAGATCCACATCGTTGGGATGCTGCTGACGAATGGCTCAAAAAATACGATCATCCATTATGGCAAAAATATGGTGAATATGCCGCAGGTTCAGGTCATGGCGGAATGGACTTTTTTGTATTGAATGCTTTTGTCGAATCTGCAAAGCAAAACATTGCACCGCCATTAGACGCGTATGATGCGGCAGCTTGGAGTGCAATTACACCACTTTCTGAAGCTTCAATTGAAAACAATGGCGCGCCACAAGATTTTCCAGATTTTACAAGAGGTATGTGGGTAAAACGCACACCGTACAATTGGATTAAAAACACCTACTAATGAAGAAAATAATATCATTAGCTTCTGGAAGAACTTGTCTTTTTGGCGATCATCAAGATTACTTAGGTTTGCCAGTTATTACTTGTGCAATTGATAAATTTATCAAATTAGTAGCTGTAGAAAATAATTCTGCATGTTTCAATATATCAAAACCAGATATTAACGAACAAAGAACAATACAAATTGATGCTGTAAATGAACATACAGACGTCATTGGAGATCATTTTTTAGCAGTTTTAAAAGTTTTGAAAAAATATAACTGTATTCCAACAAAAGGATTTGATATTACGATCACAGGAACAATTCCTATCAATGCGGGACTTTCAAGTTCATCAGCAGTTGTGGTAGCTTGGGTGCAATTTTTACTAGAAGCTTTCGGATGTAATCAAGAAGTGACACAAGAATTTATTGCTCAAATTGCGTATGAAGCAGAAGTAGTAGAGCAAAAATCATCTGGAGGAAAAATGGATCAATATAGTATTAGCTTAGGTAATATTATATATCTGGAAACGGACGAAAGTTCAGCATACGAAACCATTCCTAAAAAATTACCAGGATTGATTATTGGTGAATCTGGTATTCCTAAAGACACTTTGGGCACACTGAAAGAATTAAAAGAAAACGCTTTACGATCTATTGAAAAGATAAAAGAAATTGATCCAAATTTTGATATAAGAAAGGTTGAAAAAGATGATATAAAAACCTATGAAAGTTATCTAACCACAGATTTGCAACCGTATTTCCGTGCGGCAGTTTTAAATTATTTGATTACACGAAAAGCATTGGTTGAATTTCAAAAAGAAAAATTGAACTATAAAACAATAGGTGATTTAATGTATCAACATCATGAAGTTTTAAGAGACTTACTTCATATTACAGTTCCAAGAATTGATAATATGATTGATGCCGCATTAGCTAATGGCGCATTAGGAGCAAAGATAGTAGGTTCCGGAAAAGGTGGAAGTATAGTAGCTTTAGCGCCAGAAGGAAAAGAACAACAAGTAATTGATAGTATTAAAAATGCTGGAGCTGTAGACGTGTATTTAGTAGCTATAGATACTGGAGCTAGAATCGTATAATTATGCATACAAACTTAATCATATTGGCAGGAGGCGCTTCTTCAAGAATGAAAAAGCAAACAACAGTTATTGACTTAAGTGAGCAAGAAATAGTAGAAGCAAATCAACGAAGTAAAAGTCTCATCAGTGTAAATCCTGATGGACGACCAATACTCGATTATTTACTCTACAATGCAAAGTTAGCTGGATATAAAAACATCTATATTGTTGTTGGGAAACAAAGTGAATTATTTAAACAATTCTATGGAAGTAAGGAAAAAGACAATGTTTTTCATGGACTCAACATTTCCTTTGCTACGCAACATATTCCGCAAGGAAGAATCAAGCCATTTGGTACTGCAGATGCCGTATATCAGGCTGTTACACAATATCCTGAATTGAACACACAGTACTATACGGTTTGTAATAGTGATAATTTATATTCATCTAATGCATTTTTAGCATTACGAAAAACAACAAGCGATCATGCTTTTATTGGATACGACAGAGATGCTTTGGAGTTTTCTATGGAAAGAATTGCACGTTTTGCTTTGGCTAAGCTGAATGTGAAAAATCAATTAGTAGACATTATAGAAAAACCTGCCTTAGATGAAGTTGATGATTACAAAGATGCTTCTGGTGTATTGAGAGTGAGTATGAACATCTTTAAATTTAAAGGAGCTACTTTTTTTGACTATCTCAAAGATTGTCCTGTACATACAACTAGAAATGAAAAAGAATTGCCTACTGCTTTATTAAATATGGTAAAAGATCATCCGGGCACAGTTGAAGGCATTCCATTATCAGAACATGTTCCTGATTTAACAGCGAAGGAAGATATCTCTATTGTTAAAAACTATCTGGCAAAGCATTATAAAAGCTTAGACTGGAATGACAGCAATTAATACTAAATAAATCTCCTGAAATGATATTTTTGAAAAAACATAAAATCTTTTACTTCGCGATACTTTTTTTATGCATTGGTTGTGCTGAAAAAACAGCGGAAAAGAGTGCTACATTATTTAGTTTGGTAAACAACGAGCACACAAATGTTCATTTCAAAAATGAGGTAAAAGAGAATCTATACTTTAACTTCTTAAACTATTCATACATATACAATGGCGGCGGAATTGCGGTAGGTGACATTAATAATGATGGATTGGAAGATGTGTATTTTTCTTCAAATCAAGGAAGTAATGCGTTGTATGTAAACAAAGGTGGTTTCGAGTTTGAAGATATTACTAAAACAGCGAAAGTATCTGATGAAGATGGTTGGACAACTGGTGTGAGTATGATTGATATTAATAATGATGGCTGGTTAGACATTTATGTGTGTAAATCAGGATCTTTAAAAAACCATAATCTTCGAAAGAACAAACTATACATCAATCAGAAAGACAATACGTTTAAGGAAAGTGCTGCTGCATACGGAATTGATCATTTTGGGTTTTCTACACAGGCGTATTTCTTTGATTATGATACAGATGGTGATTTAGATTTGTACTTGGTAAATCATCGTTTTGATTTTCGCAATAACACCAACATTGATCCTCGAATTCAACAACAAAAAGAACCGTACAATTCAGATCAATTATTTAGAAATGATGGACAACGTTTTACCAATGTAACACGTAGTGCAGGTATTGAAAATAAAGCTTGGGGTTTGAGTGCTTCTATAGGTGATTTTAATAATGACAATCTTCCAGATATTTATGTGGCAAACGACTTTTTAGAGCCTGATTTTTTATATATAAATCAAGGTGATGGTACTTTTAAAGATGAAATTCTAGAACGTTTCAAGCATATTTCTGCAAACAGTATGGGATCGGATTATGCAGATATAAACAATGATTTACAACCAGATTTGATTGTGTTAGATATGTTAGCGGAAGATCACATCAGAAGCAAAGAAAATATGGCAACGATGAGTACGGAAAATTTCCATGCTGTTGTTAATGCAGGTTATCACCATCAATACATGTCTAATATGTTACAACTCAATAATGGTGACGGAACTTTTAGCGAAATAGGGCAGTTGTCAGGTATTGCAAAAACCGATTGGAGTTGGGCGCCATTAATTGCCGATTTTGACAATGATGGATTCAATGATGTATTTGTGACCAATGGAATTGAACACGATCTTTCCAATCAGGATTTCAGAAATCAAATGAAAACCAACATTCAAAATCGTAAAAAAGTTTCCTTGGAAGAAGCAATCAACATGATGCCTTCAAATACATTAAACAATTATATTTTTCAAAACAATCACGATCTTACTTTTTCTAACAAAACTAAAGATTGGGGTTTTGATGTCAAAGTGAATTCTAGCGGAGCTGTATATGCTGATTTAGACAACGATGGAGATTTAGATATCATCACAAATAATCAATCTGCGGAAGCACAGATTTATAAAAACCATTCAGACGGAAACGCTGTTACTTTTTCTCTAGTCGGAACTGATCAAAATAAAAATGGAGTCGGAACTACGGTTCATGTATATGCTGACGGATTACAGCAATCCAAAACATTGTTGTTGAGTAGAGGTTACCAATCATCAGTTACGAATAAATTGCATTTTGGTTTAGGAGAAATCACAAAAATAGATAGCGTTGAGGTTTATTGGCAAGATGGTAAAAAACAATTACTTTCTAATGTCAAAATTGATGCATTAACGACCTTAAATTATAAAAACGCAACACAGAAGAAAGTAGAAAAACCGAGTTCAACAGGGTTGTTTGAAATTATAAATCCTACTGATTTAGGAATTGAATATGCTCAAAAAGAAAATGATTTTGATGATTTTGAATTGCAAGTACTTTTACCACAAAAGCAATCTGAAAAAGGAAATCCTTTAGCTGTGGCAGATGTGAATAATGACGGTTTAGATGATTTCTTTGTGGGAAATGCAAAAGGTGTTTCAGGGAAGTTATATGTTCAGCTAAGTGATGGAACATTTACTGAGAAAAGTCAAAAGTTGTTTGAAGGAGAGAAAAAATATGAAGACACAAATGCACAATTTATAGATGTTGATAATGATAAAGATTTGGATTTATATGTAACTTCTGGTGGTTATGAAAATGAAGAAAACAGTGTGTTGTTACAAGATCGATTGTATATAAATGATGGAAAAGGAAACTATACAAAGTCCAACCGCTTGCCTAAAATACAAACAAATACAAAAGCGATTACAAGTGGCGATTTTGATAAAGATGGTGACATTGATATTTTTATTGGTGGAAATACAACACATGGGAAATATCCACTTGCGGAAACATCATATTTGTTGAAAAATGAAAACGGAAAATTTACAAATACGAATGATGAGGTCATTTCTGAAATTTCAGAATTACAACTAGTCAATGATGCACTATTTACGGATTATGATGCGGATGGCGATTTAGATTTAATTGTTGTTGGCGAATGGATGCCAATTACCATATTTGAAAACAATAACGGAGAATTTGAAAAAAAAAATCTTCCTGAACTTAACAAAACTATAGGTTGGTATCAATGCATTACAGAAGCAGATATTGATAACGATGGTGACAAAGATTACATCATAGGAAATTGGGGAACGAACAATAAATTTCACCCAACCAAAGAAAAACCTTTGCATATATATGCGGGGAATTTAGATCAAAATACTTCTTTTGATATGGCGTTGAGTAAAGTTTCTAAAACGGGAGAATTACTTCCAGTTCGCGGGAAACAATGTTCTTCTCAACAAACTCCAGTTTTAAATAATAAAATAAAAACCTATAAAGAGTTTGCAACTTCTACATTGACTGAAATATACGGACAAGATAACTTAGCCAATGCTACACATTTAGAAGTAACAAATTTTGAATCGATCATTCTTAAAAATAATGGTGATGGTACTTTTAAAGAGCAACGATTACCCAATCATGCACAATTTGGACCAACCTTAAGTATAGCAACACACGATTTTAATACTGATGGTTCTCTAGATATTTTTGGTGTTGGAAATGTCTATGATGCAGAAGTAGAAACCATTCGTTACGATGCTTCTAAAGGCTATATATTAGTAGGAAACGACAACGAAACGTATCAATATGCAAAAGATTCTAGTTATCTCAATCATTCGGAAGCAAAATCCATTCAAAAAATTGAGATACGTGGCGTAACGCACTTTATTATTTTAAACAAAAATGCCGAATTAAAAATTTTAAAACTCAACTAATTGATTTTATAAACACATTAATCTCCCTCAAATCCTCTACCAAAAAGTTCGAACTTTGAATGCTCGCGGTCACAAGACAAAAGCCTTACTAGCAATAGTAAGGCTTTCTTTTTTTTATATGAGAAAATTTTACAAATCGTCCTACAGAAACCTTTATTAAAATAATAGTACGGTTTTAATCATACTATATATTTTAGTTTGTTGGTAGTTGTTCTAGGATTTGATAGGTACTAAAGTTTAAAAAATTCCCTGGATGTGCCAATACGTTTTGTAAGATGATAGGAGTATCAGGCGAAGTTCCTGTGTATTGTGTATTTCCGTCCATATTGACATCATGCATGTTGTATCCGCTGACTACAAATGTTGGGAAACTTAAAAAATTACCTGCATCATTCAGCACGAGCGATAAAATACTTGGTGAATCAGGCGTAGTTCCTGAGTATTGTACGATTGCATCTCCATTTGCGTCTCCTGCCCACATAGCAACTGTACCTGTAGGAATTCCAAAAACCGTTTGCGCATTGGAGCCAAAAGTCTGAGTTGTCGGATTGGTAAAATCGACACTTGTCACAGAACTATTGAGCGTAATTACATTGGCAGACATTATTCCCAAATGATTTCTATGTTTTATAACTACATAATAATTGGTTGGTGCTGCGTTTAATTCTAGTGTTGAAACACCATCTAAATCTACAATATCTCCATCTCTCTGTACTAATGCTGATTGTGCGCGCACTATTTTTGTATCGTCATTTGCTTGGCGTATTTCTATCCAAACCCAATCTACAATATCGTTTTGTGTCATTCCTGTTCCAGAAGTTCCACCTAAATTGAAAACAGTTGCTACTACGGTAGCTGTATCTGCATACGGAGATGTAATTGGTAAATGATCATTTGATCTTAAATCATCATTCATTAATCCAGCTGTTGCTGGATTTAAAAGTGGTCCTTGTAAAAATATTTTTGGATTGATATTAATCTTAAAATTTGTTGTTATAAAACCTTCAGAAACAGAAAGCGTTGTAGTAGAATATTCTTGTATGTTTGTTTCTCCGATAGTGTAGAGTATTTCTATTCCTTCAGCTGTAGCTGATGCTCCACCACTATCAATACTATATTTTTCTATGGTTTGAGTAAACCCAATATGACTTACTAGTAATACTATTAGTACTATATATTTTGTTCTCATGATGATCATTTCTTATAATTTATAAATAACAAACTGAAAAGTTGTTGTTACTTGTGTACCACTAGCAGTAAAGATGCGTACATTAAGGTCTACATCGCTATCTCCATTGCCATCAGAAAGGATAGTAGTTGAAGTTCTAGCCGTAGTGGAAATTGGTGTTATGATAGCTACTGTATTACTATAGTTCAATGATTCTGTGCCATTAACATCTATAATAAATACATTACCACTTAAAAACGCAGTAAAATTTCCAGTACCACTTAACACACTTCCAGTAGATTCAACAATGCCATAGGCAATAGGTATTAAATTTGCAGTACCTGTTGTGGATGTATTGACTTCTTCTGTGTTAATTGTTTGCGTGTTAATTGTTTCGGCGACATCTAAAGTACCGTCTACACTCATGTCTTGTGTAACATTGAAGGTTCCGTTTATACGTAATAGGTTTGTATCAAACTCGCCATAAATTAGTGGCATATCCGACTGACCATTGTTAATATATAATTTGTTACTTCCTGCTGTTGTTGAACTACCAGAACTATTTCCTATATAAATATTTCCGGTTCCCGAAGCATTATTTATTCCTGAATATTGACCTATCGCTATATTGAGATACCCTGTCTCATTATCGCCTAGAGCTCCTAATCCAATCCCTATATTACTATATCCTGTCGTATTATCACTTAAAGCTTCTATTCCAATAGCTGTATTAAAATTCCCTGTTGTGTTGTCATTTAGAGTGAAATTTCCTAATGCAATATTATTATCGCCTTCAGTATTAGCACTTAATGATCTATATCCAATTGCGGTGTTAGATTCTCCTATTGTATTTAACCTCAATGAGTTTCTCCCAACTGCAGTATTTCTTTGTCCAGATGTATTTCCTTGTAAAGCTCCAGCGCCTACAGCTACATTACTAAATCCAGTTATGTTTTCAGATAAAGCATCAAGACCTATTGCAGTATTGTAAGATCCTGATGTATTTTTATTTAATGCATAATGCCCAATACCAACGTTATTCGTAAACGTTAAAACTGGACCCGTAATGAATGCATCATCATTCAAACCAGCATCATCGCCTATGTATAATGAACGACCACGAGATTTACCATCGGATAAATCATTTATATTTTTACTAACATTTAAAGCATAAGGCACTGCCATAAATTGAGTGGCATCAAAATCTATGATACCGCCGCTATAGGAAACTGTTACTTGTAAAAAATGTACATCTGCAGCCCAATCTATAGCTGAGAATGTACCTACACTTATTAATGCGCTTGTACCTATAGTAAGTATAACCAATCCGTTTGCATCTGTTGTAAAATTATGACTTTCTTGATATACAATTGTTCCTGTTGCTGTGTTTTCATGAATGGTAAATTGTATATTCATCGCAGTATTTGCCATTACATTGCCACTATCATCTTTTATGATGGCTTTATAGTTAATACCTTGTTGCGCAAAAGTTGAAACTGTTATTAATAGTAAGACAAGTACTGTAATTATTTTTCTCATGAGCTTATTTTTACGTTTTTCAATATTTTTAATTGATTCTAATTTTTTTAGTAATCATGCTGTTGTCAATATGAATTTTAACCAAATACATACCTGCTGCTAAATGACCAATATCAATTTTTGTTTTGCCTACTGTTTTAAGAATTTGTTTTCCTTGTAGATTATATAAAGTAACCGAATGAACTGGCGTTGAAGTATTAGTATTTATGTTGATGTAATTTGCTGTCGGATTTGGATATACAACAACTGAGTACGAGTTTTTACCAATTGAGTTTATGCTTAGTGTCGAAGCATCAAAAGCTTCTGCGGCGCTCCAAAATGATATGGTACGACTTAAGTTTCGCCAATCGTTAATGTCTGAATTCCAAGCTTGATATATAAGTTCTATTTCGTTATTATCTACATCAAACGTTCGTAATTGCCTAAATTTATTTCTCCAAACATCATCTGCAGTAACCCATTCTTGAATAATGAGTTCCGTCTGATTTCCCAATGTATATGCATACACAAAACGTTCAAAATTTCTATAGGTACCACTTATCCGTAATTGCCTTGTTCGTTCCGTAAGTTGTTGTAATGCATTATAGGTATATAAAGTTTGTTCAGTTCCATTGTCATTAAAATCGTTTTGACTTCCATTAAATCCAAAGCTTTCTACTTTTTGCAATGCTCCAAAACTGGTATAGTTGTATTCCTTTTTTTCAACATTGAGCCAAAAGTCTACGTCTGCAAAATAGATTTGCTCAATTTCTTGAGTTAATCTATCAGAACCTATTGCGTACTCATATAGGAATCTGTCTTCAGGAACAAGACTAGAACCATCAAGTTCTTCAAGTGTTTTAGAAACGACATTGTTTCCATCATAGATTTTAGTTTCTCGTCTTTGACTTCTCCAAATATCATTCACTCGTATGGCATATAGAAAAACTATTTCATTATTCTGTGCATTGTACATATACGTATCTCTTGCGCTATTTGACCAAGCGTCACTACTCCAATTTTGCTGTATGCTTTCGGTTATATTATTTAAAGTATTATAGTTTTTATTAAATTGATAAAAATTCACCCAATTACCAGTTCCCCCATTCGCTATCAAACGTAGTAGATTGGTTTCTTTCGTTCCTTCGTAATCAAACGTGTATAATTCTCTTGTGTTATGAGACCAATTAGTATTCGCATTTGACCATGAAAATACATGGATGGAGTCTTTTCTGAATATTTGTGCTGTATGATGTTGAATGTTTAAAAAAAATAATAAACAAAAAATTGAGTAGTGTTTTTTCATAGCCTTACTTTTTAAAGGTTGTGGTGTGTATGACTTTATTTTTATTGACAATATGTAAGGTATAAGCACCTTTTGTAAGATCATTTACGTTGAGGTAAATAGTATCAGTTAGTACTTCATTTAATTTCCCTTCATATAGTTTCATTCGCTATATTGATTGTGTTAAAATCATTTTTATAAGGGTAAATGTAGTAGTGCTATTGCCTGAAGACTATAAACATTGTAACAAAGGCTATAACTATTGTAACATTGCTTGAAGCACAGATTATATCTATGTTTGTAAAGAAAAAATATTTAAAATATAGGATGTTTAGTTCGCTCTTTTAGCATATTGCGTAGGAGTGCAATTGTAGACTTCTTTGAAGCGTTTGCTAAAATATGCAGGATCATTAAAACCGACACTATACCCAACTTGTGATACGGTTACATCAGAAGTTTTTAACAAATCGGCAGCTAATTTTAAACGTTGCGAACGAATAAATTCTGTCGTTGTCATGTTGAATAATGCTTTTAGTTTTCTGTGCAATTGCATTCTACTCATATTAATAGATTTGCAAAAATCATCTGTATTAAAAGTCGATTCAACCAGCTTATCATCTAACACATCTTGCAAGCGATTTAAGAATAAATCATCTGTAGAACTGATTGAAATTTCTGTTGGTTTTAAAATAACTTCTTGACTAAATCTTTCTTGTAGTTTTTTAATGCTCGCCAATAAGTTTTCAACTTTTAGTTTTAAAAGTTCGTGATTAAAAGGTTTCGTTATATAATCATCAGCACCAGTTTTGATACCTTTAATCTCGTTTTCTTCACCAGCTTTAGCAGTTAGTAAAATAATTGGAATATGACTTGTTCGCTCGTCAGTTTTTAACGTATTGCATAGCTCAATTCCATTTTTTATTGGCATCATAATATCACTTATAATGATATCTGGAATATGTTGAATTGCCAAATCAATTCCTCCTTGTCCATTTTCAGCATGTATAATTTTATAATTACTTTTAAAAATAGAATCGACATACATTCTTACATCTGCATTGTCTTCAACAATTAGAAGGATTGGTGTATCATCATCAAAATCATTTTTTGCTTCTATCATATTAGAAGTGACGATACCTTCTTCTGTTTTTTTGTTTTCAGAACTTTCTTCAATATTAATATCTTTGTAATCAGCTTTAGTAATTGGTAATATTACTTTAAAAGTTATCCAATTTTCAACACTTGTAGCCGTAATTGTTCCTTGATGAAGTTTTACAATTTCTTTGACGAATGACAGTCCAATTCCAGTTCCTTCCACATGTTGATCAACTTGGTAAAAACGGTCAAACAACTTCGCTACTTCTTCAACTGTTAATTGTTCTCCAGCATTTTTTATTTCGAAGTGAAACTCATTATTTTTCACAACTGCTTTACAAGTAATTTTTCCATTTTCTGGAGTGTATTTTACAGCATTTGATAATAAATTCGTAATAATTTTTTCAATAAGATCCTTATCAAACCAAGTTTCTACTATTGTAGGTTCTGTAGTAATCTCAAACTTTAATAGTTTTTGTTTTGTTGTAAATCTAAAATTATCAATCAAAGATTCAGCAAAAGTGATTACGTTATTTTTTGATACATGTAATGTTACCTGTCCTGATTCTATTTTTGATGCGCCTAATAATTGATCTACCAACGTAAGCAAACGATCGGAGTTTCGTTGCATCATTTCAAGATTGCTCCGATCTTCATTTGACAAATCTTTCTTTTTTAATTGTTGTTGAATTGGACCAGAGATGAGCGTTAATGGCGTTCTAAATTCATGTGAGACATTAGAGAAAAAATTTGACTTCGCCTTGTCTAATTCCTGTAGTTTTTTCGTCGTTTTTTTACGATTTCGATATAAAAAGAAAAAGAATAAACCAGCTATAGAAGTAATACTAATAACACCTAATAATTGGTTGCGTTGATTTGTTTTTTGCTTTGCTACTAATTCGTTCTGAGATTTTAAAAGAGCTATTTCTTGTTCTTTCTTTTCAGATTGAAATTTTAATTCTATTTCTTCTATTTTTTCAATATTTTTAATCTGCTGAACTTCTTCCATAATTTCTTTTGCAGATTTTAAATATCGATATCCTTTCTTAAATTCGTTTTTTCCAAAATAAGCTTCAGCTAGATTATAATCAATATCATGATAGAACTCTTTTCTAGCAGATTTTGATTTTCCCAACATCTCTTTTGCATAATCCAAGTGGTTTACAGCATCTACATAATTTTCAATTTTATTGTATAATTTTCCTAGTTCTAAATTAACTACAGAAATGACTTTAAAATTATTTATAGTCTTTGCTTTTTCTACTGCTTTTTCCTGATAAACTATCGCAGAATCTAACAATTTTCTGCGAAGAAATATTTTAGCTAGACGATTAAATATTAATGATTGTCTAATGTTATTATTAATTTCTACACTAATTTCTAACGATTTTCTATAATAATACTCTGATGTTTCTAAATCGTTTTTGGTAAAGTATACATCTCCTTTTTTGTATAAAAGAATAGAACTTGGCACTTTAAAACCTATTGAATCTGAAACCTTTAAACCATCGTCTATATAAGGAATTACTTGATTTATTAATAAAGGTTTATCATTGAGTAAAGATTCCATTAAAACATCACAAATACCATTTTTTGTCATTACTGATATAAATGATTTTCTGTTAATCGCAGTAAAAACAGAATCTGCTTTATAGTAATATTTTAATGCTTTCTTATCAAAAGAATTATTGTAATACCAAGTTGCTTTATAATAATAATTCCACCCGAGTAAATTTCTGTTTTTACTAGACTTGAGTAATGTTGCTTCTGTTAAGTTTAAAAAATGAAAAGCCTCAGATTCATTTTTTTTAAATCTAGCTACCATAGCTCCAACATTAACTTTTAATGAATCGTGAGGTTGATTTGTTGTTGTAAATAATTCTTCAGCATAATAAATAACACTATCAGCATTTCTCGAATGATAATGTTTAATTAAAGAGTCATATATGACTTTCCATTCAGGATCATTTTTTCTGTCTTGAGCAATTAAATGACAAGATGAAAATAATATCATACATAGTATCAAGATTTTTTTTAGAAAACTTGAATGTATTGAAAAATCGAAGAATAGAAAAAACATACTATTAAATGGTAATTAGATCAAATTTTCAGGGAAATTATCTTTGTTAAAATAATTCAATCCATATGCTTTATAAAATTAGACAATTTAAGTTGTTTAAGGCATCTTTCATTAAAAACTTCAATTTTAGAATATTATAGCTTCAGAAATTATCATTAAATGTAGAAGAATTATAATAAGGTTAAGAAACTTTAGATAATATTTATACTCTCAAAAAACAAACTTATCTTCCTCAAATCCTCCACCCAAAAGTTCAAACTTTGAAGGTTCGCGGTCACAAGACAAAGCCTTACTAGAAATAGTAAGGCTTTTTTGTTTTTTTATATTAATATTTAAAATCGTGTAGAATTTCGCTTCACCAATTTCGTTTCAAGTTCAATAATTTTAGGAACAATATCTTTTTTCTTTTTCTTAGCTTTTAACTCTTTATATAATTGTTTAAATGCCATTTTTCCCATTTCAAAACCTGGTTGATTAATTGTTGTCAAAGAAGGTGTAATGGCAGAAGACATAAACCAATTGCTAAAACCAACAATAGAAATATCTTCAGGAATTTTGATATCCTGTCTATTGAATTCAGTAATTGCGCCAATGGCAACTAAATCGGTATTGACAAAAATGCCATCTACATCTGTATGTTCCGATAAAATTTTCCGAGCAAACATTTCGCCTACTTCAAAAGTCATGTCGTCAAAAATATAAACCAAAGAAGGATCGTATGTCATATTATTATCGAGCAAGGCTTTCTTATAACCCAAAAAACGATCAATAGAATTTTGTGGTAACAATGGACCTCTAAAATGGGCAATACGCTTGCATCCTGTATCAATTAAATGCTGAGTAGCTGTGTAAGCTGCTTTTCTATCATCTATAATAACTTTAGAACATTTGACAATTTTGGCAATCTTATCAAACATTACAATTGGTTTCCCTTGATCCATGATATCGGTAATGTGTTTAAAATCGGCTGTTCCGTTAGCAAGTGATATCAGAATTCCGTCGACACGTTTATTCATCAACAAGTCAAGTTGTTTCTTCTCTAAGGCATACGACTCATTTGATTGCAAAATGATAACCAAATACCCTTTCTTTTCTGCTTGACTTATAATTCCTTTAATCACGCTTGAAAAAAAGTGATGTACAATCTCAGGAATAATCAAACCGATTGTTTTAGATTCTTCCGTTCGTAAATTAACGGCGAAAGCATTGGGCTTATAGTTCAATGTTTCGGAAAGCTCTTTAACTAAAGCACGGGTTTTTTTACTAACATCAGGATATCCTTTTAAAGCTTTTGATACTGTAGTGATAGAAATCCCTAAAGTCTCTGCGATATCTTTTAAAGTAACTGGTTTCATGGAAACTAAAGTAGTTTTTTTATTTAAAGAATGACCAAAATACAAAATCGAAAACGTTTTCGGTAAAATCGAAAACGTTTTCGATAAGAAAAATGTAAAATAGTAGCATCATAAATATAATTTAGCTAAAAATTAATCCAAAAAACTATAAATAATACAATGAAAAACTATACTAACTTAAAAGGTCTTTGTTCCTTATTATTACTTTTGGTTACGACGTTATCATTTGCGCAAACCAAAATTTCAGGTACTGTAAATGATCAAAAAGGAATGCCTATCCCAGGTGTAAATATTATTCTTGACGGAACTACAAAAGGAGCCGTTACTGATTTTGATGGAAAGTTTGCTATTACAAATGTGGAAGATGGAACTTATACATTAAAAGCTTCTTCAGTTGGATATACCACATACAATCAATCAGTAAATGCAAATGGAAGTGCCATTGTGCTTAAAATTACATTAGCAGATGATGCAGAATCTTTAGATCAAGTAATTATTACTGGTGTAGTAAATCCGAGATCGAAAATAGAATCAAGTGTTTCGGTAACGAGCATGCAACCAGCAACGATCAAACAATCAGCTCCAAGAAGTACTGCTGAAATTTTTAGAACAATTCCTGGTATTCGTGCAGAATCATCTGGTGGAGAAGGAAACGCAAACATCGCAGTACGCGGTGTGCCAATATCTTCTGGCGGATCTAAATACGTACAATTACAAGAAGATGGTTTACCTGTATTATTATATGGTGATATCGCTTTTGGAACCGCAGATATATTTACCCGATTTGATTATAATGTGAAAAGAATAGAAGCTATTCGTGGAGGTTCTGCATCAACATTAACTTCTAATGGACCAGGTGGAATTATCAACATCATTAGCAAAACAGGGAAAAATGAAGGTGGAGCTATTGGAACTACATTCGGTTTAGATTACAATTCTTTTAGAACAGATTTTAATTACGGTTCAAAAATAGGAGACGGTTTATATTTTCATGCTGGTG
This sequence comes from uncultured Kordia sp., assembly GCF_947496985.1. Classification (GTDB taxonomy): domain Bacteria; phylum Bacteroidota; class Bacteroidia; order Flavobacteriales; family Flavobacteriaceae; genus Kordia. Next base: position 108,634 of record NZ_CANMEZ010000003.1, read on the forward strand.
GATTTTACAGAGCTGGAGAAGGTGTAAGAGAAACTGGATTTACAGCCAACAATGGTGGACAACTAAAACTAAGTTTAACAAAAGAATTTGAAAATGGTTCTGTGCGTGTGTATGCTAAATATCTAAATGATAGAGCTGCTGCATACTTACCAATGCCAATTCAGGTAACAGGAACCAATAGCAATCCTGATTGGGGAAATGCGCCAAACTTTGATGCAACAAGAGGTTCTCTACATAGCGCAAACCTTACACAAACTGTTAGAATTGGTGCCGACGGACAAGTACAAAGAGGAGATGTTACTGACGGAATGCACCCGCTTTCTACTTCTGTAGGAATGCAAGCAAATTTCGATTTAGGAAATGATTGGAATGTAAGAAACAACGCACGTTATTCTGCTAACAATGGTGCTTTTGTATCACCATTTCCATCGCAAATAGCTGATGCAACTACAATTGCAGATTCTTTTGGAGCAGGCTCAACACTTGCTTTTACAGATGGTACGCCTGTAGGCGGAAGCAGTTTGGTAGCAAGAATTCACATGTTTGATGTAGAATTGAACAACTTCAATAACTTTATGAACGATTTCAAATTATCAAAATCATTTGACAACTTAGATGTTACGGTAGGATACTTTAAATCTTTCCAAAGTATTTCTATGTCATGGTTATGGAATTCGTACTTGCAAGAAGTAAATGACGATAATGCACGATTGATCAATGTATTTGATGCAGGAAACAACGCATTAAGTGAAAATGGTTTATATGCGTACGGAACTCCTTTTTGGGGAAATTTACACAGAAACTATGATACAGACTACAATGTATCTGCTCCTTATGTAAACTTTACGCTAGAAGCTTCTGAAAACTTTACAATTGATGCAAGCTTACGTTACGACAAAGGACGTGTTTCAGGTTCGTTCACAGGTGGAACACAAAGAGAATTTGATGTCAACAATGACGGCGTTATTTCTGTGCCAGAGCAAAATGTATTTGCCATTGACAATGCAAATCCTACGGCAGTAGATTACGATTATGATTACGTTTCGTATTCATTAGGTTTAAATTATAAATTGAATGACTCTCAAGCTATTTTTGGACGTTATAGTAGAGGTGCTTCTGCAAAAGCAGATCGTATTTTATTCTCAGGATTAGATTATTTAGATGGAGATCGTATCAACGCATTAGACTTTATCAATCAAGCAGAAATAGGATATAAAAGAGGTTTTGAAAATGGAGCAATTTACGCAACAGCATTCTATGCAAAAACAGAAGAAGAAGGTGGATTTGAAGCATCAACAAACAGTATTGTAGAAAACGATTACAAGTCATTAGGTATTGAAGTAGAAGGTTTCTACAGATTTAATGATTTTAGCTTACGCGGAGCAGTTACATGGACAGATGCAGAAGTAGATTCAGGAGACAATACAGGAAACACACCAAGAAGACAACCAGATTTTATCTATAACGTAATTCCGTCGTACAACTTCGGAAGTGAAAAGAAAAACTCAGTAGGATTGAGTTTCATAGGACAATCGAAAGTATTCGCTCAAGACAACAATGAATTAGTAATGCCAGGATTCTTAATCGTAAACAGTTTTATAAATGTTGGAATCACAAAATCACTTAACGTAAACATAGCAGCAAACAACATATTTGATTCTTTAGGAATTACAGAATCAGAGGAAGGAAGTATTGTAGAAGGACAAACGAATATTGTAAGAGCAAGACCTCTACCTGGAAGATCAATCTCTCTTACATTACAATACATGTTTTAATTATTTGAATACCATAAGTTTTTTAATTAGTTTAAAAGAGTTGATGTCAACTGATATTGACTCTTTTTCTCATAAAAAAACATCACATGAAAAACCTACTTATTGCTATATTTCCTTTACATATAATGGAATAGCTAACGTTGCATATTTTAACTAATTTCTAGAAAAATAATAGCATACTATGAAGTTTAAGAAACCTAAATTAAGTTTTTGGCAAATTTGGAATATGAATATTGGATTCTTTGGAATTCAATATAGCTTCGGACTGCAACAAAGTGCGGTAACACCAATTTATGATTTTCTAGGAGCAGATCCATCGCAAATTCCTTTATTACACTTAGCAGGTCCCATGACAGGCTTATTGATTCAACCATTAATTGGAGCAATGAGCGATAAAACATGGCATCCAAAATTTGGACGTAGAAAACCATATTTTTTTATCGGAGCGCTTATCTGTAGTATTTGTTTACTAGCATTTCCGTTTAGCAGTTCTTTATGGATGGCAGCAGGATTACTCTGGATATTAGATGCAGGAAATAATACAGCAATGGAACCGTATCGTGCATTTATTGCTGATAAATTAGACGCAGAACAACAACCGTTAGGATTTCAAATGCAAAGCTTTTTTACAGGTATAGGACAAGTATTGGCAAATGTTTCCTTATTTATATTTCCAATGATTTTTATTGGAACCACAGGCTCGTTGCCAACTTGGGTATATGCTTCCTTTTTTTTAGGAGCAGTTTGTTCAATTGGCTCTATTTTATGGACAATGAAAACGACAAATGAAATTCCTCCAACAGAAGAAGAGCTAGCAGTCTTACGAAGCGAAAAAAGAAGTGCTTTTCATCCATTAATAGAAATTTATGAAGCCATTGGCGATATGCCAAAAGTAATGTGGCAATTGGCATTGGTATATCTATTTCAGTGGTACGCGTTGTTTTGTTACTGGCAAAATTCTTCCAAAAGTATTGCACTTTCTGTATGGAATGCCACACCAAAAAGTAATCTAGAAGCGTATGAACAAGCGGCAAGTTGGACAGGTTTAGTAAATGGTTGGTACAACGCTGTTACTTTCTTAGTTGCTTTTGCCTTGGTAGGATATGCAAAAAAATACAGTCCAAAACGCGTACATGCTTTTTGTTTATTGCTAGCTGCGATTGGATTCTTAGTATTTCCTCACATAGAAAATAAAAATCTATTATTCTTTGCCATTACTGGTTTTGGAATCGGTTGGGCAAGTATTATGGGAATTCCATACTTAATGGTTGTACATGACATTCCAAAAGAACGTTATGGTGTGTATATGGGAATTATTAACATGATGATTGTCATTCCAATGTTGCTTCAAACCATATCATTTGGTTATATATTAGAAAACTTTTTAGACAACGATCCGCGTAATGCAATCACATTTGCAGGTGTATTACTTTTAATCAGTGTAATCTGTACGTTATTAATTAACTCCAAAGCAAAAGAAAAAATAGCTGCTGCATGACAAATCAATCTTACATACAAGCGCAACAACTACTTTTGAAGGCAAGTTCTGAAAAAGGGTTTTTAGCAAGCGCAGAAAATATCACAAACTATAAACGTGTTTGGGCTCGTGATGGCGTTATTTGCGGACTTTCTACATTGTTAGATGGTAATGAAACTTTGGTAAATACTTTTAAAAATACATTACAAACACTTGCGAATCATCAACATGAATTAGGACAAATTCCATCGAATGTATATTTTAAAGAAAACGATGAAGTGGAACTGAGTTTTGGTGGATTGGCAGGTAGAGTAGACACCATTTCTTGGTTCATTATTGGTGTATGCAACTATTGTTGGATGATGAAGGATGATGAATTTTTGATTGAATTGCTTCCAAACATAGAAAAAGGACTAAAACTGCTTGAAGCGTGGGAATTTAATAACAATGATTTATTATATGTTCCACGATCAGGAAATTGGGCAGACGAATATATTACGGAAGGACATACGTTTTATGATCAAATATTACGATTATGGGCATTGCGATGTGTTCACAGATTAAAACCATCTGATAATTTTCAAACAAAAATTGATCGCATCACAGAAAAATTAAATGAAAACTACAGAAAAACAACATGTCAAAATCCGTTTCATCCAAAAGCATACAAACAATTAGAAGATACTCCGTATTGGATGGCTTCTGTAAATCCTTCAGGTTACCAAACCATGTTTGATGCGTTTGCAAATTCTATTGCACAATTATTACAATTTGGTGACTCATCGTTTCAAAAAAGGCTCACAAGCTATTCAGAGGAGTTAAGAGAAAGTTTACCATTAAACTTATTACCAGCATTTTGGAAACCGATTCACGAAGAAGATGACGACTGGAAATTGCTTGTAAATAACTGTAAATATGAATTTAGAAACTTCCCGTATGAATTTCATAATGGCGGTACATGGCAAATGATCAATGGTTTTTATGGAATGAGCTTGATGAGCCAAAATCAAAAAGAAAACTCTCAGCATGTGTTAAAAGCGATAAAGGAATTAAACGCGAAAGAAAACTATGGGTTTTATGAAAACTTCAATACAAAAACACAACTGGCAGTAGGAGTTCCGCTATGTACATGGAGCGCCGCAGGAGAAATATTATTAGAACAATATATTAAAGGAAAAAGGTTATTAGTTTGATTACAAATAAGAATATAGATATACTTTGCGTAGGTGAAGCTTTGATTGATTTTATAGGACATCAAGATAGTGTCCTGATTGATGAGATACGTGATTATCATAGACATCTAGGAGGTTCTCCTACAAATGTTGCTATGAATACAGCACGCTTAGGATTACAAACTAAATTAGTAGCTAGCATAGGAAGTGATGGTTTGGGGAGCTATATTTTAAAACGACTTAGTGAAATAAACATAAATAATGAATATATAAAACAAACACTTGAAAGTCCAACTTCAGTTATTTTTGTGTCTCGATCCAAAGAGACACCTGACTTTATTCCATATAGAAGCGCAGATTTTTTAATCACAGAAGATCAAATCCCTTCAGACTTACTTCAAAAAACAAAAATATTTCATACAACTTGTTTTGCGCTAAGTAAAAATCCAGCACAAGAAACGATTATAAATAAAGCCAAAGAAGCATACAAATTAGGATGTAGGCTAAGTATAGATATTAATTATTCTGAAAAAATATGGAGTGACAAACAAAATGCATTAGAAATCATTAAAAAATATTGTAGTTACAATCCGTTAGTGAAAATTAGTGAAGATGATGTTGAACGCTTGTTTGGGAAACATACACTACATGATGAGATATTTACTTTTTTCCATGAATTAGGCGTGGATATAGTATGCTTGACTTTAGGTAAAAATGGTGTCAAACTATCACAAAAAAACAAAGAATTAATTTTGATGCCCGCCATAAAAATCAACAAAGTTATGGATGCTACTGGCGCAGGAGATGCTTTTTGGTCAGGATTTCTATTTGCGTATTTAAAAGAGCATTCAATTAAAGACTGTTTGCGTATTGCATTAAATTTAGCAGCACTTAAACTACAAAATGTAGGTAGATTACCTAACAACATCAATATACTATCTGAGCTATTGAAAAAATAAGTTACGCACTTTCACAAACAAACCAATCTCTCTCAAATCCTCCACCCAAAAGTTCAAACTTTGAAGGTTTGCGGTCACAAGACAAAGCCTTACTAGAAATAGTAAGGCTTTTTTGTTTTTAGAATATTTTTCATTTTTAAACAAAGTCTAAATAAAACTTCTGAGGAGGTTACAGTTTTTTATTTCTACACCAAAAATGATAACAATTCTATGAAGTATAGATTTTTATACATTAGATATATAGTGAACCATAACTTTATTTATGACTAAATCGGTCTTTATCTGAATACCTGTAAGCGGCAAGTACATATACAAAAGTTCCATTTTCAATGTGTTTTTTGTAATTAAACGAATAAATTTACCATACGATTTTTTAATTGTTTCATCGGGATATATAACTAATACATCGTCCTCATCTGCAGTCATTCTCTTTAAATATTTTTCTACTATATCTTTGTCTGTGAGCATAATTTTTAGCTTTCTATCGATTTTATTGGTATAAAAAGAATGCTGAAAGTTCTCAAAATTCAATTCATGAAAAAAAAACATCCGTTCATGAAATAGATTCTTTCTGACCTAATTTCAATTCTATGTTTGTGCTCAAATTCACAAACATTATGAAAAAAACTTTACTTTCTTTACTTTTTTTGAGTTGTATTGTAAGTAGTCTACATGCGCAACAATTCACAGAATATTCTGTTCCAAGTCAAACTATTTTCAACCCTAGAGAGTTTGCGACTGGCGATATTGATGGAGATGGTCATATTGACATTATTGTCCCTGAAAATACAAATAGTAGTATTAGCATTTTATATGGAACTGGAGATTTGTCAAACTATACAATGGTACGTTATAATTTAGTAGATCCAACTGTAAATGGTAATATGAAACCTTGGGCAATTGTGATTATGGATATAGATGAAGATAGTATTGATGATATTATATTTTCAAATTATGCCAATACTGTAAATGCTACGGACGGTGTGTATTGGATGAAAAATACTGGAAATAGAACATTAGGTAATGTGCAACTGATTCGTTTCCATGATAGATGTCGTGGAATTTATAAAGGGAATTTTGATACTGATGCTCGCGATGAATTAGTAGTTGCAGGTGATAATAACTCCATTGGTAATTTAAAAATATTAAATGTAAGTACGAATGGCGGCAGTACCGTTTTTTTAAATTATTATGCCAATCGTAGACCATTGCATGTAACTTCAACAGATCTTACCAATGATGGTATACAAGATTTAGTTTATACATCATTCGGAACAGGTTCGGAACCTAACAATAGTACAAGTTCCACAAATGGTGTCAAAACATTGCAAAGTCCTTCTTATAACTTTGGGATTAGTTTAATTACCAATGTAACGCACAATGTAGCAGGTACACGAAAGACAGTGATTGATGATTTTAATGAAAATGGGGTATTAGATTTCATTGCCGTTAGCGCTTCTGGAACTACCACAAGTATCAAATCTTACAATCCAAGTCAAGGTGAGACTTCACATTTTATATCAACCGATGGAAGTCGAAATTTAGTGTCAATTGCAGCTGGTGATTTTGATGATGATAATGTGCCAGATATTACTGCCATTGATAATACCACGAATGAAATATTATTCTTTGAAAATACTGCGACAAGCGGTTCAGCAACTACAAATATTAGTTTTAATGCTGCAACTGTATTAAGTTCAAATGTAAATGCCCCAACTTGGATTGATGCAGTAGATTTAGATGGTGATGGCGACTTAGATATCCTTACGGGAAATAATGGCGGTGGCGCAAATCCTGGTGGATTCATTACTATTTTACGAAATGATGCTATTGTGTTGAGTACACCTGAATTCGAAATTAAAAATATAAAAGTAATCACTTCAAATTCAGAAGTAATCATTTCGAACATACCATCATTTATAAAACAAGGAGAGTTACTTGACATCAACGGAAGACTTATTCATTCAGTAGCACTCAACACACAAAACAATCGTATTTCTATTGAACAATTACCTGTAGGAATCTATATTTTAAAATTATCTGCCCTAAACACTAGTTTCAAAATTGTAAAACAATAGCTATTTTTAAAAGCCAAAACAAGGCAGTGATTTGCTGTCTTGTTTTGAATCAATTACATTTTATGTACTTTGTAGCTTTATAAATATGCACCTTTATTATTTTATGAATGTACTCTTTGTAAAACGTCTTTTTTTGATGCTTTTCTTTGTAATAACCACAACTTATGCGCAAGAAGTGATTACGAAAAATGTGGCAGATTTAGCAACGCTTCCTGATGATGAGTTTTACGATGCATTGCAAGATTCTAAAGGAAATTACTGGTTTTGTGCAGATTCTGGCTTATACCGTTTTGATGGAATCTCGTTTATACATTATTCAAATACACAACAACGCAGTCAATCACTATTCAACTTAAAAGAGGACGATTTTGGTCGAATTTGGTGTAATAGTCTTAGTGGACAGTTTTTTTATGTAGATTCTATCAAAAATAATTTAGAGTTATTTATTGATGCCAAAGATCAATTAATTGGCGCTTTACCAAACTATGAATTGTACAAAGATAATTTGATCATACAACTCGATAAAGGTAAGTTTTTACAATACAATATTAATACTAAAAAAAGAACCGTTCTTATCGATAAGGTAGGAACGTATTCAGATATCGTAAGAATAGATTCAAAACTCTTCCATACATCCAATCAATTATATACATCCAATCAATTACATATATCTAACCAATTACATATACCTACCCGTTTACATTATTTAGATATTGAAACTCAAGAAAGCAAGAGCTATCCTATTATATTTAAAAAGGAATTTATCAAATTATTCAATCTTAATAATGAACTTTATATAACATGTTCTGATGTCAATTATAATATTATTCGATTATACACATTAAGAAATGACAAAATGATAGAACTAAAACTTCCTAAAGATTTTGATGCAAGAATATATGAATTGTACAAAAATCAACAAGGTTTATTATTTTTTGCTACCGAACAAGGAGTAAAAGTCATGGAAGAAAAAAATGGGTCTTTACACCACAGGTTTTCTATTTTAGAAAATATCAAAATATCAAAAATTATAGAAGACGCTTTTGGTAATTTCATATTTACCTCGCTCAATCGTGGTATTCATTATTGGAACGGGCAAGAAAATTTTCAATATCACAGTAAAAATTTCGATATCGAAAATGATGATTTACATTATATACATCAACTGAATACCAATGAGTTTTTAGTGACTGATTTTACAAATACTGTGTATAAGTTAAAGTATCATAAAACCTTTCAAGTACGTCAAAAATGGAAGCTAAACACACGTATACGAAAACTGTATACATTTGATAATGATTCATATATTATTGGAGACGATAAGCCTTTATTTTATTTAAAAAACAATACAATACTTAGTAATGAAAAGAACGGTTTTGCTTCTATTAAAGATATAGATATCAAAGAAGACAAATTATACATAGCTGACACCTATAGATTGGCAAGCATTAAAGCTCCACCAACAGATACACTAAAAACAGTATTAAGAAGAAAGCGTTGTATATCTGTTAAATTTTTTCAAAACGAATTATATGGCGCTTTTGCTGATGGTATATTCAAAATAAAGAATGACACCATTATCTTCCCTATTACCTACAAAAATGAAGTGCTATATGCCGATCAATTGATTTCTGGAAACAACTATTTATGGGCGATTAAAAAGAATAAAGGATTGTTTTATGGGGCAAATGATACATTCAAGCAACTCATTACATTGAAAGACCAAAATGCGATTGTAAAAGAAACGAATGGTAATATCTACATACTAGAAGCAGGAATATTGTCATATATTGACGAAGAAACACTTTTGCAAAAAAATGTAAAAGATATTACATCGCAAACAAAAAATGTAAAAGTGGTTGACTTTGAGGTCATTAATAACTCTTGTTTTTTGACAACGAATCAAGGGTTATTACAAATTTCATTGCATAAAGATGGACTCAAAAATATAGCGGCTACTACATTTATTGATCAAATTTTAATCAATGAAACTCCTAGAAAACTAAAGGAAATACACGCACTTACATACAATGAAAATTCAGTGAAATTATTTTTGAAAAACACTGATTTTGAGGGAAGAACTGCGTATACATTTCGCTACAAACTCAATAATGAAAACGCAAATTGGCAGAGCATTTCTGATATTAAAAATCCTATTTATTTAAGCTATTTATCACCAGCTAGTTATACACTAACCTACCAAACCCTAAAAAACGCCAAGGTAATCCATGAAGATTCTATTCAGTTTATCATACAAAACCCATACTGGAAAACGTGGTGGTTTTTTACAATTATAGCGAGCACTATACTAGGTGTTCTATTTATCATTTTACGATTATATTTAGGCAAAATAAGAACCAAACAACACTTTGAACTGGAACAGTTAGACTTAGAGAAGAATCTGGCGGAAGCCAAACTCCAAAACTTAACCAGTCAGATGAATCCGCATTTCACATTTAATGCCTTAAATACGGTTCAAGGATTAATATTAGATGATAAAAAAGAAGATGCATATACGTATTTGGCACATTTTTCAAACTTATTTCGAAAGAGTATTGATTTTTCATCCAAAACCTTCAATACATTTGATGAAGAAATTATGTTCTTAGAAACGTATTTAAAAATTGAATCAAAACGTTTTAATAATCAACTCGATTATACAATAGACGATACTGAATTGGAAGATCGTTTTTATAAAATTCCAGCAATGATTATACAACCGTTTGTAGAAAATGCCATTAAACACGGTTTGCTCCACAAACAAGGAACTAAAAAAATGCGTATTATATTTAAAATAAATGCAAATCATGTTCAGTGTATAATTACGGATAACGGAATTGGTAGAAAAGCTTCAGGGTTGCTTTCTCAAAATCGTAAAAATACACATTTAAACATGGCGACTTCTTCCGTCCAAAAACGCTTTGATTTGTATAAAAAACATCATGGCATGGAAATGAATTACCAATATGAAGATTTGGTTGATTCGAATGAAGAAAGTTTAGGAACGAAAGTCATGATTACGATTCCATTAATGAAATAACTGCGTATGATGTATACTATTGGTATTATTGAAGATGAATATTTTGCACAACGTGTGTTGATTAATTTACTTGAAAAACATAAGCAACTTTTAAAAATTGCACATATATCGGGTACTATAGATGAAGCAAAAAAAGATATCAGTAAGTACAAGCCCGATTTTGTTTTTTTGGATATAGAATTGCCTGGCGGTAATGGTTTTGATGTAATAGACTGTTTGAAAACACACAAATCAAAAATCATTTTTACAACTGCTTATGAAAAATTTGCCATAAAGGCTTTTGAAGCTTCGGCTGTTGATTATTTGCTAAAACCTATTCTTCCTGAACGTTTACAAATAGCTATTGAACGAATTATTCATCAAATAAAAACAGAAAAAGAAGCATTAAATTACGAAGGATTAAAGTCTAATTTAGTAGCAAACACAGTAGAAACCATTACTGTAAAATACAAAGACAGTTATAAAATTTTAGATGTTTCTACTATTCTATATTTTAAAGCAGAAGGCGCTTATACACTTATTAAAACTGTGGATGCAGAATATTTACAATCGCATAAACTCAATTTTTATGAAGGTATCTTTCAGCAACATTCTTCAATGATTCGTGTACATAGAAGCTGGATGATTCACGTAAAACACATAGCAACATTTTCAAAATCATCTCGATCTGTGACTATTGATTCCCAAGAAATTCCAATTAGTAAAACCAATGTGAAAACTGTTTTTGATCTAATTAGAGGAAGTTTGATATAGCTTTTAACGAATGTTGAATGAAGCCCAAATAAAGCTTCTGATGAGGTTATAGAAACAAGTAATTCAATTACTTTATAATCTTAGTTAAATTTTGCTTGTACACATTTCCAATTGGAATGACAGCTTCAGAAATTTTCAATCGATTTCCTTCTATAGTTTGTATTTTTTCAATTGCAATGATGAACGATTTATGAACACGAAGAAACTGATTTTCGGGTAATGTTTTTTCAAAATTAGTCAAACGATCCAATGTAGTAATGGTTTCATTTTCTAAATGAATCTTTACATAACTCCCTAAACTTTCCAAATAGAGAATGTTTTTTAATTGTATTTGATGAATTTTTTTATCTCCTTTAATAAAGAGACGTTCAATAGTAGTGTCTTTAATTATTGTTTGAATCGGTTGTGGTTTAGAATTTCCTATTTCCGATAAATCCAATAACTTTTTATGATCTTGGGCTTTTTGTACAGCTTTTAAAAAACGTTCAAAACTGAAAGGTTTCAATAAATAATCAATTACATTTAATTCGTAACCTTCCATTGCATATTCTTGGTATGCAGTAGTGACAATAACTAACGGCGGATGTTGTAAAGTGCGCAAAAAGTCCAAACCTTTTAGCTTTGGCATGTTAATATCTAAAAAAATTAAATCCACTTCGTTATCATGTAAATAATTGATTGCTTCAAAAGCTGAATGACATTCGTTCTCAATGGTTAAAAACGAGAGATTGTCACAATAATTTTTTATGATTTTGTGCGCTAATGGTTCATCATCTACGGTAATACAATTCATTAAATATATAATTTTAAGTCCACACAAAAAACAGTAGTTGAATTTGTAATCTGCAGTTCATGCGTGTTTGGATAAATTAAAGATAACCTTCTTTGTACGTTTTCAAGTCCTATCCCGATAGAATTTTGTTGATCGGTAGCATTAAAATTATTCTCCATATGAAAATGAAGTAACTGTTCTTTTACTATTAGCCTAATCTTTAAAAAAGCATCTTTTTCAAGCAAATCAAAACCATGTTTAAATGCATTCTCTAAAAATACAATCAAAATCATTGGTGCTATCTGTAATCGATCAGTGCTAATTTCTTTTTCAAAACTAATCTCTCCACGTTTGTGATGTCGCATTTTTTGCAACGCGATAAAATTTTCTAAATAGGACACTTCACTTGTAATGGCAACTGTATCTTCTTTACAATCATAAATTGTATAGCGCATCATTTCTGAAAGTTTCAAAATAACTTCTGGAGTTTGATCTGATTTTTCTAGCGAAAGTGCATATAAATTATTTAAAGTATTAAAAAAGAAATGCGGATTGATTTGATTTCGTAATAACGATAATTCCAATTGAAGTCGATCATTCTCAATCTGTTTAATTTTAGAGAGTTGCATAAACCAACGATAGGAGAGATTTAATAATGTCGTAACCAACATAATAAACGTCATGGCAAAAATTCCATTATAAGGAGTTGTTTTTTTCTCATCAAATTCATTAAACCAATGCTCATCAATCCATGGTTCTACAGTTCCTATAAAAAATCCCCAAACTACAATCAATAGGATTAAAGAGATGGTATATTGAACATATTTTTTAGGAACCAAATAGGTGGGAATCAACCAATATACTTTTAGATATATAACTGGAGCTAATAATAGAATGATACTCGTAGAAGCTTGTAAAAAGTAAATTGAAAAAGTAGTAATGGATAACGTCTCCCAAGTGGAAATAGAGAATATCATTGCAACACAAATAGAAATACTAACTAATAGTAATGCGTGTAGGAGTATTGTTTTTTTGATTGCGCTTGTTTTCATAATTCGTATAAAGATAAAAGTATCAAAAGTAATAGCAATGTCCTATTTTATTTAATGAACTCTGAATATTTTCACATAAACGATTTATTTTCATCAATAAACGACGTTCACGTATTGTTGATGGTTTTTTAGGTGTAGAAAAATACTGTTGGATAAAAAAAGTTGATATATAGTTTCGATACAAGTTCTTTTGATGCATGATTTAAAAACATTCATCACATGAAACTCACAATACAGAATTTAAGCAAAACCTATACAAATGGAGTAAAAGCGTTAAATAATCTTTCTTTAGAAATAGAAACTGGAATGTTTGGACTATTAGGACCAAATGGCGCAGGAAAATCTTCTCTAATGCGAACTTTAGCAACACTCCAAGAAGCCGATAGTGGAACTGCGTATTTGGGAGAAATTGATATTCTGAAAAACCCAATAGAACTCCGAAAAGTATTGGGTTATTTACCACAAGAGTTTGGTGTGTATCCAAAAATTACAGCAAAGCAATTACTAGATCATTTGGCAATATTAAAAGGAATTTCACAACGAAAAGAACGTAAAGAATTGGTGAATTACCTATTGCAAAAAGTAAACTTATACGAAAAGCGAAACAAAGCTGTAAAAAGCTTTTCGGGAGGAATGAAACAACGCATTGGTATTGCACAAGCTTTAATAGGAAATCCGAAACTTATTATTGTAGACGAACCAACTGCTGGGTTAGATCCAGGAGAACGTAACCGATTCCACAATCTTTTAGCAGATGTTGCCGAAAATGTCATTGTAATTCTATCAACACATATTGTTGAAGACGTTAGAGAACTATGTCAACATATGGCAATTATGAATCATGGACAATTGATTTGTAAAGGAAAACCACAACATGTTATAGAAGAGTTGCATAATAAAGTATGGCAAAAAATGATACAACGAAATGAATTGGAAAGCTATGCGAATAACTATAAAGTCATTTCTAACAAAATGGTAGGAGGAAAGCCTTTAATTCATGTATTGAGTGACGAAAAACCAGGTGAAGATTTTAAGCAAGTACAACCTACGCTAGAAGATGTCTTTTTCTCAAAAATCAATACAATTCATCAATCTAACTAATCAAAAAACGAAACATCATGTTTATAACATTCTTTCTCAAAGAAATAAAAACAGGATTTAAAAGTCCGATGCTTTATATTTTTTTCTTCTTATTTACCATGATAACTACTATTGGAGTTGTCAACGAAAGTATTACGCTTGGCGGATCTGTTGGAAATACATTTAAAAATGCGCCACATATCATGTCGGTCTACATTGGGAGGTTGTCACTATTTGCCGTATTAATTGCAACTGCATTTTTCAACCATGCAGCTTTAAGAGATTATCAACACAACTTTAGCAGTATTCTTTTTAGTACAGCAATTGATAAAGCGAGTTACTTTTTTGGACGTTTCTTTGGCGCTTTAGTCATAGCTATCATTCCATTACTAGGCGTATTCTTAGGATTTGTAATAGGAACAGATATGAGTGTCAATGCTGAAGTGATTTCTCCGAATAGAATGGGGACTTTGTATATAGAAGCATTTGTAAACAACTTTTTATTATTTGTGCTACCAAATATGTTTATTGTAGGTGTACTAATTTTTACGATTGCTAACAAATGGAAAAGTACGATTGTATCTTTTATCGGATCAATCATTATTATTGTTGGATATTTAATTTCAGGAGCATTTTTAAATGATGTAAGTACAGAAAGCTGGGCTGCAATAACAGATATTTTAGGAATAAATGCCTATACAATTGATACAAAATATTTTACAAGCCTAGAAAAAAATACAGAAATAATAGCATTCAGCGGATTGTTACTATTGAATAGAATTGTATGGATAAGTATTGCAGTTGTATTACTTCTAATTTCATATCGATCGTTTTCTTTTACACAGAAAAATCAAAAAGTAAAAAAGGAAGAAAAAACAATTCATACAGAAACTACACAGCAATTTAGTTTGCCAGTTGTTAAAAATAAGTTTAATCTCCAAACACAAAAAACGCAATTTATCAGTCTCTTTAAGATAAATTTCTTCACACTATTAAAAAGTAATACGTTTAAAATTATGCTCATCATTGGAGCGTTGATCTTATTAAACAAACTTATCAATGGGCTTGAATATTATGGATTGCAATCGTATCCGGTAACTCATAAAATGTTAGACTTTAGTCGTCCAATAAGTATGATTGTTGGAATGATAATGCTTGTGTTTTTTAGTGGAGAGTTAATTTGGAGGGAACGCGCAAATTATATTAACGGTGTTATTGACGGAACACCACACAACTCACTTACGATGTTGATTGCTAAAATTATAGCATTGATAAGTATCAATGTAGTATTTGATATATTCTTAGTTGTAGTTGCTATACTGTATCAATTAGCTAACGGATACACAAATTTAGAACTAACCATTTATGTATTAGACTTTATATATTCAGGATTGCCGTTATATATCATATGGTCTTGTATTTTTATTGCGATTCAAATCATAGTAAATCATAAATACCTAGCATATTTCATTGCTGTCTTATTATTGTTTCTATTTGAATTTATTATTGTTGATACGTTTGGTATTCAGTCTTTTATGGTAAATCTTGGTTTTACACCAACGTATACATATTCAGATATGAATGGTTTTAGTATTGCAGTCATTGCTAAAAATTGGTTCAATCTCTATTGGATATTATTCGGAATAGTTCTCATAGTTCTAACAAGCGTTTTTTGGATTAGAGGAAACGTAAAAGGAATGAGAAATAGGTGGAAATCTGCTAAAAAACAGTGGACAAAAAGCTATATCACGTGTACAATAGTTGTTTCTATTTTATTTGTGCTCACGTCAAGTTTTGTGTATTACAACACACAACTCCTAAACTTGTATCATACCGCAGACGAAATTAAAAACATGCAAGAATCGTATGAGAAAAAATACAAACAATATGAAGGCATTTTACAACCAAAAATTACTGCAATTGATTATGATGTAGCTATATATCCAACAGAACGTAATGTGACTGCAAAAGCGAAATTGATTATCCAAAATAAAGGGAATCAGCCAATAGATTCATTACACTATTCTTTGCAACATTTTATAAGTTTTGGGAATGAAGGTGTTGTGTTAAAAAAATCAGAATGGAAAAAAACAGTAACAATACCTAATGCTACGTTAGTGCATAATGATGATGAATTAGGATATCAAATTTTCAAATTAGCGAAACCATTATTGCCAAATGAAAGCATGCAAATCCAATTGGAAACGACATATACAAGTCAAGGTTTTGAAAATTCAGTTTCTAATATTCGTGTAGTACAAAACGGAACTTTCTTTGATAGCTCAGATATTTTACCAATTTTCGGATATGAAGCTTATAATGAAATTTCAGATGCAAATGATCGTGAAAGTAGAGGTTTGGCAAAACACAAAGGAATGAAGTCATTAGAAGATGTACACGCAAAAGAAGAAAACTATATAACCAGAAGCATGTCAGATTGGGTAATTATAGCAACGACAGTGTCTACTGCGAAGGATCAAATTGCAGTTGCGCCAGGAACATTAGAAAAACAATGGATTGAAAATGAACGTTCGTATTTCAAATACAAAAATGATCATGTATCATTAAACTTTACCAATTTTATGTCTGCTACATATGAAGTTGCTCGTAAAAAATGGAACGGAATTGATATTGAAGTTTACTATGATAAAGCACATGCATATAACATTGATAT
Source organism: uncultured Kordia sp. (assembly GCF_947496985.1). GTDB lineage: Bacteria > Bacteroidota > Bacteroidia > Flavobacteriales > Flavobacteriaceae > Kordia. The sequence goes on from NZ_CANMEZ010000003.1 coordinate 125,466, forward strand.
TATGCTTGCTGCTGTAGAAAAATCTTTGACATATTATACAGAGAATTTTGGACCGTATTTTCACAAGCAAGCAAGAGTTGTAGAAATTCCTAGGTATTACAACTTTGCACAAGCGTTTCCGGGGACAATGCCTTATACAGAAGGTGGTGGGTTTATAACCAATCTTTCAAATGCAGAAGATTACAATATCATTTATTCAACCATAGCACATGAAATAGCGCATCAATATTGGGCGCACCAAGTCATTGGAGCCAATGTGCAAGGCGCAACAATGTTGTCGGAGAGTTTTGCAGAATATTCAGCGTTAATGGTCATGAAAAATGAATTGAAAGATCCTATCAAAATGAAAAAACTATTAGCCTATGATTTTGAGCGATATCTAAGAGGTAGAAGTTCTGAAAATGGACAAGAAAAGCCATTATACATCGTAGAAGATCAAGGATACATTCATTACGGAAAAGGAAGTTTAGTATTATACGCTTTACAAGAATATATTGGAGAAGATAACGTAAATGAAGCATTGCGAGCATTTTTAAAAACATATGCATACAAAGAGGTGCCGTATCCAACAACAGTAGATTTTATGAAATACTTAGAACCGCAAATTCCTGTTGATTTAAAGTATCTACTAACTGATTGGTTTAAGAAAGTTACTTTATATGATTACAGTGTAAGAGAAGCGACTTATGAAACAAAACCGAATGGAATATATGAAGTTGCAATGACAGTTGAAGCGATGAAGTTAGACATAAATGATTCTGGTGAACTACAAGAAGTAGCACAGCACAATTGGGTAGAAATTGGCGTGTATGCGGACAATGAAGAAAAGGAATTAGTATTTGTAAAACGTGTGTTGATTACTGAAAAACGAATGAGTTTCACGTTTCAAATAGATCAAATTCCTGCAAAAGTCGCTATTGATCCCAAACGTTTATTAATAGAGCGTGTTATTGATGATAATGTAAGGACTCTAACTGAAACGGTACGATAATACAAAGCTGTGAAAAAGTAGTGTATTCTCCCGAAAGTTTGCTGCCAGGTTTGCGAGACGCTTCCAAAGTCACCCAAAAGCGTGCTGCAGGTCTGCGAGACGCTTCCGAAGTTACCCGAAAGCTTGCCGCAGGTCTGCGAGACGCTTCCGAAGTTATCCGAAAGTTTGCTGCAGGTCTGCGAGATGCTTCCGAAGTTACTCGAAAGCTTGCTGCATTGCTGCGAGACGGTTTCGGGAGGTACTTTATTGAGAATTCTTCAATGGAATAATGAAAAATGATATCTTTTTTGCGATTTTCATATTATAGTACTTTTCCCGAATTGAATGTTTTTTGATAGCACTCCTCAGTTTTTGACTCATAAAAAAAGCCTTTCATTGCTGAAAGACTTTATGGTATACTTTATTAAGGATTAGGAATTCCTTTTACTATTTACTTTCTATTCAGAATAGGTATATTTTCCTGTTACAACATACTGACTGCCAACTTCAACATTACAAAAAGTAAACGTAATATCTGTTCCGTTATTCGTAATATATATATTTTCGCCTGAAGCTGCTATTCCACCGCCAAGACTACCAAAACCGAAATCAGTAATCGTAAGTATTACTTCTCCATTTGAACGTGTTGATAGTGTATCAAATGTAGTTACGGTAGTATATTCTCCTGTAAAAGGTAATACGCCATCAATTTCATTGAACTGTAATGTTATTCTAGCTGTTGAACTATACGAAGAGGCTTCAAATTCAACATTTCCATCATTAAACCCTGGAGGATTTTCATATGAAACATCAGTTATATTAATACTACTCTGACCAAGATTGATACGGTTTTGTTGTGTAGGGCTGCAAGGAGGATCATTATCTGTAATAAATTCATAAACGTCTCCATAATTTGTACCTACTTCATTTGTAGCATATGCAGCAAAATAATAAGTTGTATTTGGTTGAAATGCCTCATATCGGTTTGAAAAAACTCCTAAACGTGTTCCTTCAATTCTTTTAGAATCCTGAACAGTTGGAGGAAATTGTTGACTCCACACAACTCCGTATTCTAAAACATCTTTTCCTCCTTCACCTAAAACACGTCCTCCTAATATTGCTGAAGTTGTTAAAATACTCGTTGGCGCATCGGTAAATACGTATGGAGTTTTATATTCAATATTTTCTACTTCACAACCGAAAAAAAATATTGTACTTAATATAAATAGATATTTTTTCAGATTTAATTGTTGTAGTTGGAATAATTTGATTCTCATTTTTACTTGTACCAATTAGTTGTGGCAAATATAACAACATTTATATATATTTGCTTCAAACGATTACTTATGATGCGATTTTTCGTAGTACTACTATTATTCCTTTCTATGTCAATACCTACACAGGCACAAGATGGGCGCTATGGAATGACTTTAGGATTAACAAATTACATAACAGATTCTAACTCATTTTTTTCAAAATCAGGAACAGGGTATACTATAGGTCTTGTAGGATCTGTAGATTTTTCAGAACGTTTTGAATTATTTACGGAGATAAACTACAATAGACATCGAGTTAAGTTTGTTGGTAGAGAAACTGAAATTGCAGCGCCTGAAGATATTAAATTCAATTTAGAACAATTTAGTGTTCCTTTTATTCTTAATTATAATTTTTTAATACGCAACGATTTTAAATTTGGAGTAAATGTAGGCCCATCTTTTAATTTCTTATACACATATACATTAAAGGATGACGCAAAGGAAAGTTATGTGTTAGATCCATTATACGCTTCGCCAAATGATTTAGAATTTGACGATAGAAATGAAGAAATTTCTTTTAATATGTTCGTAGCTATGGGATTAAGTGTCCAGTATGATGAATCCTTTATGGTAAACCTCAGGTATTATTATGGGATTACTGATCCTTATCGAAATATCCCAATTGTATCACGAGTTTCAGAAATCACAGGAAAAGATTCGTATTTAACTTTTACAGTTACTTACTTTTTTAATCCTTACTAGTCTTTATACATTTATCTACTGTTTTTAAGTTGATTAGAAAACCGTTACATCATTAATAGTATTAATAATGTAACGTATTTTTTTGTTTAATTATTTAATGCGGAAACTTAACTCGTATCTCATTTAAACATAAATTATGAATACTTCCTTCATGTGTGTGTTTTTTTGAATTGGCAGATGTATAGGTTCCTTCTTGGACTTGTTTTCCTATTTCTTGATACGCTTCTCTAAACGAAATTCCTTTCACAACTAAATTGTTAATACTATCAACTGTAAAAAGGTATTGATATTTTTCATCGTTCAAATCAATTTCTTTTACTTGTATTTGCTGAATCGTATGATTAAATATTTCCAAAATACCTTTTACGTCTTCAAACGCAGTAATCATATGTTCTTTCAATAATTGATAATCTCTATGATATCCACTAGGTAAGTTATTCGTTATTAAAAGCATTTCTGTGTACAATGCTTGAATCTTATTGCACTTACCACGAATCAACTCAAAGACATCCGGATTTTTTTTATGTGGCATAATACTACTTCCTGTCGTTAATGCATCGGGAAACGAAATGAAATTAAAATTCTGACTCATATACAAACAAATATCCATCGCGAATCGTGATAATGTATTGCACAGACTTCCAAAAGCCATTGCAACGGTTCGTTCACTTTTCCCACGACTCATTTGGGCAGCAACTACGTTGTATTTTAAGGTTGTAAAACCTAATTCATGTGTGGTTAAAGTTCTATTGATAGGAAATGAACTTCCATATCCTGCCGCTGAACCTAACGGATTTTGATCTACTGTTTGTAATGCTGCATCTAACAGATATACATCATCAATTAACAATTCTGCATATGCGGAAAACCATAAGCCAAAAGAAGAAGGCATTGCTACTTGTAAATGTGTATAGCCCGGTAATAATGCTTCTTTGTGTGTATCCGCTAATTGTAAAAGTGTTTTAAAAAAAATATGTGTATGCTCTTTTATGATTTTTAAATGATCCTTGTAAAACAATTGTAGAGCCACTAAAACCTGATCGTTTCTAGAACGTGCCGTATGCATCTTTTTTCCAACATCACCATACATTTTTGTAAGTTCAAATTCAATTTTTGAATGTACGTCTTCAAACTGTGATTCTATTACAAATGTATTACTGTCTAGCTGTAATTGTAGCACTTCCAATCCTGCTGCAAGTTGTTGTAATTCTTCTGCAGAAATAATATTGATTTCTTTCAACATTTTAGCATGCGCTAAGGAAGCTTGTATATCATACGTTGCAATATGCATATCAATTTCTCTATCGTTTCCAACAGTGAATTCTTCTATTTTTTTATCAATTGTAATTCCTTTATCCCAAAGTTTCATGTTTTTAGATTTTAGCAGTTAGTATTGAGTATTGAGAAGTATTCCATGAAAAATCTCAATACTAAAATCTCACATCTCAATACTATTATTTTATAATATCTCTTTTAATATGTCAATGTATAATGCAACACCTTCTTCTATTTCATTCAAATAGATAAATTCATCAGCAGTATGTGAACGTGTACTATCGCCAGGACCTAATTTTAAAGACGGACACGACAATACTGCCTGATCTGATAGGGTAGGAGAACCATATGTTTCTCTTCCCAAAACGATTCCAGCTTGCACCAATGGATGATCCAAAGGAATTGAAGAAGAATTTAAGCGTAAACTCCTTGGAATAATTTGATCGCAAGGTGCTTCTTTTTGAAGAATTTCAACAATTTCAGTGTTTGTATAGGCATCATTTACACGAACATCTACTACCAAATTTACATTAGCAGGAACTGCGTTGTGTTGCTTTCCTGCATTTATTTGAGTTACCGTCATTTTTACAGCTCCCAAAACAGAAGAAGTCTTCTCAAATATATATTCTTGAAACCATTTTAAAGCAGTAATTGTGTTATAAATAGCATTGTCTGTATTTGGATGTGCTGCATGACTTGGCGTTCCTTTTACAACTGCATCAAATACTAGTAAGCCTTTTTCTGCAATAGCCAGTTGCATCAGAGTTGGTTCGCCAACAATAGCGATATCAATTTTTGGAATGATTGATAACATGCTGTTTAGTCCATTTTCACCACTACTCTCTTCTTCTGCGGAAGCGACAATAACAAGATTATAATTTAAGTCCGATTGCCTATAAAAATAAGTGAATGTTGCTATCAATGAAACTAAACAACCACCAGCATCATTACTTCCCAAGCCATATAATTTGCCACCTTCAACAATAGCTTTGAACGGATTTTTGGTATATCCATTATTCGGTTTTACCGTATCGTGATGTGAATTTAATAAGAGTGTCGGTTTGCTTTCATCAAAATGTAAATTTGTTGCCCAAATATTGTTTTTTGTTCTCTTATAAGGAATTTGATATTGTGTAAACCAATTTTCTATGTGTTTTGCAGTACGATCTTCCTCAGAAGAAAACGATGGTGTTTCTATGAGTTTTTTCAATAAAACAATGGCTTCGTTTGTTAATTCTTTAGTGTTCATTTTTGTATGGTTGTGTGTTTTTGAGTTTCATTGAAAAGCATGGCAGGTTTACCAATACATACTTTCTGTACTTGATGTGCTATTGCATAAAAACAATTGTTGAGTTTTGGCAACATACCATCTGAAATGACTCCGTTTTTTAATAAGGTTTGATATGATTCTGTATTGATATTTTCAATCACTGAATCTTCATTATTGATATCTTGCAAGACACCATTTTTTTCAAAACAATAGTACAATTCAACAGCATACGTATTGGCAAAAGCAATGGCCAATGCTGAAGCAATCGTATCTGCATTTGTATTTAATAATTGTCCATTTTCATCATGCGTAATTGCACAAAAAACAGGAGTAATATCATGATCTAATAAGACTTGAATACTTGTTGTATTTACTTTCTTAATATCGCCCACAAAACCATAATCAACAGTTTTTACAGGACGTTTTACAGCCTGAATTGTATTTCCGTCAGCACCTGAAAAACCGATAGTATTGCAATTTTTTGCTTGTAATTTTGCGACGATATTTTTATTAATTTTTCCTGCATACACCATCGTAATGATGTCTAATGTATTTGAGTTTGTAATACGTCTTCCATCTATCATTTTTACGCCTACGTTCATTTGCGAAGCAAGTTCTGTTGCCAATTTTCCACCACCATGCACCAAAATCTTAGGAGATGCCAATTGTGCAAAACCATCTAAAAATAAAGCTAATGACTTTTCATCATTAATTATATTTCCACCAATTTTTATGATTTTTAATGTTTGCATCACTATAAATTTTCTAAGATTTTCTTTAATACGATTTGCGCAGCATAGGTTCTGTTATTTGCTTGTTGAATTACTACTGAAGCTTCACTATCCAACACCGCATCTTCCACGACAACGTTTCTTCTCACAGGTAAACAATGCATGAATTTTGCGCCGTTTAGTTTATCTTTAGTCATCATCCAATCAATATCTTCGCTTATCACTTTTCCATAATCAGTATAACTACTCCAGTTTTTTGTATACACAAAGTCTGCATCTTTTAGGGCCTCTTTTTGATTGTAATGAATAGAAACATTCATGGTAATTTCAGGATTAAGTTCATATCCTTTCGGATGTGTAATAGAAAAATCAACATCAATATTTTTCATCATTGCTACAAATGAATTCGCAACCGCTTGTGGCAATGCTTTCGGATGTGGCGCCCATGACAAAACTACTTTTGGTTTCTTGGTCATTTTTAACTCCTCAATAGTTATTGCATCCGCTAAAGATTGTAAAGGATGCATGGTTGCACTTTCCATATTTACAATAGGAACTGTAGCATATTTTATAAAGCTATTGAGTATCAATTCTGATGCGTCTTTTTCTTTATCAATTAGACTAGGAAAAGCTCTCACAGCAATAATATTACTATATTGAGAAATCACTTGTGCAGCCTCTTTAACATGTTCGGATGTATTGAAATTCATTATAGTGCCATCTTCAAATTCCAAATCCCAAGCATCATTTACATTCAAAACCATCACTTCCATTCCTAAATTTTTCGCTGCTTTTTCTGTACTCAATCGAGTACGCAAACTGGCATTAAAAAACAGCATTACTAAGGTTTTATTTGTGCCCAAATTTTTATATGCGAATGGTTTTTCTTTTAATTGAATTGCTTCCTGAATCATCTCGGGAATATTATCTATATCATAGATGTTGGTATATTTTTTCATGCTAATGCCTGTTTTAACGCTTTGAAAAATTGATCGATGTGTTGCTTTGTAATTGTTAATGGTGGAAGTATTCGCAATAGATTTGGATTTTTTGCACTTCCTGTAAAAATGTGATGTGTATGAATTAGCTTTTTACGTAATTTTGCAATGGGAAAATCAAATTCCAATCCAAGCATCAAACCTCTTCCTTTAACGTTTTTTAGTTTGGGGATTTTGTTTGCTTTCGCTAGAAAATATTCAGAAACTTCAGTTGCATTCTGCATCAATTGTTCTGCTTCTAACACTTCCAATACCGCCAATGTAGCGCTGCATGCTAAATGATTTCCGCCAAAGGTTGTTCCTAACAAGCCGAAAGAAGCCTTAATTTTTGGATGAATTAAAATTCCTCCAACCGGAAATCCATTTCCCATTCCTTTTGCCATCGAAATAATATCTGGTGTGATATGATGCTTTTGAAATGAAAAGAAATCTCCTGTTCTTCCAAAACCAGCCTGTACTTCGTCGGCAATTAATAACGTATTGTAAGTTTTGCACAATACGGCTAATCCTTGATAAAATGCAGTTGTACTTTCGTCCAACCCGCCAACGCCTTGAATACATTCAATGATAACCGCGCAGGTTTTATCCTTTTTCAAAACTGTTTCCACTGCTTCTAAATCTCCCAAATCGACAAAATCTACTTTTTGTTGTGCATTTATCGGTGCTACAATACGCGCATTATCTGTAGCTACAACTGCTGCAGAAGTTCGTCCGTGAAACGAATTTTTAAATGCTAGTATGTTTGTTTTATGCGTGTGAAACGAAGCGAGTTTCAATGCATTTTCGTTTGCTTCAGCACCTGAATTACATAAAAACAATTGATAGCCTTTGCAACGAGATAAACTTGTTAACTTATCTGCTAATTGGTTTTGCAAAGGATTTTGAATCGAATTGCTATAGAAACCTAATTTCTTTACTTGATTGGAAATTGCAGCAACATATTTTGGATGCGAATGTCCAATAGAAATTACGGCATGACCGCCATATAAATCAAGGTGTTTTTTATTATTTTTATCATATACATATACGTCTTTTGCCGCAATTGGCGTGATGTCAAATAATGGATATACATTAAATAAACTCATAGTTTGTTCGATTTAAAAAAAGTTAGCTTTTAGTTGTAATCCTTCGGTTTCTTCAAAACCAAATAGCAGATTCATATTCTGAATTGCCTGACCAGAGGCTCCTTTTAAAAGATTATCAATACAACTTGTGATTAGTAATTTGTTTTCATGTTTATGAAGATGTAGCAAACATTTATTAGTGTTTACAACTTGTTTCAAATGTATTTGAGCATCACTTATAAAAGTAAAAGCGGCTTCTTTGTAAAAACTTTCATATAATTCGATTGCGGCTTCTAAACTACCTTCAAACTTTGTATATACTGTTGCAAAAATTCCTCTGCTAAAGTTTCCTCTGTTTGGCATAAAGTTGATGTCCGCAGTAAAATCATGTTGTAATTGTTGTACTGTTTGATGCATTTCGCCTAAGTGTTGATGTGTAAAAGGTTTGTAGTATGAAAAGTTATTATCACGCCAAGTAAAATGCGTTGTTTTAGACAAAGAAGTTCCTGCGCCTGTAGCACCTGTAACAGCATTTACATGAACATCATTCTGTATTAATCCATGATGTGCCAAAGGCAATATTGCAAGTTGAATCGCGGTAGCAAAACAACCTGGATTCGCTATGTATTGTGCTTTTTTTATGGCTTCTTTTTGTAATTCTGGCAATCCGTACACAAAAGATAGCTCTCCAAAATCTTGATTGTCTTTCAATCTAAAATCAGTACTTAAATCAATAATTTTAGTCTTTTTTGAAAAGGTGTTTTTAGTCAAAAATGCTTTCGAATTTCCATGTCCTAAACACAGAAAAACTATGTCTACATCCGTATTGATTGTATTGGTAAACAACAAATTTGTTGTTCCTGCCAAATCTTGATGCACATGACTTATTTTGTTTCCAGCATTCGAAGTGCTGTATACAAAGTTGATATTCACTTTGGAATGATGCAACAATATTCTAATTAATTCGCCAGCAGTATAACCAGCACCACCGATGATTCCTATTTGTATCATGATTCTGAGTTTACTTGTTGATATATTTTGTTTTGATTTCCTATAATTTTGATAAATCCTTTGGCTTCATCAGCTGTCCAATCGGAGTTTACTTCTCCATAGCTTCCAAATTTGGCATTCATTAAATCATGTGTAGATTCAATTCCATCCAATGTAAAATGATACGGTTTGAGCGTGATGAAAACATCTCCAGAAACCTTCGCTTGACTATTTTCTAAAAAAGCCTCCATATCACGCATTACAGGATCTAAATATTGTCCTTCATGCAAATGCATTCCATAAAAATTAGAGAGATATTCTTTGTGTTGTAATTGCCATTTGGTCAACGTATGCTTTTCTAATAAATGATGTGCTTTTATACATATAATTGCTGCCGCTGCTTCAAAACCAACTCTGCCTTTGATACCAACAATGGTATCTCCTACATGAATATCTCTTCCTATCGCAAAAGCTGAAACCATGGTGTTTAAAGTTTCAATGTTGATTTCAGAAGCATTTTTTTGATCGTTTACAGCGATTAATTCTCCTTTTAGAAAAGTAAGTTTTACTTTTTCAGGTTTTTGCTTCTGCAATTGTGATGGATAGGCTTTTTCAGGTAGTGGATTTTTAGATGTTAAGGTTTCTTCGCCTCCAACACTTGTTCCCCAAAGACCTTTGTTGATAGAATATTTTGCTTTTTCCCAAGACAGATTGACGCCATTTGCTTTTAAATAATTTATTTCTTCTTGACGTGTTAATTTTTGATCTCTTATTGGTGTAATGATTTCTATTTCAGGAGCCAATGTTTGAAAAATCATATCAAATCGTACTTGATCGTTTCCTGCTCCAGTGCTTCCGTGTGCAATATAGTTGGCATTGATACTTTTTGCGTATTGAATAATTTCAATGGCTTGTACAATACGTTCTGCGCTAACTGATAATGGATATGAATTATTCTTTAGTACATTCCCAAAAATCAAATATTTGACTACTTTTTGGTAGAACGTAGTTACAGCATCAATATTTTTATAGGTTGAAGCGCCCATTTTATAAGCATTCGTTTCAATAGTTTGTATTTCTTTTTTGGTAAATCCGCCTGTATTGATACTAACGGCGTGTACTTCAAAGTTTTTCTCTTTGGATAAGTGTACAGCACAATAGGAAGTGTCTAAACCTCCACTGTAGGCAAGGACTAATTTTTTTGAAGTATTCATTTGTTATCTTTTTTTAAAAACAAGGCTTGTTTAATTTTTTTTAATCTGTTGAAGACTTTTGCTTTTACTTTGGTTTCTTGTTTTGAGTTATCTGTATTTGGATCATAAAGCATTCCTGTACACAAACACATTTTTTGGTCTGTCCGTTTTAACACATCAAAATTTTTGCAGGTTTGGCAACCATTCCAAAACGATTGATCTTCTGTTAATTCAGAAAATGTAACAGGTTTATAGCCTAGTTCACTATTCAGTTTCATAACGGCTAATCCAGTAGTTATGCTAAATACTTTTGCAGTAGGAAACTTATTTCTTGAGTGTTCAAAAACTTTCTTTTTAATGAGTTTAGCAATGCCTTTTCCTCTATAATCAGGATGTACAATAAGTCCAGAATTTGCTACAAACTTTCCATGACTCCAGGCTTCGATGTAGCAAAAGCCCACGAATTTTTTACCATCTAAAGCAATTACAGCATTTCCTTGTTCCATTTTGGAGATGATGTATGCTGGCTCTCGCTTGGCAATTCCGGTTCCTCTAACTTGAGCAGCTTGTAAAATGGTTTCACAAATTGTTTCAGCATAAACAATATGCGAATTGTTAGCAATGACAATTTCCATTGTATTGAATTAAAAATGATTAAAATTTTATTTGATGTATGTTGAAAAGAAAGAACCGGACTCACCTAAGTTCCCAAAATAGAAATGTACCCTTACGGGCGACGGATAAAAAAGCGGCGTACGGGAATGCTGTTATTTGAAGAAATAACTACAGGTTGATAAAATGTTATGGATATTAAATGATACAAGAAATGAAGAATAAAATTATATAATACTGATGCTAGATAGGTTATAGAATTAGCAGCGGCGACTGCGTAAGCGCAGAGTGGGTATCGTATTGTATATTTTATATTGTGTATTCATTGGTACAAACCTACAAATTATAGTTATACATTGTATGTTTTAAAAAAAAATCTCTAAAATTTTAGGAATATTAAAAAAAAGCCCTCTTTTATTATGTTTTTCCTAAAATAATCGATGCTTCTATAAACAATCATCCTTACAATTTATAAATACCGAGAAGCTTTAATTTTATTAAAAAGGTGAAATATCTAAATTTGAGATTATAACTTTTAAAATTATATACCATGAAAAAAAAGAATCTTAAATCATTGAATTTGAACAAGAAAATGGTTTCAAACTTTAACAGCTCTACTGTAAAAGGAGGAACTTTTTTAAGCATTTCATGTCAGCCTTTAGGGATTTGTGCTGAGACACAAGGATGCGAAACAGATGGATGTACTAATGGATGCCCTACAAACATTGGATGTACTCCAACGAATAATGGATGCAACCCAACAAATACATGTCCAACAATATCTTGCCAACCAATTGGTATTTGTAAAGGATAAGAATTTTTTGAAAAGCGAATTTCGGTTCGCTTTTTTAGTTCGTTTGTTTGAATATTTAACGATTCTATGTATGGTGTACGTTTGGTATAAATTATACATTTCTTAAGTTAGCACCTTTCGGTTTTGCTGCTATTATATATTGCTTTTTTTCTTCGCTACGACAAAATAACTAGATGCTCCTTTATAAATCTTCTCGGAATCAACAGTCTGAAAATTTCCATTCGTGATTAAATCATCTAAATCAGAACTTTTGAGTCTTCTTATAGGAATTGGAATTATTCCAATTTTACACAATAGTTGAACAAGTCGAATTTGTAAACCAACTAAAAATGACAATTTACCTGCTAAGCAAGGCGTTACAGAAATAAATAAACCATCAGGCTTTAATAATTCATATATTCTTTTTACGACATTTTGGGGATCTGATATTGTGTGCAACATGTTGAAAGCAATAATTGTATCAAAAGACTCTTTTTTATATTCATTGTCAAAAATATCTGCTTGTACGAAATTTACATTTTTAACTTTGTTAGCAACTGCTTTTTCTTTTGCTATCTCAATCATTTTAGATGATATATCAATAGCATGAATCTCTTTCACTAGACTGGCAAGTTCTATGGATGCTGTGCCAGTTCCACATCCATAATCTAGAACAATATTACTATCCTTAAGATACTTTTTAGTGTTTTCTCTAGATTTATTATGAATATACTCAAAACGCTCTTCTGTTTTATCATAATTTTTTGAAGCCTTATCCCAAAACTCTTTCGATTTATTCATTTTATGTGCTATTTTTCGTTATTTACTGATTATAGTTTTTCAAATTATATTTCAATACTATGGGTTTTGACTTTTTTTTGCTTTCTTTTGAGTGATACTTTCCCTTATAACTTATAGTGTTCAAAATATTTAAATTTTTCACAATAAGCTTAAATTGTGTGTATTGCACTCTATTTGTATTCTTGCCGTTGCCTAGAATAGGATAGGTTGCATAAGCATTTTGAGAAAAATTTGTAGGTTACGATTCATCACTAATTGTTTAAATTGTTGTTACTTATTAAAAAATAAACAGACTGAAAAATCAAAAGAAAAAAATTAGATTGTTTGATTCAATTGAATAGGTTTGCAAAACTCGGAAGTATTCTGAATTTCCATTGTTTATTAAGGGTCAATTATTGTGCATTTTGGCCCAATCTATATTCTGAGGGTGAAATATTATATGCAGCTTTGAACATTCTAGCAAAACTTGAGGGATTAGAAAAACCACATTCGTAGCAAATTTCGCTTATTGAATATTGAGAATGAGTGAGTAATTTTTTTCCTCTTTCTAATTTTTTCTGTCGTATGTAGTTTGCAGGAGAATTATCGTATATTTTATTAAATTTTCTTTTAAAGGAAGAAAGACTATTGTTAGACATAGCTGCTAAACGAGGTAGGTTTAATGGCTCATATAAATTTGCATCAATAATTTCTTCAAACGAAAAAATCTTATCCGAAAATAATCTTCTTGTAATAGCGTTCAAATGTGAAGACTCCTGAGTTTGTAGAAGTAATAAAACAATCTCCTTTAACTTTACCGACAAAATATCTTCGTTAAGTGCATTTTTGTGATCGAAGAATTTAGTAACGCTTACAAAATAGGAACTCACCAAAGCCGAAGCATCTTGTTGAAAAATGTCTTTTTTTAATGGATGTGCTAGTTCTTTCCAAAATTTAGGTTTTTGATTATTGAATACTTTTTTTAATACATTTCTATCGAAATGGACCATAATTGTACTTAAAAAACCTGTTTCTCTTTTTGAAAGGGAATGTCCAACTGTTTTTCCGCATAAAGAAAGTATGACCGTTCCTTTTTTAGCTAAAAAACCTGAACCCGTTATATCTTGATTATTGCCTTCTAAAATATATGCAAAGCAAGATTCTGAAGGTAAATCTAGTTCTTCTTTTATAGGTAAGGATAATTGGTACCATGAGAATAATGGTTTTTCGAAGAGTAGGATTTGTTTAAACTTATTAGTCATACATTATTTTTATACGCCTTAAGGTAGCAAATCGTTATCTCAATATAAGTTTTGTAATAATTCTTTTTTTGTCAAATATTGCCTCTATAAAATAAATTCCTTTTTTTTCATTAAGGGTCAAATCAATATTTTGCTGAAATTGGTAATTGTTATTATAAACTTGGCGACCCATTATGTCGAAAATATGAATTTTAACTTCATATGGTTTATCTAGTTTAATGGTAATATTTCCACTTGATGGATTTGGATAAACACTCAAATTTTTATTTGTAAAATTATTTTCATGTATTCCAAGTGTCACACATGGACTCATATTATGAGACGATAATGAATCTGTCATGTTAATTGGAAAAACGTCCCATTCTGTTGTTCCTAGTGGCCAATCTTTTTGACCTTTTTGAATTTCAGGCATTCTTATTAATGTAAAATTGTTCGTGGCACCTGAGCCAACAGACCATCCACTACCTGGGTCAACACCTATTTCACCTATAATATCAAGTGTGTCCATTGTTGATATTTTCTTTAGCCATATAGCATCATCACCATTATAAGAAGTGATTGAATGAAGTGTATCTGCAACAGCCGTAATTTGAACTGTAGCTGAAGGGTTAGCAATTACATAAACATCTTTTGAAAGTAGAGAGCCTTGTAGAAATAGATTATCTGTGGGCGTCAATGAGCCATTAATATTTAGATAAACAACATAGTCCGATAAATCAATTGTATTTTCTGTAGGATTATAAATTTCAAGAGCTTTATTAAAACTACTTCCTTCAATATATTCAGAAAAAAATAAGTCAGTACATTGAGCTTGTGTATTATAAATTATTTGAAGAGTAATGAATATTGTTAAAAATACTTTCATTTAGTTTCTTTTTAATGTTTGCTAACGGTTTTGTATATGGCTTGTAGCGTGTAAATTAAAAAAATAATTTCGGATTAATCACAAGCCAGATTTTTAAATTTCACTATTTATTTTTACTTGGAAAGTCGTCAAATTTAAAAATTTGGCGACTTTCCAAATGAGTCTTAACTTTGTTGAAGCGACTAATTAGCTATGAGCTATATACGTCTTAAGTTAGCCACCGTATTTTTTCAGGACTTCAAATATTATTCGAGCTTTATGCTTTAATGTGTATTTAACTCCACTTGGTTGTTCATCATCGTTTATTATTCTTTTAGCAATTTCTTCTTTAATTGACATTGATAACAGTCCTCGTCCTCCAAGTCGTTGATGAATAATATCAATTTCTTTGCTTAAGTTCAGAAGATAACGTTTTGATAATTCAGAATAAAAATACTCTTGAATTCCGTCAATTATTTTTGGTTCTACACTTCTAATAAATTCGCCACTAAAAGCAGAATTAATTTCGCAATTGCTGAATTCATCATCAATAGATTCAAATCCTGTTTGACTAATAGATTTTTCAATTGAAAAAGTTAAAATAAATTCATCAATAACAAAGAAATAAGGGTTTTGAATATCAGGATGACAAAAGAGAACAGTTGATTTACCGTCAGAATAATCTATTGACCTTAAAGCCTTGTATGTTATGTTTTCTAAAATTCCTCCTTTCTTTAAATCATCTAAATCGTAATTCTTGATTGATAGAAATTGGGACAAAATCATTTGTAATCTTTCCTCATCAGATATATTGAGTTTAAATCCACTTTTTTGTGCAATCGAAAGTCTCCAAACAATTGAAGTCCAAAATATAAATGCTAAAAATGAATCTTCTAAATTTTGATAATTATTATTCGGTTTACATTTGTGCTTGATTGTTTCAGAGTATTGACTTTCAATTTCGCCAAGTCTTTTTTCACAATCACTACAAAATATGTTATCCTCAACTAAAGGAATTTTATTATTCGCAATTCTTTCTTCAGTAACTTCTTCTCCGTAAACTTTTTCTAAGGTTTCTGGTTTTGTTGCTCTACCAAAATATGATGAAGGATGAAATTCAGATAATAGGAATCCCATTTCTTTGTCTCTTTTTGTTGAACCATCTTCATTGTCAATTCGCTTTAATAAAAAATGAGGAATTATGTGAGAACCTGTTTTATCAGCTGGATTTTTGTTGCAAATGAGGCAGTTTTTCATATGTTACCTAACGTATGTATAACAGGAATTCCTGTTATTTCTCTTATTACCAAACTATCTTTTTTTACTTCATTGATTCGGTTTTTTAAAGCTAACAGAATTCTAACTAAAATAAAAATCATCTAGTGGATTTTTAATGTTTTCAATACTATTATACTTAATATGAGTGTAAATTTCAGTGGTTTTCGAATTTTGGTGTCCCAATATATATTGAATGTATCGTAAACTTATACTTTTCTCTAATAAATGCGCTGTAAAACTGTGTCGTAGTATATGTGATATATTACTGTGCATGTTTATAAATTGCTAACAAATAATGTTTTATGGGAAAAGGAATGTAGTACCGTTTTTTAGTTTGCGTCACTAAGTATAGTATAAATACTTCCTTCGATTATATACAGTCGTTCTTATAATTCAGTAATAGAAGGTTGTTCTTCAAAATTATTTAGTATTATATTTTCTATAAAATTGTATAAATACGGAAAGCCGTAATAATTCTTGAATATATAATTTTAGTTTTATTCAGTTTTTAAGTGATTCAAAATATCATAAAATAATTGTTTATCCACAATTTTAAGGAGTATACATACACCAAATATTTACGATTGATTGTTCTTCGTAATAGATAGACATTTGTAACTCAACATAAAATATTGAAATTATGAAAGTAAAAACTACAAATGAATTTGATTTTGAAAACGAACTTGTAAGCATGTACTGTTTAACTGACGACCCAGGCGAAACATCAAAGCCAGATGAAGGAGACGGATCAGTTGAAACGGGTGAAGAAGAAGAAGAAGAAGGAGAAATTAAACCGTATGATTAATTTGTAAGAAAATTTCACAAAAAGAAAGGCTTTGCATATCTTTATTAAGAAAAGTAAAAGCCTTTTTTAGATTGCATTGAATCCCCAATTTATTACAGAATGAAATTAATAGCATGAAAACAAATAGATGAAAAATTACACTTTATATCTTTTTAGTGTGTTATGGCTCCTTGGAATATCATATTCTTTTGCTCAAAAAAATAAGAAACTTGACAGTTTACTAAATATTATAACGAAGCAAAATGGAATTGAAAAAATTGATGCACTCAATGAGTTAGCATGGGAATTAAAAGATTCTACAGGGATAAATTATGCTTTAGAAGCAATCAAACTAAGTGAACAACAAAATTATTACAAAGGAACTTCAGATGCATACAATCGTTTAGGACGTATAGTAAAAAAACAAGGAGATTTAGAAGCTTCCAAAGTTTATTATTCAAAGGCATTAACGCTAGATGTTCATAATAATAATATGTATAATATAGCTAGAGCAAAAAATGAATTAGCAATAATTTATAAACGGGAAAGAAAATATGTAAAAGCGTTAGATTATTTCTTATTTAGTTTAGATGTTTTTGTGAATAATAAAGAATATGAACAAGCGGCTATAGTTTCTGGAAATATAGGAAGAGTATATAAAAAGCAAGAGATTTACGAAAAATCACGTGTCTATTATGAAAAGCAATTAAAGTATAGTGTCATAGCTGATAAATCGAATTTGATAGCTAAATCATATCGGAATTTAGGAGATATTTATAAAGATCTTAGAAACTATGAAAGTGCACAGGAAAACTATCGAAAAGCAGAAAAAATATATACTGAAAAGAAAAAAAATAAAGAGATAGCTAATATTTTAGTAGACATTGCAAACACTTATGATTATTTAAATGAAGATATCAAATCAAAAGAAACTTTTCATAAAGCTTTAAGTTTTTTTCAAAAATACCCAAAACTAGGAGATAAAGGTGCTTTTCATTTTAACTTTGGAACGTTATATAGTAAACTAGGACAAAAAGATTCTGCTAGCTATCATTATAAAAAAGCGGAAGCATTTTTTTTAGAAAAAAATGATAAGGAAAAGTTATTAGTATATTATAATAATATTGGGAATGTATATACTGATTATAAAGAATATGAAAAAGCATTATCATATTTTAATCAGAGTTTGATATTGCAGAATCGTGTGAAAGATTCTTCGATGTTAGCAAAAACTTACGAATCAATGTCCAATGTTTTTGAGGAGTTGAAAAATCATCATAAAGCATTAAAATACAAGGATTCAGCTTACACAGTACGAAGTGATGAATTTAAAAAAATAAAACAATCAGATCAGTCACAAATCGCTTCTATAAATAATGAGAAAAAGTTAATCACTATAAAAAGTGAAAAGGCAATAATAAAGAATCGAGAAGAAAAGTTAAAGCTGTATACAATAGGCTTATTAGTAGCATTATTTCTTTTAACAGCATTATTTTTTTTCATCACGAAAGCGAGAAAACAAAGACAAAAACGTGTATTGGCAGAAGCAGATTTGGAACAACAGAAACTTATTGTAACTCATGAAAAAGAGAGACAAGAACAACAAATACAGGAGTTAATAAAAATACAAGAAATGAACGCTATCAACGCTATGATTAGCGGACAAGAAGAAGAACGAAAACGAATTGCACAAGATTTGCATGATAATTTGGGAAGTAAATTATCATTAGTGAAAATTCATTATCAATCAGTAGAAGACAATTTAGAAAGCATAGATGATGAAGCAAAAACACAGTATGAAAAAGCCAATCAATTATTAGATGAAGCTTGTAAATCAGTTAGAGAGATTTCTCATAATATGATATCTGGAACATTGTCAAAATTTGGATTAATTCCAGCATTAAAAGAACTCAAGCAAACTTTAGAGAATGTATATTCTAAACAAAATCAAAATAAAATATACATAGAACTTTCCTATCATAAGTTAGATAATAGACTTGTAAATACTATGGAAATACAAATTTACCGTATCATACAAGAACTTTTAAATAATATCATAAAACATGCACAAGCTTCGCGGGTAGATATTCAAATATTAAAATTAGAGCAAGGTGTCAACATTATTGTAGAGGATGATGGAATCGGTTTTGAGGTAGACAAATTGCATGAAGGCATAGGACTTAAAACCATACAATCAAGAGTGATAAATATGAAAGGAAGTTGCCTTATAGATTCAGGAAAAGGAAATGGCACAACAGTTACAATTGATATACCTACTTAAACAATACATAAGATGAAAGAAAAAACACAAATACGTATCATAATAGCCGATGATCATAAAATGTTCATCGAAGGTTTACAATCTTTATTAAAAAAACATACACATATAAAAATCATTGGAGAAGCATCTAATGGAGAGGAAGCATTACAATTACTTAAAGCGCATGAAAATGAGGTAGACATTGCTGTATTAGATATTGATATGCCTCTGAAAAATGGTTTTGAAGTATTAAAAGAAATGCAAAATCTAGCAACTAGAGCTAAAACCTTAATCTTAACAATGCACGATGAAGGAACTATTATTAAGGAATTAATGGACGCTGGAGCAAATGGTTATATTTTGAAAAATAGAGGTAAAGAAGAATTTGTAGAAGCGTTAGAAACTATAATGTCTGGTAATGAATATCTTAAAGGTGATGTACTGGGGAATTATATTACAGCAAACAAAATGCCTGAACCGAAAACGGTACATCTTACCAGGCGAGAATTACAAGTACTAAAATTATTATCGGAAGACCATACTTCGGGAGAAATCGCTCAAAAACTAAATATCGCTGTCAGCACAGTAGATACTTATCGTAGAAATCTTATAGAGAAAACGGGTGTCAGAAGTTCATTAGGCTTGATAAAATATGCTTTTGACAATAATATTTTATAGTATTATTAAAAATAAATAACAAAAAACTAAATTATAAAAACTCCTCAGATTTGAGGAGTTTTTTGTATCCACAATATTAGGCTGTTTTGGTGTAGCTCTTTCTTGCAACTTTGTCATCATAACTAATCAAACCAGCTAAAAATGAGAAGAGCATTACTCATAGGAATTAATGACTATCCTAAAAATCCTTTAACAGGTTGCGAAAATGATGCATTACGTATGCAATCAGTATTGAAAACTCATGAAAATGGAGATGCTAACTTTGATTGTAAGATATTATTATCTAGCAAAAGGAGTGTCACACGTTCAGAAATACGAAAAAATATAAAAAAGCTATTCAATCATGAAAAAGGAACTGCGCTATTATATTTTTCAGGACATGGAGCAACAACAGTTGCAGGAACATATTTAGTTTCACAAGACGCAAAACCAGAAGATGTAGGCGTTAGTTTATTAGAAATTGTAGCTATAGCAAATAACTCCAAAGCAGATGAAGTTATTATAATTTTAGATTGCTGTTATGCTGGTGATGCAGGAAATAGTATTGACTTAAACGAGCGTAAAGTAATCCTTAGAGAAGGAGTTTCTATTTTGGCAGCTGCTTCCGCAGATCAATATTCGTATGAAAAAAATGGAGGAGGAATTTTCACCAATATTATTTATGATGCACTAAAAGGCAGTGCTGCAGATGTTAGAGGAAAAATAACATTATCAGGTATTTACTATACTGCGGATGTGTTTTTAAATGCTTGGAATCAGCGTCCAGTATTTAAATCGCATGTATCACATATGATTTCTCTGCGAAACTGTACACCTAAGATTTCTTTAAAAATACTTCGAAAACTTCCTACTTATTTTGATGGAGAAACAACAGGAATTACACTATCTCCAAATTATGTCAATACAAAAACTCCGCTTGCAGTTATGATGAAACATTTACAAAAATATCAAGCGAATGGCTTATTAGAACCCATAGAAGCGAGTACACTACATGAAGCTGCATTAAATAATAAGAGTTGTTGTTTAACGGCTTTAGGTAACTATTACAAATCATTAGCAATACAAAACAGGTTGTAAGATGAAGGACATAGTTATAAAATATACAGTTGGTTTAGGAATGCCAAAGCTATTATTCTTAATAGCTAAAGCAACTAGCGAATACTCTGGAGCAGCAGCAATAACATCGAGGTTGAAAGATTTCTCTTTGCGAATAGGTATGGAAGAAGGTATTGGAGTTTTCGTATTGATTGGCATCTTAAGTTATGAACTGTCATCATATTCAATATTAACATACTATCAGGATAAAATAGAGCGTGATCGGTCTAAATTACAATTAAAAAATCCAGATGTCGTCTTGAGACGAATTGATACATATTCAATATCTAGTGCTTTACGTAGAAAACTAAAAACGAAGTATTTATTGTACGAATTTTAAATCCACTACTAATGATACCATCAGAAAAATATAGAATCGTTCAGGATATTTATTTTACAATGCAGTCAACTTACAACACTGAAGAAATTTTAAATATTCTCAGAGATTATAAAATAGAAAGTAATTTAGAAAGAAGATATTCACAAGAATCTGTAAAAGGACTTATAACACAAGCGAGCGATGAAACTATACTTGAAATTGCTAATGATTTAAAGCTTGTGTCTTTTTCTTCGAAGTCAGGAGGAAAGAAACCACAACCTTCCAATAAACAAAAAGTTAAAAAGATTTTCATTAGTCATGATGATAAAGATAAACAAGTAGTAGAAAGTTTTATACAGCTATTACAGGGTATCGGAATCAATCCAGAAAATATCTTTTGCTCTTCTCTTGAAGGTTATGGAACGCCCTTAGGAAACAATACAGACGAAGACATAAAAACACGCCTTACTGATGATGTGTTAGTGCTATTTATGATTTCAAATCATTTTTATAATTCAAATGAATGTATGATTCAAATGGGCGCTGCTTGGGCATTGACAAAGGATCAAATTTCTGTAGCTATTCCACCTTTTAAATTGGAAGAAATGAAAGGTGTTTTTCAAAAATTTCAAGCAATACGTATTGATCAAGAAAAACAACTGGATTTACTCAAAGAGACTTTAGAACACAAATTTGGATTAAAAACACAAAAACATTTGCATTGGGAGCCTAAGCGAAATATGATTTTACGAGACATAAAAGGGCAGCTCTCGATATACTAAAAAGAAGTATTAACTAATAAAAAAGCAAATATGAAAATAGATTTACTAGTAAAGTTTAGTGTAATTAATGAATTACACGGAGATACCAAAATAGAAAAAATAGCAGATATACTTCTTGATGAAGAGAAAGTTGAACTTGCTTATACTCATGCAAGAGATAGAGTTTGGTTTACCAATAAAAGATTAATCACATCGGACTTTACTTTATCTTCCTCAACAACCACATTCATTAAAGACAAACTTTGTCCTATAAATTGATTAACTGCTTTTTTTGCCATTTTTTAAAAGTAAAAAGTAGTTTTATTTCGAAAATGTTGTAATTACTAAAATTGATTCTTTCTTGAACAAACAAATATTCAGAAACCCCCATTTTTTTATAGAAAAGGTACATTTTTTTGTGAGAACAGAAGTTGTACAAAATTGGGGTCAGGCTATTTTCAATTAAGACTTCAAAAAAATGTTCTCCAGTTATTCCATAAACTAAGTCCCAAGTTTCGAAATCCCAAGATAATCAAATAGATGGATGTGTAAGAGTTCGTGAGTGAAAGAATGGAATTCTAATTCTTCCGTAGGTATTATAATCGTGGCTATTCCATTTTCAGCTTTTCCCATTCAAGAATATCCTGTTGGGTCAAAAATCAATTGAAAAGAGTATTCATTTTTTAGTTCATTCCAAATATCTTGGTTTTGTTTTCAAACCGTTTAAAAAGGAAGTAATATGATTTCTTTTTAGTTCACTAATATCTATATACAATAAATCATTATTAGTTAGCCATTCCATAAATCTATTGTAGTGTCCTTTCATTGAACCTGCTGATTTTTTGTCCAGTCTGATTCTCTTTGGCTTAAAGCAAAAGCAAGTGCTTTTTTTATGGTGTAACCAGTATTGGTACTTACCACTTCCGCAACTTTTTCGGTTGTATCGTTTGAACTTCGAAGATTATCTAGACGTTTTTGAGTTTGTTCATTGGTTTCATAAGGAGAAAAACCATCTTTTAATAATTTAAGTAAGGCTCTACGATATGTATTTAAAACTTCCATGCGTTCAGCGCGTGTTTTAAACCTATTTGCACCTTTGAAGATTGGTTTTTGCTTTTTCATCTTACCATCTTCGGGGTTTCTATAGTAGAAATATACGTACCAACGTTTGGAAATATCGCCTTTAGCATCATATATTTTAGGCTCTGAATACATCTTTTTTGCCATAGAAATATACTCGTTTGTTAAAATCTGCTCGAATGTAGTCATAAAAAAACGGTTTTCCAAAAGTGGAAAACCGTGTAAACATTGACATAAAGCCTATTTTATCTTTGTAGCGAGATCGGGAATTGAACCCGAGACCTCCGGGTTATGAAGCGGATAGGTCCATTCTTAAGTTGTTGATTTTTAATGAATTGAAAAATAAGGAGTCCGAAAAACTATCAAAAACGCCCAATTTCGGCACTCCAGAACTGTACTCCTTGTTTAGTTAAGACCCGTCTTAAGTTAGGTATATTTTCTTTTTTTTGAAATAAGGTTACATGTTTTTAAATGGATAATAACAAGTTGAATAAAACTAGTATCTATAGTTGTAACCCCTTTCTCATTATTGTATTTAAATTTTTAAGATTGAGCATAGTTTTTAAATCGAACCCTTTTGACATGTTGGGTTTCGAGTAATATTTCATCTGCCTATATGGAGGGAAAAGTCAAAACAACTGCGGTTATTTTTTTAGAAAAATGTTTTAGTTCCCGCAGAGCTTGGTCTTGAAATTATGCAAAGGCAAGAGACGAGATATGTAATTGATCGATAACACGACATATCATAAAAAGTGCGTAAAACGAAAAATGTTGATCCATAGAAGAAATTGAAATAGTTTTAAAATAGCAATTGAAATTGAATTGCAGAAAAAATCTACTCAAATACGGAAAACCGTAAGGCTTAAATAAAACAAAAGAATATTATGATACTTTTAAAGAAGCAAGTTTCTTTAATTTCTAAAAACTACTTTTTTGAGAATAAATTCTTAAATTAGAAAAAGAAAATTACTATAAAATCGCATTTTTACTAATCAGCAATTATATAAAACATTAAAGAATGTACCTATCGTATATCAAAGTAGAAAATTATAAAGGAATTGATACTATAGAAACTGAATTTGATCCTAACATTAATATTATTATAGGAGAGAATGGGAGTTGTAAGTCTGCCTTAATTGATGCCATACGAATACTATACAATATCGGAGAGCCGATCAGAGAAATATCCGTATCTTCTGATGATTTTCATCAAAAAATCATGAAATCTGATACCGAAAATCATCTAGAAAAAGCTACACTGATTACAATTACATATATTTTCAAAGGTTTATCTACTGCTCAAAAAGGTGCTTTTTATGAGTACATGGTAATTGATCCTAATGATACCGAAGATGATTATGCTAAAATAATTATTAGTTATGAAGAAAAGAATGGAAAATACCCGCAATTTTCATATAATACGGGTGATATTGATGGTCAAAAAGCTGACTTTAAAACATTTGAACTATTTCAACATTATTATCTTAGTGCATTAAGAGACAGTACACGCGATTTATTGAATACTCGCGGTAATGTATTAGGAAGAGTAATAAAAAGATTCGTAAAAAGAAATGAAACAGAATCGGAAATTGAACAAATAGTAAAAGATGCTAATTCTGAATTATTAGATAGAGAAGAAGTGAAAAAAACAAGAAGTGGTATCAACAATAATCTTGAAGCTATTTTTAAAAAGTTTCTTGATAATAAAATTGGACTTCGAATCGCTGAATCAAAAACAGAATATATTGTCAATGCAATAAAACCCTTTCTACCTCATGATAGAGAAAATTTAAGCGAAGAAGGGTTTAATCTATGGCAGAATAGTTTAGGCTTAAACAATCTTATTTATATTGCAATTGTACTTGGTGATGTTAAAGAGCAAATTGAAGATAATAATATTCCACATTATGCTCTTTTAATTGAAGAACCGGAAGCGCATTTACATCCACAACTTCAATTAAGCCTTTATAATTTTCTTACTGGTGCAAATACTTCCGATAATAGTCAACTTTTTATAACTACTCATTCACCAACTTTGACATCAAAAGTACCTTTAAAGAACCTTATATTACTAGATCATAATAAAGCCTATAAATTAGAAGACCAGTTTGAACAAAGAGTTAGTGAAAATATAATAGAAAGTACTACTAAAAATGTTGCTTTAATCGATTCTGATTTTAAATTAAGACAAAGAAAACTCGAGCGCTATATTGATGTAACAAAATCCCAACTTTTTTATGCCAAATCAATACTATTTGTAGAAGGAATTTCAGAAGAACTTTTACTCTCAGCGTTTACTCGACTAGAGGATTACCTACTAGAGGATTATAGAGTTGAACTTGTTAATGTTAAAGGGACATCTTTTTATCCATTTTTATACTTATTCAATCATCAAGATGAAAATAAAAGAATAAATAAACCAATTACTGTACTAACAGATGACGATCGTTTTACATCTTCTAAGGAAGCTAAATATAGCTTTAATAAGCTTTTGGAAACTGATTATTCTGCACTTGATGAATTAGATAGTAATATACAGAATGGAACTGAAGCAACTAGAATTGCAAACCTAAACTCTGTCGCAAATAATGTTGATAATATAAAAATATTGCACTCTTTTAAAACTCTAGAGTATGAATTAGCTATTCATAATATTGAAGTTAATCGCACAGAACTACATAATAATTTTCTTTTTGATTATATTAATCAACATTTTTCAGATAAAATTGATAAAATTATAGAATACACTCAAACATTTGAAAACGATATAATGAGTGAATCTGAAAAAAGAAAAGTAGGTATTCTTCTTTGGAAATCATTACCCAAAAAAGCAGAATTCGCACAGGATTTTTCAATATATATAATTGAAAATATAGATAAGGCAAAAACATCATTTGTAGTCCCTAAGTATATTCAAGAAGGATTAACTCATTTAAGACAAGGAATATGATTTACGACTTAAATGAGGAAAGAAATGCTTACTTACAGGCAAGAGGGAAAATAATATTAAATGCTTGTCCTGGAAGCGGAAAGACAACAACAATCGCACAAAAAATAATAGAACTTGATAATTCTAATGAAATTAATTCATATTCAGGTATAGCCTGCCTTTCATTTACAAACTCTGCTAAAGATGAAATAAATGAAGCATATACAAAACTTAGTGGGAAGATTTTAAAATTTCCTAATCACGTTTCTACTATCGATAGTTTTATAAATAGATTTATTACACTTCCATTTTATAATATATTAAATCGAGATTTTAGTAGACCTAAAATTCTTGACCACACTAATATATTAAATGATATGTGGAAGAATGAATATATAGGGAGAGATGGTAAATTGAGGGAAGGCTTAAAAAGACCTTTGAATAATACTGAGTATAAAGCAAAAAATAATAGAAGTATATTCTATGCGTATCCACCAAGTTCAATTAGAATAGAACCAAATGGAGCATTTACAGTTGAAGGTAAAACACCGTCTAATGGAACTGTAGATATAGATAAGTTCAACAAATATTGCCAATTAATTAAACAAACGCAATTTAAAAAAGGGTTAATTTCGACAGGTGATTCAGCATTTATTGCTCTACATATTTTAAGAACGAACCCAAAAATCTGTCAATGGTTAGCCTTAAGATTTCCTTTTATAATAATAGATGAAGCTCAGGATAATTCGTTAATACAACACGCTATTTTTGAAGAATTGTCTAAACAAGGTCTAAAAAATATAGAACTAATAGGTGACCCTTATCAAAGTCTTTATGAATGGAGAGATGCAAATCCAAAAGAGTTTTTAAAAAAATATAATGAAGATAATAGTTGGAATTCATTTGCCTTAACAGATAATAGGAGATCGCCTCAAAAAATTATTGATATATTTTCTATACTAAGAAAGGTAGATGATGCAAAAATAAATTGTTTAGATAACCTCTTTATAGAGAATTCAATTATTGTTTATAAATATTCAGGGAATAACTTTCAATCTATTATTAAACATTATGAGAACCTATGCTTATCAAAAACTCTAGAAAAGAATAATATCGTTGTTAGAGGAAATTCTTTAAAGAATAAATTATTGGGGAAAACAACAGAAGAAAGACCCTGGGGAATTGAGTTACCAAAAGAAATCATTACAGCTAAAAACCGTTTTTTAGGTAATGACATAAAAAATTCGATAAATGAAATGCGTACTATTTCTGTAAAGTTATTAAATCCAAAAAGTGACTATCATCAATTAAAAGAAATAGAAAGAAATAGAAAAGAAGATCATCTTTTTAATTCACTTTTATTTAAAATTCTGAACGATCTACCAAGTTTTGAATTAACAGTAGCGGATTGGACAATACAAGCTCAAAATTTCATTAAAGAAAAGTTAGGCTTAGATTATGAAGTTGATTTTAAACTTAGAAATAGGAAATCTAAATATTTTAATAAGGATAAAACATTGAATGAATCTGTCGGTATTCATTTTCAAAAATCATATTCTGAATCAAATATACCCATAACTACTATTCATCAAGTAAAAGGGAAAACTTTAGATTCAGTATTAATATTTTTTAACGATAAAAAGCACATTAATAATATTCTTTTTGAAGATATTTCTAACTTAGAGAATAGTTTCCCAGATGAAAAGAAAAGATTAATATATGTAGCAATGTCTAGACCTAAAAAGATTCTTGCAATGGCATTTCCTGATTCTATAACAGATGAAAGTATTTTTGAAAAATTTGGAACAGATATAAAAATTATATCTGAGGATGAAATAAAGGAATATTAAGATTTTAATGAAAAAACAATTACCAAAACCAGAAAACTGGCAAGATTTTGAGTCCTTGTGTAAAAAGCTCTGGGGCGAAATTTGGAAAATACCAAATAAGATAAAAAAGAATGGTAGATCTGGACAACCACAAAATGGTGTTGATATTTATGGAATTCCAAAAAATGAAAAGCATTATTGGGGGATTCAGTGTAAAGGGAAAGATTCGTATACGCATGCAAAATTAACTGAATTAGAAGTAGATGAGGAAGTCGAAAAAGCTAAATCATTTAAGCCAAATTTATCCGTTTTAATTTTTGCTACGACATCAAATAAGGATTCAAAAATTGAAGAATATGTAAGATTAAAAGATTTTGATAATAGAGAAAATCAAAGTTTTGAAATTTTACTTTTTTGTTGGGAAGATATAGTCGATCTTATTGAAGAACATAAAGATGTATATGACTACTACATGAATTCACAAAAGTTTAAAACTCAATTTGATTTTGAACTTTTGTTTAATGAAAGTCAAAACACTAATATTGAGATAAATCCAGAGTTTTATAATTCTAAAATTGTATCTGTTATAAAACCACCTCCCATTCATAATCCAAGAAGAAGTAACATACATATTTTAGACTTAACAGGCGGTTGGAGTGATCATAGAAATGGTGAAAATTTATCTTATTGTGCTGTGAATTTATTGTTAGTCAATACTGGACAGGAAGTTCTTGAAGATTGGAAACTTATGTTTAAAGTTGAGGGCGAATATAAGTTTTTAGGTAGTTATAATGGCAGTGAGGATCAATTATCTAGAAGTGTCGCAAAAATTAGTAATCCTAGAGCATTTATTGAATATAGTGATGAATTTACCTTAGAATCTTCTAAAGTCATTATTCAAAGTGACTTTAGAAAATATCCGTTATGGATAAGACCTCTACCAGAGAAATATCAAATTAAACTTTCATGGATATTCTTAGCTAGAGGCTGCAAAAGCAAAGGAGAATTAGTCATTAATGTTAATCCAGTTATCGAAGATCGAACTTTAAATAATGAAGTTGATTTTCAATATGAATTACAAAAAGATCAATTTAGAATTGATGAAAAAATTATATACCAATAGAAAAGGTAATTATCTTAATTATTTTGAAAATTCAAAAAGTATAACATGAGTTTAATCATACAATCATTTTACAATATTTTTTGGCAAGACCCAGCTTGTCAAAATCTATTTTTGTTATCAAAAGAAGAATTATTAGAAAGTATCTCTTTCGGAGATGAAAATAACCCCTATACATATTCTTCAAATAGAATAATTATATCAAATGCTCAAAATGATTCAGAGGCGATTGATACAATAAAATTTAGAAGTGAGAGATATGATCTTTTTTTAGGTAATTCTTTAGAGGAAAAGATAGAATATTTTAAACCAATAATTGAAGATATCTATGATAAAAAATTAAAGAAATCATTTGAAAAATTAATAAACGATTATAATGAAAAAGGTTGGAGATTATTTGTTAGGTTCATAAAAATTATTTCTAATGAAAAGAAGAGAGAAGATAATATAATACAGTTTTTGCATGATTATGGATTCATTGGAAAACATATAAAAACTTTTGAAGGAGTTGAAAAACATTTTGAGAAATTATTTATTCCTAAAAAAAGAAATGAATTAATTAATGAACAGACTATTAATACTTTTTTCGAGGGAATAAAATTTATTAAAGAACTATACGTAAACCACTCATACAAGAAGTTATATACAACAAATCAGGTTTTAGTAAATACATTATATAGTGAAGATAATTTTAATTCTAGATTAAAGCTTTTTCATTTATTATATGAGAGTAAAATAATTTATCCCAGTAATGAAGATGCATTTGTAGAATGTTCAAATTGTGAGCCTGAAACATATAAGGGTACTCTTCAGTTAAGAATTAATCCTAAAAAATTAAATAATCTAAAGTGCCCATTATGTTCAAGTGAACTTACTTATTTTATTCCTTACGAATTAGATAAAGAGATACATGAAATAGTTAAAAGCAAGGATGGGCTATTGCTTAATGCTTTGTGTAACAGATTAGATAAATATAATATTGACTACAAAACAAATGTAAATTTTTTGGACGATATTGAGCTTGATTGTTTCTTTAATAAAAATGACGAAATATACTTTATTGAGGTAAAAATGTATAAACTTAATACCTCTAAAAGCAAATTGAAAAGTAAGGTAAAGGAACACTATGGGAAATTAGTTAAAGATGTAAAACGATTAATTAAACTAGATCAATTTAATGGAAAAAGAATAAATCCTATACTATTATTAAACATAAATAATGATTCACTACTACGTGAAATTATTGGGGAGTTAAAGGGACTACATTCTGGAACTTTAGAATCGAATTGTAAAATAATTAATTTAGGTTTATTGAGGTTTGAAGAATAATGTAGTATCTATTTCGAGACTAAAAGTTTAACTATATTTTCGATTTCATTTGATAGATTAATTTTTACTTACCAGATATCTCCATCTTGAGCAAGATCCTTAAAATATGCTTCTCTTGCAATTTCGAGTTCTTTTCTTAAAACACCTTTGAATTCTTGAAGTAACCTAGAGGAATTAACATCTTTTTTATTGTCTTTACGTAATGCGCATTGACAATAAGCTTTTATAAATGGATTGTTAAAATAATAAGAATTAGAGTTTTTATTAAATCTTAATATTTCTGCTCTTGCAGGTGTAGTTAGTTCATCTAAATATTTTTTTAGATTATTTCCTTTGTAATTTTTATTTTCTAATCTTAAATTGGCTTTTACACTATGGATAGTTATTTCTTCTTGATTTGATAATAAAATAGCATTTAAAATGTTAATTGGATTTTCACTTTTTCTTTTGTGAACTATTTTAGTAGCTTTCTCAAAAATTGATTTATAAGTATCTGAGTTTTCTTCTAAGTATTCATCTAATGCAGCTTCAAATGTATTTACAATAATTTCTTTTGTTCTACTACGTCGTATAGTTTGAAAAATATTATTTTTTTCACAAATTAGTAATGCAAGCTGATGAGTAATTGCAGGAAGACCATTAGAATAATTTATAGTTTTATTCTTAATGTAATCAGGAAATTTAATATTTAACAAAGCCTCTCCCTTTTCAAGTATTTCTAATAACTTATCATCGGTCATCAGAGGAACTTCAATCTCAGAAATCCTACTTTTCATTTCAGGATCATATTGTAAAACTTCTCTAGCAGAATTAACAGCCCCCAATGCTATAATTTTTAGCTTTGGGTAATCCAATGAACTATCCATAAAAACCTTCATAATTTGAGAAAGAAGAATTTTATCCTCAGTTTTAATTTTATGATAATCTTCTAAAACCCAACAATAGGAAGCTTTTCCTATAAATTTAGCAAGTGTCTGTGGTGTTATAGGTAAATCAACTGCTCTTTTTACTACTTGTTTATTACTATCATTTAATTCAGTAGATAGAGTAGCTTTCAAACCGAAGTAGGATGCGCTTAATGCGCCACCAGTTTTACCTCCTTTAGTTATTTCTTTTAATGGTAAATAGTACATTTCAAGTTGATTAAATGCATCAGTAACGATATCTTTCAGAGTCATACCAGTAATACATCTAGTAGTAATATACTTTATCTTTTGCTCTTTCAGCTTTTTTATTAATATTGAGGTCTTTCCAACTCCAGAATGTCCATAGATAATAATCTGTTTACCAGGTGTTCTGATAGCTCTAGTCAAACGATCATTTACTGATTCTCTTTCTACAAAAGTATAATTAGCAGGTTGACTAGGAGTAAAAACTTCTATGTGTTTAAAATATTTTTTTGTCATTGAGTTGTATAAAGTTTACAGAAATGAATTTTTATTAACTAAATACACATAAATATCTTACTATAATATAAATGTAATTGTACTTTATTTATGGGTTTATGCTGATTAAAGAACCTTAATTGAATATGAATTTTAGATGATATTTTAAAATTTATATGATTTGTGATATATTGAATCTAGCTCTTCGCCAGTAGATCTAGTTAAATGTCCTAAAAGTTTTCTAGAAATTAATCTTCGTTCTTTTTCAAATGCCTCTAAAACCTTTCTTTTTTCTTCTATCTCCATTTCATCTCTAATATAAAATACATCTGTAAAAAAAGGTTTTATTGATAGAATTTGAGGGAATATTCGAGTATTGTCATCTGAATCTATATTATGAATTAAAGATTTCATTGTTGCTAAGGCTGTTATGGTATTTGTAATAGTAGTTCTATTAATCTCTCCAGAGAAAGGAATAATATTGGTAGCATCTTTTGATGATATACCAATTACATCAACTGAAAGAGTACCAGAAAGTTTCTTTCCCTCCGCTGCAAAACCTATAGCAAATAAATCTCCTAGATTTATTCCTGCTTCAAATGTTGTTAAATTCGCTACCATACGTAAACCAATACCAATTCTAGCTTCACCTACAATTGTACTATGAGTTCTGTATTTTGCATAATCTAAAACAACTTGATAAGTTGAACCCTTCGAAGATATTGTCGCAGATCCGAAATTTGCATCAATGCCAGCAGATATATCTTTTACTGAAACAAAAAAACCTTGATTGTCTAAAAATTGTAATCTATCCTTATTTGTTGCGTCTCTCATATTTATAGTTTGACTTGTATCAGCTACAAACACCTGCCATTTATTATACTCTAAGGGATCTATAGGAGTAAAACCTGTATGATTTAATACGGTTTGGTTAAATACGTTCTTTAATGATTTTGAGCTATTACAAGAAGTCACTAGTAATAGAATAATTAAAATTAATTGCGTTTTTTTCATTTTGTAGCTTGATTTAGTTTTTAATTAAAATATCATTTATAAAAACTGAATAAATAATGATTAATCCTTAAAAGTATATTCACTAATGGATTCATTTTAATTACTTAAAAATTGTATAATAGATTTCACAGTTTAAATTTATTTTTTATTGTTCTTTTTTCATTACGGTTTTCCTCATTTCAATTATAAAGTGTTTGGAATTGTAATACAATGCAAGCAGATAAATGATGCTAATTAATTAAAGTTTTCAATTACAGAGATTAAAAATTAAATCTATAAACTTAATTTGTAGTTTAACTCATTTTGAAATATTCAAAATTTTTGAGTTAATCTCATACTAAATAGAAATAAAAAATAAGTTTGTCCACAGAAACCTCAAGTTTAACTTAAGATACAAGTGCTTGACCAGTAAAAGTCAATTCAAAAAATTTTCCCTTTATAACTTCTAGGAAATAATCTTAATTCCCCTAGAAGATGAAACGAATAAAATTACCCAAACGACCACACAAAGGATTATGTATTTATTGCAATCATTGTAAAAAGTATTTTTTTAATACAAGCGATGTATATGTGAAAATAAAAGATGAGTTGATTAAAAGAACAGCTATTTGTGGTATAAAGAAAACTAAATTTTTGAACTGTAAATTTCCTGAAAAACACCGTTATAGAACTCGTATTCACTATCCAAATCAAAACGCTAGCTATAAAACTAAAACCTTAAAAGCAGAAACATATAACGATGCTGTTGTGGAAGCTATCAATTATGAAGAAAATTTTTATGAAAGATTAAAAAAGGATAGTGTTGATTCAGATGGTAAATTGATTAAAAGATACTATCTGTTT
This sequence comes from uncultured Kordia sp., assembly GCF_947496985.1. Taxonomy (GTDB): domain Bacteria; phylum Bacteroidota; class Bacteroidia; order Flavobacteriales; family Flavobacteriaceae; genus Kordia. Next base: position 158,970 of record NZ_CANMEZ010000003.1, read on the forward strand.
AATACTCAAGTTAAATATATCAATTTTTTAAATGATAGAGGAGTTCCAGAACACAAAAAGGCGAATCGTTCTGAAAAACATATTAAAGAGATTTATAAGTGTTTATTGTTATTTAATGAGAGCTTGATCTTAAAAAAAATCAACATTAAAACTTTACTTGTTATAAAAGTGAGTGATTCGCATGTTGGCTATTTTCATACGTATTTATTGAAATACAAAGGTTATCAAAATAAAACATACAATAACAAGATGAGTGCTTTAAAAGCTTTCTTTAAGTGGGCAAATAAAGAATATAAATTGAAAATGGATAACCCTTTTGAAGATGTTAAACTTAGATCGACTTCAAAAAGCATTGATACTATTAGTGAAATTGAGTACAATAAGCTTTTGGAAATTATTTCGCCAGAAAAAGGTTATGTAATGATTGGAGTAAAAAATCCTAAAAGGAAGAATCGATACAAGTCTTATTTAAAAGATGGAATTGAGTTAGCATTGCATACAGGCGGAAGGAGAGAAGAAATAGTAGAATTAAAATGGGATATGATAAAAGAAGTAGAAAATAGACCTACTTATATTTTAGTTCCGAATTTAAAAGTAGAAAGACAAAAGGGAAAAGGTTTCAATGACAATGTTCCTCCAAAGATTATTCCTGTAACTACAAGTTTAAATCTTCTTTTACATCGACTGGGTTATGAAGAAAAAAAAGGAAGTCACGAATACATATTATGTCCCGACAGAAGTAAAATAACAACTTTAGGCATCATGGAAAATCTTTCAAAAGGTTTTTCACATTTTTTTGATTTACTAGATACAGGCAGAAAATTACAATTAAAGCATTTGAGAAAAACTTATTTGACGCATTTGCAATCTGTAATGGGAACAGAAGCAAAATTACTTTCGTCACATTCTACTGATGATGTCCTTAAAAAGCATTATATAGATCAAACGGTAATTAATAAAGCGGTAAAAGACCTCAAAATATTCTGAAAATCGATAAAAAAAGCTAAAAAGACTGATTAATCAGGTACTTTTTGTAGGTACTTTTTGAGAGGAGTACAGTTATTTGTAAGAATTAAATAGAAGTAAAAAAAATAACCCATTGAAAATCAACGGGTTATTAGTAGCGAGATCGGGAATTGAACCCGAGACCTCCGGGTTATGAATCCGACGCTCTAACCAACTGAGCTACCTCGCCTTGTTTGCGGGTGCAAATATATAAACAATTTTTTTTTGAGCAAATAATACTCAATTTTTATTTTTTTTATTGTTTTCTTTTAAACTAAACAATTAATGTATATATTGTCAACAACATAATTATAAATAAAGCATGTCAGATAGAGTTAAATACGAAATTGAGTTCCCTATACAATCTTCGCCGCAGCTTTTATTCCAATATTTATCTACACCTTCAGGATTATCTGAGTGGTATGCAGATAATGTAAATTCCAGAGGAGAGGTTTTTACCTTTATTTGGGACGATAGTGAAGAAACGGCAAAATTACTAGGGAAGAAAAATAATGAACGTATCCGCTTTCAGTGGGAAGAAGATGAAGATACATCAGATTATTTTGAAATGAAGATTGTTGTCGATGAAATTACAAAAGATGTTTCTTTAATAGTCACAGATTTTGCAGATGATGATGATGAAGTGGAAGAAGGTAAAATGTTGTGGGAAAACCAAATTGGAAGTCTAAAACAAGTTTTAGGTTCACGCTAAAAAAATCATTTTTTAAAACTATATTTGCCTTGAGAAAATCAAGGCTTTTTTTATGGTAAATTTTAATGGAAATTTAAGCGAAGACACAACACTTATTAATGTTGAGAATAGAGGCTTAAAGTATGGAGATTCACTTTTTGAAACTCTAAGAGTTATTGCAAATAAAATTCTTTTTTGGGAAGATCATTATTTCAGACTCATGGAATCTATGAGAATTCTACGAATGGAGATTCCTATGAACTTTACCATGGAATTCTTAGAAGATGAAATTCTAAAAACAATCAAAGCCAATGAACATACCAATGCAAGGGTTCGTTGTACTATTTTTAGAGGAAATGGCGGATTGTATATGCCTGTTTCAAATGACGTAGAATATATTATTCAGGCAAACGAGCTAGATTCTCCTTTCTATTTACTTTCAGAAACAACATACCAAGTTGATTTATACAAAGATTTTTATATCAACAAAGGTTTGCTCTCTACACTTAAAACGAATAACAAAATTATAAACGTTTTAGGAAGCGTTTACGCGAAGGAAAATGATTTAGATAACTGTTTGTTGATCAATGAGGATAAAAGCGTTGTAGAGGCCTTAAATGGAAATATATTTTTGGTGAAAGGAAATATTATCAAAACACCTCCAATTACAGATGGTTGCTTGAAAGGAATTTTAAGAATGCAACTTATTGAAATGTTGGAGAAATTACCAAATTATGAATTGATAGAAGAAAGTATTTCACCTTTTGAAATTCAAAAAGCAGACGAATTCTTCGTGACAAATGTGATTAAAGGAATTGTTCCTATCACAAAATATAGGAAAAAACAGTTTACAACGGATGTTGCTAGAGATCTACTAGCAAAATTAAATATGAGAATTCGATTGGGATAATGAGAAGAGTAAAAGATATATTTTTATAGAATGAGAAAAGTTTAAAGCTCAGCTTCTTATTTTACTCATAAACTTTCACATTAAGCGCAGTCGAAATATATGAATTTTAATTATGACTCGGATCTTCGGGAGCATTTGACCAAATTAAATATTCGCCACCAAATTCCATCATCTTTTTACGCCAAATTGATTTACACGATTTAGAAATGATTTCTTTTTTAAGCTCATTTCGAACAATAATCCATGAATTAGAGTTCAATTCATCACTCAATTGATTGGCGTGCCAACCAGAATATCCTAAAAAGAATTTAATATCATCTTCATTCAGTTTATCTTCTTCCAGTAGTTTTGCAATAGAAGAAAAATCACCGCCCCAATAAATACCTAATGATATTTCAATACTATTCGGGACTAAATGTGGGATTTTATGAATGAAATATAAATTATCTTGTTCTACAGGACCGCCATTATAGACTTTAAACGTAGTTTTTAGGTTGGCAAACTGTGGAATCAAGTCAGATAGACTTACGTTGAGTGGCTTATTTAAAATAAAACCAATCGATCCTTCTTCAGTATGATCAGCAAGTAAAACAACTGATCTATTGAAAGATACATCTCCAATAATAGATGGTTCAGCAACTAAAAGATGTCCTTTATTGGGTTTTAAGGCTATCATTTATGAAATTTTAGGTTACTTAAATCTATTAAAAAAAAATGGAATAATCAAATTTACTAGTGTTTACGGCAATTTTAAGCATTAAAAAAGCGCTCAATTGAGCGCTTTTTACTGATATGTTTAATAAAGTAATACTAGTTGTTTACTGCATTTCCTAAATCAGAACCAGCTTTAAACTTTACTACTTTTTTAGCTGCAATTTTAATAGTAGCTCCAGTTTGAGGATTTCTTCCGTCTCTAGCAGCTCTTTCTGAAACTGACCAAGATCCAAATCCTACTAAAGAAACTCTTCCACCTTTTTTCAAAGCTCCTTCTACATTTCCTAAAAATGATTCCAATGCCTTCTTTCCTGCAGCTTTAGAAATTCCTGCGTCAGCAGCCATTGCGTCAATTAATTCTGTTTTGTTCATAATTGTTGAATTATTAATTGTTGGTTAAACATTATTTTTTAAAAGCAGTACAAATTTATACGGATTTCCTTCCCATGCAAGTAATAGCGCGGGAAAAGCATCATTTTGTTAATAACTTAAGGCGATTGTTAATAAAGCTAGTGCTTTTTTGTTGTTATTCTCTAATATCACTAGACACAAGGGATTACAAGACTTTTGCTTCTTTTTCAAATTTGAAACCATTCAACAATGCCGAAATTTCCATTTTACGTTTCCCAGGAAGTTGAATTACCTTTAAAAATATGTAGCCATCTTTCACAGCTACTTTGATTTCTTTTTTTGAAGAAATGATACTTCCGATGCTATGTGAATGCGATTCTAACACTTTGGCTACTTCATATATTTTTATCATATGAACATCTTCACCATTATATAAGGTTGTCCAAGATCCAGGATATGGGCTTAAACCACGAATCTTATTATATATATTGTCTATAGATGCTGTCCAATCAACTTCACAGGTTTCTTTATGAATTTTATACGCTGTCTTTATATCTGAATTTAGCGGTTGAATTGTAGTGGTAATATCATCCTTTTCTATATGTTGAACAGTTTTCACAACCAATTTACTTCCAATGTTCATTAACTTGTCATGTAATGAACCTGCATTTTCATCAGGATCAATAGCTAATTCTTCTTGGAAAATCATTGCGCCTGTATCAATTTTCTCATCAATAAAGAAGGTTGTCAATCCAGTTTTTGTTTCACCATTAATAATAGCCCAATTTATAGGAGCTGCACCTCGGTAGTTTGGAAGTAGAGAAGCATGTAAATTAAATGTTCCATATTCGGGCATTTGCCATACAACTCTTGGTAACATACGAAAAGCAACTACAATTTGTAAATTCGCGTTAAGCGAGCGTAACTCTTCAATAAAAGATTCTCTCTTTAAATTCGTTGGTTGTAAAACATTTAAATCATTAGCTAAAGCAAATTTTTTCACCGCAGATTGATTTAACTTTCGTCCACGACCTGCAGGTTTGTCTGGCGCGGTAATTACACCAACAATAGTATACCTAGCATCTAACAATGCTTTTAATGTTGCAACAGCAAAATCGGGCGTCCCCATAAAAACGATTCTAAGATCTCTCATATATTATATGGTATAAGTATTTGTTTCTGTTAATTTAATTTTTTCAGCTTCCAAAAGTAATTGAATAATTGCTAATATTAAGTTTTCACGATATGGTAATGCTTCACAAATTTCGGTTGAAGTCATCGCATTCGTTTTCAATACTTTTAAAACATCATCATGGATTAGCATTTGTAATTCACGATCAGGTGTAGTTGTTTTTTTAGTTTTACATACAGAACAAATGCCGCAAGGCTTTTTTGCAGTTTCTCCAAAATAGGAGAGTAGCTGACTGTTTTTACAGATTTCATCATTCTGAACATATTCAATAACTGCTTGTACGCGTTTCTTTTTGAGTTCATTTTGATGGATAACATCTCTAGCGATTGGACTAATAGTTTTGTCATCTTCACGTGCTACTAAAAATGTAATTTCTGCGTCTGTTTGTAATTCTTCTAATAGTAAGACTTCATCTTTTGCTAATTGTTGAATAGTCTCGTTGATTTTTTCTTTTGGTAAACCTATTTTTTGAGCTAAAAACGTTGTGTTGATTTTTATCTTTTGCTCAAAAATGCCACCATACGTTCGTAAAATAGCTTGCGTTATTAAACTTAAATGTTGATGACTTTCCAAATAATTCATCAAGTTGTATTGATCTAAGGTAAATTTGATCGTAGTTTTTCGATGAAAATTTTGTGATAGTTGTAAAATACTATGTCTATCTAATAATTGTAATGCAGCAAATGTTTTTTGTGTTGGAAATTTATATGCTTTGCAAAATTCATAAAATGGAAGCGCATGTTTGGTATGATATCCTTCTCCATAGGCAACCTGAAAGAAGCTGCATAGTTTTCTATACACAAGTTTTAAAAAATCAACTTCGGGAACACTATGTATAAATTGTTGTTTTAATTGTTTAATATCGTTTCGATCTGTTAGAATAATGGCGTTTGCATACTCTCCATTTCTTCCAGCACGACCAGCTTCTTGGTAATAATTCTCTAAACTATCGGGAAGTTGAATGTGAATTACATTTTTTACATCAGGCTTGTCAATACCCATTCCAAAAGCATTGGTTGCTACGATTGTTTGGACTTTTCCTTGTAACCACTTTTGTAAAGCAAGTTTTTTTTCTTCTGAAGAAAGTCCTCCATGAAAATATAAACTTGTAAATCCTTTGCGTTGTAATGCTTCATGAATCATGATTGTACTTTTCCGATTGCGAACATACACAATGCAGGATTGTGGGTATTTACGTAAGGTTTTTTCAATAGTAAGTACTTTATTTTCTGTTTCTAAAACAGTGTATGCTAAATTTTCACGTACGAATGATTGCTGAAAACGTTGTACATCTTTTAGTTGTAAATTTTCTTCAATATCCTGTACAACTTTTGGAGTTGCTGTAGCTGTCAGTGCAATACAATGTACATTTGGTAACAATTCACGTAACGTATTGATGTTTCTATAAGCTGGACGAAAGTCGTTTCCCCATTGTGAAATACAATGCGCTTCATCAACCGCAATTAAGTTTACAGGCATCTGTTTGATGCGCTCTTGAATTATTTCTTGCTGAATCCGTTCAGGAGAAATGTATAGAAACTTATAATCGCCATAAATACAATTATCGAGCAAGGCATTTATTTCTTCATGCTTTAATCCGCCTGTGAGCGCAATTGCTTTAATTCCATTGGCTTTTAAACCAGCAACTTGATCTTGAATTAATGCCACTAAGGGTGAAATTACAATACAGATTCCGTCCATAGCTAATGCTGGAATTTGAAAGCAAACTGATTTTCCACCACCAGTTGGTAATAAGGCTAGCGTATCTTTTTTTTCAATAACCGAATGTATGATTTCCTCTTGCAAAGGACGAAACGAAGTATGTCCCCAATATTTTTGTAATAGTGCAAGTGGTTTTGTCATCAGTGATTTTTAAGTGTATTTAGGATGAACGAAACACGTTCAGAAACAGTTCCGAACGGAACATCAATTAAATTATATTGATAACTTTCGTAAGCCGAAATTAAATAGTGTTGAATTTTCTCAGCTTGTTCAAAACTTTCATAACGTTCATTATCTTGTTCGTAAATTTCTTTCCAAGGAGCTAACATAAAAGCAACATCATAGGTGTGGTTTTTGCAAGCTTCACGAAACATATCTGGATATTCATCACCTGTATAATTCATATATGCAGCTACATCAGGAATTCCTCTGTCATAAAACGCATAGTTTACATCAAGTGCTTCCGCATCTTTAAATTGTTGAATTCTACCTTCTAATAGCAGTTCACTAAACAATAAAGGTTGTGTTAAAAATAGTTGTTCAATTCCTTTTTTTTGCGCTGCAGCTGTCACTTGTCTTGAAATTTCATGAAAACATGTATGACCTTGTGCTTCTAATGCTGTAATTAAGGTAGATTTTCCAGTACCTGGTCCACCAATGATGAGTATTCTTTTTGTGTTCAATCTGAATAATTTATCTCACAAAATTACACAAATTGAAAAGAATATGAAATAGAAGCTCGTTGTTATGCTAATTCTACTATAAAATACATGATTTTATCATCTTGGTAATTTTATCTGTTTTATAAAGATAGGTAGTTCCTGCATGTAAAAAAATAAAGAACTATTGCACATTTGTAGAGTTGAAAAAGTTAAATATATAATAGTATATTTTTTCGATTTTTCACAGGCGAAATCTGAAAAGCCAATTTTAAACAGAGTAGGAAATTATAAAATTAAAAATTATGAACAATTTTGAGATTGCAACGAATTCAGATGGACGTGTGGAAGCTTTTTATATTGATGAAGCAAATATGGTGGCGCATACTTGGCAAGTAGAAGCTGGAAATAAGTTAGTTTGGTCAGAAGCAAGTGCGCTTTATGGAACAGTAGAAGGCTCCACTGGACCTTTGAAAGAAGCAGTTAGAGTAACCGCGACAACCAATAACGAAGGACAAATTCAAGTAGTTGCGCTTACTAAGACAGAAGAGTATTTTATATGCTATCAAGTTGATGGTGTATGGAATGGTTGGTTTAAAATTGAACAACAATAATAAGAATACAATAGGATTTAGTTTATTTTTAAACAGATGATGGAGAACATTTAGTTGTTCCCTATCATCTGTTTTGTATTAGTATTCTTGTGTTAATTGATTTTACATCTATTAAATTATCGATTACTCAAAAATGCAAAATTAGTTTTTAATGATTTTAAAGATTGTATTTGCATTGATCTTTAAAAAATATAGTCCTTTCTTTATATTAGAAAAGTCAATTGCTTTACCATTTTGAATTCTTCCTTGACGAATCAATTTTCCTTCAACACTGTATAATAAATAGTCTGTGTCAGTTTCAAGTCTACTTATTTTTGAATAGTTTGTAACAGGATTTAGATATGCTACAATTTGTATGTTTTTTCAATTTTCTGGAACTCTTGCATTGCTATTTCTACCAACATAGCTCGGATTATTTTCAAGAACTACCATTTTGTTAGTGTACTGTCCGTCATTATAATCTCCAGTTGTTACTTTTATAGTTTGTGGAGCAGTGTTTTCAATTGTTTGTACAGAAACTGACGGATATTCTTTATAGCGATGCTAATTCTGTAAATTATATTCATCAAAAAAATCAACAAGCAGAAGCAATTTGGTTTGCTGGTGACGATCAGTGGAACTATGTTTCTTACTGGAGAAATACTGAAATTCAATTAATGGCGCTGTTGCCAATAGAAATATAGTAATTGATAGTACAAGTATAGGAATGATCATTTTAGGAAGCATTATTTTTCAGTAGAAAACGCATTGAATATCTACCCGAACTCTATTAAAGATAAACTCCATGTATCTTCTAAAAACCAATACAATCAATAATATTGATAGATGTTTATGGTAAATTAATTTTAGAGCAAGAAACCGTAAACTCACAAACACTATCTTTAAATGTATCGAAACTGAGTTCGAAAACCTATTTCTTGAAAATTCAAATAAACAATGCAATACGCATCAAAAAAGTTACCAAATAGTTAAACTGTAGAAAGTTTTCAAAGAAGCTGTATCTTTGCCATTCATTAGAAAACAAAGACAAATGAGTTTAAAAAACGATCCTGAAGCGTTTTATGCAAAACTGAAAATACAATTAGAAGAAACAACACAATTTCCAACATTATATATGTATAAATTTATTGTTCCTTCAAGTGAAGAAAAAATAAAACAAGTCCACCAAATATTTGATAACATAGGAGCTGTTATTGATACTAAGAAATCTTCAAAAGGGACATATACAAGTGTTAGTATTACTGTAAATATGAAAAGCGCGGACGCTGTAATTGAAAAATATAAGGAAGCAAGTGTCGTTGAAGGTATAATTTCTTTATAATGAGCGGTGTTTTATAGATTTTTTTACTATTTTGCAATCACAAAATAATCTTCACAAGAACTTTATTTTACTTCAATATTTACCTTACAAACAAATTTTATTTTGATTGACCAGTTAGAGTATAACACAGAGCGTAAACGATTGATTATTCCTGAGTATGGACGCCATATTCAAAAAATGATCAACCATGCGATAGAAACAGAAGATGTAGAAGAGCGCAATAAAATTGCAAAAGCAATTATTGGCGTTATGGGGAATTTGCAACCACATTTGCGTGATGTTCCTGATTTTCAGCATAAATTATGGGATCAATTATTCATCATGTCAGATTTTAAACTTGATGTAGAATCTCCCTACCCAAAACCTTCTCGCGAAGTATTACAAGAGCGTCCTGAACCATTAGGATATCCTCAAAATTTTCCTAAATATCGTTTCTATGGAAATAATATCAAGCGAATGATTGATATTGCTAATAGTTGGGAAGAAGGAGAAATGAAGGAAGCTTTAGAGTTTGCAATTGCAAACCACATGAAGAAATGTTATCTCAATTGGAACAAAGATACTGTTGAAGATTATGTGATTTTTAAACATTTACTTGAATTAAGTAATGGAAAAATTGATTTAGCTCCAAAAGAAGAAAGTTTATCAGATGCTTCAAATCTTATGAAGCAAAAGAAAAAGTTTTCTAACAACAATAGCAAAAATCAACAACGAAATAATAAAAATCGTAACAACAGAAAACGTTACTAACAAAATTCATTACTATATTTTATGGGGACTTTTAAGATTGAAGGTGGTCATCAGCTAAAAGGAAGTATTCAACCGCAAGGAGCAAAAAACGAAGCACTTCAAATATTATGTGCTGTATTGTTAACTCCTGAAAGAGTTACAATTAGTAACATTCCTGATATTGTTGATGTGAATAAATTAATCATGCTTTTAGGAAACTTAGGTGTGAAAATTCAAAAAAATGGACCAGGTTCGTATACATTTCAATCAGATGATATCAATCTAAAATATTTAGAATCTGAGCAATTTAAAGAAGAAGGACGCGGATTACGTGGGTCAATTATGATTGTTGGACCACTATTGGCACGTTTTGGAAAAGGATACATTCCGAAGCCAGGTGGAGATAAAATTGGAAGACGACGATTAGATACGCATTTTGAAGGTTTTATTAAACTAGGCGCTAAGTTCAGATATAACAGAGAAGATTATTTCTACGGTGTAGAAGCAAAAAAACTGCAAGGAACATACATGCTTTTAGATGAAGCATCTGTGACAGGAACTGCAAATATAGTGATGGCTGCTGTGTTGGCAGAAGGAACAACAACTATTTACAATGCTGCTTGTGAACCTTATTTACAACAATTATGTAAAATGCTAAATAGAATGGGAGCAAACATTAAAGGTGTTGGTTCTAATTTATTAGTAATTGAAGGTGTTGAACAATTAGGTGGAACTGAACATAGAATGCTTCCAGATATGATTGAAATTGGAAGTTGGATTGGTTTGGCAGCTATGACACGAAGTGAATTAACAATTAAAAATGTTAGTTGGGACGATTTAGGTCAGATTCCAGATGTATTCAGAAAATTAGGGATCACTGTTGAACGTAAAGGTGATGATATTTATGTGCCAGCTCACAAAGATGGATATGAAATTCAAAACTATATTGACGGATCAATTTTAACAATATCTGATGCTCCTTGGCCAGGATTTACACCAGATTTATTAAGTATTATTCTTGTTGTAGCAACACAAGCACGCGGAAGTGTATTAGTACACCAAAAAATGTTTGAAAGTCGTTTATTCTTTGTAGATAAATTGATTGACATGGGCGCAAAAATTATTCTTTGCGATCCGCATAGAGCAAGCGTCATAGGACATGATTTTAAATCGCAATTAAAATCTACAACAATGGTTTCTCCTGACATTAGAGCTGGAATTTCATTATTAATTGCAGCATTATCGGCAAAAGGAACATCTACTATTCATAATATTGAACAAATAGATAGAGGTTACGAAAACATTGACGAACGTTTACGTGCTATAGGGGCAAAAATTGTTCGATTATAATTTAGAGAATCTCACAAAAATATAAAATGAATTATCATGTATGTGGTAATTCATTTTTTTATGTTACAAAACGATTTAATTTTTTGTAATCATAATTTCAACGCGCCTATTAGAACTACGATCACGGCGACCTCTTTCGGGAAAGTATAAAGGTGCAGTAAATGCATATCCCTTATATGTTAAACGTTCCTTTGAAACACCTCTACTGATGAGGTATTTATACACAAAACGTGCTCTGTCAACAGAAAGCGTTATAGTTCCTGTATCGCTATTCAATGCATCTGAATCATCATCGCCACCACAACAAACATGTCCTTGTATTTCGATATGAACATTTCGATTGCGTCTTAAAAACTGAACTAACCTTTCCAATTGTTTTTTAGAAGATTTAATAAGCGTTACTCTTCCTGTTTTAAAATTAATTTTTCCTAATTCATATGATTTTCCTATTTCAAGTTTATTGACGGGAATTGCGTAAATATTTTGTTTTCGTTTTGTGATTTTTGGTTTATGATCATTCTTAGAAATAATCACCGAAACTTTACGATGTTTTTTAACACCTATACGTTCATTTTTTTTAGCATCAGCAGGAAGTTCTCCTTTAGCTTCCTTTTTTATACTATTTATTAAAGATGTATATGATGTTTCTAAATAGTCAGATACTGCAATTGCTCTATTTTTTGATAATTCTAAATTGAAGTTTTCTGTATCTACAAAATCTGTGTATCCTTTAATGAGAAAATTATAAGTGTCTGTTGTATCTAAAGTAGCTATTTGATCATTAATTGCTTTTTCATGTGCTTTAGACAACGTAAACTTGCCTAGATCAAAATAAATATCGAACTCAACATTTTGTGCTTGACAAAATGAGAGGGTGAAAAAAAATATAAGAAGAGGCAATAGTTTCATTTATGATATATTTGGGACTAATAAGGTACAAAATTAAACCAAAAAAAGGATAACTAAATAAATAGTTATCCTTTTGTGTTTTAAAATAAGTTGGACTCACTCTTAATTTAAGTCCGGTAAAATAACCTTGTTAACAACATGAATTACACCATTCACTGCCTGAACATCAGTAACAATAATGTCACCGGTTCTATCGTTTAAGTCGGTGAAGCTTGCTCCATCAACCGTATTTATTGTAAAATTATCTCCTAATGTATTTACTGTCATACCATCAGTTAATGTTCCAGCTAAAACATTTGCACCACTTACTACGTGTGTATTTAAAGTAGCTTCTAATGTAGCTGTTGCAATATCGCCAAGTGACATTACACCTAATTCTGTCAATAGGTCACCAAAGGCTGCATCTGTTGGTGCAAAAACCGTAAACGGAGCTGGTGTTCCTGTAGTAGAAAGTGTGGATACATATGTAAAAGTATTTTCTCTTGTTAAAGCTTGAACCAAAATTCCAAATGTAGAATCGGCAGTTGCAAATGTTACAACTGTTGGTAAGCCAATAACACTACTTACTGCATGAATAATACCATTATCTACTGAAATATCTGGAGTTGTAACAGAAGATTGTCCGTTAAGCGATACGCCAGAAGCTGTATTCACATACATGTTCAAATTGTTACCTGTAGTAGCTTCTTCAGCAAGTGTTTCAATGTATCCAGTACTTAAAGATGCTGCATTATTAGTACCGCTAACTACATGGTTCAATAGTACTTGCGTTAGTAAAGATGTTGGTACTTCATCAAGATTTGCAAAGTTGTTAGCAGCCAAAAAAGCATCAAAAGCAGCATTATTTGGAGCAAATACTGTGTATTCAGTTGTTCCTGCTAATACTGAGGTTAAATTAGCTCTTTGTAAAGCAGCTAATAAGGAGCTGTAGTCAGAGTTTGCACTTACAAAATCTGCGATGGTGTTACTAGCGGCTGCTACGCTATTATCATCATCACTACACGAAGTTATAGTGAACAATGAAATGACGATAGCCATTAGGATGGATGTTGTTTTCTTTTTCATAACAATTTTTTTATTTAACGATCGAAACAAAGATAATTATTTTGTTTAAATATTTTAGATAATGATTAAACAAAATAAGTTAATTGTTTGTTAAAATGATTTAAATGTTAAACAAAAAGGAATTGCCATTAATTGTTAATCCCATGTTTATAGGCTGTCAAGCAGCGTTCTCTAGCAAATTTATGATCTACAATAGGAGTAGGATAGGTGAGCTCTTGATAATCAGGAACCCACGTTTTAATGTATTCGTGTGCTTTATCAAACTTTTGGACTTGTGATGTTGGATTAAATATTCTAAAGTATGGAGCAGAATCACAACCTGTTCCTGCAACCCATTGCCAGTTTCCAACATTTTGAGCTAAATCGAAATCAAGCAGTTTTTTTGCAAAATATGCTTCTCCCCATTTCCAATCAATTAATAAATGTTTACACAAAAAGCTAGCAGTTACCATGCGAACTCTATTATGCATATAACCAGATTCATTCAATTCGCGCATGCCAGCATCTACTATTGGATATCCAGTTTTTCCTTCGCACCAAGCTTTGAAATCATTTTCATTATTTCTCCATGTGATCCCATCATATTTAGATTTAAAATTGTGTGTGACTGATTTTGGGAAATGCCAAAGAATCTGCATGAAAAATTCGCGCCAAATCAATTCTTTCAAAAATGTATTGTTTTCAGATTTCAATCCTTCCTGAGCACATTTTCGAACGCTAATTGTACCAAAACGCAAATGTGGGCTTAACTTTGAAGTTCCTGCTATTGCAGGAAAATTTCGTGTTTCTTCATATGCATCAATAATTGTTTTCGTCATAGTATGAGGAATCACTTTGATGCTTGAAGTTGTAAATCTAATAGCTTCCAATGATGGGAAATCAACTGTTATTTTTGCAAAATTTTTATAATGATCAACGCAATTAATACTTGTGTACATATTTAATGTTAAGTTTGCCAACCATTTTTTAGAATATGGAGTATATATTGTATATGGTTTTCCATCTGCTTTTACAATTTCGTCACGCTCAAAAATTACTTGATCTTTAAACGTTTTAAATTCAATATTCTGTGACGATAAAAATGTATCTACTTCTTTATCTCTAGCTATTGCATATGGTTCATAATCACGATTTGTATATACAGCTGAAATATTATATGTGTTTATCAATTGCTTCATAACCTCAATAGGCTTTCCATGTTTTACTATAAGCGAAGAACCTAATTTTGAGAGTGTATTATGTATGTTTTGTAATTCATCATGAATAAAATTTACACGTGCATCATCTTTTGGTAATTTATCCAAAATGTTTTGATCAAATATAAATAGTGGAATTACTTTTTTACCAGTTAATAAAGCGTTATATAGTCCGATATTATCTTCAATTCGCAAATCTCTACGATGCCAAAAAAGTATGTAGTTATCCTTCATACGTTCCAAATAATTCAGTTAATTTTCTAGTTCTATATTCAAATATTTCTTTCAATTTTGGTTTTACAATTATTGGATGTACTAACCTACCAAGAAAACCAAGAGGTATTTTATAATCTATAATATCTTCCATTTCAACTCCGCCAGGAATTTCTCTTATAAAATGTTTATGATGCCACATTGTATAAGGCCCAAAACGTTGTTCGTCTACAAAATAATGTTGATGTTTTACATGTGTAATTTCGGTAACCCAATGTGTTTTTATGTTGAGAATTGGTGTTACAATATATTGTATAATTTGGCCTGGATACATCGGTCCGATATTTTCTGTAAGAATATCAAAACTCATATAATCAGGAGTAATTGTTTTTAAGTTTTTTGGATTCGATAAAAAATCCCATGCCTTTTCAAGAGATATGGGAAAGTTTTGTGTACTGTGCAATCGATATACAATTCCTTTGGTACTAAATTTTTGCATGTGTTCTAATTATTAAACAAAATATAGCCGTTTAAAGAATTGGCAACAACCAACCATATGATGTAAGGTATTATAAATAGGGTGAATTTTTTTAATTCAGATTTAAAATTGAATGCGATAAACGATACGGTCATTAGTAATATAACCAAGTTTATCATTCCCATAGTAACTAAATGTTGATTAAAGAAAAGATAATTCCAGCTTACATTTAAGACAAATTGTATTGCAAAAAGAATAAAAATTAATTGTTTGTTTTTTACTTCAAAAAGTTTTGCCATATAAATAGAAAAACAAATCATTATCGTAGTCCAAGCAAAACCAAAAAACCAGCCTGGTGGTGTCCAAGGTGCTTTTTCTAATCCTACATACCACGATGCATTTGGTCCATCATTCATAAGAATTATTCCTATGCCTAATGCACTGAAATTGATGATTAGGAATAGTACAAGTCGAATAAAAAATTTCATAGATTATAATTTTAGACTTACAATTCCACAATCAATTGTGAAAATTTGCCCAGAAACTGAGCGTGATTTATCCGAGATTAAAAAGTCGGCCATATCAGCGACTTCTTGTGGTTCTAAAAATTTCTTCAAAGGATGGCGTTCTGTTATATTTTCGATCATTTTATCATTACGTAATAACTTACTTGCTAAATCGGTGTTTGTAATTGTTGGTGCAATTGCATTTACTCTAATAGTTGGAGCAAACTCAGCAGCCAAAGATTTTACTAAACCTTCTATTGCAGATTTTGCGGCAGAAATGCTCGCATGAAAAGGCATTCCAAGTTTTGTAGCTACAGTACTAAATAATACAATATTAGGATTATTTCCATTCTTTAATACAGGTAAATACTTTTGAATTGCTTTTACTGCACCAATCACATTGATTTCATAATCATTTTTGAAATCGTCAATTTTTAAACGTGAAATGGGTTTCAAATTGATACTTCCTGGACAGTATACTAATGCGTCAATAGTATCTATAGCGGGAAGTTCGTCAGTTAAAATATCACAACTGTAATGCGTGAAGTTAGGATGATTAATTTCTGGATTAGAACGACTAATATTAATTACATTATGGTTTACTAATTGAGATGTTACAATAGCAGCACCAATACCTTTACTTCCTCCAATTACAAGTATGTTTTTCATATGTTTGGTTAGTTTTTTAACAATATAAACGTATGATAATGCTAACAATAATTAGTACTGTTAGCATTATTACGTTATAGATTTGAGGGATATTTTATTTTAAACGCTTCTCGTACTTTCGTTTCAAAGTCGTTAATCTCTTCATCAGTTCCATGATGGTTGGATCTTTCTTTTGTTTATAAATTTCGTTTAATCCTAAGATTAATCGTTTTGCCTCTCTTGAAGCTGTGATTTTATCACTTCTTGATATGAACTTTGTGCTCTCAAAGGCCATTACTTCTGAAAAAATAGGTGCCATAAGTTAATTGTTTAAAAAATTTTGTAATTCTTGTATTTTTTCGGGAGTATTAAAAACTCCTCCATAATAAGATGTAATTGTTGTAGATGAGTCATCTTTAACTCCTCTAGATGAGACACATAAGTGTTTTGCATCAATAATTACAGCTATGTCTTCAGTTTGTAATATATTACATAAATCCATTGCGATTTGATTAGTCAGTCGTTCCTGAACTTGAGGTCGCTTGGCATAATATTGTACAATTCTGTTAAGTTTCGATAATCCAATTACTTTACCCGAAGAAATATATGCTACATGAGCTTTTCCCATAATTGGAACAAAATGATGTTCACAGTTTGAGTAAAATTGGATGTTTTTTTCAATAAGCATCTGATTGTATTGATACTTATTATCAAATAAAGCTATTTTTGGCTTATTTTTTGGATTTAAGCCAGAGAAAATTTCTTCTATATACATTTTAGCAACTCTTGAAGGAGTTCCTTGTAATGAATCATCAGTTAAGTCTAACCCTAAGGTTTCCATGATTTCAGAGAAATGATAGGCAATTTTTTGCTTTTTCTCTTCATCAGAGATTTGGAAAGCATCTGAACGCATGGGAGTTTCCATTCCTGTTAAGATATGTTCGTCTCCAATTTCTTCATGACTGAATCCATTTATAGAGATTGAACTACCATTCAGGTGATTTAAAACGTCAGCAGTTTTCATAGATTTTAAAAATGTTTAATTATTTAAATATAAAGTTAAACAAAATAAAAATAGTATGAAACAATCTTAGCTGAAAATATTGATACTTCCATAAGGAAAAACTATAGTGAGGTCAACGCTTCGATATTTTGTTGTTATTTATACTTCTTTGTCGTGAACACTTAAAGCGACCTTTCAAAAAATCACGTTTTTTTTCATGTTTTGTTTTTCTACCAGAAACACGTTTCCTCCATAATTTGAAACTAGAACTTTTTAAGTTAAGTCGCATTAAATCAATTACTTCTTGTTCTTTAATGCCAAATTGAAATTTAATAGCGTCAAATGTGGTGCGATCTTCCCATGCCATTTCTATGATACGATCTATCTGTATTGGGTTAAAATTGTGCATTAGCCGTAATATTCTGTAGTGTTTAAAACTGCATTTTTTTGAATCACCATTTTTTCAATGAATGATTTATTTTCTATGAAGAGTTTGTTTTTTTTGAATTGAATAAAGTTTCCATCTGCATGAATGCTAAAAAAAGAGGAAGTATAAATATTCAATCTGTAATACGGAATTATCCAAGAGTAGTTTTTAAGTTTTTTGTGAATGTGAATTAAAATTCCTTTGGGACGCAATTCGATGTTTCCATAATTTAAATCGTCAACCTTATTTAGATATTGTTTTATTTTTGGACTTACATCGTGAATAATCATTCGTTTCGAGCCAATCCCTTTTAATTTAATACGCTGTAATAATGAAAATGATTCACCTACTGTTGTATCAATTAGTTTTTCAACTTCTTTGTCTTTATGTGTTGTATTGACAACCATTATGAGCTTTTTTTACGATTTGTTAAGGTATGTTTTTTTAGAATTCTAAAGTTTTCTTCAATAACAGTATTTTCGTCTTTCATATGCCATAAAATATCACTAGCACGTTTGCGTGTTTCTTGAAGGTTAACAATAGGAGCAGGGTAATTTTTTCCAATAATAAAGCCAGTCATTTGCTGTTCCATATAAGTCATCTTTGATGGTTCATGTACAAAATGAGAATCTAAATTAGCAAGTTCAGGAACCCATTTTTTAATAAAAACTCCTTCAGCATCATGTGCTAAACTATTTTTTGTCGGATTGTACATGCGCAACATATTAATACCAGTTTCACCAGCTTGCATTTGAATTTGTGGAAAATGAATTCCAGGTTCAAAGTCTAAAAAATATTGAGATAAAATAATAGTCGCTTTTTGCCAAGGTTGCCATAAATTGTGCGTGAAAAATGAAACAGTTAAGGCACGCATTCTAAAATTTAAATACCCAGTTTCTTTAAGACATCGCATGCAAGCATCAACTAAAGGGAAACCCGTAAGTCCGTTTTTCCAAGCTTCAATGTATTGTTCAGAAACTTGCTTTTTTAATTTGCGATATCCTTTATTAATACTTACAAATTCCATTTCGTCTTCCATTTCAAACTTTTGAATAAAATGTGCTTGCCAGCGCAAACGTGAACCAAATGCGATCATTTGTTTTTTATAGATATTTTGCTCAATGCACCTTGTGTTTTCTTGTAAAACTTCGCGTACGGATAAATTTCCCCAAGCCAAATAAGGTGACAAACGACTACAACTTCTTCTTGATAGTGACGGTTTTGAAATGTGAAATGAATAATTTTTACCACGATCTTTAAAAAATGTAGTCATGTATTTCATCGCCATTGTAGTACCGCCTTTTTGAAAAAGAGTGTCAGAATCTGTTTCTAAATTTGGAATATGAAAAGAAATTGCTAAGTTTTGAATTTCGTTAATAGTGAATAATTGCTCAGCTTTTGGGTTGAAAGTCAATAAAGGTTGCGACATAAAATGTTCCCACTTTTCAATCCAGTTGTTTCGATCTTGCAGACCTCTAAAAACACCATTATTTATATTTTCAACCCAAGTTATCATATTGTTAGCAAGGAAACGCTTCAGCATTTTGTCACGATCGTAGGTTACTTTAATTCCTGTTTCTTGATGCGAATATAAATGCGTTACTTTATACGTTTCTTGTATAATTTGTATAGCTCGATTAATATTTCCTTGTATAGTAAGGATTTTACTATGATATGGTTTTAGTGAATTATTTATATCAATAAGTGATTCTTTGATAAAATTCCAGTGACGTTTACTATAATGAGGATCCTTTAAAAGGATATCTTCAAAAACATATAAGAGCAATGTTTTTTTTCCAGATTGTAACGCATTATAAATCGCTTCATTATCTTGAAGTCGTAAGTCACGCTTTAGAAGAACAACATTTATTTCTATTTTGTTTCCCATGCTTACTTTTTTGATACCAATTTGTTGATCATTCCATTAAAGATAATTCCATGAAAAGGTAAAACAGCATACCAATACATACGTCCTAAAATTCCTTTAGGTCTAAAAATAGCACGCTGATATAACTCGTTTTTAACAATTTTAAATTCTAACCAAGCTTCTCCTGGTAAGCGCATTTCTGCAAAGAGTAACAATCTTTTTTCTTCTTTGTTAGCATACAATACTCTCCAAAAATCCAACGGATCACCCGCATTGAGTTTTGTTTGATGTGTACGTCCACGACGCAATCCAATACCGCCAAAAACTTTATCAAGATATCCACGAAGCTTCCAAAGGAAAGTTGCATAATACCAACCATTTTTTCCGCCAATCGCCCAGATTTTATCCAACGTTATTTCTTCATCCAAGACTGTGCGACGTTTGATATCTTTAAAACAGCCATATTGTGGAACTTTAATATATTGAGAAATTTTTTCGCGGAAGCGTCCACTAATCAATGAATCTTTCCAGCTAGAAACCACACCATTTTGTTCAATTTTAATAAAAGCACGTTCTACAGCTTCTTTGTATGAAATGGGCTGAATGTCTAAAATGTCACTGATTTCACTTGGCTTTCCAATAACTTCTACTTTCATACTATCTACCAAATTCATGGCTAGTTTATATGAAGTAGTTGTGATAAAGTACAACCAATATGATGATAATTTTGGAGTCATTACGGGAACAGAAATAATAGTACGTCTTAATTTCCTAACGGAAGCAAATTGCATCATCATTTCACGATAACTGAGCGTATCAGGACCAAAAATATCATAGGAATTATTGTATACTTTTTCATTTCCAATAGCTTTTGATAAATACGCTAATACATCTCTAATAGCAATCGGCTGTGATTTGGTTTTAATCCATTTTGGTGCTACCATAATTGGTAACTTTTCCGTTAAATCTCTAATGATTTCAAAAGAAGCACTTCCACTTCCTACAATAATTCCGGCTCTAAAAGTGGTTAGTGCATATGATTTTGACGCTAATGTTTTTTCTACATTTTGTCTAGAAAGTAAGTGTTTTGATAATTGTTTGTCATTGACAATTCCACTTAAATAAATGACTTGTTTTACCTTGGTTTGTTGTGATAAGTATGTTTTAAAATGTACTGCACAATCATATTCCATTTTCTCAAACTTTGAAGATGAAGACATGGAATGAATTAGGTAATATGCAACATCAATATCTGTGGGAATTTGGTATAAACTACTTAAATTAAGAAAATCAACTTCAATAATTTTAATACGTTCATGATTTTTTATCTCGTCAGGAACGCGTTGTTTGTCTCTTACACTGCAAACTAAAGTATGCCCCAATTCCAATAGAATAGGAATCAGCCGTTTTCCAATATACCCAGTAGCACCTGTAAGTAGAATTTTCATTTATAGTGTTTATTTCGGACGTTGGTACGGATATCTAACACTTTGTTCTGGTATTGTATATGCGTCAAGTCCATTTATAGTAGCAGTTTTTGCTTTTGCAAGATTTATAAAACCGTCTGTTTCTAATATTTTATCGTTTATATATAATTTTTCAATTTCACCTATCACTAAAATAGTTTCGTTTATTTGAAGATTGTATTCTTCAACATAACGCATTCCAATTTGTACGTGACAGTTATTTACAAAAGGAGCCGAAAAATTATCTTTATAATTTGTTTTTAATGCTGTTTGATCAAATTCAGAAACTCCTTTCGGATACTTTGCAGAAGTATGATGTGCATCTTCCGTAATTTCTTGGTGAATATGATTTATGGTGTAAAAACCAGTTTCTTTAATATTTTCATATGTATCACGCGGTACAACTGCCGGACGTGTTATAAAACCTAATAATGGCGGATTTGATCCTAAATGCACAACAGAGCTAAAAACGGCAACATTCGTATTTCCTTCATTTGATTGTGTCCCAATTAGATTTGCCGATTTGTAACCAGAACAGCTATTGATAAGATTGATACGATATAACTTATCCATGTTATCAATATCTGTTCGTGTGATTGCTACCATTATAAGTTTTTAAAGTTGTTTATTTTTACGTCTTTAGCTTTTAAATCGTGTAATAAATTGTAAAGTCCAAAAAAGGTGCGATTCATGTAAATAAAGTGTTTTGAACCTCTATTTCCATTCATACTTCGCAGTTGTGTACTTTTTGAATAACGTTCTCCGATATCTGCAATTTTCCCAAAAAATTCTTTGTCAGAAAAGTCAAATATTTCTGAATTAAAAGGTGTTGTAAACAAGCTTAATAATTCATGAAACATTTCAGAGAAAAATGCTAATTCTTCTTTAGAGTCATCTTCACGAAGGATTTCTAATTCGTACAGTTTTTTGGTAAATAACTCAGGATTATCAATCGTTTTCTTATCAGCCAATTCAAAATATGGAGTATAAAAATCATCAGGAATAGCTTTCATACAACCAAAATCTAGCGCAATAAGCTCTGTGTCTTCAGTGACTAAGAAATTCCCAGGATGTGGATCGGCATGTACTTTTCGGAACTCATGAATTTGAAACATATAAAAGTCCCAAAGTGTTTGCCCTAAAAGATTTGCCTTTTCTTGATCGGTGTTTTTATCTGTAAATTCAGACAAGTGTTCACCATTCATCCAATCCATCGTAATGATTCGCTCTGAAGAGAGCGAATCATAATATTTGGGAAAAAGTAAATTTGGTAAATGCTTACAGGCTTCAGAAACGGCTTTACTTTGCTTAATTTCTAGTAAGTAATTGGTTTCTTCAATTAATTTGTCTTCTACTTCCTTAAAATATTTATCTGAACCTTTTCCGGTAATGTTAAACATGCGAATTGCAATTGGTTTTACAATTGCCAAGTCTGAGGAGATGCTTTGGGCAACTCCTGGATATTGAATTTTCACAGCAAGTTTTTTCCCATCCTTTTCGGCAACATGTACTTGTCCAATGCTTGCAGCATTTAAAGAAGTAGAATTGAATTTATCAAAAATTTCACTTGGCGATTTACCAAAATATTTTTTAAATGATTTTATAACTAATGGAGGTGATAGTGGCGGAACAGAAAATTGAGATAGTGAAAATTTTTCCACATATGCACGTGGTAAAATATTCTTTTCCATACTCAACATTTGCGCAACTTTTAACGCACTTCCTTTTAAACTTTTTAATCCATCATAGATATCTTCTGCATTCGATTCGTTTAAGCGTTCTTTTGCTTTTTCTTCCGAACTGATAAGCTTGTCTCCATAATATTTTAAATAGTTAACTCCGACTTTTGCACCCGTAGTTACTAATTTTCCAGCACGCTGGATTTTACTTATTGGAATTTTATCAATTGTTTTCATTACGATCTGATGTCTAGTTTTTCTTTAAAAATAAATTTCCCAAAATCTACAATGCTTTTGAGTGGCGTATTATCAATTAAATCGAAACTTGCATTGACTGATTTTTCGATATACTGATCTGTTTTATCAAAACTTTTAGAAGTGTCATCTAACCAAAATTTTATGGTTAATAACAATTGTATCCAAGCTGTTTCTTTAATAGCTTTGTTTTGAAAACGTTCCAAGCGTTCTTGATTCAGATCGATCGTTTTTACATCCAAGCTTTCAACAAATGCTCCAAACACATGTTTGAGTCCTTTCATTCGTTTTAGGGATTGTAAAGGTTTCTTTTCAGATTGTAAGCTATGTACAACATAACTTCTGTTAGCAGTTAATTGTTCGAAGAAAGTGAAGTAAAAACTCAAAAGCTTGTTTCGAGCATCAAATGTTTCAAATTCCTCACTTTTTGATAGTAACTCAATTGTATTAGCACCAAAAATTGTAAATATTTCTTCTTCTAATACTTCAAAAGAACTGAAGAACATGTAAAATTGTGCTTCTTCAAAATTATTCTCTTTTGCAAACGAATACACGTTTTTTGGGTGTTCTCCATGTGCTAATACATAATCCATATAAAAGGAAATGATAGCATCTGAGGTTATATTTTTTTTCTTTGCCATGATGTATATTTTAAAACAGTATAAAATTACGAAATTTTGTTCAACTTATTTTTGAATCAATTAAACAAAAAAAATGAAAGCATTGTTAAAGTTTTCTTAAAATAGAATTCTAAGAAGACTAAAACTTAAAATAAAAAGAAAGGTTTTATTGTTTAACAGTCTGTATCACAGCAATTTTCATCCTTCACAAGTTTGCAACTTACTACAGCAACTATAGCTCCTAAAATGGGTGCTAAAATATATAACCATAATTCTGAGAAGTTTCCAGAAACTAATGCAGGACCTATGGAGCGTGCCGGATTCATAGAAGCTTTAGTCATTGGACCAGCAAACATGGCTTCTAATAGTACAATTCCACCAATGGCAATTCCTGCCATTGTCCCAGTTTCTTTGCTTCCAGTAGATACATTTATAATGACGAGCATTAAGAAAAAGGTGAGTAAAAATTCTAAAATGAATGCTTTCCATGCTATCATTGAAGGAATGGTAGCGCCTAAAGTTTCGCTTTCTGGCCATAGCATAAATACAAGTAAACTAGCGCAAATAGCACCTAAACATTGTGCTATGATATATTTTGGAACTTCTTTCCAAGGAAATTTTTTAGCATATGAAAAAGCAATAGTAACCGCAGGGTTGAAGTGGGCACCAGAAATTTCAGCGAAAGCATAAATCATTCCCATAACAATTAATCCCCAAGTAATAGCAACACCAGGATGTGTAATAACTCCAGTAATATCATTAACAACCATGGCAGCAGTTCCACAAAAAACCATGGTAAATGTACCTAAAAACTCAGCGATGTAATTTTTCATTATTCAAAAAGTATGATTAGATTTCAAAAGTACTATTTCTTATTTTAAGTATTTGTTAACATTTGTTAGTAAGGTTTCTGCGTAACTTCGTCAAATTAAAAAAATAAAATAACAATAAGATGAAAAAATTACTTTTAGCATGTTTCTTAGCTGCTGGAATCAGTGTTCAAGCTCAGATAGAAACTCCACAACCTAGCCCAAGCGCAAAGTTAACGCAAACTGTTGGTTTAACAGAAGTTACTGTTGAGTATTCAAGACCAGCAATGAAAGGAAGAAAAATATTTGGTGATTTAGTACCTTATGGACAAATGTGGAGAACTGGAGCTAATGCCAATACAAAAGTTACTTTCAGTGATGATGTTACTATTGGTAGAACTTCAGTAAAAGCAGGAACATATGCAATTTTTACTAAGCCAACTGCAAAAACTTGGGAAGTGATTATTTATAGTGATGCTTCAAACTGGGGAACTCCAAGAAATTGGGATGATGCAAAAGTGGTTGCAAAGGCAACTGTACCAGCAAACACAATGCCTTACAAAACAGAATCTTTTACAATTGGAATCGCTAATATTAAAAATGGTGGAGCTGATTTAGAATTTAGTTGGGATAAAACATATGTTTTAGTTCCTTTTACTGTTCCTACAGATACAAAAGCAACTGCAAGTATTGAAAAAATGATGGCTGGACCAAGCGCTGGTGATTATTTTTCTTCTGCTAGATATTTCTTGGAAGAAGGAAAAGATATGGATAAAGCTAAAATGTGGATTGATAAAGCTGTTGAAAAAACAAGTGCTCAACCAAGATTTTGGTATTTAAGACAACAGTCATTAATCTACGCTAAAATGGGTAAGAAAGCTGAAGCTGTTAAAATTGCAAAACAATCATTAGCATTAGCACAAGAAGCTGGAAACGGTGACTATGTTAAGATGAATAAAGACTCTATTAAAGAGTGGTCGAAGTAATTCTTCAATCATAAATGATATATAAAGCCTTTCCACAATGGAAAGGCTTTTTTTTATGGATACTATTTTTATTAGAATTATGTCACTTTTTTATTTTGAAATTTTAAAAAATAAATTAATTTGAGCATGTATTTTAAGAACAACCAAAAATGAACCTATCCTTACGTACTTTAGTACTACTTACAACCGTATTTTTATGGAGTTCCTGCTCCAATGAACAAATAGATGATAATATACAACCAACCACACCAATAGCTACTAATGCTACCACACAAGTTATTTTAGACTGGAATCAGTTATGGTGTGAGTTAGACAGATACGCCACAGGAATGCGCCCAAACGCTTCTACACGTGCATTGGCATATATTCATTTAGCAGCTTTTGAAGTTTGTGTGGATGATATGTTGGGATATACTTCAAATAAAAATAGATATACCGAATTGGATATCGATTTTACTCAAAGAGAAGCAAATGTTAATGTTGGTTTAGCATTAAATGCTTGTTATGCAAGAGCTATTGATCATTTTATGTATAATATTCCAGCTACAGTTGATGCAAAAATTGCATTGTTGAATCAGGAAAAACAAACGCTGCTTTCTGAAAATGTAAGTGAAGATGTTGTTTTGAATTCAATTGATTGGGGAAATTATGTAGCAGATCAAATTATAGCATATAGTTTAACGGATACTGCTGCGGAAAGCCAAATAGGAAGTCCACAACCAACTTCATATGAACCACCAGTTGGTATTGGTTATTGGACCTATAGTGATGATGCAGAAAGAGCGTTGTTTCCGTATTGGTCTTCAGTGAGAACATTTGTAATTTCTTCAGCGGAAACATCTTCTGTTCCACCATCATTAAGCTATAGTGAAGATACAACGAGTGATTTTTATACATCAATGCAAGAAGTATACACAACTAGTGAAGCCGCTAGAACTACAGATGCAGAAGGTTTGTGGATAGCAGAATTTTGGTCGAATGATGTAGAAGGTTTGATGATGAGTCCACCAGGAAGACAAATTTCGATTGCAAATCAATTGATTCAGCAATATAATGTAGATCATGAAAATGCATTAGTTTTATTATTAAAATTAGGTTTTTCTTTAAATGATGCTGCTGTTTCTACATGGGCGGATAAGTATGAATATATGGTAATGCGTCCAAGTGAATATATAAAAGATTTTATTGATCCAGATTTTCAAACAAATTTGTATCCGTTTATTTCTTGGCCAAATCCTTCGTTTCCAAGTTATCCTTCAGGACATTCTACGTTTGCTTCTGCAGCAGCGGGAATTTTTATTCACCATTTTGGAAACGATACAGATTTTATAGATCGCTCGCATGAGGGAAGAACAGAATTCAATGGAACACCAAGAGCATATACAACTTTTACACAAATGGCAGCAGAAAATGGATTTTCACGTTTGCCATTAGGTGTACATTTACGAATGGATTGCACAGAAGGTTTACGCTTAGGTTATGAAATTTCAGATGCAGTAAATGCCTTTGATTTATCGCTTTAAGCTAAAAAAATAAAAATAAAAAGCCTTCCTTAACTAACAGAAAGGCTTTTTTTCTAGTTCTAGCAATTATTGACTGCAATTTCCGTCAATAATATCTTGTATACTTGGATTGAATAGATTGTTCTCTATATAAACTCCATTAAAAGTGCTATTCACTGTTGGATAGGTTCCGTTTGTAAATAGATTTTGTAATGCGCAAAAATCTGTTAAACTATTATTTGGTGAATTTACAACAATATCAAATTCTAAATCATTTCCAATCAGCATCCAATCTATATTAGTTAGATTGTCCAAACCATTTAAACTTGTTAACGCATCATTACCGCCAATAGAAACGATGTCGGCACTTGTTATGTTACTTAATGCTGATAAATCAGTTATTGCATCAATATCTCTAATACGTAGCATGCTTAATTCTGTTAATTGATTGAGTCCTTGAAGTGAGTTTAATGATGGTAAATAGGATAAATTAATAGAGCGGGCAGTTGTGATGTTACTGAATGAAGTTAATGAAGTAAGAGCTGCGTTGCTATGAATAGATATGTTATTAGCTGTTGTTAACGATTGTAATGCATCTATAGATGTTAAGACTTCATTGTTAGATAGCGTAATATTTAAAGCATTTGGAGTATTTATATTTTCTAATCCAGCTAATGTTGTCAATGCATTGTTGTATGAAATTTGAAAACCAAATTCAATAGAAGTTATAGAACTTAATGCTGTAATAGAGTTTAATGATGAATTATGACTTATGGAAAGTGAATTTACGGCATTTAAATTATTAAGACCGTCTAAACTCGTTAGGTTAGGATTATTAATAATGGTTAAACTTTCATGAATGTTTACTAATGAATTTAACGCTCCTAAACTTGAAATGTTATTAGTAAGTTGAAACTCACCAATTTTTAGTTTTCCATTAATGGTTGTAAAATTCATGATTCCAAAATTATTCACATCATTTTGTGTAAGTAATGTAACATCACCATTATAAATTCCGCCACCATCTCCACAGGTAGAAATAACACCTACATTTGTATCTACACCACTTAATACTACATTTTCATATATAGCCCATTGATTTGTATCATAATCAAATATTTGTACATCAATATTTAAACCGTCCAAACAGTGGATTACGCCAATAGAGAAGTCTCCATTGGAAAGATTAAAAATATTCGTATCATTAATATATACATATCCATTGGTGATTGGTGATCCATTACAATTTAATGCAGTTCCAGTAAGTGTTGTAGTTGTAAGTTCTTCTGTAAAAGAAATTGTTGTGGAAGTATCAGTTGCATAATCACCAAGCGTTTCCGAATATACCAATTGATTATTACATCCGCCAGTAATACTGTACACTGAAACTAATACTTCTTCATTTCGTGGAATTAAACCACATTCTGTTTCTCTAGAAGTAATATTACCTGAATAAATAACTTGATTATTACTAGCTCGTGTAATGACAACTAAATATGGAGTGTTTGCATTAACATTGTTGGCAATAATATCAAAACAAAAAATGATAGCGTCAAAAGGAATGTCACAGTTCCACCATGTAAAATGCGTAACTTCTGCTATATATTTGTTACCATTTTTTACGGCTTGTCCTTCTTCTTTCCAATATCCAACTTCTTCATCAAAATACCATAAGTTTATAGTTTCAGGAGCAATACTTGTTTGCGTATAATCTACAGGGAACTCTAGTGTAGCAGGGCTTTCGGGATCAATATTTAAACGTTCTCCAGAAGGAGAAAATAAATTCACAGAAAGCATTCCGTATGTTTCTAAATTTTGAGCATTGTTTGATGCATCTTGTGCCAACAAGCTACCTGGCATCTGTTCAAAAGTATTTATAGAATTTGGTCTTATGTGATGGACAACAACGTCAACTTCACCTGAATATGAATTCCCGTCTGTAGTTATAAAGCCTCCACTAAAATTTACAATAGCTCCATTTGATAAGGATACTTGTGAGTTTTCGCCAGAGTTTACTCTTGAAACAATCTCCTTTTTTAATAATACAATATTAACCCTATTGGCGCCTTCAGTTTTTGGAATTATAACTCTGGAACCGTCAATATAACCGTTTTTTTTAGCTTTTACATACGCAAACTTTTCAAAAACATCTGCATTATTTAAGACAAATAATCCATTGCGATCGGTCATTGTTATTACATTTCCAATAGTGATTTGTACGTTTTCTAACTTAGCGCCAGATTCATCTGTAATTAAACCAATAAAGTTTCCAGAAGTAGCATTTCCAAAGTTTTCAGATTGGAAAATATCATCGGCTATACTTAGCGCTGGAGTTGTTTCAGGAACAATGCCTGAATCTAGTTCATTGTTTTCACAATTTTGTAATAGAAAAGCAAGGGAAATGGTAAGAATTAGTTGGATAATTTTTTTCATGTGGTTGAATGATTTATATTTTTTAGATACAAATACATTGGAATGGTTGCGTTGAAAACAGTAAACTAGTATATACTTTCAATGTTTTCTTAACGAATACATGAATTTAAAATCAGAAGTAATTCGATTTAGGGATAATGCAATTTTACAAGTGTATTAATTTGATTATTAGTATTTTGTGAAGTGTGTATTTGTGTGAAATATCATTTCAATTCATCAAGAAGTTTGAGTGCTTCTTTGTATTTATAATTCTTAGATTTTTTTGTGAGATTTTTTAATGAAATAATAGTTTTCTCTTTATTATTCATCTTAAGATAGATCAAAGTTTCATACCAATATCCTTTAGAATGTTCATTTGAGTTTCCTGATTTTGAAAGCTTTTGAAACGTTGCGATTGCTTCTTCATTTTTGTTTAATATATCATAAGAAGCACCTAAGTATTGTAAACTAAATACATACGACTCATGGGAAGATTCAATTTTAGAGAATTTTGAAATTGCTTCTTCATAATTTGAAGCTCTAAAAGCAAGCTCTCCTTGTGAAAACAAATTCTCTTGTTGTCCTTTTTCAATAAAAGAAGGCAATTCGCTCCAATTTACATTTGCATCATAATATGAATCCAAAGAAGTATTCACTTGTGAAAAATAAATTCCACAAAACAGTATCAATACAGCAGCTATCATTGCATACTTATAATAGTTTGTACGAGGTTTTACGGTTTTTTCTTCTAAATATTCAGTTCCAACATTTTTAATCGCATTGGAAAGTTGTTGATATTCGTCGCTTCTTAATTTTGTTTTTAGCTTCGTGAGTTCTTCATTATTTTGATTATTTTGAAAAATATTATAATCACTATCTTCATGTAAAGCTTCTCTCAACTCTTTTTCAAGAACTAATTCTTGTTTGAGTTCCTCATCATTTGCTAACTTTTGTTCAAAACGTTTGCGTTCCAATTCGTTCATTTCGTCGTTTAGGTAACGATGCATTTCGGCTAAAAGCGCTTCGGTTAGTTTTGACGCCATCTTCTTATTTTTTGGTATTTATTGTCTTCTTTTATTAGTTTCACTAGTTTACTACGACATTTAAAAACACGTTGTCGTACTGTATTTATAGAGGCATAAGAATGCTCCGTAACAATATCTTCATAGCTTAATCCATTAAAATAACTGCTCAATATTTCTTTACAATTATCAGAAAGCAAGTCAAATTTTTCAATATAAAAATCAAAAAGTTCCTGTTCTAGAATATGTGCTCCCAATTCCGCTTCTTTATCTACTAGTGTCAAAGGATCGGTTTTTATTACCTTATTTTTTAAAGTTCTTTTCCAGATATTTTTACAAATCACAAATAAGTACGCTTCAAAAGACTTTATTTCTGTCTTTTTTTCTTTTTGTGTCACAATAATATACATCAATCCGTCATGAAAAACATCAGAAGCATCTTGCGTGTCACCTCTGTTTTTAAGTACGTAAGTTTTGATTTTAGGAAATAGTTTAGTGTAAATTTCCTTTATAATGCGTTCATTTCCAGACGTGAGGGCATTAATGAATCTTTCACTATCTTTCATAAATCCTAGATATGATTAAAATATTGGGTAATGTTTTATGCGTTTGTTCCCTATTATAAGAACGCAAAATTTTTAATAAAATGAGAAATATACAAAAACTTATTGCAATCTTTTTGTTGATAAGTGTCACGTCGTGTACGAAAGATGATACTTTTATTGATACCACAAAAGATGAAAACCTAAACATTAAAGCCAAAAATGGTGGAGGCATAAATTCACAAACATTTATACCCGGAAACTTGCCTGTGTATTCGCAAAATGAATTTGTTATTCAATTTAAAGACGGAACACCAGATTCCATGAAATTTACAATTAGAGAAAGCAATGGAATTGACGGAGACAATATAAACCCACAACAGGGTTTTGGATCATTTGAGATATGTAAATGTGACAATCCAGATTTTGAAAAATGGATTTTTCCTCCAGGAACTATCAGTATAGAACCTAAAAAACAAGTAATTGAAGGTCAAATAGGAGGAGAAATCTTTGGTATTGCAGATATAGATTATGAATTTGAATTTGGATTTGATGTTGAAAGCCCTATTTTAGGAACGGCAGCTGATACAAATTATGAATCGTATATTAAACCTTCGAATAATGGAATTACGGTAGCACTATTAGATACTGGCTTGGCTCCAGCTTTAACAGTTTTTAGTGAAAGCACTTTTGAGCCTCAATTTTTATATAATGCAACTGTTGACGAATTTGCTGAAAGTGAAGCTCAATCTGGATGGGATTTTGTAGATAATGACCCAAATACATTTGACGATGATCCTTTTAAACATGGAAGTATTATAGGAGATTTAATTCATAATGCATTAGCTAATTTAGAAATAAAACATCAAATATTACCACTAAAAATTGCTGATTCAAATGGAAATATAAGTTATTTTGCAACGATCTGTAGTTTAGTATATGCTTCAGAACGATCTGACATTATCAATGCTAGTTTTGGTTGGCATGGCGATCCTTTTGGAGACTTCGGAAATACTATTTTTGAAAACGTATTGGAAATGTTTCCTGATGTTATTTTGGTTGCTTCCGCCGGAAATACAAGTCATAATAATGATACAACTCCACATTATCCTTCCTCTTTTAACAAACCAAATGTAATTGCGGTGGGTTCATGTAATCAAGGATATGGAAGAGCATCCGACTTTTCTAATTATGGAACAAGTGTCGATTTCTTTACTAAAGGAGAAGGAATTTCGTTTTATGGTTCTTTTGTATCGGGAACTTCTTTTGCTGCACCACAAATAACAATAGAAGTCGCCAAGATCTTAAATTCAGGTGAATTGTCAGAATTAACAATGACGCAAAGAGTAGCATCATTAGGGATTCCAGTTACTTTGGAGTTTATGACTGTAACAGATTTATATACAGGAGAAGAAGTAGTTAAAAATACTTTGCATAATAGATATATACTTGCAGAGGATTAAAAAATATTATTTATTTTTAGCATAAAAATGCTTTCAATCCGTGCATTATTATTAATAAATTGCTTGTGTTTTGTATTAGTTGCAAATGCACAAAATACACTATCGTTTCAAATTGAAAGTGTGCAGCAATTAGAAGATATAGAGTTAAAAACCGAAGGGTTTAAAAAAATACTTCAACAGCAAGATACATCTGTTTATACAGAAGATTTAGGAATGCTTTATTATGAACTGGGAACTTGTTTTTACAAGCAAGAAGTGTATGATAAAGCATTTCCTTTCTTTAATAAATCTTTAATAGTAAGATCACAATTTAAAGATTTCAATAAATATAACGAAAGTAGGTTTTGGTTATCACGAACCTATACAAAAATTGGTGAAATTGAAAAAGCACATACCATTTTAATAGAAATCATAAATGATTTAGAAGGAGATAAATATACATCACATGCATATCGGTTTTTATCTAGAAATGCGAAAAAAAGAGGCGATATTCCACTTGCATTGTATTATTTGAACTTAGGTTTAGCAAATAAAAAACTATGCGAAAATCCAAAATATGAAAGTAATTTACGATTTGATATTATAAACACATATGCAAAAAAGTATGCAAGTATCTATACAATTAATGATACTAATATTGATTTGAAAATTATTTCGGATCATCAAAAATTAATACGAGTTGATAGCTTGGCTGAGTTCAATAGAGTAGTATTAAATAATGGTTTAGCAGTTGTATATGATGCTTTTAAAGACTTTGATCGTGCATTGTATTTTTATAAAAAAGCAGAAAAAGGATTTATTGAAATAGACTATTTATATAAAGCATTGAAAGTGGTCAACAATATTGGAATCATTTATTCAAAGCAGAAAAAGTATGAGTTGGCAACAGCATCCTATAAAAGGGTTTTAAATGAGTCTGATGATAAAGAGCAAATTGCAACAGCTTTGGATAATATGGGGTATTACCTCAATTCGGATATTGCTAAAGAAAAAATACCATATTCTGAAAAAGCTGTGTATACTATTTTAGGAAAAGATACAGCACAACCTTTCAAATTGCCAACACTAAATGAAATTAAAGAATCTGAATATGAGCAGGATATATTAATTTACTTGATTGATTTGGTAGATCATTATATTCATGCTTATAAGCAAGAACAAACACTTGAATATCTTCACAAAGCAAAAAAAACAATTCAAATTATTGATCAATTAGTATCATTGATTCGGTATGAAATGAATACAGAAGCTTCTAAATTGTTTTGGATTAATAAAGGAGTCAATATCTATATGTTGGCGGTTGAAGTTTGTTATTTATTAAATGATCCTACAAGTGCGTTTTACTACATGGAAAAAAATAAAGCCTTGCTCTTACAGGAAAATATAAAAACATTACGAGCAAAATTTAAAATGAATGTTCCTAAAGATTTAATAACGCGCGAACATCAATTGTATTATAAAATGTTAACCTTAGAAGAACAATTTCATCAAAATACAGATGATGAAGTATGGAAAGCAAAATATACAGCAACTAATAGGGAATTTCAACAATTTATGGACTCCATGCAACAAGCATATCCAGAATATATTAAAACGAAACAAGAAATAGCTATTACATCTTTAGAAAATACAATAGCAAAATATACCGATAAGAATGAATCATTTGTAGAGTATATTTTGCATGAAGCAGATGGTTATGGAATTTACTGTGATAGTGGTGAACCAATATTTTTTAAGATTGATAATATATCAAGATTTCACAAGAAACTTGAAAAACTAAAATCATTCATGACGAGGCATTGGCTGAATGAAGAAGAACTAAAAGAATATCAAGAGATAGGAAATACTGTATTTAAAGAATTGTTTCCATTTGAAAATGCAGCCACACGTTTACAGAATAAAAAACTTACGATTGTAGCCGATCAAGCATTACAGTATCTTCCATTTGAAATATTACCAACTCAAAAAGAAGGAGAACTCATTGAAAGCTATCTAGTAAATAGTACTGAAACATCATATTTACAATCATTTTCACTATTTGATCAAATTCAACAAAAACAAAATTTACCAACACAAAAATTATTGACAATTGCACCTCAAGAATTTCAAGACACAAAATTACCAACCTTAACGGGGACTGAAAATATTATAAAACTGGTTGAAACGTTTGATGAGTCGCTTGTACTTACAAAGCAAGAGGCATCAAAAGCTAATTTTTTAAAACAGCAAAACAATTTTGAAATTATACATTTTAATACACATGCTGGTTTGGATAGTATTACACAAAAACCTTGGATTTCCTTTTATGAAGATAAAATGACACTCAACGAACTCTTTGGTATAGAAAATCAAGCAGATTTGGTCATATTAGATGCTTGTCAAACAAATGACGGAATCAATATTTCGGGAGAAGGTGTAATCAACTTATCCAGAGGATTTTTTTACAATGGAACACAAAGTGTCATGGCTTCATTTTGGAAAGTAAATGAGCAGGCAGGAAATGAGCTTTTACAAATGTTCTATCATGAATTAATACAAGGAAATACAAAATCAAAAGCATTACAACTAGCGAAAAAGGAATACTTGCAAAAACATCAATTTTCGCAAAACACACCCTACTATTGGGCAGCATTTACACTAACAGGAAGTACAAATGCTATAAAAATTCAAACAACATCGTACACTTTATACATAGTTTCAGGAATTATATTACTTATAATTTTAGGAATATACATGGCATACAAAAAGAAAATGTTTTTGCTGCGTAATTAATTGTTATTCATTGTTTTAATGTGATGAGTAAAAAGAGAAATATAATTTTTCATTTTTAGTTGGGTAATGAATCTCTCAAAGGATCCCATATAGATACATAGATCTATCAAGGGAAAACTCGAAAACCTTTCAAAAGAGTAGAGATAATTACTAATTATACAACCATGAAAAATAAACTACCTTTTTTAATCCTTTTACTAGGGTTATTTACACTATCAAACACTAATGCACAAACAAATTGGGGAACAAATACAGTTGATCCAACTTCATCAGCACTTGGTGATGGAAATTTGGTAAAATCAAAATATTCTACAGTTGTTGGTACTGAAAATAATATGAACTTCGATACAAAGCGATCTTCATTTATCGCTGGACACAGAAATACAGTAAATGATAATTTTTCATTTGCTTTTGGAATGTCAAACGCCGTACAAAACATGCAATCTGGAGCTTTTGGAGTAAACAATTATGTAAACTCGTTAAATTCTTTTGCAATAGGACACAGTAACAAAACAAACGGAAGTTTCTCATTTGCTTTAGGGCACACAAACCAAGCAAATGGAGCTTTCTCATTTGCTATCGGAAGAAATACTGTAAATACAAAAAACTATTCTTTCTTAATAGGGTTTGATCATCAACAACCAGTATTTATGGCAACAAAAGATAACTCGACTGGAGCAAAAGTCGGAATTGCAACCGATGATCCTCAAGCGCGTTTAGATGTACGATTAGGAGACAAACAAGAAATCAGAATTCAGTCTGAAATAAATAATAGCTACGGAGGTTTATCTTTTAGAGATCACTTAGGAAATGAAAGTTGGAGAATAAGAGCATTTAACAATTTTACTGGAGGTTACAATAGTATACTAAGTATCGTAAGTTCTAAAAAACATGATTTATGGATTGCAGCAGGAAAAACAATGATAGGAGATTGGTTTGACTTTGATCCATGTACAGATTGTGATGAGTATGAGTTATTTGTAAAAAAAGGAATTCGTACTCAAAAAGTAAAAGTAGATGTAGCAGCTGGTGTTTGGGCTGATTATGTTTTTAAAGAAAATTATAATTTAAAACCATTAGAAGAAGTAGAAGAATTTATCAATACAAACGGACATTTACCAAATGTTCCATCTGCAACTCAAATAGAAACAGAAGGAGTAAACTTAGGTGAAATGGACGCTAAATTATTAGAAAAAATAGAAGAACTTACCTTATATGTAATTGAATTAAAGAAAGAGGTTAATGAATTAAAGAAGAAAAAATAATGAAAAACAGGAGTAAGATAATAATCACTTTATTCTTGTTTTTCGGATGGATTTCTTTTGGACAAGATAATTTGATTCATAATGCGGTAGCGGATCAACCTACACACAATGCAACGCCTTTTTATTTGGCTTTGGTAGATGATTATTCACCAAAAACATATACATATTCAGGAGGTTGGAATACAACTAATCATGGAAATCAAGAAGGTCTTTCCGTATGGGAAAGCGACATGAAAACTGTTACAAAAGTCATCACTGCACCTGCAGAATCACCAGAAAAAATTCAATTCAAATTACATTCACCTGATTGGTATATGGTTAATAAGTATGATGGTTACGAAAAACTGAGACTCTCAGAAGGAGGAACGGACATTGTGCCTCATGCAGGACTTGGATATATAGGAATGGGACCAGGTGAACTTATACAACAGAAATTCTTTGATGCTAATAAATTTGAAGAAGGTGAAACGTATACATTGCAATTTTACATACGTTCTATTAATGATCCATCTCATGATTGGTCTACAGGGTTAGATTTAAATGTGTATTTCAGGAAAAATAATATGAAGTATTCCATAGGAGCAAATCAATTTAATAATCGATGTGATCCAAGTAAATATTATAACAAGCAAAGTACATCAAACACATTGCAAGTGTTAAACAAACCTATTGACCTTGTAAACTATCCAACTGGAGAATGGTATCCAATTACAGTTGAATTTACAGCACCAGCAGATAGTTATGATTGGATTGTAATAGAAACCGAATCAGCAAATCTTTGTGATGGACCATACATACTTTTAGACGACTTTAAACTAGCAAAAACATGTGAATTTCCAAGTTGTAGTAGACTAAGTGGTGAAGTGTATCCAAACCATAACGGATTGGTATCAACAACAGTTCCGTTAAAAATTACAAACTTAAACAATGCTCATACAGTTACAACAGAAATATTTACCATGCTTGGAATATCAATATGGGACTATTCTGTGAGTTGCACAAATGGTATTGTAGATCCAATTTATTGGGATGGAAGAAATAATACGGATGGCTTAGTTGCAAATGCTTCCTATCTATTAAAAGTTACATATACAAACGATTGTGGAACTGAAACTAAAACATCAGTAGTTGTAAAAAGTGGAAATCATCCGCCAGTCGTCAATAATATTATATGTAACAATTCTGGAGTCATTACACCAAAACCATGTTGTGTTTACGAACCTGATTTAATAATTGATAACAGTACGCTTCCAGGATTAGGTTTGTTAGATTATAGAGTAATAAACACGATTGATGTTGCTCCAGTATTTAATGTAACCGTTACAAATAATGCAAATGTAGAAATGCGAGCAGGAACTGAAATTATGTTAAATCCAGGGTTTACTGTGCAACCAGGAGGGAATTACTTTGCAGAGATTGTGCCTTGTGGAACAAATAGAATCGCAACTACAGACCCAGTTTATACAAAACTAACGGAAGTATTAAATGCTGATGAAGTTTCAACTAGAAATGAAGAAAACGCAATAACATTGTACCCAAATCCTTCTAAGAATGAAACGACATTACACATTAAAGATTTTGATAATAATACGAGTTACCAATTAGGAATATATAATTTACAAGGAATGTTACAATTAAAACTCAATACGAAAACGCAAAAAACAGTATTGAACTTAAACCAGTTGACTACAGGTATATATTTTGTGAAAGTTTCGAACGGAATTAACTCATATACTACAAAATTGATTAAGCAATAACCCCAAATTGATGTATCATTGAAAGCATATGTATGATAGATACAACTAAACTCAGACCTACTGAAAATTTGTATCATTTTTGCGTTGATTATGCATATTAAGAAAGGCTTTCTGTAACAGGAAAGCCTTTTGAATATAGTGAAACTTAATTTTGAGAAATCTAAAAGTGTAGGTTGAGTAAATATTGTTAAAGTAGAAGAGAAGTATTAGTTTTTGGAACTTTTTTGCGCGTTTTTTTATTAATTATATTTGTTTTTATTAATGTTTAAATATTATAAAAATGGCAACAATAAACTTTGTTGAGATGAATTTCGGAGAAACATCTGAACATCAAAAACTAATTAAAAATGCTAAAGAAAGTTTCGAAAGTTCTTTGAATGAAAATTCAAAATTAAGACACTTTAATGCTAAAATCGTTTTATCAAATAGAAATGAACATGATCCAACAAAATTTCATTTTGTTTCATGCGATCCTAAATCAGAAGAAATGTCTGTTTTAAAGTTTTTACAATCTAGCTTTCTTGAATATTTAGGTGGTTAAAGCCACCTAAAATTCTACAGTTTTTAAAAATAATAAAGGCATTCCATAAATTATTTATACTTTTATGCATCAAACACATTACGAAGTACATCAATGAAGATACTCATCACAGGAATTGCTGGATTTATTGGATCGCATGTCGCAGAATATTTACAAAAAGAAGGACATACTGTTATAGGAATTGATAATTTTTCAGATTATTACCCTGTCGATTTAAAAAATAAAAATGCAGCAGTACTCAAATCAAAAGGTATTGAAATACTCCAAGCAGATTTGCGCGATGCTTCTTCTATAGAAAAACTTCCTAATGCTATTGAATATATCTTTCACTTTGCTGCACAACCAGGAATAGCTGCAACGTCTACGTTTGAAGATTATTTGACAAATAACGTAATTGCCACTCAAAATTTGTTGACATACGCTTTAGCGCAAACAACATTACAATTATTTGTAAATATTGGAACTTCGTCTATTTATGGTTTAAATGCTACCTATCCAGAATCGGTGGCGCCGCAACCAGCTTCGCATTATGGCGTTACTAAATTGGCTGCCGAGCAATTGGTCTTACATAATTCTAGATTGAATAAAATCAATGCATGTTCCTTACGTTTATATTCTGTATATGGCTCACGTGAACGTCCAGATAAATTGTTTACAAAACTGTTAGATTGTGGCTTAAATAATAAATCATTTCCGTTATTTACTGGAAGTTTAACGCATCTACGAAGCTTTACACATGTAAGTGATATTGTAGTTGGAATAACTAGTGTTATTGGTAAAGAAGAAGTGTGTAATGGTGAAATATTCAATATTGGAACTGAAGCCGAATATACTACACAACAAGGAGTAAATGCGGTTGAAAAATTATTAAATACTACAATAAAATTTAACGAATTGCCTCCACGTTCTGGGGATCAGCAGCGTACCAAAGCAAACATTGACAAAGCGCGAAAGCTATTAAATTATAATCCTACTGTAACTTTAGAAGAAGGTGTTGCTGAGCAATTAGCTTGGTTTCGAAATTTGTAATATAGCAATAAAAGAAATGTGAGAATATTTGATTTTTTTAATCCTTTAATCACCTTTTCTCTACCAAATACATTTCCGTACGCAAGCGATCTTTATATCCTTTATTAGTATTGTCTATCGGATTTAAATCGAAGGTTTCTTGATAAGTAACTGTGTAATTTGGAAATGCTTCTTCTACACCTTTTTTTCCATCAATCATAACCAATACTTTAAACGTATCTTCTTTCGGGATTTCTAAAGCATGACTGTGTACTAAAGGAACTTTTCCTCCATAGTCCCATACTAATTCTGGCGATTGAATATTAAACATATACACAGGAATTTTTTCTTCCTTTGCTTTGTGCGATATGTCTTGTAACGAATTATATTTTGGATTCTCTAAGAAAGCATTTGCTAACGGAAACCCAAGGACAATAGTTGCCATTAAAAATGCAATGATGAGGTAAAACGTTTTTTGAATTTCTTTTTGATATAAATATTTCAAGGTGAAAAACCCAATCGGAACGAGTGCTAATGAAGTAATTATGAAACGAACATAAAATCCTTCTAACCTGTCTTTTAAGAAAATATAACCAACAATAGGAAATACTAAGCCAATCAATCCTACCAATCCAAAATTTAGATATACAGGGAATTTTTCAAGCTTTTTCATATCTGTTTTAAACGATCGGAATACATATTCAATAAAAAAGCTCATTGTATATGCTAACGGAATTAAAACAGGTAATAAATAACGTGATTTCTTTTCAGGAATTACAGATAATAAAATGACTGCAAAAAGTGTCCAAAATAAACTGAATTTATAAGCTTTTAAATTCTCAACTCTCGATTTTAAATACGGATATAATAAACTTACAAACGCAACAATTGTCCAAATTCCCGATTGTACAAAGAAACTCCAGTAATAATAAAACGGACGGACGTTTCTATCTTTCCAAGCAGTTGTTTCTTTTTCAGCAATAGCTTTTGCAGTATCACCATCCATCATATTAATATACAAAGGCCACCATATAGATAATACAACTACGATAGTAACTAAACTCACTAATGGCAACCATTTTTTCTTAAAACCTTCGTATTTATATACAACACTATAGGCAATAATAAATGGTAAAAACAATGCAAAATGTGAAACAGGACCTTTACTCATAAAAGAGAATCCTATAAAAAGACCTGCTAACAAGGCATTTCGCCAAATATTTTCTATGGATGAGAAGAATTGAAAAATATAATAAATTCCAACAA
This sequence comes from uncultured Kordia sp., assembly GCF_947496985.1. Classification (GTDB taxonomy): domain Bacteria; phylum Bacteroidota; class Bacteroidia; order Flavobacteriales; family Flavobacteriaceae; genus Kordia. The sequence goes on from NZ_CANMEZ010000003.1 coordinate 199,905, forward strand.
TCATAAAACCGTGCGCAAAAATATCCCAAGTTCCGTTTCGTCCTGCAAAAATGATATAAAAAGAAGTTGCAAGTAGTAAACTGTTGATAAATGCCTGTTTTTTATTTTGAATAAAATACACACCGAAACGATACGAACATACTATTAAAACTAATGTAATAAGTGCAGAAGGAATTCGTAATGCCATTAAACTTTTAAATCCGAAAAGCATTCCGGAAATTGCAGCAAGCCAAGTTGGTAAAGGTGGTTTTTCATAACGTGGTTCACCATTCATTGTTGTTAGCAACCAATTGCCGTCAGAAACCATTTCACGCGCTGTAATAAAGTTTCGAGCTTCCATAATATTTGGATACAACACATCAAGATTTACAAAAAATATTGCAAAACAAACAATGACTAATATCCAAACGTAATTCTTTTCTTGTATAAAATTCATGACTGATTTCTTAACAGCATTATATTTCTAACATAAGTGATGATTCCGAAAATATGCCCAGCAATTAAAATAGGGTCAACTCTAAAAATTGCATACGTAAATATTAAACTTGAACCAAGTAAACTCAACATCCAAAAGCCTAGCGGTAAGCTAGATTCTTTGTTTTTCTCAGAATATAACCACTGATATACAAAGCGTAAGGTAAAAATAACTTGTGCAATGATACCTAAAATTAACAACCAATCAGGAATGGCTTCATTGTTTAATAAATTATCGACGTCCTGTTTATCGTTATTATAGCCAAAGATAATAATGATGAGCGGAAATATTAAAATGAAAATTTGAATGAATTTGTGCATTTTCTTCCATTCACCTTGCAATTGCATATTCCGAATGTAAATGAAATACGTTAAAACTTGTCCGAGCATAATGGAGAAATCTTGACGTAAATAGCCATATACAAACATTAAAAAAGAAGCAATTAAACTCAATTTCCAAAAAAGAGCAGGAGTTAATACCTTTTTGTTTTTTTCAGAAATAATCCATTGAAGTAAGGTTCTTCCAGAAAATAATAATTGTGAAAGTCCGCCAATAGCTAAAACATACCAAGCGTACATCATCCTTTTTTAGCAATAGAATAGTTGATGTACTTTTTCTTCATCCAAACATAAGCGAAGCAGTCCATTAACGGACCTAATAAACGATTCCATAAACCGTATTTTGCTTCTCCAGCAATTCGAGGAAAGTGCGAAACAGGAATTTGTTTTACTTTTCCTTCTTGTAATAAAATCATAGCAGGAAGAAAACGGTGCAATCCTTTAAACATTGGAATGCGTTTTGCAAAATCTGTTTTTATAATTTTTAACGGACATCCTGTATCGTCCATACCATCTTTTGTAAACGTTCTACGAATTCCATTGGCAATTTTAGACGACATATTTTTTACAAATGAATCTTTTCGGTTGGCACGAACACCTGTTACCAAATCGTATTCTCCAATATGTTCTAGTAATAAATCGAAATCTGCAGGCGCTGTTTGTAAGTCAGAATCAATATAACCAACTAAATTGGTTTGAGTTTCGTCAAAACCAGCTTTAATTGCAGCACTTAAACCTCTATTTTCAGTAAAAGAAATAAAATGGAAGGTGTCACTATCAGTACAGATTTTTTCAATCATTTCCTGACTTTTATCTTTAGAGCCATCATTTACAAACAAAACTTTAATGGGAATTTTAGCAGCTTTTGAATAGGCAGCCAACTCTTTTTCAACCCTTTCTAAATTATCTTCCTCATTATATACAGGAACAACGATGGTTAGTTCTTTCTCCATTTACGAATACTTTGTTTCTAAAAATAGCTTAAAAATATCCGCCAAAGTTATAGTTTTTTTACAATATCAACAGTATGAATCTAATTTAATCCTGAATTATGCAATAGGAACTCTCTGTAGAATTTCTAATACATAATTCAAGATCATCTAAGTTAGTTAGCAACAACCTGATTCTGGAGAGCAACAAGCGTTCATATTTTCTTGTAATTCAGAGAGTTTCATCTTCGGTTTCTGTGCTGGAATTCCACAATTATCTTTCGCTAAACAGTCCGTTTGCTTCATTGTTAGTACAAAGTGATTATTTTGAAAATCCAATCCGTATTTTCCAATAGTTTCCGCCTGATACTCTACTTCAACTTCTAAATCTTGAATTCCTAAAACTTTTTCGGAAAGTTCTATAATATTCATTAATTTCTTTGGTTCTAGTCTATGATCAACATCATCTGCAGACCACAATTGAAAATTCACTACGTTTTCTTTACGTACAACACCACCACAGTCAATAAAATGTTTTGAAATTTGTCCAACTTCAGTCACATGAAAATGGCTTTCTACTTTTTGTGAATTAGGTAAATAAAAATCTAATTGTTCTAAATTTTGTAAATGTGCTTTTACTTCTGATAATTTCATAATACTTAATTTATAGTATAATTAACATTGCTTTTTGATGGATAGGGAAGTGGTTATCATTTTAAAATGTAGTAAAACTTTATTCCATTTTTTTGGATTGATGCAATAGCAAATATTCTTTCCAGAGATTTGTCCCTGAATAAGTCCAACACGTTTCAATTCAGATAAATGTCTTGAAATTGTCGGTTGTGCTAAGGGAAGTTCTTCCACTAAATCATTACAAATGCATGAAGGACTATTTGCTAAATATTCCATAATAGACAAACGTGCAGGATGCCCTAATACTTTTAAAATATCAGCCATTTCAATGACTACTTCTGAAAAACCAATTGTTTTTGTTATTCCCATATTGCAATATTACAATATGTTTTTTAATTGAAGATAATTTGTAATGTTAATTTTTTAAAAAAGTTAAGAATGAAGCAGATGAAGTCTTGTTTTAGAACGAAATAAATTCAACAATCCGTTTTATATTCGTTTATACTTTATAAAATTGTATTTCACTAAAAAAAGGGAGGCCCTACCATAAACCTCCCCTTCAATAATAGTTGTATAAAATACAACAATGTGAAAAATTCATTTCTGAATTTTATGTTGCTGTTTATCTGAATAAACATTTTTAGTTTTCGGCTTAAAAAAAACTAAAAATGTATGTTTTAGAATGATTGAGTGTTATGTGCAATAAATAAATTAAAGATCCTCATTCTGAATTCAGTGCAGCAAATTTAGATATAAGATCAGATAATCTAGTGGATTTTGATTTTACATTCTATAAACTCCATATATAATCGATTAACGCTCTAAATTGTAAGTTTTTTAGTATAAGAAAAATCGTTTTTTAAAAGAACTAATTTAAAAAGAAGAGTTTATGGAAACAAAAGGCATAAAAAAACCGTACCTAAATTAAAAGTACGGCTTTATTTATCGTTATTTACTAGTCATCTAAAAAACTAATGATACAAATCTATGTGTTTGGTATTAGGATCTATGTTTAGCCTATAAAAATGCATATTCAATCGTTTAAGTGCTTTTTTTTGTCGATATAAAGTAAGCTTTGAAGAAAATTCTTGATGGTCTTCATTTTAAATCACATACCCATATAAAAGAAGTAAGGGGAACTTAATTAAAAGTTCCCCAAAGTATAGTGGATTCCCCTAAATCCCTAAAACTGTATTGCATGGTTCAAATGTAGGCAGAAGTCTTAAGTATGGGATATGGTGCGCTATTATAAAAGCTACGGTAAAACCGTAAAAGCGATTTCTTTTGAAGTTTCTCTATGCTTTTTTGCAATGTATAACCGCTTTTTTTCCAGTAAACACGGTAGTTAAGAACAAAAAGTCTGTGCCACCGTCGGCAAGTGTTAATTTTTTTCTAATTGTTGCTACTGACTCAGGAAAGTTTCGAGTTGTAACGTTTGCCTTTTTCAAATTTAGTTCTTTTTTGATAATTTTCTTTGTGTATGGCAGTACTTTTTCAATGGAAAACCGTCTACCGGGAAAGGAAATCAATTCATTAGAAGTATATAAATGTGAATGTTGTTGTAATTTTTCAATTTTGTATTTTGAAGCGATACTTAAGAATCCGCCAGCTTTTAGAATGGCAGCATTGGGTTCGTATAAGTACTTTTTTGGCAAAGAAAAATCAATTGTTTGCTCTTTTTCTTCAGAAAGATAAAAGTCAAAGGTTTCTATTTCTTGCTTTTTAAGATTTACAGTTTTTACACAAATATTTTCTGTCTTTAAATTTTTATCTAAAACCCATAATAACTCTTTGACTTCATTATTAACCGCAACAACATGTACTTCTTTTACATTTTCTAAAGCGCGTAAACCGTTTGTAATATCCAGTAGTGGAGAGGTTTTAATTAAAATATTATCTGCAAATTTAAATAAAGTTTCTTTGTGTGTTACAACATCTGGAAGGCAATCTTCTAGTAAAAATACTTTTCCTTTTAGATCATTTCTACGTGAAGGATCAATGTAAATCCAATCGTAAGTTTGTTGGTTGTTTTGTAAAAAAGAAATACCATCTTCGTTGACAGTTGTAATGTTTTTAATCCCTAAAACTTTGTAATTATGTGCAACAATTGAAGAAAGCTTCTCAGCAATTTCACAATGTGTTACTTTTTGAAACTGTTTTGAAAACGCATAACAGTCGACACCAAAACCGCCAGTTAAATCTATCATGGAGCTCCCTTTTATCAAGCTAGCTTTGTAAGTAGCGGTTTGTTCTGATGAAGTTTGTTCTATATTTAATTTATTAGGGAAATATATGTTTTTGCAAGAAAACCAAGTTGGTAATTTTTTGTAGCATCTGATTTTTGCTTCAATTTGCTCAATAATTTCGGCAAACGGAATTCCTTCAACTTCTTTGTATTTCAACAAAAGTTTTGCTAAATCATCATGAAGATGTTCATGAATAAATTGTTGAATTTCAGGAGATAATAATGCAGGGTTCAAAAGCTAAATATCTTTGGTGAGTGATTTCACGATTTTATTATCGGATAAAAATTCTTTTAAAATTACTTTAATTGCTGTGTAAGAAGGCACGGCAACCACCATTCCTAGAATTCCAAATAAAATTCCCCAAATAATGATTACTAAGAAAATTTCTAGTGGATGCGATTTTACAGAACTTGAAAATATAAGTGGCTGACTTAAAAAGTTGTCAATTAATTGTCCGATGAGGAAAAAGACCATTACGCCAATCGTATTTGGTAAAATTACCGTGCTAAAATCGGCTTCTAAGTTACTTGTCATGCATAATAATAACATCAAAACACCGCTAAATAAAGGTCCGATGTATGGAATCAAGTTTAATAAAGCACATAAAAAAGCTATGACAATAGCATTATTTATCCCAAATATTAGAAGAGCAATGGTGTAAATAACAAACAGAATTAAAATTTGAAAAACCAATCCGACAAAATATCTTGAAAGTAAATCTTTAATCTTTTCAAATGATTTACTTAATCTTGTTTCTTTATTATCAGGTACAAAAACCATAACGCCATCTTCTAGTAGCTTGCTGTCTTTTAGTAAAAAAAATGAAATGAACAATACGGATAGCAAACCAATACTAAAGTTTCCTAAACCACTAACTAGCGAATTAAAAAAATTAGGAATAATAGTATAATCAAAACTTGAAAATATTTTTGATTCTTCTAGTGATCGTTCAAAATCTATATTTTTAGTCGCTAAATATTCTGAAATTTGTGTGTATAAACTTTGTACATTTTCTTGTAATTTGTCAATATCTAGCAATGATAAGTTGTGTCCTTGTTCAGCAAGTAGTGGAATAAACATGGAAATCAATCCAATAAATAATCCAATGAGTAAGGTCATTGTAAAAATAACAGCTAGAGTATTTTTAAACTTTAAACGTCGTTTTAAGAAACGAACAATTGGTCGTCCAATCAATGAAATAACAGCTGCAATGGCAATGTATACAATAACTGATTGAATTTTATATAAAAAATAAAGAATTAGAAAAATACCTAAAATAATTCCTAAAGCTTTTAAAATGCCGTTTGCGATGGTGTTTGAAGTCATTGAAATTGGTTTGTAGATAAATTTAAAACAATAAAATTATTTCGCAACTATTTGTTGACGAGTAATTTCATAAAGCACAATATTTGTCGCTTGTACCACATTCATACTACTATTTTGACCAAACATGTCAATATGCGTAATAATATCAGATTCGTAAAGCGTTTCAGGGTTTACACCAAAATTTTCATCGCCGATAACCAAAGCTATTTTTTCGAATTTAGAAAAATCAATAGAATGAATTGATTTGCTTTTTTCTGTAATTTCTAAGGAAATTATAGTGTAATTATCTTCTTTGAGTTTTGAAATTACTGTATGAATGTCTTCTGTAATCTCAAAAGGAACTACTTTTTCTGTAGCGCGAGATGTTTTGGTCATTTTTCTTCCAGAAACAGGAATATTTTCACCGCAAAAAATAATTTTTTCTACACCAAAAGCATCACAAATACGAAACAATGAACCAATATTTGGTGCATTCGAAACTTGATCTGAAACCAAAGTGATTGGAAACGTTCGTTTGTTAAAATTAGTTGTGTAATGTGTGAGTTGTGACATGAAATCTATTACGAATTCGATTTTAAATGATTGATATAATTTGTCAATAAACCTTCAATTTGCTTAGCGGCTACAGGATTTGCTGAATGTACATAGAAATCAAGTTCTTTTAAATCTAAACCAGAAGTATATACCAACCATTTTGCAGCAGCATAGCCATCTTCGGCAACTTCTCCTTCGGTATTTAATCCTAAATCATTATCAAAACTAATATATTTTGGAAGTCCATTTGTTTCAATATACGCTACAAATTTTTCATATGTACGGACAATCACAAAATTGTAATCATCAGGATTTCTGTAGACCATTTCAGGAACACGAATATCATCTAAAAAAAGGTTATAACTCATGAAATCTTAGGTTTAATCAATCATTAATTTATTGAAATCGGTTGCTCTCTTTTTTTGATGTATCCATACAAATGCAGGAATTCCAAAAGTAACTGCGCCAAAAAGCACACCTAAATTCCAGAGAATTACTGTTAGTATTAAAGTAATGATTAAAGTAATCAGTATTACTGCATTATTCATTTCTCCATGCAATCTATTGATATGCTTTTTTGTATGTTTTCCACAGTGTTTACAACGTTCATTAAATTCTTCGCCAATTTCTTGTTTCAAGTCATAACGATTGTCAGAAGCTACTCTTATATAATTTATTTTTCCACACGAAGTTGAAGCACAGTAATAACTAAGTTTCATGAGTGTTTTTTTAGAAATCATTAATGTCTAAACGCATAGTTCACAATATTTGCGCCCATTTGCAAAGCTTTCAAACGAACTTCATCCGAATCGTTGTGAATCTCTTTATTTTCCCAACCATCGCCTAAATCACTTTCAAACGTAAATAACAAAACCAATCTGTTTTCATGAAATAAACCTAAAGCTTGCGGACGCATGCCATCGTGTTCATGAATTTTTGGCAATCCTTTCGGGAAAGAATACGGTTGTTTAAAAATTGGATGTGAAGCAGGAATCTCTTTTAATTCCTGATTAGGAAATACCTTTTTTAATTCCTTTCGAATATATTGATTCATTCCATAATTGTCATCAATATGCAAAAAACCTCCAGAAATTAAGTATTTACGCAAGTTTTCAGCATCTTCTTCTGAAAAAAAAACGTTTCCATGTCCTGTCATATGTACAAACGGAAATTGAAACAAATCTGTACTACCAACTTCCACGGTTTGCGGTTTTGCTTTAATAGTTGTATTTATATTTTGATTGCAAAATTTAATCAAATTAGGAATTGCTGTCGGATTTGAATACCAATCACCACCACCTGCATATTTCAAAATGCCAATTTCTTGTGCATGTGTAAGTGAAACACTCAATAAAAATAAAAGTAACGTAAGCTTCTTCATGTAAAATCGTCTTATACATTGCAAGTTAAACTTTAAGATCATGAAACGAAAATATTTAGTAACACTTTCACTTTTTGTCATATTCTTTTTTGCATCATTTATGGATAGTGTCAAAAAAAAGCAGGAATCTGTGGTTGTTTTGGAATTATTTACATCGCAAGGTTGTTCAAGTTGTCCGAGCGCAGATGTATTGTTGGAAAAAGTTGGAAATGAATATGTCGAAGCGAATGTATTTACCTTATCATATCATGTTGATTATTGGGATTATATTGGTTGGAAAGATCCGTTTAGTCAAAAACAATTTACTGAAAAACAACGTTCATATGCTCGAAAGTTTAATGATAACAGAATTTACACACCAGCAGTAATTGTCAATGGAAAAGAACATTTTGTAGGTTCCAATCGTTCAAAAATGTATACGAAGATTAAAGAGTATAAAAAGCATAAAAATAAGTATGATATTTCGCTTGGCGCGATACAGCAAAAAAAGAATTCAGTAAAGTTTGAATATACAATTGATGGCGATGTATCAAATACAAAAGCCAGAGTTGTCTTAGCAATTAAAGAACGAATTACAGAAGTAAAACGTGGGGAAAACGCACGAAGAATCTTGAAAAACAATAATATTGTTGTTAGCGAGAACTATCTGATGGAAGTCAAAAAAACAGGAAACTACACATTTCATCTTCCTGAAATTGTTACAGAAAGTGATAAATTGAGCGTATTTTTGATTTTAGAAAATAAACAAAAAGATATTTTGAGTGCGCAGAAATTGGATTTTTAGTATCGTTTTACTTTTGGTATTTTGGTAGATATATTTTTTTAGAAACTAGCGTCAAGCTCAGAATGATGAACTCTTGTATAAGTTATAATCATTCTCCATTCATAAACGCAACTGAATGACATGCAACAACAGCAGCCGTTTCCGTACGTAAACGCGTATCACCTAAGGTTACAGGAATATAATTATTTGATAGCGCAAGCTCAATTTCTTTCAAAGAAAAATCGCCTTCCGGACCAATCAAAATTGTAACGTCTTTCTGAATTTGTAAAACTTGTTTCAACGATAGTTTTTGATTTTCTTCACAATGTGCAATAAATAACTGTTCGTCTTTGTGTGTTGAAATAAAATTTGAAAACGAAATAGCAGGTTTCAATTTAGGAAAATAAGCATTTAAGGATTGTTTCGTTGCCGATTGAATAATCTTTTCATATCTATCTGCTTTAATCACTTTTCGTTCCGATCGATCACAAATAATTGGTGTAATTGTATCAATTCCAATTTCAGTAGCTTTCTCCAAAAACCATTCGTATCGATCGTTCATTTTAGTAGGTGCAACAGCTAAATGTAATCGGTAACTCTTCTGTTTTTGAAACTCAAATGATTGTATGGCTACTATACAATTTTTCTGATCTGCAATGGTAATTTGAGCAGAAAAAATATACCCTTTTCCATTCGTGATATGCAAAATATCATCTTCTTTCTTGCGTAATACACGTACAATATGCTTGCTTTCTTCTTTAGAAAACGTATAGTTTTTAGTATCGGGTGTTAATTCAGGTGTGTAAAAAAGTTGCATTTGCAGAAGTTATGAATTGTGAATGCTAAATTATGAATTATAAATGTTCGATGTTAAATGAAAAAGTTACTTTTTAAGAATTAAGCCCCAATTTATATTTTGCATGTTCCAAACCAAGTTCAATCCACAGTAACAATTCATGTTCAGTTTCAAAACCTTCTGAAGATACATAAATGAATTCTTTCATAGGTTTTTTTGTAAAATCCATTGGTCGAACGAAATCTTTGGCTAGGTTTTCTTCCATCTTATCAGAAATGACTCTAACCATCAAATCTTCCTTTACAATACCAATAACCATTTTTCCTTCATACATAAAGCAAATTCCACCAAACATTTTTTTCTCTGTAAAAGTCTCAGGGAAAAAAGTGAATTGTTCTCGAATCCTATTTGCTAAACGTTCGTTAAATGCCATGATGTTAAAAATTTTAAATGCTAAACTTCGACTTCGCTCAGTTTACAGTTTTTTCAAATCTAAAGACTCAATGCTAATATCTAAAAACTATATTTTAATTCTCGAATTAGCCGTAACTGCTTCGTCTGTGAAATCTTCTTGTAAATATTTCAAATACCCAACAATTCCAATCATTGCGGCATTGTCGGTTGTATATTCAAATTTAGGAATATGTGTCTTCCAACCAAATTTAAACTCACCATCTTTCAATGCTTTGCGGATGGCAGAATTCGCGGAAACACCGCCGCCAATGGCAATGGTTTTAATTCCAGTTTGTTTGACAGCTTTTTTTAATTTATCCAAAATAATGTTCACAATCGTATATTGAATAGAAGCGCAAATATCTTTTAAATTCTCCTCAATGAAAATTGGATTCTCTTTGGTTTGTTTTTGAATGAAGTATAAGATAGCCGTTTTCAATCCTGAAAAGCTGAAATTCAAGCCTTGCACTTTAGGTTTAGGGAACGGAAATGCTTTCGGATTTCCTTGATTTGCTAGTTTATCAATTTGTGGCCCAGCAGGATATGTTAAGCCTAAAATTTTACCACTTTTATCATAGGCTTCTCCAACGGCATCGTCAATAGTTTCACCAATAACTTCCATCTCAAAATGATTCTTAACGACCACAATTTGCGTATGTCCACCAGAAATTGTCATTGCTAGAAAAGGAAACTCAGGAATCTCTTGTGTATCATCTTCAATAAAATGCGCTAAAATATGCGCTTGCATATGGTTTACTTCAATCAACGGAATATCCAAACCAAGTGCTAAAGACTTTGCAAAAGAAGTTCCAACTAACAAAGAACCCATTAATCCAGGTCCACGTGTAAAAGCTATGGCAGTTAACTGTTTTTTGTCGATATTTGCGTTAGCTAATGCTTGATGTACGACAGGAACAATATTTTGTTGATGTGCACGCGAAGCCAATTCAGGAACAACACCTCCGTATGCTTCATGAATTTTCTGATTTGCGACAACATTTGATAAAACTTTTGCGTTCTTCAATACCGCGGCAGAAGTATCGTCACAAGATGATTCAATAGCTAAAATATATACATCTTTTGTGCTCATAAATTTTAAAAGGCATAAAAATTGATAATAAGTTCACAAAGATATGCTAAACATCGTGTTTTGTATTAATTTTTTTGTGAATTTGCAGTGTCTAATATGACACATAACTTTTAATTCTGAAACATCATCAAAAGAGTCTGGAAAATAATCAAACGTATTCTAATAGCAATATTGCTATTGTTTATGTTTTTGGTGCTTTTCTTTTCGATTCCTGCTGTGCAAACTGCTGTAGGACGAAAAGCGACGAATTGGTTGAATGATACGTATAAAACGAATATTAATATTGATCGTATTGGATTAAAATGGAATGGCGATATTTCTTTGAAAGATATTTATATTGAAGATTACTTAAAAGATACGCTGATCCATGTACAAACGCTAGAAGCCTCTATTCTGAGTTTTAAAAATGCAGTGAATAGTAAACTAGAATTTGGAGGTGTAAAAGTTGATGGTTTAACCTTAAATATCAACACGGAAAAAGATTCTATAGATACAACTCTAGATGTTTTTATAGCGAAGCTCGATTCTGAACCTTCTGATGGAACACCGTCAAATTTTTTACTGATTACATCTAAGCTAAAGCTGACTAATAGTAAATTTAGATACATTGACCATAATCACGAAACGGCTAAAATTCTTGATTTTCAAGAATTATCAGGAGTTGTGAACGATTTCAGAGTACAAGGTCCAAATGTATATGGAGATGTCACCGGATTAACATTTTTAGATCATAGAGGATTGCGCATTGAAGAAATGAATTCTAAATTTCAATATACGCTTACGCAAATGCGTTTTGAAGATTTAGTCATGAAAACTAAAGGTTCAAAGCTTGATGGAATGCTGGTGTTTGATTATGATAGAAAAGACTTTGCAAACTTTTTAGACAAAGTAAGAGTGACTGCAAGTTTTAAAGATTCTGAAATTGATTTTGCAGAATTGAACTATTTCTATGATGAATTTGGAAGCAAAAAAGGGCAGTTTTCTACAGAAATTACAGGTGTTTTAAATGATTTTACGACGAAGAATTTCAAATTCAAATCGCCAAGTACTGTTATCAATGGAAATGTTCGTTATCAAAATCTATTCACTTCTGAGCGACCTTTTTATATGAAAGGTGATTTTGACCGTTTGTCTTCAAACTACTATCAATTGCGAACATTATTGCCAAATTTACTTGGGCGTACATTGCCTTCATCTTTTCAGAAATTTGGACAATTCAATATCCGCGGAACTACAGAAATTACTGAAAAGACTATTGATGCCGATCTAATCATTGATACCGAAATAGGAAGTTCTGTATCTGATTTAATATTAACTGAAATTGATGATATAGACAATGCTTCTTATGAAGGAAAAATAACATTAGAAGATTTCAATTTAGGTGTGTTTGTAGACGATCCTATGATTGGAAAAATAACACTAGATGCAGACGTTGATGGAAAAGGATTTACGCAAGAAAAATTAAATACAGAAATTGTTGGACGTATTTTTAAATTAGAATACAACGATTATGAATACCAAAATTTAAACGTTTCGGGAGTTTTAAAAGATCAATTATTTGATGGAAATTTAGTTTCAAACGATCCAAATGCAAAATTCAACTTTCAAGGATTAGCAGATTTATCAGGTGTTGAAAACGAATTCAGATTCAAAGCTTCTATTGATTTATTAGATTTACACAAATTAAATTTTGTCACAAGAGATAAAGTTTCCATCCTAAAAGGTGATTTCGTATTGGATGTGATTGGAAACAATATTGACGATATGGCAGGAGATATATTCTTCAAAAAAATTGCCTACACCAACCAAAACGCAACTTATGCTTTTCAGAATTTTAATGTAAACTCTGAATTTGACAAAGACATTCGGAAAATCACGGTGGATTCGCCAGATATCATTGAAGGAACACTCACAGGACGTTTTCATTTTGATGAAGTAATTGACTTGGTGCAAAACTCTGTCGGAAGTATTTACGCGAATTACAGACCTATAAAAGTGTTGCCAAATCAATATTTAACGTTCAATTTTAAAATCTATAACAAAATTGTAGATGTATTTCTTCCAGATGTGGAATTGTCAAAAAACACCTCACTTAGAGGAAGTATTATCGGTGATGAAAATAAATTTAAACTTACGTTTAAAACGCCTCAGATTATTGCCTACGGAAATACAGTTGATAATGTAGAGTTACAAATAGACAACAAAAACCCCGTATTCAATACGTATCTGGAAATTGCTGGCATTACTACAAAATGGTATGATGCGAGTGAATTCAATCTAATTAATAAAACAATTAATGATACTTTATTCTTTAGAACAGAATTTAAAGGAGGAAAAGAATTGGATGATGTCTATAACTTAAGTTTCTATCATACCATAAATAGCAATAACAAATCGGTTGTCGGACTCAAAAAATCGGATGTTGCTTTTAGAGGAAATAAGTGGTTTATCAACAACAAAAATGATCGTAAAAATCGATTCATTTTTAATAAAACGTTGGATTCTATTTTCATTGAAAAAATTGTGATGAATCATCAAAATGAAGAAATTGATTTAGAAGGACAATTGTTTGGGAAAAATGATAAAAGCATAAAATTGCAATTCATTGATGTTGGATTAGAAAAAATAACGCCAGAAATAGATAGTATTCGCTTAGGCGGAAAAGTCAATGGAAAACTAGATATTAAGCAAATAAACGGTGGTTATGTGCCAAAATCGAAGCTTAGTATTGCAGATTTATTAGTAAATGATCAATTATTAGGTGATTTAAATATAGACATTACTGGAGATGAAAGTCTGGAAAAATTTGATGTAAATGCAAAGCTGGTCAATGAAACTATTGAATCTTTGATAGCTGTTGGAAACATTGATATGTCTGGAGAAATGAATACGATTGATGTTGATGCAAAAATTGACAAATTTGATATTTCTCCGTTTAGCCCATTAGGAGAAGATGTTATTACGGACATTCGCGGATTGATTTCTGGAGATGCAAAAGTCGTCGGAAACTTAAACAATCCAGCAATCAATGGAGAGCTTAACATTTTAGCTGGTGGATTGTACATTCCATATCTGAATGTTGATGTAGATATGGCAAACAGTTCAAAAGTCAAACTCTACGATCAAACATTTGAATTTGACAATGTAACCATTTTAGACACACAAGATTATACGAAAGGACTACTTAACGGAACCATTTCGCATACATCTTTTGACGATTGGATTCTTGGTTTAAATCTTACGACTGATCGTTTATTGGTGTTAAATACAGAATTAGACGAAGATGATGAAGAAGCCTTATATTACGGAACTGGTTACATCAGTGGAGAAGCTTGGATAGATGGTCCAACTGATGAACTCTTAATTCGTGTAGAAGGAGCTACGGAAAAAGGGACGTCGTTAAAAATTCCTATCAGTGATGTAGCTTCCATTGGTGATGCATCATTCATAAAATTTGTTCCAAAAGATGAATTTTATGATCCACAAAGTAAAGAGGAAAATGCACTAAATGATTTTAAAGGATTGGAATTACAATTTGATTTAGATGTAACACCAGATGCAGAAGTAGAAATTGTAGTAGATAAAAATACAGGAAGTACCATAAAAGGAAGTGGAGTAGGAAGTCTATTGATGGAAATTAATACCAATGGTAAATTCAATATGTGGGGAGATTTTATCACTTACAAAGGAGAATATAATTTCAAATATCGTGGAATCATTAATAAAAAGTTCACGGTAAAACCAGAAGGAACTATAACTTGGGAAGGCGATCCATTCAAAGCGCAATTAAATGTAGAAGCAGTATACAATTTAGAAGCAAATCCTGATGTACTATTAGATAGTCCAACCTTCAATAAAAAAATACCTGTAGAAGTTGGAATTCGTTTAACAGGAGATTTGTTAAAACCAGATCCATTGTTTAATATTTCATTTCCAACGACAAGAGGTGTTGCGGAGTCTGAATTAACAGGTTTCTTACTAAATGATGAAGACAAGCGAAGATTGCAAGCATTATCATTATTATCACAAGGGCGTTTTGTAAATGAAGTAAACATCAATCAAAATGCAATTACAGGAAATCTTATAGAAACTGCTACTGGCATTATCAATGATGCGCTTTCTGGTGACGGAAATGGTAAATTAAATGTTTCATTAAATTACAGTCAGGCGGATCGTTCCAATCAATTAAATCTTGAAACAGCGGATCAATTAGGTTTCAAAGTCTCAAGTCAAATAAGTGATAAAATCACGTTCAACGGACAATTGGGAGTTCCGGTTGGTGGTGTTACACAAACGGCAATAGTAGGTGATGCAGAAATAGAAATCTCATTAAATGAAGATCGTTCGCTGACGGCAAAAATATTCAATCGCCAAAATCAAATTCAATATGTTGGAGAAATTCAAGGATTTACACAAGGAATTGGATTATCTTACCAAGTAGATTTTGATACCCTAAAAGAACTGGTAGATAAAGTTTTGAAAGGGAAAAAGAAAATGGCGGAAGAAAAGAAGAAAAAAGAAGAAGAAGAAACAAAAGTTGGAGGCGGACTTATCCAATTCGAGGATAAAAAAGTAGATAAAAAAGAGAAGAAGACAGCAGATTCTAAAAAAGAAGAAAAAAAGGAAACTTCTAAAAAAGAAGAAGACAAGAAAACTGAAAAGGGACAATAGTTTTATCTAAGACTAAATTTTCAAGTTGTTTTATTAATAAATGATAAAATTTCAATTTCCTTCAATATGCAAAGATCTTTGTTTTTGATTCTATGATTTAACGACCTACTAAACTTATTAAAAAGTACAAATGTGTCTTCTTATAAAAACAATCTAAATTCTTCAAAAAATAATTCAAAAACAAGTTGATTTACACTTCAAAAAATCAATTTTATCCTTTACGAAAGTTTATCAAAACTGAAAAAACACTGCCCTAAAACGTTAAAATTCTGAGAACTTATTAACGAAAACGTTTGAAATTTTCGAACACCATAAAATTAGTGTTAAGCGTACTATAAAATCAAAATAAGTTTACTAGCTTTACTATTCAAAATAAAAAAATGCATGCAAAGTAACATCAAAAAAATAGGGGTAATGACCTCTGGAGGAGATGCTCCAGGAATGAATGCAGCCATCAGAGCTGTAGCAAGAGCATGTTCATATTACAATGTAAAATGTGTAGGATATTATAGAGGTTATCAAGGAATGATTGAAGCTGATAGCGTAGAACTAACTGCACGTAGTGTAAAGAATATAGTAAGTAAAGGAGGAACGATTTTAAAATCAGCTCGCTCCTTAGAATTCAAAACAAAAGAAGGTCGTAAAAAAGCATACGAAAATCTAAAAGAAGAAGGTGTAGAAGCTATGATTCTTATTGGAGGAGATGGAACGTTTACAGGAGGAATGATTTTTAGTAAAGAATATGACATTCCTGTAATTGGAGTTCCTGGAACTATAGATAATGACATCTTTGGAACAAAATTCACAATTGGATATGACACAGCTTTAAATACAGTTGTAGAAGCGATTGATAAAATTCGTGATACGGCAAGTTCGCACAATCGATTATTCTTTGTGGAAGTAATGGGACGTGATGCAGGATTTATTGCTTTAAATGCAGGAGTTGGTGCTGGAGCTGAAGAAATACTAATTCCAGAAGAAGACTTAGGATTAGACAGATTATTAGAATCATTACAAAGAAGTCGTAGAAGCGGAAAATCATCAAGCATTGTGGTGGTTTCTGAAGGAGATAAAATAGGTAAAAATGTATTCGAATTAGCAGAATATGTTACTGAAAACTTACCTGATTATGAAGCACGTGTATCTGTATTAGGACATATGCAACGTGGAGGAAAACCAACATGTTTTGATCGTGTATTAGCCAGTAGACTTGGTGTGAAAGCTGTAGAATTGATTCTAGACGGACAATCAGATGTAATGGTTGGAGTTTCAGACAATAAAGTAGTCGTAACAAGTATTGAAAAAGCGGTAAAAGGCGAACATAATATTAACAAAGAGTTATTAAGAATATCTGATATATTATCAGTATAAAGTAAGAATAGAAAGAAAAAAGAAGATAAAATGACAAGATTAGGAATTAACGGATTTGGAAGAATTGGAAGAATCGTATTTAGAGCAACTTTAAAGCGTAACAATGTAGATGTAGTTGCAATTAATGACTTATTAGATGTAAATCATTTAGCATACTTATTAGAATATGATTCAGTACATGGAAGATTTGATGGAAAGATTGAAGTAAAAGACGGAAATCTTGTTGTTGATGGAAAAACAATTCGTGTAACAGCAGAAAGAGATCCTAAAAACTTAAAGTGGGATGAAGCAGGAGTTGATGTAGTTGCTGAATGTACAGGAATTTTTACAACGCTAGAAACGGCTGACTATCACATTCAAGCTGGAGCAAAAAAAGTAGTGATTTCGGCACCTTCTAAAGATGCACCAATGTTTGTAATGGGAGTAAATCATAAGGATGCAAAAGCTTCTGATAAAATTGTTTCAAACGCTTCTTGTACAACAAACTGTTTAGCTCCAATTGCTAAAGTATTAGATGATAACTTCGGAATTGAAGAAGCATTAATGACTACAATTCACGCAGCAACATCTACGCAATACACTGTAGACTCACCATCAAAGAAAAACTACAGATTAGGTCGTTCGGCAATGAACAATATCATTCCAACAACTACAGGAGCTGCAAAAGCAGTTGGGAAAGTAATTCCTAAACTAAACGGAAAACTAACAGGAATGGCATTTCGTGTACCAACAGTTGATGTATCTGTAGTTGATTTAACGGTTCGTTTAGAAAAAGAAACATCGTACGAAGAAATCAAAAATGTCTTCAAAGCTGCTGCTTCAGAAGGAGACATGAAAGGAGTTTTAGGATATACTGATGAAGCTGTTGTTTCTCAGGACTTTGTAAGTGATGATCGTACAAGTATCTTTGATGCTGGTGCAGGAATTGAATTAAACTCAAAATTCTTCAAAATTGTATCTTGGTACGATAACGAATTTGGATACTCAAACAAATTAGTAGACTTAGCGTTACACGTAAACAACTTATAATATAAAAAATAGCAAACGCACTTAGGAACATTTTTGAGTGCGTTTGTTACACTATACAAACAACACTTCTTGCAAAACATTTCCTGGAAACAGGAAATTTATTTTATATTCATCCTATGATTTTAGTAGTAGACAGTGGTTCCACAAAGTGCGATTGGATTGCAGTGGATAAAGATGGAAATCAATTATTAGACAAACTTCGTACAAAAGGGTTAAATCCTGCAATACTTGCGGAGAAAAAGCTAAAAAAGACCATCAAAAAAAGCAAAGAACTTTCAGCACATCGTCATACCGTAACGCATATATTCTTTTATGGAGCTGGTTGCGGAACGGAAAATCCACGTTTATTATTAAAAGGAGTATTACAAAACTTTTTCCCAAATGCTGAAATTTTAGTAAATGAAGATACCTTAGCGGCAGTGTATGCAACTATCAATGATATTTCTGAAGCAGCTGTTGTGTGTATTCAAGGAACAGGTTCAAACTGTAGTTACTATGATGGAAAACAATTACATCAACGTGTAAATTCTTTAGGCTATAGCCTGATGGATGACGCAAGTGGAAACTACTATGGAAAGCAATTAATTCGTGATTACTATTTCAACAAAATGCCAAGCTCTATTCGTGTTGCATTTGAAGAAAAATACAATCTTGAAAGTGATTATATCAAATACAACTTGTACAAACAACCCAATCCGAATGCTTACCTGGCAAACTTTGCAGAATTTATGTTTCTAAATAAAGATTCAGACTATGTTGTAGAGCTAATCAAAAGAGGGTTCCGTGAATTCTCAGAAAACATGATTATGCAATACGAAGAAGAACTAAAAACGACTCCTGTTCATTTTGCAGGATCTATTGCATTTTTCTCAGAAAATGAAATTAGGGAAGTCGCTAAAGAATTTGGCTTTACAGTTGGAAATATTGTTAGAAGACCAATTGAAGGTTTAGTTTCCTTTCATACAAAAGCTTTAAGAGAAAGCCAGAAATTGTAATTATTATTAAATAAAAAATATAGAAAGAAAAAGGTAACAGCATGATTTATGTTGCTACCTTTTTTATTTGAAAAATAATTATTGACACATAGAATCACAATATGTCAAACATTGACTAACTCTACAACTAAAAGATGCACACGGTGGATTAAACGATCTTCTTCCTCCAGATATTTCTTGTTGATCTAATGTAGAAATAGACTCTTTTGATAAACTCAATGATTTTAAATTTCTTTTCTTCATGGTATAAAATTTAGGTTAATAAAGAAAACAAATTATAAAAAGAATAACTAGGAGAATTACGGTATCACCTTACTTAATATATGATTAACGATTTTTGATTTTAAGTTTTCAAATTATTAATTAAAATACGAGTATTTATAGTTTACACCCAAATTAACGAATCAATAAATAATAGATAATTACGGTCATATCGAGTGTTATCGAGGCATTATAAAATTTAAGAGTACACTCTATTTTCTTGCTCAGAAACACGAATAAAAGTAGTTCGTTTGGTTAGCTCTTTTAACCTTGGAGCACCAACATATGTACACGTACTTCGAATACCTCCTAAAATATCTTGAATAGTATCTGAAACATTTCCTTTTAAAGGAATTTCAACTGTTTTACCTTCGGAAGCTCTATATTCGGCAACACCGCCAACATGTTTTTCCATTGCTGTTTTAGAACTCATTCCATAAAATTGCTTGAATTTTTCTCCATTGCGTTCAATGAGTTCACCACCACTTTCATGATGTCCAGAAAGCATTCCTCCAAGCATTACAAAATCTGCACCAGCGCCAAATGCTTTTGCTAAATCACCAGGAATGGCACAACCGCCATCGGATATAATCTGTCCGCCGAGTCCATGTGCAGCATCAGCACATTCAATAATTGCAGAAAGTTGTGGGTAGCCAACACCAGTTTTTACACGTGTAGTACAAACTGAGCCTGGTCCAATCCCTACTTTTACAATATCGGCACCTGAAAGAATCAATTCTTCTACCATTTCACCTGTAACCACATTTCCAGCAATAATTACTTTATCAGGAAATTGCATGCGTGCATTCTTAACAAAATCAACAAAATGTTGTGAATATCCATTGGCAACATCAATACAAATAAATTTCAATTGTGGATGTATTGTAAAAATATTTCTTAGCTTTTCATTGTCTTTTGCACTGGTACCTGTACTTACGGCAATATATGGAATATAACTTTGCGGAATAGATGCCATAAAAGTATTCCATTCTTTAATGCTATAATGTTTATGAATTGTAGTGAATAACTGTTTAGAAGCTAGAGCTTTTGCCATTTCAAACGTTCCTACGGTGTCCATATTTGCTGCCATAATAGGAATGCCTTTCCATACATAAGAACAGTGCAAAAACTTAAAAGTACGTTCCAAAGAAACTTCTGAACGACTTTTTAAAGTTGAGCGTTTTGGACGAATCATTACATCTTTAAAGCCTAATTTTATATCACTCTCAATACGCATGTTGTAAGATTTAAATGGTTATGATTTAAAATTAAAAAGTTTCAGATGAAACCACTTTTTTTGACCTCTATTTTTATAAAAGGTTATCAACAATGTAACAAATAAACTACTAAGGATACCAATTGTAATGTACGTTTATGCAAAAATAGCGACACCTACGAAGTTTGTTTTGTTTTGAAATTTAGAGAAGGTATATTTAACATTATTTTATGTACATAAAATAATGTATTTTTATAGGCAACAACCGAATAATCACATACATTAACAATTTTATTTATCTATGAAAAAATTCCCGTATTTCTGTATACTGCTATTGCTTCCCTTTGTCAGTATATCACAAGAAAAAATTCCTTTTATTGATCCTGCAAAAATTATAGAGCAAATTCAAGAAGAGGAACAAAAAGGTGAAAGTGCAAAAGCACTTGCACTCATTGAAAAAATCAATAAAAATGATTCTACGTATTGCTCCCTTCTAACATCAAAAGCTTACTATCTCATCAACCTAGAAAAGTATGAGGAAGTTATCAAAGTATTAGATGATGGAGAAGCTTATGACTGTGGTGATGCGAAAGCATATTTTTACATAAACAAAGGTGTTGCGTATGCAGCTATGGAAAAATATGACATGGCTATTGAAGTATACGAAGAAGGAATAAAAAAATACCCTAAATTTCATAAACTTTGGAATAACAAAGGTACTTCACTGCAAAAATCTGGAAGAATTGAAGAAGCTGTACAAGCCTATCAAAAAGTTATAACGCTCAATCCGTTTTTTAGAGAAGCCTATTTAAAATTAGGAAATATTTGCTATAGACAAGGTAAAGTAACGCAAGCATTAATGTGTTACAACATATATCTTATGCTAGATCCTGATGGGGAAGGAGCTTTTGATACGCTTCGTTCATTGAATGATATTGTATCTAACAAAAACGAAAATGAAGCAGATCCTGATATAGAAATCTCTGAAGATGATGAATACTTTGAAGATATTGATTTAGTAATTGATAATAAAATTGCACTGAATGACGATTACAAAATAAGTCACAAAATTGACGTTGCACTAGTACGACAAAACCACGCAATGTTAGCACAATTGGAAAACTATGAAGGAACAGATGGTTTTTGGAGTAAAAAGTTTGTGCCATTTTACCAGTGGATTCAAGCAAATGATCATTTTGAAAATTTCGCATACACATTAGTAGCTTCTATTGAAAACAAAAAATATAAAAAACAGATAAAGCGAAAAGAAAAAGATATTATCGAATTCTTAAAACAAGCCATACAAAAATGGAAAGGAATCTTAAGTACCAATATTGTAACTGTTGATGGAGAAGAAAAAGAATTATCATATTTCTATCAAGGAGGATATGTAGAAGGGCAAGGAGAACTGAAAGGTGAATTGCTTGTTGGAAAATGGAAATTCTACAATAGTTACGGACGTTTAACAGGTGAAGGAACATTTAGTTCAAGTGGTGAACGTGAAGGTGATTGGCAATGGTATAATGAACACGGAAAAGTTAAAGAAACTGCTAGTTATACAAATGGAAAATTAACAGGCAATAACTTAATGTATTATGAAGATGGAACTGTATACATAAACGCAAACTATACAGACGGAGAATTTGATGGAGAATACAAATATTACAACAAACAAGGTGCATTACAGCAAAAAAAATATTTCAAAAATGGAAAGCTGAATGGAAAGTATATCTCATACTTTAGAGTTGGAGAATTATTACCTGAATATGATATCAACTATAAAGATGACTATCCAGATGGTAAAATTTTAGAATACTATGCAAATGGAAAAGTATACAGAGACATGTACTATGCGGATGGGAAAACAAATGGTGTAGAAAAAAGATACAACCTTAAAGGAGATGTAATTTCAGAAGCAAACTATAAAGACGACGAACTTAATGGTGCATATATTACCTACCATGTAAATGGAAACATAAATGATAAAGGAACGTATGTAGACGGAAAACCAAATGGAAAATGGACTGTGTATTATGATGATAAAACTATTGAAGATGAATACACATATGTGAGAGGAAAACTCAACGGAATAAATAAGCATTACGATAGAGATGGTAAAATTCATTATGAATATACATACCGTAAAGGTGAAATCATTGCATATAAATTTTATGATAAAGCAGGGAAAATTATAAAGCAAGCCAAGAAAAAAGGCGGTGAATTTCTATACAAAAGTTATTCTCCATACGGAAACATTACTTCAGAAGGAGTATATGATATAGAAGGTGGAAAAAAAGGTAAATGGAAATTTTACACAGATCATGGTGCATTAAGTGGAGAAGGTTCATATAAAGATAACAATACAATTGGTGAACACATTACATATTACAAAAATGGTAAAAAAGAATCAGTCATAAACTATAATAATGAAGGTGTTGAAGATGGTTACCATGCTACATATTACAATAATGGACAAATGAAGCATCAATGTTGGTATAAAGACGGAAAAGAATTTGGTGAATTCCGCGATTACTACTTAGATGGAACAGTAGAAAGTATCTATTTCTATCACAAAGGGGAATTGCATGGAATGCAAACAGAGTATACGAACAATGGAAAATTAGACAGACAACTTGTATACAAATATGGAACGTTACTTACAGATGAATACTTTGATCAAAATGAAAAATCGTTTCAAAAAATTGATCATCAAAAAGAAGCGAAAAATGGTCTTTTTTCATACAATTATACCAATAACAAGCCAAACGTATCATTTACCTATGTAAATGGTGTAAAACATGGAGAATCTATATCGTATTCTTTTACAGGAAAGAAAAGGGTAGAAGGATCATATGTAAATGGAAATGAAGATGGAAAATGGACTTGGTATAATGATGATGGAAAAGTACAACTAGTGCAAAGCTATTACCAAGGTAATATACATGGAGAGTCAATAGCGTATAGTGATGACGGAACAATTACGCGAAAATCTACACATCATAGAGGGAAAGAAGAAGGATTGTACACATCTTATTACGACAATGGTAAACTAGAAATATCTACACCGTACAAAAAAGGGAAAGAACACGGACGTAAAGAATTTTTTGATCCATTAGGAAATTTACAGCTCGTTCGTTTTTACGAATATGGAAGACTTATTGGATATAGTTATTTGGGAACGGACGGAAAAGAAGTTGATATGATTCCAATAACAAATGAAACAGGGAAAATAAAAGCATTCTATGATAACGGACAAGTTTCAAGAGAAATGGAAGTAAAATTTGGAGATTTTACAGGTGTATACAATTCGTTCTATTATGATGGTAAACCAGAAAGTGAACTTACTTATATAGATGGAGAATATCACGGAACTACGAAAGAATACTACGAAAATGGGAAGCTGAAAAATGAAAAAGAATACAAACACGGAAAGCTTCATGGAAAAACAAAAATATACCATGAAAATGGACAATTAAAAATGGAAGCTAACTTGGTAAATGATGAAATTACAGGAGAAGTTAAGCATTACGATGAAGCAGGCAAACATACAAAAACAGAATACTATTTTAATGGAGAAATATACGAGTCAAAAACTCTTTAAAAACATATCATTACTGATTATAGCACTTGTGTCTACAAGTGCTATGTTTGGACAAAAATCTTCAGAATATACCAATCTGAAACAAAAATATCCAAACGCGAATCAAGTTACATTACAAGAAGAAACTACCATAGAGATCAAACTCAAAAAAGGAAATCTAGAAATTACACAACGTTTCCTAGAGGAAGATATCTATTTAAATGAGAGTGCAACGTACAAATCAAAACGATCATTAAACTTCTCTTCATTTTTTGAAATGATAGAAGTGGAAGCGTCCGCATTTAATTATGTAAAAGGAAAATACAGAGAAACAGAAGTAAAAGAATTCAAAGAAAAAGATGAATTAGATAAATCCTTTCATGATGATACAAAATCATTAAACTTTATCTATCCTAACTTAAAAGAAGGTTCAAAAACGAAACTTGAATATGCTGAAAAAGTGAAAAATCCTCGTTTCTTAAGTCCATTTTATTTTGGAGGATTTTCGCCTGTAAAACATCGAAAAGTAACCATAATTGCTGATAAAGATATTTCGTTACAGTTTAAAGAATTCAATACAGAAAACATTCCAATTAACTTCTCTAAAAAAGAAAAAAGAGGAAACATCGTCTATACGTGGGAAATTCAAAATATAGACAAAATTGATTATGAGGAAAACGTTCCAACGTATAAAAACATATTGCCACATATTGTTCCAATCATCACATCTTACAAAGATGAAGATAATAAAGATGTGAAATTATTAGGTGAAGTTTCTGATTTATATAATTGGTATTATTCATTGGTAAAAGATGTAAACACACAAGAATGTGATCAAGAGCTAGTGACAATTGTCAACGAAATAACTGCCGACAAAGCCAATGATTTAGAAAAAGTAAGAGCAATTTACTATTGGGTACAAAAAAATATAAAATACATTGCTTTTGAGTACGCTTTAGGAGGTTTTGTGCCAAGGGAAGCAAATGACGTATACAAAAAGAAATATGGCGATTGTAAAGACAATTCGAGCATCTTAGCAACGATGTTAGACATTGCCGGACTCAAAGGAAACCTTACGTGGATTGGTACACGAACCATTCCGTATTCTTACGAAGAAGTACCAACGCCAATTGTAGACAATCACATGATTTTGTCGTATCAATATGAAGGGAAAACATACTTTTTAGATGCGACAGGTAGATATTTACCAATTGATTTCCCTTCGTCTTTCATACAAGGGAAAGAAGCGTTAATCGGAAATGGAGAAGGTGACTTTAGAATAGAAGAAGTTCCTGTAATAGATGCCATGCGAAATGCTACAATTGACACAACGTATATCTCAATTGACGGTGAAAACATTGTTGGAAAGGGGAAAATAGAACTCTCTGGTTATGAAAAAAATCACTATTTCAATTACTTGGAAAGTATCAAGTCAGACGAGAAACGTACATCTTTCTACAACAGTATTTTACGTAAAGGAAGTAATAGCTTTTTAGTAGACAATTTTAAAGAAAAAAACCTATATGAATATGATGAAAACTTTATAGTAGAATACGATTTCAATATTGCAAACTATGTGAAAAGTATTGATGATGAAATTTATGTAAACCTGAATCTAATCAAAGATTTATCTTCTTTCAAAACAAAGAAAGACAGAAAACATGAAATCAAAAACACGTACAAAATTCATTATAACTATCAAACAATATTTGCCATTCCAGAAGGCTATGAAGTATCATATATGCCCGAAAATATTGAAGTTAAAAACGAATGGATTCGATCAGCAATAACATACAAACAAGAAGAAAATCGAATACTGTATAGTCATAATGGTGAATTGAATTATTTAAGTTTATCTATTGAACAACAGAAAAAAGTAAACAAGTTGATCAAAAAAATTGAAAAAAACTTTAAAGAAATTATCGTTTTAAAAAAGAAATCATAATATATGAAAAAAATACTCATAACTTTATTTGTGACGTTATCAATTCAAGCGATAATAGCACAGGAAATGGCTGAATTTAAATCTTATGACTGGGAAGAAAATCCAAACTATACCATAGATGAAAGTGAAAAAGATGAACAAATCATAACCTTAAAAGAACAAGTGATCACAGAGTTTTTCTTTGAAAATGAAAACTCATTTGTAGAATATTTCTTGGAACACAGAATTGTTTGGTTAAACTCAGATGAAAAAATAGAAGACTACAACAAAATCTATATTCCATATGCGACAAGTTCTAATTTAGAAGTAAGTAAAGCGCGTGTAATCAACAAAAAAGGAGAAATTTTAGAGCTAGATAAATCTAAAGTATTATCTGCTATTGACGAAGAAACAGGAAGCAAATACACTTATTTTGCATTAGAAGGAATTGAAAAAGGGAGTTTTATTGAATACTTCTATGTTGTAAAAAAACGTCCAAGTTACAAAGGAAGAAAACTATCATTACAAACATCACATCCTAAAAAAGAAGTAAAATTTGATTTATACGCTCCTACAAATTTATTATTTGCATTCAAAAGCTACAACGGAGTGCCAGAAGTGGTAAGAGATACAATTCTCAAAGAAAAAAAACATTGGAATATTCGTATGGATAATGTTGAATCGTTGGAAAGAGAGGCACAATCTGCGTACAATGCGCAAAGAGGTTTTGTAGTGTATAAATTGGATAAAAACCTTGCGTCAGGTGTAAACAATATTTCTTCTTACGGAGAGGTATCACAAAACATCTACAGTTATTACTATCCTGAGTATTCGAAAAAGGAGAAAAAGAAAATCAAGAAGTTTATTGCTGAAGCGGGAATTGATAAACTTACTGATCAAGAAGAAATTATCAGAACCTTAGAACGATTCATAAAAACAAATGTATTCAGTTCAGAAGGAGTTGATTATAATTTAGAAGAAACGCTAGATAAAAAAGTAGCGAGTGAATCTGGTTTTACGAGCTTATATACGGCAGTTTTAAATACATTGGGAATTAAAAATCAAATCGTAATAACTTCAGATAGAAGAGATTTAAAATTTGATAAAAAGTTTGAAGCAAACAACTTCCTAAGAGATTTCTTAATATACATTCCAAAATATAAAAAATACCTTTCACCAACAGAGCTTGATAGTAGATATGGCTTTCCTCCAGCAAATTTAACGGATAACTATGGCTTATTCATCAAAGAAGTAAAAGTTGGCGATTACAAATCGGCAGTTGGAAAAATAAAGTATATAAAGCCTATCAAAGCGAATAAAACTGTTGATAAAATGAACTTTGAAGTATCATTTGATGAAGATGACCTTACCATCATAAACGTGGATTTCACCAACGAACTTACAGGATACTACGCATTATATGTACAAGCGTTTTCAAATCTTTTCAATGAAGAACAACGAACAGAATTGATGGAAGGTTTCGGAAAAAGAATTCATAAAGATGCTGAAATTATTAGTAAAAAAATGACAAATGAAGCTCCTGAATTATTTGGAGTAAAGCCTTTAATAGTAAACACAACTGTAGAATCGGATGCACTAGTAGAAAAAGCTGGAAAAAAATACCTATTCAAAGTTGGAGATTTAATCGGGCAACAAATGCAATTATATCAAGAAAAAAAGCGTGTGATGCCAGTTGAGAATGAATTTCAACGTAGCTATGTACGAACAATTAAAGTAAACATTCCTGAAGGTTATCAAATAAGTAATTTGGATGATATAAAAATTGACAATTCATACATAAGAAAAGGGAAAAAGGCACTTTCTTTCTTATCTGATTATGAACTCAAAGACAATGTATTAACGATTGTAGCCAACGAATATTACCGAATGAATATTGTTGCTGCATCTGAATATGAAGAATACAGAAAAGTGATCAATAGTGCAGCGGATTTCAATAAAATCACTCTTATCTTAGAACCAAAAGGATAATATACTAACATTTAATACTCAAATGAATCTCTAGAAGTAAATACTTTCTGCTGATTCATTTGAGTGTAAAATGATAAAAATCTTTAAAATGTATTGCAATTTGAAATGCATTTTAAAGATTATTTCTTCATAAATTTCACAAAAATTAAATCATTTATATTGGACTAGCGATTTGCATTGTGCCATGTTAAAAAAATTAAATTCTAATTTGTGAAAATCACTCAATAATTTTCAGAATGACAAAACGAAAATATAGGTGTAGTATTATAATCTTTTTAATAAGTTGTGCGTTATCAATACTACATGCGCAGGAACTAACGACAGTTGAAAAAAAAGACCTTCCAGAGTATATAATTGTAACAGATGTTACTAAAAAAATAGAAGAACTCAATGATAGTTTAGCTATAGCAAAAGCTGAAAATAATACGCATAGTCAAATACAGCTATTATATCGTAAAGCTCGAATCTTAGCAAAAGAAAAACAAACAGAAGAAGCTAAAAAGAACTATACGGAAGGCATACAACTTTTCGAAAATACAAGAGACAATCAAAGCAAAGTGAAGTTCTTGACAGGATTGGGAGCACTTTCAGACCTGGAAGGAGACGCAGAAAATGCCGAAAAATACTTTAAAGAAGCAATTAAAATTGCAAAACAGCATAAATTGACAGCGGGAATCACTTGGGTTTTATTTCATAATGGAGAAAATTACATTCAACCCTATCGATTAACTAAAGATGAATTAATATATATAGTTGATTTTGCAAATAGATACTTATACAGTTCACCACAATTAACATTAGCCGCGAGTCATTGGTTAATAAATCAATCAGGAGATCAAAAAAAGTATGCGATAGACGGACATGTTTATGCAGGTTTAGTATATAGAGATTGGGGACAATTTGATAAGTCTTTAGAGCAGTTTTATCTAGCACAAAAGGTTGGTGAACAATATTCTTTTGTAGAAAAGTCTAAATACTCACCATTATTAAACATTTCCGCAATTTATGATATGCAAGGGCAGCGTGAAAAATCGCTCGAAATTATAAAAAAAGTCATTGTTGCTGCAACAAAAGATAAAGATGATTGGGCGTTAGCTTATGCTTTAAAAGATTTGGGAATCACATTGATGCAATCTGGAGAATACAACACTTCCGAAAAGCAATTTTTAGCGTGTATTCCAATAATGGAAAAGCTTAATAATCAACGTGGAGTTGGTGTGTGTTATTCCAACCTATCTAATATTTACTTAGAAAGAAAAGAATATGGTAAAACAAAAGAAAGCATAGCAAAAGCATTAAAAATACTAAAAGCTACGAATTACGATCAGTTGTATGCGTCCACATTATTAGTAGAATCTAATATGTATCAACAATTAGGCGACTGGGGAAAATCTGCAAAATTGATCAATCAAAGTTTAGAGATATCTAAGCGTATTCAGGCATTAGATTATGTTATGGGCGGTTACATCTATATGATGAATTATTATAAGCATAAAGATAACGCCACTCTTTTAGCTAAATATGCTGATAGCCTTATTAAAACACATGAAAAGTATTATAAAGAAACTCGTATTCACGAAACTGAAAACTTGAAAATTAGGTATGAAACAGAGAAAAAAGAAGCGCAACTAATTGTTCAGAAAAAATTAAATGCTTCTTTAAATGCGGAAAACACCTTGCAAAAACGTTTACGAAACACTATGTTTTTCATTCTTTTATTAAGTAGTATTGTGTTGTTATTATTTTTTAATAGATATAAACTTCGTAATCGATTGATGCATGAACAGGAAAAAAGAAACCTTATAGAAAAGAAACAGCTCGAAGAACAAATGAATCATAAACAACGCGAATTAGCGACGATGACGTTACAAATGTTGAAAAAAAATGAGTTGCTCCAACAATTATCTAAAAATATAAAAAAACTAGAATACAAAAGTGGTAATGAATCTCAAAAGGAAGTGAAAAAACTAAAAGAAATGATTCAAAGCCAAAATCGACTCGATCAAGATTGGTCTACTTTTAAAATTCATTTCGATGGTGTACATCCAAATTTCTTCAATCGTTTACGTGAAATAATTAACAATCTTACTCTACAAGACGAGCGTCATTGTTGTTATATTAAAATGGGTTTATCTACAAAAGAAATTGCGCAATTAATGAATATCAGTTCTTCCAGTGTTCAAATGGCGCGTTATCGACTCAAAAAGAAACTAGAACTTGGGAAAGAAGAAGAGATTTATAATTTCATAAATAGCTTATAAAAAGCATGTGTTTTTTAATTCTCGTTACGCTTATCATTCTACATTTTTACTACAAACGAATGAATAGTGAAAATTTGTTAAAATTAAATAATGTTTTAATTATTAGTTGTTTACGTGTTTGTGTAGAAGGTTTGTATAACCTGTTTTAACAAATTGTAGAAGATTTGTATAACTCAAAAGTGATAGACGAGTGTGTGTTTCTGTATTTCTTTGTATTCACAATTCAATCATAGAATTGTTTACCAAAAAAATATATTAACTAAAAAAACACAAAATTATGTCAACATGTAATGTATCATTTTTTAAAGATGATGACTTTGATGGTCGCTATAAAAACTATGATGGAGCAAGAAATGTTTCTGATTTAGAAGACGTGCACTGGCACGATCATGACGGCGATAACATGAAAGATGATATCAGCTCTATTACAACAAGTACACAAACATGGATTCGTGTATACTCTAAAGCAAATTATCAAGGAAGAACTGCATTGATTGGACCCAATGCAAGAATAAAAATGGAAGATTTGATGGATGATAACGGTGAAGATGATATGGATGACACCATTGAAAGTTTTCAATTATTTGATCATGAACCAAGTTTCAATACAACCAATGTTATTAATAACTTTATTGCATTGTATCCAGGTTCTGATCATGATCGAAAAAACAATATTTATAACAGTGAATTTTACGCACAAAATGTAAAATACCGTATTTATGATCCTGTAATTACGTTAGGTTCTTCGAAAGCTTCTTTTAGAATTGATTTAGAGCATATTCAATTAGAAACCAATGATAAGGCAACTGTAACCTTTGGAATGGATTTTAGTGGAAATTATATAGATCAAGTTGAAGTTACCTATACAATGGCAGATGCGACTCAAATTCCTGATTGGGTCATTAAAATTGTAGATGGCGCTATTGATGTTGCTGCAGATGCTGCTAAAATTATTGCAGATGGTGCAGAAATTGTAATTACAGATGGCGTAGGTGTTGTTGCGACTGTTGAAACGAATAAAATTATTGATTATACAGCCAAGGCAGTTACATTTTGCGTAGACCATTTAAATACAGTTTTAAATGCTGTTTTTAATTATCAAGATGATGGAGGAACGATGTACTTCGCCGGAATTGTATCACATAGTATCGCACGTTCTGTATTGGCGTATTATGAAGAAATATTTGGACCAGATACGAATCCAGTGAAAACATTTACATACCAAAACTTTTTAAGTTCTATGGGCGTTTCTAGTTTTGATAACTCAAGAGAAAATCCTTTTGTAGAATTTAAAGAGAATGATTATGATTACAGAGCATATTATCCTGATAATACATTCTTTTATGCGCAAGGTGGATCGTTATCTTCTGTAAAAATTGACGCAGTCACTGGTTTTCAAAAAGACGATCATTTAATTATGCAATCTATTTATGATCCTAAAGGAAATTTATTTTCGATTGTAGGAAGTATTGATATTTTTGGAAGAAATCATGATGATGACTATACATCGCCAGCTTCTGGAATTGTAACATATAATAAAGAGCAACAAATGATTCATATTGGACAAGATGGTACAGTTACAAATATTAATTACAACTCTTTACAAGATGCATATCAAGATAAAATGTTATCAGCATTAAACAGTACGGCAAATACATTTGATATGGACATTACAGATCACCAGTACGGATTAATTGATGCTTCTATGCGTGTGTTAGCAGCAACCAAAGCAGGAATGTAATCGTATTCAAATGAACAAATAAGAATTATCATTCTTAGAAGCGAAATAGCTTTCAGAATTTTTCTGGAAGCTATTTTTTGTAAATTAATTACAGGCGTCCCAAATGGGATCTTTTGGTGTTGGCGCTATAATTTCTACTTGTTCTTTCTTTACAGGATGTGTGAAAACTAACTTGCGTGCATGTAAATGTATGCTTGCATCTTTATTGGAACGATTAAAACCATACTTTAAATCACCTTTAATTGCACAATCAATCGTTGCCAATTGCGCTCTAATTTGATGATGTCTTCCTGTATGTAATGCAATTTCTAACAAAACGTAACGATCAAGTTTTTTCTTAACTGTATACTCTAAAATGGCTTTTTTACTTCCGTCAATTTCTTTAGAAAATGCCGTCGATTTGTTATTCTTCGGATTCTTGCGAAGCCAATGAGTTAACATATCATTTGATTTTGGCGGTGTGTTTTTAACAACTGCCCAGTACGTTTTCTTTGTTTTTTTCTCTACAAACTGAAGATTCAATCGCGGTAAAGCTTTGGAAGTTCTTGCAAAAACAACAATACCAGTTGTAGGTCTGTCTAAACGGTGTACAACACCTAAAAACACATTTCCAGGCTTATTATATTTTTTAGCAATATATTCCTTTACAACATCGCTCAGTGGTTTATCTCCAGTTTTGTCACCTTGCACAATATCTCCAGCACGTTTATTAACAACAATCACATGATTATCTTCATAAAGCACTTGTAAGTTATTTTTTGTGGAAATTATTTTAGACATGCGTCAGATGGTTAGATTATTGAATTGTTGGATATTTATGTTTTTAATATCGTTGTAAATTTAGAAATCATTTTGATAATTACGTGAAGTTCTTTGATGAGTTTTTGTAAATCTTCTTTTGAAAGAAATCCCAAAT
Organism: uncultured Kordia sp.; assembly: GCF_947496985.1. GTDB lineage: Bacteria > Bacteroidota > Bacteroidia > Flavobacteriales > Flavobacteriaceae > Kordia. The sequence goes on from NZ_CANMEZ010000003.1 coordinate 232,823, forward strand.
CATTCGCAATTAACAATTGTGTTTCTATTTCATAAGCTGAACCAACAGCAATTCTTAAAAATCGAATAAAATCTTTATTTGAATCTCTTGAAGTTCCTTCCGCTATGTTTGAAGGAATTGATACGCTAGCTCTGCGTAATTGATTTATTAAGCCAAATTTTTCTAATGCTGGAAACTTTGATGTCGTGTTGTAGATTGATGCACAAAACAACCTACTTTTTTTCCAAATTTCTAATTCTTTAAAACGGTGCATACTATCATATTTATTTATTAAATATGAGCATCTCAGGAGGAAAAAATCTACAATCTAAAAGTCTAAGAAAGTCTAGTTTAATATTGCTCCGATTCATTAGGGAAATCAACCGATTTCACATCAGCAGCATACTGTTTAAAAGCGTTTGTCATTTCTTCATACATACTTAAATAACGACGTAAAAAACGTGGATTAAACTCATGTGTCATTCCTAACATATCATGTGTTACCAATACTTGTCCGTCTACACCATTTCCAGCACCAATTCCAATCACAGGAATCGTAAGACTTTCAGCAACTTCTTTTGCTAAAGTAGCAGGAACTTTTTCCAATACAACCGCAAAACAACCTGCTTTTTCAAGCATTTTGGCATCTTCTTTTAATTTAGCAGCTTCTTCTTCTTCTTTTGCACGAACTGTATATGTTCCAAACTTATAAATAGATTGTGGCGTTAATCCTAAATGCCCCATCACAGGAATTCCAGCATTTAAAATACGCTTTATTGATTCTTTAATTTCTTTTCCTCCTTCAACTTTTACAGCATGTCCACCAGATTCTTTCATAATTCGAATCGCAGAACGCAATGCTTCTTTCGGATCAGATTGATACGTTCCAAAAGGTAAATCTACTACAACCAAAGCTCTATTAATTGCTCTAACAACAGAAGAAGCATGGTAAATCATTTGATCTAATGTAATAGGTAATGTCGTTTCGTGTCCGGCCATTACATTACTGGCAGAGTCTCCAACTAAAATTACATCAATTCCAGCACCATCTACAATCTTTGCCATTGTATAATCATAAGCGGTAAGCATGGAAATTTTTTCTCCATTACTTTTCATTTCTACAACTGATTTAGTGGTAACTCTTTTGTACTGTTTCTTTGCAACTGACATATATAATATTTTATGAAGCCATAAAAATAATACAAAAAAAACTAGTGTTAACGTATGATGAGGTAAATAATTTAAAATCAGACAAACATAATGCGCTATATTTTTCGCAAGAAAAAATATCAATTACAGTTTATCCGTAATTAAAAGACAGTAATTATTGCAAACTTCTTATATATAAATCGTATATTTGTTTAATATTTATTTACAAACGTTAAACAATATTGAATTTGTTAACGGAAATAATATTATTTATAATATGTGTGACAACAAAATCGAAGCGTGTTAGTTTTGTACACAGCTTAACTTAACGCATTCTAAGGACATGTAACACAAGTTAGTTTAGTTGATCCTAGGAATCTTATGGTGCGATTAGTAAGATTTCTAGGATTTTTAATTTACAATATTTTCTTGTAATAAAAGCAAAGCTCCTGTGAAAAAGAAAGCTTATTGATATTTTAAAATGAACTTTCTCACCTTTTTTTCATCGATCTCTCCCTTATCATTGAAAACTTTCCCTTTGTAGAGAATCTTTATAATGTTTTTCCATGATTTACCAGCCAAACTACTCGTAAATAATGTTTTTTCACTGTCAAAAAAAACGATCTTTACTGCATCATCGCCAAAGTAATTTTGTGTTCCTCCGTTATCAGCCTCCATATATATCAATTCATCTTCGCCATCAAGTGAATAAATAGTAAATTTTGATCCAAAATCTTCTCTTTCGAATTTGAAGATTTCTTTTCCATCTACTTTTACTTTATCCTTTTTGAATTTTACTTTTTGTGCATAAATAGTATTTGATACTAATGCTAACAATACAATAATTATTATTTTTTTCATTCTTATAATTTTAGCCGCATAATATAATATTTATATAATTTTTACAAAAATCTTTTTTTAAAATTATCTCTCTGTAATTACTAATTTTATGTTTAGATTTTTTTAATCGGAATCCAAACCTCTTCCTGCGAGTTTTCATCAGATGGATTATAGTTTTCTCCCAATACTTCAAAATGTGGTCTGTTATCTAAATTATAGCTTGAATTTGGCAACCATTCACCAAAAATATAATTCGCTAATGCTGGAAAGCCAGAAGGTAGTCCTTTATAAATAAATACAGCGTACAAACCAGATTCGATGGTTAAGGTTTCCATTTCATCAGGAATAAAAGAGAAATCAATAACTTCTGTCATAGCATATTTAGTAAACGCTGTCTGCGGATTGAAATTTTTAAAATACAAATCGTCATCATATACTTGAATAGAATAAAAATCGCTGCCAATTACATTTTTGACATGCTTTCTATTTTGCATAAAACTTCTCCATAATACTGGAGTTGTGTTATTGACTAAAGACATTCGAGTTGACTTCCCAATGAGTTTTTTCTGCGGAAGCGTTTGTATTGTTGGAGTTTTAAACATAAAATTAATTTATTTCTTTTCGTTTACTAAAATACCACATTAAAATACTACCCGTCACAAACATCCAAATGGAATATGCAACAATAGGAATAGCCATATCTAAATTGTTTAAAACTGTAGTTGCAATTACAATTGCTAATGTTCCATTTTGAATACCACTTTCTACGGTTATGGAGATAGAATCTTTTAAATTGAGCTTAAATAAACGAGCCGTTACATAACCTAATGTCATAGTGGCAATATTAAGAAGTAACGTTACCACTCCAACTTGTTTCATGGCATCTCCTAGAAATTTCCATTTTGCAGCCACGATTGCAATAAAAATCAATACAAAAATAACTGTAGAAGCTGTACGCATTTGTTTTTCCATTCGTATAGCAAACGCTGGTTTTGAACGACGAATGAGCATTCCTATTGAAATAGGTATGGCAATAATAACAAGTATTTGAAGTATAATATCTATTATAGGTAACTTAATCACAACATCAGTAGTACTTCCAAAATAGTCAAGTGCAAATGATAAAATTGTCGGAATTGTCAAAATAGTTGCAAAACTGACAATAGCTGTTAAGGTAACTGACAAGGCAATATTTCCTTTGCAAACTTGTGTGATCAAATTACTTGTAGGGCCACCAGGGGCAGCTGCTAAAATCATTAATCCAATTGCCATGGTGGAATCTAAACCAAAAGCAATGGCTAATGAGAAGCCAATAATTGGTAAAAATATAAGCTGATTTACAATGCCAATAAACGCTGCTTTAGGATATTTTGTAATTCGTGTAAAATCTTTTGGAACTAAGGTCATTCCCATACCTAGCATAATAATACCAAGCGATAGGGGAAGTAATACTTTGGTTAGAATAGTCGTAATCATTGGTTGGTTATTTTGCTAAACAATGTAGTGATAATAAATGGAATGAAATTTTATGGAATGTTATATTTTTAATTCAATTTGAGTCGACTCTTTTATATACGTAAGTCCTTCGCATTTTTCCTTTTCTATTAGGTAGAAAAAAAATGAGTTTTCTTTTTTTGATCTTAACAGTCCAAGAATGAAATGTTTTTGGATTATTTTTTTCTCTTGTTAAAATTGTGATTTTCTTCTTGTAGAGAATATAACCTTTTGAAATCTCTGGTGTGTATTTTCTAAAAGTTTTCCAATCTTTTTTACTAGAAACGTTATAATTTTTTCGTGTATATGTTGAATCAGAATGAATGATAATTTCTGTAACTATATAAGAGTAATTTGGATAATAATTATGATCATGTGCCAAATAGATTTTGTCTTTGTTTTGACTTAAGCTAATGGTTGTAATGAAAAATAAGGTTAGGGCGATAGCTGTTTTTTTTAATAGATATTTCATAAAAAAGATTCAATATTCAAGAATAGACCATTATCTTAATAAAAATCACTTATTTATAAAAAAGTAAAAGTAGTTAAATAATATGGTTGGAGATTTGTTAAAAATCTTAAAACTATGATAAAACGAAACTAGTTTTCCAGTTTTTATATTATTTTTCAAAAAATCAATCAACATGAAAACCTATATCCTCTTATTATTTTGTATAATTAGTTTTAGCTTGAATGCCCAAACAGACGATGTAAAAGCTGTAAAACAAGCTGTAATTCAATTTTTTGAAGGATTTCACAAAAAAGATTCTGTCATGATGCAAGAAGTAGTTCATAAAGATATCATCTTGCAAACGACCTTCATGACTAAAAAAGGAGAGTCAATATTACGAAAAGGCAATGCCGAAGGCTTTATAAAAGCGGTTGCTACTAGAGCTGACAGTCCAACTTGGGATGAACGTATTCAATCTTATAACGTTCAAATAGATGGAACAATGGCCAATGTATGGACACCTTACGAATTTTGGTTAGATGGAAAGTTTTTGCATTGTGGCGTAAATTCATTTCAACTATTTAAGGACAACGGAAAGTGGAAAATTATCTACTTAATTGATACACGCCGGAAAAAAGGTTGTCAAGAATAATTATAAGTATATCTTCAAAATATAAAGAGACGAATTATAACTCGTCTCTTTACAATAATTATCACTTAATGTCTATCCAACAGTAGGATCATTTGGATCTATAGTATCCGTAATCGTGTCTGTTGATGTGTGCGTATACGTATCTGTAAGTGTATCCGTAAATGTGTCGGTAAATGTGTGCGTGAACGTGTGTGTAAAAGTTCCTGTAATTGATGCGCGTCCTCCTTTAATACCGACGTTAAGATTAGAGATTGATTTCTTGTTAAGCGCTAATGCTTTGATACTTCTGTTTTTCATGATTAATAATTTTTATGGTAAATAATACACTGAAGTTACTGAAAAAAGAATGTAAAAATCTTAAAAAAAATGTAATATTTTTGATAATATTTCTCACGAAATTACATGTGATTGCGTGTGTCAAGAAAAAAGCATACTAACAATCTGCTAAGTTTACACCAACGGCCAAACCGCCTTCAGAAGTTTCTTTATACTTTGAATTCATATCTTTTGCGGTTTCCCACATGGTGTTCACTACTTTATCAAGCGGAACTTTAACGTCTTCAGGATTGGTTTCCATTGCAAGTTCGGCTGCATTAATCGCTTTTATCGCTCCCATAGAATTTCGCTCAATGCATGGTACTTGTACTAAGCCACCAATAGGATCACAGGTTAAACCTAAATGATGTTCCATGGCAATTTCGGCAGCAATCATGACTTGTTCAGGCGAACCTCCATATAATTCTGTCAATGCACCAGCTGCCATGGCAGAAGATACGCCAATTTCAGCTTGACAACCACCCATTGCAGCAGAAATAGTGGCACCTTTCTTAAAAATGCTTCCAATTTCACCAGCAACTAATAAAAAGCGTTTGATATGACTAAAATCTGCTTTATGATTTTCAATCACCATATAATACATTAAAACTGCAGGAATAACACCAGCGCTCCCATTCGTTGGTGCTGTCACAACTCTTCCTAATGAAGCATTTACTTCATTTACAGCTAAAGCAAAACAGCTTACCCATTTAAAAATTTGACGAAACTTTACGGTAGTCTTTCTTATCTTTTGTAACCAATCTTCGGGAGAGTTATATGGTAAATCACCTTTTAACTTTTGGTGAATATCATATGCTCTTCGTTTTACATTAAGTCCACCAGGCAAAATTCCAGTGGTATGACAACCAGTGTACATACATTCTAACATGGTGTTCCAAACACGACGCAATTCGGCATCGATCTCTTCTGGAAAACGCAATAAAGTTTCGTTTAGTAAAACAATTTCAGAAATCTTCTTTTGTTCTTGATTGCAAAAATCGATTAAATCGGTTGCTTTATTAATAGGAAATGGGAAAATACGAATTGGATGATCCGTATCTGAATGTGTTTCTTCTTCCTTTACCACAAAACCACCACCGATAGAATAAAAAGTAGATGAATATATTTTATGATTTGCAACGGCATGAAAAGTAATACCATTTGGATGAAAAGGAAGAAAATCTGAATTAAATATAATGTCTTTACTTGGTGTAAAAGAGATTTCTTTTTCTTGATTGAAATTTAAAACTTCTTGTTCATTAATAGAACTTACAATTGTGGAAATACTTTCAGTAGGAACCGTTTCTGGGTCTGCACCATACAACCCAAGTAAAACTGCCAAATCGGTAGCATGCCCTTTTCCAGTTAAAGATAAAGAACCGTATAAATCTACTTTAATTGAAGTAACTGCATCAAAAAGATCAGTAGCTTTTAACTCTTCAATCCAGCTTTCAGCAGCTCTCCAAGGACCTAAAGTATGGGAACTTGACGGGCCAACACCAATTTTAAGCATATCAAATACACTGATGTATTCCATTATATATTCAGTTTAGTAAAACAAATATATAGGATTCAGATTAACAAAAAGGATGTATCGCATGAAATTTATCGAAGAAAAAACAAAAGTTCTGCCAACCTGTCATTCAATCTTGCCATAATCGTAAATCTATCTGACAAAACTTTAGCATTTTAGGGTTGGCATAGTCATTGTCTTATGGATAACAGTAAAAAAATAAAAATCACAACACAATAGATAAAAGTTTAAAATAAGGTTATGAGTAAAATTATTGGAATCGATTTAGGAACTACCAACTCATGTGTTTCCGTAATGGAAGGAAATGAACCAGTAGTAATCGCAAACGCTGAAGGAAGACGAACTACTCCTTCTGTTATTGCTTTTGTTGAAGGCGGAGAAATCAAAGTTGGTGATCCTGCAAAAAGACAATCTGTAACAAACCCTACAAAAACAGTTTATTCTATCAAACGTTTTATGGGGAACAAATTTTCAGAATCTGCTAAAGAAGCAGGACGTGTTCCATATAAAGTAGTAAAAGGAGATAACGATACGCCAAGAGTTGATATTGACGGACGTTTATATTCTCCACAAGAATTATCTGCAATGATTCTTCAAAAAATGAAGAAAACTGCTGAGGAATTCTTAGGACAAGATGTTTCGGAAGCTGTAATTACAGTACCAGCATATTTTAATGATGCACAACGTCAAGCTACAAAAGAAGCAGGAGAAATTGCAGGATTAAAAGTTAGAAGAATTATCAATGAGCCAACTGCTGCGGCATTAGCTTATGGAATGGATAAGAAAGGAACAGATCAAAAGATCGTTGTTTTTGACTTTGGAGGTGGAACACATGATGTTTCTATTCTAGAATTAGGAGATGGAGTATTTGAAGTATTATCTACTGATGGAGATACACACTTAGGTGGAGATGATGTTGATGAGAAAATCATTAACTGGTTGGCAGATGAGTTCAATAGTGAAGAAGGAATGGATTTACGTAAAGATCCAATGGCATTACAACGTTTAAAAGAAGCGTCTGAAAAAGCAAAAATTGAATTATCAAGTACAACTTCTACGGAAATTAACTTGCCATATATTACTGCTACAGCTAGTGGACCAAAGCACTTGGTTCGTACATTATCTAGAGCAAAATTTGAGCAATTAATCGACGATTTAGTAAAAAGAACAATTGAGCCTTGCCAAACTGCTTTGAAAAATGCTGGTTTATCAACAGGAGATATTGACGAAATTATCTTAGTAGGAGGTTCTACACGTATTCCTGCTGTACAAGAAGCAGTAGAAAAATTCTTTGGTAAAAAACCAAGTAAAGGTGTAAATCCTGATGAAGTTGTTGCTGTAGGAGCTGCAATTCAAGGTGGAGTTTTAACAGGAGATGTAAAAGACGTTTTATTATTAGATGTTACACCACTTTCTCTTGGAATTGAGACAATGGGGAATGTAATGACAAAGCTAATTGATGCAAACACTACAATTCCAACAAAGAAATCTCAAGTATTTTCAACAGCTGCAGACAATCAGCCATCTGTGGAGATTCATGTACTACAAGGTGAGCGTCCAATGGCAGCAAACAATAAAACAATTGGTCGTTTCCATTTAGATGGAATTCCACCAGCACAAAGAGGAGTTCCTCAAATTGAAGTAACATTCGATATTGATGCTAACGGAATTATCAATGTTTCAGCTAAAGATAAAGGAACAAACAAAGAACAAAACATTCGTATTGAAGCTTCTTCAGGATTAACAGAAGAAGAAATTGAGAAAATGAAGCAAGAAGCGGAAGCAAATGCAGAAGCGGATAAAAAAGCAAAAGAAACTGTTGATAAGTTAAATGAAGCAGATTCTATGATTTTCCAAACAGAAAAGCAATTAAAAGAATTTGGTGATAAATTATCTGATGATAAGAAAAAGCCAATTGAAGATGCTTTAGAGGAATTGAAAAAAGCGTATGAAACAAAAGACATCGCAGTGATTGATCCTGCTTTAGAGAAAATCAACGAAGCTTGGAAAGTTGCTAGTGAAGAAATGTACAAAGCACAAGCAGAAGCACAACAAGGCGGAGCTCCAGGACCAGATCCATCAGCACAAGGTGGAGATGATAAAGACGGAGAAGATGTTCAAGACGTAGATTTCGAGGAAGTTAAGTAATCTTAACAATTATTATATAAAAGAAAACCAGCTCAATTGAGCTGGTTTTTTTTATGATTTCTTCAAATATTTATTTTGTTGTCATATCGCACATAAGTCGAGATAAAACATAAATCACATTCTTATCTTTTTACAATTCGTTTCACAGCAATTCTATTATCAGAATCTTCTAACTGCATAAAGTATATTCCGGCTGCAAGATTTGAAATATTAACCGTTTTTCCATCAGCTAACTGTCCAATATTAGAAATGGTTTGTAAAGTTCTACCATTTAAATCAAGAATACGTATGTTATTCAATGAAACATTGGTTACACTATTAATTGTAATAACATTCTTTGTAGGATTTGGTGAAAGCCTGATACTATTTGAAAAAGCATTTTCATCAACACTTAAGTTTTCATCTATAGTAACGTCAAAAGAGCACATTACTGCGTTTCCTGCCAAATCTGTAATTGTAAACGTATTTGTTGTCGTACCAATTGGGAAATCAGCACCACTAGGTAAACCAGCAGTTTGAGTTGGGATATAATCAACTTCTAAAAGGTATCTGTATGTGCTTCCATTCGTAATATCATTCCAACCACCACTTGATTGAATTACAGTATAATCTTCATTTCCTGCATTATTTGGTTCTCCAGAATTCCAATTATCATAGGTTGAAACATCTCCACTGTGCCATATAAAACTTCCTTCGGAAGCTGTATCACTAAATCCTAACAGCACATCTCCAGTTCCTCCAATTTTACTGATGGCTTCGGTGATAGTTGTATTGTCTGTGCCATTTCTTATGGTTCCTACAAATCCACCTTGAACAATTGCATCAGTAAAAGCATCGGCAGGCGTAAATGTATTATCTGATAAATAATATGCTTTTCCATTAATGTTTGTCAAAGGTGTAAAATCTGTCAATGGGTTTATCAATACACAATTATCTGTAGGTGTTAAGGCATAATTAACAACAGCAGTTGTATCTCCAAAACTAGCAGCTGTTTCCATAATGTTTGCAGGGCAACCGGCAACAGGTAATTCATTGTCTACTACAGTAACTGTAAAGCTACAGCTAGAAGTATTATTATCAGAATCAGTAATACTCATAAAAACTTCAGTAGTTCCCACAGGAAATGATGAACCAGAAGCCAAACCAGATGTTACGGTTGGTGTCAACATTCCATCTTCAGTATCGTTAGCGGTAACGTTATAATTTACAACAGCGTCACATTGTCCGGTAGTATTATTAACAGTAATATTTGCAGGACAGCTAATCACTGGCGAATCTCCAATAGATTCAAATAATTGAATATCTGCAATTTGATTAATGCTTGAAGCACCACAAGTTCCTGTAAAGTTAACTCTATAATACGTATATGAGTTAGTATTCGTAAATGAAAATGTTCTTGAAAAGAAACGTGTAGAAGCACATGGAATAGTTCCAGTAGCAATACTTGTAAAATTTGTTCCATCATTAGAACCAGAGATTTCATAATTAGTCGGATCACGTTCAGGTGCATCGTTTGCTGTTACAAATTCCATAGCAATGGCAGTAGTTGCAACACCTAGTATATCGACTTCAAGACCAATACCATCAAAAGCATTAAAATCTAAATACTTTGTATTCGAATTTTGATCAATTACATTTTGAACACCTTCAGCTCCAGGCGAATTTACACTTCCAAAAGTGGTTGCTGTGTGAATGGAATCATCAAAAATCCCTTGCGCATTAGTAAAAGAAACTCCTGTACAAATAAGAAGTAATAAGAGTAATTTTTGTTTCATAATTAGTTGGTTGTTAGTTTTAAGTGAAATTAAGACAGGAAGTTAGCTGAATTTTCTAAAACTATCAAATTTTTCATCAAAAGTGTGAAAAGAATAAAATCTATATAAATTATAGAGAATACTACACTTATCGTGAAGAAAAATAGAATGGTAACTAATTGTATATTGATGTACTTAATTTTCTTTACTCAAAATGGTTAAACCAATACGAATTGTAGAATAGGGAATTGCTTCTTCAAAATGTTCAAAATAGGCTTTTAACGTATCAGGATCATTAAGTGTTTCTTTAGCGTCTCTAATACTTTGTAAGTCTTGTTTTCCAATAAATTGCATTAAATCGATATCTTTTCCATCGTCATATAATTTAGAAATATGAGAAAAGATAGTAGTTTCAGCTAATTTTCGTTCTTGCGCAATTTCAGCAATCGATAAACCTTGTTTGTATAATTCGTATGTTTTCTTAGTTGTTTCGCCTTTAGTACGTCTTGGTTTTTTTTCTTTTGAAAAAGCGATGATTTCTTTAATGAATTGATATCCATAATTTTCCATCTTTTTTCGCCCAACACCATTAATTTGTATAAATTCTTCATCAGACATTGGTCGTTCTGCGTCCATTTCTTTCAAGGTTGCATCGTTAAAAATTTGATACGCAGGAACATCTTCTTCGCGTGCAATATTGAGTCGTAATTCACGTAATCGTTCAAATAATAAATTTTTAGAGGCTTTAGGAGCTTTTGCTTTTTGTTTTTCTTTTACTTTCTCAGCTTCGACTAAGTTTGCTAAATCAACTTTCTTTCCTTTAAACAATACATCTTTTGCAAATTGTGTAAGTTTAAGTTTATTATTTTCATGAAAAGCAATTTCTAAATACCCTTGATTAATCAGTTGTGTCATGTACTGTTTCCAGTCAAGCCAAGCAATATCTTTGGCTATTCCGTAGGTTTTTACATTTTGATACCCTTTTTCAAAAATGGTATTATTTTGTGCACCACGCAAGACATCAATGACAGTTCCTATTGGTTCTTGCCCATCTAAACGCGCTACAGCAGATAGGGCTTTTTGAGCAATAATAGTTCCATCAAAAAACTGTGGAGGATTTTTACAAACATCGCAGTTTCCACAATCTTCACTAATCAATTCTCCAAAGTAATTGAGTAATATTTTTCTGCGACAACTCAACGCATCAGCGTATTCTTTCATACGATCTAACTTGGCAAGTTGCACATCTACATTACCTGAATTTTGCGCAAACTTTTGCAATTGAATCACATCTCCATAACTATGAAAAAGTAAGGTGTCTGAAGGCAATCCGTCACGACCTGCACGACCAATTTCTTGATAATACCCTTCTATGTTTTTTGGTAAATTATAATGAATAACCCAACGTACATTCGATTTGTCAATTCCCATCCCAAAAGCAATGGTTGCACAAATTACCTGACATGTATCATTGATGAAGTCTTCTTGAATTTGAGAACGAATATTGTGAGCAATTCCAGCATGATATGCCATTGCGTTGATATTAGCAGCTTGCAATTTTTCGGCAACGGCTTGTGTAGCTTTTCTACTTAAACAATAGATGATTCCGCTTTCGTTTGGTTTATCTTCAATGAAATTAATGATTTGTGTAATTCGATCATTTGCAGGACGTACTTCTAATTTTAAATTCTTTCGATCAAAAGATGCTATGTGTTGTGTGGCATTTGGAATGTTTAACTGATTGGCAATGTCTTCACGAGTTGCCTTATCTGCAGTAGCGGTTAATGCAATCACAGGAATATCAGGAAAACGATTTTTTAAATAGCCAAGATTTGTATATGCTGGACGAAAATCGTGTCCCCAAGATGAAATACAATGGGCTTCGTCAATAGCAATCAAACTAATTTTCTGGCTTGTAAAAATATGTTCTAAATAGGATAAACTTTCAGGTGCTGTGTATAACAATTTTATTTCGTTAGCAGCAATTTTACTATAAATTTCTTGTTGCTCACTTTCCGATTGGCTACTATTAATATAAGCAGCAGCAATTCCGTTAGTCGTTAAACCATCAACTTGATCTTTCATTAAGGCAATCAAAGGAGAAATTACAATGGTAATTCCTTCTAATAAAATAGCTGGTAATTGAAAACAGATTGATTTTCCTCCACCTGTAGGCATAATCACTAAATTATCATTTCCTTCAAAAATTGATTGAATAATTTCTTCTTGCAATGGTCTAAATTGGTCGTAACCAAAATATTCTTTTAGGGTACTTTTAATTTTAATTGGGGCTATCATATCTTACAAAGAAAACAAAAAATAGCTACTTTTCTAAGGATTTATTTTAATTAGTTCTAAATAAGAACCAATACAAACAAAGAGACTTTATGACAAAAAAATGGCGTGTACAAAAAAGCGCAACTGTTTGTACAAGTTGCGCTTTTAAGGATTGGTTGTGATTGGTTATTTAGTGGTTTTGAGCTAAATTTAGGTTTTTTAGGAAATCTAAAATTTAACTCAATTTTTTTTTGATGATGTAAACATACAGATAAAAATATGAAGACTATTACGTGATCGCCCTACTAAAGCTACGTAAAACTCATATTATTAGACTAATCGGCAAGTGAAGATAGTACTTCCATTGACATTTGATGCGTACCTTCAAAGGTATTGAAGAAGTAATTGTCGCCAAATAATAACTGCATTTTTTCAATTTCTTGTTGCATGCGTTTTTCTGTTAAATATTCGTCCTTATCACCTACAATATTAATGACTTTTGTAGTGTCATAATTGATGAATTCAAAATCTGTAGCTGTTAATTCATTCGGAATACTTCCTGCATAAATAATCAATTTAGTACATGGGATTTTATAACGTGCAACCCAACGCAACGCAACTGAAACACCTTGTGAAAACCCTAAAACATAAAAATTCACAGTACTAGGAATCTGTTCAGCTTTATAAATGGCATTCAAATTTGCCATTACATTTTCAATTTCTTTTTGTGTGTTTTCTTTGGTCAGCCAACTAGCACCAACGTGCTTGTATTCGTTCTTTAAGTAATATTTAGAAGCCGCTTGTGGAGCAATAATGTAATTCTCTTCAGGATTTAGCGTTTCAAAATAAAGTGAAAAATAACGACTCAAAAAACCAATTCCATGGCAAGCGAACCATACGTTTTTAGTTTTTGAAGTAAGTGTGTTTACAGTAGTATATGTATTTGTAGTTTGGTATGATATTTCTTTTTCGTTCATCATTAGATTTGCGCTAGTGTTTTGTATTTTTGTAGTATCAAAACTGTTTGTCGATACAATTCTATAAATATATCAAATGAATTTAAATAAAGAAGAAATTCTGAAACAACTCAATGCAATTGTTCCAAATACATTACTTGAAACCTTAAAAATTTCATACACGGATGTTGGAGAAGATTATTTAATAGCAAAGATGCCTGTAAACGCAAGTGTACATCAACCGCAAGGATTATTACATGGTGGCGCAACAGTTGCATTGGCTGAAACCGTAGGAAGTACGGCTTCACATTTATTTATAGATACAACAAAGTTTAAAGTGAAAGGATTGGAAATTTCGGCAAATCACTTAAAAAGTAAACGAGAAGGCGAAGTATTTGCAACTGCACGACCAATTCATAAAGGACGCACAACACATCTTTGGGAAATAAGAGTGGAAGATGAAGAAGGAACCTTAATTTCGTTGTGTAAATTGACAACGATTGTATTGCTTAAATAATTTCAGATTATATTCATGCTCGAAACCTTAGCTACACATTTAAAAAACAAACTACCTTTTGTTGCGTATCGAAAGCCGAATGCAATTCTGACGAATGTTATTTTTCAACACGATGATTTATTGCATAAAGTTTCAGACTTTACCGAAAGTGGTTTTGTCTTTGCTCCGTTTGATGCTACTGAGAAAGCAATTTTAATTCCATTTGAAGACATTCAGCAAATTACAATTTCGGATATCTCAATTCCAGAAGCAACAATTGTTTCTGAGCATATTTCTGCGAAAGCACACCAAAAACACATAAAATTGGTAGCAAAAGGTGTAGAAACGATTCAAAATTCTGAAATAGAAAAAATAGTTTTATCCCATAAGGAAGAAGTTGTTACTGAAAAAGATCCATTAGTGTTATTTCAACAACTATTAGCGACGTACAAAACAGCTTTTGTATACATTTGGTATCACCCGAAAGTTGGTATGTGGCTTGGCGCTACTCCAGAAACCTTAGTAAAATCAAAAGGAAGTACATTTACAACGATGTCCTTGGCAGGAACTAGAAAACTAGAAAAAGATATAGTTGTTTCTTGGGATCAGAAAGAAATTGATGAACAACAAATTGTTACAGATTATATTGTAAATCGCTTACAAAATGTAACTTCTAATATAAATATTACAAAAGCAGAAACGCATCAGGCAGGAAGTATAGTTCACTTACGTTCGATGATTTCTGGGCGAATTTCCTCATCGGTAAATATAGGAGACATTATTACTACATTGCATCCAACACCAGCTATTTGTGGTTTCCCAACACAAGAAGCAAAATCATTTATTTTAAAAGAAGAAGGATATAACCGAACGTTTTATACTGGTTATTTAGGCGAATTGAATATGCGTGAAGAAAATTCAAGAAATCGCAATCGAAAAAATCAAGAAAATAGTGCATACAGAACGGTTAGAACCAATTCTGAGCTCTATGTAAATCTTCGATGTATGGAGTTAAATGGAAGAAAAGCAATACTTTACATTGGTGGCGGAATTGTTAAAGATTCCAATCCAGAATCAGAATGGCAAGAAACACTTGCTAAATCACAAATAATGAAACGAGTATTATAAAAAATACATTGAAAGTCGTACTTTTGTGATACGAATGATGTACTCAAAAATCCCACTCGCACAAACTTTAGTTGCGCTTTGTATTGCCAAAGGAATAAACCATGTTGTGATCTCTCCAGGATCGCGAAATGCGCCATTAACTTTAAGTTTTTCACAGCACCCAGCTATACATGCATACAGTATTGTTGATGAACGTTGCGCTGCTTTTTTTGCTTTAGGAATGGCGCAAAAATTAAGGAAACCTGTAGCGGTGATTTGTACTTCAGGTTCTGCCATGTTAAATTATTATCCTGCTATTGCGGAAGCATATTATAGCAATGTGCCTGTTGTGGTTATTTCGGCAGACAGACCAGCCTATTTAATTGATGTTGGAGATGGACAAACCATTCGTCAAAAACATGTCTTCAAAAATCATATCAATTATGAAGCAAATCTAAAACAAGATATTGTTCATAAAAGCACTATTTTACGTGAAACGCATGAATTATCTGAAGAGATGGAGCGTGAATTGCAGAAAAAAGTGCAATCATATAATGAAAAGGAAATCAATTTGGCATTAAATGCAGCTGTAGAAACAAATGGACCAGTTCATATCAACGCGCCTTTTGATGAGCCTTTGTACTTTATGCAGGAAACACAGGATATCTCTCCAACAATAATTCCTCAAAAAAGCAAACCACCTGTAGCTGCTTCAAATATAACTACAGCCGCAAATGTTTGGAGTACTTCAATTCGAAAATTAGTGTTGGTTGGGACATTGCCACCGAATACAATTTTACGTAAATATTTAGAAATCTTAGCAGAAGATCCGTCAGTGATGGTATTGACCGAAACGACTTCAAATTTACGTGATGAACGATTTTTCAATGCAATTGATCAATTGATTTTACCTATTGAAAAAAACGAAGACTTACTTGATGAATTTCAGCCAGAAGTAATGCTGACACTTGGTGGAATGATTGTTTCAAAGAAAATTAAAGCCATCTTGCGTAAGCGACAACCAAAACACCATTGGCATATTCATGAGAATAGAGTATTTGATACTTTTTTCTGTTTGGAACATTTCTTTCAGATGAATCCAAATGATTTTTTTGAATCGTTTTTTGCGCAAATTACCCCTATTGAAAGTTCATATAAGAACTTTTGGAATACTATAAAAATAGAGCGCGAAGCAAAACATAAAGCCTATTTACAAAAGATAGAATTTACAGATTTAAAAGCATTTGAAGCAATTATAGATTCCTTGCCAACTTCGTTAATTTTACACTTAGGAAATAGTTCTACAGTACGTTATGCACAGCTTTTTCCTATCGATTCTAATATAGAATTGTATTGTAATAGAGGAACTAGTGGAATTGACGGAAGTACGTCAACAGCTGTTGGAACTTCGGTAGTTACAGATAAACAAACAATGTTGATAACAGGAGATTTAAGTTTCTTTTACGATAGCAACGCTTTGTGGAATAATTATATTCCGAAAAACTTTAGAATTATATTAGTGAATAATAGTGGCGGTGGAATTTTCAGAATCTTGCCTGGAAATAAAAACACAGAGAACTTCAATACGTATTTTGAAACCATTCATTCGCATACAGCAAAACAATTAGCTGAAATGTATCGTTTTGAATATCGTACAGCTACGAATGAACTTATACTGCAAAAGGAATTGGAGACTTTTTATGATGAAAGTGAACAACCAAAAATTTTAGAAGTTTTTACACCTCGTATTGATAATGATATTACGTTGATCGATTATTTTAAACACTTTAACGAAAAGCAATAACTTGCAACTTCAAAGAATAAAGAATATTTCTACTTCTACTACTTTTGAAAATATATATTATTAATCATTTTATAATTAAACAAATTTTAACGAGTTATGAGTAAAAGAGACGAGCTTATCACAAAGTACGCTGCAGATTTAAAAGACAAGTGTGGAGTTACTGCTGACATGGATTTATTGACAAAAGTAACTATCGGATGTGGACCAGCTATTTACAATAAAGACGCTGCTACCGTTTCAGGATCTGATGAAAAAGAGCTAGCTACTGTAAAAAACAATTTCTTAATCAAAAAGTTAGGATTAGCTGATAGTGCTGATTTAAACAAAGCAATTGATGGAGTTATGGAACAGTATGGTCGTTCTAACAGAAACAAATACAGAGCTGTTGTATATTATTTACTAACAGTGCATTTCGGAAAACAAGAAGTATACAGTTAAGAGTACTATTATATATGTTTTAAAAAGCGCTATCCTTTTATGGGATGGCGTTTTTTTATTGTAATCGTTAGATAAAACGTACCTTTGGCGAAAATTTAAACAGAATGATTCATTTAGGACAACTCAATACATTAGAAATATTAAGAGAAACGCCTCCAGGACTTTTCTTGGGCGATGAGGAAGGAAATGAAATATTGTTGCCAAATAAATATGTGCCAACTTCTTTTGAAATAGGAGATAAGTTGTCGGTATTTGCTTATTTGGATAGTCATGAACGTCCTGTAACAACCACTTTGAAACCCTATACGAAAGTAAATGAATTTGCTTTGTTACGTGTAACTGCGTTAAGTGATTACGGAGCTTTTTTAGATTGGGGATTGGAGAAAGATTTATTTGTTCCTTTTAAAGAACAAGCACGTGATATGCTAGAAGGAAAATGGTATGTTGTGTATTGTTATTTGGATGAAGAAACGAATCGTTTGGTTGGCTCAAGCAAAACAAATAAGTTTTTAAGTAATGAAGAGTTAACGGTTGAGCGTTTTGATGAGGTTGATTTGATTGTTTCTCGTTTTACAGATTTAGGTGTTGAAATGATTATCAATCAACAACACAAAGGTTTGGTGTACAATGATGAAATTTACAAAGATTTAAAACTAGGAGAACGCTTAAAAGGTGTTATCAAAAAAATTAGAGAAGACAATAAAATCGATTTGTCCTTACAGCATATTGGATACAAAAACATAGAACCTTCTGCACAAGTAGTGTTAGATGCTTTACAGCAAAATAAAGGAACTTTGCCGTTACATGATAAAAGCGATCCTGAAGAAATAAAAAGACGCTTAGGAATGAGTAAGAAGAGTTTCAAAAAAGCAATAGGAAGTTTGTACAAGCAAAAACAAATAGCTATAAAAGAAAACGGAATAGAATTATTATAAAAAAACGGCTTTATAAAAAATCAAATTTTCGTTAAGCCGAATTTGATTCGGTTTCTTATCATCATTGAAAACAAAAAGCGCCATGCTGAATCAAGTTCAGAATGGCGTTTTTTTATTTTTTTTTGATGAATTATTGTTTGTATAAATATTCAATAAAATCTAATGATTTTGCATCGCTGTACATGCGCAAATCATCAATACTTCCTTGAAATGGATTTTTTGCTGTAGGATCACTTCCTAAAATTAATGGCAATGCTGAAGTAGATAATTCCCCATTAATATATTTTAAAACCGCTGGTTTTCCATTGATATATAAATACATCGTATCATCTTTTAAAATACAAGTAACCATATACCAAGTTTCTTTTTCATAATCAAACTTTCGTAATTCTTGTTCAATTCCAAAAGGAGCAATAGAAAAGATAATATCGTTTGTTGCTTTTTGAATTTCATCTTTTGGTGTATGACCTAAAGAAATGCCATATGCAGCTTTTATTTCTTTATCGTCGGAAACATTTTTAAACAATACTTGTTGTAAATGATTTGCATCAGTTTTAATCCAAACATTAATAGTAAACTCTGTAGTAAAATTGATATGATCGCTTGCCGGAATTAGAATTTTATCATCTATTCCGTCAAAATAAAATGCATGATTTGGATTCGCATAGCGATCATGTGTAAGCTTTACACCGCTAGTAGTTGCTGTTACATTAAAATTACTTGCATCTTTGGTATTTCCATCAAATGCGTAATGAGCTACTAACTTTTGGGATAAATCGAATGTTTGTTCTTCTTCTTCGACGCTGCAACTACTAAAAGCTAAAAGTGCTATAAGGCAGCTAATTAGATACGTGGTTCTCATGGTAAAATCAGTTTTTTGATGATTGATGATTGATTCTAATAATGCATCAAAAATAATACCAAAAACTAATTTTCTATGCTGTAATTTTCTTTAAATTCTGGAAACTCCTTGCTGAAATAATAAAGATCCGGGGAAAGCTGAATTAACGGAGGAATGGAATCTGATTTCAAATATTTTACAAAAGGATGATGATTATACACATTAGATCGAATCAAACCATGTTTCATATCATTGAGTGATTTATTCAACATATAATAATGACTTCCGCCATAAAAATTACCAGAAAGCATATTTGATACTCTAAATATTCTAATCGCTTCTGTATACGTATGTATATTTTGGTCATATTCCATGTAACCATATTTTACTAACTCGTCAAATTCCTTTAAAATGTTAATCAATTCGTTAGCTTCTGCTGAGTTTGGAGCTACTTTTTTTAATTGACGATATACATGATATGGTTGTGTGTAATAGTAATTGTCATAAAATTCTAAATAGTATCCTTTAAAGTTATGAATCATAATTTTCTCTAAAAGAATCTGTTTCATGCTAATTTTTTCATCACTTTTAAATGCAGTTTTTAGTTCCAAGAGTAAGTTTTCTAATTCCTTTGATCTTGTTTGTTTTACTGTTGTAATTGTTTCTGCATCAAACGTTACTTGATATGTTTTTTGTGCATGTGCAATTTCCTTATCTATATACTCAAAATCTTCTGCATGCATTTTTTCATAAGCAATTTTAGAATACGAATACATAGGAATATTCACAAAACTGAGTAGTGTTGTTGTAGTCAAAAGAATTCCAAAAATATAGAGCATCCAACGTTGTGTTTTTAAATATCTAGAAGCTTCTGTCCAGATGCTGAAAAGCATATAAATAGGAATCAAAAAGATAACCCATCCATAGGATTCAATAATTTCAAGCTTTACATATACATTTGGAATAATAACTTTATGAATAAATCCGATTCCGATATATAAAGCTAAATAATGTATAAATAATGAATAATGTGTTATTCGTAATGTGGTAAGTCGAAACGTTTTTTGAAAATGATAAGTCGGTTTTTGAAACCAATAACGAAGCATTACATTACTTCCTAAAACACTAGTAAAAGCAATGAGTAATGTTTTTTCATACCATATCGTTTCTGTATTGTCTATGTATATATAGTAACCTAAACATATTTTAAAATACTCGGCGAACTCTAAAAGAAAATAGATAAACAAAAAGAAAATTACAGCATTCAATATTCCCAAACCAATACCTGTCCAAAAACGAATTTTTCCGATACTATGAATATTAATATATGGTTTGAGTTGAATTCTTTTATCTTTATCCATATACTGTCTGTATATAAATAACTAAGAATGTTACAATCCTAATTTCTGGCGTAATGCTTTTGGTAACGCATCTTTATGAATCATCACAGAGATTGTTTTCAATCTAAAAAAAGCTTCACTCATGTTCACATGTCCATCATTTGGAACACGTTCAGTGTTACTTCCCCAAGAATTTTTTACACGGAAATATGTATTTCCATTTTGATCTTCTGTTAAGCCTGTAATGTGCATTAAATGATCATCGGTAGTTGTATAATTTTCAAATTCTTGTTGACGATATGTTGCAGTAATTGACTTTTCTTTGCGAATTTCAGCAGAAAACTCTTTTTTATCTTTTACAGCTTCTTCAGGAATTGTAGCAACCGCATACTTTGCAGAAAATGTAGCTTCTGAAACATCACAATCCAATTCAACAGAATAACCAGTCTTCAATGCGTTTTTAGTTACAGAAACTAATTCATCTAAAGTTACATTATAAAAACTTCCGTTAGAAAAGTTATCCGGAATATTCAATATAAACGATTCATAATACGGTTGATGTGTAAAAGAAGTAAGTGTTACATAATCATCAGGATTGATCTTTGTCATCTCTAGAAATGATTCAGGCGTATATGTTTTTCCTTCATATGAAAAAGATTCAGGACGCTTTCCTAAATAAATATCTAAAACACTTTCAATAGCAGGCTTCCAGTTTAGGGATAATTTCTTAGCAGGATTTTTAATATACGTATCCAACATTGCTTTTAAAACAGCTACCATTTCGGCGTGATTATGGTTTTTTTGTAATGCTTGTAAACCAGAGTATGCACTATTTGGAACTAATCCGTTTGATTTTATAGCATTCATTACATCGTGCGCCAATCCACCTTGACTAAATTGTGTTTTTCCTTGTCGCATCACATAATTCCAAGCTTTTTTTGGATAAGTGTTTCGTACATTAAACATTTCAGAAATATTGATTTGTTTTCCTGTCAAACGTATAATTTCAGATTCTAGAAAAGAAGAAGCCGAAAAACTCCAACAAGTTCCTGTACGTCCTTGGCTAATTACGGGTGTTGCTTCTAAATCAACAACAGTTTTAAATTTATAATCTTGCGCAAAAGCATTGATAGTAAAACAAAATAAAAAAGCGGATAATAGTATTTTTTTCATCAGGTTATTTATATTTTATTAATTCGGTCAGATGGAATTCACTAAAAATTACTTTTGTAATAATAAACTATTAATAATAGCTTATTTCATCTGAAATGGTATGGTTTAATATATGTTTCTTTACAAGAATTAGAATGGATAAAATCTTGAAAAGTGTGTAAAATGAATTATTTTTACGCAAAATACTAAAAAATATGAGTAAACCTGATTGGAAAACAGTAAAAGAATACGAAGATATTACATATAAAAAGGCAAATGGAGTTGCCCGAATCGCTTTTAACCGACCAGATGTACGAAATGCATTCCGCCCGCATACAACAAGTGAATTGTTAGATGCTTTCAGAGATGCGCATGAAGATGTAACTATTGGAGTTGTATTACTTTCTGCGGAAGGTCCATCTAGCAAAGATGGTATATATTCTTTCTGTAGTGGTGGCGATCAAAAAGCTAGAGGTCATCAAGGATATGTTGGACAAGATGGATACCATAGATTAAATATTTTAGAAGTACAACGTTTAATTCGTTTCATGCCAAAAGCAGTTATCTGTGTAGTGCCAGGTTGGGCAGTTGGTGGCGGACATAGTTTGCATGTCGTTTGCGATTTAACATTAGCAAGTAAAGAACACGCTATTTTTAAACAAACGGA
This sequence comes from uncultured Kordia sp., assembly GCF_947496985.1. Classification (GTDB taxonomy): domain Bacteria; phylum Bacteroidota; class Bacteroidia; order Flavobacteriales; family Flavobacteriaceae; genus Kordia. The sequence goes on from NZ_CANMEZ010000003.1 coordinate 255,152, forward strand.
TGCTGATGTAACAAGTTTTGATGCAGGATATGGTTCAGCATATTTGGCAAAAATGGTTGGACAGAAAAAAGCCAGAGAAATCTTTTTCTTAGGGCGAAACTATTCAGCACAAGAAGCATACGAAATGGGCATGGTAAACGCAGTAATTCCACATGCCGAATTGGAAGATACAGCGTACGAATGGGCACAAGAAATCTTAGCAAAATCGCCAACCTCTATCAAAATGTTGAAATTCGCAATGAATTTAACTGATGACGGAATGGTTGGACAACAAGTGTTTGCAGGTGAAGCAACACGTTTAGCCTACATGACAGACGAAGCCAAAGAAGGTAGAGATGCTTTCCTTGAAAAACGTAAGCCAAACTTTGAGAAAAAGTGGATTCCATAAATGAGTAGTGCGTATTGAGATGTTGTTAGTATAGAGGTTTTACTTTGATATAGCATCTTTACCTATTTTCCAATAAATATAGTATAAGAACGTTATTGTCTAATACTAATGAAACCAATTACCATGAAAAAACTACTCATAGCTTTCATATTTCTAAGTTTTCAATTTGGAAACGCACAAGATAAGGATACTGTACATTTGGAACCTTTGTTTGATATTGGATTGCATTATCCATTATCAACAGGCGATAACTTTATTGCAAATGGTTATGTAGGATTGATAGGTGCTGACGTGCGTTATCAATTTGCTGACACACGATTACTATCGATAAAAGCGAATGTTACTGTAGATTATTTTGATTATACTTTTTTTGATGATGTAAATGGTGGCGCTTTTGTTATAAAACCAGAAATTATAGGTGAATTCAATATACCAAGTATTCCAAAACTTAAACCGTATGTGTCTTTAGGATATAGTTTTTTCACGGTTTCGTTAAAAACATCTTCAACAGGTTTTGACATTATCAGCAATCCTGATCCTGTATTTCAACCTAATGATGAACGCGTAAGCGATACGCAAAGCGGTATTAGTTATGGTTTTGGCGTTGCTTATGATATTACTGATAGCTTCTTTTTAGAAGTCTCTGCCGATTTTATAAAACTTGATTTAGACGGAGATATTTCTGGAAATAGATTCAACGAAAATATTCATACTGTTGGAATGGGAGTTGGTGTACGACTATAAAAATGTTAAATTTTAAATATTGAATGAATCTTAGGGTATAGAAAATAAAGTAAAGAGAAAAACAATATTTAATAAACTATTTCTTTGTCCAAATAAACGTTTCCCAACCATCGTATGTGCCATAATGTTCATAGGCAAACTTCATTAATTCTTGAGTGATTTTTGAAATACGTTCCATTGAAGTTGTGTCTTCGCGATGAAATTTAACTTCGTAAGGTTGCGATTTATCATCAATCGTTTTTTCATAATCAATCGTATAGGAAAGCTCTTTAATTTTTGCAATGAACAGTTTTCTACCTTCTTCAGTTGGAAACTTAGCGTAATGCTCTATTTTTCGAGCGTGTTCAGCAACGTCACCAGCATTTCTAAGTTGAATCAATGTATCACGATTCGACATGAAGTTTTTTATTTCATCATTCGGATACAAGAAATCCTTGTACAATTCCCAAGAGATATCTTCTCTTACAAATACTTTATATGTTTCTCTACTATACTTTTTAGCAAACAATTTATCAATCTTAGCTTCTAAACCAGAAGCATCTTGTATATAATAATATTCAAAACGATTTCCATCATACATAAACGAACCTACATAATAATTGTTTGCAGACTTGTTAATGGCATCAAAAATATCATCTTTAACTTGGTATAACTTCTTCAATTTATTCCCTATCGGGAAATCACTTTCTTTAGTAACGCGATAGTCAATTTTTACATAAAACAGAAAGTCAAAACCATTCACAGGCGCTTGGTCAATCAAATCCATACGGACATTGGTGGAGCTCACACCTTTTTCTTGTTTTGCTTGATAGGTGTTCCAAACAGCTCCATCTTGCGCGAGCACAAAAAGTAAAGGAAAAAATAGAAACAATAAGCTGAAATTCAATTTCATAAATACGTGATAAAAAGTAAAATGCAAGGTACTCAAAACTGAGAATTACTTTTGCAAAATTAATAGAATATTATGATAAAAGAAGTAAATCAAAAACAATACCATTGCCTTTTTCAATATTTTTTGAAATTGTATATTTACAAAAATTAGTATACATGATAAAACCATGGCTGGCAGCCGCACGATTACGAACCTTACCTTTATCCATTTCAGGAATTATTGTAGGTTGTTCTTTAGGAAATGAATATAGTTGGCTATATATGAAAGGTGGCTTTTTTTGTTGCTTTGGATGCCCAGTTGTATTGAAGTCATCACTTTTTTGGTTGTGTGTTTTAACAACTATAGGTTTCCAAGTATTATCAAACTTTGCCAATGATTATGGTGACGGAATCAAAGGAACCGATGACGATAGAGAAGGAGAGCAGCGTATGGTAGCTTCAGGAATTATTTCGCCAAAACAAATGAAAAATGCCATGATCATTACGGCAATTATTACCTTAATGCTGGCTTTATGCGTAATTTATGTTGCTTTTGGAAGCAAAAACTTTAGTTATTCTATCTTATTTTTCTTTTTAGGAATCACCTCTATTATTGCCGCGGTAAAATATACGGTTGGAAAAAGTGCGTATGGCTATTCCGGTTTGGGGGACATATTTGTATTTCTATTCTTTGGTTGGCTCAGTGTTGTAGGAAGCTACTTTTTATACACAAAACAGATAAACTTTGATATTTTTTTACCAGCAACAGCAATCGGATTGTTAAGCGCAGCAGTATTGAATCTAAACAATATGCGTGACCGAATCAAGGATAAAAAACACGAAAAAAACACATTAGTTGTCAAAATAGGAAGTCAGAATGCAAAACTATATCATTATGGCTTAATTGTTGGTGCCTTACTTAGCACATTATTTTATATATACTTGAATTATCATTCTCCAAAACAATTAATCGTTCTAATTGCCTTTATTCCTTTGGCAATGAATATGATTGTTGTCGGAAAAAATATCATTCACAAAGAATTGGATCCTGAACTGAAAAAAGTTGCATTAAGTACTTTCTTGTATGCGATTTTGTTTGCAATATTTAACTAGAAACACTGCATGAATAGAGTTATATTAATTTTTATTTTAAGTTTTATAGGACACACTTTATTGGCACAATCGCCTACAGAATTACTAATTCAACGAAGTGATCGATTTGTCGAAAATGATAAAGCAGACGATTTGAAAGTTCTGTGTAAAATGGATAATGGAAATCTATTTACTGTTCGATTTGGTAAAAAACACTGTATTGTAAATCTTCTAAATAGTAAACTTGAATTGCAGTTTAATAAAACTATCGAAAAAGAGAAAGGAGAAATCTACAAGGGGCATATTCGTATGGGAAACAAAATGAAAATTTTCACGGTAGATGCTTCTAACAAACGAGAACGTATTATTAATTGTTACATATTTGATCTCTTACAAGGTTCACATCAAAAACAACAACTTGTACGTCTTCCTATAGAGAAAGGAAAAGAATTATTCCAGACAGAAAAAAAGTTGCAGACGGGTTTTAGTATTTCCGAAAATCATAAATATGTTGCGATTGCAATGGGAAGTGCTAAAAGAAAGAAACGTACTTATTTTACATATGTATTTGATAGTGAAAATTTAGAAACAGTTTCAAAAAATAGATTTCAGGAAAATGATACGAATGGATTCGATCCAAAAGGAATGTATGTTGATAACGAAGCAACGATTTTTTTACTTAAAAAAGTTTGGATCGAAACTGATGAATATGCTTTTGATGAGGAAGATGAAATTGAAAACTACGAATACCAACTGCACAAACTCAATCAAGGAAATAAAACGAGTGTAAAAATTCAAACAGAGGGAAAATTCATCAAATCACTTCGTATGCGAAGTATAAACAATACGCTTCAACTTTTAGGATATTATGCAGATAAAGGATATGACAGAATTGAAGGAACTTGTACATTTACTATAAATAAAGATGATTTAACGGTACAATCTTCTAAAACGAATCTTTTTCCAAAACAACTTTTCTCTGATGTATTTGGAAAAAATGATCGTTCTTGGTTATTAGGTTTCTCAATAGATTATCTCATAGAAGATAAAAAAGGAAATGCATACCTATTAGCAAAAAGTACTACAGATACTGATATTTCTTCGGGTAGTTCTTTTCTAAACAATCAACATATTATTACTACAGAAACCGCATTGAAAATAAATATTATAATATTGAAAATAAATGCATCAGGCGAATTGGTTTGGGGAAGAGGTTTGCATAAAATATCAAAGCATGGAGATTACAATGCTTTTATAAAGAATGAAAAAATACATATATTAATGAATTCTGGTGAAAAAACATTAGAGAAGATGAAAAAAAGAGCAATCTTTAAAGATGAATCATTATTCTCAGCCTTGTATGATATTGTATATGCTTCAGACGGAAGTGTGTCATATCATAAAATACAAAACAACGAAGAACATGATTTATATATACCTATTCACGGTTTATATACAAAAGGGATATTCTTAATAACAAGTGAAGACAAGTATGATCGAAAATATATGAAACTCAATTAAAAAAAAAGATTTATAAAGTAACATTCAATTAAAACCACATATGAAGAGAATTACAATTTTAGTATTATTTTGTCTTTTAGGCTATGTTTTAAATGCACAGGAAGAAGTTACCACAAAACTAAAAATTACAGAAAGCGCTCAATACAAAGATGAGGTGAAAGTTGGAGAAATTGATGTCATGTACACAAGTCCAGCGGGAAAAACAGCTATTGTTCGCTTTGGAAAGAAAAACATTTTATTAGATGTTTTTAATGGTAATTTGGATAAAGAATTTTTTAAAGTCATCAAAAAAGAAAAGAAGGAAGTCTACAAAGGACATTTGAGTTTTGATGATGAAATCAAGGTGTTTACAGTGTATTCTCCAAAGAAAAAAGAACGTATTTTATATTGTCATACGTTCAATATTAAAAACAATACACATAAAAAAACGAAGCTTTTTGAAGCAAATGTGAAAAAAGGCGGCGGACTTTTCTCAGGAAGTAACAAACGTCAAACTAGTTTTGCTATTTCTCCAAATCAACAATACATTGCGATTGCTACAGATAATATCAAGAAAAAAAGCAACTCATATCGTATTCATGTGTATGATACAGAAAACTTAAATCTGGTGTATATAAAATCGTATCGTGATCATGAAGAACAATATTTTTCACACAACGATTTAATTATTGATGATGAAGCAACAGTATATAGTTTGGGAAAATTATACTTAAATGGAAAACGCGATAAGAAAAAAGGAAAAGCAAACTACGAATTTGTACTGCATAAAATTTCAGAAAGCAACACGTCACATGTAAATGTAAAACTAGAGAATGAATTTGTTAGAACACTAGTAATCAGTCAAAAAAATGATCAATTACATCTATTAGGGTTTTACTCAGAAAAAGACTCTGGAAGACTAAAAGGAGGTTGCGATTTTGTAATAAGCGAAACAGATTTAACGGTTGCCTCTAAAAAAATAACAGAACTTCCTCAACAAGTATATGAAGATTTATACGGATATAGAAGAGGGAAACGCAAAAAGAAAAAAGCCAAAGAATTACGTAACTTCTATGTAGATTATACAATGGAAGATACGCAAGGAAACACATATATTCTAGCGGAAGAATTTTACATTACACAATCGTATATAAGTACAGGAATGAATGGCGGTTACTGGCAAACAGTTTATCATTATGATGATATTTTAATTATGAAATTCAATGCCAATGGCGAATTAGATTGGGGAAGAAGTATCTTTAAAAGAGCAAACGGACCTTCGTATAATGCATTTTTAAAGAATGATGAATTACATATTATCTTAAACTCAGGTAAAAACTTATTAGAGAAAAAAGATGGACGCACCAAAGTTTCACAAGGTTGGTTTGAATCATCTTCATTGTATGATATTGTATATTCTGTGGATGGAAAAGTAGCGTACACTAAAATACAAGACAACAAAGGGAAAACGTATTACTCACCATATTACGGGACATTTACAGATGATAAATTCATCACAACGACGACAAGAAGAAAGAAAAAGAAATTCTTAAAACTAGAATAACATAACATCAAAAACAGAGATAACATGAACATCACATATTTAGGACATGCTTCATTACATATTGAGTTTGAAGGAACAAATATCATTGTAGATCCTTTTATTTCAGGAAATCCAATGGCTTCTCATATAAACATCGCTGATTTAAAAGCCGATTACATTTTAGTAACACATGCGCATCAAGATCATATCTTAGATGTGGAAACCTTAGCTAAAAATACAGGAGCAACAATTGTTTCAAACTATGAAATAGCAATGCACTATGGTGCGAAATATTTTAAAGTTTTTGCAATGAATCATGGCGGAACTTATACAACAGAAACTTTTTCGGCAAAGTATGTAAATGCAATTCATACATCATCATTTCCTGATGGTTCCTATGGTGGACAACCTGGCGGATTCGTTTTAACAGCAAATGAAAAATCAATTTACATTGCTGGAGATACTGCATTGACATATGATATGAAACTCATTCCATTACAAACAAAACTCGATTTGGCAATTCTTCCGATAGGAGACACGTTCACAATGGGCGTTGATGATGCAATTATAGCAAGTGATTTTGTAGAATGTGATAGAATCTTAGGATGTCATTATGATTCATTTCCTCCAATAGTAATTGATAAAACGGATGCGATGATAAAATTTAAAGCAAAAGCAAAATCATTGGTGTTGTTAGACATTGGGAAAAGTATAGAAGTTTAGTTTCTCAAAACTCAAAATCTAGACAATTAATGTCACCTTTAAAAAGATAAAATAAACTTTCATACCAATATACCAATATACCAATATACCAATATACCAATATACCAACATACCAACATACCAACATACCAACATGAAAGCAACGTATCACAAACATATCTTAGATTTTAAAAGACCTAGTGGAACGTCACGTGGAATTTTAAAACAAAAAGAAACTTGGTTTATTCATCTAATTGATGGAGAAAAACAAGGAATAGGAGAATGTGGTATTTTACGAAGTCTGAGTATTGATGATGTTCCAGATTATGAAGAAAAACTACGTTGGACATGTGAAAATATATACTTAGGAAAAGAAGTATTACTCAAAGAATTGCGAACATTTCCATCAATTCAGTTCGGTGTAGAACAAGCATTTTTATCGATACAATCTGAAAATCCATTTCTATTACAACCATCAAAATTTACTGAAGGAAAAGAAGCAATTGATATCAATGGTTTAATTTGGATGGGCGATGCCGCTTTTATGAAATCGCAAATAAAAGATAAATTAAAAGCAGGTTTTTCATGTATTAAGATGAAAATTGGTGCAATTGATTTTGACACAGAATTAGAATTATTACAAAGCATTCGTAAAGAATACTCAGTAAATGATATAGAATTACGCGTGGACGCGAATGGAGCTTTTACTCCTTCAACCGCATTAGAAAAATTAAAACGGTTATCTGAATTTGAATTACATTCCATTGAACAACCCATAAAACAAGGACAATTGGAGGAAATGGCAGCACTTTGTAAAGTAACGCCGTTACCAATTGCATTGGATGAAGAACTAATTGGTGTTTTTAATATTGAAGAAAAGAAAAAAGTGTTAGAAGTCATTCAACCGCAATACATTATCTTAAAACCAAGTTTAGTTGGTGGATATGCAGGAAGTTCAGAATGGATTTCTTTAGCAAACAAACAAAACATAGATTGGTGGATTACAAGTGCATTGGAAAGTAATATTGGACTCAACGCAATTGCACAATGGACATACACATTGCAAAGCAATTTGCCACAAGGTTTAGGAACAGGAAGCTTATACACCAACAATTTTGATTCACCACTAACCATACAAAATGGCGCATTACAATACGATATAGCAAAATCGTGGAATGTACCTTTCATAAAAAAATAAAGAAAACATATGTTTATTACACAAGCTTACAAAGGTTTATATGAGTTTTGGCGATATCTTATTGGAACGCTAATCACGTTTATCGCGTGGCAATTGGTAGGAGGAATTCCTTTAGTCATTGTACTATTCATCAAGGTGTTTCAAAATGCGAGTGAAAGAGGAATGAGTTTTCAAGAAGTAATGAATTCTAACCATATGCCAACAGATATAGGCGGAATGGTCGAAATCATGGGCGGGAATTTATTTCTATTCATGATGATTATTTCCTTTGCTATTGGATTACTAGGTGTTTTATTTTCAAACAAAATATTACACAAACTATCATTTCTTTCACTCACAACTTCACGAAGTAAGGTAGATTGGAAACGTATATTTGTCGGTTTCTTTATTGTCGTAATTTTCAATTTAGGAACGTTTATAGTAGGATATCTTTTAGCACCAGATGCGTTACAATGGAATTTTAACTTACAACCTTTCCTCATACTATTAGTCATCTGTTTGCTGTTTTTGCCACTACAAACAAGTTTTGAAGAATACCTTTTTAGAGGATATCTTATGCAAGGAATTGGTGTCAATCTAAAAGAGAACAAATACATTCCACTACTAATTACAGCACTTTCGGTTGGACCGCTAGTATACTTTATACTACATGCAAATCTGAAATTGGAATTTTGGACCAATATGGGAATTACAGGATTAGTGATGTTATTAGTAATCATGCTTCTTGATCAAAGAAGCAAAGTAAATCCAACTATTTTACACAGAAAATGGGTTCCGTTATTATTTACATCAGTAATTTTTGGTGTAATGCATGCAGCAAATCCAGAAGTAGAAAAACTAGGATACATTTCAATGGTATACTACATTGGAACAGGTTTAATTTTAGGGATTATGACTTTAATGGATGATGGAATGGAATTAGCACTAGGATATCATGCAGGAAACAATATCTTAACGGCTTTATTAGTTACAACAGATTGGTCAGCATTGCAAACTGACGCTATATTTATAGATACGTCAGAGCCTACAACTGGATTCTTTGATATTGTTTTTCCTGTATTAATTTTATATCCGATTATGTTATTTATTTTGGCAAAAATTTACAAATGGAAAAATTGGAAAGAAAAATTATTTGGTATTGTTGCTGATCATAAAATAAAGGAGACGAAATAAAAATATAAAAAAATGTATTGCCAAAAGTGTTCAAAGTAAGAGTCTAAGTTTTTTTAATTTTAAAAATATATGAAATTGATTCTTAAAATTATAGGACAAGTAATTATGCTAAGTATTGTTCTAGTATTTGGAATCATATTAATTTGGGAACAACTACCTGGAAATAGAAATATATGTGATGCTGGAAGCATATATTATGTAATTGCTTGGTTCATCTTTATAATTACTACTATAGCATTACTGCTAAACTCATGGGTTTTCTTTAATAAACAAAATTGGACGAAATATAGATTGATAATCATAACGATCTGTATATCTCTAATTTTTACTTCATTTAGTATACGATGGCTAATTTTTCAAGTCTCATATAATCAGGAAAAATACAGTTTTGAAAGTACAGAGAATTCATTTCAATTCATAGAAATCAAACTTTATGAAAACGGAAAATTCTACGCGCAAACATATGACATGAGTTGTCAAATGGAACATATAGGAACGTACACAATTCAAGAAAATGAAATAACAATATTATTTAAAAATCAAAAGTCTAAATACATAGGAACAAAGTATTTGATGAAAAACACTACATTAGTATGCCTAAATAATTGTAACAATACCATTGAAATGAACATTAAATAACTCATATAATAATATGAAAACACTTTTCATAAGTATAGCAATTATCATAGTAATTATTGGATTAGCTTTTCTTGTATTATTTATTGCAGCAAGAAAAAGGCGTCCAAAAGAAACAACCAAAGGATTTACACCATTAGAAAAAAGCTTACTAGAAACATTCTACAATCTCTTTGATGATGAACTTTCAAAAAAACTAAAAGCACAAATTGCACATTTTGAACCGAAAAGAAAATGGAGACAGTATTGGGAAAAAAGTATGTCAATTGAGTTCTATACTGATCATGAAAATCCGTTAACTGATACTGAAAAGTTTAATAGAAATGATGAACATAAATTAGCAACAATTCGTTTTAAAGTAAATGAAGAAAAGTATTCCATAGAATTTAATAGTTATGAAAGACGATTATGGGGTTGGAAAATTAGACCGAACCCTAAAAGAATACAAAAGGTAACTTCTGTTGTTGTCACAAGCAAAAAAGTACATACAGATCCAAATTCCTTTGCAGAAATATTAGTTGAAAAACAAAAATTAACTGCAATTCCAAAATTCTCAGGTTGGTTACAAACATTAGTTGAGATTCAAACACCTACTGAAGTATTTCAACCAATAAAAGAAGTAATACTAAAAAAGTATTCTCAACAAATTGATGCAAGATTACCAAAAGAGTATTTAGAAGTAATTAAACAAACAGAAGGAATCAATTTTAAAGACTTCCATATTTTAGGGATTTCTGACATCAGAACAACTGGACTTGACGATAGGAATTATTATCACCTTGCCGAATTTGACGATGGAATCATTGCTGTAAAAGAAGGTGAAACAAATAGTAGTTTATACAGTTGTCAATATTCAGGAACTATAGAGCAATTAGATATTAATTTTAGTACAATCATTCTTGAAAAACAAAAAAACGAAACGGTATAAGCTATATTATAATAATTGCTGCATTGGGTCTTATTGGAATATTATTTCACATTCAACTCAAACAAATTCGTTCCTAATAAGCCATTTCCGTCGGTTCCTTCAAGCTTTCCTAAAAATACAGATTGAATATCAGATGTATAAAAACTTACGCTAATTTCTCCATTTTGATCAGAAATTAAATTAGGCGCCCAAAACAACGTTTTTCGGTTATCTGGAAATAGCTTATCTTCTGCATTATCATACAATGGACTGTAAAATTCTTTCGTAGGATAAAAACCTTTTACAAACAGAAAACCACGTTCGTTTTTTTCTTTCTCAAGCGCTTTTTTAGAAGCTTTATAAGTTACTTCTGTCCCATTATTTAGTTTGTACTTTTTTCCATTTACAGGCGTTGGACCTGCATAATGATTTATACAATTTAAAATCCCATATTCAATACAAATATAATCACCAACAACACCTTCAAAAATTACTTCATTTCCTCGATCTTTCAAACGTTCTTTAAAACCTGTCAACTCAACTTCTTCTAAATAATTAGTTTCAGAAAAACTAAAAGAAGTATCATATGAAGATTGTTTTTTTTCATTAACCATACGATCATTTTCTGGAAATATTAATTGTTTGTTGATGGTTCGTTCAAAAATTTCATTAAAAGGTTCGGTAATCTCTAAAAACGCTTCTACTGGCCATACAGGTTTTTTTTCGCCCTTTTTTGTTGGAGGAGGAGGAGGTAGTATGGGTAAAAGTGTAATGTGACTTCCAATTCCTGCTTTTAAAAAAGTTAATGGAATACTAAAATTACCAGCTTTATCGGCTGTAACTTTAGCAGCAAGTTTTGGCAATAATACTTGTACAGTTGCTCCAGTACCATTCCGTAGCGTACCATTTTTCATACGGTAAAAAGTACGGCCTGTAACTTCTTCACTGAAAGATTCTTTCTTATCATATAAACTTTTTAGTAAGTTTCCTGAAGTCCAATTGTAATTTCTCCAACCTTGTGTCAATAATACCAAATCTAAATGCTTTTCACGGTCTTTATTTTTCTCATCAAAATAATAAGAAGCATTGTATACATGACCTCGTAATTCTGAGAATAAATAATAATACGGCATCATTGCATAATCGTTATTTTTCTTCGCATATAACTGATCAAAAACACTTAAACTAAAATGTCCAACAGCCGGTTTCCCGTATTGGTCTTTTACTGAAAATTTTAAATCGACTTTATCTTTTTGTGTGAATAATGATTTTGATACTTCTGTGAGTTCAACATGTAATTTCTTATCTATGTTTGCATAGACCAAACGTTCTGTTAATGGTTGATAACGATCGTTAAATAAAGTAACTTCTGCAATTCCTTGCGGCAATTTGTCTAAAGGAATTTTAAATCGGACATGATCACTTGCCAACGAAGCAATTGCCATCCAATATACATATCCACGATTTTGCGCTCTTATATATACTTTTTCAAGTGTAACATTTGGTGTTTTGGTAATATTGAAATGTATATATTCTGCATCTCGCTTTTCTACTTGTAATCGAAGCCCTTTTTTCTGTACCAATGGCAATAGAAACACACTATCAAGCGAAGGATTTGAGAGTTGTACAGTATATTTTTTTTCTGGTTTTGGCGTAAAAATAAATTTACCCATTCCATAATGCTTAGCTTTAAACGAACTTAATTTTTTTCCATCTTCATATAATGTTCCTTTTACATCCAGTGGTTTCCCATGATGATTCACAGCTTTAAAAGCTACTGTATTTGGTAAGTTTTCGATTAAGTTTCCACCTTCAGGATACATTCCAAATTGAATTGATGCGGGTTTTTTAAACGGAATATCTACAATATGATATACAATATTGTCATCGTGTTTTACACGTAATTCTATAAATTCGGCTTTTTTAGTTTCCTCTTTTGTAAATACAATTCTAACTTGTCCGAGTGAATCCGTTTTTATCTTTACACGCGCAAGTCGTTCTTCGGTAGAGTAGATGTCAGCAGATACAGCCGCTTCTTTTAAAGGAACTTTACTTCGCGAAAATATATTGGCATCTAGCACAACTTCGTCGTTTCTATTATATGAATCGGCTAAAAATTCGGTATCAATCAATATTTTAGGAATAATACTTTCTCTGATTTCAAAGCGCTTCACAGCACTAATTTCATCAGCACTATTTTCAAGCGTTTTTTTGGTATGAATGATGAGTTGATAATTTCCTTCTTCCAAAATTTCTGCTAAAAACAAATAACCACTTGCAAAACCATTTTTAGCAGTGTAAATTTCTTTGACAATAATTTTTTCTTCCTTTTCCTCTTCTTTGAGCAATTCCACAAAAATGATTTCAGAATCGGTAGATATTTTTAAATTATTTGCATTTAAAATATATGCTTTGAACCATAAATTTTCACCAGGTTCGTAAATATCTTTGTCTGTGTGAATATAAATATTCTCTTTGAGTTGTTTTTCGGCAAGCGATTCATGACGAACAACTAAGCGTTCATTGGCAAAATCATCTAGTACTTGTGAATTTGAATAGAAACAATTTAGTAAAAATAAGCTGAGAAGAGTGGAGTAGTATTTCATAGTTTTTTTAATGCAAGTCGGTTTTTATAAAGATACGGAATATTCTATTTTTTTACTTGTTTTATAATACTTTCAAATCATGTTTTAATAAAAAATTAACGCTTTTAATTCACATTGAATTGAAACGATGTAGCACCGAGTAAACCATTTCCATTGGTTCCTTGTAATTCCCCAAAAAATGTTGTTTGCACATCAGAGGTGTAAAACGATATGTTGATTTCACCTTTTTCATCAGAAACTATATTGGGCGACCAAAATAATGTTTTTCTATTATCAGGAAACAATTTATCTTCTGCTTTGTCATAAGTTGGGTTGTAAAATTCCTTTTCAGGGTACAATCCTTTTACCATTAAAAAATGCTGTTTTGTTTCTTCATTGTATTCAAGTGGAGCTTTGTATCGTACTCTACTTCCGTCGTTTTTGTAGTAATATTTTCCATCAATAGGACGTGTTCCTCCACGGTGATTTGTACAGTTCAAAATTTCATAGTCATAACAAACATAATCACCACTAACAAAGCCAATATTATCATATTTTGAAGCGTTACCTTTATTTTTATCTCGCTTTTTATACGTTGTTAATTTTACTTCTTCTAAATAATTTGTTTCATTAAAGCTAAATGATGGATCATAGGAAGATTGCCTTTTTTCGCCAACTCGATAATCACTCTGCGGAAAAAGAAGTGTTTTATTTTTGGAACGTTTTAAGATTTCATCAAATGGTAAATAGACTTCTAAAGTATATTTTTCATTGTTTTTTGGTGCTAAAAGAATTTTTTCACCACGTCCGATTTGTAAAAAGGTTGAAGGTAAAATAAAATTCCCGCCTAAGTCACCTTCTATTTCTGTTAACATCCCTGAAAGCATTACATTGATTGGAACATTTTTGGCGTTTTTCAAGGTTTTATCTTCAGTTTTTTCAAATACTTGCCCTTTGATATCAGTATTAAATGTTTGTATAGGATTTCTTGAAAAATATTGTGGATTCCAATTGTAAGCGCGCCAACCTTGTGCGAGTAAAAGTAAATCTAGTTTTTCCTCACGGTTTTTATTTTTTTCATTAAAATAATAGGAAGCATTATATATGTGACCTTTTAATTCCGAAAAAAGATAGTAATGTGGTAACATATTGTAATGATTGTCTTTATCTGCATAGAGATGATCAAAAACACTCAAACTAAAATGACCGATAGCAGGTTTTCCATATTGATCTTTTACACTAAATTGTATATTGACTTTGTCTTTTTGACGATAGAGTAGTTTAGTGATTTCTTCTAACTTCACATGTAATTTTTGATCTAAGTTTGCATATACTAAACGTTCTGCCAAAGGTTGAAAACGTTCATTAAAGACGGTAATTTCTGCGATTCCTTGTGGCAATTTATCTAGCGGAATTTTAAAATGAATACGATCTTTCACTAAAGATGCTGTTGCCATCCAATAAATATTCCCACGACTTTGTGCTCGGATATATACGTTTTGAAGTGAAACATCTTTTGTTTTCGTAATGCTGAATAGTATATTTTTTTGGTTATTTCGGTCAACTTGTAATTTGATTCCGCTTTTGCGAATATCAGGTAATTCAAAAACACTATCTAATACAGGATTTGATAGTTGAACTGTGTATTTTTTAAAAGGTTTCGGAACGAAAGAGAACTTTCCCATACCAAAATGAGTCGCTTCAAATGAACGTACTTTTTTTCCATCTTCATATAATGTTCCTGCTACATTTAACGGTTTTCCATGATGATCTACGGCTTTAAAAGCTAAAGTGTTAGTTAGGTTTTCGATTAAATTTCCACCTTCAGGATACATTCCAAATTGAATTGCTGCTGGATTTTGAAAAGGAATATCTACAGTATAGTTTACAGTTTTATTTTTATACTGCACACGCAACTGAATGTATTCCGCATTTGCAGTTTTTTTTGCAGGAAAAATAAGTTTAGCTGCTCCTTTTGTGTTTGTTTTTGCTTTTATGCGACCAATTTTTTTATCAGTAGAAAATATTTCAGCAACAATGGAAGCTTCAGCATAGGGAACTCTACTTCTCGAAAATATAGCAACTTCTAATTGTAAATCGTCCGTTCTATTGTATGACTTTTTATGGAATTCAGAATCAATTAATATTTTAGGAATGATATTTTCTCTAATTTCAATTTGCTTGTTTGCCAAAATGGTTTTAGAAGTATTTTCTATTGTATTTTTTGTGTATATCACCAATTGATAAATGCCATCTTTCAAAATATCTGCCAAAAATAAATGTCCGTTTGCAAAACCAGTACTTGCAGTGTAAATTTCTTTTTTGATGTTACTTTCTTCTTCTCCTGGTTTGCGTAATTCAACAAAAATCATATTTGTTTTCAATGATATTTTTAAATCATTTGCATTTAAAATGTATGCCTTAAACCAAAGATCTTCTCCAGGTTCATAAATATCTTTATCTGTGTGAATGTAAATATTTTCTTTGAGTTGTTTAGAAGCCAATAATTCATGTTGAATAACCAATCGATCATTGGCAGTTTTGTCTAAAACTTGTGCATTTGAACAGAAACAACTTAGTAGGAATAAGCTGAAAATAACGGAATAGTATTTCATAGTTTTTTTATTGCAAGTCGATTCTTATAAAGATATGAGTACTCTATGTTTGAATTGTCATTTTTCATGTTTGACGAATAACTTTAATAATGGATTAACGGGTTATTTTAATTTACATTAAACTGAAAAAATTTAGTACCTAATAAACCGTTCCCGTTAGTTCCTTCCAGCTGTCCGAAAAATGTAGTTTGCACATCAGAAGTGTAAAAAGAAACAGTAATTTTTCCTTTTTCATTAGAAACTAAATTTGGTAACCAAGACAAGGTTTTTCGATTGTCAGGAAACAATTTATCTTCCTTTTTATCATAGGTAGGATTGTAAAATTCTTTAGTTGGGTAAAAACCTTTTACCATTAAAAAGTTGTTTTTTTCTTTTGGTTTTGATCCTTTTGGACCTGAATAAAATACAAAATCACCAGAGTTTGTAAAATAACGTTTGCCTACAATAGGAGATGGACCTATACGATGATTTTTACAGTTCAAAATTTGATATTCATAACATACATAATCTTCTCCTGGAGGAGCAAAGTTGAATTGATCTCCTTTATTTTTATCACGTTTTTTAAAGCTAGTTAGCTTTACTTCTTCTAAATAATTTGTTTCATTAAAGCTAAAAGAAGGATCGTAAGAAGATTGTTTCTTTTCGGCAATTAAGTGATCACTTCTTGGAAACAATAATTTCTTATTCTCCGTTCTTTTATAGATTTCATCAAAAGGAAACTCCGCTTCAAGAATGATTCGTTTGGTATTCATCGGTAAAAATGTAATTTGATATCCTTGACCTAGTCTTTGATAAGTAAGTGGTAACACAAAACTTCCATTTGTATCACTTTCTATTTTGGTAATCATTTTAGGGAGAATCACTCTAATTTCGGCATGTTTTGCATTCTTCAAGGTTTTTTCTTTTGTTACTTCAAAAGCACGCCCTGTTACTTCTTTACTAAATGGTTTTATAAAATCATGTCCATCTAATAAATTCTCTGAATTCCATGTATAGGTTCGCCAACCTTGTGTAAGCAATACTAAATCAAGATGTTTATCACGATGTTTATTTTTCTCGTCAAAATAATAAGAAGCATTATAGACATGACCTTTTAATTCTGAAAATAAATAGTAATGAGGTAGCATAGCGTAATCATTATCCTTATCAGCATACAAATGATCAAAAACACTTAAACTAAAATGTCCAATAGCAGGTTTTCCATCTTGATCTTTTACAGTAAACGTCACATCAACTTTGTCTTTTTGACGGTAGAGTGATTTTGACATTTCCTCCAATTCAATTTGTAGTTTCTGATCAAGATTAGCATAGATCAATCGTTCTGCCAACGGCTGAAAACGTTCATTGAAAATAGCAATTTCAGCAATTCCTTGTGGTAACTTTTCCAATGGAATTTTAAATCGAGTACGATCTTTCGTTAAAGAAGCAGTTGCCATCCAATAGACATTTCCACGACTTTGCGCCCTGATGTAAACTTTATTAAGAGAAACATCTTTACTTTTAGTAATATTAAAATGTATGTTCTTTTTATTACTTCTACTTACTTGCAGTTTGATACCACTTTTACGAATATTTGGCAATTGAAAAACACTGTCAAGTTGCGGATTTGTGAGTTGTACGGTATATTTTTTTTCAGTTTTTGGTGTAAATGAGAACGTTCCCATGCCAAAATGAGTTGCTTCAAATGAATGTAGTTTTTCCCCATCTTCATATAAAACGCCTTCAATATCTAATGGTTTTCCAAGATGGTTGATTGCTTTAAAAGCAACTGTACTTTGTAGGTTTTCAACTAAGTTTCCTCCTTCAGGATACATACCAAATTGAATCGAAGCAGGATTTTTAAAAGGAATATCTACGGTATGATACACTGTTTCACCTTTGTGTCGAACACGTAATTGTATATATTCAGCATTAGCGGTTTTCTTTATTGGAAATACAAGTTGTGCGGTTCCTTGCTCATTCGTTTTTACTTTTAAGCGATCTATTTTTTTATCTGTTGAAAATACGTCAGCAGTAATTGTTGCATTTACATACGGAATTCTACTTCTTGAAAATATATGTAAGTCCATGGCTATTTCATCAGATCGATTGTATGATTTTTTCGAAAATTCACTATCGATTAATATTTTTGGGATGATGTTTTCTCGGATTTCAATTTGTTTGGTTGCTAAAATCGTTTTTGAAGCACTTTCTAAGGTGTTTTTTGTGTGAATGATTAATTGATAGGTTCCATCTTTTAAAATATCAGCTAGAAATAAATGACCGCTTGCAAAACCGTTTTGTGCTGTATAAATTTCCTTTACAAGAATGTTTTCTGTGTTTTCTTCTTGCTTGATTAATTCGACAAAAATCATGAATGTATTTAAAGAGCTCTTTAAATCATTAGCATTTAAAATATAAGCCTTAAACCAAAGATCTTCTCCTGGTTCATAAATATCTTTGTCGGTGTGGATGTAAATGTTTTCTTTGAGTTGCTTGGAAGCCAATAATTCATGTTGAATCACCAATCTATTATTGGCAGTTTCATCTAAAACTTGTGCATGAGAAAAGTAACTGAAAGCAAAAAGCAAACAGAGGTGGTATGTAATTTTTTTCATAGATTTTATTTGGTAATAATCAGTTTAATAAAATAATTACCATCAAAAAACGCACCATAATTTAAAATTCATAAAATGTTTATATTTTCTGAATTTAGTTAAGTCTCTAGGCGTATCATATTTTGGAAGGTTGTATTTGTGAAAATTATTAGAAGATACAGCATAAAAAAAGTCCGTCATATAGACGAACTTTTTAATTAAATTGTTTAGAACTAATTTACCTACCGTTGCACCAATCAGCTTCTCTACTTACACAAATAGAGCCGTCATCATGACCAATAGTTGGTAAATCACAATCTTCCCATCTAGTACATGCGTTAATTGTAACTTGAATTGTAACCGTACAAATAATACCTAATGTAGGAACTGTTCCTCCTTTAATAGTGTCGATTGTACGTAAACTCGAAATTGACTTCTTGTTTAACTTTAAACTTTTAATCTGCTTTTTCTTCATAATAATATAATTTATTAATTAATGATGAATCGAAATTACTGTGGTTAAAAGTGTTTTGAAAGAAATGTACTATTCGGTTTATAAATTGAATCTGTACGCTTGTTAAGTATAATTATTCTTTACTCTTTTGGGTTCATTAAAATAGCAGCTTTATTAAAGTCAGAAGCCGCATTAATTACATTTCTAAATGTATCATATTCTGCAATATCATATTCACTTACTTTGTAAAATTCTTGAATAATAATCGTTAGTTTGTTTCCTTCTAAGGTGTAGTTTGACTCAAACTTACATTTTTGCTTTCCTTCTTCGTCTAATAATTCTTTTTTAATGATTAACGACTCCAAACCTTCCACATTGTAGCCATCAGGAATGGTTACTACAATTTCATAATCATAATGATTAGGATATTGCATTAAAATTGGATTTACACGTTTGGTTTCTTGGTACAATTCGCTTTGAGTACCAATTACTTTTCCAACTTGAAATATATAACTGTCACCAGCTTCTTCCAGTAAAGATTCAGAAGTGATTTCTGAGTTTACAATAAAAGGTTTGTTGTATTCTAATTGAGTAATGTCTTTGTTTTCTACAGAGTATGATTTTACAACTTTATCTTCAATTCCTGAACCTGTTAAATAGTCTTCAAACTCTTTAATTGATTGATCTGGCGATAAGTTTAATACAGCTCTGTTGGTAATAGACCAATATCCATAATATTCTTGTCTTTGCGCAATTTTTACAGCTTCTAATTCATCTTCAAATGAAATATTCATGTTTCTAATCACACGACTGTAATCAGGATCACTTTGCTTGGTTTTGTAAAAACTATATTGCAATTTGTTATTGATGTACATTGCATTGTTTCCTAAAATGTAGAATGGAATTTCACTTAAACGATATTCAATACGATCTGGTGTAATATAATTTCCAGTTTCTGGAATGTAAATTAAAAATTCACGCAATGAACTTGGATTAAAGAATTCTGGATCGAATCTTTGTTGATATACATTGGCTGTAATCATTGGTAAATATTCCACTTTTGCAGCTGTTAAAAAGTGTCCATATACTTTGATAATTCCTAAATCACTTGCCGATTTATTTTTTAGAATGTAATCAATATCAGATAATTGTTCATTGTTGTTTTTAATTACCGTGAAGTTTTTCTTTACATAATCATCAATTAAGTATGCCTTTGTAAAATCGTCTTGTTTTTGATCTTTTAAAATGTTTTCAACAATTTTTTTAATCTCTTTATTTGGTGTTGAAGGAAACATTCCTTCAGAAATATTCGAAACAACATTATTCCATAGTAATGCTTCTGTAACACCTTCTTGTCCAAAACATTGATAAGCAATAGCTGTTTTGTTTGCATCAGAAGTTGAGTATTCTTCTTCAATCATCGGGACAATATCATTCAATATCAATTTTAGACCAGCACGATTATTGTATGTCATCTTTTGAAATAGACCAGTAGTATTATATGGCTTGATTTGACCTTCTAAATCACCCGAAATAAAATGATATTCCAAGGTTTTGATAGGATAATCTTGTTGCAAAGTTTGTCTTCCAAAGGCAGAATATTGCTTTTCTAAAGTGTATAATACTTCAATTTCAGAATCTTTTTGAGCACCTTCTATCGCAAATATTTTAAAATCTCCATATTCTTCAACATTTTTGACTTCTTTAATATTGTCTTTATTAAGCAACGTAACTTTTCCGTCAGGCGAAATTGTTCTTGCTTTAATATCTACAATCTTTTTTACATTGTACATTGGAATATAGACTCTGTTGTGCATTTTTATTCCTTTTTCATCATGTACACGCGTAATGGTATGATTGGTTTCAAATTTTCTAATAACACCACCAAGTTTAGGTTCATAGTATTCTATGATATATTTCTCTATGATTGCAATAGAAGATTCGTCTGCTTCTTGTTCAGAAAGTTGATGTAGTACTGGATTTTTTTCCCAATCGTAATCTTTATAATATTGTGAAAACGCTTGTGTAGAACACAAACATAAAAGGATAACAATAAATGTTCTCATATAGTTCAATTTACTTTTCAATAATAATACTTTTTTTATAGGCTTTTATTAATTTTTTCACAAAAGTATTCCATGCTTCAAAATCTTCTTTTTCAATACGTAAGCTATTTACATAAATGTTTTTATGTTGAATGATCACACCTTCTTTTTCTTCATATGAAATTGTAAATCCATATGTTTTTCCATCATATTTGATAGGTTTTGGTATAGAAGTTACTTTGTAACCTGCTGGAATTTGGAAGGTAGTTGTGTACTCTTTTTGAAACTGATGATCAATCTTTTTAGTGTATTTACGATTTTTAATATCAATTTTTTCTTTTGATAATGTACGATCAATATTTAGGTTTAGAATTGTTTTTGACCCAATTGTTTTTACATAATTATCAATGATCAAATCATAGGAAACTGTCAAGGTTTTATGTTGGGATTCTAACGGAGAAACTTCAATGTTTTGATACTTTGTTTTGTTATTTCCTAGCGCTAATGTTGTATTTAAGAATTCTTCTTCCGTGTTGTCTTTCTTCTTATATAAGTAGTCGGTAACAAAGTCAACTTTTTCATAACCAGTTAATATACGTTGTTCTTTTGCATTAATTTTTCCATCTTCAAATGAAATTGTGGTATTAATGACAGCTTTGCTTTTGTCAGAAGGTTGCTTTGGAACTTTCATTAAAACAAATTTTTCTGGCGTAATTCCGATTAACGCTTCTTTTGTTTGCGTAAATGAGCTCGGCATTCCAAAATTGACATAACTGTCTGTCCCATCAATAAAAATAGTATCGTTATCAATTATGGTTGCAGTAATCATATGATTATCAACCATTGGAGTAGGAACTTCTTCATATAAATATGGACGATCGCGTGTGCCAATCCAAGTTCTAAAAGAAGGAATTCCAATATGATTTAGCATTACATAGAGTAAATTTGCCATGTCTTTACAATCACCATAACGGTTTTTACAAACGCTTGCAGCACCACGTGGAATAAATCCACCTAAACCATCTTCAAAAGCTACATAGGTAATATTTCCTTGAACCCAATTATAAATAGCTTCCGCTTTTTCAACGTCCGTATTGTATTTTGAAGCAATATCTTCGGCAATTTGATATACTTTTTTCAAGTCGTTTTCATCCACTTGTTTCGCTAAAGAAGCATACCAACTATACAAATCAGTTACATTGCTCAATACAGGAACCGTTTTTCCTTTTTCTTCGTAATTTTTAATATGAATTATAATATGCGGTAAGTAATAAAGAGCAGCTTCTGCATCTTCTTCACCAGTAAATTTTGATACGTTTTCAACACTCCAACGATAGATAAATGATTTTTTTGTTTCTTCTTTTGTGAAATTTACAGGAATATTTTCTGTGTGAAATTCTCTATAGCCAATTTGAACATTCTTAGGAAATTCAATCGTTAATTGAGCTTTTTTAGTAGGAGCAAAAGTTCCAAATCTGAATAGACCTAAAAAATGCGGATCTGATATTATTTCTTTATACTTTAAATCTGTCACTGCGCCTTTAGTAACTGCCGGAAATGTAAAGTTTTTAGTTTGCTGATCGCTATAAAAAATACCGTCGTCAAATTCGTGCTTGGTTTCTATGTAATCAACTTCTACTGATTTTCCGTCAGGCAAATTGGTCACAGCTTCAATATCTTCAAGCTTTGTAAAACTATCAAAACGCAATACTTCATTGGCAAAATAAAGTTTGTTAGCTGTAATATATTCTGCTTTTTCATGAATACTTTTAACAATATTAAATTTTCCTTTTCGCAATTTTATATTGATCGTTTCATTTCGTTCTAAAAACTGATAATCTTCAGAAGTGCCATTTTGCGCAAAGCCAATGCTTACAAATAAGAAAAGAATCAAATAAGGGAATTTTATATAGGATGCTGTCATAAATTATAATTTAAAAATCGTTTCAAAGAAACTTTTACAAAAATAAACAATACTTCTGTTAAAATATTGTCAAAAATTGAACACTATTTTAGCTAAAAATAGTAAAAACGATGCTTGAAAGCATTTTTTTCTGTATGAATGTTTAATTTTACACAACAACCTAAACAAAAATGATTCCAAGCTTTAAAAATATACACGAAAAGTTTCAACTTGATGGTACTTATTTTAATAGAGAAGCACTAAAAGAAGTTGCATATAGTTATATAAAAGAAGGAAAACCACATGAAAAAATAATTGGTGATTTTTTGATTGATTGGCTAGATGATCGATCTTTTGTAGATGTGTTTACTTCTGGCTCTACTGGAAAACCCAAACCAATTCGTTTGGACAAACAAGCAATGGCAAATTCGGCATTAGCAACAGGCGATTTTTTTGGAATTCAGCCCGGAGATTCAGCGTTGCAATGCTTACCTTCAAACTTTATTGCAGGAAAAATGATGCTAGTTCGTGCTATGATTTTAGGTTTATCAATTGATTTAGTTTTGCCTTCCATGCATCCATTAGCAGAAATTAAAACGAAGTATGATTTTTGCGCAATGGTTCCGATTCAAGTGGAAAATTCGCTTGAATATTTACACAAAATTAAAACATTAATTGTTGGTGGCGCACCAGCTTCATCTGGACTAATTGCACAATTACAAAACGTTTCTACACATATTTTTGCAACTTATGGAATGACTGAAACCATCACACATATTGCTGCAAAACCATTAAATCACCTTCCAGAAGGAACAACTACACATTTCTCAACCTTACCAAATATTGAGGTACAAAAAGATAATCGTGGTTGTTTAGTAATTCATGCACCAAGAATTACAGCAGCAGAAATTATTACAAACGATGTTATCGAAATCATCTCCGAAACCGAATTCAAATGGCTAGGTCGTTTTGATAATGTAATTAATAGTGGTGGTATTAAATTACATCCTGAACAAATAGAGGAGAAGTTAAGTCCTTTTATTTCAGGTAGGTATTTCGTTACAGGAATAGATGATGATCAGTTTGGGAAAAAGCTAGTTCTAATTGTAGAAGATGTAAAAAACGAATTGGATAGTTCTAAGCTTCTAGAAACGGTAAAGCAATCAAAAAAGTTTTCAAAATTTGAAATTCCTAAGTCAATTTATATACTGCCAAACTTCGCAGAAACTAATACAGGAAAGGTGCAGCGTACAAAGACTCTTAATTTGTTAGCTGTTAGTTTTAAAAGCTAGCAGATAAACATTTTTAAATTTTAGCTTCAAAATATTTTATTTTACATTCAACTAAGTAGATAGGACATTTCACTCATCAAAACGATGTGTTCCCTCAATATAGGTTTCAGAATCAAAGTAAGTACTGTACTTTTAAAATGTATTTAACACAAGGTTGGTTGTTTAGTTGTTTATTCAGAAAGACCTGGTAATTCATAACTTATTAGGTTTTTCTGTTTGTGTTAAAAAAATCATAAAAAAGTAAAAGAATGGCATAGAATTTGTGACTTACCACACAATAAATCTTTGCTTTCTTATAGAAATAAAGATTAGGTTATTTTAGGTTTTTTAGGGAGAATAGGTCTGGTATTTAGCATACTAGGCCTTTTCTTATTTATTTTCAAAATTTATTTAATGATTATACAATTTACTTACATTACTCTTATAAGTTAGCCCAATTGGTATTTTATGAGTTGTTATTTGAATTCTATTTCCTTCAATATGCTTTATTTTGTCTATTGCAATTATAAAAGACTTGTGTACTCGTAAGAAGTTTTTTGTATTTAAGAAGGTTTCATAATAAGATATTTTTTCATGACTGAAAATCATTTCGTCTTCAAGAAATATTTTTGTGTAATTTCCAAAGGCTTCAATAAATAGAATTGTATTGGCATCTACGTAATGCTGTTTTTTATCTCCTTTTACAAAGAATTTAAACGATTCCATTTTTGTAGTACTAGTTTCTTTTTTATTTGAAGATGTATTGTTTGTAATTACTTTGTTGATAGCTTTCACTAAACGATCAAAACTAAATGGTTTTAAAAGGTAATCTGCTACGTTCAATTCAAATCCTTCAATGGCAAATTCCTTATACGCAGTAGTAACAATCACTTTAGGTGGATTGGTTAAGGTTCTTAAAAAGTCCAAGCCTTTTAATTTTGGCATATGAATATCTAGAAACATAAAATCTACCGTATTTTCATTTAAAAACTGCATGGCTTCTATGGCATTATAACAGTTTTTTACTAACTGCAAATGTGGAAGCATTCCACAGTATTCTTCAATAATCTCATGAGCTAACGGCTCATCATCTATAATGATAAATGTATTCATACAGGAACTTTTAAGGTTACTTTATAAATGTCGCTTTGTTGTGTGAATTCTAATTGATGCGTTTTTGGATATAGTAATGATAGCCTTCGTTTTAGATTAGTCAATCCAATACCTTTAGTTTGATTGTTCTCTTTTTTGTCAAAATTATTTTCAATAGAAAAGTAGATGAAATCAGCATCATTTGTCAACTCCATTTTAATAAAAGCATTTTCTGTTAACGTATCTACACCATGTTTAAAAGCATTCTCCAAAAGATTAATAAATAACAATGGAGTAATAGAAAGATTCTCATCAATCGCATGGTTAAATTGAATAGAAACAGATTTTTTGTACCTGATTTTATGCAACTCGATATAATTTTCTAAATACGTAATTTCATCTTTAATAGTAACATTACTTTTTTCTCCTTCATAAATAGTATAGCGCATCATTTCGGATAGTTTCAAAATCACTTCTGGCGCTTGCTTTGAGTTCTTTATCGTTAATGCGTATAGATTATTCAACGTATTAAAAAAGAAATGCGGATTTAATTGACTTCTTAAATGCAATAGTTCCGCTTGTGTTTGCTCATTCTTTAAGCGAACCGTATTGGTAATGTGACTGATTAACCATTCTGTCAAGAATACAAATAAAAGAATAAAATAATAAGGGTCTAAATATTTTGATGAAGGCGAATATTCATTGAAAACAGAAAGTAATAAGAGCACTGTGACTGCAATAAAAAACATCCGAAAACAAAAACGAATGATTCCCCATTTTTGGATAATATTTTCACTGTTAGCAGGTTTATTTCTATTTCTAAAAGCGAAATAAGCATATACATAAAGAAATACAAGAAGTTCTGCAAAAACAAGTATTAGTATAAAGTTTGGACGCGATTCTATCATTCCAAAAAAACTAAGCAAACTAGCAAATCCAAAAAGTATTTTACGATCATATTTAAGCCATTTACTTGTTTCTGGGAGTGTATTTGTTTTAAAAAATATGAGCGATACAATAAAATATGAAGCAGCAATTATTAATACCGTACCTGTTACTTCATAATTCTTTGTCTTAGCAAATATTCCTAGCACATACGCTACTGGAATGATGATAAGATTAAGAATATTATGTTGCCTAATGTGTTGCTTCATACAGATCAATAATACATAAATAAAATCATATAGAAATATAAAATGATGAACATGTAAAGTTTAAGCATAAACGTTATAGAAATAAGGTTGAACACTATTTTGTGTCTATTCATATTCTGTGTATATCAAAAACAAGTTTGTATGTCATAACTATTTCTCTTTCAGTGTAATTGCTGGTAAGTTAGCGTAAAATTAAAAAATAAAGCGCTCTTTATTATAAGCAATCAAAAAACGAACAGGCATGGAATTAATCATCAAAAATTTATCAAAAACATATAAAAATGGTGTAAAAGCCATTGACACTATAAATTTAGAAATAGGAACAGGAATGTTTGGATTACTTGGTCCAAACGGCGCAGGGAAATCTTCTTTAATGCGAACAATAGCAACATTACAAATTCCAGATTCAGGAATGATCACGTTTGGAGATATTAATGTTTTAGAAGATAATTTAAGTCTCAGAAAAGTACTGGGTTATTTGCCGCAATCTTTCGGCGTGTATCCAAAAATGTCAGCAGAAAATTTACTAGATTACTTTGCCACATTAAAAGGAGTTAGCTCAAAATCTGATCGAAAAAAAATAGTGACTGAAGTTTTAGAAATTACCAATTTATATGAGGTTCGTAAAAAGTATGTAAATGGTTATTCGGGCGGAATGAAACAACGTTTTGGCATTGCACAACTCTTACTAAACAAACCAAAACTTATTATTGTTGATGAACCTACAGCTGGTTTAGATCCGGCAGAAAGACAACGTTTTTTAAACGTTTTAAGAGAAATAGGAACGAACAATACAGTCATTTTTTCAACACATATTGTGGAAGATGTGAAAGAACTATGTAATAAAATGGCGATTTTAAATGGAGGACGAATTTTGTCAAACACAACACCAACAGAAGCTACGACTGCATTAAAAGGGCAAATCTGGAAGACAGTTATAACTAGAGACGAATTAGAACTCATGGAAGCTAACTACGATGTATTATCTTCAAACTACAATCAAGATAATTCGATAACAGTCAGAATATATTCTAGCATACAACCAGACGGAGATTTTAGAGAAGCGACACCACAATTAGACGATGTTTATTTCATTGCTTTAAAACAAGACGAATCTGTACTTGTAAACTAATTCAACTTTCATTATTTAAACACATAGACACAAATGTTTTCTACAATATTTAAACACGAATTAAAATACTGGTTTAGAAATCCTTCTTTCTATATATATGTATTTTTATTTTTAACAATATCTATTTTACTATCGGCTGCTTCTGCTGGAATTTTTGAGAGTAATACTGTAACTAACGGAACAGCAATCATTGCAAATTCACCAATGCGAATTGGAAATATGTTCAACACTTTAGCGATAATTATTTTCTTCTTATTTCCGTCTATAATTGGGTTTTCTGTGTATAGAGATTATAAAAGCGAAATGCATACGATCTTGTATTCATATCCTTTTACCAAAGCCAATTACTTATTTGCTAAATTTTTTAGCAGTGTATTGATTGTGCTAATTATAGTTTTATTTGTTGGTATAGGTCTTTCTATTGGATTTAGTTTGCCAGGAACAAACCCAATTCTTCTGGAAGAATTTAGCATAATGCCATATTTGCAAACGTATTTAATCTACATAGTGCCAAATATTCTATTGTACGGCGCTATCATATTTGCAGTTGTAGTATTTACAAGAAAAATTATAGCAGGTTTTACAGCTTTTATTATTCTAATAGTATTGCAATCTACATTGGTGGCATTATTTTCGAATCCTGAATACACCTTTATTACAGGTTTGTTTAATCCTAGTGGAATATCTGCTACTGAATACTATATAAAATATTGGACAATTTCTGAGCAGAATACAAAAGCAGTTCCAATAAAAGAATTAATCATATATAACCGATTGTTATGGACAGGAATTGCAATGTTAATTTTTGGAATCGTTTACAAATACTTTAAATTCAATCAACAACCAATACGCTTATCATTAAGAAAGCAAAAAGGAGAACGTGCTATAAAAAGTAATTTTGGAAGCATCATACGTGTACAATTGCCAAAAGTAAACTTTGATTTTTCATTCAGGCAATACCTGAAAACTACGTGGAAACTATCAAGCATTGACTTTAACTATATAACTAAAAGTATTCCGTTTATCATTATGCTATTAGGTGTAACGCTGAGTTTACTACTTGATTACTTTGAAGGAAGTAAATTCAGAGGAACTTCCAGATTGCCTGTAACTTGGAGAATGCTAGATTATGGAGAAACTTTTCAATTAGCCATTATTATTTGTACGTTTTTATATGCTGGAATGTTAAATCAAAGAGCAAAAATTTCAAACATCAATATATTGGTTGATAGTATGCCCATTCCGAACTGGACACTTCTTTTATCAAAACTAATAGCACTATTCAAAATGCAATGGATCATGTTAACTGTTATAATGATTACAGGAATCTCTTTTCAAGTTTATAAAGGCTATTATCAGTTTGAAATCGGACACTATTTATTTGAATTATATATATTAAACTTCATGTATTATGCATTGTGGGCAATGATGGCAATATATGTGCAGACACTCATAAAGAATACTTATGTAGGTCTATTTTTATTATTTAGCCTATTCATTTTTGTAAGTACTGCCATACCAAACGTAATAGGAATCACACAAGATATCTTCCTATTCAACAACGGAACTGTTGGGTATAATTATTCAGATATGAATGGTTACGGAAACTCACTGTCAAGTATTTTTATCTATAGTTTTTACTGGTTTTTATTTGGAATTCTATTGATAATTGGCGCAGGATTATTTTATAGCAGAGGAATCGTAGGATCATTTAAAGAACGTTTATCCATTGGAAGATCACGTTTTACTAAAAAAATAGCTTTAGGAGTTGGAATCGTTTCTATAGCTTTTTTAAGTACTGGTTTTTGTATTTATTATGAAAACAATGTGACCAATGCATCAGCTTCTGCAAAAGAGAAAGAACAAATCATTGTTGATATAGAAAAGAAATATGCTAAATATGAAGACTATGCTCAACCAAAAATTGCCGCGGTAACTATTGAACTAGATATATATCCGAAAGAATTAAACTTCAACCTAAAAGGGAAATATGTATTAGTAAATAAAGCTGAAGTAGCTATTGATAGTCTATTTTTAAAGTATAATAATTATCCGAGTACTTTTAAGTTTAATAAATCAAATACTTTAGTTTCGAAAGACAGTCTTTTTCAATTTAATATGTATCGTTTAGACAAAGCACTGCAACCAGGAGATAGTATCCAATTAGATTTTACTGTTAAAAATGTTACCAATACAATCCTAAATACGCATTCACCTGTATTAGAAAATGGTACGTTTTTGAATAGCTTTCAATTAGCTCCTACTATTGGTTACAAAAGAGTAGGTTTGACTGATGCTGAAACTCGTAAAAAATATGGACTTCCTGAAGTCGCATTAAAAGCACATCCTTCAGATACTACTGCTTTAGGAACAAATGATTTGACAAGAGATGCCGATTGGATAGATTTTGAAGCGACAGTAAGTACTTCCAAAGATCAAATTGCGATTGCGCCAGGATATTTGCAAAAAGAATGGATTGAAGATGATAGACGCTATTTTCATTACAAAATGGATCAAAAAATGTTGAATATCTATTCGTTTAACTCAGCACGTTATGAAGTGAAAAAAGATATATGGAATGATGTTGTGTTGGAAATTTACTATCACAAAGGGCATGACAAAAATTTAGATAGAATGATGGCGGGAATGAAAGCATCATTAGCATACAATACAGAAAATTTTAGTCCATATCAACACAAACAAATACGCATCATAGAATTCCCAAAAACCTACGGAAGCTTTGCGCAATCGTATCCAAATACGATTCCATTCTCTGAAAGTCACGGATTTATCGCTGATGTAAATGACAATGATATTGGAGGAATTGACTATGCGTTTGGAGTAACTTCACATGAAGTAGCACATCAATGGTGGGCACATCAAGTGATTGGAGCTGATGTTTTAGGTGCGACAATGCTAACGGAAAGCATTTCTGAATATGTACGCTTAAAAACTTTAGAACGTGTATATGGAAAACATAACATGTATGCCTTTTTAAAATATGCAGCTGATCACTACTTGAGAGGAAGAAAAAATGATGTAACTGGCGAAGATCCCTTAATGTATATCAGCGGACAATCGTATATCCGTTACTCCAAAGGAGCGCTTGTGTTCTATGCATTGAGTGATTATATAGGTGAAAAAAACTTAAATGCAGCATTGCATAAATTCGTAAAAAAAACAAATTTAAAGAACCACCATACACAACTTCAATAGAATTAGTAAATAACATAAAAGAAGTAACTCCAGATTCTTTACAATATGTTATCAAAGATATGTTTGAAACAATAACGTTTTATGAGAATAGTGTGACTGATTTTAAAACCACAACATTAGCTGATGGAACTTATAAAGTTGATATCGAATTTACAGTGAGTAAATACAGAAGTGATAGCAAAGGAAATCGATCATATAATGATACTGAGTTAAAATCTTCTTCTTCTACAGATAACGAATTCAAATCATTACCATTAGCGGATTATATAGATATCGTTGTTTTTACTGAAGAAGAAATCAATGGAGAAAAAAAAGAAGTTGAATTATACCTGAAAAAACATAAAATCACTAACGTTCAGAATACAATCAGCATCATTGTAAACAAAAAACCAACTGCGGTAGGAGTAGATCCTTATCATAAACTAATTGATACAAATTCTGAAGATAATAGGATAAATAGTGATAGATAAAATCTTTTAAAAACAAAAACCGCTTTACAATACTGCAAAGCGGTTTTATTACATATTTTTTTGTGTTACTTATACTTGAATCACGCCTAAATTAAATGGTTTTTCAATTGGAGCTTGATTTGCAGCTTCAATTCCCATAGAAATCCAAGTTCGTGTATCTAACGGATTAATAATTGCATCTGTCCATAAACGTGCAGCTGCATAATATGGAGAAATCTGCTTATCGTAACGTGACTTGATTTTATTGAATAATTCTTCTTCTTTCTCTTTCGTGATTTCTTCTCCTTTTTTCTTCAATGAAGCCGTTTCTATTTGTAATAATACCTTTGCTGCAGAATTTCCACTCATTACGGCTAATTCGGCACTTGGCCAAGCTGCAATCAATCTAGGATCGTATGCTTTTCCACACATGGCATAATTTCCTGCTCCGTATGAATTTCCAATCACAATTGTGAATTTAGGAACAACACTATTACTTACAGCATTTACCATTTTGGCTCCATCTTTTATAATTCCTCCATGCTCAGATTTACTTCCAACCATAAATCCAGTTACATCTTGTAAAAAGACTAATGGAATTTTCTTTTGATTACAATTAGCGATAAATCGAGTAGCTTTATCAGCAGAATCTGAATAAATTACACCACCAAACTGCATTTCACCTTTCTTCGTTTTTACTAACTTACGCTGATTGGCAACAATTCCAACTGCCCAACCATCAATTCTGGCATACGCAGTAATAATACTTTGTCCATAGCCAGCTTTATATTCATCAAACTCAGAATTATCTACAATACGTTTGATGATTTCTTTCATATCATATTGTTCATGACGTGCTTTTGGCAAAATTCCAAAAATATCTTCAGGATTCTCTGTTGGTTTAGCAGCTTTCACACGATTATATCCAGTTGGTGTATAATCACCAATTTTTCCAACAATATTTTTAATAGTAGTTAATGCATCTTTATCATCTTTCGATTTATAATCTGTAACACCAGAAATTTCACAGTGTGTAGTTGCACCACCTAACGTTTCATTATCAATACTTTCTCCAATAGCAGCTTTTACCAAGTAACTTCCCGCAAGGAAAATACTTCCAGTTTTGTCTACAATCAACGCTTCATCACTCATAATAGGTAAATACGCACCACCTGCAACACAACTTCCCATCACGGCAGCAATTTGGGTAATTCCCATACTACTCATAACAGCATTATTTCTAAAAATACGTCCAAAGTGTTCTTTATCTGGGAAAATTTCATCCTGCATAGGTAAGTACACACCAGCACTATCTACCAAATAGATGATAGGCAATCTGTTTTCAATAGAAATTTCTTGTGCGCGTAAATTCTTTTTAGCAGTAATTGGAAACCAAGCACCTGCTTTTACAGTAGCATCATTGGCAACAACAATACATTGTTTTCCTTGTACATATCCAATCTTTACAACAACACCTCCAGAAGGACAACCTCCATGTTCTTCATACATTTCATCACCAACAAAAGCACCAATTTCAATAGCAGGTTTCTTGTCATCTAACAGGAAATCAATACGTTCACGCGCAGTCATTTTCCCTTTGCTATGAAGTTTATCAATTCGTTTTTGTCCGCCTCCTAAACTCACTTTAGCTAAGCGATGACGTAATTCTGATACTAAAAGTTTGTTGTGATCTTCGTTCTTATTGAAGTTAATGTCCATGGTTGTATAATTTTCCAGCGCTAAAATACGAAACAAATACGGCTATTGAAAGGCACAAGTTTGAAAGTTTTCTTAAAAAGCATGTCATTTAATTTACACGGAAATAGTTTCCTTGGAAAATAAAAATATTATTTGTAGCTTTGTATTGAATTTAAAAACTAACAAGCATGAAAACTCAAAAAATAATTTATTACATCGCAACAGGATTATTATCCTTATTAATGTTTTTTTCTGCAGGAATGTATATTTTTAATAATGCAGCTATCACAGAAGCTTTTACAAGTTTCGGATATCCAACATATATTATATATCCATTAGCATTTGCTAAAATTTTAGGAGTCATTGCAATTTGGCAAAATAAATTGCCTGCATTAAGAGAATGGGCGTATGCAGGATTCTTTTTCGATCTTATTTTAGCATTTTTTGCACATTACATGATTAGCGATGGAGAACAAGGAGCATCAATTATAGGAATTATCCTTTTAATAGTATCATATTATTTTAGTAAAAAATTAAACAAATAATAAAACAACATAAAAAATATAAAATGAAAACAATTATAGCCTTTGCAGGAAGTGACAGTAAAAATTCAATCAACAAAAAATTAGCAGCTTACGCAGCGAATTTAGTGGAAGGTGCAACCGTAAAAGTATTAGATTTAAATGATT
Organism: uncultured Kordia sp.; assembly: GCF_947496985.1. GTDB lineage: Bacteria > Bacteroidota > Bacteroidia > Flavobacteriales > Flavobacteriaceae > Kordia. The sequence goes on from NZ_CANMEZ010000003.1 coordinate 288,784, forward strand.
ACGAATTACCGTTATACGGAATGGACAGAGAAGTAGCAAACGGAATTCCAGATAATGCACATATATTCTTAAAAGAAATTCAAGAAGCAGATGGGATTGTATTATCACTTGCAGAACACAATGGAGCATATGCAACTGTATTCAAAAACATATTTGATTGGATGTCTCGTATTGATGGAAAATTATGGTCAAACAAACCAATGCTATTAATGGCTACGTCACCTGGAGGTAGAGGTGGACAAACTGTATTAGATATTGCAAAAGGAAGATTTCCATACATGGGAGGTAATATTGTAGCAGATTTTTCATTACCATCATATGGAGACAATTTTTCAGAGAATGGAATTAAAGATGAAGCATTAGCTCAAAAACTAGAAGAAGCTGTATTTCAATTATCAAAAGCAGTTTTTGAATAACATACATCTTTAGTATCTTTAAGAAACATTTAAAACAAATCTTATTGCGATGGAACGCATATAGTAGCTGGTTTCAAAGGATAATAAAATAATAAATTTACGCATGGGAGATATCTCTAAAGACATACAATCAACATTTCCATCAGAAAGAGTGAAAGCTTATATCAACATAAAATATACTGCTAATTGGCTAAGTAGTCAGGAAAATGAGTTTTTCAAAACATTTGGAATCTCTCCACAACAATTCAATATATTACGAATATTGAGAGGAGCAGGAAAAGCAATAAAAGTGCAAGAAATCAAAGATAGAATGATCGAAAGAGCACCAAATGCCACTCGTTTAATGGACAAACTATGTGCTAAAAATATGATAGAGCGTATCCGATGCCCAGAAGATAGAAGAGTTGTACACATTGCAATCATAGACAATGGATTAAAATTATTAAAAGAGATTGATACCATAGGAGAAAAAAGAAATATTCTAGATAAATTAACAGAAGAAGAAGCAAAACAATTAAGCGATCTGTTAGATAAAGTCAGATAAAAAAGCAGTATTACGAATAGGCTATTATTATATAGTCTATTTTTAAAAATATTTATTTTCCATGGAAAATATTTTAAACACAACAAAAAAGAAAGAGTAGAAATTATGAAAACACTACGAAGCATAGTATACAAAGGAAAAAGTGACTATGTAAATATGGGCGGAAACTTAATTCGTCAACCTTTGCCAACACAAGAAGTAGATCAAGTAGATCCATTCTTATTACTACACCATTACAAATATGATGTAGGACCCTACAGTCCAGGATTATCATTATCTCCACATCCACATAGAGGATTCGAGCCTGTGACATTTATATTTAAAGGAGAACAATTACATCGCGATTCACTTGGAAACGAAGGTATACTACATGCAGGCGATGTACAATGGATGACAGCAGGAAGTGGAGTAGTGCATGATGAAGGTCCAAGCAAAGACTTTGTAGGTACTATGGAAGGAATTCAATTATGGGTAAATCTTCCCAAAAAACACAAAATGACAACACCAAAATACCAAGATGTAAAAGCAGAAAAAATGCCTTTAGTAGCGGTGAAAAACGGTAAAGGAATTATAAAAGTGGTTGCAGGTGAACTCAATGGGCAAAAAGGACCAACAAGCACTTTTACAGATATCAATGCGTATATAGCTAATTTGGAAGCAGGAGATAACATCACGATCCCAATTCCGGCAAATCATGAACTATTAGTATACCTATTAGAAGGCGAAACACGTGTAAACGATGTAGATACCTTAAAAGAAGATAAGTTACAAATACTCACTTTTGCCAAAGATGGTGAAGCAATTTCGTTAGAAGCAAATCAAAACAGTACACTTTTGATTCTTTCAGGTGAGCCAATAGAAGAAAAAGTCACTTCTTGGGGACCATATGTCATGAATACGCAAACTGAAATCATGGAAGCTATGCGCGATTTCCAACAAGGAAAAATGGGGTATCTCTACTAATCCAAAAAGGATTGACAGCTCATTATTGAGAAGTTGAAAATTTTTCAATAAACAAAAATGGTCTGAGGTTCTCGTGTAGTCTGAGGTTCTCGAAGACAATTAATAATATTAATTATTATAAATGATAGGGCGTATCTCCCAAGAAAAATGGGAGTCGCGCTTTCGAGAGTCGCTCTCTGCGAGGAGCTTCAACAAATCTCTCAATCGCTTACGCGAACTTAGAATTGAGATTTTGGTAGTGAATATTGAGAGCTTCTAAAATAAACTTTGAGACTTTTGAAGATCAAATCAACAAACACCAAACTTAAAATGAACACAATAATTCATAAAGCAAATACAAGAGGAAAAGCAGATCACGGTTGGCTAAAAAGTCATCACAGTTTCAGTTTTGCCAGTTATCACAACCCTGAACGAATGGGATTTGGACAATTAAGAGTATTAAACGACGACATTGTAAAACCAAAAATGGGATTCGGAAAACATCCACATCAAAATATGGAAATCATTTCCATTCCATTAAGTGGCGCATTATCACACAAAGACAGTATGGACAACAAACGCGCCATCACGGTTGGAGAAGTACAGGTAATGTCTGCCGGAACTGGTTTACAACATTCTGAATTTAATGATAGTAAAACAGATGAGGTGAACTTTTTACAATTATGGATTCAACCACAAGAACTTGGAGTAACGCCACGTTACGAGCAAAAAGAGTTTGATATATCCAAGCGAGAAAATCAATTTCAAACGGTTGTAGCTCCAAAAAATAACGTCATTGACGATGCACTTTGGATACACCAAGATGCATACATTTCTATCGGAAACTTTAATGCGGAAAAAACGATCAATTTCAAACTCAACAATGCTGCTCACGGAATCTATATATTTCTATTAGAAGGTGAAATTACTATTGAAGACGAAATACTTGATACAAAAGACGCTATCGGAATTTGGGATGCAGAAAACGTTCAAATCAAGACTCATAAAGATTCAAAAATCTTAGTGGTGGAAGTTCCGATGAATTAATAAAAAAATTCAATTATAGTAAAAAGACTATCTGAAAAAAATTACAGATAGTCTTTTTCTTTTTCTGAAATATTAAAACATCGCGACTCCTAAAGATTATTTCTTTTATACGTATCTTATAAAAAAATAAAACCAACCATGAATAACAGAAATTCATTATTCGGTGGAAGCGATATGATGGGCGTATGTTATGCACCATATCATCAAGCCGCTTCTGTAAAAAAGACAGCTTACACTAAAGCAAATGTAGATGCAGATTTAAAAATCATTAGTGACTTCAAAATGAAATTCATTCGTACCTACACAGTACAAGGATGTCAACAATACCTGCCAGAATTATGTAAAAAACACAGTATGGGTATTGCTTTAGGTACATGGATTTTTCCAGGCGATAGTACCAAAACACATACAGAAATAGATACAGCACTTACACAGGCAAACGCATATCCAGAAATGGTAAAAGTTATAGTGATAGGAAATGAAGTAGATCTTGGTGCAAATGGATATACATTTAGTGAAGTAAAAGCAGCCTTTGAGTATGCAAAAGCACAACTAGTTAAGTATCCAAAAATCAATCATGTTCCTTTAACGATTTGTATGACAGGAGCTGGACCAATGAGTGCTACTTGGTCACCATTGTTGAATATTATAGAAAACTATGCGTTTCTTACCATTTATCCGTGGTATGGACAAAAAGGAAATCATGAAAAGGATTCTAAAAAATATCCAATGACTCCTGGCGACATTACAGGAAACATGCAATATTCCTATGAAAATGGAATGAAACAAGTAGAAGCAATAGGATTGGAAGTAGTCATTGCAGAAATCGGTTGGCCAAGTGATGGAGATATAAATGCTGATACAAATTGGAAAGCAGAAGTAACCAACTTTAACGCAACATGCGAATGGATTAATGGAACCAATAGTTACAACAAAGCTTTTATTACCATGTGGTTTGAAATGTTTGATGAACCATGGAAAACTGCAGAAGGCGCTTGGGGACCACATTGGGGAATTTATGGCTCAGGTGTATCTCCCAAAATAAAAACTGATAATGCTAAGACTCCATTTTCCAAATGTAGTTGATTTTAAACAACTGCAAATACAGGGCAAACATCGAATAATCTTCTTGACTTCATAAAAAAATAGTTATATTGCATAATGTTATGCGTGCATAATAAAAATATACTATTCTTTGTGAAAGAATTGCACTATATTTAATAGAAGAACTCATGAAAATGAGTTCAGTAGGAAAAACTATCGATACATATGAAGTATAAACACATATTTGAACCATTAGATTTAGGGTTTACGACGCTAAAAAACAGAGTGTTAATGGGTTCTATGCATACAGGTTTAGAAGAGGAGAAAAATGGATTTGAACGATTGGCAGCGTTTTATGCAGAACGTGCAAAAGGTGGCGTAGGATTAATTGTTACTGGAGGAATGGCGCCAAGTATTCGTGGTTGGTTAACACCTTTCTCATCTCGAATGAGTACAAAAAAACATGCACGTAAACACAAGATTATTACTGAAGCTGTTCATAAAAACGGCGGAAAAATATGTATGCAAATATTACATGCAGGTCGTTATGGACATCATCCATTAAACGTAGCACCTTCCGCAATAAAATCACCAATAACACCATTTAAACCAAAAAAACTAAGTAATTCAGGAGTTCAAAAAACGATCAAAAACTTTGCCAATTCAGCTTCGTTAGCAAAATCAGCAGGTTATGATGGAGTGGAAATTATGGGTTCTGAAGGATACTTAGTTAATCAGTTTATCGTAGAACATACAAATCAACGAAATGATGAATGGGGCGGGAATTACGCAAATCGAATGAAATTCGCTGTGCAAATAGTAAAAGCCGTTCGAGATGCTGTTGGCGCAGAATTTATCATAATCTATCGTCTTTCAATGTTAGACTTGGTAGAAAAAGGAAGTAGTTGGGAAGAAGTAGTACAACTTGCGAAGGCAATTGAAAAAGCTGGCGCTACTATCATAAATACAGGAATTGGTTGGCATGAAGCCAGAATTCCAACAATTGCTACTTCAGTTCCTAGAGCTGCATTTACGTGGATTACGGAACGTATGAAAAAAGAAGTAAACCTACCTTTAATTACGTCTAACAGAATAAACATGCCAAGTGTAGCAGAAAAAATTCTGGCTGACGGACAAGCAGATATGATTTCAATGGCACGTCCATTTTTAGCAGATGCAGATTGGGTAAACAAAGCAGAAGTAGAAAAAGACGATGAAATTAATACATGTATTGCCTGTAATCAAGCGTGTTTAGATCATATATTTAAGCAAAAAGTGGCAAGTTGTTTAGTAAATCCAAGAGCATGCCATGAAACGGAATTTGATTACAAACCAGCAAGTATAAAAAAGAAAGTAGCCGTTATTGGAGCTGGTCCAGCAGGATTAGCAGCTGCTACAATTGCTGCACAGCGTGGTCATGAAGTTACTTTATTTGACGATCATAAGGAAGTTGGTGGACAATTTAATATTGCAAAACAAATTCCTGGAAAAGAAGAATTTTACGAAACAATACGTTACTTCAATAAACAAATTGAATTGCACAATGTTGAATTACAACTAGGAAAACGTGTAAATGCAGATGAACTTTCACAAGGAAACTTTGAAGAAATCATTTTGGCAACAGGAATAAAACCAAGAGTTCCAAGAATTGACGGAATAGAACATGAAAAAGTACTAAGCTATATAGACGTTTTAAAACATAAAAAACCAGTAGGGAAACGCGTTGCTGTAATTGGAGCAGGAGGAATTGGCTTTGATGTTTCAGAATACTTATCACATGAAGGCGAATCTACTTCGCAAAATATTGACGCTTGGTTGGCAGAATGGGGAATTGATAAAACTTTAGAAGCTCGTGGTGGAATTGAAAATATGAAACCAGACTTTCACGGTTCGCCAAGAGAAATTTACATGTTTAAGCGCAGCAAGGGAAAATTTGGAGGAAACTTAGGAAAAACTACAGGTTGGATTCATAGAGCAAATTTGAAAAAGAAAAAAGTAAACTTTATCAATGAAGTTCAGTATACAAAAATTGATGATCAAGGATTACATTACATGCAAAATGAAGAAACTCAAATATTAGAAGTTGATACTATAGTTATTTGTGCAGGACAAACGCCATTAAAAGAACTTTTAGATCCACTACAAGCAAAAGGAATGACCGTTCATGTAATTGGTGGTGCAGATATTGCTGCCGAATTAGACGCAAAACGCGCTATTGATCAAGGGAGTCGATTGGCAGCGAAGTTGTAATATTGAGAAAAGATAACATAATAAATCCGTAATATTCTATAAGGAATGTTACGGATTTTTTTATATAATTTGTTTAAAGCAAGATACTTCTCGCTAAAATGAGAACCAGTTACAAAAGCGAAGCAGTCTAGTAATCTAATATACTGGTGTAACTGTATATCCTTGATTTCGTAATAAGTTAATAACACCTTGTTCACCAGGTAAATGCAATGCGCCAACACCAATAAAAGTAGGCGATGCTTTTGTCATTTTCATAATTAGTGGAATCCAATTTCTATTTCGTTGATCGACTAAATTTTCTTGAAAATCAGCTTCCAAACCTTGTTCAGCGGTTACTTTTAACAAACCTTCTAAATCTTCTGCATTGTAATAACGTGTCATTTCGTCAAAACCCTTTTTACTTTCTTCCATACCTTCTTTTGCCATTTCTACTAAGGTTTTCAGTTGATCTTCATATGGAATATTGTCAAATACTTTCATTTGATCACCAATGGTTTCCAAACCGATGATTTCTTCTTCTTGCGCTTGTGCAATTTTCATAAACTCCATATCGTAAGCAGTTCGATTGTCACAAACCGCTATTTTTGAAGTCAGTGCTGAAGAAATAGCCAATGGTTTCATGGTATTGTAAATCTGCAAATCTAAGCTAACTTGTTCTTCAAAAAATGTTGCTAAGGTTGTATAATCTTCATCACTTAGTAAGCTTTTAATGGTTTTTCCATCTTCTAGAAAAATATATTTCATCATATTTATTTGCAATTTCGGATCGGATATATCGATCTCCAAAGCGAGTTGATCTGTTTCATCAAAAGCTTTTTTCAATTTATCTGTAAAAACATAGTCACAAGTTAAATGAATTGTTCCGTACAAATACGAAGGTTTTTCAATGCCATTCCCTGAGATTTTCCAAAGTAATGAGTTTTCGAGTTTTGGTGTTTTTGATGTATCTGTGACTGATTTTGTTGAATTACAACTTACAAATAGTGCAAGTACACACAGTACTAATAATGAAAGACTTTTACGCATGGGGATAATTTAAATGTATATGTGTTTTGTATAAATTTTTTGAAAGATACTAAAAATCATAGTGAATAATTTGAAACAAGAAAAGAAGTCATTTTGAATTGTGTCTGTTAAATTTTTAGTTTTTAAATTAAAAATTAGATATTTGTAACTCATAAAAGCGCAAAGGATAGAGGTTTTTTGGTTAATTCACCATAAACATTTGTTGAAGCTCCTCGTAGAGAGCAACTGCCGAAAACCTAACTTTTGAAATACTGAGGAACTCTAAGTATTACAAAAAATGCGCCCAAACAAACAATATATGGGAATGAACAAAAATACAGTATTAGCATGGGCAACATGGATTATGATCATTGTTGGAATTGGCTTGATTGTTTTAGGAATTGTAAAATATGAAGAAGTAGCAGCCATCGGATTTTCAGCAGTAGGAATAGGCTTTTTTGCTATTGCATGGGTTTTCAATGCTCTGAAAGGTCGCGTATAATACGAAAGATTTTAAAAATAAAGAAGCTTCAGTTTTTGAAGCTTTTTTTATGTCCAAAAGTGAAATAATCATACGAAAAATTGTAAATTGAAACATTAAAATGAATCTCTTTTTTAGGAGAGAAATGATAGCTGATCAATTGTATTTATGGAGTTAGAGAAACTCATAGAAAAATTTCAACAAAAAGATGTCAAGGCATTTGAATCGTTATACACTATGTATAATGATAGCATTTTTGGGGTGATATATACAATTGTAAAGAATGAAGATATAGCTACCGAAATTTTGCAAGATGTATTTGTAAAAGCATGGAATAAAGCAGATAGTTACAATGCTGGAAAAGGTCGCTTTTTTACTTGGTTGTTAAATATAGCAAGAAACGCGGCGATAGATAAAACACGTTCGAAATCGTTTAAGAATGCACAGCAAAACCTTGACGTTGATTTTTTCGTACATAGTATAGAAACCAATGATAGTTTGGATGAAAAAACCAATGCAATTGGTCTTAAAAAATATGTGAGTAAACTTGCCGAGAAATGTAAAAAAATTATAGATTTTATTTATTTTAAAGGATATACACAAAAAGAAACTTCGGAAGCACTTGAAATTCCTTTAGGAACCATAAAAACTCGAAATAGAAATTGTATTAATGAACTTCGAAAAATGTTAGAAGTATAGCATGAATAGTAAAGAATACATAGCATCAGGAATATTAGAACTGTATGTAGCTGGAGCGCTTTCCGAAAAGGAAAACGAAGAAGTATATGCAATGATGCAAAAGTATCCTGAAGTAATGCAAGAAGTACTTTCTATTGAAGCGGCAATTGTACAGTTAACAGCTGCGACAAGTGCTACAGACACTACAGGCATATTTGATGTTATTCAAACAGAATTGAATCTTTCTGATGATACCTCTAGAGAAACAACGATTGTTCCAATACAAAAACCACGTTCTATATTCCGTTATACAGGTTGGGCTGCTGCTGTGATATTAGGAATTAGTTTGATTTATTCTGTATTGAAAACGAGCGATTTACAATCGGAACTTGAAGTTGTACAATCTGAAAAAGAAGCACTTAAAGAGCAAATTTATAAAGCAAATAACGATTTAACAGCTGCTACAAAATTGTTATCTGTGTTGCGTACAAAAGATATTATTTCTGTTCCACTTGGTGGACAAGCGGTTTCGCCAACATCATATGCAAAAGTATATTGGGATAAAAAGGCAAATCAAGTATACTTAGATTTACAAGGATTACCAGATCCGCCAGCAGGAAAAGTATATCAAGTTTGGTCATTGACACTAAATCCGTTAACACCAACAAGTTTGGGAGTTATAGAAGGTTTTTCTTCAGACAAAGACAAAGTATTTGATGTAACAAATACAAACGAATCGGAAGCTTTCGGAATTACCTTAGAACCAGCAGGTGGAAGTGAATCGCCAACACTTGAACAGTTATACACACTTGGAGTTGTGGCTTCAAATCCATAATTGATTATATTCCAATACAAAAACTATCTAAAAAAAATTAAAGAACGTCATTCTGAATTCCTTTTCAGAATCTCATAAAACTCATATTCAAATATGATGAAGAATCGAATCAAGTTCGACTTGATGAAAATTTTACTTTTTTGAAAAAAGAAAAGCGAACTTTACAGTCCGCTTTAAGTTTCAATTCATATATCTTTTTAACAAACCCAAGGGCAACTATTAAAAAATGATACACAATAATCATTTCTACATTCGGTAAGTCTGTCACTTGCGCCACGACCTCCAATTTTGGAACCTGTAACTTCTAAATGTGAAATCGCTTTTTTGTTTAATGCTAACGATTTAAAATTTCTTTTTTTCATGGTATAATTGTTTGGTTAAACAGCTAAAAGTTAAAAAGAAGAAGCTAAAGTAGTTTACGGGATTACCTTAATTAACAGTTTTTTAGCTGCCACCTTTATAAATATAAAAAGACACTTTGTTGTAAAGTGTCTTTTCAATTAATAGAACTAATCTTGTCTACTAAAAAGTTCGTTTTTAATCTTCACATCTAACCAAAATGCTTGCAAGATCACAATTTGGATGGTATGTTCTTTTACAAAGAATTTGTCCATTTGGAAGTGGATAAGATGTAAAAACAGAACCGCCTTTTGGCGAAGCTGGATCAAAATTAGAAATTTCTGTTTTGTTTAATTTCAAAGATTTAAGACTCTTTTTTTTCATGGTAGGTATTTTTTTAAATTATGTTTAAATGTATTGAAATTGGATTGTTTAGAGTTACGGGATGGCCGTAAAATATAGGTGAGTTAAAAAGACACTTCATCGTGAAGTGCCTTCCAATCAATAAAAACCAATCACTTAACGAAAGTTAATTCTTTAATAACTAACGAATTATAATCGCTGTATTTTTTCTGTCATAATAGGACCTAGTTCAAAACTACTTTCTAGTAATTCAGCTTTTATCTCCGAAACTGTTTCTGTATGTCCATTTGCTTTTAAAATTTCAGCAACATGATACATAGCAATAGGTTCAAACGTTTTGTCGATGACATGAGTTTGAATAACTTCTAAGGCTTTAGCCGAATTACCATGTAAATGATACGTCCAAGCTAATAAATCATAAGATTGCGCAGTTGGACGCAGTTTTACTTCATGTTGCGCAATTTCCAATGCTTTCTCCGTATTATTTAACTCTTCTGATAAAACTGTAATCGCGTACGAAGTATACATTACACCATAATTTTCATCTTGAATCGCATCCATAAACGCTTGAATGTTTTTTTCTTTTTCTGCATTATTCCCCATGTATTCTGCAATTTCTGCTTTCAATAAGTAATAATCAGGTGCTATGTGTTGTGACATGATGGTATTTAAAATTCGTAATGCTTCTACTGAGTTTTTCTCATGAGAGAATACAATCCAAGCAATTCCTTTTTTTGCATATGCATCATTTGAATCTAATTCCAAAGCTTTTAAATAATGATTGTACGCATCTTTAATTCTTCCCGCATGACCGTAAAAATCTCCCAAATTTGTATAAGACCATTGTTTTAAATAAGTATTATTAGCATCTTCAGCTTTCAACTTTGCTTTCTCCATTACTTTAATGGCTGCCATCAATTTTCCTTCATGATCGTACCATTTGGATAATCGAATCAAAGCATCAAAACTGTATTCGTTTTTAAAATGATTTAAATACTGTTCGGCTTTCTCAATATTTCCAAGTTCAAGATGTACATCAAAAAGCATCTTTTGTGTTGCTTGTAAATTTTCGCCTAATATTTCAGCTTTTTTTAATAATGTCAATCCTTCTTGAAAACGATGTTGCGAAATATAGTTTCGAACTAAACTTCTTATATAATTTGCGTTTTGATACTTTGTGCGTTCATTCAGCAATTCTAAATGTTTAGAAGCCGCAATCAAACTTGAAATATTTCCAGTTGTGGCAAATAACTGCGAATGTGAACTAGCTATTTTGGCATGATAAGGAAATTGATTTGGTGCTTTTTCAAGCTTTTCTAACCAAAATTCTTTAATCTCTTTCGCATTAATACTGTTTTTATTTTCAGCAACTTCTAAATAGCTATTATACGATTCAGCAGTTGTAATTTTTTGTGAAGGAGTAGATGTACAACTCATAACAAGCATACAGATTCCAAGAATTTGAAAGGCAGTTTTAGGATTCATTAGTTTGATTTTTAGATGTTTAATAATTAAATGAGAGAGCATTTAGCATGATCGCTAAAAACTAATTAAGACAACAAATTGTTAGGCTAAATGCTCTCAACAGCAAGTTAAATTACCACGGCGTGGCTAAGTATGGAAATGAGGACAAAAAAGGTTTGTCGTTAGCGTCAACATGATCATCAGAAAGATTTGGGTTTTCTGTGAAGTCTTCGCCTCCAAAAATTAATAATAATTCTACCGTAATAACATCATCTGCTAACGCACGACCTGTTAATACATTTGTTCCATCGTAAAAAGTAGTTGTGCCATCTAAAGAAACATTCAATACATCTGTTGCTAATAATCCTGTAAAAGCTGCTGCATCTTGTCCTAAAGCATTTTGATCTCCAGTATTTGCGAACGCTGGACTTAAACCTGTTAAATTGGTTTGAAACATGCTCTGAAAAGCTGCATTCTGTTGCGATGGTATTGTGGTATTAAATAGATCTTTACTAGTAGAAGAAACAAACACAGTATTCACTGCGGGTCTTCCCATTTGATCTTGCTGAGCAAAAGTTCCTGAGAAATCTGGCGTATTGTCAATAACAATTGTATTATCGTCTGAAGAACAACTTGTAAGTGTAAAAGCGCTTATAAGTACGATTCCTAAAATTGATTGTATAGTTTTCATTGTGATATCTTTTTTTGTGTAAATTTTTAATGATTATTGTTTTCCTTTGGCTTCAACCCAAACATTGATTGTTCCTGAACCACCAATTTGAGATTTTGGCACTTCTACAACAATGGATAACACATTGGAACCTGCGAAGGTGTCAGTTCCAGGATCATTGAAGGAAGTTGCGTTTCCGGCAATGATTTCACCATATTGAGCAAAATCCATAAAGAATGGATCGTCTCTTGGGCCAGCAAAAAATTGCATTCCGTTATTCGTTTCTACAATAGCATTGCTACCATACGGAGTAATATCTACTGAAGAAGTAGTGGCAGAAGTTTCAATAACACTATTCAAACCTGTAGCACTTGGTGCTACAGGGCCAAAAAAGTACATTTTATCTCCTCTAGGAATTGCTTGAATCACTAAATCTTCAATATTGTCTCCCGTAGTATCAATATTAATTTCGATTAAAGTGTTTTCATCGAATGAAGCTGCTGAAGTAGCGGTCGGACTCAATAACCCTTGTGTGTTTACTACAAATGCAATAGCATTTGTATTTGCACCCTGAAAGGCATAGAAATCTGTAATATCAGAAGTTGTTCCTTGTACTGCTGGCGCATCAATATGATCGGCGGCAATTAAAAAGAAACTTCCAATCAATACAATACTGATTCCTAAAATGGTTGTTACTCGTTTCATAATTTAAAGTTTAATTAGATTTTTACTGTTTGGAATTATATACGAGAGCAATGACAAGACGGTTTTTTAAAAATGCATTTTTAAAAAAAAAAAATATAAAAACCCATCGCTTTAAAATTTTAACATACTGTTTATTAGTTGTTTGTGTGGTTTTTGGGAAAGACAATATTTTATGAAAAAATAATCGTTAAACTATTTAATCGTTTAATTTTTCAATCCTAAATTTATATGTGCGAATGCTACGACAATTATGTATATTTGCTGTAAAGCAATTAAATTAAAGTATAATTATGTCAGACGATAAGAAAGTTATCTTTTCAATGAATAGGGTTTCTAAAACCTATCAAAGTACTAACAAACAAGTTTTAAAAGATATATACCTAAGTTTTTTCTACGGAGCTAAAATCGGGATTCTTGGTCTCAATGGTTCTGGTAAATCTACCTTACTAAAAATTATAGCTGGTGTAGAGAAAAATTACCAAGGAGATGTTACATTTTCACCAGGTTATAAAGTAGGTTACCTAGAGCAAGAACCACAACTTGATGAAACAAAAACGGTGATGGAAGTTGTAAAAGAAGGTGTTGCTGAAACAGTTGCCATTCTTGATGAATACAACAAAATTAACGATATGTTTGGCTTGGAAGAAGTATATTCTGATGCAGACAAAATGGACAAGTTGATGGCACAACAAGCAGATTTGCAAGATAAAATTGATGCTTCAAACGCTTGGGAATTAGATACAAAACTTGAAATTGCAATGGATGCTTTGCGTACGCCAGAACCAGATAAATTGATTGGTGTACTCTCTGGAGGAGAACGTCGTCGTGTAGCTTTATGTCGCTTACTATTACAAGAACCAGAAATCTTATTATTAGATGAGCCTACCAACCACTTGGATGCAGAATCTGTACATTGGTTAGAACATCATTTAGCACAATACAAAGGAACTGTAATTGCGGTAACGCATGATAGATATTTCTTAGATAATGTTGCTGGTTGGATTTTAGAATTAGATAGAGGAGAAGGAATTCCATGGAAAGGAAACTATTCTTCTTGGTTAGATCAGAAATCTACCCGTATGGCGCAAGAAAGCAAAACAGCTTCTAAACGTCAGAAAACATTAGAACGAGAATTAGAATGGGTTCGCCAAGGTGCAAAAGGTCGTCAAACAAAACAAAAAGCACGTTTGAAGAACTATGACAAATTGATGAGTCAAGATCAAAAGCAAATGGACGCGAAACTGGAAATCTACATTCCAAATGGTCCACGTTTAGGAACAAATGTGATTGAAGCTACAGGAGTTTCCAAAGCTTTTGGGGATAAATTATTATACGAAGATTTAAACTTCAACTTACCACAAGCAGGAATTGTTGGTGTTATTGGTCCAAATGGAGCAGGAAAAACGACTATTTTCAAAATGATTATGGGTGAAGAAGCGCCAGATAAAGGAAACTTTACGGTTGGAGAAACGGCAAAAATCGCGTATGTAGATCAGTCGCACTCTAATATTAATCCTGATAAATCAATTTGGGCAAACTTTTCAGATGAGCAAGAATTAGTTATGATGGGCGGAAAGCAAGTAAATTCTAGAGCGTATTTAAGTCGATTTAATTTTGCTGGAAGTGAACAAAATAAAAAGGTAAGTACACTTTCAGGTGGAGAGCGTAACCGTTTACATTTAGCTATGACGCTAAAGGAAGAAGGAAATGTTTTATTACTAGATGAGCCAACAAACGACTTGGATGTAAACACATTAAGAGCTTTGGAAGAAGGTTTAGAGAACTTTGCAGGTTGTGCAGTAGTGATTTCGCATGATAGATGGTTTTTAGATCGTATCTGTACACATATCTTAGCTTTTGAAGGAGATTCGCAAGTATATTTCTTTGAAGGAAGCTTCTCAGATTATGAAGAAAATAAAAAGAAACGTTTAGGTGGTGATTTAATGCCGAAGCGTATTAAATATAAGAAGTTGATTCGATAATTGATTAACTTTAATTGTCACATCGAGCGCAGTCGAGATGCCTTTAATACTAAAAGAGTTTCTCGACTGCGCTTGAAATGACACATGTAAAACCAAAAACCCTTGCAATTTGCGAGGGTTTTAACTTTATAAGATTGGATTTCTCATGCTAGTTTTACCATTACTTCTTTTGCCAGTTTTGTGACAATAATTTTCACCATAATCATAGTTTTCAAATTGACTCCAAGTTTTGTAAGCATTGTAAGAAAATGGTCTTTCAGGGTTAAAAGGAATTTGCTCGCCAGTTCTTATACAAAACCCGTGGAATTGTTTCTTTTCTTTACGTTGATATCTTGATGCAGTTGATTTTTTCTGTTCAGAGCGGTCTTGTCTTTGTGGTTTTTTATTAAATACTTTATCAATATCCGTAATATGCTCGTTTTCAAACTCACATAAGCTTTTTGAGTCATATTTTTCACCTCTAAAAAAACTATCAGAAATATCAAATATTGTAGAAGAATCTAGATACGATTTAGTTAAGCCAAACATTTTTTTCTTGTAACGTGGTCTTTTTAAAAAAACTACTTCACTCTTTTCGAAAATCAACTCATTTGTAAATCTTTCTGTTTCTTCAAATAATTTATCAATTGGATTAAGAACTGTTTTACTAAAATATACACCATATTCAATATTATTAACTAAGGAGTAGTCATAAAGATTTAAAGAAGTTATTAAACCTTCTCTTTCATTACAATAATGTTTTGCATGTAAATCTTTTAAATATAAAATAGAGATGTTTTTAAATTCTTTAAAATAGTCAAAATCGTTTTTATTGAAACTATCGTATTTAGAATTTTCATTTTTACCGAAAATCAAATGTATTTTTACTTCATGTCCAGTTTTAATTTTTTCAAAAATACTTTTTACATGATTATCTAGTTTTATATACGGAGAAATAATTATGACATATTTTTTAGCATTCCATATGATGTCAGTTAACTTATCTTCAAGTTTTTTTCCTGTTAAAAAATTACTCATTATTCTACTTTATTTTTTATAAAAGTAAGATAATGGATACTATTTTGCAATGAGGTTTCCCGTAAGATAAAAAGAATCATATTACTCTTTACAAGAAGCTTCTTCAAAAACACCAGTTAGCCAATCATTTACAATACAATCTAGAATAATATGTACGCGTGGTTGATCACTATTGTTTTTGACTTCGTGCTCGAGATGAAAATTACAATACCAACATTCGCCTTCTTTCATCTTTATAACTTCGTCATTAACTATTATTTCTACCTTATCATTGGTGTATATAGGAATATGAAGTCGCACTTGTCCCATTTCAAAACTATAACCAGTATCTCTATGTTTTTGAATACTTGCGCCAGGATCTAAAGTGTGAATGCGAAAAGTTTCTACTTGACATTCAAATTTCTCAAACATAGAAAGTAAATAGGGACATTTTTTGAGTGCATCATTCGGTAAGAAAATAGGAAGTCCATCATCGCCAATAATTGGTTCTATAAAGTGTATAAGCCATAATGTTTCTAGCATTACGGAAGAATTATAAATATCTTGATAGTCCGTTTTTGAAAATTGAGAAAGTTCTTTTTTTATGATTTCTACATCAAATTCAAAAGGTAATTTTAGTGCATTCATATAGGTAAGGTACGCAGTTTTTATAATTATTTGGCAAAGACTTCATTTTCATCAGAAAAGGCTTTGAATTCTAATGGATTTCCACTAAAATCAAAGACAAACATTGTCCGTTGTTCGCCCACTTGTCCAGCATATCGTGTTTGTGGTTTTACTACAAATTCAATATTATTTGCTTCAAAAACGTGATGTAAGGTTTCAAACTGAGCAATTGTAAGTACACAACCAAAATGCGGAATCGGAACATTCACTCCATCAACTTTTCCACAGTAATCTAATTTTGGAAAATTCTCACTTACATGACCAGATAATTGATGTCCGTAAAAGTCAAAATCGATCCAGTTTTCAGTTGATCTGCCTTCCGTACAACCTAATAATTCAATGTAAAACTTACGAGTAGAAACAATGTCTTTTATTTTAAATGCGTAATGAAAAATGTTCATGAACTATGAATTCGATTATATTATTCTTTAAAAATAAGCGAAAGATTAATGGTATACAACCTAAATAGTACAATGTGTTTAGATATCAATTTTTAATCATTAGAAAATACTTAGATGTAACACTATCTTATTTTTTTGTATTTTGTAAATGAAATAACCAAAGCTTCTTTTTTTGAAATTTAAATTAATACCTACCATTGTATGTTTCTTTTCTCTGTTCTTCTCGCAAGGTCAGGATATAGATAGCTTAGCTATAAAAGATAGTATACATAAGT
Organism: uncultured Kordia sp.; assembly: GCF_947496985.1. Classification (GTDB taxonomy): domain Bacteria; phylum Bacteroidota; class Bacteroidia; order Flavobacteriales; family Flavobacteriaceae; genus Kordia. Next base: position 305,908 of record NZ_CANMEZ010000003.1, read on the forward strand.
ATTCTTATAAAATTGAAGCTAGCTTTAGCAATTATAACTATAAAAAAACATTAGAAGCTGCAAATAAAGCAATTGAATTTGCAGAACAGATTGATGATTACTATAATTTGTCAATATTGTACAATGATTTAGGTTTGGTGTATGAAAGTTTTTCTGAATTTGATAAATCAAAATCGAATTATCTTAAAGCCCTAAAATATGGGAAGCTAGTAAAAAATGACACACTTAAGAGTTGGTATTATAATAACTTAGGAAACATTTATTCAGAAGGTTATAAAAATACTGATTCTGCTCTTTTCTATTATAATGAGTCTTTAAAAATTGGGGTGAAACTCAAAGATACTGCCGAAATTTTCACACCAGTTTTAAATATTGGTTGGACTTATATGGATTTAAAAAAATATGATACTGCGTATCCATATTTGATAGATTCAGAAAAGATGATCAATACAAAACACGGTGATATTTCAGCAAAAGCACAAATTAATTTTTTACTTGGACGTTATCACATGCATGAAGGAAATTACGAATTGGCTGATAGCTATTTTAAAGAGTCAATTTTTCATGCAGAAAATGAAAAAAGGCTATTTGAACTAACAGAAATCTACAAATCATATGCAGAATTGGCTCAAAAGCAAGAGAAACCAAATGAAGCTTACACACGATTAGAAAAACATTTAAACTATAAAGACTCGCTATACAATAAGAATAAACTTCGCGAGTTACAAAATGCGCAAATAAAATTTGAAGTAGCAGAGATTAAGAAGAATTATAAACTTGTAGAAACGGAAAAGAAAGACCAAGCTATCATTTTACAACAATCACAACAAATATCTTATATATTGATGATAGCAGGTTTTATTTTGATTCTTTTACTGATAAATATGTTTAAGAATTACAAATTCAGAAACAAAGCACTGGCCAAGCTACGCTTAAAAAATTCAGAATTGCGAACAGCAAAAGAAGAAGCCGAGCAACAAGCCAATTTAAAATCACAGTTCTTTTCTACGGTAAGTCACGAATTGCGAACACCTTTGTATGGAGTAGTTGGTTTAACGTCTTTACTTTCAGAAGATTTCCCAAATTTGAAAGAAAATGAGAACTTTAAATCATTAAAATTTTCTAGTAAATATTTATTGTCTTTGATCAATAATGTTCTTCAAATTAATAAGATAGAATCCAAAAGCGTAAAGCTTGAACGAATACCTTTTAACATTCGCAATTTAGTAAATGAAGTCGTAAACTCATTTGGTTTTGCAATCAATCAGAATGAAAATACAGTACATAAGGAAATTGATACTAAGATTCCAGAAATATTGCTTGGTGATTCAGTGCGATTGTCTCAAATATTAATGAATTTAATTGGGAATGCTATCAAATTTACAGAATCAGGAAACATCTGGATTCAGTTAAATTTAGTAGAAATTGACGCTAATAAGCATACCATAAAGTTTACTATTAAAGATGATGGTTTGGGAATCCCTGAAGAGAAACAAATTGCAATTTTTGATAAATTTGTTCAGTTACGACCAATTGAAAAAAACTATCAAGGAACAGGTTTAGGATTGCCAATTGTAAAGCGTTTACTGGAATTGTTTAAAAGTGATATAACACTAGAAAGTAAAGAAAATGAAGGTGCAAAGTTTACATTTACTATTGTTTTTGAAGAAAGTAAAGAATTATTAGAACAATCGCCGTTTATTACAGATAATACGATTGATGCTGATAAAAAGAACATATTAGTAGTAGATGATAACAAAATTAATCGGGTAGTAACAAAGCGTATTTTAAAAAGAAAAGGCTATCAATGTGATGTTGCAGAAGATGGTTTTGAAGCGTTGGAAAAGTTAAAAAACAAAGCATATCATTTAATTTTGATGGATATTAACATGCCAAAAATTAATGGAATTGATACAACAAAACAAATCCGTCAATTGAAGATTGAAACACCAATTATAGCATTAACTGCGGTTGAAGAAGATCAAATTAAAGATAAAATATATGATGCAGGAATGAATGACTTCATTATAAAACCATATGATATTGAAGAGTTTCATCAAATTATCTTGAAAAATTTATATGTAAACCTTATATAAAATACGCACTTCCGTAGACGTATACACTGCACAAAATCAATTCTCCAATAAAAATACTAATGGCAAAAATAATAGGATTAATCTTCATCGCGCCAGCTGTATAACAAATTAAATCTGTTGGCACAAAAGGGAAAAAAGCCCAAAAAATGATAAACAACGGACCGTATTTTCCAGAAAGTTTCTCTTTGACAAGGTTTGTAGTTTTCGTATTCTTATCAAACAGTTTGGAAAAGCCCAATTTGTCTGAGAAATAATATACAATCATAGAAGATATCACAATTCCGATAACAGAAAGTAAAAGAACCAAAAATAAATCATTAGGAAAAAGAAAAACACCCGCAAAAATTAACGCCGTACTTGGTAGCATTACAAATCCTCTGATGAGGTGACAGAAAAAGAAAATTGCCAAACCGTAGTTTCCATACGCTTGAATATGTGTTGCGATATTTTCTCTGGAAAACGTTTCTGGATAGATAAAATTGTATGCTATAAAAGCAATAATGAGTAGTATCCAAAAGCGTCTAAAAAACGTGATGTAACTTTCTTTCATTGATGATTCAGAATTCAATACGCATAGTAGACGATAAAGCTACAGAAATGTTACGGAAAACGCAGATTAATTTAAAGTTAATATTTTGAACTCACTTAATACAAGTGATTTAGGTAGTAAAGGTCAATTCCATCTTAATATCACCACGTGCATACGGATTATTTTCTTCAATAGGAATTTCAACAAAACCATATTTCTCATAAATATACAGTGCATTTTTTAGCTTTCGACTAGAGTAGAGTAGGAGTTTTTGAAAATTTTGTGCTTTGGAAAAATCTAAGCAATGTTGTAATAGTTGTTGCCCAATTTTTTTACCTCTAAAAGAAACCGAAACTGCCATTTTACTCAATTCAAATATTCCATCTTCTATTTTGATTAATGCTACAGTTCCTGCTATTTGATCTCCTATTTTTGCAAAAAAGATATGACCGCCATTGTCAATGATATATGTTTTTGCCTGACTTAATACTTCTTCGTCATGAGGTTCAACATAAAAGAATGTTTCTAACCATTCGATATTTAAATCATAAAAATCTGTAGCATATTTTTCGTCAAACGGAATGATAGAAACGGTTACTTTTTCAGATTTTTTAATGTGTTCAAGCATCATTATGCTCATATCTTTTTGAGAAAACTTACTTTCCAATTTATCCAAATGTTCTACTAATGAACCTGACGAATGTGTTGTGTATTTTTGTAATACTTCATACATACGATTCCAAACGGGAATGATTCGAATTAAGAGTTGTTCTCCTTTTGGAGATAAGCAAATGTTCTTTTTGCGCTTATCTTGATCATCGGCTTTTATGATGATTAATTCTTTCTTTACTAGTTTATTTAATGTTTGGGTAATAGCAGGTTGCGATACATGTAACACTTCTCTAAGTTCTGTGTTTGTCACTTTGTTTTCTAGCGAGATTAATTTGAAAACAGGAAATAAATACGGATCAAAGTCAATAGCAAGTGCATCATACACTTTTTGTGTTTCTTTCATCATGTATTCACTCAAACGAGTTAAGCGTGAACCAATTCCTATTTCTCTAAAACTACGTAATGCATCCATTTGAATAACTGTTTATATAAGTGGTTATGTAAAATTATGAAGTTCTAGTATAATTTCCAAATAGGAATGAATTATTTACGCATAAAATCTGTGATAATGTAGCTTAAGAGTTTTCCAATTCGATACATTTCGTCTGCATCATTCTCGTTTGGTGCTGCTTCACATAAGTGTAAATATGCTGCATTTCTATGTTTTCCAAAGAAAGAAGCAAAAGCTCTAGCTTGATTGGTACTAAAACCGCTTGGTGTCATGGCACTGCTAGGAACATTTTCAATAGAATCACAATCGATTTCTACACCAAATGGGCGATTGTTTATAAAATTCAGTGCACGATTCATTTGAAAAGAAAATCCTTGTTCTTGCCTAATTTCAATACTTTCAAAAGTATTGTACTGCAAACGATCCGAATAGGTTTCTAAAATGTTGAAAATCTTTTTTGAAGTATAGTTTTCATGCAACCCAAACATAAAATAGTTGTGCAGAAAACATCTTTTAAACGCATAACTAAAACCATTTCCGCTATGTCTACCTTCTAACGATCGAAAGTCGGTATGTGCATCAAAATTTACAACATTAATGGCTTCGCTTTTACCAAGTGAAGTTCCTTTAATATTTCCGTATGCATTATTATGTCCACCACCAATAATGATCGGTTTTTTACCTGCTTTTACAATTTGAAAAATTAAATAACTAACTTCTTCATCAACTTTATTGACTAAATAGGAAAGTTGTTCGTGGTAATCAACCGTTGTTGGATCTAAACTTTTAGCAGCTTCCATTAAAGCAGGAAACTCTAAATGCCCTAAAACTAACATCCTTTTTCCTTTATTAATAGCGTTGTCTTGCGTATTTAGTAATGAACTTAAAACGGCTTTCCAAGCACTAGTAGCACCAGCTTTTCCACGATTTGCTCTAATTCCAATATCTTCAGAAATTCCTACTAATACATATTTAGCTTCACGCTGTTTCAATTGATCCACTAAGTTTTCTTGTGAAGAAAGTGTATCTACTTTTTCACCAAATTTAGTTTCGCCTTTGCGTGCGCTTATGAAAGTTTCAAGTGTAGCTCTAGTGTAAAGTTGTAGCATAGGTTTTGATCGATTGCGTATTGCTAATTTACACTTTTATATGAATGAAATCCATTTCTTGAAAAGATTATTTTATGTTTAGTTAGACTAAAATTAAGATAAAAACGTTGTGACTAAAACTACTTTATGCTGCAAACAATACAAATATTAGCATTAATCCAAGGGCTCTTTTTATTAATTGTAATATTTAAGAATAAAAAGCAATACAAATCAACAGTGTTTTGGTTGTTTGTGGGCAGTATTGCAGCTTTACAATTGTACATTTTAGGAGATGATGATAACAATCTATTTTTCGAGGATACAGATTTATTTCTCTTTGATATTACGTTGTTTGCCACGTTTTTATTTCTTTTCATAACCTATAAAACAAAACCAGAAAAGACTTTTTCAAAAAGAGATCTTTTGTATTTTATTCCAAATATAGCATACTTGATTATAGAAATTTTAGAATCGAAAACTATGTCAAATGGAGTTTTAATTGAATTTTTAGAATTGGTTATAGAGCTTACATTTTTAAGTTATTTTATTGCTATTGCAAAAATGTTATTTGACTCTAAATCTGAGAAATGGATGCTGTATTTTTTAATCCCAATGATAACTGTGATCAGTTTTTCTATTGGTGGTGAGGTGACTACACTACTCAGTTTTCCTGAATTTTGGTTATTTGGCGATCAATATTTTAATAGTTCTATGATCATATTAGTTGCATTTTTATATTATTCATTCAGCTTTAAACTCATTATTTCGCCAAGAGAAGTTTTACCTAGTGTAAAACCATCAAAATATAAAACATCAAGTTTAGCTGTTCGTGAATTTTCAAGTTATCAAAAAGAATTAATTCGCTTAATGGAAAAAGAAGAATTATACAAACAGGCAAAGCTATCTATTCATGATGTTGCGCGCACACTTTCAGTTCCAAGGCAACATATTTCAGAGGTTTTAAACGTGCATATGAATGTAAGTTTTCAAGATTTTATCAATCAGTATAGAGTGAATGCATTTATCAATTGTTTACAAAAGGAACAATATGCGCATTATACACTGTTTGGAATCGCAAATGAGGTTGGTTTCAATTCAAAATCATCATTCAACACTACATTCAAGAAAATCAAAGGATTAACTCCTTCAGAGTATAAAAAAACGCTACTTGTCGTTTCTTAAAAAATGTTCAGAATGCGCATACTGAGCGCTAAGCATATATTTTAAAAGATAATACATACGTTATTTGATGGTAACAAAACCACAAGTATATGAATGTATTATTTTCTATGAAAACTTATCTTTTAATTGGATTACTTTTTTGCATTACAACTTCAAATGCTCAAGTAGACGAATTTCTAATTGGATTCTCATTAAAATTTTAAGTTATGGCATTACAAGAAGAATTTAAAACACAAGGTGATTACTTATTCAAAAACAGAAGTAAATTACCATTACTTATTCTCATAGTAGCTTTAGGTGTATATGGTTATATGGAATATTCAGAAACAGAAACTGAAAGAGAGGATTTCTTTATAGAAGCTGAATACGTATATTTATTAGTAAGTCTTTTTGGGCTTTTTTTACGAATAATTACAGTCGGATTTACACCAAAAAACACTTCAGGAAGAAACACAGCAGATGGACAGTTAGCTGCAAAATTGAATACTACAGGAATGTATTCACTTGTACGGCATCCATTGTATTTAGGAAACTTTTTTATGTGGTTAGGTTTAGGATTGATGACAGAAAGTTTCTGGTTTATCATTAGTTTTATATTGATCTACTTTATGTATTATGAACGAATTATGTTTGCAGAAGAAAGCTTTTTAAGAAAGAAATTTGGAGACAAATATTTGCAATGGGCAGTAAATACTCCAGCAATTATTCCATCATTTAAAACCTGTGTAAAACCAGCTTATTTCTTTAGTTGGCGTAAAGTATTGAAGAAAGAAAAAAATGGTTTTACAGCAGTATTTCTTTTATTTTGGTTGTTTGAAGTTATTGGTGAAAGTATTGAAAATCATGAATTTAGCTTTGAGTTTAATTTTTGGAGTATTGCTGCATTTGCTTCATTAATCATTTATTTAATTTTAAAATATATTAAAAAGAAAACAAACTGGTTTGAAGAGGCGTATAGATAGGTTTTTAATAATAAAAATAACCTAGAATAATATTTGAAACGTTGTAAATTTATATTTTAGCCTTAACTCAATGTTATTGAGTTAAGGCTAAAATACATGCTTCTCTAATTTTCCATATTTTTTGGAAGGAATAGGGAAGCTTTTCTTCAAGAATCCATTGTTTTAAGAAATTTTGATGCCAAGTTACTTTGTAATTAGCAATTTGATGTGGAAGAATTTCTTGTTCAATGAGTAAACTATCTTCAAAAGCAGCTTCGCTTTTGGTGTTTCTAGTAATATCAAGGATGTTTCCATTGATTTTAAGATACGTATGTGCCTCTGGAATATAATCTAATTGATACTTCGTTAAAACGCTTCCAACACCTTTGGTATTGATTTCATCCATTTTATAAATGCCAATATACAATGCTACTGTTTCTTGATTGTTTTCAATAGCGAGTTGCTTTAAGAAAGCGTGTTTTGTAGAGCAGGTTCCTTTGTGTTCAGGAATGATCAAACGATAATTGCTTCTATCAGATGTTCTTCCGTATGGCAATTGATTCACATATGCAATCGCACTTTTGAAATCTACGATTCCTTTATCAAGCAACAACTTTGACAGAGATGAATTCAGCGAAAGCAAGAAATTATACATGAAAATTATTTTAAGTATTCGTCATACTGAACTTGATTCAGGATCACATTATTTAAGTATTGTTTCTTAGTACAGACAATTTACAGTAGTATGAAATTTATTTCAATCGAAGAATCTAAAAGTATAGCGTGTCTAGAAATCTAAGAAATTCTAAATTACTTTTCCATTAATTAAAACCTGTTCAATATTGTTATCTCCAAACGCATATGGTAATACGTGATAGGAAGGAATTTCTTTGGTAATGATTAAGTTTGCAGCTTTTCCTTTGGTAATACTTCCATGTGTCTCCGAAAGTCCCATAGCATACGCACCATTTATAGTTGCTGCATTGATGGCTTCTTCGGGCGTCATTTTCATCTTTATACAAGCTGTACTTACCACAAAATTCATATTTCCAGATGGTGTTGAACCAGGATTGTAATCTGTAGCCAAAGCAACAGGCAAGCCAGCATCGATCAATCTTCTAGCGGGCGTATATGGAATGCTTAGAAAATAGGAGCATGAAGGCAATGCAACTGGCATTGTATTACTTCCTTGTAACGCTTCAATATCAGCATCATTCAATTCTTCCAAATGATCTACAGAAAGTGCATTGTATTTTACGCCCAAAGCTACACCTCCAAACGCATTGAATTGATTTACATGAATTTTTGGTGTTAAGTTGTATTGTTGAGCCGCTTTTAGTAAGCGTTCTGTATCTTCTAGGGTGAAATATCCTTTTTCACAAAATATATCAACATATTCGGCAAGTTTTTCTTCTGCAACTTTTGGCAACATTTCATCAATAACCAAATCCATATAACCATCTTGATTTCCTTTGTAATTTGCAGGAATAGCGTGTGCGCCTAAAAATGTTGTTTTAATAGGAAAGTTATACGTCTCTTTTAAACGTTTGGCAACACGCAACATTTTGAGTTCGGCTTCCGTTGTGAGTCCATAACCCGATTTTATTTCGATGCCGCCAGTTCCCATGTGCATTACTTCTTCTAATCGTTTGGAAGATTGTATAAATAAATCATCTTCGGAAATTTCTTGAAGTTTTTTAGCAGAATTTAAAATTCCACCTCCACGATTTGCAATTTCTTCATAACTTAATCCATTAATTCTGTCTACAAACTCTTGCGATCTGTTTCCTGCATATACCAAATGCGTATGACTGTCGCACCAAGTTGGCAATACTACTTTCCCAGTACAATCGATAATTGTATCTGCGGAAGCGATTTCTATAGTTGCCATTAAACCAACATCAGAAATCACATCATCTACAATATATACATAGGCGTTTTCTAAGATAGGAAGTTGTTTCATATCGTTTCCTGAAACTTTAGAAACGTTGGTTTCTCGAACTTGAAGTAATTCTTTAATGTTGATGAGTAAGGTTGTCATGTGCAAATATTATACATACAAATGTAGAAGCAAAGCGAATAAATCCCTAATTTTAACGGTATAAATTATCAATCATGAAAACTATTGGACTTATTGGTGGAATTACATGGCAATCTACCATTTTATATTATCAAGTGTTAAACACCTTAGCTGCAGAACGACTTGGTGGAAAACACACAGCAAAAAGTATTATTCATACTGTACAGTTTGAAGAAATACACAAACTGCAAACGGAAGGTCGTTGGGATTTGTTAGATGAACTGATGGCAAAAGCGGGAAAGAGTTTAGAAAATGCAGGCGCAGATTGTATTTTAATTTGTGCAAATACAATGCATTTGACAATTGAAGCTGTTCGAAAGAATGTTTCGATTCCTGTAATTCATATTGCAGAAGCTACTGCTGAAAAAATTATAGCAAAAGAGTTGAAAACGGTCGCTTTGTTAGGAACAAAATATACAATGGAAAAAGATTTTTATAAAGATATATTGACTTCTTTCGGAATAAAAACGTTAATTCCAAATGATGAAGATCGTGATGAAATTCATCGTGTTATTTATGATGAATTGTCTAAAGGAGAATTAAATTCAAGTTCAAAACAACATTATTTAGCGGTTATTGATCGTATGCAAAAAGCTGGAGCAGAAGGAATTATTTTGGGATGTACTGAAATTCCTTTATTAATAAAACAAGAAGATGTTGCTGTTCCTGTATTTGATACGACTACAATTCATGCAACAAAAGCCATGGATTTAGCTTTACGTTAGTTTCATAAACATTTGTTATATCATTTTTAGAAATAGAAAATAGTTTATACATTTATGAAGAATTACATTTTTACTGGCATAATTATGTAATATAAAAAAGCTCCGAACGTAGTGTCGGAGCTTTTCATTTATAGGTCTTTTTTATTTATTGACGAATCAATTTATGTGTGCTGATTTTATTTCCAGATTGAATCTTTACAAAATAGACACCTTGTTTAATGGTTTGTATATCTAATATGTTATTGATAAGGTTAGCTGTTTTTAACACATTTCGTCCATTGATATCTAAAATGGAAACCGAATCAATAGTTTGATTATTTTTTGTAGAAAATTGTAATGTATTTGCTATAGCAGGATTTGGGTAGATTTGAAAAGAATTTAACTCTTCATCTTCAACATCTAATAAAACTAAAAACGCATCTCCAAATAGTTGAGGACAGTTTCCGTTATTAGAATAAATATTCCAACCATTTAAATCAAAAGATGTGGAAGGAATAGGAGATGATAGACTTTCCCTTTTAATAAATTGATCTGTGTTTATGAGTGTTCCGTTATTGCCTAATTCGCCAACTACATCATATAAAACATCATATTTAAATAAGCCAATTACATCATTTCCATCAAAACTGGTAATTATATCGTTGTAGTCATTGACTTCATTTGTACAAATTGAAATATTAGTATGCGCAATTACAAAACTATCAAGGGACAAAATAGTTGTATTTGTTGGAAATGTATATATCGCATCCCATGTTCCACTACCATCATGACTTATTTTTAATGAATAATCTGATAAATCAATATCTTGATTCGCTTGATTTGATATTTCAATAGCTTTATCATCACCTGTATAATTTAAAAAACCAGATATATATGGTTTAGTAGGTCCGTTTTGATGAATGATGTTGACTGTTTTGCAAATTTGATTAGATAGTGGTGATGCATTTCCAGCTGCATCTCTGGCAAGAATAGTTAAACAATAAGTACCGTTATTATAATTTAAAAAAGGAGCATATTGGATAGTATTGGTGCCATTATAGGTTATTATTTCTTCTAAAGTACCATTTATATAAATCTCATAAGTAGCTACGCCAATATTATCTGTTGCATGCTCCCATTGAACAGAAATGTCATCTGGTTGTATTATAGGATTGTTTATAAATTGAAAATTTGGAGGAGTTGTTGGTGGTTCTGTATCATTTGCAAAACAGTAAATACTTACGAAAAGTAGTGCAAATAATAAGGTGACTTTTTTCATGGTTGGTTTTAATTTTTGTTTAAAAGTATAAAAAAAAGCGGTACTATTTATTAAAATAGTACCGCTTTTTATAAATTACGATTATAATTATTGCTTTATTAGTTTCTTTGTAACTAATTGATTTTTAATCTCTAATTGTAAAATATATAATCCTTTTTGTAATCCTTGAACGTTAATTACGTTATTTGGATTTACTTCTAGTAAAACTTGCTTTCCTGTAATATCATATAGACGAGCTTCAGAAATTTGAGCATTGTTTTTTGTATTGATATATACAATATCTCCATTTGTTGGATTTGGATATATAGAAAAAGTTTCAGTTTCAACAGTTGCAACACTTAATGTCTGTGAATGTGTTCCTAAATCTGTACATGTATTAGAAGCAAAAGTGTCCCATTCACTTTCAGTATATGTTGTATTTGGAGAATCTATACTTGCTTTTCTAACTAAAGTTGTATTACTAGCATAAGTAGTTCCATCACCAAGTGTTCCTAAAATATCGATTAAAACATCGTTTTTAAATAATCCGATAGCATCGTTTCCGTTAAAACCAGTAATTGTGTCGTTAGAATCATCTACAACTCCTGTACAAACAGCTAAACCAGTATTTCCAATTACATATACATTACCATCAGTAATCATTGCTCCTACGGGAAACGTATACGTTGAATTCCATGTAGCACTTCCGTTAGTGCTAATTTTTAATGTATATGTATTTGCAGGATCGTTAAGGTCAACAGTAGCACCTGTATAGTTTGCAATTTCTAATGCTTTATTGAAAGAACTTCCTTCCATATATTCAGAAAAGTATAAGTTGTCACCAGTTCCGCCACCACCACCAGCAAGTGTGGTTCCATCAACTGACATTGATTGTGCAGAGCTATTTCCTTGTGCGTCTTTTGCTAATACAGTAAATCCATATGTTGTCGAAGCTGATAAGCTATTTACGGTAGTAGAAGTTGTAGAAACAGTTTGATTTAACATTCCATCGACATATACATCATAAGCAGTAACTCCAATATTATCAGTAGAAGCTGTCCAAGAAACATCAATACTATTTCCTGTTTCGTTACTTACCATTACATTCATTGGCACAGTAGGATCTTCCGTATCTGTTCCAAAAATTCCCCAACGATCTTCTGCAGGAGTTCCTCCCCAAATTTGTGTTGCTAAACGTGGATTATCAATAAAAGGATTACGATTTCCTTGTGCAGTTGCATTAAAAATATCTTCATGATATGTATTACGTGCATCTTCATACGTAGAAACAGGATCTGCCGCATTCCATTCTAACAATAAATCTATCATATTTGAATCTACAGCATTTGTTGTTCCGTTTGCTACTAAATTTGGCGCACATTGATTCCCGTAACGAATGTACATATACATTACAATTCGAGCAACATCACCACGCCAATCAGTTCCTCCTAGAGTAGCATCACCAGGATACCAATATGAACCAACAGGTCCAGAGTTTCCGGAACCAGCAGAAAATAAACGACTTCCACGTTGCCCATTTCGTTGCACGTCAGATGAACGTAAGTTGTGAGCATCACTATATGGAGGACCATTTGTTGTATTATTATCTAAATCAGGAGAAGCTAACGAATTTGCAAATGTGTGCTCTCTGTTCCAATCACCAACATTTCCACCATTATCATTCTTACTTCTTGATAAATCATTAGTAACATCTCCATCACTTCCATTTTCCCATCCGTAAATTAGTAAAACATTATTTGAATTAGTAGGATCTAGATCAGTTACCATTGTCGCAGTCCAAATTTCAGAATACGATAATGAATTTGAGTGTGTATTAATTACTTTAGTTGCTAAGGCATCTCGTAGTTGTGTTCCCGTTAAGGTAAGATCTACATCATTATAATACGTTTGTTGCGCAACAGTTGTAAATGATATCAATCCGATTAAAAAAAGTAAAGTTTTCTTCATTGTAATAATATAATATATTGAAATAATTTAGGGTTCTATTTTCGTTCAAGTAATGCCATGTAGAATCCATCAAAGCCAGATTCTGAAGCTAAGATCTTTTTATCTTCAACAAATGTGAAATCTTCGTTGGAAGCTAAAAACTTCTCTACTTGTTCTTGATTTTCTGATGGTAAGATAGAACAAGTCGCGTAGACTAATTTTCCTCCTGATTTTACCATACGAGAATAGCGTTGTAAAATATCTTGTTGTGTATTTTTGACTTTCTCTAAAAAATCAGGTTGAATTTTCCACTTTGCATCAGGATTTCTTCGTAAAACGCCTAATCCAGAACATGGTGCATCAATCAATACACGATCTGCTTTATCATATAATTTTTTAATCACTTTCGAAGAAGTAATCACACGTGTCTCAATATTGTGAGCTCCATTACGACGTGCTCTACGTTTGAGTTCACGTAGTTTTCCTTCGTAAATATCTAAAGAAATTAAGTTTCCTTTGTTTTCCATTAATGCAGCTAAGTGCAATGATTTTCCGCCAGCACCTGCACAAGTATCTACAACTTTCATTCCAGGTTTTACGTCTAAAAACTCAGAAACTAATTGTGAATTAGCATCTTGCACTTCGAATAATCCGTTTTTGAAGGCTTCATTTCTGAAAACATTAGCACGTTCTTTCAAACGTAATGCTACAGGATGTCCTTTTATCTCTTCCGTTTCATTACCAAAAGTAGCCAACAGCTCTTTTAGTTTAGCTTTGGTAGTTCGTAAGGTATTTGTTCGAAGAATTACATCTGCTTGCTTGTTTAAAGCATTAATTTCTTTTGTCCAAACAGCTTCACCTAATTCAGAAACACCTAATTCATCCAACCAATCAGGGATAGATTCTTTTATTTTTCTGATTTTAGATACTTCGTCAAAACGTCCTTTTATTCTTCGTGTTGGCGTTCCTTCAAGCTGATTCCAGTCAGGTAACTCAATACCGCGTAGTGTTGCCCAAACAGCAAATATGCGCCATAAATTTTCACGAGAATAATTTTCTTTAATATCTGCTATTTCAGCATATAAACGCTTCCAGCGTACTATTTCATAGGTAGTTTCAGCAACAAACTTACGATCACGACTTCCCCAGCGGGCGTCTCGTTTTAGTAATTTTTCAACTACTTTGTCTGCATATGCTCCTTCATTAAATATTAAGTTAAGACCGTCAATAACGGAAAAAACTAAATTTCTGTGTAATCGCATGTGATTTCAAAATTAAACCGCAAAGGTATTGTTTTATGTTTAGATTTTTTAGTTAATTTAACCCGAATTCTATGTTAGAACTTCATGATGAAGATTTGAATGACAATATGATACAAGTATTTTCTTAATTTCAACATCAACTGAAGATGATTAAGCTAAAAAATGAAACGTATTTGTTTGTATTTGAAGACATTCAAAGTTATACTAGTCTTTCTAATATGTAATTCATATATCCAATTAAGTAAAACCATTGAGCGAAACTACTTTTATAGCAGATTTACAAGCAGGAAAACGTGAAGCATTTAGTCGTTTGTTAGACGAATATGAGCAACGAGTTTTTCATACATGTTTGTCTTTTGTGCCCAATAAAGAAGATGCTGAAGACATTGCGCAAGAAGTTTTTGTAGAAGTTTTTAAATCGATTCATAATTTTAAAGGAAATGCAAAACTTTCTACATGGATGTATCGAATTGCAACGAATAAATCCTTAGAATTTATCCGAAAGAAAAACACCAAAAAACGATTTGCATTTATGCAATCAATCTTTGGAAATGAAATTCCACTTGATAAAACGGTCTATTTTACAGAAATGAACCACCCTGGGGTTTTATTAGAAAATAAAGAAAAAAGCGAAACCATTTTTAAAGCCATTCATCAATTGCCTGAAGCGCAGAAAGTAGTTTTTACATTGAATAAAGTAGAAGGTTTGCCTTATAAAGAAGTTGCCGAAATAACAGAGAAAAGTATCTCATCAGTTGAATCGTTATTATTTCGAGCAAAGAAAAATTTACAGAAAATATTAGATGATTTTTATAAAAATGAAATGTAACGCAAGTTTTTAAAAAATATTGCATCTAATTAATAGTTATAAAATGCGCAATGACAATTTTTTACATTTACTAAAATGTTGAATAGCGAATTGTAGCTGACCAACATAGAAAAATGAAACATGAACAGATGAAAACATCAAAAGACATAACAAAACAAGTAGAATCCACATTTGATAGTTTGGAAAATATCAAAGAAGTGAATGTTTCTCCATTTTTTAAAGATAAAACCATGCAACGTTTGTTTGCTGAAAAGGAAGAACCAATTGCAACTGGTTTTGGATGGTTTACACCAAGACTACAATTAGCAACACTAATTTGCGTTTTAATCATGAATGTTATCGGATTTTTACAATTGAACAAATCAGAATATAGTACAGATGTTTCTGAATTTGCAACTATTTATGGATTGTCACAAGACGGACAGCAATCATTATTTAATTAAAAAAGCGTATGAAAAAAAATACTCTCTTATATATATTAGTAGCTTTTCTCGTTGTAATGAATGGCTTCTTTATGTTTCGAATTTTTGGAGACAAACCTCCCAAAGGTCCAAATCCAGGTAATTTTATTGTAAAAGAATTACATTTTGACGAAGCACAACTAAAGGATTTCAGAAAGATAAACGATGCGCATCATGAAGAAATGCGTAAAATTTCTCGTGAAGTAAAAGAATTAAAAGATCAGTTATTTGCTCAAATTTCAGAAGCTTCAGTTAATGAAGCTAAGGTAAATGATCTGGCAAGGCGAATTGGTGAAAAAGAACGCCAAAAAGATTTAAAACTTTTCTACCATTTTAAAGAAGTACAAAAAATATGTACGGACGAGCAACGTGAACGTTTAAGCACAATTTTAAGAGATGCATTACACAAACACGGAAGAAGAAAACCAAGATAATCAAAAGTAAACACAAGTTTTTCAGAAAGATTGCATCTAACAACAAAACACGATGAAACTCTTTCAATATGAAAAACATACTTATCTCTTCACTTTTGTTAGTTGCGCATATATCTTTTGCGCAAGAAAAAGCAACTGTAAATACATTTTCAGTAACTAACGGAAACGAATGTACTGAAATGGTCACCTACGAAAGTATTGTAACTACTACTGAGAAAGGAAAGTACAGAATCCTCAAGTCGAATGCAATTCCAGCACATTTAACAGGGAAATTTCCAAATTCAGGAAACCCAAATACCATTTCTCCTCAAAACAAAACGTATAAAATAACCTTAAAACCTAAAAAGAATAAGAAGCTAACTTCTGTATATAGTGACGGCATGTTAGGGCAAGGTAGACCTGAATATATTTTTGGTGTCGCAATTAATGGTGTAAAAATGGAACCAACGGCAATGGAATTTTTCGTAAACCCAAATACACGCGAAATAAACATGGCTTGGTCAAAAGAAGCATTGAGCACAAATGTAAACTTAGGCGACGATTGCAATAATGCACATGTACAACCAACGGGCGAGTATCATTATCATGGAACACCTTGGGGGATTGTAAAGCAAGCCAAAGAAAATAGTATGTTTCTACTCGGTTGGGCAGCGGATGGTTTTCCTATTTATTATAAATATGGCTACGCTTCCGCAGAAAGTACGCAGTTGGTAGAAATGACTTCTAGTTACAAACTAAAAACTGGAAATCGCCCTGGAGATGGCATCACAGCTCCAAATGGACAATACGACGGAACCTACGCACGCGATTTTGAATACATAGAAGGTCACGGAGATTTAGACGAAGCAAATGGGCGTTTTGGAAAAACACCTGAATTTCCTAACGGAACTTATTACTATATAATTACGGATAGTTTTCCTTCGTTACCACGATTTTTTGTAGGAACACCTCATAAAAGTTTCAAAGTTGGAGGTGGTATGCGTGGCGGAAATCGAGAAGATTTTCCTAGAAGAAACAATCGAAGCAACAATAAAGAACGTCAAAGTGTAGATCAGCTTTTTCAACAAATGGATACAAATGAAGATGGAAAACTAAGCAAAGAAGAAGTAAAAGGACCTTTGCAACGCAATTTTTCAAGAGTTGATGCAAATGATGACGGATTTATTACACGAAAAGAACTAGAAAATGCTCCAAAACCACAAGGAAGACAGCGTGGACAAAGAGGAAGAAGGCAGTAGTTTATACGATTGATAACTTACTATTCATCTAAATATTAAAAGTGAAGCGCGTTCAAAAACGATAACGATACGAAAAATTTAATAATCTAAAAGGACACCGCAAGTTTTTTAAAAGAAACACATCTAAATAAAATATACACCTAATTAAAACGTACATAACATGAACAGAAAATCATTTACCATACTACTTTTAGTTGCAGTTACGGTAACATTTATAGCCGCTTGCGGAAGTGATGACAATGCGACAACAACTACAACAGGCGAAGACGATACTGCAACATTGCATGCCGCTTTTAATGAATTTGATACGGACAATGTAACAGTTATGCTAAATGGGTCTAATGTAGAAATAGAAACCAATGGTAGACCCAATCATACATCACCCTATTGGTCAAGTACAACAGCTAGAATAGGAACGCCAGCTGTATCAACAGATCATCCTTTATTTGTAGCGCCAACTGTTACTTCATTTGATGACATGGCGCCAGGGAATATTGATGATTTTAACGGATCTTATTCGTTAACAGTTTCAGCAAATCCAACATTGGCTGCAAGCTCTAGCGCAACAGGTTTAGGTGCTATTGGAATTGCAGTTTCAGGAGCTGTTATTTATAATGACCAAGAAGGTCCAAATGTTCCTATTGATAATGCGCTTCCTTCATTAGATTACACAGCAGCGCATACAGGACCGCAAAGTTATCATTACCATTTAGAGCCAAAAGCTTGGTCTGATGATGATGAAAAATTGATTGGAATTATTGCAGATGGTTTTTTTCTTTATGGACGTAAAGATTATGATGAAACTTATCCAACGGATTTAGATGCTTCAGGTGGACATTTTGGTCCAACTCCTCACAATCCAGATGGAGAATATCATTACCACATACAAAACGAACTTTATTTGAATGCTTATTATATCTTATTTCCAGGAAATTATCAAGGAACTGCGAGTAACATACAATAGTTTTATGATGGTTCTTATCATGATGTCTCTATTGGTTTCATGTAAAGAAGTTACTCAGCAGCAGGAAGCAACTACCGAAGTTATATCCCCAAAAACTTTGGTAGTAGTTTCTAAAGAAGCACTTATATTAAAACCAAATGAAGGATTGGTATATTTTCAAAATAAACCATTCTCTGGAATTTCTGAAGCTAAATATGCTAACGGAGTCATTTCTGAAACCATTACATATGTTGCAGGAAAGAAAAATGGTGAACGAAAAAAGTGGTTTCAAAATGGTTTGCTAAGTTTTAAAGCAAATTATGTTAATAGAAAACTACATGGAACTTCTAAAACTTGGTGGAACAATGGAAATCTTCGTTCTATTACAAATCATACACACGGAATTGTAAACGGAATTCAAGAGAAATGGTATAAAACTGGAGAGAAATTTAAAAAGCTGATAATTGTGAACGGAAAAGAAGAAGGTTTGCAAAAAGCATGGCGAAAAAATGGAAAATTATTTAATAATTATGAAGCAAAAAATGGACGAATTTTTGGCTTAAAACGATCAGGGTTGTGTTATGAATTACAAAATGAAATCGTACAGACAAATTAAATTAATTGCAATTACAGTTTGTAGTTTGTTATTGTTGAATTGTGAAAATAAAGTAAAGAACAAACTTGACAGTCGTGTAGCAAGTTTGCCATACTATAATGAAGCATCTTTTACACCATATTGGTTAGAAAGTGGGAGTGAAGTACAACAAACATTTCATCAAATTCCTGCATTTACGCTAACGAATCAAGAAGGAGAAACCATTACAGAAGCTACATTTCAAGATAAAATTTACATTACAGATTTCTTTTTTACGACTTGCCCAGGGATTTGTCCAAAAATGACAGCTAACATGGATATTTTACAGCAAGAATTCAAAAAAAATGATGAAATCCTACTCTTATCGCATTCGGTTACACCAGAAATTGATTCGGTTTCTGTATTAAAAGAATATGCTACAACTAAAGGAATCAATAGTGAAAAATGGCACTTAGTTACAGGGAAACGTTCTGATATTTACGACTTGGGTCGAAATCACTATTTCGTAGAAGAAGACTTAGGAGAAAACAAAACCGATGCTGATTTTTTACACACGGAAAATTTTGTATTGATTGATAAAAATAGACAAATTAGAGGAATATATAATGGCTTGAATAAGACAGCAGTGCAGCAATTAATTGCAGATGTGAAGACATTACAGTTAGAAAAATAAGATTAGTTTATTACGAAAGAAAAGGCTTCACAGATATTTATGTGAGGCTTTTTTATTTCGATAATACTCTATTTGACATAATTCTAATTCAAAAAAACTTCGTAGTTTACAGCATCTTTTTTAAATATCATGAAAACCTATAATGTAGACCTTTTAAATACTGGATTAATAATAATCTCACTCATATTTGCCTATTGGTTACCATTTGAGCTTTTTATTTTTGTCTATGCGGTATTAGGTCCATTACACTATTTTACTGAAATCAACTGGATTCGTGATAAAGAATATTTTGTTGAAAATAATAAAATTTGGATTTCTCTCACTATTATTTTTTGCGTACTTCTATCAATTCCGCTACTACTTCGGTTGCCTGTTTTTGAAGCATTTAAAGATGCAACAATAACAAAGCAAATTGCATATTACGTACCAAAATACTTAAATTCCTGTTCTTTTTTGATTATAGCTTTTGCTATAGCTTTTGTAGGGTTTAAAAAGAAAATACATCAATATATAGTGATCATATTAGGAGTCATTTTGGCAGTATTATTACACTTTTATGAACTATACCAAGTCATTTTTGGAATATTAGTGCCAACGGTAATTCACGTGTATCTATTTACACTATTATTTATGTGGTATGGAAACTTAAAATCAAAATCTAGAATAGGCTACTTTAACGTACTCTTACTATTTGCAGTTCCTTTCATTATTGCGTTTGTCGATTTTTCATTGTATAATTTTTCAATAGGAGAAACAACCGTTGGTATATACAATCAAAATAAATTTCATATGTTGAATATGACGATTTCTAAATTTTTTGGCTTTTCCAATGGAACTACTTTTTCATTAACAAATTTGATAGACGTGAAAATT
The DNA here is from genome assembly GCF_947496985.1 of uncultured Kordia sp. Classification (GTDB taxonomy): domain Bacteria; phylum Bacteroidota; class Bacteroidia; order Flavobacteriales; family Flavobacteriaceae; genus Kordia. The sequence continues at coordinate 326,104 of NZ_CANMEZ010000003.1, forward strand.
CAAATATTTATAGCATTCGCATATACCTATCATTACTTAAATTGGTTTTCAAAAACAACTGTTATTGGTTGGCATAAAAAATTAACGCAAAAACGATCGCTACTAATTTTAACATTATGGATTGTTTCTGTAGGTTTATATTTTTACGATTATAAAATTGGGTTAACCTTACTTTTCTTCTTAAGTTTATTACATGTGTTCATGGAATTTCCATTGAATGTAATTTCAATAAAATCAATTGGAGCGTCTATATTTAATCCCAAAAAAACATAACAAACATGCGTTATACTACTTTACTATTCTTATCAATTCTTTGTTTTTCTTGTGGAAAGAAACAATCGGAAGAAATTAAAACACCAAGAAAGACAATCAGCTCAGTTACTATTGATCCTATTTTTGACGATTCTATTAGTATCAGAGCCATAGTTGTTACACCTAAAAATGATTTGATCTATGGTGGAAATAAAACAACAATAAATCATTATGATGCAGCAAATAATACACATATATCTTTATTAAAAGGAAAAGTTCCAGATTCTTTAAATGTGAGTTTTAGAGCAACGGCGTATGTAAATGGTAATACTTTTGGAATTTCGATAGTTAATCCTGCTTTATTGTATAAAATATCTAAAAATGGAGACGTATCGTTGGTATATAAAGAAGAACACGAAAAAGTATTTTATGATGCAATGACGTTTTGGAATGATACAGAAGGAATTGCCATTGGTGATCCAACCGGTGATTGCATGAGTATAATTGTAACTCGCGATGGAGGAAATACGTGGCAAAAAATTGCTTGTGAAAATTTACCAAAAGCGAAAGAAGGAGAAGCTGCGTTTGCCGCAAGTAATACGAATATTGTAACCAAAGGAGATGAAACTTGGGTAGCTACAGGAGGAAAAACGAGTAGAATATTATATTCAGCAGACAAAGGAAATACTTGGACATCGTATATGACTCCAATTATTCAAGGATTAGGAACTACAGGAATCTATTCTTTAGATTTTTATGATGCTAAAAATGGTTTTGCCATTGGTGGCGATTATACACAAGCTGATGTAAATGATATTAACAAAATAAGAACAGCTGATGGAGGAAAAACTTGGGAAGTTGTATCCAAAAGTAGCGGCCCGGGATACAGAAGCTGTGTGCAATATGTCCCTAATAGTAACGCCAAAGAGTTGATTGCTATAGGTTTTAAAGGAATTGATTATTCTAAAGATGCAGGAAACACTTGGACACATTTATCTGACGAAGGATTTTACACAATTCGTTTTGTAAATGATTCTATTGCGTATGCTGCAGGAAAAAATAAAATTGCACGTCTAACGTTTAAGTAAAATTTATTGTAACTCTTGTATCGTTTTTTCAATACTACTATGTTTTAGCATTGATTGCATAAATTCAAAAGCAGGAATTGCCATTACACGACTCATTTCGGGTTCTATAATGGCATTGGTGATACTTTTTTGTTCTTTAACAAGGTTTCGGATTTCGTCATTATTTGCTTTAATAATTGCATAGATGTTATCAACGCAATCAAGCGTTTTTATTTCATCTCCATAAATAGCCTTTACATCCTCAAAATCAAAACGGTGTGGTAAGTAAATACTTTTAAAACTAACATGTTCTTTTTCCAAAGTATCTAACAGTGTTAGTTTATCTTTTATATAATTTGGAAACATTTCGGTCGCCGCAACAGAGTTGAAAATAGCAGAAACTTCATTAGAAATATTAATCTTTGTTCCTTTACAATCAATCATAATTGTATTTATTTGCGACTTTATATATGCAGATTTATCATTGACAATATTAATAAAAACTGAAGTTTTCTCTTTTGCAGTCGAATCAACTTTATCGATAGCTTCATATAACTTGTACGCAGATAATAAACCTGAATTCTCATAAATTCCACCGTCATTGTATTGTCCTTTTCCTTTAATAGTTGCTGCCGGACTTATTAATGGAAATCTGTTGGTTGTAGAAGCTGCGTTGTAAAAACTTAAGGTAGTTGTGTCGCTTAGCTTTAAAATATCACTTGCTCCTGCATACAGAATATCACTAACGGTATCGTTTTTTGTTTTAATAGAAACTGCCATTCCTTGGCGACCTTTAATGTCAGTTGTATTACTAATGAGGATTGGAAAACGTTTTCCTCTTTTCATGTACATATCAAACCAATATTGTCGGTATGAAGCGGAATTGAATTTTTCTTTTGTAAAGTTTGGATTTGCATAATTTGCATAGATGCGCATTGCGCCTGTAGAACGATCTTTTCCTTTCAAATCTTTAAAAGGAATCAAAATATGATTTAACCAATCTCTTCCAAATACATGGGTTAAATCCATGGACAAAATGTTCTCTGTTCCAATCTTTTGAATCGCTTCTTTTTGTCTTTCTTTAGAAGCTATTTCATGTTTAATTACAGAGTAGTTTATCAATCCAATAGTTCCACCAGATGCACCCGATAAACAAGCTGTTTTATCGTATAAAGTATTGTTTGAATCCAAAGCATTCAATACAGTCATTGTCCAAGCATTTGCTTTCATTCCGCCGCCATAACAACCAATATAATAACGAGTTTTAGGCAGTTTTGAAGCGTATTTTTTTAAATCAATTGCAGTGTCAGGTACAGTTTCTATGATTTGAGCTAACTCAAATAAATTACTACGACTCTCTTCATTAAATCGAGCTAAAAAGTTTAAAATCACTAAGGATAAAGCACTGACATATAGTGTGAATAAGAAGTTACGTTGTTGGGAAATTGGCTTCTCTTTTGATGTATTAATAGTTGCTAATTCTGCTTGTATTTCTTTTAATTTTTCTGTGAGTATTTGTAAGCGTAACGTTTTTTCAGCTTCATTTTCTATGTTCGGAATTTCGGTTACTTTCTTTAGTGTTAGCTTTTTAATTTTTCGCGTTAGCTTTTCTTCTTTGTCTTTTACAGCATCAACTTTTGATTTATAGTAAATAAAGTGTTTTAAGATAATGACAATTATTCCATAAAAAAGAAAGAAATACGAAAGTAAAATTAAAATTGTATTAATTTTTAAAGCAATTGTTGGCCAAATATTAATAACAACTAAAAAAGCAGCATTGAAGAAACCGAAATACGCAATCGTTTGTAGAAATATGATGTTATTACTCAACGAACCAAAACTCAAACTTCCAATTCTAAGCTTGGCAATTCGTTGAAACATAGAATTTTGATTTTGCAGTTCATTTTTTTCAAACTTATCCAGAATTTTTTGTTTTTTCTCTGTGTCCGTTCCGTCGTAACTTTTATCACGCATAATGATAAAACTATCAATAATTGCAGGTATATTTTTATTGAAAAAAGCATATTTAAATACAGAACGAAACGTTCTATAATACATATAGGTAATCGTTTGAAGAATAATACAAATCAAACTAAATACTACGGTTACATAAGTATATGGACATTGCTCTTGACAGGAAAAAATAAATAATAAAATGAACAATACTAAATGTACTACTATCGTAATCACTAAGAAATAGATATATGTTCTAATTTCTTTATGTAAACTTGGTTTTTTAGATTTTACATAGTATGCATTTGGATTGTCAAAATCGATGGCTTGTATCTCCGCTTTATTATATGCGTACCAAGCATCTTTTTTCTTTTTCAACTCATACAGCCACCAAAGTGCAGCGATCAATAAAAATAGAGAAGAACTACTAATACTAATTGGCATATCAAAATTTGTATCCGTAGTATATGCTATCATATAAAATAGTGCTATGTAAAAGAAGACACCTAAGGTTCTTCTCAAAAAACCAAGTGAACTTTCATGAATGAAGTTTTTCGATTTATCAATTTTTTCACGTTTACTATCGCTACTGTACCAAATGATTCCAAAAAAGCCCAATGATTTTGTCATGCGCCAATTTTTTTTTCCAATTCTGTTATTGGAAGAAGAGAATAAAAAATAAGCAGGATAATGTGATAGCGTAATACAGTAAATAGGTGCATACACACCTAAAAGTATGATAACGAACCAAAAAGGATGATAATATAAGTCTACGATGATAGAGTTTACTTGTGGCGCTTTTGGTAAAGTAAGTCCAATAATAACAAGGAATAGTAGACTAATCCAAGCAGAAGAAATAAAATCTCTCAAGACTGCAAGTCTATCTTTTAGCGAAAAATACATAATCACAACAATAACATATACAATAGTTATAGCGTAGGTAATTATTTTATAGAAAGCAATATTTTCAGGATATGTATACGAAATTAAATAGCTTGTGTTTTCAATACAATCTAGTATATAAGCTATACTACTAATGATGAGAAATCCCCAATAGAACCATTGTGGTTTTTCATTTTTTAGTGTTGCTTTTTTATAGACATAAAATCCTAATAAGAATACTAATAAAAATGCCCAAATATAATCAAGTATAAAAAATGCCCAGAAATAGGAGAGTTGCCCAAATGATTCATTTGCAGTTATGGTAAACCATGTAGTTGTAACGATTTCTTCATCAAATTGCGGAACGTTAATCCAACCTTTTAAGCTGAATAATCTTGTTGCAATTTTCATCAATACAGATAAAATTACAAAAATAATGATGATACTTTTTGTATATCCTTTTTGGTTTATATATGTATATGGATTGAAATTTTTGAGTTGCGGCATACTACTGAATTAGTTCAGAAAAGTACGATTATTCTCCAATAATAAAAATACTTATATGTAAGTATTGAACAAAAAAAAGAAGCGTTTTATAGAACGCTTCTTTTACCAATCACCAAAAATTATAATTAAATGAATAACTATTACTAGTTGTTACATTATGTCTTTTAGACTATTTTGATTCTCAAAGGTTTAAAAACAAAAAGAGCATTTTTATATAAAAATGCTCTTTTCTTCATCAATGCATGAGAATAGAATTCTACTCGAGGCTTTTTAGGGCATTGATTATTTTTTATTCACGACGTTTTTTTCGAAACTCTTTCATCAATTTTCGATTAAAATCGCGTTCTGCTTTTTTGAGTTGTATTATTTTTTTTGCAGGAAGTATTTTTTTAAGCTTTCGCATTAAATCCTGATTATTTTCATACACTTGTGTTTCTAAGGCTTCCAAGCGTGCTAAGACTTCTTGTGCTTCTGTTTCAGACATTTGCTCTATGTCTTTCACTTCTTTTTTAATTTTATAAAATCCTTTTACACGCAAATCATGATTCTTATCATCATACGCATTGTAAATTGGCCAAAATTGTTGCGCTTCTTCTGCTGTAAGGTTTAAGTTTTCTGTGAAGTAAGCAATCTTTAATTTCTTAATTTTTTCTTGATGTTTCTGACCGCGTTCATGTTTTTGGGCAAACCCGAAAGAGAGTCCAAGGAACAAAAGTAGTAGTGTTGTATATAATTTTTTACTCATAATATTATTCAATTAATAAATCATACGGATCAGCAGTGTTTTCCAAATAATCTATTGTTTCTGTTTCGTTTAAACTTACTTCAAAAATAGAAGAAGTATCTATGTTTTCTTCTTCAAAAGCAGCGATCAATTCATAATTGTTCAGTGCAATTAAATCATTTTCTATAAAAGTATTAATGTCACTATCTGCAATATCTTCCATACTAATTCCACTAGTTTCAGGATTGATCAAAGTTGAAATTCCAAATAGTAACAGACAGGCTGCGGCTGCATATCCAACATATTTTAAATATGTTTTTCTATTGGATAATGGAATTACTTTGGTTTCTTCTTTAGAAGGAGCAAATAACTTGTCAGCCAAACAGTCTTCCAAACCATCAAAATAAGCGTCAGGAACTTTGAAACCTTTTTCTTTAGGAATCGCAGTTTCTGCTTCTAACTTCCCAAAAAGACGATCTTCAAATGTATTGAAGTAATTTTTTGGAGTAGAAAACCCTTCGGTTATTTTTTTGTTATGTAATTCGTTCTTTTTCACAATAGTATGACTCTAGTTTTTGTAAAAGGTTTAATGCTCTGTCGTTAAAAATTGTTCTATCTTTTTTACTGCATGATGATACGAAGCTTTCAATGCGCCAACCGAAGTATCCAACACTTCACTCATATCATTATATGTAATATCTTCAAAATACTTCATGTTGAATACTATTTGTTGCTTTTGTGGCAATGTGGCAATCGCTTTTTGTAGTTTCAACTGAATTTCTTCACCTTCAAAATAGACATCAGCTTGTAAATTATTGACTAAATGATTTTGTATTTCTTCTGAAGAAATCCCAGCTTTTTTAGCACGTTGATTGATAAATGTAATTGCTTCATTGGTAGCAATTCTGTACATCCATGAATATAATTTACTATCACCTTTAAATTTATCAATACTTCTGAATACTTTAATAAATGTGTTTTGTAGCACATCATCAGCATCTTCATGATTGGTCACCATTCTACGGATGTGCCAATACAAACGTTCTTTGTATGTAGATACAAGCTCGCGAAACGCTTTTTGTTGCGTTTTCGGGTTTTTTAAATCATCTATTAGCGTTGTTTCTACGACGTTCAATGTGTTTGTATTTTATTCTTTGACTTTTTAAAGAATAAAAGGTTTAATCTAAAGATAAAAAAAATGTCATTACCATGAAGATATAAATCCATTGGTAATTAAAACAATGGATTTTTGTCTACACAGAAATGACAATTATAAGTGTGTGTTTGTGTTTTATTTTAAATTGTCTGCATTTGTACCAATTTAGAGTACATACTATTATTACTAATGAGTTCTTCGTGCGTTCCTTGTTCTACAATTTCTCCTTTTTGCATCACTACAATCACATCTGCATTTTGAATGGTAGATAATCTGTGTGCAATCACAATAGAGGTTCTATTTTTCATCATGTTTTCCAACGCAACTTGTACCAAACGTTCACTTTCGGTATCTAGGGCAGAAGTAGCTTCGTCCAAAATCATAATTGGCGGATTCTTCAAAACAGCTCTAGCAATGCTTAAACGTTGTTTTTGTCCACCAGATAATTTTCCACCAGAATCTCCAACATTATGATCGAGAACTTCGGGTAAATCTTTTACAAATTCCCAAGCATTGGCAATTTTTAAGGCTTCAATTACTTCTTCGTCAGTAGCATCTTGTTTTCCAAGTTTTACATTATTTCGAATACTTTCATTGAAGAGAATAGAATCTTGTGTTACGAGTCCCATTAGATCACGTAAAGAAGCTTTAGTAAGCGATTTGATATTTTCTCCATCAATTTCAATACTTCCTTCATTTACATCATAAAAACGTGTGACAAGGTTTGCAATGGTACTTTTTCCACTTCCAGATTGACCAACTAAGGCAACTGTTTTTCCTTTCGGTACTTTGAGTGAGAAGTTTTTAAGGACATAAGTGTCATCGTATTTAAAGGAAATATCTTTTAATACTATCTCAGAAGAGAAATTTTCTTTTGTTTTCGCATCTAGCGCATCTGCAATTGGACTTTCTGTTTCTAGTATTTCTAACACGCGATCTGCGGCAGCATTCCCTCTTTTAACACTATAAGAAGCTTTAGAAATTGCTTTTGCAGGCGTTAAAATTTGCCATGATAAACCTATGTAAGCAATAAATGCGCTTGCTTTTAATGTTTTCTCAGTCAATACCATGTTTCCTCCATACCAAAGCAATACAGCAATAATTACAATTCCTAAAAATTCACTTGTAGGCGAAGCTAAATTTTGGCGATTTAATAATTTATTAGAAAAATTAAAAAAGCGATTAGTAGACTCTTTAAAACGATTGCCAAAATAGGATTCTCCATTAAACCCTTTAATTACACGTAACCCTCCTAATGTTTCTTCTAAATGTGATAAAAATATTCCTTGTTCTTTTTGCGTATTTTCAGAGTGTTTTTTTAATTTTTTTCCAACTGCTGAAATTATAAACCCTGAAATTGGGATAAAGATAAATACAAAAAGTGTCAATTTTGCACTGATAAAAAACATGGCTCCAATTGTAAATAAAATAGTCAAAGGTTCTTTTACGATTAATTCCAAAACGGATAAAAAAGAATTCTGAATTTCTCCTACATCTGCTGAAGTTCTAGCGATAACATCACCTTTACGTTTTTCTGAATAAAAGGAAATAGGCAATGCCATAATTTTATCATACAATTCATTTCGAACATCTTTCAAAATTCCATTCCGTAAAAATGTAATGAAATACATAGCCATATATGAAAAAATATTCCTTAAAAAGAACAAAACAATAATCAAAATAATCATATACATTAATGTATTGATTTGCCCTTCGTTTTCAGATGTAGTTGTAATGAAGTAATTTAAGTAGTTTTCTAAATATTCTTTGATATTACTAGCATCAAATACAGGTTTTTCATTTAGTTGTTCTCCTTCTTGAAAAAGTACTGTAAGCATTGGAATTAAAGCAACCATTCCTAGTGTGCTAAATAATGCATACAATACATTAAAAAAGATATTTAAGTATGCGTATTTTTTATAAGGTATTGCAAAACGCAATATTTTTTTAATATAATTCATTAGTTGAGTTTCATTTCTTGAACGATGCGTTCTATTTTTGCATCGAGTTGTTTTTCTACGTTTGCAAAGTCTGCTTTGTTTGCTAATGGCAGATTTACGCTAAAGTAGAATTTTATTTTCGGTTCCGTACCGCTAGGACGTGCTGCAATTTTAGTACCATCTTCTGTGTAATAGATTAATACGTTCGATTTTGGCACTAAAATAGGCGTTGTGTCAGTAGTTGTCATGTCAATTGCTACAGAAGTTTGATAATCTTCAATGCGAATTACTTGTGAACCATCAAGACTTGTTAAAGGGTTTTGACGTAAATCGATCATCATTTGCTTAATTTCTGCTGCGCCATCCATTCCTTTTTTAACCATAGAAATTAATTTCTCTTTGTAAAAACCATGCGAAACGTACATATTAATCAAAGTTTCATAGAAAGAATTTCCATTTGCTTTTGCTTGTGTTGCAATTTCACATGCTAATAAAGCTGCTGTAACGGCATCTTTATCACGTACAAAATCACCCGTCATGAAACCAAAACTTTCTTCTCCACCACCAATGAATTCCAATTCGGGGAAATCTTTGATCATTTTGGCAATCCATTTAAAACCTGTTAAGCCAATTTTACATTCAACATCATATGCTTTTGCCAAATCAACCATCATTGGTGTAGAAACAATTGTAGAACCAATAAACTGTTTCCCATTGATTTTATTATTGTTTTTCCATTGTTGTAATAAGAAGTCTGTCATAACTACCATGGTTTGATTTCCGTTTAGTAAAATCATGTTTCCATCCAAATCGCGCACGGCAATTCCTAAACGATCACTATCAGGATCAGTTCCAATAACGATATCAGCGTTTGTAGTATCTGCTAATTTTAATGCCATTGCTAAAGCTTCTGGTTCTTCAGGGTTTGGTGACTTTACAGTAGGAAAATCACCATCTGGCTTCGCTTGTTCTTCAACAATGTGAATATTAGTATATCCTGCTTCGCGCAATACAGCCGGAATCATTGTGATAGAAGTTCCATGTAACGATGTAAAAACAATTTGTAAATCATCTTTTTTAGGCGCTTTGAAATCTGCATTGGCAACACTTGCTTGTATAAATGCTTCATCAATTTCAATATCTACTAATTTGATTAATTCATTTTTGGCATCAAACTTAATTTGAGAAAAATCTAATGCATTAATTTCATGAATAATTTCTTCATCTTGTGGTGGTACAATTTGTCCTCCGTCAGTCCAATATACTTTGTAACCGTTGTATTCTGGCGGATTATGCGACGCTGTTAAAACAATTCCACAATGACAATCTAAATATTTTACTGCGAATGATAATTCTGGAGTCGGACGTAAATCTGAAAATAAAAAGACTTCAATGTTATTTGCAGAAAATACATTGGCACAAATGGTTGCTAATGATTTACTATTGTGTCTACAATCGTATGCAATTGCAACTTTTAGAGGTTCGTTTGGATACACTTTTTTAAGGTAATTACTCAATCCTTGCGTGTTTTTTCCAAGCGTATATTTATTAATTCGATTTGTTCCAGGTCCCATTACACCACGCATTCCACCTGTTCCGAAAGCTAAATCTTTATAAAAACTTTCAGTAAGCTCTTCTGGGTTTGTATCTATAAGTTGTTGCACTTTCGCAGTTGTATCTGAATCAAAATTTGGAGTTAACCAAGCCGTTGCTTTTTCCAAAATTTTAGCGTCAATCTTTGTCATTAAATGGTGTTTTAAAAAGCAAAAATAATGAATTCATTTGGTTTCTATTTTGCTAGGAAAGATATTTTGGATAACTTTATTGAATTGCTATGAATTATATGAAAGAAAATACTCTAAAACTCTTTTGCGTATTATTCTTTTTCTGTACTACAATCAATGCGCAACGAGAAACCGCTAACTGGTTTTTTGGTGTAAATGCTGGATTAGATTTTAACACTGGAACCCCGTCTTTGTTAGGAAATAGTCAAGTGAATACATTAGAAGGTTGCTCTACGATTTCAGATGAAGATGGTTATTTGTTATTTTACACAGATGGAATAACTGTATGGAATCGTATGCAGGGAATTATGCCCAACGGAACTGGTTTGATAGGAAGCTTTTCCAGTACGCAATCATCTATCATTGTACCAAATCCTGACAATCCTGACATTTATTATATTTTTACAGCAGACGTTGTAGATGCATACGATCCAGATACAAATGAAAGTAATGGATTTAATTATTCTATTGTAGATATGACGCTCAATAATGGATTGGGAGATGTTACAGATAAAAACGTCAATTTAATGCCTAATACTTCTGAAAAAGTAAGCTCAGTGTTAAGTTCTGATGGAAATTTTTGGGTAGTTACGCATTATGAAGATTCATTTTATGCATTTAAAGTAACTGGTACTGGTGTAAATACTGTTCCTGTTATTTCATCGACTTCTTTTTCTGTTTCAGATCATAGAAATACTAGAGGAAATATGAAAATATCTCCTAATGGTGAGAAAATTGCAATTGCGCACACGTTCTTTTTCCCTGAACAGACAGGATATTTGTATTTGTACGATTTTGATAGTGAAAATGGTACAGTGAGTAATTCAAATTTTCTGGGAGGAAACATTTCATATTATGGTGTTGAATTTTCATCAAATTCTTCAAAATTATATTCTACAGGAAAAATATATACAGCAGATAATACACTTTCATACATACAATTACAACAGTATGATATTGATGCAGCTAATGTTAGTAGTACAAGATATATTTTATATAGTTATGAGCAAAGTCAAGTTGCGCCATCTTTAGGTGGGAGTTTGCAAATTGCTTTTGATAGGAAGATTTATCATTCATTACCAGGTGCAAGATTGTCAACAATAAATTCGCCCAATTTAGCAGGACAAGCATGCAATTTTCAAATTGAGAATATAGATTTAGGAACTGATTTTGCACGTTTTGGATTGCCAGCTTTTGCGCAATCATATTTTGAAAGTATTGCCCTTATCCAAAATCAGTGCTTAGGAGAAGAAACAACGTTTACAGTAGAAGATACTACTAATATTGTTTCTATAAATTGGAATTTTGGGGATGCAGCTTCTGGAGTAAATAATACTTCTACACAAATATCACCTTCTCATGTTTTTACAAGTACAGGTCAGTATATTGTTACGGCAGATGTTACATATGTGAATTTACCAAGTAGAACTTTTAATGAAGTAATTGTTATTAGTGAAGCGCCTGATGTTGTAGATATGCCATATTCGATAGAGCAATGTGATATTGATAGTGATCCGAATGATGGTATTACAATATTCGACTTGCAAGTTGCAGAAGATCTTATTCTTGCGAATACAACAACGAATAATGTACAAGTATCATTTTTTGAAGCGTTAACTGATGCAGAATTAAATGAGAATGCAATTAATACTACTAATTATATAAATACGGTTAATGATCAAATCATTTATGCGAAGGTTTTTGAGACTCCAGAGTGTTTTACTATTAGAACAGTGCAATTAATGGTTAGTGTCGGAGGATATCTTGATCAATATACTAATATTGATATTTGTGAATTAGATACCAATGAAATTGCAATTTCTCAAATAATAACAGAGCTTTCTCAGGATTTTCCTGGAGCTACTATAAGTGTATACTTATCCAATAATGATGCAGTATTAGATGAAAATCAATTATCTGATTCAGATCAAATAGATTCATCAGTAAGTGCACTTTTCTTTAGAGTTGCTTACGGAACGGAAACTTGTTTTGCCATAGGAAACTTAACAATAAATGTAATAGCACAACCGCAAGCAGAAGATCAATTAGTATTTTTATGTGGAGCAGGAGTTGAATCTGTTACATTAGCATTAGAAGGTAACTTTGCAAGTTATACGTGGTCTACCAATGATACTACGCCAACAATTACTGTAACAGAAACAGGAATTTATACTGTAGTAATTACCAATGGAGCAGGTTGTGAAAAAGAAGTCACTTTTGAAGTTGTAGAAGTACCACCAATAGAAGTTACTAGTGTAGAAGTTTCGGATTTTCAGGATAGAAATTCTATGAAAATCATTCTTGGAAATACAAATACGGATGCTATTTTATATTCTATAAATGGAGGAACAACTTTTTTTGAATCTAATGAATTTACGAATCTGGCTCCTGGAGTATATACTATTGTTGTAAAACGAGAAAGCTGCGATGTAACTTCTGAAGTAGTTTTAATTGGAGGATTTCCAAAATTCTTTACACCAAATGGAGATAATGTAAACGATACTTGGTCTTTGGTTGCTAAAGAATTTTACCCTAATGCAATCATTCAATTATATGATAGATATGGTAAAAACCTAGATTATATCAAAGCAGATAGAGAGTGGGATGGAACTTATAGAGGAAGCCCATTACCTGCAGGTGATTATTGGTATAAGCTTACACTAGAAGATGGAAGAACTATTAAGGGAAATGTAACTCTTAAGCGTTAGTATTAGTTGTTTCACTGATTTTATAGTGATCTTTATCGCGTCTGCTACGTAAAATAATTTCACCTAGAAATCCAGCTAAAAATAATTGCGTTCCTATCATCATGGTTGTTAATGAAATATAGAACCAAGGATTGTCGGTTACTAAAATTGTAGGCATATCATAAGCAAGTTTATACAACTTCATGCCTCCAATATAAGCTGCTGCTGCAAAACCAATCATAAACATCAATACACCAAGTGCGCCAAATAAATGCATTGGACGTTTGCCAAACTTAGATAAAAACCAAATAGTTATCAAATCTAGAAAACCATTAATAAAACGATCATATCCAAATTTCGTTTTTCCATACTTACGTGCTTGATGTTGCACAACTTTTTCACCAATATTAGAAAAACCAGCATTTTTAGCCAGTACAGGAATGTATCTGTGCATTTCTCCATATACATCAACATTCTTAATCACAACATTCTTATATGCCTTTAAACCACAATTAAAATCGTTTAATTTTAATCCTGAAGTTTTTCTTGCTGCCCAGTTGAATAACTTAGAAGGAATATTTTTAGAAATGACAGAATCATAACGTTTCTTTTTCCAACCAGAAACCAAGTCAAACCCTTTCTCTGTAATTAAACTAAATAATTCAGGAATTTCATCAGGACTGTCTTGTAAATCTGCGTCCATTGTAATGACAACATCTCCATTGGCAATATCAAAACCAGCATGTAACGCTTGTGATTTACCGTAATTTTGTAAAAAACGAATTCCTTTTACTTGTGTGTGTTGTGTAGATAATTTATCAATAATTTCCCAAGAACGATCTGTACTTCCATCATCAATAAAAAGGACTTCATATGTATATTGGTTGGCTTCCATTACACGTGCAATCCATGCATAAAGTTCTTGTAAAGATTCTTCTTCGTTAAGTAGTGGTATAACTACAGATATATTCATACAGTATATTAATTCTTAGGTTTTGAAAGTATTCCTGATTTAATGACCAATGAGGTAACCAAAGAAACAAAAAATCCTGTTAGTAAACCTTTAAACACATTTTCAACAAACATAGTGAATTTAAAATTTTCCTTTAAAGAAACCAATTTACTTTGTATTTCTGCATCAGTAAAATCACTATTTGCTTGTAAATCTGTTTCTGCGGCTACAGCTAACTTATCTACAAAATCAGGTTCAATAAAAGAAGCGTGAATAATAATGTAGATCCATATTAAGAACGTTCCTAGAAGAATTACACCAATACCTGCCTTTAAACCTCCTCTAATAGAAAACTCTTCATCTGTGCGACTTACTTTTACAATGGCTAATATGATAAATAACACCATAACCAAAAACATGGATAATGAATACACATTTGTAGGATCGGTATGAACATTTAGCGTATATTGCAAAACAAAGGAAGCAATGAGGATAATTCCTAGAGCAATTCCGTAATGTGATGTTTTTGAAAACATGAATAGGGTTTTTTTAAAGCAGACAACAAATATAGAAATTCAAGTTTAGAAAATGTCAAAATATTTTTATTTAAATGTTGCACATTCAGAAATAATAATTAAATTTGCACCTCGAAATTTGAGAAAGTCACAATAAAGATTACAAAGATGAAACAAGGTATACATCCAGAAAATTATAGAGTAGTAGCTTTTAAAGATATGTCTAACAACGATGTATTTCTTACAAAGTCTACTGTAGAAACTAAAGAAACTATTGAACATGAAGGAACTGAGTATCCTTTGTACAAATTAGAAATTTCAAGAACTTCACACCCATACTACACAGGTAAGTCTAAGTTAGTAGATACAGCTGGTCGTATTGATAAGTTCAAAAACAAATACTCGAAATTCAAGAAATAAGAATTTCGATCACAAATTAAAAAATGTCTTTCAGTTCGCTGTAAGACATTTTTTTTTTTTTTTTGAAAAATTAATAACAAAATCATAGCAATAGCCTAGCTTTTTTTACATTTACAAAAATTCAAGACACTCATGAACTATATTCTGTTTGATGGAACTGTTAGAAATGCACTATTGCCATTTACATATACGAAGCCTGTTGCCGATATTAGAGTAGGTATATTAACCATTAGAGAAAAGTGGGAATTATACCTTGGAAGTACTACTACAACTATTACAGAAGAATATCTTTCTGAAAAATATCCAATGGTAGAATTGGAAGAAAATGTAATGATTAACGCTTCTTTTTTACCAAATGCAGAATTGACAGCATTGATTAAAGGATTATCCGCTAAACAAGCTATTTTTTCTGGAGATGAAATTGTTGCTTTTCACGCTACTGACGAACAAGATGAGGTTGATTTTGATGCCTATGATGTTATTTCATACGAAGAAGATTGTTTACGAATAGAACATACTTGGGATATCTTTTCAAAAAATGCTAAAGCAATTCAAGCAGACTTTGATTTGGTTACAAAAGATAGAACGTCACAACCAATTCCTGCAACTGTAAATGTAATTGCTCCAGAAAATATTTTCATTGAAGAAGGCGCTACATTGAACTTTTGCACACTAAATGCAAGTTCAGGACCTATTTATGTAGGGAAGAATGCAGAAATAATGGAAGGAACTGTAGTTCGAGGAGCTTTGGCAATGTGTGAGAATTCTGTGTTGAAACTCTCCACAAAAATTTATGGAGCAACCACATTAGGGCCATTTTGTAAAGTAGGTGGAGAAGTTAATAACTCAGTGTTAATGGGGTATTCAAACAAAGGACACGATGGGTTTTTAGGAAATTCAGTCTTAGGCGAATGGTGTAATATTGGGGCTGATAGTAATAACTCAAACTTAAAAAATAATTATGCACCTGTGCGTTTGTGGAGTTATGAAACAGAAAATTTTGCAAAAACAGGATTGCAATTTTGTGGATTAATGATGGGAGATCACAGTAAATGTGGAATTAATACGATGTTTAATACAGGAACAGTTGTAGGTGTAAATGCAAACATATTCGGATCTGGGTTTCCAAGAAATTTTGTACCAAGCTATAGTTGGGGAGGCGCTAGCGGATTTACGACGTACTTAACTAAAAAAGCTTTTGAAGTTGCCAAAGTTGTAATGGCACGTAGAAAAGTTGAGTTTACAGCACAAGACGAAGCAATATTAACACACGTTTTTGAAGAAACTAAAAAATGGCGTAAAGAGTAATATTTAGAATACTATGTTAGAAATTATCATCATGATTGCCGTTGGAAGGCAATTTTACGAATTGGCGAAAAAATATGAGCAACAATTAGCATGGTTATATGCAATATTGGGCGTAGTTTCATACTATGGAGGCGCTTTTGTTGCAGGAATTATCATAGGAGTATATTCTGAATTTTCAGGATCATACATTCTCGATAATCTATCAGATATACAGCTTACGTTTATATTTTTACCAATCGGAATATTAGCATGTTGGGGATTCTATCAATTATTAAAAAAGAATTGGAAGAAGAAATTTGAAGAAATACAACGTTTAAAGCCAAAAATTTCTGATATTGGAAAACCTGAAAAAGAGGAAAAACCAACAGAAGATTTCTTAATAGGAAACAAAGACTTAGGCGATTTATCAAAGAAAAAAGATACTGATGATTGGCGTTTTTAATACATAACAATTATCTATAAAAGTGAAAGTCCGTTACGATAACAGTAACGGACTTTTTATATATGAAACTGATAATTACCAACCAAATTGAAATATGCTCGGTACTTCAGTAGAAAATTTATGAATAAATAAAACGTAATACATAAGTGATAATAAAACAGATCCTACTATGCTTAATACAGCAATTGTTTTACGTTTTGATTGTTGATGTTCGTCTTGAATGCGTTTTCTAATTTGTGTCAAAACTTGTGGACTTACTTTCGGAAACACATTTTTGATTCCATCATTTTTATAATAACGTTTAGCATGATCAAAAGGTGTTCTTTTGCTACGTCTATACTTTGTTCTAGCAATATCTCCAAATACTTCAAATGCCGATCCTGATCCCATCATAACTATATCCTTTTAAATTAAACATTTATTTATACTAAATAGGTGTCTGCAATACAGGAAATGTTACAATATTTTGAATAATAATTACTTAGAAGCGAATAAGTAAAAAACGATTAGTTAAAACTGAAATATAAGTGGGACTTCATTAGAAAACTTGTAGATAAACAAAAAGTAACACATTACAGAAATCAAAAGAATGCCAACTATAGTAAACACTAGGATTGTTTTACGATGTGCTAACCGTTGTTCAGCTTGGATACGTTTTCTAATTTTACGGAGCATGTATTCTGAAGCTTCATTATATTCGGCTGTAGAAGATTCTGTACCAATATAACGTTCTACACGCTCAAGTTTATCAATACGTTTGCGTCTATTATTTCGAATGACGTTATTTGCGTGTGATGAAAATCCAGACATATATGTTTGTTTTAATGGTTAATATTCGAATGTTATTTGATAATGATTTTATTCAAAAATTGAAATTGACATAAGGTCAGAATCAAATGATTTAAAAAACATGAAATAGCAAAAAACTAATGTTAGTAATACACCAAAAATAATTCCTGCTTTTATGTTTCGCTGTCTTCGTTTTTTTTCTTGCTCTTGAATCTTCAATCTAATATCTTTCAATATACCTTCTGAAGCTGTTTCATACTCAGCTTTTTCTGTAGTAGTTTTAAGATATAATTTTCGTTGATCTTGTCGATGTTCTAATCTGCGTTTACTATTACTAAACGCAACTGTAGAAGCTGATTTTACAATAACGGGCATAACTTTATAGATTAAGTGTTAGCGTATCCAAAAATTTACAATTCCATATAAAAGCCCAATGGATGCAGGAATTGCCAATATAAATGAGATAATAAGTTTGTCACGTTCTTTGCGTTCCTGTTTTTTTATTTTTTCGCGAATAGCATTTAGTTGTATTTCCGAAACTTTTGGAAACGTTTTTTTTATACCTTCATCTTTGTAATAATGTTGATTTTTATCAAAAGGCGTTCTTTTATTGCGTCTTTTTTTAGTTCTTTCTAAATCGCCATGTACATAAAACCCTGCTCCTGATCCCATAATTCTTATTTTTAAATGAAACGTATACAATATCTGTATCGGAAAAAATAAAAATGTTACAAGCAGGAAAAGTAATTGACTATTTTTAAATATATTAAAGTTCGTTGATTATCAGTAAATAATGATGTTGTGATAAAGTTTGATTTATGTGAAATTGTAAATAAAAACAATAGTTTTAATAGTATTTAGTTTAAATTAGTTTCATCAAAAATTTAAACCATATAACGCTTCATTCTAAATTGATTCAGATTCCTAAAATCATTAAAAGTAGATTGATATTCTTCTGGATTTCAAGTTTTGTACTTGCGTCTGCATTGTATTACACACTATGGTTGCTGACTCCGTATCACCATGTATTTGGTGCATTGTATCGTATGTTTCTATATCATTTTGCATTTCCGTTACAATACATTATGATTCCTTGTTTTTTCTATGGAATTTTTGCAACAGTATTCACAAATAGCTTCAGAAATAAAAACTGGATAGGACGTGTATTTATAACAATCATAATTATAATACTGACAATTCTATTAAGTTCTCCTTTTGGTGGAATGCTATGGCATTTTCATGATATGCAGGCTGGGTATTTTCCTAAAGATTGGGTATATAAAATGATTTACAAAGGATTCTCTTGGGGAATTCAAATTGGTTGGTATATAATTCTATTGTCCATTCCGTATAACATAATTTGCGCTATAGGTTGTTATTTCCTTACGGAAAAAGGAGTTGAATTATATGATAAAAAACAGAGCTGGTAATATTGTAAAAAACAAAAGGTAAACTTACTTATTTTTTCGAACACGTTTCAACTCTAATAAATTCAATGCATTAATACCTAAACCTTCCACGTTTTTTTGTGTAAATCGTACAACCTGATCATAATACAAAGGCACTAATGGCGCTTCCGAAATTAACAAAGAATCCATTTTTGTGTACAAGTTGGCGCGTTTAATAGCGTCAGTTTCTTTCAAAGCAGTTTCATACCATTCATCAAACTGTGGATTGATGAAATGTGTATAATTTGGTCCGTTTGGTGTGAAATTCTTACTATAAAAAAGCGATAAATAATTCTCAGCATCTGGATAATCGGCAATCCAACTGGCTCTAAAAATAGGTAACTCTCCTTTTGAACGTAATTCACGCAAAGTAGAAGCCGGAATCACGTTTACGCTAGCTTTCATACCAATTTTTTCAAGTTCTCGCTGAATATATTCGCAGAAATTCAAATACTGTCCGTTTGTCGTAATAGAAACTTCTGGCGACGCATTTCCGGTTTCTTCAATGTATTGATTAACTAAACGTTGCGCAAGCTCAGGTTCGTAATCAAACCCTTTAATACTTGCAAAACCAGGTAATCCTTTCGGGATAAAACCATGAATAGCTGGCGTTCCAATTCCACTTCGTAAATAGGTGATCATTTTCTGTCGATCAAAACTATAATTCATTGCTTTTCGAAGCAAATGATGACTGGAAACATTAGTACTATCGCCAATAAAAATCCCTAAATATTCAGTGTTTAAATACGGTCCGGAAATCATATTAATTGTTGGTGAATACGTATTTCGTAACTGACCAGAAGCATCTAAAATCTCATCCTGATAGGATGGATCAAGCGAATTTAAAAAATCTATATTTCCTTGTGCAAACTGCAAAAATTCACTTTGCTTATCTGGTAAAAAAGTAATCGCAACCGCTTCTAAGTAAGGCAAGTTATTTCCTGAAGTGTCTTTCTCAAAATAATTAGGATTCTTACGCAACACTAATTTTGTGTTTTCTTCCCAAATCTTAAACTGAAAAGGACCAGTTCCTATCGGGTTTGCTCTAAAATCATTGCCATAATGTGCTACAATTTCTTTTGGAACAACAGAACAATATTTCATCGTTAGCAAGCTTAAAAAAGCCGGAAAAGGTTGTTTTAAGGTAATCGTAAATAATTCATTATTTAATGCTTTAAAACTTTCAACACTTTTAAAAATCCAACGCCCACTAGAAGCTACTTTGTCATCTAAAATTCGATTAAAACTGTACTCAAAATCGAATGCATTAACGGTTCGTGTGCTATTTTTTCCGAATAACTCATGTGTATGAAATTGTATATCGTTACGAATTACAAACGTATAGGTTAACGCATCATCAGAAATTGCCCAAGACTTTGCAATAGAAGGAACTACATTCAAATCGTTGTCCATTTCTACCAAACCATTAAACAATTGATGCACTGCCCAAATATTACGTTGATCTTTCGCAAAAGCAGGGTCTAACGAAGTAATATTTGCATGCTCATTATAACGAAAAACCAAATGATCTCTAGCGTCAGAATTGTTTTTCTGACATGAAAAAGAAATCAACAACAAACAAAGAATTGATATATAGCTGATTACCAATTTAAAATGTTGTATTGTTAATTTTATCATATGCTGAATTAATTGTAAATTTGCAGGCTTTTACCTTTTATAACTACTCAAATATAGTAGTGTTTAGAAGGTTTAAAAATACACAATATAAAATAGAAATCGCTACCGTTTTGGTAGAAAAGTACAGGAATGAACGATAGAAAAAAAGTCGCTTTTTATACGCTAGGTTGCAAACTGAATTTTTCAGAAACGTCTACAATTGCTCGAAATTTTCAAGATGAAGGCTTTGATAAGGTAGAATTTTCGGAACAAGCAGATATATATGTTATAAACACGTGTAGTGTAACAGAAAATGCTGATAAACGCTTTAAAACTATTGTAAAACAAGCACAAAAAGTAAATCCTGATGCGTTTGTTGCTGCGGTTGGTTGTTATGCGCAACTAAAACCAGAAGAGTTGGCAGCTGTTGATGGTGTTGATTTGGTGCTTGGCGCGACAGAAAAATTTAAGATTACTGATTATATAAATGATCTTTCTAAAAATGACTTCGGCGAAGTGCATTCTTGTGAAATAGAAGAAGCAGATTTCTATGTAGGAAGTTATTCTATTGGTGATCGTACACGTGCATTCTTAAAAGTACAAGATGGTTGTGATTATAAATGTACATACTGTACAATTCCATTAGCTAGAGGAATTTCACGTAGTGATACACTTGAAAATGTATTAAAAAACGCCAAAGAAATCTCTGAGAAAAACATCAAGGAAATTGTATTAACTGGTGTAAATATCGGCGATTACGGAAAAGGTGAATTTGGAAACAAAAAACACGAACACACATTCTTAGAGTTAGTTCAAGAACTTGATAAAGTCGAAGGTATTGAGCGTTTACGAATTTCTTCAATAGAGCCAAATCTGCTAAAAAATGAAACGATTGATTTCGTATCAAAAAGTAACACATTTGTTCCGCACTTTCATATTCCATTGCAAAGCGGTAGCAATACATTATTGCGTTTAATGCGTCGTCGTTACATGAGTGAGCTATACGTAGATCGTGTAGCAAACATCAAAGAAGTAATGCCGGATGCATGCATTGGCGTAGATGTAATTGTCGGATTCCCTGGAGAAACGGACGAATTATTTTTAGAAACTTATAATTTCTTAACG
This sequence comes from uncultured Kordia sp., assembly GCF_947496985.1. Taxonomy (GTDB): domain Bacteria; phylum Bacteroidota; class Bacteroidia; order Flavobacteriales; family Flavobacteriaceae; genus Kordia. The sequence goes on from NZ_CANMEZ010000003.1 coordinate 347,672, forward strand.
CAACTAAACATTTCATATTTACACGTATTTACGTATTCGGAACGTGAAAATACGGTCGCAGCCGAAATGGAAGGAGTTGTGTCACAAAATGTACGTAAAAAACGTAGTAAAATGTTACGTGGATTATCTGTGAAAAAACGAAGAGCATTTTATGAAAGTCAAATAGGAAATACAAAAACAGTCTTATTTGAAGGAGAAAATAAAGCTGGTTACATTCATGGTTTTACAGAAAACTATGTGAAAGTAAAAGCGCCTTGGAATCCAGAATTGGTCAATACTTTGCATGAAGTCATACTTACCAAAATTGATGACGACGGAATAGTACGTTTTGACTTTGTATATGAAACAGTAGCTTCAAGTTAAATTGCTATTCAAGCTTAAAAATTGATTACTCAGCATCATTAGTACTTTACTGATTTTAAAACTAAATTTTCATTATTTTGTCGAAGTTATCTTAAGTGTAATCGAAAGATTGGTACGATTCATGTAATTATTATCCTATAATTACGAATAGATACCTATATTTAACTATAAATAAGAAAACATGCGAACAACACTACTCTCTATATTAATCTTAACTTTAATAAGTTGTGATGCAACAACCAAGGAATTTATAGGAAGTTCATGGGTTGTTAGTGAATTGACCGAAAATAACACAGACATTCCTGTAACAAATGATGTTATTTTAACTATCAAAAGTAACACAGAATTTACATTAAAGCTCGATGCAAACAACTGTTTTGGAAGTTATACAATTTCAAATGATGGAAAAATAAAATTAAGCGATTTAGCTTGTACAGAAATATGTTGCGATTCTAAGTTTTCAATGGCTGTAGCCAGAGCTTTAAGTAAAGTATCTAAAATAAAATTAGATAAAGATCGTGCTACATTGTCAGGTGATAATGTACAAATCAAGTTTAAAAAGTATGAACTAACAGCTAGTAAAATAAAAATGATGAATGATGATGGTAAGAAGTTTGTAAAAGGAGAAAAATCAACATCAATTGATGGAATGGATATCGGAGTGATAACAAGGCAGGACAAAAACCAACAAAGTAATGTTGATTTGCCAAAGGGAGAATCAATCACGTTATACAAATCTCCATGTAAAGGAACCTGTGAAGAATTTACAATGATTATGTATGCAGATGGAACGGTTTATTACACTGGAAAATACAATGCTAAAATACAAGGTAAACGCATAGTAAAGTTAATGCCAAGTAAATCGGAATCATTATTCAGGCAATTTGAAGAAGCTAACTTTAAGAATTTTCAAGATAAATATGATGATGAACGTATCATGGACATTCAAAATACATACCTAACATACAAAGGGAAAAAAATAGAGATTCGTTACCAACCAAATGCACCAGAAAAATTAAAAATATTATTAGCAAAAGTTGAAGAAAGAGCGAAGGAAGTATTAGCGGAATTGAAAAAATAATATATTCAAAATAGTCTATTAAAAAAGGGAACTGATAAAGTTCCCTTTTTTAATTCAATTAGATTCGAACGCCAACTGGCAATAAATCTTTATATTCTTTGTGCTTTCGTAAAAAACTAGCAATCTTGGGACTAGTTGGTACAACTCTTAAGTTGCGATCTTGAATAGTGTCTAAAACGGTTCTAATAAAAGCATTCTTAAAATCTACTGTATCTAACGCTTCAGGTACAATTAATTTTGTTAAAAAAATCTTACGTTCTTGTAGTGAATACTCAATCTTAGCAATTCCGTTATCAGTTTTGTATTCGAATTGTCTTAAAAATTCGTTATCGTTGATAACAATTTCATTATCCATAGCAGTTTAATTTAAATTAATCTTTAAATGGTCTTTAGAAGAAAAAATCTTGGGTTAAGTTGCAAAGATACAAAATTTAGAGTAGATTTCCGAGTTTTTAGTAATACTATCTGTATGAAACCGAATAAAATACCTGTCTATTTCATGCCAGGAATGGCCGCGAATCCTTCAATATTTAAGTATATTCAGTTGCCAGAAGAAGAATATGAAATGTATTTTTTAGAGTGGTTTATTCCTGAAAAAGAAGAAACTTTAGCAGCATATGCATTGCGTATGACGCAAAAAATAGTACATGACAATATCATTTTAATAGGTGTTTCTTTCGGAGGAATCTTAGTGCAGGAAATGGCACGTCATATCAATATTCGAAAATTATTTGTGGTTTCTAGTGTAAAAACAATGTTTGAATTGCCTAGAAGAATAAAATTTGCTAAAAAAACTAAAATCTACAAACTCTTACCTACAAGTTTAGTTAATAGTCTTGATGTTGTACGTAAATATGCTTTTGGCGATTTGGCAACTAAACGACTAGATTTGTATGAAGAATACTTATCTGTTCGTGATAAATACTACTTAGATTGGTCTATTGATCAAATTGTGAATTGGGAACAAGCAGAAGCGTTGCCAAATACTGTGCATATTCATGGAGAAAAAGATGGTGTATTTCCTAAGCAATATCTTTCCAACTATATTGAAATCAAAGGCGGAACGCACATTATGATTATCAATAAATACAAATGGTTCAATGAAAATCTTCCTAGATTAATAAAAGAATAAAAATCTTCTATATTGAAAAATGTAGAAGTGGTAATTTTCATAAATAACGAGTGTATTAGATAAGTTTAAGTGTGAAGTCTAATTCAAATGTTTTCTTTTCCAAAGTGTATTAAAGCGTTCTTATTAAAAATTTTTGAAGCCTTGGAGATAATTTACGGTTTTAGATTTTTAGCTAAAAATGCCTCTGGAAATGTTTACATTCATAAACTAAAAGTACCTTTTCTTTTGTTGTGTTTTCTCTGGATAAATAAAGAAAATCAGAATTATAAGAAATCTGTTTAAAATAAAGAAACTATCTTCATAAAATAACTTAAATTATAAAACTGTTTACTATTTTTGTAGTAATCTACCCAACCTTTTTTTACAATCTCACCAAAAATAGTTAACTTAATAGTCGAGTAAGAAAATATTAAAAAAAGTATACAATGCGTAAAATTAAGAATGGATTTGCCTTTTTAGGATTAATATTCCTTGGAATATTATTAATGAATGCTGTACAACAAGACAAGGCATTAACTGCAGAAACAGAAAAAGAGACAATGGAAATGAAGTCTGTGACCAACCCTGAAGTGAAGGATGGAAACGATTATAATGTATATGCATTAGAAGTTCCTGCTATTTTAGATTTTGCAGGTGAAGAAGTTCCTTTGCATTTGCCAGATATTAAAGAGCGCATGGATCGTGAATTGTTAGTAAATACATACTGGCAATCAAATGGTTTATTACTCTTCAAACGTGCGAATAAATATTTTCCAATCATAGAGCCAATCCTAGAAGAATATGGTGTGCCAAACGATTTTAAATACTTAGCTGTTATTGAAAGTGGTTTACAAAACGTAACATCTCCTGCAGGGGCAAGAGGTTTTTGGCAAATAATGAAAACTACGGGAAGAGAAAACGGATTAGAAATCAATTCTAATGTTGACGAACGTTACCATTTAGAAAAAGCAACACATGTAGCATGTAAATACTTATTAGAAGCGAAAAAGAAGTTTGGAAACTGGACATCAGCAGCAGCAGCTTACAACGCAGGAAATGCAGGAATAGGGCGTCGTATGGAAAAACAACAGGTGGATTCATACTACGATTTATTATTAGGTCAAGAAACTGGTCGTTATTTATTTAGAGTAATTGCATTAAAAGAAATCTTTACCAATGCGAAAAAATACGGTTTCAATTTTGACGAAAAACATTTATACACACACATTCCAACATATAAAGTGGAAGTAGACACTGCAGTTACCAACTTTGCTAGTTTTGCAAAAGGATTCGGGATCAATTACAAAATTTTAAAAATTCACAATCCTTGGTTGCGCGAAAACAAATTGAACAATAAATCGAGAAAAAAATACAAAATTGCAATTCCTGAAAAAGGATATTACACAAAATAAAAACAATTTATACTATTTAATATAAAAGCTGTTTAGAAATCTCTAAACAGCTTTTTTTAGTTTTAATCTTTGGTTACTAGCAACTTCTATCGCTTACTATTGCTTCTTCCATATAATTTTCGTTCTTTTGAGTAATGTCTTCATAACGTTAGCATTTATCTTAAATTCTTGAATACAAAGAACAACATACTTCAAACCATCCATCATTTGCGCACTTCTGGGCAATTTGTGTTATACACAAACAAACCGAAAGTAAGTAACAGTGAATTGAATGATTTAGGTGATTTTTTAGAACAAGAATATGAAAATGAGGTGTTAAATTATCCGTGTGAAGCTCCAAAGTTTGATAGGGAAGCTGCCATTTGGGGCGCAAAAATGATCTATTTTGGAGCACAATTTTTAGCACATCGACACGAGGAACCAAAAGATTTAAATCAATACTTTGAAATGATAAAAGGTGAGCTTACGCCAAACAGTTGCCTTTCGGCAGATTTGTCACTGAGATTTTTGCCGTTTATCACCAAAGAATTAGAAGCTATTGACTTTGATGATTGGTTAGTGAAAATTTTAAAATCACACTTACAAAAATTTTCATATTCAGCTATCGGACAAGGATTTGATTTGGAAATCAATCAAGAAGAACTCACAAAACTCTTTCAAAACGAATGTTACAAAACACTCTTTATTGATCGAGTCATCGAAAAAAAAGACATCAGCCTTACAGAACACGCAATCATTCACGAAAACATCGCAATTCATTTAGGAGAACATAAAAATCACTTTTGGAGAGCGTTTGTTTCTGAAGTATAATATTATGAACGAAACGAAAAAATTACGAACCATTCTTGAAGAAATCAAAAACATATTCGTTGGAAAAGATGAAGTGATTGATTTACTTGGGATTGGATTGTTGGCAAGAGAAAACGTATTCCTATTAGGACCTCCTGGAACGGCAAAAAGTGCCATAGTAAAGCAACTATCAAGTCATGTAATTGGAGGAATTAACTTTGATTATCTATTAACTCGATTCACGGAACCAAACGAAATATTCGGTCCATTAGACATCCGTTTGCTAAAAGAAGGAGAACTAAAAACGAATACTGACGGAATGCTTCCAGAAGCTTCGTTGGTGTTTTTAGATGAAATATTTAATGCAAACTCTGCCATTCTGAATAGTTTATTAATGGCATTAAATGAAAAAATATTCAGAAGAGGAAAAGAGACGAAAAAATTACCAGCGTTAATGTTTATTAGCGCGAGTAACTTATTGCCAGAAGATGAAGCGCTAGCGGCATTATTAGATCGTTTTTTAATACGATTAAAAGTAGATAATGTAAAACCTGATCGTTTGGAAGAAGTATTGCAAGCTGGTTGGAAGTTAGAACGAAATGAAGAAACGGAGCGTACACTTATATCTCCCGAAGAAATTAAAGGGTTACAACACAAAGTAAAAGAAGTAGATTTATCATCCATCAGAAACTCTTATATTGAATTGATTCACAGTTTAAGAAACACAGGTATAGAAGTTTCTGATAGACGAGCCGTAAAAATGCAAAACTTAGTGGCGGCAAGCGCAATGTTATGCGATCGTACAGAAGCAATTCTTTCTGATTTATGGGTGTTAAAATATATTTGGAATACAGAAGAGCAAATAGAAACCTTACAAGGAACGGTAAATGCATTGATAGAAAAAGAAGAAACGGCGGAGCGTTCGCATCCACAAGCGTTTTTTAACAAAGCACCAAATCCAGAAGAGTTGATGAATGAAGTGTCCAACCTAAAACAAAAACTATCAAATGAAGGTTTGTCATTGCAAGAATTAAACGTTATCAAAGATAAACTTCGTTACTTGCAAAACCGTACAGATTGGATCAAAGAGCAACAGAAAAAACAATACATAAACAATGAAATAGATCAGTTGTGGAAAGACATCTTGCACAAGGCGTAACAGAATATTGGTTACGATTACCTTCAAAATACAAAGAAAAACTTTCACAAATTCGCGTGTGGAAAACACTGCGTATGGCAACTGATGAAAATGATGTTTGGGTTCGTGGAATTGAACCAAGTAAATTGCATAGTCCAGAAATACGTAGCATTCCATTCAAAAAAATATATTTTCAAAAAAACAATGCATTATTTCTCCTTGGCGGGAATTTACCAGAAGAACGACTCAAAACGTCATTACTTTGGTCACCAATAAACAAAGCATTGCCTGTAGAAATACCATCCTATAATTTCAATTATTTTGGTGTTAATGAAACCATTGATTTCAAATTGATTCTTTCTAGCGTAGAGCATGAATCAAAAGCATTATTAGTCGATTTTAAAATCTTAGATACATATATTCCAAAAGCGCCTGCAATTCGATTGCAATCCATAAAATGGACTATTGTCAATAAAAAAGCATTTCTTATAGGAACTCCTTTATTACCAATTCCTGGGAAAAGTTATTGGCTACATCAACATTTCTTGATTCCTACAGGATACGATTTTGAACATCCAGAGTTGAGTAATTTCTATCATAAAAATTTACAAACAACACAAGAAGAATATATTGTATTACAACCAAATAATACATATTATAAAATAACAACCGAGCAACTAAAACCTCTTACAATTAGCGGATACCGACTATCACAATAGCATGAATATTACACAACGAAAAGCTATATACTATTTTCAATCCTATACAGATTATTTCTGGCAATGGGAAACTGATTATATGTTTACTAGTGATGTTATTGAAAACGCGTATGACTATCATGGAGGTATTAATTGCATAAGTATTCCAGATGGAATCACAGTTGCGTACAAAGAACAAATTGAAGAAATACTGAAAGCAATTTCTTCTAATGATTTGCCTCCTTTTGGAGCATTAATATTAACTTTTTTAGCAACAAATTCTGGAGAAGTTTCAAAAGCAATTGACGAACAGTTTAAAAAGATTCAAAAAACATTTGAAGACGATTTATTATTCAAACATGTCTATTTTGAAGAAGCTCAACGTTTTTTAGAAACTCTAATAACACTTCCGAAAAAATATAAAAAAGGAAAAAACAGGATAGATTTATTTATCTTTTTATTTCAAAAAGTAAAGCATGGTTTATCTAACAAATATGCAGATGCAATTGTAAGCTGTATACAAAATAAAGCGTTTGAATTAAACCAATGTAGTAGGCAAACGGAAATTACAATGTCTGCACTAAGCAAAGATTTTAATTCCTTGGCTTTATTACACGAACGTTTTCCAACAGTAAACGCGTTATTAACTGCTTGGGAAAAAATACTTCCAGTTCCAGTAGATCCAGAAGATACTGAAATAGAAACCATAAGTGAACAACCAGATTTAATTCAACAGCTCATTGAAGATCCAAAGACGTTCTTTATGGGAAGTCTTATCAAACGAATATGGTCAGGAATTCAATTACCAATGCACTACGTGCATCCGGGAGAAATGCCGCTTGGAGGAATTTCAGATGTTACAAACAAAGGAAAGTTTGATAACTTGTTGACCTCAGAATTTGCCAATGATGATCTTATTTTTCTGCATAGAATTGCTAACAAGGAAGCTTTATTTATACGTCGTGAAACAACACCAGAAGAAGATTTACGCACACGTATCTTTTTAATAGATACAACCATAAAAAATTGGGGAACACCTAAAATACTATCATTTGCAACGGCTTTTGCTTTTATGCATCATCCCAAAAATGAAATGACCTTTCAGTCATATGCAATTGGTGAAAAATGTGCCAAACTAGCATTTGATGAAAAAATAGACATCATAGAAGGTTTACAAGTTACATCTCCCATATTAGATGCGTCAAGCGCGATTATACAATTCATTGACACCTGTGAAGAAGAAAACATAGAAGTTACCTTATTCACGTCTCCAAAAACCTTGGAGCATGCAGCAATGCAACGTATTTTTAACCTACATCATGATAAATTTGGTGGTGTAATAACAGCAGATACAGAAGGAAATATTGATGTGTATAAACTTAAAAATGGTGCCAAACGATTGGTAAAACACATTCAATTACCATTACAGGAATTATGGGCGCATCCACCAAATACACGAAGGAGAAAGCTTCTAAAGACACAAAAAGAAGCTCCAATTATTGAATATCCGTTGTTGTATGGTTATCCAAATGGTTATTTAACACATTTCTTTTCAGTCGATACAGGATATGTACTGCGAAAACGTGGCGCGGTGTATAGAATGAATGGATATGACAAAGGATTTGATCTTGTGAGAACAGATGTTCGTTTTGTGTCAGGTATGAAAAAACCACTGAATGCTACAATTTTTGATGATGAATTAATCACTATTTCTTGTAGTGCATCTGACAAAATAATTGTGAAAAGCGAATCTCAAACAAAGACGTTTACAGGAGATTATGATGTACAATACCGATCATCTATCAAAAACGCATTAGTACATCAAAACGAGTTGTATTTCATCACAAGAAAATATTACAGTGATGATCCAGTATATCTAAAAATAGATTTTAAACACAAATTTATTGACGAAATTACAACACCTTCTAGTGAATTAAAAAAAGATTATGATACATGTATAAGTAACTATTTCCCATATTTCCCAGGCTCTATATTCACTAAAATAAAATCAATTGCAGTTACTAATAGTTTAGAACTTATCTTTAATAACATACATAGATTGCATATTTCAGACGATTATTTATTATTTCAATTAAACAGAGAAGAAGAAGGGTATCTATCTAATGCAGAATACATTGATAGGACAGAATTCCGATTTTCTAATGGAAATAAAATTGCTATAGATAAAAAAGGAATGCTAACATTTTTAAGTTCAGATCCTGCGGTAAAAACATTTTACTTAGTTTCTTACATTGAAATAAGCTTGGCAATGGCAACTGATACAGAATTTGCTGGAAACGAATATTTCTTACCTGAAAATTCACAATTAAAGGTAATCAGTGTAAAAGAGTTCAAACGAAAACACATCGATCCATTCATTGACAATTGTATAATTATATGAAATTAGCGCTGAAATTTATCGATACTAATCCGTATCCACGTTGTGGGATTTTCATCAAGCATGCATCTCCCAAAGTATGGTTGCAGGAAGTGAAGCGCATGCATCTCAAGTTATCAGATTGTACAGCTTATGCATGTCCAAGTTTAGAAGCTAATGGTATTTCGGGTGTGTTATTAATTCTAAAAACGGCTCAAAAAAATATAGATATCGGTACTAACATAACGATACAAAAAGCATATAAAAATTTCTTTATTCCAGAAAATACAACATTAAATATGGCGTTAACGGATGAAGAATTTTCAAACCTACTAAATGGAACACCACATTTTTTTCATTATGAATTTGGCATGATAGAACTCAACGAAGAGTTAAATTGGTCAACAATCATACAAAATCCAGAAGAACAATTTCCAACGATAGCAATGCCCGCAAAAGGGGTTAAAATTCCTAAAAGAGTAACTTCATTTAGTATCGAAATTGAAGAAGAGGAAGCAGAAGAAGCATTCGAAAATCCTTTTGGAGAAAAAGAAGAAGATTCAGAAGATGTGCCTTTTGATATGAAAAAAGTATTGGAAGGAAACAATGCTGAGGTTGCTAAGTATTTAAGCTATTTAGAAAAAAATCCTGATGCTGCACTCAAAATGGCGATTCCATTAGATATGATGGGAACTTCAAGAGGAAAAGCATTTGCAAAATACAAATTTAAAAGTGGTTTTTTTGAATCATTAGGTTTTGGTGATTCGGACGATAGTGGAAAGAATTATTTACGAGTTGTACTCGCAGCTTTGGCAATAGTAGCTCTTTTTTGGATTGGATATGAAGTGTTATACGCTGTTAAAAAAGATACACCAGGAGTTGAGTATGTACATCCAAAATTTGAGGAAATTGAACCTACAAATGATACTGAGGTCACTTTTGAAGACGATGAAAACCTTACTGTAGATCTTTCGGAAACGAGTCATCAGCAAGAAGAACAAATAAAACCAAAACCAGAAAATAATATCATTCAAAATATATTATTAATCATAGCTATATTGGTATTATTACTTTTAATTCTGTATTTATTCATGTATCGAAAACAAAAGATACAAGCAAAGCCATTAGAAAAAAAACATTCTTGGTTAGATTTACCAGACGAAAGTGAATTTTTTAATATTGAAGATGAGGAAAATACAAAAAAGCAAAAAGGAAATTTCTATTTTGGAGGAAATGAAATAAGTGTTCAAAATAAAATAATCCTTACCATTATTATTGTAGGATTATTAATGTATCTTTTCTATCCAATTTTAAATCAAGATGGATTTCCTGCAGTTTTTGGTGTTATAGCTGCATTTATAGTATTACGTATGTTATATACATTACTAAATAGAAACAGAAAATTTGACGAAGAAGATGCGTAAAGAAAGTAGATTTGAAAGTAAACTTCTGTATTTCATCATCGTGTTGTTGATGTTGAAATTGTTATACGTCATATTTGATACAATTTTGAATGGAGATATTGGAAGTTTTTTTCTAGCGCTTTTTATTATTGTGATTTTATTTTTAGGCGTAGGATTGTTTATAGGTTCTATGTTTAAATCTTCTCAGGAATATAGTGGAGGAGGAGGCTCAACAACTGTTGGAGACACACAGTTTCAACAGTTAATGAATCGTTATGAAAAATTATGTGATGATTTCATTGAGAAAAAGCAATTCAAAAAAGCAGCGTATATTCAACTAAAACTACTTCGCAATCCATACAGAGCTGCCTATATTTTAGATGAAGGAAATTTGCACAACGATGCAGCATTAATCTATCTGAAAAAATGTAATGACAAGCAAAATGCGGCAGAATGTTATGAAAAAGCACGTTCGTACAAAAAAGCAATTAAACTGTTTAAAGAATTAGAAGAACACGAATCAGTTGGTGATATTTATACCAAAATAAAAGATACCAAAAATGCACATCACCATTACAGAATTGTAGCAGATGATTATACTAAAAATGATCAATATGTAAAAGCAGCGTTACTATATCGTAAAAAAATGGACGATAAAGATTCAGCGAGTAAACTGCTAGTCAAGGGTTGGCGAGAAAACAAAGATGCGATTAATTGTTTAAACAATCACTTAGTACATTTTGACAGTAGAAAAGCACTCGAAAAAGAAATTGATACTTTCTACAAAAACGAAGTGCATCTAGGAAACAATCTTAATTTTCTAAAAGTTTTAAAAACGGAATTCAAAAAAGATATCGCACCAAAACAAAACATTCAAAATATTGCTTATGAGTTGGTATCTAGGCATAATCAAAACTCAGAAATTTTGGCAAACCTACATTATTTCGTACAAGAGGATTCGCAAATTGTCTCAGATGTCATTCGTCATCGTATCAAAAAATAAAAAAATGTCACAAATGTAATTTTGAAATGTTATATAAGTATAAACGTTTAATATAGAGCGCATGAAAAATATCCTATACTTCTGTTTTCTTATTCTAATCTTTAGTTGTTCACAAGATGATTCATCCGAAACTGTAAGTCCGATGTTATGGAGTGAATTAAACAGTCCTACATCAAAAGGACTTTCAGATATAAAATTCATCAATGAAAATTTTGGTGTTATCTGTGGTTCATTAAACGCATTATTTAAAACAGAAGATGGCGGAGAAACTTGGGAAGAATTAGATGTTGGGATTCCTACATCTTTAAATACTGTGTTTATTCTGAATGAAAACGAATTTCTTACTTCAAGAGTTGGCTTACATAAAACAACCGATGGAGGAATAACATTTAACGAAATAGGTGGTTTAGAGAATTATTCTAATACTATTTTCCATATTCATTTCTTTACAGAACAGAATGGAATCATTGTAAAAGGTGGAACTGTGCTCAAAACTAATGATGGTGGTGCAAATTGGGTTGTAGCATATTCAAATACTCAATATGCTTCTGAATTAGTAGTAACAACAAATGAAACTATATATCTTGCAGGTGGCACTACCTATGACAATGTGAGTTTAGGATCACTTTATAAATCTACGGATAATGGTATAAATTGGCAACAATTAGAATTACCAGAGTCTATACGAAACGTAGAAATATCTGCTACTGAATTTGTCAATGAAAATTATGGGTTCATAGGAATGTTTGATCGTAATATTTATAAAACAACTGACGGCGGAGCAAGCTGGGCACATATAGCCAGTGGTTTTACAGATGGTTTTGCAGACATACATTTTATAAATGAACAAGAAGGCTATTTATTAAGTCGAAATAAAATATATAAAACTATAAATGGTGGTGTGTCATGGAATCTTGAGTACGAGCATGAAGATATAAACATATACCTACGCTCAATAACTTCTACTTCTAACGGGAAACTATATGCTGTTGGGAAGAATGGTTTAATACTTAAAAGAGACGAATAATAGCATCAAGAAATAATTAAAATATTTTTCTAAAAACAGATTGGTCGTTATTTATAAATAGCGACAAGCTTCCTTTTTTAAACTTTAAAATCATAATTAGATTTGAAAATACACAAATCAATATCAAATAATTATGAAAAAAAAGAACCTTAAAGGATTATCCTTAAATAAGAAATCAGTTTCAAACTTAAATGCAGAAAATATAGCAGGAGGTGGATTCACTGCTGGTTGTACAGATGGCTGTACACCTTTCCAAACACAATGGAATTGCACGCGTATAGGAGGAAACTGTACAGCAGATTGTGACAATGGAAATTCAAATCTTTGCCCAATATAATAACCAATCAATATGTTTTAAATTGTTTTCAGTAAATGATGTCATAACAATAACTGAAGCAAATTTTTGGTAAAAAAAAGCGACTTATTAATAAGTCGCTTTTCTAATTCTATTCTTTTTCATATTATCGTCTTCGCATATTTTGGCGATTGCCATAATGTTGTTTAGGAGCGTTTGAAGCGCGTTTCATCTGCTGTTCCATCATCTTTATTTGCTCAGTTAGCATTCCTCGCTTATCAAGTGTCTTAGCTTCTTTCATTAAACTTTTAGCTTCAACCTTTCTATTTTTTTGAGATGCAATACCAGCTAAGGTCATTTTTACCATTGCCATATCATGATCCATACTCAAACCAAGTTTCTCTGCTTTACGCAAATACTTTTCTGCTTGTGTTAAATTATTTTGAGAGGCCATAATTCCATGTAAATAATTATAATATCCTAGTTGCTTCTTTGTCAAAGCAGTTTCAGGATTTTTAATTTTAGATAACAAGCGTTTTGTACCATCAAAATCTTGTTTACGAAGTTTTAAAAATGATAATAAAATAAACTCATTCTTAAAATATAGTAACACAAAGATCGCAGCTAATAGAATCAGGAAAATTCCATTACCTATATAGCTTTCATAAAACTGATAAATTGCGAAGGCAAAAATTGCTGCCGCTATAATTAATTTGATATTTTTGTTGAACATAAAACAGTATATATTAATCGAGTTTGCAAATGTATAAAAAACAATCGAAAATATTTTTTAAAATCTGTTTGTGAAAGTAAAAACTCTTTGTATATTTGCGCCGCACTTTTAGAAAGGAATCTCGCGTGCAATTACAATTATTTTCAAGAGAATTAAAGATATTTAAATAATGAAAAGAACATTTCAACCATCGAAAAGAAAAAGAAGAAACAAGCACGGTTTCAGAGAAAGAATGGCTTCTGTAAACGGTAGAAAAGTGCTAGCTCGTAGAAGAGCAAAAGGAAGAAAGAAAATTTCTGTGTCATCTGAATTAAGACATAAGAAATAATGATATAGATAGTATATAGATAAGGTGTTGTTTTTTTTAAGCAACACCTTTTTTGTACCCAAACGTTTTTTTATTTTTACGCAACACAACACACACACAAACTAATGCCAAAAAGAGAAGACTTAAAATCAATTTTAATTATCGGATCAGGACCAATTGTTATTGGTCAAGCTTGTGAATTTGACTACTCAGGATCGCAAGCATTACGTTCACTAAGAGAAGATGGAATCGAAACAATTCTTATCAACTCAAACCCAGCAACCATCATGACCGATCCTACAATGGCGGATCATGTATACCTAAAACCATTAACAACAAAATCTATTATTGAAGTTCTAAAAGAACATCCTCAAATTGATGCCGTTTTACCAACTATGGGAGGACAAACTGCATTAAACTTATGTATTGAAGCAGATGAAAAAGGAATTTGGGAAGATTTTGATATAAAACTTATTGGAGTTGATATTGATGCGATCAATATTACAGAAGACCGTGAAAAGTTTAGAGAGTTAATGGGGGAAATTGGTGTTGGAATGGCGCCACAAGCCACAGCAACATCATTCTTAAAAGGAAAAGAAATTGCACAAGAATTTGGTTTTCCATTAGTAATTAGAGCATCGTATACACTAGGAGGAGCAGGAGCTTCAATTGTATATGATCCAGAAGATTTTGACGAATTATTACGTCGCGGATTAGAAGCTTCACCTATTCATGAAGTAATGATCGATAAAGCGATGATGGGTTGGAAAGAATACGAATTAGAATTATTACGTGATAAAAATGACAACGTAGTAATTATCTGTTCTATTGAAAATATGGACCCAATGGGAATCCATACAGGAGATTCTATCACAGTAGCTCCAGCAATGACTTTATCAGATCGTACATATCAGAAAATGCGTGATATGTCTATCAAAATGATGCGTAGTATTGGTGACTTTGAAGGTGGATGTAATGTTCAGTTTGCTGTAAGTCCTGACGATAAAGAAGATATTATCGCTATTGAGATCAATCCACGTGTATCACGTTCTTCAGCATTGGCAAGTAAAGCAACAGGATATCCGATTGCAAAAATTGCTGCTAAATTGGCTATCGGATACTCGTTAGACGAATTAGACAATCAAATTACAAAATCAACATCAGCATTATTTGAACCAACACTAGATTACGTAATCGTAAAAATTCCACGTTGGAACTTTGATAAATTTGAAGGTTCAGATCGAGAATTAGGATTACAAATGAAAGCGGTAGGAGAAGTAATGGGAATTGGACGTTCATTCCAAGAAGCCCTACATAAAGCTACGCAATCACTTGAAATTAAGCGTAATGGTTTAGGAGCTGATGGGAAAGGATATAAAAATTACGATACAATTATCAGTAAGCTTAGACATGCTTCTTGGGATAGAGTATTTGTAATATATGATGCCATTCAGATGGGAATTCCACTGAGTAGAATTCACGAAATTACAAAAATTGACATGTGGTTCTTACGTCAATATGAAGAATTACACCAGTTAGAAAAAGAAATCGCTTCGCATAATAAAATTGATAGTATTTCAAGAGATTTATTATTAGAAGCTAAACAAAAAGGATTCGCAGATCGACAAATAGCACATATGTTAGGATGTTGGGAAAGTGAAGTATACAAAAAACGTGAAGACTTAGGAATTAAGCGTGTATACAAGTTAGTAGATACCTGTGCAGCAGAATTTACAGCAAAAACACCTTATTACTACTCTACGTTTGAAGCAGAAATTGAAACTGCTGATGGAAAACGTTTTGTACACAATGAAAGTGTAGTATCAGACAAAAAGAAAATAGTTGTATTAGGTTCTGGTCCAAATAGAATTGGACAAGGAATTGAATTTGATTACTGTTGTGTGCATGGTGTATTAGCTGCGGCTGAATGTGGATACGAAACTATCATGATCAACTGTAACCCAGAAACGGTTTCTACCGATTTCGATACGGCTGATAAATTATACTTCGAACCAGTTTTCTGGGAACACATTTACGACATCATTCAACATGAGAAACCAGAAGGTGTTATTGTTCAATTAGGAGGACAAACCGCGTTGAAATTGGCTGAAAAGCTAGATCGTCACGGAATCAAAATATTAGGAACAACTTATCAATCGTTAGATTTAGCGGAAGATAGAGGAAGTTTCTCTACATTATTAAAAGAAAACAATATTCCTTATCCAGAATTTGGAGTGGCTGAGAATGCTGATGAGGCCTTGGCTTTAGCAGATGAGTTAGACTTCCCAATCTTGGTTCGTCCGTCATATGTACTTGGAGGACAAGGAATGAAAATTGTGATTAACAAGCAAGAATTGGAAGAAACTGTAGTAGACTTACTGCGTAAAATTCCAAATAATAAATTGTTGCTAGATCATTATTTAGATGGAGCAATAGAAGCAGAAGCGGATGCAATTTGTGACGGTGAAAATGTATACATCATTGGAATTATGGAACATATTGAGCCTTGCGGAATTCACTCTGGAGATTCAAACGCAACCTTGCCACCATTCAACTTAGGTGAGTTTGTGATGCAACAAATCAAAGATCATACAAAAAAGATTGCTTTAGCATTAAACACTGTCGGATTAATTAACATTCAGTTTGCTATCAAAGACGATATGGTATACATCATTGAAGCCAATCCAAGAGCTTCTCGTACGGTTCCTTTCATCGCGAAAGCGTACAAAGAGCCATATGTAAACTATGCGACAAAAGTAATGTTAGGAGAGAAGAAGGTGACGGACTTCAATTTTAATCCGCAATTAGAAGGATATGCCATCAAACAACCAGTATTCTCATTCAACAAATTCCCGAATGTAAATAAACGCTTAGGACCAGAAATGAAGAGTACAGGAGAAAGCATCTTATTCATAGATAGCTTAAAAGATGACGAATTCTATAACTTATATTCAAGAAGAAAAATGTATTTAAGTAAATAAGCTTACATTATTTTTTAAATAGAAAATGCTTCCAGAAGACTTATGTTTTTTGGAAGCATTTTTAATATATAGAATTATGAAGTAAAGAATGTATTTCTTAATTTTGCTATATTAATATTGTATAAAACATTTTATGTCTATAATATCATACTTGGATATTGTTAAATAAATAGTCAATTCTCTTATTGACTATCACTCCAACTCCAGATACGCATCTGGAGCTTCACTATTTTTTTAAATTTTAAAAACATCACATTGATTGTGATTAGTTTCTATATATGTAATTTTCTATATAGGACACTATCTCGCATATGTATCTCATACATTCAATGCAAATGGTCACAATCTTTTTAAAGACATATTAAACATGAAACTAAAAGATTTCGGATACAATGAAAACATTAAAAAATTAAGATCAGAAATGAATCTTGAAAACTTTGACATTGGCAGAGTGAGTGCTCAACATAAAAATAAGTACATTGTAAAAACAGAAAAGGGAGATATAGAAGCAGAAATTACGGGAAACTTAAGATATTCAGCAGATGATAGTGAAGACTACCCAGCTGTTGGCGATTGGGTTTTTCTAATGGTTTATGACACTTCTTTAGCATTGATATATAAGATAATACCAAGAAAATCTATTATTTCAAGAAAATCTGTTGGACAGTATGGAAAAAAGCAAGTGATAGCAACAAATATAGATTATGCTATAGTTTTACAAGCTGTTGATAATGATTTTAATATCAACCGAATAGAACGATATTTAACGCTTTGTTATTCATCTAATGTCCAACCAATTATTGTACTGAATAAAATTGATTTAATTGACAATACAAAGCTTGAAAAGTTAGTAAATTCAATTCGGGCAAGAATTAAAAAAGTGCCAATTGTTACTATCAGTACTAAAATAACAGGAGGAATTGAACCTCTGAAAAAATATTTAGAAAAAGGTACAACGTATTGTTTACTAGGCTCATCAGGAGTAGGGAAATCTACCTTGACGAATAATTTATTTGGAAAAGAAATGATGTTGACTAAAGAAATTCGACAACACGTAGAAAAAGGAAAACATACGACTACCCATAGAGAATTAATTGTAACAAATTATGGAATTCTGATAGATACGCCAGGTATGAAAGAAGTTGGAATTGTTGATTCTTCGGAAGGAATACATACTGCATTTGAAGATATTATTGTATTAGCAAAACAATGTAAATTTTCAAACTGTACACACACAAATGAAGTACATTGTGCAGTTTTAGAAGCAATTGATAATAATAGCTTGGATCAATCAATATATGATAACTATGTAAAGATTGAGAAGGAAAAAGTACACTTTGAATCCTCAATTGCTGAAAAAAGGAAAAAAGATAAAGATTTTGGCAAAATGGTAAAACAAATGAAGTATACTAAAAAAAGGACTAAATACTAAACCTAGTAAATTGATCCTTAATTATAAGTAGTAGTTAAAAATAAATTCCAGTTTGAAAACAAGATATATTCCTGTTTTTAACTGGAATTTTATATGTTGTACTTATACTTTAGTGAAGATTAAATTCTTAACTGTAAGTAGCATAAAATAAAGATAATTTAGTCTAACGTAGATTTAATAAATGCAACATTGAAGAAAATGTCACGTCTTTATGAAAACTAACATTCAAACCTTATGAAAAGACTAAATTCTTTTTTTATCCTTATACTTTTTCTAATCAATATGTCTTGTACTGATCAAAAGAAAAAAGAAACTATTACTGAAATTACAAGCGAAATTGACACCTATCTCTCAGAGACAATGGAATTACACAATATCCCAGGATTGGCTTTAGCAGTAATTATAGATGATGTAATAGTATATGAAAAGTATTTGGGGAAATCGTCTTTAGAAAATAATCAGCTTGTTGATGAGCAGACATTATTCAGAGTTTTTTCAGCAACAAAACTAATTACTACCACAGGAATTTTCCAACTTATACAAGATGGAAAATTAGATTTAGAAGATACAATTTCAACATATTTAGAAGATTTGCCTAAGCAATGGCAGGAAATTCAAATTAAAAATCTATTAAGTCATTCTTCTGGTTTGCCAGATATTATAAGGTATGAAAGTACATTATCTGATAAAGCATTAATGGAGAAATTGTTCAAAGATGATATGGATTTTGTTACAGGAAATCAATTTAGATACAATCAAACCAATTATTGGTTACTTGCGCAAATTATCGAAAAAATTACAGGAATGACATTTGACGAATATATCCTTAAATATCAATTTGATAATACAACAACAGGTGTTTTATTCTCTTCAAATTCACAAGAAATCATCCCAAATCGAGCTACTCGATACTTCTATAATAATGAAGTTAAAGAATTTGAAAAAGATACCAATAACAGTGGAATTAGAGGTCATTCTGGAAATGGACTAAATATTACACTTCAAAAATTTATAGAATGGAATAAGCGATTAGACGCTAATAAATTACTAAATAACAAAGTGAAATATGAAATGTGGAAACCATTTAATTTTGCAAATCAAAAAGATACATTTTTACATGGTTGGGGAAATTATCCTGTAAATGAATTAGAATCCTATGGCTTTTCAGGAGGAAATTTAGCAGCATTTAGGAAATTTGTCAATCATAAAGCAACGATTATTCTATTATCTAACGGATATAAAATTCCAGCTCATGATATCATCATAAATGACATAGCAAGAATTGCGATTCCTGAATTAAAAGAAAAAGCTCCAACATTGGAAGAAGATGTCATGCGTTTTGTTTTAAATAGTAAATACACTGAAGCATCTCAAGCTTACAAAAAGTTTGCACAAGAAAATCCAAAGGACGATGTTCTAAAATGGAGTATAAATAGTATTGGAAATTTATATTTATACAGCGAAAAAAATAAAGAGAACGCATTTGAAATATTTAAAATTAATGCGGAGGTAAATCCAAATTGGTGGGTTTCTTTAGCTGGATTAGCAGAAGTTTATGAGCTGAAAAAAGACAGTCTCAATGCAATTGAAAACTATAAAAAAGCAATTGAATTAAATAAAGAGAATCAATACAATTATAATGAACAAATGAAAAATAAAATTGAAGAACTAAACACAGGTAAATAGTAAACTTAGAATTGAAAGCAGGCAGATATAAGGATAAAGTAATAGAATAAAAGGAACTTCATATTTTATTTATTACATTACGGTGTACTAAAAAAACTATAATTGAACTTTCAAAAAACAAACCATACGCTAAAATCAGGTAAACAAATAACCATCAGATTGCCTGAAGAAAAAGACGCACAAGCTATTCTTGATTTAAAAAGAGGCTACATAAAAAACACAAATACACTTCCGCTTACGCTGGATGATTATCCTAATGATCTGCAAAAAGAAAAACAACTTATAAACAGATATGAAGAAAGTGAAAACAGTATCTTTTTAGTGGCTGAATACAATAGTAAACTCATCGGAAACATTGATCTAACAGGAAGTAAAAGATTCAAAATAAGTCATACAGCAATGCTTGGTATGGGAATTGATGAAAACTGGAGAAATCAAGGTTTAGGTAGAATTTTAATTAAGAGTGCTATAGAATGGGCTAAAAATCAATCTAAATTAGAAATCATTTGGTTAGATGTTTATGCTTCC
Organism: uncultured Kordia sp.; assembly: GCF_947496985.1. Lineage (GTDB taxonomy): Bacteria > Bacteroidota > Bacteroidia > Flavobacteriales > Flavobacteriaceae > Kordia. Next base: position 368,036 of record NZ_CANMEZ010000003.1, read on the forward strand.
AATGCGATTGGATATAACTTATATCTAAAAATGGGTTTTGAAATCAGCGGAACAATAAAAGGCTTTTTCAAACAAGAAGATACATATATTGACAAAGTTCAAATGTATCAGCAAATAAAGTAACAAACAACAAATTTCCATGATCCAATCTTTTCTTTAGTTTTATAAAAAAATACAACTTTTACACAAACTCAAACACACTAAAAGACGAATCTGAAACTAATAACTCTTCTAAAACGGTAGTACAAAAAAGTTTTATTCATGTAAGCTTAAAAATAGTAATTTAAAAGAAATCAAGCTCTTTATAGAAAACATAAAATATAGTGAGTTCTAGTTTGCTTGTTAAAACTTTAATGAACCTTCTATTCAGTTTTTATTTACTAACTTTCGTGTTTAACCTAGGAATACATTTTATAAAATATGTTGATTGTAATTAACTAGAGGAATGAAAAATTATTTAAAATCATTTAATATACTCTCAAATGATGATATAGAATTATTTGAAAGTAAAGTAACTTATAAAAAGTTAGAGAAAGGAGATTTTTTCATTAAAGAAGGTAAAACGTGTAAAGAAATAGCGTTTGTAATTTCTGGGATATTCAGGTCATTTTATTATTCATCATCATCAGAAGAAGTAACATACTGTTTTACTTTTTCGAATTCCTTTGTTAGCGCATATTCTTCATTTTTATCTCAAGCTAAAACCGCTGAGAATATTCAAGCTTTAACAGCTGTTGAATTATTAGTGATTTCAAGAGATGAAATTTTAAAATTAGAAAATTCAAGCTCCAACTGGCTTAGATTTTTCAAGCTCATTGCGGAGCAGGAATACATCGAAATGGAAAAAAGAATTTTTATTCTACAAAAAGAGACTGCTGAAAAAAGGTATCAAGACTTATTGACAAATGCTCCTGAATATTTACAATTAATCCCTTTAAACTATCTATCTTCTTATTTAGGAATTACACAGCGGCATTTAAGTAGAATAAGAGCAAATATTTCTAATTAGACAAATGTCCTAAAATAAGACCTTCATCACTTGATAAATTTGCATATGATTTAACTAAAATAGATATCATATGAAAACAATAATTTTAATTGGAGCAAACGGAAAAATAGGTCAAGCAGCTCTTACAGGCTTAGGAAAACATAAAATAATAACTGCAGGACGTGCTGCAGGTAGCTATGACTATCAAGTAGATATCACTAGTGTAAAATCCTTAAGAAAACTATATGAAGATGTAGGACATTTTGATGCCGTAGTAAATGCTGTTGGTGTTTGTGAATATGCCAATTTTACTGAAATGACTGAAGAACAATGGATGAACACCATTTTAAGTAAAATGATGGGGCAAATCAATATAGTGCGTATAGGTCAAGAATACATCGCAGATAACGGTTCTTTCTCATTAATTTCAGGAATTTTAAACGAGAAACCACTTCCTACAGCTATTGCTGATGCAACAACTAGTGGAGCAATTGATACGTTTGTTAAATGTGTGGCATTTGAAATGCCAAGAGGAATTCGAATAAACTCTATAAATCCAACTGTTTTAGAAGAAGCTTGGGAATTATATGGGGAAATGATGCCTGGATTTCAACCAGTGCCTGGAGCTTTAGTAGGAAAAGCTTTTGAACGTTCTGTGGACGGATTTATTACTGGGCAAGTAATTTTTGTAGATGCATAAAAAGAACTATCATCAGCGTAAATAAAAAATTAAACACTAAGTCCCTTTCGGGGCTTTTTTAGTTTTCATGATATACATTAGATAGATACTAGTTTACTTCCCAAAGTATTTGCTTCTAACTGAAATTGTAGAACCTTAAAACAGAAAAATTAATTACAAACAACAAATCTTCATTCTCCAATCTTTTCCGTATTTTTATAGGAAAAAGAAAAATCTAGTAAAAACTTCAATCTTACACTAGAAAACCCGAAAAGAAAGGACGATTAATGACCAGTATGAATTTTAACTATGGAAAAGGATTTACTTTTAGTAAGCACATTCCAGAAGAAGTATCGCATTTTGATCGTGTGTTTGACATTTTTAAAGACATTCTTACACATACTTCAGGCGATATAGAAGAAGCGTTTGAATGGTTAGATACGCTTGATAAAGAATACAACATTTTTACAGACGAATATACATTGCAAGACTTTGAAAACGACCTGAAAAAGCGTGGTTATATCAAAGAAGAAATTGATCCCGAAAAAGGAAATACAGGCAACGGAAGCGGAAAAGGAAAGAATGTATTAACCGCCAAACTTGAATCTGCGTTGCGTGCATATGCGTTAGATCAAATATTTGGGAAGCTAAAAAAAAGTGGTTTAGGAAATCATAATACTTCAAAACTTGGAAAAGGAGATGAGCACAATGGAGAACATCGGGCATATCAATTTGGAGACGATTTGGCAATGATAAATATGACAGAAAGCATCAAAAATGCACAAGTCAATAACGGAATAAGTGATTTACGTCTTACCGAAAATGATCTCATCGTTGAAGAAACCAAACACAAAGCCCAAATGAGTACTGTGTTGATGATTGATATCAGTCATTCAATGATTCTGTATGGAGAAGATCGCATCACGCCTGCAAAAAAAGTGGCAATGGCATTGGTAGAATTGATTCATCGTAAATATCCAAAAGATTCGATTGATGTAATTGTATTTGGAAACGAAGCTTGGCCGATTAAGATTAAAGATTTACCATATTTAAAAGTTGGTCCGTATCATACAAATACGGTTGCAGGATTGGAATTGGCAATGGATATTCTTCGCCGAAAGCGAAACACCAATAAACAAATTTTCATGATTACGGACGGAAAACCAAGTTGTATTCAGTTGCCGACAGGAGAATTTTACAAAAACAGTTTTGGATTAGACGAAATGATTGTCTCAAAATGTTTAAACAAAGCTGCTCAAGCGCGAAAATTGAAAATTCCAATTACAACTTTCATGATTGCAAAAGATCCACACTTACGACGATTTGTAGAACTATTTACAGAACAAAATAGGGGAAAAGCATTTCTAACAGGTCTGTCAGGTTTGGGACAAATGATTTTTGAAGATTACGAAAAAAACAGAAAACGAAGAATATAAATATTTTATATCTAAAAAAAGGACATTTGATATTAAACCAAGTGTCCTTTTTTGTATAATATTTCTATGTTGTAATTTAGCTCTCTTTCTTTAGATATTTAGAGGTAATTAAAGCAATTGGTAGTCCAACTAATACCATATGCCAAACAATACCCACAATTGCCAATCCAATATCAAAAGGACCTTTTGGAATATTTGAATATGGTAAAACAAGTAGATTCATAAATAACCAAATGACGAACCCATAAAGTAATCCCATTAATACTTTGTTATTGCGTAATAAACTTATTTTAGGATAGGCAAAGAAGTAAATAATAGCAGCTACATACGCTATTAAAAAGTGGAAAAAAGTTCCAATAAGGATCATTCCTACTCCTCCGTTTATGGCTTCAGGACCGTAAACACCTGCTGCAATGAATTGTAATACCTGTAAAGGATTTAAACCAAAATAAATATAATATACTATTACTCCAGCGATTGAATCTAAAATACCTGATATTAAACCAGACCATAAAATAGTCTTAATAGGACTTGATGATCTCGTGAAATCAAATGATAAAAAAGAAGTTTTTTTATGTTGTTCCATGTTTTTTAAATTTTTGAGACTTCTGGAAAGTCAATTGGTACTTGAGTAATATTATGGAGATAATTTGTGATTGTTTTTTCTCCAATTTGTAGAATAACATCTACTAAATGACCTTGGTTGTAACCTTCATTAAAAAATAACTCTAAATATTGTGGCAGCACTTTTCCTCGCGTATTCACAATATTTTGACTTAGTTTAACAAGGGCATTTAACTTATCATCAAAAGCGGCTTGCCCACTTCTTAATTCAAGAGCTTGCTCATCGGTAAATCCATTCATTTTTCCAATCGTAGTATGAGCAGCTCTGCAATAATTGCATTCATTTACTTCACTTACAATTAAATTAATGGCTTCTTTTTCTTTATTACTCAATGAAGATTTCTCGTTTTGAAAAGAGATATAACGATTCAATCCATTATCAGATAATCCTAATGTTGCAAAAAGATTTGGCATAAAACCTACCGATTTTATGATTGCGTCATACACAGGTAAATTGTCTATAGACATTTGTTCCCTTTTAGGAACCTCGAAGTTAATTTTTAAATTTTTTTTCATTTTTTTGTATCTTATTTTGCAAAGATGGAGATACAAAAAACGTTGTGAATTCAGCTATCTGAAGAAATTTTGTTCAGGTAGTTGAACATTTTATCAATTGGAAGTTAATAGATTGCGTATTTCACTTAGATACTGTTTAGATATACCTAAGTAAGATGCTATCATATATTGTGGTATTCGTTGCTCAAATGCTTTATATTCTTTTCTAAATAATAAATATCTTTCTTTGGCAGGAAGGCTTAAATTATTAATGATACGCTTTTCAAGAGTTATAGAAACTTTTTGAAAAAGAAGACGAAAAAAATGCTCGAATTGAGGAATTTCAAGATTTAAACACTCAAAGGCTTGCAATGAAATTTGAATAACTTCTGTATTTTCTAAACATTGAATATTTGTATTGGCAATATCTTGATTAATAAAACTTGGTAAGTCGGTAGCCCACCAATTTTCAATTGCAAATCGAAAAATATGCTCGTTGCCTTCACTATCTATATGAAAAGTTTTTGTGACACCAGAAACAACAAAATTTAATGTTTTACAAGGATCTCCTTGTTGTAATATATATTGACCTTTTAAATACGTTCTGTTATTTATTTTAGATACTAATAACGATTCCTCTTTATTAGAAAGTGGAATGGAATTTTTTATATAACGTATAAAGTTAGAAGTATTCGTTTTCATTATTGGATACAGCGCTTAGTGAGTGAAAAGTTAAGTTCGATATAGTTTTTTCTAAAATACAAATTAAAAATATGACAGATCATCATTTAATGTCTAATAACAATCTTACGATATTATTTGAATCACTTGTATAAAGTTATGTCGAATCTAAAAGACAAATTATACATTAATAATATAGATAATTAACGTTGAATATCTTTTTTCGAGAATTCTTAACGAAAAACACTCACTATATTTAGAAAAAAGAACGTTATACATTAATTTTATAGAGTTCTATACGACTACTGAAAAAGAATAAAAAAATATGCAAAAAGAAATCACACTCAAAGAATTAAAAAATTCTGGATACATCAATAAAACCATTAGTGAAGAATTACAAGCAAACTTAATAGCTCGAATCAAAGCAAATGAACCTATTTTTGAAGGATTGTTAGGTTATGAAGATACCGTAATTCCACAACTGAAAAAAGCAATTTTAGCCGGACATCATATCAATCTATTAGGACTGCGTGGACAAGCTAAAACACGAATTGCGCGTAGCATGGTAGACTTACTCGATGAATATATGCCAATTGTGAAAGGTTCTGAAATCAATGATAGTCCGTTTCAACCAATTTCTAAATATGCAAGAGATTTACTAGCAGAACACGAAGATGAAACGCCAATAGCTTGGGTGCATCGTTCAGAACGTTTCTTTGAAAAATTAGCCACACCAGATGTAAATGTATCTGATTTAATTGGAGATATTGACCCAATTAAAGCGGCAACTTTAAAATTACCGTATTCAGACGAACGCGTATTGCATTATGGCATGATTCCACGTGCAAATCGATCGATATTTGTAATTAATGAATTGCCAGATTTACAAGCACGTATTCAAGTGTCATTATTCAATATTTTACAAGAAGGAGATGTTCAAATTCGTGGTTTTCAGTTACGAATGCCGTTAGATATTCAATTTGTTTTTACGGCTAATCCAGAAGATTATACGAATAGAGGAAGTATAGTAACACCATTAAAAGATAGAATTGGTTCACAGATATTTACACACTATCCAAAAACAATTAAGTTGGCACGTGAAATTACAGCACAAGAAGCAAATGTTTCTAAAGAAGACAAATTAGCAATACAAATTCCGAATCTTGCAAAAGATTTACTTGAAGAAGTAGCTTTTGCAGCACGAAATAGTGAATATGTAGATGCAAAAAGTGGTGTAAGTGCACGTTTAACTATTAGTGCCATGGAAAACTTGATGGCTGCTGCCAAATTGCGATTGATAGAAACTGGCGATGAAAAAACAACGATTCGTTTGGTAGATTTTATGTCGATCATACCTTCCATTACTGGAAAAATAGAATTGGTATATGAAGGCGAACAAGAAGGCGCTGATGAGGTTGCCAAGCTATTGATTGATGATGCCGTAATGACACAGTTTGAAGACATCTTTCCACGTGTTCCAAAGCTTGAAAAAGAAGGCGTGAAAACAACGTATACGGATGTTATTGATTGGTTTGAAGATAACTTTATAGAACTAAATTATACAGCATCAGATGAAGAATTCTACGCAAGTATCAATTCAGTTACACCACTAAAAGCGATCATTGATGAATATGCTGCTGATTATAGCAAAGAAGATCAAACATTTTGTATGGAATTGATTCTTTGGGCGTTGACCATTAATAACAAACTAGACAAATCAGAAAACAGTACAGCATTTACATTTGATTCTATTGGTTTTGGAAAGCACTTTTTATAAGAATATGTAGTTATGTGTTATTACACATTATTTAATTATAATTCATAATTTTTCAATAATTGTTTCTGTAATTCAGAAGGGTTTAATCCTGTTTGTGACTTTACAAACAAGCTAAAATTAGAAGGAGAATCAAAATTGTAATTATAAGCAATCTCTTTATGGCTTAATTCTTTAAACGTAAGATCCCGTTTAATCTCTGTAAGTAATTGTTTGTGAATATACTTTAGTGGTGTTAGTCCTAATTGTTTTTTGGTTATTTGCGCTAGCTTTTTTGTAGAAACATTCAACAAATTAGCATATTCTTGAACAGATAACGTTGTCATATTTATTTCGATAAGATTGGCGAAATTGGTAATTAAATCACTAGTAATACGAGTTTCTTCTTGCGTATTTTTTTGTATAGACTCTTCAATGTTATATAAAAGAGTACAAAGTTCATGTGCTATTTTTTGTTTATAGTACATGAATTTTTCGTTTGACAATTGCTTTATATCCTCTAAAGCAACTATAAAAAAATCGGTCAATACTTTATTGTATTCAAAAACTATAGGTTGGATGTGACGTTTATCCAAAATAGATAATGATTTTTTCAATACATCAGGAAAAATCATTGTTTCTGTAAACTGAATCAACAAACCGTCTGCTTTTTCTTCTCGTCTTATTAAATGTACTTGTCTTGGTTTTACAATGTAACAGCTATTAGAATGTATTGGATACTTTTTAAAATCAATAATTTGATAACCGCCACCATGCGTAAAGAATAAAACTTCATAATAATTATGTCTATGAATGGCTTTATAATCATAACTATTAGTATGTGATATAAACTCAATATTGATACTATCTATAGTAGATAAATCATGCGTAGGTATTTCATTTACTGTATTAAACATAGTTTGGGGTATAAATTAATATGTAAAACTCTTTTTTTCATATCACATTACTACATGTAAACAAATAGTTTTGTAATACTAGTTTGTTGTATATGAGTTTCTAAGAGATTATACCCTAATAGAACAGTTTAAAACCAATTTACCCTATGCGCAAAATCATAACAATTCTTTTTTTGTTGAATGTAATATTCATTCATGCACAAGAAGATGTATTCACAGTAGCTAGAAGTGGAAGTAAAGCACAAATAGCAAAAATTTATAAAGAGACACCTGAAATGATTAATTTAAAAAATGATGTTGGATATACCCCATTTTTACTAGCATGCTATAATGGAAACGCTGAGGTTGTTGAGTTTTTAATAAACAAGGTAGAAAATATAAATAGTGTTACTTCATACGGAACTCCACTAATGGCAGCTGTATATAAAAAGGACGAAAAAATTATTGACATATTATTAAAACATAATGTAGATGTGAACAAAACTGATGAAAACGGTACAACGGCTTTACATTATGCAACATTATTTAATAATACGAGTATTGCTGAAAAATTGATTAATTCTGGAGCAAAAGCAAATAAAAAAGATGGTAGTGGAAAGACAGCTTTAGATTATGCAATCAATTACAACAATCAAAAAATTATTACACTTATCAAAAACAAAGCGCTATGAAAAAAATTACATTTTTTATTTTCTTATTATCCATAAGTTTCTGTCTTGGACAATCTTGGAGTACAGGAACAGTTTCTTTAGCTTCAGATTTTACCGTAAAGTTTGATGTAGATTCTTCCACATCATTGGTTACGATGACTTTGATTGGTCCTTCAAATGTATGGTTAGGAGTTGCTCCAGGAGTTGCCGCAGGTAATATGATGGGAAATGCAGGAGATGATGCAATTGTGTATAATTCAATTGGATTACAAGACAGGAATATGTTAGCGGGGAATGGAATGCCTAATTTAGATGGTAGTCAAGACTGGACTGTAGTTAGTAATACAATTCTAATAGGAGTAAGAACTTTAGTTGCCACGAGAGCTATAAATACTGGAGATGCTAATGATTATGTATTTCCAACAACAACAGGACCTATCCCTTTGTTGTGGGCAAAAGGCGGAGGATTAGCTTTTGGATATCATTCTGGAGGACGAGGAGGAACTGTTGCTAATTTGACACTTGGAGTTGACCGTTTTGCATTAACAAACTTTTCAATAAGCCCGAATCCTTCAACTTCTAACTTTACAATTACACTACCGAACAAAAATAGTGTGGCAAAAGTTGAAATTTATAATATGTTAGGAAAACAAATTTTAATAAAAAAACTAGAGGAAAAACAAACTAATATTGAAGTTTCCGAATGGAATAGTGGAATATACTTGATTAAAGTTACTGCGGGTAATTTTACACAAACGAAGCGTTTTGTAAAAAGTTGAATAGTACAGTAGTAATGATTAATGAAGAAAAACACTCCAAATAGGAGTGTTTTTTTATAATTAAAGGTTGGTTAGTCACTATTCTAAATAGTCTAGTGATTATCTTTTGCAATTGTTAATGCGGCTTCATCAATCTTTTGTAAATCGATTTTCGCAATTTCTTTTACGGCATATTCGTAATCTTCTAAAACATCTTGTTCTTTTGGTTTATTAGCTTTCAATATTTTTTCATATTCAGCCATAAATGGAACAATATCTAATAATTTATGATATTCACTAGTGTGTTGTACAGCCGCTTGTGCTGCGAAACGTGCTAAATTTCTCAAATACACAGCATACTTTCCTAAAGCTAATGGCAATACCAAATTAATGTATTTTAATTTTTCAGAAATTTTATCGTCCATTTCTGTATTAAAAGTACCATCAAGTGTCGTAGACGGACTTATCTGTTGATAGCGATTTACAGGAACACCAATAATATTTTTAGTAGCTAATGCATTCAAGGCAGCAGCACTTGCTAAAGTACCAGTAATGGTTTCTGCAGGGTTTGCATCACTTGGTTGCTTTATATAATCTTGATAAATAGTTGGTATTTTTTCAATATCTTCTTTTTGCCAAGCATGTGGTACTACATCAATAGCATTATGCTGACTTAGATAATATATTTTATCAGCGGCAATTTGTTTTTCATAATACGAAGCAAAAGCTTCATCACCAGGCGTTGGACCTGCCGTTGGAAACGCACCAATAGAGGTCATTCCATTCGGATCCCAATCAGATTTTGTATCAGAAAGAAATAGTGCTAAAGTAGGAGACAAGGCACCACCTAAACTATGTCCAGCTACAGCGACTTGCATTCCTGTTAAGCTAGGGTTTTCACTCAAAAAGTTTTTTAGAGCAGCAGTAACAGTTTCTTTTTTACTGTTTTTCATTTCACGTAAAATAGATAAACCTACATACGTTCCGTTTGATATATTTCCTGAACTAGGAACTCCAGTTACGGTTTCCCATGATTTGGTAGTATGTACTGAAAAATCTTCTACAAACCAACCAAATGGAGAGTTTACATTTGTTCCAGCAATCGCAATTACCATTACATTTTCATCCGAATTATAATACATTCCCATAGTGTTATCGGCATGTACAGAAGTGGATGTAGGATCATTTGCATACACAATTGGTCCCCAAATTGCTTTCCAATTACCAATAATAGAAGCAGTTTCTGACAGAACAGCTGCCGCTACTTTTTTTATATACGCTTGCATTTCAACCATACCGCTTTTGCAATCGGTTTGTTTCCATGATAGGTTAGATGCTGAATTTACTGAGAAAGATAGGCTATAAATTTGTTTTAAAAGTTCATTAGATGGATTCATAAATTATGTTTTCTTTTTCTTGAATTACTAAGTGTGATTACAAACAAAGTAACTATTTTCCATATGTTTGTGATAGAAGACTTACACGCGAATATAGAAACAGGTATTTCTACTGATAAAAAATAAAAAATGCATATGAGAATGTTAAAAAAATGTCATATTTGTAAATAATTATTATTTTTGTAATATATAACCCAAATCAGAAAGAGTGAAGCTAAAAATACTCATTACAATTTTATTATTTTCTTTCGGTACTGCAATGTTTGCTCAAAACAATAGTAGTGTCGCATTAGCTTCTTCGACGGAAATTGTTTTTAACATTCTACCAAACCCTGGAATCAACGAATTAAACATTAGACTTACGCAAAAGAAAAACGCCGCAGTTGAAGTGTATAATTTATTGGGTAGAAAAATCTACACAGGGAAATTAACGGCTTTACACAACGCAATTGATATTACTTCTTGGAAGTCTGGAATTTACTTAGTTAAAGTTATTACAGATAAAAAATCGATTACGAAGCGTTTTGTGAAGAAGTAATCTTTCTCTATAAGAATTTTATATTTATAAAAATCGATTACTTTTAAGATCCAAGACCAAGTCTAAATTTCGTCTGTACACGTTACTTTTATTTTATATTTTTCTAAATCAGCAAGATAATCTTTTGGAACAAAATCTTCATGATCAAATTCTTCGCGTCGTTTGCGTTTCATTTCTATACGTTTCAATGCTTTTAAAAAACGTTTAATTGCAGTAACATCATTTAAAATTAAACCATCTACTTCTATCCCTTTTCCACTATCATCACGTGCTACCATTGTAAAATATGAAGAATTACAATGTTTGATTACACCAGTTTGAATGTTTTCAGCTTCAACTCGAATTCCGACGACCATAGACGTTCGTCCGACATAATTTATAGAAGCACGCATTGTAACCAATTCGCCCACTTCAATCGGATTCAAAAAATCTACAGTATCAACAGAAGCCGTTACACAATATGCTCTAGAATGCTTGGAAGCGCAGGCAAATGCAATCTGATCTAACAAAGAAAGTACATAACCTCCGTGAATTTTGCCACTAAAATTTGAATGTGATGGTAACATCAATTCAGAAATAATAACTCTTGATTCTTCGGCAGATTTGTATCGTATACTCATAATTGATTCGCTATAAATGTTAGTCTTTTCTTCAGCTATTTAAAGCTAAGTTACTAACTAATATATTAAATCTTAACATACGTGTATAAAGATATTACTGCTGAACTTCTAAATTTTTCACAGCATTATCCATAAAACTTAATCGTTCCTTTATCTTTTCACGTACTTGTTCTGGTGTAAAACGATTTCCATAATGGAATTTATCTTCGCTTTCCCAACGCAAACTATCTTTTTTATAAATTTCTCCAGAGCGTAATACGGCAATTAATTTGTCTGTTCTTGATAAGATATTTTCATCAGATAATACAGGATTTTTTCCACCGTTACCAGTTCTCCAATCATTATATTGATTTTTAAACATGTTAACGTTCTGCGGACTTTTCATATAATCTTTCATTAACAAAAAACGATTTAAACCAAGTAAATCTCCGTATTTAGGATTCCCATACATCAATTCACTATTGGGAGCATAATTTCGACTTGCTGCCCAAGAAGAACAAGATGGTGTTTTAGGGTAACAAGATTCTACACCAATAGGAGAATAAATATAACACCAAGGATTATTGCCATCACATACATAATAAGGTGTTCCAAACGACCATATATAATCCCAAATAACAGGTTCTAGCTTGTCATCTTTATTATAAAAATAAAATACATTTTTCCCATTATAGTAACTATCTGGGTTTGCGAATACATCGGTAATAATAAAATAATCAATCTCTGTAGATTCAGCCACGTAGTTTGGCCAATCTAAACCTTTCAATACTTTCTCCTCATACAAATTTATCTTTTCTTGAATATCATTCTTTTGTTCAAGAGTTGCATCTTCATTATCTGGATATTCATATTGGAACCTTCTTCCTGTAATTGTTACAAAATTAGGTTCACTATCTACTTCTTTTACTATAAAACCGCCTTCACTTTTCTTAGCTGTATCTACATGGTTTTTTCCTTGTTGTATCTTTTCTCCAAATGTATATAATCCCCAATATTGATTATTCAAAAATACTTGTACATGCCTGCTTTGCGGTCCATAATGTCCCATATCTGCATAGGTGTCATATGATACTTTATTACATAATTGAGAAGTATCAACCCAATTACCAATCATTACCCATTTGTGACTTTCAGGCATTCCCATGATGGATAGTGGATTCTCTTTTCCAAAATTTAATGAAAAACTTTTCTTTGGAAACCCCAGACTTCCTTGACCTCTTGCATGAATGGTTCCTGAGCTTGCTTGATATGGACCAGACATACTGTATAAGCCATCTTCTCGAACATCATAAAACTTAAACTCTGCATCTATTCGTGTTCTGTCTACCGGATTTACTCCATCTTTGGTAGTAATTACAACATATGGAATTGGAGCAGTAGCGTCATATAAGTATTGTATATCATGTACAATTTTTTTACTAACTCCATCACCAATCAAAGTGACATCTAAGTCTAAATCTTGGTTGGTATATTTTTTAAGCGTTGCATTTTTTTTCAAGTTAATTGAAAATTCTTTAGAAAGCTTAAGAGTGTCATTTGTATGCACTTTTCCATTTCTATTACTCAATGTATATGTATAATGTGAATACTTATTCAGATCACTCAAAGTAATGTTTACTATTGCATTATCATCATCAATGATAGCAATAGAATCACTAGTAATACCATATTCGGTATTGAATGATATAGTTGGGTCAATGTTTGTTTTACAAGAGGTAATAGTACTTATAAGTACTATACAAAATATTATTTTCTGTAGAAGATTGATGGTAGGTTTCATATGGCTAGTTTAAAATGATTATCAATTATTTCCATTGGTTAAATATAGAAGAAAAAAGAATTTCTTTATAGGAAATAGTGTGTAATCATTTGTAAATCAGTTAAAAACAGGTGTTTCTGCTTGAAGAGAAATAAGTTGTATTTAATTTTTAACTAAAAATCAAACCTATAATTCATTTTAAAAGCTACGCCCCAATTTTCACGTACAATGTCTTGATTATAGTTATCCGAAATTACTAAATAGATATATGACAATGGTTTATATTCCCATTGTAAACGACTATTAATGTTAAAATTATCAAATTGAGTATTGTACTGTAAATAAGTAGTCCAACTCAATCGATTGGAAAAGAAAACTTCACTCGTAAAACGTGCTAAATGAAACGTTTCACTTCCCAATTCTTTTAAATCTATATGATTTCGTTCGTATCGAATTTGTAAACGGGCTAACGGCATTAATCTGTATTGAGCATTTACACTAACTCTATTTTTATGCCCGCTATAATAGCTGCCATAACTTGCATTACCACCATATTGAAACTTTTTATTATCGGCAGAAGAATACCCAAAACCAAGATCTAAGTATCTGTATTTGTCTGCTACAATTGCATTTCCATTATTCAATGGATCAAAAGCATATTTAAGGTTTACGTATTCATATCTCATTCCACCATACAAAAATGACTGATTTTTAAATACTAAATCATTGTTTAGCACTACTGTTGATTGTGCTACATTACCTTGATCATCCCAATAGGTGTTATTCCATAGATTAAGATAGCGATGATTGTCAATAATTTTAGAATCCTTATAGAATTTAGTCAAACTAATACGACCTCTAGCTTGTGTATAACCTTCTCTTATAACACTTTCTGAAATAGCATCATAATTGTATAAACGTGGAACAAAACCAACATCAGTAATATAATTTTTTTCTACTTTTCTAATACCAACATATCCAGCAGCATTTATAGTATTGTACCAAACTCCTAAGTTGTAAAAGTTAGTATCACCTGAAATATTGTTAGTAGCACTGTTTGCAAAATTTGCAAGCCCAGACCATTTGTTATTTTTAGATTGATAGTTTATGTTAAGTCCTGCTACTCTATTATAATCATCTAAAAACGAAAAACCATCTGTTTCCTGTCTGTTAATGAGAAACCCTGTTGCTGTAAAAGATTTTGACAATTGTTGCTGTACTACCAAAGCCCCATAATTTTGTGCAGGATTAGCATCTTTGGCTTTTGTAGCTACATTCAGTACACCTAAACGTGTTTTCTCAGCAATATTTCCAGATAGTTTTAATCCGAACAATATGTCGCTGTCTGCACCAATACGTCTGGAATAAAACGGGTTTACGCCAACAACTCCAAGATTTGTAAAAAGATCGCTATTTTCTAAAAAGAAATTACGTCGCTCTGGAAAAAACACTGAAAATCGGCTTAAATTAGTTACTTGTCTATCCACATCTATCTGTGAAAAATCAGGATTAATTGTAGCATCTAATTTTAAGGAAGAACTTACATTGTATTGAATATCCACGCTAGGTTTTACTGTTGTATCTTTACTATTACTTGCAACATCTTCTGTATGATTTAACGTTACAGATGGCGTTACAGCAAATCGAGATGATTTGTTTTCCGAAAGGTTTTCCATTTTAAAGGTTTTGGTAAATCGTAAATCGAATTGCGAATAGTTACGATCTATTGGTGTGTTTGTAGTCCATTCATTTAATTTAATATTTCTCGTATGAAACATAATTCCCCATTCAGAAGTATCTGCTTTATAACCTAGCGCCTTTAAAGGAATCTCTATTTCAAATACTTTTAAATTCCCTTTTGCAGAAGTTTTAGCGTTCCACACCGTATTCCAACTAGTGCTTACATCAAAACCATCTCCACTTCTAGAAACTAACGCGTCTATTAACGCGCCGCCCATATTGACAATAAAGAAATATCCCGATTGTTGTTGATTATACGTATCCAAAATTATGGCAAATGAATCACTATCCGCTCCAGAAGTTCCAATATCATCTCGTTTTAAGGACCCAATTTGTACATCAGGAGTTGTATCATAATACACAGCACTTATGTACAAGCTTTTCCCGTTATGAAACATTTTTACTTCCGTTTTATTGGAAGCCAAATCTCCATTGTTTGGTATATAATTAAGGAATCCACCTTCAGGAATAAGATCATTCCATATAGATTCGTTTAGTTCTCCATCTAATTGAATATTACTGTTGCTAAAAACTATTTTGCTTGAAGCTAACTCAGACTGAGCTAGAACATGAAACATTCCAAAAACTAATAGTATAAGAAATACAATTCTCTTCATTTAGATAAATTAAAAAGTTGAACAAGGTGTGATTTTCTAAAAACACATTTAGTAAACAAAACTATTGTCCGCATACATTGCTATTTAAAAAAGTAGACTAATACAATATTTTTATGTTTGGAAAGTGATATTTGAAAGAAATAAAGTTTCGTCTATGGTATATTTAGTTTTAACTACAAAAATCCAGTTTTAAGCTACTTTTAATTTACATCTTCATTAAAATTGTATTTTAGGCGCATATGAGTAGTTTAAAAAAACGATCGACATTTTTTAGCATTCCAATAGTCAAGCATATGTTGTTTTGGCTTGTTGTGTATATCTACTTTGTCGGCACTGTGAATATGGATTATTATAGCGGTTATCAGGAAGCTATAGAACATTACGCTATATATGTCCTATGTCAAATTATTGTGGGGTACACGTGTTTATATATTTTAATACCACGTTTCTTAGCACCGAAAAAAAATATTCAATTTGCAATAAGCTTATTGTTGTTATTAGCTGTAGTATTTGTCATTTTTGTAGGGCTTCACGAATATTATCACATACCTAAATATTTTGAGTCATCAGATAACTCTGTATATGAATCCAATAAAATCTTCTGGAAAAAATTATTAAGCCTACGCATTTTCTTAGGAAAGTCTACAATACTATTAACACCGACTATACTATTAGTCATAGCTAAATTTTACAAAGAGAAACAAACCTATTTACAGCTAAATGAGCAAAAGGTATCTACAGAATTATCAGCATTAAAGCATCAATTAAATCCACATTTTTTGTTTAATACACTAAACAATTTATATGCTTTATCCATAAACAAATCTGATGAAGCACCTGAAGTAATAGCAAAACTTTCTGAGATGTTAGATTATATGTTATATGGTTGTAATGAAAAATATGTATCCTTGAATAAGGAAATAGAACTCATAGAAAATTATCTTGCTTTGGAAAAAGTTCGATATGATGAACGTGTAGTTATTAATTTTCATAGAAATGTGGAAACCGACGTTAAAATTGCACCGTTAATTCTTTTAACCTTTATTGAAAACGCTTTTAAACATGGTGTTTCTCAAGAACTAAAGAAAGCATACATCGATATAAAGATATCAGTAGATGGGAAGTTCATTCAGTTTAATATTACCAACTCAATAGCCAAAAATAGAGTTCCAATCAATAAAGAACCCATTGGATTAACCAACGTGAAAAAACAACTGAAATTAGTATATTTAGAAAGTTATTCTCTAGACATTAAAGAAGAAACAAATAGCTTTAACGTACATTTAAAATTGCCTATAAAATGACATACAAATGTTTAATAGTTGATGATGAAAAGTTGGCAAGAGGACTTATAAAAACACATTTGTCTCAATTGGATAATTTTGAATTGATTGCTTCTTGTGGAAGTGCCATTGAAGCTAGTAAAATACTTCAAGAAGAAACAATAGATTTACTGTTTTTAGATATTGAAATGCCAGTTTTAAAAGGAACTGATTTTTTTAAAAACCTCATACATAAGCCTAAAGTTATATTTACGACAGCCTACAGAGATTACGCTGTTGAAGGATTTGAGCTAAATGCAGTTGATTATATTTTAAAACCTATAACTTTTCAACGTTTCTTTAATGCCATAGAAAAATTTAGAATTTTGCAAAGAAATGCTATAGTCGATCCAATTGTGATTGCTACTTCTGAAAATAAAGCTGCGTTTATTTACATACGAAAAGATAGAAAGCAGGTAAAAGTGTATTTAGATGCTATTTTGTATATAGAAAGTTTAAAAGATTATGTCAAAATACATGTAGAGAAAGAAAATCATGTTACGAAATCTAGTATATCTGCCTTTGAAGAAAAACTAGACAAACGTTTTGTACGAGTACATCGTTCATACATTATCAATAAAGATAAAATTACGGCATACACAAAAAATGATCTTGAAATTGGAGAAATAGAAATTCCAATTGGAGAAAACTTCAGAAATAATCTCACTACTTTTTTAAATGAAACAAGTTCATAAAACGAAACGTTACAAAAGACATTTTATCTGTTTTAAATGTCGTAAAAACTTCAAGCAGCCCAATGAAAAAGACTTAGCCGAAAAGGATGGCGAATTGTCTTTATTACTTAATGCTTTCTATTTCTCTAAACCAAAGAAAAAAATATCAAAAGATATAGTAGCATATTTAAACAATAAATATTTTAGACAAACTATAAATTGCCCAGAATGTAGAACAGAAATGGTTGAAGTTTCTATGTCATTTGAAACTCCAGCAAAAAAGTATATTAAAAAATGGGAAATTTTAGAATCTCATTACAGAGCCGAAGGGTTTATACATAATAGTTTGCCAAACAAAATGAAAGACTATATACGATTATTGGAAAATAGTCATAAATGGCATATTCAGATGCTTCAAAATGCTGAAAATCATAAAGCATATGGAGAAAGTAGCGCGGAAGCTAAGACAAGACTACAAGAAAATATAGCTGCTTTGGAAAATGAGTTAAAAAAATTATGCTAGAGTATTATTACTTAAAATATGTTCACTTTCGTGAGATGAATCTCGTTACAAAACGAATTCTAGATAATTGTTTTAAGTTGCCGAATTTAAATCATCTAAAGTATTTTGGAGTAATTTTGTGAGGTAATTTGCAGAGTTCTTATGTTTCTGAATTTGAAACTCAATATGTGGAATAAAACTCTTATCATTTAGATTTTCAATTGCATCTAAGATGAGACGACCTTGTCCGTCGATCTTTTGAAGTTCTTTGAGTAGTATATCTTTTAGATCTTCTTCTTTTCGTTCAGACAAAGCTAAAATTGCCGTATGTCTTACCTCTTTATTTTTATCATGAACGCTATTCCAAAGTGCTTCTAAAAGCTTTACATTCGCTGATTCTGTAAGATTTCCTAATTTAGATACTGCTGTTTCTCGTACCTCATAATTTTTATCTTTTGAAAATTCAATCAAGACGTCAATAACTTTTTCATTTTCAATCCAAGAAAAAGCATCCATCAAATTCAGCTTTACGTCATCTCTGTAGTTTTTAAACTTACATAGGAATTCGATTTGCTGCTCACTAAAATTCTTGTTTATACTATCCAAAGTATTTAGTATAAGACTAATAATTTCTTCATTATCTTCTAATTTTAATATGTCAAAAAAGAGAATAAAAATTTCCGAAGATTCATAATCTGAATAATATAGCTTTACCAAAATCTCACAACCAATCATTCTTTGATGATGTGCGTCAGATACAATGAATGTTTTTGCTTTAGAAAATGCTTCTTCTGGTTTTCGATCTATCAATTCTCTGATAAGTTTCCAACGCATTTCCATATTTGCTTCTTCGTCAATTTTCTTAAAAATACTTGTAATAGTATCTTTGGTGACTGTAATCCATTGATCTTCCTGAGAGAAATTTACATGTCTTTTTATGTTGCCGCTAGCTATTTCCTCAGTTACGGAAGTAAAAATGTTATTAGAACCTTGTTGCCATTGTCGATCAATAAAAATCAACTTAAAATACATGTATCGTTCTATTGGGTGTATAATGCTAATACTTAAAGAATCTCTTTCCGAAGGTTCATAATCAAAATCAAAAGTAGTAAGGTCTGAATTTAGTTGTTCACAGATGGCATCTAAAGTAATTCCATTTCCCAAATCTTTTGTAGGCATCATAATTTTACCTCTTATTCTAGATTCTTTCGAACCAAGATATCGTATCAAAGTCCAAATGTAATATACTGTAAGCTCATCAGTAGAAGGATCTTCATTCTTATCTGAACAGCTACAAAATATAAAACGGTTATTTGCTTGACACATATTTTTTTTTAAAAGAATTTCAATTTAGTAAAAATAATACGAATGGAAATAAATTATAGCCATTATCTAGTTATGCTCTTTTTATTTTTCACTTTCGTGAGATGAATCTCGTTACAAAACGAATTCTAGATCATAAGTAACGAATACTAAAACGACACAAATTCTACCACAGTTTCATAGGATATTTGAATCATCAAGAACAAAAAAATCAAAAATCCAACACCATGAAACATATTTGTATACTCATCATCGCGTTCATTTCCAGTTTAGGATTTGCGCAAAAAACAGAGAGTCCTTTCCTAGAAGTATTAACTCCAAATGCAATCATTCCGTTAAAATCTACAAAAGCAGACGTGAAAATTTCAGGAAACATTGCACATGTGCATATTACACAAACGTATCAAAACATAGGAAGTATTCCTATAGAAGCAAAATATGTATTCCCATTGTCAACACAAGCAGCAGTTCATAAAATGCAAATGACAATTGGCGATCGAACTATCAATGCTAAAATCTTCGAAAAGCAAGAAGCACAACGCGTATACGATAAAGCATTAAAAGAAGGAAAACGAGCTGCCAAACTTGATCAACATCGACCAAATGTATTTCAAATGAATGTTGGAAACATTATACAAAATGATATTGTCACAATTGATATCTATTATACAGAAATGCTCGTTCCAGTTGCCGGACAATACGAATTTGTATTTCCAGGCGTTGTAGGACCACGATTTACAGGTGAAAATACTTCTGGCGAAAAAGTGTTTAATCAACCTTATACAAAAAGTGGTGTAAATGATACCTTCAAGTTTGATTTAACAGCACAAATTAACTCAGGAATTCCAATTGCAGATGTTTCATCCAATACGCACAAAATCAAGGTGCATTATCCTAATACACGTGTTGCAGAAATCTCCTTGACAAAGGAAAACAAAAATCCTTCTAACCGTGATTTTACCTTAAAATACGGAATGCGCGGAAATGAAATTCAAACAGGATTATTACTATACGAACACGAAGATGAAAAGTTTTTTGCCTACATGATGGAACCGCCAAAAGTTGATGCAAAAGTAAAACCAACGGCAAAAGAGTATTTGTTTGTTGTAGATATTTCAGGCTCTATGAACGGATTTCCAATGCAAGTTTCTAAAAAACTACTCCGTAATTTATTGGTAAATCTGCCAAAAACGGATCATTATAATATTTTGTTCTTCGCTGGCGGATCAAAAATATTATCTTCAGAACCTATGCCATGTACGATGGAAAATATTCAAAAAGGACTTAATTTCTTAACGAATATTCGCGGTGGCGGTGGAACAAATTTGCTCAATGCACTTGAAACTGCTTACAGATTGCCAAGAATGAATAAAACAAGCGCACGATCAATGGTTGTAATTACTGATGGTTATATAAGTGTGGAAAGAGAAGCATTCGACTTAATCGAAAAAAACCTTGGAGAAGCAAATGTTTTTACGTTTGGAATTGGTTCAGGTGTGAATAGATATTTATTAGAAGGTATGGCTAAAGTGGGTAATAGCGAATCGTTTATTGTTATGCATAATAATGAAGCAGATATTATGGCAGAAAAATTTAGAAATTATATAAAATCACCATTATTAACGCAAATTCGCATCAAAACAGAAGGTTTTGAAGCCTATGATGTAACACCAAGTAGTATTCCAGATGTATTTGCATCTCGACCAATTTTACTTTTTGGGAAATATAAAGGAGATCTAAATGGAAAACTCATCATTACAGGGCAACAAGGCAATGGAATCTTCAAAAAAGAATTCAATGTTGCAGACGGTATGTTGAGCAAAGACAATATAGCCCTACGTTATTTATGGGCACGTAAAAAAATAGAACGTTTGGACGATTACAGAAAACGTTTTGGAAACAATAGTAAACAAGAAGTAATCAATTTAGGATTGAAATATAACTTGGTAACACAATACACTTCTTTCGTAGCTATAGACAATGAAGTTGTAAATAAAAATGGAAAGCAAAAAACAGTAAAACAATCGTTGCCTATGCCAAAGAACGTGAATAATAGTGCAGTTGGAGCAGCAGCTTCTGTAAAAGGGAAAACATTTATAAAAAGAAAGAAGAAAGCAACGAAAACTATTGCTGATAATTTAGAAGCAACCGAATGGTTTACATTAAATTACACACAAATTATTGAGAAATACTTAGCTAAATATGATGGAATACAAGTGCATTTAGATGCCAAAGGAATTATTTATAAAGTAGAAATTTTAGTAAACAACACATGGATTACTAATGAAGTATTGCTTGAAAAAATACTTACTATCACAGATGTAGAAACATTTTCAAAAGGCAAAAAAATAGTTATAACTATTAAAAGTAAGCAAGATGCGTAATATATGCTTCATATTCTTATGGTGTTACTCAGTTTCCGCTTTCGCGGGAACTGAAACGGTACAAAATTTATTAGGCAAGCCACAACCAATCGTTTTTATTGCTGGATTTGATGAAGGCGAGAATACGTATTACACAAACGCAAAAAACTATTTTAGCAACGCAAATTATCAAGTAATTGATGATGTACAAACGTTTGCTGAAATTCTCAATTGGATTCGATTGCACTATGACAAATATACATATGGAGATATTCATATTGTAAGTCATAGCAATCCTTGGCGTGGTTTATCAATGAAAACTTCCAAAGAAGGCGAACGTATTACAGAAGCTACTTTGCAAGAAGCAATTCAGACTAAAAAAATAATTCCCTTAACTTCAAACATCTTAATGAAACAAACAAAAATTATTTTTCACTCTTGTGGATTGGGAAAGAATAAAACCTTATTAGCAAGTTTAAAAAAGGCGTTTACATATAATAAAACTGTAGAAATATATGCTTCTGCCTATTTTAATGTATTTGGAGGGAAATATACAGGACATTATTTAGCAAAAACCTATTATGGCTATTATCCAACAGCACATTCGCCAGGTCCGAGAGCATTGGCAATGGAATTCAAAAAAAGATATCCAAGCGTAAAAACAGATTGGGAAATCGTTTTAAAAACACGCGCTGAACAATTGCAAGGTGAAATGTATACCTATCGTTTCAATATTCCTGTAGAATGGGAATTTGAGTTTGAAGACAAAGCAGACATTCCAGATTTTGAAAACAAAAAAGAAATCATGGATTGGATTTCAGAAGATGAAAATTTAGCGGATGTGATTAAGGAGTTTAACATTCCAATAGAAAAGTTTAGATGGTTGACTAAAGTGCGAGGCAATACATTATTCATTAAAGGAAAAACAACAGTTTTATGCGTAATGCAACCCGTGATGAAACAACATTCGAAAGAATACCTTCCAATAAATATTTTAGGAGAAAGTTATACAAAACTATAAAAAATATAAACCGAGATATTTTACATTAACATGAAGAAAACCCTTGATAAATATGTGTTTATCAAGGGTTTTACGTGTGTGCTATACAATAATGATCTTCAAATACATGTTTTTCAACGAATTCTAGATAACTCTTAACGAATACTAAAGCTACCCAAATTGTTCGTCAGTTTCGTCGCATATTTGAACTATAAATAAAGCATAACACTTAAAAACTATAATTATGAAACGAACAACATTCACAGTATTAGGATTAGTAGCATTAGCATTTACAGCATGCAATTTTTCAACAAAACAAGAAGTAACAGAAGAAAAAGTTGCTGTAGAAACCACAATTCCAGTAGCAACAGAAACTACTAGCGAATTTGAAGCAAAAGCATTAAAAGAATGTATTGCAATTGCACAAATGATGGACGAAGTAAAATTAATGGAAGCACAAGCCGAACAACGATTAAACGATAGTTTAGTAAAAGCAGAAGAAGAGTTAAGACTTGCATTAGAAAAATCAATTGCAGCAAAAGAAGAAAGAGCAAGAACACCTGAGCAATTAGCAAAAGAAGCAAAAAGGGCTGAACGTTGGTTCCAAGAAAACTATGCTTCTGTAATGGAAAAAAATAACCTTAACTATAAAGGATTACGTATCAAATTTGCAACAAATGGAGAAATGTATGATGTACTAACTTTAGTAAATGGAGAATGGAAAAAAGATGAAAAATTATTGAAAATCCTTGAAAAAGTAGAAGTAAACAAAGATTTAAGTATAGGAAACGCTGTTTCAATTACCGTAAGTCAGGTATAAAATGGAGAATTTACCAAATGAATGCCAGCGTAACAAAAACACCTTATCAAACTCGCAGATAAGGTGTTTTTTTTGTTCTTGCGTAAGTGGGAATTTATATTCATTATATCTTAGATTCTATATCAGGTGCGGAATAATATAAATTGTATAGAAAAGGATTAAAAAATAACTCCTCAATATTAATATCTCACTACTTTTTTACAACAGCCTTCTTGGTTCTTCATCTTGATTAAGTTCAGGATCACTTTCAGCACGTTTGATGATTGCATCAGGAAGTGACTTTTTAGCCTTAGCACCCATTTTCTTGATTTTTTCAATACTTTTAATGATATTTCCACGACCTTCAAAAAGCTTATTCATTGCCGAAGTATAGTCAGATTTGGTTGCGTCAATCTTTTTGCCAATTCCAATGAGGTCAGTCATAAAACCTTCAAATTTATCATACAATGCGCCTGCTTGTCGTGCAATTTCAATAGCATTTCGTTGTTGTTTTTCATTATTCCACATCGTATCAATTGTACGTAATGTAGCTAATAAAGTTGTGGGCGTTACAATGATAATATTCTGTTCGAAAGCTTTACTATATAAGGTGTTATCTGTATTTACTGCAATTGCGAAAGCAGGTTCTATCGGAACAAACATTAATACAAAATCAGGGCTTTCCATTTCGTATAAATCTTCGTATTTCTTAGCAGAAAGCTGATCTACGTGACGTTTGATAGATGTTAAGTGTTCTTTTAAACTCAGTTCTCTTTCTTCATCTTCACTATTTACATAACGTTCGTAAGCCGTCAAAGAAACTTTTGCATCAATGATCATTTTCTTATTATTCGGCAAATTAATAATCACATCAGGTAATACACGTGAACCGTCTTCTCGCGTAAAATTTTGTTGAACAACATATTCACGATCTTTCTCTAAACCACTTTTTTCAAGGACGCGTTCCAAGACTAATTCACCCCAATTTCCTTGCATTTTACTATCACCTTTCAACGCCTTCGTTAAGTTGATTGCTTCTTGACTGATTTGTAAATTGGCTTTACTGAGTTCTGAAAGCTTTTCTTTCAATGCTGAATGAATGCTGATATTTTCTTTTTGACTGTCTTCTACTTTCTTTTCAAAATGTTGAATCTTCTCTTGAAGTGGCGTCAAAATATTTTTAATATTCTCTTTATTTTGTTCTGTAAATTTAGATGACTTTTCTTCCAGAATTTTATTTGCTAACAATTCAAAATCTTTGCGAAGTTGCTCTTGTTGTATTTTTAAAGCTTCATCACGTTCTCGACTTTGTTTTTGAAGATTTTCAAATTCAGAATTTTTTCGTGCGAGTTCAACATTCAAGAAATCTTTCTCTCTACGAATCTCCTCACGCTCTTTTTCTGTTTTTGTAAGATTGTTTTTGACGTCGTTTAATTGTTGCAGAAACGATTCGTTTTGCTTTGTTGTTTCAGTTATAGCAGATTGTTTTAAATCATCAAACTGTGACTGTAATTGACGATTACGTTCGTGCATACCTTCCTGTTGTGCTTTTGTTTTTAGGTTTCCGATGTACATTCCTAAGAAAATACCAATAGCTGAAAACAGGACAATAAGAACAATATAAATAACGATTTCTGACATGAATTAGATTTTGCGTAAAGATACTATTCCATTTTAGAATAGTGCAAATCATTCAGTATTCAATTCTTGAAATTGTATAAAAATGGAGATCAAATAAAAAATAAACCAAATACTATTTACGACAATCATTCCAAGATGTAGCTTGCGTGTTTTTTCAAATGCTAAGTTGAAAGTGTTTACTAATCCCCAAATTAGTGATATAAAAAGTATGGTCATTATAGTTAGGTACTTGGGCATAAGTACATTTGTACTAGTAACCCATAAAGAAATTAAAATGATGATTGAGTGAACAAGTAAGCCCACTAAAAGTCCTTTTTTAAAATTTCGATGCATATTATGTTAGTATCAAAACTCAATAATAAGTAACAATAATGCTAATAATTCAGTTTGTGGCCAACTATAATATATAAAAGGAATACTAGGCAGAATAAAATATATGTGCCATTTATAATTAAGAAACCCATTTGTAAAGGACGATTTTTATGTAGTGCGATCAATATTATTGAAATAATACACCAAATTACTGCCAAATAAAACAATAAAATCAACACAGCTTGATGCACACTAGGTGCATGTGCGTATGTGTTTTCTAGAGTTAGATATATAATAAACGCAGTGACGAAACCGATTCCGTAAATACTAGCACCAATGATAATTCCTTTTTTTCGTTGTGGATGCATTATTTTATGTATAAATCATGAAAATAATAAAACCGTATCATCTTCAGATAGTTGCAACTCTTTTTCAAACTGCAAGCCTATTTTGTTAAGCAAACCAATAGATGCCGCATTTTTAGTATCAGTAATGGCAACTATTTTTTGAATATTTAAAGTGTCTTTAGCATAATTAAGTGTTGCTTTTGCTGCTTCAAAAGTATATCCTTTTCGTCCATATTCAGGTAATAAAGCAAAACCAATATCAACATCTTCTAAAGTATCTCTTTTCACTAAACCACACATTCCAATCGGTTTTGAAGTTTCTTTCAATTTCATAAGCCACAAACCAAAACCATTTGTAGCATAACTTTTCATCAAACTATTTTCAATATAATCTTGCGCAGCTGTTTCAGTTTTAATATTTCGATCACCGATAAATTCTATCCAAGTAGGTGTATTAACGAGTTGTATTACAAATGCAACATCTTCTATGATGAATTCACGTAGAACCAGTCGTTCAGTTTCAAGTATATTTTTCAAGAGAATTGTATTAATTCATAAAAATATTGAATTCTATTTCAAACAAAAAACATACAAGACACTATTTTTGGCACGATACTTGTTTTATATGATAACGTAACGCGGTGAGGACATTACACAGAGCTGGTTACTCGAAGTAAAGAGAGTCGCATTACATTTTGGTTGGTTAGTTTTAAAAAAACACTTCACGCTTGTGAAGTGTTTTTTTGTATGTGACATTTACTATGTATTCGTAACTGTTAAATTGATTTTAATATATTAGCTGAGATGTAAAAATATACTTCAATAGCACTAACCACTTTTAACCACGTATGAATTCTCGATTTTTTACTTTTCTTTTTCTGTGTTTCTTCAAGTTTTCGTTTTCTCAAGATTGTATTTATACTGAATTTGGTATCAATGACGGATTACCTAGTTTGGAAATATATGATTTGTATCAAGATAAAAACGGTAATATTTGGTCAGCTTCCGATAGAGGATTAGCAGCGTATAATGGATATGAATTCAAAGAGTATGGGATTAAAGATGGTATTTTAAATCATGTTATACTTGATTTTTACCCTCAAAAAGACGGAAATATCTATTGTAGTACTTTTGATAATCAGTTATTTTATTTTAATGAAGAATTTAATGGATTTAAACCGTATGCATACAATTCTATACTGAAACAAGAACTAAGGTTTCAACAACATATTAATAGCCTATACGTTGATTCAGAAGGAAGTTTGCATATTAGTTGTGATGTTATGTTTGGCAAACTCATTATTTCTAAAAATGGTGACATCATTGAAAAACCTAAACTGTATTCAATAAATGAAAAAAAACGTTATTGGATGGATCTACAAGTTAAGGGAGACGATTCATTTTTTCAATATTATACAAATGATAGTATTAAAAATGATAAAAATACGCTAAAATTCTCCGTAGATGGAACAATGAATAATGAAGCCATTTTTTTGAAAGGCAGTGAAAATACTGTTTTAAAAAATTCAAAAGAAATTCGTTTAGTAAATAAATATGGGAATATTGTAAAAACGATAAAAATGGATAACGCTCCAATCTCAATTAAAAAAATAGATGATAATCACTTTTTTACAGGTTATTTTTTTGGAGGAGGAATTATTAGAGATAAAGATGGAAATATTGTTGAGCATTTTTTAAAAGATAAGTCGGTTTCTGATTTTCTTATAGATAATGAAGGTGGTTATTGGTTTTCAACACTTCATAGCGGTATGTTTTATGTAAAAGAACCGAGCATAAAGTTTGTAAAAACCAATGTGCATTCTCCTATATGGACATTAACAAAAAATAGTGAAAACGAATTATACGTAGGCTATAGTACTGGTGAAGTAATAAAACTAGATACGAATTACAACACAACATACGAACAAGAATTTGCAAATAATTCCAAAGCATTTGTAGAATTTGATGCTATAAACAAGCAACTATACGTGCATTCAAACGAAATCTTTTACAAAAAGAAGCATCAAAGTGATGCTAAAATCTATTTTAAAGATTCTTTAACCTTGAGTTATGCCGTAAAATTATCAGAACCTTCAACACAAGGAATGGTTATTTCACAACGGTCAAAATTTACCATTTTACAAAATGATGCATCAGCAACACATATAACGACACCTTTTAGAACGCAAGATGCTGCAATTTGGAATGATGAAACTTATTTAGGAACGCCATTAGGTGTTTATATCTCTAAAAATGATACTATAATTTCTTTGGCAGAAACGAATTCAATATTTAAAAACAGAGTTGATGACATTGATATAAATGAACAACGAAAAGAACTCTACTTTGCTACGCTAGGCGCTGGAATTATTCTTTACGATATAGAAACAAAAGAAGTACGAAATATTACTAAACAAGACGGTTTGTCAAGTGATATTATCAATGAATTATACATTGAAAATAAAAATGAATTGTGGGTTTGTACAAATGCTGGATTAAATAAAATACTGTTTCATGAAAATAATACTTATGAAATCACAGGTTTAAAAAGTGTTAATGGTTTATTAAATGATGGAATTAAAGATGTAGAAGTAATCAATAATACCGTTTGGATTGCTTCCAGAAAAGGACTCATTCATGCGCCAAAATATTTATTCGATCAAAAAAATGAAACAAATTCATACTATCTCAGAATAAAAAACTGTTTTGTGAATGATATGGTTGCTACACCAGAAAAGTTAAAAAATCTGTCGTATACAGAAAATAGATTAGAGTTTTTAGTAGAAGGTGTTTCTTTTAAAAAATCTAATGAATTATTATATAAATATAAAGTAGAAGGTTTGGATACCAAATGGTATTACACCAAAAATAGAAGCATATCGTATCCTGTGTTACCTTATGGGAATTATACATTTAAAGTTGCAGCCACTATTTCTAAAAACAATGAAAATCTAACATTTTTAGAAATTCCTATTCATATAACTGCTCCGTTTTGGAAACAGGCTTGGTTTATCATTTCTGTAATTTTTGCTATCGGATTATTAATATTTCTATTCTTTAAGTATAGAATTCTTTCTTATAACAGACATATTATACGTGAACTATTACGTTTGATTGTCAAAAAAATTAAACGAAAAGAAAAATACTTTACATTCAAAGAGGCTGGTAAAGAAATCAGAATCAAAACAGATACAATTTTATATGTAAAGTCTTCTGGAAACTATATCGAATTGATTACAGAAACTAAAAACTATACTATTCGTAAAAAAATAGGAGAGTTCATTGATTTAATGCCAGATCCATTAGAATATTTACGAATTCATCGATCGTACATTATACGCATGGAAAAAGTAGCTGAAAAAAATAATAAAGAAGTAACCATTAACGACGAAAAATTACCTGTAAGTAATACGTATGTAGAAGAATTAAATAATTTAATTTTTTAGCGCTAAAAATTCATCCCAGAAATATTCAATTTCATCACACTTCATTTTTTATTCATCACTATTTATACGGTAAATCATCACAAAGCCCTATAAATAGAACGATTTCGTTTTTCATAGCGATACTTTTGAGTTGTTAACTTAAATTTATAACCAAAATGAAAAACCAACAATTCACAACTCTAGACAAAGAGTTTACATTACAAATTTTGGGAGGAATTACTGATCCAAACTTGGATCCAGACGCAGGTTATGTAGAACCAGCGGACGATCCTGTATCAACGGATGATCCTGTAGATACAACGCCAGTTGATACAGCTCCTGGACCTAGAAGATCACGATAAAATTACCTAAACCTAAATACATTAATCTAAACAATTTAAACGATGAAAAAACAAAACATTAAATCTCTAAAATTAAACAAGAAATCAATTTCTAATTTTCAAATTAATGGTGGGCAACGTCCTACTTCAGCTAATTGTGCACCTGTAAGATCAGACAATAATCATACTTGCGGACCAATTGAACCTAATTGGGTAAGTATAGGAGGATTTATTTGTTGGGTAACTAATTAATACAACTTGCTAAAAAACTAAGTATTTCGTCTAAAGTCACAAGATAGTATTGCTGTTTTTTTGATGAAATATGTAACTAATCAATCACGAGTAAACAATAATGCTCATTTTGGCTAAAATTTAATAGTTAACATATTATTTTGGCACGGAAGTTGGATTATATAAAACGTATTATGATGATGACGTTACAAAGAGCTGGTTACTTGCGTAAAGAGAGTCATAATATAATTTTTGGTTGGTTAGTTTAGTAAAAAAACGTTTCACGCTTGTGAAGCGTTTTTTTGTTAGTGAAACTCACCATTGAAAAGTCAGGATGACGCATTCAATGGTGTAAGTTGAACTAATCCTGCTGTATAGCAGGATCTCTTTAAGATTTTCTAACTTTATTTAACAGAATAGTAATTCTTTTTTAAGGTTTCATACAATATTTTGGCACGGAAGTTGTTCTATATAAAGTGTATTACGATGATGACAGTACTAAGAGCTGGTTACTTGCGTAAAGAGAGTCGTATTACATTTTGGTTGGTTAGTTTAGTAAAAAAACGTTTCACGCTTGTGAAGCGTTTTTTTGTTATTGAAACTCACCATTGAAAAGTCAGTATGACGCACTTAATGGTATAAGTTGAACTAACCCTGTTGCATAGCAGGATCTTTTTAAGATTTTCCTAACTTATATTTAACAATTGTACGATTTTTTTTAAGAAAACGTGTAACAAATTGGCACGGAAGTTGTCTTATATAATGTGTATTACGATGATGACAGTACAGAGAGCTGGTTACTTGCGTAAAGAGAGTCGTATTACATTTTGGTTGGTTAGTTTTTATAAAGCGCTTTATCTTTTGATAAGGCGCTTTTCTTTTTAGGGAAAATCAATTATTTTTCACCTTAAAACTACCAGAAGTTGCATCAAAAGTGATCAAATCATTTGGAAATAATGCTTCAAAAATACCTTGTTCAATTAATTCGCAAGGTGTTCCCGAAAATACGTTGCCATCATGCATCACAATCATTTCATCACACAATTGAATAGCCAAATCAATTTCATGTGTAGAAAACAACATCGTTTTTTTTGTGTCGTGTGCTAATTTTTTGAGTAAATTCAACACATATGCTTTATGATACATATCTAAATGTGTAGTGGGTTCATCCAAAATAATCATGGAAGTATCTTGCGCCAAAGCACGTGCAATCATTACTTTTTGCAACTGTCCATCACTTAAGGTGTAACACTTTCTATGCTTTAATTCTTGCAAATTGGTTTTTCGCAAAGCACTTTCAATAATGGTATGATCATGCTTTGAAAGATTTCCAATCCAATTGGTATAGGGTTGGCGTCCAAGCGCGATTAATTCCAATACAGTCAAATTTTTAGATGGTAATTGTTCCGTTAATACCAAACCAATTTCTTTTGCTAAATCACCATTTGAATAGGAGTGAAGCGACTTGTTTTGCAAT
The DNA here is from genome assembly GCF_947496985.1 of uncultured Kordia sp. GTDB lineage: Bacteria > Bacteroidota > Bacteroidia > Flavobacteriales > Flavobacteriaceae > Kordia. The sequence continues at coordinate 399,445 of NZ_CANMEZ010000003.1, forward strand.
AAAACTTCTCCTGTAAGTGGTTGTTGAATTTTGGCTAACGTACGTAATAACGTAGATTTTCCAATTCCATTAGCTCCAACCAATGCAACTAATTTCCCTTTAGAAATACTAAAATTAATAGCTTCCGCAATCACTTTTGTATTGTTCTTATCTTGATAACCAATACTTAGTGCTGTAGCTTGTAAAACTGGATATGTGTTTGTTGTAGAAATAGGTTTTAATTTGAATTGACTAAAGTACGAATTATTATTAGTAGTTAGTATTGAGAAATTAGTATTGAGTTATGTGAGAAGTCTAAAAATTTAATAACGAATCTAATTAAAAAATCATCTTTCGTTTACGAACTAATAACCAAATTACAATAGGTGCGCCAATAATAGAGGTAATCGCATTAATTGGTAACGTGATTTCATGAAAAGGAACTTGCGCAATACTATCACAAATCAACATTAAAATTCCACCAATCAAACAAACACTTGGAACCAATATTCGATGATTTGTAGTATTAAAAAATAAACGTGTAATATGCGGAACAGCTAAACCTATAAACGCAATTGGTCCTACGAAAGCAGTACAACTTCCAGCCATCAAACTAGTCGCGATAATAATAATTAAACGCGATTTGTTAATATTAACACCTAAACTTCTAGCATAATTTTCACCTAAAAGAAATGCATCTAAGGACTTTATTGCCCAAATGCTTAATCCAATACCAAGCACTACTAAGAATGCAAGAATACTTAATTCTTCAGGATTTAAATTTCCTAAAGAGCCTAATGTCCACATCATAAATTGTTTTAATTCATCAGCATCACTAAAATAGGTCAAAACACTTACAATAGCACCAGTTATGCTTCCAAACATCAATCCAATAATAAGAATAGACATAGTATCTTTTACACGAAAGGAAACTGCCATCACAGTTAATAAAACGAGTAAACTTCCAATACTTGCTGCAATAACCAAACTATAACTTGATAGTAATAACGTTCCGAAAAATCCACCAAATACAGAAGCGCCCATAATTAATAAAGCTACGCCTAAACTTGCGCCAGAACTTAATCCAAGAACAAAAGGTCCTGAAAGTGGATTTCTGAATAAAGTTTGCATTAACAAACCACTTAATGATAAACCGAAACCAACTAAAATTGCAGCAATTGCTTTTGGTAAACGAATGCTTAAAATAGTAATTCGCCATGTTTCTTTATCAATATCGCCACCTGTAAACGCTGCAAAAATCCCTTTTAACGGAATGGCTACTGAACCTAAACTTATATTCATCAGAAAACAACTGATTAATAATAAGCTAAGTACAATAAACGTAATGCTATATGACGATTGATTTGGCAATTATAATAAAGGTTTAAAAAAGAATGGTTCGTAATCTGGTAAAATCGCTGGATGAATAGCTTTAATAATATCTTTTAGAACAATATCTGGTCGTGTTGGTGCGAGTTCATAATACATAGTTCCACCAGTTTTTCCGACTGTATTTGCAGCAGAAAATATTTTTTTATGTTGAAAAGGAGCAAACTCAGCATACGTTTTACTAGCTTTTTCCAAATCATCATACGTTTTAAAACGTCCAGGTCCAATCCAAATATCTGCGTTTGCAGCTTTATCTAGCACACTTTCTATACTAAGCGACAAACTTCCAGTACCATCAGAATCTGTCCAAATATAATTTGCATTGGCATCTTTTAAATATTGTGCCTGAAAACTTTCACCAGCTGGCAAATACCAAATGTCTTTATACATAGCGCCTGCTAAAACGGTTGGTTTTTTATTTATTTTGAGCGCTAACTTTTTAGCTTCTAGGTAATTGTGTTCAATTAATGCAAATACTTCTTTCGCTTTGGCTTCTTTTTGGAAAAAAGGCGCAAAGAATTTTACCCATTCTGCTCTTCCTAAAGGAGTTCCTTCTGTCCAATCACCATTATAAACAACAGGAATATGCACATCTTCAATCTTTTTATAGGTAGGATTTGAATTGTTGATAGAAAAACCAATCACTAATTCTGGTTGTAAATCGATCAATAATTCCATATTTATTTGATCATTTTGACCAATGTCTTTTACTTTTTTAGTATCAATTAAAGCTCTTGTCTTTTCAGAAGAAATATAATCAGTATCAGGAAAACCAACTAATTTATCTTCTACACCAAGCATTTCCAATGTTGGAATATGTGTGGTAGAAGTTACCACAATACGTTCTACCGGAGTTAAAATAATAGCATCATATGCATCGCGGTTTAGCGTAATGGAAGCTGCTTTTTCTCTAGGAATTAAGGCATATGTGAAATTTTTATCAGCATCTGGCCAAGGAGAAAATACAGTAATTACCGTAATATCTCCTGTTTTTTCAATAGCAAACTTTTTAGCATGCGCTAATGATACGTTTGTATTGGCTATTTTTTGTATAGGTGAAAATTCTTGTTTTGGTTCTTTCTTCTCGGTTTTACACGAAAAAGAAAGTGTACAAAGTATAATGAAAAGACAATAAAATGATTTGAAAGATTGCATATATGGTTTCGCTAGTTTTTTTCAAAAGTAATATTATTTCATCTTTTAGTAGATAGATTCTAAAGAATGTTTATTTTTGCGCCGAATTTTGGTTTCAAACATACAATAGTATGTGCGAATTAAAAGGGAATCAAGTGAAAAGGTAGCAAACCTTCATTCTTGAACTGTTCCCGCAACTGTAAACATGTGCTGATATTGTTCAGTACCTCATTTCAAAAATGAGTTGTTATAACTACAAGACCACTGAATATTCGGGAAGGTATATAGCAAATTGTAAGTCAGGAGACCTGCCAATTTTTCAAATGAAATGTCAAACTTTCGGGATAAAAGTTTGCGTATGGAAACCCATACTTTTTCCCATAAAACGAAAACAAATGAAAAAAACTGTACTATCAGTTAGTGCTTTGTTATTGGCTTGTACTACCGTATTTGCACAAGAACAAGATGACAAAAAAGAACAACTTGATGAAGTTGTGATCTCTGATTCACGTCATGCTTTAAAACGTGAAAACTCTGGAAAAACAGTAATTTCTATCTCTAGTGAAGAAATTGCAAGAAGCCAAGGAAAAACAATTGCTGAGGTAATTAATACGAAAAGTGGAATTGAGATTTTAGGAAGTAGAAGTAATGCTGGACAAAATCTAAGTTATTTTGTACGTGGTGGTAACAACCGTCAGGTATTAATTTTAATTGATGGAATTCAAGTAAATGATCCTTCTTCTATTGCAAATGATTTCGATTTACGTTTGGTATCTTTAGATCGTATTGAATCTATTGAAATCATCAAAGGAGCTTCAAGTACTTTATACGGAAGTGGTGCTGCAACTGCTGTAATTAATATTACAACAAAAAAAGCATCTAAAAATGATATCGCTTTAACGGTAAACAGTTCTTTCGGAACAAACCAATCACAAGACGATTCAAACTATAATATCAACGATTTTTCAAACAGTGCTCGTATTGATGGAACTGTTGATAAATTAAGCTATGTAGTTGGCTTTGGTCACCAAAGTACAGATGGTTTGTCTGCTGTAATCGGTGAAGAAAGTGATCCTTTTTCAAGAATTAACACGAATGTAAAAGTAGGATATAAATTTTCTGAAGCTTTTGAAGCTAGTATTTACGGTACGTTAGATAAATTTAAAAATGACTTTGATAATTCCTCTCCAAGAGGAGATGCAAACTTTGAAGCAGATAGTGAACAATATCGTTTTGGAGTTGCTCCAAAGTATACATATAAAAATGGTAGTGTAACGTTAAATGCTGCGTATACTTCAATTGAGCGTAGATTCTTTTCAAACTTTCCATCTAATTTTGAAGGTGAAACAATAGCATTGGATATCTATAACAAATACAACTTCAACAATCAGTTTTATACAGTTGTTGGTTTAAATTATATTGACAATCAAACTTTATTTGCTGAAGAGCAATCTTCTTCAATTGTAGATCCATATGTAAATGTTGTATATGTTTCTGATTTCGGTTTAAATGTTAATGCAGGAGCGAGAATGAATAACCATAGCGAATATGGAAGTCACTTTACCTATAACTTCAACCCATCATACCGTATGCCTTTAGGAAAAGGATATGTAAAAGCATTTGCTTCTTATAGTACTTCATTTATTGCACCATCATTATCACAATTATTTGGAAACTTTGGACCAAATCCAAACTTAGAGCCAGAAGAAAATACAACTATAGAAGGTGGAGTAGAAGTAAAGTTATCTGAAAAATTACGTGCAAGTGCTGTGTATTTTAACAGAGATGAACAAAACTTTATCAACTATGTCGTAACTGATTTTGTAACCTTTGCTGGAGAATATCAAAATGTAAGTCAAGATTTTACAGTAAATGGTTTCGAATTTGAAGTAGCAGCAACTCCAATTAAAAACTTAACAGTTGATGCAAACTATACATTTACAGAGAAGAAAGATGTAAAAGTATTACGTATACCAAAGCACAAAGCAAATTTAAATGTTGGATATGCTTTTACGCAAAAAACAAATGCTGCAGTATCATATCAGTTTACATCTGAGCGTTTAGATACAGATTTTGCAACATTTCAAGATGTAACCTTAGAATCATTTAGCTTAATCGGAGCAAACGTAAACCATAAGTTTAACAAGCGTTTAAGTGGATTTTTAGCAGTATCTAATATTTTCAATGAAGAATATACAGAGATTACAGGATTTACAACAAGAGGAACAAACGTTCGCGTTGGTTTTTCTTTAAACCTGTAGAGTTTATTTAATACCTATCATAAGTTGAAAGCCATTGGGAAACCAATGGCTTTTGTTATTTACAATGATTAATTTATATAAAGAAACTAATCAATCAAGAAAACTACATCAAAAAAATGTAATGTTGGTTTATCGGGAGCTTTTACAAGGATTTTTTCTAAAATAGTTTCTTGTGTTTTACTCTTGGTAACTCGTACTTGTAAACCTCTTTCTCTAACTTCTAATCTTTTTAGAAATTCAGATCTTTCAAGTGCATCTACAATATCGAGTCCAATATTAGAATCTGTAATATCAGCTAGCAATTCGTTTTCATCATAAACAGCTTTTGATGGTATACGTATAGTAAGTTCGCCAGTTTTAATTAATGCTAGATTTTTGAAAAACGCGAGCATAATGCTTCGTACAGCATTTTTAATACAAGCGCCAAACCAGCCACCTGTTAAGGTAATTTCTGCTCCGTGTAATACATATGTATTATTTACTCCATTTGGTGCATCTTGTTGACTTAGGTTTATACTTAAAGGCGGAATTTCAATAATTGATGTCGGATTACTAGTTGTAATATCTTCCCAAAAACTAACATGCATATTTGCTTTGAGCGCGTTCTTTATCATTGGTTCGAGAGTCGTTTTCACGGTGTCTTTAATATCTTTATTTGTTTTGTCAAAAAAGCTTTCTTGAAAATGGACAATAATTAAATCATTTATGGGTTCCATGGTTTCTAAATTTTATTAATTGTACCAAAATTAAATGAAGATTATATTGTGTAAAACACATAATAGTAGGGTTTTGCATCACCAATTTATGTGATTTTCTGGTTTAGCAGAATAAAAAAGAGAATATGTCAGAATCTTTCAAATTTAGTAATTACGTATAAGTACGTTGCATATTTCAATATAGTTATGTTACCTTGTTGTACTAACTTTTTTAAACCATATTACTTATGAGTAGCCCAAACCCGTTTCCAATTACGATTGCAAATAATTCAGGATCAGATGAGGAATTGTATATTACAATAAAAGGAATGAATGCTTCTATTGAAAACAACAAAAAGCAACAATTTTATAACTTAACAACCAAAACATGGAGTGATAACGCAGTTGCTTTAAATGTAGGAAAGGTTAAAGAGAAAGTGATTAACATTCCAAATATAGACTCTGGAATTGTATACCTTTCTTTTGGAAGTGCGTTAAAATTTGCTGATCGAATTTCTCCACCAAATATTGGAAATCCTTCTGATCCAAGTTTTCATGTAATTTATGATAAGTTTGAAATTTCTTTTCTACCAAAAGATGGTTTTCCTTTTATAGACATAACGAATGTTGATTTTTTCTGTGTTCCTTTAAAATTAGAAGAAAAACTGCCAAACGGAACTACAAATGGACCTAAAGGGTTTTTAAAAACACGAAAAGAAATTTTTAAATCTTTTGAAGATGGACTTGATGGACATTGGGCAAATATTGTACAAACACCAAAAGGAAATGATGAAGAAACAATACGAATTATTGCCCCAAATAAAGCATTAGTAAATATACCAGATGTCATAAATAATGATTTTGACGCTTCTAGTTTTCAAAATTATATAGATGCTGTTTGGGATTTTTATGCAGAAGGAAAAAATAAATCGGTTCAAGTAGATATGTCTGAAATTGCAGAATTTAATCCAGGTTATGAAAATATTGTTTTTGAAGGAATTGTAAAAAATGGAAAGTTCATATTCTCTGAAAAAGGAGGAACAGGAAAATTACCAAGTATTTCGTTTGACAAACCATCGGGAAGTAGTCAAATAAAAGGAAGTGTTTTTGGTTGCGAAGATTTATTTGCTGCGCCAAATAAAACGCCACAATCTGTTCCTGCTAAAAACTTAGGAGCTGCCTTTAATGTTGGAATCTTAGCACATCCAAATATTAAAGATAATACGTTGTTTTTGATGCCACCAACAACTAAAACACAAGATAAAAACTGGACAACATACAAAGATGAAAAAGTTTTTTATACTAATACAATGAAATTAACAGATGGAAGTACATTAGATTGTTACAATGTATATTCAAAATACATTCATGAAAATGCTATTGATAGTGATGACTATGCTTTTGCTTTTGACGATGTAACACAAAGTGATTCTACATTAGCAGACAAAGATGCAACAAGTGCTATTGTTACAATTCAGAACATTAAGTTATCATAAATATAAAGCATAAAAAAACGCTTCTAAGAAATTAGAAGCGTTTTCTAGTAATAAACTGATATGTATTATTCTTGTGGAATAATTAATTTATGATTTTGTAAAGCATCGTCATTATCTCCAACTTTTAAGTCGATATACATACGATCTGCTGTGATAGTTCGCAATTTAGTATCTGTAATAGCATCAATTGGTACAATTTTCATTGGATTAATATTTAACGGTCTTCCAGCATTTGCAATACTATTTAATGCTGCAGCTAGTAAAGGTTCTGTTTCATCACCTAGTACGCCTAAATTTGTTAAATCTTCTGCAATATTAATATCTGGAGTTAATCCGTCTGTATAGTTTGAGAAACCTGCGCTATTTTCCAATCTAGAAATTAGTGGTTGCATTGCCCATTTGTGATTTGGGTTTAATTGTGAATCACTAAATGTCCAAGAAGGAGAATCATATAAGGAAACAGAAGCTTCATTTTTTCCTCTTGAAGTTGTTCCTACTTGAACTACATCAATATAAGGTTCTAAAGAATTAATAACCAATTCACTTGCAGAAGCTGTACTTCCTGTAGTAATAACATATACTTTGGTTAAGCCCAAACTATTAATAGCTGCTCCAGTACTTAACGCATTTACAAAATATCTGTTTTCTTGTGCATCTGTTAATTGTGGTTGAATTTTATTATTGTAACGAAACTTTGTGAATAACTGTCCATCAAATTGTCCTGTAGCCATACTTCCTAAAGCAATAGCTGAACTTACGAATCCACCTGGATTATAACGAAAATCTAACACTAATTCTGTAACACCTTCTGCTTGAAAAGTAGCAAAAGCACCATTTAGTTGTGTATCAAAAGTAGAAATAAATTGATTGTACATTAAATACCCAACTTTTTTAGGTCCAACATCAATAGTAGAAGCAATATGTACAGGGTTTTCAGTAATGTTTGTTTTTGTTAAATCGATATTTCTTCCGTTTGGTGTTATAGAACGTACACCATTTGTAACCGTTAAATCAGCTAAGTTATACGTAGTATTTGTAGGATCGAGTAAATTTAAATTATTATCTGTTTCTGAGTTGAAGAATAAACTTTGTCCATTTACACCATAAATAATATCTCCTCTACGAATATCTTTTCCGTCAGCATCAGAGTTTGGTACAATATAGCGTACATATCCAATAACTTCTGAACTTCCGCTATTTAAAAAGATATAACGTGCGTCTACTCCGTTAGAATCTGAATTTCCCTGTTGGGAAGCTTGTAATTCATCATAATCGCTTACAATAACACTAAAACGATCATCAGGATGGCGTAAGTGTTCAAATAAATCAGCAGGATTTGGATAACTGCTTAAAAAAGAAATGTAATCACCACTATTATCTAACTTGCTATCTGCTAAATCTGTTACTTCGGCTTGCCAAAAATACCAAAGGTTTAGTCCTTTCCATACAAAGTCTTGGACTTCTAAATCGGCAGGTACACTAAACAGGTTGTCATCTTGATCTGTACAGCTTACTGTAATAACAGAAGCCGCAACAAATAAGAAGAGCAATTTCTTTATATTCATAATTTTCTTCATCATAGTAATATCTTAACTTGTGGGTTTACTAATAAACACTAAAAATAGCTACATTATTGCAAAATAAAAATTATTTGTAACAAATTTGTAACTGGCTCGTCTTCCTTATAAGCAATCAAAAAACAAAAACAACCATCACAATGAAACAGGCAGATTTTTTACATATGATATTGCCGTTCAAAGATAAACTCTACAGATTGGCAAAGCGCTTGCTAGTTTCAAATGAAGAAGCAGAAGACGCAACCCAAGAAGTATTGTTGAAATTATGGTCAAAAAAAACAAAGATTGCAGAGTTTAACAATGTAGAAGCTTTTGCAATGACGATGACTAAAAATTATTGTTTGGACAAATTAAAATCGAAACAAGCAAGTAATTTAAAATTAGTTCATAGTAACTATAAAGACGAACACACGTCTTTACAAAAACAAGTAGAAGTAAGAGATAGTGTTAATTTTGTGCATCAGATTTTAGAAGAACTACCACCGCAACAAAAAATTATTATTCAGCTTAGAGATGTAGAGCAATATGATTTTGAAGAAATAGCAAAGGTGGTAAATATGAATCCGACAGCAATTAGAGTAGCATTATCTAGAGCAAGAAAGTACGTTAGACAAGAACTTATAAAAAAACACAACTATGGAGTTAGCTAACATAGAAAAATTATTAGAGAAGTATTTTGAAGCAACAACAACGGTTCAAGAAGAACAAGAGTTACAGTTGTATTTTTCGCAAGACAATGTGGCGCCGCATTTGCAAGAATATCAACCAATGTTTCAGCACTTTGCTAATTTACTAGAAGAACAATATACACGAAACGTTCCATTACAACCTAGAAAAAACTATTTAAAATGGATTTCTGTTGCCGCTGTATTTATCTTCATGAGTACCATTGGAATTACCTATTATGTAGACGCTCAGGAAAGAGCAAAAGCAGAAATAGCGTATGCACAATTTAAAGAAAGTATGACCTTAGTTTCCGAGAGTTTCAATACGGGAGCTAGTCACATCAATCATTTAAATCAATTTACAGAAACAACTAACAAATTTATTATAACAGAAAATAATTAAAACATGAGAAAGATAGTAATTTTAGTAATCTTAATGGCGTTGCCATTAGTTACATTCGGACAAGGAATTTTTGAAAAATACGCAGATAGTGAAGACGTAGCATACGTATCTATAAAGCCAAGAATGTTTAAAATGCTTGCAACAATGGGATTAGATTCAGACGATCCTGATGCAAAAGAATTTTTAAAAATGGTGAATAGTATCACAAGTTTTAAAACAATTGCAACAAGTAATCCAAAGATATCATCAGACATTCAAAAGTGGGTTGGAAAACGCTCTAACGAATTAGAAGAATTAATGGTTGTAAGAGAAGGAAATACACGTATGAAGTTCTACGTAAAATCAGGGAGAAATGATTCACAAGTAAAAGAATTATTAATGTTTATTACGGGAATCGAAGACAAAGTAAAAGTTAGCGAAACAGAAATTAATACAGTTGTTGTATCTTTAACAGGAGATATTGATTTAAATCAGATTTCTAAACTTACAAGTCAAATGGACATTCCAGGTGGAGAACACTTAAAAAATGCGAAAAAGAAAAACTAAATAACGTTCTAATTTTAAGCGCATCAATGGCATTTGTCTATTGATGCGCTTTTTTGCTTTTTTTATATTATCATCAATCATCAATCATCAATCAAATCAATCAAATCAATCAAAAAATGAAAACTTTACAATCAATTATTTCAGTATTTGTATTGCTTATATGTTTTAGTAGTTGTTCTAATAAGAATAGCTTACAGAACTATATTTTAGCAAACGCTGAAAACAGCGGATTTTCTTCAAGTAGCATTCCTAAAAGCGTTTTAAAACCAATTGCTTCACAAATGAATGAAGCACAAACAGAAGCTTATGAAGCTATAGAACGTGTAAATGTATTGGCGTTTAGAGTATCAGAAACAACAAAAGATGCCTATACTGAAGAAAACAAAAAAATTAAATCCATCTTAAAACAAGAGCAGTACCAAGAACTTATTAGCATGGGATCACGCGGTATTGTAAAATATACAGGCGATGAAAATTCTATTGATGAAATTGTCATCTTTTATACTGATAAAAATATTGGTTTTGCTGTAGCACGTATCATTGGAGATGATATGACTATGAATAAGTTTATGGAATTATACCAATTAGTAGCCCAGCAAGATTTTAGTGAAGATGGCATGGATTTAGGTGTGTTTTCAAACTTCATAAATATGGCACAATAAAAAATTGGATAAATGTAGAGTAGTATACATTTATCCAATTTTATATTCTTATTATTCTATTTTTTATCTCGAAAACAAGTAAATACTAATAATTGCTATGACAAAGAGGATTACGAAAAAAGTAATTTCACGTATCTCTCTTTTCTTGATAGCCATACGGTTTTGAAGCTCAATTTCCGTTAACTCTTCATTTGCTTTTTTATTATAGATGTTCAAGAAAGAAGTTTCTAACTTTCGAATTCCATTCATAAAATCCTCAGAGTCTATACCATCTTTTGCAACAAACGTACATGTGAAACTTTCATATAAGCCAAAGTTTGAAAATTCATTTTGATTCTCGTTTATTCCAGCAAGCTTGTTTACATCAATAGCAGGTAATTTTAATGAACTCACCATGATGTTATCTAATGACAAGTCTTTTAAAATTTCTTTTAGATTATTATTCATACTTCCAAAATGAACTCCAGTTTCGTAGTTTTCTTGGATATATGATTTGATGGCTTTATTAAAAATAGCCTTCTTAATCTGTAATCGTCCTTTATTTTCTTCGGTAGTCAAGCTTTCGTATTTTTTTTGATTCTTCAGTTTAATACTTAAACTATTCATTATTTACACATTTTAACAACTCAACAAAATTAGCAAAAAAAAATTGGGAAACTAGCTTTTATTTAAATTCCAGTATAATTACTTGGATTTATGAATTTTAACTCAGATTTGATGTTGTGGGAAATTTCCAGTGTATCAATAAAAGCAGCTATAGATTTTTGCGTTATTTTCTCATTAGTTCTTGTTAATCCCTTTAAAGCTTCGTATGGATTTGGGTAGCTTTCTCTTCGTAATATTGTTTGAATTGCTTCTGCTACAACAGCCCAGTTATTTTCTAAATCTTGTTCAAATTTTTCAGCATTCAATAATAACTTGTTCAATCCTTTTAAAGTGGATTGAAATCCTATAATAGTATGCCCAAATGGAACTCCTACATTTCGTAATACAGTAGAATCTGTTAAATCACGTTGCAAACGCGAAATGGGAAGTTTTGCCGCTAAATGTGTAAATATAGCATTGGCAATTCCTAGATTTCCTTCACTGTTTTCAAAATCAATAGGATTTACTTTATGTGGCATTGCAGATGAACCTACTTCGCCAGCTTTAATTTTTTGTTTAAAATAATCCATAGAAATATATGTCCAAAAATCTCTATCCAAATCAATTAAAATCGTATTGATACGTTTTAATCCATCAAAAATTCCGGCAACATGATCGTAATGTTCTATTTGTGTTGTTGGGAATGAATGGTGTAACCCTAAAATTCGCTCTACGAAGTCATTTCCGAACGCTTTCCAATCAATTGATGGGTATGCAACTTTATGTGCATTAAAGTTTCCTGTAGCACCTCCAAACTTCGCAGCATGTGGAATTCCTGAAATTGATTCAACCTGAGCTTCAATACGTGTAATAAATACTTCAATTTCTTTCCCTAAACGTGTTGGAGAAGCAGGTTGTCCGTGCGTTCTAGCTAACATAGGAATTTCTGACCATTCATTTGACAGTTCTTTCAATTTTTCCAAAACAGTTATCAATTCTGGAAGATATACATCTTGCAATGCTTCTTTTATAGAAAGTGGAATAGCAGTATTGTTAATGTCTTGAGACGTTAATCCGAAGTGGATAAACTCTTTGTATTGTGAAATTTCTAATTTGTCAAATTTCTCTTTAATAAAATATTCAACTGCTTTTACATCATGATTGGTTACTTTTTCAATGTCTTTGATTGCTTGTGCATCTTCAGCAGAAAAGTTTTCATAAATACTGCGTAAATCATCAAATAATGAAGCGTCAAAATTTTCTAGTTGAGGTAATGGTACATTGCACAAAGCAATAAAGTATTCAATTTCTACCAATACACGGTATTTAATCAAAGATTCTTCACTGAAATAGTTGGCTAAAGCGATAGTTTTGTTACGATATCTTCCATCAATAGGAGAAATTGCGTTAAGCGGAGTAAGCGTCATTGTTGTTGTGTTGTTGTTTTAAGCTGACAAATATACTTGTTCCGTTTTATGAAATAAAATTTATTGCGTTACATTTTAATTACTTAGCACTTTTTTTAATGCGTTTAATTAAATCGCGTGCTCTTGCTTTAAAAGCAGCACTTTGCGAAACATAATCACGTTCTAAAATAATGATGAGTTCTTCATGAATCCAATCGAATTCTTTTCCTAATAAAAATAAGGAACGCATGGAATACGCTTTTACCGCTACTTTTTGATCGCTTATCATCCAATCGAAACAAGTTTCTGTAATTTTTTCACGATGAACTAACGTTAACTTATCTTTTGTCTTATTTATTGATTTATGATAATAAGCTTCAATTAAATACTCAGCTACTTTTGCGATTGGTCGTACAGCAGGATCTAAATGTACAGTTTGCATTTTTTCTGTGTAATTGTCCAAATGTGGAAGAATAGCGTCTAGGTTTTCACGCGCTACAAATTCAAATAGCCAAGCGGCTCTTGCCGAAATTTTATCATCAACTCTAAACACGACATCCAGTAAAGTTGGAAGCAATGTTAAGTTGTTTAAAACGATATTTGCATAGTAGTTTCGCTTTTCGCGAGAATGATTTACGTAATTTAGCTCCGAATAGAGTTGTTCAAATGTCATACTTTTTATACTTTTAAAACCAAATAAGAATAACAAGATGAAGATACTTAAAAAGATAGCAGTTTTAGCATTATTTATATTGATAATTTTACAATTTTTTGGACCTGAAAAAAATATCGGCGATGTTTCTGATTTAGAGCCTTTTATAACAGAAACAAATCCGTCAGCTTCGGTGCAAACAATATTAAAAACAGCTTGCTATGATTGCCATTCAAGTAATACACGTTATCCTTGGTATAGCAACATAGAGCCTGTTTCTTATTGGATGAACGATCATGTAAAGCATGGAAAAGATGAATTAAATTTTTCAGAATGGAGTACATATTCAGTAAAAAGAAAAGATCATAAGTTAGAAGAAGTTATTGAAGAAGTAGAAGAAGGACATATGCCAATTTCTTCATATACTTGGACACATGGCGATGCCGTATTAACAGAAGCTCAAATTAAAGAACTTGCGGATTGGGTTACAGAAGCAAGAGCTGTGTTGGCAATAGGAAAGGAACAAGCTAATTAATGTATCAGTTTAAAAATGAATTGTTTGTAAATTAGTGAATTAATAAATCCACAACTTTTGGAACGCCTACAGAACCATTTTCGGAAATTACGGTTAGGTTTTTATAAAAGCTATTCGGAACAGCAGGATTTGGATCAATGAAATAAATTGGTGTGTTTTTAGGAACATAATCGATCAAGCTAGCTGCAGGGTATACTTGCATGGAAGTACCAATAATGATTAATATATCTGCTAATAAGCATTCAGTTATAGCAGTTTCAATCATAGGAACAGCTTCACCAAACCAAACGATATGTGGGCGCAATTGTGCTTCATTTTCACAGAAATCACCTAATACAATATCTTTTGTGCAATCATATATTTTATAAGGAGCTATTGTGCTTCTCGATTTTACAAGTTCACCATGTAAATGAATAATATTGCTACTTCCAGCACGTTCGTGTAAATTATCAACATTTTGTGTAATGATGGTAACATCGTATTTTTTTTCTAACGCAACCAATGCTTTGTGTCCTTCATTTGGATGCACTTCTTTTAATTGTTGTCTGCGTTGATTGTAAAAATCTAACACTAATGCAGGATTTTTTTCAAAACCTTCAGGAGAAGCAACTTCCATAATATCATGTCCTTCCCATAATCCGTCAGCATCACGAAATGTCTTGATACCACTTTCTGCGCTTATTCCAGCACCTGTGAGTACAACTATTTTTTTTCTTTCCATTCTTTATAAAGTTGAGCAGTTGTTATATTTTTAAGTTCGTTTTCGGTATTATCAATAAAGTTAATTAAGTCTTGTTTGGAGTAAAAATCATTTGCAATAAATTCTTCAAGCATGGAAATGCAAGCTTCAACCATTTTTGCTTCATCATACATATACAATAAATTCAAACGGGCAGCTTCAAAATCGGGATATTCTGCCATTGTCGCTTTATAAGCTTTTTCAGCTCCTTCATAATCATTAAATTCCCAAGATAGATTTCCACGCATGTACTCAATAAATGTATCACTCGTTGCAATTTCTAATGCGTCTAAAGCTGTCATGGTAGCATTATAATCTTTTAACATAACATAATAATCTACCGCCATTAATTGCGTAGATGGATCATTGGGGAATTTTTTTAGTAATTCATCAATTGCTTCCATATAATAAACTTCGTTAATCGCGGAAGCCACTTGAATTTTCATTATGTAAATTATTTTTTGCTCTTTAATATCTCCTTTTAATGTCGACAACAAATCAAAAGCTTCTTTGTATTTTTCTTTTGCGATTAATTTTTGATAACTGTAAAAGAAAGCAATATTTTCTAACCGATCTTCTTTGGCGTCAATACCATCTATGTAGGTTTTTGGCAAGTTGATTAAGTATAATTGTTTGATGGTGTCACTTAAATATTCGCCAGTTGTATAGATGTAAATATCTTCAATTTTGAACTTTTCGTTTGCATAATTCAATTGATAATCATGATAATTTAGTCCATCATTATCCGAATATGTTCTGAATAACAAATGATATTTTTTTTCGAGATCATCGTAATAATAATTCACCACATCATAGGAAGAATCATTTTGAATACTCTGTGTTATTTTTACAGGAAATAGATCAAATTTCTTTAGAAAACCATCCTGAAATGCTTTGTTAAAGGTTTGAATATCTTTGTTTTCTAGAGATTTTTTATCATTCAAAATTACTTTATTTGCAAAAGATTCAGCATTAAAATTATCTAAAAAGAATTTCGTTTCAAGCTTGTATAAAGATGCTTGAAGTAAGTCTGCAAATTTAAGTACTTTCGCATCATTGATCGTATCATTTGCAGCAAAATTAACGGTAAATTCTTCAGGGTTTTGTGCAAAAGATGTATCCATACAAAGTATGAGTACCAATAATGCAATGTATTTCATTCGGCAATAATTTTTTAAGGTTAAATTAAGGAAATTACTCAGATATCTCAAATGTTTTCAACTATTTTGCTCCAATATCTTTTTATGATAGTTTTGCAACATGATTGATAAAGACTTATTAGCACATTTAGAAGGATATCTTACCGAACGCAGACGCGGATTGTTTACAAAAGTTTTAGCACAGCGTACACGGCATTTTACAGTAGCTGTAGAAGATGTGTATCAATTACATAATACGAGTGCTGTATTGCGTAGTTGTGATGTTTTTGGTTTGCAAGATGTACATGTGGTAGAAGCGCAATTGGGTAAAAAAATGGACAGAGAAATTGCTATGGGTGCACAAAAGTGGGTTGATATTCATAGATATAATCAAACGCAAACCTGCATTGATACTTTAAAAAGTCAGGGATATCGTATTGTAGCCACAACGCCACATGAAAATTCTCAATACTTACATGAGTTTGATGTTACGCAAAAAGCCGCTTTCTTTTTTGGTAAAGAAACTGAAGGTTTAAGTGAAGAAGTATTAGCTCAAGCTGATGAGTTTTTAAAAATTCCAATGGTAGGTTTTACAGAAAGTCTTAATATTTCTGTTTCAGCAGCAATTACGATTCAACATGTCACAAATTTGTTGCGTAATTCAGATATTCCTTGGAAATTAACTGAAGAAGAAAACCTTGAAAAGCGAATGGATTGGTGTAAAAAGTCAATAAAAAGTATCAATGATATTTTAAAAAGATATGAAGAAGAAAGTTTGTAAAATATACTAGAGTTTTATTTTTTTGAGTGCATCTTTTTTCATTAGTACAAAAGATGGTCGAAATTTCTTCCGACCATACTTGAGTTAGCTGTTACTTTAATTTATTTAGCAGTCTTAAATTTTATGGTATAAGGTTTTAAAGGGAAAAAGCGTTTAGTTCTATACCCAAAATTAATTACCATTTCATACTCGGTATTGGGTTTTAATTTTTTAATAGTATAAAGTATTGACTTACCATCTTGAGAAAAATCTGCAGAAATTGTTTGAGGACAATGATCAGCTCCTAGACTTCCATAACCTGTCGATTTAAATCTCTGATCCATTTCATTCGAAAATAAAACTTTAAACTGTGTTGTACTTGTAGATACGTTTTGACTTCCGTTTTTTAGACCTTCAATACCTATTACTGTAGGTCTATTTTTCTCATATTCATTTTTATAATATTGTAATGGTTTTGAAAAATACGCAGTGCTTTCTACAAATGCTTCAATTACTTCTGGTTTTGTATAATCTAATTCTATGATTTCTTTTATTGCTTTTTCTTTATCTGTAGCTTTATTGTAATGCTTTTTTACGATTGCATAACCAATATAATATCCTAAATCTCTTGTGTTAAACTCATTGTTAGTATTGTTCCATATCCAATTATATACAGATTGAACAAACATCTCTTTTTCAAATTTAGATTTTACTTTTTCATCATTTTCAATACCATAACCTATTGCAGTATTAATTGATGGTTTTTCTGTTGCAATTTCTGCTATAAACTCTGCAGATCCTTCAAAAACACTTTGTGATAACAAATCGTATGCCCAACTTACATTTTGTTGTGTATGTACATATTCATGAACATTTAAAAAGGCTAAATCTTTTACAGGATTTAATTTAGCTAAGTTTTTAACATTATTAAGCTTTTGAGGTAATTCATCAGTATGTACGGTTTCATCCGTCATTGCAATCTCTGAACCAATAAGCACTAAACTATCTAATGCGGTTCCTCCAGTCCTAAAAACACCTATTTCAAAAAATACTTTTGCAGGTTTAAAGTCAGGATATATTTTTTTAAAATTGTCAATTCCTCCTTGAATGTCTTCAGCATATTCATGTACAGAATTTGTATTCTCTCTTATAGATTTCCAAAACTTGGGATAGTTATTTATTGCTTCTAGATATTCAGAAGGCTTGTATCTCCTTACTTGCATTATAGCTTTTAATCCAGTTGTACCTTTATCTAAAAATAATTCTTTCAGATATTTCATTTGTTGTACTGAATCTTTTGTAGTTTGAATTTTATCGTATGCTGTCCAGAAATTATCAATATCTGTAGTAACAATATTATCTGTCTGTATTTTTGTTTCACAAGAAACAAAAACTATTACCACTAAAAATAGGAAGCTTATTTTTTTTAACATTTTAAGTTTAATTAGATTATTTTTTTCTAAAGCTTGTTTTTATCAAAAGCTAGTGCAAAGAAATAATAGATATAAATCTAAAAATTGTAAAAATGTAAACTACTTAATATTCCAGTTTAATAATCCATCTTGAATATCTTTATTATTTTTAAAAAAAATGGAAGGAGACATTTTTGAAAAAGAACTAAAATCCTTAATTAAATGTGATTGATCATAATATAAACTTTCATACGTCAAATCAGTTAAAGATTGATTCATTTCTTTTGACTTTGAATAATTTTTTAATGCATTTCTAAAACGTTGTACTTTTTTAAATTCACTTGGGGATTTACATAAATGTAATTTGAAAAGTTTATTTAAATATTGTCGAGAGATGTTATATTTTTCAGATAAAAAATTTATCTCAATAGTTGGATTTTGTTTAAGTTCTGTAATAATGCTTTTTAAGTTTTCATTTTTAAAACCAATATATTTTGGAAGCCAATAATTTTCTATTTCTTTTACAATAGTAGCTTCGTTAGTAGCTTCTAAAATTACGGCTATCATTTTATGGTAATCCTCAAATTGATTAAATGGAGTGTAATTTCCGACACCTATTTTCAAATTAAAAAGTGATTCTTTAATCAGTGCATTGAAACCTAAAGATTTAAATACAAAATTAACTTCTTTGTAAGTTCCTTTAGAATTGAATTTTATAGGTTTACTGTAGGAGCATATGATATTCGTTGAAATACTATGTTGCTTTTTTGAAGGTAATATGGTTACTGAATGTTCTGGGAAATTTGCGATATAGTCATATTTTGTAATACTTGTAACAACAACAAGATTACTTGGGAAAATTTTATATTCTATTGGAGTATTAAAATCTGCAATATAACATCCTTCCATGATTTCTTGTAAAATAGGATGTTTAGGTTTTATGAATTTTATATCCATTAAATGTTTTTTCAACTTAATTTGTAAGACGAAAGTTAGTATTACGTTCTATACTATATTCATAATAAGTAATTTAATACTTTTTCTTTTTACTGGGTCAAAATTACTTCTTCTTTACATTTGCTTCATAGATATCAATCCAATCTTGAGGAGACATTTTTGTTGCCAATTCAGCAATTAAATCATACGGAATATCATCCATCTTTTTGAAACGAATACAGCTTTTTCCCATATCTAATTTACGTTTGCAATGTTTCGGATATTCGGCTGTAAACCATTCCATAAGCTCTGGATTGGCATAAATTCCCATATGATATAGAGCAACAAAATTCTTTTGTGAAGCATAACTTATAAAAGGTAATGGTAATTTTGGATCACAATGATAACCACCAGGATATGTGTCATGTGAAACAACAAACGATGGCATTTTATAATTAATTGCTTCTGAGAAACCTGCGGGTAAATTTTCTGTAAGGATGGTTCTCAGTTTTGTAATTACTTCTTTACGTTCTTCGGGTAGTTGTGAGATATAATCATCAATTGAATGTGCGTCGTATGTCATGCTGTTCGATTTTTTAAAGATTTAAATGTACTAAATTTTTAAAATAGATATCATTTTTGAAACAAAATAAAAAGTATCTTTAAAAAAATATTTTTAAAATTTTACGATATGATTGCATGGTTTGAAATTCCTGTTGTAGACATGGATCGCGCACAAAAGTTTTATGAAACGGTATTTAAAGTAGCTATCAAAGTACAAGATTTTGGAGGCGTATTATACGGTTGGTTTCCACCAAAAGCAGCTCCTGAAAATTGTACTGGTGCTTTAATAAAGCAAGAGTCTTATATTCCTAGTAAAACGGATGGGACATTGGTCTATTTTGCTTCGGACGATGTAGCCAATGAGCTAGCACTTATTATAGAAGCAGGCGGAACTATTATACAAGGGAAAACTCAAATTTCTCCAGAAACAGGATATATGGCAGTTTTTATTGATACAGAAGGAAATAGAGTAGCGTTGTTTTCGAAACCGTAAAAAGCAAAGCGAACCGAAGTTCGCTTTGCATCTATTTTATGTTGGTTGATAACAAGAATTAACTCTAATATTACAAAGTTCATGTGCATAGCAATCTTCATTTGAATCGCATTCATAAGGACGATGTTTTACACCTCCGTTGATGGCTTTTTGTTTGGCTTTGTTTAATACTGATCCTAGGTTTTCAATGTTTTTTAACATACTAAAAAGTTTTTAAGTTAATAATGTTTCAAATGAATAGAAAATTATTAATGAAGACAATTATAGTAAGTCGTGGTTTACGTAAATCCGATATATAAATACTTGAATTGTATTTGTTACAAGTGTAATAATACAATTGTAAACTCAGAGTCAATTGTTACTTTTCCATTTTCTACAGTTACTGTTTTTCCAGAATAATGATCGGTTATGGTAGTACCATTTTCAAAATTATCACCAACAATGATTTCTTTATTTCCTTTTACTAAATCTAATCCAATGATAACTATATCGTCTCTGTAAGTTCTTGAAAATACATATGGATTATTAGATAACATTTTGTGAGTTCCAGCACCAATTGATGGGTGTGCTTTACGGAATGTTCCAAGTTTTTGCCAATGCTCTAATAAGTCTTTTATTTCAGTATTGTTGAGATCTTCCCAATTCATAAATGAACGTAGTGTAGCATCGCCATTTGTTCCTTCAATACGTAAAGAACGCTGTGTCTCATCACCATAATATATTTGTGAAATCCCTGGTGTTAATAGTAATTTAGTAGCTGATTCATAAGTTTTAGTTCTATCTTTATCAAACGGTTCTCCATCGTCATGCGAACTAATATAATTCATGATACTTTTCCCTTTTAATTCATTTTGAAGAATAGAATCATAGGTAGCAAAAATATCTTCATAATTTTTATGAGCATCACTTTTAAATTGAAAATTGATTAAATTATTGAAACCATTTGCATAATAATCTACTTTCTTATCACCAAAATCATAGAAACGTTTTTGCGAAATTCCATATCCGTATAATTCACCAAGCATAAAGAATTCGTTATTATCTAAAACAGCTTCAGGATGTGCTTTTTTCCATTCAGCGAAAGCGATTTTAGCCTGATTATTTAAAGAATTCCAAGCATTTTCCTCCACATGTTTTACCGTATCAACTCTGTAACCATCTATACCATATTCTCGTACATAATCCGTTAACCATTTAATGATATAATTTTTTGGACTTCTTGTTACCCCTGTTTTTTGGAAGAATTCATCTAACTCTTTCATTTCTTGCTCATAACGACCTTCTGCTTTCCATTTTTTCACCAAAGCTGTTGGTAAATCACTAGCTTCTTCACGATTTGTCAATACGTCTGGAAGATTCTTTACTAATGTACAACTTACAGCAGTATCGTAATTTTGATAGCTACAACCAGGTTCAGTTCGAACCCAATTATTGTCCCAAACAGGATCTTTTTCAGTTACTGGACCTGTATGATTCATAACAACGTCCATCAGAATTCGGATTCCGTGTTCGTGTGCTGTTTTTATTAATTGAGCAAAATCGGCTTCTGTTCCAAAATTCGCATCAAAATTTGTCCAATCTTTTGTCCAATATCCATGAAAAGCATATGTATTTCCTGTTCCTTCGTCTGTACTATCGTGAATTTGTTCTAAAACTGGTGAAAACCAAATTGCATTTATACCTAACTCATCAAAATATCCTTCTTTGATTTTTTGTGTAATTCCTGCCATATCGCCACCCATAAAACCACGTAGTTTTGCAGGTTCATTAGTTCTGTCATATGCTAAATCATTTGCTTTATTTCCATTATTGAAACGATCTGTCAACATGAAATATACATTGGCAGCTTCCCAAACAAATGGCTGTTGTTTAGGAGTTGTTTTTACAACTTCAGAAGAGTTAGATTTGCATCCAAAAATAAATAGAGAAAGTATACAGAATAAAAATAAATGCTTCATGTTTTGGCGTAAATTGAGTTAAGAATTACTGCAATATAAGTGTTAGGATATTATTTTCATACCTAGAAATAGTGAATAGCGTAAAAAACAACAACTACATCGATTGAGTTAATTATTTTCTTAATAAAAAGTTCTTAGTAAAACGATTATATTAATCATTTATAACCAAAATGATTAGGATTTATATGATAACTGAATATATGTTTTTTTAAATCTCAGTGTTAAAAATCTTATGTAGAATTTTGATGTTGGTTAAGTTTATTATAGATTTGATACGACTAGTAGTATTGAGTTTATGTAGTTTATATATAAAGAAGCTACAAAATATACAAACTCTTTACAGTTCCCAAGCAAGATTCAATATATTATTAGCAAGTGGAGACTTGACTCCATTGAAAAAAACGGGGCGAAACCAAAAAGCCATACGAGTAGGACAAAATAATAATAAAAAAACTAACAATGGAAGCACAAAAAGTCGACATGTTCATTATGACGAACAGTAAATTCTTCGAAGGTCATCAAATTAACGCTATTAGAGAAAAACTAATTGCATTAGATGATTCAAAATGGGCGATGTTATCAACAGTTCAATTTAAAGATCCAACAACTACACTTATTGTATCAATTTTGGCAGGTAGTTTAGGTATAGATCGATTTATGATTGGAGATACTGGACTCGGAGTAGGTAAACTATTAACTTGCGGAGGATTTGGTATTTGGGCAATCATTGATTGGTTCATGATTCAAGGAGCTACGAGAGAAAAGAATATGCAAAAAATTAGACAATTTCTAAACTAAGAGCACTCAACAGGAATAGGCTATATCTACTATTATTTATAGCTTGTATAGCAGGGTATATTTGGTTATATTTTAATATTGCTACTACTTCAACTGATACTACATCAGTAAGTGCTTGTTTTATAAAAAATATTACAAGTATACCTTGTCCTTCTTGTGGAACTACACGTTCAGTTATTTCACTAACTAAAGGTGATTTTTTTGACGCAATGACTATAAATCCATTGGGTTTTATAGTTGGAATAATAATGTTAATTGCGCCAATTTGGATACTTTTTGATATACTAACAAAACGAAGTTCCTTATTTAATTTCTATAAAAAAATAGAAACTTATTTACAAAAAACAACGTACGCAATACCATTGATACTATTTATTGTGATCAATTGGATTTGGAATATAACAAAAGGATTATGATACGCACTAAAGAATTTGATTACGCTCCGCAAGAGCACGAAGCAGAAGCAGCTTCAAATAGTTATTTAATTTCCTTAGTTGTAATTGTAGTTGGACTTCCACTACCAATAGCGACGCTTATTGCTACAATTATTTATTACTTTGCTAACCGAAAATCTTCTTCATATTTTGTACGTTGGCACTGTACACAAGCTTTATTATCACAATTGACTTTATTTTTTATCAATAGTATTGGTTTCTGGTGGACTATTTCCATTCTCTATGCAAATGTTTCAGTTACTACAAACTATATTGTTTACATAGCTATTTTATTGCTTTTGAATTTAACAGAATTTATAGCAACTATTTATACAGCTATTGAAACGCGTAAAGGAATTCATGTAGAATGGGTAATTTATGGTGATTTAACCAATAAAGTGTGCAAGCCTCAAGAACACAAGCATAAGTATTTAAAATAAGCGTTAAACGCGATAAAACTCTATGCAATCAAATTAGTATCTGATACATTTTATTAGTAAAAGATAGATCAAAATAATATGAGTTGGTATATCTAAATAGAGGAGAGTTTAAAAAAATTACTTCTTTTTCTGTCTGCTTAAAACTTTATATTCTTCATAACAATCATTAATTGCATCTAAGATTTGAAGATCATTAGCTGTTGTAATGAAAGTTTTTGAATAATTACATAAAGAAAGAATTTCATCAATATCAACGCGTTCTACCTGTAGTAATTCACGAAGCATTTGACGGTCAAATTTTGATGAAAGTAAATTTCTAATTTCATCATCTTCTTTCATTTGACGTAATTTACGCATCTGCGCAGGTTTTTTACCAAATAAGTTTTGAAGAAAATCACCAGGATTAAAAATAGCACCTAAGACCGTAGAAATGGCGCCAGGAGCGTTTCCACCAGCTTCATAACCAGAAGAAAGTCCAGCAATGCGGTAACGGTAATTTGGTCTAATAGGAACATTTTTAGCATCAATATCTAAATATCCTGTCAATTGATAAGGTGTAACTACTACTTTCTCTAGCGCATACGCAAGTTCTGTTAATCGAATCGTAGATGAACCTTTGTATTTTAACATGTCATTAGTCACTCTAACTTTTATCGACTTAAAACCAAGAAACGAAAAGAACAATTCATCATCTGCTTTTGCAGTCAGTTCAAATTCTCCTTTTTCATTAGTAATAACACCTTTAATTGTGGTTAAATTAACAACATGTACATTTGGCATTGGCTTGTCATCAGCGTCATTGACAACCTTGGCATACAATTTTTTATTTTTTTGCACAGTCTGTGCAGAAATTGTAGTAATGGCTAAAAATAAAATTAGAAAAGTAAATGCCTTCTTCATGTATGCAATTTTTAAAATTAGCCTAACTGACTAAATTTTATATAAAAATACTAAACAAAACTAAAAAAAGCGCGCCGTAGCGCACTTTTTACTTAATATTAACAATATTGTTGTTATTTCCTTCTAGATCTCCCTCTAAATCCGCCGCCATCATTTCGGTCACTTCTACGGCGTCTTCCACCATCTGAAGATGAGTTTTCACTTCGTCTGCTTCTTCTACGATCGCCGCCGCCGCTGTTTCCACCGCCATCTCTACGACGTCTTCCACCGCCACCATCTCTACGGCGTCTTCCGCCACCACCGCCACCGCCAGTGTTGGTAGATTCTTCAACATTTACAAAACGTCCATCAACTTTAAAGTCAGTAAAATGAGCTAAAACTTTCTCTTTCTTATCATTATCGGTGTTAAAGAATGAAAAACTTTCTTTTACATCAACTTTGTATACATCATCACGTCCTAAATCTAAGGTTTCTTTTAAGAAATCTTTCAAGCGCATCCAGTCATATCCATCCTTTTCACCAACGTTAATGAAGTAACGTGTACTATGATCATTGCTTGCGCCACGAGAAGAACGTTCTTCACTGTTTCCTTTCGGTTGATTTAAATCGCGTTTATTGTTGTAATAGTTATAAAACCTGTTGAACTCAACAGAAACCATACGTTTGATCAAATCTTCTTTTGAAGTATCTTCAAAGATTTCCATAATAGCAGGTAAATATTCATCTACTTGTTCATTTACTTCTGTATTATGAATTTTGTTTGCTAAATGAAACAATTGAACTTGACAAATTTCAATTCCAGTTGGAATGGCTTTTTGTTCAAATTTCTTTTGAATTTTACGCTCAATCGATTTGATTTTACGCATTTCACTTTTTGTTACAATTACCATAGAAACTCCATCTTTTCCAGCTCTACCAGTACGACCACTTCGGTGTGTATAGGTTTCTATTTCATCAGGAAGTTGGTAATTGATTACGTGTGTAATATTGTCAACGTCAATTCCACGAGCCGCTACATCTGTAGCAACTAACATTTGAATTTGACGTGTACGGAATGATTTCATTACTAAATCACGTTGATTCTGACTTAAGTCACCATGAATCGCAGCAGCATTGTAACCATCTTCAATTAATTTTTCAGCGACACTTTGTGTATCACGTTTTGTTCTGCAAAAAACAACTGAAAATATATCTGGATTGGCATCAGCCAAACGTTTTAAAGCTAAATAACGATCTCTTCCACTTACTGCATAAAATTCGTGACGAACTTTATCTGAACCAGAATTACGCGATCCCACAGTAATTTCTTGTGGTGTGTGCATAAACTTCTTAGCAATGTTAGAAACTTCTCTAGGCATAGTTGCAGAGAATAACCAAGTACTTTTGTCATCAGGTGTGTGCGATAGGATAGAAGTAATATCTTCATAGAATCCCATGTTTAACATTTCATCAGCTTCATCCAATACACAATATTCTATTTTTGTAATATCAACCAATCTACGATTGATCATATCTTGCATACGTCCTGGAGTTGCCACAACAATTTGTGCACCTTTCTTTACTTGTCTTGCTTGATCAGTAATACTTGCTCCACCATAAATAGCGACAACATTAATGTTTTCGTATTTAGAATAGTTTTTAAGTTCGTTTGTAATTTGCAGGCATAATTCACGAGTAGGAGATAAAATTAATCCCTGTGTAGTACGGCTTTCTGCATTTATTTTTTGAATTAACGGAAAACCAAAGGCAGCTGTTTTACCAGTTCCTGTTTGGGCAAGTGCCACAATATCAGTTTCTTCGTTAAGTAAAATTGGAATTGCTTTTTCTTGAACTTCACTAGGCGTTTCAAAGCCCATATCTTGAATTGCGCGCAAAAGCGTGTCTTGAAGACCTAATTCTTCAAATTTTGTCATATTGTAATTTTAAAAGGTTCGAACAGCTTCTTGCTGTCTTGAGAAGTTACATGGAGCGTTACGACCTAATAAAATACCCTGACGCTGCATAACTTCATCCCGCTCTGGGATTTCAAGGCGCAAAGGTAGTGTTTTATTTTGAAATAACTAATTTATGTGTAATTTGTTGATCTTTAGGTGATTTTAATAGAAATATGATTGTTATTTGGTTTCTGAGAGTCTAATTTCTATTTGTGGATAATCAATTCCGAATGCTTTTTGATTTTTGAATGGAATTTTTAGCGTGTCTATTTCTCCAAATGGAATCCAAATTTCGAGATTATCGAGGTTTTTGAGTGTATATTCTTTAAATGGTTTAGAGCGCGTTTCGGTTTCAGGCTTTTTATTATTTTTAAACTTTAGGTGAAAATTTTCTTCATAACGCATATTGTGGTCAATATTAGAAATATTTACATATTGTCTATCTTTATTTTTATTTTGAATAACAATTGTGGGCGCGTCATATACCTCGTTCTTTAAAGCACTAATCAAATAATGATTATTTTCTGTTTTTATTGATTTGATATTATCATTTGAGCGTAATAGTGAATATCCTCTTAAATTAAATAATTCATATTCAGATGAACTGGTGCAACATCCATGTTTTATTGCGACAAGGTATCCTTCATCTTCATAAACTATGAGAGCATCAGTATAAAAATCAAGTTCATATACTGGAGTATGTGTATAATTAGGATTGATAAATTGTAAATTATGTTTAGTCCCAGAAAGTCCAGATACTTTGAAATCGTAATATCTTTGTGTGAGCTTTTTTAAAGTGTATATTTTTTCAGTTTTTTTTGAATCTAAAGAGTGTATAATGTTTATGACTTTAGTTTCTTGAATATATTCGTCATGCGCTCCAACTTTAATGTGTTTGTCTTCAAAAGTAGCCTGAATATTATAAATACTATCAAATCTATCAAAAGATGGCTTTTGACTATATCTTTCCTCAGAAGAATATGTACTATCTTTCCGTATGATTTTAAATCGATGAAATCTATTGTTTTCTTTAGGTGTGGTAACTTCTAATAAAGTATCATTCACTTTTTGTAAATACACAATTTCTTTTTCAATTACAGTTTCAGTAACTATTTCAGTACAAGAAATTAGAAATGTAGAGAGTAAACAAAGTAAAAAACGAAACTTCATGAGAATTGACTATTTTTTGGTGTTCAAAAAATCAATCAATTTTTGTACCGCTTTTCCACGATGTCCCACACGATTTTTTTCTGCTAATGAAATTTGTGCAAATGTTTCTTTAAATCCATTTGCCATAAATATTGGATCGTAGCCAAAACCCTTTCCGCCTCTTTTTTCTTCAATAATCGTTCCTTCGCAAATACCTGTGAATGTATGCTGTTCGCCATTTAAAATTAAGGCAACTACCGTTTTGAAATGTGCCGAACGATCTTTTTTGTCTTGAAGTTCATCCAACAACTTATTCATATTGTCATCTGCATTTCGTTGTGAACCAGCATAACGTGCCGAAAAAACGCCTGGTTCGCCATTTAGCGCATTCACTTCTAAGCCTGTATCGTCAGCAAAACAATCATGGCCATAATGTTCTTTTACATATTGTGCTTTCTGAATAGCGTTTCCATCAATAGTAGGTTGCGTTTCAGGAATATCTTCTTCACAACCGATATCTTTTAAACTTAAAATAGTAATATGATTTGGTAATAACGATTGTACTTCGTTTACTTTATTTTGATTGTTTGTGGCAAATACGAGTTTCATAAATTTATATTTTTATCGATGATGATACGGTTCATTTTTTAGAATTGTAAAAGCTCTGTAAATTTGTTCTACAACAAACAAACGTACCATTTGGTGTGAAAAAGTCATTTTAGATAAAGATACTTTTCCTTGTGCTTTTGCATAAATGGCCTCAGAAAAACCATAAGGACCACCAATTACAAATACTAGAGTTTTAATGCCTGAGTTCATTTTTTTTTGTAAATAATTCGAAAAATCTACGGAAGTGAACTGTTTTCCGTTTTCATCTAACAAAATCAAAGCATCTGTTGGAGAAAGTTTTTTCAAAATCAATTCACCTTCTTTTTCTTTCTGCTGTGCTTCACTCAAACTTTTTGTGTTTTTGAGATCAGGAATAATATCCAATTCAAACTTTACATAATGTGATAAACGCTTTACATACAACTCAATGAGTTGTTGCAATTGCTTATCATCTGTTCGCCCTATGGCGAGTACTTTAATATTCATGCTTCAAAAATAATAGAAATCATATAAAATATTGGTAAATTAACTGTTTTTAGGCTTTCTTGATCGGAATCAGAAAAATAATGAGAGGTCAATTTTGATATGCAATATAAACTTTGCAATTTTGAAGTAAATATTATTTATCTTAAAAGAATGATTTCAGAAACGCAATTTCAAAAAGAATTAGAATTAATAATTTCAAATGCTATCCGTGAAGATGTAGGAGATGGTGATCATAGCTCATTAGCCTGTATTCCAGTATCTGCAACTGGGAAAGCAAAACTATTAGTAAAAGATGAAGGAATTATTGCAGGAATTGAATTTGCAAAAATGGTTTTTGAATATGTCGATCCTGAAATGAAAGTGGAAACACTAATCGAAGATGGAAGTAAAGTGAAGTACGGTGACATTGCTTTTTATGTAACAGGAAAATCACAATCTATTCTAAAGGCGGAACGTTTAGTGTTAAATGCTATGCAACGTATGAGTGCTATTGCAACGAAAACAAACATGTTTGTAGCACTTTTAGAAGGAACCGGAACAAAAATATTAGACACACGAAAAACGACACCTGGTATTAGAGCTTTAGAAAAGTGGGCGGTGAAAATTGGTGGCGGTGTAAATCATCGTTTTGCATTGTACGATATGATAATGCTGAAAGATAATCATATAGATTTCTGTGGCGGAATTACACAAGCAATTACACAAACAAAAGCATATCTAAAAGAAAACAATCGTGATTTAAAAATAATTGTAGAAGCACGTGATTTAAAAGAAATAGAAGAAATTCTTCAAACTGATGGCGTGTACAGAATTTTAATAGACAACTTCAATTATGAAGATACACGAAAGGCAGTACAAATGATTGGTGATACCTGTTTGACAGAATCTTCAGGAGGAATCAATGAAAAAACCATTCGCGAATATGCGCTTTGTGGAGTCGATTACATTTCTTCTGGTGCATTGACGCACTCTGTATACAATTTAGATTTAAGTCTAAAAGCCGTTGAATAATGTCTAAAGACATCGAAGACAAATTAGCCAAAATTCCGCTGCTAAACATTTTAGCGGCTTTGCTCAAGAAAATAAAACTTCCTGGACTCGAAGGCTTGTCTATCTATGATCTTTTAGAAATGTACATTTTAGGAATTATGAATGGTGCGTTAACATCGCGCGCTGGTGCAATTGCCTTTAGTTTCTTTATGGCAATATTTCCATCCTTACTATTTGTGCTGAATCTATTACCATTTGTTCCTATTGAAAATTTTCAAGCAGATTTCATAAGTACTATAACCTCTTTTTTACCAGATGAAACGGCTACCTTTTTAAATGAAATTATTGTGGATATTGTAAAAAACAAGCGTGGAGGATTACTATCTACAACATTTTTACTATCCATCTTTTTAATGGCGAATGGTGTCAATGCTATCTTTGCAGGATTTGAAAACTCCTATTATATTCAAAAAAGAAGAAACTTTCTACAACAATATCTATATGCATTAAGTGTTGGGTTAATTTTGGCATTGTTATTGATTTTTACCATTGTAGTATTAGGATATGTAGAAATATCTGTGATTCCATACATAAGTGATTTGGCAGGGAAAACAACAGGCATCAAAGTAGCAAGTGGTAATGAAATAGCCATCAACATTGCAAAATACCTGTTCATCATTCTCATGGTGTACATAGGAACGGCAATTCTATACTATTTTGGAACGTATCAAGGAAGAAGAGCAAAATTTTTCTCACCAGGTGTGTTACTAACAACAGTACTTATTGTGTTAACGTCGTATCTGTTCGGAATCTATATTTCAAACTTTTCACAATACAATGAGTTATATGGTTCTATAGGAGCGTTATTAATTCTGATGATGTATATATGGTTGAATGCTAATATACTACTGCTTGGATTTGAGTTGAATGCTTCTTTAGATATGTTGAAAAAGAATAAATAGGTAGACTAATTTATTATGTTTGCATAATAAAAAATGCTATATTACAACACGAAATTATAAATAAACCCAATATAAAATGAAAAAGACAATTTATGCGTTATTCGCTTTTCTAATCGTAGGTATGAGTGTTTCACAAGCACAAATAGAAATTGGTTCAGCGACACTTCCTGAAACAGTAACCTTTGAAGGTCAAGAGCTCGTATACAATGGAGCAGGAGTAAGAAAGAAAGCTTGGTTTAAATTATATTCAGGCGGATTATACTTAGTGAAAAAGTCTAGTGATGCAAAAGATATCATGGAAGCTGATGAGTCTATGGCTATCAAATTGCACATTACATCACGCTTAATCTCAAGTAAAAAAATGATCAACGCTGTAAATGATGGTTTTGAGAATTCTACAAACGGAAACACAGCACCAATCGCAACAGAAATAGAAAAATTCAAAGGATTCTTTAGTGATGAAATCAATGACGGTGACATCTTTGATATTGTATATACAAAAGGAAATGGCGTAACTGTTTACAAAAACGGAACAAAAAAAGGAACAATCTCAGGATTGGAGTTTAAAAAAGCGCTGTTTGGAATTTGGTTATCTGATAAACCAGCAGATAAAAAGCTAAAAAAAGGAATGTTAGGTAAATAGTCTAAAAACATTCATAAAATGAAAAATACACTTTACATATTCATAAGTTTACTATTTCTTAGTTTTCAAGTTGTTATTGCGCAAAGCGTAGAAGGTAAATGGAAAACAATAGACGACGAAACAGGTGAAGCAAAATCCATTGTAGAAATCTATGAAAAAGATGGAAAAATCTATGGGAAAGTGATTGAAATTCTAAATCCTGCAAAACGTGATGGAATATGTGAAAAATGTAAAGATGATCGGAAAAATAAGCCAGTTATAGGAATGGTTATTATCAATGGGCTTACCAAAGATGACAATGAGTATTCAAGAGGAAAGATTTTAGATCCAGAAAAAGGAAAAGAATATAAATGTAAACTTTGGCTCGATTCCGACGATAAAAATAAATTATACGTGCGTGGTTATGTCGCGTTTTTATACCGAACTCAAAACTGGTATCGCGTAAATTAACAACATATACAAATCATAAAACCACTCTTCTCGGAGTGGTTTTTTTATGTAAAAAAAGTATTTTTGAAATATGATTCTGGAATTGTAAGTAAAATAGATCATCATACACTTATGAAAATGATCAAAGAATAGTGTTTCCTTTTATAGAAAGTATTTACCTTTGAACAATGTCTTACTTCATTGATGTCATATTGCCAATTCCGCTACAACGACTCTTTACGTATAGCGTAACTGAAGCTGAAGCACAATTTCTGCAACAAGGAATGCGTGTAGCTGTTCCGTTTGGAAAAAGCAAGGTATACACAGCATTAGTGTATAAAATTCATCAAACAGCGCCAGAAGTCTACGAGGCAAAAGAAATTCAGCAAATTCTTGATGAGCAACCAATCATTACGAAACAACAACTACAACATTGGGAATGGATTGCAGGCTATTATATGTCGAGCTTAGGAGAGGTGTTTCGTTCGGCAGTTCCAAGCGCTTTTCTGTTAGAAAGTGAAACAATTATTTCCAAACGAGTTGATGTTGAAATTGATGAAAGTAAATTAAAAGATGATGAGTTTTTAATCTTTGAAGCATTACAACATCAATCACTATTAAAAATTCAAGAAATCAGTAGTATCCTTGGAAAGAAAAAAGTAGTACCGGTCTTAACTCGATTGATTGAAAAAGAAGTCATTCAAGTATATGAAGAAATCTACGAACAATACAAGCCAAAATTAGTAAGGTATGTAAAGCTTCATGCAAAATATACAAGTGAAGAAAGTCTTCAAATCTTACTTGATTCATTAAATAGAGCTAAAAAACAGCGCGAAGTTATACTAACATTATTTTCGCTTACAGCAACTTCAAAACGACCAATTACTGTAAAAGAGTTGACGAAAGAAAGTAGAACGAGTTCTGCTGTCATAAAAGCGTTAATTGATAAAGAAATCCTAGAAGAATACTACATCCAAAGGGATAGAGTTGAATATGATGGAGAAGAAGTAGAAGCTTCGAAAAAACTCAATGAATATCAAGTAGAAGCCTATGAAACTATAAAAACAGCTTTTACAATGCAAGATGTGTGTTTGTTATACGGAATAACATCTTCAGGAAAGACGGAAGTCTATGTAAAACTCATTGAAGAAATCATTGCAATAGGAAAACAAGTTTTATATCTATTGCCAGAAATTGCATTAACAACACAGCTTATAGAAAGATTGCAAAACTATTTTGGTGAAAAAGTTGCAATTTACCATTCCAAGTACTCTATTCATGAACGTGTTGAGGTTTGGAATAATGTGTTGGAAAACAAGCCGAAAGCGCAAATTGTCTTAGGTGCGCGTTCATCGTTGTTTTTACCGTTTTCTAACTTAGGGCTAATCATAGTAGATGAAGAGCATGAAACGTCCTTTAAGCAATTTGATCCTGCACCACGTTATCATGCACGTGATGCAGCTATAGTATTAGCAAAGCTACACAAAGGAAAAATTGTATTGGGTTCGGCAACGCCAAGTGTAGAAAGTTATTATAATGCACAAACTAATAAATATGCAATCGCAACGATTAAAAGACGTTATGGGAATGTTTTGTTGCCAGATATGGAGTTAGTTGACATCAAGGAAAAGCATCGTAAAAAACGTATGAAAGGACACTTTTCAGATCGTTTACTAGAAGAAATAGAAGAGACAATCGGAAATGGAGAACAGGTTATTTTATTTCAAAATAGACGCGGTTATGCGCCAATTATAGAATGTAATACATGTGGACATTCGCCTCAATGTCCAAATTGCGATGTAAGCCTTACGTATCATCACTACAAAAATCAATTGCGATGTCATTATTGTAGTCATCACATTGCAATGCAACAACAATGTTTAGCTTGTGGAAGTCACGAGTTGGATTCCAAAGGTTTTGGAACGCAGCAAATAGAGGAGGAATTGAAAGAAATATTACCGAATGTGAAAGTTGGGCGAATGGATTTAGACACCACACGTGGAAAATATGGATATCAAAAAATCATTTCAGCATTTGAACAGCAAGAAATTCAAATTTTAGTAGGAACGCAAATGCTAACCAAAGGACTAGATTTTAGAAATGTAAATTTAGTAGGAATCATGAATGCGGATAGCATGCTAAACTTTCCAGATTTTAGAGCGCATGAACGTAGTTTTCAATTAATTCAGCAAGTTGCCGGTCGAGCCGGAAGAACCAAAAAACAAGGAAAGGTCATTGTGCAAACGTACAATCCGTATCATCAAATATTGCAACAAGTTTCAGTTGGTGATTACGAAGGAATGTTTAAAGATCAATTAAATGACAGGCGTCAATTTCATTATCCGCCTTTCTATAGATTGATTAAAATTACACTAAAACACAAGGAGTACAATCGTGTCAATGAAAGTGCGGCTTGGTTTGGTAAATCACTTCGTAACAGTTTTGGGGAAAACGTCTTAGGTCCAGAATTTCCGCCAGTAGCACGCATTCGAAACTTATACTTAAAACATATTTTGCTAAAAATACCAAAGCAACAATCATTAGCTAAAACAAAAGACGTTATAATGCGTGTGAAAAATAGCTTCTCTTCTATAGCAAATTACAGAAGTGTTCGCGTTATCATTGATGTGGATACAGTTTAATCAAAAACATGAAATGAAATCTAAGCGAATCCGAATATGGTTCAATTAAAGCCTAGAGGTAATCGAAATATGGTATCTGAATGAAATCGAAGATAAGGCTAAATATTAGAAAGAGCTTCAGAAAGTTCTACCTTCTTGTTTCTGCTCAATGGAATCAATTGACCAGAAATCTCAACATTTTTACTGTTAAAGCGATCAACTTTATCCAAATTCACGATGTAAGATTTGTGAATTCGTAAAAATTTATTCTCAGGTAATTGCTTTTCAAAAGCTTTCATGGTAGATAAAACCACAATATTACTATCATCAGTAACTAGCTTTACGTAATCTCCTAAAGCTTCAATCCATTTGATACTGTTTAAGATTACTTTACGTTTCTTCAAATTACTTTTTACAAAAATATGATCATCGTCTTCAGCACTTTTTGTTCCATAATTAGATTTATCCAATGCTCGAGCAATGGCTTTGTCAAAACGATCTTTTGTTAAAGGTTTGTGTAGGAAGTCAGTAACATCGTAGTTAAATGCTTTAAAAGCATATTCTGTTTTTCCGGTAACCATGATTACTTGTGGTGGATTTTTCAAAGACTCAAGCAAGTCAAATCCATTTAAAACAGGCATTTCTATATCCAAAAAGATTAAATCTACATTATTTGTCTTTAGTCCATTCTTAGCCTCTATAGCATTGCTATACTCAGCAATTAAGTTTAGAGAAGGATGGTTTAGCGTCAACTTCGCCACAGCCATTCGCTGTATGGAAGAATCATCTACTATAATACAGTTAAGCTTCATATGCAAAAGCGATTTTTTCAAATTTGGGTACATGCAATGTTATAAAAAATAAATCAAAGACACAACAAAAACGGGGATTTATTACGGATTTTATTACATATTTGCGAAAAAAAAAGATGGTTTTTTATTTGTATTCAAACAATAAAACAGTACTTTTGCGCTCAATTTTAATTAAAAAATAGTATTTATGAATCATTATGAAACTGTTTTCATTTTAAATCCCGTTTTATCTGAAACTCAGATAAAGGAAACAGTAAAGAAATTTGAAGATTTCGTTGTTTCTAGAGGTGGAAAAATGATTTCAAAAGAAGATTGGGGACTAAAAAAGTTAGCGTATCCAATTCAGCACAAAAAGAGTGGTTTCTATCACTTATTCGAATTCCAAGCACCAGGAGAAGTAATTACTCCTTATGAACTAGAATTTAGACGTGACGAGCGTATCATGCGTTATTTAACTGTGAGGTTAGACAAACATGCAATCGCTTGGGCAGAGAAAAGAAGAAATAGAAAAACCGCTAAATCTTAAGAAATATGTCTTCAATAGAACAACAAGCAAAAGGAAAAAAAGAAGGAGAAATTAGATATTTAACTCCTTTAAACATAGAAACTACGAAGGCAAAGAAATATTGCCGTTTTAAGAAATCTGGTATCAAGTATATCGATTATAAAGATCCTGACTTCTTATTAAAATTCGTAAACGAGCAAGGTAAATTATTACCACGTCGTTTAACAGGAACTTCATTAAAGTATCAACGAAAAGTGTCTGTAGCTGTAAAAAGAGCGCGTCACTTAGCATTAATGCCATATGTTGGCGATATGTTAAAATAAAATAGAGACAGATTATGGAACTTATTTTAAGACAAGACGTTGAAAATTTAGGATTTAAAGATGATATTGTAACAGTGAAAAACGGTTACGGAAGAAACTATTTAATTCCTCAAGGATTTGCAACATTAGCAACAAGTTCAGCTAAAAAAGTTTTAGCAGAGAACTTGAAACAAAAAGCATACAAAGAACAAAAATTAGTTGATGAGGCTAATGCAACTGCGAAAGCATTGTTAGACTTAGAGATTAAAATTACTGCAAAAACTGGTGCTGGAACTAAACTTTTTGGTTCTGTTAACAACATTGATTTAGTTGAAGCATTAGAAAAAGCTGGTCACGGAATCGAAAGAAAATTCATCAAAGTTATTGGTGGAAGCGTGAAAAGAACAGGTAAGTACGAAGCGAAAGTTAGATTACACAGAAGTGTAGTTGTAGACTTACCATTCGAAGTTATTGCAGAAGCATAATAATAAACGATAAACGTTTTTATATAGAAAGCCACTCAAAATTGAGTGGCTTTTTTTGTACGTATTTGTACCTCATTTTATAGGAGAATTATTGAATACATGTTACTTTTTCTATATTTAGATTAATAATTAATCAAAATAAACTATTTACTATGGAGAAATCAGAAATTACAGGATATGTCAATGATATCCATGGAGAAGGACTTCCGGGCGCTCTTGTAACTTTAGAAGGTCTTACAGAGTCAGTAACACTTACAACAATTACTAGTGCTAATGGACACTATGCTTTTAGAGAGCTAGGTCCTGGAAAATACAAAGTAACAGCTTCGATGTCAGGGTTTAAGACTAGTTATCAGAAGGTAGGGTTGCAAATGGGGGAAAATAAAGAGGTTGATTTAACATTAGATGATGATGGTGTAAGTGAAGTGGGATGATAAATTCTAGAATTTAGCAATACAATTACTTTTAAATCAAAATAGATCATCGTAAATTTGCGCTCTTTATTAAATCAAGAGCGCATTTTTAGTTACTGCAATGAAATACACAAGACTTACAAAGGAACAATTAGAAGAATTACACCAGGAATTTATCAACTTTTTGGCAACACAATCTATCACAGCTGATGAATGGAATACATTAAAAACTGAAAAACCAGCAGTTGCCGAACAAGAAATAGATGTATTTAGTGATTTAGTTTGGGAAGGTGTATTAAATCAGGCAAGCTATCTTGAAAATATCTCTCCAAGTCATATGTATTTATTTCACTTAGGTGAAGATCAAATGAAACTAATTGCTGTCAAAATCTTAAAAGAAGGTATTGATATTACTACGAAAGAAGGTTTTGCTTGGTTACGTGATAATTATTCCACGGAAGAAGTTGAAATCTTAACGGCTAACAAAGCGTATTCTGATGATCGTAATGGCGATAAATTTGCATTGTTACAGCAAGGTTCTAATATTACAAAAGGGCAATTGTTTCAGTGGTTTGACGCGATGATGTCGTAATACGAATGTAAGAATATTGATGTTTTTTATTGTCAATTCGAGCGCAGTCGAGAATACTAGAAAATCTAAACTATTCCAATGTTTTGGTAAAACTAAGTACGTTCCTTACCAAAACGATCCATTTTACAACCACAATTTTTACAGGTATTTCCACCCCATAAAATCTCGTACCAACCTTTTGGTTTGCGAATTTTTGGTTGCTCTTCTCTACATTTTGGGCAGTTTACTGTTTTTGTATTGATCAATGCCATAGATGTTTTTTGTTTAATCAACTAAAAATAAACGTTTTCTTAATACTATCCAAAACGTTTCAATTGATTGGGTAAAGTTGTTTTATAATAGAGAATATCAAATACACGAATTAACAAATCAACAATCAAACAATAATCTTTTCCATCCACAAAAAATTAAACTTATATTTGCGCCACAATACAGAATCATGGCACAAAAACCTAGCATACCAAAAGGAACACGAGATTTTTCTCCAATAGAAGTAACGAAACGTAACTATATTTTTAACATCATAAAAACAGCTTTTCAAAGCTTTGGATTTCAACCTATTGAAACACCATCTTTTGAAAAATCTGAAACGTTACTTGGGAAATATGGAGAAGAAGGTGATCGCTTGATTTTTAAAATCTTAAACTCTGGTGAAAAGGTAAAAAAGGCTGATTTACAAGCGTTGGAAGATGGAAATTTAGCTCGTTTTTCTAACTCTTTAGCTGAAAAAGCATTACGCTATGATTTAACGGTTCCATTTGCACGCTATGTAGTGCAGCACCAAAACGACATTACATTTCCTTTTAAAAGATATCAAATTCAACCAGTTTGGCGTGCTGATAGACCGCAACACGGAAGATTTCAAGAATTCTTTCAATGTGATGCAGATGTAGTAGGTTCAACTTCGCTTTGGCAAGAAGTAGAATTTGTGCAATTGTATGACAAAGTATTTTCAAACTTAGGTTTGGAAGGTGTTACGATCAAAATAAACAATCGTAAAATTCTTTCAGGAATTGCAGAAGTAATAGGTGCTAAGGACAAATTAATCGATTTTACAGTTGCTTTAGATAAATTGGATAAGATTGGCGAAGATGGTGTGAAAAACGAAATGTTGAACAAAGGTATTTCCGCGGAAGCAATAGAAAAAGTACAGCCATTATTCAGCTTTTCAGGAAACTTGGATGATAAATTAGATCAACTAAAACAATTACTTTCAAGTTCTGACGAAGGAATGGAAGGAATTGCTGATTTAGAATTTGTATTTGAAGCAATTGAAGTTTTGGGATTAGAAACGGCAAGGTTGGATTTAGATATTACGCTTGCTAGAGGCTTAAATTACTATACAGGAGCTATCTATGAAGTTGCTGCACCAAAAGGCGTAAAAATGGGCTCTATTGGTGGTGGTGGACGTTATGATGACTTAACAGGGATTTTTGGATTGAAAAATGTAAGTGGTGTCGGAATTTCGTTTGGTTTGGATAGAATCTACTTAGTATTAGAAGAACTTGGTTTGTTTCCAGAAACGGTTACGGACAAAGTTGATGTATTGTGTATCAATTTTGGAGAAAAAGAGGCGCTTGCTTCTATGAAATTGATTAAAGTGTTGCGTGAAGCTGGAAAAAGTGCAGAGTTGTATCCGGATAAAGCAAAGCCAAAGAAACAAATGAATTACGCGAATAAACGTAATATTCCATATGTAATTATAATTGGTGGAAACGAATTGGAAAATAATACTTGCACTGTTAAAAATATGAACGATGGAACGCAACTAGAAGTTCCTTTTGATGAAGTTTTGACAGCTTTTTAAATTATAGTATTGAGAATTGAGATGTTAGTATTTAGATAAAAACTTCTCGATACAAAATTCTATTGAATTTCACTCGAAATGACGTTTTAGAGTATAATCAAAGTTAAGTATTTAGATAAAAAAACTTCTCTATATTCAATGTCACATCGAGCGCAGTCGAGATGCCTTTATAAGTTCCAAAATACTAAAGCGAAGTGTTTCTAGCAATCTGAAAAAATCTAAAGACTTTTTTTATACGTTTTACGACGTTTATGAGTCACAGGTTCAAAATGTTTCCAAAGTTGATGAATTGCTGTGTTTTCAATCAATTCGGGAGTTCGGATACAAGTTTCAATATTTTTTTCAGTAAAGGTTAAATAGTATTCCATGAATAAAATTGCTGTTAATCCTTTGTTTTGATATTCCGGATGCACACCAATTAAGTAGAATGTAATATTTGTTGGCTTCTTTCTAGCTTTTAATAAATGAAAAATCCCAAACGGGAACAATTTTCCATTCATCTTTTGTAAAGCGCTGGCAAATGATGGCATTACAATAGCGAAGGCAACCAGTTCATCATCTTTATCTACGACAAATTTTATGAATTCTGGATTGATAAAATTTAAATAGCGATCTTTAAAATAAGCTTTTTGAATATCTGTAATTGGAACAAAAGAAGATAACGAAGCATACGAAGCGTTAAATAAATCAAACATTTGATCTACATACGGCATAATGTCTTTGGTCTTGGTAAAGTTGAGCTGACGCAGTTGATAACGCTTTTTTACTAAGTTTTGTACACGTTCAAAAAACTTTGGCTTTACATTCTCAAAAGGAAATTTATTCTCTAAATATTCTTTCTCTTTAACGAGTCCGTGATGAATAAAATGTTTTTCATAATACGGGTGATTGTACCAAGTAATCATAGTTCCAATATGATCAAAACCTTCTGTAAGAACACCTACTTTATCTAAATTAGAAAATCCAACAGGACCTTCCATGTATTCTAAATTATGCGATCTTCCAATTTCAGCTACTTTATCAAGTAAAGCACCAGAAACTTCAAAATCATCAATCATATCAAACCAACCAAAACGCATTTTGGAAAGTTTTTGTTTTTTAATTTCAATCCAATTGACAATTGCAGCAACACGTCCAACCAATTTTCCATTTTTATATGCTAAGAAAAAACGTGCATCAGCGTCTAAAAATGCAGGGTTTTTGTCTTTATCAAATGTTTCCAATTCATCTTTTATAATGGGTGGAACCCAATATTTGGAACCTTTATATATACTGAATGGGAATTTTACAAAAGTCTTTAATTCCTTTTTGGAAATAGCTTCACGAATATCAATCATGGGGTCAGTTAGGTTAGTTAGAAAAAAATACGTTAGATAGATCCGTCGTCTCCATCTCCATCATCTTCAAACTTTTTTAATTCGTCTTCATCTTTTTTCTTCTTCTTCTTTTCGTCACCTTTCGGATCTTGCTCATCAATTGGAATTAATTCATCAACATGCCAATCATCAATTCTGTACGAAATACCAATAGAGGCAAATAAACGTGTTGGCGTATTTTTTATACTCGTTCCAATAGCGCCATCTAACTGAAAATCGTCACCTAACAAATATGCACCACCAGCTCTGAACAAAGCATCAGCATACCGATCACTATCAATTCCTTGATGTTCTACAAAAGCAGACCATTTTGGATTGTCAAATGCGTGTGTTAAAGTTAAAATATAGCTTAATTCTTTAGTGTCAGAAGTAATACGATCATACGTAATGTTTGAAACAAACACCCAACGTCCAGCAAAGTGACTTTGCGTTGCTACCGTTACTTTTGGACTGATAGAAGGTTCATTTCTTGGAAAATATGGATTGTCTGAAAATATAAAATTAGCGCCAGCATATACTCCAATAGCAGGAATTAAATCTTTCCAACGGAAAGAATTGTTTGCTCTCCAACTTAATAAATTTGGTTTTTCTAATGATGATTTAATATATGGATCGTAAATCATATATTTTGCTCCAATTGTATGAGATAAAAACCCATTTCGGTTAAACTCAAATGCTGGAATCGTAGCATTCCTTGTAAATGTATCGAACTGATATGCACCTTCCCAACTAATTTCAAGCTGCTCTTTAAACACTCCATAACGCAAAGCGAAATCTAAACCAAATGCTTTAACTTCTGTATTTAATTTCTTGTGTTCTTGCTTTTCTACATACATTCCACCTTCAAACTGAATCACATTTTTTCCAACAGAAAAAGCGCTAATAGAAGCTCCTGGGCGATTCGAGTTAATCACTTCTGTATATTGAGCAAAAGCCGAAGTGGATAAAAATAAAAAACCAAGGACTACTAAGAAGGAATTTGTTTTCATCATTTTTTTATTGGGTTAAATTCAAAACTACATAAAATTATACTTTTTTATCTAGTAAAAACGATATTAAATCTTCATAAATTGTATTTTTGAAAAAATATAGGTTATTCTTAATTATGTTAATAAACTTACTACGAACCATAGCAATTATAATTCTTGTGATATACGGATTGCGTATATTAGGAAGATTATTTGGACCATTACTATTGCGATATGTAGCAAAAAAAGCCGAGAAGAAATTTTCAGAGCAATTTAAGCAACACGCAAAAAATCAGCAACAATCACCACGTGAAGGGGAAACCGTAATTGACAAAGGATCAAAAACAAAGCCTTCTAAAAAAGTTGGAGAGTATATAGATTTTGAAGAAGTAGATTAACACTACATAATAAACCTTTCAAAAAAAGGTTAGTATATTACTTTCATTCATTTACACAAAAAACAACATCA
Source organism: uncultured Kordia sp. (assembly GCF_947496985.1). Lineage (GTDB taxonomy): Bacteria > Bacteroidota > Bacteroidia > Flavobacteriales > Flavobacteriaceae > Kordia. Next base: position 441,555 of record NZ_CANMEZ010000003.1, read on the forward strand.
AGTGCATATAGATTTTAAAAAAATAATTCCTCACGCAGTTGCAATATTACTGTTCGTATTAATGGCGTTGGCCTATTTTTATCCAGTATTACAAGGAAAAAAAATGCAACAGTCAGATATTGTTCAGTATGTCGGAATGGCAAAAAAACAAAATGATTTTAGAGATACTACTGGAGAAGAATTGTATTGGACAGACAGCTCTTTTGGTGGAATGCCAACTTATTTATTAGGAGCACGTTATCCGCATGCATACATAAAAACACTTGATAGGACGTTGCGTTTTTTACCAAGACCTGCAGATTATCTATTTCTTTATTTTCTAGGGATTTACATCTTGCTGTTAGTAATGAGAGTCAATTATAAACTGGCATTTTTGGGAGCCGTCGCCTTTGGCTTTTCAACCTATTTTATAATTATTCTCGGTGTTGGACACAATGCCAAAGCACATGCAATAGCGTACTTTCCGTTAGTATTATCAGGAATACTACTAACATTTCAACGGAAATATATTTGGGGTTTTTTGTTAACCGCTGTCGCGATGTCGTTAGAAATAATGACAGGACATCCGCAAATGACATATTACTTAATGTTATTAGTCGTTATACTCGGGTTAGTATACTTCTGTCATTACCTATTCATTAAAGAAAAACCTTTTAAGTTCAATAAAAAATACTTTGGAAAAGCGTTTAAAAACAATGAATTACCCCACTTCTTTAAAACAGTAGGAATACTAGTTGTAGCCGTTATTTTGGCAGTTGGAGTTAATGGAGCTAGCTTGTTAACAACGAAACAATATGCAGATTGGAGTATTCGTGGAAAAAGTGAATTAAATATAAATCCTGATGGTAGTGAGAAGGTAGCAAAAGGACTTTCCAAAGAGTATATTACAGAGTATAGTTACGGAAAAATGGAAACTTTCGATTTGTTAATACCACGATTTATGGGAGGTGCAAATTCTGAAGATTTAGGAACTGATTCAAAATCGTACAAATTTTTATTACAACGTAATGTTCCTGCATCACAAGCGAGAGATATTGTTAGTAATATTCCAACGTATTGGGGAGAACAGCCAATTGTTGCTGCACCAGCATATGTAGGAGCAGTGATCATTTTCTTGGCATTACTTGGTTTATTTTTAGTGAGAAGTAAAGCAAAATGGTGGCTTGTTGGCGGAATTGTGATGTCTTTATTATTATCATGGGGAAAAAATTTAAATTGGTTGACAGATTTCATGATTGAAAAGTTTCCTTTATATAGTAAGTTTAGGGCAGTTTCATCTATACAAGTAATCTTAGAATTGTGTATTCCAATTTTAGGAGTGTTAGCTTTGGTAAGTTTGTTTAATAAGGATATAAAAACAGCAGAAAAAAAGAAAGCCATCATATATAGTACGGGAATTATTGGAGGGATTATTCTTTTCTTTATTTTGTTTAAATCGGCATTGTTTGATTTTACAGGTTTAAATGATGCATATTACGAACAAGCGGTTTTTGGTCCAGAATTTATGGAAATCATTCGTGAAGATCGTGTGGCAATATTTACACAGGATTCAATTCGTTCGTTACTATTGATTTTACTTTCTGCGGCAGTTTTATTTGCTTTTATCAAAGAGAAACTAAAAGAGAATATTGTTATTATAGCATTACTTGGGTTGTTATTGTTTGACTTAGTAGGTGTAGCTAGACGTTATGTTGCTACAGATGGATTTGTTTCCAGATCACAATTTGAACAGCCATACAGACAACTACAAGTTGATAAGCAAATTTTACAAGACGAAGGTCATTATCGTGTATTTGAACCAAGATTACGTTTGGCAGGTGCACGTACAGCATATTTTCATAATACATTAGGTGGATATCACGCAGCAAAACCAAGACAGTTTCAAGAATTATACGATTTCTATTTAGATCATGGAAATGGAAAATTTGAAGTTACTGAGCGTAATATCAATGTGATTAATATGTTGAATGTGAAGTATCTTATTAAAGATGCCGAAAGTGAGCAAAGTCAATCAAGAGATATAATTCTCAGAAACCCATATCCAAATGGAAATGGATGGTTTGTAAACAAATTGAACTTTGTAGAAACCGCAGACGAAGAAATACTAGGAATAGCTGGAATAAATACTAGGAGTGAAGCTGTCTTCCGAAAAGGTCAAAAAGCAGCCGAAAACTTAAAAGCAACGTATACAAAGGATTCATTGGCAACTATTGAATTGGTTGACTATAAGCCAGATGCTTTGTCATACAAGTCAGAAAGTAAAGAAGCTGGCTTTGCCGTATTCTCAGAAATTCATTATCCACATGGTTGGAACGCTTATGTTGATGGTAAATTAGTACCTCATTATCGTGTGAATTATGTATTGCGCGCATTGGAAGTTCCAGCTGGAACGCATGACATTGATTTTAAATTTGAGCCTAAAGTAGTAAGTACTGGAATTATGGTTTCACTAACAAGTACCATTATTTTAATTCTTCTAATCATTGCAGCTTTATTTTTTGAATTCAAGCGTAGGAAAGAAGTGAACGCATAATTAATTCTCAGTTATGCCAAAAAAAGTAGTTATTATTTCATACTATTGGCCGCCAGCAGGTGGACCAGGAGTACAACGTTGGTTAAAGTTCGTAAAATATTTACGTGATTTTGATATAGAGCCAATATTGTATATTCCTAAAAATCCAAACTATCCTATTATAGACGAATCGTTTTCAGATGAAATTCCAACAGATATAACCATACTGAGGAAATCAATTTTTGAACCGTATTCGTTAGCGACTGTTTTTTCCAAAAAGAAAACAAAAAAGATTAGTAAAGGAATTATAGATAAAGAAAAGCAAACATTTATAGAGAAGTTATTACTATACATTCGAGGAAACTTTTTTATTCCCGATGCTCGCAAATATTGGATAAAACCATCTGTAAAGTTTTTAAAAAAATATCTTCAAGAAGAAAGTATAGATACCATTATTACAACAGGCCCGCCACATAGTTTACATATGATTGGACTTTCGTTGCGAAAAGAGTTAGATATAAAATGGCTTGCAGATTTTAGAGATCCTTGGACAACTATTGGATATCATAGCGAATTGAAATTAACTCAGAAATCACAACAAAAACACAAACAGTTAGAAGCTGAAGTTTTACAAACTGCGGACACAATTATAACGACAAGTTTTACCACAAAAGATGAGTTTTCTACGATTACAACACAACCTATTGAAGTAATTACAAACGGTTTTGATGTTGAACAATATGAACACAAACCGCTTAGCGAAAAATTTACGATTTCACATATAGGTTCATTGTTATCAGAACGAAATCCTGAAATATTGTGGGGAGTGTTAGCAGAGTTGATCCAAGAAGATACAAACTTTGCAAATGATTTTCAATTACAATTTGCAGGTGTTGTAAGTGATCAGATAAAGCGTATGATTCGTAAAGTAGGATTAGACAATTATACAGAATACTTCGGATATGTTTCGCATCAAAAAGCATTAGAATTGCAAAGAACTTCACGCGTATTATTATTAATTGAAATTGATGCCGAAAAGACAAAAGGAATCATTGCTGGTAAAATATTTGAATACATGGTTGCTGAACGACCAATTATTGGCTTAGGGCCAGATGGTGCAGATATTTCAAAAATAATCAAAGAAACCAATACAGGAACGTATTTCTTGTATACTGAAAAAGAACAGCTGAAAACACAAATAATTGCATATTACAATTTATACAAAAAGCAAGAATTAAAAACAGCGCCAATTGGTCTTCAAAAATATTCACGAAAAGAATTAACTAAACGTTTGGCGAGTTTACTTCACAATTTGACATAAAAAAATCTTGCCTGATATTTTGGTAAGGAATATCAAACAAGATCATTTTTTATTAGAAAACACCTTAAGTATTAACTTCTAGTCCTTCTTTTGCGAGAAGTTGTAGCTTTTCTTTGTGAAGAACGACTAGATCGTTGTGAAACAGCTCTTCTTTGTGAATTTCTATTACTTTGTGTAGCTCTTGAAGAATTTCTGTTTGAACTTCTTGTTGCTCTTGTATTGTTATTTCGAGTAGATCGTGTTGAAGTAACATTTCTGTTTGTGCGCGTATTGTTACGTGTTACAGATCGTGTATTATTATTTCTCGTATTGTTTGATCGTACATTGTTGTTACGTGTGTTACGCGTTGTACCATTTTGAGTAACTCTTGTATTGCTAGAACGAACATTTCCTGTCGCAGATGTATTTCTGTCGTTTCGTGTACTTCTTACATTATTATTACGTGTTGTGCGTGTATTGTTACGAGTTGTAGCATTGTTACGAGTGTTATTTCTTGTAGATGCTACACGTGTGTTGTTTCGAGTTGCTCTTGTTGTACGTGTTACCGTGTTACGTCTTGTGTTGTTAATTGCACGATCATTTCTACGTGTAACTCTTCTGTCATTTCTATAAATTCCTCTTCTAGAGTTGTTTGCAGCATAACGATATGAACGCCCTACTGATACATATGAACGTCTGAAGTTGTTTCTATATGGAGAACAATATGTATAACGAATAGGAGTGTAATACCTTCTATATGGTCTGTAATTTACCAAACATAAATTTACAGCTGGACGAAAGAAACAGTTGTTATAAAAAATAGTTCTTCTGTTAATTCTGTTATATCTGTTTACATAACCGTTGGTATATGAGTAATTTCCAAAATCATCATAATAAACATACATGTTTCCAACTTGAAGTAAACTTCCAAAACTGTTGTAATTCATAGAAATATTTCCAATTCTAAAAACACGACCGTAATAGTCATAATAAATAGGAACATTTTCAATTTGAATTACAGCTCCATAATCGTCATACTGAATGTAAGGATTGTAATTGTAACCAGAATTAAAGCTAATATTTAAACCGCCTGTATTGATGTTGGCGCTAATTCCTGGGTGTAAACGATTAATATAAAAATCGAATTCTCCATCATTATATACTGAAAAAGTAATTCCTTGTTCTACAAACGAAAATGAATTGTTATAGACAAAAGTAGCTGTTGTTGCCCGTTTAGCTTCTACTGTTGTTGCAGCGAAGAGAAAGAGTCCTGTAAGTATGTATATTATTTTTCTCATAACACAAAGTTTTAATGTTACTTACTATAAACCAAACAACGTGCCAAAGTTTAATAATGAATAGAAACGAGTTGAAAATGAAGTTTGTAAAATTTGTAAATAACGGATAGGAAGTACGGTTTTGCCATACTAATATATAGTTTCAAATAATTATTTTAGTTGAAATTATAGTAGTGCTGTTTTAATCTTGGATACTATGAAGGAGGAAAATTATAATCGTCTGACACAATCTTAAATTTTGTAGTTTAGTTGGCTCTGTCATTGTAGAAAATATACGAAAACGGCGAAGAAATAGTTGGAGCGTTTTCTTTATACTATAAAAAATAAAAACCTCGTGAAGTCAGACACTTTTCACGAGGTTTTACATTACTATTGGTTACTACTATTTATTGTTTCTTTAATTTCTTTTGTCCTCCATTCTTTCTGTAATAATATAAATCATCATCATTTGCTGGAATATCATGGCCATTTTGAAAATCGTCGTCAAAACCAATATCTGTATGGTCAATTCCACTAATAATTGGTTTTACACTTCCGTATTGTCTAATGAGTCTTCCTCTACGGTTATATTTTAAATGTAATCCACCAATTTGTTTCACTTTTCCGTATCTGTGATGGTAACGCATATATATAGATCCAATTCTTTTTACTCTTCCGTAACGGTCGTAGTTAATGAATAGGTGTCCAATTTTTCTCACTCTTCCGTTTCTGTCATGTTCCACACGAACGCCAATATTTCTTGTGTTAAAACGAGTTCCTCTGGTACGAACTCTTGGAGCTCCAAATGTGGCATTTACAGAACTTCTTCGCGTTCTATTATATGCTACTGGATGTGTGTTAAAATCGAATTCTCCATTTTGGAAAATGAAAAATTCTACACCTCGCTCTACAAACTGAATTGGTTGTGCGTAACGATAGCGATTAGTTAACCCATTTTCGGTAGCTTCTAGTTGGTTACTAGTTTCATTTGCTTGTGTAGCTGTTACACTAAATAACAATCCTACAAATAAAAGATAAAAGTTTTTCATAATATATACTTTTAGGGTTATGCCTACTCTTTAGCTTTTCGGCGAGCGCTATATTTGTATAGTTAAAACCAATTTGCGTGCCAAAAATGCAATGTTTTGTTTATGAGTGTTTTATATGTGTTCTGAGAAGGTGTTTTTTTATGTAAAATCAAAAAAGTATCTTTAAAAATGTAACATTAAATTGTAAAATAGTACAGATCATACTAAGATTTATCAATATCAATCGACAATGAAAAAAGTGAAAAATTTGTCAAACATCATTTGGAATTCCTATGAATAAACAAATTACTTATCCATTACAGATTTTGATTGTTTAACTAATATTGAAGGTTTTTAATGTAATGAAGAATGAGGTGAATGTAGAAATTAGTGAATGGAAAGATACTTTTTTTCAAGGTGATTTTGTTGGAAAACCAGTTGCAGCAGAAAAATTTATGAGCTAGTGGAAATCATTATTAACAAAACAAAAACTATTACTTCAATATTATACATTAATTGATAATGTACTTACTGATTGTGAATAGAATTTAGCATCTTTGTATGTATTGCAAAGTAAACCTTAATCAAACCATATGTCAACCGAAACAAAACATTGCTCCAATTGTGAATATCAATTGACACAATATCATAACTATTGTCCTAATTGTGGTCAAAAAGTTGATGATAAGTTGAGCATGCGTGTACTTTTTCATAATACGATTATGAATTACTTTTCGGTAGATGCCCGTTTTTTTAGGAGCTTTATTCCATTACTTATAAAACCGGGTTTTCTAGCCAAGGAATTTGTTAAAGGAAAACGTTTGTTATACTTGCATCCGGCTCAGTTTTATTTATTTGCTTCTATTGTATTTTTCTTTTTATTCTCAATTTCAACACGCTCTGCACAACGAAGTTTTGATAATTCTATGAAAGAAACATTTAGTAAAGAAAAAGCAATTTTACAGGAAGGTCAGCGTATAAAAGATTCTATATCAAATGCTTTAGAAATGCAGAAAATAAGTGTCAATGGTACTGATAGTTTAGAAATTATAAAGTTGAAAAACTTGTTAGATGCTGAAAAAACGAAAGATACTTTACATGGAAATTCGAAAAAGCAGAATACAATTACAGGAGAAATTTTTGGATTTAACTTTGATACAGACTTATTAGATTCACTAGAAAATAGTAACGCAACAATGGATGAAAAGCTTAAAGCTATTGGTTACAAAGAAACGGATAGTTGGTCTTCAAAATTTATAAAGAAGCAAGTTTTAAAATTTAGAGCAAATAGAGGTGTAGGATTGTTAAAAGCATTCTTTGATACCATTCCAATCTCAATGTTTTTCTTGATTCCAATTTTCGCCTTTTTATTGAAAATTCTTTACAGAAAACAAGGCCGTTTTGCGCATCATATGGTATTTAGTTTTTACTATTTTGCCTTTATGTTTTTAGCTACAAGTATCATTTTGGTAACAAATTATATTGTAGATATTCCCAATGGAATTGATGCTTTATTAGTTATATCCACATTCTTTTATCTTGTCATTAGCTTAAAGCGATTCTACGATCAAGGATACATAAAAACATTTATCAAAACCTGTATATTATCTTTCATATACCTAATTTTCGTGGTTCCAGTTACGTTTGTAATGTTGTGGATTGTATCGTTTTTCTTATATTAAGGAATCAAAATTATAGTATGTTTACGCTAAATAAACACCAAAAAAGCAATTGTATAGCCAATTCTCTGTCAAATTAAACTTGATTTAAGTTCCTTATAGTTATTGTGAATCAATATGAAATTCCGAATCAGGTTCGGAATGACGTTTTTTTACAATTTCTCTTTCAAATACTTTCCTGTAAAGGAAGCTTTGTTTTTAATGATTTCTTCTGGCGTTCCATATGCAACAAGTGTTCCGCCATTTTTTCCACCACCAGGACCTAAATCAATAATGTGATCTGCACATTTGATCAATTCAATATTATGTTCAACCACTATAATAGAATGTCCTTTTTCAATTAAAGCATCAAATGATTTCAATAACTTTTTAATATCATGAAAATGCAATCCAGTTGTTGGTTCATCAAATATGAACAATGCCTTCTCTTTTGTAGTTCCTTTTACTAAAAATGATGCAAGTTTAATACGCTGTGCTTCTCCACCAGAAAGCGTTGAAGAACTTTGCCCAAGTGTTACATAACCTAAACCAACATCTTGAAGAGGTTTTAACTTTCGATAAATTTTCTTTTGCTCATGTTTTGTAAAGAAATCCATAGCATCATCAATCGTCATGGTTAAAATGTCGTCGATGTTTTTATCTTGAAAAGTAACTTCTAATACTTCTTTCTTGAAGCGTTTTCCATTACAAGTTTCACATTCCAAATGCACATCTGCCATAAACTGCATTTCAATAGTTACTTGTCCTTCACCTTTGCAAGTTTCACAACGTCCACCATCTACATTAAAGGAAAAATGTTTGGTTTTGTAATTACGAATGTTTGATAATTTCTGACTAGCATACAACGCACGAATATCATCATATGCTTTTATGTACGTTACAGGATTTGAACGAGAAGAACGCCCAATAGGATTCTGATCGACAAATTCAATATGTTTAACGTTACTATATTTTCCTTCTAATTTTGTGAATTGCCCCGCTTTTTCCCCATATCCGCCTGTTTCTTTCAACATAGAAGGATATAAAATCTTTTTTACTAGCGAACTCTTTCCGCTTCCAGAAACACCAGTAACAACCGTAAGCATGTTTAATGGAAACGTAACATCTATATTTTTTAAATTATTTTCACGAGAACCAACAACTTTTATGAACTGATTTGAAGTTCTACGTGTAGAAGGAACTTCAATTTGAATAGTTTTGTTGAGGTATTTTGCAGTTAAGGAATCTGCTTTTAAAATGGTAGGATAATCACCAAAAGCAACTACATGTCCACCATGTGTCCCAGCTTCAGGGCCAATATCAATAATTTCATCAGCAGCTTGCATAATGTCTTCATCATGCTCTACAACAATAACGGTATTTCCTAAATCGCGCAAGGAAAGTAATACTTGAATCAAGCGTTCACTATCTTTTGGATGTAGCCCAATACTAGGTTCATCCAATATATACATAGAACCAACCAAGCTACTTCCAAGTGAAGTTGCTAGATTGATTCGTTGTGATTCTCCTCCAGAAAGTGAATTCGATTTACGATTTAAGGTCAAATAATCTAGTCCAACATTCGTTAAAAATGTCAAACGGTTTTTAATTTCTTTTAATAAACGTTTAGCAATATTTTCGTCGTGTTCACTTAGTTTTAATTCATCAAAGAAAACAATCAATTCATTTAATGGTAGCACAACTAAATCTGTAATTGTTTTTCCGCCAATTTTCACATAATTAGCTTCTTGACGAAGTCGTTTTCCTTCACAAGTGGCGCATTTTGTTTTCCCACGGTAACGTGATAACATGACACGATTCTGAATTTTATAACTTTTCTCTTCTAAAAATGAAAAGAATTGATGCAATCCTTCAAAATATTTATTTCCTTCCCAAACCAGTTTTTTATGTTCATCAGTCAATTCAAACCAAGGTTTGTGAATAGGGAAATCAAAATGATACGCATTATTTACCAATTGATCTCTGTACCAACTCATGCTTTCTCCGCGCCAAGGAAAAATAGCATTTTCATATACAGAAAGTCCAGTATTAGGAATAACTAAATCTGCGTCAATTCCAATAACATCACCATATCCTTCACATTTTGGACAGGCTCCATATGGATTGTTAAAACTGAATAAATGTACATTTGGTTCGAGGAATTTCATACCATCTAACTCAAACTTATTACTAAAATGGACACTTTTCTGATCGTTTACAGTTTCTATGTAACATTCTCCTTTTCCTTCAAAAAATGCAGTTTGAACCGCATCTGCTAAACGATTGAAAAAATCTTCATCATGACTCACCACAATACGATCTATAACCAAAGAAAATGCTTCCGAAAAATCTTCATTAATTTCATCAATTCGGACAATTTCATTGTTCTTTTTAATACGTGCATATCCTTGTTGTGCTAATACTTTAATTGTATGAAAAGCACTTCTTCCTTCTGGAACAGTCACAGGAGCTAATAATAGAAGTTTGCTACGTTCGTCAAACTTTTTTACATAATTAATAACATCTGTAACGGTATGCTTTTTTACTTCTTCACCAGAAATAGGAGAGACCGTTTTTCCAATTCGTGCAAATAATAATTTTAAATAATCATAAATTTCGGTAGTTGTTCCAACAGACGAACGTGGATTGGTAGAGTTTACTTTTTGCTCAATAGCAATTGCGGGAGCAATTCCTTTAATGTAATCTACTTTGGGTTTGTGTAAACGTCCTAAAAACTGTCGCGCATACGAAGAAAGACTTTCTACATAACGTCGTTGTCCTTCTGCATATAAGGTGTCAAAAGCCAAACTTGATTTTCCAGAACCCGAAAGTCCTGTAATTACAACCAATTTATTTCGTGGAATTACTACATCAATATTTTTTAAATTATGCAGTTTTGCACCTTTAATAATGATGTTTTCTTTTGGATTTACAGTAGCGAGATCTTGTGTCATTGGAAAAAAAATAATTGCAAAGATACTGCTTTTAATACTCGAATTAAAATGAATTTACAGCAAAGAATATCATAAATTGAACGTAGAATAGGGAAGAAGGGTTCATAGAAAATGGCGTTTCAAGTCAATAAATTCAAGCTAAATGTTAAAATATTGAATTTTATTTGCATTTCTTTAACGATTCTTACTATATTTGAGTTCATTAATTCAAACTACAAAAACATCTGCGTATAGCTAAAAATTACTTTTTTAAAAAATAAATAGATTTTATCAGCCTCGATAATTATCAAAGTATAAAAAGTAATGCTATGGAACAGATTCTGCAAGATTCAGTATTGGTATCTAATTACATCAAAGGTGACGAATGCGCACTTGGCGTATTAATTGAACGTCACAAACAACGTATATATAGTTTTATATATTCAAAAGTTCTGAATAGAGATATTACAGAAGACATTTTCCAAGACACTTTTATCAAAGTGATCAGAACGCTAAAAAAAGGAAATTATAATGAAGAAGGTAAATTTTTACCTTGGGTTATGCGTATTTCTCATAATTTGGTAATTGATCATTTTAGAAAGAATAATAGAATGCCTAAGTATGACAATAATGGTGATTTTAATATTTTTTCTGTGTTAAGTGATACAGATTTAAATGCGGAGAAAAAAATCATTAAAAATCAGGTAGAACGTGATGTTCGCAGACTAGTTGATGAATTACCATCAGACCAAAAAGAGGTATTATTGATGCGTATGTATCAAGATTTAAGCTTTAAAGAAATTTCAGAAAAAACAGGCGTAAGTATCAATACAGCATTGGGAAGAATGCGTTATGCATTGATTAATTTACGAAAAGTTATAGATAAGCATAATATAGTTTTAACAAATTAATACAATAAAATATATTTCTGTGCGTTGTATTTTAAATATAAAAACCGACGTATGGCAAAAAATTACACTAAGAGTTCATCTGAAATGAAAAAAATGTTGCCTAAAAAGGAAACAATTAGTTTCTTATTGAACTATTCAAAGGCTTTAAGTGTTATTAATTACAAAAGGATGAAGTTTGAAACGCTTCTCAACTAAACTTTGGAAAAAGACTCGTTAGCTGCGAGTCTTTTTAGCTTTTAAATAATCGTTAATTACCGTTTTTCTACCAATAGTTTTGGTAATAATGTCATTGTCTAAGTTCCAACCGCGTGCTGGGCAGTATTCTCTACCGTACCATATAATTTGTAAGTGTAAATCGTTCCATTTTTCTTTTGGAAACAACCGTTTTGCATCTCTTTCTGTTTGAACTACATTTTTTCCATTAGTTAAATTCCAACGATACATTAATCTGTGAATGTGTGTATCTACAGGAAAAGCAGGAATTCCGAAAGCCTGACTAATCACAACACTGGCTGTTTTATGTCCAACAGCAGGCAATTCTTCCAATGCTTCTAAGGTTTTAGGAACCTTACCATTATGTTTATTAATCAAAATATGTGATAAACCGTGAATTCCCTTCGATTTCATAGGCGATAACCCAACAGGTCTGATAATATCTCTAATTTCTTCTACAGAAAGTTTAATCATATCATACGGATTGTCTGCTTTTGCGAATAGTAACGGTGTAATTTGATTAACGCGTACATCTGTACTTTGTGCAGACATCAACACAGCAATAAGTAGGGTATATGGATCTTTATGATCTAATGGAATTGGAATCTCAGGATATATATTTTCAAGTGTATCAATTACAAACTGAACCTTTTCTTGTTTGGTCATTTTTCAGTATTTTTACACAAAAATAACCAATAAATTATTGAAAGCTATGAATACCTTAAAAACTGGAGATAAAGTACCTAATTTCACTGTGAATGATCAAGATGGAAACGCAATTTCTTTAACGGATTATGTTGGAAAAAAATTAATTGTTTTCTTTTACCCAAAAGCAAGTACACCAGGTTGTACAGCTGAAGCGTGTAATTTGAGAGATAATTATGCAGAATTACAAAGCAAAGGATTTGAATTATTAGGTGTAAGTGCTGATTCTGAAAAAAGACAAACAAATTTTAAAAATAAATACGAGTTTCCTTTTCCACTACTAGCTGATGAAAACAAAGAGGTTATTGAAGCTTTTGGTGTTTGGGGCGAAAAGAAATTTATGGGAAAAATATATGATGGAATTCACCGTAAAACGTTCTTAGTGAATAAGAAAGGTATTGTTGATCACGTGATTGATAAAGTGAAAACAAAAGATCACGCAGCTCAGATTTTAGAGTTGATAAACTAATTTGAAGATTTTGAAAATGTTTTGATTTGATAATGCTTTAGATCACATTTATAAGATATAACAGACTTTACAATTTCTTTGTGGAGTCTGTTTTTTTATGATGTAAATAATTAAAAGTCTATATCTTAAAAATGAAACGATTTAACTTCTCAGTTCTAATTCTTTATTTTAACTCAATAAAATCCAACTCTAATTGAAATGATTCCTGTTTTCTATTAGCAATCAAAAAACCGAGTTCTTCAAAAGTAGTTGCTGAGAAATTTCCAATATCTAACGTACGACCACGGAAACTCGGATATAAACTATTTAGTGGAATTTCGATTGTTTCCCAATCGCCAGAAGTTTCAAATGTAGTCATGAATGTATGGCGATCTTTTTGCTGTTGTTTGATACGGAATTTATAGGTTTTTCCGTCACCTTTCAAACGAATTACTAGTGTCGTTTTCTCTCTAATATCAGTTATACCAATTCCATAACGAAGTGATGTAAAACCACCATTGTTTTCAAGTGTAACTATGCCGTGGAAAATAGCATTTCCTTGTTCATTTATATAAAATCCTCCTTGCGATAATCCACCCATAGCGCCATCATTGACAATATACCAGTTGGAAATATCACTTTTAAGAGAAAAATCAAATAGCTTCATTGTTATATGTTACGATTTAATACATGGCATAAAAAAAGCTCCTATTTAGGAGCTTTTTAATATATTATTTATTTTCTATCAATTCGTTTTCATTTTGTTGTAAATACCCGAATAATTTTTTCTCTTTAATGATTTGTGCAACACCATCTGGCAACATGCGTTCCCAGCCTTCTTCATTATCAGCAATCATTTTTAATACTTTTCTAGAGAAAATATCTAGAATATTATTGTCAAAATCAAAAATATCAACAACTTTTCCATTGTACTTAAAGAATTTGTATAATTCTTTCATACGTGGATGTACTTTTAAGTTGTTGCTATTCACTAATTCACCAGTTTCCTTACGTCTCATAGGATATAAGTATACTTTTAAATCTTTGTAGAATAATTTCCCAAAAGCTTCTAAAATTCCTCCACTTACGTGACGATAATACTTTTCATCAAAGATATCCACTAAGTTATTTACACCCATAGTCAATGCCATACGTTCTTTTGTATAGTTTGAGAAGTAATCAACTAAGCGATAGTATTCTTTAAAGTTAGAAATCATAACTGTTTGCCCAAGCGAACCTAGCAATTGTGCTCTGTCCATGAAATCTTGTTCATCAATTTCTCCTTCTGCACGTAAATTGGAAAGTGTAATTTCAAACAGTACGACTGTTTTTTCTTCTTCTACTTTATTTTCTCTAATAAAGATATCATATGACTTTTGAAACATGTCCATGTTTACTTTAGTCACAGGACGAAAACTTCCACGAAGTGCTAATACATTCTTTTTGTATAGCAATCTTGCAGGAAGAATATTGTTTCCATCAGGTCCAAAAATAACAGCTTCTGTCATTCCGTTCTTTAACAACTGTAAACTCATTAAACGGTTGTCAACTTTGTCAAACTGTGGTCCTGAAAAGTTAATGGTATCAATTTCTATTTTATCTTTATCAATATGATCGTAAAGATATTTTAATAGATTTTTTGGATTGTTGTATTTATAAAAAGCACCGTGAATAAGGTTTACACCCATAATTCCTAGTGTCTCTTGCTGTAGTTTGGCATCATTTTCATGGAAGCGAACATGTAGAATAATTTCGTTGTATTCTTGATCAGCATCAATTTGATACTTAATTCCCATCCAACCATGACCTTTGTATTTTTTAGCAAAGTCAATAGTTGCTACCGTATTGGCAAAACAGAAAAACATTTTATCAGGATGCTTTTCACGTGTAATACGATCTTCTAATAATGACATTTCATGAGAAAGCATTTTCTTTAAACGAGCTTCCGTAACATAACGTCTATCGTTTTCAACACCATAAATGGCATCACTAAAATCTTTGTCATATGCACTCATTGCTTTTGCAATTGTTCCAGATGCTCCTCCAGATCTGAAAAAATGACGAACAGTTTCTTGTCCGGCTCCAATTTCTGCAAATGTACCGTAGATTTGGCTGTTTAAGTTTATTCGTAAAGCTTTCGCTTTGATGGAAGGGACGTTTTCTAAGTTTGTATCACCTTTATAGACAATAGCCATGAGTAGTTTGAATTTGTTTGATGCAAAAATAAACAATCCTTATTTTTTTGAATGCATTATTTCGGGTTTTTTGTTAAATAATAAGTTAAATTTGAATAATGATCGATGAATTGAACACATCTATCTAAAAAAGCACCTGATTTTTAACAAACTACCATAGTTTATGATAACAGTTACTTTTCTTGGAACAGGAACTTCACAAGGAATTCCTATTATTGGAAGCGATCATCCTGTATGTTTAAGCACTGATTCTCGCGATAAACGCCTCCGTGTTTCTGTGTTGATTTCTTGGAAAGATGCAACTTATGTGATTGACTGCGGTCCCGATTTTCGTCAGCAAATGTTGCGCGCAAATTGCAATTATATTGATGGGATTTTATTTACACATGAACATGCAGATCATACAGCAGGATTAGATGATATTCGTCCTTTTTATTTCCGTCAAGGTGATATTGATATGTATGCGCATAAACGTGTATTTGGAGAATTACAAAGACGTTTTGATTATATCTTTGCAACAGAGAATAAATATCCAGGAGCGCCAGGTGTAATTCAACATGAAGTTATAAATCATGAGTCATTTACTTTAAAAGGTGTTACAGTAACGCCTATCAACGCATTTCATTATAAATTACAAGTTTTTGGCTATCGTTTTAATGATTTTGCATATTTGACAGATGTTAAAACAGTAGAATCAGCTGAAAGACCCAAATTGAAAGGTTTGAAGGTTTTAGTAATCAATGCATTGCGAATTCAAGAACATATTTCACATTTTTCACTAGAAGAAGCGTTGGAGTTTATTGAAGAAATTCAACCAGAAAAAGCATATTTGACACATATTAGTCATTTGTTAGGTTTTCATGAAGAAGTTTCCAAAACATTACCAAAAAATGTATTTTTGGCGTACGATACACTCACAATTAACGTTATCTAAAATAAAGTCATAAAAATTAACCATACATGAAAAAGAGAATCTTAGGGTACGCACTTTTATTTGTCATTTTATTAGCATTGTATCAGTATGTAAATACGAATAGAATGTACGAAAAAATGAACGGAAAAATAGAAAAACTAAGAACTGAGCGTGATGAGATGTCAACACAAATACAAGCGAAAAGAGATTCTATAGATGTCTTAATTAATGAGAATCTTGATTTAAGTTATTTTACATTGAAACACAATGCAGAAGCATTAGAGTATTTTGAAAAATATCAATTTACAGATGATTTATCTCAATACATTGAAGATGTTATTTATGACAAAAACTCTACTAAAAATGACAATCCACTAGTTCCATTTGCTGGAATGGATGGTGTTTTTGTTATTGATAAAGTAAAAGTAATTAACCATAAGTGGGCTTTATGTAGCTTTACTGATAGTGGTTATTGGGGCGAAATGATTTTGAGTTACGAAATTGACAAAGACAAAAATCTAACCTTTGAGATTGTTTCTGAAACATTGTATAATAAATTCACAAAATAACTACTTAGAAAGATAAATCCATTTTGCGGCTTCGTCAATTACTTTTCCTTTGGTAAGTTTTCCAAAATTAAAACCTTCTATAATTTCAATATCAGGTGTAATTCCATCTGTATGAGCAGTATAATCTGTACTCATATAATACGCTATTGCAGGATTTACAGATATATTTTGAGTAATCGCAAACCAAGAATTAGTTGTACTAGCTCCAAAAGTTATTTCACCAAATAGTTTACAGTTTCTTTGACCTTTTAAACCACTTGCAACGGCTTCTCCAGAACTTGACGTGTATCTTCCGATAAGAATTGCAATTTTTTTATCTTCGATCTGTATGTTACAATCAATATTTGGCATGTTTTGAGTAGCATAATCATCCACATGAAGATTTCCATTGATAAGTGACCATTTCGAGTATAATGTTTTGCCATCTTTAGTGTCTCCACCTAGTTCCATATTTGGGAAAAGGACACCTAAACCAGAAAACATTGGCCACATAGTTCCGCCTATATTTGCTCTTAAATCAATTATGTATCCTTTAGGATTATGCTTGTTGAGTTCACAAATTTTGTTTCTAATCTTTATCGTATAAGCTATATTCAAACTATCGTTACCGAAATTATTAATAATCATCGGGATTTGAATATACGCAATGGAATCATATAATATTGTGGAAACTATTTCTGTCGTTGTAATTGTCTTTTGATAAATTTCAGACATATTTGTTACATAATCTTCGTTTTCATAATCATATGAAACCTTTCTCTTTCTTTTTATAACTCCTTTGCATTGTATTCCGTTAACCATAGCAAAACCGTGAAAATCGCCAAGTTTTGTAAACATGTATTCAATAGGTTTTTGTAATGAACTTATTGAGTCGTTATCTTGATACTTTGCAAAAATTTCTTCACGAAAGTTATTCCAATCGACAGTATTTGTATACAATGAATTTTCTTTTGTAATGCTAATAATAGAATCTAAAATAATGCTATTAGCTGAACTTTCTTTTACAGAATTTATATTGTTTTTACAACTTAAAAATGATAGAGAAATGAGAGGAAACAGTAAAAAGTACTTCATGGTGATGTGTGTATTATTTTTGACAAAACTCAGGTTTTATCACGTAATATGAAGTACATTTTTAGGCGAATAAGTTCAATATTCCGAATATTGAACCTATTTAACTCGTCTTTTGTAGTCGTCTATATTCAGATGGCGTTTTTCCTGTAAGTCTTTTAAATGTAGTATTAAAAGATGATTTTGTTCTAAACCCTGCAATTTCAGCAAGTGCGAGTAAAGTATACTTTTCGGTTTCAATTGAAGTTAGTAGTGTTTTTACTTTTTCAACACGATGTACATTTAAAAATTCGGAAAAATTCATTTTTAACTGTTCATTAATTTGCTCAGAGAGTTTTTTAGGACTAACCTTTAACAATATAGCAGTTTGTGCTAATGACATTTTCGGGTCTTTGTATATTTCTTCCTCTTTAATCAATGTCAGTAATGCATTAATAATTGGGTTCTCTTCTGTAGAATTAGAAGTGTTTGTTGGTTCAAAAAAGTTAAAAAATGATTTAAATTGTGTAAAGCCTACATAGCCAATCCAATAAATAAAAACAGCATTCATAATTAATATTGGATAATAAAAAGACCAAGTTCCGGTTCCAGCGTGCAGTATAAAATCTAGCGAATGCATACCAATACTTAAGCTAGACGTTAGGACAAATACATAGGTGATGATGCTTAGAAAACGAATATTTTTTTTGTGCTTAAATGCAAAATTCGTCTTTTCTTGTTTTCGTATAATTTGTAAAGAAATTAATCCCATCACTAAATTGAAGAATAGATACAGGAATCCATACAATTTAAAAAAGCCAGCAGTAATCAAAATACTTGTAAGGCTATAATCATTAAAAGCAATCGCAACCAAAAATAGATATGTTTTTAGAAGTGTGAAAAGTATTGCAGGAATCCATAAATAAACTTCTTTTTTAAGCTCAAATTTTTTGTGTAAAGATGAAAATTGACTTTTAATATAATAGTAGAAGCCTAACCCAATGCACCATTCATAAGGAATAGGAAGCAAGTCTAATTTGTGATAATACTTAAATAACCCCATATCTATAAGTGCGGCAAATAGATTTGAAAAAGAAAGTGAAAACAAGAAAAGGAGAAAGAATTTTAAAGAAAGACTATGCTGCTTATTTCTTCTTTGAAATAAAAATAGACAAAGTACAAAGCCTTGAATAGCTCCAAAAATAGTTATGATATTGAAGATGTTAAAGCGCATAATTTCTTTACCTATTAGTTTAGTTTAAAGAATTTTAGTGTTTCAATCGTATGTACTTTTGAAACTTCCTTTGAAACTGTTTTTCTATTTTTCGACTGCTAAACCAATGAAAAGGAGATTTTGCATCATATTTACCAAACGTAGTACAATTAATTAAAATATCTTTTCCATCATAAATTATAAATAATTGCCTTCCCCAATTTGTAGAAGTCCAAGTCCATTTCTTTTTAAAAACGGTAATTTCTTGGTTATGACGTTGAATTTCCCAATTTGATTCTAATTTGATATTTTTGATAATAGTTCTGTTTTTACTTCCTGAAATTCCAATAATCCTTTTCAATTTACTACTAGCTGCTAAAGAAAATAGGATATAAAAACTAATTACAATGCTAATAATTGTAGATAAGAATGTAAGTATGAAAGAATTATTATTTTTTATGTTGTCTATTAATGTCATTATACTAATAAAAGGAAATGCACTAATAAAAATAGTATTTAGGAAGAATCTAGAAAATTTATCTATAAATGAAAATAAGGAAGTTTCACGTTCAAAAACTAATTTCTCTTTCTTTATTGAAGCTCCAACATCAATTTGATGATACATACTAAATTCGCTTCTCCAACCAAGTTTTGAACGAATAGAAATTTTGCGGAGCTACGCCATGTCCAACAGGAAATTCTTCGTATACATGTTTCAATTTATGTTCTTGCATAAACGGCTCAATTTCACGAGCTGCTTGTACAGGAATTACTTGATCTACACTTCCGTGAGAACAATAAAAATCTAGAGAACTGTAATCTTTATCCGCATTGAAATCAAATATATTATGGTTTAAATAACCACTTAATGCAATCACATTCTTAACTTTTTCAGGATACGTAAACGCAACAGCGTAACTTAGAATTGTTCCTTGGCTAAATCCTAAAAGCGTAACATTAGACACATCTACAGGATAGTTTTCTACAACTTCATCAATAAATGTAGCAACTGCATCACGCGATTCAATAGCATGTTCGTCATTGCTTATTTTTTCAGTAGCTGTGTAATGAATGTCATACCATGAATATCCATAAGGTTGTAAATCTCTTGGTGCACGAACAGAAATTATAAACAACTCTTCAGGTAATTCAGCTGCAAAGGAAAACAAGTCTTCTTCATTACTTCCGTAACCGTGAAATAATAGTAAAACTGGCGACTTCTCTACAGTAGTTTTTGGTGCTCGGATGATATGATGTAATGATAATTTTTTAGCTTGCATACTGATAAAATTATAATGATTTAAATAATTTTTGGAAAAACTCTCCAACTATAGGAATTGGTTGATACTCGCATTGAAACGCATTTGAAAGTCCAAAAAACCACAAAACAGCAAAGAATACATAAAAAGCGGAGGAAATCATCCAATTGTCAAAATAGCTGACAATGACAGCAAGTGCAATAAACATCGTGTTGAGTCCTAAAGCTTGTCGAATATGAAAACTTGCATATGGATTTTTCTTATCTGAATTAGAAACAATTGCCACTACAGTTCCTATTAATGTATAATAAGAAATAATAGCATTTTTTCTTCCTTCTTCTATGATTTGTGGATTCATATTGAATCTATTTTTTGTTGATTATGTATAATTCCATATACAGTTCCTTTAAGTTCTTTGTCTAAAAAAGCACTATTTTTAGATGTACTATGGATGTGTTTTTCTGTAAATGTATAATTTCCTTCTGGATTGAAAAGAGTCAAGTTGGCTTTATGTCCTACTGAAATTTGAGAAGTTTCAATACCAAATCGATCTTTTCCAGCAGTTAATAAGTCAATTACTTTTTCTGTATCTAAAACAGTTTGTAATGCGCCAAAAGCTGTTTCTAAACCAATGGTTCCATACATGGCGTTATCGAATTCTACTTTTTTATGTTCAACGTCAATCGGATTGTGATCAGTTGTAACCATATCAATCGTACCGTCATGAATACCTTCAAGCAATGCTTTACAATCGTTCTGTGTACGTAATGGAGGCAATACTTTGAAATTGGTATCAAATTCTTCCAATTCGTCATCAGACATAACCAAATTATGAATGGCAACCGAACAACTTACATTTAAGCCTTTTTGTTTAGCTTCACGAATTAATTCTACAGATTTTGCAGAAGAAATAGTCGGAATGTGTAATTTTCCTTTGGTGTATTCTAACAGAAATAAATCTCTGGCAACTTGTAATTCTTCAGCTAAAGCTGGAATTCCTTTCAAGCCTAAACGTGTACTATTATGTCCTTCGTTGACAATTCCTTTTCCAGCAATTTTATTTTCTTGTGGAAATGATAATACCAAACCATCAAAGTTAGAAGCATATAACAATGCAATTTTTAACAGATTTGGATTAGTAATCGCTTTCTGATAATCGCCAAAAGCAATCGCGCCAGCGTTTTTCATATCAAACAATTCGGCTAAATCTACACTTTCACTTTTCGTAGTCAATGCGCCAATAGGGTAGAGGTTTACTATATTTTCAAGAGCATTACTCTTTAAGAAAGCAATATCAGCCTTTGTATCTGCAATCGGATTTGCGTTTGGGTTTACGGCAATTGCTGTAAATCCACTTTTTGCAGCCGTTTTGAGTCCGTTTTCAATCGTTTCACGTTCTTCAAAACCAGGTTCTCCTAAACTTACGCTACTATCAAACCAACCTTGCGAAACATGCAAGTTTTCATGAGAAATAGTTTCGTAATTGTTTGTGTTTTCAATTGTAGAAGCAATTTGTGTAATAATTCCGTTTTCTATCAAAATATCATTTGTAGAGCCGTTGTGTTTGCTCTTAGAATCAAGGATAGTTGCAGATTTTATGATGAGGTTCATTTGACGAATTTTAAAATCAAAATTTCAATACATAAAAATAATAGCGCAAAAATAACAAACCATTTCCAAAGCGAAGCAACGGACTGTTCATTTTTTAAATCTTCAAAAAATTGCGCTACCGTAGTATGTGTATTTTCTGGATATAAATTGGCAATATTGTGATATTGTAAGCTACTTTCTTTTCGATCAAAATTATAACTAATTTGCTGTAAAACAGTGTTTTGATTTTTGATATTGTAAATTCCTGCGACTGTAGGGAATTCATCCGTTGTTAAACGTACTTTATTGTTTGCAGTTTGTTGTAATGGAATAAATTTTTCCGACTCTTTTGCAATTGTTAACACAGCATCTTGACTCAATGATGTTTGGACATCAAAGGTATTTTCTTTTCCAACGGTATAATACAGGTTTGTTAATTGCAGACTGTTTTTCCCAATATTATAAAAAATAGGCACAATTAATGGCGTACTTTTAAAATTTGAATTCTCATTGTTAATAGCAGCCGTAAACAAATACGTATTGTTTTTTTCTAATAAAAATGGGGCATTGTTCTCCAATTGTAAAATAGCAGCATTTGCATTTTCAAGTGCTACATAATGATTCACTTTTGGATATTGAAAATTGGTTACTTTTTTCTCAAACACATTTGTAAACAACGGATGAGAGAAATTTATATTTGTAATTTTCTTTTCTGTTACGTTTGGAATTTCTTGAAAACGTCCAAAACTAGCTGCTTGTAATAGTTGATTGTAGGTAGTAAGATTACTTTCCTTAGCGGGAATGATGATAAGTGAACCACCATTTTGTTTGAAACTTCTCAATGCTGTCAACAATGGATTCGGAATCGTTTTTAATTCGTTTAGAATGATCAATTGCTGCGTTGTAATAGCATTATAATTCAATTGATTTACGGGAGCAGAAATCAGATTAAACTCATCATTAGTATATAATTTCTTCAAAAACTCATCATCCGCTTCGTTAACGGCTAATACGTTGATTTTTTCAGGAGTATTGATATTGAAAAATAGTTCATTGTCAAACTGTAATGAATTGTCATCAATTTTAATACTACCTTGAATCACTTTATTCGAAGGAATTGAAAACGTGACTTCAGAAGTGTTTTGTGTGTCTAAATTTACAGAAGATTTAGCAATTAAACTTCCTCCATCATATAATGAAACTGGAATATCTTGCACAGGAATTCCAGAGTTTTTCAAAGTAACAGCAATTGTAATTGAACTTGCATCTTGCTCTGCAATGTATAAACTATCTAATGCAATGTTATTCGCATTTGCAGGTTTTAGCTGAATATAATTTGTATTAAATGTACTATCACTTTGAACTGAAAGTTGTTCTTGTTGTTGAAAATCAGAGATTAGAATTAGATTTTTAACTGAATTCTGTTGCTTTGAAAACAACTTACGACCTTTTAAAATTAAAGCAGGAATTGCTTCTTGTTGATTTGAATAATTCAACTGTAACAGTTCGTTACGAATGCTTTTAATTGTTGTGTTTTTATAGGTTTCCGTATTTGTGAAAATACTAACTTCTTCATCTTCAGGAACAGTGTTTAACAATTCTTGCACAGCACGTTTTAGCAAAGCTCCTTTTTCGCCTTTTGTTTGCATACTAAACGAATTATCTAAATAGATAACCGTTTCGTTTTCAGTTTTTACAATATCTCTATTCGCAAAATACGGTTGTGCAAAGGCAATAACCAGTGCAGCCATCGCTAACAATCGCATACAAAGAATCAACCATTTTTTTAATTGTGAGCTTTTACGTGTTTGAAGAATAACGTTTTGAAGGAATTTCACATTCGTAAAAGAAGTCTTTTCAAACCTGCGAAGTTGAAATAAATGAACCAATATTGGAATGAGCAGTAATAATAGCGCGTAAAGTACTTCTGGGTATTTGAATTGCATTCCTAAATAAACGTTTGTCAAATATAAACGTTTAATTTTATTTTAGCATACTTTAGGATTTATAAAGATGTGTTAAAAAGAGTTTAGCGGTATATGAGTTTAGATGTTTTAGTGTATGAAAAGGAGCAATCTTTATCTCAATTGTGGCTAACATAAGTATGGCAGGAATTAATTTCACAAATACTTCCTGTTATTTGCTATAAATGTAAAACAAGGCTTGCACATATAAATGTGGTTTCCCGTAATTTTCACACTGAGCGAAGTCGAAGTGCACAACAAAAAAAGGAACCTCATTACAAGATTCCTTTTTTTAACTTTATAAAACTGCAATTATGCAGTTACCTTCCTTTTTTCGGCGTTGTATAACTTGTAAAATAGTGTTGGTAAAAAGCCAAAATTGAATAAAACAAAACCTAGCAGTATTAAGATACCTGCATACGGCCAACGCATGATTTCAAACATAAATGCTGTGCTAAGTGTGAATAAGGCTAGAAAGCCTAATACATAAACTGATTTTTTCATTTTTAATTGATTTTGATGTTCGTATTATGATTGATATTTAAGTAATGAATTTTTGTATTTAGTATAAAAGTAGAGTGGAAGGGTCATAAGAATTAAAAGGACAAAACCTGAAAATAGTATTTGACCAGCAAAAGGCCAATGCAAAATTTTAAATAAACTTCCTGTAGCAATTAATATTGCGCTTAAAAAACCAATTATAAACAAGAGTTTAGTACGGTTTTTAGTAGATTTTAAATATAACTGCACATTCGTTTCTGTTTGTATGTGATTGATATTTAAATATCCACCAAATTGATGAATGGCAGCTTTATATGCTATATCAAAATTGTTTTCTGTTGAATTTTCTATGTATGTACATATATGATCTAGAATATCTTCTTTCAGTTCTTCATTTTTTAAACCATACAATGCCAAATTTTTAGCAATATAATCGATGTTTTCGTCCGTAAGTATCATTTTGAAGCTGGATTAGGATTAAAAATTAACGATAATGTTTTTATAAAATCATTGATCTGATTGGTTTGATCCGCTATTACTTGTTTCCCAGATTTGGTTACCGAATAGTATTTTCGAACACGTTTACCTATATAGATTTTTTCGGTTTCTAATACATTACTCTTTTCCAGTTTGTGTAGAATAGGATAGAGTGCACCTTCCGAAATATCTATTTTTCCTTTAGTGAGTTCTTTTACTTTTTGAGTGATTTCATAACCGTACATTTTTTCATGTTGACTTAACAACTTTAAAATGATAGGTTGCAATGTTCCTTTAGTGAGTTCTTTACTATACATATGGCAAATATACATTTTATTTGAATACATTTTATTAAAATGTATTTTATTTTAAATAAATTATGAATAGAATTAACAAAAAAAGGAACCTCATACAAGGTTCCTTTTCAAAATTAGGACATGAAAAAAAGGTTAGTTAGGTTTAGTTGGTTTTTAGATTTTTATCAGTACGTCCATTATCATATACTCCTTGAAGCGCAATGATTTTATTGTTTTCTTTAATGAATCGGATTCTGAAATACGAAATATCACCTACCATAAATTCGTTGGCATTCAATGGAACTAGTTTGTGTTTTCCACGATTTTCACGTTGGTAGAAAAGTGTTCCGTTTTCCATGGTTATTTTTCGAACCTCATAGGTTCCTACATAGGATTTTAAGATAGATTTTTGTACCGTTATCGGATTATTCAATGCTTTTTTGCTACTGAGTGCCCAATTGTATCTAGATTTTAATTGAGGATCTTTCGTTTTTTGAACCAAATATTCCAATGCTTTCATTTCGGCAACAGCCAAGGCTTTGTTAGCTTCCACTTTGATATGCGGTGCAACGCCAGTTCCTTCCCAATTGGTATTTGTAATCGGATTAATGGCTCTTCCTGTTGGTGTCCAAACCATAAAACCTTCTGCGGCATTGATTGTTCCACCAGGATGTGCGCCACCGCCAGTAGTTTCTCCAATCAAGGTTGCACGTTCTAAATTCTTTAAATTATAAGAGAACTCTTCCGCAGCAGAAAATGTACTGCTACTTGTCAATACATATACTTTAGCATCAGGATTTCGTTTTCCAGGGACATGTGGTAAGGTCCATGTTTGTGTGCGAGAATCAGCAGGCCTATTATAAAAGTTATTTAAGTGAATTCGTTCTGGAGGATATAAATAACTTGTAATCAGTTGAATCATACTTGGCGATCCGCCACCATTATTACGAAGATCAACAATAATTACATCTGCATTGCTCAAATAATTCATAGCTGCAACCGCAGTTTCGCTTGCATATTGCGTGTCCATAAATGCGCGTAAATCTAAATAGCCAATATTGCCATCTAAAATTTTAACTTCTTTAAAGCCAAAATTTTGAAATTTCATTTGATTCACACGATTATCTATGTATGCCAAGCTATCTTCAGTTGTAATGACACGTTCTTGTGCTGCTATTTGAGCAGGGTTATATATAACTCTCAAATGCTTATCATGACTAATACTTTGTAAATCTTTTGTAAGTGCTGAAGCCAACAGTTGTGGATCATTAATGGACTTGTACAATTCTTTTTTGAGATTATTTTTGATCAACGAAGTCATTTTATTGGCAACTTCAGGAAAAACATAATTAGAATCTAAAATGTTGCTAATAGAGTTAATTACTTTAGAAGTTTGGGTTTGTGTTAGATTGGCAGCTTCGTTTTGAGCTTTTAATATGCTTGTTGCATATAAGAGCAAACAGCACGTAATGATAGTTTTTAATTTGATTAATTTCATTTTTATTGATTTGATGATTGATGAATGACGCTTGATGAATAACGTTTTATGCTGTGCAATTTGATTTGATTTTCTTTAAAATTGACTCTAACTGGACAATTTCTTCTTCTGAAATTCCTTGGAGAGCATTGTTTCGATTGTCAATAATAATAGGCGCTAAGGTTTTTAAAACCTGCTTTCCTTTTGTTGTAATTTCTATTTTATATCTTCTTCTGTTTTCTTCGTTTATTGATCGTTTTAGATAATTTTTCTTCTCCATTAAATCCAACATTCGTGTCATAGAAGCATTGTCTTTAAAAGCCATTGCCGCAATTTCTTTCTGTGTTTTATCTGGATATTTATCTAAAAAAGCTAAAATCATTCCTTGATCAATAGTCATATCACTTACTTCACTAGAAAGCTGTTTTTGTGAAGACTTTCGATATTCTTTTATCGTAGATTCTATAGTATAAAAAATAGTTTCTGAAGGTGATTTTAGGTTCATAAATAAAATATTTGATACAATAATAGTTGATATATCAATTATATGCAAATAATTATCATAATATTAAGATTTTGAATAAGAGTGGAGTGTGTTATTATATATTGAAGACGAGTACTCTATTTGATTTCAAACTCATTAGAAAAAGGTACAACTAAAATTTTCCCTCTTTCTTTAAATTCTAGTTTTCCTTGAATAAAATAATTTCCGCGTTGTAAAGAATCGAATGTGATATCTGAAAAAGAAGTGTTGTCAAGAACTGTATATTTCATATCAGTATTGATACCATCTTTACTAATCTTATCAACTATTACAGATCTATATTCATTAGAAGTTTGTGCAATTGCTGATGATAATGATAGGACTGTACGATAATAATTTTGTGTCACTTTTATATCCACATGTTTTAGTGATTTAATATTATTTTTAATACTTGCAGGTTTACTTGAATGTTCAAAAGCATAACTCATAGCTATCACAAGGTTATTTCGCATTATATTTAGATGATATTTTGCATTGAGCTGATGATTTTTGTTATTCGTTAAAATACGATTTATGGTATAACTTTTATCCGTTTTTACAAATTGTTCAATTTCATCTAATAATTGATTGTACTTAGTTTGTAATGGTTCAATTTCAGTGTTCTCAGCAACAATGGCTGCATTTAATTTAGAAGAAAGTTCACCATATGTTTTATAAATAGCATCCAAGTTTTTAATACGTGTACTTGGTTTTTCCTCCGCTATCATATGGTATTTTTTTTGTTGATACTCCAAAGCTTCTGTATTTACTTGATAAGTATGATACAGAAATGAATTGAGCTCTTTTAGTTCTTCCGAATTGTCTTTTTTACAAGATGATACACTCAAAAGTAGTAAAATAACTGGTAAAACAGATTTATATATGGATTGCATAGCTAGACTTTTTAGATTATTTTACTTCAAATGTTTCACGAAATGGAATGTCTTTTTTTCCATTCCGATCAAAATATTGAACTTTTCCTTCAATTTGATATGTTCCAGGCGCCAAAGAATCTAGTATGATATCTGTAAAGTTTTGATTTTTAGCAATGTTATATTTTAGCTTTTTATCAATGCCATTCACAGTAATTTTATCGATACTAATATTTTTTTCCTCTTCTACAGTTTGAATTAAAGCGGATTTTAATGTAATTTTTGCTAAATTTTCATGTAGTGCTACAGCTGTGTTAATTCGAACGCGAATAATACCACAGACGGAAGTTGTTACTAAGCTTCCATAAATGGATTGATAGGCGAAAATCATTGATAATGTAAGACTATTTTTCATTGCTTTTAAACGATATTCAGTATTAAAATTTATATCATTCATAGCTGTAATATGAGGTGCTAATTTTTTTCGATAATGGGTTGGTAGATTATAAAGACTTAAAA
This sequence comes from uncultured Kordia sp., assembly GCF_947496985.1. Taxonomy (GTDB): domain Bacteria; phylum Bacteroidota; class Bacteroidia; order Flavobacteriales; family Flavobacteriaceae; genus Kordia. The sequence continues at coordinate 469,958 of NZ_CANMEZ010000003.1, forward strand.
AAAGTGTTTTAATTTCGGTAAAAAAATTGTCGTATTCTTGTATAAGTGGCTCAATAGATGTCTCTTTTACAGTTATGGAACGATCAATTTTTAACATAAGTCGTTCATAAGCAACATTAATTGTATTGAGTTTCTCAGAATGAATTATGGGTATCTCTTTACTTTTCTTAAAATAAATTGCTTTAGCACGATTTAATCCAATAATATTAAATGCATGGTTTGTTTCTAAAAAAGCGGTAAACGTTTTTAGTTCATCACTTACTTCTATTTGACAAGAAGAAAAACTGTAGAAAATGAAGCTAAAACTGAGTAATAGCCTGATTTTATAATATATAGATTTTGGCATAGTTGGTTGGTTCTACAAATAGAACGATTTTCTATACATTATTAGTATCTATACTAAATATAAGTTTACGCAGTTTTCAATCTTTTAATTCTTGAATCCTTCAATCTTTCAATTACGAAGTAAATACCACTGAATCGCCATAATCGTTTTTGTATCTTGGAACTCTTTGTTATGATACATTTGAATAACTCTTTCTTTTGATAACTTAACCAATTGAATATCTTCTTGTTCACTTTTGAGTCCGCCGCCTTCAGAAGTTTTATCTGTTGAATTAACTTCTGCATAATACAAAAAGCTTTTTTCGGAAGTTCCTCCAGGAGAAACATACGATGCATTTATAAATTCGACTGTTTCTATCTCATAACCGATTTCTTCTTCAACTTCTTCTCTAACTTTCTGTTCAGGATCATCGCCATGTGGTAACGAACCTGCTGTAATTTCTAACAGCCAAGCATCAGGTTCACTAATAGTAGGATATCTAAATTGTTTTGTAAATAAGAAGCAATCAGTATCTTTTTCATAAATAAGAATTGCTACAGAATTCCCTCTGTCCAAACACAATCGATCAGCAGTAATTTCTTTTTGATCAAATGTATCGTATGTAACGGTTGCTTTTTTTATCTTGAAAAAACCATCAAAAACAGTCTTTTCTTCTAAAATCTTATATTTCATCTATTTTAATATATAATTATAGCGCAGCTTTAAAATTCTCAAAACTAAAATATCATTGCTTCTGTTTTATAAATATATGATAAAGACTTTATTCGTACACGTATTTTCTGAACTTTGATAAAACCACGTAAAAACACCCTAGTATAAAGTTGTGGTGCCATTTATCTTTATACAACTTAAAAAATTAACCTATTATGGCAAATAAAAATCCAAAATTTAGAATCTATCCTTCAATAGGAATTGCGCGACTTGGAAATGGTCCAGCAACTAAAGAAGAAGTGATATTTAGTCCAGAAATTCCTTGGGAAAATCTATACGATACAGATCAAAATTATTTAACAAAAGACGGACGTTTAAAGAAACAAGCTCAACGTTTTTATATTTATGAATGTGACGATAATGGAAATCCAACAAGGCAAATTAAAACAGATGATTTTGATATTGAATGGTCTGTAGAAGTCGCAAATAAAAAACCGTTTTGGTACGACTTCAACAACAGTTTAGATTTATCAGTAATGATTGAAGATCATCAAAACTTATCTCCAAATTTTGCAAAAGATAAACTAGCGCCAGGCATTAGTGCTGAATATCGTAATCCAAATGTATTGGATCAAGGATTGCGTGTAGAAGGTGGTTATGATTATCGTAAAGATTTAGTAAATAGCCCAGGAATGGTAAGTGTGCATGAATTTGAAAAACGCAAAGAAATTAAAGGACAGTTTCCTTCTTCAAGATTTTCAAAAGATGGAATTAGCATGCTTGCAAAACGTATGAAAGTAGATTCAAAAGATGTAAATCTTGGAACAGTAGAATATGATGAAGATGGTACAATGATTTTTTATGGCGCAGATGGAATTTCGGCAGCATTGAATCCTTCAGATTTGAATACCGATTTTGCAGACAACTCCAACTGGTATGATGACATTTGTGATGGACACATTACAGCCAAAATTCGTAGAAAAGATACAGGTGAAGAATATAGATTAGATGATGCAAATTCTGCAGCTTGGGTTGCATCAGCGCCACCAGATTATGCGCCGCAAATTCAACCAATTTCAACAATGTATGATTTAATTACGGGAGCAGCTAATGAAAAGCACGAACCAGAATTGGCAACTGTATTTCCTATGATGTATCGTTTGTATAGAATGCAATGGGTAAACTTAGGTGATTTCTTAGCGCCATCATTTAAAGAAGCAATAGATGAATTAATTGCTAAAGATCAATTCAAATACATTTATCAAAAAGAACCAAAAGCAGAAGCGGATGCGGTACGTGAAAAGATTTTCAATATGTTCCGTAATCCTGCATATAACATGTCGAATGAACCAATCATTCCAAGTAAAAACGCTACAGATTTAGTAAATCGTGGAAGTGGAACAGACGAATTAAAACTTCCATACTATCCAGGAGATGCTATTGATTATCCGGGAAGTCCAGCACAATGGTTTGCCATTCCTCCAATGCTTTATGAGCAATTAAGACAATGGCGTGATGGTAATTTCTATACACCAGACAGTTTTGAGTTCAAAAATATGGATGAAATGGGTGAGTTCTATCGTGAACGATTCTTAGAATCAGCAAAAGATGAAGCGCGTAAACCATTATTAATGACACGAGCAGTATTAGAAACTTTATATGGAGGAGGTTTTCATCCTGGCGTTGAATTAACTTGGCCAATGCGTCACAATCAAATCTATGCTGAAAATGATGAAACATACAAACTTATTGTAGACAATTCTAAATACAAAATTGGCGCATACGGATTACGTGAAGTACGATTAAACATAGCATCAAGATTTGAACAAGAAGCAATTTTTTATAACAATTTTGGTTTCTCTATGACGGCAGATGATGTACGTAAATCAATGATCCCAGATAGTGAAGAAAGTTGGTTATGGAAAGTAACACCAGGCGATTTAACCAAATGGATGGGAATTCCTTGGCAATCAGATGCAGGAAGTTGCCAAGCTGTATATGTAGAAAAACAATATCCAGTTCCATCATGGTGGGCTGCAAACTTACCAGTATTTGTATTACCAGCAGATAGTTATGAACAATTAAAAGATCCGAACATTTTACCTGATACCAAACGAAACATTTATGCCAATCGTTTAGCTTGGTTGCACACTGCCGATACTGGATTTATTGGATATCATGCAGAAGGTGGTTATATGAATGGCTTAATCAATATGGTATATCAATGGAAAGATATTGGAGTGGTGACAGGAAGAAGACTTGATTTAGACATTGATGGAATTCCAGAAATTGTTTATGTAGCGTATGATGCAAAGGATAACTAAAATGATTGTTTGTATGGCTCTACAGTGCTATATAACATAGAATTATATATGAAAAAAGATGTAATTATTATAGGTAATGGCATTGCAGGCGTTACGCTTGCAGTGCTTTTACAACGTAAAGGAATTCCTTTTGTGTTACTGCATAGAAAAGTAGAAAAAGAAGCTTTTGCGCTTGGTGAAACTTTGCCACCGACTGCAATGCCTTTGTTGAATGAATTACAACTACTTTCTGTTTTTGAAGAAAATGCATACCGAAAAACCTATGGATATCATTCTATGTGGGGAAGTTCGCGTGTAACAGATATCAACTTTTTTCATCACAATCCGTATAAAAATGGATTGAAAATTAACAAACAACAAACGCTACAACAATTACGAGAAATTATCAAAGAAAACATGATTTCGTATCATAAAGAGTTTGATATCATTCAAGAAGCACATGGAAATACAGTTGTATTGGCAAAAAATGAAGGAGTCAAAATAGTACAAGGTAAAATTCTAATAGACGCTACAGGAAGAAACAGAGCTATTTTACAGAAATTGAATGTAAAAAGTAATGTTCATGATGAATTAGTTGCGTTGAGTTGCCATATTCCAAAAATAAAACATCCAAAACTCACACATGAAGTCTATGTGGAAAGTTTTAAAGAAGGTTGGGGAATTGTATCTGCATTAAACGAAATAGAAAATATTTGTACAATTTTTACTCATAAAGGGAACGAAATTTTATCAAAACTAAAAGATGTTTCTCAATGGAAAATTGTCTTGTCTGAAACAATGTATTTGAAAGATTTTTTGCAAGAAACCAATCAAGCAAAATTCAAAGGAGGCAATGCAAATTCGTCTGTAGCTGCACAAATAGCTGGAAGTAATTGGTTGGTACTTGGAGACGCTGCAATGTCTTTTGATCCGTTATCCTCACACGGAATTACCAATGCGATTTATACAGCTGCTAAAGCATCAGAAGCAATTGTAAAGAAACTCAACTTTGCAGATACAGAAGCATTTCCTGAATATGATTCCACTATGAAAACCATTTTTCAGCAATATTTACAATCTAAAAATAATTTGTATCAACAAGAAACACGTTGGAAAGATGCAACTTTTTGGAAACAGTTTTTTATGTAATTGCGTATTTGTGAACTAATAGAACCCTTTTAGACAAAAGAGCAAAAACTACAAGTTAATAGCTTTCACTCTTTAAATATTTTTAAAAATAATGTCTGTATAATACAAATCTTATTTAGGCAAATTTCACAAAGCCATTGGTATGATCATAATTATATTGAGTTATATCATATTTATTATTCGAATCAGGATTTGTGAAAACATAAAACGTACCAGCTTTTTGAGGACGTGTAAAATTTCCAGGCCATTGATTATCTTTCGAAAGTGATTGTAAAATATACGTTTTTTTATCACCATCATCATTCCAAAGTCCTTGTCTGTCCCAACAAATAAGTGTAGAATGATTATCTGAAATTAGTCCTTCTTTGTTAAAACCTGGATCATCTTTTAATTTAACTTCAACATTCATTCCCGGATTTATAGTAGGATCTTTACTAGCTTGAATAGCATATGCTGATGGAATCACAGTTTGAAACGGGTTTTGTGTTTGCTGAATTGTCCTTGGATCTTTTGTAATTACAAGATTTACTGTTGCCCAATGTTTAGCAATCCAATTTGGTAAATCAGCGGCTACATTTTTAGCTTCGGTAAAACCATCTGGCGATAAGCGTTGCCTAGGAAGCGTTACAATACCTTCATTTGGATCGGGTAATGGATAATCTTTGCTTTCATGAATATAATAATAACTTTCATCTCGAGGATTATCTGGATGTGCTTTATTATAAGCATCCATTTCTTCTTTTTGTTTAGGAGTTGGAAGATCATGTGCATGTCTAAATACAATAATTGCAGCAGGTTTTGAATCACTCATAACTATAAGTCGGTTTTAAGTATACGTTTAGTTACGTAAACTTTCTTCAAGATAGCCTAATGATATTCAGCATTTATTAAAATTGCCTTATATCTTATACAATCGATACAATAAGGTTAGAAATACGTAGGAAAGAATGAATATTTAGGTAAATGTTTTTTATTTCTTTGAATTAATTGATGCTGTAAGATTTTGAAAAATCAAATCGTTTAGAAAATCATTTTCAAGTGATAAAATATTGTATTTTTTCTGTTTTAAGTAGACAATAATTCCTTTAGTTGGTAAATCATTAAAATAATAGGCAACATGTGAAATTTTGGCGCCTTCACTATTTTGTATATAATCAGTATTTAATATTGTAGAAACTTTATTCATTGTCAAATCGTTCACCCAAAGTTTCTTTATTTCTTGTGTATATAAATTAGTTCTACCTATATACTCTTGTCCTTTACGAGTAATTTCATTACTTTGAAATAAAGGATTTTTATCATTATTAATAAACTCTTTCTCAATTTCAGATAAAAATTTACCATATGCTTGTGTTAGTTTATGGTAACGATTTACTTTATAAATACTTACGCTATCATAGACTGATTTTTGTATTTCTATTTTTTTATTATTTGAGATTTCAACAAGAACTTTTCTATCTGCTGAAATTTTCATATCAATCTCATCGATCAAAAAGATTGTTCTATTTTCAATTTCAGCTCCCAAAATATTGAAGGAACCGTTAATATCTTTTGAAAATTCTGTAGTACATGCGCTTAAGAGATAAGTAATACATATAAAGAAAATAGACTTTTTTATAGTTGAAATCATGGCTAAATATAAAGTTTCGATAGTTAAAAATAAAATCCATACGATACTAAATTTAGAAGTACTTTGGTAAAAAATAATTAGAATTTATTTGTTTTTCGCCTCAGTTCTTTGCTGTACACCGCTTTTTTCTTTTAATCATTGATTCCTGTCTTTATTTCACTTCTTGAAAAGTCTTCTCTGTCTATCGGATTATCACATAGTCTCTGCAACATTGCAATTTGTCCGATATGAGTTAGGATGTCCGAAAAAGGTCCTTGAAAAAGTGTTTTCGAATAGTTAATATCTAAATCCTTTTTATCTAGCAAGTAGTCAACTCTTTTCAATTCAGAGTTAAATCGTTCAATTTCGTTTTCAAAACTCACTTCTTCTATTTTTTCTTGCGGCATAGACTCTTGCTCAATGAAGACTCGTGTGGAATAGATTACATCATTCATATGATGGATTATTTCTTTTGAACTTCTGCTGCCTTTTCCTAGACTAAAGTCACTGAAGTTTTGCTGATTGCCATTTATCGATTTTTCAAAGCGATATTTTATTGTGGATATAATATGTCTTAGTAATTCGTTTTTCATTTTTTTTATGGTGTACAACGGTTAGTATATGAGCTGTAGTGTTTTTTACGCACTAATTTTTTGGTTTATTATAATTCCTAATTATACAAAAAATCCATAGAAGAGTTCCTAAATTCCACTATGACTTATATACATTGTTATTTTTTCTTTTTTTCAACTTGTCTTTTCTTTGCTTCAGAAACTTTACCTGTTTCTGCATAGATCTTTAATTCTTCCAAAACAATTGAAACTTGCTTAGTCATTTGTTTGGTAATTACACAACCTAAAAAGAATCCTGCAAAAGGTTTCAGATGCATTGTAACATTCATTTCTATTCTGGATTGGTTTAGTCCGATTTCGATAATTCTCCAATGATTGTTGACATGCAGAACAAAATCTGGTGCTCCTTCGGTAAGGTTGTAGGATAGTTCCTTATTCTTGTCACTGAATAATATAAGTTCTTCTTTAACAGTACTTCCACCACCAATATTAGTTTCACAAGTACGTTCGTTGCATGTAGCTCCTTCAAATTTGGGATTATCAGTTCCATAAGAATGATTTAAAGTTGAAGTCCATTCAGCTGTTCTATCAAACTGTCGACAAATCGCCCATAAGGAATCTGCAGAAACATTAATAATTTCGCTGGACAGGTGTCTTTTAATTTCCTTGTAACGTCTTGGTTTTTCTTCCTCAAGCAATATTTCCATTCGTCTGTGTTTAGTCGGTGAAATAAATCCAGTTTCTGCAAAAAATCGTATGTCATAGAATACACCTTCAGCATTGTTGTTTATAGCTTTGAGCATAGGTCTCTTTAAGAAAGCAGCGTGGAACTTTTTCATTCTCATTCTAACCACAATGCGCAATGCTGACTTGTTCTCTCCCTTGTCTATTACCCGCCACTCAGTTTCGTTGGAAATAATAAAACCAGGAAATTCTGTGGATGCAAATTTAATTTTGCGCTCGGCATTGTTATAGTCAATGAGGGATTCATGCGATTCATGATGTCCCCTTGAATTTACCTGACTGACACGACTGCTCCAATTTACACCATCGAACTTTTCTTCTCCGAATACAAAAGTACTATCCAAAAGAGTACTCCACCGCGAGAGATCTGGACTACTGATGATTTTCCAAAGTGAATCTTGTGATACATTCATTGTTTGACTAGTTTTATCAGATGTGATTTCTGTAAATCTTTGTTCTTTTTGTGCCATAACTACAGTATTAAGTCCACCAACAAAAGTCAACGCAATTGTTAGTAGAATAGATTTTATTGTTTTCATTTTTAATTGTGTTTATAAAAACAAATTTGGCCGAAAGTAGACGTAGAAGCTTGACTGAGAAGTTCTACCGTTTGTCTGAGAAGCTCAATCTGTAGTCGGTCGGGGATGAGCCATATTTTTTCTTGAAAACGCGCGACATGTGTGCCAGTGTTTTGAATTCACAATCGTAAGCTATATTGCTGATGGTGTCTTGAGAATGAATTAAAAGTGAGGCTACTTTTTCTATCCGTTGCTCTATGATATAGTTCAAAGGAGTGTTGTTGTATATTCTTTTAAAATCCCGTTTAAATGTAGATAAGCTTCGGTTTGTGAGTTGCGCTAGATTTTCAATGCTGATATCTGAGAATATGTGAGACTGGATAATCTGCTGAAACTTGAAGTTCTTTTCTGTGAAGAGGTTGAACATAATTTCTCTTACCTGTGTTTTTTCTTCAAAAGACAGTAGAAGTACGATTAATTCTTTTAGTTTGATAATTAAAAGTTCTTCGGTTACTAATTCCTTATGATTAAAATAAGTTAAAAGATTGGTTGCATATTGCTTAAGTAATACATTGTTTTCAATAGCAGCATTATTGGTGTTTAAAGGAGTGTTACGATTTTCATAGAAAACAGAAGGACTGTCTTTATATAATTGTTCTAAAACACTCTTGTGAAATCGTATTGATATAGATTTAAAATTTGGCTTATTTTGGTGCATTATTGTCTTAAAAACCCCATTTCCCGATTTTGCTAAAACGGCTTCTCCTTGTTTTAAATCAAATTCCTTTAGCTCTGTAAAGTTTTTGCATCTACCTTCTAAAATGTATACAAAACCAGCTTCATCCTCAGGCATTGAGGCTGGTAATTCTAACAGCTCGGTAATCTCTAAAAGATTAATAACTGGTTTGCCAAAAAGTGTTATGGTTTGAATATTCATTTTCTAAACGCAAGATATGAGTATTTGAACTAAAATGTTTGTCTGAGAGGTTCTTTATAATGAAACACAACGGACTTGTGTATGAAATGTAGGGCAGTAGGTTTACACTTGGTTTCTGTTTGATACTAAGCCAAATATAAATATTTTGTATTTATCTTCTCAACCGTAAATGCCAAATTTTATATTTGGCGACCCCACAGAAAAACAACAATATTTCGAAAAGTACTTAATCCACCCTATGTTTTTTATACAGTGTTAGCTGTAGTTTTTTATTTCCTCATAATTTGAAATGTCTGCATATCGTAGTAATAAGCTCTCATTTCTCCCGAACATTGTATTAGCGAATATCTTGCAATATTAGAGTCAAATTTATCTATGTTATCAATAACACTTAAATCATCTTTTAAATGAGAAGTAAATGCCAAAACATACGTAATCTTTTTATTGAATAATTCTTTAAATTCCGACAATGTTAAGTTATCAATATTCTTACCCTTGTTAATTAAGCTATTATATATTTTTGTTAGTATAGATTTATCTTTAGAACCTAATGTTTCTCTTAATCTTCTTGCTGAAATTGTAATTTGATTAGTAAGTTCACGCATTTCAGATTTGAATCCGTATTTGACGTGAATTAAATATAAATTTTGATTGTCATAATGTAATATATCGCATAGTTCTAAACCATCTTTTATGATTGTGTCAATTACAATATAATTTTTTAAGTTATCGTAAGATGAGTTGTAGTCACTTTCTCTTTTAAGAACTTTTTTATCCCATTTTAAAGGCAAAATTCCATTTGAAGCGTTATATGTTTTTAATATATGTTCTGTATTTGTTTTAAGGTCTTGTACAAAAGTATCTCTTAAATGATACCATTTCGTATCCACTAAAAAAATGGGTTTATTATTAATTGGAAATTCTGTTGAAATATTAAATAGAAAGCTTGAAGCCGTAGTTTGTATTTTATTATGATGACTTGTAATTCTTGCACCTTGTAAGAAAACCATAAATTTAAATCTGTCATTTACTCCAAATCTTTCGATTCCTCTTTTGATAACAGTATCATAAATTTCAGTTCTATCAGTTACTTCTGCAAATGTACTGTAACCATTGTTTACAGTTTTCTCTTTTAGTTTATAATAGTCAGCCTCATAAAATTTTTCAATATTATTTGGGTCACAAAAATCGTGTTCAAAAGTTGTACTTGAATATTGACTTCTTTTATAAACGTTTTCTGTATCGTTAAAAATTCGAGTTATTAATTCGGGATGCAAGTAATCCGAAATATATTTTTTATCTGTAATTTCCTCATATGAACTAAGATAATCTGACGCAACTAATTCAAGGATATAACCAATCTCAGTAATTATTTTATTCAAATCTTCAAAGTCTACAGATTTTTTTATTTGAAATGATTTACCAACAAAAATTTGAACTCTATCTGTTCCATTCTTTTTAAGAAATTTAAAGTGTAAATCTGAAACTTCTGTACTTAATTTTAAATGAATTTCTTTAGGGACTTTTCCGAATTTTATAAAATCAATAATTCTATAGTTATCTCTAAATTGTTCGCTAATACCTGCTCTTGAACCAGTTATCCCTCTTGATTTAATAGACAGTAATTCATCAAATTCTGGTTTGATTATTCTTGAATAAAGATTTAAACCAAAAGATTGGTCAATAAACGGCAAAACTATTTGATAAGCATTTCCACCAACAATAGAGAATAGGTTAAATTCAGTTTCTATAAAAAGTAATAATGATAGTTTTTGTTCTGTAAAATCTTTTTTTGAAGTTAGTCCGTTTGGTAAAAACTCTTTCCAATCTGAAACGATATCTTCCGATTTATATAAATACAGATAATATGTAGTTTCTCCTTTTGTGATTTTCTGTAAATTCTTACTGTCAAAAACGTTTGTGTATTTTAGTTTTTTAAATGAAATATTTATTATTTTTTGAATGACTAAATCTGTTTGCTTGAGAGATTTCAGCAGACGATTAGTTTTGTCTATCCTGTATATTTTAGGATTCTTAGTCATTCAGGATTTTGGTTTTTTTAAATTACAGCTAACGTATGTATAACAGGAGTTCCTGATTTCATACTAAATTTGGTAAATAAAAGGAACTTTTGTTATTATAACTTCCTCTTATTTTTCATAAATGTAAAGCAAAGATTACATATACACAATGAGACTTTCCGTAATTAATAGTGAGACAGGTGTTATTTAACTAAAAAACAAAACATAACCATTCTCAAAAAAAACAATAACTTCGCAGCATGATCAAAGAAATTCAATTACGCGTTACTTTAGAAGAAGAAATACAAGAAGATATTGTATTGCAAAAAGCAGTCAAAAAGCTACGTGTGAGTAAAGATGAGGTAAATGGAATTAAAGTATTACGAAAGTCGATTGATGCTCGAAAACCCTTGATAATCTTTAATTATAAAGTAGCAGTCTATATCAATGAAGCATTGCCTGAAGCGAGTGAATATCAATTTGATTATAAAGATGTATCGAATGCAAAAGAAATTCATATCGTTGGTTTCGGTCCAGCCGGAATGTATGCTGCGTTGCGTTGTATAGAATTAGGTTTTAAACCGATTGTACTCGAGCGTGGAAAAAATGTAAAAGAACGTCGTCGTGATTTGCGTGCAATCAACCAAGAACATTTTGTGAATGAAGATTCTAACTATTGCTTTGGTGAAGGTGGCGCAGGAACCTATTCTGATGGAAAACTCTATACTCGAAGCTTAAAACGAGGTGATGTACGTAGAATTTTTGAAAATTTAGTGTATCACGGTGCAACCGATCAAATATTAGTAGATGCGCATCCACATATTGGAACAAATAAACTTCCCAATGTTGTTAAAAATATACGAGAAACCATTCTAAAGCATGGCGGAGAAGTTCATTTTGAAGCACGTGTTACCGAATTCATCATCAAAGAAAACAAAATACAAGCGATACAATTAAAAGATGGTCGTGAAATGATTGCAAATCGTGTCATCTTAGCAACAGGACATTCGGCAAGAGATATTTACGAGTTGCTTCATAAAAAAGAAGTGGCTTTAAAATTCAAATCATTTGCAATGGGCGTGCGTGTAGAACATCCACAAGAAATTATAGACAACATTCAATATCATTGTACAGGCGAACGCAACGAATTATTGCCAGCTGCCGCATATAGTTTAGTACATCAAGTGCGTGATAGAGGTGTATATTCGTTTTGCATGTGTCCAGGCGGATTTATCGTTCCAGCTGCAACAGCAAACGGAGAAGTGGTTGTGAACGGAATGTCACCATCACGTAGAAATAACAAATTTGCAAACTCTGGAATTGTAGTTGAAATTAACGCGGATAAAGATTTATACAAATACGAACAATACGGAGTCCTCAAAGGATTGGAATTTCAAAAAGACTTAGAACGATTGGCATTTACGGCTGGCGGAAGGAGTCAGGTAGCGCCAGCACAACGTTTAACGGATTTTGTGGAAGGAAAATTATCAACTGATTTAAATCCGACATCATATCAACCTGGTTTACAATCGGCTCCTTTACATTCACTTTTACCCAAAAGTATTGGTGGACGTTTGCGCAAAGGATTTGCGGCATTTGGACAAAAAATGAATGGGTATTATACAGATCAGGCGAATATCATAGGAGTAGAATCACGAACATCTTCACCTGTAAACATTCCACGAAAAGAAAACTTAGAACATCCAGAAGTTGCTGGCTTGTTTCCTTGTGGAGAAGGCGGTGGTTATGCTGGCGGAATTGTCTCTGCGGCTATGGATGGTGAACGTTGTGCGGAAGCAGCAATTGTTGGTTTGTAGCATTAAAAACAATAAATCACAATTTAAAAATTTAGTTAGCAACTACTTCGTAAGTGAAAGAAATTTAGTATTGTACTGTCTATCTTGTTAATACTGTATTTTGATTATAATTTATTTACAATCGCTAAGGTTTACAAGTAGTAATTCTGGAACAAGTTCGGATACATCAAGTATCTTATTGAAAGTACTAAATGATACTGAGAATTTTCTAAACTTTAGTACTTGTCAAATTGTAGGAGCAATTGCTTGAAAATTTCATTATAAAAGCTACGTTTTTTATATTTTCCCAGAAGTAAAGATATCTTATGAATCTGTAAGACAATTCATTTATTGTTGAAAACTCACAATTTTTGATTGGTCTAAATTTTTTAAGAATAATCATACAAAAATACTATTGCCGTTGTTGAAATATTAATTTATCTTGTTGGTGCTAAATAATACTTAAATATCCGATTATGAAGATTTTGAAAAAACTCTCTTTTGCCCTGATAACATTAATGCTTTTATTTTCTTTTACTGCCCCAAATGGAGAACATGTAGGAAAATGGGAAGGAGAAGATAAAGGTGAAATAGGTTTTTTGACCTTAACAGAAGATGGATATGCTTCGTTTGAAATCAATGGTCAAGTTGTTGGAGGAAGATCATATAATATACAAGGTGTAAATGCATCTATGAAATATACAGTGAATAACGGAATGTCTCCGACTGGTATTGATTTTATTATCATTGATAGTGATTCAAAAGAAGAATTAGGACGCTTGAAAGGTATCATAAAGATGCGTTCGAGAAATAAAATGCAAATGGCAATGACCTTTGGAGGTGGATCTGGTAGGCCTACTGATTTCTCTGAAGATGCTATCGTTTTTAAGCGTGTTAGATAACAAAAAAGATTGAAATCATACTAAAATAGAAGCCTCATCAATTGATGAGGCTTTTTCATGTTAAGTAATTATTTTTAAATGCAATTATTTGTATGTTAGTGTTTTATGTGTTTGTTTTTGAATCTAGGATTGTCTAAAACTAGATTGCTTTTGTTGTAAGTGCTACTTTTTCATGCTAGTTTCGTTTCAAATTAATTATTAAAACTTACTATTATGAAAAAACAAAATTTAAAGAGTTTAGCATTGAACAAAAAGTTAGTTTCAAGTTTTACACAATCGGAAATTACAGGTGGAGGTTATAGTGCAGACAATACAAATTGCGCTTCGCATTGTTATGCTTGTGGACAAGTTCCGACAAAGCAAACAAGATGCTGTATGCAGTAAATTCAAATGAAATTTTTAAGAAAAACGGACTTCGGTTCGTTTTTTTGTTGTGTATAATTTAATGATGATCTTTTATAAAGGATCACATAGTATTATTTTTTTTGCTGTTTTTTGTTTGTTACTTCATGCCTATAAACTTTAAAATTAATATCATGAAAAAACAACCGTTTAAAAAATCAGGTTTAACAAAAAAAGTAATGAACAGCTTATTAGGAGGTGTAACAGATCCTAATGATGAAACATCTAAAGATTTGGATAAAAAGAATCCAATCCCAGGAGGTACAGCATCACCAACAACATCTAATAATCATGAAGAAGCTAATAATTCATCTAGTACAAGCTCTTAATTATATTTTGTTGAGGTTCTTAAAATTTTTCAAAAACACCTAAACCAAAGAGTGCGAAATCGTACTTTACAGGATCCGTAGAATCCAATTTACGCAAAGCGATATCTAGTTCTAACAAAGCTTTGTTATCGTTTTGTTTTCGTTTTAATAAACCAAGTTTTCTAGCAACATTTCCAGAATGTACATCTAACGGACAAGATAACTGTGAAGGAGAAATTGTTTTCCAAATGCCAAAATCAACACCTGTGTTGTCATTACGAACCATCCAACGCAGAAACATATTAATACGTTTGGCAGCACTTCCTTTTTTTGGATCAGAAACGTGTTTGCGCGTACGATCGGGATGCGGAATACTAAAAAAAACTTCTTTAAACTCTGAAATTACATTTTGTAATCGATTTTCTTTAGAATTTGAAAAAACAGCTTCCAATCCACCATGATGTTCATATATATTTTTCAATGCTTTGATGAAAAACACAAAATCAGTTCCGTTAAACGTTCGATGCACAAAAGATTGTAACGATTCTAAATCTTCTTCAGTATGATTCATCACAAAGTCATATGGTGAATTTCCGAGCAAATTCATCATCTTTTTTGCGTTATTATTGATCATTTTTCTGTTTCCCCAAGCTATTGTTGCTGTTAAAAAAGCAGCAATTTCAATATCTTCTTTTTGATCAAATTGATACGGGATTTGAATCGGATCGCTTTCTACAAATTTTGGTTGATTGTATTCAACGACCTTTTCATCAAGAAAGACTTTTAATTCAGTTAAATTCATATTAAATTGGAGTCTAATCACAAAAATAATTATTATTTTCATTACAGATATAATCTCACCTATATGTTTACAAATTACTCAAGATTTATTTTATTGATTGCACTACTTTTTTCATCTATTTCTTTGGCACAAACTCTTTCTGGAGTTGTACTTGATGAAAAAACAAAAGAACCTTTATATGGTGTTTCCGTATATTTTGACGGAACTACTAATGGAACAGCTACTGATATGCAAGGAAAATTTGTGATCAGTTACAAAGCATCTACAGAATCTGCATTGGTAGTCAGTTATTTAGGGTATAATACACAAATATTTGATGTACGAAAGCTAACGAGCGGCGTTAAAATATATCTAAAATCAAAACCAGAAAGCTTAGGTGTCGTATTTATTGAAAATGATCCGTGGCCACGGAAAAGAAAAATGGCAATATTTAGACGCGAGTTTATAGGAAAGACTGTTGGTGCTTCTGAATGTAGAATATTAAACGAAGATGATATTGAAGTCGTGTTTAATCCGACTA
Source organism: uncultured Kordia sp. (assembly GCF_947496985.1). GTDB lineage: Bacteria > Bacteroidota > Bacteroidia > Flavobacteriales > Flavobacteriaceae > Kordia. The sequence goes on from NZ_CANMEZ010000003.1 coordinate 485,538, forward strand.
CAAAAAAACTTACTGCATACGCTTCCAAACCAATTCTTGTAAAAAATAAATATTTAGGATATACAATTTCCTATAATATGGAAGAGTTTGAAGCGCAATTAAATGTATCACGTAACGGATTTACCACAACTAGAAGTGTATATGTAGAAGGTACAAGTTTTTATTCTGAATTACGTAAAAAAACACGAAAACGGAACTTAAAAGCAAGAGAAAAAGAATACGAAGAATCTATATTACATTTTATGCGCTCGTTGGCAAAAAAACAATTGGAAGAAAACGGTTTTCAAATTTTTCACAAAGGTTTTATTGTACCACCATATAAATATTTTGATGTTACGTTAGAAGGTGAAAATGCCAAAATTGATATGAAAACAAATAAATTGATCATTGTATATGATAGGTTTCATAAATCATCTTTGACAATTCCGTATGAGAATAAAGTATTTTACATCAATAAATTTGGAAACTTTTCACCTCCGAAAAAGTTATCTTTCGGAGGGTTTTTTGGTAAAAAAAGAATTGCAAATACATTGCCGCTAGATTATAACTTATAACTTTCGTTAAGTTCGTCTTCTAAAGTATTGATGAAAGAGATAAGTGCACTAATTTCTTCATCTGTTAGGTTAAGTGGATCTGGTGGAAGTGTCTGATTTTCTAAATCAATTCCAATACCTGCGCCACCGCCTAGATTGTAAAACTTTAAAACTTCTTCCAAGGTGTCATATACACCATTGTGCATATACGGAGCAGTTTTAGAAGCATTCCGAACCGTTGGTGTTTTAAAGGCAAATCGTTTCAATTCGGCCTGCGCAATAGCATAACGTCCAACATCTTCATCTACTGTAGCATTTTCCCAAGCTTTTGAATTAGGAACGCCTAACACTTCCAATTCACTTTCGGTAAAGTAGGGTGGAACTGTACCATTAAAAACTGGTGCAAAGTGACAAGTAGCACATTTTCCTTTTCCCATAAATAGATTAAAACCAAGCGTTTCTTCTTCCGTAAATGTATCTTCTTTTCCAGAAATATTTCTGTCAAATTTTGAGTTGAAAGGTGTTAAAGTTCTAATATACGTAGCTATGGCGTTTCGTACAGATTTATGCTCAATTCCTTGTTTGTATAAATTTTCAAATCGTTTTTTATAGATAGTGGACTTTTCTAATTTTTCAATAATAATAGCTGTATTGGCATGAAATTCTTTCTTATTATTAATGACATCTAAGATTTGATTTTCTAAATTTTCTACACGCGCATCATAAAATTGCGATTGTTGTAAACTAGCATATAGAAGCGTAGGAGAATTACGTTGTACAGAGTTTCCAGTATTATCTTTAGAGAAGCGCAAACCGTCTGTAAAAGCTTTTTCTGGCTGATGACAACTTGCACAATTCATTTTGCCAGACGCTGAAAGTGAAGCGTCAAAAAATAAATCTTTTCCCAATTGCGCAATTTCAGGAGACACATTTGGACTGTATCTAGGTTTAAATGTATTTGGATTAAACGTTTCAGCATCAAAAAATGATTCAATTCCGTAGTTGAGTTTTCGATCTAATGGAAATTTTACATTCCAATCCGTTGCTGTTTGATTCCACAAAGCAACCATTGGATGCAAGTTATTTTTAATGAAATCATATCTATTGAACGCATCAAAACTTTCTGCATTAGTAAAGGATTCTTCAGCTTTTTTAAAAGCATTCATCCAACTTTTGTATAATTCCTTGTCATTAAAATAATCTTCATAAAATTTAAAATAGGTAGCTAAACTTGTAAAAACTTCTTTGTTTTCAGGAATAGATTGTAATAGTACAGGCGAATCAAAGCCAGATATTCCTAACGACATAACACGAACTAGCGCCTGACGTGTTAACCATAAAAACTTATAATCTGTATGTTTTAGAATAGAATTGTGCTTCTGTTCAAGTTTTAATTTATTGTAAATATCATTTGCGTATGCATGAATTGCTTCAATGTCAATATCTGTTTCAGCAATGGCTTCTTCCAAAGCTTGAAAACCAGAAGCTTCTACTACTTTTTCTGCATTGTCGCCTTCATCAACTTTAGGCAAATTTGCTTTGTTCAATCCATAATAATTCGCACTATTATAAAAAGATAAAATAGGTTCCAAGCGTTTAAATGCCAATCGTGATTGTTTGAAATGGTACAAAATGCTGTCCTTGTTTGTAGCTTCGCACAAAGCAAAAACTTCTTCTAAACACATTGTAATATCTGCTGCATATTGTGTTTTAATAGCAGTTGTAATTGTAGCAGTATTTTGTGCAGGAACAGGAATTGTTTCGGCAGTCTTTTTACATGAATTTAAGAAACTCATGCATATAACAAAGAGGCTTATTAAATAAGCCTCTTTAGGTAGATTAATTTTTCTTTGCATGGTTTTATCGTGCTAATCCTTTAACAACTAATAAAATACTTCCTTCATCACTACTGTTAGCGTCAGTTCCTGCACCATCAGGATTTAAGAAGGCGTCGCTTTTCCAAGAATGCGCTTGTTGAATCAATAAGAAAGTATCTGGTTCACCAATAATGTCTGAAATATCAATCATTCCTGTAAGTTCCCATTTTCCCCATCTATCATCAAAACTTGCATATCCGTTATCAACTGCTTGTACAGTTCTGTGTGCTGATTCTAAAACTACTTTTAATTCACCACTATTTAAGTTATACTGATATAAATATGCGTCGTGTTGTTTTACCATATCATCTACATATCCGTTTGGATCTTCTTGAATGTACGCGTAGTTTTCAGTTACTAAAATATTATCTGGACTGTGAAATGTTTTTGCTTTTCCAGCCAAGTCATCTCCATTTAATACCAACGTTAACTTTCCTACTAACGGATTGTTTTCGTCTAATACTAACTTATACGTCCGTCCGTATTTTGTACGTGTATCCGAGTTAGAACTATGTCCTGTAGCATTGAAATAGATTTCTCTATTGGCAGCAGCAGAACCTTTTCTGTAATCAATATCTTCTACACGATTGAATGCCATTACGTTTTTGGCTATACTTTCTGCATTTAACTCATTGTACGTAGTTTGTTCAAGTTGCATAAATTCCACATTGTACTCAGTTCCTACGACTAAATCGTTGTCTGTGATAGTTCCGTCACCAACCTTCATTCCGTAAAGACTTCCGTTGTGTAAATCGCCTAATGTATTAGAAACATACATAGCTAACTGTCCACCAGCATCTCCACGACTATCGTCACCAATCATGATTACTGTTTTTCCTTCAAAAGCATTTTTATTTAAAGGAACAGCGTTTTCAATTGTCCATTGTCCCATTGCAGGTAATATTTCTGCAACACTAGCGTCAGAAGCAGCTTTATACGGATCTACCATAAATACGTTATTCGTAGGCATTGATCCCCATTCTCCACCACTAAAGTACACAGGCCCATATCCGTGTTCTTCAGGCGTAGCTAAACTTCCAGAACATTGAGCAGTGTTTCCAGTTGCGTCTGAATTTAAGATGTATTCTCCTTTTACAGGTTTAAAAGTTGCATCGAGAGTGATACGTGCAATAGCATAATCGGCTTCAATGTTATTTATTAATGTAAATGTTCCGTCTTGATTTCTTAATAAACCACAACCATCTGCCATACTTCCGTATACAAAGTTTGGAGAATCTGATAATGCATCTTCAGAGCTTAAAATGCTGTATACTTCTATGTTGTTAAATTCAGATTGCTTTGTTACAAAAGCAGGTGTCATTGAATGATTTTTTAATTCAATTACTGAATTATTTGTGCCTGGAATGTCTACAGTATTATTATCATCACTATCACATGATATGAATGTAATTAATCCTGTTAAGGCTAAAATTTTTGAAATAGTTTTCATCGATTTATTAGTTTGCGAATTTTTAGTTGCACAAATCTATTGATGAAGTGTTAGTGAATTTTTAGCACAATATTGTTTTACGTTTACCTGTATATTAAGTTAACGTTTCTAGTTTAAGTTTGTATGAAATTGTAGTTAAGTGTCTTTTTTGATAGCAAAATCGGTTATTTTATAGAAATGATGCGTTTAAACTCCCATTGCGTGATTATACCAAAAATTTATACCTTTTACTTACTGGTAACGATCTAAGAAATAAAAAAGTTTGTCAAATAGGTATGGAAAAAGACCTATACATACTTCTGCAAATACAAGTAGTGTTTTAGTTTGTATAATTTTTTCCAGACGATGTATTCGGACGAAATATTCATTGAGTTTTTAAACAAATAAAATTACTCTTGTTTCAAAGTATGAAAGTCATTATTATGAAAATAATGAATGTTTTTTGTCAATATTAATGATTGAGTTGTTCAGGATTATTTATTCAAAAGTGATTTCATTTGTAGTACTAGAAATGACTTGATTATTTTCAAAAACAGCTGTCATTGTAAATTGTACAGTAGTTGTTGATGGAATCTCTGTATCAAATCTTAAAAATCTTTCAAGATATGTATGACTATGATTTGTATTTATCCACAACCTATGCATGTCAAATAGTTCACCTTGATTGAATTGGTGTTCAACAATTACATGGTCATTTAATGATTCTCCAGCAGGAATCCCAAATAAAGGAACATTTGCAGTAAGCGTGATCGTACTCACAAGTTTTACGTTTGTAAAATGTTCATCACAAGAAATGGAAGCATAAGCTGTGTTTATAACTCCTGACTTTTTAGATAGGAGTGAAGCCATTTCTACATAGTAATCAACATTATATTCTAAATTGAAATTTTCATTTGCTACATTGGTACTATCTTCGTCTAAATCATCTTTAGCAGAGAGTGCTATTGAGGTTATAAATACATTGTAATCGTCACTACAACAGGCATAAAAAAAGAGTTGTACAAAGACTACAAAAACAACAAGCTTAATAATTTTTTGTTTCATATTTTTCTATGGTTTCCCAATAGATGCAGGAACACAAAAAAGGTTGCGTTTTTTTGAATTATAAATGTAAAATGCTAAATTTTAAAGTGTTTTTATTAAAACAATTCTAAGAAACAATATTCCCATCTCGCATTACAATTTTACGATCGGCCATTTCTGCTAATTCTTTGTTATGCGTAACAATGATAAATGTTTGTCCAAACTTATCGCGAAGTTTAAAAAATAAATTGTGTAAGTTTTCTGCCGATTCAGAATCTAAGTTTCCACTTGGCTCATCAGCAAAAATGATAGAAGGCTTGTTCATTAAAGCTCTGGCAACAGCTACACGTTGTTGTTCTCCTCCAGAAAGTTCATTGGGTTTATGATCATAACGATGCGACAATCCTAAGAAATCGAGTAACTCTTTTGCTCTTTTTTCAGCATCAGCCTTATTTGTATTTTTAATAAAAGCAGGAATGCATACATTTTCAAGTGCTGTAAACTCCGGAAGCAATTGATGAAACTGAAAAATAAATCCGATATGATTGTTTCTAAACTTAGCCAATCCTTTTTCTGAAAGTCTTCCTATTCGCTCATCATTGATAATGAGTGAGCTTTCTTTGTTAGGAGTCATTTTATCTAAGGTTCCTAATATTTGAAGCAGAGTAGTTTTTCCCGCTCCCGAAGCGCCAACAATGGAAACAATTTCTCCTTTTTTGATATTTAAATCAATTCCTTTAAGTACTTCTAAATCGCCGTAACGTTTGCGTATATTTTTCGCTGTAATCATGGATTCTCCTATAAAAGTTCCAATTTACTACATAAAGCTGTCATGCACAATTATGAATTAACTTTCCCTCTTCTTTTTTTACTTTTGAAGATGTTTTTTACATTATTATAATCGATAAAGTATACCAAACGAAGTGATAATGTATGATCAATTGGCTCATCAAAGAGTTTATTTAAACTACTAAAATATGTATCCGAAGAAGCTTCTGTCTGATTAAAAATTTGATTCCTATATAATGCAGTTAAAAAACTACCAGGAGCAAATTGCCATGTATAATTTAAATCTAAATTCCAAGTACTGAAGTTAATGTTAGAATTTCCTAAATTTAAATCTTCAAAGCTACTTTGCGATTGTACCAAACGTCCGTTGTCTCTTAAAAAATAAGGGTTGTCGTCATAATCAACTGTAGACCAGTAATTTCTGAAGGTTAAGTTTAAGCCATGTAACGAATTGAAACTATAATTAGCAGAAATACTATTAACTAAGATGATTTGATCACGTTGTCCAAAGATGATTTCGTTTTCCAAATCATTGGAGTCATTTGCATATCCTCTACGATTATTTTCAATGTTTAAAGATGATCTGTATACTAATATACATTTATCATTTACACGAACTCTTGGCTCTATATTTATTCTATAACTAGTAAATCCCTGATCTTTTTCAAATAACGTAGAAAAACCTAGATTTACATCAAGAGCGAATGTTTTGTTATAATCTGTAGAAATGAAACCTCTTAAATTCAATCTGTTTTCAGTAAGAAAGAAACGTTTGTTATCAAAATCACGTGGTTCAAAATAATCAAACTGTTTTCCTGGTGCAAAGCTTGCATTTCCACCAAATCCCATCAAGCTTTTTTTCAAAACTCCAAATAGATTTACACCAAAATTAGCACCTGTATATACATCAGGACTGTACAAACGGCGATAGTTTACCCATGTATTAATTCTAAAGTTATTTAGCTTTTTTGTAGGTTCAAATATTTGATACGAAGCATCCAGTCCAAAGTTGTTGAAGTTGTTTCGAAAATTCAATCCTAAATCATTGATGTCATATTTTGTATTAGAAAAACTATGATCAAAACTATATCTGAATTTTCCGCTAATCTTACGAATGGCAAAGAATGAATTGAAACCAGTTTCAGTTCCAGTTTCTAAGTTTCGATTGCTCATTTTTAATTGAGCATCAACATTTACAGTATTCTTTTTATTTACAATATCAGCTACAAGTGCCGTTACATTAGCATCTCTAAAACCGCTTCCATCTCTGGTAACATTTGTATTTATTAAACTAATTGAAGAGTTTTTATTAAATTGCTGATCTACAACCATAATGTTATAGTTAGTCAACGGTTCTATAACTTCTTCACGGAATTCGCCAGTATCGTTGTTTCGGATAGTAGCTTTTGTTTTTTCGGTAATTGCATTAAAGAAACCAATACCCAAACCGTTTTTAGTTCTTCCTGAAACTTTTACCGCATTTATTAATTTTACTTCATCGGGAGAATCAACAACTTCTTCATTGTCGGCTGTGTCAGCACTTCTAGACGGAGCATTTCCTATACGACGTGAAAAGAATAATCGTCCTTTATTAAACAAATCGACACCTTCTGTGAAGAATTGTCGTTGTTCAGAGAAAGTTTGTTCAAAAGGCCCTAAATTCAATTGAAGGTTGTCAAATCCAGCTTGACTGAAATCAGGAACCAACGTAGCATCCAATGTAAAGTTTTCAGTAATTCCATACTTTACATCCATTCCAAAATTATATTCGTCGGTCGTTTGCCCATCGCTTGAACGAACTACAGCTGAGGTAAAGGGATAAAAAATTAAACGTGTTGGCGGATGAATATCACGTAATCCTTTCAACTCTCCAGCGTATAATCCAATATATCCTTTTGTTGGGTCAAAGGCATTCCATGTATATTGTTTTCTAGTTTTTCTAAATTGTCGGTGAAATTGAATTCCCCAAGTTGGCACTTTCTGATTGGTAAAACGAAGTGTACGATAAGGTATTTTTACTTCCACAATCCAGCCATCGTCAACCATTGTTGCAGCATTTTTCCAAACAGCATTCCAACTAAAATCTTCTCCAACACTCGGATTTGCAATGGCATCTGCTTGATTTCCATTTGGAAATACAAAAAACTCAGTGTCATTCTGTCCGTCATTGTTTGGATTAATTACAATTCCCAAAAAATCATTAATTCCAAAATTATCACGCGTTGTAAATTGACGCATAATATTTTCAGGTTTATCATACATATATGCAGCAACGTATATTGCTTCATCATCGTATGTCATTTTTACAACGGTTTTCTGAAAATCGGGTAATGTATGTCCAATATCTGGTCTAAATTGGATAAAATCGGTTGCTATATCAGCATCTTTCCATACTTCATCATCTAAAACGCCATCAATTTTTGGAGGATTAGAAGTTCGTTTAATATTATAAGTTTTTTTTGGAATACTATCTTGAGCAACAGAATTGAGGGAAAAAGATAAGAGTAGTACGAATACTAAAAGGCGGCTCATTGTTTACAGTTTTTTGATTGATGATGTCTTAAAGAGTAAGGGAATTTGAAATTGTTACAACAAGACAACGCAAAACTAGGTGGATACTTCACTTTTTTATCCTAAAAAAAAGTTAAATGTTGCTTAAAATTTTTAACAAATACAGTATTTCAACACAGTTTACATGAAGTTTTTTTGAGTATCTTTAACAACTTTGAAAATGAAATTTGAGAATCATGCCCTATAAAAAATTAGAAGAATATAATATTGAAGTTACGAAAGAAGTAAAAGATCGTTATAAGACTATTATAGAAGAACTTGGTGAAGATACCACGCGTGAAGGTCTATTAAAAACACCTGAACGTGCCGCAAAAGCTATGCAGTTTTTGACACAAGGTTATGAAATGGATCCAGCTGCAATTTTGAAAGGAGCCATGTTTGCCGAAGATTATGATGATATGGTGATTGTAAAAGATATTGAATTGTATTCGTTATGTGAACATCATATTTTACCATTTTTTGGAAAAGCCCATATTGCCTATATTCCGAACGGTCATATTGTTGGATTGAGTAAATTGCCTCGTATTGTAGATGTTTTTTCGAGACGATTACAAGTGCAAGAACGTTTAACACATGACATTTTAGAGTGTATCAATAACACGTTGAAGCCCAAAGGTGTTGCCGTTGTGATTGAAGCTTCTCATATGTGTATGATGATGCGTGGCGTACAAAAACAAAATTCTGTAACCACAACTTCGGGCTTTAGAGGTGCTTTTGAAAAAATAGAAACGAGAACGGAATTTTTAAAATTGATCAGTTCGAGTTTATCTTAAATAGTATGTTTCTTTGAAAAAAATCCAATTCATATTTTTGTTTTTATTCCTGTGTAATAGTTCACTGTTTGCGCAAAAGTCACTACAGGACTGGAATGAGTTTGAAACTGCTTTCGTGAAAGACTTTAAACGATTGCATATTGCAGATTTACAAATTTATTATGTAGATAATTTAGAACTCATACAAAGCAATCGAAATATTGCGAAGCAAGAAAAGATGTTTTTAAGGTATAAAATAGCTTTGAAATCAATTGATTTTGAGAAGTTAACGAAATCTCAACAATTGGATTATGCATTGGTTTCGTATGAAATTGATTTACACCTAGAACGTATTGTTCTTGAGAAAAAGTGGCTAAGCATTAAACCAAAAAAAATTTCTACAGAAGGCTTACAGCAAGTTCCCATGGGAAAAGAATGGTATGCATATTTCTTAAAAAAGTGGGTAGATGCAGAAGTGACACCTGACGAGTTGTTTCAATTTGGATTATCAGAAATAGAACGAGTGAAAAAAGCAATGAATGCTATTGAAAAAGCATCAGGTTTGGATAGTTTGGAATATCAAAATTATATCAATAGACCAGTATTCTTTTTTAATGATGTAGCTACCATTCAAAAAAGCTTTGAAATTTTTAAAGAGGAGATTTCACCAAACTTAGTCGGGCATTTTCCAAAAGTAGATCAATTACCAGATGTATATATAGAACAAGGGAAAAATAAGGCATACGGACAAGTTCCTGCCTATTATGCTGAAGTGAGAAGTACATTTTATTACAATTATTTTGATACTCCTTTTAATCGAAGACAGGTTGCTTGGATTTTTATGCATGAAGCCATTCCAGGACATCATTATCAAATTAAATATGAAGATCAGTTAGAGAAATCAAAGATCAAAGAATTGTTTTCATATAGTGGTTACCGTGAAGGTTGGGCAGCATATGTGGAAGAACTCATTCATGAATTTGGTACGTATACTACAAAATATGACGAGTTAGGAAAGTGGGAATGGGACATTATTCGTTCGGTTCGTGTGGCAATGGATGTTGGATTAAATTATTATGACTGGAGTGATGAAAAGGCATTAGAATTTTGGCAACAACACATTCAGGGACAAGATGATATTGCGAAACGTGAAATTGGCCGTATGACACGTTGGCCAGCACAAGTAATTACATATAAGTATGGTGTCAACCAAATATTACAATGGAAAGCGCAACTCACAGCAACACTCCCAAGAGGAAAAGAATTTCCTTGGTTGGCTTTTCATACAAAAATTCTGCAAAACGGTGCGTTGCCATATTCTGTGATGGACGCTGTAATTTTTGGGAATTAGATTATTTATATCTTTTTTATATAGAAAAATGCCTTATTGGAAGGATCTGAAAGTAATATACGATTTCCATCAGTTACAATTTGTTTGCCTCCGTTTTGAGAATTAAATTGGTCAGGAGTTTCATATAAACCAGCAACTTCTATCGTTTCTATATAAGCAATATAATATGTGTCAACAGTATAGTATTTCCATCCAAAAACACGCTGATAAAAAGTCATTTGGATTCATAAATAGTGTCGTTTTTTGGCATCCAATCAGGAGGTTTTATAAATGCTAGTAACTTATTTTTTATGCCGTTGATTTGTTTTAATTTTCGAAAGAAGCGCGCAATTCCATGAAAAAATACTTTTACTGGATTTACACTATTTAATGGCTCTGAAATTCCATAGACAACTTTTTCTACTTCGGGTTCAAATGTACCTAATAAACGATCCCAAATGATAAAAATCCCAGCATAGTTTTTATCCCAATATTGACGATTTGATCCATGATGTACTCTATGATGTGATGGTGTATTGAAGATATATTCAACAGGTTTTGTTAATTTTCCAATGATTTCTGTATGCAATAAGGTTTGAAATACTTGCACAAACACTTCTGAAAGTAAAACCAAAATAGGATCAAATCCTAGCATAACTAGCGGCAAGGAAAATGCAATAGGTAAAATAGCATCAAAAGGTCCAAAACGATATGCAACTGACATATTAAAATGCGGAGAACTGTGATGAACAGTATGCGTAGCCCAACCGATCCCAATACGATGCATCATGCGATGTTCCCAGTAATAGGCAAAATCTGCCAAAATGATACAAGCAATAATTGTTGTTAAGTTTAATTCTAAATGTGGTAAACTAAAATGATGATGTATCCAAAAATAGACTTTAGTTATTGCTAATATTCCTAACGTAATTTCTATGATTAAGAAAGCTCCAAATGTTATGACATTAGCAATACTATCTAATACCAAATCTTTGTTGAGCCGTTTTAAAAAGGCATATCGAATTAATTCCACTACAAAAAATGGAACAATAATATAGAGCAGACTTAAGTCATTGAATATGTAAAACCAGTATTCAATATCAATCCAATCGATTTTCTTTGATAAAAATTCAATCATGATTATTGTTTTTTCCAAGTTTCAAAACCATTATACTCATAATAATTGTAACTCAATTGAAAAGTATTTTCATCAACCATATCAATTGTACAATCAACATCATATATTTCTCCTTCATATTCAATTTCATAAATGCCTTTTCCTTTGTATCCATCAAATGAAGTTATACTAAGTGTTTTTGTTTTTTTAGCTTTTTCACTATGTCCTACTTTGTCCAAATATGAAACAGTATATGCGTTAAATTTGTTACCTTCTTTTTGTATTTCATATAGTATGGAACCTTTAAATTCCTTTTCATTGTACTTTACAATCCACTTTCCAACAATATAATCTGTTTCATTGTTTATAGTGTATTGTGAAGTTTTTTCAGCACTGTTAACTGAAGTTGTATCATCATAAGAATTAAAGTTTTGTGGACTGTTTTGAGAAGCATAAGTTACTAAGTGTGCGCCGCCTGCAATGAAGACAATAACCAACAAGCTTCTGAATAATAAAGTTGAATTTTTCATAAGTTTTGTATTTCGTACAAATATCCATTGTCATTTTCACTCTTTTTTTGACATAGATCAAAAAGGTATTTTGATGGTTGATATTTTTTTAGCTATGGTAGTTTAATTTTGTGTTCTCAATCTGCTCAACGTTTCTTGAGAAATTCCTAAGAAAGAAGCAATATAGCCAAGTTTTATGTATAATTCAATATCAGGGAAGTAGGTGAGTAGAGTTTCATATTTTTCATTGGGAAGAAGAAAAGATCAACTTTTTTAAAATTCATCCAGAAAAGTCAGCATTTCTTCTGTGAGTAACCGGGCAAAATTTCCAAATGAAGGAAAATCGGCAATTAATTTTTGATACTTTATATAACGGATCTCATATGGTACAGAATCTTTCAAACATTCAATTTGCTTAAAGCCAGCTTTTTGTTAGTAAAAACTATGCCAAGATGTTATGTATTGTTGTTCTTTATAAAACTAAGAAGAAACTTTTTTGCCATCATGATAATAGTAACTATGTAAAATTCCTTTATCTATAAAATACAAATAGTTTACTTTATATCTTTGTGTTAAGATCTTAGTTCCTTGTTCAATTTGTTTGACTTCAAAGTCCGGTTGAATTCTTTATAATAAGTCTTGATTTAAAAAAACAGCATTTGTCTATATACTCTAATAATGTTTCTCTTTTATGAATTTTTATTTTCTTCATAATAGGCTAAAACATGTGCTGGAATTTCCATTTGTTGTGGCAAACCTTTGTCAGGAATTGGATATTCTGCAACTTGTTTTAAAGGTACTAAACCAGCCCAAACATCTAAATTGTAATCTTCTGGCTCGTCACCAACGCCAACATCTCTAACTTTAGCGGAAGCGGTTTCAATTGTCATTTCAACAACCAATGTTCTGTCTAACTCTTCTTTATGCATTGGTCTAATTTCGTCCCAACGACCTTTCATCATATGTTCCATAAAACAAAATAACGCTGCGTCCTTTTCTTTTGGATCTTCAATTTTTTTGACAGCACCAAACAAGGTTGCTGAACGATAATTCACAGAATGATGCAAACCCGAACGTGCTAAAACAAGTGCGTCTAAATGTATTACTGTCATGCTCATTTTTTTGGCTTCTAATAAAGCAAGTAACATTCTATTGGCTTGCGAACCGTGTAAATAAATTTTGTCACCTTTCCGTCCATACGCCATAGGTAACGTAATGGCGTTGTCTTCATATATATAACTTACATAACCAATGAAACCAGCATCTAAAATGGTATTGATTGCAGAAACATCATACGTAGCTCTTATTTGTCCACGTTTAATTCTGTTTAATTTTGACTTTGAATATTCTTGCATATTTATATCTTTTTTGAGAATACTATATTCTCATAGGAAGTTCCATTTACTAGAAAATTTAACTCACCGACGTTTTTAAAATCATTTCTTTCGTAAAATCGGATAGCTCTATTGTTTTTAATATACACGGAAAGCCACATGGTGTCTAATTGTAATTCTTTGGCTTTTTCTACAATAAAAGCTAAAAATTGTTGCCCAACTTTAAGAGGTATAAACTCATCGAGAACGTAGATTTTTTCTAATCGGCAATTGTTTTTTGAAACAACATTTTCATTTGGCGCATTCAACACTAGCTTCGCATAACCTATAGGAAACTGATTTACATAAATTATGTAAAAAAAGTTTTTAACGTTTAGTATTTCTTGTCTAGTTTTAGAAATAGAAAAAGCATTGTTTACATAGGCTGTTAAGTCATTTTTATCAGCAATAAAATGACCGTGAGATTCAATATATGTAATTCTACCTAATAGGGCTAGAACTTCTGTGTTTGCTTCAGTAGCGGTTTTAATTTCAATCATTTATAATACTATTTTATCTTTCTTCTGGAGGAATTTTTTTAAACTTTTTTGAATTGAGTTTCACTTTTTCTAAATCTTTTGGTTTAAAGATTTGTTTGGCTGAAGCCGGATACTTCTCAATCATTTTATTTGGTCGAATCGGACGTGCTACAAAATTTCCAGAACAACTTGGGCATACATTTTCAAAGATTTCGAGCGCACAATTTTCACAATATGTACATTCAAAAGAGCAAATCATGGCTTCTGTAGAAGTATTAGGCAATTCTTTGTCGCAATGCTCACAATTAGGTCTTATTTCTAACATATTATAGGTATTTATCCTTGATAATTTCTATATGCCAAACATCGTGACCTAGAATTATAAAAGCTGCAGCTCTAGCAGACAAAGCATCTCCATTTGAATTTCCTATAAAAGACAAATCTTCATCAGTCAAACTATTAAGAATTGAAATTGAATTGGTACGATTTACGGTAAATTCATTCAATAAATCTTCAATTGATTTGTCATTTGCTAAAGATGGACCAGCATATATATTTTGATCATATCCAGCTAGCGGAGTAGTATCTCGTCTAGCAATTCTAAAACAACGATACATAAAAATACGCTCTGTATCTATCATATGTTGTAATACTTCTTTGATGCTCCATTTTTCAGGCTGATACTGATAGGTTAATCTCTCATTAGGAATTGATGTAAAGAAATTGATTATGTCTTCCTTTCCAAGTTCAAAGCCTTTTCTTAGCACAGTTTCATTAGTTAATGTATTAATATATCGTGCATAATATGTGCCAAATTCTGAAATATTTAGATCTGATTTTATCATTCTTTCTGCTTTTGTAGTTCAAAAATACTATATTTATGGACTGTTAAAGTCGTCCAGAATAAATATAATTAGTAGTCCAGATGTTTCCATACAAGACCAGTATTAAGTTTGATAGAAAATGTAACCAACCATTATATTTACAATTGTCTAATCAAATTATTCAATTTATCAAGCATCAAAAATTAATACCAAATACTAAACTTCCTGGTAGTAGAACTCTAGCCGAACAATTGCAAGTACATCGAAAAACAATTGTGGCTTGTTATGAAGAGTTATTGCTGCAAGGTTGGGTAGAAAGTATTCCAAAAAAAGGAACTTTTGTGCATCGTAATTTACCTGAATTAGATCAACAAAAATTGCATGATACAACAGTTTTTGATTTTAAAAAAACAGCAGGTTTTTCGTTTTATAAAAACCCTATTTTACCGAAAAAACCAAAAGAGAAGTTAGAAAAATTCATGTATTTAGATGATGGAGTTTCAGATGGAAGATTAACGCCAATTGATGATATAGCAAGAACGTACAGAAGAATTTCGGCTAAAAAACACATATATAAGCATTTATCATACGTAACTACTTTTGGAAATAATACGTTGCGAGAAGTTTTAGCCAATTATTTAAGCGGAACAAGAGGTTTACGCATTACAAAAGATAACATATTAATTACACGCGGTAGTCAAATGGGAATTTGGTTATCATCACAATTATTATTGAAAAAAGAGGATGTCATTGTTGTTGGAAGTACTAATTACGGATCAGCTGATTCTACCTTTTTGAATCAACAAACACAATTAAAACGTGTGTCTGTTGATGAAAACGGAATTGTAACAGACGAGATTGAAAAACTTTGTAAACAAGAGCAAATTAAAGCTGTATATGTGACATCACACCATCATCATCCGACGACAGTAACACTTTCTGCCAAAAGGAGAATTCACCTTTTAAACCTTTCACGACAGTACAACTTTGCAATTATTGAAGATGATTACGATTATGATTTTAATTACAATCACGCTCCAATTCTGCCTTTGGCAAGTCATGATACAAACGGAAACGTAATATACATTGGTTCAGTTTGCAAAACTGTTGCACCAGTATTTAGAATTGGATATTTAATTGCTCCAAAGGAATTTGTAGACGAAGCGGCTAAACTAAGAGGTTTCGTAGATAGGCAAGGAGATGCCTTATTAGAGTTGACATTCGCTGATTTTATAAAATCAGGTGATTTGGATAGACATATTCGTAAAGTGATGAAAATTTACAAACAACGTCGCGATTTATTTTGTAGACTTTTACAAGAGGAATTAGGTGATTTTTTTGAGTTTGAAATTCCGAAAGGAGGAATGGCAGTTTGGGTAAAATTGAATTCAACCTATTCATGGAAAGCCATTTCAGAAGTTGCAATAACACATAAATTAGAAATAGGAACCTGGGAGCGTTATGATATTGCTAATGTGGGACATAATTGTATACGAATAGGTTTTGCATCTTATAATGAAGAGGAAATTCACGAATTGATATATAGATTAAAGAAAACGATTTTTGAAGTTGTAAACTAGTAGAATCATTTTTAATTATATAAATGTAAATAGATGGCATTTTAAATTCTGAAGTAGTATCTATTTTGGCATTTTTATTGCTTTAGTTATATTAGAATAATTAAAAACTACATGACAAAACACAACAAAGACAACAAAATTTTAAAACTAGTACTAGGAATCATTTTTGATTTAATAGGATATGTTTCTTATTTCGTCCCAGGATTGGCCGAAATATCAGATATCGCTTGGGCGCCACTTTCTGCTTGGTTAATGACTCGTATGTATAAAGGAACTTCAGGAAAAGTAGGAGCTGTAATTACATTCATAGAAGAAGTGTTGCCACTTACAGATGCTATTCCAACATTTACATTGATGTGGTTATATACCTATGTTTTTAATCCAAAAAAAGATGATGAAAACGACAATGTAATTGATATTACTGATATGCAATAACTAAAAAATCCCTTAGAAACTTCTAAGGAATTTTTTATGTGTAATATACGGTTTATATGCAATTACTGAATAGTTACAGGGAAAGTAACAGAAATATCAGTTTCTCCACCAGCATCACTTAAACCAGTATTTGGCTTTGTTGGCTCATGACGAAGTGTTATTGTGTACGAACCAGTACTTGCAGCTCCAGTAGTTACATCAAATGTAGTTCCTAATGGGTTGCCGTTTCCATCTAAGTTTAAGTTTGCAGTTGTAATATTTAAACTAGTTGTTGTAGTAAAGAAGAATTGGTGCTCATCATCTTCTTCTTCAACTTCTAAAGTAATGTTTTCTGCAGGAGTTTCTGTTTCATTTAATAAAACAATAGCTCCATTATACGTTGTTGAAGCTGCTAAATTTCCAGATACAGTTATTACCGGAGCATCTGGTCCATCACCATCTAAATCACGTGATTGTAATGTAATTGCTGCGCCACCACCAACTGGAGTTAAGGTTGCTGTTAGTGTAGTAATTACTTCTTCTTCATTTACAGGAGCAGGTGCATCATCATCACTAGAACATCCTGTAATAAATGTTGCTGTCATTGCCATTACTGCTAAAATTGAAATCTTAAATTTTTTCATGTTTGAATTTTTTAATACGAAATTTTTAAATTAATTGAAATGTTTCTACCCAAATCATCTGCATAATAACGCAAACGGTTTAAGTAATTTCGATAGTTAGTATCGAATAAATTCGAAATAGATACACCAACATTTAACATTGTTTTTTTACCAATATTAAAATCTGCATTTGTATGCAAGTGAAGTAAATGATACGCATCCGGTGGCGTACTTACATCTACTAACTCAAGTGTATTTGTTTCAGGAATAAAAGCTTCAAAATTATTATCAGGGAATTCATTTTGTCTAAATGTATATTCACTTTGTAATTCAATTCGAAGGTTTTTTAATTCCTCATTTTTATATACCAATCCGTTAGTTGTATTTACGGGTGGCATATCTATTAATGGTAAATCTAGTGTTCTGTCATATCCTTTGACTAATGAAAATTGATGAAAGAAACTCAAATTTTTTGTAAAGGTTAGCGACGCATCAATATCAAGTCCTAATAGACGAGCATTGGTTTGTCGGTATTCCCATACTTGAAAATTTCCTCGTATAGTTTGTCGAATTTCTGTTGGTTCAATAATCATAAAGTCATTTATAAAATTGATATAAGGATTCACTGAAAAACCAAAAGTACTTCCTTTCTTCTGTAATGTAATCGACATTTTGTGTGCATTTTCAGAATCAAAACGCAAGTCTCCTAATTCAATTCGAGATGCGGAATGATGCAATCCTTCGCTAAATAATTCAGATGGGTTCGGAGCACGAGACGCCAACGAATAATTAGCAAATAATGTATAATCATCATTGATTGTATAGCGAGTTCCTATTGTAGCGGATACATTTGAATAGTTCAATTTCGGGTTGGTTAATATTTGATTACCAAATACATCGACTACGATTTCAGGAAATAGTTCATCGTAGTTACGTTCTTCCCAGAAAGAACTTTTATAAAACTTTTGGGCGTCAATATTAAAATAATCAAATCGACCACCAACTTCGACCAAAAAGTTGTCCGTTATTGAAAAATCAGCAACACCGTAAATTCCAAAATTAAATCGTTTATAATCAGGAATTAATCTTCTTACACCAGTACTAGGATCAGCCACATTTTTTTGATATTGTGCCATGACCCCTGTTTTTAAGTTAAAAAGGTCGGTATTGTTTGTATCTAAATCCAAACGTATTGTTTGTGAGTTTAATGCTAAATCTAGGGATGCTTTGTTTGCATCGTCACCTCTACGAATATCAAATTCTAGACGTTCGTTTTGTTGAAAATCATATTGAAGTGTAAGTTTTCCTAAGTTCTTAATATTTTTAAATGCACGTATTTTAAATAGATGATGTGTTACATCTTGTTTTGGAGCGTCTATTTCGTACGTGAAATCATTAATAATTAAAGGTATGCCACTATTAATGGCTCTAACTTGATCACTTGCACCACCAATATGAGATGCACGCAAAATGCCGATTTCATTTTTAAAGAAAGAATAATATGCTTCTACACCGTAGTCGAAACGATTGACTCCGATTCTGGCAGAAATGCTACGCTCAAATACACCTGTGTTACTAAGTATATAATCTGGCGATTCATAGTCGCCAAAACGTTTCATGCTTCCTTGGAGTGATCCGTACCAACCATTTTTATAACTTTTGGTAAGTGTAGAAGTAATGTTTCCTCCGCGACCATTGGTAGCAGCTGTAACATGTGTTTTACCGTATATGGTATCTTTTACTGGAATTTTGGAAGCCTCTGTTACAATGACTCCACCAACTGCATCACCACTGTATTTCAACGCTCCTGCGCCTTTAATAACTGTAATGTTGCCAATGGTATTGACATCGATGCTTGGAGCGTGTTCGGCTCCCCATTCCTGATCTTCCATACGAACACCATTGTTCATCACCACAATACGACTACTGTGTACACCATTTATAATAGGTTTTACAACAGCATTTCCCGTATTTAGAGAAGAAACACCACTCATTGTATTTAGAATATCTCCTAAGGAGCTATTACTAAAACGATCTAATTGTTTTTCCGTTATTTTCTGCTCAAAAATTGTTTTGGTTTTGTTCCCAAAAACTTCAGCACTTAACGTAATAGCATTCAGCTCTTCTAAATGATGTTCTAGTTTGAAATTTCTTTCTAAATTACCAGACACCTTTACTTTATAAGCTTTTACCTCACAATTTGGATGTGATATTTGAATTGTATATGTTCCTTCACAAAGGTTTGAAAAAGTATACTTTCCATCAAAATCTGATGTCGTTGCTTTTTCAAGTCCTGCAATGATAAGTGTTGCACCCGGAAGTACAGAATTATCATGCAAGTCAATGATTTTACCAGATAGTGCATAGTTACAAGTTTCATTTTGAGCAACCATACTACTACATAGCAATAACATAAATAAATATGTTCGCATGTAAATATTCTTAATTAAAAATAAAAAGTTGTTTTGCTTTTCTTAAGAAAGAGTAGGAGGTGCACGTAATTGCGTATTTGTACGCGGTAAATCATAACATAATTGAGTAGTTGACCCTAATGTAGTTTCTGAAATAATTGGAGGCACTTGTAATTCAGGAAGATCTATAGCTTCATATATGAAGTTAGAAAAATGATAATCACATGAGTCACAATGTAAATTGTTTTCATGAATATGTGCCTTTTGTTCATGACATGTAATGATATCGTGGTTTTCTAATAATTGATGAGAAAACTGTATAAAAGATGGTAGCGCCAATGTTATGACTAACAATGAAGCAATGCAAATTTCTTTTATATTGATTATAATTTTCATACTTGTCAAGAACAATTTACTTGTTCCAGTAAAGAACAAAAGTACTAAATGCATTACGTTTAAAAAAATTAACTTTATAGAAACAGTGATATCTAACAAAGTAGCGTCAATTTGTATAATGAAAAGTACTGTTTTTTAGTGAAGTAAACTTATTTTATAATTCGCATACGTCTGAGCATTTTCTTTTCAAATTCCCAGAAAAATTTGAATTGCCCCAAAAGAGTCCCAAAAATGATTAGTAGTATTTGATAGATTGGTAAAATTATAATGATTCTAACAATCCAATACAAGAAACCGCCAAAAAAACCATCAGGAAATAGTGTTCGTGTAAAACCAATAAATTCTAGTATAGGTTTTGCTACTCTTACAGAGCTTGTTCCTGTTAAAGCGAAAACAATAAAAATGGTGATAATTTCCCAACGATATGTTGTGACCCATTTATTCTCTAGCTTTTTAAAACACCATAGAAAAAAGCGTAGCATTATATAAAAAAGTATACTAACAGCAATGAGCACTAAGATATAATAAAGCCATCGGTACTCTTGTCTGTCTATAAAATTGCGAATAATTCTTTTTGAAAAAAGGTAAGCTGTATATAATAACGCGAGAATTCCTAAAAAGGGAAAGGTTAGTTGCCAGTTGTTTTGGATTTCCCAACGTTCTTTAAATGCTTTCATGTGTAAATTTTACTTTTACAAAGATACACAACTTCTACATTATAAACGAGCTTGAAATGCTGCCAATCTCTGATTGTATCTTTGTTGAAAATATATGAAGTAATAATACAATTGATAGTTTACTTCATAACCATAGTCAACGCCTGGGCGAAAGTTAATTTCTTGCTGATACAAACTTGTATCAAAACGTCCCGGCTGAATAACACGTTGATTCCATTCTGTTACATATACAATATTACGAGTACGTAAAAATTGTTTAGAATAGTACTGTCGTGGTCGTGCATTTGCAACCATCCAAGCGGTAAAACCAGGTTCGAAGATGATGATTTCATAACCATCGTCATCTGCGATACGAATACTATCGGAAACTTGCGTAGTGTCGTCTGTTTTTTTTGTCATTGCTTTTTTTGGTGTGGCGCATGAAAAGACGACAAATCCTGCGCAAGCAATTAGTATGAATACTTTTTTCATAAAAAATTCAATTTGTATAAAGGTACGATTTTTTTGAGAGCTGCCCTATCATAACAAGTGAACGATACATATGAGTTCGTAACGAGTACTTTTGAGTGATTAAGATTTTTTAAGCAATATTTAGTAAAGTATAAAAGCTACGACTGACGCGTTTTTTTAAACCATAAAACAACAGCAAATACGAGTATACATATAAAAGCGATTGTAAAGTAGTTTATATAGTTATTTTCTGGCTGAAATGTTATGGCTTCATCCATGCCAATATGTGTCCAAGCTGCCCAATAGAAAGGCAATCTGGAAGCTGGACTGCTGATTTCATCATTTTGTAAATATTCTAATTGTGCTTTTTGCAACGCAACGCTTTTAGACATTCCTTGTTTTAAATTTGTATAGTACAATTTCATAATACTAGCAGAAGAAGCATCGGGAATACTCCATAAAGTTGCCGTAACACTAGGTACGTTTGAAAAATTGAATGCGCGTGCTAAACTTTGCAAACCTTCTCCTTTTTGATATTTTCCAAATCCTGTATTACAGGCGCTTAGTGTAATCATGCTAGAGTTAAAGTTATGATTGTAAATCTCGTTCAAACTTAATAAATTACTGTTGTTATCAGTAGTTTTAGTGAAAATCAATGCAGAAATATTCGGGTTTTGAGTATTTACCAATGCATGTGTAGCTAGATGAATACTAGTGGAATTTGTTGCGTTTTCAATGAAATTAGTTTTGGTTGCTTGTTCATTAGTCCATGATTTTCCATGCATTAATGTGGCGAGTTGTAGTGCTTCATCATCTGAAAAGCTAAGTTTGGAAAATAAACCATTTCGTAGATTTTCAGCAGTCAAATTGTTGTGAAGACTATCTTTTGTAACTGTTTGTAAATATTCTAATGTAGTTTCATCTAACTCTAAACCAAAAGAAGTAAATTTATTGGTACGTCTTAATTCTTCAGGACTTTGTACTAACATTTTTGAAAAATAATGATAGCTAACAGCGTATTTCTTTACAATAGCATTGTCCAAACGTATCCACGAATCACTTTTATTGGTTAGTAATGTTTGAAACGGAATTGTATGTAAAACACCATCAGGGATAACAGTAAGTTGTTGAATTTTAGTATTGTTTCGATAATGACTTAGTGGTTTTTCTAAAATTGTTTTATAAAGTTCAAATGCTGTTTGCAAGTATTGTTTTTCAGCAAGATTAAGATTGTTGTTTATATATACAATATCACTTAACGATTGTCTGTAAGTATCAATTAATTCTTGAAAATTTTCTGGTAATTTAATTTGATCTATAAAAAACTTTTCTTTCGAAATTGAAAATACATATATGCTTTCCTTTCCAAAAAAATATTTAAGAAATAACGTATTTGAATTTAAATTGTGTTGAACTTCTTTTACAGAAATTCCTTCTAAATCGTTGCGAAGTTTGGTAAACTTAGGATAGTTTATTGCAATCAAATCTTTCAATTCTTGAAATGCTTCTTTTTTAGTCACAAGTACATTTTGCAATGAATCTTTGTTTTCTGAATATTCAATTTTTTCGTCAAGTGTTGCAATTTGTTTTCTATGATTTTGAAATAAATCAATTTTATCCATAGGAATTCCTGCAGCTTTTAAAGCAGCTTGTTCGTTTACCAATTCACGTAAAACAAATGCATTGGCTCTTTGTGCTATTTGGAATGCTTCAGCTATGTATGTGTCATCTTTAGTGCGTTTATGCAAGATTAGTTTTGCCTTGATGAGATCTTTGTAAAAAGTATTCGTATGCGAACCCAACAGTAATTTAGAGTTTGTTTCTGTATAGTTTAATCGAATTTTTTCACCAAAGGTAATCGCAAGGTTATAGTTTTCAATTGCTTTATGTAACCAAGCTTCATTTTTAAAATCATGATACATTTCAATATAACAATCGCCTTTACTTTTAAATATTTCCATCAACCAAATTTCTAAGGTCCATAACTCTTGCGAAGGATTTATGGAAGGATCATTTTCTGTAAAATCAGGAATAAAAGTTTGCAGTGCTTTTTGATGATTTGCTAACGCTTTGTCATACTTTTTTAATGCCTTGTAAGTATCTCCAATTGAGAGTTGTACTTTTCCAATTTCACGTAAATTACCTTCTTCTTTAATATGATTTATACTTTGCTTATATAGGTCAAGTGCTTTTTTATGTTTACCAAGCTTTGCATAAATATCGCCAAGTAATATGCTCACAGTATTAAAATTAGTAATACAATACTGTTGATTTTTGGAAGCTTCTTTTTTACACTTTTCAGTGATTAAAAGTGTTTTTTTTGCAGTCACTAATGCTTTTTCATATTCTTCTAATTTATATAATATTTCAGCTTCGTACAACTCAAATGTACCATCTTTATTATCGATGATTTTTTGTGCACTTTTATATGTTTCTTGTGCCTTTTTTAAATTTTTGAGAAAGAGATAGGCATCACCTAAGGCTTTTAAGTTTTTCCAAACAATAATAGAATCATTGATAGATTTTCCATATTCGATACCACCTTTTAAATAAGGAATCACTTTTTGGTATTCACCTAGCTGAGTGTAAATTTGACTTATATTTCCATATGCCAAATTTATCATCAAAGTGTCTTTTGCTTTTTTGGAATTTTTTAAATTTTGTTTATAAGCGTCTAAACTATCAAAAATACGACCGGTTGCATTGTAACAAAACCCTAAAATGAACTGCATTTCTCCATGTATTTTTACTTCAGAATCTGGAAGTTGCGCAATCCCTTTTTTTATAATAGGAATACAAGAATTAGTATCTTTAGCATAATAAAAGTTATAAAAAATTGCTTTATGAGCTTTAAACCAAAGTGTCCATTTTTCTGCTTTTTGTAATATTGAAACCGTTTGTAATGCTAGTGTATTAGATTCTTTATATTTACCTTCTTCAGTAAGCGAATCTACTTTAATTAATAATTGTTTTGCAAAAATAGTATCACGTTGTATATCCTGCGATTTCCCAATGTATACTGAGCAAACAAGTACATACAACGTGAATATAATTTTTAGTTGTTTAATTTCGAATTTCAAATTCAATATTTAATTATCTTTTTTGTGTGTTGACTTTCGGAGGTTTTTAAAGTCATAAAATACAAACCACTTGGCATATGTTGTATATTAAAACTCTTTTTAAAGATAGTTGAATCATGTTGATTTATGAAAAGTTCTTCTATAATTTTCCCAGAATAATCTCTAAGTTCAATACTAAACTCTGAAGTTTTTTTTGTGTTAAAGTTTATTTGAATATTAACTTCACTAGACGCAGGATTTGGATATATATTAAAATCTAAATCATCTGATTCTATTGGTTGTATAAGTTGTAAAGGCAATTGAGTTTGACTTCTATTGTGCTCTCCACAAATATCATAATCCATACAATCAACTGTGATACAAATTTTTGAAGTATTTGTGTAAAATATAGGTTGTGAATCAAATACAATACTTGCTGTATTTAGAATACAATCAGTCAGATTTGTTTTTGTGCAAATTTTAAAAGAAAAATACGTAGATGCCTGATCATAAGAATATTCAATTGGTCTTGTTTGGTAGGTTCCAGGTATTATCTGGTTTGTTCCTGGGAGGTTTATATTTAGGAAATTAAAAAAAGCAGAGCCTCTTTCTTCATGCCAAGTAGGTTGCACTTCATAATCAATCACTGCAATTTTGTCTCCTACTAAAGAAGATTGCAATATATCTTTTACATATACATCTTTTGCATAATTTTCACCATCATTAAAAAAACCAACGGTATAGACAAGTTCTTGTTGATCATTCAAGCTAGCTTTAATACAGTCTTTATTTACAATTTTAAAATTAGGGTCGTGCGGATATCTACGTGTTATAAGCTTTTTTTGGCTTGTAGTTTCTATTCCATTAGCAGCATATTTTACTTCTAAATCAAGTTTATCTCCAACCATTCGTAATGTGGTAGCTGGAACGTATATATAACGCACTTCATCAACATCTAAGCTAGTAAACGACCAAGTTAATTTTTGATTGTAATGTCCAGTAGATAATATTGATGATGGTTGAGCTTGTTGACTTGCCCAACCTTGGAGTACTTTTATTTCTGAAGTATCTACTTGTATATCATCTGTGTTATATGAAAATTCGATAAAACCATTTGAAATAGTTTGACTTGTTGTGTTTTTAAAAGCGATTATGTAAAAATTTTGATAACCGCTTGCTGTTGCCCAACTTGTCATTAGATCAATATTTCCAGTCATATTAATGATTGGATTTAATTGTGTATTTGGATTTCCAGTTATGTTGTTAGGTGTTATTTGAACAATTCTTTTTGGTGGTAAATGCGGATCATATGCTTTGGCAAAATACATCTCATTTGTATATGTTAACCCATTTGGATGATGATCAAATATATGAGTTGGTTCATTTTGCGTACTAAATGTTCCATCACCAAATATGGTGAATACATGTGTGTTGTTCCCAGCTTTTTCAACATCAAATGTAACAACTCCATTATTGTTTATAATAGGATTTACTATTGGATTGAATTGTGCATATCCAGAAATTATAAAACACATCCAAACAAAAGATGTGATTATTAAATTATGTGTTTTTTTCATGTTTATTTTTTTAAAAATTAGATAAAATATTGCAATTCTTTAGCTATTAAATAAACAATCAAATATCACATAACCTATTTATAGATTATGTGATACCTTATTGATTGAAAATTACTTTTTGATTAATTTTTTGACTTCTTTTTTAGAGCCAAATTCAATTGATAAAAAGTAAATTCCTGATGTATATTTAGAAATATCTAAACCATATGCTGCAGTAGCATTAATTGCTTTTTCGTTTAGAATTGTTTTTCCAGAAATGTCTTTAACTGTAATAGAAAATGTTTTCACTTTTTCAGCATGCATAGGATCAAGAGTTACCGTATAGTTTCCGTTTGAAGGATTCGGATATACATTATTATTCATTTTTTCTTTTTCAAATTTCCCTATATCTCCGTTAATGTATGGAGCTTCTCTTTTAAAACTACAATACACAGGAACTGGGACATTGGCACAGTTTCCATTGTAAAAGCGTAATGTAATATTTGTGATGCATTTTGTACAGCTTCCTTCAAAGCTAGTGTATGTTAAACATAATAAATCGCCATTTCCACCATTTCCAAAAATATCATATCCGCCATTTGGATCAGTCAAGGTTAAATTTGTAAATGTTTGTCCTGTAGCATTATTAACAAGTTTAAAACCATCAATATTTTGTTGACAATTAGGATCAATAATAGTTGATAAATCAAAACTTGTAGTACCAGCACACCAAGTTGCATATACATTTTGTACTACAGGTTCGGCTAATTTGTACACAACAGTACAGATACAGCCTTGTGGAGAAGTATAGCTTACTGAATATGAATTGCCTGGTACATAGGAAACCCACATAGAAGGGTCAGTTGTGCGAATGGCAGTATTATTTACATAATAATCGTAATAACCACCACTACCATTTCCGCAAGCTTCAATTAGTAGTTTACCATCTTTTGAAGGACAAAATTCTCTCACGATTTCTTCTTCTTTTTGAATTCTAATATTTAAATATAATATACAACAATCAGGATAGGTAACTTTTAGTAACGCATCTTGAGATAATGACAAAGGCGCATTTGGAGGATACGAAGTATTGGTAATCATATCTTCAATGGCTAAAATTTGACCACTACATGGATCTATAAAGTCAAACTGACTAATGTCAAATGATTGTCCGCATTGTAGTGTAATATCTTCAAATTTGTTGATTTCTTCTTTTATAGAAAAATCATAATAGTATGGATAGGTGTTTCCACAGTCATCGTCGTAAATAAGTGTAACACGATATTGTTT
The DNA here is from genome assembly GCF_947496985.1 of uncultured Kordia sp. GTDB lineage: Bacteria > Bacteroidota > Bacteroidia > Flavobacteriales > Flavobacteriaceae > Kordia. The sequence goes on from NZ_CANMEZ010000003.1 coordinate 512,621, forward strand.
TCCAGCTTGAAAACCATTCCACAAGGTTTTTAGATTTATTAGAGGTGCAGGACCAACAGCTGAAGGAGATGTGTATTGTGTAACAAGTCCACCAGCAGTGATTTCTGAAATTTCCCATTGATAATCTAATACATTTGAAGGAACATTTAATGGTACTATTGCATCACTTTCACAATAATCGTTTTCCATTACTAAAGGATTTGGATCAACAACAATATTTATATGCTCTGAAACAATAATGTCGTCTATCGTCATTTCTGCCTGACTAAGTCCATTGAGTCTTGGTTGTGCCATATATGGAAAAATCCAGAGGCGTTCATAATCAGCAGTAGGAGTGTATTGTACGGTTACAGTTGTCCAATTATATAAATATGATCCCATAGTGTCTTGATAGATAATATCTCCATTAGGAGTTGCTGTTACATTTCCAATATTATTAGTTGCAACAAGATTAAATGTAGCAAGATTGGCAACATTTGGATCATTTGTGTTACGATCGCCAGTTTTGATTCTAAAACAAATATTATAGGTAACTCCTCGTTCAAAATTTACACGAGAAGCAATAGCTTCTCCAACACCTTCTACAGACCACATCCATGCAGATCTTGTACCATTATAATCTATTAAACTTGGTGTGCCATCTGGACTTACCCAGTTTTGTACACAGTTATTTACAAAAGGATTTAGTTTACAACTTGCATTGCTAAAATCTCCATTTACAATAATACTATTTGTAGGGTTGCAACAAGGACCTTGTGCGTGTACAGTGAATGTTGCGAATATCAGTAAAAATAATAGGCATATTTCTTTTTTCATAATTGTTTAAATTTAAGATGTGACAGATTAATTTTGTGTAATTTCAACAACAAATTCACCATATTCACTATTGGAATAATCAATAGGATATGCTCCTGGAAGAATAGTAATTTCTTGAACATCAGTGTCGGGAAGAAGTAATTGTGAAATTTCTTGACCTATGTATAGTTCTCCTTCTATATTTATTCTTGTTTTAAATAATTCGTATAACTCCTCTGCAGTAATGTCTGAACCGCTAAGCATGTTAATTCCATCTTGTATTTCTTCAAAAGGAGTAGGTTCGCGAAGTATTTGCACCTGTAAATGATTTTCATCAATTAAAGAGAAATATACAGGAGTTCCGCCATGCTCATCAGTTAATTGGAAATCTTCGATATCTGAATTGATAGGAGTAAAATCACAGTAGCCTAAATTAAAACAAGTACTTCCTGTATAGATACCGTTTTCATAGTGTTTTGTTCCTTCTAGCGGAAGCCAATAAATTATTAATTGCGATATTTCATATGGATTAAGACGCTGACTAAGGTTACTGTTCTGTTCATCTCTAGTATTGTTTTTTAAATTGTCAGTAGTGTCATTTGTACATGCTAAAAAGATCATGCAAACGAGTAAAAATAAAATTTTTGTGGTTTTCATAAAATAAATGTTAATGATTAATAGATTGTATTTGTCATATAACCATCGTAAAAATCAAACGTGACATTTTTTTTAGTCACATCACCGTAATTTTTTATTTATACTACCGATGACCACTTTTTTTCTTTAGTTTTATAGAGAATTATGAAGCATCAACCTACCGAAAATAATACTGAGAAAAATCGCGCGAATGCGAATCAAAATTTTGGACTGAAAGAAGAGGAGTTTGATGAAATGCTTCAAGCAATGCAAAAAGGAGATGAAGATTTGTTTGAAAAAATATTTTTAGCTCAGTTTGAAGAAACAATCGCTTATTTAATGCGTCGTTATAATGCAGACAACGCTATGGCGTATGACGCTACTATGGACGCTATGCTTAAGTTTAGGAGAAGATTGCTTGAGGGAAAAATCACATATTATAACATGCGCTTTTTGTTTACACAAATGGCTGGTCAGTTTTTAACAGATGCATTTAAGAAAAAGAATAAATTATCAGAAATACAAGAAGATAATAGGGTAGAAGATGAGTATGAAGAGATTGACGATGTAATTTTAGATTATTTAGATATCGCATGGAAAGGACTAGGTGAAAAGTGTAGTAAGTTGTTGGAAAATTTTTATTATAAAAAAATCACCTTAAAGGAACTTGCAGAAACATTAGGGAAATCTGATGCTGCTTTACGAAAACAAAAACAACGATGCTTAGAAACATTACGTTCCTATTTTTTAAAACATTATAAACACTAATCATAGATCGTATTTGCACGATATAGAAGTATATGCAACATAAGAAATATACAGAAGGAGAAGAATTGTCAGCAGATGAACTTGAATCAATTAGTGAAACATTGATTCAGGCTAAGTTTGATCGTGATAAACGAAAAAAATGGGCGCAACGTTTGAAAGAAGATTATAATATTGACAAGGAATCTATACAAAAGAAACCAGTTTTTAGACTTTCAAAACTTGCCATAGCAGCTATGATTGCGTGTGTTTTTGGAATTGTAACTTATGGAATTATTACAACCACAATGTCTAGTTATGATAGCTTTGTGAAGAATTCTATTGAAAATTTAATTACTATTGATAATCATGCAGTTGTAACACGTGGTGATTCTGTAGTGGATGCGCAAGTTTTACAAGCTATTGAAGCGTATAAAACACAACAATATGATAAAAGTATTGAACGTTGGAAAACTATTATTACTTCAGGAAAAATACAAGGGTTTGCTAGTTATAATATAGCTTTATGTTATTTACAAAAAACACCTTCTTCTCCAGAAAAAGCAATTAATTATTTAATAGAAGCTAGACAAACGAAAACGATTCAAGAAGAAGCTAATTGGGCATTGGCATTGGCATATCTTGATGTAAATCAGAAAGAGAAAGCAAAAGAAGTTTTACAACAAATTATTGCTAGTAAGTCGTATAAGTATAAAAAAGCGGAAGCGTTAATAATACTCCTATAAAAAGATAAAGCGAACAGAAGTTCGCTAGGACATGATTATTGTTAAAAATTATCTGGTGGCACTCCGTCGTCGTCACCATGATCACCTCCATAAATGCATTGACAATTTTGAATTTCGAAATTTTTAAGTTTTTCTAACATACGATCAGTTTTATAAAATTAATATGATTGAAATTAATAAGAATTAAGAAAGTGATAAAAGAAAGTAAGTCGTCTTTTATAAATCACGGATCATTTGTGTAAAATAAAAAAGCATCAACTTTCGTCAATGCTTTCGTATTTGTGTTATGTAAGGATTATTATTTTCCTCCGAAAAGACCACCTAGCAATCCGCCAAGTCCGCCTCCGCTATTTCCGTTTCCTTTTTTGTCGCCACCTAGGAACATTCCAGCGATATCATCAATAACGCTACCATCATTATCAGCATCTAATATTGCTTCAATGAATCCTTGTTGTCCTTGTTGCTGTTGTTGGTTTTGTCCGCCACCTAGTAAACCACCAAGTAAATCTCCAATACCACCAGAACTTTGAACGTTTTGTTGTTGTTTTTGCTTTCCTAATACTCCCATTAAGATTGGAGCAGCAACTTTTAAGATGTTTCCAATTGAAGATGCATCCATTCCAGATTGCTTACTGATTGCATTTTCAACATTTTGACGACGATCTCCAAGTACGTGACCTAGGATTCCATCTCCATCATCTTTTACTTCTTGGTCAACACCACCTCCAAAAAGGCTTCCTAAGTTATCTAGAATACTTCCGTTGTGTTTACTTTCTAAAGCTCTATTTAATCCTTCTGCACCTTCAGGTGAACTTGCATTTCTTTTCATTGCTCCCATAAGTACAGGTAACGCCATACTTAATACTGAAGCTGTTTTGTTTTGATCTTGTCCCACTTCATTACTCACACCGCCAATGATTTGTTTCCCCAAATCACTATTTAATAAATCTAAAATTCCAGACATTTTACAAATAATATTTATTGTTAATATGTTAACAAGATAGTAATATTCTGTAAGACTTTAAGTATGCATATATGTTTTTTATGTTAATTGTCAAAATGCATAAATATCAGATGAAGCGTTTCTTTATCCGATTAAAAACAAAAAAAGCACTCGTTTTGAGTGCTTTTAGGTTGTATATATGAACTGAGTTTTATTTTTCAGTTTTCAATATTGCTGTAATTTGAGAAGCCAATTCTAAACCAATTCGGTCTTGTGCTTCGTTAGTTGCAGCTCCAATATGTGGAGTTAAAGACACGTTCGGGTTCATTAATACCTTGATAGCAGGTGTTGGTTCATTTTCAAATACATCTAATCCTGCAAAAGCTAGCTTGTCTGAATCTAAAGCATTAATTAAAGCTACTTCATCAATTACACCACCGCGTGCTGCATTTACAATTCCGGCACCATTTTTCATTAATCCGAATTCCTTCTTACCAATAATATAATCTTTCTGTGCTGGAACGTGTAATGTTATAAAGTCTGAATGTTGTAAAACATCTTCCATAGGTTCAGTATCAATTTCAACATTGATAAATTGTCCATTATAGAAATCTACCTTTACGGTTGCTTTGCTAATGAATTTGTCAGATGCAATAACTCTCATCCCTAACCCTAAAGCAATTTTAGCTACTTCACGACCAATACGTCCAAAACCAATAATTCCTAATGTTTTTCCACGCAATTCAGTTCCTTTAGCATATGCTTTTTTCAAGTCTTTAAAACGAGAATCGCCTTCTAATGGCATGTTTCTGTTAGAGTCAAATACGAAACGAACACCATTAAATAAATGAGCAAATACTAACTCAGCTACAGAACTAGAAGAAGCAGCTGGTGTATTGATAACATGAATTTCTTTAGAACGTGCATATTCAACATCAATATTGTCCATTCCGACACCACCACGACCAATGATTTTTATACTTTCGCAGGCATCAATGATATCTTTACGAACTTTCGTTGCACTTCTAACCAAAAGTACATTTATTTGGTTTTTATTGATGTAATTGATTAATTGTTCTTGGGCAACTTTTGTAGTAATTACTTCGAATCCGTCTTTTTCAAGCGCATCAACTCCGCTTTGAGAGATTCCATCGTTTGCTAATATTTTCATGATTTAATTTAAATATTCAAAGATTAAATGATTGAAAGTTGTTTTGTATTAAGCTTTACTTTCGAGAGCTTGCATTACATCAACTAAAACTTGTACACTTTCTAAAGGAAGTGCATTGTACATAGAAGCACGATAACCGCCAACACTTCTGTGACCGTTTAGTCCATTGATTCCTGCCTCAGTCCACATAGTGTCAAATGTTTCTTTTAACGATTCGTCTGTTAGTGTGAATGTTACATTCATATGACTTCTATCTTCTGTAGCTACTACACCATTAAATAATGGGTTTCTGTCTATTTCATTGTAAAGTAATGCAGACTTTTGCTCGTTGATTTTTTCAATAGCAGCAATTCCTCCCAAGTTTTTCAACCATTCTAAGGTTAACATCGAAACGTATACTGGAAATACAGGTGGCGTATTGAACATACTATCTTTTCCAATATGTACGTTATAATCTAGCATTGAAGGAATAGTTCTGTTCACTTTTCCTAAAATTTCTTCTTTTACAATTACTAAAGTAGCTCCGGCTGGACCCATATTTTTCTGTGCTCCAGCGTAGATTAAATCAAATTTTGAAAAATCTAACTGACGTGAAAAGATATCAGAACTCATATCGCAAACCAACGGAACGTTTGTTTCGGGAAAGCGCTTCATTTGTGTTCCAAAAATGGTATTATTACTTGTACAATGGAAATAGTCCGCATCTGAAGGAATTTCAAATCCTTTAGGAATGTATGTAAAACCTTTGTCTTTAGAAGAACCGACTTCTACAACTTCTCCAAAAAGATTCGCTTCTTTAATCGATTTAGTACTCCAGGTTCCTGTGTTTAAATAAGCAGCTTTTGTATTTAATAAGTTGTACGCTGTCATTAAAAATTGAGTACTTGCACCACCTTGTAAAAAGAGTGCTTTGTATCCTTTTCCTTCCAATCCTAATAACTCTAATGCCAAGCTACGGGCTTTTTCCATTACAGCTACAAAAGGTTTGCTTCTGTGTGAAATTTCAATTAAAGAAAGATTATCATCATTAAAGTTTAAAACGGCTTCAGAAGCTTTTTGTAGTACTTCTTGCGGTAAGATGCATGGTCCTGCGCTAAAGTTGTGTTTTTTCATTGTATATGTTGTGTGTTGTAGTAATTAATTTGAATGCAAAGTTCCTAAATTATGAACGAATTGTTGTTATGAATTTGCTAAATATTTTATGAGAGTAGTACAGATAATTCATTTTTAGCATCTTTTATCAGCACTAATTTATTCATGATAATCATTTTTTTCAATTTCATTTTCTATGAGTAAGAGCAATTCGTTGAGTTCTTTGATTGATGTTTCGTAAAAAGCCAATCCTTTACCTCGCATTGCCATAGAAAGAGTTAGTATATTTCTAAACTTCGAATCTTTTGAGAGTTCATCATAGTTATTAGGTTTCAAAGCTACAGTTTCGCCTTCTAGTAAATAACTTAAATGCTCAGTAATAAACGGTAAGGTTACATTTTCAAATAATGACCATTCTGCTTTATCATAATCATTTATAATAAAACCAAGTGTTGATTCGTGAAATTTTATAACGCCTTCTTTTATCTCTTTACTTTGAATAATACGGATACCTTCAATTTTAAAAATTTCATAAGTAACAAAAGTAGGTAATGGACTTTCCCAGTTTGCAATAGCAGGAAATAAGGTGTCCATTGCTGAGGTATATACCGTATTTTTGTTAAGATGATCAAGTGCAATTTCTAGGTTTGATTTAGATATTTTATTTGCTTTTACGTCTCTTTCTAGTTCGTCTTTAGTGGCAGATAAATCTCTGTGTAAGTTTTGAAGTATATTGTATTCATGCTCATTAACCTCTTGTTGTGCTTTCCAACCATCAATTTGTAATGCAAGCAGAATTCCCACAACTACAAGAATAATTTCACCAACCGCATACGCCAAGTATTTTCTGAGTTTACTATCTTTTAGGAGTTGTTGACGTATTTTTTGAAAGACTTTCATTGTGGTTATAGCTTGCGTAGATGTAATTTTTTCAATTACTATCTAAATTTGTTAAAAAAGTAAGTGTATCAACACCATCAGCATAATCATGTAATTCAGGATGTTGCGTTTGTCCAAAAGCGATTTGATTTTCTATGTTTACATCAGCTACAATACATTGTATGTTTTCAGCGTCAGCATGTAATTTTTCTTGTAATGAATTTAAATCGTCATAATATTCATAAAAAACAGTTGCAATAGGAGAAGCATATTTTTCATCTTCTTTAATCATTAAAAAACCATTTTCTAAAATATCAAACAAACTCATTAAATATACAGCTTTATTATAATCATAGTTGTTTGCATATTTTGCACTATTCATAACGTCACTTTTGTTGTACATTCCGCCAAAGAAATTTTGAAAATCATAATCTTTTGGAACAAATACTTTAGAAACACTTCTACAACCTAAGCCGAAATAAGTAAAAATATCGTCGCTTAAATCTGTAAGCTGCGCTGCTGTTTCGTTTCCAGTAAGAATGGCAACAGAATTTCTGTTTTTGCGAATAATATTGGGTTTGCCTTTAAAATAATATTCAAAATAACGAGCCGTATTGTTACTACCAGTAGCTATAACAGCATCAAATCCTTCTAATTTTTCTTGTGTAAATGTAATTTTTCCTTTAAAACTTGGTTCAACATGTTCTAAATATTTAGCTAAGTAGGGAAGTAGATGCTTATCATTTGAAGATTGTTTTACTAATACTTCATGACCAGAAATTAACACAGATAAAAAATCATGAAAGCCTACAAGTGGAATATTTCCAGCCATGATGATGGCAACTTTTTTAGTAGAAACACCTTGAAGTTGATACTTTTTTGTCCAGTTTTCTAGATTTTCTTGTTGCAATGCTTTTGCCCAATTACCGATAGCAAAGCGAAGATTTTCTTTTGTAAACCAGCGATTACTTTCTTGTGTAAGCTTAAGTTGATGCTTCATTCCATCAAAAAATGGATCATTAAGATTTATTGAAAAGTCAGGTTGTGGATTTTCGGTTGAAAATTGTGATAAAAAGTCACCTAATTTTATAAAAGCGTTAATTCTTTCTGCTAAAGCCATCTGAATTTGTTTATGAATAGTTTTGGCGTTATTTTTGTAAAACTAAAATTACACCAAAATTTGTTTTTGGCGAATTTATAAAACTTTTACCGCATTAGTGGTAGTTGATAACAAGATTGTAAACGAAAAGAAAAAATAATGGCAATAATTATAACTGACGAATGCATCAATTGTGGAGCCTGTGAGCCAGAGTGCCCAAATACAGCTATATATGAAGGAGCAGATGATTGGCGTTATTCTGATGGAACTTCTTTGAAAGGAAGTGTTGTACTTCCTGATGGAAAAGAAGTGAATGCAGACGAAGCGCAAGAACCAATTTCTGACGAAATTTATTATATATCTCCAGATAAGTGTACAGAATGTAAAGGATTTCATGAAGAACCACAATGTGCTGCGGTATGTCCTGTAGACTGTTGTGTACCTGACGAAGATATTGTAGAAACAGAAGAAGAACTATTAGGAAAACAAGCCTTTATGCATCCTGAAGGTTAATTTGTAATTCAGAGTTATGAATTATCAATGTTGAAAAATTAATTTTTTTATACTGAAAAACTAGAAAGCCACTCACGTTACTGTGAAGTGGCTTTTTTGTTATTGATGATTTTGTTTATGTTACAATGGAAAATCTATACTTTAGTTGTGACTTACTTAAATTAGATGATTTAAGGTGATATCAGTTGTACATGTGTTTATTTGGTGCTTAAATTGGCATAAATAATTAATTTAAAACTTTATATCATGTTAAAAAACTTGAAAAATTTAAAAGGCGCAAAAGCAATTTCGAAAAAAGAACAACAACTTATTATTGGAGCTACAGGTACACCATTTAATAATCCAACGTATTTTCAATGTTTAAGAACTTGTGGTGGTTCTTGTACAGGCTCGGGTAATTGTTATGAGATGGAAAAGTAGTATATGATGAATGTTGATTCATATATGAGGAGTATATGGGTAATCTTATATTGAATTAATATTCTATAAAAAGCAAAAAGCCACTTATGATAACATAAAAGTGGCTTTTTTTGGTTTTGGGTTGGTTGTTAATTGTTTATATATCTTCGAAATTTACATCTGTAAAACTTCCTGAAGCAGCGTCTCCACCTTGATTATCTTCGGTTACATACTCTCTTTTGAAGTCTTTTTGATGACGTTCAGAAATTACTTCTTCACCTTTTTCATCTACAATATAAGCTGTCATTTCTCCTAATATTTCTGAGAATGCTGCAAAATCTTCTTTGTATAAATAAATTTTGTGTTTTTTGTAATGGAAAGATCCGTCGTCGTTAGTAAACTTTTTACTTTCAGTAATGGTTAGGTAATAGTCGCCAGCCTTGGTAGCTCTGACATCAAAGAAATAAGTTCTCCTTCCTGCCCTCAATACTTTAGAGAAAATTTCTTCTTTCTCTAATAATTCTTTTTCACTCATAATCCCTTTTTTCTAAAATTTAGTTGTTTGTTAATCTCCCTCAAAAATGAAAAAAAAAAATTAACTGAACAACAAAATCTTACAAATCTTTTTCTGAAAGCTGTTTCAAATAGAGTTCTTTAAAATAGCCATCTTGTTCTATCAGAGTACTGTAGCTTCCATTTTGAATAATATGTCCGTCATCTAATACAATGATCTTATCTGCATTTTTTGCTGACGAAATTCGATGACTTACGATAATTGTTGTTTTATCTTTAGTCATACGTTCAATGTTAGATAAAATTTCTTCTTCTGTTTCGGTGTCAACAGCAGATAAACAATCATCTAGCAATAATATATTAGGATCTTTTATAACAGCACGTGCAATAGAAACACGTTGTTTTTGTCCACCACTTAAGGTAACACCTCGTTCTCCTAAAATAGTATCATAACCTTTTTTGAATCCGATAATGTTTTTATGAACAGACGCAAATTTTGCAGCAGCTGCAACTTCATCATCAGTTGCATCTTCTTTTCCAAACTTGATATTATCTTTAATTGTTTCAGAAAACAGAAAAGCATCTTGCGGAACAATACTGATAGCATTTCGTAAACTATTTAAGTTTAACTGTTTTAATGCATTTCCATCAATTCGAATGCTGCCTTTTTCTATATCATACATTCTACTAATTAAATCTAAAATAGTTGTTTTCCCTGATCCTGTTTTTCCAATAATAGCAAGTGTTTCTCCAGATTTTAAAGAAAATGAAATGTTTTTTAATGCAGTAATATTTGTATCATCATAGGTAAATGAAACATCTTTAAATTCAATATTTCCAATGATTGGTGTTATTTCTGTAACTTCATTTTGAATTTCAGGAAGTACTTTTAAAAATTCATTGATACGTTTCTGAGAAACTTCAGCTTGTTGTACAATGGAAGTTACCCAACCAATCGTAGCTACAGGCCAAGTAAGCATATTTACATACATAATAAATTCGGCTAGTACACCAAATTCTATCGCGCCATTAATATATTGTTGTCCACCAATGTATATTACTAAAATATTACTAGCACCAATCAGTAAAATCATCATTGGAAAAAACCAAGCATTTACTTTTACCAAATCCATACTTTTTTGCTTTCCTTCAATTGCCATAGCGTTAAAGGTTTGTTTGGTTTGTGGTTCTATTCCGTATGCTTTTATCACAGAAACACCTGAAAAAGATTCTTGTGTAAATGTGGATAATTTTGAAAGAAACTGTTGTACAATAGCGCTTCGTTTTTGAATGGCTTTACTTAATTTGTAAATTAAAAATGATAATATTGGAAGTGGAACTAAGGTATAAATAGCAACTTTTGGAGCTGTAATAAACATTAACGGAATTAAACAAGCAAATAGCGTGATTGTACGAATACTATACATAATTGCTGGTCCAGCATACATACGAACCTTTCCAACATCTTCACTAATACGATTCATTAAATCACCTGTACGGTTCTTTTTGTAAAAATTAGTAGACAGGTTTTGATATTGCTGATATACTTCATTCTTTAAATCATATTCTACATAGCGTGAAATATTGATAATAGTTTGTCGCATTAAAAAAGTAAAAAAACTTGCCAAAGCAGCGGCACCTATCAAAATTAAGATATTCATAAATAACTCATCTTCCACAAATGCGATATCTGTAATTTCTTTTTGAATGTATTTATCGACTACTGTAAGTGAGTTTCCAATAAGTTTTGGGGCAAAAAGTGCAAAAATTTGTGCAATAACTGTAATTAATATTCCTAAAAGTAAGCGTCCTTTATACTTTGCAAAATATTTATTTAAATACTGTAATTCTTTCATTTTCCTAAATTAGCAAGGGTTTTCTTTGAATTCTTTTGAAAAATATTCATTTTAACAACAAGTTTATTGCATATTTTTTAATTATCACTATTTTTGCACTCTATTTTTTATAGATAGTATAATCTAATATAATATACATGGTTACAGACGTTATACACATAAATGAATTACACAAGGTAGATCCAGTATTTGGTCAGTTATCTTTTGATAACCACGAACAAGTTGTTTTTTGTAATGACAAAGATACAGGATTAAAAGCAATAATAGGAATACATAACACAGTTTTAGGACCTGCTTTGGGAGGAACCCGAATGTGGCAATATAAGAATGAATGGGAAGCCCTAAATGATGTACTTCGTTTATCACGTGGAATGACGTTTAAATCAGCAATAACAGGTTTAAATCTTGGTGGGGGAAAAGCGGTTATTATTGGAGACGCTAAAACACAAAAGACTCCTGAATTAATGAAAAGATTTGGTGAGTTTGTACATTCATTAAGTGGACGTTACATTACTGCAGAAGATATAGGAATGGAAACTGCTGATATGGATTTAGTACGAGATGTAACTCCATACGTAACTGGAATTTCAGAATCAAGAGGTGGTGCAGGAAATCCTTCACCTATTACTGCATACGGAGTTTTTATGGGAATGAAAGCTGCTGCTAAATATAAATTTGGTTCAGATGTTTTAGAAGATAAAAAAGTATACGTTCAAGGAATTGGACATGTTGGAGAAGCATTGGTGGAGCATTTGTCTAACGAAGGTGCAAAAGTAATTATTGCCGACATTAATGAAGAACGTTTACAAGTAGTAAGCAAAGCATACGGAGCCGAAATTTACAGAGGTGAAGATATTTATTCAGAAGAAATGGATATTTATGCACCTTGTGCTTTAGGAGCAACTATAAATGATAATAGTATTAACAAGCTAAAAGCAAAGGTAATTGCCGGGGCAGCTAACAATCAATTAGCAGACGAAGTAAAACACGGAGCTATGTTACGTGAAAGAGAAATTGCTTACGCGCCAGACTTCTTAATTAACGCAGGAGGAATCATTAACGTATACGCTGAGTTGGAAGGATATGGGAAAACAGAGATTATGCGTAAAACCGAAAATATCTACAATACAACTTTAGAAATATTTACACATTCAGAAGTAAATAATTCTACAACACACAATTCTGCATTAAACATTGCATTAGATAGAATAGAAGCTAGAAAAAAAGAAGCTAATAAATAGTTACTTTATTCAAAATAATTATATTTTTGCGGGGCGAAAGGATGTAATCTTTTCGCCTTTCATTTTGGTGAAACTTAAGCTTTGTAAAGAGATATACATAAAGTTATAAGTTGAACTAATTTTGCTAGAAAGTACTATTGCAATGAAATATCATTTTATTATATACAATTAAAGTTCTTACTTAGATGCTAACAAGAAGACATATTCGAGTTAAAGTAATGCAGTCCATATATGCATTGTCACAATCACAAAGTGATCAAGTTGATAAAGAATTGAAGTTTATCAATATGAGTATTGCGAATATGCATGATTTATATATACTTACACTAGATTTATTTGTAAAATTAAGTGAGTATGCAGCGAATCAACTTGCGCTTTCGCAGAAAAAATACTTAGCGACTTCAGAAGATAAAAACCCAAATAGAAAGTTTATTCAAAATGCAATCATTCGTCATTTAGTTGAAAATGAAGAATTAAAAGAAGCATTAAATAATAGAAATTTAAACGATTGGGAATTAAACGATGAATACATTCGTGTTATTTTTGATGCAATGGTTGCAAGTGATTTGTATAAAAAATACATGGCAGCAACAGAGACAAACTATGATTTAGACAAAGCCTTTGTTGCAAAGTTATTCTCAGAAGTAATTGCACCAAATGAGAAATTATACGAATACTTTGAAGATCAAAAACTTACTTGGCTAGATGATATTCCAGTAATTAATACATTGATTTTAAAATCAATAAAGCAATCTAGAAAAGGAAAGGAAAAAATCTTTTTGTCAGAATTATATAAAGATGATGAAGATCGTCAATTTGTGAAAGATTTATTCACGAAGACAGTATTAAATGATGAAATGTTAACTGCTGAAATTCAGGGAAAAACACCAAACTGGGATAAAGACAGAATCGCAAACTTGGACTTGATTGTCTTAAAAATGGCAATTTGTGAATTTTTAAAATTCCCTTCAATTCCTGCAAAAGTGACTATAAATGAATATATTGAGCTCGCTAAAGAATATTCTACATCGAAAAGTAGTATGTTTGTAAACGGGATTCTTGATAAATTGATTAAAGAATACAAAAAAGAAAATAAGTTAAATAAAATCGGTCGCGGTTTGATGTAACGAAAACAATTATTAAATTTACCATATCTAAATTTTAAACACTATTATGATCAGAAAAGGATTTATACTATTAGGAGCTATGTCGCTTGTCTTATTCACATCATGTAAAGACGACGCATCAAAAAAAGTAAAAAGTGAGAACGTTGCAGAAGCAGCAGAAAGAGATGCACAATCAAAGAATTTTGCAGCAATGACGTTTGACAAAACGGAGCATGACTTTGGTAAAATTAACGAAGGAGACCAAGTTGAAACTACATTTAAGTTTACAAATACTGGATCAACACCTTTATTAATTACAAATATTAAAGGAAGTTGTGGTTGTACAGTTCCTAACGATTGGCCAAGAGAACCTATCGCACCTGGAGCAGAAGGGCAGTTTACTGTAAAGTATAACTCTACTAACAAGCCAAACCTTAAAACAAATACAGTTACGGTTACAGCGAATACTGAAAAAGGTAGAGAAATTGTTCGTATCAAGGCATTTGCAAACCCTAACCCTGAGTTAGAAGCTAAAAGAGCTAAAGCAGCACTTGAGAGAGAAGCTAGAATGAAAGCGCAACAAGAAGCACAACAAAAAGCAGCAGCTACTAAGAAAGCAGCAGCAGCAAAAACCGAAGGGCATAATCACTAAAATGGAAGGAATTTTACAGCAATGGCCTTTATTATTAATGGTGGTAGTCGTATACTTTTTTATACTATCGCCTAGTATTAAACGTCAAAAGAAGGAGAAAAACTTTATGACTTCTATCAAAAAAGGTGATCGTGTGATTACTAAAAGTGGAATTCATGGAAAAATAGTCGAACTCAATGATAAAGACAATACCTGTGTTATTGAAACTGGTGCCGGGAAAATTAAATTTGAACGCGCAGCACTTTCAGCAGATGCAACATTGAGAGTCAATACTCCTGAAAAAAAATAAATACGCTTATTAAGCATATATGGAAAAGCATCGTGAAAACGATGCTTTTTTGTTTTATGTTATTTTCAGAAAAAGCTTAACTTTAGAAGTATATTAATTAAAGTAGGATAGTTATATGAAGATAAATATTGATCTCGATTCTTTGAATTTTGTAAAAAGCATAACTGGCTTATTGGAGAAGTCTTACAACAAAATTACAAACCTCCAGAAAAAGAATAAACTAAATGCTATTGCAAATCAAATTTCTCGTTTGGTAATACATAAAACTAAATATATAGCTGTTTTAAAACAGGTGGTTTCGTCAGGGGAAGAAGAAGTTGATTTATATGCTATAAACTCAGCTATTGCAATAGCTGAGAAAGATACAGCAAAATTAAATGAGATGTTAGAAGCATATGATTTAGACGCTTCAAAATATACATTTTCATTAAAACACGGTTTAGAAAAGTTAACCATGCTAAAACAAATTAAGCTAAATGAACTTAAAGAAGTTATTTCAAATAATCATTCAACATCTATCGATTTAGATAATATGATTAAAGAATTAACATCTTTTGAAGATAAATGGATTGCTTTAGGAAAAGAAATTGACGTATTTATAGAAAAAAAATTATAAGGAGAGTATAAAATAAAAGTAAAAATAAGTTACAAAAACTAGCGATACTTATCATTTAAACCTTTTCCTTCCAGAATCATAGGAACAATTTTTTTCAAACGACTTTCTTTAGTAGCTGCTCTTTTTGCTGTAGCAATATGTTCTGCATATTCTTTTTGTTTGTAATTGGATAATGCTTCAAAGGCAGTTTTTAAACTAGTATTTGTATCTAACGCACTTTTTAATTCATCTGGTATAATAAATTCAGTGCTTTTTTTCTTCATAAGAACCGTTTTTCCTGCTTTTTTATACGCAAGAGTTTCATCTATATAGGTTTGTATTAAAGACTCAGAAACAGTATCAGAATCCATAAACTTCCAATGACGCATGGCTTGTGTTTTTCCTTCTTGCACATTTACTAAAACATTTGCTTCATCTTTCAATAAAGCTCCTTGAAAAAACCACAAACTTATATGTGTTTTAAACGCGCCTAAACCAAGCAAGTTTTTTCCATCTATCATATATACAGGTAAACTCCATTTGAAACCTTCTTCAAAATCTGGGTTTTTAAGAATAATACTTCGTAGCAAGCGTAACTTGTCTTCCCATTGCGGGAAACTTGAAATATAAGATTCGACAGAAGTATATTTTTTCATGATCTTTAAGTTTAGACTAAAATAAAAAAAAGCAGCTTTATGTAAAGCTGCTTTTGTGTAATTCTATATAAATGTTATTCTTGTTTCATTGTTACAATGCGTTGTGCAAAAGGCGCATCATAATCGGCAGCACCAAGTGCTTCTACAATTTTTTGACGAGTATCCCAATATACATCCCAATAATCTTCGCAGTTAGCGTAAGGCATTGCAAGCAATTCAATACCATTAGTGCCTAAGTTATTCACGGCAACTCTCGGTGCAGGATCGTTTAGTACTTTGTCATCATTATTTAAAACTTGGAACACAATTTCTTTCGCTTTCTTAATATCAGTTCCATATTGAATTCCGAAAGGCATGTCAATACGTAAGTTCCCTATTTGTGTAAGATTTGTGATTTTATTAGCTGTAATGGCACCATTTGGTACAATTACAGTTTCATTCTGAAATGTTTCAATAATAGTTACAAACACAGAAATTTCTTTTACAAAACCGAAAGCATCATTCGTCTTAATTAAATCTCCAACTTTAAAAGGTCTGAAAATTAGTAACATCACACCAGAAGCTAAATGCCCTAAAGAACCGTTAAAAGCTGCTCCAATAGCAATTCCAATACCTGCAATTAATGCAGCAAAAGAAGCAGTAGGAATTCCGACAATTCCAGCAATAGAAATTAGTAAAACAATTTTAAGTATAAAACCAATCAAGGTGAGGAGGAAAGGGCGTAATGTTTCATCTACATGACGTGTTTCAAATGCTTTTGAAATCGCTTTCATAAGCATTCTAATAATCCAGAAGCCTATAATTAATGCAGCTAACGCGCCAATTAATTTCAATCCCCAATCGCCAATTCCAACTGCAATTGAATCGTAAAATGTACCTAACGAATCTGTAATTGTATTTCCCATTATTTTTTGTTTTTAAGGTTATATATCCAAAAGTAATAAACACTAAGTTAGTTAAATTCTTACAAAACAATAAAATAATAGTGATCGATGTATGACTATAAAAAATCGGTCAACTCACAAATATGTACTACTTTTTATACTTTTTTGCAGTCAGTTCAGTAATTTTTACAATAACATCAATGGCACTCATAATACTTTCTACAGGAACATATTCGTAACGTCCGTGAAAATTATGTCCACCAGCAAAAATATTTGGACATGGTAAGCCCATAAAAGATAATTGCGAACCATCTGTACCACCGCGAATTGGTTTAATAATAGGTGTAATATTTAATGCTTTCATTGCTTCTTCAGCAATTTCTACAATATGAAATACAGGTTCTACCTTTTCACGCATATTATAATACTGATCTTTTAAAACCAAGGTTACAGGATCGTATGAATAACGACTGTTGATGTCAGCTGCAATTTTTTCAAACAATTCTTTACGTGCTTCAAACTTTGCTTTGTCATGATCGCGAATAATATATTCTAATGAAGATTCTTCAACACTTCCTTTTGTGGTGTGTAAATGATAAAACCCTTCACGATCTGTAGTTTCTTGTGGAACTTCGTGTTGCGGTAAAGAATTGATAATTTCATTTGCGATCAAAATAGAATTAATCATTTTCCCTTTTGCGTATCCAGGATGTACAATTTTTCCTTTAATGTCTATCTTGGCACTTGCTGCATTGAAGTTTTCGTATTCAAGTTCTCCAATTTCGCTTCCGTCCATCGTATATGCCCAATCTGCTCCAAACTTTTCTACATCAAATTTATGAGCACCACGACCAATTTCTTCGTCTGGAGTAAAACCAATGCGAATTTTTCCGTGTTTTATTTCAGGATGATTAATTAAGTATTCCATTGCAGAAACAATTTCACAAATTCCAGCTTTATCATCTGCGCCTAGTAAAGTTGTTCCGTCCGTAGTGATTAAGGTATTTCCTTTGTAAAGTAATAAATCTTCAAAATAATCTGGAGAAAGCACAATATTTTGTTCAGCATTCAAAACGATATCTTTTCCATCGTAATTTGGTACGATTTGCGGATTTACATTAGCACCAGTAAAATCTGGAGATGTATCAAAATGTGAAACAAAACCGATTGTTGGCACTTCATGATCTACATTGCTAGGCAGAGTTGCCATGATATACGCGTTTTCGTCAATAGTAACATCAGACAAGCCAATTTGTTTCAATTCGTCAACTAATAAGTTGGCTAAATCCCATTGTTTTTTTGTACTCGGAGTTGTTTCTGAAGTTGGATCAGATTCAGTGTCAATAGTTACGTAACTAATGAATCTATCTATAATATGTTGCATGTGTAATCTTTTTTTCAAAAATAAGATATTTTGAAAACCATATCTATTATTATGAGATGAAATTTGTAACTTATTGATTTTTAATATGAAAAATAATTCAATTTTAGTTTCCTTGTTTGGAAACTTTATTGTAGTTTCGCATCATGGAAACCAAAGAAAAGTTAAAAAAAGAAATTACAGATAGCTTCGGAGAGTTGTTATCCAATGACAATTATCCACCGATAGCAGGTAGAATATTAGGGCTTTTTTATACATCTGATCAGAAGTATTTCACTTTTGAAGAAATAAAAACAGCTTTAAACATTAGTAAAAGTGCAACTAGTAAAGCATTATCATTTTTAAATCAAATTAATGAAGTTGCGTATACATATGATGAACATAATAAGCGTTTGCGATTATTTTATCTAAATATTGAAGGATTAGTAAAACGAATTAGTACAGTGTTGGAAGCGTATAAGTTGCAATCTAAATTGTTTGAACAAGTACTAAATTTAAGGAATGATGACAATTCTACATTAAATAATTATATAGAAAAAAGTATTCTATTTAGTGAAGATGTTTTAGGTTTTGTACAACAAAAACTTGAATTTCATTTTGAAGATATTTTAAAAGACAAAATCATATTATGAAAAACCTTTTTTCAATAGCACTATTCCTATGTGCTACTTTCACTTTTGCCCAAGTAAAAAAATCTTACGATGTTGGAGTTCTGTTAGATAACAGAACGAAAGATATTGACCCTTTAATTATACAAATTGAAAATCAAATCAAAGCCGTTGTAGGAGAAGATGCTGTCATTAATTTTTCAGAACAAAACATTCTGGTAAATAATTATGACTTACAAAGGGCACAACAAAACTACACGACACTTTTACAGAATGAAACAGATATTATTTTGGCTTTTGGTGTTATGAATAGTGTAATTATAAATAAGCAAACATCCTATGTAAAACCTACAATTTTGTTTGGAGCTGTAAATCAGGATATTGCAAATGTTGATTTGTCTAAGAAAACTTCTGGGATAAACAATTTTACGTATTTGATAGAATCAGATTCATATAAAGAAGATCTAGAAAAACTTAAACAACTCACTAATTTCAAAAAAGTTGGAATTATTATAGAGCAACAGTTGGTAGATGTATTGCAATTACATAAAACCTTTACACCTATGACAAAAGCTTTAGAGGTTGATTATAAGATTATTCCATTTTCTTCTGTGTCAGATATTACAAGTAATTTGACAGATATTGATGCGGCTTATATTGCTGGTGGATTTTTTCTGAAAGATGAAGAAGTAAAACAATTAGCGAAAGCGTTTATTACTAAAAAAATTCCATCGTTTACTATTAACGGAATCGATCAGGTTAAAGCAGGAATCATGGCTACAAATCAAACAGAAGATAACTTTGATCAATTCATGCGAAGAATTTCATTGATTATTGAAGCCTATGTTAATGGAACGCCGCTTTCTGAGCAATCAGTATTTATAGAATACAATTCGCGCTTAACTATAAATTATAATACAAGTGAATTGGTAAGTGTACCTATAAAATATAGTTTGATTAATGATACAGATTTTGTGGGAGATTTTAAAAACGCGATCTCTGAAAAGCAATATAATTTACTAACGGTAATAGAAGGGGTTTTGGATAAAAACCTTTCATTACAATCATTACAAAAAGATATTGATCTTACAGGGCAAGATGTAAAAACTGCTAAAAGTAATTATTTGCCAAGTCTTACTGCAGCTGCTTCAGGAACTTATGTTGATCCAAATTTAGCAGAAGTGAGTAATGGACAGAGCCCTGAATTTTCAACGGCAGGAAATCTAACATTGCAGCAAACGGTTTTTTCAGAATCGGCAAATGCAAATATTGACATTCAGAAAAATTTACAAAAAGCACAACAAGAAAATTACAATGCAGAAGAACTGAATACAATTTTTAATGCTTCCAATGCATATTTCAGTACGTTAATTTTGAAAGCGAATGCACAAATACAACTTCGTAACTTAGGATTGACTAAGCGAAATTTACAATTAGCAGAACAAAATTTTGACGCTGGACAATCTGGAAAATCAGATATGTTACGTTTCCGAAGTGAAATGGCACAAAACACACAATCAATGGTGGAAGCTGTAAATCAATTAGAGCAAGCTTTTGTTTTATTAAATCAACTTCTTAATAATCCAATAGCTACTGAAATAGACATTGAAGATGTAGAAATGGATAAAGGAATCTTTAAAAACTACAATTACGATCAAATCACTGAGTTGTTAGATGATCCTAAACTAAGAGAACCTTTTATTGAATTCCTAATTGAAGAAGCAAAGAAAAATGCACCAGAATTAAAAGCCTTAGGCTATAATTTAGAAGCTACCGAGCGTAATATAAAACTAAATGGAAGTGGGCGTTTTTTACCAACGGTTGCGTTGCAAGGACAGTACAACCGAACATTTAGTCGTTCAGGAGTTGGCAGTACTTTTCCAACAGGTTTTCCTGCCGTTCCAGACGGAAACTATAATGTAGGGCTCAATATCTCGATTCCCATATTCAATCAAAATAAAACAAATATCAATCAGCAAATAGCGATCATTCAAAAAGATCAACTAGAAATAAATCGTGATAATACAGCATTGTCAATCTCAGCAAATGTTAGAAACAGTGTACTAAATCTTGTCAATCAAATTTCTAATATAGAACTCTCTAAAGTATCAGAAGCAACTGCGCAAGAATCACTAGAGTTAACACAAACATCTTATGCAAATGGAGCCGTAAATGTTGTACAACTTTTAGATGCGCAAAACAATTACTTAAACGCTCAATTATCAAGAACGAATGCTGTATATAACTATCTAATCAATGCGTTGGAGCTAGAACGTTATTTAGGATATTATTTCTTGCTAAATTCTGAAAGTGAAAATGTAGCTTTTAAACAACGCTTTTTAGAATTTTTAAACAATAAAAACTAATCATCTACCGCAAAAATCTCATACTCATGAAGCATTTATATAACATATTACTAATAATATTCGTATTCACTTTTACTTCTTGTGGAGAAGAAGAAAAGAAGCAAGAAATCGTAAAACGTCCTGTAAAATATCAAAAAGTTGGTTATTTAGGAGGTGAAAAAATTAGATCATTCAGTGGAACTGCACAAACGGATAAAATCATAAAAATGAGTTTTCGAAACTCTGGTATTATCACAGAATTAAATGTGAAACTTGGACAGAAAGTCAAAAAAGGACAATTGCTTGGGAAGTTAGACAATGTTTCTGCTCGTTTGTCATATGAACAAGCGTTAACACAAGTAAATAGTGCAGAATCACAAGTAAACACAGCAAAATTAAGCTTAGATAGAGTGCGTGTATTATATGAAAAAGGAAGTACATCGTTAAGTGATTTTGAAGCAGCAAAAAATTCATATAAAACAGCATCTGAAAGCTACAAATCTTCAAAAAGAGGATTGGCTATTCAGCAAGAGCAAATTCGTTATGGATATTTATATGCTCCTGAAGATGGAACAATAGCAACTGTTGATGCAGAAATTGATGAAAACGTATCTACAGGGCAATTAATAGCTACACTAAATTCTGGAAACGAAATGGAAATAACTATTGGAATTCCTGAAAGTGTAATTAATGGTGTGAAAAATGGAATGAATGTATCAGTAGATTTTTCTTCGTTAACTAATGAAAAGTTTGAAGCTAAAGTAACGGAAGTTTCTCCAGCGGTAGATCAAAATACAGCAACTTATCCAGTACGTGTAACGCTAAACAATCCTACAGATACAATAAAAAGTGGAATGACAGCAAACGTAACATTTGATTTTGGAGATCGAAAAGTAAATAACAAAACCTTAGTTGTCCCTGCAAATGCTGTTGGAGAAGATAGTAATGGACGATTTGTGTTTTTAATTGAAGGAGAAGGAGAAAATGCAAAAGTGAAAAAGCAAAAAATAACAATTGGAACATTGACGCCTGAAGGATTTGAAATAAAATCAGGATTAACAGTTGGGCAAAAAATTGCGACTGCCGGATTGCAAACTTTATTAAATGGTCAAGAAGTTAAATTACAATAATCGGTCAACACAATAATCATATGAATTTAGCGAAATTTTCCATAGAAAAGAACAGAATCACGATCATGGTGTTGCTTACAATTATCCTCATGGGAGTTGTAATGTATTCAGGACTGTCCAGAGATAGTATGCCACCTTTTACCATACGAGTTGCTTCGGTAGTATCTGTATTTCCTGGTGCGAGCCCAGAACGTGTAGAGCAATTAGTATCTGATAAAATAGAAAAATTAGCACAAGAACTTCCAGAATTGAAAGAAGTTACAAGTACGTCCAGAACAGGATTGTCAATTGTAGCTGTGACTTTAAAAGATGAAGTAGCAGAAGAAAAACTACAAGCAGTTTGGGATCGTTTACGAAGAAAAATAAATGCTGTACAAGGTTTGCCAGAAGGTGTTCGACCAGATTTACAAGATGATGGAATTGGTGATGTATATGGAATTGTAGTCGGAATAACATCTGACGGTTATTCATATGCAGAAATGAAAGAATATGCAGATGATATAAAAGATGATCTTATAAAGCTTCCAGATGCTGCAAAGGTTGTACTTGGAGGAACGCAAGACGAACGTGTATTTGTTGAATTTGATAATACACGACTCAAAGAATATGGTTTGTCAGCATCGAAACTTCAGCAAATCATTGGTTCTACAAACATATTAAGCTCCGGAGGACAAATAAACTCAGGAGAAGAACGTGTCATCTTAGAACCAACGGGAAACTTTAACTCAGTTGCTGAAATTAGAGAAATGTTGATCCCAGTTGGTGCAAATGGTTCGCAATTAGTAAAGCTTGGTGATATTACGACGATTCGTAAAGGATACATTGATCCGCCAACACAAAAAGTACGATTAAATGGTAAAGATGCAGTATCCATACATGTAAATCTTAAAGAAAACTCTAATGTCATAAAACTTGGGGAAGAAGTGGATAAAGTTGTTAGTGAATGGAGAACCAGACTTCCTGTTGGTTTGGAACTTACACGTGTATCTTCCTTGGATACATACATTGATAATAAAGTTGAAAATTTCATCACAAACTTGATGCAATCCATTGGAATAGTATTAATTGTAATGCTTATTTTCTTAGGATTCCGCACAGGATTTGTCATTGCTAGTTTAATTCCAATAGTAACTATCATGACATTAATGATCATGGGAGTTATCAATATGGGATTAAACCAAGTAACACTTGCAGCTTTAATTATGGCATTAGGAATGTTGGTTGATAATGCTATTGTGGTCGCCGAAACCATTATGGTAAAAATGGAACAAGGAATTCAGAAAAAAGAAGCAGCTGTACAAGCGTTTTCAGAACTATGGATGCCATTATTAATCTCAACATTGACAACTTCAGCAGCATTCTTAGCATTCTACATGTCACCAACATCAATGGGAGACATTGTAGGTCCAATTTTCGTAGTAATTACAATAGCACTACTTTCTTCTTGGGTCATAGCATTAACAGTAATTACAATGTTCTGTTACTTATTCCTAAAAGTAGCACCAAAAGGTGAGAAGAAACCAAGTTTTATCGATAAAATTATAAACAAATTAAAAGGATATTATAAAAATTTAATTCTATCAGCGCTTACAAACAAATACAAAGTGATTGCCGGAATATTTCTAGTGTTCTTTATTTCGCTATATGGGTTTACTAAAATTCCGTTCTTATTCTTTCCAGATAGTGATAGAAATATGATAACGGTAGATATCAACTTACCTTCTGGAACAAAAATAGAAGTTACAACAGATTTAGTAAAGAAATTAGAACAATACATGATTGATTCTTTGCAAACAAATGAAACAAGAACTACGGGAGTAGTTGATTGGTCATCTTATATTGGACAAGGACCAGAATCGTATGATTTAGGGTATTCTCAAGATGAAGCAAATTCTAGTTATGCACATATCTTAGTCAATACATCTTCATTCAATGAAAATAATGCAATGATTGCTAAATTGGATAATTTCGGTTTTGAAAACTTCCCAAATGCAGATATCAAAGTAGGAGCTTTAGGAGCTGGCGGAGGTGGAACTCCAATAGAAATAAAAGTATCTGGACAAAATCCTGATGAATTAGCAAACATTTCGGAAAGTATCAAAACCAAACTGTTCAATATTTATGGAACAAAAAATATCAAGGATGATTGGGGACCAAAAAGTAAAAAGTTTTTAATTCAAATAGATCAAAATAGAGCGCAAACTGCAGGTGTTTCTAGTCAAGATATAGCCACTTCATTGCAAACTGTTTTAGACGGATTTCAAACTGGAGAATACAGAGAAAATGATAAATCAATTCCAATATTGATGCGAAGCAACTCAAGTCAGCAACAATCATTAGCTTCACTAGAAACATTAAATATTTATGCACAAAACTCAGGAAAAAGTGTGCCATTATTACAAGTAGCAGCTATAATTCCACAATGGCAATACTCAAAAATAAAACGATTAGACTTACGAAGAACCATCAATGTAATGAGTGAATTACGTGAAGATGGAAACGCTTCGGCAATTACTGCAGAAATCACACCTTGGTTAGAAGAACAGATGAAAACTTGGCCACAAGGATATACGTATGAATTCGGAGGTGACGCAAAAAGTACAGCAGAAAGTATGGGTTCAGTAATATCATACTTGCCATTATCAGGATTCATCATCATCATGTTATTAATTATACAATTTAATTCATTCAGAAAAATGACAATGGTCGTTTTAACAATCCCATTAGGAGTAATCGGAGTTGTCATTGGATTATTAATTTTCCAAGAACCATTTGGTTTCATGCCGTTTTTAGGCGTAATTTCCTTGGCAGGAATTGTCATTAACAACGCAATTGTACTCATTGATCGTATGGAAATAGAACAAAACGATTTAGGACGTTCAGAAGAAGATGCCGTAATCGCAGCTTGTTTGCAACGTTTCCGACCAATACTATTAGCAACATTTACCACAGTATTAGGATTAATTCCATTATACCTAAGCGGAGGAGAAATGTGGGAAGGAATGGCAGTAAGTATTATGGTAGGGTTGTTATTTGGAACGGTAATTACGCTACTTTTCATTCCAGCATTATACAGTGCATTATTCAGAGTAAACTATAAAGATTATGAATTTAATGAACAACTTTTAGAAGACTAATAATGAAAGTATTCATAGCATATTTATACAAACATCGATTCGAATTGTTTATAGCAACACAGTTTTTTATTCTGTTCGGATCGTTGTTTTTTCCAGACAATTTCTTTCAGCTCATTCTATTGCCAGCACTTTTTATATTAAACATTGCAAGTGGAATTTTATTAGTCTCCAAAAAAAAGAAAACAATGTGGTTTCTAATCATTTTAATAGCTGTAGCTATTATTGCTTTTGGGAATAGTTTATTTATGGAAGTTGAAAAAAATGAATTCATTTTAATGCGATTATCAGTCTATTTTATTTTCTATATCATAGTAACGCTGCATACCATAGAGCAAGTTTGGCATGAAAAGAAAGTAGATAAAACAGTTATTATTGGTTTGATGAGTGGTTATATATCTTTAGGTTTCTTAGCGTTTTTTATGCTACTATCTATAGAATTGGTTGAGTCAAATTCATTTACGGGAATATTATTAGATGGGCAAAATTTAGATGTTCGTTTTGATAGTTTAATGTATTACGCATATATAACACTCTTAACTATTGGATATGGAGATATCATTCCGGTAACGCCAATTGCACAAAAAGCGGTGGTTTTAATTGGTTTAATAGGGCAATTTTATGTGATCATTATTACGTCAGTTGTAGTGGCAAAATATATAAATGTCTCAGTGATAAAAAATAATGACTAAACATATTTTGACTTCTAAAAATTCGACTATTTTTGCACAAACAATACAACATGTACCAATTTCTTGTAAAACCCATCCTTTTTCTATTCGATCCAGAAAAAGTTCATCACTTTACGTTCTCTTTAATTAGAACATTGTGTAAAATTCCTTTAGTGGCAAGCATTTTTAGAGGAATCTATACCGTAAATGACAAACGTTTAGAACGCACTGTTTTTGGTTTAAAATTTAAAAACCCTGTAGGTTTAGCTGCCGGATTTGATAAAGATGCGAAACTCTACAATGAGTTATCAAACTTTGGTTTTGGTTTTATAGAAATAGGAACTCTAACACCGAAACCACAAGTAGGAAATCCTAAAAAACGCCTATTTCGCTTAAAGCAAGATGAAGCAATCATCAATCGTATGGGATTCAATAATGGAGGTGTTCATGAAGCGGTTGAACGTTTAAAAAAGAATAAAGGTGTGCTGATCGGTGGAAACATAGGAAAAAACAAAGTGACACCAAATGCAGCTGCTGTAGAAGATTATAAAATATGTTTTGAAGCATTATTTCCACATGTTGATTACTTTGTCGTAAATGTAAGTTCTCCAAATACACCAGGTTTACGTGAATTACAAGACAAAGAACCGTTGACTAAGCTTTTGACAACTTTGCAAACAATGAACAAAGAGAAAGAAGCTCCAAAACCAATCTTACTAAAAATTGCTCCAGACCTAACAAACGAACAATTAGAAGACATCATTGAAATTATAGCAGATACCAAAATAGCAGGAGTCATTGCTTCTAATACGACAATTTCTCGTGAAGGATTGAAGTCTGAAGATAAAGAGGAAAAAGGTGGATTAAGTGGAAAACCATTGACAAAACGTTCTACAGAAGTAATCCGTTTTCTAGCGCAAAAAAGCAACAAAGCGTTTCCAATTGTTGGAGTAGGAGGAATTCACTCTGCTGAAGATGCATTAGAAAAACTAGAAGCTGGCGCAGATTTAGTCCAATTGTATACAGGATTTATCTATGAAGGTCCTAAACTTATCAAAAATATCAACAAACAAATTCTACAAAAAATGTAGTTTGAAAACATACACTAAAAGAAAAAGTCCAATGTTATTTTACATTGGACTTTTTTTATGTTATGTGTAATTATACGATGTAGCTATTCTGATGCTTCTTCTTCAGATGGTTTTCCAATTACAAATAATATAGCTCCTAGGACTATCATTCCAATGCGAATCGCCCATCCAGCAGATTCTCCCCACATATCTATCCACATTAAAAGTCTGAATTGCATATCAAAAAAGTATAAAATAATGGAGCCAATCCCAAAAATGGCTAAGTACGTACCTATTGTTCTCATATGGTTTTGATTATTAGTTTCCATAAATATATAAAAAATAAAGAAACTAGGTATGCGCTTTAAAATCAACTTAGTGAGTCGTATTTATAAAAGTATCTTTTTAGTAATAATTCCATTTTCAGTTTGAAGTTTTACAACATATAATCCATTTTTAACAGCCGTTAAAGAAATAGAATACTCCGATGAATTTGTAGAAGTAGTATAGCGTTTCACTATGTTCCCAAATGCATCATAAACGTCCATCTTTTGAATGTTTTTTCGATTATAATTATACACCTGAATAGATTTAGTTGCAGCATTTGTACTAATAGCAATTGGGTTTTTAGCTGTAAAATCTTCTACAGATAATGAAACCAATGAAACGGTAAGTGTACCAACCTTTACATTAGAAAACGGAGCAATATTTTGTAAACTTGTAATAGGTTCTTGTGGAATTGTTTCTGTATTATCAAAAGAATAAGTGTCACCATTTTCTGTTCCTGCGTCATAAGGAAACAAATCCATTGTAATAGAAGGAAGCCAATCTCCGTTTGTATCCAACAATGACAAACTATTAACTTGAATCATCCAATCTGGACTGGGAGCAATCATAGAGGCTAAAGAAAGCAGTGGAAAATCTTTGTCAACAGTAATACTTTTTGAAGCACTACTAGTGGGAGAAAAAGCATCAAAAACTTGTTCCAAATACAAATTTGCATTTCCAGCTGTAATCGCATTTAGTACTTCTTGATTAAAAGTGTCATTAATACCGCTTTCGGCAACACTTTCAATACCAGCGGAAGCAAATAATCCTGCACCAACAAACATGACATTGCTATTATGTGTAGCACCTACCAGATTTGACCAATGCGCATTTGAAGGGAAGTTTGTAGTAGGATGCGTGATAGGACTCCAAGTTCCTTCAAAAGTAATTGTATAATTGGCTGTTTGTGTCTGTCCAAAAACGGTAACAGTGCAAAATAATAAGACAAAAAAGAAAATACGAGACAACGTTTGAATAGCTTTCATAACAGGAAAAAGATGTTTTTCTTTACTAAGTCGTGCAAAAAAGCATCTTCATTACAAAAATGAAACTGTTTAATAAAAAAAACATACTTTTATACATCTAAAAAATAATAGAATTGAACATAGAAATACTCATAGGGTTTATTGCAGCAACCTCACTTTTAGCAATTACACCTGGACCTGATAATATTTATGTACTCATGCAAAGCATTGTAAATGGTCGTAAATACGGAATAGCAACAGTTTTAGGATTAATGTCAGGTTGTTTAATTCATACGACGGTAGTTGCCTTTGGCGCTTCAACAATATTAAAGCAAAATCCAACCTTATTCTTTATCATAAAACTATTTGGAGCTATATATTTGGTGTATTTAGCATACAAAGTATTCAAAAGTTCAGGTGATATAGAATTAGGAAACGATGCAATTCCTAAAAAAAGTGTTTTTGAGCTCTTCAAGCAAGGATTTATTATGAATGTGTTAAATCCGAAAGTAACTTTATTCTTTTTAGCATTATTTCCAGGGTTTCTTTTTAGTGAAACAATGAATAAAGTAATTCAATTTTATATTCTTGGATTGCTATTTATTTTGGTTTCGTTTGTTGTATTTGGTTCGATAGCTGTCTTGGCAGGAACTATTTCTGAAACGATTAAAAAAAATAAAAATATTGGAGTTTTTATGAAATGGCTGCAAATCGTCGTTTTTATAGGAATTGCAATATTCATAATGGTTACCTAGTATGATTCAATTTAAACTTTTACCAAAATGGTTTTCTATATTCTTCATAAGTTTTATTTTATGCACAATTATTGGAACACAAACACATGAGTTAGGACATATTGCAGTTGCTAAATATTTAGGTTATGAAACTCAACTTAGTTATGGAAGTATGTCATACCATCAAAAAGGATTTTCAGAAGACCAAGATGTGCAAAAATGGCGAAGTATGTTTGAAAAAATAGGTTCATATGATAACTTCACAGAACAGGAAAAGCAAGAGGTAAATGCATTGTATGATAAAATTCAAGAAAAATTCCCAAATAATCCTTTAAAAAGTTTCTATGTCACACTTGGTGGGCCTTCTCAAACTATTCTAACATGTTTTATTGGATTATTTTTATTGGCATATAGAAATAGAAGAAAAGAAGAAAATTTCAAAATTATAGATTGGGTTTCGGTATTTTTATCACTTTTCATACTACGAGAAGTATTCAATACTGTTATGGCTGGAGTAAGATATCTCATTAACGGAACCAAACGTTTCAGAGGAGACGAATTTTATATCTCCGAATATTTAGGGCTCAATTATTGGACAGTTCCTGTAATGACTGCAATTTTAGGAGCAATCATTGCAAGCTTTATTATTTTCATGATCATTCCAATTAAATATAGATTTACATTTATTGTTGCTGGATGTGTAGGAAGCGTATCTGGATTTATTTTATGGTTCAATTTTTTAGGACCTTGGCTATTTCATTCCTAAAATTAAAATACATTAAAGATAAATAATGGCAAATCATCTTTAATGAATGATTTGCCATTAGTACTACTATTAATCATCAGGGCAACCTAACTTAGTAACACAGATAATAGCACAAGATAATGTGGTAAAGCAAAAAGGTAAAATAGTAGTAAAAGTTATATTTCCTTCTTTTCCTCCAGTCATTTGATCAAGATTAGAAATCGATTTTTTATTCAATTTCAAATTTTTTAAACTTTTTTTCTTCATAATAAATAGTTTTTAATGTTATATAATAGAAGTAAAAGAACAAAAGTATAACCTCATTTCATAAGTATTGATCCTATGATTATCGAATTAAAGGTGAAAGTATTAGGTTGAAAATTAAGCTATTTGTCATATTTATAGTAGATTTTTTCTGTGCGAATAACAACTATAAAAGTACGGTTAAGACCAAAAGTAAAAAAGAGTGAAAACTGTTCAAAAAAAATATTTCCTAAAACGTTTTCGTTGATTATCTTTGACAATCTATGGAAAACATTAAAATTATAGAATGTCCACGAGATGCCATGCAAGGCATTAAAATGTTTATTCCAACAGAAAAAAAAGTGCAATACATTCAGTCACTACTGCGTGTAGGTTTTGATACAATTGACTTTGGGAGCTTTGTATCGCCAAAAGCAATTCCGCAAATGGTAGACACGGCCGAAGTTTTATCAAAATTAGATTTAACTACTACAAAAAGTAAGCTCTTAGCAATTGTTGCCAATGTACGTGGAGCAAATGACGCTAGTATACATCCAGAAATTCAATATTTAGGATATCCATTCTCCATTTCTGAGAATTTTCAAATGAGGAATACACACAAAACTATAGCACAATCCATAGAAACTCTTCAGGAAATCTTGAATATTGCAGCAAAAACGAACAAAGAAGTTGTTGCTTATCTATCCATGGGATTTGGAAATCCGTATGGTGATCCTTGGAATGTGGAAATAGTAGGTGAGTGGACTGAAAAACTTTCCAATATGGGAGTGAAAATTTTATCACTTTCAGATACGATTGGCTCTTCTACACCAGATGTAATTGATTACCTATACTCGAATCTAATTCCTAAATATCCAGAAATAGAATTTGGGGCACATTTGCATACAACACCAAGTTCATGGCACGAAAAAATTGATGCAGCTTACAAAGCGGGTTGCAGACGTTTTGATGGGGCTATTCAAGGATTTGGCGGTTGTCCAATGGCAAAAGACGAACTCACAGGAAATATGCCTACGGAGAAGATGGTTTCGTATTTTACAACAGTAAAAGCGAATTCAGGTGTGCAAACTATGAGTTTTGAATCATCTTACAATGAAGCTTCTAAAATTTTCAATTATTATCACTAGTTAAGCTTTTTAAATAGTAATATAGTTTAAAAGTGAGGTTTGAGGTTCTCGAAGATCAAATCTTAATACATACTAGTAATATCTCAATACTATTGAAAATATTAACAAATTGTTATCTACGTAAGGTATTAGTGTTTATTATATAAAAAGTGGTATATTCGCATGCAATTATATTTTAATTGCGACATGACAGCACACAACAACAAAATTTTAGGCGAAGGATTAACATACGATGACGTTTTATTAGTTCCCGCTTTCTCCGAAGTACTTCCAAGAGAAGTCAATATTCAAACAAAATTTACTAAAAATATAACGATCAACGTTCCTATCATCTCAGCAGCGATGGATACGGTTACTGAATCGGCTATGGCTATAGCAATGGCACGTGAAGGTGGAATCGGTGTTTTACACAAAAACATGACAATTGAGCGTCAAGCACAAAAAGTTAGAAAAGTAAAACGTGCCGAAAGCGGAATGATCATTGACCCAGTAACGTTACCATTAACAGCGGTTGTTTCTGATGCAAAAGCAAGCATGAAAGAACACAGCATCGGTGGAATTCCAATAGTGGATGAAAACGGAACGTTAAAAGGAATTGTGACAAACAGAGATTTACGTTTTGAGCATAACAATCAACGCCCAATAGTTGAGGTAATGACAAGCGAAGGTTTGGTTACATCTTCAGAAGGAACTTCATTAAAAGATGCAGAAGCTATTCTTCAAAAAAATAAAATAGAAAAACTTTTAATTGTAGACGACAACTATAAATTAAAAGGATTAATCACATTTAGAGATATTACTAAAGTAACACAAAAACCAATTGCTAACAAAGATTCGTACGGACGTTTACGTGTTGCTGCAGCTTTAGGAGTTACGGCAGATGCTGTTGATAGAGCAGAAGCACTTGTAAACGCAGGTGTAGATGCCGTTGTAATTGATACTGCACACGGACATACAAAAGGTGTGGTAAATGTATTAAAAGAAGTAAAAGCTAAATTTCCAACATTAGAAGTAATTGTAGGAAACATTGCAACTGGTGATGCAGCTCGTTATTTAGTAGAAGCTGGTGCTGATGCTGTAAAAGTTGGAATTGGACCTGGTTCTATCTGTACAACACGTGTTGTTGCAGGAGTAGGATTTCCTCAATTCTCAGCAGTATTAGAAGTTTCAGCAGCTATCAAAGGAAGTGGTGTTCCTGTAATTGCAGATGGAGGAATTCGTTATACCGGAGACATTCCTAAAGCAATTGCCGCAGGAGCAGATTCTGTAATGTTAGGGTCATTATTAGCTGGGACGAAAGAATCGCCAGGAGAAACGATTATTTATGATGGAAGAAAATTCAAATCATATCGTGGAATGGGTTCTGTAGAAGCAATGAAACAAGGTTCAAAAGATCGTTATTTTCAAGATGTAGAAGCAGATATCAAAAAACTAGTTCCTGAAGGAATTGTAGGCCGTGTACCATACAAAGGAAATCTAGATGAGAGTATTCATCAATTTATTGGCGGGTTACGTGCAGGAATGGGATATTGTGGAGCAAAAGATATTGAAACACTAAAAGAGACTGGGAAATTTGTACGTATTACAGCAAGTGGAATTAATGAAAGTCATCCACATGATGTTGCTATTACGAAAGAAGCACCAAACTATTCAAGACGTTAATTTATCTATTTTTAAAATAAAATAAAGCCTGTTGCAATAAAGTAACAGGCTTTTTCTTTATGTGAATTATTTATTAATAATCATCTGGAGCGCAAGCATACGCACACACTAAAATAAAGCTAGTATGAGCTCCATAGCATAAATCTGCAAAACGACTTGTGTAAATTGCTGAAGTTGTAATTCCTCCTTTAACTGCTTTTTCAGATAAGGTAGAAATTGTAGTTTTCTTCAAATGTAGGTTGTTTTTGATGTTTCTTTTTTTCATGATTTAAAATTTATAATTAATGTAAAATAATATTCTTAAAATTTAAATTGAAAATTGGTTATACAGGAAGTGTTCCTGTTCCACAATTAACAGCACAATTGATTCCTTGACTACTTATAGAGCCGCCACCATCACAAACTGTAGGATGATAAGAAGGACAATCTATAGATCCCATAGTTCCTCCTTTAATAGTATGTTCTTTTAAGTTTGCAACTAAAGTTTTTTCAAGTCTAAGTACTTTCAAATTCTTTCTTTTCATGATATTATATAGTTTTGATTTGATAACAAGATATTAAATCATACTGCGTTGGAGAAGAAAATCAAGCAAAGAAAACACAATTACTGCCTCAAATTTATCAATTTGAGATAAGTTGATTCCATAAAAAAAACCTTGTATTTAAAAGGGATACAAGGCTTTTTTTATAAAATTGAGGTGTGAAAACTACTTTTTCTCCTCTTGTAAATTAATTCCAAGTTTTGCAGCAACTTTTAAGGTTAAATCATAAACAGGGCTTGCATATGCTAACTCGTTTCCATCAAGTGTGAAAACTTGTGTAAACTTTTCTGCTTTTGCAATTTCTGCTACAGAAGCTCCAACTTTTTGGTATAATGGTCGCATCAATTCGTCTTGTTTTAATTGGACTAACTGAGCTGCATTTTGTCTAAATTTTTGGATATCATTCTCAAGAGCAAAAATTTCTTCTTGCTTTTTCTTCTTTGCTTCAGGTGTCATACCAGCAAATGCTTTATTTGCTGCATCAACTTCCGTTTTGTATGCATTCATTTTAGCATCCAAGTCATCTTGTAGTGTCTTTTCATACGCTGTAATTCCTGTTTTTACTTGTGCAATTTCAGGTAATTTAGAAACGAGAATGTTTATATTAACTGTTCCCACTTTTGACTGTGCTGAAGCAGTAAATGAACAAAGCACAATTGCTAACGAATAAAGTAAATGTTTAATTTTCATCTATTTGATATTTTATTTTTCAAAGTTGGCTAAAGTAATGAAAACATCATACCAAAAAAACGTTCTCACATAAAATTAACGTTTTTTGGTATAATTATTTTACTAATTGACCTCTGTGTGGCTTTAATTTGGCTCTCATAAACGGAACATCATCCTGATTAATAATCATAGAAGCATTCGCATGCATCTCTGAAAACGCCTCTACTTTAATAGCTTCTCCGTCAATGCGTTCGAGTTTTATAAAGTCATTTAAGTGAATACAATGATGTTCAGCAGTACGTTTTGCAGCTGGACCTCTAAACTCCCAAATCAATTTTACTTTTGCCATAAGTTATAAATTTCCACAAAATTACCATTCTTTACACAGAATATAAGGAAAAGACATAAAAAAAGCGAATGTTAATACATTCGCTATTTCTGTAATTTTATTTGTGATAAAAATTACTTTGCTACAATTTTAAAAGTTTTAGAAAAATTAGGCGAAGTTATTTTTACGATGTAAATGTTGTTTTTTGGTAAATCTAAATATTTACTAAATGTACCATTAATGGCAATGTTTTTTAAATCAACTACTTGACGACCTAACAAATTATAAATTGCAATATTAGAAGTTGTATTAACTCCAGTAATGGTTAATTTTCCGCTGTTGTAACTTGTACTTACTTTCGTTAAAGCATGCTCATCACGATTTAATGTACTAGAATTTAAAGTAGCATCAACTAAATCAATATATAAATCTACACTTTGGTTATTTCCTCCACCACCAAATTGGTTTTGAAATAAAAAATCAATTCCTAAAATTGTTTGATTTTCAAGAGTAGGGAACAATTGACCTGGTGTAAATGTTATACTATATCTATTTGGAGGACTTGCAGCATTTCCATTAGATATATTTAATATAGGTTGCCAGTTTAGGTCATTAAACATACCAGGAACTGCTTGAAAACTTCCAGAAGAAGTACGCAATCCAAGATATATATAAATACTGGATTGATTTTCAGTGTAAAAATTATTTATAATATCTAGATCTTCAAACTCGATAGTAATTTCATCATTTATATCAGCAGTTGTTGCTACTAATGTATTAGAAGCTCCATCATATCCATTAAACTCGAAAACTTCTTCTTGAGCAAAAAGTGTTATAGATATTAATAAAAAGAAAAGTAAAATGTAATTTTTTTTCATGGATGCAATTTAAATTGGATGCGATAATAATTTTTAAAAATAGTAAAATCAAAAAGGAAAAACACACTTTTACACAAAAATTAACAAATATCACGCCATTTATGTTGAGAAACTCTTATAATCAATATTAGAATTCCTTGTGAAATATTGCTGAATTATTATTTTTGTCTTTCTCAAAAAAATGAAAATGTAATGAGCCTTACGAATTAGTTTATAAAAACTAAGATGATTTTTGGTGAATTCCATCTGACATTTAAAGAAAATAAAAATTTACAGATGAAAAATAGCATACAATTAATTCTTATTCTTTTGGTTTCGTTGACAAGTTTTGCGCAATCGAAAAAGGATAAAATACTATTTACTATTGAAGGTGAACCTACGTACGTTTCTGAATTTTCAAGAGTTTACAAAAAGAATTTAGATATCATTGATGAAAAAGATCAAAAAGATATTCAAGAATACTTTGATTTATTTGTTGAATACAAATTAAAACTCAAAGAAGCACAAAAATTAAAATTAGACGAAAAAGATAGTTACAAGAAAGAACTAGCAGGTTATAAAAAACAACTTTCTAGAAACTATTTAACAGATAATATAACTACAGAACAATTAGTAAAAGAAGCATACGATCGTTTAAAAACGGAAGTAAAAGCAAGTCACATATTAATTAAAGTCTCCTTAGACGCTTCTCCAGTTGATACATTAGCTGCGTATGAAAAGATTACAGCGTTGCGAAAGTCAATTTTAGATGGTGCTGATTTTGGTGAAGTTGCTATGAAAAGTTCAGAAGATCCTTCTGCAAAAGGAAATCAAAGAACACCCGCAAATAAAGGGAACTTAGGATATTTCTCAGCATTTAGAATGGTGTATCCTTTTGAATCAGCTGCTTTTAAAACGAAGAAAGGAGAAGTTTCAATGCCAGTTAGAACACAATATGGATACCATATTATAAAAGTAACAGACATTCGTGAAAATACAGGAGAAGTTACAGTTGCTCATATATTATTGTTAGATAAAGAGAATGGAGAAAATAAGCAAGATCCTGCTGAAAAAATAAAGGAAATCTATTCGCAAATAACTTCAGGAAGCGATTTTGGAGCAATGGCAAAGAAATATTCTGAAGACAGAAGTTCCGGGGTAAACAACGGAAAATTGCCAAAATTTAGTCGTGGTCGTTTACGCTCAAAAGCATTTGAAGATGTTGCTTTTTCATTAAATGAAATTAACGAAATGTCAAAACCGTTTAAATCTGAGTTTGGATGGCATATTGTTAAATTGATCTCAAAACACGAACAAGATACTTTTGAGAACGAAAAATACAAGCTAGAGCAACGTATCAAAAGAGATAAAAGAGCTAATGTTATCAATACTTCTGTGGTTAAAAAAATTAAAAGACTCTATACAATTACTGAAAATCCAACCCTTAGAGAAGATTTTCACACTTTGGCAAAGGCAAACAACTTTTTTACACGTTCTTGGCAAAAGCCAACCGATAATGCATTCTTAAGCAAAACACTATTTCAAGTAAAAGATACAAAATTTACATATAATGATTTTGCAACATATTTATCGAAAAATAAAGCAAGAATGATGCAAAAGAATGGTGATCCAAAAGGATTTATCAATCGTTCTTTCAGAGAATATATGGAAGGAAAACTGTTAGCATTCTATGAAAATGATTTAGAAAACGTAAATGAAGAATTTGCAGCTATTTACGGAGAATACAGAGATGGTTTATTATTATTTGATTTAATGGAAGAGCAAATTTGGGACAAAGCCAAAAAAGATTCTATCGGATTAGAAACATTCTTTAATAAAAACAAAGAAAATTACAAATGGAAAGATAGAGTAGAGGCTGTTATTGCTTCATGTACAGATGAAAAGGCTGCTGAAAAAGTGCAACAATTGCTAAAAGAAGGAAAAGCTTTAGATGAAATTAAAAAGACTGTAAATGAAGATGCTAAAGTAAATGTAATCTTCACCATGGGAACTTTTGAAGAAGGACACAGAAATCTTCCAAAAGAATTTGATCAGAAAAAAGGTGTTTCAAACATTTTAAAAGATAAAGAGAGCGATTTCACTATTGTAAAAGTAAACGAATTAATTCCTGCGAGTTACAAAGAACTTTCAGAAATAAAAGGAAAAGTTATTAGTGACTATCAAGTACATCTTGAAAAGGAATGGATCAAAAATCTAAAAGAAAATTACAAAGTAAAAATCAACAAAAAAGTATACAGAAAACTAGAAAAACTCGTTAAATAATACATATTGAGAAAATTAATAGCCATTATTAGTATCTTTTTGTGTTGTTCTTGTGAATACTTTCGGTCGTCGCCAGATGGAGAACCTATTGCAAGAGTTGGTGAAAACTATCTCTACAAAAGTGATATTGCTCCGTTACTATCTGAAAATACATCCCAAGAAGATAGTACCATCATTGTTACCAATTATATCAATCGATGGGCAACACAACAATTATTCATTCAAAAAGCAAAAATCAATCTCTCACAAGAAAAACAAACTGCTTTTGATGAATTGGTAGAAGAATACAGGAAAGATTTATACATAGAAGCTTATAAAGAAGCTGTTGTAAAGAAAACCATAGACACAACAGTAACCGGATTTGATGAAGCCGCGTATTACGATTCAAACAAAGAAAATTTCAAGCTAAATGAAGAATTGCTCAAATTGCGTTACATAAGTATTAGCAAAGACAATTCTAATATAGAAGAAATTACAGAGCGTTTTGAACGTTTTGATACAGAAGATAAAATCATATTAGATTCTTTAGCAATTCAGTTTAATAACTATTCATTAAACGATTCTATTTGGGTAAAAGCGACCCAAGTTTTTAATAAAATTCCCGTCATAACTACTGAAAACAAAGCGAAATACTTAAAAAAATCACAATTTTCTAAAATAGAAGATTCAATAGGACTATATTTGGTGCGAATTGAGGATATGATAGGTAGAAACGACATTGCGCCACTTGCGTATGTACGTCCTACAGTACAACAAATTATCCTAAATAAGCGTAAGCTGGAATTTATTAGAAAATTAGAAAAAGACATCACAAAAGATGCAGTTAAGCGAAAACAGTTTGAAATTTACAATTAAAATGAAGAAAAGTATATACTTGTTAGTAATGCTTGTGGGAATAGGAATGCAAGCACAAGATAAAATGGTTTCTGAGTCATCAATGATGAAATCAAAAGCAAAAGCAAACGATTCTACAAAAACAACTTCTAAGCGTATCAAAATAGATGGAGTAGCAGCAGTAGTTGGTGATTATGTAATCTTAGAATCAGATATAGATAAAACATTTTTAGACTTAAGGCAACAAGGAGTTTCTGTAGAAGGATTAACAAGATGTAATCTTTTAGGAAGATTAATGGAAGACAAATTGTACGCGCATCAAGCAGTACAAGATAGTATAGTGATTAGTCAAGGAGAAATTAGAGATCGTGTAAATAAATCAATTGAATATTTTAGCCAGCAATTAGGCGGAATGGACAAATTATTGAAGTTTTATGCAATGGATGATGAAGCTTCTTTACGTGAGCGTCTAACGAAAGTTACCAAAGAACAATTCCTAACGCAGCGTATGCAATCACAAGTAGTAAGTGATGTAGAAATTACACCAGAAGAAGTACGTCAAT
Source organism: uncultured Kordia sp. (assembly GCF_947496985.1). GTDB lineage: Bacteria > Bacteroidota > Bacteroidia > Flavobacteriales > Flavobacteriaceae > Kordia. The sequence goes on from NZ_CANMEZ010000003.1 coordinate 551,669, forward strand.
TTTTTGATAAAATTCCAGAAGATCAACGTCCAAGAATCGGAGTTGAATTAGAAGTAGCACAAATTATCATTGCTCCAAAACCTTCAAAAGAAGCTGTTAAAAAAGTAATTGATAAGTTGAAAAGTATAAAAGCAGATGTAGAAGGTGGCGCTAGTTTTGGAACAAAAGCGATTCTGTATTCTAAAGATAGAGCATCAGGTCGTCAAGGTGGATTTATGTCTATCACAAAAAGAATGGCATTGGCTAAAGAATTTAAAGACATGGCATTCACATTACAAGAAGGAGAAGTTTCTGATCCTTTTGAGACAGAATTTGGATGGCATATTGTACAAATTGATAAAGTTCGTGGACAAGAAAGAGATGTACGTCACATTTTATTAATTCCAGAAATTTCAAACAAAAAGTTAGACGATGCACGTAAACAAATAGATACATTACGTCAACGCATTGTAGCGGAAGAATTGACTTTTGATGAAGCAGCTCGTTCGTTTTCGGATGACAAAGAAACACGTAACAATGGTGGAAAATTAATCAATCCAGCAACCTTAGGAACACATTTTGAACTTACGAAAATGGACCCTGAACAATATTCTCAAATACAAGGATTAAAAGGAGATGAAATCTCAATTCCTTTAATAGATGAAACACGCACAGGTCAGAAACGTTACAAACTACTAAAAGTAACGAATCGTTATGAAGATCACGTAGCTGATTACTCTAAAGATTATATAAAAATCAAAAGTTTAGCTCTCAAAGAAAAGCAGCTAAAAGAAGTTGAAAAATGGATTACAGAGAAAATCAATGACACATATATAAATGTAAACACAGGAAATCGTGATTGTGAATTTCACAATAATTGGTTAAAAAAATAAAAGCTTATGTCAGATGTTGCCGCTATTGAAAACCTTGTAAAAAAACACAAGGAACTCAAGAACGAAATTGCAAAAATTATTGTTGGTCAAGAAAAAGTAGTAGATCAAATATTACTTTCTATATTTTCTGGTGGACATGCATTGTTGATTGGTGTTCCTGGATTAGCAAAAACATTAATGGTAAATACCATTGCTACAACATTAGGTTTAGACTTTAAAAGAATTCAGTTTACACCAGATTTAATGCCAAGTGATATCTTGGGAAGTGAAATCTTAGATGAATCACGTAATTTCAAATTCATCAAAGGACCAATCTTTGCAAACATAATTTTGGCTGATGAAATCAACCGTACGCCACCAAAAACCCAAGCTGCCTTACTAGAAGCAATGCAAGAACGCGCAGTAACTGTTGCGGGACATCATTATAAATTGGATTTACCATACTTTGTATTAGCAACGCAAAACCCAATTGAACAAGAAGGAACATATCCGTTACCAGAAGCACAATTGGACCGTTTTATGTTTGCTATTCACTTAACATATCCAACATTTGCAGAAGAAGTACAAGTTGTAAAAGCAACTACTACAGATGTAGAAGCTTCCGTAAAACCATTATTCAATGCACAAGAAATTATTGCGATTCAAAAACTAATTCGTAAAATTCCTGTAGCAGATAATGTAATTGAATATGCAGTGCGTTTGGTATCAAAAACACGTCCAAAGGAAGAAAGTGCTACGGATTTAGTAAAGCAGTATGTAGATTGGGGAGCAGGACCAAGAGCTTCACAAAACTTAATATTAGCCGCAAAAGCACACGCAGCAATTAATGGTAAATTTTCTCCAGATATTGAAGACGTGCAAGCAGTAGCCATTGGAATCTTATCACACAGAGTAATTCGAAATTATAAAGCAGAAGCGGAAGGAATTACTATAGAAAAAATCATAGAAAGTCTATTCTAAAAAAACTCCACTTTTTAGATTTTCACCTAAAAAGCGGAGTTTATTTAAAGTTTAACAAAATTAAACCTTGTTAAAGTAGCGTTTAATCTATTCTTGATTATTATCCAATAACTGGACCTGCACACGTTATTTGTTTACAATAAGTAAATGCTGTTGGTGGTCTACAACCATTGTGTATATAAGTAGGACAACGTAATGTATCACCACCTCCAGTTATTAAATTTAAATTCTTAGTAATTGTTACTTTCTTTAATCCTAACTTTAGATTTCGTTTTTTCATAATTAAATGTTTTAAATATTAATGTTAAAAACAATATTAACTAATATTGTTTATTAAATACCTATTGAATTAATAAGCGTATGCTATTTATTGATAAGCGTATATTTAATGCATAAATAGTTAATACTTTTAACATATAAATTAGGTGTCGTAATTCTGAATTTATCGTACAATGTTTAAGCCATAGACCGCTTTTTTATTAAAAAAATGTAAAAACATGTGTTGACTATTAAAATGCATTATTCTAAAATTTAATTTATCACACAGAGTAATCCGAAATTATAAAGCAGAAGCAGAAGGAATTACTATAGAAAAAATCATAGAAAGTCTATTCTAAGAAAAACTTTTTAAGAATCTTTATTAAAAGCAATTCTTACAAATTTGTGAGTATCTAAAAAAATATCACTTCAAATTATGAATTCCATAATTTGAAGTGATATTTTTAGTTTATTTTAAATTTAACGCAATGAAATCAAGGGTTTGGTAAAAATAATTAGCTTAAAATAATGGTATACTGTTAATTTTTAAAAATGAAGATAATTTTGTAATTTTGCAAGACTTTCAAAACACTAAAAAACGCAATAATCTGGATATTAATATGATAGATTTTTTTATTCAATAATTTTTAGAAAAAATGTTTTACAGAGTATAAAATTATTGCAAAAAAGAATCTTTTTGGAAAAGATTTAGTTCGTATTTCTAGAAAAGAAAGAACAAATCAATAAACAGATTGTTTCAGAAAGTATCTATTAATATACTGAAAAAGAAATCTTATATGAATACTTATCAAGATTACCTCAAAGAGATCGAAGAACGAAAAAAGCAAGGACTACATCCAAAACCAATTGATGGAGCTGAATTATTATCTGAAATAATTGCACAAATTAAAGATGTAAATAATTTATACAGAGAAGATTCTCTACATTTTTTTATCTACAATACCTTACCTGGTACCACAAGTGCAGCTGGTGTAAAAGCTAAATTTTTAAAAGAAATCATTCTTGGACAATTTACATTGGAAGAAATTTCACCTGCTTTTGCATTTGAGCAATTATCACACATGAAGGGTGGACCTTCTGTTGAAGTGTTGTTAGATTTAGCTTTGGGTGATGATCTTGCTATTGCGAATGAATCAAAAAAGATATTAAAAACTCAAGTATTTTTATATGAAGCAGATACAGAACAATTAGAAAAAGCTTATAGAGCAGGAAATACTATTGCTAAAGAATTATTAGAAAGCTATGCTCAAGCAGAATTCTTTACCAAGTTACCAGATGTTGAGGAAGAAATAGAGATTGTAACTTTTGTTGCAGGTATTGGAGATATTTCTACAGATTTATTATCTCCAGGAGCAGATGCACATTCAAGGTCAGATCGTGAATTACATGGTCAATGTATGTTTGAGCATAATAAAGAGATGCAAAATGCATTATTGGCATTAAAAGACAAACACCCTAATAAGCGTGTTATGTTAATTGCTGATAAAGGAACAATGGGAGTTGGGTCTTCAAGAATGTCAGGTGTAAATAATGTGGCATTATGGACAGGAATTTCTTCTAGCCCATATGTACCATTTATTAATATTGCTCCAGTAATTGCTGGTACTAACGGTATAGCGCCAATTTTCCTAACAACTGTTGGTGTAACTGGTGGTATTGGTATCGATTTAAAAAACTGGGTAAAGCAAAAAGACGCTGATGGTAATACTATTGTTGATGCAGATGGTGAGCCAATCTTAAAAGAAGAGTATTCAGTAGCTACAGGTACTGTTTTAACTATTAACACAAAAACAAAAAAATTATATAAAGGAGACAAAGAGTTAAAAGATATCTCTACAGCTTTAACACCTCCAAAAATGGAGTTTATAAAAGCAGGAGGTTCTTATGCTGTTGTTTTCGGTAAAAAATTACAAACATTTGCTTGTAAAGTTTTAGATATAGATGTTCCTCAAGTATATGCTCCATCAAAAGAAGTTTCTATAGAAGGACAAGGTTTAACTGCTGTTGAGAAAATATTCAACAGAAATGCAGTAGGAACTACACCTGGAAAAACATTACACGCAGGTTCAAATGTTAGAGTTGAAGTAAACATTGTAGGTTCTCAAGATACTACAGGTTTAATGACTTCTCAAGAATTAGAAATGATGGCCGCCACAGTTATCTCTCCAATTGTTGATGCAGGTTATCAATCTGGATGTCATACAGCTTCAGTTTGGGATGATAAGTCTAAAGCGAATATTCCAAGATTAATGAAATTTATGAATGACTTCGGATTAGTTACTGCACGTCATCCAGAAGGGAAATACAATGCAATGACTGATGTAATTCATAAAGTATTAAATGATATTGCTGTTGATGATTGGGATGTTATCATTGGAGGAGATTCACATACACGCATGGCAAAAGGTGTAGCTTTTGGAGCGGATTCAGGAACAGTTGCTTTAGCATTAGCTACAGGAGAAGCTACGATGCCAATTCCAGAATCTGTAAAAGTTACTTTTAAAGGAGAAATGAAATCTTATATGGATTTCCGTGATGTGGTTCACGCTACTCAAGAACAAATGTTAAATCAGTTTGAAGGTGAGAATGTTTTCCAAGGAAAAATTATAGAAGTACATATTGGTACATTAACTTCTGACCAAGCATTCACATTTACAGATTGGACGGCTGAAATGAAAGCTAAAGCATCTATATGTATTTCTGAGGATGATACTTTAATAAAATCATTAGAAATTTCTAGAGATCGTATTCAGATTATGATTGATAAAGGTATGGATAATGAGAATCAGGATTTTAAAGGATTAGTTGATAAGGCAAATAACCGTATCGCTGAAATTAAAACAGGAACTAAACCAGCATTAAAGCCAGATTCAGACGCTAAGTATTATGCTGAAGTTGTTATCGATTTAGATAAGATTGTTGAGCCTATGATTGCTGATCCAGATGTAAATAATGAAGATGTATCCAAGCGTTATACGCATGATAATATTCAACCATTATCTTTCTATGGAGGAACTAAGAAAGTAGACCTAGGTTTTGTTGGTTCGTGTATGGTACATAAAGGAGATATGCAAATATTAGCAAAAATGCTTAAAAATGTTGAAGCACAACATGGAGAAGTAGTTTTTAAAGCTCCTTTAGTTGTTGCTCCACCTACATATAATATTGTAGATGAATTAAAAGCAGAAGGCGATTGGGAAGTTCTAGAAAAATATGCAGGATTTGTATTTGATGATAGTGCTCCTAAAGCAATTGCAAGAACTAAGTACGAAAATAAATTATACTTAGAACGTCCAGGTTGTAGTTTATGTATGGGTAACCAAGAAAAAGCTGAGCCAGGAGATACAGTAATGGCTACATCTACACGTTTGTTCCAAGGAAGAGTTGTAAGAGATACTGAAGGGAAGAAAGGTGAATCGTTATTATCTTCGACACCAGTTGTAGTATTGTCTACAATTCTAGGAAGAACACCTACTATGGAAGAATATGAAGCGGCTGTAGATGGAATTGTATTAACGAAATTTAAACCATCTCAAAAACAATTAGTAATATAGTTGCTGTTAAATCAAAATAAAAAATGCCTAAGTAAATTTACTTAGGCATTTTTTATTTTGTATATTGATTGTAATCAGTTGATTATATTGCTATTTAGTATGATTATATATAAAGAAAGATGATGATTTTCATCTTTATTTTTTGCTAAATTGCAATCAGTGAAACTAAAAAAACGAATATATGGCCTTTGATATTGACATGATAAAAAAGGTTTACGAAACAATAGTGGATCGTGTAGATAACGCACGTGAAGTTACTGGTAAACCACTAACACTTTCAGAAAAAATACTGTATTCACATTTATGGGATGGAACGGCAGACAAAGCGTTTGTAAGAGGAAAAGACTATGTAGACTTTGCCCCAGATCGTATTGCTTGTCAAGATGCAACAGCGCAAATGGCATTATTGCAATTTATGCAAGCTGGTAAAAGTAAAGTAGCAGTTCCAACAACAGTGCATTGTGATCACTTAATCCAAGCTAAAGTTGGAGCAAGTACAGATTTACAAGCTGCGATGAATAATAGTAGTGAAGTATTCAATTTCTTAGAGTCAGTATCAAACAAATATGGTATCGGATTCTGGAAACCAGGTGCAGGAATTATTCACCAAGTAGTATTAGAAAATTATGCTTTTCCAGGTGGAATGATGATTGGAACAGATTCACATACTGTAAATGCCGGTGGATTAGGAATGGTAGCTATTGGAGTCGGTGGAGCTGATGCAGTAGATGTAATGGCTGGAATGCCTTGGGAATTAAAATTCCCTAAACTAATTGGTGTGAAATTAACTGGAAAAATCTCTGGTTGGGCAGCACCAAAAGATGTAATTTTAAAAGTAGCTGGAATTGTTTCTGCGAAAGGTGGAACTGGAGCTATTGTAGAATATTTTGGACCTGGAGCTGTTTCTATGTCTTGTACAGGAAAAGGAACCATCTGTAACATGGGAGCTGAAATAGGAGCTACAACTTCTACTTTTGGATATGATGAATCTATGGAACGTTACTTACGTGCCACTGATAGGAGTGATGTTGCGGATGCAGCAAACGAAGTAAAAGAGTATTTAACAGGTGATGCTGAAGTATACGCTAATCCAGAACAATACTTTGATCAAGTTATTGAAATTAACTTATCAGAACTTGGTCCATTATTAAACGGACCGTTTACACCAGATTTATCTACAACGGTTGGTACAGAAATGACAGGGAAAGCACAAGAAAATGATTGGCCATTACAAGTAGAATGGGGATTAATAGGTTCTTGTACAAACTCATCATACGAGGATTTATCAAGAGCATCTTCTGTTGCACAACAAGCGCTTGATAAAGGAATCAAAATGAAGTCTGAATTAGGAATCAATCCAGGATCAGAACAAGTGCGTTACACAGCAGAACGCGATGGAATCCTTGATATATTTGAAAAATTAGACGCAAAAATATTTACAAACGCATGTGGACCATGCATTGGACAATGGGCGCGTTACTCAGATCCAAAAAACGCACCAAAAAACAGTATTGTTCATTCATTCAACAGAAACTTTGCAAAGCGTGCTGATGGAAACCCAAATACGCATGCATTTGTAGCTTCTCCTGAAGTTACAGCAGCAATCGCTATTGCAGGTCGTTTAGACTTTAATCCAATGACAGACACGCTGATTAATGAAAATGGAGAAGAAGTAATGCTAGATGAGCCGACTGGATGGGAATTACCTCCAAAAGGTTTTGATGTAAAAGACAACGGATACTTAGCTCCAGAAGAAGATGGAAGTCATGTAGAGATTAAAGTTGATCCTAATTCTGAGCGTTTAGAGTTATTAACTCCATTTACACCAATCGGTTCTGAAATCAACGGAGCAAAACTATTAATAAAAGCACATGGGAAATGTACAACAGATCATATCTCAATGGCTGGACCTTGGTTACGTTTCCGTGGACATTTAGATAACATTTCTAACAACTGTCTAATTGGAGCCGTAAATGCATACAACATGAAAACTAACTTTGTAAAAAGTCAGTTAGATGGTGAATATGACGCAGTTCCAAAAACAGCTCGTGCATATAAAGCAGCTGGAGTGTATACAATTGTAGTTGGAGATCATAACTACGGAGAAGGTTCTTCACGTGAGCATGCAGCAATGGAGCCAAGACACTTAGGTGTTGCAGCAGTAATTGTAAAATCATTTGCACGTATTCACGAAACAAACCTTAAAAAACAAGGAATGTTAGGATTAACGTTTGCTACTGAAAGTGATTATGATTTAATTCAAGAAGATGATACATTCAACTTTGTAGACTTAAACGAATTTGCACCAGGAAAACCATTAACTATTGAAGCAGTTCATGCAGATGGAAGCAAAGACGTAATCGTTGCAAATCATACTTATAACCAAAGTCAGATTGACTGGTATAATGAAGGTTCTGCTTTAAACTTAATAAAGAAAGAAAACAACGCTTAATAAAAAGCAGTTTGTTTTAAGATAAAAAAGCCCTGAATGGAAACATTCAGGGCTTTTTGTTTTGGATGATATAATTTTTAACTTACTAAGATTAATATCTTTAAGACATATATAAATAATCCGTTTTTTTGTAGATTAGAATACTGAGGATACGTAAACTATCAATAGATACTGAATTGATAATAGCTATAGTGTAGTTTAGATAGAAGGCTTTCAATGTGCAACAAAGCATACACAAAAACGTTATAATATCTAAGATTTGCTTGAATATAACGCTGAAAGATAACTATCAAATTGAAGTATATTCAACGGGTTGTTCTATCCGTTCTGAGATGATGTGTTACAACGATTGGTAAATAATTATCTCAAAGAAAAACACAATAAAACGATTTTAGAAGTATATGATGAAGTAAATTCCATTTTTTATAACATATCTGATGAGTAATAGCTTTTATTTTTGAATCTAATACTCTCTAGGTTTATTTTATTAACTTAGGTTTTCTTAATATTGAAACAATAAATTACAAAGATGGCTCATAAGAAGAAAGGACATTTAACAACTACAGTAGAATGGTCTAAACATTTGCGAAAGTATATGAAGAACCAATTTTGGAGAGGTGAGCGAAACGCAGGTAAAAGATTAATTCGAAAAGAATTGTTTGAAACTGACAATGCTATGTGGCGATTTGAAGAGTTAGTTAAAACATTAATAGCAATGTCATCATCTTTTGAGCGTCAAAAAGAAATATACGGATTTGGAGCAACAGCAGATGAAATGCTAATGGATTTTTATTCACACTACACATTAAACAAAGTGAAGTTTTTGGAGCGAAAATTCATTACTAATGAGTCTAAAAAATTATTAGATGATATTGATTCCTTGACAGATAGTTGGAGTGATGAAAAAGAAGAAGACTTTTGGTTTGAAATGGAAAACTATGAAGAAGATTGGAATGTGCTTCGAGGAAAAGCAAAATTAGCCTTAGTAAAATTAGGTAAGGATAAATGTACTGTTGAAGTGAAACATGAAAATAATTTTGATGAAAACGGAAATATAGTTATGCAAAAAACTAAGATTGAATTAAAAGAAAACGAAGGGTAACCCCCTTTTATAAGCGTACACTTCATTCGTTAGATAGCGTTATATAGTATGAAATGGCATATTTAGCAGATATATACATAATTAAAGAATCGAGATCTAAAAAAATGGGAATTGATTTCTTGAACCATTTTCTTCCGTTACGAGAAGAAAGCTCAGATGAATATCTAATACCTCAATATTCAGATAATCCAATTAGAGAATTTGACAATGCTACTGATTTAATGAATTTCTTGGAGTCAAACTCTGAATATTCGCAAAGTATATATTGGAGTAATTTAGATGAAAACAATCTCAATAAACATGGAATGATATTTTATACGAAAGATGGAAATATGATTTTCGGAATTTCAAGAAATGCAGACATGAGCGGTCAACTGAATACAGCTAATGAAGATGAATGCCTACAATTGATGAAAGATTATTTTAATACAGAAATTGGATACATACATTACGAAAACCCACCAGCCAATACTTTAGATGAATTTGTTAGAATAGTAGAAAAATTAAAAAGGAACTAAGTATTTAAAACCATTTGAAGACTATGCAAAAAATAGCAATCATACTACTTTTTTTTATATCATCTCAAGTTTTTGGACAACGTGATTTAAAAATAACGATTGCTGATTTTAATAACGATATGGTTGATGATACGCTAAAAACCTTCTATGAAGGCGGAAGTGGTTTTGGAGGAAGATATGTTCAAATGACAAATGGAAAGACCAACGAACGCTTTGAGCTTACAAATAATGGGTGTTCTTGTGAAATAAAAAGAATGGTACTTATGACTCCGGCACTTGCTAAAAGTGAAAATCAACTTTTCCTGAAAGAACTAAAAGCACAATTACTTCCAGAGAAAAGAAATAAACCAGATGCTTCCTTAGATTGGATTATAAAAAGTGCATATGCTAACAAAAAACTAGAAAACAATAAATTCTTTGATTTAATTATAGACCCGAAAAACAGTTGGAGAAATACAGAATTTGAATACCCAAGCAATTATTACATAGAAGTTGAAGGTGATACATTAACTAAATTATATGGTACTGCTTACGAAGCTCCTGAATGGTTGCATAAAAAAGCTACTAAAGGGTTTTTAGTGTATTATGCGCACAATCACTATAGAAATAAAGTAGGAGACAGCTTGCAAATTTCAGATAATAATGGTTTTTATAAAGTATATCAAACATCGCATGGAGTTATAGTAAAAAAAGGAAACCTTCATAAGTGGATTTTTATTAGTGATATTTCCATAACTGGTGCGCCAGATAAGTTACGATGGGAATCCATACAAATGACAAAACTTTATGGGAAGTACTTATTTATACAACAAGACTTACCACCAAGTGGAGAATACAAGTTATTTGTACTAAATATTGAAACGGGCATTTGTGGGAGATTAAAATATGATTTTTCAAATGCAGATAATAGTGTTGAGAATCAAAGAGATACTTCTTTATTTCAAGGAGAATCAATTATAATAAATACACAAGGTGAACAAGTTACTTATAAGTTGAAAAATATTTTTAAAGAGCTTGAAACGCAGTATATCACAAAGAAGAAACGTAATTAAGAACTGAGTTATGTTTGAAATTCAATTAATCTAGTTTTAAACTACAAAGAATCAAAATCAGTGTAAAGTCGAAGTACAAACATTTGGCAATACGATCTATAATTAAGAAATTAGCAACTTAAACTTGAATTCTTGAGAGTCACGTTAAAAATTTCCCTAGAAAGTACCCAACAAGTAAAACAACAATTATTGTTATGGAGTCAACAATATCACGAAGTTGTTTGGCTTGATTCTAATAATTATGCACAAAAACACAGCGAATTTGACGCTATCTTGGCTGTTGATGCATTTACGGTGTTACAAACAGATTATACAAACGCTTTTCAAAAACTAGACGAATATCAGCGTACAACGCAAGATTGGATTTTTGGATATCTATCTTACGATTTAAAAAATGATGTTGAAAATTTAGTTTCTCAAAATTATGATGGGTTAGAATTTCCTGAATTGTATTTTTTTCAACCTAAAAAACTATTTTTCCTAAAAGGAAATCAGCTAGAAGTACAATATTTACGAGCTGTTGACGACGAATTAGATGAAGATATAGAAACGATATTAAATGCTAAAATTGATGCAGAAGTATTTACAAATACAGTTTCTAACAAAGAACATCGTCCTAAAATAAAATTACGTATTCACAAGGATGAATATCACGAAAAAGTAAACCAAGTCTTAGCACATATTCATCGCGGAGATATATACGAAGCTAATTTTTGTCAAGAATTTTACGCAGAAAATGCAACCATTGATCCGTTGTCAACGTATGTACATTTAAATACAATCTCAAAACCACCATTTGCAACGTACATGCGTTTGAGTGATAAATATATTCTATCAGCTTCTCCAGAACGATATATTAAGAAAAATGGTGTTAAAATTACATCGCAACCAATTAAAGGGACTGCCAAGCGCGTCAGTAATCCAATTGAAGATCAGCAATTAGCAATAGATCTACAAAATGATGAAAAAGAACGCGCAGAAAATGTAATGATTGTTGATTTGGTTCGAAATGACTTAGCGAAAACCGCTAAAAAAGGAAGTGTACACGTAGAAGAATTATGCAAAGTATATACGTTTGATCAAGTACATCAAATGATTTCTACGGTAACTTCAAAAGTATCGAAAACCCAAAACCCAGTTGAAATTTTACAAACAACATTTCCAATGGGAAGCATGACTGGAGCACCAAAAATTTCAGCAATGCAAATCATTGAAAACTTGGAAGAAACCAAACGTGGTATCTATTCGGGCACAATTGGCTACTTTACACCTAACAACGACTTTGATTTTAATGTTGTCATTCGTTCTATTTTATATAATAGTAGTAAAAAATACGTATCCTACTCTGTTGGTGGCGCTATTACTGCAAAATCAATTCCTGAAAAGGAATATGAAGAATGCTTGATAAAAGCCAAAGCCATGCGAGAAGCGTTGGAATCATAAGAATAGTAGTTACATAAAGCTAACTTTTTATTCTCCTTCTTCAACTAATTCAATCTCTTCAAGTCTAATAGGCGGTTGAGGAGGCGGTAAAGGTTGAGGTGGTGTTGGTATCAATATTCGCTCACGTATCCATATTTTTAAATCGTTTCTGTCTGTAACAGATTCGTAGGCATTTACAAGTCGTTTTAACGTATTAGGGAATTTCTTCAAACCATCTGAATCATACGATATAAAAATTAATAACTTTTCCGGACTGTGACACAAATAAGGAATTTTACCATTATTTTCTAAATCTCTACGGAGTACATTTGCTAAACTATCCAACGGATAAAAATGTTCATTTAGTTTATTGATGGTATCGTTGTGAATTTCAATGACATTTTTTTGTTTAATTAAAATACAACCCGTGTTTTCGGAACACGGAATACGTAAATAAACCCTTCTCAATTCGTTTTCACCTTGTAATGTAACTTTTGGGATACTATCATGACAAGCAATCATTTCTGCTCTATTTATCAATTCATCATAATCTTTAAACTGATCCAATTGCAACTCAACACTCATCTGGTCATTTTCAGTTTCATGAAGACCAAAATCTTTTTCAATGATTTTAACCACCTTCTTTTCTACTTTTTCATCAATATTTTGACAACTTGAAATCACCAAAGTCCATAGAATACAAATGGTTATTCTTAATAGGATTTTCATACTGTTAAATGTACAATAATTCATGTAGTACAGATTCATTTTACTTTAAAAATAGATGAACGTAGTGTGGAAGATTTCAAAAATGAAGCAAAACTTTCTACTTTTTCATGAAATAAAAAAAGCAAGTATGACTTCAAATTATAACAATAACATAACATTTCTAGACCATTTTTGTTGATAATTCATCTATTTAATTATCTTTGGAACAGTAAGTATCATAAGGGCTTGAACTCTCTTTAACCTATTCGTTTGCTAGGAAATATAGAAAAACATATTGCTGAAAAATTACCGTTTTTGCAAGAGCAAAAATTACTGATAGCTATTAGTGGTGGACTTGATAGTGTTGTCATGACACACTTGTTTCATACATTAGGATATAATATTCGCTTGGCACATTGTAATTTTCAACTACGTGGAACGGAAAGTGATGAAGATGAATTGTTTGTGAAGAATCTAGCAAATACATTGAATGTTGAGCTACATACAAAAGCGTTTGAAACGAAAACATATGCAACTGAGCATAAAGAATCGATTCAAATGGCGGCACGGTCGTTACGATATGAATGGTTTCAAGAATTAGCAACAACATTTAAATACGATTACATTCTTACTGCACACCATGCGGATGATGCGTTAGAAACGTTTCTAATAAACTTATCACGCGGAACTGGTATAGATGGATTGACAGGTATTCCTGAAAATAATGGAAACATTGTACGTCCACTATTGCCTTACACACGAAGTGAACTAAAAAATTACGCTAAAAGTAATAACATACAATGGCGAGAAGACAGTAGTAATGCTTCTACAAAGTATATACGTAACAAAATACGTCATGATATTGTTCCGCTGTTAAAAGAATTACATCCAACGTTTACAGAGAACTTTCAAGCTACGCAGCAACATTTACAAGAAAGTAAACAAATTGTTAAGAGTAGTATAGAACAACTAAAAACGACAGTAATTACAGAAGTCGCTGATGGAAGTTTACAAATTGATATCAAAAAAATTCAAGAAACTGCGTATCCAAAAGCATATCTATTTGAATTATTACATTCGTATGGATTTACCGCTTGGAAAGATGTCGTAGATTTGTTAGATGGACAAAGTGGAAAACAATTATTTTCTAAAAAATATCGTTTAATAAAAGATAGAGAATACTTGTTGTTGCAACCAATACAAAATGAAGAAAAAATAAATGAAATTGAGATATTGGATACAACCAAAAACATTACAAATCCTATAAAATTACAATTAGAAGAAGTCGCAACAATGACCACGACAGGAAGTTCAGTGTTATATGTTGATAAAAAGTTGTTAAAGTTTCCGCTAATCGTAAGAAAATGGAAAAATGGAGACTATTTTTATCCGTTTGGGATGAAAGGAAAAAAGAAATTAAGTAAGTACTTCAAAGATGAAAAGTATTCGTTGATAGATAAAGAAAATCAATGGTTACTTTGTAATGAAGGACAAATCGTTTGGGTTATTGGAAAACGCTCTGATAACCGATATAAATTAACCCAACCAACCAACACAATTATTAAGTTTACATTGCAATGAAAAAACTAATTACGTTATTACTCTTATGTGTTTCCAGCTTTGCTGTACACGCACAAATGGATGATCCAGTTCAATGGACTTCTGAGATAGAAAAAGTATCAGATACGGAATACAAGCTTATTTACAAAGCAGAAATTGCCGACAAATGGCGATTATATTCACAATACTTAACAGAAAATAGTGGATTTCCAACAGAATTCATGTACGATTCCATTCAACAAGCCAACGATTTTAGACTAGTTGGGAAAAATGAAGAAAGCAAAGGAGTTACAAAGTTTGACAAAGTATTTCAAGCAGAACTCACCTATTTTAAAGGAACGGCAACATTTACACAAAAAATAGAACTCACAAATCCAGATGTTACAGCGATTACTTCTGAAGTAATTTATCAAAGTTGTGATGATGAAAAATGTGTATTAGGAGATAAAGAATTTACTTTTCAAATACCAGGAAAAGGAAGTGCCGAAAATGCTTTTGGTGGACAATCAAATGTATTAGAGCCTGTAAAATGGCAAACGTCAGTGAATAAAGTTTCAGACGATGAATATGAAATTGTCATGAAAGCAAAAGTTGACAAAGGATGGCATTTATATTCACAAAAAAGTTATGGCGATTTGGGGCCGTTTCCAACAGAATTTAGTTTTGCAGATGCTGGTAAAACCTATGATTTAGTAGGCAAAGTACAAGAGTCACCAACAAAAGATGTCTTTGATAAGATTTTCCAAATGGATATTTCTTATTATGAAAAAGAAGCAACATTTACACAAAAAATAAAACTTAAAGACAAAAACACAAAAATCATCAATGCCGAAGTGATATACATGGTTTGTGATGATGAAAAGTGTTTGCCTCCAACGGGAGTTGACTTTGCAATTGCGTTAGATGGTAAAAAAGTTGCTGTAAATAATGCAGAACTTACAGAAAAAGATATTCTATTATCAAAAGAATTAGACTTAGGAATTACTGGAAAAGATGAATTTAAAGATGATACAGAAATTGCTGAAAAGAGTAATCTTTCCATTTTCTTTTTAGGATTTTTAGGAGGATTAATCGCATTGTTAACACCGTGTGTATTCCCAATGATTCCATTAACGGTATCATTCTTTACAAAAAGCGGTTCAAACGCTAAAAAAGGATTATTTAACTCTATGTTATATGGTTTCTTTATCTTTTTAGTATACTTTTTACTAAGCTTACCGTTTCATGTATTAGATTCGCTAGACCCCGAAATACTCAACAATGTCTCTACAAACGCAACACTAAACTTAATATTCTTTATTGTATTTGTAGTATTTGCATTTTCTTTCTTTGGATATTTCGAATTAACATTGCCAGCTTCATGGAGTAACTCGTTAGATTCAAAAGCAAACAATATTGGAGGAATTGTGGGAATCTTTTTAATGGCAATGGTATTAGTAATTGTTTCCTTTTCATGTACAGGACCAATTTTAGGAGCTCTACTAGGAAGTACTACACTTGCCGCTGGTGATCCAGCAATGAAATTAACAATGGGAATGAGTGGATTTGGTTTAGCATTAGCATTACCATTTACACTATTTGCGATGTTTCCAAAATGGCTAAACTCTTTACCACGTTCAGGTGGTTGGTTAAACTCTGTAAAAGTAGTATTAGGTTTCATAGAATTGGCATTAGCATTAAAATTCTTATCAAATGCAGATTTAGTATCACATTGGGGATTACTAAAAAGAGAAGTATTTATTGGAATCTGGGTGATTTTAGGAATCGGTTTGGCACTATATCTATTCGGAAAGCTAAAATTTCCACATGACAGCCCAATCAAAAAACTGAGTTTTAGTAGAATATCACTCGGAATCTTAGTAGTAGCTTTTGTAATCTACTTAATTCCAGGATTATCAAATACAAAACATGCAAACTTAACATTATTAAGTGGATTTCCACCACCATTATTTTACAGCTTATACGATCAACAAGCTGGTGTAGAAAATACTGAACATGGCGATTGCCCTCTTGGATTACCATGTTATAAAGATTTAGATGAAGGAATTGCAGCAGCAAAAGCTGCAAACAAGCCAATCATGTTAGATTTTACAGGTTGGGCTTGTGTAAACTGTAGAAAAATGGAAGAGCAAGTATGGAGTCAGCCAGCAGTTTTTAATATATTAAATGAAGATTACATTTTAATTTCATTATATGTAGATGATCGAAAGCCATTACCAGAAGATCAAAAGTTCCGATTTGATAAAGGAAACGGGAATATCAAAAAGATTAAAACATATGGTGATAAAATGGCAACTTTACAAACGTTAAATTTCAATAACAATTCACAACCTTACTATGTATTACTATCTCCAAACATGGAAATGTTACAAAAGCCAGT
This sequence comes from uncultured Kordia sp., assembly GCF_947496985.1. Taxonomy (GTDB): domain Bacteria; phylum Bacteroidota; class Bacteroidia; order Flavobacteriales; family Flavobacteriaceae; genus Kordia. The sequence continues at coordinate 568,528 of NZ_CANMEZ010000003.1, forward strand.
AGGATACACGCCAGATGTAGAAGAATACGAAGCATGGCTACGTGAAGGAATTGAGAATTTTAAAAAGAAAAGTAAATAACGTACTTTTACAAATATAAATGAGCAATAAGAATTTTAAGCATTTTCCTTTTATTAGGTAATGTTTAAAATTTTTATTGTTAGAACAAATAAGTTGTAGAGATTCTCGTCGTTTACAACGAACTTTTTATTAAATAATTATAGAAACTTAAGCGTGTGAAAAATATTGTAAAATTTATAAGTGTAGTTGTACTTACCGTAAGTGTTGTAGCTTGTAAAGGAGGTGACGAAAAAACGACTGCAAAAACCTATACTGATTCTGAAGTAACGGAGCATTCAAAACGTTTGAATGATTGGTTCGAGGAACAATTCAAGCTTGACTTAAAAGACTCGCCACAAATGCAAACACGTATTGGTGACAAAACTGATTATGGAAAATGGGATGACATTTCGCCAGAAGCAGAAGCTAAAAACCTTCAAAAAACAAAAGATCGTTTAAAATGGTTAAACGAAAATATTGACGAAACTGCCTTAGATGCTTCTACAGCGTTAAGTTGTAAATTATACAAGCAACGTTTGGAAAATCATATAGAAGATTATAAATACAGATTGTATGATTATCCATTGAATCAAATGCACGGAATGCAAGCGGAAATTCCTGCATTCTTAATCAATATGCACCAAATTAAAGATCAAGGCGATGCAAAGTCATATATAAGACGTTTAAGCGGTTTAAATAATTTGTTCACACAATTAGAAGGAAATTTAAAAGAACGTCAAAAAGCAGGCATTCTACCGCCAAAATTTGTATTCGATCATGTAATAAGTGATGCAAAAAACATTATCAAAGGATATCCGTTTGATAATAGCAAAGAAAATAGTACACTTTGGAACGACTTTAGTTCTAAAATAGAAAACTTAGTTTTAGTAGATGGTGATAGAGAAAAGCTAGAAAAATTAGCTAAAGATGCATTAGTAAACGCTGTAAAACCAGCATATGTTTCATTAATCTTATTACTACAAGAACAACAAAAAGCAGCAGACGATTTAGATGGAGCTTGGAAATTTCCAAACGGTGAAGCATTTTACAATAATGCGCTAGCCAGAACGACGACCACAAAAATGACTGCAAACGAAATTCATCAATTAGGGTTACAAGAAGTAGAGCGTATTCATAATGAAATGACTCAAATTAAAAATCAAGTAGGTTTTAAAGGTTCATTACAGGATTTTTTCAAATTCATGAAAAATGACAAGCAATTCTACTATCCAGCAACCGCAGAAGGAAAGAAAGAATATATGGACAAAGCTACAGGTATGATAAATAGGATGAAATCTCGTTTAGATGAATTGTTTATCACAAAGCCAAAAGCAGACATCCAAGTAAAAGCAGTAGAAGCGTTCCGTGAAAAATCTGCGGGAAAAGCATTCTATCAACAACCAGCTTTAGACGGTTCACGTCCCGGAACATACTATGCAAACATGTATGCTATGGAAGCAATGCCAAGTTATCAAATGGAAGCATTGGCATATCATGAAGGAATTCCAGGGCATCATATGCAAATTGCTATCGCGCAAGAACTAGAAAATGTTCCTATGTTTAGAAAACTAGGCGGTTATACGGCATACATTGAAGGTTGGGGATTATACTCTGAATTTATTCCTAAAGAAATGGGCTTTTATGGTGATCCATATTCTGATTTTGGACGTTTAGCAATGGAATTGTGGCGCGCATGTCGTTTAGTAGTGGATACTGGAATTCACGCTAAAAAATGGACACGTATACAAGGAATCAATTACTATTTAGTAAATACACCAAATGCGGAGTCAGATGCCATAAAAATGGTAGAACGCCATATTGTAATGCCTAGTCAGGCAACTGCGTACAAGGTAGGAATGAACAAAATCATTGAACTCCGAAAAAATGCCAAAGAAAAACTAGGAGAGAAGTTCGATATTCGCGAGTTCCATGAAGTAGTATTGAGCAATGGAGCAGTTCCATTAAACGTACTAAGTGATCTTGTAGATGTATGGATTGCGAGTAAAAAATAATTTAATCTTGTAAAAATATAAACGAACGAGTGCTATAACAGTACTCGTTTTTTTATGCTCAAATTTATACTCAAAAACTTAAAATCATTACCTAAATGCAGTTGTCCACTTTCGTGAGATTATTCTCAGTACTGATGAAAAGTAGTGTTGCTAACAAAAAATAGCTCTTTATTAGTAAAAATACCTTCAATTATTGCGCAATTTGAAGCTACTCAATAAGCAGAAAAACTTTAAAAGCTAACTAGAAGATAAAGAAGAAGCAGATTTTAAAAGCATTTAATTTGAAATATAGACATAGATGCATAAAAAAACGGATACAAATTGTATCCGTTTTTTTATGCATCTATAATAGTGTTAGTATATAAATAACTTATTTGATAATTAATTTCTTAGTAGTAGTTGCCTTATCAGATGTTAAGTTAACAAAATACATTCCTGTGTTTAAGTTATTTAAACTTAGATCAGCATTTCCTGTAACTCCACCCATTTCGTAGCTTCCTACTGTACGACCATTAATATCAGTAATTGTTACTTTTTGTAAAGCAATATTTGCTGAATTCATGATAGTAACATTTTTTCCATTTGATGGATTTGGATATAAATCTAAAGATTTTTCTAATACTTCTTCATCATTAGTACCTAAAGTTGATAATCTTGTACCTTCAGTAAACATAATATTATCAAAAACAATTTCTTCTGTAGAAGAATTAAAGTTTCCAATAACAATAAGGTTTACTACATTTCCAATATAAGCAGAAATATCAACATCTATATTAGTAGTAGTAGCTTCCAACGAGCTCCCTAAATACGTATAAGCATCGATATCACCACTACCTCCACCATTTCTTCCACCACCATCGGTGTCTATTATTACAAAATCGGGAGAAGCACCACCGTCAATTTCTAATGCTATATATATTCTATCATTAGCTCCAGAACTTATTTCATAACCAGTTGAATTTACAAATAAATCCATTTGTAATCTTGGGCTTGTAGTACCTGATAAATCTACAGATTCAAATTTAACAGTAAGGTCTCCGTCAGGATCTTCTATAACATATGCAGAACTTGCAAATCCTACACTTAAAATACCAGTTCCAATTGGTCCAGCATATACACCAATGGCATCAGTGTCAGATAATCCTACATTGTCAGTTCTCACATTAGAAAATGTGGAACTAAATCCTAATTCATTTCCCATTCCTGGTGCATACATTACTGTAGGCTGTCCAACATTATTCATTAGCTCATGATTAGCAATGCTAGCATCACCATACCGAGTTGACCCAGTTGCTCCAGTGGGCTCATTAAAGCTAGTCCCTATTTGGGCATTTAAAGAAAACCCTGCTAATAATAGGGTTAAAATAAAGTAGTTTTTTTTCATAATCGTCTATAGTATATTTAATTTTATAAATATAGTCTTTTTTTCTAATGTAATATTTGTAAAAATCTTTATTCTTTTGGTAGGAAACTTTTTCAGGTTTTAGAGTAATACTCTACAACCTGAAAAAGATATAACTTTTAAAGTCTTAACTTCTTGAAGGAAAAGTTCCTTGCATTGCAATAATGTAGTTAATTCCTAAAAATGGATTTCGGATATTAAATGGTTGGTTGTTACCAGTTGTTCCAGTGTTTCCTGAGATTGATACCTTTCCTAAAGTAGCGTTATTATCTTCACTATTATATGGAGTTCCTGAAGTTGAGTTACCAATATTTTTACCTGCTGGTTCATTGCTGATACCATCTTCATCATTACATTGAACCTGACCTTGTAGTGTTCCGGCATTATGAAAGTGATTAGGTAATTCTAAAAGTGTCAATGTTTTTGTCTCAATTCCACCTCTTTGACCTAATTTTATGTCAGAAAGTCCTGGTCCACGACCAGCATGAATTGGACTTCTACTTCTTAAATCAGGCAAGGCGAATGATGTTCTTCCATCTCCTCCATAAGTTGTTCCTAAAAGGGAGAACAATGCTTGATTTGCATTTATTGGCAATAATTGTCCGTTACATAATGCCCAACCTCTTGGTGCAAAATTTCCTCCGAACATAACGATTTGCGCTAAAAATGGATTCATAATATATTTTTTTAATGTTAATTAATTCGATTTTTTAATCTAGAATACCAATTAGCTTCTTGATGGGTATACACCTAGCATTGCAATGATGAAGTTCACACCTTCAAAAGGGTTTCTGATGTAGAATGATTGATTTCCACCAGTAGCCATCGTATTACCAGTAACAGATATCTTTCCTAAAAGAGAATTATTATCATCACTGTTATATGGAGTTCCTGAAGTTGAGTTACCAATGTTTTTACCAGCTGGTTCATTACTAATTCCATCTTCATCATTACACTGAACAACACCACTTAAAGTAGCTCCACTGTGTGAGTGATTAGGCATTTCTAATACATTTAATGTGTGGTATTCAGCACCACCTCTTTGTCCTAACTTAATAGTAGAAAGTCCTGGTCCTGTTCCTGGATGAATAGCACTTCTTCCTCGTAAATCAGGTAAAGCAAAAGTAGTTCTACCATCTCCTCCGTATGTTGTTCCTAAAATAGAAAATAACGCTGAGTTTTGCGAGATAGCTAATAATTGTCCGTTACATAATGCCCAACCACGTGGTGCAAAATTTCCTCCGAACATAACAATTTCTCCGATAAATGGATCCATAATAATATAGTTTATAAGGTTAAAAGTTTAAAGATAGCATTTTTATTTAAATGTCTATACCTCAAAAATATGCGTATTGTGCCATTAATATAATGGTCAAATCACTTAAAATTAAAAACAGGTAGAAGTACGTAATTCTAAATGAAAAATATTTTTTTAAGTAAGAATTGTAGAAAATGGAATGATATATTTTACTATTTTTAAGCCATACTAACTACAAAAATTAATAATTATGGATTCAAAATTTGGAGAGCAAAAAAGTAAAATCGTTTATCCGCCAAAAGCAATTCCCTTATCTACAGCATCAAAATGGACTGAGAATTGGAGAAATCGCAAAGAAATAGAAGATATCAATGGATTTTTTATTCCTATGGAAGATATTGACGAATCAAGAAAAGAAGCGGGAATTAAAAATATGAGAGGTTATTTAGGAATTGATGGAGAAGGAACGAAGCATCTTCTGCTTGTGGGTGTTAATGACAAAGGAAATGATATGATTGACGAAGAAAAAGGTCAATTTGTATATGATCATACAAAACCTTGCCCGCAACAATGTGGTGATGGAAACGTATTAAATGGTGGAGAATAACAAATGTCATTATTAGATATTTTTTCTGATAGTTCTACGGTTGTTTTAATAATAAATGCTGTTTTATACTCAAAATTTTTAATATCAAAGGACTTAGCGTACAGGTACTTTTCAATTTATTTGCTCTGTATGGCTGTGAATCAGTTAACAGGAACAATTTTATTTGAACTAGAAATAGACAATCTCTTTCTAGCCAATACCTATTTGCTAGCACAATTCTTAATGCTAAGTCTATTTTACTATGCAATTTTTAAAGGAAAAAAGCAGCGTAAATATATTTTGGCTGTATTGACTATCATATTAATAATATTAGGGGTTCAATATGCTTGGACTCCTGATTTATTTTTGCAATACAATACTATTGGTGTTATTGTGACGTCAACAGTTTTAATATCGTATTCAATAATCTATTTCTTTAACTATATATCTGATAAAGAATTGAAATTGTATCTAGTAAATAGTGGAATCTTAATCTATTTATTAGGAACTATATTATTATTTTCCATAGCTAATACAGGTTTAAAACTATCCAAACATATTGACATAGCATTATGGATATTAAATGCCATTATTTATCTAGTATTTCAAATTATTATACTTATTCAATGGATTTCTGATAGGAGAAAGAAAAAACACGCACAATACTAAAACGTTATGGATTCACTCATTATAGAAGAAAATGGAGTCATCACTGTTGTTATATTTGGTGTCGTTTTACTGTTAGTTATGGGACTAACGTTGATTTTATTTTTCTATCTATCCAGAAAAAAAATCCTTCAAAAAGAGCTTGAAAAAAAGACTTTAGAATTAGTCCATCAAAAAGAAATGCTCAAAGCCACTATTGTAGCACAGGAAGCCGAGCGTAATCGTATTGCTCAAGATTTACATGATGCTATTAGTGCAAAATTGAATGTGGTCTCGCTTAGCGCGAATTTTCTCTTAGAAGAAGAAAACGTAACGCCAAAAGAAACAGATGAAATTATCAATCATATGCTTCGGGTAACAAATAAAACAATAGAAAGTTCACGGAAAATTGCACATAATTTATTACCTCCAATTCTAGAAAAATTTGGTTTAGGAGCTGCTTTAGAAGAACTATGCGACGAATTTAGTAATAGTAAAAAAGTAAACGTAACTTCTAAAATTACATATGATGTAGATCAGCTGTCCAAAGATGACGAGCTACACGTATTTAGAATCGTACAAGAACTCATGAATAATTCTATGCGTCATGGAAAAGCGAAGGAAATAGAATTAAATTTAAAACCCAAAAAAGAAAACTTATTCCTATATTACAAAGACAATGGATTAGGGTTTGATACCAACAAAATTGGAGTTCAAAAAGGGTTGGGTTTACGAAACATAGAAAGTAGAGTATCATTACTAAAAGGTGAAATAACCTATGAAAGTGAAGAATTAAAAGGAGTCAAAGTAGAAATTACAATTTAATATACAGGATCATGGATACAGAAATTATAAAAATAGCCATTGCCGATGATGAAGCTTTATTTAGAGCTGGAATGTCATTTATATTAACACGAGTTAAAAATTTTGAAATTGTTTTTGAAGCCGAAAACGGAGCCGATTTGATAGAAAAATTAAAAACAAATCCAAAACCAGATGTCGTATTAATGGACTTAAAAATGCCAATGCTAAACGGTGTAGAAAGTACCAAAATATTACAAAAAGAATATCCAGAAATCAAGGTGATTGCTGTTACAAGTTATGATGGAAAGTCATTTATAACAAACATGATAGATGTAGGCGCATCTTCATATCTTCTCAAAAATACGTCGCCAAAAGTTGTAGTACATACTATAAACGAAGTATTTGCAAAAGGATTTTACTATGATGAACGTGTGCTAAAAATCATTCATGAAAACTTATTATCTGCTAAAAGTAAACGCATCAAAAGTGATTTAGATAATAACTTACTTACCAAACGTGAAAAAGAAATATTGGAACTCATTTGTAATCAATACACAACCAATGAAATAGCTGATAAATTATTCATTAGTCCAAGAACTGTAGAAGGGCATAGAAACAACTTATTACTCAAAACAGAATCCAAAAATGTTGCCGGATTAGTTATTTATGGTATCCAAAAAAAGCTCATAGAACTATCTCCAGATTTTTAAAATCAAAAACATAGGATTCCCCCAAAAATCTTTAAACACTTCTATTGTAAGTAAAATTCTTCTAAAAAATCTTCTCAAGTATATTATCTTATTAAAGATGATGCATTCCTATAATTTAATGTCTATTTTTGGCAACTATAAGTCAAAATTATCAAACGAATATCATTAAATTTTAACGTGTGAAAAAAAATATGTTCATTGCAATAGAAGGAATAGACGGAAGCGGGAAAAGTACACAAGCAAAAAATATAGCCAAACGTTTAGAAGCAAAAGGTCACAAAGTATATCTTACATTTGAACCGACCGATATGCGTATTGGAAAAATGATTCGATCAATCTTAGGCGGAAAAGAAAAAGCTGACGAAAAAGTAATTGCTGCACTATTTGCAGCAGACAGATTAGATCATTTACTACACGAAACGGAAGGAATTCTTAAAAAACTAGCAGAAGGATATACCGTGATTACAGATAGATACTACTTTTCTTCATACGCATATCATGGAGCGCACGTAGACATAGATTGGGTAATAGATTCTAACAAAATGGCAGCACAAACACTAAAACCAGATGTAAACATATTTGTAGATGTATCTCCAGAAGTTGCTATGAAACGCATTAATGCTAACAGAGAAAGTATAGAAATCTATGAAACATTGGACAACCTAAAAGTGGTACAATCAAAATACTTTCAAGCGTTTGAAAAACTAAAAAATAAAGAACATATTGTTTTTGTAAATGGTGATGAAACGCCTGAAAAGGTTACGGAGTTACTTTGGGAAGTTTTACAAAACGAAAATCTTATCTAGTATTAAGAGAAAACTCTAAAAAATAACATAGGAAATACGTGCGATTTTATTAAAATATGCACTAAAGGATAATTAATAATACGTTACATTATATACTAAACCAAGCTGAAAAGCTTGGTTTTTCTATTATATATAAAATGATTATTTAATTAAAAATGTAAAACCGTGTTTTTCCTATATAAATATTATTTTCTTCCTGAATTAAAACCGTGTTTTTCCTGTCAGAAATTAGCTATTTGACTCTACCAGTTCCATTTGTCTATTGGTAGTTTTGCTTCATAAGTAATTCAACCGCAACGAAGCAGGCAAGATGATCAATAAATTTGTAGACAAACTTACCACAGACGGACTCGCTACCTACATCAATACCTTACAAGGGATATCTGTAAAGTTAGGAGCGCAAAACATTGGTGAATATCAGTCTGATGACAACGACTTTGACGGTGAAAACCTAGTTATAACTGTTGTTCGAATTGATGAAGAAAGCACGCTAAAAAATTTCCCTAACCAAAAACTTGTGCAAAGTGGACAAACATTCAAAATAGACAAACGTTTTCCAAAAATCTATTTAAACTATTACCTGCTTTTTTCTTGCACATTACAATATGATAAAGCTGTTGCAGTGATTTACAAAGCAATAAAGTTTTTTCAACATCAAAAGAAGTTTGCTTTTGCTTCCGATGGAGATGATATCGAACTCAATATGGAATTATGTTCGCCAAGCTTTGAACAACTCAATAATATTTGGGGAATGCTAGGAGGAAAGCAATTACCAAGTGTACTGTACAAAGCAAGAGTTTCAGCATTAGAAAGAGACATAGAATTATTAGCATCAATCATAACAACAATAGGAGCCATAGAAAAGCACGATGAGTAGGTTTAATCACATATACGAACCGTTGACGATAATTAGTCTAGAGCATGAAAGTGATTTAGTAGCTGAAAATCATGTGAAAATATATCCCAGTAAAGAAACTGCTGAGCTAATAAAAAAATACAGATTGGTTACTAAAACTACTCCAGAAGGATTGGTAATTCTGTACAAAAAAGCAGAAATATTTGAAGCAGAAACGGTAGACAATGTACTTATTATAGATGGAAAGGAAGTGATTGATAAAAAAATAGTTGGGTATGTATCAACAACACCGGACAGAACTTTTTCAAACTGGCTTCCGGAAGTGGTAAATGTCGATTTAGAATTTTATGCTCTGGCAGATCAAGCATATAGAGAAAACACAAAACTAGATGCACTTGCACTCAATGAGTTTATTGTATACAAAGCTTCAAAATTGAGAGGAGTAAAAAAAACAAAAAACAATATAAACGAACGGATTAAACCAGATGCAATTCTGCAAATCAATATTGTAGAAGCAAACATAGCGATGCCAGTTACGCTAACATTTAAAATAAAATAAATACTAACAAAACTTTTTAAATCATAAATATTATGGCTAGTACATTAAAAACACCAGGAGTTTACATAGAGGAGATTGTAAAATTTCCGCCTTCTGTAGCACAAGTTGAAACGGCTATTCCTGCATTTATCGGATATACAGAGAAAGCAACAAACAAAATCAATGGAGACCTAAACATGGTTCCAACGCGTATAACATCTTTGTTGGAATATGAAAGATTCTTTGGAACTTCCAAAGCAGAAACATCAATAGACGTAACAATTACAGACGACTCAGCTAACAACCGTTCTATTGTTGTAACTCAACCAACTAGCAAACAACCGTTTTTAATGTATTACTCATTACAACTATACTTTGCTAATGGAGGAGGACCTTGCTATATTACTTCTGTAGGACGTTATGGAAATAACTTACCAGATGGAGAAACAAGAGTAAATAGTATTGGAGATACCGATGCTTTAAAAGATGGTTTAGACGAAATAGCAAAAGTTGATGAACCAACACTAATTGTATTTCCAGATGCAACAAGAGTAAACGGAATTGATGCAACTACGTTTTACGGATTATACAATGACGCATTATCGCAATGCAACAAATTACAAGATCGATTCACAATTATTGATACATTAGGATACGATGGTTCCACTTCTGTAGATCCAAATATTGGAGCATTAAGAGATGGTATAAATTTAGGTAAAGACTTCGTAAAGTATGGAGCTGCTTACTATCCATATCTTGAAACAATCTTAAACTACAGTATTGATGCATCTTCAATCGCTATTTCTCATTACAGTAAAGCTGAAGCGAATGCAAAAACAGCTATCAAAGATGAAATGGAAAATTTAGAACCAGATGTAGCAACAATGTCAGCAGATGTAGTTGGACTAAATACTGGTTTTCCAGGAACATTTATAGGAAAATTAGCAGATGTAATCAACTATCTATATGAAGATAATGTTGGTGCAAATGAAGGTTTTGATATGAGTGGAACAAAAAACTACGCTTCACCTCGTCCAGAAAATTTAAGAGATAGTATGGATGACCTATTAGGAGCGATGAGTAATTTGGTTGAACTAAAAAATAAAATCAAAAAAGAAGCAGATGCAGCCTTAAGTGCTCTTGCAGATGAAGCGGTAGATACAACTGATTTATCAACACACAGACAAGCTTTCTTAGATGATTTTGAAGGAGCTGGTAAATTAGAAGAAAAATACAATGAACTAGTAACATTACAAGCAGATTTGAAGAAGCACATCACAAATGGTGACACTGCTAAAATCAAGAAAACAATAGATACTGCAACTACAAGTATGCATAAAACAGTAAAAACAATTACTGTATTAGCAGACTATACTGCACCAGTAAATACAGATACTACGTTACTAGACACGATTGTATCAAAATTTGCAACATTAAAAACAGAATTGGATACAGTAATTGAATCTGATACAAACAATGGAGAATTACATGGAAGAACGTTAAGTGATCTTGAAACAAAAGATAATGATACGTACAATAAAATTAGAACAGCTATCAACAACTTACCAATGGAATTGCCGCCAAGTAGTGGAATTGCAGGAGTATATGCAAGAGTAGATAGTACAAGAGGTGTATGGAAAGCGCCAGCAAATGTTGGGTTAACATATGTAGTAAAACCTACAGTTCGTATCACAAATGACATTCAAGATGGACTAAACGTAGATACAACTTCTGGTAAATCAGTAAATGCAATTCGTTCCTTCACGGGAAAAGGAGTAATGGTTTGGGGAGCAAGAACCTTAGCAGGAAATGATAACGAATGGCGTTATGTATCTGTAAGACGCTTTTTTAACATGGTAGAAGAATCTGTGAAAAAAGCAAGCGATCAATTTGTATTTGAACCAAACGATGCCAACACTTGGGTACGTATCAAAGCAATGATTACAAATTTCCTTATCAATCAGTGGAAAGCAGGAGCATTAGCAGGAGCTACTCCAGACGAAGCTTTCTATGTAAAAGTAGGATTAAATCAAACAATGACAGCAGACGATATCCTTAACGGAATCATGAATATCGAAATTGGAATGGCAGTTGTGCGACCAGCGGAATTCATAGTATTGAAGTTCTCTCACAAAATGCAAGAATCATAAATGATAATCATCGCTAAAAAAATAAAAACACAAACATTTAAAACAAAATATTATGTCAGCAATATATCCATTACCAAAGTTTCACTTTCAAGTAGAATGGGGAGGAACCAAAATTGGTTTTCAAGAAGTATCTGGGCTCGATAAAGAATACGAAATGTTGGAATACAGAGAAGGTTCAAGTCCTGAGTACAACAAAATTAACATGCCAGGAATGGTAAAATACACAGATATCGTACTAAAAAGAGGTGTGTTTAGAGGTGATAACGAATTCTTTGCATGGATGCAAGAAAACAAACTAAACGTAACGGAACGTCGCGATATTACAATCGCTTTATTAAATGAAGCACATGAACCTGTAGTTGTTTGGAGAGTTAAAAATGCTTGGCCAAAGAAAATTCAATCAACAGACTTAAAAGCAGAAGGAAACGAAGTAGCTATTGAGACATTAACAGTGGCTCACGAAGGAGTTGAATGGGAAAACCTAGGCTAATATGGCACTCTTCGACAATTTTAAATATCCAGTTTCAGGATTTCACTTTGTAGTTTATTTCAATGGATTACTACCAAATCCTGTAGATCTGAGCTTTCAATCAGTATCCGGGTTAAGTGTTACTGTAGAAACAGAGGCTTACACAGAAGGTGGAGAAAATAGATTTGTTCATGAGTTACCAAAAGGATTAAAATTCAGCACGCTTACGCTAAAACGAGGATTAAAAACGGCGCCTTCGTCCATCACAAAATGGTGTGAAGATGCATATGAGAGCTTTGCTTTCAAACCATTGAACCTAATAGTAATGTTACTTGGAGAAAACCATGTTCCTATCAAAAGTTGGAATGTAGTTGGCGCGTATCCTATCAAATATGAAGTAGGAGACTTCAATGCAGAAACCAATAGTATTCTCATCGAAACCTTAGAACTGAAGTACAATTATTTTAAAGCATTAACATAATGGCAGTAGAAATAAAAAACTTACGAATTAAGGTAAATGTAAATGCTCAAAAAAAAGAAGAAGTGGCAGAGGTAGAAGAAGGTCAAACCAATTGGACTTCAGGTGATATTATCAATGCAGTATCAAAAATAATGACCAATAAAAAAGAACGATAACATGGCTTTTTTAGGAGAATTAGAAAAAATGATCGTAACAAAATTGGATCAAGACGGAGCGGCAACTGGCACGCCAATTCAAGTCTTAATCAATCCAGAAGGTTACAAAGAATCATATACTGTAGAATACAATGATGATCAGCCAAATAATTCGGGAGGTAAAAGTCCGCAATTTGTCAAAGTAAAACCAGGAAATTTTTCCTTTAAATTACTATTTGATTCCACAGGAATCTTTGACGTAGTTGGATTAAATCTAGAGGAAACACTCATCAGTATAGAGGAAGATATCTCAGGATTCATTCCTTTTCAAGATGATGATGAACAAGCTGAAAACAATAACATTGTTGAGGAAATTGAGAAAATAAAAGAATTTGTAGTCTATCAAGGTGACATTCACAAACCATATCAGCTACAAATCAATTGGGGAGCTTTAGAACTCAAATGTATTCTAACAAAATTAGATATTGACTATAAGCTCTTCAATCCACAAGGATTTCCAATACGTGCAGTGGCAACACTTACATGTAAACAAAGTACAAGTGAAGTGTTGCGTTTGGCAAAAGAGAAAAAATCTTCTCCAGATCTTACACATATTAGAACAGTAAGAGAAGGTGATACCTTACCATTAATGAGTTACAGAATCTATGGCGATTCAAAGTATTATTTGGAAGTTGCCAGAGTTAACAATTTACTCAATTTTAGAAGTCTTACACCAGGAACGGAACTCATATTCCCTCCTTTAGATAAAACACAAAGCGCATGAGTCTAGTTGCAGACATATCCACACAGGAAAACAGCTTAGTTACATACAAAATCTTATTGGGTGATGCCCAAACAGATATCAGTGCTAACTATGGTGTAAAAACAATAACAGTAGATCGTAGCTGCAATCGTATTCCGACGGCAACATTACTGTTGGTGGATGGTGATGGAACAATTCAAGAATTTGAAGCAAGTAATGCAGATGAATTCAAACCAGGTGAAAAAATTGTCATAGAAGCTGGATACGACTTTGAAGACAAAACCATATTTGAAGGAATCATTACAAAACATGCGATCAAAGCTTCTGCTAAAACAAGTTATTTAGTAATTGAATGTAAAGATGAAGCATTTAAAATGACACTTGGACGTAAAAATAAAATCTTCTATGAAGTAACTGAAAGTGATGTCATAGACGAAATTATTAGTGAAAACGGTCTAAGTGGAAGTGCAAAATCAACATCACATAAGCACAATGAAATCGTTCAATATCAAGCAACAGATTGGGATTTTATTCAATGTAGAGCGCAAATTAATAATATGCTGTGTTTTGTGGAAGATGGAACGGTAGATGTAAAAGCTCCCGAACTTTCAGCGACTAGTGTATATACGGCAACTTATGGAGACAATATATTTTCGTTCGAAGCCGAAATTGACGCACGTAACCAATATGATGCGTTTGAAGCATCAGCTTGGAACTATTCAGATCAGGAAGTGATTACAAAAACAGCCGAAAACAAAAACTTAAACGGAGCCGGAAACTTAAGTTCAGGTGATCTAGCGAAAGCAGCTGGAAGCAAAAATATTTCACTCACACATACAGGAAGCATTCCTGACGAAATATTGACTTCTTGGGCAGAAGGGAAAAGCATGTACCAGCAACTAGCAAAAATTTGTGGAACGGTTCAAGTACAAGGAACAGAAGAAGTTCTACCAGGTAAAATGATTACCCTTGCGGGAATGAGTAATCGTTTCAATGGAGATGTGTTCGTAAGTAGTGTACATCACACCATTACAAATGGAAACTGGACAACAACAGTAAAATTTGGACTAGAACCAGAATGGTTTGCAGAAACTTATGAAGTAAGTCAATTACCAGCTTCTGGAATGTTACCAGCAATTGGTGGTTTACAAATAGGAGTAGTTACTGCTTTAGAAGGCGATCCGGATGAAGAACATCGCATTCAAGTGAAATTGCCGATTATCAGTGCTGATGAAGAAGGCGTTTGGGCACGTGTATTAACGATGCATGCAGGAGAAAACTATGGAGTTCATTTCTTACCAGAAATAGGACACGAAGTATTGGTAGGTTTTCTAAACGACGATCCAAATCAGGCGGTAGTATTAGGTTCCTTATTCAGTAATACAAACACATCACCAATAGAACATTCGGATGATAATTTTGAAAAAGTCATCATGACAAAAAGTGAAATTAAAATCACAATGAATGATGAACTCAAAAGTATCACACTTGATACGCCAGCAGGAAAACTCATTACACTTGATGAAGATGAAGCGTATATAAAGCTTGAAGATGAAAACGGAAACAGCATTATTATGAATGCTGATGGAATCACAATGGAATCTGGGAAAGATATCATCATGACAGCAAGCTCAGGCGATATAAAAATGGAAGCCATGAACATAGAAGCAGTAGCGTCTATAGATTTCAAAGCAGAAGCAGTAACAGCAACTCTAGAAGGGTCGGCAACGACAACGATAAAAGGAGGAATGGTACAAATCAACTAAAAACGAAACAACATGCCACTAGCAGCAAGAATAACAGATATGCACGTATGTCCTATGACAACAGGTCCAGTACCACATGTTGGAGGACCAATATTACCACCAGGAGAGCCAACGGTTCTCATTGGAGGATTACCAGCGGCAAAAGTTGGAGATATGTGTGTATGCACAGGTCCGCCAGATAGCATAGTAGCAGGTTCAGCAACAGTACTGATAGGCGGAATGCCCGCTGCACGTATGGGCGACTCTACGGCGCATGGAGGATCAATAGTATTAGGATGTCCAACAGTAATGATAGGATAACATGGATGCATCATCAGCAACATATTTAGGAAAAGGATGGGATTTCCCTCCAACATTTCTAGAAAGAAAAGGAGAAGTAAAACTAATCTCTGACGTAGAAGATATAGATAAGAGTTTACAAACGATAGTAACAACACGAAGAGGTGAGCGTGTAATGCGACCATTATTTGGCTGCGATCTTACCGATAAAATCTTTGAAAATCTGAATGCAACGCAAATCAACATTATGAAAAATAGAGTTGAGGAAGCCATCATCTTATTTGAACCACGAATAGATGTCATCAAAATAGCATTAGATACACAAAATATACTAGAAGGTAAATTTTTAATCAAAGTAGAATACATCATAAGGGCAACAAACACAAGAAGAAACATTGTATTCCCTTATTACCTAACAGAAGCAACAGATATATAATCATGCAAAACGATTGTACAGAAAATACACTAATAAAGTTACGCGAAGGCACCACACAGCAAGCGCGTTACCATGCTTTGCTCGATCCTGAGAATGTAGAACTCATGGGATTCGAAGTAAAAGATTGGATGAACTTTGCAGAGGAATTTTCTAAGCATGTCAATTTATACAACAATAAAAATTATACTATTCCAAACGGAACTTGGGAACCATTTCACAATGCTTCAGACGAAATAAAAGAAGTCATAGAAACCTATGCAGAAGGAGACGTAACACCACAATTAGCATTATTTATAGCATTCTTAAAACTACTAAATAAAAGTAAAGAACGATTTAATAAAATCACAAAGCGTCATTTAGATTTCTATTACAAAGAAGTATTACAACTTAAAAAGAATACAGAAAAAGCAGATCATGCCTACATTATATTTGAATTAGCTAAAAATGCAGAACAACAAATTTTAAGCAATGAAACCTTATTAAATGCAGGAAAAGACAACGATGGAAATACAATACACTATAAGCTTGAAGACGAAATTGCTATCAATAAGGCGAAAGTTGCAGCTTTAAAAAACACATATGCTCACGAAGATGCTCCAAACTGGTACGCTTCTCCAATAGCAAATTCGGGCGATGGTGAAGGTGGCGAATTAGAAAACGGAAGTACATCATGGTTGCCATTTGGAGACACAAATAGAAATCTTGCAAAAAAAGGATTCTCAATAAGTTCTCCCTCTTTATTACTAACAGAAGGAAAACGAACGATAGAGTTAAAAGTTAGCTATGAAAAACTATCTGTTAGCAAAAACATAAAAGCATTACTAACTGTAGAACACACAGGTGAAAAAGGATGGGAAGTAGCAAAAATAAAAGAAGCAGTTGCAAAAAATAATACAATTGTAATTGTATTAACACTAGATGAAGACGCTGAAAAAATTGTAAACTATGATGCAGAATTACATGAAGGTAATTACGATACAAAACATCCAATCATACGTGTATTATTTAAAGCAACAGATGAAACGGAAACTACATATGAGACCTATAAAAGTATTGCAAATACAGCGATACAAAATATAGAACTGTCTACTATAGGAGAATATAAAACAGGATTAACCGTAAAAAATGATCTTGGAAAAGTTAACACTGAAAATCCATTTTTTCCATTTGGCCCATTAGCTAAAAAACGTGCAAAACTAAAAATTTCATCCAATGAATGGATTGGTAAACGCATTAGTGATGTAACGGTTTCAATGGATTGGAAAGACCTCCCAGAAAACTTAGAAAAACATTACCAACACTATGTTGAAGAATATCTAAACATTACACCACCAGAAACATTTATGTCTGTGTATGCAGGTAGTAGTAACACACCAATAGTATCTGATGAAAACGGTAGTCTACGCTTTAGAGTAATGACAGACTATATTGGAAGTACAAAAGAAGTAATACAAAGTGTAGCCGAAATTGATAAAGTAGTTCTTTCAAGTGTAGAACGATTAGCACAAGAAGCCGAAGAACGTTCCAAAAAAATAGAAATTAAAAAAGGATTTAAAAATGAAGGACTCGTAGCGCGTCCTTTTAGTCAAAATCAAATATCAGCCTTAAGCTTCGGGATCGATAGAGATATTATCCTAGGAAATGTAACTAGTGGAGAAGTTGGTAACGTCTTTGCTGGAGGTACGTCCAATATTGTTACAAGCAATGTTTCTAGTATAGCTTCACAACGCGATCAGCAAATGTTTACAGGAGATGCAACTGCTGAATTTAAATACTTTATACCAGAGAACAGTACGTATGTTCCAAGAATTACAGATGATTATTTTATTCAATTATGTTTAAAAAATGATTTCTTACATGATGCATACGCAAAAATATATACATACTTAGCACTCAACAAATTTCCATTGCCAAATGCACCATATGCACCATTTGCAGAAAACTTAAAAGTAACTATAACAACAAAGGAAATTTTCTCTGACACAAAAAGGGAACTGAGTCTATATCATGAAGCTCCATTTGGGATTAATAAAATTCCTAATCACAAAAACACATTAGCTCCTTCTCCAGAGTTTGGAGGGCAATTATATGTTGGAATCGACAATGCTGTTGCGGATCAAAATATACAGTTATTATGTCAGATAGAGGAAGGTTCAGAAAATCCTGATGCTATTGAAAAATACGAATTAGCAACTGTTACTTGGCAATACTTATATAAAAATAAGTGGACAAATTTAAAACCTGTCTATTTGCTCAAAGACCAAACTGACAGCTTTCTAAAAGCAGGATTGGTAGCCTTTACTGTTCCAAAACTATTTGGAGAAAATACACTCTTTGCAGAAGATTACTTATGGATTCGTGCCAAAATTGATAAACCATTTGACACCGTATCCAAATTTACAAACATTCACGCACAAGCAGTTGAGGTGAAATTCTTAAACAAAAAAAACACTCTAGAACACTTAGACAATGGAATGCCTGCAGAAACGATTTCCAAACTAAAAGATCGTTTGGCAACAGTAAAAAAAATAACGCAACCATATGCTTCTTTTGACGGTTTTCCAAAAGAAAGTGACTTAGATTTTTACAGAAGAGTTAGCGAACGTTTACGCCATAAAAACAGAGCCACAACACTTTGGGATTATGAACACATTATTCTTCAAGAGTTTAATTATTTACACAAAATAAAATGTTTAAATCACAGCACACGCTCAAGTTTTAAAGCTCCAGGAGAAGTTTTATTGGTTGCAATTCCAAATATCAAAGATCAAAATGTATATGATATCTATAAGCCAAAACTAAGTCAAACCAAGTTAAATGCTATAGAAACATATGTTAATAAACTCAATACATTACATGTAAATGCAAAAGTAATATCGCCTGTATATGAAGAAGTAATTATTTCGCTTAAAGCAAGATTTAATGAAGGATTAGATGCCGATTTTTACACAAAAAAATTACAAAGAGACATTGCTCAATATCTATCACCTTGGGCATTTGACAAAGACAAAATGATTCCTTTCGGAAATGCAATGTATTCTAGTGAAGTCATCTTTTATATAGAAAAGCTAAATTATGTAGACTATATCAAAGACTTCAAAATGGTACACAATGGAGAAGAAAAAGGAGAAATTATACCAACAGATCAAAAAAGTATTTTAACCTCAGTATTACCTGAATTACACCCTGTAAACGCTATAACAAAAACACTATGCCAATCTTAGATCAACATATCACCATACCAAGCAATGTAAGCTACAATGACGATCTTGACTTTCAGTTTCTAAGAGACGCAGGGCAACAACACGTTCAAGATCTCAGTCGAAAATTATGGACAGACTATAACATTCACGATCCAGGAATTACGATCATGGAATTGTTATGTTACGCCATTACAGACTTAGGATTACGCATAGATCAGCCGATTGAAAACTTGGTCGCTTCCGCAGATGACAACTTTGCTAAAATGCATGAGCAATTCAAATCTGCTAAAAATATTCTAACCTGTAAACCGGTTACGGTATTAGATTACAGAAAACTATTCATCGACATCAACGGTGTTAGAAATTGTTGGTTAGCTATTCATAATTTACCGCTGTATGCGGAATGTAATCCAGAAAATCCGAAAATATCATTCAATCCATTCAAGGGTTCTGAATACAAATCAACGACTTTCAAAGTCAAAGGATTATACACAATTTTAGTCGATTTTGAAGAAGGAGAAGAATATATAGAAGAAGAAATCATTGAAAAAATATTCACTAAATACCATGAAAATCGCAACCTATGTGAAGATTTGGTTGAAGTGAAAAAAATACCAAAGCAATGCATTCAAGTGTGTGCTCAAATTCAATTAGAAAATGATGCAGATGAAGAATTGATAGATGCACAAATTCAATGGGAAGTAGGGCAATATCTTTCGCCAAGTGTAAAAGTAAATACACTTACAGAAATGATAGATAGCGGACTTTCGTCAGATGAAATATTTGAAGGTCCAGTGTTAGAAAATGGTTTCCTTACAGCAGAAGAACTCCAAAAATCTGAACTTCGCAAAGATGTTCGCCTCTCTGACATCATGAACATCATCATGAAAATAAATGGTGTCAAACTCATTGAAAATATAAGTATTGATAACTGTCCACCAAAAGCTGAAGGTGAAGAAGGTGAATGCAATCAAAATATCAAAGCAAAAAGTGACCCTTGGATCATTTGTATAGAAGAAAATCACTTGCCAGTTTTATGTGATCGAAGTACATTAAAATACAGAAAAGGGTTTTTGCCAATTGGCGTAAATCGTGCAATAGTAAAAGAAAACCTAGCAAAATTAGAAGCGGAAGCAAAGGCAAACAGAGAAAAATCATTTGACGATTTACCAATGCCTTTAGGTGTGTACAATGATATAAAATATCAGACAGTACAACATCATTTACCTGAAAACTACGGAATCTCTAAATATGGATTATCCAATACAGTTTCGGACGAACGCAAAGTAAAAGCAAAACAATTACAAGGATACTTACTATTCTTTGATCAAACATTAAGCACGTATTTCTCTCATTTAGAGCATACCAAAACCTTATTGGCAGCAGATGAAAATTTACAACAAACCTACTTTTTCAAAGCGGTAGAAGGAATCAACGGAATAGAAACACTGATAAAAGATTTTCCTGATTACAAAGAAAATGTAGAAAACATTATTGACAAACTGGAAGATTTTAATGCACGTAGAAACGATTTATTAGATCATTTAATTGCGCGTTTTGCAGAAGTATTTGAAGACTATACCAATACAATGTACAAACTATTTGGAAGGTCAAGAAATACGGTAGATAACAACATCATCAATACAAAAAACAGATTCATAAAAGAATACGATATCATTAGCTCGCAACGTGGATTAGCATTCAATTACAGAAAAAGTAGTCAATGGGACACAACAAATGTTTCAGGCTTTCAAAAACGAATTGCTTTGCTTTCTGGTTTAGACGATTATACACGCAGAGATTTATTTAATGATAACATTACAGTAGAAACCTTAAAACGTGTTACAGAAAGTGAAGGTGTACACATAGAATACCGTTGGAAAATTAAAAATGATGACATGACATTCCTGTCATCACAAAAAGACTTTAGCTCAAAACAAACAGCAATCAACGAATTACTAATTGTATTAAAGCTAGCAACAAACAGAGACAACTATGTATTACGCCGAACACAAACGCCTTCAAAACGCTACTATATAGCTTTACTAAATGAAAAAGGAGAAGTAATTGGTAGACAATATAATCATTACTATGACACACTAAAAGAAGCTAGAAAAAAGCGTTTAGAAACAATAGAATTTATAGAAAACTTACTCTTTGATGAAGGTTTCTACGTAATAGAAAATATCCTAACCTTACCATACAAGCGAGAAGAGATTAATGATCTAAATGATTGTTTATCATTATGTATAGATGAAAAATGTTTGGGATGTAGTGAAGTGGATCCGTTTTCGTATCAAGTAACAATCATATTTCCAGGATATACATCAAGATTCTCAAATGTAGATTTCAGAATTTTTATGGAAGACTTAATTCGACGAGAATTACCAGCACACATTCTTCCACGAATTTGTTGGGTTGGACACATTGATGGCGCTTTAACTCAAGTTGAAAAAACACCAATTGAAGTAGATCCTTTAGACGGAATCGGAAACATGGAAATTTCAACCCCTATAAATGCTGATTTAGAATTAGAAGAAGTTACAGGTGAATCACCTGTATTTAAAGTAAGTGAAGAATTAGAAGATGAAAACTTTAAATACAAAATTATAGACAATGACGAATTGTACGATATGAAATACGTGCAAAAATATTGGAAAGCATTTCTAAAATCAAAAAGTAGAGTTTCCAACGAATACATGGCAACACACAAGACAACAAAAAGTCTATTATGTGCTATAAACAGGATGAATACAATATATGCGACAGGAACATTGCATGATTGTAATGATGAAGACGGCGAATTGAAAAACAGAATTATACTAAACCGAAGCGCACTTGGATCGCTCTAAAAAAGCAGTACAAGTTGTGAGTGAAAAGAATGATACAATAATAAATACGAAATAGCATTTCGAATGAAATCAGACAATCATGTCAATGTAGAATGATACTATGAAACCAAAAGTTGAAGACAGAAAATAAGTCACATTGAATTAAGTCGGAATGAAAAAATACAATACAGATGAAAACAACAGAAACTAAAGAACCGTATTTACATATTTTAAACTCTGAAGGTAATATTTACGAAGAATTTTTACCAGATCAGGTTTTAACGCACAAAAATCTAAATAAAATTGTAAATTACTTCGAAGACCAAGATAGGTTGAGCCGAATTTACCTTACGGGTGTTGGAGTAGGTTGCGGTTTAAATATTGTTTCGTTTTCAAATAAACATATAGAAATTGGCCAAGGTGTGGGAATTACTACCGATGGCGATATCATAAAATCAGAAACACGTAGATTTCACTACTATTCAACCCTTACAGACAAGGCGGACTACAGTCTATTCAGACAAGGACAAAAAGCTGAAGGTGAATTGAAAGTATATGAACTCTACGAACAAGAGGCGACGGGTCGTCCCGGTGATGAGCTTCCGCTCGCCTCTTTTAGTATTAATGAAGCCACTACGCTAAAAGATTGTATTGTAATAGCGTATGTAGAAACATATACAGAAGATGAAGGGTTATGCGGCGGCGGCGGTTGTGACGAAACCGGTAACAAAGTATTCAGTAATCTAAAATTCTTAATCACACACCAAAGTAACAAGCAACATCTTATTGGAAAAGATACCATTTATCAAAATCATGATGTATTAGATTATTATGATAATTTACCAGATTTATGTGTACCAAGAATTATTTTAACGAAAGAAAATACCAACGTAGGATTTCCAATACTAGAGCAATACAAAAAAACATTCGAACTAAAAGATGATTTGTACCTTGGTATTTCAACCATCATTAGAAAATTTAGCCCACGTATCAACTTTCAAAAATTTGGAGTATTAACTACTGATATTGCAACATATATTGATACTATTTTCAGTAAGTCCGATGACGAACACGTACAATACAGATATGATTTACTACGTGATTTAGTAGACACATATCGTGAAATAAAAGAACTCATACTGCATTCAAAATTTGAATGTGTACCCAACATAAAAGCATTTCCAAAACATCTACTATTAGGGACTCCCGAACTCAAAACACGTGTGACAACACGACATCAATTTTATCCATCACCGATGGTTTCAGAAAATGATGAAAACTTACTAGGAATAAGAGCTTTATGTATCCGATTTTACTATCAATTAAAGGAATTCAATATCATCAATTTTGAAAGTGCACAAATCAAAATTACACCATCAAAATCATATGATAAAAAACTTAGTGAACGCTCCATTCCATATTACTATAAAAGTGGAAAATCACTTGTAAACAATTGGAATCCAACATCGATCAAAAATCGTAAAGCAAACTATCAACTAGGCTATAATACAGGAAATCTTAAAGACATAGATTGCATAAAAAACCCTTTAAATTACAGTCATCTAGATAAAGATTTCTATAGAATAGAAGGACATCAAGGAAAAAACTTTGTCATTGCGCTGAAAAACATTCTCAAAAAGAAAGCACAATATAACTTACCATTTGATGTAAAAGCAATCAGTATTAATTTTCCTGTAAACAATATATCATTAGATGAAGATACTTGTGAAACAAAAGAATATGTAACACTCTTAAAAACTTGGGTAGAAGAATTCAATTGTGTAGCAAATAGAGCAATTGACTTCTTTGGCCGCTATGAAGGTGGAAACTTAGGAGTAAACGATACAAAAGCTGACATACATACAGTTTTAAGAGAAGAATCACAAAATGATAAAAGTTTTTTAGAATCAATTGAAGATATAAAACTGGGATCATTAAATATAAATTCACCTTTAGCAAATATTAGAAATACTAAATTAACAGGGAATGCCGCAACACTAAAAACTACAACGAGACAGAAACTTTCAGGAATTCAAAGAAATCAATTAGCACTTGCGCAAATAAACATAGGACAAGAGTTGCCAACAAAGTTTTCTACGCTTAATACCTACAGAAGATCATTATCATTTCTACTACAATCAATAATAGATAGTATAAATCCAGAAAACTTAACTGCTGACTTTGTAGCAAATGAAGTAATAGCGCGTTTTGAACGATTTGATAGCAATCAAAAGATAGATACAGAAAGTGATGACTTTAAGCTGTATATAGAAATTCCAACACGTATAATATCACATCTTGAAATTGTAAAATACAGATTCATAAGACAACTACAAGATGTATATGTAACGGAGAGATGGACCGCATTTCACAGTGCATTTGCAGACTTATGCAAAGAAGTAGAAAAAGTATTGTATACACTTTCTACCGTAACAGAAAATGATACGTTTGGGAAAAAAGTACATGATAAAATGTATGAGTTTCTCATTCATAAAGTTGCAGGTTTATGCTGCTTAAAAGAAAAATTTAATTGGCTAAAAGAACAATTAGATGATATTCGATCAAACCTTTACAAAGAATTGATTCTGTCAAAATTTGTAGAACAACATCCTGGTTTAGAACATATGGCAGGAGTTCCAAAAGGAGGAACATTTTTAATGGTATACATTGGTGAACAAAAAATAACATTAGAAGAAGAAGATGTAACGGTAGAAACCTTTGAAAGAGGCGTACTCTTAGATTTTGCTTTGCCATATATGTGTAAATCAATGTGTGCGCCAGAAACCATTGTATACAGTGATGTTGTTGATCCTGTAACGCTGGCAATAGCACGTAAAAAATTCTGCTTACCATCCAACTCGGAACAAGAAAACTTTATCATAGAGCCAGAACGAGGCGTGGTAACATCTCCAGACGGAACAGCATTTATCATTACAACAGCAGAAGGATATGCATTTGATCCTACAAAAGTGCCAGATGCATTACTTGGAGAAGGAATTCAATTCTTAGTAGATGGAAAAATTCCAACCATTCCTATTGAAACAGTTGTATACAAATTACCAGAAAATGTAACAGCAGCATATGAATTTGTTGCTTGGACAGATGATGGTTTAGTAATCAACCTAAACGTAACACACGAACTAGAAGACTTATTATATCTACAACATACTTGGAAGCGTGTAAACGGTTCACAAATAGCAATAGGTGAAAATCCAACAAATATTTTAATAATAACAGATGAAATTATTTTCCAAGAAGACATAACACTTGTCATTGATGTTAATGGAAACCCTGTACCTTGTAAATTGGAGATTCTAGTAAGTATAAATGAAGAAAGAGAAATTATTGAAGTTGATATTGATATGGCACGAGAAATATGTTATAACATACAAGAAACGACGCCTATTCCAGAAACAATATCAGTAGTTCCTTCAGAAGGAATATTAACATCACCACAAGAGCCTACAAACGGACAAAGTTTCATTGAATCATTTGACGGAGTATATTCATTAAATCCATTATTTGTACCAGCTTCATTAGCAGGTGAGCCAATTACATTTGAAGTAGATGGAATTCCTGTAGAAGGTTTTGAAACCCGCGTATATCTAATACCAGGATTTATCACAACTGATAGAGAAGTAATAAGTTGGGATGCAAATGGTGTAAACATACGATTGATTGCAACACATCCTTATATTGACAAATCATACTTGGCATACGAATGGCTTAATGAAAATGATGAAATCATTGGAAACTCACGTATAGCAAACTTCCGTATAAATACTACTGATGGAAGTGTAAACACAACTGTACGGGTTCGTACAACAGTAATTGGCACAGAAAATCAATTATGTAATTCAGGAGAATTTCCACTAATCATTGAAGAATCACGACCAGAAATTACGGTAAGCATTCCGCCAGCAATCTGTTGGATAGAAGATGAACAGCATGAACCAATAAGCATTATCGTTTCTGACGATCAAGCAGAATTAATTTGTCCAATACAAGAAGAAGTAGGAGCTCAAATATTAAATGGCGAACCAGGAAACTATAGATTTGAAATAATTGAAGTTCCAAATGAATTAGTTGGCGTTCCAATTGTATTCGAAATTGGAGGAAATCCAGTAGCTTCAACCATTGTGTACAAAGTGCCGTCAAGTATAGAAGCACGCTATAACAATGCAAGTTGGAATGGAAACACACTTAGCATTGATATCCAAGTAACACATAGTTTAGAAGGTCAAATAGATACCATAGAAGATTACTTACAATACACATGGAAAGACGAGCAAGAAGCAATTATTCTAACAGAAAAAGAACAAATTAATTTTGAAATCGTTACCGACGACGGAAGCATTAGTGAAAACTATACACTAGATATTCAAGTTAAAAATGAACTCATTGAGAATCCTTGTGAGCATACAAACATAGCAATGGTTATAGAAGAAAATCGTCCTAATGTTACCGTAACCATAGCTTCTAAAATTTGTCATATTGAAGCGCTAGCTGGAGTAGAAAGATACCCAATAGTGGTTACGCCTTCAACTTTCAGCGTATCATCTCCAGACGGATCAGCATTTATACAAGGATCAATAGGAAACTATAGTCTCAACCCAGCTTTAGTACCTGAAGAATTACTTGGACAAGAAATTCGTTTCATAGCTGATGGCGAAGTAAAAGCATCAACAGAAGTATACAAAATACCAGAACTCGTAAGAACCAACATAAATACAGCTAATGAAGTATGGGGAGCTAATGGATTAGCAATAGACTTATCAACAAATATTACGGACAGACGCTATTACAAATACGAATGGTATATGCGCAGTAATAATGTAGATGTATTACTAAACAAAATAAACGAACCAAACAGATATCTTATTCCAGATGCTGGAGATGGAGTCAATGTGGAAATATTCTTAAGAGTATCAGCAAATACAAATAATATAGTTTGTTCACAAGAAACGGTAAAAACTAGAATCACTCGCCACAGACCTATTTCAGTATCAAAAGATCGATTCTGTATTCCAGATACACCAGTAGTATTTAGAGGAATTTCTACTGACGTAGGACTCATAGAAAGTACAACTCGTTTATTACCAACAGATGTAATTACTGAAAATGATGGTAAATACGTATTCAATCCTGACAGAGTTACAGAAAATTTTTGGGGAGTAACACTTCGTTTCAGTGTAGGCGGAACTGTGCAAAGTGGTGTAGCAATCAAAGTATATAACACACCAAATAAAGAATCCATTGTACAAGATGTACAAGCGTCACAATGGGTGCCAGGTGGATATGAGTTTGTATTTACACATGATCTTATCAGTAAAAGTTATTTCTCTTACACACTTATATTACAATCGAATGATGAAGAATTAGAAAAAGTTGGAACACATAGATATTTTATTCCAACAAGTGAAAATATGATTACTGATAAAGTAGCTATAAAGATTAATATTTCAGATGAAGCTGTAGGTTGTAAAGAAGATCAACTTATAACTGTGGATACAATACGACCTGAAGAACCTTCAGAACGATTAGATTGTTCTACACCTTACAATAATAGATTAACATTATTAGGAGCATCAACATTATTAAAAGATATAACAGAACTCTATAAAGGACAAAACTTTCAAGATGACATTAAAACCACCGTGCTAGATCCTTTAAATCAAATTGTTAATGGAATTATAGGAGCAAGAAATATAAACTCAATAACAGAAGGCACAACAAATGCTATTAATAATTTGAGAAAGGTTTTAGGATCTAACTTTTATAACAATCCCAATATTGAATCAAGTTTCTACAAATCATTCTTAGCATTAGATGAAATCATTGAGTTGGTAATCTTAGAATTATTACGTTGTGTAAGTGATGTAAATTCAAATACAATTATTGCTACAGATAAATTTTTCTTGGATTCTCAAACAATAAATTCACAATATATTGAAAAGCCAAGACATACAATTGATAGTGGATATATAAGTAAATATACACCTGTCATAACGATGTTCAAAACAAAAGTGGATGCGACATATGGTACTAAAGTAAAGCCTAGATAATACATGCATACGATTCATAACATAGCATTTGAAATAGATGTGAATCATGAAGGACAGCAACTTTCTTGGGAAGAATATTATGCGAAGTTTTTTGAAGATCGATTGTTGCCAAAAATTGAAAATCTTTGCAACAATTGGGATGCAAAACATCCAAACAGAAAATGTAGTATAGATGAAATTGACATGAATGTTGAGGTTGATAGTTTAAATCTTGAAGAACTACAAGAGAAAATTATCACTAAAATAAACGATCAATTACACATTCTAAATGAAAATGGAACAACGGCAAACGGAAGCGTGCGTGCAACAATCACTTCCTTGGCGTCTCCATTTGATGCATTGGTACAATACCTTAAAACGGGAATCTTACCAGCGTATATTTCTGTAAAAATATTCAAAGAATGGTTGGGGAATATCATACAATTTACAACTGCTGAAAAAACAACACTAACGGCACTTTTTTCTAAAAATTCAATAACTATAGAACGAATGTTATCGCTATTGCGAAACAACTATGAAAAATTTGCTGAAATAATTGAAGCAGATCAGAAAATCACAAAACAATACATAAAGCTTGAAAAAACATTCTTTAAAAAATTTGTAAAAGCAATCTGTGAAAAATCACAAATAACATATCAAGAAAAACAAACAGAAATTTGGTTCAAAACCTTAGGTCTTAGCAGTTCATTAGCTCAATTTTCAAAAACATTCTTACAATTATTTGAGCCAAAAGCGCTAACAGAACAAAAACGCCTAGTAAATACTAATGCTCACTATCTTTCAGTAGCAATATTACAAGCCATAATTCAAAACGAATTGCAACAATCAATACAGATATCAATTGCTAAAATATTTGATATAATTTCTGTTGTGAGTTCTGAATCAAAAACGGAAGATAAAAGTCATAAAATCATTGATCAAACAAAAAGTAAAAAGACTGATGATATAGAAAATAAAGTTGAAATAACAAGCTCACAGAATGCTCAAAATGATGTTGATGTAACAAAGAATACAACACAAGATAAAAATACTGATCAAACAAAAAAAATCACAAAATCATCAAAAGAAATAGAAAATAAAGCTAATGAAGTAGGTAATACTACAATTCAAAATAGGTCAGAAGATGTTCAAAATGAAATAGATAGAAAAGATATTTCTAAAACGAACACAAACAAACAGCCTATCTTAGATAATAACCAAAAAGAAGTAGTAAAAGAGAAAAATTTAACTAAATCTGAATTAACACAAAATAGCAAGAAAACTATACAAACCTCAAAAGAAAGTAATCAAAGGAGCAACAATCAAATAGAAAATAGCCAGAAAGTTGTAAATACTAAAACTGAAAATATTTCAAATGATTCTACATCTTTTAATCGAGAAGTAAATAATGAAATCGCAACGCAATCAAAGGAAAACACAACAAAAGGTAATATTGTAGAAAACAATACTTCTGTAAATAAACATTTACAAGAAAAAGAAGAATCGAATCTTTCCACATCCAGTGACAATATAAATACTGTAGAAACTTCTAATGTATTTGAAAATGAAAAGAATACAGAAAATGTAGGAGTCGCAAAAAGCAATAGTAATGCTGAAAAATTAGCAAACAAAGAAAATATAGAGAATACCAACAGTACAGTAAAGGGTAGCATAGTTATAAACAGTCAAGAAAACAGCGATACAACTTCAAAGCCAGCAATAGACAATACCATCTTTGAAAAACTATCTAGAAATAATATTCTTGTGCGTGAAATTCCACTAACAACAGAAAAAGCAGGATTAATTCTATTAAATCCATTTCTAGCAAGGTTCTTTGAAGGCGCAAAACTTGTCGATGCAAACAATAAAATCTCAGACATAGGAAAAGCATGTATGTTATTACATTTCTTAGCTACAGGAACAGAAGATGTTACAGATGTAGAACTTACGCTTGAAAAACTATGCTTAGGAATTCCGCTAGATACCATTATCAACTATCAAATACCACTTACAGAAGCAGACAAAGCACTCTGTGATGAATTATTACAAGCTGTAATACAACATTGGTCAGTATTAAAAAATAGTTCAGCAAATACGCTAAGAGACATGTTCTTAAAAAGAGAAGGGAACATCACACTAAAAGAAGATAGTATAAAACTAGTTGTAGAACGTTTAGCACAAGACATATTATTAGATAAAGTACCGTGGAGTATAGGATTATTCCAATTAAAATGGATGGACAAAAGAATGCATATTGAATGGTAAATTAACTATAAAACTACTATAAATACACAATGATTACAGCGCGCACTCAACAAAACACTTCTGAAAAATCGAAAGGAAATAACTCTCGGTCAAGTATGTTTATTGCGCCAACGCAACTGAAAAAAAATAACGAAAATACTGCCGATGATAAAGAAGTTGATCTATTTATAACACCTACGCAACAACAAAGTATAAAAAAAGATACAGCAAAGGAAAATACAAATACAACTGAAAATACAGCTAAAATAACTGTTGCTACGCCAACAAAAACTGAAAGTGTAGAGGAGAAAAAGGAAGAAATAATAGTTAATGAAACTCAGGAAACAACAGAAGGAAAAACTGAAAAGACACCAACAGTAACTACAGAAACTTCCACAGCAGAAACAACTGCGAAAACTGAAGCAAAAGCAACTGGCGAGTCCAAAACAACACAAAAAGGAAAAGCCAAACAAGGTGGCGGAGGTGGAAAAGGATACAATGTTCCAGATGCTACTAAGGCAGGTGTAGTAGAAAAAGAAAAGGTAAAAGAAGAAGAAGCTCCACTAGTATTATCAACAGAAAACAGTAAAGTATACGCAGACGGATTAGCAAGCCAAAAACCAACAAACTTTATAAGAGGTGTAAAGGAGTCACATATTGCGTCAGCAGAAGTACAAGCCAACGAACAAAATACACTAAAAGAGTCACTTCCAGAAATAGAACAGCCTACAGGAATACCAATAAAGTCAGCGATACAAAAACAAAAAGCGAAAGCGCCTTCTGAAAAAGCTGGTGAAAAAATAAAAGGAGACAAATCAATCTTACCAGATTTAAGTCCGAAAGGAAAAAAAGAAGGTGCCCAAATAGCTACCAAAAGTATTCAACCAAGAAGTTCGGTATTAGCGCGAATTCGTAGTTTTTTTGGTTTAGGAAAAAATGGAAGCGAAGAAGATCGCAAATCACAAATAAAAAGTGGAATCAGGAAGTTACCAACATCTGAAAGTGTAACAACAAACCCAGGGAAGAAACCAAAAGTAGATCTAACTGGACAAGCTAACCCAGGAAAAAACAAGCAAAATTTAGACGAATCTACAGCTACAACGACTAAAGAACAACAAAAAAACTTAGCGGAGAGTAAGCTATACAAAGGTGAAGATGATATCTATCCAGAAATGGAATTAGAAATGTTATCACCAACGGTAGAATTATCACAGCCACCAAAAACAAATCAACTCGCTAGCGAAATGCCAGAATTATCTGCTGAGGTTAAAAACAATTTTGATGCAAATGCAAAAGCAAAACTAGACGCAGATTTGGCGCCACATATGGAGCAACAAAATGCTGAATATGTAAAAATGCAAGCTGATCAAGATAAAGAGCGCCAAAAATCAGAAAAAGACATTGATAAAGAAACACAACGTGTAAAAAAAGAGCAAGAAAAAGCACAAAGTACAGCAAAATCAGAAGTAGATACACAACGCGGTGAATGGCAAAAAGAAAATGAAAATGTCAAAAAAGAATACAGTGAGAAATCTGAAACAGAAAAGAAAAAAATAGATGGTCAAATTGATGCTAAAGTCAAAGATGCAGACACAAAAATTGGTCAAGAATATAGCAAAGCTAAAAGAAAAGCTGATCAAGAAGTAGCAAAGACAGATAGAGAAGCAGCACGTAAAAAAGCACAAGCCAAAAAAGATTCTGAAAAGAAAAGTTGGTGGGACAGAGCTGTAAGTGCAGTAAGTAACTTCTTTGACAAACTAAAAGCTGGACTCAACAAACTTTTTGATGGATTACGAAGTCTCGTAAAAGGACTCATAGAAGCGGCTAAAAAGTTTGCGAACAAATTAATTGATCTTGCCAGAGATGCTATAGTGGGAATGATTAAAGTATTCGGTGAAGCCTTAAAAGCGTTAGTAAATGTCGCATTAGCTGCATTCCCGAAACTTCGCGATAAATTTAATGCAGCAATAGATAAAGCCGTAAACTTTGCTGTAGAAGCGGTAAATAAGCTAGCAGAAGGACTCAAAAAAGCGGTAAATGCATTGTTAGATTTATTAGGAGCCGCTTTAGATGCAATTCTTGCCGCATACCAAGCATTCTACAATTTATTGTTAGACGCAATGAAATTCTTAACAGTTGGATTGATAAAAATCATGCAAGGACTTGCGAACCTAGTAAGTGCAGCGATAGAAATGCCAGGGAATTTCTGGGGACAACTTTCAGAAGAATTTTTAGGCATGGATGTTACAAAACCATTACCATTTGAACGAAACACTCCTTACACAATACCTGGCGAGCCAGATACTGTAGCAACAAGCGTTAATCCTGTACAAGCATATGCAAATAAAGGGAATTATACACCTGAAGATTTTGTGGTAGAATTTGTGCCAAATAACATGGAATTATCTCAGGAATTAATGTCGCGAATAACGATGTTACCAGAAAATGGTGAATTACAATTTGGAGATTCAAATGTTGAAACCATGGAGCATCTAAACATGGCTAGTGCTGCAAGTTCAGCAACAGCAAATACTGGTGATACAGGAATCACAGAAAATAATAGTAGCGGAAGTGATGGTGGTGGCGCAATGACAATGCCAACAGAATTATATGGTAATACAACAGGGCAAATAGATTGGTTTATAAACAAACAAAGTGCACAAGCACCGAAAAATGTGCCAGATTCTGCAGAAGGCAAACAAGCAGCAGAACAAAGTGCAATTCCTCCAGGAATGCGTGTATTAGAACCACTAAGTGTAGGTGACCGACTCTATTATCTAAAAACACAAATGATGACAGCCATTCAGAAAAAATGGCAAGAAAACAAAGCTCTATACATCACTATCGGAACACTGGTCGTATTAGCAATAACAGCATTAGCCATTGCTACTGGTGGCGCTATATTCTCGCTTGTTCCACCAGCATTACAAATATTTGCAGCGCTCATGGCTGGAGCAGCATTACTAAAAGCATCTGGATTCTTTGGAACATACATGTCAGAAGGTTGGGCAGGAAACATTGTCAAAGGTGGAGCTGCATTAGCACGCGCAATTGGAATTTTATTAGTAGAACTAATTTTCATCCTATTATTTGACATGTCTACGTTGTTAAAAGTATTGAAATCTGGTGTAAAAGGCTCTGTGAAAATGGCGATTACAGGAACTAAAAATACTTTCAAAGCACTAGGAAGCGGACTCAAAGCATCTGGAAAAGGACTCATGAAAACAGGTTCTAAAGTTGTAACTGGTATCAAAGGGATAGGAAAAGGAGTTGGGAAAGGTGCCAAAACATTAGATGATTTTGCCAAGCGAATGATGAAAAAAGCCAAGTTTAAAGGATTCAAATTTAAACGAAAAGGAAAATGGTTCCAAATCTACGGAAGTGTGAATCCTTGGGTATTATTGGCTAGTGGAAAACTCGAGGAAATAGATACCAAACAAGGAAAAAAAATTGGAGAAGATGGTAAGTTTATATTGAAAAATGGTGAAGAGGTAGATGGTATTCTTGTGGCAACAAGCAAAACAGATCCAACAAAAGGGACTAAATATTATGAAAAACTAAAATTCAATACTGATGAAGCTAATATTGAAATATTCACAAAATTATTAGCTGAAACAGATCTTGCTGCTAGAGTAAAAATGATGAGCGGTGTTATTAAAATTGATTATGAAGCACTTGCCAAACTAATAGGTAAAAAAGGAGCGAAAGCCGTAAGAGAAAGAGGTAACTTAAGAAAAGCCCTTTTAGAAGCTTTGAAAAAGAGTGGTAAGAAAATGAAAACTGAATTGTTTGAAGCACATCATATATTACCAGTAGAGCTCTTAAAAACAAGTCCTATACTACAAAAAGCCGTAAAAGGTGGTTTTAAATTTAATGATTTGATTAATGCAAAATGGGCAAAAAAATACAGTAGCAAAGTAAAAGCTTTAGAAGATGGTATACATTCTAGTCATGGAACATACACAAAAAATGTTGGAGAATTTATGGAGAAGGAATTGCTTAAGTATATGGATGAAATAGGTGTTGATGGAATTGAATTTTTATCAAATACGCAAGCAAAAATCTTTATGAATAAATTTGCTAAAAAAATAGGAAGTAAAATTGATAAATTAGTTGAAGCGAACAAATCATTACCTTTAAAAGATAAAAAGAGACTTAATGATATGGTTTTTGATTAACTCTTATATAATAATGATTGAAGAAATATACAATGGAAAATTTAAAGTATTATAGACTGGAAAGTAGTAGTGATATAGAAGAGATAGGAGACATCTTCGCGAAGTCTGTTTACCAAATTCATGATTTTATTGATCCTGATAATAATACAGAAGAACGTTTTGAAAAATATAGCGATTTTTCGGGTTGTATTGATGAGGAATTAGATTTAACAAAATTTGCAGTCATGAGTCAAGCTAAAATAACAGACTTACTAAGTGCTAGATTCTTTTGGCATAAATGTTTCTACAGCGCAGATTTTATTACATTATCTAAAAAATTTACACTAGAAAATAGTAAAATCATACCATGCAAAGTTCATCATGAAAATGATACATATGATTATTTTCTTCTAGAATTACTGCGAACGTTATCCATTGTAGATTTTGAAAAATCAGAATTTACAATCTTTGATGATATAGCCGAAGAACCTAAGTATATCTATAAAGACAAAATAACTGAAACTACCTATTTTGATGTTTTACGGAAAATAGCTAAAGATTCTGATTATGAATTGACAATGAAACCTACGAAAGTAGTTTTAAATAGACCGTCAGATTTGTTTTTTCTTAGGTTGGATAATGGATTTTATATCTCTAATCAATTTAAAGAAGCAATTGAAAAAGAAAAACTAACAGGATTTGAATTTTCTGAAAGACCTTTAAAATTCGAATTTTATAAAAATTGGTAATGCAAAAAAATTATCAAATCAAACCAAACTGCCATGAAAACAACAGAACTTATACTACTTATTTGCGGAGGAACACTATTTCTATGTTCGTTAGCATTTATGTTTCTACTATTTAAAAAAGATAAACCGATGACCAAAATGATTTGGTTTATGATTTTGTCATTTATCATGATGGGATTTTCGGTAATATCAGAAGCAAATGTTGTCGGATTATTTGAATACAAAAAAGAAGAAGTATTATTAGATGTAGAATCTCTTACGAATGCATTAGCAAAATGTCCTGAAAACGAAGAAATAAAAGATCAACTTGCTAAAAAAGTAAATCTTTATGTAGAAAAAGAAGAAGAGCCCGAAACTAAAAAACCTGAAGAAATTAAAAAAATAGGAACAGCATTGATCGCACTTGGAAATGATGAAAAAGCGATTTCCTATTCAGATAAAATACTTGCAAAAGACACTTCAAACCAAGTCGCAAAAGATGTAAAGAAATTTGCACAAACACATCAATACATCAAGGAAATGCCAACAAGTACAGAAGATAGACGAAAATTAGCTCGTAAAATAGCAGTCAATATCGAAGAATTAGAAAAATCGCCAACAGTACAAAAAGAACAACTAATTCAACTTAAAAACATGTACCGAAAAACAGTAACAGAAATCAAAAAAACGGAATCACAATAATACCCATATGTAGCTAAAAAATTGAAAAAAACTATTTTGTATATTTATTTCTTACAAAATTAACCAACCAAGTTTTATGAAAAAAGTAATCGAATGCCTTAAAAATTTCCCCACATGTGCCATTAATGGAATTTATAAGTTTTCTGCCTCATTTAATAAATTCAGGCGTGCTTCTTTCTTAAGTCTTATCATTTTAGCAGTCATATTTTTATTGGTTCAAGCGCTAGATCAAGCTTACACACTTTTAATTGATATGATTGAAGGTGGTCCATTTTCACTAATACTTTGTTACATCATTATCTCTGTATTTGCCTTGGTTATTTCACACTATCCAATCTATATTTACTATGCAAAAGATATCAATGATAGTAAAGATGAAAACTATTGGTACATTCACAGATGGTTAAGAGTTTACAACGTATTTGTTTACAAAACAAAGCCTTTAAAACTGAATCCAAATGCTAAAAAGAAAGAATACAAACAAGATTATATGGCAAAATACTTGCGTTATACGCTTGGCTTATTCATTTTTTGTATTTGGCATTATTACATTCACGAAACATTCAAACCAAAACTTTTATATGCAGAAACTAGCAAAGCAATCATTATCATTCTAAAAATTCTATGTTACATCGTACCGTTTATCTTAATGGGAATAATGCTAGAAAAAAAGCGTTTGATTGACAAAGAAAACAAAGCATACAAAAAGACGAATGCAACAACTGATTCAACAGATGCGTATAAAAAGTTTAACAAAAGTGGAGAATTATTTTTCTTAACAATACTAACTGTATCGGTATTGTTGCTTCTTGGGATTTCATTTTTTGGTCAGTTTAACTGCACAACGTATTTCTTACTACAACTATTAACATTCTTTCTATCAGTAACATATATATACTTTCGTTTATTCAGATCAAAAATATACGATTCAAGTGCAGCGCCAATCATCAAATACATTAGCATTGATTTTAACTACATTTTATTCTTCTTTATTGTTGCTTTAGGTGTGGTAGCACTCTTAATCCAAAGTAACCTAGCAGTTGCTTTTGGTTGGACATACATCATCAATGCAATGCCTATTTTATTGGCATACATTTACCTAATCTACTATACATTAGCATGTATCTTAAAATATTTATTTGTAATGCAAGCCATCAAGCGACAATCAGATGCGTACAATGATGGTAAAATAAATGTAAAAGAATACTATGATACACTTGGGTATTCAAGCGATGGAATCTTAAAAATCATATCACTAGAAAGCCAAGAAGGAGTCGTACGTAGAAGTAAAAAAGTAGTTGCGTATTCCATAACGCTAGTCATTCTATTTATATCATTAACCTTTATGTTTAGTGAACGAGAAGTACATCAATTAGATACAGACGCCAGTCATATTGTCCGAAAAGATTCACTTCATATCAATGATTATAAAGCAGTATTAAAAAACAAAGTAGCCAATAACAAGCCATTATTTTTTGTCGCTTCTCACGGAGGTGCTTTAAAAGCGAATATTTGGACAATGAAAGTATTAAATGAAATACAGAAAGAAACCAATGGAGCATTTTTACAGCAAACAGCTTCTTTTTCAGGAGCTTCAGGTGGTATGATGGGACTTTCTATGTATTCAGTACTTGCTGGAAAATATAAAAATGAATATGATAAAATCACAGATAGAATTAATACAGTAGCTTTAACTGACTTTGCTTCAATGGATATTTCATACACACTTGGCTGGGATTTTATTAGAAAAGTATATCCACTAAACGCATATGCAGCTCCACACAAAGACAGAGCGTACTATTCCATGGTGGCGTATCAGAATATCTTAGAAAGTAAAGATGGTTGGTTATTAGATAATAATTCGTTTTTATCCTATTGGAAAGATAACATATACGATTCCAATGTATATTTTCCAGCTTTATTAGTAAACACAGCTAAAACAAATGGACGACGAGGTGTATTTTGTTCAGTTTGGTATGATGATGAAAATCTATTTTTAAATGCAGATAATCTATCACAATTAGACAATGGTGAAGCTGTTTCTTTCTATCAAGGAGTTTCTTGTACAAATCGTTTTCCAGGATTCAGTCCAGCAGCAAAAATTAAAAACTACGGACATTACATTGATGCGGGTGCAATAGACAATAGCGGATTACTCACAAGTTTAGATTGGTATGATAATCTAAAAAATGGAGATAATCCTGTTATAAAGAGAGAAACCAATGTTGTATTTGTAGAAATTATCAATGGACTCAGCAATTATGTAAAATATCTGCTAGAAAAATTTAAAGAAGAACATCCAGAAATAACATTCGTTGAGTTTGATGAAAAAGAACAAGGAAATCTATCAGCAGTTATAAGTGCAGGCGCTAACTTAGACAAAAATCCAGATTATTTCAGTGATTTAATCAAACGCTTACAAGAACGTGGTAGAAAACCTGAAAGTCAACTAACAGATTCAATTTCAAGAGCCATAAATTCAAAAAAGTACAAAGTAACACACATTCCAATTTATCTTCCAAGAATCATTAGTATCAAAAATGTAGAATCCTTCATTGGCGGTGAAATTGAAGATGAAAAAATAAGAGATTCATTAGAAATTTTCTTAGAGAAAGAAAACAAAAAAATATACAAATATGCCGAAACGAAATCAAGTAAATGTTCATGGGAAACTTATGAACCTACGTTGGCTAGGCATTTAAGTAAGAGTACATTATTGTATTACGA
The DNA here is from genome assembly GCF_947496985.1 of uncultured Kordia sp. Taxonomy (GTDB): domain Bacteria; phylum Bacteroidota; class Bacteroidia; order Flavobacteriales; family Flavobacteriaceae; genus Kordia. Next base: position 607,317 of record NZ_CANMEZ010000003.1, read on the forward strand.
AAGAGTATTAAATGGAGATAAAGGAGTTTCAAAAAACATAGATAGTATCAAAAAACACTTAGGACTTCTTAAATAATGTAAGTTATACCTAAAAAATAGGTGTTTTTCCCGTAGTCTAAGTTTAGGATTCTTCCGTACTTTAAATCTTAAAAATTACGATTAAAACTCCTGTGTATATATGAAGGTAGAAATCATAAATTATATAAAAGATGCAGTTCGTTATAGACTTGTAAAAAGCTCTGGAAGTGATGAAAATTTTGAATTTCCAGTATTTGATTTTACTGTTGATGACTCAGAATTTTCAAAATTTGTGATTGAAAATGACTTGCAATTATTTGAAATACTCGTTCTTTTATTATCTATTTTACCGCATGTAGCACCCGGTTTTTTAACAAGTATACTATCTGAATATTTTCCAAATGGGAGCGACTTCCCTGAATTTGGAGGCGTCAAAGGAACCAACTACCGTGGTATCATTCCGACAGGAGAAACTGCACTTTATATCATAGCAGGTGATAATTTTTTAGCTCGAAACTTTGTAGTAAAAGCGTTTGACGAAAGTCATATATTTCATAAAAAATCAATACTTTCATTAGGAACTGCGCCAGACGGAGAACCTAAAATTAGTGGAAAACTAATGTTAGATAATGAATATATTGAATTATTCGTTTACGGATCTATTTCTAAACCAAAATTAAGTCAAGATTTCCCTGCCGAATTGCTTGAAACTACAATGGAATGGGACGATTTAGTCTTACAAGAAAAAACACTCAATGAAGTCAATAATGTATTAGTTTGGATGGAACACAACAATACATTACTCAACGACTTTAATATGGAAGGCAAGATAAACCCTGGTTATAAAGTCATGTTTTTTGGTGCGCCAGGTGTTGGAAAAACACTGACAGCAAGTTTGATGGGAAAGCATACCAATAAAGATGTTTACAGAATTGACTTATCATTAGTAATATCTAAATACATTGGAGAAACTGAAAAAAACCTATCACAACTCTTCAACAAAGCAAAAAACAAAGATTGGATTCTCTTCTTTGACGAAGCTGACGCCATCTTTGGAAAGCGTACAGGTGTTCGTGATGCGCATGACAAATATGCTAATCAAGAAGTATCATTCTTACTACAACGTATAGAATCACATTCAGGATTGGTTATTTTGGCATCAAACTACAGAAGTAATATTGACAAAGCATTTACGCGTAGATTTCAATCCATTATCGAATTTGAAAATCCAGGCGTTGAAGAACGTCGTACACTTTGGGAAAAATACATTCCTGATGCATTCGTATCGGAAGAACTGGATTTAGATGTCATTGCTGAAGATTATGAAGTTACAGGAGCAAACATTGTAAACATTGTGCAATATGCGTGTTTAGCTGCTTTAGCTGAAAATGAAAACAGATTATCTAATGAAATGCTGATAACTGCTATTCAACGTGAGTTTATAAAAGAAGGAAAGATGGTATAGTTTAAAAAACTATAACGAATGATTTTCTCTCTTTATAATTAAGCGTGTTCCTGAAAGTAAAACGTGCAATTCATTTTGTTTTCCAAAAAAGTAAGAGAAAATAGCTATGGAACCAATCGTGAAAATGAACGCATAAAAATTCGGATAACATTAGGTCTAGAACCATCTTCCCTAAGGTTTGACTTGTAAGTGTTTCTAAAATAATAACCAAAAATCGAAGCTTAGACATATAATCTTTCTGAATGCCCAAAAGAACCCATAATAAGGGGAAGAAATATGGCAATAAAAGTAATCACTACCATATCTATTAAAAAAATTATAAGTCGTACAGGTATATCTACTTTTTTGCATCTTTTAAAATTCATAAAATAAAAATAGATTGTTCAAATATATAACATGTAGAATACTATTATTCTAGTTGAAAACGAATATAAAACTTCCCTAAAGTATTAAAATTATAAAATCGTCTGACCTATGTAGTCACTACCGTATAATTATTGAAAGCCCAATGCTTACAAGTGTTTAAATCCTTTTTCTATAATTAAACCTAAAAAAATAAAAAAATCTCACATAAATAGGTGAGACAAAAATACCGTATATGTGTGTTTTATAGCAGTTGTGCTAATACTAGTTTTGGAGTGTACAAAAATAATGATCATTACCACAGGTGGAATCTGAAAAGCCTTAAGAGAGTAAGAACAAAAAATTTTAACCAAAACAATTATGTCAACAATTACAGCAGTAAAAAGTAACGAAGTATATGAAGGATTCGATATACAATCAGTTAGAAAATGCACTCCTAAAGTAGCAGGATTTAGAGTTTGTGCCGAATTAACAGCAAACGGAGATGGTTCAGTACAAATTAGATTAACTGCAGAAACTCCTTTTGGAAACTATTCAAAAACATTTTCATTCAGTGCAGACGCAGATTTTGAATTTAAACCAATTTCTAAGGTATCGATTAAAGTGTCTATTAGAAATTTTAAAGTGACAAAACAGGTTATTAGTTTCAACTTAAAATTAGAAGGTTGCATTGATTTCCCTTGGCCAGTTGGGAAAAAATGTGTGAGTAAATCATTTGCAATTTCATTGCCAATGCCAGTTTTAGCGGCAAAAAACACGGAAGAATTATCATCGGGAGATCTCGCATTACTATTATTAGCCGCTCAGAACGACGAATGTAATTGTTCATAATACAAAAAAAATACTAGGAAATGGCGCTATCCGAAAAGCCATAAATAGAGTAGGAGAAATTTTTTAAAACCAAAACAATTATGTCAACATTTAATTTAAATACAGCGTTTACAGACGAACAGTTAGAAGTAATATATGCCACAGGAACTAATATTATAGTGGCAAAACCAACAGGTGGAGAAAATCCAAATGTTGCTTGGCAAGTTTTTAAACCAATGCAAGCCAATACATTAACATGGAAAGAAGAATATGGAATCTATGCTTCTACGAGTCAAGTTGAAAATGGGGCTACACTTAATCAACTCTCTAGTGTGCCAGTTGGAGCAATTCAAAACAAACTATACACTTTAGAAAGTAATGCTACTATTTCAGGACCTGCAAGTGGTGGAGCTCCAGATTCGTATGCATTACAAAATAAATATGCAGAAAAACCATTTATGACGGTTGGATTATTCCAAGACGCGAATGTTAATGGAACAGAAATCACAGGAAATGCAGTTTCTGCAGTTCCAGTATTATTAGCAAGTACGGCAATAATGACGCCATATACAACGGTTTATATCTGGTTACAATCACAAGTAGTAAGTAATACGGTAGTAACAACAGTAACTTCTCCAATGACACAGTTAAAATTTGGCGGAGGTGTTAATACGATTTCTGTAAAATATGATTCTAGTACAGGAATATTCATTCCTGCTGATGATAAGTCAAGATCGTTAGATGCTTCATTAATTACACATATAGATGCAAATTTATAAGTCAGTTTATTTTTTTACAGGGCACTTTTAGGATTGCCCTGTAATTTTAAACAATAAATAAGATGTATTTACATACAAGAAGCAACTATATTTTACTAACTTAATACCGTTAAAACTGACTAAACACTAACAATAAAACGAATCAATCTATGTCACTAATTAAAAAATTTAATGCTCACGTATCTCGAAATAAAGGAGATGTAGCGAATGAAGTATATGTATACATCACAATTTTGAGTCAATTCTCTAATGTTGAAATAAAGGCTTTTGAAGTAAAAGATTTACGAAACTTAAATGAGGAAAAAGATGTGGCAGGAGTTTTAAATTTAGATGTTCATATTCTAAGAAAAGAAGGTGCAATAGTATTGAAAAAGCCAACATTAATCTATAAAGTTTTTGAGTTTAATACTAATGAATTAGACTTTAGATTTAATGAAAAAAATGACTTCATATTCTTAATCAATGTAATTACTAATGAAAAACCAACGGGAACGAAACGTACAGTAATTACATATGAAGATACAGATGTAATTGATGATACTTTATAGCATCTTTTAAACTACTATAACTAACAAATACTTACCATAAATCATGGAAATGAGTCCACAAGAAATATCAAATATTGAAATTAGAATACAACGTGAAAATAAAGCAGAAACTAATAAAATATTAGTATATGCAACAGCATGGACAACGATACCTAACCTAAAATTCAAAGATTTTGAAAACAAAGATTTGAATAATATAAACATCATATGGGAAGATTTAGATTTGAAACTCTTAGAATTAAAGTTATATCTAATACCCGATGATGGAAATGAGCCACCAGTTAGGAGGTTTTATGCAATCAATTATTTTCTTGAAATCATAAATAATGAAAATGCAAAATTCGAATTTAATAACAAAGACAATAATGTGCTTCTTACGAAAGTATCAATGAAAGTAGGTACAGCAGATCCTACGGGAACAAAGCGTACGGTAATTACTTATGAAGATACTGATATTATTGATGATACTGATAAATAATATATGTGATTCTTCAGGAATGAAATATACTATAAATCATAAAATTATAAGCATTTTAAGCTGTGTTATGATGCTTTCTACATGTTTTGTTGGTTGTAAACAAGAAAAAGTTTTAACAACAACAAAACATGTACAACATATTGATAGTCTAAATATACTTGCTTTTGATTTTTTAAGAAAAAGAGCTTGGGAGCATTGTTACACACTTGCTAAAAAAGCAGATTCTTTGGCTACGTTGCATACTTATAAAAAAGGTCAAGCCAAAAGTTTGCGAATTCAGGCACATTATTGGAATAACAAAAATAAGTTAGATAGTGTATTTCGTGTATTAAAACAATCTGAACAATTAGAACAATCAAATAAGAATTACAAAGGTTTACTTGCTGTATACAATACAAAAGCATTATTATTTAAGAAAAATGAATTCTATGATGATGCGTTGGAAAACTATAAAAAAGGATTGGCAATTATTGATAGTAGCATTACAGAAAAACAACAGAGTAGAACACATGTAAATATTGCAAATGTATATACTGTTACTGGTATTTATGACTCTGCGGTATATCACTACCAAAAATCTTTATTACTCAACAAACAAGAAGTAATCGATAGACAAACAATTGTAACTTATGTAAACCTGGGAAATGTCTATAGTTTATCAAACAATTACAAACTTGCAGAATTCTACTATACCAAAGCATTAGATCATTATAAAGAAAAAGCAAACATAGTACAAGAGGCGAAATTATATAATAACTTGGGAGCATTATTTTATGAAAAATCGGATGATGAAAAATCATTGGCTTATTTCAAAAAAAGCATTGCGCTAAAAGAAAAAATTGGAGATTCATTTCAACTAGCGCGCGGATATTTAAACATAGCGGAATTATATGTTGAAAGAGACGCAGATTTGACAATTAATTATTTAGATAAAGCGGCGCTCTACTTTAACGCTCAAAAAGACAGTTCATACATCGCTAAAATTCATATTTCCAAAGCAACTATATATCAAAATAACAATCAAATTAAAAAAGCGAAAGCCGAATTAGCGAAAGCTTTAGCGCTATCAAAAAATGCTTCAAACCTTACAGTAGAAAGATATTTAGCCAAAAAACAAAGTGAATTTGCATTTAATGAAGGAAACTATAAAAAAGCATATGAATATCAATTAGTATATGAAGTATTAAACGATTCTGTTTTTAATGAACAAAAGCTATGGGAAATGGCAGCATCAGAAAAAGAATATCATTCACAAGTCAAAAAAGCAGAAATTTCATTACTCGAAAAAGATCGTGCATTAGCGGAAGAAATTGCTTCACGAAAAGAATCAGAAAACAAAAAACTATATGCATATCTCTTTGCTTTCGCGATCATTCTCTGTTTGGTAGTCATCATAGCAATCTACTTTTACAAACTCAAAAAAGCGGCGAATCAATTAGCGGAACAACAAAAAATAGTACTCAAACAAAAAATACAAAACTTAGTCAATGATCAGGAAATTGAAATTATAAACGCCACATTATCAGCAAAGAAAAAAGAAAAAGAAGAGATTTCTAAAGAGCTGCATAACAACATTGGAAGCTTATTAACATCTGTGAAATTTCACTTTCAAGCATTTGATAAAAACATCATAGAAGAACATGAAGGCACCAAAAAACTCTATGAAAAAACAAATCAGATCTTAGACAATGTAACTGATGAAGTTCGAAACATTTCACATCGGTTTGATAAAGATCCAATTCCTGATTTCAACCTAGAAAACGCGATTACAAGTTTTTCTAAAAAAATAGAAAATCAACAATTAAAAGTAAGTACAACCATTCATGGTTTAGAGAACTTTGAAAACTCACAAATCAGTATTTTTATTTTCCGAATCTTACAAGAATTAGTCAACAATGTACTAAAACACGCAGCTGCGAGTGAGTTAAGTATCAATATTACACGAAATACAGATCAAATAAACATGATGGTAGAAGACAATGGAAAAGGATTTGATATACAAAAGGAGGAAAGTGGAATAGGTTTAAAAAATCTAAAAAAACAATTAGCAACAATAGACGGTTCGTGTCATATAGATTCTAATGAATCGCGCGGAACAATTATAAATATTGACATTCCAATACAATAATCTATGAAATTACTCATATGCGATGATCACAGTTTAGTTTCTGAAGGTATCGAATTGATGCTGCAAAATAGTTCAGAAACCTTTGAAATACATATTGTTACCTCAGGGAAAGAAGCACTTCAGTTTTTGCAATCTACCACAATTGATGTTTTGATTTTAGATATCTCTATGCCCGAAATGGATGGTTTGAATGTATTAGATGCTTTAAATGATTTAGAACTTAGTATGAATGTATTAATGCTCACAATGCACAATCAAATTGAATATATCAAAAATGCAATGCAAAAAGGTGCAAAAGGATACATTCTAAAAAATACAAGCAAAGAAATGTTGATAGAAGCCATTCACAAAGTTGGAAAAGGAGAAACCTTTGTAGATCAGCGTTTAACGAATATTCTAATCAATGACTTAACAAATGTGCCAAAAATTGAAACAATCAAAAATGTAAAACTCACACCTCGTGAAATAGAGGTGTTAAAACTAGTTGCTCAAAACAAAAAAACCAAAGAAATTGCCCAACTACTATTTGTTTCTGTAAACACAGTACAATCGCACAAAAAAAACTTGTATAGCAAGCTCAATATTCATTCCGTTTCAGAATTGGTGAACTACGCCATAAAGCATGGTTTTGTGGAGTTGTAAAGTGTAAATATTATAAAAAATGGATACAATTTATAAAAACAGACGAATGATTTGTTAAAGTATAGAAAAATATAGTTTTTATTTTTTTAATTTTGTTTAGAATATTAACATATACCGATTAACATACCAAACAAAATGAAAAAAAAATTACTATTACTGTTATTATACCTAATTAGCAGCCATATTGAAGCGCAAATTGGTTTTCAGGAATCCGTTGTTATTGATTATACCTATTCAGTCCGAGCACCTTTGATGGCTAAATCTGCAGATATTAATTGTGACGGAGATATAGATGTTGTTGCAATAGGAGGAGAAGGAATAAACTGGTTTGAAAATATTGATGGAACTGGAAGTTTTGGTGACAAAAATTCTATTTCTGCTAACAGTTCAGTTAAATCGATACACTTAGCAGATTTTGATAATGATGGAGATGTAGATGTATTGAATGTTACAAACAACACTTTTGAGCTTCTTAAAAATACAAACTGTACAGGAGAGTTTGAGTCCTTTGTTACAATTACTCCAAATAATCCTTCTGGGACTGTTCCTGTATTTCCTGTTGATTTTGATGGTGATGGCGATATAGATGTTGTATCTTATTACAGAAGCTACTCGCCAAGTGTGAGAAGATTAATTTGGTATGAAAATATTGACGGTAATGGAAACTTTGCTACAGAACAAATTATTTCTGACGATACTTCATCTATTGATAACACTTCTATAATATATGTTGATGATATAGACGGAGACAACAATCAAGATATTATTTTAGGATCTTATAACCTAGATAAAATTGTTTGGCTTAAAAATTTAACCAATGGAAATTTTAGCGCAGCAACAACAATTACAAGCACAACGGATGGAGTTGTAGCAATATATACTTCAGATATTGACAACGATGGAGATAAAGATGTCATTGCGGCGTCACAAGTGGATAATGAAATTAATTGGTATGAAAATCAGGATGGTTTAGGTGATTTTAGTGCTGCAAATAATGTTACGACCAATGCTACAGAAGTAAAAGAGATTCATATAGCAGATGTCAATAATGATAATAATAAAGATATTTTACTAGCTGCGTCTAGTTATAATACAGGATTTACACCTGCAGATGATAATAAAATCGCATGGTTTAGCAATGCCAATGGTGATGGTAATTTTGGAAGCGAGCAAATTATTTCTACAAAAGCTATCGGATCAAACTTTGTAACGGTAGCGGATATTGATGGTGATAATAATCAAGATGTTATTTCATCATCCAAAGATGATGATAAAGTAGCTTGGTATAATAATGTAAATGGCGATGGCACTTTCGGTAGAGAAACTATTATAAGTAGAAGAATACAGTATCCTAACAATGTATATCATGGTGATTTTGACGGCGATGGTGATGTTGACATATTAGCAACTTCACAACACGATGCAAAACTAGCATGGTTTGAAAATGTAAATGGACTTGGCTTTTATGGGAAACAATATATAATTACTGAAAATGCAGGGACTGGTAATCAGGTTCCTAAAGCCTATCCTGTTGATATTGACGGCGATGGTGACTTAGATATAGCTTTTGCTCATTATACAAAATTGGCATGGCTAGAAAATGTTGACGGTAAGGGAAACTTCACTACAGAACACCTTATCAATGATAGTGGTACTGGAGCAACTATTATTCGTTCAGGTGATTTTGATGACGATGGTGATATGGATTTGGTATATGGTGTATACAATTCAAATAAACTTTTTTGGCATGAAAACACAGATGGAAATGGAACATTTGGAGCTGAACAAGTAATTTATGATTCAGGCGGAAACAACGGATCTCTTACTTCTCTTGAAGTAGCTGATTTAGATGATGATAATGATCTAGATATTATTGCATCTTCTTTTAATACTAATATGTTCCTTTATAAAAACTCAAATGGATTGGGAGATTTTCAAAGTGAACACTTTTCTATATTTAGTAGAAAACAAGCAGTTTATCCAGCCGATGTAGATGGTGATGGTGATAATGATATCATTGCGGTTAGTGCCAATGGTGGTGGTGGTTTTGATGCGGTTGTTTGGTATGAAAATTCCAACGGTAATTTTTATTCGGAACACGATATTTCAACGCTAACAATTCATGGTAGAGAAATCTATGCTGCTGACATAGATAACGATGGAGATATGGATGTTGTAACGGCTTCTGGTCATTCACAAACTTCTGGAAAATTAGCTTGGTATGAAAATACAGATGGAAACGGAAACTTTGCTGATAGACAAATTATTGATGAAGCTTTTGACTTTACTAGAGGACAATCAGTAACCATTGCAGATGTAGATAATGACAACGATATGGATATTATAGCGGCATTTGGATATTTCGCTAATTCATACATAGGAAAAGTTTCTGTATATGAAAATATTGGAGTTTTAGGGAATAGAATTGAAGGTAATGTACGTATAGATACAAATGCAGATGGTTGCACAAATGATGATATAGTTGGAAGTAATCTTATGGTGATTGCTGACAATGGAAGCAATAGTTTTGCAACATTTACGAATGAAAATGGAGCATACCAAATTGCAACTACCGCAGGAAATTTTACAACAACGATTACATCTGAATTGCCAAACCATTTTACCGCAAATCCAACTTCGCATATGTTCAACTTTGCAGGATTAGGAAATCAATATACAGCTGACTTTTGTATTGAACCTGTAGGTGTTGTCAATGATCTAAATATCAACGTATATCCAACGTTAGGATCTCCAAGACCAGGTTTTGATACTTCATATCGAATAGTATATAAAAATAATGGAACAACGCAATTAAACGGAACTATTACATTTGAATTTGATAATACTAAAATGCAATTTGTTACTGCTAGCGAAACCGTAAGTGCTCAAACTAGTAATTTACTAACATTTGATTATTCAGCATTAAATCCTTTAGAAACAGGAATTATTGATCTTGATTTTACATTATTTGCTCCACCAACAACAAATATTGATGATGAATTAACTACTACAGTAACTATTAACCCAGTTTCTGGAGATGATACACAAGAAGACAATATATTTGAGTTAGAGCAGCTAGTTATAGGTTCATATGATCCTAATGATATTCAGGTATTAGAAGGTGACAAGATTACGATAGACGAAATAGATAAATATCTGCATTATGTTATTCGTTTTCAAAATACTGGGACAGCAAGTGCTATAAATGTCAATGTTGAACATATTTTTGATGCCAAACTTGATTGGCAAACGATGCAGTTGGAAAGTATGAGTCATAGTGGAAGTGTTGAAATTACAGATGGAGCTATGGTAAACTTTATTTTTAATAATATATACTTACCAGATAGTACTACAGACGAGCCTAATTCTCATGGTTTTATCGCTTTTAAAATAAAACCTAAAAGTGATGTAGAAGTAGGTGATATAATCAATGGAGTAGCAAGTATCTTTTTCGACTTCAATCCAGCTATTATCACAAATACCGTTAGTACAGAAATAGTAGAACCTTTATCTGTAGCTGAATTTCATAAGAATAATGTAGCTATTTATCCAAACCCAACGAAAGGATTGTTTACAATACGTGTAAATCGCGGAATTGAAAAATTAACAATATATGATATCAATGGTAGACAATTAAAAGCTGTTGAAGTAAAAAACAGTTTAAGAGAATATCAATTAAATATCAGTAATTTATCCAAAGGAATTTATTTTGTAAAAACTCAAACCGATTTAGGAATTCAAACACAAAAACTTATCAAACAATAAAGAAGTTATACAATATCAAAGACCGCTACTTTCTATAGTGAAGGCCTTTTATTCCATTTCTAAAAATAAACTCAATATTGACTCAATTTCAGAATTAGTTTGTTATGCTTATAAATATGGTTTTATACAGGGATTTTTAAGGAATAAAAAACGCAATTTTTCAACTGTTTATTAAGTAATAAAGAAAGTATATTTGTCAAAAAATTGTGAAAACCACTTCAATGATTGCATCGCTAACATTACATTTTAGTTAAAAATAAAATACATGATTAAAAAAATATTACCACTACTTGTACTATTTAATTTCTTTTGGTTAAATGCGCAACTTGATTTTTATAACAATGAAATCATAAACGAAGATGCTAGTGTTTCTGGCGCTTCCGAAGTCCTTTTGTCTGATGTTGATGGTGATGGAGATTTAGATGTTATCTCAAGTTCTTATGCTGCAAAAAAAATAGGATGGCAAGAAAACATTGATGGACAGGGCACATTTGGAAACTTAAAATTAATTACTGAAAACGCATACGAAGTTCGGTCTTTGTTTGATGTAGATATTGAGGGTGATGGTGATATAGATTTAATTTCGGCATCTGATGAAGATGGTAAAATTGCATGGTATGAAAATGATGGACAAGGTAACTTTGGGAGTCAAAATATTCTGGTTGAATACGCTTCAGCCGCGCGTTCAGTTTTTGGAAGTGATATAGATGGCGATGGTGATATTGATATTGTAGCTTCATATGATTGTTGCACGATTGCTTGGTTTGAAAATTTAGATGGTCAGGGAAATTTTGGAACAGCTAACAGTATAGCATATCTTTCTAATCCATCTTCAATGTACTTAGATGATTTAGATGGTGACGGTGACATGGATATTGTTACAAACTCTTTATTAGAAGACAACTATATAAAAATTGTATGGTTGAAAAATTTAAATGGACAAGGAGTTTTTGGAAGTCAAGAAGTAATTCATACGTATATACCAGAAATGAATTACTCAGTTGTTTCTCAGGTTTATGTTAGTGATATTGATGCTGATGGCGATAAAGATGTTATATACACGGCAAACAATCAAATGGGATGGATAGAAAATACGGATGCACTAGGAAACTTTACAAGTAGTCCTGCAAATATAGTTTACCAAAACAACTTACGAAATAGATTTGTGTCGGTAAAAACGAAAGATATGGATAATGATGGAGATTTAGACATCATTACTGGTGGAACTGAGTGGCATGATCCTGAACGAATTGCTTGGTATGAAAACTTAGATGGTTTAGGTAATTTTTCTTCAACACTGCATACCGTAAATAGAGACACAGAAGGAATTGCATCCATAGCTGTTGAAGATATAGATGATGACGGAAATGTAGATATTCTAGGAAGTTCTAGATATGAACATTCAAATGTATTTTGGCTTAAAAACTCTGGAGACAATATAGACTTTGGTGATCAAAAAATAATTTCTAGATATTGGTATACACCTTCGCGGTCAAGAGCAATTGATTTAGATAATGATAATGATTTAGACATCATTTATATAGTAAATTTAAATACATTAGTTTGGTATGAAAACTTAGACGGACTTGGCAATTTTAGTAATCAAATTGTTTTAAGTACAGAAGCTTCTGGTAAGTTACAGTTTTCAGATATCAATAATGATGGACATATAGATATAGTGACTTCATATGGAAATAACCTTATGTGGCTTGAAAATTTTGGTCAAGGTAATTTTTCTACTCCTAACGAAATAATAGCAAATCCCAATGTTGCCTCTACAGCTTTTCCTGCTGATATAGATGGTGATGGTGATGATGACATCGTTTCTATCAATCATGTAAATACAAGTTCTAATTATCTTGCTTACAATGAAAATTTGGATGGACTCGGTACTTTTGGACCTTTTGAAGTGATAACGTCAATGGGATCAAATAAACTGTCGCATCTTGAAATTAGAGATTTTGATGGTGACAATGATAATGATATTGTATATACTGGTGTTGATGGTTCTGGAAATTCAGGGCAAATGGGATGGATAGAAAATACAGGTGGATTAGGTAATTTTGGACCAAAAACAACAATTTTTAATGACGAATGTAATATTGTAAAATCTGTAGACTTAGATGAAGATGGTGATTTAGATTTAATAGCTGCTATGTATGAAGATCAGATTTTAGCTTGGTTTGAAAATGTAGATGGACTAGGAGGTTTTAGTAACAGAAGAATCATTTCAGAAGCAAATAGTTATGGTTCTAGAAATATTTATCCTGCAGATATCGATGGAGATGGAGACATGGACATAGTATCAAGTTCACATGAAGAATCAAGCGTTTTTTGGTATGAAAATTTAGATGGTTCAAATTTTGGTTCAGAACATGTAATTACGAATACTGTAGAAGAAGTTAATAGTGCATTTCCAGGAGATATTAATGGAGATGGAAAACTAGACATTATAGTTACGCAAGGTGATGATGATCATGCAGTATCATGGTATAGTAATAGCGGACTACTTTCAAACAGACTTAGTGGTATAATTCGCTTAGATATTGATAATGATGGCTGTGATAATGGTGATACAAGAATGGCGAATCTTATGGTGTCAACAACAAATGGAACAGAATCAATTTCAACATTCACAAATAATGCAGGTTACTATCAATTGTATCCTACGGAAGAAGGAATGTATACTACAACTATTGAATCAAACCTTGATTTTTATGATGTTGTACCAAATGCTGTAGATTCAAATTTTACTGGATTTGGAACTATAGAAAATGCAGATTTCTGCTTTACTGCGAATCAACTCGTAAATGATTTAAAAATTAGCATTATTCCTTTAGGAGACGCCAGACCTGGATTTACAAGTTCATATGCTGTTACATATCAAAATGTTGGAACTGTAGTACAAAGTGGAACATTATCCGTAGATTTTGATGATACTAAATTAAGTTTCTTATCTGCAACAGAAAGTGTTTTATCTCAAACAAGTAATCAGCTAACATTTGAGTATGATTACCTCAATCCATTAGAAATAAGAACAATACGGTTAGAATTTCAAATATTTCCTCCACCAACAGTAAATATTGATGAAACATTAACCTTTACAGGGGTAATAAATCCTATTCCAGGTGACAATAACCCTGTTGATAATACTATACAATTTGATCAAATACTAATTGGTTCATACGATCCTAATGATATTACAGTATTAGAAGGCCCACAAATTACAATAAATGAGGTTGATGAATACTTACACTATATTATCCGATTCCAAAATACAGGAACAGCAAGTGCAATAAACGTGCAAGTAGAAAATAACTTAGATCCAAATTTAGATCCAAGTAGTTTCATTCCTGAGTATGTAAGTCACAATCACTTTATAGAACTAAGAAATAACAGTAAACTAAAATTCATTTTCAATAACATTAATTTACCAGATAGTACCTCAAATGAACCAGGTTCTCATGGTTATATTGCTTACAAAATAAAACCAAGAAATACAGCTGCAATTGGTGACGTTATGAAAAATACAGCAGATATCTATTTCGACTTCAATCCAGCTATTATTACAAATACCGTTAGTACAGAAATAGTAGAACCTTTATCCGTAGTTGAATTTCATAAGAATAATGTAGCTATTTATCCAAATCCAACAAAAGGATTGTGTACAATACGCGCAAATCACGAAATTGAAAAATTAACAATATGTGATATCAATGGTAGGCAATTAAAAGCTGTTGAAGTAAAAAACAGTTTAAGAGAGTATCAATTAAATATCCGTAATCTATCCAAAGGAATTTATTTTGTAAAAACTCAAACCGATTTAGGAATTCAAACACAAAAGCTTATCAAACAATAATATCAAAAACTTAAATACAAAAGTAACAAACTACATCAAATACAATTATTAGTAATAAACACTATCCATCAAACAAAAACATAAAAATTAAAACATCATTAAATGAAGAAAAAATTACTTGGACTATTTTTTATAATAGCAATTTATAACACAAGTCATGCGGTGACCTATTACGTAAATCAAAGTGCCACAGGAAATGGAAACGGTTTTTCATGGGTAAATGCCTTTCCAGATTTACAATCAGCGTTAAGTGTCGCTATTTTTGGAGATGAAATTTGGGTTGCTGCAGGAACTTACAAACCTACTACAACTACAGATATTAATGTTGCTTTTGAAATGCGAAATGGCGTAAATTTATATGGCGGTTTTACTGGGACAGAAACAGCAATCAATCAACGAAACATAGATCAAAACCCTACAACACTTTCTGGTGACATAGGTCAAATAGGTTCGGTAATAGACAATTCTCAAAGCATTATGCGAATATTGAATTTGACTAGTGATTTTGTATTGGATGGTTTCCGAATTATCTCTGCGTACGATCCAAGCGGGAATGGTGGAGGAATCTATGCAGAAGGAAATCAGGCATCCAATATAACCATTAGAAACTGCTTTTTCTTTAATAACTATGCATATCGCGCTGGTGGCGCCTGTTTTTTAGATGAATCAAATGTAACTTTTGAAGACTGTCGCTTTATAAGTAATAGCTCTGATTATAATGGTGGAGGCGCTATCTATGCAGATAATGTTTCCGATTCAAACCTGTACTTTTATCGATGTGAATTTATAGGAAATACAGGTGATATTCCTGTAATTACATTTGATGGACCTGAATTAATTATGGATCGTTGTATTATTAATAACAACACAGCGAACTCACGAGACATTATTGTAGTAGGAACTGACACAACCAATTTTCAACTTACAAATTCATTAATTGTTGGAAATTTAGTAACAAGTTCTAGTTCTAAAATTATAAGTACTTATTGTAGTACTTTTGATGCTATTAACTTTGTAAACGTAACAATTGCACACAACAGAAACAGTTCTTCTATAGGTGCTACAACTGAACCCGTAAGAAGTTATAACAGAGGAATCAATATCAATAACTGTATCATTTACGGAAATACGTCTTATAATTTACGACAAATTGATTCAGGAAATTACATCAATAACTCCATAATTGAAGGCGGTTACGGTACAGGTACCAATGTAATGAATATAGATCCTTTATTTGCAAATGCACCTTCACTAAATAATTCACCATTTGACCTAAGTTCTTACGACTACTCATTAACTACTGCATCAGTAGCTGTAAACGCAGGTGATAATACCAGAATCATTGCTGGTTTTGAACAAGATGTATATGGAAATACTCGTATTCAACATGGAACAGTTGATTTAGGAGCTATAGAATCGCCGTTCAGTTTATCTGTAGGGGAGTTTGACAAATTGGCTGCTTTTGATGTATATCCAAATCCAGTGGATACAACATTAAATATCAATACGGATGTAGTAATGACTCAAATTTCAATTTACGATTTAAATGGAAGTAAAATATACACTACTATAGCAAATAGTACACACAAAATTATTGATGTTGGTGAGCTTTCAAGTGGAATCTACTTTGTAAAAGTTCAAACAAATACAGGTACACAAACACAAAAGCTAATTAAAAAATAAAAAAGAAACATCTACCAAACTTATAACCTCAATTTCATAAGAAATTGAGGTTTTTTAGTTAAAATACGACGTTCATACAAAACTTTCAACGCTTACAAAATCTAACTAGGAAACCAGTACTAAAAAAGATAATTTTATTGAAAACTCATCAATAAAATGCTCAAAAAAGTCTTTGGAAGTGCGGTATTTGGTATTGAAGCTACAACTATTACAGTAGAAGTAAATATAGCAAAAGGAATTGGTTATCATTTAGTCGGTTTGCCCGATAATGCCATTCGTGAAAGTAACTATCGAATAGCTTCTGCATTACAAAACAATGGATATAAAATTCCAGGAAAGAAAATTACGATTAATATGGCGCCTGCGGATTTACGCAAAGAAGGCAGTGCGTACGATTTAACCTTAGCTTTAGGCATATTAGCTGCTTCCAATCAAATACAATCTGAAAATATAGAAGAATATCTCATCATGGGCGAATTGTCGCTAGATGGAAGTTTACAACCCATAAGCGGTGTATTACCAATAGCTATTAAAGCGCGTGAAGAAGGTTTCAAAGGATTTATTCTACCAAAACAAAACGCCAAAGAAGCAGCTGTTGTAAACAATTTAAAAGTATACGGAATCGATAACATCAAACAAGTCATCAATTTTTTTGACAAAGGTGAACCACTAGAACAAACTATTATTGATACACGAGCAGAATTCTTGAAAAACTTAGCATTTCCTGAATTTGATTTCTCAGATGTAAAAGGTCAGGAAAGTATCAAACGCTGTATGGAAATTGCAGCAGCAGGCGGGCATAACATTATTCTGATTGGGCCACCAGGTTCTGGAAAAACAATGTTAGCTAAAAGATTACCATCAATTCTTCCACCATTGACACTTCATGAAGCGTTAGAAACGACTAAAATTCATTCCGTGGTTGGAAACATTAAAGACAAATCGGGTTTAATAGCCGAACGACCATTTCGAAATCCACATCATACCATTTCAGACGTTGCACTAGTTGGTGGCGGCAGCTATCCGCAACCAGGAGAAATATCTTTAGCACATAATGGCGTTCTATTCTTAGATGAATTACCAGAATTCAAAAGAAGTGTTTTAGAAGTGATGCGACAACCATTAGAAGACCGAGAAGTAACGATTTCCAGAGCACGATTTACGATTACGTATCCAAGTAGTTTTATGTTGGTAGCAAGTATGAATCCGAGTCCAAGTGGTTTTTTCAATGATCCAAACTCGCCAATGGCTTCATCACCAATGGAGATGCAACGGTATATGGGAAAAATTTCAGGACCTTTATTAGATAGAATTGATATTCATATAGAAGTAACGCCAGTTCCTTTTGAAAAACTCTCAGAAGAACGAAAAGGTGAAACCAGTGCAGCAATTCGGGAGCGTGTTATAAAAGCAAGAGGTTTTCAAACAATACGGTTTGAAGATTCAGAAATCTTACATTACAATGCACAAATGAATACCAAACAAATTCGCTTGCATTGTAAATTAGATGCAAAAGCATTGAATCTTCTCAAAAATGCTATGGAACGATTAAATTTATCCGCAAGAGCATACGACAGAATCTTAAAAGTTGCTAGGACTATTGCTGATTTAGAACAACAACCAAATATTCTGCCAGATCATATCGCAGAAGCTATTCAATACAGAAGTTTGGATAGAGAAGGTTGGTTGGGATAAAATGACTAAAAAATTGAAAGTATAAGTAAGCTAATCGATCATCTGATAAATTTAGATGTAAATACTTTTTTGAGATAATGTTACATGTCTTTCTATTTTAATAATTCTTCTTATATTTATGAAACATATTTTAAGCCAAGAAAATATTTTTTGTTTTCATATGTTAATTTATTGTATATTAACATCAAGTTATTAAATAATTTGTATATCATATGATAATACTTTTAAATGTAAATTTTGTAATATATTCTAGATATAATTAGTATTTATTTAACTTAACTTATTGGTCTAATACATGAACTAACTTACATGTGTTATGGAAGTATTAAAAAATTAATTTATTCTACTGTAGAATAAAATTATTATATATATTTACAAAAGTAAAGAGAGGCAAACTCTTTTTAGTAATGCTTAGTCTAGTATTATTTTCCCCCATAAAAAAATATTGATAAAATGAAAACATGTGTAATCTGATTAGATTATGTATGTCGTAATTGTTGTTTTTTGTACTTAAAAATCAACAGTTATACGCTAAAAACGATTGGTAGCCAATCCTTATAAATTTCATTTTATTTTTTCAAGTTTGAGACACAGAATGTGACTCAGAGTAGCGCTAGCTATACCTAAAAATCAACGTTAACATAATGGAAAAGCAAAGTTGTTGGTACGTCTTATACGTAAGATCACGCCATGAAAAAAAAGTATGTAATCTACTTAACGAACAGTCTATTGAGGCGTTTTTGCCCGAAGTAAAAACAATTAAAAAATGGAGTGATCGTAAAAAAACAGTCATGAAACCGTTATTTCCTTCATACGTTTTTGTTAATATAAAAAGACCGTTGGAATTTCATAATGCCTTGTCTACCTACGGCGCTTGTGCATACATTCGCTTTGGAAAAGAATATGCGAAAGTACCAAGTAATGTAATAGATAAAATAAAACTATTAGTGAATGCTGATGGTGTTACAGAAATTGAAACGAATACGCAATTGCCAAAAATTGGGGATATCAAAAAAATAACAATCGGTTCATTAAGTGGGCTAGAATGTGAAATACTAAAAGTTGATAATGCAAAGAAAATCATTGTACGAATAGATTCTCTTCGTCAAAATATTACAGCAACAATCCCTTCTTATTTTCTTTCAGAGCAAACACTAAATGCATCCTAAGAATTTAAAATCAATATGCATAATTACAGCTTATATTAATTGAATAAAGAAACCTTCTATCAATTAATTACCCAGAATAAACATACCTCATTTTACTACAATCAAACAATGCATTTTTAAATGTGTTGTGAGTATTAGTAGTATTTAAATTCCTGTTGAACAAATATATGTTGTTCATAATCAGTCTATAAAAATATATGATGATAAAAGATATTTTAAAATTGTTAAAAGAAGCTAACGAAAAAGGAATAATCATTTCTTATAAAAATGAAAAACTATTAGTTAGTATTTCTGGTGACAAACAGATAGATGATGATTTTCTAAGCATATTAAAAAGTGAAAAAGAAAATCTCATAAAATACTTTCAAAATCATGAAACTAAAACGACAGTTTCATCCATAAAAAAAGTTAAAAGACCTGAACGCATTCCATTATCTTTTTCTCAAGAGCGTTTATGGTTTTTAGATAAATTGCAAGGTGGAAGTTTAGAATATCATGTACCAATGGTGTTGCGTTTTCATGGAGCATTACACATAGAAGATTTAGAAACAGCCTTCCAAAGTGTTGTAGACCGTCATGAAGTATTGCGAAGTGTATACTTAGAAGATGAAGATGGAATAGGGTACCAAAAAGTAATGCCGGCTGGGAATTGGGCATTACGTAAATTGATTCTTGATGAAGAAAAGATATCAATAGATACAATGATATCAAACGAAGTAAATATGCCATTTGATTTAAGTAAAGATCATATGGTTCGTGCAAGTTTAATTACAATAAACGATAATGAACACGTATTAGTAATAGTAACACATCATATTGCTAGCGATGGTTGGTCGCTGCCAATTTTCATCAATGAACTAGTAGGATATTATCAACATTATAATGATGGAATTCAACTAAATTTAGAACCTTTAGAAATACAATACGGCGATTATGCTATATGGCAACGAAATCATTTAAAAGGCGAAGTTTTAGAAAATAAGCTAAGTTATTGGAGAGAAAAATTAACAGGTGCATATGGTGTTGATTTTCCTTCAGATTTCAAAGTTACTGGTCCAAGAACATATGAAGGAGCAAGCTTTAGATTTATCATCAATAATGAGATATTACAAGGAGTAAAAAACATTTGTCAGCAAGAAGAAGCAACGCTATTTATGATGCTACTTGCATCTTTTAAAGTAGTATTATATAGGTATTCAGGTCAAGATGATATCACTATAGGAAGTCCTATCGCGAATCGTACGCAAACAGAAGTAGAATCACTTATCGGATTCTTTTTAAATCCACTTGTACTTCGAAGTGATTTATCTGGAACACCAACATTTAAAGAATTATTACACCGTGTCAAAAAAACGTTATTAGATGCGTATACACACCAAGATATTCCTTATGAAAAGGTAATTGGAATTATTGAAGATGAACGCGATTTAAATAGTAGGTCAACTATTCAAGACATTATATTCGTGCTACAAAATACAGAAGAGGCTGAAACTGTTGAGCTTGAAGAATTGAAGCTATTACAAGAATCAATTTCTGATGTAAAAGTAGATTTTAACCTTCATTTTAGTGTACAAGAAACTCCAGAAGGAATCAACTTTATTGTGACTTACAGTAAAGAATTATATGCAGAAGAAACAATTTCACGATTGCTGATGCATTACGAAAACATTTTGAAAGCAGTAGTGAAAAATCCAATGACCAAAATTCACGAATTGGATATGCTAACACAGCAAGATGTTCAATTGTTGAATGAATTTAATACAACAAAAACGGATTATAACTTAGATAAAACAATCATTGAATTGTTTGAAAATCAAGTAGCAAAAACGCCTGATCATATAGCTTTAATAGATGGAGAAACGAAATATACGTATAAAGAATTAAACGAAAAGGCAAACCAATTAGCACATTATTTACGAACAGAATATAATACACAACCAGATGATTTAATTGGATTAATGATGAATCGTTCAGAGTGGATGATTATATCTGTACTTGGAATTTTAAAATCTGGTGCCGCTTATGTTCCAATAGACATAGATTATCCACAATCACGCAAGCAATATATCATTGAAGAATCTGGTTTGGAACTCATGATTATTAATTCTGAAAGTCTTTTCGATATTTTAGAATTTGGTACAAAAGCTATTTCTATTGATATAGAATTTGAAGACATACCAAGTATGCAAGAACATTTGCAAAACCCAGTTTTAGTTGCAAAAAATGACAATCTTGTATATGTAATTTATACATCTGGTTCTACAGGGAATCCTAAAGGAATTATGGTAGAACATCGCAATTTAGTAAACTCTATGTTAGATCAAAAACATAGAATTAGTGTTACAGAAGATGATTGCCTATCACAATTTATATCACTTTCGTTTGATGTTTCTGCAAATGAAATTTTTACAAGTCTTATTTCAGGAGCTAGCTTATTACTCTTGCCAAAAGAATTAATCAAAAATGGAGAAAACTTCACTTCATATCTAGAAGAAAACAAGGTAACTATAGCACACATTCCACCGTCTTACTTAATAAGCTTAGATGTCGAAAAATTAGCATTTTTAAGAGTATTAAAAGTTGGAGGAGAAGCCATTAATATGGACATTGTATTAGAATGTGCAAAAAATAGTAGTGTATATAATGAATATGGACCTACAGAGTGTACCATTTCATCAAACATTCATAAAATAGAAGCAGCAGATGCTAATCGAAAACAATTACCAATAGGAAAACCGATAGCAAATACAGAAATATATATGCTCGGAAATCATGATGAACTCTTACCAATAGGAATTGTTGGAGAATTATGTATTAGCGGAGCAGGATTGTCTAGAGGTTACATGAATAATGATACACTTACACACGAAAAATTCATTAAAAACCCATACAAAAAAGAAGGCTTATTATATAAAACAGGTGATTTGGCTCGTTGGTTGCCAGATGGAAACATAGACTTCATAGGAAGAAAAGATTACCAAGTAAAAATTCGAGGAAACAGAATTGAACTTGGAGAAATAGAAACAGTGCTACAAAATGCACCAAATATTATACAAGGAGTTGTACTTGTTAGAGAAAGTGAATCTCTAGGAAAACGACTGGTAGCATATGTTACAGTTGAAGATGCGTATGAAAAAGAAGTAGTTCAAAAATTCTTAGAAGAACAATTACCACAATACATGTTACCATCATTATTAGTAGTATTGGAAACAATGCCACTAAATCAAAATGGTAAAATAGATCGTAAGCAAATACCTGATAGTGATATAGCGGAAATACAAGTTGCTGATTACATACCACCAACAACAAAAACTGAAATTGTACTTACCAGACTTTGGGAAAATTTATTAAATGTGACCAAAGTAGGAGTTGATGATAACTTTTTTGAACTAGGAGGCGATTCTATTATAACAATTCAATTAGTGAGTAGAGCCAAAAGAGAGGGTTATTATTTCACACCAAAAGAAGCTTTTGAACATCAAACGATACGTTTATTAGCTGACTTTTTAGAAAACAAATCTGAAAATGAACTAGTTACGGAGCAAGGCTTATTACAAGGTTCTTTTGAATTGACACCTATACAAAATTGGTATTTTGACAGTGAATTTTCAGAAATGGCACACTACAACCAATCATTGTTATTGGATGTAGTTAAAAAAATAAAACGCAAAGAATTAGAACAAATAGTAGGGAAATTGGTTGATCATCATGATGCATTTCGTTTGCAATTTGAGAAAAAAAATAACAAATGGGAACAATATTACTCTGTTCAAGATGGAAGTTTAAAATATGAAAACCTTCAAGAAATTTCTTTAGAAAAATTATCCGAAGCAATTACAGAAACATGTGATCATCATCAAAAAAGTTTAGCATTAGATGGCGGAAGTTTAATTCATTTTGTATTTATCGAAACTCCAGAAAGCGAAAAAGATAATCGATTATTCATAGCAGCTCACCATTTGGTAATAGATGCAGTTTCTTGGCGAATCTTATTAGATGATATAGGTGAATGCTTTACACAATTAGCTGCAGGAAAAGAACTCGACTTAGGAACAAAAGGAAGTTCATATAGACAATTTAACTCAGCACTAATTAAATATGCACAAAGTCCAAGCATGGAAGTGCAAATTCCATATTGGGAAAATGTAGCAAATGGTTTAGTAAAACTACCTGTTGATATGAAACAAGAAAAATCATTGCTAAAAGATGTAGAAAAACTAACGATTGCTTTAGATGAACAAACCACACAACTACTTGTAAAAGAAGCAAACAAAGCATACAATACAGAAATTAATGATTTATTATTAAGTGGATTGGCAAGTAGTGTAGGAGATCATTTTGGAATGTCAAAAATTATGGTCGGATTAGAAGGTCATGGTCGTGAAGACATATTCAATACTATAGATGTTACCGGAACAGTAGGCTGGTTTACAAGTTTCTATCCATTACAAATCAATATAGGTAATGTTACTAATACAAGTGATTTAATCAAATCTACAAAAGAACAATTACGATTAATTCCAGACAAAGGAATGGGCTATGGAGTACTACGTTATTTCCATCCTTCAGAAAGTGTGCGCCAAACTTTAGCAAATATTCCTTGGGATATTGGATTCAACTATCTAGGACAGTTTGATAACACAATGAGTGGTGGAACCAATGAATGGTTAGCACGTTCTGTAGAAGGAATGGGGAATAGCTTAAGTTTAGAAACACCATTTAGAACTCGTTTGGAAATAAACTGTTCTATCACTGGCGGGCAATTAATAATTGTTTTTGGATATGTGCCAAAAGAATACAAAAAAGAAACAATTGTTAAAATCGCAGAAGGATACGTTCAAAAACTAAAAGAAATAATAAAACACTGTAGTGAAAAAGAAGGTGTTGACTTTACACCTGCAGATTATGGGCTTAATGGACAATTAGATTATAAAGAATTAGAAAACTTCTTAGAATCTGATGAAACAGAAGGAGACGAAATCTTAAAATTCTAAAACCAAGTATGCAAAATCTACAAATCGATAAAAAGTACGAAATCAACACATCTTAAAAATGATTTCGATCATAAAACAAAAACAACCTGAGTACCAAAAATAAATGTCTAACTTAAAATCATTCGTGTGAAAAACTCATTTCTAACCCCAAGTATGTTGAAAATTGGAGGAGAGGTAATTTCATGGTCAGATAGGTATCTTACAAAAGAAAACGAAAACATAATGCGACCTAAGGGAAGCCAAGTAGTATGTCCTTTTGTAAAACCAACAATTGATAATGACACGTATTACATCACTTTTGCTCCCGAAATAACTAAAGGAAGTATAAAGGAAATTGAAAAAGTAACGATTAACAATCTAAAAAAATTTAAAGAACTACTGCCCATAGGAGGAAATAGTGTCTACAAAAAAGGGCTACTTATAATATTTAATAATTTGTCAAATGAAGATGCTTGTGCTTTAGATCGTGTACATGAAAACATTAAAGATGTCTTTGTGTCTAACGGACTAATGCTAGGACAGTTTCATGCAAACTGTGATGAGAGAGGTGCGTATAATCCTGACTTTAAAGTGTCTGTGTCTCCGTACCCTTTGTTTGCTATTAGAAGTTTAGCTGTGCATGATATTCTTTTTCTAAAAGAAAAAAGATCATGGTTTGAAGCATTCGATTCATTATATGGTGATCGATTTAAGAAGAATAAACTAGATGAGAACACTAGCTATTTGGAGCAATTTTATTTAGAAGCGAAAGCCATGTATAGCAAAGCAAACTAAAAGCTTGTAATTCAAATTACACTTAAAAAAACAACCAACCTTTACAAATATAATAATGACTAAACACCTAAAAAATGTTTGTCAAAATAAATAACAATCAAGAATTATGAAAGAGCTAGATTATTTAGTAATTGGAGCAGGTGCTGCAGGTTTGCAAGTAGGATACTTTATGCAAAAGTCAAACCGATCATATGTAATCCTTGAAAAATCAGAAAACGCAGGTAGCTTTTTTGCAAAATATCCAAGACACAGACGATTAATCTCTATCAATAAAATATATACAGGACATGAAGATCCAGAAATAAATCTTCGTTGGGATTGGAATTCACTTTTATGTGACGATCCTGAATTTCGTATGACGAATTACTCAGAAGCATATTTGCCAAATGCAGACCGTTTGGTTGATTATCTAAATGATTTTGCAGAAAAATATCAACTAAATATTAGTTACAATAATGCCGCTACACACATAGAAAAAGTAAACGGAGTATTTCATGTAACTTCAGAAACTGGAGATAAATATATAGCAAAACGTGTGATTGTTGCTTCTGGAATGTTCAAAACATATTATCCTAATATTGAGGGAATAGAACTTTGTGATCGTTACAAAGATTGTTCAGTAGATTCAAAAGATTACCGAAACAAAAGAGTATTAATAATTGGAAAAGGAAACTCAGGTTTTGAGATTGCAGATCATCTAATAAATGTTACTTCGCTCATTCACATTGTAAGTCCGTCACCAATTCAAATGGCTTGGGATACGCACTTTGTAGGTCATTTACGCGCGGTAAATAATAACTTATTAGATACGTATCAACTAAAATCGCAAAATGCAATCATTGATGCACAAATTTCTAAAATTGTGAAAAGTGGCGATAAACTTGATGTAGAATTCTATTATTCGCATGCAGATGGTGAAGTAGAATCACGATTGTATGATAAAATAATACTAGCTGCAGGTTTTGAATTTGATACATCTATTTTTGCAGATGATATAAAACCAAATTTAGCAATTAAAGATCGTTTTCCAGACCAAACAGAACAATGGGAATCTACGAACATATCTGATTTGTACTATGCGGGAACACTTACGCAACAAAGAGATTACAAAAAAACGACATCAGCATTTATTCATGGATTTAGATATAATGCAGAATGTCTACATAAAATTTTAGAGGAGAAATATTACGGAAATAAAATTCCGCATGAAACACTCGAAAATTCAAAAGAAGCGTTCACAAAAGTTTTAATGAAGCGAATAAACATTGCATCTTCACTTTGGCAACAATTTGGATTCATATGCGACGTCATAGAAATAGCTGCAATTACTAATGAAACAAAATTCTATGAATCATTGCCAACAGCATATGTACATTCAACAGCATCTTGGACAAAAAATCGTCATTTCATCTTAACGCTAGAATTTGGAGAAAAACCTGAAGGCGATAGTTCATTTGCTATCAATCGTGTAAAAAGTGATGATGTTGAAAATGGAGATAAAAGTGTCTTCTTACATCCTGTAGTTCGTTATTATGATGCAGGAAAACTAATTGGAGAATATCATATGATAGAATCTTTAGAAGCTGACTATTACAGTGAAGAATTACACATTGGACCACTACGTAGTTTTGTTGAAAAACACCTTGGAATGCACGTTGAAACTATAAATGCTGTTAGCTAAAACGAGTTCGAAATCACTACACAAAAAAACGATTACACCTTTTCAAGAATTATTAAAAGTGAAAACGTACATACTACGATCATTTTTATGACTCTATAAAATGCTACCTACATGAAACAATTTATTCAGAAGCTTGCTGATAAAAATCTATTCTTAAAAGAAGCCAATGGAGAACTTTCTCTAAACGGAAAAAAGGGAAAATTAACCAAAGATGAAATTCTTACCATAAAGAATGATCATACAATAATTGACTTCATAAAGAAGCACAAAGCAGCGCTTATTGATTATCTGAAAACAACAAAAAAAGAAGATGATCATAACAATAAATCTAAAAATATAAGCTCAATTTATAGGCTAAGCCCTATGCAAGAAGGGATGTTGTTTCATGAGTTATACGATCAAAATTCTATTGCCTATACCAATCAAATGGTAATGAGTTTTCCTGACGGATTAAATCTGGATGCCTTTAAAGCATCCTGTAATTACGTGCTTAAAAATCATAGCATTCTCCGTACCGCGTTTTTTCATGAAAATTTAAGTGTACCAATTCAAAGTGTATTCAAAAAAGTAGAAATGCCTATTAAGGTGGTCGATTTTAGTAATCTATCACAAAATGAACAGGAAAAAGCATTAAAAGCGGCAATAGTAGAAGATCAACATACAAGTTTTGATTTTACAATTCCGCCACTAATGCGTATAACGGCATTCAAAATTAGTGAAGCAGAATATCAAATGGTTTGGACGCATCATCATATCATAATAGATGGTTGGTCTATGCCAATAATTATGTCTGAATTATTACAAGCGTATGATATGTATTGCGATGGAAAAGAACCAATAGAACGTGAAGAAGACATCTACAAAGACTACATAGACTATATAGATTCAAAAGACAAGAAAGAAGAAACTAATTACTGGGAAACCTACATGGAATCCTTAGAAGAAGGAAGTTTATTACCTTTTGTTGGAAAAAATATAGAGAGAAATAAAGGAGTTGGTGAGTTTCAAAGTGAAAAACTAATTTTTGATGTGGATTTTACTAATCAAATTAGGGAATTCTGCCAATTACATCATCTTACCGCAAATACCTTAGTACAAGGAGTTTGGTCATACTTATTGGCACGATATACAGGAAAAGCAGCAATTGTTTTTGGAGTTACGGTTTCAGGACGTCCATCAGATTATGAAAACACAGAAGAACGTGTCGGATTATACATAAACACACTTCCGTTGCACGCCAAATTGAAATGGCAACAATCAATTTTAGATTTTCTAAAAGAATTACAAAAAGGACAAACAGCATCACGAGAATATCAATACAGTTCATTAAGTTCTATAAAAAAATGGAGTGGAATTCCAGGAGAATTCTTTGATACCTTATTAGTATATGAAAGTTATCCTGTTGGTGATTTAGCAGAAAATGAAAGCGCAAGTACCATGAATGCAGGTACAATGGACGTTGAAGAAAAGACAAATTATCTACTTACGTTAGAAGTTGGTTTGGCGCATACACTTGGTATCAACATGGACTTCAATGCTTCATTGCTTGATGCCGCTCATGTAAAAATGATAAAAGAGCATTTCAGAATTGCATTAACTGATTTTGTAAATAACTCAGAAAAATCAATATCAGAAGTCAATTATCTCACTTCCACAGAAGAAAACATATTAGTAAATGAATTAAATAAAACAGCAACGGTTTATCCAAAAGATAAAAATGCAGTTGTTCTGTTTGAAGAACAGGCTTTTGAAAACCCTAATGCGATTGCAATTACATTTGAAGGAGAATCACTTAGTTATAAACAACTGAATGAACGTTCGAATCAATTAGCGCACTATTTATTGGAAAACGGAATCAAAAAAGGCGATCAAGTAGTTTTCTATATGAATCGTGGGATTGATTATTTGATCGGAATGCTCGGAGTTTGGAAAGTTGGCGCATGTTTCATTCCACTAAGCACAGATTTCCCATTAGAAAGAAATCAACAAATACTATC
>NZ_CANMEZ010000004.1 GCF_947496985.1 uncultured Kordia sp.
CTATCAAAAGACATACCTATACTTGTAGTATTTATGGTACCTGTATTTGTAAGTAAACCAAAATCTCGAATGACTATGTACCCCCCCATTATGATTCCTTCATTTGCAAAACTCCCTGAACCTCGATATGATCCATTAAACTCATTTGTATTAAGGAATACACCATCATTAATTAGATCAGTATTAATAGTAAACACACCATGATTTGCAATAGTTCCCTGATTTGGAAAAGTAAAAGGAAAATTATTAGGTATATCAAAAACTCCTGTGTTATTTATCGTTCCTGTGTTGGTATTAGAAGGACTAGATGCAAGTGTTAATGTAAGTGTACCATGATTTGTAAATGTAGCCTGATTTCTAAACAAATGCATGGAGGTGTTATCGGTAACCTCGAAATTTGCATTGGTGTTATTCACTACAGTTCCTGCGTTTGTAAATGTTGCATTGGTGTTAGAAAATGTACCAAAATTATTAAGTGTACCTAATGCGAGCGTAGTTACTGTACCAGCATTAGTTATACTACCCGTAGGTTGATTGTTTATAGTTTGAGAAACAGTAAGTGTTCCTTGTGTTTCAATATTTATAATTCCTACGTTCGAGAATGCTATTGTATTTGTAAATGCGCCGTTACAGTTTAAGGTTCCAGTATTATTAAATATATTATTGTTTGTGTAATTACCATTATTTGTAAATAATAGAGGGTTATTAAGGGTACCATTATTTGTAATAGTACCATTATTTGTAATAGTACCTTCATTTGTGTAGGTACCTAAATTCAGCATAGTACCAGTTGCGGCTATAGTAAGCGTTCCCGTGTTGTTAAAAAGAGAAGTATTCTCTAAAGTGGCATTATTTACAAAGGTTCCTGTATTGTTTAGTGTTAGAGGATTAACGAAAATTCCATTATTTGTAACACTATTCGTGTTATTAAAGGTACCATTGTTTGTTGCCGTTTTCTGGTCATTATTTACAAAAGCACCTGTGTTTTCTATTGTTTGTACATTTACAAAAGTTCCGTTATTTGTAAACATACCCGATATATTTAGTAGTTGATTATTAGTGAAAGTTCCAGTATTTGTAAACGTACCCGATATGTTTAGTTGTTGAGCATTAGTGAAAACTCCAGTATTTGTTAACGTGGCAACATTGTTTATTGTTGCCATATTAGTAAACGTTGCTGCTGTGTTAAAAGAACCGTTATTATTAATAATTCCTGTTCCAGAATTTTCTATTGTAGCGTTTTGACTAAAAAATAAATTGGCAACTGATTGTATTTCAATTACTCCAGTGTTTATAAGTGATCCCGTGACATCTACACTTGAACCAAGACCTATAGTAATAGTCCCTGTATTAGAAAGTGTTCCCGAAGTACTTATAAAGGCAGAAAACCCTCCAAATTCTGTCGCAATAAGAGCGCCTTCATTAATTAATGTCCCGGTATTAGAAATTCCAGAATTAATACCAGTTGTAATACTTCCAGAACTTGAAATAGTTAAGTGTCCAGCATTTATTATATCTACCTCGACAACATTTCCGTTAATAATTACAGTATCTCCAGCTACTATAGTTGTACCAGGATAAGAGGGTGACCAATTGGCTGCATTTCCCCAATAACCATTACCTGTGTAGGTGTAGGTGGTTTGTGCTTGTAGATAAATGCTAGTTAGTGCAAGTAGTAAAAGTAGTCGTTTTTTCATAGGGATTAGTTTTTAATAAACTTTAAAGTAGTGTCTTTAATTTTTAAAAAATACACACCTACCGATAATTTAGCAACATCAATTTTATTAGTATTTGTATCAATAGTTTTGGTGAATAACTGTTGTCCATTTATGCTATAGATTTCAACGGTTTCTGATTGATTTAAACCGTTAATATACAAGGCATCCGTAGTTGGATTAGGATATATCATAAAAGAACTTACATCAATAGCATCTAATGATAATGTGTTACCTGTTATAGTCACTATTGCTGTACAGGTATTTGTATTGCCTTGATTGTCTTGAGAGGTATACGTAATCGTATTAGTTCCTAAATGATTACTATCAAAGTCAGTCTGGCTCATGGTAAATGACAACAAACCACTAGCATCTGAAACAGCAAAACCACTAACATCTGTTGAACCATCGGACTCGGTTAAAGTTTCCATCCAGTTTGAGCTGGTAAATTGCCCAAAAGACAAACTAGATGATATGTTTGTAATGGTCGTTGTGGCATTGCCAAAAGTATTGTCTGCAGTAACTCCTCTTAGTGTAAAAACATCACCTGGATTTAATACGATGCTTGCATTTCCAGTCTGTGGTATTGGATCAGTATTAGAGCTTAATTGCGTATATGTTCCATTAATGAGGTATCCAAATGATTCATACGCTGGATCATCAGAAGAATCAAACTCCCAATCAAAAGTTAGGGTAGTAGCTTCGGTTATTGTAACTGACAAGTCAGAAAACCCTTCATTATTAGATTGGTTGTCACCACTTACTAATGTAATTTCATAATTAGACCAATCATCTAATATATCAATTGGGTTTAACGTTACCATTCCTGTCATACCTAGATCTAGTGTGATATCTTGACATTGCATTATTGGGGCTACATTATCTTCTACTGTAACGGTTGCGGTACAACTATCTGAGTTTCCGCTTCCATCATCAACGGTTAATGTTACCACATGTGTACCTATGTCAGCAATAGTAAATAGGCTTTGTGAAACGGATAAGTTTAAAATATTACAATCATCGGTACTGTTGTCATTTATATCAGCGCCATTTAATATTCCGAATCCATTTGCATCGAGCTCTAGTGTAAAGTCTTTACAGTTAGCAATTGGTGGCGATGCGTTTTGTACAATGACATTGAATGTGCATTCGGCAACATTGCCAGCATCATCAGTAGCAGTGTATGTAATTACTGTTGTCCCTGAAGGGAAAAATGAACCTGAAGCTAATCCTGATGTTTGAGTCACTGTAGCCGAAGAGCAATTGTCGGTAGCTGTAGGTGCCGTAAAAGTTGCAATGGCTCCACAATCTCCTGGGTTTGTAGGTTCTGATAGTATAATATCAGTTGGGCAACCAAAAAATGTTGGAGGCATATTTTCAACACCTACATCTATAATATCCCAGTTATAGGTATTTATAATGCTTTGTCTTGCTGCTTCTGCCGTACAGTATCCGCTATTTCCAGCATCAAATTCTACATTATTCTGAAGCATTTGTGTACTCCAACCTGTAAGTAAAGAATCATAGTTTGAAACAGATAATGTTACTCCAAAAAACATCGAAGTCATATTGTTTACATTTTCAACATTCCAGTTTCCTATATTTTGATCAAACGATGTTGCTTCGTTGAACATAAATTCCATGTTTTCAACATTGGCTGTATTTGCTCCCCAAGCTCCAATAGGCATATTAAAAGCGGTAGCGCCAGAAAACATTCCTGCCATTAATTGTACATTACTAACATCCCAATTGCTTATGTCTTGATTAAATGAAATAGCACCTTCAAACATATTGGTCATATCTGTTACATTCCCTAAGCGAGTAGCCCAATCATTTAGTGGTTGATTAAACACAGTCGCATCAGAAAACATAAAAGCCATGTTTTGTACATTACTTACATTCCAAGTATTGATATTTCTATTAAAAGCTGTGCCTTCAAACATTCCTACCATATTGGTAACTGTTGTTACATTCCAGTTTTCTATATTTCCATTAAAATTAGTAGCACCTCTAAACATCGATGCCATGTTATCTGCACTTCCTAAACGAGTTCCCCAAGCACTTAAATTTTGATTAAATGCAGTGGCTCCATCAAACATAAAGGCAAAAACACTTACATTACTCACATCCCAATTACTTATATCTTGATTGAACGATGTGTTTCTAAACATCCCATCCATATTTTGTACATTGCTTACGTCCCAGTTACCGATATCTTGATTCATAGCAACGGCTCCATCAAACATACCTGCCATACTAGTAACCTGTGATAAATCTGGCATATCTGGCGCATTGACAACTAGGTTGGTACAACCTTTAAAAGCTCTTCCCATTGAATTCCAAACAGGATCTCCCCAATTTTCTACAGAAAGGATTTTCTCTTTATCGCCTCCGTCATTGAAATATATTGTTGTGAAGGCTCCAGAAATAGTTACCGTATACGTCCCAGCCGCGGCGTAGGTATGTGTTATTGGTCCGAAAACATTTGTATCAGGAGTAGAGGTATCTCCCCAATCTACTGTATAGTTGCCTTCTATGGCAGGTATCGTAATTTGGTTGTTATTAGAAGTTCCTGGATTATCGGTTTTCCAAGTGGTTATGAATTCAGACATTTCAACAAATACGGTTATCGTATCACTGGCACTAACAGTACAGCCATTATCACCTGTGTAGGTATAGGTAATTGTATGTGTGCCTACACCAGCTGCGGCTGGATCAAAACTATAGGTTATGCTATTAGCATCGTTTGTTACACCAGGTCCAGAATATTGACGAGAACCAATGAAATTTGTAATTGCTGTACCAGTACCCGATACAAAATCTTGAGAATCTCCATCAATAGTGAAGCTAGTACCTGAGATGAAATTTATAGTACCTGAAGCTCCTATAATAGTAGTGTCTGCGACGATAGTTGGTGTTTGCCCATTATCAAACGTTAGTGTTATAGTATCTCCCGAAGCAGTTGCATCCAATAAATTAATTGTAGTACCAACAACACCACTACTAGCAGTAACGTTTGTTGATACCATAGCTCCAGTGCTATCAAATACGATATTTCCACCCATAAAACCTTGAAAGCCAACTTCATCATAATCAACATTTATGGTAACTGTCGTAGCTAATACACTTACCGCAGGAGTTCCTCCACTAAGACCAGTTTGTATACCTGCATTAAGGCTTAGGTTTGGTGGCGCAGAAAATGTAGCTGCGGTTGATGCTAACACTTCTATGATGTCAGTAGCTATATAAGTACAATTAACAGTATCTGTTATGTCATAGCTTATTGTGTGAATTCCAACTCCTGCTATTACTGGGTCAAAACTATAAGTCATTCCATTACCATCATCAGTAATGCCAGGGCCACTATAAACACCACCTACTGGAGCGCCTCCAGATAATCCAGTTTGTATACCAGCATCAAAGCATACATCTACTGGAGCGGTAAAAGTTTCTGCTGGTGGAGTAAATCCGAAAAAATCAGTATATAGTGCATTACTTGTATAGTTTGTTACAAACGTGCAGGGCACAGTTACCGCAATGTCACTACGATTATTACCAATAAATTCATTTACAAAACTGTTAGATTCAATTGTAGGAGGAGTTTCCCCTAAAAAAGTAACGCTATGTTCTCCAGTCCCTATAGTAGTTACCATTCCAAATTGAAAAGCAAAAATACCTATACTGCTAACGCTATTTCCGATAGTGACATTTGTTAATTGATTTTGATAAAACGCAAAAGCTACTATATTGGTCACATTATTAGGAATGTGCACACTTGTTAATTGATTTTGAGAGAACGCAGCTTCTCCAATACTAGTCACGTTATCAGGAATGGTAATACTTGCTAACTGATTTGTGAAAAAAGTACGGTTTTCTATACTGCTAACGCTATTGCCAATAGTGACACTTGTTAATTGATTAAATTGAAAGGCTTGACTTCCCAAAGTGGTCACACTATCAGGAATAGTCACACTTATTATTTGATTATTTGCAAATGCTTGGTTTCCTATAGTGTTAACGCTATTGCCAATTGTGACATTTATTAAAAGATTATTTTTGAATGCTTCGCCTCCTATGCTGATCACACTATTAGGAATGTCAACATTTGTTAATTGATTAAATCTAAAAGCATTTTCTCCAATACTAGTCACATTATTTCCAATAATGACACTTATTAATTGATCCTGCAAAAATGCAAAATTTGCTATACCGCTAACTGTAAAAAAGCTAGTACCGTCACTTGCCATATCTGGAATCACTATGTCAGTATTTGTATTAGTAGCAACTCTTCCTGTTACAGTTACTGTAGTAGGATCACTTGTGTTTATACTATACGATAAACCTTGAAAATCAAAATTCTGTGAAAATGTCACACTATACACACATAGCATGGCTACAAACAATACTTTTTTCATAATATAGGGGTATTAGTCAATAAGACAAAAATACGTTGAAAGAAGCATGCTATGATATACGTAGGTACTGCAAAAATTACGTAGGGGTACGTAGTGATGATTTTTTTATATAGAGGCGAGAAGTAATTTATTAGTTGATACCCAATTACTAAGTGCATCTTGATCAGAACTTAAGTCTAATTTGTTGATGATATTAGATCTGTGTTTTTGAACTGTTCTTATGGAAATAAGCAAGCTCTCTGAAATTTCTTTTGAAGATTTATTGTCAGCAATAAGACGTATGATGGTTCGCTCTGATGGCGATAATAATTTTATTTTCTGAATTTTTGGAGAAATCTCTTTGTCAAATACATCATTAAATGTTGAACTGTAGTAATATTCACCATTAAAAACGGTATGGATACACTTTTGAATTTCATGAAAAGGCTCGTCTTTAAGTAAATATCCAGAAATATTAAGTGTTTTGGCTTTATATATAAAACGACTTTCTTTATGTGAAGTCAAGACAATAAACTTAGTTTTTAAGTTTTTATCTTCACATTTTTTGATCACTTCAAAACCAGTTAATAAAGGCATCTCAATATCTAAAATAGCAATATCTGGATTCAGTTTAGTAATAAGTTCTAATGCAATAGCGCCGTTTAGGGCAGTATCAATAACATTATAATCATTAGCTGTTAACTCTTCGGTTAACCCTTTTAATAACATTGGATGATCGTCTGCCACTACAATTGTTAAATTTTCAGCCATTCTTCAAAGGGATTTTAGCTATGATTATGGTGCCTTGATTTGGTTTACTATCAATAGTTAACTCGCCATCTAATATACGAATACGTTCGTATATCGTTTTTAAACCTAAACTATTTTGTTTTTGTGCATTGGTGGCATCAAAACCTTTTCCGTTATCTTGAATGCTAATTTTAATCGTATTACCCAATTTTAATGCGCTTACGGAAAGTGCTTTAGCATTAGCATGCTTTAAACTGTTATGAATACATTCTTGAATAAAACGATAACAATTTAATGTTTGATCTTCATTAAAAAAAGCATCTATCTTATCGATATCTCCAGAGACAAATAAATCGGTTTGTTCATCAACTTCTAAAATCAATTGCTCTATACTTTCAGTGAGTCCTAATTGTTTTAATAAAGGCGGATATAAACCACGAGAAATAGCACGTACTTCTTCTAGTGTATTGTGTGTGAGTGACGTAATTTCGTCTTGGTTCGTGTTTTGTGCTTTCTTTTTTATCAGTGTGAGTTGTTGACTAATACTATCGTGTAATTCCTTTGCTATACGTTTGCGTTCGTTTTCTTGCGATTGTATTAACCCTTGAGAAAACTGTTCTTGCAATCGTTTTCTTTGCTTAGTTTGAAATAATAACCAACTAAGAAAAGCTATAATAGCTAACGAGACTAATGTGAAAAACCACCAAGTTTTATAAAAAAACTCATTGCTTTTAATATGTATTTTTAATGATTTGCCGAGTTTATGTCCCGAAAAATCTTCGGCTTCAATTTCTAAGATATAGTTTCCTGCCGCTAAATTTGGAAATTGAATACTGGTTTTGTCTTTTAGTTCAACCCAATTTTTATCATTAAGTCTATATCTAAAGCTATACTCTTTGCTTACGGCGTTTATGTTTTTTAAGCCAAAGTCAATATCTAAAGCACGATTTTCAGTAGGTAGTGAAATGCTATAATTATTTTTAAAGGTATTTCTATTAAATTTATCTTTAAAAACCTTAGCTGTTTTGTTATAATGTCTAACTCTTAATAGTGTTAATTTGGCTGAATCTTTTTGTGTTTTTAATGCTTTTGAGTCAAAATAATTTAAGCCTTTTATCATACCAATAAATAATCCTTTGTCTGTTTTTAAAGCACTATATCTATTAGCTTCATAATGTGTGAAACCATCTTTTTCCGAAAAACGTGTTGTTGTTTTATCTATAGGATTAAAAGCTACAATGCCGTTAAAAGTATTGATCCACCAAAAATTGTCATCAACTAAAATAGTTGCGATTCCTGTGTTTAATTCGTCCTTATAGATAGTTGTAAAGTTTTCACTTTTAGGATCAAAAGCTACAACAGTTCCAGAACGAGAACCTAATAAATATCCGTAGTCTTTATGATAATCTAGCATTAAAATAAAAGGATCTTCTAGGGCTGTTTTGTTAGTATAAAGTTTGGTGTTTTTTGTGACTAAATCATAGGTCAGTAAACCTTTATTTGTTCCCGCTACAATAAGCTTGTCATGTTTTCTAATTTCAATGTCATAAATTTCAAGCGAATCTGTTGCTATTAAAGGCGTATGTATTCCAGTTTTCGTATGAAACTCCATTAAATTATAACCTTTTGTACCATACACAAGAATGCTGTCATTTAGTTTTTCAAGAGATATAACTGGGTAATGCCGATAGCTTTTTGCCGTTTTTGTTTTTGTGTTTACTTTTACAATACCGTAGTTACCATTGGTCCATAGTATACTATCTTCAAGAATGATATTTCGCGAAGAAGCCTTAAAGAGTTTATTATTTAGGGTGATTTTATATGGAGAGACTTCATTAGTTTTTGTATTTATTGTAAACCAACCATTAGCTTCTGTAGTTGCTAAAACATAATCATTATCTAATGGTTTTAAAGTTCTTAGTTGATAGTCAGGTAGAAAGTTTTTTACAGTAGTACTTGGAAATTTAAAATAGTGAAGTTTACCATTGGTTGCTAACCATAAATCGTTATTTATATTTTTTGATTCAACTTTTAAACCATGAAGAGCATTTATATTAATTTGATAATCAGATATTAATGAATTGTCCTTAAAAGAGTGAAAAGAAATGTTTTCTGTGTTTGAAGCAACAATACGTGTGTTACCAAGAGTATCTGTGTACGTATTTAAGTGAATATTAGGTAACTCATTATTTTTGACACGTATAATATCTTTTTTTATTTCGTCTATTCTATAAAGGTTTGGATTCTTATGCAAAAAGACATAGTGTGTATTATTTTTAATAAAGACTTCATCAATAACAATTCTTTTTTGCTGAGGTGATGTACTTGTATCTACGGTATCAATTTGTTTTAGTAAGTTGCCATTCCAATCAAAAATTTTAACTGTAAAATTATCATCAGAAATCATTACAAAATCTGTAAACGGAATAATTCTACTGAAGTTATTTATAATAAATTTATTTTCTGTGTCCGTGAAACTGAAAATCGTTGAGGATGATACATCGTATTTTAGTTTTACAAGAGAAACCGTTCTATCTTTTTGTATTAACACATAATCTTCATTATTATAGGAAACGATATGCGATAGTCCAATTTTAGCAAAATCAAACTCATCAATTTCTACCACACTAAAAGCAGTTGTATATGGATCGAAGAGTAGCAATGTACGACCTTTAGACAATTTGCAAACTACATAAAATTTGCCATCGTTTCTTTTATATAATTGTTGTATTCCCACAATTGAGTTTTCATATGCTGGTAATACTATATCATGGAATATATGACCATCAAAACGCTGTAACGCTAATTTTTTATCGCTAACTACAATGGTTCTACTATCTAAATTATTTCCGCCTAACCATAAAAAACCATCAGTGTCAAAACATAACGTAGCGATGTTGTCTATTGCTAAACCATCTTGCTTATTGTATGTTTTATGATACAGTTTATTAGATTGCGAAAATGATACAATTGTATAAAAGAATAGTAAGTATAATATACTTTTATTCATGGGGAATTTTAGAAGTTAGTATTCTTATAATAGCAATGTAAAGGTATCTAAAAAATGTAAGTCGTTATTTTCTTGTTAATTGTTAAGGTAATCTAACGTAAGTTGTACAAAAGTTTTTACGCCAAGTTTCATTCCACTTTCGTCAATATAAAAATCAGGAGTATGATGCGAAGTTGCTTCTTTTCCAACAGGTTTTCCACCTAAAAAGAAATACAATCCAGGCACTTCTTTTTGAAAGAATGAAAAATCTTCTGCACCTGTAATAGCTCTGATTTCATTTACATTATCCGCACCAGCAGCTTTTTGAAGTGAAGGCAACATTTGTGCAGTCAACTTTGGATCGTTATACGTAATAGGATATCCTTTTTCAATTTCAATCGTTGCTTCGGCTCTGTATGCCTTTGCAATAGCAGGAACCATTTCTTTCATTCGTTTATTGATAAAGGCTTGCATATCATAATCTAACGTGCGGATGGTTCCAACCAATGTAGCTTTCTCAGGAATGATATTGCTTCGTACACCACTTGTAAATTTTCCAATGGTAATAACTGCACCTTCTTTTGTCAATTCTGATTCTCTACTGATAATGGTTTGTAAACCATCAATAATTTTTACACTTGCCATAATTGGATCAATACTTGTCCACGGTCGTGAACCGTGACTTTGCTTACCATTCACAGTAATTTCAAAACTTTGAGAAGCTGCCATAATTCCGCCAGGTTTATAATTAATTGTTCCCACATTTTGTCCAGCGCTGATGTGTAAACCAAAAATGGCATCTACATCTGGGTTTTTCAATACACCTTCTTTTACCATTAGTTCTGCGCCGCCTTCTTCGCCTTTTGGAGCGCCTTCTTCGGCAGGTTGAAAGATGAATTTTATAGTTCCTCTGATTTTATCTTTATGTTTTGAAAATATCTCAGCAACGCCCATTAAGATAGAAATATGTGTATCATGTCCGCAGGCATGCATTACACCAGTTTCAACATCATTAAACGTTGTTCTTACTTTAGATTTAAATGGAATATCTGTACGTTCTGTTACTGGAAGTGCGTCAATATCAGCGCGTAACGCTAATACTTTTCCTGGAAGATCGCCTTTTAAAATTCCCACAACACCTGTATGCGCTACGCCAGTTTGTACTTCTAACCCTAATGATTTTAAGTGTTTTGCAATCTTTTCCGCAGTTTTAAATTCTCTGTTAGATAATTCTGGATTTTCATGAAAATCACGTCTCCATTCAATTAATTTTGCTTCAATAGCATCTATATCTTTTTCAAATCCTTCTTGAGCGTTTATAAAACAGAAAGAAAGTAAAAAGATGATAAGAAATAATTTCTTCATAGTATGTGTTGATTGGGATGGTTATAAAATCAAAGATATTCAATTTTTTTATTTGTGGATAAAAATTCAGAAATGATCTACAGTTGTGTAATATGAATAACTAAAAAAGCTTCCAGTTTCCTGAAAGCTTTTAAGTATGATATAAATTAAAGATTTATCGTTCTTCATTTTTTGAAGGACAATCTTCTGTTTCACACATCGGGCAAACCGTATTAAATAAAGATTCTCCTCTTAATGGCGCACGTCCTCCTTTAATTTCAAAGTTAGAAATTGCTACTTTGTTTAATGCTAAGTTTTTTAATTTTTGTTTTTTCATGATTTATAATTTTAAGTTAGATTTTAAAATTATAAAATATCACGTTATCAAAAGTAAGGGAAAACCATACATCTTATTTTTTAAGAATTGGCTCCGGAAATAATGCTTCAAATGTATTTAAAACCTCATAAGCATTTTCACAAATACCCTGTGTTGGATGATTATTAACAGAATGATTCCAACGTAGGCAAATAATACTTTTATATATATCTTGGAACGGAATGTCTGTCGTTACATAATACTTGTAGTATAGGTACAATGCAGTTACTGTTACGGAACGACTTCCTCCATCATGACAGTGAATAACTAAATTTCCTTGTGCATAAAAATTGACAACTCCATCTGCTTTTTGTTGCGTAGGTGTTGGGAAATTTAGTAATTGCTCAGCCTCTAAAACAGCCGCTACAAGTGTATTAATATCATTTTCATTTCCATCAACCAAGCCAACTTTATCCAATTGATTTAAATAGTATTTTTCATTATCAGCTAATTTAAAAGGTAATGCAGGTCTTTTATCAACAGTAGGATCTGAAAACGGAATTTGTAAATCTTTAGCATCATTTTCATCATACGCAACATTTAAGATTGCTGCAATTTTATTGTCAATAATGTTTTGTTCGTTTAATAAATAACCAGCTCCTACAAAAATATATTGTTCAGTTAGTCCTTCTGGAACGGACGCTTCTGGAACTTGAAAAATGCAGGTCATTGCTATATTTGGAAAGTTTCCAGCTGGTAAAATAGGTTGTGTACCGCAGAGTTCTCTTGGATCAATAGATTTTAACTCTTCACAAAAAGTTTTTGTTAACGGATCAGTAATAACATCATCAGAATCACCATACATTAATAATTGTGGAATTTGATTTAATGTATAGCTATTGTCATCATTTAAAGTCAATTTCCAAACCAAATCAAAACAATCGCCAGGCCATTTTGAAGTAGGTACTTCAAGTGCACCAAATTTAGTGGCAATATCTTCAATATCCGTATGTTGCCACGCAATTGCAATTGTTTTTCCAGTATATTTATCGTCTCCAAAAATATGTGTAATCATTTCTGGATATTCATATTTTAAATAAGAATCATGTACTTTTTTGCCTAAGCGTTCTGCCAATGGAGTAATAGTTTCTACAGGACGTTTGCTATGACTTTTATGTCCAACACCGGCAGCAAAGATATGATCAATAGTACCAAAAGTAGCTGGCATATAATAGGCCAGTGCCGCGGCACGTTCATAACCTTTGATAGATAAATTTTCATTACTTGCTTCAGTAGGTTTTTCTGCATGTCTAAGTATCAAGATTTCTTTAGGATGTCCCATGTATTATTTTTTTTCTAAAATTAGCAAAATATTCCAAAGTTGTAGTAACGTAGTTTTACGTAATTTTTGTGTTAAATATATGGATAAACACTATTTCATTATGTGAAAAAATCAATTACTTTTATCACGATCATTAAAAGGTGAGTTATGAACAGATGTATACTAACTTTAGTTGCGGTTATATTTTTAAATGTAGTAGCAGCACAAGACAGTAACAATGATAATGGATTTACAGATTATTATCCAATTGCTGCAAAACCTACATTTAGCTATCAATCAAACATAAACTCTCATGAAAGTATTTTGTTTGATGCAAAACCAATTGTGTATTATAGCGTATATAATAATATGCGTCGAATTATGCAAGAAGGAACCAAGAGGCGTAGTGATGCAATCTATATAACGTTTCAACCACATATTCGTATGTATGCGGAAAATTCGAAACCTGTAAAAACACCTTCGTATCGTATTTTACTTGGTTGGCAACAATTATACAAAACAAAAAATAATAACTTCTTTGCTTGGGCTTTTGAAACAGGACATTATTCAAATGGACAGTCTGGTTGTGCTTTTTTAGCAGGTGAAGATGATGAAACCATGCCATGTACTGATTTTCATGCAACGATTACAGATGATAGTAATTTATCAGAATTGCTAAATAGAAAAAACGGAAACTTTTCTACCAATACCACTAAACTATCGGTTAATTTTAGATTCAATAATCTAAATAAATTTGATAAACCATACAAAGTACATTCGTTTACAGCTTCTTGGGAATTATATCATAATAAATTTATCGGATTACTTGATTTTGGTGGTTATACAGATTTTGATATTAATATTTATGGTAGAAATCGATTTGGTTTAGGGTACGAATATATTCATGTTTGGAAACCTAAATTACGTTATTCAATAGAACAAAAAATTGAACTCATTCAAGGTGCACATCCTTTTGTAGAACCGTTACGAAGCGAAACTACATTTACCTTGTATCCATTTGATCGTGATATTGGTATTTTTGCAAGCTATATCTATGGACATGA
Source organism: uncultured Kordia sp. (assembly GCF_947496985.1). Classification (GTDB taxonomy): domain Bacteria; phylum Bacteroidota; class Bacteroidia; order Flavobacteriales; family Flavobacteriaceae; genus Kordia. The sequence goes on from NZ_CANMEZ010000004.1 coordinate 13,894, forward strand.
CAACTATAACTATCGTTTTGTTGATTCTGGAAATCAAATATCTATTGGTGTCAGTTGGGATTGGTTTACACCTTTTCAAATTAAAAGAGCTGAACTCATTAGAGAAGATGCTGCACAGTAGTTTTTTGTCTATTAGTTTATCTGTTTTTGTTGATTAAATGAATTCAGTATTCAGTATTCAAAATCAAAGTCTATTTTCTAACTTCGATATTATTTTCTTGAAATTCTACAATTTTTTCCTCATTCGTATTAATAAACACAAAAAGTGCATAACTTTCGTATAAAGATATTGTAATAGCGAGTTGAGTGTTTTATTTTTGATGCAATTATGCAGCAAGACATTCATCACTATATAGATCAGCTAAATGACGCGCAACGAGCGCCAACACTTCACAAAGATGGAGCGTTAATGGTAATAGCTGGTGCAGGTTCAGGAAAAACAAGAGTACTTACGTATCGAATTGCGTATTTAATGAGTCAAGGAATTGACGCGTTTAATATATTATCGTTGACATTTACCAACAAAGCAGCACGTGAAATGAAAAAGCGTATTGCTGATATTGTGGGTGGAAGTGAAGCAAAAAACTTATGGATGGGAACATTCCATTCAATCTTTGCCAAAATTTTGCGTTTTGAAGCTGATAAACTTGGGTATCCAAGCAACTTTACCATTTATGATACGCAAGATTCTGAACGTCTTATTCGTTCTATTATCAAGGAAATGCAGTTGGATAAAGATGTTTATAAATATAAGCAAGTTAGATCGCGTATCTCTTCGTTTAAGAATAATTTAATTACGGTTAGAGCCTATTATAATGATGCTGATTTAGTAGAAGCTGATGCAATGGCAAAACGTCCAAGAATGGGTGAGATTTACAAAGAATATGTAGATCGTTGTTTCAAAGCAGGCGCAATGGATTTTGATGATTTATTATTGAGAACCAATGAATTATTGAATCGTTTTCCAGATGTATTAGCAAAATATCAAGATCGTTTCCGTTATATATTGGTAGATGAGTACCAAGATACAAACCATTCACAATATTTAATCGTAAAAGCTTTGGCAGATCGTTTTCAGAACATTTGTGTGGTAGGAGATGATTCACAAAGTATTTATGCATTTCGTGGTGCAAACATCAACAATATCTTAAATTTTCAGAAAGATTATGATAATGCTGTAATGTATCGTTTGGAACAAAATTATCGTTCTACAAAAAACATCGTAGAAGCAGCAAACTCCGTTATAGAACACAACAAAACAAGATTAGATAAAGTTGTTTGGACAGCTAATGATCCTGGCGGAAAGATAAAAGTAAACCGAAGTGTTACCGATGGAGAAGAAGGTCGTTTTGTAGCAGGCTCTATCTTCGAAATTAAAATGCGTGAGCAATTACACAATGGTGAATTTGCTATTCTATATCGTACCAATGCACAATCCAGAGCAATGGAAGATGCCTTGCGTAAACGTGATATTCCATACCGAATCTACGGAGGTTTATCATTTTACCAACGTAAAGAAATTAAGGATGTCTTGGCATATTTACGCTTAGTGGTAAACCCAAAAGATGAAGAAAGCCTCAAACGTGTAATCAACTATCCAGCTCGTGGAATAGGGCAAACAACAATTGATAAACTAGTTGTTGCTGCTAAGCATTACGGACGTTCTATGTTTGAAGTGATGGAAAATATTTCCAAAATCGATCTAAAAATAAATAGCGGAACAAAAACGAAATTAGAAAACTTTGTCACGATGATTCGAAGTTTTCAAATTATGAATGAAGGTGCAAATGCATTTGAATTAACTGGACACATTACCAAAAAAACTGGTTTAGTTCAAGAACTTAAAAAAGATGGAACGCCAGAAGGAATTGCACGAATTGAAAATATTGAAGAATTACTGAATGGTATCAAAGATTTTGTGGAAGGACAAATAGAAGTTGCGGATGCAACAGGTGCTTTGGCAGAATTTTTAGAAGATGTTGCGCTGGCAACTGATATGGATAATGACAAAGGAGATGATGACAGAGTTGCCTTGATGACGATTCATTTAGCAAAAGGATTGGAGTTTCCATATGTGTATATTGTGGGAATGGAAGAAGACTTGTTTCCTTCGGGAATGAGTATGAATACACGAAGCGAATTAGAAGAAGAACGTCGTTTGTTTTATGTTGCGTTAACACGAGCAGAAAAGCAAGCATATTTAACATACACGCAAAGTCGTTATCGTTGGGGAAAACTGGTTGATGCGGAACCAAGTCGTTTTATAGAAGAAATTGATGATAAATATCTAGATTATATTACACCAATTGATACGTATCGTTTCAAACCTTTGGTAGATAAAGATATTTTTGGAGAAGTAGACAAAAGTAAGTTGCGTTTACAAAAACCAAAATCGGGGAGACCACCAGTTGTGGGAAGTCCAACGCCTGAACAAGTGCGTAAATTGCGCAAGTTAAAACCGCAAACATCAGAAAGTTCAACACCAAGTCCAAGTTTATTTGACGGAGATTTAACACCTGGAACAAAAGTAGAACACACACGATTTGGTCGTGGAGAAATTCTACGAATAGAAGGCGTTGGTGGCGATAAAAAAGCTGAAATTAAATTTCAAGTTGGAGGAATTAAGAAATTATTATTACGTTTTGCAAAGTTGAAAGTGCTTTCTTAATATACTTCAATTACAATTAGGCTTGAACTATAACTCCTAAAAGTAGTATATGAGAGTTTATATAATTTTGATAGCAATTTTTATTTCTAAATGTGCAATAGCGCAATCGTCAAATGAATTAAAAACTGCACCAGAACTAAATTTCACATATTGGTTTGATACAGATGTAGCTAAAAATACATTGAAAAATAAGCCGATAATATTAGAATTTTGGGCAAGTTGGTGTGCTCCATGTTTAGAAGTATTACCTCATGTAAATTCTTTATCAAAAAAGTATAGTGACAAAATTACTTTTCTATCTGTAAACTCATATGATTCAAAAGAAAAGATAGAAGATGTAATGAAAAATCACACATTTTCTTCTTTTGTCGTTATGGATGCACAAAAACAGCTTACAAATTCTTTAGAAATAGGTGCAATTCCGGCAACAATTTTAATTGATGCAAATCGAAAAATTCGATGGAGAGGAAACCCGAAAGATCTTACAGAAGAATTTATAGATACATTTTTGAAAACGGATACAATCATTGTAGAATCGGGAATAAACTACACTATAAAACAAAGTGTTACCCTACAAAAAATGAATCAATATGATGACCTCAATTATGATTTAGAATTTATTAAAAGTGATAATACAAAAAGTAAGTCATTAAAAATGGAGTACAATAATGGCTTTCTATTAAAGATGCAAAATATTTGGTATCAAAGTGTTATTGAAATTATGTACAATGAACTTGGAAATTTTAATGCTTTTATATGGGAAGGCAATTTACCAGAAGATATTAGTTTTGATGTATCAGTAATGTCTAAAAGTAAAGGTTCAAAAGAATTAATATTGACTGATTTAATAGATAGATTGTCTAAACATCTCAATTTTAAACTAGATATTGTTACAAAAGATAATAAGAAAGTTAATAGAATAACTTTTCTATAAGTTCTTAATGAAAAAATTGTATTTATTTAGAAGTCAATTCCATAATTATTTCGGCAAAATAAGGAAAGTAAATTCGTCCCCACATAGGTCTTCTGTGAAAGAAGAACATTTCTTTTGTATTACTGTCAATTACAACGGGAATGGTAAAACCAGCCCATTTTTTACCAGATTGTAGTTTTTTACAATAGGTTTTGGCTTCTTCAGTAATGTTATCAGCAATCAAAATACTAATTACAGCTGTAGCCGCTTGTAAACCTCTCGGCCAACCATTGTATTCGACTTTAGAATACATAAATGATGACTTTAAATGCGCTTCTAAAAATGGTTTGGTAATGAGTGTACCGCTACAATCAGATGCAATGATAAAAGTATTTAATTGTGTTGCCATCCAACTCCACCGGAATTGCTTGTCATAACCAACCACAGAAGGCATATCTTCGATAAGAACTGAATCAGAATAAAAAATAGATTTTGCTTGTAACTTTTCTTTGAAGGAAGCTAGATTCATATTTATTATTTTTTCAATAATTTATCTAATAATGCAACCATTTTATCAAATTCGGATTTTGTAAATCCTGTAGAAGCATATATAATTTTACCATCTTTTATAATATAATTTCTAGGAGTATACTTGGTAGCAAAATTGTTGTAAATAGCTTTAGAAGTATCAGGATACATAGGAAAAGTCACTTTAAAATCTTTTTGAAATTGTTGCACTTTTGCTAAATCATCACCACGACCAAACGCGAGCATGACAAAGTTTTTATTGTCTTTGTGTTTTAACCAAACATCTTTTTCCAGATATGGCATTTCTAATTTACACGGTGGACACCAATTGGCAAAAAAGTTTATAAAAACGACTTTTCCTTTATAATCTGAGAGTTGAATCTTTTTATTATTTTCTATATTAAAAACGAAGTCAGAAACATTTTGTCCTTTTTTAGCTACATCTCCATCTTGACTGTATCCAGCCAACATAAAAAAACTAAACACAACAGTAAGCACTAATTTTATGCGCATGATAAAGTTTGTTTGAATGTTCTAACAAGATATAAATAAAAAGATAAAATAGTTTTTAAGAATTTATAAATGTTTCTAATCGATCAAAAGCACTTCCCCAACCATTGTAAATCCCCATTTTCTCTTGTTGACGGCAATACTCTTCCGTTTCGTGTACACAATGGAAAGTAAAATTTGTTTTATCACCATCAGCTTTAAAAAGTACATGAATCTCAACATTTTCAGTCATAGGTTTAAAATCGGCAGTAAATACGATCTTTTCTTGCGCTACAATTTCAGTATAAATTCCTTCAGAGATAAATTGATTTCCATTTGGCATTGGCATGCTAAATTTCCACTTTCCGCCTACAGTAAAATTATGTTCTACAATGTCTAACTTTGCGCCATTTGGTGCCCACCAAGATGCAATATGTTCAGGTTGTGTCCAAGCTTCCCAAACCAATGCTAAGGGTGCATTAAACGTTCTCTCTATTGTAATGGTACGATTGTCTAAATTACTCATGTTTTTTGTTTTTAGATTGTAATTGATGTAAATAGTTCTCAAAATTATCAAGCTTATCTTCCCACAATTGTTTGTATTGATCAATCCACAAAAATGCTGGAATTAGTTGCTTTGGTTGAATCGTGCAGAAGCGCTCTCTGCCTTGCTTTTCTATGGAAATGACATCACATTCTTCTAAAATTTTTAAATGCTTTGAAATTGCTGGTCGACTGATATCAAACTCATCAGCAACTGCGTTGATTGACAACGTATCTTTTGCAAGCATTTCTATAATATCTCTTCGAATTGGATCGGCTATTGCCTGAAAAACATCTCTTCTCATAATTTATGTAACTAATCGGTTACAAATGTAAATGTAACTATTTGGTTACGCAAATTTTTTTAAGAATAATTTCAAATATTAAGTGTAGAAAAGTTTCTTTAACAATAGAAATTAGAGATGTTTAAATGGTCGGTTTTTATAATTTACTAAAACTTAAAACCCAAATTACCGTACCATACAAACGGAATTGACATTTCCTTTGTAATCGTACTCTTTGACAGGATTTGAAGGATCAAGAATCCATTGGTTGTCTACAATAAATTTGTATTGATGTTTTCCACCTGATAGGAGTATGGTGAACTTCCAACCGTAATCCGTTTTGATCATTTTGAAACCATCTTCTGACCAATTATTAAAAGTTCCGGATAGTAATACTTTTTTAGCATTCTTATGACCACGAAGTTTAAAGGTATAATATGCTTTTACTTCCACAAGCGAATTGAATTGATCAAATTCGTTTCGTTTCTTGTTTGGATTCGCTTCATCACTAATCCACATGCCATCAATAATGAATTTATATTCGTAAATTCCTGGTCGTAATTGCAGTGTAATATACCAGCCATTGTCTACTTTTGTCATTTGAAATAGCTGTTCATTCCATTTGTTAAACGAACCAGCAACAATTACTTTTTCAGCATCTTCATATCCTTTTAAATAAAAAGAAGTATTTCCTTCTTCCGAAGCAAAAGCGGAATACATTTTTAGATTGTAAACTTGTAAATTTTTTCCATATTTATCTTTCGCGGAAGCTATATTAGGAGTATTTTCTTCTGGCTCAGCCCAATAATTTTCATTGATTACAAATTTAAATTCCCAAGAAAATTCATCATCAAAATCAGCTACTTTTTTTCTGAATTCATAACGATTTTCGTTAATTCTCGTCATGATCCATTTGTCTTTTACCCAATTATTGAATTGACCCGAAACCGCTACATTTTGTATGTTAGCTGATACATTTCCAATAGGAATGCGTTCTTGACTAACATCATCAGTAACTTCAAAATAGTCACGTTTATCAAACGTAAAAACGACTTCATCACCTTCAATACGATAGCCTTTTGTCGTTTCTTGCTGAGCAAAAACACTAGCTGTTACGCAAAATAGGAAGTAAAGAATAATATGTTGTATGCTATTTTTCAAGGTCTAAATATAGGTGATTTAATGAAATATAGTTTTTGTTTTTGATAATTGATAATCGTACGCTTGTATTTTAAAAATTCGTAGCCTAAAACGCCATCAACTGAAGTTCCATAAGCTTCTCGCATTTTACGCAAATTTGTAACAACGGTGTACATTGGTCCAACACCTTGCGTTTCACTCATTCTGAAATTATACAATTTTCCTGCCAAAACCTTAATTTTTCTGTTTCCAGCGCCGACAAGTGATAAGATACGCATTGGACGAAACTGTTCCAATATCTTTCGATGACTATTTTTATTAAGTTGATTAAATTCTGCGCCAGTGTCTAAAGCAAATCTAACTTTTCGTTTGTTAATCGTCCCAGAAACAACAATCGTATGTTTTTTTAAATCAAAATCTAAACTATCTGTAATCGTTTCTGCGTATACTTTATCGTCATATTTATTACCATGTTTATCAACTTTACTAAGCGTAATTTGATTCAGATATAAATCAATGAAAATTTCATAATCTTTCAGAATATTATACCCAATAATACCCAATAAATGCATTTTTTTGCTTTGTTCAATATGTGATAAATCAATCACATCAGACTTTTTATTTTTTAGACTAAACGTGGATAGAATGAATTCGCTCAACTTTCGTTCATATGGTTGATCAATAATACGTGTAATGCCAGTCGTTTTAGCTTTTTTCTTAGTCAATCGTTGCCCTTTCGGGAAATGATTTTTATTTAGAATTAAGGTTTCTGAACCTGTATCAATGATGAAATCACCTTTTTGATTAAGAAATTCAGCTTCTACAACAATAAGTTGATCTACAACTTTAAAAGGAATTCGCGCAGTATAATGATTCAAAAACTCTGCTTCTGGAAACAGAATTTCAACCGAAGTATCTTCCTCATTGGCCAATAAATGAACACAACAGAGAAAGAATGCGATGACGGTTATGATAGATTTTCGCATATTATTTTGATTGATGATGATACAATATAGACGACAGTTTTTGAATTTTGTGACAGTTTAAGAAAGATTTAATAGGTTTTTAGCATTTAAAAATATTAAAAAAACATCATTATGAACGTTAGTGAAGCTATCTGCTTTAAAAGATTGCTTCGTTCTTCATAATGGAATTTTTACCTAAGATGGAAGTGAAACGTTCTAACATTCGATTAAATCTGCAACTTCGCTATAATCTGTTTGTCTTTTGATTTTGCTAAACGAATGATTTTTATTTCTTTGGTTTGCTTATCAGTTCCGTAATATGTGTACATAGTCACTTTCATAAACGTTGGATTCTCCACTTTTTGGTAGCGATCTCCGTAATAGTTTATCTTCACAAAATAATCGCCTTTGATGGCTTTTTTTAGCGTAAATTCTTCTGGTCCAAAACCTTGTGTCATATCTATTGATATTCTTCCGCCAATTCTTGTTTTAGTATGTTGATATGAACATTCTTCAAGTTTTGGGTCAATTACATACAAATCGATATCTGTATCATTGTGATTCCAATCAACGACAACGCGTACATCAAATGTTTCAAATTTTGGATCAACTTTTATGCTATCAAGCGCACTTGTATCTATATCACCTTTATATTTTTCAACCAAATAATTGATTTCATGTGAAACAATTGAATTCAAACCAGGAAAATTACGTCTGTTGGTATTTTTATAAATCTTACCAGAAAGAATGCTTTCATATAAATCAAAGGCTTTTTGACATTCGCCTACATTTTCGTGTGCAATAGCTAAATCACGATACGACTGTACGTCTTCTGTTCGTAATTCCAACACACGTTTAAAAATAAATAATGCTAAATTATATTGATTGTTTGCTTGCAATTGATAGCCAAATACTTTCAATAATTCGTAATTGTCAAAGTCAGTCTCAGCAATATTTGATAAAATTCGATCAGAATAAACAATAGCATTAAAATGATTTCTAAATAGATTAGAAACATCAGCATAATATGCTGGTGTTTTTCTATATTTTGAGCGCTGTATCAAATAAAAACTGTACGCTTCTTCCATCGTTTTAAATGCTAGTAATTCCTTTACATAAGGTGTATTTACAATTTGATCAGCAACTTTTAATGAACCTTTGTATGTCTGTATCTTTTTCGTTTCATGTGCAGAAGGTTGTGGCTGTTGTTGTATCTCCGAATTTTGAGAATTCACATTTCCTTCAGCATCAACATTAAAAACGATAGGTAATGCATACCGAACTTCAACATTTTGACCGCGTTGTTTTCCAGGAATCATTTGTGGTAGCAAGTTTATTACACGTTTTACTTCTTCAGAAATACGTTCATGAGACGATCGTACTAAAATCGCTTCCACATTGCCTTCTTGATTAATTGTAAACATGGTCGAAATACGCTGTCTACCAGATGGTAAATTAAGTTCATTAACAATAGTCGTATTAAAATTATCAGTAAAATGTAGTTGTACTTTTTTGGAAAAGCATTGTTTTTGCTCACTTTTATTTGCAATTGATTCACAACCAGGAAACACGGGAGCATTTTCTATAATTGTAAATGGAACTTCTTCAAGTATTTCCTCCTCATCTTCAAAAATATCTATAGTTTCTGTACCTACTGGTAAGGTGAAATTTAAGTTTTCAGATTGAGAATTTATATAGCCATCTGACATACTAATAGATCCTTGTAACATCTGTAAGTTCTGAGAAACGATAATTTCTTCTTCAATATCTTCAGTAAGAACTATTTCAGTAGGTCTATAATTGGGGTTTTTCTCTATTTTTGCAAGTATTTTATTGTATTCCTCTAATAACTCTGCTGGCGGCTCAATTTTGTAACGTACATAGTCCATTACTTGTTCTAAGACAATCAATGAAGTATAATCGGTAACCAAACTATAGGTTGTAGCTAAGTTTACAATTTCAGTTTTATGTTGTTCAACATTTTTTTGTAAATGCGCTAATTTTTTTTGTGCCCACATACGTGGAATTCCAGCAACATTTGCTTGTCCGTCTTTGAAGTTTAAAATAATGGTTTCTTCAGTTGTACTACCATGTCCAAAATTTAAAATAATGCTATCATCGTTTTGCATATTTCTTCCAGTAATGGAGAATGTGTTTTCAACAATTTTTGGTGTATTTGGATATACTTCAAGTTGTTTGGAATTTGACGAAAAACCTAAGAATTTATATTGTTCATATTTAATGTCCGAAAAAGCTTCTATTACAGTTTTAGTACTTAAATTGATATACTTTCCATTGGAAGCTTCTACCATTTGAGTCAAGCTTGTATGATTCGATTTCGTTAAGCTGTTTACTATAATTAAAGATGTTTCTGAATCGTAGGTTGCATTACTTAATGACTGAATTCCATCTGAAAATAATAATACAAGATCAGATCTTTTAATATTGGAGTTCAGTATGTTATAATTGGTTCCTCCATCATAAATTGTATTTTCAATTTCGTTTTTTAAACCGCTCCAATTTCCGTTGCAAATATCAAATGTTTTATCGGTTAAAACCACATTACTAAACGATTTGAAATGTACTTTTACATTTTCTAGATATGAAAAATATGTTTCTAGAAACTTCAATTCTTTTTGAATATTTCGTTCTTTCATAGAAAATGAAGCGTCCCAAAATAGGGTAATTTCATCTGCTTTTTTACGAATTATTTTTTTAGGATTTAAAATGATATGCGAGTAAAAATAATCATCTGAAATAAATAATTTTTTTGTATCAATTGCTGCCGGAACTTTAATTAAAATGTTATTATTTGGAATGTAATTTGTCTTACTGATATTAGTGCTAAAGTTGCGATTCCAGTTTTCAAACTTTAATCCAGAAACCTGTCCTTTTTGAACTACAGGTATCTTTTCTTGTTCAAATACAGTAACTGCTAGCTTGAATGTATCTAATTTGTTTTTAAAATCTAATGGTAAATCGTAATAATAACCATCTTTCTTATAAATAAGTTCCTGTTCATACGCTAATACAACACGTTTGTATCCTTTGGCAGGAATTGGATAGATACGCGCTTTGTAATTGTTTCCAGTTCCTTTTTCAAGCAATGCCGGATCAACTCTACGGCGAACAACTTCTTCAAAAGCAATTCTACCTAATTCTTTATCAACTACAACGGCTTCTCTTAGTTTTCCATTAACATCTAATGCAAAGCGAGAAACTTCTGAATTCATTCCTAACGGAAATGATAATTCACCTTCTAGTACTTGATTTGTAGGATTGTAATACAACATGTCAAAAGTTGTAGTGGCTTTGTTTCCAATAATTTCAACAGTAATATCTAAAGAAGAAAGACCTACTTGGGTTTTGCCTGCTTTTAAGATAGGCGACTTTTGTGCGATACTATTTGTGGTAAAAAATAGTAATAACACGAATGGTATTAGTGTTTTCATAATATCGGTTTTTGAGACTAAAGTATTGTGTGTTTTTAATCAATTTTTATACCATTTTTAGAAAACTTTAAGAATTGCAGATTTATAAATGTAGAATTTTATAATAATTACAAAACGTAAGAAAGTAATTTCAGCATATAGAAATAAAAAATATGTCATAATAGTTTATCATAAAGTTTAATAACTACCATAACCCAAAAGCGAAGCGTCCAAAAAACCAATACCTAACAAGAGAAACATTCCAATTAATGATGCTCTGCAACAAATGTTTTAAACTTATTCCACGTATCGGCAGCATTTGGTCCAACCCAACCATGTCCTTCATTTGGATAAAACGTAAAACTATGTGTAACTCCTAAAGTTGTGAGTTTATCACTTAAATCCATTCCTTGCGAATTTGGAATTAAAGGATCTTGTCCGCCATAAAACAAAATTGTTGGTGGAGCGGAAGCTGTTACTTTATGAAAAGGACTAAAACCTTCCAAAAGAGGAACAACTAAGTCCATTCCTAATAAATCTATATACGCTTGAATAGCTGGATCAGCACTATCTAAATACGCTTGATCTGCTAAATTTGTAGGTCCTACAATACTTGCCACCATATTTACATCTGCTTCAGTGTCATAATCATAACTCCAAAGCATTGACAAATGCGCACCAGCGCTTGTACCTAAAAAACCATAATCTTCCGAAATAATATATTCTTCGTTTTTCGTTTTTAAGTCATTAATAATAGCCGAAATATCTTCTAATTGCATTGGAAACGGAGAAGTAGTGTCATTTGCCAAACGGTAATTAATATTCACAATTGCGTATTCAGGTAAGTCAGTTTGCATCAATTCTATAAACGTTGACATCTCTGATTTATCACCAGAAGTCCAACCACCACCATGTACTAAAATCATCACTTTGGTTGCAAGTGTTCTATTTTGAGGTAAATAAATATCATATACTTGATCACTATCAGCGCCATACGAAACATTCAGCATCGTTTTTGCTTCTACAGTGGTTTCATCCGTTGGCGTTGGCGAAAGTACTGTGTCATTATCTTCTGAACAAGCATAGGTAAGTAAAATGAAAAGACTTAAAATACCTGCGTAAAATGATTTTTTCATGAGATTGGTTTTAATAGTAATGCAAACGCAATATCTTAAAAAAAAGTATACAAAAATCTTAATATTAACTTAAATTTTCAACAAATACATGATGTTAAAAGGCTTAATAATCAATGATTTATATTTAATTGAAATCATATATATATACTGTAAAATCTAGTTTATGGAAAGAATGTATATAATTACTAAAAATCAATTACTTTTGTGTCACAAAGTTGTGAATATACGATGGCTCAATTTATAAAACTATATAACGAAAATCCAAATCCGAAAGAAATCAAAAAGGTAATTGATGTACTTCGAAATGGCGGATTGGTTATTTATCCAACCGATACGGTATATGGATTGGGTTGTGATATCACAAATACTAAAGCTTTGCAACGCATCGCAAAAATAAAAGGCATCAAGCTTGAGAAGGCAAATTTCTCTTTCATCTGTAACGATTTAAGCCATATTAGCGATTACATTCGACAAATTGATACAGCAACGTATAAAATTCTCAAAAAGGCATTACCAGGTCCGTACACGTTTATTCTTCCTGGAAATAACAATCTTCCAAAAGTATTCAAAAAGCGTAAAACGGTCGGAATTCGTGTGCCAAACAATACTATTGCACGTACCATAGTGCAAGAATTAGGAAATCCAATTGTATCTACATCAATCTACGATGAAGATGATATTGTAGAATATACAACGGATCCTGAGTTGATTTTGGAAAAGTGGGACAATTTGGTTGATATTGTTATTGATGGTGGTTATGGCGATAATGTGGCGTCTACAATCATTGATTTATCTGGTTATGAACCAGAAATTATTAGAGAAGGAAAAGGAGATATAGATGTTATTTTTTAAATTAAAGCGAAAGTAATACATGAAATATTTAAAAATCATTGGATTTATTATTCTAATCGGAATCATCATTGGAGGAATTTTTGTCTATCCAAAAGCTTCCATGTATTTCTATGGAAAGAAAACGTCTTCAATTACAGAAACAACGAACTTTTTTGTAAAAACAGACGCAGTATTTTCAGAAGTTATACAGGATTTAAAAGATAAAGGAATCATTGATGATACTGAAAAATTTAGTGAATATGCTGCATTTAGAAATCTAAAACAAGGTACACTAGAAGCTGGAAAATATAGCTTTGCTAAAAATGTTGCTTATAGTAAAGTTTTAGAAGATTTGCGCCAAGGAAATGGAGAAAAAGAAGTGCAAGTTACTTTCAATAACGCACGAACAAAGAAAGAACTTGCGGAAAAAATTGCTGTAAATCTTGAATTATCAGCAGATGACATTTTAAAAAGAGTTACAGACGAAGCTTTTACAAGCAAATATGGATTTAATACGACAACAATCAATACGATGTTTATTCCAAACACATACAATGCGTATTGGGATATTTCAGCGGATGACTTAATTGCTAAACTTGCCAAAGAATACAAACGTTTTTGGACACCAGCACGAAAAGCCAAAGCCAAAGCGTTAAATATGTCGCAAGCGGAAGTTTCTACATTAGCTTCCATAGTGCTTTGTGAAACCATCAAAATGGACGAAGCGCCTAAAATAGCTGGTGTATATGTCAACAGATTGAAAAGAGGGATTCCTTTAGATGCCGATCCGACGTTGAAGTGGATTTTAGGCGATTTTGAAATCAAAAGAATTTTAAACAAAGATAAAGAGCTCGATTCTCCTTATAATACCTACAAAAATACAGGATTGCCACCAGGACCCATCTACATTCCTTCTGAGCAGTATATAGACGCCGTGTTGAATTATGAAAAACATGATTATATCTTTTTCTGTGCGAAAGAAGATTTCTCAGGCTATTCAAACTTTGCAAAAACCAACAGACAACACGAAATCAATGCCCGCAAATACCATAAAGCATTAAACGAAAGAAATATTTATCGCTAATGTCTAAATACAGTCGTAGAGATTTTTCAAAATTAATTGTACTTGGTGGAATCGGTTACACGATTTGGTCATGTGCAGATGATAAAACAGCGCAAAAAGGAAAAGCTACTGAAGAAGTAGCAACACCTAAAATGCCCGAATTACTTCCCGAAAACATAAAAATTTACGAAAAAGCAAATGCTGAATACCAAGAATTAGCAATCCGATTCAACAAGCGAATTCAGCAAGCTCCAACGTTTATAGCACAATGTTTCAATACGGAAGGTGTTGTTGCAGCAATGAAATTTTCCATTTTTAAAGATTTAAAAGTGGTTGTAAAAAGCGGCGGACATAGTTTTGAAGGTTTTTCAAGTACAAATGATGGTTTGGTGATTGACGTTTCGGCAATGAAAAAAATGCAATGGAATGCAGATCATAGTATTGTGGTGGAAACAGGTTGTGTACTCAAAGAGCTGTATAATGAACTATTGCCAAAACAGCGCATAATTCCTTCTGGATCGTGTGCCACAGTAGGAATTGGCGGTTTAACTTTAGGTGGTGGCTACGGTTTTTTTAGTCGTAAATATGGTTTGACATGTGATAGTTTGGAAGCTATTACATTAGTTGATGGAAATGGAAACGTACATAAGGAAACAGGCAAATCAGCCATATTAAAAGCCTGTAAAGGTGGCGGAAACGGTAACTTTGGCGTTATTACCAAAATGGAATTCAGAACCTATCAGGCGCCAAAATACTTTCAAGCATTTCGTTGTAAATCGTATAAATTAGATACTGCAAGCGCTAAAAATTTATTGAAAACATGGTTTGAATTGGCTGGAACGTTACCAAAATCGAGTTTTTCTGCATTTGTATTGAATGGAAAAACATTGACAATTCTTATCACAAACTATGACGATAGAGCAGAAGCAGCCGTTTTAAAAGTATATAATGCTTTAAAAAAGATATCAAACAAAGGAACGATTGGAAGTAAACGTGCATTACCAAAAGCTCTAAAAACATTTTATGGCGTACAACATCCGTTGTATTTTAAAAATGCTTGCGCAGGATTGTACAAGGATTTTTCAGAAATTGAAGGATGTATTGATGATATCATTAAAAAAGTGATTACAACCAGCGGTTTGATTTATCAAGTAAATACAGTTGGTGGGAATGTGAATTCTAAATCTTTAGAAAAACGTTCGGTATTTCCACACAGAAATTTACCGTTTTGGTCAGAATTACAATCATATTGGGAAAAACCAACACAAGAAGAACGTTTAGTTACAGCGTTTCAAGAAATTCAACAGCGTTTTTACGATCATGGAATCCGTAAGCATTACAGAAACTATCCAGATATCAATTTCAAAGATTGGCAAAAAGCATATTACGGAAAGTACCTTCCAGAACTACAAGAAATCAAAAAACAACTTGATCCTGACAATCGTATACAACATCCGCAAAGTATAAAGGTATAATACTTTAATCTGATTTTAAGAAAAAGACATGTATACTTCAAAAACAATGAATCTTAATTCATAACTAATTGCACGTTTCTTATTTTTATTGTTTAACAATTTATTAATTAAGTTAAACAAAAATGTTTATTTTTGTACTATATCACTATTTAGATAAATACGTTCTACCTAAAACATAGCTATGAAAACACTCGAAAAAGCAAAACTAAAATCAAATGCTACTAAAGAAATATGCAATACCTCTCTTTATGATATTGAAGTTAATGATATAAACGGCAATCCAATGTCGTTGGCAAATTTTAAAGGAAAGAAAATAGTATTTGTCAATGTAGCTTCAAAATGCGGATTTACGAAGCAGTATAATGAATTGCAAAACCTAAGTGATGTTTTCAAAGATGAATTGGTTGTTATTGGTACTCCATGCAATCAGTTTGGACGACAAGAACCTGACAATGCTGCTGAAATTCAAGAATTTTGTAGTATCAACTTTGGTGTAAAATTTCCATTGACTGAAAAACTAAATGTAAAAGGGAAAGATCAACATCCGTTATATAAATGGTTAACATCTAAAAAACTGAATGGTAAGAAGAACTCTAGTGTAAAATGGAATTTTCAAAAATATGTGATTGACGAAAAAGGAGCACTGATTGATTATTATTATTCGTTTACAAAACCAATGAGTCCAAAAATCACAAGACATTTAAAATAATTCTCGCAAATACAATTCAACTGAAAACAAAAAAAGCGCTTCACATAAGTGAGAGCGCTTTTTCAATAAAATGCCTAAAACAATATATTATTTTCCTTCTGCGGAAAGACTTTTCATTTCTTTTTCGATCATGTCATAGAACTGATCAATTTTTGGCAATACAACAATACGTGTGCGTCTGTTTGTAGCTCTATTTGTTGCTGTATCATTTTCAACTAAAGGAACATAATGACTTCTTCCAGCTGCAATTAATTGCCCAGGATTTACACCCAATTCTTGTAATACACGAATAATGGAAGTAGATCTTTTTACACTTAAATCCCAGTTGTCAATCAAAACACCTTTTTTATAAGGTACATTATCTGTATGACCTTCTACCATACATTCAAAGTCAGGCTTGCTATTTACTACTTTCGCAACTTTTCCTAAAACTTCTTTTGCTCTTGAAGTTACGTTGTAGCTTCCACTTTTAAATAATAATTTGTCAGCAATAGAAATAAATACAACACCTTTTTCAACGTTGATTTCAATATCTGGATCGTCAATTCCAACAGCTTTTTTCAAGCTAGAAACAATTGCCAACGTTACACTATCTTTTTTATTTAAAGCATCTTGTAAACGTGTGATTTTCAAATCCTTTTCTTTCATACTCTCTAATGACTTTTCAAGGTTGTCAGCTCCTTTTGCTGTCAAAACAGTCATTTCTTTTGTATTTTGAATCAATCCTTGGTTTGCTTCTTTTAAGTCATTATTAGACTTTCTTAAATCTGAAACCTGATCTTGTAAAGCTTCAGCACGTGCAGATGAAGAGGCTTTTTCTTCTAAACATGAATTTAGTTTTACGGTTGCAGAATTTAATAAATCTTTGGTTTCTTTATGTCTTGCCTCCAAATCGGCAAACTCTTTTTTAGAAACACAAGATGAAAGCAATATAGAGATAGTTGCTGTCAATAAGAGGATCTTCTTCATAAATCTTATTTTTATAATTAAAACGGTTTTTTCAAAATTAAACTCAAAAATATTAAAAATGATATTGAATTTACAAGGATTAACAAACTTTTAAACCTATAACGTTTTAGTTAGCCCTAGTTTTAATGAGTACTAAAAATCATGAATTACATGAATCTTGCTAGAAAGTAGGAGATTTAGCTTTGTAAATCATGAATGTATAACTATTCAATAATTTTTATTTTAAGAAATGAATAACGCTTTAAAATTTTATTTATTGTTGCGGGTAATAAACCATAATTCGTGAATTTACGGCAATGTTATTTTGATAACATTCTATTTTTATGTTCATTTGAAACTCAGACCGATTAAATAATAGTAAATAGTATGAAAAGAAAAGATCTTTTAAGTGAAGTAATCAAGCGAATTCAACGCAATGAATATTCATACCAAATAAAAAAATACTTAGGAAGTAAAGGACTTTCAGAAGAAAAGCAAGAGGAAATTCTAGCGGAAGCTAAAAAAAATATAAGGGAAGAAAAATTACAAAAATTACCGACCAAGAATAAAATCATTTTTGCCACATTTCTTTCATTAACGATACTCACATTTGTACTATTTATGTTTGTGTTTCCAGAATATGATATTTATGGAATCACTATTATTTTAGCAGTTATTGGCGTACTATTATTCATCATTTTTGCTGTGATGACATTTATGTATTTGAATAGATGGAAGCCTGAAAAAATTGAATTGGAAGTAGAAGACAAACTCAATCCAGATTACACAGCTGCTTTTGCAGTAGCTATTATTCCAGCGATTGTGCTCTTTTTTATATTCTCAGCTCGGTTTGATGCAGTGGAAGATAGAATTTTATCGGAAACGCAAGTGCGAACTGATGGAATCATTATTTCGGGAATTTCAACAAGTTCAGGAACAGGAACCTATTCGTCTATTGTTGTACGATTTACCACAGAAGATGGTAAAATGAAAGAAATAAAAACTGAAGTTGGAAACAGTGAGTTTAATAGATATTATAAAGATCAACGTGTGAATATTGTGTATTCGTCTAAATATCCTTCTATTATGCGATTGTTGACGCAGGAAGATAATATTAGACAGTTTACAGACACAGAAGAACGCGATTTAACGCCTGAAGATATGGAAGCTATTTTGACAGAAGAATTTATACCAACGGTCAAAGGCTTGAATAAAATTTCATTAGGTTGGAGAAAAGACGGTTCTTCTGGAGCTTGGTATAACGAAAATAAAGAAGCAGCACTTAAATTCATTGATAATTCCGAAATTGCTTATGTATGTGGCTATATGGATGCACAACACTTTGTGAGTGAATTAAAACAAAGAGGATATAAAAAAGTAGAAGGCGGATCGAAGCGCACAGGCGTTATTATACAATCAGACTATTATGAAAATGACGATTTTGTTGCGTTTGTAGAAACAAAAATGAAAAGCAATGATTTGGTGACAATCATACAAATGGCGAGAAAATAATTTACAAAGTTTTGTAAATTTCTTATATAAATACTTTAACATCTGTTAGTGAGACATCGTATTTGTAATAGTTATTTTTGTAACAACTTCATGTGTAAATTCTAAAACTAATGCACTAGAAAATTCTTGAAATCTATAGTTATATATATAACTGTTTTTTAATCTTTTAGGTTTTCCAAATAATTTAAAAAAATCATGAATAGACGAACCTATGTTTAATTCTTTTTTCAAAGGAAATGTTTGTTCACTCGTTTCAAAATAATGTAATTTATATCCGTTTGTACCAAGCGTCCAAGTAGAATCTGTTTTGAAAACTGAAGAATTAATTTTGGCAATAACTTTTCCTTTATTAAAATAGGTGCAATCATAATATTTACGAAGAACACTTGTCAAATTTAAAGAATCTTGATTTAAGCTTAATTCACATTTTGACTTATAACTATTTTCATACATTTGTGAATTGTTTATTGGATTTTTCAAAAAACATTGAACCGCCGACATGTCAATGCTAGTAGGATAATTATAGATGAATTCGCTTTTAAATTTAGTGTCTTTACAACCTATAATTAAACAAAAAACAAATAATACAGATGCTTTTAAAGAAAGGTTATTCATAGTCATAAAATTATTTTATTCAATCCTTTTTAATTTCCATTTTTCACGTTCTAAACCAATTAATTTATTTCTTTTTAGTTTAAATTTAATTGTATTAAAATCAATACTATCTGCTTGACTTAATTTTTTAGACTGTAAGACTAAAGTGTCATTTCTATTTTCCCAAAAACCTTGAGTGAAATCTGAACGGTGATGACTTTTGTTTTCCCAAAATTTAAACGTTCTATCTTTAGTTAAAACTAAATTGATTCTTACATGATGCTTGCCTTTACCTTCATACGTTCCATAAAATCTATGCGTTTTGAAATCTGGAGGTCTCAGTTGCATTAAATCATACATTTTAGCATTGAAAATTTCAATCAACTTTTCGTAATTATCAGGGATAGTACAGGTATAACAGAATTTTAGTTTTGTAATAGTGAAGATTTTCAATTGAATCGTATCAAGGAGTTTATTCGTTGGACAACCAGAAGCGCCTCCAGTTTTCCCTAATAAAATATATACGCCATCATGAAATAGGGCAGTAGCCAATTTCTCAATTCTTTGTTCAAGCCATTGTCTATCATCATCAGAAAGTTTCTGATTAGCTTTATAGTTATAATAAATGCTTACACCTCCAATTGAGTTTGATGTTTTTTTTAAAAAATTATGATCTGGTCTGTAAATGGTATCAATTGTAAGATTTTTTGGAATGTAATTGAGAAGCTCATTATATTGATCTAAATTTTCATCAGAAGTATTTTGAGCTACTACTGGTGAACTCAAAAATAGAGTTATGAAGAATATGGTTTTTTTCAAACAATGTAAGTTATAATAAATCCGAATAGATTTTTTTTCCTTTTACAAAGTATGAAAATATAATTGAGTTGTGTTGAAAGTACTGTTTTTGTTGTGTTTTTTGACGTTTCTTTAACATTTTAGGTAAGCGAGCGTAAAAATGAAAGTGCGCTTTTATGACTGCCAAAAAGTGTGTAAACTGTAATTTGATTAAAAATTGTAGTGCCGCAATTCCATCCAGAATTAATCGAGAAAATATGATTGGAAATAGTTTTCCTTTCGGAAGATTTTTCGCGAGCATGCACAATGAATTTCTAAAATTTAAATAGGTTTTTTTCGGATTTGTACTTTCCAGCGTTGCGCCACCAACATGAAACACAACACTTTTAGGAATGTACTTGATTTTATATCCTAAATTCAACGCACGCCAACACATATCAATTTCTTCTTGATGTGCAAAAAAGTCTTCGTCCAAACCATTTAATTCTGTAAATACAGTTTTTCTTATAAATAAACACGCGCCAGAAGCCCAGAAAATTTCGGAAGTATCATTGTATTGTTTGGTATCTTTTTCAAGTGTGTGAAAAATACGTCCACGGCAATATGGATAACCGTATTTATCAATAAATCCGCCAGCTGCGCCAGCATATTCAAAATGTGTTTTTTGTTTAAAATCTAAAATTTTTGGTTGAATAATTGCCGTTTCTGGATTCGATTCAAATTCCGATAGCATAGGAGCGAGCCAATTTTCAGTCACCTCAATATCTGAATTCAACAAACAAAAGAGTTCTTCTTTTACTTTTGGTAACGCATCATTATACCCTTTTGCATATCCGCCATTTTCAATATTTTGAATAATCTTTACGTCTGTAAAATTTGCTTTCACAAACGTAACAGACTCATCACTAGAGGCATTATCCGCGACATATATAGTTGCTTCTTTAGAAAAAGCAATCACAGTAGGTAAAAACTGCTCTAATAACTGTTTTCCATTCCAATTTAAAATGACGACTGCAATTTTATTTGTATTCAAAAGCGTGAAAGATTAATAATATATTGAATATGTAAATGTAACAATTTGAAGCTATCTTTTTAACGTTTCCTTGTAATCCAACCCATATAAATTGAATTTTGAAAAAAACGTGTTGGTGTTTCAAATCCAGCTTTTACGATAATTTCTTTTAATTGATCTTCAGAAATAGCATGAAGCTTATTTTCAATTCTATACAATCGATTTTTAACATCTTCTTTATCCAGATTAGTTGGTAATAAATGCGAAAGTATTTTTAAGTTTTCTTTAATTTGTTGTTTAGTTCCAGTAATATCAAGCAATACAAAAGGAGCATTACTTTCCAGCTTGGCGGAAATACTTTTTAATAAGTCAAATTTTGCTTCTATGCCTTCTATAAAGTGAAGTACTAATAAAAGAGTTGCTGCACCAAACTTTTCAGCACTATTGATATCATCTATTGTTCCTTCAATAAGTTGAACATTTCCAACGTTTTTAAATTTCTCAATTGCTTGTGAAATCATTTCTGGAGAAGGATCAATTCCTGTAACTTTCCATGATGTAGAAGTATTTGTAAAACGCTCTATTTCAGCACCTGTTCCACAACCAACGACCAATAAGTTTTTATTTTCTGTATCATTTAAAATATTGGGCAAATTATTCATAAAATAATGATAATTTGGAATCCAAGTTTCTACAAATGTATTATAATTGGATGCTCTTTGGTTTTCAAATATTTCTACTGACTTCATTTTTTATCTTTTATAATCAGGTATTTCCCTTAAAAAATCATAACGTTTTGCTTCATAATCCATCGTACAATAATAATGATTCAAACCGTTTGTAACCATTAAATATTCTGCTTCTAAGATCATGTTATATTGTGCAATTTGATCAAACGTTTTCTGATTTATGGTAATAGTACTTCGTTTGCATTCAACCACTAAAAAAATACTTCCGTCCGAATTAAAAATAACGACATCGTAGCGTTTCTTTAATCCATTGAATATGAGTTCTTTTTCGACATTCATTAAACTTATCGGATACTTTTTTTCTTGCAAAAGAAACTGTACGGTATGTTGCCTAACCCATTCTTCAGGAGTTAAGACGACAAATTTTTTCCGAATTGCATCAAAAATATAGATTTTATTTTCCCTATTTTTGAAGCGGAATGTATATTTTGGAAAATTCAAAGGTTCCATAGGCACAAAACTAAGGATTCGTGCACCGAAAACCAATACAATTCCACATTTGTCACATACATGGAAGAAGCAAAACAGATTGTCGTTGATATACAAAAAGGAAACATCAAACCTATTTATTTTTTAATGGGTGAAGAAGCCTATTATATTGATAAAATTGCTGAATATATTGAAGAAAAGGTGTTAGCTGAAGAAGAAAAAGGCTTTAATCAAATGGTGTTGTATGGACGTGATGTAACTGTAGATGATATTGTTGCGAATGCGAAACGCTATCCAATGATGGTGGAACGACAAGTAGTGATTGTAAAGGAAGCGCAAGATTTATCGAGAACCATTGATAAATTGGTAGGTTATATAGAAAACCCACAACCAACAACCGTATTAGTGATTTGTTACAAGTATAAAAAGATTGCTAAAAACAAGAAATTATACAAGGCAGCTAAAAAAAGCGGTATAATCTATGAAAGCAAAAAACTATATGAAAATCAAGTAGCTGATTGGATTCGTAGAGTATTGGCAGGTAAAAAGTATCAAATTACACCAAAAGCTGCACAGATGTTGGTAGAGTTTTTAGGTACGAATTTGAGTAAGATTGATAATGAACTAGAAAAGCTCAAATTAATTTTGCCGATAGGAAGCGAAATTACACCCGAAGCCATTGAAGAAAACATAGGAATTAGTAAAGATTATAACAATTTTGAGTTGCGAAAAGCCATTGGTGACAGAGATGTGAAAAAAGCATTCCGAATTATCACCTATTTTTCAGAGAACCCAAAAGACAATCCTACAGTGGTAACGGTTTCGTTGTTGTTTAATTTCTTCTCGCAACTTTTACAATATCATGGTTTGCGTGATCAAAACCCTAAAAATGTAGCTTCTGTATTACGAATCAATCCGTATTTTGTAAAAGAATACCAAGCAGCAGCACGAAATTACCCAATGAAAAAAGTGAGTGGAATTGTGGCTACTTTACGTGAAATGGACGTAAAAAGTAAAGGTGTTGGCGCCAGTAATTTGTCTAATGGCGATTTGTTGAAAGAATTGTTGGTAAGGATTATGAACTAATCATATTACTTTCGCTTTCTATTAAGTTGCTTCAATTTCAGTATTGAAATTTTTCATGAATTTCCCGATCATCTGTCTAGCTAATCCAAGAAACTGTTCTTTTTCCTTTAAAAAACCTTTCAATCGTTTTAACTGTTTCTTTAACTCATCACGTAAGTAATGTGTATCTGCATTGGCAGCATCATAAAAGTTATTATAAGTTCTAAAAGCAGTTTCAACTGTTTGCATTTGTGCAGAAATTTCAATGGCTCGTTTGGCACGTGCGTGTACTAATGGTACGCGTTGCAAAGCAAAAACATTGATGGATGAAACAGCACGTTGTTTTAAAAATTCTTTTCTTTTTTTGGGTTGAATTACACCAGAATTGATATCATATTTAAAATATTCTTCAGGATCTTCCACACACGGATTCAGTAGGAGACGTACTTTTTCTTCTTGTTCTAAATCATCTTCATGCGATCGAATTCTTTTAGCTTCATCAAATAAAGGAAATTGATTCATCTTTCCCATACTATTCAATTCATCATTGCTAGAAGTTCTTTGTTTTGATTTTTGATTGCAATTTCTACATGATAATAATAAATTATTCCAATCAGCAGCCAACCAATAATAACCTGGTTTTGAGTTGCCCGTAGCTTTCAATTCTTCAATTTCTCCTTTGGGACGAAAATGCTCAATATCGCCCACATACGTTGCCAAAATATCACATTCGCAATACGCACATTTGCCTTTTCCCATTTCAATAAGTGCCGCTTTCACTTTGGCATTACTGTAGACTTTAAACTTATATGCTTTTTTTAAGTTATCAGGATCTGAATAATGCGCAATAGCTTCGTCAAGTTCTTTTTGTAGTTTGACACTTCCTTCCTTCAATATATCAGGAATTTCTACCGAGTTTCGTTTTATAAAAATCATGCTTCTTCCCTTAATCTAAACTATCCCAAAGACTTTTAACAGTATCAATTGTTTCCTGTTTTATGTCTTTCGTTTCAATCTTTAATTGCTTCTTACGCATATCTTTAGCCATCATTTCATCGACAACCTGATATACTAATTCTTCGCGTTTGTCATTTCCAAAACGCATATATTTCAGTTCTTTAACATCTTTAGCTAATTCATCTATTCTTGTTTTTTGTATTTCTGTACGATTGGACACATCAATAGCTAATAACTCGTAATATTCTTTGAATAGTTTTTCTGTTTGAACGTCCATTGTACTATTCAATCCAAAATATTCAGAGGTTAATAACTGATCAACACGCAAACTACTCGGATCAGGTAAATCGCTAATGACATCAATTGTATTTTCTTCATTTCTTCGTAAAACTACCACTTCATCGGCTTTGATTCCACGCAAGCACAAAGGTTCATGTGTGGTAATTATAAACTGCATTTTCTTAAAAGTTCCGCGCAAACGATCGATGACTTCCATTTTCCAACGAGGATGTAAATGTGTTCCAACTTCATCAACCAATACAATTCCTTCCGCTAAGGAATACACAATATTTTCTTTAGATAAGGTGTGAATCATATCAATAGCAATTGCAAAAACAGACTTATACCCATCACTTAGATGATCTATATTGATATTATCGCCTGTGTGATGATATTTGATAAAAATTTGTTTGTTGACAATACTTCTTCGGATCGAATCTTTATCATCTAATAACAACAAACTTTTCAACGAACGAGAAACTTCATTAAACGTTTTTCTATTCGTATTCAAAAACCAATCTTTTGCGTCTGACAATGAAACAGAAGCGTCAAAAAGGTTTTTAACTTTGATATAATTTGGATGATTTTGCTCTGGTTGTAAATTTCCAATTGGTAACAATCGGGTAGAACCATAACCAATTAAAAATGCTGATGGATGATGAATGTTTGAAACGATAGCATCTTCTTTTTTATTAAAAGTAATTTCATAAAATTCACCTTTTCCTTTTCCATACACACGTATAAAACCTTTACGTTTTCCATATTTCAACAAATCATTCACTTCAAGATTAAGTGTGTCTAAATACTTTTGTCCCATCAAAGCAAGTGCGATTGCTTTTAGAACTGAGCTTTTTCCAACACCATTTTCACCTAAAAATACCAACCAAGGCTCTGAACTTGTATCATCGGAATAATCGGGAAGCTTTAAGGTTAAATCAGAAAAGCATTTAAAATTTTTCAATTCAATTCTGTCGAGATATACATTTTTAAGAATTCCTTCAAAAATATCTTCTTCAGGGATGGCAGTTTCTTTTTGTGGTGCAATGTTTCCAGATGACATTGGAAAAGAATCATTAAAGTCAAAACCTCCTTTAATACTTTCTTGTGACGCTTCTTGTTTTATATTTATGAATGAATCTGGTTTTGTATTATTTTCATAATCAAGGGAAATATAACTATCAAATTCATTCATAAAAGAACCCAATCGACTTTGTGATTCTTTATTAGTGATGTAATCATTAATCACAGCATTCCTTACTAGCAAATGATTTTGTGTTGATGTTTTTTCAAGAACTTTTTTCCATTCCTCAATAATTGTGTACGATAACTTTCCTCGATCGGTAAGCGTTTTGAATTGATTTTTTAATTTTTCAACTACTGCTTTACGTTCATTAACCAAGTCTTGTCTATTGAGTCCGAAAACCTTAATAGTTGCTATTGCTTTTTGAATATTAAACTCTATTTGACTTGAAAAATCATTACTTTTTTTAAAAAACTCAGGAATAGTTTCTGGTTTAGAAGAAATTTCACAACTTAAAATATCAAAGTAAAAAAACTGACTTGGATCTTCCAAACATGGATCAATTACTAAAGCTTTTTCCTTTTTTAAGATTTCCTCATGTGGTGTTTCAATAATTGCTCGTTTTCCTACTACTGGAAACATATTTGATTTAAATCGACTGCAACTATGGCAACACATATATAGGTTTTCCCATTCATATGTAAGCCACCAATAATGGTCTTGATCAATTTCTTTAGAATCAAAGCCTTGTGTATAACTGTCTGGACGGAAACGATGCAAATAACTTTCATAACCAGGTTTTCTAGCCATCAAAGAAGATTCGCAAAATGCACATTTATAATCAAAAAGTTTAGCTAACGGATCAATCACTTCATCAGGAAGGTAACCAACGTTAAACGTACGTTGTGAACGTGAGTTTTTACGCATTCCATAAAAATCGCCTATTTCTTGGTGTAAACGGTCATATTCTTTTGAATAGAAAAACTTGGGCTTATCAATTTTTTGTCTGTCAACTTTAATCACAATATACTGTTTAGATAGAATAATTTCTTCACTAGTTAAAGTACGTGAAAAATTATAAGAAACAAAATGCCAAAAGTAAAATACGGTGTTTTTCCCCTAATATAAATGTAGTAGTATCAGTACATTGTGTCATTATTATTTCTTTTATAAGAATTTATAAAAATGCAGATATGAAAGCAGAAAGGAAAAATAAACAGCCACAAGAAAAAACGAACAATGTCATACAACGGAAGGAAGGAAAATCGTTTGTAAAACCCAAAGGCGATAGTAATAGTTTTGCACCTCCGAAAACTTCTGGAAAGCAAAATAAAAGTTTGCCAGCTAAATTGCAGTCCAATATGGAAAGTTCATTGGGACACGATTTTTCAAATGTTGGGATTCATACAAATTCACAAAAAGCGGTTCAAATGAAAGCGAGAGCTTTTACACAATCTGAACAAATTCATTTCGCACCGGGTGAATTCAATCCAAGTTCAACTTCAGGACAAAACTTAATTGGACATGAATTCACACATATTGCACAACAACGCGCAGGTATTGTAAAACCAACCAAAGCCTTGAAAAAAGGTGTCATGATTAATGATGATCGTGGTTTGGAAAGTGAAGCAGATAATTTTGGACGTAAAGCGGTTAGAGGAGAAGCCGTTTCTAAATATCGTTCTACTGGTTTAGGCATGCGAAGTTCTGTTAGAACTGCTCAAGCTAAAAGTAATGTGATGCAGATGGTTTCAACTTCAGGAGGAGATTGGAAAACAGATACTTATGCGCTTCGAAAGAATAAAGATCCATATGGAGCGGTTTCTGCAGGATCAAGAGGTGTTGATATTGCACTTAGATTTACACCAAAGCATGCTGATGCAGAATTAATTGGATTAACTCAATCTGTGAATACAATTATTAATGGTAAAGTTAATGCTATAAACCCAACTGTTAAAGGACGATCAATAAGTGCTAAAGATGCCAAAGTTGTAAACGGACAATCAGAAGAAGGACTTCATATAGATAGATCTAGTTCAAAAAACAATCCTATTTATGGAACAAATAGTTTAGCAAAAGGCGATGGATTAGAAAAAACACCAATGGATAATAATTCTAGTGGTAAGGCATTAAAATTAGGAGTTACTGGTGGAGGAAATGCTACATATAGCTTAGGGTATAGAAAGAAGGTAGGAAAGGGATGGAGTATGCAAGATGCATTATTATATGATGGACCTACAACTGGAGGAACAAAAAATTCATCACAAATATTTGAAACTACTGCGTTGGCTTTGAAAGGTAATCAAGAAGGAATGTATTACGGCTCTGTTCAATGGGGCTGGAAAACAGATGCTAAAGGTATACATACTAAAGTCCCTTTTAAGAAAGTAAATGATGGAGTTCCAACAGTTAGCTTCATGAGAGCAGCTAAACTATGGAATGCTTCAAAATCATCAGGAGGAGCTGAAACAGCTAATTTACCTTTACAATGGACTGGAACAATTCATAATACTCCTTTAGCTGCATTAAGAACAGGTAAGTCTGCAGGTTCACAAATTTTAGCAGATATTCCTAGAGGAGCTACATTAACGGTATTAAATGATTCTTCAAGTTGGTTACGTGTGCAGCTCGATAAAACACAAGCTGGAATTGTATTAAACAGACATGGGCAAGCGGCAGTAATTACAGGTAACTTGATTAGAGGATATATTTCAAAGGAATTAGTAAATAAAGATGCAAGCTACAGATAATGATAAAAATTAAGTGGTTTTCATATATATTAATATTTTTAATTTTTTCGTGTGAAAAAAATAAATCTCAAAGTATGCAAAAACAAGTAAATAATACATTTGAACAAGAATTAATTGCAAATGGGTATCAAAATGTATTTCAGACAAATACAAAAGAAAATTATGAAAATATCTGGAAACATGACTTAAATAGAGGCAAACTTTACAACATAATTTCAAGTAAAAATTCATCTTTATTAGGGCGTTTTTTAGCGTCAGAAGTAGTATTCATGAATGATGCAGAAATTAATGAAAAATATTATGAAGTGATCAGTGAATCTTATGTATATGCTTTAGAGAAAACTAATATGCTAGATGAGAATTTTATTGGAATAAATGGTAATTCATGGGGCTTTTTATATGAAGAAGAAGCTATTGGTGTTTTAGGGAAACGACTTATTAAATTTGGAAATAAAGCGATTCCACATTTAACAGAGTTATTAGTCATAGAAGGAAAAGTACTTTACATAGGTAGTGGAGATGCCTTAATTGGAAATAGATACCAATACAGAATCAAAGACTTCGCAGCATTTTATATTTCAAAAATTAAAGATATACCAATGACGTTTTATCAAAATTTTGAAAAAAGAGATGCAGAAATTGAACGATTAAAAGAACTTTTAGAAAACGAATAACTATGGATGCACTAAATCAAGATGTAGAAATTGTACAAGAGTTAGAACGTCAATTAGAGCGTTCAGGCTATTTTACGCATAGTTCGTTGAGTAATCAGGCAGAACGTATCAATGAAATAGAATCGTTCTTATATGGTTTAATTGACACTTTAATTGATGATGGAAAAGTTCAGAAAGAGAAGTTAGAAGAAGTTGTGCAAAAAGTACGCACAGAAACAGTAGAACGTAAAGAACATTTCCATGCAGGAATTGCCATAAGAGTAGATGGAGAAGAAGCCAAGAAGGATACTTTTGTTCCTGTCAATTGTGATGAACGCATGCACATTTGTAAAGGTGTTTGTTGTAAACTCAATTTTGCCTTGTCTGTAGATGAAATAGAAGGAGGAAAGTCAAAGTGGGATTTAGGACAACCGTATTATATCCGGCAAAAATCAACAGGATATTGTACACACTTAGATGAAAACAAACAATGTTGTACCATTTATAACGATCGTCCAAAAGTATGTAGAAAGTACAGTTGTGCAAAAGATACACGTATTTGGACAAATTTTGAAAAGATGGAACTCAATACCGAATGGATTGAAAACAATCTACAAGAACGAAAAATTCAATTGCAAGGCGTGTATATGATTCCTGAAGAAAAAATTGAGTATAAAGTAAAAAGTTGATTTTAGAAGATTAAAGAATTCAATAATGAAAAATTAATTTTACCTACAACTTACTAATTCCTTTTGCCAATTGTGTTGCCGCGTCATTGTTGAAACGGAACCATAATTCAGGTTCGATCAATTCAATTTCAGAAATTGCTAACTTATCATCGTTATCCCAAATAATATCTACACGCGCATACATTGGCGATTCAATACATGCTTTTACAGCGTTTTCGGCAAATTCAATTTCAGCTTGACTGGGATTATATTCATGTACACTTCCACCAAAATCATCTTGTACTCTAAAATCACCTGCTTTTGCCTTTTTTAAGATCGCATGTGTATAGTTGCCATTAATCACAATTAATGAGATTTCTCCTTTAGTTACAATTTGCTCCATAAATGGTTGTAACATCATGGCTTCATCAGAAATTAAGTTTTTATACAGAATTTCGTGTTTTTTAATGGTATGAAGATTCAATTTATAAGTATGTCTGGCTGCACCAGAAATACAAGGTTTCAAAACGGTATGTTTCCATCCTAATTCTTGATGTAGTTGCGCAAGTGTTCGTGTATCACCTTTTTCCATAAAATAGGTAGGAACGATCTTTACTCCAGCTTTGTCAACATCTTGTAAATAATGTTTGTCGATATTCCAATAAATTGTTTTTGTTGAATTTAGTAAAATCGTTTTCTGCTCAACGTCTTTTAGCCAAGAAGAAAATTCTTGAAAGCGATCAAAATAATCCCAAGTTGTTCTGAAAAGAGCATATTTTGTAGTATTCCAATCAAAATTGACATCATCCCAAGCAATTTTTTCAACGTGTAGTCCTTCTTTTTCTAATGCTTCTTTTACTAATTGATCTTCTAACAAAACATTATCTATGTATGGGCTTTTTTCTGTTGGATTTGTATAGCGTTTGTCAGTTAAAATAACAACATCAATGGTTTTCATAAAGTTGGATTTAGTATAACAAATATAAAAAGCCTGTTTTAATAAACAGGCTTTAGAAGTATAATATGTTTGTGTTTATTATTGAATAAAAGGATCTGAGAATTTAGGATCATTTATAACAACATCATCTGTAAGTGTTTCTAAGAAGGCTACTAATGCTTGTTTTTCTGCCTCCGTAAGATTCATACGTCTTGGTTGTCCATTCTGCATTAGTCTGTTATCCAGTAATGCACCAGATTGAATTCCTGAATTATAAAATTCAACAACTTGTGTTAAACTTGTAAAACGACCATCATGCATAAATTGTGCTGAAGTTCCTATATTTTTCAATGAAGGCGCTTTAAATATGGTTGTTTCGTTAGCGTCTAAACCAATACCTCGCACATTATCATTTAAAGCAAATGTTGGTAATTGATGACAGCCCGAACAGTTAATATTCCCTTGATTTGTAGTAAATATTCGTTTTCCTAAATTTTCTTGAGCTGTAAACTGAGGAAAATCTTGTCCAATACCATTTCCAGGTGCATTTGGATTAAAGTTTTGTGCAAATGCTTCATCAAATCTACTATCAGTAGAAACCATTGCTCTTATATATTGCGCCAACGCACGTTGAATTCGATCTACACTAATTGTAGTGTCACCAAAAGTGGTTTCGAATAATGCAGGATAATATTCAATAGTATTCATCTTCGTAATCAATGCGTCTAATCCGCCATTATTAGCATCAAATCCCATTTCTACACTATTCACAATTGGTTCTGTTGTTTGTGCTTCTAAAGTTGGTGCGCGTTTATCCCAAAAGAACGATTCACCTTCATAAAAACGTGCATTTAACAATCGCATGGAATGTGCGCCTGTTACACTTACACCATCAAAACCTGTACTAAATTGATTATTATCGGTAAATGCAATTCCTTGTTGATGGCAACTTGCGCAGGAAACTGCATCATTGATACTTAGTTGTTTATCAAAAAATAAAATTCTACCCAATGTTGCACCATTGTCAGTTGTGATATTAGTAGCAGGTTCATTGTTGTCTCCAACACTATTTATGTAGTGAATTGGATAATCTGGGTTGCTGTAATTTGATAAAGCTTCAAAATTGATGGTAAAATAATCAGACATGTCAACGCCGCCAACGATTGGATCAGTCGGAACTACTGGAATATCTGTATTTTCAGTAGGTATATCCGTATATACATCTTCATCTGATGCACAAGAAACTAATAAAATTGAAAATAAGAATGCATACTTTCTCATAGGGTGATGGTTTTAGGATTCGTAAAGTAGCATTTCTTCAATAGGCAAATAAATTGTGGTTTTAGTATAGGATGCTTATTTGACTAAAAACTTGCGGGATAGTTTAATTTTTTTTAATAAAATAAAATAATAGACTTTAAAGAAATCTCTTGTTTGCTGTTAAAATGTTGTTTTTTAGTTGTTTATGTCAACTTGACTATTTTTCTTCTTTGGGTAACATTTTTCCTTTGTTGGGACTTATTTATATACTAATTTTTAAATTATTTACGATGTTAGAAAACTTAGAAAATCATCAAATTGAAAATTCACAATCAATTATTGGAGGAAGTATGATCGTAGTAGATGTAATTTTTTAACAATGCTAAAAGCGAACCGAGGTTCGCTTTTTCTTTTTGAATGTATTAAAACAGTTTCACTACTTTTCCTGCATTTTCTTTTGTAATAGTTACCAATAGTTTTCGGAATCCTAAACTGTTGACTTTGTATATTTTAGTACCAACTGTCCAGTTTTCTTTTCGCAATGCATTTGGCATCATTGGAAAACCGTAGCTAAACTTTGTACCATCTTTTTTTGGTCCAACAACAAAAAAATTATTTCTATTAAAATTATTATTCTCTATTTTGAATTTAATCCACTCAGTATCAGTGTTTTTAATAGCTTTTTTTTCAGCCAAACTTAATATTTGTCCATCTTTTTTTGTTTTCTGCTTTATTTTCTTAGGCGAATTTACATAGATAAGTTTTCCGCTATTGCTCACTTCTGCATTCAATGTATTAATGACATTTACTTTTGCATTTCCCCAACTCCAAATATTTACAAAAGCATTTTCTGACACTAACTTTGAAGCATCTATTTTGGCAAGTTCCGAACCAATACGTAATTCTTTGGTTTTCCCTTCTAAAATAATAGTTCCTACAGGAGACGTTAATTGTAAATAATCATTATCTATATTAATTATTTTAGTAACATCATGTGTTCCTGTTTCAATATGACGAATATTTGGCGCACCAATGGTGATAATTGCTTTTGATGGTTGAATCCATTCTATTTGACCTAAATACAAAGTGTTTCCGACAACTTCTTTATCAATTAAATCCATTAAATTTTCATCTGTTGTAATCGTTATTCCTTCTTTGACAGATTGATCAATTGTGACTTTTGCATAAAAATTGATATTAATTTTCTGAATATTTTCTAATGAAAATGTACGTGTCACAATCTTTTTATTTCCTTTTTTTTGTGCAGTTGCCGTATAGCCGATCAACAACAATAAAATGAATAATTGTTTCATAATGTTATATTTTTAAATGAATACTATCTTGATTTATAATTTTGTATATGTGTATTGATTGCGAATAAATTTTCCAGAAACATCTTTAAATTCAACCTCTTTTTTCATAGAAAGTGTTGTACTATTAAAGAAATACGTAATGTATATTGTAGCATCTTTGTTATCATCTTTTCCTTTATAAGTAGTTTCAATTTCGATGCTTCCGTTTTTAGATCTTACAACTTTCATAATTTGTTGATTATCTATATATGTTCCGCCTTTTTTAATTTTCAACGAACTTTTATTATTGGCACTTTCTTCTGTTGTATATTTTGTATTAAATATGATTTTATTCTTTTTTACTTCAAGTTTTAGCATTGTTGGTAAGGTAACTTCTTTATTATCTGAATAATTTACATACATGAGTTCGCCAGTCCAGCTGGTATTGTGTAAACTTTCAAAATCGGCAATAGTTATTTTTTGTTCTTGTGCTTGCGCGAATGTTGACATTATAAGCACGATCAATACTGAAATAATTGTTTTCATAATTTTATTTTTGATTTAATGATTGTTTATGCGTTATACTTTTTAGTAATTAGATGGTCCAATCCGAAACGTCCTGACCCAAAATATAGATTGTATATAGCGATCCACAAAAAGCCCATTGCAGGAAGCATAGACCAAGTAGATTGTCCCCATTTTTGAAGAAAGATGGCAACTAACATGGTACACATAAGTAAAAAGGAAGCAATACGTGTTTGTAATCCTAATGCAAGAAAAATTCCGCCAACGGCTTCACTAAATGCGCCCATCCAAGCAAAGAATACTGGAAATACAGCAAATATACCTCCATAGTTTGCTACATCTTCTGGAAACCAAGCCGCAACTTCAAATAGGTTTAAGTTTTGACTTTCGTCTGTCCAAGGCATTCCAAATTTTCCAGCACCAAAATCTACGGCGAGTAAAATTCCAGATATAATTCTAATAAAAGCAAATAGTAAATCTGCAAACCAATCTTTTTGATTGATTGGAGTTGTAATTCTTTTAAAGTAATTTTTTAGCGTTTTCATGAAGCATAAAATTTATATCGTTTTGTTTGATACAAATTTGCTATATCATCAGTGATTTAGCGACTTAAAACGTATTGAGAAGGCTTATTTTACGATTTGAGACGTCTTATTTCGGTAAATTAGGAGGTTTGTATTCTAGTATTTTATAAAGTGAATGTATGATAAAATTTTACATTAATTGGATTGCGACTGCAAGTATTGCGTAGGAGAGAAGCTTGTAAGTTTTTTAAAAACTCTATTGAAAGTTGCTTTGCTATTAAAACCACATTCGAAAGCAACACCAAGTAAAGATAATTGTTCATGTTTTCCCTCTTTTAACATACTTTTAAATGCATTGACACGATATGAGTTTACAAAGTCATTGAAATTCATATTAAAACCACTATTCACAATTTCTGAAAGTTGTCCGCGTGTTAAATTTGCTTGTTTGGCGAGTTCGGATAAATTTAAATCAGGATTTAAGTATGGTTTTTCTCTTTCCATCAAAGCGGCAATTGCTTCAATAGCTATTTCTGAGATTTCTTTTTTTGCTTCTTTTGTATGTTCAGGAATTGAAATTTGTTTCGGAGAAAAACTAAAATCTAACTTATTGAGCTTGGTTGTATCTGTAAAATAGCCTTTTACACCAATGTAAATCGCACAAATTGCCATTGCCAAATTCAACCACCAACGTTCATTATAACCTAAATCAATAATAAAACTCCCTACAACACTTTGTATCGAACTATATAAAAATAAAAAGGTAAATACAATTAAAAAGTTCCGAATCCAGTTAAGTTCTAACTTAAAAACATTAGAAAAGTATTGCTTTATTTTCTGTTTATAATGAATATACAATTGAATCGTAAATGCTAAGTATAGCAGCATTACAGAGAAATCAACAACATTTAAAATTGGTTGTATTATAGCTTCGTCAAGATCAATTTTTAAAACACCATTTTGTGTTTCCTGAAATCCTGATTGCGAATAATCATATGTATAAATCGTTAGGCGATAGAGAACTAAAGTAATTGGAATAGCAAAATGCCACCAATGTTTACGTAGAAAATTGAAGTTTGATTTCGTAATCGATTTTACATAGAGATAAATTAACGGAGCAATTGCGGTTCCAGTAGGAATAAGAAAGTAATTGATTTTTGTATTCCGAAACGTATCATACCAGCCCATAAAACCAATCGTGTAGCAGGTTTGCGTATAGGAGACAATCAATAATAAAACAGCTAAAATAGCATCAGAAGTGTTCTTTTTTTCAAAATAGCGTTTCAATAATAAAACCATTAAGATTAATCCTTGTATGACAAGAATTAATAATGGTGTACTATAAACATTGAATTGCGGAAACATTGCTTGCGTAATTTTGATTGTGTCCAAATCTACTAAACTTTTTGAATTTTTAAGACTGTAAATCGACTCATGATACGATTTGAGACCTTGTTTTAGTGAAACTTAGCTTTGAAAAGTTAGTCAAAGAAACTCAATTGACGAATAGAATCTTTGAATTGAGTCATGGTCTCTTTAGTTCTGCTTGCTGTATCATACGAATAGTTTCCAACTCCAAGTTGCTTATCCGAATTCATAGTAATGATAGCGTAACTACTTCCTTTTCGGTAATTCCAAGTGCCTTTTTCGAGTGTTGTGGAATCATTTATAATGATATAGGTTTTATTTTTTTTCAAATGTAAGGTGCAAGAAGTACAATTGGGATATTCTGTTAAGTAATATTCTCCTGGATATTTATACTTACTTTCTTTATATATAATGTAATCTGATCTAATTTTTACAATTAAAGGAATGGAGACTGTAAATAGAATAATCATTCCTTTTTTGAAGAATTTCTTTCCTTTTGCTATTACTACAAGGAAACATATTGAAGGTGGTAATAGCAATAAAAAGTAAATGATAAATGGCATTAGTAAGGATAATATATGTCCCATCTTTTTTTCTAATTAGAAATTACCACCAAACTACAAAAAAACATTCATAAGAATCAATATGTTTTAACCAACATAAAGGCGCGTGCTTTTTTTGTAACTGCCTTTCAATTTCTATTTGGGTTTCTTCAAAATGTGTCCAAATTTTGTTTTCTACAGGATCAATTCCCCATTCTTTTTTTGTGGGTAAATGGTACATTTTATCCGTATGATCAAAGTTTATGAAGGTTTCAAAGTTTACATAATATCCTTTAATTGCTTTTTGAAAATTAGGGCTATAGGTTTCTTTATATGTATACGGAATATATAAAGAAGCTAATAAACATAATACTTGCGATACATTATCAATATCTAAAGTTGACAAGTTTTCTTTTGTATGTTGATTATATAAGAGTGGAAATTGTTTGTGTTTTAGTTTATCTAATTTCTCTTGTAATGAATCTCGTCGGTTAGGACCAATCCAATTATGGAAAGAGTTTTCAGAAAGTGTAGGATCGTATAAGTAAAATTTATAGGCTAATTCGAGATGAATGACTTGTTTCGACTTCAATTCTTCAATAATAAAATCGAGCTCGCCAATGGTATCTTTATCTTTTTGTATTTGAATGTTCTCAAAAAGAACTTTGTAATTGGAAGATGATTTGATGCATTCCGAAACAATTTTTTCAACCATGTGACCTAGTCTGAGATTGGTAGGCAATTCAAATTGTAAATCTGTTTCCAAATTTAAATCTGATAAAAAAAATGTAGGCAAACCAGTAATAGCATTATCTAAATGCGCAGCTTTTAATACGGATGTTATTCTTGAGTTTGTATTCATTATAACATTCAAAGATAGCTTCTTTATATATAAAAACGCCAACTAAAAAGAAGTCGACGTTTTGTATTTATACTAATAAACCTTATTTAGGTATCAACATTTATTCTTTTTACATCAATTAAAGGTCATCTGCAATTAATGAATATAAAGATGTTAAAAATGCAAATTCATTTCATATGATGTAAAATAAATTATGCTAACTGTACACCTGCATTAGAGTTTATAATCAATTCGGCATTTCTATTATCAATATCACCGGTCTTATTATTGTAAAAATCAAGTGGAATGATACCAAATCTTTTAGTACCTGAATTACTTTGTAAATAAGATGTCAACTCTGGATTCATTTTTGGATTAACCCGTCCAATACCGCCTCCCCAAGCGTATTGATATGGCGTATGTGCACCAAAAGAAATACTGTTGTAAGTAATATAAATGATACCATCTGTTGGATTGTTCTTAGCAGTATTGATATTTGTTTCTACAGCACTCCATTTTTTCTTGGTATTATGTTGACTATATTCGTCTTCTATCATGAATTGTACACCTTGTGGAGTGGTTAATTGAAACGTTTTGTTGTCTTGCCAACCAACGGATAAATCTACGCCACCAGTACCTGGAAATCTTCGAAATAAAACAACCTTTCCTCTCAGTGATTTAAGTTTGGAAGGGACAGGATCTAAATAAAACAAATCCTGATATTTTGCTTGACTAAGATAGACATCAAAATATTGCTGAATATCTTTTCCATTACCTGATGCAGAATTTATCAACATAATAATTGTTTCTTGTGAATTGGTATTCAAGAAATTTAGACAATCAGTAAGCACATCTCCAAAAGAAATATCACAGTTTATGATTCCATGATATATTTGAAGCGGATCATCGGGATTGTTACCTTTTTTATACTTTACACGAATATCCAGAAAACGGATACCGTCATTCAATTGAGTACTAATACCAAAGTTCTGCGTATGTGCTGGTCCTGCACCTGTTTTTTCAGTTCCTGAGTCGTGTGTACCAGGAATGGAAATCTTGTCGAGCGTGATTTCATCGTCAAGACTACTCATCCAATTTTGTGTTGTTGTTGCCATTTTTCTATATAAATAATATGGTTAAAGTTTAGTGATATATAGTGTATATGTCACTATGGTTAAGTTCTTGTAAAATACGAAATAGTTATGAAACTTAGTTTTATTGTAGCTTTTAATTTGGGCGGATTGTAAGTTTATTAACTAGTTTTTGTGGTGATAATATATTAATTGATACGAAAAAACGCCAAACTTTATTGAGTTTGACGTTTTGTATATTGTTTTTGAAGTAATGTTAGTATATCTACTAGAGAGATACATTATAAACTATCAACTACTTAATAAGTGTGACAAAATCTTGCAGTACGACCCATTTTCCATTTAGATTCACCATAGAGTAAAAGTTTTTTAAGGTCGGTTTTCCTGGGCTAGTTAGTGTTACATTTATAGAAGACATATTTTTTCCGATAAATAGTATAGAATGGAACTCTGGAGTTCTAACATAACCACCAAACTTTTTTTTATTTATAAAGGAAACATAAGTTTTACGATCTAAAATGCTTACCGCATCTTTGCTAGAATCATATAATGATACTCTAAAATCTGGATGAAGTACTTTTTTTAACGCTGCAGTATCATTATTATCACCGGCCTTGATGTAACTTAATAAAGCGGCTTTCAAGGCTTTTTCTTCGGAATTTTTTTGTGCAGTAGCATTGATTGCTGTTAATACGATGACTGTTAAAATTAAAATTGACTTTTTCATTTTTCTGAATTATTTAAAAGGTTTGTAATTAGTTAGCTAGACAACTATATGTGTAAAAAATTATTTAGCTATATTATTTTGAATTTTTAAAAGAATGTTATTTAAACTAGTTTGTTCACTTTCTGTAATACTATTTAGTCCTTGTAATCTAATATTTTCAATTATAGGAAGCAGTTTGTCCATTAGTTCATGACCTTTATCAGTTAGATTGATTGAATACTTTCTTAAATCTAAAGCATCATTTTCTTTTTTAATATATCCACAATTAACTAGATGTTTAATCATTCTAGAAATAGTTGGCTTGTCTTTCAGAAGTAATTCTCCAATTCTTAATTGACTTACACCTTCATTTTCTAATATGGTTTTTAAAACCAACCATTGTTCTATTGTAATGTCTAGTTGATATTTATTAAGTATGCTTTGACCAAAATGTCTAATCTTTCGAGCTGTAATCTCTATTTGAAAATATAAATTATGATTAATCATATGCAAATATACTAAATATAGTTAGCTAGACAACTATATTAGTTGTATTATTTAATTTTAAAAGTCTAAAGTATTTTGAACTAATTTGAAAGAAGTAGGCTAGTGGCAAAATCATTTTACATAAAACGCCAAACTCGATAAAGTTTGGCGTTTGTATATTTTATGATGGTGTTGAATAAAGTTCAACATAACAACAGAATTAGTATAATTCTGGATATTCCGTAGGATTTGATTCATGCATCATGGCATAAATTTTTTCAAACACATCTTCAGTAGAAGGCTTAGAAAAGTAATCTCCATCCGTTCCGTATGCAGGTCTATGCGCTTTTGCTGTTAATGTTTGTGGTTTACTATCTAAATGTTTATATCCATTTTGTTCATCTACAATATGTTGTAAAATAAACGCCGAAGCACCACCAGGCACATCTTCGTCAATAACTAATAAACGATTTGTTTTAGCAACGCTTTTTACAATATCATGACTGATATCAAAAGGCAATAAGGATTGACAATCAATGATTTCGATATCAATTCCGACTGCTTGTAATTCTTTGGCAGCTTGTTCTATAATTCGTAAGGTAGAGCCATACGAAACAATAGTCATGTCAGTTCCTTCCTTGATTGTTTCTACAACGCCTAAAGGTGTTTTGAACTCACCTAAGTTTGTTGGTAACTGTTCTTTTAAACGATAACCGTTTAAACATTCAATTACCAGTGCAGGTTCATCACTTTCTAATAAAGTATTGTAAAACCCTGCTGCTTTGGTCATGTTTCTTGGAACCAATACATGAATTCCTCTGATTGCATTGATGATTGCGCCCATTGGCGAACCAGAATGCCAAATTCCTTCCAAACGATGCCCACGCGTTCTAATGATTACAGGTGCTTTTTGTGTTCCTTTAGTTCTGTATTGTAAGGTTGCTAAATCATCACTCATAATTTGCAACGCATATAGTAAATAATCTAAGTATTGAATTTCAGCAATTGGGCGTAATCCACGCATTGCCATTCCAATTCCTTGTCCAAGAATGGTTGCTTCACGAATTCCCGTATCCGAAACACGCAATTCACCATATTTCTCTTGCATTCCTTCTAGTCCTTGGTTTACATCACCAATTTCTCCAGCATCTTCACCAAAAATTAATACTTCTGGATATTTTGAAAAGATAGCATCAAAGTTATCTCTTAATATCAAACGTGCATCTACTTCTTCTGAACTTTCACTATATGTTGGTGCGCTTGCATCAATTTTAGCTACTTTTTTGTTAGATTCACTGTATAAGTGTGAACTATATTTAGGTTGAATTTTTTCAAAATATGCTTTAATCCAATGTGCTAAGGCTTGTTTTTCAATAGAAGTTTCACCAACAACTATACGCAATGCTTTACGAGTATAACTTGCAATTTCTTTACGAATTGGCTCTGCAATAGCAGCTAATTCTTCTTTTAGCTTATTGATGAATACTTTATTAGGACTTGATTGTGCTAAATTTTCTAATAAACTTACAGCTTCTAATTGTTCTTGTTTCATTGGCGCTACAAACGCTTTCCAGGCTGCTTTTTTACCATCACGAACCTGTTTTTTGATATCTTTTTCTAAGGTTTTTAAGTTTTCCTCCGTTTCGATACCATTTTCTAGCATCCATTTACGCATTTGCGCATTACAATCGTATTCAACTTCCCAAGCTAAACGTTCTTTACTCTTATAGCGTTCATGCGAACCAGAAGTAGAATGTCCTTGCGGTTGCGTTACTTGTTGAACATGAATTAACACAGGAACATGTTCTGCACGTGCAACATCAGATGCTTTTTGGTACGTTGCTATTAACGAAGGATAATCCCAACCATTTACGGTGAAAATTTCATATCCTTTTTCAGTTTCTGTACGTTGAAAACCTTTTAAGATTTCAGAAATATTTTCTTTTGTTGTTTGATGCTTTGCATGAACAGAAATTCCGTATTCATCATCCCAAACACTCATCACCATAGGAACTTGTAAAACGCCGGCTGCGTTGATGGTTTCAAAGAATAAACCTTCACTTGTACTTGCGTTACCTATAGTTCCCCAAGCAATTTCATTTCCGTTATCAGAGAATTTTTCTGTATTGATTCCTGAAACGTTTCTATATATTTTTGATGCTTGTGCTAATCCTAGCAAACGCGGCATTTGTCCGGCAGTAGGAGAGATGTCGGCACTTGAATTCTTTTGTTGCATCAAGTTTTTCCACTCACCATTTTTATCCAAACTATGTGTAGCAAAGTGTCCGCCCATTTGTCTTCCGGCTGACATTGGTTCTACATCAATATCTGTATGTGCATACAAACCAGCAAAAAATTGTTGAATGTTTAGTTCGCCAATTGCCATCATAAAAGTTTGATCTCTATAATAACCAGATCGAAAATCCCCATTTTGGAATGCTTTTGCTAAGGCTAATTGAGGAACTTCTTTTCCGTCTCCGAAAATACCAAACTTGGCTTTTCCAGTCAATACTTCTCTACGACCAAGAAGACTACATTCTCTACTGATTACTGCTGTAGTATAATCGCGAATGATTTCTTCTTTGAATTGATCGAATGAAATATCTTGTGTGTTTTCAACTTTTGCTTGCATAGTTCTTGTGGATTGAAGTGTTGCAAATGTAACAAAAAGTGAGCGTTTTTGCAACAGCTAAACATCTTAAAAAAATGTGAATTATTCAGTAAAAGTTAATTTTAATTGTGATTTATTTAAAATTCGTAGGAAAAAGACTTTTTCACTGATAATTATTTAAATTTTGACACAGGTTGTTTTATGCGGTTTTTTTAAGTGATTTTTACTAAATCCCAATTTTCGAAATGAAAAGTAACACCCGTAATTGCAATATCTGAATTTGTGAAGCGTACGCGCCATAGTTGTTTTTCAGGAGTCGTTTTTTTTATAATTATAGCATCTAATTTGAAATCATGCTTTATATTATTGATTTCAATTTTGGGTAATTCCTGTTGGCTTAATTTATCAGATAAAGGTTTCTTTAAGTTATCACAAATTTTGGTATAATTTCGTTCGAATTCATCAAAAAAGAGAAGTGACTCTCGACTTAATTCTCCTTTTTTAGCATCAATGAATATGTTTACCTTATTATTAATTGTAGGTTTGAAAGTGAAATAACCTTGATAATGACTTTCTTGATTTTTCCTTCTTTTTTCAAACCACATTAACCCAAATCTTCGAGTTTTCAATTTCGGTTTGAATAGATAGGGTTTATTTGGAAAGAAAAATATTCTAAACATGGTTTATGATATATAGTATAACAGGAATTCCTATTATTTCTATTGATAATTTGTAATCAAAAGAATAGTGTTTAAAACCACTTTCGTGTGAATAGTTTCGTCAGTGTTTTTGGACTTAATGTTACAATGAATCGAATACGTTCGTCAAAGCCAGGTTGTGCAATTTCCCAACCATTGTTAGAATATACAGGGAAATAAAGTTCAAAATAGTCAGGTACTAAATTTAAACGAATTCCAGAGTCGTATACAAAACGTGTGTTTATGTTTGTATTCTTTATCATTCCTATATCTCCATATGCTTCAATCCATTTCCAAATGCTATAACTTGCATTTACAGTTCCAATCCAGTTATTCGCAAATGGATTGTCTAGTTTTGATTTAAATCCACCTTCGGCAACAATTAATTGCTGACTGAACAATCCTTCATCTTCTGAACGTCCATAATAGTTATAATCGAATAAATAATCTGTAGGCCTGTCTAAGGCAAAACTAAAGAAGTCCGAGTTGGTATCATTGAATAAAAATTTACCAACAAAGAAACGCACATTTAACTGTCTGTTATCTTGAAAAAGCTTTCTATAATTAAGATTGAATGAAACCTTAGAAAATCGTTTTGCTATTTGAAAATCTGTAAACCACGTTAAATGACGTATTGGATCAGGATTTGAATACACATAACGTGCATTGAAAACACTGTAATTTGGTTCGTTTTCAAGTTCTATAAGTTCAGATTGTTCACGTTGTACAATAACATATCTAAAGTCTAAGAATTCTTTTTGATTGGATCTAAAATCAGGATTTCTAAAACCAAATGTTACTTTCGGAACAAATCGCGTATACGCTAAATCTTCTTCGTAATGATAGTAATTTCCAGACATGGAAAAACGAGCAAAATATAAATCGCTTTTACTTTCAATATCATGACGATAGGAAACACTTCCTGAACCTACTACTTTTTGCGAACGCAATCCGTACGAAGGTTTTAAATCGTATAATAAGCGTTTTGTTAGGAATGTTTTGTTGTAAAAACGCATTCCTGGCGTAAAACCATCGTATAAATTGAATTGTGCAATTGGCACAAAGAATATTTGATTGTAATGTGGATTTTCGGCATCTTTAAAGAAAGTAAACTTTAATTTTTTATTGTTTGCAAAAAATCCATTTAATGATTTCCAGTTGTCACGTTGATTAAATTCTGGAATGATTTTATCATAATTTAGTACCAACCGATCTACACCTTCTCGTGGAATGGTTACCGTTTTCTTTTCGCCAATGTCAGTTACCCAATGTTTGGAAACAACCGTATCGTTTTTAATTCCAAAAAGTGAAATAGGGAAGTTACCATCATATTTGTTTTTGATTGTCACTTGAAGTGAATCATCTACTTTTTCTACACTTTTTATTTTGTAATCAATTCGTTTTCTGGAATCTACATAGTTGTCAAAATACCAATTAATGTCTTTTGGCGCTTTGGATTCTAATAAGTTTTGAAAATCAGCACGTGTTGCTTTTTTCAATCTGTTTTTAGTATAGAATTCTTTTACAAATTCGTCAATTACAGTATTGTCAAAATAGCTTTTTAGGTATTTTAATCCAACTCCTGCTTTGTATTTGTTGGCGATATTATTGTTGAATTTTACTAGCGAATCTTTTGATGTACTTAATGGTTGATCAATGTTTTTACGCGCCATTAACATGAATAGAAACGGATATTGATCATTGAATTCTAGTTTAGCAAATTCGTACGAACGAATTCCCCAAACTTTTGATAATCCACCAGTTAACTTCATGTTTGGATAGTGCGTTTCTGCATACACCATTAGCATGTATGTTTCTAAAGCGTCAGAAATCCACTTTTCTGTACGTGTATCCATCCACATCGATTCTTCTAAGTTTTTGGTAAGAATCGCTTTTAGAATTTTTATTTCATATTGAAAATCGTCTGTAAACGGACGAATAAAAGAAGGTAACTGTCCCAATCCGTATACTGGATTCTTTTTATTGTCAATTCTAGAAATCAACATTTCTTTTCGAGGAAACTCACCTAAATTCTCATAAATAAATTGTACAACTTTATCAACGGCAATTGCTTGCATTTTTTCATCCAAACCATAGGCATCCAAATTTGTAGTAATGTTTACTTTATCCGTTTGAAATGTTTTAAACTCTGAGTTTTGACGTAATAATACTGTAATTTCTTTTACGTTAGCGCCTTTGAGTTTTGTGTATCCTTTTTCACTTTCTTCC
This sequence comes from uncultured Kordia sp., assembly GCF_947496985.1. Taxonomy (GTDB): domain Bacteria; phylum Bacteroidota; class Bacteroidia; order Flavobacteriales; family Flavobacteriaceae; genus Kordia. Next base: position 58,614 of record NZ_CANMEZ010000004.1, read on the forward strand.
TTCGTATCTGCACTAGAAACTACATTGTATTTTTTCGGATAGATAAGTGTAATATCATGTTCCGCTTGTTCTGTGTATAAATCGTCTAAGTTTTTGTTACTGTAAAGCTTCCAACCATTTCTGTATGCTGCTGGTGTAATATACCAAAAGCGTAAACTGAAATCACCATTATTTTTGTATCCGTAACGTGTAAATTCGTCACTAGGCAATTTGACTGTATAATTTAAATTGAAGGTAATACTTTGATTCGGTTGCAAAGGTGAATCTAAGGTTACTTTTATGATATCTACTTGTTCATCTAGTCGTTCCCAATTTGCAGCACTTCCATTAAGTGTAAAATTCTTGATATTTGTATTTCCACGCTTACGTTTTCGTGCTAAGTGAAAATTACGGTGGTATTCTTCTGCAAAGCGTTTCGCTAAAGGCGTATTTTTCCCAGAGAAGCTATGACTCCAATCGTTGAAATAAACTTCATTGAGAGTAGTATTTGTTTCATTTGTATAGGTAATTTCTTGAGAAATAACCATGCTGTTTTCCTCAGCTTGTAAAGTAGCTGTGATTGTATTTTTATGTTGTCCAAAAGCTAAAACGCTAAAGAACAAGAGTAAGTAGGGAACGAAGTAGATGCGTGTAGTGCTCAATTATTGTTTTATGAATTTTTTTGTTTCTATATAATTTTCTATTGTTAGATAATAAATTCCTTTCGGAAGTGTTCCAACATTTATAGTCGTAATATCGTTATTTTTTATAGTTCCGGACTGTAATTTTTGACCTAAAACGCTATATATAACATATTCATTGTCTTTTTTGGAAGAATTTAACACAAATGAAAGTTCATTTGAGGTTACGTTCCCTCGTATGAAGTTAAAAGTAACTTTTTGATTAAATTCTGAAGTACTTAATAATTGCTCTGTTGTTTCTAATTCCATCACTACTGGTAAATGATCGCTCATGTCGTGTAATGCGTTGCGTAAACTTTGTGAGTAATTGATTCCAGAATTCATTACTTCTGCACAGTCAGATGAGTTGATTGCTCTGTTATAACAATCAGGATTTTGGTTGTTTCCGAATGATTTATACGAGTTTGGAACATAGTATATATCTGTATTCGTCAACATGTTTTCAGAAGTTAAGATAAAATCGAAACGATCATCAAATCCTCCAGAAGCACCACCTAAACCACTTTGTGTACGTGTTGACTGTGTGAATATATCTACAAAACTACTGTTGTTATGCCAATCTCCTAAACGATTGATTGGATCTGCTAATGTGATCGCATTTGTAGCATCTGTAAGTTTGTTGAACGTAATGTCATTACTTGTGTATAGATTCAAATCGCCAGCAAATAATATATTACTATTCGCGTCAAGCGTAGATAAATACGAAATTAATTCTTCCACCATTAAAAAACGCCGCAATTCATCTTCTGGAGAGTTTCCAGCTTTTAAATGCCCAACAAATACTTCCAAACGAATTGGATTATTTGTTTGGTCAACTGTATTTAGTTTTAAAGTATATCGATTGAAATCGCGAATTGTAGTTTGTACAATATCTTGTCCTTCTAAAATAAATTTTGAACTATCATAATAGATCAAATTTTGCAACGAATTGAAATCGCCAGAGTTGTCATCAGATGTATTTGTGAAAAATGTTGCTTGTGCATAATTTGGATTGATGGTTTGCAATCGGGTTAAAATTTGCTCAGCACCAAACGAATCGTTCAGCTCGCATACCATAAATAAATCTGGTTGATAGTCCGTAAATACCGTCTCTAAATCATCAATTCGACTTGGAGAAATGTCAGGAAAATTCAAGACGTTATAAAACATCGTCTTGATATTTTCCTGAGCATTATGTTGTTGTAATCCTAAGCCTAGCAAGCAAAGGATGAATAGTATTTTTTTCATTTTTCTTTTTCGGGTGCAATTATTCTACAAAACTTCTTTTTTTAGAAGTTAGGACTTAGGTTTGTTTTCTTATAGAAAGCATCCAAGATGTCTAATACTTCATCTTCATTATCCACAATATGGATTAGATCTAAATCGTGAGCGCTAATATTACCAAACTTGTCTAATAATGTAGCTTTTACCCAATCCATCAATCCTGTCCAGAACTCTGTACCAACTAATATGATAGGGAATTTGTCAATTTTTTTCGTTTGAATTAGTGTAATTGCTTCAAATAATTCGTCTAATGTTCCAAATCCTCCAGGCATTACTACAAATCCTTGTGAATATTTTACAAACATCACTTTACGAACAAAGAAGTAATCAAAATTGATATTTTTATCTGAATCAATATATGGATTGTCGTGTTGTTCAAAAGGAAGTACAATATTTAGTCCTACAGAAGTTCCGCCACCTAAATGCGCTCCTTTGTTACCTGCTTCCATAATTCCAGGTCCACCACCAGTAATGACACCATATCCATGATCTACAATTTTGTGTGCAATATCCTGAGCAAGTTTATAGTATTTGTCTTCTGGTTTTGTACGTGCAGATCCAAATATAGATACACAAGGACCAATTTGGCTCATTTTCTCAAATCCGTTTACGAATTCTCCCATGATTTTAAAAAGTGCCCAAGAATCGTTTGTTTTTATCTCATTCCAACCTTTGTGGTTTTTTTCTTTTCTCATATTCTATAATTAATTTTTAATCAAAACGTGCTAAGATACTATTTTATATAGAATTGTGATCAAATTTTTTATGCTTATTCCTATAAAAATGTTCTTTATGTAAAGATAAAAATCAAGCTTGGAAGTCGTATTCTTTTTAACAAAGTATTAAGTCGTTTATTAAAATTGATTTTAAACTCCTTGATTTTTACATGTCTAACCATTTTTTGAAGACAGCTACTTTATTTTTACCAATGATAATATCAATTTCTGAAATCGGTTGCATTTCTATTTTGAGCGCGCTATTACCGTATTTTATGATTTTATCAATGGCATAAATAGCTACAATAGTTTGTCGGTTAGCTCTAAAAAATAATTTAGAATCTAAAGTTGCATATAGTTGATCTAAACTATCGTTTGCGGTATAACGTTTTCCATCTTTACGAACCACGTAGGATATAGAGTTTTCTACATAGATATATGAGATATCTGTAATAGCAATAGGCATTAATTCATTTCTAATAAAAGTAAGTAAACGTTGTTTGGGAATTTCCTTTGAATTTACTTCAATGCTTTCTTCTTCTCTTTTTTCGGGTGTATTATTTTGTAATGAAGCAACACTTTTTTGATAGATTTCGAGCGAGTTGTTTAATTTGGATAAGTTTAAAACACCATCTTCAAGTTTAGCTGTTTTACTATCGATAATGCGTTCATAATATAAAGATAGTATTCTTGTAATGACTAAAACTAGTACTAACAAGATTAATCCTAGAATTAAAAAAATGGTTTTAAGCTGTTCTTTAAATGTACTGATTTGTAGCTGTATGTTTTTGATATTTAAATGCGCTGCAATAATTAAATCTGAATTTGCAATTGGACGCATGGCAATAACTTCTGAAGTTTCTTTGGCATCAGGGTTTCTATTTTGAACTAAATCATATAATTCTTTACCTGTTACCACACTTTTCATGTTGGAAATGGTATTGCTTTTTTGTTGATTTTTTTCTCCAATTTTTGTCACATCAGGATAACTAACAAATTTCCCTGACCAATCAAAAACAGATAAGTAGATACTTTCATTATCGCTTCCTGAAGTTGCTTTTTTGATACTATTAATAATAATTTTCTTGTCTATATTATTTGCTAAAGCATCACCGGTTACAATACTCATTTGATGTATTTCCTGTGTGGCTAAATTGATATTGTTCTGTAATACAGTAGTACTTTTAAACTTTACCGTTAGTGGCATTACCAGTAAAACAATAATTAAAATATATACTAACACAAATCCTAAAGTAGTATATAGATATATTCTGGAATTTTTCATTGATAAAAACAATTCTTTTTATAAAGTACTAAAATAACATATCGTTGCATTATACCCGTGAATCTTAGCATTTAATATTCCGTTTTAAGGTTTTATTTTCCGTTTCAGATACTTTCGACCGTTGTAAGCGGCGGGAAAAGAGTATTTTTATGAAATATTTATTACAAAAATTGAATCTTATTATGAATAAGCTTTTAGTGTAATTATGAAAACAAAAAAACAACACAAAATAGTAATTGTATTGTCTATGGTTATTTTATGCCTTGTTTTTATAATTAAGATGTTGAATAGTGGAGTAATAGATACCACAAAAATAGAAACAGCAGAAGTTTTCACGACTAACGAACTTTTATTGAAACTAGAAAACAAACAGCAAAAACTAGAAGGTTTTATTGAAAAAGCAATTGAAATTGAAGGTGAAATAAAAGAAATTACGTATCAAGATGGGAAATATAGTTTAATTTTAAAGGGAGATTCTGATAAAACATATATATTGTGCGAAATGCAGATTAACCAAAATAGAGATATTGTAAAGCTTTATGCTGGACAAAACATAAAGTTAAAAGGAATTTTGAAAGGATTTTTAATGGATATAATCCTTTTACACTGTGTAATTATATAAGAAGAATTTATGAATAAATTTTTACTAGCATTAATTTTTATTATTTCCTCTAGTATTACCTCTGAAACCAATGAATATATTGAACGGCAAGGTCAGGTGACTTTCTTTTCATACACTTCCGTAGAAAATATTCAGGCAACTAATAATCAAGTTTTAAGTCTTTTTAACCCTGAAACACAAGAAATTGCAGTCAGTATTTTAATGCGTGCTTTTGTGTTTAAAAAAACATTAATGCGAGAACATTTTAACGAAAGTTATATAGAATCTGATTTATATCCAAAAGCAACATTTACAGGTACTATTATTGGTTTTGATGCTAAAGATGAAGAAACACAAACTAAAATTATAAAAGGTGATTTTACGCTTAAAAACATCACAAAACCTGTTGAAGTAAAAGCAACTATAACTAGAAGCGATAATAGATATACCATTTCTGGTACTTTGGATGTATTGATTGATGATTATAACATTAATGTACCACCATTATTATCGCCAAACATTTCAAAAAAAATAGAAGTTTCGTTTAATTTTAATTATGCACCCTATGAAAAGTAAATATGTAATTTGGGTACTTTTCTTAAGTATATCTCCATTTGTAACGGCTCAAAATCTTTTAGATAAATTAAATAATGAGTCACAGGATATTGACAATTATACAATGGCTACTTTTAAAGGAACTCATATATCCATTGGACATTCCGTGGAAACACGTAAAAGAAATACACTCGAAATTTCTTTTATGTCACGTTATTGGGATATTCCAAATTCTAATGGAAAATCTTTTATTGCAGATAAAATGAGTACGCGTTTTGGTTTAGATTATGGAATTTCTGATCGATTGACCTTTGGTTTCGGCTATGGAGCAGGAAATCCTGCTAGCGGAATTATGGATGCGTATTTGAAATATAGATTGTTTCGTCAAACTGATGATGGCAAAAATCCATTGAGTATTACACTTTTACAAACAGCAGCATATCGAACTCGTTTTGTGTACGGAATTGAATCACGAAATGATTTTGGAAGTAAACTTGCTTTCACGTCACAAGTGTTGATTGCACACAAATTTTCTAGAAATTTTTCATTGCAAATAGCGCCAACTTTTATTCACAGAACTTCATCAAAGTCAGCATTGGATGATCATAATCATTTTGCTGTTGGTTTTGGTGGACGTTATAAGTTGAGCAATCACGTATCTATAGTATCTGAATATTATTATGTTGTCAATGAGTTGGAATCGCGCGAGACTTACGGAGCATTTTCACTTGGTGCTAATTGGGAAGTAAGCAAGTTGTTATTACAGTTTAAAATGACGAACAATCCGTTTTTTACAGAAGATAGCTTTATTACGCAAACCACAAAGAATTTCAATTTTAATGATGGCAACTTCTTTTTTGGATTTCATGCTACCTATCATATTCAGTTCTAGTTGGTTAAATCATATAGGTCAACAAGAGAATTTAGATGCATTTTGGACAAGTGCCTGTTAAAACGCAATTAATACTTTCTACAGAATAGTTTTTAGGAACTGAAAAATGAACAGGCTCATGTAAACACTCTATGGTTTGACAGCTTGTGCAGCGAAAATGAAAATGATTTTTAGGTAATTTATTCTCCTTACAATTAACACAAAGTGCAAAATATTGTTTGCCATCTTCTGCAACAATTTTATGTAAAACACCATCTTCACAAAAACGATTTAAGACTCTGTAAATAGTAGCTCTATCACTTTTTAAATTTATTTTTTTTTCAATAGCACTTTGACTCATTGCTTTACCAGTTTTTGATAAAACATTAATAACAGCTTCTTTAGTAGGTGTATTTCTCCTTTTCATTACCATAGTTGAAAAAAAATTAGTGCGACTATGTTGCAATAATACAAAAAGATAATATATTTGCAAAACAATTAATGCGACAACATTGCATTAATGAATGGTGTAATGACGAGAAGAGAAGTAATAAAACAAACAGGAATGGCTGCTTTAGCATTGGCAATGCCTATCTCATTAACAAGTTTCATAAAATTTAATACTATGGGAAACAATAAAAATTTTGAAGTAATAATAATTGGAGGAAGTTATGCAGGTCTTTCTGCAGCAATGACGTTGGGACGTTCATTGCGTAATGTATTAATAATAGATGGCGGTTTACCATGTAATCGACAAACACCACATTCTCATAATTTTATAACGCAGGACGGAATTCCACCAGCTGAAATTTCAAGTAAAGCAAAGTTGCAAGTGTTGAATTATGAAACGGTTAGTTTCGTTGAAGATTTTGCTATAAAAGGAAAGAAATCTGATAAAGGTTTTCATATCACTACAGAAAAAGGGATAGAATTTATCGGTAAAAAAATAATTTTTGCAACAGGAATAAAAGATATAATGCCAAATATAAAAGGTTTTTCAGAATGTTGGGGAATTTCAGTTATACACTGTCCATATTGTCATGGATATGAATTTAAAGGTCAAAAAACAGGAATTATGGCAAATGGTGATAAGGCAATTCATGTAGCTTCACTAGTTAATAATCTAACAAATACTATTTCAATTCTAACTTCAGGAAAAGAAGATTTTAATACAGAGCAACTCACTAAATTAAATAAACATACTATTAATGTTGTAGAAGAAGAAGTTACAGAAATAGAACATTCTAATGGACATATAAGTAATCTTATTTTTAAAGATGGAAGCAAAATGAAATTTGATGCTGTTTATGCAGCTCTTCCTTTTAAACAACATTCAGAAATACCAATTTCTCTAGGATGTGAGCTAACAGAACAAGGATATATTAAAGTAGATAGTTTTCAAAAAACAACGATAGAAGGTGTTTTTGCTTGTGGCGATAATTCAACGATGATGCGATCGGTTGCTAATGCAGTTGCTAACGGTAATATTGCTGGAGCAATGGTTAATATGGAATTAACACATGAACAATTTTAGAATGATAGAAGTTTTTATTACAAATATTAGGAAAACTATAGAGGCTAAAAAAGTAGTAAAGATGCTCAAAACTGAGTTTCCTGAATTGAAAATTGATTATGATATGGACGAAACTAATTTACCCTATCCATGTGGTCATACAGTTATTAGAATAAAAGGAATCTATTTTAGTATTGAAAAAATAGTTTCATTAATTAGTAAAAAAGGATTTGTATGTGAAATTATGAAAGATAAGATATATGCTTAATTCTTTGAATTATATAATATTATTTCTAGTAATTAATGAGTGGAAATTAAATATTCATTGCATAATAGGTAATAATCCAAATTTATGACATTTAGTCAATCTTTCAATAGTCACTTTCAAGGCTCATTTTTCCACTTCACCATATTTGCATTGTATTATAGGACTTTTGAGGCTTTATTTGCATCATAAAATTAGTCAAACAAAAAAATGCAAATGATGAAAAAGCTATTCAGTTATTAATGTAAATATCTAATTGTATCTCCAAAAGAATTTATATTTCTCACCTTAATTTATTTAGTTGTTACATTTCTGGAAGAAGAGAATATCAAGAAAATGAGAATTTGCAGAAAACACTACAAATTAACAACTTTTCGTTCGAACCAGAAATGTGCTTTTTAAGCATTATAAATACAGAAAAGTAACTTGAAAGTTACAAAACGAACGATAAAAGCATAAAAAAATAGTTTAGTTTTACGTAGTTTATTTATTAATTCAAGGAAGAAAAGAGTGTTTCATATGAGACACTCTTTTTGTTTTATAACTATTACATTCTATAAAGTACCTTAAAAATTCCTTATAGAAATGCTTCAATAGAATCGAGGGTTACATAGAAACTTTATAAGAAGCATTGATACAGTATATGTACGCAAATATCTGTATATGTTCATTTTTTTATATTATTACAGACTTTAATTATGCTAATTCCTTCTTCAAAAAGCGTGCTGTATGACTTGTTTTGTGTTTAGCAACTTCTTCTGGAGTTCCTTTAGTAACCACTTGTCCGCCACCTTTTCCACCTTCATAACCAATATCTATAATATAATCTGCCATTTTAATTACATCCATATTGTGCTCAATAACAACAATTGTATTTCCTTTATCAACGAGTTTATTTAAAACTTCCATCAACACACGGATGTCTTCAAAATGCAGTCCAGTTGTTGGTTCATCTAAAATATAAAAAGTATTTCCAGTATCTCTTTTTGATAATTCTGTAGCAAGTTTAATACGTTGTGCTTCACCACCAGAAAGCGTTGTACTTTGCTGCCCAAGTGTAATATAGCCTAAACCAACATCTTTGATGGTTTTCAGTTTTCTATAGATTTTTGGAATATGTTCAAAGAAACTCACCGCTTCATTCATAGTCATGCTTAACACATCGGCAATAGATTTTCCTTTGTAACGAATTTCTAAGGTTTCACGATTAAATCGTTTTCCATTACACGTTTCGCATTCTACATACACATCTGGCAAGAAGTTCATTTCTATCACACGCAATCCACCACCTTGACAGGTTTCACAACGTCCGCCTTTTACATTAAAGCTAAATCTTCCTGGTTTGTAACCACGAATCATCGCTTCGGGTGTTTTTGCATATAAACTACGTATTTCACTAAAAACACCTGTGTATGTTGCTGGATTTGATCGTGGTGTACGGCCAATTGGCGATTGATTAATATCAATTACCTTGTCAATATGTTCTAACCCTTTAATGCTTTTATATGGCATTGGTTTTTTTACTGCATTAAAGAAATGCGCATTCAAAATAGGGTAGAGGGTTTCATTGACTAAAGTCGATTTTCCGCTTCCTGAAACACCTGTAACACCAATCATTTTACCTAATGGAAATTCTACAGAAACATTTTTCAAGTTGTTTCCTGTAGCTCCTTTTAAGATCAACTTTTTACCATTTCCTTTTCTACGTTCAGTTGGAATAGCAATTTCTTTGTTTCCGTTTAAATATGCAGCCGTAAGCGTATCATGCGTTAATAATTCTTTTGGTGTTCCTTCTGAAATGATTTCACCACCATGTCTTCCTGCGTGCGGACCAATATCAATCACATGATCAGCGCGTTCTATCATATCTTTATCATGTTCGACCACAATAACAGAATTTCCAATATCACGTAAAGATTCCAGAGAATTAATTAGTTTTTCATTATCTCGTTGATGTAAACCAATACTTGGTTCATCTAAAATATATAAAACACCTACCAATTGAGAACCAATTTGTGTTGCCAATCGGATACGTTGTGCTTCTCCACCTGATAAAGATTTCGAACTTCTATTTAATGCGAGATAATTTAAACCAACATCTAACAAAAAGCGCAATCGTGTAGAAATTTCTTTAACTACTTCCGTTGCTATTTTTTGTTGTTTTTCAGAAAGATTATCTTTTAAGTTATCAAACCAAGCAGCCAATTCTACAACATCCATTGTTGCTAATTCAGCAATATTTTTTTCGTTTACTTTAAAATATAATGATTCTTTGCGTAAGCGTGATCCTCCACATTCTGAACAATCTACTTTGTCCATGTAATTTTTTGCCCAACGTTTGATAGAAGAAGATTCACTATCTTCATATTGACTTTTTATAAAGCTTACAATTCCTTCAAAATCAATTTTATAGTCGCGTGTAACACCAAGAGTTTTGCTAACTACTGAGAATTTTTCGTTTCCACCATTTAGAATTACTTCCATGGCTTCTTTTGGAATATTTTTGATAGGATCGCTTAATTTGAACTCATAACGTTCTGCAATAATTTCTAATTGCTTAAAAATCCAAGACTTTTTATAATCGCCTAAAGGAGCAATTCCTCCACCTTTTATTGTGGCTTTTGTATCGGGAATTACTTTTGCTTCATTGACTTCGTGCAAAGTTCCCAATCCGTTACAATTAGGGCACATTCCTTTGGGAGAGTTGAATGAGAAAGTGTTTGGTTCAGGATTTGGATATGAAATTCCAGAAGATGGACACATTAAATTACGACTGAAATAACGTGCTTCCGTTGGTGCATCTTGATCAATAACCATTAATACATCATCACCGTGATACATCGCCGTTTTGATCGTCTCTGTAAGACGTTTGTCATTATCAACTTCATCATTAATTACTAAACGATCAATTACAATTTCAATGTCATGTGTTTTATAACGATCGAGTCGCATTCCTTTTTGAATGTCTAAAATTTCACCATCAACACGAACTTTTACAAAACCTTGCTTAGCAATGTTTTCAAATAACTCACGATAATGACCTTTACGTGAGCGAATTACAGGAGCAAGTACATTGACACGTTTTCCGTTAAAATCTGATAGAATTAATTTTTTGATTTGTTCATCACTATAACTAATCATTTTTTCACCAGAATTGTAACTGTACGCATCTGAAGCTCGGGCAAATAAAAGTCGAAGAAAATCGTAAATTTCAGTAATCGTTCCCACAGTAGAACGTGGACTTTTGCTTGTTGTTTTTTGTTCTATGGCAATTACGGGTGATAAACCATCAATTTTGTCTACATCTGGTCGTTCTAAACCACCTAAGAATTGTCGCGCATACGCAGAAAATGTTTCTATATAACGTCGTTGTCCTTCTGCGTAAATGGTGTCAAAGGCTAAAGATGATTTTCCACTTCCTGAAAGTCCTGTAATCACGACCAATTTCTCCCTTGGAATCGTAACGTCAATATCTTTTAGGTTATGAACTCTTGCTCCCTGAACTTCTATATTTTCCTCGTAATTCGTCATAGTTTTTTGCAAAAGTGCAAAGATACGAATTTTGGAAGCAGTTATTAAACTAGAATAATCCTAATTATTACTTTTTTTAAAGAATGCTTTTCGAATCAAAATTACATAGATTATAATTGGAATCAATACACAAATAATAACGGAAGAAGCAACGTAATTACTTCCTGCACTATTGAATAGGTTTAGAAAATTTACAGATTGTTGAAATAACCAATCACAAAACCTTGTAAAGTTTGGAATGAGTAGGAGTGAAGCGATTATGAATAGTAAGAATATGATGGTTAGTTTTCGTTGCTTGTATATTTTATCAAGTAGTACTATCCATGAAAGTGGAATAATTATAAACCATATAATGATATTAATTTCTTTATACGTAAAACCTGTGAAATTAGCTATTATCATTAATAGTTGATATGTGTAATCGAATATAGTTTGCACTAAGTTTTTTACGATTTAATTTCATAAAAAAACTCCGAAACAATTGCTTCGGAGTTTTTGATATATTTTGTGAAGAATGATTACTCTACAATCAACTTCTTTGTTACTGTCTTTTCCTGATCAGTTACTGTAATTAAATACATACCTGTGCTTACGTTATTTAAAGAAATGTTCTCTTTAAATGTAGATGTAGCATTGTATTTTTTAGAATGAACTAATCTTCCAGAAATATCGTGTACAGCTACATCAATATTTTCTCCAGATTGAGAGTTAAATGATAATGAGAACTCTCCTTTGTTCGGATTTGGATATAAAGAGAAGTTTTCTAAAGCAAACTCTTCGTTACTTAAAACAACCGTAGTCACAGTTGTACATAGCTCGATAGATACTTCATTAACAATTCCTGTGTCTCCACTAAAGAAATCAACAAATACTAGATTCCATGTCCCAGAAGGGTTACTTCCATTAAATACATTCAATGGGTTTGCAGGAGCAGCTAATCCTACTGTAGGATTTCCACAAACAATTGCTCCTTCATCATCTTTAAAAGTAATATCAACATCATCATTAGATCCACAGTTACCACTCCAAACATTTGAGATACTACTACCATTAGGTTCTTGTAATTGCATAAGTATATCACCAACAAAAGTATGTGTCATGTCAACACTTACTCTAATGTCAGTAACAGGAGTTGATTCTGTTACCGTAATAGGAACAAAAACAGGGTTACCTGCTGCTGGTTGAGCAACACCATTTCCATCAGGAATTGCAGTTGCAATAGGTCCTGTAGTGTATGTATTACAACTCATAGCTGTTGTTACGGTAGCTCCTACAGAGAATGATTTTGAAATAGCAAAGAAAATATTTCCAACAGCTTCAATTTTAATTCGGCAATAAGGTTCAAATACAAATGGGAATGTAATTGACTGAGAACCATCATTTGCTGTGTTAGCAGCTAATGTAGTTGGGAATGTAAGTCCACCATCAGTTGATAATAAGATATTTACATTAGAAGTGTTGATTCCATTTGCTGTTGTTCCAGCAACATCCCAAGTAATTGTTGTTGTAGCTCCTGTTGAAAAGCTTTCATTTGTTGTATCAGGTGCAGTTACTCTAAATGGGCCAGTATTAGCCAATGTAACTGTCATATCGTCTCTATTTGTTTGTCCTCCATTTGGTGTACCATTGTCTCTTACTGTTAAAGCAAAGTCCATTGTTCTTGCTACACTTGGCATTACTTCCCATGTTGGTGTTAAGTTGTCATCTAAGATATCACTTAATTGAGGGAATGTACGTTCTCCTGTTGCCATTGGAGAGTATGATCTAAATTGTGGATCAGTTGTACTTGTCGTATTTGGCACACCTGCAACAAGTCCAACATCTACTTGTTCCCAGCAGTATGATAATGTAGTTCCATTAGCATCAGTTCCCGTTCCAGATAATGTAAAAGCAGTTCCATAAGGAATTGTATAGTCATTACCAGCATCTACAACTGGTGCTGTATTTCCATTAGCTGTATTTGAAGAACAAACAGGTGCTTGATTTAATCTAGTCCACATATTATCAATACTTATAGCATGGAAATGATCATCACTATTGTTTTGAACGTTATCAGAACCACAAATTCCAGCATATGCCATAATTGTTGTTCCACTACCAGGTTCTACAGCTGTTGTAGAACTTCTATTTCCACCAGAACAGTTACCTTGACTTCCGTTAAATGTATGTGGTGCTCCAAATTGGTGTCCCATTTCGTGTGCTACGAAATCAATATCAAAAGGATCTCCAACAGGGTTTGGCGAACCAGTAACACCTCTTGCTTTAGCATTACTGAAACAAATACCACCTAAGGAAGCTAATCCACCTCCACCTGTAGTGAATACGTGTCCTATATCGTAGTTAGCAGTACCAATGTTTGCATCTATAATTACTTGATTTTCACCGATTAATAAATTTGCGTTATCGTCAGTAAATCCATCATTTTCAGCAAGGAATATAATACTTGTATTATCTACTAAAGTCATTGTTAATGACATGTCTCTTTCAAAAACGGCATTTACTCTAGTCATTGTTACGTTCATTGCAGCTAATACAGTTGCTCTTTTAACAGCATCTATAGCAGCAGCTTGCCCAGCAGCATTAATATGATAGTTCGCATATTCTTGTGTACATGATAAAGCTAAACGGAATGTTCTTAACGTACCATCATTTGCATTTTCAGGAGTGAAGCCTCCATTATCATGAGTTCTATTTTCATCAGATGCAGCATCATCTACCATACATCCAATTTTTTCTTCTAAGCTATTTCCATATAAATTTTCTTTAGCATACATTATATATGTTTGCAAATCTGTTGTCATTGGATCTATATAGTAAGTTTTTCCAATTGTATGAACCGTAGCATGAAATCCAAAAACTGTTGTAGAAAAACGGATTATAGTACCTGTATTTTCTCTACTTACAGCTACATATGATTGAATTTCTGGGTAGTTCGCAGCAAATTCACGGTCCATTACAGAAGCATTGTATACTTCGAAGTTTTCCATTTCTCCATTTGCTACTGGGAATTGAACAACAACTTCTGATGGAATATTAAATTCTCTATCAGGAGCATTTGCTAATTCTTGTTTTAAAGCAGCCATGTTTAAATTAAATAAATCATAAGCTATTGGAGTTGAATTTCTAACAAGTAAGTCAGATTGTTGGACTTTAGTTTCGTCCGCTTGTTGCCAAAAAGATCTTCCTTGCGAAAAACCTAGTATAGGAATTAATAATAATATAAAAAAGTAGTTCTTTCTCATAATTAAAAGATTGATTTTAGTTTAATAAAAGTGTGGTAAAGTTAATTCTTTTTTTAAAATACCTTATAAAAGATTTAACAATTCTCTAAAATAAATGTTAAAATTTAACATAAAGTCAGCTATTTAGTTCCATGCTTTTGCATCTTTGATGGGTATATTCAATATAAACATACTGTGAGCAGTAGGTAATGTGATGCCACTTTTTGTAGGTTGCCAATTATCCCAAGTAACATACAAACCACCAATAGGGATAATGCTAACCCACATTTTATAAGCTTTTGGACGATAATTTTTATCTAACAACCACAAATAAGAATCTCCCGGTGTTGTGCCACCACTTTTGTAAGTAACTAATAATCCTGTTTCATTATCTTCTAAAGAAACGATACTACGTGTTACACCTTTGTCAAATACTTTATGTGGGGCAACAACCCAAAATGAATCATTATGAAAGTATGCAAGTGCTTTTTCAATATATTTTGAAGCATTTTCAGGAGTCGTTTTAGTACCGTCAACAGAAACAATGCTCATTTTTGGCTCTTTTAAGTTTAAATTTACTTTGACAGTATCCCAAGAAACTTCCACTTTTTGTTGATCTTTATCCCATATATAATGGTGTGCATCACGAAATGTCCAACTTAGATATCGTGTGTTTTTATATTGCTCGTGCTGTACAGCGTTAAGTATTTTTGTAGCAAGCGCATCAGCTTCTGGCCCAGAAACTCCTTTTGGTAAAGGTTCATTATATGTAAAGTACACGAAAGCAAATAGTAATAATACTAAAACAATAATACCTAAAATACCTTTACCTATAATTTTAAATGCTTTTTTCATTAATTTGGTATTTATAACGGTTAGCTTTATTCTTTAAATCGCCGTAAATCAGTGCTTTCAAAAGTCCATTCAGGTGTGTAAAGTGTTCCTGATTTGGCTTTATACCAAGGACTTAAAGTGGTATTTTTTCTATTTACTAAAATTTGAGTCTCTTGTGCAGGCATATAACTTTGTGCTAGCATGAATATTTTTTCTCCTTGTTCATTTACAGCTACATCAATGACAATAACCGCATGTCCAAATGGTCTTCCTTGCTGAATAAATACATCACCAACTTGAATATCTTTAATGTCTGTTACTTTAGCCAATTCTTTTCGCAACGATGCAGTATTTGCATATGCGAAAATATAATTCATGTATTTTCGAAACTTTTTATAGGAATGATCACCTTTTGCATATGTATTGAAATATCTTGGTTTTCCGTCAGATAGAAAATTAAAGTGAATATCGTTTAACCGTTTTTGCGCAAATAAATATTCACCACGTAATCGCATCACAGCATCTGCGCATTGTTGTAGGTCGCGCGTACCAATTTCCATATCAACAACAGAAACGTATACATTACTATTATACTTTTCGCGACCGTCATAATATTTTACAGGACTGTCAAAAGGTTTTAAAGGTAATTTCCTTAAATATGAACCGAAATGAGTAGCTTCAAGCGGAATTCTTGTGTAATTTCTTGGAGTATTAAAACGAGCTTCAATCGTTTTACCAGTTTTGTTGATTAAGTTTTCCTCTTCAATCGTATTTTTCTGTACAATAAGTTCACTTGTTTGATTTGAAGTCTGTTTTTGTTCTTTCGCGCAAGCGAAACATAGAATACTAAGAAAAACGAGCGTTCCTATATTTTTTATCGAATGTTTTGTCAAATTTCGCAATGTATGTTTATTTTTACTCATGAATCTCCTTGTGAGAATACTTTGGCTATTAAAGCTACAAAATATTATAGGCAATTAA
The DNA here is from genome assembly GCF_947496985.1 of uncultured Kordia sp. Taxonomy (GTDB): domain Bacteria; phylum Bacteroidota; class Bacteroidia; order Flavobacteriales; family Flavobacteriaceae; genus Kordia. The sequence continues at coordinate 74,930 of NZ_CANMEZ010000004.1, forward strand.
TAAATTATTATATATAACTACGAAAAAGAATGAATATTTTAGGAATAAGCTCAAGAATTAAACATCCAGAATACGGATTAGGTGTGGTAACTAACGTAACCTCTAAGCATTATTGGGTTACTTTTATTGAAAATGGATTGGAAACAATTGCTATTGATAGCGATTTTGAAGTAATTGATGCCGTTGAAGATGAAGTTGACAGTGTGAGTTTTTATGAAGTGGAAACAATTCTGCGAAATATGCTTAAAAAATGGTCAGATGTGTCTGAAATTATTCCAATTGCTGACAAATGGAAAGGAGGAAAGCTTGTATTGGAACCAGGTGATACCAACTTGAAGGGAAAAGAACTTCCAATTGATGGCTTTTTTCATAAAATAGTCATGGTTCGTGATCGTATTCGAGTAATGGAGCAAAAAATAAATTCAAGTAATTTAGACGAACAAGAAAAAATAGATTTACAACAATATATTACACGTATATATGGAAGTTTGACCACATTTAATGTATTGTTTAAGAACAAATCACAGCAATTTGTAGGTTCTCGTTCTAAGTAATAGTATAGCTTACTAATTTTGTTTTAAATTAACATCTAGTACAATAAGAAGGAGCAGTTTTCATTGAAAACTGCTCCTTTATTTGTAAAACTAACCAACATTAATTATGGCATTACAACGACGTCGATAACGTGGATTATTCCGTTACTAATGTTGAAAAATTACTATTTGAAACAGGTTAAATTAAATCTCAAAATTTATACAGGTTTTACTAATATTCTTGGAAGTTCAAAACAAAGCACCTTTAAACTAATCTCCGAATCGCTTCTCGTTCGCTCAATTCTTTAAGTTTAGTTGTTTTTACGAAGTTTAAAACAGCTTCAGGTTGTACTTTTCCATATTCGCGCAAAGCCCAACCAATGGCTTTTTGTATAAAAAATTCTTCTGATTCTTTGTGTAATATACATTGTTTGAATAATTCAACTTCGTCCGTTTCGTTTTTATAACTCAATTGGTGCAAAATTGCAGATCTATTCAACCACATATTGTCATTTTCCGAATAATAATCAAGCATTTTTCGTTTCTGTTCGGGAAACTGCAACAAATACTTGCCAAATACGTGCTTTGCTAAAAAATCAACCGTGTCCCACCAAGAATGTGTAGTAATCATGCGTGTGAAAAAACGTCCATCTTTTAACTCGTACTTCTTGTTTGAAAATTTTTGATACAATTCCATCGCTGTATAATGATATTCACGCTGTGGCAAATTGTACAGTTTTGTTACAACTGCACGAATATTTTCTTGTAGAAACGGTTTGTGTTCAGTGGTTAACTCTTTGGTCAATTGCTTGCGAACTGGTGCTTTAATCCCATGAAAATGAAACAAATTACGCATATAGACTTGCATCTGCTGTTGATTCCCAACATCTGTATTTGCTGTAAAAACCTCTTGTAATTTTGATACGAATTCCATTAATAATATAAATTTTACACTACGTCATTACTTACTTGTTTTATGCTGCCAAAAAAATATCTTAGTTAATAGAATATTAATTTTTAATGTAACAATGCAAAAGTTGATTCGTCTTCATTTCAAACCAAACCCAAAAAATAAAACTTTAATTGTCAAATAAAAAAGATTATGCTAAAGAATATTCTAAACGCCCTTAAATACTTATTAATCTACTATTTGTCTGTAAAAATGATATGTTTTGCTATTCCAAAAATCCTTTTTATGCAATTTAGAATTCCTAATTATAGTTCGTATATCTATCTAGCGGAAATGTCTAAGTATCAGCATATGTGGTCATTTTTTGGAAGGTCAGAAAATTACAATATTTTTATTGGAATATCAGAGTTTTTAATTGGAGCACTTGTTTTATTTAAAAGAACTCGATTAATAGCATTACTAATTTCCTTAGGCGTTTGTTTAAATATTTTAGTTTTAAATATTGAGTTTGAAATTATTTTTGCAACCTCACACATTATCTTAGATTTTGCAATTACGTTAATCTTATTAATTGGTTATAGAAAAGATTTGTATCAATTTTTTATCAAACTAGGTGGTAAATTAGATAGTACATCAATAAAACCAAAACATAAATTTGCTAAAATATTTCCTGTCGTATTTCTTTTGGTTTTGTCTGTAGGTTACTTTTCTTTTTCATTATATATCAAATCTGTTTACATAGGAGATCCTAATGTTATTGGTGCTTATGAAATAAAACAAATTCAATTGAAAGATTCTACCTTTACGCCTAAAAAAGGTAAGCTTGGTAAACTCCCTATGTTATTTATAGAAAATAATAATCAAATTGTTTTATCTGTTGAAGACACACTGTATATTGGTGCATATCTAGTAGAAAAAGAAAACATTCATCTTGGTTTTGAAGGTGCTACAAAATTTGGTTTACAAACACTCAAAGGCACATTAGATTCAATAAGTTTAACAGGCCAAATAAATGATAAAAGTTCAATAGATATTTCTTTAGAAAGAATTGATGGTAAGAAAAACTACATTAATGATTTGTATAAATAATTAAAGAATGTGAGTTCTACTTTTACTAAAGTAAAATTTTGAATCTATTTTTCAAATTAAGTGTTAGGTCCTTAATTTTCATTTCATTATTTCCATTTTTTTTGCTCGCATAAAGAATACGTAATCAGTTTTAGCAAGACGAAAAAAAGAACTAAAACCAAAACGACATTGTAACGACAATCAAGCTAAACTATTTAAAAATTTGAATTGTAGATTTATAATGTCTAAAATCCAACAGCTTTATCATCACCTCTTGGGTCTGCGCCACCTTCTAGTTTTCCATCTGGTAATACCAAAACACCTTCTACTTTTCCAATAACGATGCTTTCGCTTACGTCAATTGTATAACCAAGTTGTTCCAACTCTTTTTGAATCGTTTCACTAAATCCTCCTGGTTCCATCTTTACAGTATCTGGCAACCACTGATGATGAAATCGTGGTTGATTGATGGCTTCTTGCATGCCCATATCATATTCATGAACATTTAAAATAGTTTGCAAAACAGACGTAATAATTGTTGATCCACCTGGTGTGCCCACAACCATATATAATTTTCCGTTTTTCTCAACAATTGTTGGAGTCATTGAGCTTAACATGCGTTTTTCAGGCGCAATACTATTCGCTTCAGCTCCTATGAGTCCAAACATATTTGGAATGCCTGGTTTTGCACTAAAATCGTCCATTTCATTATTTAAAAAGAAACCTAACGCTTCACAAAATAATTTTGAGCCATATGCGCCATTAATTGTGGTTGTTACGGAAACCGCATTTCCAAACTGATCAACGATAGAGTAGTGCGTCGTTTCATCACTTTCTACAATTTCTATGTTTCCATGTGAAACTTCCGAAGAAGGCGTCGCTTTTTCAAAAGAAAAGGATTGCATGCGTTTATTTAAATATGCCTCACTAAGTAAAGTTTCTATTGGAATGCTTACAAAATCAGGATCACCTAAAAAATGACTTCTATCTGCATACGCACGACGTTCTGCTTCTGTAATCAATTGAATAGATTTTTTAGTATTGTGCCCAAATGTGTCTAAGTCGTATGGTTCAATGGCTTTCATGATTTCAGCCAAACATATTCCTCCACTTGATGGCGGCGACATAGATATTACGCGCAAATCATCATAAGTAAATGTTACAGGTGTTCGCCATTGTGCTTCATATTTTGCCAAATCTTCCATCGTCATGATGCCACCAGATTTCTGCATGAAATCAACTAGTTTTTGTGCGGTTTCACCTTTATAAAATTCGTCACGTCCATTTTGTTGTATGCGTTCTAAGGTTTTTGCAAGTTGAATACGTTTAATGGTATCATTTGCTTTCCAAGCTTTGGCTAGAAAGAAATTAGAGTCGTTTACTTTTAGGAAGTATTTACGATATTTGCTTAAACGATCTTCTTGTTTTTTGGTTACAATTACTCCTTTCTTTGCCAACGCAATTACTGGAGTAATGATATCTTTCATCGGTAATTTTCCATATTTGTCATGTGACGCGTAAATTCCAGCAATATTTCCAGGAATTCCTACTGCCATTGCGCCAAGTGTACTTTTATTAGGAATAATACTATCTGTTTCCGGGTTGATATACATGTTTTTAGTAGCTGCTAAAGGTGCTTTTTCACGAAAATCTAACGCACCAATGTTGCCATCTTGTAAGCGGTATACCATAAATCCGCCACCGCCCAAACTTCCTGCATACGGATAGGCAACTGCTAATGCTAATTCCATTCCAGCCATGGCATCAAAAGCATTTCCGCCTTGTTGAAGAATTATATTACCAATTTTAGAAACTTCTTCACGTGCAGAAACGACCATTGCATTTTCTGAAACTACACCAACAATTTTAGCTTCAGGTTTTTGTGATTGTTCTTTTTTGCAAGAAAAGAGCAATACACTAAAAACGGTAATAAGTATTATGTTTTTCATGGAGGTATATTTATAATTCGGTTATTTTTTGTTTGGAAAATTCGATCAATTCATTAAAAAAAGAAGTGAATTCGGCTTCAAATTCATCATAAAATTCTTGAAGTTCTACAACAGCTAAATTCATTTTAGAACGGTTTTGCGTACGTCTGTTCATTCCTTCTAAAACCTTTGTAATTCCTTCAATAGAAGCATAACTTACCAACCAATTGTCATGAATCATGTGTGGAAGCAGACGTTGTACATTGAGCGGAAGTATGTCAAAATTGTCTTCTAGCAAGTGATAAAAATCATCGACAAACGTTTCAAGTGGAATATCGGAATAGGTTTTCCAGTTTTTTGCCAAAAAGTGATCGTACAGAATATCTACAATAACACCACTGTAATGACTGTAGTTTTTGTGTAAACGCCTGGTGCTTTGACGCACTGTCGGATGCGCATCCGTAAACGTATCAATATGTCTATGTAATAGAATACCACGTTGAATTTGAGCAGGGTAATTTTTATATTTCTTTCCGCGAATGCTGTCAGCTATAAAATTTCCAATTTTAATTTCGTCGTCATTATGAGAAAGATAAATGTGTGCTAAGAAGTTCATTTGTTAAAATTAATAAGAATATTTTTCTAAGAATATTATATTTGTAAAAAAAACGTACTTGACACTTCCAAATTTAAATCCATTGCGCTTCATATTGGCGTTTCTTGTGATGCTTGTCCATATTCCTGAGTTCTTTAGAAATCGAGATTTACCGTACTTTAACGATGGAATTATTTTTCATAGAGGAGTAGAAGCTGTATATGTTTTCTTTGTGCTAAGTGGCTTTTTAATTATTCGATTGCTTTATAGAGAAGTTCATGATAACGGAAAAATAGATATCAAAAAGTTTTATATGCGGCGTATATTAAGGATTTACCCGTTATATTTCGTCATTCTAATTTCAGGCTTTTTATATTATAATGTCGTCTTGGATTTAGCGGGAATTCCTTATGAGAATGATTATAACCTAGTAAATGCCTTACTATTATATACATTTTTCTTGCCCAATGTAGGAACAGCACTATATCATCCTGGTGGCGCTATTGAAATATTGTGGTCAATAGGAATAGAAGAACAGTTCTATTTGATAATTCCGCCAATGCTATTGTTTTTACGAAAGAAATTCTTTGTCAAATTCTTTATCATCTTTACGGTGATTTACTTTGCTATTTTTGCGAGTAATATTTTCCCTTTTTTACAGCGTTTTGACTTTTTATACTTTTATTTCTCTGCAGGTGGTTTATTGGCAGTACTTCATGAAAGATATGACCTAGGGAATAAGATGCATAAATATTTAAAATTTGCCATTTTAATAGCTTTTCTACTGTATTTTTGTACAGATATTATCAAAGGAATTAACCTAAATTTATATCACTTTATAAGCATGATATTGTTTAGTTTTGTAATATTGACCTTAAGTTACAAACCTGTGATCAACATACGGAATGCTCCATTAAATTATTTAGGGAAAATTTCGTACGGAATATATATGTATCATCCCTTAGTGATGCAGTTGATAGGATTGATATTACTTAAATTAGTAGCCAAAATTGACATGCCAGACATCTTGATTGTCATACTTTCGTATGGACTCGTGTTTGGAGTAACTTTTATAGTATCGCATTTTTCATATGTGTACTTTGAAAAACCATTTTTAAAACTAAAAAATAAATTTAGATAAGATAATTATGACTTTAATCAAATCAATTTCAGGAATTCGTGGAACTATCGGAGGAAATGTTGGAGAAAATTTAACGCCAATTGATGCAGTAAAATTTGCAAGTGCTTACGGAACTTGGTTGAAAAAAGAATATAACAAATCAAAACTTACAGTAGTTATTGGTAGAGATGCCAGAATTTCTGGAGCAATGATTCAGAGTTTGGTGGTTAATACATTAGTTGGTTTAGGTATTGATGTAATCGATTTAGATTTATCTACAACACCAACAGTTGAAGTAGCTGTTCCGTTAGAAAATGCCGATGGAGGAATTATTTTAACAGCAAGTCACAACCCAAAACAATGGAATGCTTTAAAATTACTTAATCATAAAGGAGAATTTTTAAATGGTGCTGATGGTGCTCAAATTTTAGAGATTGCAGAAAGTGATGATTTTGATTTTGCAGATGTAGATGATTTAGGAACTGTAACACCAAATGATACATACATTACAAAGCATATTGAAGAAGTATTAAACCTCCCATTAGTAGATGTAGAGGCTATTAAAAAAGCAAACTTTAAAGTGGTTGTTGATGGTGTGAATTCTACGGGAGGAATTGCAATTCCACAGTTATTGCGAGCATTAAATGTAGATGTTATAGAATTATACTGTGAGCCAAACGGACATTTTCCTCACAATCCAGAACCATTAAAAGAACATTTAACAGATATCTCAGAATTAGTAGTCAAAGAAAAAGCTGATTTCGGAGTGGTGGTTGATCCAGATGTTGATCGTTTGGCATTTATTTGTGACGACGGAGAGATGTTTGGAGAAGAATACACTTTAGTTGCTTGTGCAGATTATGTTTTAGGAAAGGTAAAAGGAAATACAGTTTCTAATTTATCATCTTCAAGAGCGTTGCGTGATGTGACTGAAAAGCATGGCGGAACATATCAAGCAAGTGCTGTAGGTGAAGTAAATGTCGTAATTAAAATGAAAGATACTAACGCTGTGATTGGTGGAGAAGGAAATGGAGGAATCATTTACCCTGATTCACATTACGGACGTGATTCACTAGTTGGAGTTGCTTTATTTTTAACACATTTAGCAGAAAAGAAAATGACCGTACGTGAATTACGTGATAGTTATCCAAGTTATTTTATGAGTAAAAATAAAATTCAATTAACGCCACAGTTAGACGTTGATGGAATTTTAAAAGCAATGGAAGAAAAATACACAAATGAAGATGTAACTACGATTGATGGTGTAAAAATTGACTTTGCTGAGAATTGGGTACACTTGCGTAAATCAAATACAGAACCAATTATCAGAATCTATACAGAAGCAAAATCACAACAAGAAGCAGATGGTTTAGCACAGCGAATCATTAAAGAAATTGAAGCGATCGCAAATCTGTAAACATTGTTAAAATCATACAAAGAAAGCTGTCCATTTGGATGGCTTTTTTTAGTTAAATTAGTGATTTAAAAGTGAATTTTAGCAAAACGATAAATTGAGAAGAAGTTTTTTATGATAACATATTTAAGAATTGATAAAATTCAACGTTTTGTTTATGCTGGGATTTTATTGTTGTGGATATTTTTAGGGGTAAACTTTTTAAAGTATAAATATGGTTTTAGCCCAGTCATAATAGATGAGTATCTTTTTGCAATTATGGTTATTCTACTATTAATTGGATCAATAGTATTTAACAGAAAAGTATTTTGGGGAGTTAATCTGATAATAACTTTAATACATGCATTTTGGACTTCTTATAAAATTATATTTTGTGCATTAGCAAATTTTCATAGTAATTATGCGCAAGATTCTTATTGGGTATTCAAGGATAGTGTAATTTCCATATCATTAATTTTTATTTCTTTTCTTGTATCTTGGATAATTTGGAAAATGAAACCTATTAAGTAAAAGAATATTTGTTAAGATTGAACGTTCCGAAATGTAACAAATAATTCAAATTCGCTACTTATATATAAAATTGCAAAACTACACTACATTTATGGAAACCACCTATACACTTTGGAAAGAGCAAGCGATTCGTAGCATTGAAGAAAAAACTGCTTCGTTTTCTGAAATACTACATAAAAAAATAGAAACAGCCTATTTAAAAAGATTGTTGGAAAAAATGTCTACACATGCAGCTTCTCCTGAAGCATTAATTACTTTTCAGAAACAAATGGATGTGCTTATTGAAGCAATTCCGTCCAAATTTGATTTTGAAAACAAAATTGTACGTCGCAATTTCATGAAAAAGAAAGCTACTATTAAAAACACAGCTACTTCTAAGCATAAATTAGTGACCAAAGGATATTATATTAGCATGTGGATGGGGCTAGGTATAGGATTGGGAATGCCCTGGGGCGTTGCATTTGGTAACATAGCTTTAGGCTTGCCAATTGGTTTGGCAATAGGTGTTGCTATCGGAAGTTCTTTAGATGCCAAAGCAGCAAAAGAAGGTAGAGTAGTATAGCTATTTTTGGTATTCTGGCGGTACTTTATCTCTGTGCTTCCAACGTTTGTGAACCCAATAATAATATTCTGGAGCTTCGTGTAATTGTTTTTCTAACTCTCTGTAGAATAATTCAGTAGGTTCGTTTTTAGGATAGTTTTTTATTCCTTCTGGTGTTAGTGGATTAAAAGTTGCTTTGTAGTGTCCACGTTTTACTTTTTCAATCTTAAAATAAATAAAAGGCATATTTGCTTTACGAGCTAATACTTCAAAACCATTAAAACAAGGAACAGTAATATTCATAAAATCAGTCCAATAATAATTTGGCAATGGTTTTGGTGATTGATCACTTACCATGTAATAAATACCCAATACATCGTTATCTTGATTTTTCCTGATGGTTTTAAACGTGTTTTTTGTGGTAATTAATGTAGAATCTCGCTTTTCACGAATATCACGGACAAGTTTATCAAAATACTTGTTAGTTAGTCTCTTATAAACGCCATAACCTTTATGTGAAACATACTCTTTCATTATATTCATCCATTCCCAATTGGCATAATGTCCAGAAACTAAAATAATACTTTGTCCTAGTTTTTCATATTCATTAATCAATTCAATATTAGTAAACACAAAGCGTTTGCGTAATTGCGCATCAGAAATTGTCAATGATTTAATCATTTCCAGAAACATATCACACAAGTGACTGTAAAACTTTTTTTCAATCTTTAAGCGTTCAGCATCACTCTTTTCAGGAAATACCAACGCCAAATTTCCACGAACTACTTTCTTTCTATAACCAATAACATAATAAACAAGTACATAGCAAAAGTCAGAAAACAAGTAAAGTAAGCGAAATGGAAGAATAGAAATCAACCAAAGAATTGGATATATAATAATGAACGCGATAAGCTGCATATGTGTGCTAAATTTTGACAAATATAGCTATATTTGACACTTAATAAAGGCTATTTATGATGAATTTAGAATTGGTGACAATAGGAATCATTATTGCAAACGTATTAGTATCTATAAAAGGATTCGATGATTATGAATTCAGAAACAAATACATCTACAATATCGGAGCTATTCAAAATGGGCAACATTACCGTATGATTACTTCAGGTTTTTTGCATGCCAATCCGCCACATTTGTTCTTTAATATGCTTACACTTTATTTCTTTGCAGATATCGTAATTTCAAATTTTGGGCAATTAAACTTTGTCCTCATCTATTTTGCAAGTCTATTATTAGGAAGTCTATTATCCTTCTTTTTTCATCAAAAAGAATATCATTATACAGCTTTGGGGGCAAGTGGTGCGGTTACAGGGATTTTGTATGCAGCAATTTTACTCTATCCAAATATGGAATTATTTATTATGTTTATTCCAATTCCTATAAAAGCATATATTTTTGGAATTCTATATCTAGTATTTTCTATTTATGGTATGAAAAAACAACTCGGAAATATTGGTCATGATGCGCATTTTGGTGGCGCTGTCGCAGGATTTGTTATCACTTTGGCACTTAGGACTAATATACTATATACAGACACATACATTGTTATTGCGATGGCTTTGCCAATTATTGCTTTGTTTGTAATGATTAAAACAGGGAAAATTTAAATCACAAGAAATATGAAGAAGTTTTTAAATAATCTAAAAAAGTACCTCATCATCTTTGTTATTACTTTGATATTTCTTGAAATAGGTTCATACATTGTTTTGAGAGTGACTTCATCTTCAAGTTCAAAAAATGCACAAACCACCTCTGCATATGTAAATATTCCCTTAACAATCTACAAACAACAAAATGAAGAAGGTATTATAGAACCTTTAAAAAAGGTTGTTGTTCCTGTAAAAGAAAATTATGAATCACGTTGGGCAAATAGGGAATTTAATATATCTGTAAAAACAAATGATAGAGGAATGCGAGATGTTGAAACACTAGAAAACCATGAAGTGGATATTGCTTTCTTTGGTGATTCTTTTACATTTGGACATGGAGTAGAAGTAGAAGATCGTTATTCGGATGTATTAGCAGATTCATTGCCAAACTTTAAAGTCGCTAATTATGGGTATTTCAGTGGTTTTCAGCCAGAACATTACGAGTATTTTATTCGAAATAATAAAGATTTAAAAGCAAAACATGTCATTGTTGGAATGTATATTGGAAACGATTTGGCTTCAGATATTCAAGAAACAAACTATGATAGAGAAACGAATAGTTTAGAAATTCCTATGCGAATGATTTCGGAAGAAGGCTCTATTTATAACGCGCCAAAATTGTATGTCTTTCCTGTAAACAAGCTTATTAAGTACAGTTACTTTACAAAATTAGTAGTGAAGATGATCAATAGATCTCACTACAGAGCGGTCTTATTTGAAAATTTATTACCTAATGTTCCCAACAGTGTAGCATTAGAAACAGGACAAGAAAGCTTGGAGAATAATAGAGGAATCATTGCGTTGCAAGAATTGGATACTATAATTGCTGAACGTGGCGGAAAATTAACTGTTTTATTAATTCCTCAGAATTATTTCTTTTCTAGGAAAAATCCGCATATTCATCCAGAATTAAAAGAGAAAATTACAGAAGTCATTGAGGGTGACAATGTGTATAAAACGATTCAAAAAGAACTTACAAAGCGAAATATTGATTTCTTTGATCCAATGCCAGTATTAAGCGAATCTTCATACTTTGATCAAGATGCACATTGGAATAAAAAAGGACATCACGAAGCTGGACAAGCGCTTGCAAATCATATTAAAAAATTACAGCAGTAGTCTTTTTTTATTGAGAGGACTTGAGATTTGATAAAGTATATCAGTTAAGGCAAATTAGATAAAAATAAAAAGAGAATTATCATAATGTATGATAATTCTCTTTTAGTGGGGAGAGCAGGATTCGAACCTGCGAAGACATAGTCAGCAGATTTACAGTCTGCCCTCGTTGGCCGCTTGAGTATCTCCCCAACGAGTATGATTTTTGTTTCAAATCGGTTGCAAATATACCATTGTTTTTTACACGTGCAAATAAAAAATGAACGTTTTTTTTGGTAAAAAACTAACTCGTTGAAAATCAGTTTTACATAATTCAAAATTCTGAATTAATTTTATGTAAAAACTATTTTCCTAATAATTCTTTCACTTTTGCTTCTAATTGCGCACCACGTAAATTTTTGGCAACAATCTCTCCTTTTTCATTCAAAATAAACGTGGCAGGAATAGAACGTACATTATAAGTTCTTGCAGTTCCATCTTTAAATCCTGCAAGATTCGAAACTTGATGCCAAGGCAAACCATCTTGTTCAATAGCTTTAATCCAATCTTGTTTTGCATTTCCTTGTCCTTGTCTTCCGTCAAGCGAAACCCCAATAATTTCTAATCCATCAGCATGATACTTATTATAAATACTTACTACATTTGGATTTTCTCTACGACAAGGTCCACACCAAGCTGCCCAGAAATCAATAATAGTTACTTTTCCTCTAATATCATACAAAGAAACAAGTTCTCCTTGCGGATTTGGTGCTTTGAAGTCAGGAGCTATAGATCCGATAGCGGCTCTTTTCATTTCCATGATTTTCTGATTCATTTCTCTAGCAACTTTCGTTTGCTTCATGTCTTCAGGAAGCTTGTCATAAAAAGCCTTTACTTCTGTAACTGGCATTACTTTATAACGTAACATACGATTCACTAATTGAATAGAGATAAAAGAATCTGGATGCTCTTTAATATAATCTTTCTGGAAATTTGTTCCTTGCGTTTCTAAATCTTTAGCTTGTTGTTTCAAAGTAGCAACAGACGCACTATCTTTAGATTTTGAAGCAACGGCATAACGCTGATTAATCGATTTAATTTTAGCAGAAAGATCTTGTGAATTTGTTACAAAATCAGTGTATTCTTGGTTGTGTTTTCCTCCAGTAATTTTTGCCTTCGATAAGCTATTTCGTTCAGCTTGAACCTTAATGTCTCCTTTTTCAATAATAAAATTTATATTTCCTTGTGCCCCATTTATATAAATGAATCCCATTTCAGGAACATCAGAAGTACCATAAAAAGTAAATTTGCCATTTTGTACAATAGCAGTGTCTCTTGAGACTGGTTGTCCTTGCTCATTTCGCACTTTTAAAAATGCACGCATACCATCAGGCATACCATCAATAGTAGTTTCTACTGCGTATGAATTATCTCTGTTGTCTTCTTCTTGTTTTCCTCCGCAAGAAGTGAATAAGAACATACCTGCAACACATGCGATTAAAAATACTTTTTTCACGTTTGTATACATTTTTATAGACTAAATTTAAAAGTTAAGTCGCAAATTTAACTAAATGTATATAATTACGCTAGTAAAATTAAAATTGATAGCGAATCCCTAGAGCTAGGTCAAAATCTAAATCATTATTAAATCCATCAACAAAACCAATTTCAGGTCTAAAATCAAGGGAAAGTATCAGTGGGAAATCAAAATCATATTCAATACCAACATCTCCAGCTACAAAAGCATAAAAACCGTCATTTGTAGCGCCTCTATTGCTATTCCAACTTCCTAATCCGCCACCAGCACCTGCGTACCAGTTAAATCCACCATCAATATTCCAAACCCATTGGTACAATCCAGTTAATTTGTACGCGTCATAATCATCATTATCTTTCCAACCCAAATCGAGCTCTATTCTATTCGTATTACTCAATCCAAGTTGGTATGAAATTTCGGTTCCAAAACCATTATTACCACCAAGGCGCAATCCAATTGCATGATCTGAAATGTCTTGCGCTGTGGCTACATATCCAAAAAATAAAATACTCAAAATCACTAACTTTTTCATCTGTTTTCTATTTATTTTGTTGTTGTTATTGGATGAAATTAACCAATATCGTGCCAGTTTTAATTGACAGATACTTTATGAGGATTTCATCTGTTGATATTTTATAATTATTCTTAGTTTGATTCTAGTATTATAACTAAAAAAATAAGTTTATATTGCTGAAAAAATAAGGAATAGCGATCAAATTAGTGGCATGAATACAAAACTAGAAGTCTTAAAAAATAATTTATCAGGAACGCTTTTTTATGATGATTTGCACAAAATACTATATGCTACTGATGCGTCTGTTTATCGTAAAATTCCATTAGCAGTTGCGTATCCGAAAGATACGGAAGATCTAAAAAAACTTATTGACTTTGCTACAAAAGAAAATGTATCACTCATTCCTCGTACTGCCGGAACTTCGCTGGCAGGACAATGTGTTGGAGAAGGAATTGTAGTTGATGTATCTAAACACTTTACCAGAATATTAGATATAAATGAAACGGAACAAACGGTTACGGTTGAGCCCGGAGTTGTACGTGATGAATTAAATCAATACCTAAAACCATTTGGATTATTTTTTGGACCAAATACATCAACATCAAATCGTTGTATGATTGGTGGAATGGTTGGAAATAACTCATCTGGGACAACATCTATTCAATATGGCGTTACGCGTGATAAAGTATTATCGCTAGAAACCTTATTGTCTGACGGAAGTGAAGCTACTTTTGAAACAATTTCCACAGAAACATTTCACGAAAAAAGAGCACAAGAATCATTAGAGGGAAACATCTATCAAAAAATATACGAAACACTTAGCGATTCCAATAATCAAGCACGAATTCGAATTGAATTCCCAAAACCTGAAATTCATCGACGAAATACAGGATATGCCATTGATAAATTACTACATTTTGCACCTTTTAACAAAGAAAGTGATCGCTTTGATATGTGTAAACTCCTTTCAGGGAGTGAAGGGACACTAGCATTTACCACAAAAATAAAACTTAAGCTAGATGTGTTGCCACCTAAACATCATTGTGTGGTTGCTGCACATTATGAAAGTATTGAAGACTGTTTACAATCGGTTTCTTTGACCATGAAACACAATTTGTACACTTGCGAAATGATGGACAAAATCATTTTAGACTGTACAAAGTCAAATCTGGCACAAGCCAAAAATAGATTCTTCGTAGAAGGCGATCCACAATCGATTTTACTACTAGAATTACGCTCAACAGACGAAAATGACTTAGTAGAACAAACAAAAGCGTTAGTGACTTCTTTGCAAGAAGAAGGAAAAAGTTATCATTATCCAATTCTGAAGGGAAAAGAAATTGGCAAAGCGATGGAATTACGCAAAGCAGGTTTGGGATTGTTAGGAAACATCATTGGCGACCGAAAAGCAGTCGCATGTATTGAAGATACAGCAGTCGCCTTGCCTGATTTAGCGCCATATATTGCGGAGTTTTCCGAGTTGATGAAGAAATATGAGCAGCAAGCTGTCTATTACGCACATGCTGGCGCTGGAGAATTGCATTTACGTCCAATTTTAAATTTAAAGAAACAGGAAGATGTGGTTTTGTTTCGAAAAATTACGCATGATGTGGCCAAATTGGTCAAAAAATACAAAGGTTCATTTAGTGGAGAACATGGAGATGGAATTGTACGTGCGGAATTTATTCCAATAATGATAGGAGAGAAGAACTATGAATTACTGAAAGAAGTGAAACAGGTTTTTGATCCGAATAACATATTCAATCCAGGGAAAATAGTAGATGCGGCAAAGATGGACACGTCTTTACGTTACGAAATTGATAGAAAAGAACCAGCAATAGAAACACTCTTCGATTTTACGGATAGTGAAGGAATTTTGCGAGCAGCCGAGAAATGTAATGGCTCTGGAGATTGTAGAAAACCAGCTTCTTTTTCGGGAACCATGTGTCCAAGTTACAGAGCAACAAAAGATGAAAAAGATACAACACGCGCACGTGCAAATGCATTGCGTGAATTTTTAACTCAATCAGAGAAAGAAAACAAATTTGATCATACAGAATTAAAAGAAGTTTTTGACTTATGTCTAAGTTGTAAAGCCTGTGCAAGCGAATGCCCAAGTAATGTAGATGTAGCTGCCTTAAAAGCGGAATTTTTGCATCAATATTACAAATCAAACCCACCAACATATCGTGATAAAATGTTTGCGTTTTCAACAAAATCAAACAAATTAGCCAGTAAGTTTTCGGGACTTTCCAACTTTGCAAAAAAGAATGATTTCACTTCAAAAATTATTAAAAAACGATTAGGGGTAGCACAAGAACGAACATTGCCTTTGAGTTCAAGTAAAACTTTAGATAGGATAATTCAAAAAACATTAAATAAGTTAAATAAAAACATTTCAAAATCTAAGAAGGTATATATTTTTAATGACGAATTCACAAACTATTTAGAATCAGAAATTGGACAGGATGCATTAACTGTATTATCAAAATTAGGATACGAAATCAACTATATTCCACACAAAGAAAGTGGACGAACATTTATCTCAAAAGGTTTTCTGGCGGAAGCTAAAAAAGTAGCAAATGCCAATGTAGAAATATTCAAAAATATCATTACTGAAAATGCTGTTTTAGTAGGAATTGAACCTTCAGCAATTTTAACTTTCCGTGACGAATATATTCGATTGGCAAATGATAAAGAAGGAGCAAAACAACTTGCTGAAAATGTATATCTAATCGAAGAATTTTTAGCAAAAGAAATAGCAGCTGGCGAGATTACTTCTGAAGTATTTACAAGAGAAACAAAAGACATAAAAATACATGTGCATTGTTATCAAAAATCATTGTCGAATCAGAAATGTACTTATGATATATTGAATCTTCCAGTAAACTATAAACCAACGATTATTGCTTCAGGTTGTTGTGGAATGGCAGGTTCGTTTGGGTATGAAGAAGAACATTATGAAGTTAGCATGAATGTTGGTGAGCAAACTCTGTTTCCTGCAATAAGAAAGGCTTCAATGGATACAATCTTGGCTGCGAACGGAACAAGTTGTCGTCATCAAATAAAAGACGGAACTCAGAAAGATGCTTTACATCCAATTACAATTTTGCGAAAAGCACTTTTGTAACTATTGTTGATTTATCAATTCAATTTTTCCTGACACTTAACAGTAAATCAACAAATATCCTATCATGGCAGTCGAGATATCTTTAAATTCTTGAATTGAGTGAAGCGATGACCTACTTTTTTGGCGGTTGTACAATCGTAATAGCAGCTAGTAAATCTTTATAATCCATTGATTTTAGTTCTTCATCGGCATAAAAAGCTGTAAGTCGATCTTCTGTATGGCGGTAAAGTTTCCAACGATTTTTATGATATTCCAAAGCCGTTAAGTTCTCAATCCAATCACCTGAATTTAAATATATACATGAACCTTTTCTATTGGTTTTCTTCTCCATTTGCGGTTGATGAATATGTCCACACACAACATATTCGTACCCATTGTCAATAGCTAAATCTGCAGCAACTTCCTCAAAATCATTGATATACTTTACGGCTTTTTTTACACTATTCTTAATGCGTTTAGAAAGAGAGTACTTTTCACGACCAATTTTTAATAAAAACCAGTTAATGCAACGGTTTAGAAGAATTAACATGTCATAACCCCAACTTCCCAATTTGGCAATCCATTTGGCATTTTGAATAGAAGCATCAAACACATCACCATGAAAAAACCAAGCTTTCTTTCCGTTAAGTTCTAATACGAGTTTGTCAACTAGTGAAAAATTGCCCAAAGTAGTATCTGAAAATCGTCGTAACGATTCGTCATGATTTCCTGTAATATAAACGACTTCAACGCCTTTGGTAGAAAAATCGATCAATTTCTTAATTACTTTTAAGTGAGATTTCGGAAAATAACGTTTCCTAAATTGCCAAATATCAATAATATCACCGTTCAAAATTATTTTTTTCGGATCAATACTATTCAAATACGAAAGTAATTCATTGGCATGACAACCATATGTTCCTAGATGAACATCGGATATGACAACGAGGTCTATTTTTCGTTTTTTCAAAAAATCATTTTTCACACAGCAAATAAATAACAAACCCTAAGGATTCATGAAAAAATACTGTTAAGCTTAGTTGCTTGAATGTTAATTATATATAAAGGAATTGAAGGAAATGTTAAGTTAATTTTAAGCATTAGTTGGGTTTTTAAATCTGTTAGATTAAATTTACATTTGATAAAAAAATACTATGGCAGGAAATACCTTTGGAACACTATTCAAATTGACCACTTTTGGAGAGTCACACGGAACTGCAATTGGAGGAGTAATTGATGGCTGTCCAGCAGGAATAGAATTAGATATGGGAATGATTCAAGAAGAGATGAATCGTAGAAAACCGGGACAATCAGCCATAGTAACACAACGTAAAGAACCTGATACAGTAGCTTTCTATTCAGGAATTTTTGAAGGTAAAACGACAGGAGTTCCTATCGGATTTGCGATTCACAATACCAATCAAAAATCACACGATTACTCGCACATTAAAGAAACCTATCGTCCATCTCATGCCGATTATGTATACGATCAAAAATACGGACATCGCGATTATCGTGGTGGTGGAAGAAGTTCAGCACGTGAAACAGCCTCTAGAGTAGTAGCTGGTGCAATAGCAAAACAAATGCTTTCCAATATCAAAATAAATGCTTTTGTATCTTCGGTTGGTGAAATATCTTTAGATAAATCGTATCAAGAACTCGATTTTAATCTAACAGAAAGTAATCCAGTACGTTGTCCAGATCCTGAAAAAGCAGCCGAAATGGAAGCTAAAATTAGAGAAATTCGCAAAGAAGGGGACACTATAGGAGGAATCGTTAGTTGTGTATTGCAGAATGTTCCTGTTGGTTTAGGTGAGCCTGTATTTGATAAATTACATGCAGAACTTGGCAAAGCAATGCTTTCTATCAATGCTGTAAAAGGTTTTGAATATGGAAGTGGTTTTGAAGGTGCAAAAATGAAAGGAAGTCAACACAATGATATTTTCAACGCTGACGGAACCACAAAAACGAACCTTTCTGGAGGAATTCAAGGCGGAATAAGTAACGGTATGGACATATATTTTTCTGTTGCTTTTAAACCTGTGGCAACCATTATGCAAAATCAAGAAACCATTAATAAAGATGGTAATATTGTAGAAATGCAAGGAAAAGGTCGTCACGATCCATGTGTAGTACCAAGAGCTGTTCCTATTGTAGAAGCGATGGCAGCATTAGTTTTAGCAGATTATTATTTACTAAATAAAAGTATTCACAACGCATCATAACAGATAGTATTATATAACATTAACTATATGAAGAAATTAGCATTACATTGGAAAATATTAATAGGAATGGTTTTGGGAATCATATTCTCGTTCATTCTACTTTCGACTTCTTGGGGAAGTGAAATGATTACCACAAAAACAATTCCAGCTTCCGAGCAAATAGTGCAAGAAATTGTAAATGGTGAAGTTGTAACTACTGTAAAACAAATTGATGCTAAAGAAATAAAAACGTCACGCGCTGAATATTTTATAAGTAGATGGATAAAGCCCTTCGGGACAATTTTTATCAACTTATTAAAGCTAATTGCGGTTCCGTTAATCTTAGCTTCGTTAATAAAAGGTGTATCTGATTTAAAAGATATTGCCAAAATAAAAAAGATGGGATTACGAACCATCGCGATTTATGTAGTAACGACGCTTGTTGCGATTATTATAGGTTTAGGAATTGTAAATACCATAAAACCAGGTATTGGAATGCCGCAAGAAACTATTGAAAAAATTAAAGAAAAATACGCTACTTCTGACGGAGTCAATGATAAATTACAAAAAGCTGCTGCGCAAAATGATGCAGGTCCTTTACAAGCGTTGGTTGATATATTCCCTAAAAACATATTTCAAGCATTAGGAAACGCAAAAATGCTTCAAATTATATTCTTTGCGTTATTTGTTGGAATCTGTTTATTATTAATTCCTGAAAAACAGGCAAAACCAATGATAGATATTTTTGATTCGCTCAATGAAGTCGTCATGAAAATGGTAGATTTAATCATGTTATTTGCACCATATGCGGTATTTGCATTATTAGCAAACGTTATTGTCGCCTTTGATGATCCTGAAATATTACTGAAATTACTATCGTATGGTTTATGTGTTGTTTTTGGATTGTTATTAATGATTGTATTCTATTTAGTAATTGTAAGTGTATATACCAAGAAATCACCTTTCTGGTTCTTAAAACAAATCAGTCCAGCACAGTTGTTAGCATTTTCAACAAGTTCAAGTGCTGCTACATTACCAGTGACAATGGAACGAGTTGAAGAGCATTTAGGTGTTGACAAAGAAGTTACAGGATTTGTATTGCCTGTTGGAGCTACCATTAATATGGACGGAACAAGCTTGTATCAGGCAATTGCAGCAGTATTTATAATGCAAGTATTGACACCCGAAGCCATCACACTTGAAGTGCAATTAATCATCGTATTTACAGCATTACTAGCTTCTATAGGAAGTGCAGCTGTACCAAGTGCAGGAATGGTAATGTTAGTAATTGTATTAGAATCGGTAGGGTTTGATCCAGCATTATTACCAATCGGATTAGCACTAATTTTCGCAATAGACAGACCGTTAGACATGTGTAGAACTACTGTAAACGTTACGGGAGATGCTACTGTTTCTATGCTGGTAGCAAAATCTTTAGGGAAATTACACGATTCAAAACCTAAAAATTGGGACGATAATTACCCAGTGGCAGAATAATCTAAAAAATCAATAAATTTTATATAAATTAGAAGACCAGAATAACAACCAAAAAAAATCGACTATGAATATCTGCTTCTTGATGTATCCTTGGGAAGAAATTGATCCAGAAAATGATACAAGCTTAGCATTAATAAAAGAATGCGTAAAACGAGGACATGGTGTTGCCATGTGTACACCTTCTAACTTAACAATTCGTGATAGTGTTACCAATGCTTTTTGTACCGTAATTGGAAGAATGGAAAAAACACCAAGTACGCTAAAATCATTCTATATGAAAGCCGTATTGCGTGAAGAAATGCTTCCATTAGCAGGGTTCGATGTGATATTCATGCGTGCAAATCCACCATTAGATCCAATAATGCTAAATTTCTTGGATTCTGTAAAAGATGATGTATTCATTGTAAACTCATTACAAGGAATGCGTGAAGCGAATAACAAACTATATACAGCAGCCTTTGGTGATGCTCATAGTAACATTATTCCAAATACGCATGTATCTAAAAATAAAGATTATTTAGTACAACAAATTAAAGAATCTAAAGCTGATAAAATGATTCTAAAACCATTAAATGGTTTTGGAGGTTCAGGAGTGATTTTAATTGAGAAATCTGCAATGAATAATATTAAATCATTGCTCGACTTTTATATTACAAGTGGTGATGGCTCTTCAAATTATGTAATTCTGCAAGATTATATCGAAGGTGCAGATCAAGGAGACGTTCGTATTTTGCTGTTAAATGGTGAACCAATTGGAGCCATGAAACGTGTACCTGGAACCGACGATCATCGTTCCAATGTTAGTGCTGGCGGAAGTGTGCAAAAACACACGCTTACCAAAGCAGAAAAAGCATTATGCAAACAAATTGGTCCAAAACTTGTAAATGACGGACTATATTTTGTTGGAATTGATGTGATTGGCGGAAAATTGGTTGAAGTAAATGTAATGTCACCAGGAGGAATAACGTACATAAACAAGGTGTACAAAGCAAAACTTCAAGAAAAAGTAATCGATTTTGTAGAAAGCAAAGTCGTTGATAAATTACAAGCATTTGACAGACGCGTACGATTACGTAACACAGTTGATAATGCCTAATGAACATACAACTATCTAATCCAATAGTTTCTACAGATTGGTTGCAAGAAAATTTTCATGCAACCAATCTTGTTATTTTAAATGGAACCATTCCAAAAGTTATAGGTGAAGCTTCATCTGAAACACAACAAATCACAAGCGCACGTTTTTTCGATATCAAAAAAGTATTTAGTGTTTCAAACGCACCTTTTCCAAATACAATGGTAGATGTAGTAACATTTACACAAAAAGCGCAGGAATTAGGAATAAATAAAGATAGTGCCATTATCGTATATGATGAACTAGGAATCTATGTAGCTCCACGTGTTTGGTATATGTTTAAAGCAATGGGGTTTGAAAATATAGCAGTCTTAGATGGAGGTTTTCCATTATGGAAGGCAAAAGGATATTTGTGTGAAGAAAAAAGAGTTTACAATGGTGAAAAAGGTGATTTTGAAGGAAAAGATCGTTTAGAATTATTTCGAAATTATGAAGGAATGTTGCAAGAAATTCAAAACGAGTCAAGCTTAATTCTAGATGCACGATCTTCAGCTCGATTTACAGGAAAAGTACCTGAACCAAGAAAAGGCTTACGAAGTGGTCAAATTCCAACATCGAAAAACCTTCCATATACAGAGTTATTACTGAACAATCAACTAAAATCAAAGTCAGAAATCAAAGCCATTTTTGAATCTTTGCAAACAGATAAAAAAGAGTTTGTATTTTCTTGCGGATCAGGAATTACAGCCTGTATTCTAGCATTAGCAGCAGAATATTCTGGAAATACAAACTATTCTGTATACGACGGTTCATGGACCGAATGGGGAAGTTTGTATCAATAAAAGACAATAGACATGCATATTCTAGATAAAATAAACAATAACATTTTTTACATCGCTTTATATATTTCAGTGATGTCTATCTTGGTTTATGTAACGTCTTTAATGCCCAATTTAATCCCCGATATGCTTTGGTATACAGTATATATATTAGATGTGTCTACTGTTGATTTGGCATTCTTCAATAACGAATTTTTTATATTACCTTCAAAAACAGTTAATTATTTCTACGGTATATCTATCTTAAATCCATTATATATACTCTTATTTTTAGCAGGAACGCTCTTATATGCAATAAGTGGTAAGAAAGAAAGCCGTTTGTTAGATTTTTCTTTTTCTATACTCTTTATATCAGGAATAATTAGTGTAATCAACCTATTATTTGAATTTAGTATTAGAATCTTTCTAGCTAGTGGAAATATATTTGAAGATTATAATTTTTTATTATTAATCATATACATTTTAAAATTAGCAGTAATTCTATTTATAAGTTATGTGTATCTGCGAAAGCGTTATAAGGACAAAAAACTAATTCTTTTAGATGAAAACTTTATAAAAATATATAAAAAAAACAACGGAGTTGAAAGTATACCAAAATATCAAGAAGCAAGCAAGTTACAGCGTTTTGGGCATTACTTTATTGATTTTTTCATGATAGTATTCTTATTCTCAAAATTTATTTTTACAATGTCAGATGTGATCAAAGATCTTGTATATTTTATTGGAGATCGGTTGACTATGTTTTTGCTGTATTTTATTGTGAGTACTTTTTATTATCTACTATTTGAAACTCTTTTTAAAGCAACACCAGGGAAATATTTGATGTATACTGGTATAATTCACGCTAAGGATAATCGTATTAGTTTTGGTCAAATTGTTATTAGAACACTTTCCAGAAGAATCCCTTTTGAAGCATTTTCTTTTTTAGGAACGACAACCAATGGTTGGCACGATAAGTTATCAAATACAGTTGTAGTGGAACATGAAGCTGATAAAAAATATGGAAAAATTGCAAAAATCATTTTAAGTATTTTAGCATTGACCTTTTTAGTATTTGTAATATTAAACTTAATAGATAAGTTTTAAACTATTTTTGAATGACGATGAATAATCAAGGAGTGCTATTAAAAGATGAACTTTTAGACATTCTTGTAGAATTGGAGAAACTAAAAATTGTCCGCAAAGGCATCTTAAAAGATGCAGCAATCATCGGATGCATAGGATTTGGAGTTATTCTAGTCGGTTTTTATATACAATATGCAGAATGGACGGAATATCCTGTAATTCCATTTCTCATCTTTGCTGGCGGTGTAATATTGGCAGTAGCATTACGACCTTTACAGCAATTCAAAAATGATTGGGGAGAAGCTTAAGAAAAACGTAAAGACTTGCAAATTCTACTAAAAAAAGATAATTTAGACTACAAAGCTGACATTTACGTCACTAAAAATGCTAAAGGTGAATTTGATGTAAAGAAAAGTATGCAAATAGTTAGAATAGGATAGAAGTATGGAAAACGTAAGTCATTGTAATTTTTGTGAACATAAAGAATTTGATTTTACAACGGGAAACTTATGTGGACTAACCAAAAAGAAAGCTGATTTTATCAAAAAGTGTCCTAAAATAAGTTTTGATACAAACGCAAAAGAAAAAATTGCTGAAATCAATCTAAAACATAAAACAATAAAAGATCGTAAAGTTGATGTCATTGGACATTTGGTACTCTATACAATAATTGGCGCTGCTATTCTTATTGCTGATATATACTTTACACAATATTTATATGAATCTGGTTGGATTTCCACCGTGAGTATTGTTGGTATTGGACTAGGATTAGGATTGATAGGATATGGATTTGCCCCATTTATTAAATATAGAGAAGAAGTAGAAACCGCGAAATCACAAAAAGATCGTTTAGATACCATTCTAAAATTATATGATTACGGATATGATATTAATTTTGAAGATGAAAACTATCTTACAGCAGTAAAATTGCGAAGAACAAAACAATAAGTATATTAATATAATACCTCATGAAAAAACTAACCATTCAAGAGATTGTTGCCAAAATTGAAAATGAAGAAGTATTTAGAGCAGTTTCGTCAGACTATTCTTTTACAATAAAAATTGACGCATATGTTCCCTATGCTTGTGGCGCTGTACACGATGGACATCAGTTTAGACGCGAACTTTGGGACAATTGTAAACATACAGAATACGAACGTTGGTTTGAAGAAGATCCAGCTACACGGGAAATGGTGAAAACACATCCTATTATTATCGCCGGAATGGACTCACGCTTTGAATACGACTTAAATCGTGCGCCAGAAAGTGCTATTTATGAAGACGCTTGGGGAAAACAACTTTGGCATCAGCCACTTGCGGACGAAATGAAACAAAAAAGCTTGGACAAGCATACTAACTTTTACAAAGTTGTACATGCGCTCATTACAAAACTTGAAGAAAAATTTGGCGCTTGTGTGGTATATGATATGCATTCGTACAATTGGAAACGTTGGGATAGGGAAGTGCCAACTTTCAATTTAGGGACAGGAAATGTTGATAATGAGCGTTTTGGGGAATCCATAGAATCCTGGCGTAAAATGCTTTCTATGATTGAATTGCCTAATGATATAGAATCAACATCTAAAATAAACGATACATTTCAAGGAAATGGCTACTTTTTAAAGTACATCACGCAGCATTTTAGCAATACTTTAGTTTTGGCAACCGAAGTAAAAAAGATATATTGCGACGAAATTAATCAAGTCATGTTCCCCGAAGTTGTAGCTGCTATAGAAAAAGAGCTGCGACGAATGCTACCAAAGCATGCAACCGCGTTTTACGCAAAATATAAATAAGAAGATTTTTTTAGGATGAATGATATATATGTAGGAAACGAAGTGCTTTTTGAAATAGATAAAAATATTGATGAACTTGTAAAAAAGGTTGAACTATTAAGTTATGTCAACCCTTTAAACATGGAAGAAGAAAAGCAAAAATTCTTTCAATCTAAATATCTAACAGACCCAAAATTCATCTATCCTGAAATTGATTTCGACCGTTTTCAATTACACAGAAAACTTTTTTCTCAACCTATTGAACGTATTGAAGACAAAAATACAAGAGAATTATACGAAGATATTATCTATGCGTATTCTGGCTTAATTCAATGTATTGAAACAATAGGAACAAAGCATAAATTCTATTACAATAGTTTGCGTTCATTTGGAACACCAACTGAACAAGATGTGGAAAATGCTAAGTTTATATTGCATTTTGAAGAAGAAAACAAAAGCGAAACACAATTTCAACCAAAATACAACGCAAAAGAAACAGAAGCACTTTTTAGAGCATATTCTAAGCAATACGACTTTACGTATACAATCCGGTTTTCGAAAGATATGAGTGCTATTGCAATGGTTTTAAACAATATTAAAACTTTAGTAATTAATGAAAACCATGTTTTTTCTGACAATGAAATCGAAGTATTGACCAATCATGAAATTGGTGTACATATGGTTACAACAATGAACGGGTTGTTGCATCCGCTAAAAATATTTTCAAACGGTTTTCCTAACTATGAAGAAACACAAGAAGGATTGGCTGTTTTTTCAGAATACATGAGTAATAACTTAACGGTAAAACGTTTAAAGGAGTTGGCGTATCGTGTGATTGCTGTGGATAGTTTGGCAAAAGGATATTCGTTTTCAAAAACCTTCCGAATGTTTGTCAATACATATGATTTAGACAGAGAAGCCGCATTCAATATTTCAGTTCGTGCGCATCGTGGCGGTGGATTTACCAAGGATTATTTATACCTAACAGGTTTGAAAAAAGTATATGATTACTACAAATCTGGAAAAGACATGAAACCGTTACTTCGCGGTAAAATTTCATTAGCTTACCAAGAAAACATTGCTTCTTTAGCAAAAAATGGTTGTGCAGTAGATTCAAAACACCTTACAGATTCATACAAAGAGTGTAAAAACACCAATAAAACGGTTGATTTTATATTAGAAAATTTAAAATAACCATCTCGGCTTTTAAGAGATTTACACAAAATATTCGGTTAAGTTTAGGCATATTCTAAATCTCTGTTAAAGAACAACAATATAAAGAGAATTCATACGTATATAGTAGTGAGATTATTTATATTGCCAATCATTACATTATTCAAAATATAAAATATGCTTGCCTACCAACGCTATTCCAATTCATATTTTTTAAAAATACTATTCATATTATGGTTAGGGCTTTCGTGTTCTGTAAGTAATGCACAAACGGATTCTTTAGCATATAAAACGTATGAAGAATTAGCTACATTATATATAATTGCTATCAAAAAAGATGCGAAGCGTGCATTTCACTACGCAACTGCTGCGCATGAGTTGGCGACTAAGAAAAACAATCAAAAAGAAATAGCGGAGTCTTTATATTTCATTGCAAAATCGAACAATGATTTATCTAACAATACACTTGCGTTAGAACAATTACAGGAAGTTCTTAGTATAGGAAAACAATTAAAGGATTCGGTATTACTTTTTAGAGGCAACAGCCTCAAAGGAAATGTATATAACAATATTGGAGAAGAATCAAAAGCGTTAGAAGCCTATTTAGAAGCAAAAAAATATAGTGCATTCAGTGAAAAAGAGCGCGATTTGATTTTGTTGGAAATCAATATAGCATTCATTAAAAAACTACATCGTGATTATGAAGATGCAATAGTTATTTTAAAAGAAAATTTAAAGCGTTTAGAGAAAGTAACGTTTGATGCTGCGGCAAAAGATAGGTATGAGTTAATCACTTTAATGAATCTTGCAGATACGTATTTGCGTATGAAAGAAAATGGTGGAAGTCAATTTGTGAAAGAAGCTGAATACTATAATAATAAAGGTCTTAAAAGATGTTCTACTAAGAAAAACACGGTGTTTTATTATGTATTTGTAATGAATAAGGCTATTATTCAATATGAAAATGGAGTATATGATGAAAGTATAAAATTTACGAAAGAAGTAGCGGATTATGCCATACAAAACAATAATGAAAGTTTAACCTGTACAACGTATTTCTATTTAGGAAAAAACTATCATAAACTCAAAAATTACAAGGAATCTATTCGTTTTTTGGAAAAAGCGTATGACATTATAAAGAAGTCTGAACGTAAATATTCCAATGAAAAAGAATTACATGAATTATTGACATATAATTTTGGTCAGACAGAAGCTTTAGATAAAATGAAGTTTCATTTTGCAGAATTTACCAAACTGGAAAAGGAGCAAAGTCAACAAGATGTTAAAATTATCAACGATATTCACACTAAAAACGATGTTCCTACACTAAAAGAACAAGTAGATGAGCTAGATACGCGTTTGGCACATCAAAAAAGAAGGAAATCTATACTATACATTATCTCAGCAGGTTTAGGTTTAATATTACTTGTAAGTATTATTTTCTATCGCAGAAAAGTTAAAAAAATCAAGGAAAAAGTCGCACAAGTACTAGAAAAAGTAAATGATTTAGAAAAAGTAAAAACGCAGAACAAAACTAAGATAGTCACAACTACAGAAAAAATACCTGATAAAAAAGCGCTAGAAATTCTAACCAAGTTGAAAGCATTTGAAGAAAATGAAGAGTTCATGGTGCAAGGTTGCACACTTATTTATGTTGCAGAGCAATTAAAATCGAATACAACATATTTATCTAAAGTAATTAATACGTACAAAGGGAAAACATTTAACTCATATCTTAATGAATTACGTATTAATAAAGCATTGATTCAACTAAAAAATGATGCAAAATTACGTTCATATACTATAAAAGGGATTGCTGAAGAATTTGGATTTAAACGGCAAGAAACATTTTCAAGAGCATTTAAACAACAAACTGGAATCTATCCGTCTCAATATCTCAAAAAATTGAGTCAAACAACAAAAGATGATTGAGAATTTATAAAATCGCAATTCTTACCCTTTATAAACATTGAGTTTAACTGTTACTTTACAGTACTAAAATTTTAAACACAATGTAATCATGAAAAAACAAAAATTAAAAAAATTACAGTTAAACAAAGGGCAAGTTTCAAAACTCTATGGTGGTTCGTATAATGAATATGGAACAGGAACAGGAGTTGGTACGGGAGTTGGTTTAAGCGATTCATGTGCGACAATTTTTCAAAATACATGCCAATCTGATTGTGGATCAGCATTAAGAACGTGTATTTCTGAATATGGACCTGCATGTGGAACATTGCCTTCTTTTGAACCTTATGGGTGTGATGTAACGATAGCAACTATCGGAGTTGGAGTTTCTAAAGGATAAATAATTAAAGTAGATGAAATTAAAATTTAAAAAACAAAAAATTGCGTCATTCCATCTAATGCAAAGAATAAAAGGAAAAGGTACTGATGTTAATCATATGACAGTTACAGTGCCGCCAAGTGAAGGACCAACAAATATGCAAGTTTGCGATTTAACAGAACAAATGGAGTGTACAATATCATTAAATCCAGTAGATTGTCACACCAATGATGGGACATTAAAAACATGGAATATTAA
The DNA here is from genome assembly GCF_947496985.1 of uncultured Kordia sp. GTDB lineage: Bacteria > Bacteroidota > Bacteroidia > Flavobacteriales > Flavobacteriaceae > Kordia. Next base: position 103,644 of record NZ_CANMEZ010000004.1, read on the forward strand.
TAATAATTCTAAACCTGACGGAAGGTCAAGAGTTCTATATTGTTAGTATTCTAATCAGTTAAATTATTCAATTTAAAAGTAAAAGTATTGATGTAAATGTATGTTTGTATCAATACTTTTTTATGTTGAAAACAGATACAAATTACTCATTTTCAAATCTTCTAAGTGTATTCTTATACAAGTAAATATGATTGAGAATTTATAAATACGCAACTGTAATTCTTTATAAATGGTGAGTTTAGCTGTTACTTTAGGGTAATTAAAATTTTAAAATGATTGATTATGAAAAAAAAAAAATTAAAAAGGTTACAGTTAAACAAGAAGCAAATCTCTAATTTTTTTGGAGGCAAGCTATCTGCTCCAGGAACTACACTTACGAACTGTTTAACGGCTGGTGAAATTACGTGTCACTATGAATGTGTTTCTGAGCACATGACTTGCCATTCTGAGTATGGAACAGCATGTGGAACCATTAAAACATATGAACCAAGAGAATGTGTAAATTATGTAAAAACCGTAAACCCAGCAACAATAACTTGTTAAGCTTCTAAAATAATAAGCATATGAAATTGAAATTAAAAAAACAGAAAATATCATCATTGTGTATTTCTCATAAACTAATGGGAGGAAATACGTATACAGAACCAGTTAAAGAAACAGAAGTTCCTACCTACAATGATGCTTGTATGGAAACACGTAATGCAGTGTGTACCTACAGTGTTGTGCCTACGAAATGTGATACAAATGATGGTACATTAAAAACATGGGAAGATAGAACAGGTTTTTATAATACAGAAACTCGTAGATGTTAATGAGTGTTTTAATCAGTTGATTATTTTGTGATAAAAAGATAAAGTATTGATGGGATTACTATTCTGTCAATGCTTTATTGATAAAGTAAAGGCAACAGATCTTGTAATTGGCGTAACAATATTAAGAGAATTCATACGTATAAGTGTATGAAGATTGTTTATATTGTAAATCTCTTATTTCAAAATCAAAACATGTTGAATTTCAAACAGAATCACTGTTCCCCATTTTTCAAAGTTTTTATTACTCTTATATGTATATTTAGTATTTCTAATGTATTTGCTCAGGCAGATTCATTAGCAACGAAGTCCTATGATGAACTTACAAAACTTTTCGGAAGTACTATTTATAAGGATAAAAAAGTTGCACATATATATATAAAAGCTGCACATGAAAAGGCTTTAGCTTCAAAAGATAATTTAAAAATTTCGAATACCTATTATTCATTAGCTTTTTGTAATTATTCATTGGCAAATACCTCCAAAGCGTTAAAATTGCTAGAAAAATCTATTGAATACAGTTTACCGTCAAAGAATACAACATCGCTTTTTTTTAATAGTTATATTTTAAAAGGACTGATAAAGTCTGATCAAGGAAAAGCTATAGAAGCAATAGATGCCTTTATAATAGCAAAAGAAAACGCAATAGCAACCAAGAGTCCTTTAAAAATTATTAACGCTTCAAACAATATTGCATATGTAAAAAAAATGCATAATGACTATGAAGATGCATTAACTATCTATAAAGAAAACTTAAAAAAAATAGAGACTATTGAAGTTTCAGAAGAAGTAAAAGAACAATATAAGATAGGAATTTTAATGAACATTCCTGATACTTACCTACGAATGCAGGAAGTGGATTTGGGAGATTTTACAAAAGAAGCAAGCTATTATAATAAGTTAGCTTTAAAAATATCTACCAAAGAAAAATACACTAATTATTACTACACGTTTTTATTAAATGAAGTAATTATTGAATTTGAAAAAGAAAATCATGCAAAAAGTATAGCAATTGCAGAAGAAATTATTGAGTATGGGTTGAGTGTTAAAGATGAAGCGCAACTCTGTACCTCTTATTTTTATATTGGTAAGAATAATTATAAGGTTAAAAACTACGAACAAGCGATTTTGTATTTAGAAAAGGCTTATGATATTATTTCTAAATCGAAAAGGAAATACTCTAATGAACGTTTGTTACATGATATGCTTGCAATGAGTTACACCTTTATAGGAAATAGCAAAAAAACACAATTTCATCTAGAAAAATATAAAGAGCTTCGTGATGAAAAAAGTCGAACAGACATTAAAGTAATTTCAAACATACATAAACGCAGTGATGTAGTTGATCTTGAAGATCGAATCATAGAGCAGAATAAACGTATTAAAACTGAAAAAACACGTAAAATATGGCTTTATATTATTTCGATAATACTTGTAGTTTTACTTATAATTAGTATCATTTTCTATAAAATAAAAGTAAAACGCATTCAAAAAAATGTAGAAAATGTTTTAGAAAAAGTAAAGAAGTTAGAAAAACAACAACAAAAACAAAAAACAGTTTCAACAGCAAGTATTTCAGAAAAAGTTACAGATAGCAAAGCTAAATTAATACTAAAAAAATTAAAAAAGTTTGAAGATGCTGAAGAGTTTTTATCACAAGATTGTAGTTTGAGTTTTGTGGCGGAAAAACTAGATTCAAATACTTCGTATATCTCAAATGTAATTAATAATTATAAAAATCAAACTTTCAAGTCGTACATTACAGAGTTGCGTATTAATGCAGCCTTAATACGTTTGAAAAATGATCATAAACTACGATCATATACTATAAAAGCTATTGCCGAGGACTTTGGGTTTAAGCGTCAGGAAACGTTTTCAAAAGCTTTTAAATCTCAAACAGGAATCTATCCATCACAATACCTTAAAAAACTTCGAGAAGGTGATCAAATTAATTGATAGTTTATGAACTGTCAATCCTAAGCCCTTGAAAACACTTATTTTTTTAGTTCCTTTACCGTATTAACATTAAACTGTACTGTAATGAAAAAAAAGAATTTATCCTTATTAACATTGAGAAAGAACAGTATCTCTAATTTAAACTTTGTAAATAGTATAAAAGGAAAGGGGTCTGTTAATGATGAAAACCCTACATATGAATGTGTAGAAACACAATTAACATATTGCGAAACTTGTGCTACAATGGGGAATATGACTAGCTGTATTACAAATGATACAACTAGAGGTATGGAAACACCAACATTTGTAGAGTTGTGTAATGCCTTTGCAACGGGTGAACTTTGTTAGCAAACATTTTTTTGACTAAAAAAATAATATCTAAAATTGTATTAGCATGAAAAAACGAAATATCTCTAAACTAAAATTGATAAAATGTAAGGTTTCGAACTTGAATGCACTTAGGTATTTTATTGGCGGAACTGGTTCAATAAATGCCTTGGAAACGTTAATTACAGACTGTGAAGGAAACTGTGAAACATATACACAACAACATGGTGAATCTGAAAACCCTACTGATTGCATGACAAATGATACAACGAGAAGTCTGGGAACACCAACATTTGTAATAGCGTGTAATAGATTTGGAACAGGCATGAATTGCATAAATAACACTCAACTATAGTAACATCACAAATTGTTTAAAAATCACATTATTATGAAAAAAAGAAAAATAGCAGCACTTAAATTTCGAAAATATAAAGTTTCAAACCTAAATAAACTCGGCCGTGTTATAGGAGGAACTGCGGGAACTTTTGAATGCCATGAAGATCAGCATACAACAACTTTTACAGGAATTGCACAAACACAAGAATGTGAAGTAAGTGTTGTAGCATGCAGTTATGATTGTACTTCATTCGATGACACAGGCTGTATAACAAATGATGCTACACGAAGTATAGGAACACCAACGTTTGTATTATCATGTAATACGCCAGGAACTATTATCTCAGGATAAAAAACAAATAGAAGAAGATAAAAGCACTAATTATTACAATTAGCGCTTTTTTTATTATAATCTAATTATCGTTTTAGTGTAAAATGTCCCGTATAGGTTTGATTATTACTTGGTCGTTCTACCATAAACCAATAATCTGAAGAAGGCAATTTTCTTCCATGAAATGTGCCGTCCCAGCCTGTAGATTCAGGTTTTAAAATAGTGAGTAATTTTCCGTAACGATCAAAAACATGAATGCGTAAATCGAGTTCATATTCAGATGAGATGATCTGCCAGAAATCATTATGTCCATCATTATTTGGTGTGAAAAATTTTGGATAGAACAACAAGCTAATTTCTTTACTTACAACTCCACAACCGTTTTTATCTCTAACATACACTGTAAGTTGTCCGGCAAATAAATTATTAAAAATTGGACTATCATGATAATTAAAACCATCGATAGAATATTCATAATCGCCAATTCCTTCTACAATAATTTCAATTTGATTCGAATTATACGTCCAATCTTGTATTTCTACATCAGTAATTATAGCTTCATCTGATTCAATAACACGAATAGTTTGCGTATTGCTACAACTAATAGCAGGAGTAGAGTTGTAATCCGTTATAGCATCTACAGTATACAATCCAGCTTCTGTGACGATAATACTTTGTGTAGTTTCTCCAGTACTCCAAAGGTATCCATCATAGCCAGAATCAGCACTAATAAGAACATTTTCGTTCGAACATAAATATGTAATAATTTCATCCGTATTTACATTAGGGACTTCTTTAACTTCTATGAAAAAAGAAGTAGTATCGTAGCAATGTGGGCTTATATTGTTTTCTATACGAACAAAAATTTCTTGCGGATTTACGTCATTTGCGAAATTAGTTGTTATTTCATCCACATCAGCATCCGCGTCTGCCTGTGAAGTATAGTATTTAATAGAAAAATCACCAGTTTGACCATTTGCAATAAATTCATTTTGGATTCCTAGATTGAATACTTCTGTGTTGTCATTACTAACATCGTCACACACAATCAAATCACCAACAGGATTTGCCGTATACTGCGTTTGAAGTACTAAGTTGAAGTTGATAATTATAGAACATTCAGTATTTTCAGTGTTTACTTTTCTAGCAAAAATAGTTTGTGTAGTATTTTGAAGTAGGTAACTAGCAGGTAATCTGTCAGTATCATTTTCTGCATGTATGCTCTCTTCGTAATAATACACATTAAATGTAGTACTATCTTGCGTTCCTAACACATGGTTTGTAAACTGAGTAAGATTTACTGATTCTTGGTTATCATTAAAATTGTCACAAATATTGAAATCATCAAGTGTTTCGGGAGTTGGTGCTGTATGAATTATAAATCTAAAACTTGTAATGTAAAAACAATTTGGGTTCTGAACATTAAACACTCTCGCAAAAATTTCTTCATTATTTGAACTACTCGTATGTGTTGTTGGCACTGGATTTTCTTGATCTAGTGCATTTTCAAAAGAAGCATAATATGCAACATCAAATTCATTGCCGGTAGGTTGCCCAGCTAAAACTTCAACATCTTTTGTGCTTAAATCTAATGTTTCAATTCCATCATTTGAAAGATCATCACACACAACAACATCCGTAATTGTATGTTCAATAGGGTTTTCATAAATAGTAATATCTCGCGTAAGCATTAATGATTGCGAAGAAGATTCAACTGTAACTGATATGGTGTAAAAACCAGTAGCTGCATACGTATGTGACGGGTTTTCTTCATTAGAAGTGTTTCCATCTCCAAAATCCCAAGAAATTGAAACTATAGATTCATTGGAGTTAGTTGTAAATTCAGTAATATCACCAAAACAGGTTTCTGAAATTTGAATTCCCACATTAAAAAACGATTGTATAAAAGGTGGTAATCCTTGTTTAGAAACATGTCCGGCCAAATCAACACCTTCATTTACATAATTACAAGCGGCTCCATCAGCTTCTGGATTGTTAATTACACCAAGATATTCCTCATCTGGACGCGCATAATATATTTTTCCATCGGTGGCTAATTGTAATGCTGCACGTTGTTTAAATTCGTAATAAATTTGAGTTCTTGTGCTAGAAATATCAGTAGTGTTTAATGAAAACTGAAATAAATATGCATCTCCAGAAAACTGTCCACCAGAAGAAACATATAATTTTTCAGAACTTGCAGAAAATTCAGCACAATAAGGTGTGTCTAAAACGGTTAGCATTTCAATTTCTTCACTCACAATTCCTGTAACATTGTCAAACCCATGAAGGCAAACATGATTTAAATTTTGATTGCAATTGACTACTTTTTGAGAGTCTGGCGAGATTTTTAAATAACCTCTAGCATCCTGCGTAGCGCAGTTTGGATATGAAGATGTAACGGAGTTAGTATCAATACCTGCGGTTGTTATTCTGTATGAATGATATGTGTCATATGTACTTTCAGCACCAGTTTCTCCAGCATAGGCAATAACCCAAAAACCATCTTGATCATCACTAATAGCAGCAATCTTTTCGCCACTTCTTTCTAATAGTTCTATATTTTTCTGTCCTTGTACAACATCACCCATGCCACCATTCAGGGTTAAATCGACAATACTATAAAAAAGACCTCCATTTTGAACGTTATCTTCCACGCAAAAAACATAATATCTATTAAGATCACCAGGATACGGAACTATAATTCCTGATTGAGAACTAGAAGGATTTCCTTGTAATCCAGTTCCATTTGGCATAATATCATGGTTTCTATCCCAAACGGTAATTCCATCTGTATAAAATAGAAGTTCGCCATTAGGGTTCGAAATAGTAGCACAACCTTCTAAAGTATTGATTTGTCCATCTGTAATGGCTACAGGAACACCGCTATTGAAGTCTAAGCCAGCATTTTCTCCAAAGTACCAAATGTTAGCTTCTCCTTGTGAAAAAGAAAAAGATACATTCAGTATTAAAAGAATAAACACTATAATTTTTTGTTTCATGCTTTACATGTAAAATGAATTTAGTGGGCTTATAATAAAGATATTAGGACGGAGGAACGTAAATTTAAATATTTTTTATGAATAATCCTTCTGTAAATATCAAATAATAAGTGAGAATTTTCATAACAGAGATAGAGTCAGAAAGAATTACTATCTTAAAGGTTTAAAATCGTTACTATATATGTCATATTGGACAATTGGAATCATAGTTTTTGTCATTATTTACATTATCGCGAATATCATATTGTACTTTTTGCAAGAACGTTTCATTTTCAAAGCAGAGAAACTACCAAGTGATTTCAAGTTTGATTATGAGAATCAACTTTTTGATGAATATAATATTGAAGTTGATTCAGGTGTAAATATAAACGGAATCCATTTTAAAGTCCGAAACCCAAAAGGAGTTGTACTTTATTTGAAAGGAAACTCAAGAAGTATTAAAGGTTGGGGGAAATTTGCAGTAGATTTTACACGACATGGTTTTGATGTGTTAATGGTAGATTACCGTGGATATGGAAAAAGTACAGGAAAACGCACAGAAGCAGGAATCAAAAAAGATTTACAATATGTGTACGATCGTTTAAAAGAGCAAGTTGATGAGAAGTATATTACCTTGTATGGTAGGTCTTTGGGTTCAGGATTTGCAACAAAACTTGCTTCTAATAATAATCCACGATTACTAATATTAGATGCACCTTATTACAGTGTAAAACACATTACAAAACGTTTTTTACCAATAATGCCGATGTCGTTAATTCTGAGATTTCCTGTAAAAACATATCGTTGGATTGAATATGTAAAATGTCCAATCAAAATAATTCATGGAACTAACGATAAGTTAATTCCGTTTAAAACCAGCGTAAAACTGTCTAAAATTAATCCAAAATGGACACGTTTATATCCAGTAATTGATGGTGGACACAACAATTTGCACACCTATCCGCAATATCATCGTTTTTTAGAAGAAATATTGCATTCAGAATTACCCAAAGAAATAGATCCGAAGACTTCAAGTTTAAACTTTAGACGAAAAAAACAGTAAATGAAGCGTTTAAAAACTATAGGTATTAGTATCATTGCACTTTATTTAGTGATCTCACTTATGTTACTCAATTTTCAAGAACAACTTATTTTTAGAAGTCAAACTTTGCCAAAAGACTTTGCATTTACATCGTCTCTTGCGTTTGATGAACTATTCTTGAAAGCTCCTGATGGTGCTGTTTTAAATGGATTGCACTATAAACAAGAAAATCCCAAAGGTGTATTAATTTATTTTCACGGAAATGCACAAACCTTAGAATATTGGGGGAAATGGGCTGAAGAATTGTCCAAAAGATATCAATATGATGTAGTAATTATGGATTATCGCGGTTATGGAAAAAGCGAAGGAAAACGGAGTTTTGAGACGATGTTAGCAGATGGAATGTTGTTTTATGAATATTGTAAAACGAAATTTTCAGAAGATCAAATAACAATATTTGGTCGTTCGTTAGGTGGTGCATTTGCAACGCATGTAGCAACAAAAACTAATGCAAAACGTTTGATATTAGAATCTACATTTACAAGTGTGTATGCTATTGGAAGCAAAAGATTTTGGTTTTTACCACTAAAATGGTTGTTAAAATATCCTTTTCAGAATGATGAAAATATTCAACAAATTTCAATTCCAACATACTTCATTCACGGAACAAAAGATGGAGTTGTTCCTTATGAGCACGGACAAACGTTATATCAGAAGTCGGGTAGTAGTGCTAAAAAACTCTACACTATAGAAGGAGGAGAACATAATAATCTTGTGGGTTATCCTAAGTATTTCATGGCATTAGATGAAGTTTTAAAATAAAGTAAATAGCTCCTTTTATAATTTTTGTATTCACTTATTGACTTTTCTATTAAAATATCTTCTCAAAAAATAGTTTCTTAAAATACTCAATATGGTTAAGTATAAGGTTATGACTATATTTTTCCCTGAATGGTTTTCTATTCCTAACAATGGAAATATAATTTCTAACGAAATCATAGTGATAAAAAAACCAATCGTAACATTTAAGAGACTTTCCAATAATGATTGTTTTTTAGTCTGCATTGCTCAGAAGTTGAATTTTTGATAATTGTTTAGCACCTTTCAACTCAATAATTCTATAACCAAAAACAGTAGTATCAATATCAATAACATCAGTTTTCTTCTGAATTTGATAAGAGATAGCAGGAGTTATAAACTGAGTAATATTTTTATAAGTTAATTTGCTTTCCATATGATAATGACCACAGTAAATGGTGACTTCCATGGTAGATTTTATCAATAAAGAAATAAGTTCTTTTCTATTGGTAAGTTTTCCAATTTTATCAACTTTTAGATTTATGCCAAGAATAGGGTGATGTATAAAAATAATAATGGGTTTTGTTGAAATCAATTCTTTTTCAAGCCAGTAATATTGTTCTCTGTCAATGATTCCAGTAGAAGAATCTAAATAAATGAACTTATAATATTCTTTTAAAATACTATAATACGTAGAGTTGGCTTTAAAATTATAGAGCTTAGAAACTTCTGCATAGGTATCATGATTCCCCAAAACGATTGTCAAATCCTTAGTATTGAGTTTTTTGAAAAAATAGGCTACACCATCATTTTCTCCAATGTCACCAGTGCAAACAATCTGAGTAATATTATTTCGTTCAATAGCTTTTAAAACAATGTCAAATCGTTTTCTTGCGGTTATGCAATCATTAAAAGGAAAAGTTTCGTCTAAATGTAGATCCGTAATATGTGCTATTAGTTCGTTCATACAATAGTAGTTTTTATAAAAACAAAAATAATGCTGTATCGTATGAAGGATTTATAAAATCTTGCGGATTTTATATTTTGCTCCTAAATTGAGTTGGAGAAAAACCAATATGCTTTTTAAAAACATTTGAAAAATATGATATATTATCAAAACCACAAGCGATAGCAATTTCTAAAATAGAATCGTTGGAATATTGAAGTTTATGTTTTGCTTTTCCCAAACGAATAGAAGTTAGGTAGTAAAGCGGAGTATATCCGTGAAGCTCTGTAAACAAGCGGTGTAAGTAATATTTGCTTATTCCAATGTCGCTGCTAATTTTATCGAGTGAAATATTCTCACTCATATGGTCATTTAAATATTCTTCTGCAGCAGTAATTAATTTAAATAATTGCTTCTTTGTGTTGTGTTTAACTATTTTGAGGGCAGTAAATTTAGTATCGATATCAACCTGTTCTTTTACAACGATTTCTGAAATTTGAATAAACAAACTTTCCATTAATTGCTCAAAATTAACTTTATCAAACCTATAAAGGTTTGCAGCCTTATGGAGTAAAGAACTTACTTCACTAGTTGATTTTTTATGAATCACTTCTAAAAACTCTAACTGTGAAGCATCATCAGCATGATAATTATAAATTTCATCAATCAAACTTTGTGATAAGAAGAAGGATAAGCCTTTTACGCCACTTTTGGCTTCCGTAGTAATAGTACTATTATTGTTTAAAATTAAATATTGATTTTTAGAAACTTCAATAGCTTGATTATTATAATGATACTGTTTTACACCTTCAATGACATATTTTAAAGTATAAGTAGATTTATAGGATACTGCAATATCACTAGTATGATGAGAGTATAACACTTTATTTTCTAATTGACTAGAAAATGTTGGAGTGGTTGTTATTTCTTCAATCTGTACCATAGGCAATAGCAAAATATAAATCTATTTAATTTTTGTAACGGTACCGCGTTTTTTAGTCTTTGGATCTTCCAACAATGAATATTCTAATAAATAAGTATTATCCTTTGTAGAAATAATTTTCATTTGAATTGGTTTGCTGTCTACAAAATCAATAGGATGTAACTTTCTTCCAACAAACTCACACTCATTTACCCAACGAATTGTAAATGTATCAATTTTACTATCATAATAATCAATGCTCAACGAATCTGTTCGGACAGATTTCCCTGTTTTAGTTTCTCCATTAATTTCATACGTAAATTCAAAAGTTCCTATTTGGAAATCTTTGCAGTTTCGTTCTACAGAATAGCAAGAACTCAAAAGTAGGGCAAGGCAAGTGACAAAAAAGAAGTTTTTCACCGATTGTAGTTTTAAAATGAATATCACTACAAAGAAACTAAAAATTTAAGTTGGCAAAAAAAGAATACAATTATTTTTGATATGCGTCAAAAGTTCCGTCGGTATAAAAAATAACAATCTTGTCAATTGTTTTTTCATTAGATGAAATTTTTGAAACTACATTTTCTGTCAAAGGCAATGATTGTTGTGCAACTTGCTTTTCAATTTTTGGTATCGAAATTGGAGGAGGAGTTGACTCAATTTTTTCTGAAGTGACTTTTGGAAAACTTCCTTTTCCATTCAACAACCAATACAATTCTACTTCAGGAAAAGCATTCAAAATCTTCATTACAAATTCCAAACTTGGCTTATTTCTTCCTGATAAAATATGTGAAATACTAGAGCGCTGTACACCTAACTTTTCAGAAAAAGCAGAGGCAGAAAGCCCATAATAATCAATGACTTTTTTCAATCTTTTAGAAAAATCAGTAGTGTTTATCATTGTAAACAAGAATTGATGTGTTAGTATGTTTACAAAAGTAAATAGTTTATGTTGTTTAAGCAAATAAACAATGTTAATTCAATATTAACGGTTAAATATTACTTTAAGTAAATTAGCTTAAGTGTCTGAAAGCAAAATAATTGTATTTTAACATGAGTACTTGTGTTTAATATAGTCATTTAGAATAGAAATACGTATGTTATAGACATGAATTGTGTTTACAAGAATAAACAGAGTTGTTACAATCTTATGTTTACAATTGTAAAATAAATAGTGTTTACATTTGTAACTTGTAATTCACAATAACTATGCAGCAACATCACAAAACTAATTGGCATCAAACCTATATTGAATCAACTTTACAAGGTCGATATATTACTCTTGATCATATTACTTCCCTATTGGATATACAGCCCAAAAAAGTCAATCTAAAACAAATAGGAGTTTCTGTTTTAAAACGTCCTATTCATTCATTAACGATCGGAACTGGAAAGAAAAAAATATTGATGTGGTCACAAATGCATGGAAACGAATCAACAACTACGAAAGCAGTTTTTGATGTATTAAACTACTTAAATGAATCTTCAAATGGTACAGAGGCAATTCTGAATAATTGTACACTTTGTATCATTCCAATGTTAAATCCTGATGGATCGGCAGCGTATACACGTGTAAATGCAAATGGAGTTGACTTAAATCGTGATGCGCAAACGCGTTCACAACCAGAAAGTGTGGTTTTAAGAAGAATATATGATGAGTTTCAACCTGATTATTGCTTTAATCTTCATGGGCAACGAACAATGTATAGTATAGGAAGCACCGATAAATCATCAATACTGTCATTTTTAACACCTTCTGAAGATAAAGAACGTTCTATTACTCCAAACCGTGAAAAAAGCATGGAAATCATCGTTAAAATGAATGAAATGCTGCAAAATCGAATTCCAAATCATGTTGGGCGTTATGATGATGGTTTTAATATTAATTGTGTAGGTGATACATTTCAATCATTCGGAACACCAACAGTTTTGTTTGAAGCAGGGCACTTCCCTAACGATTATAAACGTGAAAAGACACGTGAATTGATCTTTTATGCAATAATAGAAGCTATTCAGTACATTTCATTAAACAAAATAGAAGGAAGCGCTACAGCAGCGTATTTTGACATTCCTGAAAATGGTAAGCAGTATTATGATATCATTCTAAAAAACCTAAAAACCGATCAAAACGAAACTTTTGATGTCGGTGTAACGTATAAAGAAGTGTTGAAAAATGGTGAAATTGACTTTGAACCATATATTGAAGATAAAAAAATGTTAAAAAAATCATTCGGACACAAAATCATTGATTTTCAGAACACAAACACTCAGAGTACTATATTTCAATCGTTTTCGTTGGAAAGTGAGGTTAACGAATATTTAAGAATATTCAATAAAATTGACAATTAGTTAACATATCTTCTAGTGTTTTATGCATTATTATTCGAATTTTTTTGTTTTTTTTGCATTATCTTTAAAAAATAATATAAGATAATCATGGCAAAATTTAGGTTAGATGAAGTAGATCATCAGATATTGGACATGCTGATTGAGAATACTAGAATTCCATTTACGGACATCGCAAAAAAACTTTTAATCTCGGCAGGAACGGTTCACGTTCGTGTAAAGAAATTAGAAGAAGCAGGAATCATTAAAGGTTCTTCATTAACATTAGACTACCAAAAACTAGGATACTCGTTTATCGCATATGTTGGTATTTTCTTAGAGAAAACATCGCAAACAAAATTTGTGTTAAACAGAATTCACGAAATACCATACATTACAGTTGCGCACATTACAACAGGGAAATTTAATATTTTCTGTAAAGTACGTGCAAAAAACACGAAACACGCCAAAGATATCATCTTTATGATTGATGATATTGAAGGAGTTTCACGTACTGAAACGATGATTTCATTAGAGGAAAGTATTAACGATAAAAACCGTTTGATGCATTCAATCTTTAATGATTTATAAAGAGAAACGAAAATTATAGCATAAACCCTTGCATTTTTCGTGTGAGGGTTTTTTTATTAGTAAAGCTCAATATTGATGAAAATCAAGTTCTTAGAAATATTTCTTTTATTTATTAAAAATCACCAGTAAAACACAAAATTCATGTCTCGCAAGCCAAAATTAGAACGTTTCAAAGAAAATGTCTCTGCAAAATATCAAATCTACAATAGCATTTTTATGACATTGCCCTTTGATGGAATCTCAAATACAGGTGTTTTATTGCCTTTATTTAGTGAGATTTGTGAAAAAGGATATGCTTTAGATAAAAATCCGTCTGAAATTGTAAAAAAGTTTTTTGAACGTTATGTTGAAAAAGATAAAACAGAAGCGGAAAAGATTGATTTGCTATTTCGTTTTATTCAATATATTGAACGACAGGTGGTTTTGTTTGATGCAGTGGAAGATGCTTCATTTGCGATTGTAAACAACATGGATGGACGTGGAACTTTACGAAACATCAAAGAGGAAGCAGAGGAGAAGCATAAGTTAGAAGCGTTAAAAACGTATCTAAAACGCTTTAAAATCAGACCTGTGTTAACGGCGCATCCAACACAGTTTTATCCTGGGCAAGTGTTAGGAATTATTACTGATCTAGCGGAAGCTATAGAGAAAGATGATTTATTAGCGATTAAAAAATTATTAGCACAACTAGGGAAAACACCATTTTTCAAAAAAGAGAAACCAACACCGTATGATGAAGCAGTTAGTCTAATTTGGTATTTAGAGAACGTTTTTTACCATTCGGCAAGTAAAATATACAATTACATTCAACAAAATATATTTAAAGACGAAGAAATCGATAATCAAGTAATTGACTTAGGTTTTTGGCCAGGTGGCGATAGAGATGGAAATCCGTTTGTAACTACTGAAATTACGCTAAAAGTTGCGGAGCGTTTACGTAGTACTATTTTGCTAAACTATTATAGAGATATTCGTAAACTAAAACGTAGACTTACATTTGATGGTGTGGAAAAACGTTTAGCGCGTTTAGAGCGTATGCTGTATGATAATGTATACTTGAGAAAAGAAGAAGGAATGTTGTCGCTAACAGCGTTTGAAGAAGAATTAAAAGCTATAAAAGCAGTTATAGTAGAGAAGCACCAATCGTTGTTTTCAGCAGAAATAGAAGATTTAATCAATAAAGTAAAGCTATTTGGTTATCATTTTGCAATGTTAGACATTCGTCAAGATTCAAGAGTACACGCTGGTGTCTTTGAAAACATTGTAGATGTGATGAAATCGAAAGGAAATTCTTTGTTTTTAGAAGAATATGCAAAAGCAACTCCTGAAGAAAAAGTAGAAATGCTTACAAATATATCGGAAGTTATTCAGCCCGAATACTTTAATGAGGAAATTACACATTCTACAGTTTCGTCAATTTACGCAATGAAAACTATTCAAGAACGTAATGGTGAACGCGGCGCAAATCGTTATATCATAAGTAATAATCAATCGGCAGTTCATGTGATGGAAGCATTTACAATGTTGCGTCTGTGTAATTGGCAACAACCTGCTGTTGATGTATCTCCATTGTTTGAAACGGTTCCAGATTTGCAAGCAGCACAAGCTGTCATGCGAACTTTATATGAAAATGAAGCATATGCAGCGCATTTAAAGCGTAGAGGAATGAAACAGTACATTATGTTAGGTTTCTCTGATGGGACTAAAGATGGTGGTTATTTAATGGCAAACTGGAGTATTTTTAAAGCAAAAGAAGAACTTACAGCAATTTCTCGTGAATACGGAATCAAAGTCATATTCTTTGATGGTAGAGGAGGACCGCCAGCACGTGGAGGAGGAAAAACTCATCAATTCTATGCTTCTTTAGGGAATACAGTAGAAGACGAAGAAATTCAGCTTACCGTACAAGGGCAAACGATTAGTTCTAATTTTGGAACCTTGGAATCGTGTCAATATAACTTAGAGCAATTGTTGAGTTCAGGAATCTCAAATGAAATATTTTCAAGTGCTAAAGCAGAATTTTCTCAGGAAAGTAAAGAAACGATGGAAAAGTTAGCAACGGTAAGTTATGATACGTATGTAGCGTTTAAAAAACATCCAATGTTTTTGCCATATTTAGAGCGAATGAGTACGTTAAAATACTATGCAAAAACGAATATTGGAAGTCGTCCGTCAAAGCGTTCGAAATCTAAAGAGTTCAACTTCTCAGACTTACGTGCCATTCCTTTTGTGGGAAGTTGGAGTCAGTTGAAACAAAATGTTCCAGGTTTTTACGGAGTTGGAACCGCGTTAGAGCATATGGAGAAAAACGGAGAATTTGATCAGGTTGTAAATCTATACAAAAACTCAGCTTTTTTCAGAACATTGCTTGAAAATAGTATGATGAGCTTAACGAAGTCTTTCTTTAAGTTAACTGCGTATATGAAAGAAAACGAGGAATTTGGTGGATTTTGGACTATTATTTTTGAAGAATATGAGCGTACAAAACGCATGCTGTTAAAATTAACTGGTTATCAAGAATTAATGGAGAATCAGAAAGCTGGAAAAGCATCGATTCATGCGCGTGAAAAAATAGTATTACCATTATTAACGATTCAGCAATATGCATTACGTAAAATTCAAGAATTACAAAAAGATCCAAATGCTAACGAAGAAGAATTGAAAACCTTTGAAAAAATGGTTACACGTTCGCTATTCGGGAACATTAATGCGAGTCGTAATTCGGCTTAATTTAGCTGCGCTTATGCTTTTGATTATTATACTTGTCATTCCTGCCTGTACCTGTGCGGGAATGACAAAAGGAAACCACTAAAACATTCGTAAATTGGTGATGAAAAATAATCTTTAACAATTCAAAATATAACGTATCTAATGGTCTAGCTTCCTAAATTCTGAAGGCGTCTGATTCGTTTTTTGTTTAAACAATCGTGAAAAATAGGAGTAATCTTCAAATCCAAGACGATTTGCGATTTCGTTTATAGATAATTCAGGGGATAATAATAGTCGTTTTGCTTCTAAAATAATTCTATCTGTAATCACAATTGTTGCTGTTTTCTGTAAAGTTTCTTTGCAAATACGATTCAAATGTTTCAATGTGATGTTTAATTTAGAAGCGTAAAACGAAGGTTTTTTTTCATGTTTATAAAACTGTTCAAGTAATACTTCAAAGTTTTGTAAAACAGTGTGATATCGCTTGATTTGTAATTTGGTAGATGTTACATAGTGACGTGATAGTTCAATGTATATAACTTCAAGTAAACTCAAAATTGTGTGTTCTCGAAAGAGTTCTTTTGAATGAAATTCTTTTAATATCAATTCAAAAAATGTAGAAATGTGTTCAACTTGTGTTTTATGTAAATGTAATTCAGGTGTGTTGTAAGTTGAGAAATAAAACGGATAATCATTTACTTGTTTATGTCTGAAATGTACATTATAAAATTCTTTTGAATGAAATAAAATATATCCGTCAATATCTTCAGATAAATTCCAATGATGCATTTGCCCTGGTTGTAAGACAAACACACTTCCGGGTTTAATTTCAAATGTGTTGAAATCAACAACATGTGTTCCGTTGCCTTTTGTGAATACAACTAACAAATGAAAATCATGTCTATGTGGTTTTTCAATAAATGGATGTGTGCGTAAATGTTCTTGAAATAGATTACAATACAAGTGTTTGCTTGAATCTTCATCTTTAAATTGTGAAATGTTATAAACAGGAAGTAATTGCATGTTGCTGTTAAATGTCTTTTTTGTGCTATAAAAAGCGAAAATACAAACTTTATTTCAATTGCTTGATTTTTAACTTTGTATAAAATATAGAAAACATGGGAAATGCAATAGGGAATATCTGTCGAGGAACTTGTCCTAGCTGTAGTAAAGGGAAAATTTTTGAAAAAAACGGATTGCTGTATAAAATGCGAATGCCCAAAATGCATGAAAACTGTGCAGTTTGCGGATATAAATTTGAAAAAGAACCGGGATACTTCTACGGAGCTATGTATGTTAGTTATATGCTAACGGTTGGTCAGGCTGTTGGTTTGTACATGATTCTCGCGTACATATTTAAATTTGACGATAATTTTCAAATTTTCTTGCTAATTGCAGCTACAATGATTGGATTGTCGTTTTTTAACATGCGTATTTCCAGAACAATTTGGATTCACTTGTTTAAAAACTAAATATCTTACGACTAATCTGTCATTAATAATTTTTCAAGATGCTGAAATAATAGTATTTTTAGCATTCAAAAAATAAAAACTACAGTCGTAAATCTTAAATAGTCATGATATTATTTCCAGAAACATCTGAATACAATCCATATTACGCACAATACATTCAATATTTAGAAGGGCAAAACGTATTAGAATCTTTAGAGAAAGGTTTAATAGAAGTCAATGATTTAATGACTTCTTTGACAGAGGAAAAGTTGCAAAGTGCTTATGCTGAAGGAAAATGGACGATAAAAGAAGTGTTGCAGCATATTATGGATACAGAACGTATTTTTTGTAATAGAGCGTTACGCTTTGCGCGAAATGACAAAACGGAATTACCAGGATTTGAACAAGATGATTATGTTCCTTTTTCTGGAGCAAATGAGCGTAATAGTATGGAAATGCTGCGAGAATACAATGCAATTCGTCAGGCTACCATTTCGTTGTTTCAAGGTTTCTCGGACGAAATGTTAGCAAGAGTAGGAGTTGCAAGTGGAAACGATATGTCTGTTAGGGCTATTGCACACGTAGTTACGGGACATGAGCATCATCACATGAACGTTATTAAAGAGCGTTATTTGTAATAAAACTCACTCTTCTGAAAAATCTTCAACATTATCAGGAACGATTTCTTCTAAATCATTAGATTCGGTAGAAATGTTAGCCATTGTGTAGTGTAATTTGCTACTAACTTTTACTAAATAAATGGTATCTGTTGTTTTTACTTCAACGGCTTCAATAGTGTTGTTATGGTGATCGTCAAATATAACAATATCACGATCTCTATAGCCGCCAGGATAGCGTTCTTGTAAAAGTTGAAGAATTTCAGGTGTCACTTTTTTATAGTCTATGATTGCTTTTCTCATAGGAATAATTGTTTAAAATTAATACTACGGTCATAGGTAAATAGTGGGAATCTTTTACTAATTAGATTATACTAAAAGTACAACTATTTTTTTTGAAAAGAAAAAATAAATATCATCTTAACGTCTTTTTAAGGTTAAGAGTTATAAAAGTTAAAAGCGTCAATAATTGTAGCGTTTGGTACAATTCTATCTAAAACGGGTGTTCCTATATCGTTTAATAATACAAAATTGATATTTCCGTGTGAATTCTTTTTGTCATACTTCATGAGGTCTATAATAGACTCGTAATCAGAATCATCAAAATGAACTTTTCCGTACATATCTAAAATTACCTTTTTAATATTAGTTAATTTCTCTATTGGAAATTGCTCTTGTTTATTTGAAATATAACAAGCTAAAATCATTCCGATAGCAATAGCTTCACCGTGTAAAAGCGCTTCTTTTGCATCGTGTGTTAACAAATACGATTCAATAGCGTGCCCAAGTGTGTGTCCAAAATTTAAAATTTTACGAAGCCCTTTTTCGGTTGGATCTTCTGTTACGACCTTATTCTTAATTTGAACAGATTCATAAATTAAAATATCTAAATCTTCAATAGTAAAGTTTGAAAGATTGATCATTTTTTGCCAATATGCTTCATCGTAAATCAAGCCATGTTTCAACATTTCAGCTAAACCACTACGCATTTGATTGGCAGGAAGTGTATTTAAAAAGGCTGTGTCAATCAAAACCATTTCAGGGATGTTAATCACACCTATTTGATTTTTAAGTGTTCCTAAATCAACACCTGTTTTACCTCCAACAGAAGCGTCAACCATTGCTAATAAAGAGGTTGGTACGTTTATATATGAAATTCCACGTTTAAAAGTAGAAGCTACAAATCCTCCAAGATCTGTAACAACGCCACCACCAACATTAATCATTAAACTTTTTCGATCAGCATTTAGTTCGGAAAGAACATTCCAAACACCTGTGCAAGTTTCAATGTTCTTATGAATTTCTCCTGCTTCAATTTGAATCACCTCTATAGGAGTTTCTGTAGCTAAAACAGCTAAGAAATTTGGTAAGCAATATTCATGCGTATGTACATCAACCAAGATGAAAATCTTAGAATAATTGCTATCTTGTAAGTGTTCGTGGAGTTTCGTGTAACAATTTGAATTGAAATGAACGAAATAATTCGCTGCCTGAATGGAATTCATAAACTATAAAAAACTTTAGATGGTGACAAAATAAAGCCTTTTTTAAACAAAAAAATAATAATTCAATAACTATATTTGTGATAGTAATCAATTATAAATGGACCAAATTTTCAATAATACAGAGAATGCTTTTGCACTAAAAACAGATTCTCAACTCGAAAGAGCTTATTTTTTATTCAAACTTATCGCAAATCAGCCACTTGTTCGTATCGGAACTGCGGTTACAAATTTTGCAATTAAAGCACATTTGCCAGTAGAAAGTCTTATCAGAGCTACTGTTTTTGATCATTTTTGTGGAGGAACTACAGAAGAAGAATGTATTCCTGTAGTAGATAAAATGTTTGAAAAAGGTGTGTCTAGTGTACTCGATTACTCTGTTGAAGGAAAAGAAGAGGAAGCGCAGTTTGATGCAACACTAGAAAAAATCTTAAAAATTTTAAACTTTGTAAAAGAAAAACAAGCGATTCCATTTGCCGTTTTTAAACCAACAGGGTTCGGACGAATTTCATTATACCAAAAAGTCGGAGAAGGGAAAGGGTTAACTCCAGACGAAGAGGAAGAATGGAAAAGAGTTGTTGAGCGTTTTGATGTGGTTTGTAAAAAAGCACATGAAATGGATGTCGCTTTATTAATTGATGGAGAAGAAAGTTGGATGCAAGATGCAGCCGACGATGTAGTTGCGGATATGATGCGAAAATATAATAAAGAGAAACCGATTGTGTACAATACATTGCAAATGTACCGTTGGGATCGTTTAGAATATTTAAAGCAATTACATATTGATGCAAAAGCGCAGGGATTTCATATAGGGATGAAATTAGTGCGTGGCGCGTATATGGAAAAAGAAAATACAAGAGCAGAAGAACTAGGATATAAATCCCCCATATGTATATCCAAACAAGCAACAGATGAAAACTTTGATGCTGGTGTGTCTTATATGTTAGATCATTTAGATTGTATGGCAATTTTTGCGGGAACGCACAATGAAGAAAGTTCGTATAAAGTGGCAGAAATTATGAAAACCAAGCAAGTTGAAAATAACGATTCACGTGTTTGGTTTGGTCAATTATATGGAATGAGTGATCATATTAGTTTTAATTTAGCGGCTGAAGGGTATAATGTTGCTAAATACCTACCATTTGGTCCTGTTAGAGATGTTATGCCATATTTAATTAGAAGAGCAGAAGAAAACACTTCTGTTGCGGGTCAAACATCAAGAGAATTAAGCTTGTTAAAGCAAGAAAAGAAAAGAAGGAAATTGTAGCTACACTTTCCTTTTTTTTATATTGAATTCATTTAAATGAGTTCATAGCCAAACCTATAACCAATACCAACAAATTACCAACCTATGAAAACCAACCTATCTACGTTAACACTTCTTGTGTTGTCCATCATTTTGATGTGCTCTTGCAAAAGTGAAAAACCTACTGAAACAGATGATGAAACTAGTTTTTCGTTAGATTATGAAAAGTTTACTTTAGAAAATGGTCTTGAAGTTGTACTTCATGAAGATCATTCGGATCCTATAGTTGCAGTAGCTACTTTGATGCATGTTGGTTCTAATAGAGAAAAGCCTGGAAAGACAGGATTTGCGCACTTTTTTGAGCATATGGCATTTAATGATTCTGAAAATGTCCCAAGAGGTTCTAATAGAAAAATAATTCCACAATGGGGAGGCACGCGAAATGGTGCAACTTGGACAGATGGAACTATATATTATGAAGTTGTGCCTAAAGATGCTTTTGAAAAAATTCTTTGGATTGATTCTGATCGATTAGGATACATGATCAATACAGTAACGACAGAAGCTTTGGAGCGTGAAAAGCAGGTTGTGAAAAATGAAAAGCGTCAGAGAAATGATAATGTTGCCTATGGTTTTACTTCTGAAGTGATTAAATCAAATTTATATCCTAAAAATCATCCGTATAATTGGGAGGTAATTGGTTCTTTGCCAGATTTGCAGGCGGCAACTTTAGAGGATGTAAAGGAATTTTACAATGAATTTTATGGGCCAAATAATGCAACATTAGTGATTGCAGGAGATATTGATATTGAAAAAACGAAGAAGTTGGTTCAAAAATGGTTTGGAGAAATTAAAAGAGGGAAAAATGTTGAGAAGATGAAGCCAATGCCGGTGACTTTGTTGGAAACTAAATCGTTGTACTTTGAAGATAACTTTGCAAAACTACCAGAAATCCGTATGGTATTTCCAACTGTTGAGTTGTATCATGAAGATCAATATGCGCTAGATGTTTTGGGAGAAGTACTTAGTGGAAGTAAAAAATCTCCATTATATAAGGAAATTGTTACCTCTAAAAAATTAGCGCCAAACGCAGATGCGTCGAATTCTAGTAGTGAATTGTCAGGAGAATTTGTATTCAGAGTCAGAGGGAATGCAAATGTTGATTTAAATAAAGTAAAAGTAGCTATTGATAAAGCGCTTGTTGATTTTGAGCAAAATTTTGATGAGGCACAATTAAAAAGAATAAAAGCAAAACTAGAAGTTGCTTTATATCAAGAGAATCAATCTTTGACAGATAAAGCATTTTTATTAGCAAATGGAAATGTATATGCTGACGATCCTGCACGTAAATTGAAAGATATAAAATATACAAATACGGTTACAAAACAAGATGTAATTAGGGTTTACAATACGTATATAAAAGATAAAAACTATGTAATGACTTCTTTTGTTCCGAAAGGACAAGCGAATTTAGCGATGAAAGGAGCTGTCAAAGCAGAAGTTTATCAAGAAGAAATTGTGCAAGGAAAAGTAAATGAAGAAGTTAGGCAAGGTGAAGAAGCGATTTATAAAAAAACAGTGACAAAGCATGATCGTTCTGAGCCACCTTTTGGTGAATTGCCATTGTTTAAATCGCCAAAAATTTGGACAAGTAAACTTGCAAATGGAATCAAGGTATTTGGAATTGAAAATAATGAAGTTCCATTGGTTTCTTTTGATATTACAATTGATGGAGGGCATTATTTAGATCCAAAAGATAAAGCTGGACTGGCAAATCTGCTGAGTCGTATGCTGATGGAGGGAACAGAGTTTAAAACACCTTCGGAACTTGAAGAAGCAATAGAGATGTTGGGTGCGAGTATCCGTGTGCGAAGTGGGGATGAAGGAATGTATGTTTCTGGAAGTTGTTTGGCAAAGAATTTTGATAAAACTGTTAAATTAATTGAAGAAATAGTATTGCATCCAAGATGGGATGAAGTTGAATTTTCAAGGTTAAAAACATCTTTATTAACCACTTTGAAAGGAAGAGAGGCAAATCCTAGAACAATTGCATATCAGTCGTTTAGGAAATTAATCTATGGTAATGATCATATTTTGGGAATTCCAAGTTTAGGGACAATACAAACGGTTAAAAATATTTCTTTAGATGATTTAAAGGAATATTACGCTAGCAATATTTCTGCAAGTTTAGTAGCTATTCATGTGGCTGGCGCAATTGATAAAGCAAAAGTTGGTCAGTCGCTTACGAGTCTTGGTAATAATTGGAAAACAAAAGAAGTTTCGTTTCCAACATATGAATTGCCAGAACAAAAGCATGCTGGAAAATTATTCTTCATAGACTTTCCAGGGGCAAAACAATCCGCTATTTATACGGGTAAATTGGCGCTTTCTGAAGCTGATTCCATGTATAATAATTTATTTTATGCGAATCAAATTCTCGGAGGTGGTTCAAGTGGACGTTTATTTCAAACTTTAAGAATAGAAAAAGGATATACATATGGAGCATATTCGTTTTTACAACGCTTAGAAGAAAAAGCACCTATAGTTGTTCAGACAAGTGTTCGAACAAATGCCACATTGCCTTCGTTGAAAATTATTGAAGATTTAATAGGGAGTTATGCTACTAATTTTTCGGAAAAAGAAGTTGAGATTACTAAAAATAAAGTTTTAAAAAGTAGTGCAAAAGACTTTGAAGAATTAAACGATAAAATTGGAATTCTTAGGCAAATTAGTAAATATGGAAGGTCTTTTAATTATTTAGAAGAAAACCAAAAAGAATTAGTTGATATGAAATTATCTGATTTCCATGATATTATAAATGAGCATATTGATGAGTCGGAAATGTTTTATTTAGTTGTAGGAGATAAAGAAACACAGCTTGAAGAAATCAATAAGTTTGGAAAAGGGGAAGCAATTGAGTTAGATATTTATGGAAACTTAAAAAAATAGTTTTTTAATTGATCATTTTTATTTTTTGAATTCGTGCAGTACTATCGCAATTTAATATGGTAAGTTCTATTTCTTTATTGCGTAGCATTCCTTCAACAATGTATAGTTTGCAGCTGTCAACCTTAGTTTTGCTTCTAGAGAAATCAACATCTCCATGTTTTAGAATATTTGAAATTTCGGCGGTATCGATTTCTTTATTGTCAATTAGTTGTCTTATTTCTGGAGAGAAATGACGTTCTTTCATTCGTATGTTTTTCAGCGTACGTGCATTAGGAAGATAGTCAAATTCACATTTTACACCGCGTCCACGAATTAAAAAAGCGAAAATTACTAAACCAATAGCGACACCACCTAAATAAAATCCTACTCGTCTTAAAAGACTGCTATTCATTACTAAAAAATTAGAAAATTAATATCTGTATATGGGAGATTAAACCAATCTGCAACAGATTTATTTGTTAAAACTCCGTGGTAAAAGTACAAACCATTTTTTAATCCTTTGTCAAAACGAAGAGAATTTTCTAGACCACCATCTTCGGCAATTTTTAATAAGTATGGTGTGAATATGTTACTAATTGATACTGAGGCTGTTCTGGAGTATCTGGCAGGGATGTTTGGAACGCAATAATGAATTACACCGTGCTTTTCAAAAGTAGGATGATCGTGTGTTGTAATTTCGCTTGTTTCAATACATCCGCCCATATCAATGCTTACATCAATAATAACAGCACCTTTTTTCATATGCTCAACCATTGTTTCTGTTACTAAAATAGGCGATCTATTTTTTCCGCGAACTGCTCCAATTAAAACATCACAACGTTTTAATGCTTTTAATAAATTTTTTGGTTGAATGGTAGAAGTATAAATTGGTCTTCCCAAATTCGTTTGAATACAGCGTAATTTTGTAATTGAATTGTCAAAAACTTTAATATTTGCGCCCAATCCTAAAGCTGAGCGGGAAGCAAATTCTCCAACAGTTCCTGCGCCAACAATTACAACTTCGGCAGGTGGAACACCGCTAATATTTCCTAGCATTAATCCATTACCATTGTTGACGTTTGCCATTAATTCGGAAGCAATTAAAACAGAGGCAGTTCCTGCGATTTCACTTAATGATCGTACAGCTGGATACGTTCCATCTTCATCTCTAATATATTCAAAAGCTAATGCTGTAACACGTTTGCTTGCTAGTGTTTCAAAATATTTTTTGGAACGAATCTTAATCTGTAATGCAGAAATTAAAATCGTTTGTGGATTCAATAATTCTAATTCAGCCAACGTTGGTGGTTCAACTTTTAAAATAATAGGGCAGGAGAATACTTTTCGAGTATCATTTGTGATTTCTCCTCCAGCTTCTGTATAGTCTTTATCTGAAAAATTAGCTCCTTTTCCAGCACAGCTTTCAATTAGCACGCGATGTCCATGCGCAACCAATGCAGCTACGGCGTCAGGTGTGAGACAGACACGTTTCTCTTGATACGAAGTTTCTTTTGGAATTCCAATGAATAATTCTTGCTTATGCTTTAGAATTTCAAGTGTTTCCTCCTGTGGGAGTAATTGTTGTTTGGTAAATGGTGATAAAGATTCTGCCATGAAGCATACAATTGATTTAGAATATGAAGTTACAAATAAAAATGAAGTAAAAAAACACTATTTGTTAGCTTCAAGCATTTCTTTTTCTTTTCGTTCGTATTCGGCGAGCTCGGCATCCATTTTGGCTAGATCAATTCCGTAAACATATTTATCGAAAAGTTTAATGCGAATAAAATATACAATAGGAATGATGATCATCATTACAGGAATAATATAGTATATTTCAGTTTCATCAAAATCAAGCTCTTGTTTGATGACGCTAATAATTTGAAAAGTATACATCGCTATTGGAATTAAAATAACATGATACCACCAATCCCTGGAGGTGAAAAACCAAAATATTAAAAATAATAATGGTATAGCTTTTTGCATAAAAAGCCATCCATATATACGAACATTTTCTTGATAATTACTCTCTATAGTAAATAAGGAAGTCTCCCAAGTTTTTGTTTCTGGGAGACTTTCGTATAAATAAAATATATAAGGTGATATAGCTACAATAATAGCTAGGATACTACCCGTGAGTAGGGATTTTGATTTTTCTCCCGTCAACTGTTTGTTCTGTTTCGTATGGGTTGTCTTCATCAGCAATACTGTCTGGGTTACAAGATACAAATAATATTGTAGATGCGGCTGCTAAAATGTAAAGGTAGAATTTAGTTTTCATGTGATAATTAGGTTTATTTAGTTTAACGATGGGTCAAACTTATTGAATAACCAACTAATTATCAGAAAAATAGGTATATATATTTTCTACGTACTTTTGTCAGTTTTGGGTAGAACAAACAAAAGTCGTAGAATTTTAAGTTTTTTGTATTTTTCCGTAAGTATTTTCGCGAATATACAGATTTATTTTAGTTCATTTATATTTTGAGCTTCTTTTTCTTTACGATCATATTCATCTAACTCTGCTTCTATTTTCTTTAAATCTATTCCTAGAACTAATTTATCAAATAATTTAACTCTTATTAGGTAAACAAAAGGTATAATAACCATCATAATGGGTATAAGCCAGGTTATTTCAAATTCATCTATGTAGCTAGATTCGTTATTTAGAACGTTAAATAGCTGAAAAGCATACATGGCTATAGGAATTAATATGACATGATACCACCAATGTTTGCATGTAAGAAACCATAAGGTTAATAGCAAAAGAGGTATTGATCTTCCTAAAATAGACCAAACATAAATATTAACATCTTGATAGTATTCAGTTTGTATAGTAAAAAAGTACCCTTTCCATATTGTTTCTCGAGGTAACCCTTTGTATAAATAAAAAATGTAAGGAGATATGGCTATTAATATAGCAACAATACTACCTACAATTAAATTTTTATTAATCTTGGTTTCGGTGATCGAGTTTGTCTTTTCTAACTCCTTCTTCTGTTTGGTATGGGTTGTCTTCATCAGCAATGCTATCTGGATTACAAGATACAAATAAAATTGTTGATACGGCTGCTAATAAGTAAAGGTAGAATTTAGTTTTCATCTTAAATGATTTAGATTATTTAGTTTAACGATGGGTCAAACTTATTGAATAACCAACAGTTACCTTTAAAAAAAGCATAATATATTTTCTACGTATTTTTGCTAGTTTTATCTAATTTTAACAAAATACGTAGAAAATAGTATATTTATTTTATTTCAATGAACTTTTTACTTTTGGGACTCTAACTCTTTTTCTTTACGTTCATATGCTGCTAATTCTGCATCGATCTTTTTTAAATCTATTCCATGTACCAATTTATCCATCAATTTTATTCTAATTAAATACACAAAAGGTATTACGACCATCATTATTGGTATCAACCAATAAATTTCTACAATATCTAATATGCTAGCTTTGTTATTTAATGCTGTATAGAATTGAAACCCATACATAAACATTGGTATTAAAATAACATGATACCACCATTTTTTACATGTGAAAAACCAAATAATCATTAAGATTAATGGAATTAACTTATTCATGTATACCCAAAAGGCAGTTCTTAAATCTAGATAATTAGTATCTTTAATTGTAAACCACGATGTTTCCCATGTTTGTGTATTCTCTGGAGCATACTCGTACAATTGAAACAGGTAAGGAGTTAAAGCTATTATTAAAGCAAAAATTGTATTTGTTATGATAGTTGATCTAACAATAGATTTTTGCTTTGCTTTAGAGTCCTTCTTAATTATTGTTTGTTGATCCTGGGATTCTAATTTTACTTTTGTCGACTCCTTCTTCTGTTTGATATGGGTTGTCTTCGTCTGCAATGCTATCTGGGTTACAAGACACAAATGTTACTGATGCTAATACGACTGCTGCGAATACATAATTTCTTAATTTCATTTTGTTTTAGGTTTTAGTTTTACGATGATGCAAACTTATCCATTTAAACAAGTGATTTTTAGGAAATTACCATATTTTATTTTCTCCGTATTTTTATCAATTTTTCTCTTTTTACGTATCTATAAGAATTTTCATTCAATATAGTGTAAAAGTCAGTTATTTGTCAGTCTTTTAGGTTTATTTTGTGGTTATGGTTGTTGTTTTTCGCTAAAGTGCTTAATTTTTTAGACGAATAGAGCGTAATTGCTCATTGATTTTCTCAATATGTATTTCAGTGATCTCATCTGGCAATAGATTTTCAATGTTTTCAGGCCATTCTATGAAACACCAAGCATCACTATATAAGTAATCTTCAATCCCAATATCATAGGCTTCAACTTCATCTTCTATTCGATAACAATCAAAGTGATATAGAATATCTTTTGCTGTACGATATTCATTCACAATTGAAAATGTTGGACTGTTAGTGAGTTCATTTACACCTAATTGCTTTGCCAAAACTTTTATAAGTGTTGTTTTTCCAACACCCATTTCTCCATGAAAAGCAATAATTTTATGTTTTGATTGCGCTAAAATAGCTGTAGCTACTTCGTCAATTTGTGATAGATTATATTCTTTTTGCACAAGTATTTCATTTTTGAGGCTTTCCCCAAATTTAATAAAATTTCTCTAATTGCCTATAAAATCACTTAGTGAGCTTATTTTTATGACATTATCTTGGCGATAAAACTGCAAACGGAATAATCATTTCTTCTAAAGATACACCACCATGTTGGTAGGTATTTCTGTAATAACTTACGTAATGATTGTAATTATTTGGATA
Source organism: uncultured Kordia sp. (assembly GCF_947496985.1). Classification (GTDB taxonomy): domain Bacteria; phylum Bacteroidota; class Bacteroidia; order Flavobacteriales; family Flavobacteriaceae; genus Kordia. The sequence goes on from NZ_CANMEZ010000004.1 coordinate 132,233, forward strand.
TGCAAAAAATAAATCTGTCTTTGCAAAAATAAATGAACTACTCATGTTGATTACTGGTAAGTGAATTGTTTTTGGATCTTTAGCTGCTAACACATCTTTTTGTTCGTAGGTAAGACTTCTACCAGTTTTGTAACGTAAGTTTAGACTTGTGTTTTTGTCTCCAACTACTTTCGAAGGATGTTTTACATTAATTGTCCCGTGATCAGTTGTGATAATCAATTTAAAACCTAAACGTTGCGATTGTTGTATGATATCTAATAAAGGAGAGTTTTTAAACCAACTTTGTGTTAATGATCTGTATGCTTTGTCATCAGAAGCTAACTCTTTTACTACATCCATTTCAGTTTTAGCATGTGAGAGCATGTCTACGAAATTATAAACTACAACTGTTAAGTCATTGTCTTTTTGGGATTTAAAGTTATCTGCGAGCTTCTTTCCGCCTTTTAAACTGGTGATTTTATGATATTCATGCTTGATATTTAGTCCCAAACGCTTTAATTGCGCTTTTAGGAAATCATTTTCATGCAAATTCTTTCCGCCTTCATCAGTATCATTCTTCCAGTATTCAGGATGTAGTTTTTCCATGTCAGAAGGCATTAAGCCAGAGAAAATAGCATTTCTAGCATATTGTGTTGCGGTAGGTAAGATGCTCACAAAAGGAACTTCTTTCTCTTTCTTATAATGTGTATTTACAATTGGTTCAAATGCTTTCCATTGATCGTAACGTAAATTATCAACTACTACTAATAAAGTAGGTTGTGCTTTGCTAATTTCTGGCATAACCAATTCTCTAAATAAAGTGTGCGACATTATAGGCGCTTCTTCATTTCCAAACCAATCAGGGTAATTTCTATCAATGAATTTTCCAAACTGAACATTGGCTTCGTGTTTTTGAGATTCTAAAATTTCAAACATTCCAGTATCTTCAATATCTTCCAATTGTAATTCCCAATAAATCAACTTTTGATATAGCTCAATCCATTCTTCAATCGAATTTACCATTGCCATATCCATAGCAATCTTTCTAAATTCTTGCTGATAATTAGATGTAGTTTTTTCCGAAATTAAACGCGAATGATCTAAATTTTTCTTTAAGCTCAATAAAATTTGATTCGGATTTACAGGTTTAATCAAGTAATCGGCAATTTTAGAACCAATTGCTTCTTCCATAATATATTCTTCTTCACTCTTCGTAATCATTACTACAGGAAGATTATTTTGTTTAGCTTTTAATTCAGAAAGCGTTTCAATTCCTGTTAAACCAGGCATGTTTTCGTCCAAAAGCACAATATCATACCGATCTTCATCAATCAGTTCTATTGCTTCTGTTCCGCTAGTACACGTGGTAACGTCGTAATTTTTTTTCTCTAAAAATAAAATGTGTGGTTTTAATAAATCAATTTCATCATCAACCCAAAGAATCTTGAATGCACTCATGTATGTCTTTATTTAGTATATTATTAGTAAGGTGTCTTGTTTAATGTACTTATATTTGTGCTTATTCTTAAAAACGTATAAAAAAGTACAAGTTGAATACTAGAAATAAGCTTAAGATTTTAAACGACCCAATTTACGGATTTATTACAATTCCAAATCCGTTAATTTTTGATCTCATTGAACATAAATATTTTCAGCGCTTACGCAGAATCTCGCAAATGGGGATGTCATATTTGGTATATCCAGGTGCGCATCACACACGTTTTCATCATGCGTTGGGTTGTATGCACTTAATGCAAAAGGCAATTCAAGTCCTTTGTTTTAAGGGAGTTAAAATATCTGAAGAAGAAAAACAAGCATTGTTAATAGCTATATTATTGCACGATATTGGTCACGGACCTTTCTCACACGCTATGGAGCATAGTATTGTAAATAGTGTCCATCATGAAGAGATTTCACTCTTACTCATGGAGCAATTAAACAAAGAATTTAACGGAAGTTTAACGCTTGCAATCGAAATATTCAAAGGGAACTACCCTCGAAAATTTATGTATCAGTTAATATCTGGTCAAATTGATATGGATAGAGCAGACTATTTAAAGCGTGATAGTTTTTATACAGGTGTTGCTGAAGGAAATATCAATTCAGAACGAATTATTACCATGTTAAGCGTTGTAGATGATGAATTGGTGATAGAAGAAAAAGGAATCTATTCTGTTGAAAAATTTCTAGTTGCACGCAGATTAATGTATTGGCAAGTGTATTTGCACAAAACAAGTTTAGTAGCTGAGCAATTATTAATTCGTGTACTAAAAAGAGCCAAAGAACTCACATTACAAGGAACAGAATTAAAAGCAAGTGCAGCTTTATCTTTTTTTATTCGAAATGAAATATCTATTGAAGATTTCAATTATGAAGTATTAGATACTTTTGCAAAGCTTGACGATTATGATATTGTATCTGCAATGAAAGAATGGATGAATGAAGATGATTTTGTATTATCTAATTTATGTAATATGATTATTAACAGAGATTTACTTCGTATTAAGATCAAAAACAAAAAGATATCCGCAAAAAAAGTTCAAAATGAAACACAGAGCTTACTAGAAAAACATAATATTTCAGAAGCTGAAGCCTCGTATTTTGTGTTCTCAGGCGAAATATCTAATCAGGCATACAAAACCACAAGTCAAAACATAAACATTTTAATGAAGACTGGAAAAATTCAGGATGTTGTCAAGGCTTCAGATCAATTAAACCTAAAAGCACTCTCAAAACCAGTCACAAAATATTATATATGTTATCCAAAAGATAAACTTTAGGAGTTTTTTTATACTTTTGCCAGAATGAAGTTTACAGCGACACAAATAGCGGGTATTTTAGAAGGAGATATCATAGGTGATCCAAACACTGAAGTATCCAAACTTTCAAAGATAGAAGAAGGGACAGAAGGTTCATTAACTTTCTTAGCAAATCCCAAATATACACAGTACATATATAGTACGCGTGCATCCATTACAATTGTAAATAAAGAATTTAGTGCTGAAGAAGATTTAACAACAACATTAATTAAAGTTGATGATGCATACAAATCATTCTCAAAGCTTTTAGAATACTACAATAAAGTAAAACTGAATAAAGTTGGAATAGAACAGCCAGCGTTCATTTCAGAAACAGCTACGTACGGAAAAGAACTCTATTTCGGAGCATTCTCATACATGGGAGACAATGTGAAAATTGGTGATTACGTTAAAGTATATCCAAACGCATACATTGGTGATAATGTAACTATTGGTAACAATGTCGTTATTTTCGCTGGAGCTAAAATTTACTCAGAATCCGTAATTGGTGATAACTGCGTAATTCATAGTGGAGCCATTGTAGGTGCAGACGGTTTTGGCTTTGCACCAAATGAAAAAGGAGAATATCAAAAAGTTCCACAAACTGGAAATGTAATTTTGGAAGCGAATGTAGACATTGGCGCAGGAACTACAATTGATAGAGCTACACTTGGTTCAACAGTCATCAGAAAAGGAGTAAAGCTTGACAATCAAATCCAAATTGCACACAACGTAGAAATTGGAAAAAATACGGTAATTGCAGCGCAAACAGGAATTGCGGGTTCAACCAAAATTGGAGAAAACTGCATGATCGGTGGGCAAGTTGGAATCGTAGGACACATTACTATTGGTGACAACGTAAAAATTCAAGCACAATCAGGAATAGGGAGAAACATAAAAGATGGAGAAACATTACAAGGTTCTCCAGCATTAAACTATGGAGATTACAACAAATCGTATGTATACTTCAAAAATCTTCCTAAACTTGCAAAAACAATCAATCAACTAGAAAAAAAAATAAACAACAATGAGTGAGATTATTGTTAAACAAAAAACCATCGCCAAAGAAATATCGCTAAAAGGTGTTGGATTACACACAGGGAAAGAAGTATTACTAACTTTTAAGCCTGCGCCAGAAAATCATGGATACGCTTTTATGCGTGTTGATTTAGAAGGAAATCCGATAATTGAAGCAGATGCTAACTACGTAGTAAATACACAGCGTGGAACAGTTTTGGAAAAAAGAGGTGTCAAAATTCAAACATGCGAGCATGTGTTAGCTGCATTAGTTGGATTAGAAATTGACAATGTTCTTATTGAATTAAACGAATCTGAGCCTCCAATTATGGATGGTTCGGCAAAATTTTTCTTAGAAGCTATAGAAGAAGCTGGAATTGTTGAGCAAGATAAACCTCGTGAAGAATATATTGTAAAAGATGTAATCTCATACATTGATGAAGAAACAGGAAGTGAAATCACAATCATTCCTTCTGATGAATACCAAGTAACTACAATGGTTGACTTTGGTACGAAAGTATTAGGAACACAAAACGCAACCTTAAAACACATATCTGATTTCAAAAAAGACATTGCTAGTTCAAGAACATTTAGTTTCTTACACGAATTAGAAATGTTGTTAGAACATGGTTTAATAAAAGGTGGTGATTTAAATAATGCTATTGTATATGTTGATAAAGAATTATCTCCAGAGACAATGGACAAACTAAGAGTTGCATTTGGAAAAGATAACATTGCAGTAAAACCGAATGGAATCTTAGATAACTTAACATTACATCATCCAAATGAAGCTGCACGTCACAAATTACTTGATGTAATAGGTGATTTAGCATTAGTTGGTACACGCATTCGCGGAAAAGTGATAGCTAACAAACCAGGACATTTTGTAAATACTCAATTTGCTAAAAAACTAGCGAAAATTATAAAAATAGAGAAGCGTAACAATGTCCCAACATATGATTTGCATAAAACTCCTTTAATGGATATCAATCAAATCATGACGATGTTGCCACATAGACCACCATTTTTACTTATTGATAAAATATTAGAATTATCTGATAGACATGTAGTAGGAGTGAAAAATGTAACTATGAATGAACCATTCTTTGTAGGACATTTTCCAGGAGCACCAGTAATGCCAGGAGTATTACAAGTAGAAGCAATGGCACAAACAGGAGGAATTCTAGTTTTAAGTACTGTTCCTGATCCAGAAAATTACTTAACATTCTTCATGAAGATCGACAAAGTAAAATTCAAGCAAAAAGTAGTACCTGGTGATACATTAATTTTCAAAACGGAATTAATAACTCCAATACGAAGAGGAATTTGTCACATGCGCGGGTTTGCCTATGCAAACGGAAAAGTAGTAGCCGAAGCAGAATTAATGGCGCAAATTGCACGAAAAAAAGAAGAAGACATAGTAAAAAAATAACACGGTATACAATACTGTGTAGAGAATCTAACGAGAAGAATAACTAAAACAGAGTAGATGAATCAACCTTTAGCATACGTTCATCCAGGAGCAAAAATCGCCAAAAATGTAGTTGTAGAGCCTTTTACAACCATCCATAACAATGTTATCATTGGTGAAGGAACTTGGATCGGTTCAAATGTAACCATCATGGAAGGTGCACGAATTGGGAAAAATTGTAACATTTTTCCAGGTTCGGTAATTTCAGCACCACCACAAGATTTAAAATACCAAGGAGAAGATACCATTGCAGAAATTGGCGACAATACTACCATACGTGAATGTGTAACCATAAATAAAGGTACTTCGGATCGTATGAAAACAAAAATTGGTAAAAACTGCCTTATTATGGCGTATTGCCACGTTGCACACGATTGTATTGTTGGAGATAACTGTATATTTTCAAATAACAGTACATTGGCAGGACACATTACGGTTGGAGATCATGTGATCTTAGCAGGAATGACAGCTGTGCATCAATTTTGTTCTATTGGAAATCACGCCTTTGTTACAGGTGGTTCCTTAGTTCGTAAAGATGTTCCTCCATATGTGAAAGCGGCTCGTGAACCATTATCATATGTGGGAATCAACTCAGTCGGATTACGTAGAAGAGGATTTACAACAGAAAAAATTCGCGAGATTCAAAATATCTTTAGAATTTTATATCAAAAAAATTACAATAACACACAAGCTGCTGAAATCATTGAGGCAGAAATGGAAGCGACTACAGAGCGCGATGAAATATTACAATTCATCAAAAACTCTCACAGAGGTATCATGAAAGGATACATTGCTTCAAACTAAAAAATAAAATAATTACCAATGGCATCAACATCAGACATTAGAAAAGGATTGTGCATTCGTTACAACCACGACATATTTAAAATCATAGAATTTTTACACGTAAAACCAGGAAAAGGACCTGCATTTGTACGTACAAAACTAAAAAGTGTAACCACTGGAAAAGTAATTGATAACACTTTCTCTGCTGGACACAAAATTGAAGATGTTCGTGTAGAAACACATACATTCCAATATCTATACAGCGATGGAGATACATTTCATTTCATGAATACATCTGATTACAATCAGATTACACTTCAAAAGAATGTTTTAGATGCACCAGATTTATTAAAAGAAGGAGAAAATGTTAAAATCCTTATCAACTCTGAAGATAGCATGCCATTATCAGTAGACATGCCTGCAAGTGTTATTTTGGAAGTAACACATACAGAGCCAGGTGTTAAAGGTAATACGGCAACAAATGCTACTAAACCCGCAACGGTTGAAACTGGAGCGAGAGTAAATGTTCCTTTATTTATAAATGAAGGTGACAAAATTAAAATTGAAACAGAAAAAGGTTCCTACATGGAACGTATAAAAGAATAAATACAGTTAAAAAGCTCAATAATTACATATTGAGCTTTTTAATTTCTACACATCTGAAATAATTCTATAAAAAGCCCGCAGATGAAATTCCCTAGAATACATACACTTAAAGAAATTTCCGAAATCATAAACACTTCATATGTTGGAGATGATTCATTTCCTGTACATGGAATGAATGAAATACATGTAGTTGAAGCTGGAGATATTGTTTTTGTCGATCATCCAAAATACTATGACAAAGCATTGGAATCAAAAGCTACCATTGTATTAATCAACAAAGAAGTTACTTGTCCAGAAGGAAAAGCATTATTAATTTCAGATGATCCTTTTAGAGATTTTAATACACTTACGGATCATTTTAGACCTTTTGTAAGTGCTTCAGCATCAATAGCACCTTCTGCAAAAATTGGGGAACGTACGGTAATTCAGCCAAACTGTTTTGTAGGGAATAATGTTACAATTGGAAATGATTGCGTAATTCATGCAAATGTGGCAATTTATGATAATGCTGTTATTGGAAATAATGTTACAATTCACTCCGGAACTGTCTTAGGAGCAGATGCTTTCTATTACAAAAAACGCCCAGAAGGTTTTGATAAATTGCGTTCTGGTGGACGTGTTGTTTTAGAAGATAATGTAGATTTAGGTTCATTATGTACCATTGATAAAGGTGTTACAGGTGATACAACTATAAAAGAAGGGACAAAAATTGACAATCAAGTACACATAGGTCATGATACTATAATTGGAAAGAAATGTTTAATAGCTTCGCAAACAGGAATTGCAGGTTGTGTTATCATTGAAGATGAAGTAACCATTTGGGGACAAGTAGGAATCACAAGCGGAATAACTATTGGTGCAAAAACAGTTATATCTGCACAGTCAGGAGTTAGTAAAGGATTAGAAGGAGGAAAAAGCTACTTTGGAACACCAGCAGATGATTTTAGAAAAAAATACAAAGAAATTGCGTCAATTCGTCAAATACCAGAATTGATAGAAAGAATAGAAAATTTAGAAAAAAAATAGTAAATTTTATAGAAACTATTTGTTGAATTTACTCCATTTTTCAGGAAATAAGAAGAGTGAAAATCAATTCGCAGATAAAACTGAAAAAATACTTTATAAATAGTAGATAAAAAACTATTTTTGTTCAGCCAAAAAACAAATATCAAATGAGCGTTTTAGTAAACAAAGATTCAAAAATAATTGTTCAAGGATTTACAGGAAGTGAAGGAACATTTCATGCAGGTCAAATGATTGAGTACGGAACTAACGTTGTTGGTGGAGTAACTCCAGGAAAAGGTGGACAAACACACTTAGACAAACCAGTTTTTAATACAGTTGCAGAAGCTGTTGAAAAAGTAGGAGCAGACACTACAATTATATTTGTACCGCCAGCATTTGCTGCTGATGCAATTATGGAAGCTGCTAATGCAGGAATCAAAGTAATTATTACAATTACAGAAGGAATTCCTGTTGCAGATATGACAAAAGTTGCTGCATATATCGCTAATAAAGATTGTCGATTAATAGGACCTAACTGTCCAGGAGTAATTACGCCAGGAGAAGCAAAGGTTGGAATTATGCCAGGATTTGTTTTCAAAGAAGGAAAAGTAGGAATCGTTTCTAAATCAGGAACATTAACATATGAAGCTGCTGATCAAGTAGTAAAACAAGGATTAGGAATTACAACTGCTATTGGTATTGGAGGAGATCCAATTATTGGAACAACTACAAAAGAAGCTGTTGAATTATTAATTAACGATCCAGCTACTGAATGTGTAGTAATGATTGGTGAAATTGGTGGTCAATTAGAAGCTGATGCTGCTAAATGGTACAAAGAAAATGGAAGTAAAAAACCAGTTGTTGGTTTCATCGCAGGTGAAACTGCACCAGCAGGACGTACAATGGGACATGCAGGAGCTATTGTTGGTGGAGCTGATGATACAGCAGAAGCTAAGAAAAGAATTATGCGCGAATGTGGAATTCACGTTGTAGATTCTCCAGCAGAGATTGGAAAGAAAGTAGCAGAGGTGATGGGATAATTCATCATAGCATAAAATATAAAAGCGCAGTATCAATAAGATACTGCGCTTTTTTTTATGTTAAAATTTAAAAATCAGCAAGTTATATTGTTTTATATCTTCTTACGATTTATGAATATGAAGAATACTTTCTTTTAGATGTAGATTTCTCTTTATAGTTTTAGGTAAATTATTAACTATAAAAATATTTTAATCATGAAAAAAAAGAATCTAACAAGTTTATCACTTAACAAAAAATCAATCTCTAATTTAGGAAACAAAGATGCTGTTAAAGGAGGAATGAAAACTATTTCTTGTCAGCCAATAGGAATTTGTGGACCTCTTACAGATGATTGTGGAACGAATAATTGCGGAACACAAGTTGGATGTAACCAAACGAACTCTTGCCCTCAAACGGCTAATTGTTTTCCAAGTATTTCTTGTCAGCCAGTAGGTATTTGTTAAGTAAATACTATGATATATGAAGCGAACTTCGGTTCGCTTTTTTTGTGGAATCAAAACAAAAAGTATCTTATTTCCTTAAATAAAAATAGGTTAAAAACTACTAAAGATTTGTTCTTTTAAAAATTAACATTTAAACTGTAACAAAAGAGTTTTATAATAGACGTATCACGCATAAATTAATTAAATGTTAAAAAAATAAGGAATTATCATATCTTATATATAATAATCATATTTTTAGCGTTTAAGTTACTATAAACTAATCAAAATTATAATGAAAAGAATCAATCTGCTGCTGCTAATCGTTTGTACACTAGCGATTTTCAGTTGTAAACAAAAAGATGGTAGTTCTGATGCTGATGTCATCAAAATAGAACAACACAAAGATGCTAACGGTATATCATATGAAACCGTTACCAATGATCCAACTGGATTGCGTTTATATACTTTAGACAATGGACTAAAAGTATATTTAAGTAAAAACAGTGAAGAGCCAAAAATTCAAACATATATTGCTGTAAGAGCTGGTTCTAATTATGATCCAAAAGAAGCTACAGGTTTAGCACACTATTTGGAACATATGGTATTTAAAGGTACAGATGAAATTGGAACAGTAGATTGGGAAAAGGAAAAAGAATACCTTAAACAAATATCTGATTTGTATGAACAACACAAAGCAGAAACTGATCCAGCTAAGAAAAATGAATTATACAAGAAAATTGACCAAGTATCTTTAGAGGCATCTAACTATAGTGTTGCTAATGAATATGATAAAATGTCAAGTTCTTTAGGAGCAACAGGTACAAATGCATATACATGGTTTGAGCAAACGGTTTATACTAACAAAATTCCAGCTAATGAATTAGATAAATGGTTAAAGTTAGAAAATGAACGTTTTGGTAAATTAGTATTACGTTTATTCCACACAGAATTAGAAGCGGTATTTGAAGAATTTAACAGAGGGCAAGATAATGACTTTAGAAAAAGTTATGCTGCAATGTTAGATGGTTTATTTCCAAATCACCCATACGGACAACAAACTACAATTGGTACAGGAGAGCATTTAAAAAACCCTTCAATGGTATCAATTCACAACTACTTTGACAAATACTATGTGCCAAATAATATGGCAATGGTATTAGTTGGAGATTTTGACTTTGATGAAACAATCAAAAAAGTAAATGCTTCTTTCGGAACAATGGAGAAAAAAGAAGTTGTACATCCAACATTACCAAAAGAAGAAGCAATCACTTCTCCTGTAGTAAAAGAAGTTTTTGGGCCAACGGCTGAAAACATTTCAATCGCTTTCCGTACAGATGGTGTAAACTCTGAAGATGAAAAATTTGTAACCTTAGCAGATATGATTCTTGCGAACGGAAATGCAGGTTTAATTGACTTAAACTTAAATCAAAAACAAGTTGTGCAAAATGCAGGATGTTCTCCAACATTCTTAAATGACTACGGATACCACTCATTCACAGGATATCCAAAAGCAGGTCAATCACTTGATGAAGTAAAGAATTTGCTTTTAGAGCAAATTGAAAAACTTAAAAAAGGTGAATTTGACGAATGGATGATTGATGCTGTAATCAATGATTTAAAATTAAGTCAAACACAACAATACGAGAATAGTTCAGCTTTAGCAGATGCATATGTTAATGCATTTATTCACCATGAAGATTGGGCTAAAAAAGTAAAATTCTTAGGAGAACTTAAAAAAATCTCAAAGCAAGAATTAGTAGACTTCGCAAACAAATTCTACAAAGATAATTATGTAGTAACGTACAAACGTAAAGGAGCTGATAACTCTATCGTAAAAGTTCAGAACCCAGGAATTACGCCAGTAAAACTTAATAGAGATAAGAGTTCTGATTTCATAAAAGAATTCAATAAAATACAAGCTGAACCATTACAACCTAAGTTTGTAGACTTCAAATCAGCTATCAAGGAAACTAAATTAGAAAACGGAATCAAAGTTTCATACATCGAAAATGAGAAGAATGATTTATTCGATATGAATATCATTTTTGACATGGGAAGAGATAATGACAAAAAACTTGGTTTAGGAGTTGGATACTTAGAATACTTAGGAACTGACAAATACTCAGCAGAAGAATTAAAGAAAGAATTCTACAAATTAGGAATTAGCTACTATGTAAGCGCTGGTTCTGAAAAATCATATATTGGTTTAAATGGTTTAAAAGAAAATTTACCTAAAGGATTAGAGTTACTTTCTCACTTACTTGACAATGCAGTGCCAAATCAAGAAGCATATGACAAATATGTAGCGCAAATTATCAAAGGAAGACAAGATAACAAAACAAGAAAAGGTAGTATTTTACAAAGAGGATTAATGAGTTATGCTAAATATGGTGAAAACTCTCGTCTACGTAACATATACAGTAACTCTGACTTAGAGGCAATGAATCCTCAAGAATTAGTTGATATCGTAAAAGATCTTAAAAACTTTGATCAGCGTATATTCTATTATGGTAAAGATGTTGATGCAGCTGTAGCAGCATTAAATACAAACCATAAAGTTGCAGATGATTTAAAAGACTATCCTGCAGCAACAGATTACGTAGAACTTGAAACTGGAGGAAATGTATTCTTTGTTGATTATGATATGGTACAAGCAGAAATGATGTTCTTAGCAAAAGGAAGCCCTTTTAAGCCAGAAAACATGGCCGCTTCTACATTATTCAATACTTACTTTGGAGCTGGATTATCATCAATTGTATTCCAAGAAATTAGGGAATCTAAATCATTAGCATACTCTGCATATTCATTCTATAATCAAGCATCTGATAAAAACGATGCTAACTATGTAATGGCTTATATTGGAACACAAGCAAACAAAATGCCACAAGCAGTTGATGCAATGATGAACCTAATGAACGATATGCCTGAAGCTGAAGATCAATTCAATGCAGCAAAAGAAGCTACACTTAAAAAACTTGCTGCACAACGTATCACGAAATCAAATATTTTTTGGACGTATGAAAGACTTCAAAAACAAGGAATTGATTATGACCACAGAGAAGAAATGTACAAAGCAATTGAAAAAATGACACTTGCTGATTTAAAAGCATTCTTTAACGAAAATATCAAAGGAGAACAATACAACGTAATGGTGATTGGAAACAAGAAAGATGTTGACATGGATGCGTTATCAAAACTTGGTAAAATTCAAGAAATGGACATTGATTATCTTTTCAACTATGAAAAAGCAAAAGATATAAAACAATAAAAAAGATAAGCGCTTCGAAAGAAGCGCTTTTTTTATGTCAATATCTTTCTATCTAGCACTAAAAAAATTATATTTGAAGTATAAACACAAAGTTGTTTTTATAATAACTGTGTAAACGACTAAAAATAACAAACCATTCTAAAAATATGTGGCTATGAATAATAGCTATTATATAGAATCAATTATGTGAATGTTACATATAATTGAGAAAAGACATAAAAACAAACACATGAAATTACTAGAAGGCAAAACAGCCATCATTACAGGTGCAAGTAGAGGAATAGGAAAAGGAATAGCGCAAGTATTTGCAGCTCATGGGGCAAACGTAGCATTTACATACAGTTCATCAGTAGATGCTGCAAACGAGTTAGAAAAAGAATTAAATGCTTTAGGTGTAAAAGCTAAAGGATACCAAAGTAATGCTGCAGATTTTCAACAATCACAAGATTTAGCAGCAGAAGTATTAAAAGAATTTGGTTCTATAGATGTCTTGATCAACAATGCTGGAATTACAAAAGATAACCTATTAATGCGTATCTCGGAAGAAGACTTCGACAAAGTAATAGAAGTAAATCTGAAATCTGTATTCAACATGACAAAAGCGGTACAACGTACCATGTTAAAGCAACGTAAAGGTTCAATTATAAACATGAGTTCTGTTGTTGGTGTTAAAGGAAATGCTGGACAAACTAACTATGCGGCTTCAAAAGCAGGAATCATTGGATTCTCAAAATCAGTTGCTTTAGAATTAGGCTCAAGAAACATTCGTAGTAATGTAATTGCACCAGGTTTTATTGAAACTGAAATGACTGGAAAATTAGCAGAAGATGTTGTAAAAAGCTGGAGAGAAGCAATTCCATTAAAAAGAGGAGGATCACCAGAAGATGTAGCAAATGTATGTGTATTTCTTGCAAGCGATATGTCAGCATATATTACAGGGCAAGTCCTCAATGTTGACGGTGGAATGTTAACATAAAACCCACTAATAAAAATCACATATGAAGAAAACGTTTTTAGTATTAACAGTACTATTTCTGTCATTCAGTACTGTAGATGCACAAGATTGGACAAAATATAAATCGGAAGATTTAGCTTTTGTAGCCACGTTTCCAAAAGAACCGAAACGAACAGTACAAAAAGTAAATACAGCTGTTGGAGAATTAGATATGCACATGATTATGCATGCGCCAGTTGAAGGAGACGACAATGCCATATATTCAATAATTCGTTCAGATTATCCAGAAGCTCAATTTAAAGACGCAGATGATGATTATAATAGTGGCGTATTAGATGGTGCTGTTGAAGGCGCTGTTAAAAATGTGCAAGGAAAGCTTGTATATGACAATAAAGTCAAATTCAATGGGTATCCAGGAAGAAGTATCAAAATTAAAATGCAAGATGGATTTATTTATATCAATGCATATTTAGTTGAAAACCCTATGTTCATTACACAAGTAATTTGCTTAACAGACAAAGATAAAAACGCTAGTATTCAACGTTTTTTAAACTCTTTTGAAATCATTAAAACAAAACAAAACTAACGATTGCAAACAGTAACGATAGTATATATCAGTATAGCAGTAATATTTTCAGCACTTGTAGCGCTGTTTCATTATTACTACAAAACGAAAAAACGCACTAAAAAATTAGTGTTTTTTTCGTTTTTGAGATTCTTAAGTGTATTTTCATTATTACTCTTAATCATCAACCCAAAATTTAAACAAAAAAGTTATTTCGCGGAAAAGCCAAACTTAACAATTGCGGTTGATAATTCTTCATCAATTACTGAATTAGGATACGATGCTAAAGTCTTAGAAGTGTTGAATTCATTAAGAAATTCAAAAGAACTTCAAAACAAGTTTGAAATTGACACCTATACATTTTCAAACAAATTAATTGAAAATGATTCTATTAATTTTGATGGACAACAAACGAATATAGGCAAAGCTTTAGTAGATGTAAACAAGCTCTATAAAGATGTAATTGCACCTACAATTCTAATTACGGATGGAAACCAAACCTATGGAAATGATTATCAATTTCTTTCCTCAAAAATAAAACAACCTATTTTCCCTATCATAGTAGGAGACACCATAACATATGTTGATTTAAAAATTAATCAGCTTAACGCGAATAAATATGCGTATCTAAAAAATAAATTTCCAGTAGAAATAATTGCAACCTATACTGGAAACGAAACGGTTCAAACGAATTTGGTGCTTTCTTCCAATGGAAAGCGTTTGGCGAGTAAAGAACTAACGTTTTCTCCAACGGACAATTCACAAGTTGTCAATCTTAATATAGCAGCTTCAAAAATTGGTGTACAAACATTACAAGCTACATTAATTCCTTTAAATACAGAAAAAAACAAACAAAATAACATACGATACTTTGCCGTTGAAGTTATTGATCAGAAAGTGAAAATCGCACTGATTTCAGATGTCATTCATCCAGATTTGGGCGCATTGAAAAAAAGCTTGGAAAGCAATGAATTGCGTAGTGTTGATATTTTAAAATCGAATGAAGCTTCAAGTAAACTAAATGATTATCAATTAGTTATTTTCTATCAGCCAACACGAAAATTTCAACAAGTATTTGAAACAAGTGAGCAATTACAAAAAAATACACTTACAATAACTGGTACACAAACGGATTGGAATTTCTTAAATGATATCCAAACAAGTTTTAAAAAAGAAGAACTTTCAGAAACTGAAGAAGTTCAAGGACGTTTAAACACAAACTATAGTAATTTTTTAATAGATAATATTGACTTTTCAGAATATCCACCACTAGAAAATGCTTTTGGTGAAGTAGAGTTCAACGTTGCACATGAAATTATATTATCACAATTAATATCTGGTGTTTCTACTGATGGTGCTTTATTAGCAACTTATTCAGTAGATAATAAACGTGCAGCGATCTTAGCTGGTGAAAACATTTGGAAGTGGCGCGCACATAGTTTTTTAGCACAAGAAAACTTTATTGAATTTGATACATTTTTAGGAAAACTGATTCAATATTTAGCATCCAACAAAAAACGTGAACGGTTAACTCTTGGATATGAATCATTCTATTATGGAAATAGAGAAATTCAACTAACGGCACAATATTTCAATCCTTCGTACGAATTTGACGCCAATGCGAACTTAACGGCAATCATTAAAAATACAGATACTGAAACCACTACGACATACCCAATGTTATTAAGTGCTGGTTTTTATACAGTTGACTTAAACAGTTTGCCGTCAGGATCGTATGATTTTACAGTGAGAGCAGAAGGGAAGAATATTCGAAAATCGGGAAGTTTCAAAATATTAGAATTTGACATTGAAAAACAATTCTTAAATGCTGATACCATACGATTGCAAGCCATTGCAGATAAATCAAATGGAAAAACATTTCATGTAAATAATAATACAGCACAATTAATTTCTACCTTACTAAGTGATCAGCGTTTTAAAACTATTGAGAAAAGTAACGAAAAGGTCGTATCTTTGATAGATTGGAAATACTTGCTCGCATTCATTACAATTTGCCTCGCGTTGGAGTGGTTTTCAAGAAAATATAACGGACTTATTTAATAAAAGAACATAAAAAACAAAGAAACAAGATGGATAAAGTACCTAAAATTGGAATACCGTTGCTAGTTATAGCATTAATAGCAATAATTGTTGTAGTGAAATCTTCAGTAACAATTGATGCAGGACATGCAGGTGTATTATATGAAACATTAGGAAATGGAGTTGATTCTGACGAAGATGCTTTAGGCCCAGGATTTCATTTAATTGCACCTTGGAACAAAGTTATTGATTATGAAACACGTTTACAGGAAGTCCCTGAAGCGATGTCTGTATTATCTTCTAATGGATTAGATATAAAATTGGATGCATCTGTTCAATATATGCCTGATGTTGCTAATTTGGGAAGATTACACAATGAAAAAGGAGAAAGTTACTTAAGAAGTGTATTGCAACCTGCTGTTCGAAGTGCGGCACGTAGTGTAGTTGGACGTTATACTCCAGAACAATTATACTCTAGTAAACGTGATGCAATTCAACAAGAAATCTTTGAAGAAACAAAGAAAATAGTTGATGAGCAGTATATTATTTTAGAAAGAGTTTTAATTAGAGATGTTACTTTACCACCAACAATTAAACAAGCAATTGAACGTAAACTAAAGCAAGAACAAGAATCTTTAGAATATGAATTTAGATTAGTTACTGCACAGAAAGAAGCAGAGAAAGTACGTATTGAAGCACAAGGTAAAGCAGATGCAAACAAAATTTTAAGTGCATCATTAACGGATAAAATTCTACAAGACAAAGGAATAGAAGCAACTATAAAACTGTCAGAATCACCAAACAGTAAAGTAATTGTAATTGGTTCAGGAGATAGCGGAATGCCATTAATTCTTGGAAATCAATAAAAATCAAATCATGCATATAAAAAAAGGGAAACAATATTGTTTCCCTTTTTTTATATCAATCATTGAGTAAATTCAAAACTTATCGACTAAGCATAGTTGAAGCTCGGTTATTGAGCGTAAGTCGAAATCAAGTCTCAGAACTCAAACGTTTACTAAAATCAGTATTTCCAGCTTTTTTCAATACTGCTGCCTGACCTTTCCAATCATCACGTTCAATACGTCCTGGGAAAAAAGAAATCAATTCGGTTACAGTTTGCATGTCTTCTGGTGTAAACTTACTAATTTGATCAAAAGTGTAAATTCCAATCGTATTCAATTTCTCTTCAATGAAAGGACCAACACCTTTAATACGTTTCAAATCATCTTTCTGAGAAGCATCGGCAACGCCAAAGCTTTCAAAGTTCAAAGGCGAATTTTCAGTATCTATACTAGTATCTCCTTCAGAACCAACTGCTTTTCCAGAACGTTCACGCGTTTTTACAGCACGGACACCTTCAGAAGGAGCGTAATTTGTATTAATAATTTCAGCTTTTTTAGATTCGCATTCTTCAAGTAATTTTACATACTTACGTTTTGTCTTGCGTTTGGCAAAAAACCATCCTATCAGAAAGCATCCAAATCCAAGTATGAAAACGACAAAATATTCCCAACTAGTAACAGGAGTGAGGTTTTGTAAAAATAAAAGTGACATATGGTTAATCAGTTGTGTTAGTTAGTATTGGTTTGTAGGGTTTGAGTTATTTATAATTAATTATCTGTAACATTAATTTCAATTCGTCTATTCAATCGTTGTCCTTCTCTAGTATTTGGTGCTATCGGAGCTGTTTCTCCTTTAGAAGTAATCCTTAATCTAGAAGCATCAATATCTTGTGCAATAAAATAATCCATCACACTTTTAGCACGTTGTTTTCCAAACCACATATTCGCTTCAGCTTCTCCATTACTATCAGTATGACCAATAATTTCAACATGTTTCGTAGGATGTTTAACTAAAAAACTTTTCAATTCTTGCGCATATGCTTTCAATGTATTATCTGGTTTAAAGGTCTTAGAACCAAATCCAGCATACAAAATTTTAGACGCAATTCCTTTATCAATTGCTTGTATACGTTCATCTGACATTGTTTGATATTCATAAGCAAAACCATTCACATATGTGTCATTTTCAAATGTAATATCACTTTGTTTTGTTTGAAAAATAACACGATCTGTATTAATTCCAAAATCAGCCAATTTTTTCTTTACAGATTCACTTCGTGAAAGTGCAATAGTTCCATTTTCTGCTTTACTAAAAAAGGAAGTAATCACTAATTCTTCTTTCTGATGCTTATTTAAATAATCAAAATATGTCTGTAAAGGATTGGACGTGCTGTCTATAATCGACACAATATCCATATTTTTCTGAATAGAAAAAGGTAAAAAAGTAAGTGGTTTTTCTACAGGTTTTGGCGCAATAACTTTGGGTTCTTCAACTACAACCATAGTGTCTTCACATAAATTCTTTACTTTACATTCATAGTACTGAAAACCAAAGTAAAACCATGTGCAAAACAGGACAAAGGCAATAAAAAAATGTTTCATAGAGTGGGCTGGCTAATAACGCTTCTAAAAATAGGAATTCATTTTCGATATCACAATCTAAAAAAATAAAAATACAGTAATTCGTATCATATTTTCGATAAACGGCAATCATTGGACAAAAAAATATTTATATAAATAGTTGCAGACAATAAAAATTATTAATTACATTTGCATCAAATAAAACAACAAATGACATTTACACAATTACATCATCATCATTTTCACACTGGCAATCAAGCGAGATGATAATGTATTGAAGTAATTTAAAATATATTTAAAACCCGTTTGAATTCATCAAACGGGTTTTTTTATGCCCAATTTTTGACTTCAAACTAAAAAAACAAAAATGAAAAAGTTAAAAATTGCTATTCAAAAATCTGGGCGACTCAACGAAGATTCCCTTAAAATTTTAAAAGATTGCGGAATTTCCATCGACAATGGAAAAGATCAACTCAAAGCTTCTGCACGTAATTTTCCATTAGAAGTGTTTTATCTCAGAAATGGTGATATTCCACAGTATTTACGGGATGGTGTTGTAGATATAGCCATCATTGGAGAAAATGTATTAGTTGAAAAAGGAAATAATATTACCATTGCAGAAAAGCTCGGATTTTCTAAATGTAAAGTCTCATTGGCAATTCCAAAAGGAGAGACATACAACTCCGTAAAAGACTTCGAAGGCAAGCGTATTGCGACTTCATATCCAGAAACAGTAAAAACATATTTAAAAGAAAGAGATATCAATGCAGAGTTACACATCATCAATGGTTCTGTAGAAATTGCGCCAAATATTGGATTGGCAGATGCTATCTGTGATATTGTTTCTAGCGGAAGCACACTATTCAAAAACAATTTGAAAGAAGTAGAAGTAATGCTAAAAAGTGAAGCGGTTTTGGCGGTTTCACCTAAAATACAAGCAGAAGAAAAACAAATACTTCAAAAATTACAATTTCGAATTCAAGCTGTACTTACAGCACGAAGTTCAAAATACATACTATTAAACGCTCCTAATGAAAAAATAGAAGCCATTAGTAAAATTTTACCAGTTTTAAAAAGTCCAACAATACTTCCTTTAGCGGAAGAAGGCTGGAGTTCATTACATTCAGTAATCAAAAAAGAAGATTTTTGGGCGGTAATTGATGAACTCAAACAAAATGGAGCAGAAGGAATTTTAGTATGTCCAATCGAAAAAATGGTACTCTAATGAACAAAATATTTAACCCAAAACCAGCTAGTTGGACAACAATACTAGCACGACCAACACAAACTGTTGACGACATCGAAGCGACAGTTTCACAAATATTCTCGGAAGTTCAAAAAAATGGTGATCAAGCGATCAAAAAATATACATCGTTCTTTGATAATGTGAAGTTAGATGATTTAGTTGTCAGTCAAGCTGAAATTGACTCAGCAAACGCTGAAGTTTCAACAGAACTCAAAGAAGCCATTGCTATTGCAAAAACGAACATTAGCAAATTTCACAAAGCACAAGAAACACCAAAAATAGAAATTGAAACTACACAAGGAGTTCGATGCTGGCAAGAAAAAAGAGCCATTCAAAAAGTAGGATTGTACATTCCTGGCGGAACAGCACCATTATTCTCTACGATTTTAATGTTGGCAGTTCCTGCAAAAATAGCTGGTTGTAACGAAATTATCTTATGTACACCACCAAACAAAGAAGGAAAAGTGAATGCCGCAATATTATATACTGCACAACTATGCGGAATTACTAAAATATACAAAGTTGGAGGAATTCAAGCGATTGCAGGAATGACTTTTGGAACAGAAACCATTTCTAAAGTATACAAAATATTTGGACCTGGAAATCAATTTGTAACAGTTGCGAAACAATTAGCAACGAAATACGGAGTTGCCATTGATATGCCTGCCGGACCTAGCGAATTATTAGTAGTTGCAGACGAATCAGCAAATGCAGGTTTTGTAGCATCAGATTTATTAAGTCAAGCAGAACACGGAACAGACAGTCAGGTAATATTAGTGACAACCTCAAAAGATTTCTTAGAGAAAGTAGAAATTGCTGTAGAATCGCAACTAGCAACCTTACCGCGAAAAGAAATTGCAACCAAAGCGATAGCAAATTCAAAATTAATCTATGTTTCAACTGATCAAACTGCATTGGAATTAATCAATGAATACGGTCCAGAACACTTTATCATTTGTGTAAATGATGAAGATTTCTATACGAGAGGAATTCAAAATGCAGGTTCTGTCTTTGTTGGAAACTATACGCCAGAAAGTGCAGGGGATTATGCTTCTGGAACCAATCATACCTTGCCAACAAACGGCTATGCAAAAGCATACTCAGGTGTAAACCTAGGGAGTTTTCAAAAAAGCATGACGTTTCAAAAAATTACATCACAAGGAATTCAAAACATTGGAAATGCTATTGAACTCATGGCAGAAGCAGAAGGTTTACAAGCACACAAAAACGCCGTAACCCTACGATTAGAAAGTCTAAAATAACTCAGTTGTCATTCCTGCGAAGGCAGGAATCCAAAAGCTATAACAAAAATGATCAACATAGAAAATCTCATACGAGAAAACATAAAAACACTCAAACCGTATTCTTCTGCAAGAGATGAATATAAAGCTTCTGGAAGCAAAATGGTTTTTCTGGATGCAAACGAAAATCCATATGAAAATGGTGTCAATCGTTATCCAGACCCAAGACAAAAAGATGTAAAAGTAGCTTTAGCAAAGGTGAAAAATTGCAATCCAAAAAATATTGTCTTAGGAAATGGAAGTGATGAAATACTCGATTTGATTTTCAGAGCATTTTGTGAACCAAAAGAAGACAATATCATCATATTACCACCAACATACGGAATGTACAAAGTGTTGGCAGGTATTAATGATATAGAAACCAAAGAAGTATTATTAACACAATCATTTCAACCCAAAGCAGACGAAATTTTAAGCGCTGCTGACAAAAACAGTAAAATCTTGTTTTTATGTTCACCAAACAATCCAACAGGAAATAGTTTTGACAAAACAACGGTTGAAAAATTACTGAAAGAATTTAATGGAATTATAGTGATAGACGAAGCATATATAGACTTCTCTGGTCAAGAAAGTTGGTTGAATCGACTAGAGGAATTTCCAAACCTTATCATAACGCAAACGCTTTCAAAAGCGTATGGGATGGCAGGTATCAGACTTGGAATCTGTTATGCTTCGTTCACTATTGTTGACATTTTAAATCGTATAAAACCACCGTATAACGTAAATTTGCTGACGCAAGCGTATGCGTTGGAACGTATAGAAGATGCAGAAGGTGTGCAAATAGAAATTGTAGAAATAGAGAAGAATAAAACGCTATTGATCAATGCATTGAAAAGCATAAAATTCATCACTGAGATCTTTCCTTCGGATGCAAATTTTGTATTGGTAAAAGTAGATGATGCCAATATACGTTACAATCAATTGATAGAAAAAGGGATTGTAATTCGTAATCGTACGACACAACCTTTATGTGAAAACTGCTTACGATTAACGGTTGGAACTGAAAAAGAGAATGAAAAACTAATAGAAGAATTATTATCAATTTCGAAATCCTGAGTGTCATTCCTGTGCAGACAGGAATCCAAAAACAAAACTATAAGATGCTGAATCGAGTTCAGCATGACGAAAATTACAAGAAACGTCACACTGAACTTGATTCAGTGTCACACAAAAAATAAAACAAATAGATTCCTGCCTTCGCAGGAATGACAAAAGAAAAATATTATGCGTAAAGTATTATTCATAGATCGTGATGGAACGATCATTAAAGAACCAGCAGACGAACAAATAGATAGTTTTGAAAAACTAGAATTCTACCCAAAAGCATTGTCTGCACTACGAAAAATTGCAAGTGAACTCGATTTTGAATTGGTAATGATTACCAATCAAGATGGTTTAGGAACAGCAGTATATCCTGAAAATACATTTTGGCCTGTACATGATTTTATTTTGCAAACACTTGAAGGTGAGAATATTATTTTTGATAAAATTGTCATTGATAGAACATTTGCCAAAGACAATGCGCCAACACGTAAACCAAATACAGGTTTACTAACAGAATATTTCTCAGAAACCTATGATTTGAAAAATTCATTTGTCATCGGTGATCGTTTAACAGACATTGAATTGGCAAAAAATTTAGGTTCAAAAGGAATTTACATCAATGATGAAACGTTTTTAGGAACTGATGAGATTACAGTAAAACGCTCTGAATTAGATGAATATATAGGTTTAGAATCAAATGATTGGGATGAAATTTACACATACCTAAAAGCAAAAGAACGCAAAGCTTCATTGACACGAAATACGAACGAAACGAAAATTCAAATTGATTTAAATCTGGATGGAACTGGAAAATCTAACATAGATACGGGAATTTCGTTTTTCGATCACATGTTAGATCAAATTGCGCGTCATGGACAATTAGATTTAGACATTACCGTAAAAGGCGATTTAGAAGTTGACGAACATCATACAATTGAAGATACAGCAATTGCCCTAGGCGAAGTATTTGCGGAAGCCTTAGGAAATAAACTAGGCATAGAGCGTTACGGTTTCTGTTTGCCAATGGACGACTGTTTAGCGCAAGTGGCCATTGACTTTGGTGGAAGAAACTGGTTGGTTTGGGAAGCTGATTTCAAACGTGAAATGATTGGGGAAATGCCAACAGAAATGTTTTTCCACTTCTTCAAATCGTTTACAGATGGCGCAAAAGCGAATCTAAACATTAAAGCAGAAGGAACGAATGAGCATCACAAAATTGAAGCTATCTTCAAATCGTTTGCAAAAGCAATCAAAGCAGCGGTGAAAAGAGATGTAGAAAAAATGATTTTGCCATCAACCAAGGGAATGTTGTAAAATAGTTGTGAGATGTTAATAATGAGAACTGAGTTTCAAAGTATCTCAATACTAACATCTAAAATCTCAATACTATAAAAATGAAAGTAGTCATCATAAATTACGGAGCAGGAAACATACAAAGCATCAAATTTGCATTGCAACGACTTGGTGTGGAAGCGATTTTGAGTAATAATGTGGAAGAAATTAGAAATGCAGACAAAGTCATCTTTCCAGGCGTAGGAGAGGCGAGCAGTGCCATGAAAAAGCTAAAAGAAAGTCAACTTGATGCAATTATTCCAACGTTAACGCAACCAGTATTAGGAATCTGCTTAGGGATGCAATTAATGTGCAATACTTCAGAAGAAGGAAATACGAAAGGTTTAGGAATATTTGACACAGATGTTGTTCGTTTTTCTGAGAATGTAAAAGTGCCACAAATTGGTTGGAACACGATTCAAAATCTAGAAAGTCCTTTGTTTGCAAATGTTCGTGAGAATGAATATATGTATTTGGTTCACAGTTATTACGCTAAAAAATCAAGTGAAATGATCGCAGAAAGCACTTATGATATCAATTATGCATCTGCTTTGCAAAAAGACAACTTTTATGGTGTGCAATTTCATCCAGAAAAAAGTAGCAAAGCTGGAAGCAAACTATTAGAAAACTTTCTAAAACTATAAAGTAGTCATGAGATGTGAGAATTTAGAATTGAGAAGTTTCAAAGTACAGTTTGAATTCTAAATCAACCTTCACTAACAAAAGACAAACAAACAAATCAATAAAAAAGTAAAAAATAAGCGAGTAAAACAAGCAATCTCAATACTCATTACTAAAACCTCAATACTAACTCATGAGAATCATACCAGCAATAGATATCATCGACGGAAAATGTGTGCGTCTTTCCAAAGGTGATTACAACACAAAAAAAATATATAATGAAAGTCCATTAGAAGTGGCAAAGCAGTTTGAAGATGCTGGAATTCAGTATTTACATATGGTGGATTTAGATGGCGCTAAGGCGAAACATATTGTAAATTATAAAATACTAGAAGAAGTTGCTTCAAAAACGAATTTACAAATAGATTTTGGTGGCGGATTAAAGTCAGATGAAGACTTACACATTGCTTTTGAAAGTGGCGCAACACAAATTACAGGCGGAAGTATTGCTGTAAAAAATGAAGAAATTTTTACAAATTGGATTCAAAAATATGGCAGCGAACATATCATATTGGGCGCAGATGCGATGGATGAAAAAATTGCTATCAGCGGTTGGCAAGAAGAAAGTAATGAAGAATTGATTCCATTCATTCAAAAATACCAACAAAAAGGCATTGAATACGTAATCTGTACAGATATTGCCAAAGACGGAATGTTAGAAGGTCCATCATTTGATTTGTATGAAAAAATCCTTAAAAAATCGGATAGCAGTTTAAAGCTAATTGCTTCAGGCGGAATTTCTACTTTTGATGAATTACCAAAACTGAAAATATTAGGTTGTGAAGGTGTTATTATAGGAAAAGCAATTTATGAGAATAGAATTTCACTCAAACAGCTAGAAACATTACTTTAATTTAAAATCATGCTTACAAAAAGAATCATTCCTTGTTTAGATATTAAAAATGGACGCACAGTAAAAGGTGTCAATTTTGTGAATTTGCGTGATGCTGGTGACCCTGTAGAATTGGCAAAAATATATGCAGATGAAGGAGCGGATGAATTAGTTTTTCTAGACATATCTGCAACGGAAGAACGTCGCAAAACATTGCAGAAACTAGTATTAGATGTTGCTGCACAAGTAGATATTCCGTTTACAGTTGGTGGTGGAATTTCATCTACAGAAGATGTTGATCGATTGTTACAAGCCGGCGCAGACAAAGTCTCTATCAATTCAGCAGCGGTGAAACGACCAGAATTAATCAATGAACTAGCCTCAAAATTTGGAAACCAATGTATTGTGGTAGCAATTGATGCTAAAAATGTTGATGGAGAATGGATTGTACACTTAGTTGGTGGAAAAGTGCCAACTGATATCAAGCTATTTGATTGGGCAAAAGAAGTAGAAAAACGTGGCGCTGGCGAAATTCTATTCACGTCTATGGACAATGACGGAACCAAAGATGGATTTGCTAATGAAGCGTTGGCGAAACTATCAGAAATCGTAAACATTCCAATTATTGCCTCAGGAGGCGCAGGAAATATGACGCATTTCAAAGACACTTTTGTTAATGGAAAAGCAGATGCTGCCTTAGCTGCGAGTGTTTTCCACTTCAAAGAAATTGGAATTCCAGAACTCAAACAAAACCTAAAAGCTAACGGAATCAATGTGAGGTTATAGACTTCTTAGATTTTTAGATAGTTAGAAAAACACTAAGAGATAATAAATAGTAAATTTGTCACATCTAGTATTATTGAAAATATCTAGCGTAACTATCGAGATTCAAAACCAAATAACCAATACCCAATACCTAAAATCCAATTACCAAATAATGAACATCAATTTCAATAAAAATAACGACGGGTTAGTACCGGTAATCATTCAAGACAATACAACCAAAAATGTATTAATGTTGGGTTATATGAATGAAGAAGCATATACAAAAACTGTCGAAACGAAAAAAGTAACTTTTTTTAGTAGAACAAAACAACGTTTATGGACAAAAGGAGAAGAAAGTGGAAATTTTCTTAATCTGATAAGCATTCAAAATGATTGTGATGAAGATACGTTATTAATCAAAGTAAAACCTGCCGGACCAACGTGTCATAAAGGTTCAGATACATGTTGGAATGAAGAAAATACCACGTCTTTTGGATTTCTAAATCAATTAGAAGACACGATACAAAATCGTAAAGAAAATAAAGAGGATGAAAAAAGTTATGTTGCTTCTTTATTTCGAAAAGGAATTAATAAAATTGCACAGAAAGTAGGAGAGGAAGCTGTAGAAGTTGTCATAGAAGCCAAAGATGAGAATGATGATTTATTCTTAAATGAAAGTGCAGATTTATTGTTTCATTATTTAATATTATTGCAAGCAAAAGGTTTTAAGCTCAATGATATTGTAAATGTGTTGAAGAGTAGAGAAAAGTGATTCAATTTGATAACATAAAAATACATAAATATGTAATGAATTAATTTTTGAATAATTCATTTTTTAATTAACCATCACGAAATCAACAATCAAGTGAATAACCAATAGACAAAATTACCCTTTCTGCAAATTTTAGACTATTATTGCATAGTATTCCATACAAAACCATGTTTGAACAATTATTTTACAAGGCAATTCTAAGCTATAAAGCGCGCTCAAAGAAGCAAAAACATACAAAGATAGTATCGTTAGCAACGATGTATATTTCTTTTTTACAATTAAGTATTTTATGTGTGGTAAGTATTGTTTTAGTGAGAGCAACAAATAGTAGCTTTTTTCTATTCTACGAAACCTATACACTTATATTTTATGTAGTTTTAACAGGATTTGTGTTATATATATTCAATTCAATGTATTACAATGGAAAGCGTATGTTACAAATCAAAAATAGAGCAATCAAAGACAAAGTAACGGCTACTGAAATCTGGAAACTTTGGAGTATTCCTGTTGTTATATTTGGCTTAGGACTCATTTTACTCAAAGCCACTTAAATCTAGTCTAAAAACTAATTCATATAGTTTGAGAAGAAAACGTTATTACTATCTCATTACCTTACAATACTTAGGATTTCGATATCATGGTTGGCAAAAACAACCAGATGTAAATACAGTACAACGTATGACAGAACGTACGTTGGCGTATGTATTTGGGCATAAAAATTTTAAGCTCTTAGCATCAGGAAGAACTGATGCAAAAGTTTCGGCTAATGAAATTGCTATCGAATTGTTTTTAGATAATGAAACGCTTAATATTCCTGAGTTTTTACCACTTTTCAATAAAAACTTACCACAAGACATTCGCGCTTTAGCGATTACAGAAACAAATGAAAAGTTTAATATCATTCAACATCCGAAAGTAAAAGAATATATCTATTTATTTGCGTTTGGCAAAAAATATCATCCGTTTGCAGCACCATATATGACAAATGTTTTAGGCGATTTAGATATTGAATTGATGAAAAAAGGAGCAAAACTCTTTGAAGGGAATCATTACCTAAAAACCTATTGCTACAAACCTACAGAACATACCATTTTAGAAGGTGAAATTGAATTGTGTGAAATTGTTGAAAATGATATTCATACGGCAAGTTTCTTTCCTGAACAAAGCTATGTATTACGTGTACAAGGAGCAGGTTTCAAACGTCATCAAATTCGTATGATGATGGGAACATTAATTCTATTAGGAAGACACGAACTCGATTTAGATTTCATCAAGCGTTCACTCTTACCAAATTCTACATTAGAAGTCAATTACATTGCACCAGCTTCAGGTTTAATGTTAAATAAAATGACGTTTAAGGATTTATGAAATAATTAACTGCAAAGACAGGTTTTTTAATTAACATTCTTTTGAGTTCAATCGCATAACTCGTATTTTAAGGTAAACATTAATTAAAACCCTTTTTATGAAAAAAATATACCTATGTATGCTATTGTTTGTGGGATTTCAAGCAATAGTAAAAGCACAATGCCCATATTCTGTAACCTATACAGTGAATACTATAGCAGAATTAAATGTAAAAATTGATTTGATGGAGTTAAACTCTGTTGATACGGAAACAACTATAATTGTTGAAGATGGGATTTATACTTCTTTAACAGGGGAATTAAATCGAAATATAACTGTAAATAATAATGTTAGTGTTGAAAATGCTTGTCCATGCACAATAAAAGCAGAATCTACCCAAGGAGTTTATCTCAAGGGTGATGTTGCATGGAAACTTAATAATTCTAAAAAATTAACGATAGACGGATTTATTTTTCTGCGAAGCATTTATGGTGGAGTTACAGGAATTATTGATTTTGGACCTACTAGTAACATGAATACCATAAAAAATAGTAATTTTTCAGAAACTAGTGCTTCTACAGCTCCGGATGAGGTCAATTTATATATAAGAATGAATGGAGGAATAAACAATACTATTGATAACTCTATTTTTCAAAATAAATATAGCAAAGGTACTTACGTGTCCATAACAAATGGTGCTCTAAATACTACAATTTCAAATTCAACATTTCGTGAAACTGACCCAAGTTTGTTTCCTTCACTTTTAGATGAAATTCCAATATCATACTACGCACAGCACAGAAAAAGATACATATATGCTAAAGACAGTGAGAATCTTCTAATTAATAATTGTATTTTGAAAAATAAATATAGCTATTTAACGTATGTTCATTTGGAAGCTGGACTTAATAATAAAATTATAAATAATATATTTAAAGAAGATGATGATTTACCAAATGATAATGATGAAGAGAATGGAGTCATAAAAAATAGTAAATTAAAGGCATATATAAAATTAGTAAATGACTCACTACCAAACATATCTTCAAATACTTTTTTAAGGAAATTCTCTAGAGGTCATTATATTGATTATTCTCCGGAATCAGGGCATGATAATTTAAGAGGATTAATTGATGATAATTATTTTGGACCAAAATTTCAATTAGAAGCTTCTTCTATGATTAAAATTGGCTCATGCTTACTTAATAATTCAAACGAAATTTCAACAATGAATGTTACTGTTAGTAACAATACTTTTGAAGATTATAATTATAATTTAGATGATTATACGGAAATAATTTCAAATAAATCTTCTGGAAACTCTTATCTAAATAACACGTTTAAAAATTGTTCAGGAAACCTTAAACTTAGATGTGGAAATAATGTAGTTGTAGCTGGGAATAAATTTTATGGTAATAATGATGTTTTTGTATTTGGAGATGAAACTGATTTTAATAAACAAGGAGGAGTTTTTGCTTCAGGGAAAAATCATGAAATCTATAATAATTATTTTGAAGGTCTGAGCGATTATGTGATTCAGTTTCAAGGAGGAAGCCCAACTGACTATACATATGAAAGAGTTGAAAATACTAAGTTTTCGTTTAACACAGCAATAAATTGTAAAATGAACATACATTTTAGAAAAGATAGCACTATAGATGCTACTGAAATGCCAAGAGATTGTAAATTTGAGAACAATATATTTAGTACAGATGGTGAAACATCAACATTTGAATTTTTTACTGCCTTCATCTTTATAGATGGTGACTTTACGCTAGGCACTGGAGATGAAAATGACTTTCTAACAAATAGCTTTTATTCAAATATTTATTATCAAAATGAAGAACATGAATTAATAAATAATTGGCCACAAACAGGAATAAATCCTGTATCAACTACCATAGACCCTAAGTTAGAATACAATACACTTAATAGCATGTTTTTGCTAACAGCAAATTCTTCTGCAATAGATGAAGCAGTTAATCCTTCTTCTTATGTAACTCATGATATTTTTGGAAATAATAGAGATACGGGACTTTATGACATTGGCTGTCATGAATATGATAATGTATCAAGAGTTGCAAACAATATGGTTGATTTGTTTGAAAACACAAATACTAAACTGCAAACTTATCCAAACCCAGTAAATGATGCCATTACATTAATAGGCATTTCAGATGAAAGCTCGTATGTTATTTATAATATAAATGGAGTCAAAGTTCAAGAAGGTGACGTTTCTAATAATCAACAAATTAAAGTTGAAAAACTATCAAGAGGAATGTATTTTTTAACGATTAATAATTCAGAGACAATTAAAGTCATAAAGAATTAATCTATTGTAATTACAAAGCAAAAGGCTCGTATAATCATACGAGCCTTTTTATATTT
Organism: uncultured Kordia sp.; assembly: GCF_947496985.1. Lineage (GTDB taxonomy): Bacteria > Bacteroidota > Bacteroidia > Flavobacteriales > Flavobacteriaceae > Kordia. Next base: position 162,317 of record NZ_CANMEZ010000004.1, read on the forward strand.
TATCTAATCACGTCTTCTTCTTCGTGAACGTGAATTTTTAGTATTACTATTTCTAGAATTTGAACTCTGATTACTAGATGAGTTATTTCTTTTCTTTTGGCCTCCGCCAGAAGTACCTTTTTGTGAAGAATTCGATTTCTTCTTTGATGATCGTTGTGGACGCTGTTGTTTTGGTGGAGGCGTATAATTTGGATCAGCTTCAAAACCTTCAATTTCTTCAGAAGGAAGTTTTTCACCTAACAACTTTTCAATACCTTTTACATATTCATACTCTTCTGCTGAAACAAGCGAAATAGCTTCACCACTTGCACCAGCTCTACCTGTACGACCAATACGATGTACATAATCTTCAGGAACATTAGGCAATTCATAATTAATCACATGTGGTAACAATGGAATATCCAAACCACGTGCTGCGATATCTGTAGCTACTAAAATTCGAATCGTTCCTTTCTTAAAACCATCCAAAGCTTTGGTACGTGCATTCTGTGTTTTATTTCCATGAATAGCTGCCGCACTAATATTTTTAGCAATCAATTTCTTTGTCAATCTATTTGCGCCGTGTTTGGTTCGTGTAAATACTAAAACCTGACTCCAATTACCTTCAGAAATTAATTTGATTAATAATTCTGTTTTTTGAGGCTTATCAACTCTATAAACTGTCTGATTTACTTTTTCAGCAGTTGTGTTTTCTGGAGCTGCTTCAACCGAAACGGGATTGTGTAAAATACTCTGAGCTAACTTCTTAATATCTTTTGAAAACGTTGCCGAAAACAACAAATTCTGTCTTCGTTTCGGAACAAGTTCTATCACACGTTTAATATCGCGTAAAAAGCCCATATCTAACATTCTATCTGCTTCATCCAAGACTAGCATTTCTACTTTTGCCAATGACAATGCTTTCTGACTATGCAAATCGAGCAATCTTCCTGGTGTGGCAACTAAAATATCAACACCATTTCGTAAAGTCGCAATTTGTGGTTTTGCATTTACACCACCAAAAATAACGGTAGAACGTATATCTAAAAATGTACTATACTCTTTTACGTTTGTATATACCTGAGCAGCTAATTCACGTGTAGGTGTTAAAACTAAAGCTCTTATAGGTCTTTTGCGTAATGGAGGTTGTTGTGATAACAATTGTAACATTGGTAAAGTAAAACCAGCTGTTTTTCCAGTACCTGTTTGTGCAGATGCTAATACATCTTTGCGTTCTAAAACTAATGGAATTGCTTTTGCTTGAATGGGAGAAGGCGTCGTATAACCTTTTTTACTGATGGCGCGTAATAAAGCATCAGATAAACCTAATGATTTGAATGACATAAAAATTGTTTGTGAAATGACAATCTCTACATAAAACCTCATTTCTGGTTGAACGTGCAAGGTACAACCATTTTTTAGATAAAAACTAGCGATTTGTAAGTTAGTGCTTCATAATCTTTAGAAATAGAAAATGGAGAGTAGATTTGTGAATCAAAGATAAAAATCAAGTACTATCACGTGTTGTTTATCTTACAAAATCCTATTAATTTCCCTAACTGTAATAACCATAATAACCCAAATCTTTTATGAATCACTCTTATAATTTCTCAGGAATAGAGAATAAGACAGATAAGGAGTTAAGTAACAATAACTTCCAAAATTCTAATTTTACACTTCAATGTTGGATACAGACAGAAACAGCTGGTGAAATTCTTTCCAAATATACAACCGAAACTACATTCTCTTTACAAGTAAATGAAAAAGGAAACATTGAGTTTTCTGTAAATACGAAAGAAAATGCACGAACAATTACGGCTACAAATGTTTCTGTAACGGATAATGAATGGTATCATATAACAGCTATAAAAACGGATACATTTTTATATCTGTATATCAATGAATTTAATCTAATAATAGAGAATAGTACTAAGAAGCTTGTAATCACGAATGAGACTGATACGTTTAGGGTTGGAGGAACTTCGAAAGCAAGTTTTTTTACAGGAAATATAAGTCAAGTCGCTATTTGGAATAAAGCTTTGCTTGAAAATGAAGTAACTTTCATTACAAAACAAGAAGATATCTCAGGAATTGAAGGACTTATAAAAACTGTAAGCCTAATAAAAGATGAATTAGACAGTATATCTCCAAATAATTTTGATTTATCAGTCACTATAAAAGTCCGAAATACTTCATTTGAAACACTTCATCTAAGAGATCCAGCTAACTATTCAAATGATGTTCCCAAGACGATTGCTGTAAATGAAGAAGAAGTAATTTTCTTAACAAGCGGCATATTTTCAGTAATCAATCGTGAGTTCATCTATGAAAACAAAAGTGGAAGTACAACAATTGTTATTCATAAAAATTTAAACAAATTCAATACTGTAATAACTGCCTTGTCAGAAAAAGATTTAGTTAATGATTTAGCCATCAAAGAAAACGAGACGTTATTTGCAAAAGCCGAATTAGTCATTGGAGAAAATAATGTAGTGGTAAATATGAGGAATGTTTACAATTTCCTTAATGGATTGCGTGGTCATTTGAATTGTGATCAAATTCAAACACCTGGCGGAAACCTAATAGATCAAATAGAATACAACAAAGCTAGTCAAGTATTCAATCGTAGATTTCAGAAAAAACCGTTTGCAATCATTTTTTGTGAATCTACGGAAGATGTTCAACGTGTATATAAAGATGCAATTGCGAATAACTTACCGATTAGAGTACGATCTGGCGGACACGACCATGAAGCAGAATGTACAGGAACAAATGTTATTTTATTAGACATGACAAGAATCAATCATGTGGAAGTAAGTCATAACAAAAAATATGCACGTATTGGACCTGGAATTCGATTCAAAGACTTAACGCCGCAACTTGCTTTTAATGATGTAATGATTCCTCACGGAACTTGTGCAACTGTTGGAGTTGCAGGATTCACTTTTGGTGGAGGTTGGGGACCGTGGACTCGTAAACATGGAATGAACTGTGAAGGTTTGGTAGGAGCAACAGTTGTACTTGGAAATGGTGATGTAGTAAAATTACAAGCAGAAAATAGCGATAAAAAAGATCTATTATGGGCTTTAAAAGGTGGAGGAGGAATGAGTTACGGAATTGTAACAGAACTACAATTAAAAGTATTTCCATTACCTAAAAAGCTCATCAAATTTGAATTAGAATGGAATCCGTATGAAAAAAATAATCCGTGTGTATTAACTGGTGATAAATGCACAAAAGAAATACTGCAAGCTTGGGAGAATGTAATTATGAATAAAGTTAAAGCTTCATCAACAGATGGTTTTACCAATGATCAATTAATTGGAACTAACTTAAAAATTTCAGGAAAACATTTACAAGGTGATCCGAAATGTTTTAAACCAGCATTAGAAATTCATAACTGTATCATGTATGGTTATTGGGACGGTTCAGAAGAAAGTTTAATTGCCTTTGTAAAAACATCTTATGCAAATGTATTACCTGAAGAGTTACGTATTATTGGAAAAGGCGGACAACGCTTAGATTATGCTGACGATGGTTTAATGAGTGAATGGGATAGAGTTTCGTACAGCGCAATCAGTAGGAGTATTAGATTAGAAGAATTTGATACAATGAAAGCAAATAATGTAACTACAAAAGTACGAGAAGAAACCTATGATAGAATTTACAAAATAGCCACAACTGTAGCAAATAATAGTGAAATGGATATGGTATCAAATCAATTTCAATTGAGTTCGACTAAAAAACCATTACCACCAGATTTAGATGCGCCAGCACCACATAAAATCACATCTCGTTTGGCTGATAAAGATGGTTTAGGAGATATAGGAGCAAATCAACTCATAAGTTCATTAACCTCAAAGTTGATTCTGGATGATAATCGTAAACTTGGTTTATTTACGTATATTACCTTGGGTGCAATTTCGGGAGAATTCTATGATACGATGTCGGAAACAGCAAAGAATAGAAGTGCTTTTCCATATAAAAACAATTCATATACGATTCAATATCAAACATGGTGGAATACCGAGTTGCTTCAAAAAGAGCAAGAACAGAACAATGATGTGTATAATAGAACAAATAGAGCTTTAGATTGGATGCAAGTTTGTCGTGATTACGAAATAGAAAATTCAGGTGGCTCATTTATAAGTTTTAAAGATGCGTCCATTCCAACAAAAACATACTTTGGAGATAACTATGATGATTTAATTCAAGTCAAAAAAAGCTATTCCAAAGATCCATTAAATCATTTTAGAACCAGAAAAACAATTATTTAACCAACCAAAAACCTATGAACATAAAAGACATTAGTAGCGTAGCAATTTATCCTCCAATAGGAATTGCACGTATTGGAAACTCAAAAAAATACTTTTTTGCACCAGATATCCCAGGTGTAGAGTTGACGCCTAAAGGCGGTTATAAAGACAAAAAAGGACGTGTAAAAAAGCAAGTTGCACGTTTTAGAATCTATGCTTTTGACAAAAACGGAAAAGCATTAGGCGAAATAACAGAAACAAAAGAAGCTAGTATTCATTGGCGTTTGCAAGTGGCAAATATAAAATCGGCTTGGTATATGTTTAACAATGCCTTAGATTTACCTGGCGCTGGAATTCCTTCTGAATATAGAAATTCGGATGTGTCCGATAGAGGTCAATTGGCTATTCTACCAAGTCCAGTTTCAATTACTGGAAAAAATACAAAAGGAAAAAAGTATGACTTTGATGATGGTAAATTCTTTGGCAAAAAAGTAAAATTAGGTCATGTAGAAACGGACGAAGATGGACGTTTACTATTTTTCGGCGGTGATGGTGATTCGGCTTCAAAAGATAACGAACCAGCAATTACGTTTGCCAATAATGAAGGTTGGCATGATGATACCTGTGATGGAGTTGTGCGTGCAACAGTTAATATAGACGGAAAAGAATTTCAGGCAGAACCCGCAAATGTAGCAGTAACACCACCAAACTTTGGACCTGGTTTATACGGAGTTGTCACCATGAATGATGTTGTTCAAGATTTATTTATTCGTGAAATGAACTATCCAGATTCAGCTGCAAATGGAGTTGTATTTTATGAACATATTTATCCAATGTTAGCTCGTATGACAGATACACAATGGGTAAACTCAGGATTCTTTATGTTGTTTGGGAAAAATTCTCCTTCAGACTTTTCAAATCCAAATTTCGTAAAACAACTTGCAGATCCTTCTGATAAGAGTAAAACCTTAAGAGAACGTGTTTTTGAATGGTTTAGAGATCCTACTTCTAATGATTATACACCAGAAAAAGTACCACCATTTTATGGAGATGGTTTTGGTGAGTATGAAAAAATTGCCATTGTCGATTTACCAATTACACGTATACAATATGGACGTTTGCAGAAATGGGCAAAAGGAGATTTCACTACTGGAAAACTTCAAAAATATCTTCCTTTTGACGAATTATCGCCAGAAGCACAAATCAATGCGCTAAATCAAGCGCCAATGGAAGAATGTCTTGGTGGACCATTTCACCCTGGAATTGAATTAACTTGGCCAATGCGTGTGAAACAAATGTGGAAAAAACCATATCGTTTGAATGTAGTTGATGAAGGTGATCCAACAGATTTAGATTTCGGACCATTACTATCACCAGCAATTGTATTAGGAAAAGCGAAACTTAAAGATAAAGATGGGCAATATAAAGACGGACCATTGTCAAAAAGCGGTCCAGGAGCATTAACACGTTGGTTAGGAGTTCCTTGGCAAACAGACGAAGCAAGTTGTTTATCAGGTTATGATGTAACAACATACTTGCCATTGCCTTCTTTCTGGGCAGCACGTGTTCCTAATCAAGTATTAAGTGAAGATAGCTATAAACGTAGTATTGAAGCTGGAGAGCTAAACATAGCACAACGTTTAAAACATTTTGACTATCGTCAAGATTGGTTACGTGATTTAGGAACTGTATATCAAAAGAAAATCAATCATATGATTGCGGAATGGCATGAACTTGGAATTATTGCCAAAATTGAAGATAAAGCAGCTAATAACAAAGAAGGTTTCTTGCCAGATACTGTTTGGAAAGAAACAGGTCGTGAATTTGGTGAACACGATGCTACATTTGCACAAGTAATAAGAGCAGAGACCATCACAGACGGATTAGATACAAAAGCGAAGAAAGCCGCTGTAGACACAGTTGGTTTACTTACCAAGAATGTATTGCAATCTGCAAAAGCTGCTTCACATTCCGAAACTAGCAAGCGTAAAAGAAGAAAACTTTCACGTGGAGAACGATAATCATAAATATCAAGTAGTTATAGTTGGTGGCGGTCCTGCAGGAATCGCCACCGCTATTACATTACATGCAAAAGGAATTCGTTGTTGTGTTGTAGAAGCGCATAAAAAACCCTTTAGGAAAGCTGGAGAAGCCATTCCTCCTAATGCAAAACCGTTACTCAAACAATTGGGGATTTTATCTTTGGTAGAGGATGAAAAACATAAAGCTTATTATGGAAACAAAAGTTGTTGGGGAAGTGATCAATTAGAACAAAAAGAATTCATTTCAGATCGTTTAGGTCATGGATTTCTATTAGACCGATTGCACTTTGAAACACAATTACAAACTATATACACATCTACAAACAATAAATTTTACAAAGGTTTCAAGCTAAAAAAAGTAGTGTCGAATGATAATGAAATGCTTGCAACTATTGAAAATGATAAAAAAACAATTAGACTAGAAAGTCAATTTATTGTTGATGCTACAGGTAGAAAGGCGTCTGTTTGTAGACATTTAGGCATTCAAAAAGAAAACTTAGATTCACAATTTGCAATTACGTTTAATACAAAACTTTCCAATGGAATTCCAAATGAAATTATTGTGGAAGCCACTAAAAATGGTTGGTGGTATGTAGCTCCATATGCTGAAAATGAAGTTACGATGATGTTTTTTACACTAAAAGCATTACTTCCTGCCAAGGAAAAGATGACAGCGTTTCTTAAAGATGAATTAGTACAAACAATACATCTTTCGAAACAGATTCAAAACATCACAATTTCAACCTATAAAATAATGCCTGCAGGAACAAGCTGTTTACAAATTCCTTTCGGAGAAAACTGGTTAGCCGTTGGAGATGCTGCATATTCTTTTGATCCAATATCTTCTTATGGAATCACATCTGCGTTGGCTTCAGGCTTTTATGGAGGTCATGCTGTGGCAGATTTTTTAAACGGAAAACAAGAAGTTTTAGATGTATATAGATATGTTGTAGAAAACGCTTTTCAAGCCTACCTACAAAAACTCATTGCACATTACGATTTAGAAAAAAGATGGGAGCACAGCTACTATTGGATAAATCGTTTGGCATTATTCAATTCAGAAATACGTTGAGAAACGACAAATAAGACATTTTTTATACATCAATTTACTACTTAAATCTAATTGTTATTAATTTCATAAAATTGTAAAATAATAGATTAAAATGAGTTGCAACGTTCGTTTTTTCTATATTTGAATGTAGCTATGGGACATATTTTAGGAAGTATAGTATATGCATCAATCGGTTTTGTTTACTTATGGATTCGGTATAGAAACAGTGAAAAAGTAGCTGAAGTAAAACAAGAATATTACGAAGATCGATATGCCGTAGCTGGTATGAAACTATTATTGTCAATAATTGGAATCATATTTATGGTTGCCCTTTTAATTGCTTTATTCGGAATAATTTATATCATACTAACAAGGCCACCTTCGGCACCTTAGTAATTTTTCATAATTACAACTTCTAAGATTTTTTACGTGACATATTTATTTTGTAGTTTAGTAAAAAACTTAACAATGCACGAAACAATCCCTCGCGAAACCTTTTCTTTTTTAAACAGACTTAGTGAAAATAATAATAGAGAATGGTTTACTGAAAATAAAAAAGAATTCAAAGAGATTGAAAAAGAAGTAAAACAATTTTACAATCAGTTATCAGAAGAATTAAATAAACATGACAAAATTGATAAAGTAAAAGTTTTTCGTATTTATCGTGATGTTCGTTTTTCAAAAGATAAAACACCTTACAAAACCCACTTTGGAGGTAGTTTTCATAGAGTAAAACCTGAACTTCGAGGAGGTTACTATCTTCAGATAGCGCCAAATAATGAATCGTTTATTGCTACAGGTTTTTGGGAACCTAAAAAGGAAGATTTGTTGCGAATTCGTAAAGAATTTGAAATGGATGATACGGAAATTCGAAAAATTATTTCTAAAAAATCATTCAAAGAAGTTTGGGGAGGATTTGAAGGAGATGAGGTGAAAACTGCTCCAAAAGGTTTCAGTAAAGAACATCCTGCAATTGATTTAATTAAAAAGAAGCAATTTATTTTTACTCAAAAGTTGACCGACAAACAAGTAACGTCACCTGATTTTATGAAAGAAATAGGAAAATCATTTAAAGCAATTCGCCCATTTTTTGATTATATGAGCGAAGTGCTAACTACCGATTTAAACGGTGTTTCTTTGATAGAGGATTAAAAATCGTTACACATATTATCACAAAGAGTGAAACAACTATCTCTTACGGTAGCAATATCACATTTTTGTCCATCATGATCTTTTGATGTATGTATAATATCATCACATTGAAAATAGGAATATACAGTTGTACAAATAACTCCTAAGGTTGGGATAGATGCAATGCCACCACTAAGTCGTGAGTCTAAGTTAGAAATGGTTTGTTTCTTTAACTTTAGATCATTTAAATTTCTTTTTTTCATGGTTATAAAAGTTTAAATTACTCCTAAATATATGAAAAAAAACTTACAAATAAAATGTATATCATTAATAATGAATTAGTTATGTGGTGTTGTTGTGCTATATAACTGCGCTAAACATTACATCTTTTTCAAAAAGTAATACGTGATCTTTCAGGCGTTCAGTAACAATATTCATCATACGCTTATTTAAAGAAGATGAATTTTCGATATATAGATGATATTCCTCTAAAGTAAATTGACCTATAATCATTCCTTTTAAAGAGTTTCGGAATTTCATGTCTTTTTGAATTGCATTTTCTATATATAATAAACGTTTTTCCATAGATAATCCATGAAAAACATTTTTATGTTTCTTGATGTAATTTCTAAAAGCAGCAATTAATAAAGGACTTTGAAGCTTAATTACTGGGCGTAAAGTTACATTTTGAAAGCGTTCATCATTAGACATATTAGCCGAAATTGACTTTGGGGAAATCTGTGGTCTTGCTTTAACCAAATCGTTTTCTCGATCGTTCATGACAATAAGTTTTATTAAAATTAAAAATAATAATGTTGATAATGAACAGGTTATGAACAACTTGTTAACCTAGTTATCAACATAATGAAAAAGTAGATTCATATCATATATAACGTAGGAAATCCGTATTTTTATACTTGAAAAAGTTCAAAAGCTAACAAATGAAATTTGGAAAAGTACTCAATCCAGAAATTATAGATTTTACCTTACCTGAAAACCATCCAGAAACGGAAGTTGTATTACAATCCTATAAAAATGATGTAAAACCTTCAATTTATGTAGGTTGTGCAAAATGGAATAAACAAGATTTAAAAGGCTTTTATCCGCGTGGCACTAAAGATGAATTGAAATACTATGCTTCTCAGTTCAATTCTATAGAATTAAATGCTACATTTTACCGTTTGTTTCCTGCTGAACAATTTGAAAAATGGAGAGATAAAACACCTGATAATTTTAAGTTTTTTCCAAAAATAACACAGGAAATTAGCCATTGGAAACGTTTGAAAGCAACGGAAGCTTTGGTTGACTTGTACATTTATAATGCCACACATTTAAAAGATAAACTCGGAACTATCTTTTTGCAAATGCATTCTAATTTTTCTCCAAAAGATTTTGAAAGCGTAGTGCAATTTGCTGAATTTTGGCCAAAAGAAATCCCGTTGGCAATGGAATTTAGACATACTGATTGGTACAATGATGAAAAAGTTGCCAATGAATTATATCATGTATTACAAGAAAATAATATCGCAAATGTATTGGTAGATACAGCTGGAAGACGTGATATTATGCACATGCGAATGACTAACAATGAAGCGTTTATTCGTTATGTTGGCGCCAATCATGAAAGTGATTATACACGTTTAGATAATTGGGTTGATCGTTTAGAAGAATGGACAAACTTTGGATTGCAAAATATTCACTTTTTCATTCATCAAAACTTAGAAGTCGAATCGCCATTACTTTCAGCATATTTTATCAAAAAACTAAACAAACGTTTTCAATTAAACCTAACAGTTCCTAAAACGATTACAAAACCTGAAAAACCACAAACGTTGTTTTAAACGACATTCTTACAATTTGAATAGTAAAAGATTCAATTATTTTCAAAAAGGATATTTAGAAATTCCTTGGTTTACCATAGAAGAACGTAACAGAAACTAGATTTAAGTATAAATTATCTAAAGACCAATATTGATAAACTCTATCCAAAACACTACAATAGGAGCGAAGCATATTGTACTTTTACAAAAAATAACATATGAGATTTCACACACGTAAATGGGTTAAACCCGAAGACTTAAATCCTAATGGAACTTTATTTGGAGGACGATTACTTGCTTGGATTGATGAAGAAGCAGCGTTGTATGCTATTATTCAGCTTGAAAACCCTAAAGTTGTCACTAAATATATGTCTGAAATCGACTTCAGAAGCTCGGCTAAAAAGGGAGACATTGTCGAAATTGGAATAGAAGTCACAAAATTTGGACGTTCGTCACTCTCTTTAAAATGTGAAGTACGTAACAAAATGACACGTGAAACTATTTTAACTGTTGATAATATTGTAATGGTAAATCTTGATGCAGACGGAAACGCATTACCACACGGAAAAAAAGAAGTCGAATTCGTAAAAGATCGTTTGGATTCTTAATTACAAATTATTGTAGAAGAAATTGATTGTAATTATTCATTCAATAACTGTTTTATTTTAGCTTCTAAACCATTTCCAGAGAGTTTCTCTGCGGCAATTTTCCCGTTCTTATCAATCAAAACAGTATGTGGAATGGCTTCAATTCCGTAACGAAATGCGATAGATTTATTTACATCAATAATATGTGTATTCCAGGTAAAATGATCATTTTCAATAGCTTTTACCCAAGCAGTTTCATTCGTATCTTCTGAAATACTCAATATAACCAAACCACGATCTTTATATTTCTTATACAAAGAAACGATATGTGGACTTTGCACTCTACAAGGCTGGCACCAACTTGCCCAAAAATCTATTAAAATAACGTTTCCAGTGGTAATATTAGGTAAAGATAGTGTAGATCCATCTATAGTTTTCCCAGAAAATGTATATGCTGTAGGTCTAAATTCGGTTTTCTTTTTAGGTAGAATAGTTTTTGTATTAGTAAGAACATCAACAGTAAGTTCTTTTATTTTTTCTTTCTTTTCAATATAGTTAGCAATAAACTTCCCTGTTGTATTACTTTGAATTTTAGAAGGTAATGAGTCATATACTTGTTTAACTACTTTAAGATCCAAAAAATCTATTTGATCTTTTACAATTAAAGCAACCAATGGTTTTTCTCTATTATTGGTAACAAAACTTGAAATTCGTCTTCTTTTAAAATCTTCAAATTCGGCTAACTTTTCATTCAATTCTGCAATTTTTTCGGTATTATTTTGTTGAACAGCATTTTTATAAATATCTCTATAAAGATATTCTCCTTGTCGAAATTTATTCAATTGATAATGCAATAATGCATATGAGTTGGAAAAGTAATTATCACTACTTATGTCGTTTTTATAGCTTTTATCTGAAATTAAAACCTCATGTGTACTATTTGATAATAAAAGTTTGCATTTACGACTGGAATCAATTTTAACTAAATAAAAATCAAGGTTTTCCACCTTTCCAGTAAATTTAAATTGATTATTTAGAACAGTTGTTGTTGTTACTAAATGTAAACTATCATTGGGATGAACTTCATACAGTGATATTTTTTGTCCATTTGCTTTTACAGTTGTTCCATTTATTAAATATCCATCTACTATTTTTTCTTTTTCTGTTGTAGTTTCAGTAGGTTTTGTTACTTTGGTATCGTTTTCACAACTCAAAAAACATACAATAAGTACACATATAATTCCGTATTTCTTCATAAAACTATTCTTAGTAATAATCAATATAATAAATTTAAATTTCAATATTAACGAATAAAATCATATTTAATGCAAATATAATTTCCTACAAAAAATAAAAGTAGTACGTTTGCACTTCAGCAATACTATCAAAAACTTCTTTAAGTTTTTAAGAGCTCAATATGTCAATTGGGCTCTTTTTTTTTGTATATTTAATTAGAAAAAAATTAACATAGATTTGCTGTTTAGTTAATATTTTTTCGAAATACTAGTCAATTCGGCTTAATATATTGACTAGCGAACGTCCTTAATTTACTAATATTGAGGACGTTTTTTGTGAAAATTTCTCATATTCTTTTAAATAGTTAATTACATCGATTTTAACGTGCTTTTCACCGATATAAATCTTCTTTTAGACGTTTTTAAATTACAAAAAGTAAGAAAAAGTATACTTTTGAACTGTTGTTATGTTAATTCATAAACATATTCCCCCCTAAAATGGAAAGAGAGCTACATGCTCTCTTTCCTTGTTTTATCCCTTTTTTAATATAGCCAAAAAGAAATTAACAAATTGATTGTTAAAAAAAATAGTTTTCAGTTTGGCTAAGAATACTTAAATATGCACTGAAAATGTATTCCCCGATATGAAAATAGTTCAGACGATTCCTGTATATAACAGAAAAAGCAAGCGTGTCACAAGTCTTAAGGTAGATGATTTTCAGTCTATTAACAATGAAAATGAAGAATTTTTTGATGTACAAGGTGACTTTGTAATTATAAAAGATCGCTTTTTTAGAGTCCCGCATTTAGTAAAACCTTGGACATTTTGGATTGAAAACGGAAAACCACAGCTTGAACCTTCAGAAAATATTACTCATACAAAAGTGTTATTTACTGTAGAAGCGCCTGATAAGAATGAATTTGATTATAAGAATGATTTTAGAGCAATGAATCCGTTAGTTGGATATTTTCAGAGTTTTAAAACAGGTTTTCTTGAAGTAATGCAGCAAGTTTCAGAAGAGGAGTTGACTAACTTTGAAATTACTTTTTACACCTTAGTACCGTATCAAACGTCATTGCATTATTTATTAGGAAAAAGAGGAAGCAATCAAACACGTTTAAACTTTTGGTTTTATGGTTGGATTAATCTGAAATACAGAAACGATTTCATGAACTATTTAAAACAGCATGAATTCGATTATTATATCAATGGAAGTACAAGTGCTTTTAAAGGAATTATTTCGCAAGAATTATCACGTGTTATTGATGTAGAATACCAAGTACATCATCCAAATAGTGGTTTTTGGAAACGAAAAAATATTAAACTTGGATTGAAGAAAATTGTACACTTAGAACACACAGAAATTCTGTGGACATAATTAACTTCGAAATAAAAGTATGGGCAAAATTTTATAATTTCTTTAACTTGGAATGATAATTGTGTGTTAACACGTGAATTAGTGATTAAAAAAAACGTAATATTGTAATAAGCAGTTGCAATTGACAAAAAACTATTTGTGTTAGCCAATAAAATACATAAAAACATACGATTGATTCTACTATGCATTCTTTTAGGGATGTTTTCTGCGTATGCGCAAAAAGATACAACCAAAACAAAGACAACTGATGTAGATATTACCAAAGGTCGTATTAAATTGCCATTTCCAAAACCAAAAGATCCAACACCAACGCCCAAAAAAAAGGCAGATCGTTTTATGGAATTTAACACACCAAGCTTGTTAACTAAAAAACGTACAAGCTTAATTACTTTACCAAAATCGAAACCTGCTTCCTTAAAAAAGGAGAAAGAAGTATACTTTACAGGCCAAGAACAATACGTAACGCGTAATAAAGAGTTTGAAAAGAAATTAAATAAAAATGATAGAGAAGTTCGCCCTGAATATAAAATTGCACAATACTTAGGCGATTTTAGAAGTAATGGAGAATTTGTTGAAATTGTTTGTAGAGATCATCAATATGTTGATGGTGATCGCGTACGTGTATATGTAAATGATGTGGTTATTGCGGATAACATTCGCTTAGAAGCTGCTTACAAAAAAATAGATGTAACCTTAGCAAAAGGATTTAATAAAATACAATTTCAAGCACTAAATCAAGGTTCTTCTGGACCAAATACTGCCGAATTTCGTGTATACGATGATAAAGGTGAACTCATATCTGCAAACGAGTGGAACCTAACTACTGGTATCAAAGCAACAATGATTATTGTAAAAGAGTAACTTTCTTTAGACTTACTGTATATTAATATTTCTTATACTTCATAATTCTTTTAGGTTACTAAACTTACTTCCGAATGTTTATAGTTAAAACACAATACATTTTTATACTATAATCAACAATTAAAATGCTTAACTAATTCAGTTTAACGATCTAACAAAACTAAAATTCTATTAAAATATTTTGCACTTTACAAAATGTAAAGTATATTTGACATAATGAAAAATAAACTTGTCAATCAAAAACAAATATATTTATATGGAAAAAGAAACATTTTGCGAAACGGAACAAAGAAGGTTTAATAAATTTAAAAACTTTGGCTTACCGCATACATTTAAAAAAATAGGAATTGTATTAGTTGTTGTATCAATACTTTTTATGTTTGCACGTAAACTGCTTGATATAGAAGTTGCAACTACTTTAAAATTTATATTGAAACGAGTTGTATTAATTGGATTGCTTATGGTAGCGATTTCAAAAGAAAAAATAGAAGATGAAATGATTAGAACCATTCGCGGCCAAGCATTTAAAATGGCATTCATTGCTGGAGTTGTATACACATTAATCCAACCTTTAATAAACTATATTGTTGCATTTTTTGTAGAAAAAGACAAAGAACCTTTATCTGATGTTGGTGATTTTCAAGTGCTTTGGTTTCTTCTGACAATGTATTTATTGTTTTTCTATATGATTAAAAAAAGATTGTAATGAAGAACAGAATTAAAATAGAACGCGCCATTTTAGACATTACTCAGGACGATTTGGCAAAGAAGATAGGTGTTTCAAGACAAACAATTAATTCTATTGAAAAATCACGTTATGTGCCTTCCACAGTATTAGCGTTGAAACTAAGTGAAATTTTCAAGAAGCCAATAAATGAATTTTTTTTTTTAGAAGAAACGGATTGATTCACGCAAGTTTGACATACTAAATTTAGTTTATGTCACTTCGAACGCAGTCGAGAAACAATAGAAAATGAATAGAGTTCTTTATTAAATTCAAGCTTCTTTTGTAATACTATAAATATTGATGGTTTTTGCTTTTCCTTTTAGCAGTAAATCATCAATACTTTTTGTTGTATAATTTTTAGGCAAATTCATATCGTTTAACAACTCTTCTGAAATCAATACATTTGAATTATACGTATTGCAAACAGATTGGATTCTCGCAGTAGTATTAATAACATCACCATGATACGCTAATTCTTTCTTTACAGAGCCAACTTCTGTAACCATCAGTGTTCCGCCATGAATTCCTGCTTTAAATTCAGGAATCAAATCGTACTTTTCTTGATAATGATTCTTTCTTGATTGTATCTTTTCTTGAAAAGCAAAAAACAATAATACAGCTCTATTTTTTTTAATCCCTCTGGCGTATTTCCAGCTTAAAACGGCTTCATCACCAACATATTGGTAAATCTCGGCATCATACTTTCGAACAATCGTATTCAAATCATAAAAACAATCCTGAATCAACTGACTATAAGTATAATGGCCTAGTTCTTCAGCAATTGTAGTAGAAGCTTTCAAATCGAGAAACATAAAAATACGTTTCTCTTCTTGTGGTTTTCTATACTTTCCTAACAACATTTTAATAAATACACCGCGTCCAAATTTTTCATTGGCAATTTTTATAAATGAAAAAACCAACGAAGCGACAATAAAGTAAATTACAATAGACCAAAACGTTTTATTAGTTCGCCACCAATCGCCACCATCGTACAATTCAACTTCTAAAACATAACCTGTATATTCTACAACATTAGTCACTAAGAAAATAAGTGTAACTAAGTAAATAAAGGTTTTTGAAAAAATAATAACACCTAAAGCGAGGTTTTTAGCCAAATAGCGATCAAACAAAAACTCTATTGCTGCATAAAAAATTCCAAATGGAATTGATGACAAACCTACAAAAGTTAACAAATCAAGTATAGGGAGTTCATACTTCGGAAGAATATTAACGCCTTTTTCTTCAAAAATCCCAAAATAACGAATGATAATCATAAAACTAAATGCTAACATCCAAAAGATGATTGATCGTAATGTAAATAACAAATATTGTTGTAGCGTTCTCATCATGAATGCAAAATACTAAAACTAAATCATAAATATTGCGACTGAATATGTATTTTAGTAACAAATTATAAAAAACCGATATATGAAAACTTTCATCAAAGTATTAGTAGTAACAAGCCTCTTTTTTGCTTGTAAGACTGAAAAAAAAACACCAGAGAAAACTCCTGAAAAGGAAATTGTAGCTACAAAAGAAGTTCCTAAACAATTATATGAAATAAACGGATTAACACATTGTGAATCTGTTGTATATGATAAAAAAAGGAAAGTATATTATGCTTCACTTATCGGAAATAGAGAAAAAGGAGATGGAAGTATAGCCAAAGTTAGCGCAGACGGAAAGCTAATTGATTCTATATTTATCAAAGGTTTAAATGATCCAAAAGGAATTGCAATAACTGATGATAAGTTATATGTAAGTGATGTAACGATTTTGGTGGAAGCAGATTTAAATACGGGAAAAGTCGTTCATGAACATACCAATGAAAACGCTCAATTTTTGAATGATGTAGAAATTGCAAAAGATGGAACAGTATATGTTTCTGACACTGCAAAATCGTCCATATTTGCATTAGCTACAGACGGAACATTCTCAGAATGGTTAAATTCAGAAGCATTAGAACATCCAAACGGTTTGTTAAATGTTGGAAACTATATGTATGTAGCAGCTTGGGGAAATATGATTGGAGAAGGTGATAACAAAAAACAAAGTGGAAACTTTCTAAAATTAAACATGAAAACCAAAGAAATTATTAAAGTTTCAAAAGACACACTTGGAAATTTAGATGGAGTGCAAGTATATGGTAAAGACAGTTTCTTAATCTCAGCTTGGAATACAGGTAAAATAATGAAAATCAATACGAACGGAGAAGTGGAAGATGTGTTAACGGTTGGAAGAAGTGTTGGAGATATCTTATATGAACCTTCTGAAAAAATACTAGGTTTACCTATGAACATTCAAAGTCAATTATTGATTTATCAATTTCAATCGGTACCTGTAAAGTAAACCTGTAATGACTATCAAGGCTGTTTTTTTATTAAATAGAATTCTAATCACTTAATCTTTCAAGCATTTAGTCTTTTAATTAATACAAATAACTGTATTTTTGCGGCATGTCAAAAAACATTAAAAATCAACGTGATATCTTAGCAAAATTGGGCATTTCAAAGCTCAATGAAATGCAGGAAGAAGCAAAACTGTCTATCAGTTCGCATCCAAACACAATTCTGTTATCACCAACAGGAACAGGAAAAACGATCGCTTTTCTATTGCCTATTATTGCCGAATTGGACTCAAATAGTAATGAAGTCCAAGTTGTAATTTTAGCGCCTTCGCGCGAATTGGCAATTCAGATAGCGCAAGTCACACGAGAGATGGGAACAGGTTTCAAAACCAATGAAGTATACGGTGGACGTAACTTTTCAAAAGATAAAGTCGAATTAAAACATCGTCCAGCAATATTAGTAGGAACACCAGGAAGAGTAGCAGATCATTTGCGTAGAGAAACATTTTCTACCAAAGAAATCAAAACTTTGGTATTAGATGAATTTGATAAATCGTTAGAAGTTGGTTTTGAAGATGAAATGAAAGACATCATTTCATTATTGCCAAATATTGAAAAACGTGTGTTAACATCGGCTACAAAGGACATGGATATTCCACGTTTTGTAGGAATGAACAATCCGTTGACAATAAATTATTTAGGTGAAAAGATTGCCAAGCTTAAAGTAAAACGTATGCTGTCTCCATCAAAAGATAAATTAGATACGCTTTTAAATACAATTTCGCTTGTCGCAAATCAACCCGGAATCATCTTTTGTAATTTTAAAAATACCATTCAATACGTAAGTGACTTTTTATCATCCAAAGGTATTCCGCATGGTTGTTTCTATGGAGGAATGGAGCAAAAAGAAAGAGAGCGCGCGTTGATCAAATTTAGGAATGGAACACACCAAATTATTATCGCAACTGACTTAGCCGCAAGAGGAATTGATGTTCCTGAGATTAAATATATTATTCATTATCAATTGCCTATGCGTAGTGAAGAATTTACACATCGTAACGGACGTACAGCGCGCATGCATGCAGAAGGAACTGCTTTTGTGTTACAATGGGAAAATGAAACTGTTCCAGAATTTATCTCAGAAGTAGAAGTTGTAGAAGAACTTTTTTCTGGTGCAAGACCGAAAGCTTCCGGTTGGAAAACTCTTTTTATCTCTGGAGGACGAAAAGACAAAATTTCTAAAGGAGACATTGCAGGTTTGTTCATGAAGCAAGGAAAACTGAACAAAGACGAATTGGGCATGATAGAGCTCAAAAGCGATTGTGCATTTGTAGCTGTAGTAGCTTCCAAAGTAAAAGAGGTGATCAAGCTTACATCCGATACACGTTTAAAAAAGAAAAAAGTAAGAGTAACATTAATTTAAAATTCGGAATTATTTTCTAAAAAAGAAATGAAGCGACTATTCAATATTACATGTTTACTTATACTTAGTACACTATGTATTTCGGCAACGAAACATGAACTACAAGATGATGATTGTAAGTTTGAAGGTAAAAAACTCTACGGTAAAATTCGTTTTGTAGAAAGTGCAAGTAATGCAGATGTAAAAATTAAGATAGTCAATAACTTTCCCGATTTAAAAGTAAAATTAGTAGAAAACTTTGCTGATGATTGTGGAGAATGGCAAGTCGTAGAATATGGCGAAGACTTAAAAGTATATGTTGCAGAAAGCTTTGCAGATATTAAAGTGAAGTTTGTAACCAGTTTTCCTGGAATGGACTAAAACGATGTACAATTTCAGATTTATATTGTTGATTTTTGATAGAAAAGAGTAATTAATCAAACAAGTATTTGATTAATTACTCTTGTTCGTCATCTTCAGTAGTTTCAACAGATTCAGTAGTCTGAGCGGAACTTAAGGTTAACGCTGCTTTTTTCTTCTTAAAATAACGATTGATAAATGGTTGAAAAACAAAAATTAGCACAAATACAAATCGGGAAGTCAATGGAAGTATAAAAGCCAAAATTCCTGAAAAAATCCACACAAACATACTCATTAAGGCGCGTGCTTTTTCTGATTGACCTACAATGGGCGTAACTTCTTCTTCATGTTTTGAGATATAACGAATCATTAAATAATTAAAAAATCCAATAGCAGATAAATTGAAACAGTAAAAAGCAAAAGGAGAAACGGCATTAAACCCTTTTACATACAAACCCGTAGAAAAGGGTAGTAGTACGATAAAAAGTAATAGTAAAATATTTAACCAAAGTAGTTTATAGCTTACTTCTTTCACATATCGCATAATACGCATATGTGCAATCCAATACAATGCAGTAACCAGAAAACTAACGATCAATCCAATAAAACTAGGAATACGATTTCCTAAAATACTGCCTAATGAATTTGTAGTAACTTCTTTCGCATCAGGAATGGCTACTTCTAATACCAATAAAGTCATTGCAATAGAAAATACGGCATCACTAAAACTCACTACGCGTGATTTATCGAAAGTTATGGGTTCCATTCAGTACAGTTTTTTCAAATATAAGATATATTAACAAACAAAAAATAATATTCTTAATCTGACAAAAAACCTTTTCCTATATTTGTAAGACAAATGAAAAGCATCAGTTTCATACTTGGATTTTTAATTTTAGCATTGGCGTTAAAACCATGTTCTGACGGATTGAACACAGAACACGAAGACGACCTAGAAATTGGTATGGAGCACAATCATCAAAATGACCATGATGATTCTTGTGCAATGCTTTGTGTATGTAATTGTTGTGGAGCGTTAGTTGTGCATCAAGAACCACCAACATTTACACTGCAATCAAAAATTACAATCTCTACAACAATCAATTCGCATTACGAATCGCACTACCGATTCAATATGTTATTTTCCATATGGCAACCTCCACAAGTTATTTCATAATTTTTTGAAAATTTGAATTTTAGGACACTAATCGGAATCGAAGTGTCATTTTAGTGAAATAACATAAAAACATAATATTATGCAAATACGTATATGGAGCGTTTTGTTCCTATGTATCATATGCGGAGTTGTCAACGCACAAAACAGTGACATCAATATAAAAGTATTCTCAGAACATGAAAAAGAACCATTACTAGGTGCAAACGTGTTGTTTGAAGACCTTAAAAAAGGTGCAATAACCAATAATGATGGGATAGCAACTTTTACAGGAATTCCAAACGGAACACACAAGCTAATGATTTCTTTTGTTGGGTTTAAAACGATTGAAACATCAATCACACTTCCGACAAGTAATGTGATAGAATTTTATTTAGAAGAAAGCAAAGGCGCATTAAATACCGTTATAATTGAAGCTACGCGTACTACACGTGATATCCGACGAATTCCAACACGAATAGAAGTAATAGGAGGCGAAGAGCTAGGAGAAAAAAACATGATGAATCCTACCAATATTTCTATGGTATTACGTGAAAGTACCGGAATTCAAATGCAGCAAACTTCTTTAAGTAGTGGAAACCAAAACATTCGTATTCAAGGTTTGGACGGACGTTATACACAGTTATTACGTGATGGTTTTCCTTTATTTGGAGGATTTTCAAGTGGATTAAGTATCATGCAAATTCCACCCTTAGATTTAAAACAATTTGAAATAATCAAAGGAAGTGCTTCTACTTTATACGGTGGTGGTGCAATTGCAGGTTTGGTAAATTTAGTATCTAAAACGCCAGGTTTTGAGCCTGAATTAGATATTATGTTCACGCAAACTCATGCCTTAGGAAGTACGGCGAATGTTTTTTATAGCAAACGAAATGAAAAATACGGTATGAGTTTATATGCTTCTGGAAACTATCAAAAAGTATACGATCCGGAAGATGATGGATTTAGCAATTTGCCTGAAACTACTTCTGTGGCATTTAATCCAAAATTTTACTACTATCCATCTGAAGACACTACATTTTGGATTGGATTAAATGCTAGTTATGACGATCGTATTGGTGGAGATGTTGATAAAATAGAAAATGGACAAAATGGAATTCATCAATATACTGAAGAAAACATTTCGAAACGTTTAAGTAGTCAAATTGTATATACTACAAAGTTAGATTCTACACGTGTATTCAATATAAAAAACAGTTTTTCATTCTTTGATCGTGAGTTGAATGTTCCCAATATGCAATTCAAAGGAAAGCAATTAAATTCCTTTAGTGAAGTGACAATACAACACAATTATGATAAAAATGATTGGACTTTAGGAGCTAACCTATATACAACCAATTTTAATGAAGATGATAGCGCGCCATTGCAACGCGATCAAACTGATGTTACATTTGGAGCTTTTGTAAATTCAAATTTCGATTTATCGGACAATTGGATTCTAGAAACTGGTTTACGTACTGATTTTGCAAAAGGTTGGGGAATTTTTGTGTTGCCAAGAGTTTCGTTATTATATAAAAATGATACTGGATTTTCAAGTAGATTAGGTGGTGGATTAGGATATAAAACACCTGATTTATTTACTGAAGAAGCAGAGTTTATCAACTTTGAAAATGTGTTAAGAATTGATGAAAATTTACTAAAAGCTGAACGCTCATACGGTTTAAACCTAGATTTTAACTATAAAACTAAAATCTTTAATGAAACTGTTGGTTTTTCTATCAATCAATTATTTTATGTAACTTCTATTGATAATGGATTGTTGTTAAATTTAAATGCAGATAACCTATTTCAATATCAAAATGCAGACGGAGAAATCTTAAGTAAAGGAGCAGAAACCAATATTAAATTCTCATATAATGATTTCAAATGGTTTGTAAACTATGCGCTGATTGATGCTAAACTTCGTTATTTGCCAGGAAATCCACAAAAACCATTAACAGCTAAGCACAATGCAGGAAGTGTAATTATGTATGAAACTAGCACTTGGCGTTTAGGATATGAAACCTATTATACGGGTTCACAAGTATTATCAAATGGTACAAAAACTACTGATTTTATTTCGATGGGATTCTTAGCAATGCGAAACTTTGATTGGGGCGGAATTTATGCCAACTTTGAAAACTTTACCGATAGAAGACAAAGCCGTTTTTCACCATTGGTAACGCCACCGCATAGCAATCCAACATTTCCAGAAATATATGCGCCAACAGATGGTTTTATCTTTAGTTTAGGAATTATCATCAAACCATTCGGAAATCATAGTGAACATCATGATGATCATTAAAATATAGATTTCTTAGATTCTTTAAATCTTCGAATTAAACAGAAAACCGCTACTGTACTTACAATAGCGGTTTTTTAATTTAATATATTTTTAAATTCCTTACTTTTATAGCATGGAACAGGTTTTACCAAAAATTGCTTTTAAGTCAAATGCTACACTTGATATTGAAGTAATGACTTTTGCTGAAACCTACAAAAAACTTACAAGTGTTGATGGTCATGATCCTTTTGCACCACACAAAATTCAGTTTTATATTATTTTAGTTGTTACAAAAAATACCTACGCACATTATGTAGATTTTAAATGTTATGATTTAAAAGAGGGAAGCGTAATTTTTATAGCTAAAAATCAAGTACATCACTTTACAGAAGATTTTCAAAAAGCAGCAGGTTTTACAATTATTTTAAATAGTCATTTCTTAGAAAAAAACTATTTATTTTCTAAAAATAACACGCTAAATAGGTTATATAATTACCATTTGGAAGTTCCTGTAATACATCCT
The DNA here is from genome assembly GCF_947496985.1 of uncultured Kordia sp. Taxonomy (GTDB): domain Bacteria; phylum Bacteroidota; class Bacteroidia; order Flavobacteriales; family Flavobacteriaceae; genus Kordia. The sequence goes on from NZ_CANMEZ010000004.1 coordinate 185,454, forward strand.
GAAGAAATTGGCGAAGACGAATTTATAAGTATTATTCAAAAACTCTATTTTGAATATAGACTTCCCAATAATTTTGCAAAAGTAGAAATGCTTCGTGCGTATATCAATATTATATTGCTTAAAGCAGAAAGAGTAAAGCACGAACAATCCATAAATACGGTTAAATCACATTGGTTACAAGTATTTAATGAATTTAAAACACTGCTTGAGTTAAATTATGCAAATAAAAGAAATTCAAGAAGTTATGCTGCTGATTTACATATTTCATATAAATTTTTAAATGATGTAGTTAAAAAAACAACTGGTAAAACCGTCAAAGCTTTTATTGATGATTTTGTGACTATTGAAATAAAGCGTTATTTGGCTTCTACTTCTTTATCTGTAAAGGAAATAAGTTACACAACAGGGTTTGATGAGCCTGCAAATATGATCAAATTCTTCAAAAAAAATACACAGCTAACTCCATTGAAATTTAGAAAACAATTATAGGCTAGTTATACTTTTACTATTTTTTGTTTCAGTTTGATAATCGCTAAAATTAAACGTTTTTTCAATTTTGTACCAGTTACAAATAACAAAAAAACGGATCATGAAATTCAAATTATTAGTACTAGGAATTATTGGGCTACTATTTACAAGTTGTCAAAACGATCAATCTGTATTAGAAGTTACAACTTTCAAATTAAAATCTACTGCAAACTCTATTGAATTCAACAAGTTAGATGCGGAAGTTGAAACAAATTACACAAGTAAACAACCAGGTTTTATTAAACGCCAAAGTGGTGTAAATGAACACGGCGAATATGTTGTGTTAGTGTATTGGAGTACAATGTCAGCTGCAGAAGCATCCATGCAAAAATTTATGAATGATACATCTGTAGCTGATTTTGCGGCTATGATTGATGGAAATTCTATGAAAATGGCACGCTACAATAATAATGATGCTTTCAAAGCAACTACAAGTGATTTTATTGAGGTGATGTCTTTTGACACTAAGGCTGATGCGAATCTAGAAGTTTTTCAGGAAACTAATAAAAAGGTTGAAACTGGATTTACAGTAAAACAAGAAGGTTTTTTACAGCGAATTATTGGGGAAAACGAAAAAGGGACGCAAGTAGTAGCTGTGTATTGGGATACAAAAACCAATTCTGATAAAGCATTAAAACCATTTATGCAAAATCCTATTGCTAAAGAATTTATGGGAATGATGAATCAATCATCAATTCATATTGGACGTTATCAAACACTTAAATCATTAAAAAATAATACAATGGAATTATCAAAAAAAGACAAAGTAGTAGCACTATTAAACAGTTTCAATACAGGCGATACAACACCTATTTCGTATATCAATCCTGAAAAATACATTCAACACAATCTAGCTGTTGGTGACGGCCTACAAGGTTTTGGAGAAGTTATGCAGCATGCACCACCACAAGGTTTTAAAGCAAATGTAATAAGAGCTTTTGAAGATGGAAATTATGTAGTAACGCATACAGAATATGATTTCTTTGGACCTAAAGCAGGTTTCGATGTATTTCGTTTCGAAGACGGGAAAATTGTAGAGCATTGGGATAACTTATTGGAAACTCAACCAGCAAATCCAAGCGGAAGAACTCAGTTTGATGGAACTACTGAAATTACGGATTTAGATAAAACAGCTGAAAATAAGGAAATTGTGAAAGGGTTCATAGAAAACGTATTGCTAAATCACGAAATGGATAAACTAACTACGTATATCAATCCTGAAAAATACTTGCAACATAATCCAGCGGTAGCTGATGGTTTGGATGGTTTTGGAGCTGCAATGAAGTATTTTGCTGAAAACGGATTGGTAATGGAATATACGAAACTTCATAAAGTACTTGGGCAAGGAAATTTTGTATTGACTATGAGTGAAGGAAAATTTGGAAAAGGAGAACACACAGCGTTTTATGACTTATTTCGATTAGAAAACGGTCAAATTGTAGAACATTGGGATGTAATTTCTGCAATTCCTCCAAAATCAGGATGGAAAAATGAGAACGGAAAATTTTAAAAATCCCTCGAATTACTAACTATAAAAGGAATATCAACATGTTTGATGTTCCTTTTTTTAACTCAAAAAATTAAAGAAATGCAAATAGTAACAACGAAAAAACAAATAGAAATGGTCATTAATGAATTATTCAAAGATTCAAAAAATGATTATATAAAAATGGCGAAAGGCATCGCAAAAGGAATCTTTAGACCTTTGCAACCTGCTGATTTTAAAGAAGCGTATCTTTCTATCTCAAAAGAACAGGGAGAAAATTTAATAGAGCTCATACAAGAGAGCAATAGTAAAAATATTGTTGAATTTGGAACTTCATTTGGAATCTCAACTTTATATCTAGCGCAAGCGGCGATGGAAACAAGCGGTTATATTGTTACAACAGAACTAATTGAATCAAAAGCTAAAAAAGCTATTCAAAATTTCACAAAAGCAGGTGTAAACGAATTGATTGAAATGAGAATCGGAAATGCTTTAGAAACGTTGAATAATTATAGCAAAGCAATAGATTTTTTATTGCTAGATGGTTGGAAAGATTTATACCTACCATTATTTCAAATGCTAGAGTCTAATTTTCAAAAAGACACTATTATTTATGTCGACAATGCTGATATGTCTGATGTGCAAGCATTTTTAAGAACGATTAGCGAAAATTCAAAATATCAATTAGAATCAAAATATCATGGAAAAGTGATGCTAATTACTTTGAAATAGTATTTTTATTTAAGTAAAATATAAGGAAATTTGTAAATTTTTTATAATGAAGATGCTCTCCTTTTAACAAATTTTTATAGAGTCATAAAGAAATCATAAATAGCAATGTATTAGATTGATAATACTTCATATTTACAATTTCATAGATGAAAAAGGGAAGTCGATAGATGTTTTTTGATAAATTAGAGGAAGTTTTAGAAGTTTGTGTCAACAATCAAAAAAACGAATAGCAATCAAAAAAAATCGTATGAAAAAAGTAATTCTAATTTTAAGTATTATGTTACTACATGCTTGTAAAGATCAACCGAAAGAACAAGCAGAAACAACACAAAAAGCGGTTATGTTGGCTGACAATGAAGAATTGAAAGAAATTTATAAACAAGATCAGGCATCGCGCAAAGTTGATAATATAGACTGGAAAGTTGTGTCTAAAAATGATAGTTTGCATAGGGTTCGAGTTCGTGAATTGTTGGCAGAAAACAAAGTGAATACTTCGTTAGATTATCACAACGCGGCCATGATTTTCCAACACGGACGTGATTCTACAGATTATGGAATGGCTGTGCGACTTATGCAAAAATCAGTTGATTTAGATAGTACAGCGGATAAGTGGTTATTGGCAGCAGCTACCGATAGATATTTGTTAAGTAAAAATGAACCACAAATTTATGGTACGCAATATGAAAGACAACAAGGTGAATTGTGGAAATTATCAAAGATGGATACTACAAAAATCACTGATGACGTACGTTTGGAATATGGTGTGCAAACTTTAGCAGAACAACGTGAACGTGTAAAAAAGATGAATAGCAAACAACTATCCGAGTTGACAGCGTCAGGAAAATCGATTGTAGAAATTATCACATTCATCAAAAATGAAGATTTAAAAGCATCAAAGTACGACTTATCTGAAAGCGGTATCAATGTATTTGGATATAGTATAATGACTAGTGGAAATACTAAAGATGCACTAGCTATTTTTAAGCTAAATACAGAGTTGTACCCTAGTGGTTTCAATACATTTGATAGTTACGGGGAGTGTTTTTTAGCTTTGGGAGATACTATAAATGCAATTAAAAACTATCAAAAATCACTGGATTTAAATCCTGAAAATACGAATGCAACTAATATTCTTTCTGAAATAAAGAAATAAGAAATACATGATATCATTTCGTATTGAAAATATCATTAAAAAAGAAGTGTATTTACATCTGATATTTTGGATACTATATATTATGTATCCGTTATTTAAATATACAGACAGTAATTATATTTTTGTACAATGGGTTGCGGCAAATAGTAATATTGTATTGCTTTTAGTTACGGTATATACGTGTTATTGCTTTTTCTTTTCTTGGCGTAATAGCTATAAAATTCCAGTCTTACTGTTATTTTTTGCTGTGATGACAATTCTTGGTGTGTTATTTTCTGAATACATTCTAAACCTTTATATCTATCATTTGGATGGTTATTCGTATAAAACGCATGCATTAGGAGTTTTGAGTGAATATGCATTGGTCGGTTTGATATTTTATAGTTTTTATAGTTTTAAAAAATCATACATACTAAGTAATCATCTTCGAGTTGCAGAATTGAAAAATTTGAAAGCTCAGATAAATCCACACTTCTTGTTTAATATGTTGAATAATATTTATGCGTATACATTAACAAATGATGCAAAAGCTTCGGAATTAATCTTGAAACTATCTGATAATTTCAAATATGTATTACATGAAGGTAAAAAAGAACAGGTTTCGCTTCAGTTAGATTGGGAGCACATTAAAGATTATATTTATATCAATAGTTTGCGTTGGGAAAACAAAATTGTTTTTGAAGTTTCAGAAGAAATTACGAATAAAAATGTAATCATTTCACCTTTGATTTTAATCACTTTTGTGGAAAACGCAGTTAAATATACAAGTAAATTAAAAGGAAAGCATAATATAGTTATTCAATTGAAAGTGAATGATGAGGAATTGTTTTTTAAGTGTCAAAATCCGTATAATGCTGCATATGTTTTGACCGACGATTGGAAGTCAAGCGGAGTAGGGTTGAAGAATACTCAAAAACGATTGGAATTATTATATCCAAATCAACATGAATTAAAAATAGACGATCAAAAAAATCAATTTATTGTCACTTTAAAACTTCGTTTATGTTAAAATGTATGATTCTAGAAGATGAAAAAAATGCGCAATCAATTCTATTGCATTATATTGAAAAGACAAACTTTATCAGTTGTATAGGTGTATACGAATCAGGTTTGGATATTCCGCAAGAACGGCTAGAAATAGTAGATTTTATGTTTCTAGATATGGAATTACCAGAATTAAACGGTTTGACTTTTTTAAAAACACTTACAAATCCTCCAAAAGTTATTATTACAACGGCTTATCCAGATTTTGCTATTGAAGCTTTTGAACAAGCTGTTGTTGATTATATGATAAAACCGTTTTCGTATGTTCGCTTTTTAACGGCTGTGAATAGAATACGAACCACAAAATTATTGTTAGATGATACGGAATATATATTCATTTACGCAGATAAAGTAACGCATAAAGTAAAACGGAATGATATTCTTTACATTAAATCAGAACTTGATTATGTAGCAATTGTTACGTTAGAAGAAAAAATATTAACGCTTGGTAGTTTGTCAAGTTGGTTGAAAAAGTTAGATACTTCCATCTTTATCCAAATTCACAGATCGTATATAGTTAATACAAATCGTTTAAAGAAGATAAAATCGAATGTTGTTTTAGTGGAAACTGTCGAAATTCCTATTGGTAGCACTTATAAGTCAATTGTAAAAAAACGATATACCTAAAAAAAATAACAGCTACTTATAAGTAGCTGTTATTTCTATATATTTTAAATAATGTGTTTATGTGTAGTTAATTAGATATTAATCCCCAAGTAGCATCTTTAATCACATATCTACGAGTCGGGCTATCTGAGCCTGTAGCACTCGTTGCTGGTGTTTCTTTACTTTGCGATGCGCTTTCACGTTTTTGTATTTGTACAGGAGAATCATATGTTTCTACAATAACTCCAGTAACAATAACGGTTTTTCCATCCGTTCCTGAAGCGTTATATTCTGCAGGCCAACTTTCTAATTTGTCAATCCAAATAGAAGCATTGTCATTCGTAATAACGAGTGCTCCATACTTCGTATTGCTTGCTGTTCCTTCAATGGTGATTCTTTTACCTAATAATTTGCTAAAATCTCGTTCATTGGAAATATCAGTTTCTAGGTCTTTTGAACAGGCGGTAAGGAGTACTAGTAATACTACGATTAACTTTTTCATTCTTTATAAGTCTTGTTGGTTTTTGCTAATATGTCTCTAATATAGCTTTTTATACTATTTGAAACAACTATTAATGAGGGAATTCGCATTTTTATGGGATAAACTTCCTTATTTTACAGTAATTTCAGTTCAAATGTAAAAAGTTTTTTTAAGGATAGAAATATCTTTAAAATAAAAAAGGTTGTAACATTTAATGTTACAACCTGTGAAAGTATATATAATTGGATAGTTTTTCTTAGTAAACTTCTACGCAAGAAGCGTCTTCAGCTGTCATGATGTAATTTTCTTTTGCGTCATCTGTATCTGCAAAATTAACACCTTTTCCCATACAGTTAGATCCACATGATGCTAACAATAAACCTGCTGCAGCGATTAATAATAATGATTTTTTCATAATGATAGTAGTTGTAATGTTAATAATCTGATAAATTGATTTTCTTAAGCCTAGAAAGTAATGTTTTGCCCTTACTACTTTCTGAAAACAAATGTATATAGTGAGTCGTTAACCGAAACATTTAATCGTTTACCTGTTTAAATTATCGTTAAATTACATAAAAACGATCTTTTTTGACTATTCGAAGAGGGAAAATAACCATTCGTCGACACTTTCCCCCTTTTCAAAAGGGGAAAAACCCCCTAAGAGAACAGGTAGATATACGTGTGTGTTTATTGATAAATAACTTTGTAACTTGTATGATTGGTATAAAAAAAGCGAACTAGAGTAGTTCGCCGTTGTTTTTATAGAAATTTGTGAGTCAGATCGTTGTAGTTCCATTTTTCAGGAATAATGTCTAAACTGAGTAGTTTGTCTTGTACTTTGGTAATGGTTTTTTCGTCGATTAATTCTTGACTCCATTCGGTCAATGACAACCATTTTTGTACATCTTCTAATTGTTGTTCATATCGTGCAGCAATCATTTCGTCGATATTCGGAATTTGCTTGAAATCAGTTGTCATATCGTTGATAATACGTAATATTGTTTTAACTGTTTCTTCATCTTCTGCTAATAATTCATTTCGAACAGCAATTACAAAACACGGCCAAGGAGTAGGACAGTCATGCACTCGTCTAAAAATCCCTTGATCTACTAAAGGTTTAGTTGTAAAGTGTTCCCACATAAAATAATCACCTTTGCCTTTATTTAAACCATTAATAGCACCTTCAAGATTTTTGATCACTTCAAAATCTAAGTTATCGGTATCCCAATCATTGTTTTCAGCATTTATATACGCCATTAAATGCGAACCTGAACCATAACGACTTATGGCAGCCTTAGTACCTTTTAAATCATCTATAGTGCTATAGGGTGAATCTGCAGCTACATGAATTCCCCAAATTAAAGGCGATTGTACAAAGGTTTGTACTATTTTAGAAGGATTTCCAGCAATGATATCTTTAATAATTCCTTCTGTAAGAATAACAGCAATATCAATTTTTTCGCTTCTAAGCGCTTTACACATTGCGCCAGTTCCACCAGGATAATCTTTCCAACGAAGCTCAATTCCTTCTTTCTCGTAAGCACGTTCTTTAAGTGTAAGATACCAAGCTAGGTTGAAATGCTCAGGAACTCCACCAATTTTTATTTTCTTCATTTGAGACTTTTGTATTATACTAATTTACCTAAAGTATATTGAATCAATTGATCAACTGTTTGTTTAGGTGTTTTGCTAAATTGACCCAAAGGTCGGTTTGCAATAATGGCATTCATAGAAATGGCTCTATGTCCTAATAAACTAGCCAAACCGTAAATTCCGGCAGTTTCCATCTCTAAATTTGTAATTTGTGTACCTTCATAATTAAATGAAGCTAGTTTATCATTTAAGCCTTCATCTTGAAGATTTAAACGTATTTTACGACTTTGTGGTCCGTAAAAACCAACATTAGTCGCAGTAAAACCTAAAACAGTTTGTTCGGACGCTATTTGGTCGACTAAACCTTTGTGAGCTTTCACTACGTATGGCATTGATTTTTTTGCAAACCAATCTGCATGCTTTGCAAACGCTTCTGCAATGGCAGTATCCTGAACGTGTTCACTATCATAAAAATGTAGTAAGCTGTCAAATCCTACGGCATATTCACTGATTAAAAAACTGTCCACAGGAATATTTGATTGTATAGAACCCGAAGTTCCAATACGGATAATGTCTAATTGTTTGTGTGTGTCTTTTACTTGTCGTGTGTTAAAATCCACATTCACCAAAGCATCTAATTCGTTGAAAACAATATCAATATTGTCGGTTCCGATTCCTGTAGAAATTACAGTAATTCGTTTGCCTTTGTAGGTTCCTGTGTGTGTGATAAATTCACGTTTTCCTTTTTTAACTTCAATCGTATCAAAATAGTTACTTACTGAAGAAACTCTATCTGGATCACCAACAGTTATAATAGTTGATGCAATATCTTCGGGAAGAATGTTTAAGTGATAAATACTTCCGTCTGGGTTTAAAATCAATTCTGATTCTGCTATTCTACTCATGTTTTGTTAATATTTGTTGTGTAGGATGATAACAATATTCATACTTCTTACAACCACCAAAAATGGTATCATCCGTTACTAGATCATAAAAACTTTTAATATGATCAAGTGCTAAATGTCCTTGTCTATTAAGAACTACCTGTTCTTTTTGTATTTCAAAAAAGCCAGCTAATTTATGAATTATATTTTTTATCTGTAAATCACCAAAACCATAATATCCTTGATATTGTAATACATAGCCTGTAAGATGGTGTATACTTTTTATTTTTTCTTTTTTAATGATTTTTAGAATATTGGTTTCTAAAATATTTAATCCGTTAGTAACATCTGGAAAACGCTTCAAATGCGCACTTATACAGTTTGATAAATATGGAAAAGAAGATTTGTGAGTAACAAACTCCTTAAAAATTGTATGATCATCTGTACAATACAATCGCCATAATTCATTGGCTAACATGATGTCATACTTTGTGAGTGTAATTTTTTCGTTGTAGTGTTTTAGTAATTGTTTATCCGTAAGTTCACCTAAGCCTTTTAAATGTGTTTCTTTAGGAATCCAGCCACTGCAAACTAAATAGATAGGAATATCTAATTTCTTGGTTTTTAGATAGCTCAATGCGGCAATCATATTAATATGACAAAATACATCATATTCAAACCATAATACTATAGAAGTGTATTCTTTATAATTAGTTTCTAATAAAGGTTTTAGAAACGATGTTACATAGGTTTCTTCGGTAGCTTCAAACTGTGCTAAATAATTGACGCGTGCGTTTTTGAAATCGTCAGAGGCTAAATTAAATACAGTTTTACCTTCGCATAACATTTCACGCCAAACTAATTGATCGTCATGAATTCCGATATCGTGAAGTCGTGATACTAAACTATCACCATTAATAATATGAAGTGTTTTTTGTGTCATTTTCATCCACCAACACGTTTTACATTATATCCTTCTTTTTGTAATATTTGAATAATTTTATCACGATAATTTCCTTGAATAAGGATTTCATTGTCTTTGATGCTTCCACCAACTCCACATTTTACCTTTAAGAGTTTGGCTAATGCTTTTAAATCGTCTTCTAATCCAACAAAACCTTTTACAACCGTTACAATTTTTCCTCCACGACCTTTATTGCTAAAGTGTGCTTCTAGTTTTTGTTCTTTAGGAGAAAGTGTTTCTTCTGCAGAGTTATTTTCGAGTTCAAAATCATCATTTGTGGAGAATACAAAACCTCCTAAGTCTTCTAAACTACTAAGTTTTTTCTTTGCCATTATATACTAAATACTTGTAATTCGTTTATTGTTTTAAATATACACAATTTAGCGTATGAAAAGTACTAAATTGGATGCTTTTAAAAAAAGAACACTAACAGCAAGAGCTATTAGTGTTTTTGTATCGCTTGGGAATTTTTATATGTAATTCCGAATGGTGTTACTTTTTTACTAGACCAAGTTCAATAAGTCGTTCATTTAAGAATTGACCTGCAGTAATATCGTCAAATTTTTTAGGGTTTTCTTCGTCAATACAGTTTTCTAAACAATCTAACGGCATTTCGCTAATAGGATGCATAAAGAAAGGAATAGAGTAGCGCGAGCTTCCCCAAAGTTCTCTTGGTGGATTTACTACTCGGTGAATTGTAGATTTTAATTTGTTATTACTGTGACGTGATAACATGTCTCCAACATTAATTACCAATTCATCTGGCTCAGCAATAGCGTCAAGCCATTCGCCATCATGTCGTTGTACTTGCAATCCTTTACCATGTGATCCCATTAACAAAGTAATCAGGTTGATATCTCCATGTGCTGCTGCACGTACTGCATCTTTTGGTTCGCTTGTAATTGGTGGGTAGTGGATAGGACGTAAAATACTGTTTCCGTTTTTAATAAAATTATCAAAGTAGAATTCGTCCAAACCTAAATGTAAAGCTAACGCTCTTAATACATAGATTCCTGTTTTTTCAAGCATTTGATATGTTTCCTTTCCAACAGCATTAAAATCTGATAATTCTTCTACTGTTACATTATCAGGGTATTCGGCTTTTAAAGCATCATTATCTTCTACATACTGACCAAAATGCCAAAACTCTTTTAAATCACCAACTTTTCTACCTTTTGCGCTTTCTTTTCCAAATGAAACATATCCACGTTGCCCGCCAATACCTTCAATTTCGTATTTGCTTTTAGTTTCTAACGGTAATCCAAAGAATTTCTTGATTTCATCATATAAATCATCTACAAGTTTATCACTTAAAAAATGACCTTTCAAGGCAACAAAACCAATGTCTTCATAGGCTTTTCCTATTTCATCAATAAATTTTTGTTTTCTTGTCGGATCATCAGATAAGAAATCTTGAAGATTTACACTTGGAATATTTTTCATGTAATTCAGGTTTTAATATTTGTAAAACACATGGTTTATTTATCTAATATATACATCAGGGTAAAACCAAATTGTTAATAACTTTATAGCGTTTCATCGCTTATAGTTACAAATGTAGCTAAAAAAATACTGTCCAAAAAAGAGAGTTATTAACAATTTGGTGAATTAAAGAAATACAGTTGGAAAGTTTAGTATATTCACCTCCTGAAAATAATACTTTTTAGCTGTATAACTACTGTTAATGTTAGTAGTTTTAAAGATAATTAATACGATACCTAGTATATGAAATTTCCAGAATTTTCAAATAAAGAAAAAAGCGTTAGTATGTCGCCTTCAATTTCGTTTATAAAAGGCATATTTAGACGGCTATTTATATCTCCAAAAGAGAAAATATTTGTTATTGGATTTCATAAAACAGGAACTTCATCACTAGGAAAAGCATTGCAAATGCTGGGCTATAGAGTTTGTGGTGCTTTCCCAAGTATAGATCATACCGATATTGAATTTCTCAATAATAAGAAAGAAGTATTGAATACTATTGAGTCAATTTTTGACACATATGATGCCTTTCAAGATACGCCTTGGTTCTGGTTTTATAAAGAATTACACGAGCGCTATCCGAATGCAAAATTTATTCTTTCTAGTAGAAATCCGCAAAAGTGGATGCGTAGTGTTTCAAATCATTTTGGAGGAAATCCGAATTGGAAATTTCATAGTTGGATTTACAACGGAAATGGAGATCCAATAGGAAATGAAGATTTGTATATTGAAACATTTAAAATGCATAATGCAGAAGTAAAGGCTTTTTTTGAAGGAAATCCTAACTTTCTAGAAATGAATTTGGCAGATGGCGACAATTGGAACAAATTGTGTTCTTTTTTAAATCGTAGAAAGCCACTGTATACATTTCCACATGTAAGTTCAGTAGGAGATCAAACTAATAAGAAGCGTCAGTTGATATATAAAATCAAAAAAATGCTTGGATATTGATGCTACTTTTTTTCTAAAGAAATATTATCAAAAAAATTTTTGATGAACCGTTTTTTTTGGTCATTTTTGAATATATAATTAATGGTGACCATACACCAACCAACCAGACACAAATTCATGTTATACGACAAGGGAAATTTGACCAACGATACGTTGATCTCATTATATAAAAAAATGCTCAAGCCGAGAATGATAGAAGAGAAGATGTTAATTCTTCTTCGTCAGGGAAAAATCTCAAAATGGTTTGGCGGAATTGGACAAGAAGCAATTGCAGTCGGAGTTACTTCTTCATTAACAAAAGAGGAATATATTTTACCAATGCACCGTAATTTAGGTGTATTTACTACACGAGAAATCCCTTTATTTCGCTTGTTTTCACAATGGCAAGGAAAAGCCAATGGTTTTACCAAAGGACGTGATCGTAGTTTTCATTTTGGTACGCAAGAGTTTAATATTGTGGGAATGATTTCGCATTTAGGACCACAAATGGGCGTTGCTAGCGGAATTGCTTTGGCAAATAAATTGAAAGATAATAAACATGCATGTGCTGTTTTTACTGGTGAAGGGGGAACAAGTGAAGGAGATTTTCATGAAGCATTGAACGTAGCTTCTGTATGGAGTTTACCAGTTTTATTTTGTATAGAAAATAATGGATATGGTTTATCTACACCAACTTCGGAGCAATATAATTGTGAGCATTTAGCTGATAGAGCCAAAGGATACGGAATGGAATCACATATTATTGATGGAAATAATATTGTAGAAGTATATACAAAGGTTTCCGAACTTGCAGATAGTATACGTAAAAACCCAAGACCAATTTTGCTAGAGTTTAAAACCTTTAGAATGCGTGGACATGAAGAAGCGAGTGGTACGAAGTACGTTCCGAAGGAATTAATGGCAGAATGGGCAGCAAAAGATCCAATAGATAATTATCGTGATTTTTTAACACTTGAGGGTATTTTAACAGCTGAACAAGATGAAGAGTTTCGAAAAGAAATTAAAGCTGAAATTAATGAAAATTTACAAAAAGCTTTTGATGAAGAAAAAATAAGCTCTACTAAAAGTATAGAATTAAGTGACGTGTATCAAGATTCATTATTTGAGGAAGTTATATGTAATGAAGAAGTTGAGAGTATACGTTTTGTAGATGCAGTTTCGAAAGGATTAAAACAATCAATGGAACGTCATGATGACTTGATAGTCATGGGACAAGATATTGCTGAATATGGTGGTGTTTTTAAAATTACAGATAAGTTTATAGATCAATTTGGAAGAGATCGCGTACGCAATACACCTATTTGTGAATCGGCTATTGTTTCAATGGCATATGGAGTTTCTGTAAACGGAATGAAAGCTGTTATGGAAATGCAATTTGCTGATTTTGTTTCGAGTGGATTCAATCCAATTGTGAATTTATTAGCAAAATCACATTACCGTTGGAATCAAAATGCAGATGTAGTGGTTCGAATGCCATGTGGTGCAGGTGTTGGTGCTGGACCTTTTCATTCACAAACAAATGAAGCTTGGTTTACTAAAACGCCAGGGTTAAAAGTAGTATATCCAGCATTTCCGAAAGATGCAAAAGGTTTGTTAGCTGCCGCTATTAATGACCCAAATCCAGTATTATTCTTTGAACACAAAGCATTGTATAGAAGTATTTATGAAGATGTACCTACTGATTATTACACCTTACCATTAGGAAAAGCTTCGGTATTAAAAGAAGGAAATGATATAACGATTATCACTTACGGAGCAGCTGTACATTGGGCATTGGATGTGTTAGGTAAGAATACTGATATTTCAGCAGATTTAATTGACTTACGTTCTTTACAACCATTAGATACAGCGGCAATTTATGCTTCAGTTAAAAAGACAGGAAAAGCGATTATTTTACAAGAAGATTCGTTGTTTGGAAGTATTTCTAGCGATATTTCGGCTATGATTATGGAAAACTGTTTTGAATACCTTGACGGACCTGTAAAGCGTTTGGCTAGTATGGAAACACCAATTCCATTTGATCAAGGCTTAGAACAGCAGTATTTGGCTAAAAACGAGTTTGAAGACGTATTGAAGGAAGTATTAGCGTATTAGATTTTAATAAGCTAGTTTAAAACATAAAAAATCCCAATATTCTATGAGTATTGGGATTTTTGGGTTAGTAGTAAATAGGAGTGAAGGCGTTACCTTCGTGTTATAGTTTTTTCTTTGAATGTTGAAATATTCAATGCACCATTCGTATCGTTAGCTTTGTAGTAAATGATCGCTTTTTCAGTGACATCATTAGTTGCACTTTTTGTGTCAGCAACCGTGAAATTACCTTCATTTAATGAAGCATTAAGTGTATAATTTTTATTGTTCTTCTTTTTTGATAAATAATGATTCACTTTATATGTTTTGCCTGCATCATAAATTAAAACACTATCGACATGAAGATCGATAGTGTTTAACAGTGTTATCTCAAAAAGATAGTTAGTGTACGGCTTAGTCATATCTGTGCCTTGTATAATGGTTTGCTTTGTAGAAGATATTAGCTTTATACCTTCATCACACGCCATTATATTGAGTGTTAGTACACATAATATAAATAATATTAAAAACCGTTTCATTAATTAACAACAATTTTCTTTATAATACTTTTTCCGTCATTACTAATTTTTACCATGTATAAACCTTTTGCAAAACCATCTAAGTCTATTTTTTCTTCAGTAGCAGTTGTATTGATTTCTTTTACAACTGAACCAATAAGGTTGTATACAAGGATGTTTTTATTTCCTGATAAATTTTGTAATGATATAGTAAACTTTTTATCTATAGTTGGGTTTGGATATACTTTTACAGCATTTTGTGGTAATTGCGTTTCCCCAACAGATAAAGAAGCTTCGTCAATAGCAACTTCCCAAACACCTCTACCAAATGTAGCGGCACGTAGTTTGTTAGTTGCATAGTGAATTTCAATATCGTTTACAATTACATTTGGCAATCCTTGTCCTAAACGTACCCAGTCGCCAACAGAATCAGTTCTGTAGTATACTCCTAAATCTGTTGCTAGGAATAACTCTCCATCTGTAGTTCCAGTTCTGTACAGGATTTTATGTGTTGGAATGTTTGGTAATGTCCCAGTAATGTCTACCCACAAGGCTCCACTAGTGGTAGATTTATATACTTTCCCTGCTTGATATCCAGAATATGCAATATATACTTCGGTAGGATTTGTTGGATGTACTTCTATACTTTTTACATTTCCTGCTTGTGGTAACGCAACTGGTGCCCAAAAAAGACCTCCATTAGTTGTTCTACGTACGCCATTACTTCCTGAAACATAAATTACATCAGGATCAGAGGGAGCAATAGAGATAAATTCAACAGTTCCAACACCTGAATTTAAGTTTGTCCAATTGTTTCCTTGATCTACTGATCTATAAATATCTCCAAAACCTCCAAAAATAGTTGTAGGTACAGTTGGATGAATTTCTAATTCCCATACAAAAGGAGCACCATTTGGTGTAGGGACAAATTGTGAAGAAGCAAATCCATTAGTTGTTCTAAACATAGTTCCTGCTTGGCTACAAGTCCACGCAATATCACTGTTAGAATAATCCCATAAACCTTCAACTCCATCACTTCCTGGATTTCTTCCAATCCAATCGGTTCCATCATATTGTCCTATATCATTATCTTGTGCTCCAGCAATTAATAAGTTTGCATTTTGCGGTGTTCCAGATACATTATAGTATTGTGTAATAGTAATTCCTGAAGATAAATCTGCCCAAGCATTATCTAATTGTGCATCTCCCATAAAAATTCCACCATCATTTACAGAAATAGCCATATTAGTTCCCGGAACAAATTTCATATCATGATGATCAGAATGCACATAAAAATAAGGATTTCCAGCTTCCCAATATCCATCTAAATATTTTTCCCATGTAGCACCTCCATCAGTGGAACGCCATCCATCAACACCACCAGCTAAAACTAAATTTTCATTTATTGGAGAAATTGCTAAAGTAACATTGTAACCACCTTGTGAGCTGAAGCCAGGAATGTTTCCAACAAGTGTCCACATACTTCCTTGATCTGTAGATCTTCTAATTCTTCCAAAATTATCAATTGATAATATTAAATCAGTATTAGCTGCCGTAGTTGCAAAATCTAATCGAGAAAAAGCCGGTCTAGCTGCTACTGTCCATGTAGTTCCATTATCTGTAGAAACATAAAAACGTCCAGATCTAGAAGTTGCATACATAATTGTATTACTTCCTTCTTTATAGCCTATATCATTAAAAATAGCTGCATTTTCAGTAAATACGTCTGTCCAAGTAGTTCCCCCGTCAGTTGTACGCTTGATATTATTTCGTGTAGTAGCGAAAACTGTATTTACATTATTTGGATCAATCAATACCTTTGAAATAATATTACTTTGACCTAATGTAAACGATAAGCCTGTAATTGCCCAATTGTTACCTCCATCAGTAGTTTTTAATACACCTACGGATCTATTTTGAAAACCATCTACATCTCCAGTTGCAGCATATACAATGTTTGTATTTGTAGGGTCTATAGCAATATCAGAGATTCCCATATTTGGAAATTCATCTCCTTGTGCTGTCCAAGTTGTTCCTCCATCAGTTGTTTTCCAAATTCCTCCTGCGGGTGTACCAATATACATAGTATTTGTGTCATTTCCTGCAAAAGCAACTGCATTTATACGCCCCATTCCTGGATAGAAACCAATATTTGAAACGGGTGGCGTTATGGGACCTAAAAGTGACCAAGCTACATCAGCAACTGTTTCAGGACTATCCGAAGTACGTTGTTGTTCTTGCTCAGTATTCCAAAGGTTAGCCATGTATGAAGCTGGCATAAATTTACCATTTGGCAATACACGATCTTTCCAAAAAGCTGCCCAACGTTCAAATTGCTTAACTTTTTTTCTACTTTTTCTATCTGTGTTATTTCTTAAAGGAGCTAATACTTGATTTTCTTGTTCAACAATTTCAAAATAGTTACTGTTTTCATCAAGAATAGAGGTTCGCCAATTTTGTCCATAGGTTAGCGAGGAAAATCCTAATGCTAGGACGCCTGTAAGCGTTAAACATAGTTTTCTTTTCATGTGAGAGTTTAGTTTTTAGGTTTAGCAATTTCTTTGGAGTTAAACAGCTTATATTGAAAACACCCTACTTTTTATCTATAAAATTAATTAAATATGTATTTTTTTATGATTTTAATAACGAATTCAATAGTCGTGTTGTATATATATGGATTCGTTAATGTGTTGATTACAAAATAGTTCAACTTATTTGTAATGTTTTAGAAATTTTACTGTCTAAAAACAAAAATATATATGAGTTTAACAGCACAGTTAAAAGAATTTGCAGCCGCAAGTATAAAACGTCATCCAGGTGAAGCACAAACTATTATGAAACAAGCTATTGATGATTTAGTAGCAAGCGAAATGATTCAGAAAGCTTTAAAAACTGGAGATCAACTTCCTGAAATTGTATTAGGAAATGCATTGGGAAACCAAGTAAATGTCAATGATATATTGAAAGAAAGCAAAGTAGTCATTGCTTTTTATCGTGGAAATTGGTGCCCATACTGTAATATTCAGTTACGTGCTTTACAACAAGCTGTTCCTGAGTTTGAAGCCAAAGGAGCTAAGTTAGTAGTTATTGGTCCTGAATTACCCGATAACTCATTAACAACAACAGAAAAAAACGAATTAACTTTTGAAGTCTTGTCAGATATTGATATGATTGTTGTGCGCAGTATGAATTTAGTATATCAATTGCCAACAGCATTGCAGGAATTATATGAAAAATTTGGTATTGATTTAGAAACGAATCAAGGAAATGAAAATCAGGAACTTCCAATAGCAGCTACGTATGTTGTAGAGCAAAACGGAACGATTTCATATCACTTTTTAGAAGAAGATTACAAATTAAGAGCAGATCCCCAAGATATTCTCAACGTACTTTAAAAAAGTATTGCAATTAGCTATATAAGAAGACCGTGAAAACGGTCTTTTTGTGTTTTCTAAATATGTATTGGTGTAACAAATTATAAAAATGAATGTCTATTTTAAGAACATTATTATTTTTGTTACATGAATAAACTAAATCCATCTATAAAGCATCATATATTAATAGCTATACTTATTAGTGTTTGGATTTTTCTTTTTGCTTTTTTCATACGACCATTTGAACACGGGAGAATGGATCTTCTAGTATGGACAAAGGTAAGCCTAGGCTTTAGTATATTAGCCTTCATATGTTATGCTATGATTAGCTTTCTTCAAAAAAAAATCTATGAAAAAGTATCCAATTGGAGTGTAGGTTTTGAAGTGTTGATATTGTTTATTTTCTATGTTATATATAGTATAGGAACTTATCTTTTTTATAAGAGCCCTATTATAAAAGGAATATATGATTTTCAAAAGTTTTTTGTAGAAATCATACTTGTTTCTTCTTTGATTATAACACCAATTCTTATTCTAGTTAGAACGTATGCTATCAAACTAATTCCACCAAAAAATGATGATATTACTATTAAAGGAGATAATAAATTAGATATTCTAAAAATAAAGAAATCTGATTTAATTTGTATTTCTAATTCACAGAATTATGTGGAAATTTTCTATCTTGAAAACAATGAATTAAAATCGAAATTGATTCGAAGTTCATTGAAAAAAATAGAAGAAAACTTCGCTTTTTTAATACAAATTCATCGTTCACATTTAATCAATCCGAAGCATTTTAAATCATGGAAAGATTCAGCAACTATTTCATTGACGCAAATGGAGCTTCCAGTTTCAAAAAACTATAAAGAGCGCGTTTTAGCACTATAATTTTGTACCAAAAAACACGTGTTTTATACCTAAACAAAGCATTTTTACCTAAAATCATAGATTTTATACCTTCGTAATTAGATCACATTCAAAACTGTTTTTTTGATTCTATTTTTGAAATTCATCAATCAAAAAAACAATCAAAATGAAAAAATTACTTTGGCTAATTTTTATAGCCTTATGTCTCTACATTAGTTTCGATCCTATAAAATACTTTTTTGCAGACCAACCTATTGGTTTATTATCCACAAAATCTCTAGAAGTCTTAAGTAGTAAGTTGTATATGATTCCTTTTTATATACACATCACTTTTGGTGGAATTGCATTATTTGTTGGTTGGATTCAATTTATTAAAAAGTTTCGTAAGAAATTCATGAAACTACACAGAATCATTGGAAAAATTTATGTGTTTTCAATCTTCATTAGTGGACCAGTCGGGTTTTACATAGGATTTTATGTAAAAGGCGGAATTGTCAGCAAAGTTGGGTTTACATTTGGCGCACTTATTTGGGTACTATTTACGTATTTAGCGTATCGTTATATACGAAAAGGGAATGTAACCAAACATCAGGAGTTTATGGCGTATAGTTATGCAGGAACTTTTGCTGCGGTAATGTTACGTTTAGTTCTACCACCATTAATGATGTTCTTTAGCTTTAAAACAGCGTATGGAATTTCGGTTTGGATGAGTTGGATTCCAAGTGTAACAGCAGTATATCTATACTTTCACAAAAGAGAACTCCTCAAAACGATCTATAAAAAATATAGGCTTAAAAAAGTTTCTATCGGAATTGCTGCTTTAATAGGAGTAATGTTCATCATATCATACACGAGTCCGCAAACATGGTTATATAAAAACGCCACTTTTGAAGGAACTAGTTTTGAAAAAAATACAGCCCTAGCTAATTCAAGTTTTACTAAAGAAAAACTAACTGAAATTGATACGTATTTAAAAGAAGAATCTAATACTACAAGCATGATTGTGCTAGAGCACGGAAAAGTAGTGTATGAATATGGAGATGTTTCTGAAATAAGTGATAATGCTTCTGCTCGAAAAAGTATTTTGGCAATGTTGTATGGAAAACATGTCGAAAATGGTAGCATCAATCTAAATCAAACTATAGGAGATATAGGAATTGATGAAGATGATACTTTGTTAGATATAGAAAAACGAGCGACTGTAAATCATATTATTACAGCACGTTCAGGTGTGTTTCATGATGCAGCAAATGATGGATATGATACTGCAAATCTAAAGGAGCGAGGTAGTGAACAACCTGGAACTTATTTTCTTTATAATAATTGGGATTACAATTTGGCAGGATATATTCTGGAAAATAAAACTGGAGAAACGGTATTTCAAGAGTTAGAGGAACAATTAGCAATCCCTTTGGGTTTTCAAGATTGGAATATTAAAAATCAAGATAGAACGATCAATATAAAAAAATCACGTTATTCAGCATATCAAATACATCTTTCTACGCGCGACATGGCCAAAATTGGACAATTGATGTTGCAAGAAGGTAACTGGAATGGAAAACAGTTAATTTCTAAAAACTGGATTAAAAAAACTATAACTGAAGTCACACCAAAAGATACTGTAAATAAGCGCTACAATAGAGACGCGTCAAGTCCTGTACAGTTTTCTTATGGATATATGTGGTGGTTGTTTGATCGTTTTTATGACAATCCAGATTTAGAAGGAGCCTATACTGCTAGGGGCGCATTCGGACAATACATTACTGTTATTCCAAAGCGCGATATTGTTGTTGTTCATAAAACAACTGTTGATATTTATACATTTTTAAACTTTTCAGATAGAACTTCAACTCCGTCATGGCGTTATTGGTGGATTTTACGAAACTTGATGTTGAATAGAAAATCCTTAGCAGATTTAGCAAAAGAAAAATCGACAAATGAAATTATAGCGTTTATCAAAACGGAATATACTAAAGATTCTGAGTATGCTATTTCTGAAAGATTAATCAATGAATATGGAGCATCTTTAGCAAAAAAAGGAAAACATAAAGAAGCAATACAATTTTATAAGCTCAATTTAGAAATCTATCCAGAAGGTTATTACACACATCGTGTTTATGATTTTTACATAGAAAGTTTGCGAGGTCTTAGTAGAGAAAACGAAACATTACCATTGATGGAAAAATCTTTTGAATTAAATCCTTGGAATAAAAAATTAGAAAATGAAATCAAAAAAATGAAATCATGATTTACAAAAAGACACTTTCACACAAAGTGTCTTTTTTGATTTAAGTGTAACAATTTAACTCATTATGAGTCGTATACATATCAATCAAAAAAACAATAACATGAATTCAAACCAAAAAACAGCAAGAATAATCGGTGTATTATTCTTGCTCATCTTCGCTATTGGCGTAACAATGTATCAATTTTTGCAAAGTCCATTATTTGCAGATAATTTTATAACAGCAACTGCAGCCAATGCAACTAATATCATAATTTCAACAGTATTAGGTATTGTTAGTGGGTTAATTTCAATTATGATAGCAATATTATTGGTTCCGATTTTTAAACAATATAGCTATAAACTAGCTTTAACGTATGTAGCATTCTGTATTCTTAGTTGTGTTATGATTTGTATTGATAATATAAGCGTATTATCACTATTAGACCTAAGTCAAGCTTATGTAAAAGGAGGAGGAAATACTACTGATTTATTTAAACTCATGGGAACATTGTTGTATGAAAGACATGCCTGGACACACTATTTATCATTATTAGTATCGTGTTTTCCAGTATTTGTATTGTATTTTACAATGTATGCTTCCAAGTTAATTCCGAAAGTCATTTCAATTTTTGGAATGCTAGCTGCGACCCTTATGCTTGTTGAAATGACGGTGTCAATATTTGGACATAGTATCAGTATGAATATGATGATTCCGATGGCTTTAATACAATTGATTCTTCCTATTTGGTTACTAATCAAAGGATTTAATTCTTCAAAAGATATAGTCTTAGAATAATAGAATTTTAGATAGTAAACTTTATAAAAGCTCAGCAAAATTTGTTGAGCTTTTTAGGTTTTAATAATTGGATAGTAGCCAATAAATAGTTAGCTTGTTTACAAATAAAACTATTGTTAGACTACAATCAATTTATGGATATACAAAATTTGAATTTTGAATCACGTTCCCAAAATCCTGGAGATTATCATTTAGGTATAACTGTCACAAGTAAAGAAGAAAAACGACTAAAATTACATGTATATCTATTAAGTCGAAATTTTGAAAATACTCCACGAACGCACATGTTTGGCTTGGTTACAATTTTAAATGCGCCAAATACACCAGAAGATTTGTTGACAACGATCAATCCTGAATTTTCAAAACTAACGATCAAAAAGAACAGTCTCTTTCTGGCAAATCAACTCATAACATCTGTAATTGTGGCTAATTTTATCCAAACAGGATATCAAGCACACTTGTGGGAATCCAGATATCATATTCCTTTTGATGAAAATTCTGATTTATCCACATTTGATGAACTTATGCAAGCAGATGTAGCCATAACAGTTAAAGACGCCAAACTCATTGAGCATATTTCAGAAGGAATGCAATGGAAATCTACAAGTGCTAGTGGAAGTCCGTTTTGGTATCTAGAAAATTATTCGGTTAATCCTCCAATGTATACTGCATTATATAATTCGCTTGGCGGAAAATGGGTATATCATGAAGGTGAAATAGGAGAGAAGGGAATTCGAAAGCCTATGAAAGGCATGTCTGTAAACTATACCAAAATACCAAAAATAGGAGAAGAGTGGGTTGCTAATAAAGAGAAAGAAGGATATAAATTGTTATATAAAAACTATGATACATCGTATTATTTAGAAGAAGAAATTAGAACAAATCTTAAAAAGGAACGTATTGCCAATAATAAATCTGAATATAGTTCAGAAGCGTTTGAAGCCTATAGGACTAAAAATGTAAAGGCTATTAAAACCATTTTAGAAGAAAGAATACATCCAGATAGTCTGAAAGATAGAAGAGGAGATACTTTATTGTATGAAATAATAGATTCGTATAAAAAAATGGAGCCTGAGCATTTTGAAATGATTCAATTGTTACTTTCGTATGGAGCCAATCCAAATTTGAATGATTTTATGCCTTTAATTCATCAAGCTTGTCATTACCGTAATGAAGAATTTGGAGATGAAATTATAAAACTATTACTAAAACATGGAGCGGCTATTGATAGCTTTTGGATGTACGAAAAACAAACCTTAGTGCATACGGCCGCGAGAAATGGTCGATTATGGCTTGTGGAATATCTATTACAAAAAGGGCTAGATGTTAATTATAAAGACAAAAAAAATACTAGCCCACTTATTTTGGCAATTCAGGGAAATACAAGTACTGTGGAAACGCTTCAATTTTTATTGGATAATGGTGCAGATACCACTGAATTATACGCTTTACATAACGGAAAAACAACTCTAAATCGATTGATGTATGAAGATCGAATTGATATTTTAAATTATTTAGTTTCGTTAAATGTAGATATTAATGCGATTGACGAAAGTGGTTATCCATGTATTTTTGATTGCGCAGAATACGGACCTTTTGTAATGTTTAATGAACTCATAAAATTAGGTGTAGATGTAGAACCGCATTTATCAAATATTATGCATCGAATAGAAATTCGATTACGTGATAAAAGTTTTTCCAAAGATATTAAAGACACTGCTTTTCAGAAGTTAGAATTATTATATAAAAACGGCTATGATGTTAGTAAATTCGATACTTTAAGCGGTATTATTGATAGTGTCAAGAATCGAAAAAAGTTGAAAAAATACGAGGAAAAAATGATCATTTCCTTACTTAAAATGGGGTTTAGACATTATAGCGAGTATAACTTTTTAGCATATATAAACAAAATTAATAATACCGTAATTTTAGATGTATACAATCAAATGAAAACGATAGATTAAGTTTTCTTTTTCATACCAAATAATACACGCGTAATTTTAAATGGATACACTAAAAGCTTGTAAATCAATATGATTGCAGGAAAAGAAGTAATAATTAATAGTATTATTTTTACAGGAATATTTACATCCAATTGAATGATGTAATAGGCAAAGATTACAATGACAGTTTGATGCAAAATGTAAAACGGATAAATAGCTTCATTGAGTTTTTTTACCAAGGAACTTTTTTTATTAAACCAAATTTGTGCGTATCCTAACAAAGTAATTACAAAACTCCAACCAACCAAACAACAGACTACATACCAAAGATTCCAAAGTATATTTGTAGAAAAATAAGGTGAAAGCAATTCGTGCGGCATTAAATAATACGTATAGAAAAGGATGGAACTTACTAAAAATATAACAGCGTTTAGTTTACGGTATTGTTTCAAATGGTTCCAAGTATTTTCTGCGGAAGCGAACAACATACCAGCAATTAAGAAAAAACCAAAATAGAGTGTTGATGATAGGTTAATAAGACTTTTACTATCGTCAGGAAAGTATTTTTTAGCGATAGTTAAAATTAAAATCAATGGAATTACACCTAAAAACAATCCTAACTTTTTTGAAGTTACTCGTTCTATAAAAGTCACTAATTGAGTTGATTTTGGTGAGTTCAAGAATAAAATAAACGGAATCAAAATCATAGACATCCAAAATAGATTTTCAATAAACCAAAGATGATTTACATCAAAATGTCCGTTTGCGTATACATCCCAATATGAAGAAAAAGATTCAATATTTCCAAAATATATTTGTGGAGGAACTATAACCAATACTCCAAAAAACAGTGGAATTAATAAACGGATGGCACGTTCTTTTGCAAACTGAACCCAAGTGCGTTTTGAAAAAGCAAAAATAGTTCCTGTTCCAGAAATTAAAAATAATAATGGCAATCGGAATTGTTCAAAGAAAACCATAATATCATCTAATAATTTACTAGATTCCGGATTCATAATGTCAAAATTATCACCATTAAAAGGCATTCCTATGTGATGAAAATATACGGCTAAAATTGCGATGACGCGTAACCAGTCTAAATCGTATCTACGTGTTTTTGTAGTCATAAAATCGTTCGTTTTTTGATATGACAAACGTAAGTAAGATTTTAATGTAATATTTTGAAAAGTGACTGTTTGCAAGGTGTTGTGACGAAATACATGCTTTGATACTGCTAAGTACAAGCACTTCGACTTAGCTCAGCGCGAGCACTTCGACTTAGCTCAGCGCAAGCACTTCGGTTTTACTCAGTGCGGGCATTTTTGATTAGTTATTATTAGGAGTTTGGATAAAGCAATCTGTTTTATCAAGAACGTACTTTTATTAATTGAAAGTTAATGACTATACTTTTGAAAAATATTCGTTAAACTCTTTCAACTTAGAACGCGAAACAGGAACCGTTTTAGTATAATTTTGTAAGGATAATTGATAGCCTTGCGCATTTCCTTCACAGGCTGTTATTTTATGCAAATTAACCAAATAGGAGCGATGTGTTTTATAAATATGAGGAAACTCTTGAAGGTGATTTTCTAATTCTTTTAAAGTAATACGAAACAAACCTTTCTTTACTGTATTTCCATCAAAAATATAGACTTCAGTGTAATTGCTTTCTACTTTTGCGAATAGAAATTGTAGCAAATCTAATTCATGTTTTTCATTTCCTGATGGAATTGTAATTTGTTGTGAAGCAATTGTAGTATTTGATGTTTTTAGTTGTAATTTTTGAAGTGTTTTACTGTGTTTGTATATCAAGCGTTCCAAATTTAGCGGAAGCACAATAAACAATAATAAAGCACTGACTAAGAATGAATTCCGGATTTCTTCGAAAAAATACCGTAATGACCAATTATTTGAATTATAGTAGATTAGATCTCTAATGAGAAAATTAGCAATTCCAATAATAATAAGAATTAAAGACAAGTAAAATAATTCTTTTCCTAATGTCCAGCGAGAATCGTCTTTTATCTTATAATT
Organism: uncultured Kordia sp.; assembly: GCF_947496985.1. Classification (GTDB taxonomy): domain Bacteria; phylum Bacteroidota; class Bacteroidia; order Flavobacteriales; family Flavobacteriaceae; genus Kordia. Next base: position 211,187 of record NZ_CANMEZ010000004.1, read on the forward strand.
TAATAATACAAAAAATATATATGCAATAGGTAATGGAAAAAATGCATGAATACAAAGTATCCATAAATAATCTATTCTATGTTCATCAAAATTGACTTCAAAAGGATCAAACGTATAAGAAAACAGAAAACTTAGAATACCTAATATACTGAGAAATACAAGCAATCGTTTCTGATTTCTATATAAAAAAGGATATGGTTGCTGAAGGTATTTTATAATTTTTGGTAACAAATACGATATGCTTTAATTATTTTTTCAGAAATGTATTGATCTGTTGTCCAATTTCTTGGATTGTTAAAAGAATAGCTTTGTTTTTAATTCTATTAGCAGCTTCAGCTTCATTCAATTCATTATCTTGTCTTTTAGATTGAAATTCTTTTGTGACAATGGTTGAGAATGGAATTAAACCAGTTCTAACATCTAAAATAATCAATTGTGTTGTAGCAAATGCTTTTATATCAGATTTTGAAAACAATTTGTATTTAGCATATAAATCACTATTAATTGAATATATGACAACAATATCCGATTGTGTTCGTACAGCAGCTTCTCTAATCGTTGTAAAAGTAGGATTCCTAGAAATTAATAAATCGGGAATCTGAGAAACTTTTGTTACTCTGGTAGATTCTCCAAATTTTGAAGTAAATAAATCTAAATATTCTTGTTGAGATTTTAAATATGCTTCATTGTTTCTATAATAATTTCTTTGACTTTGTGTACTTTCCAATTTTACAAGAGAAACCCTTAAATCTTTTGGCAATGTATAGTTTCCATCAAGGATTTTTTGAATATTTTCTTCTGAAATTGTAGCCGTTCTGTCATTAAACAACGACTTTGTAATTGGCGGATCAGCCTCATAACTAGCCTGAGTTGGATATCCTGTACTTTGTCCCATAGGACTAACTGCGCAAGAGGTAAAAGCTAAGAGGACTATCAGGTAAAATAGATTTCTCATAATTAATGTCAGTTTTGTGGTTAACGTACACTCTTTTCTACATACGAAGTTACATTAAGAAAATGATTTTTACTGTGTCACAATCAATTTTTGCCCAATTTTAAGTGTAGAAGTTCTACGAATACGATTTTCTTTACACAAAGTTGCAATAGATATATTGTATTTATTGGAAATTCTAGATAAGGTATCGCCACGTCTTACTGTATAAATTTTCTTTTCATCAGCTTTACTTTGTGCAGCTTCTGCTTCAGTTGTACATACATCTACTTTAGATTTTCGTTTCGAATTATGTCTGTAGGCTGTTGTCCATTTTTCATTAACCCAAATAGAATTTGCGCGAATTAGATTATCTTCATTAGAAAAATCGAATATATATTCTGGATGAATTGGAATTCCCTGAAATAAAACCTCTAAATGCAAATGACTTCCACGTGCATTTCCTGTAGTTCCGCCAGCACCGATTATTTCTCCTTTTCGAACTGTATCATTCACCTTTACCAATTGTTTAGATAAATGAGCATACACAGTTTCTAAGCCGTTAAAATGACGAACAACAACTGTTTTCCCATGTCCAGCGTGCCTATTTACATAACGCACAACACCATCTAACATGGCTGTAACTCTGTCGCCCGTAATTAAATCAATATCAATTCCATTATGTGCTCTGCGATTTCTCCAGCCATAACGAGAAGTGATTACCTTTTTACGCGGAATTGGGGATGCGTATGTACTATCGTCAAAGGTGATATGTAAAGGATATTTATAATCTTTTCGAAATTTCTTATAAGGATTAAATACTTTTGTGTTCCAATTTTCAGCAATCCAATCCTTTTTATGTGTACTATCTTTTGGAATTGTTTGCTCTTCAAAAGTTTTTAGTCCAAGTGAAATAAAAGAAGATGTAGTTTCTAAAGTAGTTTTTGTTTCTTTTTTCAACGCCAAACTGTCTTGTGTTTGACTGTGTACGCAAATGCTAAAGCAAAGCGTAAAAATGATGAAATAAAGTGATTTCATTGTGGTAGTATTCAATTTAGTTTTACGAAAATAAATTTTAGGGATCTGCATTTATAACGCAATCCGAGGGAAATAATTGTACTAGTAGTTTTTAAGAGTTATTCTATAATGTAGTCTATTGGATTTAAGCGTTTTCCATGTTGACGTACTTCATAATGTAAATGTGGCGCAGTTGACAAACCTGTATTTCCAACATATCCAATGATATCGCCTTTTGTCACATAAATACCTTCATCAATATTGAAACCTTTTAAATGTGCATACCAAGTTTCAAAACCATCAGCATGAGAAATCACAATTAGATTTCCCCATTTGTCTTCCTTTTTTGCTTTTAATATAACGCCATCAGCAGTTGCAATTACAGGAGTTCCAAGAGCAGCTTTAATATCAATTCCTCCATGTGGCGCAGTATTTTTTAGCTTTGGATGTTTTCTGGTAACTCCATACTTTGAAGAGATACTTTTAATACTTCCGTTTTGTACAGGAAATAAAGAAGGTGTTGAGTTTGTTGTTTGTTCAATTTCTACAGGAAGAAATTCATTAGGAATATATGTTCCAGTTGAATTCTTAAATGCCATAAAAACCAAAGCTATTACAGGTAATAATAGTAAATAAGTAAGTTTTGATCTGTTTTTTGATTGTGATTTTGTGATCATTTCTATTCGTTTTTTGAGTGTTGGATGTGAAAAATAATTGTAAACTGGATTTGTGTTTTTGGGTTCTAAACTTTGCAAAAGCAATTCCAAATAGGTTGATTTTTTTACTTTTTGATGCAACACAAAAGCATCTGCTTGAAATTCATGAATGGATTTTAATGACTTTCTATAGGAATAGGCAAGTGGATGAAACCAATAGAAAGCAATAAATAATTCTGCTAACAGTACATCTAAAGAATGTCGTTTTTGTATATGAGCCTTTTCATGTATAACAATTAATTCTTCAAAAGTAGAAGTTTCCGATTTCGGAATAAATATCCAATTGAAATATGAAAATACTTCGGAAACATCAGCAATATAAAGTGTTTCACCATTTGCTATAATTGCTTTCGCGTTTCTTTTTAATTTGAATAATGAATATGTTGTTATTACAAATCGTGCTAAACATCCTAAAACTCCAATTGCATATACTATCAAAAATAATAAAGCATAATTTACAGTTTCACTAGTTGAAATAGTTGTGTCTTCTGCAAAATATTCAAATTCGGAAAATGCTGTAAAATCATTGATTAACGGAAGTTCTAGATTAAAGTTTTGTAATTGAGGAAACAATTCAGCACTATAGGGTAATAGTAATGAAAGTGGAACAATTGCTAACAATAAACTTCTATTTACAGCATGAAACGTAAATTGACTAAACAACCATTTGTATAGTAAATAAAAACCACCAAATATGGCACTAACTTGAAAAAGATATAAAAAGAAGCTATTCATTTTTAGATTTTAACGTTTCTATTTTTTCTTCAAGCATGGCTTTCATTTGTTCCAATTCGGTTAAGTTTAAAGTATCACTTTCCGCAAAAAAAGAAGCAAATTTACGTGTAGAGCCATTAAAAAAGTTACCAATAACTTGTTTCATATGTTGTGAAAAATAACGCTCTTTAGAAACAGCTGGCGAATATTGACGAATTTTACCATAGGTTTCAAAATTCAAGAATTTCTTTTTTACCAATACGCGTACAACTGTTGATATAGTTGTATACGCAGGTTTAGGTTCAGGAAACTGCTCTACAATATCTTTTAAGAAGGCTTTATCAAGTTTCCATACATATTGCATGACTTGTTCTTCCGCTTTTGTTAACTCATTCATGCTGCAAATATAGAAGAATATTTTAATTATGACTATAAAAATAGTCATAAAACTATAATTGTAGTCATAGGAAGTGTAAATACCTAAGAATAGGGATGTTTTTAAATTGATTAACATTTTAATTTTGAGATAATTATTAATCTAAAAAACATAATCATGAAAGAATTAACATTTGAAGAAGTAAATGCAAAAGTTGAAGAATTAGACTTCAATCAACTTGAAAAAACTTTGGAAGTTGGAATGAGAGCTGATAGAGGAACAATATTGGAAACTATCTGTAATGTTTGGAAGAGAATTGATGGTGTAGTACGATATATTGCTAAATATACAATTATACCAAAATGGCGCAGAACATTAAATTTATTGATTACTACAATGGATAGTATATGTAGAATGCGATAAATATCTACAAAACTTAGTTTGTAACATTAGTTTACAGACTAAGTTTTAATATAACTTTCACTTCATCAATATACTCTTGAATTTTATGAGTTTCAGGATCTAAATCAAACGCTTTTTCATAGAAGTCAAGTGCTTTTTGATATTCTTTAAGTTGAAAATGATAAATTCCTAAATAGAAATAGGCATAACTATTTTGATCGTCAAGTTGAAGTGCTTTTAACAAATCGGAATGTCCATCTGCTGATTGACCTAACATAATTTTAGCATATCCACGATTATTCCAAGCATACGAAAATGTTTCATCTATAGAAATTGCCTTATCTAAGTAAACAATTGCTTCGTCATATCTTTCTAATAAGCCTAAGGCGTATCCGCAATTATTCAATATAATATGATTATCAGCAGTCGATTCGAGTGCTTTTTCAAATAATTCAAAGGCTTTGATATAATTTTCTCTGTAAATTTCAATAACTCCAATACTTACAAGATCTTCTAAGTCAAAATCACTTTCATACAATTCAGTATACTTCTCGTTTAAAGCAATTGCTTTTTTATAATTTTTAGCATTCAAATAAGAAGCAATGGTTAGCTTATAAACATCTCTATTTTTGGAAACTTCATCAATGCAATTCTCAAATAACTTGGCAGCTTCTGCATATTCTTTCTCCATATAATGATTGGATGCTTTATGAAATGAATTATATACGTTTCTAATGTTCCAAAGATGTAATAATTGCTTTCCATCGTTATTTGCAAATGATCCGTTATGTAATTTTATCTGTGTTTTCCGTGGAATAATATTGAATATAAAATCTAAACCACATGAAAAAGCCAAAGCAAAAAGTAACATATTGGGCAAACTATAAGTGTCAAACAATAAAAGAGAAGCAGCGGCAATACCTCCAATAATGAGTGTGGTTAAAGGTCCAAAGAGCGTAATTTTAATTCTGCTTTTCCACGAAATATTTTTTCCATGCGGAACGCACAATCCGCCTTTCCAAGCAAAGACATTATATTTTATAAAACATTCCAAGCGCTTAATTTTAAATCGAAATGATTTTTCAGGATTACCATACGAACCAATATAGACACTTACATCTCCATCAGAATTTAACAATGTTGCAAACGCATGACCGAACTCATGAAATAGAATCACTAATGTGCGAAATGCGAATAGTGAAAAAAGTAAAAGAAAAATAGCAGCTTTTGACATTGATTTTTATAAGGAATGTAAAGTTATGGGAATTTTTGGAATAATGTTTTGAAAAGAATTATTTCAATAATTTCCTTCCTATATTTACGTTTTCAAAACGTATGGAACTCAAACAACAAGCTATATTTCTATTCAGTGCTTTAGGCGGAATCAATGGATTATTCTTGAGTTTCTACTTTGCATTTGTTTCTAAAAAAACTGTGAAAGCAAATTATTTTTTATCAGCCTTGTTGTTTGTGTTAAGTGTCCGAATTATTAAATCGGTGTTTTTTTATTTTAATCCGAATTTATCACAAATATTTATACAAATTGGACTATCTGCCTGCGTATTAATTGGTCCTTTTCTATATCTCTATATCAAAACTATTCGGAAGGAAAACAAAGGTTTTAATTGGTTGTTGCACATACTTCCAGCTGCGTTACTTGTGATTGTATTAGGTATTTTATACCCATATTGGGTTCACAAAAGAATGTGGTCAGGTACTATAGTGAAATTAATATATGTACAGTGGTTTGTGTATATTTTATTTTCAGGATATCTGTTAATTCCTGTGTTTAAAAAAATATTTTCTAAAAAGCATAAAACTACACAATTAGAAGTTTGGGTAACCAGTATTTTTATAGGTGTTTTATTAATTTGGTCAGGATATATGATTAGTTCATTTACATCATACATAGTTGGCGCTATTTCGTTTTCATTTGTGTTTTATCTATTAGTTTTATTTTGGATTTTTAAGCGAAAGAAAAATACCTTGTTCTTTGAAGATGATATTAAATATGGAAATAAGAAAATTGCGGACAACACAGCAACTTCAATTCAAACACAACTAAAAGTACTTTTTGAAGAAGAAAAGCAATTCAAAAACCCAGATTTGAAACTACAAGATGTGTCAAACCAATTACAAACTTCTACACATAATTTATCACAATATTTAAATGATAATCTTGGAAAAAGCTTTTCATTATTCATCAATGAATACAGAATTGAAGAGGCAAAGAAGCTTTTAATCTCCAAAAAAGAATTCACTATAGAAGCTATTGGCTATGAATGTGGTTTCAATTCGAAATCTACTTTTTTTACCGCGTTTAAGAATATAACAAAAACAACTCCAGCAACTTATAAAAAAAAGCACTCCTAAGGTTTTATAAAAGTTTGTTCAATTCTATAAATCCGAACTACTTCATTATCAATTTGAATCGCTATGTATAAGAAGATGTGTTTATTTGAGTCAAATTTAAATACTCATGCGAACAACACTTTTACTATTAGTATCATTTTTTTCATTTCTCAATCAGCAATCTATTCAAAAAACGAACAAAGGAAATATTTTGTTTGTGACTTCTAACCAAAAAATTTATGGTAATACAGATAAGAAAACTGCCAATCATTTTTCTGAAATAGTATATGCATATGAAGAATTTGTAAAGGCTGGTTATCATGTAGATTTTGTGAGTCCTAAAGGTGGGGAAATTCCAATTGGTTATCTTAAAAAATATGACAGTTTACAACAAAAATATTTGAATGATAAAGCATTTATGAACTTACTTAAAAATACGTTCAAACCAGCTCAAATTAATGCTTCTAATTATAAAGCAGTTTATTACAGCGGAGGCGGAGCTGCTATGTTTGGAGTTCCTGAAAATAGTTCGATTCAAAATATATCAAGAAAAATATATGAAAATAAAGGTGTCGTTTCTGCAGTTTGTCATGGAACTGCCGGAATCGCCAATTTGAAGAATTCCAAAGGAAACTATCTGTATGCTACTAAGAAGATTACTGGATTCCCTGACAAATTTGAAAATAAAAAAGCGCCATACTTTCAAACCTTTCCATTTTCAATTCAAGAAAAAATAACAGAAAATGGTGGTGATTTTCAATATTCAGAGCAAGGTTGGGATAATTTTGTTATTGTAGATGGGCAATTCATCACAGGACAAGATCCAACAGCTTCTGCAACTGTTGCTAAAAAAGTGATTGAATTTTTAAAAAAGAACCACAATTGAAAGCAAAGCGAACCGAAGTTCGCTCGATAATTTTATTGTGCAGCACAAATTTGGCAACGATTACCTAAAGTTAGATAAGCGATACATGTTTGATTTACAGTTCCTTTTCCAACTATTTTATCAGAGTATTCAATTTTTGAAATTGACTCCTTGTTTAGCTTTAAATTTTTAAGGTTTCTTTTTTTCATAATATTATAATTTGATTACAAATACAAAGTATAAAAACTAATTATCAGTAACTTACGGGAATACCGTAATTTTATTCAACAAATAAAAATCATAAAACTTAAAAAATAAATCAAATGAAAAAAACAATTGTAATACTCGTTTTACTCATAAGTACACTAACAATAAGTAATGCACAAAATAATGATTATAATGACATAACAACAACCGTTTCGTACTATTTAGATGGTGGAACAAACAACGATTTTGAAACTGTCAAAAAAGCATTTCATGAAAAAGCAATGATGAAATTCGTGACAAAAGATGGTTATAAAGAAGTAAATGCAATTGAATTTTTCAAGAGAGTTATTAAACCTGGACCAAAACAAAATCGAAAAACAAGTATTCAAAGTATTACAATTGATGGAAATATCGCTGTGGCGAAATTGGAAATTGAATATCCAACATTTTTCTTCATTGATCAAATGAGTTTGCTTAAAATTAATGGAATTTGGAAAGTCGTAAATAAAATATATTATAGAAAGAATAAAAATAATTAATTAAACTATGAAAACAGTCATTACACTACTATTAGTCACATTCTCCATACAATTTGGAATTGGACAAACCTATTCAGGGAATCAAAAAGATATTGATCAAATTTTACAAAATGCTAAGAAATTTTCAAGCTATGTAAATAGTTCTAATTACGAAATGATTGGCGCTTCATATACAAATGATGCGAAAATATTTCCACAACGAGGCAATATTATTGTTGGAGTTAAAGACATTTTAACGTATTGGACTTTGCCAGAAGGTGTAAAAACAATCAATCATAAAATCACGCCAAGTGAAATTACTATTGTAAAAAATACTGCGTATGATTACGGGTATTATGAAGGAACAACAGTACGAGCTAACGGTGAAGAAAGTTCATGGAAAGGAAAATATGTTATTGTTTGGAAACGAGTAGGAAATGATTGGAAAATGTATTTAGATATCTGGAATTCAATATAACGAAATCAAATCTGTCACATTCATTCAAAACCAACGTCTTTCAATAAAACAATATCAATCATGAAAAAACTCTTCTTATGTCTGTTCCTTATTTTTATAAGTTGTAGTTCTTCTAAAGAAGAAAAAAAAGAAATAAAATCCACAAAAATAGACGGAAACTATATCATTGATGATATCTTGATAGAAACCGAAAAAGACATTTTTATTTCAGGAATAATCGTTAGAAACAAAGAATATTCAAACCCCAAACCTGTTATTTTGCAACACACAATTTATGTAAGAGATCGTGATGTAAATACACTAAAACATGCTGTAGATAAAGGTTATATTGGTATAATTACATATACAAGGGGAAAATATAAAAGTCCAAATGAAATTGTTCCATACGAACATGAAGCTACGGATACCTATGCTGTAATTGATTGGATTAGCAAACAAAAATGGTGCAATGGAAAAATAGGAATGTATGGTGGAAGTTACAATGGTTATACACAATGGGCAGCTACGAAAAAGTTGCATCCTGCATTAAAAACAATTGTTCCAGCTGCAGCCAATAGACCTGGAAATGGTTTGCCAATGGAAAATAATGTGTTTATTAATCCTAACTACGAATGGGCATTTCTTGTAGGGAATAACAAAACCATGGATACCATTGCTGGAAACGATCGACAACGTTTTAGAAACATGCAATCTAGTTGGTGGAATAGTGGAAGTGCTTATAAAAAAATGGATAGTATTGATGGAACACCAAATGCTTTTTTTCAACATTGGATATCTCATCCAGACTATGATGAATATTGGCAAAGTATGATTCCATATAAAGAAGAATTTGCAAAAATTGATATTCCAGTTTTAACGTTTGATGGTTATTATAATGATTCCCAAAACTCCAACTTATACTTTCATCGACAACATTATAAATACAATGCAAATGCTGAAAACTATCTAATTATTGGAGCATATGATCATTTTGGATCGCAAAAAGGCGGTCGTAAAAATTTACGCGGCTATCAATTAGATGAAAACGGTTTAATTGATCCTTTAAAAATAACTTATGAATGGTTTGATTATATATTGAAAAACGGTGATAAACCTAGTGTTTTAAAAGATAAAGTCAATTACCAGGTCATGGGAACCAATACTTGGAAATCAACAAGTTCTATTGATGCGATGTCTCATGAAAATTTAAAACTATTCATAACGGATTCAAAATTTAAAGAGCATTTACAATTATCAGCTAGTCAACAAAAAGAATTAAAATCATTAACCCAAATAATTGATTTTAACGATAGAAACACAAGTAATAATAACAATTCATATCCTCATCCAATCATTGAAAACTCTCTAAATCCGACAAATGGGTTTAAGTTTGTATCAAAACCTTTTGAAGAAGAAACACATATAAGTGGTTCATTTAAAGGTGAGTTAATATTTAGTATTAATAAAAAAGATGTTGACGTTGGAGTTACACTATTTGAAATGTTACCAAATGGAACCTACTTACACTTATCAGGTTTTATAGGTCGTGCAAGTTATGCGAAAGATGAAAAAACCCGGAATTTACTAACGTCAAATGAATTATTCACTTTTCCGTTTTCAAACACACGATTGATTAGCAAAAAACTACAAAAGGGAAGTCGATTACTCGTAATTTTAGATGTAAATAGCAATCAATTTTCTCAATTAAATTACGGAACGGGAAAAGATGTAAGTGTAGAAACCATAAAAGATGCAAGCCAACCTTTGGAAATAAAATGGTTTACAGATAGTTTTATTGAAATACCTATCTTTAAACCTTAATTACTTTTTATGACCATCAAATTAAAGTTAATAATAATTGCTTGTCTTATCTCATTTAGTGCGCTTGCGCAAGATATAACACCTGCTCAAAAATTCTGGAATACGTTAAAATCACATTGTGGAAAAGCTTACGAAGGAAAATTAGAATTACCAAAAGATGACAAAGATTTTGGTGGTAAAACATTAACAATGCACGTTCGTAAGTGTACTGAAAATGAAATTAAGATTCCTTTTTTTGTGGGAGATGATAAATCACGAACGTGGATTCTAACCTATAAAAATGATCGTATAACACTAAAACATGACCATAGGCATAAAGATGGTTCTGAAGATAAAATCAATTTTTATGGCGGAACAACTACAAGTACAGGAAAAGAGAATATTCAAGTGTTTCCTGCTGATGCAAAAACACAAGAAATGATTCCGGGAGCTGCAACAAATGTTTGGTGGATTACTATTAACGCTTCAACTTTTACCTATAATTTAAGACGTTTAGGAACCGATCGTGTATTTAAAGTAGTGATGGATTTAGAAAAGCCAATAAAAGCACCAAGCGCACCTTGGGGTTGGAAAGAATAAGTTATTTATAATTTAATCCAACCTTCTTTTATGGCAAGCATCACCAAACCAACACGGTTTTTAATTTGTAGTTTTTCAAAAATGGCATTTCGATAGCCGTCAATGGTTTTTGGGCTGACAAACATTTTTCCTGCAATTTCATAATAAGTCATTTCGCTACAAGCATACTTTATAAATTCGCGTTCACGCTCTTTTAATTCATGAAATCTAAGTGTACCTTCGAATTCGTCAACACCATTTTGAAACGAGTGTACTAATTTCCCAGTAATAAAGTCGGTGTAATAAAAGCCTTTGTCCATAATGGAAACAATGGCTTCTTGTAATTCGTCAGGCTCAACATCTTTGCTCAAATACCCTTTTACACCAAGTTTAAGCATTCGTACAATTGTATTTTCTTTACCAACCATACTAATAACTAAAACTTTAATACTTGGGTATGCTTTATGCAGCCATATAACAGTTTCAAAACCGTCCATTCCGGGCATATTGACATCTAAAAGTATAATGTCGGGTAAATTATCTTTATCAATAATAGTTTGTAATTCATGACCATTTGAAGCTTCAAATAATATTGAACACTCAATAGCTAACATATTAATAAGACTTACTAAACCTTTTCTGAATAAGTTGTGGTCATCAACGAGCCCTATTTTGACAATTGTGTTAGCATTCATGAATTAGTTTCGTATTTGTATCGTAATAGTAGTTCCTTGATTTTGTTGACTTTCTATATGAAAATCAGCATTAATAACATTGGCTCTGTTTTTTAAATTGATTAATCCATTTCCATGACCATCATTTTCTTTTGCAATACTAAAACCAATGCCATTGTCTTGAATTACTAAGGTAAGTAAATTTTCTAAAAACGTTAGCTTAATAACTACTTCTGACGCTTTACTATGTTTAATAATGTTATTGATGGTTTCTTGAATCATGCGATACAAAATGGTAATTGTTGTTTTGGGTAAGATAAATTCATCGCCAATAATAGAGAGTTTTGTATGAAAGGAGTTTATTTTATTCAATCTATCTACATCTATAGACAGTGCATTGCAAAGACCAATTTGAATCACTCTGTCACTATTTAAATCTAACGACAATTGCTTTATATCTTTGATCAATTCTTTTAATAATAGTTTTGATTCGGCGATTTTATCTTTGCTATCGGCTTCATTATCATAATTTATAGTGTTTAAATAAATCTTTATAATACTTGCTGTATGACCTATATTATCGTGTAATTCGCGCCCTATCGTTTGAAGAGTTTGTTCTTTAATCTCTAATTGTGATTGTAATAATGCTGCAGCAAATTCGGTTGCTAGTTTTTCTTGCTCTTGTCTATGTTGTCTTCGTTTCTTTCGATATAACACTAAAAACGCAATAAAAAAAGTAACTAAAAGGAACACTAATAACGAACCTATAATTACAAATAATACAATATCTGACTGAATTTCGCTATGCATTGGTTTTTTTTGACGTTTTAAATTCTACAATAAGTCCGTACGCAATAAGGATATACATGGCAATATTAAAAAGATCATGAATAATCCAAGGGCTTATAAAATAAGGATCTCTATTTGTCATAAGATATTCCCACAACGGAAAAATAAGTCCAGTACAACTTGTATATAGAAATAAACCAATTAAATAATATAGTAATGATTTTTCGTGCTTAAAATCATGTAAATCTCTTTCATAATAATCATATACAAGCAAAAGAATCCACATGGTATACATTAAATTATTCGTGGTAAGCCATTCTGTGAAAAACTTAGTTTTAAAATCAAATTGTATATAAGAATAGATTCCAACGGTAATAGCTACAAAAATTGAATAAATATATAATTTGTTCAAATTCTTATTATGAAAACGACCTTTAAAAAAGAAGACTAAAAATAGAAACTCCAGTGAAACATTTATATTATAAAATATGTTCATATCTGGAGTTCTTCCTAAATACAAGCGTATAGTTTGGGTAATGCTTGCAATAAAAACAATAAATACAATCCATTTTGTCTTCTTTAATAGACTTTTAAAGAATAGTAAGCCTAAAATTGTAGGTAACCAAGGACTTAAAATTGATATGTAATTTAAAAAGTGTTGGATATTTAAAATATTTATCGAATTATATTGAATGAATTTTCATCTATGTTCACTGTTAATTTAGAAATACACATTTTTGGAGCATACTGATTTACTGGGTTATGAATATCTATAACTTTATAACTATCTTTTTCTTTAATACATCCTGTTGTAAGTACTGTAAAAGCTCCTTTTTTTGAATCTATATCATCTTTGCCGTTTGTTGCATCTTGAAAATAAGCTCCTAATACAACGACCAAATAATTAGCCTCATCTTTCCCTTTATTTGCATCAAAAAAACGTTTAATCAAATCTTTACTAAATACAAATGCGTTATAATCATTTGTTGATGAAATAAATTCCTTAATTTCTTTTAGCCTTTCTTCTTGTCCATTTTTCGGAATAACTTCGACGCAATCTTTCAATATATTAAATTCATTAATGAATTTGTTAGCTTCACTAAGTGTGATTTCTTTTCCACTTTGAAGCTTGTTTTTTGTTTGTACTTGTGTTGACATAATATAGATTTTATAGTTAATACTAATTACTCAAATATAGAGTAGCACTAAACATAAAAACAAGTCAAAAACTTAAATATAGGGTATTTCTTTAAAAATATAGGAAAATCCTCTTTTCAAAAATGCCTCGTTTTCCTTTTGACTTGTGTAGTAGTTTTTTTGGAGTTTTACAAAGCGATTTATTGCAAGAAATAAGACAGCTAGCAAAAACTTTATTTCATCAATATTCATTAATCCAAGAAGTATTAAAACAAATCAACTAATCCTTTTTTATTATTTAATGAATACGAAGGTGGAGCAGAACTCACTTAAAAAAACGAACCTTTCTATAAGGTAATGTATAGAGGCGTTATCCGAAAAGCCATATGAGTAGGAATAAAATTTAATACAATGGACAATCAAAATTTATTTAGCCAATCCTATAGTGAAATCGTAAGAAACGTATTAGGAGAAGGCACACAATATTTCCAAATGTTAGGAGAAGCAGTATCGTTTAACTGGCCAGTGGCTCCAATAGGTCAATTATCGCGAGAAGCATATCAATTTATGAGCGCAGCACCAGCGTATAGTCCAATTGGTGTATTTGGAGGTGTAGGCGCATCTACTTCCTTTAAAAATTATAGACAAATTTTTGCACATGTAGGTTTTAATGAATCTCCAGAAGCTCAAAAACAACTTCAAGATTTATCAAACCAAGCGACAGAGTTGCAAAATGAAATCACAATTACTTGGACAAATGCAAATACAGCTTACAATACAGCCAAACAAAATGGTGGTGCTGTTTTTGCTGCAAAATATCCAGACATACAAACTTGGCTTGCTGGACCTGGTGATGTATACGTAAAAGAAGCCGATGGATTGCAAAAAGCAGCAAATAGTGTTTTTGATCAGATGGAAGCTCTTAATGAAGCGCAAATGCCAACAACTCTAAAAGAAGCATTAGATATCACTAAATTGCCTACAACGAAGCCAAGTGATGGAAATGCACCTCGTGGATGGACAGTTGTGCAAAATAGTGCGGGTAATTTAGAATGGCAACCTATATTTAATATCGCTACAACAAGTAGAGAATGGAGACAACAACTAACAGATGGTACAATTGGTGAAAAAAGAATTGTATTAAAAGCAGACAAATCTGATAGTTCAATTGAAAAAACGTGGGCTGGAGGAAATGTCGGATATGGAAACCCATTTTGGGGAGTATACGCTAACGGAGGTTGGGAACGTACAAACATTTCAAAATCTGATAAAAGTGTCACAGCTACAATTAACTTAAAATCTGCAACAGTTGTAAATATTACTCCCGGAGAATGGTATGATGGCGGATTTTTAAAACAAATAGCTATTAATGGTAATAAAGGACAAGGATATAGCATATTATCTCCTTATACTGCTACAGGTGGAAGTCATCCATTATTTGGTAAAGATGGGCTTTGTTCTACTATCGTTACAGGGCTTGTAGTTGCGTATAAGCCATCATTTAGTATATCGATGAAATCTTCTACATATAAAGAATATGAGCAAAAAATTAATGCTGGTGGCGGATTCCGTATTGGGCCATTTAGCTTTGGAGGATCTGGTGGATCATACAATCAGGAAATTCAAACTACAGGAAATAGAACGACTGTTACAGGAGGATCAACTTCTGATGATCCAGTAATTATTGGAGTTACTGTAGGTTTTCCAGGAGTAGAAAAGCCATAATATACTAAGTATAAATCCAAAACTCACCTGAATGTAGATCATTTGGGTGAGTTTATTTAAATAAAAAATTATGAATCTTACAATATCAGAGTATCTTGAAGGCATAGCTGAAAAAGTAGTTCCAAAAAATAGTATTGATTTATTAAATGCTGAAACAACAACATATATACCTACAAATATTTCACAATTGTGTTCTCCTGCTATTATTTGGGATTGGAAAGTAAATCCGATAGGTCAAATTTCATATCATCAATTTCAACTCAGTGACACGGCACCACTTTCGTCAAAATCTGAAGTATTATTTATTAGTTCTGGGACTAGTATATCTGAAGCTTTTCGTACTTTTTTAAATATATTAAAAGCAAATAAAGATTTTCCGCTTAAAGCAGAATTAGAAAAGTTAATTGCAAAAAATACGCCTCCGGAAGCATATGATGATGGATGGACAAAAGTACTTATGAATGGAAATTTAGAGTGGAAACCCGATTGGATATTCTCAGAATCTGTGTATAGTTGGAAACAAAAAGTAGCTGCAGGAACCATTCATAATTCAGGTACGATAAAAGTGAAATTGCACAAAGAAGATAATTTATCTAGTATATTTATGCTTGATGATGATGCAACTAAATCGTCTGAATTTATTTCGCAATTTGAAACAGTAGAAGTATATGCAGATGCATGGGGACTTATATTTATTAGACCTGGAAGTTGGTTTAGCAGTAGCATTTTAAAATTAGGAGCACCCTATATGCCAAAAGGCATAAAACTATTAACATCAAGAGTAGCTTCCTTTTATATTGCTGATAACCCTGTATTTACATTTAAATCGAATAAAAAAATAAATATGAATAGCATTAATACAGCAGCAGCATTTCAATGTTTTGGAATTGATACTGTACTAAATATGCAACCTGAAGATCTTGAGAATAGCAATCAAATAACATTACATTCAAAAACAGTTGATCCAGCAATTGTTGGCGTTGTCATAGAACAATTATGAGGAAATTCTATAAAAATAAAAACCATCATTCAAATTTTAATAAATGACAGTTTCTATAATTTTATTCAGGCAAAATGCTCATTTCAAAATGAAACAACTGTTCAGGATCGTATTTCTTTTTCGTTGTGCGCAGGTCTTTTAATTTATCATTGTAATAGATTTTCAATAATTTCAATCGGTTCTCATCTTTTTCAATATCTGGGACTAAAGTTTTATCAACGAAATTGATGAAAGAACCTTCCGTATGTATGGCAATTGATTCTCTGAAATCTTTTACCCATTTTAGATATACTGTGTTTCTTCCTTCATTTGTAAAAGCATTCGAAACATCGTCCCACCAAGCCTGTATTTGTAACATATATGGCTTTTGAGAATAACCAAAACTGTTTCCTGTACTTCTAGTAACTGCACCACCCATACAATGAAAACTCATATACATATTGACATCTGCATGATAACAAGATTTGTCTAAATACGTATAAATTGCTTCCGCTAATTCTCTATGATTCACATTATCTTTTGGAAAACTTGATGATACTTTATGTGGATGTGGTCGATCACACGTAGAACTTGGACCTTTATCAGGTAATACTGTTAAATCTAGTTTTTTGCATGTACCTTGCTCATTATTAGAAAACTGTATACTTCCAGTTGGGTTTATAAAATCAATTAATAACCGTTGACTTGTAGCATAGGAAAGCGTTGCTGTTGACGCTTTAGTTTGTTTTTTAACTGAAAATGTAGCGTTTTTTCTAGCTGTTGTATCTGCATAATCTTCAGGTATTTGTGTAAAACGAATCGCTTTATCATCTGTTGGAATAAATCCTTTAAAGTACGTTTCTAATAATCCTCTTAATTTCTTTTCTGAACCATAAAATTTTCCAGCCATACGTCCATGAACTTCATGTTTTTTTTCATTTTCTGATTTTGCAATCAACATCGTACAGGTTGCGGAAAGTGCTTCGTCAATCCCATTTTCTTTAGCATGTAATTCTGCCCATTTTGTAATAACTCCTTTAATTTCATCTGGTTTTTCCCATCGTATTGTAAAATTGGTAATAACTGGAAGAATTGAAACTAATTTAAATCTGAAACGAATAACTACTCCAAAATTTCCACCGCCGCCGCCTTTTAACGCTTTAAACAAATCTGAATATTTGTTGTCAGCATTTGCGATCACACTTTTTCCAGAAGCCAATACAATTTCTATATCAGTAACAGAATCACAAGTTAAACCGTATTTACGAACCGAAACGCCCCAACCGCCACCTTGCGTGAGTCCACCAACATTAACTGATTGGCAACCGCCACCAGGAACAGTTTTTCCTTTTTTAGCTAATTCGTCATATACTTGTCCTAATTGCTTTCCAGCAGGAATCCAAGCGACCGTATCACTTTCGTAAGTAATTTTATTAATTTCAGATACATCTATAATAATTACATTTTTTCCAGAACACATTCCTTCATGCTGATGTCCGCCAGAGCGAATTCTAAAAGGAATTTTATGATCTCTACAATGATTAATGCAGTACGAAACATGATCCGCATTTTTGCAATATGCTATATAAATTGGCATGTGACCAAAACGTGTGTTAGAAATAACACGTGCATAATGATATAAAGAATTATCTCTATCAATAATTTTTAAATCTGTAGGTGCATTTTTTATAAAAAGTGGCTTCATGGTAAATGGTTAGTTAATAATACGTTTATATGTTAAAAGTAAGAAATTATAGCGTTAGTGAGTAGAAAACTCAAAAAGAAAGGCAACGATAGCTTATAATTATTAGTAACTTTAGCAAATAATTAATCTAAATATATACAATATGTCTACTACCATAAGAATGTGTATTTTCATTATAATTTCGGTTACTTTTTTTTCGTGCAGTACTACTAAATTTACTTCAAACTATATAAAAACGGAACTATATTTTGGTTTATTAAAAAAGGATGGAGTAGTTACTGAGGAAGAATGGAAAGGTTTTAAAGCAGATATTATAAGTAAAAAGTTTTCTGGTTATACAGAAATAAATTCTAAAGGTTTTTGGACCAATCCAAAAGGAGAAACTGTTTCTGAAAATTCGAAACTAATTATCTACTTAAATAAAGGAACAAAGCAAGATAGTATTGCAATAGCTTTTGTCATAGGTAATTACAAGAAAAAGTTCGATCAAGAATCTGTTTTAAAAATTGATACACCTGTTAACGCTAGTTTTTAATCTTAGAAGTTGATCTATGATAACTCAATTATAAACTGTATACAGTATTTTTATAAAAAATAAAATAGATGACTAAGAAACCATTATTGCAACCCTACATCTCTGAAAATTTACAACTCAAAAACCGTGTAATTGTAGCTCCAATGACACGAAGTAGAGCAAATAATGAAGGAAATGTCCCTACAGATGATTTACAAGGTTTGTATTATGAACAAAGAGCTTCCGCAGGATTAATCATAACAGAGGGTGCGCAAGTTTCCAAAGAAGCAGTTGGCTATATTCATACACCAGGAATTTACTCAAAAGCACAAGTTGAAGGTTGGAAAAAAGTAACAAAACGGGTGCATGATAAAGGAGGAAAAATATTTATTCAATTATGGCATGTTGGGCGAATTTCGCATCCAGATTTTCATAATGGAAAATTACCTTTAGCACCGTCAGCCATAAATCCGAATCGTAAATCGTTCACGCCAGAAGGTTTTAAAGATACAGTTACACCACGTGCAATGGCACAAGAAGATATTGATAGAACGATTCAAGACTTTGTAAACGCGGGTAAAAATGCATTAGAAGCTGGTTTTGATGGAGTAGAAGTGCATTCGTCTAATGGATATTTGTTTCATCAATTTTTTACAAAATGTTCAAATGAAAGAACTGACAACTATGGTGGAAGTATTGAAAATAGAGCTCGATTTTTCTTTGATACGCTTGACGCGATGAAACAAACCATGCCTGAACAGAAAATAGGTGTACGTTTTAATCCATCTCTACATTCGGCAATGGCAGGAATTACTATTGATAAAGAAACAATTCCTATTTTTGAATATATTATCAAAAAGCTAAATGATTACGATTTGGCGTATGTACATTTATCAGAACCGTTTTCAGATGTTTCAGAAGTTCCACATGCTGTGACAGAAATTGCAAAACATTTTAGACCATTATATAAAGGAACATTAATGATCAATACAGGTTTCACTTTTGACAAAGGAAATAAAGTTTTGGAAGCTAATGAAGCAGATTTGGTAGCTTTTGGAAAGCCATACATTTCAAATCCTGATTTGGTAGAACGCTTTCAACACGGAATAAAATTGGCTGATTGGGATACAGAAACCTTCTATACTGTTGGTAAAAAGGGATTTACAGACTATCCAAAGGCTAGTATTGATAGGTAATTACAAGGTATTTTTTAAAAAAAACAAAGAAATATCAATTAATTTGTTATAAATCAAATAAATGGCATCACCTTTGCACTGTAAATATTACAAATAAAATAAATTATATTACAATGAGTAAAGGAACAGTAAAATTCTTCAACGACGCTAAAGGTTTTGGATTCATCACAGAAGAAGGATCAAACAAAGAACATTTTGTACACATTTCAGGATTAATTGATGAAGTACGTGAAGGTGACGAGGTTGAATTTGACCTACAAGAAGGAAGAAAAGGATTAAATGCAGTAAACGTAAAAGTTATCTAAACATATATTTCTATCTTTAATAAAAGTCTATCAGGTAAATGATAGGCTTTTTTATTGACCAAAAACTCAAATTTATACCTAAAAACATAGAATTCAACAATTCTATTTCATTATATAACAAACATAGTTTATCTTTATAGGATAATTATAACCTTAAAAAAAACAATTTAAAGAGTAGAATGGCAAAATCGCAACAAACATTTAACAAATCTGAAAAAGAAAAAAAGAGATTAAAGAAGAGAGAAGAGAAGCGTAAAAAAATGGCTGCGCGAAAAGCCGAAGCAAAAGAAAGTGGTAAAAAAGGAATTCAGTTTGCATATGTAGACCACAATGGAAATTTAACTGATACGCCTCCAGATCCTTCACAAAAAGTAGAAATAGAAATTGAATCTATTGAAGTAAGCATCCCAAAAACATTAGAAAGCGATAAAGAAGAAGTAGATCCAGTTCGTAAAGGAAAAGTTTCTTTCTTTGACTCCTCAAAAGGTTTTGGTTTCATTATAGATGCTGAAAACAACGAGAAATACTTCACGCATGTTAGCGGAATTATTGATCAAATTACAGAAAATGACAAAGTTACTTTTGAACTTGAACAAGGGAAAAAAGGACTCAATGCAGTAAAAGTTACCTTGATAAAGTAAAAGATATCATATAATATATATAAAGAGTTTAGAATAGTGCTAATTGCAATATTCTAAACTTTTTTCATTGAAATACATTTAATAGAGAACTTAAAATATCAACAACAAGTTCCGCGTTTCAATAATACATATTCACCTTTATTCTTAAAATCTCTAATAGAAGAACCAACGTAGCGTTTAAAAGTTTTAGATAAATGGCTTGCGTCTGTAAAGCCTAAATCGTCCGCAATTTCAGTAATCGTAAAATCTGAATTCAGTAAGCGAATTTCCACTAATTTCAACTTAGCTTTAATTATATATTCACGCAACGGCATATGAATTTGCTTCTTAAAATACTCACTCACATAAGTGGATGACATTGAAAAAACATCTGCCAAATGGTCTACTTTCAAATGAGTTGGTTTGTCAATATTCTCATTGATATACGTAAGCATTTTGTGAATTCTATCATCAGTAGCAACTTTAGAAACCTCATAAAAACTACTCTTCTTAATATTACGAATTAAAATCTCTAAGATGCTTGTCATTAAGCTTTTAATTAGCGTAATAGATGCTTCTCCATAATTTTTTGACTCTGCTAAAATCATCGAAATCAGCCTTTCTAAATGTTGTCGATCAATATCACCCTTAATAATATCTCCTGGTAATTGATTGTAGTTTGATAAAACATAAGAAGCTTCTTTATACCAAGCATCCAAATCAATTGCAGTTCTATTTGTATGCTTAAAAAAGGAATCAGTAAACTTTAAAAATACAAACTTTGATGGTGTTGAAATATTGAAAGAGTGACATTTTAAAGGAGGTAATAAAAACATACTTCCTTCAGTATAGTCGTATTCATTATAATTAATACACTGTGTTCCAGATCCTTGTTTGATTAAGACTAACTCAAAAAAATTATTTTTCACAGGACGTTGTTTCCATTCAGATAATTCAACTTCTTGTATTTCAAAAGGTTTATAAGTCTCTAATATTTGCATTTTGACATTATTTTAAAGCAAAACTATATAAAAACACTAGATAAAATGTATTCTTATTCCAAAAAACCTTTATTTATACCTAAATCCCCTTTTTAAATACATGCTATACTAATATTACCGAACTAAATTTGTACCAACAAATTAAAAAATCAAAAAAAATCAAATATGAGTCAACTAACAATTCTTGCTAAAATTGTAGCAAAAAATGGGAAATCAGCATTTATAAAAGAAGAATTATTAAAATTAATCGCTGTAACAAGAGCTGAAAAAGGATGTATCAATTATGATTTACATCAAGATAATGAAAATGAAAACCTATTCGTGTTTTATGAGAACTGGGAAAATCGTGAACTATGGCAACAACATATGCAAAATGATCATTTAGCAGAATATCTGAAAGTAACTGATGGCGCTGTCGCATCTTTTGAATTAAATGAAATGTCAATAATTGGATAAATTATTATGAAGGTAATCGGAATCTATATATGCTTATTCTTTGGATTAATACTTTCGTGTAAAAATCCTAAGAATGAAATAAAATATACTATTGAAACTATAGAAAATCCAACAAATAGAGTTGTATTGAGTTCTGAAATTGTTTGGGAAAAACTAAATCCAGCCAGAGGCGATCAAAGTCCGAAAGCAGGAACAATTTGGGGAGATAGAAAAGGAACAGTTGCAACAGGTTTTTTAGCAAAATTTGTAGATGGATTTTCATCACCACCACACATTCATAATGTTACGTATAGAGCTGTTGTGATTAAAGGAATGATTCATAATGATGATGAAAATGCACCAAATATGTGGATGCAACCAGGGAGTTTTTGGAGCCAACCCAAAGGACAATCGCATATCACATCTGCTAAAGGAGAAGAAAACATTGCCTATGTAGAAATTGATTATGGACCGTATTTAGTAAAACCGACAGATGAGGCTTTTGAAAGCAAAGAATATCCAGTAAATATTGACGCTTCAAATATTGTTTGGTTAACAAAAGATAAAACTAATTGGATAGAAGACAGTAAGGCTACGATTAGTTTTCTCTGGGAAAGTAAGAAAAATGATGGCTTACAAGGAATATTTGTAAAGTTACCAAAGAATTTTGATGGTAAAATCACAAGTACTGGAAATATATTTCATGCAATTGTTATCAAAGGAAATTTAAAATATGTAATGCCAACTACAGATGAAGTAAAAATGTTAGATGTGGGAAGCTATTTCACGGCTTCAAACCGAGCAATTCATGATCTTTTTATAGAAGAAAATGAAGGAGTATTACTGTATATTCGAACGAATGACGCAATTAAAATCGTAGAATAATAAACTAGAAATTAGAAAAATGAAAGCAATAGGATACAAAGAATCACTAGCGATAGAAAACGAAAAATCGTTACAAAACATAGAATTAGAAATTCCAACAGCTACAGGAAAAGACATATTAGTAGAAGTAAAAGCAGTTTCAGTCAATCCTGTAGATTATAAAATTAGAGAAAATGTAGCGCCAGAAAATGACGATTGGAAAGTAATTGGTTGGGATGCAGCTGGAATTGTCAAAGAAGTAGGAGCAGAAACGAGTTTATTTAAGGTAGGAGATGAAGTGTATTATGCTGGCGATTTAACACGATCTGGAAGTAATGCAGAATTTCAACTAGTTGATGAACGCATTGTAGGAAGAAAACCAAAAAACTTATCATTTGGTGATGCAGCGGCGTTGCCACTGACATCCTTAACGGCTTGGGAATTACTTTTTGATAGAATGCAAGTTGAGAAAGACAATCCTAACAAAAGTATTTTAGTGATTGGAGCAGCTGGTGGTGTAGGCTCAATTATGACGCAACTATTGAAGCAATTGACAAAACTGAAGATTATTGGTACAGCTTCTCGCGAAGAAACTACAGATTGGTTGAAGCAACTTGGTGCAGATCATGTGATTAATCATAGAAACAAACTAAGTGAAGAATTCGAAAAACATGACTTATCACAACCAGATTATATTGTAAGTTTAAATGCTACAGGACAACATAAAGATGAAATTGTAAAAATAATAAAACCACAAGGAAAATTTGGATTCATTGATGATCCAAAAGGCGGTTTTGACATTATGCCATTCAAAATGAAAGCTGTTTCGACACATATTGAATTTATGTTTACACGTTCAATGTTTCAAACAGAAGACATTACAAAACAGCATGATATTTTAAATGAAGTTTCAAATCTGATAGATTCACAAACTATCAAAACGACTGTAGGGCAACATTTTGGAAAAATAAATGCTGAAAACCTTAGAAAAGCACATGCACTTCTAGAATCTGGTAAATCGAAAGGAAAAATAGTTTTAGAAGAGTTTTAATAATGATCGGAATATGAAAGGTTTTGAGTCAATAAATAAAGGATACAATAACGTTTTTAAACAAAATCAGCTAAGTGTAGGGTTGGTAGTTCCGATTGAAAACTATGCACAAAGTTCCATTCCTAGCATGGAAAACCATGTGGAACGTGTGCAACTGATTGAAAAAATGGGTTTTAAAGCACTTTGGCTTCGTGATGTACCGTTTCATGTACCATCATTTGGCGATGCAGGACAAACTTATGATCCGTTCACTTATTTAGGATATTTAGCAGCGAAAACAAATGAAATTGCACTTGGAATCGCAAGCATAGCTTTGCCGTTACATCATCCTGTTCATGTTGCAAAATCAGCAGCTACAGTAGATCAATTATCGGGTGGAAGATTAATTCTTGGAATTGCTTCTGGTGATCGTTATGAAGAATACCCTGCAATGAACATTAAGTATGACAATCGTAGCGAACTCTTCAGAGAAGGTTTTCAATATATCCGAAATGCTCAAAACAAGTTTCCAACAATTGATTCAAAAGCATTTGGGAAATTAGAAGGAAACATAGACATTCTTCCAAAAGCAACATCACATAAAATTCCAATGTTAGTCACTGGATATAGTCAGCAATCATTGAAATGGAATGCTGAAAATGCAGATGGTTGGATGTATTATCCAAGAGATACTACACAACAAAAATATAGAATTGCAGAATGGCGTAAATTGATAGCAGAAACGCAAACATATGACAAACCATTTCTTCAACCATTATACATAGATTTGCATGAAAATGATGACTTTAAACCACAACCAATACATCTTGGTTTTCAAATAGGAGTGAAGTACTTACAAGGATATTTAGAGCATTTACAAGATATTGGTGTAAATCACGTAGCGCTGAATTTACGCTTTAATTCAAATTCTATTGAAAAAACGTTAGAACGTTTAGCAAACGTAATTTTACCCGAATTTCAATCAAACATGATAAAAAAGACAGTATAACATATGAAAAAGACAATATTAATTACAGGAAGTACAGACGGAATAGGAAAATTAACAGCTATAAAACTAGCAAAAGAAGGTCATGAAGTCTTTATACATGGAAGAAATGCTGAAAAGTTAGAAACGGTAATTTCGGAAATAAAATCAATTTCTAATAATGAAGCTATCAAAGGTTTTACAGCAGATTTGTCGACTATTGCATCTGTGAAAAAATTGGCAGAAACTATTAAAAACGAAATTCCAAAAATTGATATACTTATCAATAATGCTGGTGTGTATAAAAGTAAATTAACAAACAATCAAAATGGTTTAGACTTACGATTTGTGGTGAACTATTTAGCACCTTATGTGTTAACAAATGAACTAATATCTATTGTAAATTCGAAAGTCATTAATCTAAGTTCAGCTGCGCAAGCGCCAGTTTCTTTAGATGCTTTGGTAGGAAAAAATGCAATTAGTGAACAAGTTGCATATGCACAAAGCAAACTTGCGTTGACTATGTGGAGTTTTTATCTAGCAAAAAAACAGTCAAAAGTGAATATAATTGCGGTAAATCCAGGATCACTTTTAAATACAAATATGGTAAAAGAAGCATTTGGAACACATTGGTCTTCGGTTGATAAAGGCGCAGATATATTGTGTGAATTGGCAACTGATGATAGACATGAAAATGCTACTGGAGTCTATTTTGATAATGACAAAGGAACCTACGGAAATGCACATAGCGATGCATATGATGAAGACAAAATAGAAAAATTAATTGAACAGACAGAACATATTTTGGCTAACTTATAATATGCGTGGAAAAAAGTATCTTTCAATGAACATTCATTCTATCCTGAATCGTTTGGAGGAATCCAAAAAGGACGAAGTGAACGATTTAAATTTGAAATAGATGCTACAACTCTTGTAATACGTTTTTGTCCATTCTTTGGTAAAAATAAAGATTGGAGTGTAGTTAATCTATAAAAAATATACAGACGAAAATATACGCTTAGATGGTGTTTATATAGCAGATACTATTTTCATAGAAGGTGAAGCAAAATATTTAAAAGATTATATGTTGATATTTTACAGAGGTAAATTATTATTTGATGACTACTAGAAGGTTGAAAACACTCAGAATATTTATATATTTGGATTTTATTAATTAGAAAACCTTATGAACAATCCATTACTATTTTTTGTATGCTCAATTGGCGTATTTAATGGATTCATTGCGAGTATTTACTTTTTATTTTTTAGCAAACAAAAACGTACACAAAATTTCCTTTTTGGATTGTTATTACTGTTTTTATGTGTGCGAATTGGAAAATCTGTCTACACAATTTTCACACCTAGAGAAGAACGCAACCTCTGGATTTTACAAATAGGATTATCTGCTTGTTTTTTAATTGGCGTTACATTATTTCATTACTTAAAAGCATCAGTTGAAAACACTAAAAAACTTCCAATCATATGGAAAATTCATATTTCAACATTGCTCATCAGTATGATTTTGGTCGGAATTATAAAACCATACATATACAACATTGAATTATGGTATGATTATGTAGTTCCTATCATTTATACAACTTGGGGAACATATTTAGCACTTTCAATCTACATATTGAAAGACATTATTAAAAAAATTTTTCAGAAAAATATTAGCTGCACAACCTCAGAAATTTGGCTATTAATATTAGTACTAGCAAATATTTTAATATTTACGGCGTATATCGTTGGTTATTTCTATTTGTATTTTGTTGGTACGATTACATTTTCAGTTGTATTTTATGGATTGTTAATCTTTCTATTATCAGAAAAAAATCGAAATACAATATTTCAAGATATTCCAGAAAAATATCAAGCAAAAAAGATTGATAAAACTGAAGAACAACAATTAATTATTGCGTTAAAAAAAGCAATGAAAACAAATGAATTTCATAAAAATACAAACGTTAAATTGAAAGATATTGCAACGGTTTTACATATATCTTCACATAAATTATCACAATTATTAAACGATAATCTTGGAAAAAACTTTGCATTATTCATCAATGAGTATAGAGTAGAAGAAGCCAAGAAATTACTACAAGAAAACAATCAATTCACTTTAGAGTCGATAGGTTTTGAAGCTGGTTTTAGTTCAAAATCAACTTTTTACGCAACATTTAAAAAACTAGTTGGTAAAACGCCTGCAGAATTCAAAAAGCAATATTTTGCTTCCTAATCTGTCCAATTTTATAATTTCGGACACTTCTATTATAATCAATCACTCCATTTTTTACCTGTTTTAAGAAGTTTGATCAAATCATTAAATCAAACACGATATGAAACAGTACATTTTTGTATTCATTACACTATTTACAATTCAAATTTCAAGCGCTCAATCAGAACATGCGCAAGTAGAAAAAACACTTCAAAATTATATAAATGGAAGCTCATATAATAAACTCGATTTATTAGAAAGTGCCTTCGTAGCAAATGCAACTTTATACCTTACAGGAAGAGATGGAGATTTTAAACGCTATACACCAAAAGAATATACAGGCTTTTTCAAAAAAGGTAAGAAAGGAGAATTCAATGGTCGTGAAGGAAAAGTAATAGCTATAGAAATCATAAAAGATATTGCTATGGCTAAAGTCGAAATTGCAGGCCCAAATCGTAGTTGGGTATATATAGACTTGTTTCTTCTGAAGAAAATGGACAACGAATGGAAAATCATAAGTAAAACAGCTACTAGAATTGATAATCCTAAGAAATAATTGATGAAATATATTTTAGCATTTCTTTGTTTGTGTAGCTTCATAAATAGTTTCTCACAAACAAATACCATTCAATATATTGATGCAAAAGTTACTATTGACGGACAGTTTAACGAAACTGTTTGGCAGAAAATTCCTGAACATACTGGGTTTTACAACTATTTGCCAACAGATATTGGTTTGGCAGAAAATCAAACCTCTGTGAAGCTTTTTCACAATGGAGAATATTTATATGTGCGCGCCATTTATAACGATTCAACTGCTGAAACACGTGTAAATACATTAAAAAGAGACGTTTCTATAGCTTTTAGTGATTCATTTATCATGATTTTAGATACGCAGAATCAAGCACAGAATGGATACTTCTTTGCTGTAAACTCACTTGGGAATCAGACAGATGGCTTGGTTGGGCGTGTTAATAATGGTTACAATCTAAGTTTTAGTTGGAATGCCGTTTGGGAATCAAAAGCTATATTAAACGGAAACAAAAAACAATATGAACTAGCTATTCCGTTAAAATCATTGAACTTTAATAAAGAAAATCCTGTTTTTGGAATTCAATTTTATGTGAGAGATATTAAAAATAATTCTTGGACAATTCTTAAAAATGTAAAACGTAATTATGCAAACTTAGATCTTCGATTTACGGAGAAATTTACAGTTGAAAACTTACCAGATATAGCAACATCACGCTTCACACTAACACCTTCTATTACTACAAATTATCAAGAAAACGTAGAAAATGAAACTGATGAAACTACATTTACGCCAAGTATAGATTTACAATATAATGTAACTTCATCTTTAAAGTTAGATGCAACGATTAATCCAGATTTTTCTCAAATTGATGTAGATCAACAAGTAACAAATTTGACGCGTTTTGCAATATTTTTTCCTGAACGTAGGAACTTCTTTCTAGAGAATGCTGATTTGTTTTCTAACTTAGGTGTAACTGGCGTGAATCCTTTTTATTCCAGAAGAATAGGAGCGGAGAGCAACATCCAGTTTGGATTAAAACTTTCAGGAAATATTGCTCCAAAAACACGAATAGGTGTGTTAAATGTACAAACAGACAAAGAAAACGAAGTTGCTTCACAGAATTTTAGTGTGTTAGTTGGCGAACAACAATTATCAAAAAATTTTACTACAACGGCGTATTTGATCAATAGACAAGAAACGGATCAATTTGAATTTATAGATGATTACAATCGTGTTACGGGATTAAATTTAAACTATAAGTCTGATAATAATAAATGGATTGGAATTGCCAATGTTGGTAAAAGTTTCAATGATGGAATTAACAGTAAAAACAACTTCTACAATGCTGAAATTTGGTACAATCAACGAGGTTTGGAGTGGAATGCTGGAATTAAAAAAGTAGAGAAAAACTATCTAACCGATGTTGGTTTTACACCACGATTGTTTAATTATGATGCGATTAATGATATTGTTGTTCGTGAAGGATATACACAGACAACTGCTGGTGTTGAATATCAAAAATTTTATGAGAAATCTAAAACATTGAACTCTATTCGATATTTAAATTATAGTAATGATACGTACTTTGATGAAGCTGGAAAATTCAGTCAGTCTTCTCACTTTTTGAATTCGGCTGTGTTTTTCAAAGATTTATCGGCAGTGTATTATGTAATCAAGTACGATGATGTTGATTTAAAATATGGTTTTGATCCGTTGGGGAATGGAAATTCGTTACAACCAGATCGATATCGTTTTGGAATTTTAAAAGTAGGTTACAATTCGGCTAATAATCAAAAATTTAGATATCGTGTAAATGCGCAAAAAGGAAGCTATTATCATGGAAAACGAACCACAGTTGGTGCATATGTAAACTATCAACTATTGCCATTTGCCAATTTAGAATTGACATACGACATGAATCATATCGATTTAAATGAATTAGGTAAAGAAACCTTTCATTTATCACGATTTACGAGTGAAATTTTCTTTTCAAACCGTTTAAATTGGACTACTTATGTGCAATATAATACACAACGAGACAACTTCAATATTAACAGTCGTTTGCAATGGGAATACAAACCTTTATCGTATATCTACTTTGTAGTTTCTGATAATTTTGCACAAAACTTAGCACGAAAAAATTGGGGAATTGCTTTCAAAATGAACAAACGTTTTGATTTTTAATAAGTTGATTTTCTTATACCAAGGAAGACACATTTCACATTGTAAAATGTGTCTTCAAATCGGTTGTGTCAGGAATTATTTTTTTATGAATTAAATTAAAAAAGCACGTCATTTTTAATAACGTGCTTTCTAATGAAAAATATTATAAAATCATTGTGATTTTGAAGAAGGTAATTTCTTGAAAATGAAGTATTCACAATAACCTTGATACTTATTAAAGAGATACGCTAAATTAAAAAAGGTTGCGTCAGGAATTATTTTTTTAAGTCTAAAACTAAAAGATATACGGCTTTTTTGGAAAGATTTGGATTACTTAAAATTCTGTAAATAAAATAGTTGAGACTTATTTTTGAGTCTTTCAAAAAAAATGAATTTTATGAAAAAATAAACTAAAAACGAATGCAGATTTCTAACATTTTTATGTGAAATTGATCCATAAGAAAACTAAAAATACTCGTTACAAATAAAAACAAGATTGTACATTTGCGACTTATTTATTGTACATGAAATCTACATCATCAAACGTACTTATTATACTAGCATTTATAGCTATTTATATCATTTGGGGAAGTACTTATTTATTGAATAAAATAGTAGTTACTGAGTTACCTGCATTTTATTTGGCTTCTTTTCGTTTTTTTTGTGCAAGTATTTTATTATTTGGAATTGCTATAGTTTCAGGAAAATCATTAAAAATCTCTAAAAAACAATTTTTAAACTCACTATTAGTAGGTTTCTTATTTATGGTGTATGGAAACGGTGTTTTTGTATGGGCATTAAAATTTGTTGATAGTGGATTTGCTGCATTATTAGCTTCTACACAGCCTTTATTTGTATTATTATTAATGCGCGTACTGCATGGTAAAAAAATTAAAATAAAATCTGTAATAGGAATTATTTTAGGAATTATAGGAATGTATTTATTGGTAAGTCAACAAAAATTAGTTGCTGGTGAAGGCGCTTTTATTGGAATTCTTATGATTTTCACTTGTATTATTGGTTGGAGTTTTGCTAGCGTGTACGTTTCAAAAGCAGATATTCCCAAAAACCATTTAGTAAGTACGGGATATCAAATGATTATTGCGTGTGTTTTATTAGTTATAGTGAGTTTATTATTAGGTGAAACTTGGGTTTCTCCAATTGAGTGGAGTTATAGCGTAAAATGGTCCATGTTTCTACTAATTACTCTCGGAAGTTTGGCTGCATTTACAGCGTTTAATTATTTATTAAAAAAGGTTTCTACAGAAAAAGTAGCCACATCTTCCTATGTAAACCCAGTAGTTGCCTTGTTTTTAGGTTGGTATGTTTTAGATGAAAGATTGAGTCTACAATCAATTATTGCAGCTGTTGTTTTGTTGATTGGAGTCTATTTTATCACTTCGAAGAAATAAGTCCTGCTACAATTGCTTTCAAACGTTTCCCGGGTTCTTGACTTCTGTATAATTGACTTTCTACAATAGCACTTTCAAACAAAGCATACACTGTATATGCGAGTGATTTATCTGTAATTTCACTTTCAAAAAAGGCAAGTAATTTATTTTTATGATGTTGTAATTTTTCAAAAATCAATTCCTTTTCTGGTGGTGTTTCTGAAGACATATTAATAAAACTGCATCCTCTAAAATTACTTTTGACATTGTCATCTATTAAAAAATCAAAAACAGCGAGTACTTTATCTTGTTTGTCAGAAATATAGGCTTGAAATCTTTCATTCCAAACCTTATGGCGTTCATCCAAATAAGCAATACAAAGTTCTTCTTTAGTCGCAAAGTGATAATATAAACTCGCTTTGGCGACCTTAGCTTCTTTGATAATTTGATTAATGCCAGTATTGCTATAGCCTTGTTTATGAAATAGGGCATGAGCAGTTTTAAGAATTCGGTCTTTCGTTTCGTTTTTATTCATATGATAACAAATAACATACACTTTCAAAGATCGTTTTTTGAAAGTGTATGTTACAAATATACTTTTATTGTTGTGTAATAGTGTTTAAATAATCTCTCATTTTGGCAATAATAGCTTCTCCATCTTCTTCTAATGCAAAATGCCCTGTGTCATAAATATTATAGTCTATATTTTTTAGATCCTTTTTATAAGCTTCTGCTCCAGGTTCAGGAAAAAACAAATCATTTTTTCCCCAAACAATCAACATTGGTGGTTGATGTTTGCGCATATACGCTTGCCATTTAGGATACAGTTTTACATTGTTTTGATAATCATAAAATAAATCTAAATTGATTTCGTGCGCACCTTTTCGAGATAATCGTAAATAATCTAAATTCCAAGTGTCAGGATTTACTTTTTCAGGATTTCGGGTTCCATGTGAATATTGCCACTGTAAACCTTCTTTAGAAAAAACATGCATTAAAGCATCTCTATTTTCTTTAGAATTATTTGCCCATAGTTGATCAATTTCCCCCCAAGATTTCCCTAATCCAGCTTCATAGGCATTTCCATTTTGATTGATGATAGAAGTTATTTTTTCAGGATGTGCTGTGGCAATTCTAAAACCAATTGGTGCGCCATAATCTTGAATCATAAGTGAATACTTATCTAAATGAAAACTTTGTACAAACTGATCAATTACTGAAGCAATATTATCAAAAGTATAGTTAAAATCTTCCTTTGAAGGGAAATCACTTTCTCCAAAACCGGGATAATCTGGTGCAATCATATGATATTGATCACTTAATTCAGTCAAAACCTTTCGATATTGATGTGATGAAGAAGGAAAACCATGTAATAAAATTAATGTTGGATTTTTAGGATTTCCAGCTTCTCTATACGCAATTTTAAGTCCGTTAATTACTTTAGACTTGAAAAGCGTAGGAGTTTTTGATGGAGTTTCAGTAGTTACTTTTTGTGAAACTATCGTTGTTTCTTGTTGTTGATTACAGCTTATAAAAATAATTAGTAATAAAAGTAAGATGGTTTTTTTCATAATAAGTTATTTTAACTTTCTTTCCGATTCATTAATTTCTAAATCATTGATACTTGCATATCTTTTTTGCATCAATCCATTTTCGTCAAACTCCCAATTTTCATTTCCATAGGCACGAAACCATTGTCCTGCATCATTTCTATATTCATATTCAAAACGTACCGCCATTCTATTTCCGCGAAAACCCCATAATTCTTTCTTTAATTTATAATCGAGTTCTGTAGCCCATTTGTTTTCTAAAAAAGCTTCAATTTCTTTTCTTCCATTTAAAAAAGAAGTTCTATTTCGCCATTCGCTATCCACTGTATATGCTTTAGCAATTTTTTCAGGATTTCGTGTATTCCAAGCATCTTCTGCAGCTTGTACTTTTTGCAATGCCGTTTCTAATGTAAATGGTGGTAAAGGATGTCTTTGTTCCATAATATATATTCAATTAATTAATATGTTTAGACAAGTCTGTCTATATTAAGACATGCTCCTTACATAATTATAGAAAAAATAATTAATAGAAACTGTTTTATAGCAATTTCTATGAATTAAATATATAAACAAAAAGAATATAAGAATTTGAAAATAAGTGATTTACATAATTTTATTTGTTAAGCCATTTTGTAGTTTCAATGACTTTAAAATGTGGATTACTATTAAATAAATGTTTTATAATTGGCACATGATCAGCACCAATAATTAAAAATATAGCATCTTCATTATAGCTTAGTTGGTTTACCATTTTGGTATAAATCATGATGTTTCTTCGATACCAATCTGCTGTAATTTGGGCACCAATTAAAGTATCATCGTCATCATAATTATAATAATCTTTGCTTCCAATAAGGACATCATTTGCTACATAACTCGCATGCGATGTACGCATTACGGCATCACTATTAATCCATTGTATATATTTTAGCAATGAACTATTATGCATTAAAGAATCTTCATTAACTTGATCGTCTTCACGAATTACAGTACCTTTTCCTGTAGCATTTACAAACTGCATTTGGTTATTCTCTTTCGCATAAGCAAGTGCTTTTCTGTAGTAATGTCCAAATTGTCCTGGATTGTCACATTGATACACTTTTGGATGTTTTAACGTTTTGGCAACTCTAAATCCAACCTGATACATTTCATTTTTTCCTTTTAAAACATCAGTTTGCACGTAATTTGTAAATAAACTATCATATTTGTTTTTAAATTCAAATTCTGGTTGTCGCTCTATAAAGACTTTATTAGGCTTTTGTAGTACAATTAAATCACAAAGATCTTGAATACTTTTTTGATGTTTATCATCTAAAACATTGTATGTACTATCCGTTTGCGTAAAGTGAAATGTTCCTAAAAGATAAACTTTAATTTTCTTTGTTCCTTCTTGTTGTTGTAAAGGTTTTTCAGAAGGCGTAGTACAACTGCTTAGTAAACCAAATAATAGCATAGTTCGTAAGATATTTTTCATCAGATAGAATTTCAATGGATTTATAGGTATCTAACTTAATCTATTTTAGTAGGTTAGGAGTGTTATTTATATGAACACACTATTTTTTGTGACTAAAGCAAACTTTTACTTGACAACTTCTTTCTTGCATATTGTTATTGGGAGTAAAACTACTGTTAGGATAATTTTAACTTTTATTATTTTGAAACGATCGGTCTATTATTATATATTTGCATTGTAAACGATCGGTCTAATAATGGCAAAACACGATATAAATAATATTTTAGATAAGGGAATTGAGCTATTTCGTCTTAACGGATATCATAATACAGGAATACGTGATATTTTAAAAGCTTGTAATATGCCTAAAGGTTCTTTCTATCATTCTTTTGAAAGTAAAGAAGATTTTGTCATCAAAGCAATTAGCCATTTTGAAGAAACTATAGGTAAAGATTTTGAACAGAATTTATCAGACACATCTTTATCATATTATGAAAGAATTAAAAAACATTTCAATATTCATATCAATTGGTATACAGAAAAAAACTTTAAAGTTGGTTGTCTACTAGGAAATTTAAGTAGTGAAGTTGCAGGAACCATTGATCCTGTATCTAACGCTATTTCTGCTGTATATGATAGATGGAGTAGTGGATTAGCAGCTTTTATTAAGAAAGGACAAGAAGCAGGAGAAATTATTGATACGATTGAAGCTTTAGATTTAGCAAACTTCTTGTTTGATAGTTTTAATGGTGCATTGGGAAGAATGAAAGTAGAACGTAGTAAAACACCTTTAAACCATTTTTTAAAGATCAATATGGCATTTATAAAAGTATAAAAAAAGATTGCAAGCTAAACTTTCTATTTTTTGGCTAAAAAATAAACGAACGGTCTGTTATTTTGTAATAATATATAAAACTGACCAATTATATATTAACATACAGAGGTCAAAACAGAAAAATAATAATTTAAAAAATAGTAAAATGACAATAGTAGAAAATTTAAAGTATGAAGTAAGAACAATTGAAAATGCTCCTGAAAACTCTAAATCAACTTTAGAAGCATCAAAGAAAGCCTATGGTTTTGTGCCAAATCTTTTAGGAACAATGGCAAATCATCCAGCTTTATTAAAGAACTATTGGGAAGGAAACGCAAATTTAGACGCTAATAGCACATTAAGTGCTAAAGAGCAGCAAGTTGCTTATTTGGCAGCTAGTTATGAAAATAATTGCCATTATTGTATGGCTGCGCATACTTCAATAGGACAGATGCATAAAATTGATCAAAGCATTTTAGATGCATTGCGTACAGGAACTGCAATTCCAAACGAAAGATTAGAAGCATTAAGTAACTATGTAAAAGCTACAACAATTAGTAGAGGACGTGTTTCGCAAGAAGATATAGATGCTTTTTTAGCCGCAGGTTTTACACAAGATAATGTACTAGAAGTAATTACAATTGTAAGTTTAAAAGTAATGACAAATTATATCAATTTTGTTGCTCAAACTAAAGTTGATAGTGCTTTTGAACCAAATGCTTGGGAAAAATTAATGGTATAACAACTTGTGATTTAGCATAGCTACCAATGAATATTCGGATTTGGTAGGTATTCTTATCAATCTAAAAAAACAAATTATGTCTTTAGTACAATCAAAAATGATGGATTTAGGAACGATAGCACCATCATTTACATTACCAGATACGATCACAGGAAATACAATAACACTTTCAGAACTTACATCAGATGTAGCTACTGTTATTGCTTTTATTTGTAATCATTGCCCATTTGTACATCATATTAATACTAAATTGGTTGAAGTAGCCAATCATTATCAGAGAAAAGGAATTCAGTTTATTGCAATTAGCAGCAATGATGCTGAATATTATCCGCAAGACGGACCAGAAATGATGAAAAGAGTAGCGAATGAACTAGGATACAATTTTCCTTATGTATATGATGAAAATCAAGAAGTTGCAAAAGCATATCAAGCAGAATGCACACCTGATTTTTTTGTGTTTGATAGCAAACTTTTATTAGCATACAGAGGACGTTTTGATGCTACAAGACCTCATATGGGAACTGCTACAGGTAAAGAATTGATTCAAGCATTAGAATCGTTAATTAAAGGAGAAAATGTTTCAGAAGTACAATATCCTAGTATTGGTTGTAGCATTAAATGGAAATAGAATAGTTAAGTAATTATAAAACAATATAAGATGAAAAAAATAGTATACACGTTGTTATTATTGGTGATTCCAACAATTACAACAGCACAAACAGCAAATGAAATAATATCAGAAGTGACAGAAACGCTTGGAGGAAAACAAAATTTTTATAATAAAGGAACAGTAAGTTATAATTATGAATATCGTGCTCCTAAAGGAGAAAATGCTATCACACTTGTTGGAAAAGAAACCTATATGTTTGATGGTGAGCGTTCATACGCAACATACAGTACACATAGCCTTACAGGCGCAAATGGAAAAGTGGTAGAAGGCTATGATGGAACGGATGCTTGGGTAACTTTTGATGGAAAATTATCAACAGATAAACAAGCGAATGGTGTTGCCCGTTTTTTAAGAAAGACAAATTACTATTGGTTTGCTATGTTCTTTAAATTATCTGATTCAGGTGTGAATCAAGAATTATTAAGTGATCAAATGGTAAACGGAAAAAATTATCATCGTATCAAAATTACATTTGGAAATAATGTTGGTGATGGACAAGATACATACATTCTATATGTAAATAAAAAAACAAAATTAATTGATCAATTTCTATTTACAGTGGTAAGTTTTGGAGTAACAGATCCTTATTTAATGACGTTTGAGTATGAAACTGTAGCTGGGATAAAAATACCTAGCAAACGTAGATATATTGAAGCTGATTGGAATGGAACTATAAAAGGCAAAGCATATTATATAACCAATTGGACAAACATACAATTTGGAGTTTCTGTAGATAAGTCAATGTTTGAGAAGCCTACGAAATAAAATTCAAGTTCATATTAGATACAAAGCGAGCTTCGGTTCGCTTTTTTGTTTTATTGTATTAAAAAATAGGAGAGAAGTATAGACTACTCAATTTTCCAAGAGAATTTTATAGTGGTACCAATTCCCTTTTCTGATTCAACACTAATAACACCATTATTTTCTGCAACTATTTTCTTTACAATAGAAAGACCAATTCCAGTGCTTTCAACTTCATTATTGACATTTAATTGACTAAACATTTCGAAGATTTTTGTGTGATATTTGGCTTCAATTCCAGGACCATTATCACTCACAAAAAATGCATATTCATTTGGAAGTTTTGAAAAAGAAATCGTAATGATGGCGCTATCTTTATCATTATGTTTAATAGCATTACTTATAAGATTCTGAAAAACATGTTTCAATTCAACCTTACTTGCAAAAATTTCAAAATCGACATCAGGAAGATGAATTGTATGTCTGTTTTCATCGTTCACGATACTGGTGACTTCATTCAGTAAATCATTTAAACTAAATAACTCTTTACTCTTCTTCTCTTTGGTAATTTTTGAATATTCTAAAAGATCATTTATCAATGCATACATTTTAGAAACTCTATCTTTTAACAATTGAAAACGATGTTTAACATCTTCATCTATAGTCTCTTCTATATCTTCTTCAATAAAGGAAGCAAGTGTGTTTATAGCAATTAAGGGCGCTTTTAAATCGTGTGAAACAATATGGTTAAAACTATCAAGTTCAGCATTTGATTTCTCTAAATTTCGTAGATTTTCTTTCAATTCAATATTCACATTTGATAGCTCTTTTGATTGTAAAGAGATTTCTTTTTTCTGAGTTAAAGCAAATTCTTTTGCTTTTTCAAGTTCGTGAAACGAATTAGAAAATCGCATCATTAATAGCATTGAAAGTAATAAAAAGGTAATAATATAACCGAAGTTTACATATACAATTGCATTAGTATTTTCTCCTAAAAACAAAAATATATGTGTTGTAAATACAAAAGAACCTAATAGCATACTTACAAGCAATAAGATTGATTTTTGACGCTCACCAATAATAATTGCACTAACAATCACATAAAATACATATATTAAATTGATAATCATTAAGCTGAAAAATGGCATTAATAATTTAGTAAAATATGGTCTCGGTAGAAATATAGCTAGCAATGCAAGTATATAAAACCCGTATTTGAGCATCTTTGCATATATTTTATGTGTATGGTCGGAAAAAATAGCGTTAAAGAATAAACTCGCCGAGAGTCCCGCTAAAAATAAGGCTATATATTCAATCTTTGTTAAGAATATCCAACTAGCAGATTCAAAAATTTCTGCAAAAGGCGCATATCGATCACTCATTGCCATATATGCCAAAGAAATACACATAATAGCAAAATAGAGTACAGCTTTATCTTTATTCCAATAAAACAAAAAGAAGAGTAAAAAGAAGATTCCTATAAAGCTTAAACTTCCTATAAAAATCATGTCAGCAATCACTCGTTTCGTTTTTATGCTCAACAAATGATG
Organism: uncultured Kordia sp.; assembly: GCF_947496985.1. Taxonomy (GTDB): domain Bacteria; phylum Bacteroidota; class Bacteroidia; order Flavobacteriales; family Flavobacteriaceae; genus Kordia. The sequence goes on from NZ_CANMEZ010000004.1 coordinate 249,904, forward strand.
ACTAGGCGATACAATTAAAGATTCCGTAATTCCACCTTTATGATGATAGAAATTGGCAACTTGAATCACAATTTCGAATTCCGTTTCATAAGTGTTTAAAGGAATAATTTGAGAAAAACGTCTGTGTAAAGTTTCTTCTTTTGAAGAACTAACATGACCTATTTCTGAAATCATCTTTCCATTAATCCAAGTTTTTGAAGCTGCATAACTCGATGGTATATAAAGTGATACATGTGGTCTATCTTTTGGAATAGAAATTAATAAACGATACGTAGCACAGCCGAAAGAAGGTAATTTTTCAGTATCAGAAAGATCAAAATTTCTCCAATTATCAAGTGTTACTTTTTCAAAAGGTTTGTTTTCAAAATTACCGGGTTCTACAAGTTGATTCCAATAAAATAACCATGCTGAATCTAGTAGTATTTCTGTATGTTCATTAAAGACAGTGTCTTGAAAATTAGTTATATACGATTCTTTTTTAATTTGTTGAGCGAAAGCAAATGAAGAGTAAATGGATAAAAATAGAATAGCAAAAAAACATATGAATTCCCTGAGTTGTTTAGATAACAACGGTATATCAATTAGAGAATTTTTTGCTTTTACTACAATCATATATATAAATATCCAAAATAAGTAATATAAATGACTTATGGAAATAACTGTTTTTATCTTCAATTCTTTTATTGTGAATATTTCTTTACTATTAATTGATAACAAAATTTCATTTGAGTTTGAATATTTTTTGAAAAATATAATATACTGATTATGAGCTTGTAAATAATAATGCGTAAAAATAACGCTAAATAAATTTGTTTGTCATTATATTCTATTTTAAATTTGTGTCATAATTACACAAAACATTAATTTAAATTCAATCGCATGTTAGGAATAAATTATATAAAATTTGATTCAATGAATTATGTTATCCATTATAAAAACGGAAGAATCAAGAAAGAGGGAAGAGGATTATCGTTTTTTTATTTCTCCCCAAATTCATCTATTGTTTCTATTCCTGTACAGAGTAATGATTTTCAATTTGTATTTAAAGAAACAACAAAAGATTATCAAGAAATTACTTTGCAAGGACAGATTACTTATAAGATAAATAATCCAACGCAAATAGCTGAAATATTAGATTTTACAGTAGATAAGAAGAAACAGTATCTTAAAAATGATTATGAAAAAATTCCGCAACGAATCATTAATGAAGCACAAACAGCAAGTGCAGCTATTATTCAAAGATTACATTTAAAAGAAGCTTTACGACAATTAGAAGGTATTGAAAAAGAAATATTCACAACTGTTCAAAAATCTAAAGCAGTAGCAATGTTAGGATTAGAAGTATTAAGTGTTAATATACTTGGTGTGACTCCTACACCAGAAATGGCGCGTGCTTTAGAAGCACAAACGAGAGAATCTCTACAAAAAGAAGCAGATCAAGCTGTTTATGAGCGTAGAAATTTTGCGGTTGAGCAAGAAAGAATGATTAAGGAAAGTGAGCTAAATACTGAAATAGCAGTTGAGGAGAAGCAAAAGCAAATTGTAGAGAAAAAGATGGAAACGGATCTTGTTAAGCAAGAAAACGAACAAAAATTGAAAGAAATGGAAATGGTTTCGAGTATTTCATTAGAAGAGCAAAAGAAAACATTGATCGATATTCAAGTAACAAATGAAAAGAAGGAAGCTGATGTAAAGGAATATACACTAAATGCAAGTTTGAATCCGTACAAAGAGTTAGACTGGAAAATATTAATGGCAATTGGTAATAATGGTAACAATCCTAGTAATAATATTGCATTAGCTTTTAGAGAATTAGCTGAAAATGCTGATAAGATAGGAAATTTAAACATCTCTCCCGAATTGTTAGACTCTATTGTTAGAAGTAAATCATAAAAGAGATGGATTTTGAAAGAATATTAATTATTAGAGACAAAACAAGGCTTGAACAATTAATAGAACGCTTTAATTCAAAAGCTCAAGCTCGGTTTTATATTGAAAATTCTGGTGGCGACTTTGCTTTTTTTGAACAAGAACACGATACGTTCTACGAATCTCTTTCAATAATTAAAGCGGCTACTATTAATAAATTCAAACACAAAATAATACATCGTTCATTTTTACCAACATATATTTTTACGGAAAACGAGTTAATACTTGTTATTGGTCAAGATGGATTGGTTGCAAATACGGCTAAATACGTTAATGGATTGCCAATTATTGGAATAAACCCAGATGTAGAACGTTATGACGGAATCCTTTTAAAACACTCTCCTAATGACTTAAAAAGCATGCTAAAAAAAATTAGCAAAGGAAATTATCAAACTAAACAGGTTACTATGGCAAAAGCAACTTTAAATGACGGACAAACATTATTAGCTTTTAATGATTTTTATATTGGTGCAGATTCGCATGTATCTTCAAGATATCAAATTGAATTCAATGGAAAAAAAGAACAACAATCTTCAAGTGGAATCATAATTTCAACAGGAGCTGGTTCTACAGGTTGGTTAAGTTCTGTTTTTAATATGACAAAAAATATAGGTGAATTTCATTATCAAAATACCACTAATTGTAGCTCTACTTTTGCATGGAATGATGATCAATTAGTTTTTGTTGTAAGAGAACCGTTTTTGAGTAAAATGTCGCAAACTAATATTGGTTATGGAATCATCACAAAAACATGCTCATTAAAAATAGAATCTAATATGCCTACAAAAGGAATTATTTTTAGTGATGGTATTGAGACTGATTTTTTAAATTTTAACTCAGGAAGTACCGTAGAAATAAATATTGCTGATGAAAAAGCAACTTTAATCATAGGATAGTGTATCAAATAGAAAGTAAATTCATAAACAATTGTCATTTTTTCAATCAAAATTGAAAGGAAATTTTTAAATTTAACAATATGTAATTTGTTAACTACTGCTTGAATTATGATTGAAATTAAATTTGAAGAGTCAAAAAAACGAACTTTTAAACTTTATAAAAAAGAACGCGACTCACGAGGAAAATCGTTTGATAATATTATAGATTCTAGTAGTGTAGATCTAAGTGAAGTAATCTCACAACAAATTACGGCTATTGATGGAGATAATGATCCTGAAATGGTTCATTTTTTAGACAATCAAGATCCAGAATATCGTTTCAATATCATCCGAATTGGATGTACTTTCCGTACCAAAAAAGACGAACACTTCAGCAAAGCTTGGATTTCAGTTCCTATGCATTTTAAAGAAAATCCTACTGAAAAACCCTTAGTTTGGTCTTTGACACCCGAAAATGTAGCGGAAGATGTGAAAGCGAAGGATAGTATAAAAATTAGCTCTGAGCTAAAATTTTTAAAAGGCGAAGTTAGTCATGAAGAATCAACTACAAGCAAAGATTTTTTTATAACAAGTTTTAGAGAAGGGAAAGGATCGCCAATGTGGGAATTTGAAAAAACAAATAATATATCTATTAATGGATCTTATGCTTGTTACATCATTATCAGAACAAAAAAGAGTGATCATATCAAAGGGAAAGTTGAAATAAAAACAGTTTTAAAAGAAAAGACATATATCATTTTTAACAAAGAAAAAGAAATGGAAGCTATTCCGTTTTTAGAATTCGAAATTAAACCAATTGTAACGAATTGATCCAACTATAAACTCATTAAATGTCGCCGCAAATAGAGAAATTTTATGACCATTTGTTTCATGTATATGAAGAACTATTACTTTTAAAAAAAGAGAATTGGAAAACATATCTTTATGAAAACCCTATCATATTCTCAAAAAGAAATAGTTATGCTGTTTACCAAAGTATTGAGGCTGGATATTTTAAGTTAATTCCTCGATTAAAACATCTTAGTTCTGAAGAAATATTAGCTCCAATGCAAAGTATTATCTCAATGTCTAAACATTTTGCAAAATTTCCTATGGATTATCCTTTTGGCACAGGACCTGTAGAGCAAATTTGGAAACAGTTTGAAGCTAAAGAAATATCATTAGCATATGCAGAAAAATTGATTACAAATGATTCATTATACATAAGTACAGAAAACTATATTTATTGTCTCTGTAACTATTGTGAATCGCTTGCACATGAAGGAAATTGGCGAAAAGCAATTTCATTATTCAAAATACTAAAAACCGGCATAGAACACAGAAATTACTACCCATGGCATGATATAGACAAAGAACAGATTGTATTAACTTGGCTAGATCTAGTTTCATGTGCTACCAATGAAATTCCTGACGCTCGCTATTTTAATGATGCTGTCGAAACAGCAAAAGAGTTTATTGGTAAAACAGACGATAGATATTCATTGTATGATAAAGAAGAACTGTTTCATAGATTAGCTGTCATACATTTTGATCCTTATTTTGCAGGTAAAAGCCTTATTGATTATGAAAGTGCCTTTCGTGCATGGCAACTAAAATTGACATATGAATTTGGAAATGAAATTCAACATTGGAATGAAAAAGATCAATATATGCCATCGCCCAAAGAAACCATTCCCAAAGCAATAGAATATGGACTAAAAGCTATAAAAGTTCGTAAAGGAATTCCAAGAGCACGAAGTTTAAAAGTAGTCGTAGATGCCATGTTTTCAGCAAAACTCTTGCAATATCCTATTGACACTTCGAACCTTTTACCATTTGCAGAAGAAGCACAAAGTATATTCAAAGAATTTCCAGACGAACGCCAAGGTTACGAAGCACTTACAAGTATTATTGATTATGTAAAAAAAGCAAAAATATCTTCTTTGCAAGACACATACTTCGAAGAATTGGAAGCACTGCTGACAACTGATTTGAAAGAGTTGTACACAAGTAAAAGTATTAAGGAGCTCAGAATAAATATCACTAAAATAGGAGTAAGTTTACAAAGTATTGAACCAGAGAAATGTTTGAATCTTTTACTACGGCATGAATCATTGATTTATGAAGAAACCAATGGTAATCAGGTAAAAATATATTTCAATTTGATGATGTCTTGCTTGTTCAATCAATATATCCCTGAATTTTTCAAAATAAAAACAGATTTTTATGAAGAACTTCAACATGCGCTCCAAAAAAGTATTTCTGCTGAAAATTGGACTATAAATGAAATTACTGCAGCTCATTTAAAAATTTGTGTACTGTGTGCCGAATCAAATCAAGAAGAAAAAGGACTTGAACATCTCAAATACATTTTACATGCAAATAAACCATTTGTTGAAAAATATCGTTCTGTCTATACACATATAGAAACGATACTTTATGTAGGTAAAGCTGTTAATTATTTTGATAAAAATAGTTTTACCGAAAGTATTGAAAACTATATAATAGCATTAAAAATATTGTTGAAAGCGAAACGTACCGAAGAAGCTAAAGATTTATTATTTCGGATTCAACATATTGTTATGGAAAAAAGCGGTTATGATATTGGATATGTAGCTGTAGCCATAGGAACTCAATTATCAAATTTACAAATACGAATTGGTGTTGAAACTATACAAATAGCAAATACTATTTTTAAAAGATTACTAAGTAAATTTATACATATAGGTGATTATGATACACGGCTTTTAGGACTGTTGTTACAAGTATATAAAGGTTACTTATTTAATAATATTATGGAGGCGCCAATTAGTGTTCATTGGTCACAAAACAAAGAACTAGTAGTACTAGATACAAAAATAAAAAACTTACAAAAAAAGCGTACGTTAGAACTTGAAAAACAAGGTGTTCCTTACGAAAAAAAGATTCTAGATGATGAAATGATTATTGGATCGGTATATGGAAAATCGATTTCATTAAAAGGAGAATCAACAAAAGATAAAATTTTAAACTTACAGCAAGTTTTTGATGCTAAGTTTCAACGTTTTCTAGTCAAACAGCATTTGAATGAAAACGCGTTTTTACACAAACACTTTAGTGAAATACAATCAAAAATACCTAAAAATACAGTTGTTATTGATTATTCGTTTGGACAAAATCATATAGGAGGCGCTCAGGTTTACATAACGATAATCACAAGTGCTAATCTGCATTTTACAGTTTCTAATATGGCTGACGTGCCTTCTGGTTATATTTCAATGACTTCTGAAGGTAAAAAAGTTACTTACAATTTGTTGACTTATTTCGTAGGTAAAATTCGTAAGCACATCGTTGAAGAGCCTGGATTTAAAAATATAAGTACGGAAGCTACTGATTTATTAGTAATTGAACATAAAATATACTTTGGTGGACCAGTTTTAGAAATTCTAAATAAACTACGAAAAAAAGGAATCGATCATCTTTGTATAGTACCGTGTGATACTTTATTTTTCTATCCTTTTCATCTTTTGGGAGAAGAAGATGAACCTATTGCAAAACACTGGAAAATATCATACATACCAAATATTCAGTATCTCACAAAAGACATCACTAAAACAACTTCAAATCCTGAAATAAGCATATTTGCTGTCAAAGATACGGAAGCTGCTCCTGCATATTTACATCCACTCGTACATGTAGAAGCCGAAGCAAAAGCCATTGGAGATATCTTTGGAGTTGAACCAATTATAGGAGAGTATGCAACTGAAGAAGCTTTTTATAAAGCTATGTCAGAGTCAACATATGTGCATTTAGCATCACATGGAGAACACAATGTATACGCACCATGTTATCATGCAATATATCTTCAACCTTCAGCAAAAACTAACGGAATTGTAAATGCTTATGAAATTTATGGGAACGATTTTAGTAATGTAGAACTCCTAACTCTAAGTGCTTGTGAAACAGCTTTAGGACGCGTCGATTTGGCAAGTAATTTATATGGTTTACCAGCTGCATTCTTTCATGCAGGAGTAAAAACGATTGTTGGTACCTTGTGGGAAGTAGAAACAACCGCTGCTGCTTTTTTCTTTACAACTTTTTATCAAAATTTAAAAGACTCTCAAAATAAATTAGATGCTTTTTATACAGCTCAAAAAATAACCAGAATTTCCTTTCCAGAATATAGAGATTGGGGCGCATTTTATTATATGGGAGATTTTTAAAGGTATAGAAATAGCTGAAAGGAATTTATGTGAAATTTATAAGTAAGATTTAGGATATTTTTAAACATATAGTGTAGAGTAAATAAATTTTACACTGACGAAATTATCATTTCCTCAGCTTTTATGGGCTTTTTCCAAGTATTTCGTATAGAATTTAAAAAAGGAAAAAAGTTATGCTTAAAAAATATCCAATACTAAAATGGACATTAATTTCATTCGTTAGTCTCTTAACGTTACTTGTAATATTTGGCGTTTGGTTTATCAATCTATTGCCTTTAGATGAAATGAAACAAGATTTATCCACAACTATGGTTAATGATATTTCTTATTTATCACAAAATGTGATCTCAAAAAGAGGAAAAATTTTAGCTGTAGTAACAAGTAAAGACACCATGGGAATTAGTGGAAAACCGACAGGTTATGAATTAACGGAACTATCACGCGCGTATTATGTATTTGAAGCAAATGGATTTGAAGTTGATATAGCAAGTCCATTAGGAGGAAAGCCACCAGTTGTTATTGATGGCGATGACATGGGAATATATGATTATGCTTTTCTAAATGACTCCATTGCACAATATAAAACGAGTCATACGATTGCCATAACTGATGTTGTTGCTGAAGAATATCAGGCGGTATTTTTTGTTGGAGGTAAAGGAGCCATGTTTGATTTCCCAGATAATAAAAAAATTCAGACAATAGTACGTGATTATTATCAAGCAGGAAAAACAATAGGAGCCGTTTGTCATGGTCCTGCTGCATTGGTGAATGTAACACTAGATAATGGTCAGCATCTATTAGAAAATAAAAAGATAAGTAGTTTTACAAACGAAGAAGAATTACTTCTAATTTCAGATGCAAAAAATATATTTCCATTTCTTTTACAGGATAAATTAACTTCGCAAGGCGCCAAGTTTAATAAAGGTGCTATGTACTTAGAAACTGTTAGTCAGGATGACAATATAATAACAGGTCAAAATCCTTGGTCTACTTGGAAATTAGCAGAAACAATGGTAAAACAATTAGGATATCAACCTAAATATAGAGAAATAACAGGAGAAGAAAATGCTGGAAAAGTATTGTTGACTTATGAAAAAGATGGAGCTGAAAAAGCAAAAGAATTAATCCAAAAACTCATGATTCAAGACAAACAACCACTTGATAGAACTTTGATAGCTTCTCACTGTGCTATAGCTGTCATGAAAGGAGAAATAGGACGTTTCTTTGGATTAATAGGATTGACTTCACACGCAAAAAGTACAGCAGAACAATTAAAATAGATACTTTTAACCTAAATTTGAAAAAAATAATCTATTGAGTTTTTCACAAATTCTTCTTATCATTATTAGTAGTGCAGGACTTTTGCATGGAGTTTTATTTGCTTGTTATTTATTCTTTTTTAAAAAGAAAAAGACACAAACGAATGTATTATTAGGATTAATTCTGATTTTCATGGCATTCAGAATAGGTAAATCTGTAATGATGAATTTCGGAGAAGGATTAGAACCTATATTTATTTTTGCAGGATTAGCAATCTTATTATTAATTGGACCATTTTTTAGATGGTATGTTTTAGGAATGACGCGTCCAAATTTCAAAATTTCTAGAAGCCATTTAGTTGAACTGATTCCCTTTAGTTTGGTTTTTGGACTTAGTTTGTTTATTACCAAAGATTTGTATGAAAACAATAAAATAATCATCATACTATTCGGAAGTGTTTTGATGTTTATTTACTTGCATTTTGCATGTTACATTACTATCGCGTGGAAAACACTAAAAAAAGTACACAAACAATTTAAAAAAGACACGCAAACAAAATCACAAAAAGCAATATTAACTTGGCTTAACTTGTTGATTTTTGGATTTATTATAATTTGGATTTCATATTTTCTAAACATAATAGAAGATCAGATTCCGTATATAATTGGCCCCATAATGTATTCTTTGATTATCTATTATCTAAGCTATAAAGCATTTTTGCTTAAAACGACAGAAATTGATGGAGAAGCTTTTAAAGCAAATGATAGTTCAGTAGTATTTAAAAGGATCGTTGTGTTAGTCAAAGACGAAAAATTATATCTTGAGTCTGATGTATCGCTTTCAAAAATAAGTATGGCGATAAAACAAAGTCCGCAGAAAACATCTTCAGTAATCAATCAATATGCACAACGAAATTTTAATGATTTCATTAATTATTATCGAATTCAAGATGCAAAAGAATTGCTGTCAAATACGGAAAATGAAAAGTTTACTATTTCTTCAATAGCTTTTGACACTGGGTTTAACAGTTTGTCATCATTTAACAGCGCTTTTAAAAAATTTGAAAACACAACGCCATCAGCATATAGAAAAAAAAGGATTGATATTTAATCAATCCTTTTTAAAATAAGTTGTAATAATTATTCAGTTTCTACAGTCAAACTATCAACAAATGCTAAATCTTCATCAATATCATTCGTTACTGGTACAGAATCTTTCAATTCCATGAATTTTTCCAGTTTTTTAGTTTCACTTTCTTCACCAGAAAAATATGGAAATACATCCATAATTGGAGACTCTGAAACTGCTGGAATCGTATATTCTGCCATCGTATCTTTCATGGCTGTTACCGTATTTTCATACGCTTCTTTTACATCATTTCCTTGTATCAATAAATACTGATTCGATTTACGTTCTTTACCGCTTTCTTCATCAAAAGAAATCATACTTACTTTACATCTAAACCATCTATCTGAATTCTCAAACGGATGTATTTCTGCGTAATTAGCTACTTTAATATTCGTAATTTTAATTTCTTCACCTTCTCTTAAATAAGCAGCCATTTCTTCTGTAATTCTACTTTCTGCCTCTGTATAAGAGATTGCATCTACTAAAAAAGGTTCTGTTTTTAGTTTTTGTTCGCCAGTTACTTCATCAAGTTTTCTATACTTTATCTTGCATTCATACCAAGTTGCGCTCATATCTTTTTATTTTAAGGACGCCAAATATAGGATTTCCTTTTTGTTGAAAAAGTGATACGCATGAATAGATATTCACAATTTTAAGATGGGTTTTGTAGTGGTTTTAGAATTAGGGAGTTATGGTGTTTTTATAAACTCTTTTTTATATTTTTTGTTGGAATGTGGTTTTCCATAAAATCCTTTTCTAGTGAATATGTAGTTTCGTTTTCGAATTGAAAGTTCTTTGAAAACTTATATTGAAAGAAAATAAAAAGCCGAGCAAATGAACTATAATACCATTTGTTAAATAAAACAGCTTGACGATAATATTGCAGAATACTTATCTTTTCAAACTGATCAAAATGATGGTGAAGGAAGTCCTGAATTAATTGATATAGCAATGATTATATCACGACCTTGTGATATTGCTCAAAATAAATATGGTAGAAACTTAAAATTACTAGGTGGTTTATTAATTCTTAACCCTATCAGAAAAAAAAATAAATTAAAAGGAAAAAATGCAATGCCTTTATCTCTAAAGATATTTGACCATCTATATTTAGATGAAGAAAGAAATGATTGTACATTAATCTTTGATTTTAGATATGCATTCTCACTGCCTCCAAATGTATTTCATGAACGTTTTAATAAGATGAAAATTTTTAATAAGGAATTACTATCCGAGATTCAAGTCGAATATAGTTCTTATTCTAATAGACTAGGAATAACTCAAATAATTTAAAATATACAATCCCATCACCACCAAAACCTCAAAAACACTACCTATCTTTGCCGAAAATTATTTTAGATGGCAAAAGAGTTTTCAGAGTTAGGAATTCAAGAGGAATTACAGCAGAGTCTAGCGGGCTTAAAAATTTCGGTTCCCACAGATATTCAAGAAAAAGTAATTCCGGTAGTGCTACAGCAAAAAGAAGATGTGGTTGCCTTAGCTAAAACTGGAACAGGGAAAACTGCGGCTTTTGGTTTGCCATTAATACAACTCATTGATACTGAAAATACAGGAATTCAAGCTGTGATACTTACACCAACACGTGAATTGGGACAGCAGATATTCAATAATTTGGAAGCTTTCGCAAAACACAGTCCTACAACTTCTATTGCTTCTATATGTGGAGGCGTTCCTATAAAACCTCAAATAGAACGTTTAAAACAACCAACACACATCATTGTAGCTACGCCTGGACGTTTGGCAGATTTAGTGAAACGACAAGCCATCAACATCAAAAACATCGCGTATTTCATCTTAGATGAAGCGGACGAAATGGTAAGCGCACTAAAAGATGGATTGGATAGCATTATAAAGGAAATTCCTAAATCGAGAAGAACCTTACTATTTACGGCAACAATGCCCGGAACCATCAAACAATTGGTTCAAAATTACATGTCCAAACATGTCGTGCATATTGAAGAAGACATGTCAACGGTTGGACATCAAGGAATAGATCATCAATATGTAGTGGTAGAACCGATAGAAAAACTAGAAGTCTTACTTCATTTTTTAAATACCAAAGAAGGCAAACGCGGAATTATTTTCTGTAAAACCAAAGCTGCGGTAAACAAACTAGCAAAAAAACTAGCAATCAATAAATTCTCTTCTGGTGCCATTCATGGAAGTTTGACACAAGGAATTCGTGATCGTATCATGGGACAATTTAGAGAAGGATTTATAGATATCTTAGTTGCAACCGATTTGGCTGCACGTGGTATTGATGTAAAAGATGTTTCCTATGTTGTCAATTATCATTTACCAGATACCTACGATGCCTATGTACATAGAAGTGGACGAACGGCTAGAGCAGGAGCAAAAGGACTTTCCTTATCAGTTATACAAAAGGAAGAAGTAGAAGAAATTCCTGAATTTGAAGATGAATTAGGAATTACTTTCAAAGAATTCAAAAAAGCAGATGCACAAAGCATTGAAGAAAACAATGGATTATTATGGGCTAAAAAAATATTCAAAACAAAGCCGAATCGTGATGTTTCAGAAGATTTTAAAGCTAAAATAAAAACAATATTTCATCATCTGACAAAAGAAGAGTTGGTCGATAAAATACTAGCGAACTATTTAGCACAAACTGCCACTACCAATATAAATACTGATACTCCAAAAAAGAAGAAAAAGAAGTAGTCAAACTCATGCTATTCAACTAAGAGAGAAATGTAGTTAAAACCATTTCGCTTTAAGACCTTTGTATTTAGTTCGCCCGATAGGAATGCGTTTCCCGTTTTTTAGTTCTGCAATATATTTGCTGCCAGATTGTACAATAATTTCTTTTACTTCTGACATTTTTACTAAGTATGATTTATGAAAACGTTCAAACGTATGTGATAATAATTGCTCTAATTTTTCAAGTGATTTATCGTGTAATTCTTTATGTCCGTTAGCTAGAAAAAGCTCAGTATATGTTCCAGCTCCTTTGATATAAAGTATGTTTTCAATAGATATTAGTTGTACTTTCTGTCTTTTTTTAACAGCTAAAAATTTAACTGTATTTGCTGCTATTTTTTCTTTTGTAACTGTTCGATATAAGGCTTGTGCCAATCGATCTCTATTAAATGGTTTCGGGACAAAATCTAAAACGCCATATTCAAAAGCAATGATTGCCTGATCTTTATAAGCAGAAATAACAATCGTATGAAACGATTTAGAAACAGCCGTCGTTAACAGGTCGAAACCATTATTACCATTAAGATTTAAATCTAACAATACAAGATCTAATGTATTATTTTCAATAAATTTTAACGCTTCATGAAGTGTATTAATATACTTTAAAGATTGCAATCTGTCTCCAAAAATTTCACGCGTCATGCGTTCGATTCTTTTGGCAATTCTAGCCTCATCTTCAACAATTAAAATATTCATCTTCTCAAAAATATATTTTTATAGTGTTTTTCCAACCATAAGCTACAGGTTCAGAAGTAAAATTCCATTGTTCCTGATAACTCTCTGTGAGTCTAGCCTTTATGTATTTTATACCTGTACCATCTTCTTTGTTAAGAATGGCTTGGTTTGCACGATTTGCAAAAGTTAAAAACGTATAGCATTTATAATCAGTATTCAATTCAAAAATAAGTTTAAATTGAATACTATTATCTTGTAAAGGTAAACTATGAGTAATACCGTTTTCCAAAAGTGTATGAAAAATACCAGGAGGTATTTTTTGCTCAGTATCAATCCCTTCTTCTTGCCAAGAATAATTAATTTCTTTTCGATATTCCATAATTTCAAGATGAGTACGGCAAAGTTCAATCTCTTGATTAATAGGAATCAATGTTTTGTTTTCTATTTGGTTTAAAAGATCAAATTCTTTGGCTAAGGCTTCTATAAACAGCACACCTTTCTTGGGAGATTCCTCTATCCAATCGATCAATGAGGTTAATGTATTCATTAAAAAATGTGGTTGAATGTTCTTTTTTAGTAATTCTAAACGTAAACGCGTAGATTGAATCAGAGAAGTTTCATAAGCCAATCGTTGTTCTTTAATCCTCATTGAAAGTAAATAAAACATTCCCAAAAGAATAAAACAGAAACCTGCAAAGAGACTCTTATTAAGCGGAGTTACAAAACCTATCAATACCGATAATAAAAGTGTTAATAGTACAAGACGAGCTCCTTTCATTCGTTTAAAAACTCCAAATACTACAATTATAAATGAAAAAATCCACATGCCATACACCATATTATTGGCTTTCAATTCAAAAACATGTCTTGAGAAGAAAAAGTACAATAACACAGCTACAAAGAGAGTCAACAGTAGTTTTCGTTTCGGAAACGGAAATTGCATGGAAAAATAAAACGGAATCGCAAAAGAAATACTAAGCATCAAAGTGCCAATAACCCTTAATCGTATCACATGCAAACTGTAATGAATGGAAATATATACTTTACTAAACTCTACCAATATCAATGCGAAAAATAAAAAACAGCTAATACTAAAAATTAAGGTTGCATATTCCTTTTTATTACTCAGAAACAGAAATAGAAAATAGAAAAAGGCAATCAAAAAAGCGCCTGCAAAAAGATGCATGTAGGAAGATTCAATAAGTCGATCCGTTTGTAAATCATTATAATCATCAATGTTCAGTTCTTCTATTGTTGTATGATCAGGAAAATAATAAAGACTCGATCGTAATGCTAATACATGTTCTCCAACTTTCGTTAAATGTTTAGGAATGCTAAAAGTAGCCCACATTTTACCTTCAGGCTGAAGTAACGCTTCTTGTCCAGGATTTCCGTTTTTTCCGATCAAAATTCCATCCCAAAAAACTTCATATTCTCCATAAACTTGTAGCATCAAACCATAAGGATGTAATGTTTTGGAAGTTTTTAAAATGTCTATTTTAGTTCTAGACCAAAAAACTTGACCATCAGGAACTAATCTTACTCTTTTTTCCCAATCCTGATCATTCAAATCTTTTGCAGCCCATTCTTGTTGATCTCCTAACTGAAATACGGTCTTATGTTCTTCAAAGACAGGTTCTTTTGAACAAGAAGTCAAAAGTAACATTGTAGCAATTAAAGGAAAACAAAGCGAAGATTTCAAGTTCATTTGATGAAAATTATTGACGCAATATACTCATTATAATCATCCTCTTAGAGTCGTTCATACACACATAGAGCAGTTGACATAATTTTGATTCCATAAATGAGATAAAAAAACATCCTTTGTATAGATAATTACAAAAAAGTGATATAAATCATATAGAAATAAGCTCAATATACAAAAGGAAGTGACATGAAAAACAGTATCTCAATTCTTTTAATTCTAATTCTTTTTCAATCCTGTACGGAAAAGTCAAATACTACTATTACAATAGATCCTATTAAAAAAGTAGAAACTGGTCTTACAACTCCCGTACACATAAAAGGTGATTCAACATGGTCTATAGAAGAGCGTATGAAGCATTATGGCATTCCGGGTGTTAGTATTGCTGTCATACATGATGGTAAAGTTGCTTGGGCAAAAGGATATGGTGTTATAGATAAGGAAAGTAAAATCCCAGTAACAACTGAAACACTTTTCCAAGCAGCGGCAACTAGTATGCCAGTAACAGCATATGGAGCATTACGTCTTGTAGAAGAAAATAATATAGACTTAGATGAAAATATTAACAAGTATTTCAAATCTTGGAAAGTACCAGAAAATGAATTTACTAAAGAAAAGAAAGTCACCGTAAAAAATCTTTTAAATCATTCTGCAGGAATATACCCTCGTGGAACAGGACGATATTATATAGATGAAAAAATTCCAACACTTGTAGAGATTTTAAACGGAACTTACCCAGCTAAAAATGATCCAGTTACCATAAATAAAGAACCTGGAGAAAGTGTTCGTTTTGCATATACTAGTTATGTGCCTGTTCAGCAATTGATGTTGGATATTGCAAAGGAAACATCATTTCCAGAGATTATGAATGAACTCGTATTACAACCTTTAGAAATGAACAATAGCACGTTCAATCAATTTCTAACAAAAGCACAATTAGAAAAAGCAGCTACAGGATATTTAAAAAACGGATCTAAGGTAAAAGGAGGAAGAAGTATATATCCTTCAATGGCAACAAATGGTTTATGGACAACTGCAGAAGATTATGCAAAATTTATCACAAACAGATATCAAACTTTACAAGGTAAACGTACCGAAGGATTATCAAAAGAACTCACAAAATTAATGGGAACACCTTATGGAGTGAGTAATTCTGATTGGTCATTTACACTCGGATTAGGGTTTCAACTTTTAAATAGAAACGATGAAATATACTTAAGGCATCATGGATGGAATAGAGGTTTTTATGCTGAGATTGTAGCTCATAGAGACAATGGTTATGGTGTGGTTGTATTCACTAATTCCACTTTTCCAGCGTTCAACGCAGAAGTAATGCGTGCAGTTGCCCTAACGTATGATTGGGAGAATTATGTTACGAAACATGAAAAACTAATAATTGAACAGTCTCTAATCAATAAAGTTACAGGTAGATATATGTCTAATGGTAGAATTGTAGAAGTTTCTCAAAAAGGCAATCAACTTTTTTATAAAGATATCCTAGATATAGAAACAGAAGAGCTAGTCAAGGTGTCAGATAGTGATTTTGTTAAAAGAAGCTCTACTCAATTGATACAATTCAAACCAAACCCTGAAAATACAACACTCAATTTACTTTTTAAAAATAGCAGAACTGGAGTAATAACTTCAACTTTTACTAAAGTGAATACTTATAAAAAGGAACCTATAGAATTCCTACTTGAAGGTGATTTTGACAAAGCACTCAATGCGTATAGAATCAAAAAAGAACAAGACTCAACATACTTGGCAATAACTGAAGATTATTTAAATGATATAGGCTATGATTTTTTCCATGCGGATAGAATGGAATTAGCACTAAATACGTTCAAAGTGAATATGATCTTGTATCCAGATGGTTTCAGAGTGTATGATAGTTATGCGGAAGCTTGCGAGAAAGCTGGGGAAATTGATTTAGCAATTAAAAATTATGCTAAATCCCTTGAATTAAATCCTAAAAATAATCGTACTAGCCATAAACTAAAGGAACTACAAATGCGTAAATAAAACAATCTTAAAAGAGAGAATTAAATGAAAATTACAAAAAACATAGCAGGGTTCGTATTTTTTACACTTCAGATTCTAACAAATAGTAGCTTCGCTCAACAAAATGATAGTCAAGCACCAGAAGCTACTAAAGCTGAAGCTAAGCTCGCATTCAGAGATATTCCTGAACTCAAAGATGCCTTTGTTGATGCAACTCCAATTGATAAAAAAGATGGAATCTTTGTAGGTGAATTAGATATTGATGGAGACAATAAAACAATGATTCTAAAACTGGCACAAGAGATTGCGGAACATAAACATGGGAATTTTGACAGCTTTTTGATTGTTCACAAGGGCAAACTCGTTTTTGAATCCTATTATTCCAAAGGTCGTATCAACTTACCACATCCGCAAGCGTCCGCAACTAAAGTATATACGAGTATGGCAATCGGTCGTGCAATTCAGTTGGGCTATTTAGCAATGGACGATCTAGACAAACCAATTGCTAGTTTTCTTAAAGATTTAGATCCTACAAAATTTGTAGAAGGAGCAGATAAAATAACGCTAAACCAAGCATTAACAATGCGTTCTGGTATTCGAATTAGTAAAGAAAAGAGAACTAAATTTGAGAAAAATCCAAGCGAGTTAAAAGGACAGAAGGAAGTTCAAGTTTATTTTGAGCAGAGTGCGCCTATCACATCAGATTTACCAAGTTTTAAATATCAAAACGATCCTATGTTGGTCATGCAAGTTTTGGATGCTGTTGTTCCTAGTTCGGCTAAAGAGTTTATTAAAAAAGAACTTCTTAACAAATTAGGCATCACAAATTATAACTGGGGAACAGATATTAGTGGTTTGCCAAGATCAGGAAATCGCACTAGTTTAACGTCACGTGATATGGTCAAATGGGGAATTTTAGCTAAAAATAAAGGCAAATGGAATGGAGAACAATTAATTCCAGAAACCTTTATTAACAAAGCAATTCATAGAATTGTCCGCCACAGCGATGATGAAAATTTTAAAGACGAAGGTAATATATCTAATATTGGTTATGGTTATTTTTGGTGGCAGGCAGATATGAAGGTTGGTACTAAAAATTATTTTTGTACTTCAGCACAAGGTGGTAGCGGTCAAACGATCATTTTAATTGATGAACTAGATCTAATCATAGTGACTACTGTTCATCGATTAGAAATTAGTGTTCTTCAACTAGTTGCAGAGCGTGTTTTACCAGCTTTTATAAAGCTTTAGTATCATTATTTCTATAATAAAAACCATCAGAAAACTTCTAACAATGAAAAATGCGCATCTTATTTTCATACTTATATTTCTATTACTAAATGCTTGTGATACTAAAAAACAACATTCAAGTGATCATAATTCGTCAACTGTAGAAAATTTATATCTAGGACAAAAACCACCAGGTCTAATACCTAAACCTTTTGCTCCAGGTATTGTTACCACTGATGGTTGGGAAGTCAGTGGCGTTTTTACACCTGATTTAAAAGAATTCTATTTTATTAGGAATAATGCGGAAACGAAAAAGCGAGAACTTGCAATGTTTCAATATAAAAATAATCAATGGGAAGAATCTATTGTATCACCCAGAACAGGAACTCCTTTTATTGCTCCAGATGGTAAAACAATGCATTTGGGCAGACAATATAAAGAACGTACAGAAACTGGCGATTGGTCTGAGTTGAAAAAACTAGATGCATCGTTCCAACAAATACAAATTATGCGACTTACGACTTCTTCCAACGGAATGTATGTGTTTGATGAAATTGGAATGCCAAACGGAGATGGTATTATTAGGTATTCAAGAATACTAAATGGGAAACGTGAAGTGCCACAAGATTTTGATAAACAGATTAATACAGGACGCATGAACGCACATCCTTTCATTGCTCCAGATGAATCTTATTTAATTTGGGATGGCGAAAGAGAGAGCGGATATGGAGATTCTGACATTTACATAAGTTTTAAAAAACACGATGGTTCGTGGGGAAAAGCTATCAATATGGGAGATAAAATAAATACGACTGGTTGGGAAGCAGTCGCTTACGTAACGCCAGATGGTAAATATCTTTTCTTTAATAGAAATATGAATCCAGATAACTACGACAATGTTGATATCTTTTGGGTAGATGCGAATATAATTGAAATGCTTAAACCTAAAGAATGACTATTTAAAATATTGATATACAGTATTTAATAAATTTTTTCAACGAAAAATGTAGGACATAAGCCAATAAAATTAAACATGAAAAACACAATTCATGTTGCATATACAACAATTATTTTTATATTTGCACCATGAAGTATGAGTTACAAGATTGTATAGGTTCTAGATTAAGGCAATTATCACGTATAGTTGATAATGTGTTTAGAAGCTATATTTCTGATTTTGATATTACAGAAAATCAAATGACCATTTTGTTTGCTATAAGTGAGTTAGGCAATGTTGAACAAGGTACCATTGGGCAAGTATTATCACTAGAAAGGTCTACAGTAAGTAGAAATATTAAAATGTTGGCGAATAAAGGATATATTAATAGAAGTTCTGACTATAGACCAACGGTATCGCTTTCCAAAGAAGGAATTATACTAGTTGAAAAATTAGTTCCAGTTTGGGAAAAAATAATGAACGAATTAACTCTTAAACTTGGGGATTCAGGAATAGAGAATTTAAAAAAATTAGAAGGAAAATTAAAATAATATTTTTTTAACTACAATGTTGTATATACAACATAATATTTTATAATATGAAACAAAATAGAGTAGAAGCATTTTTCAAAAATGTAACCAGCAATTATAAAGTCATCTTAATACTATGTGGAGTCTTATTTGTAGGCTCAGTACTTTTTATTCCAAAGCTTACTAAAGATACACGTTATGATGCTTTTCTTCCTGCAAAAGATTCAGTACTTATTAAACGAGATTTACTAAAGGAAACTTTCGGACTTAAAGATCCTATGGTTATAGGAGTTGTAAATGAAAAAGGAATTTTCAATAAAAATTCATTAAAAATTGTTCATGATATAAGTGAAAAGTTAACATCTGTTCCTGGGATCGATCCAGATCAAATTACAAGTCTAGCAACAGAAAACAATATTGTAGGTACTGATTCAGGAATTGAAGTTGAACCATTTTACGAATTGGAAGAGTTGACCGAGGCGAAAGCTATAGAAGTATTTAAAAGCATTGATGACTTTGAGTTATATCAAGGAAGTCTAGTTTCTAATGATAAAACAACAACCTTGATTGTCGCAGAAATGTTGGATAGTTATGATATGAAACAACATGAAGTCTATAATAGTCTTTATGAGATGATTTCAAGTTTACATGAAAAAGATCATAAATTCTATTTGGCAGGAGAAGGAGCTGTAAGTGGTTATTTAATTAAATATATTGATGAAGATGCTATGCGGACAAATCCATTCGCTGGTTTGGTTATTGCCTTGATACTAATTTTTGCATATCGAACTATAAGAGGTGTTGTACTTCCAAATTTAATGGTTTTGGCTTCTGTAGGTATAGCACTAGGGTTAATGGCTGCTTTTGGAGTTGATTTTTTTGTCATCACAAACGGTTTGCCAGTAGTTCTTATTGCAATAGCTGTAGCTGACGGTATTCACATACTTGGTGAATATTATGAATTAGCAGTAAAGCATCCAACTCATACTCAAAAAGAATTGGTCGTTGAAACAATGGTAAAAATGTGGCGACCTATAGCAATCACTTCATTTACAACAATTTCTGGTTTCTTATCGATTGCATTGTCTTCTTATATGCCGCCAATGATTTATTTTGGAATATTTGGTGCATTGGGCGTTTTAGTAGCATTGCTCTATGCTTTATTTATGATTCCTTCCGCAATGATGCTTTTAAAACCTCAAAAAAGCCGTGTTTTTAAGTCAATAGATAAAGTAGATAAGTTTAG
The DNA here is from genome assembly GCF_947496985.1 of uncultured Kordia sp. Classification (GTDB taxonomy): domain Bacteria; phylum Bacteroidota; class Bacteroidia; order Flavobacteriales; family Flavobacteriaceae; genus Kordia. The sequence goes on from NZ_CANMEZ010000004.1 coordinate 270,361, forward strand.
CAATTTAATGTTACAACTAGGAAAATTAGTTATAAAACGACCAAAAACAATTCTTATTACTGGACTATTTATTATCATATTAGGTGTTACTGGAGCTTTAAAACTATTAGTAAATGAAGATCGTGTTAAAAACTTTCAAAATGATGAGCCTATAGTTCTTGCCGATAAATTAATTAATGATAAAACTGATGGAACTTCATATTTAGATGTACTTATTGAAACACCAAAGAATGAAGATTTATTTAAAATAGAAAACCTTCACAAAATAGAAGCCCTTCAAAGTTATATAGAATCGATTCCTTATGTAAAAGGAAGTACATCAATTGTTGATTTTATTAAAAAAATGAATCAATCAATGCACGAAAACCAAGAAGAGTTTTATAAAATTCCTGATAATAATCAATTAGTTGCTCAATACTTTTTATTATACTCAGCAAGCGGCGATCCAACGGATTTTGACAATTATGTAGACTACGATTATAAATTAGCTAATGTTAGATTTCGAATGAATTCTGGAGAATATATCAATGAAAAAGAAGTCATTAAAGACGCACAAAAATATATAAGCTCACATTTTAACTCTTCTGAAATAAAAGCTACATTAAGTGGTAAAGTAGCCATAGATGCGCATTGGATAGGTAAACTTGGTGTAAATCACTTCATAGGTGCAATAATAGCACTATTGGTCGTATTATTTGTATCTGCAATTAGTTTCAAATCTATAACTGCCGGTATTTTAACGGTTATTCCTGTTACCATTTCAGTATTATTTATATACACAGTTATGGGAGTTATGAATATTTGGTTAGCTGTAGGAACGTCTATGTTTGCCGCCATTGCTATCGGAGTTGGAGTAGATTTTGCCGTTCATACCATAGATAGGCTCAAATACTTTTTAAATGAAAAAAACTTACCACTAAAAGAAGCTTATTCAGAATTCTATAAATCATCAGGAAGAGCATTGCTATTCAACTTTTTAGCTTTAGCACTTGGATTTAGTGTTCTAATGACCAGTTCCGTTCCTCCATTAAATCAGTTTGGTTTTTTAGTTGCCATTGCAGTAATCGTAAGTTTTTTAGGAAGTATGACACTTTTACCAGCAATTATTCTACTTACCAAACCCAAATTTTTCATAAATAAAAAACAATAATCATGAAAACAATCATATCAGTTTTAGTATTCATTTTGACGATCAATTCATCCTCCATTTTTGCACAACAAACACTTATGGATGGACAACTTATTGCAAAAAAAACCCATGAACGTAATGAAGGAATTTCATTAAAACGAAACCTCATCATGGAATTAAAAGATAAAAGAGGAAAAATACGTACTAGAAAGACAACAGCATTGCGAAAATATTTTGGGAAAGAAAAAAGACTTGCTATTTTTTATGAAACACCATCAAGTGTAAAAGGCACAGCATTTCTAACGTTCGATTACCCAGAAGCTTCAAAAGATGATGATCAATGGCTTTATCTTCCAGCATTGCGAAAAACAAGACGTATATCTGCTGCCAATAGAGGTGATTATTTTTTAGGAACAGATCTTACATATGAAGACATTAAGCTCGAAACTAAAATAAGTAAAGAAGATTACAACTACACAACAATTGGCATAGAAAAGATTGACAATCACGATTGCTATATTATTGAAGCCATACCAAAAAATGACGCTACAAAAAAAGAGTTAGGCTATAGTAAAGTGAAATTTTGGGTTGATTCTAAATTATGGATGATGCGTAAATCAGAATCATGGGATGTAGCTGGAAATTTCCTTAAAACTGTAAAGATTTCAGATATTAAAAAGGTTCAAAATATATGGACAATCAGCCATATTTTGGTCATAAATCACAAAACCAAGCATGAAACGATTTTCAAATTTGAAAACAACGATTACCAAACGGAATTAAGTGATGATTATTTTACAGAAGAAGCATTGGTCAATGGGTTATAAAATCAAAATTATTTCAAGACACAATATGATCAGCCTACTTATAGTGTTTACATCCGGGTTATTATTTGCGCAAAACAAAACTAAATTAGAAGGAACTCTAGTTGTCGTTTCAGAAGCATCGTATGAGTTTAAGAACGAAACAATTCAAAAAACAGAATTAATTTTAAAGCCTGAATTCGTTTTAAAATTAAAAAATCGTTCAAAATTTGTGCTAAAAGGGCAAGTATACTTCGAGTTTCAAGACAATTTAGAAAAAGGAAAACCAACGGAGCAAATGGTATCTGATATTAGTAAAAGGCTTTTCTTGGGAAACCGTACAAACCTTGAAATAAGAGAGTTATATTACTACGCCAATTTTAAAAAATTAAAACTTACCGTAGGAAAACAGCAAATCGTTTGGGGAGAAACCGATGGTTTAAAACTATTAGATGTTGTAAATCCTCAAAATTTTAGAGAGTTTATATTAGATGATTTTGAAGATAGTAGAATACCACTTTGGTCATTAAAAGCTGATTTCAAAATAAACGATTATAGTGTTCAATTGGTATGGATACCAGACAATACGTATCATATCACTCAAGATTTTAGCGCGCCATTCTTTACACAAAGCATTTTCAAAAATCCTCCAGAAGGAATAGCAATACAGCTAAATCAAACAAATATTCCAAATGCATTTTTTAAAGATTCTGATATCGGTTTTAAAATATCAGGATTTAAGAAAGGTTGGGATTTCTCTCTGAATTACCTTTACTATTATGATGATTTACCTGTGTTTTACAATAATTTTAATAATCAGACTACAACTATAGAAATTTTTCCAACTTATAAACGGCAGCATTTAATAGGAGGAACTTTCAATAAAGTATTTGGCTCCACAACTTTTAGAGGAGAACTTGTATATATTTTTAATCAAAACTTCACATCAAATAACAATATAAATCAAGGAATTGAACAAAGTAATTTCTATAAATCGGCTTTTGGGTTAGATTATATAAAAGGTGAATATATGGTGAGTGTTCAACTGTTTAATGAATGGATAACAAAAATTATTTCAGCGTACAATCGTGACGTATTTGAAACAAACGGTTCGTTATTAATTTCAAAAGAATTGATGAACGATAACGTAAAGGCTGAGATTCTTTGGGTGCATAGTTTTAATCATGCCGATGGCTATATAACCCCACAATTAAGCTATTGGCTTACAACAAATACACAATTACTCTTAAACTCTCATGTTTTCTATGGTGAAAAAAATCAGTTGTTTGGACAATTTAGGAATAGGAGTAGAGTTTCCTTTGGTTTTAAATGGAGTCTATAATCACAAAGGCAAGTTTATAGAAAAACAACAGACCAATCAAGAAAGCAAAATAGAAGAATTTTAGAATTATGAATTAAATATTATTCCCAATAAACCTTTTCCTTCTATCAAAAACCATATATGTAACTATAATAAATAAAAATTTAAAAATATATAGGAGAAAACCCCTTTAGAAAAGGGGAAAACCATGCTTCTTGCTGATTATCAATACTATAAATTTGATGAAAAGATAAAAAATCATGGTAAAAACAGTTGTAAGAATATCAGGTGAAGATAAGTTTCCACAAGGATTCTTAAATAAATCTTATAAAAAGATAATTCGTCTCATAAGCAAAATTAAAAGCTCCAATTTTCAACGGTTTCTAGCTGTAAAATTAGGACTCTTTTTTCTAATCAATAGTATATCTGCACAAGGTTCTTTTGAACAGATAGCTATTAAAAATAATGGTGTAAGTAATGATTGGATGTTGAGATCACAAGATAAGATATCTCAAGTTGGAAAATTCAATTTTGTTGGTAGAAGTGAATTTATTATTCAAGGTCAGTCAGGTTTAGGAATTATAGCATTAGATACAAATAATGAATTTTCGACGATAGTACAAGCTGAAAATGGCGCAACAATAAGAGGTTTTTCTAGACGACCAAGTTGGACTATAAGTACAAATGACAACGTACTCGGTGTTGGAAATTTTCATGCAAATTCCAAACATGATATTTTACTACAAAATGATTCAGGATTAGGAATTTTGGCTTTAAACAATAATAATAATTTATTAACCACACATACTATTGCTAATAATGAATATTTTGAAGGTTGGCGTTACAAAAAAACAGATCAAATTTTAGGGATTGGTAATTTTAACAATGATAATAAAAGTGATTTTATAATTAAAAGTAACAGCCATTTAGGCATTATAAGTGTTAACAACAATGGAGCTTTTACAGCAATTACAAGTGGTGTTAGAAATTCTTATTTGGGTAATTCGTTCTGGAAATTCAAACCAACAGATGAAATTTTAGGAGTTGGAGATTTCAATGAGGATAATCGTAGTGATTTTATTATAAAAAGTGATACCAATCTATCTATTTTAAGTTTAGATGAAGAGAATAAGTTCACGCGTGTTGCTATAGGAACTAGAGATCTATACTTAGGAGATTCTTCTTGGCGATATAAAGTAACAGATGAAATTTTAGGAGTTGGAGACTTTGACGGTGATGAGCGTAGTGATTTCATCATCAAAAGTGAAACGCATCTTTCGATACTTAGTGTTAATGATTCAGGAAATTTTACCAGAGTTACAATTGGACAAGCAGGACATTATTTAGGGGATTCTTTTTGGCGATTCAAAACAACGGATAAAATTTTAGGAATTGGCGATTTTAATGGTGATGAGCAAAGTGATTTCATAATCCAAAGTAGTACGCATATTGGAATCATAAGCGTAAATGAAGCTGGGAATTTTTTTAGTATCGCAATCATGGGAAGAAATACAGCATTTAGTAATGCAACCAGTTTTGTAGAATTGAATTATTATAAAGTAACTGGAGACTTTAATGTTGATGGGCACAGTGACTTTATTGTAAAAGATAATAATTCAATAAGAGTTTTTACATATAAAAATGATGTAAATAGATTTCTTAATGTTGATGATTGTATCGAATGTACAACTACTCAAAAAGATAGGCTCATAACCGTAATGGGTGAAATGTTAGGTATTGATGGAGGTGATCCAATGGGTGATTTTATTAGTACAGCAGCAGCTTTGAAACCTGTATTATGGGGAAGAAATTGGTATCCAATAAGAGGAACCAGAGAAATATTATGCGGAACACTTGAAAGCTACGGTGTTACAAAAGGTGTATTTGATAACATTAGAGGAGCTAGCGAATATGATTGGAATTTAAATATAAACCCAAACCCTAGATTTGAAAGATTAATAGACGAAGTAAGGCCATTTAGAGAACGATCTGACAATGAATGGAAAACATGCAATGGAGCACCTTGCATGGAAGCTGAAGTTACACCACCAACAACTTTGAATGATTTTCATTATTTTATGACTGAAGAAAATAGAACTTTTTTGATAGTAGGAGAACAACAAATCTGTGTCTATGGACCTTGGGTTAGAGAAGAAGTACATGGCAATAGACCAGAAATACATCCTTCGGAATTACTTTGGTGGGAAAATGCGAATGGATCTAAAGTAATGGTGATTGTAAAAGATGCTTCTAATCGATTTGGTGAATCTAATAATTTTAGAGACAAACCTAACACATTTATACCTTGGGCAAATGGTCCAATGGTTAAACAATTTGAAATAGCCTTTTCAGTCGAAGTAGGTGCCGAAACCGAAAAATATACTCTAGATGTAGGTAGACAACATCTTGCAAATACATATAAAAATGAAAGTATATCACAAGATATATTTGCAGGAAGACGTTATGGACTTCAAAAAAATGGACAAACTCCAATTGTTGTTATTGAAAGCCCAGAAGCTGACAGATATTTAGGTGTCACCTTTGATTCTGTATGCTATAATGCTGAAACAAATCGTTTGCAAGGATATATACTAGTTAAAGCTCAAATAGGAAATAGAGATGCATTAGGTGCATTTTTAGAAATAAAATTGATAAAAGAAAATACTATTGTCAGAAGGTAATGTTTATATGGAAGTTATTAATTTTCATTAAAAAGGATTGGTCTGAAGTTATCATTCAAAAATAGTATACGATGATGTTTTTGAGGCTTTTATTTTATGCAATTAGATATTTAAATATTAATTATATTTTAAAATAAATAAGAATTAATATACAAATTCCTCACATTTTTTGATTGTTCGGTATTCAAATAATCCCGTTATTCGCTATTTGGATATTCAACAATCGAGCAAAATCAAAAGATTCTACACTAAGGTTATAATGTATGAGGTTATTTAATAAAGAAACACGTATACAATATTTAGGTTTTAATGATATATGGTTTTCAACAATAGGTATAGTTATTATAAGTTTTATCGCAAACTATCTATTTAATAATCCATCAGAAAGAGAATCTATAGAACTTGTACTTATAGGTTGGTTTGCTTCATTAGCTTCTGCTATCTGTGATTGGTGTATTTTACGGTATATTTCGATTTCTTTACGTAAAAAATATCCTGATTTTAAAGATGATGCTAAGCGTATTACATTGCTATTTTTTGCGATTATTTGCGTGATTCTGATTGTTGATGTTACAATGGGGTTTCTACTTGCAAACTTTTTTACCTTTTTGGGATATCCTTCCTCGCACATGTTAATATTAAAGGTAGTGCTGCCTATTATTTTGATCGTTATTATGATCATGTCGATATATGAAGCTATTTATTATAATATAAGGCTTAAAAAATCAATTAGAGAGGAAGAGCAAACTAAGCAGGCTATGATTCAGACGCAATTAGATACATTACGCAATCAAGCACAACCTCATTTTCTATTTAATAGTTTAAATACGTTACGAGATATTATCGATCATGATCCTAGAGAAAACGCAAAAGATTTTGTTGACAATCTATCTAGTGTGTATCGATTTATACTAGAATCAGGAAATACGAATTTAATTGCTATTGAAAAGGAGTTAAAGTTTGCGAAAGCCTATGTTTATGTTCAGTCTGAAAGGTTTGGTGACAATTTGCAAATAAACTGGAATATTCCAGAGGATAAATTAGCAGCAATGATTGCGCCTATGAGTTTACAACTACTAATAGAAAATGCTATAAAACACAATATAGTTTCTAGAGATGAACCATTAACAATAACAATAACTGTTAAAGATGATTTTTTAGTCGTTCAAAATAATATTCAAGTAAAATCAACAAAAGTACATTCTACAAAAATTGGATTAAAAAATATAGAACAACGATACGCATTGATTTCTAGTAGGCTACCTAAGATTATGAATGATGGAAATCAATTTACAGTTTCTTTACCTTTATTAAAATTGTCTGATCAAAAGAAAAATTATGCAAATACTAATTATTGAAGATGAGCCACGCGCAGCAAATCAATTGCAGAAATTATTAACTAAAAATGCTTTTAATTTTCAATTATTAGACATTATTGACACTGTTAAACGCGCCGTAGTATGGTTTCAAGAAAATCCCGCACCAGATTTAGTCTTTTTGGATATTCAATTAGCTGATGGATTGAGTTTTGAAATATTTCAGAAAATAGAAGTTACAGCTCCAATTATCTTTACAACAGCTTTTGACGAGTATGCCATTCAAGCATTTAAAGTAAATAGTGTCGATTATCTATTAAAACCTATTCAGCAAGACGAATTAGCGAAAGCATTAACTAAGTTTAAAAAAGCTAATACTTCTAATGCTGTAGTTCCTTCAATTATAAAAGAACTTCTTGCGAGTATGCAAAAGCCAGAAAAACGTTTGGGGATTTTAGTTAAAGATGGTAGCGGATTTGTCCAAATTAAAACCTCAGAATTACTATATATATATTCTCAAGATAGTATGACTTTTGGCATAACGGATACCAAACGATATATTATTGATGAAACAATGGATCAATTATTTGACTCATTAGATCATACGATGTTTTATAGAATAAATAGAGGACAGATTGTTTCGAAAACTTCAATTCAAAAAATAGATCCTTATTTTAATCATCGTGTGAAGTTATCTGTCTTAAATCCAAAAGATCAAGACTTCGTTGTAAGTAGAAAAAAGGTCAATGACTTTAAGGAATGGATGAACAAATAGTGCTCTGATGATATTTCAAATATCAAATACGATACTTCAACAAAAAGCATTATTTTCAACCATTTAATAAGGGAATATTTGTGATATAATTACAAACAAATTATATCATGAAACTAAAATTGATACTACTATTATTTCTACTGATTATTACAGGAATACGTTGTACTAAATCTGATGAAAGCATAAATAACTACCATAAAATAATAGCACAAACTGATGCAATCTATGATGACTTAGTTAAAGTTAGACGTGATTTACACATACATCCTGAAATAGCTAAACAAGAAAAAAGGACTTCGAAAATTGTAGCTGACTATTTAAGGAATTTAGGTTTAGAAGTACAAACAAATATTGGAGGAAATGGAGTTGTAGGCATTCTAAAAGGAGGAAAAAAAGGAAGAAATATAGCTTGGAGGGCAGACATGGATGCCATTAAAACGGATGAACCCGATGTCGTAAGCTTTTCCTCTAAAAATGAAGGTGTTCGTCACATATGTGGACACGATGTCCATACTACAATCGCTCTAGGAATTGCTAATGTTTTATCGCAACAAAAAGAAAACCTAAAAGGAACGGTTTACTTTATTTTTCAACCAGCAGAAGAAACTTTTACAGGTGCGAAAGACATGATTAATGATGGTCTTTTCGATATAATTCATCCAGATGAAGTTTATGGATTGCATATTGGTCCAGAAGCATCAGGAGTGATTAATGTGAAGGCTAATGAGTTATTTGCGTATCAAAAAACACTAAAAGTGAAATTCGAGCCTAATGCCAATGAGAAAGAGTTAGAAAACTTCATGCATACTGTACTAAAAGGTTTTGTTCGTAATATTGAACAGAAAGGTTCTCCATGGAATATTATTCATAAGATTTCTGACTCTAAAATTGGGGTGACAAACAAAGAAACCATTTTCAAAGATTACTTTATTCTACAAGGAGCAAGGTTGCATACTGATAAAGGTGTTACTTTTTATAATGCTAGTTTTCTTGAAACTAATCTTAAAAGAGTGAATAATGTACCTCTTGAAATAAAAAAACAAATCCTTGATTCTAAATTTAAAGATTCTTTTATCTCTATTGAATACGCAAAAGATTACTCCGGAACTCCTTTAAATGATCCTGAACTTACAAAAATTGCATCACAAACAATTTCAGTTTTTTATAATAAAGAAATGTTTACACCACTGTACGGACAAGTTCCATATTTTGGAGAAGATTTTATATACTATCAGCAAAAAGTACCTGGCGTATTCTTTTTCTTAGGAGGATCTAATGTTAAAAAAGGTATTACTTCTATGCCACATACACCAAACTTTGCAGTGGATGAAACAACCATAAAGTATGGCGTACAATCGTTTGCTTCGTTACTCTTAGAAAGAGCGAACAGTAAATAAAATTGAAATACATCCGTCAAAAATCAATCAAAAAAACAAATTAAAAAATTATGAAAAACATACTAATTTTACTCAGCCTATTTCTATGTTCTCAACTATGGTCTCAAAAAACGTTAACCACAACACAATGGCAAGAAGATCTTCGATCTTTACAAAACACGGTACATAAAGACTACTCACATCTTTTTGTAAAAACGACTAAAGAAGTCTTTGATGCAGAAGTTGAAGCATTATATACAGACATTCCTAATTTAGAATCGCATGAAATCATCGTAGGAATGACAAAAATTGTTAGCTTGTTTAAATATGGACATACCTATATTAGTTTTCATCAAAAATCTTTTAAATTTTCACAATTTCCTTTCAATTTATACGAATTCAATAATGGAATTTACATTCAAGGAACGCATAAAAACTATCCAAAAGCTATTGGAGCAAAAGTTATAGCGGTAGAAGGCAAGCCTATTTCAGAGGTTTTAAAAGCAATTGAACCTACAGTAGAAGTAGAGAACTCTCAATATTTTAAAGCATACGGAATCAATAATATACGATATCCTGAGATATTACATGCTCAAAAGATTACAAAAACTCTTCAAAATACGGTAACACTTACCTTAGAAAAAAACGGAAAAGTATTTACTCAATCCTTTACTGCATTGGAAAAGGGAGAAAGAGTACCAACACATCGTGGTTATGTGCACCAAAATGAAAATTGGTTAAATGCAAGAGATCAATCTGCTATTCCTTTATACCTAAAAAACCTTGATAAAATCTATTATTATGAATATTTAGCTAACGAAAAAGCAGTTTATGTGAGACATAGTAGAATTGCTGATGATCCAGAAGAAACGACTAAAGATTTTTACAAACGAGTGTTTGATTTTGTTGAAAATAACGAAGTTGAAAAATTGATTATAGATGTACGTTTAAATGGTGGTGGAAACAATTATTTAAACAAAGATATCATTACAGGACTTATTGAAACTAAAAAAATAAATAAAGTAGGGAAGTTGTATGTAATTATAGGGAAACACACTTTTTCTGCTAGCCAAAACCTTGTGAATGAAATAGATAATTATACCAATGCTATTTTTGTGGGTGAACCTACAGCCGAAAACTTAAATTTTTGGGGCGATCAAAATTTGGTAGACTTGCCAAATAGTAATATTACGGTGTCTTTATCATATGCCTGGTGGCAAAATAAAGCACCATGGGACAATGCAGAATGGTTGGCTCCGCAAATACCTGTGACAATGAGTTATGAGGAATACGCGTCTAATCAAGATCCCGTATTAGATGCTGCATTGAAATTTTCTGGAAAAGACTTTATGCGCGATCCAATGCAACATATTCGAGAATTATATATGGCAGGAGATGTTGAAAAATTAGCTTCAGAAATTGTTAAAATGATACAAGATCCTAGATATGTATTTTTCGATTTCGAAACTGAACTCAGCAAAAGCGGACATCGTATGTTAAGCACTAATAGACCTGGAGAAATAAAAGGAGCCATACAAGTATTCTCGTTTGTTTCGCAACTTTTTCCAAATTCACCAAATGCTTGGAAAAACTTAGCAGAAAGTTACTTAAAAGCAGGATATACTGATAAGGCCAGTGATTTACTTAAAAAGACAATTTCCTTGGATTCAGATGGAGCTATTGGTAAAGCCGCCAAAGAAATGCTAATGACGATTAAGAAATAATTGAAAACATTTTAAAAACACTCTAAAAAGTCGCATAATGCGGCTTTTTATATTTTTGCTAAAACTTTTAATTTTTCAAATACAATAACCTTATACATAGCACTTACAGGTACTTTTTTATCTTCAATTAACAAATATGTTCTAGTTATTTTAGTAACTCTTTCTAAATTGCTAATATATGATTTATGAGTGCGTTGGAAATTATCAGATAATAATGTAGTAATATTAATAAGTGTTTCGGAGATTAGGTACATTCTTGAATCTGTAAATATTTTTAAATAATTTCCAAAACTCTGAATGTACAAAATTGATTTAAATGAAATATTAACAGGCATGCCATCATGTTTTATTTGAAGTTCCTCACTTCCTATATTTTTTTTAGGTTGTGTTATTTTTGAAGCTGAAACTTTGTTTATAGCTTTTAAGAAGCGTTCAATTTTCACAGGTTTCAATAAATAATCTACAACACTATAATCATAACTTTCTAATGCATACTCAGAATAGGCCGTTGTTAAAATAACTTTAGGTGGTTTTATCATAGAACGCAAAATTTCCATACCATTAAGTTCTGGCATTTCGATATCTAAAAAGATGAGGTCAACGTCATTTTGTTGAGCAAAATTTACAAACTCAAGCGGATTTCCTGTACTTAATACTAATTCGAAGCTATTAATTTTAGCACAATATTCCTCTAGCACTTTACGCGCTAATATTTCATCATCTACAATACCAACTTTAATCATTAACTATCTTTTTTTAATATTGAAACTTTTAAATCTATCGATAAATTTATATGATAACCTTCATCGGTATCCTCAATTTCTAGTACATGAGAATCAGGATATAAAAGGTTTAAACGTCTTTTTACATTTTCAAGACCGAGTCCTTTTCGTTTTGATCCAGAGGTTATGGAAGGCTTTGAATTATTTACACAAAAATAAAGAGAGGAGTTTTTTACAGAGACAGTAATATCAATTGAACTCTGCTCATTAGTACTTTGAGCGCCATGTTTAATAGCATTTTCAACAAATGGAATTAGTAACATTGGAGCAATTCTTAACTTCAACAAGTCGCCTTTAATTAAAAATTCAATAGTACAACGGTTGCTTAGTCTTTTTTCTTCAAGTAATAAATAATTCTCTATAAATTCAAGTTCTTCTTTTAATAAAACAGTATCTTTTTTAGAACTTTCTAATTGATATCTCATTAATTCTGAAAGCTGCATTACAACATCAGGAGTTTCTGGTGATTGTTGCCTGGAAAGCGAATAAATACTATTTAACGAATTAAAGAGAAAATGCGGGTTTACTTGCTCTTTTAAATAATTAAGTTCCATCTCTTTTTGCAACTTTTCTTTCTCATCATTTTCTCTTTTAAACATTATATTTCTTCTTACAAAAAAAGCTGCCATTCCAGTTCCAGTAGTATATATGAGAAAAAAAAACATTTTATAAACAGCATGCCAGCCATCATTTACATATCCTTTCAAATATGCTCCAAAAAATACACTTCCTATAAGAAGTATTGTATATAAAAAATAGCGTTTTTTATCAAAAACAAAAGGAATGAACACAAAATGATTTACCCAAATAATGCCCATAATAGCAATTGTATAATTAAAATTATGGATGTAAAAAGAATAATTAGTATCAAACCTATCTTTTACAGCCCATATACTTAATATCTCAAGTAAGAGTACTAATAAAAAGGCTCCTAGGTTAAGGAGTATGATGTGCTTTAAAGACTTTTTAATCATAAACTATTCTATTATCTAATAAAGATACTATCTATAAATACAAGTTGTTATAATTTCTTTATAAAAGCGCCATGTCAATGACGAAATGAGTTTATCATTTAATTCCCTTGTTTATCCAATTTAAAGTATTGAGCAAGAATTATATTCTACTTTTATTCAGTGATTAATTTATGAATTTCGAACTTTTATAAAAAAAGTAACTATGAAAAATAAAACAGGATTATTGCTTTTAATTCTTCTTACAATAACAAATAGTTCCTTTGCTCAGGAAAATAGAGTACAAGAATCTACATCAAATGAAGAAAGATCTTCCTTAGAATTACCCAAAATTCAGGTAACTCCAATAAAGGATACTAAGAATGACAGACAATATGAGTTATATATTAAGCTTCCTGAGAGTTATTCAAAAAGTAATAGCAAAAAATATCCTGTCGTTTATTACACAGATGCTATGTGGCATGTAGAAATGCTATCTGGCGCTACAGAATACATGTTAGAAGATGTTATTCTAGTTGGAATTTCTTGGCAATTAGACATAAATGAAGATTTGAAAAAAGAAAGAGGAGCGCATGTGAGTCGATTTCGAGATTATAGTTTCCGCAAATCAAATAAACCTGAAATTCAAAAAAAATATCAATTAGGACAAGGAAATAAACATTTAGACTTTATTAGAAATGATGTCATTACCTATATTGAAAACACGTATCGAACTGATCCAAACAGTCGTACTTATTTCGGTTATTCTATGGGTGGTGAATTTGGCGCTTATGTATTATTAACGCAACCAGATACCTTTAACAACTATATTATTGGCAGTCCATCAATCAAAAATGAAGTTGCCTATTTATCCGAACTTAATTCAAAATTTGGACCTTACAAGGCGTCAAATAGAAATAGTAGTATAAAAGCAAATGTTTTTATTTCATATGGTTCATTAGAAAAAAACATGGTTGAACCTATTGAGGAGTTTGTAAGTCTATTAAAAAATAGGAGAGATGACGGTTTATCTGTACTTAGAGAAGTGATTGATGGCAATCATGGAACTGCATTCCCAATGACAACAGTTAGAAGTGTCGCTTGGTTGTCATCCATAATGAATCATGTTTCAAGTGACAACTACGAGGTCTCATTCTGGGACATTCCGCATCTTAACAACGCATTTGTCAGCACTACACCAGAAGATAAAAAAGACAGGATATCCGTTGATACATTATCGGTAAATAGCGATGACCAAAACGCAATCCTTAAGCTTTCTCAAGAGATTTTTAATGGCAAACATGGTAATTATGATGCGTTACTCATTTCACACAAAAACAAATTAGTTTTTGAATCCTATTATAAAAAAGGTCGTATCAACTTGCCACATGGGCAGGCATCTGCAGTAAAAGCGTATACCAGTTTGGTTTTAGGAAGAGCTATTCAAATGGGATATTTATCCATGGAAGATTTAGACAAACCTTTAATTCATTTTCTAAAAGATGTAAATCCTAAAAAAATCACTAAAGGTGCTGAGAAAATAACGCTTCATAAGGCATTAACTATGCATGGAGGCTTGACTATAGATAGAGACAAATGGAAAGAAATTGAAAATGATTCAGTACGATTAAAAGGTCAGGGATTAGTTCAGACGCTTTTGGAGCAAAGCAAACCCATAACCAAAGAATCTCAAACGTATTTGTACGGTAATTTCAATCCGATGTTGGTGATGACGGTCATTGACGCAGTTGTTCCAGGAACCGCAGAGAACTTTATTAAAACGGAATTACTAGACAAACTTGGTATTACAGAATACAAATGGTCAAATCATGTTAGCGGTTTGCCAGAAGCTGGTTGGCGTGTACGTTTCATGTCTCGCGATATGCTCAAATTGGGTGATTTGGTGCTTAATAATGGTAAATTAAACGGTGAGCAGCTTATTTCTACGGCATATCTTGCTAAAGCTACTAGTGGAATTGTAAAACCTACTCAAGATTGGATACCCAAAGATTATCGTTACGGTTATTTTTGGTATCAAACAGACATAAAAATAGGTCATAAAAGGTATGATGCCACATTTGCTTGGGGAGGCGGTGGACAACGTGTAATAGTGATAGAAGCCCTTGATTTAACCATTGTAGTTTCTGGTCATGATGCTGAAGATGATAAAATAATGGCTCAAATTTCTGAAATCATTATACCAGCTTTTATTAAGGAATAAGGAGATTTAAAGTTAAAAACTGAGCTTAGGGAATTTTAAGATTTTTCAACACAATAGAGCATCTTACATAAATTTACTTTGAAAGACATTTCATTTTAAACTAATAAATTAGTTATAACTAAATATTTAGTTATATTTGTTTCAAACTGATATATTATGAAACAAATAGTAATTATTTTCTCTTTATTTATAGTATCGCAATTAACAGCTCAATCCGATACTAGTAAGTATTATAACCATTTAATATTTCGAGAAACACCATATTCAAAAACAGAAGGGAGAATACAATTAACCGAAGACGAAAGTAAAAATACCAATCACTTTAAACTAAGTTATGATGCTTCTGATAGGCTAATTCTTATTGAATATCTATATAAAAATAATCTTATCGAACTGAATAGGAGCGGCTTGCTGGATGGAAAAAGGGCTTTAGCGCCAAAAACGAAAATTAAATACATTGACAATCTAGAAATAAGGACATTTTATGATTTAGAAGGCAAATCAACTACCAACGGGATGGGAGTTTATAAAGAAGTATATTCCTATGATAAAAAAGGGAAGAGAATAAGCTTAAAATTTTATGATAAAAATGAGAAACCTATAAATAATAGTTGGAAAATATTTGAATACAACTGGAAACACATAGATACTAATACGGTATTAGAAACAAGGAAAAATATCAGTGGTGCTAATGTATTTATGCGACCTTATTATAAATTTTATAATGTATTATACAAATTCAATGATAATGGAATCTTGTTGTCTATGAATAATGTTGATGAAAACCTAAGTTTAATAAATGATGAATCTGGTATAGCCATAGATAAAGCAATATACGATGAGGATAATAACTTAGTAAGTTTCAAATTTTATGATGCAGAAAACAAACCTGTTATTGGTTCATTTTTAGGAACTGCTGGTGGATTTGCTACGTATGATAAACAAGGAAATTGCTTAAAATATGCTACGATCAATTTAGACGGGAATTACATGGTAGATAAAAGAAATAATTCCGCATATTCTAGTTATACATTTGATACAACAGGAAATCTAGTTGAACGCAGTAATTATGATACAAATAGAAAAATACTGAAAAGGCGAGGAGTAACGCGTGTAAAATATAGCTATAACAAAGATAATCCACTAAAACTATTAAAAACAGAATATCATCATTCAATTTCCAATACAACGATTAAAGATTCTGTCTTCACAAAACTCAATACCAAAATTGAAAAAGAAAAATTAGTAGAAGACTATAATCAGTTATTGGAAACCTTAGAAAAACATCCATCTCAATTTCAGTTTACAAACAAAGCATCCTATACTAACCTAGTAAATACGCAACGAGATAAGTTAAAAGATTCAATGACAATTCAAGAATTTTATCAAATAGTAGCTCCAATAGTTACTAGTTTAGGATGTTTACATACACGTATAGTTGATAATCAATTCTTCAGAACACCATATAAGTATTGGTTGCCAATACTCGTTTGGTTTGAAAATGATAAAATGTATGCAATAAATAATTGTGTTGAAAATACAGAAATGAATGTAGGTTCCGAAATACTAGAAATTAACGGAATAGCTGCCGAAGAAATATACAATACTTTGAAAACAACGATTTCTGCAGATGCTTTTAATGCGAACTTTTACAGAGCAGATTTGAATGTCAATTTCTTATACTATTATCATACTTACTTTGGGTTTAATAGTGCATATAAAATAAAATTTAAGCCATATAACTCTAAGAGAGAGATTACGACCACATTTTTCATAGATGAGCCAAGACCGAGCTACAAAGCTAAACTTGTTAATACGCCAAGACTAAGTTTAGATGTTAAAAAAGAAAACAATACTGCAATTATAAGAATTAAGAATTTTAGTTATTTCCCAAGAGGAAGACAAAACATTGATTTCTTTAAAGAGAAAATTGACACTTACATTAAAACAATCAAGGAAGAAAACATAGAAAAAGTGGTTTTTGATCTCAGAGGCAATAGAGGAGGAAATCCAGAATGCACAAATCATATACTGTCCTATATCATTAATAAAGAACTCAACTTTTATGAAGACAATGCGCTAAATAAAAGAAGAAACAGACCTTCAACGGTAACACCAAAAGAAAATAATATAAGTGATAAAAACATCTTCATCTTTACAAGTGGTCGTTCTGCATCTGCGACTGCGCAAATGTTAGCTGTTATCAAACATAATAAATTAGCAACTATACTAGGAGAAGAATCTGGAGGAACTTACAGTACACATCCTGGAAGAGTGCTAAAGCCTTTAAAAAACTCAAAACTAACGTTACAATTAGGTACAGAAAGAGAATCTGTAAATGTGCCACAATTAGACTTAACTAAAGGAATCGTTCCTGATAAAAAAATAACGATAACATTAGATGATATATTAAATAACAATGACGTTTTATTAAACTATATATTCAATCATTAAATAGGTTTAATTATAGAACAATTGAAGTTGAATATAATTTGCTTATAAATCAATAGACTATAAAAGAGAATTTAATTAACTTGGTGTTTTATCTAAATATTTAAACAAAATACGTTAAATGTCTTACTCTCAAAGTCTTTTAGAATTTATTGATCAAAGTTCAACGTCATTTCATGCTGTAGAAAATTTAAAAAATGAATTATTCAAACAAAATTATACAGAATTAAAGGAAGAAGCCAATTGGTCGTTAGAAAAAGGAGGGAAGTATTTTGTAACAAGAGCAGAAGGATCAATTGTCATATTCAAAACACCAAAAAAATGGACAAGTAACTATGCGTTTTCTATTATTGGAGCGCATACCGATTCACCATGTCTAAGAATAAAAAATAATCCTATTTCAACAAAAGAAGGTTATCAATTATTAAATATTGAAATATATGGTGGCGTATTATTAACGAGTTGGTTTGATAAAGACTTGTATTTTGGTGGGCGATTAATTATTGAAAATGAAAATGGCGAGTTAGAACAAAAAATAATTAAAATAGAAAAAAGGTTACGCATACCGCGCTTAGCAATACATTTAGATAGAGCCGTAAATAAGGAAGGTTTTAAACCAAATCCGCAAGAACATATGTTTCCTGTGATTGGGCTTGATAAAGACCTGCAATTTGATGATTGGATTAAAAAAGAAATAGGAATTTCTGGAACGATACTTAGTTGGGATTTATTTCTGTTTGATGCTGAAAAATCGAGTTTAGGAGGTATTAATAATGAGTTTATTTTTGCGCCTAGGTTAGATAATTTAGCGAGTGTTCATGCATCATTTGAGGCTTTGCAACTATCCGATTCTGAAAATGACAACGTACAAATGGCTGTATACTTTCAGCATGAAGAAATTGGTTCAGAATCGCAAAATGGAGCTAATTCTAACTTTTTAGAAGCTACTTTAAAACGTATTCATGGGCATATTTCTTCAAACGAAGAAACCTATTTTCAAACCCTAGCACGTTCATTTTTTATATCAGCAGATATGGCACATGCGGTACATCCTAACTATTCTAATAAGCATGATAGCAATCACAAACCACACATTGGTGTTGGACCTGTAATAAAAAGTAATGCTAACATGCGATATGCAACTGATGCTTTTTCGATAGCAAAATTCAAACAATGGTGTACGAAGGCAACTATTCCTTTTCAAGATTTTTGTAGTCGGAACGATATTGGATGTGGATCTACCATTGGACCTATGACTGCTGCTAAATTAGGTATTCCAACGATAGATGTTGGAAACCCAATGTTATCTATGCATAGTATCAGAGAAATGTGTGGTGTTAAAGATCATGATGCTATCATAAAAGTATTTACTGAATTTTACAAAAGCTAAATACTTAGGTGCCAAAAAGATTCTTCACAAAATAACTCAGACACAGTAGTTGTAAACTATTAGCTTGTAAGGATATTCAATTATAAAACGACACAAAAGCAATTTTATATAATGACTTATTATGATTACATATAAAACGTATCATAATGTTCTCGCGTTATGTTACTTTGCTTAGGAAAAAAGCAGGACAGAGCATTAAAAAAAGATCTTGTAGACCTTTTTAGCGAATGAGCCAGCCAGCGCGTTAGCATACTGATTTTTTTAAAAGTTATTACCAAAAAGTTTCTTCACGATAGGTAATGGAACAATTTTTACACAAGCGAGTTTACACTGAGCGGAGTCGAAGTGTAGGAGCGAAGTGGAATAGTTGTGGAGTGGGATTTTATATATTCTGCATTTTTCTACTTAATCTTATTTAAAAAAGTTAGGTAAATTTACCTAACTTCAATATATTTGCATATATATTACACATTTTAAATATGTAAATCAACCTAAAATATATGGATAAAGATTCTGATTTCATTGAAGCGTTTAACCGTTTAATTGAACCTTTGCACATCAATAATGATATTGGTGAGGAACCGTTTAGTGTGCTTTTCAATAAAAGAATTCAAGAATTAGGGATTACTCAAAGCAGAGCAGAAGCAGTACTTGGTATAGAAAAGAAAAGTCTAAATAGTATTTTAAATAGAGAAGCTAAAAGAGTAGATATCATTACTATTATCAAGCTTGCTCAATTTCTTAATTTACCAGTTGATGATTTTGTTAAAGTCTATCTTCAAGAATTACCCTCTGAACAAATCGGAGATTTAGAAAAAGCTAAGCGAAATAACTTTATCGTTCAGAATTTTGATTTACCACAACTTCATAAATCAAAATTTATCTCCTCTAAGACTGATTATGATAATATTGAAAATAGAATAACAAGTTTTTTTGGACTAGAATCAATTTTTGATTTTGCTAAAGAAATAGTTACTCCTGCTTTTAGTAGAACAAAAAGAAGTTCCAGTGATTTGATACGAGAGTTTTGGGTACAATCTGCTCTTTCTCAATTTAAACTTTTGGAAAACCCTAATGAATATCATAGAGAAAAGCTAATTGATTTAATTCCAAAAATAAGACCATATACCAGAAATGTAAAAAAAGGATTAATTACTGTTGTAAAAGCACTATTTTCTATTGGTATTACAGTAATATATCAAGAATCATTACCTAATATCTCTGTCAGAGGAGCAACTTTTGTTGTGAATGGAAAACCTTGTATTGTAGTAAATGACTTGTATAAAAGATATCCAACTTTATGGTTTTCTCTAATGCACGAATTACATCATGTTTTATATGATTTTGATGAAATAGAGCAAGTGAAATATCATTTGACTGGAGAACCAGATTTGTGGTTAAAAGAAGAAAAAGCTAATGATTTTGCACGAGAATATCTTTTTAGTTATAAAAGATCAAAATATATTGCGCCCTTTATTAATGAAGCCGTTCTAGTAAGAGAATATGCTGAAAAATCCCAAGTGCATACCAGTATTATCTATAATTTTTATATGTACGATAATAATAATTGGGTGAAATTTAAGAATAAGATGCCAAATATAAACTTGGCAATAGATAATCTGAATGTAAATATTTGGAAAAGTGAATCAATAGATGAAACTGTTGAAAAATTGAAAGCTGAAATTTTTAATATTTAAAATACATGAGTGATAAAAAGAAAAAAGACCAAAAAGAATCGCAGAAACTCTCTGAGCAAGAAGAAATGGAAAGAATGATGCTTATTTCAAAAGCAGATGAAGTTGTAGGAGAACAATTATCAATCGATATAGATGGTTCAATACAGACAGAAAATGAGCTTAAGAAATTTGCGTTAGGAGATATTGATGATCCTGAAAGAAAGTATGATATTTATTATAAAGGAATTAGTAAATTATTAAAGAAACATTTACCTGAAGGAAAAGAATATAAAAAAGCAAGAGATTATATATATGAAGAGAAAAACACTTATTTAACTAGAGGTCATAGAATTGATGAAAAAGGTATTCGTGGAGCTGATAGTAGAATGGGTTATATTGAAGATGCAGAAAAAATATTAGAACTAATTACTACTTGGATTATTAATAAAGGTAGTATGGTAGATTTATATACTACTTTAAGAGATTTGAATATTCATATAGGATATGGTAAACCTAATCACGAATAACTAGAAATATTTTATGGCTACAAAAAATGAAAAAGTATTTGGGACATTAGCAGGAACAGCTATAGGGTTCATATTGGCAAATTGGCATGCCAAAAATAATGGATTAACTGGTATAGAAAAGATGAGATGCCAATTTATGGGCGTAGCAAGTGGTGGATTAGCTGGATATAGTATATCTAACATATTTGGTAGTCCCAATGATACAGTTAATTATTTTCTTCAAAATAAAAATGATAACAAGGTTGAACATGTTTATGATGGCATAACATATGAACATAGAATAAATAGAAGAATGTATGAACACCTAAAGGATGGCAAAATATTTACTGAAATGATTTATGATACTCCTAAACCAAGAATCGAAGCTTTAAAATTAGAGAAAAAGCTAGTTCTAGAAAATAAAGGTATCTATAATAAGCAACATAATTCTTAAACAAGTTAAATTCTAAAATTCACTCAAACTTCCCATTTCCATAATTTACTCGTTTCTTAAAATCTATAATTTCATCTTTTAATTTTCTATTAGCATTCTCAATAAGTTCATTTTGAAGCTTCATAATCTTTAATAAATCGTGAATTGCATTCAGATTATCAAGTCGCGTGTATACGATTCTTTCTAAATCAGCTTTTGTATATTTTGGAAATCCACTCATGGTATAGAATTTGAATATTATTGTTTAGTAATTCTATACAAATATGTAGAAAAAACACTTAAATTCAAAATCATTGTTTTAATATTTTACACAAATGTATATACTTTCTATATTTATGTATTAAAAATAAGCACAAGCATGACTAAATTAGGATTGTATTTAGCAAAGAAATCAATTAATAAGGCAGAAGTTTCACGAAAAACAGGAATCAGCAAATCTCGTATAAGTCAATTAGGTTCAAACGAAACAACGAAATTGAGAGTTGATGAATTGTATCTAATTGCTTTAGCTATTGACGTTGATCCTTGCGATATCTTCAAAGAAATTTGCGCAGATCTTAAATTAAAAGAGGAAAGTTAATTTTTAAACACAAGAGCTATAAATTAATCATATGAAGAGATTTCTATTTTTTGGATTTATAATTATTTCTTTTTGTTCTTACTCGCAAACCTTTGTTGATGACGTTGATAGAGTAGCGGTTGTAGTAATAGACTATTGTGTAGATAACAATGGTAAACGTTATAATATAACTATCAACCAAGAAAAAAGCACTTATAAGAATGACGGTTGGCAACAAGGATGTTTAGAGCATTTTAAAAAAGGTAAATTAATTTACCCAATGAAAATGACAGGTGAATGTTGGCAATCAGTTTATTATTTTGTGAATTCAAAATATAAAACATATGAATTACCTGAAGAAGATCGTGAAAAATGTAAAATCTTTCATCGCGGGAAATTTAAATATGAGAACCCTGCTTATAGTGAAACTATAATGATACGAAGCAAAAGACGTCAAATAGAGAAAGGTGGTTTAGGCGGTACACAGAAGTATAAAATAAATTGGACTGATGACCACAAGTATCGTTTAGAATCAATAAAAATGTCCTTGAATAAGGATAAACATAAAGAAGGAAATCTTATTGATGTAGAAATTATAGAAGTTTTAAATGACAAAACATATTTATATAAGGCTCATATAACAAATGATGATAGTACAGATATTGTTTTTGGTCTAATAACTAAAATCTAATTCTATTTTATTAAATAGGTATTCATGAATCTCGATTGATATTTCACTATCGTGCAATCTCATTCTTCGATTTGGTCAAAAACAATAGGCGAGTAGAGTGTTTAATACTTAGATGGAGTTTTGAATAGAATTTAATTCTTCAATTTTACATTAATTGCGGATTCCCGCAAAATATTATCTACGATATGAATTATTTTTGAATTATAAATATTTTAAATTCAAATTTATATGAAAGTTCAAGCAATTAAGCCAGGTCCAAAGCCTAAAAAGAAAGATGGAACTCTTGACAAAAGAAGAAGAGATAACAAAAATACTCCAGGAAATAAACCTTCGTTAAAACCTAGTAAATCAACTGAATAGGAATTTCTTAATTATATTTTAATCTGTTAATTAGAGAGGTATTTTTAGTTTTTCTTTTTGGGAAAAACTAAAAATACCTCTGGAAAAATGCACTTTCTTTTGTTTCTTTTCTTTGTGCAAGCAAAGAAAACGAAAATAAAAAACTACAAAAGGTTCTCACTAAAACTCAAAAGCTATTTAACATAATAAAAAGCAAAAAAAGATTTTTATGAAACGTAAAGCGAGTATAGTTATAGAAAATTCTTTGTAAAAAATTTTTATAAGTATGCGGCAGGCTAACGTACAGGTCATAAAACTTTTTCTAACGAAATGTTTCTAATTTATAGAATGTTTCAATAAAATTTCTAAAGTAGCTTTTGTGCATATCGACGTTGCTCAATATAAACTCAGGAAAGCGTTGGAAAATTATTCGCGTCATTTTATTTTAAATTAAAGAGCTCATGAATGCTAAGCATTTGAGCGCGGCAACTACGAAGTAATCACGAACACAGATTTATCAAATATAAAATCTGTGAGTAATTTTGCATAACGACAAATTATGGGACAAAGAATTATGTAGCGAAGCGTTCCTTTTAAATAAGTTTCATGACCCAAAAAGAATGATTCTAGTAGTAAATACAAAGGTTCTGGGATATTTAGCATAATATCATTATGGTTTACAAATACGCTGATTATCCTACTTTCCTATACATAGTATTTGTACCATAATGTTCTCGCGTTATGTAACTTTGCTTAGGAAAAAAGCAAAGTTTAATCTTCACATTTTAAAAAGTTATTACTTAAAGGTTTCTTCATGAAAGGTAATGGAACAATTTTTACACAAGTGACGTAGGAGCGAAGTGGAATAGTTGTGGAGTGAGATTTTATATCTATATTTGATAATATAAATATTACACATGATAATTATCACATAACATTCCGAAAATCACAGAATAAAAATGAATATTTTACTTCCAGAAAGTTTCACAACTAAGCTATCCACTAATCAAAAAATAGATGCTATTGTAAAAAAAGTTTTAGCGAATTATGCTGAAATATTAACTGAGAATCGTTTATATTTTTTCGAAGAATATACTGATCATGGTATTCAACATATTCAAAATGTTATTTATGGTGCGGACAATTTAATAACTAAAGAGACGTACAATAATTTTCTTAAAGTAGAGGATATAGCATCATTGATTTTATCAATAGTTCTTCATGATATTGGTATGCATATATCTTTAGAAGGTTTTAAATTATTAATAGATGGTGGGCATGATAATATTTTAATTACAGATTTTGATAAAAAGACTTGGAGTGAATTATGGGATGAATATTTAGCTGAAGCAAAAAGGTTTAATGGTAAACAACTTAATGCTATTTTTGGCGATGATGATACGATTGTTGAAAATCCGTTAATAAAAAAAGTAAGTAAAATTAACGGAGATGATAGAAAGCTAATAGGAGAATTTATAAGAAGACACCATCCAAGATTAGCACATGAAATTTCTTTATCAGGTTTTCCTGGCAAATCTATAGGTATTATTCCATTTGCAGAAGATTTAGAAATAGATAAAAGAGATTTAATAGGATTAATTGCTAGAAGTCATGGAATGAATTTAAGAAGTTGTGTTAATTATATCGATAAAAAATTCACAAGAACTAAAAGAGTTCCTCTTGGCATACATGCAAATTATCTAATGATTTTATTGAGACTATCTGATTACATACAAATTGATATAAGTCGTACTTCAATAATCGTAATGAAAACTAAAAGTTTGGAGAGTCCTATTTCAAAAATCGAACATCAAGCTCATTTTTCAATCGAACATATTGATGATAAATACCAAGATGATCCTGAAAGGATTTATGTTGTTGCAAAACCTCATGATAGTCAGATGTATTTGAAACTAAAAAGGTTGTTTAGTAATATTCAAAACGAGTTTGACGTCTCATGGGCTGTTATTGGAGAATTATATGGAACTATGCCTAATCAACCTAGTCTTAAATATCGTAGAATTAATTCTAATCTTGAAGACAATCAATATATTGACAAACAAGATTATGTAGGAGATTATTTTACATTTGAAGCGAATGATGAAATAACAAAACTATTAATAGCCCCATTATATGGTGATGATCCAAAATATGGAGTTAGAGAATTACTCCAGAATTCAATTGATGCTTGTCAAGAAAGAAACTTGATTGAGAGCCATGATGAAAATTATAATCCACTTATTAGGGTCAATGTGTTTGATGAAAATTCCAATTATTATTTTTTAATAAAAGACAATGGAAGAGGAATGAGTGCTAGCGAAATAAAAAGATACTTTTTAAGTGCAGGAGCATCATATCGAAAAAGTTTAGAATGGAAGAAAAAGTTTATTGGTGATTCTGGACAATCTAAAGTACAAAGGAATGGACGCTTTGGAATAGGTGTTTTAGCAGCTTTCCTATTAGGTGATTCATTAGAAGTTGTCACAAGAGGAATAAATCAAAAGTTAGGATATGAGTTTAAAGCAGATTTAAATACAGATCAAATTAATGTAATAAAAAAAGAGAATATTGAAATAGGTACTTCTATTAAAATCAAAATAAGTAAGGAACAATTTGAATATTTTAATAATTTGAATAGAAGGTATTCGGATACTAAAATATGGATTGATTGGTATACTCAAAAATATCCAAATATTATCTATTCAATAAATGGGATTGAGATAAAAAATAAACTCCCAAATGACCCTCATTATAATAATAAGAATATTCCTAATGACTGGCATTCTGTTGACTCAAAGGGATTCAATAAGATTATGTGGACTTACAGTAATAATTATTCTAATAACAAATTGGTTTGTAATGGCATAGTTATTCTTAATAATAGTTATTTGGGTATAAATATTTGGGATGCTAGTTTAATAAGTAATAAACCTAATATTTCTATTTTCGATAATAATGGATATACTCCAATATCTTTAGATAGAAATAATATAATTTCAAAACTACCTTTTAGTAAGGATTTATTAATTGACATCTACAAGGATATCATATCTTTTTTCCTATGCTACAATCAAATTAGTTATGTTAATAATAAAAATATAGAGATACTTAATCAAGCGCTTCCACATCCTTCTATCAAATATTTTAATTATAGTTATCCTTTAAATCGAATGAATCCTGAATTTGGTAATAAGGCTTATTTAACAAAAGCTTTAGAAAAAATAAAAGAAATATTAATTAGTAAAAAAGGTTATGTGCTTAATTATAAGTATTTTATCAATAGATTACCAGAATGCAATCTTATTTATATTAAAACCTCTAATTATAATAATTTAAAAACTTTAGATTTAGATATAGGTAATAATTTCGTTTTAATTTCTGATGATTCTTCTAGTTCTATTGATTATTATAAAAGTGCGATGATAGAAAGTATAGAATCATATAATGATGAATCTTCACATAGCGATTTTTTCATTAAAAAAAGTAAGTATGCTTTTTTATTTCAAGATGATAAAAAAAGAATGCCTACATGGTTCAAAAATTATTTAACATTAAAATATGAGTATAATAATTTTTTAGCGTTAGCAATTGGGAATCTTAAAAATCCTTCGATAAATAAATCATTTTTGAAAAAAAATCATGACAATTTTGATTTTATTCGAGAAACAGCTTTGAAATGTAATTCAAAAGCTGATGATTTATTTGATTTTTTATTAAAAAAGTATCTTGGAGAAGACGTTATAATACCTTTTGATATGAACGAAAGAATTAAAAAATACCCTCTAGCATTTAAAGAGTTGGAAGGTTATATGAAAAAATATTTATAATCATAAAATCAATTATTTCATTCAAACTTCCCAGTTCCATAATTTACACGTTTCTTAAAATCTATAATTTCATCTTTTAACTTTCTATTAGCGCTTTCAATAAGCTCATTTTGAAGCTTCATAATCTTTAATAAATCATGAATTGCATTTAGATTATCTAGTTGCGTATATACGATTTTCTCTAAGTCAGCTTTTGTATATTTTGGAAATGGCATTGTTCTTGTTTTAGGGTTAAATATTCCGATTATCAGAACAAATATACATAATTACGGATAAAATAAAAATTAATAGTTCATAAAATCGGAATAATTTATCTTATTATGTAAATTTATGTTCTTAAAATCAGACAATAATGACCGAATTAGGTTTGTTCTTATCAAGGAAATCAGTGAATCGTTCCGATGTTTCTAGAAAAACAGGAATTAGTAAAACTAGACTTAGTGAGTTGGCTAACAACAAAAAAACTAAGTTAAGAGCAGATGAATTGTATCTAATTGCTTTAGCTATTGACGTTGATCCTTGTGATATCTTCAAAGAAATCTGTGCAGACCTTAAATTAAAAGACGAAAATTAATTCTTAAACGCAAGCCACAAACGACCTCAGAAAACTTTGGTCAAAACAATAGGCGAGTGAGCGTCTATATTTTAGAGATGAAGCAGTTTTTTCGTTGAGGATTCTATATTTTAATTGAAATCCAAAATAAGCTAAAGAACTCTTAAACGCTTCTAGAATATAGCGAACGAGCCGTAATTGTTTCCAAAGTTTTATGAAGTCTTGATTTTTGTTTCTTTTTATCAAGAAAAAGACAAAATAAAAAACTACAATAATTTCTCATTAAAACTCAAAAGCTATTTAACATAACGAAAAGCCAAAAAAGGTTTTTATGAAAATTAATAGTTAGCATAGTTATAGAAAATTCTTTGCAGAAAATTTTTATAATTATGCGACAGGCTAACGAGAAGGTCATAAAACTTTTTCTAACGAAAAGATTCTTATATAGCACAATGATTCAATAGAATTTCTAAAGTAGGCTTTTGTGCGGCTGGAAAGCGTTGGAAAATTGCGTATAAAATAAATTGTAATAACAATTTGATTTTATGAAAGCAATCGAGCATTTGAGCGCGGCAATTTTGCATAACGACAAATTATGGGACAAAGAATAATGTAGCGAAGCGTTCCGATTAAAAAATTGTTCATGACCCAAGCACAATGATTCTAGTAGCAACTACAATGGTTCTGGGATATTTAGCATAATATCATTATGGTTTACAAATACGGGAATTGTGCTACTTTCCTATATATAGTATTTGTACTATAATTTATATTATGTTAAATAGAATGTTTTAATATTACATTGAACTCTTAAAATTCTGTATATTTCACTATTCCTCTATTTGTGATAAATTTTGCTTAAAATTATCTAAGGAGTAAAATTTTTTCCACAACGATTTATATATAAAACATAACGAAGTTATTTGTACTTATGTTGGTTGTTTTTATCATTTTTTAATAATCTATACATTCGTTTTTTCGGACTAAATCCGTAATGAAATCTACATACCATTCTTGTGTACGTTCTATTTCGTTTTTTTAATATCTAAAAACTTTTTTAACCGTACTTTTGCGCAATGCAAAGAAAAGACCAATCTCAAACGGAATTCATTCTATTAATGGCTTCACTAATGTCAATAGTTGCCTTGTCTATTGATGCAATTTTGCCAGCTTTAGAAACAATTGGAATTTCCATTGGAACTGCTGAAAAAGCAGATAACCGTTTGTTAATCACAACTATTTTCCTTGGATTAGGATTTGGTCAATTAATATTTGGACCAATTTCCGACAGTATTGGACGTAAACCTGTAATTTATTTAGGGTTTATACTATTTGTATTAGCTAGTATTTTGTGTGTATATGCTACAAATGTTGAAATGATGGTTGCTGGACGTTTACTTCAAGGAATAGGACTTGCCGCACCAAGAACTATCAGTATTGCAATGGTTCGTGATAGCTTTAGTGGAGATTATATGGCAAAAATTATGTCATTTATCGTCGCAATTTTCATTTTAGTACCTGTCATTGCACCTGCTTTAGGAAAGCTAATGCTTGATTCGTTTGGGTGGCGCTCTATCTTTAATAGTCAATTAATTTTTGGAGCAATTATTATATGTTGGCTCTGGAAGCGACAACCAGAAACACTTGATCCAAACAATAAGGTGAAGCTATCTATATCATTATTTATAAGTGGTTTTCAAGATTTTATAAAATTTAAACAATCAGTTGCATTTACATTGATATCTGGATTAATTACAGGTTCATTTATGGTGTATATAAGTGTTGCAGATCAAATATTTCAAGTACAATATAATATGGTTGATGAGTTTCCTTATTTATTTGCAGCATTGGCAATTGCTGTTGGTTTTGCAACATTCTTAAATGGAACTTTTGTTTTAAAATACGGAATGTATATACTTGTACGCACATTCATGATTTCGTTTACATTGATAGCATTGGTGTATCTTATGCTATTTCTAGGCGATCCAAATCCTAATGTATATGTATTATTAACATTTTTTGGATTACAGTTTTTTTCTATTGGTTTCCTTTTCGGGAATTTACGCTCGTTAGCCATGCAACCTGTCGGACACATTGCAGGAATTGGCGCAGCAATTAATGGTTTTGTATCTACAATTATGGCTGTACCTATTGCAACGTATATTGGTGGTTTTGTAAAAGATACCGCTTCTCCTCTATTCATTGGTTTTTTAATTTGCGGAATCTGTTCATTATTTATATTATTTATTTTGAAAAAAATCACAAAAACAGCTTCATTGCCAACTACATAGTTTGTAAAAACACAATCTTTTAATTAAGTTTACGCAATAACCTCGATCAACCAAAATGAAAAAGATAATTGTAACGACTTTTTTAAGTCTATTCCTTGCCGTACCATTACTTCAAGCACAACATTCTGTAGCTCGTGATTGGAATGAAGAATTATTAAATGCCATTCGTGGCGATTTTGCACGTCCAACAGTACATGCCCGAAACCTATTTCACAGTTCCATCGCCATGTATGATGCGTGGGCAATCTTTGATGCAAGTGCAGAAACCGTATTTTTAGGAAAAACATATGGTACTTACACAAGTACTTTTAACGGAATTACAACACCTACAGATGTTGAAGCTGCACGACATGAAGTCATTAGTTATGCTATGTATCGCTTGCTAACACATCGTTTTGCAAATTCTCCAGGAGCAACCACTTCCCTAGCGAATTTTCAAACACTTTTTGAATCGTATAATTATGATGTCAATTTTACATCCACAGATTATAGTTCAGGTTCGTATGCAGCTTTGGGAAATCACTTAGCAGCTGAAATTATCGCTTTCGGTACGCAAGATGGATCTAATGAACAGAATGATTATGCTAATGAACATTATCAACCTGAAAATAGTCCTTTAATTTTAGAGATTTACGAAGAAACAAACGATATCGATCCAAATAAATGGCAACCGTTGGCTTTTGATGTGTTTATAGATCAAAGTGGAAATCCATTTCCGTTAAATACACCAGCTTTTCTAAGCCCAGAATGGGGAGAAGTATATCCTTTTGCTTTAAAATATGATGATTTACAAATTATAAATGAAGGATTTGATTGTTATGTGTATAATGATCCAGGTCCGCCAGAATATATTCAAGATTCAAATAATAATGATGGAATTGACGATCCATATAAGTGGCATTTTGCGCTGGTTTCATTGTGGTCTTCACATTTAGATCCTGCTGATAATACAATGATTGACATTTCACCAGGCGCGATTGGAAATTTACCAACAACGGCATTTCCTGAAACATTTGAAGAATACAAAGCATTTTATGATATCATGCAAGGTGGAGATCCAAGTACAGGACATAATTTGAATCCTGTGACGAATATGCCTTATGAACAGCAAATGGTTAAAAGAGCCGATTATGCACGTGTGTTAGCTGAGTTTTGGGCAGATGGACCTGATTCTGAAACACCTCCAGGACACTGGTTTACAATTATGAATTACGTAAGTGACCATCCATTAACAGAAAAACGTTTTAATGGTACAGGATCAGTTTTAAGCGATTTAGAATGGGACGTAAAGTCGTATTTAGCGCTCGGTGGCGCGATGCATGATGCTGCAGTGAACACATGGGGAATTAAAGGATATTATGATTATGTGCGTCCAATTTCTGCTATTCGTTATATGGCTGGAAAAGGACAAAGTACAGACAATTCACTTTCAAATTATGATCCACATGGTTTGCCATTAATTCCAGGATATATTGAAGTTGTAGAAATTGGAGATGCATTGGCAGGCACAAATGATGAAAATGTTGGCAAGGTTAAAGTATATGCATGGAAAGGACCTGATTATATAAATGATCCAACACAAGATATTGCTGGTGTTGATTGGATTTTGGCAGAACGTTGGTGGCCATATCAACGAGGAACATTTGTAACACCTCCATTTGCTGGATACCTTTCAGGACATTCTACATTTTCAAGAGCAGCAGCAGAAGTTTTAACTTTAATTACAGGTGATGCATTTTTTCCTGGAGGAATGGGAACGTTTGAAATTCCACAAGATAACTTTCTCGTTTTCGAAAAAGGTCCTAGTGAAGCATTTACATTGCAATGGGCAACATATCGTGATGCTTCTGACCAAACAAGTTTGTCAAGAATTTGGGGAGGAATTCATCCGCCAATTGATGATATAAGGGGAAGAATCATTGGTGCTGAAATTGGTGTAAAAGTATTCAACAAAGCAAATGATTATTATAATGGAATTTTAAGCAATGAGGAGTTTGAAACAACAACTACAAAAGTATATCCAGTTCCGTTTATGGATCAATTAACAATTCAAACAGAAAACGAACCAATTTCAAAAGTTGATTTATATAGTATTGAAGGACGTTTGTTGTTTACAGAAGTTATGAATTCAACACAAAAAACTATTAATTTACCAAACCTAAAAACAGGAATTTATTTCATAAAAGCTTATAATGCTGTTGGTAAAATTGTACTTCAAGAAAAAGTGATTAAACAATAGAAATATATCATTATAATACTATATACTTGGCTCTTTCGGTTTATACATACTGAAAGAGCCATTTTTTAAGCCTTAAAAGAAGAAATACCCAACAGAAATCTGTGCTACTCCATTTCTTATTTTATTAGAAGAACCGCTTACATCATTAATATTTGAGAGTCCTAAATTGTATCGAACACCAAAGTTAAGTCCGTTGTTTAATTCATATCCTACTCCAACATTTACACCAAAATCTAAGGTTTTAAAATTATCGGTTACGCTTCTACCGTCATCTTTTGCTGAAAGTAAAAAACCAATTTGCGGACCAGCTTCAACGCTTAATTTTTTTGATAGATAATACTTTCCCATTAATGGAATATTAAAGTAATTTAATGCAACTACGTCATCACTAACGCTATAACCTTGAACAGAATACATTAATTCAGGCTGAAAAGAGAATTTTTCACTTAATGATATTTCTCCAACAATACCAAAATTAATAATACTGGTGATAGGATCAATATTACCTGTATTGTCTCCATAAATGTTCGCAAAATTCAGTCCTACTTTCGCTCCAAGTTTAATGTCATTTTGCGCATTCACATTTGCAAATCCAAAAATTGTAATTGCAGTAATAAGTAATAGTTTTTTCATTGTTTAAAGTTTAATTTGTTTTAAACAAAAGAAATAGTTTTTACATATTTCACCTTCTTTATTATCATCGATTTAACGTTTTTAACCAACTTTAACAACACTATTAAAATTTTAAGATTTTAGTAAGATTTATGCTTTTCTAATATACAAGTAATAAATTATCTTGCTACAGCTACACAATTATATAGTTTTGCAGAACTTAAAATAAAGTTCTTAAGTTGCTTTTATAAAATAGAAAAGAAACTTCTTCCTTTTATTTCATTTGCAGGTAGTATATTTGCCTTAATTATTATAATTACTGTATCAAAAATAGTTAGCTCATTTTCCTATGCCTTTTAAAAAATTACATACTGATATAAAAGAGAAGTTAGCAGCTCTCAAAATAATAACACCAACTCCTTTTCAAAGCAAAAGTATTCCGGTAATAAAAAGTGGCGCCAATGTTTATTGCACAGCTTTAAAAGGAAGTGGAAAAACAACCACACTAATACTTACTACTTTACAAAAACTAAAATGTGAAGCCGTAGGAGATTCTCCAAGAGCAGTAGTTATTGTTGAAAATAAAGCAAGAGCATTAGAATTATATGATGCATTTTTGACGTATACAAAGCAGACTTCGTTACGCGTTTATGTTGGATATGAACAGCTTCATGTTGATATCCAAAAATCAGAAATATTTGAAGGCATTGATATTCTCATTTCTACGCCAATAGCTATGAATAAGCTATTGTTATTAAATGGATTACACATTTCTCAATTAAAAATTTTCAGTATTGACGATAGTGAGTTTCTAATTCAAAAATCAGCGTATACCGCATTAATGTCTATCACAAATAGCGTTGACAAATGTCAGTACGTCATATATTCAGAAAAGATGCATCCGATACTAAAACGTTTTGAATCTTACTTCATGGAATATTCTAGAATAGTGACCGCCTAGTATAATGATGTCTAAATTGCATTATTACTGAAATAAGAAAAAAAAGTAACTTGTATCGTTAATAAAAGTTTACGAAACAACTTCACTTTCAAATACCACTTGACTCGCCAGTGTTTTGTGAACAGGACATTTAGAAGCAATTTCTTTTAAGCGTTGTCTTTGTTCTTCTGAAAGATTTCCAACGAACTTTAATTTTTTTGTAATGAAATCAAGACGTGTTGGTTTTTCTAGTTCAATACCTAATTCGGTATTTTTCTTTTTACTATGCGATATGTATACAAATACTTCCTGTAAATCCCAACCTTTACGATCTGCATACATCTTTAAAGTCATGGTGGTACATGCAGCCAAACCTGCATATAGATATTGATAAGGAGATGGACCAAAGTCATTTCCGCCAACGGAAATTGGTTCATCTGCAATCATATTGTGGTTTTTTGTTTGAATTTTTGTCGTAAAATTATCTTCAACTAAGTTTAAATGTCCAACTAAGTGTTCTCCTTCCGTATCTAACATTTCGTTTTCTTGCTTTGGGAAATAGCGTTCAACCCAAGTTCCAATCATATTTCCGGCATAACGACTGTCTTTTATATCTGTCAATAAATGATCGGCATTGTCTAACGATACAAAACTTTTCGGATGATGCGCGTGGTGATACAACTGTTTTGCATTTTCAATTCCAACAATTGTATCAACTGGAGAATGTAAGATTAGTAGTGGTTTGCGTAATTTTTTTACAATGGCTGGTAAGTCAGTCTTATCAAAATCTGATACAAATTCTTTATTAATTTTAAAAGGTCTGCCTCCAATGTTTACTTGTACATCCGCATCGTCAGGAAGTTGGTCAGTATCGTGAGAAAATAAATGTTTTACGTGACTTACAGTTGCTGGTGCACCAATAGTAGCCACTGCTTTAATGTCATCCAATTGTGAAGCTGCTACTAAAACCGCAGCGCCTCCAAGTGAATGTCCAACTAATAAACATGGAGCTTCGTAGTTGTCTTTCATGTATTGATGTACCGCAATTAAATCTGAAACGTTTCCTGAAAAGTGACTTTCTGAAAACTCACCTTCACTCCTACC
Organism: uncultured Kordia sp.; assembly: GCF_947496985.1. Classification (GTDB taxonomy): domain Bacteria; phylum Bacteroidota; class Bacteroidia; order Flavobacteriales; family Flavobacteriaceae; genus Kordia. Next base: position 305,071 of record NZ_CANMEZ010000004.1, read on the forward strand.
CAAACCTGTAAAATCAAAACGTACAACTCCAAAACCATGAGCTGTAAGCGTATTGCTAATGTTTCTAACTGCTCCTAAAGTACTACTACACGTAAAACAATGTGCGAATATGACATAGTAATTGGGTTTCTGATTTGCTGGTAATTCTAAGGATGCATTTAGTTTATGACCTTTTGCGTTTTTTATTTGAAGTTTTGTGCTTTTCATTGGTTTATTTTTCAGATTAAAACTGATATTGATGAATGCTTAGTCTACTAAATGTAAGAAACATTACGAACTACATGAAAGCATAGAACAACCTACTTTGTTTCGTGCCCATTCAGGACGTTTTGCATACCATTTTGCATATTCCGGTTGTTCATGATATGGACGTTTTAAGACGGTATATAATTCGTTGATGATTTTATAGTTCCCTTTATTTGCTGCATCAATGGCAAGTTGTGACATGTAATTTCGTAAAACAAATTTTGGATTGACTTCATTCATTTTTAATTTTCTCGTTTTGTCTTCGTCTTTTTCTATTTGTAAACGTTCTATATATTTAGAGAACCAAATTAGCCAAGTGTCTGTAATTGATTCAGTTATTTCTAAAGGTTTGTAAAACGCTTTGTTTATTTTTTGAAAGGCTTCTTGTAGAGTATTTGTTTTTTGTACACTTGATAGTTCACGAAAGAAAATTGTTATGTCAGTTTCAGTTAGTTGTAGATTCTGCTCTAGATTTTCAATAAGTTCTTCTACATCAGAGTTTATTTCGGCTAGACCGAGCTTCTGAGACATCATTTCTACATATTTTTTATCAAAATTTGTTTGATAACTTTCTAAAACATCTTCTAAAGGTTTTGCCTCTTCTATCAATGGATATAATGCATTTGCCAACTGAACTAAATTCCAAAGCACAACACCAGGTTGATTTCCATATGCATATCGATGCTGCTGACTATCTGTTGTATTTGGAGTCCAATTTGGATCGTATCCTTCTAACCAACCATAAGGTCCGTAATCAATTGTTAAACCAAGTATTGACATATTATCCGTATTCATAACACCATGAACAAAACCAACACGTTGCCAATGAATTACCATTTCTAAAGAAGCGTTTACCACTTTTTGAAAAAACGTAATATATTTTTCTTTTCCTTCCGAATGAATGTCTTTGTGAAAGTTTCGAATTGTATAATCGGCAAGGTTTTTAAGGTTTTTATGATCTTTTCGAGCTGCTAAGATTTGAAAATTCCCAAAACGTACAAAACTTGGTGCTACTCTACAAACTACAGCTCCTTTTTCATAGTCTTGATTGCCATCATATAGCATATCTCGTAAAACTTCGTCACCTGTTAATGCTAATGACAGTGAACGTGTTGTAGGTACGCCTAAATAGTGCATAGCTTCACTGCATAAGTGTTCGCGGATGGATGAACGCAATACTGCTAATCCATCGGCAGTTCGTGAATATGGTGTTGCGCCTGCACCTTTTAGTTGCAATGCCCAATGTTGTTCGTTTACACGAATTTCGGCTAAATTAATTGCCCTTCCATCTCCTAGTTGTCCAGCCCAATGTCCAAATTGATGTCCACCATAACACATAGCAAACGGTGCAGTTTTAGGGTAAACAGTTTTTCCAGTAAATACATTTAGAAATGCTGATGAATTTGTGTCATATTCTAAACCTAACAATTTAGCAACATCATCCGCTACATGAACAAGTTTTGGGTTAGAAGGAACTCTAGGAGTTACATATGAATAACAAGCTTCAAAAACTTTACGTCGAGTATTATTTTTATTAGGATCGGCAGGTAATTCTTTATTGAAGGTATCTTTTATATTGAGTTTCATTTTTAGCAATTCTTTTCGAACTGTAAAGATACGACTTAGAATAATAGCGTTTTCATTTCAATTTTAATACTTCTTTTACTGAAATAGATTTGTTACGTTCACAGAAATATCCTTTGTCTAGTTCATATTTTATGTCATAGACTTTATTGTCCATAATTACGAAATGTTTGGGCGAATTCCAGTAGTTGCCTTCTTTGGGAATAAATTCAACTTTTGCGGTTATAGGAATATTTAGTTTATACATTCCATAGTTTGGACAACCGTAATAAATTCCTTTTTTGTCTGCACCACCACAAATGTCTTTAAAAGGTTTAAATGTTTTTGAGTCGGCTTTGTTTATAGGAATCATTAAATGTCCACCTGAATTTACCCACCAAAAATACACGTTGTTTTTAGTTGTAAAATATCTATCGTTATATTCTTTGTATGATGCTAAATCTATTCGATTTGTAAATTCTTGATAATATTCTACATCAATAAATTTGCCTTCACATTTACGATGTGTTTTTGCTTTTTTATAAATTTTATCAGCTCTTTTCACAAAACCATGATCAGTTGCTTCAAAATAATCATCAATTGGATCTATTAATCGTGTTTCAACTTTGATGGTATCAACTATTCTGTTTCCTAGTGTTATATAATCTTTACTATAGTTACAAAGCTTTTTTTCGACGACAGTTGTAGATTCGGAATCTTTAGAAACTGGATCTTGCGTTACAGATTTTGATTTTTCACAAGAAATACCAATGAATAGTAGTATGATGAAATATTTATAGTTCAATTGCTGTCTTTTTAAATATCATAACGTCTCCTTGATCTGGATCGCCAAAAGTGAAAATTATATCATATGGATATTTTTTATTCATGAGTCCTGCTCCTCTTATTTCAATAGGCAGATCCATCAAATGTATTCCCCAATGTTTTAAATTTTCTTTTTCGCCAACATCAATTGCTCCTAAAACAGTAATTTCCCAAGTTCCTTTTTTACTAACCAATTCTTCATATTTGGGTAAAAATCCTTTAAAATGAGGAATATTTATTACTTCAAACGTTCCGTTTTCTTTTATTATAATGCTTGGTGTTACAATTTCCCCGTTTTCATCTTGAAATTCTTCTATAGTACTGTTAACAGTTTGTGAGTGAAAACGATACGTTCCAATTAAATCAGCTATTTCAGGTTCAGTAGTTGTAAATCTGTGCGCATATGGATCGTATTGACAACTTGTGAGTAATATTAAATACAGTAAGATGTATAATGGAGTTCGTTTTTGCATTTTTTCTTTAGTGTTTTATATAACATGAGAATATTCCATATTCCAATCTAAATATTTATTATAGATTAGTAACTTCAATTCTTTATACTCATTAGTTTTGGTTGTTTTAAAATCTGTTTTCTCAAATTTTTTAATGAGTTCAGACATCTCTTTTAGTTGAATCATAGTCAAATGTTCATTCCAAATTAATTCCGTGCCAAATTTTAAGATTCCGTCAATATGATTGTTCGTAATTGCTTTATTAAAATTATTCCAATCAGTTACTATTGTTTGTAAGTGTCTTTTCTTTCTAATACCTAACCAATAATAAAATAGTGAAACTATTCCTAAAGGTATACAAATTGTCAACGTAATAATTATTCCGTTTCCCATAGGTAACTTATTTTAGATATTGTTATTTAACTCTTATTTCCATTCACTTTTTAACAAGCCATATACAATATCATCTACCCATTTTCCATTAATAAAGAGGCTTTCTTTAAAATGTGCTTCTTTCCTAAAGTGCAATCGCTCTAAAAGTTGAATAGAATTTATATTTTGTGGATCTATTGAAGCAGTTATTCTATGTTTGTTTAATTCTTTAAATAAGTAATCAATTGTAGTTTTCATTGCTTCGGTGGCAAATCCTTTTCCTTGGTGTTTTTTACTTAATGTACAGCCCAATTCACATTGAAACCCATCATTACCAATAAAATGAACTCCTAAATCTCCTATTATTAGATTAGATTTTTTTTCAATGATAACAAATTGAAACCAAGATTCAGGTTGATTAAATTCCGTTGCATTTTTTGCAATAAACGCATCTACTTCATCTAATGATTTTGGGATAAAACCCTGATATTTATTTGTTTCGGAATCTGACCTATATTTAAATATTTGCTCATTATCGTTAGATTCAATTGGTTTTAATTTAATTCGTTCTGTTTCTATTCGTATCATTAAAGTACAGCATTAGTGTAATAGGAATTCCTGTGTTGTCTAAAACTACAATAATCTTCTCCAATGACAAAGTCATTGAAAAAATTAAATACATCATATTTTGAGTTCTTTTCAGATAGAAGCATATTTATCATGAGTTTCCATTTAATTTTTTATCATTGCATATGGTTTTATACGAAGATGATTTTGTGATTGCTGTTGCAAAACCCAATAATATGTTGGTACATCATTCGTTTATGGCACGAAATCAGTCTGAAGAACAGACGTTAGTTGGTTTGCTTCAAGAAAAGTTTGATAAACAGTTTTTTCCTGTGCATCGATTGGATAGAAAAACATCTGGAATTGTATTATGTGCTAAGGAAAAAAGTTTTGTTTCTGAGTTTCAAGCATTGTTTATAGCCAATCAGATTCAAAAAGTATATTATGGAATTGTCCGAGGCTTTTCGCCTGAAAATGGCGTTATTGATTCTCCTGTAAAAGGAAGAGATGCCAACGTACATAAAGTAGCATTAACACATTACGAAACTTTGGCAACTATTACGCTTCCCATTCCTGTAAAACCGTTTCCAACTTCGCGCTATAGCTTGATAAAATTACTTCCAAAAACTGGTAGAATGCATCAATTACGAGTTCATTTAAACAAAATTAATCATCCATTAATTGGCGATCCAAAATATGGAGATCGCTTTCATAATCGGATGTTTCAAACTGAGTTTGACATGCATAACTTGTTTTTGCACGCAACTTCACTATTTTTTCAACATCCGTTTACAAAAGAAAAGATTGTTATCAATTGTCCATTTCCAATTGATTGGAAAAATATTGCTGCGCGTTTTGAATGGAGTTTGGTATAAAAACTCATTTTAGAAGTTAATAAAAGCATTTCAGAAGTTAAGTGCGTTGTATGTTTCTAAGCTACGTTTTTTTCGTAAGAAAATAATAAAAACTCTTTTCTTATGTATCGTAAACAAGTGTGTTTTCCTCCTATTTACAGAAAATCAATTCTTTCCGTTAGTATCATACTTTTTTGTGTGAATTTCTGTTTTTCACAAAAGCAATTGACTAAAAAAGAGAAGCTTACCGATTTTGAGTATCTATATCAAGAGTTAAAAGCATCGTATCCGTATTTTGGAATTAATAAAAGAGCGTATAAAACTGATTGGTTGGCAAAGAAATCTGAATATATAGAAGCTATCAAAAAGACGAAGGATGACAAAGCGTTTTTTAATGTTTTTAATGATATTATGAACGATTTGCATAATGGTCATACAGATGCGTACCCTACTATAATTTACAGCTATTTCTATGATGCTTATAAACAAGCAGTAGCGCAACATCCTATATATGAATCACATGTAAAAGAATTGGAGAAAACAGATTCTATACGATCTAAATATTGGGAAGACATTAATCATGAACTTTTTTTTTCAGATACAAATGTTGAAAATACAGCAGTTGAAAGCACGAACAATACATATGAAAATATAGACATTACTTTTATTGATTCATTAAAAACGGCTAGTATTCATGTAAAATCGTTTAGTTATGACTATTTGGATCAAGATGCTGATACATTAAAATACTTTTTTAACAAAGCGCAAGCATATGAAAATATAATTATTGACATTCAAGGAAATGATGGCGGAAGTACAGAATATTGGATTCAAAACATGCTTCCACACTTAATTAATGATACAATTAGCACGCCTGTAGTGTATGCATTTAAGAATTCAGATCGACTGCGTAAGTTTAAACCAAATTATTTTGAAAACATGATTACTTACGATGAAATTGGTTTACCTAATACACCTGAAGAGTTGAAAAATGGAAGTTATTTATTTAGACGTGACGATATGACGATAGTTCCTTCTGAAGATAGTCAAAAATATTTAGGAAAGGTATATTTATTAGTTGATAATGTTGTGTTTTCTAGTTCGGAAACGTTGGCTTTTTTTTGTAAATCTACAAAGTTTGCAACAGTTGTTGGTGAAAAAACAAGTGGTGATGGCGTTGGAACAGATCCTTTATTATTAACACTTCCAAATAGTGGTATTGTGATACGTTTTACTGGGGAAATGGGATTAAACCCAGACGGAAGCGCCAATGATGAAACCAAAACGATTCCAGATATTTCTATAGAAGCTACAGATATGAAGGAAAGGCGAAAAAAACTTCTAAGTCATATTCAACATAAAAAATAAACGAATTGCTTCCGTGTGCTATTGTTCATTCCGTAATGATTTAGAAAAATAGGATATAATCAAAACTAAATTATTTAATGTCTGTTTAAATCTTTAATTTTACAGTCAAACAAAATGTTCATGGCAGTAGTTTCCTCTTTAGGTTTAATTTTTATTACGTGTATTGTTATTTGGAGAGCGTGTGATGGCTTCGAAATGGCGTCTGATTATTTAGGCAGAAACATGAAAGAAGGAATTAAAGGAGCTACTATAAACGCTATTGGAAGTAGTTTACCTGAATTATTCACGACACTTTTTTTCTTATTTGTTTTAAAAGATAAAGATGGTTTTTCTGGCGGAATTGGAACGACGGCTGGAAGTGCCGTATTTAATGCTATGATTATTCCTGCAGTTGTAATAATGGCTGTGATAGGAAAAGGAATTGTTGACCGAATTGATGTTTCTAAGAAAGTGATAAAGCGTGATGGAATTTCACTTATTTTGTGTGAAATAGTACTAATTCTTTTAATTACAGGAACAGAGTTACATTGGTATCATGGTTTGGTATTAATGCTTTTATATGTGGTATATATTACATACATGCTAACAAGTCAAGGTTCTGGAGAAGTTGACAATGATTACGAAGCTGAAGCGGATGGAGGAAATAGAATGGTAGCGTTTTGTAAAGGCGATTTTGCAACCACGGTTTTGGGAGATGGAACTATTAGCACTGGTAAAGCCTGGTTGTTAATGTTAGTTTCTGTATTCTTTATAGGAATTGCTTGCTATTGGCTTGTTGAAGCCTGTGAGCAGTTTGGAGAAGCTATTGGCATGCCAATTTACTTTGTATCCGTTGTATTAGCTTCTGCCGCTACAAGTGTTCCTGACACGATTATTTCATGGAAAGATGCAATGAAAGGAAATTATGATGACGCTGTCGCTAATGCACTTGGTAGTAATATTTTTGATATCTGTTTTGCTTTAGGTTTTCCGTTATTTTTATTTACACTCATGTATGGACCTATTACGATGAGTCCTGATACATTAGAAAATGTTGGACAATTACGTGTATTATTATTAATTATTACCATTGTAGCATTCTTCATTTATTTAGTTCCAAAAACTATTAAGAAGTCGCACGGATATTTACTAATTGGATTGTATGCCTTGTTTGTGCTTTATATTGTTTTGAAAGGAATGAATACTGATATAGGAATCATTACCAGTATTTCTGATGGTTTATCGTCTATTTCACATTTTTTTAGCACACTTTTATAACTAAATAAAACCATGGAAAGAACTTTTGTTTCCACAGCTTTTAATTACTGGATAACTCAGTTATACCTAAATTTTCTTTTCTGTTACTTTAGCATTCAGTAAATGTTTGCTCTAATAAACTATCGCATGTAATTCGTCTTGTTTTTGGAGGTCTCCCTCCATTAATAGTGCTTATGTTTAACACAGAAATTACTTTTTTTGACAATTTTAATTTTGAATGTCTTTTCTTCATAATATATGTTTTAATAATTAATAACGAAATGAAATTAAGACAGTCAAAAGCTAGAAACAAACGTTATAGCCTACAGTTCATGAATCAAAGGTTATAGCTGTTCTTTACATGTTCTGTATAAAAAAAAGCGAACCGAAGTTCGCTTTCAACTGTTTGTTAAGCAATTGTACAATAACCGCATGTATTGTCGTCTATAGTGTTTGCACACCATGTAGAACAGAATGTTGTATGTGGTGGCAATTTGATAATTGTTGTATTTCCTCCACTTACTTTTTCTTGTGCTAATACAGAAATTACTTTTTTGTTTAATTTGATCTTCTTTAAGTTTTTACTTTTCATAATAATGAGTTTTTGAAATTAATTATTGATTAAAGTTACTAGGAAGTACTTTTACAAAAAATTAATCATTCACTTAAAAGATCATTTTATTGTCGTCATTTATAAATGGTTGGGTTATAACTCATCTTCAGATAGCACAACTAAGAAATCATGCTCATTAAGTTCTATTTGCTCATCTTTTTCTAAGTTCAATTTTACACCAAAATTAGACGAAACATCTTTACTCAAATTGCCTTTTCTAATTCCTAAACAGATTTCATCACGTTTGTTCGCTATTTCCATAGCTTCTGCAAATGTTATTTTCTGTGGAAATTCTTCAAAATATAATGTAGTAGGCTTCACATAAATTTCACTTCCATCTTCTGAAAAGATATCATCGTAGAATGTTTTGATTAATGGCTCTTCGCTTAATTGCGCTAAAATCATTGTAATCAACTTGTTACTAATAATAAAATCATCTACATCGGTTTGATTAATAATCTCTTGATTTTCAGAGTTTAGTACTTGCGTAAGTAAGTGTGTATTTTCAAAATCCTTAATGATTTTTCGTAACATTAATAGAATAATTAGTGTATCTGAATCAATTTTATCAGCACTTTCCTCCTTCATACTCTGTGACAACACAATTACATTATCATACTGTGAAGGATTTACTTTTTCCAAACATTCTATTGCTAATGGATTAGAATCGATCAAATTGATTTTAAATTCAGGATATTCTTCTTTTAAATCAATAATCATTTCTTGTAATTCCGCAGGTGGTTTGTGGAATAGAATGTCAAATTCAGAGTCTTCAATAAGATAATCAGTGGCTTCTTCTATAAAAATTTCAGCAACTTTATGCCAACCCAAGATTAATATTTTCTTTTGAACTTGCTCTAGTTTTTCATCTTTTAAAGGAATTGATTTTGGAGAAAAACGCTTGCTAGGTCCTAATTTTATTGTGGAATCATCTTCGGCTAAAATCACCACCTGATCACCGTTTTTAAGTACAGTATCACGATCTGGACGTAAAACTAATCCTTCTTCTTCTGAGTAGGTTCCTAATGGAATTCCGTCTTCTAAATAGTATGCTAAATCATAGAAATTTATATTGTTCCATTGATCTTCATGAAAGTACACTTCACAACCATCAAATGATAGTATTTCGTTGTAAACCATCTCCAAACCACTTGTTAATGATGTTTGAACTAATAGTTTACCCATAATAGTCCAACTATCTATGGCTATGATGTTTTCATCTTCAAAGAAACTAATTATTTCACGCTTTTCTTCTGTGAATACTTCGGCTACAATTGGCAGTTCATTTTTTCCACCTTGACAAGAAGTAATTGCTAAAATTGACTTAATTGATTGCACATCGGAAGCTACCTTTTTATCTTTAGAAGCACTTTCTGTACAGTTTGCTAAAATGATGATAGATTTTGACTCTTTTACATTTACACGCTCCAGTTCGTTGATATTGGCATAATCACCTTGTGTGGTAATTATATCTGTCGTCATAGTATCTGGCAAACGTTTCGAAATTAAATCGTCCATATATTCTTTGTCTGCTTCCGAAAGAATCACCACAGTAGCTTTGCGTTCACTCTCATTTGCAAGAATTAATTCACGAATAATATCAACCACACGTTCATTCCAACCTAAAATAAGTGTATGATCCGATTCTATAATCTTTCCTCTTCCCTTTCTGAATTCATATAACATCTTATTGAGTGATGTTGTAATAAAACCAATTAACATGGATAATAAAATAACACCTGTTAATCCTGAAATCACCGTCATAACTTTTAACCATGCTGGCGCTAAGTTATCTTGATTCATGTTTCCTGTAGCGGTCATTTCAAGAAAAGTAATCCAAATATCTCGAAATGGGTTTCCATTATAATCTAAGCCTGGAAATAGCGTGATTAGTAATAATCGTAATCCCATTAGGATTAAAAACGAGAAGATAAATAGTATTAATAAACTTAAAAAGATAGAAGATCCACCTTTGCTCATGAAGCGTTCTAAACGATAATAGAACTTTTCTTTTAAAGAGTTTTTCATTATTGGACTTGGTTGATTATGGTACAGTTTTTTTGGATGAGAATGGAGGGAATTTCTCTTAGTTGGGTAAATATAATAATTTAAAAATACTTTTTACATCTGTAAGCATAGTGATTTTTAGTGTAATTGTGGTATCAAATTTGATGTTAAATTATCTTAACATTAAAACCGATATATTATGAAAGAATCCAGAAAAACCATTTCCGGAGTCAACGCAGGCTCTATGGCCGACATTGCATTTTTATTATTAATTTTCTTCTTGGTTACTACCACATTTCCAGAAGATCAAGGAATTGAAAGCTTGATGCCTAGACCTTGTCCCGAAGAAGAAGATTGCACTGCCGAACTTCATGAAAAGAACATTTACACCATCAAACTCAACCGAAATAATGAGTTGATGGCTAATAATGAGTTGATTAACGTTGATGAATTACGTGAAGATATTAAAGCGTTTGTAGACAATAACGGAGATGAAACCTGTACATATTGTCATGGAGAGAAAGATTTGAAATTATCTGACAATCCTAAAAAAGCTGTCATAGCGATTCATACCGATCGTGAAGCGATGTATGACAATTACATTGAAATCCAAAATGAATTAGTAGGCGCTTATTATGAATTGCGCGAAGAACTATGTAAAATGAAGTTCAACAAAAATGTAGATCAATTAACTGAAGAAGAAATACTTATTTTACAAGAATCATATCCGTTTCGAATTACAGAAGCAGATTTGAATTAATAATTTTAGCATGGCTTCTATCTTTTTAGAAGTCACTAATATCTAAAACGTCCAAAACTACTATGATTTTGGGCGTTTTTTCTTTTAAAAGTACTAATTCTGCTTTATGGTATTAATTAACTGTTCATATAACATATTATTCTGGCTTCATGACTTTTCTTCTAAAATCAATGATTTTATTGTGCAATTTTGAAGTGTAATCAAAACAAATTTTCTATCGTAGCTACACCGAATTTTTTTAATGATACTGGCGAAATCCGAAAAGCTAATATGTAAAAGAGTAGGAAATAAAATTAACCAATTATGGCAACTAGATATATTAAAATATTAATCGACACACAAAGTTTATTATCAACACCAGCACCAACTGTAGGTAGTTGTGTATACATGGCAGCTCCTTCAGGGATGAAATCCTTATAATCAAGCTCAAGATGAATTAGGTGTTACTGTAAATAACGGAGATACGGTAATTTGAAATGCTTCAAGTTTTGATACAGAAACTAAAATTACTTTAGTAAAAGTATTAAGTCCTGGAATTTTAGATACTAACATGACGACAGATTACAACGATGATGGAACGTTTCTGCATTAGCTACAAAAGATAGTAATAGCGGAATCTACAGATTTGCATTTACCGTTGACGATCAAGATTTCTCTCAATATACAAGGGATCCGTATATGACAATTGAAAATTAGGTCATTGTTTTTTTAAAGTTTTGCGATAAAAAAGCCCGATACAATTACTGCATCGGACTTTTTACATAATGGTTTTTTAATTATTTATTGCTTCATAAATTTCTTTGTAAGTGTATTTTTTCCATCAAATACTTCCACAAAATATACACCTGAACGAAGGTTACCTACTTTAATATGGTTTGCTTCTTTTCCTTTTGCAACTTCTTGTCCATATAAATTGATGATTCTATATGAAGTTACAGCTCCAAAATTCAATTTGATATTTAAAACATTTCCTCGAACTGGATTTGGATATACTGTTAAGTTATTTTTAGTAGTAAATATTTCGTTTCCATCAGTAACTGTATCAGTTGTTATATCTTCTTTTGCATTATTTGCTTGTTGACGTGGTAATGTAGTTGTGTCTAAATTGATATTGTCAATAGCAATATCTGCTTGCCAAGTTCCACCAGTAATTCTGTTGAAACGCAATTGAACACTTCCTCCAATATAGCTTGAAAGGTCAACATTGGCAGATAACCATTGGTTTCCTTTATTTCCAGATTCTGACCAGATAGTTATCCAAGATAATCCATTGTCGTTACTCGCTTCTAAAGCAATAGTTCCCATATCATTAGATCCGAACATGTGATAACTAAAGCTGAATGATGCATTTAATTCATTTGTTAAATCATAGCAAGGTGAATTGATAATTGCTTGTTTGTTAGGGAAACCTGTTCCATTACCTGAAGCTTCTACGAAGATGTAGAAATTTCCGTTTGCAGCATTAGATGGTCCTGTGTTTTGTGATGGAGTTCCGTTTGAATCTACTGTCCAATTGATATCATCAGCTGAAGATTGTGTCCAACCACCTAAGGTATTTTCATAGCTTTCTGTGTATGGGAATGTATTAATTCCACCAGAACAACCTTCTACAATAATTTCTTCATCTATTAAATTAATATTATCAATTGCGATATCAGCTCTCCAAGTACTTCCAGTTACTCTATTGAATCGAAGTTGCACATTATTTCCAACATATGCTCCAAGATCAATATTTGTAGTTTGCCAAGCGTTTCCTTGATTTCCTGTTTGATTCCAAATTGTTGTCCAATTAGCACCATTGTCTTCACTTATTTCTACAGCTAATGTTCCCATATCTGTACCATACATATGATAGTTAAAACTAAATGTAGCTTGTGTTAACGATGTTAAATCAAAACATGGAGAAGTTAAAATTGCTTGCTTATCAGGATATCCTGTTCCGTTTCCAGATGCTTCCACGTATGCATAGAAGTTTCCTTCAATAGCACTTGATGGTCCAGTGTTTTGTGATGGTGTTGCATTACTAAGAATTGTCCAGTCAATATCATCAGCTGAAGATTGTGTCCAACCACCTAATGAGTTTTCAAACCCTTCTGAATATGGGAATGTATCAATTCCGTTTGTACAACCAATACTTACTTCATTTACAATTACAGTACGAGTTACCTCTGTTGCTGCATTTCCTGCTGTATCACTTACATTGTAACGAACTGTATACGTTCCAGCGACAGCTGTATTAACAGTTCCAGTGATTACAATAGCATTTGTAAGGTTTCCATCTAAGTTGTCTGTTGCTGTAGCACCAAGTTCTGTATATGCTTCTCCTACGTTTAAGTCAATTGTAGCATTTCCATTTAATGTAATTATTGGTGCAGTTGTATCAGCAAGTACATTTACAGTTCGTATAACTTGTGCTGTATTTCCGGCAGCATCACTTACTGAATATGTTAGTTGATAAGTTCCAGCGACAGCTGTATTAACCGTTCCAGTGATTACTATAGCATTCGTAAGATTTCCGTCTAAGTTATCCGTTGCTATAGCACCAAGTTCTATATATGCTTCTCCTACGTTTAAGTCAATTGTAGCATTTCCATTTAATGTAATTATTGGTGCTGTTGTATCAGCAATTACATTTACAGTACGTGTAACTTGTGTAGTATTTCCAGATGAATCACTTACAGTATAGTTTACACTATATGTTCCAGCGATAGTAGTATCAACAGTTCCAGTGATTACAATAGCATTCGTAAGATTTCCATCTAAGTTATCCGTTGCTGTAGCACCAAGTTCTGTATATGCTTCTCCTACGTTTAAGTTAATTGTAGCATTTCCATTTAGTACAATTATAGGTGCAATTGTATCAGCAAGTACATTTACCGTACGTGTTATTTGCGCAGTGTTTCCTGTAGCATCACTTACTGTGTAATTGATTAGGTATGTTCCTGCTGTTGAAGTATCAATCGTTCCGCTAATGTTGATGTTTGGTGTAAGATTCCCGTCTACATTATCTATTGCTGTAGCACCAAGTTCTACATATGCTTCATTAATATTTAAGTTGATCGTTTGACTTCCATTTAATGAAATTACTGGAGCTACAGTATCTGCAACTACATTTATAGTACGTGTAACTTCTGTTGCTGCATTTCCTGCTATATCAGAGACATTGTAACGAATTGTGTACGTTCCAGCGATAGCTGTATTTACATTTCCAGTAATAATGATAGCACTTGTTAAGTTTCCATCAACATTGTCTGTTGCTGTAGCGCCTAATTCAGTATAGAAATCTCCAACATTCAAATTTAGTGTTGATTCTCCATTTAAGGTAATTACTGGTGCAGTTGTATCTACAGGTGTAATTACATTTACGGTTCTTGTCACTTCAGTGGCATTATTTCCTACAACATCTCTAACATTGTAACGAATTGTGTATGTTCCGGCAACAGCCGTATTTACAGTTCCTGTTACAATAATATCATTTGTAACGTCACCATCTATATTATCGATTGCTGTAGCACCTGCATCTACATATGTATCTCCAACGAAAATATCTACAGGATTGTCTCCGTTGAGTGTAATGACCGGAGGAATAGTATCTGGCATAGAAGACATAATGTTTACTGTATAATCTTCAACTTCTCCGTAGGTAAATGTTTCACAAGCAGTTGGAATGGCATTGTACTTCATTGAAACACGCATTCTCGTGGCTCCGTTTGGTACAGCGGTTGGAATTGTAAATGTTCCACTTACTGAAGCTGCTGTTGTATTTCCTTGTGTCCAAACTTGTTCTCCTGGATCAGAGAAATCTCCATTCTGATTGTAATCAATCCAAACAGCATACGCTTCATTGTATACAGTTCCTGTCCATGTTGGTGTTACTGTAATAGTATATTGACCATTTCGAATTAATTCTGTAGAAATGTTTGTAAAGTCTGAATAGAATTGTGCATCCGAAGTATTATCTATGTCTTCAAGTTGTACTCTACTAATATATTCATCATCTACATTATTACTTTGCGATCCACAATAGTTTATGACAACATTTTGATCTGTAGTAATATTTACAACGTTACTTGGCTGTGATGCGTTTCCTGCTAAGTCTCTTGCAATTATTTTAAATTCATATGCTGTATTTGGTGTTAATCCAGTTACGATATAGTTAAGTTGCGCTACAGATGCAATGATTACATCATTTTGATAAATATCATAGGCAATTACATCCATATCATCTGTAGATGTTGTCCAAGTTAAATCTGTAGTTGTTTCTGTAACATTTGAAGCTACTAAGTTTGAAGGATCTGTTGGAGGAGTCACATCTCCGCTAACATCATCAACAATAGTAATATTTCTAGTAAGTGAGTAATATCCGCAAGTTCCAACAGTATAAACTACTGAGTGACTTCCTAATGGTGAGTTGGCAAGATCAATTTCTCCAGTAGCAGGATTTATAATTAACCCAGAAGGACTTGAGAATGTTCCACCGCTAATCCCTGCAATTACAGGTGTTGGATTTGGATTTGTGACTATATAAGTAGTTGATAAGAACGTAAACATTGCAAAGTCGTTGTAATGTGCATCAATATAGTTTAATACGGTTGCTGCATAATCTTTTGCAAAAGGAACTAATGTTTGTGGTCTAGAGTCATATACTTGTCCATTGTAGGTTCCTAAGTCACGAACACGTCTGTTAACTTCTGTCATGATTCCGTCCACGGTTCCAGCTCCACCAGTTCCATCATTTGTTCCATTACCTGAGCCATGTCTACGGTTGTTATAAAAATCTCCATCAAAGTATGCGTTTCCATTTGGACGTGTATCGTCACAACTTCCTCCTCCATTGTTCGTAGCACTTGGAACAGCTCTGTAACCGCTTGTACTTCCACAACCAGCATGTCCTTGACTTGCATAGAAAGTTCCAGCTGCATTTTGAAATAATTCTCCTAAACTATTGTTTCCTCTTATTAATTCTTCATGAGAAAGGTTGTTAAGGTTTGTATTTACCAGGTTTCTAATTGTAGATTTATTTATAATGTTTGCTGCATTTAGATTTGATGAGTTTAATTCACCTGAAGTAACATTATATCCAGCTTCAATTCTAGGAACAGAATGACTTTGTCCGTGAAGGTCTATATATAACCCTTTTCCCCAGTTTGATTCTACAGCAGTACTAGCTTGATCTATAAAGTTATGAAAAGCACTCCAATGATCCGCAGCATTTGAGTTACCGCAGGTAGCTTCATTGATTTCTCGGTTTGGGTCTAATTTTGATCGGTGTAAGTTATTAATGATAACATGTGCATAACAACCTGTTAGTTGAAATATTTCGTTTTGAATTTCACGCACTAATATGTCAGTATTATCATCGCGTTCATTGGTTCCGCAACCTCTATCCGGTAAAGAACTGTCGTTATCTGGATAGAAAATACCTCCAATTGTTTGTCCAGATTGTTGCACTCCTCCATGTGGTGCAGAAATGATGATTGGTAAGTTTCCTGGGATATACTCAATGTAATTACGAGTATCGCCTGCTGTTTGTTCGTAAAAGATTGATACGCCTGGAGTCTGTGCTTGTACAAATGACGTAAGTAAACATAGCACGACTAAGTGTAAAATTTTCTTCATAGTTATTTAATAATTAGGTTAAGTTCAATAGATCACTTTGGGGCAAATAATCTGTTAAAACAGTTCGTATTTTTGAAATTGACATTTAGGGCAAAATGTGTATTTCTGGGGCTATTTTCAATACTATTATAAAGCTAGTTTCATTTAAAATGATCTCTAGAGTATTTAGTCGACTGGGGTAAAATCTATCGATAAAATGCACATAACAATCGATAAAATACATGTTTTAACGATTTAACGTATGAGTATTAGATTAAAATTAAGGAATAAAGAAGCTATATAGATTTATTTTACCTTATACATTATAAGGTATTAACGTACAAAATTGTTTTTTTCTATTTGATTCGTATATTTTTTTACATTTTTTTCAATAAAAAAGGCATCTTCTTATAAAAATGCCTTTTTCAAGTAAGCAGTTACTGATCAACCTTTTAAGGATTCCGTATAAAAAAGTGGATTTTGGTTAAACTTTGTCCAATCAGCTTCTAAAGCAGTATAAAGCGTATCAAGCTCAATTATTTGTTCTTTTGATAGTTCAATATCACTTTTTTTAAGTTTGATAATATAATCCATCAATGTGTAACAGGTAGTAAATTGACCACAAGCTATAAGTGTGTTCATGCGTCCTTTTTCTATATCTGTTTCATCCCACCAAAGTGTCGTTGGAGTTTCAGAAGCCGTTAATGCAATATTTTGAAGCGATGAAGATGGTTTCGTTATACTTTTATTAAATGGTGTTCGTCCATATACTGTTTTAGCTCCATTTAGTTGATATACCGTTGACGTAACAGATCTGTATTCCGTACCTTTTTTGAAGTATAAATACTTATAATTAAGACGTCGTATTTGTTTTAAGAAAACATCATTAACCATAACAACCGTTGTACTAATACGTTCTGTTAACATACGTTGTACTAAATCTATACTTAGCTTTTTGAAGCTTAATACTTCATCTACTAAGGGTTCTGGTACATTTTTTCGGAACATTGTAGTAACCCAATCTAATGCGAATCCTTTTATTCTTCCTGCAATAACACCTATTATAGTTAACATAATTCCAATTCCGGCAATAGTTCCGCCAATCATATATAAAGCAGACCAAGATTGTCCTTTGATGATTTCAAAGAAGCTAATCATCATCATCATCATTCCAAGTAATACTAAGATCCAATATAATGGCTTTACGCCAAAATAACTGAGAATGTTTGACGCTTTGGTTTTTATATTGTCAGATTCATAGATTGCTTTTGATTCAGGTTTCCAAGGTGTCATTTTATAACTTGCCACATCACTTACTATGATAAGGTCTAATTCGCGTTTACGTTTTCCGTCTGTGTTTATTTCTTTGCGCTCATCTCTTCTACGCTCGCTAATACGCATCATGCTTCCAATTCCTTGATTGTCTGCAATTCCACCATCCATAATACCAACACCGTTCTTAAATAAGTCTAATTCTTTGACCGCTTTGTATTCAGTTGTATTTTGATTTTCTATATAATCATCTGGAAATACTAGAGGTTCAAAACCTAATGGAAAACATGATGACGAAGCAACAATATCTGCAAGTGGTATGTCATTCTTTATTTTAGCTACTTCTGCCCTACCTAATGGATTATTTCCAAATTTTCCTTCATTTTGAAAACGAAATACTAATCCGAATGAAAAATCAGTAGCATTAAAACATACATTTTTTAAGCTTGGTGATGTTGGTGTATCAAATAGTTCAAAATTACCTTTATAGATATCCATATCTGCATAGGTAAGTGCAAATGCATTGATTAACGAACGTTTTTTATGCGACTCTTTCCATATGGCATCATCATTTAGTTTTGCAATAGCTGTTGCCAGTAACTTATCTTTTGCAGGTTCAAATGAATTGTAAAACTTTTGAAAGAATGCTTTGAAGTTAAAATCTTCTTCTTGTGCGGCTTTCGCATACGCAACACCAAATAAGGTGCCACCACTCACTGTACTGATAGCTTCTACATTATTTATTAAAGGTTTGTCTTTAAATTGAATTTTATGAAGGTATGAAACTGCGCCAAGTGAAAAGAATGTAGCGCGATAGCCACCGCCACTAAAACAAAGTCCGATACTTTTTAATGGAATGAAATCTTCTTGCATGTTATGTTATTTAGGTTGGTACTATTGGTTAACACTACTAAGCAATTGGGGAAGCTTTTCAAATATAAGTATTTAGCTTGAAATTATAATTGTTTTATACAGCTATTCTATTTGTTTAATTTAAATAAAAAGTTTAATTAAAATCTATAACTGAATAAAAATCAATAGCTTAATGTTGTTCTAGTTAACTTTGTGTGTTTTGTTTACTGAATTATTATAAAAAACAAAAGGAAAGCCGAGATGAAGACTTTCCTTTGCATTGAATTACTATATAGTTGTTAGTATATAATGGTATTCAATTTATTATTTGTTAGGCTTTACAGCAATGTCTGGAGCCGATAATTGTCCCCAAGTTGCTTGCATTTTAGCGATACACTTCGTAGCATTCATTTTTTCTAAAATATTATTGACCGAATTGTATGCAGAATCCAATGCGCCAACAATCCATCCGTGATGTACTGAACAACACTCACCAGCTATATTTAAAACACCTTTAAATTCAGGAGTTAATAAAGTTGGATATAAGTTTTTGAATTGCCCAGGATTGAATAATGCAAAAGCGCCACCGCCTGCATGTTGGTCCCAAAACCACGTTTTTGTTGTAACACCATCTTTATAACCTGCATAATATTTATAGATATCTATCTCTGGATACATAAATTGTATCCCTTTTAAACATTCATTTACACGTTCTTCATCAGTTAATGCGCCCATTCGTTCTGCATCTTGTGCCCACGAATAGATTTGTAATACACCTTTTTCAGCATCGTATCCGTATGATGGATATACGATTTGTCTATTTGGACGATCACTTGCAGAAACTCCTAATCCTACTTCGTATTGGCGGTTTTCACCTATATCTTTCCAAAATTGTTTGTTAAAGGTTATAAACGCTTTAAAAGCTGGCATATAATTCGATTCGCGTAAGGCTCTTGCTTTTGCAAATGACAAGTCTTGAAAGAAATTATTGTATTCTTGACCGTTTAGGTATGCTCCATTTGGCAATGTACTGATTACATACGCATATTCACGTTCAACGACTTCTTTTATATCATCTTTTGTATGCTCTATTGTTAAACGCATTCCTCCATTAGTTCCATACAATTTCTCATCATATCTGGCTTTTGTTACTTTATGGTTCATAAAGACACGTTGCTTTTCTTTTGGTGTTTCTGGAGTTATGTTTGCCTTTCCTTTTGGATCGGCTGGTGGTACAGAACTAGGTGGTTCAGCGTCTTTGGTTAAATTTGGTGGTGAATATCCATATTCATTATTCTGCCCTTTAATCATTCCAATTAATACTTGTGCTAAGTGTCCATCATCTCCAGTAACTCCTTTTTCAAGATTTAAAACCGTTCTACAAGCATCTGGAAAATGTTGCATTCCTTCGTTCATCGTAATCATATATATGTTTGGATCATCAGGATCATATGAATTTTTACTTCCATCCCAATCATATACAGCAATAACCATTTCTACAAATGAAACTGTATACATTCCTGTCCCCACGTTTGTCGTTTCTAGGTAACTGGCAATATTATAGGAAAGATTTTCACAAGGAGCACCCATTGCTGGATCGTAATATTCTTCCAAATCTGCCAACGTAAATACATTTGTTAAGTATGCCCACATTGAATAGTTATCGTAACGCATTAACTTTGCAAAACCTGCTTCAAATGATTTATCTATCGCATCTAAAAATGGACCATTTACTTTATCTAAAATGATATTGATTGGTAAGTATTTTGTTCCGTCTTCAGCTGTTTTTTCAGTTACCCAAACTTTTGGTAAATCTCCTCCTTGCGCTTTTCCAAAGTTTAATGAGTTCAATCCTGCATCTTTAGCCATGATCGGATCTTTCATGTTATTATATCGCAAACGCTGATAGTCAGAATTGTAATAAAATTTACGCCAACGTAACATTTTATCTGTTAATCCATTACGCTCTAATACATAGTTTAACGAAAGAGCTAAATGTTGTACTGGCAACATATCATCAGAGAATTGCGGAATACGCATACCTCCTACTTCTCCGTATAAACCTTTATTTTCTTTACTTTTTGGATCATACTCAGTAGAATACCAAGTATCAATTCGTCCACCAACACGGTTAGAAGCTTCAAAAATTTCAAATTCAATTCCTAGTGATTGTAAAATAAGCCCAGCATACATTCCTGCAAAACCACCACCAATAATTCCTACTAACGGCTTCTTTTCAGTATCGTCAGAAACTTCAATAATTTGTTCTTTCAGTAAACCAATGTTTTCAATTTCAGAACGTTGCTTTAGCAGTGTTTCTTTATATTCTTCTCCGTAGTTTTTAATAATCCAATCAGAAAATGCTCTTCTAACAGAACCTTTTTTCTTTTTGCCTTTTCCTGGAGATATATTTCCAGGTTGAAATGATAAATAACTCATAAATATGGTTTAGAGGTTAGTTATCAGTTGTACAACTGATTTTCACAAAGCTAACGATCTAGATGTAGAAGTACAATAGGGATTTCTACGTGATTTAGATTTTAATAATATAAAAGCACCAATTAGAGATCTAAAATGATGAATTTAGCTCTCTAATTGGCACTTTACAGACTATTAGTTTTAGTTTCTAACAATCATATAGAATTTACTTCTTAATTATACGTTTTCTTTAGTTTTTTCCAGTTTTTATCGGCGGTAGCAATTAATTTTCTTTCATTGCTTTCTGCTAACCATAATTGTTGAGCATCCAATTCTAAATTGTATAAATACAAGAAGTATTTACCGTCTTTTACAATGAATTTATTTGGGTCTGGACGAAATTTTGCACCTGCATATATTCCAAAGGCACAGAATCCACCATATTCAGGAAGGTATTTCGTTGGATTCTTGTCAAAAGTTGCTTTTTGTTCAGCTGAAGTAAAGTAGTAAATTACTTTTTTATATTCAGATTTATGTGCCTTCACTCCTTTTTGAGCTATTCCTAAGTCTAAGTATGAAACTGGACTATATCCTTGCAATGCTATATTACTGTTATCAATGTTATTTGCTTTATTGTCTTGCGAAAATGCAATTGTACAAACTAAAAGACTTAAGATTACGATACTTGATTTGATGATATTTTTCATTTGTTTTATTTCTTTGATGTATAAATTATTATTGTGCGTTGAAGTACTCTTCTTGAATCACTTCTCCTTGGCTATTCCACTTACGACGAATAATTTCGTGCCAATAGATTTTGCTATTGTCTTTCATATTGAAATCGAATGTAAATTCTGAAGCAGAAAGGTCTCCATCTACAATTGTATTGTGATGAGTAATGCCATTTACTTGTGCAATAGCTTCGGCAAACCCTTCCATTTTTTGAACCATTTCATGTTTGTTTGTAGTAGCTAAACCATTATAATCAGAAGTGGTCGCATTTTCTGCAAAGAATTGTTTTACAGCATCAACAATTGCGCCTTGCGCTACGATGTTGTCCATTTTTGTTGCTTGATCTTTAATATTCATCTTTATTATTTTTAAAATGTTAATTAGATTTTTGTGATGATTAACATTGCAAATATGCGAACGAATGGCTGTAAAGAACCTACAAAAAAGGCGCAGTAAATTGTACTTTTATTAAATAGTTGAGCTTTTAATGATAATTCCTTATAAATGTTTTACAAACGTTTTAAAGATGGTTTACTTTTTATAATTAGAAGGAGAAATACCAACATAGTGAGCGAAGAACGAGGAAAAGTGATTAGGTTCCTCAAAACCTAAAGCATGTGCTGTATTTTTAATGCTTTCTTGTTGTGTAAGCATTTCTTTTGCAGAATGAATCAATTGCGAACGAATTAGTTGCCCTAAAGAAGTATTCATCTTTAGTTTTACTTTTTTAGACAACGCTTTAACGCTAATATTCATTTGATCTGCATAAAAACCTAATGCATGTTGTTCTTTGTGAAACTCTTGAATAAGATTAATTAAATCTTGTATAAACAGATCACGCTTTTTGTAATCAAAGTTGTCACGAAATTCTTTGGGAGTTTGTCCTGTTTTATTTTTAAAATTTCTATTAAAATACCCTGGATCTTTAAATCCTTGATCGTACGCAATTTCTTGAATGTTTTTGTCTGTAAACGCAATGTTTTTTTGACTTTCAATTAGTTTTTTATTCTGAATCAAATTCTTAACAGATAATCCAATTTTACTTTTTACTAAATGTTTTAATGAATATTCAGAGTGTGTTAAATGATTTGCTAAAGCTGCCGTATTGATATTATTTGCAAACTCTTGATCAATGATTTCTTTTACATCAAAAATGATTTGATATTCATCTTTATTCGCTTGAAAAGGATTTTGCCAGTACCATTGTTCTGTAGATATATCAATTAGGTCTCCCATGTTTTTATTAAACACAGTTGTATTCAAAAATGATTTGCAGTCGTCACATTCTTTAAAATTAATGTATCCCAATGATATTAGATGTTTAAAAAGGATTCTAACGTCTTTAGATTTGAAAATGATTTCATCAGGGAAATGAATAAACCGAACTACGAAATCATCAGATAAAAACTTAATATATTGTCCTTTTTCTAAATAAATTGCTTTATCATTCCAGTCATGATAGTTTTTAAAATCAACTTGAATATTCCCAGTTCCTTCTAAAATATGAACCAATGTATACTTCTCTATAAAGTATATTTTATTGATTTCAGCTTCTATCTTAGTTACCACGAAGTTTTACGTTTTACGTTCTCTTTAAAGCGTAAATATACTAGATATATTAGATTTTATGCTAAAACAAAAGCCACTATTGTAAACAATAATGGCTTTCTATTTGATTGATGAGATGTATATTACTTTTTGTAGCGTTCTAATAAAGTCTGCATGTCTTTGTCTTTATTTTTTACAGCATAATGCATTGGATAATCGTTATGACTTGTTACATAATATGGATCAGCACCAGCTTCTAGTAATAATGTAGCAATTTCAGTATTTCTAGTTTTCACAGCTTTTGTCAAGGCTGTCCCTACATGAGCAGCTTCTTGATCTACTTTTGCGCCTTTTTTCAACAATAATTTTACAACATCTGTATGTCCGTTACGAACCGCATATATTAACGGTGTTCCAACATTTGGAACGGCTTTATTTATATCTGCACCTTTCGCAAGTAACAGTTTTATAACTTCTATATGCCCATTACGAGCAGCATATAATAATGGTGTTCCTACGTTGGCAACTTCTTTGTCAATGTCAGCACCTTTTTTGAGTAATAGTTTTATAACTTCTGTATGTCCATTACGAGCTGCATATAGTAACGGCGTTCCTACGTTGGCAACTTCTTTGTCAATGTCAGCTCCTTTTTTGAGTAATAACTCTAAAGTTTCTTTGTGTCCGTTACGAGCTGCATATAGCAAAGGAGTTCCAACATTTACAGCTCCTTTATCAATATCAGCTCCTTTGTTTATTAATAGCTCAATAGTTTCTAAATGCCCATTACGAGCTGCATAAAGTAATGGCGTTCCAACATTAACAACTTCCTTATTAATATTTGCTCCTTTGGCTAATAATAACTCTATAACTTCTATATTACCATTTCGGGCGGCATATAATAATGGCGTTCCAACATTCGCAACTTGTTTATCAATATCTGCTCCTTTGCCTAATAATAATTTAATTGCCTCTGTATGACCATTTCTAGCTGCGTATAATAGCGGAGTTCCTACGTTAGCAACTTCTTTATTAATATCAGCTCCTTTAGCTAACAATAATTTTATAGCTTCTTGGTTGTTATCGCGTGCTGCATAAATTAATGGCGTTCCAACATTCATTACATGCTTATCTACATCAGCTCCTTTGTTTACTAAAAACTTGATGATATCAATATTCTTACTTGTAGAAGTTCCAATCAATGGAGTTCCCACATTCACTACATGCTTATCTACATCAGCTCCTTTGTTTACTAAAAACTTGACGATATCAATATTTTTACTTCTAGAAGCTCCAATCAATGGAGTTCCCACATTCATTACATGCTTATCTACATCAGCTCCTTTGTTTACTAAAAACTTGACGATATCTATATTCTTACTTGTAGAAGCTCCAATTAATGGAGTTCCCACATTCATTACCGATTTATTTACGTCTGCACCTTGACCGTGAATATATTTTACTGCATCTAAATGCCCTTTATACGCTGCAGAAATTAAAGCTGTACCACGATTGGTGTAAGCTTCATCTATTGTTACATTATTAGCAACTAATAATTTTAAAAAGTCTACAGAACCATTTATTGCAGCAGCAATCACAGGTGGTTCGTTTTCATTTGAATAAAAGTTTACCTTTGCTCCTGCTTCAAATAACAGTTTTCCAATCATTACATTCCCTGTACGTGCAGCACCTACTAAAGGTGTTTGCGGTTTGCGTTCTACAATTGTATATTTTCCCATTTTTCTTTGGGCATTACCTGCGTTTTTATCTACACAATTTGCATCTACTGTCTTTAAAAGTGCTTTCACTTTTGCAATATCATTGTCTTCAATTGCTTTGAGTAATGCAGCACATTCAGAAGTGTCTTCTACAATAGTTTCATTTTGTGTGTCATTTTCTAATGGTTTTTCTGCAGCAGCGGTATTATTTTCAGTCTCAACATTGGTGTTTACAATAGAAGTATCAAACAATGTATTTTCGGAAGTTGCAGCTGTTACTGGCTTATTCAATAATAAAATTAAAATTACTACTGTTGGTGCTAGGAATGTATATTTCCAATAGCTATGCGGATTTGATTTTTTTGAGTTCATCTTTACAATTCGTTTTTTGATTAATGATTGATTGTAATTCGTTGTGATAGTTAACGGTTTTGTGTACGTAGCAATCTTTAGTAAACTCAATTGATATTGATCATTTTCAATAGTTTCATTATTTAGTAATGTAGCATCGGTTTGAAATTCAATGTTTTTTTCAACAGACTTTCGGTAAATCCATACAAACGGATTGAACCAAAGGAATACTTTTACCAATTCAGCTAATAACAAGTCTATACTATGTTTTTTATCTACATGCACACGTTCGTGCGCCAAGATTTGCTCATAGGTTTTGTAGTCATAATTTTCTGGATTGATAAAGATATAGTTGAAAAAAGAACAGGGTTCTTTAATACTTGAATGATTGATTATGATGGCGTTTTCATCATGTATTTTATCATCACTTTGTATAATTTTTAAACAGATACTAAGTATTTGAAACAGTAAATGCAATGCAAACACGATGACACCAAAGAAATAGATTCCTAAAATCCAATCGAGTAGCGACCATGATGGTTTTGCTACTGTTACTTTTGTAGCAGTCGTTTTTGTATCAATAATTTGTTCTTCTGCTTTATCATTTACTATGAAATCAGGGTTTTCCGTTGTTGGCGGAATCATTGTTGATGACTCATCTACAACTTTATTTGATTCTATAGCTGTGATAACTTCGGATACATAGCCTTGATTTGCCACTAATTGTGGTACCGTAATAAAGGGCAATACAAAAGCTAAGAGTAAACAAGTAATTAAATACCAGCGATTTACTGTGTAGAAACTTTCTCTTTCTAGAAATAATTTATAAAATACTAGAAAGATGATCACTGCAACGGATGCTTTTAGAAGAAGTGCGATCATGATTTTTTGTTTTTATTTGATTTAATCATTTCCATCAACTCTTCTATCTCCACTTCAGAAAGGTTTTCCTCTTTGGCAAAATATGCCATCATTTTCGGAAAAGAATTACCAAAAAATTTCTTTTTGATGCTTCCCAAATTCTGGTCACGATACGCTTCAAAATCCACTGCAGAACTGTATTGATGCGTATTCCCGATCATTTCTGATTGCAAGACTCCTTTCTTGACCAATATTTTTACAATAGTAGCTACTGTATTGTAATGTGGCTTTGGTTCAGGAAGTTGTTCTATTATATCACGAATGAATGCTTTTTTCAATCGCCATACAACTTGCATAATTTGGTCTTCTCTCTTCGTTAGTTTTTGCATAGTTTCTAAAAGATTACATTGCAAACCTACTAATTTTTTAGTAGAACTACTAATTATTTAGTAGACAGCTGGTTTTGAATATTGTTAAAATAAATTTAATGTACTAATATTCAATTAATTAAAGCTACTAATTTTTTAGTATATTTTGTGTGCTTCAAGCTACTAAAGTTCTGAGTAAATTGATTTTTTTAGGATTTTTAAACCATTAAAAACGTATATATAACTATTATAATCCCATCCAAGCATTAAAAGATGCAGTACTATTTTGACTTGTTTTTAAAATATAAGATTGTATATGAATGGCAACCGTATTTTTAGTGTAACGGCTTATTCTTTCAATATAATTTTTACTAACAAGTTCACTTCTGTTTATTTTAAAAAATAAAGTTGGGTCAAGTATGTCTTGTATTTCTTTGAGAGTAGTTTGATTTAATATATGTTTTTTTTGGGTTGAATCGAAAGCAAAAATGACACCATAGTCCGATTGAATAAAAATAATGTCTTTGACTTTTAAAAAGTAGATTCCACTGTTAGACTTTACAGGAATGTACTCCTTATACTCAGGTTTTAAGTCTAATCTATCTTTATAATACGCTTCTAGTTTTGTAAAAATTTCATTGTCATTACTATTCATATTATTCTTTAGAGAAGTGTATTTATCCCAAGCTTTTTTAAAACGATTATAGTTGTAAGGTTTTAATAAGTATTCTATACCACTCGTTTCGAAAGCATTCATCCAAAATTCATCGTACGCCGTTGCAAAAATAATAGGGAAATCGATAGTTATTTTATTATAGACTTCAAATACATTACCATCTCGTAATTCAATATCTGAGAATATTAAGTCAACTTCAGGAGTTGTTTCAAAAAACGATAGTGTTTCGGTAACCGTTTCAATTTCTTTTACAATTTTTATAGGTTCCCCAAGTTTAGCTAAGTAGTTTGTAAGCTTTTTTCTTGCAGGTGCTTCGTCTTCTATAATTACTACTTTAATCATTGTTATTCATTTTAATAAAAGGCAAAATAACTGTAAAATTATCCTCATTATCTTCAATAGTAACAGAAACATTTGTTAGTAATGAAAATTGTTCTGATAAATTTTTTAAGGCGACTCCATTCCCTTTTTTGTTTCTGTTTGATGCAATTTTGTTATTCGTTACTTTAATCCCATTTTCAATTGAAATACTTATTATTACGGGAGTTACAATTGTTCCTAAATTATGTACGATGGCATTTTCAACCAATACCTGTAAGCTAAACGGAGGAACGATCTTATTTGATGTTTGAATGGCTTCTTCAATATGTAATTGATAATATCCTTGATATTTTTTCTCCATTAACTCGAAGTAGTTTTGAGCAAATACTAATTCGTCTTTAATCGTAATAAGTTCTTTGTCTGCATTTTTTAGCACATATCGATACAATTCTGAAAACTGACTCAAAAAATCCGAAGCTTTCTCTTGGTCTTCTTCAATAAGTTGGTCTAGTATATTTAAGTTATTAAATAAAAAATGAGGGTTTAACTGTGCTTTAAGTTGTTGTATCTTAGTTTTGGAATCACTTATTTTATATGCATTTAGCCTTTTTTTATAATTTCTATTTTCTTTTGAGAATAGGTATGCTAGTGAAAAACCTCCAAAAATTATAAAATCAATGGTTTGACTAAAAACTCGATATGTTACTTGATGTGAAGAACTAAAGTTTCTATCTATAGTATTAAAAGAAAGCGACATAAGCGCTCCAAAAAGATTCATAATGAGTAGGTAGCTTATAAAACTTATTCCGAAAAAATTAAAATATCGCCATACTGACGGCATTTGATTTAGCGTTGTTTTTTCTGTTTTTCTTTTAATGAAGTCCACAAATATAAAGATGAAAAAGCTACCTATAAAAACCCAAAAAGGAGCGTCTGAATGAAAAATTAGGTCATTCCAAGAGTTTGCTAATCCTATCTTGTTTTTAAGTGTTAATATCCAGCTGAATATAAATAGAAAAAGGATAAAAGTTTGATTACTTCTTAGATATTTAATTACTTTTTTCATAATTAATAGTTACAAATATATAGAATTTGCGATGAAGATTTTTCAATAAAAAGTCATCGAAAATTTTAAGTTTTAGTTCTTTGTAGGCCAAGAGTTTACTTTGTTTCCATTTTCATCGTACATTTCTAATCGGACATTGTTTTCTGAATCTATACAAAACATAGCTCTCATTTTTCCATCATCATCATAAAGAAATAATCCATTTGGGCGGCCTTTACCAAGGTTTCCAAGTTCGAGTCTTTTAGTGACTCCAATAATTCCTTTTTGCACATATTGGTTATATGTTTTTTTCCATACTTCCTTATCCTTTATTTTATCCAATGTTTCCCAAGCTTCTGCTATACTTGATTGTGTAGAGTTTTCAGGTAAGTCATTAAACCTTAATGAACTCCTAACACTTCTTTCTCCATTTCGTTTAGTATCCGTATGTAAAAGTTGCATAGCCTGATCTCCATCGTATTGATCGAAAGTTAGTGATAATCCGGCACTATGTCCATTGTCTTTCTTATTTCCATCATATATAAATCCACCGCATTCAATACCTTCTTCATTAAAAAATAGCATTCCTGCACGTTTTTTACGTTTTACGTTTACAGGTCTATTGTTTAAAGTGTCTTTTCCATTAGGGAATTCTGCTACATTTGTAATAATCATTTTTGTAGTTCCATCTTTTTCTACAATATTAATACGCTCTACATCTATAGTTCCAAATTTCTGATTACCAGACTGTTTAAAAGCTATGGAAGCAAACGCTAATATTCCTAATACTGTAGTGACTGCAAATGTTCTTAAAAATACGAGTTCTTTGTATGTGTTTTTCATTATAAATAGATTTAATAGTTACCCAAAACTACATGTGGTAAAGAGTTTTAAAAATCCATTTCTTGTGAATGCAGGAAAAATTAAAGAGAACTAAGGAAGAATGCGAAAAAGTGATATTATATGATTTAATTATTTTGTATTTACATCGCAATCATGATAAATACATAAGACTTTAGGATTTTTTCTTTTTAATAAATTCAAGTCCTTACGGAATACTAATTTCACGAAAAGTAAGATCATGATTGCAGGGAACAATCCTTTAAATAGATTAAAACCAAGCCAACTCCAATCTGCTAATTGTATTTTGTTAATTGCCTTTAAAATCAATTCGCCATATGGTTGTGATTTAAAGAAAAACGTATTACAAAGATTTACACCTACATGAAACCCTAAACCTAACATAATCGATTTTGTTTTATGAAATGTGTATGCCCATACGTACCCCATAAATCCAGTTATTAGAATGACATAGAGTATTGAAATAATTCCGGCTTCTATCATACCATATGAAAATACATGGTAAACACCAAAGCACAAAGCTGAAATTGAAATTCCCCAATTAACACCTAGCCTATTAATTAGTATATAAAGTATTGCACCTCTAAACACTAAATCTTCTGTTAAAGCAGACCTAAGATGATACACAAATGCGTCAAAAACTATTTGATAGTTAATACTAGATTGCAATTCCCATTCTATGTTCAAAACAATAGTTTCAATATAGATATTCAATAAAGAAATAGGCATAATAACTACAATACCAATTATAAATTGAATGATTCTTTTGCCTGTAGGGACAATGCCTAAGACTTCAATATTCTTGTTTGCAATAAAATATAAAAGCGCCCAAGAGACTACTATTATTACTAATAATCCTAACATGTAATACTATTTTGAAGATTAAAAATCTAAGCCGATTTTGGCTTTAAAAAAGGAATTGAGAATGGATAGTAACACGTACCTGAGTCCAGAGCAGACATTGTGTTTTTTAGACTAACAATTATACCAAAAAGAAATACCGCACCCGTACCAATGAAATTGAAACCTGGGAAAGGAAAAAACAGCAGTAGTGATATAATTATTAGTAAATTTATTGTGCAGTGAAAATTTATAATTGCTCTTCCGTGTACATCGTATACTTTATTGTCTTCGGCTTTATTTATCCATATAAATAATGGAAATAAAACATTTGCAAAAGGAATAATTAATCCAAAAAATGGAGATGTGTGTAGTAATAACATCCATTTACGTTGTATTGTTTCCTCTTTTGGATTATCAAGAACTAATAAATCATTAACTTCTAGTTCCAATCCAATTGCCAATAATTTTATCGTTTGTAAATGTGGTTGTACATCGCCTTTTTCTATACGTTGTATTGTACGTACACCAACTGTTGTTTTTTCAGAAAGATCTTCTTGTGTAAGCCCTTTTAACTTTCGATGATAGATTAAATTTTCGCTAATTGATTTCGTTTTCATTTTCTGCGTTTTGCTTGATGCAAATCTAGTGCGTTTCTATGGTAATTAGCACGCCATTTAAATGTCATGTATGTGTCATTCATAGTAAATATAGGGTTTTCAAGATCAAAAACCATTATTTCTTTAAATTCTCTATGTATGTTGAATAGAAAAATTTGGTAAAATATCAACTCTTACTAATATGGAATAAATCAATTAAATTTTCTATATCTGCTAATTTCAATTCTTTACACTATCGGTTTATATTTTTCTCTATATTCTGTTGGACTTATCCCTTCTTTCTTTTTGAATAATCTGGAAAAATAAGGCGGATATTCAAACCCTAATTCATAAGCCACTTCCGAAACACTCTTATTGGGTTGCAATAGAATATTTTTTGCTTCATCAATTAAATGTAACTGTAAATGCTCGGTAGTGGTTTTACCTGTTTTTTTCTTGAGTGTATCACTTAAATAACGTTGTGAAACCGATATCTTAGCAGCAATTTGTTCTATGCTTGGAATCCCTTTTTCTTGTAGTTGTCCAGATTCAAAATATTCTGATAGATACTGATTAAATTGTTCTAATAAATTGTTAGACAGCTCTTTTCGATTTAAAAACTGTCTTTCATAGAAACGATTGGCATATTTTAAAAGCGTATCTAATTGAGCAAGAATAATCTCTTTACTATATTCATCTTGGTTGTTTTGATATTCAATTTCAATATTTTCTACAATTGATTCTATTTGCTTTTCTTCTTTTGGCGAAAGATGTAAAGATTCATTGATTGTATAAGAAAAGAAGCCATATTTTTTTATTTGGTGAGCTAATTCCGTTCCTTTCAAAAAATCTTCATGGAAGTTTATTGAAAAACCTTTCTGCTCAAAAACCACACTACTATCCCACTGTAAAACTTGTCTTGGCGCAATGAAAATTAAAGCACCATTCGTAAAGTCATATTTGGTGCGTCCATAGTTTAAATTTCCTTTCACATATTTTTTTAAACTAATGGAATAGCAATCATTTGTAATTGGAGGAGAACTTTCTCTTGGACAGGGTAAATAACCATCACCTTTTGAGTTAAATACATTAAACATAGGATGTTCAGGTCGAGGAAGTTCTAAATAATTTAAATATGATGATAATGTTTTAAAGTGTTGCATACTACTAATTTATAAATTCCATTTTAAACCTATAGCCTTTTCAGATACTTCCCACAACTTTTCAGCTACAGCTTTATCTTTTGCATGTGATTCTAATTTACATTCTCCAACTGGGCCAGTCCAATAATTTCTTCCTGTAGGACCATAAAAACCATGCTGATCAAGGTTTGGTTCTGTAGCGCACATTAATTGTGGATAAGCTCCTTTTTCAGCCGATTGAACAAATGGTGACATTTTCATCAGTTGCCAAATGAAGCGAGTCATTAAGCTACCACTAGTTTTAATTAATGAAGTTCGGGAAGCTCCTGGATGGCAAGCATATATTTTTATATCATTTTTGCCCACTTCTTCTAGTCTGTCTTGTAATTCGTAAACACACATAATTTGTGCCAACTTACTTTGGCTATATACACCATTAGGACTGTAATTCGTATTCCAATTCATATCCTCAAATTGTATGGTTTTAATACCTAAATTATAGCCCATACTGCCTACAGTTACGATTCGCCCTTTCGATTTTTCAATTCGTGCAAAAAGTAATGCTTGTAATAAGAAGTTTCCATAATGATTTACTCCAAGTTGACTTTCAAAGCCATCAATAGTGAGTGTTTGTTTTGGTACTTGAGCAATTGCGGCATTACAGATAAGAGCATCGATTTGTGGAATTGTTTTTAGCACATTTTCTGCAGCTTTTCTTATTGAACTTAACGCAGCCAAGTCCATATGAATATTAGTTACATCTATATCAGTCCCAAGCTCTCGATGTAAAATAGCAATGGTCTCTTCTGATTTCTTTGGGTTTCGATTTAGCATTACTACTTTCGCTTCTTTTGATAGTAATATTTTCGCTGCTTCAAATCCTGTACCACTTGTTGTTCCTGTTATAACATATGTTTTGCCTTGTAAACTTCCAATTCTATCTGGTGTCCAACCGCTTTTACCAAATTGATTACTTTTCATTTTGCCTATTTTTTAGTGATTAAATAATACAGCAAAGTTCAGATAGAAGTAGCCTATAACCCTTATACGCTTTTTCGAATGTTATATACTTTTTGGTTTATTGAATAAGCTAGATTTAAACTCGTAAATAGATAAATGGCAATTGTTCATACATATTGTGTGGAGGTATTTCGTTATTTATTTTTCAGGATCAGCATCATTATATTTTATTGAATTAGCACATAATTCTTTCTCATTTAGATATCCAAAAAAGGTTTCATTTCTCTTTTTATCAATTATGTAATCTATATAGTTGACACAATCAGACGGATTAAATTCAAACCAAACTTTTCCCTTTGTATAAAGTTTCAAGTCGCAAGCGCCATATGGAAAATAAATTGAAGTATCTATTTGACTGATATTCCATTCTCTTTTGAAGGTTTGATTTTCCCCATTTTTTAATTTTACAAAACTTGCTTTTTCATAAGGACAAATTTCAATTTTACCAGCAACCACATTTTCAAAAGTAATTGTAGAGAATCCTTTAATTGTAAATCGTTCAGGTTTGATGTCAAGAATTCTTTTAATGTTTGGAAAGTCATCAAGATTCACATACTGATTCCAGTGAAATTCTTTATCTATATCTGCTCCCCATATCTTAAATGAAACTGTTTCGGGTAATTTGTTCGTTGGTTCGAAGAATATCGTTTTACTATCATAAAAATCTACAATATCACTATCTACAAAATCAACTTCCGATATGTCTAATTTAAGTTTCATCTCCCTATATTGGTTTCTGTTTGTCTATTATCTTGTCTACTCACCATTTCATTTATCCAAATCGGAGCGAATGGTGATGTACAACCTTTTACATTTGGATAATCTTGATATACGCCTAACTTTTCTCCGATTTCAATAGCTCGCACACGATGTTGAGGATGGTGAATACCTATTTCGACTAAGCTAAAGTTCATTGTCCATTGTGTTTCTGGAGCGGCAGTTAACATTTCGTTTTCTATTCGATCAAGTAATGTTGGTATATCAACCATTTCAGGTTTCTTTATCACTAGTAGACTTGTCAGATTCCAACCTGCACGAGCAGCCATAGGATTCTCGTCCCTCATCCACTTTTGTCGCAACATTTCATTGTCTGGATGTAATTTTACTACATAGGAATTTATCCAGTCAGCCACACGTTCATATTTCACAGAGCGTACCATTGTATCTAATTCATCACTTGTAAGTTCTTTAGGTTTGATGATGAGTATAGCCAGCATTTGAGCGTCAAAATTCTCTGTTTTCCACAGTTCAAGAGCCAGTATTTGATTGGTCTTTATCTTCTTTGCAATCTTGCGGATGTCGCCTAGCTTTACACCATATTGGTTTTCCCCGACACCTTTCTTTAAGTTGTGTTTTCGTGTCTTTTCATCAGTCAGTGTTTCAAGTTGTTTTAGAGTTTCTTTCAGTGTCATAATTTTAACGGCTATTATTGTAAAAAAAAATTATAAATCAATTTGATCTTTTTAAACTGGTTTTCAGATATATTATCGTATCAAATTTGTGCAAATGTTAGCCCATTTGACATAATCATAATCATCTTACTTTCATCTTTTCTCTTTTGTTAATACCATAAATATAAACGTTGTTTGGCATCGTAATTTTCAGCAATCTTTACAATCAGGATCAACCAGACATTTGATATCATATTCTAAGAATAATTTTTTTTCAATTTCTCTGGAAGAAATAAAAGCTTCTTGATTAATTCTATTGTACAAGTTACGCATTCGAACACTTAATTTTAAAAATTGTTCTTCCCATTCAGGTAGATTAAATATTGTATCTAATAAAGTACTTACTTCAGGTTTATTATCGCATAGAATTAATACTTTTTCGCGAAACATTTTTTCATTACTACCTTTAGTCCATTCTAATAATGCTTCATAATAAGGCAATATTACCGATCTGTTATTTAAATGTGCGTTTCTCAAACTTTCAAATTCTATTGGAATATTCAAGTTTGAAAGCTTTTTGGTGTTACGTTTTATTAAATTTAACTGTTGTTGCGCAAATTCTTGATAATCCTTTTTTTTAAGGCCTTTTTGATTGAAAGGGAAAATTGTTAATGGTTTAAATTCATTAAAATACCCTTTGTCCGTGGAAGGAAAATTAACCAATAGCGGAATGATTTGATTTAATTTTTCTTTTGTAAATTTTAAATTGTTACTCTGAATTTCAGCAGAACAACCAACTGGTGTTTCAAACTTTATAGCATACGTTCCTTTACCATAATTTGATTGTGCATTTAGAGTAAATGCTAATCCAAGAAGAATTATTATCAGATTTTGTTTTTTCATTAGTGTTTCAAACTTAAATAGAACAAGAATACCTGTTATTTTCTAAATATTACTTTATGTATTTTTAAATCAATCTTTGTTCCGCCAATTCCACTTTTCTCCATAAAATGCGTTCCCATTGGTTTTCCTATATCAATTTTTTCAATTCTCGAAAAGTAATATTCAGCATCTCTTTCCGAAAAATTCATAAAAGACTTTAACTTTAAATCTCGAATTTTTTTCGCAAATTCTTTTCCATTTATAGGTTCAATTTCTTTTACAACTCCAATTTCAGTTGGCAATTCAGATTCAGTTCCGTTAAAAAAGTGCATGCTTTTTCGAACTCTCTTTTTTGGCTTAAAACCAAAAGGTGCAGGAATTATTAATTCTTCGTTTTTGGTGTAATTATTATGAGCGTATTCAGGACTAGAAAATAATGCTTTTGTATAAATTTTGTTTTCGGTTTGTTGAAAATTTAACGGTATTTTGAATGGGTTTTTTAAGTCCAATTCTTTATATCCTGCTACTAATTGTAAATCACAATCTTCGGGCAAATTCATTGTTACTTCACAATCACAAAATCCACCATTAAATTCCAAAACGTCAATCAAGTCAGCGATGTCAATTCCTTTTTTTTCAGCCCATTCAAAAGTGTTCTTCAATGAGTGATCACAGCCTTTTTTTTCAATACGTTTTTCTATGAAAACACAAAGTTCAGTAATTTGATTTTTCGTTAATAGTGTCATTTCTTCTAATTAGTAAAACGGCTAGTATACGAAACGCTGCTATATCAAAGATTTGTTTTTATACTAACCGTTATCTGGTCGCTTTTAGTATTCAAGAATATCTTTCAGTTCTTTTATAAACTTCATTGATTCCTTTTCAATATTTTCGGTTAAACTTTTTCTATTATTAAAATTTGGTGCTTCAACAATTGTTTGGTCTATAATTGACAAACTGTTATCTATTGACGCTGCTAAATGGTATGTATTCCAATTACTATTTTTAAAAATTTTCCAATACTTTTTTCGAATTTCTTTGTTTTGACCCGACAAGCAAATTGAGAAAGACAAATTTTGGTGATTTAAAACAATAACAAATTTAAGTTTTTGTTTTTTCAATTCCTTTGTTGTTAGTGAGAAGTAAGAAAAATTGGAGTCACCTTGATAGATGTTTCCAAGTTTAAAATAAGTATCATATTCTTTCTGAAAATAAACTCTCAATTCTTTCATATAGGCTATCAATTGATGATAATCTGGTTTTATTTCGCATTGTTTATTTTGCATTTTGTTTTGTGAGAAGTTTAAATTGTATGTTTTTCCAAGTTTGATATTTTCCGTTTTTTCAATTGGAATACAAATATCTAATATGAATTTTTGTTCGGGATGCGTCTTGTGATCATTGTGGTACATTTCAAAATAGTCTCCATCTCTGAATTCGTAATTATTTTCAATGATCCAGATACACATACTTTTCCACGCTTTTGAAATTTCCTCTCCTTTAATTTCAAACTGACCAATAGCATAAATACCTTTATTTAGTTTATGTTGTTTAATCTCTCCATCAGTTTTGATATTCTTGGTAACTGTTACACAGGTACTAAATCTTACTTTTGAAGTTTGAGTAACATTAGGATTGTCATGATATATAGTTAGAGCTTTAAAATTTGAAATCTCTAATACTCTTTTTTGATGTCCCCATTCCATCAATTTTTGAAACATACTACTCGCCTTTTCAAAGTCTCCAATACGAGATATACTTGCTAGTTTTAATTCTGGAAGTTCTTTTACTGTTATTTGTGTATCCATCGTAGTCCATTGTTTAATATTATTAATGGAACAAATGTATTTTTTAGATGAAAAAGGTTCTATACCAATCTTGCTAAGTATTTCTCTTCCTTCTGATTTAAATTTGGTAGGACTAATACCATAGTATTTCTTAAAAGCTCTAGAAAAAGAATTGTCACTATTAAAACCGTATTTATAAGCTAAATCGTTTAATGTTGAATTTGGTTCGACTAACAGAATTGAAGCAATCCTTTCAATCCGTTTCCTATTTATGTATTCATTGAGTCTTTCGTTTACTATTGTTAAAAAAACTCTATGAAAATGATAAGGCGAATAGAGCGCCTTCTTAGATAAAGACGCAAGAGAAAGGTTGGTATCAAGATTTTTTTCAATGAAATCTAAAATAGAATTTATTCGTTTAAGATATTCTCTATGTGTTTCGTTCACTTTAGTTCAGTTTGTAAAATACCACACAACGTGTTTGTATATGAATAGTAACGTATTTATTCCGTTTGTTACGGAATGTTTAATTTATAAAATTCATTTTTGTTTTAGCGATTAAACCGTTATTATTTTTATGAATTATTATCAAAATTGTGTTTGCTAAATTTATTGTTACTTCATGCAATTTACTTTGGTCTTAGTTTTTCTATAATCTCCGTGCTTACCCAGTAGAAGTTTTCTGTCCCATCTTCTTGGTTTCTTCCAAAAAACATATATTTACCATCTGGAGTGATGCTCGGACATCCTTCGTTAAAATTAGAGTTTACTTCACTTCCAAAACTTATAGGTTTTGTCCATGTTCCATCTTTTTTCTTAAAGCAGACATAAATATCGAAATCTTTTCTTTTTTCATTTTCTCTATTTCGAGCATATACCAGTAAATATTCTTGAGATGGAGAAATAAATCCATGATGACCAAATTCAAGTTTAACTTCCTGTACTTCCGGAAATTTGCCATTTTTATGCTGAGCAAAATACATTTTTCCATTTAAAATACTTGTATAAAAAAGATCTCCGTTTTTGGCTTGATTAATATAAAAAACCAGATCATCATTTAAAGGTGAATCAAGTTGTATTGGATCACTCCAGGAATCCTCTAAACGATTCACGTACCAAATTTTCTCATCCGAAAAAATAGAATCAAATGCTGTGAAGTATATCTTTTTGTCAATAAGACTAACGAATGGATATAATTCCTCTTTTTTTCTTCCATTAGTGAAATTTGCTCTTTTAACGGGAGTCCATTTATTACCTTCAAGTTTTGAGAAATAGATGGCCATTTCATCATCTTTTTTACGAGCCGAAAAGTATATTTCGTCTAAATTAGGAGAAAACGAAATATTAGATGCATTCCTAACAATTTCAGGAGCAAAAACTTCTGGAATTAAGCCTGGTGGTTTTTGTCCAAAATAAAAACGTGCTATAATTGGCGAATCATTATCTTTTACTTTCTGTTTTTTAGTGTCACATGAACTGAAAAAAAGAGTAAATACTAGCACAAAAAGCAGAAGACTATTTTTATTTTTCATAATTCTTATGTATTTATAAATGCTGAATAAATATAGGATGTATTCAATATTTAAATTCATTTACAGGATAAACACACGAATTAAATGATAAAATCATTTCATCATTATAAGTACTATAACGAAAATATTTGTATAGAAGTAATTCTCAATAATTCTATTGAATTTGTCTAAAAATTTAACAGCAAAGCAAGTCTGATAGTCTTAAAATTATTATAAAAATGGTAGAAGCCTTTTAGAACTTGTTATTTTTATAAGTAAAATAATTTATGCTAATGCGGTACTTATTTCTATTGATATTTCCTTTTCTATTGAATGCACAAGCGACTGATTTATCAGCGTTGAATTCTTTACAAGAAAATGAGCAAGTAATAATTGATA
Organism: uncultured Kordia sp.; assembly: GCF_947496985.1. Classification (GTDB taxonomy): domain Bacteria; phylum Bacteroidota; class Bacteroidia; order Flavobacteriales; family Flavobacteriaceae; genus Kordia. The sequence goes on from NZ_CANMEZ010000004.1 coordinate 344,123, forward strand.
TTACTGTTGGAAGTTGTTTTTATGGAGAGACTCAAAAAATAATTATCACGAAAAAGAAAGAATCTTATGAGTATGTATATATAGAAGATGTATATAAAATACTATTTAAAATAGTAGAAAAACATATTTTACTTCGTAGAAAAAAAGTAGAAAAGTGGATTGTTGAGAATACAGAAACACTCAAAAAACATGGAAAACGTAACTTGTTAACCGAAGCACAATATCAATCTAAAATAAACATATTGGAAGAAGTAATGCAGTATAATAAAAATTGCACTTCCATATTTGAAGGTGATTATTCCCGAATCAAAATTAACTCAACTAATTTACAACTTAATGAACGGTTCAGTTGTAAATTAGTTGAGAATTTCATTAAAATGATACCTCATAAGAATTAGTGAATCAAAGAAAGCATAAAGAGAAATCATTTAAAAATATTAGGATCTACATAAATACCAGTTTAACAACGTTATAAAACATAAACGTATTCACATAAAAAAACCTTGAATTGAGCGGAGTACGTCTAATTGGATTCTTGTTTTCACAGGAATAACAAGTCTAACAATTTATAATTTTCGCTGCTGAATTTTTTCAAAGAAAGTCTTTTTATAGGTATCACCAATTGGAATAGCTGTAGTATCAATATACACCGAATTGGAATCTGTTTTGGAAATGTGAGCCAAAGAAATGATATAGGATTTGTGTGTTTTAATAAACATAGAAGTTGGCAAGCATTCTTCAATGTTTTTTAAGGTATTATAGGTGATAATTTGTTTATCTGTCAAATGAATAGCAACATAATTTTTTAGACCTTCGATATATTGAATATCTTTTATATAGATTTTTTCAAAGTTATTTTTACCATCGGTTTTTACAAATAAGAAATCATCTGTAATGGTTGTTGTTTCAATAGTTTTTGGTTCGTTGAGTTTGAGAACTGCTTTGTAAAAACGTTCAAATTCAAATGGTTTTAATAAATAATCTACGGCTGCTAAATCATAACTTTCTAAAGCAAATTGTGGATATGCTGTTGTAAAAATAATTTTCGTTTTATTATTGATGATTTTTGACAATTGAATTCCCGAAAGCTCTGGCATTTGAATATCTAAGAATACGACATCAATTTGTGCTGTTTCTAAAATTTGCAATGCTTCCAACGGTTTTGTAGTAGCCGTTACGAGTTCTAAAAACGAAATTTTGGCAACGTATTTTTCCAACAATCGAATTGCTGGTGGTTCATCATCTACAATAATACATCTTAATACATTGCTCATACAGGTAATTTTAAATACGATTGAAATTGTCCGTTTTCATTGGTATACTCGACTTTAAATTGATGATCGAATATCGCTTTTAAACGTTTTTCTACATTTGTTGCTCCAATACCTGAATCCATATATTTCTCAGAAAATAACACTTTATTTTTAGTATGTATTTCTAAAAAGTCATCGTGTATCGATATAGAAATTTCTGCCGGATTGCTTTCATCATTCACAATTCCGTGCTTAAATAAGTTTTCTACAAAGTGAATCAATACTAATGAAGGTACGCGCTTCTCTCCTACACTTCCATTCACTTCAAAACTAACAAATAATTGATCTTCAAAGCGAATTTTATAAAAGTATATGTAATCTTCAATAAACTTTAATTCTTGCTCCAGCGACATAAAATCTTTATCAGATTCATAGGTTACATATCGTAACAGCTCTGATAATCGATGAATATCTTTAGCTGTATTTGGTTGTTTATCAATTAATTCACTATAAAAAGTATTTAAGGTGTTGAATAAAAAATGCGGACTTATTTGCGATTTTAAAAAATCAACTTCCCCTTTACTATGCGCTAATTTTAACTGAAAAAGCTTGTCTTTATTTTCATTGTATTGTAATACTAAAAATACGATCGTACTATATAAAATAGGCTTGATTGCGTAATATGAATTATCAAAAACATAATAAATTAATTGACGTGATTTGTTATGATAATTATGTTGTCCTGTAAATTGAAACAAAATCACTTCTTGTGTAAGATAGCGCAATCCCGCAAAGAGTAATATCATACCAAAAACCGCCACAATAAAAGGAATCAAACGTTTTTTTGACAATAATTTTGGTGCAACTACAAAGAAATTTAAGAAATACATTGCTATTGAACACAGGTAAAAAGTAAGTAATAGTCCTTGATATTCTCCGCTAAAATTGGTCATCAAACCTTTCATTCCATTAATAGAATAATCTTCTAACCATTCTAATAGTAGCAAGGCGATACCTAAAATAACATGATATTTCCAATGTTTTTTGATTTCCATACCACAAAAGTATCTATTTCTTACAATCTACTACTGTTTTAGGATAAAGTCCCCATTTTTTTATATCAACACCAAAAAATAGCAGACAAAAAATCTAGTGGAATCGTTTTTGGGTTTCGTCTTGACTTTTTATGAGATCATCTTTTTTACTGTTTTATAAACTGTTCCCTAGCTAGTTTTGATCTAATCAAAAAAAATATACGTCATTCTGAACCTGATTCAGAATATAACATATAAGACAAACTAATATCAAAAAACGAATAGTCCTAAAAATCACAATCATGAAACAATTCACTTTTATACTAATACTTTTCTTTTGTTCTATATCGCTTTCGCAAGAATTGACATTGACAGGAACCATACGTGCAGAGAAAACAAACGAAGTCTTGCCACTTGCAGCTGTGACTGTATTTGATGCGATCTCTGACAAATTAATTAGTTATGCATATACAGACGATAACGGAACGTATGTAATTACTTTTACCAATAAACCATTTTATATAAAAGTAGAAACTTTAGGTTATATAATATTCAAAAGTGAATCTTTTACAGAAACAAACATAAAGAAAACTTTGAATGTGAGTTTGAAAGTTGATGTCTCTGAATTGGATGTTGTTACAATTCTTCAAAAGAAGCGTTTGATAAAAATGACAGGCGATAAAATGATTGTAGATATTGATAAATCTGGTATCGGCGCTGGAAATGACGCGCTAGAAACTCTAAGTAAATTGCCAGGTATGCGTTTGGATAAAGATGAAAATATCATTTTTAGAGGTGATGGAAATTTACAAATCTTAATTGATGGAAAACCTTCACTCCTTTCTGGAGATGCGTTAAAGCAATTTTTAAAAACCATGGCTGGTGATAATATCAAAGCAGTTGAAATTATTGCAAATCCGTCTGCAAAGTATGATGCTGCTGGGACTGGCGGAATTTTAAATATTCGATTAAAGAAACCAGTATATCAAGGTTTTACAGGGAATGTGTATGGTTCGGTTGGCTATGCAGAATTTATCAAAAATAGTTATGGGTTAAATTTATACAATCAGACAGAAAAATGGAATCTGAACGCAGGTGTGTATTATGGTTATTTTGAATCAGTGAATCATAGAAATGTAGTACAGAGCATTCAAGAACCAAATTTACAAACGACTTTGGATCAAATTAATGATTGGTTTCCTATATCTACAAGTTTGACTTCAAAATTGGGAATTTCGTATGCAGTTTCAAAAAACGCAACACTTGGAACGTCATGGAATTTCAATATCTATAATAGTAATGAAGAAACGGAAGGAAGAACCAATGAGTTTTATAATGGCAATTATGAACGTTTTACAGTATTGAATAATACCTTAGATGAAAATAATAAGCGCCTAACAGGAAATGTGTATTATAGTTATGCTTCCGACAGTTTGGATACCAAATTTGATGCGCAAGTAAATTATGCAACATATAACAATACACAAGACCAAACAACTAGGAATGATTATTTTAATGTCTCAGATAATCAACAGTATAGAACTTCGGAAATTATAAGAAATGACAACCCTACAAAGTATAATATTTTGAGTACGCGTGTAGATTTTGAAAAAGAATTAAACGATACTTTTACCATAGAAACGGGCGCAAAGTATAGTTATGTAAGCAATCGGTACAATAATATGTTGTTTGAACGTGAACCAACTACTAATTTTCAGTTTGATACCAATCGTAGTAACGAATTAGAGTATACAGAATCGATTGGTGCAGTGTACGGAATTGTCAATTATAATCGTAATAACTGGAGTTTTCAAGCAGGTTTACGTGCAGAATATATAGATTATAATGCCACTTCCATCACTGCCGGAATGTCTAATACGGGCGATTATGTATCATTATTTCCATCGTTTAGCATTAATCATAATTTAGATCACAATCAATTTAAATTATCCTATAGCAGACGCATTCGTCGTCCACGTTATTTAGCATTGAATCCGTTTTTTGAATATGTGGATACATATAATGTGGAAGTCGGAAACCCTAATTTACAACCGCAGTTTACACATGCCATTGATTTTACTTGGGTTCGAAAACAAAAAACGTCTGCTTCGTTGTATACGAAGTTTACAAGTGATTTAATGGATCGTATTTTTGAATATGATGAAACTACACAAATCACAACGATGTTTCAAGCAAATATTGCGACTTCACAAGATGTTGGTATTTCATTGAATACGTCTGTTTCTCCTTTTAAATTTTGGGATATTGATTTTTATGGCGATTTCTCATATAATCATGCTCGATCGGAAGTTCCAAATTTTAGATATGATGAAACTGGAACAAATTGGTTTTCAAGTATCAATCAGACTTTTAACCTGAAAAACGATTGGACAATTTACTGGAATAGTTTCTATTCTGGGCGTGGACGCAATGGAAATACGGTTTCTAAACCTTCCTATGATATGTCATTTCGTGTAAAGAAGTTCTTCTTTAATGAAAAACTACGTTTGTTATTTAGAGCGGATAACATCTTTAAAACCAATAGGTGGCGAAGTATTACCGAACAAGATAATGTACGAACCAATTGGACCAATCGTTGGGAAGTGCGCAAGTTTACACTTTCATTGACCTATAATTTTGGTTCTGGAAAAAAGAAACGTGTCAAAGCAATTGATTTACGTGATGAACAACAAAGACTTTAAGTTGAAATTACCAACGAATGCCTTCAATGCGTTTGCTTACTAAATAATCATTGCAACGACTAAAGTGTTTGTTGTCAAACCAAAAACCTCTATTCGCACTTAACGGCGACGGATGTCCAGAAGTTAATACATTATGTTTTGTTTTATCAACCTTTGCTCCTTTTTTCTTGGCAAATCCGCCCCAAAGTAAGAAGACAACATTTTCTTTTTTCTCAGAAATTGCTTTGATAACAGCATCCGTAAACGTTTCCCAGCCTTGTTTTTGGTGACTTCCTGCTTGATGCGCTCTAACAGTTAAAGTGGCGTTTAATAATAGAACACCTTGCTTTGCCCAACGTTCTAAATTACCGCTTGTTGGTGGCGCAATGCCAATATCGCGTTTAATTTCTTTAAAAATATTGATCAACGATGGTGGATGTGAAACGCCATCGTTTACAGAAAAACACAAACCGTTAGCCTGCCCAACACCATGATATGGATCTTGCCCAATAATGACTACTTTTAAACGATGAAACGGACAATGATCAAACGCAGCAAAAATCTCTTTGCCTTTCGGATAGCAAGTATTTTGTGTGTATTCTGACTTTACAAAACTGATTAAATCTTTAAAATATGGCTTTTCAAATTCATCTTGTAAATGAAATTTCCAGCTTTCTTCAATTTTTATATTCATCAAACGTTGTATTAAAAAGTATATAAATTAATGTTTTGGTATGATCTTTCTAAAGCACATTTCAAAATCAATAGATAAATAAGTACCTTTGCCATCGACTAAAAATCCACATGACTATGTAGATTAAAATTAGCTCAAATTTACAATGATTAAAATACATTCCAAAACATTAGACGATTTAGAATTTGAAACGGTTTTACAACAAGTTTCAGAACATGCTGTAACTGCTTACGGAAAGCAGAAAATTAGTGATACACAACCTTTTCATGACCAGGATTTGTTACTAACGAACTTAGCGTATGTGAATGAATATCTAGCGTCCTTTGAAAATGAAAACGTGATTCCGAATCATGGTTTTGATGGAATATCATTAGAAATAAAGTTATTAGCTATTGAAAATAGCTTTTTAGAAATTGCAGGATTCCGTAAAATTTCGGCGATCTCAAATGCTGTCAATTTATTGTTGAAATTTTTTAAGAAGTTCCATGAATACTATCCAACTTTACAATCACGCGCAGAACAAATTGAATTTACAAAAGTATTAGTCACACAAATTGACAATGTAATCAATCGTTTTGGAGAAGTAAAAGATACAGCTTCGCCAGCATTGGCAAGTATTCGAAAAGGTATTTTAAGCATTCGAGGAAAAATAAATCAGAGTTTTTCTTCTGCTTTAAGCAGATACAATCAGGCTGAATATTTAGATGAAATTCGTGAAACAGTTGTAGACAATCGTAGAGTTTTAGCAGTAAAAGCAATGCATCGCCGTAAAGTGAAAGGTGCAATTATGGGAAGTTCTAAAACGGGAAGCATTGTATACATAGAGCCTGAAATTACCTTGCAATATTCACGTGAGTTAACCAATTTAGAATACGAGGAAAAGGAAGAAGTAACTCGTATTTTAAAAGAATTAACAGATTTTGTTCGTCCGTTTGCACCACTTTTAGAGAATTATCAAGACTTTTTAAGTGATTTAGATGTGAGTTATGCGAAAGCAAAATATGCCGCTTCTATGAACGCGATTTTACCTGAAATTTCAGAAAACCGTGAGTTATTATTGAAAGACGCATATCATCCACTACTTTATTTAACGAATAAAGAACGAAACGAAAAAACATATCCACAAACCATTGAACTCAGTCAAGATAATAGGATTATTGTTATTTCTGGACCAAATGCAGGAGGAAAAAGTATTACACTAAAAACTATTGGTTTATTGCAGTTAATGTTACAAAGTGGAATGTTGGTTCCTGTGCATGAACGTAGTAAAATGTGTTTGTTTGATAGAATTTTGACAGATATTGGAGATGGTCAATCTATTGAAAATCATTTAAGCACCTATAGTTATCGTTTGAAACAGATGAATTATTTCTTGAAGAAATGTAATAATAAAACATTGTTTCTAATTGATGAATTTGGTACAGGAAGTGATCCTGAATTAGGTGGAGCTTTAGCAGAAACTTTCTTAGAAGTATTTTATGATCGTGAAGCTTTTGGAATTATCACAACGCATTATTCCAATTTAAAACTACTAGCAAACGAATTACCACATGCAACCAATGCAAATATGATGTTTGATCGTAAAACATTACAACCAATTTATCAGTTGGCATTAGGGCAAGCAGGAAGTTCGTTTACCTTTGAAGTTGCTCAAAAGAATGGTATTCCGTATAGTTTAATTAACAAAGCTAAGAAGAAAATTGAACGTGGAAAAGTACGTTTTGATGCTACAATAGCGAAACTTCAAAAAGAGCGTAGCGCTATGGAAAAAACTTCAAAATTACTAAAAGAAGAAGAAATCAGAGCACGTGAAGAAAATGAACGTTTGGAGGCATTAAATACGAAAACAAAATCGAAATTAGAAAGTTACCAACAATTGTACGATCATGATAAACGTATGATTCATTTAGGTAATAAAATCAACGAAATTGCTGATCGATATTTTGACAATAAGAAAAAACGTCCATTAATTTCTGAGTTTTTACGCATTGTAGAAACGGAGAATTCTAAACGTAAAAAACAAACTGTAAAAGAGAAAAAAATACAGAAAGTCAAGCAAAAAGAAGCTAAAAAAGAAGTCATTCAGAAAGTAGCTGTCATTCGTGAAGAAAAGAAAATTGAAAAAAAGAAAGCTGCTAAAAAAGAAGCTCAGAAACCAAAAGCTATTTTAAAAGTTGGTGATCGTGTGCGCATGCCTGATGGAAAAGCAGTTGGAACGATTGACAGTTTAGAAAAAGGAAAAGCAACCGTAAATTACGGACTATTTACAACAAGTATTTCTGTTGATCAATTGGAATTGGTGCAGGCTAAAAAATAGACACGCTACACTTTTGGAAAATGTTAATTTGTCAGTTCGAGCGCAGTCGAGAACATTTCATAAAAGATCTCAATACTAAATACTCACATCGCAAAACTATTACAATTGTCGTATCTTTGTATTATTCCTAAATAGGTGAAAAATGATTGAATCCTTACCAAAAGATAAGAAAATCATATTGTTTGATGGTGTTTGCAACTTATGCAATAGTTCTATCAATAAGGTTATTGCGCGTGATACAAAGGATATATTTCGCTTTGCTTCACTACAATCAGCTATTGGTATTGCGATTCAAACACATTTAAAATTAGATCCTACTGACTTAGATTCTGTGATTCTGTATGAACCCACAACTGATAGATATTACGAAAAATCATCTGCAGCGTTAAGAATCATGAATGGATTTGGAGGCGCTTGGAAACTTATGAATTTCTTCTATATTTCCCCTGCTTTTTTACGCAACATTGCCTATAATTATATTGCCAAAAACCGTTACAAATGGTATGGTAAACAAGAAAGTTGTATGATGCCAACTCCTGAATTGAAGGCTAAGTTTTTGTAATTATTTGTAAATTATAATAAAACTTATAACCTACTTCAAAGTTATAATTCTATTCATTTCATCTAAAAAAAATGCACTTGGTATACTTTTCGCTAAAAAGTAAACAATGATTTGTATGGAGCAAAGTAGAAATACTATTTTTACATTATTAAACCGAAAAAACATGAAACACTATATAGCTACAGCATTCCTCCTATTTATAACAATTTCTACATTCGCACAGAAAAAAGAAAAAATTAAAGGAAATCGTGAAGTAACAACTGTTATTTATGAATTGGATCCGTTTACAACGTTAGAAATTAAAGAAGAATTAGAAATTGTACTGATTAATGGAACTACGCCACAAGTAGAAGTAAATGCAGATGAAAATTTACACGAAGTTTTCAATATTGATGTAATTGATGGAACGCTGAGCATTTCTACATCTAAACAAATTAGGAGTCATAAAAAGTTAGAGATTTTTGTGACTATTTCCAAAGATTTAGAACGTATTCACGTGGAAAGTGAAGCAGAAATCAAATCATTAACAACATTAAACATTAACAAAGCAGAGATTAACGTAATGGAAGATGCTGAGTTGGATTTGAAAATAAAATCAGATTCATTAGCCATTAATAGTTTTGGAAAAGCAGAACAACGCTACGAAATTGATACAAAGGAGTTGATTTTAACAGCTTTTGAAGACGCAAATGTAAAAGCGAAAGTAAACGCTACTAAAGTGACTTCGCAAGTGGAGTTTGCAAACGTTCAATTTGAAGGACAAACAGATAGTTTATTCCTGGAAGTGAAAGAAAAAGGTGAATTTTTAGCGCCTTTATTTAAAGCAAAAGAAATCAGCGTAACAACTACTGAACAAGCCAAAGTAATCTTAAATGCTACAGAAAAGATTCAAATTGACGCGCATGACAATTCAGAAATTGATTTGTTAGGAAACCCAACATCTATTATCATGTATAAGTTTGAAGAAGAAGCTTTGTTACGTAAAGTTGATGAAAATAGAAAAGGATTCTTTAAGCGAATTTTCTAGACACAGAACAAAACAAATCTTTACAAGTCTTTATTTCACTTTAATAAAACAGATAGCTTCCTTATATTCGCAAGAATGCTAATTTTTAAGTAAGTTTTATGGGGAAAATTCTAATTGCTTTTATCATTTTCGGCGTTTTAATTGTTGGAGGATTTATGGTTTTAATTGCTTTTGTGATTAAAAAATTATCTGAACCCAAAACGACCAAATTTATTGAAAATGAAAAGGATACGATGTACGCTAGTGTGCTGAAAAAGCGTAAAGACTTAATGTCAGATAAAACAAAAATGTATGCACAAATTACGGATGCAATGGTTTTTAATTATAAAAAAGCCGTTACATATTATAAGCTTTCAGGAACTATTTTGAATGAAAATCGTAAACCTGTTGTCGTTTTTGAACGCATTGAACGTGGTGTGAGTACAACAGGACATATGCATGCAATGACTAAAAAGAAAGAATTCTATTTTAGTTTTACGGGTTTGGAAGCAATGTTTTATTGTGAAGGAAAATTGTTAGGTCGATTTGATAAATCAGGAACTATTTATAATCCTGATGGAAAAGAAATTGGACATGCAAAGCATCCTATTAAGGCTTCTTTCCATATAGATTTCTTTAAAAGAACAAATCATCGCTTAGGCGAAGGCGTATTTCCATTGACACTACACGGAAGAAAACTTGCAACTATAAACGTTGCGCCAAATTATGATGATATTTCATACGGACATTCAGTGAGTTCTGTATTTGATCATTTAGGATTTGGAACTCCAATTATTATGCTTTCTGAAAATGAAACACCTACAAAGGAAGAAGAAGATTGGTTACTCGCTTTTGCTATATTTGAAACCGCTTTTCACGGACATTGGTTAATTCCCTAACTGAGAAAGTATGTTTACTCATTCATAATTTTAATGTCATTGTGTTTGTTGTAGTTTAGATGCAATAAAACCTATATTACTTATGAAAAAATATCTCTACATATGTTGTTTGTACCTCTTAACTTCTTTTTATACACATGCACAAGAGAAAAACACACCTTACAAATCAATTGCTCACAAAAGTACATATGTTACCATTTTTGACCAATTACAAGATAAAGAACAGTTGCATATAAACTTTACTTCTACTGGTTGCTTCCATAGTGTTAAAGAAATAATGACTATCGAAAAGGAAAATGATGTATATTATGTTGTATTTAAAGAGAGTCGAAAAATGCTTACTTCTATTGATATAAAAGCAATTCAAAAGTTTGAAAAAGGATTGACTAGAGCCCATGATTACGGTTGTACAACTATTGATACGTATTTAATTACATATAACGGAAGGCAACAAATGATCTCTGATGGAGGTTGTCGTTGGAATGGATATTATGACCTAAAAAAAGCATTAGGTTTTGATGAATAATAACTATCATGAGAAAAGTAATCCTTTCACTACTGTAGATAATATTCTAATCGTGAATCTATTATAAATAACAAGCCAGCTTTAATTAAGGCAGTTAAAAAGTTAAATATAAAATTGTCAAAGGTCTTACTATACAGATTCCGATTAAATAAAGATGATTCTGTAAAAAAATAACAGCAAATTATTATAATATATATAGAGAAGATCAAATAGTATTGAATACATTTTTATTCAATTTCAAATTGAAATACACTTATAATCAAGATGATAGAAAAGCGGTTGTTTGTAACGGAACAGTTTTACTAGATATTGAATAAAATAAAACGCCAACTAAATAATTAATTGACGCTTTAAATGTTTCCCTAAAACAGTTGTTGTTTTATACACTTAGTATTAGTAGTGATTAGGACAACAAAAACCAGCACCACTACATGCCCAATTTGGAGGACAGTCAGAATCTCTATCACAGTAAATCATAACTCCTCCGTTAATTTTTGATTGTGTTTCTTTCGTTAATGTTTCTGCGTTTTTTACGTTTAAGATTTTTTTTAACATAATGTTTGTTTTTTGATGATCCCTACTCTATTGAGGCTTTTCAGGTAGCGCCTTTTGTGTTTTTAAATGTAGGAAGAAACAAGAGTGGTTTTGTTAACCCCGATAAAAATTGATGAATTTTAGCAAAGGTTGACATATAAAAAACGAGAACAACTTATGGTAGCTAAATTATTCTCGTTTTAGTATTTAAAATCTATTAGTTGTTCTTACATTATTTGCCAAAAACATGTAAAGTTGCCTTATGTCTTGATCTGTTTTTAGTATCGTAGATAAATGTAATTTTCTTTATAATTCTATTATTTCCGTTTAAATCTATAATTCGAGAATTGCTTCGTCTGTTAAAACTATGTTTTAAGTTAACTTCTTCATTAGTACCATTTCCGTAATGAACCACCATTCTATGCATATTTAAAGCACCTTTAGAAACCACTAATTTTAATTTTTTAAACGTTCCTTCATGTGCGCCAACACGAATTACATCTTTATCTAAACTGTAGTTAACTTTTTTACTTCCTAAACGTTCCCATTTTGCTAGTAATGTGTCTGAATTGGTTGTAAAACTAGACAATCCAACCAATAAAATTGTGCATATTATTAATCTTCCAAATGCTTTCATATCTTTCCTTTTTAATGTTATCAATTTGTTGTCTAGACATTTACTAAGACCTGTACATTTTGAAAAGGTTTAATTGTGCGCAAAAAAAATGTATCTTAAAACTACTTTCCTATAAAAAGCATTTCAAGATACATTTCTCTTAATTATTTATAAATTCCTGTCTACACAGGAATAAAAAGTATATAATTTTAGAACAATCCTATTTGTCCGTCATCTGTTAGTTTTTCACCGTTTTCGGAACCTTTTACGGTTTCTTCATCTATCACTTCTATATCTTCAGTAAGAATTTCTTTTTCCTCTTCATATGGCAAAGATTCTAAAGCATTTATTTGGCGTACTTTATCAGATGTCAATTGATTTCCAAGCGCTTTGATTCCTTTTACAGAAATGAATTCTTCTAAATTCACTTCCATGTTTGGTTTTTGTTCTTTTCCACGTTGTTTATAGAAAACTACTTCTGCCATTGGTCGCCAATCCGTCATTACAATTTCCAATTGTGATTTTGGATGATCTGTAATAAAATGCTCTACTTTAGAAGTATTTTCTATCAAAAAACGTTTTACATAATGACGTTCTTTTTCACCATCGTAATAAATAGCAGAAATTGGTTTTTTAGGGTTCCATTTTTCTAGCACAATCATGTCACTATCAAAATGTGCCGTCAATTCAGGAAGAATTGTTTTTAACTCTCCTTTTTGATTAATGATCAATAAACGATCTTCTCCTCTGAATTCACCAATTAATTCGCCTCTTCCATCAACATTTAAACGCTGAACGGTATCATCAAACCATATTTTACGTGGTTTTAAGGTAGAAACTCCTTTTTCTTTAAGTTCAATACGTTTAATAGAATATTTGGTGACAATATTTCCTTTAACGCCTCTTCCTTTTATCGCTAAATCAGCAAAATCAACATCCCATTTTAGTTTTTTAATACTACCAGCTTGGCGTAATAATACAGTAATAATTTCTGCTTCTCCGTTTGGATTCGCTGTAAAATAAGTTACCATTGAACCTTTTTTACCTTGCGTCAAATCGTATTCTTTATCGCGTGTAACAGCGGTAATGGCAAATCGTTTGATATAACTTGCACCATTTTTACCATCACGATAAATCATGTTGTAAATGGTACGTTTGTCTTTTTTCTTAAAGATGGCAACATGAATGATATTTTTACCAATAAATGTTTTTGAATCTACGCGAGTAACTTGCATTTTCCCTTCACGTGTAAACACGATAATATCATCAATATCAGCACAGTCTGTTACATATTCATCTTTTCTGAGAGATGTTCCAATAAAACCTTCTTCCCTATTTACGTAGAGTTTAGTATTACGAATTACTACTTTTCGTGCATCTACGTCATCAAAAATTCTGATTTCAGTTTTACGTTCTTTTCCTTCTCCGTATTGCTTTTTTAATCGTGTAAAATAATCAATAGCAAACGTAATTAGATTTGCTAAATGATGCTTTACTTCTGCAATAGATTCTTCTAGAGCGTCAATTTTTTGCTGAGCTTTGTCAATATCAAATTTAGAAATACGCTTGATTCTAATTTCCGTCAATCGTGTAATATCTTCAACAGTGACTGGACGTTTTAAATGTGTTATGTGCGGCTTCAAACCTTGATCAATTGCATTAATTACACCTTCCCAAGTTTCTTCTTCCTCTATTTCACGATAGATTCTGTTTTCAATAAAAATTCGTTCTAAGGAAGCAAAATGCCATTGTTCTTGTAATTCTCCTAATTGAATTTCTAATTCTGCTTTTAATAATTCCACAGAATGATCTGTAGAACGGCGCAACATTTCAGAAACACCAATAAACAAAGGTTTATTATCATAAATAATACAGCCTAAAGGCGATATAGAACTTTCGCAATTTGTAAATGCATATAAAGCATCAATTGTTTTATCCGGAGAAATATTATTTGGCAAATGCACTAAAATTTCAACATCTGCTGCTGTATTGTCTTCTATTTTTTTAATCTTAATCTTTCCTTTGTCATTTGCCTTAAGGATTGATTCTATTAAAGATGTTGTGTTAGTTCCGAAAGGAATTTCAGTAATAACCAACGTATTTTTTTCAAGGTGTGAAATTTTAGCGCGCACACGAATTTTTCCACCACGCAAACCATCATTATAATTACTTGCGTCCATGATTCCCGAAGTTGGAAAATCTGGTAATATAGTGAAACGCTTTCCTTGTAAATGCTTTATAGAAGCGTCAATTAATTCTAAAAAATTGTGTGGTAATATTTTTGTTGATAAACCAACAGCAATTCCTTCTGCACCTTGTGCTAAAAGTAATGGAAACTTTACAGGAAGATTGATAGGTTCATTTTTACGACCATCATACGATAGTTGCCAATCTGTAATTTTTGGACTAAATACAACATCTAATGCAAATTTTGATAAACGAGCTTCAATATAACGAGAAGCTGCTGCTCTATCACCTGTAAGAATATTTCCCCAGTTTCCTTGCGTATCAATTAATAAGTCTTTTTGACCAATTTGAACCATCGCGTCTGCTATACTGGCATCACCATGTGGATGATACTGCATTGTATGTCCAACAATATTGGCTACTTTGTTATAACGACCATCATCTAAATCTTTCATAGAATGCATGATACGACGTTGTACAGGTTTGAAACCATCTTCAATTGCCGGAACGGCTCTTTCTAAAATTACATAAGAGGCGTAGTCCAAAAACCAATCCTTGTACATACCTGTAACTTTGGTAATTGTATCTTGTGGATTGTTTTCTTGTTGCTGATTTTCAGCATGTAATTCGTTATTTTCTTCTTCCATTAAGAAACTGCGTTATTATGCTTTAAGACTTTGTCTAATGATTGCCTTAGTGCTCTTCTTTTTTTACCACTTAGTAATGAAATATTGAACTGCAATCGTTTTGTTTTATTACTTCTCGATTTGATATAGATATAGAGTTTACAGAAAAATATATAGTTCTGTATGCGATATCGTTTTAGTTTTTCTTTTGGAAATTCAGCTCGTTGTTCTCTATAATTGATAAAATTTGAGATAAATAGTCCTTTATTTACAAATGTTAATACATTGCCATCACTATCAAATTCAAAATATTTAGCAGTACTATAGACCATTCCTAGAATTAATACTAAGAATATAGGTATTACATACCATAATTTTGCTTGATTGAATTCATCTTGAAAAAAGGTGAAATATAGCATCACAACGATACTTCCCACTCCTAAAAAAAAATAAAGAAATGGAATCCACTTTTTTGATTTTGCGTTATTAAACCGCATATACCCGCTATTTTTCTTCTATAAGGTCCAATTCTACCTTTAGATTGTTAATAATAAACTCTTGTCTATTTGGGGTATTTTTTCCCATGTAGAATTTTAATAATTCTTCAATGGAAGTTTCACGATCTAACATAACAGGATCTAGTCGAATATCATCTCCAATGAAATGCTTGAATTCATCAGGAGAAATCTCTCCAAGTCCTTTAAATCGTGTGATTTCTGGTTTCCCAGATAATTTTAATATGGCGGATTTTCTTTCTTCTTCACTGTAACAATAAAACGTTTGCTTTTTGTTTCGAACTCTAAATAATGGCGTTTGTAAGATGTACAAGTGTCCTTCTTTTATCAATTCTGGGAAGAATTGTAAAAAGAATGTAATTAAGAGTAATCGAATGTGCATTCCATCAACATCGGCATCTGTTGCAATTACAATATTATTGTAACGCAAATCTTCCATAGATTCTTCTATGTTTAAAGCAGCTTGCAATAGATTGAATTCTTCATTTTCATATACAATCTTTTTGGACATTGAATATGAGTTCAATGGTTTTCCTCGCAAACTAAATACAGCTTGTGTATTTACATCTCTAGATTTTGTGATGGAACCTGATGCAGAATCTCCCTCAGTAATAAATAAAGTAGACTCTAAACGTCTATCCTTTTTTATATCTCCTAAATGGACTCTACAATCACGTAGTTTTTTATTGTGTAAACTTGCTTTTTTAGCACGTTCTTTTGCTAATTTTCTAATTCCAGACAATTCTTTACGCTCACGTTCTGCTTGCAAAATTTTACGCTGAATTTTATCAGCTGTATCTGGGTTTTTATGCAAATAGTTGTCTAAATATCTTCCAACAAAATCATTTATATACGTACGAACTGTTGGTAAATTTCCTCCCATTTCTGTAGAACCCAATTTTGTTTTTGTTTGTGATTCAAAAACAGGTTCCATTACTTTAATACTTACGGCAGAAATAATTGATTTTCGAATATCTGATGCCTCATAGCTTTTACCGTAGAAATCACGAACCGTTTTTACGATTGCTTCTCTAAAAGCTGCTTGATGCGTTCCTCCTTGTGTGGTATGCTGTCCATTAACAAATGAATGATATTCTTCGCTGTATTGCGTTTTACTATGTGTGATAGCTACTTCAATATCATCACCTTCTAAGTGAACAATTGGATATAGCATATCTTCTTTATTATTATTATCTTCTAAAAGATCTTTTAAACCGTTTTCTGAGAAGAACTTTTCTCCATTAAAAATAATAGTTAATCCTCTATTTAGATAGACATAATTACGTAACATTTTTGCAACGTATTCTGTTCTAAATTTATAGTTTTTGAAGATAATTTCATCTGGTACAAATGTTACTTTTGTACCACGTCTTCTAGATGTTTCGTCTAAAAATTCTTGATCGGTTAGATTTCCTTGTGCAAATTCGGCAGAACTCGATTTTCCATCACGAGAAGATTCTACTCTAAAATATGATGACAATGCGTTTACAGCTTTTGTACCAACACCGTTTAAACCAACTGATTTTTTAAAAGCTTTCGAATCGTACTTTCCTCCTGTATTCATTTTGGAAACTACATCTACAACTTTACCAAGTGGAATTCCACGACCGTAATCACGAACGATTACTTTTGTTCCTTGAATTGAAACTTCAATCGTTTTTCCTGCTCCCATAACATATTCATCAATAGAATTGTCTAGCACCTCTTTTACAAGAATATATATACCATCATCAGCGGAAGAACCGTCACCCAATTTCCCGATATACATTCCAGGACGCATACGGATATGCTCTTTCCAGTCAAGTGAACGTATATTGTCTTCGGTATATTGTGTGTTTTCTGCCATCGATTGAGGTGCTATTAGGGTTCGATGCTAATATAACACTTACCATTAAAAAATAAAATAAGAACGCCCGAAAATAATCAACAAAAAGCGCAATATTTACATAAATATTGCGCTTTTTTATAGAATTATGAAGTATTCTTGTTATTCTGACCAATAACGAAGTGTAACAACTATAAATCCATCACTTCCAACTAAGCTTGGATCTAGCGTTACGGTAGCACTTGAAGCTCCGTCAAAATATCCATCATAAGCATCAAAACGATATGTTCCTGCTGGTAAGTTTGAGAAACTATCAAAGTTGTAATAATCTGTGTAGAAAATTGCTCCTGTATCTTGATTTGTAGCGCCATAGCCAGGTAATGTCCCTGCTGGAACTGAAGCACCTGAACGCTCATCAACCAACTCAATACGAACATTATAAACCATTGCTACAGATTTGAAATCTCTTGATTCTGTTTTGATTTCGTTCGCTAAACGAATTTGATTGTTTAAGAAACTTCTGATTTCGCGAATTAATTGGCGTGCCGTATTTCTATTATTTTGCTGAATAGCAGTTTGTAAATCAGCACTTTTGTTACGTACAAAATCTTCGTTTCCTTCAATAGTAGAAGCTTTACTTTGAATACTTGCAGGATCAATATTACTATTTCCTTGCGCAGCACTTCCAATGTAGTAGATAACTTCATCGCTGAATTCTTCTACAACTTCCATGCTTCCGTCCATCAATTGAAGATACGTAGAAACATCTGCATTTACATTGTTGTTTACTAAGTAATCAACAGTTAAGGTTTTTAAAGCAGCTTTTACTCTTTTTGCTTCAATACGAATGATTTCTGCAGAATCAAATGTTTCATCTAAATCATCAAGAACTGATTGTTGTGCTTGCATATTAGCAACAAATAACATCAACATTGCACTTAGTGCATAGGTAATTTTTTTCATGGTAAACTATTTTTTTGGTTACCATGCTAAAGTACAACCTTAATGTATCTAAATGATTACTGTTATATTATAAAAATCTTACTATTTCCACGTACTTTTTTGAATATTTAATATGAATTTGACACAAAAAAAGCGAACCGAAGTTCGCATTGTTTGTATTTTGTATGTGTTGAAAAATTTATACATTAAATAAGAAGTGCATCACATCACCGTCATTTACTACGTATGTTTTCCCTTCTATAGATAGTTTTCCTGCTTCTTTTACTTTGGTTTCCGTACCGTAACTTACATAATCATCATATTTGATTACTTCTGCACGAATAAAACCTTTTTCAAAATCTGTATGAATTACTCCAGCGGCTTGTGGTGCAGTTGAACCAATTGGAATTGTCCAAGCACGTACTTCTTTTACACCAGCAGTAAAGTATGTTTGTAAATTTAATAATTTGTAAGCTGCTCTAATCAGACGAGAGACACCAGGTTCTTCCAAACCAATATCTTCAAGGAATAATTGACGCTCTTCATAATCTTCCAATTCAGCAATATCGGCTTCTGTACCAACTGCCAATACAATAATTTCTGCATCTTCATCTTTTACAGCTTCACGCACTTTTTCCACATAATCATTTCCTGATTTAGCAGAAGCTTCATCAACATTACAAACATATAGAATAGGTTTTGCTGTTAATAATTGAAATCCTTTCATTAATTCATCTTCATCTTCAGTAACGTCAACAGCTCTTGCCGAAATTCCTTGTTCTAAAGCTGTTTTGAATTTATCCAAAGTCGCTTGTTCTTTTTGAGCTTCTTTGTTTCCTGTTTTTGCAGCTCTTTTTACTTTTTCTAAACGTTTTTCAACTGTTTCTAAGTCTTTTAGCTGTAACTCTATATCAATGGTTTCTTTATCACGAATAGGATCAACACTTCCATCAACGTGTACAATATTATCATTATCAAAACAACGCAATACATGCATAATTGCATTACATTCACGAATGTTTCCAAGAAACTGGTTTCCTAAACCTTCACCTTTACTTGCACCACGAACTAATCCTGCAATATCTACAATTTCAACTGTTGCTGGCATTACACGTTCAGGGTTTACCAACTCTTCTAACTTTTCAATTCGTGTATCAGGTACATTTACAACGCCTAAGTTTGGTTCAATTGTACAAAATGGAAAGTTTGCACTTTGTGCTTTCGCATTTGACAAACAGTTAAATAACGTTGATTTTCCAACATTTGGCAATCCTACAATTCCAGCTTTCATGTGTTTATTTTGATAAAAAATTCGTGGTGCAAATATACTATTTATGTGTAGATATTATAATTTTATTTTGGGTTAAATTATAGTAGAAACGATATCCTAAATTAGTACATTTAAGTTCGTAGAATTATTTGAATTTAGTAGTTAATATTTATAATTTATTCCCTCTTTTTTGTTAAATACGGTTTTACCATTTTGAATTGGATTCTAAATAGTTGATTTTTGTTATTCAAACCAATTTACCTTATTACATGTCTCAATTTTCAAAATTTGTGTTTTCTGTCCTTTTTCTGAGTGTTTTTATAATAAATGCACAAGAAACTCTTTCTCTTTCGTATTATCTATCTCAGGATGTTACGTATAATAAAAGCATTCCAACGCCAGAAAGCGTGATTGGGCATGAAGTTGGAAAATGGCACACAACACACGACAAGTTAGTTGTGTATATGAAAACTTTGGCAAATAGTTCGGATAGAATTACGCTTGAAGATAGAGGAAAAACATTTGAAGATCGCCCATTATTATTACTAACGATCACTTCTCCAAAGAATCATCAAAATATTGAAACTATTCGTAAAGAACATCTCGCTTTGACAGAAACTAACGGACAAAACACGGATGTTTCAAATATGCCAATTGTAGTATATCAAGGTTTTTCCATCCATGGAAATGAAGCTAGTGGAAGTAATGCCGCATTGCTCCTTGCCTATTATTTGGCCGCCGCCGAAGGAACAGCTATTGATGATTTATTAGACAATACGGTTATTTTATTAGATCCTTCTTATAATCCAGATGGATTGCAACGTTTTGCAAGTTGGGTAAATATGCATAAAAGTGAACATTTAATTACAGATCCGCAAGATAGAGAGTTTTCAGAATCTTGGCCGCGCGGACGTACAAATCATTATTGGTTTGATATGAATAGAGATTGGTTGCCTGTGCAATTACCTGAGTCTAGAGCTCGTATAAAGTCATTTCACCAATGGATGCCGAATATTTTGACAGATCACCATGAAATGGGGGCTAATTCTACATTCTTTTTTCAACCTGGAATTCCTTCTAGAACACATCCATTAACTCCGCAAATGAATCAAGATTTAACAAAAGAAATTGCTACATATCATGCAAAAGCTTTTGATAAAATTGGTTCTTTATATTATACTGAAGAGAGCTTTGATGATTTTTATTATGGGAAAGGCTCAACATTTCCTGATATTAACGGAAGTATTGGAATTTTGTTTGAACAAGGAAGTGCGCGCGGACATGTACAAGAAACAGAAAATGGTTTGTTAACTTTTCCATTTGCAATTCGAAATCAATTTACAGCAGCTTTGTCAACTTTAGAAGCTGCAAAAACGATGCGAACTAAGGTTTTAAAGTATCAACAACAGTTTTATAAAGATGCGAAAAGAGAAGCTTCAAGTATAAAATCAAAAGCATATGTATTTGGAGATGCAAAAGATGCTGCAAAAACGTATCATTTAGCAGAAATACTCAAACGTCAAAATATTACAATTCACGAAGTGAAAAATGATTTTACGGTAGCTGGAAAATTATATAAGAAAGGTGCAAGTTATATTGTACCAAGAAATCAACGTCAAAGTAGATTGATTAATGCAATTTTTGAGAAACGCACTCAATTTCAGGATAGTTTGTTTTATGATGTTTCTGCATGGACATTGCCTTTAGCGTTCAATTTATCATATTCAACTTTAAGTTCACTTTCAAATGCTGGAACTGAAATTACAGACTTAAAAGCGCCAAACGGAACTATAAAAGGAACAGGTAATTATGCATACGTTTTTGAATGGAATGAATATTATTCGCCTAAAGCATTAGCTCAAATAAAAGCAAAAGGATTGCGTGCCAAAGTTGCAATGAAGCCATTTACACTGGAAGGAAACAGTTATGATTATGGAACAATTATGGTTCCTGTGCAAAATCAAACTTTAAGTGCGCAAGAAATAAAACAATTTTTAAACAAGGTTGCTAAAGAAAGTCATGTAAATATTACGGCTGTTCGTTCTGGTTTGACCGAAGGAATTGATTTAGGAAGTAATAACTTTGAAGCAATTAAAGATATTAAAGTTGCTATGTTAGTCGGTGGAAATGTAAATTCATATGATGCTGGTGAAATTTGGCATTTATTTGACCAACGATATGAAATTCCTTTAACAAAGTTAGATCTTCGCAATTTTGGCAGAATGAATTTATCAAAATATACTCATATTATTTTGCCAAATACCTATTCATTAACTAATAATGACACTAACAAATTAAAGACATGGGTACAACAAGGCGGAACTATTATTGGATATAGAAATGCTAGCCGTTTTTTGAGTGACAAGAAATTTATTTCATTAGATTTTAAGAAAACAGGAATTGAAGCTAAAGATGTTTCGTTTGCTGATAAAAGAAATCATAATGGTGCGCAAGTGATTGGTGGTGCAATTTTCAACACAAAAATAGATCGTTCGCATCCAATTAACTTTGGGTATTTACAGGATGAATTACCAATGTTTAGAAACACGACTTTATTCATTAATCCAAATGAAAAAAGCTATAATAACCCAATTCAATATACAAATACTCCATTGTTAAGTGGTTATATTTCAGAAGAAAACTTAGAGCATTTAAAAAATAGTGTTCCATTTAAGACAAATCGTTTAGGAAGCGGACGTGTTATTATTTTCACAGATAATACTAACTTTAGAGCTTTTTGGTATGGAACTAATAAGTTATTGATGAACGCTATTTTCTTTTCAAATATGATGTAGATTTGGTCTTGGGTATTAGTTTATGATATTTTTAAACCATTTGGAATTTTTGCAGAAGGTTCCATTAAAATAACGTCATCACCATCAACAGCACCCATAACTAAGCATTCTGAGAAAAAGTTTGCAATTTGTTTTTTTGGAAAATTCACAACTGCCATAATTTGTTTTCCAATTAATTCTTCTTTGGCATAACGTTTTGTAATTTGTGCTGAAGATTTTCGAACTCCAATTTCTGAACCAAAGTCAATTGTGAGTTGATATGCTGGTTTTCTGGCTTTTGGAAAATCATTGACTTCAATAATAGTTCCGATGCGCATATCTACTTTTTCAAAATCGCTCCAAGTTAAGTCTCCCATTGTATTTTTTTGAGTAAATTTAGGCTTTTAAAAACAATATTTCAAATGGCACTTACACCTTCAAAAATGCTTTCTTTAGGTACGAAAGCTCCAGATTTTACATTAATCGATACAGTTTCAGGCAACTTTATTTCTTTACAGGATAAAAAGGGAAGCAACGGAACTGTAATTATGTTTATCTGTAATCATTGTCCGTTTGTTGTTCATGTGAATGAAGGAATTGTGCAATTGGCAAATGATTATCAAGCAAAAGGAATTGGTTTTATTGCGATTTCAAGCAATGATGTTGAAAATTATCCTGCGGATGCTCCAGATTTAATGAAAACAAATGCGGAACAACAACAGTTTTCATTTCCATATTTGTATGATAAAACACAAGAAGTTGCCAAAGCATATGACGCGGCTTGCACGCCAGATTTCTATATTTTTGATAAAGATTTGGCATTAGTATATCGTGGACAATTAGACGATTCGCGTCCAAATAATGGAATTCCAGTAACTGGTAATGATATGCGAACTGCTTTAGATGCTTTATTAAACGAAGATGAAATCTCTGAAATTCAAAAACCAAGTATTGGCTGTAATATAAAGTGGTTTTAATGTTTAGATTGTCTTAAACAATTAACTATTAAAACATTGAAGAAATAACCAAAAAAAAATTCTATAGAAAATATAATAACATGCGTAAACATATTGATGCTACTCCTGAAACGGGAAAAGACTTTTATCTGAATTTCCATGATAAAGGAAAGATTGTGATGCTAAACCTATTAAAGTTTCGTCAAATAGCAGATTATTCAGACTCAGAACATATAAAACCCGAGAAAGAAATTACTGGTGAAGAAGCATACAAATTATATATAGAAAATACATTTCCTGAATTGGAAAAAGCTGGAGGACGAATTATCTACTACGGAAAAAGTAAAAACTTTTTAATTGGACCTGAATCTGAAAAATGGGACGCTATTTTAGTAGTTGAACATCTGTCTGTTGAGAAATTTATGGCATTTGCTCAAAATAAAGATTATTTAAAAACTATAGGACATAGAACTGCAGCTCTTGAAGATTCTCGTTTATTACCTTCGACTGAAATAGAAAATTATACTAATTAGTAGTTCTAGTATAAAATAAAAACATCAAAATAATGTGACTGAACGAAGCCAAACTTACTTCCAGTTTTTGCGGATCATTAATTGATTGATATGTTCATAATGGTGATTGCAATGCCAAGCATAAATTCCAATATTTTCTTTCAATGAGACTTCTTCATTTCCATCTGGATGAATGAATACTTGTGCTAAATCTTCATCAGATAGTCCTTTTAAAAAGTAGACCCATTTTGCATGCAAGGCTTCTATTGTATTTAGAGAAAGTTCTATTGGAGCATTTTTACTATCAAATAATTCAGCCCAACGATCTTCATAATATGCTTTAATTACGGGTTTGTCTTCTGTCAATGTCCATTTGAAACGCGTATAACTATTATGATGACTATCAGAAACATGATGAATCACTTGTCGTATAGTCCAACCTTCTGGTCTGTAAGTAGTATTTAATTGATCATTAGAAAGATTCTTAACTAAGTCTTTTAACCTGTTAGGAAATGATGCCAAAACTTCAACCCATTCAGAAATATGTTCAGAAGTTATTATTATTGGAATTTGAGTTTTCCCGATAGGATATTTTAGTTTTTCTAAATCCATTATATGATATGAGTAAAAATTTTAATTTAAAACTTTCAAGCATCTGTGAAAAATTATAGAAAATAATATAAAGTAAAAAAAAACGCTCTGAGATTTTCAGAGCGTTTCGTATAATTTTTATTTTACATCCATTAGTTCTACATCGAACATGAGTGTTGCATTTGGTGGAATAACACCGCCAGCTCCTCTTTCTCCATAAGCTAAATGTGGAGGAATTACAAAACGAGCTTTATCGCCTACTTTCAATAAAGCGATTCCTTCGTCCCATCCTGGAATTACATTTCCTTGCCCTAATGGGAAATCAATCGGTGCATTTCTCTTGTATGAAGAATCAAAAACACCTCCATCAGGAAACATTCCTTTATAGTGTACAGAAACTGTTTTTCCTTTTTCAGCTTGTACTCCATCTCCATTTTGAATTATTTTGTAACGTAAACCGCTATCAGTTTTATCAAATCCGGTTGCAATTTCTTCTAATTCTTTATCTGCTTTTTCTTTTGCAGCTTTTTCTCTTGCTGCTTTAGCTCCGTCAAACAACCTAAAAGCCTCTACGGCATTAAATGCTTCTGCTTCTGCTCCAACACGAACAATTTCTACTTTTTCAACACTATCACCTTGTGCTATAGCATCAACAACTTCTTGTCCATGTGTTACATTTCCAAAAACAGTATGCTTTCCGTCTAACCAAGGAGTTGCAACATGTGTAATAAAGAATTGACTACCATTTGTTCCAGGACCAGCATTAGCCATTGAAAGTACACCTGGTTCACTATGTGTTAACTCTGGGTGAATTTCATCGTCAAAAGTATAACCTGGACTTCCAGTACCTGTTCCTAGTGGGCAACCACCTTGAATCATAAAATCAGGAATTACTCTATGAAACTTTAATCCATCATAATAAGGAGTTCCTTGTGCTTTAGCGTTATTTTCAAGTTGACCTTCAACTAATGCTACAAAGTTTCCAACTGTTCCTGGTGTTTTCTTAAAAGTTAAATTTAATAAAATCTCCCCTTTATTAGTATGCATTTTTGCGTATAATCCGTCTTCCATTGGTATATTTTTAATTTAAAGTGCGAAGATACACAACCTTTAACAATTACGAAACAGGCATACTTAAATATTATTAAAGCATATTTTATTGTTATCCCTTATTTTTTTTACTGAAAAACCATAACCGATTTCATTTTTTTGATTTTAACTTGATTTCATAAATCAAGTTAAAAATCTTTTAATTTTCAATTACTGATTATCAGACAGTTAACTTGATTAAAATTAAAAAAAGGATTGAAATTGTGTTAAATTCTGATCAAAGATTCATCATCTTCAGCGTTTTATAAAAATCACAAAAGTAAAATAAGTTTTAAGTGAAGTTATGTAATAATATAGGAAGATTATTACGGTAATAACTTACAAATTTCTTAAAGCAGACTTTTTTAACTTGAAAGTAGGAAAAAATGATTTGTTAAATCAAATGAAGATAACTAGTAAATAACTTAATTAAAATTTTAAAAAATGAAAAAAGTATTCGGATTATTCGCCTTATTATTAGTAGTAAACTTAGGATTTATTGCATGTGAGCCAAACAGTACTTCTGATGCAGGAGATGATAACGTATTTGAAAATGTAACAGGAACTGGAGATGAAGATGATAATGAGTATGATGATAGTGGACTTAATACACCTACAGCAGCAGCTACTACGAGTGCTGGTAACTAAATAATATTTTATATATAATTAATTTTTAATAAAAACTATAGTAATGCTACTATAGTTTTTATTATTTTTATAGTGTATGTATTTAACAAAATTTTGCGGGAAAAATATTATATATATTTTGATTTTCATTTTTTGCTGTAACAAGAGTTATTCGCAAAAAACAGAATCTATTGACTCTATTCTTTCCAATCTCAAAGAAAATAAATACAGTCAAACTGTAAAAAATCAAAAACTCGATGAAGCACTAGAGCTTACCTATAAAGTTTCTAATGATACATTAAGGAATCAATATATTTTATCTCTATCTAATTTATATAGAAAAAACTCTAATTCCTTGATGTTTAGAAAAACTACATCACAATCTTTAATTTTATCTAAAAAATTAAACGATTCACTTTCCATAGCTAGGTCATACTGGAGATTGGGGAGTTTTCTTCAAACTATAAAAAGTGATAGCTCATATCATTATTATTATAAAGCACAAGAAATATATAGATTGAAATCTGAAGAACTTCTTATGGGGCAAATGCTTTTTAATATGGCACGAGTTCAAAAAAATGTTAAAGATTATATAGGAAGTGAAGTAACGACAATCAAAGCTATTGAAGTTTTTAATGCATTAAGTGATAATGACGGCTTATATAGATGCTACAATAACTTAGGAATTATTTTCAATAATTTAGAAGATCATGAACAAGCTATTGGTTATTATAATGACGCATTAAAAACTTTAAAGAAGATTCCTAAAAAGGAAATGTTAGAGGCATCTGTCTTAAATAACATAGGAATAGTGTATCGTGATAAGGAAAACCATCAAAAAGCTATTGATTATTATAATAGTGCCTTAGCTTTTGATAGTTTAGATTTGAAAAATCCTAAGTTATACGCTACCTTAACTGATAACATAGCCTATTCTAAATTTAAAATGAATGATTTTTCTGAGTTACCTGATTTATTTTATAAATCACTAAAAATCAGAGAAGATTTAAATATTTCTGCAGGAATCGTAATTAATAAGAAGCATTTATCTGAATATTATTTATCACAAAATGATACGTTAGAGAGTTTAAAATACTCTTTACAAGCAATGGAATTAGCAAAAGATATAAAATCAAATGATCATCTTCTCGATACATATAAATTGTTAGCAAAAATACAGCCTAGTAAAGATTTTATTTATCTTAACAAATATATCAGATTAAATGATAGTCTTATTAAACATGAGCGAGCAATAGGAAATAAATTTGCACGTATTCGTAATGAAACTGACGCAGTTAAAACTGAAAATAAAAAATTAAATATTAAAAATAACTGGATCCTAGCCATTTCATCTGCCATAATTTTCTTTAGTTTTCTGATTTATGTGATTACGCAACAGCGAACTCGTAATAAAGAGTTAGAAATGGAACAACAACAACAACGAGCAAATGAGGAGATTTATAATTTAATGATTGATCAACAAGATAAGATTGAAGAAGGACGAAAACGTGAAAAAGAACGAATATCATTAGAACTCCATGATGGAATTTTAGGAAGATTGTTCGGAACACGACTCAGTTTAGGAAGTTTGAATGCAAAAGACGATGCCAATTCTAAAAAAACACGCGAACAGTATATCAATGAGCTTCAGAGTATTGAGGAAGAAGTAAGAAATATATCGCATGAATTGGGGTTAGATAATTTCGATACTACAACAAGTTATAGTACAATGATTACAAATCTTTTGGAAGAACAATCAAAAATAACTAACTTTAAATACCAGATTGAGGATGATGATCGTATTGTTTGGACAGATATTCCAGGTCATATAAAGATCAATATTTATCGAATAATACAAGAGTCTGTTCAAAATATTAACAAATACGCGAAAGCGAAAAACGTAATACTAGATTTCAAAAAGAACAATAATCATATAATTCTAACCATTAAAGATGATGGGATTGGTTTTAACCAAGAGAAAAGAAGCAGTGGTATTGGATTAAAAAATATGAAATCGAGAGTAACTTTACTACACGGGCAATTTACCATAAACTCGGTTCCAGGTAAAGGAACATCTATTAGTGTTGACGTTCCAATGACGTAGCGAACTTAACCTATCCATATGAATAACAAAGATATTAAAGTACTTATTGTAGATGATCATCCAATGATTATTGAAGGCTATAAGAATGCCCTACTAGGAATTAATTCTGATGAAATGACCTTGCGAATAGACACATCCGATAGTTGTGATGGTGCCTATGCGAAAATTAAAAATGCTTCTACAGGAACCGCATATGATGTTGTGTTTTTAGATATTAAATTGCCTCCTTCTGCAGATGGAAAAATTATTTCAGGAGAAGATTTAGGTATTAAAGTGAAAGAATTATTACCAGATACTAAAGTCGTTATTTTGACGATGTTTAATAATAATTTTAGAATTCATAATATATTAAAGAATATAAATCCTGATGGTTTTTTAGTGAAAAGTGATGTTACTTCTGATGAATTGATGCGTGCTTTTCAAGTTGTATTGACTGACCCACCATACTACAGTCATACAGTAACAAAATTACTTCGAACTCGTATTATCAATGAAGTTGTGCTAGATGATATTGATAGAAATATACTTTTTCATCTCTCAAAAGGAATTAAAACGAAAAACTTAACAGAATATATTCCATTATCACTTGCTGCAATTGAAAAACGTAAACGACACTTGAAAGAAGTTTTTGATGTTGAAAAGAAAGGAGATGAATCTTTATTAGAACAAGCTAGAAATACAGGATTCTTATAATAGAAAAATACCCAAAATTATATTATATAAAAAAAAGCTGTTTGAGTAATTCAAACAGCTTTTTAGTTTTCTTGAATGTATATTTTAATTTGCTACATCACTTATAAATTTGATACGATACAAACGTAATTCTTCATCGTCATAATCGCCATCAAATTCTTCCATAGCCTCAGAAATCTTATCATTTTCAGATTCTAAAAAATATTCATGAATCTCTTCTTGTTGATCTTCATCTAATACTTCGTCAATCCAATAATTAATGTTTAATTTTGTGCCACTATATACAATCTGTTCCATTTCTTTAATGAAATCAGTCATTGAAAGGCCTTTTGCAGCAGCAATATCATCTAACGGAAGTTTTCTATCTACATTTTGAATGATATATAGTTTTAGAGCAGAATTAACTCCTGTACTTTTTACAACTAAATCATCTGGTCGAACGATATCGTTTTCATCTACATATTTCTTTATGAATTCTATAAAGTCTTTTCCGTATTTTTTAGCTTTCCCGTCACCTACTCCATGAATATTTTTCATTTCTTCTACAGAAATAGGGTATTTTAATGCCATATCTTCCAAAGATGGATCTTGAAAAACAACAAAAGGCGGAACTCCTAAACGTTTAGAAACTTTCTTTCGTAAATCTTTCAACATATTCATCAATTTCTGATCTGCAACAGCGCCACCACCTTTAGCAGCAGTAATAATACTATCATTACTTGCATCATCAAAACTATGATCCTCCGTCATCATAAATGATTTAGGGCTCTCCATAAATGCTAATCCAGCTTCTGTAAGTTTTATAACACCATAAGTTTCAATATCTTTACGAAGAAAGCCTGCAACTAAAATTTGCCGAATTAACGCCATCCAATATTTATCATCATGCGATTTTCCTAAACCAAAAAACGGTTGTAAGTGTGTTTTATGTGACTTTATTAAAGCATTTTCATGTCCAATCAATACATTTACCACATTACGTGATTTATATGTTTGCTTGGTATTCTGAATTGTTTTTAACAATTCAACAACTTGGTCTTGTGCTTCAACTTTCTTCTTAGGGTTACGAACATTGTCGTCCATATCAGCACCATCTCCATCATCTGGAAAGTCTTCACCAAAATAATGAAGTATAAATTTCCTTCTAGATATTGATGTTTCTGCATATCCAACGACTTCTTGTAACAATGCATGACCAATTTCTTGCTCTGCAACAGGTTTACCAGACATGAATTTTTCTAACTTTTCAATGTCTTTATATGCATAAAAAGCCAAACAATGTCCTTCTCCTCCATCTCTTCCTGCACGTCCAGTTTCTTGATAGTAACTTTCAATACTTTTTGGAATATCATGATGAATTACAAAACGAACATCTGGTTTGTCAATTCCCATACCAAATGCAATGGTAGCCACTACTACATCACATTCTTCCATCAAAAACATGTCTTGATGTCGCGCACGTTTTTTAGGGTCTAAACCAGCGTGATATGGAACTGCGTTAATTCCATTCACCTGTAAAACTTGTGCCAATTCTTCAACACGTTTGCGACTTAAACAGTATACAATTCCACTTTTTCCTTGGTTTTGTTTGATAAATCGGGTGATATCCGCATCTACATTTTTTCCTTTTGGGCGTACTTCATAATATAGATTGGGTCTATTAAATGAAGCTTTGAATGTTTTTGCATCTGTCATTCCTAAGTTTTTAAGAATATCTTCTTGTACCTTAGGAGTTGCTGTAGCTGTTAATCCAATGATAGGAATTTCTTCTCCTACATTTTCAATTTTTTTAATGATGTTTTTGAGATTTCTGTATTCAGGACGAAAATCATGTCCCCATTCAGAAATACAATGGGCTTCATCAACCGCCATAAACGAAATCTTTACAGTTCGTAAAAACTCTACATTTTCTTCTTTCGTTAATGACTCTGGCGCTACGTATAGTAATTTAGTAACACCATTAGTAATGTCTTCTTTAACTTGTTTTATCTCAGCTTTTGTAAGCGAAGAATTTAAAACATGGGCAATACCGTTCTCAGAGGAAATTCCTCGTAACGCATCCACTTGGTTCTTCATTAAGGCAATTAGGGGAGAAACAACAATAGCAGTACCTTCTTTCATTAATGCGGGCAATTGGTAACATAATGATTTACCACCACCTGTAGGCATTATAACAAAGGCATTCTCATTGTTGATAATGCTTTTAATAACTTCTTCCTGTAGTCCCTTGAATTGACCGAACCCGAAGTGCTTCTTTAGTTCCTTGTGTAAGTCAATTTCCAATAAACTCATTCTATCTTTTTACTATTTTACATACATTTGCAATACACTAAAGATACTATTTTCTTTAGTAACAGCAATTTTTAAACTTATTCATTTTGAAATATAAAGATAGTATTATTAGTGTTGCCAAGCAAACCATTGAAACAGAATGTGATGCAATAAAAAAATTAATCTCTTTAATTGACGACGAGTTTGCGGAAGCTGTCTCATACATTTACAATTCTAACGGTAGAGTTGTTGTTACGGGTATTGGGAAAAGTGCAAATATTGCCACAAAAATAGTGGCGACGTTAAATTCCACAGGAACTCCTGCAATTTTCATGCATGCTGCAGATGCAATTCATGGCGATTTAGGTATTGTCCAAAAAGACGATACTGTTATATGTATTTCTAAAAGTGGAAATACGCCAGAAATTAAAGTATTGGTTCCGTTAATTAAGAATAGTGATAATAAATTAATTGCAATTACATCTAACAGAGAATCATTTTTAGGTTCGCAAGCAGATTTTGTGTTACATGCATATGCAGAAAAAGAAGCCTGTCCTAACGGTTTAGCTCCAACTACAAGTACAACTGCTCAATTAGTACTTGGTGATGCATTAGCTGTATGTTTATTGGAATTACGTGGATTCTCAAGTAATGATTTTGCAAAGTATCATCCTGGAGGAGCTTTAGGAAAAAAGTTATACTTACGCGTAAATGATTTAGCATCTGTAAATCAAAAACCTCAAGTACATCCGGACAGTTCTGTAAAAGATGTTATTGTAGAAATTTCTAAAGGAATGTTAGGGGCAACTGCCGTTGTTAATGATGTTGAAGAAATTATTGGTGTAATTACAGATGGAGATATCCGACGAATGCTGTCTAACAATGATTTTATCGGAAACTTAAAAGCAAGTGATATAATGTCGTCTAATCCAAAACAAATTTCAACTGATGCCATGGCTGTAGAAGCTTTAGAAGTCATGGAAGAAAATGGAATTTCACAATTAATGGTAGAAGAGCAAGGAAAATACGCAGGAATCGTACATTTGCATGATTTAGTTAAAGAAGGAATATTATAATGGGGAAAAATAAAAATGAAATGTCATTCTTAGATCATTTAGAAGAACTAAGATGGCACCTTATCCGAAGTTTTACGGCTATTTTTATCATTGCATGCGTTGTATTTGTATACATTAAACCGATTTATGATCATTTATTAATTGTTCATTTAGATGGAAATTTTGTTACCTATCAATTTTTTTGCGAATCATTTCAGTTAATTGGTGTTGAAAGTGATTTTTGCTCATTAACATTTGACGATAAGTTAGTAAATATTGATGTTACAGGGCAATTTACAATGGCAATCTGGACAGCGCTAATTCTCGGGTTAATTTTTTCTTTTCCATATATTATATATGAATTATGGCGATTCATTGCACCAGGGTTGAGTCCTAAAGAACGAGGGAAATCAAGATGGTTTATTTTCTTAGCATCACTCCTATTTTTTATTGGATTATTGTTTAGTTATTATGTAATCATGCCAATGTCATCGTATTTTTTCTATAATTTTAAAATTACAGATCAAATCAAAAACACCATTATAGCACAGTCACATATAAGTTTATTAACAAACACATTATTAGGAGTTTCTCTTGTGTTTGAATTACCGTTAGTGATTTATTTCCTGTCAAAACTAGGGTTAATTACACCTGCGTTCTTACGTAAATATAGAAAACACGCATTAGTTGTCGTATTAATTCTAGCAGCAATTATAACGCCTCCAGATGTTGCAAGTCAGGTTGTAGTGGCAATTCCAATTATGATACTCTATCAAATAGGAATTGTAATATCAAAAAGAGTAGAAAAAAATTTAAAAAAGAAACTAAAAAATGGCTAATCAAGTAGAAGAATTTAATGCCTACAGAGCTAAAATGAATGATAAAATTTTAGCTGATAATAATAAAGTAATCAAACGAATTTTCAATTTAGACACAAATGCTTTTAAAGAAGGTGCTTTAGATGTAAAAACTAAAGAGTTATTAGGTTTAGTTGCATCAACTGTTTTGCGTTGTGATGATTGTGTAAAATATCATTTAGAATCTTGTCATAAAGAAGGTTTAAGCAAAGAGCAAGTTGTTGAAACCTTAAGTATTGCTACATTAATTGGCGGAACTATTGTTATTCCTCATTTACGTAGAGCTTATGAATATTGGGAAGCGCTAGAAGAACAAAGTGTTTAGACCACTTAGCTCAAAGTTAATTTCCTATTAAAAAGTATCAGCGTTATCTCTAAATTAGTATTTTTACACTGTTTAATGACCAAAATATATGATTTTAAAAGCCGATAGTATCATGAAGTCCTATAAAGGACGAAAAGTAGTAAAAGGAATTTCCCTTGAAGTAAATCAGGGTGAAATTGTTGGTTTACTAGGTCCAAATGGAGCTGGAAAAACAACTTCTTTCTATATGATTGTAGGATTGATAAAGCCTAATGGTGGAAAAATCTATTTGGACGATATGGAAATTACTAATTTTCCTATGTATAAACGTGCACAAAATGGTATTGGATATTTAGCCCAAGAAGCATCCGTGTTTCGTAAGTTAAGTATTGAAGAAAATATTTTGAGCGTATTACAATTAACCAAACTTTCTAAGAAAGAGCAAAACATGAAAATGGAGTCGCTTATTGAAGAATTTGGTTTAGGTCATATTCGTAAAAATCGTGGTGATTTATTATCTGGTGGAGAACGAAGACGTACTGAAATTGCGCGTGCTTTAGCGACAGATCCAAAATTTGTATTGTTAGATGAACCTTTTGCTGGTGTCGATCCGGTTGCAGTAGAAGACATTCAGCGAATCATTGCACATTTAAAAAATAAAAACATTGGAATCTTAATTACAGATCACAATGTACAGGAAACACTAGCTATTACCGACAGAACGTATTTAATGTTTGAAGGAAATATTTTAAAAGCTGGAAAACCAAGAGAACTAGCAGAAGATGAAATGGTCCGAAAAGTATATTTAGGACAGAATTTTGAATTACGAGAAAAGAAATTAGATTTCTAACTCAAATCGAAATTTAACTTATCAAAATAATATAAGAAAAGAGGCGAATATATCGCCTCTTTTGTGTTTTTATAAGCATTATAAAGCTTCCCATCGTAAGCAAACAACATCTTTGTCATCTACAACATCTTCATTTTGAGCACCAATAGTTAAACTCGTTACAGTGTATGTTGCATTTTCAGGTAAAGCTGGAATAAACTGAATTTCTCCAATTTCAACTCCATTAGCACCAATTGCTGGAGATATATTCACGTTCATCACTTTTGCCCAATGAATATTATACTTGTCTGTCATGATACCAATAACATCATCTGCCAATATTGTGGTAAAATCGTTATTTTCTATCAATTTATGTGCTTGACTATTTTGTGAATTTAATGTTTTAACTCTTATAGTATCTGATCCTGTGAAAGAGGTCGCTACGGATTTCATTCGAATATGATTCACTACTTGCCATTCGCTAATTGAAGCTGTGGAACTAACATTGAGATTATTACGCAACCTTGTTCCTAAAGGATAATCACCTTTTGTAGGAGTCGTAGCTCCTGTATACGTATTTAGCATTTGTGAGGCTTTCACATTGCTATAATCATTTCCCCAAAGCATTCCTGAAGTATGATTTGTTCCAACTTTTACATTGTGTGGTATGTCATTCCAA
The DNA here is from genome assembly GCF_947496985.1 of uncultured Kordia sp. Classification (GTDB taxonomy): domain Bacteria; phylum Bacteroidota; class Bacteroidia; order Flavobacteriales; family Flavobacteriaceae; genus Kordia. Next base: position 378,951 of record NZ_CANMEZ010000004.1, read on the forward strand.
ACATTTTTAACAATAACTCCATATCGTTGCGTTGGAGAACCAGTTTTATTATAAAACGTTTCAGGTCCAACAGGTGCAGTAGCTAAACCATTTACAAAAGATCTTTTTACTCCAGAGTTTGCATAGTTATAATTTCCTTCAACCAAAATACCAATACTGCTTTTTTCAACACGAATACCTCCATAAGGATTCCCTAAATAAGCACCATCTCTTGCTAATTCATTATCACTACATACATTTCCTGTAACATTGATATGAGTAGATTCAAAAATTGAAATTCCACATGAATTATTTCTATCTGCCGTATTATTTGCTACAGATCCAAAATGACAGCGTTCTATGGCAAACCCTAAATCCCCTGAGTTTCTTGATGTATTTCCATAACATTTTAAACGTAAAATATCTTTTAAGCTAAATAAATCACCAGATCCTCCATCATAGAAACCACGATCTGGTCCTATTGCAATGTTATCAGCAACAACTACATTTTGATGATGTACAGAGTCTTTAATAATATTTCCATTTGAATCTTCTTGTGGAGCACAAGTAATATTTATAGCACTAATTCCGATAGGTTTCGGTACAAGATTTGTATATTCATTTGACCAGATGACTCTTCCATCAGCATATCTCTGAATATTTAATGCTGGATTGTCTAGATAAGGTTCATCCGCACGTTGCACTCGTATATCATTTCCTTTTATCCATAAGCCATCTGTATATTGATCAGTTTCATTAACTCCTGAAATTCTAATTGGGTTATTTGTAAGAGATGGTTTAAATACGTTATTTTCTATATAAACATCGCTACTTAGGCCAGCCACTAAAATTCCTATTTCTCCATTAGAAAAAGTACATTTTTCTACTTTATATTGCGTAACGCCATTTGCACTTACTGAAGGAGCAGATATAGAGCTACTTGGCAAAACTATATCTTTGAAATCACAGTTAGTGATAGTAATACGTTCACTACTAAAAACAGCAATTCCTGCCTTTGTTTTATCATCTCCTTGAAAGCCAATGTTTTCTATATGAACATTTTCATCATTGGAAATTATCAAAATTGATGATGCAGGTTCTGTTTCTGAGAAATCTGCTTTTAAAGTACACTTTCCTCCAAAAGATTTTAAATTTACACCTGATGACATTGTTAATGCGTAATTTCTAACATTATCAGTTCCGTCTGAATTAAGATCAACATGGTTTTTTAATGAAATCACAGTATCTGAGGGTAACACAATTGTTCCTCCGTTTTCAGCTGCTACAGCTTCTATTAATCCTTGTAAATCTTGAGAATCATTTGTAACTCCATCAGCAACAAGTGTAAATGTTGTATAAATAGGTGTTGGACCAAGGTTTACTGTCCCTGAAGATATAGCTGTGCATACAGCTGTAGAATCGACTGTACAATCATCACTGTTGTCACAATCAATAGTACTACTAATAGTGCAATCAACATTCGTAGTAATGTCACAATTATAGATATCATCATTAGTATATCCTGTGATAATTTTATATGCATATCCAGTAATATTTCCACCTGAATCATACTGAACTTTGTATTCGTAAATCATAATTAATTTTTTCTTGATTAATAATTTATTGAGTTGTGTAGTTTTTCTAGAATGAACTACACTTAAAATAGAATGGCCAAAGACTATTTTCATTACTACAAATTTACGAAACAACAAACCTAAATAACCTTGTTTTACAGTTAGTTAACTGCAACTACAGAACATAACAATATGTGAAATTATTCTTAGGGAGATAATAGATTTTAGGTATACAGTTTGAATCATATTAACCAACATTAAACCATTAAAACTGAATTATTATGAAACTAAAAACTATTTGTATTCTTTTGGTATTTTTTCTAAGTGTGGGATTAGGATATGCGCAAAAAGTAAAGATTAAAAAAGGAATTGTATATTTTGATGAAGTTGCTATTTTGAAATCTGATTCAAGAAAAGATACACATTCTTTTTATGACTTAAATGGAAATGAAATTATATTTTTACGGTTTTCTATTGATTCTCACTATTCTGATATAGTGTATTTTAACATTAAGTTCTTAAACCAAAAGATTACCATAGAATCTTCTGATTATGATTACTTAGCATTAAGCTATAAACAATCTATAGTTAATATTATAAAGTGGTTTTTAAAAGAAAATGTGTTAACTACTTCTGGTAAAATCAATACAGAAAGATTAGCTGTTTTTCAATATAAATATCATGAAGATATTTCAAGTAAAACTGGAATTTATCAAAAAATAGATTGTGACTGCGATTGTAACAATTAAGAATTAGTTTTACGATTCTTTCGTGAATAATGAAATCAAAACATATAATAGAATAATTATAGGAACCGCTAAAAAGTGTAAAAAGATTAACAACAAAATACATGCGATTAAGAAGATGTATTTCGTCATGTTATTTTTAAAACTCCAATCTTTAAACTTTAAAGCAAATAAAGGAATATTTGCATTTAACAAATAACTGCAAAGTACTGTAAATCCTATTAAAAACCATTTATTTAAAATGATTGCATCAATTGTTTCACTTCCTTGGTACATTAAAATTAATGGCAAAGAAATGATTAATAATGTATTTGCAGGTGTTGGTAATCCTATAAAAGAAGAAGTTTGATTGTCATCAATATTAAATTTCGCTAAGCGGTACGCAGAAGCTAACGTAACTATCAAACCTACTAATGGCAACATATGCACTTCGTTCGTAAACCAATGAAGTGCATCAGACCATGAATGTCCATCATTTACTTTTTCATGAATATCCAATGATCTATTAAATAATTGATACATAAAAATCCCTGGTACAATACCGCTTGTTACCATATCTGCTAAGGAATCTAGTTGCAAACCTAATTCGCTTTGCACTTTTAAAATTCTGGCTGCAAAGCCATCAAAGAAATCAAAAAATATTCCTAAAAACACAAAAAATGCGGCAATTTCCAATTGGTTTTTCACAGCAAATATAACAGCTAAACAACCGCTAAATAGATTTAAAAGTGTGATAAAGTTTGGAATGTGTTTTTTGATATTCATGTATGTGATTTTTTGTAAAAATAAATAAACTTTACAAACTCAATCAAAAAGATTGAAAAATGTTAAGGCGATAGTTACAATATCTACGTTTTTTTTGAGTTTATTAGGTTAGAAAATCGCATATTTGTATAAAAATTATTCTCTTGAAAAAGTTATTACTCGGTCTCCTACTTATAAGTACTTATTTTGCTAACAGCCAAACTGTAGTGAAATACTCAAATGAATTCATGAATATTGGTGTTGATGCAGCTGCTTTTGGTATGGGAAACGCTGTTGTTGCCAACATTGATAATGTAAATGCAGGATATTGGAATCCCGCAGGATTGGTTGAATTAGAAGATAAGCAACTTGCCTTAATGCACTCTAGTTATTTTGCAAATATTGCATTATATGATTATGCTGCTTTTGCAATGCCTATTGACGAACAAAGTGCTTGGGGAATTTCTTTAATTCGATTTGGAGTTGATGATATCTTAAATACAACCCAATTAATAGACAGTCAAGGAAATATTGATTTTAATAGAATTAGCCTCTTCTCTACCGCAGATTACGGAATTACATTTTCATATGCGCGTAAGTTGCCTGTACAAGGTTTTAATTACGGAATTAACGCAAAAGTGATTCGTAGAATTATTGGAGATTTTGCATCTTCTTGGGGATTTGGATTTGATGTTGGATTACAGTTTCAAAAGAATGATTGGAAATTTGGATTGATGGCGCGCGATATTACGACAACCTTCAATACATGGAGTATTGATGAAGATTTGTTTAATAATGTAAGTGATCAAATTCCAGAACAAGATTTACCAGAAACAACAGAAATTACAATTCCAAAACTACAATTAGGAGTTGCACGTTCTTTTCGATTTAATTATGACTATACCTTAACTGCCGAAGTTGATTTAAATATGCGTTTTACAGAAACAAATGATTTAATTTCTACATCGTTTGCAAGTATTACACCTGCTGTCGGTTTGCAATTTGCATATACTGACTTAGTATTTTTAAGAGCTGGAGTTGGAAATTTTCAAAACGAAAATAATTTTGGTTCAGAATCATTGACATTTCAACCAAATTTAGGAATTGGATTTAAATACAAAGGAATTCAAGTTGATTATGCGTTGACGGATATTGGCGATCAAAGTGCCGCTGTATATTCTAACGTATTCTCTCTTAAAATTGATTGGAGTTTATTTAGATAGTAATGAAAAAAGTTGTTCTACTTCTACTCTTTTTATACACTGGAATCCTTTTAGGACAGCAAATTAAGCTTTCACCTGAAGCCAAATTTTCTATAGTTACTTGTGGCGCCGGAGAAGAACTCTATTCTTCTTTTGGACATAGTGCATTTCGTTTAAAAGATCCTGTATATGGATATGATGTTGTGTACAATTATGGTGTGTTTGACTTTAATACACCAAACTTCTATGTCAAATTTGCACAAGGAAAACTTCCGTATCAATTAGGAAGAACTAGTTTTAAAAACTTTGTACGAACGTACAAATATGAAAAACGCTGGGTGAAGGAACAGGTTTTAGACTTTACTCCTGAGCAGAATCGTACCTTATTAGACTATTTAGAAAATAATTATAAAGAAGAAAATCGTTTTTATAAGTATGATTTCTTTTTTAATAATTGTGCAACAAAAAAGAGAGATATTATAGAAGAGAATCTTGGTGATGCAATTATTTTTAACGAAGATCATCTTACAGAACAAAAAACATTTAGAGATTTAATTCACGATAATCTAAATTCAAATTCTTGGTCTAGCTTTGGAATTGATATTGCGCTAGGATCTGTCATTGATAAAGTTGCTTCACCTAAAGAATATCAGTTTTTACCTGAATATGTTTTTAAAGCCTTTGAAAATGCTACATTCAACGGGAAACCTGTTGTAAAAGAAACAAAAACTATTTTAGAGGAACCAAGAAGGAAAATGTCAGGTGGAAGTGAGCTATTTTCTCCGTATGTGATTTTTACGCTCATCTTACTGGCTATACTAATCATTACGTTTTTAGATTATAAAAAGAATAAACGTACACGCTGGCTTGACGCTGTAATTATGCTTGCAACTGGACTTGCAGGAATCATGATTACCTTACTTTGGTTTGCAACCGATCATACTGCAACAGCAATGAATTGGAATGTTTTATGGCTGTTACCAATTAATATTTTCTTTATATTAAAGTTCTTATCTGCTAAAAAAGAATGCAGAGAATTGTGGAGACATTCCACTTTTTTATTAGCTTTAATCGTTGTGATGCTTTTCTTATGGTTAATTAATTTTCAAATATTCGCTTTAAGCGCTATTCCTTTACTAATAGGATTAGCTGTTCGTTATGCATATTTGACGTATTATTTTAGACGGTTAAATTAACTTTTCAATTACTTTCTCTAAAGTTTTAGATGTTTTCCAAATACGTAATTTTTGTGTTACTCCTACACTAATGTCAATATTCGGAAATTTTCGTTTGAGTTCTAAAAAGAGCTCTAATAGCTTTTTTAAACCACGCATTGGTGTATCATTCATTTCTTTGATGATAGCATCTGTCAATTCAAATAAATGTAGATTGTGTGTTTTAGAAATATTAAACATATTTAATCCAAAAATATCTGTAAAGCGTTTCATTGGTGCGTATTCACCAAATTGTAACTTCCCAATGGCATACCCTAATAAAGTATGATTCATTGTATGTTCACTTGTAGTTTTTATCCAAATTTCAGCAGCAATTTCTCGGGCAACTTTATCACTACATAAAAAACCAGTAGCTAAAAATAAATAGGTTGTTTCGCTATAATCTTTACGATACCATATTTCATATAATCCTTTTAAAACATTAACCATGTTTTTTTTACTATTCTCATCATAGAATTTAGATTCTTTCATATTATTATGAATGATTTGTGCTAAATATGGCCCTGGATTGTTAGGAGCTAAATACAAAAATTTAATATCATCATGTGCTAAAATGGTTGTTACATATTGTTCTCGTTTGAAGTAAATAAACTTATATATATTGTCATCATCAAAAGCTTTTTTATTTACTTTTTTATTGAAGAAGTTTTTAATTTTTTCAAGTGGAGAACTATATGTGTGTGTTTTTCTAATAAAGTTATTAAACTTTAATTGTTTTTCAATAATAGTTTTTTTAACATCTTTTCTTGACTGATAATCATATACTTTATATGTGTTTTCTCTGGGTTTACAAGACCATTCATACATAGCAATTTGAAATTGTAAGTTAGTTGATGTGATTGTTTCAAAACGTGTAATATTTGCAGGATTTTTTCTTGTCAAAATACTTTGTAACCAAAATTTAGACTCAATAATTTTGCAATTATCAAAATCAATTCCTCCAAAGTGATAGCGTAATACTAAACGAATTTCTTTTTCATTAATTTGATCAATTTTTCTTGAAATTTCTGTAGTCATTTCTGTTAGCGGAATTCTTCCCAAACCAATTTGAAAATCATAAAGATTGAATTGCCCTCCTTGTTTTTGTATATCTAACATTCTATCCAAGAATACTTCAGGAGCTATCCAACAAGGCGCATGCGTCGGTGTTGATAATACTGGTATAGTTCTTTTATTTCTAATATTACCCAAGGAATACGCAAATAGAAAGCGATGTAGGTTATAAACATAATATGGTATTGAATGAGATTCAAACCGTCTTAAATATTCCTTTTTGCTACCATTTCGCCAAGTATCTTCTTTAAATTTTTTATCTCTATATTTCCAGAAATTACTCAATTCAGTTGGATATTTCTTGACAATTTCTTTTCCTAAATCATTAATATATAAAGCAGCCATAGACTCTATATAGCCTATTTGACTATTCCATTCATGCGAAAATGACAAATCAAAAGCACGTTTTAAAATTGGAGCCAATCTTGATGCATTGTCTTTAGTAATTAAAAGATTTAGTTTTGGTAAGTACATCAATAATAAGTCAATATGATACATTTCATTATTAGCTAATACTTGGCTTACAAAGAAAATTAAGTCATCAAACGTTTCATACACAGGTAACCTTGTATGTTCAGAAAGTACTTCCATTTCTACAGTTTCAGAAATATCGTCCTCTAATTCCGTAGGATCGGTATGAATATAATCGCTAATTATCTCTTTACTGGCATACAGCAAAGCATCTGTATACATTTCTATTTCAGCAGCTAATTCTTCATTTGTTGCATCACCATATTTATTAATAATTTTAGCGGCACGTACTTGAATTTTCTCATCAGTATTTAGCAAAGCTTCCGTTGCTTTTTTACAAATATCAATCTGAAGTGATTTATGTGTTTTTGCAATTTTATCTAAAATCATTAAGGTAGAGTTCACAACTGATTTTACTTCAGAACTCAATAATATAGAAGCATTTTCAATAAAAATTATATATTTAAACTCTTTAGCAATCGCGGCGATTTTAAAATATTTTAAAACCGTATTAACTACTTTTGAATGTGGAGAATTTAATGCTGAAAATAGTTCGTCTTGAAGCATTAACACTTCTTCTTTTGTTGGATTAAGTTTTAATAAAAGTTCAAAAAACCATCCGCTTAAGGTTTGATTAAACCCTTTAGTTGCTGTATAAATAGTAGCGATTAATACTTTTTTTCTGTTTAAATGTCCTTTGCTTGTAAAATCAACAATGGTTTTTATCCAAACATCTAAAAAATTAATTCCAGAATCTTCTTCAAACAAATACCAAATATGTGTTTCTAAGGTTACTTCGTTTCTTAGTAAAACTTCTGGTTTATATGATACCTTATGCACACCATCTACCCAAGTACTATCCACAATAGCATTTGGTAATTTGGCGATTATAAGCTCCTTGGAAGGTTCTAAATATTCCTGTTCTTGTAAATAGATTAATAAATCATAATCTAAATCCCAAGGATTTGCTTCATTAACCAAATCACTGTACCATTTTGGTGCAAACCAAGGAAGTATTTCATTAATAACTTTTTTGGATATAAGAAAGTTATTGTTTGAAAAAATTCTTCTGGCGTCTGTTTTATTATAAAGCAAAAAGCAAACTAAGTTCATTGTTTGCTGTTGTTGGTCGCTATGTGTTGGGTTTGAAGAATATTCTATTCCCCATTTTGTTTTCTTTGTAGAATCTTTTCGTTCAAAAACAATATTTCGTAATTCTTTAACCTCTTTAACAAATGCGGTTTTCTCTTTTCTATTAAGTGAAAGACTTTTTAAAAAAGAAACTACATCTTTTTCAATTTTGACTATTTCTTTGAGTTCGTTGATCAGCATATTACAATGATTTTGCCATTTTTTTTACTGCTAAAATATGCTTGCAAACACCACGTTCTCCTTGATTTCTACTAAACCAAGTACAAGTGCATTTTTGTGTTTCTCCTTTTAAAATTACATAATGCTGTACGCCACTACCTTCTACCCTTGCTTCTATTTCATTATCTTTTTTAGACGTAATATTTACTTTATTTTCTTCTAGAAGTTTTTCTGCGCCTTTCAGTCTTGGATTTAAGGAGAGTATTCGTTCTAATTTAAAAGGTAATCTTCGATAGAAGAAACCATTTTTGTCCAAATCATAGCCTAATAATCCCATGGCAGATAGTTTAGTCGCAAGTTTATCTATTTTAGAAATGTCAATACCAGCTTCAAATGAAAGTAATGTTGGATTGAATTCTTGATTAGTAAATGAATAGTTATCAAATGCTTTTACTAGCGAATCTGGCAAATCTTCTATTAATGCTTCTAAAGCTGCACCTTCTCCTGAAAATCCTCTCCAAAAATCTCTGGAAACAGAAAACACAAGGTTTAGTTCATTAAAGCATAGGATAAATGTTACCGATTGCATGTCCTTTTGTGGATATATTTTTAATTCATTAATTAATGGAATAAGTGGTTGTACTAATTTTAATCGATGAATTCCACCAATACAAACTGCATTTTTTGCTTTTAGTGGACTAAACATATATTTGCTTCCTCTTTTGATAAGAAAATAATCTGTTTTCACTTTTCCAGAAGGAATCGATTTAAAAAGTTGCAACGCTTGAATTCGACTCAATGTCAATGCATAATCTGATTCTGAAAAATAATGTTGAACCGTTGTCAATCCTTTAATCCATTTGGTTGGCAATGGTACTTTTCGTTCTATAAAACTTTCTCCTTCTTTATGAAACCCTACTTCTTTTTTCCCAACAGAAAGAATCAAATCATCATTCTTTTTAATTTTTCCTAATTCAGAAATTAAGGGTGTATTAAAATCTACGTTTGTCGTTCCGTTTTCTATAAATTCACCATCCTGACCATTTTCTAACACATCTACCCTAGCATATACACCTGCGCAATGTGAAAATCCTTCAAATCGTATTTGATTATTTCCAGCGGTTACAATTGGATCTTTTAGTAATCCTAATTGAAATGGAGACAAATTGAAACTCGATTGTACAATGTTAGACAACGTAATTAAACATCGTGATAATTCATACGGATTGTTTAATTTTCCCCAAAAGAAACATGGCGAATTTCCTTTGTGCACTTCATTAAATTTTGACAATAATAAGTTCTCTTGTCCATTTGTATTTTGTAAACTTGAAAGCGCGTTATATTGATAGTTAAGTGTATTTGTTGCCATATTTTTATAATTACTTTAGTGTATCAAAAGATACTTATTTTGTTTTAATTTTTGAGAAGCTTATTAATCACCGATTGTAAACTCTTTGTTTCTTTCCAAATCATTAATTTCTCTCTCATTCCTGTATCAATTGGAATTGTTGGAAAACTACGTTTGAGTTCTAAAAACAATTCTAATAACTTTTTTCCTCCGCGTAAAGGCGTATCATGCATATCACGAATCATTATTGACAGTAACTTAAACAGTTGTACATCATGCTTTTTGGATATATGTAATAGCTGCATTTCTATTATATCTGTAAAACGTTTCATAGGTGCATAGGTGTCATATTGTAGTTTCCCTAAATATGTTCCTACTAACGTGGTATTCATTATATCATTAGAAACTCCTTTTATCCAAATTTCTGCAGCAATTTCCCTGGCCGTTTTATTACTACACAACATTCCAATTGATACAAATAGATAAGTAGTTTCTTTGTAATTATATCTATGCCATATTTCATGTAATAATTGTAATGAACTAACAATATACATATTGGTGCTTTCATTAGAAAAAGTAGATTCTTGTAATGATATTTCAATAGCATTGCTTAAAAACACAGTTGGATTATTTGGCATAACAGCTATCAATTCTGTATTTATATATGGAAAACCACCTTTTTCATAAAAATAATCTGAAAAATATAATTCATTATATATACATGGAATTCCAAGTGTATTATTTTTTAGGATTGAAATATCTGTGAATTTTGGCAACTTTTCAATTGTAAACATTGATTGTTTCAAGATCTTCGTTTCAAAGTAAATACTATCTTCTTTATTGTTTTTACTTATGACACTTTGTAGCCAAAATGCTGGCTTTGTAATATGACTGTTTTGAATCTTTTCTAAATCAAAATGATATTTGAATACTGCTTTTAGTTCTACATTTTGAATACGTTCTATTTCTTCCAAAATCCCTTTTGAATTTTCCTGAATTGGTAATCTTCCAATGGCTATTTGAAAATCATATATATTAATTTCAATTTTTTGCTCATAATACAGCACAATTCTATCAATAAGTACTTGTGGAGTTATCCAAAATGGTAAATGTGTTGGTAATGACAATAGTGGTATAGTACAACCGCTTTGTATATACTCTTTAGACTTTTTTAATAATTCTAAATGTATCTTGCATACACTATGTGTAACTGATTGTTCTTCTAAATCTTTAAATAATCCTTTATAATCAGAGTAATAAACAAATTCATCATCAGAAGCTTTTCTTTTAAGAAGTTCTTTTATGCGCTGCTCTTTTTCTTTTATAGCATCTTGAAATGTTAATGGATATTTCTTTTCAAGAAATTTACCAAAATCATATAAATAAAACAAAACTGCAAAATCTACAGAACCAATATCTGTTCCTCCTATGAAAATTACATTTTCAAGAAATCGCTTTACAATTGGCACAAATTTAATACTGTTTTCATCGTTGATTAATATGGTTAATTTAGGAACAGCATGCATCACAAGGTCTACATAATGTATGTCATTGTTGTGAAATGCCTGTTGGACTAAAAAGATTAAATCATCAACAGTTTCATAGACCGAAAGTTTATTATCTTCTGTAAAAAAGTCAATAACTTCTTTTGTACTTTCTTCCTTAATACAAATGGGTTTTGCTGTTGAATTATCTAGATATTCTTTTAATAATCCTTTTGACTCATTAAATAAGTTATTTGTATGACTTTGTACTATATATTGGAATTTTTTATCACTTACATCACCATATTTACGAATAATTTTTGCAGCTTTGATTTGTACTTTTTCATCTGCATGCAACAAGGCTTCAGTAGCTTTTTCACATATAATTACATGAAATTTTGTTTCTATTTTGGCTATTCTTTCCAAAATGATTAAAGTATCACTAACCACCGTTTTTGTTTCTGAACTTAATAGTATAGATACATACTCTATAAAGTCTGAACGATTAAATTTCGGTTCAGAAGCTATCAATTTTACATACCTTAAATTCGATTGTACTATTGTGGGATCTATTGAATTTAGACCAACAAATAATGCATCTTGCAATGTTAGAAGTTCTTCTTTTTCGGGTGCAATTTTTTTAAGCAAGTTAAGAAACCAATTACTCAATGCTTTCTCAAATTGTAACGATCCACTAAGAATGATGGCTTCTATTAACTTTTTACGATCAATTCTGTTATCCTTTATAAGATTCAAAATTGTTTCTATCCATAAATCTTTTTTTTCTCCCTCGTATATTGAAGCCCAATAATGTTTATAATCATGAAGTAATGATTCTTCTTGAAAAAAGTACCAAAAGTGCGTATCTAAAGTAATTTTATGCTTCCATAGTATTTCGGGAGTATATACAAGAACTTCTCTTTTATCATTAAAATCTATAATAACTCGCGCTAATTTATCTACAACTAATGATTTCGAAAGTGTTGTTATATATCCTTTGTGATATATGTCTAACAATTCATCATACCGAAGTACCCAAGGAGTTTCTTCATTTATAAATGCATCATACCATTTGGGAACATACCAAGGCAATATCTCCTTAATTACATACTGACTAACCATCATGTTGTGCCTAGAAAAAAGGCTTCGTGCATCGGTTTTATTGTAACAGATAAAACAAGCTGTTTCTACAATAAATAATTGAGCATCTGAATATAAAAGCTCGTAACCATATGGAACACCTAGAATTTTTTTTCTTACAAGTTTTCTACGATCCGAGAGTATTTGTTTTAAAAAAGGAACGAGTTCTCTTTTTTCTTTTGCTGTTAACTTTTTCAAAAAAGGAAGTACATCTTTCTTCTTCTTTACTATTGTCTTAAATTCATTTATCAACATACGTAATAATTGAATTTAGCTAGACAAAAACTGTCTTTTATATTTAAAAAATGAAGTGCTGGAAATTGTGAAGCGCTGAGTTTTCGTATTTTTATATTCATATAATGTACACCTCTAAATAGAAATTTAGTGTTCTGTATTAAATTAAACTTATGTATTTGAGGGGTAATTTTGAAAAATACGCTTATTATTTTTCTTCTTGTAAGATAAAAAAAATAGTAGAGATAATATGAATGAAATTATAAATCTACTGCAAAGACAGGAATATTAAATTTAAAAAATTACCGTCCACGATAAAACAATACTGTACTCAGAGTTTTTACGATAATGTTTAAATCCAAAAAGAAACTACGATGTTTTATATAATACAAATCGTATTGGAGTTTACGCAAGCTGTCTTCCATAGAAGCTCCATAATCTGTTTTTACTTGTGCCCAACCTGTTACACCAGGTTTTACTATATGACGAATTTCGTAAAACGTAAGACTTTCTGATAATTGTTTTACAAAAGCAGGACGTTCAGGTCTTGGACCAATCATGCTCATTTCACCTTTTAAAACATTGATAAACTGAGGTACTTCATCCAAACGTGATTTACGTAAGAAGCTGCCAAACTTCGTAATTCGGTTATCATTTTTTGTCGCCCAAACAGCGCCGTTTTTTTCTGCATTCACCACCATGCTACGCAATTTGTATATCTTAAAAGGAATACCGTTTTTCCCAACACGTTCTTGTGTATAGAATAATGGTCCTCTATTTCCAATTAAGTTTCCAATGAGCACTAATGGTAAAAACAACAAGCTTGCTGTTAATCCTAATATGGCAAATAGAATATCAAACAAACGATGAAAGAATAAATATAACTTGTTTTGATTGCTTCGACTAAACGGAAAGTATTTGTAAAAATCTTTTCCAACGTATTGAACCGGTACTCTAAATGTCAATTCTTCGTATACTTGAATGTATTCTTTTATAGGTAAGCCAGTTTCCAACAAAGAGATTAAACCTTCAAATAACGGCTTATTTAATTCTTCACGTTCATTACTTGCTATAATAACCTCTGAAACTGCTTTTTCTTTAGCAACCTTTGGTAAATCTAAGCTAGTAATTTCTTCCAAATCACTTAAGTCAATATTATTGTCTGCAGTTGTCGAACTTGAGTTTATATAACCGACTACTTTCGCATACTTTGTATGATCTTTAATCGCAGTTGCTATAATAGACACTTCTTCTTTGTTTCCAATGATAAGAATGTTTTTATAGAATCTAGGTGATGAAATAAAGAATATATACGCACAACGCCAAATATAGATTGCAACAGAAATTGCCAAAAAGAAATAAAGTATCTGTAAACGATTTTCAGGAAGTTCTGGTGTAAAGAACGGTGTTAATAAGTAGCATAATACAGTAATAGAAACTGTTAACACCAAACTCTGGAAAGTACTATCAAATCTACTACTTTTTCGTAAGTCATACATTTCTAGCACTGTAGAAAATAATAAGTAGTACCCAATTAAAACTACAGACCAAAACCAACGTTCGTGTGTAATTTTAAAGTAATCGAAATCAAAAATACTTGACACTATATACAATCCAAACAACAAGGCTAAGACATCGAAAACCCTAAGTAAGAGCTTACGTTCCGAAATTTCGAAATGCATATTAGATTTTGAGGACATACTATAATTAAATATAAGAGATAAAACTTTTCGTTTTTCCTTTCACTTCCATCTTCTTCACGTTTTGATAAATGTTGTAGGTAATATCATCGTTGAAGTAGTTGTAAATCTCTTGTTTTAGTAATTGTTGTTGTTTATTGGTTATGTTTTCTTCGAGGTTAAATATAAGAATTCCTTTTTCTTTTTGGATAATTTGATACGTAAGTTTTAAGTTATGTTTTTCACCAAGGTTTTTAAAGATATAATAGAAATATAAACTAGGGTATATTTCTTGCTTTCCATATACGTTCTCTCCTATTCTTCCGGTAACTTCTTCTAATATATAATGTGCTTTTCCACAAGCGCACGCCTTATTTTTAGGTGCTAACTGAATATAATCACCTAATTGATACCGTATAATTGGGAAAGTTTTCATTTGTAGATTTGTCACTACAATTTGATGATCAATTTCTTCTACAATTACACCTTCCATGTTTATATGCATGTATCCTTTTTCGCACTCAAAGGCAATAATACCAGTTTCTGCAGCACCATATTCGCTAATAATAGGAACATTAAAGGCTTTTTTGATTTCTTCTTTGTAACTATCGTAAATTTTCTCCGAAGTTCCTTTCACCATTTTAATATGTACTGGTTTAGGAAGATTTTTCTCGTTGATTAATTTTGCAGATTGATAAATCATAGATGAATATCCATGAATATACTTCGCTTTTTGTAACTTTTTCACAAATTGATTAAAGGCTTCTTCTTTATAATCAAATACTCTGAAGCGATTTTGTAATGCATCTAAAACTTTAACTTTAAGACGCTTAAATGATGAAAAGTCGAATCCCCAAAAATAACCATTTCGTTCCCATGGCTGTACATTATGCCACGAATATCCTCTAAATATAGAAGCTCTGTTAAACGAATCGGCTTCTTCTTCCCTTTTATATACTAACGGATCTCCCGATGAACCTGAAGTTGTTGCAGTAAATACTTTTTTGAAGGAATGCTTTGTATGAATTGCTTCATTATACTCAATTACATCAGATTTAGACAATAATGGTAATTGTTTGATATCTTCTAGCGACGTAAATGATTTAACATCAATATCCTTAAATTGTTCTTTATAGTATCTTGAATTTGCTTTTGCGAAAGTGATTAGTTCCGTAAGTTGCTGTAATTGATAGTTTTCCAATTCTTGAATTGACCATTTTTCAGATGCTTTTAAAAAGGCAAACCACTTCCGAATGGAAGGATTACGTAAACGTTCGCCAAGTTTAAAAAGTAATTTATGAAGCATATTTTGAGTCAATAAAAAGTGAAAATAATTAAATTTTATGAGTTATAAAGTACTTGTGACGATAGATTTATTTTTGATCTAATAAAATTATTTTTTTATGAATCTAACAATGTTTTCCATTGATTTTTGACAATTTCCCAATCAAACTGAGTTGCTTTTTGTTTGGCTTGTTTTGTCAGTTTTTGAACCAATTCTGGTGATTTGATAAGCTTTTCAATAGCTTTTACCATTTCATTTACATTGTTTGACTCAACCAATAAACCATCTTTTAAATTTTCAATTAGGAATGGAATTCCCCCAACATTTGTAGAAACTATAGGCATTCCAAGCGCCATAGCTTCTATGAGACTTACAGGCATATTATCAAAATTAGTGGTATTGATAAAAATATCATATGCTTTAGCACGTGAAATCCAATCATGTTTAGATAACTTTCCCGTGAAAGTAACTTCTATATTCAACTCTTTCGCTACAGTTTTTGTTTTTGTGAAAGAATCATCTTTTTCTGGACCAACCATGCATAATTCTACTTCTAAACCTTTATTTTTCAATACATTCACAACTTTTATTGCCATCGTTGGATTGTAAATTTCGGCAAACGAACGTACCCACAAAAGTCTAGCTTTTACTTGTTTTCGCTCTTTAAAAGGATAATCATTTAGTTCTATGTTATTTGGAATATGAACCAAGTTTGTATATCCATGTGCTTCAAATTTTGTTTTTAGAAAAAGTGATGGACATACGTTTATTTCCGAATTTTTAAAAATCGTTTCACTTTTGGAAACACTGTTTTTTAAACGTTCTTCTAAATTTCCACCATGTAATATTGGAATGTATTTTATTTTCAGTAAAATACACAACTTACTCACCAAATATGCATAGTAAAAGTTAGAGGTACTATATGTGTCAATCAGCACTTTAGAAGTTTTTTTGCGATGTTTAAAAACTGTCCAAAGCATATCAAACATGCGTAAGATTTTGTTTTGTTTGTTAGAAGTTACACGAATTTCAAAATCTTCATTTTGTAGCAACTTCCCCAATGTTTCAATCGTAGTTGCTGTTTTTCCATGACCTGAAACGATATTTCCAACATAAACAATCATCTAGAAATTATTTGAAAAACTAAAAGTTATTTTTTCTACTCCATAACCATATCCGTCATAAATAGCTTTGTATGTACCGTTAGGAAGTTTATGGATATCAATATGATGCATTCCATTTTTCGTCCAAGAATCGCCTTGATTTTTCAAAATTGGATTGTTTGGTAAAGATGATTCTTTATAATAGGTTTTAGATATAGAATCAATTGAAAAACCATATACAGCACGACCGTATCCTCCAAAATGATCTTGTGCAAAACGAATTGTTTTTCCATCTTCTTGAAAAACACGCCCAGCCGAACGCGTATAGTTTTCTTTTCGTAAAGGAGAACTTGGATGTTCTTTCCAATCACCATATAAACTATCAGAATAATAAAGTTTTAACTCATCATTTTTGGTTGCAAACATATATGACACATTATTTTTTTCAAATAATGTTGCATCTACCAAACGTTCATTTTTAATCAGGATTTTATCTACTTTCCAGTCAAATGGAAAATTATCAGTTTTATACAAACGAACTTGTTCATGACGTTTTGTTTCTGGAATCATGTAGGAAATTCCATTTTTTTCAAACATAAATGGATAAGATAAATGAACAGATTCATCTAATGCAATTCCTAAGTATTTCCAGTTACCATTTTCTTCAATAGCTACACCAACATCTGCATGTTTTCCGTTCATAATTTCGAAAAAAGCATACCATTTTCCATTGTGATTATGCAAAAAAGGATCAGCCATTAAACGATTTTTAGCAATATCATTCACTTCTCTATTAAATACTTCTGCTTCATTAACATTCCACTCAAGCGGATTTTTTGAAACACTCGTTCCTATTGAATAGTAAGCTCCTGTAATTTTTCGTCCAAAGAAAGGCACAGGTTTTTTCATAAAATAGCAATACCCAATATAACTCGAAAAGAGAAATCCGATAATGAATACAAATACTATGGCTTTTTTTAGGATTTTCATGTGTATTAACTACTGTTTTATTCTTTCCTTTACTTTATACAATCGCCATTTCCCTTTTTGAATAATGAGCTCTAATTCGGGTAAATCTATGTAAATTAATACATAATCTACACCATAATTGCGTAAAAATTGATTTCCTTCTACTCTATCTAACGCTGTAAATTCCTTGTAGTCTTGATACCATTTTACAAATCGTTTTGGATTTCCTTCAATCAACATGTTAGCGCCTTTACTATCTAAATCAACCGAACGTCTTCCGCCTGATCGTCCAATATCTGGGGCAAACAATAACACATCTTCAGGTGTCTTTTCTCTTATAAACGTCAATACTTCATGTAAATCTTCATCATCATTTCCGTTTGCAATGTTTCCGATTGATAATGAATTTGGCAATACACGTCGAACAATATCATTAGAAGCCATAGGAATAGCATCAAATGTTTGATGCTTAGAGATTACTAAAAGTAATAGAAAACCACCAAAGATGAATGGAAACAACTGTTGAAAGCGTTCATTTCGGTATAAAACATCTAATATAAATAGGATGGCAAAGAAAAATGCTACGATCAATAGTTTTTGAATTCGAACCAATTGGAATGACATTCGAATGTTTTTGTCAAATGTTTCATTTACAAATAATTCTAAAAATGTAAATATATTTGGCAATACAAACAACACTACACTTAGTATTAATAAGTAGTTGCTACGTGTTTTATCTATTCGATTTCCTCTTGCATAAGCATAGATTGCAAATACTACTACAGGAATAAAATACACTATATATTTTAATTGTAGCCATTGTTTCCAAAAAGTTGTCGGTTCGCGTAAAAATGAAGAAAATTTAAGTTCTATAGCTTCATGATATAATGATAAATCATAGTTTGCGTCTGTAGAAACGTTTCCAAAATAGGTTAGAAAAAAGGGCAACATTCCTAAAAATGCTAAGACGATGACTATTACATTACGTAAATTTAATAGTTTTAATAATTTCTTTTTTTCATAATAGTCATGTAAAAACACATAACTGAAAAATAATAAAACACCGCCTAAACCTGTGATTGGATGAAAGTTGAATAATAAACCTGCTAAAAAAGCAGCTATGTATAATTTTAGGTTGTTTTTAAAGTTGAATAGTAAAAATGGTAATGGCAATACCGCGTAATAGACAACGCGTGGTAACATAGACCATAAGTCTGAGATTCCCCAATACTCGTAACCTGGAATCCAAATAATTCCTCTCATAAAGATAGACACAAAAAGCGCTATCCAGAAGTTTTTGGTGATTCTGAATAATAAGAAATACCAAAGTAATCCAAAAAGAATGTGACAGATAAATGTAAGTATATTTAGTGCCTGCACATAGTTTCCGTCTGTGAATTTTGCTAAAAAGCGTAATGTTTCAATATAAAAAGGCGTATAATATTTTACATTATTGATATCATTACAAAATAGATCTTTCGCAAATAAAGTTGGATCATCTTTTTTGAGGCATACAGGTATAATGTTGTGTAAATCAGAGCTTAAATGTGTTTCGTTTGCTGACAGATTTCCTAGATAATATCCAAAAGCAATACAAACATTCAATAGTATGACAATGATGTGTTTGCGCTTCATCCTTCAGATTTTGGGGCTTTTAGAATATCGTATTGAATGGCTTGTAGTAACAACTGGAACCCAAGAATTAGTGAAACTGTAATTAGCATAATGGTTCCTGTTGGCGTAAATTCACCTAAAGAAGCATAATAAACCCAATTATAAATTCCGTAAATCACACCAAATAGAAACATTGGAAAACCAAATAATAGATATATAGACGCTATGTTGAAATCGTAAATAAAATAACTTTTAAAGATGCGTTTTATGAACGTTTTTGTCAGTTTTGGAATAAATATGAATGGTATTTGCCAAACTTTCATGCTCGATTTTTCATCTCCGTAGTTTGCTGGCATTGGCACATCTTTGATTCGTGCATCTTGAAAATACAATTCTGCAATTAATGAGGATTCAAAGAAATAATCTCGGTGAATATTTGTGAAATCGAGTTGCTTAAGTAATTCAACTTTTATCGCAAAGAAACCATTAGTAGGATCAAAATTATTCCAATATCCTGAAGCAACTTTGATTAAAAATGATAATCCTAAGTTTCCAACCTTTCGTACAAACGGCATTTGTCGCAAGGCTTTAAAATCTTTAAAACGATTTCCTTTTGCATAATCTGCTTTGTTTTCTATTAAGGGTTTCAACAAATCAGGTATATAACTACTATCCATTTGATCATCTGCATCAACTTTTATTGCATAGTCAAGTTCTAATTCAATTGCTTTTTGAAAACCGTGTTTAGTAGCACCACCAACACCTAAGTTTTTTTCATTCTTAACAATCACAATACGATCAGATGTTTTTGATTGTGCTACTAAACTTTCAGGAATTGGTTCTTTTCCACAATCATCTACAATGATTACTTTAGAAATGAACACAGGCAACTTATTCACTACATTTTCAATGTGTTTTGCAGCATTGTAATAGGGAATTATAACTCCAATTGTGTAGGTTTCAAAGTTGATCATACTTTTTTATAATATCTTGGTGTAATTAACACTGCTGTTGAAAATAAAAACAAGCCCAATATAGCAAAAACAGGTCGGTAAACGTATAAATGTTCACCAAATAATAAGGTAACCATCATTGCTAATACCAATCCTTTCATAGCAATACCTAAGTTTTTAAATTGCTTATAATCTATCGTAAAATAGTTTAATAACCATCTAACATAAAAATACAATCCTACCAAACCAACTTCGTTTATTAGTGTTAGATAAATATTATGTGCTGAGTTTCCAATGAGAATAAAGTTGTTAAAACCTGACCCAAATGGCACAATATATAAATGTGTTAATAAATAATTTATGTATTTTACTGACAAGTTTTTACGTCCAGCACCTAAATCTTCATACAAACCATCTATATCTCCTTCTGCTATTAGTGAAGGGTCGGAAAGTTTATTGATAACACGCCCATTGAATACATCTGTTATGATGGAAAAAATTTCTGAATTATAGGCTGCAACAGCTAATAATCCTGCTCCAACAAAGAAGGAGATATATAAAAATTTACCTGTAGATTTTACAAAGAAATATAACGCAAAGATTAATAATCCAACATAACTTGTTCGTGAACCACTTAATGATAGGGCAATAATTGCGAATAAGATACCTCCTAAAAGAAATAAGCGATTTATTTTTAGGTTTTTTTCCAAAAATAAACCAATGAACGTAATTAATGAAGTCATCATAACCATTCCTAATACAATTTTATTAGGGCCTAAAATCCCAGAAAGGAATCCTCCATAAGATTTCCTATCTATATCACTCCATAGATAGCCTATGACTCCAAAATGCTGTCCCAATACTACTAAAGTAGCTATGATTGCCATAATTATATATAAGTAAACAAATTGACGTAATATCTTGACATTTCGCATTAGAATAAGAAAAAACACGAACGAAAAGTAAAACGTAATGAAGTGATACATGAATAATACTGTACGTAAAATCCAAGTAAGTCGTCCATTTATGTAACTAATCAAGAATGTAAATATCATCATAAACAACGACCATTTGATGAAAATCCACAAGTATTGTAAATATCTTTTACGATTGATAAACCAAAGGAGAGTATCTAGATTCTCTACAAATTTGTAGATCACTAACATTCCTAAAAAATCATATAATCGTAATTCGTTGCTTCCCGTGATACTGTATTTAAAAACTGCTACATTGTAGAAATAAGATATTAAAATACCAAATAGCAAAAGCTTGAGAAACATTGATTTTCCCATAGCTAATAATTCTCTTTCTATTCTTCCTACAGACGTAGCCATTATAATTCTTTATAAAAAGTTTTTAATTGTTGTATGATTGCTTCTTGTGCAAAATGCTGATTGATATGTTTCTGCAAATTTGCTGCTTTTTTTGTTCTATCTAATTGGTTTTCTATTAAAATATTTAGTTTTTCTGCAAACTTTGTAACTTGTTTACTTTTAACTAAATATCCTTTTGAATCATCAGCAATTACACGATTACACTCACCAACATCTGTTGCTAAAACCGCTAAACCATGTAAACCGTATTCTAATAATGCTATTGGCAATCCTTCAGATTGTGAAGATAATACTCCAATATCACATTGTGCCAGTATATGCGAAACATCTTCCTTACTTCCATATACAAATACATTTTTACTTAATCCGTGATCATGAATGTATAATTGTACTTTTCGAGAGTAATCATCTTCAAAATCTTTTCCGACAATATGTAATGTCCAATCGTTATGTGTTTTTATAGTATTTTTAAAAGCTTCTAACAATAATAAATGATCTTTTTGCGGGCGTAAATTTGCCAAACACACAATTCGTTTTCCTAGTGTTCCTTTTAAATTTGTTGTTTTTGCTACAGTTGTATTCTTTACAGGAAAATTTGATAAATAGGTAACTTTTGAAACCGCTAATTCTTCTTCTGCCCAATCTTTTAATTGTTGATTTACAGCAATAACCCCATTCATCCAATAAGAAGCAACTTTTAATACAAACGACTTACGTTCCTTTAAAAATTCACTATTTCCATAATGATCGTGCCAAACCATTTTAAATTTTGGATAGATCATTTTGGTTAAGAACACAATAAAAAAAGATGTAGCATGCGCATGAACTATTGTGATTTTGTGTTCTTTAATAAATGTTTTTAATCGTTTGATAGCTTTAAAATCAAATGTTTTTGCACGATTTAAGAATAAATATTCAACGTTATTTGAAAGCTGGTTTTTAAGAATTCCTTCTTTGCGTGTTGTACATAGATAAGAAATATCAACTTCAGTCGCTAATGCATTTGCGTAGGTTAATGCTAATTTCTCAGCACCACCAGCTTCTAATGTATCAATGACTTGTAGCGTTTTCATTTTATAAGTTTATGAATAAAATTAATTTAAATTTTGTCATTTTTTTGTTAGGGTAAAGTAGTCTCAGAGGCTCAAAGACTATAGTTTACCTGCTTTCAATAAATCATGAATCCTTGCAAAAAAGCTAGTTAAGGTTAAATATTCTTCCCAAAGCTTACGATTTTCAATTTGAATTTCTTCAAATTTTTCTTGTGTTAGATTTTTATGAAATGTTAATAATTGTTTTTCCATTTCATGTTCATTTCCTTGCAAAATTCGAATGCAATGTTTTGTCCAATCAATGATTCCTTCTAATGGCAATAAACAGTCTGTATCAATCAAAACCGGAATTCTTCCCATTGCTAATGTTTGATAAAACCGAACTGAAAAATTTCCTGCGCCTCTTAGGTTGAATATATAATCAGAGTCATTCATGTTTTCATAAAATTCATACGTTGTTTTGTCTGCAGAACGATTACTTTTTATACCAGCTCTATATCGTTCTCTATAAATAATATTCGTTTGAATATTATTGTTCTTTTCTAAACGCCTCAAATACTTATAACGCATGTAGGGTGCTGCAAACCATTGTTGTGGTTCTAATAAGGATCTTCCAAGATGAAATTTTAAATTTCGATAAACAATAAATCCAATATCTTTTGCAGCTTTTAAAACGTTTGCTGTTGCTTGGCCTACAAAACCAATTACAGGTTTTTCACTTTTGACACGAACTTGATGATTTTCTTTTTCTATATAATGAATTAATGGATCTTTGAAAAATGCAGGAAACGCAATCTGATTCGGTAATTTTTTGCTTTTATAACCACTTGTTCTAAATACAAAAACATTTTTATTTGAAGGCATTACGCCTTGATCTCCAGAAACGTACGTCAATACTTTTAAATTATACCCATCGCAATCATTTATAAATTTTTCGGCTACTTTTTCTAAGTTATTTTTCAAATAATAATTCCATGAACATGGTAATATTGCAACTTCTGCTTCTGCTATATTTTCAACTAATTGATAGAAATTCTTCACTTCTGTAAATTCGTTTCGTTCATCAAATAGCAACGCATACACAAGTGGAAACTTTTCTCCTTTTGAATGTTTCTCTAAAAATTTTTGATCTGTGTAAACGTTCAACATTTATAGTAATGATTTTATTTCTTGTTCAAATTTATCCAGCGTGTATGTTCGACTCCATTCAATCGCTTTTTCAACAGCTATTTGATATTTTTCTTCAGATTGAAGCATTTTTTCAATTTCTTCAACTGCATTTTTTACATTCGGATCAATCAAAACACCTCTATTTCCTTCATCTAACATGTATGGAACGCATGAAATTTTTGTTACAATTGGTAAACTACCCCAAAACATAGCTTCTGCAACTACTTTTGGCCAACCTTCCGATTTTGAAGGTAATAACATAAAATGTCTAGTTTTGTGCACTTCTTTGATGAGTTCACCTTGTACATTTCCATGTAATTGTATATACTCTTTTAGTTGTTTTTTTTGAATGTATTCTTGTAATTCTGATCGCATTATACCATCTCCATATAAATCTAATCGTACATTATAACCTTTTTTAAATAGAGTTTCTACAATTTGAATTGCTACTAACGGACGTTTTCCAATAACTAACGAACCAATAAAACTAAATTCTAATGTTTCTGTTAATTTTCTAGAAATAATAGGTTCTTTATCTGAATCTCTATAGGTTGCTGTAAAAAAAGATTTGATATTATTTGTTTGATTTTTCCAATCGCCATACACCAAAACGTTCATCTTTTTAGTTAGCGATGTATTGGACAATATTTTTCGCTGAATACGATAACTCAATGGTTGTGGGCTTTTTGGATCCCAATTCCCTGCGTATTTAGCAGTTTTAGTTTTCCATGGAAATAGAAGTTGCACAAAACAAGCAATCAAACCAACATTTCCAGGACAACGCAAGTGAATATGGTCTGCCCATATAAATGCTTTTATCAATTGAAATATAATGACAGGAAATAATATTACTGTTTTTATCTTTTGTCCAAATGTATTTGAATAGAAAAACGGCAGCCAAAATCGCTTGATATCAGTACGTTTAAAGTTTTTTTCTAAAATAGCTTCTTTGTAGTAAAAAGGGGAAACAATTCCAACATTTTCAGCATGTTTGAACCAAATATCCATCTCTTTTACATAAGGTGCATATGAAGAAAATTGATTTTCTCGTTTGATGGTTGGCGCATATGTAACAACTAAGAAATTCATTAAATATAAGCAGATGAATCGTTATCATTAATTTTTACAGCGGGCACACCAAGTACCGTCGTGTTCGCTTCTACGTTTTTTACAACCAACGAGTTTGCACCTAAAACACTGTTAGCTCCAATCGTGATTTTTCCAGCTACAGTTACGTTTGCTCCAACATAAATATTATCTTCTAATACAGGAACGCCTCTTTTTTCTCCTCTTCCACTAACACCAATGGTAACACCTTGTGAAATATTACAGTTATTTCCAATAACAGCATTAGCATTGATGATAATTTGTCCAAAATGACCTATGTAAAATGAATGCCCAATTTTTGCTGCGTATGGTAATTGAATTCCTGTGATAATTTCTATCCACTTTTGTGAAATAACTCCAAAAACAAGTATGATATTTTTCAAGAATAAAGGCAATCTACTCTCATAAACACGATTCCAAAAACGATACGTAATAATTGCCCACAAACCTTGTTGTGTGAGGATTAGAAGTAAGGCGTTTTTTCCGCTATACTTTTTATATTTGGCGATATCTGATCGTATTTTTTTAAACATTATCACGATGTTTTTTAGGTTTTTTAAACCATAGTATAAACCAAGAATGTATGCGACCTAAAGCTTCTGTAAACGCTTCTTTCTTCTTTGATTGTGTGACTACATTGGCAAATCTAAGGAATGTTAAAAACAAAACAGTTGCATTCCATTTGAATCTTGCTTTCAATGTTGGATTTTCGTGTCGAATACGCCAAACATACCAACCATTTTTTACCACCATCCTACCGTATTTGTATTGATTTGGTCTTCCAGAAGCATCATGATGATGTTCTAAACGAGCAGCCGTATTCACATATAATTGTCCTAATTTGGAAACACGCAATGTAAAATCAGCATCTTCATACAAACCGTATCCTTCAAAATATGTAGAGAATTTTATTTGATCTAATATTTCTTTTTTGAACGATGAAACACCACCCATAAAGAGTTCTACTGGATATGTTTTACTTGTCGGAGGTAAGAAGCTTACCGATCTTCCGTGTGAAAATGTTGGTAAATAGCATGGTTTTGTATCATCTAGTAAGCCAAATCTTTTTCGCAAACGGAAACGTAATGATTCTGTTCGAAACCAACCATCATATACAAATGACTTTGAATTAGGTTTCTGTGTAACTGAAACTTTCGTCCAACTAACTTCATTTGTTATATATCCGCCAACACCAAGTGCTTTTGGATAGATTTTATATGTTCCTATTAAGTTCTCAAAGTAAGTTTCCTCTAAAATTGTATCATCATCAAGAAAACAAACAATTTCGCTAGTTTCTACTACATTTCTAATCCCGAAATTACGCTGTTTTGTCAAACCTCTTTCAGAATCATCTACTTTGTAATAGATTAAATTCTCAAATGAATTTTTAGATAACATTTCTTTCGTGTCATTATTTCGAGAACCATCTATAATTAAAATCTCATCGGGATACAAAATTTGCTTCTTTACCGATTGCAATAGTATTTGCAATGGTTTCGGGCGCATGTATGTACATATGATGAGTGTAAACTTCATTCTTTTTATCCTAAAAGTGTATAATTTTTATAGTAACTAATTTAATGACTTCTTTTTGTTGTATTAGAATTTACAGACTAATTAATATCCCATTTTTTGATGTATGTTATCTAAAGCTAATAACAAACCTTTTCGTTGTAAAATTGGTAATTTTTTCCATCTGTTAAAAGGATCAAAATCTTTATTCTTTGCACTGTTTACTTCATTTTTGTTTTTTTCTTCATGTTTGTATGAAGAGTTTAAGATTTTAATTTTGCTCATTTTATCCTTTAGTTCATCAACGTCCATATTTTGATTAAAAAATTGAATCAATTTTGAAAGTTCTTTATCTTCACCCGAAACTAACGATTCATAAGTAACCAAAATAAATTTTTTATTTTCTTTTGCCTTAAGCTTCTCTAATGCCGTTAAAAACATATCCAATTCATTTTTAACTCTCTTAGCAAAATAATAATGATAATATCCAGAGTAATAGGCTATTTTCCTGATAAAGACTTTATGCGCTTTCCCTTTATTTAGTTTTACACTTTTTATGAATGAAGTAACTGTGTTTCTTGGATCTCTGAATAAAATTAGATGATAATCATCTGGAAATGATTCATAGAAAGGAGTAAAATCGCGAACGTTTACATTTTTAATCATGATAAACTCTTGCGTTCCACGTTTTAAAATTTCTTTTCGAATTCCATCTCTACATACACTTTCTGTCCATTCTATTAATTGTGGGAACCTCGCAGATTGTTTGTGAATCGTTTTATGTATACTTCCCATAACATTAGAAATAGCGATCTCCGAAGTATCATATACAGGTGTATCTACAGGTAAAAATATGCGAAGCACTTCAGACAAAAAATTATGTCCACAACGTTGCATATAAGATGTTTGAAAAATAATTTTTTTACTCATTCATTATTGTTTTGAGTTGTTTAACCAACTATAGAATTCTATCTTAGTTTTTCTTGTTGAATCAAACTGTTGGTAAATCTAATAAAAGTATAGCATATCTAAATTTCACTTACTTTACCGTACTAGAGATTTGTATATTTTTATATTTTGTTGTGCAATTTTAGTAATATCGAACCGTTTGATTGCTTCTTTTCTAGCATTTTTAGCCATAGTAGAAGCCAATTTTTCATCAGTTAATAATATATTAATCTTTTCTGCAAACGCTTTGTATGATTTCGGATTTTCTAAAAAACCTGTTTCACCATCTTCTACTATTTCATGTGCCCAAGGATAATTTGTGTTTACAAATGGTTTCTCTAAAGCCATTGCTTCAATTGTAACCATTCCAAACGATTCCGCTAATGAAGGAAATACACATACATTTGCTTCATTGATCAATTTTTTCATTACATTATAGTTTACTTTTCCTTTGTAATCTACTTTTTGCAGCGCTTCCGTACTCAAATGTTCTTGCATGATTTCCCATGTAGAACGATTTTCTAAAGCATCAATCGCGTCATTTCCAACAATTACTAATATACAATCGTTATTTTTTTTAATTAATTCATTAAAAATATGTGCCAATTCTAAAATTCCTTTTTTACGAATTAAGGTGCCAAAATACAGAACTGCGCCATCTTTTCGTTTTGAAATATTTGGCTGAAAATCATCAATATAAATTCCGTTAGGAATTACATCCGCTTCTTTTTCAACATTAAACAACATTGTTGTCTTTTTAGCTACAAATTCACTTACAGCAATAATTTTATCCGCTTTTCGAAATGCCTTTTTTTCACGATTGAAATTATGTTGCTTTTGTGGACGTTTTTCTAAATGACAGAAAAAAGTATCACTTCCGTGCAAACGCATCACATTTGGAATTGAAAAGTTCATATTTGCCGAGATTCCTGTCCAATCAACCACTTCTATTACATCTATTTGATCTTTTTTAATGATTTTATTCACATATTTAGCAATGATTCCTTCGTTTAATCGCCATGTAAATACAGGATATTTTCGCAATTTTATTTTATGAACAATAATGCCTTCATCAATAAAAACTTCTTGTTTATCTTGAAAGTAGGTAAATACAGAAACTTTTACACCTTTGTCCACTAATGCTTTGAGCAAGTTTTTTGTACTTGTTCCTATTCCCGCGGCTTTCGGAAGTTTTTCGTGTGGATATTCAGGAAGTAAGAAACCTACATGCATTAGCTCAATAGTTTTTTAAATGCAGTATGCATACGCTGTTGCACTTTCTCTAACGGATGTGCTGCGACACTTTCCGCCCAATTTTGACGTGCTTCCATGTTTTTCAATTTCAAGGTATCAAAATTATACAACATGTTTTTGATGTCTTCTGTTGAACGTAGTACATGCACTGCTTTTGGATGCTTGTCAAAGGTTTTGAAATGTACAAATTGATACAAACGATCTATGTTAAAATCTTTATGTCCGTTTGGCTGATTGTAATGACAATAGAATGCTAATTTCTTTAGCAATATTGCGTCAAGCGCCATAGTAGAACCAATATTAAAAATAGCTTCGCTATAATATAAAGTGCTATATAGGACGCCCAAATTAGAGTTTACATTGTACGATATAGGCAATGGATTTTCATCAGTATTCCATGTTGGAATCACTTCCGTAATTACATCCTTGTATTGTTTTAGTATTGGAACAAACCCTTGATTGTAATCTGCAGGATTTGCACGTAATATTACATGATATTGATCTTTGTTTTTTTCATTGTATGCTTTTACCGATTCCGCTAAATCCTTTAAATATAAAGGGTCATCCATTCCTATAGAGGTGAAATTCCCTGAAAAACAGAGTAGTTTTTTATCTAACGGCAACTTATAGGTTTTGTAAAATAGTTCCTTTGGAATCAAATATTCAGATTTCGTATAAAAAGTAAACTGAGGCGTTCCAGTAACTGTAATATTATCATTTTTAACTTCGTCTGGATAATATTGCTGCATTTCTTCCTTCATATATTCACTCCAAACATAGTAATGGTCAGCTTTCAACATTTTGTTTCCTTTCGGAAGATTGTCCCAAGAATGTATAAAACTCACAACTTTAATTCCTAAATCGCGTGCAGCAACGACTGGTGCTAACGATAAACTGGATACTTGATGCGAACAATAGATCAAGTCAGGATTTTCAGTTGTTAGGTATGCTAAACATTCCTTGTAATAACTAGATTCACGAGTATATTTAAAGAATGTATCTTCTAGTTTTTGAATTCCCTTTTTTGAAGCATAAAATATTGAAAGTAAGTTTATTACACTAAATTTCAATTTCTTTTTTAAATTGCTTTCTCCTGGCGCCACTCTGTATAATAGATGGTTTTTATTTGCTTGAACTTTATCATTATAACGCAAAGTAGCTTTTGCTTTTAAATAGCGCAAAAAGTCTGTTTTGCCATTATAATCAAAGTTAGGAAGCTGGCTTGTTGTTATTGATTTTGGCAATTTTTCCAATGCAGAAGATTTCACCTTATGCCAAACATGCATGTCAAATTCTTCAGGAATATCGAAGAAATTGCTGGCATAATGATTCTCAAAACTTTGAAATCCAATAAATATGGAAATTATCTTTTTTCGCATGGGGCAGCGTTATTGATATTGTCAACAAATATAGCCATTGATAAGACTCTGAAAAGAAAATACAGTCCTCTATTCGGACTTTTTTGTTGTTTTTTTGCTAGTTGTACTATTTTTTCCGTGTCAAAGACAGTTTTTAATGCAAGAATATGCTTTTCTAGAAGTTTGCATAACTTTTCTCCTATTTCGCTTTGCATTCTGTGATTCCAGTCTTGCACGCTTATGTCTGATTGAATTGGTTTTTTGAAATATTGTAATAAGTCCTTATTTCCTTCATAAACAATTTGTTCATGAATTTGATCATTTCTATAATGCGTATACGATAAGTTATGCGTTGACTTTATGAAATCTTCATGCAAAAATGGTGTGATTTTATTTCTAAAAACAGACAGCAATTTGTGTCTATTTCCAAAATTACCAGGTAATCGCCCTTTTCTGTAAAAGTTGATTAACGTTTCAGCATTTGAGTTTCCTGCGTAATTTTCGGCTACAGCCAAAGCTATATTTTCAGGATAATCATTCATAAACAACTTATAATCAAAAACAAATGAGTCTAATAAAAATTCTTTTGGTGTTAAGTAGTTATGCATTGCTTTCGCCAAATTCGTGTCTTCTTGAAAAAACATGCGTACACATTCGCCCGCTTCTCCCATAACATAACTGTAATTTTCAGGAATGGTTTCATCTACAAATTTCAACATATCAACATAGGAAATTGTTGCTAAACCGCCTGAAATACTAGCAATTTGGTTTGCATAATGCTCAAACTCTATTTCATTACACAATGTAATGTGACTGTATGAAATATTTAAATTAGTTGCTATTTCTTTTCCTTGCAATACATCTGCCGAATATACATTTCCAAAGTTCCCAGTTTTTAACTGCTTATTTCCTTTTTCTACCTGACTCAATAACGCCAAACTATCTTTTCCTGCCGTTGCTCCAAAAAATAAATTTTCAGAAGTATATATACCATCTTTTAATGAAAATGTTTGTTCTTTATTTGAAAAATCTATTGCTAGTTTTGTTGTGTCGTATGTTAAATCTGAATTAAAAGTATATAGTTTTCCACCTTCAATTCGAGTTATATTTTTATACGGTAAAGGAAAAGGTGTGACTTGATATCCAAATGTAAAATGTGCTTGCACTCCAAGTTTATCAAATTCTAATGGAACATGCAATTCGTTGAAATTCTGGAAATTTAAAAAGAATATCTGTCTATTTTTATTTATTAAACTAAAACTTCCACTAACACCATGTAAATCATTTAAAATAAATAGATTAGTGCTTTTTTTATCAGATATAAACAGTTCAAAAACACCTCCTAAATGATTATAAACATTTACAAGAGCTTCTGTAGTATTGTGATGTAATTCTTCTAAGAAATCAACAATTTTTTCTTCAGTATGATCAGATGAATACCATATAATTTCGTAGTTATCATCTTCTAACCAATACAATGTACTTCCTTGTTTTTCTTTTTTAAACAACTCAACCTGAAATTGCTCTTTGTCAAAAGATATATGAAAATTGGTTATGGTATGTTTTTCAAATTTCACAGTGTTATTGTTTTAGCCAATTGTTCTGCCTTTAACCAATCGTTTTGAGTGTCGATGTTAACATAATACTTTTTATCTGAAACCACATATGACAATGAGTTTCCATATAACGAATTTTCCTGTTGTATGATATTTGTTTTTGTGATGTAAATACTTCCATCTCTATGATATGCTTTTGGTAATTCTTGACGTCTAGGAATGATGTTCTTTTCTCCGGTTGCAATTTGCAAGACACCATTTTCATTCGCTTCAAACGTCCAGTGCGGATTGTATTCGTGCGGTACTTCTAAGACAGAAACTAACGAATCTGTTTGTTTTTCCTTGAAAGTCTCTAATGCTTTCTCTAAAAAACCTGTTGGCCTGAACGGACTTGTAGGTTGTAATAAGCATATAGCATCAAAGTGTTTTCCTTCTGTTTCGAAATATGAAATTACATGCTGAATTACGGGTAATGTTGGTGTTGCATCTTCCGCTAAGTGTTTTGGACGCACAAAAGGAACATTCGCACCAAGCGACTTAGAAATTGCAATTATTTCTTCATCATCAGTTGTCACTACTACTTCATTGATGTACTTTGACTCCAACGCAGCGTCGATACTATATTGAATTAATGGCTTTCCATTGAGTAATTTTTTATTTTTCCCTGGAACACCTTTGCTTCCACCTCTTGCTGGTATGACTGCGAGAATATTCATATAGTAATTTATTATTTTTTTAAGTAATGTGTAACCATTGGGAATTTAGAATTCCGCTAGTATTTTAAGACAAACTGTATTTATTAGTACATAATTGTTTTATGTGAAATGAGTTTTGATTGTGCTAATGCGTCTGCAATACGTTTTCCTGAGTTTCCATCTCCGTAAATATGTTCGGAAAGCATTCCTTTTCGCGCAATTCGTTCTTCAATTGCGGTTTTGATTAAATCTTTATCATACGCTACATCTAACACGTTTTTACCACGTTGACGGCGATTTTGACGTGTTCCAATGTTTACTGTTGGTACACCAATAAATGAACATTCACGAATTCCGACACTTGAGTTTCCTACTAAACAATCACAGTTTTTTAGTAAGTGCAAAAAGTCATTTGGCTCCATGTTTTTAAAGAAACGAATGTTTTCAGGATTGAAATTTTCTCTGTAATACCGAATTCCGTTCGATGTTCCGTCCGAACCAGCGTCTACATTGGGCCAAAACCAAAATGTTGGTATATTTAACTCATGAACAGCTTTTAAGGTAGCTAATACATCTTCTCGTGCCGATTTATAACGATTTGTCTCAGGATGTTGCATTACAACTAAATATCCATTAGAAAGGTCTAAATCAGCTCCTACACCACCATATTTTTTTATTGGATCAACATCATGTGTGTTATTTTCTAATACTTGCTTTGCTATATCAATAGATGGACAACCTGTATTGATTACATAATCAGGGTCTTCACCTAGTTTAATAACTCTCTCTTTTGCATCTTCTGAAGCAACTAAATGTATGTCTGCAAGTTTTGTATTTGCATGGCGTACTTTTTCATCAATGTTACCTGTTACTTCTCCACCTTGAATATGCACTAACGGAATGTTTTGATATGCCGCTGCAATACTTGTCGCGATGGTTTCAAAACGATCGGCAATTGTAATGACAGCATCAGGTTTTAGATTGTAAAATACATTTGAAAGTTCCATAACACCTAAACCTGTTGTTTTAGCCATTGCAGTTGGATTTTCACCTTCCAATACCATGAACACTTTTTCGTCAATCTTAAAACCATCTTTTTCTATGACATTTACCGCATTTCCATAACGTCCTAACAATGCAGAACCGGCAACTACTAATTGTAATTCAAGTTTTGGATGTTCTTGAATTGCTTTTAATGCTGTTTTGATTCTACTGTATGATGGTCGTGCTGTAACTACCGCACATATTTTTCGTTTGCTCATTTTTGTTTAATTCAATAATTGAAAAATTAAATGATGTAAAAGATTAAATTTTCAATTTTATAGTATTTCTCGATACAAAATTCTTCCAAAATTTCATTCGAAATCACATTTTTATTGATGTTCTATTTAAAACTTAACAATTCACAATACATCTTCTTCATTCAAAAAATCCCATTGGTTCATGTCTTTTACAAGCTTTTTTCCTAAAACTTCTTGAAATTTAGATGCAAGTATTCCATAGTTTTTTGGCTTCTTTGCTTCTAAATCGTTGAATGTTAGCACATGCCCTTTTGGTAATTTTTTATTTATAGCTAATGATTTTTCAAAGATTTGTTTTAATTCTGAATATTGTGAGTTATCCATTTTATCAATTGGATGATTTAAAGCTTCATCAATATTTCTAACCGCTTGGACTAGTTGTGTCGTTTCTGAAAATGTAAGCGATGATTTTGCATCAGGTCCAAACATTTCTTTATTAAATACGACATGAAATTCTAAGATTTCTGCACCAAGTGTTACTGCAGCAATTCCAGCTTCTATTCCCGAAGAATGATCTGAAAACCCTATTGAAACTTGATATTTATTTTTTAATTCTCGAATTACATTTAAACCAAATTGTTTTGGTGCTGTCGGATACGACGTTGTACATTGTAAGATAGAGAATTCACAGTTTTTTTCTTTAAGAAAAGCTACCGTAGCGTCCAATTCGGAAAACGAACTCATTCCGGAAGAGATAATAACTGGTTTTCCTGTGTTTGCAATTTTTTCTAATAATAGAAAGTTATTGACTTCCCCCGAACCTACTTTATAGTGTTTTACACCTACTTCTTCTAACAAATCTACAGCGGCATTACTGAATGGTGACGAAATGAAATCTAAACCAACTTCATCACAATGTGCTTTGATTTCTTTCCATTGCTCTAATGAAAACTCCATACGTTGCCAGTATTCATAGCGTGTTGCATCTTGCTTGGAGAATTTTACTCTAAATGGTTCATGAATGCTACTTTCCGCCACAGCGATATGCGTTTGAAACTTGATAGCATCCGCACCTGTTTTTGCAACAGCATCAATGTACGCATGCGCCATTCCGAGACTTCCGTCATGTGCCTGAGCTATTTCTGCTATGATGTAGGTTTTTTTCATTTTTTGATCTTGGGTAATTGTTTTTTTATATGTTGATTCGTTTATTTGTATTTAAATTCAACATTTTTAGATGCCTTCCAAAAACTCTTTCAACTTCTTTACTTGCTTATCTACTGTAAAATGATTTAAAAACGTTTTTCGGGCATTGTCTGCTGTAAATATCCGCTTTTCCTTATTCTTATACAAATCTATTAATTGTGTTGTCATGTGTTGTAAATCGTTACTCAGAATACAGTTTTTGTCGTGAGATAATTCTGGATAACAACTTGCTGCTGCTTTTGTACAAACTAACACTTGTGCATAATTGAAAACTAATGGAATGCGTGTTCGTGTTCCTGTATTGTATTCCCATGGAATGATGTGAATATCGTATGCTTTTAGCTCAGGTGCTAAGTTTTCTACAAATCCCATACATTTGATTTGTGAGTCTTCTAAACGTTTTTTTAATGTATCAGAAGCATATTTTAGACTTCCTATTACTTTGAGTTGTATGGTTGGAATTTCTTTTTTTAATTCTTCCCAACATACTTCTAAAAAACGCTCCAAACCAATACGATTTGCCGTCGTCCCCATACCACCTAAATGTACTATTGTAGGGACTTCTGAGTCATTTGACGTAATCTCAACTTCTTTATAGGTTAATGGAATGTATATAGCATTTGAATTTCCATATGCTTTTATTTCTTCCGTTTCTGTAAACGAAGCAGATACACAACCTTGTATGTTTTTTACCAGGTCCAATTCTACTCGTTTCTTTTGTTTAAGGTGAAATTTTTGTAAGAATGAGAGTTTACTTTTTAGTTTTCGCAGTTTAAACTCCCAATCGTGATGTGCATAAATCACAGGAATTGAAAGGTTTGCGTATTGTGCTAAAATTGCTGTCCAACGCCATTCTGCCCAAACTAAATCTATATTATTTGTTGAAATATAATTTTTCAACAGTTTTTCATTTACTGAATTTACAAAGA
This sequence comes from uncultured Kordia sp., assembly GCF_947496985.1. Lineage (GTDB taxonomy): Bacteria > Bacteroidota > Bacteroidia > Flavobacteriales > Flavobacteriaceae > Kordia. The sequence continues at coordinate 414,437 of NZ_CANMEZ010000004.1, forward strand.
AGTATTCAAATTTTTCAGGTTGCGAAATTGCTGTTTTGATACGATTGAACATTCCTTTTGGATGAATTTGCGCTACTTGAAAGTAATTGATTTCATTATAAAATTCTTTTATTTCTTGAATATACTCTTGATTTACATCTGATGAAATTTCAGCAGTTTCACCACCTTGAAAATCTACGAGTAACACATATACATTGTACCCCAATTTTGCAAGTAGTTCTAAATGACTAAAATATACAGAAGCGCCGCCATTAGCATTTGGAGAAATTTTAGTGTTATTTACTAGAAAAAGGATATTCATAATGTTTTTTCAATCGTTTTGTATGCTTCAAGTACTTTTTGTTGAATGTTTTGATAACTTAAAGACGAACGGTATTTTTTATTGATCTCGAATGCATTCGAAATTAAATCTTCATTGGTAAGGGCAACTTTTATAGTTTCCGTAATTTCTTGAATATTTTCAGCATTTTCAACTAATAATCCATTTTCTTGATGTGTCAGATATTCTTCTGAAACCTTTCCAGGATTCGTCTGAATCGGAAATGCTCCGTAAATCATTGCTTCTAGTAATGTGTTTGGTATTCCGTCCGTAACGTTTATTCCGATAGCTATTCTGGCTTGACCGAATTTCTGTAATAATGAATCATGCGATTCTTCAATTCCACGTTTAGTGTAACTAATATTTAAATTATGCTCGGTTTGTAAACGTTCTATTTTAGCAATTACTTTTGGATGCGCTGCATACACATGAATTTGATAACTTTTAATCAATTCTAAGTTATTTTCTAATGCTTTTAAAGCATGTAATGCGCGTCCAGCCCAGTGATGATAACCTTTTACTAAAATTAGATTTCTATTTTGTATGGGCTGAATAAATTCTTCTTTTACTATAAATCCGCCACCGCCAGGAAAACTTCCTAAAGATTCTCCTTTGAAACCATATTGTTTTGCTAAACCGATATCACGAATGTTATCTGTAAACAGAAAATCGATTTGATTTAGTAATGTATCAATTCGTTTTTTATGAAATGATTCTTTATAAAAGTGATAGATTCCACTTCCCCAAGTAGAACAAGTCCAATTGAATTTGATCTTTTTTCTAACCGAAATTAATGGGTAACTTTCTGATTGTAACTCCATAGAATGCACAACATCTGGTTGAATTTCTTCAATCAGTTCTTTTAATTTTTCAGAAGCAGTTACTTTTAAAAGTGGTTGTACTTTTTCATTTAGATTTGGAAAGTGTTTTTTAAGGAATGTTTCTCCTTTTATGGGTTTTATTTTGCGTTTGCTCCAGTTTGTTGTGTAATTTGTCCATTGCAAACCTTCATGAATTGGTCTGTCTAAACAATCGAATAGATAGATTTCATGACCGGATTCTTTCAGTTGATTAATCCAACGTACCGCATGTATGTATTGCATGGCAACAAACAGAATTTTCATTTAGCTTTCTTGGATTAGTTCGTATGTTTTTAAGAAGTGATTCTTGATTTTTGAGGTAAATTTATGTACACCAATTCCTTTTATTGATTGTAGTTTGAATGTGATTAGTAATTGTAAAACCCACAAATAACGAAAATCTTTGTTAGAACATATTTCATGTACTTTTAACACATTGTATAGTTGCTTTTTTTCTTCGTTTAATTCAGCATGATTTGGAAAGATATAGTTTTTCAGAAAGATGTATACAGATGATTTTACATATGCTTGCAATTCCTTTGTATCACTTCTATTATCTATATTTTTTAGTGTGATATTTATGAATGGAATAAAGCTTTTTACAGCTTTTTTAATGAATTTGATGTCTTTGTATTTGGCATCGCCAGTTTCGTCAATTTTATAGAAACAATCTGTTTTTTGAATGCGTTTGACTTCAACATTATTTAATAATAATCGAATAGATAGATCGACATCTTGTAAGCGTTGTAATGATTCATCAAATCCGCCAATTGCGTTTAGCGCTTCTTTTTTCCATATAGGACAGGTAATTGCCCAAGGTAATTGATGCGCCAAAAACATTTTTAAATATATTGTAGAATCAAGTTTTCCTTTTGGGTCTTTGTTGATTTTATTTGATTGCTGTTCACGCGTAGGAAAACGTTCCATTGTAAAGATTACACCATCTTTTGTTGGATGTTTCTCTACAGCTTTCATTCTGTCTTTAAGACAATTTTCACCTAAAAAATCTTCAGAATCTAAGAAAATTACATATTCTGAGTTACTTTTCTCTATTCCATAATTACGACAAGCATTCGCGCCTTTCGGTTTGTCATCTGGACGTTTGCAATATTGAAAACGACTATCTTTCGTTATATATTCTTCTACAACTTGCTGTGTATTATCATTTGAATGATCATCCACCACAATACATTCCCAATTCTCGTACGCTTGCTGCACAATAGAATTGAGCGTTTCCGTAATGAGATGCGCTCTGTTATACGTTGGAATTAGTATGGAGACTTGTTTTTCCATTAATCAGTTGTAATGTAATGCCTTCCTTTTTGCTTGTTGATCGTTCTACTTTTTTGTATTTCAGGCAACAAGTTAGCTAATAGTTTTTGTTCTTTTTTATGATATGAATAGTCATTCAATTTTAAGCTTAACAATGATTTTTTACAATTTCTACTATATTTTTTTCTGAAATTTTGAACTTGTTTATTTACATCTTTATTAATATCAGCTAGAAACGTTTTAATTTTTCGTTCTTCAAGTTGTAGCTTTTTCTGTTCATTTAATTTTAACGTATTCGTTCTGTATTCACGGTCGTGTGCTAAAAAAACAGTAGGAACAACACCTATTTTTAGTTCGTGATATTTTAAGCGTTGACAATAGTTATTGTCTTCTGCATAGTGAAAAAACAAAGGATCGAATCCGCCAACAGTATCAATTGTTTCCTTTGAAATTAACCAACCGGCAGCATTAACAAAAGAAACTTCGTATATATTCTGTTGATAGTTTTGTTTTATCGCATCAAATTGAAGTGTTTTGTTTTCACTGATGTATTTTGAGAAATTATAATCGAGTTTAGTCCAATCGCCATTTAAATGAATTGGGCTTAATATTCCATATTTTGCATCTTGTTGATGACATTCAATTAATTTTGAAATCGTGTTTGGTTGTAGGTATGCATCTTGATTTAAAAGAAAAAAATACTCTGCTCCTTTTGCTAATGCTTTGGCGATTCCAATATTGTTTGCAGCTCCAAAACCTTTGTTTTCGGAAGCTTCGATTAGTGTCACTTTTGGATAATTTTCTTTGATGAATGTTACTGTATTGTCAGTAGAGTTGTTATCGACCACAATTACAGGAATATCTGCACAACTATCTAAACATTTAGATAACCATTTCATTCCATTATACGTTACTATGATGATAGCGACATTCATACGTGTTCGATTTTCAAAAATTACTTGAAAAACTTGCGTTTAAGTGCTTTCAAGACTTTAAACGGTCTTTTATAATTATATTTTATAAATCGCAAGCCCTTGTATACTTTGTATGAAGTTTTAAAATAAGTTGAGTTATTATACTTACTTACTTCTTCATACATCTTTTTGTAATGCATCATTTTCATTTGCATTCCAACTATGTTATTTGCCTGATAAATGTTGTGTTGTCTGTATTCTAAGTTTGTATTTGCAGCCTTTTTAGCAGTCCAGCCTTTCGCTATGATACGTTTAAATAAGTTGTAATCTTCTGCTTTTTTCGATTCAATGTATCCGCCAACATCGTCAAACACAGAACGTCTGTACATAGACGAACCATGAATACAGTTTCGTTTTTCTATTTGCGCAACTAATGCTTCTTTTGTATCAAATTCTGGAAAGTTGATTTGATAAAATGTATCTAAAATGATTGCGCCTTTCCATTCTTCGGTAAAGTTTTGATGCGTTAATTTTGCTCTTGAACCAAAGAATGCATAGTCTGTGTAGGCAATTGCCGCGTCTTTATTATGATCTAACACATTGCTACAATCTTCCACATAGTTACTGACCAAACGATTGTCTGCTCCTAAAAAGAAGACATATTCAGCCGTTGTGAGTTTGATGGCTTTATTGAAATGTGCTACAATTCCCATGTTTTTCTCATTTCTGTTGTATTTGATGAGATTAGGATATTTTTTCACATACCCTTCTGCAATTAATTGTGTATCATCATCTGAGTGATCGTCTGTAATAAGTATTTCATCTGGGACAATGGTTTGTTTTAATACAGATTCTATAGCTTCTATTAAAAAATCTCCATAGTTATAACTTGCTATGATACATGCTATTTTTTCTTTTCGAAGACTTGTTTCATTGACAACCGTAAGCCTGTTTAGCTTGTATACATCCGAATCATTCCCTTGATTACATGAAACTGCTCCTTTGAAGCGTTTTGCTGTTTCTTCTAGAACTACATCATTGAATTCTCCATGTGGATATGCAAACCAATTGAATCCGTTAAGATCAAGTGTTTTGATGTCTTCAGGAATTGATAATTCGTTTATAATTAATTCTCTGTCTGTAACTTCTTTTAAGTTTGGATGTGACTTTGTGTGCCATTGCAATCTTCCTCCGTTAGCAACTAATTCTTGCAATTCTTCTCTGCTTGTAAATGGTGCATTGGGTTCTACGTTATCAAATTCGTTGTCTTTGTCTAAATAGTCAGAAGTGATAAATAGTTCAAACGGATATCCAAACTGTTTCATGACGGGCATTGCATATTGCAACACGTTTTTATAAATTCCATCAAACGTGATTACTACATGTTTCGGATTGTTTACATCATAATCCTCTAAGAATACCACTTCTTTTGAAGATAACTCTGCCATTTGCCTGTAAAAGTCATTTACAGTAACCCACCACATAGTTGGCGAGTCCAAATATATTTTATGATACATTAAAATCATTTGTGGTAAATTTCAAGTTTATGATTGTAGGTTCTGTATTTGTAAAAGAGTTCTTTTACACGTAGGTATGGAAATTGAGAATAATACCAATCGTCAATATGTACTGAAATCAAGATTCCATCCTCTTTTAAGATGTTGTCTATTAGTTGATAGATCAAGTTTGTAGATTTCCCAATGTATTGTTGGTATAATACGCCCGTAATGATAATAAGATCAAATTTTTCAGGTGCAATTTTGTCAATGTCAAAAATACTTCCTTCTAAAAATTTCAGTGTATCTGTTTCTTTTTGTTTTGCAAATTTTATTGCATTTGCAGAAATGTCCACACCATACACTTTATCACCTGGTAAATTTTGTGTAATGAATCCTTGCCCGCAACCAATATCGAGTACAGTTCCGTAATGTTTTAGTGGAATTTCACTTATTAGAATATCTTTTCGTTTGATGTCATCCGCACTATTTTCATAATCCCAAGGATCTTTTTGATCGTGCCAGCTATTAAGTTCTGAGTATTCTTGAATCATTATTTATTAGTGTGTTTCCATTTATGATCTACGATTATTGTTCCCCATTTAGAATCGACTAGTTTGCCATTTCCGAAATAGTCATTTTCTTCCACTTCAAACGTAAGTACTTTTTCCAGATAATCGGCAACTCCTGCTTTGTTTGCTACAAATACGTTTAATAAGTACGAACCTTGAACTAAAGGTAAAGAATCTATTTTACATCTCACTTTTCCTGTGTTTTGGTCAATCGTAGCAATTTCTTTTTTCAGGTTTGATGATATGCTGATAATTTTTGTTTCATCCAATTTCCATATACTAATTCCAAATTCATCAATTTCAAAATTGGAATTATTTTTATAACTGAGTTCTACTTCAAACGGAGCACCTGTTTTTATTTCACTGGAAAGTATTACAGCATTTGTTATTCTGGCTTGACCGGAACCTAAACGTTCTGTACGTGTTGCAATATCCGTTTCCTTAATAACCGTATTCTTTTCAATGTATTTATTTATAGTACTTTCTACATCTCCTGCGTAGGAAACCATTCCGTCTTCTAACAAAATAGCTCTACTACATAACCGACGTATCGTCATCATATTATGACTCACAAACAAAACTGTTCTCCCATCTCCATGAGAGATGTCTTGCATTTTACCAATGGCTTTCTTTTGAAATTCAACATCTCCAACCGCTAACACTTCATCTACAATAAGGATCTCTGGTTCTAAATGGGCTGCTACAGCAAATGCCAAACGCACTTTCATTCCTGAAGAGTAACGCTTTACAGGTGTATTTATATATCGTTGAACACCTGCAAATTCTACAATTTCATCAAATTTTACTTTGATTTCAGCTTTAGTCATTCCTAAAATTGCACCGTTTAGATATATATTTTCTCTTCCTGTTAATTCTGGATGAAACCCAGTTCCTACTTCTAACAAAGAGGCAATTCGTCCTTTAGAACGAATTACACCTTTTGTTGGTGTTGTTACTTTAGAAAGTAGCTTTAGCAAGGTTGATTTTCCTGCACCATTTCTTCCGATGACTCCTAATACTTCCCCTTTTTCAAGATCAAAAGATATGTCTTTTAACGCCCATACATAGTTGGAAGTCCCAATTTCAGTACGTGCATTTTTATCTCCTATTTTTTGATACGGATCTTCTTTTCCACGAATTTTATGCCACCAACGATTTAAATCATGTGTAATAGTTCCTGTACCAATAACTCCTAAACGATATTGTTTGGATAATTCTTCTACCTGTAATATGATATCTTTTTCCATTATACCGTATCTATAAAATTACGTTCTGTTTTATTAAATATCACTAAACCTAGTAAAAAAACAATGAAAGCTACTACAAACATAACTCCTATACTTATTAATGAAAAAATTGCCTGCCCATTATCTAAATAAGCTCCTGAAAAAACCATATACCTAAATGATTCTATTACATGTGCTAAAGGATTGTAAGCAACCAACCATGAAACATAGGTTGGCAATTTATCTTCCACTATTGTTATTGGATACATCACTGCTGAGATATACATTAGTAATTGTATTCCAAATTGAACTAAAAAGCTTAAATCACGATATTTTGTAACCATGGAAGAAATGATCATTCCTAAACCAAGTCCTAAAACTCCCATGATAATCACCACAATAGGTATTAGCAATACATACCAAGATAAGGTTCCTGTTTCTCCATTTAAGGAAAAGTAAATGTAAAAAGCAATAAATATAAATGACTGTATTGCAAACTTTAGTAAGTTTGATATTGTAATGGACAGCGGCATAATAGCTCTAGGAAAATATACTTTTCCAAAGATATTCTCATTTTTTTTAAATGTATCAGAAGTCGCTTTTAAGCATTCTGCGAAGTAATTCCATATAGTAATTCCTGCTAAGTTAAAGAGAAAGGCATTTACTGTTCCAGTTTTTATATCTGCAATTCCATTGAACACTAATGTGAAAATTACAGAGGTCATCAATGGCTGAATAAGATACCATAAAGGACCTAAAACTGTTTGTTTGTATAAAGTAACCACATCACGGCGTACAAAAAGCAAGAGTAAATCACGATAGCGCCAAATTTCTTTAAATTTAAAGTTAAAAAGGTTGCTTTTGGGTGATATCTCAAATAACCATGTATTGTTTTCTTGGGGTTTGTTCACGTTTATTGAGTATTTATTATGGTTACCAAATGTTTTCTAAATCTTTTTTTGAGTAGGTATGATTTCGTTCTACAAATGTAGTGTTAGAATCGTGTTTCAGTTTTAGATTGTTTTTTGAGAATATACGCGATAAGATTCCAAATGGCGTCAAAAAGATAAAAAACACAACTGATAAGATGATTTTTGTATTAATCCATCCTAAAACTAGTGCAATTTTTTCCCAAATCCAGACAACTAAACGTTCTAATGGAGGAATAAACGATGCTACACCAACTCCTAAAGCAATGTACCGTACAGCATTGGCTGCATCTATTTTTACATAATGAAACTCTAGAATAGCTGAGATTATTAAAAATCCAGCCACGATTACTAATATAACTTTCGTATTACTTTCTTTCATACTAGAATAGTGTGTAAATGAATGGTGCTATTGCTGATCCTCCTCCTAAAACTAGGATAACTCCTAGCAATAGTAATACAATGATCATTGGCAATAACCAGAATTTTTTTCGTTCTTTTAAGAAGTTAAATATATCTTTCAAGAATTCCATATGATAGTTATTTTGTGTCTTTTATAAATTTAGCTAGTTCTTCTCCCATTTTTTTGTTTCCTGCCGGATTAAAATGACAATCATCATATAAATAGGTACTAGTTTTTGAAATGATAGAATCTGTTTTAAATACTGGAATGTTAAATTTTACACTTTCATTTACAGTAATCATATTGATACTATCTACTTTTTGCTGCAACTTTTCTGCATTGTAACGAATGCCTCCGCGAGACGTCATCCAATGCCATTTTTTTAAGGCTTTTTCACTCGTATCCCAAGTCACTACTTGCGTCGCAAATATAAGCTTTATATCATTAGCTTGACATATACCTATAAGTGATTTTATTTTATTCACATAATTACCATAATCTACTGTAGGTAATTTATTTTCAATCAGTCTCGCTTGCGTTTTCGCTGCTTTTTTTGCATATTTTGATTGAATTCCAATGGTTTCTAAATTTTCATCTTCGCTTTTAAACGCATAAAATAAACGTCTTGGAATTTGAAATTCATACATAAATATACCCAACATTTTTCGGAAACCAATTTCTTCTTTTTTCTGCTTTGTTATATTATATTTTAAGGGATTATCATCTAACATTAGCCTGGTAACATCATTAACTCCACAAAACACAATTACTTCATCAGGTTGTAAATGCACAATTCTATGCACTAACATAGCTACATGATCTTGGATGTTATCACCAGATTTACCTGCATTGTATACTTTTACAATTTTATTTTGATAGTTTTCACGATTTAAATTTTCTTGCAAAACCTGCGTCCAAACATCTTTATCATCTACATATAGATTTTCTGTAGAACTTCCTCCTATTGCAAATATTCTATATTCACTATTTGGTTTAGGCATTTTTAAATCTTCTCCACGAAAACCATAGTTATTAATCGTAAAGTCGGTAACTTCTTTATAGTTTTCAAATCCTAACAATCCATCTTCTGTAGAGAATTGCAGTTTCATATTTCGATCAAACTGCGATTCTATATACATGTTACCAATTGTTGGAAAAAACATATTTTTCTTAGCATTCTCATACGGATCTGACACTGGAAAAAACCACAACAAAGCTTCCACTAATACTAAAAGTACTAGTAAAACAATGAGATTATATTTTATCGTTTTCCACACAATAATTAGTCTAATAAAAATTCTTCTTTCCAATCATCAGGATCGTCCCAACTTTGCTGTTCTTCTTTTTTATATACGTAATTCCCAATAACTAAATAGTCCATTTCTGTACGCATGAAACAACGATATGCATCATCTGGCGTACAAACTATTGGTTCGCCCCGAACATTAAAACTCGTGTTTACAACTACTCCAACATTTGTGATTTTTTTGAACTCATTAATCAATTCCCAATATTCAGCATTGGTTTCTTTGTGAACTGTTTGAATTCTCCCAGAGAAATCAATATGTGTAATTGCTGGTAATGATGAACGCTCTACATATAGTTTTTCACGAATTGGTAATTCATGATAATTTACAGGAACTTCATTTTTTATTTTTGAGTGAATTTTATGTACCAACAACATATATGGCGAAATTCCTTTATAATCGAAAAATTCGTTTACATCTTCTGACAATACTGATGGCGCAAATGGTCTGAATGATTCTCTATATTTAATTTTTAGGTTTAGTTTTTTCTGCATTTCTGGATTTCGGGCATCTCCTAAAATACTTCTTCTCCCTAAAGCTCTTGGTCCAAATTCCATACGTCCTTGCATCCAACCTATTGCATTTCCTTCTGAAATATATTTTGCTACTTCTTTTGTTAATTCATTAAAATTAGAAAAATGCGTAGCTTTTGCATTGTATTTTCTATTGATATTTTCAACATCTAAATCTGAGAATTCAGGACCTAAATACGAACCTTTCATGGCGTCATTTGAAACTATTTCTCGTTCTTGCTCGAAATATAGATAATTTGCAGTTAATGCAGCTCCTAAAGCACCACCAGCATCTCCTGCTGCAGGTTGAATGAATATCTCTTTAAATATATTTTCGTTTTGGAGTTTTCCGTTTGCAACACAATTCAATGCAACTCCACCTGCCATACATAAATAGTCAGCTCCGGTAATTTCTTTAGCATGTTTCGCTAATTTGATAATAATTTCCTCTGTTACTTCTTGTATTGCTAGGCCTAAATCAGAATGTTGTTGTTCAAATTCAGATTCAGACGTTCGTCTTGGAAAACCAAATAGCACTTCCCATTTATCATCATATACCATGCGCAAACCAACCGCATAGTTAAAGTATTTCTGATCTAACCAAATAGAACCATCTTCATTTATCTTGATTAGTTTGGTTTTAATGATTTCTTTAAATTTTTGCACACGTTCTGAATTCGGGTTTCCATATGGCGCTAACCCCATAAGCTTGTATTCTCCTGAATTCACTTTAAATCCTAAGAAATAAGTAAATGCTGAATATAATAATCCGACTGAGTGCGGAAATTGCAATTCTTTCAACATTGTAATATTTTCTCCATCACCCAAACTAATAGAAGCTGTAGCCCATTCTCCTACTCCATCCAAAGTTAAAATTGCTGCTTTTTTATATGGAGAAGGATAAAAAGCACTTGCTGCGTGTGACAAGTGATGTTCTGGAAAAAGTAGTTTTAGTTTTTTCTTATCATATGAGTGAATTTCTTTTAACTCATCTTTAATTAGTTTCTTTAAAAACATTTTTTCCTTTAACCATACGGGAATTGCAGTAATGAATGAAGCAACACCTTTTGGCGAAAAACCATAATAGGTTTCTAACAATCGCTCAAATTTCAATAATGGTTTGTCATAAAAAACAACCGCATCTAATTGATCTATTGTTTTTCCAACGTGTTCTAAACAGTAACGTACTGCATTTGTTGGAAACGCAGGATCGTGTTTCTTACGTGTGAAACGTTCTTCTTGCGCAGCAGCCATAATTTTCCCATCTTGAACAATTGCTGCGGCAGAGTCGTGGTAAAATGCGGATATTCCTAATATCGTCATAATCGCTTTATTCCGAAATGCATTACACATTCCTTAATTTGGGGTTGTCTAGTTTAACTTTTTTTGAACAGATTTTTCAATCTAGTCATAAATGACTTTCGTTCATCTTCATGATAACCATTTCCATAGTTTCCATAACCGTAGCCGTATCCATAACCATATCCGTAACTATATCCATATTTGGCTTTTTGACGGAAATCATTTAATACAAAGCTTATATTTGTTATTTCTTTTTTCTTGTACTTTTCATTAATGACATTCAGCATTGCCTTTTTAGTGTATTCTTGTCGAACCAAATACATTGTTGCATCTGCATATTTTATTAAATCTACAGCATCAGAAACCAATCCTAAAGGTGGCGTATCCAAAATAACATAATCATAACTTTCATGAAGTTCTTCCATGAATTTATCCATTTGTGAACTGATTAATAATTCTGAAGGATTTGGCGGAATTGGTCCAGAAGTAATTACATCTAAATTTTCATATCCTGTAGACTGCACAACTTCCTGTAATGTTTTTTGACCAATTAAGTAGTTTACGGCACCAAAATCGTTTGTAATTCCAAAATCATCAAATATCTTAGGTTTACGCAAATCCAGTCCAACTAAAACTGTCTTTTTTCCCATTAAGGAAAAAACAGAAGACACATTTATTGAGCAAAAGGTTTTTCCTTCTCCACTGACTGAAGAAGTTACCATAATTGTTTTTGTTTTATTTATATCTAAATCCTTATAGATATATTGTAGACTCGATCGAATTCCTCTAAAAGATTCCGCCACAGATGACTTAGGGCTATTAAATACAGCTAAATTATTAGCAACTTTACTTCTTCCTATAATTCCAAGAATTGGAATAGTTGAGTTAGATTTTAAATCGTCTGGAGTATGAATATTAGTATCAAGAATTGTTGTCAAAAAAACAAATAAAGCAGGAAGTAATAATGCTATAAAAAGTGCTATGGAGTAATTTTTTTGTGTATCAGGAGCTATTGCTGCTTGCCCAAGATCACGTGCTCTATCAATCACCTTAATATCAGAAACGTTAGATGCTTTAGCAATTCCAGCTTCATTCCGTTTTGTAAGCAACATTGTATATGAAGCCTGACTTATTTCATAACTACGTTGTATGTTGAATAATTCTTGTTCTTCAGCAGGTAATTTTCTAAATTCTGCTTGCGCTCTAGCTGTTCTAGATCTCACATCTTGCTGATTTAACTCAATAGATGTTTTTTCTGTAATAATACTTTCTAACAACACGTTTTTTGTTGCTTCTATAGATCGATCAATATCTTTTAAAAAAATTGGATTCTTGGTTGTTTTTGCTCGCTGTGCCCTTGTAACTGAAAGATTTACAATTTTAGTAACTCCTTGTATAATGTTTTGATTTGTAATACCTGATGAAGCTGGCGCTGGTAAATTTGAATAATCTTCTGCGTTAATTAAATAATTTTTTAAAAGTTCGCAGTATCGTAATTTTAAATTTAAGCCACTTATCTGATCATCATAACTACTTAACTTTGTAAATAAAGCATCTCCTTCTGCTGAAGGATTTAAAACCTGATTTCGTTGTTTAAACTCTCTAATTCTATCTTCTTCGGATTCTAATGAATCTTTTACACCCACCATCATTTTATCAATAAAAGCAATCGTATTAACTGCAAATTGATTCTTTTGCTCTAACTGTTTTTCTCTTAAAACATCTGCAGTAGCATTTAAATAATCGGCTAAAATTTCTCTATTCGGCCCAACAAGACTCAATACCAATAATGAAGCTCCTTTTGTTTTTAGAAAAACATTTATGTTTTTATACTTATTTACCTCAGATTTAATTGAAGAAAAACGCAGATAGTAATCCTGTCCGGTATTCCACTTTATTTCTGGAATTTTTATTAACTTAAACTTTAAAAACGGTAGTAAAACTGTATCATTAATATTATACGACTCTTTAAACTCCTTAGATATAACTGATTCTCTAGAAATTTCATTTGCTGTATAATTAATTACATTAAATGTCGTTTTGTCTTCAAAATCAAAAGAAAGTTCATATGAATTATCATCAATAAATTTTATTTTGATTATCTGATCAATCATTTGGTTATGAAGTTCATCTAATTCTACTCTAAATGGAGCTTTTTTATATATATCTTCATATCTATACTCGCCTTTTCGTAAGTAATGAATATATGACTGTAGTAAACTAACAATTTCTTCATTATGAGATCTAGATTCAAGAATAATTTTGATGGTTTCAATTTTATCGCTAGTTCCTCCCCAATTAAATACTAAACTAGTATTTGCAGAAAAGAAAGGGTTTTGCTCTTCTTTAATTGAAATTAAACTCTCAACATTATAAATTCGTTGTAATCTTTTATTGTAGAAATATGTAATCACAAAAGCAATTCCCATAGTAATTACGAAAAGATACCAATAACTCAATGCTCGTAATGCAAATGCTTTTATATCAAAAGAATTTTGCGATACTGATTCTTCGAATTCCTCTTCCATGTGGCTATAAATTTCTAGATAATATTATAATACTTGTTACCAACGACAAAACGGTAACAACAGTAGTAATAGACTGCACTAATGTTGTTCCAGTTCCTAATGATTTCTGTTTTAATGGTTTTACATAAATCATATCATTAGGTTTTATGTAATAATAAGGAGAATTAAATGCCTCTGCACTCGTTAAATCTATATGGTGTATTTTTTGACCTTGCGGATACTGACGTATCACCAATACATCTTTTCTATTTCCAAGAGTACTTATATCTCCTCCACTTGCTAAGGCTTCTATAATATTTACTCGATCTTGGTATAAAGTATAAATTCCAGTACTTCCGACTTCACCAGTTACTGTAAATCTTAAACCAGCAAGTTTTATTACCACAAAAATATTTGCCTCTTCTGTAAAATACTCATCTAATAACTTTTCACGGACTATCTTACTTATTTCATCCGTAGTATATCCTAAAACATTAAGCTCTCCAATAAGTGGGATTTTTATATTTCCATGCATATCAACAGTAAAACCATTGTAATACAATCCTTGTTCTGATTGTGCTGCATTTGCATTATCATTAGTACTAGGTTGAAACATTTCTGTTAATTTCGGATCTGAAGATTTGATGTTTATCGATAATAAATCACCAATTTGAAGCTTATATGGTTTCTGGTTAACCTTAATACTTTGCTGTATGAGTTCCTTATCTTTTTCTTTATCACCAAAGTAAGTAAGTTCTTTGTTTGTTACACAAGAAGACAGGAAACATAATAAAAGTAGAATAGATATTGAGGCTTTCAATTTCATTAAAAAAAATCTATTTGTTCAATTAGCAAATATAACTTTTACGCATTAATAATAAAATTCTATGCAAGATATATGATCTTTTTATTTTTAATTTGTAAAAAATATCAATAAAGTGAATTATTTATCCGTTGAAAATATCTCTAAATCTTTTGGAGAACGTGTATTATTTGAAAATATATCTTTTGGAATCAACAAAGATCAAAAGGTAGCTTTCATTGCAAAGAATGGTACCGGAAAAACATCATTACTCAATATCATTACTGGCAGAGAAGAATCTGATAGCGGACAAATTATTTCGCGAAAAGGAATTCACATGGCATTTCTTTCTCAAAATGAAAATTTAGATCCAAACCTTACAATAGAAGAAACCATTTTTGCTTCCGAAAATCCTATTTTGGATATTATTCATAATTATGAAAAAGCATTATTAAATCCTGATGATACAGAAGCGTATCAAAAAGCATTTGAAAAAATGGACGCACATAATGCTTGGGATTTTGAAACACAATACAAACAAATTCTATTTAAGCTAAAGCTGGAAAATCTTTCTCAGAAAGTTAGCAACTTGTCTGGAGGACAGAAAAAAAGGTTGGGCTTAGCAACGGTTCTTATCAATAGACCTGATTTATTAATTTTAGATGAGCCTACAAACCATCTAGATTTAGAGATGATTGAATGGTTAGAAGAATATTTCAAAAAAGAAAGTATAACGTTATTCATGGTAACGCACGATCGCTACTTTTTAGAACGTGTATGTAATGAAATTGTAGAGCTTGAAAATGGTCAATTATACAATTATAAAGGAAGCTATTCTTATTATTTAGATAAAAAAGAAGCACGTGTTCAATCTGAACAAGCTTCTGTAGAAAAAGCTAAAAACTTATACAAAAAAGAACTCGATTGGATGCGTCGTCAACCAAAAGCACGTACAACAAAATCGAAATCTAGAATTGATGATTTTTACGACATTAAAGAAAAAGCACACAAACGTCGTAACGAACATGAAGTGCAATTGGAAATCAACATGGAACGTATGGGAAGTAAGATTCTTGAGTTGCATAATATTTCCAAATCATTCCAAGACAAAGTATTGTTAGATAAATTCGAATATGTATTCAAACGCGGCGAGCGTATTGGAATTATTGGAAAAAACGGAACTGGGAAATCTACGTTTCTAAATATGATTACAGGAGCGTTAAAGCCTGACGCCGGAAAAGTAATCGTAGGAGAAACTATTAAATTTGGATATTATACGCAAAGCGGAATCAACCCGAAAGAAGGTCAGAAAGTAATTGACATTATTAAAGAATATGGAGAATATATTCCGTTAAAGAAAGGTCGTTTAATTTCTGCTGCACAATTATTAGAACGCTTCTTATTCGACAGAAAGCGTCAGTATGATTTTGTAGAAAAACTCTCTGGAGGAGAATTGAAACGCTTATATTTATGTACAGTTTTGATTCAAAACCCTAACTTCTTGATTCTGGATGAACCTACAAACGATTTGGATATTGTTACATTAAATGTATTAGAAAGTTTTCTACTCGATTTCCCTGGTTGTTTACTAGTTGTTTCACATGATAGATACTTTATGGATAAAATTGTTGATCACCTATTTATCTTTAGAGGAAATGGCCTGATTGAAGATTTTCCTGGGAATTACACTGATTTTAGAGTATATGAAGATAGTATTGTTCCAGATACGAAGACTTCTATAGAGAAAAAAGAAAAAAAATCGTGGCGACAAGACGATAGCGAAAAACTAAGCTATAATGAGCAGAAAGAATACAAACGTTTAGAAAAAGACATTCAACGTTTAGAAGAAGAAAAAGATAAACTTGAACAATTGTTTGTTACTAGCGAATTATCACAAGACGAAATTCAAGAGAAATCATTAGAATTGCAGAAAATCATCAATGAATCTGAAGAAAAAACAGAGCGTTGGTTTGAATTGGCTTCCAAAATAGAAGAATAAACTATGTGGTATCAAATTCTTTCGTATTTTAAATTCTTAGCAAAATCAACCAATGAGCACGGTGTACATTCTCCATTTGTGTATGATTTGGTGACAAAATGTTTTTACGATACAAAATCGAAGGAAATTTATAATACTATTGATAGTTACCGGAAAGAGTTGCTTCAAAATGATAATACTATTGAAATTACAGATTTTGGAGCAGGAAGTAGAGTATTCTCATCCAATACAAGAAAAATCTCAGCAATAGCTAAAAATGCAGGAATTACACCAAAAAGAGCAAAACTATTAGCACGCTTAATTCCTTATTTAGATATAAAAAAATGCCTTGAATTAGGAACTTCTTTAGGAATTGCTACTATTGCTATGAAAGAAGCAACGACTATTGATACGCTTGAAGGCTGTCCTGAAACAGCAACTATCGCACAAAAACAACTTAAAAAATACCAAGCAAAAAACATTAAGATTCATATTGATGAATTTCAAAAAACATTTCCAAAAATCGCAGACAAAACCTATGACTTAATCTACTTTGATGGAAATCATCAAAAAGAAGCAACACTCTCCTACTTTAATCAATTACTAAACAACATACATAACGATTCGGTTTTTATATTTGATGATATTCATTGGAGTAAGGAAATGATAGAAGCTTGGGAAAGTATTAAAAACCACTCAAAAGTTACCGTAACTATTGATACGTTTTTTTGGGGATTTGTTTTCTTTAGAAAAGAACAGGCAAAGGAACATTTTGTAATAAGACTGTAAGTTGAACGCGCTAACACTTATTTCATTAATTTGCTAATACTACAAAGGACTCAGAAACCAAACTACCAACACCATAAAAGTAGAGTAACACTAAATATCAAACAAAAGAAGTAATTTAATGACAATTTTTGTTAATTTGCATTTCTCCCAATTAAAAACCTAATAAAGTGAGCAATACACAATTAGAAAAAGTATTAGAAGTCAACAAAAGACAGAAAGAATTCTACAATACAAAAAAGAAGAATTTTGCGACTAAAATTTGGTCGTATATGCGAAATAAATTGCTTTCTGATTTTAGAAAAGAATTAAAAATCAGTGAACAAGTTTATGACAGACATAAAGTTTGGTTAGGTGATTTATCAGATAAAAAAGTATTGGATTTAGGATGTTTTGCTGGAAATTACTTAAGTTTATATTTAGCTGAAAATGCTAAAAGCTACTTAGGAATTGACTTAAGTGATGAAGCAATTGCAAAACTGAATGAACGCTTGAAAGATTTACCAAATGCAGAAGCAAAAGAAGTTGATTTTTTATCGCCTGATTTTAAAGAAAAAGACTTTGATATTATCTATGCTTACGGGGTTTTACATCACTTTGAGAGTTTAGACATGTTATTTGATAAACTACAAGAAAAGTTAGCGCCAAACGGACAATTAATTTCATACGATCCGTTAAAAACTAGTTGGCCGTTAAAAGTAATTAGAGCAATATACAGACCTTTTCAGTCTGATGCTGATTGGGAATGGCCTTTTTCAAAGAAAACTGTTCAACGTTTTCACAAGGAATTCAATGTAATAGAGCGTCATGGAATCTTAGGTTCATCCAAATGGGCCTTCTTTCTAAACTTAATTCCAATTGGTTCAAAAAAGAAATTAAATTATATTAAAAAATTGCATCAAAAAGATTGGGAGAAATCGCAAACTAATGAGCATCAATTATACACTTGCATGCATCTAACAATGCACATGCAGAAAAAATAAACATACTATGTTACTTTGGGTTTTTATAATTGTAAGTATCGTGTTTCCTTTACTATTACTAAATAACAAAAGGAACAAGAATAAACTGTATAATCGTAAAGGAAGAAATTTCAGGGATAACTATTACGAAAAGAAAAAAGAAAAGGAGAATGATTAGTTTGAAGCTTCTTGTTGCACTTGTTATAGGTGGCATTTTTGTTTACATAAAAAACAAGAAAACTAAAAAGCGATTACAAAATCATTTTAAAGAAAAGCTAGAAAAGGAAAAAGATGAAAGTATACACTAAAACTGGAGATAAAGGAACTACTGCACTATTTGGTGGTACGCGTGTTCCCAAGCATCATATCCGAATTGATAGTTATGGTACAGTTGACGAATTGAATTCATACATTGGTCTTATAAGAGATCAAGAAATTAATCCGCATTATCAAAATGTATTAATGGATATTCAAGATTTGTTATTTACAGTTGGTGCCGTGTTGGCTACTGATCCTGAAAAGGCAACTTTAAAAAACGGGAAAGATCGTTTAAATATTCCAAAAATTTCTGAAGATAATATTACCGCCTTAGAACGTGAAATGGATACGATGGATGCTGCTTTGCCACCAATGACACACTTTGTATTACCTGGCGGACACCAAACGGTGTCATTCTGTCACATTGCCCGCTGCGTATGTCGTAGAGCAGAACGCTTAGCATCAGCGCTTTACGAATTAGAGCCTTTTGATGAAAATTCATTAAAGTACTTAAACCGACTTTCTGACTACCTTTTTGTGTTGGCACGAAAATTGTCCAATGACTTACAAGCGAATGAAATAAAATGGATTCCTAAGAAGAATTCATAACTATTTAATTTTTAAGGAAATAGATGTTCTTTAAAAAACGTTCTTAAAAATAATGTGTAAATAATGATTTTTTTACTTGACTTTCTCATTTAAAAATTTATTTTTGCAAAAAAATAATATCTAAAAATATGTATTGGACATTAGAACTAGCATCTCATTTAAGTGATGCACCTTGGCCCGCTACAAAAGATGAGTTGATTGACTATGCAATTAGAACAGGAGCTCCTTTAGAGGTTGTGGAAAACCTACAATCCATTGAAGACGAAGGTGATTCCTATGAATCTATCGAAGAAATTTGGCCAGATTATCCTACAGATGATGATTATCTCTGGAATGAAGATGAATATTAAAACAAGTTAAACAAGGAAAAAGTCTCAATTTCGAGGCTTTTTTTTGGTTTAATATAAAACCAAAATAAACCATGAGTTTTTTAAATTCAATGTTGAAAATTTTTGTTGGAGACAAATCCAAGAAAGATATAAAAGGCTTACAGCCTATCATAAATAAAATTAAGTCGCACGAACAACAACTATCTCAGTTGTCTATTGACGAACTTAGAGCACGTACTATATACTTCAAATCGCAAATAGCAGAAGCATGTAAAGAAAATAATGCTCAAATAACTGCTTTAACAGAAGAAGCAGAATCAAGTTCAGATATTGAGCGTAAAGAAGATATTTATCAACAAATTGATAAACTTAGAGACGAAGAATACGAAATAACGGAAGGTGTATTACTAGAAATTTTACCAGAAGCATTTGCAGTGGTAAAAGAAACAGCAAAACGCTTTGCTCATAATAATGAACTTACCGTAAAAGCGACTCCATACGACAGAGAATTATCAGGAACAGTTGATTACATTACACTAGATGGTGATAATGCTATTTGGCAAAACTCTTGGGATGCAGCCGGAAAGCAAGTCACTTGGGATATGATTCACTATGACGTACAGCTAATCGGTGGTATTACAATGCATCAAGGTAAAATTGCCGAAATGCAAACAGGAGAAGGAAAAACGTTGGTAGCAACGCTTCCTGTATATTTAAATGCTTTAACTGGCAAAGGTGTGCATTTAGTAACCGTGAATGATTACTTAGCAAAACGTGATAGCGCTTGGATGGCTCCAATTTTCCAATTCCATGGATTTACAATTGATTGTATAGATTACCATCAACCAAACTCGGAAGCAAGAAGAAAGGCCTATGCTGCTGACATTACTTATGGTACAAATAATGAATTTGGTTTTGATTACTTGCGTGATAACATGTCGCATTCACCTAATGATTTAGTACAACGTCCACACAACTATGCTATTGTAGATGAGGTCGATTCTGTACTGGTTGATGATGCGCGTACACCATTAATTATCTCTGGACCAATTCCACAAGGAGATTTACATGAATTCAATGATTTAAAACCTAAAGTAGCCGAATTAGTAAGAACGCAACGCCAATACTTAACAGGTGTTTTAGCTGAAGCTAAAAAACTGATTAAAGAAGGCGATACCAAAGAAGGTGGTGTTTTGTTATTAAGAGTTTACAGAGGTTTACCAAAAAATAAAGCATTAATCAAGTTTTTAAGTGAAGAAGGTGTAAAACAATTACTCCAAAAAACAGAGAACTATTACATGCAAGACAACAATCGCGAAATGCACAAAATTGATGCAGAATTACTATTCGTGATTGAAGAGAAAAATAATCAAATTGATTTAACAGACAAAGGAGTTGAATATTTATCTAGCGGAAGCAATGACAAAGATTTCTTTGTTATGCCTGATATTGGAGGACAAATTGCCAAAATTGAAGCACAAGAATTAGAAAAAGACAAAGAAGTTGAACTAAAAGAAGAATTATTTAGAGACTTTGGAATCAAGAGTGAGCGTATTCATACAATGAGTCAATTACTAAAAGCCTATACCCTATTTGAAAAGGATGTAGAATATGTAGTAATGGATAACAAAGTAAAAATTGTTGATGAGCAAACTGGTCGTATTATGGATGGACGTCGATACTCTGACGGACTTCACCAAGCAATTGAAGCTAAAGAAAATGTAAAAATTGAAGATGCTACGCAAACATTCGCAACAGTAACTTTACAAAACTACTTTAGAATGTACCGTAAACTGTCTGGAATGACAGGTACGGCGGTTACGGAAGCTGGCGAATTATGGGAAATCTATAAACTTGACGTTGTAGAAATTCCAACAAACAGACCAATTGCTCGTAAAGACAAAGAAGATTTAATCTACAAAACAAAACGTGAAAAATATAATGCCATTATTGATGAGGTAACTGAATTGTCTAAACAAGGAAGACCTGTATTAATTGGTACTACTTCTGTAGAAATTTCGGAATTATTAGGAAGAATGCTTTCGATTCGAAAAATTCCACACAACGTATTAAATGCGAAATTACACCAACGAGAAGCTGATATTGTAGCCGAAGCTGGTATTCCAGGACAAGTTACTATTGCAACAAACATGGCAGGTCGTGGAACGGATATTAAGTTAAGTGATGAAGTAAAAGCAGCTGGAGGATTGGCAATTGTAGGTACGGAACGACATGATTCACGCCGTGTAGACAGACAGTTACGTGGTCGTTCTGGACGTCAAGGAGATCCAGGAAGTTCACAGTTCTATGTTTCTCTAGAAGATAACTTAATGCGTTTATTTGGTTCTGAAAGAGTTGCCAAAATGATGGATAGAATGGGATTGAAAGATGGTGAAGTAATTCAACATTCCATGATGACAAAATCTATTGAACGTGCTCAGAAAAAAGTAGAAGAAAACAACTTTGGAATTCGTAAGCGTTTATTAGAATATGATGATGTAATGAACGCACAACGTGAAGTTGTCTACAAACGTCGTAGACATGCATTACATGGAGAGCGTTTAAAAGTGGATATTTCGAATATGGTATATGATACTACCGAAATTATCACACAAACTAACAAAGCTGCAAATGATTATAAAAACTTCGAATTTGAGTTAATTCGCTACTTCTCTATTGCTAGTCCAGTATCAGAAGATGAGTTTACAAAAATGACCGAAGAAGAAATTATTGGAAAAGTATATACAGCAGCTTTTAAGAGCTATAATGAAAAAATGGAGAAAAACGCAGAAGCTGTTTTTCCTGTTATAAAAGATGTATATGAAAATCCTGAAAATAAATACGAACGTATTGTTGTTAAATTTACGGACGGTACTAAAGAATTAAATGTTGTAAGTGATTTAAAAGATGCATATGATTCTCAAGGAAAACAATTGGTAACTGATTTTGAAAAAAATATCTCATTAGCAATTATTGATGATGCTTGGAAAACACACTTACGTAAAATGGACGAATTGAAACAATCTGTTCAATTAGCAGTTCACGAGCAAAAAGATCCACTATTAATCTACAAATTTGAAGCATTCGAATTATTCAAAGAAGTGATTGATAAAGTAAATCGTGAAATTCTTTCTTTCTTATTCAAGGGAGAACTAGCAGATAATAATCCTGATCGTGTACGTGAGGCACGTGAGCAAAAACGTAAAAAAGATAACTATACAACTTCAAAAGAAGAAGTATTAAATAGTGATGAAAAAGCAGCAGCACAACGTCAAGCTATGCAACAATCACAGCAACAACGTCCACAAGTAACTGAAACAATTGTTCGTGATAAGCCAAAAATTGGTCGTAATGAACGTGTTACTATCAAAAACGTAATGACAGGTGAAAATAAAACTGTAAAATACAAACAAGCAGAGCCATTAATCGCAAAAGGTCAATGGGTAATTATTGAAGAATAATTACTATTTTCAGAATAGTATCTTAGTTTATTTTTTATAAAAAATAAAAAAACTAAGGCATTTGAGATTCTCTAAGTCTAGAATATATAAAAACTCTCATGGAAACATGGGAGTTTTTTTGTTTTAAATATAAATGCACCTAAAATATTTTGCTAAAAATTAAAAAACAATCAAATAAAATAAAAGCCTAAAA
Organism: uncultured Kordia sp.; assembly: GCF_947496985.1. Classification (GTDB taxonomy): domain Bacteria; phylum Bacteroidota; class Bacteroidia; order Flavobacteriales; family Flavobacteriaceae; genus Kordia. Next base: position 437,434 of record NZ_CANMEZ010000004.1, read on the forward strand.
TATTAAATGAAATACTATAATTTATCTGTCTTTAAGTTTCTAACTTGTTAAGATTAATTTCACATTATGATTTTCTTACAAAATAAAAACCTTACCAAAAAGAGCGTAACAATCTATTTTATAGATATTTAAACTAAAATAATTATTTTCAATAATTTAACAAAAACTAATAACCTACTAACTATATAGTCTTTTATTTACATAAAATACTATTTTTTTCTTAATAAAAAATACAAAAAACCATAAAACATAAAAGCTTATCTTCTTTAGCATGTAAGATATTTATATCTAGTTTTAGTCTGTAAATTAACCAATACACTAATTAAAACAATTTAATCATGAAAAAAGTTACACTATCAATCGTGTTACCATTATTACTATTTTTTACAGTAAATGTTCAATCACAAGTAAATGACAATGGTACAAATGTCGGAATCGGAACTACGGCTCCACCAGTAGCAGTAGGAACTGCTACCAATGTAAAACTAGATGTAGATGGCGGAGTGCGATCTGGAGTTAAGGGAGCTCAAATTGCACAAACGTATAGAGCTACATCTAATTATAGTAGTACAAACTCTACAACTACAGGTCATATTGGATACAATAGCAACTGGGCAGCTTCAAGTAATACCTTAGGTATGGCTAGTAGCATTACAGTATCTACAGCAAGATCATCTTTTCAAACTTCTAGCACAATGGCTGGTAGATTTATTACTGATTTAAGTGGAACAAGTGGATCTAATGCGCTACAAATTGCTGGAGTATATGGTAACTTAAAAGGTGCTTGGGCAGGAAATAACTCTGTAAATGGAGGTTTTGCAGCTGGAGTTGTAGGAGTTGATGAGATAAATGGAAACAACACTTTTGGTGGTTTCTTTAGAGGAAAAGGATATTTTTCTCAAAAATTATCTGTAGGAACGCTAAACATGCCAACTACTATTGGAGGCACAAACATAAGCAACTACAACTTATTTGTAGCTGGCGGAATCTTATCTGATGAAGTACGTGTACGTACAGGTTGGGCAGATTATGTTTTTGATGACAATTATGTATTAACTCCATTGATGGAAGTTGAAGCATATATTAATGAAAACAATCACTTACCAAACGTTCCATCTGCAGCTACTGTAGAAGAAGAAGGATTATCACTTGGAGAAATCACAAAAATTCAACAAGAAAAGATTGAAGAATTAATGTTGTATGTCATCATGCAAGAGAAAAGAATTCAGGCTTTAGAAGCAAAGATTAATAAGTAGTTTATAGTTTAATTTAAAACATATTAAATTATGAAACATATCAAAATAACAATTTTATTGTTTCTATTTGCTTTTGTTACTGTCTTTGGACAAACACGTGAAGAAATAGAGATTATAAAAGAAAAATCGAATATTCAAGAACTGAATATGCTTCAAGCACAATATGAAAGTGAATTTGAAGAACAGAAAAGAAATGTACTAGATTATGCTAGACAACAAGGATGGGAAATTTTTATTGAAAATGAAGATGGTTCTATAAGTGAACTCATGGGAATGACACGAGATAGAACACCTATATATTATAAAACGAGTAATGTAAATGCGTCTAAATCAAGTCGTGCAAACCATCTTAATTCTGGCGGAAGCCTTGGATTAAATTTAAATGGACAAAGCATGACAGCATATGTTTGGGATGGAGGTCCAGTTAGAACTTCACATCAAGAATATGGTTCTAGAGTAATGGTTGGCGATGGAGTTATTCCTTTAAATGGAAATAGTTTTCACTCCACACATGTTACAGGTACCATTGCTGCTGCAGGAGTTGTACCTGCTGCAAAAGGAATGGCAAACCAATCTAACGCTATTACAAACGACTGGAACAGTGATCTATCAGAAGCTAGCGCTGCAGCTGGAAATGGAATGTTACTTTCTAATCATTCATATGGAGCGCATCCAGCATTTTTACCAGATTGGCAGTTTGGAGCATATACAACGACTTCTAGAAATTGGGATAATATTATGTATAATGCACCTTTCTATCTAATGGTAAAAGCGGCAGGAAATGATGGCGTTAATAATTCATATAACGGAAATCCATTAAATGGAAATTCTACTTATGATAAACTAGGTCCAAGAGCTGCTGCCAAAAATGGTTTGGTAGTTGCCGCTACTAATGATGCTAATGTAAATACTAATGGAGATTTAATTAGTGTTAGCATTGCTAGTTTTAGTAGCCAAGGTCCAACAGACGACCTTAGAATAAAACCTGATATTGCTGGAAACGGTGTAAGCGTATACTCTACTTATGATAATAGTAACACAGCCTACAACTCTATTTCAGGAACTTCAATGGCAACACCAAGTGTAACAGGTTCTTTACTTTTATTACAGCAACATTATAAAAACTTGAATCCAAACTTCATGAAAGCTGCTACATTAAAAGGACTTGCACTTCATACTGCCGATGATGCAGGAGCATCTGGACCAGATGTTATTTTTGGATGGGGACTTATGAATACAAAAAGAGCTGCCGAAGTTATTACGGACGCATCTACAAGTTCCATTATTGAAGAAAATACATTAACATCTGGTGCTGTATACTCAACTACAGTAACATCTGATGGTGTAAATCCTTTAATAGCTTCTATTTCGTGGACAGATCCTGCTGGAACAGCAAATACAGGAACTGCAAATTTGACAACTCCAGTATTGGTAAACGATCTAGATATTAGAATTACTAAAGGAGGAACAACATATAATCCTTACAAACTAACGTCTATTACAACAAATACAACAGGAGATAATACTGTAGATCCGTATGAAAGAGTTGATGTAAATGGTGCTTCAGGTACATATACAATTACTATTACGCACAAAGGATCACTTGCTAGCAGTCAAAATTATTCTTTAATTGTTACTGGAATTGCAACAGCCAGTTGCCCACCAAACATTACTGTTGCTACTGATGTAACTACTGGAGTTGATAACAAAGAAGCTGATTTTACGATTACTGCAAATAATAGCATCTTTTCTGGAGCAGAAGCAACTTATCATGCTGGAGACGAAGTATTATTAGAAGCAGGTTTTGATGCTTTATCTGGTTCAAAATTTAGAGCATACATTGAAGGTTGTTCTGGTAATTTTGTAAATCGTGCTGTAGCGCAAAATACAGATAGACCAATTGTTCGATATAAAACAGACAGTACCGTATATGAAGACGATGATGCTAGTATTACAAGTAATGTCAATAGTTTTGAAGCCTATCCAAATCCAACACGAGATTTGTTAAACGTTCGACTTAAAGATCATTCCATCGCTGCAATTGAAGTATATAATATTAGTGGCTCAATGGTTTATACAAAAGCAATTAATCAAAAAGATCTAAATCAATACCAATTAGACCTTTCTAGCTTACAAGCTGGTATCTATATTGTTAAAATTAGAGATACACAAGATAGCGTATATATAAATAGAGTTATTAAACAATAAATTTTTTCTAAGTACCTAGTTTTATATCTGGCAAACTTTCGGGTTTGTCAGATATTTTTTTGCATAAATTTAGAATGAAATAAATCGTAGACTGAGACTCTCGAAGTCAAAATCAGTTTTCTAAACTTCTTGAAAAACGTTTACTAATAATATTTACTTGAATAATTACAAATACCAATAAAAAGAAGAAACAATAGGCGTACGTAACAGGAATATCAATTTTCATTTCATGTTTTTTAATCATCAAGCTTGATAAATCCCAATCGCCAAGAATAGAAAAACCAAGTGAAAAACGTGTTAACACGAAAGAAAATATTAAAAATAAAGCAACTATAATAAGCCAACCAACTTTGTTTATTAAAGGTTTATAGACTTTAATAGCGGTTTTTTCTTTGGAAACTTCTGCCATTACATTTGCTAAAAAATCTACAGAAGGACTTGCCAATCCAGCATCCTGAATGACTTCCTTTGTAAACTGATCTAATTTTTTATTTTCTGCTTCCATGACTCAAATATATAGGTTCTACGACATTTTTTAAAATATGATATAGTTTTTTTCTACTCCGGTGTAACTTTATTTTTACATTATCATAGGATATCTTAACAATTTCCGAGATTTCTTTTAATGATAATTCTTCAAAATAAAACAAAGTTAATAACACACGTTCTTCTTCTGGTAATTGCAATAATGCATTTTCAATAGTTTGTTTCTTCTCTTTTGCTTCCAAATAACTCATCGCATCTTGCATGACACCAATGTCAGCCTCATGAATTTCATCAATATGTTCTGATAAAACGACTCTTTTATTCTTTTTAATACAATCCAAACTTGTATTGTACACAATTCTATATAACCAGGTTGAAAATTTAGATGTTCCTTTAAAAGTATCCAATGCTTTATATGCTTTTACAAACGTATCTTGTGCAACTTCTTCCGCATCTTCCCTATTTCCAACCATACGTAACGCCAATGTAAACATCATATCCTTGTATTTATTTACAAGCATAGCATACGCATTCACATTTCCAGAGCGAATCTCTAGAATATAATCTTGGTCAGTTTTTTGAGTCATTTGTAGTTAAGACGATCACTTTTATAAAACGGTTACACTTTTATTAAAATAAATTTGATTTGAGTATTTGGGTGAAACCAAACTTTAAATTCAACAATTATTATAATATATACATTTTCGACTAAGTACATCTTCAACTTCAGTTACTAGTATTTTTTTCTTCATATAAATTCAAAATATAAGCTATTATACTTATAAGTTTCACTTTTTATTGACTCATTAATCAGCTTTACGAAAACTTCAGAATATCTTTTAAAGTCTATCAATACTAGTATCTCAGTATTCAATACTACAAGCATTTTCAATAAATCATTAAACTTTCAAAATAAAAAAAATACAATTTTCTGTAACCAAAACGAAAAAGGGTTCGTCATAATGGGCAAATACATAAAAACTAAATTCAAATAAATAATTTATTATGGGATCAGAAGTAATTATAGTGCCAGCAATTTTCGGAGTAATTTTTGGAATCTACTATTTGTATATTTCATCAAGAAATAAAGAACGTTTAGCACTTATAGAAAAAGGTGCAGATGCATCTATCTTTTTCAATTCAAAAAAATCATTAACTCCAACTTGGAAAGTACTAGTCCTAAACTTTGCTGTTTTAATGATGGGAATTGGACTAGGTATTTTCATTGGAAACATGATGCACAGCGTATTTCATTTACCTGAAGAAGTTGCGTACCCAGGAACAATTTTCTTAGTTGGTGGAATTTCCTTATTTACTGGTTTCTTTGTAACAAAAAAATTAGTAGAAAAAGAGCATTAATTTCATTTCATCATCAAGAAACACAGTTAGTTAATCTGACAAAACGATTGTTAATTCTCGAATTGGCAGTCGTTTTGCTATTTAAAATCAATTTTTATGAGATATCGTGATTATTTAGAAATTTCTTTTCGCTGGTACGTATTCTTATTTATAAGCCTTTATGGCTTTGGTAAAATTATGGGCGGACAATTCTATCGAAAAGGTATGATTCCTGCAGAAGTTGCAGCAACTCCAATAGTTGATGTAAGTAGTTTTGATCTTGCATGGGTATTTATGGGGCATTCATTTAGCTATATTTTATTCGTTGGAGTTTCACAATTAATTGGTGCTGTCTGCTTACTATTCAAAAAAACAAGATTGCTTGGCGTTATCATTTTAATTCCAATCTTAGTAAATATCATTGTATTTGATATCATATTTTTAGATGCATATGCCGCGTTGGTAAATGCTATTATATATTTTTTAATGCTTTTAGGGATTTTATACTTTCATAAAGAAAAAATCATAGAAGTGTTTCGTATCTTAACAACTCAAAAAAAGAAAGAAAAAATTGAGTTTAAAACTAGATTAAAAACGATTGTTATAGTAGCTTGTATAATGCTCATTATCTTTATAATTAATCAAAGTATTGGAACGCTAATAGGACATGGAAAAGGATAAACTAATTCTTTTTCGTAAGTTTTTAATTATGAGTCGACTTACTTAAAAAATCACAAATGAAATCAATCGTATTAACTATATTAACATTATTCTTCTTTACATTAAGTTGTAATTCAAATTCAGCAAACAAAGAAAAATTACCACAACAACAATTAGATAAATATGAAACTGCATACTTTGCTAGTGGATGCTTTTGGTGCGTTGAAGCAATTTTTGAAAGTGTAAAAGGTGTCAAAGAAGTCGTTTCCGGATATGCCGGAGGAAAAGCAGAAACAGCTAACTACCAATTGGTAAGCGCTGGAAGAACCGATCATGCAGAAGCTGTAAAAGTATATTACGATGCAAAAGTAGTTTCGTATCAAACTTTGGTAAAAGTATTTTTTGGTTCGCACGATCCTACTACATTAAATCGACAAGGTCCTGATGCTGGTAGGCAATATCGTTCGGCAATTTTTTATAAAGATGTAAAAGAGAAAAAAATAGTAGATAACTACATCAAGAAACTTATAGCCGATAAAGTATTCGCTGGAACAATTACAACAGAAGTTACTAAATATACTGCTTTTTATGATGCAGAAGCATATCATCAAGACTATGAAGCAAATAATCCAAACAATCCATATATTAGAGGAGTTTCTATTCCTAGATTGAAGCGTTTCCAAAAGAAATTCCCTGAACTATTAAAAAAAGAAACACATTAATTCTGAATTAAGAATTGTCGGTTTTTTTATGTTTTAGAAATATTATCAAGATAAAATTCAACGCTTATAAAAAACATACTACGCTTATAAAAAATCTTCGTTAAATAAAAGTCTTTTTCCTACTTTTACAAAGTAATTACATACAAAACGCGTTTATTCAAAAATTTAAAGAATTAAACATTTTATTATTATGAAGAAAAAAATCATCGCATTTGCTTCTTTAGGATTGGTATGTACTACGTTTTTCCTAAGTTGTGAAACAAAAAATCAAGCAGAAGAACAACAATTAGAAACTGCTTTGGAAACACCTGCAAAAGTAATTTCTAATGCACAAGCAGCAACATTATTTCAAAACGATCAAACAACACGTTTGTCACAAATTGGAAAAGAAAATACTCGTTTTGAAGACAAAGCAATTCATTTTGAATTGACTACATTAGAAAGCTACATCAATCATTTAGAAAATTTAGCAACTACTAAAAATATTCCTGTAACTGGTGTTAGTTTTGTATTTGGTGCTGATGCGAATGGCAACAGAACTACGTTTCTAATGCCATCTACACGAAATGCCGAATTGGATTATCAAGAATCGTTTACTATTGAAAACGGACAATTCTTAACATTCAAACAAATTAATACTAAATTGAAAATACAGGTTAGTTCTCAAAATGATGAAAATTTGATATTGTCAACAGATGGGTATTTATCTTTTAATGAAGCCACTCACCTATTTAATAATTATCAAACAAACTATATTCAACCGTTTGCAGCCAAAGTAACTAAAGAATATTATACAAAAGCGGTTTGGTATTCATTGGAAGAAATAAAAGGATATATCAAGTATCTAAAGAAGAAATCCAACGATCATAAACTAGCTATCACTGGAATTAATGTATTCTTTGGTGTGTATAACAATGACACAAGTTTGGAATTAAAATCGAATGCACAAACGTTGTTTTTATCAGCAAGTACAGGAAAACAATCTATTATCAATGTAAAAGGAGAAACATTACAAAGCTATACACAAGATGGTTTCTTTGCTAAAGATAGTGACGAAAGTACAAATGGAAGTTTGACATTTAATGACGGTGAATTATCTCCTCCACCTAAAGGTTAAATTTATTTAATTTTAAAAGAGGTTATCAAAAAGTAAAAAATTGTCAAAACGAACTTGATTCGCTTTCTCATAATGACAATTTTAATATTTTTTAGATAGCCTCTATTGTTATTTTTTATATTTGAAATAGTCAAAATTGACAATCACACACAAAAAACAGACAGTTATACAACTTCTCTTCAGTCTCATTGAGTTTTTCTTACTTTTGAACCTGTAATTACATCACAAAACGTTTTTTTATTATAAATCATTCATAATAATTTAAAAAAATGTCCCTCAAAACTACAAATTGATTAATTCCATAAACAATGGAATTGTACTGAGTACCATTTAATAATTATCGTAAAAACTATAACCATGAAGAAAAAAATGTTGTCATTTGTTTCTTTAGGACTTGTGTGTACTACATTTTTCCTAAGTTGCGTGACAAAAAATCCAGACGAAGAAGAACAGTTAAACACTGTTTTGGAAGTTCCTGAAAAGATTATTTCCAACTATGATGCAGCCACACTTTTTCAAAATGATCACATTACTAGACTTTCTCAAATTAGGGCCGAGAAAACTACATTTGAAGACAAAACCATTCATTTTGAATTAGAAACAATTACTAAGTACATTGCACATTTAGAAAAACTTGCTACAACTAATAACATTCCCATCACAGGTGTAAACTTTATATTTGGAGCTGATATTACTGGTAAAAGAACTACTTTTTTAATGCCATCTATACGAAATGCTTCTTTAGATTACCAAGAATCATTTACGATTGAAAACGGAGAGTTTTTGACATTTAAACACATTGATCAATCTTTAAAACTAAAAAAAGGTTCCAAAAATGATCAAAATATAATGCTTTCACCAAATGGATATCTATCCTACAATGAAGCTGTTGAATTATTTAACAACTATGAAAGTCAATACATTACTCCTTTTGCTGCCAAAGTAACAAAGGACTATTACACAAAAGCAGTTTGGTATTCATTTCAGGAAATTAAAGGATATATTTCATATCTAAAAAAGAAATCAGCTACCTCTAACCTAGCCATTACAGGAATTGATGTTTTCTTTGGAGTATACAATAATGATCCAAACTTAGAATTAAAGTCAAATACACAAACTGTGTTTTTAACGGCAAGTACACAACAACAATCAATTATAAATACGAAAGGAGAAAAATTTAAAAACTTTATAAAAACTGAGTTATCTCTAAAAGAAACTAATGATAATGAAGGTGAAAGCCTAATATTCAATGAGGGAAATGCTTCTCCTCCTCCTGTAAAAAAATAGTTTTATTCCTCCAAGCCTACTATTTTGAAAGTCTCCAAAATAGCTTATCTTCTACATTCTTATTAAAATATTTAGTTATAAAAAAAATATTTGTAGTTTTTTTCTTATATTTATTACATTAACCACTTTTAATGAAAAGGGAAAAACACCCAATTTTCATATCCCAGTTTTTATTCTAAAAAGTTTGGCTAATTTTAACCGAACAAAAAATAAACAAAAACTACAACCTTATGGAAAATTTACTACAATTAACTGTACCACTTATAATAGGTGTTGCAATCGGTTATTTTATTTGTAAAAAATTTGGTGGCGGAAATACTGAGCCTCCTAATGTTAATCCTAGTCCAAATCCACCAAATGGTATTATAACAGTTGCGCAGGCAGTTTCATTACATGAAAATTATAAAAATGAACGCTATCCTGTAATTAATGAAATAATGGTTAATAGTACCAATGATTCTGATTTTATTGATACTCAATTTGTTTGGTTTTCATATGAAAAGATGAGGGAATATATGAAGTTTCTTGAGAATATTCAAGCCAAAAATCCTAATAATAAAGCTATATCTGGTATTCGAGTTTATTTTGGTGCCTATAAGACACATGATCTTTATTCTAATCAACAAACCGTTTTCTTTACACCTACAATAGAGGTTGACATATCCGAAAAAGATGGAAATATGAAAAACTTACCATTTTATATAGCTCCAGATGATCCACAAAAGCCATATGCAGGAAAATACAAAATCATCAAGAGATTACTTGTAGATGAATATTATCCAGAGAAGAGATACAATGCTGCTATTTCAAATTTAAATTATGAAGTTAATGAAAAATTAGTTCAGAAAAGTTCTAATCCAGAAAATGATGATGATGGTACAAGTGTTTCATTTAATGAAGGAAATGCTTCTCCTCCACCAAGAAAAAAAGATAATTAATATTATATATATCTAATTATGATTGATCAAGAGTTAGTAAACTTATTAGGTAGTTCAATTCAATATTTTGAATTGTTGGCAATATTTACAGGAATTATATTTATCAATAAGTATAAAGACTCTTTTTTAATATATTTTTTGTTAATCCTAATTTATACATTTTTAAATGAACAACTAGGAACACTATATAAAGCATATATTGATGGTAACAATCTTATTCTTTATAACATTTATAATTTAATAAATTTTTCTTTCTTATTTCTATTATATTATAAATCTATACAATCTGAAAAGTTTAAGAAATGGACTAAATATTTCTTTATTTTCTACTTATTATCATTTATAATAAATGTTATCTTTTTTGAAAATTTTTATACGGAATACTCAAGTATATCATATATAATAGCTGCAAGTTTATTGTTAATAACAATAATGTTATACTTTATAGAAATATTGAATTCTGAAGAGATATTACACTTAAAAAAGAATTTATTATTCTGGATAAGTTCTGGTCTTTTAGTTTACTTTGTAGCTGCTATACCAATAAGAGTTCTGATAAATAACTATATAAGTGAAACTGAATTATACATTTTGTTTTTTGTGAAGAATATTTTAGCTATTATGATGTATCTTTTATTTACAATTGGTTTTATATGCATGAAGAAAAAATAAATATTGACACTACAATAGTTATATCTACGCTGACTCTATTGGTCTTAATTATTATTATAATAATTTTCTTTTCAGTATTCATCAAGCGAAAAAATAAACTTTTGGCGGAAAAACAACAAGCCAAGCGCGAGTTTGAAAACGCTATTGCTGAAACACAAATAGAAATTAGAGAACAAACACTTAGAAATATAAGTTGGGAGTTGCACGACAATATCGGGCAACTCCTTACACTTGCCAAAATACAACTGCATCAACTTGATAATACCAATGAAAATGTTGCTGAAGTCAGTGATACTATTTCCAAAAGCTTAACTGAATTACGCGCACTTTCAAAACTGATTAATCCGGATGCATTGAAAAATATTATGCTTCCCGAAGCGTTGAGCTTGGAAGTAGCACGCTTTAATCGGTTAAATTTTATCGAAGCTACACTTACCATTAACGGAGATGAAGAAATAATTGATGATAAAGCCGAAATCATTCTATTTCGAATTTTACAAGAATTCTTTTCAAATACCATCAAACATGCAAAAGCGTCACAATTAGATGTGAGCTTAGCGTATGAAAATAAAGTACTGACAATCATTGCAAAAGACAACGGAAAAGGTTTTGAGAAATCTAATAACAATCTAAACAAAGGTATTGGATTACAAAACATGAAAAGTAGAGGGAAGCTTATCGGAGCCGAAATAGAGCTAGAATCTGAGTTAGAAAAAGGAACAAAACTAACGATTATTCATTATCTTTAAACGCAGATGATAAAGTATTGCACTTCGACAAGTTCAGTGTAAAAACATTGAATCTAAAAATTAAACAACCATTAAATAAAACCACAACATTTTGAAAACCTATTCTGTTGCCATCGTAGAAGATCATGTATTATTATCACAAGCCATTGGTGGTTTAGTTGATTCGTTTGATCGTTTTAAGGTAAACTATTTATGCAAAAATGGGAAAGAACTCATCACGCGTTTAGAAGAGAGTTCCAGTCAACCAGATATTGTATTAATGGATATTAATATGCCATTGATGAATGGTATTGAAACGACTACTTGGGTTACAGAACACTATCCAAACATTGATGTTTTAGGGCTTTCTATTGAAGAAGATGAACGTACGATTATTCAAATGTTACGTGCAGGTGCCAAAGGATATTTAATGAAAGATGTTGAAAAAAGCGTCTTAGAAATGGCGTTGAATGAAGTGACTACAAATGGTTTTTATCATTCAAAACATGTTACGAATATTTTAATTGGTTCATTGAACGGTAAAGGAAGTTCTGGTACAAAATTAAAAGAAAATGAAATTGCTTTTATGAAGTTGGTTTGTACAGAAATGACGTATAAACAAATTGCAGATCAAATGTGTTTGAGTCCTAAAACAATTGATGGATATCGTGATGCCTTATTTGAAAAACTAAGTGTTAAGAATAGAATCGGGCTCGTGATTTACGCGATAAAAAATAAAATTTACTTACCGTAACTTCGACTACGCTCAGTTAAAAGTTTTATTAACGTCTTAATAGATTTTTATAAGCTGCAAACTATAAATTAAGACTTTTTATTTAACACAACTTCGCTGTATTTTGCATTGATGTTGATTTCTCTATTGCTATTATTATTGTTTTGATATCCTCGAATAATTGTATTAAACTGTGTTTTATTTTCAGTTCCAACTACTGTTTCAGGATATGAAATACGAGAATTTGAACCTATATAATATAACTTAAATGCAGTTGCTGGTAATTGAATACGTGCATCTGTATTTTCTAAAATAATATCTAAGGTTTGAAACGAATCACTGATATTATGAATTAATAATTTCCCTATAGTTCCACTAATAATTCCCTTCTCTCCTAGCGTTCCAACGTTTATTTTAGATGAGTTTGCCATCAAATTAATATCTTTTACCAATTGTAAATCTACATTGTCAACAAAATTTACTTTCAACGAACCTTTATTCCATTTAGTAACATGAATAGGCGCATACGACGATTCTATCGTCGTATTTGCACCATCTATAACATTAGCATACAAAGCTGCGTAAGACAGCTTTGCATTCATATTTTCACTTGTAGAAGCAATTGTTACTTCTCCATGACGAACATTGAGTTTTAATTTTGCTTTTTTAGGCATTTTAATTTTTATAGTCTTCTTAACTTTTAAACGCTTATTACCAGAAGAAATAAAAAACACATTATCATCATTGGTATTAATATTAAAATTTAGATTTCCATTTAGCTTAAGAAATTGTCCGTTTTCTGTTGCTTCTAGAAGTTCTAAAAGTTCATTTTTTTCTTTTAACAATTCTTTTAATTTATATTTTTTTACATCACCAGAAATTTTTACTAACTCTTCTATTTGTGCTAACTTTTCTTGATATTCCTTAGCTGTACCATTTAAAAACATTATTTTTTCTTGCTTCTCCTTTTTCTCTTTCTTTTCTGTTTTTTCCTTTTTCTCTCGTTTTTCAGCTTTTTCTAAAATTTGGCCTTGCAACTCAATAAGTTTATCTTGTTGCTTTTCAAAACTTTTTTGCCACTTCTCCATTCCTTCTTTAAACTTTTCTTCGTCGAAGTTATTTTTCCATTGCTTCTGCCATTTCTTCATATAAGCTTCACCATCTTTTTTATATTCGTCATAGTCAAACTTAATATCATCCATAGATTCAATCACCATTAATGGCAAATCTGGAATAGCTTCAATCTGAAAATTAGGAATATTTGCTAAGATAGGTGTCTGTATTTGTTCTATCATTCCTGGATCTGCAAACACAAATTGCCCTCCATTCCCTAGTAAAGAATGACTTCCTTTTGAAGTAACCGTTACTTTTTCACTGTTTCCAATGGCTTTAAAATTCCATTTCTTAAAGTACTTTTCAATTTCTTCTTCAGTAGCATCTTCTACCTCAATAATAGCTTCAATTTCTATTTTATTTTTGTTCCAAGTATCAAACTCTACATCTGCATGTGATGTATTAATTTCTAAGGTTACGTCTTTATTTACAGTAAAAACTTCCTTTTTTGTTCGTTTTTTTGATTGTGAATATCCAAATGTGATGGCTAGTAATGCTACTAACAGTAAACATTGTCTATAATTTCTTCTATATGGCATTTTCTGATGTTTTTAATTCGTTTAATTTTTCCTTTAATTGGTATAGCAATTTTAGTCTAAATTGTAGATTGTCAATCATTGCATTAATAGTTTCTTCATTAGGACCAATTTCTGTCAATTCGTTTTGAAGTACTTTTTGTTCTTCATTTAATAATGAAAGTTTATCCATGTAGCTTTCAAATAACTGTTTTCCAATTTCAGAAACTTCTACCTGTGTCAATTCATAATTAATGCTTGCTAAATAGTAGTCTTCAATCTTTTTCAAATCGGGAGAAATATCACCTAAACTCTTAAGAGAAGGATCTTGCGATTCCTTTGCCTCATTAGTGACAACTTCTTTTCCTCGTATCGCTGGATCTGATTGTAATTGTTGATATGCTAATCCGCCTAAACTTATAAGTAGAATTACGGCTGCAGCAATTTTATAGATAGAAAATGGAGTCTTTTTAAAAGCTATATTCTCTTCTGTTTGTGGCAATGCTCTATCCAATCGATCTAAAAAACGAGCTTCATGTCCGTCTGATAAGCCATTTTGAATGTGCAATTGTTCTTTTTTCAACAAATCTTTAATATCCTGTCCCATTATTCCTTTTTTTTAACGCTTGTTGTAACTTTTTTTTCCCTCGTAATAATTGTGTTCGTGATGCAGTTGTAGAAATGTTTAGTATTTCCGAAATTTCTTGATGATCATATCCTTCTAACAAAAATAGAATGATGACAATTCTATACTTTTCGGGCAGATTTTCAATTTCTTTTTTTACTTCTTCTAAAGTTGTTGTATCACTAGTTTCCCAATTACTATCGTCGGCAACTACTTCTAGCTGCGCTTCGTCTATGGTAATATAATGTTGTTGTTTAGCTCTTAATTTGTCTAAACTCTTATTAATGACAATCTTTTTTAACCAAGCTCCAAAACTTACTTGAGCCGTGTATTGATCAATTTTTTGAAATGCATTAATGAATGCTTCTTGCATGGCATCTTCTGCATCTTGCGTATGTTTCAAGAATCGGTTGGCAACAATAAACATTCCTTCACAATACTGCCTGTACAGATGCAGTTGTGCTTTCCTGTCATTACTCTTACACTTCTCGATGAGCTCAGTTTGAGACATACTTACTAGTTAGCTTTTTTAGTTTTGGTTATTGCTATACATTTCTAAATACGCATGAATTATTACAATGTGACAAAAATTTAAAATAAATGTGTCAATTGACACATTTATTTCTTTTATATTCTATTCCTTTTTTCGCTTACGCTAGATTTTACAAAGCTTGATTACATATTATAATCATCCATATATTTTCTTGATTTATTTGCTTTTTATTACTTCTATGTAAATTCTATGGATAAACCGTAAGCTATTTATTACAAATTCTACTAATTTTAGATTAACCATAAAAATTTTTATCATGAAAAAAAGAATTCCAAAAAGTAAGTTAGTAATTCGTAAGAAGACTGTAAGCAATTTTACAGTAAACAAAACAAAAGGAGGAACGGGCAATACATTTCATTGTGGACCATCAAATAATCCAATGTGTACTTTTGATAATGCATGTTTTAGCAAAGGTCCAGGATGTAGCAGATGGCAGGTTTGCTAAGCTCCTAAATATCAAATACATGTAATAAAAAAGCGAACAAATGTTCGCTTTTTTATTGTCATAAACTTCATCCCTTTAATTCGATAATCAAAGGTTCTTTAATTTTTTATAGCAAGTATTTCTTTCTTATTTAGTGTCATAAATCATTAAAATCATACATTATGAAAAAAAGGAATCTAACATTACTACAGCTTAATAAAAAAGCAATTTCAAATTTTTCTAATAATACACTTACAGGTGGAAAAACTGACTGGCCTGAAACAGTTAAACTATGTCCAAAAACATTAGATTGTCCTGCAAGTCATTTGGAGACATGTGAACCATGTTTCAAAACATTACTCTGTGGTTCAATAATATAATTTTTTAGCTGTCTAAAAAGTAGTTATTATCAAAAACTTTTTAGACAGTTTCTTTTTATATTTTAAAATACTAAAATGAAGCGTTTTAACTATTCATAAATAACCAATAGCTCTACTTCACGCTCAGCTTTAGAGAGTTTCAACCCTAATTTGGCAAGCTCTTCTTTAAACGAACCTTTTTTCTGTGGGTCAAATACAAAATCAATATCTAACAATGCTGAGAAACCAGTTTCATCAACAACAGGAACAGGCGTTTCATTTTCTATATACGCTGCAAATTCTTTCATAGGTATTTTTTTTGCATGAAATTCATATCCTCTATATTCAAAATTACGCTCTTTAGCTGTTGAAACTAGCTTTTTCAGCTTTGTTTTATCTATAACACTTAACACGTATACAGGGATTTTTTGCTTTTCTAACTTGGCTTTTACAGGAAAGGTTTCGTTTAATTTTTTAATCCCCAATTCATGCATACTACCATCTGCCTTTTCAGTAATTATATCTAAACAGTATTTATTTTTAGGATTTTCATAGCTGTATTTTTCTTCATCAATATTAAAAACTGTTCTGTTATACGTCATTTGATATAAATTTCGATACATACTCGGAACGGTTTGATTTATAATAGTTATACGTCTACCATTGTATGTTTTATCTTTTAAATACCCTTTAGAATACGAAGCAACACCTTCTATTCCTCCTTTTAATAATACTCGTTTTAAACCAGTATTTTTTTGCGGAAACGGATCAGCGTCATAATCAAATTTTGTGTTTTCTTGTTTAAATGGCAACGAAATTGTTTTTCCATCTTTTACCTTTTGTATTATATCTTTTGTAATATTATCTGTAGAAGTAATTGCTACAATTTCTCCTTTTGGATTGATGATAATTGCATGTGATAAAATTTTATATGGAAACAATTCTTCTAGTTCCTTCGTTTGCAAAGCAAACCAAGCTTTTGAAGGTGTATTATCTATAAAACGTTGCAAACGTTCTGGTTTGTCTTCTGCGATACCTATGACTTGCATATCATTTGGAAAATCATCTTGTAAATCGATCAAGTTTTTCATGGCTGGAATACAAGGTCCGCACCAAGTTGCCCAAAAATCAAGAACAATTACTTTTCCTTTTAAATTTGTAGAAGAAACTGTTACAGCTTCTGAATTCAATAGGTTTTTGAATTCAATAGTTGGTATTTTATCCCCTATTTTCAGGTTAGATTGTGCATACGTTGTACTGGTCAATGCGAGAAGCATCAACACTATTGTTATATTTTTCATTTTGTAGTTTGTTAGTTTATTTGTTGTAAAGTAAGGTTACAAAACCGTGAACAAGATCTAATTTGAAGGTATTTTTTCTTGCTTTTTCGTCAGTTTCTCCTCGTGTGAACATTTTTAGTTTCTTTCCGTCTCTATTGGGTTGCATGACAATTTTCATGCCGTCATCGTTCATAACGGCATTGTTTCCAACAGCTTCCATATAATGTTTCTGCGTTTTATCAATATACATTTTGATGTCAGAATATTCACAAGTCATAAGAATTGAATCAAACTCATCTCCTAAATTATAGATAAAGAAATTGCTTTTAAAGTCTTTGATTTTAACATTTTTAGTTATCTCTCCAATAGCTAACTTTGAAAACTCAGTTTCTAAAACAGCATTCTCAATTTGACCAATGAGAGCGCTAGTTACATTTTTAAATGAAAAGTTTCCGCCGATAATCTTTTTTACCTTAAAGGCTCCATTTGTAAAACTAAACACATTATTTTTATGAAGTAATTCTGTGGCTTGAACTTTACTTTCCAGAAATATAGCACTAATCAAACTTGTAAATGTGCCTTCAAAATTAATATTCGCTTTGTATACAGATAAACCTAGTTTCATGTATTTTGGTACATAGATTACATAAGAACCTTGAATGCTTTGTATTTCCTTTCGATTGGTGTTTTTAATGTCTTTTAAAGCTATACTATCATTCTTGAATACAACATAACCTTCAATGTCATCAAACCCTTTAGAATCATTTGAAACTTCTTTATTTATATCGTTGACACTTCGGTAACGATTGCGTTTTTCCTTCGGCCAGGGTATATCATTTACATGAATTTCTCCAGATTTAATTTGATATGAAAGTCTTCCAATAGAAGTTGGTGAAGTATTTTGAATTTGTAAATATTTCGCATCTCTCCTACTAAACTTCATATTAGCTTCAACCGCTATTCCACTAGAAATAGCGCCTATTTCTTCTTCAGAATAGTTTTTGAAATCAACACTAAAATCAACTTTCACTTCATCCCTATCCCACACTTTAAAGGTGACATCAATGTTATTTGTTTGAAAAATTAAACTTGTCTTTTTATCTACTGAAAATGTTTTTTGGTATTTCTTTCTTGTTTGTGCCACCAGTCCAAGCGAACTGATTAACAATAAAATTACGAGACTATATATTTTTTTGTTCATCTTCTAAACGTTTTAAATGTTGTTGAATTTCCTGCAAAAGTGATAAACGCATTTGCAAGTTTTTAATCATTTTTTCAAGTGTTGTCAAGCTATTTTTTTGTACTAAAAATTCTTGTTTCAATTCTTGGTACGACGCGTCTAAGTTTTCCAAGCGTTCTTTGTACTTTTTTACTAAGCTTTTATCCGTTGCTGTGAGTTGAAACGACTCCCATTCTTTAGCAATATTCTGTAAATATTGATTCTCAATAGATTTCATTTCTACAAACAAAGAAGATTCTTGCACTTCTTCTCCGGAAGAATTTGAATATATAAAAGCTCCAATTCCCAATAGTAAAACACATGCTGCAGCAATACTTTTCCAATAGTGAAACTTTTTTTCTGTAGAAGTAATTCCTTCTCTAGTTGAGAGTTTTTCTAAAAATTCATTACGATGTCCTGTAGGTAACATTGGTGTTTCCATAGTTTCATCATTTTCGTTTAATATATCTTTTATGTTTTTCATGATATTTTATGTTTTAAAAGATCATTTAAATTGTTTTTTAACTTTGTTTTTCCTCTCATTAATTGTGTTCGTGAGGTTCTGACGGGAATTTCTAGTATTTCCGAAATTTCTTGATGATCGTATCCTTCTATTAAATACAATTGCACTACATATTTGTATTTCGTTGGTAAATTTTCAATAGCTAGAGTTACTTCCTGTTTTGTAACATTTTCGTTAATATGCCAAGAACTATCTTCATCAACAATAGTCATCGTTTGATCGTTTATTTCTTCATACACCAACGAACGTTTTTTTAGGGTATCAATACATTGATTGATCATAATTCGTTTTAACCAAGCGCCAAAAGCAACTTCTCCTTTATATTGTGATAATCGTGTAAACGCTTTCAAAAACGCTTCTTGCATTACATCTTTTGCGTCTTCTCTATTAGAAATGTAACGACAGGTAACTATATACATAGCGTCTGCGTATAAATCGTAGAGCTTCATCTGTGCTTTCCGATTTCCTCGCATACATTTTTTTAAGATTCCTAAATGCTGTTGGCTCATTCTTTTTGTTTGTGTTCTATTGTAAAGACGACGCTATTTTTGGAGCGTTTCATTTTTGTGAAAATTATTTTGAAAATTATAAGAGTAATGTTTGAAAATAGTTCTTTTAAGTAAAAACAAAAAATATATTGTAATTTCGTTTTATTATTTAAAACTGTACTTCTTTTGAATTCAAAATCAAAACATACATCTGCTTTACATGAAAAAGATGGTATTTCACAACCAGATTTTATTAGTAAAATTTCGGTGGCTTCTATTAAGAAAAATAGAAGAAAGCAACCTTCTGTAGATGAATTGGTTGTAGGGATTTTGAATCATGATAAAGTAGCGCTTAGTAGAGCTATTACACTCATAGAAAGTAAAAACACCAAACATTTAGCAAAAGCTACTGAAATTATAGAAAAGTGTTTGCCACATGCAAATAATTCTATTCGTATTGGAATTACAGGCGTTCCAGGTGTTGGAAAAAGTACGTTTATTGAAGCATTTGGAAAATATTTAACTGGAATTGGCAAAAAAGTGGCTGTATTAGCTGTAGACCCAAGTAGTTCTATTTCGAGCGGAAGTATTTTAGGCGATAAAACCCGTATGGAAGATTTGGTAAAGGATGAAAATGCTTTTATTCGTCCGTCAGCTTCTGGAGATTCGCTTGGTGGCGTTGCCAGAAAAACTCGTGAAACAATCATTTTGTGTGAAGCTTGTGGTTTTGATACTATTGTTATTGAAACTGTTGGTGTTGGACAAAGTGAAACCGCTGTCCATAGTATGGTAGATTTCTTTTTGTTGTTGAAATTGGCTGGAGCTGGAGATGAATTGCAAGGAATTAAACGCGGAATTATTGAAATGGCAGATGCAATTGTAATTAATAAAGCCGATGGTGACAACGTAAAACGTGCGCAAATGGCACGAACCGAATTTAAGCGTGCATTACACTTATATCCTCAAAAAGCTTCAGAATGGCTTCCTAAAGTAGTGACAGCTTCCGCGTTGAAACAACAAGGAATTGATGATGTTTGGCAAATGATTGAAGATTTTCAACAAAGCACTAAAGCCAATGATTATTTTGAAAATCATAGAAAGCAACAAAATCGTTTTTGGTTGCTACAAACTATTGAAGAACGTCTGAAACATAATTTTTACAACAATGAAAATGTAAAAAATGTATTGGATAATTATTTAAATGCAACTGAAAATAGTACTATTTCTCCTTTTAACGCTGCACAACAATTGTTGAAGTTATTGAATTCATAATATTTTTAATACACTACACATAATTACATACGATTCAATTTTGTGCATATTTCTTTATCAAGAATTCTCGAAATTTAAATATCATTCCACCATAGATTCCTCCTACAATCATTCCTGTAAAAACATCTCCTGGATAATGGACACCAATGTATATTCGGCTATAGCCAACTAAAGCTGCCCAAAATAGAATGATAAAAATGAGGTATTTATAATGATTTCTTAAGACAAGTCCAATAAATGTAGCCAGTGCCATAGCATTAGACGCATGCCCTGAAAAGTATCCATATCTTCCTCCACAACCGTCTTTTACCAAACGCATGTAATCTATTAAGTCTGTTTGACAAGGTCTTAAACGTAAAAATAAAGTCTTTTTAAATAGATTTGCCGTTTGATCAGTAATCGTAATCAATACAGCAACTAATAACAACGTAAAGAATATCTCTTTTTTCTTATGTGTTTTTAGAATTAAGACTAATAAAAAAGCATACAACGGTATTGCGTAGTATTTATTTGTAATAAATAACCAAAAACCGTCCCAAGTTGGTGTTCCGAGTCCATTTAAAAATAAAAATAATTCTGTATCGTAGTTGACTAATTGATCAATCATACTTCCTTTTTTTATAAATCTTGAGGTTTTTTGATGAATATAGAATCAATCATCTTAGCTTTTTGGCCTATAAGATTCATTCTTAATTGTCCAGTAATCATATTTCCTTCAAATTGAGAAATATTGCTTCCTTCTGAAAAAGAAGTGTAACTTATTTCATCTGTATTGCTAGAAACTAACATCGTCTGCCCTACTTTTTTTTGTGTTTCTATGTCATACGCATATAAATGTGTGAGTACATAACCACTTGTAAATCCTTTTTTTTCTATTTCAACTACTGGCGGAATTAATAAAGCATCTTCTTCAAAAATTACATATTTTAAATTTCTTAAGATTTGTAAATTATCATCAAACGCTAATTCTACTGATTTTTTTCGTTCTTCAGTAATAGAATCATTATATATACGTGCTTCGTCTACGATGTAATTATTACTTGCAGCACGCCATATTTCAGAAGCATCCGAGAATTTATAACCAGTTATTGAACGTCTAAATTGCTCATAATATCCTTTCTTTACAAAAATAGAATCTTCTGTACTAAAATTTACATTTCCAACATTATCATTACTAGATAAAAAGATTGTGTTTTCCGCTGTCATTCCTAACGAATCAGCATTGAGCTCTCCATCAATGGAAGCTTCAATAAACGCCGTAATAATATCCATTTCATCAGAAGTTCGTACTATTTTTAACGGTTTGTTATGATCTAATGTTTCTTTAATGTTCTGTACTTTTTTCACTAAAGAATCAACTTCTCCATTGTTTGCAGTAGATAATTGTTTGTAAACATTTGTTCTTGAATCTACATTTGGTGGATAATTACGTCCACAGGAAACAAGTAACATAACAGCACATCCTAACAGGATATTGGTGTAAATTTTCTTCATAAAACGGTTGTTTTGAATGTATAAAATTTGATTAGAAATCAAAGATTGAATCCATTACTCTTGTACGTTCTGATAATAAATCTTCACGTAATTTTTTGTTAATGATTGTAGTGTTTGCTGAAACCTTATCCGAATATGTTCTGTATTCAATTTGATCACCATTGGATGCTATAACCATCATTTGTTCAACTTTTTCAAAGGTTTCTACTTCATAGGTATATACATGACTTACTACGTACCCACTTGAATATCCTTCTTGTTCATAATCAATTACTGGTGGAATTAACAATACGTCATCTATTAATACAACATATTCAATGTCTTGTAACGTTTTTAAGTTACCAATAAACGATGCTTCTATCCTGTCTTTGATTTTTTGTGTTATGGAATCGTTTTTGAACATTGGTTCGTATTTGTTTCCAACTTGTTTCCAAAGTGTGCGTAATTCATCATAATTTTCACCTTTATTAGCAAAAACTAATTTATAACCTGTTTTGAATTGCGTAGTATCTCTTTGCGCAAAACTAGAAGCTGTCATGTTATTTTTACTGTGAAGAAATAAGGTGTTTTTATTGTCTAATGCTAACGGAACTGGAGATGTAATTTCGTCAATAGCAACATTCATTAAAGCTCTAATAGCTTGCATTTCATCTTCTAACGTAACTGAAACTACTTTAAGAGCGTTGTCAAAGTCTTTAAGTTCTTCAATTGCAAGTACTCCATTTACTAATGAGTCAACTTGTCCGTTTGTAGTTGTTGAAAGTTCTTTGTACACATTGGATAATGTATCTACTTTTTCAACTTTTGGGATTTCACATGAAGTGAAAGCGAATCCTAGAAACGCTATTGCACAAATTGTTTTTGGTAATTTAGTCATCATATCTTGATAATTCTCGGTCATAAAAATCGTTTGCTGCTTGTACTAAATTTTCAGCTTCAGAAGCTAATTCTTTTTCGTCTTCTTTATCAAATTCTTCCAACCACTCTACTTCATCATTTTCCAAATTGATGATGAATCTTGGAAATTCGGTATGTATGATAAAAATAGCGTCGGGATAATCGGTATTATCACCTAATAAAAATTTTGGGAATTCCATATGTGCGTAATGTTATGCTTTATTGCGAATGAGTTTTTTTGATAAATAATTGAATCTAATATACAATAATATTGCAGAAACACTTAATCCGACTAATAAGCCAATCCATATTCCTGCACTTTCTAATGAAGTGTATAAACCTAAAAAATATGATGTTGGAAAACCTACAACCCAATACGCAATAAACGTAATTAATGTTGGAATTTTCACATCTTGTAATCCACGTAAAACACCCAATCCAACTACTTGAATACCATCTGATATTTGGAAAAATGCAGAAACTAATAATAGTTTTGCTGCAATAGCGATTACTTCTTGATTGTCTACATAGTTTTTTACATCAGTTTCATCAACATATAAAGTTGGAAACCAATTGTTGAAAACCATAAACATGATTGCGAAGATAACATCTATTATGAGAACTAAAAGAAACAATGACAAAGCAATTCGACGCAAGTCAGGGAAACGCTTTAATCCTTTCTGATTTCCTACTCTAATGGTTGCTGCAACACTTAATCCCATCGCCACCATAAAAGTCATAGATGACAAATTTAATGCGATTTGGTTTGCTGCTTGAGAGTTTTTACCTAAAACACCTGATAACCAAATTGCTGCCGTAAATATGGCAACTTCAAAAAGCATTTGTAATGATGATGGAAAACCAAGATCTATAATTTTTTTAAGTACTGATTTTTTTATTTCTTTGAAATTGAAATTCGTTACATACGGGTTGAATTTTTTCTTATAACGTAATAATATCCAAATAAACGCCAACATAATCACACGTGAAGCCAATGTTCCTATGGCTGCACCAATAATTCCCCATTTAGGGAAAATCCAGATTCCAAAAATTAAAAAGTAATTGATAACTACGTTGACTACATTTGCTAACAATGTTGCCCACATAGCATATTTTGTCTGTGATAAACCGTCTGCAAATTGTTTAAAAGCTTGAAATATTATTAGTGGAACTAACGAAGCTGCTACCAAGTTTAAATAAGGCATTGCCAAATGCACAACTTCATCTGGCTGATCCATTCTGTACATTAGTGGTTTTGCAAGTAATACTCCTAAGAATACTATAACTCCAATTCCTGTACATAATAATAATCCGTGTTTTAAAGCGCCTTTTACTTTTGCTTTATCATTTGCCGCATCTGCTTCAGCAACTAAAGTTGTAATTGCTGTAGAAAATCCTATTCCTATAGACATGGCAATGAATAGAAAACTATTTCCAAGTGAAACTGCTGCTAACTCAGCAGTTCCTAATTGTCCCACCATTGCATTATCCACAAAACTTACAAACGTATGCCCTAGCATTCCCAATATAATTGGAGATGCAAGCTTTAAGTTATAGCGAAATTCTTTAGTGTAGTTTTCTAAAATCACGGTTCATTTTCAGTTGGCAAATATAGTTCACTTTTGCGGCTTATCATGATTCTTAATGGCTTATTTATATTACTCAATTTATAAAACAAACAGTTCATTTTGTAAAACGGAAAGACTAGTGTTTTATTCTGACATTTTCGAGTTATAATTTTACAATAATCAAAAAGCAAATATTTAATTACTAACTACAAATATTTATTATGAAAAAAAACATTTTAAACATTAAAGGAGCTGCTGTTATTTCAAAAAGCGAACAAAGTCAAATTACTGGTGGAATCAGTTGGCCAGGTTCAGGAGGATTCAGATGCGGATGCGACTGTGCAGGTCGTGTTACAGGACCAAAGTATTGTGAAGATCTTTTTGCTTGTCCACAAGTATATACTTGTGATGACGCGCAAGATTCTTAATATAGTTTTGCAGGTTATTTGAAAAAGGCTTCTGATATTGGTGATGTTCAGAAGCTTTTTTTTAGAGTATTTTCAAGAAAAATAGCTTGTTCAATTTATAAATTGAATCATTCACTTCTTTTCTTTCATAAATTATGTAGTTAAATTTATACAAGTTATTGGTCGAACCTGAAAAGCCAAAATAGAGTAAGGAATTTTTTAATTAAATTATCTATACCATGAAAAAAAACATTTTAAACATTAAAGGAGCTTCAATTATTTCAAAAAATGAACAAAGCCAAATTAACGGAGGAATCAGCTGGCCTATTTCTGGCGGAGGTGCTGGATGCGGATGTGACTGTGCAGGACGTGTAACAGGACCATTTTATTGCCAACAGTTTTTTGCTTGCCCACAAGTATATACTTGTGATGACGCACAAGAAATTTAATATACTTCGTAAGTAATTTTGAAAAAGGCTTCTGATATCGCTGATATTCAGAAGCTTTCTGTTTTAGAGCCTTTTCAAGAAAAAATTGCTTGTTCAATTTATAAAATGAACAGTTTCAATTTTTAAATTGAGTTATATACTTCTTTTCTTTCATAAATTCTGTAATTAAATTTATACAATTTATTGGTCGAACCTGAAAAACCAAAATAGAGTAAGGAATTTTAAATTAAATTATCTATACCATGAAGAAAAACATTTTAAACATTAAAGGAGCTTCAGTTATTTCTAAAGAAGCACAACGTAACATTAGTGGAGGAATTGGATTACCAGTTGATACTTCATCATGTGGATGCGATTGTGCAGGACGTGTTACCGGACATCCTTTTTGTGGATTCATTATTGCATGCCCGCAAGTATATACTTGTAACGAAGAGATATAGTTCACATATCAAATTTTAGGTACAAAAAAGGCTTCATGCGGTAAAACATGAAGCCTTTACAATTTTTAGAATATTTAGTTGTCAGTTACTATATTTTAATTTTAAGCATTTGCGTCTCCTTCACAATCAATTGCATTCGTATACGTTTGAGTTTGATTTCCACTAATTGTCCTCGATTTCTGACTTAAGCATTCAATAGTTGAAATTGGCGCATCAAGATTTCCTCCTAAAATTTTAAATGAATTTATTTTCGCAATTTGTGTTTTTTTGAGAGCTAAAAGTCTTTGCTTTGTTTTCATGCCGAGTATGTTTTTTAAGTTATAAAACCAATATACACAACTACAGTATATATCACAGGAAATAGTCTTGCTATTTTATAAATTGAACAACCTTTTTAACGAATTTTTTTCAAGTAAGTAGAAGGGTTTTCTCCTGTTTTCGCTTTAAAAGCTCTTGAAAATGATCCATGACTCTTATAACCTACTTCTTTAGCAATTGCTTTAATTGTATACATACGAAATTTCTTGTCACTATCTAATCTATTTAATGTATATTGAATACGTAAATTATTCAAATATTCCGTAAATGTCATTTTTTCATACGTATTCAAAATATTAGATAAATATGTAGTGTTTGTTTCTATTTTCTTGGCAGTTGCGTATAAATTATATTTTGGATTTAAATAAAATTCTTGAGTTTCTAAGTTTTTGAGTTTTTGTAAAATTTCATCTACTGTTTTATCACTTTTAATTGCATTTTGAGGTTCTTTTTTATCAGGCTTATTTTGAAGAACTTCTTTGACATTTTTTCTTTTTTGTAATTGCTTAAATAACAAAAAACCAAATGTGGTAATCACTAAAATTGCAATAATTAAAAACGTATAAAATTTCTTTTCATCTTTTTGGTGTTGTGCTTCAAATTGATTCTTTATTTTTTCAATTTCATATTGTGTCGCATTTTGAATAATACTCTCTTCACCATTTGTAGCATTCATGCTATCTTGAAGTGTTTTAGACTTCTGCCTATATTCTGATTCTTTCTCAAATTGTTTTGTCTTTTTATACAGTTCTGCTTTCAACAATAAGGTTTCATGATAATCTTCAAGTAATACTTTTTCATCTGTATAACGTAGTTCTAAATCATCTAATAATAATTTAGCTTCTGAATAGTTTTCTTGTTTTACATAATTGTCCGCTTGTAAAAACAGCATTTTAGAAAACTGTTTTTCATTTTTTAAGGTTTCAAATAGCGCTTGCCCTTTTAGTAAATTGGCTTTTGCCTCATCAAAACGTTGTTGTGCAGTTTGTGTTTTACCTTTTAACTGATACAAATATGCTTTCCCTTCTACATCTTTATAATAATCTGCCGAAACCAAGGCTTTATCAATGTATAACATTGCAGAATCGTGCTTTCTTTCTTGGTAAAATGTTTTTGCCACAAACATGTGATAATTGATATAATTCTCTACATAATTTGCTGGATTTTCTTCAATTAAGTCTTCTTTTTCTACAAATGCAATGGCATCTTTAAAATTCTGTTTGGCATCATTATACTTTTTTAATTCCAAACTAAGAATTCCCATATTACCGCTAATATCAAGCAATTGAGCTACATCATTATTACGTTGCGCAATTTTATAGGTATCTAGTAATATATCGGCAGCTTTGTATTTATTGCCCAATTCAATTTCAGTAGTTGCGATAGCAATTTGTGTTTGAATATAGCGTGCACTGTCTTTATCGGCAGAAATATGCTGCAATGCTTTTTCATATTCGGTCATTGCATCAGTATAAATTCCTCTACTCTTGTAAAAAGAACCCAAATAAAAATGTGAACGATACATGTGTACAGAATCGTTAAACATTTGTGCTTTATGGTAATACTCCATGCGAAGTTTCATCATGGAATCTGTTTCAATTCCTTGATGTTGTAAAATAGCTTGTTCTGCTTGCTGTAAAATTTGTGTAATGTCTTTATTGGTAAAGCTTTGTTCTTCGTTTTTAGAACATGAAAATAGACATACACATAGCAAACCTATACATATATAGCGATTCATATTGAATATTTAGATCGATAAAAATGAATATACTTTTTTTATGACGATTTTGCGAGTATGAAAGTTAAAAATATTCAATTATTTGAAAATTATTCTCTTGCAAGGCTTTTAACATCATTTTAAGAAATAAAACGCCTTCAAAAAAGTATTTTTACATTCTTAATAACTATTCCAAAAAAAAAGAAAAGTATGATATCAAATTCTCAATCAAAAAACAAAGTATTATTTATGCTTGTTATGTTGATTGCATTTTTAGCCGCTCCAGAAGCTAATGCACAACGAAAGAAGCGTAATAAAAAGAAAAAAGGGAAAACAGAACAAGTTACACCTCCAAAAAAGAAACCTAGTGCAAAAACAATTGAAAGTCTTACTAAAAAAAGTAAGAAGATCGATGGTTTGTTTACAATGTACCAAGATACAATTACTGGAAGTATGCAAATGGTTGTTTCTAAAGAACAATTAGAAAAGAACTTTATTTATTTCAGCCAAATTAATGATGGTGTTGCTGATATTCGTGCCTTTAGAGGTGCTTATAGAGGTTCGAAAGTGTTTACTATTAGAAAGTATTTTAATAAAATTGAATTTGTAACTAAGAATACGCAATTCTATTTTGACCCTAATAATGCATTAACGAATGCTGCAGATGCAAATATTAGTGAAGGTGTAATGGCTAGTATAAAAGTAGAAGCTACAGATAAAGAAAAAGGATTATACCTTATTAAAGTAGATGATTTATTTTTAAGAGAAACTTTATCTCAGATAAAACCACCACGTTTTCCAGGAAGCGGACCTTTTGCATTTTCTTTAGGAAATTTAAATAAAGGGAAATCTAAAATTAACGCGATTAAGAATTACCCTGACAATACAGACTTAGTAATTGAATATGTATACTCTAAACCTTCTGTATTAAATGGAGGTTCGCAATCAGTTACTGATGGGCGAAATGTTACGATTAAAGTAAATCATAGTTTAATTCAGATTCCAGATAATAACTATGTTGCTAGATATGATGATCCTAGAGTTGGATTTTTCACTACGCAAGTAAATGATATGACATCTGCTACTGCTACTCCATATAAAGATTTAATTCACAGATGGCATTTAGAGAAAAAAGATCCGAATGCTGCTATTTCTGAGCCAGTTGAGCCTATTACTTGGTGGATTGAAAATACAACACCTCTTGAATATAGAGAAACTATCAAAAAAGCTGTTTTACGTTGGAATATCGCTTTTGAAAAAGCAGGATTCAGAAATGCAATGGCTGTAAAAGTACAACCAGATGATGCTGATTGGGATGCTGGAGACATTAATAAAAATGTATTACGTTGGACATCTTCTCCAAATCCTCCTTTTGGTGGATATGGACCAAGTTTTGTTAACCCATTAACTGGTCAAATTTTAGGTGCTGATGTAATGTTAGAATACGTACATCAAACAAATAGAGTACGATTTGATAAATTATTTCAAGCAATGGATGCGTATTCTTTTGATAACTTAGAAGACGCAAATAAAGAATTTCAACAATTCAATACGTCAGACAACTATTGTTCTTTAGGACATTTAATGCACGAAAACAGTGTATTCGGTCATACAGCATTGACAATTATGAATGCTTCAGAAGAAGAAAAAGAAGTATTACGTAATGAAGGTTTAATGCATTTAATTATGCACGAAGTTGGACATACTTTAGGGTTAAACCACAACATGAAATCTAGTCAATTGCACACACCTGCACAATTGGCTGATAAAAACTACATTCAAGGAAAAGCATTAACAGGTTCTGTAATGGATTATGAAGCTATTAATGTTACGAATGACAGAACACAGCAAGGACACTACTTTACAACAACTTTAGGGCCTTATGACCTTTGGGCAATTGAGTTTGGATACAAGCCAGTAAGCAGTTATAAAGAATTAGATGACATCTTGAAAAGATCTACAGAACCAGCATTAATTTTTGGAAACGATGCGGATGATATGAGAAGCCCAGGAAAAGCAATTGATCCAAGAGTAATGGTTGGTGATTTATCAAATGATCAAATTACATATTCTGTGAACAGAATTAAATTGGTTAATGACATGCTGAAAGGATTGCGTACAAAGTATAATGATTATGGAAAATCATACCAAGAAATGGTTGGTGCATATTCTATCCTTCAAGGACAAAAATCAAGTGCTGTAAATGTGATATCACGTTTTATTGGTGGTGTGTATGTTGACAGAGCTATGCAAGGACAAGCTGGAGGAACACAACCATATACGCCTGTGAGCTATGAAGATCAAAAAAGAGCTATGAAAGCGTTAAAAGATTACTTGTTTGCACCAAATGCAAATGATGTACCTGTAGACTTATACACGCACTTAGCAAGACAACGTAGAGGATTTAATCTTGGAAGAGGAACAGAAGATCCAAAACTTCACAATGCTGCGTTACGTAGACAAATGGGTGTTTTATATCATATTTTACATCCAAATACTTTACAACGTATTGTTGATTCTGAGTTATATGGAAACAAGTATAGGTTATCTGAATACATGAGAGATTTGAACAATGCTATTTTTGTAGCTGATATCAATAAATCTGTGAATACTTTTAGACAAAACTTACAAGTAGAATATACAAACATGTTAATTGAAATGCTAACAGGCAGATCTAGTGGACGTTTTAGTAATATTGCTAAGTCTATGGCAGTATACAACTTAAAAACAGTTAGAAGATATGCCGCAAATGGTTTAGGTGATTTGACTACAAAAGCACACAAAACACATTTAAAAACTTTAATTGACAATGCAATGAAAGAGATCAAATAATTGTTATTTGATATATAAATATAAAAAAGGCTTCAATATTGAAGCCTTTTTCTTTTTCTACTATTTATTTTTTATTAGTTCTTTAAAAAAGTAACTACATTCTGCTCTATTCTAGTTAGAATATCAGAAACATCTGCTTTTTCAAAAGTTTCTCCTGTAATATTTTCGTATAATTCGATATAACGATCCGAAACCGAGTCAATATATTCATCACTCATAAACGGAACTTTTTGCCCTTCTAGCCCTTGAAAATCATTGCTAATTAACCATTGACGAACAAATTCTTTTGATAATTGTTTTTGTGGCGCTTGCTTAGCTTGTAATTCCTCATACGTATCTGCATAGAAATAACGTGAAGAATCTGGTGTATGAATTTCATCAATTAATACAATTGTGCCTTCTTTCGTTTTTCCGAATTCATATTTCGTATCTACTAAAATCAATCCGCGCTCTTTGGCAATTTTTGTACCTTCTTCAAACAATAAACGTGTATACTTTTCCAATTGAATATAATCTTCTTCAGAAACGATTCCTTTGGCTAAAATGTCTTCGCGAGAAATATCTTCATCATGTTCGCCCATTTCTGCTTTAGTTGCTGGCGTAATAATTGGCGTATGAAACTTATCGTTTTCTATCATTCCTTCTGGCATTTCAACTCCACAAAGCATACGTTTTCCTGCTTTATATTCTCGTGCTGCATGACCAGATAAATAGCCTCTAATGACCATCTCTACTTTAAAAGGTTCGCACATATGACCGATAGCAACATTTGGATCTGGTGTGGCAATCAGCCAATTTGGCACCAAATGCTCAGTAGCTTTCATCATTTTGGTTGCAATCTGATTTAAGATTTGTCCTTTAAATGGAATTCCTTTTGGCATTACCACATCAAAGGCAGATAATCTGTCTGAAGCAATCATAACTAATAAATCATCATTTATTGTATATACTTCGCGTACTTTTCCCGTATATTTCGCTGTTTGATTGGGAAAGTTAAAATTCGTAGCAGTAATCGTGTTACTCATTGTTATAGTTGTTGTGTTGTGTGTGTTGTAGGGTTTTAGTTCTTAGTCTAATTGTTTAAACAATACGTAAAATTGAGCGGAGTCAAAGTTTAGTTTTGATGTTCAATACTTTTGTATGCTTCAATCACTTTCTTCACTAATCTATGACGAACGACATCTTTATCATCTAAATATATTATTCCAATACCTTTAATATCTTTCAAAACAAGTAATGCTTCTTTCAATCCAGAAATTACACGTCTTGGCAAATCAATTTGTCCAGGATCACCTGTCAGCATAAACTTTGCATTTTTCCCCATACGTGTTAAAAACATCTTCATTTGTGCATGCGTCGTATTTTGTGCTTCATCCAAAATTACAAAAGCATTATCAAGTGTACGTCCACGCATAAATGCCATTGGCGCAATTTGAATAGTACCATCTTCTATGTACTTAGTTAACTTTTCTGGCGGAATCATATCGCGTAATGCATCATACAAAGGTTGCATATACGGATCTAATTTTTCTTTTAAATCACCAGGTAAGAAACCTAAACTTTCGCCTGCTTCTACTGCCGGACGTGTTAAAATGATACGTCTTACCTCTTTATTTTTCAATGCTCTCACCGCCAAAGCAACTCCTGTATATGTTTTTCCGGTTCCTGCAGGTCCAATTGCAAACACCATATCATTTTTGTTCATCAACTCAACCAACTTACGTTGATTAGCGGTAATTGCTTTTATTAATTTTCCATTAGAACCATGCACTAAAGTTTCTCCACTTGAAACAGAAGTGTCATAATCTTTAGAACTTTCACTTGTAAGTACACGTTCAATAACGTTTTCATCAATTTTATTGTACTTACCAAAATGTTCCATCAACATCGTCAGACGCTTGTCAAACTCTTCTAATAAATCTTCATCACCATAAGCTTTTATCTTGTTTCCTCTGGCTACAATTTTAAGTTTTGGGAAGTATTTTTTCAGTAATTCTATATTGGTATTTTGATACCCAAAAAACTCTCTTGGGCTGATTTCAGAAAGTTCAAAAATAATTTCGTTCAAAAGCGACTCGTATTAAGGTTAGATTTCCGTTTTGTTTTTTTAGATTTGCATAACAAACTTACCATTTTTTAATAGATTAAACTTAAAAAAATATCAACAATTCGCCAATGGCAATCATAACACTGACAACTGATTTTGGGGAGAAAGACCATTTTGTGGGCGCAGTTAAAGGAGCTATTTATAGTGAACTAGACAATATTCGTATTGTTGATATCTCACATAGCATTAGTCCTTTTAACATTACGGAAGCTGCGTATGTAATACAAAATGCATTTAATAGTTTTCCAAAAGGAAGTATTCACATTATTGGTATTGACTCCGAGTTAAATCCTGAAAATAAACATATTGCATTAAAATTGAATGGTCATTTCTTTGTTTGTGCGAATAATGGAATTATGAGTTTGATTGCTTCTGAGATAGTTTCTGAAAAAATTGTAGAAATAAATATTCACGATCGAATTGAAACAAATTTCCCTGTATTGGACGTTTTTGTTAAAGTTGCTTGCCATATTGCACGTGGCGGAACATTGGAAGTTATTGGAAAAACAATTCAAGATATAAAACATTTAACAGGCATAAAACCTGTCGTAAATACGGATGAATCGCAAATTATTGGAAACGTCATTTATATAGACAATTACGGAAATGTAGTGACAAATATTTCGCGAAAGTTATTTAAAGATGTTGGAAAAGGGCGAAACTTTGAAATTTCGGCGCGTAATTATAAATTCAAACGAATTCATGAACGCTATAGTGATAGTATCAATTTTACTGTTGAAAAACACAAGCGTGAAGAAGATGGTAAAAAACTAGCCTTATTCAATTCTGCAAATTTTCTAGAACTCGCTATTTACAAAAGTAATCCACAAACTGTTGGTAGTGCTTCTACCCTTTTCGGACTACGATTTAGAGATACCATAACCATTAATTTTTTATAATAAAATAACATATGTTTGTACGCATCGTAAAAATGAGTTTTCACAAAGAAAATATTCCTGCATTTTTAGAAATGTTTGATGAAAAGAAAGCTGCTATAAAAAATAGAGAAGGTTGCGAGTTTTTAGAGTTATATCAAGACAAAACAAATCCTGAAATTTTCTTTACCTACAGTCATTGGAAACATGTAGATAATTTAGAAGCATATCGAAATTCAGAATTGTTTAAAAACGTTTGGAAACAAACGAAAGCAATGTTTAACGACAAGCCATATGCATGGAGTGTTGATAAATTAGTAAGTTTATCTTGAAAAGTGAATACTAGAATTTAGAACCAAACGTTACACAATAATATATTCTGTAAAAAGAATAGTTAGTTAAAAATTATATGTTAAGATCATTATACTATAGTTTATCGCCCAAACAACGCCTATTACTGAGACGAGTAGTATATTTCCCTATTGATCTTTTTAGAAAACGACAAGAGCTGGAACCACCAAAAGGATATATTTACACAGGTCCTGGAAATTATATTGAAATTGGAGCAACCTTTTTTGAATATTTCAAAACATACGGAAACATTAAACCAAACAGCCGTATTTTAGATATTGGTTCAGGAATTGGACGTATGGCAATTCCGTTTACAAAGTTTTTAAACACTGAAGGTACATACAAAGGGTTTGATGTTGTTGCTTTAGGTGTAGATTGGTGCACAGAAAATATCACTTCAAAATATCCAAACTTTACTTTTACACATACACCATTAAAAAACGACTTATATAACTTAAATACGAATGACGAGGCAAAAGATTTTACATTTCCATATGAAAATTCAAGCTTTGACTTTGCTTTCTTAACGTCTGTATTTACACATATGATGCCTGATGATGTATTACATTATTTAGGTGAAATCAATCGTGTATTGAATACCGATAAAATATGCTTGGCTACGTTTTTTATTTTAGATGAAGTATCAAAAAAGAAAATGTTGTCTACACACATGAATTTTAGTGTTAATCATGGAGATTATGCATTGATGGATGAAAAAGTAAAAGAAGCCAATGTTGCTTTTGACAAAAATTATATTTTTACACAGTTTGAAGCAAAAGGCTTTGAAATTGTACACTTTTTTCCAGGTACTTGGTCTGGAAGAACAGAAAACACACTATCATTCCAAGATATTATTGTATTAAAAAAGAACTAAATGCTCGCAATACTCAAAAAAGAAATCAATTCATTTTTCTCCTCATCCATTGGATATTTGGTGATTGCTTTATTTTTAATTCTCAACGGATTATTCCTGTGGTTTTTTAAAAGTGACTTCAATATTTTCGATTATGGATTTGCCGATTTAACGCCATTTTTCACCTTAGCACCTTGGATTCTTATCTTTTTGATTCCTGCGATTACCATGCGTAGCTTTTCTGAAGAAAAACGTTTAGGAACGCTTGAATTGTTATTAACGAAACCAATTTCAGGTTGGCACATTGTACTTGGAAAATATTTTGGGGCATTTGTATTAATACTTATAGCCTTATTGCCAACATTATTATATGTATACACAGTATATTGTTTAGGAAGTCCTATTGGAAACTTAGATGTTGGAAGCACGCTTGGCTCCTACTTTGGTTTGCTATTTTTAATTGCTGCATATACAAGTATTGGTATATTTACATCAACGCTTTCGCAGAATCAAATTGTAGCCTTTATCATGTCCGTTTTCATTTGCTTCTTTATGTATTTTGGGTTTGAAGGCATTGCAAGTGCTGATGTTTTTGGTGATTTTAATAGTTTAATCGAAAAGTTAGGAATGAAAACACACTTTGATAGTATTGCACGTGGTGTAATTGATACAAGAGATGTTGTGTATTTCCTAAGTGTGACTATTTTCTTTTTATTCTTAACTGTATTACAATTAAAAAAACGATAAGCTTGAAGAAAGAACTTAACATTCCTACAAAAATTATATTACTAATTGTAGTACTCATTATTGTGAATGCTATTGCAAGTAGTGTTTTTACACGTTTTGATTTAACCCAAGACAAACGTTATACACTTTCAGAAGCTTCAAAAAGCACATTAAAAGATGTTGCATCTCCAATTATAATTGATGTATTTCTAAAAGGTAATTTCCCTGCTGATTATAAACGTTTGGCTACTGAAACCGAACAATTGTTAGAAGAGTTTTCTGCGTACAATTCAAATATAAAATTCAAATTCATTGATCCTATTGAAGAAGGTGCCGAAGAATTTTTGATCAATAGAGTTGGTATACAACCAAAATATATCACAGAAGAAGCGACAAACAAAATTTCACGCGAACGTGTATTTCCATGGGCAGTGGCTACGTATGGCAACAAATCTGTCAAAGTACCTTTATACAAAAACAACTTAGCAAGTTCTGATGAAGAAAAAATTGCAAGTTCTGTACAGCATTTAGAATATGCATTTGCAGATGCTTTTACTAAATTGACCTTACTAGAAAAACAAACTATTGCTATTTTAAGAGGTCATGGAGAATTAGAAGATGTGTACATTTCAAGCTTTTTACAAACGTTAAAAGAGTATTATAAAATTGCACCTTTCGATTTAACTGCTTTTGCTGAAAATCCTGAGAAATCTTTAGAGAACTTAAAGCGTTTTGATTTAGCTATTGTTCCTAAACCAACAAAAGCATTTACAGACGACGAAAAATATATTTTAGATCAATATACTGTAAACGGTGGAAAATCAGTATGGTTAGTAGATAATGTACAAGCAGAAATGGACAGTTTGTATAATGCAAGTGGCGAAACACTAGCTTTCCCAAGAGATTTGCGCATGCGCGATTTTTTCTTTGACTATGGAATTAGAATCAATTCGAAATTGGTAAACGATATGCAATGCGCACCTATTATGATGGCTGTTGGTGAAGACAATAACACACAGTTTTTACCTATTCAATGGCGTTACAATCCGTTAGTAAACCCTACTTTAAAACATCCAATTACAAATAATACGAATTTAGTAAAGTTTGAATTTGCCAATCAAATTGATACACTAAAAAGTAGTACAAAAAAGACCATTCTTCTAAAAAGTTCAGAGCTTTCAAAGTTAGAAGGTGTTCCTAAACCTATTTCATTATCTGTTATTGAAAAAGAGCCAAAAGCAGAAGAATACGAAGGCAAAGGAAATCAAAACTTAGCCGTTTTATTAGAAGGAACGTTTACATCTATGTATAAAAATAGAGTGAAACCTTTTCAACTGGACAATTCAAAAAATGAAGGAATATCTAAAATGTTGGTCATTGCAGATGGTGATGTAATTAAAAATCAAGTTACACGCGGACGACCACAAGAACTCGGTTTTGATATTGCCACAAAACGTCAATACGGAAACAAAGAATTCTTACTAAATTCTGTAAATTACCTCTTAGACAACAACGGACTTATAAACATTCGATCAAAAGAATTAAAATTAGCCTTCCTAGATACTGAAAAAGTTTTAGAAGAAAAATCCTTTTGGCAAACGATAAACATTGGGTTTCCTCTGGCTATATTAGCATTTTTTGGAGTTGTATTTGCGTATATTAGAAAGCGTAACTATGCGAAATAGTTGTTAATAAGTTTCTTTCCTTTACAACGACATTTGAAATATATTTGTAGGAATACAAAAAAGTGCTTTCCATACGGCAATTTAGCTACTAAAAAGCTATGTAATTTAGTTAGGAAGCATTATTTTTGAACTTTAAATAGAACACAAACACATGAAATTTATTGTATCCAGCACCTATTTATTAAAGCAGCTTCAAGTTTTAGGAGGCGTTATTAATAATAGCAATACCTTACCAATTTTAGATAATTTTCTTTTTGAATTAAACCAAAACGAACTTACGGTATCAGCTTCTGACTTAGAAACTACGATGTCTTCAAAATTAGATGTAGAATCTGATAGTGAAGGAAGTGTTGCAGTTCCAGCAAAGTTATTATTAGATACTCTAAAAACGTTTCCAGAGCAACCTTTAACTTTTGTTGTGGAAGATAACAATACAGTTGAAATTAGCTCTAACCACGGTAAATATGCCTTAGCATATGCTGATGGCGCTGAATTTCCACATGCAGTTGAATTAAAAGACCCAAGTTCTACAACAATTGCAGGACATGTGTTGGCAACAGCAATTAGTAAAACTATTTTTGCTTCAGGTAACGATGATTTACGTCCAGTAATGAGTGGTGTATTTTTCCAGTTTTCACAAGAAAACTTAACATTTGTTGCTACGGATGCACACAAATTGGTAAAATACCAACGTACAGACTTACACGCTTCACAAGTTGCTGAATTTATTATGCCAAAGAAACCTTTAACCTTATTAAAAGGAATTTTAGGAGGAAGCGAAGATGAAGTTACTATTGAATATAACGATAGTAATGCAAAGTTTACGTTTGATAATACTGTTTTAATCTGTCGTTTAATTGATGGAAAATATCCAAACTATGAAGCAGTAATTCCGAAAGAGAATCCAAATAAGTTAGAGATTAACAGAAATCAATTTTTAAACTCTGTACGTCGTGTTAGTATTTTCTCTAACAAAACAACGCACCAAATTCGTTTAAAAATTGCTGGAGCTGAATTAAATATTTCTGCCGAAGATATTGATTATTCTAACAAAGCAGAAGAACGTTTAACATGTGATTATCAAGGAGATGATATGCAAATTGGGTTCAACTCACGTTTCTTAACAGAAATGATCAATAACTTAAATTCTGATGATGTTTCTTTAGAAATGTCATTACCAAACAGAGCTGGAATCTTAACTCCTATTGATGGATTAGAAGATGGTGAACACATTACAATGTTAGTAATGCCAGTGATGTTGAATAATTAAATTTAGGGATTAGGTTTTGGGAATTAGGCATTAGTGCAAAATTCTAGAAACTTAAACTAACAATACAGAAAAAGCCGTTATACAATTGTATAACGGCTTTTATATTTTTATAATTATTTAAGATAGAATACTCAATACTTACATCTTGATTCTAACTTCTAACTTTTTATAATAATTTTAGTGTCATTGGGTAATATGGTTCATTTCCATTGCTTACTTTGATAGCATTTATAATTGGCATAACAAAT
The DNA here is from genome assembly GCF_947496985.1 of uncultured Kordia sp. Taxonomy (GTDB): domain Bacteria; phylum Bacteroidota; class Bacteroidia; order Flavobacteriales; family Flavobacteriaceae; genus Kordia. The sequence continues at coordinate 476,187 of NZ_CANMEZ010000004.1, forward strand.
AATAATACAGCAACTGTTAGCATTAATAATAATCCTAAACCAAATACTAAAATTAAAGGTATAGATGCTATAGCATAAATAATCATGCTTAATTGAAAGTTTACAATTTGCTTCCCTTGTTCGTCCATTTCATACACGTCATTTTTATTACAAGCCCAAAGAATTAATGGAACTATTAGACTTCCAAAACCTAATACAAAGCTTGATAACTGACTTAAATGTGTGATAACTATTAATTGATTGTCTTTACGTCTCATAATGCTAAATGTTTTTGATTGATGCTTATATGACGTAGAAAAATATATTTTGTTACAGTTTTCGTCAAATTCTCAAATAGCAAACTGTTAAGTACGGTCAAACCGTAAACTATTGATGATTCATTTTTATACTTTCTTCCTTAATAATCAAAACTTTATATTATGTTAAAGAACATTTTAAATCTTGAAGGTGTTAAAACACTACACAAAAAAGAACAAACAGAAATAAACGGAGGTATTGTATGTGCTTGTATTTATTGGGACGATTCTAAAGGATGGTGGGCATGTTGTTAATATTATTAGCAAAGTAAATTTGTAACGCTGTATAAGCTATTGATTCGTTTTTTTAAGACTGTACTAATAGCTATTTTCTTAAGTTTTATAACTCATAAATGATTCGACTCTTGGTTGTTTCAATAATAGAGTGTATCCTAATTTTAATTTAAAATTTATTACCATGAAAAAAAGAAATCTAAAGCTGTTAAAACTTAATAAGCAGTTTATTTCAAAAATTAATGAAAATCAATTATCTAAAATTATTGGAGCCGATGGAACTTCTCGTTGCCCTTCAATACGTGTAAAATGTGCCAATACTGATATTAGATTGACCAATTGCTTATAATATAGAATAACTTTAAGAGCGAGCTAAGGCGAGCTTTTCTTTTCCCTTGATTATTAGAGTTAAATTGACTATTCATTTTATAAATCAAACAGATTGTTTTATAAAACAGAAATTACTCTTCTTTTTACTCTCACGTTCATTATGTTACTTTGGACTATTATTAATCAAAACATAATTATCATGAAAAAAAAGAATTTAAAATCGTTAAAGCTTAATAGAAATATGATTTCAAATTTGAAAAACGAGGAAACTAAAGGAGGAAAAAGAAATGATATTCAAACTGTATATAATAGTTGTTTAGAATATTACACATGTCCTGGATGCGAAGTTTCTTAAAACATTTTTACTAGCGAACTTCGGTTCGCTTTTTTCTTTTAATGAATCAACAAAACATCAACAAGGTTTTAAGTATTCTAGACATCTTAAGTGATTGAAGTATTATACCTCAATTTCTTTAACCAACTTTTCTAACATTATCACACAACTATCCAATTGTTCTTGGGTTACGAATTCATTAGCGCGATGAGCTTGTTCTATGCTTCCTGGGCCACAGATAATACTTTCATATCCAGCTTCATGAAATTGTCCAGCTTCAGCTGCATAAGCAACTGTTTGCCAAGTATAATTATCCGTTAATTTCTGTACTAAACCAACAACACTATCAGTTTCTTTAGTATCCAACGCAGGAACTGGCGGATGTATTAACGTATTTGTTATTTTAAAATCAGAGAACTTTTTTTGTACTTCAATTTCTGTTTCTTCACAAAAAGTATAATAATCTTGAAATACTTGATGAATATTATCTTTAGGAATGACACGAATATCCCATTCAAAACTACAATAATCTGCCACAATGTTTGTTGCTACACCTCCTTGAATCTGTCCAACATGTATTGTAGAATGTGGTGGATTGAAACGATCGTCCCTAGAAGTAGTTGCCATTGTTTTCATTTTATTTTCCAACCATAACATTAGTCGTGTACTTTCGTGAATGGCACTGATTTCTTTATGAATTCCACTACTATGTCCTGCAGAACCATTTACTTCCGTTTTCACATAGCAAATTCCTTTTTTACCAATTACAGGTTGTAACAAACTTGGTTCGCCTATAATTGCATATTTAGGAGTTTCCGTATATGTTTTTTTGATATGCTTTATTAAATCTGGCGCTGCTAAACAACCGATTTCTTCATCATAACTAAAAGCAAAATAGATCGGCTTTTTTAGTTTAGCTTTTATCATCGTTGGTAAAGTTGCTAAACAACACGCTACAAAACCTTTCATATCACAGCTTCCGCGTGCATATAGTTTGCCATTTTTTTCAGTTAAAACAAATGGATCTGTCTCCCAAACTTGACCTTTTACGGGAACTACATCTGTATGTCCTGAAAGAATAACTCCACCATCAACCGCTGGTCCTATTCTGCAATGCAAAGAAGCTTTCGTATTTTCTTCATTTGGGACAAGCGTTGTAGCTATTCCATGAGACTCTATATAGTCTTTAATCCAATGAATAATAGTTAAATTACTTTCACCTCCTAAGACTGGAAAGCTAACCAAATGACTTAATATTGTAGTTACGTTCATAATTAATTATAGCCTATTAATACTGCTATTACGAGTGTGATTGCTGAAAAAATAAATATTGTGATGGCAACTGGAAATATAAATCGAAACCAGCGATCTATTGGAACACGGCACATGCTCAACATGGCGATTAAACCACCAAGTGTTGGATTGATTAAATTAGAAACTCCATCACCAATTTGAAATGCTAAAATAGTAGTTTGACGCGTTAACCCAATAACCTCACCAGAAGGAATCATTACAGGTAAAGTTGCTAGTGCTTGTCCACTTCCTGATGGTATAAAGAAGTTAACAAAGCTTTGTGATATTGCCATACCAACGGCAGATAAATATAGTGGCAAATCTTTCAATAATTCTGACAGTTGAAATGAAATTGTATCACTTATATGTCCCATTTCTAATAATACTTTTATGGTTGTTGCAAAACCTACCATGAAAGCGCCAGGTGCTACATAGGATACTGATTTTAACAACGTATCACTAAAAGTAGTTGTATTCATTCTTCCTATAATTCCCGAAGTAATAGCTACCATTAAAAATACAGCAGATATTTCATTTAAATACCATTTCAGATTAAAAACTCCATATAGTATTGCTGTCAAACCAATTACAAACACAGAAATCACTAACCAATTATTGGTTGATATTTTATACTCTTTAATAGATTTTGAAAGTGATATTCCATCAATATTTAACCCATTTCCAAGGCTTTTTTCAGGATTATTGGTAATTTTCTTTAAGTATCTGACATTATAATACGCTAAGAAACTTAGTGCGCTAAAACAGAGTATACTCCGTAATAAAGCTCCTGAAAACAGAGGAAGTTCTGCTATTTTATGTCCAACACCAACCGTATATGGATTTATAGGCGACAGTCCAAATCCTATAGTAATGGCACCAACAGAAATACCTGCGGCTAATATTAAATCGCCTCCAAGTGCTAATGCTACAACAGCCGCAATAGGAACCATCGCAATGTTATGTTCATAACCAACAAAAACACCAAGTGCGCCATAAATAAAGGTCATGATGACTACTGCTAGGTATTTTTTTTCCTGTCCGAGTAGTCTCACAAACGTTCCAACTACATTTTCAATAGCTTTCGTACGTTCCATAATACCAAACATAATACCACCAGCAAATACAACAAACATCACTTCTATAGCAGCTTTAAAACCTAAAGGAATGGCTTTAAACATATCTAAAAAACCAATTGGTGTGTTTGGAATAGTTGTATATGAATTTGGAATGACACGATTACGGCCATCAATCAACATCCGTTTGAATTCTCCAGCAGGAATGATATAAGAAAGTAGCGTTACAAAAACTATGATTATGAATACAATCACTACAGCATGAGGAATGTGTTCATACCATTTCTTTGTGTTTTTTAAGGTTGTATTCAATATTAGATTCTATTTGAGAGTAAAGAAGTGTAATTTAATCAAAATATTTAGACAACACTAGAACAATTGCTTTATAAACAACTCCAACTCTACTCCTTTTTCTATTTGAAGTTTTTTACGGATACGATATCTAGCCGATTTTATAGAAGAAAGTGTAGCGCTTCGTACGTTCATAATCTCTTTCAAACTTAAATTCAAATAAATCAAATGACAAATTTCGCGTTCTGCTTTGGTAAGATCGGGAAAACGTTCAGCAAGTTGCATTTCAAAATTGGCTTCGGACATATTGTTGACTTCGGAGACACTATCCAATCGTTTTTCAGTATTGATCTGGTTTTTTAGTTGAATTAAAATACTTTGGTACGTATCTACAATACCTGTACTACTCTCTTTAGTTTGCAACTCTTTAATCGTATCCAATAGTTCTTTTTTAAAATCGATACGCATCTTATTATCCATCAACAATCGCTCTGTTTTATAACGTAGAAAATTCACTTTTTCATTCAACAATTCAGTCTCTAACTCTTGTTTTTGACGATTTCTAAGATTAATTTTTCGTTTATATCGATACAATAAAAATAAACTAATCAAAGCTAGTAATGCAAGAAAAAATAAAACCGCAAACAAACGTTTTTGTGAACGTTGCGATTTGGCGACTCTTTGTAATTCTATTTTTTCTGTGGATGCTTGTAAACTGTCACGATATGCTTCTTGTTTAAACTTAAATTCTAAAGCTAATTTTTCAAAACGTTCAGATTGTTCTATGGTTCTAGAGGAATCTCTATATTTTTTGTAAGTCCTATAAAAAGATAAGGCTTTTTTATATTTTTTTTGATCTCGTTCAATTTTATAGCGCTCCAAATACAATCGGCCTAATAATATTTTATTTCCATATTGAGCCGCCAATACTTCACTACTATCTAGGTATTTTGATGCTTCACTAAATAGATTCATTTTTCGAGCATTAAAAGCCAAATCTTTCATCGTAGAAGCCAATCGCTCTATCTTTTCTTCTTTTTTATAAATGACAAGATTTTGTTTATGAAGTTCAAAAGCTTTTTGATACATTTTTTTGGCTCTATATACTTTTGCTTTATATCGGTTTACATCTGATAAATAAAGAGGTTCCGTAAAATAATTCTTAGCACTGTCTAAAACGATAAGTGAACTATCAAGTTCTTTTTTTAAATATAAAAAATGTCCATAATTGTTTAGTGATACTCCATAATCCAAACTATCACTACGGCGCATTACCAAGGCTTTTTTCATATAAGAAATAGCTTTATCATATTTTCCTTGTGAACGGAATAACATGGCGATATTGTGATACGAACGTCCAATTTTAGAAGAATCTCTGGCTTTTTCTTTAATTTTGAGCGATGTCAAGTAATGCTGTAATGCTTTACCATAATTATTACGTCTACGTTCAATAATTCCTAAACAATCGTAGGCAAGTGCTTGCTGTGTTGCTCTATCAGAAAAAGGATAATTACCTTCTAATATTGTCAAAGCATTTTTAAAATATTCAGAAGCTTTAATCGGATCAGAAGTGTCTATTAAAACTCCTAAATCTATAGTGCGCGAAACACGTAACGAATCCGAAGAAGTTGTTTCTAATAAAACAGTGAGTGAATCAATTTTTTGTTGCTTGTTTTGAGCGTAACAAAACAATGTTACACCAAAAAATAGCACTAAAAATAAATAAGACTGCTTTTTCATTGAAAACTTCTATAAAGTCTCTAAAAGTAATACTTTTTTTAGGATTTGCTACCATTTGCTACCTTATAAAACAATGCTTTTTTGGGTTTTCAAACTAAGTTTGCAAAAAATAAAAATTGTTCTCATGCGAAACCTACTTTTAAGCGTATTCCTATTTTTTTGTGTGTCCCATATTGCATATTCTCAACATTTTGAGTTTTTTATTGAAACCACTACTCAAAATGAAACCTTCACCATACCTATTGATGGTTCTTTAACTTACAACTATAATGTTAATGTTGTTGTTCCTTTTAATCCTAATGCCACTGTTTCTTATACGAATGTTACAGGAGCCCTAACGCACACTTTTGGAAATGCAGGGTCTTATATTATTAGAATACTAGACGGAAGTTTGTTTCCAAGAATAATTTTTTCTAACAGTCCAGATAAATCGAAGATAACAATTATATCGCGTTGGGGAAATAACCCTTGGACAACTATGGAGTCTGCTTTTGAAGGCTGTGATAACTTAATCCTCGATGCTAGTGATACTCCAAACCTTAGTAATGTAACGTCTACTAATAAAATGTTTAAAGACGCTGATGCTCTTGTCGATAATAGAAATAAAATAGGGACATGGGATATGAGTAATGTGCAAGATATGGAGCAAATGTTTCGAAACTGTACTGTATTTAATGAAGATCTAAGTAATTGGGATACGAGTAATGTACAAATCCTTCATAGAATATTTCAAGGAGCCGCTCTTTTTAATCAAAATTTAGGGAATTGGGACATTAGTAATGTAACCGGGACAGATGCTATATTTGCACAAGCAGGTGTTTCAACAAGTAATTATGACCAAACTGTGACTGGATGGGGAACGCTAGATACAGGAGAAACACAAATTCCAAGTGGATTAAATATTAGGTTTGATAACAGTACGTATTGTGCATCGCAGGCAATAAGAACAACATTAGCGAACGCTCCCACGAATTGGAACTTTATAGATAGTGGTTTAAACTGTAATAATGTTTCTGATGATGGTCTTTTTATTACAACCTGGGAAACTACGACTGCTAATGAATCTATTACAATTCCTACTGCTGGACTAGGATATGGATATTATATAGACTGGGGAGATGGGCAAATAGACAATTCAGTTACAGGAAATATCTCGCATACATACACTAACGCTGGTACACATAGAGTAAGAATCGGTGGTTTATTCCCTAGAATCTATTTTAACGAGACAGGAGATAGATTAAAAATTAAAAGCATTGAACAATGGGGAACTATTGTTTGGCGAGATATGTTTAATGCGTTTGATGGATGTGAAAACCTGACGTACAATGCAACTGATGCCCCTAACTTATCAAATGTAACTGATTTATCGAGAATGTTTAGTAAATGTAAAAATTTCAATGCAACAAATTTGAATAACTGGGATTTAAGCTCTATTAGGTCTGTTACATTTATGTTTAACGAAGCTGAAAAATTTAATGGAGATATCTCCAATTGGGATGTAAGCAATATCATAGATTTTAGAAATATGTTTTCTTCGGCTCGTGATTTTAATAGAGATATTTCTGGATGGACAATTAATACGAGTGAGCCTGTAACCATGGAAGGAATGTTTGCTGGAGCAAGTGACTTTAATCAACCCATAGGAAATTGGAATATAGGCCAAGTGACAGATGTAGGTTTTATGTTCCAAGATGCACTAAATTTCAATCAAAGTTTAGCCAATTGGGATATTTCAAACCTAACAGATATGGATGGCATGCTTGACAATACAGGTTTATCCATAGATAATTATGATGCTACATTGATGGGTTGGGCAACTATAGAAAACGGAGAAGCTCAAATTCCTACGGGCATTACTTTTAGCGCGTTTGGACTCACGTATTGCCATGCATATAATGAAAAAAGTATTTTAGAAAACACACCAAACAATTGGATTATTACAGATGCAGGACCTGAATGTTCTGATGTAGCTTTTATCACCACTTGGGAAACCACTAGCGCGAATGAAAGTATCGAAATTCCTACCGATGGCAATGGATATAACTATGTAGTCAACTGGGGAGATGGAACTTTTGATACCAATATTACAGGAAATGCCACGCACACATACACAACCGCAGGAACGCATACGGTTGAAATTTTTGGAGATTTTCCAAGAATTTATTTTAATAATAGTGGAGATAAAGACAAAATCAAGTCCATAGATCAATGGGGAGCAATTGAATGGACTAGCATGAAGAGTGCTTTTAATGGCTGTTCTAATCTTGTTGTAAATAACGATGCTGGTGCTCCAGACCTTTCTAATGTTACCGTTTTGGCCAATATGTTCGAGAGTACAGCTATCAATACCCAAGGGTATTTAAATAGTTGGAATGTTGAAAACGTAACCGATTTCTATCGTATGTTTTTTGTCTGTCCTAATTTTAACCAACCGCTAGATAATTGGAATGTCTCGAATGCAACTACATTAAGAGGAATGTTTCATCATGCAATCAACTTCAATCAAGATATCACGGGTTGGAATGTAGGAAAATGTAGAAATTTTGCTCAAATGTTTTTGACTTCAGACAATCAGACACATCTTTTCAATCAAGATATTAGTGGTTGGAATGTAGGCGAATTTGTTTCCGATCTTCAAAATATCGAAATGTATCAGATGTTTAAAAACGCCAAAAACTTTGATTATAATTTAGGAAGTTGGGACATTTCTAATGTTACCAATATGGACAACATGCTTGATAATTCTGGATTATCTGTAGATAATTATGATGCTACGTTAATAGGTTGGGCTACTTTAGATGCGAGTGAAACTCAAATTCCTTCTAATATCAATGTAGGAGAAGTAGGTTTACAGTATTGTGCTTCTGTAGTGGAACGTACGAGTTTAAAAAATAGTAATAATTGGTCATTTTTAGATGCAACTTTAGCTTGTCCCGAGGAAGACAAATTTATTATGGTATGGAAGACAACATCTAATAATGAGAGCATTAGATTTCAGTTTACGGGGGCTACGGGTAATAATAATAGTTATACTGTAGATTGGGGTGACGGCACTGTAGATAACGATGTTTCTGGAAATAGAGAACATACCTATGCGCAAGCAGGAACTTACGAGGTGAAACTATCGGGGGAATTTAGATTTAGATACAATAACTTGTCTGCCGCTACCTCAACAAGATTAAAACTTTATGAAATTAGACAATGGGGAGCCAATGAATGGACGAGTACTGCCCAAGCCTTTTACGGATGTGAAAATTTGAAAATCACAGCGACTGATGTGCCAGACTTAAGTTTGGTAAGTAATATGGAAGATATGTTCCGAAATTGCACTAACCTAAAAGATTTAGGTGGCAAAATGGGATCTTGGGATGTAAGTACTGTAGATAATTTTTCTTCGATGTTCCAAGGAGCAAATAACTTCAATACAAATTTAGGAAATTGGAATCTTAGCAATGCTATGGACATGAGTAGTATGTTAAATGGTTCAGGGCTTTCAAGCGGTTCGTATGATTTAACTTTAGTAGGTTGGAGAAACAATCCAAATACACCTTCAAATATCAATTTAGGAGCTTCTGGGTTAACGTATTGCAATGCTGTAAGCGAACATGATTATTTAGATAACGATTTAAACTGGTCATTGAGTGATGCTGGTCTTAATTGCCCTACAGACGAGCCTTTTATCACCAAATGGGAAACTACTACAACCAATGAAACGATATCCATTCCTATAGAAACAAACATCCTAAATCCAATAATTTATAATTACTATGTAGATTGGGGAGATGGTTCGCCAATAACATTTGAAACAGGTGAAGCAACACATGCGTATGTCAACGCAGGAATATATGATGTAAAAATTACGGGAGAATTCCCTCAAATACGCTTTGATAATGCTACTACAAGTAATAGAAATAAAATTTTATCTATTGAACAATGGGGAACGATTCAATGGAGAAATTTCGCAAGAGCTTTTAGAGGTTGTTCTAATATTGTGATGAATGCTACCGACATTCCAGATTTAAGCAGCGTAACAAGTATGTTGTATATGTTTGAAGGAACAAGTGCTTTGGTTGATAATGGTGGACGCATCAATGACTGGGACACAAGTACTATAACCCAAACAGGATATATGTTCCAAAACTCTGCGTTCAATGAAAGCATCAATAATTGGGATGTAAGTAATGTTACATTTATGGGCTTTATGTTTAGAAATAATGCAAACTTTAATCAACCATTAAACAATTGGGAATTATCAGATAATGTAAGCTTATTTGAAGCATTCAAGAATGCTAGTGCGTTTAATCAAGATCTAGGAAGTTGGGATATTAGTGGAGTGAATAGTATGGGAGGTATGCTAGACAATACAGCCATGTCTATGGAAAATTATGACAATACCTTAATTGGCTGGGCAACGCTAGATGCTGGCGAAACGCAAATACCTTCTGGATTAGAATTAGGAGCTGTAGGTCTTACGTATTGTAATAGTGAAACCGAAAGAGCGCTTTTAACAGGGACTTCCTATATTTGGATAATCACGGATGCAGGAAAAGACTGTGATGCTATTTCATTTATTACCACATGGGAAACCACAACTGCCAATGAAACCATTACGATTCCTACGTTTTCGGGAGATCCGTATGATTACATTGTAGATTGGGGCGATAATACAGCGGATACCAGTGAAACAGGAGATGCAACACATTCCTACGCAACTCCAGGAATTCACACAATAAAAATTAGAGGAACGTTTCCAAGAATATTTTTTGATGATGCAGCCGCAGATAAAGACAAAATCTTAACAATTGAACAATGGGGACCAAATCAATGGACAACCATGAGTCGTGCCTTTATGGGATGTACAAACTTAGTCCTAAATGCAGATGATAGTCCAGACCTTAGCAGAGGCGGAACTTCTACAATACGATTACAACAAATGTTTACCAACGCCAGTAATTTGGTTGATTTAAAAGATCAAATTGGAAATTGGGATGTAAGCAACGTGGTCAATATGTGGGCAACTTTTGGCAACTGTACTTTATTTAATGAAGACATAAGTGGTTGGAATATTTCTGGTGCTACTAGCCTACTTCAAATGTTTGTAAACAATCCAAATTTCAACCAAGATTTGAGTGGATGGAATACAAGTAACGTTCAAAATTTTTCTGCAATGTTTGCGGGAGCAGCTGCTTTTAATCAGAATATTAGTGGTTGGAATACCAGCAACGCAACGAATATGAACGCTATGTTTATAGATGCAACTTCCTTTAACCAAGACATTAGTGGTTGGAATGTTTCTTCTGTAGCACGAATGGACAAAATGTTTCAAAACGCTACCGCATTCAATCAAGATATCAGTGGTTGGAATGTTTCTTCTGTACAGCGAATGGACAGAATGTTTCAAAATGCCACAGCTTTCAATCAAGATTTGAGTAATTGGGACATCAGCAGTTTAGGAAGTAGTGTGACGTTTACAGAAAGTGCAGAATTTATGTTTTTTGATGCTACGGCATTCAGTACTGAAAATTATGATGCATTGCTTTTAGGTTGGTCTATGGATAGTAGTGGCAATGCTACGGATGGAGACGACGATATTCCTTCTAATATAATATTTGAAGGTCCGCCAACAAACTATTGCCCGGGAGCAGCAGGAATAGAAATTTTAATCGATACACCTTATAATTGGACAATCAACGGCGGAACAGAAGATTGTGAAAGCGTTTCTTTTATCACTACATGGCAAGTAGGTGCTAATGAAACCATAGTAATTCCTACGTTTCCTGGAGCTGCCTACGATTATAGAGTAGATTGGGGAGATGGAACGATAGATACCAATCAAACAGGCGATGCTACGCATACCTATACCAATGCAGCTATATATACAGTAAGTATCAGTGGAACATTTTCAAGAATTTATTTTAATAATGACCTTTTAGTAGACAATGTAACGCCTCGTTCAAACGGATCAAAAGACAAGTTGTTAACGATTGAACAATGGGGACCAAACCAATGGACAATCATGCACCGCGCTTTTCAAGGTTGTAGCAATCTAGTATTAAATGCAGATGATACGCCAGATTTTAGTGGAGTCACAACTATGGGCATTCACCAAATGTTTCAAGGCGCTACCAATTTTGAAGATTTAAAAAATCAAATAGGAAATTGGAATGTAAGCAATGTTGTCAATATGTATGCAACCTTTGGAGGATGTGAAGTATTTAATGAAGATATAAGCGGCTGGAATGTTGCTAACGTGAGTAATTTTCTTCAAACATTCGTTGGCGCACTTCGATTTAATCAAAATATTAGTGGTTGGAATACCAGCAGTGCAATTACAATGTCGACCATGTTCGCCAATACGGAGGATTTTGACCAAGACATCAGTGGTTGGAATGTGTCTTCTGTAGAACAAATGCAATACATGTTTGCCAATACAACGACCTTCAATCAAGATATAAGCACTTGGGATGTATCTGCTGTACAACGAATGAACAACATGTTTCAAAACGCAGCAGCATTTAATCAAGATTTAAGTAATTGGGATATTAGTAGTTTAGGAACTAGTGTAACGTTTACGGAAACCGCTGAAAATATGTTTCAAAATGCAACGGCATTCACTTCAGAAAACTATAACGCATTGCTGATTGGTTGGGCAACGGATAGTAGTGGGAATGCAACTGATGGAGACGACGATATTCCGTCTGATATCATCTTTGCCGCAGCACCAGAATATTGTTTAGGTCTGAGTGCAAGGAACATACTTACCAGCACTGCGTACAATTGGGCAATTACGGATGGCGGACAAAATTGTGATTTTGCGAATGCTTTTATCTCTACTTGGGAAACCACCACAGCGAATGAAAATATCACGATTCCAACCACAGGGTCAGGATATAATTATGTCGTAGATTGGGGAGATGGAATTATTGAATCTGGATTTACAGGAAGTGCAACACATGTTTATACAACAGCCGGGATCTACACAATAAGCGTAATCGGAGACTTTCCAAGAATCTATTTTAACGGTTCTGGAGATAAAGACAAAATAAAATCTATTGAACAATGGGGAGCACAAGAATGGACTTCTATGAAAGAAGCTTTTCGCGGTTGTCAATTTATGGCAATCAATGCAACAGATAGTCCTAACTTGAGCCAAGCGACCGATTTGTCTAGAATGTTTGTGATTTGCAAACAAATCGAAACCGCAGATCTTTCCAATTGGGATACGTCTACCATTACAAATATGTCGGCGATGTTTAACCTTTCTCGTTTTAACGGAAATGTTTCAACTTGGGACGTAGGGAATGTAACCAATTTTAAAGGAATGTTTAAGAGTGCAACACGTTTTAATCAGGATATTTCACAATGGAATATTGGTGAATTTGTAACTGGTTTTATTGATATGTCTGAGATGTTTCAATCTGCGCTTAATTTTAATCAATCCCTAAACACTTGGGATGTTAGTAAAGCTGATCGAATGCATTTTATGTTTGATAGAGCATTAAGATATAATCAACCTATGAACAATTGGGATGTATCTAATGTTATCTTTATGAATGAAATGTTTGATGGTGCGCGTGATTTTAATCAGGATTTATCTTCGTGGGATATTAGCACTGTAGATACCTTTGTAAATTTCTTAACAGGCTCAGCAATGTCTCAACAAAATTATGACAATACTTTAATTGGTTGGGCTACTATTGATGCTGGAGAAACGGGCCTACAAACAAACGTAAGATTCGATGCGGATGCTACCTATTGTTTAGCATTTGATGCCAGAGAAGCACTAACATCAGCGCCATACAATTGGGATATTACGGATGGTGGACAATCTTGTGGAATCTTTCTTGCAGCAAAAGTGTATTTACAAGGAGCTGCTATAAATCCAAATACAGGAGAAGAAAACCTCATGAGAGACGATTTACGTATGGCAAGTTTACTACCAACCACTTCACCATATGCAGACGGATTAACCTGTGATGCAAGTGTTTTTAATACTACTGGCGCAAATGCTATTGTAGATTGGATTTGGGTAGAATTGAGAGACGCAACTGATAATACTAACATTTTATATAGTACTTCTGCCCTACTACAACGTGATGGAGATATTGTAGCTACAGACGGCGTTTCTGTAGTATCTTTCAATGCTGGTATAAATAACTATTTTATAGCTATAAAACACCGTAATCATTTAGGAATCATGACAGCTACAGCGATATTGATCAATACAACGTCTGTTGATTTTACAAATGCAAGTAGTCAAATTACGTTTGGTAGCAATGCACAAACGACTTCAGCCATGCAGTCAGGATTTGTAGCTATGTGGTCAGGAAATGCAAATGAAGATACTGTTGTACAATATTCTGGAACAACTCCTGATACGCCTTCTGTATTATCGGAAATACTAAATGATCCTGGAAACTTCTTAAACTTTCCAACCTATGCTGTTAGCGGATATAATGCAAACGATGTAAATATGGATGGAAACACACAATATTCTGGAACAAGCCCTGATACACCGCTCATTTTACAAAACATATTAGCGCATCCTGGAAATTTTCTAAACTTTAGTACGTATCAAATTACAGAACAATTACCTGAAAATTAAAAAACAGAAAGCCGCTTGAGAAATTAAGCGGCTTTAATTAAAACGCAAATAATCATTGCGTATTATGACCAATCTTGATTGTTCAATACAAGATTCATCATCGTAATTCAATAAAATCATAGAAAGAATTATTCTCTAATTATTAACTTTGTTAGTGATGAAATACTTTCCTATTCTTTTATTACTATTAATTACTACAGTTTCTTTTTCGCAAGAATCTGCAAATACCCAAACTGATCTTGAGGAACAGTTAAAAAAAGCTGTTTCTAATATAGAAAAAATCAATGCACTGTTGGCGTTGGCTGAATATGAATTGGATCACAATTTTTCTAAAGCAAAAACCTTAATTTACGATGCCAAAATACTAGTTTCAGAAAACGAATCGAAACTAGGACACACATATATCGGACTAGTTGAAGTACAATTAGGTGTATTAAAACGTAGATTGGGAAAACATGAAGAAGCACTCGCCCACTATTTAACAGCTTTACAGTCTTTCGAAATAAAAAAAGATGTTAAAAATATAGCGGATATATATCATAATATAGGAATGGTATATCGACATCAGCGTAACTATTCAAAATCTATCAACTACTTTAAAAAAGCAATCAAACTAAACGATTCTTTAAACAATGTATTAGGTGTAGCTAATGCCAAAAACATGATTGCCAATTCATACTATAAAGTCAAAAAAACTGCGGCTGCACTTCAAAGTTATACGGAAGCCCAGCAGATTTTTAAAATGTACGGAACTGAAGATCAAATACAAGAAATAAACGATAATTTAGTTAGCTTTTACAGAAATCAAGGTAAGTATAACAAGGCTTTGGCATTGAGTTTATCCAATATAAACTATTCAAAATCAAAAGGAAAAAAATTAGCGTTAACCGTTAACTATTATGCAACAGCATTAGTTTATGACAAATTAAAAGAATATAGAATAGCAGGGAAATATGTAGATTCTTCACTAAAACTTGCAAAAAAAGAAGGGTTTGTACATAAAATAGCCAGTGGATATAAAAAACGAAGCCAACTATGGTATAAATTAGAAAATTTCAAAGCTGCATATCGAGATTATAAGCGGTACAAAAAATATGCTGATTCGTTATTCAACAATCAAACTTCTCAGAATATTCAAGCTTTAGAAATGAATTATAATTTTGAAAAAGAAAGGCAAAAAAAAGAGTTACTTACAAAAGCCGAAACTACCAAAAAATGGTTATTCTTAACATTATTTATAGTCACGCTAATAGCAGGAATCTTACTTGTTATTTTATATCGAAAAAACTATAAAAACCGTATGCAATTAATTCAGGAACGTTTTAAAAATGAAAAACTATCCTTAGAACACCAAATACAACAAAAGGAAGCAGATGTTAAAACCTTAATTGCAGATAACTCTATGCGATTAACGTATAAAAAAGAATTGTTAAAACAAGTCAAATCTGTAACAACATCTAATGTAAAAGATCTAAAAAAATCACTTCACGATTTTATGATAGCATTGCGATTACAAATTGAAACTGAAGGCAAACTCACAAACTTACAGGAAAAAATAACGTCTGTAAACAAAGAGTTTGAACATACACTAAAAACAAAATTTCCTGAACTGACAAAAGGAGAACGTGAAGTTGCTGCATTACTTCGACTCAATCTTTCCATAAAAGAAATCATGACGATTAGAAATGTTACAGAAGATTCTGTAAAATCTATGCGTAGAAGAATTCGAATAAAAATGGAAATTCCAAAAGAAAAACCTATTGAACATTTTATTCAACAATTGATATAATACTTTTTAAAAAATGTTAAAAATAGCTTTAATGGACTGTAAATATTGAAATGACACGATTTGACACCTTACATTTTATTTAGTTTCTCATGGTAGTAATATTATTGTGTAAAAACAATCTCCATGAAACTAAACCTGACCATTATCTTACTTTTTTTTGCTTCAATTAGTAACGCCCAATTACAAGTTACTCAATGCGCGCCTGATAGTTCTTTAGCTTCAGACTCCAATTGTCAAGTAAGCATTCCTGACTATACAAATTTGGTCATCATTGAAGATATTATGATGCCAAGCGGAGCTGTTCCTGTAATGCAAAGTCCAGCGCCAGGAACTATAATAAACACAGAAACAACTGTAGTAACGTTTAGCGTTACTGATGCATTTGGAGGTTCAGCAAGTTGTGAAATGATATTTACGATGATTTTAGACCCTATGGCTTGTCTTACCTATATTCCTGATGATAATTTTGAACAAGCTCTAATTGATTTAAACTATGACACAGGAACTTTAGACAATTTTGTACCAACAGCTAATATCAATACAATTACTAATTTAAATATAGGAAATAAAGGAATTGTTGATCCAACTGGAATTGAAGATTTTATAGCATTAGAATCATTACAAGTTAATGACAATAACATTACAACTATTGATCTAACGAACTTAGTAAACCTAATATCCTTTAGAGCTACAAGAAATAACATAACAACACTTGATTTAAACAATCAACCAAACTTAGAATTTGTAATTGTAGATAGTAATGAACTCTCTGCGTTAACTATAAATTCTACGGTTCTAAAGACGTATCAAATTACTGGAAATAATTTTACAACTATTGACTTAAGTGTATTTCCATTATTACGCCGAGTATTTTGTGCAAATAATGATATTACTAGTATAGATTTTAGTGCGAATCCAGATCTTGAAACTATAGAGTGTCAACAAAATATGATCAGTGCTATTGATATAACAGCAAACCCTGCTGTTGTTAGTTTATTAGCAAATAATAATGAGTTAGAATCCTTAAACGTGAAAAATGGAAATAATACAATATTGACAAATTTTAAAACAACCAATAATGTAAATCTTACTTGTGTTTTAGTTGATGATGTTACATATTCTGAGGTCAATTGGGAAAACATTGACATTCAAACAACTTTTAATGAAACCACTTGTGAAACCATCGTTTTAAAACCAAAAGTATACTTACAAGGTGCCGCTTTACATCCAAATTTGGGAGAAGAAATCTTAATGCGAGACGATTTACGCAGTAACAGCTACATTCCGACAACAAGTCCATACGAAGACGCGCTTACTGTAGATAGTTCGGTACTAAATAGTACAGGAACAAACGCCATTGTTGATTGGGTTTGTGTAGAATTGCGTGATGCTACTGACAATACAATAATAATAGATTCACAATCAGCATTACTACTACGTGATGGTGATGTGGTAACTATAGATGGCGTTTCTGAGTTAAGTTTTTATCAACCAATGAATGATTATCATATAGCTATAAAACATCGAAATCACTTAGGAATCATAACATCCAATGCAATTACTTTATCTTCTGTGGCTACTTCCATAGATTTTACAGATGCTAGCAACCAAATTACGTTTGGAAGTAATGCACAAACAATCTTTGGAATGTTTTCTGGAATCGTAGCGATGTGGTCTGGAAACGCAAATAATGATACGGTTATTCAATACTCAGGAACAAGTCCGGATACGCCAAATATTCTTTCAGAAGTACTCAATGATACTGGAAACTTCTTAAACTTTCCAACCTATGCCGTGAGCGGATATAATACTAATGACATGAACATGGATGGAAACACGCAATACTCTGGAACAACGCCTGATACGCCTTTCATTTTACAAAATGTATTGGCACATCCTGGGAACTTTCTGAACTTTAGCACGTATCAAATTATGGAACAATTACCAGAGAACTAACAAATATTGAATTTTTAAAATTCATATAATATATTTATCAAATAAGGCTGTCTAAAAAAATAGATTTTCGTCAAACCGAACTTGATTCGGTTTCTCATAATGATTGAATATCAATACAATGAGATTCTGAATCAAGTTTAGAATGACGTTTTTTTAATACTTTTCAGACAGCCTCATTCTTTATCTAAAAAGCATATAATTGTTACTTTTCTTAGTAATACACTTCTTTTAAATAGTAAGATATATAACTATTTTAATAAAAATTATAGATGAATTAGTAAATTTGATATAATGAAATATCAACTCTTCTTTCTGTGTTTCCTAATATCAATTATTTGTTTTTCACAAGAAACAAATAAAGAACTCATTCAACTGGAAGAAAATCTCAACAATGCTGCAACAAATACTGAAAAAATTCAAGCCTTACTAAACTTAGGCGAATACGAGTTGGATCATAATTTTGGCAAAGCCGAATTTATACTTCAAGAAGCATTTCAACTTACACAAAATGATCAAAATATTGCTCCAAAATATACCGCATTAGTCGCTGTGCAATTAGGTGTTTTACACCGTAGAAAAGGACAACATGCAATAGCAATCAAACAGTATTTGCAAGCACTCGCCTATTTTGAACAGGTAAAAGATTCTGCCAATATTGCGGATGTGTATCATAATATTGGCGTATTACACAAATTTCAAAGAGATTATAAAGCATCTTTTGAATATTTAGAAAAAGCAAAAAAAATACACGTAAAACTTTCTAACACACAAGGAGTTGCCAATGCAATGTTAATGATAGGAAGTAATTATAAAGCACTTAAAAAAAGTGATTCTTCTAAATTGTTTTATACTAGCGCTAAAAAATTATATCTCGCCATAAATGATCATAAAAGCATTGAAAAAGTAAATAATTACTTGGCATCTTTGTATATAAAAACTGGAAAGGATTCGCTGGCACTTCATTTGAATCATGAAAATATAGCACGTTCTAAAAAGAATAATGAGAAGCTATCACTCGTTACCAATTATTTGAGTATTTCAAACATTTATTACAAACAAAAAGAATACAGAATCGCAGGAAAGTATGTAGATTCTGCAATCAGGCTTTCTAAAAAAGAAGGATTTAGACAAAAATTAGCTTCTGCTTACAGTAAAAAGAGTCGATTATGGTATCGATTGGAGAATTATAAATCGGCATACTTATCGCATCGCAAGTACAAAAAATATGCGGATTCACTTTTCAATATTGAGAATACAAAAAAACTTCAAGAATTGGAATTGCAGTATCAGTTTGAAAAAGAACGTCAAGAAATATCACAAAAAACGGCTGCAGAAGCAACGCAAAAATGGTTGTATTTTATATTGTTTTTGTTGACACTCGTAAGTGCAATTCTGGCTAGTATATTAGTGCGGCGAAATTTTAAAAACCGTGCAAAAATCGCGAATGATAAATTAGTGTCTGAACAAGCACAAAAACTAGCGTTGAACGAAAAAGTAAAAGTGAATGAAGAAGAAACAAAACGCTTGATTGCTGATAATTCTATGCGATTGGAGTTTAAACAAGAACTCTTAGACCAACTCAAGAGTGAAACTAGCAACGTGAAATCTTTGGAAGAAATGAAGCAAACCATGAATTCATTGATTTCAAAATTGCAATTACAAATTACTACTGAAAAAAAATTCTCTTCCATTCAAGGTAAAATTGAAGAAGTGAATAAAGGTTTTGATAAGAAGCTTCGAGAACACTATCCAAAGTTGACCAAAACCGATCGGGAAATATGCGCATTGATGCGTTTAAATTTATCCATAAAAGAAATTTCCACCATTAGAAATTCATCCATCGATGCTGTAAAAACAGCACGGTATCGTATCCGAAAAAAGATGAATTTAATAGCTGGACAAGAATTAGAATATATCATTCAAAGCCTTTAAATACTAGGCTGTCACTTTTTGTTACCAAAAATCATAGCACATTATAAGTACTAATTTAGCGGCATTGTTACTTTTGTTTCTCACTGATATTTATACAAAAGACAATGAAAAAACACCTACACTTATTTTTCTTTATTTTTAGTAGTTTTTTAGCAGCACAAACCACCTTTGTTCCTGATGATAATTTTGAAGCATTTCTGGAAGCCAATGGCGCTGGAAATGGTATTGCAAATGATAATCTTGCGAGTACTATTGGAATGCAAGGACTTCCATTTTTGAACATTCAAAACCAAAATATTGCCGATTTAACAGGTATTGAAGTCATAACGAATCTGTTTACCATTATTGCAAATGGAAATACATTCACCACGTTAGATGTAAGCAATAATCCAAACCTGAATACAATTATTGCAAACAACAATCCTAATTTAACAACTTTTGTTACTACGGCAGGAAACAATATACGAACCTTGAATCTTAGCAATAGTGGACTCACGCAATTAGACACGAGTCTGTTATTAAATATAGAAACACTCGATATAAGTAATAATATGATTACTTCGCTAGATTTGATAAGTAATGGAATGCTTGACAATGTATATGTACAAAACAATGCACTTACGTTTCTAAATGTTGCTAATGGAGCTAACGGAGATATACAAGATTTCAATGCTGCTGGAAATGCAGGTCTTACGTGTATCAATGTAGACAATGCGAATGCGGGTTATTTATCTTTTTGGAATATAGATACGACAGCTAGTTTTGGCGAACATTGTTATGATACCACGGTTCCTGATGACAATTTTGAAAACTACCTAGAAACACATGATGATAACGGAAATATGGTTCCTTTAGGATCTAATAGAAGTATGGGAAATGGGATTGCGAATGACGATCATGTCCGAACTTCGAGAATTAGTGGTGTTACGTCTTTGAATATTTCTTCAAGTATGATTGCTGATATTACAGGAATTGAAGACTTTACTTCCTTAGAAATTTTAGATTTTTCAATGAATGGTGTCGGTAATTTTGATCTTTCAAATAATAATACACTAAAAGAATTGTATTGCGCCTCTAACGGAATGAGTAGTATTAATATAGTAGCAAATACCAATCTGGAAATACTAGACTGTTCTGACAATAACAACACAACAATTGATGTCAGTACGAATGTCAATTTAAAAGAACTGAATGCTGCTAACAATGGAACCACAAATTTAGTCTTAGGAAGTATCAGTTCTTTAGAAAAATTGAACTTAGCAAATAACAATGTTCCAACAATCGATTTTAGTAATTTATCAAACTTGACCGATTTAGACTGCGACAATAATTTTGATTTTAATGCTTCTGACTTTAGCCTGTTAACTAATTTAGTAAATTTGAATGTGGACCAAACGAGTCTTACTAGTATTAACCTTTCTAGTAATACATTGTTGGAAACCTTATCTATTAACTTTTTAGGTGGTTTAACTTTAGATTTATCCAATAACGTTGCTTTGACTTCATTATCTGCACAGACAAGTGATATAACGAGCTTAAACATACAAAACGGAAACAATGCCAATATGACTTTTTTTGATGCGCGATTTAATGAATTCAGTTGCATACAAGTTGATGACCCTACTGCAAGTTATTTAAGTACATGGCTAAAAGATAATTTTGTCTCTTTTGGTTCTAATTGTAGTATGACAAGCATTCCTGATATTGATTTTGAGTATCATCTTGAAAACCATGATGCCAATGGAAATCTCGTTGCTGTAGGAAGTCTAAACAGTATGGGAAATGGAATTTTGGATGATGGTTTGGTATTAACCTCACGAATTACAGATGTTACTTATTTAGATATTTCTGGAAATAGTATCAATCAATTGAATGGTTTGGAAGCTTTTACAGCGTTAGAAATATTAATTTGTTCAGATAATAACTTTAATAGTTTCAATTTTTCACAATTACCACTTTTACGTGAGTTAACAATGAGTGACTTAACATTTCCTATACTTAATTTGTCTAGTAATTTAAATCTGGAAAAATTGATCTATAACAATGCCAATAGTACTTCCTTAAACCTAGGAAATAATACTATTATCACAGAATTAAACATAGGAAACAACAACATTGGGTCATTTGATTTTGCACCATATACAACCCTAGAAATTTTAAACTTATCAGGTAACATAGGACTATTTGAATCGACTTTCACTACACTTTCCAATTTAAAAGAACTAAACGTAAATGGAGTTGGTATACTTAGCCTAAATCTTTCAAATAATTTATTACTAGAATCTCTTGCTTTAGATGAAGCCCTAGGTTTTAATTTAGACCTTTCTTCCAATACAGCTTTGACAAGCATATCCGCTCGTAATGCAGAATTGTCAGGAATCAACATACAAAATGGTAATAATGCTAATATTACATATTTTGATGCAGAACAAAATAGTGCAACTATGAACTGTATTCAGGTTGATGATCCAAATGCTTCATACTTGAACACTTGGGATGTAGATAGTAATGTGATTTTTACCTTAGATTGTAGTCTGACAAATATTCCTAACGCTAATTTTGAAAACTATTTGGAAACCCATGATGCTGATGGAGATTCTGTTGCTGTAGGCGATCCAATGAGTTTAGGAAATGGAATTGCGAATGATAATAAGGTGTTTACCTATAGAGTTGCTTCTGTCACAAATTTAGATATTAGCAATCTAGCTATTGGGCAGTTTATTGGAATTGAAGACTTTATTGCGTTAGAACATTTGGATTGTAATGGCAATTCAGGAGGTAATTTAGATTTAAGTAATGCCGTAAACTTACTAACACTAGATTGCTCAGGAAACGATTTGGAGGCAGCAGATTTTTCGAATAACACACAACTTACCACTTTAGATTGTAGTTCTAGTACTATAGGTCCTTTAGATTTGGGTTCCAATACGAATTTGGTTAATCTAGATATCAGTGATAATCCTTTCATAGCATCTCGCTTTGATGTAAGTGGATTACCTAATTTAGAAATACTAAATGCTAGCAACATTGGTCTTACTTCAATAGATTTTAGTGTAAATACGAATCTGAAAACATTGAATATTTCTGATAATAGCAGTTTGGTCAATTTAAATGTGTCTAATAATCTCTTACTTGAATCTTTACAAGTTGATAGTGCTTCTGGTTTTGCTCTAGATTTATCAAACAATATTGCACTAACATCTTTTTCAGCAAACAATAGTGATCTGTCCAGTCTAAATATGAAAAATGGAAATAATGCTAATGTCACGTATTTTGATGCGCGTATTAATGTATTTAACTGTATTCAGGTTGATGATCCAACTGCTGCTTATTTGAGTACTTGGCAGAAAGATGCTAGTACCTTTTTCAGTTCAGATTGTCGACAAACCTTCGTTCCTGGTGATAATTTTGAAAACTATTTAGAAACGCATGATGCTTCT
Organism: uncultured Kordia sp.; assembly: GCF_947496985.1. Taxonomy (GTDB): domain Bacteria; phylum Bacteroidota; class Bacteroidia; order Flavobacteriales; family Flavobacteriaceae; genus Kordia. The sequence goes on from NZ_CANMEZ010000004.1 coordinate 499,503, forward strand.
GGAAATACTGTGGCTGTTGGTGATGCTACGAGTATGGGTAATGGTATAGCGAATGATGATTATGTAAGTACAGCCGCCATAGAAACCGTAACGAGTTTGAGTTTGTTCAGTGAAAATGTAGCTGATATAACAGGAATTCAAGATTTTACAGCCTTGACAAGTTTTGTTTCGTATGAAAACGATTTTACAACGCTAGATGTAAGTGCAAATACAAATTTAGAATCTTTAAATTGTTCATTAACACCTATTAATTCACTTATCATAGGTAACAATACAAATTTGACGAATTTAAGTGTATTCAATACTGCTTTAGCGAATTTAGATATCAATCAATGCCCGAATTTGGAAGTACTATCATGCTCTCTTACTCCTATTTCAAATTTAGATATAACTGCTAATACAAAACTAAAACAAATATTTGCAGATGAAACTTCTAATTTAATGAGTATTGATATTTCTGGACTTATAGATTTAACAGAACTCCGACTAGACAATTCTGGAATAACAAACTTAGAAGTAACTACTAATACAGCCTTGGAAGAATTACGCATTCAAAATGTGAATATTGATACAATTGATCTTTCAAACAATACTGCTTTAAAAGAATTATACGCTTCAAATGCTAGTTTGACAGCATTAAATGTATCAAACAACACACTATTAGAGTTTTTAGGAATAAGTGACAATGCTATCAGCATTCTTGATTTTTCTCAAAATACAGCACTGACGAATGTTTTTATTCAAAATAATAGCTTGACCTATCTAAATCTTAAAAATGGTGCTAATATGAGTATTACTAGCATAAACATTACTGGAAATCCAAACCTAACTTGTGTATTGGTAGATAATGATACCTATGCAAATACTTATTTTACCAACAAAGATGGACAAACGATTTACAATGAAGATTCTTGTGGGCAAACCTTGGAATGTCCTGCTGATGTAACTGTAGAAGAAAATGGATCCTGTGAAGGTGTCATCAATGCTCCTACTCCAAAGGTATATGGAGATGGACTTACTGCTGGTAACGCTTTGAATTTTGATGGCGTTGATGACCGATTGACTGTTTCTAGTGGTTTTACAAGTGATTTGAGTGAAGTTACTATAGAAACTAAAGTATATTTTGATAACATAGATAATTGGGATGCCTTATTAAACTATACAAATTGGGCATCTGGATATTTACATTTCCAATTAAATACTGGAGGAAATTTAGGCTGGTCTGTAAATGGAAATTCGCCAACAGATCATTATGTAGATTTAGGATTACAGACGCATACATGGTATAATTTAGCGGTTTCCTATTCTGCTACTGATAAAGTAGTTCGTTTTTACTTAAATGGTATATTGCAAGCTGAGCGTACTTATACAACTGCACTTCCATTAGTTGCTAACAGACAATTTATTATTGGCGCATGGAATTCTAACCGATTTTTAGATGGTAATATTGATGATTTCCGCATTTGGAATACAATACGAACAGAACAAGAAATACAAGAAACCTTAGACATTCCGCTTTCTGGAAATGAAGCTGGTTTAATTGCGTATTACAACTTTAACGAAGGGCAAGCATGCGCTGATAATTCAAGTATTACAACAGCCAACGATCTAACTGGTAATTACAATGCTTCACTCAATAATTTTGACCTTTCTGGCTTAACCATAGATTGTAGTTCAAACTTTACACTAGGTACAATTCAGGAGTATCTACTCGTAAATAATTACAACAATGCAAGTATCCTAAACGAAACGTTTCCTGTTGGCACAACGAATGTAACTTGGACTTTTACAGATGCGCAAAATCAAACAAGTCAATGCATGCAAACCATTACTGTAGAAGACTCAGACGGAAGTTGTAATGAAGTTACTTTGAGTCCTAAAATATTTTTACAAGGTGCATTACTCAATCCAAATACGGGAGAAGAAAACTGGATGCGTGACGATCTTCGTAACGCAGGACTCATACCTACAATTTCTCCGTATGATATATCGGAAGTAAATGGAGTATTATTCATGCTATCAGGTCAAGATGCAATTGTAGATTGGGTACAACTAGAGTTGAGAGATGCAACTAATAACAATATAGTCACTGCTGAAACTAGCGCATTACTACAACGAGATGGTGATGTAGTTGGCTTAGATGGAGTTTCTCCCGTTACAATTTCTATAAGTCATGACAATTATTATATCGCAATTAAGCATAGAAATCACTTGGGAATCATGTCTGCAAATACAATCGCTTTATCAGATGTTACTACTTCCGTAGATTTTACAAACGGAAACAACCAAATTACGTTTGGAAGTAATGCACAAACTACTTTTGGAATGCCAAATGGAATAGTTGCTATGTGGACAGGAAACGCAAATGAAGATACGATTGTACAATATTCAGGAACAAGTCCGGATACACCAAACATTCTATCTGAAGTATTAAATGATGCTGGAAACTTTTTAAACTTCCCAACATTTGCTGTGAATGGGTACAATACTAATGATGTTGATATGAATGGAAGTACTCAGTATTCTGGGATAAATCCGGATACGCCACTCATCTTACAAAATGTATTAGCGCATCCTGGAAACTTTTTAAACTTTAGTACCTATCAAATTATAGAGCAATTACCAGAGAATTAACAGTCATAATAAAGAGGCTATCTAACAAGTTTTTAAAAGGCGTCATTCTGAACTTGATTCAGAATCTCATTACACTGATTTTCAATGATGATGAGAAACCGAATCGAGTTCGATTTGACGAAAATTAAACTTTTCAGATAGCCTCTAGTGTCTTGTAATACAAAAACAATAGTTTCTTTATTTGTATGTTTGTAACCTATGAAATTCTACCGTATTCTCTTAGTATTACTGTTTAGCTCTTTTTCTTTTGCTCAAGAAATAGATACCACCTTGGTACAACTTGAAGAAAAACTAGCAAATACAACTTCCGACACTGAAAAAATAAAAGCGATGCTTGCGCTAGGCGAATATGAATTGGATCATAACTTTAGTAAAGCTGAATATATTATTACAGAAGCGTTTGAACTATCGCAAAAAAATAAAGAAACGACAACTGCTCATGACAAAGCTTTAATTCAAATTCAATTAGGCGTCTTAAAACGAAGAAAAAGTGAACATGCAGCAGCCATCAAACATTACTTAAATGCATTGAGCTTTTTTGAAGGAGAAAAAGATACAGCAAACATGGCAGATGTATATCATAATATAGGAACGGTTCATAAGTTTCAAAAAGATTTTACGGCGTCGTTTTCTAATTATGACAAATCTTTACAACTCAATACAGCAATCAATAATAAAGAAGGAATTGCATTAGTATTACTCATGAAAGGGAGTAATTATAGAGCGTTGAAAAAGTTGGATTCTGCCGAAATCTATTATAAAAAATGCAAAGACATATTTGTAAACCTTAATGATAGTAAAGGTTTACAACAAGTAAATAATTTCTTGGTACGGCTTTATTTAAGAATGAACAAGGTGGAAGAAGCGCTACAGTTGAACCAAAATAACATTGCGATTGCCAAAAAGAACAATGAAAAGTTAAATTTGGTAACGAATTATATAAAGGCATCAGATATTTACTATAAAGAGAAAGAATATCGAATTGCAGGAAAATATATAGATTCAGCTCTAAAACTTGCTAAAAAAGAAGGATTTAAGGACAGAATTGCATTTGCGTATGGCAAAAAAAGTAGGTTGTGGTATAAATTAAAAAACTATAAATCCGCTTACTTTTCACACAGAAAATACAAAAGCTATTCGGATTCATTATATAATATAGATAATACGAAGAAGATTCAGGAATTAGAATTAAAATTTAAATTCCAACAAGAAAAAAGAGAAGTTCAATTATTGGCTGATAACGAATCTGCTAAGAAAAAAATATATCTTATTCTCTTTATCATCACACTACTATTGAGTGCTATTATTGCATTTTTAGTCAAAAGAGATTTTAAATACAAAAAACGCTTGCTACAATTAGAAAATAAAGCATTATTGCGAGAAAAAGAACAAATCACAAATGCATTCAATCAATTAAAGAATAGTACAAACGCTGAAGAACGTATCAAAGCAAAACAAGAAATCCTAAAACTTAAAATTCTTACGGATGACGATTGGCTTCATTTCAGAGATAAATTTGAACTACTCTACCCTAGTTTTCTAAATCTTTTAAAAGACAGCAATTTTCAGTTTACAAAATCTGAAACCCGATTCTTAATTCTAAAAAAACTAGATTTAGAAACCAAAGAGATTGCAAACATGACAGGAGTTTCAAATGATAGTGTACTAAAAACGCAATACAGACTTCGAAAAAAACTTGACATTGCTAAAACAATTGACATCATTAACTTTTTAGAGCATTCTACTCAAAACTAAAGGTTTACTAAAAACTGTCCAGTTTTTGTCTAGTTGCCATTATTAAGACTGAGTATTATTTTTTGTAGTGTTGTAAACATGAAAAAAATATACTGTATTCTTTTTATAATTACATTGGTCTTAGGTGCTATGATTGCGCTCTTTTTAAAGTATAAAAAACGTTTACTTGAGTTAGAAAACAAAATCTTATTGCAGGAAAAAGAACAAATAAAAGATGAACTCTATAAACTCAAAAATAATCCTAGTGATGAAGAACGCATCAAAGCAAAGCAAGAAATCCTAAAACTCAAAATTTTAATAGATGAAGATTGGATTCGATTTAGAGATAAATTTGAACTGCTCTATCCTAACTTTTTAAATACATTAACTACTTCTAAGTTTCATTTCACAAAATCTGAAAAACGATTCTTAATGCTAAAAAAACTAAACCTTGAAACCAAAGAAATTGCAAATATGGTGGGCGTTTCATATGATAGTGTCTTAAAAACGCAATATAGACTTCGAAAAAAAATGGCTATTGATAAAACTATTGATATTATTAACTTTTTAGAGTAAATGTTTTTTATTCATAAACACTAAAAATAATGTTCTTTAATCAATAAGAATAGGTAATTTTAAACTATGAAAAAGGTCTTATATGTTCTTATGCTGTGTGTGTGTTTTACAACTAGCTCTCAAGAAATAGATACTACACTTGTACGATTACAAGAAAAACTGCATAACGCTCCATCAGATTCTATAAAAGTAGAAACATTACTAAACTTAGGAAAATATCAATTTGGACGCGATAATTACAGTGCTGAAGATTACCTGCTAAAAGCAATCGATTTCATAGAAAATGATGCGTATTCCTCTGATCATCAGTTGGCGATTGCCTACAGAGTTTTGGGTGCTGTAGAACGAAGAAAAGGAAACTATAAAAACACATTTGCCAATTACTATAAAGCATTACGATTATCGTCAGAACCTCAGCATGTGGCAACTGTACATCATAATTTGGGTACAGCAAAACTTTTTCAATATGAGTTTCCAGAAGCTATAGCTGAGTTTCGCAAAGCAATCTCTATTTGGGAAGATTTAAACAATTATGCTGATGCAGCTGGAAGTTATCAAGAAATAGGCGGCGTATATCGTTCTACAAAGCAACTGGATTCTGCTAAATTTTATTATGAAAAAGCTTTAAAAATGTTTGCAATAGGATATAAAGACGATACTCTAAAATATATAAATAGATATTATGGAATCCAGAAGAGTCTTGGATTGGTACTATTGCATAAAAAAAAATACGACAGCGCGCTTTCTAAATTCAAAGAAGCAAGAATACATTTTTCGAAACCGAATCACGATAAGAGTCGATTAATAATAGTAAATGGTAGCATTTCAGAAGCTTATTACCATAAAGGCAACTATAAAGAAGCAATTCGGTATGTAAACGAAGCCCTTTCTATAAGTAAGTCAGAAGGTTTAAAATATCGCATTGCTTCATCTTTAAGAAGACGAAGCAGATTATACCAACGAATGGGGAATTTTGATGCTGCACTTGACGATTATAAGTTATATAAAAAGTATTCAGACTCGCTGATAAATGCAGAAACGATAAAAAAGATTCAAGCGCAGGAATTAAAGTATGTATTTGAAAAAGAAAAATTAGCAGATAGTATCGTGTTTGCGCAAGAAAAAAGAAAAATTGAACTAGTGGCAGACAATGAAGCTTCTAAAAAGAAGATCTATCTTATTCTTTTAATCACTACATTAATTCTTAGTACTATCATTGCATTTTTAGTAAAGAGAGATTTCAAACACAAAAAACGTGTATTGGAATTAGAGAATAAAAACTTAATACAAGAAAAAGAACAAATTACGAATGCTTTTACTAAACTTAAAAATAGTACCAATGCTGAAGAATGTATCAAAGCAAAGCAAGGCATCTTAAAACTAAAAATTTTGACGGATGATGATTGGTTACATTTTAGAGATAAATTTGAATTGCTCTACCCTAGTTTTTTAGATCTTTTAAAAGACAGTAACTTTCAATTTACAAAATCTGAAACACGACTCCTTATTCTGAAAAAATTAGATTTAGAAACAAAAGAAATCGCGAATATGACAGGAGTTTCTAATGATAGTGTACTAAAAACGCAATACAGACTTCGAAAAAAACTTGACATTGCTAAAACTATTGACATCATTCTCTTTTTAGAACAATCGGCTGAAAACTAAATACATACCAAAAATTGTCCAGTTTTTGTCCAGTGCAATTTTGGCATTATTTATTGTAATACACGTAGGTTTGTCCTGTTTTTAAACGAACCTACAATGAAACAGAAATCCCTTATTATTCTCTTATTCGCTTGTATTTGTCAAACTGCTTTTGCACAAACAACTTCGATTCCCGATCCTATTTTTGAAAACTTTTTGGAAAGTAATGGCATGGGAAATGGTATTGCAAATGATCAATTAGTGACGACTGCTAATATTGTAAACAGAACCAACTTAAACGTTGAAGACTTAAATATTAGTGATCTTACAGGAATTGAAGATTTTACAAGTTTATCCGAACTATTAGCGTCTGGAAATGCGCTGCAAAGTCTAGATTTAAGTAACTTAACAAACTTAAATTTTGTTACGTTACACGACAATCAATTAGCAAGCTTAGATATTTCTAACAATCCTAATTTAGGTTCGCTGACCGCTTGGAATAATGGACTTACCACGATAAATATTACAGGTTGTGTTGGACTTGCTGAATTGTATTTAGAAGACAATCTATTAACAGACTTAGATCTTTCACTATTTCCAAACCTTAACGCTATAAACGTTACCAATAATCAGTTAACAACACTGAATATTAAAAATGGTACAAATAATAGCAGTCTAAACTATTCTTCAGCTATAAGTGCAACAGGGAACCCTAATTTAGAATGTATTACGGTAGATGATCCTGTGTTTTCAGCATCAATTTGGATGAATATTGACACAACAACTTCTTTTAGTACTGACTGTAACGCAACAACTTACGTACATAATGATATTTTTGAAGACTATTTAGAAACGCATGACGCGGATGGAAATATAGTTTCTGTAGGAGATGCAACGAGTATGGGAAATGGTATTGCAAATGACGATTATGTAAAAACACCAAGAATTGAAGGCGTTACGACATTGGATGTTAATTCACTCAATATCAATGATCTTACAGGAATTGAAGATTTTGCGGCATTACAAACCTTAAGTTGTTACTTAAATCAATTAACAACATTAAATCTTGCTAGTAATGTGAATTTACTAGAGTTGCAAGCAAGTAATAATTCGTTGGCACAATTAAATCTCAGTAATAATACAGCTTTACAAACTATAAATATTGATAACAATACGATTGACGAATTAGATCTGTCAAACAATACAGCATTAATATCTGTAACTGTTTCTAGTAATGACTTGATACTATTAGACATGAATAACGGTAATAATGGTGCCATTACTTCATTGCTTGCTACAGGGAATCCCAATTTATCATGTATTAATGTAGACAATGCTGCTGTAGCAAATACGTATCCTGGTTGGAGTAAAGATGCGACAACGAATTATGAAGAAGACTGTAATAAAACCTACGTTCCTGATGCAAACTTTGAAAACTACTTAGAAACACATGATGCTGCTGGAAATACAGTTGCTGTAGGAGATGCAACAAGTATGGGAAATGGCATTGCTAATGATGGAATTGTGCATACCACAAGAATCGAGAATGTAACTAGTTTATCTATGGTTTTTAAAGGAATCATTGACCTTACGGGAATTGAAGATTTTACAGCGCTACAAACTTTAAACTGTCCATTTAATAACATCGTGACGCTTGATCTTTCAAGCAATCTAGCATTAACTTCAGTAAATGCAGTGACTAATAATATTCAAATTGTAGATGTATCTAATAATACCAATCTTACAAATCTAACTGTAAGTTCTAATAGTATTCAATCCTTAGATTTATCTAGTAATACTGGACTTACATATATAGCTGTATCAAATAATCAGCTTACGTTCTTGAATATTCAAAATGGAAACAATGGAAACGTTACTAATTTTATTGCAACTCAAAATCCAGATTTAACCTGTATCAATGTAGATGATGAAAACGCATTTTATTTAACTGATTTTCATTGGAATAAAGATAGTACAGCAACTTATGGTATTCATTGTGATGAAACTTATATTCCTGATGCTAATTTTGAAAACTATTTGGAAACAAATAATCTAGGAAATGGTGTCGCAAATGATAACTACGTATTCACTAGTAACATTTCGGGAATGCAAACTTTAAATATAGGCAACTTAAACATTGCTGATCTTACAGGGATTGAAGCATTTGTAGCTTTACAAAGCTTATCCTGTTACCGAAATGACTTAACTACATTAGACCTTAGTGCAAATACCGCATTGATAAACTTACTATGCTACAACAATCAACTAACTACGTTAGATTTGAGTAATAATACAGCTTTAGAACTCTTAGATGCAAATACAAATACTATTTCAAGTTTAAGTCTTGAAGCAAACATTGCTTTAAAAGAAATAAACTTAGATGGCAATGATTTAACATCGTTAAATCTTACTACCTGTGTTGTATTGGAAAAACTAAGCGCTAACAATAACAACTTAGAAGAATTGAATATCGCAAACGGAAATAACCCAGCGATTACCCAATTTGTTGCTACTAACAATCCAAACTTAACCTGTATCCAAGTCGATGATGAAACGGCTTCCTATTTATTAAACACGAGCATTTGGAACAAAGATGATATCGCGTCGTATAGCATCCGTTGTGACGAAACCTACATTCCTGATGCAAATTTTGAAAACTATCTGGAAACGCATGATGCCAATGGAAATATAGTTCCGCTAAACGATCCAACAAGCATGGGGAACGGAATTGCCAACGATAACTATGTAACGACAGCAAATATAAATACGGTAACGTCTTTAGATATAAATAGTCAAAACATTTCAGATGCAACAGGAATTGAAAATTTTACTGCTTTAGAAACGTTTGTCTGCTATTCAAACAACTTAAGCACATTAGATGTGAGCGCTAACACAGCACTAAAAAATCTAATATGTCAAACTAATAACTTAACAGCTTTAGATGTGAGTGCAAATACAGCATTAGAAGCTCTTGTGTGTCATACAAATAACTTAACCGCATTAGACCTAACGACCAATGTAAATCTAATCGTATTAACTGCTAATGACAATTTGATTACTTCCATAGATGCAGAGACTTGCGTTACATTAGAAGAATGTATTGTATCCAATAACAACTTAGATACACTTAATGTAGCTAATGGAAACAATGATCATATGGCTTTTAATGCTACAGGAAATCCAAATCTTAGCTGTATAAATGTAGATAATGATGCTGCTGATTACTTAATGTATTGGTTGAAAGATACGACAGCTTCCTTTAGCGCGCATTGCTACGAAACCTACATTCCTGATGCAAATTTTGAAAACTACCTGGAAACGCATGATGCTAATGGAAATACAGTTTCGATAGGAGATGCAACAAGTATGGGAAATGGTATTGCAAATGATCAGTATGTAACTACTGTTAATATTAATACAGTAAGCAATTTAGATATTCTTAATCTAAATATAGCTGACCTTACAGGGATTGAAGGCTTTGTGGAATTAATAGAATTAAAAGCAAACGGTAATTTATTTACGACTATTGATGTGTCAAGTCTTTCTCAGTTAACTACAATGTTTCTCCATAACGGAAGTTTAACAGCTTTGGATGTGACTGCTAATCTATTACTTGAAGATTTAAGAGTAGAAAACAATCAACTGACGGAAATTGACTTGACGAACAACACGGCTCTTAGAATTTTACAAATTAATGGTAATAGTTTAGCATCAATTGATGTGACTAATAATATAGAATTGGCACGTATACGTACGTATGCCAATCCAATTACTGAATTAGACTTATCTAATAATCCACTATTGACTCAAGTATGGGTCAACAACTCAAGTCAATTAACCACATTGGACATTAAAAATGGAAACAATGGTATTATAGCTAGTTTTAATGCTAGAAACAATCCAAATTTAACCTGTATCAATGTAGACAATTCAGCAGCATCGTATTTAAGTTCTTGGGGGATAAACCTAGATGGTTCCACGTCTTTTGGAGAGCATTGTTATGATACCTATATACCTGATAATAATTTTGAAAACTACTTAGAAACGCATGATGCAGATGGAAACACAGTAACACTTGGAGATCCGTCAAGTATGGGGAATGGTATTGCGTTTGATGATCATGTAACTACGGCAAAAATCAACACGGTAACTTCTTTAAATGTGGCTGGTAAAAGTATATCAAACCTAACAGGAATAGCAGAGTTTACAGCTTTAGAGGAATTATACTGTAGTAGTAACAATATAAATTCGTTAGATCTAAGTATAAATACAGCATTAAGAAGATTAGAATGTAATATCAATATTTTATCTGCATTAGATCTTAGTACAAATACGAATTTAGAACACGTAAACACTGACAATAATCCAATTTCAGCGTTAAATCTTAGTACGAATGTAGCGCTTACATTTTTAACATGTCAAAACAATCAACTAACGAGTTTAGATCTTAGTAACAACCCACTACTAACAAGTATTTTTGCAGCTAACAACACGATTTCAACCGTAACTTTTGGTGCAAATACTGTTTTAGAAACGTTAAGTCTGAACGATAACAGTTTAACAACAATAGACGTATCTCAACTTACAGGATTAGAAAGTTTATTTTTGGCAAATAATAGCATCACAAGCATCAACCTAATCAGTAATCCAAATCTATTAACTGTTTCGGTAGAAAGTAATGCATTAACGGAATTAGATGTAAGAAATGGCGTAAATGGCCAAATTACCGCATTCACAGCGCAAAACAATCCAAACCTAACTTGTATCAATGTAGATGACATTTCTGAACCAAGATTAAATGACTGGACTATAGATACAGGTATTGCCTCGTTTGCCGAACATTGTAATGAAACGTACGTGCCAGATATTAATTTTGAAATTTACTTAGAAACACATGATGCTGACGGAAATATAGTACCAGTAAACGATCCTACAAGTATGGGGAATGGAGTCCAAAATGATAACTATGTAAAAACCTCTCGTATTGAAAATGTGACAAGTTTAGATATAAGCTTTTTCAATATTGTGGATGTCACTGGTATTGAAGCCTTTACAGCTTTACAATCATTTAACTGCTATGATAATTCTATCACTACAGTAAACTTGAGTGCAAATACTGCATTGACAAATCTAAACTGTAGCCACAATCAATTAACAGCATTAGATATTAGCGCAAATGTAAATTTAGAAGTATTACAAGCTTCTCAAAACAGTATTGGAACCATAGATTTACAAAATAATACAGCACTCAAAGAAATCTATCTACAAGGAGCTAGTTTAACAACACTAAATCTTGATCCGTGTGTGGCATTGGAAATTGTAGATGTAACCTTTAACAGCTTAACGGAGTTGAGCATACAAAATGGAAACAATGGAAACATTACAGATTTCAATGCAAATGCAAATCCTCCATTGAGTTGTATTAGTGTAGATGATGAAACGGCTAGCTACTTAAGTTTACTTCCTTGGAGAAAAGATGCTGCTGTAGTTTTTAGCGAAAATTGTGGAGAAACCTACATTCCTGATGCTAATTTTGAAAACTATCTGGAAACGCATGATGCCAATGGTAATATAGTTTCTCTAGGTGATCCGATGAGTATGGGGAACGGAATTGCAAATGATCAATATGTATTGACTAGCAGGATTTCGGAAGTGAACACATTGAATATAAGTCAACAAAATATTGCAGATGTTACAGGAATCGAACGTTTTACACAACTGGAATCCTTTATGTGTTACAATAATAATATCATAACACTAGATGTAAGTGCAAACACTGCTTTGGAAACATTAATATGTTTTAGAAATAATATAACGACCTTAGATGTAAGTGGAAACACCGCATTAATTACATTAGTCTGTTACTTTAATGAACTAACAACTCTTGATGTAAGCACCAATGTAAACTTAGAAATTATTGAAGCTGGAAATAACCAACTAACGACCGTAGATGTAAGCTCCAATACAGTTATAAAACAAATTGCGCTCTACAGTAATGACTTAATATCACTAAATGTAGATGCCTGTGTAGTATTAGAATATCTCAATTTAAAAGATAATGACTTAACCGAATTAAGAGTTGTAAATGGTAATAACGGAGCAATCACAGGTTTTGATACGACACTAAATCCAAATTTAATCTGTATCAGCGTAGATGATGTGACAGATCCAGCTTTAAATGATTGGTTGATAAACGTAGATGGTTCCACATCTTTTGGCGAACATTGTAACGAAACGCAAGTGCCAGATGCTATTTTTGAAAACTATCTGGAAACACACGATGCAGATGGAGATACGGTGACTATTGGCGATCCAACAAGTATGGGGAATGGAATTGCAAATGATGGATATGTACGTACAGCAAGCATTCAATCGGTGATGAATTTAAGAGTTTCCAATCTCGATATAGTAGACTTAACAGGAATTGAAGATTTCACAGCATTAGTAGATTTAAACTGTAGCAGAAACCTATTAACAAGCATAGATGTAAGTCAAAACGTATTACTAACGGATCTAATTTGTAGCAGAAACCAGTTAACAAGCTTAGATGTTTCTCAAAACATATTACTAACAGACCTATTTATTGCAGACAATCAAATTACAAGCATAGATTTATCTCAAAATACACTACTAGACTTTGTATCTGCATCAGAGAATCAACTAACGAGTTTAGATCTTTCCAACAATCCATTGATGGAAGAATTAGAGTGTACAGAAAACCTATTAACGAGCCTAAATATAAATCAATGTACTGTTTTAAGAGACTTGATCTGTAATGATAACAATCTGCAAACAATAGATTTAACAACGAATACAGGATTGGTATATTTTGAAGCAAATAATAATGATTTGACAAGTTTAGATATTTCTCAAAATACAAACTTGGATTATTTCTCAGTGGAAAACAATCTACTAACGAGCATAGATGTATCCCAAAACACGAATTTGCAGGCGTTCTCTGTAGAAGATAATCAAATAACAAGCTTGGATTTATCTTTAAATGTCAACTTAGAAGAAGTCATCTGTCGTAGCAACGCGCTTACCAGTTTGAATCTTAAAAATGGAAATAATGGAAACATTGATTTGGTTTTAATCAATAACAATCCAAATTTAACCTGTGTACTTGTAGATGATGCTTCTTATTCGTTTCCTTTTCAAATTAAAGACTTCCAAACGATGTATAATGAAGTAACCTGCGGAATTCAAGTGTCGCCAAAAGTGCTATTGCAAGGCGCTGCTTTAAATCCAATGACAGGAGAAGAAACGCTAATGCGAGACGATTTACGAACAGCTTCACTCCTACCAACTACAAGTCCTTACGGAGATAACAGAACCTGTAATAGTACTGTTTTTGATGTGACCGGAACTGATGCCATTGTTGATTGGGTTTGGATAGAATTGCGCGATGCAACGAACAACATGCTTGTACTAGAAGCAAAATCAGCTTTATTACAACGCGATGGAGATGTGGTAAGTGTAGATGGTGTTTCTGCGGTAGACTTTAATGACGCTTCCGCGGGAAATTACTATGTGACACTAAAACATAGAAATCACTTAGGAATCATGACGTCAACTACGATTGCATTGGCACAAACGGAAACTACAGTAGATTTTACAGACGCAAACGACCAAATTACCTATGGAAGCAATGCACAAACAACCTTTGGTATGCAAACCGATATGATAGCGATGTGGACAGGAAATGCAAATGAAGATACAATTGTTCAATACTCAGGAACAAATCCTGATACACCAACGATTCTATCTTCTGTGTTAAACGATGCTGGAAACTTTTTAAACTTTCCAACCTATATCGTTGGTGGATATAACGCAAATGATGTCAATATGGATGGAGATACGCAATACTCAGGAACAAACCCTGATACGCCTTTCATTCTTCAAAATGTATTGGCACATCCTGGAAACTTCCTAAACTTTAGTACCTATCAAATCATAGAACAATTGCCAGAAAACTTGAACAATTAATTAAACATAAAGATTAAAGAAACTGTCTAAAAAGTTAAAATATTTGAAGTTGTCACATTGAGCGCAGTCGAAATGCTTTGATAATTAGCACTTATTATTTCTCGACTGCGCTCGAAATGACAATAATTAAGACTTTTCAGATAGCCTAATCATTACAGAAGTAACTTTTACAACAATTCACTGAAAATCAAATAAGTAACAAAAACTGTCCAGTTTTTGTCCAGTCAAACTTATGTAATATTTATTGTTTTACATGTAGGTTTGTCTTGTTCAAAAAAACAAATCTGCAATGAAACAAAAATTACTATATATTCTTTTATTGGCATGTATCAGTCATACTGCTTTTGCACAAACTACCACGATTCCCGATGCCAATTTTGAAGCTTTTTTAGAAGCCAACAATATGGGAAATGGAATTCCAAACGATCAGTTGGTAACAACTGCCAATATTGAAAACGTAACTGTGCTAAGTTTTAGTGTACAGAATAGAGCTGGTGGTGAAAACACTTCAAATATTTCAAACATTAGCGATTTAACAGGAATTGAAGATTTCACGGCATTAGAAGAACTCAATTGCAATGCATTACAACTAGTACATTTAGATTTGACAAGCAATCTAAATTTAAGAAAGGTATTTGCTAACGATAATGCACTAGAAACCATTAATGTTAATGGACTTACTGCATTAGAAAGACTAGAATGTGAACGCAATGTACTTGAAAGCCTTTCTTTAAATACAAATCCGGCAATAACTACTGTATTGGCAAATAACAATTCGTTTCAAACAATACATATAAAAAACGGGAACAATAGTGGAATTGATACTTTTAGAGCACAAAACAACCAAAATATTATATGCATCAATGTAGATAATACAGCGGAAGGTTTTCTTTCGGAGTGGGATTTAGACACATTATCTGGTTTTGGAAATCATTGTGGCGAAACATATGTTCCAGATGCTGATTTCGAAACTGAGCTAGAAACCAATGGTATGGGAAATGGAATTGCCAATGATAACTATGTAATTACAGCAAATATTGAAAATGTAACGACATTAGATCTTATTGGAGATATCTTAGATCTCACAGGAATCGAAGATTTTACTGCATTAATAAATTTGAATTGTGCAGGTACAGACATTACTACCGTAAATCTAAGTGCGCTTACACAGTTAGAAACATTGAATTGTGAAAATACCAATTTGGTGAGCTTAGATCTCACAGCAAATACCAACCTAACAACGTTAAATGCTTCTGGTACCAATATTTCCGAACTAGACCTTTCTCAAAATTCAGCATTAACCGCGTTAAGAGTAAGTTCAAATCCTAATTTAACAGCGCTAAATATAAAAAACGGGAACAACACAAATATTACAGAGATTTTTACGGGCGGTACGGAGTCCAATGTATCTTGTATTTTAGTAGATGATCCTGCATATTCACGGGAGAATTGGACTGTTGCAAATACTACGTTATTTAGTGATGTAGATTGCGCAACAACAGAAGTTCCTAGTGAAGCGTTACGAGATAGATTATCTATAATTCCAGGATTAGACGGAGCAGTTTCTGGTTCACACATATTAAATCATAAAGCAGCGATACTAACTACTCTAAGTATTACTGGTAGTAGTGTTAATGATTTAACGGGTATTGAAGCTTTTACAGGATTACAAGAATTAAGTTGTATTAACACAAATATCACAAGTTTAGATTTAAGTCAAAATACTGCCTTAACCAAATTATATTGTAATGACAATGCATTGACAAGCTTAAATATAAGTCAAAATGTAGTATTAACAGAGTTACATTGTTTCAATAATAATATCGCAAGCTTAGATGTAAGTCAAAATGTATTATTAACGGAGTTATACTGTTCAAACACCAATTTAACTAGCTTAGATCTTACAGCAAATACCAACCTGACAACGTTATATGCTTCTGGAATCAATGTTGCCGCACTAGACCTTTCTCAAAATTCAGCATTAACCATACTAACAGTAGATACGAACCCTAATTTAGTGTCTCTCAATATAAAAAACGGAAACAATGTCAATATTACCGACATTATTATTGGTGATGCATCATCCAATTTAGCTTGCATATTAGTGGATGATCCTGTATACTCACGGACAAACTGGAGTTTTGTAAATCCTATGTTGCTTAGCGATATAGATTGTGCACTAACAGAAATTCTCGACGCTAATTTTGTAGATAGTTTACATCTAATTCCAGAATTAGATGGAGCAATTGCTGGTTCAAACATATTAAATCATAGAGCAGCAACTATTACGGTTTTAGATGTAAGTAATACTAATAATATTAACGATTTAACAGGTATTGAAGCCTTTACAGGTTTGCAAGAATTAGACTGCTCTAACACAAGTATCACAAGTTTAAATCTAAGCCAAAATACAGCTTTAACCAAACTATATTGCCATGACAATGCGCTGACAAGCTTAGATGTAAGTCAGAATGTATTGCTAACGGAATTATATTGTTTCGACAGTGACATTGCAAACTTAGATCTAAGCCAAAATACAGTATTAACAAAATTACATTGTTACAATAATGATATCGTAAACTTAAATGTAAGTCAAAATCCATTGCTAACGGAGTTACATTGTTACAGCAATGATATCGCTACCTTAGATCTAAGTCAAAGTGTATTACTAACAGAGTTGCATTGTAACATTAATAATATGGCAAACTTAGATGTGAGCCAAAACGTATTACTAACGGAGTTATATTGCAATGACAATATATTAACAGAGTTAGATGTTAGCTTAAATACGCAATTGATAGCATTTGATTGCTCTTCCAATCAATTAATACGTTTAAACCTAAAAAACGGAAACAATGGAGCGTTTACCACAAGTAAATTAGATGCAAATCCAAACTTAAGTTGTATCAAAGTAGATGATCCTACAGCATCTTATCTAGCTGATATATGGGTAAAAGATGCGCAAAGTAGTTATGATCTTACTTGTGGCGAAACCTACATTTCTGATGATAATTTTGAAAACTATTTGGAAACCCATGATGCTTCCGGAAATGAAGTTCTTGCAGGCGAACCTACAAGTATGGGAAATGGTGTTGAAAATGATAATTATGTAACGACAACAGCGATCAATACGGTAACTCAATTATATGTTGGCGGAAGAGGAATTGCAGATTTTACTGGAATTCAAGATTTTGTGGGATTAACGCAATTACGTATTGAGAGTAATACAAATACTACGATTGATATTTCAAACCTTACGAATTTAGAACGTTTTACAGCACATAGTAATGGAAACCTTACTTCTGTGAATCTAACAGGATTGACGAATTTAGATTATATCAGAATTAATAATACAAGTTTGACCAGTCTGGATGTAAGTACCAATACCGCTTTAGAAGTATTATGGGCATTCACAATACCAACGCTAACAGATGTTATTGATTTTTCTAACAATACATTGCTTCGTCAAGTATTAGTTCATAATTCAGGAACTACTGGAGAACTCGATCTAAGTAATCTTACGAACCTCAAGTATTTAGATTGTAGAAACAATGATCTCTCAACAGTCAATGTGAAAAATGGAAATAATGCGAATGTTACCTTTTTTAATGCAACCAATAACCCAAACTTAAGTTGTATTCAAGTAGATGATAGAGTCTATTCCACAAATCAATGGAGTGATATTGATGCACAATCATTTTTTACAACAGATTGTCGCCAGACAAATATCCCTGACGCAAATTTTGAAAACTATTTAGAAACCCATGATGCAACTGGAAATACAGTTTCGGTAGGCGATCCAACTAGTATGGGAAATGGCGTTGCCAACGATAATTCGGTGTCTACTATTCATATAGAAAACGTAACGAATCTAGAAGTTTCTAATAAAGGAATTGTAAGCCTCACGGGAATTGAAGATTTTACAGCGCTTACAAACTTAAATTGTTCTCGCAATCAAATTCAGAATTTAGATGTTACCGCAAATACTGCCTTAATTGAGTTCAATTGTTTTGATAATGAACTAACAAGCTTAGATGTTACACAAAATGTATTGTTAAATACATTATCTGTTAATGATAATCAATTGACGAGTATCGATCTTACAAATAATACAGCAATAGATTTTTTATATCTTGAAAACAATCAAATTTCAAATTTAGACTTATCTCAAAATGTGCAATTGAGCTATTTTGTGGTAGGTAATAATCAATTAACGAGTCTCGATTTTTCTCAAAATACGCTAATTACAGATATTGGTTGTCAAGATAATATGTTGACAAACATAAATTTGAGTCAGAATACACTAGTAAGAGAATTAGATTGTAGTAACAATCAATTGGCAAGTTTGGATGTAACAGCAAATACAGCATTACAGTCATTGAATACAGCTAATAATCAATTGACTTTACTAGATCTTACTCAAAATACCAATTTAGAATATTTTACAGGCAACAACAATCAATTAGAAACATTAGACCTTTCCTTGAATACCTTACTTGAAACCGTAGAAGTTACAGACAATGCTTTAACAACGATCAATCTAAAAAATGGAAATACGACAAGCATAACTAATTTTAAATCAACCAATAATCCTAATTTAAGTTGTGTTTCGGTAGATGATGTCACGCATGCCAATACCTATTGGGTTGCGAAAGATGCACACACATTTTTTAATGAAGACTGTAGGCAAACCTATATTCCTGATGATAATTTTGAAAACTATTTGGAAACGCATGATGCCAGTGGAAACACAGTAAGCATTGGAGATGAAACGAGTATGGGGAATGGAATTGACAACGACGATTATGTAAATACAGATGATATAGAGAATGTAACGAGCTTACAAATTCACAATCAAAATATAGCAGACCTTACAGGAATTGAAGATTTCACGACTTTAAACAATCTCAATTTCAGCGAAAACCAGATAGTTGCTGTGGATTTAACAAGCAATATTGATTTAAGATTGCTGACATTAAATGATAATCAAATTACTTCGATGGATTTAAGTGGAAATCCTGATTTAATAGCTATTATAGCTAATGATAATCAATTCACGCATCTTGATTTTTCTGCAAATACAGCATTGGAATTTATTGAAGTACAAAACAATCAATTAACAAGTTTGAATATTAAGAATGGAAACAATATAAATTTCAACTATTTTGATGCGACCAACAATCCAAATCTAACCTGTATCAATGTCGATGATGAAAATGCCTCGTATTTAACTACTCAAAATTGGTTAAAAGACATAACAGCTTCGTATGGCGAACATTGCTATGATACCTATGTGCCCGATGCTAATTTTGAAGCCTATTTGGAAGATCGTAATTACGGTAACGGAATAGACAATGACAAGTATGTAACCACAGCCAATATCGTAGATGTAACCTCATTGAACATATTTTTGGGTCCATTTCCTTCCAACGATGATTTGATTGCTGATATGACAGGAATTGAAGATTTTACAGCACTCAAAACACTCATTGTTCGTAAAGGTTTATTTCAAAGTATCGATGTGAGTCAAAATCTACTCTTAGAAACCTTGGTGTTTTTCGATGGAGCATTGACGAGTTTGGATGTCACACAAAATACAGCGCTAACGACGTTAACATGTAGCAACAACAACTTAACAACCTTAGATCTAACTCAAAACATAAACCTTGTCGAGTTGAATTGTAATAGCAACAATTTAACAGCGTTAGATGTCACCCAAAATCCAGCACTTTTCTATATAAATTGCTCAAGAAATCAGCTAACGAGTTTGGATATTACGCAAAATCCGCTTCTAGAAGGCTTAGAATGTTTTGATAATCAACTCACAAGCTTAGATGTTAGTCAACATCCCGTATTTAACTATTTATTTGCTCATGACAATCAACTCACAAGTTTAAATGTTGCAAATGGAAACAATACGAATATGACACAATTTGAAGTGTATGGGAATCCAAATCTAACCTGTATTAAAGTTGATGATGCCGCAGCAGCTACCGCGGGAATGGGCAATTACAATAATTGGGATAAGGATGCGCAAGCTAGTTACAATGATGTAAGTTGCGATATCATTCTAGTGGCTCCAAAAGTATATTTGCAAGGTGCCGCTATAAATCCAATTACAGGAGAAGAAACGCTGATGCGCGATGATTTACGAACTGCTTCACTCCTACCAACGACAAGTCCGTACAGTGACAATGTAACTTGCGATGCTGCCGTTTTCAATACTACAGGAACGGATGCTATTGTCGATTGGATTTGGGTAGAATTGCGTGATGCAAACGACAATACCTTAGTAATCGATGCACAATCAGCATTGCTACAACGTGACGGAGATATAGTAGCAGTAGATGGAATTTCTGAACTAGGTTTTAATCAAAATGTGAGTGACTATTATATCGCAATAAAACATCGAAACCATTTAGGCATCATGACGTTCAATACGGTTGCGTTGACGACTAATATCACTTCCGTAGATTTTACAAACGAGAACAACCAAATTACACATGGAATCAATGCACAAGCAACCTTTGGAATGCCGGCGGATATTGTAGGTATGTGGACAGGAAATGCAAATGGAGACACGCTCATTCAATACTCTGGAACTGATCCAGATGTAACTAAAATTTTAGCTACCGTATTAAATGATGCTGGAAACTTCTTAAACTTTCCAACATATAGTGTTGTTGCATACACAACAGATGATGTAAACATGGACGGAAACACGCAATATACGGGAACGACTCCCGACTTGACTTTCATCCTTCAAAATGTATTGGCACATCCTGGAAACTTTCTAAACTTTAGTACCTATCAAATCATAGAACAATTACCAGAAAACTAACTATATAAATATTATTCAATTACTATTATGAACAAAATGACCTTACCTACACTACTTGCCTTAGTCCTTTGTTTTTTCTTTGGACAGATACAAGCACAAGATGGCTATACCTATACGTTAGTAGATAACGGAAGTTATAATTTCACTATTTCAGCAGTTCCAAATGCAAGTACATCTAACTTTGCTACTTCTGTACAGAGTTACGGATTTACAATTCTTTTACCAGATGGTATTACGGCGAGTATCACTTCTTCACTTGGAAGTAGTGCAGTAGCTTCTTTCTTTAATGGAAGTGACCTTGGACAACCAACTATAGATGGATATCTAATCACAGAAACATTAGGAAGTCCAATGTCATTACCCGCACCTTCTAATGGGACAACGAGTCCAATAGTAACAATACAGTTAGTTGGATCACCAACATCAGGAGTTCTTTCCATTTTGGCAAATGATTCTGCTTTAGCAAATGTAGTAACACCACTAAAATCATTTATGCAGGCAGATATGATTGATGATGCAATGGCATCATTTACAAATGTTGTAAATCCTGATGATTCAGGATTATCAGGAATTAGTACTTTTAATTTTTCTACCTTAAGCATAGCTACTGAAGAATTAACTGGTGTTTCAGTATATCCAAATCCAACAACAGATAAAATCCACATCACAGGAGTCGCAGATATTACAACTGTTGAAGTAACTAATATTAATGGGCAATTGGTGCTAAAATCAACATCAAATCTAGAAACTTTAGATATGAGTAGTTTACAAACAGGATTATACTTTGTAAAAGTTCTAACGAAAGATGCTCAAAAAACAATCAAGGTTGTAAAAAAATAAAATTAAAGTTTTTAGTCTGGCTTTAATTATATGTAATTAGACAATATGAGGCACCTAATTACGAAAAACGTCATCACCTACCAGATGGCGTTTTTTTTGCTTTACGACTTACTGTTTAAATATTAATGATTTAGAAGTTTAATAAATAAAGTCAGTCGATATAAGTATTCAGTCGCAAGCGTTTCTTTTCCGCAGTATAGCAGGAATTTTTCGTTAAAAATTTTTGAATCCTTGCAAAAAATTTAGAAAAATTCATGCGGTTTTAGTTTTTCAATGAAAGAAAAACTAAAAATACCTCTGGAAAAGCGCCATTTCTTTTGTTTCGTTTTCTTTGGGCGAGCAAAGAAAATGAAAATGAAAATAAAGTGCTGGAAATACAGGTGTATGTATTTTTTAATTCTTAAAGTTTTAAAAAATTAATTTGAAAAAAGTTATATCGAGTTCATGTTAAATACGAATATCAAAAAGCGAAGTAACTCAACATACAAAAACCAAACATATTCCCTACTTTTGCACAAATTACATGAATATGATTCCAAATGATACAATTGTCGCTTTAGCAACACCTTCTGGAGCTGGCGCAATTTCTGTGATTCGAGTTTCTGGAAAAGATGCCATTACAATTTGTGAACCGCTTTTTAAATCGATCCGAAATAAAAAGTTGAGCAAACAAAAATCACATACCATTCATTTAGGTCATATCATTGATGAAGATCGTTATTTGGATGAGGTTTTAGTGTCTTTATTTAAAGGACCTAACTCGTATACTGGCGAAAATACGATTGAAATTTCCTGTCATGGTTCTGTGTACATTCAGCAGCAAATTATTCAGTTACTATTGCGTAATGGCTGTAGAAATGCCAATGCTGGAGAATTTACCTTGCGTTCATTCTTAAACGGAAAACTCGATTTATCGCAGGCGGAAGCTGTAGCGGATTTAATTGCAAGTGATTCGGAAGCTTCACACCAATTGGCAATGCAGCAAATGCGTGGCGGATTTAGCAATGAAATCAAAAACTTGCGTGAAGAACTATTAAATTTTGCTTCTTTAATTGAGTTAGAACTCGATTTCGCAGAAGAAGATGTCGAATTTGCCGATCGTTCACAGTTTAAAACTTTAGTAAAGCGCATTCAATTTGTTCTAAAACGTTTAATAGATTCATTTGCCGTTGGAAACGTAATCAAAAATGGAATTCCTGTGGCGATTGTCGGAGAACCGAATGTTGGGAAATCTACATTATTAAATGCGTTGTTAAATGAAGAACGCGCCATTGTTTCTGACATTGCAGGAACCACACGTGATACCATTGAAGACGAATTGGTCATTGATGGAATTTCGTTCCGATTCATTGATACGGCTGGAATTCGTGAAACAAAAGATGTTGTAGAAAGCATCGGAATTCAAAAAACATTCGAGAAAATAGAGCAAGCACAAGTTGTCATTTATTTATTTGATGCTTCTCTCCTATCCAACGATCAAGAAAAATCAAAATTGATGTTGCAGGAAATTCATAAACTTCAAAATAAATTCCCGCAAAAACCAATTGTTGTCGTTTCAAACAAAATTGATAAAGGTGATGAAACATTCATCAAAAATACATTTGAGTTTGATAATTTATTATTGCTATCTGCCAAAGAAAATATAGGTGTTGATAATTTAAAAAATAAGCTTGTTTCCTTTGTAAACACAGGCGCTTTGCGTAACAATGAAACCATCATTACCAACACACGTCATTACGATGCGCTACTAAAAGCCTTGGAAGAAATTGACAAAGTGCATTACGGTTTAGAATCTGGCTTATCAGGTGATTTAATGGCAATTGATATTCGCCAAGCATTATATCATTTCGGAGAAATCACAGGAGAAATTACAAGTGACGATTTACTAGGAAATATCTTTGCTAATTTCTGTATTGGGAAATAGTTCAGACAAGCAGTTTTGTATTCGTCACAACTTATAGTTAGCTTTGTAATACAACCTATCATACAAATGCGTTCAGCTTCTCTCCTATTTATAATCACGCTTTTGCAATCTTTTACAAGTATTGCACAAGAGAAAGATTCTACCCTAGTAGCATTAGAAAAAGTGGTAGCAGAAGCGCCAAATGATTCTTTAAAAATTGAAGCATATCTGAAATTGGGCGATTATCAACTCCGACGCGATTTTAACAGCGTATCTTCCTATCTAAATGAAGCGTTACAAATAATAGAATCCTCAAAAAACACCCATAACACGGAATTACAAAAAGCCGAAATTTTACAACAATTTGGTTTAATTTACAGGAGACGTGCCAATTATTCAGAAGCCTTACGAAACTATTACAAAGCCTTAAAAATATTTGAAAAATACAATGATTCTATAGGATTGGCATCTAGTTGTAATAATATTGGGAATGTACTTATTTATCAAAAAGAACTTAAAAAAGCTAAAAAAATACTTCACAAGGCAATTACAATCAATACACAATTAAAACGTCCAAGAAGTATTGGACACAATTACAATATACTTTCCAGAGCGTATAAAGCCAATACTGAAATTGATTCTTTAAAATATTTTTTAAATAAAACCTTAGCATACTATACAGAAGCCAACTATGAAGAAGGTATCAATCAAGTAATGTCAAATATTTCTAATTTATATGTCAGAGAAAAACGATATCGGGAAGCATTGGAATTGCAACTAAAAAATCTGGCTTATGTAACAAAAATCAGAAAAAAGACAGCGATTGCAGCTTCTCATTTTAATATCACAAAAATTTACATCGCATTAAAAGAATATGATAAAGCGCTATTTCACATAAATACATCACTTGACATTGCCAAAACTGAAAAAATGGGACGTCGGTATTTTTTATCTTATCGAAGAAGAAGTCTCATTTACAATAATTTAAAAGATTATTACAATGCTTTGGAAGATTACAGAAGGTATGCCAAAGCGCGCGATAGTATTTTAAACTTAGCTAAGATTAAAGAAATTCGCGAAATAGAGCTAAACTATGCTTTTGAAAAAGAACGTTATATGGATAGCATTCAGTTTGTACAAGAAAAGAATGTACTCATGCTAAAAACTGAAAATGAATCACTTCAAAAAAAATGGTATCTCGCATTATTTATAATTACTTTATTCATTATCGTTTTTACGTTTTATTTTGGTGTAAAATACTATAAAAAATTACGCCTCAGAAAACAACTTGAAGCAGAAAAACTAAACACAAAAATTAATGAATTGAGTACTGAAATCAGTTCAAAAAGGGAAGAAATCACTGAATTGATGACAGAAACCATCATTCATTTACAATCTAAAGAAAAATTAACCGACAATCTCAGTAAACTCTCCAAACAACAAGAAGGTGTTTCGCTTACAGGAATTATTGCCGAATTGAAAGCTGACAAATTAGAAGATTCAAAAATTGTTTTACTCAAAGAAAATATAGAAACACTCAATTTTGAATTCTTAAAACGACTCCGTGAAAAACATTCCAATCTTACCAAAACGGATGTTGAAGTTTGCTCATTTATAAAACTTGGACTATCAAGAAAAGAGATTTCTGAACTTAGAAAAACGAGTTTAGAAGCTATAAAATCTACCCGATTTCGTCTAAAAAAGAAATTAAACCTATCAGCAAAAGATTCTTTAGATGAATATGTAAATTCAATATAATCAGATATTTACACATTTTGCACCCTTTTCTGCACCCTATCATTTCTTTTACACACTAAAAAATATTTCTAGTATTGCTGCATCATAATTCATAAAGCAACTTATATAAAGACGTGATGTTAGTTTTCATTAAAAACTTTTTTACAAAAACGAATAAACAGCAATCTTCTTTGGAAACACTACAATCCAAAAAAGAAAAAATGAAAGCTGAATTAGATTCGCTATATGAATTTGAATTCTTTTTAAAAGAGCTAAAAAATCAATCATAACCTATCATTCAATTCTTATGAAAAGAAATCTATTTTTAATTTTAGTATGTATCGCTTCGTACGGCTATGGACAAACCTCTTGTCCTTTTGATGAGAGTCTATTCTCTGGTACACTAACAGTAACAACTGCTGGCGCTTCAAAAACAAAAGCTAGCGATGCTACGTCCAATCATAGATTTGGCGAACGTGTTGCTATTGACGGAAATATCGCTGCAGTTGTTTCACGTAGCAATGGCGCTGCCGCAGGAAAAGTATATATTTTTACAAATGATGGTTCAGGAAATTGGACAGAACAAACAATCTTATCTGCAAGTGATGGTTTTGCTGGAGATAATTTTGGTTCTGCTATTGCCTTAGAAGGAAACTACTTATTGGTTGGCGCACGTTCGCAACTAGATGCTGCTGATGTAGATACTGGAGCTGCGTATTTATTTGAATACAATGGTGTGAATACGTGGACGGAAGTTGCCATTTTTGAACCTAGTGATGGTACTACTGGAATTCGCTATGGAGAATCAGTTTCTATCGAAGGTGATTTAGTACTTGTTGGAGCGCGTAATGGATGTACTGGAGGATGTGCGTATCTATATGAAAATGATGGTACCAATACCTTTACTTATACCGAAACAAAACTAGAGCCGCAAGTGCAATCAAATTATGATGGCGCACGATTTGGTCATGATGTGTTAGTAAAAGATGGACGTGCGTATGTTAGCGGACCTCAAGATTTTTCTGCTGTCGGAAATGCTTCCGCAGGATCTGTGCAAATTTGGGATCAGGCAAATGATGGAACTTGGTCACGTACACACAGATTAAGAGGTACTGAAACTACAGAAGCTTTTGGATGGTCTATAGATGTTGAAGGAGATTATTTAGCCATTGGTGCTATGAATTTTGAAACTTCTACAACACCTGAAGCCGATCAAGGAAGAGTTTATGTGTACAAAGCGGATGCAAATGGCGATTATCTGGAAGCCAATAGCGTCATGATTCAAAATGATGATAAAGATAGTTTTAATGATCAACGTTTTGGAACTGATGTTGCTTTAGATGGAGAATATTTATACGTAGGAACTTTTGGAAATGGAGCAATCAATTCAGATGCGCTCTATACATTTAAAGGTAATGGCACCAATAACTGGACGCAAATTGCAAAAATAACTTCAGGCGCTGGTTGGGATGAATTCGCAAACAGAGCTGTAGCCGTTTCTTTTCCTTATTTATTAATTGGTCAGAATGAAGATGATAGTCCAAGTAATTCTGGAGCTATATACTTTGTCCCGTTGGCAAATCAAGTAGTACCTGTGGCTTCTGTTACGGAAACTGTAGGCGTGAATACTGGACAAAATAATGGAATTATCAAAGTAAGTTTTGATGATGAAGCTACCGAAACACAAATTAAATTTAGTGTAGATGGCGGTACAACATATCCGTACACTTTTGATGATACACTTGGCAATGCAGAAATTACCAATTTGGCGATAGGAAACTATGATGTTTGGGTAGCTTTTGATGAAAGCTCCTGCCCTATTAGTTTGGGAAGTTTTGCTATCAATGAAATACCGTATACTGCGATTCCAGATGCAAACTTTGAAGCTGCATTGGAAGCTTTAGGATATGACGATGTAAGCGCTGACGGACAAGTACCAACAGCGTTAATTGAAGTCGTAACTACTTTAGATGTAACAAATCAATCTATATCGGATTTAACAGGTATTTCAGATTTTACGGCATTGGTTAATTTAGATTGTTCAGATAACACATTGACTTCTTTGGATGTGAGTGCTAATATGAATTTACAAACCTTAGAGTTTAATAATAATTCTATTGCATCGGTTATGCTTGGAGCTAATACGACACTAGATTATATAAGAGGTAGATACAATCAACTGAGTACAATTGATATTAGTCAAAACACCAATCTGACATTCTTAAATTTAAGAAGCAATCTATTGACAACAATTGATGTTTCAAACAATACGCTACTTGAAACCATTAATCTTCGTGATCATACCAATCTTACAGGTATTGATATTACCAATAATGTCAACTTAAAAACTTTATACCTTCAAGATACAGACATAAATAGTTTAGATGTTTCTCAAAATAATCTATTAGAAATCTTAAGTATACTGAGAGCTAATATAACTAGTATTGATGTTTCAAACTTAACTGCATTAACACAATTAAGAATCTCTGATAATAACTTAACGAAATTAGATGTTTCAAACAATCCAGCATTGATAAGTTTAGAATGTGCGAATAATAATTTGACATTCCTAAATGCTAAAAATGGAAACAATACCGCAATTTTAGATGCAGACTTTAATGCTTCAGGAAATACAGCTTTGACTTGTATTTTGGTAGATAATGCCGCTTGGAGTACTACAAATTGGACAAATATTGATACTGGAGTAGCTTCCTTTAGCGATGCGTATTGTCGTTATACTGCCATTCCTGACGCCAATTTTGAAGCAGAGTTAGAAGCTTTAGGGTACGATGATATTTCTGCAGACGGACAAGTGCCAACAGCGTTAATTGAAACCGTAACAGCATTAAATGTAAGAAACAAATCTATTAGTGATCTAACAGGAATTGAAGATTTTACAGCATTGACAAATTTAAACTGTGGCGAGAACAGCCTGACAATACTTAATATTTCAAATAATACAACTTTAGAAATGTTAACTGCAAACGGTAATAATATTACTTCGATAGATTTATCAAATAACTTAAATTTAAAAGAGGTTGATCTCGGAGCCAATGAGCTAAGTGCATTAGATATTTCGGCAAATACAGCCTTGACAAAATTAGAATGTCCTGTAAATGATATTGCTGTTTTAGATATAAGTAATAATATTGCTTTAGAGATATTAGAAGCGTTTCAAACAGATATTGCAGCTATAGATTTAAGCACTAACATAAACTTGAAAAAATTACGCTTATACAAAACAAATATTACAGAAATTGATGTCTCAAATAATCCATTATTGAACGAATTACGTATTGACAATACTGATGTAAGCACATTAGATATTACGAACAATGTCCTACTCGATTGGTTAAAAGTAAATGGTTCTTTAATTACTTCTTTGGACTTAACAGGATTAACTGTTTTGACAAGGTTTGAAGGACAAACAGGAGTTTTGGAACATATTGACATCAGAAACGGAAACAATAGCAACATGACCACGTTTAACGTGACAAATAACAACAATTTAGATTGTGTATTAGTAGACGATGCTGCATATAGCACAACTTATTGGGCACAAGTTGGTACAGGTTTAATTTTTTCTGAAACCTACTGTCGTTACACAGCTATTCCTGATGCCAATTTTGAAGCAGCATTAGAAGCTTTAGGATATGATGATATTGCAGCTGACGGACAAGTGCCAACCGCGTTGATTGAAGTTGTAGAAGATTTAGATGTAGAAAGTGCAAACATCGCTGACATAACTGGTATTGAGGATTTTATAGCACTAAAAACATTCGATTGCGGTTATAACTCATTAAGTACTATAGATGTAACTAACAATACCGAATTAAGACAATTAATTATTAGAAATAACAATATCTCATCTATAGATCTTTCTGCAAATACATTATTAGTTGGTTTTAAAAGTGAAAGTTGTCCTATTGCAAATCTAGATCTATCTAATAATATCAATCTACAAGTATTATGGCTTACTGGAAATGATCTCACAACATTAGATGTATCTAACAATACTTTACTAAGGTCATTTTATGGAAATAATAACCAGCTAACTACTTTAGATTTAACAAACAATCCTGCATTACAAGTTGTTAGAGCTAGTAATAATAACCTAGAATCTTTTGATTTACGCAATGGAAACAATACAAATATAAGCGGAGGTACTAACTTTCAACTAACAGGAAATTCAAATTCAATTTGTGTTTTCGTTGATGATCTAGCGCATGCAACTACCAACTGGACAACAATAGATTCGTTAGTCACTTTTAGAGACAGTAATTATTGTAGATATACCGCAATTCCAGATGCAAACTTTGAAGCACGTTTAGAAGCCTTAGGGTATGATGATATTTCTGGCGATGGACAAGTGCCTACAGCGTTAATTGAAGTCGTAACAACCTTAGACATCAATTCGCAAAGCATTGCAGATATTACAGGAATTGAAGACTTTACTGCTTTAGAAGAATTGTATGCAACTCTTAATACATTTACAAGTTTAGACCTTTCAAATAATACTGCATTAAAAATACTTTGGACAAAGTTTACACCTATTGCAACCATAAATCTTAGTGCAAATACCAATCTTGAACAATTGGTATGTTCTTTCAATGATTTAAGTAGTTTAGATGTTTCTGCAAATACCGCATTAACCTATTTGGAATGTAATAACAATTCAATTGCTACTCTTGATGTGTCTACAAATACAGCTTTATTAGACTTGCGTTGTGGAAACAATGCGTTGACAAACATCGATTTAACTACCAATACATTGCTAACTACATTTTGGTGCGATAATAATTCCATCACAACGATTGATGTTTCGCTTCAAACGGCATTGACTTCTTTTGTTGCAAATGATAACAATCTAACATTTGTAAACATTCAGAATGGTAATAATATGAACGTTACCAATTTTGTAGCCATCAACAATTCAGGTTTAACTTGTATTTTGGTAGATGATGCTACATACAGTACCACTTATTGGGGAGGAATTGATGTGACCACAAGTTTTAACGATCAATATTGTCGCTACACTGCCATTCCTGATGCAAACTTTGAAGCACGTTTAGAAGCCTTAGGTTATGATGACATTTCTGCAGACGGACAAGTGCCAACAGCGCTAATTGAAGTAGTTACCAACTTAAATCTTGTCAATGATGGCATTACAGATATTACAGGAATTGAAGACTTTATAGCATTAACGAGTTTAAACGCATCAGATAATTTAATTGGATCGTTAGACATCTCAAACAGTCCAAACCTTGTAACGCTCTCAGCTAATGCGTGCGGACTTACAAATTTAGATATCTCACAAAATACTTTATTACAAAATTTATCAGCAGATTCTAATCAGTTAACAAGTTTGAATACCACAAACAATACAGCCTTAAAAACTATTGTCGTATATGGTAATTCGATCGCTACCGCAGACTTTTCTACAAATACAGCATTAGAAACCTTAGATCTATTTCAAAATCAACTTACAGCGCTTGATCTAAGCAATAACATAGCACTAAAAACATTGTTTTGCGATAACAATCAATTAATAAGTCTAAATGTTCAAAACGGAAACAACGGAGCAATTACTGAAATTAACACACAAGGGAATGATGATTTATACTGTGTTTTAGTGGATGATGAAGCCTATAGTAATACGTATTGGACAAACTTAGATACGCAAACAAGCTATAACGAAACAAGTTGCGATTTTGTAATTGTTGATGTGGATGTATTCTTGCAAGGAGCATTAATCAATCCGATTACTGGAGAAGAAAGCTTAATGCGTGACGATTTAAGAACTGCAGGTGCTTTATACTCTTCAAATTCTCCTTATGGAGATGGTGCTAGTATCAGTGAAACTGTGGGACTTTCTGATAATGGTGTAAATACAATTGTCGATTGGATTTGGGTTGAATTACGCGATGCAAATACCAATACAACTGTTGTTGCTGGACAATCAGGAGTGTTACAGCGTGATGGTGATATTGTAGCTACAAATGATGATTTAGTAACGCCTTTAACCTTTGAAAATGTGCCTGCTGGAAATTATTACATTGTAGTAAAACATAGAAATCATTTAAGCATCATGTCTGCAACAGCAATCACATTAAGACAAGTTGTAACAACAATTAACTTCACAGATGCAAACAATCAAATTACGTTTGGAAGCAATGCACAAACCACATTTGGAATGCCAACAGACATTGTAGCCATGTGGAGTGGAAACGCCAATGAAGATTCAATCGTTCAATACTCTGGAACCAATCCAGACACACCAGATATTCTGTCAACAGTACTAAACGATGCTGGAAACTTCTTAAACTTTCCAACCTATGTGGTAACAGGTTACAATGCAAATGATATCAATATGGATGGAAACACACAATACTCAGGAACGGAACCTGATGTTCCATTCATTCTACAAAATATATTGACGCATCCAAATAACTTTTTAGGTTTTAGTACGTATCAAATTATTGAACAATTACCTGAAAACGAGTAAGTGTAAAGAAAAAAATAGTGCTTTTAGTTTAGCTATAACGAGGTAACTTAGATTTGGGCTCTAGTTACCAAAACGCCATCCAAATATATAGGATGGCGTTTTTTTATGCATTAAAAACTGTTTTCTTTACGGAACGAATTATAGAATTGACGAATCTCCAAATTGCCAATACCTATATAAAGTGGCTATATCTAGAAACATATTGCGATTATCAAGTAATGTAGTATAAAAAATTACTGTAAATTTTAACTGAATACAATTTATACTTATCTTTCAAAAAATAAAAATGATGCGAAACATACTTATTATAACTTCTTTACTCTTTGGAATTCATATGAGTAACGCACAAACCATAGAGCGTCAAGTAATTGGTAGTTCAGGAGCTACTATTTCTAATGGTTCCACTACTGTAGATTTTACTGTCGGCGAAGTTGTTACGACTACAATTACAGATGGTACTACTACCCTATCACAAGGATTTTTGCAAGGCACTATAAAATTAGCAATTAATATTAATCCGAAAGTATTTTTACAAGGAGCAGCATTAAATCCATATACAGGAGAAGAATCGTTCATGCGAGACGATTTACACAGAAATAGTCATATTCCAACAACTTCACCTTATGGAGATGGCAACACACTCGATTCTGACATTTTCAATATTCAAGATACAAATGCTTTAGTTGATTGGATTTGGGTAGAATTACGAAATGCTACAGATAACACACAAGTTATAGCAAGTCAGTCAGCGTTATTACAACGTGATGGCGATATTTTAGATTCACAATACAACACGCTCGAATTTGAAGTTGCTGCAGGAAATTACTATGTAGTAATAAAACATAGAAACCATTTAGGAATCATGACTACGAATACAGTTGCGCTTTCAAAAACGGGAACTACTGTCGATTTTACAGATGCTTCCAATCAAATTACTTTTGGAAATAATGCGCAAACCACTTTTGGAATGCCTTCCGGAAAAGTAGCTATGTGGGCAGGAAATGTTAATGCGGACACAATTATACAATACTCAGGAACAAGCCCAGATACACCAGAAATCTTATCTACAGTACTTAATGATGCTGGAAACTTCTTAAATTTCCCAACATATGCAGTAAGTGGATATAATTCAAATGATATCAATTTGGATGGAACAACACAATATTCAGGAATAAGTCCAGATGTACCTTTCATCTTACAAAATATATTAGCACATCCAGGAAACTTCCTAAACTTTAGTACCTATCAAATTACAGAACAGTTACCTGAAAACCCATAAAAATCGAAGATTCATGCGGTTTAAAAATTCAAATAAACGTCATCATAACAGATGGCGTTTTTTTATATCTCTAATAAAAAACAATTCATCCGTCATATTCTACAGTTCAGGTATTCTTTATTTTTTTTAACTGCTTTCAGCCAGACATTTGTTGCATAAATCAAAATATAAACAATAAATGCAATCAATCATGAAGACAATTAAAATGAATTCTTTTAAAACAATCTCAACTATTACATTAGCACTTCTACTCTTACTAACTATTTCTTGTACTTCTTCGTCTGAGAAGAAATCAGAAACAACAGACACTTCAACGGATGTTTCTAAAATTGAAACACCAAAAATTGACATTCAGACAGCTGTACTAAGCAATAATATTGAAGCAATACAGCAACACATAAAAGCAGGAACAGATCTCAATACAAAAGATGCTATGACTGGATCAACTCCTTTAATTACTGCTGTTAGTTTTAATAAAAAAGAAATTACAAAAGCCCTTATAGAAGCTGGAGCTGATTTAAACTTAAAAAACAATGACGGTTCAACAGCATTGCACTCTGCAGCATTTTTCTGTAGAACAGAACTTGTACAAGCACTTATAAATGCTGGATCGGATCAATCACTACGAAATAATTTTGGTGCTACAGCCAAAGAATCTGTAATGGGACCATTTGATACTATCAAACCTATCTACGAAATGTTACAACAACAATTAGCTCCAATGGGCTTACAAATGGATCTAGATCATATCGAAAAAACAAGACCTACAATTGCTTCCATGTTAAAGTAATTTTTAAAAAAACACACTGTAATGACTACACAAAGAAGATACGATATTGACTGGTTACGCGTAATTGCAATTGGTTTACTATTAATTTATCATATAGCCATCATATTTCAGCCGTGGGCAATGTTTATAGCATTCATACGTAGTAACGAATTTTTAGAAAATTTATGGAAACCAATGACAATGTTAAACGTATGGCGAATTCCATTTCTATTTTACGTATCTGGAATGGGCTTATACTTTGCCATGCGTAAAAGAAACTGGAAACAATTACTAAAAGAACGTTCAAAACGAATTTTGTTACCTTTCCTGTTTGGAATTATAGCTATTACTCCATTGCACATGTTTATATTTCAAAAATACTATAACATGCCATTAGATTATAAAGCACATTTTGGTCATTTATGGTTTTTAGGAAATATTTTTACTTATGTAGTACTACTATTACCTGTGTTTTTATGCTTAAAAAAGTTAGAAGATAGTACATTCAAAAAGAAGCTAATAACTATCATGAAAAATCCTTTAGGGCCATTAGCAATTTGTGCCTTTTTCATTATAGAAGTACTTTTAGTAAAACCACAAATTTTTGCGTTATACGCGCAAACGTGGCATGGATTTTTCATTGGACTTCTTGCTTTCTTTTTTGGTTTCCTTTTTATATATGTTGGAAAAACCTTTTGGCAAACAGTATTAACTTGGAAATGGTTTTACATAGGATTGGCAGCTATTTTATTTGGAATACGATATATTGAATTTGCTACGGAAGCACCTAATTATTTAATGGCTATTGAATCTAATTGTTGGATATTTGGAATCTTCGGATTAGGTTATAAATATTTAAATAAACCAAGTAAAACACTAAGCTATTTAAGCAAAGCTGCATATCCTGTATACATCATACATATGTTTGTTTTATATGCAAGCGCCATGTTGATATTACCACTAAAAATAAACGCTTGGATGCAATTCTTAGCCATTACAATTAGTACGTTTATCGGTTGTTTTATAATCTATGAACTAATCATTAAACGAATAGGATTTTTGAAACCATTTTTTGGTTTAAAAAGGAGTTTTACTATTTTTAATACATCTTTAAAGAAATCGAAAATTGAAACAATAAAATAGTCTAAATAAGTATTAGAACTTGTTTAAAGTTTAGTATAAAATATATACTCTTTGGAAATAACAACAAAATCAATAGCAGTTTTACCATTTGTCAACATGTCCAATGACAAAGAAAATGAATACTTCTGTGATGGAATTACAGAGGAAATCATCAATGCTTTGACTAAAATAAAAGGTTTAAAAGTTACAGCACGTACATCATCGTTTGCATTCAAAAATAAAAATGTTCACATTAAAGAAATTGGATCTATTTTAAATGTTACCAATGTGTTGGAAGGAAGCATTCGAATATATAAAAATACCATTCGAATTACCGTACAATTAATCAATGCTATTGATGGTTTCCCTATTTGGTCAAAACGATTTCAACGAAATTTAGAAGATATTTTCGAACTGCAAGATGAAATTAGTTTGATTATCGCTGAGCAAATTAGAGAAAACTTTGGTCACTTTCATATTGCTGAACAAATTCCAACAAAAGGAACTAAAAACATAAATGCATACAAATCATATCTAAAAGGCAGACAATTTCAATTAAATTGGAAATTGGAAGACTACTTAAAAGCTATTGAAATGTATAAAATAGCGATACAGGAAGATGCACAATATGCAGATGCTTATTTTTCATTGAGCAGATCCTACGGGATTCTTACAAGTTGGGGATACATTGAACGTGAAGAAGGTATAAAAAATGCGCTATTCTATTTAGAAAAAGGTTTTCAAATTAATCCAAATTCATATTTAGGCTTTTTCTCTAAATCATCTGTTAGTTTTTGGATCAATTGGGATTATGAAAAAGGGATTCTATATCTAAAACAGACACTTGCTATCAATCCAAATTATGCGATTGCTCATGAAGGTTTAGCCGAAATTTACATAGCAACAAATCAATTAGAAAAGGCATTGATATACATTGATAAAGCAATAGCAATAAACCCTTTGTCTCCAAATCATTACTTTACAAAAGGAAACATTTATTTTACAAAAAAACAATACAAAAACGCCATTGAATATCTAAATATAGCTCTTGAAATTGATTCAAATTTTGCATTGGCTATAGAAACCAAATTAGCATGCTTATTACTTTTAAAAGATAAAAAAGCGTTTAATCAATATATCTTAGAAAGAGATCAATTACTAAAACCTGATACTTGCCGATTACTTTTCGATTGTTTTCATTCAAAAAAATCTGAAAACAAACATACTAATATCACTATTCAAGATAGCTTTAAAAGCCTTTATCCTTGGAATTTTTATCTACTGATACATTCAGGTAAAATAACAGAAGCAATGGCTATTTTTGAAGAAAAGATCAACTTACGCTTTGGACAACTCGTCAATTATAAACTAGATCCTTTTTTAGCTCCATTACGATCACACAAAAAGTATGAGTATATTAATAAACAAATCATTTCACATACTACAAATGAAATTATTCATGCAAACGATACAGAGCAAAAAAGTAATATCAAACCGCTAAGCGCTGAAGAAACAAATGCATATAAAAACCTACTTATCAACACTTTAAAAAACGACCAACTCTATTTAAATTCTGATCTATCTTTAAAACAACTTGGGAATACTATTAATTTACACCCTAATAAATTATCTTGGTTATTAAATACTGAGTTTAATAAAAACTTCAACGATTTCATCAATCAATACCGATTGGCACATTTTAAAACAATTGCGATTGATCCAAAATTTGAACACATTACAATTCTTGGACTTGCTTATGATAGTGGTTTCAACTCAAAAAGTGTCTTCAATACATACTTCAAAAAAGTGGAAAATAGCACGCCTAGTCAATGGATTAAAAAGCAATTATAATCATAGAAAAGTATTGACTCTTACTATTTTCAAAATTAGTTCCATAAATTCCCCTTTCTCTAATTCAATTTAACACACTGAAAATCAAATCAATGTATAACCAAATAGTTTTGGTTATATAGTTGTTACAGCATCATCTTCCTTGTAATAACTAAATAAGTCTTTAATCTCATTTAGAACGTTCGAATTTATAATTCAAGACGATTGGCGCTTCGTTATCTCGCAACTTTGTCCCATCAAAATAAATAATAATCAGGAAACGAAACATTATGACAACAGTAACAAAAAATTTAATTCCAATTTTAGTAGCTTTCACGCTTCTATTTTCATCATGCTCAAGCGATGATGACACAACAATTACTACTCCAACGGTCAATACAATAGAAACCGCCGAAGAACTTTCTACATATTTAGAAAATTTAGTACAAACAAACGACATTCCAGGCTTCTCGGTAAGTGTTGCTTTAGAAAATTCAATTGCATATCAAAAATCGTTTGGTTATGCCAATATAGCCACTGTAACACCGTATACAAATCAAACTGTAAATAGTATTGCTTCTATAAGTAAAACCTTTGTTGGTGCGGCAACTGCAAAAGCCATTGAACAAGGTTATTTTACATTAGAAACCAATATCAATGAACTTTTACCAATTGAGATAAACAATCCAAAACAACCAAGTTCACCTATTAAAATCAAGCATTTGGTAACGCATACGTCTGGAATTGTAGATATTCCATCAGTATATCTTGCAAACAATTATTATATATTACCTGGAGAAAATAGTACTACTGAAGCTGCTACTATTTTAATGAATGGTATAGGAATACAACAAAGTGAAAAAGTAGCTCTTGATGAATACTTAGCTGAAATTTTTCTAGAAGATGGCGAATTATACAGTTTAGACAACTACTTAGATGCGGCTCCAGGTGAAGAATGGATGTACTCAAACACAGGAACTGGTTTACTAAGTTACATTATAGAATATGTTTCAGATACTTCTTTTGACGGATATGTAAAAACAAACATTTTAAATCCGTTGCAAATGTCTAACACTACATATGACATTTACGAAGTAAATACATCCAATTTAGCAACACTATATCTAAATCCAAACTCATCGTTACCAAGATATGGAAATCACAGTTATGCAGAAGGAAGCATACACACTACAAACGAAGATTTAGGAAACTATTTACTAGACATGATGCGTGGTGCACGTGGAGAATCAGCTGTATTGTTTTCGCCTGAATATTATAATCTACTATTCAACGAAAATCTAGAAAGTGGAATTGTGCCCAACTCTTTTGCAGAAAACCATGGTTTATTCTGGTATATGAAAGATGACAATTTAATGCACGGAGGAAACAGTATTGGTATTTCATCGCACTTACAACTAAAGCAAAATGGTGCTTCTGGCTTTTTCATCATCACAAATATGGACGGAACTTTTACAGAAAACAATCCAAAATGGGAAAGTGTAAAAAATCAAATTTCAAACGCCATTCAACAATTTATCAATAACAATTAATAGCACATCTCAAAAAACGAATAATCATGACATCAATTAAAAAACAAAGCACTTCAATCTTATTTTTAATATTATGCATCGTAGTATCAAGCATGGGTAATGCACAAGAAACAGAAACTTTTAGAAAAGGGTTTATGTTCGAAATTGGTCTTGGCGGCGGTGTTATTAGTGTAGAAGATAGCAAAGGTGTACAAACATTTGACAAATCGCAAGGTGCTATCAGTTTCCCAGAACTAAAATTGGGATATTTTCTAAATGAAAACTTAGCGCTTACAGTTTCAATGCCAGGAATGATTTATGAATTCAATAATAATGACAGACACTTTGGAGGAATTCTTCCATCAATACAATATTGGGTAAAAGATCGTTGGTGGATTCATGGAGGAATTGGATTAGCCATAGATTCTCCAACATTATATGATATAAAAGACCAAAATGACAAGTGGAATTATGGTTGCGCAGTTATGGCGAGTACTGGATATGAAGTTTATAAAAAGAAAAACTTTGCTGTAAACATACAATCAAAAATAGTATTAGGACGTGTATTTTTAAACAACAATATTAATAGAGATTTTGCAACTTTCAATATTGGTTTAGGGTTTAACTGTTTATAGAAAATAGACATGAAATCATTCTTTATTGACATAGAATCCAAAAAAGAAATCATCAATTTATACTACAAAAAATTACACGAACTAAATATTCCACATGAGTTTATTACTATTGAAACAAGTTTTGGAGACACCAGTGTTATTACTGCCGGACAATCTAAAAATCAACCATTACTATTAGTGCACGACATTCATAGTTGTGCACCAATAGCATTGGAGGCAATGAAAAGTCTTATTGGTAAATTTAGAATTTATGCAATTGATGTTATCGGACAACCAAATACTAGTGCAGAAATTCGTTTAGATACTAAAAATGATGATTACGGAAGATGGCTCTATGAAATACAATCACGACTTAATATTTACAACGCGTATTTAGTCGGAATTTCCTTTGGAGGATTTATTGTTTGGAAAGCACTCAGTTATGATCAAAGTAGAATTAGCAAAGCTTTTTTAATCGCCCCTGTGGGAATTGTCAAAAGAAATCGAATTCATAACTATAGCAAAGTCGTGGTTCCGCTAAAGTTATTTCAATGGTTAAAAAATACAAAATACCTCCAATACTACATGAAACACCTTTTCTCAGAACACAATTCATTTATGGAAGAATACCTGTCAAAAGTAGTTTTGGGTTACAAAATGCATTACGCTTCTATTTCAAACATTACAAAAAAGGAAGCTGCCTCCATTCAAATTCCATTATATATAATTGCTGCAAAAAATGATATCTTTTTTCCTAGTAAAAAATTGATTTCAAAAGCAAAAAGTATTTTTCCATCACTAAAAGAAATATTATTTTTGAAAAATGCAAAACATGTACCAAATAAAGAAGAGTATCATGCAATTGCAACATTCGTCAAATCAAATATAAACGACTAATTATGAATAAAATACTATTCTTTTTAACTGTGTTTTTCAATTCAGTTATTTGTTTTGGACAACAGACTAATGAAAAGAAAATTTCAAAATTATTCAAAACTGAATTAAACAAAGAAAATGTTTATAATGCTTTTCTACATGTATATTCTAGTTCGAAAAATATTGACATACAATTTGCACAAGGAACCTTTAAAGATGGAAAAATAGTTACGGCAGAAAATCCTTTTTATTTAGCAAGTATTGGAAAAACAGTTACGGCAACAGCTATTGGCATCTTAAAAGATCAAGAAAGACTACAGTTTGAAGACAAAATAAACATGCATCTATCAAAAGAAATCATGGACAAATTAAATGTGTTTGAAGGTGTTGATTATTCAAATGAAATTACTATTGCACAGCTATTACAGCATACTTCTGGTTTACCTGATTATTTTGAAGATACTACAATTGATGGAACACCAAATATGATCAATCAGCTTTTTGAAAAACCTTCCAAAACTTGGTTACCTAAAGAATTAATAGAATTTTCAAAACAAAAAATGATACCTCATTTTCAACCTGGAAAAGGATATTATTATACTGATACCGAATATGTATTATTAGGTTTAATTATAGAAAAAATAAGTGGGTTAGAATTACATGAATTCTTCAAAAAATACATCTTTCAACCATTACACATGAAGCATACGTATATGCATTTGAGATCAACCTCAATTAGACAAACATTACAAATGGCAGAAATGTATGCAAGTAGGTATGAAATCTCAACTTTCAAAAGCCTCAGTGCTGATTGGGCTGGCGGCGGAATTGTTTCTACAACACAAGATTTATTAAAATTTCATAAAGCACTCCTTTCTGGAAAAATAGTCCAGAAAAAAACCTTAGAACGCATGCAACAATGGACTCCAGAAACGCAAGGTATGTATTATGGTTTTGGGTTGCGAAAAGTAGTTTTGAACGAATTAGATCAAAATTTACCTAAAATAGAACTCATTGGACATTCAGGAAGTACAGCTTCATTTATGTATTACTGTCCCAATATAGACACCTACATTTCTGGAACATTAAATCAAACGGATTCAACGAAAAATTCTTTAAGTTTAATTACTAATATTCTAACGCTGATTCATCAGAATTAGGCATATTCCAGGTATGTAATTAATTGAAATTAAGGTTGATAAAAAATAATTTAAACAAATCAAAACCACAACGAAATTTCCTTCGTATGTATTTTAAAAATCAATCATAAAATACAATGGCAAACAATCAACTTTTTGGAATTATTCTCTTTCTATTCCTAAGTTTAAACATTTCAGCACAATCAATTTCAGGTTTACTTACTGATCCGTATGATATTCCAATTCCAGAGGCACAAATCTACAATCAACAAAATCAAAAGCATACACACAGCGACGAATATGGAAAATTCTTATTAGACAATGTTTCCGTTGGAGATACACTTCGAATTTCGCATATAGGATACCAAACCAAATATATTATTCTCTCTTCCCTTACAAAAGAATTACAGTTTTTTTTGGAAAAGAAATCAATATCGTTAACCGAAGTCATCATTACTCCTGAATTAAATGCTTTGCATATAATTAGCGATATAGATATTCAAACAAATCCTGTAAATTCTTCACAAGAAATATTACAACAAGTACCTGGATTATTTATAGGACAACACGCTGGTGGCGGAAAAGCAGAACAAATATTTCTTCGTGGATTTGACATTGATCACGGAACAGATATTAGCATTACAGCTGACGGAATTCCAGTAAATATGGTATCACACGCGCATGGACAAGGATATTCCGATTTGCACTTTCTGATTCCTGAAACGTTGAATAATATTGACTTTGGAAAGGGTCCATATTATGCAAATCAAGGTAACTTTAATACGGCTGGTTATGTAGATTTTAAAACGAAAAAACGTTTACGAGAAAGTACGATAAAACTGGAAGCAGGGCAATTTGATACGTATAGAATGGTAGGAATGTTCAATGTGTTGAATACGTTAAATCATTCTGCGTACGTTGCAACGGAATACTTGGTAACTGATGGCACATTTGAAAGTCCGCAAAATTTTAGTCGCTTTAATATTTTCGGAAAATACACAGGCTCACTTTCTGAAACTGATAATATTGGTGTTTCACTTTCACACTTTGAAAGTACTTGGGACGCTTCAGGGCAAATTCCTATACGTGCTGTAAACATTGGGTTAATCAATCGTTTTGGTGCTATAGACGATACAGAAGGTGGAGTGACTAGCAGAACTAATTTCCTTTTAAATTATGATAAACGACTTTCAGCTAAATCATCAATTAAAAATAGTTTCTATTACAGCAAATATGATTTCAAACTCTATTCAAACTTTACCTTTTTCTTAGAAGATCCAATCAATGGCGATCAAATAAAACAACAAGAAAAGAGATCATTATTTGGATTAAAAAGTGAATATACACGTTCATTTTCAACGAATACTCTAGAAGGTGAATGGACAACAGGAATCAGTTTGCGAAAAGATCAAAGTGATAATAATGAACTTTCGAAAACGCTAAATCGTCGTGAAACACTTTCAAACATTCAATTTGGTGATATTAATGAGACCAATTATGGAGCTTTTATAAATGCTAATCTTGAATTTGGAAAATGGACGATCAATCCAGCAGTACGTTTAGATTATTTTGATTTTCAATACAACGATTTTCTACAAACAAACTACGAAACACAATCACAAAACGAAGCAATTTTAAGTCCAAAACTGAATTTTTTATACAATCATTCAGATAATTTACAAGCGTATCTAAAAACAGGAAAAGGATTTCACTCTAATGATACACGCGTTGTTATTGCTCAAAATGGAAAAGAAATCTTACCAGCTGCATACGGTTTTGATGTTGGTTTTATATGGAAACCATTTCCTGAGTTAGTTGTAAATACAGCCTATTGGCAATTATACCTAGCACAAGAATTTGTATATGTTGGCGATGCCGGAATTGTAGAACCAAGTGGAAAAACACGCCGACAAGGAATCGATTTAAGCTTGCGTTATCAACCGTTTCAATGGTTATTTTGGAATGTAGATACAAATTATACACATGCACGTGCAACTGAAGAGTCAAATGGTGCTGATTACATTCCATTAGCTCCAGACTTTACAGTAACTAGTAGTTTTAATTTAAAGTTTAAAAATGGTTTCTTTGGCGGAATTAACCTCAAACATATTAATGACAGACCAGCAAATGAAGATAATTCTATTGTTGCAGAAGGTTATTCTGTTTTTGATATGAACTTAGGTTACAACTGGGAAAAGTTAAGTTTTGGAATTCAAATTCAGAACATATTTGATACCGAATGGAACGAAACGCAATTTGCAACAACATCACGTTTACAAAACGAAACACAACCAGTAGAAGAAATTCATTTTACGCCTGGGACACCTTTTTTTATGAAAGCTAGTGCTACCTATCGGTTTTAGGTAATAGGTTTTGGTGTACAATAATTTTCAAATCAATACAAATTAAGAAAATCGTTCTACTTCAAAACCCTCTAATTTCATAGAAGTTGTCTTCTCTCCTATTAATTCACTAACCAACTTTCCTGTGGCTGGTCCTAAACTCCAACCCATCATGGCATGACCTGTGGCAACAGTTAAGTTCTTATAATTATTCGCTTTTCCAATATACGGTAAACCATCTGGAGAACACGGACGCAATCCGCAAGCGGCATTATCAATAAACTTTTTCGGAATTTCTAAACCATTATAAAAGGTTTCTGCAGCTTTTGCAATAGCATTTACACGTTTTGGATTAATTGTATGATTGATTCCTCCTATTTCCATGGTTCCAGCAAATCGTGTGAAACCTTGCATTGGTGTTACGGCTACTTTGGCTTCCGCCAGAATTGCAGGCATCGTAATTCCTGTATCTTGTTCTACATCTATTCGGTAGCCTTTTCCCGCTTGAAGCGGAATATTTATAGCAAGTTTTTTTCCTAAAATAGCACTCCAAGAACCTGCCGAAAGTACAAATTCGTCTGCTTTAAGAGTACGTTTTGAAGTTTCTACAGAAATAATTTTACCATCACAAAAATGTAAATCCGTAATTGCTTCATTTGTATAAAATTGA
This sequence comes from uncultured Kordia sp., assembly GCF_947496985.1. GTDB lineage: Bacteria > Bacteroidota > Bacteroidia > Flavobacteriales > Flavobacteriaceae > Kordia. The sequence continues at coordinate 544,073 of NZ_CANMEZ010000004.1, forward strand.
ACGCCTTTTTCTTTTAAGAAAGCAATCATTTGCGACATAAAATTGGTTGGTGTCATATGTGCATCTGAGTCAAAGTACACAGCTCCTTTAATGTTAAAATCAACATTTGGTTCAATTTTTTTGACTTCATCTTTGGTCAAATTCTGAACATTCAAGCCTTCTTTAATTGCGCGTTTCCCCATTTCCCATTCTGCTTCTCCTTCTTTATCAGTTTGATAACACATCAGCAAGCCTTTTCGCTCCAAATGAAAATCAAAATCATCAGAATTACGCATTTCAATATACAATTCACGACTTAATAAGTTGATATCTTTTATAATCGGAATTGATCTTTCTACATGTTTTGCTGTAGCAGATTTTTTAAATAACCAAGACCATTTTAAGAAATCGGCTTCTAATCGTGGTTTTACATAAAAAGGACTTGATGAATTGAGCATCCATTTTAAACCTTTTGTAATCATGCCAGGTGCCGCTAATGGAATGATATGACTTGGTGTTATATATCCAGCATTAACAAAAGAAGCGCCACTAGAAATATCACTTTTATCCACAATGGTAACTTGGTGTCCATCTTGCTGTAAATAATACGCACAACAGAGTCCAATAATTCCACCTCCAATAATAACTACTTCTTTTTTCAACCTTTTTAGATTTATCGTCATACTGAACTTGATTCAGCATCTCATCATTATTTTTTATAATTTATATCTCGACTGCGCTCAATCTGACAATTAAAAAAACTCAATTCTAACTACCATAATCTTAACTAACAGATTCTGAGCTAAATTCAGGATAATTTATTTTATAAAAATTAAATTACCTGAAAACCATGTGCATACGGATCATCTTCATCGTCAATAATAATTGTATTGTATCCGTATACTTTTGCCCAACCTTGAATACTTGGTACTATTGCTAATTTTCCATCTAAAGTTGTCTCTTTTTCAACTCGCCCAACAAATTTTGATCCGATATAACTTTCATGAATATACTCTTCGCCTTGCTTCAATTTTCCTTTGGCATGCAATTGTGCTAATCGTGCAGAAGTTCCTGTTCCACAAGGACTTCTATCAATTGCTTTGTCCCCATAAAAAACAGCGTTTCTACCAGAAGAAGTTTCGTCTAACGGATTTCCTGTCCACAACATATGAGAAACATCACGAATGGTGTCATTTTCTGGATGAATAAACATATTTGAATACTTTTTATTAATTCGATCACGAACCACTTGTGAATATTGAATGATTTTACTCGCTGTAAAATCGTGAATTCCAGAGAAGTTTTCTTGTGGATCAACAATTGCATAGTAATTTCCGCCATAAGCGACATCAAAGGTAATTTCGCCCAACTCAGGACAATCAATCGTTAAATTTTCAGCAGCTAAGAAGCTTTTTACATTCGTTAATCGAACCCAATCTACTTTTTTATCAGATTGCTTATATTCAATCTCTACCAAACCTGCAGGCGCTTCCATTTTGATTTTCCCTTTTGTCTTTGGAGTAATCAAGCCTTCTTCTATGGCAATGGTAATGGTACCAATAGTTCCGTGTCCGCACATAGGCAAACAACCCGAAGTTTCTATAAATAAAATACCAAAATCGTTATCAGGATTACTTGGCGGAAATAAAATACTTCCGCTCATCATATCATGTCCACGTGGTTCAAACATTAATCCTTTTCGAATCCAATCATATTCTTTTAAGAAATGCTGTCGTTTTTCGCTCATATCTGAACCTTCTAAATTTGGTCCACCACCAGCTACAACTCTTACAGGATTTCCACACGTATGTGCATCAATACAGAAAAAAGTCTTTCTCATAGCAACTTTATTACAATGCTTCTTTTGTTTCTTGATCGTTTACTAGGCGTAAAATACCTAATGGATTATGATTCTTCAATTCATTTGGTAATAATTCATTTGGCCAATCTTGGTAACTAAATGGACGTACCCAACGTTTGATGGCATCTCTACCAACAGCTGTAAATCTACTATCCGTAGATGCAGGATATGGTCCACCATGTAACATTGCAGGCGCAACTTCTACACCAGTAGGAACTCCATTAAAAATGATTCGTCCTACTCTATCTGACAATGCATTTATAATAGTATCATAGTCAGAAGCTTCATTCTGTTCAGAAATTACTGTTCCAGTTAGTTGTCCTTCTAAATTAGCAATGATTTGTTCTAATTCAGCTTTGCTTTCACATTGAACAACTAATGAAAATGGTCCAAAAACTTCTTCATGTAACGTTCTATTTTCTAGGAATGTCATACCATCAACAGTTGCAACTGCTTGTTGTGCATAGTTTTCAGTAACCGCGTCATCAATATTTGCTTTTGTTTGCACATTTTTTTGCGCTTGTGCTCTTGCTTTGTTGTTACTGTATGCATTGTGAATATTGGGGTGTAACATACATTGTGGTGCAATTGTTACTATTTCAGAAGCTAAGGTTTCGATAAAACTCGTTAACCCATCACTTTTTAAGCCTAAAATCAATCCAGGATTCGTACAAAATTGCCCTGTTCCTAAAGTGATAGAACCTGCATAGGTCTTTGCTAATGAATGTGCTCTTTCTTCTAATGCTTTTGGTAAAATAATTACAGGGTTGATACTTCCCATCTCTGCAAATACTGGAATTGGCTCTGGACGTTTTGACGCTAAGTCTAATAATGCACGTCCACCTCGAATACTTCCTGTAAATCCAACTCCTTTTACTTTTGGGTGCTTTACTAATTCTTGTCCAACTTCAATTCCGCTACTATTTAAGTTTGAAAATACACCATTTGGCATGCCCGTTTTTTCTGCGGCTTTTATAATTGCTGATGCAACTAATTCACCTGTTCCTGTATGCATTGGATGTGATTTTACAATAACAGGACAACCTGAAGCTAATGCCGAAGCTGTATCGCCGCCTGCTGTAGAATATGCTAATGGAAAGTTACTTGCTCCAAATACTACAATTGGTCCAATAGGAACTAACATTTTTCGTAAATCTACTCTTGGCATCGGTGTGCGATCTGGTTGTGCAGGATCAATACGTGCCTCAACCCAAGAACCTTCTTCAACTAATGTAGCAAATGTTCTTAATTGCCCAATAGTTCTTCCACGTTCACCTTTTGCTCTTCCTTCTGGCAAACCAGTTTCAGACATATATGTTTGCACTAGTTCATCATCTAAAGCTAGAATTTCGTCAGCAATTGTATTTAGAAACGCTGCTTTTTTCGTTCCAGAAACTGCTCGAAACTCTTTAAATGCTTCCGAAGCTAGGTGTGCTGCTTCTTGAATTTCTTCTGAAGTTGCCTCAGTATAAACAATTTCATTTTCTGTATTTGCTTTCGGATTAAACGTTTTATACGTTACACTTCCTTTAGCTGAAAGTGAATTTCCGATATAATTTTTCCCTGTAATCATACGTATTGTTTTTTATTGTTCTACTCTTTGTTTTTCTAACAAAAATGAACTGAAAAGTGTGCTTTTTTGAAAAATAATAAAAGCGTGACTCAAATCCTAAACTTCTTCCAAGGCTTCAGAAATTTATAACAGATTTGACTCACTACTTTATTAAAAAAATGACCTTGGATTTAACAGTTACTTATTGACTTTTTTATGAAATTTACAATACTGTTAAAGATTTAGCACTCATTTTTATTTTTAGCTTAAATACTGCTTATAATTTGGTAAAATTGGACGTGTACTGACTCCTTTTCTTATGATTTCAAGTACATTTTCTCTTTCTGCTCCAATTAATGGTAAACGTGGTTCACGGACATTTTCTGTTCCAATTCCTGTAGCAACTTCAGCTAATTTTATATTTTGAACCAATTTTGTATTGATATCTAATTCTAGTAAAGGTAAAAACCATCTGTAAATTTCTATAGCTTCTTTAGTTTTTCCTGCTTTCACTAAAGCGTAAATTGCTACGGTTTCTGCTGGAAACGCACATACTAAACCTGCAACCCAACCGTCTGCGCCCATTAAGATGCTTTCTAGTGCTAAGGTATCTACACCACTTAATATGGCTAATCGATCTCCAAAACGGTTTTTGATACGTGTAATGTTTGATATATCACGTGTTGACTCTTTAACTGCTTGAATATTTGGACAATCATTTAATAACTCTTCAAACATATCCAATGTCACTTCAATACCATAATCTACAGGGTTATTATATACCATAATCGGTAAATCAGTACTATTAGCAACAGCTTTAAAATAAGTTACTGTTTCTCTGCTATCAGCTTTATATCGCATAGGTGGTAACATCATTAAACCACTAGCACCATCTTCTTTAGCATGCTGTACTGCTTGTTTTGCAGCTACAGTCGTTTGTTCAGCTACATTAATAATAACAGGAACTTTTCCGTCTACGATTTTTACAGCTTCACGAACTAAAGTTCTTTTTTCTTCGTTTGTAAGTGTACTTGCTTCTCCTAACGTTCCTCCAAGAATAATTCCATGAACACCAGCATTTACTTGTGCCTTTATATTGACAGCAAACATTTCTAAGTCTAGCTGGTCATTATTTGTAAATTTTGTTGTTACTGCTGGCATTACGCCTTTCCAATTGATAGTCATTTTAATATTTTTTGATGTGGTAAAAGTACAGTAGCCATTTGTTTTAAAAATTGTAGATATTATCCAATATTGATACTATTCTATCTTAATAATCAGTTTTTATAATTTTTTAGATTAATTTTAGCACATTATTGACTTATTTTCTACTTTAAAGTCTTAAAATCTAAGTCACGATGTAAATTAGTTAGCTATTTTTATAATGAAAGTATTACCATTTAAAATACCGAAAGCAGAAAGTGATATTTTGATTGTTCAGGAAGATCGTGGACGAACATTTTATGAAAAACTGCATCAGCATGAAGAAATTCAGCTTTCATATATCATTTCTGGAAAAGGAACATTTATTATTGGTGATACTATTCGTGATTTTCAACCAAATGATGTGTTGTTGTTTGGAAGTAATCTTCCACATGTATTAAAAAGTGATGTTTCAACGGAGCAAGATTCGTATATGATTTCTGTGTTTTTTACGCACGATAGTTTTGGAGAACATTTTTTTATGTTACCAAAGCTTCAACATTTGCAAAAACTAATGAAAGATGCAAGTTTTGGAATCAAGTTTAAAGAACATCAAGCTTTATTGAAACCCTTATTTGAAGCGATATTGAATCAAAATACAATCAAGCGGTTTGCTACTTTTTTTGAGATGCTTTCTATTTTGACTGAATCAAATTATGATACAGTTTCATCCTTCATCAACACAAAAAACTATACGGACGATGAAGGAAAACGTATGAGTGCTGTATTTGAGTTTGTGATGAATCATTTTGACCAAAAGATAGTTTTGGATGAGATTGCCACTATTGCCAACATGACTCCAAATGCTTTCTGCAAGTATTTTAAACAGCGAACCAATAAAACATTTTTTCAGTTTTTGACAGCGATTCGAATTGAAAATGCTTGTAAATCGTTAACCAATCAACCACAGTTATCAATTGCGGAAATAGCCTACGCTTGTGGTTTTTTTAATGTTTCAAACTTTAATAGAAAATTTAAAGAGATTAAAGGTATTACGCCAACGAAGTTTCGAAAGAAGGTGTTGTAAATTATAAATGTAAAATGCTAAATTTTAAATGTAAAAGTATTTTACTCAATACTAAAATCTCAATACTCACTTCTATCTTCAACTGTAACAATTACTTGTAAATCAGTACTTATATTTTAGTAAGAAAATAAGTATATTTAACAATATGATTACAAAAGAAACGTATGCTTGGATTGAAGAACTACTTAATCCTGAAATTACTGAAATCTCAGATGGTGATTATAATAGATTAGTTAAAGATTATTTTCAAGAAGATAAAAGAGATTGGTATAAAAAAAATACTGCAGATATAATTGTAAAAAATTTAAACTTCTGGAGATTAATTCGTAAATTTTCTATGCCAAGAGGAAAAAAAAATCGATTATACAATTTCTCAAGTTTTGTCTTCCCAGCATTTCAAAATTTTGGGAAAAAAGGATCTAAGCTTTTCTGGAAAGACACTAACAACCAGTCATTTAGCTTAAAAGTAAATTTTGATGGCGCTCATTTTTTAGGTAAATCTATTTTCACTGATGTTATATTTGATAATGATGCAACCTTTGAAAATACCAAATTCGAAAATGATTTAATTATTCAAAATTGCACATTTAAGGAAAATGTTTTTTTTCGTAGATCTAATCTAAAAAAATTAAATCTAGTTAGCTCGACTTTTTCTAAAGGTTTTCACTTTACAGATAATGACTGTTATGATGAAGCAAATATTGTTGATAGTAATTTTAAGGGTTTAACCTTTTACTATGACTCTAGGTTCCATAAAAATGTAAATTTTGGAAAGTTAGAATTTTCTGGAATTGCTTGTCGATTTAATGAATCTATATTCCTTGATGACGTCGGTTTTTTTGAATGTAGTTTTTTACATCCTAGTGAATTTATGTCAACAATTTTTTCAAAAAAAGTAGACTTTGTACGCCCTGAATTTCATGACCGAGTAAACTTTGATGGAGCAAGATTTGAAAGTGTAGTAATATTTAACAAGCCTATCTTTAAAGGTATAACTGATTTTTCATATTGCTATTTTGAAGACGTTAATTTTAAAGAAATTAATACTCCTTGGCGAGATAGAGAAAATTACACAGAGCCAATTAAATTATATTTCAAAGAAATTTTCTTTAATTCAAATACATTCATTAGTAATACAAATTTCGAAGAGTTAAATCTTAATAATTGTGACGTTTCTGAGGTTAGGTTTAGCCGCTGTATTTGGAATGATAAAGAGAATCGATTAAAACTTGTTAATGAATTACCTCCAAAAAACATTAAAACTGAAAATCAACTAAAACTTTCTAATGAAAATCCATCAAGGAAAACTGTAGTTGAAAGTTTAATAAAAAAATTACGGGATTCTGAAAATCATTATCGTCAACTAAAAAAGAACTTTGATGGTACAAAAAACTGGGAACTCTCAGGAAAAGCCTATGTAAGTGAGATGGAAATGCGGAAACGAAGACTTTGGTTAGAAAGAAAGTATTATCAATGGTTTGTTTTTAAGTTTTATGATGTTTTTGGAGGTTATACGCAAGATTTTAAGAAGCCAATTGTAAGCCTTATTGGTTTAATTCTAGTTTTTTCTGCATTGTATTTCTTTATCGATTATGATATTTCAAGAGCATTACAAAGAGGTGTAAAAGGCGCATTACCGTATATGCAAATTGATACCGAAAATCCATTTGAAGGTTATTGGTTGATTCTTCGAAATTTAGAATTGGTTTTAGGTGGAACGTTTTTAGCATTTTTTGTGTTGGCATTACGCAAGCGATTTAAGCAATAAGGATATTTTAAACATCTTTGATTAATAAAAATTAAGATGATGAATGTCAAACTATAAACACTTTACAAAATTATATACTGCATACTGTAAATTTTCATAACTGTGAGCCATGGCATGTTGTATATCACAAGGAGATTTCGTGATTGCATTTACATAATGGACTCCTAATTTTTCTTGTGCCTCAATACTTAAATCTGTAGCGCCACAAAATACAGCCACTGGAATTTTTTGTTTTTTAGCAGATGTTATTACACCAGTAATCGTTTTACCAGAAAATGTTTGATCGTCCAACTTTCCTTCTCCAGTAATGATCCAATCGGCATTTTGTATATTTTTATCAAATTCAAGCAGTTCTTTGACTAATTCAATGCCAGAAGTTAGTTTTCCATTTAAAAATACAGTTGTTCCTGCGCCCATTCCGCCTGCAGCGCCGCTTCCTTCTATTTGTTGCACATCCATATTGAATTGCTGATGCATTAGTTTTGCCATATGAATCAATCCTTCATTTAAATGTTTTACATCACTTTCAGAAGCTCCTTTTTGTGGTCCATAAACATGTGCTGCACCTTGCAAGCCATGTAATGGATTTGTAACATCACAAGCAACTTGAATGATTGTAGATACTAGTTTAGGATGTACATTGCTCGTATCTATTTGATCAATATGAACTAAGTTTTCACCTATTGGTGTAATTTCTTGACCATTTTTATCTAAAAAATTGTATCCCAAAGCTTTTGCCATTCCTATACCACAATCATTAGTAGCACTTCCACCAATACCTAAAATGATTGTTTCGGCACCTTTTTCAATAGCTTTAACAATAAACTCGCCTGTTCCATATGTCGTAGTTTTTAAACAATTTTGTTCTTCTGGATGCAATAATTTCATTCCAGAAGCTTCTGCCATTTCTATAAATGCAGTCTTTTTAGATTCTAACCATAAATACGAAGCTTCAATTGATCTGAACAACGGATCTTTTACCGTAACTTCAATGAGTTTTCCTTGCAAATGATTTGTTAAGATTTCAATTGTTCCATCGCCACCATCTGCTAAAGGTAAACGTACAATTTCTGCCAAAGGCAATACTCTTTGAATCGCTTCTATAGCAGCATCACAGAATTCATTACCTGTTAATGCGCCTTTAAATTTATCTGGAGCAAGTACTATTTTCACAAAATTTATTTTTTAGTAATTAAATTAAAAACTGTATTTAAGATTAACACAGAGTTAGTTTAACTTACAATTTTCAGTTTGTTCGTTACACATCTTAAATTGAGTTTCACTAAGTTAATAAGTGCATGACAAATGATCAACTATTCCTTTTAGAATTAACACTTAAGAATGATTGTTTTCATTGCAAATTTCCTAAACCATAGGAACTAACGAGAAATCATGTTAATGAAATCAATCTAGTTTTTGCCATGCACTTTCAGAATTAAAAACTATTTAAAATGGTTGGCATAAAATAACTGATAATTAAAATCAGTATAAAAAATGCCACTAATATGTAGACTTCTTTTGTAAAAAAGTCTTCTTTTTTAACAGTGATATTGAAATTTTTAACTGTTTTTATGTGTGTGTTTTTTGTAAAATAACTGACACTGTATGCTACTAGTAAAGCAATTATAACACCTGTAACATTTAACCAAATCCAGAAGACTTCAAAACCTAAGTCGATTCCGAAGATTTCTTGCATGGTTTTAGAAAATATAAGATTGATCAACACAGCAGAAATGATTCCTGCATTCATGCCAATATGATTTACTTTTTTAGAGAAAAATGCTAAGATAAATGTGATTAAAACTGGCCCGTAAAATACAGAACCAATTGCATTGATGATTTCTATTACAGCACTTTTACTTCCTCCAAAGAGAAATGCGCTGGCAATACAGGCAAATCCCCAAAAAACAACTGATATTTTAGAAATTGACATGTATTTTTTATTGCTTAATTTCTTTTCTCCTCTGTTGAAAAAATCTTCAACCGTTACCGCAGATAGTGAATTTATTGTTGAACTCAACGTAGACATAGCTGCCGATAGTATTCCTACCATTAAAATTCCTATTAATCCATGTGGCAAATATTTTAGGATGAATACTGGTAGCATTAAATCTGCTTTCATACCATTTTTAGCAAATTCTTCAGGAAAATGTTGTTGTGTAGTCGAAGCAATATCTTGTAAAAAATCTGGTGCTATTGATATAAGTCCTCCAATGATTAATCCCATTAAACAATAGACCAATACAACCGGAAAACGAAATAATCCATTCACTAATAATAGATTTCTAACGGTTTTTTCATTTTTTGCTGATAACAGACGTTGTGCTTGTGTTTGATCGCATCCGTAATAGGAAACATACAAAAAGAATCCTCCTAAAATCATAGGTAAAATACCGTATTCATTGCCTTTTCCGATACCTAAGTTGAAATCAATAACTTGTAAACGTGCTGGATCAAAACCATTAACTAATCCACCTTTTTCATTGAGTAAACTCCATCCATAAAACAAGCAAATTAGCAATCCTCCAAAGAGAATAATCATTTGTATAGCATCGCCCCAAACTACTGCTTTCATTCCTCCTTGCCATGAATAAATAATCGTAATAATACTGATAATTAAAATTGTATATGTAAAATCGATATTTAATACCGCTTGTAAAATAATTGCAATAGTGTAGACCATTACACCTGTTCCGAGTGCACGACTGATTTGAAATACAATGCTTAAAATCAAACGTGTAGAAGTACTGAATCGTTTTTCTACAAATTCATAAATACTTACTACTCCCGATCGAAATAATGGAGGTACAATGACAATCATAATAAAAATCATGGCGAGAGGAACGGCAAATTCGAAAGTGAGCCATTTCATTCCGCCATTGAGTTTTAAACCAACAAAAGCTGGCGCAGAAATAAAACTGATGGCTGATAATTGTGTTGCCATTGTAGATAAACTTAATGGAAACCAACCTAGGCTTTTACCGCCTAAAAAGTAATCTTTGGAATCTTTATTTTCTTTGAAGAAGTATCCCATTCCTAAAAAGAAAATGATGTATCCTATTACTATTGTATAATCAAGCCAATTCATGCGTTTTAGGTATTAGTTGTCATTCAACATATCAATTATTAAAGCAGCAGTCCAAGAGAAATTGTTTCCTCCATAGCCAGTTTCTCCTTCACTTTTTCGTGCATCAAAATACTCATAGAATCCAAATTTTTCAACTAATGTTACAGAATCATTTTTGATTCTTTCTGAAATTTCTGTGAATCCGTATTTTTTCATACCATTATATAGAATCCAATTGACATTAATCCAAACAGGTCCACGCCAGTATTTTTTTGGATTGTAGCGTTCACTTGTCGGATCAAAAGAAGCGCACAGATATTGATGATCTTTCCCAAATTTCTCCATCATAGTTTTTATCAATATATCAGCATTTTCTTTGGTAGGAATTCCAGCATATAATGGTGTAAATGAAGATGATGACACATAATTTAGTGGTTTGTCATTTCGCAAATCGTAATGTATATATGCGCCTAATTCTTTATTGAATAATTTTTTATTGAATGATTTGATACTTTTTGCTTGCCAAACTTCTAATTTCTGAATTTTTTCTTCATGATTTCCAATGATTTTGTACAACTCAAGTAAGCTTTCGTTTGACTTAATCAACATTGTATTGAATAATGGATCTTGTACTAAAAATGGAGATAATTCTGCAATTTTTTGATCACTATAATTATGTGTTTTTGCAATTTCTATAATGTTTAGATAATGATCATATTCTTTTTTTGAAGGACGTTGAGAAGCATCTACATGTGTAGTGTCTCTTCTTTCAAAAGTGAATTCTGGCGACTGCATTGTACTAAATATATCGTCCCACAAAGGAGAATTATCTGTACCCGATTCCCAATTGTGGTAGATATACACCAATCCTTCATTATGAAGGTCACGATAGTTATAGAAGTATTCGTGATTTTTATATACTTTGTTAAGTAATGGTTCAATTGTTGCCAAAATATTTTCCTTGTCTTTGCTAATTTTATATAATTCTTGTAATGCAAAACCAGCAACTGGCGGTTGTGTCATTCCTGTAGATTTATACTTTTTTGGAGCTGATGGATGTAAATATGAACAATGAAAATCTGCTCCTGGAAAATAGGAATCACTTTCTGTATGAAAGATAATATGTGGTATAAAACCATTTTCCCATTGCGCATCTAATAAAGTCTCCATTTCTTTTATAGCCTTTTCCATATCGAAATGTGCCAAACCAATAGCAATAAAGCCCGAATCCCAATTCCATTGGAATGGATATAATGCTTCACATGGAATACTGAAACCATCTTTCCAGTTGTTTTCCAGCACTTTCATAGCTCTTTTTTGTAATTCTTTCAAACGTAATAGATTTTAGTATGATTTATGAATAATCTTTTAGTTGATTTGCAATGCTGTTATTTAATTAGGTATGTGAAAAACTCACCACAATATACTTATGAAAACATGTGGTGAGCTGGTATTAAATAAAGCTAATCAATCAAGATTTTTAAAAGTTAAATGTTGCATTAAAAAATACTCTTGTAGGTAATACTGGTCTCCCTACAAAAAATTCTTCTTCTGTTTGACTATTATTTAATCGCGGAGAACCTTCTGTGATTCCATCAGAATTAAATAAGTTGAATACTTGCGTACCTAAACGCATTGTTTCTCCATTGTCTCCTAAATCAAAAGAGTATCCTAAATTTAAACTTGCCAAACCAATTGCATCTAATTCAATAGAGTTGGCATCGTTAGAGAATTTTTTTCCTGTGTAGTTATATATGATTCCTGCATCAAATTTGGCATCGTCATAGTTTACAGAAAGTGTGCTTAAAATATTTGGTTGTCTTCTTAATTCATTTCCTTCAAATTCTGGGTTACTTTCAGATTTAGTAATTTCATGACTTTGATATGTTAAAGAACCTGCAAAATTAAAGTCTTTTACAAATGCCCAATTCCAAGTTCCTTCAAATCCAAATGTACTTGTATTTTGTGTGTCTACTTCTTCAATAAATCCACCTCCTGGAGCATTTACAAAACTTACAGAACGTCTATCTTTTAAACTTACTGCATATAATGCTGCTGTACCAGAAAATTTGTTTTTAGCATATTTTACACCAAGTTCTCCTTGTGTAATTTTTTCAGTTTCGTAAGTAGATGGATTTCCAAACCCGTCAAAACGCGTTCCTCTTAACTCTGGAAAGAAATATCCTCTAGAGAAGTTTCCATATGCGCTTAAATCGTCGTTCACTTTATATAATGCTGCCAAAGCAACTGCAAAATCATCCGCAGATACATGACCTCTTGTAAAACTTCCATTACCCCAAACTACATTGTCAAGGTTTGTAATTCCTGTGTTATCAACTTGAAAAGAATCTGTTCCTTCAACTTCAATGTCTCCAGAAGCTCTTTCATAACGTACACCAATATCAAAATTCCAACGATCTAATTTAATTTCATCTGTTAAGAATACGGCAATTTTATTACTTGAAATATTTCTGTTTGTATATGCTGTTCCTCTGTTAGTAACACCATTTATACTATATCCTGAAACATTTACCAAACGTGGTCTGTTGTTAAATTCTCCTAAGTAGTTTGTTATTACATTAAAATCTCCTGCTTGTGATCGAGACATAAATGTACCTAAGGTAATACTATGATTTCCTGTTCTTTTTGTGAATTTAATGTCTGCCATTAATTCTTCTAAAGGTCTGCTCCTATCTAAAATTCTGTTTTCGAATAGTAATGCATTAGAAGCTAATGGTTGTCCATTTAAATAAGTAAAATCTCCTGAAGTTAAACCTCTAGCATCTAAATATTCTTGCTGAGTTTCTACTACTTTTGCTCCACCAACTCCACTTCCATCAAGAAATAAATTGAATTGATGTTTGTAACGTGAGTATCTTAATTTTGCATCTAATTTTAAATCATCCGTAAAACGATGTTTGAAATTTGTTAAGAAGTAACCACCTTTTGTTGCAACTCCATCTTCAATTGGAGAACGATAGATTCCGTCTGGTGTTGCATATGCTATATCTGAAGCTTCTGCAGTTTGTAATGTGAATACTTCTTCTCCATCGTTTCCTGTTGGACGGTTTCTCGATCCACCTTCTAATGGATAAGGCAAAAAGAATTGTACACTATCGTCAATCCATTGTCCAGAAAATGTAATAGATCCGTTATCTGTTAAGTGTTTAATGTTTCCACGTAACTGAAAACCTTCTGTAGCGAGTCCAGTTTTTAATGGACCTTCATCATAACGATAAAATCCAGATAATGCATAAAATGTTTTTGAATCTTCTCCACCAAGTGGTCCGCTTGTTACAAAATCTGCTTTATAACGTGAGTTTGAGGCTAATTCAGTACGAATTGTTGTTTTTTGTTGACTTCCACCTGTAATACTTGTATAATTGATAATACCTGCAACAGAACCAACTCCATATAAGATTGATGAACCACCACGAACAAATTCTAAACTTTTCATTCCGATGTCATTTCTAAAATATACATCATGCGCAGAAGAATTGAGTCCGAATGTACTTAAAACTGGCATTCCGTCTATTTGTAATGGATTAAATTGGTATTGTCCACCTGAAGGCAAACCTCTTACGAAAATGTTAGAAGCTACTTCACCACCACCACCTTCAGCAGTAATTCCTGGTACACTTCTTAATACATCTGCCTGACTACTCGTATTAAGTTTTGCTAGTTCTTTAACACCAAAAGAAGTGATTGATAAAGGTGTTTCTTTTTGTGAACGTCTTGTTGATGTTGCCGTTAACAATACAGCTGACAAAGCGTTTCCTCCTTGCTTTAAAACGATGTTTAATTTAATTGTTGTTCCGTTCAGTTCAATTTCTTTTTCAAATGTTTCATAACCAACGTATGAAACTGTAATTGTTTGCTTACCAGTAAGGTTTGAAGAGAATGAAAAATTACCATCAAAGTCTGTTGCTGCACCAGAAGTATCTCCTTTTATTGAAATGTTAGCACCGGGGATTGGAGTTCCAGTTTCATCTTTTACGTTACCGGAAATCTCAGTCTGTGCCATTCCTGTAAAGAACGTAAGTGCGCAAATAAGAGTGAAAATAGTTTTTTCCATATTTTGTTGATTTAATAATTAATAGTTGATTATGTTGCAATATTAACACAGTTGATACAGTATTTTTACGAAAATGCTAATAAAAAATTATGCAAACGTTCCCGGGAACGTTTGCAATTTGTATTTTAAAAATTTACTTTTGAGTAATCAATTCATTTTATCATTCCTAATGAAGAAAAAAAGTAGTGCTACCCTCAAAGATATTGCAAAACAATTAGGTTTATCAACTTCTACTGTTTCTCGTGCATTAAATAATCATACCGATATTAATCCAGAAACTAAAAAATTAGTAGAAAAAGTAGCCAAAGAGCTTAATTATCAGCCTAATATTTTTGCGAAAGGATTCCGAAGTCACCGTACTCGGATAATTGGTGTTGTTGTACCTAAAATTTCACATTACTATACTTCCACTATTCTCGAAGGTATTTTGGAAACTGCTGAGTTAAATGGATATCGTGTCATAATTTCTGAATCAAAAAATAATTTTGAAAAGCAAATTGAAATGTTAAACACAATGATTCAGTTTGGTGTAGAAGGTATTTTGTTGTGTTTAACTCGAAGAACTAAAGATGTTAAAGACATTTTGAGTGTATTAGATCGTATTCCTTTGGTGCTGTTTGATAAAGTTTCTAGTAAAATTCCTTGTACGCAAGTTATTATTGATGACAAACAATCTGCATATAATGCTGTAGAACATTTAATTAATATAGGAAAAAAACGCATTGCAATTTTTAAAGAAACTGAGAATTCTTTCAATTCCGAAAAACGATTTGAAGGATATTTGCAAGCATTGAAAGATAATAATATTCCTATTGATGAAAAATTGATTTTAAGTACTGAAGATATTTCGTTAAAACAAGGAAAGCGTTTGACTAACATTGTATTGACGCTTAAACAAAAGCCAGATGCAATTTTTGCAATTACGGACAGTTGCGCAATTGGTGTAATTAAAACTTTGAAGAAATTCAATATCAAAATACCTGAAAATATTGGAGTTGTAGGTTTTAGTAATTCTTTTAATTCAACTATAATTGAGCCCAATTTGACTACGATTGATCAACCTGGAAATAAAATGGGGAAAACTGCGGTTAAGTATCTTATTGAAGAAATTGAAAATGATAGCCTTTCTTATAAAACAATTGAGCTCCGTACAAGTTTAATTGTCAGAGCATCTTCTTTTAAAGCATCTTAAACAACCTTCGTAATCATCTTTTGCATATTTCGTCATTTTTTTTGAACTTTAAAATCTAAATAAAACAATATGACAGTTATAGATGCACTTTACGGAAGTCAATACTGGGAATTAAAAAATAAAGGAGTCGATGTCCAAAAAGGACGTTTGTATGGTAATTTATTGTTTGCAGCGACAATTATGATTTATCTTTTTTTGATAATTATCATTTGGAGTTTTATTTCAGAGGATTTTACCAAAGATTTGACACGGTTTCTAAAAAGCATTTTTGGCTATAGTACAGGAAAAATGATAGGGAAAATGATAGCAATTCCATTAATTGCTGTTATATACTTGGTTGTTGCATTGTTTTTTGGTTCTAAGAAACGTTATGAGAAAAGTTATCAAACCTATGTAAATGCTCCTCAGAAAGAGAAAGATGATGCTATCGGAAAAATGGTCATGATCTTTGCTGCTGGATTACTTTTGTTATTCATCTTATCAATTACTAGTTTGTTTTTGTAGTTTGATGAGATTCTGAATCAAGTCCAGAATGACGAAAAAAACCACCTAATTTCTTAGATGGTTTTTAGTATTTAACAAACTAGCTGTTGTAAAATATTGTTCGGTACACGCTTATAATCTTTCAATTTTAACGTAACAGAACCTTTTCCACTAGTCAGGGTTCGTAAAGATGAAATGTATCCAAAGGTTTTTAGTAAAGGAATTTCTGCATTTACTTTTCTTCTATTTCCATTTTCTTTTATCGAAACAATCATTCCACGACGCTTGTTGATATCAGAAGTTACATTTCCTAGATAATTTTCTGGACAACTAATTTCTGCATCCATGATCGGCTCTAATAAAATAGGGTTTGCTAATTTTGCAGCATTGCGAAACGCTTGTCTTGCTACAGTTTCAAAATCCTGACTACTCGAATCCGTTTCATGCATTTTTCCATCCAACAAAGTAACTTTCATTGCCTCTACTGGATAATCTAGTAAAACACCTGATTTCATTGCTTCTCGGAAACCTTTTTCTACACTATTGACACAATCTTTCGATATAACGCCACCTTTACTCTCGTTTACAAATAATAACCCTTTTTCAGTATCTGTTCTCGGTTCTATAGTAAACGTAATTTCTGCAAAGCTTCCGCTTCCTCCTGTTTGTTTTTTTAACAATTCGGTATGTGTTACTGAACTTGTCAATTGCTCACGATAGGAAACTTTTGGATTTCCTTTGTTTACCTCTATTTTATAATCACTTCGCAATTTTTCAATACGAACTTCCAAATGCAACTCACCCATTCCGTGCAATAAGGTTTGTCCTGTTTGATTATCGTATGAAGCACGTAACGAAGGATCTTCATCTAATAATTTCGCCAAAGCATCACCAAAATTCTTTTCATCATTTTTGGAGACAGGTTCAATAGCCAAACTAATGACAGCTTCAGAAACTTCTATTGATTCTAGTGCAAATGGTTTACCGAGTTCACATAGCGTATCGCCAGTTTTCACATCTTTTAAACCAATCAACGCCACAATATCTCCAGCATTTGCCTTAGTTAATTCTGTGAACTTATCTGCTTGAATACTAAGAATTCTACTCACTCTATTTTTAGCGTCAGTTCTAGAATTTAGAATTTGTGTTCCCGTTTCAATATTTCCTGAATACAATCGAACCATTGCTAACTTACCAACATATTTATCAACAATAACTTTAAAAACAAACGCTGATAATTGTTCATCAACATTGCAATTTAACGTTGCCAGTTCATCAGTCAATAAATCTACTCCATCAACTATTTCAATATCTTGTGGTTTTGGTAAATAATTCACAACTGCATCTAATAAAGGCTGTACACCAATGTATTTATATGCTGAACCACATAACATCGGAACGGCTTTTCGTTCCAGCGTAATTCTTCTTATGGCTCGATGTAAATCATTTACCACAATAGTAGTATTATCTAGGTATTGTTCCATAATAGTATCATCAAAATTTGCGATACGTTCAATTAAAATTGATCGCCATTTTTCAGCCAATTCGACTAAATCTTCAGGAATTTCGGTTTCTTCTTGTGACTTTCCATAATCGTCAGCATTCCAAAACATCGCTTTCATTTTAAGAGTATCAATGATTCCCTTAAAATCGTCTGCATCACCAATAGGAATTTGAATTGGTAAGGTTGTTGCTCCAAACTCTTCTTCTATTTGTGATAATACTTTGAAATAATCGGCTCCTACTCGATCCATTTTATTGATGAATCCAATTTTTGGAATTCCGTAACGTTCCGATTGACTCCAAACCGTTTCCGATTGTGATTCTACTCCAGAAGATGCACAAAATAGCGCAACAGCACCATCTAATACACGTAATGAACGTTCTACTTCAATAGCAAAATCAATATGTCCGGGTGTATCAATAATATTAATTTGATACATTTTTTCATTGTATTTCCAGTCAGCTGAAATTGCCGAAGATGAAATGGTTATTCCGCGTGAAGCTTCTTGTACATCACTATCAGTTACCGTATTTCCATCATCAATATTTCCAGGTTTATGAATGGTTCCTGTGTAATATAATATACGCTCGGTAGTGGTTGTTTTTCCAGCATCAACGTGCGCTATGATCCCTATGTTTCGTATGTTTTTTAATCGTTTCATTTTGTTCTAGTTTAATAATTTTTGTAATACAAAAAAGCCTCTCAATATTGAGAGGCTTTCCGCTAAGTTCTTACAATAGCAATCCTCTCCTACGTTTGTAGAATTATTTTAGTTACTATAATTTTTAAAGTAAACATGATGTTTAGGATTATTCTTTTTGAATTTAAAATACTATTGCTTTAGTCTATAGAAATTCGGTAGAACAAAAAAGGCTTTCTAAAAAGAAAGCCTTACGTATATTTTATATGAAGATTTACTTTTTAGAATACCAATGCTGCTCTACCAAAAAACACAGTTCTGATAGCGCCGTTTAATGCGATGATGTTAACGTTTGTAGTTCTCATTTTCTTAAAATTCTGGAGCAAACATATATTTTTATTTCGAAAGAAAAAAATTATGCTTCTTTTTTAGTCAAAAAAGCTAAAACCGTAATAGAAGGTTACCCAAACAATTACAGAAGAGAAAAATATTCCGATTGTATTTGCTAAAAATGCTTTTTTGCGTTCTATATTGAAAAGATAGGTTGCTATTGTTCCTGCATATACACCTGTTCCTGGAATTGGAATCATCACAAATAACATTAATCCCCAAAAACCATATTTCTGAATTTTATCTTTTGCGCCTCGCTTTGCTTTTTTAGCAACAAATAAAGCTGCTTTTTTATAAAAATTCCAGTGTAATAGGTATCTATTAATATGGTCTAAGAAAAAGATCATTACAGGAAATACCAATACATTTGCCACAAATGCAGCAACAAAAATAATATACGGATTCGCATCTGATTTCAGGCCAATCGGAATACCAACTTTGGCTTCTCCGAAAGGTGAAATACTCCACAACATTGTTATAATTATATCTTCGATGACGGTTCTTTTTTTATAGCTGTGCAAAGCTAAGTCAATTTGTTCTGTGAACAAATTTTAACATTGTAAAGTTTTGATAAAAAATCATGTTTATACAATTCTCTTCATTCATTTGCTTACAATTATCTATTACTATCGTATTTCACTATATTTGAGACAATTAAACCATTTATAATTTATGAGTTCTACACGGATTATACACCCTGATTTTAAGAAATTTCTTCAATTAAAGCCACAAGTTTGTATCGATTTGTATGCAGACTTACGAAATTATGTGCTGGAATTGTATCCTGAAGCAAATGAACTTGTATATCATACGCATGCATTAACAAGTGTTTTTTCAATTTCAGAGAAACTTTCTGATGCGTTTTGTATGATTCCGATATATACAAATCATTTGAATTTAGGTTTCAATAAAGGTGTACTTCTTAATGATCCGAATAAATTGTTAGTAGGTACAGGAAAATTGATTCGGCATATTCCTATAAAAAGTGTTGCCGATTATCGAAATGATTCTGTTAAAAAATTGATTACCTTAGCTATAGAACTTTCTCTTTCTGACATGAAAACTCCTTCTAAAATGTTTGGAAAGACTATTTCTAAGATAAAAAAGTAACATTGAATTAATTATGACTACTAATAAAAGAAAGTTGAATGATGGAAGTTGGAACTATTTAATTAATAATTTGAATTATGTTAGGACTTTGGATAGCTGAATTAGTAGCTGAATTTTATATTCTAAAAGAAGAATTTTTCTCTGGTGAAAAAGCAAGAACTCGTGTATTGAAAGCATACATTATTGTTCCAATAATTGTTTTTGGTGTGTGTGTTCTGTTCTTTTCATTTATTTCGCCTATGCAGAAAAAAAATAAAACCAAGGATAAGATGTTGTCAGCTGTGTATCTTTTAAAGCTTGAAAAAGAAACTACTGGCAAATTTCCTGATGACTTAGGAAGTTTTTCAAGAAGAAATCCTATTCATGGAGATTTAACTGTTGATAGTTGGGATCATGAAATTTTCTATGAAAAGACTGAAAATGGTGAAGATTTTATACTTATTTCAAAAGGAAAAGATGGAAAGTTACACACTGAAGATGATATTGTTTTTCATAAACAGGTAAAATAAAAACATTTTTTTTAAATACCAGCTACTTTTCTTACATTTTAGTATATTTACTTTATATGTCAAGCATCTTATCTTTTCGAAAAATCATTTCTTATACTAGTATTGGTTTATTTATGTTGATTTCTGTTATTTTTCTTTCATCCTATATTCCTTTACGAAAGAAAACAACAACCATAGATAAGTTATATACGGTAATGTCCTTATTATATTTTGAAAAATTAGACACAGATGGTGAATACCCGTTTGATTTAGAGTGTTTTAAAGATAATCCTTTTGATGATGAAGATGTACTTATAGACAGTTGGGGAAATCCATTTTATTATGAACTTCTTGATGATGGCAAAAAATATTTTCTGATTTCTGCTGGTAAAGATGGTATATTATTTACGGAAGATGATATCGATTCTGATCTTTATAATTTTCTGTATAGAGATAAATAATTTTATCATTTCTTCATAAAAGACTTTATAAACATCTGAAACCTATATACCCTGAACATTCATAATTGATTTCTTTAGGTTACATTTCTACAATTTTCTATTTGGCAATCAATCATTAAAAACTTAATGACAAAGCTTTCCTACTTTCCCGAATAGAGCACTACTCAAGTATTTTATATAAAACGGATACTATTTTGGTAAAAAAAAGCATTAAATATGCAATAGATTCAAAAAGTATCGTCTTTTAAATCAAAAGCCATTGTAAAAAGGTTTTAAATGAATTTGGAATCAGATAATAATAAAAAACTTAAAGATTTTTTTGGAAGAGAATATCAATCTCTCAAGGTTTTTGTGAACACCAAAATAAGAGATACCGCAAATCGTACTGCGGAAGATATTATTCAGGATGTTGCTTTAAAACTATTTTCTGGAGCTGATAGGTACGCTCCTATTAATAATGTTGCTGGTTTTGTGTATACATCCATACGAAATAGGATTATTGATATTATGCGAAAACCTAAAAAAACGGAACCTATAAAGATTGATAATGAATTTTCTGAGATCGCAGAAATGTTGCAACAGTCTTCAGATGATCAAGTTTCAGAAGAAAAGATTTTAGTTTTAAAGAATTGCATTCACCAGCTTAGTCCACCATATAGAGATATTATTATTGCAGTTGATATTGAAGGGTATTCATATAAAGAGATTTCAAATGAAACAGGAATTCCTGAAGGAACTTTAATGTCCAGACGTCATAGAGCTATTGGAATATTGTATAAAAAAATTGAATTAGAAATTAATAAACAAAAAATATAAGATATCATGAAAAATTATTTTGCACATAAAATGAGAAAAAAATCTCCTTTAGAAATTGTAGGGATCATCATTTTTGGAATTATTGCAATTACTGGATTAGCCATTTTGTTTGGTTTTGTAATTATGTGGTTATGGAATTGGTTGATGCCCGAAATTTTTGGACTCACTACAATTAACTATTGGCAAGCTGTTGGTCTATTTATATTGTTTAAAGTACTACTTGGCGGTTGCGGAGGAGGAAAATCATCTAAAAAATGTAAAGATCATGACACTAAAAAATCGAAAAGTGATTTTTCTAAATGGGAACATTATGATAAGTTTTGGGAAGAAGAAGGTGATCGACTTTATGAGGAATACATAGAACGAAAAGAAAAGAAAATACAAACAGACGAATCGGAATTACGCTAAATATCATCATTATTCTTATGGAAATACTCATCTTTCAAACTGACATAGCATCAGAAGAAGAAGTAATGCATTTAAAAACTGTTTTTAATAATCATTCAGATATTATAAATTGGTCTGTTGATTTTGAAGATATAGACAATGTACTACGTATTGAAGCCAATTCAAATTTAACAGAAAACACTGTTATTAAATTAGTTAAGAAGCAAAAATTTAATATTAAAACAATGCTAGATTAAACAAATATCAATTGTAACTACTTTTTAAATATTTCCTGAATTTTGCTATGTTGAATTTCTTTAAAATCTGAAATCACCATATTGGCAATGCTATAATCTTGGTTTTTAGAATGTACACTATCGTATCCAACACAAAAAATTCCAGCTGCGTTTGCTGCTTTTATTCCATTGGTTGAGTCTTCAATCACCATACAATTTGAGCGTTCATAACCTGTTGCAAACGCAGCTTTTTCAAAGATTTCAGGATGTGGTTTTGATTGTTTTAAATCGGCTCCGCTAAATTTTGCAATGAAGTATTGATTTAAGTTAAATCGTTCAAAAACATTATTGATTGTCATCATAGAAGCTGAAGATGCTAACACCAGTTTTAAATCATTTTCATGATATTCCTTAATGATGTCTAAAACACCGTCTATTAATGTTAAACTCGGATCATTTGCAAATAAATGTTTGAAGTTGTTTCGTTTTAACTGTACCAACGTTTCTGGAGCTTCTGATAAACTAAAATGATCACATAATTTTCTACAGATATTTATGGTTGATTGTCCTGTAAACGATTGATATAATTGTGGAGAAACATCTATTCCAACTTCATCAAACATTCCATTGTAAGCTTTGTGATGCAATGGTTCAGTATCTACAATTACACCATCCATATCGAATAAAACTCCTTTTAACATTGCTTTCTATTTTTGGCGAATATAAGTAAAAGTGAATTTATACAAGATTATGAGAAAGTTATCTTTTACGGAAATGAAGATTATGCTTAGAATTGAAAAAATTAGTACTATTGTATTCTCAAACGATATTTTATGATAATTCACGATTTCACTACACAATCTTCTTTATTAAATCAATTTATTTCTGAATTGCGCGATGTTACGATTCAAAAGGATTCCATGCGCTTTCGTAGAAATATTGAACGTGTTGGAGAAATTCTGAGTTATGAAAGTAGTAAAGTATTAGAAAGTAGTTTCGAAACCGTAACAACGCCATTAGGAACAAAAGAAATGACTTTACCCATAAAAGATGTGGTTATTTGTTCTATTCTTCGTGCTGGTTTGCCATTGCATCAAGGCGTTTTAAACTATTTTGATCAGGCTGAAAATGCTTTTGTTTCTGCGTATCGTGATCATATTGATGATGGAGACGAATTTGAAATTGTCGTAAATTATATGGCAACGCCATCCTTAGAAGGAAAAACATTATTATTGGTTGATCCTATGTTGGCTACTGGTCGTACGATGAAAAATGTATATGACGTATTGTTACAACAAGGAACGCCAAAAAACATACATATTATGTCTGTATTAGGTTCTACAGAAGGTGTTGATTATGTACAAGATCACTTTCCTGAAGACACACATTTATGGATTGCTGCTGTTGATGAGAAATTAAATTCTCGCGGTTATATTGTTCCTGGATTGGGCGATGCAGGTGATTTGGCGTATGGTTCAAAGCTTTAATCTATAAAAGCTTCTCGACTGCGCTCGAAGTGACAAGTTTTAATTTTTATAAGCTTAACGTTTTATATTAGAACTTTCACATTAAACTCACGTTAATCCATAAAAAAACAAAAACTCTGCATTATTTTACTAACGAGAGTTTTTTTAATTTACTGTGTAATTAATTCGTACTGTGTAATTTCTGCTTCTGTCATCCAATGAATGTTGGCTGCTGAAGCTGCATTAATCGTATAGAAATAAAAATCTCTCGACCATTGATTTGAATAACCAATGCCTTCATAATATTCAATATAACGCAAGTGTTCACTGCTACTTGTTGGAAAATCTGTAGCTTCATTTCCATTTCCATCTGCCCATGAATGGACTCCTATTTGTGTATTAGTTCCTCTTGTTCTTTGTATTCCTGCTAAGAAAAAATCTACACCTCCAGAAGCAATCAATCCATTGTTTAATATATGTGTATTGATTCCTTTTTGATGAACCTTCACTCCTACTTGAAGATTAATTTCATCGTCACTAGAGCCTGGAACTTCTGCTATGTGAATTTGCTTTATATCTGGATATGCAGCTAACATATTATTAAAATCTTGCAATGTTCTACTTTTTATTTCTCCGTTCATAACCACCGTTTCATTATCCGATTGTACTGTAAAAATATCAAAAACTGTAGTTGAAGAACTGTTTGTATTCGTGTCATCGTCATTTTTACATGCAATGAATAATACTGCAACACATAATAGCAATAATGAATATTTTATGTTTATTTTTTTCATAGTAATTTTTATTAATTATTGTTCTAGTTTCCAATCTGTCATCTCTTTAACTGACATATAATGTACTGTTTCTGGCGGTGCTGCTGAAAGTGTATAGAAGTAAAAATCTGGACCATTTTTTTCTCCAAGCATTTGTGTAAAGTATGCTATTTGATATTGATGTGCTGGATGATCTTTTGGCAATTCGTCTGCTTTTATATTTTCTCCTGCCCAAGAATGTACACCTAGTTTTGCTCCTTTAGTTATGGTTCTTTTGTTTCCTGCGCAAAATAAATCAACTCCTCCAGAAGCAATATTACTATCCACTAGTACTTTTGTATTTAATCCTGCTTCTCTTAAAATACGTCCTGTATGCATGTTTACAGCATCATTGATAGATCCATCAATTTGTGTTAACACTATTGTTTTAACGTTTTTATGATTGTCAATTATGTCTTTTATCTGGTGATAAGTAATTGTTCCTAAAGTACCCGAAAGGTATGCTTCATTGCCTTTGATTTCTATTTTACTGTTTCCAGCTCCCATTACCGCTTCATTTCCTTTTATTGCAAACGTGTATTCGCTTTCTCCTTTCAATGTTCCACTGATTTGTACGTTGAAATCTTCGTCAACTGTTCCGTTTGCAGTTCCTTGTGCTACCATTTCTGGTTCATTGTTTTCATCAGTAATATCACCTTTCAAATAAATTGCATTTGCTTCAAAACTTCCTTTTTTTCCGTATTCAATATCATTTTCCGAAACAATGACTAAGACAGTTTCTTGCATGTTTTTAAATGAAGTAACGAATAAGATGTTACCTTCTTGTTGTTCTGGAAAAAAGAAATTTATTTCATGTTTTTTACCATTCAAAGTAATTGAAGCATCTTTTAGTAATTTCATTTGTGCTTTTACAACACTATCAATATCTTTCTTGGCAATTCCTTCATCTTCAAAACCTTCCCAGCATTTATTTTTATACCAGTATCCATCTTTTTCTGCACAGGCTTGTTGTGTACTTGCACTTATTGCTTTTTGCCCATTACAAGAAGTAATGACACAAAGAAATAAAAAGCCTACACTCCATAGTATATTTTTCATTTGTTGTGTTTTTATAAATTGTTATTTTTTTTTAAACCTCTCAATAAGTAATAACTAAGAATGATGATTCCTGGTAAAATTACGACTAAGTCAACCCGCATGATTGAACCTTCAACCGTTTCTGCCCATTTGATCACTTGCAATTCCCATATCAAAAAAATGGTTCAAGTGATGAGTAAAAGAGCTAGATTTTCTTTTTTATAATTTTTAAAATTCATCTTAGTGATTTTGGTAAATTTGATGGTTGGTTAGCTTAAAAAAAGATTTACTCTTTTTCCTTTTGTTTTTGCTCTTTTACACGTTTAAAAATATATCGTGTTATGTAGATTCCTTGTCCATCTTCTTCTCCTGCATCACTTTCAACTCCACTAACAACAAAAGATAATTCCCAGCCTTCATCTCCCATTGTATTAATCTTTGAAGTCACCACAGCATCATTGGCTACAATATTTTGAAAACGAATTCCACCAAGGTTATAGAAGTTTAATAGTTTTGTTTCTTCGAAATTCTTTACACGAATGTCTTTTCTTTTCGATTTGTTTCTTTTATCATTCTCTTCTGAACGATTTGAAGTGAAGCTTTTATAATCTCTTTCTTCTGAAGCAGATATCAATCGTGATCTACCTAATCCGTTTGCTACAATTGATTCTACACTTGTAATTACTTTGTATTCGTATTTTTGTTGTGCGTTTGCTCCGAATACGGATCCAAGGATTAATAATCCTAATACAATTACTTTTTTCATATTATTGTTTTTAAAGTTTATTCGACTTCGAATTTGTTTCTACAAATATGAAATGTAATTGTTCTAAAAAGGTCTTGGATATAGATAGGTAAGTCTGAAATCGTGATTTTAGACTCTTTTACATAATTCTGGACTCTGGACTAGTGAATTAAACTGCTTGTTTATAAGCATTTGGAGTTTTTCCTGCAAATTGTTTAAAAACGGCATAGAATGTTGCTTTTGAGCTAAATCCCGACTCAAAAGCAATTCCTAACATGTTTAGATTGTCGTAATCAGGATCTTTTAGAAGTCGTTTTGCTTCTTCTACACGGTAATAATTTACAAACTGATTGAAGTTTTTGTTTGTATGTTGTTTAATGAGTTGTGAAAGGTTTCGCTGTGGAATTCCGATTGCTTTTGCAACATCAGATAGTGATAAATCAGATTCTTTATATAATTTATCAATTTCCATAAGCGCAATTAGTTGTTTGCTTTCTGCACTTGCTGCTACTTCAGAAATTGTGTCTTCTTCTAAAGGTAATTCCATTTCACTGGTTGTCACAGATATTTTTGATTGTTTCAAACCTGAAATTCCAATCCAAAAAATAAAAATTACGTTTATTGAAGATAGTATAGGATATGTATAGTCTTCAAAGAATTTTTCTTCTTGAAAGATTTCTATTATCCACAAAAAGCTAAATACTAACATGAAATAGGCTACTTTTTTTGCCCAGTTTAAACGCTTTCCATCTGTATTAGAATAGTATTCATTTACATTCTTATTATGCTTATTTATATGTCGTATTGTCTTTATAACATAGTATACCGAATATGGGAAAGAGAGTACAATAAATATTATAAAAGATAACTCAAAGAATATATTATCTTCCAAACCAACTTTTGTCGTTGCTGGTAATAAAAAGAGTATTGTCATGCATAAAAACTCTACAATCCCTGGCAAGGTGATTATAAAGGTATCTTTTTTAGAAAACTTTGTATCAGTAATATGTCTTACATATAAGTAAAACAAAGGCATTGTCAGATAAAAAAAGTTTAGCGGCAAAAATAATAATGAAGGATATTGATCAATAATTTTCGAATCGACCAATATAGTTTCGAGTAATTCAAAACTAAATACTATTAAGAAAGCACCAAGTAATAGTGTTGGTCTATTCTTTTTATTTTCTATTATTAAATAGACACCTAAAAATAGTCCTTGTACTAAACCAAGAAAATCAACAAGATTTGTAATTGTATAATTGATGTTATCCAAATTGTATACAAACTATATTTAATGAATCACGATCTTTTTGGTAATTGTTTTTCCTTGAGAAATTATTCGTGAAAGATAAATACCATTTGTTAAATCTAGTGGAATTGTAGCCATTCCTGAGAATTGACTCGTTAGTAGTTTTCGTCCATCTATAGCATAGATTTCTAATGTGGCTTCTTCTTTTATACCAAAAATAGTAATGTGCTTTTTGGCAGGATTTGGATATATTTTAATAGTTTCTGCTGTAAATTCTTCATTTGATAATGGTTGTGCCCAAGCAACGCCCGTTTGATTTCCCCAAATATGCTCTACTAATTCTGGATGATCTATAAAAGGATTTCTGTTGAATTGCCATGTGTAAATAATATTGTTACGATTCATTTCAAAATCATCTGGCGGATCGTTTCTGTGCCAATCTAACAATGTAGCCAAATCTCCTAATTGTCCTTCTACAGCAGGAAAACCATTTTCTATAGATAAACCATTGTAACGAACAGCTAAGAAAAGTACACTTCGTGCTACATCTCCTCTAAAACTTCCAGCCGTTCCTGTTGGTCCTGTGTATTGTCCATAATGTTGATTTCCTCTTGAACTATTTTCTGGTCCATCACTAGCACGCAATGCATGCCCGTCTGAGTTTCCATGTCTTAATGAGTCTGGTCTTGTGATCCAGAATACGTCTCTTCCATCCGCAATATCATCTGCTTCAATACTTCCATATCCAGCTAATGAACGTGGAAATGTATGTTCTCTATTCCAAGCTCCTGTACTGTTTGAGCCTGATTGTTGATCTAGTTTTGCTCGCCCTTGTTCTGTATATACCAACCAAACTTGATTACTGTTTGCTGGATTTTGATCGGCTTCACGCAACATGTCATATACATCAGCATATGTTTGTGCGCGTACTGTATTTACATCAGCAATAATAGCTTGCATTGCATTTTGTAAAGCTGCATCAGCCAACCCATCCATACTGTCATAATAACCATTTGGCGCTGTACTTGCAACCGTTCCAAATGTTGGATTTAGTGGAGTTCCAAAAGGCGCAACTGTAAAGTCATTATCCACAGCTCTAATAAGTATGTTGTTATTCAAAAAGATATACTCAATAGCTAAATTGTCTTCTATATTGATGATTAACTCTTCATCTCCTTCATCATCTGTATCGTCTACTAACGTTATAGAAGTTGTTATTGATGTTTGTCCGGATGGAATTGTAACCATTGTATTTCCAGTAAAGTCAGTGGCATCAAAAGTTCCGTTATCCAAAGATATAGTTAAATCTAAGTTTGAAGAAACTGGAAATTCTGTAGTAAATTCAATCGTAAACATTTCTCCTTCTCCATATTGATCTTGTGCTACATTGATAGAAATTCCGTTTAGCGCTACTCCACTTCCATCATTTAGTTGTCTTGGTGTTGGCGTTGCAGTATAGTATGATCCGTCTGTTTCGCTACGTTGAATTGAATTTGTATTGTTGTTTCCGCCTTCACTTATTTGTGTTGTAAGTCCTAATAGACCAAGTAATCCAACATCATCAGATTCACCCGTATCATATACAATTGCATCTATTAAATTTGTTGTAGTGGCTTGTGTTCCTTGTAGAAAATCAAAACTATTGGCTTGATAAATTGCAACGGCATCAGCTCCATTTTGAATAACATTAGAACCAATTAGTAATTGTGGAACAGGAGAAACCGTGCTACTTCCTATGAGTAATAAACCATTCACATCAGTTACTTGTCCGTCTAAGTCTAACGCAAAATAACTACTATCATTTCCAGAAGTTGAACCATTAAAAAGCACTAGAACGTATCCGTCTAAGGCAAAGTTTGGTGTTTGAGATTTTAACTCGATGAATTCTCCTGTGTCTGTTCCAGGTGTATCACAATCAATTTCGTTTATGACAACTACCTGACTTAATGCAAATTGACTTAATAAAAACAGTGCTACTATGGGAAATATATGCTTCATTATTCTACTTTTTCCAAAAGTACAATAATCTCAGAAGTTTTTATATGTGTTTGATTGTAAAATATGTAGACGCTTCTATTATTAACATTATGAAAACATTGGACTTAAGCGCTTGTCTCCCCAATAGTAATTGTAGTATTTAACACTACATCTTTCGTTTCTTTACCTTCAGGTTTCGATTCTAAACGTTCTAAGAGCATGCGTGTAGTTTGTTTTCCTATTTCTTGCGGATGCTGATCTATATAAGAAATTTTAGGGTAACTTAAATCATTTTGCGCAGCATTTACATATCCAATTAAAGAGATTTCTTCTGAGTATTTTAATCCTCTTGTTTGTATTGCTCTATTGCAAAGTAAGGTAGCATTGATATCAGCAGCAATTAATCCGTCAACTTTTCCTTTTTTCAGGGTATTTTGTAGTGTTAATTGTAAATCGTCTAAATCTTCAAAAGCAATTACAGTTGGACTCTCTGCTTTAGATAAGTATCCATCTTCGCGCAGGCGTCCAACAATTAATGTAGGAATGGAAGATACAAAAGCAATATTGTTACAATTTTTACTTTCTAGATATTCATAAGCGCTTACAATACTATCATAATCATTTACATGTACAACATCAAAACCAAGTGGTTGCATGGGAATACGATCAAATAATACTAATGGAATTCCTTTTTGTTTGATATCTATAATATGATCAAACGTTTTCTTTTTATTGGTTTCTTCTGCTATACAAATTAGAATTCCGTCAACATTTCCTCTAGAAAAATAGTCTAAACATTCTTTTTCTTTTTGAAGACTTTCATTACTAAAAAATGTAATGATATTGTATTTAGAACTGTTTGTTATTTCGTCAATTCCTTTTAACACGGAAGCAAAGAATGGGTTTTCAATATTAGGAACTATTACTCCTATTTGCATTGTTTCTTGCTTTTGTAAACGAACCGCAATAGGATTTGGTGAATATCCTCTGAGTTTGGCAAGGTTTTTTACACGTATTTTAGTTTGCGCGCTAATTTCTTCACTATCATTTAGTGATTTTGACACAGTTGACACAGATATATTTAATTCTTTTGCTAATGATTTTAAGGAAACTACATTTTTCATTGAGTACGAGGTTTTATTATTTATATCTGAATCTGAAATGTAAAAATACTAAGTTAGACTAGTAATGCATAAAAAAGTGCATCTATTTTCATAGACACACTTTTTATAAGTACTATTATGTGTTTTAGTTTTTCACTAATTTGATACTACTTGAACCTTTATCCGATTGAATTTTAGCAAAGTAGATTCCTGCTTTTAATGAGCTACCATCAATAGTAGCTGTAAAAGCATTTGGCGTCATCGTAGTTACTTGTCTTCCTGAAATATCATATACTTCAATTGCATTGATTTTTACATTATCTGTTACAACATTCCATGAATCGTTTGTTGGGTTTGGATATGTCTTAAAAGAAGACGTATTGAATTCGTCAACACTTAATACTGTATTTTTGTGTAAGTAGATATTGTCATACCATACATTAGTTAAGTTTGCAGTTGTGATACCCATTTGAGCAATATCACTTCTTGTAAGATTACCAGCTACAACACCACCTATAGATGTAATTTCAATATCAACAGAAACCCAAGTATTAGCAACAATAGCTGGCATGGTTCCAGTGTTAATATTTACTTCTAATGCTGAAGCTTCTCCGCCTCCGCCAGCAAAATCAACTAATTTTACATTGAAAACATCTCCTACTAAATCTACGTCATCTGTATAGAAATCGAAATGAATATGTGTAAAGTCTGACAAATCTTGTCTGTTTGTAGAAAAGTCAATTCCTTGACAAGGAATACCGGTATTCTTTTTAAATGTATTGTTTCCTTCTATTTGTACTTCGGAAATTGCTGCACCACACCAACCAGCATCATATGTACCCACGGTAATATTTGGATATGCATCACTATAGATTGAAACAACATCTGCAGCAGGTCTATTTGGTGGTGCTGGTGCTGCCGTAGGTGGTCCGCTTATAACAAAAGATACTGTATAAGTTTCCATTTCCATACCATTTTGAGAAGTAACCACAACCGTTGCATCTCCTGGAATTGCTGATGCTTGTGTAATATTGGTCATTGCTCCAGCATCTGTAGGAGTAGCTGTTGTAATTTGTGGAACTACTGTTGTCCCAGGAGCTAAATCTACTGTATAGTTAAATACTCCTGAACCGAATCCTGCTAAAGGAGCTGCATCAATTTCCAAAGCACTTAATGTTGCGTCTGAACCAGCTGCTGTTGGGTTTTTCCAAAAGTATATGTTATCAAGATAAATATCTACAGGTGTTGTACTTCCTGGTCCGTTTGCAGCAAACTTCATTTGAAAAACACTATCCCATGTCATCCCTGTAAAAGCAGATTTTGGAATATCGACACTTGTCCAAGTTCCAGATGTATAGGCTATAGAAACTAACGTTTCTACTGTTCCTGATCCATTGTTAATTGGACTTATTTGAATATCAGTTGCTCCAGGACTTGCTGCTGTCCAAATGTCAATGTGTAAAAATTCCATTTGAGAAGCATCAGTTGCTGTTAGTTCAGTTCCTTGGTAATTAAAATTTGGGTATGCTAATATAACTTGTCCTGTTCCTGGATCATATGAAGTGTTTACTAGTCCAGCTCCAGATTGTCCCCAAAATGGATCGTAGTTTGTTGCAATACTTGTATAGGTATCACCGTACACAGAAACTACATCTGCAGCGTCTTGCATCGGAGCAGCTGGATTTGTAGTTGGTTGAGCAAAAGCTATTGCAGATATTAATAGCATGCATAAAAATGTAATTTTTTTCATATTAATTATTTTTAATTTAGGTGTTAGTGTTTAATTTTATACTCTTAATAAAATCTTTAATATTATTATTTTACTAATAAGTTTAGGGTACTCGCTTTTATACTTTCATTTAGAATACTTTATTATCTCAACAAGATATATTTTATAATTTCATAATGGACTTTTACCACTACAACAAAAAACATACAGTTATTAAAAAAAAATATTAAAATCAATAAGCACAGTACTTCAAAAGTTTTTTACCTAACTGTATAACAGTGTTTTAAATAAATTTATTTTCAAATATTGTAGCGATGTTGTGGTAATGTTGTGGTGATATCAACTTCTCGATTCATCTATACAACAGGCTATTAAAATTTCAATCTTTCATATCTATCCCAAAGTCCCCAATAAGCTCCAACATCTCCTTCATCTCCTACTTTCCATGATTCATCAAATGATGAAAAATAGAATATTTCAATGTCTTCTTCTTTGGACCATTTTTGCGTATTTATAAAGTATTTGATTGCGTTTACATCTGACGGAAAAGCACCTTCAAGACTTGTTCCTTTGTTTGGCCAACCTGTTTCTGTAATAATTACTTTTTTACCGTTTCCAGCTTTTTTAGCTCTGTTATACATATCTTTCATGTATAGTAATGCGTAATCTTGATCACAGCCTTCCCAGAAAGGATAACAGTTTGCTAAAATGATATCGCATGCTTCGGTAATTGCTGGACGTTCCGAGAATTCATAATAAGCATCAACATAGCCTACTGGGATTTCTTTTATTTGTTCTTTAGTGTAATAAATGAATTTTAATAATTCGTCTTCACTAAGATCACCTCTGTACATTACTTCGTTTCCAACGGCAGCAATATCTACATATCCATCTTTTGCAAGTTCTATTAATCCTTCTATTTCTGCCTCATTGGTTTCAGGGTTGTTTCCTAGCCACGCGCCTACTAAGGTTTTTATTCCGAATTCTTTGGCGATTTGAGGTATAAGTTCATTTCCTTCTGTACATGAGAAAGATCGAATCCAATTGGTATACGGTCTAATAATTTCTAAACGACGTCTTATTTGCGCTTCCGATAGTGTATCACCTGGTTTTTGTCCTTCTTGATATGGACTAAAGCACAAGCCATGCATTCCTTTATGAAGTGTATTATGCCATTGTAATTTTAGATCATCTAAAGATTGACCTTCAAACTCTATAGCAGCTAATGCAAAAAATTTCTCTTTTCGTAAAGACATTATTTTTATTGATTAAAATTTTAGTTGTTCGTGCTTGTCCCAAAGTCCCCAATATGCACCTACATCGCCTTCGTCTCCTGTTTTCCAAGATTCATCAAATGATGAGAAGTAAAATGTTTCTATATTGGCTTTTTTAGCCCAAACTTCTGCATTTATAAAATATTTCATAGCGTTGATTTCCGAAGATTCTGCGCCTCGTAAGCTTCCGCCTTGACTTGGCCATCCCGTTTCTGTAATAATTACTTTTTTACCTTGGGCTGCATGCGTAGCCTGACCAAACATTTGCTGCATGTGTGCTAAAGAGCCATCAATGTGGCAACCTTCCCAATATGGATAGCAATTACTCAGAATAACATCACTAATTTCTACAAGCTCTGGATGTACGGAAAACTCGTAATAAGCATCTACATACCCTACCTGCACATTCGGCAATGCTTCTTTTACTCTTCTTATATATTCTAGTAATTCTTCAAGTGTTAGATCATTTCTATACAATACTTCGTTTCCTACCGCTGCAATATCAATAACACCTTCTTTTCCTAGTTGTATTAGTGCTTCAATTTCTTTTTCATTGTCGTCTTTATCATCTCCTAACCAAGCACCTACCATAGTTTTCATTCCATGCTTTTTTGCAAAACGCGGAATGTGTTCATTTCCTTCTATACAAGAGAAAGAACGTACCCATTTAGAATAAGGTTTTAAAATTTTTATTCTACGTTCTACTTGTTCTTCACTTATAGTATCGCCTGGCTCTTGTCCGTCTTCATACATACTAAAACAGATACCATGCATACCTTTTTTGAGTGTGGCTCTCCAAAGCTTTTTTAAATCTTCAATGGAATATTTTTCGAAATCTATTCCTGAATGTTCTGTGAAGTTTACACCTTCGTATAAACGATATTCTTCGTCTCTATATGACATTTTTTAGTGCTATTCTATGTTAATTTATATTTCTCCTTTAAACCCTATTCTTTGTAATACTAGTTGTTGATTTTATATTGTATTTCTTTAAATAAATTTTAGTTTTTCGTCTTTATCCCAAATTCCCCAACGTGCTCCTAAATCTCCTTCATGACGTATTTTCCATGATTCATCAAATGATGAGAAATAGAAGATTGGTATGTTTTCATCTCTAGACCATTTCTGTGTATTTAGGAAGTATTTCATTGTGTTTTCTGGTGAAGGAATTGCTCCACTAGAATGTGTTCCTTGATCTGGCCAACCTGTTTCGGTAATAATTACTTTTTTACCTTTTGCAATTTTTTCCGTTGCTGCATACATTCGTCTTAAATATATTGAAGAGTCTTCTATACTACTTCCTTCCCAGAATGGATAACAATTTACAAGGATTAAATCGCAGGCATCTACTAATTTTGGACGTTCTATGTATTGATAGTATGCATCTACATATCCTATTGGAATATTTGGCAATTCAAGTTTGACACGCTGTATGTAGTGAATGATTTCTTTTTCGCTTAATTCATTTCGCATTAGAACTTCATTTCCTATCACAGCAATGTCTACTAAGCCGCTTTTAGCTAATTCTATTAATGAACTAATTTCTTCTTCATTACGTTTTTTATCATGTCCTATCCAAGCACCAACCATCGTTTTTAATCCTCTAGCACGTGCCGCTTTTGGTATAAATTCATTTCCATCTGTACATGAAAATGAACGTATCCATTTGGTATGTGAAGCTATGATGTTGATTCTTTCTACTATTTGTGTTTCTGATAGTTGATCTCCAATATCTTGTCCTTCTCTATATGGGCTAAAGCATAAACCATGTAGTCCTTTGTAGAGTGAGTCTTTGAATAATGAGGTTATTTGCGCTTTACTTTTTGAATCAAAATCGATATCGTTTGATGTATCTATTTTAAAATCCAATCCGCCTAGTAGTGACAGTTTTGCTCCTTGATAGTATGAAGTTGCTGTCGATTTTGGCTTATTTTTTCTTTTGTCTAATTCGGCTCTGATTTCATTGGCTCTTTCTTCAGAAACAGAATAGTTCCACATAACAGCAATTGCGATTAATGTTCCTATAATTGGCACTGCTGAGAAAAATATCCTTAACCCAGTTATAGCTTCTTCAGTTTGAACAGCATCTGGAGTAGAGTCAAAACCTACATAGGTTAGAATTAAACCGCTAAGTCCTCCAGCAATAGCAAAACCAAATTTTACCATCCACCAGTAAATTGCACCAAAAATACCTTCTCTTCTTTTTCCTGTATTCAACTCATCTAAATCAATTACATCAGCAGTCATTGACATCATCAATACAAATAAACTTCCTATTCCGAAAGAGAAAAAAGGCAATGCGTAGATGAACATATATGGTTTACCTGGTACAAAAAGAAACCAAAGCAAAATGTATCCAAAAATTGAAATACCTTGTGATATTAAAAAGGCTTTTTTCTTTTCCATTCTTTTAGACATCCAAGTAACGATTGGTATAACCGCAAATGTCGTTATGAGCGCTCCTAAACTACCAAACAATGTTGGCCAAATACCAGCATTACCTGCATTTCCATTAAATAGATAGTATACTACAATAAAAAACGAAAAGGCTGCTACTGTATTAAAAGCATTGAATATAAAAAAGGTTGAGATACATAGTTTTCTAAATGGAGCTGACTTGAAAGCTTCTACGAATCCATTAAAAATTTCTTTAAGACTTCCTCCTATATTACTTAAGGTAAGTGGTGTATAATCTTTATCTAATGTTGATTCACTTTTGATAAACAAAGCAGGAATCATAGCCAAAATCATACAGGCAATTCCAACCCAAACAGCTAGTGATCGAGTTGCGACATCTGCGCTTGGAAACCATTCAGGATCATACATAATAACCCAAAACCAAGGTGCTATTACCCAAGCCCATTGTCCTATCCATTGCGCAACTGCCATGATGTTTGTTCGTTCATGAAAATCTTCACTCATTTCATATCCCATGGCTACATAAGGCACACTAAATATGGTCAATCCTAAATAAAAGACAAATGACCAAAGCATGAAATACATGAAATTATAATCAATTCCTGCATCTCGATATAGTTGCCACATGATTACAAATGCAATCCCCATAATTAAGGCTCCAATAAAAACATATTGTCTTCGTCTTCCCCATTTAGATTTGGTATTATCAGATATGAATCCCATGATTGGATCTGTGAAAGAGTCAAAGATTCTTGGCAAGAAATAAATTAAACTCCATTGCCAACCTTCAAACCCTAGATCTTTTACGAGTACTACCATAAAAATTCCAAGAGCAGCTGGAAACATTTGATTTGCTAGCATTCCTAGCCCGAATGCAACTTTTTGCCCAAATGGTACTGTGTTTTTAGCTGAAGACATAAATATTAGTTTGGTTAGTTAGTGATTACTATCGTTTGAATCGCTTTTGGATTAATCGATATGTTTTTGGTTTTGTCTCCCAATTTTAGAGAGAAGTGCTTTTCATTTCCTCCTTCATTAAATACAACAACTGCTATTGATCCATCAGGATTTTGCGCTGCTGTTACCATTAATTCTTTATCTGTGTTACTTACATCAATCACTTTTGCTTGTGGGCGAATGTATTTACTAAAGTGCGCCATAGTGTAGTAAAGTGGCGTCATGTATACTTCATCTGCATCTGGATCGACAATTACAGGTGCTACACACCAGTTTTTAAACCAGTTTGGTCCACCTTGTTTATCTAAGACCATATTCCAATCAACCCAACCGTCAACCCAATTGTTAAGACAGCCTATGATATCTCGTGCATAACGATTTACAGGCGCGTATTTTGGGTGTAAGTGTTTTTGATGTTCTGGAGCCCAATCCCAGCCCCAATCCGTTGCTTCTTTAGACCAATACCATTTGTCATCTTTCCATTTTGGAACTTCAGAGTCTACACAACCTTCTGTTTCAATTAGATATTTGTCTGGTGCTTTGTTGTGTGCGTATTGTAATGCTTCAGGAAAATAGTCATATGTACTTTCATACCAATGAATTGCTGTTCCATCATAGTATTTTGAAGACGCTTCATCTTTGTACATTACATCAACCCATTCTTTTAAACCTTCACGGTTTTGATCATATCCTAGAATAATTAAATCTCCTTTTCCGTCTGCTTCCAGTTTTGGACCTAAATGATGTTGAACGAATGTTGTCATTTCTTCTGGTGTAAAGTGCATACTTTCCCAGTTATTTCCGTTTCCATGTGGTTCATTTTCAACAGTAAATCCCCAAATATCAATTCCTTCTGCTTTGTATGCATCTACATATTTTGAAAAGAATAATGCCCAAGTGTCATAGTATTTAGGCAATAGTTTTCCTCCAACCCAGTGGTTATTGTCTTTCATCCAAGGAGCAGCTGTCCATGGTGATCCAAATATCTTGAAACCATCTTGTGAAGCTGCCATTGCATCTTTTATCATAGGAATTAGATCGTCACGATCTTCTTCTATCGTAAAATGCTCAAGGTTTATATCATCTTCAACTGGTGTATAAGAATAATTTGTAAGTGAGAAATCACAAGAGTTCATATGTGTACGTGTCAACGAATAGTTTGCACCATCTTTATCAAAATACGCTTTGATAATTTTGTCTCTGTTTTCTTTACTTAGTTTGTTTAATAAATACGCTGACGATTCTGTAAAAGCACCTCCAAAACCAGTTATTGTCTGATATTGTGTTGAAGGCGTTAATATTATTTCTGCTGGTTTTTCAGTTTTTGTAAACTCAGTTATAGGTGTGAGTTTATTGCCACTTGCAGATGTTTCTACTATTTCTGCTTCTAATTTAGGTGTTTTTGCTTCCTCTTTACATGCGATTACAATCATGAGAATCATTATCAAACTATATGTTTTTACGTTTTTCATAATTAATGATTTACAGCTAATTTGGCTTTTATTGGTGGCAACTGAACTTCTAAAAGCAGCGAATCTTTGTTACCATTGTATGTTTTGGTAATTAGATTTCCGTTTCTTGAAAGTCCTTTAAAAGTGCCTTTGTCAACTAAATTCCAAAGTGCATATTTTGCTTTTCCGTCTATTGTGAATAATCCAAAGTGATTTTCAGAACCACCAGGATTACGTGCGTCTTTCCAGATTTCATCAAAGGCTTCAAAGTAGAAACATGACATGTTTACTTCTTTTGTCCATTCACGCATGTGCTTGTAATAGATTGCTTCTTTGTATTCATCTGTTGCTTTACTTCCATTATTTCCGTAGTGTCCATTGGAAGACGAGGCCCAACCTGTTTCTCCAATATGTATAGGTTTGTTTACTCCTAAACTCTTCATGTAATTGAACACACTATCATATTGCGAAATGGCATAATCTTTTGCCTTTAACATAGCATCATCAATTTTTTCAAGACTCGATTTTTTAGAATCTTCTTCTATGCCCCAAAAAACTGGATGGTAGTGTGTATCGTGCATAGGATAAGTATGCATTGAGATATAATCTACTGCTTTGATTAACTTGTTTAAGTCTTCTACATGATAAATTTTATCGCCTCCGCCCCAAGAAGCAAAGTTGTCAGAACTTGTAATCCATATGTCTTTAGAAAGTTTTCCTGCTGCTTTTAACTCTTGTAAATGGTTTACCCATTTTAAGATTACGCTTGGTTGTACATAGTAACTAGCAGCCCATTTTACCATAGCTTCGTTTCCTACAGCTATTATTTTTACAATATCATCATATTGATTCGCCAATGCGACAGCGCGTTCTATTTCGCCTTCATTTTGTTCACTCTCCTGATTGTGATCGGGAACTTGGTTTGTCCAAGCATTTTTACAATCAATCCATGCACCTAACATGACATACATCTCAAAATTTGTGTCTTCGTTTTTCAGTTCCCTGATTGCTTTTAAAATGTTAGTTGCGTGTGGAAGTTGTACATTGTATGTACGCAAAATTCGAATATCCATCGCATGGAGAATCTTCATATCTTCTTTTAGCTCTGCAATTGTTGGTTGAATGTCTCGTAATGAGTCTCTATAACCTCCGTATGAAATTGCTAAATAGTCTTTATTTCCTAATATATCTTTCGCTGTCACTTGCTTTTGTGTTAATTGTTCTGGCGATGTTGCCTTCTTTTTTCGTGAATCTCCACAAGACACCATTAATAGCGTTACCAATAGTATTTTCGATATTTGCTTTAATGTTCTCATGGTTTTTTAAGTTTTACTTTAAATGACTTTTTTCGATATTCACATTGATTTGAGTTACTTCACCTTCACGATTGAATATGTGTTGACTTGTAGCCGCATCTAAACGTAAGTTTTCAACTGTGCTACTTGATCCATCTTTGAAATGAACCGTTAATCCGTATGTATCTGCTATCGTATATACAATTGGTACTTGGCAATATGTAAAGCACAACGATCCTTTTTGTACAGGAATTTGTTTTTGTTCTTTAGCGATATTTACATAATTGAAAGTGTTATCTTTTTGTAAGAACTCATCTTTACGTAACATACATGGATCAAAGAATAGTTCACCTTTTGATACAAATACACCTAACTCACCAAAACGACTTAAGATATCTTCTTTTACCTGACCTGTCATTCCGGGTTGTTGAGCACCTTTTCCTCCAGGCGTATGTGAATATGGATCTGTTGGAAAAGCACCATATAATGATGGAGATTTATGTACACCAATCCCTTCATTGATTTCATAGTAATGCTCTAGTAATCGACCAATTACTTCATCACTCTCATTATCACGAATTGCTTTGATACAGCATTCAAATACTGCTAATTGCAGTTTTGATACCATATGCCAATAGATAGAACCTAAACCTTCGTATCCGTAGAACGTTCCTGAACGTCCTGTAAATTCTTTATGATTGAATACTTCTTCAAAAATGTCTAATATATAGTCAGCATCTTTATGCGCTAACTCTTTGTATGATGTATTACTTAATTCTTGTAACACTTCTTGTAAATCACCTGCATTTTTGAAGTTTCCATTAAAATGATAATCTCCATTTATATCTTGTGATACAATACTTCCGTTGTTATTTTTTAGTAATTCATTCAGTAAGTTTGATTTTGCAACAGCTTCTTTTGAAATTTTATTACGCTGAATAAATCCTTTTAATTCTTTGTTTGGATAGAGTAAGTAACTGTATTGATCAGGTCTAAATAGTTTACTGTTTTTTAGCCCATCAAGCACAGCCAATGCTTCTTTTGAAGCAATATATCCTGAACTTAATACAGCAACTTGACCTTCTAACATTTCATTTAAATATGAAACAGAAATTGAACCGTCATCTTCTACTGTCATCAAATTATACGCATGATATAAGTTATCACTACGTTTATTCGCTTCAATAGAATGCTCTAAATACAAAAGACTTGTTGCCACAAATTCTTTGATTTCTTTGATCGTAATTGCTGTTTTTCTTCCTGAGAATGCATTGGTATAGATTTGCTCTCTATAATCACTTCCAGCATTTCCTAAACCGTCTAAAACTTGTTTACGTGCCGTATCGTTAATTTTTCCAGCTAATAAACCTTTGTGTGTTGAGAAGGTATTGGCAACTTTGTGGAAGAATTCTGCCAATTCTTTTGATATGTCTACAGTTTCTGTAGTTGTATTGGCGAATACACCGTTGAAGAATTTTAGGAAACGTCTTAAATAGTATAGGGTTACCATTGATACACCGTTTCCTACCAATGCATTATTAGCATCATTCCATTCCGGACGTTGTGTATTCATCCAAATACCAGCTTCAGGGATAAAGTTCGATAGTTTAGCAAGTGTAGTTGCTAATATTTTTTCTACAAAATTTACTTTTACGATAAATCTGCTTTCATCACGAAGCAATGCTCCATCAGCTCCTAGTTTGCCTCTTTCTTGACGAATAGTTATGTCTAATTCTTCATCAAACTCAATGGTA
The DNA here is from genome assembly GCF_947496985.1 of uncultured Kordia sp. Lineage (GTDB taxonomy): Bacteria > Bacteroidota > Bacteroidia > Flavobacteriales > Flavobacteriaceae > Kordia. The sequence goes on from NZ_CANMEZ010000004.1 coordinate 585,580, forward strand.
TCTTTAGGATTTTTTAGTAAATCTTGGTATTTTTTTATTTTGTAAGGTACGTTTGCGTATACAAATAGATCTTTAGCAAAGAAACTTTCCAGTTTTCCTGGCTTGTGATTTTCAATGATTTCTAAGAACTTTTGTAAGTAAATAATTTGGTGATCGCCCCAATATCCAATGTATGACCAAGGATCGTCTGGTTCAATCGTTTCCCAATCGAAACCTCCTTTGGTTACACGATATGGATTGTAGCCATCAAATGTGGTCGCGTTTAAGAATTTATGAATCATACTTTCAATAAATTCTGGATATGAATGTGCTAATGCTTCCCAGTTTTGGAAAATATCACGCCAGTTTCCTTCATAATCAAGTATTTTAGAACCATCTACTTCACTACGCGTATTGATAGAGAACTTGTTCCAAGGACGACTTGGATCTCCATGACGACGACTGAATTTTAATGGCATGTATTCTAAACATAAACGTCTAAAGTTTTTGTCTTGACTTTCGTATGCTAATTCTTTTAATGTTGTAATGGTAAATATCTCAGGTAATGTTTTCATTACATCTTCTGAGGTTCTGGCTACTTTTTTGTTAGCTTTCGCTAGATAGTTTACAAAATCCCACTTTTCTATTTGATAGTTATCATCAAATATTCCACCACGCATAATGTTGAATAGCGTGTTTGAGAAGTGACGTGTATCTCTAAATTTGTCTGCTGATAGTTGTAAACCATCAGAAGCTGCATTGAGTGTAATTAGTTTTTCTGTACCAGTATTGATATTATTTTGAACTTTTTCTGCTAAGTTCTTTTCGTTTTTTATGGAATGTGACAATTTTGCAATGTCTCCATGATCTTGGTTAACATTCGCTACTGTAATCCAATCTTTGCTTTGAGAAGCTTCTAAACGAACATCAGCATTTATAAAGTAAGCACCTTTTTCTGCTTTCACATCTATTTCTTGCTGAATTGGATGACGTTTACGAAAATCTCTTAGTTGTAAAGAAGATAATAAGTAACGAGCATTTTCAAGCCCTAATGACCAAACTACATTGGCTTTTAAGGCTTCACTCGGTTCTGCTTTGTCTACAATAATTGCGCTAAGTGCATAGATTCCTAAGCCAGTACTTTCTTCTAATTCATTTCGTTTATATGCATCTACTAAATTGCTACTTGCGTTTTGCAAATCGGCACCAACTCCATATGGTAAAATGTTTTGAATTCCATCTAATATAGAAACATGCACTACTCCATCAGCGTTATTCATTAATTTGGATTTTTTTACAAATCCGTAATCATCACTTGAATTCCATTCGTAACGAAACGTTAGTTGTAAGTCATGATTGATTTCTTCAAACATTACTTTGTTCCCGTAGTTGTTTTTGTAGAGATTTCGAGTTACTTCATACATACCTTCGTAACGTTCTGAGAACGGTTCCCAGAGTTGTACTTTGTTGTTTTTTGTAACTTGAAAAATAGATTTACTTCCAGTGATTTCTGCAGATTCCGTGATTTTGTCATCTGTATAATATGGAAATAACGAAAATTCAGCATTTTTACGTCCTGCTGATAATCCTCCATTGCTTGAAATAAACATCCAATGGTTGGAATCACTCACGATACTCATGAAAAATGGTCTTATGGTATCGCTATTCGAGATTTTGTAAAAAGCCTCGTTATCTATTTTGACGGTTTCTATTTGAGACATATGAGATAAAATATCTTGATCTAAGCTTGTTTTTTCTTTAATCATTATTGGTCAGTTTTTACTTCTAGGAAGTAGGGGATTTTATTATTTTTCGTTCAATTTTTATTCTTGAGTGATATCATCAAAATAATAGATATCACCGTCACATGCAGTGTTTCTTTCAAAGTAGATAATCATACTTTTAAAGGTTCCTGATGTAACATTTGTAAAATCAAAACTAAGTTCTTGCCACTGCCCTACTTGTGTTATAGTTGCTATTCTTTCTTGAAAAGGATTTACATTTGGAAAAGGCATAAATTCCAGTCTTAGCGTAACATCAGTAACTTGATTTTCTGCTAAAACTTTCATTTTAAAAGTTTTATTCGTAATTGTTGAAAAATCTAATGAAGTTGCAAGTTCAACACCTACTCCAGACCAAGTTTCACAACCATTTGTCTTTTCATAGATTTGCACAAAACAACTACTGTTTACAGCGTCTAATACTGGATTTGATACAACAGCGCCGCCTATATTTCCGAATGCATCAAAAGTTGAATCACTATTCAAAAAAGTCCAATTCAAATCTCCATTTGCCGGGTCAATATTTTCAGCAGTTTCATCTACACATCCATCAATAATGAATGTTTCTTCAAATACGCTAGACGCACCATCATCATTATATGCTGTTAGACTAACTGTGTAGGTTCCATTATCATAACGTTTTACAGGGTTTGATAATGTAGAAGTTGTACCATCTCCAAGATTCCATAAATAAGAAGTGGCTCCGTTTGAAACATTGATAAATGAAATTGTTTTAGATTCGATTTCTTTTACGAATTTGGCTTCTAAGCCTATGATATCTATACCACTTTCATTGTCTTCACATGAAGTGAACATTGTTAACGAAACTATTACTAGTGAAAGTAGGGTTATTTTATATTTTAAAAATTTCATGTCTTTGTGTTTTTTAGTTATAAACTCTTACATAGTCAACAAACATTCTTTGTGGGAAAGTTGTATTTGCATCTGGACTACCTGGTAAGTTCCCTCCAACAGCTACATTCATGATGATATAGAAAGAGTTATCAAATACCCATGTTCCATTACCATTAGTTTCATCTGCTATGGTTTCTGGTGTAATGCTTTGGTATAATACGTCATCTACGTAATAGTTAATTTGGTTTGGACTCCATTCAATACCAAAAACATGAAAGCCAGTGTCAAATCTATCGTTCGTGAGTTCATATTCTTTTGAGATGGATTCTGCACCTGAATAGTTAGGTCCATGTACACTACCAAATACAACCGTAGGTTTGTTTCCTAGGTACTCCATCACATCTATTTCTCCGCATGCTGGCCAAGGATTCTGATCGCAATTATTTCCTAATAGCCAAAATGCTGGCCACAAGCCTTTTCCTTGAGGCAATCGAATTCGTGCTTCAAAACGACCATATTGTTGCTCAAATAAGCCTTGCGTTTTTATCCTAGCAGAAGTATATCCTCCAGAGTTACCTTCTCTAGCTGTAATAACTAAAAGTCCATTTTCCACCGTTACATTCTCAGAATTGTCTGTGTATACTTGCAATTCGTTGTTTCCCCAACCTGCTGGTAAACCTTGTTGTGTTCCATCTCCTAAATCATACGTCCATAATGCAGGATCTGGAGCGCCATCAATATCAAACTCATCCGACATAATCAAATTATTTAGAGTTACGACAGTTTGGGTTTCATCTACTTCACAACTAACAAAAACAACGCTTGATATAAGTGTTAATGCTAGCATACTATTTTTAATTATTTTTTTCATATTTAAAATTTTATGAATTCTTAATAGAAATATATGTTATCGACTAAAAATGATGCTCCGTTAGAAGAAACAAAAACAATGTAACCGATATTACCTAAATTAGGAGAACCTGCTCCACCGCCACCAGTTGGTAGTGTGAAAGAACTTAAAGGGACATCGATACTAACCCATTCTCCTTGCATTAATTGACTACTGATATTAAATCCACCAGCAGATCCATCTCCGAAACCATTATCAGTATCGTCTGGACCAAAATCTATTAATTCCATAACTAACGCCGAACCTGCTGCACTTGTTAACTGTACATCTAAATGTACCATAGTTTCACCAGTAACATTTACGGTTCCATCCCATCCAATTCCTATAAAATCTATTCCTTCATAGTTAACGTGATCGTTACCACCAAAACCTTGTATTGAAATATTTTGAGTATTTGAACCAGCAAAAACTCCTGGGTTAAATCCACTAACTCCCGTATAAAAATCACTATAAATTGAAATGACATCGGCTTGTGGCAGTGTTGGATCTGTAGCGTTAACAAATGAACCCGCTGAGGTTATCTCTAAAGCCCCGTTAGCTTCTTCACTTCCTATGTTTCCTGTAATTGTAGCTACTCCAGCTGCGATAACACTTACGTCTCCAGTAGAAGTTACTGTAGCAACATTAGTGTCAGATGAAGAAAATTCGAAATAAGCTCTCGCTGCGTTAACCGATACATTTTGACCGTTTCCTAAGTTGAATGTAGCACCTAATCCATCTATTGTTTGTGTATATCCTGTAAAAATATCAATACTTTCATCTTGACCTTCAAGAATATATGGGTATAGCAAGTCTATTGTCCCTAGCCTTTCAAATCTTAATTCATCTATCCAAAATGTATATCCAAGATTGTCATCAAAAGAACTTGCTACAGCAAAATCATCATTTCCTAAGACATCGAAAGATCCAGCTGAAAACAAGAACATTCCTCTTTCCTGAACTAATTTAGAAGGATCAGGAATTGGAATAATGTACTTTTTCCAACCACTTGATAATTGTATTGTTGTTGATACTGGGTATGTATCTGTTGTGAAATCGGTACCAAAACCAACTTCTATACGTGACGTAAGCGAACCTTTTGCCCAAAAAGTTAAGGCATCATAGTTAGAAAGGTCTCTACCTGCTCCGCGATCTCTAAAAATCCCTCCAATAAAAGTACCATCTGGATCATTTGGAGTAGGTACATCAACTCGTATTGACGATGTCCCTTCATAAGCTTCATCTTCGTCAGTACCAAATCCATTTGGATTGGCTCCTACCGCTGGATCGAATGATTCAAAAAATTGATCTGTAAGTCCTACAGGTGCATCTGTGAATATATCAGGCGTATTTGGAAATGTTGCTTCTATAGCATCATCCGATATATCTCTTTCACAACTTACGGTCATAGCAATAGCCAAACCTGCAAGTAGTGTATTTTTAAAATATGTTAATCCTTTCATCTTTATAGCTTATTATTTTCCGATATTGATATGTATGTATGTTCTTATTTCCCATTCTGTACCATTGTCAAATCCTACTGGACTTACTACTGGTTCCATAGAAAATTCATTAGCTGTAGCATTTGGAGCGTATCTAGGGGAATACTGATCTAATGCACGCCAAGTTCCACGAATTCCTATTCTTGTGTCTGGTAAAACAAACCAATCGGGTCTGCTTATTGATGTTGAAACATCTAACATTAATTGTGTTGGGTACGTTAAGTTGAAATCTCTGTGGTAATCAAATGGTCCCCAATCGTTAATTTTTATGTGTGATACAACTTTTATTTTGTTGTAAATCATTCTGATATCTCCTCCAAATCGTTTGATCAATCGTGAATCATCACCATTTGCTTGTGCGTTTCCATAGTAGAAATTACCAATGATTCCTAAATTATTAGAGACTTTAGAAACCATACGTGAGTTGATTTCCCATAAGTCTTCTGCAGCCACTGTATTCGGAAATGCAAAGAAGGTACGATTGGCATTGAATCCAATGTGTGCATCTTGTTGTGTTGGTAAGTGACGGAATACAAATCCTAGGTTTGCTGCAAATTTTGCATCTTCAGATCTGTCGTTATTCCACTCATACATCCATGTTCCTGGTGTTGGATCATATGTAAGAAGTATTTCTCCTGCAGTCATTTCTCGGTTTCCACCTCGTACAGCAAATGGATCATCAATTACATTACGTAATCTTCCAGGTGCAGGAACATCTGTTGGCATTGCATCTACTAATGGTTTTTGCCACATGAAGTTTGGTGCAATTTGGAAATCTCCAACTGAATAAGTGAAACCTGATAAGAAATTTGTCATGTTTCCGCTTCCAGAATCTCTTAATCTCCATCCTGTGAAAGTTTGTGTTTGATCAGCTCCTCCATTGGCAACTAATCCCATTACAGAACCTTGCGCATACATGTTAAATCGTCCACCTTCGTATGTAATTTTTGCTTTTGCTCCCCAGTTATCAGTCGATTTTATTTTATCTTCTACAACGGTATAGTTTCCTGAAGAACCTCTTACATCTTGATATACACTTCCATTTAATGGGTTTCCTCCCCAAATACCTCCGACGGCTAATCCAAATTTACCGAAATCGCGTTCAACAGCTATGGTTGCTCTTTCCATTGGCCATGCTGGAATAACACCACTTCGTACTTGATTGGCATCTAATACTCGGCGTCCAGTTTCATCAAATGTAAGATCTGTGTTAAGGTCTCTATGATAGATACCTGTTATATCCCATCCTTTGAAGTTTTTAGAATATTTTAATAACATTGTTGGATTTGCTCCCCACCAAAGTTGTGGTCCAAATGCAGCTTTTAATCCTTTGAAAGCTCTTTTTCCATCTACTTCTATCCCTAAAATTTCACCTCCATAGATGTCTAAGTTAGGTCCGTAGTTTGCTTCAGGATATAATCCGAACATATCACCTTCATATCCCCAGTGATAGTGTCCTGTACGATAAAAACCTCTTAAGTCAAAGTCTTTTGCATTCCACTCAAATTCTGCATTATATACACGAACTCTGTTGAAATCTGCAATTTCGACATCGATATCATTTCCACCATCAACTCCTACAATCGTAACAGGTCTTCCTGCATTTTCATAGAAAATTTCATCAATTGGGTTTTCTGCGACATTTCCTAAGATATTGAAGTTAACGTTTGCTCTCATGTTTGACGAAGGATTTCCTTCGATTCCGACATAATAAGATTGCATATGATCAAACCCAAGTTGATTTGGATATGCATTTTCGTTAGGGTTTTCAGTATCAGGAGTTGTTAATAGACTTCCACCAGTATTGAATGTTGTGAATTCAGCTCTTAATTGACTGATACGTATTTTTTGATTGCTTCCACCGCCCATAGCAGCTTTGTCACCTCTTGCTCTTAATACAGCATCCATTATTTGAATATTATCAAAATGATTTGACAAGAAATCAAGTGACATACCTTCTGCATACGGATCTATTTGATGTGCTTCTTTTAAAGAGTAGTATGCTGCACGAGGATATAATGTGTACAAACCTCTAGTGTTTGTTGGTCCTTTGGCACAGATACCAAACCACTCTTCATTCATATTATTATCTGTTGATTTCTCTTGGTCTCTAGGATATCCACCATTTGGCCAAACAGCAACATTGTCGTGTATATCTAAATTTTCAGTTTGCTTGTATTTCCACCAACCATCTGAAAATTGGAATGTAAAACCTCCTAATGAATTTCCTGTTTTTCCTAAACCAGCTGCGTTTGCATATATTTCTTTCCAGTTTCCTGTCATGTAATATGCTTGTGAGTATTGATCTTCTTTATTATCTCTTGCATTGAAAGCATCTGCACCAAATTCTGCAAATAGAATTGGCATGTTTAAATCATCTTTTACTTTCTGAAATGCATCTCCAAATGAAATTCCTCGGTACATGTTAGTACCATATATATCAATGTCTTTACATTCTTCCTTTACTAAATCTATGTATAATAAATCTCCATTACAGATGGCAACTGGATGTGATGTATCTAATTTTTTGATTTCTAAGGTTGCGTCATTGAAAGCTTTGTATAGTGCGCGTGCCGATTTTATTTTGTTTGAATCAACTCCTTCTATTGGAATTGCTTCCGTTTCTGCTCCAGTCCATGATAGGTGATAGTTGTTTTCATTTCCTATCATGTATAATAATAATCCTGGCGTATCTTTATATGCATTAGCCATATCAATAGCTTCTTGCATTAAAATTTTTCTTGTTGCTGGATCTGCATAGTCTGTTTGTGGAGTCCAAGCGCCGTTTATGGTAAGTCCATAAGCTCCAAAGGTAATATTTAACATTGTGTAAATACCGTAGTTTTCATATATGTATTTAACCCATTTAGGTTTTAAACCATATGTACGAATAGCATTTACGCCCATGTTTTTTAGTAGCAACATTTCAGCATCTAATGCTGCCATAATTACTTCGTCAGATCTATTCCAGATTCCAGGATCAGTAATTGTAGAACCAATAGGTACATAATCCCAGTTCATACCATTGATCATAAAATCTTTTCCGTTAACTACCAATTTCATTCCTTGACTGTTTTTCTCAACAGTAACATTGTCTGCTTGAGAAAACATAGATGTTGTTAAAAAAATCAGTGCTAATGTTAGAAAGGTTTTTTTCATCTGTTTGTTTTTAATTTATTAATTAGGTCAGATGGAATTCGCAAATAATCAACTTAGTTGTACGCAACTAAAAATTATAGCTCATTACATTTTGATTAGTTTTTTTAAATCACTTAAGCGTAAACTCTATGTGATTTGTTTTTTATTAAAACTATATATTATTATTACGAAATCTTTAAAAACAACCACAACAAAAAACATACATCGCAATAAAAACAATCTATAATTGCATTATACTCAATTAAAACCCCCTGATTTTAAAGGATTCTTAACAAGATTATTTTTTCAATATTTTTTCAACACAACTACTGTTTTTCAAGTATTTAGAATGATGTTGTGGTAATGTTGTAATCATTGTATCGTCTGTTGTATGTGTTTAATGATCTAAATTTGAACTTTATCGCGTATTTGAGATATTTTTCACATATTTTACGCAATCGATGTCGTTGTTTAAAAACCTATTTTTGGAATGAAAACGATGCATTACCGATACCAATTTAAATAAAAAAACTTGCCATCATTTGTATTTCATCGACATGAAAGAAATACAAAGTTGCTGACAAGTTTTAATAGCTTATCAAAATAAATTACTTATTGATATACTCTAACATAGTCAATTTCCATTGTGTCTTGTGTAAATGCAGGATCAATGTCTCCACCAAGTGTTCCTCCCATTGCAACATTTAGAATAAGAAAGAAATCATTGTTGAAAGGTAAGGTTGCATCATTTGTTACCGTATGAAATACAAAGTCATCTACTAAGAATATGATCTCTGTAGCTGTCCATTCTACAGTATAATTATGAAATTCTGTTGTTGATGTTGGTAAAGAAGTTGTTGCCCCATCTCCTGCTCCCGGTGAAACACCTGGATGATGCACTGTTCCTAATACCGTATTTTTATCTTGTCCTTTTTGTTCCATGATATCAATTTCTCCACATACTGGCCATCCGACTGTATCAAAATTTGCTCCTAACATCCATATAGCTGGCCATGTACCCTGCGAAGCTGGTAATTTGGCGCGTACTTCTACTCTACCATAGGTAAATTCGTAAAGGTTTTCAGATTTTAATCTTGAAGAAGTATAGTTACCACTCCCATCTTTTATTGCTGTAATTTTTAGCATTCCATCTTCAATGGTAACATTTTCAGACGCATTAGTATATTCTTGTAATTCACCATTTCCCCAGCCACCATCACCAAGATCGTATGTCCAGTTGGCAGCATCTGGAGCTCCGTCTGTATTGAAATCGTCTTCCCAAACTAAGTTGTTATACTGTGTTTGAAAATTGCTTCCTGATGATGGTTCAGCTGATGTAATAATAAACCACCAATCAAATTCTCCATTTCCATCCGTAGTTCTTAGTATTAATTCATTTGGTACAGAACGATCAAATATTTCATAAGTATGAGCTCCACCAGTGTAATATCCGATGAATCCATCTCCCGTAAGGGTAATTGTTTCTACACCGCCTGGCGCAATTAATGCCCATGTTTCACTGAAGTCATTGAATGGTAAGTTTTCAACATCGGCACCGTTTATAGTTCCGCCAGATCCACCTAATTCATTGATTAATCCGTCACGACCAAATACAGTTCCTGATGTATCCATTGTAGGATCATCATTTGTATTGTCTGTTACAAACGTAAATGTACCATCTGAGTTGAAGACATATCTATCATCATACATTCCTACAGTTGCTTTTTCATCTGGTCCTGCACCGTACCATTCTGTTGGAACAGTTCCGCCTACTGGTCCTAAACCAAAATGCCCTTGTTGTTCAGATTTGATTCTCCATGATCTTGAACCATTTCCTACTAATTTATCTATTAATTCTGCTGGTGGTGCATAAGTTGCTAATACTTCAACTGTTATCGTAGTTGATGTAGCATTTCCTCCAGTTCCGTATGCTATTACAGTAACTGTATATGAGTTTACACCTAAGTTTGAGAATATGAATGAAGCTTCTCCTACAGAATTTGTTTGTTCATTTCCTTCATATACAAATCGATATGAAATTGTATCATCTGCGGAAGCGTTAAAGCTTACAACTCCGCTACCATCTCCATTAGGATTATTTGCATCTTGTCCAACAATAGTTGCTGTAACTTGCAAATTGGTTGGTGTTAGCAAATCGCCCACAGTTGCTTCATCATCCTGACAACTAACTGTTAGTAACAGAATCCCCAAAAGTGATGTGAGTATGTATTTAAAATTTTTCATCTGTTTGTATGTATTAATTTCTTGTTAGTTTAAACGTCCAAAATACGCCTGAACCTGCTTCTATTTCTACTGTAATATTGTTATCATCAATAAAGGTTACTCCGTATGTTATTGAGCCTGGTGCATCTGCTGAATTTGAAAGTTCCCCTGCATTGTTCGCTTTCGGAATTCCTAAGTACGACCCTACTCCATTTAGTGTTACGGTTCCTGCTGTATCGTCATAGATAAATGTTCCTGGAGTTCCGTTGTGTGGTGCTATTGGCGCTCCACAAGCATCTCCACTACCACTTTGCCAACCCTCAATCCAAGTATCAGTTCCTAATACATTTGTAAATGATCCGTCGTTATTGAATACATATTCATCATCATAAAAACATCCTCTTTCTGCAACCTGTGCATCACTTATAGAGAACCATTCTCCTGATCCTGCTGTTGGACCAACCGCTAATGATCCAGCTTCTGGAGTTATGCTCCATGAACCTGCCAATGGTGAAACTGGCGCACTGTCTCGTACGAGTTTGAATGTCCAAAACACGCCTGAACCTGCTTCTACTCCTACAGTTATTGTATCGTTATCAATAAAAGTAACGGTATAGGTAATTGACGAAGGTACTGGTACTCCTGGTAATTCACCTGCATTGTTTGCTTTTGGTAAAGCTATATATGCACCTGCTCCATTTATGGTTACAGTTCCTGCAGATTCATCATGTATAAATGTTGCTGATGCTGATCCGTCGTGTGGTGCAATTGCTGCTCCACAAGCGTCTCCGCTTCCACTTTGCCACCCTTCAATCCAAGTGTCTGCTCCTAATATATTGCTAAACGAACCATTGGCATCAAATACATAGGTATCGTCATAATAACATGCTCTTTCTGCAACTTGTGCATCACTGATAGAGAACCATTGTCCTGAACCCGGTGATGGTCCTACTGCTAATGATCCAGCTTCTGGTGCTACTTTCCATGTTCCTACTAATGGACTTGGTCCTGTAGCTTCTCTATAGAAATAGATATTATCAATAAATACAGTACCAGCTGCCCAAGGTGTTCCCACAAATTTTAGTTGAAAGATTTCATTTACTGATAATCCTTGATCTGTATATTCTGAGATTGGAATTTCAATACTAGTCCATGAATCTGCTGTTAACGGACGTGTTACTGGTGCTTCTGTTGCTCCACTTGGTCCGTTTATTAATGATGTTTCAAGATCTGTGACTACATCAGCTGTCCAAACATCTACATGTAAGAACTCCATATTTGAAACATCTACAGATGTTCCATCTGCCAAAGCAATTCCTTGATAGCTTATGTTTACGTATTGTAACATTTCGTCTCCGCCTAAATCAAACATTGCCCAGCTACTTCCTTGACTTCCTTGTCCCCAATCTGGGAAATAATTCGTGTTAGCTACATCATCATAGGCTGCACTGAATATAGAGATTACATCCGCAGGGTTTCTTACTGGCGGCGTTGGTGCAGCTGCTAATGGCTGTACAATTGCCGTTACCTCAAATTCTTCCGTATATGTTGTTGTGGCAATTGCGCCACCCATAGCTTCTACAGTAATTGTGTAGGTTCCAGGATTTGTATAGATATAAGAGATTGTTTCTCCTATGTTTCCTGAAACTGTTTCACTTCCGTCTCCAAAGTTAATTACATTTGTCATCGCAAAATCTGCTGTTGCCGTAATATTTACTTGTTTAGAAATTCCTGGATCATTTTCTATAGTTACCACTAAGTTTTGTGGTGCTTGAAACGATACTACAATTTCTTGTGTAAGCGAAGTTGTAGCACCATTCAATCCTTTTGCTGTTAGTACAGCTTGATATGTGCCTTCTAGATATGTATGTTCTACATAGTTTCCTGGCATCACGTCTGCTACTCCTTCAGAACCATCTCCATAATCGATATCAAATGTTGTAACTCCTTCTCCAAGCGGTGTTATTTTCACCAAACCTGTATTGTCTTGCGTTATATTTACTAATGCCGATAAATTTGCAGGTGCTTTCGCTGTTTCTACAAAATCGGTATTGTCGTCTTCTCCACAACTGTATATCAACAGTGCAACGAGACATAAACTGAATACATATTTTATTATTTTCATCTTGTATTGTGTGTTATTTTCTTTTTCTAACAATTAATATCCTGCATTTTGTTCCCAACGATTCCCTGCCAATTCAATTTCGATTCTTGGAATTGGAAATAATTCGTTTTTCCCTGTTGTAAACCCAGGAATTGAGCTTGTTTGCCCTGTTCTAACTTGATCAAAGAAACGATGTCCTTCTCCTGCTAATTCACGTCTTCTTTCTGCTAATACGTTTTCTAAGGTTGCAGTTATTCTGTTGTTTGTGTCTCCAAATGCTCTGTCACGAATGGCATCTAAGAATGTTTGCGGATTTGCAATTGCTGTTGGTGCACGCAAGTTTGCTTCTGCTGCCATTAGTAATACATCTGCATAACGTATTGCTCTGTAATTGTTACTACGATTAATGTTTGCATCTGGCAATACATTGTCATCTGCATATGGAATGTATTTTAGGTTGAAAAAACCTGTGTGTTCAGAACCTTCCGTAAAGGTTACATCTGGACGTGCTGCTACAAATGCATTCATGTCTAAAACCGTTGCCGCTAAACGTGTGTCTGCTGCTTGATATAAGTCAACTACATCTTGTACAGGAATGTTAAAACTAAATCCTGATCCGTATGGGCTAAAGTTTCCGCCTTGAAAACGTGGTCCCATGAATCCGACAGCTACATTTCCTTCTACACATTGAAAGCAACCAAAACTTGCACCATCCTGTGAACCAGAATATTGTATTTCAAATACTGATTCTTGATTGTTTTCATTACTGTTTAAGAAAATTGTGCTAAAGTTTTGAACTAATTGATATTGTCCTGAATTAATTACTTCATTAAATGCTTGTGCTGCTTCTGTAAATTTATCTTGGTATAAGTATATCTTACCTAGTAATGCCCACGCTGCGCCTTTGGTAGCTCTTCCGCTTTGTGCTTGTTGCCAAGGTAATAATGGAATCGCATTGATCAAGTCCATTTCTATTTGTGCATATATAGCTGCTGCTGGCGTTTTATCAATTGATTGTGATTCTTCAATTGTGATTCTTCCGTCTGTATACATTGGCACATCTCCAAAAAATTTCACTAATTCAAAATAATAGTATGATCTTAGGAATAGGTTTTCTGCAAGTAGTTCTTCTTTTCCATCAAAATTGATTTTATCTTGAAATTCTACAATGTAATTTGCTCTACTTATTCCTGCATACATCCATTGAAATATGTTTCGCAACGCACCATTATCTGGCGTATGTGTCATGTCATCAATTTGTTGCCAATCTAATACATCCGTTGGATTTTCTCCTCCACATAAACTATTATCAGAGGCAATTTCACCTAAAATATTGTTTAAGTATGTAGTTGATAGTAAATCATATACTCCTACCAATGCATCTTGATAGTCTTGTTCACTATTGAAAAAGTTTTCTGAGTTTTCCTGACCTTCTGGCAGTACTTCTAAGTATTCATCACAAGATTGGATACCCATAATTATGATGAACGCTATTGCTATTTTTGTTATCTTATTATACATATGCTATCTTTTTAAAATGATACGTTTATTCCTGTTGTAAATGTTCTTGCTAGTGGATATTGTCCTAAATCAACTCCTGCACCTAATGGGCTTGCATTGGACACATCTGGGTTGAACCCTTGGTATTTTGTAAATGTGTGTACATTGTTTACCGCTACATATAATCTGAATCTGTCCAAGTGAATTTTTTCTAGTACTGATTTTGGCAAAGAGTATCCTACTTGAATGTTTTGAATTCGTAAATACGATCCGTCTTCTACAAAGAAATCTGAGAATAAGAAGTTATTTGCTGCATTTGTTGATGCTCTCGGAACTGAATTTGATGTTCCTGGTCCTGTCCAACGATCTAAGTATAATGTGGGCTTGTTACTGTAGGTTAGAAAACGCTCATAACTTCTAGCAATATCGTTTCCGATAGAAGCATATAACGTTGTTCCAAAATCAAATTGCTTATAATTCATGTTTAAATTGAATCCCATGGTAACATCTGGAATTGGGTTACCTATCACAGCTTGATCATCACTACTACCAAATTCTACAACTCCATCACCATCAACATCAACATAACGAATATCTCCTGGTTGTGCATCTGGCTGTGTAGCATGTGCGTCTATTTCTGCTTGATTCTGGAAGATTCCATCTGTTTGTAATCCGAAGAATACTCCAATTGGCAATCCTGTTTGGAATCTTGATGTTGTTTGGTTTAAACCAAATAATCCACCTGGTATAAAACCTGCCGCATTGTTTACTTGTAATGCTTTATTATTGATACTTGTTAAGTTGTATCCAACACTTATATTAAAATCATCTGAAAAATCGTAGCTGTAATTAATTGTTAAGTCAATACCTTTATTTTCAATCGTTCCTGCATTAATTACTGGTGGCGAACTTCCTCCTGCTGTAGATCCTAAAATACCAGATACTTCAGGTACGAGTAGTAAGTCTTTTGTACGTTTATTATAATAATCAACTGTTACATCTAGTTTACTATCAAATAAACTTACATCTACACCAATATTTACTTGTCTGTTGGTTTCCCACTTTAAGTTTGGATTGGCAAGTGCGCCAATAGCATTTCCAATAGATAGATTATCATCAAAAGGATAGGTCGCTTCTGCGCCTCCACCTTGTAAAAATCCTAACCATCGGTAACGACCAATTTTGTCATTACCAGTGATTCCCCAACTTGCTCTTAATTTTAAGCTTGTAATTGCTTCTGATTTGAAAAAGTCTTCTTTGGATAAAACCCAACCTCCTGAAACTGATGGGAAGTATCCAAATCGATCATTCGGTCCAAAACGTGTAGAAGCATCTCTACGCACCAATGCTGATAATAAGTATTTGCCTTGATAGTCATATTGAATTCTTCCAAATAGTGAATACCATCTGTCTTCATTTCTACCTGTATTTCCAGTTCTGCTGTTTACACTTCTAGTTACACTTTGATTATCTACTAACGGATCACCATTGGCATTAAATTGTAGGTTTCCGTTTTCATCACGTACAAATTGAATGTTTTCATCATAAATCGTTGATTGTGTATTACTTAAAAACGCATTACTCCAAGTATCGGGTCCATTTACTAAAAATCCAGAGGCAAATATTCCGTCGTATTGCTCACTTCGCATCGAAGCTCCTAATAATCCTGCAAAATTGTGGTCTCCAAATGATCTTTTGTAATCTAAGAACGTTTCCCAAGTGTAATCGAAGAAGTTTTCTGTGTTTTCAACTACTGTACTGTATAAATCTCTTTGATCGTTATCATTTGTATCTACTACAAATTGATTGTTCTCAACTGCTACGTTATTCACTACTTTTCCAGGTCCGTAGTATTGTAAAGGAAAGTATGCACGGCCAACTACATCTGCATAGTTAAAGTTGAATCGGGTAGTTATTTTCATATCTTCAATGATATCATACGCCAATTCAATTTTTCCTGTAAAACGATTTACTTTCGTTTCATTAAATGTATTGTTGATTAATGCAAAAGGGTTGATAATTTCAATTCCTTGTTCTTGTCCAATGTATGAAAAACCTCTTGAAGGTCCTCCGTCTGTTCCGTCAAATATTGGTGTTAACGGCGAAGCATTTGCTGCATAGTACAATGCAGAGCCACGTCCACTTTCTGGAATTACTTTACGCTTGATATTTGTATAGAGTAAGAATGTACTCAGTTTGAATTTATCTGTAAGATCGACACTTAAATTGTTTTTTAATGTCCATCTATTAAAGTTTGATTTGTCACTTGCAATGATACCTTCTTGTCCAAAATAACTTCCACTGAATCCGTACGTTACTTTTTCAGAACCTCCTGTAGCACTTAAACTGTGACTGAATATAGGTGCTGAACCAAATAATTCATCTTGCCAATCGGTTCCTGTACCTAATCCTTGTAGGTTTGGAAATGGCAATGCGTTTCCGTCTGCAATTTCAGCTTCGTTTACATATACTGCATATTCTGAAGCATTCATTAGGTTTAATGTATTGGAAGCTTCTTGAATAGAATAGAATGAGTTATACGAAAACTTTGTATTTGTATCTTTCTTTCCTGTTTTGGTTGTAATTAAGATCACACCGTTTGCTGCTTGCACTCCATAGATTGCCGAACTTGCATCTTTTATAATGTCTAGTGTTTCAATATCATTTGGATCAACTACACTTAAGTCGGTTCCGATATTTACACCATCTACTATTACCAATGGACTGTTGTCTCCGTTTGTAGTAATACCTCGAATACGAATGTTGAGTCCTGAACCTGGTGAACCAGAATTCGCATTTACCTGAACTCCCGCAGCAGTTCCTTGCAATGCTTCTTCAATTCGGGCAGGATTTGCCTCTACAATTTTTTCAGCTGCAATACTTGTATATGCACCTGTAACTAATTCTTTTCGTTGTGAACCATATCCGATGACAACAACAGATTCTAACGATTCTGCATCTTCTGTCATGATAATGGTTAATTCTTTATTGGAAGTTACTACAATTTCTTGTGCTGCAAATCCAATAGAAGTAAACACAAGTGTACTTCCTGAAGGCACATCTTTCAAAGTAAAGAGTCCATCAAAGTCGGTGGCAGTTCCTTTATTTGTGTTTTTAATTAAGACATTTACGCTCGGAAGCGGCATGTTGGTTCCTTCTTCCAACACTTTTCCTTTTATCTCAAGGTTTTGCCCATACGTCCAAATCGAGGACAGCATCAGCGAAAGCATGATTAAATATCGGTTCATATAGTTGATTTTTTAGTGATAACAATTTATTTACAATTGTTAACGATTCCTTAAAAAACACCTATACAAAAAGCATACATCGCAAAAAAACACCTTATTTATTAGCAGATTAACAATATAAACCCAACTATACTACAGCATCATCAATACATAAACTTTTTGATAAAATGTAATTTTTGAAGCATGTAAAAGGCAACTACAACGTTATTGTTGTGGTAATGTTGTAGTAAATTTTAGAAATGTTGTACTGTTTATAAGTTGAGAAAATAATCATTTAAGTTGATTTCGCGAGCTAAACTAATTTTTTTACGCAAACGATATCTTTTTATTTCCACACTTCGTACTGAAATATTTAAAAGTGGAGCAATTTCTTTTGATGAAAGATTCAAGCGTAAGTATGCACACAAACGAAGATCATTTGCCGTAAGTTGCGGATGTAGTTCTTTTACTTTCTTGAAGAAATCTTTATCTGCATGATTGAACGCTTCTTCAAAGAATTTCCAATCTTCTGCATTGTTGATATTTTTATCAATCAAACGAATTACAGGCGTTACGCTTTGTTCTCCTTTTTGCTTATTGAGTTCTTGCTTTATACTATTGAGCGTTTCGTTCTTTTTAATCATATTCATCGTAGCAATTGCCAATTCACGATTTTTTGCTTCGATATCACTGTTTAATTGTGAATTTTTTAATTGTATGATTTCTTTTTGTGCTTCTAATTCTTTTAATGCTAAATCACGCGTTGTTCTTTCTAATAAACGTTCACGTTGTTTTCTGTAATAGCGTTTGTAGAAACTATTTAATCCCGTAAAAAGTAATACCGTTAGTATTACATAGATAGCTATTGCCAAGTTTGATAAAAACCAAGGTCTATTTATTTCAAATGTATAGCTTGCCGTATTTACCGTTTCTCTATTATTGATTCGTGCTTTTACTTTAAATATATAATTGCCATGTGGTAAATTTTCAAAAGTAACTTCGGCACCTGTACTCCATTCACTCCATCCTTCATATAAACCATCTAAGTGATATGAGTATTCTGCCACTTCATATTTATTGTAAGCAGGAATGCTATACATAAAGGCTAAAAAGTTTTCTTTCGCTTTAAAATCGCCTTCTTCTGTTAATGGAATTTTATGTCTTCCGCCTGCAAGTGTATTACTCGTTATAGTATTGATAGCAACTTTATAGTCTATTAAATGCATGGCATCTAAATCGATGGTAATGTATCCGTCAGATGTACCTAATAGATAATTTTTCCCTGTTAGATGTGCAATATTTTCATAACCTTTCATTTCGTTTCGCAACGATTGAGGGATAGCTATTTTATTTACTTTAAAATTTCCGTTGAGTTTTTCACGTGTTACATAGTTGATATAATTTTTTGTAAAAGCCCATAAGTAGCCTAAATTATCTACTACTAATTTTCCTGAAGTGTATTCATCGTTTTGGAAAATAGTACTTAAGATGGAATCCTTTTGAAACGTAGCACTTTCAATATCATATCCAAAAATACCATTCTTATTGGCTTGATAGATCGTATTATTGAATTGTATTAAGCTTGAATTAGAGCTTTTTTGAACTGAATCATTTTTTTTAAAAGCTGTTACACGTTCGTAATCGCTACTTATATCCAATTCATATACACCTTTGTACTCGTGATTCATCAATATTTTAGATGGAGAAACCCATTCAAAATGTTTGGATGATATATTAAAGTCTTCTACTTTGTGACTAAACTGCCAGGTATTATTTTCATTCTTAAATATGTACAATCCGTCATAGTTTCCTTGAATGAATACGTCTTTTTTCCCGGGAATCGTTTTTATGTCCCACGCTCCAAGTATATTTCCTATTTTTTGTTGTTTGCCGTCTTTTATAAGAAAAGTTCCTGAATCGTGTCCACAGAATAATTCATCATTAATGATTCGCAAACACCAGGTTTGTCCTTTAGTGCCTTCTATAAATTTGAATTCCGTTTTTGTATTTTCTTTTCTATAGAATAATCCTTGATTCGTTCCTAAATAGACATACCCATTATGAATAATGGATGTGTATATAGTTCCTAAGCGTCCTTTTTGATCTGCAAAGTATTTGAAAGGTTCTTTTCTGTTGATGCAATCGATTCCATTATCTAACCCAACCCAAACATTACCATCTACATCTTCAAATAATGAAAGTGCTGTATTATCGCCCAATCCTTTTCCCTGATCTATTTGATGCAGCAATTCGCCTTCCTTAGATACATGCAAAATTCCTTTTGCAATTGTTCCAAGTATAAAACCACCATCCAATAATTGAATACTGGTATAAATACTTTTTTGGTTATACTGTTGTTGATATGGTAACTGAATTGGCGTTAATTTTCCTTCATCATAAGTAAACCAACCATTATTACGTGTAATGATTATTTTTTTGTCTCCATTTGGGAAAAATCCAACAATACGATTGTTTTTCAGAATTGAATTGTCACTTTCTAATTTCTTCTGACCATTTTGTATACTGTATAAACCTTCATTTAATACTTGAAAGAAGAGTTCGCCATCAATTTTATATAATTTCGTTAGAATATTATCAACTCTAATGGTTTTGAATGTTTTTGTTTCCGTATGAAAACTGTAGATGCTGTTTAATGATTGAAAAAGTACCCATTTGTCTAAGTGAATGATATTCCAGATTTGCTCATCTTCCATCATTTCAACCTTAAACTTATCGTTTAAAGATGTGTATTCTAGAATTCCTTTATCATTTCGAATCCAACAGCCAAAGTTTTGATAACAACCTGTGTAGATTTTATCACCAATTACTTTTACCGAACGCATAATGGTTTCATTTGACGTTTTGTAGAGTTTCCACTGCGCACCATTATATTCTAACAATCCTTTATTATTCGCAATGTACATATACGAATCATCAGATTGCGAAAGCATCCAGTTTTGATTATCGGCGTTATATATTTTGGGTGTGTAGTTTAGTATCGGTGGTAATTCCTGTGCAAAGGAAAAACTAAAAAGCAGTACAAAAAATACATTTATAAGGGTTCGCAAAGACTATTCGGGTTTGTGGTTAATGTAAAAATACGGCTATTTTTTTAAACAACTTTTGCGAATTCTTTATTTTTTTAGGCTAGATCACTACTAAAATTATATAATTTTCGATTTTATAAGCTTTATAGTTTTAGTTCTTCTTTTTTTAAAGGATGTGCTATTTCACTTTTATTTTTTCGTTTCTGAATAATATAATCCAATACATCTAAAATTACTTCTTCTGTTTTTTTGCGCTTTGGTTTTGTTTTTGGTTGTTGCTTTTCTTTTTTGTTTTTTGAATTTACATTTTTTTCATCACCAATTACGTACGTAAAAGATTTACATTTTTCAACTTTTATCATTCCTTTTATTGGAGAATCAACCGTTATCATATTATGTACTTTTGCTGTAAACAAGTATATTTTTTCTGGTATATTAAACACACAAGCATTTTGCCCTGAATTAATGATAAGATTTTCAACGGGCATTCTAGATTTTTTATCAATGATTTGCACAAAATATGGCTGTTCTTTATTATTCTGAAAACAGTAATCACCAGTTTTCAAGCGTTCACAGTTTTCATTGGTTGTTCTTGGGTCATTTTCATCCTCAACTACAATAACACGCTTGTTCTTTTGCGTATTTACTTCTCTATTTTCATATTCTTCACTTAAAATACTTTTTAAGCTTTCATCTGGACGCACTGTTTTTATAGCTGCTGCAATTTGCTTACCCGTTTCTGTATCTATAATTTTTATACGTATGCGCAAATGATGCAAAGTATAATCGACTGTTCCTGTTACAATGGCATCTGCTGCTACTAATTTGTTTATTTCCTTTGCTGTAGCTGGATCAATATATCCTTCCTCATTCCATTGGTGTTCTGCGCTGAGTTGTTCAATATGATCTCTATCGACTACTTCGAAATTTTTATCTACATTGGTAAAATGAACGGAAAAATCTCTTCCTACATAATCGCCAAGCTCTGTTTTTTTTCCTTTGGTATTGTGAAAAAACCATACAGCAACTACCAATTTTTGTTTTTGATTAACTTTTGCTACTGCCTGATTGGCTAGTTGTATCATATCTTTATTGTACTCACTATCTTGACTAAAAATTAATCCAGAAAATAGTAGTAATACTAGTTGAGTAATTGTTTTCATAAGGTCTGTGTTAGTATTATTAATCCTCAATTACATATGTAATTGATTGGCATTTTTTTACGCTAAATGTTCCACTATCTTGTAAATACGATACAATTCCTTCTAGTATATTTGCTTTGAACGAATAATTTTTTTCCGGAATATTGAATAAACAACTATTTTGCCCGGGTTTAATTGTCATATTTCTAGGAGCTGTATTTCTTCCATTAAAATTTAAAACCTGTATTTGATATACATATTTTGTATTATTCTTAAAACAATAATCGCCTGTTTTTAGTCGTTCGCAATCTTCATTGGTTGTACGTGGATCATTTTCATCTTCTACTTCTAATACTCTTCTCCTTTTAGAAGTCTTAACTTTTCTGTTTTCGTATTCTTCACTCAAAATATTTTTTAGGCTTTCATCTAATCGTATCGTTTTTATAGCTGCTCCTATTTGTTTTCCTGTTTCTGTATCTATTATTTTTATACGTATACGCAAATGATGTAATGTATAATCAACTGTACCAGTTACAATGGCATCGGCAGCGACTAATTTATTTACTTCTTTTGCTGTTGCCGGATCAATAAAACCTTCTTCATTCCATTGATGTTCTGCGCTGAGTTGTTCTATATGATCTCTATCAACTACTTCAAAGCTTTTTTCAACATTAGTAAAGTGTACTGAGAAATCTCTCCCTATATAATCTCCAACGTCTGTTTTTTTACCTTTGGTATTATGAAAAAACCATACTGCAACTACAAGTGTATTCTCTTTTTTAATTTTTGTAACTGCTTGGTTAGCTAAACTTATCATGTCTTTATCATAACCAGTATCTTGGCTAAAAACAACAGGCGTGTATCCTATTGCTAGTAAAAATATTAGGAGTGTAATTTTTTTCATCTTGTAACTATTTTTAATTCGTTTAATTCAGAGAATATTTGTTATTGTTTTAATTTTATAATCATTCAATTGTGTATGTAAATGATTTACATTTTCTCACTTTTATTGTCCCTTGCACTAGTTCCCCTCTCCATTGAATTTTATTTCTATAAATCATAAAGTCATATGTACTAGCTTTCATATCAAATAAACAAGCATTCTGATAAGGAACTATTTTGAGCGTTTTACTTATTGTAGTTTTATAATTTCTTCCATTCTTCATTTCACCTTTTACTGTGACTACAAGTGTATCACTCGTATTATTTAAAAAGCAGTAATCGCCAATTTTTGCTTTTTCGCATTCTTCAGTGGTTAGTCTTGGATCATTTTGTTTTTCTGGGATCAAGATTCCTTTTGCCGCTAATTCACTTGATGTATCTTTTTTGTATTCTTTATTTAGTATAAATTGTAAGCTTCCATCTATTCGAATATTCTTTATGGCTGCACCTATTTGTTTTCCAGTTTCTGTATCTATTATTTTTATGCGTACACGCAGGTGATGTAGATTATAATCTACGGTTCCTGTTATAATGGCATCAGCTGCTACTAATTTATTTACTTCTTTTGCTGTTGCTGGATCAATAAAACCTTCTTCATTCCATTGATGTTCTGCGCTCAATTGTTCGATATGATTCCTATCAACCACTTCCAATTTTTGAGCTATGTTTGTAAAGTATATTGAAAAATCTCTCCCAACAAAATCTCCTAATTCTGTTTTTTCACCTTTAGTGTTATGAAAAAACCAGACGGCTACTACTAGTTTATTTTCTTTTTTAACTCTATTGATTGTTTTATGAGCCAAATTGATCATATCAATGTCGTAATCCCTATCCTGTCCAGTAACTGATTGTGTATAAAATATGATTACACTAAATCCTATTAATAAAATGATGTCTTTCATAATGTAATTTTTTTAATGGTATTTCGTTTTGCAATGCTTTTAGTAGAACCATTTCCTGTAATTGAATTTGAATATGATTTTATAATGGTTCCTGTGTTTACATCTGTAATAGTATATTGTATGGAAAGTGTACATATTTGTTTCGTTTTTAGTACTGCACTTTGCTTAAATTCATATGTCACTTTTCCAATACATAGGTAATCTGTATACTTGTGCAAATCATTACTTAGTTTTTTAACATCTCCTTGAAATAGTGTTGCAATGCGTTGTTTAGTCAGTTGATTTGTTGGAATTAATTGTTGTGTTATAACATAATCTTTCCCTAACTGTTCCTTAAGATGCGTAGTGAAATCTGTTTCTAAGTTTGAAATTGAATCGAATATAAATACACTCAACTCTTTGTGTTCTTTTGTATTTACAACTGATGTGTTTAAAGAAACAGCAGTAGTATTTTTGTTTCGTTGTCTAGTTGTTGTTGTATCGTTCGTATTCTCTTTTCCGTCATTTATTACACCACTGTTCAGTACTATAAACTCTCTTATGACTTCTTTATTTACAGGTTTTAGTTGTTTTCCTGATGTTGGATGCAATCCGGCAGTATTGTAAAATTCTGGTTCATTGTTATGCGTTGTGTACCAAACTATAGGTTGCTGATCAGTATCAAAGAATTTTGTTGTAGTATCAGGGAAAATTCTATTAATATCACTTACTGTGAAATTTTTAGTATGTATTGTAATTGGACTACTAGATTTATTAGTATTCTGTATACATATTGTATAAAAGAAAGAGATTGCAACAATGGCTAATACGACAATTACACTAAAATGGAATTTACTTTTCCGTTCGCCCGTTTCTTTTTGCTTATATTTTGCTTTTGAAGGTTTACTAATTTTTTCTAGTTTGATATTTGAATAATCATAATTTCTATCAAATGGACGCGGTTGTATGTTTAGTAATAATGCACACATATTTAGTAAACCTCGTTTTTGAGGATCTTGTGTTTTTCCCGATAGTAGTCGACTTATATTTTTACTAAGCGATTCAGCTTTTTTAGTAAGTTCTACTAACAACTTAGTCTTATCTTGAATTTCTATATAGTTTTTTAAAATTACTTGATCTTCTTCAGGCAACTTTTCATAAACTTGAACCAACTGAAATAACTCTTCTTTTACAATACCTTCATTTAAGTCGTGCAGGTAAAATGCAGTATCATTTTCATATAGCCAATTATACTTTTTTATAATGCTTGCCAAGTATGGCTTTTGTTTAACATCCATATACTATTCTTCTTGTTAGACAACCCCAGAAAATGTTCGAAAACCCTTGAAAACAAAGAAAACATCAACTTTAAGTTGCTTTCTAAAATACTTTTACACCAGTGTTTAAGAGCAGTTAACATATACTCTTAAATCTAATGTCTTGCGCAGGACACATTGTGTAATAGCTGCTTACTGGAATTCTAGCTACCAAAGCAGCATCATACTTAGTGTCATGAGATATTTAATTATGTGTATTTTATCTATATTCATTTTTTCTGGAATGATTTCTTGTACGCCTGATCCAATTGATGAACAACAGGATACAATAGAATTTTCAGCAACTGAAGATGAAACGGAGAAAACTCCGCCGCCACCTGAAGAAACTGGAGAAGATGATGAACTAGAACCAAATAGTTAGTAATAAACAGCAGTGACTTACTAGTATGTCACTGCTTGTTTTAACTTTTAAATGGAGCTGTACTGTCTTCTATATTTTCTCTATTTGCATTTTTATATTTTATGTATTTGCTCATTAATTCAGCTACGTTTTTAACCTTAAATTTCTTAAATAGGTTACGTACATGTACTTCTACCGTTCTGGGACTTATATACAATTGATCTGCAATTTCTTTTTGTATATTCCCTTTACTAAGTTTATCTAAAATGTCATTTTCTCGCTTAGAAACACGCATCCATGATTCAATTTCTAGCATTTGAGAAATGTTATAATCTATATATTTTCTATTATTGACTACTTCATCAATAGCCGCAAATGTTTCTGTTACGCCTAATTGCTTATCCAAATATGCATCTACATCAAGTTCATTAAAAAGTTTCTCATAATGCGCTATTCGTGTATTTTGTGTCAAAATCATGATTTTAATCTTAGGGTATAACTGTTTTACTTTGTCTGCAATAGTAAATCCATCGTATTCTTTAGTTTCAAAATTGAGATCTAATATTATAATGTCTATGATTTCTTGTTTCAAAATATCAAGTGTTGATTTGTAATCAATACTATGCAATGTTTTTTCTACTAATGGATGTTGTTCTAATAATAGCTGAATACCTTGCGCAAATATTAGCGAATCTTCTACTACAAGTATTTTTAAATTTGATTTCATACGCCTTTTTTTATCTAGCTCCTACTCTTTAAGTTGTAATGCAATACGTATTGTGGTTCCTTTTTTTGTATTTATAATAAATAAATCACCGTTTAGTAAACTTATTCGTTGTTTCATATTTGTAATACCTATACCACTCGTCGCTTTTTCTTCATTAAATCCTATACCATTATCTGCAATATCAAATTCTAATATTCTGTCTTTGGTAACCCTGTGTGAAACCTTTACTTCGGTAGCTTGGGAATGTTTTTCTATGTTATGCAATGCTTCTAAAAAAATTCCGTAAAAGTTAGTCTGATCAGATAGATTCATTTCATCCAAAATGGTTGGTAACGGCATTTGCAAGTGCACAAATATCTTTCTATAATACTGAAATTCTGAAAGTTGCGACACTATGATTTCCGTAAGTGTCGCTTCTTTTATTTTACTTCGCAAAGGTGATAAACGATGTGAAATCAAACGTATTTGTTGGTTTACATCTTTGATTTCGTTTATGATAGAAGTACTAATTTTATCATACTCCTTGGCTTTTGACAATGCTAATATTTTTAATCTAATACCATCATAACTTGTCGTAATAATGTCGTGTAAATCCTTGCTAATACTTTCTTTTATACTTTCCTGTCCTTGATAGGTTGCGGCTAGTTTTTCAAGTTTTTGTTGTTGTAGATTTATTTTTTGTTGTTGTCTGTAATAAAAATATACTCCTAAACTTATAATTAGTAAAAAACCTAAGAGTAATAGCATTATGTTTTTATACAAAATGGATTTTTTCTGATTCTCAATCATTTCTTCTAATGAAGATGTATTTATGATTAACTCATCAATTTTTTGATCTTTCTGGTATACTTGAAGTTGTTCTTGGTATTGTTGAATAATCTCGTCTCGTTCTATTTGAAACAAATCGTTAACTAATTTTTGATATTTTTTTTGAAATATCAATGCATTCTCAGGCTGGTTTATCGCTTCGTAATAGTTACTTTTTATTTCATAAAACCTAAGGTTATCTTTTATTTTGTTTTCCTTTATATATACAAAAGCACTATCTAAATATGCAGTTGCTTTCGTGTACTGTTTTTCTTCTACAGCTATCATAGCTAACTCATTATAAGTAACTGGAAGTGAAACTGAATCTTTTGTTGTTTTTTTTAATCGTAATGCTTCCGCATAGCTTTTTTTTGCTCGTTGAATGTCGTCCATATAGTATACGGCTCCCAAATTGTGTACTATTCTACCCAAATGTTTTTGTACACCTAAATCGGTACGCAGTGCAATTGCTTTTTTGTAGTGAAAAATTGCAGAATCTGATTTTAATTGCTCACTATATATATTTGCTAAACTATTATGTCCGTCTGATACCTTTTTACGATTCCCAACTTTTATCCATAACCGTAAAGCTTCTTTATAATACATTTCCGCTATATCAAATCTGCCAAGTGTTCGCTGAATAATAGCAATTGTTCTAGCAACACCTGCCTTATCTTGAGGTTTATTTAGTATTGTAAACCCTTTATAGGCTTGGATTAAATACTTCATCGCATTTGTATAATCATGATGATTTTTATACAAAATACCTGCTTTAGAAAATGTTTTGAATTTTTTATAAGAATCTGCTTCAGCTTCATACATTAAGACGGAACGATTTAGATATGTCAAAGCGCTATTATCTTTCTTTTTTCGATATAATAATGCAAGGTTAAAATTTGCGTCAGCTGCATATACGGACGTAGAATCATTAAGAATACTCTGTTTAAAATATTTTGTCGCTACTGTATATTCTTTCTTTTTATAATAAATGACTCCTATTTTATTATAAATAAAACTTGTATTCTCATCTAAATTTAAATTTGAAGCTATGACTAAAGCTTCTTCATATGCAGAAATTGCAGCTTCATATTTTTTTGCGACTTCTAGTGTTTTTGCTTTAATCAATAATGAATCGAGTTCTGTATCATTATAAGCTGTATTTGCACATAAAACATTCATTTGAAAGCTAATGAGAATTAAGAAAAAAATGTGCTTGTAACAGTTTGTCATACTATTTTTTTACAACACTAATGTAATTTAAAATATTCAAAGTAGGAAAGTTAAACTTTTAAATACGTGAATTTACGTATTGAACTATAAAGTAATGATTGATAATATTGACAAATCAACTACTTCAAGATTCGTCTATGAGGTAAGTCTGGAATCTTATAAAGTTCCATTATCAAGTAAAACAATCATTACATGAAGCAAGCAATACTTTTTATATTATTATTCAGTCAACTAATGATGGCACAAAATGATGCTTTTTTAGATGAAGTCATTTTCAAAAATGATACTGTTATTTATAATGGGATAGCATTCTCTGGAAATTTATATGAGTATAAAGAAGAAGCATTAACACCTAACAAATGTATTTCTAAATGTGAATATGTTGATGGTGTTCGCCATGGTATCAGTACTTATTGGTTTATGAATGGTCAGCTTAAAGGTGAATCCAATTATGCAAAAGGAAAAGCTACTGGCAAGCATATATATTATTTTGAAACTGGTAACATCCATAAAATTAAAATATATGATAATGGTACGGTAATTAAAGATGAATTGTACTATGCTTCAGGAACTCCAAAACATATCAAAAATTATAATTCTCAAGGATTAAAACATGGAAAAACAACAACTTGGTATGAAAATAATCAAGTAAATACCGAAGAATATTTTACGAATGGTATTCAGACGAACACTTTCATTAAGTACGATTTGGAAGGAATAATACGATTAGAAAGTAGTTATACAGATGGTATTCTTACAACCAAAAAATCTTACTATGCATCTG
Source organism: uncultured Kordia sp. (assembly GCF_947496985.1). Classification (GTDB taxonomy): domain Bacteria; phylum Bacteroidota; class Bacteroidia; order Flavobacteriales; family Flavobacteriaceae; genus Kordia. The sequence continues at coordinate 614,015 of NZ_CANMEZ010000004.1, forward strand.
GAAATTTAAAAAATCATACAGTATACAATATAAATGCGCATACAACTGTAAGTAAAACATTTTTTGACACTACTGAACCTGAAATTTTCAAACAAAGAAGCCATAAAAATGAGCAATATCATGGCAAACAAATCACTAAAAATGAACTTGGAGAATTCCTTTCTGAACGTGACTATGTAGAAGGAAAATTGCGATCCATGAAAAAATACAAGAATAATAAGTTAACAAGACATGCTGAGTTTATTAATAATTTTAAAACTGAAAAAATACAAGTATTCAATGAAAATGAACAACTAATTTCAGAATCATTTCTAACCAATAAAATAAAGGATAGTATTTGGTTAACTTATTTATCAAATGGATACAAAAGTTCAGAGACAGCGTATACAAATGGTAAAAAAGAATGGGAAGGTAATTATAAAAACGATCAGAAAGATGGTGTTTGGATTCATTACAATAATGAAAGTCTTAACCAAACATTTGATACCTATAAGCAAGGTGAAAAAATACAGAGCGACTCTTTTGAAAAAGTACATCTACTAACCAACAGAATCAATCAGGCGAATACATTTGCTTATAAAAACAAGTTTACGGATGAAATTATCATTCTTGCCATGGACGATACTTTTACTCTAAACACAAATACCGAACGAGTAAAATACACACTTAAATATCTTTTCGACACCTATTTTGAGCCTATTCGTAGTGTATCTAATGCACCGTATCAATTGATTGATAAATTCATTTATGTGCAAAACCTTCAACTTTCTAAAAAAGAAACCATTCATGAACGAAAAAAGAATCGTCTTGATAAAAACTCTCCTATCATCAAAGAAAAAGGATATCATTTTTACATCGCCTTTCAATTGTATTTAACAAATCGTAAAAATGAAGAATTATATAACAAAACTGAAAAAATTAATAAATCAGACAAAATTGTAAACTCTCTATTCAATGCTGTTGCAAATACATATGCAAAATCGGAAAGTGCAGCAATAGAAAGTGCCTTTAAATCATTTAAATTGAAACGTTTTTTTAGAAAAAACTTTAAAAAAGCATATAAAGAAAATAAAAAATAAACTTAGGACTATGGGAAACAAACTGACAAACCTAGAAAACAACTATTACTATGGCTTCACACGATCGTTTTGGCATGTTATTATTTCTATTTTATTTTTAAGTCTAATTGGTGGTGTTATTATGATTGGATGGAGTTTTATTCCTAGTAGTAAAAGACACGTAGTCAAAACAGCGCCACCAGTAAAACAACGTTACCCAAAACAAGTAGCTGTTACTACAAAAGAAGTTCTACAAAAATTACCCAAAGAAAAAGAAGCGATCAAAAAAGTACTCGATGAGCAAACCAAAATTGCAAATACTCCTCCTGTAAATCAAGAAGTATATGTTATTGAAGATATTGTTGACACTTTAAACCTTACTAATTTCAACAATGAAATCGCAAACTTAAAATTACTAATTCCTGTAAAAAAATACAGTAGTCTATGGAATCCAAAAGGTTATTATACATATCCGCAAGGAAAACGAAAGTATGATGTAACTAAAAATGAAAAATATCGCAAGTGGGTTGTGTTAAGTCAAGGGCTCAAAGATCAAATTATTTCAAAAATTGACGCCATGGGCTTTAAAAGTTACAAGGAAAAGTATCAACTCTTAAAAACATATAACCAATGTTTAGCTAAAATTAATACAACAGATCGTGAATTGATTTTAAAAAAATTACTGAGTTTCTTCAATAAAAATAAAGTAGAAACGATAAACGCAATAGAACACTTAACCAAACTACTTCCGTTATTTGATGAAAATATCACGCAAGTATTTGATAATGAATCGTATTTCATTAAAAAAAATCCGCAAGATGGTTTGGGTATGATTGCTTTTGAAACTAAAATATTACCAAATTTCACAAAAGAAGATCGATTGCAAGCTGCTAAAGTATTGAAAAGTGAATATTTGAACTTTTACGATTATAACTTATCAGCATTTACAGAAACTACGCAAAATTTCATTACAATGCTTCCAAAAGTTTCAAAAGGGCAAGAAGCTGTTGCTTTACAATATTTTTATGAAGTTTATAGAAGTAAAAATGCACAACGAATAGCTCAAATTAGAACTATTGACAATAATTATCAGCAACGCATCAACTCCATAGAAAATAAATATCAGGCTGATATAAAAAATGCACAGCTTGAATATAATGCCAAAGTTCAAAAGAAAACTTTCTGGCGCCTGTATAGTTTTTGGACTATTTGTTCTGCAATCGGCAGTGTATTAGTTGTTACACTCATCCTTCTGATGTTGTCTATGATACGAAATGTAAACAAACTTGCCAGTGTACTCCTCCTAAAAAAAGAAAATAACTAATCTTTAAAACTAATATAGCTATCAATTACACATTGAATTCTATAATGGTTCGTTAGTCGGTAAAGTCTAGGTTTCTTGTTTTTAAGAAATACCTAGACTTTTTGTATTCTTTATACCTGAATAATTATAATTCATTTAATGCGACTATCTTTGCTAAAAATACATTCCCATGGAAGGAAAAAATTGGTTTCGTTTTGTATATGATTATTTAATAGCTGAAGGATATAGTCAGGAAACAGCTATTTACATCAATGTAACAATTGGTATCGTAGCAATTACGATCATTTCTTTTATTGTTGATTTCATTGTACGACGCATGCTAATTTCTGTATCGAATAGAATTGCTCCAAAGACAAAGAACGATTTTGACGATTTTTTAGTTAAGAATAACTTGCCGCAAAACATTGCACATGTAATACCTATTTTACTCATAGAACAAGCTTCACCTTATTTATTTGCAGACTTCCCTGATTTTCAACGTGGCTTTTTAGTATTCATTGATATTGTATTAGTTATTCTACTCATACGCGTTATCCGTAGTATTTTAAACTCATTACGTGATTTCCTAAAAACGTTGAATTCTTTTAAAGATAAACCTATTGATAGTTACATTCAAGTCTTTATGATTTTTGTTTGGATGATTGGACTTGTCATGGCTTTTTCATTAATTACCGGACAATCTATTGTAACCTTCATTACTACGTTAGGAGCTTTATCTGCGGTTATTTTATTAATTTTTAGAGACACCATTCTTGGTTTTGTAGCAAGCATACAAGTTGCCGTGAATGATATGGTGCGTATTGGCGATTGGATTACGATGGAAAAGTATGGCGCTGATGGTGATGTTGTTGAAATTAATTTAGCGACGGTAAAAGTGCAAAATTTTGACAAAACCATTACCACTATTCCAACCTATGCTTTGATTTCTGATTCGTTTAAAAACTGGCGTGGAATGAATGAATCTGACGGACGTCGAATCAAACGTGCTATTATTTTAAAAGCACATAGCATTCACTATCTCAGTAATGAAGAAATACAAGAATTAAAAAAGATTGAATTAATTGCTGATTATTTAGATCACAGACAAAAAGATATTGAAGAGTTTAATACAGCCAAAGCTACTGATAAATCCATTTTAATTAACGGACGTAATTTGACCAATATTGGTGTATTTCGTAAATATATAGAGTCGTATTTGGAGTTACACCCTGCTATTAATGAGAATATGATGATTATGAGTCGTCAGTTACCGCAAACACCACAAGGAGTTCCGTTAGAAATTTATGCGTTTAGTAAAGATAAGGTTTGGAAAAACTACGAATACATTATGGGTGATATTTTTGATCATTTGTTAGCGGCTGTTCCGTATTTTTATTTGGAAACGTATGAGTTGAACATGACGAAGTAGTTTTCGACTTCGCGCTATTCTCAAATCAACGAACCAACACATTTACAAAACAATACGCAACACTTAGTTAAACATCTTTCTAAATTCCATAGGCGACATTTCTGTTTTGGTTTTAAAGAGTTTTGTAAATGAGGCTGGACGTTCAAAACCTAAACTATACGCAATTTCACTAATCGTTTGCTGTGTTGTGGACAGTTGTTCTTTTGCCTTTTCTATGAGTTTGTTATGAATATGTTGCTGTGTGCTCTGCCCTGTTAAGGATTTCAGCATACTACTGAGATAGTTTGGCGATAAATGCAAATTATCCGCAACCCATTGTACCGTTGGCAATCCTTTTTCTAAGGCCTTTTCATCTGTAAAAAAATCATGAAGTAAAATTTCTAATTGTTCTAACAATTTATGGTTAGCTATTTTTCGAGTGATGAATTGTCGTTCATAGAAACGTTCCGCATAATTCAATAATAATTGTAATTGTGTAATAATAATATCTCTACTGAATTTATCAATATTCGATTGATATTCTTTCTCTATATTTTTTAGAATTTCAATGATTTGTTGTTCTTCTTTTTCCGAAAGAAATAAAGCTTCGTTTACCGTATATCCAAAAAATTGATAATTCTGTAACTGATTCGCCAATCCTGAATTCCACAAGAAATCAGGATGAATCAATAATAAATACCCTGAAGGTTTGTGTTTTATATTTGGATTGCTAGACAAGCTCATAACTTGTTTTGGCGCAACAAACGTCATCACACCTTCATCAAAATCATAAGTTTGCTGTCCATAAAAATATTTGTAAGCTAAATTCCGTTTGAGTCCAATCGTATAATATTCCTTTATCAATTGCAAGTTTTCCACATCTGAAGGATATTTCACTTCGCTATAATCTATCAAACTTATTAACGGGTGTTTTGGTGCAGCGATATTTGCAAACCTGTGGTAATCACTGATTTTTTTGAAATGCATTCGTTGTTTCATTGCTTCCTTTTTTGTTTTTTTTGGGTGTTCGGTCGCTTCGTTTTTTGGTTCTTCTTTGTTAAAGATACTTTATTTAGTTATCAAATAAAACGTTAGGAGTTTTAATACGTCACTGCGAAAAGTCTGCGACTTGGCAGCCTGCCTATCACAAAACACAATTGCTGTTTAAAGCAACTGATCATTTCGACTGTGCTTAATACAAGTGCTTTATTACTTCCACGCAATGACGTTTAAAAGTACATCTCGTTGCAAATTTGTAACGTAAATTCACTCGATGTAACAGCTCGTGA
>NZ_CANMEZ010000005.1 GCF_947496985.1 uncultured Kordia sp.
TTGTATGTCATAGTTTTGTTTTTGGATAAAAAGCAAAGAAAGGGATGTACTTGTAAGGACTACTATAAACTCTGAAAATTTATAGGTTGCTTCTTTTGTGGAAAATGAACTAAACGATTTTTATCTTCTAACAAGTTAGTACCTACTTCCTGATTGTTATAATCTTCTGTAAAAGTACATTGCAGCTATACATCATTATACAATTACAATGATATATAGTTGTTTTAAAAGATAAATATAGTAGGTTAGAAAATTGAATTCATTATTGTTATTCGATAGAGATGTCATTTATATTTTTAAACCAAATAGAATAATAAAATAGGAAGGTTATATATGTAAATAGAAAACCTCTTGAGTTATGACAATCAAGAGGTTTCGTGAAACAAAAAATAGAAGCTTATTTATTCTACAATAAGCTTTTTAGTAGTTTTTATATCATTTGATATTATAGATATTAGATATAAGCCAGATGCAATCTTACTTACATCAATAGTATTATCTGAGGATAATTCCATATTTATCTTTTTACCAGCATTATCAAATACTTCAATTTCAATATCCTGTATTCCATTTGGAACTTGAATTTTTACAAGGTTTTTAGCGGGATTAGGATATAACGATAGACCAGATAGTATATTTTCTTCTTCAACAGATAAAGTGTTAAAGTCAAAAATACTCATTCCAGACACAGCTGCAGCATTAGGATCTACTACGTTTGTAAATTCTGCCATTCCATTATCAATCATATCTGCCTGCATGAATGATTTTAATGGTGTTGCGGCATTTGCTAGTGCTGAATTATTTTCTAAAATTTTTATTTCTCCACTAGTTGGGCTTCCGTTTACGGTAAATGTGTATACATTAGAGTTTGTGGCAGCTGAAGGAGCAGATAATGTTACAGGACTTCCTAAAGTTTCTGTAACTAAATATCCATCAATAGTTGCCATTGATAGACTAGTTCCATCAAAGAAATTAGCACCAGCAGCACCTCCTAAAGAAGTTGCTGATCCTGTATCAATTGTTACACCATCTGGAACTATGATAGAGAAACCATAACTCTGTACAGAAGTAGCAAAGTTATTAGCACTTGCATTTGGTACTGCTTGTACTGTAAAGCTATATCCTCCATTGTGCATCAATGTATATGTATAGCCATCTTGTGCTTTTAGCTGATGAGCTAAGAGGCATATGATGCTAAATATTAATATGTTTATTGTTTTTTTCATAAGTTTAATTTTCTGGTAATTGTTCTTGTATTTGATATGTGCTAAAGTTTAAGAAATTCCCTGGATGTGCTAATACATTTTGTAATAAGATTGGAGTGTCAGGAGCTGTTCCTGTATATTGTGTATCTCCATCCATGTTTACATCGTGTACTTGATATCCAGTTACTACATATGTAGGGAAGTTTAAAAAGTTTCCAGCATCATTAAGTACTAGTGATAATATACTTGGTGAATCAGGAGTTGTTCCTGAATATTGTACTACAGTATCACTATTTACATTTCCTGACCATAAAGCCATATCTCCATTTGATAATTGCACTTGTGCATTTGAACCAAAGGTAGCGGTAGCATTACTTGTAAAGTTTATGTTTGTAGCTACTACTGATAATGGAAGCGCATTATTTGTCATTGAAGCTAAATGATTTCTATGTTTGATAGTTATGAAATAGTTACCTACTAATCCACGTAATATTACATCAGAGGTTCCATCTAAATCAACAATATCTCCATCACGTTGTACTAAAACAGATGCTTCGTCTACAATAAGAGTGTTGTCTGAGTTGCTTCTAATTTCTATCCAAACCCAATCAACAATATCATCTTGATTTAATCCAACACCAGAGATTCCGCCAGTATTGAATACATCAGAATCAGGAATTGCCGTTAGACCATCATAAGGACTCACTTTAGGAATTAAATTTCCAGTACGTAAATCATCATTCATAAGTCCAGCATCAACAGCATTCAAACGAGGTCCTTGTAAAAATACTTTTGCACGTATCCTCAAGTCAACAACTTGATTAGGATCTAAAAATGCGTTTATTTGACCAACATTGAACCCATCACCATTACTACCTTCATATAATACTGCAAGTGAAATGTTTTCAAGTGTCGTGGCTGTTAATGTTCTATTAGAAAATCCATCACCATTACTACCATCATACAATACTGCAAGAGAAATATTCTCAAGTGTAGTGGCTGTTAATGTTCTATTAGAGAATCCGTCACCATTACTACCATCGTAAAGTACAGCTAATTGTGTATTTTCAAGTGTCGTAGCAGATAATAATCTGAAAGAAAACCCATCACCATTACTACCTTCATAAAGTGCATCCAATTGTGTATTATCAAGCGTCGTGGCTGACAGTATTCTATTAGAGAATCCGTCACCATTACTACCTTCATATAATACTGCAAGTGAAATGTTATCAAGTGTAGTGGCTGTTAATATTCTATTAGAGAATCCATCACCATTACTACCATCGTACAATATTTCAAGGGAAAGATTTGTAAGTGTTATGGAGGATACAGATTCTACATCAAATCCATCACCATTACTTCCTTCAAATTGAGCAGCAACTTGTATACTATACAGGAGAGAAATAGACAATAAGAAAATAATTCTTTTTTTCATCTCCTTCATTTTATGGTGCAGTTCTTACAGCTCTAAATCCTAAACGATTATTTCCTGAAGCAATTATAGATGCTCCATCAAATCTATCAGATACTCTAATAAAGTCAGCTCCATTTAACCAGCTTCCTCCACGATAACTATATCCATCACCTGTAGTGTTGTTTGGCCAGTTGATTGCTGTTCCATTTCCTGTAGAGCTAATGATTCCATTTCCATGCACGCCAGTAAAGTTTCGACCTTGTGCAGTTCCTACACTTATGCATCTTTCATATAAATTTCCTGAAAGTTCCATAATACCGTAGTATGAACCACCAGTTTCTTCACGATTATTATTTACCGCACTTGCTGCAAAGATACCATTACGTAATGGACCACTGATTGTACCGTTAGTGTCAGAATACATAGCGTTACCTGTGTTCGTTTCAGGATTCGTGATTCGTTCACTTGAAAAACCTGAGTTTACTAAGGTGTAGGCGTTAGAAGCAATATTGGCACTTCCCCAAGCAAATTCACCTGGTTTTGGTAATATAGGTCCTCTACATGCTTTTTCGTATTCTAACTCAGTCATAGGACGCATTCCAGTCCAATCCATATAAGCATTCATGTCGCCAGGACTCAAGTAAGCTATTGCTCTATCTGGTGCAGATGTTGTAGCACTTGCTGAGCCTCCTGTCCATGAAACCGTATTTCTACTGATTACTGCATCACTGTTTTTGTGAGTAGCGTCAGTAACATCTCGATTCGTTTTTTGCGTTTCTGTTAAGCTATTGAAGAACCCTAGCCATTGTGCTTCTGTTACTTCATATTTCATGCTGTAAAAAGCACCAAATCCTTTAGGGAACGAAGCACTAAGACTTCCTGTTTGGTCTCCACCGTTTGAATTAGTAGCAGTGTAGTATAAGTTTCCTGATGTGTTTGCAATTGTTAAAACACTTTCTGAAGTAACTCGGTATGAAGAACTTGTTGAAAATCCACCAGAGTGAAATTTATTTGCTTCATCTCCTGTTGTTCCTCCTACATAAAATGAGCCTTCTGGTACATATACCATTTCAATAGCAAATACTTGAATGTCTATAATGTCATTCGTATCTGTAGAACCAAAGTTCCAACGTAGTTGCGTATTTTGAAAGTTTACATTTCCACTTCCGTCAGTAGATCTGTAAATAAAAGCTCCCATTCCATCGGAAGTCACATCCATTGTAGATCCGGATGCAGCTACTGAGTTTGCTTGACTTACAATACCATGTGTCCAAGTTCCATTATTTACTCTATATTTAATAAATACCCAAGCAGCATCCCAATTGGATGGTCCCGAGCTAATTCTCCATGAATTTTCCCAAAAGAGATCAAATTCTACATGAACCCAGTTAGAAACTTCATTTAAGTTCTCAAGTGATATGTTGTTCACTTGAATGTTGTTTGCTTTCGTACTTGTGCTAAAAGTAAAACAAACTAGCATTAAGAATAGTGTAATTTTTTTCATTACTTTGATTTTGATTGTTTAGTTATTAGATAAATTGTATTCTAGATTATTAAAATATGTACATGTATGTAATTGACTATAAGCGATCAAAATTCGGGGCGGAACTAATTGATTAGCCAAATATATACCATGAAGAAGTTGGTAAGCATGGTTTTTGTATAAATGGAATCAAATGTTGTATAGATTGTTTTTGGCTGAAAAGGGTGAAAATACCCTTGTATGTTAACTATTTATAAAATTAAACCGCACATACATATTTTTGAACCAATGATACTATGTGTGTCAGAATTTAATTCGAAAGAATTACCTTTATAGTATAAAAGCCACAATCTTATGTTAAGAGCAATTTTAATAGACGACGAACCTAAAGCTATAGAAAGCCTTTCTTGGGAACTAGAAAACTTTAGTGATGAAATAGAAGTACTAGCAAAATTTACGGACCCAGAAGAAGCTTTATTGTATGTAGAAAAAGCAAGTTTTGACTGTATTTTTCTCGATATTGAAATGCCAACAATGGATGGATTCCAATTTTTAAATAGATTAAAAACAAAAGATTTTGCAGTTGTTATTACGACAGCTTATAATGAATATGCTATCAAAGCTTTGAAAGAAGAAGCTATTGATTATTTGTTAAAACCGATTGATATGGACGATTTAAAATTGACCATTTCTAAAATCAAAAAGTATATTTCAAGAAATGATGTTTCTACAGAAAAGTTTGAGCGAATTTTATCAGACTATAATAGTAGATTCAATAAAAAGAGAATTACCATTAATACAGATGGAAAACTGATATTTCTAGATTTAGACGATTTGTTATTTGCTGAATCTGATGGGAATTATAGTACATTGTATTTAACAAATTCAAAAAAAATAGTACTCACAAAAAAACTAAAAGAAGTAAATGCTATGCTACCAGATGAGCGTTTCTTCAGAATTCATAATTCATACATTGTCAACTTAGATAAAATAAAAGAGTTTATAAAATCTGATGGATATGTAATTTTAGTTTCCAATCATAAAATCCCCATATCTAGACAACGCAAGGCAGCATTTCTGGAAAAATTATAAGAAAATTAAAGTGTATGTGCAATTTACATAAGAATGCAATGCTGTTCATTCTTACCTTATTTATATCTACCATTAGCTTTTCACAAACTACTAACGACAGTATTTTTGTGGAAGAAGCCAATGCACTTTTGAAAGCAAAAATGACTGAGTTTTCTAAGTTTGATGAAAAACTAAAGAAGTATGAAGTTGATTCTTTGAAGCTTCAATATATAATCAATTTATATAAAGAGAATAACTATTTACATGGCGAAAGTTATGTAATGAATGCAATGGGAGTGTATTGTCGAAATACGTCTCAGTATGACAAAGCAGTACTGTATCATAAAAAAGCTTTGGAGAAAGCTAAAGAAGCAAGTGATAAAGAATTACATGTAAATGCTTTAAATATGTTAGGCGTTGTATACAGACGAACAGAAGATATCAGAACTGCTTTAGATTATCATCAAGAAGCTTTAGCTCTAGCAGAAACTATTGAGCAACGTACTGTATCTGTAAAAAAGAGTATAGCTATTTCCTTAAATAGTATGGGAAATATATACTTAGCATTAGATCAATACGATTTGGCGGTACAGCGCTTTAAGAAATCAATGGAAATTGAAAAAAGTGTAGATAATAAACTCGGACTTGCTATTAATTATCACAATATAGGATATGCTAAGGAAGCAACAAACGATTTAGAAGGTGCGTTAGCAGACTATAAAGAATCACTAAGATATAATAACGAAATCAACTCCGATTTGGGACGTGTTATCTGTAATTATACGATAGGGAGAATTTATATTAAGCAAAAAAAATATCAAAAAGCAGTTGCACTTCTCACTACAACTTTAGAAATGGGAAAAGGACTGAGAGATAAATTTCATCTTTCAGGCGTATATCTAAATCTAGGTTTAGTGCATGTAGAATTAAATAACTATAAACTTGCAGATAAATACTTAAAAGAAGGGTTGATAATCTCAAAACAATTCAATCTTAGAAGTGCTATTGCAGAAGCATATGAGTATTTATCGAAATTAGCCAAAAAACAAAAACAATTTGAGAAAGCATTAGAATACCAAAAACAATCGTATGAATTGAATAAAGAAATCAGAAATGACAAAAATTTCAAATACGTCAATGATTTAATTGCTCAATACGATAATGAAAAATACAATCTGCAAATAGAAAGTCTTGAAAAAGAAAACGAAAATGTGAAGCTTACGCTGAAAAGAAATAAAAGCATATGGATTACAAGTAGTATTGTGTTGGCGTTTTTGGCAATCATGATCTACATTTTATACAGACAACGTTTATTAAATAATGAAAAGAAGATTTTAACGCTAGAGCAAGACATGCTTCGTAGTCAAATGAATCCGCATTTTGTATTTAATTCGTTAAACTCTATCAAACAATACATTATTGCAAATGAGCAAAAAAATGCAGTGCATTATTTGAATAAATTCGCAAAGTTGATTCGTAAAATATTAGATGCTTCTCGTGTAAAAGTAGTTTCTTTAGGAGACGAACTAGAAACAATGGATTTATACATGAGTATTGAAAATATCCGTTTTTCTAATGGAATCAATTTTGAAATTATGGTAGATAATAATATCAATCTTGATCAAATAAAAATTCCATCACTTGTATTGCAACCATTTTTAGAAAATGCTTTATGGCATGGGCTTTCCTCTAAAAAAGGAGACAAAAATATTAAGCTATCTGTTGAAAGTACTAAAAAAGATTTTATTACAATTTCAATTACTGATAATGGTATTGGTAGAGAAGCAGCTCAAAAAATAGCTAATGATAAATTTGTAAAACGAAAATCAATTGGTATTGCATTAACAAAAAGTAGACTGAGTAACTTTGTAAAAGACTTCAAAAACAATTTTTCAGTGTATTTTGTAGATCTTAAAGATGAAAACGAAAACCCAAGCGGAACAGAAGTTGTTCTAAGTATTCCGCTTCGTTAATCGCTATTTTAAATCGTATCTGAATAATAAATTATTTAGAGCCACGTTTAGTTCTTCCGTCAGCAGTTCTTGATGATGTTGCTGGGCAATCAGAAATTAATGAATAGGTACATACTTCTAACGTATCACATACATTAGTGTGATTATTTGCACCACCTTTTACCTGATTTAAGTTTTCGAACTTGGAAATTGTCTTTTTTGTAAACTGTAGTTTTTTCATAAGGTCTTTAGGTTTAATTAATAGGAATGTAAATGTAAAAGATTGTCAGGTATGAAAATAAAAATAAGTTTGATGATTTATAAATTGTCATTCTTTAACTTCTTTAAATAGTACGATGGAGAAATACCTGTTTGCTTTTTAAAAACCCTACTAAACGTTTCATGTCTACTAAAACCAAACTGTTCCGCAATATATTTTAAAGTATATTGATGATACTGACTGTCGCTTTTCAATTTGACTAATACTTTGTTAATTCGATATTCATTTAAGTAATTTGCAAACGATTTCCCTTTGTACTCATTTACAATTTTGGACAAATACGAAGTATTAGTGTCAATTTCTTTAGCAACAGAATTCAAGGTGCAACTCATAGCTAAGTAATATTCTTCTTTTTCTAAGGTTTCTAATGAGTGCAAAATGCGTTGTATTTCTGTATCTTCTATCTTAGCATTAGTTGTGGTGTAAACAACTTCTTTTTGTATTTCGGTGGTTTCTAATTGATCAAGAATTTCAGTAAGTCGTTTGCTATTTGTTCTATTTTTTCTATAAAAAAATAACGCAATCAACCCAATTACAATAATACTTGTAATAGTGATTAAAAGAATGACATATTGTTTGTGAGAAGCTTTTATTTCTATCTGAGAAATTTTCTTTTCCAATGCAGTAACATTATATTCATTATGAAGTTTTGCAAATAACTTTCGATTGTCTTGCTCAATTTTACCACTAAAACTTTTATACTTCTCTAAATACGTATTTGCTTTTGCGTGATTCTGTACATAAAAATAATTCTTGGTCAACAGTAAATATACTTCAGGAGTATCACTAAAATGAAAATCCTTTGTCGCTAATATTGAACTAGCTTTTTCTAAAACTTCAATAGCAGCAGTATGATTTTGAGTTTCATCATGCAACCTTCCCAAATATAAATACAAAAACAACTTCCATTTCTGATCATTATTTTCTTCGAAATAATTTAATGATTCTTCTAGTGTAACCAAGGCTTTATCGTACTGTTTCGTTTCTTGAAGCCATTGTCCTTTCGTGTATAAAAACAAATAATGCCCAAATGTATCTTTATACAGCTTGCATTTTTTTAAACCTGAGTCGGTGTATAATTTTGTAGAATCTAAATATTTTGAATCTCCATGTAAACGATACATATCTAAATACAATTCTCCAATAAGATGCATGGAACCAATTTCATTATAGAATCGATTATCTTTTCGAAATCCTTTTAAGGCAACGCACACATCTTTTAAAGCTTCTTTCGGTGTTTGTAGCTCTTTCTTAATTAATGCTATATTATTAAGTGCCACCAATGTCATCCTTTGATTTTTTGGCGAAGTGCTTATTTCAATAACCTTTGTATACTCTGAAAAAGCGGTTTCAAGATTTCCTTCTTCATATGCAATAGTGCCTCTTAAGTTGAAACAATTTGCTAGCATAGTTATATCTTTTGACTGTGTGGTATAATATTCAAGACTGTCAATAGCTTGGTTATAATTGTTTTTCTTTCCTTGTTTATGGTACGCAAAAGCTAGATTGTAAAAAGCGATATTTTTTTGTAGAACACTATCGTTTTTTCTAGAAATAGTAAGCATTCTTTGTGCATACAGCTCTAAAGTTGAAAAATCATCATGTTGTGAATATATGAACAATGAATCAAGCTGATCAAATGAAAGTATATGTAGATATGATTGTTCTTTTTCTGTTTGCGCAAATGTTTCTAAAGAAAAGCATGAAAATATCAAGAAAAAGAATTTGCAGATATTTAAAAGACTACTTTTTTTCATTCGCTATGGTGAGGATTTTTTTGCAAAATAGAGATATTGAACTGCTTACCAAAATTTAATTGTGTGTAAAACAGTTTGAACATGTCTTTCGTACAAAACAATTTTGACATTTTATAAATAATCAAGACGTTTCATAAATCGTCAAGAAGTGCTTTTTTTTCTCTCAAAATTACCCTGTTATTTAGCAGTATTATTAATCGTAAACTTTATTAAAATGAAAAAAAAGAATTTAAAAAACCTAAGCTTTACCAAAAAAACTATTTCTAATATGAATGCTATAAATGGAGGAGCACAAGATGGTAGAGGTAGTAGAGTTTGGTGTGAAGCGCCACCAGCATTACCATTAACATATCAACGTACGTGTCCAATATCAGCATGTTATGAATGTAGTTAATAACACATAGTATTGTTGAAACGAAAGAAGCGGGTTTTGCCCGCTTCTTTTTGTATCTGTATGAAAAAGTAATTCTTATAAAGAATCTTTTACAATACTATCTTTCTGAATCGTAATTGAATCTTTATTTTTTTCTGTGTTAATGTTTAATCTATTCGGATATAAATCACGATCTGATAAGTTTTCAGAAGTTTGCCAAGTTTCTCCTAATTGTTTTAAAATTTGAGCGTTCCATTGTGATGGATGTTTAGCATCAATCCAAACAACATCTTTGTAAGAAACATCAACCAAGGCTAAATCTGGTGTAGAACCACCATCAAATTGATCGCTGTTTTCACGTTTTGCAGCAATAGTTGATAACATAAATAAACGTCTTTTTCCTGCCAAATCTCTAATGAAAGGCCTAAATTCTACAGGTTTATTTACCGTCCAATCATATGATTTTTTAGATTCCATTACTTTCGCTGGCATAGCCGAAACTCCTGCAAATCCTTCTTTCTTTTTAGCATGATTGTAGTAATATACTTTTTTAGTTCCGTCAGCAGGAATAAAAACACTGATAGATAAACTTGTACGTTCATCTCCAATTGGTTCTAATCCAAACCAGTGGTATAAACCATCGTATGCATTATTAACGACACCGTTAAATTTGAAATCGGTTACAAAAGGTTGCTGATTTTGATCTTCTATCAAATCTGGAATTTTTACAGCAGTCTTCTTATTCCATGGCAATGGATCTGTAAAACCACCTAAAAACATCATTGACTTTGCTTGTAAACGTGATACTTTTTCAGATAAAGTATTTTGACGCATTAAGTATGGATAATTTTGAACTTCGTCGGCGGAAATAAATGTTCCTTTTCCAATCAACAAACGTTCTATGTAATCATTCAAATTGTGTTCGCCAGTTTCTACAACCATTACTCCACCAAATGTTGGATATGGAAAAAAGAAACCTTTCCACTTTATCAAACTCACAACCTGAACCCACTTTCCAGCGTCATTTTTCATGTAATACGCTTCATGTGGTTCATAGTTAAACAATTGCCAAGGATTAAAACGTTGTACAACAGCATTGTACGTGTTTCTGCTAAACGCTAACGATTCACCAATGGCAAAAGTTGCTTCAATTCTATTCTCGTTAGAAAATCGGGGAGAAGGTGACGTACTCGAAACCGAAAACAATTCTTCAATATTATCACTTGTACGTTGTACAAAATATTCATGTGAAGGTTGTACAGCCATTGTCCATTGATTTCTATCATCAACACGAACTAGTTGTGGAGCAGATACTTCTTGCGTTTCCGAAATAGATTCGTACGCCATTGTTTTAATGTTATTGTATGGCTGTATACGTTCATTTTGAGTTAATGGTAGCTCTGATATTTCTTGTAAATTCATATCATTATACACATTGTATGTTTGCATATAATCGTACATGCCAACATTCCAAAAGAAAACATATATCAGCGCAATAGAAGCTAATGCAAGAATAGCTCTAAATACTTTTTTTAGTGCATTTGCCGCTTTTCGGAACGATCGAATTCCGATATATAGGATTGCAACAAATAAAAGCAATACAAAGAAATACTTTCTAATAAAAAGTAAAAACGGTTGATAGTCGTCTCTCAAAATAAAGAGCGTACAAAAAATAATAAACCCTATTAATATGAGGATGAATTTTTGTTTTGCGCCACGGTTCCAATATCTTTTTAGCATAACTTTCTATTTTAAATATCCTTTATCTTTTAATCGTTCTCTACCGCTTTTCTTTGGCGTTTCAGGTTCTTTTGTAGTTGTTTCTTTTTCTTCTTCTTTAGAAAAACTGGAAGCAGCTTCCTGTCCTTTGGTTTTAATATCGTCAATGATATCTTTTCCAGTATCGACAACTTTATCAATAATTTCTTCAGACTTATCTTTTATATTGATGATAAAACTCGCAATGTAAATTCCGACCATAGTTCCAATCAATGCAGTTACATAATATGGGACTGTCGGCGTTGCAATAGGAAATAAGAAGAAAAGAAATAAACACACAACAATGAAGATGACGTTTACATAAATTAAACGCGGAATAAAAGGTTGTCCTACAAAGAAACCTTTTCTACTCGTGTCTTTCATTTGTAACTCTTCAGAATGTGTAATCTTGTTAATTGTTTTATACAAACCATTGCTTTTTGATTCTAACCAATAGATAGAAATTCCAAAAACGAGACTTGATATTAATATGATAATTTCAAATGTAATCATGTGTTCCAAGTGTTTTGTTTAATTAATTTGATGACCCAATCCTGATACGATTCGTCCCAATTTGTATATTCTAAATAGAATGTTTCCTTATCATACCAATACAAAAATAAAGGATCTTTGTATGGTGATGTTTTTACAATCAATTTCCAAACAAGTTCTTGTTCTTTCATTGCTAGTTCAGGTGTTGGAATTTGTATACAAGCCAACACTTCCGGCGTTAAGCCACCTTCAATATCTAACGCATTTTCTTTTTTTGCATTCGTTTTTAAACGTTCTAAAATCATTAATTGCTTTCGCGAATCGGCTGTGAAACGATTCAAATAACGTTTGTACACATTAGAGTTTTCTAAAATTTCATGCAATGAGTGTGTTGCATTTTCTATTTGTTTTGAAAAAATAATTTTTTGTACACGTTCATAATAGCCAGACAAAACACTGTGTTCAGGATCAAGAACAATCATTTTTTCAGCAGCTAAAGCACTATAAAAACGTCCGTCTTTTATATGAAAGGCTTGCGTTTTTGAAGAGGATGTTACTTTTTTTGCCATTTTTTTCGATTCAAAAATCAAGATGTTTTTTCCACTTCCTTTTCGTCTAAATACAAATACGCCACCAAAAGCTCTTGTGTAAAACGAATCTGTGGTAAACGACATGCTTTTCATTTCAAGTGTGCGTGAACGTAAATCGCCATGTTTTCTGGCGGAAGCCAAAATTTTTAAATGTAAACTTTCATCTAAAAAATTATGATCTTCTTGAAATTCTTTAACTAGTTTTAATTGTTTTTGTTGGATGTTGTATAAATCTTCAACCACTGTAAAATCGACTGAGATTTGATTGTATTTTAATAAATCTTCGGGTTCGTAAAACGCATCAATATATTGATCTAAATCAACACAAATTGCGGCATCACGAGTAATATCTTTAATTGCATCACGATGTTCTTTAAACACCAAATTCATAATTTCTATATCAAAACTATGAAAAGGCGAATACGCTGGTTTTTCATTTTGTTTTGGTGAAAGAATAATAGCATTCGGATTGGCTTCTCCAGAATTTAAATATAAAAAATCATCTTTTTCATCTGCAATTTCAGGACTCCAACCCATGGCATCAATATGAAAACTGCGCAGTTTTGTAGGTGCAGTTCCTATGAAAGAAAGACATTTATTGTAGCGTTCTACCAAAGCTCCAGTAATTGGAACTAAGGCTGCGCCGAATAATTCAGATCGTTTTAATTTTTCCATTCGCTATAAAATTCACCTTTTAACAAAAATAGGATATCTGTTGCTAAGATACTTTATAAGTAGTTAATTTTTGTCTCTTGTTACAGATAATGAAAAGAGTGATAAAATAAATTCTCTTTTTACTATAAAGAATGAAGGTAAATGCGATAAATAGTCGAAAGTTGAATAAAGTTCTGTAGTCTGAAATTCAGTAATTAAGAGTCGAAATTGTTGAATGTCGAGCAGGTCGTGTTTTTTCGGGATGAGTAGCGCTATATCTTTGATTCATATTAATCATAAAATTAAAAATGATGAAAAAGCAACAGCTTAAAAATTTAGCATTAAACAAAAAATCAATTTCACTTTTAAATCTAACTGAGTTGGTTGGTGGAGAAACTAGAACCTTTTGCGTGGACACCAGAACTTCATGTGGTATTAATTGTCCTTTTGGCCCATCTAATGATACGATAGATTATAATTGTACAGCTAGATGCTAATACTGTAGAAAAACAACTTAAATAGTAAGGAGTTTAAATTAAATAATGGTCGGAAGATTTTTTCTTCCGACCATTATGATGTTTAAGTTTGACTTCCTTTTTTTTAAAGTGAATCAACGTTTGAACAATGCAAACTAAAATTATAAAAAATTGAATTTTTTTATTTTTATCACTAATAGGAGAAAAATCATCCACCATTATTCAAGCAAATGGCTGCTTGTGTATTAATACTTTTGTTCGGTCTTGTGTTCCCTGGATTAGTCGAATTACAAGGACTATTTTCATTAGTTGTATTGCAAGTATCACAGTTTGTATGACAAGTTACAGATTCGTTATTTGTGTAATCACAGATGGTATTTATGACAGAATTGTCTGTGCCACCATTAATGAAGTAAGCATTTGTAATAGCAGCAATTTTACTCTTTTTCAAGTTTAATTTTTTCATATGGATGAGTGTTTATGTTGTAGCTAATATATGAGCGTACTACTCTTGAGTCAAAAGTTAGTACTCGAAATTGTTAGATTTCGATTACTATTTTAAAGTTTTAAATGGCTGTTTCGTTTAATTTTTTTATGTAATATGAAGGATATAGTTTGGTTCTTCTTTTGAAGTCTTTAGAGAATGATTCTGCTGAATTATATCCGAGTTCAGCAGCAATAGATTTGATATTATAGGCTCTAAATTTTTTGTCGGCTTGAAGTTTTTCAAGCGCGTAATCAATGCGAAGGTCAGTAATGTATTGGATAAACTTTTTCTGTTTATGAATTTGAATCACCTTTGATAAATATGTACTATTTGTATTTGTTTTATTTGCTACAAAATTTAAAGAACAATTCTTTTTGAGAAACTGTTCGTTTTTTTCAAAGTTATCCAAGCCTTGTAAAATTTTGGAAATATTTTCTTCACTAATATTGATTTCTTTTGAAGGTGATTTTTTTTCTTGTTGTTTCTTAGAATCTAATTCATTTAAAACCAGCTGAAATTGCTTGTGATTTTGAACTTGTTTTCTTTTGTAATACATAATGATAATCATGATGAGTAGCAGAAATACAGCTATTAAAATACGATAATTATACTTTTTTTCTTTAAGACTTTTTTGCAAAGAATCGATAGTGTCTTTAAAAATGACAACATCATATTCTTTATGTAAATTTTCTAGCGCTTGTTGACTCAAATAATCATTTTGTAGATCTTTTTCATGAAATAAGTTGTAGTATTTAATAGTATTTTTAGCATCATTTTTTTGTTCATACGATTTTGCTAGTAGAATATATAATTCCTGTAAATCAGGGAAATTTGTATTTGTATGTCTAATTAGAGAATCTGTTTTAATGAAATAGGTGATTGCTTTATCATAGTTTGCTTTTACGTAATAATTTTTTCCTCTATATAATTGTGAAATTAAGAGTTGTCCTGGAAGATTTAAACTTTGAATTAAGTTTTCAGCCTTGATTAATTCCGTTGTTGATTGTTCAATATCTCCTTCTTCATGATGAATAATTCCTTTGAGTGTTAGTGAAATGGCAAAAGCTTCATCATCATTATAACGTATGCTTTTCTGCAATGCAATAGAATTGTAATACCGTGCAGAGTCTAAATATTTTTTGTTATTCTTTCCTTTATCTATAAATAAATTAGTGTAAATATCACTAACAGTCATGAGTGAATTGAGATATGGAGCCCTGTATTGTTCACTATCTTTTTTATTTAGTAGTTGTTCATAAAAAGGAAGATTCTTTCGTACAAGTTGTAGTGCATCTGCATTGTCTCCAATTTGTGTTTTTATCAATGCTATATCATTGGCAAGATTTGCTTGTGCAAAAAGATCATTTTTCTTTTTTGCGATGTTGTATACTTTTGTATAATACTCAATAGCTTCTATATAGTCTCCAAAGTCATAATAAATACCTCCTTTTAGATATAGATGATTAGATAGTAATGTTTCGTCGTTTTCAACTTCTTTTAGTGCATTGTTTATATGGTGTAGTGAGCTATCTTTATTTCTTAGGGTACTAAAAATAATTGCTAACTGATAGTGGATTTTATGTTTTTCAAGTATAGTATCTTTAGAAGATGCTTTTTGTAAAAGTGAAACTAAATATTCTTTAGCTACACTAGGATTCGTTTTTTGGTAATGATAAAATCCTTTTTTTAAGCTATCAATAGATACATTTTTCAAATTGCTTTGAACAATTTTTTTAGCAATTTGCGCATTGGCAAAATTGAAGAAAATAAAAGATATAAGTGTAAAAAATAGCTTATTCATAATTTCTCTATATTGCATGCATTATTTGAATTGTCAGAAGAGTGTTTTCCAATAAACACCTGTAATTGCGGAAGCATCTATTAAACCGATAGTACGACTATCTCTAGCATTGTCTCTATTATCGCCAAGCACAAACATTTTTCCTTCAGGAATAACTAATGGACCAAAATGATCTTTGTTCCAGTTTTGTTGATACTTTTCTTTGATGAAATCATCAGGTTTTCCTTTTTTATCTATGAATTGCTGCTTTTCTAGTGCATGTTTTTTTGCATCAGCATCTTTCATAAACACCATGAATGAATCCTTGTTTATTGGAAAGTTTTCTGGATCAAGATCTTTTACTTTGTCCAATTGAGCTTGACTCAAAAGATACGAATGTTTTAGTGTAAGTTGTGTATCAACGTTTTTACCATTTACATACACAATGCCTTTTTTAATTTCAAGGGTATCATTTGCAACAGCCGTTAAACGAAATATATAACTCAACTCTTGAATTGGAGAGTCTGGTTGCAATCGATCTTTAAAAATAAATGTAATTACATCACCGCGTTTGGGCGTTTTTAAATTGGTTGCAAGAATAAAACTTCCTGTTTTAATTGTTGGCTCACTACTAGAAGATGGAATTGCATATAATACAAGAACTCCTGAGAATTTTAAAGCATAATAGAGAATGGCAATACCTATGAAAACAATGTATAATTTATATGACTTTTTCTTCAAAACAGGTTATCGTTTTATATAATATACTTCCGTGATTTTTTTATTTTCTACAATATACATTACTATAAATTCTTTTGCAGGTTCGCCTTTTTTAAAGGTTACTTTTTCATGATCAATTACTTTGTTTTCAGAAGCAATTCTGTCTTCTATATAGCTGAATAGATCAGGTGTGTTTTGAAACATTTGACCAAAGCGTTTTTTTAGTTCGACTTTGCCTGATGCTCGTAATGTTTTCGGAAAATCATACATTTTTACATCATCACTAAATAGTGCTGAAAATGCTTGAATATCTCTTGCATTATAGGCTTCTACTTGTTTTTGAACAATAATAGCAGCTTCGTTATTTTCTTGTGCAGTGACAAACGAAGCATATAATACGAATAAAATAAATAGTCTTTTCATGATGATATTGTTTTAGAACACTTAATCTCGAAGAAAGTAAACTTTCGCGATTTTGTGATTTTCAATGATATAAATTGCAATAACTTCCGATGACTTATATCCTTCTCCAATAGAAACACGTTCGTTATCAATCACTTTGTTCCCTATGACAATTCTGTTTAAAATTTCACAATGTAATTCTGGATATTTTTTAAAGTAAACGGTAAAGATTTCTCTTATTTTTTCTTTTCCTTTATACATCAATTGATTTGGGAAATTATAAATTTCAATCGTATCACTGTATGTATCTAAAAAAGCTTCTACATTTCTTGAATTGTATGCGTTGACTTGTTTTTGTACAATGTTTTCAGGACTATCTTTTAGTACATTTTCAATCGTATACATACTTCCACCTTTTATAATATGACTTATATTTTGAAGTGCTTCAATGTCTTCCAAAGGATTACTGTTTAAAATCAGTAAATCTGCTAGTTTTGATGTTTCAATGCTTCCAATTTCATGTTCTTTATCTAATATTTTAGCCGCATTTATGGTAGAAGCTTGTATGATTTCTAAGTTAGATAATCCAGCTTCTTTCATTTGACGAATTTCTTCTTGATATGAAGTTGCGTGCAATGTTCCTATGTTTCCAGCATCTGTTCCTGTAGCAATGATACTATTGCTTTTTTGAAGTAGTTTTAAGTTTTCTGCTTGAATAAAATCTTCCTTTTGACCTCTGTTTTTTCTAGCAATAGCATACTTTTTTACTAAATTAAAAAGATCACCATTATGTAAATGTTTATAATCTGAAAAGCTACGAATAGGATACGGATTGGAATGTTTCAGTTCTTCGGTAGAGAATGTAATTTCTTGTGCAAAAGCTTCAGTATATTTATTAGCAACCATCAGTGTTGGAATGTACACAACATTTCTAGCGTTTAACAAATCTATAAATTCTTTGTCAATAGGATCATCAACGCTATGGACTAAAATATCTGCTTTTGCTTTTAGGGCACGTTTTGCAGTTTCTAATTGTGTAGCGTGTACAGCAACTTTCAAATTGTGTTTGTGACTTTCTTCAATAGTAGCTTTTACAATGTCATAATTTTGCTGTTCGTTACCACTGGCAATGTACCATATTTTGATAAAATCAGGTTTGTACGGTAATTGCTTTTTAACCAAATCAATAGCTTCCTCGGGCGAACTTGCTTTGATAATAGGACTGTCTTCTATATCAAAAGCTTTTGGTTGATAGGTAGAAATTAACGGTCCGGTAAGGTAGATGTTCGGAAATGAAGTATTGTCATTATACAGGTCTCTTAGTTTGTAATTGTATAAAGGTCCGCCAACATCAGTAATGGTGGTAATTCCTGCTTGTAAATAACGTTTTAATAAATCGGGTGCATTTTGGCGAAGCCATTTACGCTCGTCTTCATAGGGTTTAAATTTCGTTAAATTAAAAACATCTGGGCGTGTGTATATGCTTCCCGATTGAAACAAGTGAACATGGCTGTCAACCATTCCTGGTGACAACCATTTTCCTGTTCCGTCTATTGTAATAGTTGTTGTATCGTTTACACGAATATTTTTAGAAATCGCTGCAATTTTTTTATCACGAATTAAAACGCTTTTTTTACTACTTTTTCCTGTATGAACGTCAATAATATTGATGTGTTCTATTAAAATGGCTTCACCTTTCGGGTTCATTTTAATACTTTCAACTTTTACAGTCTCTTCTTGTGCGTAATTTGTTGAAAGATAAAGAAACAGTAAGAAAACGAGGTTTTTCATGATAATTAACTGCCTTTTTCAAAACGATTGCGTGCTTCTGTTCCAATTTTCATTTGCATAATTTGTTGCTCTACTTTACGAGAGAAATCAGTATCTGCAATTGTAGCAACATTATCTAAGTAACGAATTACTTCTTGCTTACGAATATCTGCAAAGTTGAGTCCTTTCATATTTGTAGTCATCAACTCTTTTAGCATTCCTAGTTTTGTGTCGTAATCTTTTAGGAAATATAATTCAGGGTTTTCAAACCAGTCTTCTTCTAGGTTGAAATCTGTCAAACGTAATGAAATCGCACTTTGAATGTTTCTGATATCTCTTGAAGAGAAAAATGGAAACTCTTTTTGTACAGCTCCATATAAGTTTGAATAAAACGTATGCGAATCCAAAGCATCTTTTGCTAACACTTTATCATAAATGATCGCAATTTTTTCTTCTGTTGGTTTATCTAACTGTCCTAAAATTTCTCCAGCATTTGCCGCCAAGCCTTGATCGCTTAAGTATTTGTAATCAGGATGGTTTTTCATAGAAACAAATCCAGGTAATGTCTTTTCAATTTTGGACCACCAAATATAATCTTGATCTAAGAAATCATGTTCTGTGCGCGCTCCATCAATCTTAAAACGCCCTTGAATTCTGGAAATTACAGCTTTGTCTAATTGTTCGGGTAAGTTGGTAAATAAACCAATAGAACTATTTCCATGATTTACCGCGTATGCACCTTCCGTATAACGTAAAAACACACCAATTACTTCTTTTACACCTGCCGAAACACCTTGTGCAGTTCGTTCCTGTAAATTGTTCTCTGCATCATCAATGGGTGCAAAAATTAATCGAGTAGGATCCTGCATTGGCTTCATCCATTGAACCATTTTTTCTGCCGATCCACCTTGAAATGTAGAAACTACGGTATCTGGCATTGGATGAAATAAAAATGGAATATCTAAATGATCACAGCGTTCTTTCAACATTGTTGCAATGGCAGCAATTAACATACTTTTTCCAGTTCCAGGAATTCCGTATCCCATAAATACGGGCATGAATCCACCTAATTCTTGAAAAGGATTTCTTTTCGTTGCGATATCATAACTCATTAAACGCTCTACCAAACGTTTGGCAAAGTGTTTTGCATCTTTATTACCAACAATTTGTTCAAAACGAATTGGGTTGAATTCAATACTTTTAGCACTTCCTGTAAAAGCAGTTTCCCAACCAGCAATAGAAAACTCTGAATCTTCTAATTGATAAGTTCTATCTGTAATAACTTCTGTATAATCTAAGGCTCCTTTTCGTTGAATGATTTCATTGAGATATGCTTCAAAATATAGTACAGTGAAATCGATCACATCTTGTTCAGAATTGATCAAATTCGGATGATTCATGTATTTGTCATAATAAAACAACTGACATGAAATTCCTTTCATTGGCGATAACAATGAAACTTCCGGAATCCCAGCAAATTTGTTTTGCATTGCTTTGTTGTTTTCGGAAGCTTTCTCTTTCATCTTCGCTAAAACATAATACGATATACTAAACAACATAAACGCAGTTGCTGTTTGTTGCTTTGATTCATATTCTTTACGTTGATCTGCAGAAAGTCCGGTTCTTCTTTCATGCAAAATAGATAAGCCAGAAGCATCATAATAACTATCTCTAATCCATAAACCAATTGCCAGCGCTTCTTGTAAGTTAAAGAGCGTTTCATTCAGTGCAAGCGGTAACGCAACAGAATCTGGAAGCAATCGTTTTTTTAAACTTAAAATTGTTTTTGAGATGGAAATAGTATTTCCTCCATTCCCTTTGGCTTTAGATAAGTATAATAGAATATCTTCTTGCTCTTTGTTTCCGTCTCTACTTCGTGCTTTGTAACCTTGTTCCCATTGTACGCCTTTAATGAAAGAAGAAGCTTCTTCACGTAAAATAGTTAATTCTGTTTTTTTGATAGGAAAAGTCGGTTGTTTCTCCATATATATATTGTTTGTCGCTTTCGCTTCGTTTATTTGTTAATTCGTTTTTTGTTGATTTAAGTATTTGATTTCAACTTCATGATCTATTTTCTAGACTCAATTTCAACTTTCAGGTATTTCTTCTACTTCAAAAGGTTCATGGTGTAAATGAATTACGGTATCAGGAATGGCGCCATATAGTAATTGAATCACTCTGTGTGGTGCTAATATGTAATTATGTTTTACAACATCACTCCAAACCTGTATGACTTGTTTTTTAAATGATAATAAATCATTGCTTACTTTAGAAGAATTGACAGCTGTAATCGTTTCTACTTTGGTGCTTAATGCAAATGAGTTGATGGTTACATCTTTTTGTGCAATTGCTTTTAAAAGTGCATGTGTTGTTTCATGATCATCTTTTGAAAAGATACTATGTAATATTCCTAAATCTACACGTTTTATTTTTCGTGGATGTACATATTTTAGACGTTTATCAATCATATACGCCATGTTGTCTAAATCTAAACAACGATCAGCACATTCTTTTACAGTATCATAAATTTCTTGTTCTACTTTGTCATCGTGTTTGTAATCGAAATACATGAAACAGATAAAAGGCCTATTGAGTGTTACGTCATAAAAAGCCCAATCGAGCACATAAGTTGCAAATGAACTTTTTGTCTTTTTTATCTTTCCAATCACAAACTTTTGAAAAATTTTATCTTCCTGAATCATGTTATAATACAAGGAAGAAGAAGCTTCAAACAAATCACGTTTGTCTACATGTTGCTTATCAATCATTAAGCGATGAATAAACTTTTCTTTGAATTCTTTAGCTTCAGGAAGTTTGGCTTTAAATTCTTCTTTAAGATCTAAATCGTTGTGAATGTAGCGTAATTCTAAATAGTTTGGGAAGCCAGATTCTGTCAAATCCACTTTCATACGTTCTTCATCAAAACGATATTTTAATTGCATTGCTTTTAATGAAAACGCCAAACGTTTACAGTACTCTTCTAAAGATTTTAGTTCTTCTTTTGTGCAAATTCGGTAATGATTCCATTCTACTAAATTGATTTCAAATTCGTCTAATACATGTTTTACCATTCTATAGTAAAGTTCGTATTGTGCATCTGAATCTAAGGTTGCAGAGTCTAATGGTGTTGTGATATCGTTTATAGACATTAAAACAGAAATGTTTTAGTAATTATTATTTTTGGGCATGCATACAAAAGAACATTGAGGTTCTCGAAATTTACTTTTGCGGTCAGGCTATCAGCAGTCACTTTTTTATAGTACAATTTTGCCATTCCTACGTGGGCAGGAATCTAAAAAAAGAGCTCCAACACTATCGTATATTGAGCGAAGTCGAAATACAATCCTTCATGCGGAACCCTTTTTTATAATATACTTTAGTAATATTATCCTAACAAATCGTCCGAACCACCATCATTTGCTGGCGCACCGTTTCCAGCTCCGCCAGAATCATTCCCTTTATCATTTCCTGTAGATGGATTGTCATTATTTTTATAATACTCTTCAAATAATTCTTTCATGTCAATTCCATAACGATCTGCGAAGTTCTTACGAATTTCCACATCTTTCTCCCGAATTTCTTGTAACGATTCTGCATAACTTCCGTAAATACCTTTCATTACTTTTTCGTGAACAGGAATGTTTTCCATCATATCTTGACGCGCTCTAGCACTTGCTGTATGCATCGCTGCTAGTGTTTCACCAATTTTCTCATCAGTTTTAATTCCTAAATGCTCTAAAATTGCTGCAAATTCTTGATCAGTTCTAGCTTTTAATGCAACTACATAACCATCATAATAACGCACACGTTCTTCAGTATCTGATTTCAATTTCGCTCTGTGCGTTTGTAAGTTGCTACGTAACGAAGTCAATACTTTGATTGTTAAGTTATGCTTGTGGACGAAACTATCTTTACTTGCTGCTAACGTAATATAAGCTGTTCGTAAACCTTCTAGTTCTTCTACTTTTTGTTCAAGCTTTGTAACTTTAGACAATGCTTCAGAATATTCAGGTGATTGCTTATCAACCACTTCTTCCAATCCTTGTCGGGCTTGACTCAATAACGATTTTTCAGTTTCGAGTTTTTCTTCAACTTCTTTCTTCTTCTCTAACGCTTTTGTGTGATTTTTACTAGCTTCAACAATTGCAACTTGCAATTTATCTTCAACTTCTTTGATTTCAACTTCACGATCTTTTAAACGCTTTACAGCTGCCTGACTTTTGAATGATAGTTCTTTTAATAATGTTTCTGTATCAGAGCTTTCAATACGCTTTTGGAACATTTCTTTTGCTTTAGAATCAGCAAATTTCCTTGTTTTTTCAGCTTGATCTAAGTCAGCTTTCGTGCTTTTTATCTTAGATTTTCGTCCCCAAAGATTATTCCACCAAGTATCTGGTTTGTCTAATGCTTCTTGATATTCAACTTTTGCTTTTTCAAGGTCTTTTTGTGCGTTGTCAATTACACGTTGTTCTTCATCATTTAAAGTAGAAAAACGCTCAAAAATGATTCCAACTTCATCTTGATAATCAGTCAAGTCTTTTATGGCATCTAATAAAGAAGTGCGATCTTTTTCAGCCATATCAACCACATTATCTAAGGTTGCATTTAATATTTTTTGACGTACTTCTGGACTGTCTTCTTGTGCTAACTTCGACTTCATTTGGTCGATAGCTTTTCCCCAATCTACTTTGTCGTTTGATTTTTGTTCTTGTTGTGATCCTGAAGTTTCCAGTAAATCAAATTCGTCAGCCATATACTATTTAGTTTATTGTTAATGAATGTTTATTTTAAGTCAATTTTGTTTTAGCCTAGTTACTTGAATTCATTCCATTGACTAACAATGAAAAAAAGATTTTTCAAGTAATTTCTAAAGATAAAGAATTTAGCTTATATGTGTGAGATTTTCTTAAAATGTTACAGTATGGTAACATTTTCGTGAAAAAACACTTGAAATAGAAAGAATAGCTTTTACTGCGTTAATTTATATAGAAGATCTTGCGGGGCTTTCCATCCCATGGTATTTCCAATGTAGTTTTGAATTTCCTTTATCTGTGTTTCGGTTGGATTTTCAGGAGATTTTTCTAAGTAATTCCCAATTTCATATACTTGATGAAAACTTGGGTAGATTTGTCCAGTTTCTCTAAAAGCGTGTTTAGCTTTGTCTAATTCACCATTCACTAAAAAAGTAAATGCTTCACGTTCTTTGGCAATGGCACGATCATATTTTGAAACTTTTTTCTGAATGACATCTGAATCTTGAAAGCTTTCTTTCAATTTTGTATCGTCGGATGCAAATGCATTGATCGCAGTTGTTACTTTTTTAGCTTCTTCGGGCGTGCCTGTCATCGCTTTATTTTTAAGATACTTGTCAATGGATGCTTGAATTTTATCAGCAAGTACATCATTTTCAAGAATTTCATCTAAAATATCTCTAAGGATTACTGTGCGTTCTATAGTGGTGTCAGTGAATACTTGATTTACAATTGTTTGTGTTATTTTCAATTGTTCTAATCGTTTTTCAGATTGTTGTACAGTATGTTGAAAATAATAACCCATTCCAGCAAGAATTAAAGGAAATATAAAAAACTGTAACCAGAGATTGAAGTTTCGTTTCTTTTCAAGTTTTGCAACTTTTTCTTTAAGTTCATTAAATTCTTGTTTATCCATGATGTTGTATTTAGAGTCAAAAATGTACCATATTATCCATATTAAATATAAGGTAAATAGTATTATTTAGCAATTAGAGCGTTTTTTGAGTCTTTTCCTCATTAATACTAACGATCAAAAAATACGTATAATTAAGTATTGTTCTAAGTGGTTTTATGATGGATATTTATCTAAACTAAAACAAACCTCATGAAGCCATCTAAAACGACTATTGAAATTGGAAACGAATTTAAAGAAGTAGAAATATATTATGATAAAAAAAAGGAATCGCAACTAACGATTGCAATTCATAAAAATCAGGTTACGGTATGTCAAAGTGATGCTACATGATAGCTTGGTTGCTATAGGGTATAAAAGATATCTTCGATATTATTATTCGTGCTTAGTACAAAAACTCCTTAAGCTTGAGGGGTTTTGTATTCCTCAATATTATTGATTTTTTGCGTTACAGAATCATTCATCTTTGTGGTAAAATCAATTTCAAACCATCAATAATATGAATCCAGTAACACAAAATCGATTAATTCAAGACATTTTCTTTTCATTGCAAACCAGTCACAGTATGAGAGAAATGGTTAGTATTCTAAGTGGGTACGGAGTTGCAAATGAGTTAATTAATGATTATACGCAAACCGAAATTAAAAAACTATTAGCAACAGCCTCAAGCAAAATATTGCTATTAATTGCAGATGATTTAAAAATTGATACGTCAAATTATGTTATTCAAAAACCAACAAAAGGAAAAGAAACCGTTACATCTGACAAAAAATATTTAAAGAAAATCTTTATTAGTCATTCCTATGAGGACAGAGAAGTTGTCACTACGTTTATTCATATGTTACAAGCTATTGGAATTCCTGCGGAAGCTATATTTTGTACTTCTTTAAAAGGATATGGAACACCTTTGGGCAATGATTTTATGGAAGAAATCAAAGAACGATTAAACGAAGATGTATTAGTGATTTTTATGTTGTCTGACAATTTTTACGAATCGGCAATGTGTTTAATAGAAATGGGTGCGGCTTGGATACAGACAAAAAGCCAAATATCTGTAGCAATTACACCTTTTAAGCTTGATAAAATAAAAGGAGTTTTTAAGCATTTTCAAGGAATTGAAATTGAAGGAGTCGCTAATTATGATTTACTTAAAGAAACTCTAGAAAGCAAATTTGATATTGTGCCTAAGAGACCGTTGGTGTGGTCGCCATTGCGAGATAGTTTTTTGAAAATCATTCAATCGCAGATAAAAGAGAAACTACAAGCAATAAATAGTAATCGCTAAATTGATGGAAGAAAAAACAGAATTTCAAACGAAAGAAATTATTCGGAAACATGAATTTGTTAATGGTCTTTTCCTCTTTGTAAAAGCACTCATCATATTTGGAATTTTATTAATAACAATGGAAAAGAATTACTTTGTATATTATAAAACCCAAGCAATAATCGCTTTAATAGTTGGAACTTCCTTTTTTGTATTTGTACTTAGAAAAAATGATTTTATTGCTCCAATAATAGCTTTGATATTAATGTGTTTTTTAGAAGTTGTAGATACTCATTTATGGAGATACGTTCCATTTTCATATATGTTTACTGTGGAAGACTTTTCAGGAGTATATGAAGGTAATAAGATTAGTGAATCTGTGACAAAAACTGAACAAATTGTTGATGGTTACACTAGTGTGCTTAAAAGTAAAATATCTAGGAATCCATCAAAATTTACATTAAGAATCAATCAGACAGGGAGTAAAATTAGTATTCATTCTTTTTGTTATAAAAATGATAAAGATAAAATTCATGAATCTAAAAGTGATATGATGGCTATTCGTGAGTTAGAAAATAAAGGAGACTATGAGCTTATCTATCACTTTAATGATATTGGAACTCCAAAACAAGGAAGATACTCAGGAACAGCTCATCTAAACATAACGAGAATAAATGATGATTTTTCAATAGAAGGCGGTTTTTATACTAACCGAAATCCGCAAACAAGAGGTAATTTCACGGAATTAAAAAAGATTGGAGAAAATTCACAAAACCCTTTCTATTCGCCACGTTATTTACGAGATTGACATTTACTTAACATAGGTACTTGAATTTTTGGCACTTTTCTTGATACATTTTGGCAACATTAAAACCAATTTTATGAACCCAAAAATTACACTGCTACTTTTGTTGTGTTGTTTTACCTGCGCACTTACCAATGCGCAGGGAAAACTCAATAAAGCTAAAGAAGAGCTGTCAAGCGGAAGTTCTAGCTCAAGTTCTTCGTCTTCCGATTCCTCCAATTCCTCCAATTCATGGGATGATGATGAAAACAACCATTTTGAACAAATACTTAATGATATAATAGACCAAATTGTTTTTGGAATATTGTTTGGAGATATGGAACAGAAATATTTTTATGACTATCCATATGCCAATGGTTCACATGGTGAATATGCTCTTCCTGAGGAAAATGCATCGTTAAAAAGTATGAAACTCATGCTTTCGAATACCTTTTTTGCTAGTGGAAAAGAATTTTATGGAAATGATGTGAAGTTAAATTTTCGCTTTATGCGATTGTTAGGAGTTGAGGTAAATCACTTGCATTTTTTTGAAAAAATACCAAAATCTGAGTTAGGAATAAATTCGTTGATGCTAAATTATTATCGAGTGCGTGAAAAAATGGTGACAGCCTTTTGGGGAGTTGGAGTTTCACATGTAATTCATGGAGTAGATAAAATAGGTTTTACATATCAAGTTGGTATAGATGTGTATTTGAAAAAGCCATTTAGTTTAAGTACGTTGTGGAAGCAAAGTTTTATTAATAATTCTTCTGTAAACGAATTTAAACTACACGCACGTTATCATTTAAATCGATTTTCAGTTCATGGAGGTTTTAATCGTTACAAATTAGGTTCGGTTGAAATCAATTCTATGGGGATTGGTTTTGATTATCGTTTTTAAATCGATATTCATAAAGCAACAATATTTCCAGAAAATATGAGTTGTTGGTTTAGTTTATGAATCCATCAAATATCAAAAACATCTTGAATTATACTTTTTCTAAATCGTCTATTTTTAGCGTACTAATTATGCTGTTTTTGGTGAATC
This sequence comes from uncultured Kordia sp., assembly GCF_947496985.1. Lineage (GTDB taxonomy): Bacteria > Bacteroidota > Bacteroidia > Flavobacteriales > Flavobacteriaceae > Kordia. The sequence continues at coordinate 27,425 of NZ_CANMEZ010000005.1, forward strand.
AAAGTTTTTCTCAACAACATACAAAATGGTTAGATTCTATTTGTCAAAACTTCAAAAAAGAACAACATATAGTAGGAATGACAGTAGCTGTTATAAAACCAGACACTTCCTATTATAGCGTTTCAGGATTGCGAAAACAAGATGAATCTGATGTAATAACACTGAAAAACAAATTCTTTCTAGCTTCACTATCCAAAGCATTTACATCGTTCATTGCTAAAAAAATGGAAGAAGATGGTGTTATTAGTTTTGAAACGAAGTTCTTCGATGTTTTTCCCGAATTATTAACAGAAAAGAAAGCTAAAAAATATGCAGAAATCACATTGGGAAATTTGTTAAGTCACAAAGCTAAGATAAATGATGTCTGTATATATGATGAAACTCAAATTTTAAAAGAAGGAACACATGCTGAAAAAAGGTATCATTTAGCAAAATTGACACTTTCTAAATCTCCCAAAGGGAAAAATAAATATTCTAATGTCGGGTATATTATGGCTGCAATGATGTTGGAGAAAACTACTGGAGTATCATTTGAAAAACTGATACAGAAAACACTCCATGATTTATCATTAACATATGTAATAGGGTATCCAAATACACATAATAAAAAAGATACATGGGGACATAATGTGTTGTCTAAAAAAGAAAGAAGCTTTGAATTATCTGAGTTTAATTTCTACAAAGACTTTCAATTGCCTTGTTGGGGATTATCGATGTCTACAATTGATTATTCAAAATTTATCCAAATGCATTTAAATGGTTTGCTTGGGAACGATAATGTGCTAAAAAGTAAAAGTTATAAAGAATTGCATCAAACTTTTAAAAAGCGAAATTATGGTTGGGAAAAAATGAAACTAGGTGCTTATACGATAAGTACACATGATGGAAGTGGTGATGTGTTTTTTGGAAGAACCATAATAGTAGCAAAAGAAGAAATTGCCATTTCAATATTGATGAATCAAACAGTAAGCGATCTAAAAGCTATCAATGATTTATTAGAAGAAATTGTAGCGCATTATAAAAAATGAAGTATAAAAAAAGCGCATCCTTACGAATGCGCTTTTCAATATATATAAAATCTTAAATTTATCCTCTGATAACTCCTCTTGAAATTACAATTTTCTGAATTTCAGAAGTTCCTTCGTAAATCTGTGTAATTTTTGCATCACGCATCAAACGTTCTACATGATATTCTTTTACAAAACCATTTCCACCGTGAATCTGAACAGCTTCAACTGTGTGTTCCATAGCTACTTTAGAAGCAAACAATTTTGCCATAGCACTTTCCATGTCATAATTCTCTTTTGCATCTTTTTTACAAGCAGCTTGCATTACTAAATGACGTGCAGCAGTAATATCAGTATACATGTCAGCTAATTTGAATGCAATAGCTTGGTGATTGCAAATCTCAGTTCCAAAAGCTTTACGTTCCTTTGAATATTTCAATGCTAATTCATATGCTCCAGAAGCAATTCCTAAAGCTTGTGCGGCAATTCCAATACGTCCACCAGATAAAGTTTTCATTGCAAATTTAAATCCAAATCCGTCTTCGCCAATTCTATTCTCTTTAGGAACTTTTACATCATTAAACTGTAATGTATGGGTATCACTTCCGCGAATTCCTAACTTATCTTCTTTTGGTCCAATATCAAAACCTGGCATTCCTTTTTCAACAATAAAGGCATTAATTCCTCTATGTCCTTTTTCTCTATCTGTTTGTGCAATCACTAAATAAAAATCAGCACGTCCACCACTAGTAATCCAGTTTTTAGTACCATTAATTACATAATGATCACCCATGTCAATTGCTGTTGTTGTTTGAGAAGTTGCATCACTTCCAGCTTCAGGTTCACTTAAACAAAAAGCACCTACAGACTCTCCTGTAGCTAATTTTGTTAAATACTTTTGCTTTTGCTCTTCACTACCATATGCTTCCAAACCGTAACATACTAAAGAGTTGTTTACAGATACAATTACAGAAGCAGAAGCATCAATTTTAGATAATTCTTCCATGATTAACACATAAGAAATCGTGTCCATTCCACTTCCTCCGTACTTAGGATCTACCATAATTCCCAAAAATCCTAATTCACCCATTTTGCGAACCAATTCTTGTGGAAATTCTTGCTTATTATCACGTTCTATAACGCCTGGAAGCAACTCAGTTCTTGCAAAATCTCTTGCTGCATCACGAATCATGATATGTTCCTCTGTAAGATTAAAATCCATAACTATATATTGTATTAATAAATTTTTAAAAAAGTCGCACAAAGATAATTCTAAAATAGCAGATTTTCAATAATAAGTGCGTTTTTCTGAGAATCTTCGATTTTAATACACCAGAATTGTGAATGTTATCTTAAAAGTCAAATCAAAATGGTAAAATTTGAATAATTTTGTAAAATGATTTCATACAAAGTGATTGGTGTCATGTCAGGAACTTCTCTTGACGGAATTGATGTAGCTTATATACATTTCAAAAAACAAGAATTTTGGACATTTTCTATCTTACAAGCAACAACTATTTCATATACGAAAGAAATGGAACAGGAGCTTCGTGAAGCTATTCATTATGAAAAAGAAAAGTTAGCTCAATTTGATACTACATACACAAAACATTTAGCAACTGTAATTAATTCATTTATTAAAAAATATCAAATTACAGATATTGATGCGGTTTGTTCGCACGGACATACGGTTTTGCATCAGCCTGAAAATGGAATAACCTATCAAATTGGGAATCAGGAACTATTAGCCGAAATTATTCAGCAAAAGCTAGTATGTGATTTCAGGGTGCAAGATGTTGCATTTGGAGGACAAGGAGCGCCATTAGTGCCAATCGGAGATGAATTGTTATTTTCTGAATATGATTACTGTTTAAATTTGGGCGGGTTCGCAAATGTGTCTTTTCATCAAAGTGGAAAACGAATAGCATACGATATCTGTCCAGTAAATATTGTATTGAATAAATACGCAAAACAGTTAGGATTTGAATATGATGATAAAGGGAGCCTTGCAAAATCAGGTGAATATTTAATGGTTTTAGGTTCAGAATTGAATAATCTTTCTTTTTACGAGCAAAAACCACCAAAATCACTTGGACTAGAATGGGTGCAAGAAGAAATATTTCCTCGATTAGAAAAATCTAAACGAAAAGAACTCGACATTTTACGAACTTTTACAGAACATATCGCACAGCAAATTGCTAAAAATTTTAAAATTCGAACCAAAATATTAGTCACTGGCGGTGGCGCATATAATGATTATTTACTATCAAGGATTAAATTTTATAAAGATGTAAACCTTGTAAAACCAAGCGATGAACTCATTGAATATAAGGAAGCGGTTGTTTTTGGTTTTCTTGGAATTCTGCGTTTGCGAGATGAGGTAAATTGTCTTAAAAGTGTAACGGGAGCTGTAAAAAATCATAGTTCAGGAGAAGTGTATGATTTTAAAGTAAATTAACCTAAAAGATGGTAACAATTTTTATATTTGTCTGTAAAGACACAACATACCAATAAAATCTAATTTTAATTGAAAGAACTACTCAAAATATACGAAAATAAAGCACCAGAAATAGTATTTAACTGGAAAGATTCTGAAACGAATGCAGAAGGATGGACAGTAATTAATTCACTTCGCGGAGGTGCAGCAGGTGGAGGAACAAGAATGCGAAAAGGTTTGGATATGAACGAAGTACTTTCATTGGCAAAAACAATGGAAGTAAAATTTACAGTTTCTGGTCCAGCAATTGGCGGAGCCAAATCAGGAATCAATTTTGACCCAAGAGATCCAAGAAAAAACGGCGTTTTAAAACGTTGGTACAAAGCAGTAGCACCTTTACTTAAAAGCTATTACGGAACAGGTGGAGATTTAAATGTAGATGAAATACATGAAGTAATTCCAATTACGGAAGATAGCGGTGTTTGGCATCCACAAGAAGGTGTTTTTAATGGACACTTTAAACCTACGGAAGCTGATAAAATCAACAGAATTGGACAATTGCGTTTGGGAGTAATTAAAGTAATTGAAAGCTCAGAATACTCTCCAGATGTTTCTCGTAAATATACAGTTGCAGATATGATTACAGGATTTGGAGTTGCAGAAGCAGCGCGCCATTTCTATGATATTTACGGTGGGTCAATCAAGGGTAAACGTGCTATTGTACAAGGTTTCGGAAATGTTGGAGCTGCAGCAGCGTACTATTTATCACAAATGGGCGCAAAAATAGTAGGAATCATTGATAGAGTTGGAGGAGTTATCAAAGAAGAAGGGTTTTCGTATGAAGAAATCAAAGGATATTTTCTTCAAAAAGATGGAAACACATTGGTAGCGGATAATATGATTTCATTTGAAGAAATGAATCAACGTATTTGGGAATTACCAACCGAAATATTTGCACCGTGTGCAGCTTCAAGGCTTATCACGCAAGAGCAAATTGATAAAATGATTGATACAGGTTTGGAAGTAATTACCTGTGGAGCTAATGTGCCATTTGCAGACAAAGAAATATTTTTTGGGCCAATAATGGAGCATACAGATCAAAAAGTAAGCTTAATTCCAGATTTCATTTCTAACTGCGGAATGGCAAGAGTATTTGCATATTTCATGGAACGCAGAGTTCAAATGACGGATGAAGCTATCTTTGAAGATACCTCTAAAATCATCAAAAAAGCATTGCAAAATACATTCAAACGAAACGCTTCAAAAGTAGATGTAAGTAAAACTGCTTTTGAAATCGCACTAAAAGAATTAGTGTAATTATAAACTAACAACTCATAAATACTACAAATGGAATCAGCAATAATAGCCGTATTTGTTATAGGATATTTAGCCATAACCCTAGAACACAACCTGAAAATTGATAAGCTTATTCCAGCATTAGCCATGATGGCAATATGTTGGGCATTTGTCGCTTTCGGAATGGAAGATTTTCAAACTTGGTTTGATTCAGGAGCACATGCCTTAATGGATCTCACAAGTCCTGAAAATGCAGGTGTAGATAAAATGCATTTAATGGAAGAAACCTTATTGCATCATCTTGGTAAAACCGCAGAAATACTAGTGTTCTTACTAGGAGCAATGACCATTGTGGAAATCATAGATTACTTTGATGGATTTGCTACAATAAAAAGCTTTATAAAAACCCGAAGTAGAAGTAAAGTACTTTGGATTTTTGCATTTTTAGCGTTTGTGTTATCAGCTATTATTGATAACCTAACAGCTACAATTGTACTAATTTCTATTCTTCAGAAAATTATTGGAGACAGAAATATCCGTATTTGGTATGCAGGTTTAATAATTATTGCCGCAAATGCAGGAGGAGCTTGGTCGCCAATTGGGGATGTTACCACAACCATGCTATGGATTGGAAACAAAGTATCAACAGGGAAACTATTAGCATACTTATTCGTTCCATCACTATTATGTATGTTGGTGCCAACGTTCTTGGCAGCAACATTCTTGAAGCCATTCAAAGGAAATCTTCCTGAAGAAGCTGTAAATGATGATGGTAAAAAAGCACATCGTTTTGGACCAACAATGTTATATTTAGGTTTATCCGCAATTGTTTTTGTGCCAATATTTAAGGTAGTAACGCATTTGCCTCCATATGTAGGAATGATGTTATCGTTATCTGTAGTGGCTATCTTTGCTGAAATATATAGTAATACGAAATTTAGCATGTCTGCAGTTGGCGCAAATGAAGGGCATGATGTTGAAACAGAAGCATTATCAACACACCACAGTCCAGTACATCATTCATTATCAAAAATTGAATTACCAAGTATACTATTCTTTTTAGGAATTTTAATGGCTGTTGCAGCTTTAGAGTCTTTAGGTTTGCTATTCGGATTTGCAGATTGGTTAAAAACGGCAACGCCGCAATTAGGAACAGAAGCTACAGCTGGAGGTGTTTCAGATTTAGTAGTAATGTTGCTTGGAGTTGGTTCAGCAGTAATTGACAATGTACCATTAGTAGCAGCAAGTTTAGGAATGTTTACAGAAACAATTGACAACCCGTTATGGCACTTTATTGCTTTTGCAGCAGGAACAGGTGGAAGCATGTTAATCATCGGATCTGCAGCAGGAGTTGTAGCAATGGGAATGGAAAAAATTGATTTTTTCTGGTATTTCAAAAAAATATCATGGTTAGCACTTGTCGGATTCATTGTAGGTTCAGGAGCTTTTATATTAATGAGAATCATTATATAAGTATACTTTATTCATAAATCATACGTTATTATAGTTTAAATTTAAAACACATATGTTGCTACTTCAAACAACCAAAAAAGCAAAAGAAACAGCGGAAGCGCTAGAAAATTTATTAGAAGATCAAGAAAAAACACTCTCCATTTATGAACTAGTCGTAAATGGTGGAATAGGAAGTATTATAATCATTAGTGTATTATTGATTTTACTTGCGGTTGCTTTATACATTTATTTTGAACGTTTATTTGCGATAAAATCAGCGTCTAAGATTGATAAAAACTTTATGAATCAAATTCGAGATAATGTCTCTAGTGGAAAATTAGATGCAGCCAAAATGTTATGTGCACAAACAGATTCTCCTGTAGCACGTTTAACAGAAAAAGGAATTTCACGTATCGGAAAACCGTTGGAAGATATCAATAAAGCAATCGAAAATGCAGGTACGTTAGAAGTATATAAACTAGAGAAAAACGTGAGTATTTTAGCAACTGTAGCTGGAGCTGCACCAATGATTGGTTTCTTAGGGACTGTAATTGGTATGATTTTGGCATTCCATGAAATGGCAACAAGTGGCGGTCAAGCCGAAATGGGCTCGCTTGCAGGTGGTATTTACACAGCAATGACAACGACAGTTGCTGGTTTAATTGTGGGGATTATTGCGTATATTGGGTATAATCACTTAGTTGTAAAAACAGATAAGGTGGTGCATCAAATGGAAGCAAATGCAGTAGACTTCTTAGACTTATTAAATGAACCTGTGTAATTCTACTATATGATATGAGATTAAAAGGTAGAAATAAAGTCAGTCCAGAATTCAGTATGTCGTCTATGACGGATATTGTATTCTTGTTATTGGTGTTTTTCATGTTAACATCAAATTCGCCAAATGCACTCGATTTATTATTGCCAAAAGCAAAAGGGAAATCGACAAATACACAGAATGTATCTGTAAGTATTAAAAAAAACTTAGAAGTATATATTGATGCAGATAGAGTAAGAGCAAGTCAAGTAGAAGCAAAACTACGCGCGAAGCTAAGAGGGCAAACGGAACCAACAATTATACTAAGGGCGGAAGAAGGTGTGCCAATTGAAAAGGCAGTCAATATTATGGATATCGCAAATAGAAATAAATATAAAATCATTCTAGCAGTTCGGCCTCAGTAATGAGTTTATTACAAACGAAAAATAAAAAGTTTAATCTTCCATTCGTTTATATTGCTGGAATTATTTTTCTAATCGTATTAGCGTATTTTGCTAATTATATAGAAAATTTAGGGAAAGATACTATTGATTTAGAATTGCCTAAAACTGTTGAAAGTGATGCGGGTACTCCATCAGTTTCGGTGCGATTAGCAAAAGATAAAATTATATATCTTGACTCAGTACGAGTAGAATCAACTGAATTAAAAGAAAAATTAAAAATAAAATTAGACGGGCAACAAAATCCAACAATTATAGTGCATGCCGATGAAGGAGTGCCAATTGGAAAGGTAGTGGATATTATGGATTTTGCGAGCAAGCATCAATATAAAGTTATTTTAGCAGTACGATCAAAATAAAAGATTATGTCAATACTAAATACAGAACACAAACGAAAATCAGCTACAATTACCACGGTATTAATGATTTTGTTATTAATACTCATGTTTCTTTTTGGAATGCGATATTTAGATCCGCCAGAAGAAAGTGGGATTGCTGTAAATTTTGGTACGACTGCAACTGGAAGTGGAAATGTGCAACCTAAAGAAGCTATAAAACCTGATACTGCACCAACGCAGCCAGAAGAAGAAGTTGAAGAACCACAAGAAACAGAAGCAGTTACAGAAGAGCAGCCAGAAACTACAACGGAAACGGCAACAGAAGAAGTAGTAACACAGGATTCAGAAGAATCAATTGCTATCAAAAAGGCTGAAGAAGCTAAGCGTAAGGCAGATGAAGCCGAAAAAGCGGCAAAAGCTGAAGCTGATCGAATTGCAAAAGAAAAACGTGAAGCAGAAGAAAAACTCGAGCGAGAAAAAGCAGAAAAGAGAGCAAAGTTAGATGCAATGATGGATGGTGTGAAAAACTCTGATGGAAAAGCTGACGGAGGTGACGGAGATGATAACGATAAAGGAGATAAGGGAAACCCTAAAGGCGATCCATATGCAGCAAGTTATTACGGACAACCTGGTTCAGGAACAGGTGGGCAAGGAGGAAGCGGATTAAATGGACGTTCTAGAACACACAAACCTGACGTTCAGTCTGAATGTCAGGCAGAAGGTAAAGTGGTAATTTCAATTAAAGTAAATAATCAAGGAAAAGTAGTTGAGGCTAAACGTGGTTCGGGTACTACAGCAATTGATCAATGTTTAATTGATACAGCTATAAAAGCTGCTTACAAGTTTAAATGGAATGCTGATTCAAACGCTCCTTCTAGACAATCTGGAGTTATTGAATTTGTCTTCAAGTTAGGGCAATAATTTCCTTAAAAATAGTATGAATTACCAAGATACCATAAACTGGTTGTATCATCAGTTGCCTTTTTTTCAGCGTCAAGGAGCAAAAGCACTTAAAAAAGACTTAGAGAATATCATCAAATTTTCAGAGTACTTAAACTTTCCTGAAAAGAAATTCAAAACAATACATGTTGGAGGAACCAATGGAAAAGGTTCTACATCGCACATGATTGCCTCTATTTTGCAAGAGGCAGGGTACAAAGTTGGTCTCTATACGTCCCCGCATTTAAAAGATGTGAGAGAGCGTATTCGGATTAATGGAAAAATGGTGAGTAAGCAATTCATTATTCAATTCATAAAACAAAACAGAACATTTTTAGAAACCAATGGTCTTTCATTTTTTGAAATGACAGTAGCGATGGCATTTGATTACTTTGCTAAGAAAAAAGTTGATATTGCAGTTATTGAAGTTGGTTTGGGTGGTTTAACGGATTCTACAAATATCATTATACCTGAAGTTAGTGTAATTACCAATATTGGTTTTGATCATACAGCTTCTTTAGGACATACTTTAGCTAATATTGCTTCGCATAAAGCGGGAATTATTAAAAAAAATATTCCTGTAGTTATTAGTGAATTCCAGAAAGAGATATCTCCAATTTTTGAAAAAGTGGCGTTAGAGAAAGAGACGCAGTTATATCTTGCAGAAAAAACAATTGTAAAACGGTATCAAACGGATTTATTAGGCGATTATCAGCAGAAAAACTACAAAGCTGCTGTGCAAGCTGTTCAATTACTAAAAGGCTTTAAAATTGAAGAAAAGCATATTAAAAACGGATTGTTAAGAGTTTTTGTCAACACAAAACTTACAGGTAGATGGCAAATTCTAAATAAAATACCTAAAATAATTTGTGATACTGCACATAATAAAGAAGGCTTGGTGATAGTTATGCGTCAACTGCAAAGAGAGAATTATGAAAAACTACATATTGTTTTTGGTGTTGTAAAAGATAAAAACATAGAAGAAGTGCTATCATTATTGCCTAAAGAGGCAATATATTATTTTTGCAGTCCAGAAATAATTAGAGGTTTAGATGCGCCTATATTACAACAAAAGGCAAGTAATCATGAGTTGATTGGTGATGTATATGATTCTGTTTCAGAAGCGTATGAGGTTTCTAAGATTAGGGCTTCTCCAAATGATGTAATTTTTATAGGAGGAAGTACTTATGTGGTAGCAGAAATAGTTTAAATTTTTTAAGCTTAAATTTTGTCAGATATAAAATCTATTCTATATTTGCATCCGCAATACGCAATAAGGGTGATTAGCTCAGTTGGTTCAGAGCACCTGCCTTACAAGCAGGGGGTCACTGGTTCGAATCCAGTATTACCCACAAAATTTTATTGAAAAAGGAACTTCGGGTGATTAGCTCAGCTGGTTCAGAGCACCTGCCTTACAAGCAGGGGGTCACTGGTTCGAATCCAGTATTACCCACAAAAAAAAGCTTCTCTTTATGAGAAGCTTTTTTTATTTTACAATAATTCTAAAATTCTTTCTAATGCCATTCCACGTGAACCTTTTATTAAAAGTGTGCTATTTTTTACTTCTGGAAAGTCATTTTTTAATGATTCAAAATTTTTATGAATGCTAACTTTGGGATTGCTACTTTCTATACTGTTAAAGTTTTCTCCAACTAAATAGACTTTGTCAATATGCAAAGAATCAATATAGTCATTTATATATTGATGCTCTTCTTTGGCAGTAGATCCTAGTTCAAACATATCGCCTAAAAAAGCAACCTTTTTAGCGTCTGTTAAGCGTGAAAAGTTGTCCAGCGCTGCTTTCATGCTTGTTGGGTTTGCGTTATAAGCGTCTAAAATGATTTTGTTAGATTCTTTATGGATAATTTGTGATCTGTTGTTAGAAGGGATGTATGATTCTATAGCTTCTTTAATATCGTTTAATGGTACATTTAAGTAAATTCCTATAGCGATGGCAACTGCAATGTTTGGAAAATTATATGCTCCAATGAGTTGACTTTGTATTTCTATAGTGTTAGTTTGTAGACGAACCATTGGGTTGGCATCAATAAATTGAATTTTTATATCTGCTGTGGTGGTATTTCCAAATGTATAATGTCTTGAGTTTTGTGTGCGTTCAACTTGTTTTGAGTCATTTCCATTCACAAAAATAAACTTGTCATTCGCTTTTAAATAATCATATAATTCACTTTTGCCAATAATAACCCCTTCTATACTTCCAAAACCTTCTAGGTGTGCTTTTCCGAAATTCGTAATATATCCGTAATCAGGTTCAGCAATGTTGCTTAAAAAAGCAATTTCCTTTTGATGATTTGCACCCATTTCTACAATCCCTATTTCGGTAGAACTGTTCATGGATAAAAGAGTAAGTGGGACGCCTATGTGGTTGTTTAAATTTCCTTTGGTGGCGGTTGTGTTGAATTTTTTTGCAAGTACTATGTTGATTAATTCCTTGGTTGTTGTTTTTCCGTTGCTTCCAGTTAATGAAATAATAGGAATATTTAATTGATGCCTGTGATAATTTGCAAGCTTTTGAAGTGTTTCTAATACATTTTCAACAAGGATCGTTTTTTTAGAAGTTGCATAAGCTTCTTCGTCAACAATAGCGTAAGAGGCTCCTTTTTTAAGTGCTTCGACGGCATATTTATTTCCATTAAAGTTTTCGCCTTTTAAAGCGAAGAAAATACAATTTAGAGTAATGTTTCTTGAATCTGTACAAACGACAGGGTGTTTTTTGAAAATGGTATACAATTCTGCAATCATATGGTTGATGTATTTATGTATGATTTAAACGAAAAAAAGCCCTGATAGATCAGGGCTTTTTTCAATTACTTTTCATGAAGTAATATTATTTTCTAGGTCTTTTCTTTCCTTGTGCTTTTGAACCAACTCTAGACATTGCACATCTAAATCCGATGTATGAAGTTGCCATGTACTCTGGGAAAGCTCTTCTTTGTGCTGGATCAATCCAGTAAGCTCTATCTTTCCATGATCCTCCTTTGTATACACGAACGTTGTCATCAATTAAAGTTGTTCTTTCTTCAGACTTGTCATATTGTCTAACCATTCCGCTGGAATCAGAGCTAACTTTATGCTTAGGAGCGTTATACATTCTCTTTTTGCTGTTTTCTCCTCCGTCTTCGTCTTCGTTAAATAAGTCATAGAATCTAGAAGAAGCAACATCTCCATCTCTATAGTTTCTGTTATCAGACTTGTCAAAGTTTACTCTTAAGTATGTTTCGTTTTCGTCAACAGGAACTTGAGCTAATTGACCAGGAAGGTTTCTTGCCATAATTCTACCATTAGAAATGGTATCATATTTAATATCGTCAGCTTTAACAATCTCAGCTTTTCCTTCTTGGTTGATTTTGTTTTTCATGTAAACATTACCACGATAGTAGTTAAAGTCACTAGCTTCGTCGTCAACCATTGGACGGTATACATCAGCAACCCATTCTGCAACGTTTCCTGCCATGTCATATAATCCAAAATCGTTTGGAGGGTATGATTTTACACGAGCAGTAATATCGGCTCCATCATCAGACCAACCAGCAATTCCACCATAGTCACCTTTTCCATTCTTGAAGTTAGCTAACTGATCTCCACGTCTTTTTCTGTTTCCACTTCTTGTGAATTCACCTTTCCATGGATATTTTTTTCTACCACGTACATTATTATACTCTCTTAATCCATCTAAACCTTTAGCGGCATATTCCCACTCAGCTTCAGTTGGTAGTCTGTATTCTGGTAAAATAACTCCAGAAGTACGTTTTGCATATACGTTAGATGCTTCTTCCTCTTCTCCGTCAGCAGCGTCATCGTCGCTCTTTTTCTTGCTTTTACGCTTAGATTTTTCAGCAATTCTCCCTTTGTATTCGTCAATCTTACCACCATAAGTTTCGTTAGGGCTTGTTAGGTAAGCTTCTGTACTAAATGTACTAGTAGCGTCTGTGCTATCAGTTTTAACACCTTTAGCAATGTAGCCTTCACGTTCTAAAACAGCTTCGTTAACTCTGTCTGTTCTCCACTGACAGAACTGAACTGCTTGAATCCAGTTAACACCAACTACAGGGTATTCAGCATATCCAGGATGTCTTAAATAGTTAGTAGTCATCGTTTCGTTAAATCCTAAACGATTTCTCCAAACTAACGTATCTGGTAAAACACCAGTATAAATGTTTCTGTAATTTGGATCTTCAGGTGAAAATACATTCTTTGTCCAATATAAGTACTCTGTGTACATTAAATTAGTCACCTCAGTTTCATCCATGTAAAAGGATTGCACATGTTGTTGGTTTGGGGTATTGTTCCAATCGTGCATAGGATCATCCTGTGTTTTTCCCATTGTGAAGGTTCCACCTTCTACAAATACTAATCCAGGAGCAGTTTCTTGATCTTTATATTTTGTGTTGGCTTCAAATCCACCGTCTTTACCATCAATTCGCCAACCTGTGGCTCTTGATGTGTTTTTAGATGATGATCTTTTACAGCTAAAAAATCCTAAAGAAACTACTGCGACTAGTAGCATAATTCTTATTGTTCGCTTTTTCATAGTCAAGACTTGAGTATTGAAAGAAATTTTGGTTTGCAATATAGCAATTAAAGGTAAAATATCAAGGTTTATTTTAAAAATTAATATGATACTTACCCTCATCACAAATATCAATAGTTTTCATATAACGACTACAGTTGTAATTTATTATTCTTAATTTTGTTTTTTTAAAAGAAATACCCAAATCAATTAATAATATTTAATTTGTTTTACCGTTAAAGATGCAATGAAAAAAAAACTTACTTTCCTCTTAGGTATCCTTTCTATAAGTATATATGCTCAAAATAAACATTTTGATTTAGCATGGAGCGATACTGTAACTGAGTTTTCTACAGAAAACATCAATTTGAAATTGCCTACATTCAACAAAGAATATTTTGTGTATAATGGCGATGCTACTATTAGTTTTGTTACACAATGGGACGATGATCGAACAGTAAATCAACGTTCTATTCGTTTTGATAACATCTCATATGGAACGCTTACCAATACACAGTTAGGTAATATTGACAAAAGAAAACTACCTTCAGTAGCTACTGTTAACATTTATAACTCCAAGGCAAGAGGGAAAAATAATCACATATTAGTGGTTTCTCCTTTAGTGAATGATAACGGTGTTATTAAGAAAGTTACAAGTTTTGATGTCAGCTATACTTTTAATTCAAGTAGTGCATTTACAGCTGGGAACCCTGAAGATGTTACAAGTTCAGTATTGAGTTCGGGTAATTTTTATAGATTTTCTGTGCAAGAATCAGGAATCCATAGAATAGATGCTAATTTTTTAAATCAAATAGGGTTTAATACAGGGAATTTAAATCCAAGAAAATTAAAAATATATGGTAATGGAGGAAGAATGCTTCCTTTACAAAATTCATTAAATGAACATTATGATGTTGCCGAAAATGCGATACAAGTAGTTGGTGAAGAAGACGGTGAATTCAATGCAAATGATTATATTCTATTCTATGCGGAAGGCCCAAAAGAATGGAATAATGATAGTCAAACTCATATTAATGCATATACAGACAAAACTTACTATTATATTACCACAGAAGGTTTAGAAGATGGAAAAAGGATTCAAGAAGCAGTACAGCCTTCTGGAACACCAGCGGTAACAGTAACTGAATACAATGATTACCAATATCATGAACTTGATAATGTGAATATTGTAAAGTTAGGAAGAAGATGGTTTGGAGATGTATTTAACATTGAAACAGAAAAAACATTTGATTTTGACCTTAAAAATCTTGTGACTTCTGAGCCAGTAACCATAGGGATTAAACCAGCAGCTATTTCAAATAGTGCAACTTCAATGTCTACATTAATTAATGGACAGCCTGCAGAAAACGTAAACGGACAGCCAACATTTAATTTTAACTTTGCGCCTATCAATGGTTCATCATTAGCAACACAACATATTATACCTGGATCACCACAATCACGCCAAGGATTAATAGAAGATCAAATAAACTTAAGCTCAGAAAATTTAAGTATTACGCTTAATTATTCAAATAATGGAGTTGCAGGTTCTATAGGATATCTTGATTATATTTCAGTAGCATCGACACGTATGTTAATGGGAACTGGAGAACAATTCAATTTTCAATACAACGATGCTAGAAATGTTATAGGTTTTGGGGAATTTGTTATTGCAAATGCGACCGATATTCCTGAAGTTTGGGACATTACGGATATATGGGATGTTTCGAAAGTAACGAATGAAGGAGCAGCAAGTAATTTTGCTTTTAATGCGCCAATGGGAGAAGTTAGAAAATATATAGCGCTCGATAATTCGCAAATCTTCATTCCAACGATAGAACCTAATAGTTTAGTTGCTAATCAAAACCTAAAAGGAACGATTTTTTCTGAAGGAGACGTTGATTATATTATTATTTCTCCAGAAGAATTTGTTTCGCAAGCAGAACGCTTAGCCGATTTTCACAGAACAAACTCAGGATTGCAAGTTAGAGTCGTTACATTGACAAGTATTTACAATGAATTTAATACAGGGAATCCAGATATTGGAGCCATTCGTAACTTTATTAAATATGTATATGACAATGCAAGTGCGGATGAAAACAGATTAAGATATGTTTGTTTCTTTGGAGATGCGTCATACGATTATAAAGATAGAATAGAAGAAAACACGAACATAGTTCCTGTATATCAGGCATACGAAAGTTTTAACTTAACCAGAGGATTCATGACAGATGATTTCTATGGTATGATGGATGATAACGAAGGAACATTATCTATAGCAGATCGTTTAGATATCGCTTTAGGGAGAATGTTAATCATGGAACAAAGCCAAGCAAAAGCAATGGTAGATAAAGTGTTAACATATTATAGTAAGGAAGCATATGGAAGGTGGAGAAATACAGTGACAATTATTTCAGATGATGCCGAAGACAACTCCGATAAAGACTTGGAAGTAGATTTAGATGCCTTAGGGAATACAATAGTAGCGAACAAACCATTTATCAATATCTCTAAAATTCACTCAGATGCATTTGTACAACAAACATCCGCAGGAGGAGAACGCTATCCGGAAGTAAATGAAGCCATAAAAGATAATATTGCTTTAGGTTCGTTAGTAGTAAACTACTTTGGTCATGGTGGAGAAGATGGACTCGCAGGAGAAAGAATCTTTGAAAAAAATGATTCGCAAGAACTAAGAAATGATTGCCGTCTTCCTTTATTTATCACAATTACTTGTGAATACACTCGATTTGATAACCCACTACGTCAAACTGCTGGAGAATTCATGTTTTGGAATGAAGAAGGTGGAGCAGTATCACTTTTAACAACAACACGACAAATATTTCAAAATGTAGGGGTAAGTATCAACGAATTATTAGCAAGATACTTATTTTCATATGGTTCTAACGAATATCAGCCAATATCGGAAGCATTACGTCAAACTAAAAACTTGGTAACAACAAGTAACAAAAGAACAGTTTTCTACATTGGGGATCCAGCATTAAAACTTGCGATTCCAAAACCACGTGTAAATCTTACAGCAATAAATGATGTGCCAATTACACAAGCTACAGATACCTTAAAAGCGTTAAGTAGAGTAAAAATGGCAGGAAACATTACGGACGAATTCGGAAACATATTAAATACATACAACGGAACAGTATTCTCAACAATTTACGACAAAAACATTCAGCGCCAAACACTATCAAATGATTTTCCATTTGTATTAGACTTTGAAACGTTAGGAGAAATTATATTCAGAGGAAAGTCTGGAGTAACGGACGGTACTTTTGAATTCGAATTCGTAGTACCACGTGATATTGCCATTCCTGTAGGAAATGGTCGTATCAGTTTCTATGCAGAAAAAGGAGATGTTTTAGAAGATCATACAGGATTTAACGAAAACTTTTTAGTAGGAGAATTAAATGAAAATGCACCAGCAGACAATCAACCACCAGTTGTAAACTTATTTATGAATGATGAAAGTTTTGTATCTGGAGGAATTACCAATGAATCACCATTTTTGTTAGCAAAACTATCGGATGAAAATGGAATCAATACCGCAAGTGGAATTGGACATGATATTGTCGGAATTCTTGATGGAGATGAAGTAAATCCAATCATTTTAAATGATTATTACGAAACAGAATTAAACGATTACACACGTGGAATTGTAAAATTTCCATTCAGAGATCTAGAAGAAGGAACGCATACGCTTACATTAAAAGCGTGGGATGTGTACAACAATTCTTCAACAAACGAAATACAATTTACAGTTTTCAACGAAAATAACTCACTCACTATTACCAATGTGTTAAATTATCCTAACCCATTTGTTAGCTATACAGAGTTTTGGTTTAATCATAATAGCTCAAGTGAACTGGATGTAATGATACAAGTATTTACAGTGTCAGGCAAGGTAGTACGTACACTTGTAGGAAAAGCAAATGCTGGCGCAAGCAGTAAAGATTTCGGTTCGCTGTCGCGTGATATTGTATGGGACGGGAAAGACGATTTCGGAGATAAATTAGCAAAAGGAGTCTATGTATACAAGATTACAGTAAAATCTCCGTTAACTAATCAGAAAGTTGAAAAATTTGAAAAACTTGTAATACTATAAATAAAACCTATATTTGTTAAAATTTAACTTAATGAAGAAGATATTTTTATCCTTATTGTGTTTAGTCCCATTGGGAATGTATGCACAAACGACGGTTATCAATCCAAATGATACAAGAGTAATTACCACAGGAGTTCCTTTCCTACTGATCACTCCAGATGCTCGAGCTGGAGGAATGGGAGAATTAGGAGTTGCAACTTCACCAGATACATATTCGCAACAATGGAATCCGGCAAAATACGCTTTTGCTAAAGAACAAATTGGAGTAGGTATCAGTTACACACCATACTTAAGTGACTTAGTAAATGATATATTTCTTGGAAACTTAACATTTTACAACAGATTAAGTGAAAGAAGTGCTTGGTCAGCAAGTATTAAATATTTCAGTTTAGGAGAAATTGAAATCATTACACAACAACAAGCGGACATAGGAAACTTTACACCGTTAATTGAAAGACCAAACGAATTGGCAATTGATGCATCATATGCCTTACGTTTAAGTGATCAATTCTCAATGTCGGTAACAGGTCGTTTCTTACGTTCAGATTTAAAACTACAATCACAGCCAGATACAGAAGCAAACGCTGCAAGTACATTTGCTGTGGACATTGCAGGATACTATCAGTCAGAAGAAATTGCATATGATAGCTTCAATGGACGTTGGAGAGGTGGATTCAATATCTCTAATTTAGGTCCAAAACTAAAATATGATGATTTAGGTCAAGAAAACTTTTTGCCAACTCAATTAAGACTTGGTGGTGGATTTGACTTCATATTTGATGAATACAACAAATTATCTGTAAGTGCAGAAGTAACAAAATTATTAGTTCCTACACCTCCAAAACTCGGTTACGTAGATTTAAATGATGATGGAAATCAAGATACTGATGATCCTACAACGCCAAACGTTGATGAAAACGAACCTACAATTATTGTAGAAGGACAAAGTGATGATGTAAGTTTTGTATCGGGAATCTTTCAATCATTTGGAGATGCACCAGGCGGATTCAGTGAAGAATTAAAAGAATTTACATATGCTTTAGGAGCAGAATACTGGTACCAAGATTCATTTGCAATACGTGCAGGATACTTCAACGAAAGTGAATTAAAAGGAGCTAGAAAATTTTTAACACTAGGAGCAGGATTTAAGTATAGTGCTGTAAAAATTGATGTGTCTTATTTATTCTCTGCATCACAAGTGAAAAACCCATTAGAAAATACATTGCGTTTCTCATTAACATTTAACTTAGGAGATACGTACGACGAATTATAAAATTCAACAAATAATACATATACAAAAACCTTTCAATTCAATTGAAAGGTTTTTTTGTTTAAAAAAAAATAATTTTACATAAACAGATAAACAGATAAACAGATAAACAGATAAACAGATAAACAGATAAACAGATAAACACATAAACACATAAACACATAAACCAAATTACGCTATTACATAAATAATCACTATATTTCTAAGCTATTTTGATTCGAGTTAAGTTCAATCAAAAAAGAAAATAAAAATTTCAAATGCAAGAAATAAAAATCACAACAACACTTACGTGTTATGACCACATAGAGGAACTTCCTCAAAAAATACAAGAACTCATGGAAAGTGCTGTAAAAGCACGTAAAAACGCCTATGCTCCATATTCTAAATTCAGAGTAGGAGCTGCATTATTATTAGAGAATGGTAAAGTAATCTTAGGAAACAATCAAGAAAATGCTGCATATCCATCTGGACTCTGTGCAGAACGTGTTGCTATCTTTCATGCAGGAGCAGAATATCCTGGGGTAGCTGTAAACCAAATTGCCATTACAGCGACATCTGATAATCATATCAACAAAACGCCAATTCCACCATGTGGTTCATGTAGACAATCAATTGCTGAATATGAAATGCGTCAAGAATCACCCATAGAAATTTACTTTATGGGAGCAGAAGGAAAAATAATGAAATCAAATTCACTGAAAGATTTATTACCCTTGGTCTTTGATAAATCGTATTTATAAAATCAGAAAAATCATAAAAAACAGTTGCGAAGTAAAAAAATATAATCGTCAAAAATGATTTTCATGTTTTCGATAACGTTTTCGAAACAATAATTCGTGTTAAAACAGTGATAAATCATCACAACATTTTTTCACTTCTTATTAAAATAGTATTTTTGTTATCGTTTCATTAAAAACAAACAAACAACAAGAAGCTATAAACCTTAAAATGGAATTGTTACTATTTTATTTAACAATGCCAACCAATTTGAAATAAATGAAAAAGATCACTAAAGAGATATACCGTAAATGGTATGAGGAGATGTTATTCTGGAGAAAATTTGAAGACAAACTAGCAGCTGTATATATTCAGCAAAAAGTGCGTGGATTTCTTCACTTATACAATGGTCAAGAGGCTGTTTTGGCAGGATCATTACATGCAATGGATTTATCAAAGGATAAAATGATTACGGCATATAGAAATCATGTTCAGCCAATTGGAATGGGTGTTGATCCTAAAAAAGTAATGGCAGAATTATATGGAAAAGCAACAGGAACTTCACAAGGTCTTGGAGGTTCAATGCATATATTTGCCCCAGAACAAGGATTTTATGGTGGACATGGAATTGTTGGTGGACAAATTCCACTAGGAGCAGGATTGGCATTTGCTGACAAATATTTCAAAAGAAATGCAGTTACACTATGTTATATGGGAGATGGAGCGGTACGTCAAGGATCGTTGCACGAAACATTTAACATGGCAATGAATTGGAAACTTCCTGTAGTTTTTATCTGTGAAAACAATGGGTATGCAATGGGAACTTCAGTAGAAAGAACAGCGAATCATACAGATATCTGGAAACTAGGTTTAGGATACGAAATGCCTTGTGGGCCAGTAGACGGAATGAATCCTGTAAAAGTTGCAGAAGCAGTTCATGAGGCAGTAGAAAGAGCAAGACGTGGAGACGGACCAACATTCTTAGAAATGAAAACATACCGTTACAGAGGTCACTCAATGTCAGATGCACAGCACTATAGAACAAAAGACGAAGTAGCAGAATACAAAAAAATAGATCCTATCACACAAGTAAAAGAAACATTACTTGAAAAAGAATATGCTACAGAAGAAGAAATTGCAGAAATGGACAAGCGTGTAAAAGCCTTGGTGAAAGAATGTGAAAAATTTGCAGAAGACTCTCCATATCCAGAAAAAAGCTTGATGTATGATGCAGTATACGAACAAGAAGATTATCCATTTTTACCTCATAAACTATAAAACATGGCAGAAATTATAAACATGCCGAGACTAAGTGACACCATGGAAGAAGGTGTTGTGGCAACATGGTTAAAACAAGTAGGTGATAAAGTAGAAGAAGGTGATATCTTAGCTGAGATTGAAACCGATAAAGCAACAATGGAATTTGAATCATTCCATGAAGGAACACTACTTTATATTGGTGTACAAGAAGGAGAAACTGCGCCAGTTGATACACTATTAGCAATCATTGGTGATGCAGGAGAAGATGTAGCCGCTTTAGTAAGTGGAGTAGGAGTACCAGCAAAAGAAGAAGTTACAGAAGAGAAACTAGTTGACACACCAAAAGCAGTAAGTACTGAAAAGGTTGAAATGCCATCCGGAGCTATTGTTGTAACCATGCCAAGGTTAAGTGATACCATGGAGGAAGGAACAGTTGCAACTTGGTTAAAACAAGTAGGAGATAATGTTGAAGAAGGTGATATCTTAGCAGAAATCGAAACAGATAAAGCTACAATGGAGTTTGAATCTTTCAACGAAGGAACATTACTATACATTGGAGTAAAAGAAGGAGAAACTGCACCAGTAGACAGTATATTAGCAGTTATCGGTGAAAAAGGAACTGATGTTGATACAGTATTAAAAGCTGCAGCTTCGGGAAACGATTCAGTAGGAGAAGAAGCACCAAAAGCAGAAACACCAAAAGAAGAACCAGTAACAGCAACCGTAGCTTCTGGAAACGGATCTTCAGGTGGTAGAATCATTGCTTCACCATTAGCAAAGAAAATAGCAGCAGATAAAGGTATTGATTTATCGCAAGTAACAGGAAGTGGAGATCATGGACGTATTATAAAACGTGACGTTGAAAACTTTACACCAGCAGCAGCTAAAGCAGTTGCACCTCAAGTAACAACTTCTGCGCCAGCAGCAACGAAAGAAGCAGTAGTAGCACCTTTTGTACCTGCAGGAGAAGAAAGCAGTGAGGAAGTGAAAAACTCGCAAATGCGTAAAACAATTGCACGTCGTCTAGGAGAATCTAAATTCTCTGCACCACATTATTACCTAACGGTAGAATTGGATATGGACAATGCAATTGCTTCTAGAAAAACAATCAATGCAATTCCAGATATAAAAGTATCATTTAACGATATGATTGTAAAAGCTTGCGCGATGGCATTACGCAAACATCCACAAGTAAATACAACTTGGAATGACGCAACAACACGTTACAACAAGCACATTCATGTAGGAGTTGCAGTTGCAGTTGATGATGGATTATTAGTTCCTGTGTTAAAATTTGCAGACCAAATGAGTTTAACAACTATTGGAGCAAACGTAAGAGACTTAGCAGGAAAAGCAAGAAGTAAAAAGATTTCTCCAGCAGAAATGGACGGAAGTACTTTCACAATTTCTAACTTAGGAATGTTTGGAATCTTAGAATTCACATCAATTATCAATCAACCAAACTCAGCAATCCTATCTGTAGGAACCATTGTGCAAAAACCAGTAGTGAAAAACGGAGAAATTGTTGTTGGAAATACAATGAAAGTTACATTAGCGTGCGATCACAGAACAGTAGATGGCGCAACAGGAGCACAATTCTTGCAAACTGTAAAACAGTATATAGAAAATCCTGTGACAATGTTGGCATAAACATATCATACTTGAAAAATCCCACGGAAGTGGGATTTTTTGTTTAAACTCATAATTCATCATCAATCAAAAAAACAATCATGAAATACCTAAAAAACATATTCGGGATTCTTATAGTGTCATTACTAATCTTTTCTTGTAAAACAAAAGAAATTATCATTGAAGCTCAAGAAGTAGATGATATTGTAACGTATTTGGCTTCTGACGAATTAGAAGGAAGAGATACAGGAAGTGAAGGGATTGAAAAAGCAGCAGTATATATTGAAAGCTACTTTGAAAATTTAGGTGTGGAACCGTATTTTGATACGTATCGTGATAGTTTTAATGTAAAAGATAAAAAAGCTTTTAACGTAATTGGATATTTAGAAGGAACAGATCCTAAATTAAAAGATGAATTTGTAATTATTGGCGCACATTACGATCATATTGGTTTTGCACAAGAAGAAAATGGTGATAAAATTGCCAATGGAGCCAATGATAATGCTGCTGGAGTTGGAACTGTTATGACGATGGCAAAATACTTTGCGAAAACTAAAAGCAATAAAAGAAGTATCTTATTTACGTTATTCTCTGCGGAAGAAAAAGGATTAGTAGGTTCAAAATACTTAGCAAAAACTTTAAAAGCTAAAAATATTGACTTATATGTTATGTTAAATTTTGAAATGGTAGGAGTTCCTTTAGTAGACAAAGATTATACAGCTTACGTTACAGGATTTGATAAAACAAATCTTGCAGAAAAAATGAACGAATATGCAGGGAAAAAAATTGCAGGGTTTTTTTCAAAAGCAGAAGAGTTTAGATTATTCATGCGATCGGATAACTATCCGTTTTTTAAAGAATTTAATGTGCCTAGCCAAACCTTCTGTACGTTCGATTTTTCAAATTTTGAACACTATCATAAAGTAGGAGATGAAGCTGATATTATGGATTTTAATCACATGGCAAACTTCGTAAATACGTTTATTCCAGCAGTGAAAAAAGCAGTCAATGCGGAAACTAAAGAAATCAAAATGAATCCTTCAAAATAATTGTTCGATTTGAAGATTATTTGATCTGATAATTTAAAATCCAATTTGATAACTTTATTCATTATGTGAATCTACACGTCACTTCGAGTGAATTTCTGCTAAGAAATTTGTATCGAAAAATACCTAGAAGTCCATAATTTTATCGTTGATTATTCACAGCAGTTAGCACAAAATAGTTTAAAGAAATTTAGAAAAGATGAAAAACATCATCATTACAGGAACAAGTAGAGGAATTGGTTTCGAATTGGTACACCTTTTTGCAAAAGAAGGATACAATATTTTAGCGCTTTCGCGAAACGAAAAACCAATTACAAACCTGAACTATGAAAATATAACTTCATTTGCGTTCGATTTAAGCAAGCCAGAAGATTATGGACGTGTAACCGATTTTGTAAAAGAAAACTGGGAACAGGTAGATATCGTTATTCATAATGCAGGAGCATTACTCAACAGACCTTTTGCAGAAACTACAATGGAAGATTTCAAATGGATTTATGAAGTCAATGTATTTGGTGTTGCAGAATTGAGTCGTGTATTAGTGCCACATATGGTTTCAGGAAGTCACGTAGTTACTATAAGTTCTATGGGTGGAATTCAGGGAAGTATGAAATTTCCTGGCTTAGCTGCATACAGTTCTTCTAAAGGAGCTGTAATCACCTTAGTAGAATTATTAGCTGAAGAACATAAAGAAGCAGGAATTGCATTCAACGTATTGGCTTTAGGTGCTGTACAAACTGAAATGTTAGAAGAAGCATTTCCAGGCTATAAAGCGCCGTTAAGCGCTTTGGAAATGGCAACATATATTCGTGATTTCTCTTTAACAGGAAACAAATACTATAACGGTAAAATAATGCAAGTTTCTAGCTCTACGCCTTAGTTTTTGATTATAAACACACTTTTTGACACTTTTTTTACATTTGATTGACAAATAGAATAGCGAACTCACTATATATTCGTGGAAATGTAAAAAATGAAGTCATGAAAAAAATCAAAATTATTGTTTTACCATTCATCGTATTAGCTATTGCACTTGTGATTAGTGGTTATACTAAAAATGAAACAAACTCAAAAAGCAATGACGTTGTTCATACAAATAAAACTATTGATGTTATAAAAGGTAAACAACATCAAACCATGAATCTATTTGTAACACATGGACATTGTAGTACACCATTTGCAGGTACTGTAAATGATTTAAAACTAGAAATTCCTTCGCGTGATGATTTAGGAAATCCTTTAGAAAATATGAGGATCTCGTTTAAAATAGATCCGAATACGTTTAATGTATGTAATAGTGAAGAGTTAACTGCCAAAATTAGAACGCCAGATTTATTTATCGGAATTGGCAATGAGCAAATCGTATTTAAGTCTACTAATGTTTATACGATGGGATTAAATTGGTATCAAGTAAATGGTAAATTGTCAATAAAAGGAGTTGAAAAAGAAGTGAAGTTCTTCGTAACTGGAATTAGAGACCCAAAAGAAACAATGGCAAGTTCACTGGTGTTAAGTGGGCAAATGAATCTATTTGATTGGGGAATTGACTATGATAAAATTGTAAATGGAAAATCAGATAGCGTACCTACAAAATTGATGTATGTAAACATGAAATTTGATGTATTGGAATATCAAACATCAATTGCTGGAAAATAATTCAAGTACTAAGAATTAGTAATTGAAATATCTTTTTCATTAATCAATTCTTGTAAAAATAACTTGACTCTTTCTATCTTTTTGTCATAAAGGTTTTTGTTTATCCAGAATATTCCAATGAATCCAAATCCAATTATAAATATAATTTCAAACAGAAAAAAGTGTAAATCATTATAAAGATCTCTGTTTTGTATAGCAATAAAAGTGATAGGCAAAATTGAAACAATAAATAGAGGAAACAGAATGAGTTCTAACTTTCGGAATTTTAAAACAAGTAATGACAGCTGTGAAATTTCTTTTTGAATCTCAATAATTGTTGAGGTGAAATAATCAATTTTTGAGATTTTAATTGCCTTTGTAATTGCCAAATAAAGATATACGGAACCAATAATTGCGGCGATAAACCCAGGAATACTGAATTTCATTTCATTGATATAAAGTATTGAACCTACAAGAGCAGCCAAAACAGTGATTGATACTACTATGATATTTGCTATTTCATGTAAGAAAGGTGTCGTCATCTCACTTTTTGATCTATTCAATTTTCTTTTTGAGAGTTTTTGAGAGTCTATAATTAAATTTGACTCAAGCAAAGAGTCAGACTTTTTCCATTCTGTTTTTAAATCATTTAATTCCATAATATCGTTATTTTTTTTGAGTAAAATCTTTTCTGAGTTTAATCTTAATTCTATTAATTTTGGTAGAAATGTTCGTTTTTGAAAACCCTATGATTTCAGATATTTCTTTATATGTATAATTATCCAAATACAATAGAATAATTGCTTTTTCAAGATAATGGAGCTTTTCTATAAACTTGTATAGAAGCTTAATTTGCTCATCAAGTTCAAAGTTATATTCTGAAAAAGTAACCACTGATTCGTGGATTGTAGAAGTCCTTTTTTTCTCAACCAATCCTTTTCGGTAATATGAAATTGCTGTATTTAAAGCAATTTTGTAAATCCAAGTTGAGATTTTTACACGTCCATCATACCTGTCAAAAGAATTCCAGATTTGAATAAGAATCTCTTGTTCTAAATCTTTATACTCATTAGAATTGCAATAAGAATTACAAACTTTAAAAATTAAATTTTTATGAGTTTCTATAATTGATATGAACTTCTTTTCATTCATGAATAATTCAGGTCTTTATATCATTATTCGCAGAAATAAAAAAAAGTCACATGATTTTAAAATAAAATACAAGGCATTGCTATAGAATGTTGTTTTTACAATTCTTCAAGAAGCCATTTAGTAAGCTCAATTTTTAACTCTTTTTCTTTTGTTGTTAGTTCTGGCGAGACAGAAATATAATATTTTATAGAACCCGAAGCGCTATTTGCTTGTGTCCATTTAGGAATATACATACCCCGAGAAGAGGTAACACTGATTAGTTTGTTTTTTTCGAAGACAAGCATCAACATATAACGATAATTTTTGAGTCCAAAGCCGTCATAATAAATTTTCATGTCTTTCCATGAAGGAGCTTTACGGAGTTTGTTTTGTGCTTTAGTGAATTCTGGAAGTTCTAAAAACTCAATAAAATCTAAGGAATCTAATACATTCAAGTTAGCAACTTTTAGTATATCTTGAAAATCATCAGGAGAGTTCTTATTGCCTATAAGTTTAGTGTGAATTTTATTTTCTATAATGGATTCGGTATAAAGATTGTTTATGGCAGTTACACCATCTATGTATCCAGCATAATAGTTATTGTATTTATCTTCAATTGCCGCACGAATATGAATATCGTTTAACGCAAATCCTATATGTTGATTTTCGTCATTGATGAGTTTACTTCCTTTAGAGATTAGTTTATTCTTGAAATCTTCAGAACTTACTAAAACCTTAAAGTGAATGAAGTATGAATCATCATGAATTGAATCCATCACTACTTCATTAAACAGTTGCATTTTAAGTAGTGATTTTCCATTCACACGATCTTTGATAACAGCTTCTGACTTAATTATTTCTAGCCCTTTGTAAGGTAAAGGTAGTGGATCATTAGTTTTTGTTTCATTTGAACTATTGCATGATACTAGTATGAGAAAATTGAAAACGATTAAGAGTATTATTTTCATAAATTTAATAATATATATATGGAGTTCCATACATTTCGTTACAATTTAAATCATTATCCTTAAGATAGAAAATAAAAACAGTAACTAATCATTATCGGAGTGAGTATCATCATGTAAAATTTGATCAATCACAATACATGTCATTAAAATAGCTATTTCATTTTCTTTCTCTTGAATGTCAATAGCATAACTATCTGTCCAAGCCCAATGTTTTTTGCTAATAGTAGCTACTTGTTGATTGTTTCGCGTAAATACAAATTCATGATCCCAAAAAGAACCTTCAATAGTATAATCATTAGGTCCGGGAACATCAAGAATAAATACTTTAGAAAACCAACTCCATTCTTTTATGATTTCTGCATACAGTTCTCCGTTAATAAAAATTTGATATTTTGGCTTCCAACTAAAAAGTTTTTGCTTTATAATAGCCAATTCCTTTCTATTATTGTCTAGAAATGATAAATTATCTCCCCAAGAAAATGCTCTTCCTTTCACATAAAAGCACTCATTTCCTTGCGAATCTGTAATTGAAAAATTATCACCAAATCCCCAAAACTTTTCTTTAATTCGGTATACCATAAATATGTTTTTGTTTTTTATTGTGAAACAATCATAACTATGATATAGGTGTTTAGTTTAATGGAAACGTTACACCAAAAGCAGCAGCGCCTGCAAATTGTTCAGCACTCGGATGTATGAAATATGTAAACGCAATATCAAAATTATGTTTCGGACCTAACTCTAACCCAAGAGACAGTGGAATATGATATAAGAGTCCGCTTTTATCAATAAATGTAGTATTTGTGATCGTTTCAAACTTTCCTACAGATACTCCAATCCCAATTTCAATATATGGAGCAATCCAAGGAATTGGAGCGGTTAATCTCGCTTTTCCACCCAATAAAAAGGCGTTTGCATCAGATGTAAAACCAGCTTCATTTGGTTTGTTGTCTTCTTCCTTGCTATTCGCGAAAATAACACCTGCATACGGACGAATATCTAGCCAATTATAAAATTCATATACATATTCTCCTTGCGCATAAAATCCGCTTCCAATAACATCAACATTGTCATAGGGAGCACTAATGCCATATCCTATAGAAGCTTTGATATATTGTTTGTTATCCGATTGTGCAAATGTTGAGTGGATGCAAAAGATAGTAGTAATAAAAAATATAAATGCAATTTTTTTCATGGTAAATATAATTAATACGTATTGATTGCATCAAAAATACTATTTTGTAGATAAAGAAAAAAGGAAGCTTTTTCAGCTTCCTTTTTTATAATGTTGTATGTGTGATAAATTTTACATCTCTTCAATAATCTTCTCAATCAACTCGGTAGTTGTTTTGTAACTGAGGTCTTCTTCTTTTGCAATATCGATTGCTTTTTTTGCGGTCTTTAGTGCTTTCGCATAATTTCCTGTTTTATACAACAAAGCTGCATGCGTATCTACATTATAATACGTAGCTTCTAACTCAATAGAACGTTCTACTGCTTTGATTGCTTTTAATAAAATTTTGACATCATTATGATTTTTATAAGCGTTCCATGCTAAAGAATTCAACTTAGTAGAAGAATCCCATACTTTATCAATATTTGCTTGACTATAATCATTTACATCAAAGTCATCAGTAGCATCAGTAGAAACTGTCGTTCCTGAATCTCCGCCCATATACTTCTTAATCAAACCTTCCATTTTAGCTTTGCTCATAGCTCCTTCAATTTGATTAAGATTGGAACTATTATAAATGAATAAGTAAGTAGGCATTGCTGAAATTCCTAAGGCATCATCTACTTGACTTTTATCTACATCAATTTTATAAAAATCAACACGATTTTTATATTTTTTATCCAACTCCTTCATAATAGGGTCCATACGTTTGCATGGTCCACACCAAGTAGCATAAAAATCTAAGACTATCAATCGATCATTATTTACAAGCAATTTTGATTCGGCGTCATCATCTGATAGCTCAGTTTGCGCAAAGGAGGGAATTGCAACACAAAGCATTAAAAACAACAATACTTTTTTCATATGTGATAAATTTAATTTTAATTAAAAGTAGCTAAAAAATACCATGTTCAGAAATAATTCAAAACTATTTTGATATAATACACGTATTATTAGTTATATAACTGTAGCTGAAAAGTTATTTGAATTCTGTCTAAATTAGAACGAAATGTATGAAATAGGTAATATTACGTGTACTAATTGAATAAACATCGTTTAAATTTATACTGACCATATAAAATAAAACCAACTACATTATGAATGGACTACTCTTTCAGTTGCCCAAAAAGGTAACCAAGTCAAATCTCAAACAAGCAATGCAACAAGCTATTGAAATTGAGATTGCTACAATTCCAGTATATTTATATACCTATTATTCAGTCAATAGAGTTCCCAACCAATCTGATATAGAAGCAAAAATTCTTTCAGATATGCAAGCAACTCAAAATGGAAAGAAAAATAAAAAAACAGCTGCTGAATTACAAGAAGCTGCTGCGCAACTAGCTTTGGACATTATGGTTTTTGCCAACAAAGCTGGCGGATTGATTATGAGTGTTGCTGTAGAAGAAATGTTGCACATGTCATTATCATCTAATATAAAAAATGCATTAAAACCACCTTATGGAGGTGTTCCTGATTTAGTTGGGAAAACTCCAAAAGAATGGCCAGCATACTTACCTGGTCATGTCCCTGCTTTTCCAATAAATAGAGGAAAACTTAATAAAGAACAACTACATGCATTTTTGCTAATTGAAAGTCCATTACCGTTTAATAATGGTAAAAATGAAAAAGGAAAAGCTATTGAATATACCACAATAGGTGAATACTATGATCAAATCATAGCCTGCATGGATAAAGAATTAAGTGATTCTGATTTCAACGGAGATGCACCACAATTATTACCAGGAAAAGGATACTACGCACAAAATAATATTGATACAATTTACTATGATGAAAATCATAAACCGCAATTTCCAAATGATGAAGATAGCGGAGGATTGGTTCATGTAAAAGGAAAATCTTCAGCGATTCATGCAATGCACGAAATCATAGAGCAAGGTGAAGGTTCACATTTTACAATAGAAATAGATGGTAAAAAAGAGAAAATAGTAGGAGATCATTTAACTCCTGAAGGAACAGTTGTATGTCCATTATTTCCGTTAGGTTCAGGAATGACAAATCCGTTAGATTATGATGATAAAGGGAAACAACATGAGTTATCACATTTCGATAAATTCTTAGAAGTATATTGTACAATTGAAAGAAAAAATAATGAACTCAATGCTTTTTTAGGAACAAAGGATTTTGATTTCACTAAGTACTTCGTAAGAGACCTTCCAACAAACCCAAGTACATCAGATTACCCATCAGCTATTCAAGATGTATCTAATCTTACAAATGCAATTTATACATACATATTTGTAATGGCAGAAGCATGTTACAAAACTGCTGGACATAAGCAATACGAAATATTTATGTTTGGAATTCATAAATCTATGATTTGGTTACTAGATAATTTATGTGGAACTATGTCTAAATTACATTATACAGATAGTAGTGGTGAACAACATAGCGTCGCAGCAACCCTTGAAGATTATGACTTTGCTCCTTCATCAAGTCCAAAATCTCAAATAATAAACTTAGCAGAAACTGCAATGGCTTCAAGTCCTATTGTATCTGAAACAATACTAAGTAGAATTAAAGATTTACCAGATGTGCCACTAGAAGCATACTTGGTAGAAAACAACAAAGGGATTTTATAATTAAAAGCAGTAAAGACATGAAAGATTTAAAATATAGCGCATTAAATGGATGTGGCGCAAACAGTTGTAGCAAATCAAGTACAAATGGGCCTAACAGTTGTAGCAGTAGTAGTAGTTCAAACGGTTGCGGAAGTAGTGGAGGATCTAATGGATGTGGAAGCGGAACAAGTACACCATCAAAACAAAAAGATATCGCAGTGCCATTGGAGTTACACGCATGTATGGGACTAAACGCTTGTAAAGGTCATGATCGATTTGGAACAAACGATTGTGCAGGCTCAGGACATTGTGCAACGCAAGTACATAGTTGTCATACTTTAAATAATTGTCGCGGTCAAGGAGGTTGCGGATTATATGGAGATACAGAAGAACAGTGTAGACCAGGAGCAAATGATTGCGCGTGGCAAGGAAGTTGTGGAACGCCAATTCCTGCTGAACGCTTCATTACACAAGGACCAAACAAAGGAAGAAGTGTATGGCAATTGGCTCGTAAACTGTTTGAAGATCGTATGGATAAATCACGTAGAACGGTAAAAGATGCGCCTTTTCAATATGGTCCACCAATAAAATGGTTACGTACTCAAGGAAGAGGAGAATCTTGTGGAAGTAGTGGTGATAAATATTGTTCTTTTGGATTAAATAATCCAGAGAAAAGTGCAAATGAATTCTGTATAGAAAGTAGTCACGAAATCAAAAATACACTTGAAAATTGTGATTGTAAAGAAGACAAAAAGAAGAAAAAATCTTCAAAAAAGAAATCTTCAAAAAAATAATAACTAAACCGTTAGTTCGAGTGAAATATTGGAAAGATTTAGTATCGAGAAGAGCTTAGAAACAATAAAGTTCCGAAGTGCTTCTCGATACAATTTTCTATCAAAAATCACTCGAAGTGATGTTTTTTGTGAAAAGATAAAATAAGGATGTGTGATTCTGAATCAAGCTCGGAATGACGTTAATACTGAAAGCTAAAAGCAAATAGCCAAAAGCTAAAAATCAATGAAACAAACAGTACAACAATTGCCCGATTTAGGTTTGGGCTTAGGTTTGCGTGGAGAACATTTCAATCATATTTTAGAACATACGCCTAAAGTAGATTGGTTCGAAATTATTTCGGAAAATTTTATGGATTCTGGCGGTAGACCAAGGTATGTATTAGATCAAATTGCTGAAAAGTATCCAATCGTAATGCATGGAGTTTCAATGTCGATTGGAAGTACAGATGACTTAAATTTTGAATATCTCAAACGATTAAAAAATCTGGCAAAAGCAATTAATCCAAAATGGATTAGCGATCATTTGTGTTGGACAGGTGTGCTAAGTCTAAATTCACATGATTTATTGCCTGTTGTACTCAATGAAGAAAGCTTGAAGCTTATTACAACGAAAATAAAACAAGTGCAAGACTATTTAGAACGACCATTAATTCTAGAAAATCCAAGTACATACTTAACGTTTCAACAATCTACGATTCCAGAATGGCAATTTTTAAAATATATGGTTGAAGAAACGAATTGCGGTTTATTACTCGATGTAAATAATGTATATGTGTCTTCGTTTAATAATGAATTTGATCCAATTGAATACATAGAAGGTTTGCCACATAAAAGTATTGTACAAATGCACTTGGCAGGTCATCAACACAATGGTGATCATATTATAGATACTCATGACAGTCCCGTAGTTGATCCTGTTTGGGAATTATTCAGTTTGGCTTGGGAACGTACTGGTGGAACGTCAACTTTATTAGAATGGGATGGAAATATTCCTGATTTTAATGTCTGTCATGCAGAATTATTGAAAGCAAAAAATTATATGAATGGTTTTGAAAAACAATTTGTAACACCAAGGGTAACAGTGTCTGAAACAGAAATAGTGTCAAATCCAGTTGATTTTATGGTGACGAATGTGGCAAAAGATTTTGTAGAATAATGGACATCAAAAGAGACGCTTCGCGTAAAGCGACACAAAAAAGTTTTGCGCAAATTCAACAATGGATGCAATCACAATTGATAAATCCACAGTTTCGAAATGATTATGAAGATTTTGTAAAATCGACTTCAAAACTTTCTGCAAAACAACACTTGCAAATTTACCAACGAAGTTATATTGCTCGTCTGCGTGATTGTATGATTGCGCAATTTCCAGCATTAAGCCATGCATTGGGAAAAGAATTGTTTCTAGAATTTGCCGATTTGTACTTACATCAATATCCTTCAAAAAGTTATACTTTGGGCGATTTAGGTCAGCATTTTGGAACGTTCTTAGAAGAAACGAGACCAGATAAAGATGCTGAAGTAAAAGAATCATGGCCTGATTTTATGATTGAATTGGCAAACTTTGAATTTTTAGTAAATATTATTTTTGATGAAAAGGCCGATGAGAACCATCAAAAAACAACTTTAGAAACAAAAGAAGAAGACTTGAAATTAGTGCCAGTATTTCATTTGTACAAACATCAATTTCCAGTGAGTTTATATTACAAAGAAGTAGTAAATGATCGAAATCCAACACTGCCATTTGAAGCTGAAAGTTACTGCGTGTTACTACGTCGTAAGTATCGATTGGGATTATTTGAGTTGAATAGAGTTCAGTACTATTTCTTAACAAAGCTAAAAGAAACGCAATCTAT
This sequence comes from uncultured Kordia sp., assembly GCF_947496985.1. Lineage (GTDB taxonomy): Bacteria > Bacteroidota > Bacteroidia > Flavobacteriales > Flavobacteriaceae > Kordia. Next base: position 60,825 of record NZ_CANMEZ010000005.1, read on the forward strand.
TTATAAAACCAAACAGTTCTTTATTACACAACATAACTTTGATGCAAATGAACTTGAATCGCATTGGAAACAATGGAAAGTAAAGTGGTTGGAAGAAGGTTTTTTTACTTCGACTTCGCGCTTAATGTGACAGAAAATCTAACAGCAACAACGATTTAAAAATCTAATCAATCCAATTTTTCAAACGAGAAAGAAGTATTTATTTTAAACTCATTATCAATAACAATCATAGCGCGTTTTATCACAACAAGAACGCTGTCTTTTTGCGTGTATTTTGAATTGATCAATGAAGTATATCTAATTTTTTGCGTAGTAATACTATCATTACGATTCCTCATAATTCCAAAACGTTCAACATCTTTAATTTCAATGGTTTCTATAGAATCGGAAAGTGAAACATTGAACTTATCTGAACCTGCTAATTGTTCTTTAATAGCTTCTTGAAACTCAGGATGTTTAGTAGCTAATATTTTTGCTTCATAGTTGGCTTGTAACTTTGCCGAAATTTCGGTGTCTAAATAACCAATTAGTGAAAAATCTAAATCAGGCTTTTTTAAATCAGTTTTATAGTCAGTATCATCTAATAAACCATCTTTGTCAACGGTAAATTCTTGACTTTTCATTGTTGCATTTTCAGATTTAGGAGCGTGTTGATTGCAAGCAACACAAAAAAGGAAACATAGTATGTATACAATCTTTTTCATCATTGAATCATAAATTTAAGTTTCACAATCTTATTATTTGCATATACTTTGTCAAGAATTTGCATCTTTTTTAATGTACTTGTCGGAATGGTTAGTAAGTTGATAAATTCTTTTTTGGTGTAAATTTCAATGCCAATATTATTTTTAAACGCTCTGTAAATTTGGGCATTTTCAGAAATCAACTCATTCAATTGTACACGTCTTTTTTTCCAATCATTTTTGTTTCCATTTGCATAATACAACAACATCAAAGCATAATCATCGGTTTGTAATTGTACTGTTTTATGAGTACTCGAATTGATATGCCGTACTATGGTGTCTGTTTTATGATACGGCGATTTTACCACAAATTTCAATTCATTTTCAGGAGTTGTATAAGAGAAACATCCCAAACTATCTGTTTTAAAATACAAAGACGATTCATTATTTCGAATCACTTCAATATCTAAAGGTATTTTTGTTATAGCTTCACGCTGATCGGCATCTGTAAAACAAAATGAAAATGTATTTTCTTTTGGATACAAACTATAAATTCCAAAGGCTAATAATGGTACAATAAAAAGTAAATATACAGAACGACGTGAAGATGCTTTGACTTCAGTAGCTTCAATTTCGTTTTTAGCTTTGGTTTCTACGTTTTTTTGCATAAAGTCATTCCAGTTTTCGCAACCAACATACACACTCAACAAATTAAGCATGTCTACACGAGGCAACTTTTCAGCATCATTTTTAATATATGTATAAAACCATTTTTCGCTAATACTTCCTTTTGTTTTACTGCGTAAGTCTTCTTGAAAATCTGTAATTGTATTCCCTTTCCATTCACAAATATCACTTGAAGCAGCATGCGAAGCCAAAAAAGTGCTCGCAATTTGCTGTTTCAATACTGAAAAATAATATGTTTTTTCTGTGTTCAATTAAAATGTAAAAATCAGATAGTCAGTAAATTGTATTTTGTAAATTAGTTTACAAAGCTGTTACAAGTCGTTTACAAAGCTTTTTGTAAAAACTCCGATACGTTTGTATTCGTAATCCTTAAAAATATAAAATTATGAATGCAATCACACTAAAACGAATCGTAAAATCATATCTACTCATTTTTCTTTTTCTGATTTCTATTTCGTGTCATCAAAATGAGAGCCAGTTTAAAGAACAACTGTCATTAGAAAATGTAGACCTTAGAAATGATTATGATGGTGTTGATGATAAAACAACTGATACAGATAAGAAAAATGATTATAAAACTCAAACACGTGGTCTAACACCACAAACGAAGAGTGAAGAACGTACGTCTAACATTCCCAAAGATTTAAAAATTATAAAAACGGCAAGCACAAAATATAAAGTAATAAATATTGAAAAAGCTTTGGCAGATATAAAAGATGAAATGTATATAAATGGTGGTTATATTTCGGAATTGCGATACGATAAAAATTATCATACTAAGCAAAACAGATTCACCATAAAAATTCCAAAAGATAAATTTAATACAATGTTAGAAGGCATTAAAAAATTTGCCGAAGAAACAGATTATGTAAACATATCTACAACGGATGTAACAGAAAAATATATGGACATACAAATACGCTTACAAACAAAGTTAGAAGTAAAAAAACGTTTGGAAGCTGTATTGCGTAGAAATGCAAAAACGGTTAAAGATATTTTAGCGACAGAAAACCAATTACGCATCATTCAGGAAGAAATAGAAGTAGCGCAAGGAAAAATAAAATACATGAGCAATAGAGTTGCGTATAGTACTATTCAGGTAGAAATTTATGAAACGATAACGTATAAGGAAGAACCTGTAGCGTATAAAAAAGGATTTTTAGCCAAAGCGAAAGAAGGATTGTCAGAAGGTTGGAATTTTATTCAAATCTTAGTTATTGCATTGTTTCATATTTGGCCAATAATTTTATTATCTGCAATTGGAATTTTCTTTTATAAAAGATGGAAAAAAGCTAAGAAATAATAGGGGATAATTTATAAATTATATCCAACCGGCAATTTCGATTCCGTGAATTGTCGGTTGCTCTATTTGGTACAATTATCTTCTTTCAAAACAAATTATTACTTTTGAATCGTGAAAGCTATACTAACCAAATACATTCCTGAACGCTCCGTAGATCCTACTTTTGAACTCATAAAGAAGCATCAAGTACACTTAAAAATTGTGAATCAGAGAGTTACACGACATGGTGATTACCGCAGAATGTCTGATGGAAGGCATGTAATAACCGTAAATGCAGGTGATAACAAATACCGTTTTTTCATAACTTTAATTCATGAAATTGCGCATTTGGTAGCATATGAAAAGCACGGACGTCTAATAAAACCTCACGGAATAGAGTGGAAACGTACGTTTCAACAATTAATGTTGCCATTTATCAATCCGCAAATATTTCCTGCAAAAATACTACCTATTGTTGCCAATCATTTTAAAAATCCAAAAGCAAGTAGTGATACAGATGCACGATTTGCATTAGCGCTCAAACAATACGATCCGGAAAATGATAAAAATTATGTATTTGAAATTCCACATGGTAGTACATTTCGTTTACATAATGGAAAAATATTTAAGCGTGGAAATAAACGTATAAAACGCTATGAATGTCAAGAAATTGCTACAGGACGTGTTTATCTATTTAATCCAAATGCAGAAGTGGAATTGTTGCGAAGTTGATAGCTTAATATCTGAAAAAAATCAAAACACCTTACTGTAATTGCAAATCAACGTTACCAAGTCGTTAATAATCTACAGTTTTGTTAATTATTTCAGCAATCTGTATTATATTGCTTACGAAATATAAACCTACTGACGAATAATGACGACAATGAACACGAATTATTATGCAATTCTGATGGCTGGCGGTGTAGGATCGCGTTTTTGGCCTGTAAGTACTTCAAGTTTCCCAAAACAGTTTCACGATATGTTAGGAACTGGTGAAACCTTAATCCAAAAAACGTTTAGCAGACTTAGTAAATTAATTCCGAAAGAAAACATTTACATTCTTACCAATGAAAAATATAACGATTTGGTTTTGGAACAATTACCAGATGCTACTCAAAAGCAAGTGGTGTTAGAACCAGCAATGCGAAACACTGCACCTTGTATTTTATACGCTTCTCTAAAAATTCAGAAAGAAAATCCAAACGCAGTGATGGTAGTTGCTCCAAGCGATCATTGGATTGAAGATGAAAACGCATTCATAAACAACTTACAAGCTTCGTTTGATAAATGTGAAAAAGAAAATGTATTGATGACCTTGGGAATTCAACCAACATTTGCAAATACTGGATATGGTTATATCAACTTTGAAAAAAGTGAAAACGCAATCAAAAAAGTGCATCAGTTCACTGAAAAACCAAATTATGAAACAGCTAAAAAGTTTTTAGCGAGTGGAAATTACTTGTGGAATGCAGGAATTTTTATTTGGAGTGTGAATACAATTGTAACGGCGTTTCAAAACTTTCAACCAGCACTATACGAACTGTTTGATAAGGGTTTTTCAGTATATAATACAGACTTTGAAGATGATTTTATCCGTGATAATTACGGTCTAGCCGAAAACATCTCAATAGATTATGCCATTATGGAACATGCATCACACGTATACGTTTTACCAGCAACATTTGATTGGAATGATTTAGGAACTTGGGGAAGTTTATATGATAAACTAGACAAAGAAGAAAATGGAAATGCAGTTGTAAATGCACAAACGATTTTAGAAGATGCAAGTGGGAATATGATTCGCACAGCAAAGAAAAAAGTGGTAGTAATTGATGGATTAAATGATTATATTGTCGTAGATAAAGAAGAAGTTTTGCTCATTTACCCAAAAACAAAAGAGCAAGACATCAAGAAAGTATTACAAAAAGTCAAAGATACCTTTGGCGAAAATTACGGATAAAGTATATGAGTACAGAAGAAGAAAATAAGTTTAGCTTTTCAGAAGACGAACCAAAAATAACAGAAGAAACAATGCCGCCAGCTGATGCCAAAGGTTTGTGGGAAGGTTTGAAAATCTTCATGAATGAATTATTAGATATTCAGAAAGATACTGATAAAGATCAGACTATTGCTGCTATCAAAGCTGATATTCCATTTAAAGGGGCAACTGCTTGGATTTTAATATTTGCCGTATTTGTAGCTTCTATTGGATTAAATGTGAGTTCTACTGCTGTAGTAATTGGAGCCATGTTAATATCTCCGCTAATGGGACCAATTTTAGGAATTGGAATGTCGCTAGCTATTAATGATATTGATACACTCAGAAGCTCGTTTACCAATCTATTGGTGATGGTGATTTTAAGTATTATAACAGCTTATTTATACTTTGTGTTATCTCCATTAACTGAGCTTACGCCAGAATTGGAATCTAGAACAGAACCTAACATATTAGATGTATTTGTCGCCATTTTTGGTGGATTGGCTCTCATTGTTGCCCGAACCAAAAAAGGCACTATAGCCTCTGTAATATTTGGTGTGGCAATTGCAACGGCATTAATGCCGCCTTTATGTACGGCAGGATATGGATTAGCAGTAGGGAATTTCAAATTCTTCCTTGGTGCCATGTATCTTTTTGCTATTAATACTACGTTTATTGCGTTAGCAACATTTTTAGTGCTAAAAGTATTGCGTTTTCCAATGCTCAAATATGCAAACTCTGCCAAGCGAAAACGAATTTCAAGATTAGCTTCATTGGTTGCTTTTGCAGTAATGATTCCTGCGGTTTGGACATTTTGGAATGTACTTCAGATAAGTAATATTAAAAGAGATTATGGTACGTTTATAGAAAATATTCAGGCAAACCCTGAGATATGGTTACAAGAACGTAAAAAAGATTTAGATATTGAAAATAGAAAAATTAACCTAAATTTTATTGGAGAGGTAACACCTGCACTAGAAGCTGCTTATCAAAATGATCTAAAAAACTATGAACATATAAAAGACTTCAAATTAAAAGTTAATGGAAATAAAAATAGAAGCTTTGATAAAATTTCAAACGCATTAGATAGAGCATATGAAGATATTGATGAAAAGCAAATTGTCATAGAAGGTCTTCAAAAGCAAATTGTAGAATTAAAACAAGAAGTTACAAACCTCAATTCTCAATTAGAATCAAAAGCTTCGTCTGAAAACGAAAATTATGTAGCTTTTAGTAAAGTAGCGAAAGATGCTAAAATTCTTCACACAGATTTACGTCAGTTTGGATTTGCTAAAATGTTAAGTTCTAACGATTTTATAAAAGTTGATACCATTCCTGTAGCTGCCGTAAAATGGAATCCAGCATTAACAGATAGCGTACAGGCACTTCGTGAGAAAGAGCTAGAAGCTTGGTTACGAACAGAACTATCTTTAGATACATTAATCATAGAACGCATTAAATAATAAAGTCAAAAAGAAAAAGAATGTTTAATTGGTTTAAGAAAAAAGATAAAAACAAGACATCACCTTCTCAAAATGGACCTGATTTTAGTAATGTTAATAGTAATGAAAAAGCAATCGGTTTATACAATAAAGGTGAATTGGTAAAAGTGCATTTGATGCCTTTAGAATTTGGTGGGGAAGACAGTCCTAGAAATACTTTATATGCGCCAGAATTTGCACAACAATTCAAACAACGTTTTGATGCAATGATTGAAAACTTACTGCATGAAGGAAAAAATTTAAGTTATAATGTACAACCAAGTTACAAAGGAAAAAGTTTTATTCCTTCCGTGTTGACGATTAAAGTAACAGGAGATGCTGATTTTACAGAAACGATCAATGTTTGGTAAAATTATAAAATTGATAACTAATAATACAGAGCGAACTTCGGTTCGCTTTTTTTAGGAAATAATACTAGCCAAGTTCTTTTAAATACACTTCACGTACTTTTTTAAATAAGTCAGAAGAATATACAAAGTCAGTTACAGATTCGTTATCTGTTTTAAAGATTTCTTTATTAGTTCCTTCCCAAGCTTTATGACCGTTTTTTAAGAAGACAATTTTTTCACCAATTTCCATCACAGAATTCATATCATGTGTGTTAATTACAGTAGTAATATTGTATTCGTCTGTAATTTCTTGAATCAAATTGTCAATAACAATAGCTGTTTTTGGATCAAGTCCAGAATTAGGTTCATCACAAAATAAATACTTCGGATTCATTACAATAGCGCGTGCAATAGCAACACGTTTTTGCATTCCTCCAGAAGTTTCTGCAGGAAATTTATGATGCGCATCAACTAAATTTACACGTTTCAAAGCTAAGTCTACACGATCTTTCATCTCACTTACTGCCTGATTTGAAAACATACGCAATGGAAACATTACGTTTTCTTCAACCGTCATAGAATCAAACAATGCACTTCCTTGAAAAACCATTCCAATTTCAGTACGAAGTGCTCTTTTTTCTTTCACAGATAAACTAGCATAAATTTTCCCATCAAAAGCAATTGTACCTTCTTCTGGTGTAAATAATCCTAATAAAGATTTCAGAAAAACAGTTTTACCCGAACCACTTTGACCAATAATCAAATTGGTTTTTCCCTTGTCAAATGTTGTTGAAATTCCTTTTAAAATTTCAACGCCATCAAACGACTTCTTTATGTTATTTACTTCAATCATTTATTTATGTAAGTAATAATTGTGTGATGATATAATTCAATAAAATAATAACAACACTCGTCCAAACGAATGAAGTTGTACTTGCTTTTCCAACTTCCAAAGCACCACCTTTCATGTAATAACCATAAAAAGAAGGAATTGTTGCTAATACAAAAGCAAAAATTAAGGTTTTGCAAAAAGCGTAGGTAACGTGAAACGGAATAAACTCGATCTGTAATCCTTGTATAAAATCGGCACTACTTGAAAAACCTCCATAAATTGAAGCAATCCAACCACCAACAATTCCTAAAAACATAGAAATTGCAATGACAAAAGGATACAATGTCAACGCAACAATTTTAGGGAAAACTAAATAGTTAAGTGAATTTACACCCATAACTTCCAATGCGTCAATTTGCTCTGTAACACGCATGGTTCCAATGCTAGAAGTAATAAACGACCCTACTTTTCCTGCCATAATGATAGAAATAAAAGTAGGAGCAAACTCTAAAATAACCGATTGTCGTGTAGCAAACCCAACTAAATATTTTGGAATTAACGGATTGTTGATGTTCAAGGCAGTTTGTATAGCAACAACACCACCAACAAAGAAGGAAATGAAACATACAATTCCCATAGAACCAATGATTAAATCATCAATCTCTTTAAAGATAAGATTTCTTAGCATTGACCATTTTGTCATTTTGCTAAATACGCTTTTCAACATCAAAAAATAGCGTCCTATATTTTCTAGGTAAATCATGGGATAAAAATACATTATTCGGGCAACCTAATAAAATAATTCAGCTATTTAATGTTTAGATAAAACTAATTGAAAGAAAACGATTATTTTTGGAGAAGTATAAAAATTAGTTATCCCGAATTCAAATAAACGAGAACGCCTCATCATGAAAAGAATTATTTATATCAGTATTGTATCTTTTTTCTTCATTCAATGTATATCTGTAAAACAGAAAGTAAAAGCAACAGCATCAAATTCTGATACACAAACAACCGCTCAAACAAGTCCAAAACTCGTAGTTGGGATTATTGTAGATCAGATGCGATATGATTATTTAACTCGATTTGAAAATAAATACAGCGAAGGCGGTTTTAAACGAATGATCCGTGAAGGATATAATTGTAAAAACAATCATTACAATTACATTCCAACGTATACAGGTCCAGGACACGCTTCTGTATATACAGGAACAACGCCGAAAAATCATGGGATTATCTCAAATGATTGGTATGATAAGTTTGCAAAAAATAGCGTGTATTGTGCTTTTGATGAAAGTTATACTTCTGTTGGTGTAACTGATAAATACGAAGGAAAAATGTCGCCGCATAGAATGCAAACAACAACTGTAACTGATCAATTGCGTTTGGCAACACAAGAACGTGGAAAAACTATTGGAATAGCCATAAAAGACAGAGGTGCTATTTTGCCAGCAGGTCATGCCGCAACTGGAGCGTATTGGTTTTATGGAAAAGATAAAGGAAACTGGATTACGAGTACGTATTACAGAAATGAATTGCCAACTTGGGTAAAAGAATTCAATGTAAGTGATGCGGCAGAAAAGTACTTAACTACTTGGAATACCTTGTATGACATTAATACGTATACAGAAAGTGGTTCGGATATTAATGAGTTTGAAGGAACATTTAAAGGAAAGGCAAATGCAAATTTTCCGTATGACTTAGATGGTTTGAAGGATAAAAATGGAGGTTTTGATATTCTAAAAGCAACGGCGTATGGAAATAGTTTAACTACAGATTTTGCTATTGCAGCCATCAAAGGCGAACAATTAGGAAAAGACAATACGCCAGATATGTTAGCATTAAGTTATTCAAGCACAGATTATGTCGGACATAGATTTGGCGTAAATTCTAAAGAAATTGAAGACACATATATACGATTAGATAAAGATATCGAACGTTTATTTGCTAAACTTGATGCAGAAGTAGGGAAAGGGAACTACACAATTTTCTTAACGGCTGATCATGCGGCAGTTCATGTGCCAACGTATTTACAGAGCATGAAAATCCCAGGTGGATATTTTGAGCATTCAGTACTTAGAGAACATTTAATAGGTTTCTTAAAGAAAAAGTACGGAAGTGATAAATTAATTGAAAATACTTCCAATGGACAAATCTTTTTAGATTACGATGAAGTAAAGCGTTTGAACCTTTCGCCTACAGCTATAGAAAACGCATTGCAAAGTGAATTATTAGCGTACGATCAAATTTCAAAAGTATACACACGTTCCACATTAACAGCTGGTGAGTTTAACACAGGAATTGCTGCGGCAATTCAAAAAGGATTTAATCAAAAACGTTCGGGAGATGTATGTTATGTATTAGAGCCATCTACAATTTCATATGGAAGAACTGGTTCAACGCATGGTTCAGGATTTAACTACGATACACACGTGCCGTTAGTATTCTATGGAAATGGAATTCAGCAAGGAGAAACGATGCGACGTACAAAAATTACTGATGTAGCACCAACCATTTCGGCTATTTTAGGAATTTCGTTTCCAAATGGAGCTACAGGAGATCCAATTCAAGAAGTGCTAGAAGACTAATTCTTAGTTTCTAAATACAATTGATACATTTCAAGTACTTTCTTTTTACTTCTAACTGAAGTCAAAATTTCAGTACCATTACTTAAGTATATCATTCCATCTTTTGAAATACTTGAAATATGTTTCATGTTGACTAATTTTGAACGATGAACTCTGTAAAAAGCTTCATCTTCAATAAGGTCTTCTATGCGTTTTAAATTTCCAGAAGTCAAATGTTGATCACCTTGAATCGTATGGATAAAAGTATAACTGCCAGATGCTTCACAAAAGACAATATCTTTTAAGCTAATAGCTACATATTGATCTTTTACAATAATACTTACAATCTGATTTTTAGCCTTTATCTGGTTTTTAAATGCCATATATTTTTGCACATCAAAAGAGGTGCGTTTCACAACATACATGTTCAATACCTTTTTCAATTCGTGTTCTTGGACAGGTTTGTTGAGGTAGTAAAAGGCAAAATAATCCATTGCCCGCTCTTTATAATCTAAAAAACCTGTAGTGAAAATAATTTCGAACGACATTTCTTGTTTTAAACTATCAAGCACTTCAAAACCGCTTCCATCTTGCAATTGGATATCTAAAAATACAATATCAGGATTATTTGATTCAATCATCGCCACTGCATCGTCAACATTAGATGCTGATGCAAGAACTTGAATGTTAGAATGGTTTTTTGTTAATAGCGATGAAAGATACTCCATAGATGGTTTTTCATCTTCAACAATAACTGCAGTAATCATGTGAACATTGTTTTTACTTGATTAGGGGAACTGAAGGACTATATTGTCAGCAAAATACGGTTAATTTATGAAAGATCGTAATTTTTTGTAAAAAATAAGAAATATCAATCGTCAATTTTCTTACTATCTAAATAAGAAGAGGTTTTTAAGTTTATTCAATATTTTATCGCGTCTATACTTTCTAATAAAGTCACCTTGCGCTGGCGTTACTAAGAAGTCAATTTTTTTACGTTTAGCAAGCCAATAGCCTTTTATATAATTATAAAAAAGTGAAACTCTTTTTTTTAAAAATGCTAATTTTAGGGAAGCTATCAATGTGATGATAAATCCGTAACGCAGTCTATAAAAAGCTTCTCCTTGTCTGTACATTGCTTTTTTATTATACGTAGCGCCAGTAGGTTTTAAATGTTTTGTTTGAAGTGAAGAATCTGTTTTAATTTTCCAGCCATAATACTGTGCAAGTAACTCATCAACAGTATCCCAGCCCATTGCTTTTTTAAGACCTCCAATGTCAATAAAACACTGTTTCCGATAGGCTTTTAGCGCGCCTCTCACGTGGTCTTTGTCCGTCAAATTTTCCAATACCCAAGTATCTCCTTTTTGGATGTAGCAAAAGCCACCAGTAATTCCGACTTTGTCATCATTTAAAAAATGATTAGCAATTGTCTGGAGATAGTTTTCGGGTAAAATAATATCAGCATCCAACTTTACAATGACGTCATACGAATCGTCTAATCTTTCAAAACCTTTGTAAAAAGTATTAATGACTTTACTTCCTGGTAAATGTTCGTTCGGAGCGTTGGTATTTACTTTTGTAATGAATGTGTGATTATCAGTAAACGTATCAATTATTTTTTCAGTATCATCAGAAGAATTATCATTTACAACTACCAATCTTTCGGGAAGTTTTGTCTGCTTTACAATAGAACTCAGCGTAGCTTGAATATGCTTTTCTTCATTATGTGCAGGAATGACAATATAAAACTTCATTCGTTTAAAATTAGAAATTAATTAGTGTACAGAAGACAATGTGAATTTCATTGTTATTTTGAAACTTTTCGTTCAGCATATACAGCGTAATAACGAGGGATTAAGTGACGTAAAATTGGGCGTGGAGCAATAGGTGGACGTGAAGGATTTGTCCATTTTTTTGTTTTAATAATATCCCAACCAGCTTTTTCCAATAGCCAATCAAATTGCCAATCTTCAAATTCGTGGTAATGTCTGTCCCAAGGATCTGTTTTACTTCTGTAGGCAGTTGCAAACCATAAACGTAGCGGAACTGTTACGACTATTTTTGTAGCTTTTATTTCTTTTAAAACATTAAAAGGTGCTACTAAATGTTCGAAAATTTCAAAAGCAGTTACTACATCTGCATCACTTTCTTGTACCGAAGAAAAATCTTCATCTAAATCTTCTCCTTTTGTGTTTTCAACAATATAGCCTTCCTCAGACATAATCTCAGATAAAGGATTTGAGACGCCTAAATCTAAAATTTTTGAACCACTAGGAATGACTTCTTTTAAAAAATCAATCGTGTAGCGATATCGTTTATGTGGAAAAAACTTGTTGTACATGTAATGATAGTCTTGGTACTACAAATATATGTAAAAGAGTTGTTAGATTTTTACAAATACCACATAGAATCATCCTAAAGAAGCAATCATAGATATCTTTTTTTTATTTTAAAGGATATAACCAAAAATAGAAATCATGAAAAAACAACATTTTAAAAACTTAAAATTAGCTAAGAAAACAATTTCAAGTTTGTCATTACAAAAAAGTATTGGAGGAAGAACTGCAAAAAGTTGTGGAACGGCTACTTGTTTAATTTGCCCAACATATGCAACGATTTGCCCAAAATGCCCTAGTAACATCACGTGTTCACCAGCAGAAAGATGATTTTAAAAGCAGTTTTTTTTGATGCATGCAAATCAGTCTAATGATAAAATAGTTTGTTCTTTCGGGTAATGTTTTTTCGTTTTTACTCCTTTAAGGTATACAACTTAAAAATAATATAATTATGAAAAAACAAACCTTCAAAAACCTACAATTACAAAAGAAAACAATTTCTGAAATAACGAATCACATGATAGGTGGTGCGCGTTATCACACGTATACTTGTAACTCAAACTCTGTATTAATGTGCCCAATAGAAGCGGATACAAGTGATCCATTAGAGCCAATTACGGTAGATTCAAAAGTAAGTTGTACCACATGTGTCACAGATTTTTTCTGTAATTAATAAGAGTGTTAGCCGTATATTTAACCTGTATCATACTTTATACTTTGTTTCAAAGTATGATATAGGTTTTATATGTAAAATTTCAATTCCAACTTCAATTTTCAAACTCAAAGCATACACTAAACATTCCAATACATTTATGTACATTTGTGTTGATAAGCATCTCTACGATTGGAAAAACAACAAAAAGAAGTATCATCGCAAGCACTCAAATTTAGCATCATCAATTATATTGGTGCAGCAATTGGAATTGTATCTACACTTTTTATCTATCCGAATAATAAAGAGTTCTTAGGAATTATTCGTTACATTTTTGATGGTGCACAAATTTTAATGGCATTTTTCGTGTTTGGAACTTCACAATCATTGGTAAACTATTTTCCACGTTTTAAGGATGTAGCAGAAAAACGAAACATATTTTTTTCTTCCACCTTATTAATTGTCATTGTCAATAGTGTTGTATTCTCATTGGTCTTTTTACTATTGGCAAACTCCTTATCAAGTGTATTACCCGATTTTCATGCGTTTGATTATATAGGGTATTCTATCGTAGTTGGTTTTGCTTTCGCAATTATGGATGTGTGTAAACGACAAGCATCTAATTATAAAAAAATAGCAATTCCGACTGTCTTGGAACGTTTTTCAATCAAATTGTTTTTTCCAGCTACATTCTTACTCTTATTAGCAGGAATCATTACTGTAGAAACAGGGAAACTAATTTATACAGGTTGTTTTGTCATTCTTTTTTGTATAGCATTAGTATATGTAAAAAAGATTGCAAATATTACATTCAACTTTAATTATAAGAATGTATTTGATGCTTCTTTTAGAAAAGAATATATTAAGTATAGTGTGTTTGCTTTTCTGAGTATTTTAGGTTCTTTGTTGGCTTTTAAAATTGATGGAATTATGGTGCCCAACTTAATAATTGTTGATTCAATGACGGCTAACGGAACGTACAGTATTGGTGTTGCTTTAGCAGCAACATTAGGAATTCCTGCAATTGGTTTGTATACTATTTATAGTCCGATTGTTAGAGAGTATATAGCCAAAGATGATATTGTTTCTTTAGGGAAAAAGTATAAAGAAATTTCAATGCTATTGTTTGCGCTTGGCGGATTTTTGCTAAGTTGTATTTTTTTAGGTGTAGATGATTTGTTTTCAATTTTACCAACACGAGAAAACTTACTTGATACCATTCCTGTGATTTTAATTTTGAGTTTTAATGTAGTTGTTGATATGACTACGTCGTTCAATTCGCATATTTTATTGTATTCAAAATATTATCGTTTCAATATGGTTGCGATTGCAATTTTGGTGATATTAAATATTTCGTTGAATATTTATTTTATCAAACATCTCAATTTAGGAATTGAAGGCGCAGCTTATGCAACGTTAATTTCTATGACGCTGTATAATAGTGTGAAACTCATCTATATCTATTCAAAATTTAAAATACAACCATTTACAAAAAAACATTTAATCCTCTTAGTTGTCTTTATAGGAAGTGTTGGTATTTTACACAATATTCCATCAACCCGTAATATTATCTTCGATATTATTCTTAAAGTAGGAACGTATATGTTGGTGAATGGATTTGTGATTTATAAACTTCGTATGATTCCAATGCTCAATAATTGGATTTCTGAAAAAATAGGAGTGAGGTAAAGAGTTTTTGCAATGTAAAATACCTTCTTCAGTTAACACTTTTAGAATAAAAGAGCGTCATTCAATATAGCAATAAATTTGAAAAATCACTTCTGAATGGATTCAATAGAAGTTGTAATTCCTTTTATTAAAGAAGAGCTAAATCCTTGGTGTTCCATTTCGTTGAGCCCTGCAATGGTACATCCTTTAGGAGTTGTTACTTTGTCAATTTCTTCTTCTGGATGATTGCCATTTTGAAGTAATAATTCACTGGCTCCTTTTACAGTTTGTGAAGCAATTTTTGTGGCGGTTTTGGCATCAAATCCAATCTCAATTCCACCTTGAATCATCGCTCGAATAAAACGCAATGCATATGCAATTCCACAAGCGCCTAAAACAGTTGCAGCGTCCATTAAATTTTCATCAATTTCAATTGTTTCACCCAACGCATCAAAAATGAATTTAGCTTTAGCTATATTTTCGTCACTTGCGTTTTTTGTTGCCAAGCAAGTCATAGATTGACTTATGGCTGCAGCGGTATTTGGCATAGCGCGAATTACTTGAATAGTTGGTGCTAAGCAATTAGAAAGCTGTTCCAAAGAGAAATCACTAATCACAGAAATAACTACGTGTTTAGGAGTTATATGTGCTGAAAGTTCTTTTAAAACACTTTCAATACGATACGGTTTTAAGGCGAAAATTAAAATACTAGCTTGTTGTACAGCTTTTATATTATCAGAAGTAGTTTGTATGTTTTTCGCTTTCAAATCATCCAACAAGGAAACTTTTGTACGCGTCACATAAATTTGAGCAGGATTATAGTCATTTCTTAATAATCCTTCTGCAATTGATCTTCCTAAATTTCCGCCACCAATAATGGCAATCGTATCTTGATTCATGTCTAATATTTATACACAATTGCATTGATATTCATTCCTGCACCAACACTGGCAAACATTACAACGTCGCCTTTTTTAATCTCTTGATTTTCTACTTTTCCTTTGGTTACCATATCAAATAATGTAGGAATGGTTGCAACCGAGCTATTTCCTAATTTATGAATATTCATTGGCATAATTCCTTCGGGAGTTTCTCGTTCGTGTAGTTTGTAGAAACGATCTATAATGGCTTCGTCCATCTTTTCATTAGCTTGATGGATGAAAATTTTATCTAAACCATCAATAGAAACACCGCTTTTATCTAAACATGCTTTCATTGCTAACGGAACATTGGTAAGCGCGAATTCGTATATTTTTCGACCAAACATTTTTATATAACGAGTGTCTTTACATAATTCTTGATTGTTCGATTTTCCATAATATAAAAAGTAAGCTTCATCATATGCATATGTAGCCGTTTCGTGCGAAATAATCCCGCTATCACTATCAGAAGCTTCAATAACTGTTGCGCCAGCTCCGTCAGAATAAATCATAGAATCTCTATCATGTTTATCCACAACTCTGGATAAAGTTTCAGAACCTATAACCAAACATTTCTTTGCAATTCCTGCTTTGATAAATGCGTAAGCTTGTATTACACCTTCTAGCCAACCTGGGCATCCAAAAAGAATGTCGTAGGCAACACATTTAGGGTTTTTAATGCGTAAACTGTGTTTTACTCTACTCGCCAAACTAGGAACCATATCACTTTGAATAGTGCTGTGTTTTACATCTCCAAAATTATGTGCAAATATGATATAATCGAGTTCTTCTGGATTTACATTAGCATCAGTAATTGCTTTTTCTGCTGCAAAAAATCCTAAATCAGAAGAGTTGTGATGATTTTTAGCGTATCTGCGTTCTCCAATTCCAGTAATGGACTTGAATTTTTTAATAATTATGTTTGTGTTTTGTTTAAAAGGGCTGCCATCATCGTTAAGGAATTCATGTTGATGGAAATCTTCATTTGTTTCAACTTCAGAGGGAATATAGCATCCCGTCCCCGTAATTTTAACGTTCATACCAATATCAGTTTTTAAGATTTAAGACAACTAAATTAACAATTATAAAGCTTGCTTATTTCAGATGTGAAGTCGAAATTATAATTTTTGTGGAAAATTCAGTCAAATGTTAAGGTTTTAGAGAATATGTAAAATAAAAGCCTTAAAACTGATAATTATGCAATAAAGAATACGGTGAAATAACAAAGGAGCGTTTACATAAACGCTCCTTTGTTAATTTTATGCTTCTGCATACGCCTCAATTGGTGCGCATGTACAGATTAAATTTCGATCTCCGTATGCATCATCAACTCTACGAACTGATGGCCAGAATTTGTTTTCTGCTACATATGGTAATGGAAATGCTGCTTTTTGTCTTGAATATGGTAATTCCCATTCTTCAGCTGTTAGCATAGCTAATGTATGTGGTGCATTTTTTAATACATTGTTTGTATTATCAGCTTTTGCTTCAGAGATTTCACTGCGAATTGCCAACATTGCATCACAGAATGTATCTAATTCTGCTAGGCTTTCGCTTTCTGTCGGTTCAATCATAATAGTTCCTCCAACTGGGAATGATACAGTTGGCGCATGGAATCCGTAATCCATCAAACGCTTGGCAATATCCGTAACTTCAATTCCTTGTTGTTTAAAAGGTCTACAATCAATAATCATTTCGTGTGCACATCTTCCGCGTTCGTTAGTGTATAGAATGTTGTATTCGTCTTCTAAACGTGCTTTAATGTAGTTTGCATTTAAGATGGCATATTCTGTTGCTTCTGTTAAACCTCTTGAACCTAACATTGCAATGTATCCGTAAGAAATTAAACAAACTAAAGAGCTTCCCCAAGGAGCGGAAGAAATTGCTGTAATTGCTTTTTCTCCTCCAGTTTTTATGATTGGATTACTCGGTAAAAACGGTACTAAGTGTGCAGCAACACAAATTGGTCCAACACCAGGTCCACCACCACCATGTGGAATAGCGAATGTTTTGTGTAAATTTAAATGACAAACATCTGCACCAATAGTTGCCGGGTTTGTCAATCCAACTTGTGCATTCATGTTTGCACCATCCATATAAACTTGTCCTCCATTGTTATGGATGATTTGTGTAATTTCTTTGATCGTTGCTTCAAAAACTCCGTGAGTTGATGGATATGTTACCATTAACGCAGCTAAGTTGTCCTTGTGAGCTAATGCTTTTTCACGTAAATCTTCTACATCTATGTTTCCTTCTTCTGTAGTTTTTGTTACCACAACTTTCATTCCTGCCATTACTGCACTTGCAGGGTTTGTTCCGTGTGCAGATGCTGGAATAAGACAGATGTTTCTGTGTGTATCACCTCTAGATTCGTGATATGCTCTAATGACCATTAATCCTGCAAATTCTCCTTGTGCTCCAGAGTTTGGTTGCAATGAAGTTCCTGCAAATCCAGTCACGATATTTAATTGGTGCTCTAATTCTTTTAATAAGATTTGATAACCTTCTGCTTGTTCAACAGGAACAAATGGGTGAATGTTATTCCATTGTGCTGAACTTAACGATAACATTTCCGCTGCAGCGTTTAATTTCATCGTACAAGAACCCAAAGCAATCATTGAATGATTTAAAGATAAATCTTTACGTTCCAACTTTTTGATGTAACGCATCATTTCTGTTTCAGAATGATAACTATTAAAAACAGCTTCTTCTAAGAATGTTGTTTTTCTTGAAACAGCAGGTAATATTTTTGAAGTGCTTGTATTTTCTATTTCAATTGTTTCTTTTCCTGCTACTGTAGCGAAGATGAATACAATATCATTTAAATCACGTGGAGTTGTAGCTTCATTGATCGAAATTCCAACGGTATTTTTATCTATGTATAAAAAGTTAACTTCATTTTGTTCAGCAACTTCTTTTACTTTATCTGCATCTGCTTTGATAACAATTGTATCAAAATATGCTGTGTTTGTTTGTTCAAAACCTAGTTTTTCTAGTGTGTTTGCTAAACTAACTGCATTTGAATGTACTTTGTTAGCAATATATGTTAGCCCATTTGGTCCATGATATACAGCGTACATTCCTGCCATTACTGCTAATAAAACTTGCGCAGTACAAATGTTAGAAGTTGCTTTGTCTCTTTTAATATGTTGTTCGCGTGTTTGAAGCGCCATGCGTAATGCACGATTATCGTCCATGTCTTTGGTTACTCCAATAATACGACCAGGTAAGTATCTTTTATAAGCTTCTTTTGTAGCAAAAAATGCTGCGTGTGGTCCACCATATCCTAATGGAATTCCAAAACGTTGTGTAGTTCCCACAACAACATCTACTCCAAAGTTCCCTGGAGATTCTAATAATACCAAACTTAAAATATCTGCTGCAACGGCTACTTTGATTTCATTTGCATTTGCTTGTTCTGTAAACGCTCTGTAATCAAAAACTTGTCCATATTTTCCGGGATATTGTAATAATGCTCCGAAATATTCAGTAGAGAAGTCAAATTCTTCATGGTTTCCAAATACTAATTCTATACCAATAGGAATTGCTCTTGTTTTTAATAATGAAATTGTTTGTGGTAATACTTCATTAGAAACAAAGAATTTTGAAACTCCAGCTTTCTTTTGAGCTCTAGATCGTACAGAGAATAACATTCCCATAGCTTCTGCTGCTGCGGTACTTTCGTCTAACAATGAAGCATTGGCAATTTCCATTCCTGTTAAATCTGTTACAACTGTTTGGAAGTTTAATAAAGCTTCCAATCTTCCTTGTGCAATTTCTGCTTGATACGGAGTGTATGCTGTATACCAACCTGGGTTTTCAAAAATATTACGTTGAATTACCGCTGGCGTTATAGGTTCGTGATATCCTAATCCAATATATGATTTAAATATTTTATTGTGACCTGCAAGATTTTGCATGTGTGACAAGAATTCGTTTTCGCTTAATCCTACAGGAAGATCTATTGGCGCGTTTAATCGAATTTCGTCAGGAATAGTTTCGTCTATAAGTTGTTCTAAAGAATCAACTCCGATGGTTTTTAACATGTTAGGAACGTTCTTTGCGCGCGTTCCATTATGTCTTAGTGAGAAAGAATCCGTATTCATCGACTTTGTATTTTCTTTTTATAGTTGTGTGTGTTTTTTTAGATATGCAAAAGTACGATTAAAAAATTATATCTTTTACTTTTATTTTATAGCGAATATGGAAAGTTTTTAACGAAAAATATAGGTTATGAACAGTTTAGTTATTTTTGCGTGATGAATGTTTTAAAGAAACTTTTCAATTTTTATTTAGATAGTAGTATTCATATAGGTTTAAGTGTATATGCATTAACATATAGTACTTTGTTACTATTTGAATTACCATATGATGAAGCTGTGTTATATTTCACATTTTATGGAACTATTGTTACGTATAATTTTATTAAGTATGGAAGTTCTGCAAAGCGTTACTTTTTTGTTGCTTCAGCGTATAAAAAATGGATTCAATTATTGAGTTTTATTTGTTTTGGATTGGCACTTTTTTACGCATATCAATTACAATTGAAAACACTTTTTTTTGCTATTGGGTTTAGTGTATTGTCTTCATTATATATTTTACCATTTTTACCTAAACAGAAAAATTTTAGAACATTGCCAGGACTCAAAATTTTGATTGTTGCGTTATGTTGGGCAGGTGTAACAGTTGTTTTACCGTTGGTAAATGCGGATGTTTTTCAACTAAATCAGTTAGCAATATTGGTTTTGATACAACGTGTTTTACTTGTTTTAATTTTAATGATTCCTTTTGAAATTAGTGATTTACAGTTTGATGCATCAGGCTTAGGGACGATGCCGCAACGAATTGGAATCGCTAAAACAAAATTAATTGCTTATGCTTGGATTTTATTTTTTGTAGTTATTGAATTCTGGCAAACAGAAATATATTCAACTGTATTTTTTAGTACAATAGGATTAAGTGTATTGTTAGCAATAGTTGTTTGGCAAGCAAGCATAAAAAAATCGAAATACTTTACATCTTTTTGGGTAGAAAGTATTCCGATTATATGGTTTTTAGCACTACTTTTTTTGTAGCCTAATATTTGCTCATTTCTTCTTGCAGTTTGCGTTGCATTTCTGCTTTCTTATCTTGTTCTATGGCATCAATCTTAGATTTGTCCATCAATTTTGTCAACTTATTATTATTACTTGAATAAGCTCTTGTAAAGCGACACCAAGATAGTCTTACGTTCAATTTTACTTTTTCCCAAAAGCTAGCTTCCCCATATTGTGTTTTGTCACAAATGTGTTTTGCTTCTTCACAGGATATAAAAAATTTATTCTTTGTACTCATTTAATTTATTATTAATACCAGTTCTGTTCGAGGCATCCAGAAAGAGCTGTACGCGCTCTATGGATGATAACCCAAAGGTTAGACGCAGTTATATTTAGATCATTACAAATAGTTTCAGTATCGTATCCTAAAATGGTTTTCATTTTAAAGATTTTCGCTTGCTTTTCAGGAAGTTTGTCGATGCAATCTTCAATAGCAAGTCCTAATTCTTCGTTCTGTATTTGATCTTCGGCATTCTTGTCATAGCCGTCTGCAACACGTTCTTCTAACCAATCTCCTTCAGATTCTGAATCAGAATTATAATTGATACGCACTTCGGCTTGTCCTTTTTTAGAGTTTATTTTACGGTAATAATCAATGATTTTTCTTTTCAAAATAGAAATCAACCATGTTCGTTCGGAAGCTTCTCCTTTGAAATTAGCCATTGATTTTAATCCAGCAAAAAAGGTCTCTTGGACTAAGTCTTGCGCAGTTTCTCTATCTTTCACCCTAACAATCGTATAATTGAAAAGGTAATCCGCATAGAGCGTAATCCACTTATTAGGATCAAGTTGATGATTTGGCATTGATGGTGTAATTATTTCTTCAAAAGTAAACGATAATTGTTAGAATAAAAAATTATTACGAAATACGAAAAATCCTTACTTTGTTAAATTTAACAATTCCTGTGTTTTTGTAGTTCCTTTTTTTTGGGAAAGTCAAGAATATAGAAGTTTTTCAAATAAATAAACACAATACTGCATTATAAAACTTCTGCACGTTTTTTGATGTGTTGATTTCGTTGCAGTAAAAATTTTGTCATATATGATTTTAGAATGCAATAGTTAAAAAATCGTCCAAAGATTCCGTACGGAACTTCATAGTTGAGTATGTCAATCATTTCGGTACCGTTTTCGTTTTCTTTGAAGATATGTTCATGATGAAAACTTTTAAAAACACCTTTCTGCATCTCATCTACAAAACGTGTTGGCGACTCGAAAGCAGAAATGATACTTGTATGTTGTAAGTATATACCAAAATGTTTGGCTCGCCACGTAACGGTTTCTCCAAGTTCAATTTTACCAGAAGTTCGTCCAGCAATTGCTTTTTCACGTGTATGGTTTGCTGAAGCTTCGTGCTCAGTAATATCTCTGGAAAGATCAAAAACCAATTGAATTGGAGCGTTGATGTGTGTGTTTATATGGATTGCGGTCATTTAAAATTTATCAGATTTTTGCTGCAACACTTCTCTTGCACCTACAGGAGAATATCCTTTAGCGATGATTAAGTCATTGAGTAGTTCCCAAGTTTTATACTCATTAAAAAACGGTTGTTTCATTTTTGATGCTTTCATCTGAGTAACCATTTGTTCATAAATATGATCGGCATCTGTTTTAGTAATTTCTGAAATAGGACGTAATCCTATTAATTCTGAAGTAGAATAAAGTAATGATTTTTGAGTTCTTTCTTTTTTGGTGTATGCTGAAAATTCCTTTAATATTTTCCTGCCCTGAATAGTATCAACAAGCATTATTTTTTTGTCTTTTGTTTCTAGATTTTGAGCATCATATTTATGTTTTCCTAAAAAAACCATTTTACTATTTTTATTAATAATAGAATCTCTTAAAATTTTATGAGCATAATTAGGTGTGGAATTACATTTCTGAAATTCCTTGCATTCAAATACTAATATAGAATCTTGTACTTGTTTTATTTTTTTTATTTCATCTTTTGCGATAAAATAATATGCTTGATCAAATAGAACGGTTTGCGCATTTGAGTATAGCATTCCAATAAAGAAAATAAGTACTATTAATTTGATAGATTTCATAGCTGTCACATTTTTATGAGTAGTTAAAGTAGTAATTTATAAAGAAATATGGATATATAAAATAATACAGTTTTTAGTTTTTTAAAGTTTTTTTCGGTTCCACCGTTATTGCAGAGCCTTCCATTAGAAATACAGAATCAGGTGTTTGTTTTGTAAGATGAGCAAACTTTTTTCCGTAGTTCAGTTCAAAATCTACATTTACAATGTATTCATGTGCCTTATAATACAACCATTTTGGATGCGTAACTTCGTATTCAAATGTTTTGTTTTCGTTGTATTTGGTGTAACCAAAATAGTGTTCTGAAATAAATTCTATTTCCGAATTTAGCGGAAATGATTTCGGGTTGTTACTTGCTTTTATAGCAATAGATTGCTCTTTTTGTTGGTGTTTCCAAGTATATGAAATGTCAATAGTATTTGATCCAATATCCCAATTGTGCGACATTGGCAGCGTTATGTAATGTTCATTATACACTGTATTTGCAACAAAACTCAACAAGCGTTTTGGAACAATTTCCTGAATGAATACAACGCCTCTTTTTACAATATCATTTTCCTCTCGTTTTACATAAAATCGAAGGTTTACTTCTTCAAACGTATGTAGCGAAGGCATTTTACAACCTAATACTTTGGTGTTTTTAAACAAGAAACCTATAACACTGACAAAACATTTTCCATTATAACTGTCAAGTGTTGTTCCTTTTGGAACATATTCTTGTAATAATGCTGGGTTAACAGTGTAATTGATAAAGACCAGTTTTCGCCATTCGGCTGTTAAGAAACTCATAGTGTATTTTTTATCGTTGTACAATTTCTTTCATAGCAGTTTCTGCTGTTGGATATGTAAATTGAAAACCTGCATTTAGCAGTTTTTCCGGAATAACATACCTGCTTTTTAAAATCAATTCAGCTTCCGTTCTAATAATTCTAGCGCCAATGTTGAGTAACCATATTGGTTGCGGTAAACCAAACGGAATTTTTAATGCACGTCGCAACGTTTGCATAAATTTTTTGTTCGGTATAGGATTAGGCGCTGTTATATTAAAAATTCCAGCTGTACTTTTGGTTAATAGAAAATCTACAGCGCGACAGAAGTCGTGTTCATGAATCCAGCTTACTTTTTGGTTTCCATTTCCTTGTGTGCCACCCAGTCCAACTTTTGCTAGGTTTCTTAAAGGTATGAAAGCACCACCATTTTTTCCTAATACGATGGACGTTCGCAACGCAATTTTTTGTGTTCTTGGTGTTTTCATGTTGTAAAATGTTTCTTCCCACGATTTGGCAACATTCATAGAAAAATCATCACCTATAATACCTGTAACTTCTGTCATTTCCTTGTCTAGCGAATGCTTATAAATCGTAGCTGTAGAGGAATTTATCCAAACTTTTGGCGGAACTGCGCATGCCTGAATTGCTTTTCCTAACACTTCCGTAGAGTGTACTCTGGAGTTTAAAATTTCAGCTTTGTTTTGTTCGTTGTATCTGCAATCTACAGATTTTCCTGTAAGATTGATTAATGCTTCAATTCCTTCAAGCTCTGTTAACCAAAGATCCAATGTTTTTGCATTCCATTGTACATACCGAAGCATGTCGTTTCCTGTTTCTTTGACATTTCGCGAAAGCACTACTATTTCATAATTTTTAGGAAGATAGAAATCAATTAATGCGTTTCCTAAAAATCCACTTCCGCCTGCGATGACTATCTTTTTTACTTTCATGTTGGAATCTTTTTTAGTTAAACTTTGTAAATTCTTCTGTAGCAACTTTTTGTTTTGAACGTCTAGCAACTTTTCTTCCTCGTAAGAATAGGAATAGATTTAAGAGTAACATGACACCTAAATAAATAGAGAAACCACCAATTTTTTTACTTAAAATTTCGATAAGTTCTTGGTTGGTAATTTCCATTGTTTTGCTGTAATAGTAAATTTTCATAATGAGCAACGCCCAACCAATATTTACCAAGTAAAAGCCAACTTCAAAGAGTTTGTTGGTGGCAATAGCAATGTTTTCTTCGCCTCTAAAAATATCAACCATAAAGCTTTTTCCGCTTTCAAATAGTTTTTTAGAGACAAAAATGGTGAGTCCAATGACAATTGGTAGGTAGATAAAATAAGCAATGACAATTTTTGATGATTCCATAGTAATATTAGTTTATTGTTTGTTTTTTCTGTTTAAAAATTTAATCCAAAAGATGTTGTTGTAATGTAAAATTGCAAGTACAAGAATCGTTTTTCCGAGTATGTCTGACAATGCATTCATCATTTCATAACTTGTGCTTACGCTATCCCAAAAAGCAATTGTAATGGTCGCTGAGCCTAAATTGATGAGGTAATACCCAATCAATAATATTTTATTTAAGCTTGCTACAATTTCTGTATCATCCTTAAACATATCACACATAAATACTTCGCCACTTTTGTAAAGTATCCAGCCTACTTTTATCGTGATGAAAAAGATGATAGGAATGTAAATGATATAGCTTAGAATGTTGAAATTCATGAGATTACTTTTTAGCTGTAATGATATAATATCCAAAGTTTGTTAAGCTTAAGCTAGATAATAATGCAAAGAATGAACCTTTTAAGTTTTTGATACTTTCTGACTTTAGTGGTTCTTTTTTGAAAAGTTTTTTTAAGATAAAACCGCTTATTGTAAAAGGAACATGTAATACAGAAGGTGCAACTCTGTACCATATATTTTGAACTTTTACATCTTTGAAGCCAATTCGTTCTAAGTCAGCTTTGACACGATTTACATTTCCTAAGTTTTGTAAATTCCAGGATTCGCATAAACCTTTATAGGTATATTTTGCTAACGGATTCATGTCGTTAAAATCCTTTTTAGTAAAGGCATCAGCGATTACAAATGTGGAACCAGGTTTTAGAATACGATGTGTTTCTTCTAATGCATCTGTACTACAACCCGAATGACATAGACTTTCAATTGCCATTGCTCCATCAAAAGAATTTTCTTGAAAGAATGTATTACGATAATCTCTATTTAAAATAGTTCCGCGTTCGGTGTTTAACAATTCGTTTCCTTTTTCAACCTGAAAAGGAGAAATTGTCAAACCTGTAACAGCTAGGTTTGGATACTTTGAAAGTCCATAACGGATAGAAGCGCCCATTCCACAACCTAAATCTACAATGTGTTTCTTTTTATCAGTAATATGTAAACGTTCAAATACTTCTTTATTCATTTCATTTAGCATACCATCACGCTTAAATACACAGGTTTTAAATGGTACAAAATATCCAAAGTGCATGTTTAAATCGTTACTCCAAAAACGATAGTCTTCGGTCGCTTCATTATAAAAATCAATTACTTGTTCTTTGTTTGAAGGTGATGTTTTGAATTCCTTTTTTAAATAGGAGAGAAGACATAGATTTTTCATAATACTTGTTGTTTAAGTTGTGATACGATATAGGTAAAATAGGTTCCTATTGTCATAGGAATTAATATGCTAATCAATATTCCATATTCTGGATATATATTGTTTTTCATATATAGAATGAATATGAAGTACAGAAGTATTGTTGTTCCGTAAATACTTAAATGATCTTTTATGTTTTTGGAAAATTTGTCATAATTGAATAGTAGTACTAAGAAAAACAGGATTTGAATAACTCCAAGAAGAATTTGCATGTACAAACCTAAAATGATGGTTAAATATCCTAAAAGCGTTAATCCGTAAATGGTGTTGTTGGTGTAATAAATGAATTTCATGTGATTATATTTTTAAACTTTCAGTAATTTTTGAAACATGTTTTGAAATAAAAAAGGAATATCAATTCCCTTCGTTTTGTAAGCATACGGTTTTTTGATTTTTAGCGTTTTTTAGTTGATATACAATGTATGTGAAATACGTTCCAAGACTCATAGGAATTAACACCAGTGATGTCCATTTTTGTTTAAAGTGTACAATTGAAAAATGGTTGTGCGAAAAGTAAAACATGAGATACAAACCTGTAATTACTCCATAAATAATTAAATGTTTCTGTAAAACTTTTGGATGCTTTGAAAAATTAAAAATCAAAATTGAAAAAAGTAATACTTGTAAACAACCAAGTAGAAATTGCATCAACAAGCCATAAATGACTGTAATGTACAACCCAACGGTGATGATATAGAAAATTTTGTTAATGTGATAAATGTCTTTCATAACTATTGTATATTTTAAACTTTCAGTAATTTATGAAACTTTTATTGAAATAAAAAAGGAAAATGAATTCCTTTCGTATACTATTTTAAGAGCTTCATGAAGGTTTTTGTCAACCAATTCGACTCTTGATTTACAACTCGATTCATAATAGAATCTGCCGTTGATGCTAACTCGTGAAGCGCTTTCGTTTGTTTGATAAATTCTTTCACTTTATCTGTGCCATCATCTTCAATACTACTTACTTCTTTTAGTACTTTTAACGTAGGTTGAATTTCTCTTCTACTACGTTCGCGAGCAATTTGCTTTGCGAGCTCGTTAATGTCTTTCTCTGAAGTGAAGTACTCTTTTCGTTCACCTACTTTTGACGTTTTGTATACAATTCCCCAATCAATTAATTGACGTAAGTTCATGCTAGTATTTCCTCTTGAAATGTGCAATTCTTCCATTACATCTTCCATCGATAATGGCTCTGGAGAAATAAAAAGTAAAGCATGAATTTGAGCCATTGCTTTATTAATTCCCCATAAGGTTCCTAACGATCCCCATGTTTGTATAAACTTATCTTTTGCTTCTTTGTAATTCATAGTACAAATGTATGATAATTTTTAAACTTTCAAAACTTATTGAAAGTTTATTTTCATTTTTTATGAAATTTTACTTGATTTTGTACTTTAAGTAGAAGTAGTCAGTTGCATTGTCTATATAACATTCTTCAGGATTTTTAGCATAGATTATGAATTCAGTGTCCGAAATCCAATGCATGGAAAATTCGTCCAAAAGCATATTGTTTTCATTCAATTTGAATGGATATGACCAAGAATTTGTTTGTAATGATATGTAATGTTGGTAGTTTTTGTCTTTGAGTTTGTTAACAACCATATAGGTTTGCTGCATACATTCGAAGTCGTGAAAAATGGCTACACTATATTTTTTTGAAGGCGAAATGTATGGATATCCATTAAATGTATGCAATGTATCTCCCGTTTTTTTACTTAAAACGACATACTTCTCATCCATAAAAAACATACTTTCATTAACCATATAAGCAGTTGGAAACGCTTCGTGAAATGATACATTGAATGTTCTAGTAGGATTATATTCAGAATTGTATGTTGTGTCTTTTAAAACACGTTTCTTTCCGTTTTCAAAAGGCAAGGTAAGTACTTTTCCTTTTTTATATGTAATTGTATTAGTTGGAAATACTGTTGGCTTCTTAATGATTTTGTGTTTGTAAGTATTGAAATCTATGCGTTTAATTTCAAACAGTTCTTTAAGATCAATACTAGCGTTTTCGTCTCCTGGATTGTTGCCTATTTTTAAATATTCATACTCATATGGAAAACTTGCTTCATATTTTACAGCATAATCATCATACAAAAATCCTGAAAAAATGTAGCCAATATTAGCAGACTCAATATGAAAGTCTTTTCCTTGTGTTACTTTTTTTGGGTCAAGTATAATCCTAGCTTTTGGTGCCTTAAGAGTGTTTCCATTATCTTTTACAGTCGTAGAATCTTTGGTGTAATCAATTATATATACAGGATTACCATAATTCACTTTACCAATCTGTTTTCCTTCGACATCACGAATTAATAAACCACTTTTTGCTTTTACTATTCGTTTGGGCATTTCATGAAGATATCCTTTAAACTTGCCTAAATAACGATAATGTTTAAACGTTACAGGTTTTGTACTCTTTTCAATTTTTCCGCTTTCGCGAATAATAAATTCTAGCGCTGTATCATGCCTTGTATTCTCAACAAACAATGAATTTCCTTCCATGAATGTTTTCATGACAGAACCGCCTTTTTTACCGTGATGATCTACAGGTATATGGCTTATTAAATTGTAGTTTGAATCATAAGTAGCCAAGTGCGTTGATCCAAACGTTGTATTGTCAGATGTGCCAAAGACAAATGTTTTATACTTATTTGAAGGATTCAAGTTTGCCAAAAAACGATATTCTAAAGAAGCGTCATAGGTTATAAAAATACGCTGTAGTTGTAAGGCTTCAAACTCTTCTTTAGAGAGCAATCTACCATTTTTATGATATTGCCAAACGCGAAAAGGATCATTAATAGTATACTTTTGAATAGAATCTATAAAACTGAAATAGCGAACTTCTTTAGTATCTTGAATAGAAGTGTTAGTGGTTTTCTTATCAGAAGTATTTTTACACCCAAAACATAGAAAAAGCAAAATGAAGATATAACGCATAATTCTATGTTTTGAGTGTTTGATATAATTTTTTAATCAACTAATAAACCAGCACGTTTTAATAAGGCATCTGGTTTTGGAGCTTCTCCACGGAAACGTTTGTACAAAGTCATTGGATGTTCTGTTCCACCTTTAGATAATACATGTGTTGCAAATTTTGAAGCAATTTCTTTACTAAAAATGCCATTCTCTTTAAAATATTCGAATGCATCAGCATCCAATACTTCTGCCCATTTGTAACTGTAATACCCAGAAGAATATCCACCTTGAAATATATGAGAAAACGCAGTACTCATTGCCGTTTTTGGATTCTTTGGGAACAATCGGGTATTTTCAAAAGCAGCTTGTTCATGCGCTTTTAAGTCAGTAATAGCAGTTGGGTCAATTCCGTGCCAACTCATATCGAGCAATCCAAAACTTAGTTGGCGCATTGTTGCCATTCCTTCTAAGAAAGTTGCAGACGCTTTTATTTTTTCAATAAATTCCATCGGAATCACTTCATCTGTTTCATAATGTCTGGCAAAAATGGCTAACGCTTCTGCTTCATAACACCAATTTTCTAATACTTGACTTGGCAATTCAACAAAGTCCCAAAATACAGACGTTCCGCTTAAGCTCGGATAGGTTGTATCTGCAAGCATTCCGTGTAATGCATGACCAAATTCGTGAAATAAAGTTGTAACTTCATTAAATGTTAGTAATGAGGGTTTTGAAGCTGTTGGTTTTGTAAAATTGCAGACAATAGAAACATGCGGACGTTCTACCTTTCCGTCTTTTCGTTGCTGTGATTTATAAGAAGTCATCCAAGCTCCATTTCGTTTTCCTTTTCTCGGATGGAAATCTGCGTAAAATACAGAAACGAAATTGTTTTGACTATCATATACTTCATATGTCTTTACATCTTCATGATAAGTGTCAATATCAAAAACTTGCTCAAAACGTAAGTCAAATAGTTTATTGGCAACTGTAAATGCGCCTTCAATTATATTTTCAAGTTTAAAATATGGTTTTAGTTTTTCATCATCCAAATTGAATAATTCTTGCTTTAATTTTTCTGAATAATAGGAGCTATCCCAACTTTGTAATTGCTCAATTCCGTCTAGCTTTTTAGCAAAGTTTGATAATTGTTGAAACTCACGTTCGGCAGCTGGTTTTGCTTTTTCTAGCAATTCATTTAAAAAAGAGATTACTTTTTCAGGTGTTTCTGCCATACGTTCTTCTAATACAAAATGTGCATGTGTTTTATAACCTAATAAATTAGCACGCTCATGACGTAATTTTGCAATTTTTAACACATTGGCTTTGTTATCCAATTCATCATCTTTAAAAGATTTAGAACCAAAAGCAGTTGCCATTTGTTGTCGCAATTCTCGGTTGTCAGCATATTTCATAAAAGGAATATAACTTGGATAATCCAAAGTGAAAATCCAGCCTTCTTCGTTTTCGCTTTTAGCAATAGCTTTAGCGGCTTCTAAAGCTCCATTAGGAATTCCTGCAACGTCTTTTTCATCCGTTAAGTGTAATTTAAATTTATTCGTTTCAGCGAGTACATTTTCACCAAAAGTCAAACTTAATTTTGAAAGTTTTTTATCAATTTCACGAAGTTGTTCCTTTTTATCTTCGGGTAGGTTGGCACCATTTCTAGAAAACCCTTTAAATTTTTTATCGAGTAATGTTTTTTGTTCAGTTGATAATGCTAAATTTTCACTGTTTTCATACACATGTTTCACTCTTTTAAATAAATCTTCATTTAATGTAATATCATTTGAAAACTCAGTTAATTTTGGAGAAATCTCTTGTGCTAACTTCTGAATAGTTTCATTAGTTTCTGCAGAATTTAAGTTGAAAAATATACTTGTAATTCTATCCAATTGTTGCCCAGAATATTCTAGTTTTTCAATTGTATTCTCAAATGTAGGAAGACTTGTATTATTAGTTATTCGATTAATTTCTTCTTTAGTACGGACTATTTCTTCTTCTATTGCAGGAATAAAGTCAGTTACATTAATTTTAGAAAAAGGAGCAGTTGTGTGTTTTGTAGGAAAATTGGTATTTAAAATGTTCATTTTATCGGTCTATTTGTGCTTTTTGTCGAAATTGAATTTTTATCTTTGTAAGAAAAAGTTATTTTACACCGAACGTATAGTTTTATATAAACAAATTTTTCTCTGTATTTACGATTAAAAAACCAAAGATATAGAATTTACGTATACAATATTAAAATCGCCCTGATTATGAAAAAGTTTACAATATTAATTTTATTCCTACTATTTATTACCGCTATGACGGCGCAACCACCAAATGATGGTTACTACCTAGATGGTGTTGATGATTTTATAACAGTACCAAACACAACAAATATAAACAGTACTACGACCAACAATAGAACATACGAGATGTATTTTAAAATCACCTCTACGAGTGCAAGGCAGATGATCTTTAAAGAAGGAGGTGGAACGCGAGCGGTGATTGCTTATGTAGAAAATGGTTATCTAATTATGGGATCCTATAACAGAGCTGATTATACACCAAATTGGCAAGGAACGTTTTATAGAAAAGCAATCTCGGCTAATACTTGGTACCATTTTGCATTGGTTTTTGACAATGCATTAGCAGGGAATGCAACAACAAATCCTATGACTACTACAGCAAATACAGCATTGAAATGGTATTTGAATGGAACTTTACAAACAGAGTTATCAGGCTTTCAAGTTGGAGGACATAATTCACTACGTATAGGATATAAAAATGAAAATTTGCGTTTTCCAACATGTAGTACATGGACAACATCAGGATTATCAGAATATTGTTTCGGAACGATTACAAACGATAATGGAGGTGATGAATACTATTTTCAAGGAAATGTTTGGGGATTCAGATTATGGAATGATGTGCGAACAGCAACAGAAATCGATGACAACAAAGATGTTTTAATTTCAACAGTTGGAACTAATGATTTAGTAGCGGCATTGGATGGAGATGAACTAACATATTTAAATAGTAGTGATAATGCAGTTGAGGTTGAGTCAAACAATAAAACTGTAATTACTTGGTCAGCAACCGCTGCAACTTCAAGTTGGACAACAGCAAGCAACTGGGTTGGAGGAATTGCTCCAGATGCTACAAGATTAGAATCTGTAATTATTCAAAGCTCTACAAATTATCCAATATTAACATCGCATATTGAAGTTGGAGAGCTTACAATAAACGCAACTGCATCTGTTACGGTAAATGCAGGTGCAACATTAGATGTTCATTATGACATGACAAACAATGGAACAGTTACTATAGAAAATGATGGAGCTTTTATTGCACGTAAAAATAAAGTTGTAGAAGGAACAGGTAGTTATACTGTAAAACGTGATTCACCTGATTATATAAACAGATATTTCTATTCGTACTGGTCTACACCAGTTGATGAAGCTAGCACAACAATTACAACTATTTTTCCAAGTGTAGGTGGATATAAGTATTATTGGAATGCGTCAGCAACAAATGCGTCTTGGGGTAGCGATCATACAGAAATGGAAGTAGGAAGAGGTTATGCACTTAGAGCAAATCATTACAATGTACGAACAGCAATTTACACAGGAACGGTAAATAACGGAGATATTGTTGAAAATGTATATTATACTACAGATCCAAATTCGGGAGAGTCTGGATATAATATTATTGGAAATCCATATCCTTCTGCACTAGACTGGGAAACTTTTCAAAGCGACAATGCTGATGTTATTGAAGGAACAGTATACTATTGGAGGCAAACAGAAGCACCAATTGGAGACAATTTAGCATCTGATTATATTGAGTATAATAGTACAGGTTCTAACCCGCTAGGAGCGGCAGACGGAAACATAGGAACAGCACAAGGTTTTGCTGTACAAGCAAAAAGTGGAGGCGGTGTAGTTACGTTTAAAAATACACAAAGAGTAGTTGCAAATAACGATCAATTCTTTAGACCAAATAGTACAGGAGCATATACACCAGAAACAGCAAATACGTCTAGTAATAGCCAAACAGATGGCAGGTTATCACTTCGCATGCACGGAAATGGTGTATACGCGACACAATTACTAGGGTTTATTCCTGAAGGAACAAATGGATATGATGAAAGATATGATGGAGCTTTTATAAATGAAGGTTCTAGCTTAGAATTTTATTCATATGTTGGCGATAGTAAAATGTCTATTCAGGCATTACCAGAACTTGCAAACTCTAATGTTGAAATTCCTTTAGGATATCAAGTATTAGCAAGTGCAACATATACAATTCAAATTGACGCTGAATATTTAAACCCTGATTTTGATATTATTTTAGAAGATAGATATAATGGAACATTTACAGACTTAAGACAAGTTTCATATACATTTACAACAAGTCCGGTAGAAGAAAATGATCGCTTCTTTCTAAATATTCACAGTAGAAGTACATTAGATGTAGAAGATATTGCTTTAGCAAATGAACAAACAAATGTATTGATTAAAGATAATGAATTACGTACGATTACAGATCGTACAGATTTTGAAACAATTACACTATATGATATTTCTGGAAAGCAAATCATTCAACGTGATTATAAGAATGCAATAGCAATTCCTCAATTATCGAAAGGTGTCTATATTGTGAAATTGGTTACTGAAAATGGTATCACTGTAGTGAAGAAAATTTTAAAGTCTTAAAAAAGAATTAATTAGTAGTAGTGTGTTGAATTAATATTTTGTTTATAATTGCACTAGAAGAGTTTAAGAAAGCTAGCTAAATCTTCTTATCATGAAAACAAAATTATTCTTTACACTACTATTGATAAGCCTTTCCGTTATATCTTACGGACAAAATAGGTCGCAAGGAGGCAATAACAATCAACTTATTACACCTGAAGATAGTTCCACTGATGGACGTATTTCATTACGTTTATCTGGAAATGGTTCTTTTATGACAATTCTTTTAGGGTTTATTCCAGGCGGAACTATAAATTATGATGATGGATTTGATGGTACTTTTATCAACGATGGAGCGGTTTTAGAATTCTATTCAATGTTAGGAACTACAAAACTTTCCATTCAAGCCTTGCCAGAATTGGCAGGACATGATGTTGAAGTTCCTCTAGGATACGAACTTACAGCAGCCGAGACTTACACTTTATCTATTGATGCAGAATTCTTAGATCCTGATTTTGACATTATTTTAGAAGATAGATATGAAGGTCTATTTACAGATTTACGCCAAACAAACTATTCGTTTACAGGAATGGTTGGTGAATTTAATAATCGTTTCTTTCTAAAATTGGATCGTAGAGCGTCATTAGGTGTTGAAGATATTCATAAAAACTTAACAAGTTTGCATGCGTATTTTACAAATGATTTACTCACCATACATACAAAACAAACAAATTTTAAAACTGTAGAACTCTTCAATATATCTGGTAAACGTATCATAACCACTGATTTTGCAAATGAAATAACTGTAAATAGCTTGGTAAAAGGTATTTATATTTTACGTTGTACAGACATTTCAGGCGCTGTGAGTGTCAATAAGCTTGTAAAATAACACAATAAGACACATTCTGTCGATTATTTTTTGTATTTCATCGATTCTTGGTAGAAATACAATCCGCTATTGTTCAAATTATCAGAGAATTAAGAATTTTGTCCTGTTGATTTAGTAGAGATAGTTTTTTTCATAATAACAAAATATATGTAACCTACTTGACACATGTACAATGTTGATAGCCCTATTACACTGTATAGTAATTAAAATGGATTGGTTGATGTAAACCCTTTAAATGAAAGTTTAAAGGGTTTTTTGGTTTTTACATGAAGTATAAATATGTATTTCTTTGATAGAAATGTCTTTCATCGAATAGTTAGTGCATTTAAACGAGAAAACGAATTTATAGCAGTTTCAAAAGTGCAAATAATGATCAATACAATACTTTTGAGTCATCATTACAAACTTATTTATCCAAATATGTTTTTGGGGTAAAAAATGATTAATAATATGGTAGGTTAGTTTTATTTTTAATGGTTTGTATGATACAAAAAAAGCCGCTTTTAAAGCGGCTTTTTTCTATTTAGAGATTTCCTTAGCGGAATTAATTACTTTCTGTTTCAAGCCTTCTTTATACACCATAATCTTATCTAATACACATGCATCAGAAGTTCCAATAATTTGTGCTGCCAATATTCCAGCATTTTTAGCGCCATCCAACGCAACAGTTGCTACAGGAACGCCGCCAGGCATTTGCAAAATAGATAATACAGAATCCCAACCATCAATAGAATTCCTCGATTTTACAGGAACACCAATTACAGGTAATGGAGATAAAGATGCTACCATACCTGGTAAATGTGCAGCACCGCCAGCACCTGCAATAATAACACTAATGCCACGTGTATGTGCGTTTTTACCATAATCAAATAACTTCTCAGGAGTTCTGTGTGCAGAAACAATATCTACTTCAATTTCTATATCAAAACCCTTTAAAATATCAATTGCTTCTTGCATTACAGGAAGATCACTTGTACTTCCCATAATAATTCCCACTTTTGCCATATTACTTACTAATTACGTTGATTGTTTGTTTTACTGTTGCAGCTACCTTTCTGGCTTCTGCTACATTTTTATTTACAATAGTTACATGTCCCATTTTACGGAAAGGACGCGTTTGTTTCTTTCCATAAATATGTGGTGTAACACCTTCTAGCTGCATAATTTTTTCAATATTTTCATACACAACATCGCCAGTATGACCTTCTGCACCAACCAAATTCACCATAATTCCAGCTACTTTACTTTCCGTATTTCCTAAAGGAAGATTTAAAATTGCACGGATATGTTGTTCAAATTGACATGTATAACTAGCTTCAATACTATAATGTCCACTATTATGAGGTCTTGGCGCAACTTCATTTACAATAATTTCATCATCTTGTGTTTGAAACATCTCTACGGCTAAAATTCCTGTATGTTGTAATGCTTCCGAAACCTGTAATGCTACTTGTCTCGCTTTTGCTTGAATATCCTCAGAAATTCTTGCCGGACAAATTACATATTCCACCTGGTTTGCTTCTGGGTGAAACTCCATTTCTACCACAGGATACGTTTTCATATCGCCTGAAGCGTTTCGGGCAACAATAACCGCTAGTTCATTCTTAAAATCAATCAATTCTTCACACATGCACTCCACATTAGGTACATTTTCTAAATCTTCAATTGAACGAATTACTTTTACGCCAGTTCCGTCATAGCCAAACTGTGTGCTTTTCCAAACAAAAGGAATTGAAATTACTTCATTTTCTACACTATGAATCAATTCTTCCAATGACATATAAATTGAAAAAGGAGCAGTAGGAATCTGATTTTTTTGATAAAAAAGCTTCTGAATTCCTTTATTCTGAATTGTACGTAATGTTTTTGCAGACGGATATACTTGTACGCCTTCTTCTTCAAGCTTTTCTAAAGCATCTACATTTACATGTTCAATTTCAAAGGTGAGTACATCTACATTCTTGCCAAAATTATATACAGTATCAAAATCCATCAAATCACCTTGATGAAAATCATTACACGCTATTTTACAAGGTGCTTCCGCATTTGGATCTAAAACTTTAGTGTAAATGTCAAACTTTCTAGTGGTATACAATAGCATTTTGCCTAATTGGCCACCACCAAGAATTCCTAGCTTAAAATTGGAGGAAAAATAATTCATGAATTACATATTTTGAACAAAAGTACAAATCTAAAACGGTAAAAGTAAACTCGTAAAACGTTATTCATAAATCAATTTGTATCTTTGCACCTTTCAAAATGATAAAGTATCATTATTTAAGAGACATCAACGTATAAAATTCTACTTTTTTGAACACATCAAAAAAAGTGATTTTATCAAAAAAGTGCTTAGAAAACGTGATTAAATTACACGATAAATATTTCAAGAAATTCATTACTGAAGCTCAAATTCAGGAAGCTGTCGCTAGAATGGCCAATGAAATAGCAAATGACCTCAAAGATGAACAACCAATCTTTATTGGAATCTTGAACGGCGTATTTATGTTTTTTTCAGATTTTATGAAAGCATATCCATTTCCATGCGAAATGAGTTTCATAAAACTATCTTCCTATCATGGAACAGCTTCAACAGGTGACATTAAAGAACTCATTGGCTTATCTCAAGACATTGAAGGAAGGACTGTTGTCGTATTAGAAGACATTATAGATACAGGAAACACGCTAGAAGAATTACACAAAATATTCAAGGCAAAAAAAGTAAAACAATTCAAGATTGGAACGTTATTCTTTAAGCCTGAAGCATACACAAAACAACACAAAATAGATTATATCGGAATGGAAATTCCTAACAAATTCATTGTAGGTTACGGATTAGACTATGACGAATTAGGAAGAAACTTACCCGAAGTTTATCAATTACACACACACAACATGATTAATTTAATTTTATTCGGTAAACCCGGAGCAGGAAAAGGAACACAGGCAGATTTTATAAAAGAACAGTACAATTTAGTACATATTTCTACTGGAGATGTATTTAGATATAACATCAAAAATGGAACAGAATTAGGACTTTTAGCAAAGTCGTACATGGACAAAGGAGATTTAGTGCCTGATGAAGTAACGATTAACATGTTACAAGCGGAAGTTGAGAAAAACCCAGAAGCAAATGGTTTTATTTTTGATGGTTTCCCAAGAACAACTGCACAATCAGAAGCATTGGATGCTTTTCTAGAAACGAAAGGATGGACAATTTCTGCAACAATAGCTTTAGAAGCACATGATGAAACGTTAATCGAACGATTGATAGAACGTGGAAAGAGTAGTGGACGTACAGATGATCAGGATGTAGAAAAAATTAGAAATCGTTTTGAAGAGTACAATCAAAAAACAGCACCATTAATCGACTATTACAAAAAACAAAATAAGTTTTATAGTGTAAACGGTATTGGAAGTATAGAAGAAATTACAACACGAATAAGCAAAGTTATAGATGCATTATAATTCTCAATTATACATACAAAACTTACAACAAGAATTGGCGCCACTACAACAACAAATAGTGGCACATTCTTTATATAACAAAGTGAATTCTATAGATGCGTTGAATACATTTATGGAATATCATGTGTTTGCAGTATTTGATTTTATGTCACTATTAAAAGCTTTGCAAATACACTTAACACAAACAGAATTACCTTGGATTCCAAAAGGGAATCCTGTCACAAGACGATTTATCAACGAAATCGTTTTTGGAGAAGAAAGTGATATTGACAAAAATGGAAAACCATTAAGTCACTATGAAATGTATGTAGAAGCAATGGAAGCTTCTGAAGCTAATACAAAAATGATTTCAGAATGTATTACGTATATTTCAGAAGGTGAAAGCATAGCTGAAAGTCTCATCGCAGTAAAAGCACCAAAAGCAGTACAAGATTTTGTAAATTTTACATTTGCTGTAATTGCTACAAAAGAAGTACATAAAATTGCTGCAGTATTTACATTTGGACGAGAAGATTTAATTCCAAATATGTTTTTGGAAATGGTCAAAGGAATTGATCAAAAAAGTATTGATCTAAACTTAGATAAGTTTATCTATTATTTAGAAAGACATATTGAGCTTGATGGCGATGAACACGGACCACTAGCCTTACAAATGATAGAAGAATTGTGTGGTACAGACGCTCAGAAGTGGGAAGATTGTATTGCAATAAGTAAACAAGCTTTACAGCACAGAATTGCACTTTGGACTGCAATTGAAGACAAAATAGAAGTACTTTCGCAGCGTGAACTCGTGTAGCGAACTAAAATAATGATACAATGACAGATGGAAATTTTGTAGACTATGTAAAAATGCACATAACTTCTGGAAACGGAGGAAAAGGATCAATGCATTTATTACGTGAAAAATACAACGCGAAAGGTGGACCAGATGGTGGCGATGGCGGACGTGGAGGACATATTATTCTTAGAGGAAATCAAAACCTTTGGACATTATACCACTTTAAATTAAAAAGACATCACAAAGCAGAACATGGAAGTCATGGAAGTTCAAATAGGAGCACAGGTGCTGATGGACAAGATGTGTATTTAGATGTTCCGTTGGGAACTGTGGTACGTGATACAGAAACAAATAACATTCTTTTTGAAATCACAGCACATGATGAAGAACGTATCATTGCAAAAGGCGGAAAAGGTGGACGTGGAAACTGGCATTTCAAATCGTCAATAAATCAAACACCACGTTATGCGCAACCTGGAATTCCGGGTGAAGAAAAAGACATTCTATTAGAATTAAAAGTATTAGCAGATGTTGGTTTAGTAGGATTTCCAAATGCTGGAAAATCAACCTTACTTTCTGTAATTACATCAGCAAAACCTAAAATTGGAGATTACGAGTTTACAACTTTAAAACCAAACTTAGGAATTGTAGAATACAGAGATTACAAATCATTTGTCATGGCAGATATTCCGGGAATTATAGAAGGAGCTTCTGAAGGAAAAGGATTAGGACATTACTTCCTAAGACATATTGAGCGTAACTCAACCTTACTTTTCTTAATTCCTGCCGATAGCGCAGATATTTCTAAAGAATACGATATTCTACTAAACGAATTAAAAAAATACAATCCAGAAATGCTCGATAAAGAACGTTTCATTGCGATTTCTAAGTCAGACATGCTAGATGATGAACTCATGGAAGAAATGAGTGCAGAACTCGATAAAGATTTAAACATTCCATATATGTTTATCTCTTCCGTTGCCCAACAAGGCATTATGGAACTAAAAGATAAACTATGGGAAATGTTAAACAACTAAAAAAAAGCGACTTTTAAAGTCGCTTTTTTTGTATCTTTTTTTAGAAATCTGTTTTTGTCATATAATAATTCGCCACTCTGAATCAAGTTCAGAATGACGTACTTTATGCCTTTACTAGGCTCAATGAACTATAATACAATCAATAAACATGAAAAAGATACTATTTCTCCTTTTAATCATTTTTACGCAATTTTCATTTGCACAAAAAGATGAACGAATATCTACCATAGATTTTGTTCAAATTATAGATGGAAACAAAGCAGAGACTATTTATTACTACGAGCAAAACTGGAAAGTGTTACGCCAAATGGCATTGAAGAAAAACTATATAGCTTCTTATGAAATCATGGAAACTACTTATTCCGAAGAAGCGCCTTTTCATCTCATGTTGATTACAACCTACGCAAATAAGTCACAATACGAACAACGTGAGAAACATTTCGAAGAATTGATCAAAGAAAAAGGAGAATTGGAGTTGTTAAACGATAAAAAACCAGCAGTATTCCGAAAGAATTTATTTCATAAAGAAAATGTAATTCATCATAATTAACGTACGTAAAATGTTGTATATTTCTATCACAAATTAAAATCAATACCATTGAAAAAGTATCTTAGCATTATACTCATCATTTTTAGTATACATTTTAGTACTGCCCAACATATTGAAATCAAAGATGATATTGCATTTATTGATGGTAAACCGTATTTAAAAATAGAAAGAAAGAGCAAGTATAGATTTTTGCTATATGATGTGAAAACAAATGAGAAACTGATCAAAGTCACAACGCAAAAAAAACATAATGAAATTAATCAGTTTTTGTATTACACTACACGATTTTATTTTTTTGCGATAAAAAAAGACTTGACGTTTAATGAGAAAGTTTTTGAATCTGACTATGGTGTTATTCAATTCCTATATCAACATCGAGTTTTAGTATCAGACATTGAAATCACAACGCAAAAAGTCATACAAGACTACAAACGCTTGTCTGCAAAAGCTTCTTGTCAACAAATTTTGAAAAACGATTATTCACAAATCATTATGGATAATTTTGCTTCCGTTGTAAATAATGATACACTTTATATCAATGAAGTAAAATACAGATGCGTACACAGTGCATCATACACCAAAAAAGTAATGTTTGATCGTTTTGGAAAGTGGCATAAAGTAGCATTTCCTGATAACAATTCACGTCATCCAAACCTAATATGGAATAATGTAAAACTGCTTGATGATGTCGATAAAAAGTTTACAGTAGTTACAAGAGGTGAAGAAAGTAGACAAACAATATACGCTTCTGTGATGATTTTTGATGAAAATGGAAACGATATGCTAGCGGAAAATTCCACACTTCGATTTCGACTCATCGAACTTTTCGGATACTATATTAAAGAGAATAAAAATGATCGGACATTTTTTGATGCCTACTGGAAAATGGTAGACAAAAAACAATGGAATGAGATTAAAGAGTATAAAAAGAAAAGAAAAATTAAACCCATAAAATCTAACGGAGGAACCAAGAGTTTCCAATAACTACGTTTTACTAAAGTTAACCAACATGAACATACCAACATTATTCGTTTACGGCGGACAAGTCAATCAAGAATTTGTAAAATATACAGCCAAACTTACAGGAAAACAGAAACCACGTATTTGCTTTTTACCAACCGCAACAGGCGATGCACTTTGGTATATCAATTATTGGTATGAGTTGTGTCATAATTTGGAAGTAGAACCACATATCTTAAAAGTTTGGATAAATTCTAGTACGCAAGATTGGGAATTTGAAGACATGTTACTGGAAATGGACGCTATCATTGTTGGTGGCGGAAATACCTTAAACATGATGACCTTACTAAAAGCACATGAAATTGATAAAGCATTAATGAAAGCGTATCAAAAAGGAATTGTATTAGCAGGCGGAAGCGCAGGTTCATTGTGTTGGTTTAATGGTGGATTTACAGATTCCAGACCTAAGCAACTCACGTTTGTGGAAGGTTTTAACTTTTTACCGTTCAGTCATTGCCCACATTACCATTCGGAAGCGTCTCGTCGTCCTTTATTTCATAGTAATATTGCTAAAGGAATTTTAACAGATGGTTATGCATGTGATGACTTATCAGGAATTGTATTTGAGGATGGAAAACCTGTTAAAGCGATGTCGATAGATGGTGAAAATCATTCGTATTTCGTATATAAAAAAGATGATCAAGTTATTGAAGAACGTTTGGAGTCGGAGATAATAACGTAGTTGTTAGTTTTGTCATTCTGCATCTGACGCGGAATCTATTCAAATTCTAGATGGATTCCTGCCTACAGAGAAATAATAAAAGATAACAAAATTAGATTCTCACAGCTTTCTTGGTTTCTAACAATTTCCCATCAGCCTTCACACGAACCAAATACATGCCTTTTGGTTGATTGGAAAGATTAATTCGTGGAATTTTAGCAAGATTAGAATGTGTTGTAGTTTGTAATAACTGACCATTCATATTGTATACTTCAATCGAAATATACGCATATGTTTTATCCAGCTGTAGCTGAAATAAACCATTTGCAGAAGGATTTGGGAATAATGAAGTGATCCGTTGTTTGCTTGAAATCCGATCAAACGCTCCATCAGAATATGAGTATACATCGCCCGGTTCAACGGTGACAAGTGTACAATACATCAGGTTGGATCTACAATAGGAAGAATACCCAACTACTGTGACAGCATCTAATTCTTCAATATTGCGTTCTAAAATAATTGAAACTTGATTGTGTTTTCCAGCGAAAATTTCCTGTGTTTCAAAACCTACATATGAAACTTCTAAAACAGCAGTTGGATCAACAGCAATTGAAAACTGTCCTTCTTCATTAGTGATAACGCCTTTGGGAGTATTCTTAACGATTACATTTGCATACGGAATAGTGTTTTTATATGCATCATACACAGTTCCTGTAATGGTAACTTTTTGCGCAAAGCAACAGATTGAAAAACTTAAAAATAATCCAAATAGTAAAGTTGATTTCATATAGTATAATTTTTGATGTATGCTGAATTTGTTTGATTACAGTTCAAAACTATCGTATCTTTCAGATTCATAAAACAACCAATACGTGAACAATCCTTTTCAGTGAGTAAACTTTCACTTTTTAAAAAAATCATACCCTTTTATGCAATCAATTTTACATACAGAAACTAAAACTCTAGAAATCGTTTGGGATGAATCTTGTGGAATTATTAATCAAATTAAAACGAATACTGCTTTAGAAGGAATTGCAACACATATTCAAGGCGAAGTATTTTTTTATCAATATGAGTTGGATATTCCGTTTAATGGGGAAGAAAAAGAAGTTTTTGAAGTTGGAGATGTGGTGTATTGGAAATCACAAACGGATAAAACTAAGTTTGGTATTTTATTCATGTATGGAAATACAACGTATGGTGATGGCACAAAACCAAGAACGTCAAGTCCCGGAATCAAAATTGGGCACATACTAAATCATAAAGTCATTCGTTCCATTGAAACTGGCGAACAATTAAAACTTGGATAAAAATACGGATCTTATGAAACAACATGTAAAGTCTATTAGAACATTTATTGGAGCAAAAAACTATGAAATCTCCAGAAGATTTTATCATGATTTTGGTTTTGAAGAAATAAGAGTATTTCCAACAATGTCATATTTTAAAATGGGGGATTTTGGCTTCTATTTACAAGATGCATATGTAAAAGATTGGATTGAAAATTCAATGATTTTTATAGAAGTAAATGACTTAGAAACTCAACTAAAAACTATTAAATCGTTACAACTTGACCAAAAATATGAAAATGTTCGTGTCACTGAAATCAGTTGCAATGATTGGGGAAATGAGTTTTTTGTTTATGATCCTTCGGGTATTTTGTGGCATATTGGTGAGTTTTCAAGTTAGTATTTTACTAAAAAATATTGAACAAAGTAGAAATCCAAGTTGTTAGTACAAAAAACTTTACCTTAGTAAGGAATATCATATTATGAAAAATACCATCTTCAGTTTCTTTTGTTTTTGTTACGCTTTCGCGAATATACACGCACAAGAATTTAAAAAGCCAACATTAACTTCACCAGAAAAAGCATTCTATAATAATTTAGACAACGAACAAATTTCAAATCCTGCAAAGTATAACGGACGTGTAAAAAAAGTGATTCGTACCTATAAAGAATATGAACAAGGAGTAGATGTAGTAACCTTGGAAAAATCAACAATGTATGTAAATACAAAGGGAGAATTTGAAAAAACGGTATTGCGTGGGTATTCATTTGGAATAGAAAATTCAAAAGAAGTAACAAATCATTTAGAAGCGCCAAAAGCTACTATTGAAAAGAAAGGAAATCTGACCATAAAAATTATCAAAAATGAATTAAATGATGATTTGGGATATGAATATGAAGAAAAAGGAGATGATAAATATGTGTATGAAAATGACCGTTTGGTTGCCTTTTTTAACAATAATGATAGCATTTCGTATGTATATGATATAAAAGATCGCTTGGTAGAAATTAAAACATTTGAAAGTTTAATAGCAGAAGAATACAACGAAAATGATGAATCAACAACACTTTGGCGAAGTGAGTTTGAAGACAAAACATTGCAGCGAGTTACCTATGAAAACGGACGTGTAAAAAGTAAAATATTCTATGATAAATTTGGGGAAGTGATAGATATTTACAAAACAAATTACACATATCTCAAAGATGGCAGGATAGAAAAATTTCAAACACATTATAAGCGTTATTTATATGATTATTATGATAATTCTATTTCCATAGATGCACAGAAATATATAGATTTTCCCAAAGTAGAATCTATGAATAGCATACAAACTGGAACATTTCAATATTCAAAAACAAAGAAAATAAGCGCTTTTAATACCGTAAATGGAGACGAAAAAGAAGACTATACAATTGTATTTGATAAAAATGATAAATTACACTTAGTGAACGGAATTTTGCAGTTTTATGGTAATGATCAGCTACAAAAACTAGAAGTTGGATACGAATATGTATATGATGAAAAAGGAAATCCAAAAAACATTACATCTTATTATTATATTGGTGGCGAAAAAATAATTCATAAAGAAAC
The DNA here is from genome assembly GCF_947496985.1 of uncultured Kordia sp. GTDB lineage: Bacteria > Bacteroidota > Bacteroidia > Flavobacteriales > Flavobacteriaceae > Kordia. Next base: position 105,725 of record NZ_CANMEZ010000005.1, read on the forward strand.
TACTTTTGAAATAGAATATTATTAAGATAAAATCATGAAATTTTTAAAACGACATATAGTTATAGTGCTTACAGTTTTAGTCTTATTTTTAAGTTGTGAAACGAAACAATCACGAGAAAATACACTTAAAGAACTAAAATATAGTTTAAATGCGGTTGAACTTGTAGGAAGTAAATTTAATCAGCGAAATCCGTATTTACGAAGTATTCTTAAAAAATCGGAACAAGACAAAAACAATTTTGATAAGTCAGATTTTGTCACAATCAATAAAATTTCAAAAGAAGTTAATCAAATAGCAACTGAGCAATTAGCGTTATTACATAGTTACAAAGAATTATCTCCTAACAAAGAATTATTTAATGCAACGATCAAACAAATAGAAGTTACAAAAGACTTCAATGAAATTGGTATTAAATTCTTAAAAACGCTGGAAGATACAATTGATAGTAATGATCTAGAGTATCAAAAATCATTAACTGCACATAATCAAAGATCTAAACAGCAAAACAGATTATATAAAAATACATTGTCAGATTTTTACGAAGAATACAATATTTCTCAAGCAGAAATAGATGCTATCATGAGCACCATTAAAAATGGTAATAAATAGCGTTCAGTAAAATAAAGACAGAAATTAAAAAATACATGTTCAATTTTCGGTTGCTGTCAAATTTTAATCTTGAGTTCTTTGTATAAAACAAGGCAAAGATGGAATTTAAAAACCTACACAATCAAGAAAACCCTTTACTAATTTATAATGTTTGGGATGTGCCAAGCGCAAAAATTGCAGAGAAACTAAAAGCAAAAGCCATTGGAACGTCAAGTGCAGCAATTGCTTCATTATTAGGTTACAACGATGGAGAAGAACTCAGTTTTTCTGAATTAGAATACATCGTGAAACGAATTGCTTCAAACACGAAACTTCCATTATCTGTAGACTTAGAAGCTGGTTATAGTCGCAATCCGATAGAAATCGTACAACATATTAAAAAACTATACTATTTGGGTGTTGTCGGCATCAACATAGAAGATAGTATTGTTGTAGCTGGAACACGACAATTGTTAGCTTCGGAAGCTTTTGCAAAAACACTTTCAACGATCACAACACAACTTCAAAAAGAAAACATTAAAATCTATATAAATGTCCGTACGGATACTTTTTTATTAAATGTTACCAATGTGTTGGAAGAAACTCAGACACGCATACAACAATACGAAAATGCAGGCGCTTCGGGAATATTTATACCTTGTATCGAAAATGAAGCAGCTATTAAGCAAATGGTTGAAACGACAAAATTACCAATTAATGTATTGTGCATGCCAAAACTCCCAAATTTTAATATCTTGAAACAACTTGGCGTGAAACGAATTAGTATGGGGAATTTTCTATTTGATAATATGTACGATTACTATGAAGAAATGACCAAAGAAATTGTCAAAAGCCAATCGTTTAACGCAATCTTTTAAGATGTTAATCACAGAAACTGAAAAGATACATGAATACTACCAAGCACTGATAGAACGAAACGAAAGTTTTGTCGGAATCTTTTTTGTGGGTGTAAAAACAACATCTGTATTTTGTATTGCAACATGTAGAGCGCGTAAGCCGAAATTGAAAAATGTAGAATTCTACACATCTTTCAAAGAAGCTTTAGATAATGGATATCGTCCGTGCAAAATATGCAAGCCAACAGAAAACGCAAACGAAGCTCCAAAAGAAGTCGAAACAGCGATTCAACTTGTAAAAGAAAATCCCAAAGAAAAAATTACGGATGATCAATTGCGAGAACGTAATATTAGTCCTGAAAAAGTACGAAGATGGTTCAACAAAAATTACAGAATGACGTTTCAGGCATATCAACGTATGTATCGGATCAACAATGCATTTTTGGAATTAAAAAAAGGAAAAAATGCAACTCATACTGCTTTTGATACAGGTTATGAGTCATTAAGTGGATTTGGATATACCTATAAAAAACTCATTGGAAAATCTCCTCAAAAAAGTATTGACAAAACCATTATTCTCATTCACAGATTTACCACACCTTTAGGGCCTATGTTTGTATGTGCAACAGATAAAGGCATTTGTTTATTAGAATTTATAGACAAAGAAATGTTAGAAACGGCATTCAAAGAGTTGCAACGTTTGCTCAATGCGAATATTATCATTGGTGAAAACGAACACATTCAACAAGCAAAGAAAGAACTAAAAGCATATTTTGAAGGAAGCCTAACAAACTTCAATGTACAAATAGAAATGCCAGGAACTGATTTTCAAAAAGAAACTTGGAAAGCATTGCAAACCATTCAGTACGGACAAACAGTTTCATACCAAGAACAAGCGCAAAAAATTAACAATCCAAAAGCGGTGCGAGCAGTTGCCAAAGCAAATAGTTGCAATCGTATATCTATTATCATTCCGTGTCATAGAGTCATTGGTAAAAAAGGTAAGCTTACAGGTTATAATGGAGGTGTAGAACGTAAACGTTGGTTGTTAGCTCATGAAGAAAAACATGTGAATTCTCTATAAAGAAAAAGACATTTCCTTTTTCCAAGAAAATGTCTCTATTCTTATAAAATTTTAGGAACTATTGTAATTCCCATTGAAGTTTTGCTTGTCCACTATTGACTCTATATTGTAATTGTAAAGAGTTCACGTTAACCGTAACAATTTTTCTTTCTCCTGGGTATAAAGGAATTGAAGGTTGTTGTCCATCAAGACCGTAAAATGCTTCTGCTTGTGCTTGTGGCTCAAATGTAAGTTCAATTTGTGCAGGAAATTTACTAGGTGTTACTTGTGCATTACCATTTGTTCCTGGGGCTAAAATTAAAGTTGATGTACTCATAATAATTTGCTTTTAAAAAAATGATTACTAAATATGGTTTGTTTGATATAGTAAAGTTGTAACTTTATTACATCTTAGACTAGTGTATTTTCGCTCAAAGTGAAATACAGGTGTATTATACGGAAGCGCAAGTATTTATACTTGACTTTGTAGAGAATCTAAATAAAATAGGGGTAATCGGCAGAGTTTTGATAAACAATTATCAAATTAACGAATTGACAGTTCCTCAGTTTTCAGTCTCACTTTTTAGAAATTTTAATAACAAGAATCATCACTTCGAGTGATTCACTAAAGCGAATTGTATTGAGAAGTACTTATAAAATGTATTATTTTCGAGCAGCTCTCAATATAAATTTGTTTCGCAAATTCACTCGGTCTGACGTGTGTTTGTATTTTTTATAATGAAATTAGTGAATCAACAAATCATCAAACTAATCCACTTTAATCCTTACGCCTTCACTATGACTGCTAAATTCTGGTGCATACATGCTTTGAATAGTTGTAATTCCATTAGAAAACTCTCCAATATTATTTACACGTAAATCGTATTCAAATACAAAAACACCTTTAGGTAAATAGTCAAAAAAGAAATTCGTACTAGCATCTTTCGTACTTTCATAATAACCTAAACCATCTTGCCATTTGTATTGAGATAACACATTGATTGGCTCCAAACCAGCAGCGCGCATATCTTTCATATGAACAAATTCCATAGCTCTGTCATTACGTAGTTCAATTCGAACACGAATTAAATCTCCCAGTTCTAATTTACTGTTTTCGTCAATAGCGGTTAATATTTCTCCAGTATCTCCGTACGTACGTTTAAATAATTTTTTGCTCAACTTTAAAGATGTTTCAGCCGTTGTGATTTTGTCTAAATCTTCAAAATATTGCCAGTACAATCCGCCCCAAGCGATTCCTTTTCCTTTCTTAGTTAAGGTTACTTTTGCCATTTCGGGTTTTACTTCGTTTCCATTCCAAGACGTTTTAAAATATCCTGTGCCTGCTTCTACTTTTACATTTTCTAAGGTAGTTGGCGAAATTTTTTGATCTCCAATAGTAATATCAACCATGTCTGTTACTGAGAGCCAATCGCTTCCTTGTAATAATAATGCATATACAGCATCCGAAGTCGCTTTGGTAGTAGACCAACGATTGGTTTGTTTATTCTTTAACAACCAAATTTTTAAGTTATCAATTGTGGTGATATCTTGTGAAATTTCGGAAAAAGCTTCTATCATTAATGCCTGTGTTTCAATTGGTGCTTGATACCAGTACCAAGAAGACGTATTTGCCTTCCAATACATACCTAATTCGTCACTTGTTATGCTATTCTCTTGTAATGAACGTATAATTGTATTAGCTGTTTTTGGGTTGTTATACCTGTGCGAAACCAATGCCATTAAGCCTTTTGCATACAAACTTCTGTTGAGCCAATATTTAGTAATTTGACCTGTGTAATAGTCAGAAATCTTCAATGCTTCTTTCGACATTTCAAATTGTGGAAAGAAGCTTCGCATGTATAAATAGTGCAATTGTGAATACGACAAATGATCTTTAGATAAATCTACTTTTTTATCATACTTACGAATGTCATGATATTCTTTTATAAACTCAGCATCTAAATATGCGATGGCTTTTTCAATAATCGTAGACGCTTTTTCTGAATCGTAAATACGTACGCCAAGTTTGTCTAAATGTCCATAACCTGCAATAATATGTTGTGTAATAAATCGGTTCGCGCGTCCGCCAGAAAACCAAGGAAAACCACCCGATGATAACTGCATTTGTTGCAACTTACTAATTGTATTTGATTGTTCATTTTTCATTCGATTTAAATCGAACAATAGTGCAATTCGTTTCTTCTGTTCCGTTTCTGATTGTGCATCGCGAACCCAAGGTGTTTCTTGAATCAGTAAAGATTTTAATTCCTGATTCTTCTCTAAGTTACTCAATAAAGCATCCGAAGATTTCCATTGATTGAACACTTCTTGAATTCTAGGATTGCTATTTGCAATATGACTTGCCAATGCGTTTGCATAATAACGAGAAAACGTTTGTTCTGCACATTCATATGGATATTCCATTAAATATGGCAATGCTTGCACAGCATACCAAGCAGGATTAGAAGTTACTTCCAAACTCAATTTGTGATGTTGTAATGTGCTAGAATTTGTGTTTGAAAGTTTGTCTAATGTAAATGTTTTTGTTTCGTTGGAACGAATCCACATTGGTAGTGTTTCTGTCACTAACATTCTATTTGATAATACAGGTAATGCACCTTGTTCTCCATCACTAAATGCACCAGCTTTGGCAATAATAGTATACTGAATAGCTTGAATCGTTTTCGGGATATATAAGGTCCAAGACACTTGTGTGTTTCCATTGGCATCCACCGAAAATGCTTGTTTTGGGTTTCCGGTACGTGGAAATAATGCAGGATTGATGTCATTTCCAGTAATAGGATCAACCAATTCTAGCGAAGCTTCTCCAGTTAAGTTATTTTCAGAAAGATTAGAAATCTTGCTACTAATTACAATCTTATCGCCTTCACGTAAGAAACGAGGTATATTTGGCAATACCATCAATTCTTTTTGAGTCACGGTTGTTAACGATTTCGTTGCCGAATGTAAGTCTTTCGTATGTGCTAATAATTGTAATTTCCACTTTGTCAATGCTTCTGGTGTAGTAAAACTGAATGAAACATTACCTTCTGTATCTGTTTGTAATTGTGGAAAGAAAAAAGCGGTTTCTTGCAAGTTTTTACGAGGAATAATACTTGCTGTCTTGTTTTCTTCTGCTTCTTCAAAAAATCCACCAGCTAATCTGCCCAGAGAAGTAGTACTATCCTTCTCCTTAAAATTAGCATTTTGAGATCCTTCATCAGCATCCATTAGTGCCATGGCTTCAACTTCTTCGGCATCATTTACAACTTCAACTCCAGCTGCAATACCTTGTAATGTCGATTCAACTCTTTGACTTGCTCTTAAAACATTTTTTCTTAGATATTGATTTCTGGCATTTTGCATTCGGAAACCAAACCAATTCAATTTATCGTAGGATTGCGTATCGTAATATTTAGATTTATAACTATGATATTGTGTAAACCCTGATGTTCCAAAACTTTGAGAACCATTAATTCCTACAGAACTATAATATCCAGGTTCGTAGAGTGGAGAAAATTCCCATTGATGTGATTTAAATTCATCTAAAGAAGCATCATACATACTTGTCAACAATTCGGCTGCAACTTTTTCTCCTTTTGAACCTTTGATACGGAAACTCCATGTTTCCTCTTGTCCTGGCTTTAATTTGTCTCTAAATGTAGTGGTTTCAATTTGTAATTCTGATGGTGGATATGCTACAACAACAGAAATCACCTGTGAAACAATACTATTAAAAACAGTAGCCGTACAATGAATTTTAAAACCACCTTCATCCGTTTTTAATACAGGAATTTTTACTTGTTGTTTTCCATCTTCTAAAGAAATGATATACGTATTGACAATTTCGTGATCTTTTTCAATATCAATAGTTACATGCATATCTTTGGTAGCAGAAGCTAAGGTTAGGACAACAGTTTCATTTGGCATGTATGAATCTTTATCAATAGATACATCTAATAACTTTTTGTCAGCAGTAAAATCATCATTTTTATTCCAGACATTTGTATATACCATGTCTTTTATTTCCATGCCATTGGCATCTGTAGTTTTGAGTTCTACAATATATTTTCCAGATTCCCAACGTTTTATTCTTCCAAGTTCAAGGATGGAATCATTTTTAGTATCAAATGATTTACTGAATACTTGTTTGCCTTTTGCCCATTTTTTATAATCTGCTTCTTCACGTGTATACGCATCGTGTGGAAATGTTGTTTTAAACTCTTCCTCTGAAATCATTTTATAATCTGGAACTAGCCAAGGACGTTGACGTAACACGCGATCTGGAGCTTGCAACTTATGAATGGTAACAGTTCCTTTAGCAGTAACTTTTTCACCATTTAAATTTTTAGTAATTACTTCTAGTGTATGCGTTCTTTTGGTAGCGTCTAATTTTCTATCAATATTGATATTGGCAGTTAGCGTATGATATCCTACACGAATAGTCGTTTTTGCACTTCTGGTTTCTCCATTGATATCTGTAATATTTGCTGAAACTTCGTAATCAAATATTGGTAACAATTCTTTATCTACCGAAGCGTCTGGAATTGCTTTAAACGAAACTTCAAAGTTTCCTGTAGCATCTGTAGTAGTTTCTCCAGAAGTTATTTGTTGTGATGTACTTGGTACATATGGACGTCTCCAAAATGCCCAAACAGGATAACGTGGCGTACGTTTTACTGTATAACTTACTTTTGCATCAGAAATATTGCTTCCTGCAAATGCTTTGGCAGTTCCTTTGGCGATAACTTCATCGTTTACACTGTAGCTTTCCTTTACAGGAAGAAAGTTTGCTTCAAATTTTGGACGTTTGTATTCTTCCACAGAAAAATAGGTGCTTCCAACATCACCAAAACCTTCTACATATGCTTGCAATGAGAAATTTCCAGTAAGTCCAGAGTTTGGTAAGATGAATTCACCTTTTATAGAACCATATTCATTGGTAACAAGTGTTTGTTCGGAAACTTCTTGATGATTAGTATCATGAAGCGTAACAATAACAGTTCGATTTGATAACACAGTAGATTTTTTATCTGCTGTTTTCACCAAAATACCTTTAAAGAAATTGGTTTGTGCAGGTCTGTAAATACTTCTATCTGTAAAGAAAAATAAATTTATTTTTGGATCAGCATTTTCACTCCTTCTGTTTTTGTAGATGTAATATTGACCAAAATAAGCCGTCTCAGCAGCATTTTTTATGTGAATATGTACATTTCGTAAACTATATTCATTATCAAACACAATGCTTCCTGTAGCGTCTGTTGTCATTGTTTTTGTGAGTTCATCTTTGGAACTTCGTTCAGAATATTTAAACGCTACTTCTTGATTAGCAATAGGTTTTCCAGTATTTCTATCCGTTAACTGGAAGATAGAGTTTCTGGTAGTACTTTTATGAACTATGGCCATATTCGTTACTTGTACTACGCCAAAAGCATAGTAATCATTTTGTAAGTCAGGATTTTCAGAAGCGATAATTACATGATAGCCATTTGTGAGTTTGGGTACAGAGACTTCTGTTGTATGTGATTGGTAATCATTTTCTGTTGGTAATTTTACATTCCACTGTTGCTGCGTTGAGAGTTTTTTGAGAAATTCAAAACGATCTTCTTTGCTGTATAGTTTTGAAAGTTGATTGTATTGCGCTAATGAAATCGTACTTGTAGAAAAGTATAAACTGTCAGTATTTTTATAGGTAACTAATAATTTTGAAGCTTGGTCAATAGGAAGGTAATTTTCTGTAAGAATGCTGATACTAGGTTTTTCAGTACTATATTTTATGATTTTACATTTTTTTTCAGCAATACTATTTGGGAATTTCGTGATAACAGCATCGCACAATTGAATTGCTTTTTTATAACTCCATTGATGTTCAGGTTTTGTTATTGAATTGTATGAAGAACCTTGTTGTTGGTGCAAAACGGCAGTTTCGGCATCGTACATTCCTGAATATGGATGTGAAGCAAAAGTTGTTTTTTCATTCTGAAATGCTTCAATAAGTTTTTGAATTTTATCATCAAACGTAGCTTTTTGTTTTACAAAATACAGACGTTCAATATTTACTTTAATTAAAGCTTCAGGTGACTTATCTTTTAAGTGAAAACGAATTAAATCTTGATAAATTTTTAATGCTCTGGCTTCTAATGAAAATGTATCTTTTGTTGTTAAATCCATTTTAGCAAAAATTGTAGCATCGCATAAATATTCTGGATCATCTATTACAAATGCATAGGCTGGACTCGCTAAATTATTTTCATCCGACTTGTAAAATTTCAAGGCATTGTGTGCTAAAAGATCATAAACAGTTGGGCGGTATATTTTTGAATCTTTTTCTGTATGAAGAATTACATCAAACTCGGATAAATCAAGCTTTTGTAATTGCGTAGCATTTTCAAACGAAGCATCAAAATGTTTATGTATTTCTTTAAAAAGTGTTTGTAAATCCCAAGTTCTAAAATCGTTTGCATCTACTTTTTCAGAGGTTTCAGTTCTATTGTAAAATAGATAACGACTGCCTGAAAAATATTCCCAATAGATGGTTCCTAAAATGCTTTGTAAAATATTTTTAGATGGAAATGATTGTGTAGCAATTTCGGCTTTCAAGTCATTCACAATGGTCAATTGCGCATCTTCTTCCAAAATCATTTGATAACTCGCTTTTTTCAAAAACGTTTTAATGATTTGCGGATTATTTCGATCACGTTTGGCACGTTTTGAAATTTCAGAAACTCTCTCAAATGCAGATTTAGTCAAGCCTTTTTTCTCCAAACGTTCTACTTCTTTCCAAAGGTTGGAATATTCTTGTTGAGCGTTTGAAAACTGACTAAATAATACAATCATAAATATGGTAAGGATGTTTTTCATTCTGTTAAAAATTAGATCACACTATAGAACGCGATTTATAACTACATTGGTATACAACCAAGTTGGTATCTTTTACGTATGTAAAGTAAGAATTTTAAAGATAATACGTTCTAACTATGGATTATTATTTTGTAAATAACAAAGAGCATTCCAAAAACAGATTAATTGTATATAGTATAATTCTATAAATGTAAAAGTCATCGTTAGTTCTTTGTATGAACAGATGAAATACTATCTTTGGAACAATATCTGCTAGTAGTAAAAGAAATATAAAAACGAATGAAGTACTATTTTCTCATCTTTCTTTGTGTTCCTATGTTTTTGTGGAGTCAAACAGCTTCCGAAACAGTTACCGATTTATTTTCTAAAAAGCAGTATACTAAAGCCATTACGATTATACAATTGGAATTGGAAAAATCGCCAAGCAATAAACAATTTATTGAGTTTCTAGGTGATGCGTACGGATATCAGGAAAAGTGGGATGAAGCTATTGATAACTACGAAAAATTAGTAGAAATGGAGGATTCCAACGCAAATTATCATTATAAATATGGTGGCGCTATGGGAATGAAGGCTTTGAGTGTAAATAAATTTAGAGCACTTGGTTTAATTGGCGATATTAAACGATCGTTTAAAAAGGCGGCTGAACTTGATCCAAATCATATTGATACACGTTGGGCTTTGGTGGAGTTGTATATGCAATTACCAGGTATTGTTGGCGGAAGCAAACGTACTTCTATGAAATATGCCAATCAATTGGAAAATTTATCTAAAGTTGATGGCTATTTAGCGAAAGGCTACATTTATGAATATGATGACGAACCTGAGTTAGCAGAGAGCTATTATAAAAAAGCAATTGAAATAGGTGGTTCACTAACGTGTTATAAAAAGCTTACCGATTTATACGAAAAGGAAAAACAACCTGCTAAAGCGATTGCAAATATTGAAGAAGCACACAAAAAACATCAACGTAATGCTTTGCATTATCAAATAGGAAAAGTGGCGGCAGAATATAATTTGGAACTTGAAAAAGGAGAGAAGTGTTTATACATTTATATTGAAAATTATACGGCTAAAGACGGAGTTCCGAAATCATGGGCATATTATCGTTTGGCACAAATATTTAGACATAAACGCAACAAACAAGAAGCATTAAAGTGGATTGATAAAGCCTTAACTGAAAAAGAACTCAAACCTTTTAAAAAGCTGAAACAAGTAATCTTAAACTTGTAATAAGTATTTTTAGAATACTTTCGAAAATTTGTAAAAGACGATAGGCGTAATGTCAATAGTATTTCTTTTTTACATTTTTTCATGACATATCTTAGTATCAAAATCAGAGGTTTCTTCTTTCTAAAAAACATAACAGAGAATTATTTTATGTAGCAATTGACTGTAACATTTTTGAAGAAAATAGCCTTTCATTTCGCTATCCATAGCTCTTAAATTTTTTAATCAAGCATTGCCACAACTCTTGCAGGGGCTGCAGAAGCTCCCACAATTTTTAACGGAAATACCGCCACTTTGAAACCTGAGTAGGGAAGTGCGTCTAAATTGACCAATTGTTCCATATGACAGTATTCTTTGCGTTGTCCAACTAAATGTGCTTCCCAAAATAATTCTGAATTTCCAGTTTCTTTGGCTTTTTTAAGCATGTGTGGCAATGGTAAATCCCAGCCCCAAGAATCAATTCCCATGACTTTGATGCCTTTGTCAATGAGCCATTCGGTAGCTTCTGCACTCATGCCTGTACCAATTTTATGAAAATCTTTTGTTCCGTTAAATTTATCTCTTCCTGTTTTAATTAAAACAATCATTTTAGGAGCAATAGATAAATTGTTTTCGGTTAAAAACGTTGTGATGTCTTCTATCGTAATCGCATCAAAATCTGCTTTATGTTTCATATCAATCACAATGCCTTCACCATAACACCAATCAAGCGGAACTTCATCAATAGTTTTTGCTTTTTCACCATTTACCGTTGGCGAATAATGCCAAGGTGCATCAATATGCGTGGTAGAATGCACACCCATTTTCTGAATAGTATCATCTGCCCAACCTGTAAATCCTTTCGGGAATAATTTAAACGGCAATCCTAATATACGAATCAACCATTTTGCTTTGCGATGTGGTTTATGTTTTATTTTTACTTTCATAAACCAAGGATCATTTTTATTGTATTGAATAGGTTTTGAGAGGTCGATGATTTTCATGGTTAGGTAGGTTTTAATTTTGTTGGTTTAATTGTGTTAACTTCCAATCTCCATTAGGTCTCTTGCTGAGATATGCTGTAAGATTTATATTTTTTTCATTTCCTAATACTTTTATTTGTAAAGCCGCTTGACCGTTTCCGTTTGTAATATTGATACTTCCGGTTGGCATCATTCCAAAGCCTTTTATTCCACCAGTTATTGCAATGATTTCTTGATTTTGCTCAATTTCACTAATGGCTACTTTGTATGCGTCTGTACTTTTTATGATGGAACTTACAAGTATGAAAATAGAAAAGAAAAAGATGATTATAGTTGCAGCTATAGCTGAAATTCGAGGCAGTTTGGCTAGCTTATTTGGATTTTGAACAACGATAGTTTTCGCAATTGTATCTCCAAGTCTTTTTTTCTCATTGCTTGAAGCAAGAATTATGAATTCAACTGGCCAAATAAAAATAAATAAGTTTCGGATAAACAATCTTGCAAGTGAAGGTGTATCGTTTGGACTCTTATCATCAACAACCATAATACCCATAACCCATTTTCCAATACTGATTCCTTTTACGGAATCTTTAGCACTGTATAGGATGAAACTAAAAAGGAATATATATAAACTATTATTTAATACTTCATCGAAATTTGTAGCATTCATAAAATCTGCTCCAAGAAATAAAAACGTAAGCAAAACAATTAAGAATGACATTATAAAATGATCAATAATAAATGCGACAATACGTCTTTTTCTACTTGCTAGATCATATCTTTTTTCTAAATCCATGTGTGTAATGTAACTCGTTTTTCGAAATTTATATAATTTTTTTGAAGTATTGTATTGTCTGTAAGTAGAAAATAAATAGTTCATTGTTGTACAAATTGTATGTTTTTATTCAAAAAACAACCTCGTCAATATAAATGGTTTCTAGAAAACCGAAGCTTTGAGAGAATAGATTCAAGTCAGAACGAATACAACTCAAATCTAAACGCTTTACTTTGAAGGTGTATTTTTTCCATTTGCTTGTCAGTTTTATTTCTTTTTTGTCTTTTCTTAAAGATAAAGAATAACAAAGCAATTTGTTGAATTAACCGACGAATCTTGGTTGTTTTTTAATAAATTCAGATTTTTAATGTTTTATAATACAGAAAACTAATTTTATGATTATTTTTATTGTAGTAATCATATTAATTATTATCCATGAAAAAGATTTTATTAGTGCTCATTATGGGGCTTTTTTCAAGTATTATATATGCTCAAAGTGTTCATGTAGGTGATACTTTTACGATTGGTAAAGTAGCGAATGATAGTTATGATTTTATCAATTTCCCTAAAGCTAATTTGATTCAGAAAAAAGGAGGAATAGCAAATTATACAAATGTGATAGGAGAGAAGGTAGAGGTCACTTCTATTAAAAAACAGAAAGATGGAAGCTTGGTAGCAACAATTAAACTAGCTTCTAAGAAATTGTTTTTTAATAGTCACAAGTATATTACTGTTGCGATTGATGAAGCTATTAATAAAAAAGAGTTAATAGCGAATTAATAAAAGTTATTTATTGAGTTCTTCTGATTTTAGCTTGCTATACACTTCTATATCATAATAGATATTATCACGAATCCATTCGCCTTGACGTTCAATTCCTTCAAAAGTAAATCCGAGTCTTTTTGGGACGCCATTACTTGGCGCATTACCAACAGCACATTTGATTTCAACTCTATTGAAGCCAAGTTTATTGAAAATAAAATCACATAGTTTTGCTACAGATTTAGTAATGATACCTTGTCCTTGATACTCCTTAGAAAGCCAGTATCCAATTTCAGCTTTCTTATTCAGTTTGTCTGTATTCTTAACTCCAATAATACCAATAAGTATATCGTTTGTATGAATAGCAAATGTAAATTCTAAACGTTCAATAGGTGTGTTTAAAACACTATTCACAAATTGTTCACTATCGGCAAGTACTTTGGTAAAAGCAACAAATGGCAGCCATTTCCCTAAGTAGTCACGTTGACTATCAATAATATTGAAAATAGCTGAGGCATCAGTATGTTTCAGTTTCTTTAAAGTGATAATGTCGTCTACTTTTATCATCATATCAATTTCCTAGTTCTATTTGTTTTTATTGATTTCTTTGCCCATTTAGGAGTAGTTTGAGTTTTTTTAAGCGTTTAATAGTATCGAAGTTAGTTTTTTCTTGTTGAAATCTTTAAGACAATTTAAAAAAACCAAAAATCCCTTTTATCTTTACAGCTTAGAATTCTACAACTCATGCGAATACATTTTATAGCTATTGGTGGAAGCGCCATGCACAACTTAGCACTAGCATTACATGCAAAAGGATATCAAATTACAGGAAGCGATGACGTAATTTTTGAACCATCAAAAGGACGTTTGGAAGCAAAAGGATTGCTGCCAGAAGCCTTTGGTTGGTTTCCTGAAAAAATTACTACAGATTTGGATGCTATTATTTTAGGAATGCACGCAAAACCTGATAATTCTGAGTTGCTAAAAGCACAAGAATTAGGCATAACTATTTATTCGTATCCAGAATTTTTATACGAGCAATCAAAATATAAAACGCGTGTCGTTATTGGTGGAAGTCATGGAAAAACGACCATTACATCTATGATTTTGCATGTGTTAAACTATCATGATATTGCTGTTGATTATATGGTTGGCGCACAACTAGAAGGTTTTGATACGATGGTACATTTGACAGAAGAAAACGATTTTATTGTGTTGGAAGGAGATGAATATTTGTCATCACCAATTGATCGTCGTCCAAAGTTTCATTTGTATCAACCAAATATTGCGTTATTAAGTGGAATTGCGTGGGATCATATCAATGTATTTCCAACCTATGAAAATTATGTAGAGCAGTTTCAAATCTTTGTAGATTCAATCACTAGAGGCGGAAGTATAAATTACAATGAAGAAGATGCAGAAGTTGTACGTGTTGTAGAAGCTTCTGAAAATCCAATTCGTAAATTAAGCTATAAAACACCAAACTATACCATAGAAAATGGTGAGACACTTTTAGAAACGCCTGATGGTTTGATGCCAATTGAAATTTTTGGGAAACACAATTTAAACAATCTGGCTGGAGCCAAATGGATTTGTCAACATATAGGTGTTGATGAAGAAGATTTCTACGAAGCTATTTCTACCTTTAAAGGTGCGAGTAAGCGTTTGGAAAAGATTGCCGAGTACAATTCTACAGTAGTCTATAAAGACTTTGCGCATTCACCAAGTAAAGTACAAGCAACTACACAAGCAGTAAAAGAACAATATAAAGATCGAACGGTTTTGGCATGTTTGGAATTACATACATATAGTAGTTTAAATGTAGAATTTTTAAAAGAATACAAAGGTGCTTTAGATGCAGCTGACAAAGCTGTTGTGTTTTATTCGCCACATGCTGTGCAAATAAAAAAACTAGATGAGGTTTCTAAGGAACAAATTGCAACTGCTTTTGAACGTGATGATTTAATTATTTACACAGATCCAACAGCATTTAAAGAATATCTATACAGTCAAAATTTAGAAGAAACCGCTTTATTATTAATGAGTTCAGGGAATTATGGTGGATTAGATTTTGAAGCATTTACACAACATATACACTAAAACTACAAAAATATACGTTACACATATAGAACCTTAAAAAACGCATACACTATATCTCATAATTACTTTTTCAACAATCAATTTAAAATAAGTTATGAGAAAATCCTTTTTATTAGTATGTGTAGCACTCTTTTGTATTTCCTGTTATATTGACGATGATGTTATATCCAAGTGAGTTAAGCAAGTTTTGGAATAGCAAGTATTAAGAAATTTAATTCTAAACACACTAAATTCAAAGAAGCTACGTTTTGGGTACTGTACTAACACACTAAACCAAGATACTATAGATTCATAATTACTTTTTTAAAACCGATATTAATTAACTAATTATGAAAAAAACTATTTTACTAGCCTCACTAGTAGTATCTTTATTTTGTGTCTCCTGTTCTAGTGACGACAATACTATTCCTGAACCAGAAGAAAGTTTTTATGCACTTCGTGTTGGAAATTCGTGGGTATATAAACACTATCGAAGAGAAAATGCACTCTCAAATGTATTTAATGATACTGGCGTCATAGATTCTGTGAAAATTATTAGCACTGAAGAAATCAATGGTAATACTTTTTTTAAGTTTAGAATACGTACTTCTGGAAACGAATCTAATGCAGCTTTGTGTGCTCCAAACGGAGAACGTTTCGTGAATTTTAGAGATTCTCTAGGTTATTTTGTAACAGATACAGGAGTCGTTGAATTTTCTAGAGACAATAATCAAGAATTTCTATTATACACAAGTGGTTCCTTGCAAGTATATACTGCTAGAGGAGAAAATAATGAAATGATTTCTACAGCCGCAGGAGATTTTGACTGTGAGTGGATGAAAATTTATGCCAAGGAAGAACCGAATTTAGAATTGCTTCCTGCACTTGATAAAAACTATTATGCAGACGGAATAGGGAAAGTACTTAATACCTGTTCCTTTGCAAGTCAAAGTACACATGTAATGGAGAGACGTTTAATATCTTATAATGTGCAATAGTTTAGGTTTGGGTGTAATTAGTCTTGCCGCTAATTACTTTAAGTGTTATCTATCTAAAATGCCGTTAATAAAAGCCGTAACATCGTTGCGGCTTTTTTGTATTAACTCATCTTTAGCAAGGTTTGTGTCTTTGCGTGTTTTATCTTGCGAAAGCTTAAACTTTCCTTCCCAAGCAGTAATCTCCAACTTTACACCTACAATATAATCTGCAAGTGCTTGTGCTCTCGGGTTTTTTTCATCTAAAACATATGGATTTTCAGAAGTCTCTAAAAAAGAAGTCATACGTCCAATAGAGGCAATTACGTCATCATTTTTAGAAATTCGTGTAGCTTTCGCCGAAATATGCACTTTGACATAATTCCATGTAGGAAACTGTGTCGTGCTATATACATTAGGAGAAATATAACAATTAGGTCCGTGAAATATCGCTTGCGCAGGAATATTACTTTGTAGCAATTCAACATGCGGGTTAAACTTGTCAATATGTCCTATTAACGAGCCAAATTCACCATCAGTCGCATCGTATATCAATGGAACATGTGTTGTGAAAATTTCACTGTCTTTAGCGGAAATTAAAGTTGCCAAAGGATACTGTTTAATGGTTTCAATAATATTACTAAACTGAGTTTCTTGATGATGTTTTGGAGGATAGTTCATAAAATATTAAGCGTCAAATTGATTTAAATGATGATCTAAGTGTTTGTATTGCATTTTTCCCCATTGTTCATGAGTAAACGTTCCAAACATTGGATGTGCGGGCCATTCAGTAACATCTTTACATGCATGAAATTCTGAAACTAATTCAGCTAACTTTCCTTTTTCAATAGAAATTTCTTTTTCGTCACTTACAATGAAATCACGTACAGTTGGTAAATTTTTACTCCAAGGTTTATCATTATACATTAATGGTTTATATAGTTTAAACATTAATCGTTTCATAAAACCAGGTTTCTTACTGCTTTGTAATGCGCGCTTTCCCATAGCAAGTTCTAAAGGCATTTGGCAATGTGTACACATTTGACCTGCAGACATTTTTCCCCAAGAAGGAGAAGAATCTGCGGTAATTGTATCAATTCTACTTAGAATTTCATTATACGTATTTGTGTCAAAAAGTGATTTCATAAAAATTGAATTAAGAGTATTTAAAAGTACATTAATCATAATAAAAAAGCGATAAAAACATCAAAATTAACGCTTGTGCAATATTTTAAACGCTCACAAAGTATAGCTAGTTTTCTTTCTGTAAAACGAGTAGATTTAAAAAAATATATTAAAAATGGAAGACTCACATTTGCAATCTATTAAATATTGGTCAAAAGATGACAGACCTCGTGAAAAGTTAGCTTCAAAAGGAAAAACAGCTTTAAGTAATGCTGAATTGCTAGCTATTTTAATACGATTGGGAAATAAAGATGAAAGTGCTGTTTCCTTGTCTAAACGTATATTGGCTTCAGTTGATGATAACTTGAATGAATTAGCAAAACTATCCGATGATCAGCTCAAAAAATTTAAAGGAGTCGGTTTAGTAAAAGCAATTACCATTATAGCTGCATTAGAATTAGGAAAACGAAGGCAGATAGAAACCAAAGTAGAGAAGAAAAAAATTACCTCAAGTAGTATGGTTTTTGAAATTATGCATCCGGTAATAGGTGAATTACCTCATGAGGAATTCTGGATTATCTATATGAATAATTCAAACAAAGTCTTGAAAAAATTACGCTTAAGTAAAGGAGGTATTACAGGAACGTTGGTAGATATTCGTTTGGTATTAAAAACTGCATTGGAAGTTGGTGCTGTTGCTATTATTTTGGCACATAACCATCCTTCAGGAACTTTAAAACCAAGTGCTGCAGACAAAGCCATTACCAAAAAACTGAGTTTGGGTGCAGAAAATTTAGATATAAAAGTACTAGATCATTTAATTATCACAGAAAAAGAGTATTTTAGTTTCGCTGATGAAAACTTACTCTAAAAACTCGTTTAAACTTTTAGGATTTAAGCGAAAATTAGAGGTTTTGATTTTGATGAAGACTTTTTTGGATTTTATAGTGAATTATGGAGTTAAAAAAGACAAATCTAAGAATGAAAACAGCAATTTTTTAGCAAATTAAAAAAGTTTAAATGAGTTCTGAATGCTGCTAGTATATACACAAAAAATTACACCAAGACTTCGCTATACATTTAAGCACCTCATTACGCGTATACTGGGAATTCCTGTCGATTTCACAACGAAAATTGAAACGTTTATTGCGCATAATGAAGTAAAAATGTCATACGCAAAACAACCACTTGGAGACGAATTTTTTGTGCGTAGTCATGATTTATTATTTGAACAAGGCATTGGAGAAGTAGAGTTTAAAGTATTGGAATGGGAAGATGTTCCTTGCTTTTTTATGGCAGGTGAAAAAAGTACGATTCCATATGATATTTTTGCAGCAAGTTTCTATTTGTTAAGTAGATATGAGGAATATTTACCTTATGTAAAAGATGAACATGGACGTTATAGAGCTACCGAAAGTTTAGCATTTAAGCACGATTTCTTAAAAATTCCTGTTGTTGATATTTGGTGTCAGAAATTTATAAAAATCTTAGAAGAAACCTTTGAAACTTTTAACACCAATGATTACGCACAACGTTCATTTTTATATATGCCTGTTGTCAACATTCCAATTGCGTATGCGTACAAAAAGCGTGGAATGATTAGAACACTTGGTGGATACTTCTCAGATATATTTCGATTGCGTTTTTCTCGATTTTTAGATCGATCAGCGGTGTTGTTAGGAATGCGCGAAGATCCTTACGATAATTTTGAGGCATTTATCGAATTGCATAAAGAACACAAAACAAGTGCGCATTATTTTTTCCAAATTGGCGATTATTCAACTTACGATCACAACATTTCAGTATATAAAAACGTCTTTATTAGATTGATCAAAAATGTATCCGATTATAGTAAAGTAGGCTTGCTAGCATCCTATGATTCATTTACAGATGTTGAAAAATTAAAGGTTGAAAAAAAGCGATTGAACAATATTATCAATCGTCCAATGAAACGTGCACGACAACATTTTAATATGTTGAGTTTACCAAAATTCTATAGAAACTTGATTGAGCTAGAATTTACAGAAGATTATTCTATGGGATATCATGATACACTTGGCTTTAGGGCTGGTACTTGTAGTCCGTTTTACTTTTATGACATCGGTATGGAAATACAAACGCCGTTAAAAGTACATCCGTTTTGTATGGCATATTTAGGAAAACTAGAAACTGTATTACCAAACGATGAAATTCTGGAAATGGCATCGGAAATACAAAAAGTTAATGGTACTTTTATACCTATATTTCACAATGTAGCATTGTCTGAAAACAATCCTGCTTGGAAAGAATTGTATATCAGTTTATTAAAAGCGTATAGCAATGCATAATATCACAGACATTTTCTTTGATTTAGATCATACTTTATGGGATTTTGAGAAAAATTCAGCCTTGACTTTCAAAAAAATATTAGCAGAAAGTAATATTCCAGTAAACATCGATCAGTTTTTAGAAATATATGTACCTATTAATTTAGAATATTGGCGCTTGTTTCGTGAAGAAAAAATAACGAAATCCGAACTTCGTTACCAACGATTGCATAAAACCTTTACACAATTAGAAGTTGTCGTTTCTGATGAGATGATTGATCATTTATCGGAACAATATATAAAATACCTATCTACGTTTAATTATCTGTTTGAATACACAGAAGAACTACTTGATAATTTACAAAAGAAGTACAAACTTCATATTATTACCAATGGTTTTCGTGGTGTGCAGCATAAAAAAATAAAAGCTTCTGGTATTTACGATTATTTTGAACACATTATAGATTCTGAAAGTGTAGATGTGAAAAAACCGAATCCGAAAATATTTAATCATGCATTAGAATTGGCAAATGTAACTGCTCAAAATTCAGTAATGATAGGCGATAGTTTTGAAGCAGATATCAAAGGAGCAATGGCATTAAACATGCAAGTTATTCATGTGGATTTTGATAAAAAGTACAATCATTCATTGTGTCCAATTGTACGTCACTTGGCTGAAATTGAAAAAATACTGTAATAAAAGCAGTAAAATGTCGTTTTTTTATAGGTTAGTTGTTATGTAAGAAGGATCTACTTCTGAAAGTTTTATGTAAAAAACGATATAACTTAACTTGGAGTAATTCCTAGTAATTTAAAAAACAAACCCTTAATGCTAAAACGAATCCTTCCTATATTATTAGTATTTATCATTACTTCTTGTGTGAAAGATGTTGATTTTGATCAAGCGGAAGATTTGTTAATTTCTCCAGCCGTAGAATCAAGTTTAATCTTTTTTGATTTTCCAGCCTCATCATTTCAAGAACCTACAGGAACTGCAGTTGTTGTAGAACAAGATGAATTAGAACTCGATCTTTTTAATGAAGAATTTGTAAGAGATAATTTGGTTAGAGCCGAACTCTTTTTTGAAGTAACCAACTCAATTGATCGTAATTTTCGTGCAGATATTGTGATGTTTGATGCCAATGGAGGAATAACAAATTCGTTTGATATTACTGTAATGCCAGATGGAAATAATGAAGTAGTCGTAACGCATACAGAACTTTTTATAGATACCTCTCTCGATCAGTTGAAAAATACCATGCGGATACAAGTAACGTTGAGTATGTTTCCAAGTCCTGCGGGGATCCCATTAGACGATACAAGCTTAGGGAATATAAAGATGCGTTCAAAAGCCACACTTTTTTTCGAAATAGACACAGAATAATTAATAACTCCTTTTAGTGAAAAAAATTAGTATCATAATACTCCTTTTTTCTTGTTTTGTTTATGGGCAGAACAAGCAATTGCTGTATAATTTTACTGATATTCCACAATCATTATTGTCAAATCCTGGTGCAGAAGTAAATTATAAATGGCATGTTGGAATTCCTTTATTATCACATATCCATGCAAATGCAGGAGCTTCAGGAACATCTGTATATGATCTTTTTGCAGATAATGGAATTGACTTTAATGAAAAATTAAGACGTGTTGTATACAGTATGAATAAAAATGATTTTTTTACTGTAAATCAACAATTAGAAATATTCAGCGGCGGATTTGCCATTGGTCCATCATACGAAAAGAATAAATACTTATCCTTTGGGTTGTACCAAGAAATGGATCTTCATTTGTACTTCCCAAAAGACTATGCAGTACTGGCATATGAAGGAAATAGAGATAATATTGGTCGTGTATTTGACTTAAGCGATTTGAATGCAAAAGGAGAATTAATTTCTGTGTTGCACGTTGGTTTAACTACGAAGTTGAATAAAAAATGGACTTACGGTTTTCGAGGAAAAATATATTCTAGCTTGTTAAACTTTAAATCAACAAACAATAAAGGAAGTTTCGTTACGCAAGAAGGCACAAATAACTTCTATTACCACACATTTGATTTAGATTTGGCGTTTCAGACTTCAGGGTTTGCCTCTTTGGTCGATTTAGAGAATGAAGGACAAAATGACTGGAATGGGAAAGCAATTAAAGAATTACGTAAACGTGTGCTTTTTGGTGGAAACTTAGGTTTAGGGTTAGATGTTGGTTTTACTTATCACCCTAAAGAACAATGGACTGTAACTGGAAGTATTCAAGATCTTGGATTTATCCATCACACTAAAGATGTAGAAACATACACGTTAAAAGGAGAGTATACATTTGAAGGTGTAAATCCATTATTTCCAAACAATGGTTCAGGACAAACTGCGGATGAATATTGGCAAGAAATTGAAGATACTTTTGATGATTTATTCGAACTTGATACTATTACTAAAAATTATACTTCTTGGCGTTCGCCTAAATTGAATGGATCAGTTTCGTATAAATACGGGAAAAAAGTTTTAAAAGAATGTAATTGTACTGCTGAAGATGGCGATTATTTAAATGAAGTAGGTTTACAAATATATGCAATTGGTAGACCAAGAAGACCGCAAACGGCTGTAACTGCTTTTTATTACCGTCGATTATTTAGTTTTTTGAGCGGAAAAGTGACGTACACAGCTGATACTTTTTCAAAAACCAATATTGGCTTGGGAATTTCTTCGCATATCGGAAATGTGAATTTTTACATCATGGCAGATAATCTCTTAGAATATCAAAATTTAGCGAAAGCGAACTATGCTTCTGTACAACTAGGGTTTAATTATATTTTTCCTGCTACTAAAAAGTAACGGATTCCAATAAAATCCTTATTTTGGAGCTCAAAATACACAATACCATTATTATGAAACGTTTTCTAGCAGTTATTATATTTCTATTTATTACAGCTTCTGGTTTTTCACAAAAATTAGATAGCTATAAATATGTAGTAATTCCGTATGAGTTTGAATTTTTGAAAAAGCATGATAAATATCGTGTAAATTCACTTATGCGTTTTCTGTTTAAAAGCGAAGGGTTTGGAGTATTGTATGATTCTGAAACGTTTCCACAAGATTTAACTGATGATAGATGTTTGGCATTGTACTTAGATCTTGAAGATGACTCTGGAATGTTTGTTACAAAGACTAAAATTATATTGAAAGACTGTTCTAATCAAGTGATTTTAGAAAGTGAAGAAGGTACCTCAAGAACGAAAGCGTACGAAAAAGCATATAATGAAAGTGTTCGAAATTCGTTTGAGTCCATAAAAGCACAACGGTATTCGTATACACCAGCTAAAAGAAAAAAAGTTGTCGTTCCATCAAAATCAGCAGTTACAGAAACCGTTACAAAAAAAGTTGAAGAAGTAAAAAAAGAAGTTGTTCCTGTAAAAGAAACGATGACAGTTAAAGAAGTAAAACCTATAGTTGTAAAGCCAGTTACAAAATTAAAAGAGGAAGTTCTGTATGCGCAACCTTTAGAAAATGGTTTTCAGTTGGTAGATCGTTCGCCAAAAGTGGTAATGATTCTCCTAAAAACAGGAGTGCCTAATGTTTATCTTGTAAAAGGAAAAGATGCTATTGTATACAAAGAAAACGGCAAATGGATGTTGTCTAATGCTACCACATCAGGACATGAAGTGTCTGTTTTGAATGTGAAGTTCTAACTTCGGGTTTGCTCAGTTGTCTTTGATGTTTTTTATTTAGGGATGAATAACAACATTTATTTTTAAAAGTTTATTGTTAGTTTTTCCAAACATCTACACTAATAGTCATATTTATCTTTCCAGCGATTTTTTAAGAAATCACGAAGACTTTTTTCACGTGGATTGCTTCCAGGATTATAGATTTTAGTATTTGAAATTTCATCGGGTAAGTATTCTTGTGCGACAAAATTATTGTTGAAATCATGCGAGTATTTGTAATCTTCGCCATACCCTAAATCTTTCATTAATTTAGTTGGTGCATTTCGTAAATGTAACGGAATTGACAAATCGCCAGTTTCTCTGACAATAGCTTGTGCTTTTTTGATTGCCATATACGAAGCATTACTTTTTGCAGAAGTGGCTAAATATACGGCACATTGACTTAAAATGATACGTGCTTCAGGATATCCGATAATAGAAACCGCCTGAAAGGTATTCGTTGCAATAACCAAAGCTGTCGGATTGGCAATTCCGATATCTTCACTTGCAGAAATCAACATTCTTCTTGCGATAAATTTTACATCTTCTCCACCTTCAATCATTCTGGCTAACCAATATACAGCTCCATTAGGATCACTTCCACGAATCGATTTTATAAAAGCAGAAATAATGTCGTAGTGTTGTTCGCCAGTTTTGTCATATAAAACCGTGTTTTTTTGCACGCGACTTAACACGAGTTCATCTGTAATGATAACTTCATCGGTTCCTTCCGAATTGATAATGAGTTCAAAAATATTCAATAATTTTCGTCCATCACCACCAGAGAGTTTTAATAGTGCTTCTGTTTCTTTTAGTGTAATTTTCTTTTGAGAAAGTTGCGTATCCTGTATAATAGCACGTTTTAGTAACCGTTCTAAATCTTCTTTTCCAAAAGGATTTAATATATATACTTGACAACGTGACAATAAAGCGGGAATGACCTCGAAACTAGGATTTTCAGTAGTAGCACCAATTAACGTAACCCAGCCTTTCTCAACAGCGCCAAGCAGTGAATCTTGTTGTGATTTGCTAAATCGATGAATCTCATCAATAAATAAAATTGGATTCTTAGTAGTGAATAAACCACCATCTTGCTTTGCACGTTGAATAACTTCACGCACATCTTTTACACCGGAACTAATCGCGCTAAGCGTATAAAAAGGACGATCAGAAGTTGTAGCGATAATATTTGCTAAAGTAGTTTTTCCAGTTCCTGGAGGTCCCCAAAGTAGGAGCGAAGGAATAATTCCTTGTTTTATTTGACGTGTTAATACACCAGTTTCTCCCACTAAATGATCTTGACTTATATAGTCTTCCAACGTTTTTGGGCGAATGCGTTCTGCTAATGGTTCATTCATGGGATAAAAATAAGATATTACTAAGGAAGTGACAATTTTTCATGTGAATTCATCTTGGCTAATTTTTTGACTATTTGATTTAAAATTGTCTATGAAATCCAAACAGCAACATCCTTTTGTGTTTACACCGGAAGTAGTATTACTACCTTTTCTGTTTATATTAATTATTTGGTTTGTGTTTTGGTCTGAGGTTCGTTTTGGATTTCGATTTAATGATTATGGTGTATATCCAAGAACATTGAAAGGAATGCGAGGTATTTTATTGAGTCCACTTATTCATGGAAGTATGCGACATGTATGGAATAATACAATTCCATTATTCTTGTTAAGTGCTGCAGTTATTTATTTCTATAGGTCACAACGTTGGACCATTTTTATTATAGGATTATTAGGTTCAGGAATTTTAACGTGGATTATTGGTAGAGAAGCCAATCATATAGGCGCAAGTGGTTTTATTTATGTATTGATGAGTTTCATCTTTTTTAAAGGAGTAATTACCAAATACTATCGATTTGTAGCCTTGTCTTTAATTATCATGTTTTTATATGGTGGAATGCTCTGGTATTTATTTCCGATAGAAGAAACCATTTCTTGGGAAGGCCACTTAGGTGGATTTATTACAGGATTTCTTTTAGCTGTTTTTCTTCCAGTTGTATATACTAAGAATACGTACGAGTGGGAAAAAGAAGAATTTATCCCAGAAAATGATCCATTTATGAAGCATTTTGATGAGAATGGAAACTTCATAGAGACCTTACCCGATGAAGTAGAAGAGGAGTTGCCTACCATAAAGGTCAACTATATTTTTGTCAAAAATGATAGAGTTGACCAAGAAGAATAGACTTTTCTATTGGCGTTGTCTTACTATTTCATATAAAAACGCACCACATGCTACAGACACATTTAAAGAAGCAATTTCACCTAACATTGGTAACTTAGCCTGCTGATCTACAATTTTTAAAATAGAAGGAGAAACGCCTTTACCTTCTGATCCCATAACAATAGCAACAGGAGCTGTAAAATCAACATCGTATAAATTGTGTTGCGCTTTTTCAGTAGCAGCTACAATTTGTACACCTGAACTTTGTAAATGATAAATTGCATCTTTGATGTGATCTACTTTACAGATTGGCATTTTAAAGATAGCACCAGCGGATGTTTTTACTGCATCAGCATTTACTGGAGCGCCACCTTTTTTCTGTATAATAATTCCATCAACACCAGTACATTCTGCGGTTCTAATAATAGCACCAAAGTTACGAACATCACTTAATTGATCTAAAATTAAAAACTTAGGTATGCGTCCAGATTCAATAACATTCAAAACTAATGTATCTAAATCATGAAATTCTATTGGAGAAATCAAAGCAATTACACCTTGATGATTTTTTTTGGTAAGTCTATTTAGTTTTTCAGGTGGAACAAACGAAGTACTGATTGCATTTGCTCTTAAAAGATGGTCTAATTCGTTGAATAGCTCTCCTCTAAGACCTTTTTGAATGAAAACTTTATCAATAGTGCTTCCAGAGTTTATAGCTTCTATAATGGCTCTTATGCCAAATATTTGAGTGTTATTGTTTTGCATAGGACAAATATAAAATAAAAAACCACCCAGTTGGGTGGTTTTTTGTATATGTATTATAATATAATATTATTTCTACAATGGTGTGTAAACTGATACACCGTTTTCTCCGTATCCTTCGTTAAACCAAGAGATAGTTACTACTCCAGTAGCAATATCAACTTCGTTAACACCTCCACTTAATGGAATACAAGCTCCCCAAGGGTCACCTTGATCAGTCCACTGGATTTTATTACAAGAGTTGCTGAATGTTACATCAAAACTTGTTGGTCCAGTTCCATAAGCAGTTGAGTAAGGACCTCCATTGTAAAGACCTCCTGAGAAATCTTGGATGAAGAATGTCCCGTCTCCGTTGTCAACGATCTCACTAACTTGCGTATTTGGGTTGAAGCTAGGTAAGAAATCATGGAATCCGTAGTTAGTAGTTACACTATACATTCCACCTAAGTCTAATGTAAGGTCACATACTAAGTTTACAGTGTGAGTAGTTGTAGAAGAACCATCAGATAATCCTACAGAAACTCCTCTAGATGCAGTTTGTAATACGATGTTAAAAGTAATATCTGAAGCTACTAATGCTGTAGCAGCAGTTGGAGTTACATTTAATTCGATTAAAGCTGTATTTGTATCAGCAGCAATTTTTACATTACCACTAGCTGTAACAGCGTCACTAGAAGATCCTAATACATCTACAAGTGTATAAGTTACATTTACATCACTCTTATTAATAGGAGCAGTAAAGTTAACAGGTACAGTAATACTAGTTAAAGTATTATTTACAGATTGAGTTGTTGATGCACTTGGAAACTCTATCCATCCAGATTCTGGGTTGGAAGAAAATCTACCATCATCATCTTTTGCACAACTATATGCAAGCACCAAAACTAATGGCAAGATGAAAGCTTTCATTATTTTTTTCATAACAGGGTTGTTTATATTTTGGTTAAAGTGAAAGAACTTAATAAGTAAGGACCACCACATGATGCATTAGGGTCTTCTGTGTAAAAGATTGTAAAAGTTTGATCAGAACTAAGATCATAATCTGAGTTGTTATCTCCAGCAGTACCTAAAATATAAGCAATATCTGGATCAGCACAAGCAATAGATGGATCAGTGTCAGCAAGGATCAATTTACCACAAACTAAAGAAACAGTAACAGTAATTGGACCTCTAAATGCAGGTAATACAGCATTTGTAAAGCTTCTAGATGAAGCAGATGAAGCAGTTAAAGTAACTACACCTGGATCAAAGTTAGAAGTTCCATTTCCTGGACCTATAACAGCAACACCATCAGCAATTTGGTAATCACCAATCATGTAATCTGCTGGGATAGGACAAACCTCAACAAGAGTAACCGTGTGAGAATCAGTACTTCCTGTAATTCCTGGAGAATCATCAATGTTCAAAATTAAACTTCTAGAGTCAGTTGTTAAACCAGCATCAATACCAGTTACAGTTAATGTACCGAAGTATTCGTTTGCAGGAATAGTAACTGTAGAGCTAAAAGAGTACATAGCAGCATCAGCAGTAGAAGCAGCATCAGCACTAACGGCTACAGTTCTTTCTACACTAGATAATGTACTTACTCCAATTGTTACAGTCGTAGTATTTGTTTGATTGATTTCAACTTCTAATGATGAAGATGAAGCATCAAAAAATGCTAATGTTGCTCCTCCTACACCATCATAAATTGTTTCTTCAAAATCACCACATGATACCAAGAAGGCACATGCGATGAATAGTTTTATAAAATTTTTCATTTTCTTTCTTTAATTTATTAATTATATCCTGGAGTTTGAGTCATATTAGCATTACCATCTAATTCAGCAGCAGGTACAGGTAGTGTAAATCTATGATCATTAGCAGGTAAATCACAGTTAGATGTTCCACTAGTTCCTCCACAATCTAATAAAGCTTGAGATCTTACGATACCAGTACCAGTAATGTCACGAGTTCTTTTAAGGTCAATAAAACGATGTCCTTCAAAACATAATTCTAATCTTCTTTCGAATAAGATATCAGTGATAGCTTCGTTGATGTTAGCATAAGAAGGAAGAGCAGCAGTTCCGCCAGTTCTTGCACTTCTTAATGTTTGAATCATAGTAGCAGCTCCTGAGAAATCAGAAGTTCTAGCTTTAGCTTCAGCATTAATTAATACCATTTCAGAAGAACGGAAAACTTTGATATCATTTAAGTATCTATTTCCACCAGATCCTGGGTATTTGTTAACACGCTCTTGTGTATCAGCAACAAAATTTGCATCAAGGTTAGTCCAAATAGTAGCATTACGAACATCACCTGCAGGTATGATACTAACTAATTCATTAGAAACTTCAATGAAAGAACCTCCCGAGTTTGTAAACATCCAAGTTCCTCCAGCTAAAGGATCTCCTACAACTCTATCAGCTTTAAAAATAACCTCAGTGTTATCTGTGTCATCAAACATAGCAACATACTGAGTTTGGTTTGCTAACGGATATGCATTGATTAACTGCTGAGATAAAGTCATTGCAGTTGAGTTATCACCTTCATATAATGCCATTCTAGCTCTAACAGCTGTAAGGAAATCTCTTGTAATTCTTGTTACATCTGTAATAGAAGCATCAATAAAACCTTCTGCAGTTGTTAAATCAGATTTGATACCTGTTAAAACTTCACCAACAGTGTTTCTTGATGGTTGCTCTAAGATAACTACATAGTCAATATAAGGTACTGACTCAGTAGCAGCATTATAATCCTGAGAATAGAATGCTAATAAATCAAGGTGAGCAAGAGCTCTTAATGCATAACATTCACCAAGAATGTTGTCATAAGTTGCTTGTTCAGCAGCATTTTGAGGAGCAATTCCTCCTGCAGCAGAAATAAGACGGTTAATACTGTTGATTAACGCGTAGTTACCTGTCCAAATTTGAGTTGCTCTGAATGTACTAGCAGTAACAACGAAGTTATGTTCGTTGATACGCTGTCCACCATTGTCTTCTCCAACTTTTGTATCATCTGTTAAGATAGAAGAGAAGTCTAAGTTAGCTTCAGGTGTATAGTTTGCAAATACGGCATTCATACCTAATACTAAATCAGGAACAGAAACAAATGCATTTTCTTCAGGAATCGAGTTCTCTGGTAAAATATCTAATGCATCATTACATGAGTATGTAAATGCTAGCATTAGTATTAATATTGATAAATTTATTTTTTTCATTTTTCTTTTTTTTTAAAAGTTAACATCTAATCCTAATGTCCATGTTTTAGGTGTTGGGAATTCAAAGAAAGTTGAATTAATGTTTGATTCTGGATCGAATCCTCTCCACTTAGACCAAGTTAAAAGGTTTTGTCCTTGAACATACATTCTTATACTTGAAAATAAATTTGTTTTCCCTAAAATGTCTTTGTCTAATGTGTATGAAAGTGTAACATTTCTTAAACGTAAGAAAGATGCATTTTCAATATAACGATCTGTGTTTAAAAGTCTTGTAGAACCGAAAGCAGAAGATGGGATATCAGTAATATCTCCTGGCTGTTGCCATTCTCTAATAATAGATGTAGACTGGTTAGAAATACTAACTAATGTTGGATCTTCAACTACAGCTAAACTACCATTATATCTATACTGATCGATAGCATAAGAGAATAATGCATTTAATGCAAATCCTTTGTATTGAACGTTAGTTCCGAATCCACCAACAAATTTTGGATCTTGAGTTTTGTCAAGAATTACACGATTGTCATCAGTGTATGTGTCTGTAATGTTTCCATCAGAATCATAGTATAATGGAGAACCATTAGCAGGGTTAACACCAGCCCAACGAACTGCATAGAAAGAACCAAATGGATCTCCTTCAGATAAAGCTGTACGAGTAGTTTCAATTAAACCATCACCTACTAATTTAGTGATTTCGTTTTTGTTGTATGCAATGTTACCATTAACAGACCACTGTAAACCTTTTCTATCATCACTTCTGATAATATCATAGCTTAAAGCTAATTCAACACCAGTATTCTTCATCTGACCAACGTTAGCGTTGATAGAGTTAACTGAAGATATAGTAGAAATTGGTCTATTCAAGAATAAATCATCTGTTGTTTTCTCATAGAAATCAAGAGAACCACTTAATCTGTTTGACATCATAGCGAAGTCAATACCTATGTTTGCTTGAGTAACAGTTTCCCATTTCAAGTCAGGGTTAGCAATCTGAGAAAGCCAGTATCCGTTTGTTCCTTGGTATCCTTGTCCTGAACCGTTGAAGTTTCCTCCACCGTTTCCAGTTCCAATTAAGTTAAATCCTCCAAAACGTGCAGCAGCTCTATCGTTACCTGTAGTACCGTAACTACCTCTTAATTTTAATTCGTTAAGGAATTCTACACCTTCCATGAACTTCTCATTGTGGATGTTCCACTTACCAGATACAGACCAGAAAGTACCCCATCTGTTCGTTTTGCTAAATCTTGAAGAAGCATCACGTCTAATAGAAGCTTGGAAACCATATTTGTTATCATAGTCATATTTACCAACTGCAAAGTAAGAGAATAAACCTCCATTTGTAGTTGTAGAGAAAGCTGTAGGGATATAGTTGTAAAGATCATTGTTAGGACCTTCTGTTGTATTTCCTGCTGTGAAACCAGCTCCAACTCCAGGCAACTTTGGATCTAAACCAAAAGCTTCAAATCCGTAAGTATCGAAATGTTCTTTGTAGTATTCTGTGAAAGCAGAAACTTCTACACTGTGTACATCTTTAAAAATGTTCTTATAAGTAACAAATGAGTTAATGTTAAAAGAAACGTTTCTTGTGAAGTTCTCAGCGTGAGAACCTTTGATGATTGCAGCTGTAGGGTTGTTTGTATCATTGTTTAAACCTCTTAAACTGTTTGGATCAGTAATAGTAAGACCATTGATTTGCTCATAATCCATACCAATAGAACTTCCAACTGTTAGGTTTTTAGCAACTTCTAAAGTAGCTCCAATTTTACCAACAATCTTTAATTCGTCTTGAACAGATGTGTTTAAAGTTGCAGTGTTTAAGGCAACGATAGGTGAGTTTCCAAATCCTGTTGTCCCGTTTCCTGTTAAGTCTAAAGATCCATCTGGGTTGTAAGGGTTTAATGCTGGACTACCAATATATGCATTAATGAACGGGTTGTTTAATGAACCTGATCCTGCGTTTGCTGGATTATCATTAACACTATAACCCATTGTTAAGTTAGTAGTCAAGTTAAACTTATTGTTAGAAGAAGAAACATTCGTATTGTTTCTTAAAGTGAAACGCTTTAAGTTACTACGTAATGTAATACCTTCTTGCTCAAAATATGCTACAGACGTATAACTAGTAGTGTTTTCTCCACCAGTAGTTACATTAACTTCATGCGATAATGTAGTACCCGTTCTTAATAAGATATCTTCCCATTTTGTGTTTACTTGGTTAGATAAAGCATTAATCTGAGTGTCAGAGAAGGTATTGAAACCTCTTTGTCTTAAATACGTTAAGTATTGTCTAGAGTTCATTAACTCAAAATTAGGATCGATCGTAGTAGATTGACCATAAAGAGATCTATACTGAATACGTGTTCCTGAGTTCTTCTTACCTGTTTTTGTAGTAACGATGATTACACCACCCGCAGCTCTATTTCCATAAAGTGCAGAAGCTGATGCATCCTTTAATACAGAAACATTCTGAATGTCATTCGCATTTAAACTTCTAAAGTTATCTTCGTTTACAGGAACTCCATCAATAATGAATAAAGGCTCAACGTTTCCTTGTACAGAGTTTCTACCTCTTAATAAGATAGTACCACTAGCTCCAGGCTGACCTGAACTTGTTTGGATGTTTAAACCTGCTGCCTGTCCTTGTAAGATTTGATCTATAGAAGCATTTGGAACTTGCTCTATTGATTCAGATTTTACAACGGAAATCGCAGATGTTACATTTGATCTTTTTTCAGACCCGTACGCAACGACTACTACCTCTCCTAATGTATTGTCTGATTCTAATTGTACATTTATTGAAGATGATCCAACTGTAACTTCCTTTGCTTTATACCCTATATAACTGAAGACAAGTGTTTGCCCGTTGTCAGCTTTAATAGAATATTTACCATCGAAATCAGTTGTTATACCTTTAGATGTACCTTTAATTGAAACAGTTGCTCCTGGTAATGGTAAACCGGTGTCATCGGTTACTGTTCCAGAGACAGTCTGTTGTTGTGCAAACAGAATCTGCACAAATAACGCTAGGAATAGCGTTAGAATTCCACTAAACTTTGTTCTCATTTTTTTAATTTATTTGAATTAGCTATCGCCAAAAATCCTAATTTTATGTTAATAATCCAATTTTTTTTTCTTAAAAATCAATTTAAATCGCAAGTTTTTTAGAAAAAGAAGGCTAATTATCAGAAGAGAAAAGCTGTTACAGTCTTAGAAATGAAGGGGCTGCGATCTTAAAATGAAGTGTATTATCATTAATTTAGACTTTTGTTAAATATTTTAGCAAATTGATAAAATACTCTGTATTAGGTAGATGTTTTGTGGTTTTTTGCAATAACTGATTGTATAGTTTGCAATTTATTTAAGTTAAATAGTATGTATCTTCCGTATTGAAGTAATATTTTAGCCTAATGAAGTAAAATGTTATTGTTTTAGGACTTTAGTCGTAGTGACTTTAGTATTATTATATAATTTTAAAATATACATTCCAGTTTTTTGACTAGTTAAGTCAATTGTATTGTCATTTGTGGTTATAAGAAGTTTACCTAATAAATTATATACTTCTACTTTTTGTATTTCTCCTTGTATGGTAAGTATGTCTTTTACAGGATTTGGAATTAATGAGTATGTTTGATTTTCAACTTCATCAGTGCTTAAAAGAGTACATGCTGTTAAGTCTGGGTTAAGCTCCACTGGAGCACTAGGTGTTAAATTCCTATTAGCAAATGCAGGATAGTCACTTGCATAACGTAAGACTCTAAATGTTAAGTTTGGTGAGGCTGTAGAATCATCACCTTGAGAAAGAATTCCTGTAGGTGTTACTGGATTGATATATTCCCAAACAATCTCTTCTGTAGGCGTAATTTCAAAGAAATACCCATCATCTCCATCACAAATAAGAGTGTTTCCGTTAGGAAGTCTTTGTCCACTTGAAAGGATTCTTGAATAAAAATCAGTTTCTACAGGGGCTTTGTAAGTGTAGTCTGTATTTGCTGGGCCATATGCAGTTCCTGGAGTATACGTATAAACGCCTTCTGAATCTTCGGGTGGTGTTATAATATCTATTTGTGATACACTTGGAAGGCGATTGAAGCCATTGTTAAATACTATGATTTTTCGAGCATCTTGGAGTCCATCAGCAATAAAATGTGGGTAATGTTGGCCAAATAGTTTTTGATCGGAAACTGTTCCTCTTTTGTAAGATTGTGGATTTCCCCAACGGTATAAAAAGTCTCCTCCTCGGTTTCTATCTCCCCCTGAATTTGTAGCAGCTTCAGCTGTTGTAGTACTATGGTCTATGATGTAAATTTCACTTAAAAGCCGTGAGCTGATTACAATTTGATCTAACCTTTCATCATATTGAATGGAATTAAAGTGCAGCCAATTCGCATTTCCCGCAGAGTTTCCTAAAAAATTAATGTCTAGTAGTTGTGGATTGTTTTCAACTACTCCGTAATTATCTTTAGTTGGATCTAAATCTTGAATCAAGTGATCTTTTACATTCCATTCCCATACAATAGTTGCATTATTACTTCCAAGGATAGGTTGTAATTCAAGTATTTGTTCATTAAATAATTTCCCTTGTGTAAGATTGCTAGAGTTTCTTCCTGCTTGAATTGCTTCTGTATCTGTCATTGTTGTTACGGCAAGCATTAAGACGTTTCCGTTAGGCATGGGGAAAACATCGTGATGTTGTGAAACTGTGGTAGTAGAGTAGGTGTATTCCCAAAGTAAATTACTATCCCAATCATATAATTCTACTTTTCCTCCAACGCCACCAAAGTTAACGTTAGCATTTGCGACTCTCCCTGCACGTAATAAATTACCATTTTCAAGAAGATATACTGCATTCCCTGGGCCAACTGTGCTTGTCCATTGATTTACAACTTCCCCACAGTTGTTTATTAAATATGTTTCGGTGTGTCCAGCAGGAGCGAATAAGGTGTAGCCATCAAAAGTACCTTGGTTATTAATAATGGTGCCTACTGTATTTTGTGAATTTACGCAGAGAGTTATTAATAAAGTGAGGTGTAGTAAAATATAATTTTTCATAGCAATTTTGTAATTGTAAAAATCTCAATTGATTTTCAAGGACGAAAAGTAAAGAATATTCAACTAAAAAAAAACTGCTCACGAATAATATTCATGAGCAGTCTTATTTATGATTGATTTTTAAAGAAAATCTATCTATTCATTACATAGGTTTAATGCAATTGGTCCAGCTGCAGATCCTGATGTGTAAGCAGCAACTAAGTTTCCGCTAGGAGCATAAATTTCAAAAGAAATTTCTCCGTAGTTATCTCCTGGGAAGAACCAGTCTGCAGATACAGTTCCTGCTGGAATTGTGATCGTGTCAGTACCGTCATTTGACTCATCAATACAGTCAAATGTGTTTGCTTCATATGGAGTACATAGTCCAACTTCAAATACAGTTCCATCATCTAATGTGATAGTGATAGGGGCAGAGCTATTACCAATAGTTTGCCATCCATCTCCATAAGAATCATGCATGTCTATTGTCCATACACCTGGAGGTGGTGGAGCAAGGCATACAACTGTTGATGAGAATGTGTGATCAGCTGATTGATTGTCAAAATTAGAACTTACGTCAGAGAAAGTTCCTTGAGAATTTGTGACAGCTAATCTGTAAGCAAATGTGTCTCCACCTTCTAAAGCTGAAGCGTCAATTCCTAAAGCAGAAATGATACTTCCTCCATCAAAGGCTACATTTACTTCTGGATAGCCTCCGTCAGCAGGAGTTGTAAAACTAGAAGCGCTTACAGTTGCTAATAATGTTTCTGAAGCAGTAATGTTTTCTCCATCTAAGCTAACATATACATCTACTTTGGTAATATCTGTTCCTCCGGCTGGAGAAATTAATTGATAGTCCTTGGAGAAGCTTGAGCTACTTGGATCTAATTTATTAACATTTGTAGATCCATTGGTAGTTATTTCTGTAGCGAATGGCACTCCAGAATTAATCAATTCGTCAAACTGGACAGGTAATGTCTCGTCATCCGAACAGCTACTGAACGCTAAAGTCATAGCGCCGAGTACTAAGAATGATTTTAATAATTTATTTTTCATAATTTATCTTTTTTATTGAATAAATCCAGCAGGATTATTATCCCAGAATACTTGTTCTGATAATCCAGGCTTCTGAGTGATATTTATATTTCTATCAACCGTAACGTTTGGATATAAGAATGATCTTGGGAATCCTCCTGTTCCTAGTAATGTAGGTTGTAAGTTGTTAGGAGCTCCAGTTCTTCTGTAAAGATTGTATCCTTCAACTCCATTTCCATACATAGCTAACCAGTATTCTTTACCAATAATAGCCATTCTTTCAGTGTCATTAGCTGCAGCCATATATGCAGTCATTACCGCAGTAACGTAATCATTGATATCTGTAGCGTCAGATGTATTTGTGAAATCAGCAGGGTTTGGTAAAAATCCAATTACTGTGTTCATGGAAGATCTGATTCCTTGCTCAAGCATTGCTTCAGGAGTGTCAGCTGTTCCTAAAAATAAAGCAGCTTCTGCTCTCATGAAGTATACGAAAGAATCCATCATGATTGGCCATATTCCAGCACCGTCTAAACCATCTCCAGAGTCAATACTGTCAGCATCATTATCATCAAAACGTCCACCAGCAGGATATACTCCAAATGTTGATCTTTTTGCATTATCTGGTGGAATACCATCAGCTTCTGCATGATCTCTACCCCAGTATCCATCTCCTCGTCCAAATAAAGAACAGAATGGTAATGGAACAGCTTGCATTGCGTCAATTGCTGCATATGTAGCAGGTCTTGGGTCATTCCAACAATCAATTTCGTTGTCTAGTGTGGCAGGATCTGTTGGGAAAGCACCTACTTGTCTGTATGTGTAATATCTCAATCTTGGATCGTCAGTACCTTTTTCAAGTGTTAATGCCCACATTAAATAATTAGGGATATACTCTCCAGGGTTTGCAGCTTCATATTCTTCTACGTAGTAAGGGTGCTTACTTTGTGGATTGTCTGCAGTTCCAGAAGTCCACTTGAAATCATCTTCACTTGATGTAATAAGATCTCCAGCTGTTAAAAGTGCATTGATTCCTGCGGTAGCACCAGCTGGATCAATAAGTCTTCTATTTAAATAGTACTTGAGTTTAAGTGTGTTTAAAAATTTTGTCCATTTAGTCATTGAATTACTGCTTCCTTCTCCATAAAATAAATCGTTAAAGGTTGGAGTATTTCCATCTATACTGGCAAAGTCAGCTAATGCTAAGTCTAATTCAGCTAAAGCTGCCGCATATACATCAGCTCCTGGATCAACATTAGGGAAAACTTCTCCTGAATCACCTTGTAATGCTTCTGAGTAAGGAACATCTCCAAAGTAATCTACAAGTGTCATTAATGTGTATGCTTTAATAATTCTAGCAACACCAGTGTGACGAACACTTCCGCTATTTGTAGCAATTGGAATTAATGCTTGAACTTCATTTAAAACGTCAGCATATCCAATACGCCACATTCCTCCTAAATTTGCATTAGAATTGTTGAAGTTAACTTCGTATGTGTCAAACATGTACTCTAAACGTACAGTTTCTGCACCTGCCTCTGTTGCTTCTGCAAAGAATGAAGCAAAGTTGAACTGGATGAAATTTAAACTTCCATCTTCATTTAATGTCTCTGGCGAGGGTACATTCGGGTCTACTAGTAAGTCTAATTCTGTTGTTTCACAAGAGAATACAAGTATTAGTGCTAGCAACCAAAATAATTTGTTATTTTTTATTTTCATTGTCATTTTTTTTAGAATGTTACTTTTATACTCATACCATATCTTCTAGAATTCCAAGAAGTTAAGTAGTCAAACCCTTGAGAGTTACCAACACCTAAACTGTTCAATTCAGGATCGTAGTTTACACTATCAGGTGTGTTGAATGCTTTTACCCATAGGTTTTGACCTGAAACTGTAAGAGATACATTCCCGAAAGGAGTTCTTTCTAACCATTTCTTAGGTAATCTATAGCTAATAGATGCTTCTCTTAATCTAATATGTGTAGCATCATAAATTAATAGTTCATCAGTACCGAAACCAATATTGTTAAAGTATGCTTCAGTTGATGTTACTTGAATGTCATTTGGTTGTCCTGTAGATTGACGTACACCTGGTAAAACAATACTTTGTGTTCTGTCAAAATCAGTATCTTCAACTAATCCTCTACCAACTAGTGCTCCTACGGTCGTAGCGTAGATGTCTCCACCTTTTTGGTATTCCCATTGCATGTTAAATGATAAGTTTTTCCAAGTAAATCCTGTGTTTACTGTAGTAAACCAGTCTGGGTTTGGGTCACCAATTATACCATTTGTAGGATCTTGAATCCAGTATCCGTTTTCGTCAACCAAACGGTTGCCAGCATCATCTCTTAGAACTCTACTACCAACAATAACACCTAACGGCTGTCCGTTAATTGCTGCGTTTGCAGGAGTTGCGAAGATACCTCCGTAAAGGATTTGCTCTCCATCATCAAGACCTTTTACTTCACTTTCGTTTTGAGTGAAACTACCAGAAAGTTTAAATTCGAAGTCTTCTGTTTTAATAGGAGTAATGTCATAAGAAATTTCAAAACCTTCGTTGATTACATTACCAATGTTTGTGAATGTACTTGTGTATCCTGTTTCAGGAGCTAAAGGTCTTTGGATAATTTGATCTTCCGTATCTCTGCTATAATATGTGAATTCTAATCCAACTCTGTTGTTTAAGAATCTAGTTTCAACTCCAAATTCAAGCTCTTTAGATAATTCCGGCTTTAATGCAGGATTAGGTAAGAAGTTAGGAATACCTGTTGTTACAGTTCCGTTTCCTCCAGCAGTTTGGAAAATGTTAGGTACTAACGATATAACACTTCTTGTGTTGTATGGTCCAGGGAAACCTGGAGAAGTACCGTAACCAGCTCTTAACTTTAAAAAGTTTAATCCTCCTTCAGATCTGATTTCAGGGAAAGCAGATGTTGGAATGAAAGACATACTTACACCAGGAGAAAACTGAGACCTGTTTTGTTGCTCTAATGTAGAGTTCCACTCGTTTCTCGCTGTAGCGTTTAAGTATAAGAAGTTTTTGTATGATAATGTACCTGAAGCATATAATGCAACGTTGTTTTGTTCATTAAATGTTTGGTATGTAAGATTGTTGTCAGCAAACACTGTTCCTTCAATAATTGTACTAGAGTTGCTGAAGTTTAAGTGATTCCATAGCCCAAATACAATCTGATCTCTACTTTCGGATCCATCACGCTCAAAAACTTGACGCTTAGATGTTCCACCAATAGTAGCTTGAATTGCGAAATCCTCATTAATTTCTTTGTCGATAGACGCTAATAAAGAGTGATCCCAAATTGTAAACCTCTCAGAGGTAGTTTGTAAATATCCATTAGGATGAAGTCCATCATTAGATCCTTTGTTAATTACACGTCTAGATCTTGTGTTTTGACTATCAAGTCCTAATCTATAGCTAACTGTTAGCCAATCTGCAGCTTCATAAGAAGTAACGAAGTTTGCAAAAACACGGTCAGTGCTATTCTTATCCTGTGTGTTGTTTAGTACCCATCTTGGGTTTGTACGGTCATTTCCACCTCTATACCAAACACTTTCTCCTGTTACTGGATGTTGTGATGGTAAGTTGATATCTACACTTCGTGGTAAATAAAGAATATTCCAGATAGAAGCAATACCTCCAGTTCCAGCTGTAGAAGATGTTACGTCACTACCAGTAGAAGCATCAGTAAATGGACTTCTAATATCTGTTTTTGCTAAACTAATTTTACCAGAAACAGTAAATTTATTTGACATTTTGAATCTTCCACCTACAGAGAAGTTATCTCTTCGTAAGCTATTGTTTGGAATAAATGATTGATCATCAACATGTGCATAAGAAGCATTGAAACTTCCTTTGTCTGAAAATGCTCCGGCAACGTTTACAGAAGTACTGCTAATTGTACCTGTTTTGAAAAATTCTTTCTGACTGTCATAAGGTCTGTATTCTACATTTGGAGTGTCTAATCCAGGTCTTCCTGGGAATAAAACTGATGGCTCAACACCGAAGTTATTCAAGATAGATGTTCTAAATGCATTATCAATAGTAGCTTGACTATCAAAACGAGCTCCCCAGTTACTAAAGAAGGCTCCGTATACGTTTTGGAAACCGTTACCCCAAGTATCTTGGTAATCTGGTAAAACAATGCTGTTAAAGAAAATAGATTGGTTTACAGTAACCTCCATTTTTTTATTGGCATCTTTTCCAGTTTTTGTAGTAATTAAAATTACCCCATTACGTCCTTCACCTCCATAAAGAGCAGTTGCACTTAAACCTTTTAAGATACTTACGCTTTCAATGTTGTTAGGATCGATATCGGCAAATCTACTACTTACGTTACCAGATTGGAAATCAGCTGAACTAGCAGACTGGTTTGCACCACCTGATGATCCGTCAAATGGAACACCATCTACAATAAATAAAGGTTGGTTTCCACCCGTAATAGAAGACTGCCCTCTAATAATGATATTAGAACCACTACCAGATACACCTCCAGAACCAGTAATCCTAACCCCAGAAGCTTTACCACGTAATATCTTACCGATATCCGTATCTGCTTTCTGCTCTAGGTCTTTACTGTCTACAGTTGTTACTGCATATCCTAAGGCTTTTTTCTCTTTCTTAATACCTTGCGCAGTAATAATCACTTCTTCAAGTTGATTGTCTGCAGGTTCTAAAGAAATGTCAATTTTGTTTGAAGCTCCGACAACAACTTCTTTTTTGCCGTAACCAATGTAACTAAATACTAAAGTTTGTCCTTTACTAGCTTTAATGTTGTAAATACCATCAAAATTAGTAGACACTCCTGTATTTGTTCCTTTGATTACTACACTAGCTCCCGGTAACGGAAGGCCAGATTCGTCGGAAACAGTACCAGAGACTGTTTGTTCTTGTGCAAGCGCTAGCTGCACCATTAACGCTAATAAAAGCGTTAATACTCCATTAAACTTTGTTCTCATTGTGTTAATTATTTGAATTAGCTATTCCAAAAATCATAATAATATGTTAATATTCCTATTTTTTTAAGGAAAAAAGTGACTATAATTCAATAAAAAATAGGATTAAGTCTTTGTTAAAAGGAAGTGGATAGACTTATATGGACCTTAGATTCAGAGAGTTTAATGCTAGAATTGTCAGTTTTTCCAACAGCATAATTAATTTTTAAGAGACCTGATTTAGATCGAATTCCTAGTCCGAAGCCAAAACCGTAGAGTTTTGCAGTGGTATTTGTGAGGTCGTCCTGAAAATATGTGAAGTCTATAATTGAGTGTACATAGGAGTTTCTTGATAGGATATATCGGTACTCTGTATTGATGGTGCTGTATAGTGTAGCTTCTAAGCTATTTTCGTTAAAGCCTCTAATGGATTGGATTCCTCCAAAGCGTAATTTTTCATTTGTGAGATAGGTGTCAGAAAATAAAGCTTCAGAAGTGTTGTTTATGTAGATGAAGTTTCTGTTGTTGAGTTCCCATAAATGATTTCCAGTAAATGAGACTTTGCTTTGTTTGTTCTTTTCGGAGTCGTTTTTTCGATTTCCTACTTGCCCTTCTAGGTTTACAGTGGTTTTGTTGGGAAATATACTGTAACTGTTGTTGCGTTTATTATAAGTGTATCCAGCAGTGGTAAAAAAACTTTTATAATCATCAATTGCGGTATTTGAATTGTCATCTAAAAGGTTGTTTGATTCTATTTGTTGTATTCCTATATGAACTTGATTGTTTTGATTGATCTGATAAAAAGTTTTGAAAGTTGTATTTACAGTTGTAAATAAAGAATCGCGTTTAAAAATGTCTAGTGCAGCATTTATACCAATTGGAGAATTGAATATATATGGAATCCTTAAGTCGGCCAAAAACTTAGTTTGCTTATTTCCGTCATTCTTCCATAAAATATTAAACTCCTCTCCCGAATTTAAATTATTAATTAGTTTCAAATCAAGGTAGCCGTTCAATTTTAAGTTTCCAGTATCTTCATCTGAATTAAATCCGATAAAACCATCGAAGAAATTGCTCTTTACTTTTTCTACATATATATATAAAGTAGTAGAGTCTTTAGTGAATAATAATTCGGGATCTTTTAATTGTTGTGCAAAACGAAGTTGATCAATTCGTTTCGTTTGTGTTGTAATTTCTTCTTTGTTGAAAACTTTAGAGGTGAGTCTTAAGTAGTTTTTTACATAAGACTTTGGAAACTTTTCGTATCCTTTAATAATAACTTTGTCTAATCTTCTTTTTTCAATGACTTTAATGTCTAGATCTGCAAGAATAGTGTTTTCTTGTTTGGCAATGTTTTTAAGCTGGACTTCTGCGAAAGGATTTCCTGTGTTTTGGAAGTTTTCAACCAATGCTTCTAAGAAAGGAGTCAGATTTTCTGGAGTAATGGTGAGATGAGAATCTGTAAAATCTAGACTGAACGCGCTTAAAACATCTAAATTCATTTTCTCTTTATTGTAATTTATTTTTAGAGAGTTGTATTTTGAATTTAATTTGAAAATACTCTGATATGTGGAGTCGTTTATTTTTTCAAGTTCTGAGTAAGAAGCGTCAAAATAGCCAATAGTGAAGAATGCTTTTTGAAGCGAATTGAGTTCATCTAGAATAGATTTTATATTTTCGTGCGATTTTTTATAGTTCGTACCATCAATAATGATTTGTTCATTTTCGTTGCTTCCCTTTACGTTTAGTGTTTGACTATTCATATATGAAAAACAAAAAAGTAAAAAAAATAAAGGATAAATATGTCGTGGTAAATTTTTCAAACTAAAAAGTGAATGCGAATGTTGTCAAAGTAACGTAAAAAAACAGGAATTAATGTGTGTGAAAGCTTTAAAAAATTAATCTTATTGAAAATTAAGTCGTTAAGATTTGAATAATTGGAAATAATACTTACCTTTGCCGCCCTCTAAAGAGGGTTTTAACATCAAAATATATTTAATAATAGATGCCAACAATTTCACAATTAGTAAGAAAAGGAAGAGCCAAAATAACTAAGAAGAGTAAATCGGCTGCTTTAGATTCTTGTCCTCAGAGACGTGGAGTTTGTACACGTGTTTACACAACAACGCCAAAAAAACCGAATTCAGCAATGCGTAAAGTTGCAAGGGTTCGTTTGACAAATGGTAATGAAGTGAATGCATACATTCCAGGAGAAGGACACAATCTACAAGAGCACTCGATAGTATTAGTTAGAGGTGGAAGGGTAAAAGATTTACCAGGAGTTAGATATCATATCGTTCGTGGAGCTTTAGACACCGCAGGTGTAGAAGGAAGAACACAACGTAGATCTAAGTACGGTGCAAAACGCCCAAAGAAGTAATTTTAAAACTTTTAATGTAAAGACATGAGAAAAAGTAAGGCGAAAAAGAGACCTCTTTTACCGGATCCAAAGTTTAATGACCAATTAGTTACACGTTTCGTGAATAACTTAATGTGGGATGGTAAAAAGTCAGTAGCATTTAAGATTTTCTATGATGCAATTGATATTGTAGATTCAAAGAAAACAGACGAAGAAAAAACAGCTTTAGAAATTTGGAAAGAAGCATTGTCTAATGTAATGCCGCATGTAGAAGTTCGTTCGCGTAGAGTGGGTGGAGCTACATTCCAAATTCCAATGCAAATTAGACCAGATAGAAAAGTATCAATTGCTATGAAATGGCTAATTAGCTATTCACGTAAAAGAAACGAGAAGTCAATGGCTTTAAAATTAGCTTCTGAAGTATTAGCAGCAGCTAAAGAAGAAGGTGCGGCAGTTAAAAAGAGAGTAGATACTCATAAGATGGCTGAAGCAAATAAAGCATTCTCACATTTTAGATTTTAATCAGACACAACTAAAGAAATGGCTAGAGATTTAAAATATACTAGAAATATCGGTATCGCTGCTCACATTGATGCTGGTAAAACAACAACTACAGAGCGTGTATTATATTATACAGGTGTAAGTCACAAAATTGGAGAAGTGCACGATGGTGCTGCAACAATGGACTGGATGGAGCAAGAGCAAGAGCGTGGTATTACAATTACGTCTGCTGCTACAACATGTACATGGCAATTCCCAACAGAAAATGGTAAGCCAACTGCTGATGCAAAAGGATACCATTTTAATATTATTGATACTCCAGGTCACGTTGATTTTACGGTGGAAGTAAACCGTTCATTGCGTGTGTTGGATGGGTTAGTTTTCTTATTTAGTGCAGTTGATGGTGTTGAGCCGCAATCTGAAACTAACTGGAGACTTGCTGATAATTACAAAGTTCCAAGAATTGGATTTGTAAACAAGATGGATCGTCAAGGTTCAAACTTTTCTATGGTTTGTAAGCAGGTGAAAGAGATGTTAGGTTCTAACGCTGTGCAAATTGTATTACCGATTGGAGAAGAGATGGACTTTAAAGGTATTGTTGACTTGGTGAAAAACCGTGCTATTGTTTGGCATGATAACACGCAAGGAGCTACTTTTGATGTGATTGATATTCCAGAAGAATTAAAAGAAGAAGCTGCTGAAGCACGTGCTTTATTAATTGAAGAGGTTGCGACGTATGACGAGAACTTGTTAGAGAAGTTCATGGAAGATGAAAACTCTATCACTGAAGAAGAAGTTCATGCTGCATTAAGAGCTGCTGTAATGGATATGGCAATCATTCCAATGATTTGTGGTTCTGCATTTAAAAACAAAGGAGTTCAATTCTTGTTAGATGCTGTTTGTCGTTACTTGCCTTCTCCTTTAGATAAAGAAGATATTAAAGGTACAGATCCTGATACAGGAGA
Source organism: uncultured Kordia sp. (assembly GCF_947496985.1). Lineage (GTDB taxonomy): Bacteria > Bacteroidota > Bacteroidia > Flavobacteriales > Flavobacteriaceae > Kordia. Next base: position 149,984 of record NZ_CANMEZ010000005.1, read on the forward strand.
TGTAATCACGCGTAAGCCAGATGTGAAAGATCCTTTCGCTGCATTAGCATTTAAAATTGCTACAGATCCATTCGTAGGTCGTTTAGCATTTTTCCGTGCATATTCAGGAAGGCTAGATGCTGGTTCTTATGTGTTAAATAATCGTTCTGGTAAAAAAGAGCGTATTTCACGTATCTATCAAATGCACTCTAATAAGCAAAATGCAATCGATTATATCGAGGCAGGAGATATTGGAGCAGCTGTAGGTTTTAAGAGTATTAAAACTGGAGATACACTTTCTGATGAAAAGAATCCAATTATTTTGGAATCTATGGACTTCCCTGATCCAGTAATTGGTATCGCGGTTGAGCCTAAAACGAAAGCTGATGTTGATAAATTAGGAATTGCTTTAGGTAAATTAGCTGAAGAAGATCCTACGTTTACAGTTAAAACTGATGAAGCTTCAGGTCAAACTATTATCTCGGGAATGGGAGAGCTTCACTTAGATATTATTGTAGATCGTTTAAGACGTGAGTTTAAGGTTGAAGTGAATCAAGGTGAGCCTCAGGTTGAGTACAAAGAAGCGTTAACAAAATTAGCTGAGCATAGGGAAACTTATAAGAAGCAATCTGGTGGGCGTGGTAAATTTGGAGACATTGTTTTTGAAATGAGCCCAGTGGATGAAGATTTCGAAGGTACTGGATTGCAATTTGTTGATCAAATTAAAGGTGGTCGTATTCCTAAAGAATTTATTCCTTCTGTAGAGAAAGGTTTTGCAACAGCAATGTTGAATGGTCCTTTAGCAGGATTCGAAATGGATTCTATGAAGATTGTTTTAAAGGATGGGTCTTTTCACCCTGTAGATTCTGATGCATTATCATTTGAATTGGCAGCGAAGATGGGTTATAAGGCAGCGGCGAAAGCAGCGGGAGCTAAAATCCTTGAGCCAATCATGAAGTTAGAAGTGTTAACTCCAGAAGAAAACATGGGAGATATTGTAGGTGACTTAAACCGTCGTCGTGGACAAGTATCTGACATGTCTGATAGAGCTGGTTCTAAAGTTGTAAAGGCTACAGTGCCATTATCTGAAATGTTTGGATATGTTACTTCTTTAAGAACATTGTCATCTGGTAGAGCAACTTCAACAATGGAATTCTCTCATTATGCAGAAACTCCTTCTAATATTTCTGAAGAAGTAATTGCTAAATCAAAAGGTGTAACTGCTTAAAACTAAGAAAATGAGTCAAAAAATTAGAATAAAATTAAAATCATACGATCATAACTTAGTTGATAAATCAGCTGAGAAAATCGTAAAAACAGTAAAAACTACAGGTGCTGTAGTAACTGGGCCAATTCCGTTACCAACACACAAAAAAATCTTTACTGTATTACGTTCTCCACACGTAAACAAGAAATCAAGAGAGCAATTTCAATTAAGTTCTTATAAGAGATTACTAGATATTTATAGTTCTTCTTCAAAGACAATTGATGCGCTTATGAAACTTGAATTGCCAAGTGGGGTTGAAGTTGAGATCAAAGTGTGATCATAAAAGCTAAAAGAGAATCTTTTAGTAACATGTCCGGAGCGTTTCGCAAAGGAAAAATGGAAAAATACATCAAACAGGGTTGAAGTATTTGACCCTGTTTTTTTTAAGGCTTTAAGAAATAAAGCAAATAATAATAAATTAAATTAATAAATATGTCTGGGTTAATCGGAAAAAAAATCGGCATGACTAGCATCTTTGACGAGAATGGAAAAAACGTTCCATGTACTGTTATTGAGGCTGGACCTTGTGTTGTTACCCAAGTCAGAACCAATGAGGTTGACGGGTATGAAGCTCTTCAACTTGGTTTCGATGACAAGGCAGAAAAACGTGCTTCAAAAGCGGCTAATGGTCACTTTAAAAAAGCAGGTACTTCGCCTAAGTATAAAGTTGTTGAATTCCAAGGATTTGAGAAAGAGTATAAATTAGGAGACAGTATCACTGTAGATCACTTTGCAGAAGGTGAATTTGTAGATGTTGCTGGTACTTCAAAGGGTAAAGGATTCCAAGGGGTTGTAAAACGTCACGGATTTGCTGGAGTTGGTCAAGCCACTCACGGTCAGCATAACCGTCTTAGAGCGCCAGGATCTATTGGAGCTGCATCTTACCCTGCACGTGTATTCAAAGGAATGCGTATGGCAGGAAGAATGGGTGGAGATAAAGTGAAAGTTCAAAATTTAAGAGTTTTAAAAGTTGTTCCTGAGAAGAACTTGATAGTTGTCAAAGGATGTGTTCCTGGGCACAAAAACGCTTATGTAATCGTTCAGAAGTAATGGAAGTAGCAGTTTTAGATATAAACGGAAAAGAAACAGGTAGAAAGGCAAACCTTTCTGATGCTGTTTTCGCTATAGAGCCAAATGATCATGCAGTATACTTAGACGTGAAGCAATATCTTGCGAATCAAAGACAAGGAACGCATAAGGCGAAAGAAAGAGCTGAAATCGTAGGTAGTACTAGGAAGATTAAAAAGCAAAAAGGTACTGGTACGGCGAGAGCAGGTAGTATTAAAAACCCATTATTCAAAGGTGGAGGTAGAGTTTTTGGTCCAAGACCAAGAAGTTATTCTCAAAAATTGAATAAAAATGTAAAGAGATTGGCTAGAAAATCAGCTCTTGCATTAAAAGCAAAAAGCGAGTCAATCATCGTTATTGAAGACTTTAATTTTGATACTCCTAAGACTAAAAATTTCATCAATGTATTGAAAGCTTTAGGGTTAGATAGTAAAAAATCGCTATTTGTGTTGGGTGATTCAAATAATAATGTATATTTGTCGTCACGTAATTTGAAAACCTCTGAGGTTTTAACTAGCTCAGAATTAAGCACTTATAAAATTGTTAACGCAAATAGCGTAGTTCTTTTCGAAGGTGCATTAGAAGGAATTGAGTCAAATTTAAGTAAATAAGGAACCAAATGAGCATCTTAATTAAACCAGTTGTAACTGAAAAAGCTACTGCTGATAGTGAATTAAATAATCGTTACACTTTCTTAGTAAATGTAAATGCTAATAAAGTTGAGATTAAGAAAACTATAGAAGCTACTTATGGGGTTTCTGTAGAGAAAGTTCGTACTATGAATTACGGACCTGATAGAAAAACACGTTACACGAAGACTGGTATTCAGCATGGGAAAACTAACGCAACGAAAAAAGCGATAGTTGATGTAGCGGAAGGAGATATTATTGATTTTTATAGCAATATATAAGTAAAGACAAAAAATGTCAGTAAGAAAATTAAAACCAATTACACCAGCTCAGCGTTTTAGAGTAGTTAATGGATTCGATGCCATTACTACTGATAAGCCGGAAAAGAGTTTACTTGCACCGAAAAAGAGGTCTGGTGGTAGAAACAATCAAGGGAAAATGACCATGCGTTACATCGGAGGTGGTCATAAGAAAAGATATCGTATTATCGATTTCAAAAGAAACAAAAAAGAAGTTTCTGCTGAAGTAAAATCGATTGAGTATGATCCAAATAGAACTGCTTTCATTGCATTAGTTCAGTATGCTGATGGTGAAAAACGTTATATCATCGCTCAAAATGGTTTGAAAGTAGGACAGTCTGTTGTTTCAGGAGAGAAAGTTGCTCCAGAAATCGGAAATACAATGCCTTTGAGTAATATTCCTTTAGGAACTATTATTTCTTGTGTAGAATTACGTCCAGGACAAGGAGCTGTTATGGCTCGTAGTGCAGGAGCGTTTGCTCAATTAATGGCACGTGATGGAAAATACGCTACAATCAAATTGCCTTCAGGTGAAACTAGAATGGTAATGGCTAACTGTTTAGCGACAATTGGAGCTATCTCTAACTCTGATCACCAGTTATTAGTATCTGGTAAGGCAGGTAGAGGAAGATGGTTAGGTAGAAGACCAAGAACTAGACCAGTAGTAATGAACCCTGTCGATCACCCAATGGGTGGTGGTGAAGGTAAATCTTCTGGAGGACACCCAAGATCTAGAAACGGAATTCCAGCTAAAGGATACCGTACAAGATCTAAGACGAAAGCAAGTAATAAGTATATTATAGAACGTAGAAAGAAATAAGACATGGCAAGATCATTAAAAAAAGGACCTTACGTTCACTATAGTTTAGATAAAAAAGTTCAACAAAATGTTGAGTCAGGAAAGAAAGCTGTGATCAAAACTTGGTCAAGAGCATCTATGATTACTCCAGATTTCGTTGGTCAAACTATTGCTGTGCATAACGGTCGTCAGTTCGTTCCTGTATATGTTACTGAAAACATGGTAGGACATAAATTAGGAGAATTTTCACCAACAAGATCATTTAGAGGTCATGCAGGTGCAAAAAATAAAGGAAAAAAATAATAAGAGGCTATGGGAGTTCGTAAAAGAGAAAGAGCAGAGCAAATCAAAGAGGCTAAGAAAAGCATAGCCTTTGCAAAGTTGAATAACTGCCCTACTTCGCCAAGAAAAATGCGCCTAGTAGCGGATTTAGTAAGAGGTAAGAAAGTAGAAATAGCGCTTCATATATTAAAATTCAGTCAAAAAGAAGCATCACGTCGTTTAGAAAAATTATTGTTGTCTGCAATTGCAAACTGGCAAGCTAAAAACGAAGATGCAAGCGTTGAAGAAGCTGAATTATTTGTAAAAGAGATCAGAGTTGATGGTGGAAGTATGTTGAAAAGACTACGTCCAGCTCCACAAGGTCGTGCACATAGAATTAGAAAACGTTCCAACCATGTTACATTGGTGTTAGGAGCTAATAATAATACACAAAGTTAAGATAAGAAGTATGGGACAAAAGACAAATCCAATCGGAAATCGCCTTGGTATTATCAGAGGATGGGAATCTAACTGGTACGGAGGTAATGACTATGGAGATAAGCTTGCTGAGGACGATAAAATCAGAAAGTATATCCATGCTCGTTTATCTAAAGCTAGTGTTTCTAGAGTAATCATTGAGCGTACGCTTAAACTTGTAACCGTTACTATCACTACGGCACGTCCAGGTATCATTATTGGTAAAGGAGGTCAAGAGGTAGACAAGTTAAAAGAGGAGCTTAAGAAGATTACAGGTAAAGAAGTACAGATCAATATCTTTGAGATTAAAAGACCTGAACTTGATGCAAACTTAGTTGCGGCTAGTATCGCTCGTCAAATCGAAAACAGAATTTCGTACAGAAGAGCTATCAAAATGGCTATCGCTGCTGCAATGCGTATGAATGCAGAAGGTATTAAAGTGCAAATTTCTGGACGTTTAAACGGAGCGGAAATGGCAAGATCAGAATCTTACAAAGATGGTCGTATTCCTTTATCAACTTTCAGAGCAGATATCGATTATGCATTACATGAATCTCACACTACTTACGGTAGATTAGGAGTAAAAGTATGGATAATGAAAGGTGAGGTTTATGGAAAAAGAGAATTATCTCCATTAGTTGGAATGGCTAAAAAACAGTCAGGAAAAGGTGGAAATAATTCAGGTGGAAAAGGAAAATCTCGTCGTAGAAAGTAATTTTTTAAAGGTAAAGAAAAATGTTACAGCCAAAAAGAACAAAATATCGTAAAGTACAGAAAGGGCGTATGAAAGGGAACTCTGGAAGAGGTCACTTGCTTTCTAACGGTATGTTTGGTATCAAATCATTAGATGCAAATTTCTTGACATCTCGTCAAATTGAAGCAGCCCGTGTTGCGGCAACACGTTTCATGAAAAGAGAAGGTCAATTATGGATCAAGATTTTTCCAGACAAGCCAATTACAAAGAAGCCATTAGAAGTGCGTATGGGTAAAGGTAAAGGTGCACCAGAATACTGGGCAGCTGTTGTAAAACCTGGAAGAATAATTTTTGAAGTAGGAGGCGTTCCTATGAACGTTGCTAAAGAAGCATTACGCTTAGCTGCTCAAAAATTACCAGTTAAAACTAAGTTTATTGTAGCTCGAGATTTCGAAGCTTAATTTTTAATAAGTTATGAAACAATCAGAAATTAAAGAATTATCTGTAGCTGAGTTACAAGAGAAATTGAAGGAGTCTAAAAAAAGCTACGCTGATTTAAAATTTGCAAACGCTATTTCTCCTCTAGAAAATCCAATTCAATTGCGATTTGCGAGAAGAACAGTTGCTAGAATAGCTACTGAACTAACTAAAAGAGAATTGCAATAAATTGAATTCTACTGACAGATGGAAAAAAGAAATTTAAGAAAAGAGAGAATAGGTGTTGTTACTAGTAATAAAATGACGAAATCAATCGTGGTTTCTGAAGTAAAACGAGTAAAGCATCCTATGTACGGAAAGTTCGTGTTAAAAACTAAAAAATACGTTGCACACGACGAAAAGAACGATTGTAACATTGGTGATACAGTTAAAATAATGGAAACACGTCCATTAAGTAAAACTAAATGTTGGAGATTAGTTGAAATCATTGAAAGAGCTAAGTAATTATGGTACAACAAGAATCAAGATTAAAAGTAGCAGATAACACGGGAGCTAAAGAAGTTTTAACTATCCGTGTTCTAGGTGGAACAAAAAGACGTTACGCTTCAGTTGGAGACAAAATTGTTGTAACTGTAAAAGATGCAACTCCTAACGGAAGTGTAAAGAAAGGACAAGTTTCTACAGCAGTTGTTGTACGTACTAAGAAAGAAGTAAGAAGACCAGATGGATCTTATATTAGATTTGATGATAATGCTTGTGTTCTTTTAAACCCAACTGGGGAAATGAGAGGTACACGTGTTTTCGGACCGGTTGCAAGAGAACTTCGTGATAAACAATTCATGAAAATAGTATCATTAGCACCAGAGGTACTTTAATACATTATTTAAGATGACAAAACTAAAGATAAAATCAGGAGATACAGTACGCGTTATTGCTGGAGACCATAAAGGTTCTGAAGGTAAAGTGCTTTCTGTACTTCGTGAAAAAAACAAAGCGATTGTTGAAGGAGTAAATATGGTATCTAAGCATCAAAAGCCTAGTGCTCAAAATCCTCAAGGTGGAATCGTTAAAAAAGAAGCGCCTATCCAAGTGTCTAACCTATCTTTGTTAACTTCTAAAGGAGAAACAACAAGAGTAGGATACAGAGTGGAAGGAGACAAGAAAGTAAGGTTTTCTAAAAAATCTAATGAAGTAATATAGTTATGGCTTACATTCCAAGATTAAAACAAGAGTATAAGGATAGAGTTATCCAAGCTCTTACAGAAGAATTCAGTTACAATAACGTAATGCAAGTGCCAAAACTTGAAAAAATAGTTTTAAGTAGAGGTGTTGGTGGAGCTGTAGCTGATAAGAAATTAATTGATCATGCTACAGATGAGTTAGCAAAGATTACTGGACAGAAAGCAATTGCTACAATATCTAAAAAGGATGTCGCTACTTTCAAATTACGTAAAGGAATGCCAATTGGTGCAAAAGTTACGTTAAGAGGAGAGAAGATGTACGAGTTCTTAGATAGATTGGTTACTTCAGCCTTACCACGTGTAAGAGATTTTGGTGGAATCAAAGCAAATGGATTCGACGGAAGAGGTAATTATAACTTAGGAATTACTGAGCAAATTATCTTTCCAGAAATAAATATCGATAAAGTGAACAGAATTGCAGGAATGGATATTACATTTGTAACTTCTGCTTCAACTGATAAAGAAGCTAAATCATTATTAACTCAATTAGGGTTACCTTTTAAAAAGAATTAATTATGGCTAAAGAATCAATGAAAGCCCGTGAGGTGAAAAGAGCAAAAACGGTTGCTAAATATGCTGAGAAAAGAAAAGCTTTAAAAGAAGCTGGAGATTACGAAGCATTACAAAAGTTACCTAAAAATGCTTCTCCAGTTCGTATGCACAACCGTTGCAAACTTACTGGAAGACCAAAAGGGTATATGCGTCAATTCGGTATTTCTCGTGTTATGTTTAGAGAAATGGCCAACAAAGGGTTAATTCCTGGAGTTAAAAAGGCAAGTTGGTAAAATTATAAATTGGTTTCAGGTTCGATAAAATGTCGAAAACCAAAACCGCAAATTGATAAATATGTATACAGATCCAATAGCGGATTATTTAACTAGAGTTCGAAACGCTAGTAGAGCAGGACACAGAGTTGTGGAAATTCCAGCTTCTAAGCTAAAAAAAGAAATTACTAAGATCTTATTTGATCAAGGATTTATCTTAAGCTACAAGTTTGAAGATACAACGGTTCAAGGAAGCATCAAAATCGCTTTAAAATACGATAAGATGACGAAAGATCCTGTAATTAAAAAAATTCAGAGAATCAGTACACCAGGTTTACGTCAGTATGCTGGTGCTAACGAACTTCCAAGAGTATTAAACGGATTAGGAATTGCAATCGTATCTACTTCTCATGGAGTAATGACAGGAAAGCAAGCTAAGCGTGAAAATGTTGGTGGAGAAGTTTTATGTTACGTTTACTAATAAAAAAGACTTACGAAGATGTCAAGAATAGGTAAAAACCCAGTAAGTATTCCAGCAGGAGTTACTGTAGATATAAAAGAAGGTCAGGTAACCGTAAAAGGTAAATTAGGAGAATTGACACAAACGATTGACGGTATTACTGTTAAACAAGAAGAAGGTCAATTAGTACTAGAACGTCCATCTGAAAGTAAAGATCATAGAGCAAAACACGGTCTATATAGAGCACTTCTTAACAACATGGTTGAAGGTGTATCTAAAGGATTCACAAAGGAGTTAGAATTAGTTGGAGTTGGATACAGAGCAAGTAACCAAGGACAAAGACTAGAATTAGCTTTAGGATTCTCTCACAATATTGTAATTAACTTAGCTCAAGAAGTAAAAGTTGAAACAATATCTGAGAAAGGAAAGAACCCAATTATAAAATTAACTTCTCACGACAAACAATTAGTAGGACAAGTTGCCGCTAAAATCCGTGGATTCCGTAAGCCAGAACCTTACAAAGGAAAAGGAGTTAAATTTGTTGGAGAAGTATTAAGAAGAAAAGCAGGTAAATCAGCTTAATAATTAATTATGGGATTATCAAAGACTGAAAGAAGAAACAGAATCAAAAACAGAATTAGAAAAATCGTTGGCGGTACAGAAGCTAGACCAAGATTAGCTGTTTTTAGAAGTAATAAAGAAATTTATGCTCAGATCATTAATGATGTAGACGGTAAAACAATTGCTGCAGCATCATCACGTGATAAAGATATCAAAGCCGAAGGAACAAAAACAGAGGTTGCTGCCCTAGTAGGGAAAACAATTGCTGAAAAAGCTCTAAAAGCTGGTGTCGAAACAATCGCATTTGATAGAGGTGGATATTTATACCACGGAAGAGTAAAATCATTAGCAGAAGGTGCTAGAGAAGGAGGACTTAAATTCTAAGAAACTATGTATCAGAAATACAAAAACGCAGAATTAGTAAAGCCAGGTGGACTAGAATTAAAAGATCGTTTGGTAGGAGTACAACGTGTAACTAAAGTAACTAAAGGTGGTAGAGCTTTTGGTTTCTCAGCTATCGTAGTTGTTGGAGATGAAAACGGTGTTGTAGGACACGGTTTAGGAAAATCGAAAGACGTTGCTACAGCAATTGCAAAAGCAATTGAAGATGCTAAGAAAAACTTAGTTCGTATACCTTTGCAAAATGGAACATTACCACATGAGCAAAAAGGTAAATACGGTGGAGCTAGAGTATATATCCAACCAGCATCTTCCGGTACAGGAGTTATTGCAGGTGGAGCTGTACGTGCAGTATTAGAAGCTGTCGGAGTTCATAACGTATTATCTAAGTCACAAGGATCATCTAACCCTCATAATGTAGTAAAAGCAACATTTGATGCTTTATTACAATTAAGAGATGCAGGTATTGTTGCAAGACAAAGAGGAGTTTCTTTAGAAAAAGTATTTAAAGGATAAATCAAGGATAAAATGGCAAAAATTAAAGTAAAACAAGTAAGAAGCAAAATTAGTCGTCCTCAAAATCAAAAGAGAACACTAGAAGCGCTAGGTCTTAAAAAGATCGGTCAGGTTGTAGTACACGATGCTACACCAAACATCCTTGGAATGGTAAATAAAGTTAAACATTTAGTTTCTGTTGAAGAAGCTTAAAAATAACAACTAGTTATGGATTTAAGTAACTTAAAACCAGCTGAAGGTTCAGTTCAAAGTAATAACAAAAGAGTAGGTAGAGGACAAGGTTCTGGAAAAGGTGGTACGGCAACACGTGGTCACAAAGGAGCTAAATCTCGCTCAGGTTATTCAAAGAAAATTGGATTTGAAGGTGGTCAAATGCCTTTACAAAGACGTGTTCCTAAGTTTGGATTTACAAACATCAACCGTAAGGAATATCAAGGTGTAAACCTTGATAGACTACAGGAATTAGTAGACGAAGGTAAAATCACAGATTCTGTTGATTTAAATATATTAATAGCGAATAGAGTAGCTAGAAAAACTGATTTAGTAAAAATCCTTGGAAGAGGTGAACTAAAAGCAAAATTAAAGGTTACAGCTCACAAATTTACAGCTTCAGCTAAAGCAGCTATAGAAGCAGCAGGTGGGGAAGCAGTAACTTTATAATTTCTACAAAGAAGCATGAAAAATTTTATTGACACAATAAAAAATATTTGGAATATAGAAGAACTAAAAAATAAAATTTTAGTTACTCTAGGACTTTTACTCGTGTATCGTTTCGGTGCACAAGTAAGTCTTCCAGGTATGGACTATACAAAACTTGGCGCAGATTTCGCCGGAAACTTTCAAGGTGGTGGAATCGGTAATCTTCTAAATATGTTTACAGGTGGAGCTTTTGCAAAAGCATCTGTATTCGCTTTAGGAATTATGCCATACATCTCTGCTTCAATTGTGGTTCAGTTGATGGGAATTGCAATTCCTTATTTACAAAAACTCCAAAAAGAAGGAGAAAGTGGTCGTAAAAAAATTACGCAAATCACTAGATGGTTAACAATTGTAATATGTTTGGTACAAGCACCTTTCTATTTATGGGGACTAGGAGCATTAGGTGTTCCTGATGAAGCTTTCATGATGGGTAAAGGACTTGACTTTATCATTCCTTCTGTAATCATTCTTGTAACTGGTACTATCTTTGCGATGTGGTTAGGAGAAAAAATTACCGACAAAGGTATTGGTAACGGTATTTCACTATTAATCATGGTAGGGATTATAGCGAACATGCCTGCAGCATTTGTACAAGAAGTTGCTTCTAATTCAGATAAGCCAATGCTTATTCTTATAGAAATTGTAATTTGGTTATTAATCATTTTAGCAAGTATTTTATTGGTAATGGCAGTTCGTCAAATACCTGTACAATATGCTAGAAGAACCGCTAGTGGTGGATACGAAAAAAATATCTTCGGAGCAAGACAATTTATTCCATTAAAATTAAATGCATCTGGTGTAATGCCAATCATTTTTGCGCAAGCATTAATGTTTGTACCTACAGCAATTGGAAACGGATTAGATGATACATCTGCTGGACAGTGGATGCTCGCTAACTTCCAAAATGTATTTGGATTATGGTATAATGTCTTATTCGCTTTCTTAATTATAATTTTTACATATTTCTACACAGCTATTACTGTTCCTACGAACAAAATGGCTGATGACTTAAAAAGAAGTGGTGGATTTATTCCTGGAATTCGTCCAGGTGGAGAAACAGGAGAATATTTAGATAAGATAATGTCACAAATAACATTGCCAGGATCAATATTCTTAGCATTGATCGCAGTATTTCCTGCAATCATTGGTACGATATTAGGAATTCAGCAATCATGGGCATTATTCTTTGGTGGAACATCGTTGCTAATTATGGTAGGAGTTGCCATTGATACTATGCAACAAATAAACTCATACTTGTTGAACAGACATTATGATGGTTTAATGAAAACTGGTAAAAACCGTAAAGTAGTTGCATAATTATGGCTAAACAAGCTGCAATAGAACAAGACGGAACAATCATAGAAGCATTGTCAAATGCAATGTTCCGTGTAGAATTAGAAAACGAGCATATCGTGACGGCTCACATCTCAGGAAAAATGCGTATGCATTATATCAAATTATTACCTGGTGATAAAGTGAAACTAGAAATGAGCCCATACGATCTAACAAAAGCAAGAATTACTTATAGATACTAAAATCATGAAAGTAAGAGCATCAATAAAAAAGAGAAGTCCCGAGTGCAAAATTGTGCGTCGTAAGGGGAGATTATACGTAATCAATAAAAAGAATCCTAGATTTAAACAAAGACAAGGATAGTTATGGCAAGAATCGCAGGAGTAGACATTCCAAAGCATAAGAGAGGAGTTATCGCATTAACATACATCTTTGGAGTCGGAAGAAGTAGAGCTAAAGAAGTTTTAGCTAGCGCAAAAGTAAGTGAAGACACTAAAGTTTCAGACTGGAACGATGAAGAAATTGGTCGTATTCGTGAAGCTGTAGGAACATACACAATTGAAGGTGAATTACGTTCTGAAGTTCAATTAAACATCAAGCGTTTAATGGACATCGGTTGTTACAGAGGTATCCGTCATAGATCTGGACTTCCATTGAGAGGTCAAAGAACTAAAAACAACTCTAGAACAAGAAAAGGTAGAAGAAAAACTGTTGCTAACAAGAAGAAAGCAACTAAATAATAATTTGTAGTATGGCAAAGTCTAGCAAGAGTACAAAAAAACGTAAAGTAATCGTTGAGTCAGTTGGAGAAGCACACGTAACTGCATCTTTCAACAATATCATTATATCGCTTACAAACAAAAAAGGAGATGTGATTTCTTGGTCATCTGCTGGTAAAATGGGTTTTAGAGGTTCTAAAAAGAACACTCCATATGCTGCACAAACTGCAGCTGAGGATGCATCTAAAGTTGCACACGAAGCAGGATTACGTAAAGTAAAAGTATACGTAAAAGGTCCAGGTAACGGTAGAGAATCAGCTATCAGAACAATCCATAATGCAGGAATCGAAGTAACAGAAATTATTGACGTTACTCCATTACCACATAATGGATGTAGACCTCCAAAAAGAAGAAGAGTATAATTAAATTAATTTTCACATTGAGAGATTAACGATTATCGAAGGAGAACGCCTTAATTCATAATCACTCTCATAATAACTATTAGAAATGGCAAGATATACTGGTCCAAAAACTAAAATTGCTCGTAAATTCGGAGAAGCAATTTTCGGAGACGATAAATCTTTTGATAAAAGAAATTATCCTCCAGGTCAACACGGGAACAACAGACGTAGAGGAAAAAAATCTGAGTACGCAGTTCAGTTGATGGAAAAGCAAAAAGCAAAATACACTTACGGAATTCTTGAGCGTCAGTTCAGAAACTTGTTTGATAGAGCAAACAGAAGTAAAGGAATTACAGGTGAGGTATTATTACAATTATGTGAATCTCGTTTAGATAACGTAGTTTTCAGAATGGGAATCGCACCAACTAGAAGCGGAGCAAGACAATTAGTATCGCACCGTCACATCACAGTAAATGGAGAGAAAGTAAACATTCCTTCATACAGCTTAAAACCTGGTGATGTAGTAGGAGTTAGAGAAAAATCTAAATCCTTAGAAGTTGTTACAAGATCTCTAGCTAACGCTAGCCACGTATTTGAGTGGATTACATGGAATGGAGAAAAAGTGGAAGGTACGTTTGTTACTGCTCCAGAAAGACTTCAAATTCCTGAAAATATCAAAGAGCAGTTAATAGTAGAATTATATTCTAAATAATAAATAATCAGAAAGTATTCTTAATATGGCATTATTAAACTTCCAAAAGCCCGATAAAGTTATCATGATTGACTCATCTGAGTTCGATGGCAAATTTGAATTTCGTCCTTTAGAACCTGGATACGGGTTAACAATCGGGAACGCATTAAGAAGAGTACTTCTATCATCATTGGAAGGTTTTGCGATTACTTCTGTACGTATGGACAAAGTAGATCACGAATTTTCAACGATTTCTGGTGTTGTAGAAGATGTAACAGAAATTATTTTGAACTTAAAGCAAGTACGTTTTAAGAGACAAATAGATGATATTGATAACGAATCAGTATCAATCTCTGTTTCAGGAAAAGATCAACTTACCGCTGGTGATTTTCAAAAGTTTATTTCAGGTTTCCAAGTATTAAATCCAGATTTAGTTATCTGTAACATGGACGCTTCTGTAAACTTGAATATGGAAATTACTATTGAAAAAGGTAGAGGATATGTTCCAGCTGAAGAAAACAAAAAATCAAACGCTCCCTTAGGAACTATCTTTACAGATTCAATTTACACACCTGTAAAGAATGTAAAATACAGCATAGAAAACTATCGTGTTGAACAAAAAACTGATTACGAAAAATTAGTTTTTGAAATCATCACTGATGGATCTATTCATCCTAAAGAAGCTTTAACTGAAGCTGCAAAAACACTTATTCACCACTTCATGTTATTCTCTGATGAGCGTATCACTTTAGAAGCGGATGAAATTGCACAAACAGAAACATATGATGAGGAATCATTACATATGCGTCAATTGCTAAAAACAAAATTAGTAGACATGGACCTTTCTGTAAGAGCATTAAACTGTTTAAAAGCTGCAGAAGTAGATACATTAGGAGACTTAGTATCTTACAACAAAAACGATTTGATGAAATTTAGAAACTTCGGTAAAAAATCATTAACAGAGCTAGAAGAACTAGTAAATGTTAAAGGATTAAGTTTCGGAATGGACTTATCAAAATATAAATTAGATAAAGATTAATTCAATTCCACTATAATTTGCTCCTCAAACGAGTTGAAGCAAGATAGCGGTAAAAAACAAATGTCATGAGACACGGAAAGAAAGTAAATCACTTAGGTAGAAAAACAGCGCATAGAAAAGCGATGTTAGCAAATATGGCTTGTTCATTAATAGAACACAAGCGTATTAATACTACAGTAGCAAAAGCAAAAGCGTTAAAGCAATTTGTTGAGCCTTTAGTAACTAAGTCGAAAGACGATACTACTCACAATCGTCGTTTAGTATTTAGTAAACTAAGAAACAAATATGCAGTTACTGAATTATTCAGAGACGTTGCTGTAAAGGTTGCTGATAGACCAGGTGGTTACACAAGAATTATCAAATTAGGAAATCGTCTTGGTGATAATGCTCAAATGGCATTAATCGAGTTAGTAGACTACAATGAAACGTACAATACTGAGAAGAAAGCGAAAACTACAAGACGTAGTAGAAGAGGTGGTAAAAAAGCTGCAACTCCTGCTCCAGTAGAAACTAAAGCTTCTAACGAAGAAGAATAATGATATTCAATTCATTACATATAAAAGGATAAACTTTCTGAGTTTATCCTTTTTTTTATATTAACTAAACTCAAAATTTTGAGTTGAATTAATTTTGCTGAAAAGCACATCTCAAAAGTAACAGTTGAGAATTAAATTGATTTAAAATCAAAACGAATCACTAACAAATGATCAAACTTGTAAAATCATTAATTCCTAAAAAACTAAAGAAGTTTGTAAGGCGAAAAGTTTTAAAACAGAAATACGTTAACAAACCAGTTCATGCGACCTCTTTAATCAAGGATGAATTTACATTAGATGGAACCATAGCGTATAACAAATATGGTGGCTATTGTACTCCTTTTTCTGAACAGAAAGAATCTGTTGTTCAAAAAATACTCAAAGGAAATGTATACGAGCCAAATACAATTCAATACATAATTGATCATGCTGGCGAAGGTGATATAATTCAAGCCGGAGCCTATTTCGGTGACTTTCTTCCAGGAATAGCTAAAAATATTTATAAAAATGCGCAAGTATGGACATTTGAACCAAATGCTGAATACTATCGATGTGCCCAAATAACCATATTGCTTAATAATCTTAAAAATGTAAATCTGTTTCAAGTTGGACTTGGAGAAGTAAAATCTCAGTTAAAATTACAAATAGAAACAGTAGATGGAAGACGATTAGGTGGCGCAAGTAGAATAATTGATTCAGAAAATGGTAAATTTGTACCCATAACAATTGAAACATTAGACAATATGATTCCTGATGACAGAAATATATCAATACTTCAACTCGATTTAGAAGGATTCGAAATTCCTGCACTCAAAGGAGCCATCAATACCATAAAAAGGTGTAAGCCAATTTTAATATTAGAAATATTATCACACAATGATATTCTAACAAACAATTGGTTTCAAGAAAATATATTTTCTCTAGGGTATCAAATCTCAGGGAAAGTACACAACAACACAATAGTAACGATACAACACAATAATTAATTCATACAAACACACACAACTAAATTGTATAGCTAGATATGAAATACCAAACGCGACAAAAAGCAATATTACTACTAGAAGACGGGACAATCTTCCATGGAAAAGCAATTGGAAACTCTGGAACTGCATACGGAGAAGTATGTTTCAATACAGGAATGACAGGATATCAAGAAATCTTTACTGATCCTTCGTACTATGGACAATTAATGGTAACTGCAAATGTGCATATTGGAAACTATGGTACGGCTACAGCCGAAATGGAATCCGATGGTGTAAAAATTGCAGGACTTATTTGTAAAAACTTTAGTTATGATTACTCAAGAGATGCTGCGGACAGTTCTCTAAAAGAATTCTTAGACCAAAATAACTTATTTGCAATATCAGATGTAGATACAAGAGCTTTAGTAAGCTATATAAGAGATAATGGAGCTATGAATGCTGTTATTTCTACAAATGTTGATAAGATAGATGAACTAAAGACTTCACTTGCCAATGTGCCAAGTATGGCTGGATTAGAATTGGCTTCAAAGGTATCTACGAAAGAACCATATGTTTATGGAGATGAAAATGCTTCTATAAAAATTGCAGCATTAGATATTGGTGTAAAAAAGAACATTCTTAGAAACCTCGCAAAACGTGATGCATGTATTAAAGTATTTCCATACAATGCAACCTTTGAAGAAATGAGTGTATGGAATCCTGATGGATACTTCTTGTCAAATGGACCTGGAGATCCAGAACCTTTAAATGATGCTATCACATTCGCAAAAGAAGTAATCAAACACGATTTACCATTATTCGGAATCTGTTTAGGACATCAAGTAATTGCCTTAGCAAACGGAATCTCTACCTATAAAATGCACAACGGTCACAGAGGAATTAATCATCCTGTAAAGAACATGTTGACAGGGAAAGGTGAAATTACTTCACAGAACCATGGTTTTGCAATCAATAGAGAAGAAACAGAAGCAAATGTAAATGTAGAAATTACACACGTACACTTAAATGACAATACGGTAGCAGGAATTCGTATCAAAGACAAAAACTGTTTCTCTGTACAATACCATCCAGAAGCAAGTCCTGGACCACACGATGGAGAATACTTATTTGATCAATTCATTGAAAACATTCAAAAAGTAAAAACGGTTTAATTTAGATCAAACACAAGAGATGAAAAAAATCAGCATACTATTAGTGGCTTTTATGCTTGTTATTTCATGTAAAAATGATGCGAAATCTGAAAAGTCAACGACTAAAACAGAAAAAACAACAACAGAAACAGCAAAACCGAAAGATACCAAGCTGTCAGTTGACAAGGAACAATTCCTATCAACAACAATTGCCTATTTCAAAAACTGTAAAGCAAATTCAACAAGCAGAAATGATTGTCG
The DNA here is from genome assembly GCF_947496985.1 of uncultured Kordia sp. GTDB lineage: Bacteria > Bacteroidota > Bacteroidia > Flavobacteriales > Flavobacteriaceae > Kordia. Next base: position 167,591 of record NZ_CANMEZ010000005.1, read on the forward strand.
AAATAGTATTACAAAAATGATTTCTGAATTTTATAATATTGGTGATTTCAAAAATGCGAATGGTGATTATGTAGTATATGATAGTATTCAATCTATTGTGAAAAAATCAGAAAATTGGATACAACTTGGAAAAGCAAACGATCAAGAAGCATTAAACAAAGCGCAAGAAGCAGCAAACAATGGAAATGCTACAATAGCTATTGATGTTTCTGAAACGTACGGGCAAGTAGCAATGATTACGCCAGGAAAACTGACAACTTCTGGTTCGTGGAAACTAAAAGTTCCTAATACAACGGCTTTGGTAAACTATGATGCTTCCAAATCATTTATGAACAAATCATTGGCTTATGCATTCAAATCCACAGAAAATATTGTGTTATTTAGCAAATCACATTAAAATAAGTTCATGAAGTTTAGGCAAGAAATTCAATATAAATATGGAATCAAGCCTTAAAACACTATAAATCTCGATTATCGAGTAAAAAATAGTTGCATTATTTTTCATAGAAAACGTTTTCGCGTTTTATAAAAAGAATCAAAAAACCCACATTGCTGACATATCCGTAAAAGCGATGTACAACCATAAAAAACTAGTGTTAGTTTCGTAAATTAGCCTAGAAGAAATAAAAGAAAAAAGACAATGAGCAGAATCATTAACATTCACGCAAGACAAATTTTAGACTCAAGAGGAAATCCAACTGTTGAAGTAGATGTAGTAACTGAAAATGGAATATTAGGAAGAGCCGCAGTGCCTTCAGGAGCATCAACAGGAGAACACGAAGCAGTAGAATTAAGAGATGGCGGAGACGCTTACATGGGAAAAGGTGTTAGTAAGGCTGTTCAAAATGTAAATACAACCATTGCAGAAGCGCTTATAGGAACTTCTGTGTTTGAGCAAAATCATATCGACAAAGCAATGATCGATTTAGATGGAACGCCAAACAAAGGAAACTTAGGAGCCAATGCAATCTTAGGAGTTTCATTAGCTGCTGCAAAAGCTGCTGCAAACGAACTTGGAATGCCTTTATACAGATATGTAGGAGGAGTTTCTGCAAATACACTTCCTGTTCCAATGATGAACATTATCAATGGAGGTTCGCACTCTGATGCACCTATAGCGTTCCAAGAATTCATGGTAATGCCTGTAAAAGCAAAAAACTTTACACATGCTATGCAAATGGGAACTGAAATTTTTCACCATTTAAAAAAGGTGTTACATGACAGAGGTTTAAGTACAGCTGTAGGAGACGAAGGAGGTTTTGCGCCAACTTTAGATGGAACAGAAGATGCTTTAGATACAATTTCTTTAGCTGTTGCAAATGCAGGGTATAAACTTGGTGATGAAATTATGATTGCGTTGGATTGTGCTGCTGCAGAATTTTACGTAGACGGAAAATATGACTACGCTAAATTTGAAGGAGAAACAGGAAAAGTAAGAACGTCAAAAGAACAAGCAGATTACTTAGCTGAATTAGCGGCAAATTATCCAATCATTTCTATAGAAGATGGAATGGACGAAAACGATTGGGAAGGTTGGAAATACCTAACTGAAAAAATCGGAGACAAAGTACAATTAGTTGGAGACGATTTATTTGTAACCAACGTAGAACGTTTATCAAGAGGAATTGAAAACAATACGGCAAACTCTATCCTAATCAAAGTAAACCAAATTGGTACCTTAACGGAAACAATTGCAGCGGTAAACATGGCGCACAATGCTGGATATACATCTGTAATGTCACACAGATCAGGAGAAACTGAAGACAATACAATTGCTGATTTAGCAGTTGCATTAAACACAGGTCAAATCAAAACAGGTTCAGCTTCCCGTTCAGACAGAATGGCAAAATACAACCAATTATTACGCATTGAAGAAGAGCTAGGAGAAGTTGCTTACTATCCACAAGACAAAGCATTCAAAATAAAATAACACACTATAACTACTAACAACACAGTTAAAGTGAAAAGGTTGAATTCTTAGAATTCAACCTTTTTTATTTTATACGCAAGTATTACAAGTTAAATCATCGCAAAGAGTTCTAACACATGTGCCAAATTCTGTAAGTTGAGGTGGACAATCGTTACAACTCACATGTGGACAATATGAAAATACACGTGTATACTTCGTAGTAATGTCAATAATGGTATCAATAATTGTTCCCACATCAATAGAAGCATTGCCTCCTAGGGTTTTGTTCAAATTACTAACGGATTGTTTGCGTAATACTAAGTTTTTTAAATTCTTTTTCTTCATAATGTAAAATATATTGGTTTACAGTAAGTTATGAAAAAAAAGAATGATTGAATTATGGTTTTACCGTAATTAATGTTCTGTGAATCAGGTTGCTAACCTACACTGCTTACCAATCCAATGATCTCTTGTACGCCACTTCCAATCACAGGAGCAAGCATTGTTAATATCACTTTTAAATAACTGATAAAGCTCTTTTGTTCCTTCAAATCATCTTTCACAGTATCAGAAACAGTTGCGTTTTCGTTAATTTTTTGTTTGATGTAATTTAAATTAGAATGTATTCCTAAATAAATCAAAACCAAGAAAAATGTATGAATCAATCCGTTACTGTAAGCAAACTCTGTAGGATACAAATTTGGTGAAACTGTCGTTAAAGAATTCAAAGTCCGTAACAAAGTATCTGTACAAAAAATAGTAAACGCTAAAAACAAAGCAATAATAATAAAATACTTTTCTAAAGCATCGCGATACGGTTTAAATTTTAATATAAGTGTATCAAAATCATTTGCAAACAAATAGGAAATCTTTGAATTAATCATCAATACCAAAACCATCCAAAAAATAACGCCAAAAAATGGTAAGGTAGCGCCAGTAAATAAGGTTGCTTTGCTATACCCGAAACCAAAATTGGAAATCATATCTGTAGGTTTAAACAGTAAATTGGAATGATTTAGCTTATAAAAAAATAACGGTAGAATCAATAAAATAGCAATCAAAAGTGAAATTCCAACATTTCCCCAAACAACACTTTTGGACATTCGTTTGGCATAATAACGAATTCCGATATAGAAATAAGGAATAAAAAACATGGAAAATCCAATTGCAAGTGAAATAAACAAAATCCATAAGGAAACCTTTGGGTGTTTATTTAAAAAGTATGGAACAGAAACAGGTTGATTGCCTAATAACTTAGCGTATCGAATATCTGTACTAGAACCTGCTTTTTGTAAAACGTTATTATCATTATGACAAATCATTTTAGTTGTCAAAACTTCTGATTGTCTATGGAATTTCTTAGAGCAATTTGTGTGTTGAATAGTATTGCTAATCAAAATATCAGCATTAATACTTTCTAAATCTTTCTGAAATGTATTATAAACTTTGTCAAGTGCTTTTTGTGTGTAAATCGTATCTAACTGTACAGTTTTTAACTTTTCGGGTGATTCAAAATACTCGTAATCGGGTGTAATTTGAGCATAAAAAAACATAGCAGAAACTACATGTCCTAAAATTCCAAGAATAATCGAAAACAAAATTCCACGTTCGTGTGCAGGTCTATTTGACATAAAAAGAAAGATAATCGTATAGTTAATTACTCACAATATACTAAATAACTAGAATTCTTAGAAAATCGTTGAAAATAAAAATGCATGAACTGAAAATTCCTTTTCTTTTATTTTTGCTTGATACATTGAGTGCTGTCGAAATGTAAGGAAAGCAAAAAAACGAAAGTCAAAGATAAAAAGAGTTTCTTTAGTTTGATCTAAGTTGTTAAATTGAGTTTCTATAAAACGAATAGTATAAAATATAAAAATCAGCAATTCATCGTATTTTCAAGATTCAAAAAAGATAGTATCTTTAGCGTATCATGACAGAAGATAAAAAACCTCACGGATGCGTCGTTGCCATACAAAAACTCTTTTCGGGTTGTTTGGCATTAATAGCTACAGGTTTTTTAGGAATAGTGTTATTTTTTCTAGCAACTGAAGTCAAAATAGAAGGTATGTCATTGCTAGTTATTTCAGTTTGTGGATTCTTCATATTACGATATCTCTGGAAAAAAGTAGTACGAAAAAGCAGTTCCAATACGGATGCTTTTAAAAATATCTTATTCAATATTCTAAGAACCGTTGGAATTATCATACTATTTTCTGTCATCATGGCAATTCTAATGAAAAATGCGGGCTATGTTATAGAAGAAGAAAATACAATCGTAAAAGAAGAAACGAAGAAGACGGAAGTTATTACCACAACAGAAGGCGACAAAACAGTTGAATATATTGTAAACAATCTGCGTTGGAAAGATTTTGATGGCGATCGTTATCGGATGAACTTCAAAATAGAAAAAGCCAATGTGCCAAAATCTAAAAAAAATCGCCAAAGTTTCAAATACACACGCAGTTTTACTTGGGGGAATTTCTACAAACACATGGCAAATCATGATGCGCCATTGTTAGAACATTTGTACACATCGTTCAGTAAAATTCAGAAAGAAAAAAAGATGAATCGTAAAAAGTTTGCCGAATTCATCATTACTAGTGTACAAAACATACAGTACAACTATATAAAATCAACACCATGTAATGGAAATGAAGACTATCCATGTGTTGGAAATGTACGATTAGGAATCTTTGCTCCTGTAGAATTTGGAGCCAATCTTACGGGTGATTGTGACTCGCGTACGGTATTATTATTTGTATTATTGTCAAAATTTAATTACGATGTAGCTATTCTCAACAGTGATCAATACAAACATTCTGTATTAGGAATCAGTGTCCCCGCAAGAGGAAAATACAAAACATACAACAGAAAAAAATATTATTTCGTAGAAACCACTGCCAAAGGTTGTCCTATTGGATATTTGCCCAAAGACGTATCAAGCTTACGCTATTGGGACTTTGTGTTAGTCAACTAAAAAAAGAAATCACATGAATACAGAATTATTCTATCTCGCACTAAGTCAAATGGTATTATCCATTGTACTTGCTATTGTCATATTCTTCATCTCATACAAAGTACTCATCAAAATATTTAACCTCAAAGAAGAAAATCTAAACGATTCTAATTTGGCGTTAAGTATCTTTTTCTCAGGAATCATTTTTAGTACAGGATATTTGTTAAGTGGTATTATTCCATCAATTATCAGTGCTATAGAAATGTTTAAAATTCATGCGAAAGAAAATTTATTTGTAGAAATTCTTAAATACTCTTCATTATCATTATTTATAGGTTTTTTATTAGCAGGATTAATTCATTTCAGTTCGTTCATGTTAGCAAAATCACTCACGAAACATGTGGACGAAGTAGGAGAGTTGAAAAAAAATAATTTAGCTGTCGCGATATTACTTACTACAATACTAATTTCCATTACAATCATTTCAAGAGATAGCTTAGTATTTTTAATAGAACTATTTTTACCACAACCAGTTGTTACAGAGTATACAGGAATAATGTAAAAGCATCTTGGTTAAGGTTATTCTTAAAAAGTGAAAAGACGTGTAATCTTTCAAAGTTATAAGTTTGAAAAACAAAAAGAATCTCCAGTACTGTCAAAGTAGTGGAGATTCTTTTTAGTACTAATCGTTTTTTATAAATCACGATTGAATTTCCTAAAGTATAGTTGCATGTTTGAAGTATATTTAAGTATTTTCGTAAAAGCAATTTCCCTGCAAATCAATACAACCTATTAATCGATCATTCATTAAAGAATAAACAAAGAAAGTTATCATGTGATAGCATATTAAATGCTGCTTTGGTTCGTTTTTACAAAACTTAAATTAAACTTGATTTCAAGTATTTTTTGTGGAGTTCAGACCTGAAGTATGTCAAAACATATTGCTAATTGTAAAAATATTCTTTAAAAAAAATGAAATTTTAGGTTACGAAGACTAAAAATTGACATATAAATTGAAGGCCATACAAAACATTCTTAATTGATTTAAAGATATGAAACTGAAATTACTATTTACGTTACTGATTTTTACAAACATTCTTTGGATAAATCCAGTAGAAGCACAACCTGCAAATGACAATTTTTCAAATGCAATTCCAATAAGTTGTGGAAACAATTACACATCATCTACAGCAGAGGCAACGTTAGACGAAGACAATGCACCAGATTCTACAACTCCAGCTGTTGATTTGGATGCACCAAATATTTGGTATTCGTACACAGGTAATGGAACTCCAGAAATAATTACGTTAGATTTATGTGCTTCGGGTTATGATACTTCATATTTAGTGTATGCAGGAGTATCAGGAAACTTAAATTTAGTTGCTGCAAATGATGACAATGAAACTCAATGTGGACCAGGATACCGCTCATACGGAACATTTCAATCTGACGGATTAACAACTTATTATATAACAATTACGGGTTATGGACCATCGGATATTGGTGCGGTAGATCTGAATATTTCTTGTCAAGAAGTAGTTCCTACACCAAACACAATTGCATCGGCTATACCAATTGTACCATCACCAGCAGGAACAGGCTGTGCCAATGGGTACACATTTGATCTCGATTTTACAGCAGCAACTGGCACAACAGATAGTGGCTTAGGCGGATGTCTAAATGGTGACTTTGAAGGAATAGATCAATTCTTTACCTGGACAGCTACAACAAATGGGTTAAAATACAGTACACCTTCTTTTGTGGGACGTGCAGGAATGATTATTAGAAATGCATCAACTCAAGAAATTATTGATTGTTCGAAAGCACTAGATAATAACGATGGAATTTTTACAGGATGGAATGTAGGAGACAATCTAATCATTCAAATATATAAATCAGAAGGCTTTTCAGGGATTGAAAATGCACGATTCTGTTTAGAAGAAAAAGGAATTTCTCCTCCAAACAATGATTTTCCTACAGGAGCTTTTCCAATAACACCAGGTTTGCCAGGAAGTGATTGTTCAATAACAATGGATAACCAAACCCTCTTTTTAAATACAAACGATTATACTACAACTGACAGTGGAATGGATAATTGTGTAGGTGAAAATACTGGTGTAGATCAATTTTTTACATGGACAGCAACTTCTGGTGGTTTACTTTGGGGACAAAATCCAGATAATATAGGAATCTCAGTTCGCAGTACTACAGGTGTAGAGTATGGATGCATTGTAACAAATCAAGGAGATCCTGTAAAACTTAGTGGTTGGGAAATAGGAGAAGATTTAATTATTCAACTATTTAACTATGAGAATTATCACTATGATTCACTTACATTTTGTTTGAGAGAATACGAAACGCCAACTAATAATATAATCTCAGGAGCAATTCCAATTGTTCCCACAAGTCTTCAAGATAATTGCGATGAAAGAGCACTATTGTTTAGCTCAGACGGAACCACAGATAGTGGACTTGATGGAACGTGTAATGGTGAAAATACAGGATACGACCAATTTTTTACATGGACAGCAACCACAAATGCATTAGCATGGACTGGACTCTCAGAAAACCCCGGAATCATTATAAGAGATGCGCAAGGAAATGAAATTACTTGTGCAGATACAATTGCTGCTGACAATACTATCCTATCAGGATGGGAAGTAGGTGACGAGTTAATAATTCAAATTTATGATTGGGTATTTATAATTAATTCTGGTACGGCTGCAGGTAATGTAGAAGACTCATATAGAGATGTTTCGTTTTGTTTACAAGAGCATGTAATACAGCCTCCAGCTTTAACTCATGTGCCAGATGATAATTTTGAGCAAGCCTTGATCGATTTAGGCTACGATGATATTTTAGATGATTATGTACTTACAGGAAATATAAATACAATTACAATCCTAGATGTTTCAGATAAAAATATTGCTGACCTAACTGGTATTGAAGATTTTACAAGTTTAGAAGAGCTTGACTGTCAGGCAAATGGTTTAACCTCGTTAAATGTATCTCAAAATTTAGCGCTAAAGGAATTAAGATGTGGAAATGGCCCAGCTGTTGTTGATAATCCCAATCAGATAACAAGCTTGGATGTATCTCAAAATATAAATCTTGAAATTTTACACTGTGATAATAATCCTTTAAATACTTTAGATGTATCTCTAAATACAAATTTAGTTACCTTAGATTGTCTCAGAACAGGTATAACGGATTTGGATGTGTCTTTAAACACAAATTTAGAATCTTTAACATGTGGTTATAATAACCTTACGAGTTTAGACATTAGCCAGAATACACTTTTAAGATTTCTATATGTTATCAACAGTCAATTAACAACATTAAATGTTTCTAATAATCAGCAGTTACAATATTTGTATGCAGGAAGTAACCCATTAACTTCTATAGATGTTTCTGTAAATACTGGTTTAACTTTTTTATGGGTTGATAATACACAGCTTACTAATTTAAATTTATCGAATAATCCTTTAATGGAGAGATTGTTTAGCTCAGGTATTTCAGAACTTACGAGTTTAAATATAGCTAATGGGACAAATGAAAGTATTATTACTTTTAGAGCTTTCAATAATCCAAATTTAGCCTGTATACAAGTAGATGATCCAGTCTATAGTACAGCTAATTGGACTAGTATAGGTTCTGGCACAAGTTTTAGTGCCGATTGTAATTACTCTGTAAATGATGAATGTGTAGATGCAATAAACATTCCTATTAGTGATGCTTCTTGTGGGAATGCAATCACAGGAACAATGCAATATGCTACCGATTCAAATTCACTGCATTGTTTTGGTAATGATGCTAACTTCTCAGATGTATGGTTCAGTTTTGTAGCAACAGAGGAAACACATCAGATTACATTACAAAACTTAACAGGAACTCCAAATTTTTTATGGCACTCAGTTATAGATGCACAAACATATAACTGTAGTAATATCACAGATGCGATTCTATGTAATGATGGACTCTCAGGTGATGCAACCGGATTAACAATAGGAAATACATACTACATACAAGTATATTCGCATGAAGCAAATGCAAATACAACGTTTGATATTTGTGTAGCATCATTGACAATTCCAGGACAAACGTATGTGCCAGACGATAATTTTGAACAAGCACTTATTGATCTTGGATACGATATAACCTTAGACAATTATGTAACAACAACCAATATTTCTGGTATTGAAAACCTAGATGTAATAAGCCAAAACATTTCTGACTTAACAGGAATTGAAGACTTTGCGGCGTTGAAAGATTTAAGATGTGGAAACAACAATATAGCAAACTTAGATATCTCGCAAAATGTACTACTTACGCATGTTCATGCCAATGACAATGCACTAACAAACTTTGATTTAACACAAAATACAGCGTTGGAGCAAGTATTCATATCAGGGAATCAATTAACGGATATTGATGTATCTCAAAATGCAGCATTAGTAGATTTAGGAATTTTTACGAATCCGCAATTATCAAGCATTGATGTATCTGCAAACCCAAACTTAAAAACACTAAACATAAGTTATACACTAATTTCAGATATTGACGTTTCAAATAATTTAGCTTTAGAACGATTATCGTTTGTAAATTGTCCTATTACTGAAATTGATGTAACTGCTAATTTAGAATTAAGACAGTTAAGTACTTCACAGAGTTTGGTTACAAGCGTTGATGTATCAGGAAATCCATTTTTTGAATGGATATCTTGCAGAAATAGTCCATTGCTTACAAAACTAAACATGCAAAATGGAAACAATATGAATGTTGTTTTCTTTCTAGCTACAGATACACCAAACCTAACATGTATACAAGTAGATGATGCAGCATACAGTACTGCCAATTGGACTAATATTACTACAGGTACAAGTTTTAGTACGGATTGTGGTTATTCTGAAAATGATGAATGTGTAGAAGCTATTGCTATTCCAATAAGTGATGCTACATGTAACAGTGTAATATCAGCGACAATGGTTGGTGCAACTAATTCTAATTCGCTACAGTGTTTTGGAAATAATGCAAACTTTGCTGATGTGTGGTTTAGCTTTGTAGCCACCGAAACAACACATGAAATTACATTACAAAATCTAACTGGTTCGCCAAACTTTCTTTGGCATGCCTTAATTGATGCACAAACATATACCTGCGGAAATATTACAGACGCTATTTATTGTACAGATGGATTAGAAAATACTGCGACCGGATTAACAGTAGGAGATACATATTACATACAGGTATACTCGCATGTAGCAAATGCAAATACTACATTTGACATCTGTGTTTCTACAAATACAATTCCAGGACAAACCTATGTGCCAGATGATAATTTTGAACAAGCACTAATTGATTTTGGATATGACATCGTATTAGACGATTATGTAACTACAACAAATATCAATATGGTTACATCTTTAGATATCTCTAATAAAAACATCTCCGACTTAACAGGTATTGAGGGATTTGCGGTATTAGAAATATTGAATGCTACTAGTAATACTATTTCAACAGCTAACCTTGGTCAGAATTCTCAATTACAATTAGTACTCCTGCAAGACAACAATCTAACCGAGTTAGACATTACACAAAATTCGCTTCTTGAAAATATAACTTTAGAAGAAAACTCACTTACAACAATAGATGTTACGCAAAATCTGCTTTTAGAATATTTAAACATTACAGACAATGCAATTTCGTCGGTAAATGTGACTCAAAATTCAGCACTGATAAGTTTAGATGCAAAAAACAATATGCTTAACAATATTGATGTTTCTCAAAATCCAGCATTAGCATTTTTGACAATAGATGATAACAGCATTTCGTCACTAGATGTTACCAATAACCCAATACTAAGATCTCTATCTACTACAAACAACTCATTAAGCGAAATTGATTTAAGTCAAAATCCAGCATTGGTATTTGCATATTTTGGATACAATCAATTACCTAGTATTGATGTATCTCAAAATCCAATACTAGAAGTATTAAATATTGAAGGAAATACTCAAATTTCAAGTGTAGATGTAGCTGTAAATGCAGAGTTAAAAACTCTAAGAATTGGTTTTACGCAAATCTCAGGAGTGAATGTTTCAAATAATTTGAACTTGGAAAATCTCTCCATATTAAGTTGCCCTATAACAGTAATTGATGTTACTGCAAATGTGGCATTAAGATCATTAGGTGTAATAGGAAGCCAAATATCAAACATCGATGTGTCTCAAAACCCAGCATTTGTAAGCTTGTTCTGTAGTAATACGAGTACGCTTAATACTATAAATATTCAAAACGGGAACAATACCAATGTTACCACCTTTATTGCAAATAATACACCAAATCTAACCTGTGTTCAAGTAGATAATGTTGCGTACAGTACTACCAATTGGACTAATGTAGATGTTGGAATAAACTTCAGTACAACTTGTGGCTTTCCAGTAAACAATACTTGTGTAAATGCTGTTGCGGTACCAATCAGCAATGCTACATGCAATATGACAGTTACAGGAACATTAGTGGAAGCAACAAACTCTAATGGATTTAATTGTTTTGGAAGTACTGAGTTTTCGGATGTGTGGTTTAGTTTTATTGCCACAGAAACGATGCATAATATCAAAATATTAAACACTTCAGGAGCTAATGCAAGAGTATTTCATGCAGTCATTGATGCACAAACCTATACTTGCGGGAACATCACAGATGCAATCTATTGTACAGATGCTGATGAAGGTCAGGCAACTAATTTAACAATTGGGAATACGTACTTTGTACAAGTATATACAGATGTAGTAAATTCAACAGAAACCTTTGATATTTGTATATCTACAAACTCAATTCCAGGACGAACTTTCGTGCCAGATAATAACTTTGAGCAAGCCCTAATTGATTTAGGTTTAGATGATGTATTAGACGATTACGTAACAACGGCAAACATCAATACGGTAAATGATTTAAACATTCGTAACCTTAGTATTTTTGACCTTACTGGAATAGAAGACTTTGCAGGATTAGAAATCTTAAACTGCGGATTAAACTCTTTGGGTGAGTTAGACTTAAGCAATAACACCAATCTAAACTATCTAATTGCGGATAATGCTGGGTTAGTAGCACTAAATGTGCAAAACGGAAACAATGCAAATGTTACAACGTTTATAACACTTGGTAACGTCGACTTATTCTGTATTCAGGTAGATGATGCTACGTACAGTACAGAGAATTGGACAATTATAGAATCAACAACAAGTTTCAGCGAATTCTGTGGAGCTGCAATTCAAGTGGCTGCAAAAGTATATTTACAAGGAGCTATGCTCAACAATACAGACGGTTTTATGCGTACAGATTTAAAAGATAACAATCTTGTTTCCGATGCAAGTAGTCCATATGCAGACGGAATTGCAGCAAGTGATAATGTGTTTTTTGCTTTAGAACAAGATAAAATAGTGGATTGGGTTTGGGTAGAGCTCAGAGATGCTAACGACGCTACAATCATCATTGATGGAAAATCAGCTATGTTACAACGAGATGGCGATATTGTAGCTGCTGAAGGTGATGCTACAACTCCTGTAAGCTTCAATCAAGCATCAGGAAATTATTATGTAGTCATAAAACACAGAAACCACTTAGGAATTATGTCAAATACTGCAATTTCGTTATCAAGTTCTGCTACTATTGTCGATTTCACTGATCGTAACAATCAAATAACTTATGGCGCAAATGCACAAACGAACTTTGGTATGCCAGCTGATGTAGTAGGAATGTGGACAGGAAATGTAAATGGAGATACGGTTATTCAATACTCTGGAACGACGCCAGATGCACCAGCTATTCTCTCAAAAGTATTAAACGATCCTGGAAACTTTCTAAACTTCCCAACTTATGTTGTAATTGAGTATGATAGTAATGATATTAATATGGATGGTACCACTCAATATACGGGTACAAATCCGGACACACCATTTATATTACAAAATATATTAACACATCCAGGGAACTTTTTAAACTTTAGCACCTATCAAATCACAGAAAAATTACCTGAAAATGAATAGAAAAAAATAACATAAATTCAAGATTCAAAAGCGATTATTTAATTCATAAATAATCGCTTTTTTTTAATATAAATTTTGATGATATCTTAATTGTTAAATCCTTTGTAAAGTCTTTTCATAAATCGCGACATATTTCGTAATTTAGCAATCCAGATAAAAAAATAAAAATTCTACAAAAATATGTCAGATAATATAGCTACGTTAGAAGTCAATGGTGAGAAACATGAGTTCCCTGTAATTAAAGGGACGGAAAATGAAATCGCTATTGATATCAAGAAATTAAGAGGCTCCACTGGTGGAGTTATTACAATTGATCCAGGATATAAAAACACAGGTTCTTGCCAAAGTGCAATAACATTTTTAGATGGAGAAAAAGGAGTGCTTCGTTATAGAGGTTATTCAATTGAAGACTTAGCTGAAAAAGCAGACTTTTTAGAAGTTGCTTACTTATTAATTTTTGGAGAATTACCAACTACTGAGCAATTAGCAAAATTTCATAAAGACATTAAAGCGCAATCTATTGTTGATGATGATATCAAAAAAATAATAGATGCATTTCCAAAATCAGCACATCCAATGGGTGTGTTAGCATCATTAACGAATGCATTAACTGCGTTCAATCCTTCATCTGTAAATGTAGATTCAGAAGAAGATATGTATCATGCTATAGTGAAAATACTTGGAAAATTCCCTGTATTAGTAGCTTGGGCAATGCGTAAAAAACAAGGGTTGCCATTAGATTATGGAGATTCATCATTAGGATACGTAGAAAACGTATTAAAAATGATGTTCAAACAACCAAATGAAGAATATACCTTAAATCCAATAGTTGTAAATGCATTAGATAAATTATTAATCTTACATGCAGATCATGAACAAAACTGTTCTACATCAACAGTTCGTATCGTAGGTTCATCGCACGCTGGATTATTTGCTTCATTAGCAGCAGGAATCTCTGCACTTTGGGGACCATTACACGGAGGTGCAAACCAAGCGGTATTAGAAATGTTAGAAGGAATTCGTCAAGATGGTGGAGACACTAAAAAATACATGGCGAAAGCAAAAGATAAAAGTGATCCTTTCCGTTTAATGGGATTCGGACACAGAGTATACAAAAACTTCGATCCAAGAGCAACGATTATCAAAAAAGCTGCAGATGAGGTATTAGGAGACTTAGGAGTAGAAGATCCAATCTTAGATATCGCAAAAGGATTAGAAAAAGAAGCATTAGAAGATCCATACTTTGTAGACAGAAAACTATATCCAAATGTAGATTTCTATTCTGGAATTATATACAGAGCTATGGGAATTCCAACAGAAATGTTTACTGTAATGTTCGCATTAGGACGTTTACCAGGTTGGATTGCACAATGGAGAGAAATGCGTTTACGCAAAGAGCCAATTGGACGTCCACGTCAAGTATACGTTGGTGAAAACCTAAGAGAATTCAAAACGATTTCTGATAGATAAATATCAAAACCACATTACAAAGCTTCATAGATTAAAAATGTCTATGAAGCTTTTTTCAATTATACCCCAAGTATGTTAGAATTATATGTAAATGATGAAACTTCACAACTCAAAGCAGTTGTGTTGGGAACGGCAGAAAGCTGCGGACCTACTCCGAAAGCTGCAGATTGCTATGATCCAAAATCAAAACAACACGTATTGGCAGGAACCTATCCACTTGAAAAAGATATGGTGCCAGAAATGGAAGCCGTTGCTAAAGTTTTTGAAAAATATGGAGTAAAAGTATTCAGACCGAGTATCATACAAGATTACAACCAAATATTTTCAAGAGATATCGCTTTTGTCATTGAAGACAAATTCATCAAATCAAACATACTGCCTGATCGTGAACGTGAAATTGAAGCTATTCAACATGTAATTGATCTAGTAAATCCAGAAAATGTAATCACACTACCAGAAGAAGTGCATGTAGAAGGTGGAGATGTAATGCCTTGGGGCGATTATATTTTTATAGGAACTTATTCAGGAGAAGATTATCCAGATTATATAACTGCACGTACAAATATTGATGCAGTCATTGCATTGCAAGAATTATTCCCGAACAAAACGGTAAAATCATTCGAACTTCGTAAATCAAATACAGAACCAAAAGACAATGCATTGCATTTAGATTGTTGCTTTCAACCTATAGGAAAAGACAAAGCTATTTTGCATAAAAATGGTTTCTTAGTAGAAGAAGAATACCAATGGTTGGTTGATTTCTTTGGGAAAGAAAACATCTTCGAAATTAGTAAAGATGAAATGTACAACATGAATAGTAATGTATTTTCTATCTCACAAGAAGTTATCATTTCGGAACAAAACTTTACGCGTCTTAATACTTGGTTAGAAGCACAAGGGTTTACAGTTGAAAAAGTTCCGTATGCGGAAATTGCCAAACAAGAAGGTTTATTGCGTTGTAGTACAATGCCATTAATTAGAGGATAGTAAGTTTTGAATGCTTTCGCAGACTAAAGCTAAAACCGTAGTTATGTGGAAACAAGTCATAAAAATCAGTTGTTTCATTCTTATCTTTAGTAATTGCTACTTTATAAGTGCGCAAGGAATTATTAGTGGATTTTACAATAAAAAAGCAGAAACGACACTTGTTGTGGGCGCTGGATTTGAAGATTCTAAAAGCTATTTTATAGGAAAAGAAAAAAGCGATTTAAGTCGCAACCTCTATAGTATTTCTGTATTTGGAATCTATGGAATTAATGAACGACTTAACATACAAGCATCTTTACCATACTTATCAAGTAACAAACAAAACGGATTACAAGATGCACAGTTTGTATTAAAATACAAAGCTGTCCAAAAAGCTTGGAAAACAGACAAACTTGAACTTTCCTTTGCTACAGGTTTCTCTTTCAATGTGGGCAATTATAATTTGGGAGGCTTAAACGATTTAGGTCAGCAAGCCAAAATACTAGAAACACGCGCATTAGTACACTATCAAAAAAAATCTGGTTGGTTTATAAACCTTCAAAGTGGATTCTCATTCAAGTTTGAAGAAGTTCCCAATAGTTTGCCTGTAACCTTCAAATTGGGGAAAGCAAGCGCAAAAAGCTATTTTGATTTTTGGTATGATTTTCAACATGCATTTGGCGGAATCAACTATTTAGAAACACCAGCGCCTCAAAACTTTAAGCGTTTTGGTGCAAGCTACCACAAAGTAGGAGGAACGTATCATTTCCCAATATCAAAAAAATCAGGAATATACATTGCACCTTCATATGTAATTACTGGAAGAAATGTATTTCAAGGCTTCGCATATCATGTAGGTTGGACGTATCAAATGTAATAGAGAAAAAAACAAAAATCCTTTGCTAAAATTAGAAGAAACTATCTTAGTTTTTATGTAATTTTAGAGCCTCAAAAAAGCAATAATAAAAAGTAAGGTAACTATGCAACAAATTACCAACACAATCCTTATGGTACGTCCGGTTGCGTTTCGTATGAACGAACAAACCGCAGTAAACAATTACTATCAAAAAGTATTAGATGGCTTATTGCCAGAAACAGTACAAGCGAAAGCGCAACAAGAGTTTGATGCGTATGTTGAAAAGCTAAGAGCTATTGGTGTCAATGTCGTAGTGATTCAAGATACTAAAGAACCAGATACACCAGATTCAATCTTTCCAAACAACTGGATTTCTTTTCATGAAAATGGAAACGTAGGTTTATATCCAATGTATGCGGAAAATCGCCGTCACGAACGTAGAGAAGATGTATTGATAGAACTTGAAAAAGCGGGCTATCGTATAGAAAATGTAGTTGATTACACTTCTGCGGAAGAAGAAGAAATTTTCTTAGAAGGAACAGGAAGTTTGTTGTTAGACAGAGTTAACAGAAAAGCATACTGTGCTTTATCACCAAGAGCGGATGAAGAATTATTTATAGAATTCTGTGAAGATTTTGAATACTCGCCAGTCATTTTTACAGCAAATCAAACAGTAAACGGGAAACGTGAAGCTATCTATCATACAAATGTAATGATGTGCTTAGCAGAAAACTTTGCAGTAATATGCTTGGAATGTATAGATGATAAAAAAGAACGTGAAAATGTAAAAAAACATCTAAAACAAGATGGAAAAGAAATCGTTGCTATTACGGAAGCACAAGTAAATAACTTTGCAGGAAACATGTTGCAAGTAAAAGGTGCAAATGATGAGCGATTCTTAATTATGAGTAACGCTGCGCACAAATCATTAACGGAAAGTCAGATAAAAGCAATTGAAAAGTATTGCAAAATAGTATCAAGTTCGTTAGATACTATCGAAGCTTGCGGAGGCGGAAGTGCTCGTTGTATGATGGCTGAGGTTTTCTTACCTAAAAATTAAAATCTACTAAAACACATACATAAAGAAAAGTACATGGAGCAGCGCGAAATGTACTTTTTTTGTATAAAATGATTTCATTTCTCAGATTAAAACATTTTACTTGTGAATAATGATCCAACAAACTTGAAAAAGCGAATTGAACTATTAGATGTTTTCCGAGGATTTGCCATTCTAGGGATCTTTGTAGTCAATATTGTAATTATGAATTCAACCTTTTTAAATCAAGATGAATTCGCATTGCAATGGACTTCTGCTATTGACAAAACCGCAGAGAAAATATTACAATTATTCTTTTACACAAAGTTCTTTCCAATTTTCTCATTACTCTTTGGTTTAGGAATCTCAATGCAAGCCTTAAAACTATTTGAAAAAGGAAAACTATCATTTTCGTTTTTTGCTCGAAGAATGCTCATCCTATTCTTTATCGGTGTTTGTCACATCCTATTTATATGGTCTGGAGATGTATTAAATATCTATGCAATACTCGGATTATTTACGACATTGATGATAAAACGATCAAACAAGCTCATTCTAGTACTTGCAATCATTTTTCTCCTTTTTCCATTTTACAATCAAGTATTCGGATACATATTTGAACTAATTCATTTTCAGCCTGAAACATATCTAAGTGAACACACAGGAGAAACGGTGAATCAGATCATTAAAAACGGAAGCTATTTAGAAGGCGTGCAATTACGAATATTAGAATACATGACGAACATTCCTATGTTATTAGACTTTTTAGCACCAGTTGCCATTGCTATGTTTTTAATAGGATTGTACTTAGGGAAAAATAAAATTTACACATCGTTAGATACGTTCATTGATCGAATCAAAAAGCCAATGTTAGTTGTTGCAATCACTACAAATATCTATAGAGTTGTATTCTTATTTGTATTGGTGAAATTGGAAATATTCAGAATTGCCGAATACAGAGAAGTACTTATAAAACTTATGGTGCTTTCAGATACCGCAATGGGTTTATTCTATCTTTGGCTTATTGGTTGGTTGTGGTACAATACGAAATGGAAAGCAATTTTAAAACCTTTACAATACGCAGGAAGAATGGCGTTGACAAACTATATATTACAAAGTGTAGTTGGCTTAATTTTATTTTCTTCTATAGGGTTTAGATTGTATGAAACATTAAGTCCTTCCGAAACATTATTTACAGCAATCCTCGTTTTCATAGCGCAAGTATTTTTGAGTAAAGTTTGGTTGACACATTATCAATTTGGTCCACTAGAATGGGTTTGGCGTTGCTTAACGTATAAAAAATTACTTCCTATTAAAAAGCATCTTTAAAAGTAGTTGTTAAGCCCAGTAAAGACAGTGTTTGAAAAATGTCAAGATAAAAAATAATTTTATCTTGATAAGTTGAGCATTTTATCAAGACAAAAAAATATTTTATCAAGGTAAAATATAGGAATCATCAAGATATTATTTTGTATTATAAAAATACAGCATAAAAAAAGCCTAAGAAATTATTTTCTCAGGCTTTGTAAATTATAATTTTGAAGCTTTCAATTCTTTAACTTTTCAATTGAAATATCACTTTCCGCAATCATTATATTCTTGAACAATTTGCTTTAAGTTTTCTTCATTCTTAACATCAAATTCTCCTTCTTTTAAATCATTAGCAACTTGTTTGCACTTCTTTAAATATTTTGCCAATGCATTAGCAACTTTTTCACTCTTACGATCATCAATCATAAAACCTCCTTTTTGATCTTTTACTTTGATGACATATGTTCCTTCTTCACCTGGTTTTACTAAAACCATATTTCCATTTTCTTCATAAATTTTCTCATAAAAGTATGAATTGTTGAATCCAAAACTTGCCGCATTAGATAATTTTTTCATGGCATTTCCTTTGGTTTTCATACCATAAAAAGACTTCTCAACACCTTCATCAGTAGCTGTAAATGAAATTCCATCTTTTGCAGAAAACTTCTTAATACGTGTTCTTCCTTTATCGTTCTTATATTTAATACTGATAGATTTTCCATAATTATCAATAGAGTTCATATCATGCAAACCAGCAACTTGTTGTCCAGGTTCAATTTCTAATTTCTCAAAAATAACATATACGGTTCCTGTATACTTTTTTCCTTTTTTGTCTGTAACACTTCCCGGAACTCCATATAAATTAACGCTGTTTTCTTTGGCAATTTTCACTTTTTCTTTGCGTAATTCACTTTGATACCTTTTCGCTTGACGACCAAATACATACCCTCTACCAACCATTTCTTCTACAAATAACTGTCCAAAAGTTCTTGAAAAACGATTTGTAAACATGGTACGTGAACCTTTGTCATACTCAAAAGTTTCGTCGGTATACGTTGTTACAACTGCTGCTGTAGAACCTGTTTTACGAGATTCTTTTGCGGTAGCAACTCTAATCCCATCTAAATCTGTAATTCCATAAGACTTGTCAGAAGCAGAATAAAACACTTTTCCAACAATCTTAGTTCCGTTCGATCCTCCAAACGTAATAGTTCCATTAGGCTTTACATAAGGTTTATAACGACCAACGGTTTGTTGACGTTTATCTTCTTCAAGTTTTGCGGAGGCAGCAGCTTTCGCAAATTTTTCACTGATTATCTCGCGATCTTCTGCAAAAAAGGCAGCAACATTTTCTTTGTTAATTCCGTTGGCATCAATCAAGTTATATTTTTCACTCAACAAACGAATGATGATTTTCTTAGAACTAAAAGAAGCTTTTAAAATTTCATAAGGAATCTCTGTTTTCTTTCCATCAGCAGAAGTCATTTCTACATATTGATGATCTTGAATAGAAGAAACTGAAATGGCTTTGTAATGTGCATCAAATGCTTTTTCACCAGATAAATACTTAAACGTGTATTTATTCCTTGAATCTCCATCTTCAAAAATGGCAACTTCTTTTTTATCAAAAAGGATTTTATTTTTTTTGATTTTAATCTTTTGACCAAAAGCCAAAATTGGTAACAGTAGTAAAATAAAAAGTGATTTTTTCATGTAATGTAATAATTGGTTTATAACTATAATCGGCGGCTAAAATACTAAAATAAAACTACACAGTATGAGAATGTTACGTACGAAACATATAGTTTGACCAACTTAAAATCATAATTTTGCAGAAAACAATGAAAAATCGTTAAAAAAATGGTGAAACCTTGTCATTTATGTAATAAAACCATCATTATTGTAGATAATTAAAGAATACTTTTGTTTTTAACAAACAACCATTTATTTTTATGCGCTAGATTGGAATGCCTCGAAACGTTACCATTATCTGAAATTTATAAACATGCTTTCTAAAAAAACAAAATACGGATTAAAAGCATTAACGTACATAGCTCGAAAAGGAGACGAAGCACCTGTGTTAATATCAGAAATCGCTACAGAGGAAAATATCTCTAAAAAATTCTTGGAAGCAATTCTGTTGCAATTAAAGAATAATGGTTTTCTAGGTTCTAAAAAAGGAAAAGGCGGAGGTTACTACTTAATAAAGTCACCAAGCGACATCAAAGTCGCATCACTCATTCGAATCTTAGAAGGTCCTATTGCCATGTTACCGTGTGTAAGTCTAAACTTTTATGAAAAGTGTGATGATTGTATTGATGAAACCAAATGTGGATTGCATCTTCTCATGCTAGAAGTTCGTGATAACATGCTAGCCGTTTTAGAAAACAAAACCCTAGAAAATCTTACCAGTTCGTAAATCTTAATTATCTTTTTAACTTTCGTTATACCTAATCAATAATTAATATCTTTGCACCTTAATTTTTAGGAGTAATGAATATTCAAGAAGTAATAGCGGTAAAAGTCAAAGAAGCATTTCAAACCTTATATGAAGCTACATTAGAAAATGTAGAGTTTCAAGCAACAAGGAAAGATTTTGAAGGAGATATCACAATTGTGACTTTTCCAATGCTACGCGTTAAAAAGATGAATCCTGCACAACTTGGAGAAGAATTGGGGCAGTATTTACAAGAGCATGTAGCTGAAGTAAGCCGTTTCAATGTGGTAAAAGGGTTTTTAAATCTTGTGATTGATGATGCTTTTTATCTAAACTTCTTCGCGAACATTACAAAAAATGAAACATTCGGACACGAAGCACCAACAAAAGGTGATAGTGCTGTAATGGTTGAATATTCTTCACCAAACACAAATAAGCCCTTGCATTTAGGACATATCCGTAACAACTTATTAGGATATAGTGTTGCAGAAATTATAAAAGCATCTGGAAAAAAGGTATACAAAACACAGATTATCAACGATCGTGGAATACATATCTGTAAATCAATGTTGGCTTGGCAACGTTTCGGAAACGGAGAAACGCCAGCTTCAACAGGATTGAAAGGAGATAAATTAGTAGGGAACTATTATGTTGCCTTTGATAAAGCCTATAAAACAGAAATAGCAACATTAGTTGCAAACGGAGCATCAGAAGAAGAAGCAAAAAAACAAGCACCAATTTTATTGGAAGCACAGGAAATGTTACGTCAATGGGAAGCTGGTGATGAAAAAGTTGTTGCCCTTTGGAAACAGATGAATCAGTGGGTGTATGACGGTTTTGCAACTACATACACAAACTTAGGAGTTGATTTTGACGCCTTATATTATGAAAGTGATACCTACCTTTTAGGAAAAGACTTTGTAAAAGAAGGATTGGAAAGCGGTGTATTTTACAAAAAAGGAGATGGTTCTGTTTGGTGCGATTTAACAGATGAAGGCTTGGATGAAAAAATTGTATTACGTGCAGACGGAACTGCTGTATACATGACGCAAGATATCGGAACAGCTATTCAACGTGTAAAAGACTATCCAGATATTGGTGGAATGATTTATACAGTTGGAAACGAACAAGATTATCACTTTAAAGTATTATTCTTAATCTTGAAAAAGCTCGGTTTTGATTGGTCTAAAAACTTACATCACTTATCGTACGGAATGGTAGATTTGCCTAGCGGGAAAATGAAAAGCCGTGAAGGAACAGTAGTTGATGCAGATGATTTAATGGTAGAAATGGCAACAACCGCCAAAGAAATTTCACAAGAATTAGGAAAGTTAGAAGGCTATACAGACGAAGAAAAAGAAGAACTATACAAAATCATCGGAATGGGTGCATTGAAGTATTTTATCTTAAAAGTAGATCCTAAAAAACGAATCTTATTTGATCCGAAAGAATCTATTGACTTTGCAGGAAATACAGGACCTTTTATTCAATATACATACGCGCGTATTCAATCAATTTTACGTAAAGCAACGTTTGATTATTCAGCAGAAATAACAGCTATTGAGATTGATATTCGTGAAAAAGAAATTGTAAAACAATTACAAGGATATCCTGCGGCTGTTCAATTAGCGGCAAACAATCAAAGTCCGGCAGTTATAGCAAACTATACTTATGATTTGGTGAAATTGTACAATTCATTCTTCCAAAACATCTATATTTTAGGAGAAGAAGACGAAGCTAAAAAAATATTCAGAGTACAATTGTCTAAAAAAGTAGGAGATACAATAAAGCATGCATTTGCATTATTAGGAATTCAAGTTCCTGATAGAATGTAGTTTTTGCAGAAAATTATTCTGAACTTGTTTTAGGGTCTCACCTAGAGAATACTACTAAATTCGTTTAAGTTCACATTTCGATTCCGCTCAATGTTCGTAATCTCAAAACGCATTGAGCAGAGTTTAAATGTCTGTTTAAACGATTTTTTATTAAAAAACTGCCATAAGCTGTCAAAGCCGAAGGCGTTCGAAGTTAAAAATAGTATTTAAGTTTATATTTTCGTGATTGATTTGTAGTTTTACTATGAACACTCAATTTTGAAAAAAAAATATACTATTTGAACATGTATAAAAAAATATTTTTCCTTTTCCTCTTTGTAATTGTGTCTATTGCTTATGGACAACAAAAAAAGAACAATACAGCTTACTTTACGCTAAAACCTACATTAACTCCAAATGCAAAGCATGTAATATTTAGTTATGAAGGCGATTTATGGAAAGTTTCTTCTGATGGAGGAGAAGCTAACCGACTAACTGCAATGGAAGGAGTAGAAACGAATCCTAGTGTTTCTCCAGATGGAAAATGGTTGGCATTTACAAGCAATCAATACGGAAATAATGATGTATATATTATGCCATTAAAAGGTGGGAAAATTACACAGTTAACTTTTCATCAAAGTAGTGATAAAGTATCTTCTTGGAATTGGGATAGCAAAACAATCAATTTTACTTCAAGCAGATCTAACTCAATAACTAATTACACGATATCTATTGATGGAGGAACTCCAAAGAGAACTTTTGAACATTACTTTAATACTGTTCACAGTGTAATGGAACATCCAAAAACAAAAGATATTTATTTTAATGAATCAGATGAAGGAGAATACTTTGCGCACAGAAAAAGATACAAAGGAGATTACAATCCTGATATAAAATCATATAATAAAAAAACTAAAAAATATACACAACATACAACATATCGAGGAAAAGATTTTGGTACTACCATTGATAAAACTGGAAGCCTATATTTTCAATCGGATAGGTATAATGGTGAATACAATTTATATACATTAGAAAATGGAACTCCAAGACGACTAACAGACTTTTCTACGTCTATTATGTGGCCTAAAGTAAGTGCAAATGGTGAAAAAATAGTGTTTAGAAAAGACTATCAATTGTTTGTATATGATGTTGCTAAAAAAATTACTAATAAGCTGAATGTTGATATCAATAACAATTCTACCATAAAAAAAGATCAATCATATGATGTAAAAGGAACGATTACATATTTTGATGTTTCTCCAGACGGAAAAAAGATGGCGTTTGTTTCTAGAGGAAAATTATTTGTTTCTGACATAAAAGGAAAATTTGTAAAAGAAATAAAAAGCAATTCATTAGAAGCTGTCAAGGAAGTGAAATGGTTAAAAGATAACAACTCTTTGTTATTCTCAAGGTCTGATAAAGGATATTATAATTGGTTTGTGACAAGCGCAAATGATAAAATTAAAACAAAGCAACTCACAAAAAGTATTCATAATAACAGGCAAATCACTTTTAATGCAGACAAAACCAAAGGTGTATATTTAAGAGGTAGAAATGAAATCTATCTAATGGATCTAAAAACATTTAAAAGTGAATTGATCGTGAAAGATGAATTGTGGGGTTTTTACAATTCAAATCCATGTTTCTCTCCTGATGGAAATTACGTCGCATACAACGCGTATAGAGATTTTGAAAGAGATATTTTTATCTATAATATAACTTCTAAAAAGACAATCAATCTTACAAAAACCAAAGTTTCAGAACGTCAGCCAACATGGTCATCTGATGGGAAATATATTTACTTTTCTTCGCAAAGAACGGCTCCGAATTTTCCAAGTGGCGGAAATGGAAGTTCTAAAGTATATCAAATGGCTTTAGATGTATATGAAAAACCGTTTAAAATTGATAAAGTAAACGAGCTTTTTAAAGAAGATGATAAGAAAGATACAAAAGACGCAAAGAAAAAGGAAAAAGTTACGGTGTCCATTAATGAAAAAGGATTGATGGACAGACTTACAAGGATAAGTCCAAGATTTGGAAATCAAAGTAATATTACGGTTATAAGCGAAGGAAGCAAAACACATGTCTTATACATATCAAATCATGACGAAGGAAAACGGAAGTTATGGAAAACTACTTTGGAACCTTTTGAGAAAAACAAAACAGTAAAATTAAGTGATGAAACTATAAATGGTTATGAGTTCATTACTGTAGGTAAAAAGCACTATATTTTATATGGAGGAAATATAAACACGGTAAATTTAGATGCTAACAAATTAAAGGCAATTACAATAAATCATCGTTTCAATAAATCATTGTTCAATGAATTTGATCAAATGTATTATGAAGCTTGGGCAGGAATGGAAGAGAATTTTTATGATGAAAATTTTCATGGAGAAAACTGGCAAAAGTTAAGAGATGAATATGCTGCATATCTACCATATGTTTCAAGTAGAGCAAATTTAAGATTAATCTTTAATGATATGCTTGGTGAATTAAATACGTCTCACTTTGGGTTTAGATCATTTGGAAAAGAAGAGAATACTTATTATGGAACATGGACGTCGGCAACAGGAATTATTTTTAATACAAATAACCCGTTTGAAATAGAAAGAATTGTTTCAGAAGGACCAACAGATATCAAAAGTAAAAATCTTAAAAAAGGAGATAAATTGGTTGCTGTAAATGGTAAAAGAGTAGATGAAAAATCGAATAGAGAACACTATTTTACCAATCCAAAATTTAACTCTGAAATTAACTTAACATTTAATAGAAACGGAAAAGAATTTGATGTAAATGTGCACTCAACATCATATTGGAATATAAAAAGTTTACTTTATGATGAATGGCAAGATCAAAATCAAGCATATGTAGATGAAAAAACGAAGAACAAGGTTGCGTATGTACACATGAAAAATATGACTGGTACGGAGTTGACTAAATTTTATCATGACTTGGTAAGTGAAGAAGCGTATAAAGACGGTTTAATCTTAGATTTACGTTATAATACTGGCGGAAATGTACATGATGCAGTATTAAATTTCTTGCGCCAAAAACAATACCTAAATTGGAAATATAGAGAAGGGAAATTAACAAGTCAATCTAATTTTAGTTATGGTAATAAACCTATTGTTTTACTGGTAAATGAACGATCTTTATCTGATGCAGAAATGACTGCTGCGGGTTTTAAAGAATTAAAAATGGGAACAATTGTAGGAACAGAAACCTATCGTTGGATTATTTTTACATCAAGTAAATCGTTAGTAGATGGTTCTTCATATCGATTGCCAACTTGGGGATGTTATACCTTAGACGGAAAAGATTTAGAAACGCATGGAGTTGCACCAGACATATATGTTGGGAAAAACTTTAAACAGCGCTTGGAGAATGAAACACCGCAATTAGATAAAGCAATTGAAGTAATACTTAAAGAATTGAAAAAGTAAGAGACAGCATCAAAAATGTATTTATATTGTTAAGAATTCAAATACTAAAAATCTACTCGAAAACTTAAATTAGGAGTAATACCCAATGCCTGATTTTGAACTTGAGAAACAACTTGGTTATCTAAATTATAATACTCATTTAAGATGTTTTGCTGATCGAATACATTCCAAATAGATAATCCAATTTTAGAATTAATCTTGTCCTTTTTAGAAAGTGTCAAACGATAGGTTGCAGAAAAGTCGGTTCTAAAATAATCTTCTAAAGTTGAAGCATTTGGCGAATTATAATTAATATCACCATTTATAACTTCAGGCACACCAATTGAAGTTGTTGGTCTTCCTGTGCGGTAATAACTTCCTAAAGAAAATTCAAAGTCTTTATATGTATACGTTCCACCAAGCGTAACATTATGCGTAATATCAATATTATTTGGAAATGGATTACCGTTGTTGAGCGATGTAAATCCATAGTCATTTTTACTCACCGA
Organism: uncultured Kordia sp.; assembly: GCF_947496985.1. Lineage (GTDB taxonomy): Bacteria > Bacteroidota > Bacteroidia > Flavobacteriales > Flavobacteriaceae > Kordia. Next base: position 194,334 of record NZ_CANMEZ010000005.1, read on the forward strand.
ATAACTCATCCATACATTAAAATCATGCCATTTTTTATTAAACAATACATCAACTCCTTTGGCTGTATAACTTCCAATCGCATTTACAAACTGAAACTGGTTTTGAAAACCTTGACTTCTCGTTGTAATTCCGTCAACTTCTTTAATATACACTTCTGCGCTTATCAATAAATTATTCTTGCTGTATTGTACACCAACAGAAGCTTGTTTACTTTTAATAAGTGGAACAGAAGTTCCATTTGCCAAGGTCCAACGACGTTTTTCAATCCCTAAGAAATCATTCTGTAAATCAATTATTTGTGAAATTGCCTGACTTTTATATTCTCCTAATACTAATACACTAAAGTGATTGGAGAATTGTTGTCTAAAATTCAAACGTGGTTCAAAACGAAATTCATCAATTTTACCGTAACGATTTCCACGAATTCCAACATTAATCATAGTTCGATAACTATCGGAAACATAATTTAGCTCAGAATATATGGCATGATTTCGCATGACATCTTTACGATCACTTCGAAATCGCGGATTGCTTACATCTTGAATATTAGTAATGCCAATTTCTGAAAATTGATACCCATTTTGAATCGTAAAGTTTTCATTGATGCGATATTTTGTGTGAAATTTAAAAGCGCTATCAGCTAAATCATTTTCTTGAAACAAACGTTGATTATTCGTAATGTCAAAATTAGTAGCTTCTAAATTATAATTAGAAGTGTAGAGTTGTACTTGCGTAGAAAACGAAGGAGACCATTCACGATTATAGGTTAATCCAGTGGCTAAGTTTCGTTGCGTAATCCCACTATTAACGGTTTGTAAACGATTATTGAAAGTTCCTTCTTCGGTATAACTTAAATCATTGAAAATATTTAGAAAGCTAAACTGTAAATTGTCTTTTTTAGAAATATCATAAATCAATTTTGTACTCATGTCATAGAAATGAAAATCTCTATTTGTTGTTGTTGTACTATTGGTTTGTTGATTGTTATTAGTGATATCTGTATCTTGAAAAATACGATCAAAATACACCGTATATGTTGGTGTTTCAATTAAATCTGTAATAGAGCGACGCGCTGAAACTTGCACTTCCATTTTTTTATTCAATTGAATTTTGGCAAAACCATCTGCATGAATCAAATTTAATCCTGCGCCTGCTTTTAAAGAATCGTTTGGATGTTCATCTAATTGCATTTGAATCATACCAGAAACACCATCACCATATTTAGAACTTGTTCCGTTTTTAGTTACAGTAACTTTATCTAAAAAGTAAGGGTTAAACGCAGAAATCAATCCGAAAAAGTGTCCAGATTGATACATTTTTATATCGTCCCACAACAAAATATTCTGATCATTAGTTCCGCCACGAATATTAATATTGGAAACGGTTTCGTTAATACTAGAAATTCCAGGTAAAGCTTGAATTGTTAATAAAACATCGGGTTCGGTAACGCCGGGAAGAATACCAAAGTTTTTTGGTTTTACGGTGACTTGCCCAGTTCTATTTGTGGAAATTCCAGAAGCAATATATTCGGTTAAGTAAATTTCATCCAACTCTTGAATCTGATCTACAAAAACAGTAATTGCAATATAGCGTCCGTTAATTAATGTAAATCGTAAATTGGTTTCTGTCTCATAACCTTTCAATAAATCTTCAAGAGCAATTGTTTTCTGTTGAGGTGTTACAAATACATTTTCAATAAACTTATCAGCATATGAAAAAACGACGTCGTATTGTTTTTCAATACTAGGTAATAATTTAGACAGTAATATTTTATTCTCTTGATTTTCTTGTGCAATAATGCATTGAAAACTAAGAAAGAAGAAAAGAAAAGTGAATAAGGTTTGTACGCGTTTTTTAATCACGTTTTAGAATAATCGAATTTTGTTTCTTTTGATATTTAAGCTGTAACGGTAACGTAATTGATTGCAATGCCATCTCCATATCGGTATGTGTAAAACTACAAGTAAACACTTCTGAAGTATCTACATTACTAGCATCAATAGTTACATTGTACTGTCGTTCAAATTCTTGAATAACTTCCTGTAAAGGTAAACTTTTAAAAGAACTTTCATTGCGAATCCATGAAGGTTCTTTTAGCATTTCTTTTTCATTGCGAATTTGTTTCCCATTTAATATCAAAAAGCGTTGTCCTGGTTTTAAAACAACAGGATTGTCATTGTAATTTACTTTTACAGAACCTTCATAACAAAAGACTTCAAATAAATTATCACGTTGTTTTACATTGAATTGTGTTCCGAGTACGGTTACAACTCCATCGTTAGTAACTACACTAAATGTAGCTCCTTTGGCTACTTTAAAATATGCTTCACCTTCTAAATTTACTTTTCGGTTTTCATTCCATGAATCTTCATCATATGATAAACTTGATACAGCATTTAGCGTAACAGCTGAAGTATCGGGTAATTCAATAGCTGTTTTGTCGGCAACTTGTGTTTCTACAAGCGTTACATTTGGTATTGTTGAATATAAGTATGCGCCAAACCCAATTACTAAAATCGCAGCAATGCGTAGCAATGGTTTGAACCATGAAGTAGGTTTTGATGTGTCTTTTTGTATCGGTTTTTGTACAGCATCATACGCAGCTTCAACATCTACAGTTGGCGCTTTAAAATACTGTAAGGCAGCGTTCATTTTTGTTAATTCCTCATAATCTTCAAGCTGTTTAAAAGCTTCAAATTCTTCCGGTGTCAACGAATGATCTAGCCATTTCTCTATTAATTCTTCTCGTGTCATAATCGTTTCTTATCTATATAACAACCAACTGTTTAAAATTCCCCTCTTTTAATAATGGAAATATACTTTTCTTCACTTTTTTACGTTATCTTCTATTTTTTACGAGCAATAAAATTGTCATTTCGAGAACTTCTTACTACTAAATTCCTCTAAAATTTCATACGAAGTGACATTTTTGTTTTTTTAATTTTCATCTAAATATTTACAACTCTTTAATTTCTTCCCGTAATTTTGCCAATGCTCTATAAATACGTTTTTCTACTGCTTTTGACGAAATATCTAAAATAGCTGCAATTTCTTTATGCTTTTTCCCTTCAATTCTGTTCATTAAAAAAGCAGTACGTTCCGATTCTGTCAAATTTCCAATAGCACGTTGTAACTTTTGTAAATACTCTTGTTCCTGCATTAAAAACTCAGGACTTTCATTGGTATGCGCTTTGGGTTTTACTTGTCTGTGTTGCAATACTACTTTATGATGTTTTACCTCATTTAGCATTAAGTTATTACCAATGGTAAAAACATAACTCTTCGCTTTTTCGGGTTTCACTTTTCCACAATTTTGCCATAACTTAGTAAATGCTTCTTGTGTTTTATCTTCAGGATTCAAATAATCACCAAACTTATAATACAAATACGCGTACAAGCTTTGATAATGTTTCTGAAAAATTTTAGAAAACAAACCTTCATTGCATATATTTTCGTGTATAGATTTTGGCATAAATAGTAGATAATTTGAGGCTAAAAGTAAACATAAATTTTTTAACTTGTAAGGTGGGAATTTTGTCGTTTCAGTTGTTAAAGAAGTAATATACTTGAAGATTGTCAGGTTCAATATTTCCCGAATACCATAAAACTATATGAGCAAAATCTCTAAAATAACGTATTTACGATGGTTGTTTTCGCTTTTCGCGATATGTCTCTGTATAACTTCTTGCCAAGAAGAAAGACTAGAAACCATAACACCCAATGCAGAAGAAACCTTAGTTGCAAATACGATGTTACCACAATTAATGGAACGCATTTCATTACTTGATGGATCTGCCGATAACTTTATAGACAGTGCAAATTGTTTCTTAGTTGATTTACCAGTAACGGTTTCTATCAATGGAATAACAATTGTTGTCAATAGTGTAAATGATTACAGTGAAATTATTGCCACATTGAATCAATCAGACAATAATGATGTAACAATTACATATCCAATCACTATAGTTTTAAGTGACTATTCAGAAATTGTGATTGAAAATCAAGAACAGTTACAAACTCAAATCAATAACTGTACAGGACCAAACCAACCAGATATTGACATTGAATGTATTGATTTTCAATATCCGTTTAGTATTGCCATTTTTGATACAAACTTTGAAGTAATCGAAACACAAAGCATTACAGATGACGAAACATTATTCTATTTCTTGGAAAGCCTTTCAAATGGTATAGTGGCAAGTATTAATTATCCAATAAGTTTAGTAAATGCAGCAGGAACAGTAATTTCTGTTAATAGTAATCAAGAATTGGAAACGGCTATAGCTGCCGCAGAAAACACCTGTGATGAAGATGATGATAACAATTACAATGACGCAAATTGTACACAAGCATTCGTAACCGAGAACTTAATCGATTGTTTTTGGCGAATTACCAATTTAGATGGAAACACACAATTGATCTACGAATTCTATTTCAATCAAGATGGTTCGTTCACCTTTTCAACAGAACCGACAAGTAGTACGGTATATGAAGGGAATTGGGAAGTAACAACTTCAAACGGAAGTTTAGTTTTAAACATTAGCAATGTTACTTCAAATATAACATCAGTTAATGGTTCATGGATTATTGACGAATGTACTACAGATGAATTGCAATTGCATAACGGAAACCAACAACTAACGCTTCAAAAAAGCTGTGAAAACAATACGCCTTTTGAATGTTTTGAAAACATTCAAAGGACTATTTGTGATGAAGATAATCCGTTTGATGGATTTGTAGAAATGAATTTAGAGGAATTGTTTATTGAAACCATCACATGTACACAACCGTATGATTTTTCATTCCATATAACACAAGTGGATGCAGATGCTAGTGTAAATGCACTAACTCCAAACTCATACACAAATACAAGTGCCGTAGAAACTTTATACTTACGTATTCAAGATAATACAGGAGTTTATGAAGTATATACAATTACAATTGCAGTAGAAGAATGCTGTACAAGTGCAATGACAACACCATTAATAGACAATTTAATACTATACATGCCATTTGCTAACGAAGTAAAAGACTTGGTAAGCAATTGGGAAACAACAGGAAACTATACATATGTTTCAGATAGAGATGGAAATACTAGCTGTGCTTTAGGTTTTAATGGAAGTGAAACTTTAGAAGTTCCTATAACAACAACAAATCAAATAGTGCAAGGAGATGCATTTTCTGTAAGTCTTTGGTTTAAAATGCAAAACACTAATGCCTCTAATTATGAAATTTTACTTCAAAAAGGAAGTGCCATCAGTGAAGGTTTCCAAATAAGTGTATTCGACTTAAATACACCTGTTTTTAGTGATGCAGATTCAGGATATGGTTTATGGGATGATCCTTGGAATATGGATGCCAATTTACCATCAGATACTACCAATTGGCATCATTTAGTACTAACGGTTGATGGAAACAATACAGTACGATTATACAGAGATGGACAACAACGAAATGAAGATGTAAATTCTACAATAGATATAGGAAGTACACCATTAATGAATTATATGCTAGGAAGTGGTTTTGAAGGTCATTTAGATGATATCCGCATGTACAACATTGCGTTGACGCCTAATGATGTTTCTACGTTATACACATTAGATGCAGATTGCAATGCGTGTCTGTAAAATATAAAAATAAGTGTTTATTTTAAGTTAGTTTAGTGTAACTTAGTTAAAAGCTGCTTTTTGTTGAATTAGGGCAGCTTTTTTTATGATATATATTATATAAAAACTTAATAAAACCTAGGTTTATTTGTGGATTATATTTTATGTTTAAGAACATAAGTCATAATCCATGACGATTAACAAAAACGACAAGTTTTCTCTCTTAATGTTAATGGCTCAATCACAGTAATAGTAGTTGTAGTGCACATATTTAGTGTGCAAATTGTAGTAAAAGGTGGTACTGGACAAACAATATTGTTTGTATTATCGTTTGGTCCACATTCATGTATAGAGCAATTTGTGGTTGCAGTTCCTCCTTTAACTGAATGACTCAAATTAGAGATAGACATTTTCGCGAGTCTTAATGATTTAAGATTCTTTTTTTTCATAATATAAAATTTTAATGTTTAGTAATAGGTTGTACCTACACATACTTAGTTACATTTTTTATGAAAAAATATTAAAATAAAAATGAAATTCTAGTAATCAAACTTACCCAGAAACCTTTTCCAATAACTCTTTTGCTTCTTGTAATGCTATGATCTTTTGATCAATTTCTTCCATAAGATTTTTTTGAGCTTGCGGATCAATTTTTTTGCGTTTTGAACCTGCTTTGCTCATTTCGGTTTTAAAAGCTTCAATATTTACAAGATCTATTTCTTGTTTTTCTAAGGTTTCTGCAACTCTAATATTAAATCGAGCAATTTCAGGTGTCATTTTTATATATGACGGAATAAAGAATTTATCTTTTACACCTTGCCAATATGCTTCTGCATCTTCCTCACGATCTGGAAACTCTATTTTTTCAGAACGTAAGTTCTTTACACGTTTCTTTTCAGACATGTACGCAAAACCTATAATTAAAAGGATAAAACCAATGAAAAGTCCAAACGTTACACCAATACCTGTCCATTCATATGCCATATAGGTGACAACAAAAGGTAGTGGGATGCTCAACAACCACATTGGAATAAAAAATAAACGTCCTTCTTTAACAATAAAAGAAGCTACCATAACCATCCAGCTGGCACAAATGGTAAGCATTTCTTCACCCATGCCACCAAAGTAATAAATGCCATAAAAAGGAAGTGATAAAAGTGCAGCAAGTAAGGTCACTATAATAGCACCTGCATTGAAAATAATCATGGTATATACAGTTTTAAGATTTTAAAAGTAAGTCATAATTATGAATTCTACAAAGAGAAGATTGAGGTAAATCTATTTTTAAACTATAAAAAATAAAGGCCAGAATAGTTTCCGACCTTTATAAACTTGAGAAGTATTCAACTAAAATTTACTAACAAGCATATTCACTTGCCGTTGGATGACAATTTCCTGTACGACTTATATCTGACCAACTATCACAGTAAAAAGATCTAGGAGGTCTTCCTCCAACTAAGTTAGCCATACTTGAAATTGCTTTTTTGTTCAACGTCAATGTTTTAAGATTTCTCTTTTTCATAATAAATGATTTAAAAATTAATAATGATGTGAAATTAGAGCAGTAACAAATCGTTTGCAAGAATCATAACCTGTGATTCATGAACTGGAGGCGCTACATGAAAAATCTTAAAAAAATCATAACTAATAAATGCTTCAAATAAGACTGATTAGGATGAAAATTCTATTTATAATCAGAGCAAGGAAACACTATTCATAATAAAAAATCAACTCCAGTCTACTGACACAAGGCGCTTATCTTAGAGAAATCAGAAGAAAAACCTTAATAATCTTGTTGAAAACGAGCGGTTTTATACTTTCAAAATTTATAAGTTTCTCCTATCTTTGCAACTTCTCAAAAAAAGAATACAAACGTATGTTTAATAATTTAAGTGAAAAGCTAGATAAAGCGATGCATGTTCTTAAAGGACATGGAAGTATAACAGAAGTAAATGTTGCAGAAACATTAAAAGAAGTGCGTAGAGCATTACTTGATGCCGATGTAAACTTCAAAATTGCAAAAGACTTTACAAAAAGGGTAAAAGAAAAAGCTTTAGGACAAAACGTACTTACTACCTTACAACCAGGACAGTTAATGGTAAAGATCGTTAAAGACGAACTTACCGAACTAATGGGAGGAGATGCAGCAGGAATCAACTTGTCAGGAAAACCATCAATCATTTTAATGTCTGGTTTACAAGGTTCGGGTAAAACAACCTTTTCTGGTAAACTTGCCAATTACTTAAAAAGCAAAAAAACAAAGAAACCTTTATTAGTTGCCTGTGATGTATATCGTCCGGCGGCGATAGATCAGTTACATGTAGTTGGTGATCAAATAAAAGTGGATGTATTTTCAGATAGAGGAAACAACGATCCGGTTGCTATTGCACAAGCAGGTATTGCACATGCAAAAGAAAACGGACACAATGTGGTAATTATAGATACCGCAGGTCGTTTGGCAGTTGATGAAGCCATGATGACCGAAATAGCAAACATTCACAAAGCTATTGAGCCACAAGAAACACTATTTGTAGTGGATTCTATGACTGGGCAAGATGCGGTGAATACAGCAAAAGCCTTCAATGATATTTTGAACTTTGACGGAGTTATCTTAACAAAGTTAGATGGTGATACACGTGGTGGAGCAGCAATCTCTATTAAATCAGTAGTAAACAAACCAATCAAATTTATTGGTACAGGTGAGAAGATGGAAGCTATTGATGTATTCTATCCTTCACGTATGGCAGATCGTATTCTTGGAATGGGAGATGTTGTTTCGTTAGTAGAAAGAGCGCAAGAGCAATTTGATGAAGAAGAAGCTAGAAAACTACAAAAGAAAATTGCGAAAAATCAATTTGGTTTTGATGATTTCTTAAAGCAAATACAGCAAGTGAAGAAAATGGGTAACATGAAAGACTTAGTCGGAATGATCCCAGGAGCTTCCAAAGCAATGAAAGGTATGGAGATTGAAGATGATGCTTTCAAACATATTGAAGCATTAATTCACTCAATGACACCAGACGAGCGTTCAAAACCAGCAATGATAAATGCAAGTCGTAAAAAGCGTATAGCTAAAGGAGCTGGACGTTCTGTACAAGAAATGAATCAATTGTTAAAGCAATTCGACCAAATGAGCAAAATGATGAAGATGATGCAAGGCGGCGGCGGAAGAAAGCTAATGCAAATGATGAAAGGAATGGGCGGATAAACTATATCAGTCGCAGTTAACAGTTTCAGTATATAGTAAATAAAATATGGATTTTTAAAAATTATTAGCATACCAAAAGTCTTATGACTTAGCGATGCAAATTTTTGAAGTCAATAAGCAGTTTCCGAAAGAAGAAATTTATTCTCTAACGGATCAGATAAGACGTTCATCCCGTTCAGTTACTGTAATTATCGCAGAAGCCTATAGAAAACGGAGGTATAAAAAGCATATCGTAAGTAAGTTGACAGATGCTGATGCTGAAAGTTCAGAAACTAACGTCTGGTTAGACTTTTCATTATCCTGTGATTATGTTACAAAATCCGAAATAGAAAAGCTGAAAACTTTAAGTAAAGAAGTTGGGAAATTGTTAAACTATATGATGAATAATCCAGAGAAGTTTGGCGTTTCTGATTGAAAACGGATATACTGAGACTGAATACTAGAAAGAAGACACACACAACACAACTATACATGATTTTATTAGATGGAAAAAAGGTATCGAACGATATCAAAGATGAAATTGCTGCTGAGGTTCAGAAAATGAAGGATCGCGGAGAAAAAGTTCCGCACTTAGCTGCAGTTTTAGTAGGAGATGATGGCGCAAGTTTAACATACGTAGGAAGCAAAGTACGCTCTTGTGAGCGTGTCGGATTCGAATCTACATTGGTACGTATGTCTAACACGACTTCAGAACTTGAATTATTAAAAAAGATTCACGAATTAAATGACAATGATGACATTGACGGATTCATCATTCAATTACCATTACCACCGCAAATTAATACGCAAAAAGTATTAATGGCAGTACATCCAGATAAAGATGTAGATGGTTTTCACCCTGAAAACTTTGGAAAAATGGCATTAGACATGTCTACATTTATTCCAGCTACACCTTTTGGAATCTTAGAATTATTAGAACGTTACGACGTTGAAACCAAAGGAAAACACACGGTTGTTATTGGAAGAAGTCATATTGTTGGTAGACCAATGAGTATTTTAATGGGAAGAAGAGGTTTCCCAGGAAACTCAACAGTTACTTTAACACACAGTCATACCAAAAACATTACACAAATTACCTGTCAGGCAGATATTATTATTACGGCATTAGGACAACCAAACTTCCTAAAAGCGGAAATGGTAAAAGATGATGCCATTGTTATTGATGTAGGAATTACACGTGTGCCAGACGAAACAAAAAAGCGTGGTTACCGAATTACGGGCGATGTTGATTTTGAAAATGTAAGCAAAAAAACAAGTCACATTACGCCAGTTCCTGGTGGAGTAGGACCAATGACGATTGCCATGTTATTAAAAAATACCTTATTGGCGAGAGAACGTCATTTAATGGCAAACAGAAGATAATATACATATTATATATAATCAAAAGCGATCTTGAAAAAGGTCGCTTTTTTTGTTTTCAATAGAACATTGAGCAGAGTCGAAATGTGAAGCATTATGAAGTTCTGAATTAAGTTCAATATGACGCTTTAAAACCAAAATCGTTATCTTTATTAAAACTCCAATCTTACAAGTTTTACCTAGATTAATAAATACACAAAAAACGAACTGACATAAGTATAAAATAGAAAACACTAAATTTTAAATGTAAAAGTATTCTACTCAAACACCAAACACCAATGAAAACTTCCGAACCACCAGTAATCGTCTCACAAAGTTTTAAACAACCTGCGGCAGTTGTATGGAAAGCCATTACAGATGTTACACAAATGCGTGCATGGTTTTTTGATAACATTCCTGATTTTAACCCTAAAGTAGGTTTCAAAACCGAATTTAATGTAAAAGCACTTTCGCGCGACTTTTTACACTTATGGACAGTTACCGAAGTCATTCCACATAAGAAGTTAGTCTACAATTGGAAATACCAAGACTTAGCTGGCGATTCGTTTGTTACTTTTGAACTTAGTGCTGAAAATAACGAAACAACACTCACATTAACAACTACAGTTATAGAAGACTTCCCTGATGAAATTCCTGAGTTTGCACATGAAAGTTGTGTTGCAGGTTGGAATTATTTTATAAAACAGCAGTTGGTTGGTTTTTTGAAATAGTATGTTTTTTATGTCAATACTTTTTTCTTGATAAAAAAGTATTCAAAAAATCAAGCCTGTAGACAGGAAATTGCTGCGCAACATTCGTTCTCGAAGCTACATGCGTTAAGCTATCGCTTCGCACTTTCGCTTCTCCTCTCATTATTTCTTACTACAGTCGTCCGTAAAGAAGAACCTTTGTCGTATTGAATGATATTATATGTGTTAGATTCACATTGAAAAGTATTCAAAAATTTAGTAAAAGCTTTTTGGTTTTAGTTTTCCAGAGAAAACTAAAAATACCTGCCAGAAAAGTGCCATTTCTTTTGGTTCACTTTCTTTGGGCAAGCAAAGAAAAGAACATATAAAATTAAATATTCAATTTAAACTCTAATGGTAGTTCGATTATAAAAAGTTTAGTAAAAGTAAAGTTTAGCCTTTGTTCATTTTTTCTTGATAAAAAACATTTCGACTTCGCTCAATATAAACCAAGCCAAAAAATCAATTCTGTAGACAGGAAATTGCTGCGCAACATTCGTTCTCGAAGCTACATGCGTTAAGCTATCGCTTCGCACTTCCGCTTCTCCTCTCATTATTTCTTACTACAGCCGGAAGTAAACGAATGCCTTTTGTTTTACTATAGAACATTTATAATACTTAGTGTAACTCTGTAGCTGTATGATATTTTACGAAGAATGCTTTTTAAACTTCACAGCCTTCATCCGTTTCTTAAACTCTACACTAGGTCTAAAAGCAACATTTACTCCTTTAATAGAGGTTGCATTTACGGCTTTGGGCGTGTCTTTCCCTTCACTTCGAATGTGTGTGGTAAACGTTCCAAAATCGCCTAAAGAAATACTATTGCCTCTGCACAAATATTCTGGAAGTAAATGCACCAAACCTTGTAATACGGCAATCGTATCTATTTCGGTTACGGTAGAAATTGCCGCAAGGCGTTCACTCAGTTGTTTTAAATCAATTTTTTCGCGTGCTGTGGTAGAAGCATAGTATTTCTTGGTGCCACCACCAGCAACACCGGGCGTTCCGCGTTCTATGATTTTATATTTTATAGCCATCTTTTTGTCTTTTATACATTAGTTTTAAGTTGAAATTGAACGTGCACTTGAGGTTTTCAATAGTTCATCTTTAGCATTCAACTCTTTTGTCAAGTAGTTTTTTATCTGTTGTCTAGTTATTTAGACTATCTATTACCTATAAAAATAAATTTTACTACCTAGTAAAAATAAGTTTACTAAATAATAAAAACAAATTTACTAGGTAGAAAAATGTAAAAACTCTCTGAAAACATGTCTAAAACCTCAGGAGCAACTAAAGAAAACTACAGGAGGAAGTGATTGCCTGCTGCGGAGGTTTTTAAAAGTTTGTTGGTGCTTTTTGAGGGTGTTTACGGGAAACCTCATTGTAAAGTTGTAGGGAATGTTTTATATTTATAGGGAATAATGAGGTTTGGAATGAGAGTTCTCCCTCACGTATATATTGTTAACAATTTAAATCAACCCATAAATATATATGGACTACTTTTCAAATGACAGAGTTAATGAAGGAGATAGAAGAGATACTGCTTTTCAACTAGTAAATGCTTTGAGAGAAGTTGTAAGTATTTCAAGAAAATTGAATCAACCTATATCATATGAACAGACTTTAGATTTAGTAGAAGACTTAAACCCTGATATCTATAAATCAATGACTGTTTTATTAGATAGAAAAAATGAAAGTGACTGGGTTAAATATTATAAAGAATTGGCTGAAGCTCAATCAACGCCTGAAAATGAGATAAACCCTGTTGATCTAATAGAAAAGGATTTAAAAGAATTAAATAGTATTGCTTTAAATAAAGGAAATAAAAGATTCTTAAAAAAACGTATTAGAGATTATAAAAGTGCTATTGAATTCTTTCAACCAAGAAAAATATCTGAACATAAGATTTTAGCTCGCGACACTTATATAGCGGAAAGAAAGGATCTTAATTTAAATGGTAAAATTTACGAAAGAGAAGAGTTTATAGATTATAAATTAGATAGTAATAATGTACTTCGCTTAAGATTACTACATCCAGACAATGCGGAAAATATCATTGGTGCTGATTTGATTTATGAACACTTGGATACTAAAAACGGTAGAATTAGATTTTTGCACATGCAATATAAAACTTGGGATAACAAAAGCTTGAATTTTAAGGCAGGTAGTTTAAATGCTCAAATTGAAAAAATGGATAGAAATCTTTGCAAAGCTGGGTATTGTAATAATGATAAAGGAAAAAAAACGATTAGTGGTTTTAGACTTCCGTATTGTTGTGCTTTCCTTAGGCCTACAAGTAAATTGCAAAGCTCTAATAGTAAAATGGTAAGTACAGGTTTACATGTTCCAATTTGCGAGGTGAAAAAAATAATGGAAACTGAAAAATCATTAAATAAGAAGAATGTTAGTGGAAAAAATGTTTCTTATAAAATCTTTGACGAGCTTTTTAATGCCAGAATGATTGGTTCAAGATGGTTAACTTATGAAGAACATACAAACTTTTATAAGGAAAGGAACTTGTTAGATATAGACAATATAATTAGATTGCATGCGCAAGAAATTATTATATAAATTGATTACTAATTTTATAATAAACAAAACTCTTCAAAAAAACAATTCAAACCGAATAATTACTATTTTTGAATAAAACATATCAACTTCTCATTAAATAACTATGGATAAAGACTTATTACATTTAATCAAAGAAATTAAAGGAGTAAAAAGCATAGACCAACTTGAAAATATAAAAGAGTTAAGTAATGCTATTCTACGAAATAAAAAACGAGAAGCAATGATGACTATTCTTGCTATTTCAGAAGAAATGGGTAAAGAAGAGATTTTAAATTCTATCAAAGACTTATCAGGATATCTAGAAAGCATTGTTGATAAAGGAGAAAAGTAAACTTCAAGGAATAAAAACTTACTTTGTAAAATAAACAAATCAAAAAAACCGAACAACAGCTTCTCAATGCTATTGTTCGGTTTTTAACTTACTATTACTAACTAACTTATTTTTTTATAAAGTATAGATAAATCGGAAGGTTACAAAACGTGGCTGAATAAACGTTTCAGAAGTAAACACTGATAAGTTATTCGCGCTGTTTCGTACTTGCGAACTAATGTCTAATATATTAGTAGCTTTTAATTCATATTCCCACTTCGCATCTCTGTCTTTTCGGTATGAAAGTGAAGCATTCCATGTTTGGAACGATTGCGATTGTCCGTTTCCTAAATCTTGATTGTTATAGGTATAGTCCGAACGAAACGTTATTCGTTTCCAGATATACGCATCAAAATCTATAGAAGGTGCATTGGTAACAAACTTCGTTTTACGACCACCTTGTGTGTTGTTTGTAACACTGTATTGGTAATTGAGGCTTACATTTGGTGCTACTCTAAAGTTGGTACGGATACCAGGTCGGTAGGTTTGTGTAAATCCTTCATTCAACGATTGCTGTCCTTGTATAAATTGATTGATTTTACTGTAGTTGAAACTCGCATTTAAACTCGCGCGCACTTTTCCAAATGTACGTTGTACACGTCCAAATACATTTACGTTTTCATCCGCAAAGTTAGAGTTAAAGAAAGTACTTGTACGAATAACGCTTTCAAAATCTGTTAAGCTTCGTATCTGATCTATATTACTAGAATACGATGCTCTCGCAAATACATTGGTATAGTTAAATAAGTTGAAACTTGTATATACTAAACTTACATTGTGCGACAACGCATTTTGTAAATCAGGCGCACCAAATTGGAAGCTATTAAAGTTATTCATCACCAAACCTTCTGCCAAGCGTGTAACATCTGTAAACTGATTACGCATGTCGTATCGCAATGTTAAGGCTTCACTCTTTTTAAACTGAATACGGGTTTCAAAATCGGGCAATACTCTAAAGAAGTTATCTTTAAACGTTTCTCCACCTTGTGAATTGTTGTTTCCGTATGCATGTACTGAAAATCCTGGTGTAAATGTAAACTTTCCACTTTTTAAACGGTAATGTACACCAAGATATACATCGCTAAAGTTATAGGTTACATCATTGGTAATCTGTCCATTATTAAAGCTAGGGATTGGGTTGAATTGGATTCCTGTTCCTCTAAATTGAAAGAGATTCGAATTGAAATCTTGACGACTTAGTATTGTTCCCAATGTAAAGTTGATATTACTCTTTGTGTTTAAGATATTATAGTAATCTAACTTCGCATCTAATTGATTGGATTGAATACGTCTATTTTGTGCTAAGTCATAAATGTCTTGTGCCGTATCTAAACCTAAACCAGCAGCTGTAGTATCAAAAGCACTATTTAAACCATTATCTAAACGAGCATTGTAAAAAGGATCTTCATTTTTAAATAAATGCTGTGCTTCAAATGCTAAAATATTGTTTTCATTTATGGTATAATAGTAGTTTATATTTTGATTGATGCTAAATGGTTTTACGGTATCTACCTGATCCGTATTTCCAATTACCGAAGAAAATACACCTTGTACCTGTGAATCGTTTGAAGTACGTGCTAGTACATCATAGTCTAATTGATTGTTGAGGTTTGGCTGAAAAGTAGCACTTAGTTTTACCAATGCTTGGTCTGAACGTTCTCTGCTTCGTTGTTCTGTAGCTTCATCAGGAATACCTAAATCTGGATCTGTATATTGTACAAAACTTGTTTCTTTGGAAAGAATACGACTGCTATTGTAAATAACGAATCCGCTTAAGTCTAATGCTTTCGTTGGTGAGTAGCTAAAGTTTCCTGTAGCAAGTTTATTTTCAATTTCTAAGGCATTTCCTTGATTCGTTAAGAAATTTAATCCGTTATCACCTAAGTTAATATTAGTTCCGCTACTTCTACTTGGCGCTCTAAAACCACCGCCAAAACCACGAATGTCTCTACGACTTAAGGCAACTTCACCAATATTATTAAGATCTCCAATGAAGTTTATACTATATTTTGGACTGTAATAAAAGAGTTTCGGTTGTACCAGATAAAGTTCATCGTCTGGCGAGCTTCCTCCACCTACGGTTACATTACCAAACCAGAAGTTTTCTTTTCCTTCTTTTAGTTTAATATTGATGGCAACATTATCTTGATTGTTTGTTACACTTCTTAGTTGACCAACTTCCGAGTAGTTTCGTAAAACTTGTATTTTGTCTACAGCTTTTGATGGAATGTTCTTTGTAGCAAGTTTGGTATCTCCGTCAAAGAAATCTTTTCCGTTTACCATAAGTTTATTCACAACTTTTCCTTCTACTTCAATTTGACCATCTTCATTAATTTCTACACCGGGAAGTTTTTCAAGTACATCTTCTAGTTTTCGCTCTGTACCATTTTTAAAAGAATCTGCATTATATATTAGTGTATCTCCTTTAATAGTAACAGGCATTTCATAAGTAAGTTCAACTTCATCTAATGTAGTATCTTCTTTTAGTACAAAGTCTTTTGTAACAGAAGTTTCTTTTGTAGTTAATGAATCTTCAAGCGTTTTTAAACCAATATAACTTACTTGAATTTTATACTTACTATTCTTTTTTAAGGCCAGTTTGTATTTTCCTTGCTGGTCCGTAATACTATACGATTCTAAAGTACTTGTAGCTTTATTAATAGCAATTACATTTGCTAATTCTAAAGGGTTTTTTAAGCTATCTCTAACTATTCCTTCCATTTTAATTTGTGCAAAAGTGCTTTGTGCTACAAGGAATAAGAGGATACAAAATATTTTTTTCATTGGTGTTCGTTGCTAGTTAGTTTAAAAATGATTTTTAAGTTAGACTAAATTTTTTACCAAAGGTTTAACCTCTTCTTCGTCCTCTGTTATTTCTCATTTCTAGCATCTTTTCACGAATCGTTGTTTGATAATCTGTTTTGTTTATTTCCTTTCCTTTATCGGGTGCTTCAATTTTGATTTGCTCGCCCGAGTTAATTACAATTTTAGAACATAGCATTGTTGTGTTTCCTGCACTTACTTCTAAAATTAAACCTGGTAGTCCCCAATATTCCGCTGGTCCATGACTTACAGGAATTTGCGGAGAATACCATGCTTCAATAGTTGTCATCTTTACTTCTGGCGTTGTAGTAGTACCATCTGCATTCTTCTTTGGTGCTGCATTTCTAAGATCGGCCCATGAAAAGTTGTACCAAGTTAACTCACTACTAGGAATTGAAGCTGTAGCTTTAAAGCAAGTATATTGTCCTATTTGCTTTGTTTCTTTCCCCATTTTCCATTCAATAGCTTGTAATTTATCTTTCACTAAAAACTTCTTACCATAAAACTCTTGACTTTGTACTAATGAGTTTTCTTTTACATTTTTATATTGATATCCTCTTGAAAAATTTGCTCCCCAAGAATCTGTTGCACCAGAAACGGCATCTAACTTGTCTTCTTCTTTAAATACGGATGCTTCTTTGTTGAAACTTAATACGTATGTTTTTTCTAAACGATTCTTTAAACGTGCAGCAACATCTTTTTTTTGTGCTTCACTCAACCGAGCTCCCCAACTTCCTAATTCCATTTTAGATTTTGAATAGTAAAAAGCTTGTCCTTGAAATTCTTGCATACTAGGTTTAAACGATAATAATAGGATAAAAGAAAGACAAGAGAGTTTTAGTAGAAGTGATTTCATGATGATTGGTTATAGTTAATAATGTTTAACAAATTTAAGTAAAGATTAAACAGTTTTCTTTGTTTTATAAAAATATTAACATGTAATTGTCTTATTTTCAATCAATCTAAATAGTGTTCGCTGTTACAAAGAAAATATGAATAGAAGCAAAAAACCGAATGGACTCATCACTTTCCATTCGGTTTTTTTAAAACTAGCTATACAAAAAACACTTGTTGCTTTTTCTTTTTTGCACAGCAAAGATTAGAAATATTATTTATGTATTTTTATTTATGTTTTATATGGTGACCATAAACAATATTTATGATTAGATGTAATTGTAAAGAATAACACTTTGTTAAAAATGTTTTTTAAGTGTGTGATCTATAGTTTTATAGTAACAAAAAACAATCTCCCGGTAGGGTAGATAGCTGTTAGCCTGTTTTAATATAGTAAATAAACAATAAAAATATCTATTGTTTTTTTCATAACAGGGATAAGGCTCTTTTCGAAGAGCTTTTTGTTTTTATATAGTTTCTATGGTTTTATACATGTAATTCTCCAAAAAGGGAATGCTACTTTTTCAGATGTGTCAACCCATTCACCAATCCATTTGTACCCTTTTTCAGAAATATTATAAAATGTTAGGCGTGAAAAACCATCCATTCCGTTAGGTGCTTTTTGTGGTTTGTATAGAATGATTTTACCATCATCTGTTTTCTTTCCTTCCCAAGAAGATAATTTTGGAGTCGGTGTTGCAGAAGTATAGTAATGTACATACCATTTAAGGCTGTCTTTTTGAAACTGTCGAATGCTTCCAGAATGTTTTCTATCTGCTTTTAAAGTTTCATCTTGTATGGCCATTCCATTCATAATGTACTTGAATTTCCAAGTCATTTTCACAGCTTTAGCCCAGGTGCCATCTTGATTTCTACTTTCCGATTCGCAGTTACATTCACCAATGAAAGGTTTGAAATCATCTAATTGTTCGGGAGCTTCTGGATTTTTACTTCCATACGGGTTTGTTTCAGAAGGTTCGTACTCGTTTTGAGCTGTAGCCAGCATCACCATTCCTAAGAATAGGAATGTCGTAAGTTTTTTCATAATATTCGTTTTTTGATGTTCTTGAAGATAAGAAATTCTGAATAAATGAAAAAATAAAGGTAGCTGCGCGAAGTTGAAGCTACTTCCGATGAATACTACTCAAAATCTCCATCACTTCTACTTTTTTACGCACAGAAACAGGAACAGTACTTTTGTCTTTCAACAATAAATAACCACCATCTGTTTTTATGAAAGCTTTGATAAATTGAAGATTCACTAAGTGACTTTGATGTACACGTAGGAACTGATAACTTTTCAACATGTCTGAAAAGTATTTAAGTGTTTTGGTTACAAAAATCTTTTGTCCGTCTTGTAAATAGAAGATTGTATTGTTACTATCCGACTCACATCGAATGATTTCATCCAAACTCACAATAATAATTTTGTCTAAGGTATGAAGAGATATTTTATTTGGCTTTTCATTCGGAGCAGCTAAGGTGTCTTTTAAAATGTCTAAACGTTCTTTATTCGGATGAATTTGACTTTTGGCTTTGTTGATGGCTAATGAAAGTTCCTCTTCTGCATATGGTTTTAATACATAATCAATAGCTGCAAACTTGAATGCTCTAATAGCAAATTCATCACTTGCAGTAACAAAGATGATTTTAGAAGTTAAGTTTGGAAAAATTTCCAATACATCAAAACCAGAACCGTCACCTAACATAATGTCTAAGAATAAAATATCGGGTTGTTGTTTGCGCAATAATTTTGCAGTTTCTACAACACTTGAAGCTGTTCCAATAATATTTAATTCAGGATGTAAGCGTTCAATGTCGCTTTTTAGCATATTTAAAGCTGCAGGAATATCGTCAACAATTACAGTAGTAAGCATGTGTTTTAGTATTGAGTTATTTATGTTGAAATTAATTATTAAGAGTCTAAAAGCGAAGCGGTCTAACTTCTAATAGCGACAGCGATCTTTCATCTAATTAATAATCTGTTTCCAGTGGAATTTTAAATGAAATTTTTGTTCCAGCTAAGGTAGCATCTTTTTCAGAAACATCTTCAATTTTTAGTGTGTTACGTCCTGCTAAGGATTCTATACGTTCTTTGGTTACTTGTAATGCCATTGATTGATGATCTGTGTTTGTTTTGTTTTGTTGAGATTGATAAATGCCAATTCCATTATCTGTAATTGTAGCATAAAGGAAATCATTGTCCGTCTTGAAATGAATTTTCAATTCTCCAGATCGTTGCAATGGCATAATTCCATGTCGGATTGCATTTTCTACAAAAGGTTGAATCAACATTGGGGGAATTAATACTTCTTCAGGATCTAAATCTGAAGTTAAATCAATTTCATATGAAAAATCTTTGCTCGCCATTAAGCGTTCTACTTCTACATAGTTTTTTAAGGTTTTGATTTCTTGCGCAAGCGAAATGGAATCTTTTCTCGAATTTGTTAAGGTTTCACGTAATAAAACAGCAAACGTATTGATAGTTTTGTCCATCTTCGTAATATCATTTCGACTCATTCCTTTGATTCCATTCAATACATTGAAAATAAAATGCGGATTCATTTGTAAACGCAATGCTTTTTGTTCTAACGAAAGCATATGATTTTCTAGTTGTAAACGTTCGCGAATCGCACGGTTTTTTGCTTTTACACGTCTGATATAACTATATACAATATATATAATGATGAGTCCGAGAATTGTCCAAACCGTGTTTTTAAACCATGTTTTTTTGTATAGTGGTTGAATGACATAAAACTTGAACTTAATGGAGTCACTTTCCAACCAGTCTTTATTACGTGATTGTGCCATAAAATTATGATCTCCGTAATCTAAACCGCCAAAAGTAATTTTACTTTCTTTTGTCCATGAACTCCAGTCTTCATCATCAAATTTGTAACGATATACAATAGATTCAGGATTGTCTAAATCAATTGAACGAAACTGGAATTTCATATTATTTTGATCTTCAGAAAGCTGTAATGTTTTATCTGCATTTGTCCAATTGTGTAAATCAATTGAATCTAAATTTTTACCAGCTACTTCAATACTTTCAAAGTGTATTTGCGGTTTTGAGAGTTGTTGTTCAGAAGTAGAAGGTTGATATCTTGTAAGTCCGTCAATCGTTCCAAACCAAATATTCCCTTCAGTATCTTTTGTGGTAGCGTTATGACAGGTTTCTATACCTAAAAAACCATCATTTTTTCCATAGTGAATTACATTGGTGATTTCGTTTTTCTTATTTAATGTAATTTGATCTACACCACCTTCACTTCCTGCCCAAAGTGTTCCATTATCATCAAAAATTAATTGATAAATATTACTTGAGTATAATTTTTTCTCCCCTTGTAATTGCTTGAATTTTAAATCAGAAGACAACTCAGAATACCAAATTCCTTTTCCAAATGTACCAATGTACATATCATAATTATGAAAACGAATTGTTCCAATGGCTACTTGGTTTCCAGTAATTTTTTTAGGTTCAATATGTGTGACTTTATCTTTTTTGATGTAACCTAAATGCCCTTTACTTGTAGCATACCAAATTCGACCAGTTTCATCGCGTGCTAAATCACGAATTGATAAGTCTTTGATACCTTCTTGTACGCCAAATGTTTTTAGATTGTATAGTTTTTTTGTGTCGTAATCGTACTGAAAACGTGCAATTCCGTCTGCATAGGTAGCAATCCAAACTTGCGAGCCAAATATTTTTATGTTACTAACCCAATTAGAAGGCAAACCATCTTCCGTGGTAATACTTGCTGTGTAAATGTCTTCAATTTTTTGAGTTTCATAGGTGATTTCATCTACGAACGTGCTATCATATACAATAGAATCACGGATCTTCTTTTGATAGATATAAATTCCTTTTCCTTCACTTCCTGCCCAAATGCGTCCTTCTTTATCGTTGGTTAAAGTTTTTACTTTTTCATCTAAATATTCGCTAGTCACAGTTTCACGATGAATTCCTGTAGAATCAATTGTCATTAAACCAGATTCAGATGTAGAAAACCACAATGTTTTATTGTGGTTATGAACGGCGTAAATTCTATTGGCCGTTAAGCCATTATCTTTTGTGTAATGTTTAAAGTTATTTTTTTCAAATTTAAATAATCCGCCACCTGATGAACCAATCCAAATGTTATTTTGTCTGTCTTTGAATACTTTACGAATGTTGTAGACTGTTAATCCATTTCGTTTGGTAATTGATTTTTCGGGTAAATTATCAAGTAAATTGATTCGCTTGATTCCTGTGTTTGTAGTATTGATCCACAATTCAGCATCATTAATGATATTAATACTATTAATTTTTCTTGTTTCTGCAACAATTTGAAACCCTTTTTGATTTGGTGTAAAAGCAAAAATTCCATCTGTAAAACTTGCCGCAATTATTTTCTGTTTGAATTGTGCTAAAGATTTAAAATCACCATCTAAAATTTTTGTAAACGTTGCCGAGTTTTCCAAACGATCGGTTTTCCACAAACCTCTTTGTGAAGCAATCCAGAATGAAGTTCCATCAAAAAGAATATCATTTATTTGTGATGCATTTATAATAGCATTACAATTCAACGGTTTTGTGCCTTCATCAGATTTATAATAATGAATACCTTTTTCAGTTGCTAAATAGGTGTTGCTGTTTGTGATTTCAATATCTAATACCTTTGGCGTTTTATATTTTTTAAATTCATTTTTTATACGAACCGAAAGTCCTTGTTGTGTTCCAATCAATAAAGTGTCGTTTGAAAAACGCAATGCATGAATGTAATTAGAACCAAGTCCTTTTTTTTCATTCCAAATTGTAAATGAAAGTCCGTCAAAACGTGCAATTCCACCACCTTGCGTTCCAACCCATAAATAGCCTAAATCATCTTGAACAATGGCGTTTACTTGTGATTGTGGCAATCCATCTTTTAATGTATATGCGCGTAATTGATTTTCTTGCGCCATTGAAAACCATGTTCCAATAAACAAAAACGTTAATAAAAGATATGTTTGGTAAACTATTTTCATGTTAATTTGGAGTCGCTCGTTTTTTGAATTCTTTTGAAAATTCTGGGACTAGCTTTTGACCATTCCATTCGAATATGCGTTTCATTGTTTTAGACTCGAACCAACCTTTTTCGTCATCAATAAGTTCGCCTTCTTCTTTGGTAAATAATACAATTGGCTGTCCGTTATCTTCATCTGTCGTATATGTAAATTTTTCAGATAGCGCATACACACCACCATCGCCAATTTTAGATAAATCAGCCACTTTGATCAATTTATAATTATCTTTCAAAAATAATACCGTATATCCACTTTCGGCTCCACAAGAATCACCAAAATAGTTTATTTCTAAAATTTGAATTACATTTTGCAAGTCGTGCGAAGGAGAAAAGCTAATGCCGATATTTTCGTCCATTAGTTTTATTATGGTTTCTGTATATTTTTTTGTGTTGAATACAGTTCTGATATGTAATACACCTTGTTCTTCATTTAGAAATTTTCGAAAATAGAAATGTTGGTTTCCATTTTTTTTGTGAGCATTCGCGATAAATTGTCCTGCAATAAATCCTTTTTTACCATTATGAACAACTTCATACCAAGCCGTTTTAGCAGTTGAAGTTTCTAGAATTTGATCTGTTTTTTTTAAAACTTTTACAAAATCTCCAATATGTAGTATCGTTACAACTTCAGATGTGGTATTTGGTTCGGATCTTAGTTTTACATTATTTCCATACAATGCATAGGTTTTTTGAATAGTGAAATTATGATAGATATATAAGGAAACATTTTCTTTTTGTGCATAGCTGTTTGTGAAACACATGAAGAAAAGAAGTAAAATAAATGTTTTGGGTTTTAATGTATGCATAACACAAATATAGGGTAAAATTGATAGGTTTCTAAAGAGAGAACAGTCGAGAATACTTATTCCGTAACTAAGTATCTCGACTGCATTTGGAGAGATTAAAAGATAATAATGGTTAAAGGATTGAAAGAAGATCCTATTTATTAAATCTTAAAATTGATACATTACTATATTATTATAATTGCGTGTAGTAACGTTGATTGTCAAATTCTGTACGAACGTATGATAATGGATTGTTATGTTGCATCATTGGTTTCATTACACAAACTGCTGTTGTTTTTCCTTTAAAAATTACTTTTTGACCAACTTTTACAGCTTTCCATCTGAATTTTTCTAATGGTATTCCTGTGTCTTTTATTTTTTGACTGTACACTTCGTTGTCGTCAATCCAATCCATAATTTCGTTAGCGTCTGCCAATGAAGGTACATCTTCATCATCTGAGAATTGTACTTCCCAACGAATTGGAATATTGAATTTGTAAGCAAATGGCTTTCCAGGCTCTTTTTCTTCTTTTGTTCTAATTGCGTCTAACCAGTGAATATCTTCATAAGGATATGTACGCATGAATTGTTTTGATAAATCTACATTTCCAGGTGATTGTGCTGTTGGATAGTATCCATAAAACGCTTTTGCTAAGAAATGTTTTTGAAATTGTCCGTTGAATACTGTTGCATGCGGCGTAGCAAATACTTTTGGCTGATAGTTAGCCGTAAATGTTTGTTTTAGTATTTGTAATAATGCTTTGTTTTTTCCTAATTCAGACGTGTGAAATACAAGTTTGCTATTTTCTGCTAATACATTTTCAAGTTTAGGAAGTGTACTTTCTTTTAAACAGTTTACTAATGATTCTTGCGATAAAGGCGCGCCATGAATAGTAGTTTCTAATGAAAGTCCTTTTTTAGAGTTTCCTTTGTTTACAATATGAATTTCATTGTAATCTTGATTGTTGTGATTTTTATTTAACCAAGCAATGATTTCTTGAAGTGAAAATGCATCGTCAACAATGGTGTAATTTTGTGCTTCAAAATGCTTTTTAGCATCTTTATAATAGGTTTGCGATCCTTTATCGTATCCAGCAATAAACACAACTGCTTGTTGTTTTGCTACAGTTTCGCTTGCTTCTATTGAAGCCATATCGTTAGAGTCTTCTTTTGGGGAGCATGCAAATACGAGCGCTAATACAAGTCCCATGAATGTTGCCATTTTTATTGCTTTTGTTTTCATAGTGTTGTGATTTATTAAATTATACGTTGTTTTTTGTGTTGTTGTTATGATTATATTTTTTGTTGATTTAGTGTGAAAATCAGCTTGAATAATAGCAATCTGCTTTCGGATTGAAACTACTATCAGTATTGCATTTTGAAAACCCACTCTTCAATACATTTTGATAGTAACTTTTGACAGCCATCAAAAGCTATTCAAGCTGATTTTACCCAACTAACCAACCTAACTTATCTTTTTAATGTGATAGATGCTTCTTGTTTTAGCGGCAATGCAATGTGTTGTAATCGCATTCGTTTTGCTAATGTTGGACTCGAAATCCATTTACCTTCTTGAAATAAAGCAACCGTGTTTACTTTTCCTTCATTATCAAATTGCATTTTGATTTGCGAATAGATATTCAAATATTTTTGAATCATTTTTGTTGTTGTTACATCGTACCACATTTGATCTTTCTTTTTAAAATTTGTAATTTTTATGTGTGATTAAGATGACTTTGTTTCTTAATTACATTTCAAATGTAGTGGCAACTTCACGGTTTTTCGGAGTGGTTTTAGAATTCGTTGACGTTAAACTAGAATTCGTTTTAAAACATAAAAAAAGCAGTAATGATTTTAAGTTTCATTACTGCTTTTGTAGTATTATATAATTGTAAGTTTTCTATTCGTCCTCTCGGTTTACCAAATCCATGGAGAAGGCAGGTAAGCAAATAGCTAAATATTCGCAATCTTCATCAAACGGATTGGAATATTGAACGCGTGTATTTTTTTCAATTTTAATAGATTGTCCGGCTTCTAAAACAATTGTTTCATCTTCAATGATAAATTGCTTTTTTCCTCTAATGATATATGTGAATTCATCAAATGCAGGCGTTTGAAACGGTTCTTTCCATTTTGGTGGAGCAACCATATGTGCAATACTTACCTTTGAGTTTCCATCTGTAGCATTTCCGAAGTGTTCTTCAATCAACTTTCCATCTGTTGTAGGAACGACAAAAGGTGCTTTTTGAATGTGATACTTTTTATTGCTCATCTTTCTTCTCGTTTTCAGTTTTGTCAACATGTTCCCAGTTGATCATGAAATATTTTATTTTGGCAGCATCTGGAATTTGAACGGCTTCAATTGTTAAACTAGCATCATAACGCAAATCTTCTGGAAGTTCTTTTTTATCAATCGTAAAATATTCGTTACTATCAACAATCACGACAATTGTATTCATAGTATTGTAAATGTTTTTGATACTATAGTTTTCACGAATGTCTTTAAATGTACTTTTTGTAGAAACTCCTTTTGCAGTTTTAAAACGTTCATCATGTACTTGAATCGTTTTAATTTTTTCGCTTTTATCGTGTTGTTGTCTAGGTGTTAATGTTAATAATTGTTTTCCGCCTTTTTCATAAATCAAATATTTATCATCACCAGCTTGTACATAATCACCTTCGCCAATACGCTTTACCAACGAATCATTCGCGTAGATTGAATCTAATTGTTGTACAATAATTTCTTTGTGTAATTTTCCAATTTGATCTTTTTGAATTAAAAATGGATCTTCCTTTTTTGCACAACTTGCCAAACAGGCAACAATAATTCCGAGGAATACTAATTTTTTCATCTACTATATTTAGTTTTTTATTATTTGATAACTTTTTTAAGAACTCCTAAAACACTTCTAAGAAATGTAACACTGGTTAATAATTTTACAATTGGATTTTGCCGCGTACTTTTTCTACTTGAACTTCTTGATGATTTCGCTTTTTCCTTTGCTTCTTTTTCCTTTGCTTCTTTTTCCTTTTCATGAATTGCTTCTGCTTTTTTAATCTTTTCATTTAGCATTTCGTAAGCACTTTCACGATCAATTTCATCATTGTATTTTTTTACCAATTTAGAATTGTCGATCACTTCTTTCAATTCGGCAGGAGTTAACACATCCATACGACTCATCGGTGCACGTAACATCGTTGCGGCTAATGGTGTTGGTCTACCTTTTTCATCCAATGCAGAAACTAATGCTTCTCCAATTCCTAAGGAAGTTAATACTTCAGCTGTATCATAATATTCAGAGTCAGGATAGTTTTCTGCGGTTAACTTGATTGCTTTTCTATCTTTTGCTGTAAACGCACGTAAAGCGTGTTGTATTTTTAATCCTAATTGTCCTAAAACGGCGTCAGGAACATCAGTTGGGTTTTGAGTTACGAAATATAATCCAATTCCTTTGGAGCGAATCAGTTTTACAATACTTTCTATTTGGTTTAATAAGGCTTTGGAAGCTTCTTTAAAGATTAAATGTGCTTCGTCAATGAATAATACCAATTCTGGGCGTCCGCTGTCACCTTGTTCTGGAAATGTTTCATAAATTTCAGCAAGTAAGCTCAACATAAACGTTGAGAATAACTTAGGCTTATCTTGAATATCTGTTAAGCGAATAATGTTAATGTAACCTCTTCCGTCTTTATCAACTCTAGTTAAATCTTCAACATCAAATGAAGTTTCACCAAAAAATAAGTCAGCACCTTGTTGTTCTAATTCTACAATTTTACGTAAAATAGCACCTGTTGAAGCGCTAGAAATACGTCCGTACATTTCCTTAAACTCTTCTTTTCCTTCATCTGTAGCGTATTGTAATACTTTCTTGAAGTCTTTTAAATCGAGTAGTGGCATTTTGTTATCATCACAATATTTGAATACTACTGCGACAATTCCTGATTGTGTTTCTGTTAAGTCTAAAATTCGAGAGAGTAATACAGGTCCAAATTCAGAAACTGTAGCACGCAAACGCACTCCATCTTGATCTGATAATGAAAGTATTTCTACAGGGAAATTGCTAGCTTCAAACGGAAATCCAATTTTTGTATGACGTTCATCAATTTTTGGATGTCCAGGACTTGGTTGTGCTATTCCACTTAAATCACCTTTTAAATCCATTAATAGTACAGGAATTCCTTTGTCGGATAAGTTTTCGGCAAGAATTTGTAATGTTTTTGTTTTTCCAGTTCCAGTTGCTCCAGCAATTAATCCATGACGATTTAATGTTTTCAACGGAATTTTCACATAGGCTTCTGTAACGGTTTCACCTTCATGCATTGCAGCGCCCATTGTAATATAATCACCTTTGGTTGCATATCCTTTATCAATATGATCTTTAAAATTTTCCATACTCATTACTTCCAAAATTTCGTTAAAAATAAGCGATTTTAATGAAGTCTAAAAAGATTGTTACCAGATTTACAAGATTCTTACTGAATTGAAAATTATTATAAAAAATAACATCCGTCTTTCTTTCAAAAAACGGATGTTTAAAATAGTAATTTTGTTATTTGTTTTTAATACTTAATAATCTTTTTAGTGATGCTAATATTTGTTTCTGTATCTAAGATTTTGATAAAGTATAAACCAGCAGCTTCACGTTGCATTGAAAGAGTATTTGTGCCTTTTGTAAAGATTCCTGCTTGTATTCTCTGCCCAGTAATACTAGTGATTTCATATAATAAATTTGAAAAATTATTTATTGAAACCGTAAAATCAGTAGCTGATGGGTTTGGATAAATACGTAAGTTGTTTGCCAATGTGTTTTCGCTAACACTTAGTGGTGAAATCATTTTTAATACATGAGAAATACTTCCTCCAAAATTTCCATTACCATCTATTAATACATTATTATCTTCATCTTCCAGTCTATAAGTTCCTTGCCCATATTGGCAGCAAAGTCCATCGCCAAAAGAGTCATTTAATGTAAACGTATAACATTCGTCAAATGTAGTGATGACTATATCTGTAATTTCATCTGGTTGTGTTACATTCATGTTCACAGAAGTATATGGTCCGCCACTACTCACAACAGCTCCATTAGAGTCTGTTAGTTCCCAAGTTGTTTCAGCTCCATAACCATCAGGAGTAATAATTACTCTAATTGTAGTTGCTTCATAAGAATCAGGAATACTAAAAAGTATTTGATTAGTATTATTTATGGGTAATTGATCTGCATTTCCGTTAGGATTTGAAACAGTAGCGGTAAATGAATGTGATCCAATACCACTTACGGGAATTGCCGTAAGAGGAATATCTTCAAATTCATCATTCGCTAAATTTCCTGTCCAGTTAATAGTAATCGCAGTATTTGTATCTAATTGATGTGAGATTGTAGCACTCGTTAATGCTGTACTTCCTGCATTTCTAATACGTAATGTAGGTGTAATTGTTTCATTGCATAAATCTGTTGGAATATTTAAAACAGTAAGTGCTGCATCAAAATCAAATCCTTCAGATGGAGGAAATTGTTGAAGTGTTATTGGGTTTGTTCCTGCTGGATCTAACCAGAATTTTAATTGTTGTGAATTTATAGCGCTAAAATCCCAAGAAATACCAAAACGTCCGTACCAATCTTCGAGATTGTTATCGTTTGTTCCTGAGCATGCTGCATAACCTCCAGAGAGTTTTCCAATAATCAATCCATCCTGATCAAATAATGGAGAACCTGATGAACCTGGTTCAGTCACACCTAAATCCCAAGCGTCAATATGCCAAATTTCTGTAGCTGGATTTCCATTGAAAAGTATTGTGTTACGGTACGCACCGTCCGTATCTACACATACTTTTTGAATATCGCCACTAGGATGATGAACTCCTACAACTAGCGATGGTACATCTGTGGTAGAACGATTCCAACCTGCCCAAACTAAATCAGCACTATTTGTTGAGAAAAAAGCAACATCAGTAATTTCCAATAATGCCATATCTGATTTAGAGTTTGAAGCTCTTAGAATAGCACCACTTGCTGTTTGGATAAAAGAATTATCTACACTAGGAGCATTCGTAGCACAATCTGCAACAGATTCATCACTTGCCCAGTTAAAGCGAAATGCCCAACCTGAAACAGAACCACCTAAACAGTGATTAGCAGTTAAAAAATATGGTGTTCCATCGTTATCAGTATTGTTAACCAAGGCTCCTGTACAAAATCCGCTTCCTCCTGTAACAAGCATTGCTACAGATTTTTTCACACCTTCTTTGATATTATGTGCATCTGAATTGAATGAAGAAATATCACAGTTAACATCTACATTACAAGCTCCAGAATCATTTAATGCTTCAGGGTTTGCATCATCATACATTTCTACAGTTCTATATCCGTGGACAACATTTCCGATGTTTAAGCGTCCTTGACCACTTACTTTTTTTGGTTCAAAATATTCAATCCAAAGACTTTCTCCATGTAACATCCAAGTTCCTAAAATTTCTTCAGGGTTATTGTGTAGGTGTGTAAATTCATTCAATATTTCAGAATGATCATCATTATAGATATACACTTTTGCACCTTTTGGAATATTATATTGATCAAAAATTAAATTCATTGTTAAAGCATCTGGAGAAACAAAGTTAATTCTCCAAATACGATCTCCATTTGGTAGAGTATGCCATTTTCCAGCATTTGTGATACCATAATCGACAAAATGATCGTATCCAAATCGCCATGGAATTGATTTATCTGCATCATTTACAACGTCTTCTGCTTGTAAGGCAGTTAAATTAGGTCTGGGTAATTCAATCGGGGTTACTTTTGCAATAGTTGAAAGATTCCAACTTTCAGGCTGCGGTCGTTGAGAATTTTGTGCTGTTGCCTGTAATATAAAGGACAACAGAACGAAAAGTGTAATTCTTTTCATAGTAAATGGGTGGTGTTGATTGGTTTAGTTAGGTTTTTTTGTTGCGAAATTAACAAAAAAATAACATTTACAATGAGAATCATTCATTTTGCGACAAAATTTGTTGGTTTTTTCTTATAATTTGTCCAATTATAATAGATTGATTAATAATAAAATATATTTGTATCGCTTTTGGAACACTATTTGAAAAGTATTTTGTTTAAAACACCTACCCGTTTTATTTTTTTTAATATGAAAAAACTATTTATTGCCGTTTTATTTTTATGCAGTTTACAACAATCTTTTGCACAAACTGATCCGTATGTAGAAAATGTAAAGCATTATTTATCCATTAACGGAACACAGCAACAATACGAAGGAGCTATTGATGGAATGTTTACGATGTTACGAAAACAATTTGAAACATATAAGATTCCTGAGGCAGTTTGGAAAGAATTAGAAGGTCTAAAAGGAAAACAAGTTGAAGATGTTAAAGCAATTTTAGTATCAGCTTATAAAGCTTACTTTACATTGAATGATATTAAAACAATGACTGCATTTTATGAATCTGCAGCCGCAAAGCAAATGTTAGCTGATGCTACAAAGTTAACAGATATACAACGACAACAAATAGGAAACTTTTACGATTCAGCAACAGGACAAAAAATGATTGCAAGTAAAGATGGATTAGCAAAAATAGAAGGTGAAATTTCTATGCAATGGAGTGGTGAGCTGTATAAAAATGTACTCAATAAATTAGCAGAAAAAGGATATAGCCTCAACTAGAAATTAATTATATAAATTATTATAAAAGTTCACTTAGGTTTTCGAAGTGAACTTTTGTGTTTTATATAAATAACTTTGCTAAATAGTCGTAATGTTCTCCTTCGAGTAAAAGTTCACATTGAAAACCACAAGCATGTGCCGCATTTTGAAGCGTGTTATAATCTACATATAACCAATGAAAAGGTGCTTCGTGCTCACCTTTGTAGCTTACGTAATAGAGCAATTCACCATAATAATCATTTTTGGAAGGAATCCATTTGCCGCCATCTTCATCTTCGTCAAACATATAAATGATATCTGAAGAATCAACTAAAACTTGTCCACCTTCATTCAATAAGGTTTTTAAATGATTTAAAAAGGAAGCAATGTTTTTGAGTTTTCCACACATTCCGGCACCATTCATTAATAATAAAATGGTATCAAAGTTTCCAGAAAAACCTAATACATCTGTTTGAATTGCTTTTTCAACTCCTCTTAATTTACAAGCTTCAACCGCAGCTTCTGAAACATCAATAGCCGTAACATCTAAGTTGCGATCGTTTTGTAAATACAAACTATGACTTCCTGCGCCACAACCGACATCTAATACATTTCCTTTTGATAATTGAAGTGCAGTTTGTTCCAGTTTTGGCATTTCTTTATAAGAACGAAATAAATAGGGAAGTGGTAATGAATCTTCTTCAGAAATAGACGTAGCGGTTACTAAATCCTCTGTGTAGTTTCCTTGTTGATAATCCAAAATCGCTTTTCCGAATAAATCTTTCATATAAATAATGCTAGCTGACAAAAGTACATCAAGTAATTGATATTTGATGAAAAGACATAAAAAAAGCAACGATTTATACAAAGTATTCCTCGTCGCTTTGTGTTAACTATAACCTAAATAATTAACCTATAACCCTCAATTTTATAGGTTCTTGAACTTAAAAATCATCGTAAATCAAACCTTTGAATGATTTATAACTTTTTATATTCATCTATAAGTTCTCTTGTAAAAGATTTGTTACCCAACAAAAACAAAAAATATAATTTACCTTTGTCGCAAACAGGAAAAGCCCATGCAAGATTTTATTAATGAACTTCCCAAACTCGCAAAAGAGGTAGAATCAGAGAACCGAAAATTCTTTACTAAACTCAAAAAGAGAACACCAAAGAATTTAGATTATATCATGCAAGATTTGCATGAAGAAGAGTTTGAGAAAACAGATTGTCTTACCTGTGCAAATTGTTGTAAAACAACAAGCCCTATTTTTACGAATGCCGATATTGCGCGAATTTCTAAGCATTTTAAAATGAAAGAACATCAATTTATAAGCCAGTTTTTATACTTTGATGAAGATAATCATCATGTATTGAAAAGCGCACCATGTCATTTTTTAGGAGCTGATAATGATTGTATGATTTATGATGTACGACCAAAAGCATGCAGAGAATATCCACATACAGATCGTAAAAAGTTTCATAAAATCTCTGAAATTACCATGAATAATATTGCCATTTGCCCAGCAACTTATAATATTGTAGAGAAGCTAAAGACTGTTTTGGCAAGCAAAGGAAAAAAATAATCCTTAAAGAAATCTAGAAAAACTGTATCTTTATACAGATCGTTACACCCACAAAATCTTATCATTTTGGATACTATTTTAACTTATTTTGATGCTATTCCATCTTCGCACAGAAGTGCAATTTTAATTGGAGGAATCGCTTTTTTCTGGTTAATTGAATATATAATTCCGTTAATTCGATTTGATTACAAAAAGTTCAATCATGCTGGAATTAATATATTTTTTACACTCACTACAATTGTGATCAACTTCTTTCTAGCATTCTTATTATTTGAAGCTTCAGAATGGGCGATTGCTAATAAATTTGG
The DNA here is from genome assembly GCF_947496985.1 of uncultured Kordia sp. GTDB lineage: Bacteria > Bacteroidota > Bacteroidia > Flavobacteriales > Flavobacteriaceae > Kordia. The sequence continues at coordinate 227,265 of NZ_CANMEZ010000005.1, forward strand.
AATATTGCAATGGATTGATATTCAATTTCCAAGTTTATCCGCTTGGTGGTATGTTCTAATTGGAGTTGCAGCGTTAGATTTTTTTGGTGCTTGGTTGGCACATTATGTAGAACATAGAATTCCTGTATTGTGGCGTTTTCACTTAGTCCATCATACAGATACGCATGTAGATACTACAACCGCAAATCGTCATCATCCAGGCGAAAGTGTCATTCGTTTTATGTTTACTTTACTAGGCGTTATTCTTGTAGGTGCGCCAATAGCAATTATAATGTTATATCAATCAATGTCTGTGGTATTATCACAATTTAATCATGCAAATATTAGCATTCCTAAAAAGTTAGATACAATTATTAGTTATGTAATTGTTTCTCCTAATATGCATAAAGTGCATCATCACAATGTATTACCGTATACAGATACAAATTATGGAAACATATTTTCAATTTGGGATCGAATTTTTCAAACATTCGCAACCAAAGATCCTGAAACATTGGTTTATGGTGTTGATACGTATCCGAATGCTTCCGAAAATGCAAACTTAAAAAGCTTACTAAAAATTCCTTTTAACAAATATCGTCCGCCAACAACGTTGAATGCTGATGAATAATCGTATTACATGAATCATCAGGTTTTAGTTATTGGATACGTTTGGCCAGAGCCAAATTCTTCCGCCGCAGGAATTCGAATGTTGCAATTATTGCAATTGTTTCGAGAACAAAATTGGGAAGTTACTTTTGCATGTCCAGCAGCTCAAAGTGAATTTGGGTATGACTTACGTCAGATTGGGATTGCTTCAAAAACAATTCAAATTAATGATACTGGCTTTGATGATTTTATACAAAAATTAAATCCGTCAATAGTATTGTTTGATCGTTTTATGATGGAAGAACAATTTGGTTGGCGCGTTGCGGAACATTGTCCTAATGCATTACGAATATTAGACACAGAAGATCTACACAGTTTACGAAAAGCACGTCATCAAGCATTGAAAGACCAAAAAGAATTTCATGTTGATATGCTAAAAAGGTATCAATTGGCACAGCGTGAAATTGCCAGTATTTTACGTTGCGATATTTCATTGCTAATTTCTGAAGTGGAACGCGATATTTTGATCAATCATTTTAAAATAGACGCTTCCTTGTTGTTATATATTCCGTTTATGTTGGAATCATTATCAAGAGAACACATAGAAAGTTTACCAATTTTTGAAGAGCGACAACATTTTGTAACAATTGGAAACTTTTTACATGCGCCTAATCGTGATATGGTGTTGTATTTGAAGAAAGAAGTATGGCCAGTTTTACGTAGTAAACTTCCAAAAACAGAAATGCATGTGTATGGTTCATATGCGAAACAAGATAGCTTACAACTGAATCAACCAAAAGAAAAGTTCTTCGTTCACGGTAGAGCCGAAAGTGCTTCAGAAGTCATTTCAAAAGCTAGAATTTTATTAGCACCATTGCGTTTTGGAGCGGGTTTAAAAGGTAAATTCATTGATGGAATGCAACATGGAACGCCATGCGTAACCACTACAATTGGAGCAGAAGGAATGCATGGGAATGTACCTTGGAACGGAATTGTTTCAGATATTGTTGGAACTCTAGTCAATGAAACGGTAGAATTGTATACAGATAAAAATCGTTGGTTAACAGCGCAGCAAAATGGTTTTGAAATTCTTTCAACACGTTATCAAAAAGAGAGATTTCAGCAACAACTTTTAGAAAAAATAGAAACTACATTTCACAATCTAGAAGCACATAGGGCAAACAATTTCTTTGGAAGTATGTTGCAATTGCATACTACAAAAAGCACCAAATACATGTCACTTTGGATTGAGGAGAAGAATAAGATCTAAAATGATAAATGTTAAATGCAAAAAGATTGTTTCAAACAATAAACTCTTTATTTATAAATCAAATATTTTTCACGAACTTTTTTAAAAGCATTCAATCCTTCTTGCCAAGTTGCTTTAATTTCAGTTTCGGTTAATCCTGCTTCAATTTGTTGTTGTAATTTGTCAGTTCCTGCAAGTTTGTAAAAGAAATTATTCTTATTGAAAAAAGGTTTATCTGCCGCGTGTTGTTGATGTGTATTATAAAATTCTAGCAACCATTTCAAATTAATTTCAGACAAACGTTTTTCTTGTGATAAATCATAACCGTGGCATTCTTTTCCATTGTTTTTTGGATTTTTTGCTCCAAAATTTGGTTTTGGTGTAAAGCTATACGAATGGCGTTTCAAGAAGTAATCTGGAGTTCCTGCAATTTGAAACTGTTTCTCTGTTCCACGTCCAATACTTACTGGCGTAGCTTCTAGTAAACATAAACTTGGATATAAATTTATTGACTGATCGTTTGGTAAATTTGGTGATGGTTTTATGGGTAAACTGTAAAAAGTGTCATGTGTGTAGTTTTCAACTTCAATAATAGTTAAATCACATTTCACGCTATTCTTTAACCAATTCTCACCATTAATCATTTGAGCATATTCACCAATGGTCATTCCGTGAACAATTGGAATTGGATGCATTCCTACGAAACTTTTAAATTCCTTTTCTAAAATGGGACCATCTACATAATGTCCATTCGGGTTTGGTCTGTCTAAAATTAACACAGGAATATTCGCTTCAGCGCAAGCTTCCATCACATAATGTAGTGTAGAAATATAAGTGTAAAAACGTGCGCCAACATCTTGTACATCAAATATAACAACATCTAAATTTTCTAACTGTTCAGGATATGGTTTTTTATTCTTTCCATACAAAGAAATAATTGGTAAACCTGTTTTAATATCTTTTCCATGTTTTACAAGTTCGCCTGCATCAGCTTTTCCACGAAAACCGTGTTCAGGAGAAAATACTGTTTGTACATTCACGTTAAGCGCAACTAACGAATCTACTAGATGCGTATATTCATTCTCTGATTTAAAAATAACACTGGTTTGATTGGCAACAATTCCAACACGTTTATTTTGAAGTTTTGGTAAAAACATACCTGTTCTGTTAGCACCAACAATAACTTCTTTTTTCGTTTCTGAAATTACTGGATTTCCATTCTCAGCAGCTTTGTGAGCGTTTTGTTGTGTTTTGGCATCACATCTTGTGAAAAATCCGATTAATAACAACAATAAAAATGTATTTTTGAAAAATCTATAAACCATTCTTGAATTTGAATTACGAGTTTTTTATTGCCAAACGTATTATTAAGGCAAAACAGTATAAAAGTAGTGTATCAGCAACAATAATAAAAATCGCTATTGCTGCAATTGCGATTGGTATTGTCATGATGATGGTTGCGATAGCTACAGGAATGGGACTGCAAAAAACGATCCAAGAAAAAGTTGCAGCATTTAATGGACACATTCAAATCTCTACTTTTGATAATAATGACTCGGAAGTTTCACTATTTCCAGTAGATTCAAAACAAGAGTTTTACCCAAGTTTTACACAGGTTGAAGGCGTAACGCATATCCAGGCTGTAGCTACGAAAGCAGGAATTATTCGCACCGAAAAAACATTTGAAGGAGTTTTAGCAAAAGGTGTTGGGAAAGATTATAATTGGACTCCTTTTGAAGATTTTTTAAAAGAAGGACGTTTGCCAAATGTGTCTGAAAAACGTGAAAATAGAGAAATTTTAATTTCAAGTTATTTAGCACGACGTTTAGAATTTAAGTTAGGCGATACATTCAAAACCTTATTTTTAAAAGAAAATACAAACGAAATTCCTAATGAACGAACGTTTGAAATTGTTGGAATCTACGAATCTGGATTTCAAAAATTTGATGAAAATGTCATGTTGGTTGATATTCGTCATATTCAACGAATGAATAAATGGAAAAAAGATCAAATAGGAAATTTTGAAGTTTTTCTAGATGATTTTGAATTGATTCAGCAGAAAGACGATGAAATTTATGATGTCATACCTCCAAATTTAGATACACAAAGTATAGTGAGTAAGTTTCCGTTTATTTTTGAATGGATTTCACTATTTGATGTCAATATCTTTTTAATCATCGGAATCATTATTATTGTTGGAGGAATCAATATGATTACTGCTTTGTTAGTATTGATTTTAGATAGAACTCCTATGATTGGAATTTTAAAATCACTAGGAAGTAATGATTGGAGTATTCAAAAAATATTTTTATACAACGCAACTTATTTAATTGCAATAGGATTATTAATCGGAAACGTTCTTGGAATAGGACTTATTTGGTCGCAACGTACATTTGGGTTTCTAAAATTTCCAAATCCAGAACAATATCACACTACTATTATTCCAACACATATTGAACTTTGGCATATCATAGCATTGAATATTGGTACGTTGGTTTTGTGTGTATTAATGTTAATATTACCTTCTTATATTATCACAAAAATTACGCCTGTAAAAGCAATTAAGTTTACCTGATTTTTTTGGTGTTTTAGATTATAAGAATATCCATTTGGACTTTACTAAGCTTATATGTAAGTTAGAGTTATATTTAACTTAAATCATGATATTATGAAAAGGAAAAATTTTAAATCATTAAAACTGAATAAAAAAATAATTTCGAATTTTTATCAATCTAAAATTAAAGGGGGAAATACAACAACAAGAGAGAGTGTATTTATTTGTGGACCTCGACCTTCTATTGATATTTGTGATAGTGATTATTGTCCTCCTTCAAAAGGTGAAGCAATTACTCTTTGTATGTGCAATTTATAGCTTTAAATTTTAAATCATAATTGGTGTAATATAAATCTAAAGAGAGTTTGTATCTTTGTACGCTCAAATTAGAAGCATGGAATACGCAGAAAATATATTAGGAACTATTGGAAATACACCTTTAGTGAAAATGAATGCCTTAGTAAAAGATGTTGACGCTTTGGTATTGGCAAAATATGAAACATTTAACCCCGGAAATTCTGTGAAAGATAGAATGGCGTTAAAGATGATTGAAGATGCAGAAGCGGATGGACGTTTGAAGCCAGGAGGAACGATTATTGAAGGTACTTCTGGAAATACAGGAATGGGATTAGCTTTGGCGGCTGTTATAAAAGGATACAAACTTATTTGTGTAATGGCTGATAAACAATCGAAAGAAAAGATTGATATTTTACGTGCTGTTGGAGCTGAAGTTGTAGTGTGTCCAACTGCTGTAGAACCAGATGATCCACGTTCATATTACTCGGTTTCAAAGCGTTTAGGAGAAGAAACTCCTAATTCTTGGTATGTAAACCAATATGATAATCCAAGTAATGCAAAAGCGCATTATGAAAGTACTGGTCCAGAAATTTGGAAGCAAACAGATGGGAAAATAACACATTTTATTGTTGGAGTTGGAACAGGAGGAACAATTTCTGGTGTTGGAAAATACCTAAAAGAACAAAATCCTGATGTGAAAATTTGGGGAGTTGATACGTATGGTTCTGTATTTAAAAAGTACCATGAAACAGGAATTTTTGATGAAAACGAAATTTATTCATACATCACAGAAGGTATTGGAGAAGATATTTTACCAAAAAATGTAAACTTTGATATCATTGATGGATTTACAAAAGTAACTGACAAAGATGCTGCTGTATATACACAACGTTTAGCAAAAGAAGAAGGAATGTTTTTAGGAAACTCTGCAGGGTCTGCTATTAAAGGATTATTGCAGTTAAAAGAGCATTTTACAAAAGACGATGTTGTTGTTGTGTTATTTCATGATCACGGAAGTAGATATGTAGGGAAAATGTTTAATGATGATTGGATGCGTGAACGCGGATTCTTAGATGAAGAAGTGTCAACAGCTTCAGATTTAATTAATGATCATCATGATAAACCATTGGTAACCGTAAAAACAGGAGAATTGGTGTCACATGCAATAGAACGTATGCGTAAATTCAAAATTTCTCAAATTCCTGTGGTTGATACTGAAGGTTTTGTAGGTTCAGTTGATGAAACTACATTGTTTTCAAAATATATGGAAAACAAAGAAATTAGCGACATGTACATTTCAGATATCATGCAAGAACCGTTTCCTGTAGTACACAAAAATGCTTCTATTGATGATATTTCAAAATTAATTACAAAAGACAATCAAGCAGTATTGGTTGATTTAGGAAACAATAAACATCATATTATTACAAAGTATGATATCATAAAAGGAATTAATTAATTCCATTGAAAATACAGCATAAAAAAGTCGAATATTACTATTCGACTTTTTTTATGGATTATATTTTTATAAGAGCGGATCTTTATTTTTAAAGTCTGAAACTAACTTCTTGTAACGTTTTTCTAGGTTTCTGTTATCAATCAATATAATTATTAATACAGAGAAGAATATAAATATAGAATAACCTAAAATTGAATTTAAGCTACCTTTCAATGTCCCTGAACCACCTTCATCTGGACTTATGATATAAGAACCAGCTTGTTCTCCTTGGCTTGGAACCACATTTGAGGTAATATTATCCTGTAGCTGATCATCCGCTTTATTCGGGATGTTAGCATGTAGGTTAAGGGCAAATATGAAAAATAATAATATGGTAATTTGTATTTTCACAGCATAAAAATATAAAAAAAAACTCACAAAAATAATTTTAGCTATTGATTTTTAGGATTTTATAAATTTTAAATACAAACAATATTAACAAGTATTTGTTAATTATCTGACACTGTTATGTAACTAAAGTGTCCTTGTTTTAAACATTTTATATTTTTTCAAAAAAAGTATAAAATAAAACATTTAAAATCTAAATTTTATGTAATTCCTTTGTTTACAATAGTTTATTAAGTGATTTTAGTTTTCTTTAATAGGTTAAATTCATTTTTAAACACTTAAAAAGACATCTGTTATTCAAAAATAATTCATGAAATAGTTTACGTGATTTTGGGGGCAATCAATGTAGAAAAAACATGAGTGTTGTGGTCAGAATTAGATTCAAAAAATCTAATAATTCTTTCAAAGTGAACACAAAAATAACAACTTTTTTCATAAAATATTGTATTTATCTAATAGATTCACTGCAAAGACAGGGAAGATGTCTAGTTATTTGATGATTTTTTATACATATCTATAGTTTAAAAACTAAAAAATCTCTTAATATTTAAAATACTAAGAGATTTTATAACAGTTTTTATGAATTACTATTTTGCAGTTTTTAATTCTGTTGGACAGTCAGGACAAGAATAACATGATAAGTGACAAGTGCAAACTCCTACTGGAATAGTTGTTTGATTAGAACCTAATCTTCCTCCTGATACAATAATACGATCTAATTTACTAATTGATTTCTTATTTAATGCTAAACTTTGTGTTGTTCTTTTTTTCATAATTTATGGTTTTATTTCATTATCAATATATGAAAAATATCCTATTAAAATTTTCTATTTATAAAATAAAAAGCGAGCCGAAGCCCGCTAATTAAATAATTTTCAAATTAATGAAATTACTCAGATGTACATTGCATACGTCCTGATGGTCCCCAGCAGTATACTTCAATTGTTAATGGTTCCGCAATAGGGTCCGCACAATTACAATACGTTTTCGTGTTAGGAGCCGCACCAGTTACAATGTTAGCTCTAAAGTTAGAAATTGACTTTTTGTTAAGCGTTAAGCTTTTTACATTTCTTTTTTTCATAATATGAAAATTTAAGTTAATAATGTAAAAGTTCACGATTACAATATTTGTTACCCTAAAACATCGACAAACTTGTGTTGAGTTTTTAGTATATGAAGTTATATGTTATGACTTTTTAACATACAATGGTATAAGATATTCCTTAATAAACTCTACGTTGAGCAGCCATAGATTGTAAACGGAATGATGATCTTAAAGTATTTAGAAAATTGAATACCGAAAAACAAAGCTTCTCGGTTTTTATGAATTGTAAGAATGCTTCAAAACTATAAAATTACAAGCTAATTTTGAAATATTTTTCTATAAATAAGATAACTCTAAATTTATGATTTGTAAGTAGACTAGCTTTGATGTTTATAATAAGTAGATAAATTTAGGATTAAACAAAAATGTAGGATTTAGATTTGCAGTAATGAGGTTTTTGGCTTCTTTTTCCTATATTTAAGAAAACCTTTATGTATGGACAGTTTAGCAAAAGCATTAGCTATTAATCATTATAATTTGTCTCTTTCAACTAAGAATACTGATGATTCAGATTTTGATCCTTCTGAGATAAAATGGAAAAGGATAGAAACAATACTCAAAAGAGGAATTACAGAAGATGATATAGGTTTTTCTCGAAACATTCTCATAATTGGAGCAGGAGCTTCTAAAAATGCATGTAGTGAAGCTTACACAACAGATCAAATTGTAGAAAAACTTTATGAGAAATTATCAGTTTTTGAAATGATATACGGAACTAAAAAAGAATTAGAAAAAGATAAAGAAAAAGAAAAAGAAATCTCCAAAATAATTGAACAGAATAAAAAGACTAGACCTTTTGCAGAGAAATTTTTTTCAGATGCTTTCAAACATATAAATCGGGTAAGAGATGATTCAATGAAAATGAAGACATTATTGGATAAAATTGGATTTGAAGGTGCTTTAAAAATTTTACATGAGTTTATTAATAAAGAAGATATAACAAAATGTATTGTTGAACTTTTAAATTATAGATATATACCAAATTTATTTTATGAAATCATTGCACATATGTTTAATCATCGATTTATAGATGTCATCATCAACTTAAATTTTGATGAAATGTTAGATAGTGCTATTGAAGATGAAATGGGAGATTCTGACTGGATGAAAATCACAAATGATGCATCATGTATAAAGTTTGAGAAAGCGATTGTTGAAAATAGGTTAAGAATACCTCTTTATATAAAACCTCATGGCACAATCAGTGATATTGATTCGCTATTGTATTCTGTGCCACAATATTTAAACTTGTCAAGCTCTATTAGAGATTTACTTAAAAAAATATTTAAAGGGACAGTTTCCCATACTAATGAACTTGATCAAGGTGAAAAAAAGATAAAAAGATTCAACATTATTGCAGTTGGATATGCATTTAATGATACTGATGTATTCGAGCATGTATGTGAAAATATACTCAAAAATTATAGGCATAGAAAAAAAGATAGATTTGAGACTAGTCTTTATATATTCAATCCTCATCCGATAGAAATTTTACAAAACATCTCCGAAAAGATAGATCATATAAATGATTATAATCAATATGATAAATTTAAGAAAGAACTAACCTATTATATTGATCATGACAGATTGAAAAAATTAGAAATTAAGATTTTAAACGAAGTAAATGATAGAAAAAAAGAAGAACTGAAAAAAAGATATAGTATACAAAAAAAACAAATAAAAAAAGTAAAAAAAACTATTTTAAAACTTTTTGTAGCTAGTAAAGATGTAAACTCAATGGACAATATAAATCTTAAATTTTTAAGCTTATATAAAAATATTAGAGATTATTTTAATTCTCCATTTGAGCCTGCCTTACCTTTGAGACATTTGTTTATCTGTAAAATTTTCACACAAAAGTATCTAGAGGGGATTCTAAAAACAGATCCTACTGCAAAAGGATTAGAACAACTTCTTCAAGATAGATATAAGGTAAATTTACTTTTTGATTTATTAAAATTTAATGGTGAAGTTCCAATAAATGTAATTACACATGGTAGGACAGGGAAATATTACCGTTTATATTCTGAAGAATTTCTTGATAATAAGAACTCAGATAAAAATAAGTTAGAATACATTTTTGATTTATTGCACCATGAAAGAAGTGGAACTTTCAAAGAAGATAGCTTTTTAGTCAATGAAGAGTTTTTAAAATCTCAAAAAATTTATGAGTCATTTTATGGTAATAAAGAAACCAAACATCTTACTGTTAATAATAAAGAATTTTACGAAAAATTTGCTAAGATTATAGGAGAAATTATAGAAGAATATAAAAATAGTGATGTAAATAAAATTTTTAAAGATGTAATTTTAGAGTGCTCAATTCATAATAAGATTCCCTACACAGGTTCACATGAAATAAATTCAAAATATGATGATCCTGAATATGTGAAATTTTACCCTTTTAATAGTGAAAATATCATTAATACAAATTTGAGTTTAACATGGCATTTTTATGATTATTCAGTGAATAACCTAAAAGATTGGAATAAACTAATCATGGTTTCTTATTCCGGAAGTGCATTGATTAACCTACATATTAAAAGTTCTAATAAAGAAAATACGCATCTTGAGAAAATATTTGATAAAGGAAAAACAATTGAATTATATTACGAATGTGAGCACCCTGTTTTTTTTGAAAAAGAAGATAAAGATGAAATGACACCTAAATCTATTATTAATTTTATAAAAAATGATTTAAGTAAAGAAAATTTTACTTATCATAATATCAATAAAATTAAAAATTTCCATAAAATGGCATTATTCTTAGATAGAGATGAAGTAAAATATGGAATTTACTTTTTCAATCCTCCACATAAAAATAGAATTAACCCTGTTTGGTTTTCTGTAGTTGAAGACGATAAGAAAAAAGGGAGGGATTTCAATAAAAAGAATTTGAAAATCATGAAAGAGTATGCTGAAACTTTAAAAGAGAAAGTTCGTGAACAAAATGAAATTAATAGCCTAAAATTAGAGATTGAAAAGTTAAAGGAACAAAAAAGAAATTGAACGAGTTTACTTTATTAATTCAATAGATTTTTCAACCTCCGTTAAAGGAAGCTTGCAGGTTCCATTAACGCAGACATAAATGTAAGTACCATCTTCTATAAAACGATTTTGTAAAAGTGGAATCGTACTTTCTGACATCGTTCCGGCAACTAAAATATTGGGTAAATAATAGGTGTTTAATTGCTGCATTTTTTCCAATCCTTCTGAACCTGCAATGGCAACTTCAAAATACGGACTTGTGTAGTTTGACATTAATTGTAACCAGTTGGAATAGGAAGAAGGCGAATTGCCTATGTTTGGAATCATATTCGTTAACATTTGCTTCGCTTGGTTTTCGTATTCTTTGTTACTATAATAATGACTCAGTTTGAATAAATTATTTGCCATGATAGAATTAGAAGCTGGAATTACATTATCGTTCACTTCTGTTTTTCTAGCAATTAAATTTGTATCTGTATCAGATGTAAAATAAAACATCTGTGTTTTTTCGTCTTTAAAATGTGTCTGTGTGTAATTGGTTAATTCTTTGGCTTTTTGCAACCATGCTTCATCAAAAGTTACTTGATACAACGCAATAAAACTTTCTATAACAGCCGCATAGTCTTCCAAATATCCATTAATACTACTTTTACCATCTTTATAATTATGATTCAGTCCGCCATCTGTTCGGAGTTGATTCTGTATGATGAAGTGTGCATTCTTTTTAGCAGCTTCTAAATATTCAGCGTTTCCAAATGCACGATACGCATCTACATATCCTTTTAGCATCAATGCGTTCCAAGAAGTCAATACTTTATCATCTAATCGTGGTTTTGCTCGTTGTTCACGTGCTTCAAATAGTGATTTTTTCCAGTTTTGTATTTTCGCGCTAAGCGTATCAAGATCAAGATTATTTTTTGCGGCAAAATCAACTTTAGATTCTTTTCGAATTAAAACATAATAATTGTCTTCCCATTTTCCATATGAATTTACATTGTAAAACTTTTTAAACAATTCGAAATCTTCTTTTAAAATAACTTCTAATTCAGCTTTCGTCCAACGATAAAAAGCTCCTTCTTCCAGTTCGTTTGTTGCTGTCATACTATCTGCATCAAGCGAAGAATAAAAAGCTCCGTTTGTAGTTGTTAATTCACGGTTTATGAATGTAAGTGTTTCTGTAACAATGTCTTTGTGTAATTCATTTTTTGTTGCCAAATATGACTCAGAATATAAACTAACCAATTGAGCGTTGTCGTATAACATCTTTTCAAAATGTGGGACATGCCATTTTTTATCTGTAGAATATCTTGAAAAACCACCACCAATTTGATCGTAAATACCGCCATATGCCATCATTTTTAGTGTAGTATTTACATATGATTGCACTTTTTCATCAGTATGTTGAATTCCATAACGCAATTGAAATTTTAAGTTAGTAGGCATTGGAAACTTTAGTTGTGTTTTTTGACCGCCTTTATTGAAGTCTAAATAAGAATTCCAGGTTTTTACATAGGATTGAATGGTTTCAAGGTTGAATGGAGCTGCTTCTTTATTTAAGGTAATTAATTCTGATTTTTGAATACCTTCAGTTAGTTTTTCAGCATATTCCATCACTTTCTCAGGGTTCTTTTCATATAATGAAGAAATATCGTTGAGCGCTCCCATCCATTGTCTTTTGGTAAAATACGTGCCGCCAAAAATAGGTCGTCCATCAGGCAATGTAATACAATTTAATGGCCAGCCGCCACTTCCTGTCATTAATTGAACAGCATTCATATATACCTGATCAATATCTGGTCGTTCTTCTTTATCAATTTTAATACTGACAAATTTGTCATTCATCAACTTGGCTACAGAATCATTTTTAAAACTTTCGTCTTCCATTACATGGCACCAATGACAAGCAGAATATCCGATAGATATAATAATGAGTTTATTTTCCTCTTTAGCCTGCGCAAGTGCTTTCGGATTCCACGACTTCCAATTTACAGGATTGTGTGCATGTTGTAACAAATAAGGACTTGTTTCATGAATCAATTCATTTGTATATTGATGCTCATTTACGTGATTGGTATCTGTTTTGGAAACACAACCAAGTACGCTAGTAATAAGTACAGCAATTGCATAACATTTAAATTTTTTCAACTGTTGAAATAGAGTCATATTATAAGTAGCTATCGATTGATGAAATATAGTATTAAAATTTCAATTTCTTTTGAAGTAACCTTAATTAAATATAGTGTAAGGACTATTTTTTTCAATACGAATACGGATGCATCATTTGTTGTATTATTTGCTCGATTTATCACATTTCTATTTTATTATCGCGCTATTTTTAGTAAAAATTTAATACACTAACAACCTTAAATTAATAGCTATGTCTAAAAAAACTTTTTTACTACTCATAACTGCCGTCTCAGCTTTGGGCGGATTATTATTTGGTTATGATACTGGAGTCATTAATGGAGCACAATTTTACTTAAGTAAATTTTTTGTGTTAGATGATGTCATGAAAGGTTGGGTTGTTGGTAGTGCGTTAATAGGTTGTTTATTTGGAGCTATTGCAGCTGGATTTTTAAGTATAAAATTAGGAAGAAAGCAATCGTTGATTATTTCTGCGGTTTTATTCACATTATCTGCATACGGCTCAGGATTGCCAGAATTGTTTCCGCAAACCGTTTCTACATTAGTATTCTTTAGAATTTTAGGAGGTTTAGGAATAGGAATCGCTTCTATGAATGCACCTATGTATATTGCCGAAATTACACCAAGTGATATTCGTGGAAAAATGGTAACCTATTATCAATTAGCCATCGTAATTGGATTCTTTGTTGTGTTTTTAGCGACATATTTTATTGGAAACAATCTGTCAGAAGCTCAAAATATTGATTTTGGTTGGCGACGCATGTTTTGGTCAGAATTAATTCCAAGTTTGTTATTTCTAGTATTGCTGTTTTTTGTGCCAAAAAGCCCACGTTGGTTAGCATTAAAAGGAAAAGATGACGAAGCATTAGTGGTGTTAAATAAAATTCATGATGAAGAATTTGCTTCAAAAGAATTAGAAGATATAAAAGATTCACTAACAAAAAGTACAGACAAAGTAAAAGTGAATTACTTTTCAAAAGCTATTTTAGGAATCATTATTATAGGAACAGCATTGTCTGTTTTGCAACAATTTACAGGAATCAATGCAGTATTATATTACGGAGCAGACATTTTTGAAAAAGCCTTAGGTTTTGGAAAAGAAGATGTATTAGCACAACAAATATTACTAGCATTTATAAACCTAATATTCACATTTGTGGCAATGTTTACGGTAGATAAATTTGGTAGAAAACCATTAATTTATATAGGTTCAGGAGGAATGATTCTCGGATTTTTATTACTTGGTGTAAGTTTACAACAGCAATCAGTTGGAATCATCTCATTACTAGGAGTTTTAATTTTTATTGGCTCGTTTGCTTTATCAATGGGACCAGTAGTTTGGGTGATATTATCAGAAATGTTTCCCAACAAAATTAGAAGTGTAGCGATGTCAGTTGCTGTTGCAGCACAATGGGCAGCAAACTATGTAGTATCACAATCGTTTCCTGTTGTTATGGGAAGTGAAGTAAATAATGGACCAACTTGGAATGGTTCATTACCGTATTTCATTTTCATAGCATTTATCCTTGTGATTGTGTTTGTTACATACAAATATATTCCAGAAACCAAAGGGAAAACACTTGAAGAAATAGAAGGTTTCTGGGAAGAAGCCTAAATGATTTTTAATTTAAATTTGATAAAGATGTAAAATTGGATAAGTTTGATGGTAGAAATGACACTATAATATGAAAAAGAGGTTCTGTTTTTTTAGTTTGCTAATGTACTTAGTTTGTTTCAATTCTTGGTCACAAGAAACGACGCAGAAATATGACTTTGTGAGTATAAAAGAAGGGATTTCTAAAGTTGGAATTTACACAATTATCCAAGATGATTTAGGGTTTATTTGGTTAGGAACAAATGGTGCAGGATTATATCGTTACGACGGAATTAGCTATGAATCATATAAATACATTATTGATGATCCTACTTCGTTGAGTAGTAGTTTGGTGCAAAGTTCATACTTAGATAGTAAAAATAGATTGTGGTTCGGAACTGAAAATGGACTCAATTTATACGATCGCGAAAATGATCGATTTCAGCGAATACCTAGCGAAGCTTTCAATATTGAAGAAAGTGAAAATATTACGATTAGTAGTATGAAAGAAGATCAGCATGGGAATCTTTTTCTAGGTACGCTCGATTTAGGATTGTTCAAAATGAATTTGAACGATTTTACCGTAGAACGTGTGCTGAGTAACGAATCGTTGGAATCTATTTCGTTAAATGGAAGTGCAATTGATATAGATGTTGATGGAAATGTATACGTGGCAACAGATAGAGGAATTAAATCGTATGATTACAAAACAAATACACTACGTCCGGCAGTATTTCAGAATACATCAGGTGATTTTCACATAAACAATCCAACGGAATCATTATTAATTGATAAAGAGAATACGATTTGGTTAGGTACCGAAACTGATGGACTAATTAGAGTGCGTACCGTTATATCTTCCAATAATGAACCAATTCACAAAATTGACACGTTTTCATTTTCAGAAAATCAATTTCTATCCTTAGCCGAATTAAAAAACGGAACATTATTATGCGGAACGGAAAATGATGGATTGTATCACATTGACAAAACTGGTAAAATTTTAAATCTTTACGAAGCCAATAAAAGCAATACAAGTAGTATTCTTTCCAATTCTATTTGGTCTTTGTACTTAGATACAGATGAACGTATTTGGGTTGGTTATTATAATAAAGGTGTTTCTGTATATGATAATTTGTATGATAAGTTTAATGAAATCAGAAGCTTACCGGAAAACCCAAATTCATTGCAATATGTTTCTGTTGCTGCCATAGAGGAAGATGATGATAATAATTTATGGATTGGTATGGATGGTGGAGGAATTGATGTTTTTGACAAGAAAAATCATAACATAACTCACATCAATACAAAAAATGATCAAACATATAAAGGTCTTACTAGTGATTATATTGAAAGCTTACTAGTTGATTCAAATCAAAATTTGTGGGCTGGAAGTTGGGATAAAGGATTGTTTTATTTGAAAAAAGGAACAAAGAAGTTTGTCAATTTTACACGGAAAAACACAAATGAAAATTTAAGTTCTAATACTATATTAACGCTTGCAGAAGATTCTGAAGGTATTATTTGGATAGGATCATACAATAGTGGATTGCATTCGTTTGATCCAAATACAAATACATTTACACATTACAATTTTGAACCTTTTATTACCAATAGATTAGTAGATATTGAAGTGCGAAAAGTTATTATAGATCGTAATGATCATATTTGGTTAGGAACTGAAATAGGTTTATTTAAAGTAGAAAAGTTAGATGATGGTGAGTTTTCAGTGATTTCGATGCGAGATAAAATGCCTGAAAACTTCAAAAACCACAATAGTTCAGACAATATATTACCCATCTTTGAAAGTGCTGATCGTTCTATTTGGGTAGGAACACGTGGTGCTGGAATGTGTAAATATGATCCTGCAACCGAAACGTTTGTTTGGTATAATAAACTAAACGGATTGGTTGAAGAAAATGTAAACGGAATTACGCAAAGTGTAGATGGAAACATTTGGATAGCAGGAAACTCAGGAATAACAAAGTTAAATGTAAAAGACAACACGTTTACAAATTATACAAGTAATGACGGTTTATTGTCTAATGATTACAACATCAATTCTGCATTTAGAGACAAAGATGGATTGTTATATTTTGGAAACTTTCAAGGTGTAGATTATTTCAATCCGTTAGACATAAAAATCAACAAAAATGTACCTTCATTATATCTGACAGAATTTAAATTATTCAATGAAAACGTAATTCCTAACGAAGAAAAATCGCCCTTAGAAAAAGTAATATCTAAAACAGATAGCTTAACACTTAATAGCAAACAGTCGGTTTTTACAATTGAATATTCAAGTATAAACTACACACGACCAGAAAAAAATGAATATGCATATTACTTAGAAGGATATGAAACTTCTTGGAATTATGTTGGTAAAAAACGAAGTGCAACGTATACCAACTTAGATCCGGGAACGTATACATTTAAACTAAAAGCGGCAAACAATGATGGTGTTTGGAATGAATCTCCACTGTTATTAAATATTACAATTTTGCCACCTTGGTGGAAAACTACTTGGGCATTGTTATCATATGCTTTGTTAGTTTTATTAGGTGTATATCTGTTGAATAAAATAACGCAGACGCGAATAAAAGACAAGCAATTAGTAGCCAACGAACGTAACAATCGTTTGTTAGAAAAAGAATTGAATGAAAAGAAATTACAATTTTTCACAAACATATCACACGAATTCAGGACGCCACTTTCCTTGATTATTGGTCCGTTGGAAGATATTATTAAAAATGATAGTTCTATCATTCCTGAAAGAATTAAAGAAAAACACAATACCATTCATAAAAACACGAATAGATTATATCGTTTAATTAATGAATTATTGGATTTTAGAAAGCTTGAATTAGATAAAGTTCGAATCAAAGTACGAGAACTCAATCTTGTATCGTTTACGAAAAGCGTAACAAGTCACTTTAAAGAAGAAGCATTCATAAAAAACATTCATCTTAGTGTTGATACAGACATTCAGGATATTGAAGTCTTTGCTGATGAGCGTATGTTGGAAAAAATAGTTTTCAATATCTTATCAAACGCATTTAAAGTAACGCCAGAAGGTGGCGCTATCACAGTTGATTTATCTGCAAAAGAAGACTTAGTTGATTTACCATTGGCTAATGACAAAGAAAAAATAAAAGCAATTGAAATTTCAATTTCAGATACAGGTCCAGGTTTAAAACAAGATCAAGTAGATAAAATATTCAAACGTTTCTATCAGGTTGATAACTTAAACAAAACCTATTATGGCGGCACAGGAATTGGCTTAGAAGTAGTGCAAAATTTCGTGAAACTTCACAAAGGGAAAATAAAAGTAACAAGTGAAGTTGGTACAGGAACAACTTTTACAATTGTATTGCCTGCAAGTGGAGAATATTTTAGTGAAGACGAACGACTATCAGAAAAAGTAGAAGATCAAGTTCAAAAAGAAGAAACCTTTGTAATTCCTGCTCCAAGTACTGAAAATATTCCAGAAGAAGATGAGGAAAATGTAAATGTAGCATCACATACATTATTAATTGTAGAAGACAATACAGAATTACGAAATTATCTGAAAAATGAACTAAAAACACAATACAAAATACTGCTTGCTAAAAACGGAAAAGAAGGATTACAATTGGCAAAAGAATTTTTGCCAGATATTATCATGACAGATGTTATTATGCCCGAAATGGATGGTTTCATGTTTTGTAAAAACATAAAAAGTGATATCAAAACGAGTCATATTCCATTACTAATGCTAACGGCTAAAACACGTATAGAAAACCGAATGGAAGGTATTGAAAACG
Source organism: uncultured Kordia sp. (assembly GCF_947496985.1). Classification (GTDB taxonomy): domain Bacteria; phylum Bacteroidota; class Bacteroidia; order Flavobacteriales; family Flavobacteriaceae; genus Kordia. The sequence continues at coordinate 245,434 of NZ_CANMEZ010000005.1, forward strand.
GAGCAGACGCTTATATGGTAAAACCTTTTGATGTCGGTTTATTAAAATTACGCTTGTCACAGTTAATTACAAGTAGACAATTAATATTCAATAAATACTTTAGTGTTATCAGTGATGCAGATAATAAAACCACGACTTCTATTGACAAAGAATTTATTGAAAAAGTATTGGGTTACATTAATGAAAGTATTGGTGATCCTAACTTAAACGTGGAATCGTTGGCTTCACAATTAAACTTAAGTAGAAGTCAATTCTATCGAAAAATAAAAGCCTTAACAAACCAAACGGCAAATGAATTTATTCGTAATATTCGATTATTGCGTGCCAAGCAAATCATAGAAACGGGTAACAATAACATAAGCGAAGTATGTTACAAAGTAGGTTTCTCATCACCATCATACTTTACAAAATGCTTTAAAAGTCACTTTGGTGTCTTGCCAAAAGAAATAGAAAGCAGTAAGTAACATAAATCAGAAATAAAGCATTATCAGCTTTAGGTAGTTCTTTTCCATAGAGTACTATGGTTTGTTCGTTAAAAATCTGAATATTGTAAATTTAAAGCAAGCTATTCTTAAGTTTCTGAAAAAGATTATATCTGGAAGGTATTAAATAATATAACAAAGAACTGCATAAAAAAAGGATTCTCGTATGAGAATCCTTTTCATATTAATACTACTAAAATTTTTATGCTGGATGTGTTCCCATATCACAAACCCAACCTTGTGTGCAGTTTGCAGCTATGGTGCAATACTCTTGTAAAGTTCCCCAACAGTTTCTTGGAGCATAACTTGTAGTAGTTCCTCCACCTTTTGTTGCTTCTGTATTCAAATTAGAAACTGATTTCTTGTTAATTGATAACGATTTAAGATTCTTTTTTTTCATGATATAAAATTTTAAAAGTTAATTAACTAAAAGTAAGAAATACTGACAGGAATTATTTACGGTAAAACCTTAATAAAATTAAAGCTGACTTTTTTTAACATTTAATTAGAATATAGGAGATTTACAATTTTTGTTAATGTTAAAATAGTATATTTCATGGTTCCTTTTTTTAACAAAATATTTAGAAAGTCTGTATGTGCTGTAATTATGGAGTGAAAATACAATGCAACAAATGTGTCATGGCTGCCTTTTTGTGTGAAATGCTACAATAATACAAGAAATGTACACGCTAACTGCTTGAAAATTAAGGATGATTAAAATAAATGGACTTCTTTGTTTAGAATGTTATAAATGTAGCATATATCATAAAACATATGCAACTACAACGTTGTAATTGTCGAAAAACGCATCAAAAGTTGCATCATATGCTTTATAATTCACATTAATTAATTAATATTTTTTTAACATTTGTGAAATGCGAATTAAAAAATTTAAATGGAGAGTGCTAAATGAGTTAATTCTCATTGCTGCAATTATTGCACTGATAATTTTCCTCATAGTTTTCATTTTTTAAAAATTAATCATTAAAACAAACTAACATTAAACCAATTTTTCTATGAAGATTATACCGCTAAAAAAGTTTTTCTTTTTAATAGCCTTTCTCTATGGAAGCTTTTTACAAGCCCAAACAATCAAGGGAAAAGTAACAAGTGCTGATGTACCACTACTTGGTGCAACAGTTGTTGTAAAAGGAACCGATAATGGTACCTCTACTGACTTTGACGGTAACTACACACTTAAAAACGTAGCATCTGATGCCATATTAGTTGTAAGTTATGTAGGTTACGTAACCAAAGAAGTACCCGTAGCTGGGAAAGCTACAGTAAACATTACTTTAGAAGAAGATGCAGCAGCTCTTGATGAAGTAGTCGTTGTAGGATACGGAGCCAAAAAGAAAAGTTTAGTAACTGGTGCCATATCAAGTGTAAACAGTGAAGACATCAAAAGTGTATCCAATCAAAGAGTTGAACAAGCCTTACAAGGACGTACTTCGGGTGTTACTATTTCATCATCATCAGGTTCGCCAGGTTCAGGTGCTCGAATTAGAATTAGAGGTACAGGATCAAGTGGAACTTCTGAACCATTATTTATTGTTGATGGAATGAAAGTTTCAACAATTGATAACATTCCTCCATCGGACATTGAAAACCTAGAAGTATTAAAAGATGCAGCTTCGGCAGCTATCTATGGTACAGAAGGCGCAAATGGTGTTATCATTATCACAACAAAAAGTGGTAAAGGGAAAAAAATCAAAGTAAACTTCAATACGCAAGTAGGATTCCAAACACTTCAAAGTGATATTCAATTAATGAATGCAGCCCAGTTTGTAACTTATATGAATGAAGCTGGTGTAACTTCTGTAGTAAATAATGGAGTTGATACTAATTGGATAGATGAAGTATTTGATTCAGCTTTCATGCAACGTTATGATGTAAGTTTATCAGGAGAAGTAGCAGACATTTCATATTATTTTTCAGCGTCGCATACTGATCAAGATGGTATTGTTGCTAAGGAGAATTCTTCTTTTAAAAGAACATCAATTCGTTTAAACTTAAAAAGCGAAATTACAAATTGGTTTGAAGCAGGTGTAAGCGCCAACGCTTCATTTATAGATAAAGAAGGTGTACAGGAAAACAATGATACAAGAGGTGTAATACAAAATGCATTAGTGTTAGATCCATTAACACCAGTTACTTATGCTCCAGGTCAAGTGCCGCAAGAAGTAATTGATAGAGCTTCTGATAACGGTTTCCCAGATGTACCATTGCTAACAGATAGAAATGGAAATGTATATGGGTATCCAACGTATTCAACTGGAGAAACATTAAATCCAGTTGCATATTCTAATGTAAACAGAACTTTAAACCAAAATAATCAATTCTTATCAACTATCTATGGTAAATTCAAAATCTTAGATGGATTAAGCTTTACAACTAGATTTGGATATGAATACAGAGATTTTGATAACAGAAATACAATCTTACCATACTTTGTAGCTTCAGAAGCACAAAATACAACCTACACAATGTCTGAATCAAGAATTCGTTCAAAAAAGTGGTTATGGGAAAACTTTGCATCATACACAAGATCATTTGATAAGCATAACTTTACTGCATTAGCTGGATATTCTGCTGAAGAAACTGAAATACCAACAATTTTATCAAGAAGTGGTTCTATAGGAATTCCTGATTTTACAGCTTTTGATTTAGACTTACCAGGGTTTACAGTAGAAGATAGAACAGCAAACATCAATACATTTAGAGATAACTTAGTATCTATGTATGGTAGACTCTCATATGACTATGATGGAAAGTACTTATTTGAAGCATCTATAAGACGAGATCGTTCGGATAAATTCCCTACAGCAAATAAAGCAGGTACATTCTCAGCATTTTCTGGAGGTTGGATATTATCAAAAGAAGATTTCTGGAATCCTGATTCATTTGTAAACTACTTTAAAGTAAGAGGAAGTTGGGGACAAAATGGTAACAAATCTAATTTATCTGGAAACTCTGATGTCATTAGCATCACAAGAAATATTAATGGACTTCCAATAGACTATTTAGGAGTTGGAGGAGCACAAATTACAGGATTTGCAAACTCTAACTTAGTTTGGGAAACATCTACTCAAACAAACTTTGGTATTGACTTTAGAGCATTGAAAAATAAATTACGTTTCTCAGTTGATTATTATAAGAAAACTACAGAAGACTTAATTGTATCTGATGGTAGCTTAATTACCCCAGGTTCTGCAGGATTTACATCAAATGAATTTAATGCAGGAACAATTGTAAATAAAGGTTTTGAATTTGAAGTAGGATACGCTAATAGAGATAACGAGTTCAAATATGAAATTAACGCAAACTTATCTACATTAGATAATGAAGTAACAGAAATATTATTCTTACCAGAAGGAACATCGTTAAGAGGAGCGGGAGCACCACAGAATGATGATGGAATTACAAGATTTACTGAAGGTTTACCAGCTTGGTATTTCTTTGGATACCAAACAAATGGAGTAGACCCAGCAACAGGAGAACTTGTAAGAGTAGATACTGATGGTGATGGAAACGTTACAAATGCAGATAAAACATTCATCGGTTCACCACATCCAGATGTATTATTTGGAGGAAACTTTAACTTCCAATACAAAGCATTTGATTTAAATATTCAATACCAAGGAAGTCTTGGGAACGAAATCTTTACTTCGTATCACCAACCTTCTAGACCTATCACTAACAAGCCAGTACATTTCTTTAATGATAGATGGCAAAACCCTGGTGATAATGCAACTTTCCCATCGTCAGCAACGATTACAGATTCGTATGATACTGACTTAATGGTAGAAGATGGTTCATATATGAGAATTAAGCAGATTCAATTAGGGTATACATTACCACAAAGGATATCTGAAAAATTACATTTAAATAATCTAAGATTATACGTATCTTTAGATGACTACTTAACATTTACTAAATACAGAGGATTAGATCCTGAAATTGGAAACTTTGGATTTAACGATATCGGAGTAGATAGAGGTTATTATCCAACAGCCGCTAGAATGATCTTTGGGTTAGCTCTAGACTTTTAACCAAAAAAACTTTTTTTGAAAAATGAAAAAAAACATTCTTTTAACCGCCTTAGTTTTATTTTTAGGAATTATTGCGTGTAGTGATGACTTTACTACAAATGCTCCTGAAAATGTAGAAGACCTAGAAACATTCTTCCAAGAGGAAGAAAATGTAGAAGCAGCCGTAATAGGTATTTATGATTTATTCCACTTGAATTACAGTAGAGATTGGCACAGCGCCTTTCTGGTAAAACTACTTCCAGGAGATGATGCAAATGCAGCAGGAGGTAACTCAAGTGACCAACCACAATTGCAAGATATTGACGATTATGCAAATATTTCAACTGCTAACGGATCAATAGAAAGTGTATGGAATAACTTTTATAGCACAATTGCACTTTCTAATTTAGTAATTGAAAGCTTAAAAGAAAGCACACTAAGTAATAAAGACAGAGCAACAGCTGAAGCTAAATTTATTAGAGCTTGGTGCTACTTTGAATTAACAACCATGTTTGGTGATGTTCCATTACGTTTAACGTTGCCACAAGGAGCAGCTGATTTCGGACTTGGAAAATCAACAAGAGCAGAAATTTATGTACAAGTTGAAGCAGATTTAACAGATGCAATAGCAAGCTTACCTGAAAAATCAGCAGTAGCTGACGAATTCAGATTCTCAAAAGGAGCTGCAGAAGCTTTAATGGGGAAAGTATTAGTATTCCAAGAAAGATACTCAGAATCATTACCATTTTTCCAATCAGTAATTGGAAATCCATCTCACGATTTAGAAGCTACACCTGCTGATGTTTGGACAGCTGCAAGTGAATTTGGACAAGAATCTTTAGTAGAGTTAGGTTTTGTTTCTACGTCTGGAAGAGACTGGGGAAATATTGCTTGGGGAGGAAGAAACGAAAGTAACTTACATATCCAATTAATGGGACCTAGAGGTGATGGAATTTTTGATGTATCTGCAGCTGGTTTATTAAACGGATGGGGATTCAACTTACCAACAGCAAAACTTGCAAATGCATTTGATGCAGCCGGAGATACAAACAGAAAAGCAGCAACATTACTAACAGAAGCTGAATTAGTAGCATTAGGAGGTAGTGTTGATCCAACAAGTGCAACTGGAGGAGTTATCTGGGATTACGAAGGAGCAATTAGAGTAAAATATGCTTCAAGATCAGAAGAAACAAGTTCCGATGGAGTTCGTGAATTAAATTACAGTACAAGCTTTAGATTATTCCGTTATTCAGAAGTATTATTACTAGCTGCAGAAGCATATAACAAAGCTGGACAAGATGGAAATGCACGTACAGAATTAAACAAAGTAAGAAACAGAGCTGGATTAGCTGATGTAAATGGTTCTCTTGGAGGAAACGATTTATTTGATGCTATCGTAAATGAAAAATTCTTAGAGCTTGCTCATGAAGGACAACGTTTCTGGGATTTAGTTCGTTGGGGAAGAGCAGCAACAGAATTAGCAGGAACAGGATATGCAGCTAAAAATGATTTATTCCCTATTCCTATTACAGAAATTGACAAAAATTCAGAATTAACAATAGCTGATCAAAATCCTGGGTACTAAAAAATAGAATACGATAACGTCAATTTTTATTTAAAATAAAATATTTGAATTGCTTTAACAAAGCAGTGTGTTATACCATACTGCTTTGTTATTTTTTAGTATAAATCCATTTTAAAAAGTTACTAAAAAACTATATTAAAACAACACTAACTAGTAAAACAAACAAATCTACTTCACTAATGAAAAGACTAAGCAGCCTTCTTATTGTTTTTCTTCTCATCTACAGTTGTGCTCCTAAAAACGACGAAGTTGTCGTAAATGAGAAGCTTTTTACAAAACTAGACACTCAAAAAACAAATATCACGTTCAACAATGCACTAGTTGAAACAGATTCATTAAACTACTTTAAATACACCTCAATTTATATGGGTGGCGGTGTTTCTGTAGGAGATATTAATAATGATGGTTTGCCAGATATTTTCTTCACAGGAAACCAAGTGCACAACAAATTATACCTTAATAAAGGAAATTTAGAATTTAAAGATATTACAGACCAAAGCAACATCTTTGGTGATGATCGCTGGTATACAGGAACTACAATGGTAGATATTAACAATGATGGTTATTTAGATATCTATTGCTCAGTTGCTGGGAAAAGCGGAAACAAAAAAAATCAACTCTTTATAAATAATAAAGACAATACATTTACGGAAGCTGCCGAAAAATATGGAATAGCAGACGAAGGAAACTCAATACAAGCTACCTTTTTTGACTTTGATAATGATGGTGACTTAGACATGTATTTGGCGAATTATCCAATTGGACATCCGTCCACTCCAAATATGATTTACAAGAATCGTATGGACAATGCAAAAATGTCAGAATCAGACAAATTATACAGAAATGATGGAGATACATTTACAAATGTAACGGAAGAAGCTGGTGTGAAAAATTACAGTTTCTCTATCGGAATTGCTGCTGCAGATATTAACAACGATGGTTGGTTAGATATATATGTGTCAAATGATTACAGCATACCGGATTTCATGTACATCAACAACCAAGACGGAACTTTCAAAGAAGTCATCAAAGAAGCAACAAATCAAACTGCGTTTTATGGAATGGGCGTTGACATTGCAGATATTAATAATGATGGTTTTTTAGACATTTTTCAAGCAGATATGGATGCTGATAACAATCGACGTCAAAAAGCAAATATGGCAAGCATGAATCCACGATTGTTCTATGAAACAGTTTTATATGGTTTTCACTATCAATACATGCACAATTGTATGCAATTGAATTCTGGATATATGGAAAACGGTGTGCCAAAATTCTCTAATATCTCTCGCTTAACAGGAACATCATCTACCGATTGGAGTTGGGCTCCACTATTTGCCGATTTTGACAACGATTCACACAAAGACTTGTTTGTAAGTAACGGAACGCGCAAAGAAATCAATAATAAAGACTTCTTTAAAAATATAGGGAAAGCAGCATACGAAGACTTATCTCTTTTAGAAAAAAGCAAGCAAATCCCAAGTGAAAAAATTGACAATTTTATGTATCAAAATCTTGGAGGATTAGAATTTAAAAAAGTAAATCAAGATTGGGGAATTGAACACAAAGGATTTTCAAATGGAGCAGTTTACGCTGATTTAGATAACGATGGCGATTTAGAGATCATTATAAATAATATAGATGAAGAAGCAGTTGTTTTTCAGAACAATGCTTCCAATACAAACAACTATTTGAAAGTTCTATTCAACGGAAATACCACAAATAAAAATGGGTTGGGTTCGCGCGTAATTTTATATGCAGATGGAAAACAACAAGTACAAGAACTTACACTTACCAGAGGTTTTCAATCATCTGTAGAGCCAGAATTACATTTCGGATTGAAAAAAGCTTCACAAATTGATAGTCTCAAAGTCATTTGGAATGATGGAAAAATCTTCAAGCAAAATACTGTTAAAGTAAATCAAACGCTTGTATTCAATTATAATCAAGCTGTAGTTGAAATACAAAAAAGCACAAAAAAATCAGCAAAAATATTTGAAACAAACAAAGCACTTTCTTCACAAATAAAGCATATAGAAAACGATCATGACGATTTTGCAAAACAAATATTATTACCACACAAAATGTCCACACTTGGACCAGCAACTGCAACAGCAGACGTTAACAACGATGGGCTAGATGATATCTTCGTAGGTGGTTCGTTTGGAATGCCTGCAACCATTTATATACAAACGAAAGATGGTTTTCAAGTGCAAAAAACAACAGCCTTTGATGCCGATAAAATTTCAGAAGATACGGGTGCGTTATTCTTTGATCCTGACAATGATGGTGATCAAGATATATATGTTGTGAGTGGTGGATATGAATTCTCTGAAAACTCCAACTTCTTAAAAGATCGATTATATCTAAATGATGGAACTGGAATGTTTCAAAAAACAGAAATGGCAATTCCTGAAAATAAAATCAGTGGTTCACGTATTTATGAATTAGATTATAACAAAGATGGAAAACAAGATGTATTGGTTTTAGGAAGGCAAACACCTGGAAAATATCCGTTTCCGACATCAAGTTATCTATTGGAAAACATATCAATGAATGGAGTGGTAAAATTTGAAGACAATACCGAAAACTTCGCATCGAGTCTTCACAATTTAGGAATGGCAACAAGCGCTATTATTACAGATTTTAATAATGATTCTTGGGATGATATTATAATTGTAGGAGAATGGATGCCAATTACCATATTGCAAAATAATAAAGGTGTTTATGAAAATGTTTCGGAAAAATTTGGACTTACTGAAACTACAGGTTGGTGGTGGAGCATCAATCAAGGTGATTTTGACAATGATGGCGATCTAGATTATGTTATCGGAAACAACGGACTTAACTATAAATACAAAGCTACAGAAGATGAAACGTTTGATATTTATGTGGAAGATTTTGATAAAAACTCAAAGGAAGACATTGTATTAAGTTACTATGAAGATGGTGAACAATATCCGTTGCGCGGTCGTCAATGTTCATCTCAACAAGTACCTGGAATCAAGCAGAAATTTAAAAACTATGATGAATTTTCTACGGCAACACTCATTGATGTTTATGGAAAGAAAAACTTAGAAAATGCATTACATTATCAAGTAAAATCGTTTGCAAGTATCTATCTGGAAAATACAAAAGATGGTTTCAAAATTCATCAATTACCCATGGAGGCGCAAGTATCAAGTATCAATCAAATCTTAGTGAATGATTATGATAAAGATGGAAATTTAGATCTGCTAATCGCTGGAAACTTATATAATTCGGAAGTAGAAACGCCACGAAATGATGGAAGTCACGGAGCGCTCTTAAAAGGAAATGGAAAAGGAATGTTTCAAGCAATACCTGTGATGCAAAGTGGATTTTACACGTCTGGAGATGTAAAAGATTTACAAACAATCACTATTGGAAAAACACCGTACATTCTTTCTGTAAAGAATAATGATTTCATACAATTTATAAAGTACAAAAAGTAAAATTGATATATTTTTGACAGTATAAGTATTTATAGTCTAAATAGACTTTTGAATCATCAAATATGCCTCTTTACCAGTTTCTGTTAAATACGGAAAAATTGTTTGATGAATCATTTCTGTATACATGGAAACTTCTTTTTGAGCAACTTTTTCTAATTCAATTAAAGAAGAAGACATCCAGAAATCACTTAAAATTTGAAACCTAACAAATAAGTGGTCATACTCGTTTGGAAGTAGTTCTTTACGCATTAAATTACGTTTAATTAGTGAACCAATAAAAGCTGAAAATTGTAATTTCCTATTCTTCATTAATTCTTGATAATGCGTTCGAATCGCTTCATGTTGATTCATCACGGAAGTGAAATCTTGAAAAATAAATCGATATTCATAAAAACAATTCACAATTGCAGCTGTTGTTTCAAAAAACTCTTCCAATTTAGACTGTGTGTTACCACTATTTTCAATGGCGATATCTATTGTCGAAACTAACTGAAAGTATAACTCATGAATAATATCTTCACGTTTCTTAAAATGATATTGAAGATTTCCAACGCTCATGTTAAGTGCATTAGAAATAGATCGTAACGAAACATGATCCAATCCTTGATCGTTAAATAATATTAACGACTGTTTCAATATTTTCTCTTTCGTTCGACTCATATTGACAAAACTAAAAAATATAGTACACTTGTCCTAATTGAAATTATTTAGTACATTTGTACTAATTTATATGTGTAGAATAAAAGTTGACCATGAAAAAAGTAAAAGAAGAAGTAACACCAGAAAATTATTTACAAACAAAACTGTTAAATCAAATTGATTTTTCGGATACATTTTCGACAACAAATCATGAAGATACATTAGAGAAAACAACAAATCTTATCTTTAATAATCCACCAAAATGGATTGAAAAATTGTTTATCTTAAGAAATAAAATTGTAAAATTTATTGGATTAAAAACAGGAGTTCCTGCAGACTATAATGAGGAGTTTCGAGTTGGTGGATATCTCTTTTTTTTTAAAATATTTTCTATTACTAATAATGAAATAATTCTGGGAGCTAATGATTCGCATCTTAATTTTAGAGCGGTTGTGGTAAATAGTAATGAAGTTAATCACAATATAAAAGTGATTACTTTAGTAGAATACAATAATACAAAAGGAAAAATATATATGAACCTTGTCAAGCCTTTTCATAGAATTGTGGTAAAGCGTATGGTGAAAAATGCTTTTAAAAATACTAACAAATGAACGTATTAAATATTCATACACGAATTATACAAGCTTCCAAAGAACGAATGACAGAAGCCTTACAAACATTAGGAACGAAACACGATGAGGTTTGGCCTAAAGAGAACTGGCCAGCGATGAAATTTAGAGAAGGTATGAAAGTTGGTTCAAAAGGCGGGCATGGAGCTGTGCGTTATACGATTGAAACATATCAACCAGATGAAATTATACAATTTCTATTTTCCAGCCCAAAAGGATTTGATGGAATCCATAAGTTAGAACTCAAAGAAATTTCCGACCAGCAAACACAAATTACACATGTTATTGATATGAAAACTACAGGAAAAGCTACATTATATTGGGTTTTTGCTATTCGTTCCTTACATGATGCTTTACTAGAAGATGCTTTTGATAAACTTGAAAATAAACTGACAAATACAAAAAAGAAAAGTAATTGGAGTTTTTGGGTGCGAAGCTTACGAATGTTGTATAAATTAAAGAAATAGTACGATTAACGTATAAATCTGTATATTTAGTCACTACAACTGTTGTCAAAATGAACAAGCTAAAATCCTTTCAAGAAATTCTATCTGTAGGTTATATTTATTTAATCGCGATTGGAATTTTAAGTGAAACATTTTATTACAAACAAATAGGTGTCAATATCCTAAGTTATTCAGGTATTTTGGATGTATTAATGAGTCCTATTGCCAAACTAACCTCCAGTATTACAACCCTAATTGTTTTCTTTGTTGTGCTATTTTTAGTGTTTCAATTACCTAGATTTTTAGTAAAAAAAAGAGCAAAGAATTGGTTTCAAAAAAGCTTTAAACTAGATGAGAATGCAACAAATGCACAAGTTGAATCTTCGCTATTAAAAACGTTTCTATTTTTACTATCCGTTTCGTTATTTGGTTTCTTTATAGGAACTGGAATTGGGCAAGGTTTTAAATTGGCTGATAAAATTGAAAATGATGAAATAAAATACACGGATCACGTTACTTTTATTGATGGTGAAAAAATAAATGTAAGAATTGTAGGTGTGAATAGTAGTTATCTTTTCTATCTAAAAAAAGACAACAAAACAGTGCAAATAGCTCCAATTGGCGGTGTCGTGAAAAGTATTGAAAATCAATAACGTTGTATGTAAATGTGTCTAAAATAACAAATTTGTCATTTCGAAGGCAATCGAGAACTTAAAAAATCAACGAAAAAATGGCGGCAACAGTAAATCCTGTAAGTGCAAGTAGTGTAGTCATCATTGTCCAACTTTTAAAAGTTTCTTTTTCGGTCAAGCCTAAATATTTACTCACCAACCAAAAGCCACTATCGTTTACATGAGAAGCAATAGACGCACCTGCGGCAATAGAAATAACTAACAATGCTTTATCAATAGCTGAAATATCAATAGCTAACAAAGGAGCCGTAATTCCTGCAGCAGTAATCATTGCTACAGTTGCCGAACCTTGAAGTAAACGAACTAAAGCAGCAGCTATAAACGAAAATAATAAGATGCTAACACCTTTATCTGCAAAATAGTTGGCTAGCATTTCCCCAGTTCCAGTATTGACTAAAACTTGCTTAAAAACGCCTCCAGCACCTGTCAATAAAATAATGATTCCAGCGGGTCCCATAGATTTTGTAGTAATGTCCAATAATTTTTCTTTGGTGAAACCTCTACGAATACCTAACAAATACCAAGCGACTAAATTTGCTAAAATTAAAGCTGTAAATGGATGCCCAATCATGCCAAGCCAATTCTTGACATCTACAGGAATGGTTTCTGGTTCAAATAGTTTACTATTTAAAACCGTATTACTCACAATCAATACAATAGGAATTCCAATAATGGAAAGAATCATTCCTACGGATGGATAATTTTTTATAACATCAGAATGATCATCTTCTTCAATTTCGGATTTTGGCGCTTCTACAAAGATTTTATTTGCGATATATTTTCCAAAAAGTGGTCCACACACAATTGCCGTTGGAAGTCCAACTAAAAAACCAAATAAAATAACCCAGCCTAAATCTGCTTTTAAAATATCTGCAACAGCGACAGGTCCTGGTGTTGGTGGAATAAACGCATGCGTAATTGCCAAACCAGCTAATAATGGAATTGCATAGAGTAATAATGATTTTTTTGTTTTTCGCTGTAGCGAATAGAGTAGTGGTACTAAAATGATAAATGCTACATCAAAAAATACGGGAATCGCAATAAAAAATCCTGTAATCACCATAGACCAAGAAGCATTTTTTTCTCCAAACTGTTTTAGCAAATAAGAAGCCAATGCTTTTGCGCCGCCCGAATGTTCTAAAATAGCACCAAACATTGCACCCAAACCAACGACGACAGCTACAAAACCTAAGGTATTTCCCATACCGTCTTTCATGGTTACAATAATATCAGCAGGTTTCATTCCTGAAATAACTCCAACTGCAATACTTGCAATTAATAACGCAACAAACGCTTGAATTTTAAGTCTAAGAATTAAAAATAATAAAATGGCAATGCCAATAAATACTGCTGAAATTAAATAATAATCAATCATAGTTGGTTACCAGTTTGTGTGAAAAAAATTGCTATTATCTATGTCGTTTCGTTGATAAGTATGTGCGCCAAAATAATCACGTTGCGCCTGAATGATATTTGCGGATGAATTAGCCGTTGTCATTGAAATCCAATAGTTATAAGCCGCGCTAAACGTGTCTAATGAAATTCTGTTATTCAATCTATATTGTAATACTTTTACGATATATTTTTCAGAATTTCGGAGTGCTTCAAATGTTTTTTTGTCTTCAAAATAATTCGAATGATTTTGTAGAATTTCTATTGAATCGTCCATGAATTGTGAACGAATGATGCAACCATTTGTCCAAATACGAGCAATTTCAGAAAGATTCAATGTCCAGTTGTATTGTTTTGATGCTTCTTGAATCAATTCAAATCCTTGTTGATGATTGATGATTCTTGCAAAACGATATGCTTTTTCTAAATAACTGTATTCTATACCTTCAGAGACATTCGATTTTTTAAATGATTTCGATAAAGTAACTCTTTGTTCTTTGAAAGCAGAAACATAGCGTGCAAAAACAGCTGAAGAAATCATAGTTGACGGCATTCCAATATCTAAAGCGGCTTTGCTAGACCACGATCCAGTTCCTTTGCTAAGCGCTTTATCTAGTATTCGATCTATGATATACTCATGACCTTCTTTTTTACGTAAAATAGCAATTGTAATTTCTAGTAAATAACTTGCTTCACTACGTGTATTCCAATCACTTAGAATACTTGCAATTTCTTCGTTTGTATGTGTTTTTTTCAATATTGAATAGATTTCTGCGAGCAATTGCATTTCAGCATATTCAATACCGTTGTGCACCATTTTTACAAAATGTCCAGCACCATCAGTTCCTACATGAACACAACACGGTTTGTTATTTTTATCTTTTGCGGCAATTTTTTCTAAAATAGGAGAGATATGTGTGTATGCTTCTAAACTTCCTCCTGGCATTATGGAAGGACCTTTACGAGCGCCTTCTTCACCTCCGGAAATTCCACAACCCACAAAGTGTATGTTTTTTGAAGCTAAACTTTCTGTTCTTCTAATCGTATCTTTATATAACGAATTTCCGCCATCAATAATAATATCATCATCTTCTAGAAAAGGTAATAATTGCGCAACAACGGCATCAATTGCTTTTCCAGCTTTGATCATCAATAAAATTTTACGCGGTCTTTTAATAGATCTTACAAATTCGGTAATATCAGTATATCCAGCAAGATTTTCATATGTTGAATGTTGTTGGATAAATTCAGAAACAATATGTGCTTCGTCTGCTTCAGTTCTGTTGTAAACGGATATGGAAAAATCATTGTCAGCAACATTTAAGCTGATACTTTTTCCCATCACGCCTAAACCTATTAAGCCGAAATCTGTTTTATGCATTTGTGTGTAATTTTTCTATAATTTCAGTAACAATCTCTTCTCGTTCTTTTTCAATACAGATGTGAAATCCATAGGTAGGAATTTCAAGTGTATCAAATTGTGATTGCAATAAGGTCGATTTCATAAAGTGTTGCTCCCGTTGTTCTAAACGTTGTTGAATTACTTTGTACTTTCCCGTAAGGAAAACCCAATCAATAGTATTTATGTGCGTAGCAAGAATTTTACGATAAGATTCTTTTAAAGCCGAACATGCGAGGACTGCGCCATCACTTATTGACCAGTATTTAATGTTTGAAGCTAAGATTTCCAACCAAGGTTTTCTATCAATATCATTCAGCGGAATGTGTTGCTTCATTTTTTCAATATTGGCTTTCGGGTGAAAATCGTCACCGTCAAAAAAAGGAAGCTTTAGTTGTGTAGCAATACTTTTTCCAACGGTTGTTTTTCCGCAACCACTGACGCCCATTATAATAATGATACGTGCCATTTATTTTTTTAAATAAAATGAACTTTGCAATCCTGATGCGGCATTTGGACCAATCCAAACATTGAATTTTCCTTCTTCGGCTGCATTGATCATTTTAGAATTCACAAATTTTAAATCTTCTGACGAAATTTTAAAACTTACTTCTTTCGTTTCACCGCTTTTTAGCGATACATGCTCAAAACCTTTTAGTTCTCGAATTGGTCTTGTTATGCTTCCAACAAGATCTTGTACATAGAGTTGTACAAGTTCTTTTCCATCTTTTTTTCCTGTATTTGTTACAGAAGCGGTAATTGTGAGTTCTTCGTTGAAGTTTATTGTTTCTTTAGAAATAGTTATGTTGTCGTATTTAAAATCTGTGTATGATAAGCCATATCCAAACGGGAAATGTGGCGTGTATCCAATGTCTAAATAGTGCGAATCGTTTCCTAATGAACTTTGCCAAGCTCCGATAGCAATGCTGTCCATATGTACGTATTCGTCAGGAATTGCTGGTCTTCCTGTATTTTTGTGATTGTAGAAGTATGGCAATTGCCCTGCATTTTTAGGCCAAGAAACAGGCAATCTACCTTCAGGTTGACTAATTCCGTAAATAATTTCGTGTATAGCTTCTCCTCCCATAGTTCCAGGATGCCAAGCCATTACTACCGCATCTACATCATCAATAATGTTTGTAATCGTAATTGGTCTTCCAGCCATGATTACCAATACAATTGGTTTTCCTGTTTTTGCAAGTTGTTTTAATAATTGTATTTGTGCGCCTGGCAAATCAATGTTTGATCTACTATGTGCTTCTCCTGATAAAATGGCTTCTTCACCTCCAAAAAATAGGATTACATCTGAGTTTTTTGCAGTACTAATAGCTTTGGAAAAACCTTTGGTTGTTTTATCTCTACTATGTGTCAACCCTTCAACAAATTGATAGTTAATATTGGCTTTTTTGAACGCATCAATTGGTGTTACAGTATGTTCACGTTCGCCATCAAATGACCAAGTTCCTAATTGTTCGTGTGGTTTGTTTGCCAATGGACCTATAACAGCTACTTTTGTTGTGTTTGTTAATGGAAGCACATTTTTATTCTTTAATAAAACCGTACTTTTTATAGCCGCTTTTTTAGCTTCCGCTAGATGTGCTTCTGCATATAGATTTCCTGTGTGATCTTTTGGAATGTATGGGTTTTCAAATAGATTTAGTTGTAATTTGATACGAAGAATATTTCGCACGAAATCATCTAGCTGTGCTTCTGAAACTTTTCCTTCTGCAATTAAATCTTTTAGATTGTTTTCATATGATTTACTAGTCATTTCCATATCTAAACCAGCTGTTGCTGATAATTCTGCGGCATGTTTTTCGTCTCTTGCAAAACCATGTGCTGTCATTTCTATAGTAGAATCCCAGTCGCTTACAACAAAACCATTAAACCCTAATTCACCACGTAATACATCTTTTAATAAAAACTCATTTCCAGTTACAGGTATTCCATTTACTTCATTGAAAGAAGTCATTACCGTTGCTGCTCCTGCATTTACGGCAGCTTGAAAAGGAGGTAAGTATATATTTCTAAGTAAAGGTTCTGACATGTTTACCGTATTGTAATCACGCCCACCAATAGCAGCTCCGTAACCAATAAAGTGTTTAGCACAAGCGGCAATACTTGTTGGATTACTTAAATCATTTCCTTGAAAACCTTCTACATATGCTTTTCCTAAAATAGAAGCTAGGTATGGATCTTCTCCAGGAGACTCAGCAATTCGTCCCCAACGACTGTCTCTTGCAATGTCTAACATTGGTGCAAATGTCCAGCGAATTCCTGCAGAACTAGATTCGTAGGCAGCAATTTCAGATGATTTTTTAGCAGTCTCAGCATCAAAAGAAGCTGCTAAACCGAGTGGAATAGGGAAAATCGTTTTGAAGCCATGAATTACATCACGCGCAAATATTAACGGAATTCCATTTGGACTTTCTTCAACTGCAATGCGTTGTAATTCTTCTACATATTCCAGATTCATTACATTTAAGAATGCGCCAATTTCACCATTTCTAACAGCGGTTTTTAATTCTTCAGGTAATTGACCTTTTACTCTGCTTGAAGTTCCTCGTAAATTGGTTTGTCCAATTTTTTCTTCAAGTGTCATTTTAGCCAGTATTTCATTGACTTTACTTTCTACTTTATCATTTGTAGCACTTGCTGTTGGTACTGTTTTTTCTTCATTTGCACAGTTGATTAGTAATAAACTAAAGAGTACAAAAAAGATTGATTTTGTAAGTTGTTGGAGTTTCATATTAAATACGATTAATACTATGGTTGGTTGTTAGTTTAAATTTTATTTAAAGAAGTTGCTTTTTACACCTTTTACGCCAGGGTTCACTTTGAATACTGAACCTGCAAGTGGATATTTTTTGAGTTCTTCTTCTGTCATATCTAGTTTGGCAGAAGTGATGAAGAGCGTTTCTAAATTATCACCGCCAAATGCACAAGAAGTAACATTGTGTGCAGGAACTTCTATTTTTCGAAGTAATTTTCCAGTTTTTGGATTGAATCGGATAACTGCATTTCCATTCCACATTCCAACCCAAACCATATCTTCTGCATCAATGGTCATTCCGTCAGGAAAACCTAAATCTGTTGAAATTTCAACTGCGACACGTTCATTCGAAATATTTCCTGTAGCATTGTCATAATCGTATGCTTTTATTTGTGAAGTTGGCGTGTCAATATAATACATTGTTTTTTTGTCTTTTGTCCAAACAATTCCATTAGAGATCGTTACACTGTCAATTTTTGTAGTAACAGCAGCATCATTTTGAATCGTAAACAGTTTTGCTTTTCCTTTTTCTTGTTGCCAATTCATTGAACCTACCCATAGTCTTCCAGCAGGATCACATTTTCCATCGTTGAGTCTGCAACCTGTTAATGCTTCTTTCATGTCTGCAAACACAGTTGTTTGTCCTGTGTTAAGATTCATGGTGTAAATTCCATCAACCAAAGCAATCAATGCTTCGTCTTTGTTTTTAGGAACTACTGTTCCAATTTGTGAAGCTGTTGAAAACGAACGATTTTGCTTCGTTTTTGGATTCAACATGTTTAATGATTTCCCTTCAATGTCAATCCAGAATAATTCATTGGTTTCATGATTCCAAATAGCACCTTCCCCTAATGCTGCGTCAACTTGATAGGCTACAGTTACTTCGTTTGTTTTAATTGTATCCATAGATTTTTCAGGTTGTTTTTTATTTGAATTGCAGCTTACAAATACAGTAGCTGCTATGATGAGAATATATTTTTTCATGTTAGTTGATTCGATTTTTATACGTTTTATTTTGATTTAGAAAATAACCAAGTAATTAATTCTTGCTCTTTAAACGCTTCTTTAAAAGCGTCTCCATGTTGGGTATTTTCATATTCTGTATAGGTTACGTCTGCATTTTTTTCTGATAATAGTTTATACATGTTTCGCGAACCTTCTACAGGATTCCATTTGTCAATGTTTCCGTGGAAAATCCAGAAAGGAATGTGTTTTATAGTTTCAATTTGTGAAGGATCAGAATAACCAGCCATTGGAACAGCTGCAGCAAATAATTGTGGTTTTCTAGCAACAAATTCCCAAGTACCAAATCCGCCCATTGACAATCCTAGAATATAGATTCTATTTGCATCAATATTGTTGTTCTGGATTGTTTTTTCAATTAATTCTAGCGCAGCTTCACCAGATTCGGAAGGTGTTGGATTAATGTGATACGAACCATCTTTTCCTAATCCTTCAAATGGAGTTTCAGGGGTATTTCCTATCCATTTTGCCCATTCTTCATTTTTTGTTTTATCCGAACATTGCGGAACCAAGATATAGCAAGGATAGTTGGCTTGCATTTCATTGGTTAAGAGTGAGTTTTTATTCGTGATAAATCCAGCTTCATGATATATTTGCGAACCATTGTCCGTTCCACGATCTCCGCGTCCGTGTAAAAATATAATGAGTGATTTTTTTTGATTGGTTGCATCGTCAGGACTGAATAGACGATATGGCATTTCTAATCCATTAGAAGCTTTGAATGTATTTTTTACTAATAACGCATCAATCTTTTCAGGAGTTAGCGTTTCCGATTCTTTTTCTTTGGAATTGCTTTTACACCCTAAAACAAATAGTAATAATAATAGAATTGATACCTTTTTGAATACTTTCATACTTTAATGTAAGTATTTATTTTACAGTTATTTTAAGCTTTTTTGATATGTTGTTGGAAGCATTTCCAACATAGATTTCATATCCACCTTCTTCAATATTCCAATCTGAAATTGATTCGTCATAGAAAGCCAATTTATTAACATCAATTGTGATAGAAACTTTTTGCGTTTCACCGCTTTTAAGATACACTTTTGAAAACCCTTTGAGTTCTTTTATAGCTCTTTTTACTTTAGATTTTGATTTTCCTACGTATACTTGAATAACTTCGGCACCATCAATACTTCCTGTATTTGTTACATCACAAGTAACTGTAATTGTACCGTTTTTAGCATATTTCTTATTATTAACAGCTACATTTTTAATATTAAAGTCAGTATATGACATTCCATAGCCAAATGCATATAATGGATCTATTTTCTTAGTATCGTGCCAACGGTAGCCAACTAAAATATCTTCTTTGTATTCTTGTGTTAAATTTACACCAGGATAAGAAGATGCTCCAAATGAGTGTGCTCCATTATCTGTTAGTTTTTTAGGAAATGAAAATGGTAATTTTCCTGAAGGATTTACATCACCACTTATTACATCTGCGATAGCATGACCAGCCATAGAGCCTAAGTACCATGTTTGTATAACGCCATCAACTTTATCTAGCCAAGGCATATCGACGGCGTTTCCTGTAATTAACACAAATCCTATATTCTTATTTACTTTTTTGATCTCGTTGATGAGTTCTTCTTGTCCGAATGGTAACTCGTATTGTCTTCTGTCGTCACCTTCACAATCTTGTAAGTGACTTTTACTTAAACCGCCAACAAAAAGGACGATATCTGCTTTTTTAGCTGTTTTAATTGCTTCAATTTTTAATGAATCTGCATCATATGGAGAAGGTAATATTTCGTCATATACAGAAGCTCCAGAAGCAAATCCCATACTGTGAATGATTTTTGCATTTTTATAACGCGCTTTTAACCCTTCTAGTGGAGAGATTTCAAATTTTGGTTTTAATTCTGATGAACCACCACCAGCAGTCATTGATCGTGTTGCGTTTTCACCAATTACTGCAATTGTAATATTTTTATCGTCTTTTATAGGGAAGAAGTTATTGTCATTTTTCAATAAAACAATTCCTTCGGTAGCTACTTTTCTAGCTACTTCATGATGTTCTACGTTGTTTGCTCTTCCAAGTGGACGATTGCTACTCATGTTTGTACGATACATTAAACGTAGTATTCTTCTAACTTTATCATCAACTACGGATTCTGCAATTTCTCCGTTTTTTAACGCTTTTAGGAAAGGAGATGCTAAGTAGTATTGGTCGTAATGATTTGCAGTTGTTGTTCCTAAACCATCGGTTCCTGTACCCATTTCAAGATCTAAACCATTTAGAGCAGCTTTTTTGGTATCGTGTGCAGAACTCCAATCACTAATTACAACTCCGTCAAATTTCCAATCTCCTTTTAATATTTTTTTAGTTAAGAATGCATGATGCGTTGTGTATTCTCCACGAAATTTATTGTACGCGCCCATAATAGCCCATACATTTCCTTCCTGAACGGCTGCTTTAAAAGCAGGTAAATAAATTTCATATAAAGCTCTATCACTTACTTCAACATTAATTAAGTCACGTTTGTGTTCCTGATTATTTAAAGCATAATGCTTTACGCATGCTGCAACGCCATTTTTTTGAACACCTTTGATATATGGAACTACCATGGTAGATGCCAAGAATGGATCTTCTCCCATGTATTCAAAATTACGTCCATTCATTGGTGTTCTGTATATGTTTACACCAGGACCTAATAGCACATCTTTTTTTCTGTAACGAGCTTCTTCTCCTAGATTGAATCCAAATTCACCAGCGAGTGTTGGATTAAATGTTGATGCTAAACAGGTTAATGCAGGAAATGCAGTGATGGAATCATTTGTCCAACCTGCATATGCCCAATCATCCCAACTTATTTCAGCACGAACTCCATGTGGACCATCTGCCATCCATATTTCAGGAATTCCTAAACGTTCTACTCCTTTGGTACTGAATTTTGATTGTGCATGACACATGGCAACTTTTTCTTCGAGCGTTAATTTTGCCAGAATGGATTCAATTTTTGCTTCCATCTCATGCTGTTTTGATTCTTGTGATTGTACTTGTATAGTTGTAAAGATCGTTAAAGAAAAACAAATAATTACAGTATAGTATTTTGAAACGAAATTCATAAAAGAGGGTTGTAGTATTAAAATTTAAAATTGAAGAAATACAGATATCTATATTTCTTGTTAGTATTAGTTGTAAAACTACCGTAATTCATAAAAGTATAATACAACTCATGACGCGAACAGTAAAACATTTGTTGCATCAATCTTTTCAATGTTCAATGTTTTAGCGGATAAGTTGCATGATGCACGATTTCTATTTTGCGATATTTTTATTTTTTTAATTGAAAACTGAGTCAGACTTTAACATTCAATTGAACTTGAAGTTTAGAAGATTTAGATAGAAATGAAAAAGAGAATTACCATAATTATATATGGTAATTCTCTTTTTTAATATTGGAAAAAAGAACGTTTTTTTTTGAAATAGCTTTTTTTTATCAAAAGCTAAACGTTACTTTTTATAGCTATATTTTGTTAGTTGATTAGCTCATTTCAGCTTTTTTAATAATCTTATTGTACTTGGTGAAAAACCTATAATAGCTAAGCCATTTGAGAGTAGTAAATAATCGATATTTAAAATAAATAGGATTGTTCTTTATTAAAACCAACGTGTCATACATATTTTGATACGTAGTTTTTACAATGATTTCATCGGATTGCATTGTATCAATTTTACTTTTTACCAATTCTAAATTTTCATCAGTGATAAAATCGTTTTTGACGGTTTTCATAAACTTTTTTACTTCATTATCTAATAAACGACTTGGCATGTGCATATAGTCTAAAAAACTCCAATGTACACATTCAATTACGAAGCGTAACATGTAATCTTTTTCATATATTTTATAGATTCCTTCTTTTTTTAATGATTCTGAAAGTAAATGATTTGCCTGGTACAAATCTTTTATTTTCTTTTTTGAGAATGAGGAAGTTATAGAGCTTGGACGGCGCAAGTAACTATACAACGCTTGTTCTTTGTAAACATCTATTCTTTTAGCTTTAATTACAGCTTTGCTCACAAATTCAATGTCTTCAAAAAAGATATTTTCTGTAAATTTTACTTCGTTATGGATGATATGATCTCTTGAGAATATATAACTCCATGCGGCCGAAGAAAATCCTTTTCTATTACTTAGATAATATGGAATAAAGTTGGTAGCACCATCTTCAAGTGTAGGTAGCACAGGATAGGTGTTAATGATGTTTCCTTTTTTATCAGTTTTTACTTCAAAATACCCAAATATTAATACTTCACTTTGTTTTCTGGTCGCTTCATTGTATACTATTTCAACAGCGTTTGGTTCTAACCAATCATCAGAATCTAAAAACATTATATAAGGCGCAGAAGCTTTTTGTATCGCACTATTTCTTCCAAATCCGTTTCCTCTATTTTTCTCTAAAGCAATTACGGTAATTCGATCGTCTTTTTTTTGAAATTCTTGTATGATTTGAAGCGAATTATCAGTTGATTTATCATCGACGATTACAATATCTAATTCCTTCAAGGTTTGATTGATGGCCGAATTTAAACTCTTTTTTAGATATTTTTCAGTATTGTAAACAGGGATGATTATAGAAACTTTAGGAATCATATTGCTAGTTTTAGGTTGTTTTATGTTTTCTAATATCCATCTGTATTTTAGGTAGGTTTAATTGTATAAATGAGTATGGAAATAGTTGGTTTGATATATGGAACTACTATTTCTCTTTTTCTTGGAAAGAGTGTATTTTATCAACTATTTTTGTTTCTAAGTCTACCTGTAAATTATACCCTTGAACTTTGGCAACATTTTTACTAGCTTTTTGAAATAAATTGATATGTGTAATTAATGTTTCAATATTTTCCTGTTCATTGAAGGAAAAAATAGTTTTATTCAATTCTTTAAGAGTTGCTTCATTTGACCATTTATTTATTTTTTTACCTAAATAAAATAAATCGTCTTTACTCTTGTAAAAGTATCTTGTTTCCCATTCTATCATTTGAACAAGTCTTCTTTTAAATATATTGTCAAGTAATACAATGGCATAATACATATCATGCCTCTTGATTTTACCCAAAATTTTATAGGCCGAATGCCAGAAATCATGATAGCATTCATTAAACTTCTTTTCTGTCACCAAACTGTCATCATAACCTGCAAATTCTTCTTCAATTTTGGTTATAATTTTTTTCATGTTTTTCGTATCATAAAGAATAGCATACCCTCTTATTAAATATGAATAAAAGGCCTTTAATTCAGTATGAACGATACTATGATTCGGTATTATTTTTTCTAATCCTTTATTCTTTAAAAATAAATACTTTTTAACTAAACTAAATTTAGAATACTTAACAGGTATGTAATCAATACTGAAAAGATTATCAAACATAATTCGAGTAATTCTTGTATTTTGAAAAGGGTTTTCAATTATTAAAACAGACATTGGTTTTCCAAAGCATGATAACCATCCAATATCATTTATGGATAAAATTTTGTTTGGTGCTGTTGTAAAGACAAATAAATCTAAGTCTGAAAATTCATCACTATAATTTTTTTTAGGGTCTTTAGAGTGAAAAGAACCAAAAGAGATAATTCCTTTTATACTTTTTGGTAAACTATTTTTGTCGATTTTTTCTACCATATAGATTGCATTTTTTTTAACTGATTGTTTTTATATTCATAATTTTTTTGGGGTTTCTAAACAGTCACTATAGTATAAAGTATCTGTTCAATGCAAATCAGTATTGAAAATATTCTTTAATAGTTATTGCTAAGTGATCATTGTTCCATAATCTAATTTTATAATTTTGTCAGCAACGTCGTAATAATTATCATCATGTGTAATTGCGATGATTATTTTTCCTTCAGCTTTCATTTTCTGAAGCAAAGTTCTGTAGAAAAATTTTCTAAATTCAGGATCTTGCTCGGCAGCCCATTCATCAAATAAATAGATTGGTGAATCTTCTATGAAACATTTTAATAAGGCAAGTCTTTTTTTCTGACCACTTGATAGTTTTAAGGTGTCAAATTCTGAATTAACTAAGCGTACTTTTTTGTCTAGTTTTAGTAAACTCAGGTATGAATCAATACGTTCTTTTTCTTTATCAGTATCAATTCCATATAATTTTTTAAACAAATAGGAATCATTGAATACGATAGAAAATAATTCTCCTAAGCTTCCATTATCTATTTCTTTTCCATTTATCTTAAGTTTTCCTTTATCAGCTTTGTATAAACCAGTAATTACTTTTGCTAGTGTTGATTTACCACTACCATTCCCTCCAATAATAAATAGAATTTCTCCTTTGTTTAGAGTAAGATCAATAGGACCAATCTTGAATTTTTTCTCAGAAGTTTTGTTTTTATAATTGAACTCAATGTTTTTCAGTGAAAAAGTATCTACAGAAGCAATTTCTTGTAATGGTTGTTGTTGTCCTTTTTCGAGCTCGAGTTCTTTTAGAAAATTATTGATTCGATCCCAAGAAATTTTAATTTCATTTAGAGTTGGCGCAATTGTAATGACATCTGATATGGGCGCGAATAAGTATAAAATTACCATTAGAAAACTCAACAGTACTTTACTTTCTATTGAAGGAAAGTAAATAGGTGCTACAAAACAGATAACACCTAAAACCATAATTATAGAAGTGTCACTAAGAATTCGAGCATTTAAATATTGTACTTGTGCCGTTGAATTGGTGTTACATAAATCCTTGTTGAGCGCATACATTTCTTCTTCATACATTTTCCTTTTGGTAGTATTGATGCTCAATTCGGGATATCCTTCCATCAAGCCTTCTAAAAAAGTATAATATTTATCATTGATGTTTCTTGCTTTTTCTATGTAAACAGTCGCTTTTTTGGCAACAAAATAGTAGAGAACTACTAACAAAAAGACAATGAAAATCATAGAAATAGTTGCCCATTGTGCTATAACCCAAAGATATATAAAGGCAACAATAATAGTAATGGAACTTGTAATAAGTTTTAATACAATTGCAACAGACGAAGATATTTTTATAGTATCGCCGCTCAGTGTTGCAAAAATCCTTCCTTTTTCTAATTGTTCAAATCGTTCGTAAGTTGTTTCTAAAATGTTCTCAATAAGATTGGTTCTAATTTCCTGAATTAGCTTATTAGCAGTTCGGATTAGATACGACTCTGTGACCTTTTTTGTCACTACAAACACAAACAGAGTTACTAAGAAATAAAAGCCATATACATTATTAGCATCCGTATCTAAGGCTCTAATCAATATAAAAATACATCCAGCATTGGCAATTCCCGTAAGGATTGTAAGCAATGCGATGATGAATAGATATCTATATTTTCGTTCTTCAGCAGGATATAAAGTAGATAGGAAAAATAAAATACTTGTAATTGCAATGAATGTTAAGAACAGCACTTTTGAAATTTGTATGTAAACGGAATCACTAAATACAATTTCTTTTAATACAGTTTCGTTTTCCAATAATTGAGGTAATGAAAAAACGCCATATAAAAGTAACGCTAAGAACGCAGTGAAAACACCATAATTTGAATAGGTTTTCTTTGTTGGTATTGTAAATGTTCGTTGCTTCTTTAGTATTTGTACAATTGTTTTACCTGTAAAGTATACAACGACTAATAGTAAAATGGAAACAGATGTTAGTAAAAGTAATTCTATGTTTGAATTGTTCATAAGGAAGCACTTAGGTCTGTAAATGAATTGGTATTGGTTTAGTTATTGAAAATTGTATGTAAAAGGCTTTTCAATACGTCTTTATTGTTTGTGAGTGCAGTTGTATTTGGTAAAAATAATTCTTGATGTTCTCCATGTAAATCATGTGTTTGTATGTCTTGTAAGGTAACGTCATTCCATTCTTGAATGGCTTCCTTTTTTGTTTTTTCAGCTTTTAGAAATTGAATATTTCCTTTTATACTTCCTGAGTTTATAGTGTCTAAATAATATCTAAAATAGGCATTGCTTTTGCCAATTACAGTATCTTGAATAGTTTGTAGTTCAGGATATTTTTTAATGTACCCATGTACTTCTTTATGGAATTCATCTTTCTGTAAAATATCATCAATTCCATCAATTTTAGTATGTATTCTTAATGAATCTATAATCAATACATCAGCAATGGCAATTCCTTTGGTTTCAATAGCTTTGGCAACTTCAAAAGCTAAATTCCCTCCTAAAGACCAACCCGCTAATACGATAGATTCGCCAGAAGTAATAGAAAGAATTTTGTCAACGTATTGTTCAATTCGATTGTCAGCTTCTATAAAATCAAATGCATACATTGCTGTATGATCTATTTGTTCTGCAAGTGGTTTGTATACAAAACCATATCCGATTCGTGGAGGAAAAAGAAACACTTTGTTTTTGTGTTCGGCATTTAATAAATGCAATTGACTTTTTTCTGAATCTTTTTCAAAGTAGGTGAGTAAGTTTGCAATTGTAGGATCTTCAAAAAACGCCATCAACTCAATGTCAATATCAAAACTTTCTTTTAGCCGGGCAATCATACTCAAAGCGGTCATTGAGTTACCTCCAATTTCAAAGAAGTTATCATCTTCATCAATTTCTTTGGTGTTAATCATTAATAATTCTGACCACAATTTTTTAAGAGCTTCATTAGAATTTAATACTGTTTCTTCATCGTCTGAATCTGTTTTGTCAAAACTTTGTAATAATACTTTACGATCCACTTTTCCGTTCGTGTTTAGTGGAATCTCGTTCAAACTTATCATATAAGTCGGAACCATGTATTCTGGAAGTTTCTTAGCAATATCTTTACGAAGTTGTTTTTCTGTTTTCTCTTCGTTTTGAACAACAAACGCTACCAAATGATTGATTCCTTGTTCATCGAGCCGTTCTAAAACAGCAACTTCAGTTACATATGGTAAGGACAGGAATTTACTTTCTACTTCGCCAATTTCAACTCTAAACCCTCTAATTTTTACTTGAAAATCTTTTCTCCCAACAATTTCTAACATTCCGTTTGGATGCCATTTTGCAATATCACCTGTGTTATACATCATTTGTCCTTCGTTGAAAGGATCAGGAGTATATTTACTATCAGTTTTTGCTTTGTCATTTATATAACCGCGTCCTACGCAAGCTCCAGAAATATACCAATCGCCTTCTACGCCAATTGGTAACAATTCTTTTTTATCATTTAATACATATAAATCTGTGTCTGCAATTGGAAACCCTATGGGAGGAATATCTGGCACATGCCCGGTTGGCGACATATGATTGTAGGCTGCCGAATGTGTTTCAGATGGGCCACAATGATTGTGTAACCAAACATTGTTTTCGCGCATGTAATTTCTAAAATTATCTGTAACAATTACATGTTCTCCAGCGGTTAAAATATGATGGATACATTTTGGCAATCGTTCTAAGTAAATTTTTGTGTTTAACACGAATTTCAAGAAAGATGCTGGGAAAAAGATACTTTCAATTTCTTCTTTTTCTATGATTTCAAAGAGTTCAAAAATGTTTTTGGTATGACGTTCTTCAATTAAAATAAGACTTCCACCTTCTAACAATGCAGAGAAAATTTCTTGTGCAGAAACATCAAAACTAATTGCGTGAAATTGCAATACGTTTTTAAACGTTAAATCGGTATGATAAGTTTGATGTAAAAGTAAATTCAGTAGATTTCGTTGTTCTAACATAACACCTTTTGGTACACCAGTAGAACCAGAAGTATGAATAATATAGAGTAAATCTTCTACAGCATTTATAATTGGTAGGTTCGAAAAATCTTCATCTTGTAAGGCTTCGTTTCGTAAATCCGTAATGTCATAATTGTTCAAACTTTCCAAACCGCTATCTAAGTTGGTCAAGATCAATTTGGCGTTAGCATTTTCTAGCATTTGTTGTTTTCGCTCGTTTGGTAAACTGATATCAATTGGCATGTAAACACCACCAGCTTTTAGGATGGCAACAACTGCAATAATGAGTTCAAAAGAACGATCGCACAAAAGTGCTACAGGAACATCAGAGGCAACACCTTTTCTTCGTAATACGCGTGCTAATTGATTTGCCTTTGCGTTCAATTCAGCATACGACATTTTTTCATTACCAAAAATTAACGCCGGATGATGCGGTATTTTTTCGGCTTGCTTTTCAAACAGTTCATTAATGGTCATTTTATTTTCAAAAGCTGCTTCTGGACCTCTAGAAATTGCCAATACTTTTTGCTTTTCTTGCGCATCAAGAATAGAAATGTCATTAATTTTTATTGTTGGAGACTGTATAACCTCTCTGACAATTTGTTGAATAAACGTTGCAAAACGTTTGATGGTATCTTTTGTAAATAATGCACTGCAATAATCAAAATGGAAACTAATTTCTTTATGTAATTTGATGACTGCAACGTTCAAATCAAACTTAGCATGTGTTGCTGTCGATAAGTCAATATTAGACTGTATATCTTCTTTTTCTAAATCTATGGAAATAGCATTAAATAATACATCAAAAATTGGCGACCTGCTCAATTCTCTTTTAATGTTTAATGCATTCACCAATTCATCAAAAGGATATTCTTGATGATCAAAAGACGTCAAAATAGTATCTGAAGATTCTTGTAAAAATGCTTCGAAACTTTTTTCTGGAGTCGGAAAACTTCGGATAGCAAGTGTGTTTACAAATAGTCCAATAATATTTTCAAGATCTGTATCTTTTCGTCCATTAATTGGGACACCAACGATGATGTCTTCCGCTTTTGTGATTTTATGTAAAAAAATATTGAAAACAGCCGTCAATGTAGTGTTCAATGAAACTTTATAACGATTGGATAAGGCAACCAACGCATTGGAATCGTCTTCATGAATATTGAAAATATAACTATCGCCTTCAAAACTTTTAATAGCTGGACGTGTATGATCTATTGGCAAATCTAATATAGGTAGTTCGCCTTCAAGTTGCTGTAACCAATATGCTTTTTGTGCTTCTTTGCGTTTCTTTTCAGCTTCACTTTCAGACCAAACGACATAATCTTTATACTGAATACGTAATGGTGATAATGAAGTTCCTTGATAAAATGCCATGAAATCTTTTCGTAGAATTTCGGTAGAAGAAGCATCAGAAATAATATGGTGAATATCAACAAGTAATATTGATTTTTTTGGTGTTTCAATACATCCAATACGAAATAAAGGACCGTTGTTGAGGTCAAATGGCTTTTTAAAAGCCGTTACCTTTTTGTTGACTTCAATGCTATCAAGTGTATCTAATTTGTGATATTCTATAGTGAAATCAATTGTATCTAATACTTTTTGATAGATGTCTCCATTTTTCATAAAGAAAACGGTTCGCAGACTTTCATGGCGTTGAATTAATTGATGCGCAACTGTTTCTAACTTTCCTTTTTGTAACGATTCCATTTCAACAACTTGTGTCATGTTGTAGGCAATATTGTTTCGTTCCAAGGCATATAAAAGATACATTCGTTTTTGTGCTGGCGATAATGGATATGCTGCTTTTTTATCAATTACAGGAATTTGTTGCGCTTTTTGTATGGAAAGATGTTTTATATGATTGGCAATTTCACGAATACTTTGAAGTTTAAATATTTCAGAAACAGCTACTTTGATATTTAGTTGTTTTTGAATTCTTGATGCTAACATCATTGCTTTTACAGAATGTCCGCCTAATTCAAAGAATGAAGTCGTTACATTTATATTTTCTACAGAAATTTTTAAAAGTTGACTCCATATGTTGACTAAAGTCTCTTCTGTTTTGTTAGAAGGTTTATGAATGGTTTCAACTGTAATAGTTTCTGTTGGATTTGGAAATTTAGAAGCGTCAATTTTTCCGTTTACCGTCATTGGAAATTCCTTCATTTTTGTAAAGAAAGATGGAATCATATACGAAGGTAAAAATGTTGTTAATGCAGCTTTGAGTTGTTGCAAGTCATAAACTTCTTTTTCAGGAATTATATATGCGCATAGTTGATAATTATCTCCTTGTTTCCACGGAAGTACGTATGCTGATTGAATGCCTGCTACTTTTGCTATTTGGGTTGTTACTTCCTGAACTTCTACACGGAAACCGCGTATTTTAATTTGATCGTCATTTCGTCCAATAAATTGAATATTTCCATCAGGTAACCAACGTCCTAAATCACCTGAGCAATAGAGTTGTTGATCAACATTAAAAGGGTTTTGGATGAATCGTTTAGGCATTGAAAGTTTGGTATTGAAATATCCTTTAGAAACACCTTTTCCAGCAATACAAATTTCACCTTGTGTGCCAATTGGAACCTGTTTTTTATTTTCATCCAGAATATATACTTCTGCATGTTTCATTGGTGTTCCAATAGGAGCAAAGCTTAGTTTTTGAATGTTTTCTGCGTTAATCTCAAACGCAATACTATCAACAGTACATTCTGCCGGACCATACAAGTTTATTGTTCTTGGAGCATTTTCACCATAACGATCATATATTTTTTTCAATGCTGGGAAATCCATTTGTTCACCACCAATGAGCAAGTGTTTTAAAGGTGGCATTTTTGGCAATGTATCCAATACTTCTGCCATGATTCTTATGTGTGAAGGTGTTCCGTCTGTAATGTCAATTTCATGGTTTGTAAAATATTCCATGAGTTGATAACCATCCTTCCGCGTTTCTTTATCAACAAGATATAATGAATGTCCTAAAACGAAACAGCCAAATAGTTGCTGAACAGAAGGATCAAAAGAAAAAGAAGCCAATAAGGCAACTTTTAGCGCTTCATTATTTGGATAGTATGAATAGACACTTTCTACTAAATTATCTACTAAATATAATACGTTTTCATGCGAAACTTCAATCCCTTTTGGAACTCCCGTAGAACCAGAAGTATAGATTACATATGCTGAATTATTCGGTTTAATTTCAGGAAACGCACTTTTCTCAAGCGAATTTGTAAACGCATCTTCATAACAAATTAGTTCGTTTTTGCTCAATTCATTTTTTAAAGGATTACCACTTGAAATCAGTGTATATTTTGGTTTACTATCATCTAACATGTATTGAATTCGACCAATAGGGTACGAACTATCTAAGATGACATATGCACCGCCAGCTTTTAAAATTCCCCAAATAGAAACAATTGATGATTCCGTTCTATCATCAATAATTCCTACAATATCACCTTGTTGTACTCCTTTGTGAAGTAAATAATTTGCAACAGTATTAGAAACTTCATCCAAATCTTGATAAGTCATTGTATTCCCTTCAAAATACAATGCAATCCGATTTGGTGTCTGTTGTACATTTTTTGCAAATGCAGCAACCAATGATTCTTTTGGAAGTGTTTCTTGCTGTTTTTCATGTGTGTGAAATTGTGCTAATTGTTGTAATTCTACTTCTGAAAGCTGAAAAAGCGTACCAACAGTTTGTGCTGTGTTTTTTATTGAATGTAGAATGAGTCTTTTAAAATCAGTAGCAATCAATTCAATAAAAGCAGGATCGTGTACATTTCCATTAAAAAGAAAATCAATAATTAGCTTTTTTGTAGGTTGAATTAGTAAACTAAGATTGTAATTTGTTTGTTCGAAAACGTCAATATTTTCAATAGTACAATCAAGCTTTTCTTCATTTTTATTTGCGTTTGAAAATGCTTCTAGTTGATCTGCAATTGGAAAGTTTTCAAGCACTAAAATATGATCAAACAGATTATTTTTTAAAGGAGTTGCAGCTTGAATATCTGCCAATGGATCATATTGATGTGCTTCTTGCTGTAGCGCATTGCTTTGAACTTCTTTTAAAAGCGCCGCAATTGTTTTTTCTTTATCAACTTTTATCCGAACAGGAATCGTGTTGATGAAAAGTCCAACCATAGCTTCAATGTTTCTAATTTCCGGCGGTCTTCCAGAAGTTACCATTCCAAAAATGGCTTCTTCTTGTTTGGTATATTTTGATAAAACAATTCCCCAAATTGTCTGAATGAAATTGTTCAGTGTAAGCTGTTGTCCTTTGACAAAATAGTTTAGTTGATTGGTTTCTTCTTCTGAAAATTCTAAGATGTTACGTTCATTTTTATACGATGAATCTGCAACATATAGCTTTGTTGGAGGAATATGTGACGGTGTTGTAATATCAGCCAAATAGTTTTTCCAAAAATCAGTAGATACTTTGGTATCTTTATTCGTTAACCAAGAAATATAACGTTTGTATGGGGTAGGTTCTTCTAAACGAATTGGACGTTTGTTGTGCAATCCATTATAGATTTCGAAGAATTCTTCAATTAAAATTCCCATGCTCCAACCATCAATAATGATATGATGATAACTCCAAATGAATTCAAATGTAGTAGCATCAATCTGAAGAATTGATAATCGCATTAAACTTCCCTTTTTAAGGTCGAATCCTTTTTTTCTATCCGCTACTTTATATGTTGCAATTTCTGAGTCAATAGTTTCTTTGTCTAGTGTATTATCTAGCTTTTGATGGAAAAAATCAGGAATTCTATTTTTTAGAACCACTTGTACAGGTTTTTCTAAATGATCTAAAAAAGAGGTTCTTAAAACATCGTGTCTTTTAAATAATGTAGTAACAGCTTCCTTAACAGTTGTAATCTGTAAAGCCGCTTTTATTCGATACGAAATTTGCTCAAAATAGGCATTGATTTCTGTATCGTGTAGCGCATGAAACAACATACCTTCTTGCAAAGGAGATAAGGTGTATACATCTTCTATGTTTCCATTTTTTTTCATGATGGTTGTGGCGTATTTTTATTCGTCAAAGAAAGATTCTAATGCATCTAATTCTTCTAGTGATATGTCTGTAAATGTAAGATCGCTAGGCGTGATTTCGGTTTCTTCACAACCTAAACAGAACTCAATAATGGTTTCTAAATTTTGTTGTATTTTTTGTAAGAAAGCATTCATCGTTGTTTCTTCAAATTTGTTGGAACTGTATGAAATACGAACCGATAATTGTCCTTTGATCACAACACTTGTAATTTCTATGTCGTATACACGTGTTCTTTGTGGATGTTCCATATATTCAAGTGTAATATCTGTAGTTTCAAGTTCACTGATATTACTAATATCTGCATCAAAATGACCTAAGTAATTGAATAGTATTTGCGGATTGATATATTGTAGTGTTGCACTTTCTTCTTTATGCAAATAACGCCCAATGGCATAGCCTAATTTATGCTCAGCAGCTTGATGGACTTTTTCTTTTACATATTTTATATGTTGTTTTAAGTCATAATCTATAGGCGCGCCAACAATTACAGGATATAATGTTGTAAACCAACCAATGGTTCTACTAACATCAACTGTAGCATTAAATGGTTCTCTCCCGTGACTTTCTAATGAGATTGGAATTTCGTTTGTAACTGAAAATACCTCACGAACACTTCGTGTTAACGCAGCAATTAGAAGATCATCTACTTTAGTATTGAATACTGTATTTGCATCTTGAATTGCATTTGTAGTTTGTGCTTTATTCAAAGAAAATTCTACGAAAGCAACTTCTTTTACCGATGTGTTTTTATTAGTAAGAACTGGAATTTTTGAAAATTCTTGATCTTGATACGACTGCCAAAAGTGTACTTCTTTTTCAAGTTTTGAACTTTCAAGATACTGTGCGTACATTTCCTCCGACCATTCTTTTAAAGATGATACTTTGAGTGGTAATTGGAACGCTTGTTGTTCTTTTGCTTGAAGTAGAAGCGTGTTTACATCTTCAATTAAAATACGCCACGACATTCCATCAATAAGTAAATGATGACTTAGGATGTATAAATAATCACCTTTAGCGCTATTGAATACTACGAACTTAATTAATGGACCAGTTTCGAGTGAGAAACTTGAAGACATTTCAAACATGATGGTTTTCATGGTTGTTTCAATATCAGAATCTGCACTCAAATCATGTGTTGTTAGCTCAATTGGATGGTCAACATCTTGTATTTCTTGAATGAATTCTTCTGCAGCATTTTTATGAAAAACTGATCGAAGTCCATCATGGTGTTTGATAAGTTCTTTAATCACATTTTCTAAAACTGTTAGGTCAAATCGTTCTTTTTTGAATAATAGAACCGCTTGGTGAAAATGATCTGCATATTTTACATCGCTTTCAAAGAATGCTTTTTTGATTGGCGTTAATGCAATTTCTCCAGAAACGACAGATTGATCGCGAACAATTTCATTCTTAGTCAAAACTTTGGCTAGTTTTTCAATGGTAGGATTCTCAAAGACATCTTTCATCTTTATGGTGTATCCTTTTGTATTCAATCTTGAAACTATTTGAATGGACTTGATAGAATCGCCACCAATGTGAAAGAAATCATCTTTTGTACTTATTTTTTCTCTTCCGATTACTTTTTGCCAAACACCTAAGACTAGGTATTCTAAATCGGTTGCGGGTTCAGTATATGCAGCATTGTTTGAAGATGCTAATTGTAATGGATCAGGTAATAATTTCCTATTGATTTTACCATTAGGATGCGTTGGAATTTCATCAAGAATTACAATGGCGCTTTGCGCAGGAATCATATAATCGGGTAACACATTCCCTAGTTTTGAAGTAATGTCTTTGACGATTTCTTGATCTGATTTCCAGTGTAATTGTATTGTTGTTGAATTGTTATCTACATAAGTGTCAGGCTTTGTGCGTGTTGCATATAAATTATAAATATGTGTGTCAGTAAAGTTGGCATCTTGCTCGGTAATGATAGTAAAACCGTGTGATTCTATTTTTTGTTGAATCTGCTTTAAGCGATCATTTACATCATGAACTTCAATAACAATTTGTTGAATTAGTGTCCAATCTTTCTCTTGAATACCGCTTAGTACTTCCCATTCACTTTTTTCTACATCAATTTTTAATAAATCGATTTTTTGAATATTTTCTTCTTCAATAATTTGAGAGATAGATTTCAATTTACAATCATATTCTTCTACATTTTTGAAACGTTCATGAAGTATGGAAGCACGTTCTTGTTCATCCATTGCATCACCTGATAATTGATTCTTCATGTACGTATCTACCAAACTAGCATCATCTTTTACATTTCCATACTGTCCAGACATGATAGAAGCGTTTGGATAATATTTAAAGGTAGCTTCACTTTCTTTATCAGAAATTCCTACAGCATGTGCTTTTATAGTTGCGTTTCCGTATAGTTGACCGTTTAGCTGTAGTTTTTCAAATAATGGAGTTATGGGTTCAAAAGCATGTACTGTAACATCATTCAATATCTGTGACAAAAACACAGAAAACATACCAATGTTTGCTCCGACATCAAGTACGCAAGCGCCTTCTTCTAAATGAATTCCATTTCTTAAATATGAGTTTTCTTCAAAAATTTCACCATACATAAAATCTGCTTCACGTGTATTCACATGAAATAGAGGCATTCCATTGGCTAGTTTGTGTATGTATTTATTTTGTAATTGTGCTTTTTTCAATAACGTAGCTGCCTGATCGTAATATTTTATTCTTTGCGA
The DNA here is from genome assembly GCF_947496985.1 of uncultured Kordia sp. Classification (GTDB taxonomy): domain Bacteria; phylum Bacteroidota; class Bacteroidia; order Flavobacteriales; family Flavobacteriaceae; genus Kordia. Next base: position 281,433 of record NZ_CANMEZ010000005.1, read on the forward strand.
ACTTGTAATATATGCTGCCAAATAGGAACTGTTGCTACTTTCGGAAGTGTCATCGTCTGTAGTAGTTTGTGTTCTTGCCATTACGATGGCTGTTCCAATATCAGGAATATTTAGTAGTTGATTTTCAATTTCTTGTAATTCAATTCGAAATCCTCTAATTTTTACTTGATGATCTATTCTCCCTAAGAATTCTATTTCGCCATTTGGTAACCATTTTGCCGAATCTCCAGTGAGATATACTTTTTTATTGTTTAAAAAAGGAGCTGGTACAAATTTCTCTTCGGTAAGTTCTGTTCGGTTCAGATAACCGCGTGCTATACCAATTCCACCAATACATAATTGACCTTCTAAACCAATTGGAACTAGCTTTAAGTTTTCATCTACAATAAATAGTTGAATATTGTCTATTGGTGCGCCAATCGGAACGACTGTTTGTGGAGCTTCTTCTTTGCATTCATGGTACGAAACATCAACTGTAGCTTCTGTTGGACCGTATAAATTGATCAACTTGGTATGCGTTTGTTCTTTGAAAAGTTTGTGAAACCTACGAATTTGATCGCGACCTAATGCTTCTCCACTACAGAAAATATATTTTAATGTTGTTAGTTTTTCAATACAGTGGTTCCATTCTACATAATCAAGAAAAGCCGTTAACATTGAAGGCACAAAATGCATTACTGTAACCTCGTTTTCTTGAATGTTATCTACAATCTGACGTGGATCTTTTTCTGCGTCAATTGGTAATAAGGAAACCGACGCACCTGTAAACGCGCCCCAAAATAACTCCCAAATAGAAACATCGAATGTGAGTGTTGTTTTTTGTAAGATAACATCTTCTGAGCTTAGTGGATATTTACGTTGCATCCAATGAATTCTGTTCAGTAAAGAAGCATGTTCAATCATAACTCCTTTGGGAATTCCTGTAGAGCCAGAGGTATAAATTATATATGCTAGATTGTCTGATTTAGTAGTGTTTTCAACAGTTTTTGTTATATGTTTTTCTAAAATCGTACGATCGTATTGTTGTTTCTTTTTTGAAATGATCTGTTGTACGGTATTACTTTTGTCAATTTCAATAAGAAGATCATATCTATATTTGGTAAGCTCATTTTCAATAGTGTTGATTTTGTCTGAAAATTGTAATGTTTTCATAGCAGTTAGTTCCGTACTGATATCTTTGAACCAATCTTTTGCTACAAATAATTCTTGCGACCAATCTACTTTTGTTCTGTAGTTAGGATTTTCATTTTTGAATTGATCAAAATCATCCGTCATTACATCTTTTAGCTCATGGTCCATAATGTCTCCTACAAAAATGTATCCTTTGTCATGTATTTTATCAATCGCTTTTTGTAATACATTTTGGAAATAATTGTGCCCATGAAATAAATGAATCACACTATTAATTATGATTACATCAAAGTTTTCTTCCGTAATAGTATCAATTTGATCTGCAGGAAGCGACTTCAATTGTATATTTTGAATTCCTTCAGAACGAACTTTTTCTTTGTTTTTTTGAATAATGACATCCGATAAATCTGTTCCATAATACATGGAAACTTTTGGAGCCAATGAATACATGGTAATTCCAGAAGCACAGCCAATTTCTAAAACGCTACTATTTTTATTTAAAATAGGAAGTACTTTTTTTGTTACATTTTCGGCATATTCTTGCATTTCTTCTTTTGAAAAAGCAAGCCCTGTGTAACTACTTTGCCATCCACCACCTTCAATTTCGTTTTCACTTGTTTCTCCAACATGATCCCAAATTTGTTTGTCCATCAAGAGATTTTCTTGTGTTTCTTTTTCATTAAAAATATCATCACTATCTAAACAAACATAACTGTGAAATTTTGGACATTCCCATTGTAATCTGTTTAGTGTTTTTAATTCACTTGTAAGACTGAGAATTGTTGCAATTTCTGAATCTTCAATCGTTTGTCTGAGTCTTTTTTCAGGCAATCCAATTCCTAACGGAACATATACGCCGCCAGCTTTTAAGATTCCGTAAATTACAGGAAACAAATCAATACATCTTGGCATCAAAACTCCAACAGCTTGTTCTTGTGTCGTGTTTTCTTCATGAATTAGAAAGTTCGCAATAGCGTTCGAACGTTGATCTAATTCTTGAAAAGTAAGTGTTTTACCTTCAAAAGTTATGGCAACAACATTTGGAGTTTCAACTACTTGTTTTTTAAATATTTCCATCACATTCTCAACGTGTGGATATTCAAAATAAGTGTCATTAAATTCTTCTAATAGTTGTGTTTTTTCAATATCAGATAGTAAATTTATTTCTTGAATTTGTTGTTGTGGATTGTGAATAAATGTTTTTGTGATTTCTTCCAGATAACCAGCAAACTTTTCAATAGTTTCTGCTTTGAATAAACCAGTTTTATACTCAAAGCTAAATACAATGCCTTCTGGTGTTTCTACTATAAATAACGTTAAATCGAACTTAGAAGTATCGCCATGAAAATCGCGTTGACGCACTGTTAGATTTGGAAATTCTATTTCAGGAATGTCCATATTTTGCATTACTAGACATACATCAAATAATGGATTTCGACTCATATCTCTTTCTACAGAAAGTTTGTCTACTAAAGTTTCAAACGGATAATCTTGCGCGGCTAAAGCTTCTAAAACTTCTGTTTTGACAACTTGCATAAACTCTTGCAAAGTCATCGATTTTTCAGAAGCAATTTTAATGGCAAGTGTATTTACAAACATTCCAATTAAGTCTTGCAAACCTGCATGTGTTCTTCCAAATACTGGTGTTCCGATAATCATATCATGTTGTCCAGTAATTTTGGAGATAAAGACGCTAAATACACTGAAAAGTGTTGTGAAAAGTGTCGTTTTTTCCTCTTTGCAACGTTGTTTTAAATCATTGGTCGTTTGTATATCAAGCAAAAATTCAAACTTACTTCCATCATATTCTTCTATGTTTTTTCGATGATAATCTAACGGAAGTTTTAATACAGGAAGTTCATTTGATAATTTGTTTAACCAAAATTCTTCTTGTGGTTTTAGAAATTCTGCATAAGCATCACTTTGTTGCCAAGCTGCATAATCTTTGTATTGTATGGCTAAACTTGGTAAAGTTTCTTCATTGTATAATTTTAAAAGGTCTTTAATGATGATTCCAAGCGAGGTACCATCAGAAATCATATGATGTGTGTCAAATATTAAGATTCCTTTTTCTGGTGTTAGTTTGATAAAAAATACACGAAGTAATGGCAACGTATGTAATTGAAAAGGTGTGATCAATGCTCTAATTTGATTGTTTAGTTCTTGATTATTTCTTTCAACAATATCAATAGCACATTTCAATTCAGGATGTATCGTTTGTACAGGAACTTCATTTTTTAATTCAAATGAAGTTCGTAAAATTTCATGCCTGGCAATTAACTTGTTAAGCGCCGTTTCCATACGTACAATATCAAGAATACCTTCCGTTTCTACAATTAATGGTGTATTGTATGTAATTCCAATTCCACCAAAGTGGTTGACAAAAAAGAGCCTTTTTTGCGTAGATGATAATGGGTAATATTCTTGTTTTTCTACTAATGGAATGTTCATTTCTATAGCAGTTTCTGTATCTAAATCATCAATATAGATAGCTTGTTGTGCAATAGAGTTGTGTTTAAAAATATCACTTAGCGTGAATGACGTGCGAAATTCTTCATTCATCAATGTGATTAGAATAGTCGCTTTTAGTGAATGTCCACCAATATCAAAGAAGTTATCTTCCGCACTAATATTTTCATGATTTATATTTAGAATTTCTCCCCAAAGTTTAGCAATTTTGATAGCTGTTTTTCCTTGCGGAGCAACATAGTTTTGGCTTCTTTGAGCTTCAACTTTTTGCTGTTGTAGTGCTTTTTTATCTACTTTTCCATTAGCCGTTAATGGCAATGTTTCTATATGTATAATCTCTGTAGGAATCATATAATCTGGTAATTCCTTTGCCAATTCTTGCTTGAGCGAACTCACACTATTTATATCCGAAGCAACACAGAAAGCAGTTAAATACACATGATTATCTTGATCATTTTTTGGAATGATGACAACTTCCAAAATATTCGATTTTTTAAGAATTACATGTTCTATTTCTTTGATTTCAACACGTTGACCTCTAATTTTTACCTGGTCGTCAATACGACCTATAAATTCTAATTCACCTTCATCATGCCAAATACCAACATCGCCAGTTTTGTATAAATATTCATCTTCTTTAAAAGGGTTTTTGATAAATTTTTCTGCAGTAAGTTGTTCATTATGTAAATATCCTTTTGCTACACCAATTCCTCCAATGCAAATTTCTCCTTTGGCTCCAATTGGTTGTAGTTGCTGTGTTTTGTTTAAAACATAGAGCTTATGATTCAGAATTGGTTTTCCAATGGAATAGTATGGACGCTTGCTCTCAGAAGTCATTTTTTTCCAAGTACTCCAAACCGTATCTTCAGTTGGTCCGTATAGATTGTAGATGTCAAAAGGGACTTCTGGAAGTGTATCTAGGTGTAATTTTTCTCCTGCCGAAATCAATGCGCGCAGCGTTCCTTTGCTCCAAGAAAGTTCTAATAGTTGTTTTGCTAATACTGTTGGTTGAAAGGAAACTGTAATTTCTTTTTCTTCTAAGAATTTTTTTAATAGTACTTGATCCAATCGTGTAAGTTCATCAATGATATGTAATGAACAACCATTTAGCAAACTTGGCCAAATTTCAAATCCCATAGCATCAAAACCGGCACTTGCTACTTGTGTTAAGTGATCATTTTCAGTAATATCGAATTGTTCTTTGTAAACATGTACTAAATTAACCAACGATTTATGTCGAATTTCAACACCTTTTGGACGACCTGTAGAACCTGATGTATATACTACATATACAGAGTCTTCAGTTGTTATTTCTGTATGTAAATTTTCTTTAGATTCCGCCAAATCTTCCAATTGTAGGTCTAAAGCAAAGAATATACCTTCATAGAAATCTAAGTCAAATAAGAAGTTTGATGATGTAAATAAGAGCTTACTTTTAGTATTTTCTAATATGTATTGAATGCGCTCTGTCGGATAGTTTACATCAATTGGAACATATGCACCACCAGCTTTTAAAATTGCTAATAAGGCAACAATCATTTTTGGAGAACGTTCGTGCAAAACCGCAATAATATCGCCTTTTTTGATGTCGTATTCTTTAACTAAATTATGAGCTACTTGATTAGATAGTTCATTTAGTTCTTTATAAGTAAGCGATTCATGTTGGTCTGAAACGGCTATTTTTTCAGGATATTTTTGTGCTTGAATTTCAAAAAGTTCATGAACTGCAATATTCGTATTATATTCTTTTTGTGTGTTATAATTGAACAACACTGCTTTATCTTCTGAAGCTAAAATGTCTAAGTTTCCAATTGCTTTATCAGGATCAGTTAGCAACAAAGCTAGCATGTTTTGATAGTTTTTTATAATACGAATAATACTTGCTTTTTTATATTTTGATGTGCTGTATGTAAGTTCGCATTGTAGACCATTAGTATCTTCTGTAAATGTGAAAAATAGCGCATATGTTGCCTTTGGTGCAATTGCTTGTGAATTGGTTAAACGTATTCCTGTTTGAAGAAAAGCATGTTTATTTCCTTCATTTTTAGCGTCCTTTTCATCAATCCAAAGGTCTAAAGGATAATTTTGATGCTCAATACTTTCGACAACTTCTTTCCGAACTGCCATTAAAATATTTTTGAAGCTACTTTCATCATTTACTAATGTTCTTAAAATTAGGCGTTCATTTAAAATATCTTCATCTTCTCCGTTAGAGAATAACGTGGTTTCTAAAATGGCGTCTTCATCTCCTGTGTATCTGTGTAATAATGCTAAAAGTCCACTGGTAAGAATCATGTATAGCTTTGCGTGTGAACCTTCGCTTAATGATAGTATTTTTTTGTGTACTGTGTTTTCTACTTTAAAATGGATGCTGTCTTGCGTACTAGAAACGTTTGCTACAGAAGGGAAATCTATAGGAAATATAGATGATTGTGGAACATCCGATAGTTTTTGTTCCCAATAGTTTCGCTCTTTCTTTTGTATGTTTAACGCTAGTTTTCTATCGTTCATTTTTAAAATTGTTATGCTGGTTAGTAGGATTTTTAGAAATTAAAATCCTCTTTAAAACTATCTACTTTAGTCGTTTGAACGGCTTTTATACGCATTGGAAGTTTGATGTCTTCTATACGAATATGTTCATTTTTTATAATGGTATGAAGTATGTGTTTGTAATATTCAAACAGTTGATGTATGGTGTTTTCTTTAAATAAAGCTGTTTTATAACCGATTGTAAACGCCAATTTGTCACCGTCTAAAATTGCTGTAAATACAAGATCAACTTTTGCGGTATTTTCAGTAAATGCAAGTTGTTCCATTTTTTTTATGGACAGGTTATTTTGTTCAATGGTTTGTATTTGTTCGTTTACAATATTTTGAAGTACAAACGCAATATCAAATAATGGATTACGAGCTGCTTCTCGGACTATGTCTAATTTTTCAACAATTTCTTCAAATGGAAATGTTTGATGTTCAAAAACAGAAATTACATTCGATTTTAATGTCTTAATATAGTCTGTAACGGATTCGTTTTCATTAACTTGACTTCTAATGCAAACCGTGTTTACAAAATTGCCAATTGTTTCCAGAAGCTGCGGATGTTCACGACCTGTAACGGCAGTTCCTATAATGATATCTTTTTGCGTAGAAATTTTAGACAATAGAATTTTAAACACACTTAATAGGAATACAAACAACGTCGTTCCATTTGCGTTTGTTAACTTCTGGATGTCTTCAAATTCAGATGTGTTTAATGAAAAGTGCAATGTGTTTCCTTCGTATGAAGCTTCTTTTGGACGTTTAAAATCTGTAATAAGATCAACAGTTGGTAATGGTTTTTGTAATGTTGTTAGCCAGAATTTTTCGTGCACTTTTTTCTGTAGTTGTTGTGTGGTATGATTTTCCCATTCTGAAAAATCACGATAGTGTATGTTTGGTGTTTCAAGCGTATTTCCACCATAGAGTGCAACCAATTCATTTAGTAAAATCATGATAGAAACACCATCACAAATCATATGATGAATGTCTATAAATAGATAGGTTTGTTCATCATCACTTTGTATAATTGTTACTTTGAATAGTTTTCCTGTGTTTAATTGAAACGCTTGTACACAGTTTTGCAAAGTCGTTTCAAGTAATGATGATTCTGTATGAATTTGATCTATAGAAAAATCAATAAAATCATGAATTATTTGTACAGGTTTATTGTGTTCAATTTCAAAAGATGTACGTAAAATTTCATGTCTCGAAATAAGTTCTTTGAATGCTTTTTCGAGTTTTTCGAGTTCGTAATTTTTCAGTTCAAATACATTTGGAATATTATATATTGTACTTGAAGGATTTAGTGTTTGATGAAAGAATATTCGTTTCTGAGCAGATGACAATGCATAACTTTTCTTTTTACCTGCTTTTTGAATCTTTGTAATAGTCGTCGTTTTAGCAATAGCAATATAGGTAGCTTGCTTTTGGATTGTAGTTTCCATGAACAACCTTTTTACAGGAAAGTGTTTCTGAAATTCATCTTTAATATTCGCGCTTAAAAGCGTAACACTTAATGAGTTTCCTCCTAATTCTAAAAAGTTATCGTCAGTACTTATTTTATCAATATGAATCTTTAAAATACGGCTCCAAATTTGTCTTAGTTTTTCTTCAATTTCATTTTCAGGAAGAATAATATCATGTGTTTTACGTTTTGGAAGTTGTAATTTTTTAAGTGCAATTTTTCCATTGTTAGTCAGCGGAAGTTTCTCTAATTGAACAATATATGAAGGAATCATATATTCTGGTAAACTACTTTTTAAATCATTTTTGAGTTGAGTAATGTCAATGGTTTGCGCACTTTCAATAAAAGCACAAATGGCACTTTCAGTTTCATTAATTTGTTTTTTGACAACTACGCAATGTGTCGCTTTAATTATTTTTAAAATCGCAGTTTCTATCTCTTGCGGTTCTATTCGGAAACCTCTAAGACTCATTTGTGAATCTATTCTACCAATAAATTCAAGATTTCCATTTGTGTTCCATCGAACTAAATCGCCAGTTCTGTAAACAACTTCATTGTTGTTGATTAAATTTTTACAAAAGCGTTGTTGTGTAAGTGCTGTATTGGATATGTAACCATCTGCTAAACTTGCACCAGAAATACACAATTCACCACACATACCAATTGGTAATAATTCCAATGTTTTAGGTTGTATAATATATGCTTTCGTATTCGCAATTGGTTTTCCGATAGGAATATTTACATAGTTATCTTTTGTGATTTTAAAAGTCGTTGCAACGACTGCATTTTCAGAAGGTCCGTATGCATTTGTAATTGTATACGAACGTTTTTTGATACGCGATAGTTTTTCGCCACCTAATAACAAATGTTGCAAACAATTTGAATCATAGCGTTGTACATATGCTTCTCCCAGTTTTGTAGGTAAGAAAGAATGTGTTATAGTATGTGCTTCAAGAAAACTGTGCAATTCATGAATGTCGTACTTTATAGTATCTGACGTTAAGAAAAGCGTAGCTCCTTGAATCATATATGGAAATATTTCCCAAACTGAAGCATCAAAACCAAAACCTGCAATTTTTGTAGCACGCGATTCTGATGTTACCGTAAAGTAGTCATTGTGCCATGTACATAAATTTGCCAACGCACTGTGTGAAACCTTTACGCCGTTTGGAGTTCCCGTAGATCCTGAAGTGTAAATTACATAACAGGTTTCAGAGGAATTCCCAATATGCGAAGTGAAAATTATTTCAGAGTTAAGAAGTGTTTCATGATTAATTTCAATAACATCTATATCTGCGCTTAGTTTTTTAGTTTCAATTTCATTTGTGATTACAAAACGAACATTACTATCTTCTAAAATTGTTTGTATTCTTTCAGAAGGATTTACAGGATCAATTGGAAGAAAACTTCCACCAACTTTTAAGACTCCAAGTAATGCAATAATCATTTCTAAAGAAGTCGTTGTCATAACAGCAATTATTTCACCTTTTATAACTCCTTTATCTTGTAAAGTATGAGCTAATGCATTGGCTTTTATATTCAGTTCTTTATAGCTTAGTTTGTTATTGTTAAAAACAATAGCATCTTTATTTGGTGTTTTAAGAACTTGTACTTCAAATAGTTTGTGTATGGTTTGATCTAAAGAAATATTGTTAGTTGTTGCATTCCAACCGTTCATTAATAATTGTTTTTCTGCTGGTGGGACTAACGATATTTTTGAAACTGAGCTTTTTAATTGATGTACAATTTGTTGTAAGACATATTTAAAATGTTCTGTAATAGCCATTGCTACTTCTTTAGAAAGTCTTCCTTCCTGATACGAGAGTTTCCCTTTTAATTTTGTCTGATCGTTATTTAAAATAAATACAACTAATGGTTGTAATTCTCCAAGAAAGCGTTCATCATGGATATTTTCTAATATTAAAGCTGTATCAAAAAGTACAGGATTTGTAGCTTCGGCTTCCGATAATATTTGTTGTTTTAAAATTTCAAAAGGATAATTTTGATGTTCTATTGCAGCTGTTAATACAGTACGTGTATTTAAAAGTACCTTTTTTATAGAATCTTTAGGACGAATGGTTTGTTTTAGCGGCAATACTGTATTGATGATTTTGTCTTTCTCAATATCTTGTTTGTATACTGTTGTCCCAATAGTTTGTTCAGTTGTTCCTGTGTATTTGTATAGTAATACAAGTAATGCTGTATGTAAAAAAAGATGTAATGAGTGATCAGATTTTTTACAAATACGCATCAATTCTGTGTACGTTTCGTCATCAATTGAAAAAGGAATTTCTTTTGAAGTCGCACCAATTTTTGCCGAATTTGCAACGAATGTTTCTGAGAGCGCGTCTGTTTTTGGCATATTTTCAAATTGTGAGAGCCAAAAAGCTGCTTCTTTTTTCTTTTGTGCCGCTATGATATGTAATTGATCTTTCATGTTGATTTGGTTGTGTACAATGATTAAAAATCAAAATCCATATTGGGCAATTCCTTACTTACTTCGTTCAATTGATTTTGAAGTGTTATATCTTGTAATTTGCTGACTTTATTATCTATAATTAACTCAATGATTTCTTGATAATAGTTTACTAATCGCATGATAGTTTCTTCTAAAAAGAGTTCTTTTCTATATGCTACTTTTAGTTGTATGTTATTTTTTTGATCGTCAATCATAAAGATAAGTTTCGACTTTACTTCTTTGAAAATTGGTTCAATGGAAAGCGATTCATTATATAATCCATGTTGTTTTAAAGCGTCTATTAGACCTTCATTTTCTTGGTAAGAGAATAGAATATCATACAAAAAGTCATCATTAGGAATATTTAGACTACTATCAATTGCTTGTTTTTGATATTCTAAAATATTCCAAACTTCTGTTTGTATTTCATTGAAGAAATCAAGAATGGTATGATTATTTTTAGGCAACATTCGTATTGGGAATGTTTTGATAAAGATGCCGACAATGTTTTTTGTTTCTTCTTTAAATCGTTCAGAAAAAGGTGTTGCTACAATGATGTCTTCTTGTCCACTAATTTTTGAAAGTAAGATGCCTAATGTGCCTAAAAACAGGGTAGCTTCAGTTATTTTTTCTCGATTGCAAAAAGTTCGTATGTGTGTTGTTTTTGAAATATCGAAGACAAAGTTTAATTCACTTCCTTCTAAAGTAGCTATTGTACGTTCAACTTTGTCGTAGGGTAAATTCACTGCTTTTGCATCTAAGCAACGCTTTGTCCAGAAATCAGTTGTGGATTCAATTTGTAACTGAGTAGTTTCCCACTCAGCATAATCTTTATATGTAACTTTAGAAGTTTCTATTGCTTGTTCATTATATAAGTCAAGAAGATTGTGAATTAGTAGTTTAGCCGAAACTGCATCAGAAATAATATGATGAATGTCAAAGTATACTATGTTTTGATCGCTTGGAAATTGCGCTAAAAAGATGCGAATCAAAGTAGGTTGATCTAATTGAAAAGGCTTTAAAAAAGCAGCATCAATTTGCGGTATCGCTTCATGCGAATCGTATTTTTTTGACTGAAATATTATTGAGTTTTCTTGATGGATTTTTTGAACTACTTCATCATTAATGATATGAAAAGATGTACGTAATGCTTCATGTGTCATAACCAATGTATAGAAAGCAGCTTCTAATTTTGTAGCATTTACATTTCCTAAAGGAATTTTTAGTGCAGTATTATACATCGTACTATTTTGATGTAATTGCTGCTCTAGATATATTCTTTTTTGAGCGTTTGAAGTGGAATAATATTCTTTAAGTTTAACTTTTATAATTGGTTGCTTTTCAATTTTGTTTTCTACACGATCAATATATGTTGCCAATGCTCGCACATTTGGTTCTTTAAAGATTTCATGTAAACTTATATCAACATTGAACGTTTCATAAATTTGAGCGCTTAGTCCAACAGCTTTTAGTGATTGTCCTCCAAGATCAAAAAAGTCGCTTGTAGCACCGATAGTTTCAGGATTTTGATCAAGAAGATTTGCAAAAATGGTTGTTAATTTAATTTCAGTATCAGAAATCGGATGCTCATGATTTTCCATTTTCTGATTAACAGCATTTGGTAATTCACTCCATTTTACTTTTCCATTAATCGTCATAGGAATTTCAGAAATTCGTATGCAATGATTTGGAATCATATAAGATGGAATTCGTACCGTTAATTTTTCTCGGATTTCCTTATCCTTAATTTCTTCATTTGAAATATAATAAGCGTACAAAACGTCATCACCTAAAGCATCTTCTTTTACAGTAACCAAGACATTTTGAAATTGTGGGTATAGTGTCTGTATTTCTTTTTCTATTTCTTTGGTTTCAATTCTAAAACCTCGAATTTTTACTTGTTCATCATTTCTACCGTAATACACTAATTCACCACTGGATGAAAACTTAGCAATATCACCTGTTTTGTACATCTTCGTATTGGCTTCAAAAGGGTTTGGAAGGAATCGATTTTGTGTTTCTTCAGAGTTATTCAAATATCCTAAGCCAACACTATTACCAGAAACATATACTTCTCCATACGCTCCTAAAGAAACATGTGTCAAAGAATCGTTTAGAATGTGAATTTTTGTATTTGCCACAGGTGTTCCAATAGGAATTGTATGACCTGTATGTTTTTGAAAATCATATTTTTGAACAGTACAACCTATCGTTGTTTCAGTTGGACCATATTCATTAAATAGTGTACAGTTTCCGTTAAATAATTCATGTATTTTTGAAGCAATCGTTACTGAAAATGCTTCTCCACCAACAATAAAACGCTTTAAATTCGTATTTGAAATTCCTCGTTTTTGATAGTGATTCGCAATAATTTTTAAATGCGATGGCGTCAATTTCATAATTGTAACACGATCGTCTTCAATGATTTCTGTAAGTAATGCTATTGGTGTTTCTTTCTCAGAATAGACTTCAATTGTATGTCCACTGATTAAAGGAACAAAGATGGAAGTCATGGTTAAATCAAAAGAAATTGAGGTGAATAAAGGAAAGCAAGTAGGCGTATCTTCAGTATATGTTTTCTTTCCCCATAAAGCGTAATTACACAAGTTTTCATGTGAAATCATTACGCCTTTAGGAATTCCTGTTGTGCCAGAAGTATGAATAATATAGGCTAACTGATTGGATTCAATTTGTATTGTAGGCGCAGTTATCGGTCCCGCTATATCATCTAATTGTATGTCTAGCGCAAATAGATTTGTTGCATCTATGGAAATGTCAAACAAATACGTTGTTTCAGTTAATACGGTATTAATATTTGCATTTTGAAGAATTAGCTGTATTCTTTCTTCAGGATATTTTGGATCTATTGGGACAAAGGCAGCTCCAGATTTTAGAATCCCTAAAATTCCAACAAGTAAATTGATACTTCTATCAGCTAATGTAGCAACTAATTCACCTGGTTTTATGTTTAAATCTTCAATTAGATAATGTGCTAATTGATTGGATTTTTTATCCAATTCTTGGTACGTTATACTCGTATTTTCATGTACAATAGCAATTTCATTCGGAACATGAATGACTTGCTTTTTAAATTCATCCAACACCGTTTTTCCTAGGTATTCAGGTTTCTCAGTTGCGTTATAAGTTTGTAGAAATTTAGTTTCTGCTAAATTTGGTTGTAATAACGAAGCAATAGTTGTATTTGGTGTCGTAAGGAAAGCGGAGAGAATTTCATTAAAATAATCTGCATAGCGTTCCATTGTTTCGTTAAGGAAAAGATCTGTTGCATATTCAAGATTGAATCGGATGCCTGAATCACTTTCAAAACCTGTCAAAGAAAGATCAAATTTTGAAGTCGTTTGATGGTCTTCAAAATCTGTAATTCGCTCAATAAGAACAGTTCCATCGTTACTTTTTATAACATTTGATTGTTTCTTATAATCAAACATGGCATCAAATAAAGGATTCCGATCTGTAGCCCATGAAAGAGAAGCGTCTGCAATGAGTTCTTCAAAAGGAAGTTCTTGATTTTCAAAACAACTTTCGGTTTCAGACATTACATTCTTGATAAAATCTATACTCTTTGTTGTGGTTTCTATTATAGCTTTTAATGGAATTGTGTTCGCAAATAATCCAACTAATTTCTCCATATCAGGATGCGCTCTTCCCACAACAGAAGTTCCGACAATGATTTCTTTTTGATTGGATACTTTTAAAAGTAGTATGTAAAAAGCACTTAATAGTACGTTGAAATTATTCAGTTCATACTTTTTTGTAAATTCTTGAAGTTGTATTTCGTTTTCTTTAGAAAGTTCAAATTGGAAAACTTTTCCATTTGTACTTTTCTTTTTCCTTGTTTTATCAATCGGTAATTCTAATGCAGGAATTTTTGATAATTCTTTTTGTTGCCAGAAGTTTCGTTGTGTTTCTAAACTCTCTGTATAGGCGTTTTGCAACTGCCAAGCAGCAACATCCTTGTACTGTACGGTTAATGGTTCGAGTGTTTCATTTTCATAGAAAGCAATTAAGTCTCGAATTAAAATATTTAACGAAACACCATCCGAAATAATATGATGCATGTCTACAAGTAACATTGTTTCTGCATGAGTTTCGAGTATTCCAATACGAATTAATGGAGAAATATTTAAATTAAACGGACGTACAAATTGTTGTATAGTTTGCGCTAAACTTTCATAAGCTACCGTTAAATTTTCAATTGTAAATTCTAATGAATCTTGTATTTTTAGTACAGGTGTTCCTTGATCAAATATAAAATAGGAGCGAAGAATTTCATGTCGATCTAGTAGTTTTTGAAACGCAACTTGCAAACGATCAATGTTCATATTTTCGCAACGTAACACTTGCAACATGTTATACGAAATGTTTTCTCTGTCTAGTTCTTGAAGCACATAAATTCTTTTTTGAGCAGAGGAAACTCTGTAGTGTGTGCTTTTTTCAAGTACAGGAATTGTACTTGATCTAAATGAACTTTGCGACGTCATGATTTTTGCAGTAACAGCGGCAATAGTTGAGTTTGCCATGAATACTTCCAACGAAAGTTCAGTTTTGTATTGTTTTTGAATTAAAGAAAGTAATCGAAGTGCATTTAATGAATCGCCACCTAATTCAAAGAAATTTTCATCAAGTTTAGGACGTTCACCTAATATTTTTTCAAATAGTGTTGTAATTCCTTTTTCTATTTGTGTTTGATCTAAAATTTCAGCAGTTTCTTCTTCGTTGGTTTCGTTTAAAAATGATTGTAAACGTTTAGATTCTGCTTTAATTCGTGCTTCTAAATTTGTTACAGAAACGGCAATATCTGGAATATTAAGCGAAAGAATTTTTTCAAAAGCCAACACAGCTTCTACAGGCGTTAATCCAATTAAATCATTAGAAATTTCATCTTTATAAATTGCATTTGTTTGTTTTGCCATTCCAGTTTGCAACCAGCGATCCCATTGAATGGAAATAATTTTTATGTTATTTTTATTGTGTGCTGATCGTGCATAATGATTCATGAAAGCATTGGCTGCCACATACGCAGCTTGTCCAATTTCACCAAGTAACGAACTTAGCGAAGAACATAAAATAACAAAATCGATAGCTTCGTTTTGTATGAGTTTGTCAATCACAAGTGTTCCTTGCACTTTGGCTTCTAGTACATCCTCAATTTGTTTCGTTTCCTTAAATCGAAGTAAACTTCCATCTGCAATTCCGGCTGCATGAATGATTCCATTGATTGTTGTAAATTTTGTTTTTACAGTATTGAAAAATTCGCGCATGC
Organism: uncultured Kordia sp.; assembly: GCF_947496985.1. GTDB lineage: Bacteria > Bacteroidota > Bacteroidia > Flavobacteriales > Flavobacteriaceae > Kordia. Next base: position 296,775 of record NZ_CANMEZ010000005.1, read on the forward strand.
TAGTTTCATCAGAAACATTTACCGAAACAATCATGATTTGTGAACCAGAACGTTCAATTTCTATCAGTTTTGTTAGTTTTTCTTTTAGAGAAGTTGACGTGTTTTCATCTTGTAAAATCGTTTCCCAATGTGCATTTTCTGGAAAAGAGTTTCGTGTTGTTAAAACTAATGTACACGTATTTTTCTTGGCTAAGAAAGATGCTAAAGTTAATCCGACACCACCTAAACCACCAGTAATTATATAAGCACCTTTTTCTTTGATTTGAATTGAAGTTTCCTTCGTGCTTTCTAAATTTAATTTATCAGTTTTTTGAATCCAACGATGATTTCCACGATACGCAATTAAAGCATCTGTAGCTGAATTATTGATTTCAGAAAGTATTTTTTTAGCATATAATTGATGATTATTTAATGATTCAATAGTGTCAAATAATCCAATGTCAATATGTTTTGCTTTTAGGTTGTTAAATTCATTATTGATTACTTTGGCAAGTCCGCTATACGTACTTTTTATAGGATCAATTTCAGCTTCAATTCCAATAACATCAAATGCATTAATTGAAAGTGTTGTTGCGATTGCTTTTTCATTTAAAACATCATGATTTGTCAAGAGTTTGAGCAACTGAATATAGTTTACAAACGTATCAGTTGTATGTTGTGTATCTTTCCAGAGATATAAAATAGTATCAATTCTGTCTCCGTTTTTTGCTAAATCGGCAACTAAACGATCATTTTCAGAATTTGTATTGGAAAGGGTATAGTTTTCTGAATTAAGCTTATTATATGCATTTCCTTTTTGAATAAGAATTACCCTAATGTTTGCAGTTTTTAATTGATCAATTATTACATCATATAAAGTGTTTTGCTCATAACAAACTAACCAAGTTTTTGAGTTTTTTTCAGTACTGTTTGTTTCTAATGAATGATGATCACGTGTCCATTTAGTAGTATAAAACCAATCTTCTACTTTCTGAGATTTTGGATGTTTATCACTTTCTTTTTTAACATCTAAAGTATTTTCAATTTTTAGCGGAAACTCAGTTTTAGCAAATGGATATGATGGTAAATCACATAATTGATAGGTAAGATTAAGATCGATATTTTTTCTGTCTAGATCATTTCCTTGACACCATGATTGTGCGTGTGTAACCAGCTCGTTACTTTTATCATAAGAATGACCGTTATTATTGTTTTCTGAATCGTTTGTAATCCAATTTTTTACTTCTAATTGCGTGATTGCGTCCGCTATATTATTAGCTATAATAGCAGCTCTGTACTTAAATTTAGATCTTTTAGAAAGTGTATATGCAACATTTCCTAAATGTATTGTTTTATCTTTTTTGAAAAATTCGGTATGCACTTGTAATTGCCTTTGAAGTGCTTCTTTCGTTTTTGCAGAGAAGGTGAGGAGTTGTGCTTTTTCGGGTGAACTTTCTTTTTCTTCTTGCGGATTCTCTTCCAAAATTACATGTACATTCGTTCCGCCAATTCCAAAGCTACTTACGCCAGCTCTTAAAGGAATTTCATCATTTTTCCAATCAAGTAAACAATCGTTGATGTAAAAAGGACTGTTTTTGAAATCTATTTCAGGATTTAAATTTTTAAAATTTGGATGCGGAGGAATTGCTTTGTGTTGAAGACATAGTATTGTTTTAATAATTCCAGCAATACCAGCAGCAGCATCTAAATGTCCAATGTTTGCTTTGACAAAACCGAGCGCACAGGTTTTTTCTTTTTGACCTTTGAAAACTTCTGTCAATGCTTTTGCTTCAATTGGATCGCCTAAAAAAGTTCCTGTACCATGTGTTTCCACATAACCAATAGTTTCTGGAGTAACTCTTGACATATGAAGCGCCGATTTTATGACGTCTTTTTGTCCTTGAAAACTTGGCGCAGTATACCCAACTTTTTGATGTCCATCATTATTAATTGCAGAACCTTTTATGATGGCATGAATTTTATTATTATCTGTAATGGCGTCCGTTAAACGTTTTAAAACAATGACACCAACACCATCACTAAATATGGTTCCACTAGCCGTTTTGTCAAAAGGTTTGCATTTTCCATCTGGCGATAGAATCATTCCTTCTTCATGAATGTATCCTCCTTCATTGAGTAAATTGACAGAAACACCACCAGCCAGCGCTGATTTGCATTCGCCCATTAATAAGGATCTACACGCTAAATGAATGGCAACTAAAGCAGTAGAACACGCTGTTTGAACAGCAATTGCAGGACCCTTAAGATTAAGTTTGTGAGCAACTCTAGAAATCATTAAATCTTTATCACTAAGCAATGAATTTGCATATTCATCAAAAGCTGTTGCACTTCCTTTTGAAAGTTCTTTTCGCCATTCATAACTAGAAGAACTTCCTCCAAAGAGCCCGATTTTTTCATTTAAATTTTCAGGATCAAAACCTGCATTTTCCATTGCTGACCAACAGCATTGATGAAATAGTCGCGTTTGCGGATGCATTACTTTTGCTTCTGCAGCTGCATATCCAAAAAAACGAGCATCAAAGCACGCTACATTGTCTAATTCACCTTTTGCCTTAACATGATTTTCTAAAGAAATACTGTCTTTATGAAAACTTTTTTTCTTGGCTTCTTCCTCCGAAAAAAACGAAATACTTTCTTTTCCTTCGCATAAGTTTTTCCAAAAGTCAGTTATGTTTTTTGCGCCAGGAAATTCACCATGCATACCAATGATGGCGATTTCCATGCCTGTTAGTTTTGTTTTCTTATTCATTTTCTAGCTCATTATTCATGTTAAAAAAAGATAATGATCGATTTAAGATATCTAAGCTGTCTTCTTGTTCAGCGATTTCTTCTTCGGGTATAATTCCTTGAATATTTGTCACCAATTCACGAATGGTTGGATGATTGAAAAAATCTGTAATTGTGACAGTTGTGTTAGCAGTTTCTTGCAATTTTCCGTTTAACTCTGTAATGTCTAAAGAGGTTAAACCTAAATCAAAAAAGTTGTCTTGTACACTAACTCCTGAAATTCCGACTTGCTCTTCTACAAGTGTTGCTAGTTTCAATTCAAGTTCACCTTCTGGTGCAATATATTCACCATTAAGACCTAATGTTGTTCGGGAAAGTTTGACTGTTTTTACTGGGTTTTCTTTTTTGTGAGTTCTATTTTTAAAGAAGTTTTCACTCTCGTTTTGTAATTGTTTTAATGTTCTGTCTAATACAATTACTTGTGATTCTTGTAGCGAAAGTATTGTTTGTAATGCTTTTACACCTTGTTCTTTTGTGATACTAATTTCATCAATTGACTGATTCGTTCTTTTTGAAGGAGCAGCCATACCCATATGTTTCCAAGTTGTCCAATTGACACTTGTAATCAATTTACATTTTAGAAGGTAATTGTTGTTTTTCGCGAAAGCGTCCAAGAAATTATTCGCAACTACATACGCAGCTTGTCCATAAGCGCCAAACACAGATGCTAACGAAGAAAATAGTATAAAAAAGTCTAGTTCTTCATTTTGTAATGCGTTTGCTAAGTGTATTGTTCCGTTTATTTTAGGCGTAAGTACTTTTTGAATTGATGCTTCTGACCTATGAATTAAAACGCCACCATAATCTGCAATTCCTGCTGCATGAAGTACGCCGTTTATATTTGTATGTTTGTCTTTGATTGTTTTGATTGCCTTTTGGACATCTTCATGAACTCCTATGTCTGCAGTTATTAAATTTATATGTGAACCAAGTGTTTCTATTGCGATTAACTTTTCTAGTACTTGTTTTGTTTGGTCTGTTGTAGTCGTTTTTAGTTGTGATGCCCAGCTTTTATAAGGATCAATACCTTTTGTGCTTCTATTGATCAATATGATATTTACAGTTTCCTGATTTGCTATGCTTAATGCAACTTCCAATCCAATCTCACCTAAACCACCAGTAATGATATATGTATTGTTGTGTTGTATTGCTACAGATTTTATATTGGAAACATCATAGTTTTCATAAGTTTGAACCCAACGATGTCCATTTCTGTATGCGCTTGCGATTTCTTTTTGATTTGATTTGAATTCTTTAATAAGTTCAACAACTGTAATTTCATCAATAGTATGATTTGTACATTGGATGTCAATTGTTTTTGTGGTTATGTGTTCAAATTCTTTTGAAATAGCAATTAACATTCCTTCTAATATTGCTTGCAATGTGTTTTTATACTCATTGTCAATAATTTTATGTAGTGAATTTGTAATGACATTTATATGTGCATTTAAAGGAATGCTTACAGTATGAAATGCTTTTGCTAAGCGATGAATATTATAAAAAGAGGCATAGAGTTGATCATTTTCAGAAGTATTATTATTTGTTTCAAGATTCCACAAATAGATAATTTCTACATTTTCAGTATTTAGTTGTTGTAAGATGCGTTCATAATGTGATGCTTCTTTTGGATTGATACTGATTGCTGTTTCACTAAGTTGTTCATATGTTTCTGATCGACTGATTGTTATTACGTTTTGATGCGTAAAGAATTTGTTTTGTAATAGTATTTCGCTATGCGAAGTATTATCAGTAAAAAACAGCCAAGTTTTCGCTGAATCATTCTTTGTATCAGTATTTTTAGGTAATTTTCTTCGGATCCAATTTGGGGTGTAATACCTAAGTTGTTTACTTTTTATAGGAGTTGTTGTTTTCTTCTTTTCAAATTTCGTTTTGGTAAAAGGATATGCAGGTAATGTGATTACTGATCTTGTTTCGTTTTCAGTTTGCCAAGGAATTGTTGCGATGAAATCTTTTTCCCAAAGCATGCCAATTCGTTGAGAGAGTAATTCGTTATCATCGATGTTTTCCTTTGCTTTTTTGCTTGTATTCCAAGCAATGTCTTTATAGTTTCTTCCTAAGTGGGATTTTACAATACTTGCAAGCGTATTGCCTGGTCCAATTTCAAGAAATAGTGTGGTTCCTTCATCTTTTAATGTATCGATTCCTTTAGCAAAATTTACGGTGTTTCTAAGATGATTTGTCCAATAGGAATCGTCTTGTATCATTTCTTGTGTGATAAAATCTCCCGTAAGGTTAGAAATGTATGGAATTTGAATAGTTCCTTTGGAAACAGTTTTTAGTTTTTGAATATATGCTTCCAGCATTCCTTCCATCATATGTGAATGGAATGCATGTGATGTTTTTAATGGAATGGAAATGATTCCTTGTTCTTTAAAATTAGTTTGTAATTTTTGAATTGCTGCATCAGTTCCTGAAAGAACACAGCTTTTATGTGTATTGATTACAGCTATAGCAACCTGATCGTTGGTGTATTGTTTGGCTTCAGAAGCAGAAAGCATTACACTAATCATTGTACCAGCTTTCATGGATTGCATTAATTTTGCTCTGTCTACAATCAGTTTTAGTGTATCTTCAAGTTCAAAAAATCCTGAAATGCAAGCTGCTACATATTCACCTAAACTATGACCAATTAGGTAATCTGGTTGTAAACCTATGTGTATTAGATATTTAGTTAAAGCATATTCAAAAGAGAATAAAAGCGGCTGGGTATATATAGTTTCATTTATTTGAGAAGCTTTATTCTCAGGATTTTTCGGATATATAATATCCTTATAATCAATTCCTGTGTAGTTGTGTAATGTTTGTAAACAAGCGTCTAATTCTTTTTTGAAGTATATGTTTTGTTCATAGAGATCTTTCCCCATATTCACAAATTGTGCACCTTGCCCAGAAAACATAAATACCAGTTTCTTTTTTTGAGCTTGTACAGTTGTAACCACTTCTTTTTGTAATACTTTTTGTAATTCAGAAATGTCTTTACATCGATAGCTTTCACGAATAGGAAGTGAAGCACGTTTGCGAAGCGTAAAAGCAATATCTCCAAGAGAAACATCATTGTTTTGAGCGATATAATCAACCAATTGTCGTTTTATAACATGTAATGATTCTGATGATTTTGCTGAAAGTTGAATTGTATATGATTCTTGTTTTTCTGCTGAAACTACTTTTTTAGGCGCTTCTTCCAGAATTATATGTGCATTTGTTCCACCAATTCCAAATGCGCTAATTCCTGCGCGTATTGGAGTTTGTTCTGTTTTCCAATCAATTGGTTTTGTATTGATATGAAATGGTGTTTTTTCAAGTTGAATTTTTTTGTTAGGCGTTTCTAAATGTAATGTAGGCGGAATGCTTTTGTGATATAGCGCCATAATTGTTTTGATAAATCCTGCCATTCCAGCAGCGACATCTAAATGACCTAAATTGGTTTTTGATGCGCCTAATATGTATTTGGAAGCTGTTGGAGTTCCGTATACGGTTTTTAAAGCTTCTATCTCTATAGGATCGCCAATATTGGTTCCTGTTCCATGTGTTTCAATAAATGAAACGCTTTCAGGTTCAATTTCAGAAACTTGAATTGCAGATTGAATTACTTGTATTTGTCCTTCAATACTAGGTGCTGTGTATCCAACTTTTCTATTCCCATCATTATTAACAGCGCCACCTTTGATAACTGCATAAATACGATCTCCATCTTCTACAGCTTCGTCATAACGTTTTAATAATACAGTTCCTGCGCCATCACCAGGAACAGTTCCAGTAGCATTTTCATCAAAAGCTTTGCAATGACCATCAACAGACATAATCATGCCTTCTTGATATTCGTATCCAGGAGTTATTGATTTATGGACAGAAACAGCTCCGGCAACAGCCATATCACATTCACCAATTAGTAAACTTTTACAGGCTTCTTGAATGGCAACTAAAGAGGTAGAACATGCTGTGTTAATTAAGGAAACGGGACCTTTTAAATTCATTTTATACGCTAATCGCGATGCCATAAATTGTGGTGAATGTATATATGCTTGATATTTTTCAGTGTCACTTGTAGCATTTTGAAAAGCGTCCATATTCCATTCTAAACTTTGCGAACTTCCTGCGTACATACCAATTAATCCTTTGTAGCTAAAAGGATCGTAGCCAGCATCTTCCAATACATGCCAAACACATTCGTGAAATATTCGTGTGCTTGGATGCATTCTGAGTGCTTCTTTTGGTGTGTAATCGAAAAAATTAGCATCAAAACAATCGATATCATTTAAGACACCTGATGCATTAATGAATTTTGAATCTTTTATACGTGTTTCATCAACTCCTAAGTTTTGTAATTCTTCATCAGAAAAAAATGAAATAAGCTCATTTCCATCTATGAGGTTTTTCCAGTATTCTTGAAGATTTTTAGATTTTGGGAATCTACAGCTTATTCCAATTACGGCTATTTCCAATCCATTCATAAGTTGTGCTACGGTTTTTTTGATTGTGTTTAATGGACTTTTAGTTGACTTTTTTAGCTCTTTTGAATCGTTGTTTCAGTCTTTCTTTACCTTTAGCAATTACTTTGTCATCACGTTTTAGATTTTCCGAAGTTTGTCTGCCTTTTGTTAAGTGTGATGCTAGCATTTTAATCGTTGGATATTTGAAGGCATCTACTACTGAAATTTCTCCAAGTTCTTTTTCTGCAACTTGACTGACAACATTCACGATTTTTATAGAGCTTCCGCCTAATTCGAAGAAATTTTTATCTGTACTGATGTATTGTTTTTCAATTCCAAGAACGTTAGCCCATATTTCTTCTAAAGCAGCTTCTACTTCATTTGTAGGCTTTATAGCTTTTGTTTCTGTTAGAAATGTTTCAGGTTTTTTGAAGTGTTTTTTATCTATTTTACCATTGCTTGTCAACGGCATTGTATCCAATTTATTGAAGAAGGCAGGAATCATGTAATTTGGTAACACAGTAGATGCCCAAGTTCTAAATTCACTTTCATCAATTACAGTTTTTGCTGTATAATAAGCGCTTAATACTTGTTCATTGCCAAGTTTGAAAGCTACGACCGTTACATTCGTAATGTTGGAATAGTTTCCTAAACACTCTTCAATTTCTTTTAATTCAACTCGATGACCTCTAATTTGTATTTGCTCATCTAATCGACCTAAATATTCTAATTCATTGTCTGAATTGATTCGCACCATATCGCCTGTACGATATAATTTTTGATTGCGATCAAACGGATCATCAATAAATTTCTCTTGCGTAAGTTTAGCATTGTTGATATAGCCGTTACTAACTCCTTTTCCACCAATGAATAATTCGCCTTTTACACCTTTTGGAACCACCTTTAAATTAGCATCTAAAACCATAGCTTTTAAAGTAGGTATTGGTATTCCTATACTTTTAGAATTACTTTCAATAGCTGCTTTGTCAATTTCTTTATATGTCACATGTACTGTAGTTTCAGTGATTCCATACATGTTTATTAACATTGTTTCTGGATATTTTTTGTGCCAATCTGCTAATTGTTTTGGTGCAAGTTCTTCTCCTCCAAAAATGACATGCCTTAAAGAAAGATTAGCCTCAGCTTTTGTGTTTGCGATGTTAGCGATGTTATAAAATGAGGACGGTGTTTGATTTAATACCGTAACTTTTTGTTTCACTAAGAGTTCATGAAATTTGAACGCATCTTTTCGAATCTCTTTAGGTACAATTACCAACGTTCCACCAAAGAGTAATGCACCAAATATTTCCCAAACGGAGAAATCAAAATTATATGAATGAAACAATGTCCATACATCAGTATCTTTAAAATTAAATAGGTTTGTATCGTTATAAAATAATCGAACTACATTTTCATGCGAAATGGAAACTCCTTTTGGAACGCCAGTTGTTCCTGAAGTATAAATAATATATGCTTCATCTTTCGGGCTGATAACCGTTTTTTCAAAACTTATATTGGTTTCGTTTTGAATAGTTTCTATTGCTATTTCTTTGATAGAAACATTAGTACTCACAAACGTTTCACTAGTAAGGATTATAGATGATTTGCTGTCGTCTAAAATAAATACTTTCCTTTTTTCAGGAAGTGTAGGATCTATAGGTACGTATGAGCAACCATATTTTAACACACCAATTATAGAAATAATCATTTCAGTAGAAGGTTCAAATTGTAATGCTATAGGTTGATTTTTAGCAATGTTTTCTTTTGATAAATACGCAGCAACCTGATTTGATTTTTGATCTATATCTTTATAGGATAGTTCAGTGTCATTAAATTTTATGGCAATGTTATCGGATTTATTACTTGCAATCGTTTCAAAAATATCGCAGATTGTTTTCTCTGGATACGCAACATTTGTATTATCTAGAATTGTTGTTAATACTGTTTTTTCCTTTTCAGGAAGACATTCAAGAGTTGCTAAGGTTTCCGTTGGTTTTGCTACTATATTTTTTAGTAATGTGTTGAAATGTGCTGTAAATTGAGTCATTGTTTCTTCTGAAAACAAGTCAGTAGTATATTCAAAACTTCCTTGTAATGTGTCTTGTAGATCAACAATTTCTAACCAAAGATCAAATTTACTATATCCAGTATGTAATGGCTGTAGTGAAACATTCCAATTTAGTAAATCAAATTTAGGAAGTTGCATATCTTGAAATGTAAATACAACATCAAAAATTGGTTGGCGATTTAAGATGCGTTGTTTTACGACTGCATCTACCAAGTCTTCAAAAAGATATTCTTTATTTTTGTAAGCACTTACAATTTGTTGACTTACTTCATTTAAAAAGTCTGAGAATTTTTTTGCTCCTTCCGGATGTGCTTTGAGCGCTAAAATATTGATCATCATCCCAAACCCATTGAGTGATGCTTGTGTATTTCGCATGGAAGCTGGAACACCAATAACGATATCTTCTTGTTGGCTATATTTTGAGAGCAAGATGGAATAGACACTTAGTAATAGTGTGTGTGGAGTGACATTTTGCTCTTTTGCTAAAGCTCGTATTTGCTGTGTGATTTCAGCATCAAGTTGAAATGGAATTCGATTGCCTTTTTCACTTTTTTCTATTGGACGTTCGTTGTCTAACGGTAAGTCAAGCACAGGAATTGAATCGTTGAATTTTTCCTTCCAATATGAAGCTTGCGTTTCATAACTCTTTGTATTTCTAAATTGATCTTCTTTTGTAATGTATTCTTGAATATTAAAATCAATAGTTGAAACTTCATCATTATTGTACAGTTGTACAAATTCTCTATATAAAACACTCATGGATAATCCATCAGAAATCATATGCGGAATGTCTATGATCCATGTATATTTCTTAGATTCATGTTTGAATATACCAGATCTAATTAATGGTGCTTTTTGTAAATCAAATGGTTTTACAAATGCTTTTGTTTTTTGTGCGATTTCTTTTTCTGGTACTTCCTCATAAGTAATAGAAAATGGGATGTTCTCATGAATTTTTTGGGTAGGAATCATTCCTTCTTCCACAAATGTAGTACGAAGAGATGCATGTCTTTGTATAATCGTTTTTAATACATTTTCAACTTTTTCTTTGTCTAAGTCACCTGAGATTGAAAGAGCAATAGGAATGTTATATGCTAATGAAGTTGGATTGCTTTTGTATAGATAATACAATCGTTTTTGCGCAGATGATAACGGAAAAAACTCCTGATAGTTTGTGATTTCTTCTTTAAGACTTACTGTTGGCTTTTCATTAATTAAGCGATTAATTTCTTTTGCTAATGTTGTAGTAAGTGGATATTCAAAGACAATTTCTACAGGTAACTGAATATCGAATTCATTTGAAAGTTTAATAGCTAGTTCTGCTGCTTTCAAGGATGATCCGCCAGATTCGAAAAAAGTTTTTGTTTGGTCAATTTCTTTTAAACCAATAATCTGCTTCCAAGCAGTTGTTATTTTTGGTAAGAGCCGCCGACTTGGGTCTTCAGGATCTTCAGGGTTTTTAGTGTTAGTTTCTACAGCATTTGTCTTTGGTGTAGCGCCATCAAGTTGAATGATTTGTTCTGTAAATTCGTTGTTTAGAAATTGTTGTTCTAATACAAAACGTTGTAGTTTTCCACTGGTCGTTTTTGGTATTTTCTTTACAGGAATTATTTTAGAAATATTAATTCCAAATATTGAAGAAACTGTTTCATTAGCAAGTGTTGCTAATTCTAATAAGGCATCGGCTTTTTTTCGTGTTTGAATGAATGCACCCAGTTTTTGTGTTTTTTCTATTTCATCATAAAATCCAAAAGCAATAACTTTACCTAATTCTAGTTCCTCATTTTTAGCTGCAAGCTTAAATTCAATATCATGTCCGTAAAAGTTCATTCCGTTGATAAATATGACATCTTTTATTCGTCCAGTTAATACAAGTTCTCCGTTGTCAATATATCCTAAATCACCAGTGTCAACCCAACCATCTTTTTGAATTAGTTTTGCTGTAATTTCAGGATCATTGTAATATTCTTTGGTAACATTTTTTCCTGCAATTTGAATTTTCCCTACAGTTTTATTTGAAACAACTTCACCGTTCGCTCCAACAGCTCTCATTTTACAATCATTTACAACTGTTCCAAGCTTTACTAATTTTATAGCATTGTTACGATCTGCATTTAATGATATTTCTTCTCCAATGATTAATGATGTTCTATCTACATATTCACACTCCATAGGTGTAGATAAGTCAGATATTGTAACACATAAACTAGCTTCTGCTAATCCATATACAGGTCTTATTACAGTATCTTTAAATCCAAAAGGAGCGAAAACTTCTGTGAATTTTTTACTAAGATCAAATGAAATTGGTTCAGCACCATTAAATATGTAGCGCAAGCAAGATAGGTCTAAGTTTTCACCGTCTTCAGGTTTGAAATATTTTAATACATAACTGTACCCAAAGTTTGGAGAAACGGTAGAGGATATTTTGTGTTCAGAAACTTTATCGAGCCATATGTTTGGTCTTCTGGTAAAGACTTCTGTTTGCATAAGGTATTGATTCCAGCCAGCAATGAAAGGTCCAAAATGGAATCCAATAATTCCCATATCGTGCGTTAATGGCAACCAACTTAAAAAGCGTTCCCCAGTAGGTCTTGGTTCAATACCATCGCGCATTGCATATACATTAGTGACTAAGTTTTCATGCGTTAATACAACTCCTTTTGCTTTCCCTGTAGAACCTGATGAGAATTGTATGAATGCCATATCTTTTTCATGAGGATGATGGATTTCACCTTCTCCTGTGAGTTCAAATACGCTAGTTTCATCAATAAAATGGCTTACTACTTCTCCATATTTTTTATGTTCTTTTTCAGTATGGAAATAATCTAGAAGTTTGTTTTTTGCTTTTTCTGAGGAGATTAAAAATGGATTGTTTAGTTTTTCCCAAACATTGATAAATTTTTGTTTTAGATTTTCATTTGTAGCACTTGCTAACGGAACAGGAATTATTCCTCCTAAAATACAACCCCAAAAAACGGGTACAAATATTTCATTTGAAGCTATTTGAAATAAAAGTTCGTCTCCCTTTTTTATTCCTTGTGATTGTAAATTGAATAATACAGTTTTTGCTTGTTTGAATAATTCTGGATAGGAAATATATGTTTCTTTTCCGCCAGCACCAATGTATGTGATACCTATATTTGCTTCAGGATTACTACCTCTATCTATAAGCGCATTTACCAAGTTTGTATATTTCATTGTAAGCCTTTTAAATTATTTATCGTTGTTTATTACGCCCATAGTTTTCCATCTACGGGTTTCAAAATTCCATTGTATGCCATGTCTATGGTAATTCGCGTTAGCGCTTTTTTGAGTCCTACTTCAAAGTCAATATGATCATCAATAAATAGTGTTTTTCGAACGCCATATATTACTTGAACATCTTGCCCAGAAAGGAATTGAACTAATAGCGTGATGATATTTTGTATTGTGTTTTCTTGAGTAAAACTTGCGTAGATAAGTTTTATCATTTGTAATGAAGTTCTATGAATTGTTCCTTTGTCTGTCATTTGTAGCATGAAAGAATCAATTCCGTAACTTATGAAAGCTTCAAGCGAATGTCCATTAGGATTGGTGAAATCAAGCTCTTCCATATTAGATATTTTCACCATATTCATGTCTTCAGTATTCAGTATTAATTTTTTGTTTAATACAACTTCTTCAGCGTCTGCATAGCGCTTAGAGAAACGTTGCTGCATTACTATTTTTTGAATCCATAGTAAAGTGTTGTTCCTATTGGGTGTAAACATTTCAAACTGTGCTTTTTCTAATAATACTTCCATTTGTAAGGAAACATCTTCTAAAGATGCTACTGAAGGATATTTACTATATAAAAGTTCTGTGAAGTTTGAAATATTTTTCTTTTCATTAAAAAAAGCAGTTACTTCTGTTGGAAAAGTTTGCGTAAGAAAGAGTAAACTTTTTGGGAAAGTTCGTTGCAATAACAAATTTTTTACCTGTATTGTATCTAGATTTAAATTGCTTTTTTCTGAACTATGATTTTGTAGTATTGGACAGTGTAAAGAAGATTGAATAGTATCATTGCTAAGCTCGAAACATAACATTCCCAGTGACACTTCATCGTTACTATTTTTTATATGATCAAGAAATAGTGAACGTGCTTTTTCTTTGTAACTATCTTTTTTTAATAGAATTCCAGCATAGTACAATGTGCTAATTTGTTCAAGAAATTCATCGTTGCTTCTATGAGTAGTAACTACTGTTTGTATTTTTTCAGCAACTGTAGCAATATTTGCTTTTAGTTGTGAATTGGAAGAATTTTGAGCGCTTGTGATGATTCCGTTACTTCCATGTTTCCATGAATAGTCGTTGTAGTTTGGCGAAAATACTTGAAGTTCCTTATTGTTATAAGCATTTATATAGTAATGTAGTTCTTCTTTTGAGGTTATTTTCTTTTTATAATTTGCCCAATTTAGATGTTGTTCATTCCATTGTGCATTTATATAATCCGTAGCCCAATCTGAAATAATGTTGAGTGCTTCATTATTGAAATATGTAGCTAGTTCTCTAAAAACAAAAGCAATTCCGGCAGTTCCTTCAGCAAAGTCACATGATCCTTTTATTGTTTGATTGTTGTGATCCCAATATGCGCCTTCCTGCGTAACGATCGTATCTTTAATAACTCGTTCTATATATGCTATAATGTTTTCTAAAATCCACTCTAACTGTCTAGCGTCATATAGATGTAGCAATGTTAGTAAAGTTCCTGCTCTTCCTTTGTAAAGTCCATTAGTGATATCTGGAGAATGTAAAAAATCAGCATCACAACCTTTTGTAATTTCTAAAGCTTTGTTTAGATATGTATTGTTATTCGTTGCTTTTGAAACTTGTATGAGAATATATACAGTTTCCATTTGACCTTGATATAAACTATAGTCTTTAGGATTAATAGTATCGTTATATTCTATTAATTTATCTGCTAAAGTATATAACGTTGGTAAGTATTTTTTTTGATCAGTAAATTCAAGTGCTTTGATAAGCAATTGAATGTTTTTTACTATTTCAACGGTCTTAAAATTAGTTGTTGTACTGACCATATCTGCAATAGAAACGGCTTTGTTATATATTTCTGTTTGAGTAGTGCTATTCATTACGAATAAGAGCTTTTGATTTGAAGTAAAGAGTTTAAAGAGCTAAGTTTTTTATCAATCCATCAATATGGAAGTAAGTTTCAGGATGTTCTAATAATAATTTATTAGCTATATTTTCGTTCACTTCTAATGATTTTTTGAATACACCAATTGGATGAATGTATTTTATCTTTCCGGGAATACCGCTGAATTGGACTAAGTCAAAATTGTTAGGAGAATCAAAGTATGATGTAATCTCTATTTGCTTATGTTTAGCCATGTAAAAGAACAAGAGTTGTTCATAAATCATATTAAACGGACCTTTGGTAATAGTGTCCATGTTTTCAAGGTTATCATCTACAAATTTGAAAGCTTCTTTTGTGTATTCTTGAATGAAATCTAAGTTGTGTCCTCCAAACAATCCAGCATTGATTGCCGTAAGTATGTCTTTGTTTGGAGTTATGTTTTTTAATACATCAGGAATGTATTCGAAAGCATTTACTATTTCATTAAAATGTGTATGATATACAGGCATGTTTACTTCTAAACTTTGTACGTACAAAGGCGCATTTTTCACTTTGTTGTGAATATCTTCCCATATAAAAACATCACCGTCCGCATGAATGAATGGTTCCTTTTGAATGCTATATGCGTATATTTTTCCTAAAGCCCAAAGGTCTTGTGGATATTTGTCTAACTCATCTAGCGCAACTGTAACTTTAGTATATGGTAATTTTAAAACATCTATGAGGATTTTTTTTCCGTATGCGTCAGTGACCAATTCTACATTGTCAAAATATTTTCTAAATTGTAAACAACTTAATGCCCAACTCATGTATAAATATTTTTTGTCTAACCAGCCTCCGCTGAATCTTCCTTCGATATCATTGCTTTGTGTTCGCATTGGTTTAGACCAAAAACTTTGAACTATTTTCATGTTGTTGTTTAATTAGTATGTGTAGTATCTAAAAATTGTTCTACAACAAGTGCGTGTTTTGTTGCATCTTGCGCATTTATATATACTTTTTGCATTTTTAGAATGTTTTCTTTGAATGAAGAATCATTTAAAATTTGTTGAATTTTTTTAGATAATTCAGTTGTGGCTTCTTTTCTTATATTGGCACGTAGTCCCATACCGTGATACGCAACTCTTGCTGCATTTCCATTTTGATCGTATGGCAATCCTAAGGTGTCAACTAGCATGGGAACTCCATTAAAAATACATTCATTTACAGAGTTGAGTCCACCATGCGTAACCATTAATTTTACCTTTTTTAATACTTCTAATTGTGGTACTCTTTCGTAAATGTATACATGTGCTGGAATGGTTCCTAATGATTTTTGATCAAAGTTTTTTCCGACAGAAAGAATTAATATCGTGTCACTTAAGCTTCTCACGGCGTCAATTAATCTTTTGAAAAATGTAGTTCTATCATGAAACCATAAGGATGCGGAACTTCCTAGTGAACTGTATATGATATTTGGCGTGTTTTCAAGAGCATTTAATACTTCCGAAGTATTTATTTCTTCAGTTTGATCCACTTTTATAAATGTTCCGGTTCGTTGTTGATCTATAATTGGACACAAGTGATATTGATCAGGAATGTTTCTTCCAGGAAAATCAAATTCTTTTTCGCATAATACCAATTCTTTTACACCTTTAATTCCCACATAAAAAGCTCTAGATCGATCAATTTTATTTTTAGGGATTCCAGCTTTTTTAATCATCATTTTGATGATAGAATTTGGATCATATCCTCTGAAAAGAATTTTATACCAAGTATTTAGTAACCATCTTTTAAAATAATATGTATTCCAATTGAGTGATATTTTAAGGTTTCCTAAAAATGTATCTTCAGGCATTAGTGTAGAAAATACACCCGGATACTTTGGAGTTCTTACAGAACTTACGGTTGTTTCCAACATTACAATTGGAATGCCAAATTTTTGAAGATTGAAATAATACTGAACGTATGAATAATCAATTATAAATAAATCAGGTTGTTCACGATCAATTAATTGTTGCGCTTCTGTTCCTTCAATAAAAATCTTTTTTAATTCTTTGGTTTGTGCAATAACTTCTTTTAAAATGGCAAGAGGTCGTCTGTAATCATTTTCATCAGCAACTGTTTGTCCTTCATGCTTATAATAACATTCTTTGAAAATTCTGTTTAACTTAAAACCTTGCTTTTCTACATATGCTTTTTGCGATTCATTATGACTTAAATATGTAATTGAATGTCCTTTTGTTTCTAAGGCACGTGCAATAGCAAAAGTTGCATTGTAATGACTTGGTTGATTGAATATTATGAAACAAATGTTTGCCATATTACTATTTAGATATTTACAATTGTAACCATAAAAACTTATTTACGGAATAGTCTTTTTATGTATAGCTTTACTATTTTCAACCCATTTTTGGAGAGCTGTGCTAATGACTTTGGTGTTCCCAATCGCTTACGGCCATCATACTTTGCTTCTTTGGCATAAGGTCCATCTGCGTCTGTGTAAAACATAAATACTTGTATTTGGAATTCTCCGGTAAATGGTTCACGCCAATGCGTCATTTCGTTTCCTTTGAAGACTAAAAAATCTCCTTGCCCCATTTCGGCTTCTTTGGTTACTCCGTTATCATCAAGTAAAATATTCCAGCCAGTTTCTGGATTGCATCCAAGCGTTAATGTTGCGCTAATGGTTGAGCTAGGAGAATCTTTGTGTTTTCCAAGTTCGGCACCTTCTCTATATACGCATGATAGTGAAAACATAGGATGCAAATTGTATCCTGTAACCTTTTCTACTATTGGTTTTAAGGAGAGTAAAATACTATCTCCGAGTTCATTGCCATATTTTATTTTTCGTGCATTTAAGTTGTAAAAACGACTGTCTATTGTTTGTCTGTTTTCACTCATTAAAAAGTATTCTGAGAATGCTTTTATGGCTTCGTCGTCAAATACTTTTTCGACAACAGCGTATCTGTTTTCTTTAAAAAAAGCAGCTTTTTTTTCGAGATTTGTATCTAGCATATTTTTTAGGATTAACTATTTAAGTTCTTTTGCTTCCCAAGCTTCGTATAGTTTTTTAGGAATTTTTACTTGACTAGATTCTCTGATTTCTTTTACTACTGCTTTGTTTAATTGATCAATTTCTTCAGGAAGTGGTCTTAAAAATTCTATTAGTAGCACTACTCTTGTTTCGTCAGTATTATTGTGTACTTCATGAATATAACTGTCATCAAAGATGAGTGTTTCATTCATTTTCCATTGGTGTTTAGTTCCATCAACTTTTAACCAATAATCATCACCATCTTGAGGAAGAATGATAGGTAAGTGACATTTTATAACGCCACCATATGGACCTCTGTGTGGTTTGATATGTTTTCCTGGTGATAGAATAGAGAAGAAGCATGTAATTACATTGGGAATTTTAGAAATAATTTCGAACGTTTTTGGCATGCGCTCGATGGTTTTTGTATTGGTTTCTCCATACGCCATTAATCCAATAATTCTCCAATCTTCATGACCTTCAGTTTTGTCTTCTGTTAGATCTCGAAGTGTTGGTAATTTTTCAATAGCTAATTCCTTTACGAACTTTTTATATTCATCAGTAATGACTGCGGTATTTTTTTGTAATTCTTCAGTCCATGAGAAAGCATCATTGCTAAAAACAGGATGGTCTCCTATTAGAGAGTTTGCTTTTACAATGGTTTCCGCTTTAAGGAGCTTATTGTATTCATGTTTAACGTTTTCCATAATTTCTAATTGGTTTTTAAATTTTATTGGTGTTTTTTGCAGGTTATTGAGTGTAAAATGATCTAGAATGCTATCAAAAACAATTAGTTTTCTGCATATCATATTGATAAAAGTCTCTTATTGAAAGTGATTAGTGTACAGGTCCTTTTCTGATTAATAAATCGGTAACTTCTTGTACTCTTTTTTGAATCTTATAATTATTAGAAGAAGAAGCAATTTCATCTAGCCAGTTAAAAACAAGCTCGCTAGATACGTCTCTGTAGAAATGTATTTTAGAAAGGATTGATAAGATATCATCAAAATTCATTTCATTAATAATTTTTGATAATCCTTTAATATAACTTAGCTCTTCTTCTTTTAACTGTTGTCGTTGATTAATTTTTGGCGTTAAATCTGGTTGGTAATTTTCTAAATTTTGAAATAACTCTTCAAATGGAATTTCTGGAGCAAAGTCAATTACTAAATTGATACGTTTCGTTTTAGAAAAATTTGCAGCGCTATGAATTTTTCGTCCTTCTATAAACCAAATTTCACCTTTTTGCATATTGTAAACAATATCTTCTTCAGAAGTCAATGCGTGTTCATTAATTTTTAATGGAATATGAATTCTTGTAAATCCTTTTTTAAACTCTAAATAATCTCGATGTGGAATAATTAAACCATTGATACACATAAAAAGACGAATAGCTTTGATGTGTTCTTTTTTGAAAAGTTGATCAACAATATCATTAACATATGACAATTGTTTTCCGTATTCTGTGGGTTTTACATATTGATCATGCTCAATAGATAAATGATCATTTTTTAAACCAGAACGATTCCAGAGCATACATGTTTTCCAAATTCCTGATGCGTATTCACTATAAGAATCATTGAACTCAAAAGTATCTATAAGAGCCAACTCTTTGTTCAATAAGTCATCTTCAAAATTTACCTTGCCTATTATTTTTGATTCCATTTTTTAAACCTTTGTTAAATTGTATGAACTTCTAATACTTCGTTTATATAATTTATTAATTCTTCTTTTTTTTCATTGATAAAGAAATGTCCTCCATTAAAATATTTTATGGTGCATTTTTTATTTGTTATGATTGCCCATTTCTCCAATTCTTCATTTGAGAAAATGTCATTAATTCCGCTCAAAACACTAACTTCTGTGTTTATACTTTGCAACATGTTTTTTCTAGGAATGTAGCGTTCTACCAATCTATAATCACTTCTAATGATGGGTAAAAATAGTTTTGATAGTGTAGGATTTTGAAATACTTCTTTCGGAGTTCCTTCTAAATTCATTAGTACTTCTTTAAACTCATCTTCAGGGAGTTCATGCTTGAAATCATTTTCTTTAATTTTTGGGAAGCCTCTTCCTGAAAGAAAAAGATGATTAGCAATACGACCTTCTTCTTTACTAACTTTCAAGGCCAATTCATAAGCAATGATAGCGCCCATGCTATGTCCGAAAAACGCAAAATGTTCTCCTAAATCATTTTTAATTTTGTCATATAAATCATTAATAACAGCTTCCATTGTTGGGTATAATGATTCACCAATTCGAACACCTCTTCCTGTTAGTTCAATTAATTTTAGGTTGACATTTTCTGTCAAACCTTTCTTCCATGAAGAATATGCATAAGCAGATCCGCCTGCATATGGAAAACAAAATAAATTGATCATGTATGTATTATGTAAGTTTAGATAACTTGTTTTATTTTTCAATTACTGCAGAACCTTTGTAAGAAACTTTAATAAATTCTTTTTCTTAAAAGAGTTTAAGAATACACAGTTTGAAAATGTTTAAAAACGCTATTTGTGTGATTTTTTATATGAAAAATCAGTAGTTGGATAACTGTTTCTTGATGTTGATATTTAAAATATAAAATGTACTAATTTAAGCTTTAAAAGCATAGCTTCGCTACTCCCAGTCACATGGGATGCTTTTATTGAAAATAAATAGTAGGGGAGATTTTTTAGACGAGTGAAAGATGAAGGTTTTCATCTTGAATAACAAAAATAGGGCTTTTTTTTATAGTTAAGATACTGTGATGAAATTATTGCGAAAAAGACAATGATCTATGTAGTTCTTTTATTAATTTGTTAAAATTTGATGAATTTTCAATGAAATTATTGAGAATTTAATTAATAAAAAGTATTCAATTTTCCTTTTTTTGAGATAATTTCATACTTACTAATTAAGTAATGTAAGTATATAATAAAGGAGAAGCGAACCGAAGTTCGCTTTATACTATCTTTCTCTTTGTTGGCAACATTCTGATAAATCTGTCCAATCGCTACGAAGTCTACCACCTCTAACTAATTCAGGATTCATGTCAGATACATTTAGTTTATTGATCTTTAAAGTTTTGATTTCCTTTTTTTTCATAATGAGTATATTAAGTTAATAAAGAGTAAAAATTAGGAAAACAAATCCTTACTTAATTACGGGAAAACCATAATTAACATTTAAAGGATATAATTTTTAATGTGTAAAATTCCCAAAATAGACCATATTGATATCTAATTTTGTATTTCCAAGCGTAGAACCATCATGAAAACAATTATCAGTTGGAGCAATATAATAGTGTCCAGGTTCTTGTGCCATTCTAATGACTGGATACTCTGGGAAATGTTTAAAGAAGGTTTCAGCTACATTATACACATCAACTTTACTGATATCTGTAACTTCTTTTAGCATATTGTATACCTGAATCATTGAGAGATTTATATATAAAAAGTAACGTGTTTCTTCTCCAAGATTGATGCAAATTCGGTTTCCGTGTTTGTATGTTGTATGCAAAGTCATAAATTGAGTTCCATCGTTGTGCATGCCCATATATTTTTTCTCAGGAATTGTAAAGTTTGAGTGCAATCGTGTAATGTCGCAAGCAACCATTTCTACATTAGGTAAATTTGCTGTAATGCAATGTAAATGAAAGGATTTATCATTTGCAATGGTTTGTAAAAAATTGTGTAATTCAGTATTTAACGCCATTGTTAACTCTTTGTGTTCGCCAAAGCGTTGCATTACATCTTCTCTGCTTTTACACGAACTAAAATCAATTTCTCGAATCAATTGCTTTGCTTTTTCAGGTAATGTTCCCAAATAGATATTGTTATGATCTTTCAAACTTTCAGTTGGCGTGACAATACGTTTTTCCAATTTGTCCAACGGTCGCCAATCTCGTTTTGGAATGTACGCTTCATCAATATATAAAGGCATAAACGAAAAATGTTCGTAATTTACTTGCGAGCCTGTATGTTCTTTATGATGTACAACTCCCGAATTGATTTGAATAGCATCAAATCCGTTTGGCAATCTGTTATGAATACCAATTCCTTTTTTCATCATTACTGTTGTTGCTATTGCTGTCATAATCCTAATTTTTAATATTGAAAGTTTCCAAAATATACAATACACACATCCAAGTGTTTTCCTCCTAAAGTTGATCCATCATGGAAACAGTTGTCCGTAGCGGCAATATAATATTGATAGGGTTTTTGCTCAACGCGAATTACTGGATAATCAGGAAAATGTTTAAAAAAATACTCAGGAATGTTTGAGATATTTACTTGTATAAATTCGTCTGTGCTCAGTTTTTCTTCAAGCATTTTGCGAGCAACTTTTAAAGGCAAATTAACAAACAAAAAATACCTTGAATCTTTCCCTAAATTGATGCTAATTCTATTTCCAAATTCATGTGCGGTTTCAATTGTCATCAATTGTGTTCCATCATTATGAATTCCTAAACATTTTTTGTCTGCTTGTTTATATCCTTCTGGCAACATTGTAGTGTTACAAGCAACCAATTCAATATTTGGAAAATTGATGCCAATACAATGAAAGTTAAACTTTTTATCGTTTGCATACGGTACTAAAAATTCATGTAATAATTGTGTTGCTTTTTGCGTCAATTCAGGATTTGATTGAAAACGTACGTATACTTCTTTTCTGTCTGCACTTTCATCTAATTCCAATTCTTTAAAACAAGCTTTCAATTCGTTTGGAATTTCACCTAAGTATATGGTATTATGATCATTTCGAGTTTCATCTGGCGTTAAGCAAGTCAATTCTTCAGCCGTTAACTTTCGCCAATCTCTTTTATTCACATACGCATGCGCTACATATTCTGGAACAAATTCTTCATCCAAGTATTTTACAACTGGCGGTTGATGATGTGTATGAAAAACAGTTCCTGAGTTTATAGTCAACGCATTTGCTCCATCTGGAAGCGAATTGTGAACCATTATGTGTCTTTTAATTTTCATCTATAATTTGTGTTTAATTATGAATGTTAATATTGAAATTTTCCAAAATAAATCATTAACACATCCAATGTTGTCATTCCATACGTTGAACCATCATGAAAACAATGATCTGTTGGTGCAATGTAGTATTGATATGGTTTTTGTGGAATTCTAATTACTGGATAGTCTGGAAAATGTTTGAAAAATAGTTTAGATATATTGTATAAATCAACATGTTCAACAGATATGCCTAATTTCTCTTTGAGCATATTAAAAGCTTGCGTTAGCGATAGATTTACATATAAAAAATAGCGTGTTTCATTCCCTAAATTTATCGTAAAACGATTGCCCGATTTGTATGTTGCGTGTACAGATGTTGGTTCGGCACCGTCATTATGAATTCCCATACATTTTTTATCTTCTTCTTGATGATCAGGAGGAAGCATTGTATTATCGGCCGCAACCATATCTATATTAGGAAGATTTGCGCCAATAAAGTGAAAGTGAAATGGTTTTTCATTTGCAAAATCATTCAAGTATGTTTGCATGGTATTGCTTAATTTTAATGTCATGTCATGATCACGTTTCATGCATTCATGAACATCTTTTGGTTGTAGGCATTCTTTAAATTTTAAGGCGTCGAAGATTTCTTTTAATTCATCTGAAATATCGCCGACATATATGGTATTGTAATAATTTCTGTTTGAAGTTGCTCTTAATGATTTGATTTCTGTAGCTGATAATTTTCGCCAATCACGATGTACAACATAGGCGTCATCTTCATATTGTGGCACAAAAGACCAATCTAAATAATTGACTTTACTTTTTTCTTGATTTGAATGATGAGTTGTTCCAGAATTGATTTGAATTTCTTCAAAAAAATTCTCAATTGTACTGTGTAACCGTATGCCGTTTTGTATAATATTCATAGTTGACGAATTAAGGAA
The DNA here is from genome assembly GCF_947496985.1 of uncultured Kordia sp. Taxonomy (GTDB): domain Bacteria; phylum Bacteroidota; class Bacteroidia; order Flavobacteriales; family Flavobacteriaceae; genus Kordia. The sequence goes on from NZ_CANMEZ010000005.1 coordinate 320,109, forward strand.
GTTGATCAAATAAACCTGTGTATACAATAGTTACATCTATTTCTTTATTTCCTACAGTAGAAGCGTCGTGAAAAAAATTATCTGTGGGCGCTACATAATATTGATATGGTTTTATGGCAACTTTTACAACCGGATAATCTGGATAATGTATGTAGAAGAGTTCTGCAATATTATCAGGATTGAGATCCGTTTTACTAAGATCAATTTTTTGACTTAATAGATTATAAATTTGAATCAGCGTTAAATTGGTAAATATCAGTGTCCGTGTTTCTTCACTTAAGTTGATAGAAATTCTGTTTCCAGATTTGTATGCTGTATGAATTTTGAAACGTCTACTTTGATCAATGTGTAAACCTATATGTGTTTGAGTTTCGCCCATTAAATGGTATGAAATCGTTTCTTTATTGGCGATTGCTCTAGTGACACGATGAAATTTGAAACTTCCTGTGGATGATAAGTCTTTTAGAAATGCATGTAATTCTTTGTTGATCTTTTTTACGATCTTTTTATTGTCGTGAAATTTTGGCAACACTTCATTCGGAATTGTACAACTTTTTAAATCTAAAGGTTGAAATGCATCTTTGAGTTTTGCTGGAATTTCACCTACATACACACTTTTACTATGATCGGAAAACTTAGCTCTTTTTGCTACTAACAATCTTGATTCAACATCTGTTAGCGACCTCCAAGTTTGTAATGGTACATAGGCATCTTTAAAATACGTTAGCCCGTTATATTCATGAACATTCTGTACGCCTGTGTTGATTAGGATTTGATCAGAAATATCTTTGATACTTCCAAAAACGCGCATTCCTTTCTGTAGTTTCATATCTGTAATTCTTTTTTAAATGAAGCTAATTCTTTCTGTACTTCAGGATCAATCTTCAATTCATTTTCTTTTTCAAAACCATTGATAATTTCTTCATAGGTTATTCTTTCAATATTTAATTCAGCCACCGCTTCATCAGGTAATGATTCTAAAATATCATTTTGTATGTAAGCGATCAATCGAACCATATCCTGACAATACATTGTTGGATTGTCAAATCCATTTTCTTCCGAATAGCGATGTCCTAAAAAGCCACCGCCACAAATGTCATATACAGGACAGTTAAGGCATTGTTCAGCAACTTTATCATGCGCTTTGTAATAGAGTTGAAACGTATCGTTTTCAAATAAATCTTCAAGAGTATTGTTATGAATATTGATTTCATTTCGGGTAATACCTTCAAAGCAAGCTCTTAATGAATCAACCACTTCAATACTTCCGTCAGATTCTAGTACAATAACACCATTTGTGCGCCTTCCAACTAATTGATTTCCAATTCCTTCTTCGCCCATAATCATTTTGACTAAGGTTTCGAAAAAGTATATTCCTGGGCGTTCTTTATCTTTTTTCCATAGTTTGTATAAGCTTATAAACCAATCTGCAAACGGAGCATAATTTTTATTTTTCCATTGCGTTTCATCAATTCCAAAAGGCGGTTTATCATGATGCCCGTCGGGTAATAATAAATTTAATCGGGCTACACCTAAATTTTTCATTTCTGTATATAATTCTTCTACAGGAATGCTAATATTTACCACTAACAATACGCCAGCTAGTTGGTTTTTGTTTCCTAGTTTAATAGCTTCTGCTACTTGTGTATATGAGCCTTTTCCATTGTGGAATATGCGATACTCATCATGATATTTCTCAGGACCATCAATACTAATTCCGATTGAAATATTTAACTTTTTGAATAAGGAATACCAGTTTTGATCTAGCGTTACACCATTGGTCTGTATGGTAAATGTAAATTCTAATTCTGGAGCCGTGTTTTTAAAAATTGCAACACATTTTTCATAATAATCTGGCTTCGCTAAAAGCGGTTCACCTCCATGAAATACAATCTGTGCAAACTCAAGTTTCATGCTTTCACAATATTCTTTTAGTTTTTGCGCAAAAATTTCTATGGTCTCTAATGCCATAAATTTGGGTTGTTTCAAATATGTTTGATCGCCCATATTGTACATATAACAATACGAACAGTTGAGATTACATCTACTAGCAATTTTTAAAACAAAAGAAGTGACTCTATACATCATTAAAATTTTTAATCAGATTGTTAAAAATCTAGATAATCTCTATTGCTAGAAATTATCTAGATACATTTTCATTACTCAGCAGATGCTTCTGACGCATTCGTTGCAATTGGAGTATGAGGTGCTGGTGCAGCCTGTAAGAAAGTGTCTCTGTCATAAGCAGAAGCTCGTGCACTTTTTGCACTTACTGCTACTACTGGACAAGAAGCACTTAACTTTCCTCCAAAGATGGCCTTGTAAAGGTCTAACTGCTCTCCATTAGAGTCGTTCAACACTTTGTTAACAATTTCCTTTTCTTTTAAACTCGAAGTGATTTTTGATTTTTTCTTCATCGTTAAAATATTTAAATGGTTAATAAAAATGCCATTAGTAAGGACATGGCAATTGCCCTTCATTTGTGGTTAAATGAAATTTTTAAAATCGTTATATGTTCGTTTCAACTCTTAGAGACGTCGTTGAATATCACTATTCCCTGGGTCTCTATACCGTTGATTTTTTACTGTTGATTTGCCGAAAGCATAGCGTATTGCAAAGGCAACACTTCTAGTATCATGATAGTTGGTGTCATTAATACGAATGTCGCCAACGCTGATATCATATCGGTCTTTGTTGCTCCTAAATAGATCTCTTCCAGATAGGGACAAACTAAAGTTTCCAATATTCTTTCGTAATGCAATTTCAGTTTCTAGTCGATTTCCGATTTCGGTATTGACTAACGTAAAGGGGAAAGTGTTTTTTGCGAATATAGTTAAGGAGATTCCTCTTACTTTAGATAAAGTAAAAGTTTGATTCGCAGTTAAGCTTAATAATAACGTATTACTATCAATCGTTATTGTATCATCTGCATAACTTCCTGTAGTTTGCACATGACCAAAAAGTGTAGTGGTATTTAATCGCCACCAAGATAATATTCGGGTTGCAAGTGTGATACTTCCTGAATATGAATATTTATTTCCATAATTTGTTTTTCTATTAATAATGATGCCTTCATCTGAATTGAAAGGTAATGCATAAAACTCATCAAAAAGTTGACTTGCAGCAATTTGTGCTATTATCTGAACTTTACCTTTATTTTTTGTGTAATTTAATTCTTGGCGATAATATCGAGAAGGATTCAAAAAAGGATTTCCTTCAAAAAAAGCTCTGTCAGTTGTGTATACTCTAAATGGATTTACATCCCAAAAACTTGGACGTGTAATTCTGCTTGACACAGAAAACACAAAACTATGTTTATTGTTTGGTGCATATTTTAAGAATGCTGTTGGAAAGAAATTGGTATAGTTTTTATCTACAACTCGTTCGCCTTCTAGTTTTCCTTTCGCTATTGTGTTTTCCAAACGTGTTCCAAGTTGATATGACCATTTATCACTTAAGGTATGATTGATTACCGCATAAATAGCATTTATATTTTCATCATATTCAAAGAAATTACTTTGCATTGAATTGTCAATCCAAATCATTCCAGTAGTATCTCTATTGTCAAAATCTAAATCATTATCAACTTTAGAAAATGATAATTTTACACCAGTTTCAATTGAGATATTATCATTTATTGGTAGCTCTAAATCTAGTTTAAAAGATGTATTATTTATATCTTGTACTGTAGCATTTCGGAACCAATCGCGTATATATAAAACATCATTATTTTCTAGTGTTACAACATCGGTTTTACTAATTCCTGTATTGTCAGATGAAAATTCTATAAAATCAACATCAACGGTAAGTAACGTGCCTTTTTCGCTTAATTTTCCTTGATAGTTTAAGTTGAGAGAATAATTTTGATCAGCTTCTTCATCTTTGTTTTTTGTGAAAGTAAGTGAATCGCTAAGTGCATACGAATCAAAACTTATGGCATCTCTATGTTGGTTTTCATCAGAACCTGAATATTCCAATAACATTCCGACAATATGGTTTGAATTGATTTCGTAATCAACACCTAAATTTACTCCTGAAAAGAGCGTTTTTGATGTATTTTCTCTATCTATGAAGCGTGTTTCTATATTAGATGATTCGTCATAAAATATATCTTTCTCATAATTTGTCAAGCGTTCTCTATTACTCAAATAAGCGGTTCCGTATAAATTCCACTTTGTTTTTCTATAATTGAGATAGATACTTCCAGCTTCAGAAAAAAGTCTGGTTTGTCTTGTACTTACACTTGTATTTCCTTCTAAGCCTTCTTCTTTATTTTTTTTAGTAACAATATTGATGATTCCTGCGCCACCTTCCGCTTCAAACCGACTTGAAGGTGTCGTAATGACTTCAATTGCTTCTAAATTGTCAGCAGGTAAACTTTTAAGATAATTCATCAGTACTTCTCCTGAAAGTCGCTTTTTCCGATTGTTTATATACACAATTACACCACTTGTTCCTGCAATTTCAATGCTTCCATTTTCATTCGTTGAAACAAAAGGCGTTTTGTTTAAGGTTTCCCAAGTACTATTTCCAATAATCAAGTCTGAATTTGCAACATTAAAGCGCAATCGATCTGTTTTTCGCTCAATGATATTTTTCTCGGCAGTAATTACTACTGTTGAAAGTTCTGTACTTTTATTAAAACTAAAGCTTTGTATTGTATTTTTTTGCAGGTCAATGGTTATAATCGAATCTGTATAACCAATATGATGATAATTAAGATTATAGTTTCCTCTTTTTAAGTTTTCAATTTTATAATACCCAATACTATCAGTAATGAGGTTTTTTACAATTTCATTGTCTTTAAGCACACTTATAAACACATCAGGAAGTGGATTGTTTTTAGCATCTGTCACAACACCTTCAATAGTGTATTGACAATAAACAAACTCATTGCTAATGATGATAAACATCAATGCTAATAGTACTTTTTTCATGTAATTCCCTCGATTATTGATGTGAAATAATTCTTTTTGTAAAAAATCTATATGGTTAGTATAGAAGTTAATTTTTACAAATTTAAAAGAGCTATTTCTTACTTATTACCATTACTAACTTACAAAAAAATATTTTCTGTTTTTAGATACTTTATATTTTAACACAAAGTTTATGAAATAAATAAGTGAAAAGAAGAGTTAAAAGCACCTATATAAATAGGGAAAACACTATCTTAAAATTATATCGTTTTCTATTACTTGCATGGAGTATTGTTTATTTGCTATTTAAACAATAAGTTTTATAAACAAAGATATGAAGGAATTGGGTGTGATTTCAAAAATCATCAATTTCGAACTTTTCGAATCAATTCAATTTTCGTTGCAATCGTAAGTATATCAAGTGATTTGAGTGGAAACAAAAAAGAGAATTACCATAATTTCTATGATAATTCTCTTAAAGTGGAGTCGGAGAGAATCGAACTCTCGTCCAAACAAGCAATTAAAATGCTTTCTACACGCTTAGTTCTTGTTTAATTTTCGACTAATAGCTGACCAAAAACCACCTACTATAAGCTTATCTTCTTAGTTGTAAAAACTACGGCGAAGTTACGCAGTTTCGATGTTGTCTTTTATGGTGTCCCAATTATGATCGCCGGCAACAAGGGCTATCACGAGACATTCAGCTTTTCCGTCTAACGGAAACTGGGCTTATCCTACTATAATTCAGATTAGGCAGCTAAAGCGTAGTTATTTTCGCCATTTAAAAAGTGTGAAATATGAGATTTACGAGCTGTTTCTCAGCGCTCGACGTGCTTACACTCCAATTCGACTCGCTGTCAAAACCAGTCGACCCCAATATGTTTGAGAACTTTTACTCTTAATTTGTAAAAGGACAGCAAAAATAGCACAAATTTTAATAGTTTTGTGTTTTTTGTTCCAAATACTACTATTTTTAAAGCAAAAAATATACCAAATTTAACTGTGTCAGTCATAAACACTGATGTTAACCAAAAAAAGTCTATGAAATTCGCAATCATAAAAGAACGTAAAAATCCGCCAGACAGACGTGTGGTATTCTCTCCAGAAAAATTAGCTGAAGCAAAAGCGCAATTTCCAGAAGCAATTTTTAAAATAGAATCTTCTGATATTCGCGTGTTTTCAGACAACGCTTACGCTGAAAAAGGATTTGAAGTAACTGATAATGTTTCAGATTGTGATGTAATGATTGGTGTAAAAGAAGTGCCAATTGATTATTTAATCCCAAATAAAAAATACTTTTACTTTTCACACACCATAAAAAAACAACCTTATAATCGTAAACTATTACAAGCAATGTTGGCAAAAAACATTGAAATGTACGATCATGAAGTCATTACGAAAGCAAATGGCGGACGTTTGATTGGTTTCGGGCGTTATGCAGGTTTAGTAGGAACATACAATGGTTTTCGAGCATTAGGATTACGTGATGGATTATTTGAATTGCCAAAAGTAGAAGACCTTGCAGATTTAGATGCTGTCAAGAAAGAATTAGACAAAATTACCATTCCAAATATAAAAATAGTGCTCTCAGGAACTGGAAAAGTTGCCTATGGAGCAAAAGAAATTCTAGATCATTTAGGAATCAAAGAAGTGACAGACACTGTATATTTAACTGCTGACTTTACAGAGCCTGTGTATTGTATGATTGATGTCATGGAATACAACAAGCGTACTGATGGCAAAGCAGGTGATAAATACGAATTCTACAAAGATCCAAGTGGTTATGAAAGTAATTTTATGCCGTATGCAAAAGTGACAGATTTCTTTATTGCTGGACATTTTTATGGTGATGGCGCTCCGTATTTATTCACAAGAGAAGATGCCAAACATGCAGATTTTAAAATTAATTTGGTAGCTGATATTTCTTGTGATATTGACGGACCTGTAGCGAGTACTATTCGTCCATCTACAATTGCAGATCCTTTCTATGGATATGATCCTAAAACAGAAAAAGAAGTCGCTTTTGATGCAAAAAATGCTATTACAGTAATGGCAGTTGATAATCTTCCATGCGAGTTACCAAAAGATGCTAGTGAAGGATTTGGAGAGATGTTTTTGCAACATGTAATTCCAGCTTTTTACAACGATGATAAAGATGGCGTATTAGCAAGAGCTAGAATGACAACTTCTGATGGGAAGCTTACTGAACGTTATGCATATTTACAAGATTATGTAGATGGAAAATAAAACAAAATAAAAAATATTTGTAGGAGTTTCAATAGTTTGGTTGTTCTAATTACAAAGACAACCAAACCGATAACTCATGAAAAAATTAGTTTCAATACTATTCTGTGTAAGTATGTTGAGTTTTTTCTCTTGCGAGAATGATGATAGTACAACAACTCCAGAAAATGAAAATCCAGAAGTAAATATCAATTTCGAAGAAAACTTCGGAACAACAATTACAGCACGCTTTTTAGGTCGTGTCGTAAACGAACAAAACGAACCAATACAAGGCGCAACTGTTCGTGTAGGAAACACAACAACAGCTACCGATCTTTTCGGAATATTCTCTGTAGATAATGCTTCGGCATATGAAAAATTTGCATACATCACTGCAGAAAAAGATGGATACATTATAGGATCTAGATCTTTAGCGCCTTCTGCAACTGAAGTAAATCGTGTAGAAATAATGCTTTTGAAAGAAGATGTAATCGCTACTATAAATACTGGATCTGAAGCAACTGTAAACTTATCAAACGGAACTGAAGTTACCTTTGAAGGGAATTTCACAAAATCTAATGGAACTACTTACAGCGGAGAAGTAAAAGTAATCTTAAAACACTTAAGCCCAGATGATGCTAACATGGAGGCAATGATGCCAGGAATGTTATTTGCTCAAAACGCTAGTGGAGATGCCGTTGCTTTAGAAACCTACGGAATGCTAGCAGTGGAACTGAAAAGTGCTTCAGGAGAAGAATTACAATTAGCAGAAGGAAGTACATCGCAAATTTCTATGCCGCTAGCAGTAAATACTTCAAATCCGCCAGCTACAATTCCATTATGGCATTTTGATGAAACTGAAGGATATTGGATAGAAGAAGGTGAAGCAACATTACAAGGAAACAAATATGTTGGAGATGTAAGTCACTTCTCATTTTGGAACTATGATTACCCATATGAATCAGTATATTTATGTATAGAATTACAGGATGAAAGTGGAAATCCAATGCCTTATACATCTGTAGATTTATATTCTTCACTACTAAACTCAACAGGTACTTATGGAAATACAAATGCAAGCGGAGTTGAATGTGGATTAGCTCCAGCAGGAGAAGAGCTTACACTTACAATTCCTGGAACTTCATGCAATGGAGAATCATTTACAACAACAATAGGTCCTTTTACAAATGATACAACAATAACGGTAACTGTTAGTGATACAAATCAAAATACAACCATGTTAACAGGAACATTTGTGACTTGTGATGGTGAGAATGTAACAGATGGTTATATGCAACTTTTCATTGGAGGTTCCACAACTGTAATTCCAGTAACAGATGGTACATTTGAATATGCAGTTGTATACTGTGGAACAATAGATTATTCTATAAAAGGAATAGATATAGCAAATAATCAAGTGACAGAAGTAATTACAGGAACTTTAGATGGAGACACTACAATTGACTTAGGAACATTAAGTTCGTGTACAGGATTTGTTGATACAGATGGTGATGGTATTTTTGATGCTTTTGAAGATATAAACGGTGATAATGATCTTACGAATGACGATACTGATCAAGATGGAACACCAAACTATTTAGATGAAGATGATGATGGCGATGGTATAAATACCGCAGATGAAGATTATGACGGTGATGACGATCCTACAAATGATGATACTGATGAAGATGGAATACCAAATTATTTAGATCCGCAAGATGTTATTGTATATGGTACTGAAATTGCTGGAACAGGTTGTGATCCTTTAGTTTATAATTTAGAAGATATTGTTACAGCTAATTATAATGGGCCTGGCACAGCTAACATGACATATGCATTCTATGAAAATGAATCAGATGCTACTTCAGAAACAGACCCAATAACAACAGCTACATATGAAGTGCCGTTAACTAGTGTACTTACTGATCCGTCAATAATTTTTATAAAAGGAACAAGTACAGTTACTGGTCAATCATCTATAGCAATGATATATTTATACTATGATTATCAGGATACTGATGGTGATGGACTAACAGATTGTGAAGAAACGACAGGAATAGATATACCAGGTAATAATCAAGTACCAACAGGAATAAGTGATCCAAATGATCCAAACGATCCAGTATCTACTGTTATAGTCTCTGCAGAAAGTACAACAGTTAGTGAAGATAATGGAACGGCTTCTGTTGAAATCTTTTTAAGCTCAGCTATAAACGAAGATGTAGAATTATTAGTTTTTACAACAGCAGATACAGCAGTTGCGCCTATGGATTATACAAGTGTTAATACTACGGTTACCATACCAAGTGGAAATACTTCTCTAGTAGTCCAAATTCCAATTGTAGATGATGCTGCTCCAGAATCAACGGAGTCATTTAAACTACAAGTAAATGTAACTAGTAATAATACTTCAAATACAGCATTAATTAGTATCGTAACCATTGTAGACAATGATGGAGCATCATACCCAACAACTGGAGATTTAGGAGTATGTGCTAGTGAAGATGGAGTAGGTGTATTCGATCTTAATGCAATGGATCAATATTTCATGGAAGGCGGAATACCAGGAACAACCACAGTAAGCTATCATGAAACACAAGCAGATGCAGATGCAGGAACAAATGCCTTAACATCTCCATACATTTCAACTTCATCAGATAGTTTTATATTGTTTGTACGTATTGTAGCTCCAACTGGAGATATACAAATATCAACATTAGTATGCCAAGTATATCCAATGCCAGCAACTGTTACTGGTCTTAGTTTAACAGTTTGTGATGGAAATGGAGATGGAATGGGAAGTTTTGACTTATCTCAGTTGAATGATCAAATAGCGTTAGGAATAGCAGGTTTAGAAGTAACGTATTATGAGTCGCAAATTGATGCAGAAAACAATGTAAATCAATTGCCTACTACTTTTACAAATACTGTAAATCCGCAAACCATATTTTATAGAATAGAAGATCTTAGTACAGGTTGTTTTGCAACAGGTGCTGTAGAACTAATAGTAGATACAGGTTGTTAGTTGAATATCAAAAACTTGAGTCTAAAAAAAGCATCTCATTATTGAGGTGCTTTTTTTATAGAGAAAAATGATGTTGTTGTTAAAAATAAGATCCATAAGAAAACTCCAAAACCTACGGTAATACCTAATGTACGCGTTCTGTATATTGGATTGGAAATACTATCTAAACAATCTTTCAATAAAATAATAGGGTCACTAAATAATTCCCATGAATTCCAACGTTGAAATCTTCCTAGGTAAATTCCAAAACCGCATAAGAATACCACGATAAACAATAAGCGTTTTGCAACAACGCTATTCCATTTATAGGTTAAGATTTGAAAAACGTGATGCATGGATAACAATCCTAAAATCAATCCGTTCCAAGCAAAAGCAAATAACATAAAAGGATCAAGCCAAGAAAGTGAAGATTTTGCATGCCGTAAATGCATTAAATCGGTGATGAGGTATGGTGCATTTGGTAAAAATAATAACCAAACTCCTAAAATAGCAAGCAAAATAAGTGTTTGTTTTTTCAACCAAATAGTTTTAGACAGTGCTAAAGAAATCCAATATGGAATTGCCGCTAAGAACAAATTCCAAATCAAAAAACTGTAAAATAAACTTCCGGTAACATATACACGAAATAGTAACAATAAAATGCAGAATAGACTATTTATGGCTAGAAAATGGCTCAATTTATAACTATGTAAATTCATATTATTTATCGTTTTGTTTGTTGTTGTAAAAAATGTTGTCGTCCCATGTAAATGAAAAAGAGAATCAATAATATCCAGAAATACGGTTCACTCATGCGTTGTGTTTCGGTACTTGCTTTTGTAGTATAGGTAGCATTCATGATTTCTTCTTGCTTTCTCAATAACCATGCTTCTTGTTCTTTACTTTCTAAAGAAAGGTATGTAGTACTATGCGTTAAAATATTCTGAGAAAAACTCTGGCGTAAGCCATCCAGCCAACGTGTTCGTTTGCGTTTTGGATTCAAATCATTTACCTCATGATACTTACGCAATTGCAAGGCATTCAAATACGAATTTGAAGTCAGTTGCATTGAAAAATCATCAATCTTATCAAGAGAAATTAAAGAAGGCAAGTTGTTATTTGGTGTATAACACGATTTTCCATTTCTGGAAAATTTTACAAATTCTAGTGTTGGAAATACTTGCTGATTCCAAGAGGTGTATGCTACATAATTATCATATGGAAACATACGTTTCAACTCCCATTGCGTATACTTTCCGTAAAAACGATTTGTATTTGGAGCATATACAACTACAAACGGAATAGTTTTCTGATCTTGGTGAAGATATTGAATCTGAGAAACTGCTTTTAGTAAATTGAACCCTGACTTTTTTGGTGTTGTTTGCGTTTCCCAATTTACATCTGAATCTATGTACAAAACCTGCGCATTCTCTTTGATTGTGGGAGCTAAACTGTTATAATCTTCTTCAAATTGAGCACGTTGTGTTTCACCTTCCATCGTATTATCAACCAAAAAATAATAACGAATAGGTATTTCTACTTTTGGCAATGTTTCCTTCACTTCACTTGGGATGTAAAAAGCATTTGTAGCAATTTCCGTTACATTCTGCGATAAAGGTTCTACATCAATATCAATAGGTGTTTCATTGATGGAAAAATGAACGGGATTTCTATGATGTAATGTAAAACCAGTAGTTCGTGCTTCATTCTTTAAAAAAGGATAGACCTTTAGCGAAAGTACATCGCCATACACATATTGTAAAATTCCTGGATCACGACGCTGACTTGTAATTTGTTCATAAATCCAATTAGCGGCTTCTTTTTCAGCTAAAATTCCATAAACTCTTTCTTTTCCAATATCTAAATAATAATCACTGATAAAAACATCTTTCGGTAAGGAAAACTCAGAACGAAATTCGCGCATACCAACATTATCCAAATTCGTAATTTTAAAATCAACCTGTGTTTTATAAAAATCACTTTCAGCGATATATTCAGTTGTATACGTATATTTTACCGAAGCTGTTAAGGTTTCTGGTGGACGATAACCAGAAAAAGTATAATTTTTATCTCCCAAAAATAAATGACCAATTTCTGCAGTTTTTTGTCGTGACAATTGCAAATTATCAAACACGTACCAATCATAATAAATAGATAATAAAGGCAATCGTTTTTCAAAATTATCAAATGAAAGTCTACGATGATTTTTTTCCATTTGCTGAAAAATGTAGGTTAATTTATCTACATCAAAATCTCTATACTCATGATTGCTAGCGTCAAAATAACTGGTTTCTGCAATGACTTCTTCAAGCAATACTTTATGATTATGACAAAAAAGAGCAAATGAAACGGGTAAAATCAATACACATAAAATACCTAATGAAAGCACTTTTTCTTTCCCATATACTTTTACAATGTTGATATAATTTTTGGATAGTATTTGAAGCTGTATAAGTAATAAAACAGTTGGCGTTAACATTAAAATCCCAGCGCCTAATACAATTAACGCAACAAACGAAAGTGGAATATATGGTAAGAAAATAATAAAGAAATACAATACATACGGCAATCCAAAACAAGCTAATAGAAAGCCAATGAATTTATGAATAGCTGTATCACTTAATAATAAAAATAAACCAATTGCATTTCCGATAAGGGCAATATAAATTAAGATGAAATTGAAATCTCCAAAAATTGTAAATTCTAAATTTACTAGTAATCCAATAATAGGTAATAAGAGTCCGAATAGTAATATCATAAAGGTGTGATTACCTTTTAGGTTTCTTCCAATAATATTTCCTAAAATCATGCGTAAAAAGAAAAATAGAAAGGACGCAATAGAAATACAAATAGAAATTTGTACTATAAAAGATTTCAAGCTAAAAGTAATGTATTGCTCACCTCTGAAAAGAGGAATAATGATTGTGATAATAAGATATGTGCAAATTGGAGCAGAAAGTGCGTACATGAAATTTTTTAAATTTGCAGAAAACTTTCCTGTTGGTTTAAAGTAGCTAAGAATAATGTCTATCATGGCGTGGAAAACTCCCGGAAATGTCAAATACAACGGAATCAATTCATAATTTACACTTGTCGATTTTATACGGGGAATACTTAAAAATAAATTAGAATTCAATAAGAAAATAATGAAAAGCAAATACCCCGAAATAATAATAATAGGTACAATCCAATGTTTTATTTTTTCTGTAATATCTGCATAAATAAGCCCAGCAATAGCAACTAATAATACAAACCAATAGGTAGCAATTGCAGACCATTCAAAGGAATTTCCTGTTGGAGAATTAAAGGCATTATACAATATAAAACCCAAAATAATTTGTAATAAAATAACGGTAATAAAATATCCTAACGATTTATGAAATTTGAACTTTGACATATTTTAACGTAATAAGGTGATTAATGAAAAGAAGTATAAGTACATATAGAATACTGCCAAGTGCTAAATGTGCAGTTTTTGGGTCGATAAACGTTGTTGTAGCATCCAATTGAGCAAGTTTAATTGCACTTACAATACGAGCTGTATTTGCTAAAATCATGATGAGGTAACTACAAATGCCAAGGAAAAAGATGCGTAATGAAAACTGTAGAAATGATTGAAACTTCCACAGTTTAAAACTTAAAAATGCAAAGCAGATAATGAAAAAATTGCCACCAGCACAGGATTTTTCTATGATGATATTTAGCGAAGAACTATAACCAACTTCTGGAATCCAATAGAAAGCTGTTTGCGAAAATAATTCAATAAAAGGAATCATAGGGTACATAAAATACCGCAATTGCTCTAATGTGCTTGCGCTGTAAATTGCTTTCAATGACAACATTAAAAGAAGTATGAAGCCGAATTTTACAATAGATTTTTTCATGAATAAATTTTAAATAGGGTATGATAAAATTGCAGCTACATAACAACAACCAATTGGAATATTGATAATCATAATGAATAATGACGTTAGAATTTTTTTACGCTTAATTTCACTATTCATGAATGTGATTATAAGTGTGAAAAACAGAATGCTATTCAACATTAATGTGAACAATGTATAATAAATACCTAAGCTTAAAATTGTTTTAGATCCTGAAAAATAGAAATACAGTATCAATAAAAAAGTGCCACCTAAAAAGCTTAAAATAGCTGTGATTTTAGCGGTTTGTAATAATTTGTATAAAAATGAAATATTCATGTGTGTGTAATTGAATGTGAAATAGAATCTTTAGAAGCGAAACCTAAACTTCCCAATTCTCAAGTAATTGAGAAGCTAGGAATCGCATTCACCAAACTAACTGACTAACTAATCGGTTTTAATGTTAATTTACTTATGAGTTATTATGCTATTAAATACAGGTAAACTAATCTGTAACAACAGGCTGGTTTTCATTTGAATCTTTTGATTGATATGGATCGAATGGTTGCTGAGTGGAATCGAAGTACCAATCTATCTTTCTTGATACAAACATCACCAATCCTAAAATCAAGAATAATCCAACACTTCCTACTAATAATGCGTAGCTTTCTAATTGAATAATCACAAAAATAAATCCGTATAAAGCGGTTAAGGAAACTCCAATAAATACTGGAAACTTCCAATTCTTTAAAATAGATTTAGAATAAAGTGTAATCATAACAATTACGGCAGCGCCTGCGATGAGATATGCTTTTAAGAAACTACTATGTTCAGAAATTGAAATCAACAAAGTGTAAAACATTACTAACGCAATTCCGATCATTAAATATTGAAAAGGATGAATATTTATTTTACTTAATGTCTGAATAAGGAAGAACACCAAAAACGTTAAGCCAATAACTAAAAAACCATACTTTGCAGCACGATCACTCTTTTGATATTCGTCAAGTTGAATAATGAATTTTGTTCCAAAAGCAAATTCTGATAATGTTGGTAAAGCCGAAAAAAACTGTTGTGAAAACGGACGATTTGTATTAAGAATACGCCAATTTGCTTCAAAACCACCATCTTCAGTTGCGTTTTCATCTTGTGTGATAAAGTTTCCAATATGACTTGGATCTTTCCAATCAGAAGTCATTTTTACATTGGTAATCTTTCCAATAGGAATAAATTGAATACTTTGACTTCCATTGTATAACAATGAAAAACTAAACGATTGTTCACTAGTTTTTGGAATATCTTTTAAAGCTAAAAATGAGCTTTCCAATTCGTCTAAATTATTACTATGTGAATTTGTACTACTAAAATTAGTTTCAAATCCATACATGTTTCCATTTAGTTTTAGCGCGACTTCACTTTTTAAACCTTTTAAATTGGTAGTTTTAATTAATAATGTTGCTTTTTCCCAAACGATGTCTTCATCAGGAATGGATTTTGAAGAAAAATCAGGAATTTCAAAACTTCCTGTAGCGGCAATGTTTGCGGTTAATACAGCTGATTCAAAATTGTTACGTTTCTTTGGGGAAGCTTTTACATCAGCATCAAAATTCAAATTCTTAGGAAAAAAAAAGGCATGTTTTAAAATAGTACGTTTCTCTTTAAATGTACTATTTGTATCTGCGTTATATTTTACAGTTTCCTCATAAGTTTTGTACGGAACTTTTAAAATAGGTCCGTAAAGTAAAATTGAATTTCCCCAACCATCATTAATATCATTTACAACGCTTTGCTGTCTGTATTCACGTTCCTTAATCAATTTTTGAATCAAGTTTAATGGAATCATTAATAATAAAACTAATGCGCCCATCATTACCATACGTGCGGTAATAGAAGTTTTTAGCCAAGTACTAAATTTATTTTTTTCGTTTTTGTGTGTAATCTTGTTTGCTGTTTGGTGTTCCATGATTTTAGTTTTTAAAGTACTTTGGATTTCAAAGTAAATGTGTAAAAAAATAGTATATTTTATTTGCTAGGAGTGAAGCTTAGCTTTTTATAGTTGTACAAAGTACCGTGTTTTTTATGTGATACATAGTGTTCATATAGTAAGTGTTTGTATTGAATTAGTATGTGTTATCAATATATAATTATTCGCTTTTTTTAATTAAATTTTCAAGAGCTTCAATATGTTTTTTAAACTCCATTCTCCCTAAAGGAGTAGCGCTATATCGTGTGTTGGGTTTTCGTCCTATAAACTGTTTCTCCACTTTGATATATTCCACTTTTTCTAATGCTTTTGCATGACTTGCTAAGTTTCCGTCCGTAATAGACAACAACTCTTTCAGCATTTTAAAATCGGCAAATTCATTCACCATCAAAATGGACATAATACCCAAACGAATTCGGTGATCAAAAGCTTTATTTATGTTTGTAATAATACTCACGTTGTCTATTTTGCAGTTCTTTCAACAAGGATATACATCAATCCTCCATAAATAATGTGAAACAATCCAAATCCTATTGCCCAAAAATACAAACCATATCCTATATACTGTGTTGCAATTAAGCCTAAAGTAATATTTGCAAAACCTAAAAACTTTACATGTCCAAGTGTAAACTTACTCGCGTTTACACAGGCAAGTCCGTAAAAGATAAGTGTAACAGGAGCAATTAATCCAACATATCCTTTTTGTAAAATTATCAAAGCAAACACACCACCAGTAGCTAACGGAATCAAAAAATTTATTAATAATTTAATCGCTGACTTATCAAATATCTTTTCACCGTTTCTCCTAGCTTTTCGTTGTGTCAAAATAATTCCAGTCACAATAGCTAAAATAATGACGATGGCTGCAATGGCTAACAATTTAATGGTGATATCATTTGAACCAGCATAACTTCCTCCTTCATACAAATATCGTTTTGTTGCATATAATTTTCCTAATTCTTGACGTGCAAACCAAGCGCCAATCAAAGCATACACACCTGCCATAATGCCCGAAAGTCCACTCAAGGAAATAAATCGTGAAGATTTATTCATGAGGTTTTTAATCTCTTTAATGTCGTTTAAGTAGTCTGATGAAGTCATATTTAAAGTACTTTGAAATACAAAGTAAAATAAAAAAACTTAGCTATGCAAACAAAAATCATTTTTAATACGCTTGTTAATTACAATGATTTCCATAACTTTAAATGCTTAATTAAAAAAGTATTGCTTGAATAAAATTTTCAAATATCTCTCTGATATTGGAAGATTAGAACCTTTCGAAATAAAGAATAGTAGTTTTACATTCTGTTTAGCTTCTCCTAGCACATATGTATATGTGTTGATTATGCTATATTATAACCCTGGTTTAATCATTCCGTATCAAGGACAAGAAGTGTTTACAATATTGTTTATGCTTGTTGGATTAGTGCCGTTTGCGAAAAGTAAATTTCTAAATGAAATTTATGGGTGGATTGTGTTTGTCACGCTCATCATATTTCAATATTATCTTACCTATACAACCGCATTAAACAATTTCTCACTCGACTATTTATTAGTTACCTATGTATTTATATTTGGTTCAGTACTGTTGCTGAGTAATCGATTATTGGTTATTTTATTCAGTGCTTCGCAATTGATACACCTTTCATATCGTGTGTATTATTCTGAATTAGACAGCATGTCTGAAAGTGCTATTTTAGTTTCCATGAGTACAATATTTATCTTCTCTTTTTTGGTGATGAATGGTTTAATTCGATATAGAAAAAAACTAGAATCTGTCAATGCAGATTTAGAAGATCGTATCAAGCAACGTACGATTGATCTTGAAAATAGAGCGAAAGAATTATTGCGAAAAAATAAAGACCTAGAAGAGTTTGCCTATGTAGTTTCGCACGATTTAAAACGTCCGTTACGAAATATTTACACTTTAACTGATTGGCTTACAGAAGATGCAGCACATGATTTTGATCAGGAAGCAAATCAAAGTTTACGATTGATCAAAGAGCAAGTGACACAAATGGATTTACTTGTAGCAGGAATTCTAGACTATTCACTTCAAATGAAAACAGATCAAGAGATGAAAGTAGTTGATGCACAGGTGCTTTTAGAACGTATAATCACAGTAAACTCTAGTGAAAACGTACAAATAATACTAAAGAAAGAATTGCCGAAAGTATCATTTAATGAATCACAATTATTACAAGTATTTCAAAATCTGATTCAAAACGCCATCAAGCATAATGACAAAGAAAAAGTAGAAATTCACATTGATTATGCTGTAGTAAATGATAAGCATCAATTCACGGTAAGCGATAATGGACCTGGAATTGAAGAAAAATATTTTGAGAAAATCTTTGAACTTTTCCAAAAACTTCAAATAGAAACCGAAGTAGATTCTGTTGGGATTGGTTTGGCTTTAGTCAAAAAAATAATAGAACGAAATGGTGGAGAAATATATGTTGAAAGTGAAGTAGGAAAAGGAACGAGCTTCTTTTTTACCATTAAACAATAGTGCAAACAGCGCATTACCTTATCATAGTATATGATCATACAATTCCTTAAAAAACTAGGAAAATTGGAGCCTTTTGAAATCAAGAATAGCAGTATAACGCTTATTCTTGGTGCACCAAGTACGTTTGTGTACTTGGAAGTCATGAAACATTACAATCCAGATTTGATCATACCTTTTTATGGAAATATCATCTTTGCTAGTCTCTTTTTACTTATTGGATTATTACCATATTTAAAAAATAAATCAATACTTAGTCAATATGGTTGGTTTGTATTTGTTGCAACCTTATTATTTCAACATTATTTAGCCTATGGAACAAGCGTTAATAATTTTTCTTTAGATTTTTTACTAGTAACCTATGTGTTCATATTTGGATCTGTATTATTATTGAGTAACCGAATATTAGTTTTGCTATATAGTGCTTCCGAATTATTGCATTTATCATATCATGTATTTAATTCAGGTTTAGATAGCATGTCTGAAAGTGCTATTTTACTATCGTTAGGGACTATATTTATATTTTCTTTTTTGGTAATGAATGGTTTAATTCGATATAGAAAAAAACTTGAAATAATCAATTTAAATTTAGAAGAAACCGTAAAAAAACGTACGCTTGATATTGAAAATAGAGCCAAAGAGTTATTACGAAAAAACAAGGACTTAGAAGAATTTGCTTATGTAGTTTCGCACGATTTAAAACGTCCTTTGCGAAATATGTATACATTGTCAGATTGGCTTACGGATGATGATGAAAATAACTTTGATGAAGAAACTACCAAAAGTTTAGGGTTGATAAAAGAACAAATTACTCAAATGGATTTATTGGTAGAAGGAATTCTGAACTATTCTTTACAAATGGATACGCAACAAGTAACGAAAATGGTAGATGTACAGCACTTAGTGGAACGCATCGTTTTAGTAAATTCTCAGGAAAATGTTCAAATACAGATTCAAAAAGTATTACCAAAACTAGAATTTAGTGAATCGCAGTTATTGCAAATCTTTCAGAATCTCATTCAAAATGCGATTAAGCATACAGATAAAGAAAAGGTAGAAATCCATATTGATTATGAACTCACAAACAGAGGGCATCAATTTTCAATACAAGACAATGGTCCAGGAATAAAAGTACAATATCACGAAAAAATATTTCAACTATTCCAAAGACTTGATGCGGAAACCAAAGGGAATTCTATCGGAATAGGATTGGCATTGGTGAAAAAAATATTAGAACGTAATGATGGCGAAATTTATGTCAAAAGTTCTGAAGGAAATGGAACAACTTTTATAATTACAATTCCTAATAAATAATGATTTAGTCACAAAATTCGTTACATTTGAATATACCTAAAATAGAACTACAACAAAATATATGTCAATATCCCTCTTTAAAAAGTACAATGTACTCTTTTTATGTGCGCTTATGAGTTGCGTTACATGTATTGTACAAGCTCAAAATGACAACACAATATCTTCTTCATTAGATACAATAACGTTTAAAAAGTCATTAGAAAATAAATCGTTGGGTACACTGACTTCTATATTGTATCGTGTATATGATGTCGATTCTCTAAAAGCGAGCATTATATCAGATCACATTAAAAGTATATATATAGCTTCAGGAACACCGAAAGAAGTTGCTAGAGCATCTATAACAGTATCGATTTGGGAAGAAGCAAAAGGAAATATTGAAGAATCATTATCATTATTAGAAAAAGGAATTAGAATATCCAGAGAAATAAAGAACGACAGTATATTATATTTGGGATTACTAAGTAAAGGTGTTACTCACTATTATCAGGCAGATCATGAACCTGCTTTAAAATTGTATTATGAAGCATTAAATATTGCAAAAAAAGAAAAAAATAGAAGATGGCAAATCGCTGTTAAAAGTAATATTGCTTTGGTAAGAATGCAGGCAGATGATACAAAAGGAGCAATTGAATTGCTGCTTGAAAATTTGGAAAAGATAAAAAAGCAACCAGATATCATTAATGAAAAAAGTAGATTAAACTTATATCTGAACATATGTGGTGCTTATATATACATTGAAGATTATGATGCTGCCCGTCATTACTGCGAAGAAGGTACAAAACTCAATATAGATATAAATGATGAACTTGCTATGGCACATTTTTTATCAGCTTTTGCAGAAATAGCCAGAAGTAACAAAGAATATGAAAAATGTCATCGTTTTTTGGATGAAGCAGATGAAATAATGGAAAAGCAATTCATTCGTAAAAACCTGCGATTGTTTTTGAAATTTTATAGGGCGAAAGCTTATTTTGATGAAAAAAAATATCAGTTAGCTGTTGATGAGCTTCATAAAATTGAAGCAATGAAAGCAGACTATGATGTTGAAATTTTGAGTATTCAACAAATGTATTACTGTTTTGCAAAATCATACAAAGAGCTTGGAAATAGTGAACAAGCTATAAAATACTATGAAAAAGCGAAACAAATAAGTACTGAAAATAATAAAATAAGAGATAAAATAAATACGAATCTTATCAAACAATATGATCTCGTAAAACTGAAAGAGGAAATAAAAGAATTACAGCAAAATTCAAAACGTATTAAAACATTCTATACAATTGGAGTTGTACTATTGGTAATTATCATTATTGGGTTATTAATATTCAATAAAAAACAACAACGTAAAAACAAACAACGTTTTGAAAATCTAATGAATCAATTAGAAAAAAAACGACAGAAAATTAAACTTCACAAAGATGAAAAACAGACAGCTTCAGAAGAAAAAATAGTCGAAAAATCTCAAAAAATTTCGAAAGAGCAACCCGCTAAAATTGATCCGAAAATTGAAGCAATTTTAACTAAGTTGGAAGAATTTGAAGACAAAGAATTATTTTTAGATAACGATAGTACTTTGGTAGAAGTAGCGAAAAAAATTCAAACGAATACAACGTATCTTTCCAAAGTGATTAATACATATAAAGAAAAATCATTTACAGCTTACATTACAGATTTACGAGTTGATTATGCTATTGAACGATTATCACATGATCGTAAATTTAGATCATTTACCATAGGTGCTATAGCACAGGAAATTGGTTTCAAAAGGTCAGAATCATTCTCAAAAGCGTTTAAAGTAAAAACAGGTTTGTACCCTTCGTACTTTGTGAAAGAGCTTGAAAAACAGGCAGGCAGTAATTCCGAATAGTCGTTATTTATAAATAACGACTAACTATGTAAAGCGTCAATTTCATTTTCTACTATATTTGGAAGAACATTCATTAATAAAATATGCAATATGAAAAGAGAAATAAAATTGAAGTTGGAAGTAAACAAAATAAACGTATCTAAATTGAATAACATTGTTGGAGCGGGAGATGATAATGTACCTTCTGTTAATTCTCCATGTGTTATTACTACTGAACCGAAAACAATAGAATATGATAATTGTAAAACAGGAGATACAAAAACTGATAGAAGTTTAGACTGTGTCATTTTAGCATCAGGGGATAGATGTTAAGAACACAAAATAATAATCTATTAAAAACTCTCTAAATCATATTTAGGGAGTTTTTTTATTCAATTTCTTAAAAATGGGTTCGTTCCTAAGAAAAAATCTTCATAATGATGTATACGATGAACTGCATGTATGATGTGTTTTTTAAATTCTACTTTCTTTCGTACTTATTACAGTATTTAAAGGCAAAGCTATTGTTATCATGGCACAAACAAAAAAATATAAATGGTAACTTTATAAAAGCATCTCTGAATTCATAAAATCCGAGTCCAGTTATTAAAATTATCAATTTGATTACTAACAAACTAATGGCATTTGTTAAAAATTGCTGGGAAAACTGTAGTAAAAATAATGTAAAACCCTTATTTTTGATATACTGCCGACTTAACAATACATTAAAACCTAAGAAAACCTATTTCATATGCACCTCCAAAAACATATGGTACTTCTAGTATTGATTATATCTTTTGGCTATAATCAGCAATCTTTTGCAAATAACAGTTTGCAAGACACAATTCAAAGCTTTAACAAAGAAGAATTCAAAGCATCTTTAAAAGAGTTAGCGCCTAAAGAATTTGCGCGTTTGTTTGCACAAAAATATGAGAAAGATTCTTTGAAAACTACTATATGTATAATGCATGTAAAAAATAGTATGTTAACTTCAGAGGATTCAATAGAACAATATTGGGGATACCTTTGTTTATCAAATTGGCAGAATAATATAATGAATCATGAAGAATCTGTAGTTAACCTTAATAAATCTCTACAAATAGCAAAATCTTTAAATGATGATAACTTAATTATGACTTCTTTACAAGATAGAGGAAATAGTTATTTTGATTTTGGAGAATATGAAAAAGCTATGGAGGATTATCTTCAAGTATTAGATTTAGCTAAAAAGACTAATGACCAAGTTAGAGAACAAGTAATATCATTAACTATTTCTTTAATAAAAATGCAAACTAATGATTTTCCAGGTGCAATAGAATTGTTAAACGGGTTATTAAAAACAATTAAGGATGATGAACCTAAAACATTACATATAAATGTTTATATAGCATTAACTAAAGGATATATTGGGATTGGAGATTACAATCAAGCAAAACGCTACTGTGAGAAAGGATTAGAGTTAAGCGAAAAGTTAAATGATAATGAGGCAAAATTTTACTTTTTTTCATTTTTAGGAAGAATAGCCTCTTTAAATCAAGATTTTGAAGAAGCACATGAGTTTATACAGAAATCATTGAACATTGCAGAAAATTTAAAAACCATAGATCATGAAATTCCTGTATTATATATAGAAAAAGGAGAAGTTTTCTATAAAGAAAAAAGATATAAAGTAGCTATAGAGTTTTTGCTAAAAGCAGATACTTTGATGCAAAAGCATAAACTTGATTTCATAAAATTAGAAGAAGCATATGCTTTATTAGCAAAGTCATACAAAGAGGTTAATGATATTGAAAATAGTTTAAAGTATTATGAAAAAGCAAACGAGGTCTATAAGAAAAATGATAAACGACAAGATAACATAAGTGTAGATATTGTAAAAAAATATGATTTACAATCGTTAAAAGAAGAGTTGATTGCAGCAGAAGAATCTTCCGAAAAAACAAAGAATATATTAATAGTAAGTGTTTTTGTAGCTTCATTTACGGTAATTGGAATAGTTTTCTTTTTCCGAAAACGAGAAAAAAATAATCAACGTAAATTTGAAGAGTTATTAAGGAGTATAGAGGAGAAAGAAAAAGAAG
Organism: uncultured Kordia sp.; assembly: GCF_947496985.1. Lineage (GTDB taxonomy): Bacteria > Bacteroidota > Bacteroidia > Flavobacteriales > Flavobacteriaceae > Kordia. The sequence goes on from NZ_CANMEZ010000005.1 coordinate 343,852, forward strand.
AAAAGTTGGAAGCAGTTGTTGAAAAAGGTAAAGTCAAGAAAATTGCTAAAGCTGAGATTAAAGAAGTCGAAATTATTGATGAAACCAAAGCGAAACTCCTCAAAAAACTGAATAATTTTGAAGCAAAAGAATCGTACTTAAGCAAACATTGTAGTTTAAATGAAGTGGCGAAAAAATTAAAGACAAATACCTCTTATTTATCAAAGTTAGTCAATGCGCATAAAGGGAAATCGTTTACTGCATATATTACAGAATTACGAGTTAATTATGCAATTAAACGGTTAAAAAACGATAAAAAATTCCGTTCTTATACTATTGATTCTATAGCGCAAGAAATAGGTTTTAATCGTTCAGAATCGTTCTCCAGAGCCTTTAAAAACAAAACAGGTTTGTATCCGTCATATTACATTAAGAGTCTTGATAATAAGGGTGTTATGTGATTTTTTTTGCTCTCGAAATTTATAAATTTCTAGATGTATTTTATGTAAAATTACACTTCTGGTTTTATATTTGAGGATAACTTAGTAAAACCACAGTATAATGAAAAAGAAAGATTTCCTCTCTAAATTACAATTCCAAAAAATAACTGTTGCTACTTTTAGTTCATTAAAAAGCTTAAAAGGTGGGACTTTACAAGGACCAGGAACAGAAATAGTATCTAGAAATGGATTTACATGCCCTTCTGGTGTATGTGTGCCCATTGAAACACAGGATGATAGATGTATATCCATAGTGCCTACAATGTGTTCACGCCCTACAAATACTAGAACAACTGATGATTCAAAATTTTGTGGAGCAACTCAAGGTGATGAGTCTAAAATTATATGTACAGAAACACAAGTTATCTGTTAGTAGATTTAGGAAAGTAATATAAAAGGACTTCTTGTAGAAGTCCTTTTATTGTATATACTAATTTCAAAATAAAAAGTATCTTGGGTTTTTATATATTGAAATATGAATCCTGCAGAAAATTACATCTTACAACAACCGGAACCGTATAAATCTATCTTATTACAATTACAGGTATTAATAGAATATTCATTTCCTGATATAGAGCTAAAATACAAATACAGAATTCCTTTCTACTATATAAAGGGAAAGCCATTCTGCTATCTAAATGCAAGTCACAAAAGACAATATGTTGATATAGGAATTGTAAAAGGCGGAGAAATACAAATTCATAAAGAACATTTAGTGACTGAAAAACGGAAGGTCATGGCTTCGTTACGCTACAAAAAAGTTGAAGGTATCAATGACAAAGTATTAATAGAAGTACTAAAAAAAGCCGCTAGCTTCTACTAACGACTTTATATATATTAAATTCTAAGCAGTCTTATAAGCTATTTATTGTTTTACGAATCTTAACTAAATTGGTTAATAAACCTTCCAAGTGATCTAAATGAAGCATATTAGCACCATCACTCTTTGCATTTGCAGGATCAAAATGTGTTTCAATAAACAATCCATCTACATTATTTACAACACCAGCACGTGCAATAGTTTCAATCATATCAGGTCGTCCGCCAGTAACTCCAGTCGATTGATTTGGTTGTTGTAATGAATGTGTAACATCTAAAACAGTTGGAGCAAACTGTTTCATGGTTGGAATTCCACGAAAATCAACAATCATATCTTGGTAACCAAACATAGTTCCTCTATCTGTAATCCATGCATTTTCATTTCCAGAGTCATGTACTTTTCTAACGGCATGTTGCATACTTTCAGGACTCATAAATTGCCCTTTCTTCAAATTTACAACTTTTCCTGTTTTCGCAGCAGCGACAACTAAATCTGTTTGACGAACCAAAAATGCAGGTATTTGTAACACATCTACATATTCGGCAGCTTTTGCAGCATCAGAAGCTTCATGAATATCTGTAACCGTTGGTACATCAAAAGTCTCAGAAACCTTTCTAAGGATCTTTAAAGCGCTTTCATCACCAATTCCAGTAAAACTATCTATTCTACTACGATTCGCTTTCTTAAAGCTTCCTTTAAAGACATATGGAATTTCTAAAGCATCCGTAATTTTAATTACTTTTTCGGCAATACGCAAAGCCATTTCTTCACCTTCAATAGCACATGGACCAGCAAGTAAAAAGAAGTTATTAGAATCAGTATGTTTTATTTTTGGAATAGAACTCAGTTGCATAAATTATAAATTTTGCACAAAGATACTGTAAATTTCAAAAGCAAAAAGGAAATCTACCTCTTGTAGCAAAAGTAGTTGAAAAACACGCAAAAGTTCGTTTATTTTTTATATTGGATCAAACTCTTCACAGCTAATGTGAACCAAAGCACATGCTTGATATTCAATAGGTAAAGAGTTATAATGAGCGCAGCTTCCACAACCTTGGACTGGACCAAAGCAAACTGGACCATTATAGCTAGAACAATTTCCAATGAAACCTCCTAAAGTGTTTTGTTGTTGAGTTTTATTCAACTCTTTTATTCCGTTTATTTTTAAAATATTCTTTAACATGGTAGGTGTTTTTATGATTAAAAATAGAATACTTAAAAGTAAAAAATCTGAAAACTAACGTCTTACGGGAATGCAATAAACATAGTATGATGAAAACGTAGATACATAAAATATGATGTAAATCTGCTAAAAAAAGGATTGTAAATAAATGTTCTAAAAGATTAATTAACAGAAAGATAACTTAAAAAATTGAAGAAAGTTACATTCTCTAACAAATAAACAGTACATTTGCACGCTTAAAAATAAGAGGTAACAATGGCTTCAATAAAAAATATTGCAATTATTGCACACGTAGATCACGGGAAAACAACGTTAGTAGACAAGATTATGTATCACTGTCAACTATTTCGTGAAAATGAAAATACAGGAGATTTAATTCTTGATAACAACGATTTAGAACGTGAGCGTGGAATTACGATTACCTCTAAAAACGTTTCTGTAAACTACAAAGGAACTAAAATCAACATTATTGATACACCAGGTCACGCCGATTTCGGAGGAGAAGTAGAACGTGTATTAAACATGGCTGACGGAGTTTTATTATTAGTAGATGCCTTTGAAGGACCAATGCCGCAAACGCGTTTTGTTCTTCAAAAAGCTATTGACTTAGGATTAAAACCTTGTGTAGTTGTAAACAAAGTAGACAAAGAAAACTGTACGCCAGATGAAGTACACGAAAAAGTATTCGATTTAATGTTCGAATTAGGTGCAGAAGAATGGCAATTAGATTTTCCAACAGTATACGGTTCGGCTAAAAATAACTGGATGTCTGACGATTGGAAAAATGAAACAGAAAATATAGAGCCTTTATTAGATATGGTAATGGAACACATTCCATCACCAGAATTTGAAGAAGGTAGCACACAAATGTTAATTACTTCATTAGATTACTCTTCATTCACAGGACGTATCGCTATCGGACGTTTACAAAGAGGATCATTAAAAGAAGGAATGCAAGTAGCATTGGTAAAACGTGATAAAACGATTGTTAAATCTAGAATCAAAGAATTACACACATTTGAAGGTCTTGGACGTAAGAAAGTTTCTGAAATTCAAGTTGGAGATATCTGTGCAATTGTTGGTTTAGAAGGATTTGACATTGGAGATACGATTGCAGATTTAGAAAATCCTGAAGGATTAAAAACTATTGCAATTGACGAGCCAACAATGAGTATGTTATTTACAATTAACGATTCACCTTTCTTTGGAAAAGATGGAAAGTTTGTAACATCACGTCATATCAAAGATCGTTTAATGAAAGAGCTAGAAAAGAACTTAGCTTTACGTGTAAACGAAACAGATAGCGCAGATAAATTCATCGTATTTGGTAGAGGTGTACTTCACTTATCAGTATTGATTGAAACAATGCGTAGAGAAGGATACGAATTGCAAATTGGTCAGCCACAGGTAATTATCAAGGAAATTGATGGTAAAAAATGTGAGCCAATTGAAGAATTAACAATCGATTTACCAGAGCATGTTTCTGGAAAAGCGATAGAAATGGTTACCCTTCGTAAAGGTGAAATGTTAAGTATGGAAGCAAAAGGAGATCGTATGGTATGCGAATTCTTAATTCCATCAAGAGGAATCATCGGATTACGTAATCAATTGTTAACAGCTACAGCTGGAGAAGCAATCATGGCACACAGGTACAAAGAATACCAACCATTACGTGGTGGAATTCCAGAACGTCAAAATGGTTCATTAGTATCTATGGAAAAAGGAACAGCAATTCCATATTCAATTGATAAATTACAAGACAGAGGAAAATTCTTTGTTGATCCAGGAGAAGATATCTATGAAGGACAAGTAATTGGAGAAAACTCTCGTAGAGACGACATGACAGTTAACGTTACTAAAACGAAAAAACTATCAAACGTACGTTCTTCAGGAGCAGATGACAAAGCAAAAATTGTTCCTGCAATCAAATTTTCTTTGGAAGAAGCATTAGAATACATCCAGAAAGATGAATATGTAGAAGTAACACCAAACTTCTTACGTTTACGAAAAGTACACTTAACAGAAGTGGAAAGAAAACGTAACAAGATCATCTAAAAAATACGATTCACATCGAAAAAAAGGTTTCATTGTTACGCAGTGAAACCTTTTTTATGTAGTGTACATAGCGAATACCAATTTTTGAATCTTTTAATTTTTCAATCTTTAAATTAAATAACATGGAAATACTAGGAATCACAGGAACAGAATTAATAGGATATTTAGCATCACTGGCAGTATTGATATCATTCACAATGAAAGACTTAAAAAATCTTCGAATGATCAATGCAGTTGGATGTCTACTATTTGTACTGTATGGATTTTTAATGCCTACATTACGTGTTGGTTTGCCAATTATTATCACAAATTTTGCCATCTTAGGAATCAATATCTACCATTTGACAGCGCGTAAAAAAGAGGGAATATGATATTTAAAATATATTAAATTATTAAAATTCTATTTTCTATCTTTACCGAAATATCAAAAATATGCACTTTCTTTATTTTGACGCAGGATTAGGAGCTATGCTGGTTCAGGCACTTGTAGCTATTGTTGCTGGTGTTGTATTATTTTCTAAAAATGTAATGTTTAAAATAAAAACCATTTTTGGTTTGCATAAAAATACGTCTGATCAAGATGTATTTGATGATATTAATATAGATGATTCTCAGATAGAAAACCCATCGAAAGATGACAAATAATTTGCGACATGATTCTTCATATCGTGATCCTAGCGGGCATGTATTTGTAGAAAATAATACAATCAAACGCGTTATATTTCCGAGTTATTTTCCACAATATAACAAACTTAAAAATTCTGGTTTCTTTGAAAAAGCATTTCAGCACAAGCTGTTAATTTCGCATGAAGAACTCCAAAATACAGAAACTGAAATATATATTCAGCCTGAGCAAATTCCGTTCATAACCTATCCGTACGAATGGAGTTTTCAGCAATATAAAGAAGCAGCTTTATTAACTTTAAAACTGCAAAAATATGCATTACAAAATGGTTTTTCTTTAAAAGACGCAACAGCATATAATGTTGCTTTTTACAAAGGAAATGCCATCTTTATAGATACGCTTTCGCTAGACTTTTATCAAGAAAATACACCTTGGCGAGCGTACAAACAATTCATTACACACTTTTTAGGACCTTTACTATTATCAAAATATCACGGTGCAGAATTCCTAAAAACAATGTCGAATTTCATAGATGGAATTCCATTAAAAATGATAGCTTCCTTGTTGCCAAAAAGCACAAAACTCAATCCGTTTTTATATACCAATATTCACTTATTGGCAAAATATGAAAACAAGCATCAAGAAGAAGATGTAAAAGCTACAAAACAAGCTTCTTTATCCCAAAAAGGCTTGTTTAATATTATTGATAGTTTATATAATTACATAAAAAAACTACAACTTAAAGAACAATCGGAATGGGGAAATTATTACCAAAAAACGAACTATTCAGATAAAGCATTTACGCAAAAATCTAAGATAATAAATAATTGGATTCAACAACTAAATGCAAAAACTGTAATTGATGTTGGTGGAAATGATGGAACATTTGTACGTGAAATTAATTCCAAAATTGACCTTGCCTTGGTAGGTGATATTGATAACAATGCGGTAGATCAAAATTACTATGCGGTTAAGAAAAACAAGGAAACAAACATGTTGCCTTTTGTCATAGATTTACTAAATCCATCAGCAAGTATCGGTTTTCAAAATACAGAACGTTTCTCGTTTGTAAAACGAGTAAAAGAATTCAAACCAGATGCAACATTGGCATTAGCGTTAATTCATCACTTATCTTTAACTGGAAACGTACCTTTTGAAAACTCAGCAGCATTCTTTGCTTCTTTTTCAGGACATTTAATCATTGAATTTCCAAAACGAAACGATTCGTACGCAACACGTTTGCTAAACGCAAAAGCTGAATTCAAGGATCAATTTGGACATTACAATCTGGAGAATTTTGAAAAAACCTATACAAACCATTTTCAACTAGTAGACAAAAAAGAAATTCCAGATTCGGAACGTGTATTATACTTATTAAAAAATAAAAATGCTTAATCGTCTAAGAAATTCAATCCAAGAATATATAAGTAATAACAAGCAATATCCTATCATTGCAGCCATTGCTTCCGGATTGTATTCTTTAATTTACACCTACGATTCTAATTTTAACTTAGTCAATTCATTATTCCAATTCTGTCTCATTGTTGGTTTGTATATAGTATTACCGGTTGTAGTATTTATAATCTCAAAAAAAATAGTAGACAAAATCAAAGGATTAAAAAAGTATCAAGTTTTTTTAATTCCGATCTTAAATGCTTCCTTCTTTACTCTTTTCCTTGCGGGAAGAATTTTTGGATTTCATCATCGTAAAAGAATACTACTTTGTATTATCATTTTTGTATTAATTGCGATGCTTCTTCGTAAGCATTACAAAAAAATAATTGTCGTACAATACCTTGCTGCCTTAGTGGCTTTTATAAATCTAGCGCCATTACTACTCAACTATATTACGCATTCCAATGCATGGTTGGAACAGCCAGATAATATAACAGAAACGACTTTTACAAAACATCCGAACATATACATCATTCAACCCGATGGATATTTGAATTTCTCTGAGTTAGGTAAAGGATATTATAAATTTGACAACTCAGATTTTGACAGATATTTAGCTGAGAAAAACTTTAAAGTATACAATAATTATAGAAGTAATTACGCATCTACAGTATTATCAAACAGTTCTATGTTTGCGATGAAACATCATTACATAAAAAATGGAGAAAGCAAAAATGGAATCTTTGGTGCTAGAAAAATTGTAGCGGGAGATAATCCTGTAATTTCTACCTTAAAAATGAATGAGTACAAAACATTCTTTTTTATGGAATATCCATATTTGCTTTTAAATAGACCGCAATTATTATATGATGAATGTAACATAAAAGACAGTGAAATTCCGTTGTTAGGAATGGGCGCTTTTAATAAAAGTTACGAATTAATAGAGCCGTTAAAAGAAGCAATTAAAACGAATAAAAAAACACATAATTTTTACTTTATAGAAAAAATTGCGCCAGGTCATATTGTTACTAAAAAAACATTTTCTTCGGGCATAGAAGGAGAAAAAGAAAAATACATAACCAAGCTTAAAATGGCAAATGAATGGCTAGTTGAAACTATAGAAGTAATCACTCAAAATGACCCGAATAGTTTAATTGTCATTACTGCAGATCACGGTGGTTATGTAGGAATGGAATACACGAAACAGATAGAAACCAAACTAACAGATAGAGATTTAATTTACTCGGCATTTTCATCTGCATTGGCAATAAAATGGCCGAATAATAATGCTCCTTCATATGATTCAAAATTAAAAACACCTGTCAATCTATTTAGAACATTGTTTGCTTATTTAGGAGAGAATGAAGATTTACTGCAACATTTACAAGAAGATACAAGCTATTCTAAAATAATTGACAAAGCCCCAAAAGGAATATATCAATACATTGATAACGAAGGAAATATTGTTTTTAAGAAAGTAGAGAAGTAGTTTTTTCTTTTAATTTATCAATTTCATAATGCTTGTATTATATTCAATATAATTTACTAGGATAGAGGTAGAAAACTGAGAACTGTAACTGAAAATCAACTTTTTCATACTACAACTACCAAACTCCCGTTAAAATTAGTAAATTCACTTTTTCTAAACACAACCTGAATTTACACACTAACTAAATATACAGCCGAACACAAAACGCTTTGGGATACCTTTGTCACAACAGCAAAAAATAGTTCATTTTTATTCTATCGTGACTTTATGGAATATCATAAAGATCGATTTGAAGATCATTCTTTGGTACTTTTTAAAAAAGAAAAGCCAATTGCTTTGTTTCCAGCAAACCTTCGTGAAAAGATATTGTACTCGCATCAAGGATTAACATTTGGTGGTTTGATTCTATCTAAAAAAAGTGGCGCGCATGAAGTGAATGAATTGTTACAAACTGTGATCAATTATGCGAAAGTGAATAACTTTTTAGAAATCATACTCAAGTCAATTCCAGGAATCTATTATGAAAAAAATGGAGACGAATTGAATTATTTTACTTCAAAGCAAGGAGATTTAATCGATCGAAATCTGGTATTAGCAATAGATTATGGGAAACCTGTAAACATTCATAAAACAAAGCGTAAGCATTACGAAAAAAATTATAGTTTGGGCTTTGAAATTGAAGAAACTTCAAGTCTTTCTGAATTTTGGAATGATGTTTTAATGCCAAAACTAGATGAAAAATATAGCGCAAAACCTGTGCATTCGTTAGCCGAAATCATCAAATTGCAAACACATTTTCCATCAAATATCATACAATACAACCTAAAGCTAGATGGAGAAATCTTAGCAGGAATCACGATATTCACACATAAAAAAGTAGTAAAATCGCAATATGGTGCAACTACTGAAAAGGGAGAATCGCTACGTGCGTTGGAATATCTATTTATGTATTTGATAGAAAAGTTCAAAGAAGAAGAAATGCACTATTTTAGCATGGGAACGGTGGATGCAAACAATGAACATGGTTACAATGTAGGTTTGTTGAAACAAAAAGAAGAACTTGGTTGTGTATGTTTTACACAAGACATTTATAAAATTCCGATTGCATGATAAAATTTCTCGATTTACATACACTCAACGCACGATTTGAAACTGAGTTTCAAGAAGTATTCAAGAAGTTTTTAGATTCTGGTTATTACGTGTTGGGAAACAATGTAAGATCATTTGAAAAGTCATATGCTGAGTATTGTGACACCAACTATTGTGTTGGAGTTAGCAATGGATTGGATGCGTTAATTTTAATTTTAGAAGCATATAAAGTCTTAGGTAAACTACAAGAAGGAGATGAAGTAATCGTGCCTGCAAATACATACATTGCGAGTATCTTAGGAATCACTAAAGCAGGATTGAAACCTGTATTAGTAGAGCCTGATTTGAACACGTTCAATATTGATCCAACAAAAATAGAAGCAGCGATTACACCAAAAACGAAAGCAATTTTGGTAGTTCATTTATATGGACAACTGGTTGAAATGACTACGATTTATGAGATTGCAAAAAAGCATAATTTATTGTTGATGGAAGATGCTGCACAAGCACATGGAGCTAAAAATGCAAACGATAAAAAAGCAGGAAACTTAAGTGATGCGGCAGGTTTTAGTTTTTATCCAACCAAAAATTTAGGTGCGTTAGGTGAAGCTGGAGCAGTAACTACAAATGATGAGAAACTAGCTGAAATCATTACGAAACTGCGGAATTATGGTAGTTCTTCAAAATATGTAAACCAATATAAAGGAGTTAACAATCGATTGGATGAAATTCAGGCTGCTTTTTTAAATGTAAAATTGCCACACGTAGATGCGGATAATGAAATCAGAAGGCAGATTGCAAAGCGTTATATAAACGAAATCAACAATCCGATACTCATCTTGCCAAACTATAAAAATGACGACTCACATGTGTTTCATCAATTTGTGGTACGAACCGAAAATCGAAATAAATTACAAGTATATCTAACTGAAAACAACATAGGAACTTTAATTCATTACGAAACGCCACCACACAAGCAGGAAGCTTATAAAGAGTGGAATCAACGTAGTTTTCCGATTACTGAAAAAATTCATGTAGAATGTTTGAGTTTACCAATCAATCCAATTTTGAAAACTGCTGAAATTGATGAAATTATTACTGTTTTAAACAAATATTCTTGAACAAGTTAAAAAAGCATATTGCAAATAATTTACTATTGAAAATCACTTCCTTCAATAGCATTGCAATATTAATTAATGTACTTGTTGGTGTATTAACTTCTAAAGCGTTAGCCGAATTTGTGGGAACAAAAGGAATGGCTTCCGTAGGAAATATGCGCGATTTTCTAAAAACAATTTATGCATTGGCAACTTTCGGAATCAGTGCGGGAATCATAAAATATACAGCCGAACATAAAAATGATCAATCGGAACTTCAAAAAGTATTATCTACGGCTTTATGTATCATTTTTGTTGCAACACTAATCGTGTCAACATTACTATTTTTTGGAGCAAACTATTGGAATGAACTTATTTTTAAAGGAAAAGAATTTAGTTACATCTTTAAAATTCTTGCGCTCGTTTTACCATTATACGCGATAAATGTATTGTGTTTAGGAATCATTAATGGATTTAAAAAGTACAAGAAATTCATCATCTTGAATATTGTTGGATATCTAGTAAATTTAGTGTTTACGGTATGTTTAATGTGGAAATTTGCATTAGATGGAGCATTAATTTCGTTAAGTATTGTGCCTTCTATTTTGCTAGTTTTTAGCTTGATATTACTATACAGAGAACGAATTTTATTACCAACAACATTTACGGTAAATGCATTTTCAAAAGCATATGTAAAAAAATACCTGTCGTATACATTAATGGCAGTTATTTCAGCGTTTATTTTTCCAATTATATATGTATTTGTTCGAAATCATATTATTGAAACTATAGGCGAAGATGCAGCGGGTTATTGGGAAGCAATGCAGCGAATTTCTAATCAATACTTGATATTTGTTACGTCTTTGTTGACATTGTATGTATTGCCAAAACTTTCTGAAAACAAAACGATTACAGGTTTTAGAACTATTGTTTTTAATTTCTATAAAACCATTTTGCCAATTTTCACCATTGGACTTATTGTCATTTATTTCTTACGAATTTGGGTCATTCAATTTATTTATAATGAAGACTTTTTACCAACTGAAAGTTTATTCTTTTGGCAACTATTAGGTGATTTTTTTAAAGTAATATCACTCGTAATAGCGTATCAATTATATGCTAAAAAAATGCTCGGATATTATCTTTTTGTGGAAATCAGTTCATTAGTTTTATTCTATTCATTAAGTATTTATTTTACCAATCAAGTTGGTATAGAAGGTGTTGTGATGGCGCATTGTGCACGAAGTTTTGTTGCATTACTATTATTAGTACTCATTTTTAGAAAATCGTTATTTGGCAAACTTCCTGTGTCCAAATCTTAATTATTGAGTAAAATTCATCAAGAAAAAGTATAGCTAAACGAAAAAGTGTATTTTTGGAACAATGAAGCAATTGCTAAAACATATTTTATTGCGTTGGAGAGTGCGGAAATATAAATTTCTAAGTACAATTTCCAACAAAAAAGGAAAACCCATATATGTACAACCTCTATTGTTAGAAGGAAATGGAACGATATATTTTGGGCATAATGCATGTTTCGGAATCTATAGATCGCCTTATTTAATGAGTGGATACGGATATGTAGAGGCGCGAGGAAAGCAAGCTGAAATTCACTTTGGTGAATATGTCGCAATCAACAATTCATGTGTGATAACAGCTGAAAAGAAAATTACGATTTCAAAAAATACAGTTATTGGTTATAATTGTCATATTAGTGATAGCTCTTTTCATAACTTAGCTATAGATAAACGTCATGAAACTGATCCTGATCCACAAGAAGTTTTTATTGATGAAAATGTATTTATAGGAAATAATGTTACGATTCTAAAAGGTGTTACACTTGGAAAAAATGTTGTTGTTGGAAGCGCGGCCGTAGTGACAAAAAGTTTTCCTGATAATGTTATTATTGCTGGAGTTCCTGCTAAAATAGTTAGTGAAATCTCATAAAACCTTTTTCAAATCTTTGTATATTTAAACTAAAAAAGCAATGAAAAGAATTTTACTAGTCTCTTTATTAATCTTCGCGCAAGTTACCATAGCTCAAAAATTGAAAGTTGATTTCGGATCTGATTTAGACGGCGAACGCTGGCAAATCATAAATGATGGTGTTATGGGCGGACTTTCCAAAGGGAAGACGTTTATGTTTGATGATTGTGTCGTGTTTAGTGGAACAGTTTCGTTGCGAAATAATGGCGGTTTTTCATCATACAAGGGTCCATTTAAAAAAATGGATTTATCTAAATACACAAAAATTGTTGTCAAATATCGCTCTAAAGGATATGCAATGGCAATGACGATGGAAATGGATAAACGCTGGTTTTTGCCATACTACAAACGCGATTTGCCAAATACAGATTGGAAATGGGTAAAACAAGAAATTTTATTTTCTGAATTTATCAAATATAGTGTTGGAAGAAAAAAGCCTGGAGCACCTACAGAAGAAGAACTAACAAACATACTTCGTTTAGGTTTCGTAACAAATGAAAAAAGAGCAGGTGATTTTAAAATGGAAATTGATTACATAGACTTTAAATAATGGCATACAATATTGTACTTATAGAACCTGAAATTCCAACAAATACAGGAAATATAGGTAGACTCAGTTTGGCTTCAGGATCAAACTTACACTTAGTAAAACCTTTCGGATTTGAAATAACAGATGCACGACTCAAACGTGCTGGATTGGATTATTGGCAGCATTTATCAGTTCATATCTATGAAAATATAGAAGAATTCTACGAGAAAAATTCAACTAAAAAAATGGTATACTTGTCCAGTCATGGAACAAAAACCTATGATGAAATTCCATATGAAGATGACTTATATTTAGTTTTTGGAAAAGAATCGGTTGGTTTGCCAAAAGAAATTACAGAAAAATTCCCAGATCAATTATATACCATTCCAATGTTTAGTGAGCATATAAGAAGTTTAAACTTAGCAAATGCTGTAAGTATCGTTGTCTTTGAAGGAATTAGAAGATTGAAATAAATGATTTGTTTTTATATTGTGAAAAAATGTATATTTGAATTCTTCCCTCAATCAATTTGTATTTTTAACCGATTGTAATAAAATTAAAGTATATGAATACATTTAGAGGGTTTTTAATCTTAGTAGCTTTAATTTGCGGAATTGCTTCTGCCTATTTCGGAAGCTTGAAAATCAATGAAAAAGTAAATCAAATAGTTGCTAACCCTTCTCCAGCTATTAGTGAAAATATATCTTATTATACAACTAGTAGTTATGTAACTACGCATTCAGGAATGAATGGCGGCGCTATCGGTTTAGGTTTAATAAGTGGAATGAGTCTTATTGCAGTTGCAATAACTTATATTGGAAGAGAAGAAAAGTAATTTAAAAGAATCGTTTCTAAGTATTTCTCGATAAAATTTTTATTGAAAATCACTCGAAAAGACGATAGTTTGATTTAAACTTCAATCTCTACATCACATTTTCCAGCGTTTCACATACTCATTAGCAATACTTTCGTATTCATGATGCGTTTCAATAAAAGCACGTGCGTTTTTTCCAATCTGAATTAATTCTGCTGGATTTTCAATCAAAAAGCTAAGTTTTTCAACCAAATCTTCCACATTTGGAGTTGCATTAATCACAACAGTATTATCCAGTTTATAGTATTCTTGGAAAGCAGTTTCGGCTCCTGAAAACACTACTTTTCCTTTTGCCATGGCTTCCAAAGCATTATATCCTTGATCGTATCCATATACCTGATCCATGATAATATGTGCTTCATCATAGGTTTTAATGTATTCATTATATGGCAAACTATAAGCAGTTTTTACAACAACTTTTTCCGGATACTTCTCAGCAATAATTACCAAGGCTTTTTCAATAATATCATTTCCTTTTTTTAAATAATTTACCTTATTCACACCATGAAAAATGATTACTTTCTCAGTATTCGTAAGCTTATTAAACGGTAATGAATCAACATTTATAGGGAAAGGAACTAATGGCAAAGCTTTTGGGTGCGTTTTGTATGCCATATCATAATCAAAATTAGCAGGAATGATTCCTTTTACATTATCAATTACAAAATGATGAAGTTTTTTATGTGACTTGCATAAATATTGTAATGAATATATAAATTGTTTCTTAACTGCTTTATTTTGAACGCAAGGTGTTAAAATATGATAAGGAAGATCTGCATGTAAAATATAATTCAAATAATGAAAATCATCTCCACAAGAAGATAAGAACACATTCTTATTATGTTTAAAAATGTATTTCAATAATTTGCGCTCTATAAATGGAATAGTAGCAAATGGAAACTCGTTAATCAATTGTACGGCATCATAATTTTGAAATGCTTTTCTATGTTTGTAAAAACGATATGCAGTTTCCAAAAAGGCAATATCTTTTTTGCATATACGATAAAAAAATTGACGAAAAAGATTGGGTAATTTTTTGTTGAAAAAAGTAACATCTAACGAAATATCAATAGGGAAATTTTTAAAACTATCAGCATTGCCGACTAACGTGACATCGTGATGTAATTTTTGTAGACCTTCTTTCAGTGAGTTATGAAATCTACTGTATTCTCCAATCAATAATATTCGCATAAATAACAGTATATTTGCGTGAAAGATAGTAGGAAAACTTTATGCAGCAAAATTCTAAAAAGAAAATATGTATAATTGTCGATAGTTTAAGTGTAGGTGGTTCAGAAAAGCAAGCAGCTAGCTTTTCAAAATCATTACACAAGCAAGGATTTGACGTTTCTATTATCGCTCTAAAAGATCAAATTACCTATTCATACGATGGAAAATTATATAACCTTGGTCTTCAGGAATCTTCGATGAAAATTATCAAACAGGTCCGTAAATTTTTTGCATTTAAAAAAGCATACAACGATTGTAATGCAAATGTATATATTGATTTCAGAATACGAAGTAGAGTTTGGATGGAGCGCTTACTACATCGATTTATATTTCGTTCTGAAAAAATGATCATGATGGTACATAGTTATGAAATAGCATGGCATATTCCTAAAAGTGATTTTTTTAAGAAAATTTACAATAAAACAAAAGCAATTGTTGCTGTTTCCAAAGGAATAGAAGAAAAACTAATTGCAGATTACGGATTTACAAATACGATTCATATTCCTAATTATATTATTGAAACAGAAAAAGTTCAGGAAACTCAAACCATTTTTCCAGAAAATTACATTGTAGCTGTTGGACGCTTACAAAACGACATCAAACAATTTGATCGTTTGATAGAAACTTACAAAGCTACTAACTTAGCCCAAAAAAATATTCAACTATTAATTTTAGGTGATGGAGATGATAAAGAATCTTTGCAAAATTTAATTGAAAAATTAGCACTTACAAACCATGTAAAATTGATGGGATTTGTTGAAAATGTAGCTGAATATATAAAAAATGCAAAATATTTAGTGTTATCAAGTAGGGTAGAAGGCTTTCCAATGGTTATAATAGAAGCATTGAAACAACAAACGCCTGTAATTTCATTTGATTGTAAGTCTGGACCAAATGAAATTATTCAAGAAAAAAGCAATGGTTTGCTCGTTGAAGATCAAAACTTTGTGAAGTTAAAAGATGCTATGATACTGTTGGTCGAAAATATAGACTTGTATGGGAAATGTAAACAAAATACAGTATCTTCCATAAAAAAATTCACTGAAAAACTAGTAATCCAGCAATGGATTCACCTCTTAAACAACTAAAATATGTCTACTACTGTAGCTGATATACAACTTATAACCATCCCCAAAATAGAAGATTTTAGAGGGAATATTTCTGTTATTGAAGGAGAAACTATTCCTTTTAAGTGTAAACGCGTATACTATTTATATGACATCCCTAGTGGTGCAAAAAGAGGCGGACACGCGCATGTAGAACAGCA
Organism: uncultured Kordia sp.; assembly: GCF_947496985.1. Classification (GTDB taxonomy): domain Bacteria; phylum Bacteroidota; class Bacteroidia; order Flavobacteriales; family Flavobacteriaceae; genus Kordia. Next base: position 359,970 of record NZ_CANMEZ010000005.1, read on the forward strand.
TGAAGTACTCATTGCATTGAGTGGAAGTTTTGAGGTAATATTTAAAGATGGAACAGAAAAAAGACGCGTATTATTAAATAAACCCAATCAAGGTTGTTTAATTCCACATGGAATTTGGCGCGAATTGGAAAACTTTTCTTCAGGTGCAGTTTGTTTAGTATTAGCTTCTGATGAATTTGATGAGTCTGATTATATTCGTGATTATCAGGATTTTGTGATAACAAAAGAGAATGTAAAACTTTCTAAGTAGTATACATGCTATTGAATATAGAGAATGTTTTGTGTTTTTAATCTAACATTTTTATCAAACAGCCTAACTTAAAACGAAGTAACTTTAATATTATACTTCAATAAAATACCTTTTAGCTTCTTAAGTAAAATTGAAATAAATCGTGGACTTTTTAAAAGTAAGCGTTGTTTTAATGTCAAATTAGCATAATCTATTTGTTGTAACATTTTCTTTTTTTGCAGCTTAGCATTTTCTAAATGATACAAGGACGCATAAATATATCGATACAAATCCAAAAACTTTTTTAATGAAACATTATTCTTAGCTAAAGTTTCATAGCGATCTAAATCGGGAAGTGTTTTTTTGCTAATAGCACTTCTAGTCATTTGATTAGGAACATCAAAATGCATTTTTACCAACGATTCATAGTGATATGCTACTTTATGTTTTGAACCATATTTTATATAAAAATCAATATCTTCTGAAAATGTAATTGCAGAATCAAAAACGTTTGAATCTTCACAAATAATTTTTTTAAAAGCCAAACAACTTGGATTGAAAATAGGTTGAAACATATTTGCAATAAAAAAATCATTCACCACAAAAGAAGTACCTTTTAATGAAATAGGAATATTTTTTTTAGATTCAATTGCTTTATGAGTAGTGTAAATTTCACTGTAATCAGTTCCGTAGATAGCTGCTTCAGGAAATGAATCGTGTAAATTTTTAATTGTATCTAAAAAGTTAGGAAGCCACATGTCATCAGCATCTAATAGTGCGATAATGTTTCCTTTTGCTTTGGAAATTCCAACATTTCGAGTAGCTGATAATCCTAAATTTTTAGGATTATCAATAATTGAAATTCTAGGATCTGAAATTGTAGAGACAATTTGTAAACTGTCATCTGTACTAGCGTCGTTTACAACAATGATTTCATAATCTGAAAAATGCTGTTGCAATACACTTTCAATGGTTTCTTGAATGTACATTGCTTTGTTGTAAAGCGGAATAATAACAGAAAATAAAGGCATTATTGGCGTTTGTCTAAGTAACAAAGATACGTTAATCGATACAAGTCAAAAATAAACATTGAAGGATTTTTAGACAATAGGTTTTTTTCAAATAATTTTCCAAACCAAGTATACATTATTGATAACAAATGATTTAGTCCAAACTTTTTAACGCGTGAAAATACTTTCGTTATTAAAATGTCATTGGGTTCAATTAAGTTATTCTTCATGAATAAAATTAGCACTTCTACTGACTCCATTGATTTTTGAATAAACCCTTTGCTTGTGTCTAAACCTAGGTGATATACAGGATTGTGAATATGTGTCATATGCACTTCCTTATGCTTTAAGTCATTTGCAAATAAGGTGTCTTCATGTCGTGCATTTGGAATTTCTTCATTAAATTTTACACGTTCAAAAACATCTTTTCGGATTAAAAAACTCAAGGTTAAAAAACGTAAATATGAAGCTTGTTGACGTTGAGAAACGCTCAATGCTTCACGTTCTTTTCCATAAATCCAACGCAATACATTTTCCTCTTTTGGTTTTTCTTGTTGGTATAAAATACCTCCATAAATTACTTCTTTTTCATCAGAAATTGATGCTACATACTTGGTGATATAATCTTCGGCAACAGGCAATACATCTGCATCTAAAAATAACAACCATTTATAAATTGCCTTTTGAGCTAACAAATTCCGAATTCGGCTGCGACCGATATTCTCAGGTAAAATTGTGTACGAAGCATTCGCTAATGAATTAATATTTTCGTTTTGCTTTATGGAATCTACATCTTTTGAATGATCATCTAAGCATAAAATTTCAAAAATATAATCCGTTTTAGATAGCTGTGCGTGTAGTTGTTTTACCAATGGGTAAATGTCATAATTATAGGTAGGAATTAAGATTGACAACATTGTTTGGTAGCAATTAAAATAGTTTCAGGAGAAATATATCCATAATATTTATCATGTTCTGTTGGTTCAAAAGTAAGCGTTTTTACCTGAAAACCAACATTTGTCAATCTTTCTTTCAGTCCTTTAGGTGAATAAATTCGAACGTGGTCTTCCTGACCAAAATGTTTCAAACGATCTTCGGGACTTGTAATAGCTTCATTTTCATAAATAATTCCTTCTTTGAAAGGTGTCTGAATAAAAACAATTCCATCAGGTTTGGTAACTCTGTATAATTCTTGCATTGCTTTTGTGTCTTCTGAAATATGTTCCAATACATGGAAACAAATAATGCGATCAAAAGAAGCGTCTTTTTGATCAATATTTGTAATGTCAAAATGATGATCAGCAATAAATTCATCTTCATAATCGGAAGTGATATATGAAATGTCTGTGCGTTTTTTTAGTTTTCTGTAGATATTTCTTGAAGGTGAAAAATGCAGCACATTTCCTTGCAAAGAATATTCAGTATGTAATACATTCCAAAGACGACGATTTCGAGCTAAACTTCCACAAAAAGGACACAAGAAATCATTTCTTTTTAGTTTGATAAAAGAACCTAGTTTTTTATCACATACAGTACATTGATGTGATTTTCCTAAATAAAAAATACCATAAAAAAACCTGAAAAATGGTTCATTATTAAAGATAAAACGCTTTGGTAGTATCTTTTTAAGGGTGTTTTTGAGTGTATTATACATTCTTCTGAACCACTTCGAAGACTTTGCCTCCGTCGCATTTAAGAGTTTTAGAAGGATATTTTAAAATCAAAGCATAATCGTGAGTCGCCATTAAAATGGTACGTCCGTTTTTATTGATTTCTTGTAGTACTTGCATTACTTCCATACTGGTTTGCGGATCTAAATTTCCAGTAGGCTCATCAGCAATAATAAGTTCCGGATCATTTAAAAGTGCACGCGCAATTGCAATACGTTGTTGTTCTCCTCCAGAAAGTTGATGTGGATATTTGAAGTTTTTCGTCTTCATACCTACTTTGTCCAAAACTTCATCAATTTTAGCTTCCATTTTTTCTTTATCTTTCCAGCCGGTAGCTTTCAATACAAATAATAAATTAGCTGCTATAGTTCTATCATTGAGTAGTTGGAAATCCTGAAAAACAATCCCTAACTTTCTACGTAAAAAAGGAATTTCTTTTTCTTTCAATGTTTTCAAATCAAAATCAACAATACTTCCTTCTCCTTCTGTCAAAGGTAAATCGCCATACAAAGTTTTAATAAAACTACTTTTCCCTGAACCAGTTTTTCCTATCAAGTATACAAAATCACCTTTATTAATAGCAAGGTTGATATCTGATAGAATAAGATTTTCTCTTTGAAAAATAGAAACGCCTCTAAGGTTGAGAATTTGCTCCATGTATAGTGAATGATTTTAAATCGAATACACAAAGTAAACAAATATAATTCATAATCTGGTTTTTCACTATCGCAAAATTAATATTGAGCGATTTTTACCTGTTTGTTGAGTTGTTTCTTTAGATGATTCAACTTAATACTCACAATACTAAATTTCGAATTCAGGACTAAAAAATATGTATTAGGTAATACTAATATCTCAATTCTTACTGAAAAATATAATTATCCTAAAAAACACACGTTATGTGATTAAGACAATTGTGTTTTTCTTAACAAAAAGCAAGTACGGAAAGTTAGCGAAACAGATATATTTGCGTTAAGTTTGTAAGTAATAAAAAACCAATCTTTATGATGTGTTAGAACTTTATTATGAAAGTTTGAAATACCAATATATCATCAAGATTTTTAATCGCAATTCATTGCAAAACTCATAAAATAACAAGATTCATGAGCAAAAAACATCTTCAATTTATGCTATGCTTCATGTTCGTATGTTTTCAACTATCATACGCACAAAAAACCAAAGTGTACACACATGATTTAAAAGATTATAATGAAGCATTACATTTGTATAACAGTAAACAATATCAAGCTTCACAAGCACTTTTTGATCGTGTAAAAGGCGATACTAAAGATTATGAAACAGAAGCCAATTGTGCATATTATATAGCCAATTGTGCTGTTCGATTAAATCAATTAGGCGCAGATCGTATGATGGAGGATTTTGTAAAAAGATATCCAACAAGTACCAAACGAAATTCAGCGTACATTGATGTAGCAGATTACTATTTTGAAAATGGAAGATATTCACGTGCGTTAAAATGGTATGACAAATCAGGTGAAAACAATTTGACAAATTCACAACGAGAAGACTATAACTTCAAAAAAGGATACGCCTATTTTACATCCAAAAAATATGATGAAGCTAAAAAGTATTTTCAAAAACTATTAGATTCTCAAAAATACGGTTCACAAGCAAAATATTATACAGGATACATTGCGTATCAAGAAGATAAATATGAAGAAGCAAACGAGTATTTTGAAGGCGTTTCTCAAGAAGATGAATTCAATGAAAAACTATCATATTTCAAAGCAGATATGAATTTTAAGCTTGGAAACTTTCAAAAAGCAATTGATTTATCTAAAAAGGAATTGCCAAATGCTGATAGAAAAGAAATTTCTGAACTCAATAAAATTATAGGAGAAAGTTATTTCAATCTAAAAAAATATGACGAAGCTATTCCATATTTAAAAGCATATAAAGGTAAAAAAGGAAAATGGAACAACACAGATTTCTACCAATTAGGATATGCATATTATAAGCAACAAGATTATGAAAACGCTATCAAACAATTCAATAAAATTGTAAGCGGAAGCAACTTTGTAGCACAAAATGCTTACTATCACTTAGGTGAATGTTACTTAAATACAGATAAAAAACAACAAGCATTGAATGCATTTCGTAATGCTTCACAAATGGATTTTGATGTAAAAATTCAAGAAGATGCCGGATTAAACTATGCGCGTTTGAGTTACGAAATAGGGAATCCGTACGAAAGTGTTCCTTCTGTATTAACTTCATACCTTAAAAAATATCCAGAAACAGAACACCAAGCCGAATTGGAAGAGTTATTAGTAAGTTCATACATTACGTCAAAAGATTACGAAGCGGCGTTAAGCTTATTAGAAGCAAGTAAAAAATACAGTGACAAAGCAACATATCAAAAAGTAGCATTTTACAGAGCAATTGAATTATTCAATGATGGAAAATATCAAGATGCATTAACATACTTTGAAAAATCATTGAAAGAAAACGAAGCGCCAGAATATACAGCACGAGCTACTTTTTGGAAAGCGGAAACTAATTATTTATTAGATAATTATGACATTGCATTAGCTGGTTTCAAGTCGTTTGTAAATGCAAATATTACAGATACGGAAGAATCAGAAACCATTGATTATAATTTAGCATATACGTACTTTAAACAAAAAGATTACTCAAATGCAATTGTAAACTTTGAAAAGTTTATTGCAAATAACGGGGATGATAAAGGCCGTGTAAATGATAGTTATTTGCGATTAGGAGACAGTCATTTTGTAACAAGTAAATATGCTGATGCTATTAAAGCATATGATAAAGCAATTGCAATGAAAGGTGTGGATGAAGATTACGCATACTTTCAAAAAGCAATTAGTTATGGCTTTACAGGAAAAACAAATACAAAAATTAGTGAATTAGATAAGTTTACCAAAAAGTATAAAAAATCATCATTACGTGATGATGCATTGTACGAATTAGGAAATACATACATTAGCGAAGAAAAAATTGAAGATGGATTAAATACGTATGAAGAGATGGTGCAAGACTATGCAAAAAGTTCATATGTACCCAAAGCAATTTTAAAACAAGGATTGATTAATTATAATTCAGGAAAAAATCAAGTCGCATTGACGAAGTTTAGAGCAGTTGTTGCTAAATTTCCAAATACAGAAGAATCGGTTCAAGCTGTGGAAACTGCAAAATTGATTTACATTGAATTAGGTCAAGTGGAAGTATATGCAAACTGGGTGAAAAATCTAGATTTTGTAGATGTTACAGATGCAGAATTGGATAACGCAACGTATGAAGCTGCTGAAAAACAATTCATCCAAAACAATACAAAGAAAGCTATAGAAGGATTTGAAAAATATATACAGCAATTTCCAAATGGATTGCATGCTACCAATGCAAACTTCTACTTAGCACAATCATACTTTAGTCAAGGAGAAACGCAAAAAACAATTCCGTATTACGAATTTGTATTACAGACAGAGCGTAACGAATATACAGAGCAAGCCTTGGCGCGTTTAGCACAAGTATTCTTAGAGACAGATAGTTATACCAAAGCAATTCCAGTATTAAAACGATTGGAAGAAAGCGCTGATTTCCCACAGAATATCACGTTTGCACAATCAAACTTAATGAAAGCGAATTACGAGCTTAACAGTTATGAACAAGCTGTAAGTTATGCTGAAAAAGTATTGGCAAACGAAAAAATAGATGATCGAATCAAAAGTGATGCGCACGTAATTATTGCACGCTCTGCAATTGCTACGAATAATGAAGATAAAGCGAAATTAGCATACCAAGAGGTACAAAAAATTGCCAATGGAAAACTAGCGGCAGAAGCATTATACTATGATGCGTATTTCAAAAACAAAGAAGGAAGTCATGATGCATCTAATACGGCGGTTCAAAAATTGGTAAAAGACTATTCGAGTTATAAGCAATTTGGCGCAAAAGGATTAATTCTAATGGCGAAAAACTTTTATGCCTTAGAAGATGCATTCCAAGCAACATATATTTTAGAAAGTGTTATTAAAAACTTTACGGATTATCCTGAAGAAGTTGTAGAAGCAGAAAAGGAATTAGCTAAAATCAAAAAAGAGGAAGCTAAACGTAATTCATCTGTAACGCCAGCTGAAGATAATGATGGAAACTAATCCTAAAGACGACATTTTGAAATCAAACATAAACATACAAAGCAAGCAATTTATGCGAAACCAAATATTAAAATCAAGTTTTATTCTAGCGATATTCTTTATGGCTAATTTGGCGAATGCTCAGAAAACAGAAGACGAAAAAGAGAAGGAGAAGGAAAAAAACATCGGAACGGAAGTTGTAAACGTAGTACGATCGTATACACCTACAATTTCGGATGCTTTCAAAATAAAACAAACACCTTCATTAAACGATAAAGAAACAAACAAAAAGAAGGAAATTAAATATTCTATTTTTTCGTTTCCAGTAGCGTCAACATTTACGCCTGCAAAAGGAAAAGCAGAAGGGTTGAAGAAAGCAAAAAAAGTAAAACTATACAATACGTATCTATCACTTGGTTTAGGAAATTACAATACAGCTGCACTTGATTTTTACACAAGTAGAGCGATTAGTAGAGACGAAACATTTGACATCTCTTTAAATCATCATTCTTCGCAAGGCGGAATTGACAATGTACAATTAGATGATAAATTCTTTGATACAAAACTAGACTTAGCATATATCAATCGTGGACGTGATTTATCATGGAAAGGAAAATTAGGATATCAACATCAGGTTTATAATTGGTATGGATTGCCAGAAGGTTTCTTAACGCCTGATCAAATAGGAACAATAAGTGAACAACAAACATATCATAACGTGTATGTTGGTGCGGATGTAAAAATGGAAGACTCGTTTTTTAATGGAGGAACTGTATTATACAGAAGAATGTTTGATGCGTTTAGTTCAGGAGAAAATAGATTAATACTTCAGCCTGAATTTGAAGTAGCAATTGCTGGTGAATTGATCAAAACAGTTGTAGATATAGACTATGTTGGGGGAACGTTCAAAAACAATATCGTAGGTACAGGTGGAATTGATTATAGTAATTTAAAAGCTGGAATCTCACCAAGTTTAGTGATTCTTAGAGATGACCTAACGGTAAACTTTGGAGCAGGAATTTATTATGGTTTAGATGCTGAAAACAGTAAAAATGATATTTACATCTACCCAAGAATTACAGCGCAATACAAATTAAGTGGTGATAATGTAATCGCTTACGCAGGAATAGAAGGTGATTTAAAACAAAATTCATATTACGACTTTGTACAAGAAAATAACTTTGTGTCACCAACGTTAGCAATTGCTCCAACTGATCAGCAATATAATGGATATTTAGGAATCAAAGGAAAGCTAACATCAAGTGTGAGTTATAATGCACGCGCTTCATATATTGCTGAAAACGGAAAAGCATTGTTTCAAGTAAATGAATTCAATCCTTCTGCAACTTCAGATAATGGATATACCTACGGAAATTCATTCAATGTGCTATATGACGATGTAAATACAATATCAGTATTTGGAGAAGTAAACGTAGATATTACAAGTAACTTTAAATTTGGAGCAAAAGCAGAATACTTCAATTATAGCATGGACCAACAAGCAGAAGCTTGGAACTTGCCAGAATTGGAAGCTTCTATCTTTGCAGATTATCAAATCACTGAAAACTGGTTTGCTGGTGCAAATATTTTCTTCATTGGAGAACGCAAAGATTTAGTAACGAGTGCAGGTGGAATTATTGCGCCAACATCAACAATTGTTACATTAGATAGCTTTATTGATGTGAACGCACATTTAGGATATCGTTTCAATGATAGGTTAACGGCGTTTGTAAAAGCAAACAATATTGCCAATCAAGATTACCAACGTTGGGTAAATTTCCCAGTGCAGCAATTTCAAATCATGGCAGGAGCAACATATAAGTTTGACTTCTAAAAGATAAAATAGAGTATAAATAAAAGCGTTCAATTCACATTGGACGCTTTTTTTGTGAATTTTATTCAATCAAACTCAAAACATCTACGAACAATTTTAAAAAATTGTATTTTTAATTCCTTAAAAAGTCTCTTCGAGTGATTTTCGCAAAGAAATAAAGAAAGTTATATCGAGAAGTGCTAGAAATACGTTTTAATTTTCAAACACCAAATCAACTCAAAATGCATAAACTAACCATTTTCATTGCAATCACATTGCTGTTCACATCTTGTACGGAAAAAGAACAAGTAGATATGATTGTTACCAACGCAAAAATTTATACAGTAGATTCAGAATTTTCAAAAGCTGAAGCATTTGCAATAAAAGATGGAAGATTTATTGCTGTTGGAGATAAAAGTGAAATCTTAGAAAAATACAAAGCAGCAGAAACGATAGATGTAAATGGAAGAACTGTTTTTCCAGGATTTATAGATGCGCATTGTCATTTTTATGGTTTAGGAATGAACATGCAAAGTGTAAATTTAGTAGGAACAAAAAGTTACAAAGAAGTACTTGCAAAAGTTGTAGCGTTTCAAAAAGAAAAAAAAGTATCATTTATAACAGGACGTGGTTGGGATCAAAATGATTGGGAAGTACAAGAATTTCCAACAAAAGATAAATTAGATGAGTTGTTTCCAGATACACCAGTTGCATTAACGCGTGTAGATGGACATGCATATTTGGTAAATCAGAAAGCATTGGATTTGGCAGGAATAAATCCTGAAACAAAAATAGCTGGTGGCGAAATACAATTGAAAGATGGAAAGTTAACAGGGATTTTAGTAGACAATCCAATGGATCTAATTGATAAAATCATTCCAAAGCCATCTAAAAAGCAACAAATTGAAGCTTTAAAAGACGCAGAAAAGGCATGTTTTGATTATGGTCTAACAACCGTTAATGATGCTGGATTGGACAAAAGCGTCATCAATTTAATTGATAGTTTGCAGAAAGCAGGCGCGTTACGCATGCGTATGTATGCAATGATTAGCAATACACCCGAAAACGTAGCACATTACATTAACAAAGAACCGTACAAAACGGATTATTTAAACGTCGGATCATTCAAAGTATATGGAGATGGCGCATTAGGTTCGCGTGGAGCTGTTTTAAAAGATTCATATACAGACAAGGAAAATCATTTTGGTGCAATGGTTATAAGTCCAGAAGAATTGTCAAAACTAGCAGCACGAATTGCTAAGACGAAATACCAAATGAATACACATGCTATTGGCGATTCGGCAAATTATCAAGTGCTAAAAACCTATGCAAACGTACTTAAAGGGCAAATAGACCGTCGCTGGAAAGTAGAACACGCACAAGTAATTGATGAAACCGATTTTGTACAATTTGAAAACAAAAACATCATTCCGTCAGTACAACCTACGCACGCTACAAGTGATATGTATTGGGCAGGCGATCGTTTGGGAGAAAAACGTTTAAAAGATGCGTACGCATATAAAAAACTATTAGATATTTCAGGTCAAGTTGCTTTAGGAACGGACTTTCCAGTAGAAGATGTAAGTACGTTTAAAACATTTTATGCGGCTGTAGCCAGAAAAGACTCAGATAACTATCCAAAAGATGGTTTCCAAAAAGAGAATGCCTTATCTCGCGAAGAAACACTAAAAGGGATGACCATTTGGGCAGCATATAGCAATTTTGAAGAAAACGAAAAGGGGAGTATTGAAGTTGGGAAATTTGCAGACTTTATCATTTTAGACAAAAACATCATGGAAATTCCAGAAAACGAAATTCTAAAAACAACGGTTCAATCTACATATGTAGCTGGGAAAAAAGTAAAATAGATTATTTTCAAAATCACAGCAATTCAAAATTATAAAATCCAATACTCAGCTATTTGAAATGCGCAATATATAATAGTTATATAGGTAGCTATAAATGCCCAGAAAAAAGAGTTGAGTCCCATAACTAATGCATTCATCAAATGAAAAGCAAATCCCCATCCTAAAAATACGATCATTCCAGGATATCCAGTAATTAAAACCAACGGAAAAGTGCACTCAATAACTACGGTAGACCATGTTAATAATTTAGTCATTGGTGCATTATCTTTTAATACGGAAGCGATAGGTTTAGAACCGTATGTTGAAGTATTAAATATTAAAAAAACGGCATTCGGTTTGGTTGTCCATTTTTCACCTTTAGCTTTATAAAAACCTGCTGTGAAATACGATAAAATTGCTTGTAAGCAAATAAACCAAATTCCTGCATTAGCTATCATGTAGTTGCTCGGGTCAATACTATAAATAAACAACGTAACTAAAATAATAGACGACATTTGATCGGAACCATCTTGCCCATAAATACTTCTATAATTTATTAACAATGTCGTGATTATGATGATAGCGATCAGGAGAGTTTCAAGCGTGTTTCCTAATATAAAAGTTAATAGGACAGCAATAACCTGAACAGATAGTATACCTAGAAAATTAGGATATTTTAAAAAGAAACTTAAAAAATCATGAATTCCTTTGTGTTGCGATGTCTTCGTAGAAGAAATAATTTTCCAACTAAAAAGAGCATCATCTTTATACGTTTTCCAATTGTATAATAACTCTAAAGATGAGATTAAAATTCCAATAAGTGCAACGTATTTAACGCACAAATACACAAAAGTGATATCCGTAAACTGCTCCATAATTTAAATCTTATGAAATTCTGACCTGAAAATTACTACAGGTTTACTTTCTGTAAAGTGTCCGTAAGATTCCATGATGATAAATTGTGTAGCTGTAGCTGAATTTTCTCTTGGAATAGAAGCAATAAAATTTAACAAAGCAATATAAGGAAGCGTTGTTTTATATTCATTATCCTTCATATCCTTTGATAAAGTGATCAAGGAAGATACTGCATCCGACAATACTTTTTTAGTTCTTTTTTTAGGATTCCATAGAGCTCCAATAAGCGATCTGTTGCTACTGAGTTTATATTCTTTCCAATAACTGCCAGTACTAGAATTGACCTTGTCTCTATATAACAAATGATAATCTGTTGTGCCTGGATTGGGCGCAAAAAATGACCAAAATGGAATTAAAGAGAAAAGGTCTAACTGTCTTAAAAAAGTGCTAATTTTAGTTTTATTAAATTGACAAAATATAGAGATGAGTAACCAAACACCAAAAAATGTAAGTATACTAAAAGTATATATTTGAGATGTCATTCATTACGATTTTAGAAGTTTATTTCTCAAATTAAGTAATTCGCTAACCGAAGCTTCTGAGTCCGTACTGTGCAACATGGAAACCTCTTTTTTAGAAACCTTATTTTGAGCATCTTTTGCAACATTTCTTAATCGTAAAAGTGCTTCCTCGCCACCATCACCACCAACACCTTGTCCAACTCCTTCAGTAAGTTCAGCTGTGTCAACAGCAGTTTTTGCTGTAACATTAGTTGCTCTAGCAGTTTCTTTAGCTGTTTCCGCTGCTGTGTGTACGATATTTTTAAAGAAACTAGCTTGAGGACTAAAATTTACCGTGACAGAATTGTCATGTGTAGGGCATTCTACTAAAGCAGCAAGTTCAATAGCTGAAAGTTGCGGAGGAAAAACACCAATGACAGCTGTGTAGTTTGTTTCATTAGCTTCTTTTGAAAGGATAGTTGTAGTAAGTTTTTCCAAATTAATATTTCCACCGTAAAAATCAATAGCAATAAAATTAAATCCAAGTTGTGGATCTAAAATCATATCAGTTAGAATCATTTCATTTTCGTAAGAAATAGAAAAAACAGACGAAACATCATTTTCAAGAATGCTATTTTCTTTTCCTTCTTGTGTTGCTATTTTATTTGAAAGTGTTTCAAAAACAGTAATCATATCACTATCACGTTTATAATGCAACGCATTCGTAAAATTATTTACTAAGTTTTCATCTTTTGTAACAAGCGCAACCATTGTACCTCTTTTAATCATTTTCAAACAGTCTTGGTCTTCCACTTTAACAACATTCGTAGGTAAAGCATCTTTTTTCCAAGAGGTGAAGCTACCTGTAATGTTTAAATAATCATTCATAAAAAGATGTCTTTCTCGAAGTGATTCAGCAATGTTTTTAATACTAATTGAAGTTTCCATAAATGTTTGGTTAATCAAATTAAATTAATAGAATAGGGTTTAACTTGGTAGGGATTCTATAAATATAACACTTTGTATGTTAATAATTAACAATAGAAAGTACTTTTAGTATTCAGAAGTTCAATATATAGAACAAAAAAAACTCAGAAGTCTTACGACCTCTGAGTTCTTCAAATAACCAATAATAACAATAAATAAAGAATAATTAAAAACTAAACGGTACAGCAACGCTGATATTGTCCCATGCTAATACCATGTTGGTACCATCAGTTTCTTTTTTGAATGCAATTGAAAAATATTCAACTGTATCAATATTTTTAACAGGAACATCTAATCGGGCAACGTCTTTATCTTCGTCATAATAATAAGAACCCCAAATGTCCGTGTCTGAATTTAAAATAATTGTCCAAGATTTTTTTCCAGGAATCGTAAATAATGAATACGTTCCAGCCTTGATTTCTTTTTCGCCTAATTTTACATCTTGAAAAAACGTAACCTCAGTAGCTTCATTTGCGCCAGTTCTCCATACTTTACTATACGGAACTAAATTTCCAAAAATAGATCTTCCTTTCTTTTGAGGTCTTCCATAGACAACCTTAATCACAGGAGGCGCATTTCTTTTTGCTTTAAAATAACTAATATCATGAGGGCTTTTGTCAATATCGCTAAATTTTTGAGCAGAAGCATCAACACTACAAAGTAGTAGTGCAATAAAAAAAACGGTAGCTAAAAAGCTTTTTTTCATGATGAATTATTTATGATATAAAACTACTAAAACTTATTCTTAGAATAATGTTAAACTTTTACTAGAGATGTTAAAATTCTGCTGATCTTCAAAAACTATCATGTAAACATATATATTATCTTAATAAGTACGGTGAAGCCATACAGACCTTTCATGGAAATGCAATAAGTTTAAGTAATAATTTAAAAACCAATCTCATGAAAAAAAGAAAACAAATTCAACGCTTACAATTCAAAAGAAACACTATTGTAAATCTTTTCAATAGAAAGAATATCAAAGGAGGATTTAAAGACTTTACAGGAGATTCTTGCTTTGAAGTCTGTAATACGGATCTGAGAAACTGTACTTGGTGAGAATAATACATTACATTTTTATAGTCTGTAAGTTTGTTCGTCTTTTTTAGGTTTAAAATTTTCAATTGACACTTAAATAATCTTTTTTAGTTTTAAATTATAACTATAAATAGTTGATATGTTTTTAAAATGAAAGTTTAAATTCATATTTGTAGTGTAATTATAATAAAAAGAAAAGATTATGTGTGGAATTGTATGCGCTTTTGATCTAAAAGAAAAAACAGAAGTATTAAGACCTCAACTTTTAGAGATGTCGAAAAAAATCCGTCACCGTGGACCAGATTGGTCAGGAATATATAGTAATGAAAAAGCAATCCTAGCGCATGAGCGTTTAGCAATTGTAGATCCAGCTTCTGGAAAACAACCATTATTCAGTGAAGACAAACAATTAGTATTAGCCGCAAATGGCGAAATATACAATCATAGAGAATTACGTAAGCAATTTAAAGATTCATATGTGTTTCAAACACAATCCGATTGTGAAGTAATTCTAGCATTATACAAAGAAAAAGGAAGTACATTTTTAGATGAATTAAATGGAATCTTCGGTTTTGCAGTGTACGATGTACAAGAAGATCGATATTTAGTTGCCCGAGATCATATGGGAATTATTCCTTTATATATTGGTTGGGACAAAAACGGAACATTTTATGTAGCTTCTGAATTAAAAGCATTAGAAGGCGTTTGTAGTAAAATAGAAGTATTTCCTCCAGGATACTACTTAGATAGTAAAGAAGGAGAATTAAAAAAATGGTACCAACGTGATTGGATGGAATATGAAGCAGTAAAAGAAAACCAAACAAGTATTGACGAATTGCGTGAAGCATTAGAAGCTTCAATTCACAGACAATTAATGTCTGATGTTCCTTATGGAGTATTACTTTCAGGTGGATTAGATTCTTCTATAACATCTGCTGTCGCGAAAAAATATGCGCAAAAACGTATAGAGACAGACGATCAAAGTGAAGCTTGGTGGCCACAATTACATTCGTTCTCAATTGGGTTAGAAGGTTCTCCAGATTTGGCTGCAGCCCAAAAAGTCGCAGATCATATTGGAACTATTCATCACGAAGTAAAATTTACGATCCAAGAAGGATTGGATGCGATAAAAGATGTAATTTATCACTTAGAAACCTATGATATTACGACAATTCGCGCTTCGACGCCTATGTATCTATTAGCAAGAGTCATCAAGTCTATGGGGATTAAAATGGTACTTTCTGGAGAAGGAGCTGACGAAATTTTTGGAGGATATTTATACTTTCACAAAGCGCCAAGCGCAGAAGAATTACACAAAGAAACGGTTCGTAAGCTAGACAAGTTATATCAATACGATTGTTTACGTGCCAACAAATCCTTAGCTGCTTGGGGAATTGAAGGTCGTGTGCCTTTCTTAGATAAAGAGTTTATGGATGTAGCCATGCGCATCAATCCAGAAGATAAAATGATCAACGGCAAACGTATGGAAAAGTGGGTATTGCGTAAAGCTTTCGAATCCTACTTACCAGAAAGCGTAGCTTGGAGACAAAAAGAACAATTTAGTGATGGAGTTGGGTACAGTTGGATTGACACCTTAAAAGAATTAGTAGAAAGCGAAGTATCTGATGAGCAATTGGCAAATGCTAAGTATCGTTTTCCAATTCAAACACCAAGAGCCAAAGAAGAATACTATTACAGGACTATTTTTGAAGAACATTTCCCATCAGAAACTGCTTCATTAACGGTTCCATCGGTTCCTTCAGTAGCATGTAGTTCGGTAACAGCATTAGAATGGGATGAATCATTCAAAAACATGAACGATCCTTCAGGAAGAGCAGTAGCAAATGTTCACGAAGAAGCGTATTAATTTGCACACACACTTTTATACATAATTACACTTTTAAAAAGCGTCATATTAAATCAATATGACGCTTTTTTATTTTCGAAATAAAGAAAACAACTATCTTTAAAACATGAAACTAACCATAACCATACAAAACTTTGAACTGCCTTTAAATAATCCGTTTACAATTTCGCGATATACGGTTACGGTTCAAAAAACGGTGGTAGTTTCAATATCAGATGGAAACTATACAGGTTATGGAGAAGCAACAGTCAATCCTTATTATAACAGTACTATTGAAAGTTTAAAGGCTTCCGCCAGAAGTGTCAAATCTGTACTTGAAGCTGTTGAAGAAAACACACATCCTACGAAGCTCTGGAAACAATTAGAACCGCATTTAAACGACAACTACTTTGCGTTATGCGCAATTGACTGTGCGTATTGGGATTTATATGCAAAACAACAACAAAAGCCATTACGAAGATTTTGGAGTGAACATGATGAAAACTTACCCAAAACAAACTTCACCATAGGAATTGATTCTGTTGAGGTAATGAAATCAAAAATTCAAGAAACGCCTTGGCCTATTTATAAAATCAAATTAGGTACAAAAAACGATTTAGAAATCATTCAATCACTTCGCGAAATTACAGATGCAGTTTTTCGAGTAGATGCTAATTGTGCTTGGACAATAGAAGAAACACTTAAAAATGCAGAAGCTTTCAAAAAAATAGGAGTTGAATTTATAGAACAACCACTAAAAGCAGACAATTGGGAAGGCATGAAAATTCTAAAAGAAAAAAGTGTATTACCTATCATTGCGGATGAAAGTTGTCAACAACTCAAAGATGTTTCAATTTGTGCAGACGTTTTTCACGGAATCAATATCAAACTTATGAAATGTGGAGGCATTACACCGGCATTACAAATGATTCAAATCGCGAAAGCAAAACAACTCAAAATAATGGTAGGTTGCATGACAGAATCTACCATTGGAATTTCAAACCTTACTCAATTCGCGCCTTTACTAGATTATATAGATGCTGACGGAGCGATGTTGTTGCAAAATGATATTGCAACTGGCGTAACATTTACTAATGGAGAAATTACTTATGCTGATAAAAATGGTTCAGGCGCTATTTTAATTTAGTTATTCTTTGCTACATAAACCCAAGCTTTTTTACCAGAAGCAAATGTTTCTAAAACTCTTTCATAATCATCTACTTCATACGTATCTGTATCTAATAACTCTTGTTCTGTTATCTCAAAAATAACACCTTCAATAAAGTCATCATTATTATTTGTTTTTATTGCGATAGGATGAAACTCTTGTTTGCTTTTTGTGAGTACTTCAGTGTCGGTAATTTTTAAAGAATCTAGCGTGTAGTTTTTTAAAGAGTCTTTACTTCCAGTTAAAACACGTCCATAAGTTTCTTGTTGAACATTTTTTAATTGCAATGTTCCATACGAAAACAAATATTGAGTTATTTCAATAGCTTTTAATTTTTCGGCAGCAATGATGTATTTCTTTATACTATGGATGACAATATCTTTAGCCTCAGCATATGAAATATTATATACTCTTGTAAGCTTTTGATATTTTTTAGGATACTTACTTAAAAGGTCTTCATAATAACGATCTAAAGCTTCTTTATTTGGCAAATCGTATTGAAGCCTTAATTGGAAACGTCGTAACAAAGCTGTGTCTATAATTTCTACATAATTTGTTGCGGCAATTAACAAAGTTTCGTTCGATAAATAATCGATGAGTTGAATGGTTGTATTTACAATACGTTTCATTTCTCCAGAATCTTTACTGTCGTAATCTCTAATCTTTCCGATATAATCAAATTCATCAAGAAATAGAACAGCTTGTTCACGAGCAGCTTTTTTAAATATATCCGTAATATTCTTAGCGGTTTCCCCTAATTTGGAAGAAACAAAATTTCCTAAATTCAGAATAATGATTTCTTTATTTAACTCCTTTGCAATAGCTTTCGCTGTAGCAGTTTTTCCACAACCAGTATGACCGTGTAATAGTATTTTATTTGCTATTGGTAAATCATACAGCTTTAAAGCTTCAAAATAATTAAACTCATCAAGTAATTGCTCTAGCTGTTTTTGGTTGTGAGTACTTAAATGTAGTTCATCTAAAGAGATGGAAATTTCATTAGATTTCAGTATTAAATCATATAATCTCATATATTATTTTTGAGTACGTATGTAATAAAATACAAATATAATATGGACTCCTAACCAATTCAAGCTTTTAAGGTTAATTTTAATGATTTTTTATCTTTCAAATAATTGAAATTACATAAGCGCAAACAAATCAGGAATTACTCTCCATTAAAACCCATTTAATTTATTTCCCGCAAAAGGACTCTTAAAAGTAATCCAATTTGTAGCTCTAGCTGCTTTTCCATCCGAATTTATAGGTGTAAAACGCACTTTATACATTCCTTTTCTATTAAAGCTAAATGCGCCAGAGCACATATCATGACCAACACTAATTTTATTATTATAGGATTGAATATAGTATACACTTGTAGTATTTGTTGAAACATCAAGAAGTTCAGTTCTGTACCAAGTTTTCTTGCTTGGATCGTTCTTTACGTCAAAAATGGCATTAGCTTCTGGCCCACAACCATAATACTCTACACGTGAAGTTTTGTATGTAGCGGAAACTGGTGTCGAAAATGTTTTGCCGTATTCTTCAGTACTAGTAATCCAATACAAAGGCTTTTTATCACCATAAAATCGAGATTGCATATCTTTAGTTTCTTTATCAGTTTGATTCTCGTATTTTAAAAAATATTTCGTGTTTGATCGCAATGTTTTTGAAGGCATAAAAATAGCTTGTGCTAAATTCATTTGACTATACAAAATCTCTTGTAATTTTAATTCAACAAGTTCGCCAGATTCACTTTTTAAATATACTTTTCGATTCTTAAATGTCTTAATAGTTTTAATATTCATTGCATACCCCTGAATAATAAACATTGCATTGCGATTTATCTTTTCTTGCATCGGATAAAATTGGATTCCAAAGGCTGAGCAATCTGCAATCACAGATTGAAAGCTTAACAAAAGAGTAAATAGAAATAGTAGTTTTTTCATAATAGTCGGTTTCATAGATATTTATCAAACACTATTCCATAATTAATAAAGTTGTTTAAATGTAAGCCATAAAAAAACGCTCAGAGTTCCTATATTGCTCTGAGCGTTTTAATTTTTATATAAGTAAACTATTACTGTTTCATAAATTTCTTTGTAGTTGTAGCACCTGTTTCAGTTTCAAGCGTTACAAAGTACATTCCTTGTTGTAAATTTGACACTGAAATACGCTCAGTTTCAACAGTTGAACTAAATACATTTCTTCCTTGCATATCTACAATAGAAACACTTTTAATAACTTGATTATCTTTAGAGTCAATTGTTATAAAATCTTTAGCAGGATTCGGATACAACTGAAAATTTGAAGCATCAACCGTATTTCTAGAAAGTGTAACGGCTGTATTACGCTCATAAGTTTCAGTAGTTTGGTTGATACCTAAAAATGCAGAAACTAAAGTAGCATTAGTATATCTAAATGCGATATTATCAGCAGTATTATCATAATAGTAATACGTAGTTTGTGTCAATGTTCCAATATTATTAAAAATAGGAGGAATGCTAAAACTTAATGTCTGATCAATACGTAAACGTGTTACAGGTGATGAATAATCAGGAAAAGTCGGATCAGGAATGTTTAATGTTCCATACGCTTCAACAGTTGCTGTAAATGTTCCTGTAAAAGTACCACTAGTTCCCATAAATGTAAATGTTCCTGCGGCAGTTCCTGAGTTATTAGCTCCAAAGTTTAATGGAAATAAGCCTACAAAAGCATTTGTAGAGCTGTAATTTAAAACAATATCACCTTGTGAAGCACCAGTAATATATGTTCCACTTCCATCAGTTCTTTGGAAAAATTCACTTACCGTTGGTGTACCACCTTGTGTAGTAATTGATAAAACTTCTGTAGTCCCTGGATATGTAGTCAATTCTGCTGCTGTTGGCGGGGCATAGGTATCAATATTTGTTCCTCCTGCAGTTAAATTATTAAATGTCCAAATTGCGTTCATACCTGTTGGTGATTGATCAAGTGCAGCTGCGGGTGTTACAATCGTAAAATCTGTGTTTGGGTCACTGTTAAACGAAGAAATTGTTTGTGAATAGGTTACGAAGCTAAAAAGCAGCGCAACTAAAAGTAATTTTGTTTTCATTGATTCATGTTTAATAATAGTTGTTAGTGTAACAAATCTACTAAAAACAAAAGAGAGGCGTAGTAAAAAAGTTTTTTTTTGCTGTAAATACAAAATTTAAAGCATTTTAAGTAAAAAAATAAAGCTCAAAATATCGTTTCTGAGCTATTCTTTTCATATTCTAATCAGGCGTCCGTAAAAAAACAACTTCAAAATGCTGAAAAAGCTATTTTAAGCCATTCTAAGCAATTTTCTGTAAAAAGCTTAAATGTTAATAACTATTTAAAAAGCAGCTTAAAAGTATGTAAAAATGAATTTTTGAAATATTATATTTGTTCTTTAGCGATTAAAAAATAAGAACGCGCGAAGCAGTTCTAAAAATATAAAACTAAGGAGAACATTTATGAGCGAAGAAAGCAAAAATCAATATTCCGCTTCCAGTATACAAGCATTAGAAGGAATGGAACACGTACGTATGCGTCCTTCCATGTACATTGGAGATGTTGGAGTTAGAGGTTTACACCACTTGGTATATGAAGTTGTCGATAACTCTATTGATGAAGCATTAGCAGGTCACTGTGATACGATTACGGTTGTCATTAATGAAGATAATTCTATTACTACAGAAGATAACGGTCGTGGTATTCCTGTAGGAATTCATGAAAAAGAAGGTGTTTCTGCATTAGAAGTTGTAATGACTAAAATTGGTGCCGGAGGAAAATTCGATAAAGATTCCTATAAAGTATCTGGTGGATTACACGGAGTTGGTGTAAGTTGTGTGAACGCATTATCAGACCATTTAAGAGCTACTGTTTACAGAGATGGAAAAATTTGGGAACAAGAATACGAAAGAGGAAAGCCATTATATCCCGTAAAAGCAATTGGTGATTCTGATAAAAGAGGGACCGCTGTAACGTTTAAACCTGATGCTTCTATCTTTACACAAACGTTAGAATACAACTATGAAACGCTTGCTAATCGTATGCGTGAATTGTCATACCTTAATAAAGGAATCACAATTTCATTAGTTGATAAACGTAACAAGGATGAAAAAGGAGAGTATGTTGGTGAAGTTTTTCATTCAGATGAAGGACTCAAGGAATTTATCAAATACCTAGACGGAAACCGTGAGCAAATTATTGAAGATGTTGTTGCCTTTGAAGGAGAAAAAAACGGAATTCCTGTTGAGGTTGCTATGACGTATAATACTTCATATTCTGAAAACTTACATTCGTATGTAAACAACATTAATACACACGAAGGAGGAACACACTTATCAGGATTCAGAAGAGGTTTAACGCATACGCTGAAAAAGTATGCGGAAGGAACTGGAATGTTAGACAAATTAAAGTTTGATATTTCTGGAGATGATTTCCGTGAAGGATTAACAGCAATTATATCTGTAAAAGTTGCAGAACCTCAATTTGAAGGACAAACCAAAACAAAACTAGGAAACCGTGAAGTATCAGCGTCTGTAAGTCAGGCTGTATCTGAAATGCTAACGGATTACTTAGAAGAACATCCAGATGATGCCAAAACCATTGTGCAAAAAGTGGTATTAGCTGCGCAAGCACGTCATGCCGCTCAAAAAGCGCGTGAAATGGTGCAGCGTAAAACGGTGATGAGCATTGGAGGTTTGCCTGGGAAGCTAAGTGATTGCTCTGAGCAAGATCCTGCAAAATGTGAAGTATTTCTTGTCGAGGGAGATTCGGCAGGCGGAACTGCAAAACAAGGTCGTGATCGTATGTTTCAAGCAATTTTACCATTACGTGGTAAAATCCTAAATGTTGAAAAAGCGATGCAACACAAAGTTTTTGAAAACGAAGAAATCAAAAATATTTTTACTGCCTTAGGTGTAACAATCGGAACAGAAGAAGATAGTAAAGCATTAAACCTTTCAAAACTAAGATATCATAAAATTGTAATTATGTGTGATGCCGATGTCGATGGATCGCATATTGCAACTTTAATCTTAACATTCTTCTTCCGTTACATGAAAGAATTGATTGAAAACGGACACATTTACATTGCTGCGCCACCACTATACTTAGTGAAAAAAGGAGCAAAACGTAGATATGCTTGGGATGATGATCAACGTGATTCTATTGTTAATGAATTTGGTGGAGGTGCAAACATTCAACGATACAAAGGTCTTGGGGAAATGAATGCTGAACAATTATGGGATACAACAATGAATCCTGAGTTTAGAACATTACGCCAAGTAATGATTGATAATGGAGGAGAAGCGGATAGAGTATTCTCAATGTTAATGGGAGACGAAGTTCCGCCACGTAGAGAATTTATCGAGAAAAATGCAGTATATGCAAATATTGATGCGTAGCTAAAAGACACTCACTCAAAATTATATCAAAAGCAATTACTTATCTATTAAGTAGTTGCTTTTTTTTGTGCTCTTTTCTCAAAATTGAAAAGAAAAAGGGGGAATTTCCTCTATGTATTATATTAGTTTTTTACTACTTTTAAAATCAGTAAACTTAACCTAACAAAAATGAAAAAACTAAAAGCCTCGATCATTATTCTTTTAATGATCACTTCTGTGAAAGCCCAAGAATTAGAAAGCCTCTTACTTGCTGGAGATGATGCAAGTAAACTTACTGAAAATTATATGAATCCTTTAATGGAAGGATTATTATACAGTATCAATGGTGGTTGGTATACAACTGCTAAAACGCATAAGAAATTTGGTTTCGATATCACCATTTCTGCAAACTTAAGCTTTGTCCCAAGCGCTAAGCAAAACTTTACATTCAATCCTGCCGATTATGAATTTCTAACAACTGCAAACGGAGAAACATCGTTGCCAACAGTAATGAGTGATAGTAGTGCTGAAACTACAATAGATGTTAGTATTCCTATTGATGGAACAAATACATTCAAAGTGGGAAGTTTTAATATGCCAGGTGGAATAGCAGAAGATTTTCCTATAAATGCAGCGCCAGCACCAATGATTCAAGTTGGAGTAGGGTTGCCAACAAAAACAGACGTGAAATTACGATTCGTACCAAAAATCAACTTTGACGATGATGTAGAAGCTAGTCTTATAGGATTTGGTCTGCAACACGATATTACACAATATTTTGGACCTATAGATAAATTACCATTAAGTGTTTCTATTCTTGGAGCATTTACAAACTTAAAAGCTACATATGCTATCAATGATGATAGTCTAACGGATAATGTAAGCATTCAGAATGGTGAAACAGAATTCACAATGAATGCTTGGACAATTCAAGCTATAGGTTCGTTAGATTTTAAAATAATTACCTTATATGGTGGTTTCGGGTATAACAATGGGAAATCTGAAATCAATATAAAAGGAGATTATAGTTTAACGTATGACGTGCAAGACAGTAATGGGAATAACGTTGCAACTGTAACAGAAACGATCTCTAATCCTGTAAATCTAGACTTTGAAGCTAATGGTGTTCGAACGACACTTGGAGCGCGACTAAATTTAGGTCCTGTAAAAATATTTGGTGATTACACCTTGCAGAAATTCAATACCTTAACGGCAGGTATCGCATTAAGTATCCGATAAATACCTTACTGTAAATAATTCAAAATAACATTGTTTTTCCGTATAAAAAATGTGACCTTTGCAGCGTTAAAAACAATACATCAAAAAAATATAAAAATATGAAAGTTACAGTTGTAGGAGCAGGAGCCGTTGGTGCTAGTTGTGCAGAGTATATTGCAATCAAAAATTTTGCTTCAGAAGTGGTTTTATTAGACATTAAAGAAGGATATGCTGAAGGAAAAGCAATGGATTTAATGCAAACAGCTTCTCTAAATGGTTTTGATACAAAAATCACAGGAAGTACAAATGACTACACAAAAACAGCTGGTAGCGATATCTGTGTAATTACTTCTGGAATTCCTCGTAAACCAGGAATGACACGTGAAGAGTTAATCGGAATCAACGCAGGAATTGTAAAAACAGTTTCTTCAAGCTTAATAGCACATTCTCCAAATACAATCATCATTGTTGTAAGTAATCCAATGGACACAATGACGTATTTAGTTCACAAAACTACAGGATTAGCTAAAAATAGAATCATTGGAATGGGTGGAGCTTTAGATAGCGCGCGTTTCAAATACAGATTAGCAGAAGCATTAGGAGCACCAATTTCTGATGTTGATGGAATGGTAATCGGAGGTCATAGTGACAAAGGAATGGTTCCTTTAACAGCACATGCAACTCGTAACAGTGTAAAAGTTTCTGAATTCTTATCAGAAGAACGTTTAGAAGAAGTAAAACAAGCAACGAAAGTTGGTGGAGCAACATTAACAAAATTACTAGGAACTTCTGCATGGTACGCACCAGGAGCAGCAGTTTCAGGATTAGTTCAAGCAATTGCTTGTGATCAAAAGAAAATGTTCCCATGTTCAGCTTTATTAGAGGGTGAATACGGATTAGACGACTTATGTATTGGTGTTCCAGTAATCTTAGGAAAGAACGGAATTGAAAGTATCGTAGAAATCGAATTAAGCGATGCTGAAAAAACTCACATGACAGAAAGTGCTGAAGGTGTAAAGAAAACAAACGGATTGTTAGAATTATAAAATTCTAAAAACATATATTTATAAAAATCCTCATGATTATTTTCGTGAGGATTTTTTATTTTCATCTATATTATAGTAATTTGATATAATACTCGCAAAAGAGTAATTCAAAAAGTATATACTTGCCAAATGAAAAAAACAGCTATTCTAATCAGTGCAATGTTATTGTTAACCCTATTATTAGGGTGTAATAAAATGTTTTTTAGTCCCACTCATATGATTCAATTAGAAATTGAAGCGACTGATCTTACAGAAAATGAAAAAGATGAAGCTGTACAGAATATTCAAAACCGATTGCTATCGCTTGGCGCTAAAAATGTAAGTGTGGTTTCTGAGAAGGAAGAATTGTTAACACTGAGTTATAGAGGTCATTTTGCTTCTGAAGTGTTAGAAGCATGTTTTTCAACAAAAGGGAATTTAGAGTTCTACGAAGTATGTACATCTAAAGAACTCATCATGGATTATTTTAAAGAAAAATACCCTGCAACTGACGAAGAAAATTTAACAACGGATGAAACTCTTGGTAATAAAGATGTTTTAGAGTTTCTAAAAAATATCAATATTGAAAAAACGCTTTTTGGCGGTGTTATAGGGTATGTATCTAAAGAAAACATAGCAAATTTAAAAGCAACATCAATATTCAAAACGCCTATTTTTATAAGCTCAATCAAAAGAAGAGTGAAATTTCTATTAGGAAAAGATGAGAATGGAGTATCAGGTCTCTATCCTGTTTTTTTAACATCAGAAAACGAACCGCATTTAGATGGTTCATACATGAAAAATGCTTCTTATAGTCAAAGTCAGTATAGTGATGATCAATATATGATTGATTTGCAGATGAATGAAGAAGGAGCTGTTATTTGGGAACGATTAACCGAAAAAGTATATCAAGAAAGAGGATATATTGCTATCGTAATTGACGACATTGTATATTCGGCACCAAGAGTTAGTGCAGGTGCTATCAAGGGAGGAAGAACTCAAATTTCAGGAGGTTTTACCAAAGCAGAAGCGGCTATTTTAGCAAGTGTTATTCAAACAAGAACAATTCCTAAAGTTAAAATTGTAAAAATAATGGAGTTGTAAGTTTTTAAATGTGAATATGTTAGCGTTGTATTTTGTTCTTGCAATTCCAAAACTTAAGAAAAGTAAATATTTATAATATGAGTACATATAAATTGCAAGCATATATTTTAGTGTAATTTGTTCACATATAAACACTTCTTATCAAAATATTGCTAAAAATTAATTACAAAATCCTGCGTAAATGCAGTCTTTATTTTTATATTTGGCGCATGATTGCAAAAAGGTATTTTAGTGCTTTAATCATTCTAATTACACTCCTTGGTTTTTACAAGAAGCAAAATCCTGCACCAAATCAGGAAATAGAGCTTCAATTTGTTGATCAAGAAGTTGTTGTTGAAGACACTGAAGATATTATTCAAGCAATCAAACAGCAATTAGAAGCGTTAGGAATTTCAGATATTCAAGTTAGAGAACAAGAAAATGGAATTCTGAAAATCGCATATTACAGTGATGCTGCTGTTGCAGATATCAAAAGTATACTTTCTTCCAAAGGAATTACATCTGAAAGACATTCTGAAAATATTCCAACGAATAATAAAGTTGTCAAGATTCAAGATCACGGAAATGTTGACACATTTAAGTTAGATGTATACGAGATACAAACTACTTCAAATCCGTATGCAGACATTCATGGAAAGTACGTTTTAGCATTACAAAAAGATTACGACAAGTCTCCGCCAAGTCCAAATTCGTTTGGAAATACGAGTTCGTATATTACCGGAGAATTCAAAACTACAATAGCATTAGCTTATACAGAATCAACATATACTACGATTCTTAAAGAAAACATTTCATACGAAATTCCTGATGTACGCGCAGGGCCAACTTCTTCTTTACATTCGTAATTACTTAGTCTGAAAGCTAAGAATTACTTCAAGAAATAGTGTTAAATCAATTAGTTATATGATTTTAAATACGCTAGCTCAAAGTTGTAAAAGACTTTTTATCACAATTAAATCACGAAAAAAAATAATTGTCAAATCATGCGGTAAATTATATATTTGCTCGTTTTAAAAAATTTGACCAAAAATATTGAATAATGCAGAACAAAGGATTAATAAAATTATTTGCCCTTTTATTCGGATTGGTAAGTATTTACCAATTATCGTTTACGTTTATCACGAATAAAATTGAAAATGAGGCAAAAACGTATGCAGTTTCGCAAGTGCCAAAACCAGCGCCAGGCGAATCTGAAACAAAAGAAACTTCAACAAGAAGAGGTCTTGTTGAAAAGCAGTATTTAGATTCTATAGATAGAAATGAGCCAATTAGTTATGGTCTTACTTCATTTACATATTCTGAAGCAAAAGAAAAAGAACTAAACAAAGGATTAGACCTTAAAGGTGGAATTAACGTAATTCTTCAAGTATCTGTAAAAGATATCTTAAGGGGATTGGCTAACAAAACCGAAAATGAAACGTTTAACAAAGCTTTAGAAAGAGCTGATGTGTTACAAGCAAATGCACAAGAAGATTATGTAGAATCGTTTTTTAGAGCGTTTGACGAGATAAAGCCAGCAGGTTTATTATTGGCAGATCCAGATATTTTCTTTACACAAGCATTACAAGAAGATATTCCTTCATTTGAAACGCCTGACAGTGATGTAAAGCGTGTAATTAGACAAAAAATCAATGAGTCTATTATTTCTGCAAAAGAAGTATTAAACAAGCGTATTGATGAGTTTGGAGTTACGCAACCAAACATTCAACGTTTAGGTACTTCTGGACGTATCTTAATTGAATTACCAGGAGCAAAAGATGTAATTCGTATTGAGAAATTATTACAAACAACAGCTGAACTTGAATTCTGGAAAACGTACAACGATAACTCAAAATTAAGTACGTTCCTTGCGGCTGCAAACGAAAAGTTAAAAGAGCTTCCTCAATATGCTTCTCAAAAAGAAGAAAAGAAAGAGGAAGTGGCTGATGATGCTACTGCGGAAGATGCAACAGATGACAAGCAAGCAGAAGACTTATTAACGTCTACAGAAGAAGATAGTTTAAATGTGGTAAATCCATTATTTGATAGAATTAGATTTACATTCCAAGGTGGTGGTATTATCGGTAAAGTAAAAGAAACTGATAAGGATACTGTAATGAAATTGCTTGATAACGATGTTATTAAGCAAGTAAGACCAGCAGATTTGCGTTCTATTCGTTTTGCTTTTGGAAAAGAAATTGACGAGCAAGGATATCAAGATTTATATGTGTTAGCAGGAGAAAGAAAAGGAGCTAACTCTGAGCCTCAAATGAAAGGTGATGTAATTGATGGAGCAAGTCAAGGTTTTCAAGGCGGAGGTAATAAGCCAAACGTTAACATGCAAATGAACGGAATTGGAGCGAAGCAATGGGAGAAATTAACAGAAGAAGTACATAAAGAAGGCGGATTTATCGCAATTGTTTTAGATAACATTGTATACTCTGCGCCAAGTGTAACGAACGGAAAAATCTCAGGTGGAAACTCTCAAATCTCAGGAAACTTTACAATTGAAGAGGCGCAAGATTTAGCAAACGTATTACGTGCAGGTAAATTGCCAGCTACAGCAGATATCTTACAATCAGAAATTGTAGGTCCATCATTAGGGCAGGAAGCAATTGATAGTGGTTTAATGTCATTCCTTATTGCATTAGCATTAGTATTAGTTTGGATGGTATTCTACTATGGTAGAGCAGGTATTTTTGCAGATATTGCCTTAGTATTCAACATTGTATTGATTTTTGGAGTATTAGCAAACTTAGGCGCTGTATTAACGCTGCCTGGAATTGCTGGTATTGTACTTACTATAGGTATGTCGGTGGATGCCAACGTACTTTTATATGAGCGTGTTAGAGAAGAATTAGCAAAAGGGAAAACATTACAAGAAGCAATCAGTCATGCATTTAGCTGGAAAGGAGCAATGTCTTCTATCTTTGATGCCAATATTACAACTGGTTTAACGGCTTTAATCTTATTCTTATTCGGAACAGGGCCAATTAAAGGTTTTGCAACTACTTTATTAATAGGTATTGCAACGTCATTATTTACAGCAATCTTTATCACTCGTTTATTAATTGACTGGTATGTTGGAAAAGGAAACACATTAGCATTCTCTACAGGAGCTACGAAGAACTTATTCAGAAATATGAATGTTGAGTTCTTAAAGAAACGTAAAATTGCATATGTTATCTCTGGAGCAGTGATATTGGTAGGATTAGGATCTTATTTCTTTGGAAATGGTTTAAATGAAGGTGTTGATTTTGTTGGAGGACGTTCGTATCAAGTACGATTTAAAAATGATGTAAGCCCACAAGATGTAAAAGATAAATTGACGGTTGTTTTTGGAGCTGAAAACTCGCCAGAAGTAAAAACTTTTGGAAATGATAATCAGTTAAAAATTACAACTAAATACAAAGTAAACGAAACAGGAACTAAAGTTGATGATGAAATCAAAGACATGTTGTTTAATGGAGTAAAATCATTCTTACCTGCAGATATGACACTTGCACGATTTGTAGATGGTGCTGAAGATAAAGATGCGGGAATTATGAAATCTATTAAAGTAGGACCGACTATTGCGGATGATATCAAGAAAAACTCATTCTGGGCTGTATTAGGTTCATTAGTAGTAGTATTCTTATATATCTTATTGCGATTCAGAAGATGGCAATTCTCACTTGGAGCGGTTACGGCTGTATTCCATGATGTGTTAATTGTATTAGGAATCTTCTCTTTAGCTTGGAAATTCCTTCCATTCAACATGGAAATCAACCAAGCATTTATTGCGGCAATACTAACCGTAATTGGATACTCGCTGAATGATACCGTGGTAGTGTTTGATAGAATTCGTGAATTCATGGATGAGAATGCAAACTGGAAGTTTAGTAAAGTAGTAAATGCGGCATTGAATAGTACATTAAGTAGAACGTTAAATACATCGTTAACTACTTTAGTAGTGTTATTAGCAATCTTTATCTTCGGTGGAGAATCTATCCGTGGATTTATGTTTGCATTAATTGTAGGTGTAATTGTGGGTACATATTCGTCTATGTTTATTGCAACGCCAGTAATGTTTGATACAATCAAAGATGGTGATATCAACAAAGGGTTAGAAGAAGCTGAATAAGCACTCTTATATACTTATATGAATAAAAAACGCCACTCATTTGAGTGGCGTTTTTGCTTTTTCAAAAGCTAGTTTCTTTATAATCTAGCAATCTGTAGAAAGAGGAGTCTTTTTTTCTCCTTTAATAAATGAATGGATCGAAATTTTATTAAGCTTTAAAGTTTTAAATGTTGTTTTTTTATAATATAGAATTTTATTTGGTCATGAAGCTATAATATTGAAGCTAGAATAATTAAAAATAGTAGCATTGATTATCGTATTAGTATCTCTGATTAAAAGGAATTTTGAATTGATTGATATTTGGGTTCTTAAAAAAAAGAGCATCACTAAATTTAGTGATGCTCTTTTTTACTCTTTTACTATACTATATACTAACTAACAACTACCTCTAGTTAGTTCTGGGGCACCACAAACTAAAGAGCAATTAGCTATAGAAGTACATGCTATAAGAACAGACGCATCGCATATACCGCCTCCGCAAGTTGCATTGGTTTTTAATGTTGTTGGGATGGCTGTTTTTCCTCCTGTAAGAAGCGTAGAAATTGATTGTTTCTTTAAGTTAAGTGATCTTAATTGTTGCTTTTTCATAATAATGGTTTAAATAATTAATCAGTACGAAACTATAAAAGCAGTATCAAGAAAAATAATAAAGTAAACCTTGATTATCGAATTAACGGTCAAAGTTTTTAGGCTATATTGTTGTAAGATAGGTGATTGAAAAAGAGGTTGTCTAAAAAGTTGAATTTTCGTCAAATCGAACTTGATTTGGTTTCTCATCATCATTGTAAAACAATATGATTGGATTTTAGATCAAGTCCAGAATGATGCTTTTCGTTATTCTTTAAACAGCCTCTTTTTATTTTTCAAGTATGATATATCGTTCTTGTGTGAAACGATACATGACTTCTGTTGAATTACTTGTCGCAAATAATTACTGATTTTTTGCAAATACCACCACAAGTAACATTAGTAACATTAGTAGTTGGTTGCGCAGCTCTTCCTCCAGTGATTTCAAAAGTTGCGATTGATTTCTTGTTTAATAATAAACTGTTTGCTCTTTTAGTTTTCATGTTTTCAAAGTTTTATGTGAACTTCTAAATTATAAATCAGAAATAAAATTTTGTTACGGGAAAACCATAAAGTTTGCTTGATAATCAATGTTTAAAATACTTCGAAACGTTACTTTGTATATAGCTGATTGATTGAGTGTTATTTTACATTACAAATAATAACGCTATTCTCACAAATACCACCACAAGTAATATTTGTTTTGTGAGTTGTAGGAGCGCCACCAATAAGTTGTTGAGAAGTTAATTTTGAAACTGATGTTTTGTTTAATAGTAAGCTTTTGAATTTTTTAGTTTTCATGATGATATAATTTCTAAATTTATACTTTAAAGATATAAACCAGAAATAAGATTCTAGTATGGTAAAACCGTATAATTCAATAATTAGCCTGACTTTGTGTGCTTTTACTTTGTTGAGAATTTGGTGTGTATGGAATAGTTCTAGACGTCTTATTTAGTTTTAGAAAAAGAAATAGTATCACCAATCTCTAATAGCCATTTTTCGGCTAATCCAGCATTAACTTCCAATACGTACATAGCAGGAATTTCCGAAGGTAAACCTGCTTCATTAAGTGGAACAGCATTTTCTTGAAAGCTAACAATTTTTTTCTGTTCGTCTAAGTAGATTATATCTAAAGGAATGTATGTATTTTTCATATAAAAACTACGTGGAAACTCTGTGGAAAAGATAAATAGCATTCCTTGGTTATCTTCCATTGAGGTGCGATGCATCAAGCCAGTTTCGCGTTCGTAATCAGTTTCTGCAAACTCTATATCAATAGTAATTACTTCGTCGCCGCTAGCTTTAAAAAGCGTTAATTCACCTTCTTTTGTAAACTTAATTTCGGCAGTTTTTACTTTTTTATTTTGATCATTTTTACATGAAACAAATGTAATTGTAAAGCAAAGTAATATTAAAATTTTTTTCATGCTTCTGAAGCTGTATTTTTAGTTTTTCTAAACATAAAGTAAAATCCAACTATGACAAAAGGAATACTTAACCATTGTCCCGTGGAAAGTACATCTCCTAGTTTATCTTCAAATCCACCTTGACTTTCTTTTACAAATTCAACAAAGAAACGAACAGTCCATAAAAGCACTAGAAATAGTCCGAAAATGTATCCATGTTTTTCTTTCTTGTCAGTTTTCCAATATACATACCATAAAATGGCAAATACAAATATATAGCAAAATGCTTCGTATAATTGCGCTGGATGACGTGGAAGTGTGTCGCCTCTTCCTTGAAAAACGACTCCAAAATTGGAATCAGTAAATTTTCCAACAATTTCTGAATTGAAAAAATTTCCAAGTCGAACAAAAACTCCACCAATAGACACAGGAATTACAACTTTGTCTAAAATCCAAAGTAAGGTTTTGTATTCGTATTTGCGTCTGTATAAATACAATGCTGTTATTATCCCGATGGCTGCTCCATGACTTGCTAATCCTGCAAATCCAGTGAATTTATATCCATTAATAAACCCAAACAAACTTGCATTAGGATCTTCTTTTATTGGGAGTAAGATTTCTATTAAATGTTCTTGGTAGTAACCCCAATTGTAGAAGAATACTTCCCCTAATCGAGCGCCAAGTAAGGTGGCAATTACCGTGTACATAAATAAAGAGTCTAAATATTCCAGTGGAATCTTTTCAACTGTATAAATTCGTTTCATGATATAATATCCTAAGCTGAATGCAATAATGAACATTAAGCTGTAATATCTGATTTGAATTGGGCCTAAATTCAGTAAAACTTCGCTAGGATTCCAGTTGATACTAAGTAAGTGCATATGGAGTTGTTTATAAAATGTAAATATAGGCAAACGAAACGAAAATCAAAGAAAGCAAATGGTAAAGGAATGTTATTTTATGAAACTCAATTGTGAGAAATATGTAAGATGTGCTTAAAGTTGGAAGTTGAGCCAATATTGTATTGTTGTTAGCTTTAAAAGTTTAATAAATTCAAAAGATTTTAAATTGAAATCTTATTTGTTTTTAGGTAATTCATCTGGGACAGGGTCATGACCACTTCCGCCCCAAGGATGGCAGCTAAAAATACGTTTAATCGCTAATTTCCCACCACGAAATAAACCATGTTTTTGCAATGCTTCTGCAGTATAGTGCGAACACGTTGGTGAATATCTACAGGTTGCGGGAGTAAATGGAGAAATTGCACTTTGGTAAAAGCGAATCAATAAAATAAACGGATATATAAGTACTTTTTTAATAGTCGTTTTTGTTTGATTAATTATGTAAAGTTACACTATTTTATGAATAGAAAAGTAGATGCAATCTCTGTAATCACTTTGAAATAATAATTTCTTCATTTCTTGAAACTTTTCTTTGTGTTCTTCTGTGTAAATTAAATACAAAGGATACTTTCTATCATTTAAAGTCATCATTACTGGAACTGTTGCGGTAGCTTTATTGCTCAATTTTACTTTTTCCATAAAAGCGAAATCAACTTTCTTGTTGTTTGCTTCGCAATATTCAGAAACCTTTGAAACAACCGTAATCAAATCAAGTTTGAGTATTCCAGTAGTGTTAACTTGTATATCTTTTACATGTAAGAAATCAATGTTTGTATAGAAAATTCCATCTTTATTTGTATGTGGATATGATTCTTCATAATTAAATAATAATCCAGATTTTAACTGACTATCAATATCATTTTTTAAAACATATTTTCTATACAGAATGAATGGTGCTATGACAAAGAAAATTGCAATAGCAATAACTAAACCAATCAACGATGATATAAGAGCTCTTGCGCTAAAATTATTTTTAAAATAATATTCCCAGTAGCTTCCGAGTGAGTTGGTTGCAAAAGAATATTGAATAATTTTTGACAGGTTCGCAAATTGTATGATGATATTGTATAAAATAATAATACCACCAACAATGAGGAAAATAATTCCTAAGCCACTCATATGATGTATGTTGTTTTGTTAGTTATATATGCTATGCATTAACTGACAGCAAAAGAAGTGCCTTCTTTTCCGTCTTTTAATTGAATTCCTAAAGCTAATAATTCATCACGAATTTTATCTGATGTTGCAAAATCTTTATTGGCTCTTGCTTCATTTCTAAGTTTAATCAATAGCTCAACTACGCCTGAAAGTGCATTTCCATCATCAGTAGTGCCAGTTTGTCGCTCTAACCCTAAAATTTCAAATACAAATGCATGCATACTTTCTTTTAAGGCAACTAAAGTTTCAGGTAAAATAGTTGCTTTTCCATCTTTTAGTTGATTGATGTATTTTACAGCTTCAAACAAGTCAGCAATTAAAATTGGAGTATTAAAGTCATCATTCAGAGCGTTGTAGCAATTACGTTTCCATACAGAAAAGTTAAAGCTTGTTTTATCGCCAACGGGCTTTAAGTTGTCAAGTGTTTTGATTGCTTCCATTAGCTTATTGAAACCTTTTTCAGAAGCTAATAATGCATCATTACTAAAATCAAGAATGCTTCTGTAATGTGCTTGCATCATAAAGAAACGAGCAACGCTAGGAGCAAACCCTTTAGATAAATTTTTATTATCTCCAGAGAAAATTTCGCCAGGAAGAATATTATTTCCTGTTGATTTCGCCATTTTTTTGCTGTTCATTGTCAGCATATTAGCATGCATCCAATAATTTACAGGGGAAGTTCCTTTGCAAGCTTCATTTTGGGCAATTTCACATTCGTGATGTGGAAATTTCAAGTCCATTCCGCCACCGTGAATGTCAAATTTTTCACCTAAATATTTTGTACTCATTGCTGTACATTCCAAATGCCAACCAGGAAAACCTTCACTCCAAGGAGATGGCCAATGCATGAGGTGTTTTTTGTCAGCTTTTTTCCAAAGTGCAAAATCTTGTGGATTCTTTTTATCACTCTGTCCGTCTAGCGCACGTGTATTATGTACTAAATCTTCTAAATTACGCTTGCTTAATGTTCCATAATCATTCGTTTCATTGAATTTATGAACATCAAAATATACAGAGCCATTGACTTCGTAAGCAAATCCTTTTTCAAGAATGGATTTTACAATTTCTATTTGTTCAATAATATGCCCAGTAGCTGTTGGTTCAATACTAGGTGGTTTGAAATTGAATTTTTGTAGAATTTCATGGAAATCAATTGTATAACGTTGTACAATTTCCATTGGTTCTAATTCTTCCAAACGTGCTTTTTTGGCAATTTTATCTTCACCTTCTTCCGCATCATTCTCTAAATGACCAACATCCGTAATGTTTCGCACATAACGTACTTTATAGCCTAGATGGTTTAAATATCTAAAAATCATATCAAACGACATGAACGTTCGTACGTTTCCTAAGTGTACATTACTGTATACTGTAGGACCGCAGACATACATTCCAACATGACCTTCATTAATAGGTGTAAAAACTTCTTTTTGGTTTGTGAGGGAATTGTATATTTTTAGTTCTTGTTCTTGATATAATTTCATGGTATTAATAAAAAATGTGATTGTTTAAAATTTTGTATCTAATTTAATATAATCTAGGAATTCTAGACGAGTTTTTTCGTTTTTAAATTTTCCGCCAAACTCAGCAGTTACAGTGCTACTCTCTATGTCTCTGATTCCTCGCGAATTAACACAGAGATGTTTTGCGTCAATTACACAGGCAACATCATCAGTTCCTAATACTTCTTGTAGTTCTTTTACGACTTGAATCGTTAAACGCTCTTGAACTTGTGGTCTTTTTGCATAATAATCAACAATTCTATTCATTTTAGAAAGTCCAACAACTGTTCCATTAGAGATATAAGCAATGTGCGCTCTTCCAACAATAGGAAGTAAATGATGTTCGCAAGTAGAATACACCGTAATGTTTTTTTCTACGAGCATTTCTTCATACTTATACTTATTGTCAAAAGTAGAAGCTTTTGGCTTTCTGTCAGGATGTAATCCGCCAAAAATTTCTTTGACAAACATTTTTGCTACTCTATTAGGAGTTCCTTTCAGGCTATCGTCAGTCATATCCAAACCTAATGTTTGCATAATATTGGCAACGTCTTTTTTGATACTAGCTATTTTTTCAGCATCGCTTAACTCAAAAGCATCAGTACGCAATGGAGTATCATATGAAGTCATTATATGGTCATCTCCTATAGCTTGTATTTCCTCTTCAAGTGCCTTATCTATTTTCATCTATTCAATATTTCTTTAATGTGTGAAAAATTAGGATGTAAATTACCGAATTTTGTAGAAGATTTTAAACTTCTAAATAACTTAGTATTCTTACACAATTTTTTTCAAAATTTAACAAGACTGCAAAGATAATTAATTATTGAATATGATTTGATCGAACACGCCGTAAATAAATGTGTTAAAGAATTATGTATATCATAAAATTTTCTTAATTTTCCGCGTTTCAAAATAATTTTTTTAACACAATGTCGGATTTTCATAGGTGTTGTTGTTATATAAAGAAAGAGAAGAATTGAAGCTTTAATTATGAGTTTTTTATTGGACGAAGGGCATTGTCTATAAATACCATAATTAAATACCAACCAGAACACAAGTTCTTAAACGTTAATATGTTATGAGGGCTTATAATATTTGAATTTAAAGATTGTTTCTATGCGTACATGCAGCTTTTTAATTATTGCCTTGTGTTTTTGTATAACTAGTACTTTTGCACAAAACACTAAAGAGGCA
This sequence comes from uncultured Kordia sp., assembly GCF_947496985.1. GTDB lineage: Bacteria > Bacteroidota > Bacteroidia > Flavobacteriales > Flavobacteriaceae > Kordia. The sequence goes on from NZ_CANMEZ010000005.1 coordinate 396,628, forward strand.
CCTAAAGTAAAACCTAATCAAGTAGATAACTTTATAAAAGAAGTTTATCAAAAACAAGCAAATACTATCGTTTTTTCCGATCCTATCCGTTATGAGCGATTCAAAGATTTGCTGCTTAACAGGATTTCATTCTACAGATTAAACTATAAAGAAGGAGAGGACTTCGTAAATCTTTCTACAGTTCCGCTTTTTAAAACTTACAACAAAAATATAATGAGGAATAACATGTTTAATGTTAATAATTTCAATCCGTTGCGATATGATATTAACTTTTTCTCAAATGAACTAACTAGATACAGGATCAACCAACAATACATTCTTGTAATAACTCCTCAAAAAACTCGCTAAAAACACAGGAAATGAAAAAAATACTAACCTTTCTACTGATATTATTACCATGTATACTGTTAAGTCAGAATATATTAATGCAGAATGGAAACTTAGATGTTGACTGTTCAGCGAGTCCTGTTTTTCTAGATACAGGAGGTAGTGGAGCCGGACAATACTCTAATGATGAAAACTTCGTGTTGACACTATGTACTTCTGAACCAGGACAATCCGTACGTATGGATTTTGCGTCGTTTGGTTTGCAAAATAATAGTGACTTTATGGATATCTTTGATGGCCCAGACACTTCATCTCCATTAATAGGGACTTATACAGGAACCGCTTCTCCAGGATTAGTGGAGGCTTCTGGTTCAAATACTTCAGGATGTTTAACAATTCGATTTGTATCTGATGGAGCAGGTGTAAATATTGGGTGGCAAGCAGCTTTAAGTTGTTTTGTACCTTGTCAAACAATTACAGCAAATTTAGATAGTGCTGTTCCTGCTGTTTCAACTGATGGAATTTTAAGAGTTTGTTTAGGAGATCCATTAACACTAAATGGAAGTGGAACTTTTGCTTCTGATGGAACTGGAGCTACCTACGAATGGAATATGGGTGATACAAACGTTTTAAATGGAGCAAGTGTAACACATACTTATGCGCAATCAGGAATTTATAGAGTTAATTTAGTTATACGTGATAATAATCCAGCGAACTCAGATGGAGATCCTGATAATGATTGTATGAGTGTTAATAATATAGATCAATTGGTATATGTTTCTACACCAGTAGATTTTACAGGAACTCAGGCGGCAAATCCCGAAATATGTTTTGGTGAATCTACAGACATTACAGGAGTTGCAGTGATTCCTCCTTTTGAAGATTGTGCCCCAGAAATATTTGATCAAACTTGGTTGCAAGATACAGTGTCAACAGGTACGGCGACATCTTATAACTCTACTATTGAAGTTGATTGTTATGGGTCAGGACAAGTAATTACAGATGTATCTCAAATCAATCAAATCTGTATCGTAATGGAGCATTCTTTTATGGGAGATTTGGATATGATTTTGACAGCACCAAACGGATCGCAAGTATTATTTATTTCATATGGTGATGGAACGGATCCAGGAGATAATTTAGGGATTCCTGATCAAGCAGATAATGGAAACCCAGGTACAGGATGGGAATATTGTTTTTCTCCTACAGCAACACAAACGCTGGATCAAGCAGCAAATTTAGGAGGTGTTACTACTGTTCCAGCAGGAACTTATGCGCCGTTAGCTTCTAGTTCGTTTGATAATCTTTTAGGTTCTGAGTTAAATGGAACTTGGACATTTGAAATCATTGATACATGGGGAGCAGATGATGGAACACTTTTTTCTTGGAACTTAGATTTTGATTCAAGTTTACTTCCTCCACCTTCTTCTATCTTAACAGAAGAGTGGTTAACAGATCCATCTATTACAAATACAGTAGGAAACGTAATTACAGTACAGCCTGCAACAGCTGGTCAACACTGTTATACATATGAAGTAAATGATGATTTAGGTTGTGTGTATACAGAAACAATCTGTATTGATGTAGCTCCTGAAATTAACAACGGACCTGCTTCAAACTTATCTGAATGTTCTAATAATGCTACGGAAGTATTTGACTTAACAGTGAATACTGCGCAAGTATTAGCGCCTATTGCAGATACTACCGATATGGAAGTCACCTATCATTTGTCACAAGCAGATGCAGATACAGGAGCAAATCCATTAACAGATGCAGAAGCACAAGCATACACCGGAAATGATGGTGAAGAAATCTTTGTAAGAATAACATATACAGGAACAACAACAATTGATTGTTTCTCTACAGATTCATTTACACTGAATATTGGAAATACAACGGCGAATACAGTACCAGATATAGTATTGTGTGATATTGGAAATGATAGTGAAGAAGAATTTGATTTATGTTCACAAACTGCAGCAGTTTTAGGAGCTTTAGATCCGGCAAATTATACAGTAACATACCACGATACGCAAAATGATGCAGATACAGATCAAAACCCATTACCTTGTTTATATACAAATGTAACAGCACCAACGGATGATATATTTGTTAGAATAGAAGATAATGCAGATCCATCTTGTTATGCATTAACATCATTTAATTTAGTGCTAAATTCAGAACCAACACTTACAGCACCAGCTGATATAATTGTTTGTGATGATCCTACAAATGATGGGACTGAAATTTTTAATTTACCATCACAAATACCTTCTATACTTGGCGCGCAAGATCCATTAGATTTTACAATCACATATCACAGTTCGGTAGCAGATGCTACAGCAAATGCGAACCCACTTCCAGATATGTATCCTAATGTGAATCCAACAGATTTAATTGTAGTAAGAGTAGAAAATATAGCAACTACTTGTGTGGCTATAACTCAGTATAATGTTACAGTAAATGCATTGCCAATAGCAAATGTAGTAGCAAATGTTGTTGTGTGCGATGATGATAGTAATGATGGAGTTGAAGGTTTTACATTAACAGATTATGATATTCAAGTTTTAGGAACACAAAATGGAACAACGTTTTCTGTTACATATTATGGATCACAAATAGATGCAGATACAGGAACAAATCCATTGGTAAGCCCATACACAAATACAAATGATTGTGAACAGATTTTTGTGAGGATTGAAAATAATGTTGATCCATCTTGTTTTGATACAACAAATTTTGAAATATGTGTAGACTATCAACCAACAGCAGTTCAGCCTGTAAATATGGTTGTGTGTGATGATGTTTCAAATGACGGAATTGATACATTTGATTTTACAACTAAAATCACAGAGATAATAGGAGGACAAGCTTTAGGAGATGTAGAGGTTACTTTTCATGGAAATCAAGCAGACGCAGACGCAGATGCAAATCCATTATCAACAACATACGTAAATACAAATCCAACAGAAGTAATATTTGTAAGAGTAGATAGCTCTGATACTACAAATATATGTTACACAACAACGAGTTTTGAAGTACAAGTAAATCCATTGCCAGCACCAGTAGTGCCAACTACATTACAAGAATGTGATGATGATACAGATGGCTTTGTAGGGTTTACATTAACAAATGCTGATGCAGAAATACTTGCAGGACAAACTTCTACGGATCCAATGGTAATTAGTTATTACCTAACACCAGCAGAAGCGTTAGCAGGAGGAGGGACACCGCTTCCAGCTGCATATGTAAATGAAACAATGGACAATCAAACGGTACATATTCGTATCGAAAACACGATTACAGGTTGTGTAAATACATCGTCTTTAGATTTACAAGTAAACCCAGGTATCGTAGCAACAGTACCAACAAACTATAGTGTTTGTGATGATACGGATGGGAATGATACAAATAATCTAGGAACCTTTGATTTATCTACTAAAGATGCTGAAATTTTAGGTGCTTTAGTAGGAACAGCTACTGTTAGCTACTATACATCAGATGCTTTAGCACAAGCTGGATTAGCAGGAACAGAAATCATGGGCTTATACACAACGACGACACCTTCTTTGCAGATTATTCATGCAAGAGTTACAGATAATATTACAGGGTGTCATAGTGTAGTAGAATTGATCTTAATTGTAGATCCATTACCAAATTTAGACAACATTCCACCAATGATTGCTTGTGATTTTAATAACACGGGTGATATGATGGAGATGTTTGATTTGACAACACATACAACGGTAATTGAAAATGGACAAGTAGGTCTTACAATTAGTTATCACTTAAATGAAGCAGACGCTGATGCTGATGTTGCTCCAATTACCAACACAATAGGAACAGATGGGCAATTAATTTGGGTACGTGCTGTAAATCTTCTTGGATGTATTCAAGTAGGAAGTTTTGAATTACAAGTACCACCATTGCCAGTATTTGTTGCGCCAACTACACTTGAAGCATGTGATGATGAAACTGCGGATGGAATAGCACCAACAGACTTAACAATTAAAAATGATGAAATAACGGCATCGAACCCAGATTTAAATGTTTCATATCACTTAACGCAAGTGGATGCGGATGGTGATATGAATGCACTTCCAATGCCATATGAAAACACTGCAACACCAACTACATATTCGGTATTTGTTCGTGTGGAGGATATCAATACTGGTTGTCATATTGTTACACAGTTAACGGTAAACATTAATGATACACCAGCTGTTTTCCCAGCGACACCTTTAGAATACTGTGATACTGACAATGACGGTTTTGGTATTTTTGATATCAGAAGTACTGAGAGCGAAATCACAGGTGGACTCATTCCAGGACAGGTAACAGTTACCTATCATGAAACACCAGAAGATGCTGATAATAATGTCAATGTGTTGGATGATACTTACACCAATATCAATGCCTACAATCAAACAATTTATGTACGTGTAGAAAATGTCCTTACGGGATGTTTCAATGTGGTCCCACTTGATTTAATTGTACATGATTCACCAGAGCTTTCTGCCATTGATGCAGCTTTGCTTGCGGAGTGTGATGGCGATACTGATGGGATTACTCAGTTTGATCTAACAGAGAGTGAAACAGCTATTTTAAACGGAGAAGATCCCTTAACACATACCGTTCGTTATTACAACACACAAGTCAATGCTACTGCAGGAACTGCCACAGGTGAGATCAACAATCCAAATGCCTATAGCAACATTCCACCAAGTCCACAAGTGATTTGGGTGCGTGTGGAAGATCTAACCACAGGATGTTTTACAGTAACCAATCTAACACTGATTGTAAATGAATTGCCAACACTTGTTCAATTACCAGGACTAGATACCTGTGATGCGGTGAGTTTAAATGATGGAGTTGAAGTATTTGATTTGACGTCGCTTTCAGAGGATTTACTCAACAGTGCACCAGGGATTAGCTTAAGCTATTACGCTAATGCGGCTGATTTAGCCAGTGATACGCCAATTGCCGATCCAAGTATGTATAGCAATACAGAAATTGGAGTACAAACGATTTTTGTACTAGCAACCAATGATACTACAGGTTGTCAAAATACCATCACCTTTGATATCAGAGTCAATCCACTGCCAAGTCCAACATTGGATCCTAATGGAATGCTAACAGCTGATATCTGTGATGAGGACAATGATGGTTTCCAACAGTTTAATTTAACAGATTTAGTGAATGATATCATCAACAATGAACCAGATGTAGATTATAGTTTCCATGAAACGTTATCAGATGCTGAGCAGAATCTATTTCCACTGGCAAGTCCATATACTAATATCATGATGGATAGTCAAACGATCTATGTGCTGGCTACCAATACCGTAACAGGATGTTTCACTGTAACTCCATTAGAATTAACAGTGACACCAATTCCAGTATTGCCACTAGTGATCACTGATTTAGAAGAATGTGATGATGCGGCGAATTTGGATGGATTTGATATGTTTGATTTAACTCAGACACAAACAGAAATCTATGGCACTCAAACTCC
>NZ_CANMEZ010000006.1 GCF_947496985.1 uncultured Kordia sp.
GAGCGACTGACGAAAGCGTGACCGTTTTTTTCTTTTAATTATCAAAAGAAAAAAACGGAAAACCCAAATTCAGTAAACTATATAAATATGATTCAACTATGCTTTACGAAAAGAAGCCATAGTTTCCATGAATCTAATTTGGAGCTATTGCAATATTTACATTTGCAATTGGCCAAACTCCTGGCGCCGGAAAACTAATCCCTTTATTATCTCCACGTGCAACATCTTGCCCAAAATAATACAATGGCCATCCTTTGTAAGTTAATTGATTTCTTCCATGAACATCGATTGTACCAAAATCACTATTTTCTAATATACTTGGTATTTGATCCAATGTTATTTCTACAATTGGCCATACACTATTATTTGAAAAGTCTGAGTTTGTGAAGTTATTATTGTTATTGGTATCATTAGCAAACGTATACAATGTTTTACCGTTAACATTTACAATGTAACTTGTTTCACCATCACCTAAGGTATAATTACTTGTGTAATTATTACCATCATGTCCTACCAATTGAGATTTTGCATACATTAACGAATAATCTGGCTTAGCAACATACCATACATTATTTATATCTTCTCCATTCGTATCTCCCGCCGCATTATCACTAGCGAAATAATATAAAGGCCAACCCTTGTAAGTCGTCTGTAATTCACCATCGGAACGTGTAATTGTTTCAAAATCTGAAGTACTTAATCCCGTACCTACCACGACATTTGGAGAATAAAAAATTGGCCAAACATCAATACAACCATCTAAACATTTTGAAGTGTCTTTAGTATCTTTAGAAAAGAAATAAAGAGTTTTACCACTAGCATCTGTTAAAATACTTCCTAAAGTAGAATCATTTGATAATTGAACCACACTTGCATTTGTTTCCGAATCCACTAAAGCTTCACCGTCATCATTACTACAACTTTGTAATGAAAATATAAATGCCATTAATAAGTACGCTGTTTCTTTGATTGTTTTTTTCATCATTTTAATTTGTATTTGTTTAATTTTCCACAAATCAAAGTATTACATACTATTTCACTAGCATAAATGTTTGCGAACGTGAATATACTAGAGGTGAAAGTGAAAAAAAAGAGTTGAAAAAACAGCAAATAATGTTTTATATTTTGTTTCACCTATTTCGATCATACTCCTCTTCAAGAGCCCCTGTTATCAAACTTTGTTAAACTGTATAAACATGAACATGTTTTGTTTGACTATACTATATATATTAACCTCTTTTAAGCTGTGTAATATTTTTTTGATATTATACCTATATATATTGTACAGGATTTTGGTTCGTATTATCTTTGTTGGCTTAATATTTATTTTTGTATGATAAAAATTACATTGCCAGACGGCTCAGTTAGAGAATTTGATTCGGGTGCCACTCCAATGGATGTTGCCAAGAATATTAGTGAAGGTTTTGCTCGAAATGTTATTTCGGCAAAGTTTAATGGTACAACCTTAGAAACCACCACTCCACTTACAGAAGATGGAGACCTTACATTATACACCTGGAAAAACGATGAAGGAAAGAAAGCTTTTTGGCATTCTTCTGCACATATTTTAGCGCAAGCTATTTTGGAATTGTACCCAAATGCTAAGCTATGGGTTGGTCCAGCTGTTGACAACGGGTTCTATTATGATGTGGATATGGGAGATGACACCATTACCGATAAAGATTTTAAAGCTATTGAAGATAAGATGCTTGAAATTGCAAGAGGAAAGCATGATTTTAAAATGCGCTCTGCAACTAAAGAAGAAGCATTGACTTATTATAAAGATAGAAATGATTATAAAGTTGAACTTGTTGAAGGTTTAGAAGACGGAACTATTACTTTTTGTGATCATGATACATTTACAGATTTGTGTCGCGGTGGACATATTCCAAATACTGGAATTATAAAAGCTGTTAAAATCATGAGTGTTGCAGGTGCTTATTATAAAGGAGATGAAAACAACAAGCAACTTACACGTATTTACGGGACTTCTTTCCCTAAACAGAAAGAATTGAAAGAATATTTAGCACTTTTAGAAGAAGCTAAAAAACGTGATCATAGAAAACTTGGGAAAGAGTTAGAATTATTCACTTTTTCACAAAAAGTTGGACAAGGTTTACCATTATGGCTCCCTAAAGGTGCAGCATTGCGAGGTCAGCTAGAAAGCTTTTTAAAGAAAGCTCAGCAAAAAGCTGGTTACGAAATGGTGATTTCTCCACATATTGGACAGAAAGATTTATATGTAACTTCTGGTCATTATGCTAAATATGGTGAAGATAGTTTTCAAGCAATTACGACTCCAAAAGCAGATGAAGAGTTTTTGTTAAAACCTATGAATTGCCCACATCACTGTGAAATTTACAATGCAAAACCTTTTAGTTACAAAGATTTACCAAAACGTTTCGCAGAATTTGGAACTGTATATCGCTACGAACAAAGTGGTGAATTACATGGATTGACTCGCGTTAGAGGATTTACACAAGATGATGCACATATTTTTTGTACACCAGATCAATTAGATCAAGAGTTCAAAAATGTAATTGACTTGGTTATGTATGTTTTTGGATCGTTAGGGTTTGAAGATTTTACAGCTCAAGTTTCTTTACGTGATCCTGAGAAGCCAGAAAAGTATATTGGTTCTGATGAGAATTGGGAAAAAGCAGAAAGCGCTATTATTAATGCCGCTAAAGAAAAAGAACTTAATTATGTTATTGAATATGGTGAAGCCGCTTTCTACGGACCGAAGTTAGACTTTATGGTAAAGGATGCGCTAGGAAGAAGCTGGCAATTAGGAACAATTCAGGTTGATTATAATTTACCGGAACGTTTCGACTTAACATATAAAGGAAGCGACAACGAGTTACACAGACCAGTTATGATTCACCGTGCACCGTTTGGAAGTATGGAACGATTCATTGCAATTTTACTAGAACATACAGGCGGAAATTTCCCATTATGGCTCATGACTGAACAGGCTATTCTATTACCTGTCAGTGAAAAATATGAGAATTACGGGAAAAAAGTTTTAAATTTGTTAGAAAATCACGAAATTCGCGCCCAAATAGATAACAGAAACGAAACTGTAGGAAAGAAGATTAGAGAGGCAGAAATGAGCAAAGTCCCATTTATGCTTATCATTGGAGAGCAAGAAGAGAAAGATGGCACAGTTTCTGTACGAAGACATGGAGTTGGCGATATTGGAACTTTAACGATGGAAGCTTTTGCTGACATGGTCAAAGAAGAAATAAATAATAGCTTGAAACCATTTAATGTTTAACTTAAAATTTTAGAACCATAGCAATACGAAGAAAAAGAAGTAGAGCTCCTAGACGAGAAATCAAGGAAGATCCACACAGAATTAACAGAAAAATCAATGCTCCTGAAGTACGACTTGTAGGAGACAATGTAGAAATTGGTGTTTACCCAACAAGAAAAGCGCTTGCCATAGCAGAAGAACAAGAATTAGATTTAGTTGAAATTTCACCTAAAGCTAATCCACCTGTTTGTAAAATAATGGATTACAAGAAATTCCTTTATGAACAGAAAAAACGTGAAAAATCATTAAAAGCCAAGGCAACGAAAGTAACTGTTAAGGAGATTCGTTTTGGTCCACAAACTGATGATCACGATTATGAGTTCAAAAAGAAGCATGCTGAAAAGTTCCTACGAGAAGGAGCCAAATTAAAAGCATATGTTTTCTTTAAAGGACGTTCTATTATCTATAAAGATCAAGGTCAAATCTTATTGTTAAGATTAGCGCAAGAACTAGAAGAACTAGGGAAAGTGGAGCAAATGCCAAAATTAGAAGGTAAGCGTATGATTATGTTCATCGCACCAAAAAAGAAATAAAAATAATAAGCGAAGTATTTAAACAACTTAGGAATTATGCCTAAAATGAAAACAAAATCCAGCACTAAGAAGCGTTTTAAGCTTACTGGAACTGGTAAAATTAAAAGAAAGCACGCTTTCAAAAGCCACATCTTAACAAAGAAGTCTAAGAAGCGTAAGCTAGCATTAACTCACAGTACATTAGTACATGATAGTGATGTTAATAGTATTAAAGAACAATTACGTTTAAAGTAATCCGTTCTTTCGGTTAAATCAAATTATAAACCCTGGAGTTAGGCTCAATAAAAGAATTCAATTTTGAATCGCCTACTACAAAAACACATTTAAAAGTATGCCAAGATCAGTAAACGCGGTTGCTCGTAGAGCCCGAAGAAAAAAGGTATTAAAACAAGCCAAAGGTTACTTTGGAAGACGTAAAAACGTTTGGACAGTTGCAAAGAATGCGGTTGACAAAGCTATGAGTTACTCATACAGAGACCGTAGAAACAAGAAAAGAACATTCCGTGCATTATGGATTACTCGTATTAATGCGGGTGCTCGTTTAAATGGAATGTCTTATTCTAAGTTTATGGGGAAAGTTAAAGCTAATGACATCGAATTAAACCGTAAGGTTTTGGCCGATTTAGCAATGAATCACCCAGAAGCTTTCAAAGCAATCGTTGATAAAGTAAAGTAAATCGTCAAATAATAATATATATTTCGCTTATAAAAGCCAACTCAAATGAGTTGGCTTTTTTTATATACATCAATCAATATAATTTTTAATTTACTTAAAGCTTCGTAAGTAATACATCAAAAATAAGTCAGGATTTTTATTTCTGCTGACACTTACAAACTTCTTTTTTACACACAATCTCTGCAGGTAGGAAGTTCTGTTTGTGTAATACAGGTTCCTATAACGCTAACGCCACATGTTTTTTCTTTCGTCTCAAAGCAAATATTAATTCCATTCACGTCAAGTGTACGAATACACTCTTTAAATGAATTATCAATATTTCCTCCTTTCTTGTTTAAAAGATCTAGCTTTGATATCACCTTTTTGTTTAGTGACAATTGTCTCAATTTGCTTTTTTTCATATAATTTGATTTTAATTAATAATGAAACAAAACAACCTATAAATTCTGGAATTAAAAACACAAGCTACCCTAAATTGAATGATTTATGCAACTCTAATTCTACAAATTTTTAAATGAAAAAAGCGAGCTACAGCTCGCTTTAAGTTAATAGGTACTACTTATTTACAAGTAACTACTTTCGCCATTTCCATAAATCATCTGTAGCTGTATAACCTCCAGTAATAGAGTTTGGCTTTTCAACTTTAAACTGTTCAAATTTTTCTAACATAATACATGGTTTTAAATTAATAAGTGATTTAAAGCTACTTATTAAGTATGAAAATGAAAACCATAGTTAGCGTGAATTAGATGATTTATGGATATATCAGAATACTAATATATATATATATATATATATATATTACTTTTTCCATTGATAATACAGACTAAAGAAATCTGCATCTATGTAGTGAAAAATCACAAGTTCTTTTGCAATTGCGTATTGAATACTTTTTACTTTCTGCGGTTCGTGCTTTGTAAAAAAAGAATAATCAAGCGATGTATATTCATCTAGTCACACTTTTTGTTCACTAGTATTTTCACGAATTAAAACAAAAGTATTAGCTATAGGAAGTAACTTTTCAAAAACTATTCTATAACCATTTTCATCAAATTTAATACAGTCCAAAGTATCAACTGAAGTAACATCTTGATTTTTTATCTTATCTAAACTAGAAAATACTACTTTCCTCCACTCTTTTCCCAAGGCAACCTTTTTAATAATATATGACTCAGAAACAAAATTTTCAGGAGCTACATTTCTATTGTATGATATTTCATTAATGCCTACAATCTAATATGTATATTTTTTACTCTCTTTATACATAGCAACATCTGACAAGTAGACCTTAATATCATCTACGATCTTTATACTATCTTTTTTTAATTCATGATTTGAATACACCTTACTATATGACATGATCATTGTCGAATCTGTTCGTATATATAATTCTTCTCCATAAGCGCTATCCACTACCAAGCCTCCTTTTTGAGCAAGTCCGATCTGAATAAAAACTATATTTACAATAACAAAAAAAAGGTGTTTTTTCACGTTTTCTGCTTTTTCTTCTTTGCAGCTGGAAAAAGAATATTATTTAAGATTAATCGATAACCTGGAGAATTTGGATGTAGTTCTAATTCCGTTTTAGGATCTCCTACTCTATGCTGATAATCCTCAGGATCATGCCCACCATAGAATGTAAAAAAACCTTTTCCTTTGATTCCATGAATGTAACGCCCTTCTCCATTAGTTCTATTTTCTCCCAATATTAGTACTGATGGTTTTATTTGAGAGCGATCAAAACTTGTCGTTTGCCCCATAAAGCCTTTCACCAAAGCTGTATGATTTTGACATAACATGGTTGGAATTGGATCCCATTTGGCTGAAAAATCCATCAACGTGAAATAATCTGCATCTTTTGCAATTCGCCTTTTAGCAGTCATATCAATAGATGAAAATTCATATTTTGTAGAACTTCTTTCAAGTTCAAAGTCTGTAAATGCAAATGTTTTATTATAATCTATTTTGTTTTGGTAGTTTCTATCAGACACATCTCCATCAAACATTGGTTCACAAATATCTACACCTTCAGCCGCTAATGCAATATCAAAACTATCTGTTGCGCTACACATGGCAAACATAAATCCACCACCAATAACATAATCTCTTATTTTTAGAGCAACATCACGTTTTTCCTCTGATACTTTATCGTATCCTAGTTTTTTAGCCAATGCTTCAGCTTCTTTCTTTTCACGAATGTACCAAGGCGCTGATCTGTAAATCCCATAAAACTTACCATATTGACCTGTAAAATCTTCATGGTGCAAGTGCAACCAATCATACTGAACCAAACCATCTGCCAAAACTTCTTCATCGTAAACTACATCATACGGAATCTCCGCATATGTCAATACCATCGTTACCGCATCATCCCAAGGAACATTTCCTTTTGGAGAATATACTGCAACTTTTGGTGCTTTTTCTAAAATAACAGCTTCTTGATTTTTACTTGGACTTGCTATTTCTGCTAACATTGTAGCCGTTTTTGAATCAGAAAGGATTTCATATGAAACACCTCTAATTTTACATTCTTTTTCAACCGCATCAATTGCTGGCAATAAAAATGAGCCACCTCGATAATTGAGCAACCATTTTACTTTGATCCTTTTTTCCAAAGACCAATAGGTAATTCCGTATGCTTTTAAATGATCTTTTTGAGATTCTACATCCATTGGAATGAGAATATATGACGCGTAACTACTTACTGAAAACAATAAGAGAACGATAAGAGTGATGAGATTTTTACTTTTCAATTGCATTTTCTTTTATACAAGGGAAAGATACGCAAAATTACACCTATGCAAAAGAATTTATCGTTTCTATAACAGAATACCCAATTGTGCCAATGCTTTACAGGTTATCGCTTTTTATTTTTTTTGAAATTCTTTTTGATTAAATGCACTCGAAACTGACTCTACATTGTTTGTAAAAATAGATCAGACACTCTTTCATACGGAACAAGTTGTTGAATAATACCCACAAAATTACTTCAGCTGCTTCAATCCTGAAACTAAAAATGGCATAATTGGCAGGCAACTCATCACTTTGATATCTTCTAGAATGGAACTTTCATTCCCTAAAAATGCCAAAATAGTTTCAATTTTTCGATTTTTAAATATCGTAGTGAAGATTTCTTTTCCTTCTAATTTTTCAGATAGAATGACTTCTAGCAAAGTTCTATCGTACCATTGATACATTTTTTCTCTAAATGTTACTTTTGGATTTGGATGTTTTCCTTTTTTAAGTAATTCAATGATATTTTCAGTGTGTTTTTGCACAAATTGAAACGTATAACCACTACTCGCTTTTGTAAATCCACCTGCCGTTCCTAGGTTGATAATATGTTTTCCGTTTGAAACGCTCCTCGAAAATTTAGCTAATGACATTGGAATAATACCAAATTCAGTATGCAAAATTTCATAATTATCAATACTTAAATAGTCTTTAATGTAACCTTCTAGTGTTTTTTTGTATTGTTCTTTTTTCAGAATTTTTTCAGTGAATAAAGTATATTCCACCAAAGCTTCCGTTTCACTTGTTGGCAATACATACATGAAAGTTGCGCCATGCTCTTGCGATAATCGAAAATCCATCAACCGACCGACAGTTGCATCAAAAACTGGAGTTTTAGTTTTAATTACCCAACCTTCAAAATGTTGTAATAACGAGTTGGCTGTGTCCATTTTTGGATAAAAAAGATTCGTAGAATTGAACACATACGCTGCTTGATACGTAGCATTTTTGGTAGTAACTTCTGCAAAATCATCTACAGAAGTAATTCCCGTAATATTTTCAGAAGTAAAAGTTATATTTTCAAATTGCTTTGCAAAATTGATCACATAGTTATAAAAATCAATTCCTTGAATCATTTTATAACGATAATTTGTCATGTCAAATTTATGCTGAAAATCGTTCGATAAAAACTCTAAGGTTTCCCATTGATGTGTCACAATAGATTCAAATAATCCATTTCCTTTTTCCCAGAAACACCAAGTACGATCATTTTTATTTTTTTGCTCTTTGTCTATAACTAAGATTTGCTTTTTACACAACTGCGGATCTTTTAAAATTCTGTACAGCAAACTGAGTCCTGCACATCCTGATCCTGCAATTATATAATCATATTTCATCTATAGGAATTTCTTAGAAGGGAACTTCGTTATCGTCTGGATTAAAATCGTTATTCATAGAACTCCCAAAAGCTTCGTCAGCACTTGGCAAATTATCCGTTTTGAACGTATCATCATTTGCTGCTTCGTTCATTTTTGAATGGAATTCAAACGGAGAATCGAATGTTTCCAAGTTATCAAACTTACCTAAGTGTCCTAAGAATTTCAATCGAATGTTATCCAAACCACCATTCCTGTGTTTTGCAACGATAAATTCTCCTTGCCCTTCCGTTGGTGAACGTTCATCATCATCCCATTCTTCAATTTTGTAGTATTCAGGACGATAAATAAACGATACAATATCGGCATCCTGCTCAATCGCTCCTGATTCACGTAAATCTGAAAGTAATGGTCTTTTTGTTCCTCCACGCGTTTCTACCGCACGTGATAACTGAGATAAGGCAATTACAGGAACATTTAATTCTTTTGCTAATGCTTTTAAGTTACGTGAAATGGTTGAGATTTCCTGTTCACGGTTTCCTCCTTTTTGACTTCCTCCAGCCGTCATTAACTGCAAGTAATCAATCATAATCATTTTGATTCCGTGTTGCGACGCTAAACGTCGTGCTTTTGCACGTAAATCAAAGATGGAAAGTGAAGGTGTATCATCAATAAATAAAGGTGCCTTTTCAAGTCCTTTTACTTTTACGTTTAATTGTTCCCATTCGTGTTTCGCTAATTTACCTGTACGTAATTTTTCTGACGAAAGTCCCGTTTCCGAAGAAATTAGACGTGTAATTAACTGTACAGATGCCATCTCCAGCGAGAAGAAAGCTACAGGAATATTTTGATCTACAGCAATGTTTCGTGCCATCGATAATGTCAAGGCTGTTTTACCCATACCAGGACGTGCTGCAATAATAATTAAATCACTCGGTTGCCATCCGGAAGTTAGTTTATCTAACTCTGTAAAACCAGTTGGAACACCACTTAACCCTTCTTTATTGGAAATTTCTTCAATCTTTTTCTTTGCCTGAATTACTAAACTCTGCGCCGTTTCCGAAGATTTTTTAATGTTTCCCTGTGTTACCTCATACAAACGTGATTCTGCTTTGTCCAACAAACTAAATACATCCGTAGTTTCATCATAGGCATCTTCAATAATTTCGTTCGATATTTTTATCAAACTACGTTGAATAAATTTCTGCAAAATGATACGTGCGTGAAATTCAATATGCGCAGATGAAGATACTTTTTGCGTAAGTGAAATCAAATAGAAATCACCACCTACCAAATCTAACTTTGAATTTTTACGCAATTGAGAAGAAACCGTTAATAAGTCAATTGGTTCAGAATTTTCAAATAATTGAAAAATTGCTTCAAAAACAAATCGATTTGCTTCTTTATAGAATGCTTCTGGACTTAGAATATCAATTACTTCATCCACACCTTTTTTGTCAATCATCATTGCACCAAGTACAACTTCTTCTAGATCGACGGCTTGCGGAGGTAATTTTCCTTTCTCAAGACTTATTAAATTACTTTTATCAGCTTTATATGTTTTCTTAGGGTTTACATTTTCCATGACTGCGAAAGTAAACAATTGATTTACTTTAGAGGTTTTAATTTTAGGTCGAATCTTAACGACACATTGTTGATAAGTTACTAAATTTTGTTCATAAGCGGAAAAAAAATCCGAAGCGTTAACTTCGGATTTTTATATTTCCTTATGTTGTATGGGTTTATCCTTTAAATTCACCCATTTTTGAATATTTGTCCATTCGTGAACTCACTAAATCCGCTTGTGATAAGTTTTTTAATTTGTCATAATTTGCAATAATAGCATCTCTGACAGCAATAAAAGTTCCTTCTCTATCTGTATGTGCTCCACCAAGTGGTTCTTTTATAATAGCGTCAATCACTTTTATTTTCATTGCGTCTGTAGCTGTAAGTTTTAACGCTTCAGCTGCTTTTTCTTTGTGTTCCCAACTACGCCATAAAATTGACGAACAGTTTTCAGGAGATATTACAGAGTACCATGAATTTTCTAACATTAATACACTGTCTCCAACACCTATTCCTAAAGCCCCACCAGAAGCTCCTTCACCAATAATGACTGTAATGATAGGGACTTTTAAACGTGTCATTTCAAGAATGTTACGCGCAATAGCTTCTCCTTGTCCACGCTCTTCAGCTTCTAATCCTGGATATGCACCTGGTGTATCAATTAACGTAACTACAGGAATTCCAAATTTCTCTGCTGATTTCATTAAGCGTAATGCTTTACGATATCCTTCAGGGTTTGCCATTCCAAAGTTTCTATATTGACGAGTTTTAGTGTTGTATCCTTTTTGTTGACCAATAAACATGTATGATTGATCTCCAATTTTACCAAGTCCACCAATCATTGCTTTGTCATCTTTTACATTTCTATCACCATGTAATTCTAAAAATGTATCTCCACATAATGCGTTGATATAATCTAATGTATACGGTCTGTTTGGATGACGTGATAGTTGTACACGTTGCCAAGCTGATAGATTTTTATAGATATCTTTCTTGGTACTTTCTAATTTTTTCTCGATTTGCTGACATGTTTCAGTAACATCAATATCACTTTCATGTCCAATAGCGACACATTTTGTCAGTTGCTCTTCTAATTCTTTTATAGGCAGCTCAAAATCTAAATATTCCATGCTTTTGAGGATATGTTTAGTTGTTTCAGTTTACAAATATAAAACTTTAATTTAGGAAACATCAATGCCAACATCGGATTTTCTTTTCCTTTTGTTTTTTATGATACCATTTGCTAGTACAGTTGCCACTACAAGTAAGCTTCCGTAGTAAAATTCTGGCGTCATTTTTTCATCTATTGGAAATAATAGCAAGGCTAATAAAACTCCATATATTATTTCTAGGTTATAAGTTAACACTACTGTGTAAGGGCTAATATATAACATTATATGTGTTGATGCAATAAAAGCATATGCTGTACAGACTGATGCCAATATTATGATATAAATCCAATCGTTAGTACTCAGAAAGAAAAATTCTTCATTTCCAAAACCGTCTGCTGCAAAGACAAGATAGATAGATATAAATAGTACTCCACATATGAACTCATAAAAAGAAATGGTTGTAGCATTGTGTTCTTCTACAAATTTACCATTTAATACGGCAAATAGTGAGGATAAAAATGCAGATATTACACCTAATATGATTCCGTTAATGTATTTAAATTCGCTATTCATGATGATAGAAACACCAATGATTACAATAACTCCAAAAATAATTTCATACCAAATTATTTTACGCTTATAAATAATAGGTTCTATGAATGATGCAAAAAATGCTCCTGTAGAAAACATTACTAAAGTGATCGATATATTTGAAACATCAATTGCAGCAAAAAATGTAATCCAATGCAATGCTACTACAATTCCGGCAATGGCAAATTTAAAGAATGTTTTTAGCGATATTTTTAAGTTGATCTTTGAAATTTTAATAAATCCAAACATAATAACACCAGCAATAAGCATACGATACCATACTAGTGGAATTGCTTGAATTGTTATCAACTTTCCTAGAATTGCAGTAAATCCTGCAATAAAAACCAGCAAATGTAGATGTAGATAGTTTTTAAGTTTATCGCCTAGCATTATACAACAAATATAGCGCTAAAACTCCAAAAACAATATTAGGAACCCAAACAGCCATCATTGGAGAGAATCCAGATTTCTCAGCCATTGTTCCAAATATTTTATCAAAGAATATGTATATGAAAGCTATCGAAATACCAAAAGCTAAGTTTATTCCCATTCCTCCTCTACGTTTCATAGATGATACCGCAACGGCTATAATAGTTAGAATAAAAGCAGTAATTGGCAAACTCCAACGCTTGTACTTTACTAATAAATGCTTACTTACATTTGGCGAACCCGCTAAGCGTTCTTTTACAATAAATTTATCGAGTTCTTTATAGTTTAATGTTTCAGCCATATATGTTACAGGCGTTAAGTCTTCTACTTCAAAAGGGAAGATAGTGTCAAATCGTCTTTGTGTAATAATACTATCATTCATAGCACCTATGTGTCGCTTTTTAAATCCACGTAACGTATATGTACTATCATCTTCATTGTATTTTAGAGAACGTGCTTGTATTTTATACTGTAACACATTGTCTTCAAAATGTTCTAATGTAAAATAGCTTCCGTTTTTCTGCTCAAAATTAAAACCTTTTAGATACACAAAATCATTGTCGGATACTTGCTTATATATTTCGGTATTGTCTCTTACTTTTTTACGATTCTTTTTAATGTATTCAAATCTAAATTCATTGAAACCTTTACTCGCATTCGGAACAATAAACATTCCCATCACAAATGCAGTGATTGCTACTATAGAAGCCGCTACAAGAAACGGGCGTAAGAAACGTAAGTATGAAACTCCTGAACTAAGAATGGCAATAATTTCTGTGTCGTTTGCCATTTTGGAGGTAAACCAAATTACCGATAAGAATAAAAATATAGGAAATAATAGATTGGCAAAGTAAATAACAAAATTGATGTAATACACTACAATAGCACCTGCTGGCGCTTTTGAAGCTAACATTTTGTCAATGTTTTCAGAAATATCTACCATAATTCCAATAGGAACAAAAAGCAATAACATTACAGAGAATGTTGCTAGGTATTTTTTAATGATGTACCAATCTAATATCTTCATACGTTATTATAGACGTTTATCCATTTGTTTAACCATCATATCTTTCCAAGTTCTAAAATCTCCTGCTAAGATATGTTTTCTAGCTTCTCGTGTCAACCAAAGATAGAATCCTAAATTGTGAATGGTTGCAATTTGTTTTCCAAGTAATTCATTTACAGAGAATAAGTGACGCAAATACGCTTTCGAATATTCTGTATCTACAAACGTAATCCCCATTTCATCAATAGGAGAAAAATCGTCTTCCCACTTTTTATTTTTGATATTAATAGTTCCGTGCGCGGTAAATAACATTCCGTTTCGTGCATTACGTGTTGGCATTACACAATCGAACATATCCACACCCAAAGCAATATTTTCTAGAATATTTATAGGTGTTCCAACGCCCATTAAATAACGAGGTTTATCTTCTGGAAGAATTTCACAAACAACATCTGTCATTGCATACATTTCTTCTGCTGGTTCACCTACAGACAACCCACCAATAGCATTCCCTACTGCTTCACGCGAAGCAATAAATTCTGCCGATTGTTTACGTAAATCTTTGTATGTACTTCCTTGTACTATTGGAAAAAATGCTTGACTGTAATCATATTTGAATGGTACTTTTTCTAAGTGATTGATACAACGATCCAACCAACGGTGCGTCATGTGCATCGAGCGTTTTGCATATTTATAATCACATGGATATGGTGTACACTCATCAAAAGCCATAATAATATCAGCTCCGATAGTACGTTGAATTTCCATTACATTTTCAGGTGTAAAGAAATGGTATGAACCATCAATATGTGATTTAAACTTTACTCCTTCTTCTTTTATTTTTCTGTTGGCAGATAATGAATACACTTGATAACCTCCAGAATCTGTCAAAATATTACGATCCCAGTTCATAAATTTGTGTAATCCACCAGCTTTTTCAAGAATTTCTGTTTTTGGTCGTAAGTATAAATGATACGTATTTCCTAAAATAATATCAGGATTAATATCTTCCTTCAACTCTCGTTGGTGTACTCCTTTTACGGTTCCAACCGTTCCTACAGGCATAAAAATAGGCGTTTCAATCTCTCCGTGATCTGTAGTAATCACTCCTGCTCTCGCCTTGCTTGCAGCGTCTTTTCCTTTTAAATCAAATTTCATGTATATACTATTGTCTACTATGTGTCGTTTGAGTTAGCAATATTTATTTCGGCTACAGCCAGATAATTATTTTTACACTCAACATAGTGGCATGATCAGTTGGCAAATATAGGTAAGATTGCTTGATCATTTTACTAATAAAAAATTAAAATTTAGCTTTCACTGTTTGATTCTTCTTTTAGATAGATTTTTTCTACATACAAATCCATCATTACAAATTCATTATCAAATATTTACGTATAAACATTCACTTTTTACATTATTCACATTGTTTCGTTAATAAATGCCTGCAAAGTTCTTTTGTTTACGGTATTTTATGACTTACTTTTGATGCTTTCAAAAACTACTAACAAATACACAATGTCTGATAACAATTCATTAGAAAATTTAGTCACTCAAGTGCGAAGAGATATCTTGAGAATGGTACACAAAGTAAATTCTGGTCATCCAGGAGGTTCTTTAGGTTGTGCTGAATTTTTAGTCACTTTATACAATGATACCATGAAACTGAATGACGGTTTCGCAATGGATGGAAAAGAAGAAGATGTTTTCTTTTTGTCTAACGGTCATATTTCTCCTGTAATTTATAGCGTATTAGCACATCGTGGTTATTTTCCTGTGGAAGAGTTGAACACGTTTCGTTTGTTAGATTCTCGCCTACAAGGACATCCAACAACACATGAAGGTTTGCCAGGAATTCGTATTGCTTCTGGTTCTTTAGGACAAGGAATGTCAGTTGCTATCGGAACCGCTTTAACGAAGAAGTTAAACGGCGATAACCATTTGGTATATTCTTTACATGGTGATGGAGAACTACAAGAAGGTCAAATTTGGGAAGCTGCTATGTATGCTGCAGGGAATAATGTTGACAACTATATCGCAACAGTTGATTATAATAAGAAACAAATTGATGGTGCAACGGATGATGTATTGCCATTAGGTTCACTGCGTGCAAAATTTGAAGCTTTTGGTTGGGATGTTTTAGATATTAAAGACGGAAACAACATACAAGCTATTAAAGACGGATTAGCAGAAGCAAAGGCTAAAACTGGAAAAGGAAAACCTGTTTGTGTTTTATTACATACAGAAATGGGAAATGGTGTGGATTTTATGATGAATACACACGCTTGGCACGGAAAAGCGCCTAGCGATGAGCAGTTAGAAAGTGCTTTAGCGCAAAACCCTGAAACTTTAGGAGATTATTAAAAGCTAAGTTTTTAATTTTAAGTAGAACAACAACTAAAAAGATACCCGATTTCTCGGGCACACAGATGAAAAAATATACTAACACAGGAAATAAAGATACACGTTCAGGTTTTGGAGATGGATTGACAGAGCTTGGAAAGACAAATGAAAATGTTGTAGCACTTTGTGCAGATTTAACTGGATCATTAAAAATGGGTGATTTTAAAAATAATCATCCTGAACGTTTTTTTCAAATTGGAATTGCGGAAGCTAACATGATTGGAATTGCTGCAGGAATGACTATTGGTGGAAAGATTCCTTTTACAGGAACCTTCGCTAACTTTTCTACAGGACGTGTGTACGATCAAATTCGTCAATCAGTTGCGTATTCAGACAAGAATGTGAAAATTTGTGCTTCGCATGCAGGAATTACATTAGGAGAAGATGGTGCAACACACCAAATTTTAGAAGATATTGGTTTGATGAAGATGTTACCTGGAATGACTGTAATTAACACGTGTGATTACAACCAAACAAAAGCAGCTACGTTAGCAATTGCTGAATTTCACGGACCTGTATACTTACGTTTTGGACGTCCAAAAGTAGCTAACTTCACTCCTGTTGATCAAAAGTTTGAAATTGGGAAAGCTGTACAACTAACAGAAGGAACTGATGTAACTATTGTTGCAACTGGGCATTTGGTTTGGGAAGCATTACAAGCAGCCGAAACACTTGAAGCAGAAGGAATTTCTGCTGAAGTAATTAATATTCACACCATTAAACCTTTAGATGAAGAAGCAATTTTGGCTTCAGTTGCTAAAACTGGTTGTGTAGTTACTGCTGAAGAACATAACTTCTTAGGAGGTTTAGGAGAAAGTGTTGCTCGTACATTGGCCTTAAACACTCCTGCTCCACAAGAATTTGTAGCAACTCAAGATACATTTGGAGAGTCTGGTACACCTGCACAATTAATGGAAAAGTATGGTTTAAATGCTGCTTCTATTGTGAAAGCTTCTCAAAAAGTAGTAAAGCGTAAATAAGAAGATATTTATATATTAAAAAAGCTCTGCACTATTGTGGAGCTTTTTTTATACTATAGAACTTTAGCATATGTTTTGAATTTTGTGACATTAAGTTTAATCACTGAAACAAATCATGCAGAAGATCCCGATCTATAGCGGGATTAGTTCAACTTACAATATTGTATACGTTTCACAGACATTTCAACATTGAGTTTCCCTAAAATAATAGAAGTTAAAAAAAA
Organism: uncultured Kordia sp.; assembly: GCF_947496985.1. Classification (GTDB taxonomy): domain Bacteria; phylum Bacteroidota; class Bacteroidia; order Flavobacteriales; family Flavobacteriaceae; genus Kordia. Next base: position 16,946 of record NZ_CANMEZ010000006.1, read on the forward strand.
ACGTTTATATTGACACAACATTAATCTTAAAACATTAAAACAATGAAAAACAACCTATTATGTTTAATACTCCTATTTGCTTCAGCTAGTTGCTTTGCGCAATTTGGTGTGAAAGCAGGATTAAATTTCAACTCTAACGGAGAACTAAAAGAAGTTGTAACCGTGGGAGAAAATATTATTGAAGACAGCGGTGATGCAAAAGTTGGATATCATGTTGGAGCGTATTATAATATTGATTTAGGTAAATTATACTTACGTCCAGAGCTTGTGTATACCAAAACAAAAAGTGAGTACCAATCTAATGCATATGACATGTCTAAAATTGACGTTCCTGTATTATTAGGATTAGACGTCATTGGCCCTTTGAGTGTTTTTGCTGGACCAGCTTTTCAATATACTTTAGATAACGATTTTGAGAATGCTACGATTTCTGATGTTAAAAATGATATTACCGTAGGTTTCAACTTTGGTGCTATGGTAAAGATTGGAAATGTTGGACTAGATGTTCGTTATGAACGTGGTTTCTCTGAAAATGAAGCCAGTATTTTGGATAGTAATAATGTTCAAATAGGAACATTAGATTCAAGACCTAGTCAAATTATTTTTAGTCTTTCTTTAAAACTATAGGAAGAAAAAGTCATATAATAAAAAAGCACTTCTAACTTAATAGAAGTGCTTTTTTTATGTTGACTACTGTTGCTTCAAATTAATTTGCATCTAAATAATCTGGAGTTCCATCTCCATCAGTATCAGTAAATACAACTGTTGTAATAGTTGTTACTCCTGCATCATCCGTATCTCTTGTTTTTTCAACTTCGTTAGCAGCTAATACAGGCTCCATATCACCAGGATTTAATACATATGTATTTTGAACTATTTCATTTACTGTTGGTGTTCCATCTGCATCATCATCTGGATCAAGGAAGTTTGGTACTCCATCCCCGTCAGTATCATCATTTGTTACCTCATCATCTCCGTCTAAATCTTCCATAGAAGATAAAATTCCATCTGCATCATCGTCTCTAAATTGCACATCAAATATGTTGAAAGAGAAAATTAACTGAGAATATGTTGGAATTCCTGTTTGAAATGTTCCAAAATACCCTAATCCTGAAGGAAAGAATACAGCGCCTATTCCACCATTTCTAGCATTTAAAAAACCTCCTGTACCTTCTACAATGTCTTCTGCAGCATTAAATTCTGCAACTCCAACTTGAAATCCTTTTACTGTAGACACTAAACCTAGTGCTTGTTGTGTTAATCTAATATCAAAAGTTGACAAGTCTAATATTTGTCCTCTATACGTTAAGCTTACAGCATCTGCATTAGAATATGATTTTCCTCCACCTTGACGCAGTTTTAATACGTAGTAAGTATATTCAACATCAAAATATGTAATTGTTCTTGTTTCAACTTGAGAACTTAAAGGTGTTCTACCAGCGTTTGCACCTTCAATTTTACCAAAAGTCATCTGAAATGTATCATTTACAGCGCCGTCAGGATTCGTAAAATCGAATTCATCATAGTTATAAAAATGTGTATTTAAAAACTCAACCAACTCGGCATCATCTTCAATTTGTTGCTCTGCTCTATCTCGTACTTGAATAACAGCATTATCATCATCATTTTTACACGAAAAAATAACCGTACTCACGATTATCATTAGAAATGTAAATTTTATAAACTTCATCATTGTTTTTTAAATTTTGGGTTGCAAGATACAATTTTATCCTACTTTTGTATATTCTTTAACGTAGTTTTTAGAGATTTTATATGAGGATAGATAAATACCTTTGGTGTGTCCGTTATTTCAAGACACGAAACATAGCCACAACTGCCTGTAAGAAAGGGCACGTACGGATTAATGATGCGGTTGTAAAACCGTCAAGAGATGTATATCCGTCAGATAAGATTATTGTTCGAAAAAATCAAGTTCAACATCATTTAACAGTGTTAGATATTCCGCCAAATCGTGTAGGTGCAAAATTGGTTGATATTTACAGAGTTGATACTACTCCGAAAGAAAATTTTGATCATTTAGAATTGTTGAAACATGCAAAAGATCATTATCGCAAACAAGGAACTGGAAGACCTACCAAAAAAGATAGACGAGAAATTGATGATTATCTAGAGGATAATCTTGATGAAGACCAAAGTAATTACTAATTTTACTCAATAATCGAGCATTTAAAAAGATTTAGAGCTTGCCTCTGTATTAAATACAAATTCCTTATAAATGCTTCATGAGTTTACTCTGAAGTAATTTATTTAAATTTTTGAAGTTATGACCGTTACGGGAAATATTATACTCAATCATCAGCAAATTCAACATAAAACACGTAGAATAGCATATCAAATTCTGGAATCTAATGTCAATGAAGAAGAAATCATTGTAGCCGGAATTTCCAAAAATGGATTTGTTTTTGCAAAAAAAATCAAAGCTGAATTAGAAAAAATTACGACTGCTACTATTACCTTATGTGAAGTGATGATTAACAAAAATGAACCACTTCAAGCCGTAACAACTTCATTAACCCAAGAACAATACATCAATAAGCCATTGGTATTAATTGATGATGTATTGAATTCAGGTACAACTTTAATTTACGGTGTAAAGCACTTTTTAGAAGTTCCTTTGAAGAATTTTAAAACAGCGGTACTTGTTAATAGAAATCATAAAAAATACCCTATAAAAGCCGATTTTAAAGGAATTTCCTTATCTACATCTATTCAAGAACATATTGATGTTGTTTTTGAAGACAATCAGAGCAAAGCTTTTTTAATTTAAGATTGCTTTTATTTCCTCAACCAATTCCTTTATTTCTTTTTTATCTGTAAACACGGTATGTGTCGCTTCTTGATAGAACGTATTACGTTCAAATAGATGCTTTCCTATAAATTCTGGCAAATCTTCATCTGTAATAGCGCTAATGAGCGGACGCTGCGATTTTTCATCTTTTACTCTATTGATAATTTCTGGAATAGACGTTTGCAAATAGAACGTATGTTCCGTGTATTCATGAATTAGTTTCATATTATTAGCGTAACAAGGTGTTCCACCTCCTAATGAAATAATAGTAGCTTCTTTGGTTTCTAAAATTTCTTTTAAATACTGATGCTCTTTCATTCGAAAATAGATTTCCCCTTTAGATACAAAAATTTCACGGATAGAAAGTTTTTCTTTTTTTTCTATATAAATATCTAAATCGATCACTGGAAGTTTTAATTCTTGTCCTAATAATTTAGAAACAGAACTCTTTCCACTTGCCATATATCCTAAAAGTACGATTGTCATTTTTTCAATTATAATTAATTTATTTTTAAGTGCTTACAAAAATCAGAAAAAAAAAGATAAAATTATATTAAAAAAGACTTGAAAAATAAAATTATGATGTTATATTTGCACCCGCATTCAGGGAATTATTTATAGTTCTTTTTGTGAATGACCTGGTAGCTCAGTTGGTAGAGCATCTCCCTTTTAAGGAGAGGGTCCTGGGTTCGAGCCCCAGCCAGGTCACTAAGTGATAAAAGCTAAAAAGTTTAAAATTGTCACAAATAATAAAATTATCAAGGTCTATGACCTGGTAGCTCAGTTGGTAGAGCATCTCCCTTTTAAGGAGAGGGTCCTGGGTTCGAGCCCCAGCCAGGTCACAAAAGTTAAGCAATCGCTTAACTTTTTTGTTTTATATTTACTACTATTGTAAAACTTATATAGTACTTACCGAAGTGCTGGAATTGGTAGACAGGCATGGTTGAGGGCCATGTGTTCATTAGAGCGTGTGGGTTCGACTCCCATCTTCGGTACTGAATGGGACAAACGAACATTTTTGTTTTTTTGTCCCTTTTTATTTCTATCAAAAACTACTGATAATGAACTAATTAATTCCAAAACACTATTGGGGTTTGTGGTTCGACAACGATCACTTTCTTTATTATATAGGATTCCATGAGGAAATAACAAGTTTTGTAATTTCTGTTTTTCCGAATAACTACCTAAACCCCACATATTGTCCAAGTTATGTGATGATTGCAACGATTTTTCAATGTAATTATCAAAGTTCGATTTTTCTAAACTCGTTTTTTTGATTTCTTATTCTATTACTTTCAAATTGGATTTTAAAACTTCTGAATACCTCTTAAATTCTTGTTTTTTTGTCCATAAATCTACTTTTTACTGTAGATTAGACTCATTTTAGGGAAATACCAATTAACGTATAAAACAAGCCGTTTGTTGACTTATTGATTATTTTTATTTTAAGTGTTTTATTTTTAGTTTAAATCATAATTGTATACATCTATTGATATAGTTTTTAGAAAAAGTTTTACAGATATTGAAATCATTTGAACTTTTTTAAAGTAGTTAGAGTTGCTTAATTTATTTCAACTGGTTAAAACCCTCAATGTATTGCCTTTTATTACATTGAGGGTTCTTTATGATTTTTTAATAGTTACCATAGTTAGCTAACTTTTCTAAAATGAACATTAAAAATCAAGTCATCCTAAAGAAACCTATTGCACATCGTGGATTACATGATGGAAACCTATCTATTCCTGAAAATACTTTACTAGCTTTTGAAAAAGCTATCGAAAAGAAATTACCAATAGAATTAGATGTACAAATTATAAAAGATGGAACTCTAATTATTTTTCACGACACCAATTTAATTCGCTGTTGTAAACGAAGAATTAGGATAGAAAATTTAACCTATACAGCGTTAAAAGGATTTACCATTTTTAACAGTAAGTATACGATTCCTACATTAAAAGAAGTTTTAAAATTGGTAGATGGAAGTGTCCCTATCTTGATAGACATAAAAAACTACACCATTCAAAAAAGATTAGAGAAAACACTGCTAGTTGAATTGGAAAACTACAAAGGATTTATCATGCTTCAGTCATTCAACCCTTTTACAGTAAATTGGTTAAAGACACACACAAGTTATGCTACCGGTTATTTAGTTTCAAAGTATAATTATTTACATTTCTTTAATTATTTTTTGATGGAAATGAAAAATCCTATTGATTTTCTCTCTGTAGATAAACGATTTGTAAGCTCTAAATACTTTAAAAACTTATCTAAAAAAAACATTCCTGTGTTACTATGGACATTGAATGAAATAAACGAAATCTATACTTTAAAAGATTCTTATGATAATTATATTTTCGAAAATTTCATTCCTTAATACACAATCACTAAAGACATATTTTGAAGTAACTCTTGGAGAAGTATCTATTAAAGAATCGTATTTCAAATCTCACAAGATTTATTTATAAGCGCCAATAATTTTTAAATCAACATGAAAATTGAAAAAAGAATATAAATTCTCTTTTACATATACTTGAAGTTTATACTATATTTAATATTGGATTTTCTTCATCTCCTATTACTATTTCTATACTTTTCTTTTCCGTTTCCTTCGTTGGTAAATTAATTATAATGGTATACTTTACATTATTATCTACATCAAGTGTTATAGCTTTCATCTTACAGGTCTATTTTTAGAATATCGTTTTACAAATCAGAATATGACTTATTTGTAGTTTGTATTTTACAACTGTATTCGTCTTTATACATTATTCAATATTAATTAATGTTTTAGGGCAAAACAATACAGGAATTCCCCCAATTTTAGTGTAATCGATATATTATTAAGTATTTAGAGTATTTTAGCTATCTCCATGACACAACTTTTATTATATATTATTAAAAATAAAAACCTTACTTTTTTAGTATTTCTATTTTATGTTTATACTAGTCAAAGTCAAGAAAAATTGCAGCTTGATAGTATTCTGTCTTTAGGAAAAGAATACATAAAACAGAAGGATTATAAAAAGACATTAACACTTTACAACAATAATTTATTTCAAAATCAAAAATCGACTGATCATGTTCTATTATTATCTGAAATAGGAGATATACACTATAGACTAAAACAGTACAAACAGTCATGTCTCTTTTATAAAAAGGCAATTAGTATAGATAGTTCAATCACCATAGTAGCAAGGAATTATTTAAATTTATCCTATTCCTACAGAAAACTAACAAATCGTGATAGCGCTCTCTTTTTTGCCTCTAAATTATTGAATATTCAAAAACGAATTTCTCCTTCACGTACTAAGTATGATTCTCAATATAAACTAGGTTTAATTTTTAAGAGCTATGATATGCATGATACTGCCTTATCACTTTTATTATCTGCCTACGATGGATTTCTGAGTATGAATAATGAAAAAAAACTTGCCAATATATGTAATAATATAGCTCATATTCAACGTATTTTAGGAAATACTAATACCTCATTAACTTACTATCATAAAGGGCTCGTTTTAGAAGAGAAGTTAAACAATTACACAGGAATTGCTTTAGTTTATAATAATATTGGAAATGCACATAAATCATTAAAAAAATTAGACTCTGCTTTACATTATTATCAAAAATCTATTAAAATAAAAGAAGAGAGAGCGTTAAGAAATAAAGGATTTACACTACACAACATTGGCACTGTTTTGTATATGAGAAATGATTTAAACAACTCAAAGAAATATTACCAAAAAGCTTTAAAGGCTAAAAAATCACAAAAAGACTCAATAACAACAATTTATACATATAATGAACTTGCATTAATAGCTTTAAAGGAAGCTGAGTATGCAGTTGCAAAACGTTATTTAGACTCATCTAAACAATATATTGAAGAGATTAACGAAGCAACTTTACGATGGTATGAAATACAGACAGAGTTAAATTATACTGAAAAAAATTATATAAAGGCATATGAATATCAAAAAGCGTATATAGAAGCATATAAATATTTATTCGACACTAAAAAGACCAAAGCTATAATTGATAATCAGGAAAAGTTTGATACTGCAAATAAAATTAAAAAGATAGAAAATTTACAAACTGAGAATGAAATTACAGTTAAAACACTTGACAAAACAAATAAATTTTTAATTAGTATTTCTATCTTATTCATTACCCTATTGATTTTATATTTCATTACCAGACAACGACAAAAGTTAAGAATACAAGAAGAAGATATTAATAATTTAAAAAAGTTGTTTAAAAGTCAAGATTTAATAAGAAATAAAATAGGGCGTGATTTACATGACATTGTAAAATCTAGATATGAAGGCATTCGTTTAATGATTATTTCTTTATATAGAAGCACCGATTTAAAGAATAATGTTAAAGATATCACTCAAGAAATTATAGCTGCAAATGAGCAAGTGCGAATGTTGTCGCACCGACTTTCTCCTTTAGATCAACGTATAAGACATTCTACACTATCTCAAATTATCAAAGCAGAATTAAATAAATTACAATTATATACTAATATAGAAGTTACTACACCTACTGAATTCCCAATAATATGGAATCAAATGAATCTTGATGCCAAAAATCATGTATATGGAATTTTTCTTGAAGCAATTAATAACATTCGAGATCATTCTAATGCTTCCGAAGTAATTATAGCGCATAAAATTAAAGACAATGATATTACTGAAGTTTCCATATCAGACAATGGAAAAAGAGATACAATTATAGTTTACGAAGGAATCGGTATTGGCAATATGAAAAGCAGAGCCAAACTATTGAAAGGCGAATTAACAATTACAACAACAAAAGAAGAGTTTAAAATATGCTTAAACTTTCCTGTAAGAGAAAATATAGATGAAGAAAACTAATCTATTAATTATAGAAGATTCTAGAGTTTTTGCTAAAGGATTATCAATGTTATTAAGTCCGTTAAAAGCAATTGATTCCATTTTTATAGCGTTGAACTATGAAGATGCTATGCAATGTTTAAAGTCCGAAAATATTTCTATTGCGATTTTAGATCTTCATTTTAGAGTTGCTACTTATGACGGATTTACAATAGCAGAAAAGCTTTCTGTTAATTTTCCTTTTGTAAAAATTATGATTTTATCTGATTATGTACAAACTGATTATTATTATCGCCTTTTTGAGAATACAAGTGTGAAAGCTTATATAGACAAGCAATGCGATGAAAGCGAACTGTTTGAAGGAGTTCGTTCGCTTATGAATAATGAAATTTATCTATGTGCATCAATTGAAAAATTAAAAGAGATCGAAAAATGGATGATTCTTACAAAACGAGAAAAAGAAGTCGTAAAATTGTTAGTAAAAGGGTTTACGCAATCAAAAATTTCCCGTATCTTGTTTATTGCAGAAAAAACTGTTGGTAGGCATGTGATGAATTTATTACGAAAATTTGAAGTGAAAAACACAGCAGAATTAGTTGCTAAATATGTAGCTTATAAAAATTCTAATGATGAAGATGTAGATAGTTGTACACCTCCTTTTCAACAAATATAAGAGAGAGTAGTACCTCCACAAAGATACTACTCTACAATTTTAATCAGCACTACTTAATTATTTAGTTACTGAGAATGGATCAACTTCTTTTTCCTCCTCTTGTGACGGAGGCGGATCTACAGAGAGTTCTTCTTTATCATCAAGAATACTTTCTGGCGTGCATGCTGTTGTAATTATAAAAAAGAACAACACCATAACGAAAATTAAATACTTTTCCATTTGGACACGTTTTAAAGTGCCCTGATCAGGTAGACTGTTGCCGCAAACAGTCTTTTTGGGTTTGACTTCACGTCTTGTACAAGAGTATTCCCCTCGAAATACAAAACAAATGTCAACTATATAAAAGAGTTAAAAGGAAACTCTGTGAGAGTCTGTGAGTATATGTTAATGTATGTTAGTAAATGTTAAAAAAGTTAATGCATAAATGAAAAATCGAAGTTTTGAAGAGTTAAAAAGGGATTATGAAAAAGCTAAAAAAGAAGAGTCTTTAAAGTATTTAATGAATCCAACACCGTCAAATGTGTTTAAGTGTTTAAATGATTTTATTACACTTACAGAAGTTAGTAAAGTGCAAGAAAAAGCAATATTAGCGTATTTTCTAAAAACCAAAGGAGATATTTCTGAGCTTGTTAGATTAGAAGGTGCTAGTGCATATAGAGTAGTTCAGAATTTTTTTAATGGAATATCTACAAATCCAGATACTCCTGGAATTAGACCTTTACTAAACATTTTACTTGATTTTGATCTTAGTTACAACACAAGTTCAGATGTAATCATCCCAGAAATTATAGAAGAAAACACAATCAAAGAAAAGTCAAGAAGTAATAGTCGAATAAGAATATCAGATATTAGTAGTGGAAAGACTACCAAAATACACATAAAAGAAAATAGAAAATTAGACGATTTGGATATTGAAAAAATTAAGTCTGGAGAAGATACAGAACTAGATATTTAAGAATACTTCTTTACACAAGCTTCCTTAACTAACTATTTTAGTTTCAAATTTTCACAAACAGTATTTCAAGTTGTTACTTTCCACATTTCGATTTATAATTGTCAATAATTTTAATAAAATTATCTAGCATAAATATTCGTTCATATTCACGCTCCATAAAGGCTTCTCTTTCTTTTTTAGGAAGTTTTTTAGATTCCTTCTTTATTGCTTTTATTTTTTTCCTATAGGTTTTCATGAACTCTTTTGACTGCTCCTTGGACACTTTAGCATAGTTGTAATTTTCATACTGTGTAACGAAAGCATCGCAGTCCTTCCCTATTTCTTTAAGCGTAGCAACAAACTTATCTGAAATCAATTTTGTGTTAAACATACCACCTGAAAAATCTATCGGATTTATAACAACATTATCATCAGGATGATTTAGATAATAATAAATACCTGATAACGTTGGCGGCATTGTTCTTTGAGAACTAAAACCGTTCTTATGTTCCGTATACGAATCTACCGTAATTAATTTAAATCCATAAATATTGAGACTATCGCTGTAGCGAAGTGGTAACAATATATTTTCTGCTATGGTAACTAAATTCAAATTTTTGTCAAACTCTTTTATTGTTAAACTTTTGAATTTAAACGTACTTCCATTTTTCACATTTTCAATAATTAATGTTTGGATAGAATTATTTGGAATCTCTATTTTTTTGGATTTATTCGGTTTTATAATAACCTTTTGCTTCTTTAATCTTTTCAAGCTTAAAGGTTTAAAAGAAGGCATCATAGTATACTTTTGCTTCAATCCTGTAGATAAGGAAGAAATCCGAACAGCATTGTATTGTTGCTGAGTACTATCTTTAAAATGAATTGTAACGTTATATTTAGTTTTATCGTTAATATCTGAATAAAAATCCTGAGAAAACGCGTATTGACTGACAATGAATGTAATGATAGAAACAAAAATTTTTACTTTCATAAGAACGTGAGTATTTAAATTTTGTACAATTGTTTTTTAGATCGAAATTAATTAAGCCTAAATATAAGCGAAACAGTCGTTTAGTAAAAGTTACATATCTGACAATTCACGGAATTCTTGAAATATAGATACTATAACTGATGTTTATTCAAATATAATTCATTTCAGTTAATGGTTTTTAGATAGCTAATAATAACAAAACTCTACTTGCTTTTACACAATAATAAACAACTGATTTACAGAAATTTAAGATTAAATCTCATTTATATCAAATTACAAGTCTACATCAACACAAAAACAACATAAACCACTATTTTTCAGTGACTTAACAAAAAGCAGCTACAATACAATAGTTCCTTGTTGTAGTATTGTTGTATAGATAACTGTAGGTTAACCTATTACAATTTATAAATCAGGATAAGCAGTCTTTTTCTGTAGCTTTTTTAATACCTAACTTGAATGGACAATTAAAACTTTTATATCATGAAAAGAAAAAATTTAAAATCATTGAAGTTGAACAAAAAGTCAATCTCAACATTAGAGAATTTTATTGGAGGATTAAGAGCTCCTTTAGATTCTAATCAAGGATCTCAACATGATTCAAAATGTGGGTATTCTTGTACTCCGGCATTATGCTAAGACCATTCATATAAGGTAAATCTAAGTTTACTTTTATATTTTAAACCATTTTAATCATGCAAATATGTATGACTAAAATTAAAAAGAAGTACCATTTTTATTATCAAACAATTAAATAGTAATATTATGAAAAAAAGAGATTTAAAATCATTAAGATTAAACAAGAAATCAATTTCAAACTTAAGACATGAAGCTATTGTTGGTGGACGCATGTCAACTCCACAAGGATGTAGTGGCTCACAAAATGATTCACAATGTGGTTTATCTTGTGATCCTGCACTATGTAAAAATGAATTGGACGCACCAGTTAACTAAATTTACAATGCGAACTTCGGTTCGCATTTTTATCTTTCTTCAAACTCAGGGCAATCCAATCGGATGTCATTCGTTTTTAATACTTTTTCTAAAAGTTTACAGTAACTAGTATTTCCATTTTTTTCATAAAATCTACAACCAAAACAAGTTCGCTGTACACTTAATACATCTGTTTGATTGAGCTTATATATCAACTCGCTTATTGTTTTAAAAATACTGTTTAATTCAGCTTCATCAAACGTATCTAGTTGTGTTTTTAAAGGTGTTGCAAAATCATTGGTTTCTACTAACGTTTGTTTTCCTATTTCAGTTAACTGAATTGTATAACTGCGTTGATCAGTTGGAGAAAAATCTTTAAAAATAATTCCTTTTTTATCTAAAACCTTTATTGCATCACTAATTGTAGGCTTTGTAATATTAAATTCTTTTGCAAGATGACTTACATTACATAATTCAGACTTATGAAATGCTACAAACAATACGATTTGAATTTGAATAGGACTCAAGCCTATGTGTTTTGCTTTTTTCCACAGCAATAGCTTGAAAACTTCCGAAATGCGTTCAAGCCCAATAACTATTTTGCCTGAAATATCTTGTGGTACATTTGGATTGAATATATTTTGATCTTCCATAAAAAAACCTGCCGAAGTTAGTGTTCGACAGGCAAAGTTAGTAATCCTAATTAAATTAATTACAATTTTCCATTTCTATAATGAAATATCCTTTTTCTTCAATTGATGCTATTATTTCATCTGAAGCGTTTGCTATATGACAAAATCTACATTCTTTCGTCGTTATTTTTTTTCCTTCTACTGCTTTTGATTGTAAGTAATCTGCACCATACGAAAAGATTTTATCTTCGTCTGTAAGACTACTTGGTACTAAAATATCAAAATGCATTACTTTACTATTATTACGTTTTACATACGTATCCCAAACTGAAACTTTCATAATTATTGTACTTTATATGGTAATGATAAATTTCCACTAGCAACACTAAACACTTCATATACACCTAACATTGGTAGATTTTTATTACTTGTATTTACTTTCATAAATGCAGTCACACCATCATACTTGAAATTTGTTTGATTGTTAATTCTGTAATCAGGAACAATTACTTTTATAGTGTTACTTTTAGTAATTACTGGATATCCTGGAGAATCCATATACATTGGCATTCCTGGATTTGTTGGCGGAAGTACAACTGTTTTATCATCTTTACGAATTTGCTTTACAGAAAGTCCTCCAGCAACTCGTTCATCTTTATGTAAAACAACCCAATGCGGATGCCATACAATTCCGTCATTATCGAACTTATTATCAGCATTTTCATCCCATAATGGCGTATCATCAAAATCTGGATGTGAAGTTAATGCTAATGCAACAATTCCGTCCGTTTCGTTAAATCCAACATCGGTAGGTTTCAATGTTGTAGGAAACACGTACCCTAAGACTGGCGCTCCATCTAATTGACCAACTTTTACAGGTGTTGTATTTCCTGCTTTTCCAGATACATTGATTTCCCAAATGGTTACGCCTAAATCTTTATTATGACGTATTTTAACATTCTTAATTGCAAAGTCTTCATTCTTATAAGTACTTTCTTGCGCACATGAACTTGTGCTAATTGCCAAAAATAATATTGTGGTAATTGATATGATAATTGATTTCATGATTTCTATTTTAAATTAGGACTCCTAATTTTATAGGGTTAAATTAAGCTTTTACATCTTCAATAGAAGCTCCAAAATTGATATGTAGTACGTTTTTTGTTGGTGTTAGCAACGCTGGAACCGACTTCACTCCTACTTGCTCCGCTTCGGCAATTCTATTTTTGTCTTCTCCAATGTTTACTATTTCTACATTTTGTTCTCCTATCAAGTTAATGATATCGTGTTCTGCACTCACGCATACAGGACAACCTGCATGATAAAAAATTGATGTACTCATGTTTTATATTTTTAAGTTTCTGCATTATTGCGACACAAATATAGTTAGGATTCCTAACTTATGCAAATAAACATTTTACCAATGCGATAAAATTATTTGTTTCATAAAGTATTTTAACTTCTACAAGAAACCTTTTAATAATTTCCCAAAAGAATCTAATTGTACATTTTCAAGTTGAAGTGTTCTATAAAAAATAAGTAGTATTACATAATTATGATTGAGAATACAAAAGTATAGAACTGAAAAATTTGAACATATATCCAAAAGCTCCTATTAGCGCTATCCAAAACTGATAGTTTTTATCCTTTTTATATACAGTATTAAGAATTAAAAAAAGCAGAGTTAATAAAAAAAGTATGAATGCAATAATTTCAAAATATTGCATTACTTCTAAAAAACGAACTTGATTATATGTGAATGTATTAAAATCTATTGTTAAATATAATTGCAACACACTAATAATCATAATCCAAATTATAAAGTGAAATGCCCATTTACTGTAATTGATATACTTCATACAGTCTAAATTACGTAAAAGTTATTCAACATATTTCAAAATATCTCCTGGTTGACATTCTAATGCTTTGCAAATTGCAACTAATGTGCTAAACCTGACCGCTTTAGCTTTTCCATTTTTTAATATAGAAAGATTTGACAAAGTAACGCCTACTTTTTCAGAGAGTTCGTTTAATGACATTTTTCGTTTTGCCATCATTACATCTAAATCTACTACAATTCCCATAGTTATACCGTTAATTCGTTTTCAGCTTGCATTGCAGCTCCTTTTTTGAATAATTTGGCTAACACATATACCAAACCAGCCAAAAATATAAATTCTCCTGCAATGAGATCAGCAATAATACCTGTTGAAACATTAAGGATTGCTACATGAATATTATGCACTATTGCCAATATTCCTACGCCAAAAATAGTATAACTTATTTTATGTAATAAATCAACGACTCTTTTATTAAATGGTTTTTCAACATTAATTTCACTTAACAATTTTGCTCCAAATAAAGCAATATAAGCTTGCATCACATACAATAAAACAAAATACATCACAATAATGGTATAATGAATAAAGCTATAGCTTTCATAGCGTGATAAATCCATTCCTTTATATAAATCTTTTGCCGCTTCTGGATTATTGACACTTACACCAAATGACATCAGAATTGCTCCAGCTTTTATCAAAAGTCCTAAAAAGGCTATCCAAGCAAGTAAACGCATTAGTTTTAATAACTTCTCTGTCTTAAAATTCATAATATGGTTTTTCAATTACACATCAAATAACGCTATATTTTTATTGATAAACAATAAATTTTTATTTTTAATTGATAATTATAGATTCAAATGAATATTCAAAATTTAAATAGTAAGAAAAAATACACTAAAATTAAATATTAAACCTACTTACAATCAATTTGTTATACGTATAAATTTATACTTTAAATTCATAAAATACGAGCATACGTTCTTTTATATACATCTTGTTTTCAATAACTTTAATTCATTATTAACCATGAAAAAAGTTAAATTATGTTACACAAAATTTTAAATGTAAAAGGTACCGAAGTACTAGACAAGGCAACTCAAACAAAAATCAATGGAGGAACTTTACGTCCTCTTTGTGGACGTTCATGCTATTTACTTCCAGATTGTACAGATAGTCTTGGTTGTCCTGTTCCAAACAGACCAGAATGTGTTAACTTCTGCTAGTTAATCATTTCATTTTTAAAGAAAAAAGCGAGCTGTATGGCTCGCTTTTGAATTCTTATATTTTATGCTTAATAATTAAAAGTAATCATTTTTTCTACTAATATGATCTGACTTTAACCACAAATGGAAAATCTTTTTTTATATTTTTCAAATGCATGGATTTAGTTACAAGATTAAAATCGATGACAGGTAAACCTAAATTTTTAATGGTTGCCAACATAGAAAGACGATCGTAACCAATCTTTTAATGTTTCTGGAGAATTTACACATGGAATATCTACCAGAGCAATTAAACTTAATGTCGTTTGTTGTATTTCAGATGGCTTTATAACACCAACACGTTATAAAACTGTGTCAGGCTACACAACATTATCTATATCAATTACATACAACTTCCCTGTTTTAAGTATCCATGAAGTGTCTTGAATCGATTTTTGAACCACATTAAAACTGGCATAAGATCTTTCCAATACTTTTCTCCATTGACAACTAAAATTGTTTTTATGATATATATACTTGTATTGTAAGATACATACAAGACTTAGCTTTATTCCATTCTTTTTAAATATACTTTTCTTCCAGGTCCAACTGTTAAACTGATTGTTTTATTATCAATCCAATTGATTTTAAATGTTCCCTCTCCTGGTCTCTTTTTTTCTGAACTGATCGATAATTCTTTTGTCTCTTTATTATATTCCCAGTTTCCAGTTCTATTAGTTGTATCAAATGTATTTCCACCTTTTAACACTCCATCTGCTTGAAAATCCATCCATCGACCACTTGTCTCTCTTACTTCTCCATCTGAGTTTTCCATTTTAAATAATTCCCACTTTCCAACTACAGATTCGTTGCTTTGAAAAGATAAAAAACTAAAAATAGTTACAATTACAAGTAGTGCTTTAATATGCTTCATGATGTTTTTTGTTTAATTACGAATGGCTAATATCTAACTTTTCAGTTATATAATTGTTTTACAAGTTGTATTAATTTATAAAATGACTTTTATTTTGTATAAATTGTTTAGCTAATTGTATACTTTACAAGTATTTATATTTAATCATTTTGACTTTCCTCTTTCCCTTTAATCATCTTCATACGTTCTTTATCTGCTTTATCTGCTAACTCCTTATTAGTAGGGTCTTTTATAGATGCTTTTTGTGCTTCTATATATGATTCTGGGCAGTTAGAACATCTTGCTTCAAAAAATGTTTCTGCTGGTATTATTCTTAGTATCATACCAACAGCTCCAATAATACAAACACGTAGAATCATTCTTTTATAAAATGAAGCATCATTTGTAGTACTTCCGTTTTTCATGATTGACACTATCAAAACAATACCCGTCATTATTAAGCCTGTTTGCAAATTTGCATATCCAAATGGCCATAACATATACACAAAAAGTATTCCAATTACTAATACTGAAAGCACAAATCCTGTTAAAACGCTTCCAATAATTCTCATTGACTTTACTCCTTCATACGCCTTTCTATTTCCAATATTTTTTAGTCCTATAGAGTTGAAAAGTAGAAATCCACCAAAGAAATAGCATAATGACAATAGTAGCATTGAAAGTGTAAATAACTCTAATCCAAATGGTACTGGAAAAACCAGTATAAGTAACATTAGTAGTATAGATAGACCTCCAAGTATTTTTTCAAATTTCCCCATTTAGTTTCTATTCGTTAAAGTTTGATAACAAAGATAACAGAAACTCTACAGACGAAAGGTTTTACAGGTTATTTTGAAGACTTTCATTTTTTAGATCATGATTTTTTTCGTTTTAAAACAAAAAAGAGATTTCATTTTTCTACTTTTACAACAATGCGATTCTATATAAAACATCTACTAACTTTTTTAAAAGCTGCTGCTATTTCACTTTTGTTTGGAATTAGTTGGGCAATTACTTTTTATAGTATCGATACATATGCAGCACATTCTATTCAACGATATAGAAGTGACTTCTTCCTAGAAATTATTGTTTTTTTCTTTAGCGGACTCATAGGTGCATTCCTATTCTTTATATTAATGCGTAGTCTAGAATTCTTATTTTCTTTATTTATTTCTAAATCGTAGATTTTTATCTAAAACTATATCTAAATTAACAACTGAACGTACTAAGTTTAAGGTATTCCCGTATACATTTATTCTAACAATTAATTAATTTAAATTATTAATTAACAACCATTTAAACTTACATCATGAAGAAAAAAAATCTAAATTCATTGAAACTTAACAAAAATCTTATTTCTAATTTTAAAACTCATAATGTAGAAATTATAGGAGGCGCTTCGGACACAGGAAGAGTTTGCTGTGATCCGAATTTTACAAGAGATTGTGAACCAATTGAAATTCCAACTATAGACATTCCAACGATAAATGACAGTTGTTTTTCTTGGTGTGCCGACAAGTGTAATGATTTCTAAAATTAGAAATACGCACGTAAGTTTCAGACGGTTTTCACTTAAATTCATTGTTAAAATTTATAAATAACGACTAAGGTTTTCACTATACATTTCTTTTTTTATTATACCTAAGCATAAAACAATCTAACTTTAAAAACTTACGATTAAACAAGAATCAATTTCAGCATTAAAAGAAGGTAAAGCTCCGAAAGGCCTAGTTTCAGTTCTTAACATTTGTAATACTGGATGCGACTCACCTGTACACACTTATAGAATTATCAACTGTAATTTAACAGTAGTTGGCTGTCAAGCTGATAAATAGAAAAAGGTATTTCTTAATAAATAGATCGTCATTTATAAATGGCGATCTATTTTGTTTTTATAGCGTTTCTGCTCTTCATAAATTTATATAAATATTAAATATATAAACCATGAAAAAAAGAAAGTTAAATGGATTACAACTAAAGAAACAAGTTGTATCTGCTTTGAATCAAAACTCTATAACTGGAGGAGCAGCTAATGAAAAATTTACTGTTACCTGTGCTAGACCAATTGGCAATTGCACAATTGCATTAACAGTGCAGCCTGAAGTTTGCCATACATTACCTAGACCTCTTGGAAATTGTACTGTACAGTATAGTATTCAGGTTTGGTGTCAGACACAAGGGAAAGACTGTTAACCATTTTTTTTAACTAAAAGCTGTCAATATTGGCAGCTTTTTTTATATCCAAAAACATTATTAAGAATGATTCTTATTAGCAGAGAAATGAAATCTAAGGTTGAAAAACCAATAAAAAACATTATTTTTGTTCAAGTTGCAAAAAAAAAGATTGAACAGATGGAGTGTGTAAAAACCAAGTTTAGTATAAAAGACTTAGAGAATCTCTCGGGAGTCAAAGCGCATACTATTCGTATTTGGGAGAAACGATATAGCTTATTAGCCCCTGACAGAACTGATACAAATATCAGAACATACGATATTAAAAGTTTGCAAAAATTACTCAATATAACGTTACTATACAAGAATGGTTATAAGATTTCTAAAATTGCTCAGATACCAGAAGATAAAATTCATATTCTAGTCAGAGAAATTGCTACAGAAAAAAATTTACACAATCAAGCATTGAATTCTTTTAAACTTTCTATGCTTAATTTTGATTACAGTCTTTTTTATAATACATATAACAAACTTTTAGCCGAACAATCATTTAGAGAAATCTTTTTTGACACTTTTATTCCGTTACTAAATGAGCTTGGAGTTTTATGGCATACCAACACTATCAATCCTGCGCATGAACATTTCATCTCTAGTTTGGTGAAACAAAAAATAATTCTGAATACAGAAAGAATACAAACTTTAGAGAAATCTAATAAGACAAAAACCTTTGTTTTATTCTTACCTGAAAATGAAATTCACGAAATTGGATTACTCTATTTAAACTACGAATTACAGCTAAAAGGATATCATACCATATATCTTGGACAAACAATTCCTATTGATAGTTTGACAAATATTCATAACTTCTTCCCTGAATTACATTTTATTTCTTACTTTACAGTAACACCATCTGATGATAAAATCGAAAGTTATATTGAGGAGTTTAATGACAAAATAGGTTTAGAAACACATCATCTGTGGCTTCTAGGTTATCAAGCAAGAAATGTGAAGAACAATAAAAACTTCAAACACCTGAAAATTTTCAAATCCATTGAAAATTTAGTTAAAGAAATCTAAAATTATATTCCATTTTGTTTAACTTTTTACTACATTTGTTAAACAATGAAATCAAAGATAATAATTATAGGTTCTGGATTTTCCTCTCTATCGGCTTCTTGCTATTTAGCGAAAGCTGGTTACGATGTCACTATTCTAGAAAAAAACACGACTGTTGGCGGACGTGCTCGACAATTAAAGAAAGAAGGATTTACCTTTGATATTGGGCCGTCTTGGTATTGGATGCCCGATGTTTTTGAACGTTTCTTTAATGATTTTGACACAAAACCTTCTGATTTTTATCAATTAGAGAAACTAAATCCTGCATACCAAGTATATTTTGGAAAAGATGATACAATTCGTATTGAAGATACGCTAGAGAAAATTTGTGCCGCTTTTGAACAAGAAGAAAAAGGAAGTAGTACAAAGCTCAGAAAGTTTATTTCTAATGCGGAAGACAATTATAATGTTGCCATTAAAGATTTGGTATACAAACCTGGCGTTTCTCCTTTAGAATTAGTTAATGCTAAAACAGTTAAAAAATTAGGTCAGTTTTTTAGTAATATTAAACGTGATGTTCGAAAAGAATTCAAAAATGACCGATTGATCAAAATATTAGAATTTCCTGTATTGTTTTTAGGTGCAAAACCAAGTGACACACCTTCTTTTTATAGTTTTATGAATTATGCAGATTTCGGTTTGGGAACTTGGCATCCAAGTGGCGGAATGTATAGTGTTATTCAAGCAATGGGTAAATTAGCTACTCAGCTTGGAGTTACTATAAAAACGGAGCAAAATGTACAAGAAATCAAAGTTGAAAACACAAAAGCTACTAAAGTAGTTACTCAAAATGGTGAATTTAAAGCTGATATTGTATTATCTGGTGCAGATTACCATCATTCTGAAACACTATTAGCCCCAGAATACCGTCAATACTCAGAAAATTATTGGGAAAAGAAAACATTTGCACCTTCCTCCTTATTATTTTACGTAGGATTTGATAAAAAAATACAAAATGTTTCGCATCATACTTTATTTTTTGATGTAGATTTTGATGCGCATGCACATGTAATTTATGACAAAGCTGCTTGGCCAAAAGAACCTTTATTTTATGCAAACTTTCCTTCGATGACTGATCCAACTATGGCTCCTAAAGGAAAAGAAGCTGGTTTCTTTTTAATTCCGATTGCACCAGGATTGGAAGATACGCCTGAACTACGCAAACAATATTTTGATATTATTATGAGTAGATTTCAGGAAATTACCCAACAAAATATCTCAAATCATATTATATTTAAAGAATCCTTTTGTGTAAATGATTTTGTAAAAGAATACAATTCATATAAAGGAAATGCATACGGAATGGCAAACACATTGTTTCAAACTGCATTTTTACGACCTAAATTGAAAAGTAAAAAAGTATCCAACTTATATTTTACTGGACAATTAACCGTTCCTGGTCCTGGAGTTCCTCCAGCATTGATTTCTGGGAAGTTGGTAGCCGAATTAATCACAAAACATCAACCAAATACTCATGAAAGCACTATTTGATTCTGTTTCATACCAGTGTAGCACACACGTCACGAAGTCGTACAGTACCTCGTTTGCACTTGCAACAAAAATGTTATCACCATCTATTCGTCAAGACATCTATAATATTTACGGTTTTGTGCGTTTTGCTGATGAAATCGTAGATTCTTTTCATGATTATGACAAAGAATATCTGTTAGATAAATTTCAAGAAGACTTAGATTGTGCGTTAAAAAACAAAATCAGTTTGAATCCTATTTTGAATTCTTTTCAACATACGGTTTTAAAATATGACATTCCAAAACATTTGATTGATGCTTTTATGAAAAGTATGCGACAAGATTTAGATAAGAAAGTCTATTTAACACAAGAAGAATATAATGAATACATTTATGGTTCGGCAGATGTTGTTGGTTTAATGTGCTTAAAAGTATTTGTAAAAGGTGATGTGGAAAAGTATGAAGCATTAAAATCTTCAGCAATGTCATTAGGTTCTGCTTTTCAGAAAGTAAACTTTTTACGTGACTTAAAAGCTGATTTTGAAGATTTAGATCGTACTTACTTCCCTGATGCTGATTTGAAAAACTTAGATGAAGAATCTAAACAAAAAATTATTGCAGAAATTGAGCACGATTTTAAATTAGGCTTAGAAGGAATTGCAAAATTACCAATGGAAGCTAAATTTGGTGTATTTACTGCATATAAATATTATTTCAAACTATTGAAAAAGCTAAAAAGAACACCATCAATGAAGATAAAAAATGCACGAATTCGCATTCCAAATTATCAGAAAATGGCGTTATTAGCAAAATCATATGTAAATTACCAACTCAATCTTATATAAAAATAGGAAACAATGACAACCCTACTTTGGATCACAGTATTTTTAGCAACTTTTTGCATGATGGAATTTATGGCTTGGGCAACACATAAGTATGTAATGCACGGGTTTTTGTGGTCACTCCATAAAGATCATCACCATAAAGATCATGATTCTTGGTTTGAACGCAATGATGCTTTCTTTATATTCTATGCCATTGTAAGTATTAGTTGTTTTTTATTATGGAAATTCGATATTTTCTGGGCAGGATTACCAATTGGAATTGGAATTTTCGCATATGGACTTGCTTATTTTATTGTTCATGATATCTTTATACATCAACGTTTTAAAATGTTTAGAAATGCGGATAATTGGTATGCAAAAGGAATTCGTAGAGCGCACAAAATTCATCACAAACATTTAGGAAAAGAAAAAGGAGAATGCTTTGGAATGCTTTGGGTTCCTATGAAATATTTTAAGCGAAAGTAAAATTATTCAGCAACTGAAAAAGCTAACAATTCATCTATTTGATTGCGTACATTTGTACTATTCCAATTTTCAGCTCCAACTTCTTTCATTACTATTTTACCTTGATCGTCAATTAAATATGTTGTTGGAATACTTGATGAAGTCAGTTCTTCAGGCTCATTATCTTTAGTATAGTACACAGGTAGGTTATAAGCATTCTTTTTCAAGTATGCATTCACTCTTTCAGCAGCATCATTTGCAACAAATACAAATCTGATTTTATCTTTATAATCTTCATGCAAAGCATGTAAACTAGGCATTTCTGCTACACATGGTGGACACCAAGTCGCCCAGAAGTTAACTAAAATCACTTCTCCTTCCATTTCTTGAAAGTTTACAGCTTTCCCTTCATTATCAATAAGATTCCAATTAAAATCGCTTAAAACAACTCTTTTAGATTCCTCAATACTCGCTGGGCTAAAAAATAACATCTTAGCTTGATTCAATTTTACTTTAACAAATGTACCTACTGGCGTAAAAATAATTAAAGCGATTACAATGAAAAATAAGATATTACTCCATTGCTTTTTTGTGATATTCATATGGCTTTTTATAAAGGTGAAAGATACGGAATTGTTATGAAGTCGAAATTGAAATCAGAATCGAAGTTTAAACCCAAAAGCATTTAAAAGATAACTCTTTATTAAAAATTACCAAAAGATTACTCAACACTTGTCAATATAATTTTTCTCAAAAAAAATAGCTCAAAGTGGCGCATGAGTCCTAACAATCAACTCCAAATAATGCAAAAATCGTTTGTGCTTAGCGGATCCAAAGTAAAAAAGAAACACGCTATCAAAATTGATAACGTGTTTCAAATCTAACGATAATAATCATAAAGATTATCGCACTATTGTTCCAGTAGGGAATGACGAAGCGTTCAGATTAAAGTTGTTTGTAGCTGGCGCTGTTGCAGTTCCTGCTGTTCCTACTAGGGGCTTTAATAGGAATGGCGCTGGACTATTATCTGGGCTAGGCTCTACAGAGATTACTACGGTACGTCCGCGTACATCTAGTGGGAATGTAAAACCAGTTGGTGCGTTAAGGAAAAAGTCTTCTCCTGGAATTGGAGGTCCAACATTGTTTTCTGTTCCGCTGAAATCATTAGATTCATCTACAGAAGTGAATCCTGTGAAAGTTCCAGTTGTTAATGGACCTACTCCATCTACTACAACCCAACCTTCGTATTTCCATCCGTCAGCTAAAGGAGGCAAGTTCAATCCAGATGTTGGGGGCATTCCTGGAGTTCCAAACCAAACTCCATATTGGTCATTTCCGTTATTCATAGATCCTGGCATTTCATCTGTTGGAGTTCTTAAAAAGAATACTCCTGAAGCATTGTTAAAATCTCCACTACTTGTTACAGGATCTAATCCTACAGTTGCTGTTGTTCCTGAGAAATCTCCTGCTAATAATTTTGTTGGCGCTGGTGCTGGATCTGGATCAACTGTTGGTTCTATTGAAAGTACAAAAGTTGTTGCTGAAGCTAACTGAGCTGCATCCACGGTAAAAGAAGTTCTTGATAAAGCTCCTGCATCATTTACTGTAAATGTTCCTGTTGAAACTGGACTTCCATCTACAATAATCCATCCTTCATATACGAAGTCTGCTCCTAAGTTTTCTAAACCACTTAGGTTTACATCTAAACTTGACAATGCAACTGTGGCATCATCATCACTACTACATGAGACTGCGAAAAATCCTAACGCTAATCCCAAAAACATTTTTTTTATCATTGCGAATATTTTTTTATGATTATGATACAAATGTATTGCAGCAAAATCATGTAAAATGTTAGCTAGCTAACACTTCTTAAAAAAATTCACTTTTTTTCAAAAAAAAATCAATTTCAACAACATTATTTAAAAGGTGTTTTTTCAACCACAATCCACTTAAAATCAAATTATTAATCCCGTTTACTTAAACGTAAAAATAAATAAACAAAAAGCATCCAAAACTGTCATGCTGTCATGTTCGTTTTGGATGCTTTTTCACTATAAAAATAGTGTGTGTTTTGTATGATTTAAATATATACTTTTTTAATGAATGAAACGAATTTCTTTTCGATTAAAATCTATAATATTTGCTTCCTTTAATTCGTTCATTATGATGTTTAATGTTGGACGTGAAGTTCCTATTAAACTTGCAATATCTTTTTGAGTGTAGGGATGTTTCACTACATGATCACCCGTTTTTGGGCATTCATATCCATATTCATCACATAGCTCTTTTAAGAATTCTAACAGGCGTGTTTTGGTATCTTTAAACAATAATAATTGCAATCTACGCTCTAACTTTTTTATTCTGAAACCGATGAACTTATATATTTTTAAAGTAAACGTTTGATTATCTCTCATTAAATCGTGCATGGTATCAACTCCAATAGGACAAATAGACGTTGAGTTGTCAACAGACTGTGCAAATTCATTTCGTTTTTCTTCTCCTAAGATAGCTTTCTCTCCAAATAGTTCACCTTTAGATAAAATCGATTTTACTACTTCTTCTCCATCTTCTGTGTAATAACCAAGCTTAACTTTTCCTTTCTCAATAAGGTAGAGTTTATTGGCTGAATCTTCTTCAAAATAGATATAATCTTGTTTTTTATACGCGTCAAATTCGTGGCTCTTTTTGAACTTCTTAAATTTATGCGGACATAAGATATTGAAGAGATTTACATCATTAAAATACCAAACAGAATTCATAGTATTGTTATTACTTTTTAGGTTTTTATAAAGATTAATAATTCAGAAGTCGATAAAAAAAGTAAGAACTTACAGTTTGGACATAAAAAAACTCCAGATTCCTCTGGAGTTTTTAAGTTTTGTATGTAAAACGTTTTTATACGTGTAATGCTCTGTCTTCTGTAGCTGCTAAGGCTGCTTCTTTGATAGCTTCTGCAAATGTTGGATGTGCATGTGACATACGTGCAACATCTTCCGCAGATGCTCTGTATTCCATTGCAACAACCGCTTCTGCGATTAAATCAGCTGCTCTAGCTCCAATCATGTGAACTCCTAAGATTTCATCTGTAGTTTCATCTGCTAAGATTTTGATGAAACCATCTAAATCCATACTTGCTCTACTTCTTCCTAATGCACGCATTGGAAATTGACCTGATTTGTAAGCAACTCCTGCTTCTTTTAATTCTTGCTCCGTTTTTCCAACAGCTGCAACTTCTGGCCACGTGTATACAACACCTGGAATTAAGTTGTAATCAATATGTGGTTTTTGTCCTGCAATGATTTCAGCGACCATAGAACCTTCTTCAGATGCTTTGTGCGCTAACATTGCTCCTTTTACAACATCTCCAATAGCATAAATATTAGCTGCAGATGTTTGTAAATGTCCGTTCACTTCCACTCTACCTCTTTCATCAATTTTAACACCAGCAGCTTCTGCGTTTAATCCGTCTGTATATGGACGACGACCTACAGAAACTAAGCAGTAATCTCCTTTAAACTCTACTTCTTCTCCTTTTTTATTGTCAGCTTTTACGATTACTTCATCTCCAACACGTTCTACAGATTTTACTCCATGTGATGTGTTGATTTTGAATTTTTGCTTTTTAAGTACTTTAGTTAACTCCTTAGAAAGTCCAGCATCCATTCCTCCAATAATTCTATCAGCATATTCAACAACTGTAACTTCTGCTCCTAAACGCTTGTATACTTGCCCTAATTCAAGTCCAATAACTCCTCCACCAATTACGATTAAGTGTTTTGGTACTTCTTTTAGTTTTAATGCTTCCGTAGAGGTGATAATTCGTTCTTTATCAAGTGTGATAAATGGTAAGTTCGATGGTTTACTTCCAGTGGCAATGATAGTGTTTTTTGCATCAATTTCTTCAAAAGTTCCATCATTCTTAGCGATGTTTATATGTGTAGCATCTTTAAAACTACCAACACCTTCGTATACATCAATTTTATTTTTCTTCATCAAGAAATCAATTCCTCCCGTAGTTTGATCTACAACAGCAGCTTTACGAGCGATCATTTTTTCAAGATTCACTTTTACTTCTCCTGAAATTTCAATTCCGTGTGTATCAAAATGTTTGATTGCTTCTTCGTAATGATGAGAAGAATCTAACAATGCTTTAGATGGAATACAACCTACATTTAAGCAAGTTCCACCTAAAGTGTTATATTTTTCAATGATTGCAGTTTTCATTCCTAGTTGCGCACAACGTATTGCAGCAACATATCCACCAGGACCAGAGCCAATAACGGCTACATCGTATGAATTCATATTTCTTGTATTTTTTGAACGATTTTGTTTTTCAAGAATACAAAAGTACAACTATTTTAGGGTTCAGCAAGGCTTTGCTTATAGATTGTTAAACGTCTATTGCTTTTGGTATTTGGTACCAGCTACACCATTTAAAAACGCTTTATCCTTGATTACACATCTAAAATCAGGACTTTTCTAATAATAACAATTACGAGATAAGACATCACCTTTTCAAAATAAAAAACGACCTATTAATCTTATCAACCCCTAGACTAAATACATACTCAGAGAAAATTATTTATAAGATGAAAATTTATAAAAAAATCTCAGATAAGAAATTGTCTTACCTGAGATTTTATCTATTTACAACTGTAATGCTTTTTTAAGTTGTATCAAACAGAGTGATAAAAGCTAATACATTTATCTTTTAGCATTTGGAGCCGTAAAACCACCTTTGCTTGTATTTCCGTTTGTACCAACTGAATTGTTTCCTCGAACTGCTAGTATTCCAGCTACATGTGGAGATGCCATAGAAGTTCCCGATATTCTGTTATACTGACCGTTTAACCAAGTTGACCATACATTTGTTCCTGGTGCCCATCTATCTACTGATGCTCCAAAACATGAAGTACCATTTGGAGTGATGTTACGAGTTAAGTTACCCACCATCCAAGTACGACTAGTTTGCAAACGTTGAGGAGAGTAATATAATGTATTGTCATTACTATTACCAGCTGCCAAGGCTCCATAAATTTTATTATCTAATGTTGTAAATGCATTATCTATTGCGTTGCTAGTTCGTCTTGTAAGATAGCCTACAGAATAATTAAATACATCTCCTGCTATAGAGTTATTATATGTATAATCAACACCAGCAATAATCCCAGCGTCAGAACCAGTTCCTTGTGTTCCTCCAAGTACTTTTACAGCTACTAATGTTGATCCGTATGCCACACCTATAACTCCTGAACCATTAGCTTTAGCTCCAATTGTTCCTGCAACATGCGTACCATGACCATTTCTATCAACCCAGTTTTCTCCAGGATAAAAACTTGCCGACAATCCAGTATCAATTGTTAGGTCTGGATGTTGGTCAATCCCTGTATCTATTACAAACACATATCTATTCGTACCTGCATTGTTTCCTCTACCTGTGTAATGCACACCCCATGGTAAAAAATCTCCACTAGGCAGAGCACTGTCGCCAGACTCTTCTGTATTTAAGTTAGATGGCAGTTTTAAACCTTGAGGGTTTATTGGTTTAGGCAAATCACTTATGACTTTACGGTTAGGCTCGATAAAATCGATGCTTTCATCATTTAATAAGATTTTCACATCTTCACCTGATAAGTTTTTAGCATGAAAACCTTGGATTGCACCAGTGTAAACATACCCTAAATTATCTTCCCCTTTATCAATTAACTTAAGAGTAGCTAAAGATTTTGCTCTATAGTAATCCTGAATTTTTTTTAACTCAGTAGTTTCTCCTCTTTTAGTTGGAGAATAATTCATATCATCAGAATCCGTATTTTTTTTGTATACTACGATATACTCATCAGGTATAACTTCCGCTTGATCAGATTTTTTTTCTAACAAGTTGCTAGGCTCAGTTGTTGTAATACTATCATCCGTTGAACAAGATGAAATGAATACTAGTAGAAATACGTAAATTAGTGTTACATTTTTTTTCATGTTATTTAATTTTTGGTTATGCACAATATTATCTATAATTTTTAGTGACTGAAAAAAGTTAAACATACTTTTTTTAAGGTTTTTACATCGTTTTAACAAAAAAATTAATGCTAGCTTAAAGATTCTGTTAAAAAAAGCACTATAAACAAAAGGAAGTTATAAAAACACAACTACAAAGTATGTTTGTTAGAAATATTACAAAGAGAACAAAACATCATAAATTTATCATATGAAGACTTATTGCACACACATGACTCTTACATTTATAGACTCACGCTGCTCCTAGAATAATTTACTCCTATTGCTTATTTTTAGTTGTTCGTTAGGTGGTTTACTTTAATGTTTGTTTCAAAAGACATACAGTTTAGATTTAAAAAACGGCTAAACTTTGTTTATTCACTTATTTAAAGGTTATTGAGGAAACTACTAATACCCAAGACATGATATCTTTTTTTTATTCATATGAAAAAGTTTCTCCGAAATTAACAAATCATCAAACCAGTATACTAAAAATTAACTAGGAAAGCCCAACATTGACCCCATTCCAACGGTAAACAACCAACTTCCGTAGATAGCATGTTCTATTGTTACTAATATAGTAGATTTAGTTTTCAAAAATGTAAGCGCAAATAGAATCCCGCCAAGGAAAGTCAACACCAATACCAATGTATTTTTAAAGAAGAAATGTGCCAAACAGAATACTATAGCATTGATAAATATTAATAGATTTTTGTTTCGAAATAACGATTCATAGCGTACAAAGAAAAACGTACGATAGATTAATTCCTGCGGATATACCGAAAATACACTGTAAAAGAACAGGATAAACAACCAAAGAAGTAATTTGGTTTTCGGAACTATAAAAAGCTTTGAAGCATCTGTAAAATAAACATATACAACTGTCAATACACAAATACAAGCCAGTAGAACTAATGTTCGTTTCCAAAATGCTTTCCAATTGAGATATTTGTTGAGTTTAAAACGTTGTTTTTCTACTCTGAGCAACATCCAAACGATATATATAAAACCTAAAAGTCCTAATCCAAGTTTTAACCATGCTGGATAATCAAATACTAAACTCACAGGCATGAGAATGAATATCAAGAAGAATTCTGTTAGTTTATAGTTTGTATGTTGAAAGTCCATTCAATAGTATTTTAGCACTTAAAGATATGTATTTCTACACAGAAATTGCCGTTGTATGCTTTACTTCTCCAATGACAAAAATACTATGCGTGTTTCCTATATTGGGAATTGCCGTTAATTTTGTCACCATAAAATCGCGGTACGCCTCCATATCTTTTACTAGTATTTTTAAAATGTAATCATAATCGCCACTCACATGATAACATTCTAACACTTCTTCAAGTTTGATAATTTCGCGTTCAAATTTCATTACAAAATCTTTCGAATGTTGCGTGAGTCGAACATGACATTGCGCCATAAAGCTTTTTGCAATTCGTTTTTTATCCACAATTGCGACATAATTCTTTACAACACCTTCTTTTTCAAGTTTTTTAACGCGTTCATATACAGCTGTTACAGATAAATTTAACTTATTCGACAATTCTTTAGTCGTCTGTTTACTATCCTTTTGCAATAGCATTAACAAGGTTCGGTCTGTTTGATCTAGTTTTAACATGGAAAAATTTCTATGATTCTATGATTTACGAATCAAATTTAAAAAATATTCCATCATTACACTTTATTAATAGTTTTATTTTCTATATAAATAATATTTACTTGATTTTAATTCTATTAATATTGATTTTTGATACATATTTAATTTAAAAAAAATGAAATTTAATCCAGCTAATACCATTCAAGATTTACAATATTTTGGCGAATTTGGAGGTGTAAACCCTTCAATTTCAGACTCATCAACTTATACATTTCTATCTGCAAAGACAATGTTTGACACCTTTGAAGGTAATGCCGATGGTTGTTATTTATATTCGCGACATACATCTCCAAGTAATTTATATTTAGGTGAAGCTTTAGCCGCTATGGAAGGAACAGAAACTGCAAATGTTTCCGCTTCCGGAATGGGCGCCATTACTCCTGTATTATTACAATTGTGCAAAAGTGGTGATCATATAGTATCGAGCAGAACGATTTACGGTGGAACGTATGCTTTTTTGAAAAACTTCACACCACGATTCAATATTGAAACTTCATTTGTAGATATTACTAAGCTAGATATTGTTGAAGCAGCAATTACATCAAACACAAAAGTTCTGTACTGTGAATCTGTCAGTAATCCGTTATTGGAAGTTGCTGATATTGCTGGTCTAGCCAGAATTGCCAAGAAATACAATTTACAATTAGTAGTAGATAATACATTTTCTCCATTATCAATTGCACCTGCAAAATTAGGCGCCGATATTGTGATTCATAGTTTAACAAAATTCATTAATGGATCCAGTGATACTGTTGGTGGTGTAGTTTGCGGAACACA
Source organism: uncultured Kordia sp. (assembly GCF_947496985.1). GTDB lineage: Bacteria > Bacteroidota > Bacteroidia > Flavobacteriales > Flavobacteriaceae > Kordia. Next base: position 47,213 of record NZ_CANMEZ010000006.1, read on the forward strand.
AGAATTTATTGATCAGTTGCGTAATGTAAATGATGGTGCAAGTATGTTATTGGGTTCTACAATGGATAGTTTACGAGCAGCTTCTGTATTGAAAAATTTACGCACACTTCATATTCGTATGAAGCAACACAGTCATAATGCTACTTATTTAGCACAGAAGTTTGAAGAAGATGGTTTAAAAACTGTTTACCCTGGATTGGCTTCGCATCCTTCGCATGAATTATTTAAAAGTATGATGAATGATGAATATGGTTTTGGAGGCATGCTTACCATTGATGTTGGTAGTATAGATAAAGCTAATCAATTGATGGAGTTAATGCAAAAAAGAAATTTAGGATACTTGGCTGTAAGTTTAGGATTTTATAAAACTTTATTTAGCGCACCTGGCACTTCAACATCTTCAGAAATACCAGAAGATGAACAAGCCGCAATGGGCTTAACAGATGGCTTGATTCGCTTCTCTGTAGGTTTAGATAATGATATTCAAAGAACCTACACGATCATGCGTGAATGCATGTTTGAACTTAATATATTAAAGCCTATTTTGGTGTAATCAGGCAATTTTAGTTACTACAAGAAAAAAGGGAATATAAAACGGCATTCCCTTTTTTTATATAAATACTTACACAGTAAAAAAGAAATAACTTAAGTGGTTACACTTGGTTTTTATGAAATATAAGCACATTACGGTTTTCCGTAAAATTCATAAATGAGTTATCATTATCATTGAATTCTAAATTCAATGATTTACATAAGACACCCTAAATAATGAGCCAAAACGTTTATATTTTACGAGCACATGAAGACTCAGGAGAAATGCATTTATTTTTAGCCTTAAAAACTCAAGAAGATGAATGTCGTTCTCAACAAAAATCTATTTGTGGAAAAATGGATATTGAAGAAGATTCAATAACTATTTTTTCTTGTCAACCAGAAAACAGTGCCCGAAAACAATGTGCTAAAGTTGGAAAACAAGTTTGTAGTAAATGTGTTAGTTATTTATATAATAATGGAATCGATTTTGAGAAATAGAAACACTATCATTTACCCTTTATACGCTCCCAAAAAATACCTAGAATATCCCAAATAGTTACATTTTCATCAAATTCAGGAGTAAAAGACTTCATATTGAGTCGGTTCCCATCTTTATATACTATAAATGAAAAAACAGCCGATTTTCCATTTCCTGTATCTATGGAAGGATATCGCAAATCGCTATATATATACGTACCATCTTCGTTCTCTTTTAAATTGTAATAATTATTACTGAACCAAGTGAGTTGCGCTAAATCTGGGTTCGTATTTGAGATAACTCCATGATTTTTAGGAATCGTTTCCCAATCGGTAAAGCTAGATTTTGTATCAAATAGTGAATAAAAGCCAACATGATAATCTGTGTCGGTTTCGGCAATTCCAAACCATAATATATTATTTAAAATAGAAGCTTCTGTATTATATCTATTGTATTTGATTCCTTTCTCTGCTAATGTTTTTTCAAATACTGAATTGATATAGAATTTGTTTCCAATCGTAAATAACATGTATACAGAACTAATTCCTAAGCCAAGTTTTAACCATAGTTTTCGTATTGGATTTTTTCTATTAAAAAACATCATGATAATTAAACACAATAAAAATGGCAATGTATACGAAGGATCTGCTACTGAAATATTGCTAAATGCTACACGGTAATTTGAAAATGGTAAAAATAATTGCGTTCCATATCCAGTAAAGCAATCTAAAAGTGGATGTGTAAAAATAGATAAGAAAAACAGCCACGTCCAATCTTTTCTGGTGCTGTTTTCTTCATTTTTATATTTTGAATACCAATTGAAAAGAAATTTACTAATAATAAACTTCCCAAAAAATGAAAATACAAATTCGATACTATTACTTTCTTTACCTTTTTCGTATCCTTTATGCATAAGCCAACCGAATAAAAAAGCGGCCAAAATTGCAAAGACTATGGAATGCATAAACCCTCTATGAAACAACATGGCATCTATTTGATTGTCGTAAATCCAATTACCTATAAAAACATCTAAATCAGGAATTGTTCCACCGATTGCACCAAACAATAACGCTTTGTTCCCAATCTTTCTCCCCATTGCTGCTTCTCCACAAGCGGCTCCTAATACTATTTGCGTTAATGAATCCATGAATTACTATAAATTATAAGTTTGCAAAGGTACGCAACCAAATTGATTTGCATAGTAGTTTACAAAATCGTAACATTACGCTAGGAAACTAACCAAATCATTATGCAAGAAAACGACAATATTTCTGAAACTCAGATTAATGACCAAAAAATCATAAATAATAAAGAATTAAGCATTTGGGAAGCATTGATTCCTGTTGTTGCATTAGTAGGAATGCTTGCTTATAATATTTATGTATACGGAGATGACGCTTTAAGTGGTAGCAATCAATTTGTGCTTTTACTAGGAGCTGCTGTAGCTGCAATTGTTGGATTTTGGAACAAAGTATCCTACAAACGAATGCTGGAAGAAGTTGCTGAAAACGTTAAGTCTACAACAGGTGCTTTGTTAATTTTATTAATGGTTGGTTCTTTAGCGGGAACTTGGTTGATTAGCGGAATTATCCCTACAATGATTTACTATGGTTTACAAATACTAAATCCTACTATATTTTTGGCTGCATGTGTCGTGATTTGTGCAATTATTTCTATTGCTACAGGAAGTAGCTGGACTACATCTGCAACTGTAGGTATTGCATTGGTTGGAATTGGAGAAACTTTAGGAATTTCGACAGGAATGACGGCAGGAGCCGTATTATCCGGAGCCTATTTTGGAGATAAAATGTCTCCATTGAGTGATACAACAAACTTAGCACCTGCAATGGCTGGTGGTGAACTATTCAGTCACATCAGATACATGTCATTAACAACAATACCGACAATTGTAATCACACTGATTATTTTTGCTATTATAGGATTAAATTTAGATACTACTGGGACTCCACAAATTGACGATAAATTAGCTGCCATAGATGGCGCTTTTACCATAAGTCCATGGTTATTTATCGTACCAGTTCTTGTCATTATTATGATTGTTAGAAAAACACCTCCATTAATTGCTTTATTAACAGGAGCCTTATTAGGAGGAGTTTCAGCATTAATTGCACAACCAGATATTGTAGCAAATATAGCCGGAGCAGAAACATTAACGTTCCAATCTGCATACAAAGGTATCATGAATGCTTTGACAGTTGATACCGCTGTAGAAACAACAAGTGCTGAACTGAATGATTTATTTACAGCTGGTGGAATGAAAGGAATGCTAGGTACAATTTGGCTAATTATTTGCGCCATGGTTTTTGGTGGTGTTATGGATGGAATTGGAGCCTTATCAAGAATAACACAAGCGTTACTTAAAATGGCTACAAGCGTATTTGGATTATTTGCAAGTACCGTAGCAAGTTGTTTAGCTTTAAACCTAACTGCTTCAGATCAATATTTAGCTTTAGTAGTTCCTGGAAAAATGTTTAAAAAAGCTTATGAAGATAAAGGTTTAGCGCCAGAAAACTTAAGTAGAACTCTTGAAGATTCAGGAACTGTTACTTCGGTATTAATTCCTTGGAATACTTGCGGAGCGTATCATTCAAAAGTATTATTTGGACAAGCTGGTGTTACTTCTTATATACCTTATGTATTCTTTAGCATTTTGAGTCCTTTTATGACTTTGCTTTTTGCTGCATTCAAGATTAAAATTAAACAACTGAAAACAAAAACAGCATAAATTTTACAGGAAAATATTATTGTTTTTGAATACATCTCGAATATGTTCAATGCAACATCTTTATTTTAAAGATTACTATGATGAGATTCTGAATCACACTTCGACTTTACTCATTGTAAAAATTTAGAATAACGTTTCAATACTTTTTAAAGGATAATTATCTTACAATAAACGATGTCTTCTAGCTTTTTCGACAGCTTCTATTTTATTGTGTACTTGAAGTTTTCTATAAATGTTTTCTATGTGTTTTCGAATGGTAGCTGGTGATACAAATAGCTTTTCGGCTATTAATTGATATCCATACCCTTTACTTAATTGTTCTAAAACTTCTTTTTCACGCTTACTAAGTTTGATATCTGAATTCTCTTCATATTTCGTAATCTCGGCGTTTTGCAATATTTTCAAGGTTTTCATAGCAATACTTGGTGTCATAGTAGCTCCACCGTCCATAACATCAATAATTCCTTTGTGCAACTCATCTGCTGTTGCTTCTTTTAACAGATATCCATTTGCTCCAGATTGAATTGATTGAAATATATTTTCATCATCATCAAACACTGTAATCATGACAATTTTCATGTTTGGATACTGTTTCTTTATATGCTTTGTTGCTTCAATACCATTCATGTTTGGCATTTTTATATCCATCAAAATCAAATCGACTTCAACAACATTTTTCAATTTATCAATTAATTCTTTACCATCACGCGCACGAAATGCATAGTGAAGTGTTTCTTTAAAAAAAGAAAGTTTTTCTATTAAAGCATTCGCCAAAAATGTATTGTCTTCCGCAATGGCAATTTTATAATTCATAGCTATTTTTTAGATATTATCCGCAACTGCTTTATCTAAAGTCAGCGTTATTTTGGTTCCAGTGTTTGAAGCAGCAACAATATGGAATTTACCATATATCTCTTCAGCTCTAAGTTGCATGTTTTCTAAGCCATTTCCTTCCGTTTCAGGAGTATTATCAAAGCCCACTCCATTATCTTCAACATGCAATGTATATTGATCGTTGGTTTCTATGAAATTAATTGTAATGCTTTCTGATTTTGAATGTTTGATCGCATTATTTATTGCTTCTTGCATGATTCTGAAAATATTAATTCCGACCAATGATGAGAATGTAGTGGTTTCAGAAACTTGATTCGCAAATTCAATAGAAGCACCCGTTAATATTTTGGCTTGACCAATATGATTTATCATGCGTGTTTTCAAATCTTCAAAACTGATTCTTTCCATATTCATTGCCCAAATTGTATCACGTAATTGATTGATGGTGTTTCGGGTAAAGAAATTGATATTTGATAAACGCTCGGTAAACTCAGGATTCGTCTCTTTTAAACCATACTTTAAATTATCTATAGAAGAAATTATAAACGTTAATTGCGAGCCTATATTATCATGTAAGTCACGTGAAATTTTCAAACGTTGTTCATGTAATTTGTTTTGTGTTTCAACTTTAATTAATGCATCTTTCAATTCATGCTCTTTTTGCAATTGTCTGTTTTTTAATTTTTGTTGATTATATAATAAGTAACCAATTACCAGCAATACCAAAATGCCTGCCAACATCCCATAAATTGTAATGTTCTTATTTACTATTTTGGAATTTCGTTCTGCAATTTGAGCACGTTGTAAAAGAATTTCTTTTTCTTTTTCAGAAGATTGATATTTCTCAAAGATTTCAGTGGTTGCTATTTTTTCTTTTTCTTTTTGAATTGTATCTAATAAAGTAATGGTTTCCTGGTAATACTCAGAAGCATTTTTATGATTGCCCAATTCACGATATGCATTTGCCATTCTGCGTACAGCATCACTTTTTATCATTATCTGAGAATCGTTTAAATTATCCAGAGCAATTGTATATGCATCAATAGCGGCTTTATAATTTCCTTCATCATAATGTGCAATTCCTAATAATTGAATGTTTTTTGCGCGGTGTTTTCGAGCATTAAAGCGTGCATAAATTTCATCTGCCTTTTGCAAATAGTAAATAGCCGAATCTCGTTGTTTGAGTTGTTGATAGGTTTTTCCTAAACTATTATAACTTGTTGCCAGCCCTTTTACATCATTGATTTTTGTTTTAGTAACTACAGATTTTTGTCCATAATATATACAGGAATCCAAATGTTTTAGCGATGAAAAGTTCATGACCATATTCGTATATGACGCGCCAATACCATAGGTGTCGTCAATTTCTTTACGAATTGCTAAACTTCGTTTGTGATATGCATTCGATTCTTGATGTCGATCTAATCTTGACAGTAATAAGCCTATATTATTTAAGCTATTGGCTTGTCCTTTTTTTAGCCCAAGTTCTTCAAATATTTTATAGGAACTTAGGTAATAATCCATAGCCTCCTTATATTTTTCTTTTCCCCAATAGATCAAACCTTTATTATTAAACACAGAAGCCATTGCATCTTTATCATTTTGTTTTTTAGCAATTTCGAATGCTTTATCATACAAAATCAACGAACTATCTTTTTTCCCAACAATATCATAATACACTCCTTTTCGAAGCAAGGAACGCGTGGTTAAAAATGTATTTTGTATTATTTTGCTTTTTTGTAAAGCAATTTCTGAGAGTTTTCGAGAAATTTCAGGTTTTGAATACGCATATTTAAAAAACACTCTGTGTAAGTATTGTATCCGTACAGAATCGTTCTCCATTGTTTTACAAACATTGGAAATACTATCAATTACTTGTTGATTGGCTTGCGCGTAGGAAAGAGTAACTCCGCAATACATCAAACAAATAATAATCAAAATTTTATATGTTAACTGCTGAAATAATTTCATACGCATAAAAATCTGGTTCGGTTAAATAGTTTCAATACTAGGATAAGGTAGATGGTTTTCGGTAGAATTCCAAAACTGTAATACATCAACATATGTTTTATTCAACACAAATCTCCTAGAAACTAGCTAGTTAAAAAATACGTCAGATGACGTATTTAAAACATACTATAAGACAAATTTATATTTTAATTTTCATAGTATAAGTGATATCTATTGTTCAATAAAGAATTAAAATTTTCTTTACATAAAACCTGTATATACTTAGCTATATTTGCCGCTGAAAAACAACAATTTTTAAAATATATAATTATGGCATTTGTAGGGAAAAAATTTCCAGATTTAAACGTAGACGCAATGAATGAAATGGGCGATACTTTCAAGTTAAACGTCCTAGAAGAAGCAATCAACAACAAGAAGAAGGTGTTATTATTTTGGTACCCAAAAGATTTCACTTTTGTTTGCCCAACAGAATTACACGCTTTTCAAGCTGCTTTAGGTGAGTTCGAAAAAAGAAATACAGTTGTAATTGGAGCTTCTTGTGATACTCCTGAAGTACACTTTGCTTGGTTAAACACAGCAAAAGACAACGGAGGAATTGAAGGAGTAACATATCCTTTATTAGCTGATAGCAACAGAAACTTATCTAGTATTTTAGGTATTTTAGATATTACAAACGAAGTATACGACGAAGAAACTGGAACTGTACAAGTAGAAGGTGACAACGTAACATACAGAGCTACCTATTTAATTGACGAAGAAGGTACTGTTTTCCATGAAGGAATTAACCATATGCCAGTAGGAAGAAACGTAAACGAATACATCCGTTTAGTTGATGCTTACACGCATGTACAAGAAAAAGGAGAAGTTTGTCCAGCAAACTGGGAAGAAGGAAAAGAAGCAATGCAACCTAACGCAAAAGGAACTGCTGAATACTTAGCTTCAAACGTAAACTAAGTTATCATGGTTCAAGAATTAAGTCAAGATAATTTACAAGAGTTAGTAAACAGCAACGAAACAGTTGTAGTACAATACTCTGCAACTTGGTGTGGTAATTGTCGTATCATGAAACCAAAAGTGAAGAAATTAGCACGTGAGTTAGAAAACGTAACATTTGTAATTGCTGATGCTGAAAAGTTTCCTGAATCAAGACAGTTAGCTACAGTTGACAATTTACCAACGTTTGCAACCTTTAAAAATGGAACATTTGTAAGTCAAGTACAGACAAACAAGTTTGACGTTTTAAAAGAGTTAGTAGAAGAAGTAGCTTAATTAATAAATACGAATACAAAATTTCCTTTTACTAGGGAATAAAAATTATTTATATGAAATTACCAGTAATTAAACACTTAACACAATTTATTGCCGAAAATGATGAGGATTATGTTGTGGAAACTATTGAAACATTAGAAGCGTTAACTGAAGTACCTTCGCTTAAAGATGAGGAATTGGATGTTATTGGAGAACTTATTTCCAATATGTATGGAGCTATTGAAGTTCATAAGATGGAGAAAGAAGGAACACCAAGAAAACAAGCCTTAAATAGTTTTATGCAACGTGTTATGGGTTCAATTGATAAGTAATAAATTTTATTATAAGCTTATAAACTAAAAAGTCACTTCATATGAAGTGACTTTTTTTATATGTCTAATTTAATGTATGATTTAAGCGAGATCAAATCTATCTAAATTCATTACTTTAGTCCAAGCTGCTACAAAATCGTGTACAAACTTTTCTTTAGCATCTTCCGCTGCATATACTTCTGCAATCGCTCTTAGTTCCGTATTTGAACCAAAAATAAGATCTGCACGTGTCCCTACAAATTTTATTTGACCTGTTCGTCTATCACGACCTTCAAATACTTGATCGTCATCAGAAGTTGCTTTCCAAGTGTATGCAAAATCTAAAATATTGACAAAGAAATCGTTCGTTAAACTTCCTTCAGTATCTGTAAATACACCGTGATTTGATCCGTTATAATTAGCTCCTAACACACGAAGTCCTCCAACTAAAACAGTCATTTCAGGAATAGATAATGTCAATAAGTTAGCACGATCAACTAATGCATCTTCAGCAGCAGTTTTAAATCCAGACTTTAGATAATTTCTAAATCCGTCTGCTGCTGGTTTTAAGTTATTAAATGATTCTATATCTGTTTGTTCTTGTGAAGCGTCACCTCTACCTTGTGCAAAAGGAACATCTACAGATACACCCGCACTTTTAGCAGCTTCTTCTACTCCAACATTCCCTGCAAATACAATTAAATCAGCCATAGAGATAGTTCCGCTAAATTCATTTTGAATTCCTTCAAGTACCGTTAATATTTTTCCTAATTCTACAGGATTGTTCACTTCCCAACTTCTTTGTGGTTCTAAACGTAAACGTCCTCCATTTGCGCCTCCACGCATGTCAGATCCTCTAAAAGTTGAAGCTGAAGACCAAGCAGTTCTAACCAATTGAGAAGTTGTTAAGCTTGAACCTAAAATTAGTTTTCTTAAAGCTGTAAGATCCGAACCATTTAATGTATAATCTACTTTTGGAATAGGGTCTTGCCAAATTAATTCTTCTTGCGGTACTTCTGGACCTAAATAACGATCTTTTGGTCCCATATCACGATGTGTTAACTTATACCATGCGCGTGCAAAAGCATCTTCAAAAGCAGCATGATCTTCATGGAAACGTTTTGAAATTTTCAAATAATCAGGATCCATTTTCAACGCCATATCAGCCGTAGTCATCATTAATGCTTGTTTTTCGTTAGCATCACCAGCTGTTGGAGCCATACGAGCATTTGACGCTTCTGTTGGCGTCCATTGATGTGCGCCTGCTGGACTTTTTGTCAATTCCCAATCATAATTAAGTAATACATCAAAATAATCAGCATCCCATTGTATTGGATTTGGCGTCCAAGGACCTTCGATTCCACTTGTAATTGTATCATTTAAAACGCCCGTTTTATAGGTGTTTTTCCAACCTGTACTCATTTCTTCTATGGAAGCTCCATGAGGTTCTGCACCTACATATTTATCTGGATCTGCTGCACCATGCGCTTTTCCAAATGTGTGTCCACCAGCTACCAAAGCAACAGTTTCCTCATCATCCATTGCCATTCTTTTGAAAGTAACCTTAATATCATGTGCAGATTTTAAAGGATCAGGTTCTCCATTTGGTCCTTCTGGATTTACATAGATTAATCCCATATGAGCTGCTCCTAAGTGATCTTCCAGTTCTCCAGTTTCATAACGTTCTTCATTTCCAAGCCATTCATGTTCCATTCCCCAATAAATATCTTGTTCAGGTTCCCAAACATCAGCGCGTCCACCTGCAAAACCAAACGTTTTAAAGCCCATCGATTCTAAAGCACAGTTTCCGGCAAGTATCATTAAATCTGCCCAAGAAATTTTTCGACCGTATTTCTTTTTCACTGGCCATAATAATAAACGAGCTTTATCTAAGTTTCCATTGTCTGGCCAACTATTTAAAGGTGCAAAACGATGTGTTCCTGTTCCTGCTCCTCCACGTCCATCTCCTACTCTATATGTTCCGGCACTATGCCAAGCCATACGTATCATTAAACCTCCATAGTGTCCATAATCTGCAGGCCACCAATCTTGTGAATCAGTCATAATATCAATTACATCTTGCTTTAACGCTGCATAATCAATACTATTAAACGCTGCTGCATAATCAAAATTTTCTCCCATCGGATCTGATTTCTGAGCATGCTGACGTAAAATATTCAATTTTAATTCATTTGGCCACCAATCACGGTTTGCAGTACCACCACCTGCGCTTTTTTTTGTAGTTCCATGTCCGAATGGACATTTATTTTCATCACTCATATTTTTTTAGATATTTGGTTAATTTTTAATACGTTCAATTTTGTATGATCTAAAATTAATCAATAATATCATCATTTACTATAAATCAAATTGATAATTTTTATTTTATGATAGATTATTATTATTTAACAATTAACAAAAAATAACAATTATTTACATCTTTTTACGTGTTTATTCTCTATTTTTAAACATTATAAAAACTCAAATAACTATGGCATCTGTAACATTACAAGGCAATGAATTTCATACTTCTGGAAGTTTACCCGCAGTTGGAGCTAAAGCACCTGATTTTGCATTAACTGCAACAGATTTATCTACAAAAACATTAGAAGATTTTAAAGGATCAAAAATAGTATTAAACATTTTCCCTAGTATTGATACAGGAACATGTGCTACATCCGTTCGTACATTTAATAGAGAAGCAAGTGAACTAGATAATACAAAAGTATTATGTATTTCTCACGATTTACCATTTGCGCAAGCACGTTTTTGTGGAGCAGAAGGCTTAGACAACGTTGTCAACCTTTCTGATTATAAAAGTGGAAGTTTCGGAAAAGATTACGGATTGAATTTCATTGACGGCCCATTAGATACATTACATTCACGTGTAGTAGTGGTTATTGACGAAAACGGAATTGTAAAGTATACAGAACAAGTTTCTGAAATCGTAGATGAACCAAATTATAAAGGAGCATTAGAAGCATTATTAGATGATTAAATTCATTAAAGGAAGAGTAAAAGGAGTTGGATATGCGTTTAAAGGCGCATATCTGCTCATTACTACAGAAGCCAGCGTAAAAGCACAATTTTTTATTGGTGTTTTAGTAACGATTGCTGGTATTTATTTCAATATCTCTACAACAGAATGGATTGTTCAGACATTAACTATTGGACTTATTATGAGTTTAGAAGGTTTGAACACGGCTATTGAAGAAATTGCCGATTTTATTCACCCTGAACATCATAAAAAAATTGGATTAATTAAAGATTTAGCCGCTGGCGCTGTCTTTATTTTTGCCATTGCAGCAATTATAATTGGTTGTTTTATTTATTTACCTAAAATGGTTTGAAATAGCACTCCATATTTATGAATCCAGACTAGTGATTATTTTTTATTCTTCTTTTTATTCTAATCTTCGTTTCATTATTAACCATAAAACTTACGATTATGAAAAAAAGATCACTTAAAAGTTTATCATTAAAAAAGACTACTGTTAGCAATTTAGATACTAACGCAGTACAAGGAGGAAAAGCAGCCTCTAGAACACTTTGGAACTCTATTATTGTTTGTGTTACTAGATGGACAAATGAAGATTGTCCTTCATTAACATGTCCTGAAGAATAGTTCAGAGAAACATTCACTTATCAATTGTTAAACTAATACAAAAAACTACTTCAGCTATCATTTCTTCTTACCTTTTTATATCATTAATCAAAAACATTTCATTATAAAAAAAGGAATTAAAAATTTTAGCATTAAACAAGAAATCAATTTCTGATTTAGAACATGCCGTAATAAGGAGGAGTGCTTCCATCATATAAAGAATGTCCGCTTCCAACAGGCTGTATTGGACCATCACATCCAACATGTGGAATTGCACTTACTTGTACAGAAGGAAGTGAAAAGTAAAATACAAGCGGGAGAAACCCCGCTTTTTCTTTTTCTGCATATTTCTTACACATAAAATGTTTAGTATTACACATATCTTCACTTCTATTCACTATATATACACGTTTTTTACGGAAAAACGTTTCGCATAAAGATTAATTTTAAATATCTTGCGCATTAAGTGAACATTGTAATTTTATACAAAATAGCGATTCCTGAATGGCAAAGAAGAAACCCGTAAAGAAAACCAAAAAAGCTCCTAGAGTTCCGAAATTCAAAAAACCTGATTTTACACTAACTCGACAGCATAAAATTGTCTTGGGAAGTTTACTCATGTTGTTTGCAGTGGCACTCTTTATTGCATTTATATCTTTTTTCTTTACTTGGGAAGTTGATCAAAGTGAATTAGGACAACTTACTAGAGCTTCCGAAACCGAAAATTGGATGCAGAAGTTTGGCGCAAATATTAGTCACTTCTTTATTTACAAAGGATTTGGAGTTTCTTCTTTAATTTTTGCTGGATTATTATTTCTTTCTGGCTTGACCTTATTTTTAGCTTCCGAACGAAAACTATTTAACAATTGGTTTTGGGGATCTATTATTGTGATTTGGTTATCTATATTTTTAGGTTTTTTCTTTTCATCATATCCTCTATTAGGTGGAACTATTGGTTTTGAAATGAATTCCTTTTTACAAGATTATATTGGTAAAATTGGTGTTGGATTGATTCTATTATTTGGCGCTATCCTGTATGCCGTTTTACGCTTAAAGCTTACGCCAGAAAACGTATTAGAATATTTCAATAAAGAAAAAGAAGCACTTAAAGATGATTTTGTTACAGATGAAACGATTCCTGAACCTGTATTAAAAGAAGATTCAGAAAAGAAAGTTGCTACTGAAATTTCTCCAGAGAATGCGACTATTGAAGAGGCTACCGGAAAAAAACAAACGACAGAAGATGATAAATCTGAGTTTGAATTATCTGTTGAGAATTTACAACCAACGATCAAAAATCATTCTGATAGAAAAGAAGAAACTCTTAAAAAAAATACTTCTTTTGAAGTAGAAATACCTAAAGAGGAAGAAACAGAAATTGAAATTGAAAAAATCGTAGAAGAAAAAACAGTTGCTGAAAACTTATCAGATAAGCTAGTAAAAGAACACGGAGAATTTGACCCAACACTTGAGCTTGGCAACTTTCGCTTCCCTACTATTGAACTTTTAAAAGATTATACCAACGGAAGTTCTATTACAATTAATCAGGAAGAACTCGAAGAAAATAAAAACCAAATTGTTACAACGCTTCGCAATTACAAAATTGAAATTGCAAGTATCAAAGCAACAGTTGGTCCTACAGTAACACTGTATGAAATTATTCCAGAAGCTGGTGTACGTATTTCTAAAATAAAAAACTTAGAAGATGATATTGCTTTATCATTAGCAGCTTTAGGAATTCGTATTATTGCACCAATGCCAGGAAAAGGGACGATCGGAATTGAAGTTCCAAATAAAAAACCTGCAATTGTTTCTATGCGCTCTGCAATTGCTTCTAAGAAGTTCCAAGAAGCAGAAATGCAACTACCAATTGCTTTTGGTAAAACTATTAGCAACGAAACCTTAGTAGTCGATTTAGCAAAAATGCCACACTTATTAATGGCTGGAGCTACTGGACAAGGTAAGTCAGTTGGATTGAATTGTATTTTAACGTCAATTTTATACAAAAAACATCCTGCAGAAGTAAAATTTGTATTAGTCGATCCGAAAAAAGTAGAACTAACTTTATTCAACAAAATAGAACGTCATTACTTAGCTAAACTTCCGGATTCGGAAGAAGCTATTATTACCGACAATTCTAAAGTAATCAACACGTTAAATTCACTTTGCATAGAGATGGATCAACGCTATGATTTACTAAAAAATGCATTGTGTCGTAATATTGTTGAATACAACACCAAATTTAAAGCTAGAAAACTGAATCCGAATGACGGACATAAGTTTTTACCATATATTGTTTTAGTTGTGGATGAATTTGCCGATTTAATTATGACAGCTGGTAAAGAAGTTGAAACGCCTATTGCGCGTTTAGCACAATTAGCACGTGCTATTGGAATTCACCTAATCATTGCCACACAACGTCCATCTGTAAATGTAATTACAGGTATGATTAAAGCGAATTTCCCTGCCAGAGTTGCTTTCCGCGTTATGTCGAAAATAGATTCACGTACCATTTTGGACAATTCTGGAGCCGATCAATTAATTGGTCGTGGAGATATGTTATATACACAAGGAAACGATTTAATTCGTATTCAATGTGCATTTGTTGATACTCCAGAGGTAGAAAAAATTACAGATTTTATTGGTGCGCAAAAGGCGTATCCTGACGCTCATATTTTACCAGAATACGTTGGAGAAGAAAGTGGCACAAGTCTTGATATAGATATTTCTGAAAGAGACAAACTCTTCCGACAAGCTGCTGAAGTTATCGTAATTGCACAACAAGGTTCGGCTTCTTTATTACAACGAAAATTAAAACTTGGATATAATAGAGCAGGTCGTTTAATAGATCAGTTAGAAGCAGCAGGAATTGTAGGTCAATTTGAAGGAAGTAAAGCACGACAAGTGCTCGTTCCAGATATTTTAGCTTTAGAACAATTATTAGAAAACGAAAAAAATGGATAAAATGAAAAAGTTAGTTTTAGTGTTAGTATTAGGAGTATTCGCATTCAATGCAAATGCACAAAATGCAGATAAAGCAAAAAAACTATTGGATGAAGTTTCTGAAAAAGTAAATAGTTACAACAATATTTATATTGACTTCAAATACGAATTAAACAATAAAGAATCGAATACAAAACAAGAATCTAAAGGAAATGTTACTTTAGAAGGTGAAAAATATTTATTAAATTTCTTAGGATTCACTAAAATATACGATACAAAAAAAGTATATACAATTGTTCCTGCCAACGAAGAAGTAACGATTACTAATGCTGAAGATGAAGAAGGTTCACTTTCTCCTTCGCAAATGTTAACTTTCTACAAAAATGGATACACGTATTCTTGGGATATTTTACAAAATATTAGAGGACGAAAAATTCAATACATCAAATTAGTGCCAACTGACAGTGATTCAGACATTAAAAGTGTATTATTAGGAATTGACATCAAAACAAAACATATCTACAACTTAATTGAAACAGGAAAAAATGGAACAAATACCACTTTAACTGTTAATTCTTTTAAAACAAATCAGCCTTTATCAAAAAGCTTATTTATATTTGACGAATCGAAATACGAGGATTATTATATTGACAAAAACGATTAGTCTACTTGAAAATATTAGATAGATATATACTTAAGAGTTATCTCTTAACCTTCCTTACTGTGTTTGTAATATTTATGTTCATATTTATATTACAAACCGTTTGGCTTTTTATAGGTGAATTAGCAGGAAAAGGTTTGGACGCAGGAATTATTTTTAAATTCTTATTATATACAGCTCCAAAATTAATTCCGCTCGTTTTACCATTAAGTATTTTAGTATCTTCTATTATGACTTTTGGTCGATTTGCAGAAAGCTACGAGTTTGCTGCTATGAAATCTACCGGAATTTCACTGCAACGCGCCATGCGAAGTCTAATTGTTTTCATCGTTTTACTAAGTATAGGAACCTTCTTCTTTGCAAACAATGTAATTCCATGGTCAGAATTTAAACAATATAACTTACGTAAAAACTTAGCCAAGAAAAAACCTGCGTTAGCTATTGGTGAAGGTGTTTTTAATGATATTGGAAACATCAATATTAAAGTGGATAGAAAACATGGTGATAATGATCAGTTGTTGGACAAAGTAATTATTCATCAAAAATCGAAAGATCAAAGGAATCGTATTGTAATGAAGTCTAAAAGTGGAGAACTGAAAAGTAGTCCAGATTCAGATATTTTACAAATGGTTTTATTTGATGGAAACCGTTATGAAGATATAAAACCTTCTGACCCTAAAGAAATTATACGCGTACCACATGCCAAAGTTTCGTTTGAGAAATACATCATGAATATTGACTTACGTGAAATAAACAAAGTTGATTTTGATAATGAAAGCTACAGTACATACAAAATGTACAATGTAAAACAGTTACGCGATTCCATTGCTTCGGATGGAAGAAAATATACTAAAGAAAAAGTAGGTTTTGGAGACAATATGTACAAACGTTCTGGAATTGTAGTTATTACAAAAGATTCTACCAATATTGTACAGCAAGATTCTATTGGTTCTGTTACCAATATGCTAGACATTTTATCGCTTCAAAATAAAAAACGTGCCCTAGATATTTCGGTAAGTAACATTAATGGACGCCGTAAAACACTTAAAAATACAAAGGAGCGTTTTCTTCGAATGGAAAAGAAAATAAACCATCACAAAATATACATGCATGATAAATTTGCAGTTGCAATTGCATGTATCATTTTATTCTTTGTAGGAGCACCATTAGGAGCTATTATTCGTAAAGGAGGAATAGGATTGCCAATGGTAGTCGCTATTTGTTTATTTTTAGCTTATCACTTTATAGGAATCTTTGGAAAAAACAGTGCAGAAGATGGTAGTATTCCTCCCTGGCTGGGCACATGGATGTCTACATTAGTTATGCTTCCGTTGAGTATTTATTTTACTAGACGAGCTACTTCTGATCAAGGATTATTTAGTTTTGGAGGTTTCTTTGTACGATTGAGAAATCTGTTTGTAAAACCTAGAGAAGAAGACGAAAGACAAGTTGTATACGAAAAAGCACTCATTACAGAACGCGATCGACAAAGTCTTGAAAAATTCAGTTCACTAAGTGATCAGCAACTAATTGATCTTGTTAGAAATTACCAACAATACAATTATACAGAAGGAGAACGATCGCTTGGAGTTGATATTTTAGACTCTAGAGGTATTACCGAAGAACGTTTGCAAGTACTTGGCGCTTTTGAAAATAAAGATTATGAAGCAGCTAAGGAAGATTATGCTTCTTACAGAAAGTCATCAAAATATTCCTTTTATTTTTATATTCCACTTCTATTTTCTGCATTAGGATTACCGATTCTAAACAATAATATGGAAATGGAATCATGGATGAAATTTGGCTTAATTGCTATTATTGTTATTTGTGGAGCTTTATTTCTATATCATTACATTCGTTCTAATATATTCTTTAAAAATATTACGGATGCAACTGGAAATGAATCAAACAACAAACTATTCTCAACATTGACATCAGTTTTGGGAATTCCACTTTATTTTGTTGTCTTTTTCTTAATTAAAAACCGTTTGAAACAAGATATCAAGAATATATTATAAGTTCCTTTTTTAACTTCTTCTTATCACATTGCACTTTTACTTTTTTGGATAATTTTTAACTTTCATAGCTGTTTCTATTTGAGATAATAAAGCTATTTTTAATGTACAAATTAGTATTTATGAAAAGAGCAATTGAAATTGAATTAAGACATACCAATGAAAATGATTTAGAAACTTTTTTCTTGTTTCAACTTGATAAAGAGGCTAATTATTTAGCTGCATTTACTCCAAAAGATCCATCAGACAAAGATGTTTATATTAAAAAATGGACACAATTGTTAACTGATGAAAAAATCAATATCAGAACAATACTTTTTGAAAAAGAGATTGTAGGTAGCATTACAAAATTTGAAATGGAAGGTGATGCTGAAATTACGTATTGGATTGATAAAAAGTTTTGGAATAAAGGAATTGCTAGTAATGCACTTAAAAAATTCCTTGAGATTGAAAAAACTAGACCTATTTACGGTCGAATTGCTTTTGATAATGTTGGTTCTAAAAAAGTATTAGAGCATTGTGGCTTTACTAAAGTTGGAACTGAACGGGGATTTGCAAATGCACGTGATAAAGAAATTGAAGAATTCATATATAAGTTAACATAGCCAACATTACCTTCAAAAGAAAAAAAAAATCAACTTACTTTTTCTCTTCTAACTATTCTATAAAATCTACTAATACTCACATCAATCTTTGCTATGTTTTTATGAAGAGGATTCAATAAGATTGATTATTTTTGTAAACAACTACCTCAGAACATATAACGAGGCGTAGAAAAGAAAATCAAAATTACAATCGAGCTAAGTCTCGAAGTATTTAAATCTCGATTATCGAGTCAAATTACAAATTCATGACCGCAACTACAAAAGCAAGCATTAAAATACAATTAGACAGTATTCACGAAGCCATTGAAGACATCCGTCAAGGAAAAGTAATCATTGTGGTTGATGATGAAAATCGTGAAAATGAAGGAGATTTTTTAGCAGCAGCTGAAAAAGTAACTCCAGAAATGATCAACTTTATGGCTACGCATGGTCGTGGTTTGATTTGCGCACCTTTAACTGAAAACCGATGTAAAGAATTACAATTGGGTATGATGGTAAGTAACAATACCGATCCTATGGAAACAGCATTTACCATTTCTGTAGATTTGAAAGGAAATGGTGTTACTACTGGAATTTCGGCAGCAGACCGATCTAAAACAGTTGAAGCATTAATTGACAAAAACACACGTCCGTTTGATTTAGCACGCCCAGGACATATTTTCCCATTAAAAGCAAAAGAAGGTGGCGTATTGCGTAGAACAGGCCATACAGAAGCTGCTATTGACTTTGCACGCTTAGCAGGATTACAACCAGCAGGTGTGATTGTGGAAATCATGAATGAAGACGGAACCATGGCACGCTTACCACAATTGATGGAAGTTGCTAAAAATTTCGATGTAAAAATTGTATCTATTGAAGATTTAGTTGCTTACAGAATGGAGCACGATTCTTTAATTGAGAAGAAAGAAGATTTTGATGTTCAAACACGTTTTGGAGATTTCCGCTTACGCGCATACCAACAAACAACAAACAATCAAATACATATTGCCTTAACTAAAGGAAGCTGGTCAGATGATGAACCTGTACTAACACGTATCAATTCTACTTTAGTGAATGATGATATCTTAGGAACATTGACAAATAATGCTGATAAAAAGCTTGATGACATGTTTCGTTTGATCAATGAAGAAGGAAAAGGAGCGATCATTTTCATCAATCAAGATACTAGTTCTTTGAATTTGTTACGACGAATTAAAGAGTTGAAAGAATTACAAACTAATGGAGAATACAAAGCGCCGAAAATAAAAATGGATTCGAAAGATTTCGGAATTGGTGCACAAATTCTACACGATATCAATATCAGTAAAATACGATTAGTCACCAATACACATCAAGAAAAACGTGTTGGAATGATCGGATACGGTTTAGAGATTGTAGATTACGTAAATTATTAAGAAACAGATTCTTTTATATAAATAAAAATCCAGCGTAAATACTACGCTGGATTTTTTTATATACTAGCACATAAGTCTAGTAATAGTGCAGTTGTTAGTTATATCAATTGTAATAGGTTTTATTGTTCCTGGATTCAAAGTAAGCATACATATAACATTTTCTGGACGTGTATTACAAGCTAACCATGAAACACAATAGTTTTCCCCTGTACGATCACATAATACTCCTGTGCCAGGATTTGGAAGTGATACATCTCCTCCAGAAACAGCTTGCTCTTGAATTCTAGAAATTGACTTCTTGTTTAATATTAGTTTTTTAATTTTTTTTTCATGTTTATATTATTTTGGTTAATTATGATACAATAGCATAAAACATGAATAAGAACACACACACTCTGTAGTATACACACAAACTTGTGTGCATAGAGTTTTTAGAGAAGTTTTAGGTAATCAACTACATTTCAGCACTTTAAAATGACTACACTGCTCGATTTTTGTTTAAATAGTATAAAAAAGCAGCTATAAAAATTATGAGTACTGCGCCTAGTAACCACCAATAAGAAGTTGTTTTTATTGATGGTAATATATCTGTATTTCCAGTTAACACAATTCCTCCCCAATAATACGGAGAGCTTTCACTGGTATTTTTATGCTTTGCTAAATAATTGATTTTTGCATTGTGGAGTGCTTCTGATTTGGTTTGAGATTCTCTTAAGCGCATTCTGAAATTCTCAAAAATCTCCATTCCTGATTTTTCATTTAAATTCCATAAGCTAGACACAACACTTTTACTTCCTGAGTTTAAAAAAGCTCTCGTGAGACTAAAAACGCCTTCGCCTTCTTTAAAAATTCCGGCAGATGTTTTGCATGCATTCAATACAACCAATTCTTTCGGATTGTTTAAAAAGTAAAGTTCATTCGGATATACTTTTTCATCAAACATTGCTAACCAAGAAACATCATTTGTATTTCCTGCATGTGATGATATATATACTTCCGAAGCATTGTTATAACTGTTTAAAAATTGTTCTTTTGTTGCGTTTGCATTCACATACGTAGCGTCTTCAAAGAATTCTGTAGGTTTTACCGTTAAAGATGTTAAGCTTGAATCTTGAAAAGCTGTCAACATAAAAGAAATGCTTTTTGCTTCCTTTTCTACATAATTCAATTGATTTTCAGCGTCTAATGAAAAAGAATATTGATAACTAATTTCTTTCTGTTGTATAAGATATGAATCATGTAAAGTTGCTGTCGTTGAAGTTGGCAAAATTTCTAAAGGAAGTGCGTTAATACTTCCATCAGGAACGACTGTAATTTTTGTTGCGTTTTGATATATGGTATCATTTCTAAAAGGAAACAATTCCTTGTAAACTTCATTTCCTTTAACCTGATAATCAACAATTTCGTTTTTTGTTTCAAACGGTTTTGCATACAATTCTTTAAACGAACTAATTTTAGAATGCAACGTTTCAATATCTTTTAACGGATAGATTTTCACATTTTCCTTATCCATCACTAACACGTATCCTAATGCATTATTTAGAATGTATGCAACCACAAGTTCATTTTTAGCCAAGCCTTTTTGAACGTTTTTTGTGGAACGAATAGGTAAGCTTCTACGATATCTATGATACTCTGGGTATTCGTTTTCAATCGTAGTTAAATATTTATAATAGGTTTCTTTTGCCGTAAAATAGTTTTTTTCGAGACTGTCTTTCGTTTCACTTGAAAATAATTCTTGCGCTAGTGTTTTTACCTTTTTGGCTAATTCTGCTTCTTTATCTATTACAGTTTGTGGTAATTTTGCAATTCGTTTTGCATTAAATGCAGAGACATTATCAAGCAATACAATTCCTTTATTTTTTTCTATATAGTAAAATGCTGCTGCTGGTTTATTTAGTAAAAACCATATTTTAACGGCATTGATATACAGCTTTGCTCCTTCGTTCCTCCAAAATAGTTTTGAGATTTTTTCTTTACTTTCAAAATATAAATGATCAATAACTTTGTCTATTAAAACTAACGTTTCTTCAGCAGCTACTAAGTATTTTTTTGATTTTGTATGCTCATAATAAGCAAGCCAACCGACCTGTTTATCAATCAAATATCCTAAAATATCTTTTCGATGTGGAGAATTTTTAATACGTTCATATTCAGGAAGGTTTTCAATCGTTTTCCAATCAAACGGAAGTAATTCGTTTAATGCTTTATTATAATAGCGTATACCTTTCACATATTCTTTGGATTGGATATAAATGTCTCCTAAGTTATCATATATTGTGCTTCTTTGATCTTTATCATTTCCCACAAACAAGAGCGCTTTATCATTTAATTCTAAGGCTTTAGCTATATTTCCCTTTTTCACATCGATTAATGCTTTGTTTGTATAAATCTGAGATATTCGGAAGGAATCTTTTAGCTTCTCAGCCAATGGCAAAGACTTTTCATAATATCCAGAAGAAGCTTTATATGCATGATTGTTGTATAAAATAGCTCCCAAATTGAATAACACCATAAGTCGCTTCTTATCGTTTGACTTTAGTTCATCTTCAAGACTTAACACATTCTCTTCCAGTAATTTAAAATCTTTCGAAGTCATCTTATAATGTTGCTCTACATATAAACTTAGTTTATTAATGTAGTTTCCTAACAAGTTGCTTTTGGCATCAACTTTTTTAAAAATTACTTCAGATGTGTCAAAATAATCCAACGCTCGTTGATAATCGCCCGTATTTTTATATACACCAGCCATCATTTTATAAGCTTCTCCACTTCGTATATCCAATATAGTGTCATGGGAAACTACACTATCAAGATATGTCAATTGATTGGTATAATCTTTTTGAAGTCTGTAGAAATAACCTAAATTATAATATGCTTTCGTAATTAAATTTCTATCTGGCGTTGTATCTTGTTTTCTTAGGTATACTTCTTTTTTTAAGAATGTAATTGCTGCATTTCTATTTATTTTTTTGCAAAAATTTACAACGTCATAACACACATCAGCATGCACACTTTTATTTGTATACTTTTTATGAAGTAATTCAGATTTGAAGAGTTCTATTTTTTTTACATCAGAAAGTGGTAGCTCTACAATAGAATCATATACTCTTTTGGCAGTCGTCTGCCCTATTCCAACAATGGTATAAAAAAACGCACAAACAACTAATAAAAAATGCTTTACATGGTTAACTTTACTAGATATTTGTGCGTTCATAGAGTGATCATCTTTTGATGGAGGATCACTAAAATACTATAAATTCAAATAGGATGCATATTTAATTTGACTCAACGTGCTCGACTCAATTTTGTCCATTAATATTTTGTGATACAATACTGACACTGGCATTCCTTCTTGATATTTTGATGCTGAAAATCCAGCTACTTTTGCACTTGAATATGACGAACCTGTCACTAAAATTGGATCTGCCCCAGAAGTCATATAAAAAGGAAGTCCAATACCATGTACAGCAATATCTACTGATATTGGTCCGTAATTAGATATTATAGGTTCTAAATTTGGCGGCATAGCATTATCTACAGCAGTTACCGCTAAAATGTTTTTTGTTGGATATGATGATGGAAAATGTGCATCGTTATCATTATTTTCTCCTGTATTTCCTGCCGAAGCAACTATTAAAATACGTTCTTCCACTTCTGTTATATAACTACCAATAATTGTTGAAGTCGTTGTTGTCCAACCAAAACTCATATTAATAACATTCACATCTTTCATTATTAAATAACTCAAACCACAACCAATACGAAATAGCGAACTCTTTCCATCAGCGTCGAAAGCTTTCGCAGGTAGTATTTCAAAATCAGTTGCGGTATCTATAAGTTGTTCGTATATCATATAACTTACAATAGTTCCATGTCCGTTATCATCAAAAGGTTCGTTATTGTTATCTACAAAATTCCATCCAAAAAACTCATCACCACAGCTTTCTTGATCCAAAGCACTATTATGTAAAAATGGTTGTTCAAAACGAAAATACGTAGGGTTTATTCCTGTATCTAAAACACCAACAGTTACAGAAGCGTTATTGGAACGTATTTTTGGAAATATACTTTGGTAATGTTGTATTTCTAAAGGAACTCCTGTTGGAACTTGACTCGATATTTGAATGTCAAAATTAAAATCGGCGCCTTCCATTTCAGGTTCATCTTCCATAGAAGTTACACGTTCTTCAATAGTTGCGCCTTCATGAATTGCTTCTAAATCCCATGATTCTAAATTTTTGTCTCCGCAAGAACATTTTTCATAATCCGTAACTCCATACGTTGTTCTTAATACTGTTTTTTCAGCTTCCGACAATCCTGCTGCAAAGCGAATCACTACCGTATTACCTTTTTTACTTGCGATTGTTGGAGGTGTTCTACTTTGAAGTTGTTCTTGTTGTTGATTTTCTGTTGTAGTTTCTATAATTTCCTGTTCACAACTTAGTAAACATATAATTATAATAAAGTATCCTATTTTTTTCATGCTGTGTAAAGTTTTAATTAAGGGAAGATAAAAAAGCCCTTTTAATTCGCGACTTTTTTAATTGTAATGTTAATTTTAGGTTTCTTCTAACTTTGGTTTTACGTGTTAGATAATTAGACGTTGTTTTCTCATGTAGAGTATTTTTAGCATCTTTGTTACGGTTTTTATCAAAAAAAATAATCACGCCTTTTTTAAATGACTCAAAAAGAAGATAGTATTCATAAATTTCTAAATGGAGATGCTGCTTTTCTAAAACAGTTGTACGCTAAAAATTATTACGGAGTTGAAACGTATATATTAAAAAATAGTGGTACTAAAGATAATGCTAAAGATATTTTTCAGCATGGTTTATTGGTTTTATATACTTTATTAAAAAAGGATAAACTGCAAGTTTCTTCTTTTGATAATTACTTATTTTCCGTGTGTAAAAACTTATGGATTAAACAATCTTCTCAAAACAGCGTAACAAAATTACCATTGCAAACTCTAGTAGATGAAAGTCCCGATTTAGCAAGTTTTCATGTTGAACAATTGCAATGGAGCCTGTATAAAGAAAAATACGAATTACTGAAAGAAACCTGCAAATCTATCATTAAAATGACTTTGGCGAATATTTCATATGCTGAAATTTCAAAAAAGCTAAAGTATCCTAATGAAAATGCAGCACGCCAAAAGGCATTCAGATGTAAAACTAAATTGTTTAAAATGATAAAGTCGGATTCACGGTTTAAAAATTTAAAAAATAACTAAGCATGGAAGATTTTCTTTGGGAATTAAAAACCGAACGCTTTTTGAATGGTGAAATGACACCAGAAGAACTTCTTGCTTTTGAACAAGAACAAGTTGCCGAACCAGAATTGAAAGAATATGTTACACTTAGTTTACAATTAAAAAAGGCGCTTAGTGAAAAAGATTGGTTTAGTCATAAAAATACAAGCGCGCATTATAATATCGTAAAAAAATGGTATCAAGAAGAAGATGTTCTTGACTTTAAAGAAAAAATACAACAGTACGCTGCTGAAGAGTTTACCTCTAAAAAGAAAGTATATTCATTAAAAAAATACTGGATTCCTATTGCAGCTGCCTGCATTTTAGCATGTATTGCAATGATATATCAATTTACAGCGCAACCAAGTATGCAACAGTTGTATTCTGAATATGCTACTTGGAGTGACACACCTTCTTTTATTGTCCAGGATGAAAATACAACGAATGGAAAAGAACAAATAGAGCTTTTGTATAAAAATAAACAATACGAAGAATGTATTTCCGCAGCTGAGAAGTTTTTACATACTGCTGCTACAGACAAAACCAATGTTATGATTTACAAAGGGTTTTCGTTGGTACAGTTACATGGTTATTCAAAAGCTTTAAATGTATTTGAAACAATTTCTAAAAGTGATGCTATTGACGCTAGTAAAGGTTTATGGTATATGGCGTTAATTTATTTAAAAACGGAAGATACCGAGAATTTAAAAACTACTTTACAGATAATTACAACTTCAGACACGAATTATCAATACTCAAAAGCCTTAGAGTTGCTACATTCTATTGAATAATTTTGTTCCGTTTGTTCATGTATAACTAAAACGTTACAACTTCTCCATCTACAGGAATGTATACTTTTTCAGATAATCCATGTTTTTCTAAAGTTTCACGCAAGCCTTTCCGCGTTGTTGGACAGTGATTAATGGCTTCTAAATGATTTGCGATTACTTTTCCTGGTGAGTTACGCACGAACGTTAAAATGTCATCCATTCGCATTAATACTGGATTGAACAAATCGAACTGTGCGCTTCCGGCTGCCACTATTGTAATTTGAGGTTTGTATGTTTTTAAAACTTCATCTACAGCACTTGTATAAATTGTATCCGAACTTATATAAATTGATTGTTGATTAGGCAATTCAATATAAAACCCCATTACATTTCCCATAGGCTTTGCAACAAATCCATAACCGTGTTTTGCTGGAATTCCTTCGATTGTTCCTCCTAAAAATGATTCTCTTTTTTTATATGAAAGTGATTGTACTATTTGTAAACCTTTCTTTTTCAATATTTTTTCATCTTTATAACTACAGGTAACTGGAATTGATTTTTCGATTAAAAAGTTAATTCCGGCTGTATCTAAATGATCAGGATGTCTGTGTGTAATTACACAATGTGTTACGCTCTGAAGGATTTCATTACAAGAGCTTGGAAGTGAAACCGTAGGATTTTTTCGAGCTTTTGCTCTAAATAAAGTAAATGGTGGCATTATTCCTTTTGGCCCTAACATTGGATCAATTAAAATGACATCTTTTGCAGTTTCTATAACAAAAGTAGCATTTCTGAAATGGTGTATTTTTAACATGAGTATGTGTTTTTATTCTTTATACAAAGAAATTACACCTCAAAATCATATACATTGATTCAAATCAAGAAATACGTTTTCGAATTCTACTCAAAGTTTCTGGTGTAATATTTAGATAGGAAGCTATGTGATATTGTGGAATTTTTTGCAACCAATCTGGTTTGTAAATCAACAGTTCTTTATACAAATCTTCAGGTGTTTTGGTTATTCTGTTGTATTCTAATAATTCTTTATGCCTAAACAATTTTTGAAATGAAGCTTTTACAAATTCCTTTCCACATGTATACTTTTCTAAGTGTGCTCGGAATACAGCTTTGTCAATGGCTAACAACTCAATATTCGTTAAACATTCTTGAAATTTTCGCGTTTTTGAATCATTATTAAACGCTAGCAAATCTGTAATAAATTGTGGTTTTGTATAGAAATTAATATTCGTTTCCTTGTTTTCGGTTGCATAATATTCTCTAATCGTTCCATAATTTAGAAAACGCAATTGATTTTCTTCCATATCTTCCTGTAGAATGATACTTCCTTTTTCAACTTTTCGTACAGAAAAAGCCGCAAACAACTCGTTCAAACCTTCTTGATTTAAAGGATGTTCTGTTTCAAAAAACGTTGCTATTTCATTATATGAAGACATATACACATTATTGAATCGCTTTCAATATCACTTCGCGCATCGTTGCGGCTCTAGCTTCAACTTCTGCTGCTGTCCATGACATTTTTATCAAACAAGAAATATTTCGAGCAATATAATGATCTGATTGTTCAAATGTTTTTGTGTCTAAATATTGCATTCCATCTTTCACTTCTTTTGAAATTGGATACAATGATTTTAAATCTTTTAAATGTTCCCATTTACGAATGTAATGCCAATTGTTATCAAAGTAATGAAAACATACATCGATACCGTTTTCTTTGAAACCTGCCATTACTTTTCTAGCTATAGCTAAATCTGGCATGAAGAAATTTAAGAATGCATAACTTTCTTCTCCACCTTCAGGGACTGTTCTAAATACCACTTCTGGGATATCTACTAATGCTTCGCGTAATATAGTATAATGCTTCTTTTGAATTGCTAAAAACTCTGGTAAACGACGTACTTGCGCCAATCCGACAGCTGCGTTTAGTTCAGAAATTCTAAAGTTATATCCTAAGAATGGATGTGTTTCTGCACCTCTATCATTTCCAACATGATCATGTCCGTGATCACTGTAATGATCGGCATTTGTTGAATAGTTTTTATTATTTGTAATGATGGCTCCACCTTCTCCACAAGTCATTGTTTTTACAAAATCGAACGAAAAACAACCAACATCACCAATACTTCCCAGTGCTTTCCCGTTGTATGTTCCACCAATTGCTTGGCAAGCATCTTCTACCAAAATTAAATTATGTTCCTCACAGATAGCTTTAATGGCGTCCAAGTTTGCCATACTTCCACACATGTGCACAGGCATAATTGCTTTTGTTTTTGGTGTAATTGCTTTGCGTATTGCCTCAGGATCTACTGTAAGTGTGTCATCTATATCTACTAAAACCGGAACGGCACCTAACATCATAATCGCCTCAAAACTAGCTACAAATGTAAATGTTGGCATTATTACCTCATCTCCTGCTCCAATTCCTGTGATTGCCAAAGCAACAGAAACTGCTGCTGTTCCACTTGAAACCAATTGCGCATGATTTACATCAAATTGTGCTTCTAACGCACGTTCTAGTTCTTTTGCTTTCCAATGTCCGTTACGCATTCCATCAAATCCGTAACGCATTAGTACACCACTATCTAATACATCATGTACTTCTTTTCGTTCTGCATCACTAAACAATTCAAATCCTGGCATAGTATTCTTTATTTGTTATTTGGTAAATAGATTTTTATAACATTAAAAAACCTCTTTTCTGTATACAAAAGTATTGAAAAGAGGTTAATTTTTTATGTGTATTGTATTAATACTTTTTCATTATTTTTTCAAGAAACTTATAATGTCTTGAAGTATCGCGCATCATATTGTACGATGTTATATTGTCGATTTCTTTTCCTTTATGATCTACGGCTACAATGTTTGGAAACTTATTTTTGGTATTATACTTTCTTGCAAGTTTCTTGTTTTCCTCACGTTGCTCTTCCGTAATGATATCAATACGTCTTGGAAAATCAGCCATAACTAACACAAAATCTTTTGCTTTTGCTTTGAATTTTTCTGTATAAAAGAAATCTTCTTTTAGCATTTTACACGGTGGACACCAATCGCTTCCTGTAAAATAAATCAGGATTGGCTTTTTTGTCTTTTTAGAGATTTTCTTTGCTTTTTCAAAATCAGTTAACCAATTTAGTTTTACTTCTTCTTGTGCAGTTACCGAAAATCCAATGAATAAAACGGCTAAAAACAGAAACTTTTTCATAAGTGATGCGTTATAAGGCGATAAACAAATATATATTTTTCTTCCTTTAAAACAATAATCTTGCCAATTTATTACAATTCTAATATACTTTCTGAAATTGACTTACGTACTTTTTTAAAGTCAGCAAACATATCGTCTTCTGCTCTGTATCCTACTGGTAATACTAATACAGAAGAAAGTCCGTGTGCTTCTAAGCCTAAAATTTCATCATATTTTTCAGATACAAAACCTTCCATTGGGCATGCATCTATTTGTTCTGCTCCACAAACTGTTAATAAATTACCCATAGCAAGATACGCTTGTTTTGCTGACCAAATATTAAGATCTTCCTGAGTTCTACCTTTAAAAGAATTAGTCATAAATTCTTTAAACGGCGCTAAAATTTCATCTGGCGTGTTACGAATAGCTTTTACACGATTAAAATAAGCTTCAATCGTTTCTGTATCAACTGTATTTTCAATACAAATTACTAACAAATGTGAAGCATCTACTACTTGTCGTTGATTCCACGAATGTGGTACTAGTTGTTCTTGTACTTCTTTATTTTGGATAACAACTAAGCGTATAGGTTGTAATCCGTACGAAGTAGCTGTTAAATTAAAAGCTTCTTTGAGTGTATCTAGCTGTGCTGTATTTAAAAAACGGTTTGCATCAAATTTTTTTGTTGCATATCTCCATTTTAAACTATCTAATATTTGCATATGTTCTATCTTTGATTCGATTAAATTATATTCAAACAAAAATACGCAATACGAAAGGGTAAAATTGGCACTTTCCTATAAATTAAACTAATTGCTTCATAAGAAATATTCGATCTATTCATAAAGTCATTTCAATACGATTAAATTATTTGGAATTTTAGCACGTTAGATTTTCAATCAACTCTGGGATTAATGAACAGTTTACCACTATTGCAATTGCGATACTAATTGAAAAAAGCCAGCATTCATTCCACATTAATGGTTCAAACCATTTAAACCGTTTTTTCCATCTTTCTATTTTTGCTTTTTGATGTGACACATACATAAATGCAAAAAGTAACGTAATGATTAATGTTCCATATCCTAAATATTCTATAATTGATATTATATTGGCTTCATTATATTCTTTTGAAACTGAAGCAATTCCTATGGCTCCAAAAATTGCTAAAACTATTTTGATGTAAAATTCAAATGCCTTGTAAACAGATTCATTATGGTATTTTATTTCTGCACTTTGAAGCTCATCACTTAAATCTCTCCAATTATCAATTCGCTCTCCATTCTTTTTAAAATTCTTATTCCTTAAATAATTCATTATGAATAAAAAAACAACACAACTTACTATAGTTGTTCCTGTAAAAAATAATATGATCATAAAACTTAGTTGATTTGTTAATACTCACAAGTTTACTATTTCTTTTTTAAACTGCCCAAGTCATCTACTATAATTATGTTCTTGTAATAGGCATTAATTATCAGTTAAAAAATATAAATTCGCTACATAAAATTCACTCAAGATAGCATATATACAAATAAAATAAACACATATGAATACACATACATTAGCTCGCATAGAAAGCTCTGAAACTCACATATTTAAAGCAGTTTTCCCAAATACAACCAATCATTACGATACATTATTTGGAGGAACCGCATTGCAACTCATGGATGAAGCGTCTTTTATTTGTGCAACTCGGTTTAGTCGAAAAAAAGTAGTTACCGTTTCTACAGATAAAATCGATTTCACAGAGCCTATTCCGCAAGGTACATTGGTAGAGCTTGTTGCTAAAGTAGTAAAAGTAGGAAATACAAGTTGTGTGGTACAAGTAGACATTTTTAGAGAAAACATGTATAAAGACGGACGTAAAAAGGCAGTTACCGGCTTCTTTACCTTTGTTGCTATTGATGATCACAAAAACCCTGTAAGCATCACGTAATCAATCAAATATATTACTCAACATTTATTTCAATAATTATGTTCACACATATATATCACGACATGATTCTCATAACCAACACCTTACACAAGTGAAAACGTAATTTAAAAGGATTGCCTTTAAACAAGAAACCAGTATCTAACTTACAGCAAGAAAAAGTAAAAGGAGAACGCACTTATTGGTCTGACTGCTGTACGATAACCCAAGGTAATAGTTGTAGATGTACAGACATATGGTGTATATTTTCAATTAACCAATATCCAATACAACCTAACTATAAGACTCACAATATATTAAAAACACATTATGGGTTTTTCTATATTTTTTTATGAAAAAAGTTCCTTTTTTGTTTTCAATTTTAAAAAAGGTTTCTATATTTGCATCCGCATTCAGGGAATACCTGATGAGGCACTCAGGAGAAATGGCAGAGTGGTCGAATGCGGCAGTCTTGAAAACTGTTGACTGTAACAGGTCCGGGGGTTCGAATCCCTCTTTCTCCGCTAAATCCCTTGTAAGCATCAATGTTTGCAAGGGATTCTTTTTTTAGGTGTAAAAATAGGTGTAAGTACACCCGTTTTTATCTTCACTTTTTAGCTTTGTACACCTCATTATTGTTATCGTATAAGTATTGCTTTTCTTTAAGCTAAATTTTCTATCAAAAATTCTAATGATTTGATGTGATAATCTTCATTTTGATAGTCATTCGTTTTCCGAAACTGCCGTAGTAAGTTCAGTAGATCGTTTTTAAGAATGAAAAAGTACAAACCGTTTTTGATGTTCTTTTCTACTTCAAAACTTTGTTGACATTTTGCTAATGCTGTTTTAGTCTCTTTTAGTTCTTGTACTAAAACTTGGTTTACTTCTTTTTGATTTGTCATATACGATAATTTTAATGTTACAAAACATAACAAATATAACTACTTAGTATCAAATAGTAAAATAAGATATAACATTTAGATGTTACCTTTGTATTTTTATATAGCTTTGAGATGTTAAATAGTATTATGTTATGTTACGTGTAAAAGAAGTTGCAAAGAGTAAAAATATAAGCTTAGAGCAATTAGCTAATATTTTGCAAATAAATAGAGTTACGTTAAGTAGAACCATAAACGGAAACCCAACTGTTGAAACATTGATGAAAATAGCCAATGCGCTTGACGTTGAAGTTAGCGAGTTATTTAGTTCCGCTAAAGGTAATACCAAGCTTAACGGCTATGTAGAGTATAAAAATGAAGTGTATCGTATTAACTCGAAAAAGGATTTGGAGAATTTGCTTGATTTGGTCAGTTAATAAATTCCACTAAAATTGATCTTTCTTGTGAATTGATAAGCTTTTATTTAGTATTTCCATTAACTAAGGTAAGCTTCGATTAATTCGTTCCATTTATCTTTATGAACTTTTTTAAGCTCTGTATCATCTTGAATTAAACTACTATAATTTTTTATAAAATTTTCTAAAGAAGAAATTAATCTTAAATAATATTTCAAACTAGGAATTACACCATTAATAATAATTTGACAACCATGAATTTTTTTTATTTCAGCTATCATATTCGATATTTCTTTTTTGTCATCTTCTTTTACTCCAATATAAGATAAGATATAATACCTTTCAGGGTTAAACCTTTTTATCTTTTCAATTGCAATACGTACAATATTAGAGTCAATAGACTTATCTAGTTTTATCTCAATAGACTCGAAAATACTACCATCTTTTGAAATTTCTATATCTCCCGATGATTTGGAAGTTCTATCAGAAGCGGTGTGACTCCCCATTTTTTCTAATACACAACCATTAAATCTAGTTAGCTCTTCTATTAAACTAATATAAATAGAGTAAAAAGCTATAACAGGTAGCTTTGACCCCCCATGTGTTCTATAATTAAAACCAAATTGTAGATTAAGTACATATATTATTTTTTCAATAGTCAGTTCTTCAGGATTCTCCAAAGGTCTAATTTCTACCGTTAATCTTTTTCTAGCCTCAATAGCTTGAAATATAATTAACCTTAAAATATTAGTAGCTTTATCTGCGTTCTTCTCTAAATAGTCTAAAATTTGCAGAAAAGCTTTCTTTACTGATTTATTACTAATTTTTCCATTATAGTCCAAAGTATACTCATACGGTTGTTCTAAAGAACGTGTAAGCCATCCACTTTCAGCCATAGATGGTAATTTCAATTCTTTTAGTGTTGGTGTTATGTATTGGGTATCTATAGTTCGACCCGAGAATCCCCCATCCATGCTAGATTGGTGCTTTCTGATATCTTGACTTGGATTAAGAATTTTATGAGTAACCAAGGTCGTTAAAACAGTAAAAACCCCTTTTTGAGAAGTTATTTTTGCGCCAATTATTTTAATATCGTTTCGTATATCTTCACTAACATCTATTACATCATCAACTGTAGAAGAGTTCTCGTAAATCTCCAATAACTTTTTTTTGTGGTTCATCTAATAGTAAATTTTGCTCTTTTAAACTTTTAGCAATTTCAGAAATTACGGGGATTGCTACTGAATTACCTATTTGCTTATATTGTTCACCTATTTTGAAATGTCTTTTAAAGTTTTTCGGAAACCCCATTATCCTGTAACACTCATTTAATGTCAGTTTTCTAACTCTATTTTCCGTAGGTAAGTATATAAAAAACCTCCCTGAGGTTTCTTGTGATGGAATAGTTGGATGAGTGCCATCTACTGAATATATTCTGTTTGGTTGTCTATGAACTCTTGATAAATGTTCTGTATTTGGTCTAACTCCATTTTTCCAAGTATTTTTATTTCTATATCCAATAAAAATTAATCCAGTTGCTTGTTTTTTTGGATTTTCTATTAAGGTATATTCTTCTCTATCTAAATATTCAAAATTCCCATTTTTATCTAAAAAATCCTTTAATTGTACAGGAGCTTTAGTTTTAAGTTTTTCAAACTTAAAAAAGCCAATTTTAGTGGCTATAATAAATATTCTTTCTCTATTCTGTGGTAAACCAAAGTTTTTGGCGTTCAAAATTTTATGAGAAACATTGTAGCCCAAATGTGTAAGAGTCTGAATGATAGTTTTAAAAGTTCTCTTTTTATCATGATGTATTAGATGTTTTACATTTTCCAATACCACTACTTTAGGTTTCTTAGTGTCTATTATTCTACAAATATCAAAGAATAGAGTTCCTCTAGTGTCATCAAACCCTTTCTTTTTTCCCGAGATACTAAAAGGTTGACAAGGGAAACCAGCTAATAAAACTTCAAAATCAGGAATATTTTCAGGATTAATTTGGGTAATATCCCCAAAAACTTCATCTCCAAAATTATCTTCATAGACCTCTTGACAAGCTTGGTTTATTTCAGAAGTAAAAACACATTTATAGCCTGCATCTTCAAACCCCTTTCTAAAGCCTCCTATACCTGCAAATAAATCAATAAATCTTGGCTTCATATTTCTTATATCTAATATCTGTTTTAATTATAATTGTATGCTATAATATTTCTAATAAGAAGAATATTATAGTAAAAGAGGTGTAAAATAAATATTATCCTTTTAAAACCGTAAAGATATTAACTATTTTTTTATTCCTTGTCTATATCGATACATTCAGAAAGCAAATATTTCAGATCAATTGGCATATTATAACCTGTTAAACATTCGCCAGTATCGGTATTAATCCAGTCGGTTGCGTCGGGGGCAAACTCCCATAATTTATAATTTTCAACCGAGCGTACATTGGCTTCTTTTTCTTCTTGTTGAGGTAAGTTGAACCCAAAACGGTCAAAGATGCGTTTTCCTTTGAATGCTGCGTTTATGTTATCCATTGCACGTGTATAAATTTTCATATCTTTTTTTATACGCTTTTTATTATTTGGGTCGGGTTCTGTAAAAACCTTAGTGCCATATTTAATGGTTTCAATCAAATCGCGTTCTAAACTTTCTACTTCTCTAAAATGTTGTGCTTTGTTGGAGCAATGAAACTGTCCGTTTCTATTCCATTGTTTTTTCCATTCCTGTTTTAGTAAAATTGCGGTTTGTCTGTTTGGTACAATTAAATGATAATGCGGATTGTATGTTTTATCTTTTGGGTTGAAATTACATTCTAACGATTTAATGCCTATGATTTTCATTCCTTTACCGCGTTGGTATCGCTTTTTAAATTTGTTATTTATTGTTTTGAAAGCTTTTTTAACTTCATAAATTCTATTTCTAAGGGCATTAGCTTTTACAGTTTTTAAAGTTAAAGTGACGAAATACGGATTTTCCCAATTTTTCAATACTGGATAATATTTATTGATCTTATCCGCTTTGCGTATGGCGTTGCAAATTGTACAATAACGAGTTTTGCAATAATTGGCATGTAGTCTGTTATTGTGTTGTATAAGTTTCGTGCAACAATAGTAAGCGTTCCAATATGATTTTGTGCGTTCGGTTGCTCCTTTCTCTTTTGCTACATCTATAAGGCTTAATAACATTGCACGGGAAATTGTTTTTCGTTGCGCTCTGTTTAGTAGTGACTCGTTACCTATCATTTCCGTGCCGTTGCCTGCAATTTGTACACTTTGAGTTTTTTTGCCTTCATTGGCTGTCACGCTTTGTGCTAATGTATAGATTTGCTTCGCTGAATGTTCCATATCTTTTGGTTTTTCAGCGACTAACTACGCTTATATTTTAGCGATTTCACATCATTCAAAGCGTTATATAATTCAGAATGTAGAATGTAGTATTTACGCTTTCCGAGTTGTTGCGCTTTGATACTTCCCTTTTTGATATGATTACGGATTGTTAACTCTGTTACATTCAATATTTCAGCAGCTTCTTTTATTGAATAACGTTTGTCTGTGAGTTCTTTTTTTGTCTGTAGTTCCGTATGCGCTTCTTTTATCCATTTCTTGAATATAGGTTCAAGTTTAGATAATGGCACATTAAAAAATACCTGTTCCATTATTTATATATTTTTATTTATAATGGTTGCAAGTATGTAATGAGTAACTGGTTGCGTAACAGTTACTTTTTATGAAAAATAATGTAAATCGCTAATAATCATTAATTTCACTCTTTAAATAAAGTATATCATTTTCAACTTTAGTAACGGCTAAACTATAATGTTCTTTAAGAAATGGTATTATTGTATGTAGCTTATCTATTGGGTAATCATTCTTTTCATTAATACGTTTTTTAGCCTCATAATATTTTGTTTTCAGATTATCATAAGTTGTTGAAATATTGTGCTTTTTCAAGAACTTTATTTTTTTATTTTTTTTCGTTCTACTATTTGGAAGTAGTTTAGTTTCATTTGCATAATAAAATATAGTAGCCCATTCTAAAACACTAAATGTTTCTTTTTTGTTTTGTATTTCTTGTTGCTTCTTCTCTTTTTCAATAAATACTTTTGTCTCGTAAATTCCTTTTTTCTTTTCAAAGAATTCTATTTGTAAATCTAAGTGGTTATGATCTTCCTTTTCCAGTAGTTTATTTTGAATTTCATCTTCTTGTAAGCTATCTAAAGTAGTATTAATAACAGACAAACTATGTAAACCACTCGATTTAGAAAACATTTCTGTTAAAGACAAAAAACCTGCACTAAGTGAGAACTTAATCATTTTAGCTAAATCAAAATACATTAATCCTTTTCCAGTAATGAAAGAAAAGCAATTGAAAAAGTTAATCGTTAGCTTAAAAAGTTGTTTTTTATTATCATGTATGTATTTATGTCTAAGGACTATATTAATAAATTCAGAAGAAGCCATTATAAAAGTAATTGCCATTTGATCGTAATACCTGCTACAATCCTTATCAATTTCTTTTTCACTTTCTCCTTTACAAAACTTACAATTAGTTTTTATGTCTTTAGGTAACGACTTGGTTTTATACTCATTAAAAGCATTCATTACCTTATCATAGTTTTTTTCTGTTAACAAAAACTCCTTTAGGTAATCAATATGATTTTTTTCGGGGAACAATTCTTTAGTGTCAAAATCAGCTTTTATATAAACTCGATTTTTGTAACTTTCTTCATCTAATTCAAAACCTATTATTTTATTCTCTTTCATTTAATTCACTTTCTTTAGAGGTGTACTTTCCATTTTCCAGACTGTCTGCATAAAGTCTATTTTCTCATCGTTATTAGGTTTATAATATTGATTGAAAACTTCTAAACTTTTATGCCCTATATAGCTCATAATTACTTTATCGGGAATCTTTTTATTTTTCATTATAGTTATAAAACTCCTGCGGGCGGTATGACTTGAAACTCGTTCGTAAAAAGGCGAAATAGTTTCTATTACTTCTTTTCCTATTTTATATGTTTTCTTTACATCTTCAGTATATCCGACCTTTTCTATAACTTCTTTTACATAATCGTTAAACTTTTGATTTGTAATTTTAGGTAGTTTGTAATCATACTTTTTTAGTATGAACTTAGAATAGTCATTTAAAGGAATTGAAAGTACTTTTGAATTGTTCTTTTGATCCCTAACATTTATGAAACCGTTTGAAATATCATTTTCTTTAACTTTAGAGTAATTACTGTAACGCATGCCAGTAACACATCCAAATACAAACAAATCACGTACACGTTCCAATCTTGGATTTTTAGAAAAGTCATGATTAATGATTTCCGTTACTTGCTCCATTGTTAACGCAACCTCATCCGTAATCTCTTTTTTGATATTTTTAAATTCTTTGAAATCTGATTTATACGTATAGTTATTATCAAACGCCCAATACATGAAGGTTTTAAATAAACCAATATTTCTACTAAGTGTATTTGTAGAGTGTTTCTTTTCAGTTATGCAGTAAGAAATAAATTCGTTGTACAATTTCTTATCTATTTTACTAAAGTGTAATTTTTTAGTTCGATATTCTTCAAAACTTTCTAGCAATTTTTTATTGTACTCGTATCGTTTTATTGTTGAGGTTGAATTTCCTGTATCTGTTTTGTCGTTTTTCTTTTCATTCAGAAACAAATCATAAACCGTAAAAAAGTCATTTCCTGCGGTTTTTGTACGCTTGAATTCTTTGTTAAACTCCGAGCGTATATTTTCAATTGTTAATTCTTGTCCTGTATTCCTGTATAAGTCAGTTATTTTGATAAAGAAGTTAGCGTATCTATCTAACTGCATTTTAATTGATCTTTGCGTATTGGCAAATTCGGTACGCCCTGTTAAGTCTTTTGGCTGTCTATTTTCAAAATCCCAGTCTTTCGGGTTTATGCTTTCCCCTGTAGAGTACACAAATTTTTTGCCCTCATTTTTGAAATGTGCGATTAAATAGATTAATGTTTTGCCTTGCTTCTTTTTGCTTTTAAGATTAAAAGTACTTCTCATTATTTATGCGGGTGTAAAAATAGGTGTAAGTAAAGGTAGGATTTAATAGTATTTACACCTTATAATTAGATATAGAGTTTTCAACAAGTTGTTGACTATCTTAGTAATAGCAATACTTTAACAATAATGAGGTATAAAAGGTTCAATAACCTCTTTCTCCGCTAAAAAAACCGAAACGAAAGTTTCGGTTTTTTGCTTTTATAATATATTGTAAATATTTTTTTTAGTAATTACTTCTATTTTCTTTTCTTTACTATCATATACGTATAAGTAACTCCATTATGTATACTATCAATTTTATATTCGCGCAAAATTCGCTCAGCGCCTTTTACCTTTTTTTCATCTTTTATATACTGTAACCAATCTTTTCTATGTACCCTAGCTGAATCAAGTGATACTATATTGGTCATATCGGCTTTGTAAAAATTGGTCCCATGTAAATTTGCACCTGTTAAATCCACGTAATCTAAATTTGTTTCTGTAAGGTTTGTTTCTACTAAATAAACATATTTCATAATAGCTCTACTAAAAATAACATCAGTTGCATCTACTTTCCATAAATTAGCATCTGTCAAATCTGCATAGTTAAAATTCGCCTCTATTAATTTAGCAGAGCCAAAATTAGCTCCATGAAGGTTTGCATTACTAAAATCAGTTTCAAAAAAAGTTCCACCAATCATTTTTGCGAAACTCATATCTGAATCAGACAAATCTGCAAAAGTAAGATCTGCGCCACCTAAATTTGCATGCTTAAAGTTTGATGCTCTTAAATCAGCCCATTTAAGGTTTGCGTCTTTCATATTTGCTGATTGCAATTCTGCATAGTTAAAATTTGCATTTTTAATAATTCTATTTATGAACAACAAACTATCCATTCTACTTTCAATCAATGAAATCAAAAGCTGTCCTCTTTCTGGGCTTAATGGTTTTTGGATAAGCGAATCGTTTTCTAAATAGCGATAGGGTTTCATTGCCATAGATAAACTAATGATTCGTCCAACAAGCGCATTAGATAAAACTCGTTCTTCATTATTTGCACTTTCTAATTCTTCATTAATATCACTCAATACTTCTCCCATGATAAACATTTGAGAAGAACGCCTTGATGCTTCGGTTAAAAATGTTTGTTGATCTATTCGCTTGTTTTGTTTTTTGATGAGATCGTTTTGTAATTGTACCTTCTCATTCTGAACGCCAAAGAGTTTATTTTGACTTTTTATCAATTGATTTTGTTGGAACAATAGTATTGTTGGAAGTAACGCTATAAGTAATGTAATGATTCCTATTCTTGTAAAACGCCAAATTATATTTGATGCAAGGTCAGCAACCGTATCTTTGGATAAATTTTTATTCGTATCAAATTCATCTAAAGCATTTAGAATACTTTTTTTAAGTCGGACACCAATAAAGAAAGTTGCCCATTTTTTTAAGATCCAAAACTTTTGCTTATGAGATTTTTGTTTACTTTCTTGTATCCTGTCAAGCTCATTCCGTAAGGCTTCATTTTCTTGCTTTAACTTTTCAATATTCACTTCTTCTGACATAAGTGTACAGGTTTTCCTTAAATATACTTAAAAATCCTTTTGAAATGATATGCAAATAATTGATTTTCATACTTCCCTAGTATTCAAAGACTAACAAACTTATTATAACCTACGAACATTATAACTTCAGTTGCATCCATAAAGGTCTGTGGTCAGAAATATAATAACGTAGATAGGCTCTAAAATCTTTAGCACTTACATTTTCCCACAGTTCAGAAAAAATGGCACTATCAAAATCAAATACGCCATCCGTGCTTATTTTAGATTTTATAGAAGGCAAAAAAGCTATTTGATCAAACTGTTTGTCATTTGTAATATTCGAATATACTTTCGTAGAATGCTGCGGCAACATTAAACCTCTACTTAATAACGCTTTGTACACAACATCTTTTTTATCAACCTTTGGAATATTAAAATCACCCAAGACTATGATATTTTTCGAAAACGCATGTTTACTCTTTCGATTGAGATCTGCATAACGCGAAATAGCATAGGCTTCCAATGCTCTTCTAT
The DNA here is from genome assembly GCF_947496985.1 of uncultured Kordia sp. Classification (GTDB taxonomy): domain Bacteria; phylum Bacteroidota; class Bacteroidia; order Flavobacteriales; family Flavobacteriaceae; genus Kordia. The sequence goes on from NZ_CANMEZ010000006.1 coordinate 87,084, forward strand.
TCATGTCCGATTTTTTTACACCTCCAGAAAACGAATGTACTGTAATTAAGATAAACGTAAAATTGTTCCATTGAAAGGAAGCTAAATACGGGTTTCGATCAAAACCTGTAAACTTCTCACTAATTCCTTTAATCTTTATGTATTTATGATCTTTTGGAGGTATAGCAACCTCTCCAATAAGCTCTAACAGCTTTATTTTTCTACTATTATACAAAAACGCAGAACGTTCGTTATTGCCTCCATTATCTGAAAATACTAAATCATAGTGACTTGGTAATTCAGATTCTATATTACGAAGTCCACTTAAATTATTATTTACTTCTTGTATGGCAATCACATCAAACCAACTAATCATTTCGGCTATCAGCTTATAATGATCTCCGTGTCGTTTTTGCAATCCCAAATTGGCTATATTCCAAGAAGCAATTAATAATTTATCATCCGAAAGCTTAGGAATATCGCGTTTTTCTTTGTGTTGTAACAAGTTATCTACTTCGTTGGCTACTGTAAAAGGAAATACAAATTTTGTTTTTTTAAAAGATGGCACGTGGTGATTATTTTATGATGTTTGTACTAAAGTTACTACTATTTTTTAAATCTGATATTGGGTTGTGTATTTCGATAGCTATGTTCAATGTGGCACGCTCTTCTTAAAAAGCACCTTTTCCTATTCAAAAAAAAAACACACAACTACCTCATTCACAAATAGTAAACATCATTTTTACGGGAAAACCGTAAGTCCTAATTGGGTTTTCTCATTATCTTTTTTAAATGAAAGCTTTAACCTTTCTAAAATACCTATCAAAAACCACTATAAAACTTCACATTATGAAAAAAAAGAACCTAAAAAATTTAAACCTCAGAAAATCAACAATTTCAAATTTACATGCAAAAACTATTGCAGGTGGTACTGATGCTATTACTATTGTTATTGTACGTACTACAGACTTCGCTACAAGAACAGGATGTTCTAAATTAATGGTATGTGATTCTGTTGCTGCTTGCCCAGAAGGTATTCCAAAAACTAAATTTGTAGATGTAGATACACGTCCAGCTTCTAGTTGCATCCATACAGATATTTAGTATGCGTGTATACATCGGAACGTATTTTTAAATAATTGATATCTATTCGCACCTACTTTCACGACTCTTTTTATACTTTTTCATCAATATTAATTTTTAAAACCATTATAGTATGAAAAAGCAAAGTTTAAAAGTATTGAAATTAAACAAAAATGTAGTTTCTACATTTGATTTATCTAAAGTTAAAGGTGGATACTCACACAGTAATAATGTATTAGGTACACAAGAAAATTGCTGTCACCCTTTATAAAGTAGTAAAGCGAGCTTCGGCTCGCTTTTTTTAGCTCCTATTTTTTCTTCTCTATTCAATATAAGTTTAACATTTGCTGTTACTGTTAACTACGGTTTTCCCGTACTATCATTTTTCTTCAAAATAGTATTTTACATGAGTAACTTTAACCTATACAAAAATGAAAAAAAGCAATTAAACGGATTATCATTAAACAAAAAATCAATCGTAAATCTCAGTAACAAAGTAGGTGGAATGAACGAAGTACCTGCACCAACACTATATGCAGGTTGCGCAAATACAAATGGTGCTTGCGAAAGCGGACGTTGCATTACAGGTGTACAATGTGAACTAGACAGCTTTTTATGTACAAATTTTTGTTCTCAGTTTAACTGTCCACCATTAGCTACTACGATTGCTCCTATTTGTTAGTTTATCAATTTTACATTTTAAATCAAGAGGTATTAGTCTTTATACAAATAACTAATACCTCTTTCGTTTTCTATAATCAACTACCTCACAAAAAAGTCTGTTAAGCATATATAAAATTCGCATGGATTAGCACATCCATTCATATGTCATGTTCACTATTCTTCAAAAGTCAACATCTAATTACAAACAGTTGGTTTGTTGTTCGTCAACAATTATATGTCACTCGTCCCAAAGCCCTATAATCATTGGTTTTTTCAACTACATTCGTTCTGTCGTCAAACGACAATTAGTTATTTATCAGAACAGTTAAACCAAACATTTTTTATGCATGCTTGAGCATCAGAAATGTTATTAATTAAAAAAAATGAAGAAAACACTACTTACATTAAGTCAATTATTTTTGACAATCGGGCTTTTTGCTCAAGTACAATTAGGAAGCAATTTAGTTGGAGAAAACACAGGAGATCAATCTGGGCGATCTACAGCAATTAGTAATGACGGAAGTTTTGTCGTTGTAGGTGCTACTACTGCAGTTAGTGATATTAATGGAGGAATATTTATACGAGGCGGACATGTACGTGTTTATGGATACAATGGCGTTCATTGGACAGGTGGAGATGACTTTGACGCTACAGATGGAAACGATAGCTTCGGAAGCGCTGTCACCATGAATGGCGAAGGTACTATTATTGTGTGCGGAGCACCTACAGGAGGTACTAGCAACGTTGGATATTTACATGCCTATGTAGAAACAGGATCAGGATACATACGCTATGACGGAAATGATCTTGTGGGCGATGTTGGAAAATCTGGTTTTGGAAGAGCGCTAGCAATGACTGATGATGGTACACGATTAATTGTTGGTGGAGATAACTATGTAAAAGTATTGGAAAAACTAAGTTTTGGATCACCGTGGACACAAGTTGGGCAAACGCTTGAAGGAGAATCTAGCAGTGATAATTTTGGTCATGATGTGGCTATTAGCATTAGCGGAACCCGGATTATTGTTGGTAATCCTGCAAGTGATATCGGTGGTACCGATGCGGGTTATGCACGAGTATACGATCTTGTAGGAAACACATGGACGCAACTTGGCAATGACATTACTGATGTTACGGGAGATAATGCTGGTGCAGGAGTTGATATTGCTTCTAACGGAAGTCGTATAGCGGTTAGTTTCCCAGGAGATGACAATACAAACGGAATAAATGCAGGTTCTGTACGCACCTATTCCTTAAATGGCGGCGTTTGGACACAAGTTGGAAACTCTATTTTAGGAAATGGCAATAACGACGCACTTGGAAGCGCTGGAAACCAAGGTGCTATTGATTTAAGACAATCCGGAACTTTCATTGCAGTAGGCTCACGAAGTGGTATTACAAATCTTAATGGCTATGTAGAAGTATATCAAATACCAATAGGCGGCAATATTTGGTCAAAAATAGGAACAACTATCGTTGGTAGTAATACAAGTGATCATCTTGGGTTTTCGGTAGCTATGAATGATGATGATTTTTTTGGAACTCGTGTTGCTATGGGTGCGCCTCAAGCAGATGATAATGGGAACCTTAGTGGACACACACAAGTATATGAATATAGCGGTGTAGTTTTGAGTACAAACGAGGTTTCTAACTCTATAAACTCTGTAAATGTCTACCCAAACCCAACAAAAGATATTATATACATTACGGGCACGCAACCAAAAGAAATCACCGTATATGATGCACAAGGACGTTTCATTAAAACATATGCTCAGCCTACCAATCATATTTCGGTTAGCAACATGAGCAAAGGCATGTATTTTTTACAAATTACAGATCAGAATAATGCCATAAGTAATCAAAAAATCATCGTACAATAGTATGTAGTGTACTATTTTATTTTTTGTTTCAAGCAGAAACCATACTACGCTGTAGTGTGGTTTTTTTGTTGCGAGATTGTTAGTCTGTTGGATTTTTGGTATCGCTTCACTCTTGGTAGCTGGTTAAGCTAGTATTGATACTAAATCAAATTAACATAGGAAACAAAAACATACACAGAAACACTATTACAAAGAAATATAACGAAGTAAGTTCTGATTTTAAAGCAACAGACTGCCACGTAGCTACAAGCCTTACAGTGACGTTTATATGTTCAAGAAAAAAAAGTGATCCGAAGATCACTTTTTAAACATGTTAAACTGCTGCTTGATGTTTTGGATTTCGTGTATCATACTCTACAGGGCATTCCATACAATTTGAAAATCGATTTGAAATACATTCGCATGCGGTATACAATTCACTATACCATGCACATCCTGGCTCTGCTCCTTGTGTTTGTGCTGGATAAATAGTAATTGTTTCTACTCCCGTGCCTTGGTGTGCAGCATTGCCCGCATGATCATAAGCACTTCCTCCATAAAGTTTAGAAATAGACTTCTTTTTAAGTTGTAATTTTTTGAGGTTTCTTTTTTTCATCATAATTTAATTTAAGATTAATGATGTAAAGCAACTCATTTTTATGCAGCAGTAAAAACAAAGGTATTGATGCATTATAAATGATCAATTTTCTTTATATCACAAACACATTATTACTACCCTATTCCTTGATGTATGCTACCATAACCTCCATTTGCCTGACATCCTTCATGTTCCGATGGTGGTTTTACTTTTGTAGTACCTGCATTGGTTTGGCAATTATCAATTCTCATTGAAGGACATTCTGGTGATCCTGAATGATCTACTACGGAGCAAGTAGGACCTTCTATTGAGGCGTCATTAATTTCTATATATGTTTGTCCGTCCGTATTAGACGGGAACATTCCTCCAATTTTTCTGTGAAGCAAGGTCAAATTAGAAACACTATACTTATGTAATTTTAGGCTTTTTAATCTCTTTCTTTTCATCTAAATATCTATTTAATTGGTTCTGTTATAGGAAAGCAAAGAAATATTCAAACAATATAAAAATTATAGTATTGACGCTTTATAAATCGTCAACAAATCACCCTTTTTCTTTAAGGTTTCGTATATACTGCGAAGGGTAAATTCCGGTATATGCTTTAAAAGCTCTCGAAAAAGTTTCTTGTCTTTTAAAACCAAACTCGTCGGCTATTGCCATAATTGTATACGATTGTAATGTTTTATTATTTTTAAGTTTTACCAAAGCAGTTTCTATTCGTAACTCGGTTATATAGGCTGTAAACGATTTCCCCTTATGTGTATTAATTACTTTAGACAAATACGCCGTATTTGATTCAAACTCTTCTGCCATAGCTCCCAAACTGCATTCTTGCGATAAATACGCTTCGTTCTTTTCAAACTTTGTCAATCTTTTTAAAATGGCATGCACCTTCTCGTCTGATACTGTGTCTTTTTGGGTCACTATTTTTTCCTTCTTATCATTTTCTAGCGTTGACACTCTTTGCAATAATGTGTCAAATTTCTTTCGGATGCGTTTGTTTCTAATTTTTAAATACAAAACACTACTTATCAATAAAATTAGCAATGTTACCGAAGCCATAACAAATCCTTTTTTACTTTTCGTTTCTTGCGTTAGTTGTTCCTCTAACAAATTATTTTCTGTTTTTAACGGAACTATATCTATCAATGTGTGGGTTTCATTATTTATTTTTAAATCTTCTGCACTTTGTTTCTTTTCAAGCACTCTATACTGTTGAATATGATACAATTCTTTTTCAGAGTTTCCTGTTTCATGATACGCAAGCATTAAAAACTCATGCAATTCTTTTTCATTCGTACTAACATCATCAGAAGCTTTCATAATGGCATAGGCTTTTCCTAAATATTCAATGCATTCTTCATTAGACTTTAGCTTATATGCATTCTTTCCAAGATAAAACAAAGACGTAAGGTATAAGTCTTCCTTTTTGCCTTTTGCATACAACTCTACAAGTTTGCTAAGTTTCACTGATTGCTTGTATGCTCCTTCTTGATACTTAATAATAGCTTTGTTCATTACTAAAGGATAATATGCACTGGCATTTTTTTTATTAGTCATTTTAAGCCCAGCTTCATTATATAATGCTGCTTCCTTTGTATTCTGTAACCATAGATAAGTATCGGACATATGCATTAATACAAGAAGCCTGTAATATTCAACATTTACTGGGTCATTCAAAGTACTCAATAGTTTCAATACATCCTTATACAGTATAATAGCCTCTTCAAAATCTTTATGTCGCTTTTTTATATTAGCAATATTGGTAAGTGTCGCAACTTCATAGATAGGATTTTTTAATTCGTTTACATACGCTCTCGCTTTTGCATGTGCTATTAACGCTTTAGAATCTTCTCCCAATTCTGAAAGAATAATGCCTTTTAAAGACAAACCTTTATACTCAAGTAAGGTGTCATTTAAAGATATTGCTTGTACTATGGCAGACTCTATATGAGCTAAAGCTACTTTGTTCTGTTCCAATTCAAGCTTACAATTAGCTATACAATATGCTACTTTTGCCAATTGCTTTGGATTTCCGCTTACTACTGCTAAGCTTTTTGCTTGCAATATATATTCCAATGCCTTGGAAGCGTCTTCGTTTACGGTTTTATAATAGGATTGTACCAATTTATCAAACGAAACATCTTCCTGTGCATTAGCAACACTCAGGAAAGCAATGAATAGTAATAGTACTAGTTGTTTCATGGACAGACTCTTTTTATAAACGAATTGACAAAAAAGTTACGATAAATATTTTAATGAAGATTAATAGCTTCGCTCCTATTTCCTGTTATTCGGTTGTGCATACTTTTAGTTAAAAAAAACAGAACTCCGTATACTTACCTACTATTTTTATGAATTCGTTTGGCTATCTTACAAGCAAAATCACAAACTAAACTCTATCATTTCCTAGTATGCGTATTAAAAAAACGATTATCATCACAAAACATGCATCATACTTACAACATACTAGCGAAGGTATACAAGAATATAATTTTGAAGTATATAAAACTGATGCATTTACACAAGTAACGATACTCCAAAAAGGTAATTTACCACATAAAACTGTTTCTACTCTATACCATACATATACAATATGAAAAAAATTTGCTTACTATTCATCATCTTACTTTCATGCAAAACGGATACGAAAAAAACTGAGGAAGTACACAAGCCCGAGCATATAAAAGAAGAAAGCAGAAAATTATATATAGACTATGAAGTGGATGCATTTTCGCATCTCCAGAAGGAAAATGATTTAATCATAAGAAACCTGGAAGAGATCATTGATTCGCGTGACTACAAGAAATTTTGGGACGCCAATGACACCAATTATTTTAAACTTCCGTATGTAGAATTATATAGTTTCATAAACCGCGGATATCCTACATACCAACCAACTGTAATAGCATTACAGAAAAAGAACAACGAAAAATATTTACTAAAAATAGCTATGATGGGCGCGCCTGAAGGTTTCAGTTCTTTAGATGCTATTTATAATTTGCATGTTATAAAAAACGATCAAGGAGATTTAGTATTCAAAAATACTTTTAATGATAACATAGCTACTTGGCAGCAGAAACAATACGAAAACATAACCTATTACTTTGATAAAAATAGGCATGTAAATGTAACCAACATAAAAAAGCAACACGAATTCGAAAACTGGCTCGTCGACTTTTTTGATGTAGAAAAAGTGAACTACAAATTTATTGTCTGTAACAACCAGCATCAATTATATAAACTTATTGGATACGATTATATCGATTCTATGTTTTTCAATGAGCAAAATGGAGGTGTCTGCTATGCAAAAGACAAACTATTACTTTCTGCCAACAACACAGCATACAACGAGCACGAGTTGACTCATCTATACATTTATAATAAATTTCCATACATACACGATATCATAGAAGAGGGTTTTGCTACATACTTTGGAGGATCACTTGAATTAGATTATAAAGAACACTTCAAAATTTTAAATGACTATGTCCTCAAAAATGATATCAACCTCATAGATTATCTTTTTGATGAATACAAACGACATACTATTATAGATTTTACATCTTCCGTTAAATATTCGGGCGGCGCATTACTATGTAGTCTTATATATGAAAAACAAGGCAAAGAAGGTTTGTTCAAACTAATGGATAGTGGAAAATCCGATGAAGAATTAAAACATACGCTTAGAGAGCTCTTTGAAATGACAATGGAGGAACTAAACACACATCTCAAAACAGAATTGAATGCTATTGTTGCTAATCAGAAGAGTAATTAACTGGGCTTCGAGAACCTCAGCCCACGTAACTAGAACCTCAGCCCAAGAAAAACCTCAGCCCACCTAACGAGAACCTCAGCCAGCACAACACTAATACCTAATTCCTTGTTTCTGGTAATGAGTAAAATTAATTTAAAATTCAACACTCAACATTTAAAATTAAATACTAAATACTAACATCTCAATACTACTTTCTCAATACTAAATTTCCTATATTTGAATTATGAACGTACGACTGACAGCAGATCAAAAAATACAAGTCCTCAATGCGCATGATGTTTACAGCGTAATGCAACAAATATTACTTCGTCAGAACAAAATTCGTAGAGCGCAGGAACACTTTTGGGTAGTAGGACTCTCCACTGACAATACCATACTGTTTATAGAGCTCATTGCTATAGGTGCGCAAAACCGCGTCAATGTAAATCCACCCGATGTTTTCCGTATGGGAATCTACAAACTTGCCGTAAAAATGATAATGGTACACAACCACCCAAGCGGTAATTTACGAATATCTAATGGTGATAAGGACTTTGCTGACCGATTGCTAAAGGTTGGGAAACTCATTAATATTGACGTTGTAGACAATATGATTATTACCGAAAGTGGCTTTACCAGCTTTGAAGACAAAGGCATTATGGAGCAACTCCGCAAAAACGGACTGTACAAAGTAGTAGACCGTGAAAGTGAAGCCATGAAAGCACTTGAATTAGAGTTTGAAAAGAAACGAGCAGACAAAGCTGGACGTATGGATATTGCTCGTAAGATGAAAGCTGATGGTGTTGATATGGATACTATTAAAAAGTATACTGGTTTGTATGTTCGGGATATTAAGAAGGCTTGATTTAAAACTTACTTGAATATATTATACATATACAATTTTTTCAATAGTTTTTCCTTTTTTTAATTTAAATCTTAGTGGATTCCAATCTTCAATATCAGGTTGATATATATTGTCGCTAAAAAATAAAATTTCTTTACCATCCCTTACTTCATAGGCTGTATGTTTAAATGAAAATTCTTTTTTTGAGCAATCTGAATATAGCTCTTGTATTTCAGGTACATTATCATAAGATACTATCCATTTTATATTTTCTATAGCTTTTATCTTGTCACTTACTTTTTTATGATTTTTAGCTTCGTAATGATTAAGATATAGAGTACTAGCCTTTAAGTAATATGGTGGATCAAAATAAAAAATTACATTCTCGTTTTGTGCTTCGTTTTCAATTTTATCGATTAGCTTAATTGCATCTTTCTTATAAAGTCTTATATTATTTTTATATTTAGCTATATTTTTTATTCTGAATACCAAATCCTTTTTATTAAATCTACAATCCATTAAATAATTACCATTCTGAGCTATCCCACCCATTACGCCAGCATTAATAATTCCTGATCGATTTGTTCTATTAAGATAAAATGTAGAAAAACCTAATTCCAATAAATTAGCTGTTTTCTTTTTTGATTGAATAGCTTTCTGCTTTTTCCACTCAGTAATTGATAATTCAGCATTTTCAACTAATTCACAAAATTTCTTTGTATTATTAAGAATAGAGTGCCAAAAAGCATAAATTGACCTATCTCTATCATTTATTGTAACTCTCTCTACAAATCCTTCAATCAAAAGAAATAGGGCTACTGATGCACCTCCAGAATATGGTTCTACATAATGCCCATTTATGTTATTATCTATACAGATTTTAGCTATAAATGCGGATAGTTTATTTTTTCCTCCGGGATATCTTAATGGTGAATAGAACATTTTTTAACTACCTATTTTTTTAATAAATCTTTCATGGAATTTATCAAATTCTTCGTGAAATTTATCGACTAATTCTTTATTATCTTTTTTCCAATAATTTAATACCTTATTAGCATTTCTCCCCCATAAAGATAAGTGAGAATTAAACCATTTTTTTGCTGCTTCTCTATTATTTTGAATTTCTTCATTGGAAAAATTTTTAAAACAGTATTGGTGATCAAAAGTTTCATCTATATTTCTCCAGAGTTCATGATTATCACTAAGAGAATGTAAGTATGATGAAATTATTTGTTCTGGTGACTCTTCTGTTGGTAATAATAATACATTTTTTAGTCGCACAACTCTATTATATTGTTTTTTTTCAGTTTTAACATCTCCATCTAAAATAATCATTGAATTCGGGAAACTGAAAGAAGGTATTTTTGACGAAGATAATTGAATTAAATTTCCACAACCTAAAGTAATATCTATAAAATTTAAATATTTTGTTTTTCTCGTTCCTAACAAAGATTTTGCAAATATAGCACCTTCTTTATCTTCAGTATACACATCTATTTTTTTTATTACCGCAGTACCTGTGATTGTTTTATTGAAATGGTTTTTAATAAAAAGATAACTAACATCATTCTTTATTTTCACCTTTCCATCTTTTTTAATCAAAAACATAAGCTTAATATCTTCTTTTCGATAAGAATCATTTTTAAGTTTAGCTACTTCTTTTAAAATTGTTAATGAGTGAGTTGTGAAGATAATTTGAATATTAAATTTTGAAGCAAATTTGACAAGGACTTCCAATAATTTAATTTGCGAACCTGGATAAAAAGTTGTTGCAATTTCATCAATTGCCAATATACCTCCTTTATAATTATCTTTATACTTATCCTTTAGTCTTTTAAATGACAATATTGATAGTAGAATTTTGCTTAAGTTATCTTGTCCCGCAGAATTAGCTTTCCAATCGTAATGATTTGTACTCACTCCTATAGTTTGTTTATTCGAACTTGAAAGAAAATTTGAGCTGATAATTTTATCACTTTCTCTTGTTAATAGCAATATTTTACTATGCCACTTTCTAAAGAATTCCAATTCTTCATTAGTTAGAATGACAGTCTCATCTTCTTTTATCCCCTTATCTTCTGATATAGGAAATAAACGTTTTAAACTTAAATATATCACGGGTAATTGTATGTATCCTGATCCTTTAGATTTCGTTCCTTTTTTCCAAAAACGAATTGTTCCTTTAGATTTTTCTCTATGTATACTTTCTACTGTATAAGGTTCTTCTCTATCGTCATCAAAATATAATGTCCACTCATGCTCTCCTGCATTATCATGCTTTTCCGACAATTTAAATTTATCAGCATATGCAGATTTATAAGATCCTCCAGATAACGGCTTTTCTCCTAACATTGGATTTTCAGTAGCCGTAATAGAAAAAGGTTGACTTAACATTCCTAAAATAGTCGTTTTTTGAGTACCATTTTGACCTGAAATAACGGTTAGATTAGTACCCATTTCAAATTCTACATCTTCAAAACCCCTAAATTTTTTTATTGATATTTTTTTTATTTTCATACAAGCATTAAGATATTATTCAGTTTCATTTAAAGTATAGTTTTGATATATTAGTAATAAGTTCAGAAAGTTTTGTACTGAGATGTCATAGTATTGAATAGTATAATTAATTTTCTTTAATATCTAATAACTCTTCGAATAAAGGAAAGAGTAAATCCCAAAAATTATTTAAAAAACGATTACTAAGATAATGAGTGCTTTCACTATGAACATAACCATTTAACACATTGAGACTTAATTCATTATTTGAATTAAGAATTTTTTGAATGATATCTTTTGATTTACTATTCATTTTTGTTTTGACAAATTCAAGTCGTTTACTTAAATTAATATTCTTTAAACCATTACTATCTGGATAGTGTCCACATAAATTTCCAACTAAATCCTCGCTTTTCAAATAATTCAAAATTGCTAGATCAAGAAAAATTCTAATAGATGCCGCAATTGAGTTATTATATTTTAAAGGTATTAATTTTAATTCTTTAAATAATCCATTGAGTCTGTAGCTCGAAGAGTTTAAAGAATAAATATCTAATATTAGTCTATTTCTATTAGGGTTATTCTTTATTACTGGAGCTGGTGTAATTGGTTCTATAGGAGCATTATCAATAATTTCTTCTTCTTCTTCTTCTTCTTCTTCTTCTTCTTCTTCTTGACTTGTGTCTTCAATTCCCTCAATTAAATCATCTGTATTTACCTTAGGTAAATGTTCTAAAATTTCTTTAAAATTTGTCGTAATAGTCCTTGTATCAATCTTTAAATCAGACTCTTTATTTACAATATGTTTAATTAATTCTGAATAAGCATTTAAAAAACCCATTTTATTTTTAAAAATTAATTCTATTCCATCAAAATCTAAACCCCACTTTTCTTTAGCTTCTTTATTTGAAAAGAATCGCTCTAATATTGTTATTGGAAACTTGTAAGAAGTAGCATTTTTATATTCCTCATCTGTCAATTTCCCCTTAACTTCTATTTGTTTAACCAAATCTTTTACTTTTAATATTCTAATAAAACTTTCTAGTTCACTTTTGTTCATTTTGGTAATGGATATTATTCTTTCAATATCTCCATTATATTTATCATATAATTCTGAAATCCATCTTTGCTGCTGAACTCTTGACCAAGAAAGGTGTAATGATGAAGTGCTGTTTCTTTGATTAATATACCATTCCGCATCTTCAAAAGATGGTGCTACATTCACTAAAATTTTTTCTATATCATTTTCGTTAATTTTAGCCGATTGTAATCTAATGAAGGACCTAATACTCTTAGGAGCTTTTTGGGGTTCTCTAAGAAGTTTAAGAGCTAATACTCTTCTATTTCCCTCTGCAACATAATATTTACCATTTTCTAAACTTTTCCAAACAACAATTGGGTCGGCTGGTATAAAACCATCATCAGTAATAGACTTGATCAACTTAAAAAATTGTTTTTTATCACGATCTTCTAATGTCAAATCTTCTGCAAAATCACTAATTTGTATATGAGTTTCCTCTGGATTTAACCTTGGATTTCCTGCCCAAAGTCTAAGCTGGTCTACCGAACGAGGTGTTTTTTTATTTAACCAATCATAATTATTATTCATCTTCTACATTTCTTTTTTGACTAAACCTAATTTACATGTACATCTATTGTCACAACAAAATAATGAAATTATCTTCCACTAAAAATAGAAATTTATTAGGAATATTATGACGTTTAATGATTAAAAATCATTGCTTAGCTGTAATTTATACAATACTACACCTTATTGATAAATCTCCTTTACGGAAACCCGTAAACACCACAAACAAAAAACCACCCAAAACAACTCGCATTGTATGGATGGTTTTAGAAATAAACAAATGTCGCTTTCGTTAGTCGATCTGCAAAAAGAAACGAAAGCTATTAAAAAAACAATATTCATTTTTAGTTATGCACTTCTGGCTTCGAGTAACCTCAGCCAGCGCGCTCTAATAAGTAACCTTTCTCAATAACTCGTAGTCTGAGGCTCTCGAAGACTACTCAGCAATCTTTCTCAATAACTAGTAGCCTGAGGCTCTCGAAGACTACTCAGCAATCTTTCTCAATAACTCGTAGTCTGAGACTCTCGAAGACTACTCAGCAATCTTTCTCAATAACTAGTAGTCTGAGGCTCTCAAAGACTACTCAGCAATCTTTCTCTAAAACTAGTAGTCCGAGGCTCTCGAAGACTACTCAGCAATCTTTCTCAATAACTAGTAGTCTGAGGCTCTCAAAGACTACTCAGCAATCTTTCTCAATAACCTGTAGCCTGAGGCTCTCGAAGGCTACTCAATATCTCTATAGGCAATAGCCAACTCTGGTAATTTTTCATAGTTTCCAGCTATCAACGCCTCTTTCTTTTTTCGGCTCCAGCCTTGTATTTGCTTTTCTCTATAAAATGCCTCATTAATACGGTCATATGCCTCTACATATACCAACTTTACAGGCAATCGCTTTTTGGTATGGTTTGCACCTTTACCAACTACATGTTGCATAAAACGAATTGCTAAAAATTTGGTACTTCCTGTATAGTAGCTACCATCACTACACTCTAATATATACATATAACCTTTGGGCATGGTATCATTATTTAATTAATGTCATGTTTCTTGTGACCTTAAGAGTTTACACTGAGCATAGTCGAAGTGAAGACTACTCACTCGAAGTTTCTTCTTCACTCGGTACTTCACTAGTATTACTTGAATTAAAGCGGGCATTTACGGATACATTGTATTGCTTTGCCAATTCGCTAATCTCATTTGCTAAATTTTGGTGTGCTACGTCTGAACCTAATGTTGCATGTGCTTCTATATGTGCTACCAATACACGATAGGTATTTGTACTATCATCGCGCATAGTGGTAAAACTTGTAGCTGTGCTAGCGGCACTTTCGGAAACTCTTGCTAAAAATCGATTGTTAAAAGCTTCGTTAGCTGTTTTAAGCTCTGCAACCCAATCCGTCATTGCTAATGTTGTAATTGCTGTAGACAAATCGGTTTGAGTTTCCCAATCAGATAACATACTATCAATCACGGCAGTTTCTGCTTGGTAATTCAATCGTGGTATATTAGTCCCAAACGTATTCATATTATATAACAATCTGCTTGCTGCGGATTGCATGGTGTCGTCATAATGATGTTCATGTGTTTCTAGCAACCCTTTGATTCCCATAAATGCTTTATCTCTTCGTGTATCTAGCTCAATCAATTCTTGAGTAATACCACTTCCTTGCTCCTGCTGAAACAAATTGTCCATTTCTAAAGCAATGTTTTGCAAAGCATCACGTTCTTTTACTAATTGTAACGTAGCAACATCTTTCGTGTTTACTAACTCTAATACATCTTTCATGTATTGTAAAAACTCGCTATTCCTGTAGCGATCTAACATAGGTCTATTCATCCTGTTTCTTCTTTAAATTATATATACAGTTTTAATATGTATTAACTGTTTTGCTCCAGCACACTAAATATAGTCTGAATGCCCGCCAATACGATCCCGAAACCTTCCTGCAGACCTGCGACACGCTTTCGGGCAACTTCGGAACCTTCCTGCAGACCTGAAACATGCTTTCGGGTAACTTCGGAACCTTCCTGCAGACCTGCGACATGCTTTCGGGTAACTTCGGAACCTTCCTGCAGACCTGCGGCATGCTTTCGGGTAACTTCGGAACCTTCCTGCAGACCTGCGACATACTTTCGGGTAACTTCGGAACCTTCCTGCAGACCTGCGGCATGCTTTCGGGTAACTTCGGAACCTCTATATGAGCTTGTAACAAGCTTTCATTTTGTTACAAAAACATATTATGTTGCTGTTTCACGATGTGAATCTCGATTATTTTTTTAAAAAAAGTACTACAGAATCTATAAGCGTCGCAATTAGTTCATAAGCGTTGAATTTTTGGGTGTTAGGTCATAGAAGAAATACACAAATACGTAACCTCAAGTATTTTTTGTAGTACAACGAAAAAATAAAATTAAAAAGCTATACAAACTAAAAATAGGAATGTAACAAAGAAATATCCCTACTCATGGGTATTCTTTACCATGATTATAGCGTATAGTTTTACGCTTATAAATACGAAATACTATGGAAGCAACAGATATAATTAAAGCATTTAAACAAGGGGGCGAAGGTAATTGTGTTGCCATTGCTATTATAAAAGCTGGTATTGAAATATTTGGAATTAATAAAATATTTATCCACGGATGGGAAGGTAATGATTGTAAAGTATTAATGAAAGATGACTATACACTAAACATTACGAAGGAAGAATTGACATTGGCAAGTGAAGGTTCAAAATTTATGCTACTTAATGACAAAGAAGTTTTTGACTATGCCAACCTATGCTTTGCTGTGATGGCTAAAAGAGCCCAGAAAGAAGAAAATGACGACTTGCCAAATATGACCTATACAGAAGCTATAGAAACGCTAAACAATGGAGAATGGTATACACATGGTGCCGATTGGTTAGGCTTACGATACCACATAAAGAATATTAAGAGGCGAAACATTGAGCGATATAAAGGTGCTGTAGGTGCTTCGCGCAAACATTGCTTTTTTGTATCGGAAGGGAAAGAAGACAACTATGGGAGAGTTGACAATATTAACATATTTGAACGACGATTTTGTAAATGGTTTAGAGTTACAGAAGAAGAATTATAACAATTAAAAAACAAAAATTATGAGACTAAGTAGAAAGTACACAAGAGATTTGTATCGAAATTTTAAATACCTAGCTACATGGAAACCAGGTGTTCCTTTACAATTAGGAGATATTGGCGTATTAAAAGGAAAACAATTTACCCGATTGGGAAACATTAAAAGTGATTTTGGAATTGATTTTACTGTACGAAAAGATACTACGCCAGATAACTTAAAATATGTTTCTAAAAGTGGTGTTTCGTTTACTGCCAAAGCAGCAAATATGAAAATTCCGGTAGGGAGTACTTTAGAAGCTTCAGATATAGGGTTCAATATTTCATTTTCAAAAGAAAAAGCCATCTTTTTTGAAGCTGAAGGCACTTATTATCATTCCATAGAAAGTCAGTTTGCGCTCGGCAAAGAAATTCTAAAACTATATAAAGAAAATAAATGGGATAAAGATTTAGTAGTCATTACGGAATTAGCCGTTGCCGATAGCTCTACAATACTAATGTCACTTGCAAAAAAGGGTTCAGTAGACATTAAAGTAAATAATACGGAAGGTATAGAAAACAAAGCCTTAAGTATTACAAACCCTGAACTTGAGTTAGGCATAAGTTATAACACTAACGTATCAGCAGAAATCATAGCAAAGGAAGGACTTACACCTTTGTTTAAAGTATCGAAAGTAAAAAAACCATTCCTTGGTAAGCCAATATTTGAAACCGCTAGAGCAAATGTAATGTTACCAACTGGTACAGAAGCCTTTAAAATGATTGATGACGATTTACTCGAATTCTCAGAAGCAACTTTTGACGATGATGGCGACTTAGAAGTATAATGTATACATGTACTAAAAAAACAACTCACTATTTACTATGGGTTGTTTTTTTTAATTTGTAAAACGAACATTCCTATGCAGTCAAATAATACTATATGGTATAATACCTTAAAAGTGATGGAAAGTTTTCCGCTATAATCGACTGTTTGTGTTCAGGAGTTAATTGCTGTTCTTGATATGGTTTCCCATCTTCATAAATACGTAATTGATCACCTTTTATAAAGAAGAATTGATGCCCTTTTACAAATGTAAGTTGAAAACCGTATTGAAACGGATAAACATTAGATGGATGAAATCGGTTAGCAATGGCGGCTTCTATTGCTGTTTGTGATTGTTCCGCTAAAGGAATAATCATAAAAGGATTAAACGCAGTACTTATTTTTATACTTATGATCAAATCTAGTTGGGTAAGCTTGGCGCGAAATTCGATTCCGAAAGCTGTAAATGAACTCGATTTAAATGCTGGAAATAGTTTAATACACGGCCAGCCCGAACCAGCATCTATAAAGTATCGTTTTCCATGAAGATACAGAGACAGTAACCGATGGCTAGCAATACCTCCAATATGCGCCGTATGCAATTGTGTACGAATGCCGTTGTTGGCTAATATAGTTTTAAAGTACAGTGCTTTGTCGGAACAAGTGCCGCCTAATGCTCGGTTAGCTTCCGTACGCTCTTCTTCCATCATTAGATTATGAAAAGGAGTTTGCTGATAATCCTTTGCTAATAATGCTTCTATTTTTTGTACAATGACGGCGTCTTTATGCATTGCTTTGCTGTTAGCTATAAAGATATCAAATATTGGCTTCAACTCCATTTTGTCTATTTTTTATTTAGAATTTTTAATTGGCGTTTTATTCTTAAAAACAATCACCTACTAAGAATTAAATTGTTAAATGATCAATACAATCCAAATGAATTTCATATTTTTAGTAACCGAAATTCATCAACCTATTAATGCATACCCACAAGTTACACACGAGTGTCTTAGAAAAATCGAGCTTATTCCTCATTATACTTGATAGCAAAGGCAACATTCAGCATATAAATACACATGCTGAAAAACATTTTTATGCTTCAAAAGAAAACATTATTGGTGAATCTATATTCAATTTTGTATTGGATAATTGCAAAGCAAATCTTCAAGAAATTCTAAATACGGTTAAGACAACAGAAGCTATTCATCATCAATATATAAAGTTTTGTACCACTACGGAAGATGGCGTATTAACCTTGAAACTCGATTTTACACAGGAAAACGATGTCATTTATGCCATTGGTACAGAAACGACCAAGCAAGAAAAGGAACATCAAGTATTTATGGCAGTTTCAGAGTTTGGCGATATTGCTACTTGGTACTACAACCCAAAAACTTCAGAACTCTATTGGTCTAACGAATGCTATAACATGCATGGCATTGACCCAAATGATCCAGACAGAGAACACAAACGACAAAATTCATATCAAGAAAAAAATAGAGACCGTGTTCGTGAACATATTGCAACACTAATTAGCACAAAGAAATCGTTTGACTTTGTTGAGGTAAACGAAAAAGAAGATGCCGAAATTCACTATTTCCGTATCATGGCAGAGCCTCTGATTCATAATGATGAGGTTATTTTTGTGAATGGAATTGTGGTTGATGTTACAGAAATGCAAACCTATGTAGAACAACTAAAACATAGTGAAGAAACGAAAAAGCTAGCACTCAAAGGGATTCGTTCTGGCTTGTTTGATCATATCATAACTACAAATATGGTATACTACAGTCCATCGTTTCGAAAAATGTTAGGACTCTCACTTACTGAAGATTTTGTACCCGAGGAAGAATTCCGAAAAATGATTCATCCTGATGATGTGGAAGAAGCCTATACACGACACCTAAACAATTTACAGCAAGAAGATCCACATTATTTTAATCATTACCGATTGCGTCATATAGATGGTAAATATCGTTTTTATGAAGTATATGGCTATTCTAAAAAAGATACCGATGGAAAGGTAAGTCGTATGATTGGAAACTTGATTGATGTTGATGAACGAAAAATAAATGAACAACTGATTCTTAAAAATCAACGTCGCTTGCAAGCTATGGTGAATAATGGTTTTTTATTCACATTTCTATTAAATAAAAAAGGAGAAGTATTACTTACAGATGAAGCTTCGGTAGCTATTATTGAGAAAGATTTTAATGTAAACCCAAATAAAACAAATTGTCGCTTTATAGATGTATTGCCATTGAACTTTAAGCATACGTTTGCCTATTCTTTTAATGAAGCTTTAAAAGGAAACATGACTCGTAAAGAGTTGGAACGTGTTACCACGGAAGGAAACTCACAATGGTTAGAAATACAATATTCTCCCATTTTTGATCAACAACAAAACGTAACTTCTGTATTAATAGGATTGTTAGATGTTACGGAACGAAAAATGGCAGAACTTGCTATTAAAGAAGCACATATAAAAGAGCAAGAACTCAACAGTCTTAAAACGAATATACTTGCCAACTTTAGCCATGAAATACGCACACCACTTAATGGTATTATGGCTATTAGTAATTTGCTTATTACAGAAAAAGACGAAGACGAACGCGAAAAGTTATTGCACTATCTTAATGAAAGTAAAGAACGCTTGCTGGAAACCATTAATAACTTATCAAACTTTAGTGAGATAGAAGCCATCAAAGCTAATATTGATTTAAAAGTATGTGATTTAAATTATACTGTAGAAAGTTCATACAGAGAATTTGATCATTTGGCAGAAGGGAAACAGCTTAATTACAAGCTTATATTAGACGAAAGTCAACCCAACGTAGAAATTGATGAAGAATTGTTTCGTACGGCTTTCAATAATATTATTCACAATGCCATAAAGTATACACATACAGGAAACATTACAATTCATATTTATACCGATGATACAAACGAAACAGCTTTTGTTTCTGTAAAAGATACAGGTATAGGTATTGAAGAAGAAAACCTTACCAAAATATTTGATCCGTTTGTACAAGAAAGCATTGGACTAAGCCGTAAGTATGAAGGTACAGGTATTGGCTTAAGTGTATCCAAACGCTATATTGAAATCCTTGATGGTAGTATTACAGTAACAAGTGAAGTTGTAAAAGGCTCTGAATTTATCATAACTCTTCCTATATGCAGCTAAAAATACTATACGTAGAAGATAACAAGGTAAATGCCATGGTAATGGACAGAATGCTGTCTCAAAACGGCTCTAATATTATCATAGCCGAAAACGGAAAAGAAGCCATTGATATTGCACAAAAAAACGAACTCGATTTAATTCTATTGGATATCAACTTAGGAAAAAATCAAATGGATGGTTGCCAAGTCCTTAAAAAACTACAAGAACTTCAAGTAGTTAAAACAACACCTGTATTTGCAGTAACGGCTTATGCCATGCCTGGCGATGAAAAACATTTTAAAAACATAGGGTTTGATCAGTACTTTTCTAAACCTATTGACTTTCCGCAACTGCGTTCAGAAATAGACAAGCTAAAACTTTAACAGATATAACTTACTCATTTACAAGCACAATACTGCTTTTTATGGTAAAACCGTACTACATTTTTATGGGTTCTTTTTAACTTCAAACCTCTTATTTACACATGTACGGAAGGCAACTAAAACATTGTGAAATAATGTTTTATACAGTTAAGTACATTGTAAAAGAAACCTAATTATTAATTACACAAACTATTCATCATGAAGAAAAAAAAGTTAAAAAGTTTAGACATTAAAAAATCAACAATTTCTAACTTAAACAAAAACACACTTAGTGGAGGTGCGCTTGTTCCTAACACACACTATGTAGTATGCGGAACAGGACCACAAACAATCATTTGTACATTTAACTGTACATTCCAATTGGATTGCGGTACGTATAACTCTAGAAATCGTTGTAAAACGATAGAAGTTGATGCAAATACAATTCCTATTTGCTAATAACAAGGAAAAATTAAAATTTACCAGAGGAAAGAGCGAACTATAATGGTTCGCTTTTTTTGTGGTTATTCTACTATTTTATGCAGAGGAATAGGCAAATGCACATTTTCTTTCTGAAAACGCTTATGCACTGCTTCTTTTAACGTACATTTTGTCTTAAACTCAGCAAAAGGTTCACTAAGCCATATATATGCACGAACATGTATATATCCTTCTTTAATTTCAATAACACGAACCTCAGCAGCATCAACATCATTCTCTAAAGTACGGTTAATAACATTATCTAAATGTGAAGCTTCTTCTTGTATAATTTCACGTACTTGATCAATATCTGCGTGAACGCCAACATAAAAATTATTAAAGCTCAATACTTTAGAATCGTCAATTGTATGGTTTAATACAGATTCTGTACTAATTACCGAATTTGGAATAATTAAGCGTTTGTTTTCAAAATTATTAATCACCGTATGGCGCAATGTAATATCATCTACAATACCAATACGCTGATCATCTAGCTTTATATAATCGCCCACTCTAAAGGGTTTAAAAATGACAATAAACAAACCTGCAATTAAATTGGAAATAGCGCTCTGTGCTGCAAAACCTATAATTGCAGCTAAAATTCCAGCTCCAGAGAAAATAAAGCCTGCTTGCTCTCGAAGCTTTGGCACAGTAAAAATGATGACAAAAACACCTATGATTATAAAAGTAAAACGAATGGAGTTTTTAATAAACTTTAAGGTTGTCACTCCAAATCGTTTTTGACGTTGTTTGCGTTCTAAAAAAATAATAAGGATAAATCGGAATATGCGCGAAAGTGCCCACGATATAAAAAGAACAAGAAAAGAATACCATAAAATTCCTTCAATAGTATTTACATCTATATACGATTTTAATAAAGATAACATGGCGTACAGTTTTATACAAAGCTAGCGTAGTTTTGCAGAAAGTAAAAGTAAAAAAGAACGTTTTTTATAAGAATAATAACATGTAAAAAGTACTAGCGCATCGTTTACTCAGCATTCTTTGTTAGACTTCGAGTACCTCAGTCCATAGCTACTCATATACCAACAGACTAATAATACTTCATTCTAAAAAAACTTTCGTACTTTTACAATTCAAATGCAAAAAATTGTAAAACATACTTGTTCGTTTGTATTAGCACTTTTAGTGTTATGCTCTACATTTTCATTTACCATTAATCAACATATTTGTGGTGGACAAAAAATGAGCATGGCAATTGGTGTTGCTGCTGAAAACTGCGGAATGGAGTTAGCACAAACTCCTTCTGATAGCACAACAGTACAACAAACGCCATGTTGTAATGACATTAGCACCTTTGTACAAGGACAAGACGAATTACAGTATAACTACAACGATATTGCTTTTTCTACACATACATTTATTACAGCATTTGTATACAGCTACATATTCGTGCTTCCTGCCGAAGATCAAGAAAAAGCAGTATACAAACCATACATTCCACCTCCGTTGGTCAAGGACATTCAGCTCCTCGATGAAACTTTCTTAATTTGATATATATACTACGAACGTTGTTTTCCAATGATTTTTTCTTTTTGGAAACATAGCACCTATGCAATTATTAACACATTCGTATGTATAAATATCAACTTTTATGCTCAACAAAAGCATTCAATTTTTAATAAATCATAAGCTCGTTGCTGTACTCCTACTCTTTGTCATTATAGGGTTTGGACTCAACACAGCTCCTTTCAATTGGAACTTAGGTGCATTTCCTAAAAACTCAGTTGCAGTAGATGCTATTCCTAATATTGGTGAAAACCAACAAATTGTATTTACCAAATGGCAAGGACGCTCACCAAAAGATATTGAAGATCAAATCACCTATCCGTTAACAACTGCTTTGATGGGAATTCCTGGGGTAAAAACGGTTCGTAGCTCATCTATGTTTGGCTTTTCTAGTATTTATATCATTTTTAATGATGAGGTAGATTTTTACTGGAGTCGTAGCCGAATTTTAGAAAAGTTAAACGCTTTGCCTAGCTCATTATTACCTGAAAATGTACAACCCACACTTGGTCCTGATGCTACAGGATTGGGGCAAATATTTTGGTATACCTTGGAAGGAAGAGATGCCAAAGGAAATGTAACAGGTGGTTGGGATTTACAGGAATTACGTAGTATACAAGATTACTATGTAAAACCAGCTTTGTCAAGTGCTGCCGATGTATCAGAAGTTGCTTCTATTGGCGGTTATATACAAGAATATCAAATAGATGTAAACCCAGATGTATTAAAAAAGTACAAGCTTTCCTTAACGCAAGTAGTGAATGCTGTTAGGAATACCAACAAGGAAATTGGCGCAAAAACTATTGAAATAAATCAAGCGGAATATGTTGTTCGCGGTTTGGGCTATATAAAATCAATTGAAGACATTGAAAATACAACCATACAGTCCGAAGATTTTACACCTATTCGTGTAAAAGATGTTGCGAAAGTATATCTCGGTCCGGCCGAAAGAAGAGGAATTTTAGACAAAGAAGGCGCCGAAGTAGTTGGTGGCGTTGTCGTAGCTCGCTTTGGCGCGAATCCGATGGAAGTAATTAACAATGTAAAAGATAAAATACAAACCATTGCCAACGGTTTACCTACCAAAACACTCAACGATGGACGTGTTTCACAACTAACGGTTGTTCCTTTTTATGATCGTACAGAACTAATTGAAGAAACCTTACATACACTTGAAGAAGCCTTATCATTAGAAATTCTCATTACATTACTGATTATCATCATTATGGTGTTAAACTTAAGAGCTTCCATACTCATTGCTAGTGTATTGCCTATTGCTGTTTTATTTGTGTTTATCACGATGAAGCTCGGACAAGTAGACGCAAATATTGTTGCCCTTTCGGGAATTGCCATTGCTATTGGTACAATGGTAGACATGGGTATCGTACTAATTGAGAACATAACACGACATCTTGAAGAAGATACAGAGAATACACCAATAAACACACTTGTATACAAAGCCACTTCGGAAGTTTCAGGTGCCATTCTCACAGCAGTATTAACGACTATTGTAAGCTTTATTCCTGTATTTATGTTGGTGGGTGCCGAAGGGAAGTTATTCAGTCCACTTGCCTATACTAAAACTATGGCGTTGGTTTCTGCCATTATTGTCACCTTGTTTATCTTACCTGCATTAGCCGCTTGGGTATTTGGTTGGAAAAATATTTCGCAAAAACTGATATATATACTCAATTTTTTATTCATTGCACTTGCAACGTATGCAATGACACACAACATTTATATTGGAATTCCATTACTTTTGCTTGCTAGTGTTAATTTATCTCAACTAAAAAAATTCATTACAAAAACGGTAGCGAAACGAATACAGTTTATCACTGCAATTGCAACACTACTAGGTTTCCTTACAAGTTATTGGCGACCGTTGGGATACACTAATAACTTAGCTATAAACCTTGTTTTTGTAGCAGTTACTTGCGTAATAGTTATTGGCACATTTTTAGTCTTTATAAAATACTACGAACGTTTACTGAGTTGGGCATTAGCGAATAAATTACTATTTCTTAGCATTCCGTTGGTGATTTTAGTTGCTGGTGTACAAATATGGCGTAACACTGGAAAAGAATTTATGCCAGCATTGAATGAAGGTTCCTTTTTACTTATGCCAACTTCCTTGCCACATGCAGGCATTGCTGAAAACAAAAAAATAGTACAGCAATTGGATATGGCAGTTGCCAATATTCCAGAAATAGAAACCGTAGTTGGAAAAGCAGGTCGTGTGGAAAGTGCGCTCGATCCTGCACCATTGTCAATGTATGAAAATATCATTATTTACAAACCTGAGTATATCTTGGATGCAACAGGAAAGCCACAACGTTTTAAAGTAGATGATGAGGGACAGTTTATACGTAATGTTAGTTCGAGCGCTATCCAGAACAATAGTAAGCTCAATGTAACAGGAAAAATGTTAATTCCAGACAAAAACGGAGAGCTCTATCGCAATTGGCGACCGCATATAAAATCAACAGATGATATTTGGAAAGAAATTGTAAAAGCTACCAAACTGCCAAGTATTACCTCTGCACCAAAGTTACAACCAATTGAAACGCGCCTGATTATGTTACAAACAGGTATGCGATCACCTATGGGAATTAAAATAAAAGGACAAAACCTAGAACAAATTGAAGCCTTTGGTCTGGAGTTGGAAAGCATTTTAAAAGAAGTTCCTGATGTGAAGCAAGAAACCGTTTTTGCGGAACGCTTGATTGGAAAACCTTATTTAATACTAGACATCAACCGTGATAAAATTGCACGCTACGGATTGTCTATTAAAGCAGTACAAGATATTTTAGAAGTTGCCATTGGTGGTAAAGTGGTAACACAAACCATTGAAGGACGCGAACGTTACAATGTTCGAGTTCGCTATCCGCGTGAATTGCGCTCCGACCCTACCGAGTTGGAAAACATTCAGATTCCATTGCCAAATGGAGCCGAGATTTTACTTAAAGAAATTGTAAGCATCGGCTATGAAAAAGGTCCACAAATGATTAAGAGTGAAGATACTTTTTTGGTGAGTTATGTATTATTTAACAAACAATCAGACATTGCGGAAGTTACGCTGGTTGAAGAATTACAAACTATTATTCAAGAACGTATAAACTCAGGTAGTTTGACTGTTCCTAAAGGAGTTAATTTTGAGTTCTCAGGAACCTACGAACAACAAGTACGTGCCGAACAAACGTTATTGATTATTGTTCCAATTGTATTGATTATCATATTTTTAATTCTGTATTTTCAGTTTAAATCTGTAGCGACGTCCATTTTTATATTTGCGGGAATTGCTGTAGCATTTGCTGGCGGATTCCTTATGATTTGGCTCTACGGACAAGCTTGGTTTTTAGACATTTCTATTTTTGGCACCAATCTTCGTGAGTTATTTCAAATTAAAACCATCAATTTAAGTGTTGCGGTTTGGGTAGGATTTATTGCCTTGTTCGGAATTGCCACCGATGATGGCGTAATTATGGCAACCTATTTAACACAATCATTCAAAAAGAATAAACCTACCAGCACAAAAGAAATTAGAGAAGCCGTAGTGCATGCCGGACAAAAACGTATTCGTCCGTGTTTAATGACAACTGCGACTACTTTATTAGCATTGGTACCTATTCTAACTTCTACAGGTCGTGGAAGTGATATTATGATTCCGATGGCAATACCAAGTTTTGGGGGAATGCTCATAGCCCTCATTACTTTATTTATAGTGCCCGTTTTATATAGTTGGCATAAAGAAATTACCTTAAAAAAACAGACACATGAAGCATAATTTTATATATATACTTAGTTGCTTTTTAGTGGTACATATTGCCAACGGGCAAACATTAGAGGACTATCTGGCGGAAGCCCAAAAAAACAGTTCAGAAATCTTAGCCAAACAATTTCAGCATGAAAGCGCGTTGGAAAAAGTAAACGAAGTAGGCAGTTTACCCAATACACAATTGGGCGTTGGTGTGTTTGCACAAGCAGTAGAAACCAGAGTTGGGCCACAAAGAGCTCGATTTTCGGCAAGTCAAAAAATACCTTGGTTTGGTACGCTTAGCGCGAAAAAGAAAAACGCAGCTTACATAGCAAATGCCAAAGAGAGTGAACTTGATTTTTTAAAAAGGCAGCTTTCGCTGAATGTGAAAATTGCCTATTACGAATTGTACACGTTACAACAACAGTATACAATTACTAAGCAACATATTGAAATTTTGGATACGTATGAAAAGTTGGCGTTGAACGAATTGGAAAACAACCGCACAAACATGGTTGATGTGTTGAACATTAAGATGAAAAAGAACACGCTTGTACAACAGTTTCAAACAATTTTGGAGAATATTGACAGTAAAAAGATTCGGTTCAATTTATTATTAAATAAACCTATTCAAGAAGAAGTGATTGTGCTAGATTCTTTACATATTCCTGAAAAACAAGCTTTTTTAACCGATGAAGCCATTATGCTACATCCAAAGTTACAACAACTAGATTATTTAGAAAACGCGCTGCAACAATCGGAAATTGTAGCAAAGAAAGAAGGAAATCCGTCCATTGGTTTCGGGCTCGATTATGTATTGGTTTCTGAACGATCGGGTATTTCGTTACCCGATAATGGAAAAGATGTTATTATGCCAATGGTTACAGTATCAATTCCTTTGTTTAATAAGAGACACATTGCGAAGCAAAAACAATTACAACTTGAACAGGAAGCATTGACACAAACAAAGATTACAGTAAAGAATCAGTTATTGATTGCCTTGGAAGAAGCCGGGAACAAAATGAAAAATGCGAAAGAAAGTATTGAAACTCAGTACGAAAACATTGAACAAGCATTGCAAGCAAAAGAAGTAATATTAGCAGCATATCAAACAGCTAAGATGGATTTTGAACAGTTATTAGCGTTGGATCAATTGAAATTAGGCTTTGAACTACAGAAAGTTAAAGATGTACAAACCTATTTTACAAATGCCGCTATTGTCGCTTTTTTAACACAACAAGATTAATGAAAATGTTGATTTATAATTATAAAATGTCATATGGAGTGTAGTAGAGATATTTTATTAAATAGAAAAGTTGAATACAATAATTAAGGAAATGAAAAAAACATATACCATCACAGGAATGACTTGCAACGGTTGCAAAGCAAAAGTGGAACATCTTTTAACGAATTTGGACACAGTAACGGCTGTAGATGTAAACTTAGAACGTGGCGAAGCAATTATTGATGCTACTACGCCAATCTCTATAAACACTTTACAAACATCGTTACCTGAGAAATATACTATTACAGCATATACTGAACCCGTTTTTGAACAACCTGAAAATGTTCAGAAAAGCGATATAAAACAACTGTTTCCATTGTTTTTAATCTTCTTTTATATTACAACCGCAAGTATTTTAAAGAATCTAAATACTTGGGAAACTTCAGAATTTATGTTCGATTTTATGGGCTTGTTTTATATTGTCTTTAGCTTTTTTAAGTTTTTAGACTATACCGGATTTCCAAAATCATTTCAAATGTATGATCCGTTAGCCAAGCAACTTCCTGCATACGCATGGATATATCCGTTTATAGAAGTTGCGCTTGGATTGTTGTTTTTATTCAGATATCAAATTCCTATCGCGCTTATTAGCACAATTATTATTTTAGGAATTACTACAATTGGCGTAACCAAAGCATTGTTTGACAAAAAAACGATTCAATGTGCATGTTTAGGAACAGCCTTAAAATTACCAATGACCAAAGCTACGTTTATTGAAAACTCAATTATGCTAGTCATGGCGGTTTGGATGTTAATCAATTTATATAGTTAAGATTATGAAAAAATATATCATATATATCATTTTAATTGGTGTAGGAATTATAATTGGGAAGTTTGCCCTTTCGGTAGAACAAACGCATCAACATACACATACAGAAGAAACAACTACAAAGAGTACTATGTGGACTTGTTCAATGCATCCGCAGATTCAACAACCCGAAGCTGGCGATTGCCCGATTTGTGGTATGGATTTGATTCCTGCACAAGAAATGACCACCGAATTAGCTTCCAATCAATTTCGTATGTCAGAAAATGCAATGGCTTTAGCCAATATTGAAACGACAAAGGTTAATAAAGGAAATTCTGAAAGCTCAGCTTTACAGTTGACAGGAACTATTGAAGCCAATGAAAAAACAAACGCGACACAAACGGCACATTTTGGCGGACGCATTGAAAAACTCTATGTAAATATTACTGGAGAAGAAGTTAGAAAAGGACAACGTATTGCTTTGATATATTCACCAGAATTAGTGACCACACAACAAGAATTGATTACAGCAATGCGTATGAAAGCTTCACAACCTGCATTGTATAAAGCGGTTCGTAATAAATTGAAGTTATGGAAACTCTCTGAAGCACAAATTCAACAAATTGAAACCTCTAAAAAAGTAGTGTCGCAATTTCCAATTTATGCAAGTGTTTCTGGTGTGGTTACAGAAAAAATAGTAGAAGAAGGAAATCATGTTATGGAAGGTGGCGCATTGTTTAAAGTGTCAAATTTAAATACAGTTTGGGCAAGTTTTGATGCGTATGAAAAACAATTAGCAAGTTTGAAAACAGGAGACGAAATTAGTATTACAACCAATGCAAACCCAACTGAAAAAATCCTTGCAAAAATTACCTTTATTGATCCTGTATTGAATACCACTACACGCACGGTTGCGGTAAAAGCAGCGTTGAATAATAGTGATAAACAATTAAAACCTGGCATGTTTGTTACAGGAACATTAGCCCATAAAACAACTAAAAACATAGCACTCACTATTCCGAAATCGGCAATTTTATGGACTGGGAAACGATCAATTGTATATATAAAAACTTCGGCTAACGAACCTGTTTTTGAAGCCAAAGAAGTTACACTTGGAAATGCAACTTCAGATAGTTACGAAGTACTTTCTGGACTTTCCGTAGCCGATGAAATTGTTACAAACGGCGCATTTACAGTAGATGCTGCTGCGCAATTACAAGGAAAGAAATCGATGATGAATACTTCCAAAGAAACTGTAACGAATACACTACCAACTAAAAAATTAGTATTTGATGCTGCATTAGAAAAGGCCTTTTTACCCACTATAAAAGCATATATTGAGTTAAAAGATGCTTTTGTAAAAAGTGATCCTGTATTAACATCTCAAAAAGGAGAAGCATTCCGAAAAGCATTGGAGCAACTTACAATTGCACAGCGACAAACATTAGACGGATATTGGGTTACTCCACATAAAACATCAAAATTCATTACGAAACTGTTACCATTAGACAAGCAACGAAAACATTTTCAAGTAATTTCAGATCATATAATTGCGATTGTTGAAAATTTCAAAACTTTGGAACAGCCACTAATGGTACAATTTTGCCCAATGGCAGATAATGACAAAGGTGCGTATTGGTTAAGTGATGAAACTCAAATTAGAAATCCGTATTTTGGAGATGCCATGTTAACCTGTGGAAGTGTGAATAAGGTAATAGATGCGGGGAAATAGGTTTTGGTAGAATTTTTAAATAAACGAAGAACGAATTAACAAATACATAAAACAAATTAACAAAAGAAAAACAAATATGAAAAAAGTAATCTTAAGTGTACTTGCAATTGTATGCATAACAGTAATTAGCTGTAAAAACGAAACGAAAACAGAAACTCCAACAACAACCGTTGAAGGTAAAGAATTAGCTATGGCAAATTTTGGTGTCCGTGGCAATTGTGGTATGTGCAAAGCTACCATTGAAAAAGCAGCTAAAGCAGTAGACGGAGTTGCCGAAGCAACTTGGGATGTAAAAAAGAAAAGTATCGCCGTTTCGTATGATGCATCAAAAGCAAATGAAAAAGACCTTCATAAAGCAATTGCTGCCGCAGGTTATGATACAGAACAAACTTCCGGAGATAAAACGGCATATGACAAGTTACCAAAATGCTGCAAATTTGATGATAATCAGAAAATGAATCAGTAATATAACTTACCTTTGCGCCATGACAACATATGTATTATTAATTGCAGCTTTGTATGGCGCATTGGGAATTATTTTTGGTGCTTTTGGTGCGCACGCACTAAAGAAAACATTTTCAGAAGAATTATTGAAAAGCTTTGAAACTGGCGTAAAATATCAAATGTATCATGCAATTGTATTGTTGGTCATTGGTTTTCAATTTTCGTTTACAGAAACCTTACAAAAAGCGATTGTTTGGTGTTTTATAGTAGGCATATTTCTGTTTTCTTTTAGTATTTATGGCTTATGTATTAGCAGTGCGAAAGGAAAAAAACTGCGCTTTCTTGGGCCAATTACACCACTTGGTGGATTATTGCTCGTAATCGGATGGATACTTTTAGGCGTTTCTTTTTTGTAATATACTTCAAGTAGAAGTTTGTGATTACAAATAACACATGAAAAAGCGAACCGAAGTTCGCTTTCAGATACTAAATACCACCAATTTCTTCTATAATAAAGCCACCAACAATATGTTGATCATTTTCAATTTAGCACTGTATAAACTGTGCTAATGTATTCATAAAGATTGTTTTTAATCATTTAAATTATATACCACTAATTTCTTCTACAATGAAACCGCCAACAATGTGTTGATCGTTTTCTATTTGATACTGTGTTAATTGTGTGAATGTGTTCATAATAAATAGTTTTAAATTTATAATGACACTAAATTAGTTCGCAGAAAAGAGACCTCATAATATTATACTTGACAATTCAGTGAATTATCAGATACTTAATAGATTGTATACGTTACAAAGGATATTTAGTAGGCGCGTTTTAACTCTTGCAAGGTTTTGTTGGAAGTAATTAGTCCATTGATGAGGAATGCTCGCAAATCTTCTAAATCGTCATGCGGAATGTATTTTGCCCATTTGGTTTCAGTAGTAATTACTTTGAGCTGGCGTAATATTTTACGAGTTTCTCCAGCAGTTCGTAAGACATAATCAGGTGTATAAATTGGTTCATCTTTATGATAATACTCGTATTTCTGTGTAAATAAACTCTTTTGGATAAAATACAGTTTTTCTACTTCATTATCTTTATAAAAATGAGTCCATTTGGCAAAACCTGCTTTGCTCCCATTTCGAAAGTTTGAAGCATCAGTTTGCAAACGCCATTTGCAAGTTGCAGCTCTTCCCCAATGTGATGAAATACGGTATACACCTTCTTCTGCGTAGAAATATTGACTACCTGATCTACTTACATAATCTGGAGTTTTATCTGCTAAAGTGCTCATATCAACAGCTATAAAAACACAATATGTATTTCTAAAGAAGTTACGTTTGTGGTATATAAATTTCTTCACTAGTTTCGAATCATGTATTTTTGCCAAAGCTACAAAATGTATAAAGATATTTTAACGTAAATATTTGTTTGGCACAATAAGTGTTTAACTGTGCGTTATACTATCGAATAAATAAAGAACTAAATAACGGAATATGAAAAAGATCGTATGCTTATTGGTGATGTCATACCTGTTTCAATTTACAGTTACGGCACAACAAACAATACCTTTTAAAGATGGAGAAAAGCTCACCTTTACGGCATCCTATAACATGTCGGGCTTTATGACTCAACTTGCACAGGTAACCATGGAAACTTCAGAAGTAAAAACAAAGAAAAATACACTTTATCATTTTAAATGTCGCGCAAGTACCTTTAAAAAGTTTGATGCTTTTTTTAGAATTAGAGACGTATACGAATCTTATGTAAGTCGTTCTTCGTTATTGCCTTTATTATATAGAAGAGACATACAAGAAGGTGGCTATAAAAAGAAGATGAAGTATGTGTATAATCAAAAAAATAAAACAATAAAGAGTACACAAACTAAACGTAGAGGAAACGGGACAGACTGGGTTCAGGATAAAAACTTTAGTTTCAGTAACCGAGCTATGGATGTCGTATCTACACTATACAATTTGAGAAATTTGCCAATTGCAAATGCTAAAGTGGGTGACACGAAAACTTTTAAAATATTATTTGACAGACAGGAAACGCCTATCACGATTAAATTTGTTGGAAAAGAAACCATAAATGCAGGAAACTTAGGAAGTAAAGAATGTTATAAATTACAGGTACTTACTTCGGGTGATTTCTTAAAATCTGGTACACTTTGGCTAACTGCTGATGCTAATAAAATTCCTGTCCAAGCAAGATTTACCATTCCTATTGGAAGCGGAACACTACAATTAACAAAAGCTGTTGGTGTTGCCAACTAAACCATAAAACCAAAAGAAAAAAACATGAGAACATTTTGTATTATACTAGGAAGTATTGCTGCAGTGTTAGGTTTTCTGCTTTCTTTTATCATAGAAAGCTTTGCCTATATTCCTGTAGTAGCTGGTTTAATTTTAGGAGGTGCTGCCTTAGTACTTTCACGAAAAAAAGGAATGCGTGAAAGCGTTCCGAAATTAATTATTGCTCTGTCATTTTTGGCTGGAGCCATCACTACAATGAATCTATTTAAAGAACAAAAAGTAGCTAATGATGTAGAGCAGGTAGAAAAAGAAGAAAAACAAAAAGAAAAAGATTTAGAAGAAATAGAAGGTATTGAGTAAAAACAAATAACCGAACTAAAAATCTTACAAAAGTCTATCAGAAATGTAACTGATAGGCTTTTTTTTTGCGAAAAAGTGAAGTTTTTCACACTTTTTTAAGAAATCTATAACTAAAATACGTATTGGTTTTCAGTACTTTTGGACATCCTAAAAATAGTTTATTTGGAATAATGTTATAACTCTAAATACACTACAATATTTAATATAACTTAAAATAGATGAAAAAATTAGCATCCTTAGCCCTTTTAGTCATTATGGGATGTGGCACAAATTACAAAGCCACGGACAAAAAAATGACTAAAAATCTTGATCCTGTACCTTATGGTGAAACGATTACAGAAGCCGAACTTAAAACACATTTATATACGTACGCTTCTGATGAATTTGAAGGAAGAGATACTGGTGCTCCAGGACAAAAGAAAGCGGTTGCCTATTTAAGAGATGAGTACAAAAATCTTGATATTGCTGCTGCACAAAAGGATGGAAACTATTTTCAAAATGTTCCATTAGTAAAAGGAAGCGATTTAAAATCGGAATTGACTCTTAATGGAAAAGAGTATTTATTTGAAGATCAGTTTTTAACTTTTGCTGCAAATGATAAAGGAATAAAAAATATTTCTGAAATTGAATATATTGGATATGGAGTTGACGATGAGAAATATTCTGATTATAAAGGAAAAAACTTAGAAGGGAAAGTTGTATTAATTAAACTTGGTGAACCCAAAAATGCAGACGGAACGTATATTATTTCTGGAACGGAAGAGCCTACGAAATGGTCTGCTTATTTACGTCAAGAAATGGCTTCTAAAGTTAATGCCGCTAGAGAGAACAAAGTAAAAGGTCTTTTCTTTTATGTTGAAGATGATTATCCACGTTTTAAAGCACAACTTCCATATGTAAAGAAAGGTGGACGAATGAAACTAAAAAGTAATGATAAAAATGATTTCTTCTATTATTTTGTAAATACAGAACTAGCCAAAGCTATCAACCCTACTATTATTGACGATGCTACAGCAAAAAATATTTCTATAAATGCAAAACTTACTATTGCTGATGAAATTAATGAGATCAACTCTGAAAATGTTGCCGCAATTATTAAAGGAGATGAAAAACCTGATGAATACATTATCATTTCAGCACATTTAGATCATGAAGGTATTAAAGATGGAAAAATATATAATGGTGCTGATGATGACGGATCTGGTACTGTAGCCATTCTTGAAATAGCAGAAGCCTTTAAAAAAGCAAAAGCTGAAGGAAATGGACCTAAACGTTCAATTGTATTTTTACATGTTACAGGAGAAGAAAAAGGATTACTTGGTTCAAGATATTATACAGATTACAACCCTATTTTCCCATTAGAAAATACCGTTACAAATTTGAATATTGACATGATTGGACGTATCGATCCTAAACGTAAAGAAGGTGATCGTAACTATATTTATTTAATCGGATCAGATAAATTAAGTACTGAATTACACGAAATTTCAGAAGCTGCCAACGCAAAATATACTAACATTGAATTAGATTATACTTTTAATGATGAAAACGATAAAAATCGTTATTACTATCGTTCTGATCATTACAATTTTGCAAAGAATAACATTCCAGTAATTTTCTATTTTAATGGAACACATGACGATTACCACAAGCCTACAGATACAGTTGAAAAAATCAATTACGACCTATTGACAAATCGTACGCGTTTGGTATTCTATACTGCATGGGAATTGGCAAATAGAGAAAATAAAGTAGTTGTAGACAAAGCGACAGAAACGAAATAGTTTTTACAACATATATAAAAATCAGAAAAGCTTCCATAATGGAAGCTTTTTCTTTTTACTAAGTTTTCTTTTTAAGCAATAAACTTCTTAAAGTTTTAACTTGCAAAGTACTCC
This sequence comes from uncultured Kordia sp., assembly GCF_947496985.1. Taxonomy (GTDB): domain Bacteria; phylum Bacteroidota; class Bacteroidia; order Flavobacteriales; family Flavobacteriaceae; genus Kordia. The sequence goes on from NZ_CANMEZ010000006.1 coordinate 121,862, forward strand.
TTCTTTTGTAACCTTAACAACTGTAGACTGTTGTGTTGTTGGTAAAGCTCCTCCAAAAACAGTATTCAATGCTACGATACTTTCTTTTCCTATTGCCAATTTTTTAAGTTTACTTTTTTTCATAATGATATGTCTTTAAATTAATAATATATTCAGAAGTCCTTGTAAACTAATTTTGTTACCCTATTTTATAAATAAAGATTATGATATAATTGATAGTTGGCCAATTGATCCGAGTGCTTGGAAAGATTTTCAAGTGAATAGTGTTGAATTTACATTGAATGATGAGGAAGATTCAACCTAGATTTTAGTTATTGTAAACACTAGTTAAACATAAATGAAATTTATATATTGAAAAAGCGAACTATGAAGTTCGCTTTTTTTGTGAAATAAAAACTAATAAATTTTACCTCGGATCATGGCATGAAATACAATTGGTAGGACAATTTGTAGCCAATTGAGTGTGTCCGCCTCCTTTTATTTTTGATGGATCAAAAGTTGAAATGGATTGCTTGTTCAAATTCAATGTGTTTAATTGCTTTTTTTTCATGGTATAAAGATTTTGGTTATAAACTAAAGCTAGTAAATACAATTGATAGTACGTTACAGGAAAACCGTTCTTAACATACAATGAAAAACATACTTTACTTCACTCATAAAAACGTATCTTTCTATCATTGAAAATCAAATATGATTCTAGTCATGAAAAAAACATGGTTGCTCCTCCTCTTTTTTACAATATCATTCTATAGCTTCAGCCAAGAAAAAAGACATCCTATTGATGTTGAAAATAGCAAATGTCTTCAAAATGCAGTACCAACTACAATTGGAAGTATTCAGTGCGAACAAAAAGCTCTTAAAGCATGGAAACTTGAACTAATCAAAGTATTGAACCAAATAAAAGCAAAATCTTCACATTTAGATGTAGCATTATTTGAAGAAACACAAAAAAAGTGGGAAGCATTTCATAAATCAGATGTTTCGTTTTATCATTCTTACTATCGAAAAAATTACCAAGGTGGAAGCTTAGCAATGGCTGCTGCTGCGAGTTACGAAAAGAGACAACTTCGAGAACGTGTCCTGTATTTAGTAGCGTTTTACGAAGAACTTGAAGAGTAATAACACTAGTACTTTCAAGGATTTACACAAAAACCTTTATTTGTAGCAATATTTACTTATATTTGTAGTAATACTGATTTATAACATTCTGTATTATGAAAAATATTCAAATCAACATAAAACACCTTCGTTCATTAAAGAAATTCTCGCAGGAACGCTTTGCGCAAGAATTAGGTTGGACACGTTCCATGGTAGGTTCCTACGAAGAAGGTCGCTCCGAACCGCCAATTGATCGTTTAATTGACATTTCTGACTATTTCAAATTACCTATTGATATATTAGTCAAAAACGATTTATCTCAATCAAAAGAATCATCTTTTATGCAAATTGGAAATCAACGTTTACTATTTCCGATTTCTGTAAATGATAACGACGAAGAACTCATCGAAATCATTCCCACAAAAGCTTCTGCTGGTTACTTAGCCGGTTATGCCGATCCAGAATACATTGAACAATTACAAAAAATAAAATTACCGTTTTTACCAACAGGAACGCACAGAGCATTTCCCATCAAAGGAGATTCTATGCTACCTGTAAAAGATGGTGCGTATATCGTAGCTAAATTTGTAGATGATGTAAGAGATATCAAAGACGGACGTACTTATATTGTATTGACCAAAAGTGATGGTTTGGTCTACAAACGTGTGTACAATCAGATCGCAGAAAAGCAAACCTTATTACTCAGTAGTGATAACAAAACTTATGATCCGTATGAAGTTCCTATTCAAGAAGTATTAGAAGTTTGGGAATTTACTTGCTGTATTAACACACAAGAATATGATGAAAAAGAATTGAAACTAAGCAGTATTATGACCATGTTTAGAGAATTACAAGTAGAATTAGAAGCCGTTCGTAAAATGTCGTAACTCATGTTAAAAAACCCAACCTACACTATCATTGATGTTGAAACTACAGGACGTAGCAATCAAATTACAGAAATTTCTATTTTTAAGTTTGATGGAACTACAATTGTAGACGAATTCACTTCACTTGTAAATCCGAACGCATACATTCCTGCACATATTACCGCATTAACAGGAATTGATAATGCAATGGTTGCTAATGCACCTACATTTGCAGAAATTGCCAAAGATGTATTGAACATTACTGAGAATACCATTTTTGTAGCGCATAATGTAAATTTTGATTACAATGTAATTCGAAACGAATTCAAAGCCATTGATATTGAATTTAGACGAAAAAAACTATGTACTGTTCGGTTATCAAGAAGTTTAATTCCTGGTCTAAAATCGTATAGTTTAGGAAAATTATGCAAATCATTGGACATACATATTTCTGATAGACATAGAGCGCGTGGAGACGCCGCTGCCACTGTTATATTATTTCAATTATTGCTTGCGCAAGAAAACGCAGAAGAAACATTTCAAAAGTTTTTAAAACGTACCTCTAAAGAAGCTACATTACCGCCACACTTGCCTAGTAACATTTTTGAAGCACTACCAACTAAACCTGGTATATACTATTTTAAGAATAAAAAAGGCAAGATAATTTATGTGGGAAAGGCAAAAAATATACAAAAACGCGTATTAAGCCATTTTTACAACAAAGCACAAAAAGAACTCGATTTATGCAGAGAAACAGCTGATATTGATTTTGAATTATCAGGAAGTGAATTGGTGGCATTATTAATGGAAGATGCTGCTATCAAACATTATTATCCAATATATAATACGGCTTCAAAACGAACACCAAAAAGATATGCCATTTTTGAATATTCTGATCGCCGTGGCGTTAAACATTTGGCAATAAATGATGCTAAAATGATTCCGAATCCGATCATTACATTTTATAATGTTCGCGATTGTAGAACCTATATAGAAAGCTTATGCATGCAATTTGATTTATGTCCAAAATATTGTCATTTACAAGAACGCGTTTCAGAATGTTCGCACTTTTTATTAGAAACCTGCAAAGGTATTTGCAAACATGAAGAAGCTGTAACTACTTATAATGAACGTGTAGACAAAGCCATTGATCACACACGAAATGCTTCTAAAAATGTTGTTATTAAAGAAACAGGACGCACTTCAGAAGAAGAAGCATTTATCATCGTAAAGAATGGTCTATATTTAGGTTATGGTTTCATTGGGCACGATTTACAAATAAGTCATACTGATGAATTGGAAGATCATTTAATTAAACAAAAAGACAATGTAGATGTACAACGTATTCTAAAAAAAGTGTTATTCAGTGCAGCTTCAAACAATAGAAATATTACAACTATTGCTTGTTAGGCACTAACTGATTTTAGAAATTTTAAGAAGACGAAAGATTAAACACCAATATCTTCATTCCAAAGTTCAGGTCGATTTTTAATGAAATCTGCCATCATAGCAATGCATTCTTCATCATTTACAACAACAACTTCTACTCCATTAGCGCGCAAATGCTCTTCTGCTCCCATGAATGTTTTGTTTTCTCCAACAACAACTTTTGGGATTCCATATAACAAAATAGCACCTGTACACATTGGACATGGTGAAAGCGTTGTGTAAATTACAGATTCTCTATACACGGAAGCCAATTGCCTGCCTGCATTTTCTAAGGCGTCCATTTCACCATGCAATACAACACTTCCATCTTGCACTCTTTTATTGTGTCCTTTTCCCAATATTTTTCCATTGTGAACCAATACACTTCCTATTGGAATTCCTCCTGCATTCAGTCCTATTTTTGCTTCTTTTATAGCTTCTTTCAAAAATGTATCTTGCATGTTAATTGTATTTTCATGATGTAAAGTTGAAGATATTTATTTTAAAATAGATTCACAAATGATACTATTTCAAAAACAGAAAGTGAAAAATAAATTTAGCTATTCATATAATGAGTTACAGTTGTATTCTAAATCTGTAATTTCTAGGGTTAACCAATGGAAATCGCCTTCATTAAGTTTCCATATCACATTAGAGATATTTGGTATTTTTATACCGTTGAATTCTGTGTAAGAAACCATTTCTACGCACCATTTCTCAAGTGTTGCTTCTTTTGCTCCACCATAAAAACGTTGTGCTTCAAAAGATATTATTTTTCCTTCTTCTGAAAATCTAAAAATTCCTGAAACAGAAACATTTTGTATTGTCAATATAGCTTTTGCTGATGTTTTATTGATAGTTTCCCATGAAATAGCGTCGTGTAATGCAGCCGAAGGAAACCAACAAATTTCTGCCAAATAACGAATCATTGCTCCTGCATTGATTTGATGATTTTCACGTTCAATTACAACTGGAATTAACGAAACTAATTTAATGAGCATAGCTCCTTTTCCTTCAACTAATTTATCACGCCCGTTCAAATATATTGACGGAAATACTTTTACTTTTGTTGTCCAAACAAAGGAAATATCTGAAGTATTAAAATATTGATGCGCATTAAAAGACATCCAGGTTCCATAAGGTTTTGTACGCATTCTTCCTTTTTGTTTTAAACGTACATAAGAAATGTATTCTTTATTAATTACTCCTGAAGTTCGTAACCATTTTTGTACAATAGACGGAAGATTTGCAATAGCTGCTTCTTTAATAATAGGTTTTTCTGCCTTTTTTGTAGCTACAAAGAGTTGTTTAGATTCTTTCTGCGTCATATCAAAAAAACGGTAATTTGCATACATACAACATATTGTAAATACGAAAATCATATTCAGGAATGTCAAAAATTTATAATCTTTCCAAAATAAAATAATTAAAATTTGAACGATGAATAACAGTATACAAATAGCAATTATTAAGATATATTTTCTGTTGGAATGATGCATAGCAGGCTGATTAAAACAGAGGTTAACTTCTTCGTATTCGTCCAGTAATTTCATCAATCTTGATTAAGAAAATCACAGGGAAATCGTCTTTGTATATTTTACTTGAAAATTGATTGATAAAATCTAACTTTCTATTTTCTTTCTTTATGATTAAATCTTTTACACCTAATGAAAAATCGTGTAAATATGCTTTAGCTGTGCTTCCTTCCAATTCTTCATAAGTACCATGAACGACTGTACTATTCCAGTGATTTACAGAATCAATTTCAGAAACTTCCATAGCGATCACATTATTTTTTCGCATTGCGGTTATTTTATGTCCTTCTGCAGAATATCCAATAATTATATTGCGTTCTTTATCAAAATAGTAGGTAATTGGCGCAATAAACGGTCTATTTTTGTAGAGATATGCTAAATGACCAATGTAGTTTGATTCTAAAATTTTATAGCTTTCTGTTTCAGTAAGTATCTTAATCATAATATACGTTTGAATTTGATACTAAAGTATAGATTACATCACTTTAAAAATATGATATTGATCAGCTACTTCATTTCATATCGTAGCAAACGCAATGCATTTAGCACTACGATAATGGTTGATCCTTCATGAAGTAAAACAGCTATTCCAATATTTGTGAGTCCTAAAATTGTAATAGGCACTAAAAAAACAACCATTCCTAAGCTGATCCAAATGTTTTGTTTTATAATTCGTTTTGAAGCTTTACTTAAGCCAAATACAAATGGGAGATTTTCTATTTTATCAGACATTAATGCCACATCTGCAACTTCTAAAGCAACGTCACTTCCAGCTGCGCCCATAGCAACACTTACAGTACTTAAAGCCATTGCAGGTGCATCATTGACACCATCGCCAACCATTGCTACTTTTTTATGTTGCTGTAATAATGTTTTTATTTCAACAACTTTAGCTTCGGGGAGTAAATTTCCTTTTGCTTCTGAAAGTCCTATTTCTTTTGCAATAGCTTCTCCAACATTTTGATGATCACCGGTAAGCATAATCATAAATTTAATGCCTGTTTCTTTTAATTGTTTGATAGTATTTTTTGCAGTTTTTCGTGGAACGTCCATCACACTAATAATTCCCCTAATTTCATTTTGATACGCAACTAACATCACCGTTTCTCCTTTTTTTAGTAGGCTTTTCATTTTGGAATGTATCAACGTATCAACTTTTATTCCTGCATCTTGCATCAGTTTTATATTTCCTATACATACTTTTTGATTGTTATAAATTGCTGTGATTCCTTTTCCTTGAATTGCTTTTACATTAGAAGCTTTGTCTTCAGTTTCAATTTTGTACTGCTTTTTAATATTTTTTGCAATTGCTTTTGCTAATGGATGATTACTTAAACTTTCCACTTCTAGTACTATTTTGACAAGTTCTGATAGCTCAAAATCATATAATGGAATGCTATTTTTAAGTGTTGGTTTTCCCTCTGTAAGCGTTCCTGTTTTATCAAAAGCAATTGCTGTAATGGAACCTAAGTTTTCCAATGCTTTCCCTCCTTTTATTAGAACACCTTTTTTGGCTGCTCGTGCAATACCACTTAATACAGCGCTTGGTGTCGAAATTGCTAATGCGCAAGGACTTGCAGCTACTAAAACCGTAATAGCTCTGTATAAACTTTCTTCAAAAGTTTCGTTGATTACTATATATGCAAAACATAATAAGAAAACCATCAGTATCACAATTGGAACGTACCATTTTTCAAACTTTTTAGTCAAACGTTGTGTAGGTGACTTTTGAGTTTCTACTTCGTTTACCATTGTAATTAATCTAGCAACGGTAGAATCTTTACTAAGTTTTAACACCAATACTTCTATACTATTGTCTCCATTAATGGTTCCTGCAAATACAGTATGTTTTTTATCAATTTCAATAAATTTTGGCAAGCGTTTTATGGTTGAAATACTTTCTTTATCTACAGGAATACTTTCTCCTGTAATTGGTGCCTGATTCACACTTGTACTTCCATTTATAACAACACCGTCAGCGGCAATTTTTGTATTGGGTTTTATTACTATTACATCTTTAAGCATTAGCTTTTCTACTGGAGTTTCTTCTAGTTTTCCATTTCTTTTTACTAGTGCAATTTTCGGAGATAAGTTACCTAATGCCTCAATTGATTTTTTAGCTTTATGCATCGCGTAATGTTCTAATGCATGTCCAAAACTGAATAAAAATAATAACAATGCGCCTTCTGCCCAACTTCCAATGTATATAGCTCCAACTGCAGCAGCAATCATTAAGAAATCGATATCAAATCCTCCTTTTCTTAACTTATGAAAAGCTTCAATACTCACAAAACAACCACCAAATAAATACGAAATAGCATATATTATTTTATAAATAAGATCTGGAATATTAGCCAATCTTTCTATCAAAAAACCTATGAACAAAAAAAAACCACATAACAAAGCAAAATAGAGTTCTGTTTTTTTACCAAAAATAAGATATTGTGAAGCTATTTTGTGTGTATGGTTTGACATATATAAGTCGTTATGAAGATGCTTTTTTTAATTCGAGACTGAGTTTTGCTAATAATATCAATTCTGACTTATTCACATCAGAAAAACTGCATGCTATTTTACCCGCAATTTTTAGAATCGTATTTTTTATAGATTCCGTAAATAAAGCTTCATGTTTATTTTTAAAAGTTACAAAATCGTCAAAACAGGTTTCTGCACTTACATTATCAAAATACAGTATTTTAAAGGTTGTACTTATATAATGTTCAATATCAGTTGATGTATTCGTTATATGTAAGTTTTCGCGTAAGCTTAATAAAGAAATCGCCTTTTTCATGGCTTCAAATTCTTCTTTCTTTATTTTTTTATCTGCCGATGCAATTGCATAAAACAATTTTCCTAAATGCTGATAGAATACCGCTGCTGTTTGTTTTGTTACATCCATTTGTAATTGTGTTAAATAACAAATCTAACACCTTCTAAACTGTTTTTCAATGATATAAATCAGCTTCTTCTTATACATCAAACATGATCTATATCATAGTTTTTAACTAGCCTAGCTTGTACTTTTAAAGTAATCTTTTAATTAAAAATATTCTTATGAAAAAAATACTTTTACCTACCGATTTTTCAGATAATTCATTGAATGCTATTAGATATGCTGTTCAATTATTTAAAGATCAAGAATGCGAATTTATTTTATTAAACACATTTACACCTGTTGTATATAGAGTTGAATATATGGAAGTTGGTGTGGCACAATACGGTTTATTGGATGCCATGCGAGATACATCTAAAAAAGGACTTCGAGAAGTACAACAAAAAATTGAAGCTGAATTCAATAATCCAAAACATACGTTTACAAGGAGAGCCGCTTTTAACATACTTAGTTCCGAAATTGAAGAGTTGTATGAGAAAAAAGTAATGGACATAATTGTGATGGGAACACAAGGTGCTAGCGGTATAGATCAAATTTTATTTGGATCAAATACGGTGCATGTAATTAAAAGTGCAAAATGTCCTTTATTGGCAATTCCGAATGATTATACGTTTGTAACACCTAATAAAATATTATTTCCTTCAGATTATGAAATTGATTTTCAAGAAAAGCAGTTGCAAACTATTAAAGATATCGTGGAATTATATAACTCAGAGCTACAGTTTTTCCATGTATCCTACACTTATCAATTAACGCATAAACAAGATGAAAATAGACAAAAGTTAGCAAATTATTTTAAAGATATAACTTCTGATTTTAATACTGTTTACGATAAAAATATTGTTGACGCTATTATGGAATGTCAATCGGAAAAAGACATCAATTTGTTAGCAATGATTAATAACAAACAATCGTTTTTTGAAAACTTATTCTTTGGTTCAAATATTAATAAAATAGGTTTTCGCGTAGATGTTCCGTTTTTAGTCATTCCTGCAAAGGAATAACTGATTTATATCATTTTTAACGATCTATTTTAATGCTACATTTACTATAATTATTTAAGCAAAATTATCATGACAAAAATACTTTTACCAACCGATTTTTCAGAGAATGCTTGGAGTGCCATTGTATATGCTTTACAGCTATATGTGAACGAAACATGTACATTTTATCTTTTAAACGCTACGAAATTAACAGCTTCAAGAGTTTCTAATTTTTCTAATAAACTGCTCACAACCATGCGCGATAATGCCAAGAAAGATTTGTTGGACTTGAAAACGAAATTAGAAGGAGAAACGAAGAATTCGAATCATGAATTTGAAGTTGTTTTAAATATTGGAGAATTGTCGGATGCCGTAGAAACTGCCATTGATAAGTATAAAATTGACTTGGTTATTATGGGAACAAAAGGTGCTACAGGAGCTAAAGAAATTTTCTTTGGAAGCAATACGACTAAAATTATTAAAAAGATTAAAAGCTGTCCGTTATTGATGATTCCTGATGCATATAGTTTTACAACACCTAAACAGATTGCGTTTCCAACAGATTTTAATAGAAATTGTGATGCAAAAGAATTGCATTATTTAAAAAGATTAGCTGATTTGTATGGTTCTAAAATTAGAGTTGTACATATTAATGAAAACGAAAAATTAACGGAAACTCAACAAAATAATTACAACACATTACAACAGTATTTAACTGATTATGAATGTAGTTTCCATTGGATTCCAGATTATACTAGTAAAGCAGAAGGAATTACCAACTTTATAGACGAACTTGAAATAGACATCTTAGCTATGATCTATTATTCACACAGTTTTATTGAAAGAATTACACGTGAACCTGTCATTAAAAAAATAGGTTTTCAGCCTACTATACCATTCTTAGTTATTCCTGAGTAAGTTGATATATGTCTGATAGTCAAGCAAAATCCTGTTCAATGAATTAAAATTTAAACCCAAAGTTTTACAAATGAAACGTCTTATATGTATTATCATTTTATTCCTTTTAGAAGGTTGTTCAAGTATAAAACTTACTAAAGATTGGAAAAATCCTGAGATTGATTTATACGAACCAACAAAGGTGTTTATTGTTGGGCTCACATCACATGAAGAAGCGCGATTTCAATTTGAAAAACAACTTCAGAAAGCTTTAAAACAACGTAGTTTGGAAGCTGTGATTAGTATGAATTTTTTGGATGCAGATTTTAAAACTACTAAACAGTCTGAAGAACAACTGAATTCTGTTGAACAAAAGCTGATTAAAAATGGATTTGATACTATTATTTTTAGTAAAATCATTCGAACGGAAGATAGAGTCAAGTATAAAAAAACGCATTATAATGATGCCAAAACAACTCAAAATTTTAAAGAAGACTACATTTCTTCTCAGCAATTTTTCTTCAATACAGACTATTACGATGCGTACAAAATATACCATTTAGAAACTACGGTATATTGTATTTGTCCAACAAAAGAAAGAGAAATACTCTGGAAAGGATATATCGAAGTCGTTGATCCAAAATCTATTGATAAAACGGTAAATCGATATGTAAAACTTGTAGTCAATAAGTTAGAAACACAAAATTTAATTTCATCACTAACGAAGTAAAACCTAAAAATTATGGAAATACATATAAACTATATAAAATGGTTGAGTTCAGAAGAAATGCATAGAGATTCTCTTCAATGGTTATCTGAATTGAATTTTATAAAAGATGAACACTTCTTTTTTGAAAATTTATTACACACATTTTCTATGCAATTATCTGAATTAGATATTTTTTCTAATGAAAAAGAAATTATAGATGTGCTTAACAGATCGCAACGAAGCAATAACAATCTTATTGAAGCTGTACAAACACATGAAAAAGATCTTAAAATTATGGTAGATGGAATAGATCAGCCTAAAGATGAAAAAATCTATAAAGAGACTCATAGAGGTTTAAAAGTGGAAACTCATGAATTCTTCAAAAATTATCGCATGTTAAAAACACAAATATTTGACATCATAAAAGATCTTAAAAAAGAAGAAAAACTTAGATTATTATTTGATAAGAATCATTAAAAAACTATCCTTATGAAACGATTATTTTTAATTCTAATTAGTTTATTTTTTGTCAATTGTACAAGCACAGATTTGGTAGACTATTGGAAAAACCCAGATATAGAGTATTATGAACCTCAAAAGGTGTTAATTATTGGGTTAACTTCAAACAAAGAAGCTAGAAAAAAGTATGAAACACAGTTGAAACAAGAATTTGAACTTCGTGGTGTGCAAGCTATAGCAAGTTTAGACGTATCATACCCTACTTTTAAAACAAAAAAAGTTACCAAAGTAGAACTCAATGTATTAGAAAAAAAGCTTTTAGAAGAAGGTTTTGATGCTATTATTCTTTCCAAAGTCATTGGTGTTCAAGATAAAATAGCGTACAAAAACACGTATCACAATCGAAAAGAAACCTACAGAGGTTTTGCTGAGGAATATGTAAAATATCAAGACATATACTACAATCCAGAATATTATGATGAATACACCATTTACAACTCGGAGACTTCCATGTATTGCATTTGTCCAACAAAAGAAAGAGAATTACTCTGGAAAGGATATATCAATATTGTAGATCCTGTTTCTATTGAAAAGTCTGTAAATGATTATGTAAAATTAACCATTGCTATTCTAGAGGAAGAGAAACTATTAAAAGCGCCTACAAACATCATTCAATAATATTGTAAAAACGTATAAATAAAGTTGGTTCGATATAAAATTTAAAGTTTTGACATAAAAAAGTTTTAGTTTCTTTATTTTGCAGGTATAATGGTTATTGATTCAGGTTTTAAATGAATCAGATCGTTTGCCATATCTTATCAAATATGAAGAAAAAATTAATTCTTGTTTTAGGTCCTGTCATCTGCTTATTCTTTTTCTTTAGTCCGTTTGAGATCATTAGTCCAGAAGCTGACAAAGTGGTTGGAGTTGCATTATGGATGATTTTATGGTGGATTACCGAAACGGTTTCTATTTCTGTTACCGCATTAATTCCGCTTACTTTTTATCCCTTATTGGGAATTATGCCTATTAAAGAAGTTGCCATAAGTTACGGACATCCTATTATTTTTCTATTTTTTGGTGGATTTGTTTTAGCGTTGGCTTTAGAGAAAGTAAAACTGCATAGAAGAGTTGCTTTATCTATCATAAAACTCACAGGTACAAGTCCAAATAAAATTATTCTTGGCTTTATGCTCGCCACGGCATTTTTAAGCATGTGGATTAGTAATACTGCCACAACGGTGGTAATGCTTCCTATTGCGTATTCTGTAATAGAATTGTTGATACATGATGAAGATGGTTTTACTAAAAAAGATAAAAACTTTGCTTTAAGCATTATGCTTGGTATTGCATATTCCGCCAATGTTGGAGGAATTGCTACTTTAATAGGAACACCTCCAAATATTGTACTAGCAGGTTTTATGGAAAGTGAATACGGTTACAATATCTCCTTTTTAAAATGGATGGTTGTAGGAATTCCGTTTGCGATTATTATGCTGTTTTTTATTTATTTCATATTAACGAAAGTTATGTATCCAAATAACTTGGCTTCTTTTGAAAAATCGAACGAAATAATTGATCTTGAAATGAAGAAACTGGGGAAAATCAACAAATCAGAAATAATTGTTTTAATCATTTTCATCTTTGCAATTCTACTTTGGATTAGTAAAAACTATATAAATAGTCTCTTTCCTGCTTTATCACTAACAGATACAACAATTAGCATGATAGCTGCATTTGCTTGTTTTACAGCAATACAAAACAACAAAACAATCTTAGCTTGGGAAGATACCAAAAAACTACCTTGGGGAATTTTAATATTATTTGGTGGTGGACTTGCATTGGCTAGCGGACTTTCCAATGTAGGCATTATTGATATGATAGGAACTGCTGTAAGCGATAACAAAATGCTGAGCATTCTACTTATTGGTAGCATACTAATTACCGTTATGTTATTTATGACCGAATTGATGAGTAATGTTGCTTTAGTTGCCATTTTTGCACCAATGGTTGCAGGTGTCGCTATCGGATTAAACATAGATCTTTTACATATATTAATTCCGGTAACAATGGCTTCTAGCTGTGCATTTATGTTGCCAATGTCTACACCTCCAAATGCTATTGTGTTTGCTAGCGGACATGTAAAAGTAGCTCAAATGGCACGTGCTGGTTTTTTATTAAACATTATTTCAATCATTTTACTAGTCCTATTTTTTCAGTTTATTATCCCTTTAATTTTTAAGATGTAAAGCTTGTTTGGATAGTTTTCATATAAATTATTTTCTGCACATATATTACAAATAATTAGCAAAATAAAAACAATCATTGTAAGCTAATCAGTTTATAATTTAAAACTATTAAATCCATAAAAACAAAGTACTAAAAACACTTTGGCGAAACTTAATATTCATACTCTTAAATTATCCTCTGTAACTAAAAAATCGTTCCATATTTTTTTCTATCAATTTGATTTTGATAAACTAAAAACTGTTCAATCCAAAATAGTATTGCAACTGTGTTGCATTTTATGAAAATATCTAGTACTTTGCGACCAATCTACAAATAGAAGTATTGGCATATTTTAAAAAAGTAATAAGTCTAGTTTTTTTGATGATCATTTTTATGAATCATCTTACTTCGTTTGTGCATTCATTGGAACATAAAGATGATGCGTATATATTTTCGTCTAAAATCACAAAGTTTAGTGAAGATTCAGATTCTACAAAAACTTGTTTTTATTGTCAGACTTACTTAAAATTAGACTATACCCAACAGGAGTCTATAGTATATTCATTGATGAGTCCTCTTGAAATTTCAGTACGCATTTCTGACACAGAAAAACAATTACTTTCTTTTATACCGCTGAGGAAAAAATCAAGATCTCCTCCTACTTACAATATATAGTTTACAAAACATTTAAAAACACTAAATAATTGTTTCATAGTGATATTTGAAAATATCCACTAGTGACGATTGTACATGTTTTTGTAATACTCGAAATCACTTTGAATTTACAGGTTTTTCGTTAAGATTTCCTTTACGATCAAGGCAACCCTCATAAAACTTTATAACTTTAAATCACTCTTGTATGTTACAAGCAAACAAGCTATGTATGCGTTATGACGATACATTGGCTATCAAGGATTTGAGTTTTACTGTTGCTCCTGGAGAAATCTTTTGCCTATTAGGGCAAAATGGAGCAGGTAAAACGACAACTATTAATATCTTTCTAGGATTGATCACTCCAACTTCTGGAGAAGCTTTGATTGATAATCATTCGACAAAGGATAATAAATTCGCAAAAAATCGCATTGCCTATATTCCAGAAATTGTCCAATTATATGGCAATTTATCAGGTCTTGAAAATTTAGATTTCTTTAGTCGACTCGCTGGATTTATTTACTCAAAAGAAGAGCTCAATGATTTTTTACTGCGAGCCAATTTACAAGAAGATGCGCATCAAAAAAAACTAGATACATACTCAAAAGGAATGCGTCAAAAAGTAGGTATTGCAATCGCTTTGGCAAAAAATGCATCTTATATTCTCATGGATGAACCTACTTCTGGTTTAGATCCAAAAGCTTCTGTAGAATTTGCAGAAATATGCAAAGAGTTATCCGCAAATGGTGTTGGAATTTTAATGGCTACGCATGACATTTTTAATGCTGTAAACATTGGTTCTAAAATAGGGATCATGCGAGAAGGAACCTTAGTACATACAACTGAAACAGCTAAAATTTCAGCGCAAGAACTACAAGATTTATACATCAAAACAATTTAATCAATTTAATCAATTTAATAACGAACCAAATGAATTTAAAAAAGGGCGTATTTGCTATTTTATTACTAGCAATACAATTCGGTTTCTCCCAATCTAAACTTACAGGAAAAGTTTTGGATGAAAAAAATACTCCAATCTTAGGAGCCAATATTATCATAACAAGTGATTCGCAAAAACAAAAAGGAACAACTTCTGATACGGAAGGAAATTTTAGTATGGAAGTCGCAAACGCAGGAACCTATACTTTAAAAATTACATATGTAGGGTTTGACAACTACACACAATCTGTTGATATAAAAGCAAATCAAACATTAAATCTAGGTTCACTTGTATTAAAAGAATCTCTTGAAGCCATGCAATCTGTAGAAGTTATTGGTAGAAAACGAAATGATTACAACAGTGAATATTCGTTCTCTGCAACTAAAGTAGCCATTCAAAATAAAGAATTGCCACAAGCTGTTGCTACTGTTACTAAAGAGCTCATCGCAGATCGATTGGCTTTTCAATTACCAGATGCCGTGAAAACAGTGAGTAATGTTTCCGTAACTGGATTGTACAATCATTATAACATTCGTGGTATTACGCAAGCTGACGACGGACAAGTATTAAACGGAATGCGTACACGTCAATATTATTTTTTACAACCCATAACATCACACTTAGAACGTGTAGAAGTGATTAAAGGACCATCATCTGTTACTTTTTCAAGCGCAGATCCTGGAGGAACCGTAAATATGGTTACTAAAAAACCATTGTTAGAAAAGCGCAGTGAAGTTTCTTTATCGACAGGAAGTTTTGGAACCATTAGAGCTACAGCCGATTTTACAGGTCCATTAAACGAATCAAAAACATTATTATATCGTTTTAACGCTGCTTTTCAAGAGGCAGACTCGTTTAGAGATGTTGTAAACAATAATGCACTTTTAATTTCGCCATCGTTGAGTTATATCCCAAACGATAATACTTCTCTTAATGTAGAAATGATTTACAGTGATTCTGAAGGTAATTTAGACAGAGGACAGCCAATTTTTGGTGCTATTAATGGTGAATTTGATTTGAATAGCACGCCAATTACAAGAAATGTAGGTGCATCTAGCGATCATTATAAAAACAAAGAGTTCATTTTTATGGCAAATTTTAGTAAAAAGTTTGCTGAAAATTTTGGTTTCAATGCGCAATACATGAAACAAACTTGGGACGAAGATTTAGCCGAACATAGAGTTGATGGAACAGCCGTTGATATTGACGGAAATGTAATTCCGACACTTGCGCGTATGCGTTACGATGAAAGGCAACAATTCTGGGAAACAGATAATTTTAGCACCTATTTTACCTATGATATTGAGAAAGGAAACATTACCAATAAAATACTAGTTGGATATGATGCAACACGTTGGGAACGAAAAATTGGAGCAGGATTTTTGCGTGCTAGAAGATACTTAACTGTTGATGGCGGACAAGCAAATTTTGATCCGAGTAATCCAGGGAATTTCCAACAAATGACTGTAGATGGTGTTACGATGCCAGTACCTGCGGTTCCACATTTCAACTTAGAAAATCCTTTTAATGGAGCTAGAAATACAACAGGTTATAACCTTGCAGAATTGTCAATTCCTGCAAACTTAACCACTTCAAGTGGAATCTATATTCAAAATCAATTTAAAATTGGAAAATTTTCAGCCTTAGTAAACTTACGATATGAATGGTTTTCAGACATATTTAATTATGAAGGAGATGAACAAGAGTTTAAAACTAGCGCTTTTGTACCGAGAATTGGATTAACCTATGAAGTTACAAATGATATTAGTGTGTATGCTACATATTTGGAAGGATTTCAACCACATACCAACACCGTTTCATTATCACCAACTGCGGAAGGTTTCTTTTGGTCAGCTTCACCTAGTAGATTTGATCCTTTGGAAAGTAGTTTAATAGAAATTGGAGCAAAAGGAGAATTCTTAAATGGAAAAGTATTTGCGAATCTTGCCATTTTTAACATCACTCAAAAAAATATCTTATTGGGAGATACCTATGATTTAGATAATCTCTCCACAAGAGGTGAGCAAAGAAGTCGCGGTTTTGAAATGGACATTTCTGGTTACGTATCATCAAACTTTCAATTGACAGCTTCATATGGTTTTACAGATGCTGAAATTGTAGAAGATGCTGTAGAAGAATTTATTGGCGAACGTATTGGAGGAGCACCGAAACATAATGCTAATTTTTGGGGACGTTATGATTTTATGAATACGACTTTAAAAGGCATTGGAGTTGGTTTTGGTGCGCAATATGTAGACGAAAGGTTTACGTGGTACAATCCTACCTATTCTATTGATAGAGTACTTCTACCATCATACACCGTATTTGATGCTGCTGTATATTACAAACCAAATAATACAGGAATTCAATTGACACTGAAGTTAAATAACCTATTTAATAAAACATATTGGCTAGGTGGTTTAAATCCGTCTAGATTAGGTCCTGGTGCACCAAGAAATGTATTGCTAAATGCAACCTACAAATTTTAATTGAATGAAAAATAATGCTATCATTCTAATTGGAACACAGTTTTTCAAAAAGACCTTTTATACCAAAGGTCTTTTTGTACTGTTATCGCTGTTTCTTGCTGTTTTAGCATATGTTACTATTTCAGGTTGGAATGCGTATGAAGCAAATCATCATGTCGTAGAACATCATCAAGAATCGTCTAGAAAGAGTTGGGAAGAGAATCCTGATAAACATCCGCACAGAATGGCGCATTTTGGCACATTTGCTTTTCGTGCTCAACATCCTTTGCGCATTTTTGACTCAGGAATAGAAAGTTATACAGGAAATTCTATTTTTTTAGAAGCACATCGACAAAATACAGCAAACTTTTCGGAAGCTAGTTTATCTACCGGATTGGTGCGTTTTGGAGATTTGAATATTGCAATGCTTTTACAATTGATCTTACCTTTGATTATATTTTTTATCGGCTATGCTTCCATTACTGCTGAAAGAGAAAATGGTACACTTAAAATAATTTACATACAAGGTACGCCACTAAATAAAGTACTGTTAGGCAAAGCACTTGGTTTGTTTCTTCTCTCAACACTTTTTTTCTTACCATCGTTACTTGCTTTGTGGAGCATTTCATTCATAGAAAATCATACTATGAATAGTGCAATCATTGTTAGATCAATATTAATTAGTATTGGATATATCATCTTCTTCATGACTTTATGTTGTATTACGGTTATCGTTTCTGCTAAAAGTATAAATTCTAACAGGGCTTTATTGAGTTTGTTGGCTGGTTGGTTGCTATTTTTCATCATCATTCCTAAAACCGCTCAAGTCATTGGAAACTCCTTATACCCTAACCTTTCAAAGATTGAGTTTAAAGCTGTTATTGAGGAAGAAGTAACAAAACAAGGCGACAGTCACAATCCTGATGATCCTTATTTTAATGCGGTGAGAGATTCTGTATTGAAGGCAAACAACGTAACCGATGTAAAAGATTTGCCTTTTAATTATAGTGGTTTTATAATGAGTAAGGGAGAAAAACAAACCGCTCTCATTTATAACGATCAACATAAAAAATTGATTAAAACTTATGAGCATCAAAACAGTATTACGGATAATTTAGTGCTGATAAATCCGTATTTAGCAATTAAAAATCTATCGATGAGTTTATCAGGAACTGATTTTTATACCTACACTCATTTTTTGTCTCAAACAGAAAAGTACAGATATCAACAATCGCAATACTTGAATGATTTACAAATGAAATTCATTAGTAATAAAGCAAAAAGTAGCGAAGGAAAAATTAATGTAGTAGACAAATCGTATTGGAAATCAGCGCCAACGTTTTCATATGAATATGTATCAATAGCTGATACTATATTCAATCAAATTACAGCAATCATTGCATTGATAATCTGGCTATTACTCACTATTATATTTATCACAAAGTTTTCTAACCGTTTTAAAATTATTTAGTCATGTATCGTTTATTAATCAAACATTTCTTTAGATCAAAAACAGTATGGTTAGCTTTTGGTATTCTCATGTTTCTAGGAGTTTTAAGCATCAGTACTGGAAAACAATTTTTAAATCAAAAGCAAGCAACGATTGCAAAAACTGCTGAGCAACAACAAAAACATATAGAAACGCAGACAAAATTATATGAAGATGATATTGGATTGTTGTTGTATTATTTAAAATTTTCCTTTGTAAATCCTGTACAGCCGTTAGCTGGAATTTCTATGGGACAAAGTGATGTGAATTCACATATTCAAAATGTGAGTATCTTGAATTTAGAAGGACAAAAGTATGATACAGACTTGGTGAATCCGATGCGATTGCAAGTAGGGAACTTAGATATTAGTTTTCTTATCATTTTTCTATTCCCATTAATCATTATTGCTTTGAGTTTTAATATTCTTTCGGAAGAAAAAGAAAAAGGAACTTGGAAAATGATCACAACGCAAGGCATATCGCCATTCAAATTTTTATTGAAAAAGTTATCTATCCGAGTTGTTTTTATTTATATCGCATTAAGCATATTATTATTCTTAGCAAAAGTAGTTTTAGGCATTCCATTCGCTATTGAATTTTTATATATCATAATCATTAGCTACTTATACATTCTCTTTTGGTTTGCTTTGTGTTTTTTTGTCATTCTTTTACGAAAATCTTCAAATACGAATGCTATTACTTTATTATCTAGTTGGTTGGTATTGGTTGTCTTTTTGCCTGTTTTAGTGAACAATTACGTAGCTAATAAATATCCTGTTGAAGAAGCTTTCGCAATGACCATCAAACAGCGCGATGCATATCATACAAAATGGGATACGGATAAAAAAGAGACTATGGAAAAATTCTATAATCATTATCCACAATTTAGAAAATACGAATTAAAAGAAACTGGTTTTTCTTGGCTTTGGTATTATGCGATGCAGCAAATGGGAGATGACGAATCGAAAGTAGAAAGAGATGCTATGTTTGATAAAATCAGAAAGAGAGAGCAATTGAGCGCTAGCATAGCTCAGTTTTTCCCGCCTTTACAAGTTCAATTATCTATGAATACTATCGCTCATACGGATTTATCAAACTATGTAGCATTTTTGAATGAAACTACTCGTTTTCATGAAAACATTCGTTTACAATTATACCCTAAAATCTTTGAAAACCAGCCAGCTTCTAGTGTCAATTGGCAAGAATATGAACCTGTATTTTTTGAGCATCAGAACAATTTTAATATGCTAAAAAGTGTGTTTCCTTTACTGCTACTTACTCTGATCCTTATTGGCTTGGGAGTTTTTAGAAATTTAAAATACTTTCGTTAGTTATTGTATAAAAAATAAGGCAAGAACACTTTCACTTTCTAATAAAAGAAGAATTAGATCTTAAAACAAACTCTTTAAAAAAAATAACCCTCTCAAATTGAGAGGGTTGTAAAAGGGTGAAAGACCGGTTTCGAACCGGCGACCTCCGGAACCACAATCCGGCGCTCTAACCAGCTGAGCTACAATCACCATTTGTTTTAGCGGATGCAAATATAAGCTATTTCACTTTTCATCCAAAGTATTTATTTAATTTATTTTACTATTTTTTTTATCTCTATGATTCTGAAAAGGTTAGCATATAAAAAAAACGATTATAGTTTTATTAGAATAACCTATGCGTTAATAGTTCATTAAATATCCACAACTATACACATATTCCACAATTTGATTCAGTTTAAATGTTTCAGGACTTATCTCATATAAAGGAATCGTCATAAAGATAATAATTAATATGATTGCTATCAACTTTTCTGAAAATGAAAACTTTTGAACTGTTGGCATATTTTCTAATTGTAACGGATCGCATGTAATGTCTTTTTCTTTCATATCAAATTAAATCATTTAACGAGTCTACAGCAACATAACGTTCTACCGTAAAGCCTTCTGCATGATCTACACCTATCAATCTTCCTAAATCACGTGCACGGTAATGAATGCTATCTATAAAGTTTCTACTTGTAATTGGTGTTTCTGCTTCATTACTTTTCGGATCAAAGAATTGTGAACTATACGCCATTACAGCTTCATGTTTTTTTTCTATAAATCCTGAGACGTCAACTACAAAGTCTGGCTCAATATTTTTCCATTGAATGTAATGATATACATGTTTTGGTCGCCATTTTTCTTGTAAAACATCATTGAGTTTAGTTTCCATCTTTAATAAACCGCTTAAAAAACAAGCATCGCTTACGAGTTGACTTCCTTTTCCATGATCTATATGACGGTCATCAATGGCATTACACAACACAATTTCAGGTTGGTATTTGCGAATTATTTTGATGATTTCTAATTGATGTTCTTTATCATTTTTGAAAAAACCATCGGCAAATGCTACATTTTCTCTTACAGTAACACCTAATATTTTTGCTGCATTTGCTGCTTCAATATCTCGTAAATCTGCTGACCCACGCGTTCCAAGTTCACCACGTGTTAAATCGAGAATACCGACTTTGTTGCCTTTAGAAATTTCTTTTGCTATCGTTGCTCCACAACCCAGCTCTACATCATCAGGATGCGCGCCAATGGCTAATATATCTAATTTCATTTATGTTTTTTTTATTTGGGTATTTCCTTGAAATCCTTAAAGATTGAACTATCACTGTTCTTACCTAAACTCTTAGTTTTTATGTTTTTGATTATCAAAAACATGAGTCTAAAAAACAATTCAAGGACGAGTTAGTTGTATTCCTTATTTTAGTAATTAATACTTTTCAAAAATATGGATAAATCTTTAAATTATCTGAGTTTATAGGATTAAATGATTGTGCGCAAAAATTAACATGTGTATCTATTTTTAACTCTCTGTCCTAAATAATTCAAAACTTTTATATTGTTTTTTGTTTTTTCAACGATTTTAGGTTCATGAATACTGATGTAATCTGCTAATGAATGTCAAATTCCTTTCTCAGAGCACTATAACATAAACTGTGTAAGTCAAAATCTAGTTTTTTATAATTCATTCCAGACTATGATCGTAAATACCACAATAAGCAATAATTCTAATCCATGAAATACTTTTTTATTTTTTATCATTTTTTGTAACATCCAGTCTAAAAACAATCCTCCAAAACCAATTAAAATTAGTTGTATTATAAAAACAATTCTGGAAATATTTTCATTTACTATTATTTGCCAATCAGCTAAAAAGTAAATGAAACAGCTAACTAAATAAATTATAAAATACATTTTTAAGATTGTCAAGTTTTTCATTTTTCTTGATTTAGCCTTATCATATTTTGGGTTATATTAAAAAAGAAAGAGAGGACTTACTCAAACCTCTCTTTCATTAAAATAGTCGTGCCTTAAACGACCATATAAATGATTTTTTTGGTGAAGCCTAAAAAATCAAGTTATTCTTTTTAGCATATGACTGACCATCAACCGAATGGCTTGTCGCTTAGCTCTAGGTATATTTTCTTTGTAAATTGGATTGTTTTCCAAATGTTGTATACGCTTACCTTTGTAATAAACATTCCAAGTGTATTTTGAAGGTTTCATAGGTTTAACTGTTAATAAATAACCATCATTAGTCTCTGCTTCCATGTAATTTTTTGTTCCCTTCCATGTCATAATAGTTCTTATTTAAAGATTTTAAAAAGAGAGACCAAATGCTAATTTTCATATCTACTTCTGAAAATTATCTATATGAATAAATTCATTTAGATAAGAAATAGTTTTTCTTCAAAAAATGTAATTAATCAAAGTGAAAAGCAACATACCATATTAAAATTATCCCCAATCTTAATGATCTAAAATGTATCTAACTTAACCTACCATAGATACATTCTTATTGGTCTCTCTATAGCTACTATTTATATAATAAAGTTTAGTTTACTAATTCTATGCGAACTCTTCTGTTTAATTGTCTTCCTCCTTCAGAGTTATTGGATGCAATTGGTCTTGTTTCTCCAAAGCCTCTAGCTTCTAACTGTTTTCCATTGACTCCTAAGTTTTCTAAGAATTCTTTTACAGCCATAGCTCTTCTTCTTGATAATGACATGTTATAAGAATCGTTTCCTTTACTGTCTGTGTGTCCATCTATATAAAATTTTACTTTTGGAAATTGTTTCATGATATCAGCGATACGACCTAAATCATTGTATGATCTTGCTTTTATAACAGCTCTGTCTGTTTCAAAGAAGATTAGTTTTGCAATGTAATTGAGTTCTTTTAGAACTGAATTTGGTATTTCTGGACAACCTTTATTAGATTTTGGTCCTGGTATTGTAATACAATCATCTTGATCATCATAAACACCATCACCATCTGTATCTTTACTCGGAGGACAACCTTGTAAAGCGGGTGATCCTTTTTTAAATGGACATTTATCTTTATAGTCTGGCACCTTGTCTTTATCGGAATCTACCCAACTTCCATCTCCATATACTTTTACACCTTTAGGCGTCATAGGCTGCACATCTAATTCATCCATCACACCATCGCCATCACTATCTTTGATTTCAAATGGATTTCCTTTTTTAGTATTCGTATCATTTTCGCCATTGTCTTTCCCCCAAATCGTATATTTCTGTTTCTTTCCAAATTTGTAAACAAGTCCAATATGATTTACAAAAAAAGTTTCCAAGTCTTGTTTGTCTGAGATCGTAGCATCTAAATGGTCTTCATAGTTAAGATAAAAACCAGATCGAAATTCAATATCTATTTTTTTACTAATTCTATATTTTAAGCCTAGCTGTGCTGACAAGTAAATAGAGCTGGCTTCATTTTCGTTATTTCTTGCAGGATTGAATCCAAAATCAACGAGTTCTGTCCGTGATCCATCTGGGTTTTTCTCATATAACACAGAATTGTATTGATGATATCCCACGCCCAAGTAAGAAGCTAAATGCCACTTTTCGGATTGTCTTCTGTAGATATTAGACAGACTTAAAATTAAATTTAATTCTGCTCCGTACGAACGTCCTTCAAAGAATAGATTATTATTTATGGTTCCTGTATTAGTATACAATACTTCATAGACTTCTGAAAAGTATTGTGCGCCGCCTGAGAGTTTATTGTAATTGATTTTTAATTCTAAACCCAAGACAGGGTTGAACATTTTATCGATATATAGATATCCTCCAAAATTCCAAAAGTTCCCTTGATTTCCAGTTCCTATGGAACGTAAATCACCATGCATAATAAAATTACTGAGTCCACCACCAATTGCCCAGGTATTAGACGGTATCTGTTCTTTAATAAAAATGTTATCAGTAGCTAATGTATCGATATCAAACTTTGTATTGATATCTGATTGTGCTTGGATAGTATGTGTACTAAGAAGCAGTATACTGATTATTAGAAAAAGAGTACGTGAAGTCATTATCTGTCTCATTTTTTGAATGAAATTCTTAAGCTTACTCCAATATTTTGATATATGAATTGAAAATACATTCCAATTCGTATGTTGACCGTCTTCTAAATTTCTAGTCATTGCCACATAACAACCATACATAATAGCTGCAGTGAGTAAGATGAGAATTCCATTATCTATTGGTAATCCAGGTGGTCCAGGTGGTCCAGGTGGTGGCGGTGTTACTTGAATTAATAGAGGTATGAATTGCAACATGTGTTATTCGTGTTTTCGTTGGTTGTTTTCAAAAATTTCTTTGCATAAATTTTTCCTAAAAGCCTAAGTAGACTTTTTTCTCAGTGACTCCTTGTGAAGATTTGAGTTTTACAAAATAAATTCCGCTAGAAAGCTTGTTTGTTTTCAGACGAAGTTTATTACCTTCTTTATGCTTCAGAGCGATATTCCATGACTGAATTTGTTTTCCTAAGACATCATAGAGTTGCACATTTTCTATTTGTACCAGATTCGTATTTACAATCATAATATCCTGTGTAGCATCTTCTGTATACACATAAAATTCAGAAGCAGTAAATTCTTCTGTGGTAAGTGTTCCATTAATTCTAAAGGCTAACACATAGCGATCCGTGTATGATCCTGCATTTAAGAAGATATCTGCCGGCACATCACTAATTAAATAATCTATGTTATTTAGTTTATCAATTAAGTATACATTTCTGTTTACATTAGCCCATTCATCTATGCGTATACGAATACTGCCTGTGTACCCCATTTTGATGGTTAGTGGCACTTCTAAATCAGTTGAGATTTCTTGAACACCTGCAATGGCGTACTTTTCATCATCATTTTCAAAATCCCAATGGAAACCTGTGATTACTCCATCGGCAAGTGTAGCATCATATCCAACATCAAAAGCAAAGGAATTTGTTTGTAAAAAGGAGATTCCTATTTGTTGATGTAAATCCAAATTGTCTTGATTTACATAATCCATTCCCAATTTAATGATGGGTAAACTAGAAGTATTAGTGCTTTCTGTTGTTTCATTATTTTCTGTATAGGAAGTATTGTTTCCTCCATTTCTAAAGAATACGGAATTTGTACCTTCTAAAACATATTCACGTTGACTGTTATTAAATTCAACTATTCCACCTGTAGCACTTCCTTCTACAAAGAAACCTTGTCCTATAGGAATATATGCGCCTGGTTCTCTGTATGGTCCGCTTCCGAGTCCTGCAATTCCTAAATTATCGTTTGTAGTGTTTAATGGATTGTTTGCCGCTAGTCCCATAGCAATGTTCCTGATGGCATATCCACCAACATACCCATCATAGTTGTGACTATTTTGATCTATGTCTCCATTGATACTTTCTTTTTGTTCCCAGAAATAAACTGCTCCAGTTGTACTAGTTAAGTTATCTTCCAAGAAACGTTGTACACTCATAGCGCTTGCATACGGATTACCAACTAAGTAATCGGTATCTGCGGCAACAGTTGTTTGCATAGTACCATCTTTTGGAGTTCCCACAAAGGTGTAATTTTGAGCCTGTCCAGGTCCTTTAAAAATAACACCATCGGTTTGCGGAATAGTTCCGCCACTTAGTTCTTGTGTCCAGTTAGCAGTAGCACCAAAAGTATAAATCCAATATTCAGCAATAGATATAGGCATAGTTGTTGCACCATTAAAACCTCCTGTAAAATTGATATTTACAGCCGTAGAATTTGAAGAAAGCGGTGTAGAACCATCTTTAAAGACATCAGCAACGGTGTATGTTGATGTGCCTATACTATTGACAGGACTAGAGAAATAGTTATAACGATAGGTACTTGGAACTTCCGAGTTTTGATCAACATATAGTTTTCCTGCTCCTGTAACTAAACTTCCATTAGTATGTGTGGAAACTAGTTGTGAATTTCCAACCAATCGAATTTCATCATCAGTACTTGATAAAGTAATATTATCTGTAACGATTAATGCGTTGTCTGTTATCGCTAATTTACTATTGTTATTTACAGTTAAACCACGTGCTGAAAAAGTACTACCTGTATGATTGTAATCTTCATCAACCGATACACTTCTGGAGCGATCTGGTAGCCCATTACTCCAAGCGGTACCACTACGAACGGTTGTTCCTGTTCGATGATAGCCTAATCCTTGGTTTTTATCAGCAATACTTGTATTTACTTCAGAAAGTAATGGATCATGTGGATGACGTTCTGGACCGCCTAGACCAATAACTCTATATGGATCTAAATTATCATCAACAAACGCTGTCCATTCGGAAGCAGTAAACACTGGATTATTGATAAGTACGTTATCATTACGAACATACGATGTTATATTTGTAAAGCCTTCTATAACCTCATAACTATTTGCCCAAGCTGTATTGTCTGTACTTAATGATAAAGCTACAATATCATTTCCGCCTTCAAAATTCGTGATACCAGCGTTTACTTCTCTTGTTGGTGAGTTTATAATAGTAGCTCCACTAAATGACGTAGATTCAATCAAGATAGAACTATTGACAGCAATAGATGCTGCTACTGTATATACACTTGTTGGCGTTATTCCTGTTTGATCTCCATTTGTATTTGCATAGTATATTATATTAACTGTTCCTGCAGGAATTACTTCACTACCAATGTTTGTCAACTCAATGGCATTAGTACCACTATTTTCATAAATTTGAGAAATGATGACATCTGATGCATAATCTCTGTAATCTAAATCAAATTTCAAAGGTATTGCATTACTACCATCAGCATCTGTATCGTTGTCTGTATCTGCGAGTAAGAAGTTGGTATTGTCATGCGCCAAACCATTTACGTCTGTGTAGTTGTCTGCGCTTTCTATGGCGGCATCGTTGTCTAAACCATTGGTACCAACAGCTCCATCTGTATCTCCATCATTGTCGCTATCATTGTTTGCCAGACCAGATTCTGCAATATCGAAAATGCCATCGTTGTCGGAATCTAAATCTAAATAATCTACAGTATCAGTTGTGTCTGTATTTACAGGTGTTAGCCCGTTTGTACCTCCGTTATTGGCAGCAATGTATGCTGAGTTTAACCCATTATTAGCCAAATAGGTAACTGCATCATCTGTATTGGGTGGTTTATAGCCTTGTGTGGTTTGGGCTTCTATATTGTCTGGAATACCATCGTTGTCACTGTCTAGGTCTAAATAATCTGGTATGGTATCATTGTCTGAGTTTAATGATGATGATGGAGTAGAAAAAATAATATCGTCTATAGCAAAATATTCATTAGAAACGCAATTCGAAGCAGTACCAGATACATGCTCTGGTTCAATTCTTATGCGGTCTAAATCTCCTAAAACATTTTGCAAATCACTTAATGAACCAGACCAGTTAGCATCTGTTAGCGGAACAGTTAAAAGTTGCCAACCATTAAAAGCAAGCCCAGAAACATCAATAGTTGAATTTATTACAGTGCCTCCTCCTCTTAAACTAATATTCATAGTATTAGTGATTTGAAATCCAGAATTGTTAAAACTTCCGTTAATCCAATAAAAAGTTAAGTTTTGATCTAGACTGGCTGACACATCTTGATTTAAATCTGAAGTGTTTTGAAAGAATGTAACACCACCAAATTGATCTGAACCTAAAATGAAATTACTACCTGTTGGGCTTGGTGGGATAACAGTAGGTGGTGCAGTACCTCCTATTTGATAGGTACAACCATCTACGATCCCTGTAGGTGAGTGTGTAACACTTCCGTCACCATTATCAAAACCTAAGCCTCCATTTTGGGGATCATCATATTCCCAATTTTCATTACTAGTATTAAAATCTATAACAAAGGGGGCTACAGCTAAACCTTCATCAACATCCAAAATCCCATCATTATCATCATCGATATCACAAATATCTGTTACACCGTCACCATCCGTATCTAGATTGCTCGAAATTGAAGCATCACATTCGTCATTGCTATTGTCTCTAAAATCTAAATCGATGCCTAAAGGGGCAGCATTGGTACCGTCTGTATTGGTGTCGTTGTCTGCATCTGCGAGTAAAAAGTTGGTATTGTCATGCGCCAAACCATTTACGTCTGTATAATCATCTACGGATTCTATGGCAGCATCGTTGTCTAAACCATTGGTACCTACTGTACCATCAGTATCTCCATCATTGTCACTATCATTGTTTGCCAGACCAGATTCTACGATGTCAAAAATGCCATCGTTATCAGAGTCTAAATCTAACCAATCTGGAATTGCATCGTTGCTACTGTCTGTATTGGGTAGAGTAACAATACTGGTGGCATTTAGGTCGTTATCTCCTCCTGTAGCGTCGTAGTTGTTGTGCAAACCGTTGTTTCCTACCACATAACTTGGCACTACATAGCCTTGTGTGGTAAAAGCTTCTATATTGTCTGGAATACCGTCATTGTCACTGTCAAGATCTAGAGAGTTTATAATACCATCCATATCAGTATCTAAACTTTGACCTGCAATACTTGATATTTGTAGTTCATCCAATCCAATAACATTACCCGAAGTATTCGTTTCCAGATTTTCAATTTGTAGGGTAATTGTTGTTGTAGGTGAGGTGAAATTTAAACTGATGGTCTGCCATTGGTCAACGCTACTATTAGGGAGATTTAATGCCACACTAGATAAGATGTTATTACTAGCATCTCTAATCACTAAACTTGCATCTGGCTCAGCA
Organism: uncultured Kordia sp.; assembly: GCF_947496985.1. Lineage (GTDB taxonomy): Bacteria > Bacteroidota > Bacteroidia > Flavobacteriales > Flavobacteriaceae > Kordia. The sequence continues at coordinate 150,559 of NZ_CANMEZ010000006.1, forward strand.
CCAACACCTTCAAGATTTGCCACTCGTGCAGAGAAAGACAACAAACTACCCGTAGGTACAGTAATTCCTGTTCGCTGGTAAACTAGTGTTTGGGTATTGTTATCAAGAGCCAAATAACGTCCATTGGTATTACCAGCGCCGTCTACATTGCCTCCTTGATCTGTCTGACTCCAAGTACCTGGCATGCTTGTAGAGATACCTTCATAAGAATCTCCACTTAAAACATTTGGATTTAAATTGGTTTCTAAGGCGCCGCCTGTTCCAAAAGTTTCTGTAAAGAAAAAAGTAGTTGTAGTAATCCCTTCATCAACGTCTAAGATTCCATCGTTATCATCATCGATATCTACATTATCATTGATACCATCGTTATCGGTATCCAAATCAAAGCTATCATCTCGATAATCCAAATCAGTTGTGGTGGGACTTGCGTTGTTACCATCTGCATCTGTATCATTATCTACATCTGCTAGTAAAAAATTGGTATTGTCATGTGCCAAACCATTTACATCTGTATAATCATCAATAGATTCTACAGCTGTATCATTGTCTAGTCCATTGGTTCCTACTGCTCCATCTGTATCTCCATCATTGTCGCTATCATTGTTTGCCAAACCAGATTCTACGATGTCAAAAATACCATCTCCATCAGAATCTAAATCTAAATAATCTGGATCACCAATTCCATCTGTATTGGGTAAGGTTACAATACTGGTGGCATTTAGGGCATTGTCTCCTCCTGTAGCATCGTAGTTGTTGTGCAAACCGTTGTTTCCTACCACATAACTAGGTACTACATAGTTTTGTGTGGTAAAAGCTTCTATGTTGTCTGGAATACCGTCGTTGTCACTGTCTAAGTCTAGAGAGTTTATAATACCATCATTATCGGTGTCCAGTATCGTAGTTACTGCAAAACTTCCTGCAAATGAAAGTCCAAAACCTGCACCAAAAGCTCTTGTGGTATTTTGATTGAATTGGATACGAACAATTCCTCCTCCTGCGGTAATTTGATTTTGAATGGCAGTTGAAAAAACGATGTAGCCATCTCCTTGATTTGCGTTTTGATTTATATCTCCGTAGTATAAATCTCCGTTAATTGTTGATGTGCCAAGGTCTCCTTCTATATTGGGAAAACCTGTTAAGGTAGTACTTACTGTACCCGTAGGATTGTCTATAATAGTACCATCATCAAGTGTCAATCTAAAATTACCTACTCTGTTTCTACCTGATCCATCCCATAAAATGCTCGATATGCTCATAGCAAAATCAAAAAGAGCGCCATTGGTAAATTGCCAATCAAAGGTTTTATTACCATTATGTTCGTTTATATTACCACTACCGCCACCAATGTTAAAGGCATTTCCTGAAGAAGTAAAAGTTCCAACAAGGTTTGGTGTGGCTTGTGTATATGAAAAGGTAGCATTCGTAGTACTTGTAGTTGTTACTGTTGCAAATGCAATTGAGGATTGCGTGCTGGTAAATCCTTCATCTACATCTAAAATCCCATCGTTATCATCATCAATATCCACATTATCTGGAATGCCGTCATCATCGGTATCTATGTTTGAAATCCCAATAATTTCTAGATCATCCCAAAAATAATCTTCACTACTACTGCTTGCATCTGATCGTAATCTTATAATGGTGTTTGCATTTCCTACTGGAAGCGCAACAGATATAGTTTGATCCTCTTCATCATCATCATTAGGACATATTTGATCTCCATTTCTAGTCCAAAGCGTTGTAAAACTAGCACCTCCATTTGTAGATACTTCTACACTTACAAAATCGCCTGACTCAAAACCAGAAGAACTATCTTCACAGCGTCCAAGTATATTTAACGTAGCACTTATATAATCCGTTAAGTTTACGGCACGAGTAGCTCTACCAAAAGGAGTTCCCCCGTCCATAAATAATCTACCACCTGTAAAAGATGCTTCGCCTGTTGTAGTCCAATTACCCAACCAACCTGACCCACCAGAGTTGTTATTTGAACTAAAATCGTCTGATGCTACTGTTATTTGTAAGTTATAATTATAATCTTCAAGTTCTTGGCCATTAGCTATTGGCTCTTGGTTACCTGTTTCTAATACCCAATCTCCATTTTTACCTGTTATGTTGGTAGAGGCAGCAATAGATAAGCCTAATTGTTTTTGTAAATAGGCAACCGCTTGCTTTCCTTTTTCACCTTTGGCAAACTCACAGCCATAAATGTTGATTGTTTTTAGCTGTTGGCTGTTAGTCGTTAGTCTTTGGCTGATAAATTGAGCAATTTGCTCCTTTTGCAACCACTGCCCTTTTATATATAACTCGCCAGAGCGACCGTGTGAAATAATATAGTAACTGCCCTTTGAAGTTGTAAAAGCTGCTTTTAAAATTTCTGGTTGCGCAACTTCCTCATCAATGTAAAGGGATGATGAAGTTAATAGTACTCCATCACATGTTTTCACATTACTTTCACTAAATTTCGCATAATTAATGAAGTTTGTAAATTGATTTGAATTCACATTTTCGTTTACCTGTGAGTGAGAAATACAAGTAACTAACAATACTGTTATTATTGTAGTTATTTTTTTTAATATATTCATTTTACCATTCTAATTTTAATGGCATCAAGCAATTTTCTAAGTATTACCTAATGCTATTTAATTAGTAAACAATATCTTTAATATCATTCTATACATACATGGTATTTCAGTTTTAAACTTTCTCATTTACTGCACTAAGTGTCTCAAAACGGTTAAATAGTTTCTTTTTTTCGTCAATTATCAAGTTTTATCGTTTTTAATAGGAAATCAAAGATTGTTTCTCTAATTTTCTTTTGTCAAAACCCCCTTAATTATGACAATTTTTTCAAACGTATTATTAAATACATTTATGTTATTTAATTTATGTCAACTAGACGCGTCTGTACGGAATGATTCTTTACAGTTTGAGGAGGAGTATCAGCAAATTTTCAAAAAAGGAAATGTTATTCCCATAAAACAAACTGAGAAGAAATTTCATCAACTTTTATTTCAAATGAAGGAACGGGAAGAAGCTTCTACACGAACTGTTAAAGTTAAATGTTGGCTAGAATTATTGAACATTAATGGTGCTTTAGGCAATTATGATTCTATTCCATATTACAAAGAAAACATCTTAAAAAACGCTGATAAACCAATACATTTAGGAAAACTGTATCAGTATTTATCGAGAGTAGAAAATGCCAAAGCTAATTTTGAGCTTTTATTGGAATACTCAGATAAAGCCTTGGGTTATTATAAAGAGGTTGAGGATCCCTACTATTCTGATTTTTTTTTAATAGAGTTGCTTGACTTTTATCCTTTTTCTTCAAAAGAAACTAGGAGTGAAATTATTTCAATATTAGAGCAACGTTATAATGCTTTAGATGTTAAGCCCATTATAAAACTAAAGATCCGTAATAGACTAGTAAAATTTCTTTTATCTGAAGATAAATATGAACCTGCTTTAGATTTATTGAAGAAAACAGACACTAGTTCTTTTAGTTCAAATAGATATGAAAGACAACTTTACTTTTCAAGTTTTTCATCAGCTTATCTTGGTCTTAAACAATATGATAGTGCAATTATAACTCTAAAAAGCGGCTATACTGAAAAGGGTTTTATAATAGGTAAACGCAATGAGATTTTGAAGTATTTAAAATTAGCTAAAATATACTTTGAAAAAGGAGAATATAGAAAGGCAAAATATTATACTGACCAAATAGAAGCGTTTGGTATTATGGGCATAAATGAACTTGAGCTAAAAATATCTTTTTTAAAGTTAAAATATAGATTAAGTAAAATTTCTGAGGATTGGAAGAGTGCTCATAATTACTTTAATGAAATTACGAAAATAGAAGAACTCAATTATACTACAATACAAAAAAAACAGACTGCAATTATTCGTCATCGATTAAAAAAGGATCAAGATTTAAAAAGATTGGAATATTTAAGACAGCAAGAAAAGTTATCCAATATCGAAGAAATAAAATCTTTGATTTTAATCACTTTAATAATAATCATTTCCTTAATACTTCTTTTTGTTTCTATCTATTTAACACATAAGAGAAAAAATTTAGAAACTAAAATGGCATTGAAGCATCAAAAAGAAGTTTCTTCTTTGAAAAATACATTTATTCAAAATTTATCTCACGAATTTAGAACACCGATCAATATTATTATAGGTTATTTTTCATTAATTAAAACAAGAACTTTTCAACCTGAAAAAGCAGCTGAATATGCAAATATTGGTATTAAAAAAGGAAATGAACTTGTAGAAACTCTCAACAATTTCTTAACTATTCTTAGAGCGGAAGAAAATCAAGAAACACTAAGGCGCGATTCTATTACTTCTCTCGAAATGAGAGAGTTTATATATAACGTTGTAAATTCTTTTTCTATAATTTCTGAACTCCATAACATTTCACTTCGCTTCTCCTCTAATATTCAGAAAAAAACTCCTGTTGAATTTAATTATGATTATTTACAAAAGATTTTAGAGAATCTTATATCAAATGCAATTAAATTTTCAAAGTCTGACTCTTCGGTTTATGTAACAGCTAATATAGCGGATAACCAATTACATCTACTTGTTAAGGATGAAGGTGTAGGGATTTTAAAGAATGAGCAAAGTTTAATTTTTGATCGCTTTTTTCAATCAGAAAAAAATAAATCTCAAGGTGGTTTTGGAATTGGGCTTTCTTTGGTAAAACAGCTTACAAACGATCTTAACGGAAAAATTACTGTTTCTAGTAAGTTAAATATAGGAACTATCTTTAAAACCTCTCTTCCATTAATATTAGAAACTCCAGAGTTATATATTTCTAATGAAAACTCAGATTCTTTTGAAAAAATTGAAATTCCAATAAATTTGGCTTTAATAGATTCAGACTCTAAAGATGATTCTAAAAAAGAATTGCCCAAAATTCTGATTATAGACGACAGTTTAGAAATGGGGAAATACTTGCAAGAAATTCTTTCTCCTTTTGCTAAATGTTCTTATACATTTAATGGCAATGAAGGTTTACTAAAAGTCAAAAATGAAAAATTTGATTTAATTATTTCAGATTATAAAATGCCAATTTGTGATGGATTTCAATTTAAGAAAGCTCTTAACAACATTGAGTCATACAATACAACACCTTTCTTAATTATGAGTGGATTTCCAATTGATTTTGGACATGAGGAAAATATTAAATTAAAAATTAATGAATATATACTAAAACCTTTTTCTGAAACTGAAATTATTGCAAGAGTAAAAATATTACTTGAAAACCATGTTTATATAGACAAATTATTTGACGTAAATGAAAAGAATAAAAATTTAATACCTGATGAAGATTTTGCCAAATTAATGGTGAAGATTAATAAAATCATTTTAGGAAATTTAAAAAATCAAAACTTTAATGTAAAAAAACTCGCTAAAGAAGTAGGTCTAAGCGAAACAAAATTGTATAGACTTATTAAGTCTAAAACCTCGAATACTCCTGTGCAAATAATTTTAGAAATTCGTTTATTGAAGTCATATGAGTTAATTAAAAATCAATCTAAAAAAACACTTGATGAAACCATGTATGAAGTAGGAATTCATAGCAAGTCTTATTTTAGAAAAGTATTTTTAAAGCGTTTTGGAATCAAGCCTGGGGAAATGTTTAAAAAGCACAAAACATAACCTATTCTTTAGTAACAAACAAAGATTTCATCTATGGAAGAAGTAAAGATAAACGAGTTGATGCGTTATTTTTTATTCAATAGCATTATGCAGAAATATAATCGTGAATAACGTAAGTTCGACGCAAGAATCTAAATATATTTTATAGAAAAGAGTAGAATATTTAACAAGTTAAATTATTGGCATCACTAATATTTTGGATTAAATTAAGACATCCTCATTTTCAACATTATAGGAGACTATCAAAGTACTATATCTTTTTAGCACATTGAGCAGAGCTGAAATGTGCTAAAAAGAATGTCACAGTTATATCTGATGCAAAATTCGTGTATTATTTCTTTTTTGCCTTTTTAATTGCTTGTTTTATGTCTGAAATGAGATCTTTCTTCTCCTCAATTCCAACTGAAAAACGAATCAATCCGTCTGCAATTCCTTGTTTTTTACGTTCTTCAGGAGTTAATAAGGCGTGTGAAGTTTGTGTTGGACTCAACATGGTACTTTCTACTCCAGCCAAACTCATTGAAGGTTTAATAAGTTGTAACGATTTGAAAAATTTTGAAACATCATAATCAGGTTTCAATTCAAAAGATAGCATTCCGCCAAAACCAGCCATTTGCGATTTTGCCAATTCATAATCTCCATGTGATTTTAAACCTGGATAATACACTTTTGTAACCGCTTCATATTTTTCTAAGAAATTTGCGAGTTTGAGTGCATTTTTATTTTGTTCCTTTACACGAATTCCTAAGGTCTTCATACTTCTTTCCAACATCCAAACGGTAAAATCACTTAAGCTTCCTCCAAGGTTTTTTCCTAATTGAAAAATACGATCCATGTGTGCTGCAGAAGCCGCAACAGCACCAGCTAATATATCACTATGCCCTCCAAAATATTTTGTTGCACTGTGAATAATGATGTCAATTCCCATGGTAGCTGGCAACTGATTTACAGGACTTGCAAATGTGTTGTCAATCATCGTTACCAAATTGTGCTTTTTAGCAAGTTTGGCAACTTTTCGAATATCCGTAATCTTCAACAAAGGATTCGAAGGTGTTTCTATATAAATAACTTTTGTATTTTTCTTAATCGCCTTTTTAAAATCTTTGATCGCTAAACTTTCTGTAAACGTATATTCAATTCCGTATTTATCAAATTCTTCCAATACTAAATTCATCGTTCCGCCATACAAGGCATTTTGCAATACAACATGATCACCTTTATGCAAAAATGCTAATAGACTTGTACTTACGGCAGCCATTCCACTACCAAAAATCATAGCAGCTTCGGTATGTTCTAACGCAGCTACTTTTCGTGATAATGCTTGCTGGTTTGGTGTGTTAAAGTATCTTGGATAGCGTTTTTCATCAATATCTTCAAAAGCATATGAACTACTTAAATAAATTGGAGAAACAGCTCCTTTGAACTGTTTATCTTCTACTTCTCCTGTATGTGTACAGACTGTGTTGAGTCCTAAATTCTTTTTCTTCATGAACTTAATTTTCGTTGCTTCTAAATTACAAAACTGCTCTTTATAAACCTAGACTTTCACAGCTTTCCATTTTCCTCTTTTAAAGACGAGCATTCCAACAATAGCGATTAAAACTTCTGCAGCTGTTATTGCCCAGAACACACCTTTTGGTCCAAATTCAAAGTGAATTGCCATCAAGTATGCAAATGGTAATTGAAATAACCAGAAACATAAAAAGTTAATATATGTTGGTGTTTTGGTGTCTCCTGCGCCATTAAACGACTGAATAATTACCATAGCATATCCGTAAAAAATATAGCCAGCAGCAACTACTTGTAAACACAAGGCTCCGTTTACTACAACGACAGTTTCTGAAGTAAATAATTCAATAATTTCTTTAGCAAATACTAAATAGATTACAGAAACGATTCCCATAAACCAAGCATTGTATTTTCCGGTTTTCCAAACTGATGTTTCTGCGCGTTCTGGCTGTTTTGCACCTAAATTTTGACCTACTAAGGTAGCTGCGGCATTACTCATTCCCCAACATGGTAATAGAGTAAACATAACAACACGAATAGCAATGGTATATCCTGCTAAGACATCGCTCCCAAATTCAGACATGATACGCATTAGAAATATCCAACTAGAAGTTCCAATGATAAATTGTCCAATGCCGCCAAGCGATATTTTGAGTAAATTCAACATAATTTTGGATTGAATTACTAAGTCTTTCAATTTAATTTTTATCACACTCCAACCATAAAATAGAATTCCTAGTTGAAACAATACAGCACTTCCACGCCCAATCGTTGTTGCAATTGCAGCTCCTTCTACTCCAAAAGCAGGAATTGGACCTAATCCGAAAATAAATATTGGATCTAATATAATATTGAGTCCATTTGATAAAATCAATGCTTTCATAGCAATAGAAGCATTTCCTGCGCCTCTAAAGATTGCGTTGATTAAAAATAAAAGCATGATGGTGACATTTCCACCTAATAAAATTTGAGTATAGCCGTATCCTTCTTCAATAAGTTCGGGTTCGCCACCCATGAGTCCTAAAATTTCTTTTGGATACATGATTCCGATGACACTCACAATACTTGCAATGAAAACACCTAAAAATAATGCCTGAACTGCTACTTTTGAAGCACCTTCTGGATCTTTTTCTCCAATTCGTCGAGCAACCATTGCAGTGGCAGCCATACTAACTCCAATAGCGACTGCATATACTAAAGTAACGACAGATTCTGTCAATCCAATAGTTGCAACTGCATTGGTACTAATTTGCGAAACAAAGGCGATATCTACAATGGCAAATATAGATTCCATGAGCATTTCTAAAATCATGGGAATGGAAAGCATAAAAATTGCTTTTCGAATACTTCCTGTCGTAAAATCGTTTTGAGAACCTTTTAAAGCTTCTTTAAAATATGAGTAAAATTGTTTGATTGATAATTTATGGTCTTGTGACATTTTATAAAATTATATATTGAAATTTAGCGACGTCAAGAAAATTACGTCACTTTAAAGGGTCGATAAGCATCGACGGGTTCCGAATATATATTATCTACAGTTCCATAAGAATGCAAATATCGCTTTTTTTTCGGATTATGCAAATCTTAAAAAAGCGATATTGTTATGTTATACTAATTTGTGATAAGAATTTTTAGTACTCATCATGAATTAAAAATCATTTTATTTTCCTTCTATCCAAGCCAATACAGCTTCGTCATTTGGTAATGTTTTTGGGGAAATCACTTTTTCTAATTCACCATTTGCGTTTACCAAATACTTTTGAAAATTCCATGCTACTTCTGAATCTACTAAACCATTTAGTGATTTTTCTGTTAAGAATTGATATACTTCATGCATATCATCTCCTTTTACAGAAATTTTACTCATCATCGGAAACGTTACCCCATAATTAGCTTTACAGAATTTTGCAATTTGCTGATCACTTCCAGGTTCTTGTGCTCCAAAGTTGTTAGCAGGAAAACCAATGATAGTAAAATTTTGGTCTTTATATTTGTTGTAAACTTCTTGTAATTGCTCATATTGTGGTGTTAACCCACATTCAGAAGCTGTATTTACAAACATTACTTTTTTTCCTTTTAAATCAGCTAATTTAAAATCGTTTCCAGCGATATCTTTCACTGCGAACTGATGAATTGATCCTTTTTCCATAGTTTTTTCGGGCGTTGTTTTTTTCGTTGTTTCTTCGTTAGCAACAGTCTCTTTTGATTTTTCTTTCGGTTTCGATGTACAACTTACAGTACATAAAACGAGTAGTAGCATTAAAATTCTCATTAGGTTTTCTATTTTGTGTAAAAATACGAAAGTATTTATTTAGAGATTGGATACTTTTGAAAATATTATTGTGATATTTAGTTTTGAAATCCATTAGTATAAAGTCTATATACACACTAATGCTATTAAGAATAATTTATGATTCTAGATAGCTTTGAATTTCCAAAAATCGTTATCAGGCAAAGGCGCTTCATAGGTTATGAGTTCTTTAGAATCCGATGCTTCAAAAGTTAATTTCCATGCATGGAGACAAACTGATAGCGGCATATACTTTTTATCTGATCCATATTTTTCATCGCCAACAATAGGAAGTTCAATATTTGCTAATTGCGCTCTTATTTGATGGAATCGCCCCGTTTTAGGTTTCACTTCCAAAAGGTAACCAATATCATTTTTACCAATCACTTTGTAAGAAAGCATACAATTTTGTGTTCCTTTTGATTTTGATGGAACAATTTCTGCCTTTTTTTCTTTGTTATTTTTTATGAGAAAGTTTACTAGATTTCCTTTGTTCTTTGCAGGCTTGTTTTTAACAATTGCTAAATACGTTTTTTGAACTTTTCGACTACTAAACAATGTATTAAATGCTACCAGAATGCTTTTTTTCTTTGCCAGAATTAAAACGCCGCTAGTAACACGATCTAGTCTATGTATAATGCCGACATAAGGTTTTCGTTTACTTTTTAAAATATGATTAAAAACCTGACTTTCAACAGTAATAGTTTCGTAAGGACTTTGTTCACTTATCAATCCAGCAGCTTTGTTTACAACTATATAATCGTTGTTTTCGTATATAACTTCGAGCTTAGACATTACTGATTTTAGTTTTCAAGTTTCAAAAGAATAGACTTATATTTAAAAATAAAGCTTGCCTAAATTTAACGTCGTTTTTTTCTGGATTTGTGTTTCTTCTTAGAACGCGAATGATGAGCAGGAATCGCATTATCAAAAGTGTTCTTCACCTTTTTTGGCTTAATACTTTTCCAAGAATTATTTTCTTCTTCGGGAACTAAAGCTTCTACTAAATCTTTTCTACCTAGTTTGTTCAATGTTTTTCTTATCCAACCTTTATTGTCCTTTTTATACCAAAAGAAGAAACGATGCTGTTCATCCTTTTCCTTTTTAGTTTTTGGAGTTTTGGTCGGTTTTAGTGTATATGGGTGATATCCACTATAATAAATAACCGTTGCTACTGTCATTGGCGTTGGTGTAAAGCCTTGGACTTGCTCTAACTGAAAACCCATTTCTTTAGTTTCTGCAGCCAAATTTGCCATATCTTCTACTTCACAAGCTGGATGATTTGAAATAAAATAAGGAATCAACTGAAGTTTTAATTTCTTCTTTATGTTGATCTTATCAAAACGTTCTTTAAACTTATGAAAATATTGAAATGATGGTTTACGCATCAACTTTAAAACAGGATCAGACGTGTGTTCTGGAGCCACTTTTAAACGTCCAGAAACATGTTTTGTCATCACTTCCTCTGTATAATCATCCAATTCTTTCGGATCAGCATTTTTATTGAATTCTGGCACTAACATATCATGACGAATTCCACTTCCAATAAATGATTTTTTGATTTTAGGATGACTATCTACTGCTTGATATAATTTGGTTAACGGTTTATGAGATGTATCTAAATTACTACAGATTACAGGTGATATACATGAAGGAGCCACACATTTATCACAAATGGATTGTACTTTCCCTTTCATTTTATACATATTAGCAGATGGTCCACCAATATCTGACAAATAGCCTTTAAAATCAGGCATGCTAGCAACTTTATCAACTTCTCTTAATATGGATTCTTCACTACGACTTGCAATAAATTTTCCTTGATGTGCAGAAATTGTACAAAAACTACAACCTCCAAAACAACCACGGTGTATATTAATAGAAGTCTTAATCATTTCAAACGCAGGAATTGGCCCACGTTTATTATATTTTGGATGTGGCAAACGCGTATATGGCAGATCAAAAGAAGCATCAATCTCCTTTTCTGTCATCGTAGGATATGGTGGGTTTATCACCAAAGTTTTATTGTTTACTCCTTGAAAAATTCTTCTTGCTTTAAGTTTATTAGACTCTTGCTCTATGATTTTAAAATTAGAGGCAAATTTCTTTTTATCCTTTAAACAAACTTCATGCGATTCAATTTCTACATCATCCCAATTTTTATTTTTAGGAATCGTTTCATCTTTATGCACTAAAAAAGCAGTTTGCTTTATCGTTCTTAAGCTTGAAAATGGTACACCTTTTTGCAATAGCTTCACAACTTCTCGCAAAGGCTGTTCTCCCATACCATATACCAACATATCTGCTTTAGATGTTTCTAAAATAGTTGGCAATAGTTTATCACTCCAATAATCATAATGCGTTACACGACGTAGTGAAGCTTCAATTCCTCCTATTAACACAGGAACATCTGGAAATTTATCTTTTAATATTTTTGAATAAACTGATGTAGCGTAATCTGGTCGAAACCCTTTATCTCCATTAGGCGTATAGGCATCTTTATCTCTACGTTTTTTACTCGCAGTATAATTACTCACCATCGGATCCATACAACCTCCCGTAACTCCAAAAAATAATTTTGGCGTTCCTAACTTCGTAAAATCCTGTAAATCATCATTTACACTTGGTTGTGGAACAATAGCTACTTTTAGTCCATAACTTTCCAAAATACGACCAATTACTGCTGGTCCAAATGAAGGATGATCTACATAAGCATCTCCACTAAATAGAATAACATCTAATTCTTCCCAACCTCGAATTTTCACTTCTTTGTTCGTTGTTGGTAACCAATCTGAAAGTTTGTTCATCTGCATATCAATGCAAAGGTAAGGTAAATTAGTTTTACAACTAAATACAAGCGTTCTTCAGTGTAAATTTGTTGCCTAGCTTATTTGGCGCTTGCAAAAACTCGAAAAAATTGGAATAAAATATTTTAATACAGTTTTTTATTCACTCCTTTTGTTATTACTTTACATGAAATGAGAATTAACTTTTTTCAACGTGAAACGAAAATTACTCTTCATATTTTTCATCCTTATATTTTGTGTTGGATTATTGAAACTATCACAATATGTAAATGTAAATCCATTTAGAACGGTTGGAGAAGAATTAGATTCTTTCAATAATGTTTCAGTTTATTATAATGGCGCAGTCAACAATGTAGAAAGACGAAATGTAGCAAAAGATGGTTACAATCTCGGTTTGGAGTTTCAATGTGTAGAGTTTGTAAAACGGTATTATTATAAGCATTTAAACCATAAAATGCCTGATAGTTACGGACATGCAAAAGATTTTTTTAATCCAACAGTAAAAGATGGAAAACTAAACAAACAACGAAACCTGATTCAATACAAAAACGGAAGCACTTCCAAACCAAAAATAAATGATATTTTAGTATTTAAAAGTTCTTGGTATAATTCGTTTGGACATGTCGCCATCGTTACTAAAATTACAAAAAATTCAGTTACTATTATTCAGCAAAATGCTGGTTTCTATAGCAATACCCGTGTTTCTTATGATTTAATAAAAGAAGATAATCGTTGGAAAATATTAGATAATAACATTGTAGGTTGGTTGCGAAAAAAATAAACCCATAACTATTAAGACAGGTGAGAAAAACTTAAAAAAGCTGTCTAAAATAATCGTTTTTTAGACAGCTTCTTTGTATTAAATTTAGAATGGAGTAATGTCGAAGCATACTAAAACATATGTACATGGTCTAATACGTCTGTAGTTACATCCTACTGGCGGCGGAGCTAATACTGGTTCTTCACAAGGAAGATCAATTCCAATTGGAATTAATGCACCTCCATTAATTGCTTTTTGCTCAGCTTTACTTAAAGCTTTTCCAATACTTAAAATGTGTTTTTTCATGATTAAAAAATTTAAAATTAGTAATGATTAAAAAATTTTGGTGCTACAAATTACACCATAGAAATCATTTTACAATTTAATATTCGGAAAAATAATACAATTCAAGCTACAGGTTACTTACATGAAGAATACTTATTCAGGAGTATTATCATCTTTGTTTTTCTTATTGAAGAAAACTTCAGCAGGCATGCCCAATATTTTAACTCCTTTAGGATAATAATAGGAATACACCAAAACTGCTGCAAAAATGACAAAGAGGATCAACGTAATAATAATTGTTTTCATACTTAAATTTGTCTAACTTTTGTATTAAAAGTGACAAAAAAAGAATAGCTTTATGTTTCTTATAGAGTCAATATCTTAGTAAATGAAAGACAAATATTTAAAAGAGTTTAAAGATAAATCACAAGAGGAACTTTTAGAAATCATCAAAAACGCTATCAGATATAATAGTTACGAAGTTGATGCAGCACACCAATTGTTAAGAAATAAAACGGCAACGTTTACGCAATATCAAGAGTTAATCGGTGAAAAAACCGCTTCCAAAGAAAGTGAAAATATTTTTTCAACTATTTTAAAGTGGATTGGCATTATCCTTTTCTTTCCAATGTCGTTAATTGTTGTTGCATATTATAAAAATAAAAAAGCAAAGAAGGAATATTACGCAAATAATAGACCGCATAATGAGCGTTAAAAATTATATCTGCACATGAATATGATCATCATGCCGCACAGCGTGACAACCGTGAAAACGTATTTTTGAACTTGTTAGTTTCATTCGTTTTTTTAAATGTGGCTCAATAAATATTTTTTTGATTTTCCCAGAATTTGTCAAAATTTGAATGAATCTTTTGGTGCGTTTTGTATCAAATGAATAGTCATTTTTTTTGTATTGCGGCACTAGTTTTTCTAGCAAACTATATTGAAAATATCCTTTATTAATACAATATTCAGGCATGTTCTCCTCTCCTATTTTTGGCAATTCACAAACACCATAACCCAACCAAGATGGGCTTCCGTTTTTATCTTCTTTAGTAATTGGATCCGTATAATAGAAAGCCAAATCTATTTTTCGTCCATCGTTATGACTCCAATGTGGCAACAAGGGGAATTTCGCACCAAGCGGAAAACAACCATCTAAGTAATAGGTTTTCGTTTCTGGAAACTCTTTCTGCATTTGAGCTGCTGAATGTATTAATACATCATACAAATCTCCATCAACATAATGACGATTCATCATATAGGTATACATACGTAATGGTTGTAACACTGAATGTGTAATTGGCAATGCTTTTCTGTTATAAAAACTTGAAGCCAAAAAAGGTAATACCACAAAAGACAGCAGACTATATAAAACTATAAAAAGTCCAAAATTGAATACTTTTCGTTTCCAATCCAAAGTTGTTATATAACGTCTCAACCATAGATAGATCATATACGCCAAACCGCCAACTTGTGTGGTAATCGTGAGTAGTAAAACTATAAAAATGTGTGTTATAACACGAAAAACACGCATATTTCTTATTTTTTATGATAATTAAATTAACGGTAAAATATCCCCGTTTCACCTTTTTTTAATCCCAATTCGGCAGAATGTACTTTTCTAAATTTTTATTCTGAAACATATTTGTGTATCAAAAAACACGAACAGTTATGTTAAAAACTTTACTCAACACTATTTTATTGTTTGCAAGTTTCTCAATGCTTGCGCAAAGTACCATTTCAGGAAAAGTTATGGACGAATCTAAACAACCTTTATCCTTTGCGAATGTAGTTTTATATGAAACCGAAAGCAATAAAGCTATCAAAGCCGTTACGGTAGCCGATGACGGAACGTTTATATTCAAAAATGTTGAAAACGGAACATATACAGTAGAAGCTTCTATATTTGGTTATAAAACAGAAAAATCGATTGTAATAAAAATTGAATCTAGCAAAAACGCAACTTTCGATTTTGTATTGAAAGAAGACTTACCAGAAAATTTAGGCGAAGTTACCATTACAGCAAAAAAGCCAGTTATTACACAAACCGCCGAAAAGTTAGTTGTGAATTTAGAAAATTCAGAAATGATCAATTCTAATGTGCGTGATGTAGTTAAAAAAATCCCTGGTGTCATTGTCGCTGGTGGAAATTTAAGTTATGCCGGACAAAGCAATGTTCGTATCCTAATCAACGGAAAACAAACCAATTATATGGACATGCAAACGCTATTGCGTGAAATGCCTGCCGATAATATTGCGAAAATTGAATTGGTACAACAACCTGGAGCTGAATATGATGCAGATGGTTCTGGAGCGTTGATCAATATCATTTTAAAGAAAAATGTAAAGCTTGGAACCTATGGAACCTTAAAAACTATGGTTGGTTATGCAGATGATTTTACATACCGTACAAGTGCATCTATCGCTAGTTTTAAAGATAAAATTAATTGGCAAGCAAGCGCAAGTTACTCACGTGGTTCTTGGCGAGAAGATTTACAAATTATACGCAAAGTTGGTGATGAAACCTTTGATCAATTTTCCCGTTCGCCTTTTGACCCAAATACATTGCGTTTGAGTGGTGGATTGGATTATTACATCAACAAAAAACACACAACAGGAATTAGCGTACGACGAACGGGAAGTTCTTCAAATAGAGTTACGGATAATATCACAAACATTACAAGTAATGGAACTATGGAGGCATTGGAAACAGATAACAGTTTTGAGCGCGACTGGGCTTTGTATGTGATCAATCCGTATTATGAATATGATGATGATGTAAATAAGTTAACTCTCGATTTTAATTATGTAGATTACAATTCTACCAATGAAAACAATCTATTCCAAGTTGGACAAAGTACAGTAGCGTACGACAATCAACGTTATTTTCAAGATGCCGATTATAAGATTTATACGTATCAAGCAGATTACAAACGTCAATTGAGTAAAAAAGCTACTTTAAGTACAGGATTTAAATATTCGGATGTAGATTCGGATAGTGATTTAAAATCTTTGGTACAAAATGCCAGCGGTGAGTTTGTAAACAATGCCAATCAAACCAATCGTTTTTTAATTGATGAAAGTATTATTGCAGCGTATGCAAAACTGAATGTTACATTGGATCAATGGTCATTTTCTGGTGGATTACGTTGGGAACAAAGTGAAACGAAAGGAACATCACAAAACTTGAATACTTCTTTAGATAGAACGATTTCAAAATTTTTCCCAAGTTTGAGTGTTTCACGTAAAATTACAGATGAAATTGCTGCAAATCTTGCGTATAGTTACCGTATTCAACGTCCATCATATGAAACATTGAATCCGTTTGTATATTATTACGATCCATTTACTTTTGAAGAGGGAAATCCGACTTTAAAACCTGCGTTATCAAATAGTTTTCGTTTCAACTTAACGTATGAGAATCAACCATTTTTCAGTGTAAGCTATAGAAAAACTGATGACACCTTATTTCAAATTGTAGCGCAAAATGATGTAACTTCTGAAACTTCCCGTTCGACAATCAATTTAGCAAATAACGAAAACTGGAGCTTTAGCCTGTTTGCACCTTTAAGTTTTGTAAAAGGTTTGGAAGGATATACGGGAGTTATTGTAAATCATAATAGATATACTTCAGAAAATTTAACACCAGTTTTAGACAACTCGCTTTGGAGTATGACCTGGTATACAAGTGCTGAATATAAATTACCTTGGAACATTCAATCAGAAATCTCTGGATATTATACGTCTGGCGGATTAGACGGTCAAATTGAATTTGATTGGATTGCAGGAATTGACATTGCGTTTAGCAAAAAATTCTTAGACGAAAAATTAAAAGTTAGCTTAGAGTTGGAAGAAATTTTAGATCGAAAGTTTAACGGAGCTATTAATTATGATAACATAAATGCAAACATCATTAGTGATTGGCCGCGTAGAAATGTATTCTTACAATTGAGTTATAGTTTTGGTAAGAAATACAACAAATCGAAAAATAGAAAAAGTGGCGCTGGTGATGAAGTTGATCGTATAAAAACACAACAATAATAATTTTTGAACTATTTTTAAGGACTTATTATGAATATAAAGCTCAACAGATCAGATTACATGTTACTCATAATTTATTATGGCGTGGCTGTACTGATGTCGATTTATGACTATGCAAAAAAAGGAGAGGATTTAATTGAATACCTACTAGATATTCCTTCCTTTGTTATTGTAGATATTACTGTTATTTGCTTATTCTTATATTGGTTACTTCCCAATTATGTACTAAATAATAAAAAATATTTTCAATTCACATTTTGGGGATTATTTACCTTAATTATAGCTGGTTTTTGGGAAGATGTTGTTGGTTTTTATAGCGGTGGTGGTGATTGGAATACATTTAAATATGGGTTTCAACAATGCATGAACTACATCTCAAATACTACACAAAGTATTGGATTACCTTTCGGTTTGTTATTAGCGAAAAAGTATTATGAAGAACAAATTCTGTATGGAAACATTAAGGAAAAACAGAAAGAAAACGAGTTAAAATTGTTACGTTCGCAAATTAGTCCGCATTTTTTATTTAACAATTTAAATACACTGGATGCGCTTATTGATAGCGACAAAGAAAAAGCAAAAGAATACATCAATCGCTTGTCTCTAATCTATCGTTATCTCATTCAAACAAAAGATGCCGAAGTAATGGAATTGACTGAAGAAATGAATTTTGCTGAAAATTATATGTTTCTTATTAAAACACGTTTCGGGAATGATTATGAGTTTGAAATTATCAAAAATGTATCATTAAACGATAAATTTGTTCCTACAGGAGCAATTCAAACGTTGCTTGAAAATATTGCCAAACACAATCGTGCGCAACATGGAAAAGTAATTTCTGCAACCTTAACAATTGATGAAGAGTGGTTAACTGTTTCAAACACAAAAAGTAACATTAAACCAATACAAGAATCTTTAGGAACTGGTTTGAAAAATCTGGAATACAGATATACGCTATTATCAGATCAAAAACCTGTAATTTCTAATACGCCAGATACATATACTATCAAAATACCAATCATACAACTTAGTAACGAGTTATAAACCATGTATATATTAATTTTAGAAGATGAAATTCCGGCTTACGACAAGCTTTTGGCAAATTTAAATGTCTATTTTAATGAAGAAATCACGCATGATTGGGCGCGTTCTAATGAAAAGGCAGAAGAGCTAATTACTAAAAATAGTTATGATGTAATTCTGTCTGATATTCAATTATTGGACGGAATTTCATTTGATGTATTTAATTCGGTTACGATTTCTTGTCCGATTATATTTTGTTCGGCACATGATGAATATTTATTTCAAGCATTTCGTACCAACGGAATTGCTTATATTTTAAAACCATACACACAAGAAGACATAAAACAAGCCTTGCAAAAGTTTCAATCTTTTTTTAAAACAGAAAGCTACCAACCCATTCACAACGAGACTATTGATTTTTTAAAAACAGCATTAAAACAAGAAGAAATTCATTATAAAAAACGGTTTGTGATAAAAAAATCTAAAGGAATTCAATTGCTTAATGTGACTGATATTAGCTTGATTGAAGCTTCAGGCGATTTTTGCATGGCGATAGATCATTCTGGCAAAAAATATCCTATTTCGCATAATTTGAGTACTATTTTTGAGATGTTGAATCCGTTAAAATTCTTCCGTATCAACCGAAGTCAGATTGTACATATTGAATATATTCAAAATATTGAAAGTCATTTTAAAAACCGCTTACTCATTGAACTTTCAGGAATTAAAGAAAAAGCAATGACTAGTTCATCTACAACTTCTGATTTTAGAAAGTGGCTGGAACAGTAGCTTCGACAGGCTCAGCTACCAATTTCGACAGGCTCAGCTACCCAATTTCAACAGGCTCAGCTACGCAATTTCAACAGGTTCTGCTACCCAATTTCGACAGGCTCAGCTACCAATTTCGACAGGCTCAGCTACCAATTTCAACAGGTTCTGCTACCCAATTTCAACAAGCTCAGCTACCAATTTCGACAGGCTCAGCTACCAATTTCGACAAGCTCAGCTACCTAATTTCGACAAGCTCAGCTACCTAATTTCGAGAGGCTCAGTTATACAGCTCAGACAAGTTGAACTATCTAATTTTGAAATGACTAAATGATTTAACATTTTATTCTTTATAGAGATTTATTCTATGATTTTCTAAATATAAAAAAGGGTGTTTATCCTGTTCCTGTTTTTCTGAATTTGAACTACTTTGTTAGTAAAAATAAGTCATGCCAAAGTTTATAGAAATCACCGATCTTGATGATGTAGTATTTCAAATAAATGTAGATCATATTGTATCATATGCTGCATATGATGCACATTCTGTTATCTCATTATTGAATATTGAAAAAATTCAAACTACACTTACTGTAGAAGAAATAAACACGTTAATTTCAACTTCATAATGAGATGAAATAACGTGTTTACTTATATATATTACTAAAAAATATTATTTTTTATAATGAACTTTGTAACGCCAATAACTTACAACTCCGTATGCCAACCAAATGATTGTAGATACAATTACGAATTTGGGCCCTAAAACTGCGTCTCCAGTTGCATAGGAATGTAATCCGCTTAATACGAAGTTTACACCGAAATAGGTAAACAAGATTGAGCCAAAAGCTGCGATTGCCATCCAGTTGAAAAACCATCTTCCGCGCAATCCTGGCACTAATCGCATATGTAATACAAAAGCATATACCATGATACTGATTAATGCCCAAGTTTCTTTTGGATCCCATCCCCAATAGCGTCCCCAACTTTCATTTGCCCACATTCCACCAAGGAAGTTTCCAATGGTAAGCATTACCAAACCTATCGTAATTGCCATCTCGTTAATGATTGTAATTTCTTTTAGGTTCAGTTCCATACGTTTTTTGTTCTCTTTTGTTGTGAGTATGATCAGCAGCAACGAAACAATTCCTAAAATCATTGCTAAGGCAAAAGGTCCATAACTTGCTACAATTACTGCTACGTGAATTAATAACCAATAACTGTCTAAAACGGGTTGTAAGTTGGCAATGTTAGGATCGAGCCAATTCATGTGTGCTCCCCATAAAATCATTGCTGTTACAAAGGCGGTTGACGCAATTGTTAAATCTGACTTTCGTCCGAATAACAATCCGAACAACATAGTTGCCCAAGCTACATAAATCATGGATTCATAGGCATCACTCCAAGGTGCATGTCCAGAAATGTACCAACGAATTCCTAATCCTAATACATGCAAACAGAATAGGAACACTATTGCCCATTTTAACACTTGTATGCTTCTACGGACTAGTTTGTTGTCTTTGAATATTTGAAATATAATTAAGAAGAACATCAGTGCGCCTACTCCTAAATAATACATCATTAGCTTTTCAAAGATGTTGTACTTATTGTATGTAATTTCCGCTTCTACTTTTAAGCTTGACGGTAATACTTGACTTCCCCATTCTTCTTGACGTTTGTGAAAACTTTCGAGCATTCTGTCAGCTTCTTTGTAATCTTTATTCTTCTGCGAAGCGTTTAAAATCAAGGTATAGACTGGCATTGCATTTTTTACATATTTTGCATATGCAGAATCTTTAATTCCCTGATTTGGATTGTCTAAATAGTTTCTTCCAGAGATCCATTTGTTGTTTTCATGTTCCGGAATTGGAAATATTTTTAAGATATCACCAGAAACAGCTCTGTTTAGTAATCCTAATTTTAAATCGAAATCTTTTATCGCTTTTTGATATTGATTCGGTGTATTTGTAGCATACGCATCTTCCAAATATGGTGCAAGTTTGTAACGTCCTTGTTCATCAAAAAAGTCAGTAAGCTTTGCGTAGTAATCCGTTTTTTCAATTCCGATAATTTTACGCAAACTGTCATGCTTTTGACGTTTTACACTAATGATATTTGCATTGTACCATAGTTTCGGATATTGAATCATGGACAACAATACTTGGTTTGCAGATAAATCGTTGTACTTGTTAGATTTGCTTAATTTACGCACCAATTCTTGTGCAAAAGTATTAGCAGGTTTCATACGTCCGTCATCATCCTGAATGATTAAGCGTCCAAATTTATCGGCATGTTCTTTAGCGACTACATTAGCTGCAATGATAGAATCTATTTGTACATCCGTGATTTCTTTTGTTACTACTTCATGCTCATGGTCTTCACCTGGTGCATGATTGTGTCCTTCATGACCATCTTGCTGAGTTACCGTTTCTTGTTGTGTCGTTACTTCTTTGGTCTTGGTTTCTGTACTTTCTTGCGCAAAAGTTCCAAAACTAAAAAGTAGTAATGCTATGATTGTTAACGGAGTTTTTTTCTTTTTTATCTTATCCAATTGTTTTTTCAAATCACCAAAGCGTGTGTTTTTATCAAATAATATAACCATTAACGCTAGGTATAATAAGAAGTATCCTAAATAAGTAATATTTGTCCCCCAATAGTCATGACTTACAGAAAGAATTGTTCCTTTTTCATCTCTATCAAATTGTGCTTGGAAGAAACGATATCCTTTATGATCCATAATATGATTCATATAAATATCATAATCAAACGAAGGTTCGTCTACGAGTGTTACTCTACTCATAAACGATTTATAACCACCTTGTCCAACAGTTCCGGGGTAACGTTCCGCAATGAAATCGTTCAGTTTGATACTGAATGGAAGTTTCATACGATCAGCTCCATAGTTTAACCAAAAATCTAATCCGCCAATACTCGTTTTTATTGGAGGATTTACCGTTCCTTTTCCTCCAATTAAGCGTACTTCTTCAGTTTCTCCATTGGTTGTCACTTCTAGAATGATTGCATCTGCCTGATCTTTTAGTTTTTCAGGAGTTTCAACAACTCCAATTTTTCCTTTTTTAGCAGGATCTGGAATTACAAATTGCAATCCACCTAAGTTATATAATGATCGTAATTGAAAAGCTTGCAGACTATCTTTGACAACTTTTCCTCCTTGTTGTAAAGCCATAATCATATAATCACCTTCAAACGGACTGTGAATTGTATATCCGTTTTCTGTAGATCGGATACTAATGATTGGTTTTACTTCTAATGAATCTTCTTCTTTTTTATTGAAAGAGACCAATATATTGTGAATACTTGCCGTTTTACCAGATTCTAAGAAGTGATTGTGACGATTTCCTCCGCCAGATTCTACAATTTTAAGGTATTCAATTCCGTTTTCATCTTCAATAATTCCTTCTTCAGCACCTTTAATATAGCCTTTGTAAGCAATCGTAAATTCTTGTCCGTTAAAATCATTTTTCCAAGGAAAGTTTCCTTGAAGCCAAGAACCTGGAGCAATTCCTTCAGGAGAAATTAAATAATCTCCTTTTAAAACTTTTCGTTTTGGCTCGCCATTTATTTCGCCATCTACAAAAGCTGAAATGTATGTTTTTTCGGAAAGAAATGTATTTTCAGTAGCACCTTCCCTAATTGGCATTACACCTTCATAACTTACATACCGTGTAATGAAAGCTCCTAGAATGATAAATATGAATGATAAGTGAATGAGTAATGTTGCCCATTTTTCTTTACGATGTAAACGGTATCGGAAGATATTTCCAAAGAAGTTTACCATGAATAACAACATGATTAATTCAAACCACCATGCGTTGTAAACATATATTCTAGCTGTTATTGTACTGTATTCGCTTTCAACAAAAGTTCCTATTCCCATGGCAAAAGCGAAAGCAAAAAAGAGGACTGCCATTAATCGTGTAGAAAAGAGAATATTCTTGATGATATTACCCATTATGTAGCGTTATCGTTTAGATCAAAATTTCAATATGCAAAAATACGGTATTTTACATAATTTAATGTCTATTTAACACTCAAATTCTACTTATTTTGGAATATTCTATGTTGTGCCCTGTTTTATCTTTTCAGAATGCGTAGGATTGCTTTTTTTAGTCAGTATTATCTACATATGTTTTTTATAGATTAGTCATATTAGCTTTTTTTTGGTTCGCAATTTTTAGTCTATTTATTTTTATTGAAAATCAACATATTAACAAATAATATCTATTCATAACCAAAATATCTAAAATCCGGCATATTAAAAGAATGAATAAATTGTAATACAAAAGATATTAAAGTCATCTCTATTGTGGTTGAATCTTATGATAGTATGAACGAGTTTGATAGCGTTTCTAATACTTCTAGATTTAGTGATACATTTAAAAAAAATGTAAGTTAGAAGGAATATTCCCATTTATATAATGATATGCTTCAATAGATAAAAATAATCCACCAGCAATTAAGATTTCCATATCATGTTGCTTAGCATAGCTTTTGCTAAAATCAATACTTTCTTCAATTGTTTCAAATTTAAAAACAGCATCTTTATTTGGATATATTCCTGTGACTGTTTTTGCAATTTTATCAACCTCAGCTCCTTTGTGATAAGCACGTGTACAGACAACAGCATCCGCAACAGTTGTCAAGATACGTACAATACTTTCCACTTCTTTATCATACGAAACACCTGTGATCAGTATACAGGGTTTCTTTTTGAGTTTTGTATACGTATTCACTAATGAAGTCACAGCCGCAATTGTATGTCCAACATCTATCTGTATTGTAGGATTGGTATGAATTTTTTCTAATCGACCTTTCCAATGAATATTTGGTAATGCTTGATATACAGCAGTCATGAAAGTTTCTTTTCCAATTGTTGGATAATTTTTTTCAAGCCATTTTTTAGTCAATAAAATCGCTACTAAAATATTACTCACTTGATGATCGCCGATTAAATTAGATGTCAATTCTTTAAATTCATAGTCATCAACTGTAATATCTACAATCATTCTGTCATCGTCATACGATATATTTTGAATACTTGTATGCTCTTTTATTGGACATATTCGTATTCCTTTCTCAGTAGCATAGTTTTGTAATTTTTGCAATATATGAGCACTAACATCGCCTAAAATAACTGTAGCTCCTTCATTTGCCATATCTATTTTATCAAAAGCGATCAATTCTTCTGTAGCTCCTAAAACATTTGTATGTTCTAACTCTACAGAAGTAAAGGCAACAAAATTTCCTGTAAAAACACGTGTAGAATCGTGTCTACCACCAATTCCAGCTTCTAAGATAACGGTATCTGGTTTTTTCTCTAAAAAATAAGACAATGCAATACTTGTAAATACTTCAAAAGCGCCAACTTCTTCTTGTAATTCTTCTGTAATTTTATTTTTTTTAAGATGAACCTCATCAAAAATTTTAGCTAAATCAGTTTGCGTAATTTTTTTATTATTAATGCTTATTCTTTCAGAAAATTCAAAGAGATGAGGAGAAATATATTGTCCAACATTTAACTCTAACGCTCTTAAAATATGGCTAATGATTACTGTTGTACTTCCTTTCCCATTAGTTCCGACAACATTTATAGGATCTACTTTGGTTGCCCAATCTGATGCTAAAACATCTTTACATAAAATATTCATTCGATGTAATCCTACACCAGAACCAAACTTCGGAATGTTGATCAATTTCTGTGTCAGATTATCCATACTATGCAATTATATGTTTTGAAACTAATTGTTTTCTCACTTCTCCAACCATAAATATAGAACCTGCTACAACAATTGTTTTATCTGAATGATTCCTTATAATATGTTCGGTAGCATCCTGAATATTTCCATTTCCTTTATTAAACACATAAGAATCATCTATTTGTTGCGCGATTATTTCTTGTGAAATTGCTCTGTGAAAACTATCTACAATATAAATCGTTTTTGAAATTTTAGGAATGAGTGCGATCATTTTTTGAAAATCCTTGCCTTCACTATTTCCAAAAAGTAATATTCTGTTTTGTGTCGTTGAAACATCATCTAACGATTCTACCAATGCGTTCAATGCATGTGGATTGTGCGCAGCGTCTAAAATCCAAACGGGATTTTTACCTACAACTTCAAATCGGGCTTCCCATTGTGTCGTATTTACACCTTTTATCGCTTCAATATTTTTTAAAACACCTATTTTTTTAAGAAATAAACATGCTTCTATAACCAAATTAAGGTTTTCTTTTTGAAAAGTACCTTTTAAGGTTGGCTCCAAATTAATAGACGCTTCTTCTATATGTACAGTTACTTTATTTTCATATAAATCATTAGTCCTATTTGTTATATAATTATTGGAAGTCAAATATTTGACATGATTCAATTTTGCAGTTGTAGAGATGATTTCTTGTAAGAAATTAGGAATCTTTGAATTGATAATCAACGTGGTTTCAGGATTAGCGATTCCTGTTTTATTTGTAGCAACTTCTTCTAATGTTTCTCCTAGTTTTTCTTGATGATCTAAACCTACAGATGTTAACAACGCTAATATATTTGGTAATAAACTTGTAGAATCGTTAACACCACCAACACCAGCTTCAAAAATAGCGACCTCAACTCCTTTTTTGTGAAAGAGTTCTATCCCGATAAGGATTAATACTTCAAAAAACGAAGGAGTATATTCAGCGCCTTTTTCTGCTACAAAATCATATAAAATTGGTTTGAGTTCAGTTACAATATCTAAAATTTCTTCAAGAGAAACTTGTACTCCTTTTATTCGAAACCTTTCCGTTATTGAGACTAAATGTGGTGACGTAAATAATCCAACATTCGTATTTTCATATTGTAAACAAGAAGCTAACATAGAAGCGGTAGAACCTTTTCCATTGGTTCCAGCAACTTTGATTATTTTGAATGTAATTTTATCCGTAAATAAGGGTAAAAGCGCATCAAAACGCACTTTCATAGGAAGTTTTTTTGATATTGTATTACTACACCAATTTAATAATTCATCTAATATTTTTGCTTCCATATAGCATTATAGTTACTATCTAAATTCGGGAAGCAAGTTATAAAAAATTGTAAGTATTGTTTATATGAATTAGGAAAATAGTATGCAGGTTTTATTGTGTAATACTTCTCGCCTGAAATATTTTTATATACATAAATGTTCCCATTTTACGAGCTCTATTTTTTGCCATGTTTGCTTTTTCGCCATCAAAGAGTTCTTCTAGCGTTTGCATCCAATAATTTAACCAAACTCCAAAATGAAGTTCTGTAATTGAATTATTTTCAGCAGCATCAACTTCGGCATGCTTTTCTAAAGGATTTCCTTTGTATTTAGCTACAAAGAATAGATTGGTTTCCCAAAAATCCGTTAGATGTTCCAAATGATGTGGCCAATCTTTAATTTTTGCATTAAAAATAGGGCCTAATAATTCATCTTTTCTAATTTTAGCATAAAATGTGGTGACTAATACATGTACGTCTGCTCTATTTTGAATGTCATGTTTCATTTGCGGCTTGCTTGTTTTTTTATGTTGTACACACTTATCCACAATAATACAATTACTTTGATGATTTCTAACAATATATAATTGATATGTAAAATTGAATCTTCTACAGGTTGTCCTTGTACTATTTCTAATGCTCTCTGATCTAAGAAAGGTAGTAATAAAAACGTTTGAATTCCAATAATTGCTATTAAAACATGTAATAAATAACTTCTTTTAAAATTACCAGAAGTCATCGTTAATAGTGTAAATAGAGTTAAA
The DNA here is from genome assembly GCF_947496985.1 of uncultured Kordia sp. GTDB lineage: Bacteria > Bacteroidota > Bacteroidia > Flavobacteriales > Flavobacteriaceae > Kordia. Next base: position 177,492 of record NZ_CANMEZ010000006.1, read on the forward strand.
AAGACAATTTCTATTCTATTGAGCGTTGTGAATATAATTCGTCCTATACTTACGCCAATACGCGTGTCTACTAATTCAGATTGAAATTTTAAGGGAGCTTCCATAAAACTTATTGCCAATACCATTCCTAACCAAATCAATGTGACTAGGTATTTGTGTGCTTTTAGAAAATTCCACATTATAGAACTTGTTTTAAGGTGTGAACTTTTGTGTAATACTACGTATTACATTGCATTGAAAACAATAAACGAAATATTTATTAGCAAACTCAAAATCAACATATTAAACACCCATTTTTCTTTCAGCTGAGCTAAAATAGCAGCATTGTAAAACGAAGTAAGTATTGTACATAAGAATAATTGTATTAACCCTGAAACAGTGTCTAATCCATTCATTAAAATATACATCGCTGCAATTCCTCCGATGCAACTTTGTAGAATAATTGTCAATGGAATATACATGGTGTATTTATCTTGAAACTCGTTATAGTATTTTGTATATAGTATCATTTTGTTATGGGTTTTGTTCCTGACAAATGTCCGCACTCTCACTATTTTTTTTCATGATATATATCATATTTGGAAAGTTTGTTATAAAATTCTAGAGTTATTTAGTTCAAATCGCACTAAAAGTACCGAGTTAAAGTTTCAAAAACCGTAAAGTGTTACTATTTTAGCAGCATGATAAAAATCGTCATTTTAGGCGCTGGAAATATTGCGCAACATATATACAATGTGTTTCAGGCTGCTGAAATGCTAAATGTTGTTCAAGTGTATAACAGATCGAAAAAAGCGTTATCTTACTTTAGCGATGTTCCAACAACAACAAGTTTGAAAAATCTTGCGGAAGCAGATATTTATATAATTGCCGTTGCAGATGACGCCATTACAAGTATTGCCAACAAATTACCGTTTACAGATCGTTTGGTAGCACATACTTCTGGAAGTGTACACATGCACGAATTACACAAAAAGAACAGACGCGGTGTATTTTATCCATTGCAAACGTTTACAAAAGGTGTTCACGTTGATTTTTCTGGTATTCCAATCTGTTTGGAAAGTGGTGAAAAAGCTGATTTTAAAACACTTAAATCTATTGCCGATGCCATTGGAAGTAATTCATACAAAATTAGTTCAGAGCAACGACGCGCTTTGCATGTTTCGGCTGTTTTTGTAAATAACTTTAGCAATCATCTATACAGAATTGCTCATGAAATTTGCGAAACGAACAATGTTCCTTTTGAAATATTGAGCCCACTCATTCAAGAAACAGCAGATAAAATCAATACACTAACGCCATATATGGCACAAACTGGTCCGGCAAAACGTGGCGATCAGAAAACGATTGACAGTCATTTAGAAAAATTAGATAAAGACATTCATAAAGAAATATATACCTTGCTCACACAATCAATTGCAAAAACGTATGGAAGATAAAAGCTATAAAGAATATTTAAACCACATTAACACCTTTATTTTTGATGTTGATGGTGTATTGACAGATGGAACAGTTACCGTAACTTCTTCAGGCGAAATGCTTCGTCGCATGAACATAAAAGATGGATATGCATTAAAATCTGCTGTTGTAAATGGATATAATGTATGTATCATTTCCGGTGGAACAAATGAAGGTGTTCGCAAGCGTTTACAAGGTTTAGGTATTACAGATATTTACTTAGGCGCGCATCAAAAAATAGAGCAACTAGATGAGTACATTGCAAAGAAAAATGTAAAGCTTGAAAACGTGTTGTACATGGGTGATGATATTCCTGATATTCCTGTGTTAAAACGTGTTGGCTTATCAACTTGCCCACAAGATGCCGCGTACGAAGTATTGGAAATTTGTAAATACATTTCACATGTTGATGGAGGAAAAGGTGCCGCTCGTGATGTTATTCGTCAAGTAATGAAAGTACAAGGAAAATGGGATGATAATTTTGATGCTAAGTACGATTAAACAATAAAATTCATGGCAAAGTTTTTACAACTTATTCGCTTCCCAAACTTGGTCATGATTGCCTTGACGCAATATTTATTTAAGTTTTTTTTAATCAATCCATATGCAAGTTATTCATTAGATTCACTTAGGTTTTTCTGTTTAGTTTTAGCTACTGTTTGCATTGCCGCAGGCGGAAATATCATCAACGATATTTATGATGTAGAAACAGATCGTATCAATAAACCTCATAAAGTTTTTATTGATACTTTCATCACTAAAAAGAACGCTTTTCTTCTTTATTTTATGTTCACTTTCGTGGGAATTGGTCTCGCAATCTATGTTGGTGGGATTAGTTTACCTGAAAATACTACCATCTTTTTTGCAATTGCTTCGCTTCTATTTCTATATTCAAAATACTTAAAAAAGATAGCCCTCATTGGAAATATTGTCGTATCACTTTTAGTTGCTTCAAGTATTTTGATTTTAGCGTTTCCAATTTTCACAAAAAACAACTTATTCAGAAACGAACTTATAATCAGCGTATTACTTATCTACGCAAGTTTTGCCTTCTTAATCAATCTCATACGTGAATTGGTAAAAGACAATGAAGATGTAAATGGTGATTACAATGCTAATATGAAAACACTTTCTATTGTTTTAGGTAGAAATAGAGTCAATAAAATTGTTGCTGTTTTAGCAGGAATGCTCATTATTTTTATTCTCTATGTGATTAGTGAATACATGCAAGGAAAAACCATTACAACCGTGTATGCATTACTAACTTTACTCTTACCTCTACTCTACTTTATCATTAAGGTATGGCAAGCAGATACAAAATGGGAATATAGAATACTTTCTTTTATATTAAAAATAATCATGCTGTTTGGAATACTATCTGTCCTTGTATTTTATTATTTTGATCCTTTATTTTAAATTATGTTAGACAAACTTTCTTCAATATATCATATCATTTTAGCTTCTGGTTCGCCAAGAAGGCAACAGTTTTTTAAAGATTTAGGCTTAACATTTGAAATCAGGTTGAAATCGGTGGATGAAGTATATCCTGATCATTTACAACATCATGAAATTTCAGATTATTTAGCAAAATTGAAAGCATCTGTTTTTATAAATGATTTAAAAGAAAACGAAATATTAGTTACTTCAGATACAGTGGTTTGGCACGAAGGTGTTTCACTTGCAAAACCAAAAGATGCGCAAGAAGCATTTGATATGATTAAAGTCATGAGCGGAAAAAGTCATGAAGTAATTACGTCAGTTTGCTTTACAACGGCAACTTCTCAAAAAGTAGTGCATGAAGTTACAAAAGTTACTTTTGAAGACATGACAGATGATGAAATTTGGTATTATGTAAACAACTTCAAACCATTTGATAAAGCTGGCGCGTACGGAATTCAGGAATGGATTGGTTATACAAAAGTTGCACGAATTGAAGGTTCTTATGCTAATGTAGTTGGCTTACCAACACATTTAGTATATAAAGTATTTTCAGAAATTGAAACTTTGTTTTGATTGAAGTTTAATAAATACTACTTACCTATTTTTTCTTTCAAAATCTCTCGTTCTTTACTTTTAAACGACATATTCTGATTGTCCATATATTTCAAGGCTTTTAAGGCTTTCTCGTTTTCATTAAGTTTTATATGAATTAATGCGCCATACCAATAAATTTGTGGAGAAAATCTTGTTGTATCATGTTTGATGCTTCTCAATATAGAAATTGCTTCTTCTTCATTTCCTAAATTCAAGAAACTCATGGCTTTGTAAAATGAAATTTCTGTTTTTTGTATTTCATTTATATCTGAAACCTCTTCAAATTTTTCTATTGCTAGCGTGTAATCTTCTATTTCATACGCATACAAAGCATCCGTTAACGTACTGGAAACATCGTTACTTCGTTTTACAGGTGCCAATGCATTTGGATACGGTTCAAAATATGTAGCATATAAGGTTTCATTACTATTTCCTAGTTGAATAAAATAATTTCCTATCAATCCGAAAAATAAAATTAAACCTATCGCAATTGCCAAACGTTTGTAGTTTCGAGAAGGTTTTACTGTAATAGTTGTATTTTCCTGTATAGCTTCAAGTTGTTGCAATTGTGATTTGAGTTCGTCCTTTTCATGGGAACTAATAGCAGCTTGAACGTTTTTAAATTCAGCCACAGCTTTTACAAACTCAGGATCATTTTTTAGCAAAGCATCAAATTTTCCCTTTTCAGTTTCGTTTAAACGTCCGTGAATATATTTCTGAATCAATTCATCTTTTTCCATCAATCAATCTTTCTTTATCAGCGTTATCAACTTCTTCAAACACCTTGATTTATGACTCTTTACTGTATTTTCATCTTTATATTGTGTCTGCGATACAATCTCTTTAATACTTAATCCACGATAATAAAACAATCGTAAAATGTGCTGACAGCTTTCTCCTAAATGTCCAAAATATTTTCGTAACTGTAGTTGTTCTTCAGACAAAATACTTTCGGTCAACTCTATTTCTTCATAATCATCTTCAACCACAACAGCTCCAACCAATTGTTTTTGCTCTTTTAAACGATCGTAAATTTTATGTTTCCCAATACTAAACAAATAAGTTTTTAAACTGCTTCCGTTTAATTCTGTTTGTTTTTGGGTAAAATTTTGATACATCGCAATGACACTATCTTGATATACATCAATTAAATCTTCTCGATCTAACTGAAAACGCAATCCATAATTCACAAAAGCATCTTTATAATTGAGATACACTTCTTCCAACGCTTTTTTATCATCATTGCGCAGTCGGGTTTGTAAATCTACTTGTTGTTTTTCCATTTAGTCTGAACTCAAAACAAAAGGTTAACACTATGATTTAAAATTTTATTTCACTTCCGTGTTAACCTTTTCCAACGTAAATATATAAAGAGGAAATGAAACCTAATAACGATGAAAACAATTTTTAAAATAAGTCTGTGTATTGCTCTGTTTTTTGCGTGTCAAACAAGTCATGCACAACTATTAAAACGCATTCAGGAAAAAGTAGAAAACAAAGCAGAACAAAAAGCAATGGAAGAAGCTGAAAAAGCGGCTGATAAAATGCTTGACAATATGTTAGGCAACAAGAAGAAGGAACAAAAAAACGCAAAAAAAAGTAACGATTCATACACCTTCAATCAAAGCATAACGGTAGAAATTGAAACTAAAGGAAATGAAAAAGCTCAACTTGATTTTCTGTTTGATAGTAAAAATTCAAATCTCATGTGCATGAAATTAAATACAGAAGAAGATGCTTCTGCTGGAGAAGTATATGCCGTAATTACACCAAACTCAAGTACAATGTTTATGAGTATGCCTGGCATGAAAATCAAGAAAAAAGTTTCTAAAGAAGAAATGGGAAGCATTGATTATACCTCAAAAGTGCCACAAAAAAGTGATTTGGTCAAAACTGGAAAAACAAAAAAGATTCTTGGCTATACCTGTTACGAATATTTCTATGAGAATGAAGGTGGAAAAGTACATGCTTGGGTTACTACAGATTTTCCAATACAAGGGAAATTCATTCCAATTTTAGGCATGAAAGAAAATGGTCCGTTTGAAGGATTTGTGATGGAGTTACAGTTTGAAGGCAACAACGAGAAGAGTTCCATGAAAGTCATTAAACTAGATACAAATACGAATATAAAAATAGACGCAAACGCTTATACGTCAATGTAAAAACAAACTCATGAAAAAACTATTCTTATTCATATGCATTCTAACTGCATTCTGTTTTACCACAGAAAAAAAACACTTCATTACAGTAACATTTAGCGATGGCCCATTAAAAGGCACGCATACATTTTATCCTGAAAAAGGAAATTATGCAAGTCAGGCTAACATTGAGTTTTTTGAAGGCACATGCAATGTAAACGCTTCCAAGTTAATGACAACAGACGGTTTTCAAATTCACTATATCAATCGCTATTTTTTGGGAGAAGCCACTAATGGGAAGCACCAACCAAAATCAAGCACTTCAGGTTGTGGAAGCATTAATTTCATTGACCTGAATAATAGTAAAAGTTACAAACGTATTGATGGCGATTTTACGGGTTGTACAACTACAAATATTACAAAAGTGAGTGATTGGAAAGAAGGAATTGTCAAAAAAAGAAGAACCGTTTCAGGTAATTTTGAAGACACTGCTACACTCAGAATTCGTATGGATGATGGATCTAAAAAAACAATTACAACAAACGTAAAAGTTGAATTTACGGTAAACCAATCTAGAAGAAAATAACGCCTTAAAAATTAAACACTATGAAAAAAACACTACTCTTTCTAATCTTTTGTCTAACAGGTTATATTGTAAATGCACAATATGACTTTGAAGAATTAGAAATAAACCCTAATTCCAATGGAGACTCTTCTCCACATAGTTTTGTAGAATTTAATGGAGAAATTTACTTTAATGCCTTTAATGATAATTCTGGTAGAGAATTATGGAAAACAGACGGTACACAAGCTGGTACAACATTAGTTAAAGACCTATATACAGGCACAAGTTTTTTTCAGCAAAATAGTGGAGATCCTAGGCGATTAACTGTGTTAAATGGTGAATTGTTTTTTACTGCCAAAACCAGTGCTGAAGGTAGAGAGTTATGGAAAACAGATGGTACTGAAGCAGGTACAGTAATAGTTAAAGACATTTTAACTGGTGTTGGAGATGGAGTAGTTTCAGGCTACCAACCTTTTACAATCTTTAACAATAAAATTGTATTTATAGCAGATGAACCTGGAACTTCTAATACGTATCTGTATGAATCTGATGGAACCTATACTGGTACAAAACCCATTTCAACATTAGCTCAAATGTGGTTTAGTTCTCAGATAGAATCTGATATATGTATCTATAATAATTCTTTAATCTTTGAAGGTAGAAACTCAAATGGAGCTAATTTAGGGAGAGAATTATGGAAAACAGACGGTACACAAGCTGGTACAACATTAGTTAAAGATATTAATCCTGGTTCTTCCAATTCGTTTCCAAGAGAAATGACAGTTTTTAATAACATTGTGTATTTTCATGTAGAAGATAATACACATGGTGATGAACTCTGGCAAACCGATGGTACACTGGCTGGAACTATACTTGTAAAAGATATCAACCCTGGAGCTTCAGGAGGCATTGGAAGCCATGCAAAATTCACTGAATTTAACAGTAGGTTATATTTTTTAGCAGACGATGGCATTCATGGCAGAGAAATCTGGCTTACAGATGGAACTGAGTTAGGTACTGAAATGCTTTTAGATATAAATTCAACAGGAAACCAATGGTCTATTCCCATAGGAGATGGTACACAACAAACTTTTTATGTATTCCAGAACAAATTATACTTTAAAGCTACTGACAGTTTTAACGGAGGAAATATTGCAGACAACATAGAACCTTGGGAGAGTGATGGAACGGCTTCTGGTACTAATATGATTAGCGATTTAAATACTTCTGGAAACTCTATGAATCAATACAACTATTTTATTGGTCACAATAACAAGATTTTCTTTACTACGAATGATTTTAGTAATGCAACATTAGGAAACCTATATGTATATGACTTGATGAACACTCCAATAAAAATTTCACCACCAAACACAACGGCAACAGATGTAGGTACTGATTTTCTTAGGCCTATTATCTTTAATGAAAGCTTATATATAAGCGCTTCTTTTGAAATTAACAACGTAGCTAAAGGATCTGAATTATGGAAAATATCAGACAACACATTGAGTATTGAAATTATAGAGGAGGAAAAAATTTCTATCTACCCAAACCCAACATCTTCAACATTAAAAATTAATTTTTCTAATGACCATACTATAAAATCGGTAAAACTATACAATGTAAGAGGGCAAAAAATGACTTTCAATTTTGACAAACAGAACAATATAATTGATGTTAGAGATCTTGCTAAAGGCGTTTACATTTTGAATATACAGACTGAGAATAAAGTAATCACTAAAAAAATCATTAAAGAATAACAATCATTAACATGAACTCACAAATGAAAACAAGATATTTATTGCTCTTTCTAATGATTTTTTCTACTGGAACTAGCTTTTCACAAACACGTGGCATCAACTATAAGGCTGTCATTACGAACAATAACGGAACTCCATTAGCAAACCAAGCAATCCTAGTTCAGTTTACTATACTGGAAGGCAATATGGCTATAAATGAAGTTTATAAAGAGTCGCACACAACCACAACAAATGCAAACGGAATTGTAATTGTAAATATTGGTGAAGGTGTAAATATTTCAGGAGATTTTCAAACCATAAATTGGGGATTTGACACACATTTTGTAAAAACAGAAATTGATACGGGAAGTGGTTTTGTTGATTTTGGGACAACCGAATTCAAAACAGTTCCGTACGCATTACATGCAGAAACGGTAAGTCCGACAGGAGATGTGAGTCCTTTTTCAGAATCCGCATCAAATAGAATTACAGCAGCAAATACAAATGCAGATTTTGTAGTAGGAAGCACAAGTACTGAAGATGAAAACAATATCAATTTAGACAGTCGCTTATTTTTCGATAAAACGAAAGTGGCATTTAGAGCTGGCGCAGTTGATGGAACACAATGGAATGATGCAAATCGCGGATTATATTCATTTGCAGGCGGAAGAAACAATACGGCAAATGGAGTTGCTTCGACTGCTTTTGGTGTAAATAATCAAGTTGCTGGTTCAAACGCTTTAGTTTTGGGAAGTCAAAATACAGTCAATGGTTCTAACTCTTTAGTTGCTGGTTCTGGAAATATATCTAGCAATCAAATTAATGCGCAAACGGTATTAGGAAAATGGAATGAAGTTGAAACCGACGCATTGCTTATCATTGGAAACGGTAGCAATGATGCAACAAGGAAAAATATATTGAGTGTAAAATCTGACGGAAATATCATTGCAAATGATTTAGCTGTGGCTGACATTACACAACCTAATGCTTTAGTCACAAAAGCTTATGTAGATGCCAACTCAGGAACTGTTAGTACTGGATTAGAACAACTCGATGAAGGTAATGGAAATGGTTGGCGATTGATTGGACAAGATGCAAACAATTATGGAAATATTGGTTTTAATGCTGTTGATTTTTCTACTAGTACTATATCATCAACTGTACTTGGTACTTCAGGGAATTACGCAGCTGCTTTTGGACTTAATACAAGGGCTTCTGGTAATAGATCTTTTGCATCTGGTCATGATACACAAGCTACAGGTTTAATTTCGACAGCAATGGGATTAGATAGCGAAGCATCTGGAAGCTACGCAACTGCACTTGGTTGGGATACTACTGCTTCTGGCGTAGCTTCCACTGCTCTTGGTGATGACACAATAGCCTCAGGTACGGGTTCAACTGCGCTAGGTTCCTTTAATGTAGATGATAGCAACGCAAAGTTTATGGTTGGAAATGGTAGTCTTTCTAATAGAAATACAGCCTTTAAAATAATGAACTCTGGAGTCGTGAATATTGATAATTTAACAGGAACAGGTACACGTAATGTTAGTGTTGATGCAAGTGGAAATCTTTTAGCAACAACTACCGAAAAAAGTGAAATTTTAGTCATTAGCCCTTTTGATTTTAATAAAGAAAATATAGTTGGTGGTATTACCATGACTAGACATAGAATTGATGGTGCTTATATTGACGTACCAGGTGATGTATCAGAAATTTACGCTCCTATACAATTTCCAAAAGATGCTACCATAACTACTGTAGAATTTATTTATACAGACTCAAATACAACTACAGGAACCGCATTAGAATTTAGTATCGGATTTCAACAATTTAATGCTTCTAACAATAGTACACAATCCTTTTTTGTGGCTGGAACTCAATTAAATACTGACAGTTACAGTCCTGCAAACCGAATTGCTACAGCAAACAATGTAAATTTTCCTATCTCAGGATTTAATTCTAGTACGTATAGAGCGTATTATGTCCGTATTAAACCCGTTTCAGGCGGTTCTTGGTCTGGAACCTCCGACACAGCCATTCAACAAGTTAGAATACATTACACATATTAAAAACAAGATTATGAAATATTTAAAATTCATCGTTTTATTGTGCAGTAGTATTGGTTTTAGTCAAATTTTAGAACGAAGTTCCTTAGATTCTGGAGGCGCATCAAGTACAGTTTCTAATTTACAACTAATCTATAGTATTGGTGAAACTAACATTCAGGAACGCTCTGGAAGCTTTCAAGTTTCTGAAGGTTTCATAACTCCAAATTTTAAAATTAAAATAAGCCCAATTGTTTTTTTACAAGGCCCTTTAGTAAACCCAAGTAGTGCTGGTTTAATGAATGATGCTTTGCGCTCAAATAATTACATCCCAACTACAAGTCCTTATGCAGATAATGCTACTGTAGATGCTTCCGTATTTACCGTGACAGGCAGCAATGCTATTGTAGATTGGGTTTGGATAGAGTTAAGACAAGAAAATGATACTTTAAAAATAGTAACATCAAGATCAGCATTATTACAACGTGATGGAGATGTCGTAGCATTAGACGGCAGCTCTACATTGGTATTAAATGTAGCACCTGGCAATCACCATGTAGTTATGAAACATCGTAATCATTTGAGTGTAATGTCTGCGAATCCAATTACACTTTCCGAAGCTACCACAACTATAGTCAATTTTACAGATAGCATGTTCTCAACTTTTGGATCTAATGCACAAGTACAACTAGCAAATAATGTTATGGCACTTTGGACAGGAAATGTAAATGGAGATGACATTATACAATATTCTGGGACTAATCCAGATGTTCCTAGCATTTTATCAGAAGTATTAAATGACTCAGGTAATTTCCTCAATTTCCCAACATATGTCGTGAACGGATATAACATTCATGATATTAATATGGATGGTAAAACACAATACACAGGAACCGAACCAGATTCTCCTTTAATTCTTCAAAACATATTAGCGCATCCAGGAAATTTTCTAAACTTTAGCACCTATCAAATACAAGAACAATTACCTGAAAACTAAATTATAGTATAAAACAGTTCCTATTATTAAAAACTAGCAATGTCGGATTTTTACGTTTCGAATTGTTATACTTATGGACGGTTGTGAATCAAACACATACGATTCATTTACCGTTCATATAAAATTTAACGCCATTCATACATCAAAAGTGCAATCTCACAAATAAATTGCATGTGGTTCAGGTAACTTTATGTAAATTGGATGAGATTCCCTAAAATAACTCAGTAAGTGAAAAAAATTATACTCTGTATTATTATTTCATGTTTCTTTTCTTCGTCGCAAATTCTGTATGCGCAAGAAACCGTAAAAACGATGCTCAATACGACCAAAGAAGTATACAATGCAGGTCAGTATAAAGAATCGTTAGCTTACGCTGAAAAAGCTATTGATACACTTGCTAAAGATGTAACACAATTAGATAGTATGTCTAGTGCACAACTTTACTTTTACAAAGGCGCTTCCGAATATTATATAAAACGTTTTGATGTGTCGATTGCTTCTTACAACAAAGCAATTTCTTTATGTCCATCTTCTGATAAAGGACTCAATTTTAAAGCCGAATTGTATTATGAACGTGCTTTTTCAGAATATGAATTAAGCGCATACATAACATCATACGAAAGCTCTAAAAAAGCAGCATTATTAATGGAAAGTGTCGTAAACCCGAATTACGATTACTTAATTTCAATATATGCAGATATTGCAGGTTCAGTTGCACGTTTGGGCTTTATTGATGAAGCAAAAAATCATCTTGCCAAAGCGGAATCATTATATAAAGAGCATAAAAATAACATGGTAAGCGATCCGAAAGAAGTTTCTAAACCGGTGCTTTTTCATTACAAAGCGATTGAAATTATCAATAAGAAATCTGTTTTGACAGCAAAAGATATCTCGTATGCCACTGAGAAAATTCAACGACTAAGTCAAAAACGACTCAATACTCCAGAAAAACGCATGTACGCTGTTAGTTTAAATATGTTAGGCGATTTTTATTTACGAAAAGATACTGTTACTGCTAGCGATTGCGATATGGCGCATTACTACCTAAACAAAGCACTACAAAACTTAAATCAACAGAAATATAAAACGCATTTGTTTCAATTCAAATTTAATCAGGTGAAAGCGTTTACCTTCCAAAACAAGCCGCAAAAAGCCTTAACCTTATTAAACTCCTTATTAGGAAGTATCGCTGAGAAAGATGAATTTCACTCCTATTTTGAAGCTGAGAAAACTTCTGTTTTACTTGCGTTGGATCGAAAAGAAGAAGCTGTTCAAACTTTAAAGAAGTCAATTGCGGCAATTCATCATGGAGAGGATATTTTAAAACCAGATTTTTCTAATTTTGTCCCAAGTTACGATCTAAATGAAACTGGTTTGTTAGTAGAAATGGCAGATAAAATCATTAAAAAATATCCTAAAGATGCAACTGTACTTTCTCTTGGCGCGAAAATGTATAGATTAGGTTTAATACAGTTTGAAAACTGTTATCGTGAAGAATTGTTTAATGACAAACTCACAAAGTATTACCAAACTGCAATTGGTGGAATATTAAAACTCAAAAAATTAGGTTATGGTCACCATGAATTTAAACTAGATGCATTATTGAACAGCATGGAAATGATCGAAAACAGATTGGCTTGGAAGAAATTTCGTCAAAGCAGATTGTTGAATGGTTCCAAGGTTTCTGATGATATATTGCAACAAGAACAAACTATTAGAAAAGCATTGGTCGCTGCTAAACGCAGGAAAGATACTACTACCATTTTTGACTACAATAAAAAGTTAGCACAACAATTGGAAACACTAAAACAAGAGTTTCCAGAGATTGCAAACTTTGCTTTTGATCGTTTTGACATCAAGGCTATTCAAAAAAGCATGCCAATCCATAAAGTAATTGTAAAGTATAAAAAGATTGGAAAACGGCTATTTGTATTTAAAATCACGAAAGGTGATATTCGTTTTTATGAATTAGATGCTTCAAAAAACATATTGACTGCGGTAGAAACCTATTATAATCAAATTAGTGAACAAGGAGAAAATAAAACAATGGCAAACAGCTTGTTTACGACTCTATTTCCTTTTGATATCAATCAGTTCTCGGAACTTACAATCATTCCTGATCAAGCCCTACATTATTTACCTTTTGAAACCTTAATTACAAATCAAGAATCGTATTTAATTGAAGAAGCAATGATCAATTATGCGACACATTTAGTATTTGTAAACCATACAAAACACGCCAATCAAGGCATTAAAAATGACGAAATCATTGTATTTACGCCAACATATGAAACTGAAGTAACAACTGCGGAAGGAATTGCTTTCCGAGATCAGAATTACCGCTTACTTGGAGCAGAAAATGAATCCAAATCGTTGGCTGCTATCTTTCCTAGTCGATTGTTTGAATCTGTTTTAGCTACCAAAGACAATTTCATTACCTATTCGCGTGAAGCAAAAATTATTCATCTTGCCATGCATGCCAATATCAATAACGAAATTCCAGAATTGAGTCACTTAGTATTCAATGAAAATGGCATCGATTCTAAAATGTATTTGGAAGAATTATACGGATTGCATTTAAATGCTGATTTAGCAGTTTTAAGTGCTTGTAATACAGGAAAAGGCATCTTAGATTCGTCCAAAGGTATGGTTTCATTAAACAGAGCATTTACCTTGGCAGGTGTTCCGTCCACTTTAGCGAGTTTATGGGAAGTTCCTGATAATGTAACACAAAAAATCATGGTTGATTTCTATCAAAATTTAAAAGATGGGCAATCAAAATCAATGGCATTACGAAACGCAAAGCTAAAGTATCTTAAAACAACAACTGACGCCAATTTTCAGCTTCCATTCTATTGGGCTGGTTTTGTATTACATGGCGATCCAACACCTATTCTTATGGAAAATTCATGCACATCTTTCATTATTGTAATGTCTTTATTAGTAGCTATTATCATTGCAATTATTGTCGTTAGAAGAATTAAAACCAATACATTGAAGTTATTTTAACTCTTAAACGAAATAAATCTAAAAATTAAAAATCACTTCTAACAACATCTATAATTTGTTGTTTGCTTTGTGACTATTGGAGAAATACTACAAGTTCTTCAAAACTCTGGTTTTATTTATTAATTTAGCTTTTAGTCAACATAACTAGAAACTTACACATTATACCGTAAATCAAAACCAAATGATTGATCAAATCGCAGAAGTACCAATGTTTATTGGGAAAAATATTATCGGAAATATTTTTATAGGTATTGCATTAATTATTCTAGTAAGACTCATTTTTAAAGAAAAAATAGAAACTAAAATATCCTTAGAACTTATACGATGGATTGTAATTATTTACTGTGTTATAACTTGTATTAGTTGGCTACTCTTACTCATATTTCCATATTCAGAAAAATATGCATTTCTGGAAAGAGCTACAGGTCCATATGCTTGGGCATATGGGTTAATGCTTCTATTAAATTGTGTTTTTCCATTGATACTTCTGAGTAAAAACATTGGAAAGAGAATTTATATTGTATTTTTTATCACCTTATTTATGAACGTAGGTTGGATTTTTGAATATCTTGTTATAGCTGTAGCTAGTTTTCATAGAGATTATTATAATAGTAGCTACACAGATTTTATACTAAATAATAGGCAAATCAATGCGTTGGTAAAAGGTTTCTTCATTGGCATCGTTTTCCTAATTCTTGGAAATGGAATTAAGAAGTGGAAAAATAACAATCAACAACAATTCGTATAATTTGAAAAAATAAAAACAGATATGATTAAAGGACTTTATGAAACTCATTTATTTGTTGAAGACCTTGAACGCTCAATTGAGTTTTATTCAAAGGCACTCGGATTGAAACTATGTCGTTTTGGAGCAGAACGTAGAACAGCCTTTTTTTGGATTGGAGAAGATAAACGGTTTATGCTCGGTTTATGGGAAAAACCAAAAGAAGAGATTGATATTCGTCATTTTGCTTTTGAATGTGAGCCTGAATGGATTTTACATGAATCTGTCAATTTTCTAAAGTCTCGTAATATAACATGTTGGAATTTTTTACAGAACGAAAAAGAACAACCAATGGTGTTTTGTTGGATGCCAGCAATATCTATATATTTCAGTGATCCAGATGGACATGAACTTGAATTCATTGGAGTTTTACCTGGCAAAACTAAACCTGATTCAGAAAAACGAGTCGTTACCTATGAAGAATGGCTTCAGATAAAAGATCAATAAGGAACATCATAACTATATAGTATTATTTTATAAAAAAGATGGAATTAACTATCTAAATAGCTAATCCCACCATATTGTATTTTCAAATTTGAATGATTATTGCTTATTCAATAATAACTCTTTTTGTAATTGTTCCTTGATTTGTTATAAAATTAAATAGATAGAAACCTTTTGGCAAATCTAGTGATACATCAAAATCTAAAACTTTAGTATTTACTTTTTCTTTTTTAATTGTTTTCACTAATAAACCATCTATTCTATAAATGTTTAATTCAATTGGCGAATCACCATTCGTATCTACCTGAATGTTCATTTGTCCTTTATTTGGGTTTGGTGTAATAGACACTCTCTTTTTAGGATCTCTCTCAGAACATTTTGGTGCAAAAACAGTCGTCTCATACCTACGACAACTTGAATCAACTACACCAGTTGGCGAAATATACATTACCCAAGAAGGATCATTTATACTAATTGGCCCAAATTGTATACCTGTTGTATTTCCTGTCCCTGTATATGATATTTGTTGATAATTTGGATAACCAATCAATTGCCAAGCCACTCCATTTGTTCCTAATACGTCAACAGTAATATAGTAATAATCGTCACTTGGATCATTAGGAGTCCCATTATCATTACAATCACTTGTAACAACATTAGCACTTATATTACAAGAGAAATTACACGATTCTGGCGCTAGTACAGAAACATCTACAAAACATTCAGGATCATTATTTAATTTAACCCAAAACCATTCTACTTGATTAGATACAAGATAATTATTACCAAGATCTACATTATTCTCATCTCCATTTCCAAAATAAATAACATTCATATTACTATTAAGTACCATCCATGGTTCTCCTTGTGTGTTAAAGACATCTAATATAATATTATAGTAATCGTCACTTGGATCATTAGGAGTCCCATTATCATTACACGAACCTACAGAAGTTAACACTTCTAATGTACATTCTTGTTCAGAACAAGCTTCAGGTACATTTATAGTAATTATAGTTTTACAGTCATTATCTTCCTTATCAAAAATAGTAACATCGACGGAAGCGTTATAATTTAAGATATTACCCATTGGAACAGTTACCGTATTTCCATAAGCCACAGACTGAGTTAGTATGCCATTTGCTACCCAGAATCCAGTGTTTGTAGAGCTTGTTACTGTAAGATCAAAAGACCAAGTATCATCACTAGGATCTGGAGTTCCTTGATCGTCACACACAATATTTGTAGCATTGGCTTCTATTTTACAACAATCAGGATTGTCAAAAATAAAATCGTTATTACTTCCTGGCGTTGTATGTGTTTCACTAGTTTGCTGTATTCCGTTAGCTATATTAAATTCCGCATTTGCTCTAAAATCATATCCGCCAGTTTGAGTACCGAAATCATTTGCTGTTACATTAAAACAGTATGTATTTCCTGTTATTGTCGGATTTACTAAAGTATTAACTACAGAACCATTTTGAAGAATGTCTAAGGTAATACTATTTACGGTTCCTTGCACGCCTTCAAACACAGGTAATTCAAATGTACCACATACATCAAAAGGTAATTCTTGACAAGGGTCTAATGGATTAATATCAATACTTCCTTCTGGTCCTCCAATACAGCTTTCTATACAAATATCATCTACATATGCATATCCATAATGAGCACCTGCGCCACAATCAGTCATAATAAATTCTAAAGTAATTACATCACCTACATTTCCAGAAACTTCTAACTCAGCACAAGTCCAATCTTTCCATAAAACATCACGTAAATTACTACAACCGTTAGGAGTTGGTTTAATTCTATTAAAAAATGGATTATTATTTGGATTTGAGATTACACAAATTCTGTCAAACTCAGTTTGATTTGCATCCAAAGCACGTGCAATAAAAAATGGATTTTGTCCAGGATGATCTGGAAATTCAGATACCAAAGCATAGGTAAATAAGATTGTTTGTGTTCCTGCTTTACTAAGCGTAACTGTTTTTATTAATCTATTAATTCCATGATCTGGTCTACAAGCTCCAATAGGGGAAGTTGGATTCACTAATTTTTTTGGACTGTTAATTCTTGCTGCATACATTCCTGAGTGTACCATATTTAATTGCGCTCCACTTTGTAACACAATAGGGTCATATCCTTGACTTACAATCATAAAGTTATCTACATTTGGATTACTCATAGTATCAGGAACCCAATTGTAACTTCCAAAACCAGTTACTGGTATTGCTTCACATTCACCAACTTTATAACCTCCTGAACTTCCAAACGCAGATTCTCCTTCATAAAAATCAAAGTTTCCTAATTCAAAATCACCGTTTTCACATAAAGATGCAGGTGCTGCTTTGTACAATTCTCGTTCTTTTGGATTTTCTACAAAGTATTTATACCTTAAATATCCTTTTTTATACGATTGAATATGAACATCTTGTGCTGCTTTAGATAGTTTTCCAAAAGCTAATTCATGTTCTCCATGATTAAAGTTACTTATGAACTTTTCTAATTCGGCTTGCGGTATAGGTTTCGCAAGATTTGTTTCAATGTAAGTTTTAACTCTTTTTTCGTGTGCTGCCATTGCTTTATCATCAGTTACCTGAGAAAAAACATAGTTAGTATTCCCTATACAAAAAAGGAATATCACCATCGTAATAATTTGTTTCATGATTAAAATAATTTATAATATTAATTCCTACTCTATTCTTTTTTAGGCTTTTCGGATGACACCCGTTTTTTAGTTGTTTTGAATGCTTATTAACTACCTAAACAAAACAACAAGCAAAAACAACACATGTCAATGAAAGCCTGTTGGAATTCAGTGAATTACTACTTCAATTCCGTGAATTATCTGAAAATTCTCATAAAGACTTAGCAGTTGGAATCATTTTGATACTCTATAAAATCCATCAAATCTTTTATACTGTGTTAAAGCATATGGCAGTATCATCGTTTTTAAATATCTTTATAAAAAAACCATGAAAGCGATCTCAAGACATCTTATATTAGTTGGACTTACCATTGTGGGAACTATTATTGCTTGTTCCAATGTTAAAAACGACACAAAAACGCCTACTGCCATCCAAGCAACCGCTGAAGAAAGTACTGCACAAGAAACTTCTGATGAGTTTAAAAAGTATTGGTATAGCGGAACTGCTGAATTGACTTCTTTTGAGTTAGAACAATCCCGTTATGGAGAAATTCATAAAGGAAAATCAGTATTGATTTATGTGACAGAAGATTTCAATCCTACAAAACAAGTAAAAGCTGATCAGCATCGCACAAATAATGTTCCCATTTTAAAATTGAACAATACTAAAAAATTCTACACTGGAATTTATCCATATAGTGTTATGACAAGTACATTTTTTCCTGTGAGCAATAATAAACACGCAATAAAAATAACTTCGTCCATGCAGGAATGGTGTGGACATATTTTTACGCAGCTCAACAATAGAGCGAAATTTGAAGTACAATCGTATTCTTATTTTGAAAGTGAATCAGATCAAGAATTTTCAATTGACAAAGCTATTTTAGAAGATGAATTATGGACAAAACTCAGAATTGACCCTTCAAAATTGCCTCTGGGAACAAACCAAATCATTCCTGCATTTGAAGTTTTACGCATGAAACATATTCCTTTAAAAACATATGAAGCTACCGCAACATTAACTAAAATTGGTAAAGCTTCTTTGTATACGTTAAACTACTCAAAATTGAACAGAAAATTAGAAATTTCATTCAACAATAGCTTTCCATACGATATTTTAGGATGGACAGAAACTTCAACAAGCGGTTATGGAACTAATGCAAAAACATTAACCACTAAAGCAACAAAGATCAAACAGTTAAAAACGCCGTATTGGTCAAAAAATAGTGCTAAAGACAGCATTTTACGTAAAGAATTAGGTTTATAAATCCTACAAAATAAGCCTTTAGTCAATAGCAATCAAATAGCGGTTATATGGTAAAACCGTAACTGAAAATGCTAAAATTTCACGATATTTAAGTGTAATAATCTGATAAATTATTTACTAAACATATTTAAGTCATATTCCACGCTTAACCTGCTTGGCTTAGATATCTCATTTAGAAAAGGATAAAATATGCCCTTATTTTATCCTTTCTTCTTTTTTTGTGAAACTCAATTTTGAATTAATCCAGTTGATGAACGAGATCCTTTTTTAATCATTCATTAAATTTTTCAATGTTTTAGTAAACTTCCAACATAGCATCGATAGTATTTACAGTGACTGAATGATAGTTTGGACGTGCTTTTTCATATATACGCTTTGCATCTTCCAATCGGTTATTACGTTTGAATGCTTTGTATAAAGTTGACACATACCAGCGACGACCAACTGTCATTAAAAAATTATCTATATGTGTATCAACATTATTTGCATGATAATCATGATTGATGGCTTGTTCAAACCAAACCATAGCGATATAAGAATTTGTCGCATTTGAAAAATTACATGCAGTATCCAACTTTGTGAATTTTTCTAATGAAATTCCTACAGGAATATTTCTGATAAAGTGAATTTTTTGTTGAATGTTCCAGTTTTTCTTGCACAATTCTTCTTCCTTAATTGTTCCCTTTTCCCATTGTTCAATTGCTTCTTCTACTTTTTGAAATTTATCCGATTGTATCTTGACAGCATTCTTAGGAATTCCTGCTTTGTAAACCCAATTATCTACATTAAAATCTATATTATTTTTTTGTAATAATTCAGTATTTAGATAATCAATGAATTTTTCTGTAGTCATTGTAGAAAATGCATTCTTGTTAAAATATTCTTTTAAGAAAACGTCCATTTTAGCACGTCCAACTGTTACCTCTAAGGTTCTTAAGAATAAATATCCTTTATCGTAGGCAATGCTATTCATTCCGTCATCAGGGTTTTTCCCTTTCAAATCGAGTTTTAAATGTGTTGCTTCTGGCTGATTTTTGAAGTTTTCTATTTCTTCTGCTAAATCTTGTCTACCAATAGAAGCTAGCATGTTTGCATATTCTTTTCCATATAAAGCTTCCATGATACGCATTTCAAAGTATACTGTAAAACCTTCATTCAACCAGAAATCATTCCAAGTAGCATTCGTTACTAAATTTCCAGACCATGAATGTGCCAATTCGTGTGCTACCAAACTTGTTAAGCTTCTATCACCTGCAATAACTGTTGGTGTTGCAAAGGTTAAACGTGGATTTTCCATTCCTCCAAACGGAAAACTTGGCGGTAATACTACAACATCAAATTGGTCCCAAGCATATGCTCCATATAGACTTTCAGCAGCATTTACCATTTTTTCCATATCGGCAAATTCGTAATGAACTTTGTCTATCATTGATTTTTCGGCATATACACCAGTTCTCGGGCTGATTTCTTTGTACACCAAATCACCAACTGCTAAAGCAATTAAATATGGTGATATAGGTTGTTTCATTTTAAAACTATACTGACCATTTTCATTTTTAGCTTTTGGATTTTCTGCACTCATAATTGCAAGTAAGTCTTTTGGCACCTGTACATTCGCATTATATGTTAAGCGAATTTGCGGACTATCTTGAATAGGAATCCAAGTTCGTGTTAAAATAGCTTGTCCTTGAGTTAATAAAAATGGATGTTCTTTATCAGCAGTTTGTTGTGGATTTAAAAACTGTAATGCTTCTGTTTTATCAGTAGTTTCGTAAGTAATGGCTACTTCTTTCGAACTTGCTGAAATAGGAATCGTTAATGCTTGTCCCAATACGGCATCATTCGCGCCAAGCGTATACTTCACTTCATTCCCATCAACTGTTGCTTTCTGGATTTTTAAATTCTTCGCATCAAATACTATTTCAGTACCTACATAGTTTTCTATAGTATATGTTGCTGTTCCTGAAATATTTTTTTTATCAAAATTTACGTTAATATCTAATTGTAAGTGTTTAGCAACAGCCTCATTAGGTTTGGCATATGAATGTGTATCATTAGCATACGTTGGTATAGTTTTCTTTTCTTTTTTGGTAGTTGAACAACTTACTATTAAAAGTGTAAGCAGTAAAAAAGCAGTATTCTTTAAAATATTCATAAAAATAGGATGCGTATAATTAAGTTAAATGTGATTCTTCTCAAAGCTACACAAATTATTGAGAATACCCGAAAATTGTAATAACTGTATCTACTTATAAATACGGTGTTTCCGTAACAACCTTTCAATCCTTTTTCTTAATTTTTCATCATTAACCAAAAAAATATAATCATGTTAAAAAACATTTCAAATCTCAACGGAGTAAAAAAGTTAGACAAAGACACACAAAAAGCTATGAATGGTGGAAAAGGTAGATTTTGTGGAGGAACAGGAGGAATTCCTATCGGATGGCCACAATCACAATGCTTTGGATGGGGAATTCAATGGTATAACGGTCAATGTTATGCATGCTACTAATCATTAATTTATTAAATATACACATATGAAAAAAAGAGAATTTAAAAGTTTACAGTTAAACAAGAAATCTATTTCAAACTTAGAAAAAACATCCACAAAAGGTGGATACCAATCTCAAAATGGTTCTTGCTATTGGCAAGATTGCCCATCTAGAGATCCTGATTTTATGAGCGATTGCTATTGTCCTTTCCCTGGTGGAAATGGCGGTAACAACACAAACAACTGCCAAACACAAGCCAATTGTGGTTCTAACAATTCTTGCGCTTGGGAAGATTGTATGGAATCAATGCCAAACGGTGGTGGTTGCTAAAAAAATTATGCAAATCAGTAAAATAAGAACCATGAAAAAAAGAAATTTAAAAAGCTTACAGCTCAATAAAAAGTCTATTTCGAAAATGCAGGATTCAATTCCTATTGGCGGACAAAACTCTAATAATAGATTGTGTTATTCTGAACAAGTAGGAACTTGTTATTGGCTCGATTGTCCGTTTCCGGAAAGTCGTATTAGAACGAGATGCTGTTAAGCTATACAATTTATTTTTACACACAAAGCGAACTTCGGTTCGCTTTTTTTGATACTCACTTAAAAAGATAACAAAAACTAGGTAACAATAAACACTTTAAAGAACATAAATATTATTAACCATAATTTTTTATCATGTTAAAAAAGATTTTAAATGCTAAAGGAGTTCAAACATTGAACAAAAAAGAACAAGCAAAACTTTTGGGAGGTCTTCCATTATTTAAATGTGTTCCAGTTACTAGTTTTTGTATTCCACAAAGTAGAGCTAATGGAAAATTAGTTGACAGACAAGGTAATTTCATTCGTTGTTGCTATGTAGCAACCTCAATTGCAACGCCTATTGGAAGTTAAAATTTATCTTAGAAGCGAACTTCGGTTCGCTTTTTCTTATGTTATTATTGGGTAATGAATTTAAAAAAATGCTCCTATTCGTCGTAACATAAAAACTAAACTCATGCGAAATTTAACAGAAGACGAATTGACACTAATCAGAATGAAATACAAAAAGAACCTAAAAAGCTTTCTCTTTAGTGGAATTTGGCCAATATTGTTTGTGATAGCTGCATGTACAATTCCTGTACATTTTTTTAGTAGAAATGCTAGCAATGCAGGTATGTCTGGAACATTAATTGGTCAAGGAGCTATCGGTTTTATTATTGTTCTATTGGTGTTCATTGGAATCATTACCTATAACTATATAAATTCTCCATTTTTCTCTTTCTATCAAGATTTACAAGACAAAAAGAAGATTATTAAGCGTATTCGTATCAAAGAAATTATAGAAATTGATCTTGAAAACACATCTGATTATAATCTTGAAAAAGGATACACGCATCAAATTGTATATTCAGATAGAATTATGTTTGTGCCTAGTAAAAAGTTTGATAAACATATACACCCAGAATTACTAGAAGCAACGGAGATGTTGATTCATTATTCTGAACATAGTGAAATAGAATTAGTAAGGGAAATTGTATAAGAAAAAAGCGATTAAAATTCTTGTTGGTTTTGGTATAAAATTTCGACGAAAGTTAAAGAACGTTAAAAACTATATTTCTGTAGTTGAACTTTCCTATTTTTGAAATTACTGAACCAAATATTTCCTAATGAAAAAACACATGTTGTTTATTTTAGTGCTATGTATATTTACATCTGTAAGTACAGCACAAAAACCTGATAAACTATCCTCCAACCAAATCTATGAAAAAGTACAAAAGTTAAACTTCTTAGGCTCTGCATTATACATTGCAGCACATCCTGACGATGAAAACACACGACTTATTGCATACTTAGCAAACAATGTAAAAGCACGTACCGCTTATTTATCATTAACACGTGGTGATGGTGGACAAAACTTAATAGGTCCTGAAATTCGTGAACAATTAGGTGTCATTCGTACACAAGAATTATTAGCCGCTCGTGGTGTAGATGGTGGACAACAACTATTTACACGTGCCAATGATTTTGGTTATTCAAAACATCCGGATGAAACTATGGATATTTGGGATAAAGATGAAGTACTAAGCGATGTGGTTTGGGCTATTAGAAAATTTAAGCCAGACGTAATTATTAATCGTTTCGATCATAGAACACCAGGAAGAACACACGGACATCATACTGCATCTGCTATGTTAAGTATGGAAGCTTTTGATTTAGCAGGCAATAAAAATGCGTATGCTTCTCAATTGTCAGATTACGAAGCTTGGCAACCGACACGTTTATTTTTCAATACCTCATGGTGGTTTTACGGAAGTCGTAAAAAGTTTGAAGAAGCAGATAAAAGCAAAATGTTGAATTTTGATATAGGTGTATACTATCCATTAAAAGGATTATCAAACAACGAATTGGCTTCTATTGCAAGTAGTCAACACTTATGTCAAGGTTTTGGACGTGTAACAACTCGTGGAACACAACAAGAATATGTAGAGTTTTTAAAAGGTGATTTCCCAACAGATAAAAGCAATATCTTTTCAGGAATTGATACATCTTGGAATCGTGTTAAAGGAGGAAAAGCTATTGGAAACATCTTAACAAATATAGAAGCTAATTTCAATTTTGTAAATCCTGCAGCGCACTTACCTAAATTAATGGAAGCGTACGAAATGATTCAAAATTTAGAAGATCAGCATTGGAAAGCAATCAAATTAGTTGAAATTGAAGCTATTATTCAGGCTTGCGCCGGATTGTACATAGAAGCTTCTGCTGCAGCTTCAAGTGCAACACCAAGAGCCAATGTTCAAGTAAATATAGAAGCATTAAATAGAAGTACTGTAGACATCAAACTAAAAACAATCATGTCTACTATTGATAACAAAACAACTACAAAAACACTTGCACTTTTACCAAATAAAAGAGAAAACTTCACACTTGATGTAAGCTTGACAACTGACGATTACTCTGCACCATATTGGTTATACGAAAAAGGTTCACTAGGTATGTATAAAGTGGAAAACCAACATTTACGTGGATTGCCAGAAACACCAAGACCGGCTGTTTTAAAATTTAATCTTGAAATTGCTGGAAAATCAATTACAATTACAAAACCTGTTATCTATAGATATTCAAAACCAGACAAAGGCGAATTGTATCAACCATTTGAAATTTTACCTGAAGTAACGGCTAAATTCAAAGATCCTGTAATTATATTTTCAGACAATAAAGCAAAAGAAATTCCAGTAACCATCAAAGCTGGAAAAGATAACTTAGATGGGTATGTAACTATAAAACATCCATATAGCTGGGAAGTATATCCTAAAAAGCAAAAAGTTACCATTGCTCAAAAAGGAGATGAAGCAACCTTGATGTTTACTGTGGTTCCACCAGCAACACAAAGCGAAGGAACATTAGTTCCTGAAGTGTTTATTGGTGATAAAAAATATACACTTTCATTAAATGAAATTGAATACGATCATATTCCAAAACAATCGGTTTTATTACCTTCAGAAACAAAAGTGGTGCGTTTAAACATTCAAAAAAGCGGTCAATACATCGGGTATATTCAAGGAGCTGGAGATGCTATTCCTGAAAGTTTACAACAAATTGGATACGACGTTACTGTAATTGATCCTGCTACAATTGATGCCGCAACACTTGAAAAATTTGATGCTATTGTTGTTGGAATAAGAGCTTATAATACAGTTGATCAATTAAAGTTTAAGCAAAAATACATTTTAGACTATGTAAAAAATGGTGGAAATGTAATTGTACAATATAACACAAATCGCCGATTAAAAGTAGCACGTGAAGAACTTGCTCCGTACCAACTCTCATTATCTAGAGATCGTGTTACGGATGAAACGGCTTCAGTAGAAATTATTGCGAAAGATCATTCTATTGTAAACTTTCCTAACAAAATTGAAGCAAAAGATTTTGATGGTTGGGTTCAAGAACGTGGATTATACTTCCCTAATAGTTGGGGAAGCGAGTTTACGCCAATCCTTTCTATGAACGATAAAAATGAAACTGCAAAAACAGGAAGTTTATTAGTTGCCAAATATGGAAAAGGAAACTATATCTATACAGGATTGAGTTTCTTTCGTGAATTACCTGCAGGAGTTCCTGGTGCTTACAAACTGTTTAGCAACATGATTTCTGTTGGAAAAACACAAGTAATCAAACAACCACAATTAAAAAACTAATTCATGAATACTGAAAAATTTGTCTGGAAAAAGATGTACACCATCATCTTAGTTGCCAACTTAGCATACATCTTATTGTTTTATATACTCATGAATATTTTCTCCTAACCCACTGACCAAATGGAATTAACAGACTGGATTGTATTAATAGGAACATTAGCCGCAATTGTTGGTTATGGAACCTGGAAAACGCGCGGAAGTAAAAGCGCAGAAGACTATATTAAAGGAGGAAACAGTTCGAAATGGTGGACAATTGGTTTGTCAGTAATGGCAACACAAGCTAGTGCTATCACATTCTTGTCTACTACAGGGCAAGCCTTTAGTGACGGAATGGGATTTGTTCAATTTTACTTTGGTGTTCCAATTGCCATGGTTATCATTTGTATGGTATTTATTCCTTTATATCATAAACTCAAAGTATATACAGCTTATGAATTTCTAGAAAATCGTTTTGATCTAAAAACCAGAAGTTTAACAGCTATTCTATTCTTAATTCAACGTGGATTGGCTGCAGGAATTACCATTTTTGCACCAGCAATCATCTTATCAGTTGTATTAGGTTGGAACTTAGTAACTCTCAATATTATTATTGGTGTATTAGTTATTATTTATACGGTTTCTGGTGGAACAAAAGCTGTAAGTGTTACACAAAAGCAACAGATGTTTATCATATTTGCTGGAATGTTTGCTGCATTTTTTATTACGCTTAATTTAATTCCGGAAAATATCGGATTTACCAAAGCGCTTGATATTGCTGGCGCAAGTGGAAAAATGAACGTTTTAGATTTTTCTTTCGATTTAGAAAATAGATACACAATTTGGACAGGCCTTATTGGAGGAAGTTTTTTGGCTCTCTCCTACTTTGGTACTGATCAAAGTCAGGTACAACGGTATCTTTCTGGAAAATCTGTGAAAGAAATGCGTTGGGGAATGATGTTTAACGGATTACTAAAAGTACCAATGCAATTTTTCATATTGTTGGTTGGTATCATGGTATTTGTATTTTATCAATTTAATCCTGCACCGTTAAACTTTATTGAATCTTCTACAGAGAAAGTAAAGGCTTCTGAATATAGTGAAGAATATGATGCTTTAGACAAAAAGCAAAAGATATTATTTAATGAGAAAAAAGCTGTGAGTTTACAATTGGCGCAATCCTATAATGAAGCTGATAAGCAAAATTTATTACGATTAGATAGTATTGAAAAAACATACCGAGCAGAAGCTAAGTACTTAATCAAACGTGCCATTGATCCTGAATATGCTGAACAGTTTGATCAACTTTCACAGGAAATATCTAAGATGAAAGGAAATCCAAATAATCCAAACTATGAGGAAAAAAGTGCTGAGTTAACACAGCTATATAAAGATGCAGCAAAAGATAGCGAAACCAATGATCGAGATTATATGTTTATTTCGTTTATCTTAAAACACCTTCCAAATGGTTTAATCGGACTATTGTTAGCGGTAATTCTTTCGGCAGCAATGTCGTCAACTGCTTCTGAAATTAATGCATTGGCAACCATTACTTCTATGGATTTATACAAACGAAATGTAAAAGAAGAAAAAGACGATGCTCATTATGTAAACGCTACAAAAATGTTCACATTAGGATGGGGAATTTTAGCCATTATCATTGCATGTTTTGCTAGTTTGGCTGAAAACTTAATCCAATTGGTTAATATTATTGGTTCTATTTTCTATGGAAATGTACTAGGAATTTTCTTATTAGCATTCTTCTTTAAAAAGATAAAAGGGAATGCTGTATTTGTTGCCGCATTAATAACTCAAATTGCTGTTGTAGTTGTTTGGTGGATTGATTTAATGCCGTATTTATGGTTAAATTTATTTGGTTGTGTACTCGTAATTATAATTGCAACCATCATACAATCGACACAGAAAAAAGTAGCTTAGCTTACTTAAAAAATAACTCAAAGGGAAAAAGCGAACTGTAATAGTTCGCTTTTTTTGTTTTAGTTCACTGCCTACTGTAATACCGCATAATAATAACTATTGATGAATCATGAATCGTCAATAATGAAGCTTTTTTTAAACTATTTCATACAGTTAATTTGTGCTACTAATCACAAATATTACATAATCATGAAAAAAAAATTATTTACACTATTAGCAATCATCTCATGCGGTTTTTCTTTTGGTCAGGCCGATAATACTTTTCCTTATCCAAACAATGGAAATGTAGGAATTGGAACAGGAGTCAATCAAAATAATGTGAATTTCAATTTCCAAGTACACGGAATTACAGACTACATTATTCGTCATCAACAAGCACCAAATTCTCCTGTACAATTAAGATCCACAGAAAGAAGTACCCAAAATGGTTTAAATGTTGGAAAAACAGCAAGAATTGGAATTACAAATACCGATACAGGAGCTACATCTAATGATGGAGCTGTCTTTAGAATGTCGAAATTAAATTTTTATATCTCAAATCTAGAACGTAAAAGTTTATTCATTGCTTCAGGCGCTGTCGGCTTGGTATTTAACGGAGAGAATAAACGCATTTGGATGGGATCACAAAGCTATTACACACCATCTACAAGTACTAATTTTGCATCAACTAACATTACTACGACTCAAGATAACGGGTTATATATTCGTACACGAAGTAATTTAGCCGATAAATATGGTATAAGTGTACATGTAGATAAAGATTCTCAAAACGCGATTCAGGTAGTAAGTACCAATGGAAATGATGTAAACTTTACTGTAAAACCAACAGGAGAAGTATATGCAAGAAAATATGTAACTACTTTAAACCCTTTCCCTGATTATGTATTTGAAGACGATTACCAATTATTATCTTTTGATGAGTTACGCAATTACATAAATCTCAACAAACACCTACCTAATGTTCCTTCTGCAAAAATTGTAGAAACCAATGGAGCTGATTTAGGAGAAATGAATCGTATCCTTGTTGAAAAAGTTGAAGAATTAACTTTATATATACTACAGTTGGAAGCACGCTTAAAGAAAATTGAAGAACAAAAATAAACATCCATAACTATGAGAATATTTAAAAAAATATATCTTGGGTGTGTTATATTGTTTCTTGGAATTGCTACTGCACACGCACAATGTGATAATGATGTAAGTACAGATCCGACAAACCCGACAAATAATGCACTTCCAAAAGATTTACTCAATCCGAATGGTGATGAACGCTATCTAAACGGAACAGAATGGTTTCCATTAACTGCTGGCGGTAGCTTAGAAGATTATGACTTAGCAAATATGTTTTGGTCAGGGACTCCTTTAGAGGAAATGGATAACATTTGGTCCTTATCAATCCCCTATTATAATTACATCAATGCATCTCCAAGACCTACACCAAAAAATGGTTGGGAATTATTATTAATTAATATTGGACGCTATCCTAACTATGTAGACACTTTAGATAATAACGAAACATTTCAGGCATTACCATATATTATAATTTACAATCGATATTCGGGAATTGTTCGTGTATTTGCTAATTTTGGTTTAGATCAATTGGTTGGTGACGGACCTGATGCGGTAGAAGTTGTCATGAGTTTTGTACTCAACAATGACAATTCCGGTTCTACAGGATTAGCACGTTTGTACAATGGAAAAGATTTAGCCTTAGATCAAAATTCTAAAGTAACTACCATGAAATCAATAGCCAAAGCTACCAGTACTCAACGCCAATGGTTTTCAACCGATTTCCAAATTGCATACGATCCATGTACCTGTTTTTATCCTTCAAAAATTCAACTCAGTTTTAATCAAATTACACAGGAAAACATTATGTTGCATGGTAGAAGCTTATCTGTAGATGACAATTTAATTGATAATAATTTACAAATTGATCCTATGACATTTCTTTCCGGATTTGATGCTTCTGGAAACGATGCTGAAAAAGGTGGGATTTTAATCTATAAAGGGTTACAAAACCTAGTAGATGATTATATTCGTCGCTATGAAAAATATAAAGAAGATCTAACAAATGCTAACAAACAAAACAAAGTTGTAGATCATAATTTAAATGTATTAGAAGGATTAAAATATACTTTAACTGCTGTATTTACGCTTGGGACAAATCCTTCTGCCATAAGTACTGGCCCTATACAGGGTGAAGACTGGTTTAAAAATCTGAAAAAAACATATGGCCCTTTTATCAAAAAAGCAGATAAACTGAAAACCGATAACATCCTAAAAATAGCAAAAAAAGTATTAGGTTCTGATGTTAAAACATACATTGAGCAGAATTATGAAAAAGTCCCCTTACCAACAGAGCCAGATAAAAATAAGGTACCAAGTGTCACCTTTACCGAAATGCATTTCGAAGGAACAATCTCTGATTCACAAGTAAAAGGCGGACCTACATTTTATACGCCAGGAACTTATGGAACCGCTGCAACACAAGTCATAACTCCTGGTACAAGTAACTTAACAGACCCTATTCTACAAACCATGTATGAATATCCAGTGTATAATGAAGTGTTAGGAACTTTTGCCTTACTAAACACTCCAAAAATCACTATTGCTAATCGTTACGTACCGGAAACCGTTTTTGAAAATGATTATTGGATGACTCAATATGCAAATACTGTGTATTATAAAGCGTGGACTAGGGAATATCAACTTAAAATTAGCAATGATTTAGTGTATGCGTTAAACAAAGCTTTAGATGTTAAGAACCATGAAATTAAAGCTGCATTTCGATTCAAAGCAAAAACAGATGTCGCCCTAAATGGACAAGTATATTACAATGTGTTTTTAGATCCTAAATATACAACCAATGTAGATTCTAAAACATATGAGGTAGATATCTATGATCCTTGGATTAACCCAAGCGGCACACCATTTACAAATAGTGTTCAAAATAACTGGACTGGATATGGAGGTGAGTATGGAGATAAAGATGGAAACTTTCAGACATCCTTTGTACCACTTGATGCATTGAAAAATTTTACAGTCGGTCTTGGTCTCAAACAAGAATTCTTTGAATTCGGCTGTATTGGTTGTCCATTTTATGAAGGTCCTAACTTTCCTAATGAAGTGTCACAAGGATTTCGTTTCGAATTTTATGATATCGAACTGGTATTAATGGTGGATATTGAGTATGACACTAAAAATGAATACGGAAAAAACAATACAAGTACACAAATCTTAACATTTGATATTAAAGGTGATCAGATTCAGTACAGTCATGAACCATATATATACAATCTAATTGATGAAAATCTTCACAACCAATATGATGTAAAATTATTCAATGAAAATTTAGGTTTCGAAAATATTGTTTTTGATGGAAGTGATGTAAAAGATTGTTCGCTTTCGGGTACAGAATACAATTGTCGTGCTTGGAATAATATTGATATCAGTGGAAATTTAAGTACAACTGGAGGATATACGGTAAATATTATTGCAGGAAATCAGATTGAAACTGCTCCAGAATCTATTATTTCGCCTGAAATATCATTGTGGATTGATTCACCATTCAATCTTTCCAATCCAATGATACATGCCAACAATGCACAAATAAATACTTTTTGTAATAGTAGTACTTACAAAGCAAATAAACTTGATCCAATGGTTGCTGAACGTACAACTAACAATCAAAATGTATTATTTGTTAAACCGAAAAAAGAAAACGCAACACCAGAGGAAATTTACCTCTATCCGAATCCTGCTGACACCTATGCTAATTTATACATAGATAAACAACATGTCTATGATAATATTAAGGTAGAAATATATGATATGTCTACAAAAAAATATCAACTAGATATTCATAAACTAGGAAATTCTTCTTTTGCTATAAATATTGAAAGCTTAGCTTCTGGAATTTACTTTGTAAAAGTATATGACAATAATAATTTATTGAAAACTTTAAAACTTATTCGAAAATAACCAATACACTAAATTTATACTTCAACAAAACGACTTCCGATATCAGGAAGTCGTTTTTATCTTTTATAAGCTTTCATCTTATATGCCTTATAAAAAGAACGAACCGAAGTTCGCTCATTCTATCTAATTAGATGATTCACATTCAGTTGGAAAACCGTTCGTAAAACTTCTACTTGTATATGGCTCATAAGGCTCATCTGGTGGACCAGACGGACAATCATTAGAACAATCACATCTACTTCCAGAGATTCCTCCCATTAAATTTGCATGTAATTGTTCAGCATTAAAATTAGAAATTGACCTTTTGTTTAATGACAAATTTTTTAAATTTCTTTTTTTCATAATTAGAAAATTTTATGATTAATATACTTTGTAGTTCACAAACCTTGTATTTGTTACCCTTTTTTTAAATTCAATATTTTATCTTATTTAAAAATAGCAATTGTAATTACTCATAAAGTAACATCATAGTCAATTAAAGATCAAACAATTACTTATAAATTAACCCCAATAGTTTTAGTGACCCTTTATAAAAGGTCATATTTAGAAGTTTTATAGTAACCTAAATTATTGTTATTTAGCTTCATAAAATTTAATTGTCGGTTCCTGAACTTGTAAGATGGGAAAACATTATAATAGTATTAAAAGCACGTAGCCGTTTATAAATTTGGTGAAGGTGTACCCTATTCAGTAATTGATGACGGTTTTCTACATCTAGGAAACCGTTTTTTAGTTTATGAACTTTTCAACAACGGCACAGATGTATAAACACACAACATCAAGTAATTTTACGCAACTTATCAAAACCGTAAAATTCACATAGAAATTCAACAGTGAAAAGTGAGTTCTTTGACATGAAATTAATTAACTAATCTACCATGCTTAATTGCAAGTAATTTTTTTCTGGTGCAATCCGAAAAACCATAAAAGAGTAGGAATCGTTTTTAATTTTAAAATTTTATATCATGAGCGCACAAACAATCACAATTACATTCAAAGCAGAAGGAGCTACAGCATACACAGCTAACGTAACAGCATTAGAAGCTGGAAATATGGTTGACCCAAAAACGGGGCAAAATTGGAGTACAACACCAGATGGACAAAACCCATATGTTTGGAATAATGATGGAAATAATGCAAACAAATTTGGTTTAATGGCAAATTACAAATATAATAACGTAGAAGCTACAGCTTTTTCTCAGTTAGTTATTGATCCTACACAAATTTCTGGAGATGTTGAAGTTGTTGCAGAATTATGTACAGCTGCTATTGATAACGATAAAGGAAATACAATTTTACGCTTTAAGAGTACAACTGTAAACGGAGAAGTAAACGAAGCGGTAGCTTCTGTTTCTGTTTGGGGAAGTGACAAACCACAACCATCTTCTGAGTTTTATAGCTAAAACCCAAAACCAACCTACCATTTTTTAAAAGCAAAGCAGTTTCTTCTCTATCAGTTTGGAACTGCTTTTTTTAATTCTGAATTAAGATTGTAGATTTTTGAATTATGTTATTTACTCGTCAGATTGAGTAAAATTCCTTGAATTTTGTATCAAGATCTATTTAGTAGTAACAAACGTTTCTCTATACAATTTTCTTCATTCTATTTCGAAAATCACTCGAAGTGACAAAGCCAATTTCATTAAAACTGAATGCTTAATTTGTCATTCCGTATGTATTGCGGAATCCACTAGTATTCTAAATAGATTCCTGCCTTTACTTCGACTGCGTTCAATGTGACACGCAGGAATGACAATGTGATCCGTTCTACAACGGGATTTAATTCAACTAACATTTTTGAGTGTGTACTGTGTACTTCTCAAAACTGAGTTTCATTAAAACTTCACCTGCAACGTCGTATAAAAATTACGATTGTTTGATGGAATGATTCCTGGACCTGGATAACCTGTAGCACGTCGTGTAAAATATTCGTTATCTAATAGATTATTGATTCCAGCTTCAAGCTTAAAGTTTTTGTACGTATATGACAATGAAACATCTAAAATATCATAGGCAGGAATTTCACCAATCACACCACTTAAGTTACTTTCTACTGCATTAGATGCATCCGTAAATTGCTTTGCTAAATACGTATATTGAATGTTTGACAAGAAGTTTTTATAGCCAAATCGAATTCCTGTTTTTAGGTTTACGTTTGGTACAAATTCCACCTTGTTTCCTTCTACTCCATTTTCCTCTGTTTTGGTATATTCTGAGTTCATAATTGAAGCATTTATGAAGTAATTGAAACTATAATCGTTGTTTTTGATGAAAATTTCATTCAAATTAAAATCTAATAATGATTCTACTCCATACATTACAGCATCTCCAATATTTGCACGGACAGTTTTTACACTTCCATCAGGAAAACCTTGTTGTACAAAACCAATTCTATCATTGTAAAACAATCCAAAAGCACCAATATCATACGAAACAATATTCTTGTAATTTCCTCGTAATCCGAAATCAATTGTCATTCCTTTTTCATCATCAATATCAGGACTAATCGCAAAAGCAGGATTGATTATACTGATATCAGTAAATGTTACCGAACGATAGTTTTGTGATATATTTCCATAGATTTCTAATGCATCCGAAGGCTTATAACTTGCTCCTAATCCGAACAATACAAATGAACGTTCACGCACTTCGCTATTGTCAACTGTTTCGTTTAAAATTACATTTCCAGCGGCATCGGTGTTGATTCGCTTGAAAAATCCGTCACTTTCGGTTTTGATATGTTCAAATCGGAAACCTGGTGTAATAGACAGTTTATCATTTATATAAAATATATTTTCTCCAAAAACAGCAATGTTTAAGTTTGGATAATCATATGCTGATTGATTTTGATAGTTTGGAAAATCGTCTAATTGAAAATCAAAGTTTGGATCGTTTCCTGTAGAACCAGGACCTTGCTGACTTGTATTGTCTGCTTTGTAAAATTTTGAACCAACTAAGTATGTCGCCTTTTTTCCAAATACTTCATATTCACTCAACAAACGTGCTTCAAAGCCAAAGTTTTTAAAATCACCTTTAATTAAATCACGTTCTTCAACTGGATCAATCTGATTCACTCTATTTGTACGGAAACCTAGAGCATTTCTAGATGCTTGTAAACCAAACGCATTGAAAGTGAAATTTGTCTTTTCAGAGAATTTATGCGCAAACTTTACATTATACAATAACCAATCAATTTGAAACCAATTTCGTGCTCTATTACTTTGAAAAGGATTTTCTGCAAACATTTCATCTGTTAATCCACCAGCTTGTTTGGCTAAATATCGTAAGTAGGTAAGCTCTCCTTCTATTTTTGTATTTTCATTGAATTGATACCCAAGATGCACATAAGCATTTTTAGATTCAAACTCAGAATTTGGACGGAATCCATCTCCTTTTTTATAGTTGAAAAACGAATAGTAACTAAACTTTCCAGTTGTTCCGCTTACACTTGTAAAGTTTGTATATAAATTATTGCTTCCTATCGTGTTTCGCGTAATAAACTCGAATGGTTTTGTTTTATTTGGTTCTTTCATTACGAAGTTCACCAAACCACCAAATTGTGTTCCATATTGTAACGAAGCTGCTCCACGAATGATTTGAATTTCTTTGGTACCTTCTGCAGGTGGCGAATAGTAACTTTCTGGATATCCTAACACATCAGCGCTAATGTCATAACCATTTTGACGTGTATTAAAATTTGCTGTTCGGTTTGGATCTAAACCACGTCCACCAATATTAAGTTGCAAACCTGCATCGTCATTTTGATAAATATTTAAACCAACAACCTGACTGTATATTTGACGTGCATTATTGGAAGCTAAGTTTGCCATCGATTGATCTACTAATACAACTTCTGTCTTTTTTCCAGCATAGATAGCTGTTTCTTCTACGTCTTTTAAGCGTTTTAGTGTAAAAACTTTATTCTTACGTACATTTAACTGTACTTCTGATAATTGTTCTCCGAGTTCTTTTAAACCAATATTCAAAACCACATCTTTATTTACAACTACTTTTTTCTCGGTTACTTCATATTCAAACGAGAAAAACACTAAAATGATGTTTTCTTTTTCTGTCTCAAATTCGTAATAACCTTGCGCATTTGTTGTTGCAACTTTTCCAGAAGCTTTGTCATAAATATCAACATTTGCAATTGGTGAATTGGTTGCTGATGCAGTTACAGTTCCAGAAATTTTTTGCTGTGCAATTAGGGAAATGCTACACAAACAAAATGCAATAAGTACGCTAAAATTCTTAATGTTTATCATCGTTAAAGGGTAAAATCCACGTTTTAGGTTTGAATGATTCTTCTTCTTGGTACAAATCTACCGTTTTATCTATAAATAGTTGACTCAAATGTCCGTTGAGTGCCACATAACTTTCAACAAATACTTGCACATTTTTATGACCTTGATTCGTAAAATGGTCCCCTAAATAGTGTGCATATTCTAAAATAAAATCAGGTTGAAAACTCATTTGTTTTTCCTGTAAAGGCGTGAGAAAGTCACTGTTATTTACATAGAAAAAGTTATTAGTTTCTCCATCTACAATTTTAAATGTTGTACTTCCCATTTTTTCCATCAACATTACGCGCCATGAAAAACGATAGCCTTGTTCTGTCCAAAATAGATTGCCATTATACAACAGAAATCTGAAAGGAAATATGATTTGAATCATAAAAAACAGCATGACTACAGGAATAATTACTGATTTGAATTTTAGCTTGTATTCAGGTATGATTTCTATAGTTTTTGATTTGATTTGAATTACTTTTTGTATTACTTTTTTGATGAATGCAATGATTTTTTTGTGGAAATCAGCTTCAAAGAAAATTAATGATCCAACAATCATAACATACGGGAACATTCCTATTGGAAATAATACACGCGTGAATATGTGAAAGAAAACTACCAACGCAAATGCAAACCAACGTGTACGTTTGTAAAGTAATAAGAATGGAATGAATAAATCGTATAACATTCCTGACCAACTCATTGCATAGTGAAACCAATCTTGTTGCATCAATGTTTCTCCAATAATTGGCAAATCGTACTTGGAAGGCAACCAAATTTTAAGTGGCATAGCTTTGAATAACCAATCTGAATTTATTTTGGCTAGACCCGCATAGAAGTAGACAATTCCTAATAATAATTTTATCGCATCTATACACCAATTTGGAATTTCCTCAAAACTTCTTTTTCGAAAGATATTATCTATTGAAAATGTAGCATTTGCGGGAAGAAAGATGAGCAAAAAACTAAGAATACTTATGAAATAGTAATGATTTAAATAGGTTGTTTTCTCCATAAGTTCGATATATGTAAAACTAAGAAAAAACGTGATGATTGCCAATCGATATTTAAATCCTAACGCTACAAAAAATGCAGATAATCCACAGATAATGAATATGATATATGTAAAACTACCTAAGGGTTTTATCCATTCAAAACCATAATAAGAAAAGTGAAATGCAGGTTCGAGATAAATAGATTCTATCCAACCTTTTAACCAAAAACGAATGATACTGTAACACATCATTAAACCAAAACCAATACGAAATACCGCCAAGGGTGAAGCATTGGTTTTTTGGGTAAGATATGTTTGAAAACGATTCATCATTTTACACAAAAAAAGGTTGCCTTTGAATTACAGACAACCTTTTATATTTTGTTTTAGTTTGTATTAATCACCATCTGCATCTACGTAATCAACACTAATATTGAATGTTTGAAGCATATCAACTTTTAGTAATACAACTGCTGCTTGAAGTGCGTCATACGCTTGTGTCATTTTTGTATTATCCGTATTGATTTGAGTATAAAAGTTAGCGTTTAATGCTTGTATTTTTTCACGAGCAGTTCCAAACTGTCCGTTAATCATAGTTGCTAAGTCAGTTCTATCTAAATTGTCAAGATATCCTTTGAAACCAATTCCTGAAGTACTTGCTCCAAAATGTGTTCCGTTGAATATATTTTGAACAGCAGTTAATGCTTCTAAGGCTAATTCTTTAGAGACTTCTTGGTTGTAAAATCCTTCTACTTTTTCAGGTAGTGGAGTTGCTGAAAAGTTTCCTGCTGGAATTCCAAATTTATTTGCTCTTAATCCTTTTTCGTAATAGAAGATATAATCATTTACGATTTTGTTAGCAGCACTTGATGCTGTATTTGTAGTACTTGCAATAAAGGTAGCTCTGTATGAAGTATTCCAATCGTTTAACACGTCCTGTGTTAAGGTTTTCATTTGATTGATTAAATCTGAAAGATATGTTTGATTTTTAGCAGATTCAGCATCTGTTGTATATTTCTCTAGAATTTCAGTATCTGAAGCTCCAATTCCGTATATCATATAATCTACCGCAGGAAAACCAACTGCGTCATTATTATTAACAGCTGTTAAATCGTAATTGCTATTTGTAATATTGTTATGAATATCTATTGTATTTGTTGGATAGATATTCATTTGGAAGTGATATAGAATTTCTTCTGCTTTTCCAATATTGAAAGCTTCTACATGTTGCCATGTTTTGTAAGCTGTTAACCAACTAGCACGTAATCTATCTAAGTTAGCCTGATTTGAAATTGCAACGAAATCATCTTTTGAAGTTACCAACGCAGCTAAATTATTATTTAATTCTTCATATGCAGGAATAATTAAATTGTCTGCAAAATTACTAAGTAATGCGCCTCTATTAAATGGAGTTGTACCTGGTGTATCAGATACTACATTGTCATCACTTGAACTACAGGCTGCAATAAAAATTGCTAATAGTACTACTGGAAAGATTTTCTTTATCATCTTATTTCTATTTATTCTAAATAAACGTTGCAAAAGTAAAAAAGTAGCCAATGTTATCCTAACAGTTTGACTACTTTTTTATACTAATTCTAAATAATATTTTCTAGCTTCCAGCTTGAGTTGTTGTAAAGTTGAATTCTGCCGAGATTGTATCAGAAATTTCATCTAAAGTTGCAGGAGTTACATCCCAGAATCCGTTTCCAGTCATTAATTGAGAAATGAATCCATCAACTTGTGCTTTTGTAAAGTAAGGTACATTTGTTCCTGGTTTACGTGTAAACTGTAGGCTATAGATAAATCCGAATCCTTCAGATAAATCGTGAAATGCACTTGCATAATCAGTTCCTAAATTATTTTTTCCTTGTTGTAGATAGTATACTGCTCTTACACCAATTACTGTTGATATTTTCTCTCTAATAATTTCTGCTTGTTCATCACGAACTGTGTAATTTTTTGCAACAATTGCAGCTCTTCCTAGTTTAAATGCTTCATATACATCAGATGCAATTCCTGCAAAATCTGTATCACCTTCAACTCTTGCTAAATATTTGTTTAAGAAACTATCTTCATTTAAGATTGGTGCAGTTGCATTGTCTGTTCCGTAAAGGTATCCAAAAGCTTCATCCCATTTGTGCTCCATTGTTGTATAAGTTTTACCTTCTTCAACTGTTCCTGCATCATTATTAACTCTGTTATCTCCTGCATCTAAAACTGAAGTACTTAAGTAATTATTTAACATTTGATCCGCCATTAATGCACCAATTAATGCTTTGTTTACTGCTTGATTATACTCTAATCCTTTACCGTTAATGTAACGTGTAGAACCTCCACCAGCTTCTTGTAAGTTTCCTGCATTTCCTGCAGTTGCAGTTGTTCCCCAGTTTGGAAACACATTGTTTACTTGGTTTTCAATCCATGAATCAAAGTCCGCTTTTATTGCGTTCGCATCTGTTGTGTTTGCTGAGAAGTAATCTGAAGAAGCAGCTGTTTTACTGCGAATACTTTTTCCAGAAGCATTTAAATCTGTATCATTAAAGTCATTGTTACCTTCTGCATGTGCAAACATTCCGTCAAGCATTGCTTCGGTTCTCGTATTATCTTTTAATGCTGAAATTAGCTCTTCTCCCATTTCAATTCTAGTAGTTTGTCCACTGTAACTTACTGTAGAATTTCCATCTCTACTAAATGCATAAGTAGCTGGTGCTACAACTTGCGGGTCTACTGGAGCTGGTGCATCATCATCACTTGAGCATGATACAAATACAATATTTGAAATTGCTAATAATCCAACTATTACTTTTTTCATTATGACTGTTTTTATAGATGTTGTTATTTTTTTGGCAAATATATTATGGGTTTTTGAATTGACAAAGCTTATTTAGATTTAATCTTAGTTAAATTAAAAATAACATACTAAAATGCTTATTATCAATTATTTAAAAAAATACGACATCAAATTTTCGAAGAAATAGATTCTTTTATTTTTTACTAATCATGAAAAATTTATTTGAAATACGGTTTTCCGTAAGATATTTCTTTAAATAAAAAGTATACTTGACACATGCTTACAAAGCCTTATTCCTATTAATAAAACATCTTAGTAAATTTTTAAACTATAGACACCTATGACTAAAAATACTTCTCTCTATACATCTCATTGTATACTTTTTATATTTTCATTAGTGCTTGCTTCTTTTTTCTTTTCGTGCGGTTCGAGCCCTGAGCAAGAATTACAAAAAAAGATAAATATCGCTATAAGAAATGATGACAAAGTAGATAAACAAGAATGGGACGATTTCACTAATCATATAAAAGAAAACGAGGAGAATTTCCCTGAATTAATTGATGATAAAAATGAAATCAATATTGAAACCTTACAGGATCTTATTGTTGAAAGAGTCAATAAAAGAAGTAACAGTCAAAACATTGAAATATATAATCCAAATAAGATTAAAGAAGATGAAAAAGCTATTGATACTAAAATAAATTTCTATATAGAAAACTCTGGTAGCATGAATGGCTATGTAAGAGGAATTACTGACTTTGAAGTAAACCTTGGAAAATTATTAGTCCTATCAAAAAATTACGCTTCAGAGAATAAGATTCATATCAATTTTATCAATTCAGAAATACATCCAATTCCAGAAACTCAAGATTTAATTGAATTTGCTGAATCATTAGAACCAATTAATACTTCTCCTTATTATAAATTAGGTGGATCATATAGTGATCGAAAAACAAGCGTACTTAATGATATTTTAAAAAAGATTTTGGACAATACTAACGAAAATTCGATTTCTATTTTTGTTTCTGACTGTATTTATTCATTAGGATATTCAAAAGATGCTAAAGGTGCATTAGGCTATCAACAGAATGGAACTATGGCAGCTTATCTAGAGAAATTTAGAGAAAAGAAAGACTTAAATATAGTTACAGCAATATATAAAATTAACTCAGATTTTAATGGGAAATATTTTCCTTACACATACAAAGGATCAGAGAAAAACTATGTTATACTTGATGGTCAAAAACGACCTTATTATATATGGATTTTAGGAGATAATAAACGTGTCGATTCTTTCGTAGAAAAAATTAACTTTAAAGACTTTATCGGTTATGAAAACAGTTATTTCATTGCAAATATTAATTCTAAAAAACAACCATTTTTCACTGTCTTGAAGGAGACTAATAAGCTAGGTGATTTTAAACAAGGTGACCGGACATCAAGAAATATAAAAAGTATTGATGGTGTCAAGTATGAAAAAGGTGTACTTCAATTTTCAATAGCTATTGATCTTAGCAAAGTTCCTGTTGACAGGAATTATTTAGAAAATAAAGAAAACTATAAAATTAATGAAGGCTTCTTTATAAAATCAATAGAAACTGTCAATCGTGATAAAATTACTCGTAGAGATTTCTTAACCGTTGAAAAGACAACAGCTACGCACATCATTACCGTATCAACCACAAATAAATATTCCATTCGTAATCTTCAATTAGAGCTCTTAAATAAAATCCCGTCTTGGGTAGCAGAAAGTAGTAGTGTTGATGATAGAAATATAAAAAGAGAACTCAATAAAACTTTTGGGTTATCATATTTGATTAATGGAGTGACTGACGCTTATAATGAAAAAAACAGCTCAAACAATACATCATATTTCAATATAGACATTAATATAAAAAAATAAAAAAATGGATTTAAATAATATTTTCTCAGAAATATTTGAGATTCTAGGATATGCTGGCACATTTTCTCAAGACCTCTATCAAGAACAATTGTATCCGATTATTGGCTTACTTGGCGTATTCGTAAGTTTAGCTTTGGTACTTATATTTTATTTTATTATCAACAGACCAAAATTTTCTCGCTGGCAACACTGGTTGATAATTCTTTTAGTGAATTTCTTAATTGCATTTTTAATTGGTCTACTCCTTCCTTTGAACACATTTGATGGCCTAGGAATTGAGTATGAAACTTCAAAGTATATCACATTTGGATTTAAGAACGCTATCATAGTAACTATCTATTTCATTATATGGACATACTGCTTTAAATGGTGGAAATCGAACGCAAAAGGAACTCCAAAATTATTTTTTGGGAAATTTTAAACAATACATTCAACTAAAAACATAAAAAACTATGGCAAAACTTTACGTATTTGGAATTGGAGGAACTGGAGCTAGAGTGATTAAATCATTAACAATGCTACTCGCTACGGGAGTTACTACAAATTATGATATTGTACCAATTCTTATAGATCCTGATAGTGCAAGTGGAGATTTAAATAAAACAATAAAATTATTACGCGATTATCAAAATATTCAAAAACAAACTGAAGAATATGAACCAAATTTGTTCTTTAAGAATAAAATTTCAACGCTCACTGATGTTGTTGTTGAAAAAGGTAGTAGTGTGAAAGTAGTAGATGGTTTTCGCTTTGAGTTAGATGGCGTACAAAATTATAGGTTTAAAGATTTTATAGATTTTAATTCTCTGGATCAGAATAATAAGAACTTGACTAAGTTACTTTTTTCAGAAAAGAATTTAGACGCAGAATTGGAAGTAGGCTTTAAAGGACACCCAAATATTGGAAGTGTTGTTTTAAATCAGTTTTCAAAATCAGAAGTTTTTCAATCGTTCGCAGATAGTTTTCAAGAAGAAGATCGGATTTTTATCATCAGTTCTATTTTTGGTGGAACAGGAGCCGCAGGATTTCCACTTTTATTAAAAAATATTCGTAAAGGAATTGTTGGAGGGAAACATTATGCACATCTAAAAGATGCTAGAATCGGAGCTATTAGTATTCAACCATATTTTAAAGTCAAACAAGATGAAAGTTCAGAAATAGACAGCCATAGTTTTATTACAAAAACAAAGGCGGCTTTGCATTATTATTCCAGAAACATTACAGGGAACAAATCTATCAATGCTTTGTATTATATTGGAGATACTGTTGATAATCCGTACGAAAATATCGAAGGTGGAACGAAACAAAAAAATGATGCGCATTTTATTGAAGTAGCTTCTGCCTTGTCTGTAATTGACTTTGCTAGTATTGATGACACACAATTAGAAACCATTAAAGAAACAGCTACATACCCTGTTTATAAAGAATTTGGAGTTATGGCAGATGGACAAATTAACTTAAATACTTTATATGAAAGTACTAGGGAAATTTTACTATCAAATTTAACATCCTATTTTTATTTCAATTTATTCTTAAAAGAAAAACTCAATTGGGCAATATCAAAATCGTATCCTTTTACCGAAGATGCTACTGCCAAGATTGACTCAAATTTTACACATCAATCATTTTACAAAACACTTTCTAATTTCAATTTGGAATACAGAATTTGGTTGGCACAATTACAACGAAATCAAGTATCATTTACTCCGTTTGAAATTGAGCCAGTAATCAATCAATACAACGAAGTGACTGATTTCAAAGTAAACACTAAAAGCATTTTTACATTAGTACGAAATATTCCTGAACGCAAAGGCATAAATCCGTTTGCACAAAACAATTATGAATTATTCGTAGATCATTTAAACAAAGCTTCACACAAATTAGGAAATGCACCTAACACTCCAAAACGATTTATGGGTGTCTTTTCACAAGGAATAAAAACATTAGTTGATAAAAAATTACTATAATCATGGCAAAAGTATTCAGATTATTCAAAGACAGAGATTTACAAGATTGGGAAGACAGAGGCGAAGCGTATGGACCATCAATTATTGAAGATATTAAAAACCCCGATGGTGATTATTCTAAAAATGACCCTACTTCTGTTCCAAGTCCGTTTGCTCGAATTGATTTAGCACGTGCAGCTTTCAAATATGTTGTAGATAGTAAAGATTTTAATGGAACTACCATTTATCACAAATTAGTTTCTGACTGTTTAGATGTTGCCGAATTATTTTTCAATGTTGATAAACTAGGCGACAGAGCGCAAATACTTTCTTGGGATAAAGAAATTGATTTAAACAAACTACTTGAATCTAATAATCCAAAACATCGATTATATGGAGAAACGCTTGATTTATTTCTAAAACAAGATGCACAATCTAATAATTTTGACAAATTAAAGAAATTATATTTCGTTATTTACGATAACAAAATTGTTGGTGGAACATCGCCTACTACACTATTCTT
This sequence comes from uncultured Kordia sp., assembly GCF_947496985.1. Taxonomy (GTDB): domain Bacteria; phylum Bacteroidota; class Bacteroidia; order Flavobacteriales; family Flavobacteriaceae; genus Kordia. The sequence goes on from NZ_CANMEZ010000006.1 coordinate 221,642, forward strand.
TAGTTCTGCTAATGATTTAAGTTTCGCCAGTATTGATAATGGCAATACTGTTTTGTTTGATAAAAAATTGACGCCGCTCTATCAACGAGATTTAGAATTTCAGAAATATTTATATCTTTTGTTTTCTGCATATCCTGAATTAGCAACTTCGATGCGAGATTTTTCAAGTTATCTAGCAGATAATTTAAAAATACTTGACAACACGAATAATGCTTTGTATAAAGAAATTACCGATTATGAAGCTACAGATGCAAGAGAACTCATCACAATACTTAATAATACGTATGATGCACTTGATACAGGCGCACAAGGTTCAAAATTAGAAGTTTTAGGAAATCCACTTAAAAAAGTAAAAATAGCAGATCGGAAAATTTTAATTGAAGAAAATAGTGAATTTGTCATCAATTCAAACAAATCTGCACTAAAACCATTAGTCTTACAAAATAACTTTTCTGATTCGCTTGTTTACACAGATATCAATGTGTTGTGGAATAGCAATTGGAAAGTTCCGTATCATGACGAACGATCAATGGATGAGCGAACTTTACCCGAACAAATTGATAAGTATCCGTATTTAACAGTAAGTGATTTTCTACAACCGAATTTGATTCGATTAAATTACCCTATTAATAAAGAAAAATACTTTGATGGAAATGTTCGCTATGAAGGTGGCGACCAAACAAAAAGTTTTATACTTCCATTAAAAAATGAATTCTTTAATTATTTTAATACTTCCGATTTACAACGTTCCATGCACGACGGAAAACCAATGTTTGAAATGGTTGTATATCCAAACTCTGTGGAAGTTTATATAAGAATTCCTATAAGAGGAAATGTGTCTGTTAATTATATTACTTTTTGGCGAACTTATGATAATCCTACGGCAAAAGACGATGGAACGTTTGTGACTAAAAAATCTGATATTACTAAGAATAAAGGAAGTGTTACTGAAAATTCTATCTCTTTAGTTGTCTATCCATTCATTAAAGTAAATGATGAAGAAAAATCATTTTATAGGATTATGTTCTTAGATAATGATATTAGTCACAACAAAAAGGATTTAAACTATAATTTGGCTTTCTATAATAATCAAGGTAATAATCCAATTAAACTCAAAGATAAAAAGAATAGAAGTGAAAAATCTGACATCTATATACAGACTGATTTTTACGTATTAGAAAATAAGTTTGACTATATAGAAGTAGGAAATGAAAATTCTTATGGAATAATAATTCCATTATTAATTCAAGTCAGTCAAGGTACAGATTCGTTCTCATTTGCTATAGATTTTGGAACAACTAATACACATATTGAATATAAAATAAATAGTGAAAAAAATATAAAACCTTTAGATATTAACATAAAAGATGTTCAATATGCTACAATGTTTTCTTCTGAAATATTAGGTGATAGTAGATTTTTTGAAGCTAATAATATGTCTGAATTTATTAGACATGAATTATTTCCAAGTTTAATTAATAGTGAATCCGAATTTAATTTTCCAACAAGAACTGTTCTAAATGAAAGTAAAAAACTTAATATCCAAAAATCAACTTACTCATTAGCAGATTTCAATATTCCTTTTGACTATGAAAAGTATGTATCAAAAGATAATTCTGAAATTTCGACAAATCTCAAATGGTCCAATGATGATGAGAATTTAATTAGGATAGAACGATATTTTGAAAACTTATTATTTCTAATTAGAACAAAGATTTTGCGCAATAACGGTAAGCTTAGTAAAACAAAATTAACTTGGTTTTATCCATCTAGCATGTCATCCACAAGACGAGATGATTTAGGGAAATTATGGAATGAATTATTCAAAAAATATATTTCAGAAGATAATATACCGACTGGTCTATCAGAATCTATTGCTCCATATTATTTTTACATGAAAAAAAGAGGGATATCTGCAGCTAATAAACCTGTAGTTGGTATTGATATAGGCGGTGGCACTAGTGATATTGTAATTTATCAAGGGAAGAAACCTATTTTATTATCCTCTGTGCGTTTTGCCGCTAATACCGTATTTGGTGATGCATATGGTAATTCCCCTGAAACTAATGGATTTGTATTGAAGTTCAAAGAACTCTTTTACAATCTACTTGAAACAAATGAATTAAACGACCTATGTGCAGTACTTGAACAAATTAGTCACAAAGAAAAATCTGAAGATATAAGTACCTACTTATTTTCGCTAGAAAACAATAAATCCATTTTAGAAAATAATATACCTATTTCGTATAACCAAAAATTGGTTAAAGACGATGAATTGAAAATAGTTTTTCTTACTTTCTTCGCTTCCATTATGTATCATGTTGCCAAGCTTATGAAGGCTAATGACCTTATAATTCCAAAAAACATAATTTTCAGTGGTACAGGTTCTAAAATGTTGTCCCTTGCTGACGGTAGTGTAGATCATAATAAATTAAAAAAACTTACTGAATTAATCTTTAAAAAAGTTTACAAACATGATGAAATCAGCAAAATAGTAATCGAACAAGACAAAAACCCTAAAGAAATAACTTGTAAAGGAGGCTTGCTTATTGATGTTGATATTGAAGATGTAGAGGATATTAAGACTGTTCTTTTAGGAGATAATGAAAATACTTTAGTTCCAAGAGAATCTTTTAAATATTCAGAAATCGAAAATCATCCAAAACTTGATAATGTAGTTAAAGAAGTTAACAACTTTATAAATATTCTATTTGAAATTCATGAGGATTTTAATTTTTCTAAAAACTTTGGAATAAATGCTAGACATATAGATGACTATAAAGAAATTCTAAAAGATGATCTTATGGGATACCTAAAAGAAGGAATACAAAGTAAGATTGATGAACTTCAAGGAAACACTAAAATTGATATTGAAGAATCGCTTTTCTTTTATCCTTTAGTAGGAGCAATAAATAAACTTGCATATAAAATTTCTCAATATGATGAAAATTAAAACAAAAAAATTCAGATATATAGTTGTTATACTTCTCATTTTTTTTAGCAAATTATTAATAGCTCAGGACAAGAAGGAAGTTGCGTTTGAAAAAGCTATAGATTACTGCGAATGTATGATAACTTATAAATATGTTTCATTATATGCAGAAAAGACTGACGCTACTGAAAATGAAAAAGAAATTTTTACAAATTTCAATAAAGGAGAAATTTGCAAAAATAATCCTATTCCAAATTTAAAATCTTTAATAGTTGATACTGATGGTAAAGGGTTTCCAAGAGGTCTTCCTAAGATTGTAAAAATTACAAATGATATTAAAAAAAATGTTGAGCATATTGATCAATCTAGAGATGATATAATACTGTTGATATTTAATAAATATTTAAATCCAAAAACTGAAAATCTATTTTCCCTTTTTTTTAATGCAAATAATCGAAGAAAGCCTGTTAAAAATCAAATTCTAAATACTCTAAAAAAAGATAGTTTCTTAAATGATATTCTAAAAGATTTTGAAATTAAGACAACTTCTATACCAACTAAAAATAATGATAGTATTATCAATCTAATAAATGACAAGCTATACACCCTAGAAAAATCAATTAAAGAACTAGGTAAAAAGCAGCAAAACATGGAATCCTGCAATCAAATATTTTTTTTCACTACCTTAATTTTTCTCTTAACATCATTCATTTTATCTTTTCTACTTTATAGAATGAGGAAAAAGATAAAAAATAAAAAAACTAGTTTGAGTAAATTAACTACTAATCAACTATCGGAAGAAGAGATTAATTTAAAACTTGAAGAACGAATTTCAATGATTACAGAAAAAAAATTATTGGATCTTGAGGAAAAATTAAAAAATATAATAGAAACTAAAAAATCAGTAAAAACAGAGCATGATTACAATAACGAAGTAAAAGATTCAGATAGTCCAAAGAAAACTATTAGAGATAATGAAACTAAAACCGACAGCTTTAATACATCTATAAATGTAAGTCAAGATATTCTCTATGCTCCTAGTCCCAATAAAGATGGAAGTTTTGATGCTTCTGTGGTAGTAGAAACTGAAAATCCATCTAAAAGCTTTTATAAGCTATATCTTTTTGAAAATAGTAAAACAGCTAAGTTTGAATTCTTGAATACAGAGAGAGCTGTAAGAGTTGCTGCTAGTTCATATGAAATGATTATCAAACCATTATGTAAAGTTAAAGGCAGTATAAATTCTAACGCAAAAAAGATCTATACATCAGAAAAAGGTATTCTTATAAAAAGAGGTGACAACTGGGTTTTAGATAAAAAAGCTGAGATTAAATATGAATAGTAGTGGCATCAACTATATCACCATATTTGAAACTGTCTTAATTGTAGGTATTATTTTCTACCAATTAGTGGAAGCCTATCGTGTGCGTAAAAAAATCAACGGTTTTTCCAAACTGATTCCAGCGAAGAATTCCCTCTCGGTAAAACAACTTTCTATTTTAAAAAATGAAGATTCAGCTAGCATTAATATCAGTCAACTAAATTCTACAACAAGTAGTAATCCAGTTTTTAAAGAAATACTAAATGATATTAATTCTTATTTAAGAAAACATCATGAAGTTGCTACTGATTTTGACAGTCTAAAAGATATTACCGAACGTCATTTAGAAACCGAAGACGAAGCCATTCAACAAACTTTGAGTATTCCACTCTATTTGGGATTAATGGGAACTATTCTCGGAATTATTTTTGGTTTGGCAAATTTATTTTTTGTTTCTAATAGTGAAAATGATTTCGAAATACAAGGTTTCTTAATAGGTGTTGCCATTGCCATGTGCGCAAGTTTAATTGGATTGGCAGTTACTGTATTTAATTCAAATTACGTATATAAAAAAGCACGTATAAAGTTTGACAAAGCGAAAAATCAGTTTTATAATTTTATTCAAATTAAACTGCTTTCACAAGAAGACCAAAAAGTTTCTGCTGATGTCATCACAATACATAATAGTATTACTGATTTCAATACTAATTTTTCAACAAACATTGAGAATCTTGGAAAAATCTTATTGAAAAATTATGATGCCGTCATTGCGCAGGATGAAATCTTATCTAAACTAGAAAAAGTAGACATTTATAAATTTGCGGAAGCGAACGCAATCATTTTTAGAGAACTCAAAGAAGGTGCAACTGAATTTCAGCAACTAAATTCAAATGTAAAAACGTTAAACACTTCTATACAAGGAACTACAGAACTTACGTTCGCATTCAATGCACTCTTACAAAAAACGAATAATTTCGAAGCACTCGCCGAAAAACTAGATCAAGGAGTTCAAAAAAGTAACGAACTAGGGCATTTTTTACAGAACCATTTTACAGTCATAGAACAACGTGGGGAAATTTTAGACGATGCTGTCAAAGATTATGATGATATGTTAGTCAAATCATTGGTAGCATTACGAAAATATACGGAAGAAAGTATCGAATCCATTAAAACAGTCATAAAAAAAGAAGAAGATTTGTTAGCCAAGTCTTTTGAACAGTATAGTAGTGAACTATCTTACTTACCATTGCTAAATGATCTAACAGAGAAATCGGATGAACTAAAAAATACATTCGCTACTAAACTTGAAAATAATGAAAAAGTATTAGAAACCATTTTGGTGGAGTTGAAAAAAACTAATGATACTAAAGATGAAAATAATATAGAATCACTTACTGAAAATTTCAAAAAACAATCAGAAGATTTGAGAATTGAGTTATCAAATAAACTTGAACGAAATGAGAAGGTTTTGGAAGCTATTTTGGAGGAGTTGAAAAAAAATTATTCACAAAATAAAAAAATAAACAATAACAAAGCTACAGAAGGTACAGAAGGTACTAAAAACGAAAAAAGTGATAAGAATAAAGTAGTTGATAAGAATATTTTTACACAATTTAAAAAATGGTGGTTTAGAAAAGATGATTGATTTAATATTAGATAACATTTCGTACATATCATTGATTATAACTTTATTATTACTATTAATTTATAGCTTTTTGAAACAAAAATTTAATTTAATAGTGATTACCACAAAAGATATTCTACCTAAAGTTTTAGGAAGTTTTTTAGTAATTTTTATAGCTTTGATTGCCATAATATTTAGTATACATGCCGATGTTTTCTCTAGCTATGACAAACATAATACTAATTCTAAACCACAATATGATTGGTTTAACATATCTAATGTAATAAACTTTCCATACGATCAGTATGAAATCAATATTGATAACAACTACCCTAAGACCATTTTAAACTTGAATAAAGAATTTAAAGATAAAAAGACAAGGAAAGTTACAATTATTTTAGATAGAACTGGGTCTTTGATTAAAAAAGAAAAAAAAACACAATACAGGAGAAATTTAAAAGAGAAATTATTACAAATCCTGTATATGAAAGTAGAAAAAAAATGTTTTAATGACACTAAATTCTTAAAGGTTGAAGATCTATTTCTTTTAACTGCTTTAAGTAAAATAAGCGATGATGCAACGAGTTTTGAAAAAACTATTGTACAAGTTGTTATATATACTGGATTTGATTTGGAAAAAAGTAAAAAAGAATCTGGAACATTTTATGAGATACCAATAAAACATCTAGATATAAATGAAGTTCCTTTGCTAACTGTTTTTAAAGATATTATTAAAGAATTAAGAATAATAAACAAACAAAAAACTATTATTGCTGGGAGAGATACTAATTTCTCCGATTTAGCCGAAGTATTAAGCCATGAAATTTTCCTAAACAGATACAAATACAAAAATTACAATCATAAAAGTCTTATCATTCTTAGTGATTTTGTACATGAAGAAGAATCAGGAGCTTATTTTTACGAAGTGGTTCAACATTTAGGGAAAATTAATAATTTGGTTAATCAAGTAAATCTAGTTTCATTTAATCCTCCAAATATAGACAAAATTGGAATCGCAAAAAAAACTAAAAATATCTTTAGAAAGACATTTAACGATTTATATTTTTATGAGTTTGAAGAATATTTAAATTCTGAAATCCCCAATCATGAACAAATTAATAGAATGTTTAGCTCTACAATTGACGATACTGAACCTTTGATTTTGTATCATTCTTTTAACAATGAAAGCTATAAATATGACTATGCAGGTCAGATTAAGATTGAAAATTTATATTCAAAATCAGTTATACTAAATTATGGAAACAGAATAAAACCTAATAATTATGTTGGTGAATACAATTATTTAAAAATAAAAAATAAAAATAATTACAGAAAAATTTATCCTTTTCAAGCTACAAAAATTGATTCAGATGAAACCTATGAAATTCATTTTACATACAACGGAAAGAGTAATAAAAATATTTTTTTAGAACTTAACTCACCAGAGAAAACAAAGATTATAAGAAAACAAATATTATTGAGACCTGTACTACCAAAAACCTCTTGTATATATTTGATTTGTTTATATTTTCTAGCAAATTCTTTATTAATAACTATAAGTATCTATTATATAACAATTATGATTGTAAGTTATTGTACAACCGCTAAAAAAAATAATGGTTTTAAAGTATTCATCATTATACCATTATTTTTTTTAATTTTCTTTTTATTTAAAACAAGTTTAATAGATAGCTTTTCCAATTTATTTGCTATTCAAGAATTAAAAATTAAACTCATTGTTATATTAATTAGTTTGTTTATTATTCCATTATTTATATTTTCATATAATTCCAAAAACTATATTATAGAAAAATGAAAAAATCCAATAAAAACCTTTTTTGGATAAGCTTCGCCGACCTCATGACTAGCCTGTTTTTTATTGTATTGGTTTTGTATGTGCTAACATTTGTAATTTTAAAAAAGAAAGAACGCACTTTAGAAGATAATTTACTGAGTTTACAAAGTGAAAGAGCTAAGAATATAGAAATGACAGAAAAAGCCCTTAAAAGCGAAGAAAAACTAAAAATTAGTAATGATAGCCTTAAACAAGTTCTCAAGGTTTTTGATTTAGTAGAAGAAAATTTAAAACCGCTTAAGAGTAATTCAAGCTTATTCAAATATGAAAAAAAATACAAACGATTTACACTCGCTTTTGATGTAAACTTTAAAACTAGTAGAAATGGCATTAATAGATACGATCTGGAAAATTTTAATAAAACTCGAAACAAAATTCGAAATGTTGGCTATGAGTTACAAAAAGTCATTCGACAATTATCCGAGAAAAAAAATCAAAGTAAAGATTTAAAAGATGTCTCGTATTTATTAATTATTTCAGGCTATGCTTCGCACTTAAAAATAGGTAATGAACAGTCAGATTACGCGTTGAGTTACAGCAGAGCATTTAATTTATGGAAATACTGGAAAAATATCGGAATTGATTTTGAAACTAAACAATATAAAGAATTAATAGATCTACAAATATCAGGAAATGGTTGGGGCGGCGTTGGTCGTAATGAATATGATGAGCGAAAAAATCAACGCTTTATTATTCAAATCGTTCCTAAAATTGGTGATACCGAAAATTCAGAAGAAAAAAGTCCTTAAAAAACTAAAAATCCCAAAACTGAATAGCTTTGAGATTTTTATAATTATATATTTTTCTAAGAGAACCTACTCTCCCATAAGTTCCATTAATTTTGCGGAAACTCGTTTGTATGTTCCATCTTCTAAACGCTTACGAATAGCCGAGAATGCTACTAACGTCTCTTCAACATCTTGTAATGTATGTGATGCTGTAGGAATCATTCTTAATAAGATTAATCCTTTAGGAATTACTGGATATACCACAATTGAACAGAAGATTCCGTGATTTTCACGCAAATCTTTTACTAACGCCATTGCTTCCGGAATACTTCCTTTTAAGTATACAGGAGTTACACAACTTTTAGTAGTTCCAATATCAAAACCTCTTTCTTTTAACCCACTTTGTAATGCATTAACTATTTTCCAAAGGTTTTGTTTTAACTCAGGCATTGTGCGCAACATATCTAAACGTTTTAACGCACCTACAACCAATTGCATTTGCAATGATTTTGCAAACATTTGTGAACGTAAGTTGTATTTTAAGTAATCAATGATTTCTTTATCAGCTGCAATGAATGCTCCAGTACTTGCCATTGATTTTGCGAAAGTTGCAAAGTATACGTCTATTTCATCTTGAACACCTTGTTCTTGTCCTGCTCCGGCACCTGTCGCGCCAAGCGTACCAAAACCGTGTGCATCGTCTACAAACAAACGGAAGTTATATTTTTTCTTTAAAGCTACTATTTCTTTTAATTTTCCTTGTTCTCCACGCATTCCAAATACACCTTCAGAGATCACTAAGATTCCTCCACCTGTTTGTTCAGCCATCTTCGTAGCTCTTACTAAGTTTTTTTCTAAACTTTCAATATCATTATGCTTAAACGTGAAACGTTTTCCCATGTGTAAGCGTACACCATCAATAATACATGCATGTGAATCTACATCATACACAATAATATCATCTTTTGAAACTAACGCATCTACTGTAGACACCATTCCTTGATATCCAAAGTTTAATAAGTATGTTGCTTCTTTTCCAACAAATTCTGCTAATTCATTTTGAAGTTGCTCGTGTAAATCTGTATGTCCAGACATCATACGAGCTCCCATAGGATATGCAGAACCATATGCAGCAGCAGCTTCCGCATCTACTTTACGAACTTCTGGATGATTTGCTAATCCTAAATAATCATTGATACTCCAAGTGATCACGTCTTTTCCTTGGAACTTCATTCGATTAGAGATTTCACCTTCTAATTTTGGGAATACAAAGTATCCTTCTGCTTGTGAAGCCCATTTTCCTAGTGGTCCTTTATCTCTGTATATTTTAGCAAATAAATCCTTCATTCTATCTAAGTTTTTCTTTATGAATCAATTCGGGTTATTGTAGTAATTTAAGAAGTTTTCCGAAAACTTCAACGGCAAAAATAAATATTTTTACGTGGCAATCATAATTATTATACTTTTATGTTGAGTTGATAGTATTTTATGATATATTTTGAAGATATTTCTGTATATGAAAACAAAAAGCAACATATTTGCTAATATGCTGCTTTTTAATATGTTATAATTTTGAAATATGTTTATTTTATGTATTCAATTTTTTGTGCTTCTTCTAAATTTTTACTGTCAAAAAATCCTTGTGAGCTCATCCATTCGTCACTATATACTTTACTCATGTATCTTGAACCATGATCTGGAAAGATTACAATGACATTACTATTTTCATCAAATTCCCCTTCTTCTGCTAGATGTTCTATGGCTTGCATTGCTGCTCCACTTGTATATCCTACGAAAAGTCCTTCTGTTTTTGAAATTTCACGTGCTTTGTGTGCGCTTTCTTCATCTTTTACTTTGACAAATTTATCAATAACATCAAAATCTGTCGCAGTTGGAATTAAGTTTTTCCCTAATCCTTCTATTCTGTATGGATAGATTTCATTTGAATCAAATTCGCGTGTTTCATGATATTTTTTCAATACTGATCCATAAGCATCAACTCCTAAAACACGAATATTTGGATTTTGCTCTTTTAAGTATTTTGCTGTTCCTGAGATGGTTCCTCCTGTTCCGCTACATGCTACAAAGTGCGTGATTTGTCCGTTTGTTTGTTTCCAAATTTCAGGACCTGTTGTTTTGTAATGCGCATCAATATTTAATTGATTAAAGTATTGATTAATGTATACAGAACCTTTTGTTTCTTCATGCATACGTTTTGCAACTTGATAGTACGAACGTGGATCGTCTGCACTTACATGCGCTGGGCATACATAGACTTTAGCGCCCATAGAACGCAACATGTCAATTTTATCTTTTGATGATTTAGAACTTACTGCTAAAATACATTCGTATCCTTTAATGATACTTACCATTGCAATACTAAATCCTGTATTACCTGAAGTTGTTTCAATAATTGTATCACCTGGTTTGATGATACCTTGCCTTTCAGCTTCTTCAATTATATATAAAGCAATTCTATCTTTGGTTGAATGTCCCGGATTGAATGCCTCTACTTTTGCATAGAAATTTCCTTTGATGTTTTTTGTGATGTGATTCAACTTTATCAAAGGTGTATTCCCAATAAGTTCGAGGACATTATCAAAAGCATTAATTTGTTGTTCCATAAAGACTATTATGTTGACAGGGTTTTATTTATGTAAGTTTTGAAAAAACACAAAACCTTGCAAATTTAAGTTAAATTTTTTAATTACTCTTTTATATTTTCTAAGTCTAGCAAAAATGCGTATTCTTCGGCCACTTCTTTGAGTGCTTCAAAGCGTCCAGATGCGCCTCCATGACCTGCATCCATGTTTGTATGCAAGAGCAAAATATTATCATCAGTTTTTAATTCTCTAAGCTTTGCAACCCACTTTGCAGGTTCCCAATATTGCACTTGCGAATCGTGTAAACCAGTAGTTACTAACATATTCGGATATGCAGCTGCTGCAACATTATCATAAGGTGAATATGATTTCATGTAATCGTAAGATTCTTTTTCGTTAGGATTTCCCCATTCATCATACTCTCCAGTAGTAAGCGGAATGCTATCATCTAACATCGTGGTTACTACATCAACAAACGGAACTGATGCAATGACTCCATTGTATAATTCCGGATTCATGTTTACAATAGCGCCCATTAGTAATCCTCCTGCGCTTCCGCCAGAAGCATATAAATGTTCCGGAGATGTATATTTTTGTTCGATTAGATATTTTGAACAATCAATAAAATCTGTAAATGTATTTTTCTTAGCCATTAATTTTCCATCATCATACCAATTTCTACCTAAGTATTCTCCGCCACGAACATGTGCAATTACAAAAATAAATCCTCTATCGAGTAGACTTAATCTTGCTGAAGAAAAATAAGGATCTATTGTGGAACCATATGAACCATACGCATATTGTAATACTGGATTACTACCATCTTTTTTGATTCCTTTTCGGTAGATTACTGACATTGGCACTTTTATTCCATCTGCAGCAGTAGCCCATAAACGTTCAGAAGTATAGTTATCTTTATCAAATTTTCCTCCTAATACTTCTTGTTCTTTTTTGACTTCTTTGGCTTTTGTAACCATATTAAAATCAATGACAGAAGCTGGTGTCGTCATTGAATTGTATGAATATCGTAAGATTTCGGTATCAAAATCTACATTTATATTTGGATTTGCTGTGTATGTTTCATTATCAAATGGTAAGTAATAATCATCTTTTCCGTCCCAGCGAATGATTCGAATTTTGTTTAAACCATTATCACGCTCGCTTACTACAAGAAAATCTTTAAAGATATCTACATCTTCTATCAAAACTTCTGGACGATGTTTTATGATATCTTCCCAATTGTCCATTCCTGTTTTGTTTTCAAGCGTTTTTGAGAGTTTAAAGTTTGTAGCTTGGTCTTTATTACTTAATATGTAAAAATGATCTTTATAATGCGCTATACTATATTCTAAACCACGAACACGCTCTTGAAATATTCTAAACTCTCCATCAGGATTGTCAGCTTCTAATACTCTGTATTCAGAAGATAATGTACTGTAAGAACCAATAACAAGATATTTTCTAGATTTTGATTTGTATACAAATGTTATATAGGTTTCATCTTTTTCATGAAATATAACTTCATCATTCGCAACATTCTCTCCAATTTTGTGCTTGAATATTTTTTCAGAACGAAGCGTTTGTTCGTCTTTGTTTGCATAAAATAATGTTTTATTATCTGCTGCCCAAGTAGAACTTCCTGTAGTGTTTTCTATACGTTCTTTATAAATTTCTCCAGTTTCAAGGTTTTTGATATGAATGGTATATTGTCGTCTACTCACTGTATCCACTCCAAAAGCTGCAAGTTTGTTATCTGGACTAATATTGATTCCTGTTAACTTGTAATAAGAATGTCCTTCTGCCATTTCATTTACATCAAATAAAATTTCTTCTGGCGCGTCTAATGTTTCTTTTCTTCGTGTATGAATTGGATAATCTTTGCCTTCTTCATATTTGCGTACATACCAATATCCGTTTAATTTGTAAGGAACTGAAGCATCATCTTCTTTGATTCTTCCCTTTAATTCTTCAAATAAATTTTTCTGAAAATCCTTGGTATGTGCTGTCATTTCATCATTATAAACATTTTCAGCTTCTAGGTATGAAATTACCTCAGGATTTTCTCTATCATTTAACCAATAATAATCGTCAATTCTTACGTCTCCATGTTTTTCAAGTTTTGTAGGTTTCTTGGCAACTGTAGGTACTGATAAGCTATTTTTCATTTCTTGTATATTCTGTTTGCAGGAATTTATGAGTATTATACTGAATAACAGTATAATTGTATTTTTTTTCATCAGAAAGGTATGTTAAAAGTCTACAATTTAATAATTTTGTAAAAATTAACCTTTTAATTATTTATAAATGTTTGGAGATTTAATGGGAATGATGGGGAAACTTAAAGAAACCCAAAAGAAAGTAGAAGAAACGAAACAACGATTACATTCAGTTTTGATTGACGAGAAAAGCTCGGATAACCTTCTAAATGTGACAGTTACTGCAAATAGAGCTATTAAATCTATTACAATTGCTGACGAATTATTAGAAGATAAAGAGCAATTGGAAGACTATTTAATTTTAACATTAAATAAAGCAATTACACGTGCTGGAGAAGTTCATGAAACTGAAGTTTCTGCAGTAGCCAAAGATGGTATGCCAAATATCCCTGGTATGGACATGTTTTCGTAAGTATAAAAACATATCATTTTCAAAGAAAGAGTTACTGTAAAAAGTAGCTCTTTTTTTGTTTGGGAAATAAAAATAGTGTCCTCGAAAACTTTATAACTATTTTGAAGGATTGAGCCTGTACATTTAGACAAATAACTAAATTATTTCAAAATTTTAATTATGAAAAAACAAAATTTCCTCAAAAATTACAACTTCACAAACACGTAATTCCTAGTCTTAAATCAAGTACACTTGTTGGTAGAAGACCGACTTGGTGGAATTCATTGCAGTAACTTGTGCTTCTATTAATGCAAGACATGCTCTGTGTCCTGCGTCTTTAGAAACTGATATGTGTCTGCATCTATAGGCTGTGAACCTCCAACAAAACAAAACTGCCCTACTTTATATGTTACATGTTAAGTAGTTCGTTTAATTATTTTTAGTTAATAAAAGTATCGTAAGATGATTGAAAGTGTTTTTTAATCATCTTTTTTTATTTCAGAAATTGAAATCTCCTTTTCAGAAAGTAACACAAAACTGTTGTTATAAATGATCTTAAGTTTAATCTGTCGACAAAGAAATCATTAACAGTAAAATTATTTATTATGAAAAAAAGAAGTATCAAAAATTTAGCATTGAACAAAGAATCAATTTCAAATATCCAATCTGCAATTTTTGGTGGAGATGCATGTTCTTCAGACACTAAAACAACAGCTGGAGCTGATCCATTTACGACATCAATTGTATCAGATGGTCCATTACCAATTACTGCAGATGTTAAAGATTGTCCAAACAACACGCTAGCGAAAGGATGTGAATCTTTAAACGTACCTTGCGAAACATTATTTTGTTAAAAAAATAAACTTCGTTTAACATAAAAAAAGGGAAGCCAATTGGCTTCCCTTTTCTATGAATTTATCTTAATTTAAAAGCTTAGTTCTTTTGATCTAAAACTCTAAATTGTGTTCTTCTGTTTGCCAAGTGCTCTCTTTCTGTACAAGAAACACCATCTTTACATCTGTTTAATAATCTTCTTTCACCGTATCCGTTAGAAACAATTTTACTAGCATTGATTCCTTTAGAGATTAAGTAGTTTGTTACTGCTTGTGCTCTTCTTTGAGATAAAGCCTCGTTACTAGAAGCTGTTCCTCTTGAATCTGTGTGAGAAGCGATCTCTACAGAAACTCCACTCTGTAATACAGGTAATAATTTCTGATCAATTTCACGCTTAGCAGCTGCAGTTAACGTTGCACTACCTAAGTTCCAGTTAATGTTAAGGTTGTTGTAAGTTAATAGTTTACAATCAACTTCTTTCCAAGTAGTTAATCCACCTTTCTTAGTTAACACTTCTTTAGTAACTGTTTTAAATACAGCAGGAACTTCAGTTGTTACAACACTAGCATCTTCAACTAACTTTGTAGTTTTTAATGTAGTTTGTTTTTGAGCAACATCAATTGTTCTTGTTGTTGGAGGCGTTGTCATTACTGTTTTCTTGTAAGTTTTGCTTACAGAAGGAATGTCTTCTACACGAGTAGACTCATTAGTAATGATCGTTTTCTTAACAGTTTCAGTAACCGCAGGAATTTCAACACGTTCCGTAGTTGGAGGTGTTACCATTACTCTTCTCTTCATTGTTTTTCTAACTTCTGGCACATCAATAACTCTTGTAGTTGGAGGTGTTACCATTACTGTTTTCTTAACAGTTTTTGTTTCAGCAGGAATAGAAATTACTCTTGTAGTAGGTGGCGTTACCATAATTGTTCTTGTATATGTTGCTTCACCACATGGTTTTCCACCATTGTTACTTGGGTCACAATCAGGAGTTGCCGTAGACGATGCGTCAGCAGCTAAACGTTTTACAGGAATCGTTACATTCTGTGCTGGAATAGCTTTGTAACACCAATATCTACAATCATCAGGATTAGAAGAATTACAGTCAGCTGGAGGAATTTCACTCATTTGCCATTGTGCAGCAGCTGGCTTTACCTCAACAGTTTCAAAATCACTTGTAAATGATGCTGGGACAACAGATACAGTAGATCCATACTCTCTTTTCTTGTACGTTACCGTCTCAGTTCCCCATTCTGCAGGAACAACTTCTAAACGTTGTGATGCTTCTTTAGTTGTAATAACTACATCTCTTGTTTCATACACTGCTGGAATAATTTCCACTTTTTGGTATGCAGGTCTTGTTACTACATCAAATGTTCTAGTTTCGTAAACCGCTGGAACAATGTTTAATCTGTAACTAGCTTCCTTTACCACTACTGTTTCAGTATCTCTGCTTGATTGAGATGGGACTTTTACTAAGCGTTGAGAAGCTTCTTTAGTAACTACTTCAAAAGATTCTGTTCCGTACTCTGCAGGAACTACTGCAAGTTTCTGACCTGATACTTTAGAAATAACTGTTTCTTTATCTGATCTGTACTTTGCAGGAACAGCTTTTAATTTCTTGTAAGCTGGTGATACCATAACTTGTACTTCTTGATTTTCGTACACATCAGGAGTAACACAGCGAACATAACATTTTCCAGGCTCGGGATTTGTTGGTAAGTCTTGACCAAAAGCAAAAGAACCAAAGGCTAAAGCTAAGCCAAATAATAGTTTTTTTCTCATGTTTTTAATGATTAATTATTAATTGTTGTTATTATTTCTTACAAGATACAAATTTATTGATTTGTAAAACGAATCTGTTATTACAATGTTATGCACACATAATATTTAGTTTAAATACCTCTAATTATCGATTAAGTGCATTTTTTCAGGAAAATTCCTGTGTATCCATTTTGAATTGCTTCAAATAGCATTTCTTTTCCAATAATTTTTTGATATATTTACTACATATAACTAAATCTCTAATAACTATGTTTGAAATATTTCAAAGTGAAAACAACAGTAAGTTTTACTTCAATCTAAAAGCAAAAAATGGACAAATTATCATGTCAAGTCAAGGATATGCTGATAAAAGTGGTGCTAAAAATGGTGTAGAATCTTGCAAAAAGAACTCTACCGACGATGGGAAATTTGAACGTAAAACTGCTAAAAATGGAAAATTTCATTTTAATTTAAAAGCAGGAAACGGTCAAATTATAGGTAGCAGTCAAATGTATGCTAGTGAAGCAGGAATGGAAAATGGAATTGAATCAGTTAAAAAGAATGCTGGAAGTGCTGAAGTAAAAGACTTAACAGAGTAGACAACACACAGAACATATAAAAAAAGCAACTCAATTGAGTTGCTTTTTTTATGCTTTATAATACGTTTTGAATTATTTTTAAAAATTCTTGATGCATCTCAGTGGTATAATCTAAATGTGTAACTATACGCAGCTTCCCACTTCCCATTCCAATTAAATCAATTCCTAATTTTTCTAATTTATTTAAGAAATTTTGTTCATCAATATCATCTTGTAGATAAAAAATAATGATATTAGTATCAATAGGTTCAACACTTTTGATAATAGCTAAACCTTCTAAAGTTTTTCCTATTTCTTTTGCTTTTGCATGATCTTCCGCCAAACGATCCACATGATTATCTAAAGCATATGTTCCGGCTGCAGCTAAATATCCTGCTTGACGCATTCCACCACCCAAAATTTTACGAATTCGTAAGGCTTTATGAATCGTTTCTGCATCTGCAACTAACACAGATCCTACAGGACAACCCAATCCTTTTGACAAACAAACAGAAATAGTATCAAAGAGTTTCCCATACTGTTCAGGTGTCTCTCCCTTTTCTACTAATGCATTCCACAAGCGAGCGCCATCTAAATGAAAACCTAAATCATGTTCGCGGGCAACAGCATGAATTTTTTCAATCTCATTAAAATCCCAACAAGCGCCTCCTCCTCTATTTGCCGTATTCTCTAATGCTATTAAAGAAGTTAATGGACTGTGATAAAAATCTGGTGGATTTATTACTGCTTTTGCTTGTGCAGCTGTAAACATTCCGCGGTGTCCATCAATCAATTTACACGATGCGCCACTATTAAAACTAACGCCGCCACCTTCATAATTATAAATGTGTGCGTCTTTATCACAAATTACTTGATCACCTGGGTTTGTATGTATTTTAATAGCTGTCTGATTTGCCATTGTTCCACTTGGGAAAAACAACGCAGCTTCCTTGCCAAACATTTCAGCTACTTTTTGCTCCAAATGATTAATAGATTCATCTTTCTTAAAAACATCATCTCCTACTTTAGCTTCAAACATTGCTTTGAGCATTTGTGGAGTCGGTTTGGTTACCGTATCGCTTATTAAATTAA
Organism: uncultured Kordia sp.; assembly: GCF_947496985.1. Classification (GTDB taxonomy): domain Bacteria; phylum Bacteroidota; class Bacteroidia; order Flavobacteriales; family Flavobacteriaceae; genus Kordia. The sequence goes on from NZ_CANMEZ010000006.1 coordinate 239,577, forward strand.
TTCGCATTTTTCTTGAATAGGTTTTGGGTGTTTGGTTATCTGCCAATTCGTTGATTTATTTTTGTCTCTTTTCTTTTAAAATCTACACGCATCTGTTCCTATTGGAGATCCATCTGGAATTTTAGGTGAAGCCTTGGCTTTAAACTTTTCTGGATATTTTTTGAATTGATCTATCATATCTAAATAGTACGATTGATACGGTTTTTCAGTTTCTTTGTACTTCTTCGATCTTACTTTTTGAGAAATCTCGTTTAATACGTATTGACTTTGCGCTTTTACTGAAGGCGACGCATTTGGGTGATTCGTTAAGTTCATTAAATGTTTCAACACATTTATATTAATAGCATGTCCAATTTCATATTCATGGACATCTTTATAAGTTTTATACAATGTGTTTTTCAATACTTCATTAATCATTTCTATAAATCCTAATCGCCTTTTATCTAAACTTTTTTGTTGAATTAAACGCGCTGCACGGTCTGGATGAAATAAAAATGACAAAGTCATGTCACTTGCCGTAGAAGCTGGTGCAATAGCGTCAAAACCAACACCAGTATTTCCTTTAAACGATTCTCTTGATCGCCAGTACGAATAAGCTCTTGGTGGAAATAACGCTAATTTATCCTCAGGAATTTTTAATGTTCTTGCATCTAATGTTTTTAGAATCGATTTTAACGCTTCTCTTTGTATTTTTGATGACACAACTTCTGTAATTAACTGTCCATCATCTTTAGTTGCATAATTATAATCCAATCCACCAATAAGTTTGGAAGTTGCTTCTGTTTGATATCTATGAAAGAAATACAACGGTACAAAAACATCTTCTAAAATGGTATAAGATTCATTACTACGAATATTATCTTTTGAGAAATTTTTGATCGCAAGTTCACGAACATTTAATACATTTTCTAACTCCTCAGAAGCACTTTTTCCATTATCCCACAAATGTGCATTGGCATGTGCGCCACCCGCTGGTCGCGCATCAGCATCAGAAATAAAACGATGTCCATTTTTATATGCCTTATTTAATATAGTTTTTAACCCTTCTTTTTCCGCTTTCGCTGAATTATACTCTGAATACGAATATGCCACCGTTACTTTATCCCAAGAACCAATTCCAGTTGCATACGCATTAGATAAATCTATTTTTCCATCGGTTATTTTTACCGTCGGATGTGGATAATCCATCACGGAACTTCTATCGTTTGTACTTGCTGCAAAATTATGTGCAAATCCAATCGTATGTCCAACCTCATGAGCTGATAATTGACGAATTCGTGCCAACGCCATAGATAGCATAGGTTGATAATTATCATCATTAGTAGCAAATGGCTTGTTTAGCAATGCTTGCGCTATTAAAAAATCTTGCCGAATTCGTAAGCTTCCCAAACTTACATGTCCTTTTATAATTTCTCCTGTTCTCGGATCAACTACACTTGCACCGTAACTCCAACCACGTGTAGAACGATGTACCCATTGAATTACATTATAACGAACATCCATTGGATCAGCATCTTTTGGTAACATTTTTACTTGAAAAGCATCTTTAAAACCAATTGATTCATATGCTTGATTCCACCAACGTGCACCGTCTAACAAAGCTGAACGTACAGGTTCAGGTGTTCCTGGATCTAAATAATAAATGATTGGTTCTTTAGCTTCACTAACTGCAGCATTAGGATTTTTCTTCTCCAAACGATGTCTTGTAATAAAACGCTTCTGCATAGGTTCTTGAATTGGTGTTGCATAATCGTAATAAGAAACATAGATAGCACCACTTCGTGGATCAAAAACTCTTGGTTTATAATTATCGTCTGGTAATGCTACGAATGAATGGTGTTGTGTAACACTTACTAGAGAAGCATTTGGTGTAACGCTTTGTATATAATTTCCTTTTGCCTTTCCTTTAAAGGTTAGTAAAGCTTCAAACTCTACATTTTTAGGAAAAGCTTTTGTTCTTGGCAATGACAGTGCGCTTTTAGTAATATCTAATTTGTATACACCTTGTTTGTTATTTGCCAAACTTCCTATGACTCCATGTGCATCTTGCATTAAAAAAGGGGTCAAATCAATTGTATGCACTCCATTTTTTGATGAAACAATAGGAAAACCAAATAAAACCGATTTTGCAAAAGCTTGTTCTACACTTTTTCGTTCTAAGTCATTTGTCGTATTTGCTCTGTAACGCAAATTGGGTTGTACTAACATGAGTTTATTGCCCATTTTCTGGAACTGAACAACAACACCATCACCTATTTGACCTCTATCTAAACCAATATCATTAGAACCTACACCACTTGCCAATGAATATACATATAAAAAATCTTCATTTAGGTTTTTAACATCAAGGAAAATTTTATCTCTTTTTTCTTCATATGAGAAATCAAAAAAACCTTTATAATATTCTTTTGGATAATTTTTCGTTTTCTTTTTTTCTTGCGAAAAGCTAAATGAAGCACATAAGAAAATGATAATCAACAATGTACATTTCTTCATTGGAATATTGTTTTTTCAAATTCAACTCTAAAAAATCAAACGCATTTTTGATTCTCTCGGTTTTTCTGTTTTACGCTATGAATATACATAAAACATCTTATTTTTGTAAGTATAAAAAGAACAAACATGATAACATCAGATCATATTAAAGATCTTATCAATCGCCTTGGTGCGTTAAGGAGGTATCTTTGACATAGATGCCAAGCTTATAGAAATTGCAAACGAAGAGGAGAAAACCTATGCTCCTAACTTTTGGGACAATCCTAAAGAAGCAGAAATCCTTATGAAAAAGCTTCGAGGAGAAAAAAAATGGGTTAGCGATTATAATGCAGTTGCTGATTTAATTGGAGACTTGGAAGTATTGTATGAATTTTACAAAGAAGGTGATACTACTGCTGAAGAAGTAGAAACACAATATGAAACTACAAAAACTAGAATTGAAGACTTAGAATTCCGAAATATGCTGTCAGATGAAGGTGATAGTATGAGCGCTGTATTACAAATTACGGCTGGTGCTGGCGGAACGGAAAGCTGCGATTGGGCAAATATGCTCATGCGTATGTATTTAATGTTTGCGGAACGACAAGGATATAAAATAAAAGAACTGAATTATCAAGAAGGTGATGTTGCCGGAATTAAAACAGTAACCTTAGAGTTTGATGGTGATTTTGCTTTTGGTTGGTTAAAAGGTGAAAATGGTGTCCATCGTTTGGTACGCATTTCTCCATTTGACAGCAATGCAAAACGTCATACATCTTTTGCATCTGTATATGTGTATCCATTGATTGATGATACTATTGAAATTGACATTAATCCTGCTGATATTGAAATTATTACTTCTCGTTCTAGCGGTGCTGGTGGACAAAATGTAAATAAGGTTGAAACCAAAGTACAACTAAAACATAAACCTTCAGGAATTCAGATTTCTTGCTCAGAGACACGTTCACAACAAGATAACAGAACGCGTGCCATGCAAATGTTAAAGTCACAATTGTATGAAATTGAATTGAAAAAACAATTGGAAGCGCGTGATGATATTGAAGCTGGAAAAATGAAGATAGAATGGGGATCGCAAATTAGAAACTATGTAATGCATCCATATAAATTAGTCAAAGATGTTCGTACAGCTCATGAAACAGGAAACGTAGATGCTGTCATGAATGGTAACATCGATGAATTCTTAAAAGCATATTTAATGTCCATGGGACAGAAAAAAGAGGAAGATAGTCTATAATTCGGTTGTTTATTTCTAAATTTCTGTATTATTGTAACTGAAATAACTAATAAACATATAAAGAATGATAGTATATGGAACTAGCTCTAAAGATCTAGGAACAAGAAAATTACAAGGAGTAAAAAGTCCAAATTGCGAATCGTCAGATATCTATGCAACTGCAGTTGTTAAGTATGCACATATATTTTGGATTCCGCTTTTTCCTTATTCAAAAAAGTATTTTACAACTTGTGAAGGTACAGGACAAGTTCTTGAGGGAAAAGAAATGCCACAAAAACTGAAAGATAAATTAGCACTTGAAAAACATCATTTTAAGACTCCTTTTTACTTATTTTCTGGTTTAATTATTATTGCATTATTAATTGGATACGGTTTCTACGCCTCAAATCAGCATGATAAAGAAATGGCAGAACATGTAACACATATAGAAGCCAATGACATTATGGTATTTAGAAAAGGTTCTAAAGAATATTCTTTTGCAAAAGTTACTGAAGTTAAAAACGACTCCATTTTTATAAAATTAGGTCAATACTCATATGAAGGCGGTTATAGTGCTCCAACAAAATCTGAATTTAATTCAAAAACCGATACTGTTAGTGATTTCTATGCGGAAACAACGGATTATATTTTACAGGCTGACATTAATGATTTGTATGAAAAAGAAGAACTTGTAGAAATTTATAAATAAACAAAATGATCAAAATATATCACAATCCAAGATGTAGCAAATCCAGAGAAGGATTGGCTATTCTAAAAGACTCAGGAAAAGAGTTTATTATTGTTAAGTACTTAGAGAATAGACTTTCTTTGGCCGAACTCACAAAAATTATTGAACTACTTGACATAGAACCTATAGATTTAGTTCGTAAGAATGAAGCTTTCTGGAAAGAAAATTACAAAGACAAAAGGATTTCTAAAGCACACATTATCAAACTCATGCTTTCAAACCCAAAATTGATGGAACGTCCAATAGTTGTAAACAATCAAAAAGCAGTAATAGGAAGACCTCCAGAAAATATTTTAACGATCATATAAAATCATTTCAATAGTACAAACCCAGCAAAAATTTGCTGGGTTTTTCTTTTAACAGAACTTTAACCATTTGCCGTTAAACCATGCGTTTTCTTTGCAGTCAAAAGAAAATCAAAAGCCAAAAAGAAATTATATACTGAAATGAAAAAATTATTATTCCTCCTATTCTTCATAGGAACAATTCCAATTGTATTTGCACAAAAAGGAAACACTGTAAAAAAGGTCACAATAACTGGAAAAGTATTCGACAAAACAACGAATCAACCACTTGAATATGCGACTATTATTTTTCAAGATGTTGCCAAAAAGAAACCTGTTACAGGAGGAATTACAAACGGTAAAGGCGAATTTAGCATTGTAGTAAATGCAGATACATATAATATTAAAGTAGAATTCATTTCATTTAAGACACAAGAAATTAAAGGAAAACCACTTTTAAAAGATACTTCATTAGGGAGTTTTTTCCTTACGGAAGATTTAGAAAGCCTTAAAGCTGTTGAAGTAATTGCTGAAAAAACAACTGTTGAAATAAAGCTTGACAAGAAAATTTATAATGTTGGAAAAGATTTAACGGTTCGTGGAGGAACAGTAAGTGATGTACTTGACAATGTTCCGTCGGTTTCTGTGGATGTAGAAGGAAATGTTTCATTAAGAGGAAATGAAAATGTGCGTATTTTAATTAACGGAAAACCTTCTGGATTGGTCGGATTGAACTCTACAGATGCCTTACGTCAATTACCTGCCGAAGCTATTGAAAAAGTAGAAATTATCACCTCGCCTTCCGCGCGTTATGATGCCGAAGGAACTGCAGGAATTTTAAATATTATTCTTCGTCGTAGCAAACTACAAGGAATCAACGGAGCTATTACTACAAATGTTTCATATCCAAAAGGATATGGTGTTTCTGGAAATATTAACTATCGTACTGGCGATTTTAACTTTTTTACCACTTCCGGATATAATCACAGAGAAGTTCCTGGAAACTCAAATACATTCACTGAATATTTCAATGGAGATGATCCAAATACATTTTTAGGAGAAGATCGAACGTTTGATCGTATCCGAAAAGGATTCAACTCTAACTTTGGTGTAGAATGGTATATAAACAAATCAACTTCGTTAACAGCTTCATTAGTGTATAGGAATAGTGATAATGAAAGTAGCACTGTAAATACGCTTACACAATTTGATTCAGGTTTAAATATTACAAATCAAAGCTCACGATTTGATCCAGAAACAGAAGATGATAAAACAATTCAATACGCTTTAAATTTTGATAAAAATTTCAAAAAAAGCGGTCATAAACTTACTGTCGATTTTCAATATGAAAGTAGTAGTGAAGCTGAAAATTCATTTATTTCTGTTGACAATATCTTAGCAGAACAAGTAGCTACAGTAGAAGATCAAGATCGTATTTTATTACAAACAGACTATACGGTTCCGCTGAGCGAAACTGCACAATTTGAATTTGGATATCGTGGAAATTTCCTCGATTTAAACACCGATTATTTAGTTGCCTTTTTAGAAGGTGATGATTTTGTTTCTGACACAAATTTGAGTAACGTTTTAAACTATCGTGAATATGTAAATGCTTTTTACTCACAATACGGAAACAAAGTGGACAAATTTTCATTCTTGTTAGGATTACGTATGGAAAGTACACGAATTACAGTGGACCAATTGACAAGTGGAAGTTTGGACAAGAAAAATTATGTTGGACTCTTCCCTACGATAAATCTTGGATATGAAATCACAGAAAATCAAAGTATTACGCTAGGATATAATAGAAGAATTCGTAGACCACGTTCTCGATTTATCAATCCATTTCCTTCACGTTCAAGTATTACCAATGTATTTCAAGGAAATCCAGACATTGACCCAAGTTATTCTAACGGAATTGACTTAGGTTATTTAAATCGTTTTGGAAAACTTACGTTAAATACTTCCATCTACTTTCAACGTGCTACCGATGTATTTAATTTTATTAGCGAAGATACAGGACAAACTACGATATTAAATGGTGAAGAAGTGCCAATTATTCGTAGAACGCCTATTAATTTAGCTAGAAACGACCGTTATGGTTTTGAATTTACACTAACATATAATCCTTCAAGAAAATGGCGTGTAAACGGAAACTTTAATTTATTTCAATCAATCAACAGAGGAGATTTTAATGGTACAAATTTTGACGCTGAAAATTTAAGCTGGTTTGTTCGAATCAATAATAAAGTAACGCTTCCTGCTGGAATTGACTGGCAAACACGCTTATTTTATAGAGGTCCAAGTGAAGATGCTCAAAACATTAGAAAAGGACTTTTTTCTGCAAACTTAGCCTTTAGTAAAGACTTATTTAAAGACAAAGCTTCTATTGCGTTTAACGTAAGTGATGTGTTTAATTCAAGAAAACGTCAATCTGAATCATTTACGGATACATTTAATAGTGAAGGAGAATTTCAGTGGAGAGAACGTACATTTAATTTATCGTTCACATACAGATTCAATCAGAAAAAGAAAAGACAACGTGGAAACGGTGGGCAAAACTTTAATGATGAAGGTGGGTTTAGTGCTGCACCGTAAACATATTTTATAAATTCATATACAAAAAGCTGTAGCAATAATTGTTACAGCTTTTTTTATAAAATTTAACTTACGTGAATTTCACTATTTTGAAGCTTCTTATTATTTTATTGCTGACAGTTTTCTACTTTTTTAGTACTTTAGAAATCTATAAACAAATTTACCATGGCACACGCAGCTCCTAAAACAGAAAGTACCGATAGAATTAAATTACCTTTTACTTTTGATGCAGAAAAAATGCTCGCTGAGTTTGAAGCATTAAAACTTCAAAACTTTGAATATTACAATGTAATTCCTTTGCGCGCTCCTGCACATACGGTTGATACTTCTATTCCTATGCCGCCACCAGCTGATGATTATGCAGATGGTTCTTGGTGTGATTGGTTAGATACTGATTATTTGGAAGGTTCTCCGTATTTACAAAGTATAGTGAATACATTTAAAGAAAATACCAAAGTAACCTTAGTTCGTTTATTACGCTTAGCACCAAACTCTGTAGTGCAACAACATACAGATCCTACGCTTGGACTGGAAGTGCATAAATCTGTGATTCGTTTAACGGTTCCTATTTTAAACAAAGATGGAGTTCAGTTTTTCTTAAACAATACAGAAGTTCCTATGCAACCTGGAGAATGTTGGTACTTACGTTTAACAGATCCACATAGAGTTATCAATAATGGAAGTGAAGAACGTGTGAATTTAACTATTGATATGATTCCAAATGATTGGATTCGAAATATCATCAAGCAAAGTGATATCTAGAAAAAACATGGATAGGGAACATAGATTGACTTTCTGTAAAAGATGTGATCATCAAAAATTTGATTCACAAAAAGGAATTGTTTGTGATTTAACAAACGAAATTGCACGATTTTATAGTTCTTGTAATGATTTTTCTGGAGATAAAACCGCAGTAGATCGTGTTGTTAAAAACAGGGAATTAAATAAAATTCACCAAGAAGAATATGGTAAATATGGAAAACCTCCTAAAGTTACTGTATGGACTATTATTCGAATTATAGCACTTATCATAACTTTAATTTCCTTATTTGTAAAATTAGCATCTTAGCATATTCACAAAACCCAATTCTCTACTTAAGAAATAGGTTTTATATACATAAAACAATGGTTTTTTATTGTCGTTTTTTATTGAAGAAAAGAGTATATTCACAACGGATTTTATTATAAAATCTACTCTCATCAACAAAAACAACACATACATGATTTGCACACTGTATTCGCATGAAATTGGTTATACAAAAATTTCCCCTATTTTAAGAAAATATTTTCCAACATCAGATATATTTCTAGACAAAGAAGATGAATTTAAAATTTTAAGAGTTGAAATTAAAGGTGGTTTTTTCTCTTCAAAAAAAGTTTTAAAAATTCCATATAGAGAACGTATCAATCCAGATTATCAAATTACAGAAGATGAAAACTGTCCTTTAAATATGAATTTACAAGGTTTATACGGTTTTGCAAATTCATTACCTATTGATAATGATAACTTAAGAGATCGTTTTTTACACAAAATACATTCACTAAATGCTGAATTTTCTATTATTGAAGAAAAAGGTACAATAAAAGAAATTCCAGCTATTATTAAGGATTTGGCGGCAGCATTTGATGCTATCTTATTTGTTCAAGATGGAACCATCATTTCAAAAGCACATGGACAACACTTTTTAAACAATTCATTACAATTGATAGTAGACCGTGAAGGAAACTCAGAGATTGATTCTTTAGAGGTGAACATTGATCCAAAATATTTTGATAACGATCAAGTAGAAGTTTTAGATGAACAAAAAGATCGTAAAGCGAAAAATGAAACTGTGTTAGCGCAACATAATATAAAGGTCAATAAAAATCTTCCATGTGTTGAGTCGACATCAGAAGCTAACATTCGTTCTGCCAAAGAAATTGCGCAACGTGTTACGGTTATGGCGTATATAAATGGGTTTACGCTAAACGCTTTATCTGGTGAAGATACAATTACAATCTTAAAAAAACTTGATCTTTGGGAAGCCACGACTCCAAAAGAAAAACACTTGCTTGAAAACCCTACAGACGAAGGAAAAAATCAAGAATCTTGGAAATGTGAAGGTATTTGGGTTTTATTATGGGCGTTAAAAAAAGTAGATTCAATTCCGTTTCCTAATGAGATGATTGATTTTGTCAATATTCCAGAAGGAAATTATCCATATACTGACCCGAAAGTTTTTATTACTGAAACTACAGAAGCGCGTAATGCCTCAGAAATTTTAGACATGAATGATTTATATTATCGAATGGATTGGGCTTGTGTGGATGCACGTGTAAAAGGTGAACATATGGAAGCTATGATTCCGGGCGCTGTATACGAACGTCATTATGCACTTAACTGGCTTATTCATTACATGGATCAAGATTGGGACGACGTTACTTGTGATACATAAAAAAAAGACAATGATCAGAACCTTCTTAGATGTTCTGATCATTGATAAACTTAAAAAAATCTGATGAAATAATTACGCTCACGCGCTGTGAAATCACTGTATTGCTTCTCCTAAAATGAAGATTAAATTACGTAGTGATTCATCTCTTTTTGGAAACAACGCTTGCATACGCTTATCTATTCCCATTTGTTTCATACCTTCAGGTGAATCGAAATAAAAACGGTGAATCTCATTCGGTTGTGCCAAAGTTCCTTTTGCTTGAAATGGCGCTATAAAACGTTCGAAATGCGCACCGAATTCTGGAATAATTTTACAGGCATCATCATGATACTCTGCAAATTGTTTTTCATACTTTTCACCTTCTTTAAAATATACCAAGGCAACACCGTAAGTTTTCGTTTTATCACCAGTTTCTCTGGTAAATTTAAAATCGGTATTCTTACTCGTAAAAATTGAAATATCTTTTATTGCTGGCATTGCGTATTCTTCTCGAATCTTCTGAAATTCTTTGTCTTCATTAAATTTATTAAATACTTCAATGCTTGGATAGCTTGCAAAATGGATTTCATCAGGCAAGGCTATATTTCCTTTAGCTAACATTTTTGGCTTGATAATTCGCTCAATCTTCCCTCCGTATTTTTCTAACAAAGCGCCACCTCTTTTTTTATATTCTTCAAATTTTGCTTCTTGTCCATCTTTCAAATACACAAGTGCTACATTTACTATTTCTTCACTTCCTGTTGTCATTGTTATTGCTGTTGTTTTTGTTGTTTCTTCGTTTAATGCAATCGTTTTTGAATTGGTTTTATTAGTATTACAAGACATTACGATGCCTATAATGACTAACCCTGTTAATCTCCTGAGTTGTTTCATACACCTATTTTTATGTTTATTAATGATGCAAAGATGAAACAGTACGCGAAGAATACTTTTTACGATTGGCTCAAAGTTTTGTGTTTTTGGTTCAATCGGAAATTAGAAGGTGAAACGGAGAATTTCTGTTTGAAAGATTTTGAAAAATGTGCAATATCATTGAATCCACAATCATACGCAATGTGAGAAATACTCAACTCTGTAACAACAAGTAAGTTTGAAGCTTTTTGCAAACGTCTATTTTTAATATAATTATTAGGCGAATCGTTGTATATTTTTTTAAACTTTCGTTTGAAAGATGATAGACTATTATTTGTCAATTCGGCCAAAACTGAAACTGATATAGAAGAAAACAAATGCGCTTCTATAATTTCTTTAAAATCGAATATTTGCTCTGTAAACAGATTGGCTAATACTTTTTTTATCTTATTACAATTGTCTGTTTGTAATAAAAGTAGAATGATCTCTTTAAGTTTTAATATTAATAAATCCTCATTGACTAAACTTGGGTTTTTAAAGTAAAAAAGTATACTTTCAATATATTTTTGAATTAGTGTTATGGCTTCTAATTTTACTAAACTAGATGAATGTTGAATTGCGTGACGTTGTAAAAAAGAAGGCAAATTATTTCCGTAAGCTTTTTTTAGAATTTCGGGATAAAAATGAACCGCAATAGCTTCATAGGTTCCCGCATTTTTATCTGGAAGTAGTGTTGACATGAAATTTCCACACTTCATCAATACTGATTCTCCAACTTTTATGTGCGTACGTTCTAATTCTGAATATGTTTTATTTTCGCCTTCTAAAATATATAAAAAACACGCTTCATTTGTCATTGGATTTGCTTTTTGAAAAGGTGCTTGTACTACTGCCTTTTCAAAAAGCATTTTATCATATAAGGATAGAGTTTCATGTGCTAAAATCATGCAATTTCTTTAAAATGGATTTGTTGCCCAAAGCGTTACTTCTGGTACAAAACCTTTATCATTCATTTCTAATGTAGACACAATAGTGTGTGCAACTTCCGTAGCTGAAAGTTTGTTTGCTACATCAGTACGTTCTACCCTATTTTCATCGGCAAAAGCAGTTGTAACTTCACTTGGATTAACTAATGAAACACGAATGTTATGCTTTCTCAATTCGGCTTGCCAAGATTGTGTCATGCCTCGAACCGCAAATTTTGAAGAAGCATATACTGTTCCGCCAACAAAACCTTTTTGACTTGCTGTGGAGCCAATGTTGATAATACTTCCGTAATTTTGTTTGATGAAAATTCGAGCTATTTCTTGCGTAAGCAACGCTAATCCAAAAACATTTGTAGCATATATAGATTGAAAATTTTCCAATGTAATTTCTCCCATTTTAGGAAAAACACCAATTCCTGCATTATTGATCAACGCATCCACTTTTCCATCTAATAATGAGATACACTTTTCTGTATTTTCTTTAAAGTTTGATAAATCAGAAATATCAAACACACATGGAATAGCTCCAATTTCTGTTGCTGATTTTTCAAGCCTTTCTTTGCTTCTACCCGTAATAATTACGGTAGCGCCTTTTTCAATTAACAATTTTGCGGTTTCTTTTCCTATTCCTGAACTTCCGCCTGTAATTAAAATTTTTGAATCTTTTATTTTCATGTTTTTATAGTTTGTAAAACAAATATTATGAGCAATAAAGTTACAGCATAGCAACAAAAGTTATTACTATGCTGTTCTTATAATTATGTTAATTACTATGATTTGCAACTTTTAAAAGATGTTCCATTTGCAAAGCATCTTTGATTAATGCATTTTGAATTGGTGCTACTTTTTCATTGAGTTCTTTTAAACCATAATCAATTCCTGAAACAACTCTTTCTGTACGAGTTCCGTGTGCAGCTTCAATTAATTGTGTAATATCATCCGCAACCAACTGTGGATCTAGCGCATTTTCAGATTCATAGAATCCTTCAAAGTTTTTCAACATAGCGTGCGGCGTTTCTTTATAATCGCCATACGCTTCAAATACTTGTTGATCAGCTTCTTTAGGTCCTGTAAATAATAAGTTCGTTCCAAATGGACCTGGTTCTACAACACTTACTTCTACTCCAAAAGGTGCCAATTCATAACGTAAAGCTTGCGAATATGCTTCAACGGCATGTTTACTAGCGCAATAGATTCCGAAATATGGAAACGACAAACGACCTGCTAATGAAGTTACATTAATGATCAATCCTTCTTTTTGAGCACGCATATGTGGTGCTACTGCCTTTGTAGTTCTTAAAATCCCAAAGAAATTAGTTTCAAACTGATCTTTTGCTTGCTGAATGCTATATGCTTCCGTAATACCAACAAACATGTATCCTGCATTATTTACCAAGTGATCTACTTTTCCATCAACATCTACAATAGTTTGAATGGCAGCTGCTACAGATGTATCTGAATTTACATCCATATCAACCACAGCGATATGTAAATTTTCTTGTTGGGCAATTTGTAATAGTTCTTTCTTTTTTTCTAAATTTTTACTTTCAGAATTTCGCATTGTTGCCCATACTTTATATCCTTTTCGAGCCAATGTTAAGGAAGCTAAGTATCCAAACCCACTACTACTTCCTGTAATTACTACGTTTTTCATTTTTTTTGATTTAAATTAAATTAATATTAGACCAGTCAACTACAAACTATTTAAAAAAAATTAGATGATGTATTCGGCAACAAATTGAATGTATACTTCTATTGAATCGTCATTCTTTGAAGATTTCATTCTTAAAATTGCGCCTTCCCATCCCGATAATAGAAAGTTTGCGATAGTTGTAGCTTCTTTATCTGAACGAATGTCTCCAGAAGTTTGTCCTTCTACTATACATTCTTCAAAACAGTTTTGCCATTTATCTAACTCAGAAGCAATAACATTGCTAAACGTATCTGAAAGATCCGATAATTCTAAACTACAGTTTCCTAAAAGGCAACCTTCTTTAAATCCATTTGCAGAATACACATTTTTCATATCATTGAAGAATGTTAGTATTCGTTTTCTTGGATTTTTAGCTTCATCTTTTAGGTAACGGTTTAAAATTTTTAATGAATATTCAGAATAATATTTTATCAATTGCACACCAAAATCCTCTTTACTTTTAAAGTAATAGTAAAAAGATCCTTTGGGAATCTTGGCTGTTGTAAGGACTTCTTGAATACCTAGGTTATTATATCCTTTTTTTAAAACCAATTCCGTTCCAATCGCTAAAATATTGTCTACTGTTTGTTTTTTCATCGTTAAAAATTAGACCAGTCGTCTACAAATGTAAAAACTTTTTGGGAAAACACAATTTTAATTATGATATTATTTTTTTGATTTTACTTTTTTGATGTACAATTATTCTTTTAATCTATTGAATAATATAGCTTCTTCTACATATGATCTATGCGATTCATCTGTCATTCTTTCTAACAAATCAAAAGAAGCTATATAGCTTACCAAGCTTCCGTTGGATGAAATTATTTTTCCATCATATACAACAGAAATTTTACTATCGTCTGCAACTTTCAAGTTTGGATATGACGCTTGTAATACTTCTCCTCCTGTGACATAGGTTACGATTTCATTGTTATCTGCAATTCCTGATTCTCCTAATAAAAATGCTCCTGCACAATGACTAGCTATGTATTCTGTTTGGCTGTATTGTTCTTTTATAAAATTTACTAACACTTTATCAGTTGTTTGTTTTTCTGGCGTGTATGAGCTCGGAACGACTAATACTGTTAATTCTGGAACTTCTCCTATGATAAAATCTGGTTGTATTTTAAGTCCATGTGCAGTTGCATAGGTTTTGTTTTCCTTGGCAATAGTAATTACATTAAATAATTCTTTTCCTTCAGCGTTCGTATTTGAAAATACATCTAAAGGCGCGGTTACTTCATTTACAATTACACCTTCAAATAGTAAAATTCCTATTGTTGGTAAATCGGTGTTAAAGTGTTTATGTGTCATTATTGTTTCTTTCGTATTTATTTTTGTATCAGTTTTTGTATGTTCTTCCTTTTCTGCACAACTCATTAGTATTAATACTGTTATACAACTCAATAGTATTAATACTGTTATACAACTCAATAGTATGTTTTTCATAATGTTATATATTTTCTATAGTATAGTATTGAATCTCAGGACTTGCAACTAAGAAATTTGCAAGCGAATTCATGATTCCATTCGCTGTTATAAATTCAATATATTTTACATGATGTACTTTGCTTTTCCATACTTCATGAAATACCATGTTGTTAGTTTCCACATTGAATAGTATTTCTACGCTGATACAACCATTAAAGTTTCTAACTTTGGGTAAGTTTTCTTTTAGAAATACCATGAGTTCAGCTGATACATTTTCATTGACTTGTGAAGTCAATAACACTT
The DNA here is from genome assembly GCF_947496985.1 of uncultured Kordia sp. Lineage (GTDB taxonomy): Bacteria > Bacteroidota > Bacteroidia > Flavobacteriales > Flavobacteriaceae > Kordia. Next base: position 254,616 of record NZ_CANMEZ010000006.1, read on the forward strand.
TACAATTTGTGTCCATTTCTGTTTTATTTTATATGATATGAACAAAATTATAACTCTAAAAAGCAATACTCCTTAATCATGATTAAGAAGTTTATTTATAAAAACTTGGTAGCTATTATGAGTTATTTTTAGTTCGCGAACGTACTTTGCTTACAAATTCGGGTGTCATTCCTAGATAAGATGCAATCATGTATTGCGGGACTCGTTGACAGAACCCAGGATTTGCATTGATGAATGTAGTGTATAATTCTTCTCCAGATGAACTCAACATATAAGCAATTCTATTATGAAAAGCTACCGTTGTTTTTTCCATAATTATCCTAAATAAACGCTCAACTTTGGGTAGTTTTTTAGATAATTGTTCAAATGCTTCTGTTGTTAATTCTAGAAGTTCTGTATCTTCTATTGCTTGTATATGAAGTTTTGCTGGTAATTGATTTACAAGGCTTTCATAATCACTAATCCACCAATTATCAATTCCAAAATGTATAATTTGTTCATTGCCTTTTTCATCAAAATAATATAAACGAACACATCCTTTTACAATATAATATCGAGCTGTACATGTTTCTTTTTGAGCTTCAATAAGATGTTCTCTTTTAGAGATTTTCCGCTTTATTAAATAACGATTGAACACTTCAATTTCCGTATCGGACATTTCTACATATCTATGTATATATGCTACTAAATTTTGATGCATTTGACTTGATCTAGAAGTGTAAAAATAAGGTTTCTGTAAGAAACTCTTCTTAATACTTATTAAGAAAGTAGCATGTTCATATATAGAAAGTAAATCTAAAGACACTTTTCTATAGTTATCATATCTGTTTGTTTCTTATTAAAATCGGGTTCCAATAAAAATTATGAGTAATGATATTAATTTTAGTACATCAACTGAACAAATTGATGTACTCTTTGTAATAGACACAGAGTATATTAAAAGTAGATATTCAAAACAAGAAAATCCAAAAGAAGGTTCTCCAGTTGGTATAAATCATGATAGTCAATATACGATTTGTTATAGTCTAAGAGGTATTGTTAGTGTACAAGGAACAGCTGACCTTAGTTTCGAGCTAATATTGGTGATAATGTAGCATTTAGAGCTACGTCTATTCAGTAGAATTCGGATGATGCAGTAATTCTGTATGGAATTAAGACTGAGATGGAGACACCGTTTTTAGTACATTTAGGGCTAATATTCTTGAAAGAAATAGAGCTGTCCAATCTAATCCAAATACACCAAACGGCATTCCACCATTACATATAAAACAAAATTTTATCAGTTATGGTTAAAGAATAGCTAGAGGTGTGGAACAGAAAATTTTTATGTATATATAGCTCTTTATACAACGGCAGATGATGGTTATACTCAAGAACTTTACGGATATTTTTATTAGGATTCACAACTAGTAGTACCTAACTAGTAAACTATTTAACAAATAATGACAAAGACGTTACTTTATTAAAAGTAACGCCTTTTATATGTGTATAATGTATGTTATGAACCTTGAATAAACCACATGTAAATTGGCATTCCTAGTGTTATATTTAGTGGAAATGTAATGGCTAATGCCATTGGCAAATATAAACTTGGATTCGCTTTTGGTGCAGCAATTCGCATCGCCGCTGGAACTGCAATATACGAAGCACTTGCTGCTAAAATTGCTAACAATAATCGATCTCCATCACTTGATAATATATGTATTGATGAATATGCAACCGTAATTCCATTTGCTAACGGAATTAAAATCGCGAAAGCTAAAGCAAACCAACCTTTCTTTACCAAGGTTCCTATTTTCTTCCCGCTGGTAATTCCCATATCTAATAAGAAAACTGCCAAAAATCCTTTAAAAATATCAGTTGTAAATGGCTTAATTCCTGCTGCTTGTGCATCACTCGCCATAAAACCAATAACCAAGCTTCCCAAAATTAATAAAACACTTCCGTTGGTTATTCCATGCTTTACTAGTCCAAATATTTCTTTATACGATTTTTTTCCATTCGAATAAATTCGCATTAGTAATACACCAATAATAATGGAAGGCGCTTCCATTAATGCCATTACTGCAACCATATGCCCGCCAAATTCAATGTTTTTCATTTCTAAAAAACTCACTGCTGTTACAAAAGTTACCGCACTCACCGATCCGTATGCAGCAGCAATAGCACCTGCATTTTCTACTGAAAATTTCAATCGTAAAATGAAATAGGTATATAAAGGTACAACCGTTGCCATAATAATTCCGAATACAATAGACCAACCAATATCAGCTGTGTATTCGCTATGGGAAAGCTCTTGCCCGCCTTTGAACCCGATGGCAAGCAAGAGATATAAAGAAATGAATTTGGAAGAATTTTTTGGAATTTCTAAATCACTTTTGACTTGAGCTGCAATAATTCCCAAACCAAAAAATAATAAAGCAGGATTTGTTAAATTATCAAAGAGTAAATGTAAATCCATTTCTAAATTTTAAATAAGACACTAATTAGTCAATGATTTCTACTTCTAAGATTCCATTAATTCTAAACTGCTTTCCAGCACGTTTTGCTTCTTGATACATCGCACTAAAATTTTCTTTTTCTCTTAATAATTGTGCCATACGACTATCATCAAAACCAGTATCACTATCTATATTACCTTCACACATAGCTAACCTGTGAATTTTATGAAAATTTATCTTTTCATCTAATAAGGAATTGATTACGTCTAAAGCTTCCATAGCTGTAAATTTCCCGTCTACTAATTGTACTTTGTGCGTTACTTCTGTTGTTGTCATACTATTGAATTGTAATTTTTTAACAATGCAAAGATTAGACTTAATATTCATATATTTTTATTTATATTTATTATCAAAAACATAAATAACATTTATGAACTATACATTACATCAATTAAAAGTCTTTGTTGAGATTGTTACCAAAGAAAGTATTACAAAAGCTGCAGGAGCGCTTTTCCTAACACAACCAGCAGTTTCCATTCAGTTAAAGAAGTTTCAAGATCAGTTTCCGTTGCCACTTACAGAAGTAATTGGACGAAAATTATATGTCACAGATTTTGGTAGAGAAATCGCAATAACGGCTCAAAAAATTTTAGATGAAGTCGCTACTATTGATCATAAAACAAAAGTATACCAAGGAAAATTAGCTGGAAAACTCAAAATATCGTGTGTATCAACAGGAAAATATGTGATGCCCTATTATATTTCTGACTTTGTAAACCAACATTCGGGCGTTGATTTTTCTATTGATGTTACCAATAAACAAAATGTAGTACGTGATTTAGAACAAAATAAAATTGATTTTGCATTGGTGTCGGTTTTGCCCAAACACTTATCATTAGAAACGATTCCGTTATTAAAAAATAGTTTACATCTTGTTGGTGGGACAACACGAGAATTACATAATGAAGGTAAAATTTCAGAAATATTTCAAAATGAGCCACTACTTTATCGTGAAAAAGGTTCGGCAACTCGAAATGCTATGGAAGCCTTTATTGATGGACGAAATGTTTCTGTGACAAAAAAAATTGAACTAACATCAAATGAAGCCTTAAAACAAGCTGTGATTGCTGGTTTAGGCTATTCTATTATGCCTATGATTGGAATTAAAAATGCAGTGGATATTGGCGCTATTAAAGTGATTGATTATCCAGGATTACCTATTAATACACAATGGAATATTGTATGGTTAAAGAACAAATCGCTTTCACCTGTTGCAAGCGCATTTATTGAATATCTAAAAATCGAAAAAGAAACTATTACTACCAAGCATTTTTCTTGGGTGAATGTATAAAAACTTATATAAACTTAAAAAGCAGACAAATATCTTTGTCTGCTTTTTAACATATCATATTTATACTTCACAAGGGTTTGAATAACATCCAAGGTCGCATGAATGTCCGACTTGTGTAAAACAAGCTCTTGTTATTAATGAGACAGTACAAAAAAATGAAAATGCTTCTTTTTTTCCTCCAACAACATCTGATTGTACATTAGAAATTAATTCTTTGTTTAACTTTAATGTTTTAATACTCTTTTTTTTCATATCTAATAGTTTAAAATTGTTAATGATTTACAGGGCAAACTAACTTCAAAAAAAGCAAAGAAAATAATTATGTAAACCTGTATTATCGAATTCAAGGTTAAAGACTTAATTTTAAAAAAATGCTTTAAGAAACGCAAAAACAAAAATTTCAAACCACTAATAATCAATAAATTAAAGACAAACTCTCAAAACAATAATTATCGAATTATAGGCTTGTATATTTTAATAAAAAGCATATTTAATGATTCAAAAAAATCATATCTATAAAACTTAAAAAGCTCAGAAATTATCTGTATTTTTCATATCTAGTTTTTTAATTAAAATCATTCTTCATGAAACCAATTCTATCGATATTTTTACTACTTTTTCTTTGTTTCTCTTGCGGAAAAGTCAAAGAAAAAACTAAAAGCGCCATCAAAGAAGGTGGAAAAATTGTAGGAGAATCCGTTGGAGAATTTAGCAAAGGTGTTACTGAAGGTGTTGAAGAAACATTTCAAATCAAAATTAACACAAACGAAAACATAAAAAACAAAGGAGTTTCCTTTGGAAAAATAACACTTGGAAGTACAGCTGGCGGCCGTGATAATATGTTGAATGTATATCTAATTTTTGACCTCGATTTTAATGATACTTTATATTTGAAAGTTTTTGATAACAATGATTTAGAAATGGGAAGAACCCAGGAAATCATTACTGCTAAAAAAGGAGAAGCCGATTTCTATGAATTTAAATTCAACAAGAAAACGAATATTGATAGTGACAGTAAAATTTTTATGGAATAATATTTTTTTATTCAAAGTGTAACAGAACTAAAATTCTATGCTCTTTTAAACAAAAATAACACTCATGAAAAAAAGTATTCTTATTTGTTTATTCCTAATTTCACTTAGTATTTCTGCACAATCAAAAAAAGAATACTTACAACAACATCGATTTGATTTACACAATGAAACTTTTCAATTTCCTCAAAAAGAGTTTAAAATTATTGGATTTGGCGCTTATCACGGAAGTGTAAAAACTGAAGCTACCTCTTTAAATCTTTTACGTTCGTTACTCAGAACCACCACAATTTCTTATTATTTACCAGAAACTGATTATAGCATTGCGCATTATTTTGATAAATTTTTAAAAAGTGGAGATACAATTTTATTGAAAGATTTGGTTATTCATTACGGAACTAATGTTCCGCAAGAACGTACCATTTCAGTATACAAAAAGTGGAAAGAATTAAAAAAAATAAATGATCAATTACCTGATAGTAAAAAATTTAAAGTTGTCGGAATTGATTTATTGACGACTTATAAATATACTTCAAAACATTTACTTGAATTGTTAGACACCAATCAAATTAAATCTAAAGCATTAGCCGAACTGAAGCAAATGATACAATTAGATACTACTGATTATTCACCGCGTTATGACAGTTATTCAAAAGGTGTTTTGAAACGATTTTTAAAAGATGTCGAAACACATACTACTGATTATAATAACGTAATTAAGGATACTGTTAGTTGGAATCATATTGTGAAGAACATCAAAGTTTCGTTTACTGATTTTAGTCGTTTACGTGAGCCTACAATTTATCAAAACTATCTAGATCTAAGCAAACGTTACGATTTTGAAAATAAAGCACAATTTCTACGTATGGGCTTTTCTCACCTTGAAAAATCTAGAGAAGGAGAAAAAGGGTATCCATACTTTTTTACACGCTTAATTGAAAATAATATTTATACAAAAAAAGATATTGTTACAGTGATTGGTTACTTAACAAATAGTGAAGTAGTTTGGGATGAATTATATGATGATGATGGCAAATACAAAGGTTTTACAACAGAAGCTGGTTTTGGAATTGGTGATTATGAAAAGGAATATTTTAGAGGAATTGACAATTTGAAACAAACCAAAATATCGGATCAAACATTATTTCAAATCAATGGAAAAAACACACCATATTCCGACAATATGCCAGATTTGATTGATGTGATCATGCAAGATGAGAAATCGAATAGTGAAAGGGTAAAAGGCATGTCTACCACTGACTTTTTAGATTATGCAATTTTGATTTCAGATTCGAAAGCGAGTACGCCAATTTTTGAAATGAAAGATTAAGCTTTTAAATCAATTTCTTTGATACTTTTAATTCGATTACGCTCTAAGAAAGCATCAATCGTTTCAAAATGTTCTATAACACGCTTTTCTTTGAATTCAAATACTTTTTGAGATAATCCTTGCAGGAAATCACGATCGTGAGAAACTAAAATTAATGTACCATCAAAAGCTTTTAGTGCATCTTTTAAAACATCTTTGGAACGTAAATCTAAATGGTTTGTAGGTTCATCCAGAATCAATAGATTTACGGGTTCCAATAGTAGTTTCACCATTGCCAAACGTGTTTTTTCTCCTCCAGAGAGCACACTAACTTTTTTATCAATATCATCTCCTTTAAACATGAATTGACCTAATATATTTTTGATTTGTGTACGAATATCGCCTTTTGCAACTTCATCTACTGTTTGAAAAATTGTCAAGTCCTGATCTAATAAAGATGCTTGGTTTTGCGCAAAATATCCCACTTTTACATTATGTCCTAGTTTGCAATTTCCTTCATGTTCTATTTCTCCCAAAATAGATTTAATCATGGTAGATTTCCCTTCTCCATTTCGTCCAACAAACGATACTTTTTCACCACGTGCAATAGAAAAACTAGCATCTTGAAATACGATATGCGCGTCATACTTCTTTGTCAAATCTTCCACAATAACTGGATAATCTCCAGAACGTGGCGCAGGTGGAAATTTTAGCTTTAGAGCAGAATTGTCAACTTCGTCTATTTCAATAATTTGTAGTTTTTCCAACATTCGCACACGAGAAGCAACTTGATTAGTTTTAGAAAATGTTCCTTTAAAACGATCGATAAATGCCTGATTGTCTGCAATATATTTTTGTTGTTCTTGGTAAGCTTTTATTTGATGCGCTCTACGATCTTTTCGTAATTCTAGATAATGTGAATAGTTTGCTTTGTAATCGTAAATACGTCCCATTGTAACTTCTATCGTACGATTTGTTATGTTGTCAATAAACGCTCTATCATGCGAAATTACCATTACGGCATTTGCTTTGTTTACTAAGAAATCTTCCAACCAAATTACAGATTCGATATCAATATGATTAGTTGGCTCATCTAACAAAATTAAATCAGGCTTTTGAAGTAATATTTTAGCCAATTCAATTCGCATACGCCATCCACCACTGAATTCACTAGTCATTCGTTGAAAATCGTCTTGTTTAAATCCAAGTCCTTTTAGTGCTTTTTCAACTTCTGCATCATAGTTTATTTCTTCTAAAGCGTAGAATTGTTCTCCTAATTCAGAAACTTGCTCAATGATTTTCATATACGCATCACTTTCATAATCAGTACGTGTTTCCAGTTCTTTATTTAACGCGTCCATTTGATCGCGCATAGTAAAAATATGTGCAAATGCTTTAGATGCTTCTTCAAAAACGGTACAATTATCTTCCGTCAGTAAATGCTGTGGTAAATACGCGATTACAGTATCTTTTGGTGCGCTAATTTTTCCGCGTGTAGCATTCTGAACGCCTGCCACAATTTTCATCATTGTGGATTTCCCAGCCCCATTCTTTCCCATTAAAGCAATTTTATCATTTTCATTGATGACAAAATTTACATCACTAAATAAAGTTGTTCCACTAAACTCTACGGCAATATTATCTACTGTAATCATGTGTTATTTTTTCAGATTGCGAAATTAAGAAAAAGCACATAACTTTTATCTTTTTTACTATTTATATCTAATAGATTTCATTTATTTTTATGATCTGATACAGATACTTTTCAAAATGCAAACAATACAGCAACAGTTAGCTTTTTTAGAACCTGAATTGGTTTCAGAAATTATTACAACTTCCAGTATTCAAAAGTTTTCAAAAGGAACCCAAATTTTGAGAGAAGCGCAATATATAAAGGTATTGCCAGTTGTATTGGAGGGTTCTGTAAAAGTGTTTTCTCGTTTTAACGAAAAAGAACTCCTACTCTATTACATTCAACCTGTTCAAAGTTGTGTAATGTCCTTTTCTTCTTGTTTAAATCAACAACCAAGTAAGGTATTTGCAATTACAGAAGAAGATTCAAAAATATTGCTAATTCCAGCTACCAACATTTCGATATGGTTAAAATCATACCCGAAATTTAATGCTTTATTTTACCAACAATACGATTTACGCTATTCAGAATTGCTTGATACTATTCAACATGTTTTGATTAATAGAATGGACAAGCGTTTATATGACTACTTACTCCAAAAATCGAAAGTTACGCAACAACAATCTTTTAAAATCACACATGGTGAAATTGCCAATGAGCTTGGGACTGCCAGAGAAGTTATTAGTCGTGTCATGAAAAAATTAGAAGCCGAAGGTAAAATTTCACAAACGTCAGATGGTATTAAAATTCACTCCTTGTGACTTTAGTCACTGCATAGCTTTTTAGAAGTCTTGATCTTTGTTTTTATATCATTTTAAAGATTTCAAAGATGAAAAAAAACATGGCAAATGCTGACCGCATTATCAGAATACTAATCACGATCATTGTAACAATACTTCACTTTACTAATGTTATTTCTGGAACTTTAGGAATTGTATTGATAACTATTGCAGCTATTTTACTTTTAACAAGTTTCATTAATTTTTGCCCCTTATATAGCATTTTCGGAATTAGCACACGAAAAGAATAGTACAATTACAGTGTTTCATGTAGCAGGTAATCATTTTTTTAGATTGCCTGCTTTTTCTATTCTACACGCTCTTATTTGGATTTCTTAAAATTATAAATATATTTGCATACTAAATATAAAGAATATATAGTTTGAGTTATCCATTATCATTTTCGAAAGCTGTTTTGGTTGTTATTTTTATTTCAGATAAAATACGGCAAGGACAGTTTGAATTTTTATCTACAAAATCTATTTCGGAAATATTAAATATTCCTAGACCAACTTTGGTGAAAATTTTACAAGGCCTTTCCATACATGGAATTATTGAAACTAAAGAAGGAAAACAAGGTGGAATTAGATTGTTGAAAAAACCGTCGCAGATTACAATTTTGGATATTTTAAATGCATTGGAAACCGGTAAACCATTGTTTCAAACTACATTCAATATTTTAGCAGAAGGAAAAAGACCTGATAACGCGCAAAAGTCTATTTCTAAATTATTAACCGATGCAGAGCAACAAATGAAAGCTGTATTGCATCAAAAAACAATAGAAGAAATATTGATTGAAATGAACGATTGATATTTTTTTATTTTTAACTATATATAATAAATATATAGTATAATCATTTAAAATGTAATTAATGAAAAAAATCAAAAAAGGAATCATCACTTTAATCATCAGTTTAGGAATGAGTCATTATGTTTCTGCTCAAACTGACGATTCTAACACAAAAAATGAAACAACAAAGTTTAGTATAGAAATTGATCCGGCAACTTTTGCATTTAACGGATATAGTTTTCATATGAGAATACAACCAAAAGGCTGTAATCACTTACTAGCTGGTTTTGGAACCTATGCGTTAGATTTTCCAGATGCTTTGGTAAATTTTAATAGTAAGAATAAAGATAAAGGTTGGAATATTAGCATCAATCAAGGATACAGTGTTTTTGGTGAACACCATTTTACGAAAGTCAATGAAAAGTGGTTTGTTGGTACACAAATTGGAATTCAAGAATTTACACTTGAAAATGGCACAATTTTGGGCAATGAAAAGTTCACAAATTTGTTAGCGATGGTATATGCTGGATATACACTAAAACCCTTTAAAAATAAGTTGTACATAAAACCTTGGGCGGGAATTGGATATACAACGAAGCTATCTGGAAGTAATACACTTGGAACTTCAGAATATGACATTGCTCCTATTACGATGTTTGTAACTGTACATATAGGCTATACTTTTTAGTATGCATATAAAACAACTTGAATATCTTATAAACAAACTTCAAAACCAATGTAGACAATAAGTCTGCATTGGTATTTTTGCTTTATATATTAGTATAGAATCATTCAAAAATATAAAATACTTAAGAAATTTAGTTTTAAAATACGTAAATTTAAACTTACACTATTTTTACATGAAGGAATCTAATTCCATTGTTCACGAAATTTTCTCAAAAAAACTCTCCTTTACACAAGAAGAGATTTCCTTTATTGAACAAAAATATGAACGTGTTCTCTTTGAGAAAGGCACTATAATTCTCCGTGCCAATGAACATGTAAAATATCAATATTTTGTATCCGAAGGTTGTTTACGCACGTATCTTATTGCAAAATCTGGAAAAGAACACACGATTCAATTTGCCATTAAAGATTGGTGGATTAGTGATTATATAGGATACTTTTCACAATCAAAATCTGTGTTAAATATTGAATGTATTGAACATGCCGTTTTGTATAAAATTTCACGAAATGATATGGAAGAAATTTATACAAAGATTCCTAAAACAGAAAGTTATATTCGTAAAAAACTAGAACGTTCGTTTGTAAGTTTCCAGAAGCGGATTCTTGCCAATTTATCACAATCTGCCAAAGAGCGTTACCTCAACTTCACACAGGATTACCCAAACATTGAACAATACGTAAAAAACTATCATATAGCATCTTACCTTGGAATTACAACAGAAAGTTTAAGCCGTATTCGAAAAGAAATTGCAAAAAGTAGTTCTTAACATACATCAATTTTTTTCTCTGAAACATATTATAGTTTTGTTTTCTTAAAACAATCTCTCCCCTTATGAAATATATAATGAGTGCATTAGCAGTAATCGTTTTAGTAACTGCGTGCAATATGAAAAGTAAAGAACCTCCCAATAATACAGGAATTAACGAAACAAAAAATATAAAAATGAAAAAAGTACTATTTGTACTCACAAGTCATGATGAACTTGGTAAAACTGGTGAAAAAACGGGGTTTTGGATTGAAGAATTTGCAGCTCCATATTATGCTTTAAAAGATAAAGGTGTTGAAATTACAATTGCTTCTCCTAAAGGTGGACAACCACCAATTGACCCAAAAAGTGAAAGTGAAGATTTTCAAACACCTGCTAACAAGCGTTTTAATGAAGACAAAGAAACACAAAAGCTTTTAGCCAATTCATTACAATTGGCAAACGTAAAAGAAGCGGATTATGATGCTGTTTTTTATCCTGGTGGACATGGACCATTATGGGATTTATCAGAAGATCCAAATTCTATCAAACTTATTGAAGCATTTTACAACAATAACAAACCTGTAGCTGCTGTTTGCCACGCTCCAGCAGTATTTAAAAATGTAAAAAATACTGATGGAACTCCGCTAGTTAATGGTAAAAAGGTAACAGGTTTTACTAATACGGAAGAAGAAGCTGTGGAATTGACAGCAATTGTACCGTTTTTAGTTGAAGATATGCTAAAAGAAAATGGTGGCATATTTTCACGAGGAGAAGACTGGAATGCGTATGCTATAGAAGATGGTTTATTAATTACAGGGCAAAATCCTGCATCTTCTGAAAAGGTAGCTGAATTGCTACTAGAAAAACTGAAATAGAGAATTATAAATTTATAGTACAAAAAAAGGGAGCTCATAATGAGTTCCCTTTTTGTCTTTGTCCTTTTCGTATTTAGGATTCTTTCTTTGCTGCTCTCCATTCGTCAAAACGCTCTTTTAACGCTCCAGTTACCCAATAAGGTACTATAAATGTTAATAAAAGTATCATCAACCAAAACCCAATGGTTAAGATTGTAAGGAAAGCTAAAAAGCCTAAATATTGTTGAAATTCAAACATATTTTCCGGAATTTATCGAATTCAGCAGCAAAGATATTGTAATAAATTCAATATTCATATAGAAACATTGAGAATTATTAACAATTTCCTATTAGTTTTTGTGAACATCTACAGCGTTATCAAAATTCAATTTTACACCTTGATTACTTTTTGTTCCTAAGGTTTCATTTACATACTGTACGACTTCTGTTTGTGAGTCATTTGATAACGTAGTAAAAATAGTTTCTCCTACAGTTAGAGCTTTATAAACGTTTTTGAATGTATATGTCTGATTACTATTATATTGAAAATCTCCATTCTTTGCACTATTCGTTGGAGCTGCGTAATACGTTTTAAAATCTAGCAAATCAAAATTTACAGTATTGTATGTAAATACCTTAAATGCTGGATTGTTTCCATGATTTACTGCTATTCCTGGCGTTGAAATGGAATATGAAATCATATCTGCAACTTTATCAGACGTATGCGATTTGTAAATACGTCGCAAACCATCTGTATGTGTATGTCCATTTAACAAGCCTGTGATATTTTTTTGATGTTTTTCAAGAATATCTATAAACCCATTATTTAATGTATGTGAAGTTCCTGAAAGATCCGTATACGTAAGTGACGGTTTCCACATTGGCGATCCTCCATAACCATCTATTCCAATAGGAATATGCATCATAATCATAACACGATCATTAGCAGCTAAATTCTTCATCGTAGTTTCAAACCAATGCATTTGATCTTGTGTCGCTTTTTGCTGTGAAACTCCATCATCTCCAACATACGGATGACTTCCGCTATTTGAAAAAATTACAGTGTTTAATGCGATTACTTTTAATGTTTTTCCGTTATTTACTAAGTCTACTGAATAATATCCAAACTCTTTATTAAAATCTAAATTTGTTGGTCGTGTCACTGTAGAACTACCATTAAGAATTGGCCATGGATTGCTTGGGTCTGCATCTTTAGTCAAAACACTATTTCCATTAGCATTTGTAAAAGAATGGTAATCTCCTTCTAATGAATCATTATTTCCAGGTAAATATAAAATAGGAATTCCTACTTGCAAGCTTCTTAAATTTTCAAGCATTGAATGTGTATTCTCTCTTCTTTCATTATCATCATAACCTGGCAAATCGCCTAAGTATACCATAAACTGTGGCTCTTCAGTCTTTACAACACTTTCAATCTTTGTTTTTGTTTTATTCCACAAAACATCACTTGTTACACTTATACTAGAAGAACCGAAAGTAGTTTCTTTTAAATCTACATCTACATGCACATCTGACAATGACAAAAATGTAGCAGTTGTTGATGTCTTAGCTATTTCTACAGCTGCTCCAGCTTTTGCTTCCACATTTGTATCTGAAGTTGGATCGTTTTTAGTATCTGACTTTCCTTTACACCCAAAAAACAATAGACTTAGAAGTAAAGCATACAAAAAGATAGTTTTCATTTTTTGTAAATTTAATTGGTTACGTATTTAATGCACAAGATACTAAAAACACATTCAAACAAATACAAGTACTTTCACGTGATTTATATGCAACAAATTGTTTATCTGACGTATAAGCAGCTACTATTCTAGTAATAAGAATGATGGTTTTATGTGTATAATTAATCATAAAAAAGACAAAAAAACTACGTTACTCCATGTAAAATATTTAATTTTGCACTGCTAAAAAATCAATCCACATGGAATATAGAATTGAGAAAGATACCATGGGCGAAGTAAAAGTGCCTGCAGACAAAATCTGGGGAGCACAAACAGAACGCTCTAGAAATAATTTTAAAATTGGTGCACCGGCAAGTATGCCACTAGAAGTAGTATACGGTTTTGCTTATTTAAAAAAAGCCGCTGCTTTTACAAACTGTGAATTAGGTGTATTACCAATTGAAAAAAGAGATTTAATTGCTACTGTTTGCGATGAAATCTTAGCAGGAAAACACGACGATCAGTTTCCATTAGTTATTTGGCAAACAGGTTCTGGAACGCAATCAAACATGAATGTAAATGAAGTGATTGCAAACAGAGCACATCAGTTAGCTGGAAAAAAGATTGGTGAAGGTGAAAAAACAATTCAGCCAAATGATGATGTAAATAAATCACAATCATCAAATGATACTTTTCCAACTGGAATGCACATTGCTGCCTACAAGAAAATTGTTGAGAATACAATTCCTGGCGTTGAACAATTACGTGATACTTTAAAGAAGAAATCAGAGGAGTTCAAAAATGTTGTAAAAATTGGTAGAACACACTTAATGGATGCAACACCATTAACATTAGGACAAGAATTTTCTGGATATGTTTCTCAATTAAATCACGGTTTAAAAGCCTTAGAAAACACATTACCACATTTAAGTGAAATTGCACTTGGTGGAACAGCTGTTGGAACAGGATTAAATACTCCAAAAGGATATGCTAAACGTGTTTCTGAATTTATCGCACGTTTTACAGAATTGCCATTTATTACTGCTGAAAACAAGTTTGAAGCGTTGGCTGCACATGATGCTATGGTGGAAACACATGGAGCATTAAAACAATTAGCGGTTTCTATTAATAAAATAGCAAATGATATTCGTTTAATGGCTTCAGGACCACGTTCAGGAATTGGAGAACTAATCATCCCAGCTAACGAGCCAGGAAGTTCTATTATGCCCGGAAAAGTAAACCCTACACAGTGTGAAGCTATTACTATGGTTTGTGCACAAGTTATGGGGAATGATGTTGCGGTAACTGTTGGAGGAACACAAGGACATTACGAGCTAAATGTTTTCAAACCAATGATGATTGCAAACGTATTACAATCAGCACAATTGATTGGAGATGCATGTGTGAGCTTTGATGTAAACTGTGTGGCAGGAATTGAGCCAAACCATTCAAGAATTACTGAATTGGTAAACAACTCATTAATGCTAGTAACTGCTTTAAACACAAAAATTGGTTATTACAAAGCGGCTGAAATAGCAAATACAGCACATCAAAACGGAACTACGTTGCGTGAAGAAGCTGTAAATTTAGGCTATGTAACTCCAGAAGAATATGACGAATGGGTAAAACCAGAAAATATGGTTGGAGCAATGAAATAATTGTTTCTAACTAACATATATTAAAAAACCGTACTAAGAATTTTAGTACGGTTTTTTTATTTTTAATATGTTATAAAAATTAGTTACAACCAGATTTTATATCAAAATCTACTTTTCCGCTTGCTAAATGATAAAATCCTGTGTGAATTGTAAGCTTCTTTGCAATATCGGTAGACGCCGCTGCTTCTTTTAAAATATTTGATTTCTTAACAAGCTGTTTTGCTGCATGATGCGCGTTTTCAATAGTTACTTTTGTCAAACAACCAGCATTCGTATCTTCTGCTGACAAAGCTTCATTTTTACATTCATCTTTTAGTGTTTTCCATTTCTTTTTCTTTTTTTTCTCATCAATTCCATTGCCACATTTACACTTCTTTACTGCTGGTTTTATTTCTTCAAGTAAATGTCTTAAACTTTCACTAGGCGCTTCTCCTCCTTTTATAGCAGTAGCAACCGCACCACAACCTTCATGTCCTAAAACTAGAATAAACTGACATCCTAAAACAGCTACTGCAAATTCAATACTTGCTATAGAAGAAGTATTTGCTATATTTCCAGCCACACGCACTACAAATATATCAGCAATTCCTGTGTCAAAAATTAATTCTGGCGGCACTCTACTATCAGCACAACTCAATACAATAACATAGGGGCGTTGTCCATTATTTGCAGTACATGCTCTACGTTGCGTTGATTGGTTTGGACGTTCTAGATTATTTGTAACAAACCGTTTATTTCCGTCTTTTAAACGCTTCAAAATCATTTTTGGATCATCATGGAAACTCGAATCTCCCCAACATTTCTTTTTTTCACTTTCTTTCTTGCTAGACATAATATATTTGTTTTAGGTAGTTTTTTATTCTAAATCAATGTAGTTAAAAAAAACATCCCTAAAAGAAAAATGTGACATAAACACGTATTTTTACGGTATAAATGAAGGAAAACACGGAGTGGAAGTAAATAGGATTTTGGGGTTAAAAACAAATCCACAAAGCATAACCTACATCACAATATCATTTTTCCACTCGTATGGAGCAGGAATATCAGTATCGTCAATTAATTGTCTGATGTCAATTTCTATTCCACGACTCATGTCGGTAATTGGCACATCATTTGGACCACCTTCAAAAGGGTTTTCAGTATTTTCTCCAATAGCTTCCATTGTATGAAAAACCCAAGCTAACAAGGTACTAAATGGTATGGAAAACCATTCAAAATGACTCGCTATAAATTCTTGAATTTGATGAATTGTGGACGAACTTGAAGTATGCGAAGCTAAGTCTGTTAGTATATGATCGCCAATACTTTCAAAACCATCCATTATTCCAAATGGTAATAGGATGATAAAAATCCACACGAAAATATAATTCAATGTTGCAAACTGACGTGGATATGGAAAGTTCTTGATACGTTCGCTTTTTCCTTGTAGTGTATAAAACTCTACCAACATATTGGTCATTTCCATATGACGAAAATCATCAATCAACCCTTTTGTTTTCAGCTCTTTTAATCGTTTAGATTGAATTCCAATTAACTGAGAAGCCTGATTTCCTTTTGCAAATATTTCATCGTATTCCTCTTGCGAAATATAAGGTTTGATGACATCTGAAATTGCTTCTACATCCTCACAAACTCTGTATTGTTTGGAACGAAACTCTTTATTAGATCGTTTCTTTTTTAAGTGCATTTCCCAAGGTTTATCTTTTCGTAACTGATAACGCAACGCTGTCAACCAAGCTACATGTCTATGCACCAATTCGCGCTTAATAGTATGTAATTCATTTTCGACTAATTTATTAGAAGCAAAATCATTTGTAATATAATCTTTCACCATTATTGTCCATGAACGCGATGAATTTACAATACCTCCCCAAATTTTTCGAGCTTCCCATAAGCGATCATAGGAAGCGTTATTCTTAAAACTAACAATAAAAGCAACGGCTGTACCTAATACTCCTAGTGGCAACCAAGGTACTCGAAACCATTTCATGCCTAAAACATCAAATAAAATTACTGGAATTGTAGCAAGAATTAAGAAAAATAAAATATGACGACGCGTCCATTTTAAAACGCCCGCAATGGGAAATATTCGTCTTGTATACATAAGTTGATTTGAAAGTTATGTTAGAAAGATACAAAAAGCATTCAAACTATTGTTTTCTAATTTTGATAAGAATTAATATCTTTCTTGTTTAATTATGAAAAACTTCTCATCATGGACAAAGCTTTAGAAACAATGATTGGTAATATGCCTGAAAAGACAGGAAAATCTCTTGAAGAATGGCTTATCATTCTGAAAAAAGAAACATTTACAAAACATTCTGAAGCGGTAAATTTTCTAAAAAAAGAATATGATGTAACACATGGTTTTGCAAATACAATTGTGCATTTATCAAAAGAAGACAAAACAAAAACAGTAGACTTAATTGCTATTCAATATGAAAAAAAGCAAGACTTAAAACCTATTTACGATATACTTACATCCTACATAAAAACATTTGGTAGTGATGTTGAATTTGCACCTAAGAAAGCGTATGTAAGTGTTCGTAGAAAAAAACAATTTGCCATCATTCAACCATCAACTAAAACACGTTTAGATTTAGGGCTAAATTTAAAAGGGAAAGAAGCTGAAGATATTTTAGAAAACTCAGGAAGCTTTAATGCGATGTGTTCACACAGAATTCGTTTAACGAATATTGAAGAGATTTCTGAAAATGTAAAATCTTGGCTCAAAGAAGCCTATGAAGCAGCTGGATAAATTGCTTCACTCAATTGAAAAATTGAAGATTCAAAACTGTTATTCGGTTTTGGTTTTAGGTCTTGGATATGAATAATTCTGAAAATAGACGAATTAACAAAAAAACAACAAACTAAGAGCAAAACGATACAAAACGCTTCACATTCTTCTCTGTTCAAAACCTAGTGAATAACTCCAAAATTATAGTGTAAAATTTGAGTTAAATTACCAGCAAATACATTAAATTTGCATTTTTAAAACAACAACACACAAAAACTACATAATGATTCATTTCTTTGGAAACGCACACAGCAAAGTATTTGCTGTACAAACAGTAAAAGAATTATCAACAGAAAACGTTGCAAAACTAAACTGGCTTTTTGGCAACACGTCTAAAATAGAACAAGCATCATTGGATGCTTTTTTTGTTGGTCCTAGAGCCGCAATGATTACACCTTGGAGTACAAATGCCGTAGAAATTACCCAAAATATGGGCATTGAAGGGATTATCAGAATTGAAGAATTTAAAGCTGTCGCTGAAGATTTCTCAAAGTTTGATCCGATGATTTCTCAAAAGTTTAGTGGTTTACACCAAGATACATTTACCATTGACATTGAGCCTGAAGCAATTTTAGATATTGATGATATTGCTGCATACAATGAACAAGAAGGTTTAGCACTGAGTGCAGAAGAAATTGAATACTTAGAAGAACTTGCTAAAAAATTAGGAAGAAAGCTAACAGATTCAGAAGTTTTCGGATTCTCACAAGTAAATTCAGAACACTGTAGACATAAAATATTCAATGGCACATTTGTAATTGATGGTGAAGAAAAACCTACGTCACTTTTCAAACTGATCAAAGAAACTTCAAAACAAAATCCGAACGATATTGTCTCAGCATATAAAGATAATGTTGCTTTTATAAAAGGCCCAAAAGTGGAACAATTTGCTCCAAAAACAGCAGATAAGCCAGACTTTTACGAAACGCAAGAATTTGAATCTGTAATCTCGCTAAAGGCGGAAACACATAACTTCCCTACAACAGTAGAACCTTTTAATGGAGCTGCAACTGGTTCGGGAGGAGAAATTAGAGACCGATTGGCTGGTGGACAAGGTTCATTACCACTAGCAGGAACTGCTGTGTATATGACTTCATATTCACGTTTAGAAAAAGGTAGATATTGGGAAGAAAAATTCGATGCCAGAAAATGGTTATATCAAACACCAATGGATATCTTGATCAAAGCTTCTAATGGAGCTTCTGACTTTGGAAACAAATTTGGACAACCGTTAATTTGTGGTTCTGTCTTAACATTTGAACACGAAGAAAATTCATCATCAAGTACTGCGAAAGCAAGAAAACTTGGGTATGACAAAGTAATCATGCAAGCTGGTGGAATTGGCTATGGAAAAGCTTCTCAAGCTATAAAAGATACTCCAAAAACTGGAGATAAAGTTGTAATTCTTGGAGGAGAAAATTATAGAATCGGAATGGGCGGGGCGGCAGTTTCGTCTGCAGATACTGGTGCTTTCTCTACAGGAATTGAATTAAATGCAGTACAACGTTCAAATCCTGAAATGCAAAAACGTGCAGCAAATGCCATCCGTGGAATGGTAGAAAGTGATGAAAACTACATCGTTTCTATTCACGATCATGGAGCTGGTGGACATTTAAATTGTTTATCTGAATTGGTAGAAGAAACTGGTGGGAAAATTGATTTGGATAAATTGCCTGTGGGCGATCCTACACTTTCTGCTAAAGAAATCATCGGAAACGAATCGCAAGAACGTATGGGACTTGTTATTGCCGATGAACATATTGAAACCTTGAATAAAATTGCAGAACGTGAACGCTCTCCAATGTATACTGTTGGAAATGTAACTGGCGACGACCGTTTTACATTTGAATCAGCAACAAAAGGTGACAAACCAATGGATTTGGCATTAAGTGATATGTTTGGAAGTTCTCCAAAAACCATCATGACCGATGCTACTATTGAAAGAAAATATAAGAACCCAAGATATAAGACTAAAAATATACAAATCTATTTTGATCAAGTATTGCAATTAGAAGCGGTTGCTTGTAAAGACTGGCTAACAAATAAAGTAGACCGTTGTGTTGGTGGAAAAGTTGCCAAACAACAATGTGTTGGTCCGTTACAAATTCCATTAAACAACGTTGGCGTGATGGCGCTGGATTACAAAGGAAAAGAAGGAATTGCTACGTCTATTGGACATTCGCCTATTTCTGGTTTGATAAACCCAGTAGCTGGAAGTCGTAATTCCATTACAGAAGCGTTAACTAATATAATTTGGGCGCCATTAAAAGATAATTTACAAAGTATTTCTTTATCTGCTAACTGGATGTGGCCTTGTAAAAATGAAGGTGAAGATGCACGTTTGTATGAAGCCGTAAAAGCAATTTCTGAGTTTTCTATTGATTTAGGAATTAATGTTCCTACTGGTAAAGACTCGTTATCAATGAAACAGAAATATGCTGATGATGAAGTAATTTCTCCAGGAACTGTTGTCATTTCTGCAGCAGCAAATTGCAATGCAATTAGTAAAGTTGTAGAACCAGTTTTACAGCAAAATGGTGGAAATATTTATTATATTAATATTTCTCAAGATGATTTCAAATTAGGAGGAAGTTCATTCAACCAAACATTAAATACAATAGGGAATGAAGCACCAAACGTTACAGATGCAGTCTATGTAAAAACTGTTTTCAATACGATTCAAAATTTAATTAAAGAAGATAAAATTGTAGCGGGTCATGACGTCGCTTCAGGCGGATTGATTACAACGTTGCTTGAAATGTGTTTTGCTGATGTTAATTTAGGCGCAGACCTAAACATTTCAAATTTAGGAGAAGAAGATTCATTAAAAGTATTATTTGCAGAAAATGCAGGAATTGTTTTCCAAGCAGACGCTAGCATTGAAGATACGCTTGGCGCGAATAATATCGAGTTTTTCAATATTGGAAATGTAACGAATACGGCAACGGTAACTATCAAAAATCATGAAGATAACTTTACTTTTGATGTTGCTCAAAAAAGAGATACTTGGTATAAAACCTCTTTCCTACTCGATCAAAAGCAAACGGCAAATGGATTAGCACAAGATCGTTATGATAATTATGCAGTTCAACCTTTACAATATACATTCCCAAGTCACTTTACTGGCAAATTAAAAGATTTCACTTCGAGCGCAGTCGAGAAGCCAAAAGCCGCTATTATCCGAGAAAAAGGAAGTAACAGTGAACGTGAAATGGCTAACGCAATGTACTTAGCTGGTTTTGATGTAAAAGATGTGCATATGACCGATTTAATTTCTGGTCGTGAAACATTAGAAGACATTCAATTTATTGGAGCTGTTGGAGGATTTTCAAACTCAGATGTATTAGGTTCGGCAAAAGGTTGGGCTGGTGCATTTTTATACAATGAAAAAGCTAACACAGCATTGAAAAATTTCTTTAAACGAGAAGATACTTTATCCATTGGAATCTGTAATGGTTGTCAATTATTTATGGAATTAGAAGTGATTAATCCTGATCATGACGAACATGGAAAAATGACGTATAACGATTCTCAAAAACACGAAAGTGCATTTACTTCTGTAAAAATTGAAGAGAATAATTCAGTAATGTTATCAACCTTGGCAGGAACAACTTTAGGTGTTTGGATTTCGCATGGAGAAGGAAAATTTAAGCTTCCGTATGAAGAGAGTAAATATGATATTGTTGCCAAATACGGTTATGAAGGTTATCCTTCAAACCCAAATGGTTCCGATTTTAATACTGCCATGTTATGTGATGCAACAGGAAGACATTTGGTAACAATGCCACATATTGAACGTTCTACATTCCAATGGAATTGGGCAAACTATCCAACAGGAAGAAAAGATGAAGTTTCGCCTTGGCTAGAAGCATTTGTGAATGCTAGATTGTGGATTGAAGCAAAGAATAAGTAGTTTCTAATAAAAATAATTATATAAAAAAGACCTGCCGAAAAGCAGGTCTTTTTCGATTGACCATTAAAACAACTGAAACTAACTAACTTCCAGTTAATCACCATCATTATCGGTAGACGTAATCGTAATTGATAATACACTACGCACATCTACACTAAACAATATTCCTAATTCATTTAATTTTTCATACAACGTTGTTACTTGATCATGATTTGAGGTTATAGCATCAAACAACGGAATTTGAATCGTGTTAATTGCTGTTTTAACTTCATTAATTTTGGTTTGAACAGCTGTATTTAAAATTTCATTATCAGCTACATGCGATACATAATTAGCAATACTCAATCCTTGTGTATTAAAATATACTTCTTCTACACTTTCAATGTTTTTCATTAAAATAGCTAGTGAAGTATTACTAAAATATGCTTGTGTGAGTTCAGGATTTGTATTTTGAGAATTTTCCAAACCAGCAGGCTTTCCAATTTTGGTCACTTTTCCTGTATCAATTAAGTTATACAAACCATTGTATAATAAATTGAACGAACCTTGAATTCCTGTATTGGTATTATTTATAAAAGTAGTACTATAATTATCACCCGATACACTCCAAATATTAACTAAACGTGTTGCTTGCGTTTTGAGTTCTTTGCTTGTAAATTCTAAATATTTTCTTCTATTTTCAGAATTTATATATTCAATATTAGTAGTTGCTACATCTGTTGTTTTGAAAAGTAAATATTCTAACGCAGACAACGTTTTTGCTTGCGGACTCAAATTTTCCACATACGCTTCCGTAATTTCAACTGGATCAGAAATAAAATTTTCTACAGCCGTTGTTGTAATTGGCCAATTGTATAAAGCTTGATGCATAAACTGATCGCGTACTTGTCCTATATTAAAAGCATATATTTTTCCATACGCTTGTGCTGCTAATTTCCATTGATTTCTAACAGCTGTTAATTGACTTTCTGTAGGGTTTGCAACATAATTGTTAATTTCCAACTCTAAAATATTTACTTGATTTGAGAATCTAGCAACATTTGTTATGATATGATTATTCGTCACATCTCTCAATAAAGTTTCTACTTGAAAATCAAGCATTTCAGTTGTTGCTGAATTATCATCACTTGCACATGCCCAAATCATCAAGACAATAAATACAGTTCCAATTTTGTATATGTTTTTCATTATAATGAATTTAAAAAGTCTAGTACTTGTTGTCTCGCTGCTGCGGAAAGGTTTATAAATTGATCTTTACTGTTTGCTGCCTCTCCTCCATGCCATAAAATTGCTTCTTCAATATTTCTAGCTCTTCCGTCATGTAATAAAAATGTATGATTATTTACGGTAGAGATCAATCCCAATCCCCATAAAGGTTGTGTTCGCCATTCATTTCCATTGGCCTTAAAATCAGATCGATTATCTGCTAAATCATCTCCCATATCATGTAATAAAAAATCTGAATAGGGTTTGATGGTAATGTTTTCTAAAGCTGGTAAATATGAAAAACTCCCTGTAGTTTGATTAATTTGATGGCAGCCGATACAGTTCATTGTATTGAATAATTCTTTTCCTCGTAATACAGATTCTTCTTGTACATTTCTTCTATTAGGAACAGACAATGTTGTTTGATAAAACAATACTCTATCCAATTGAACATCGGTCACTTCTGGATCACCTCCATTTGGAGCATTTTGACAATCTAATTGTGGTAACGGACAATCGTTTTCTGAAAACATAGAAGTAGTCAATCCCATATCGCCATGAAATGCGCCTGCAATTTGCTGTTTCAATGTTGGTGTATTTGCTTTCCAACCATATCTTCCAACTTCTAACTGTTGTGTTTCTTCATTAAATACATAATTAGCTCTTCCAGAAATGCCATCACTATCCATATCAAATTCATCTTCAAACTGTAAAATTTCACTAGTTGGCAATGCACTAACAAACCCTAAACCTATGGTTTGCTGTCCAACTCTTGGTGAAGTTTGCACATTGGCTAGCGAACCGAATTGTTCATTTGTAATAGTATAAATAGGTTTTTGTAACTCATAGGAAGTTCCATCTGCATAAGCTCCAGTAATTGTTTGATATGTCACTTCTACTTTGGCTTCAAAAGGAATTGTAGGATTACTTCTGTCTTGAATTTGCGTTCCATAACCTGGTACTGCAATTGGAGCTTCTGTAGTTGATGTTGTTGGTAAACTAACACGCATTAAAAATCCACCTGAATTTTCACCTGTAACTAATGGACGACCTCTACCATCTTTAAAATGACAATTAGCACAAGCTCTTGCATTAAAGGTTGGACCTAATCCATCTCTGGCAGTTGTAGAGGCTGGAGCAGAAACCCAAGATTGATTAAATAAGGAGTTTCCTGAAGCAAATTTGGCTTGTTCTTGAAATGATAAATTTGGAATTTCAAAACCAAAAGCATTTCCACTTGTAGAAAACACACCTAAATTTCCAGTTAAAAACTCTTCCCCTACTTCATAGGTCGGAATGTCTACGTATACTTCATCGTCTTTGGAACAACTGCTGAAAAATAAGAATGTCCCTAATGAAAATAATATTATTTTTTGTCTCATATCTATAAACAACAACAAATCTTGAATATAAAATATCCAAGATTTGAAGTTTTGTTATTTACTATTTCACTCGATAATCGAGATTAAAAATGCACTTATCTTTCTCTATAAATCACATGCTAAACCTTCACAAAGACCTTGCAGAAGTGCGTTTAGAAATAGTTTTTATTGTAAATTGATTCCTATTACAGTTGCAGATGCGCTAATTTCATCAGCCCAATCTTGTAATGCTTTTACACTTTGCATCACAACTCCTAATGTTGCATCTGTTGAACTTTCTTGTGTTATCAAATAATCAAAAGGCTGTGCATTGTTTGCTACTGCATTTACTTTTAACATAGCTTCATCGGCTGCATCTTTCAATTTTTGCGCTTGTGTTTCATCAACTTGCTTTACTAAATCATAAAAAGAAGCTCCCGAAATTGATCCGTATTCTCCAAAAACAACATTGTAAACTCCTTTTGCATTTGCAAAAATATCTCTGTGTGTATTATCCGAAAAACAAGAATGCTCATCTTCTTGTCCAGAACCATCAACACCATCTGTTGAATCAACAGGCGCTATAATACGCTCAGAACTTAATTCATCTCCAGCAATAAAAAATGCACCATTTATTAATTGACGCAAAGCAACATCTTCATCTAAATTTGCAAAAACGCTAGCATATGTTCCGCCAGTATTCCATGTATTTACTAATGCTTGTAAATCATTTATTAGTAATTGTGTTGCAACATTTAAATATTGTCTTCTTCTATCTGCATTTGTAGCAGTTGTATAATCTGTAAATAGACGTTGTCCTGTCATATCATCTGCTGGCGCAGAATTATCTTGTCCCCATAATAAGAACTCAATAGCATGCCAGCCTGTACTGATTGATTTATCATTTTGAGATTCGTTTCCTCCAAAAGTATTTGGATCAGTCAAAGTTGCAACATCAATTGTAATACTTGTATCATTTATAATACTTCCTGCTCCGTAAGTTCCTGCGTATGGTTCAGTTCCTGCAGCAACATAATCAATATAACTTTCGTCAATTGGCCATGCGTTCATTTGTCCTTCATTTCCAATTCCCCAAGGAGTTGAAGCGCTTTGATCTGTATCAACAGGTCCATTACACTCTCTAAAAGCTTCTGTAGTTCCATACGATTCTCTTGCAGAAAGCCATGCATTTTTAGTAGCTGTAAAGTTTGCTTCGTTTGGTGTTGTTGTGAAAGTAGTTACTGCTGTTTGGAATGTTTGTGCGTCTGTCAACGCTTTTGCATAATTTTCATATACAATATTAGCATATACATCAATTACTTGTCTTTTGGTAATTGCAGTTGTTGAGGTTGTAATTGTATTATCATCGCTTGAACAGTTAAACAATGTAAAAGCCAACGTTAATAGCAAGGTTAGTTTGCCTAGTTTTCTCATTATTATTCTTATTTAGATTTAATCTTAATTAAAGCACAAATGTATTTGACTAGATCTTAATATCAAAGTTTATTTAGATTAAATTTAAATAAACTTTATAAACAACTGAAAAACAAAAATTTAGCTTATCCCTTTCTATTATTTAATTCGTATTAAGCAAATTACACAGCATAAAGGAAAAGTAAAATCTCTCCATTGCTTGAAGGATTTGCAGATACTTAATTGCGAATTGAAGTAAAGAATAAGTAATTCTATTTGAAATGTTTATATATAAAAAAAACCTGCCATAAAACAGGTTTTTGTATAGCAATAAATTAGTATTCATTGGGAAGTTATAGAAAACATAATTCTCTTTATTAGAAAATGTCTATTGCATGATTTTTATATTATTTATCAATCATTTCTTGTGCACTAATTAAACTTTCTAGTCGTTCTAGCACATTTTTAGCTTCAGCCAATTTTTTTTCATACCTAGCGGTAGATACTTCAAAATTTTCACCGCAAAAATCACAATCATCTGAAGATTCATATATATGATTTTTACACGACTGACATAACTTCAACGGTTCTGGATCTCTTGGAATTCTGGTTGTATAGTCATTTACAATAGTTGGTGTTGATGTTGGCGTTTGCACTTCAATGATATTTCCATTAAAATCTTCCACAACAACTTCATACAAACCATAATCAAACGAAGTTCCTTCGGCATCTTTTATTTTACGGATACGCTCTTTTTGTCCTTTTTTGTGTAATTCTAATGCTCTGTGATGACAAAACGGATTGTTTCCACGTTTTCCAAACAGTACATGACTCGTCCAACTGCAACCAGCTAAACAAGAAGTTTCGTAGTAACAACCTTTGCATCCGCCCCACATTTCGTTTTTATTTCGATACCTAGAAAAGAACATTTCTTCACTGTAGTTCCAGATATCTTCAATACTCATATTTTTAATATTTCCACCTGTATAGTCTGTTGTTGGTAAGGAAGGACAACCTTTTACAACGCCATCGGCTTCAATACCTAAAGCGGTATGTCCTGCACCGCAACCTGAGTAATAACCAACTGTTCCTTGTCTCCAAATATGCTCATACGGACCAAAATATCCAATATTATTTCCAGCTTGTACTAAAACATTATTTGCTAAGGCCTTTCTATAAATTTGAATTAAATTATCATAAAATTCAATCAATTCATAAGGTTGAATAATCAATTCATCAGAATGATCAACCGCATTTCCCATAGCTACTACCAACTGAACTTGCCAATTTTTGACACCATTTTCAATTAAAATATCTAACAATTCATTGAGTTGATCTTTATTTTTCTTTGTAATCGTTGTATTTACACTAGAAACTATATCATGCTTCTTTAACAACCCTAAACATCTAATTGCTTGTTCAAAAGAATCTTTTCGTCCACGAATTTCATTATGTACATCGGGCAGACCGTCTATAGAAACACCTATATTTTTAATTCCTGCTTCTTTGGCATCAGTAATTCGTTTTTCGGTAAGATTGTACGCGCCAGTTTGCATAGAGCATTCCATCCCTTGATTGTCGATTCTTCTAATAATATCTAACCAATCTTTTCGTAAAAATGCTTCGCCACCAATAATAGAAATTTCTCGAGTTCCAAGTTTCTTTAAACTATCAACTACTTCAAAACACTGGTCTGTTGTCAATTCACCAGGGCGAACTTTCCCAGCTCTTGATCCACAATGCGTACATTTTAAATTACAGGCTAATGTAATTTCCCAAACTACATATACAGGACGTGCCGTTTTAAAATCATCACGAACACGATATCTTTTTGAGCTTAATGCTTCCATAATTTTCTTTTTTTGGGATTAAAAAAAGTTTGAGAAGGAAAATTCTTCTCAAACTTTCAAAAACTTGTTTTTCTACTTGCCTTCAAGTGCATCAATAGCATTTCTCAATTCAACATAAGCTGCGCCTATATCTCCTTGTGCTTTCAATGTCACTTCTGCTTGTGCAGCTACAGCTTTCATTTTCTCTAAGCTGTTAGAGGCAATGGCTTCTCTAATACCTACTCCGTAAAGCATTTGTATTCCCATAATGTAAAAGTTTAAAAAGGTTAATATTATTTTTTAGATGTGTATGAATAAAAATACCATAAACACCTACAATCAAATAACACAAAAAGAAATAGTATTTTTCTACGTGAAATACGCCGATTTTAGAAACAAGTATTTGTACTTGAATCTATTAACTAAAAAATGATACCGTACAAAAATTTAACAAATCCACAAGTATATTGTTATTGTAATTATATAATTATCATAAAATCCCATGCTTTTTTAACATTACTTTTGAAAATGGTTGACAAATTTCATAATTTGCAATTTCATACAAAACCAAATCACGAGAATGACTAATGTAACGCGACTATTTGATTTTCCTTACTACCAATTAGCAAACTATCCCTTAGCGAAATCCTTAACTTCTTTTAGTGAAGGGCAATGGATTTCAACTTCAACACAAGAATATATAGATAAAGCAAATGCCATCAGTAGAGGTTTATTACGTTTAGGCATACAACCAAATGATAAAATTGCAGTAATATCTACAACAAATAGAACGGAATGGAACATTATGGACATCGGTATTTTACAAACTGGTGCACAAAATGTCCCAATTTATCCAACAATTGCAAAAGAAGATTACGAATATATTTTAAATCACTCAGAATCTACTTATTGTTTTGTTTCTGATAGTGAAATCATTGAAAAACTCAATGCCATCAAAGGGAATACCAAACTAAAAGGTATATATACTTTTGATCAAATTACTGGTGAAACAAATTGGTCAGAAGTTTTAAAACTAGGAGAAGACACAAGCAATGATGATGAATTACAAGCACGAAAAGATGCTGTTACTCCTGAAAATTTAGCAACCTTAATATATACATCTGGAACTACAGGAAAACCAAAAGGTGTAATGTTATCTCACAACAACTTAGTTTCAAACGTTTTAGATAGTGAAAAAAGAGTTCCGTTACACAATGGACAAGCAAAAGCATTGAGCTTCTTACCTGTATGTCACGTATTTGAACGTATGATTTTATATCTATACCAATATTGTGGAATTGAAATTGTGTTTGCTGAATCAATTGAAAAAATTAGTGATAACTTAAAAGAAGTCAAACCACATGTCATGACAGCTGTTCCGCGTTTGTATGAAAAAGTGTATGACAAAATATATGCAAAAGGAGCTGACTTAACAGGTATTAAAAAGAAATTATTCTTCTGGGCGATTGAGCTTGGATTAAAATACGAACCATACGGACAAAATGGTTGGTGGTATGAATTCCAATTAAAAATTGCACGTAAACTTATCTTTAGCAAATGGCAAGAAGGTTTAGGTGGTAACTTAGAATTAATGGTTTCTGGTAGTGCGCCATTACAAGCACGTTTAACACGTGTATTTGCCGCAGCAGGAATTCCTATAATGGAAGGATATGGATTGACAGAAACATCGCCTGTAGTATCTGTAAACGATCAACGAAATGGAGGTTTCAGAATTGGAACTGTAGGGCGTGTCATAGATAATGTAGAAGTAAAAATTGCTGAAGACGGAGAAATTCTTGTAAAAGGACCAAACGTAATGCAAGGTTATTATAAAGATCCTGAAAAAACAGCAAGCGTAATGTCTAATGGGTATTTCCATACAGGAGATATTGGAGAAGTTTGTAATGAAGGTTTCTTAAAAATTACAGACCGTAAAAAAGACATGTTCAAAACATCTGGTGGAAAATATGTAATTCCTGCATTATTAGAAAACAGATTCAAGCAATCACGCTTTATTGAGCAAATTATGGTAATTGGAGAAGGTGAAAAAATGCCAGCTGCATTAATTCAACCAAATTTTGAATTCATTAAAGATTGGATAGAAAAGAAAGGGAAAAATATTGGAAAAACAGAAAAAGAAATCTGTGCTTCTGAAGAAATTATTACCCGTATTCAAAAAGAAGTTGATGAAGCCAATAGTAATTTTGGTAAGTGGGAACAAATCAAACGTTTTGAACTTATTCCAAAAGTGTGGTCTATTGATGGTGGCGAATTAACGCCTACCATGAAAATGAAACGAAAAGTCATCAAAGAACTTTATAAAGATTGTTGCGAACGTATCTACGATCGTGCATAAAATTAAAACCGCTCAATTTTTTGAGCGGTTTTTTTTGTATATTTCTACATCAGAAAAATATAAAACCTTCTATAAAGAGCCATTTTTCTACAATACTCCTATTCATCTTGCTAATATTTTAGCAAATTCATAAAATTATTTTCCATTTTACTATGCATGCATAGTATTTTTTTCATATATTTGAAGCACAAACAACTATAATGAAAGAAAAAACAATAGATCATGTAATGAGAGCCACTTGGCAAGCCATCTCTAAAATGTATAATGAGGAGGCAGGAAAATATGGTAGTACCATGGCCACTGGTTTTACATTACTAAGTATTGATCAAGAAGAAGGAACACCATCCACAGCACTAGGCCCAAAAATGGGAATGGAAGCTACTAGCCTATCACGTACTTTAAAAGGTATGGAAGAAAAAGGGCTCATCTACAGAAAAAAGAATCCTAAAGATGGACGTAGCGTATTAATCTGTTTAACAGAATTCGGAAAAGAAATGCGAGATGTTTCTAAAACTACCGTATTACGCTTTAATGACGCCATTAGAGCTAATATAACTGAAGAAAAACTAAAAAATTTCTATGAAGTTTCAGAAGTTATTCTGGAATTAATTAGCAATAAAAAAATCTATAATTCCGAAATGGAAGTTAGCATAGAAACTAATAAATAACCAAAAAACATACTTGAAATCTACTTAAGAGTACATTTTGATTAACACATTAAAAATTGAAAAAAAGATGAAGCGACCAATTAACAAAATAGCAGTAATCGGTTCTGGGATAATGGGTTCTGGAATTGCCTGTCATTTTGCAAATATCGGAGTCGAGGTATTACTATTAGATATAGTACCTTTTGAACTTAACGAAAAAGAACAAGCAAAAGGCTTGACACGTGAAGATAAAGTTGTACGTAACAGATTGGTAAATGATAATCTAAAAGCGTCACTTAAGTCAAAACCATCTCCTATATATTCTCAGAAATTCGCAAACAGAATTTCTACAGGAAACTTAGAAGATGATATCCATAAAATTAAAGATGTCGATTGGATTATTGAGGTTGTTGTTGAACGATTAGACATCAAACAAAAAGTATTTGAACAAATTGAAAAACACAGAAAACCAGGAACACTAATCACATCGAACACTTCTGGTATTCCTATTCAATTTATGAACGAAGGTCGTAGCGAAGATTTCCAAAAACACTTCGCAGTAACGCACTTCTTCAATCCTCCAAGATATTTACGACTATTTGAAGTTGTTCCAGGACCAGATTGTAAGCAAGAAGTAACAGACTTCTTAATGATGTATGGAGAAAAGTTCCTTGGAAAAACATCTGTATTAGCAAAAGATACACCTGCATTTATCGGAAATAGAATTGGAATCTTCGGAATTCAAAGTCTGTTCCACCAAGTAAAAGAACTTGGATTAACTATTGAAGAAGTTGATAAATTAACTGGTCCAGTAATCGGTCGTCCAAAATCTGCTACCTTCAGAACGGTTGATGTTGTCGGATTAGATACGTTGGTACACGTAGCGAACGGAATCTACAAAAACTGTCCAGACGACGAAGCTCACGACTTGTTTAAACTACCAGATTTCATCGAAAAAATGATGGAAAACAAATGGTTAGGTAGCAAAACAAAACAAGGTTTCTATAAGAAAACAGTAAATGCAGAAGGAAAAAAAGAAATCCTTTCTTTAGACTTAGATACGTTAGAATATCGTTCAAAAAAAAGAGCCAAGTTTGCGACGCTCGAATTAACAAAAACTATTGACAAACCAATTGATCGTTTCAAAGTATTAGTTGGTGGAAAAGATAAAGCGGGCGAATTCTACCGTAAAAACTTCGCAGCTATGTTTGCGTACGTTCAAAACAGAATTCCTGAAATCTCTGATGAATTATACCGAATTGATGATGCAATGAAAGCTGGTTTTGGATGGGAAAATGGTCCTTTCGAAATTTGGGATGCTGTTGGTATTGAAAAAGGAGTTGAATTAATGAAAGCAGAAGGTTTAGCACCTGCTGCTTGGGTAACTGAAATGATTGCTGCTGGAGAAACGAAATTCTACACAGTAAAAGATGGAGCAACCTATTATTATGACATTCCAGCGAAAGCGCAAACTAAAAAACCTGGGCAAGATGCATTCATTATTCTAGATAATATTCGTAAATCGAATGAAGTTTGGAAAAACAGTGAAGCAGTTATTGAAGACTTAGGTGATGGAATCATCAACTTAGAATTCCAATCAAAAATGAATACGATTGGTGGTGGTGTTTTACAAGGAATCAATAAAGCAATTGATTTAGCTGAAAAAGACTTTCAAGGTTTAGTAATTGGAAATCAAGCAGCAAACTTCTCTGTTGGAGCTAATATTGGAATGATTTTCATGATGGCTGTTGAGCAAGAATATGACGAATTGAACATGGCAATCAAAATGTTCCAAAACACAATGATGCGCGCACGTTACTCTTCTATTCCTGTAGTTGTTGCGCCTCACGGAATGACACTTGGTGGTGGATGCGAGCTTTCTATGCATGCTGATAAAGTTGTCGCTGCTGCAGAAACGTACATTGGTTTAGTTGAATTTGGCGTTGGAGTAATTCCTGGCGGTGGAGGTTCTAAGGAAATGGCATTACGTGCT
Source organism: uncultured Kordia sp. (assembly GCF_947496985.1). Classification (GTDB taxonomy): domain Bacteria; phylum Bacteroidota; class Bacteroidia; order Flavobacteriales; family Flavobacteriaceae; genus Kordia. The sequence continues at coordinate 287,095 of NZ_CANMEZ010000006.1, forward strand.
GCTGATACTTTCAAGAAAGGAGATATCGAACTAAACGTATTACAAGAAAACTTCCTTACTATCGGAATGGCGAAAGTAGCAACGTCTGCTTATGAAGCTTTTGATATGGGAATCTTACAAAAAGGAAAAGATATAGTTGTTGTCAACAAAGATCGTCAAATCGCAACAGCAAAAGCACACGCTAAATTGATGGCAGAATCTGGATACACACAACCAGTTCGAAGAAAAGATGTAAAAGTTCTTGGAAAACAAGCATTAGGTATGTTCTTAGTAGGAACGGACGCTATGGAAGCAAGTAACTACATCAGTGAACACGATCATAAAATTGCCAACAAACTTGCTTACGTAATGGCTGGTGGTGATTTATCTGAACCAACACTCGTAAGTGAAGATTACTTATTAGACCTAGAGCGTGAAGCGTTCTTAAGCTTATGTACAGAACGTAAAACCTTAGAGCGTATTCAGCATATGTTGAAGACTGGGAAACCATTACGTAATTAATAATGTTAAATTTTAAATGTTGAATTATAAATTGATTTAAAATTTAACATTCAGAATTCAAAATTCAAAAAAATGAAAACAGCATATATAGTAAAAGCATACAGAACAGCCGTTGGAAAAGCTCCAAAAGGTGTGTTCAGATTTAAAAGAACAGACGAATTGGCAGCCGAAACGATTCAATACATGATGAATGAATTGCCAGACTTTGACAAAAAACGCATTGATGATGTAATTGTTGGAAATGCAATGCCAGAAGGTTCGCAAGGATTAAACATGGCACGTTTAATCTCTTTAATGGGATTAGATATTGTTGATGTTCCTGGAGTTACGGTAAATCGTTTCTGTTCATCAGGATTAGAAACAATTGGAATGGCAGCTGCAAAAATTCAAGCAGGAATGGCAGATTGTATCATTGCTGGTGGAGCCGAAAGCATGAGTTCTGTTCCGATGACAGGATTCAAAACAGAATTGAACTACGATATCGTAAATGCAGGTCACGAAGACTATTATTGGGGAATGGGAAATACAGCAGAAGCTGTTGCCAACCAGTTCAAAGTATCTCGTGAAGATCAAGATGAATTTGCATACAATTCACACATGAAAGCCTTACGTGCGCAAGCAGAAGATCGTTTTCAAGGCCAAATCGTTCCAATCACTGTAGATCAAACATATATTGATGAGAATGGTAAAAAAGCAACAAAAAGTTACACAGTTACTAAAGATGAAGGACCACGTAAAGGAACAAGTACAGCGGTATTAAATAAATTACGTGCGGTTTTCGCTCAAGGCGGAAGTGTAACGGCTGGAAACTCATCTCAAATGAGTGATGGAGCTGCGTTTGTATTGATCATGAGTGAGGAAATGGTAAAAGAATTAAACATAGAACCAATTGCACGTTTAGTAAACTATGCTGCTGCAGGTGTGGAACCACGCATCATGGGAATTGGACCAGTTGCTGCAATTCCGAAAGTATTAAAGCAAGCAGGGTTACAACAAAGTGATATTGAGTTAATCGAATTGAACGAAGCTTTTGCTTCTCAGTCGCTAGCAGTAATGCGCGAATTAGATTTAAATCAAGACATCGTAAACGTAAATGGTGGTGCCATAGCTTTAGGACATCCATTAGGTTGTACAGGAGCAAAACTATCGGTTCAATTATTTGACGAGATGCGCAAGCGCGATATGAAAGGAAAATACGGTATGGTGACCATGTGCGTAGGAACTGGACAAGGAGCCGCTGGCGTTTTTGAATTCTTAAATTAGAATTGAGATATCAGTATTGAGTAGTGAGTTTCTTGCTATTCATAATTATAATAATCAAAAAAGCATACAGTAGTAGTACCTCAATACTCACTACTAAATACTAAAATCTACTATAAAAAATGGAAACAATAAACAAGGACATCTTACGCGGAGGACAATTCCTAGTAAAAGAAACGAAATGTGAAGACGTATTTACTCCTGAAGATTTTTCTGAGGAGCAAATCATGATGAAAGAATCGGTAAAAGAATTTATCGATCGTGAAGTATGGCCTAAGAAAGAACAATTTGAAAAGAAAGATTATGCACTTACTGAAGAAATCATGCGCAAAGCTGGTGAACTTGGATTCTTAGGAATTGCAGTTCCTGAAGCCTATGATGGAATGGGAATGGGATTTGTTTCTACCATGTTAACATGTGATTATATATCTGGAGCAACTGGATCTATTGCAACAGCTTTCGGTGCACATACAGGAATTGGTACAATGCCAATCACACTTTATGGAACGGAAGAGCAAAAGAAAAAATACGTTCCTGCATTAGCAACAGGGCAAAAATTTGGTGCATACTGTTTAACAGAACCAGGAGCTGGATCAGATGCAAACTCTGGAAAAACAAAAGCTGTTTTATCAGAAGACGGAAAACACTATTTAATTTCTGGACAAAAAATGTGGATTTCTAATGCAGGGTTTGCAGAAGTATTTATCGTTTTTGCACGTATAGAAGATGACAAAAATATTACTGGATTTATTGTTGAGTTCGATAAAAACAATCCAAATGGAATTACATTAGGAGAAGAAGAACATAAACTAGGAATTCACTCTTCTTCAACACGTCAGGTATTCTTTAATGATACAAAAGTTCCTGTTGAAAACATGCTTTCTGAAAGAGGAAATGGGTTTAAAATTGCCATGAATGCTTTAAACGTTGGACGTATCAAATTAGCAGCAGCTTGTTTAGATGCACAACGTCGTGTAATTACTGAAGCTACAAAATATGCTAACGAACGTATTCAGTTCAAAACACCAATTGCAAATTTTGGTGCTATCAAAGCTAAATTAGCCGAAATGGCAACAGCTTGTTACGTTGGGGAATCTGGATCGTACAGAGCTGCAAAAAATATTGAAGATCGAATTGCAATTCGTGAATCAGAAGGAAATACTCACCAAGAAGCAGAATTAAAAGGTGTTGAAGAATATGCTATTGAATGTTCTATCTTAAAAGTAAAAGTTTCTGAAAACGCACAATTTGTAACCGACGAAGGAATCCAAATCTTTGGAGGAATGGGATTCTCAGCAGACACACCAATGGAATCTGCTTGGAGAGATGCGCGTATTTCACGTATCTATGAAGGAACAAACGAAATCAACAGAATGTTAGCGGTTGGAATGTTGGTTAAAAAAGCGATGAAAGGACATGTAAATCTATTAGAGCCTGCAATGAAAGTTGCTGATGAATTAATGGGAATTCCTTCATTTGACATTCCAGATTATTCAGAATTATTCTCTGAAGAAAAAGAATTATTAGGAAAACTTAAAAAAGTATTTCTAATGGTTGCTGGATCAGCAGTTCAAAAATTTGGACCAAAATTAGAAGAGCATCAACAATTATTAATGGCTGCAGCAGATATCCTAATTGAAATCTACATGGTAGAATCATCGATTCTTCGTACAGAAAAGAACGCAAAACGTTTTGGTGAAGATTCTCAAGAAGTTCAAATTGCTATGACTAAATTAAACTTATTTAACGCAGTAGAAACGATCACTACCAAAGCAAAAGAAGGAATTGTTTCTTTCGCTGAAGGTGATGAACAACGCATGATGTTAATGGGATTAAAACGTTTTACAAAATATGCCAACATGCCTAACGTAGTTGCGTTACGTAATAAAATTGCAGAAAAAATGACAGCAGAAAACGAATACTGCTTCTAAAAATATTTGAAAGTAATTCTAATTCAATACAGGTTTTAGAATTTAGTTGTTTGTTAAAAAGCCATCTCACTGAGATGGCTTTTTTGATATAAATCCACGAATATTTTTTCTTATTAAAGAAAACTACATTGCATAATCATACCAAATGACCTACCTTTATTCAAGTTAATAGAAATTCTAAAAAATAAATGCTGTTATATACCTATTAAAATCATAAGGTTTGAAAAGGAATGGTTTCAATATTCTTCATAAATTTGGTAGCTTTGAAGAAGAAACTTTTAATGACAACTCAGAAAAAAAATATTTGTCTGTCAATAAAACTTTCAATACTAATTAGATTCGTAAAATATTCACACTGAATATTGCAGATATAACAACTCCCCTACAACATTTTATAAGCATACATTTACATTAAATGCGATTATTAATTTAAGAATACAGAATTAAATTGAAAAAAGAAAAAATAATAGACTTTGGAGTTTTAGCTTTACGTTGGTATTTAGTTTTCTATATGATAAGTTATGGCTGGAGTAAATTGACTTTAAGTCAATTTGGAGTTCATGATTCATCAATATTAGAACAACCAATTAAAGATATTGATAGTTTTTATGTTGCGTGGCATTTATATGGAAGAAGTACATTCTTCAATATTTCAACTGGGATTATAGAAATTATAGGAGGAATATTATTGATTTTCAATCGAACAGTGCTAATTGGCGCATTAATTGTCTTATCAATATTAGCTCAAATTTTAATTATAGACATTGCTTTTACAACCAATATACACGGATTAGGGCTTCCTATAAGAATTAGCGGAATGATTATAGCTAATCTGTTAATTCTGTATTACTATAGAAATAAAATTATATTAGCTTGGAGAAGTCTCACCAATGAAATTTCAACAAAATTCAACTACAAATGGTGGATATTTTTGATTTTACCAATAGTAGGTTTCTTAATGGATTTTGTATTTGCAATATTGATGTTACCTATAAAAATATTTTTAAGTTGGATTGGAAAATAAAAATACTGCTCAACAAAGTCTCTCATCTATAGAATACGCTATACTATTAAAAAAACGTACTTTTGCTCAAATTCATGACAAAGCAGAAAATTTGATCGCATTACCAGAAATATCAACAAGTAAAATTGCTATAAAACTAAAACCTTCCGCAGAAACCTTAGTCAAAAAAGGACATCCTTGGATTTTTGAAAACAGTATTATAAAGCAAAACAAAGAAGGAAATTCTGGTGATTTAGCCATCATTTTTGACACTCGAAAAAATAAATTTCTTGCTTGCGGATTCTACGATCCTAACTCTCCTATTCGCATTAAAATATTACAAGCTAATAAACCTGCAAACATAAATGCAAAATGGTTTTCGGAAAAAGTGAATGAGGCTTACGAAAAAAGAATTCCTTTACTAAAAACAGATACGAATAGTTACCGATTAGTTTATGGAGAAAATGACAATTTACCTTCATTAGTCGCAGACGTGTATGATAATGTGTTGGTTGTAAAACTATATGCTTCGTTTTGGTTTTATCATCTAAAAGATATCTTACCTGAATTGATCAAGGTAAGTAAAGTAAGTACAACTGTGTTGCGCTTAAGCAGAAATGTACAAAAAGAAAAAAACACATTTGGTTTTACAGACGGACAAATTTTAGATGGCAAACTCAACAATGAAGTAATCGTATTTAAAGAGCATGGAGTCAACTTTTCCGCAAATGTCATTCACGGACACAAAACTGGTTATTTCTTAGATCATAGAAACAATAGGAAAAAAGTTGGTGAACTTTCTCGAGGAAAAACAGTCTTAGATGTATTTTCATATGCTGGCGGATTCTCTGTACATGCGCTAGTTGGAGATGCCAAAGCAGTTACTAGTTTAGATATTAGTGCACCTGCGCTAGAAATTGCAAAAAGTAATGCAAAACTCAATGAATATTCAGGAACTCACAACATTATTGTAGGTGATGCGTTTGAAGAATTGAACAATCTGGCGAAAGCCAATAAGAAATTTGACATCGTCGTTATTGATCCTCCATCATTTGCAAAAAGTGCTACAGAAGTAGACAAAGCACTAGCGAGTTATAAAAAACTCACACAACTTGGATTGCAATTAGTAGAACGAAAAGGAACTTTAGTATTGGCTTCGTGTAGCTCTAGAGTAACTTCAGAAGTATTTTTTGACTTAGTTGAAGAAACACTTCATCGAAACAATGCAAACTATACAATGCTTGAAAAAACATTGCACGACATCGATCATCCAATTGGTTTTAAAGAAGGCGCCTATTTAAAGTGCATGTACGTAAAAATTCATTAGTTTTCCATTATAAAGTGTTATTATACACTAAAGAAAAAGAAATCAACATTACTATCGTGCGGAAATGATGAACCTATAGATGATACTGCTCCTAACACGATTCCATTTTCTTGAAAAGTAATCAATATTGGTACTGGAGCTGCCATATTTGCCACAACAATAAGGGATTAATTTTGAAATAGTAGAAGCTACTTCCGTGTATGGTGGTCAAATGAAAATAGATACTGATTTTGTAGATTTTCCAATTCCACTAGGTGCTGAATGGTTAGAAACGAATACAGGTATTTTTCAAGAAATTGTAAATTCTTCTTGATTTTCTTTCTTCGAAGAATACATTGTGCCGTCAATTACAAGTAAAATTGTGTACAATACCGTTGTACAATCTATTGATTATTCACAATCATAACTCAAAACGGTCAATATGTAGCTGTCGCTAAAACAACCACATAAAAGATATTTTCTTGAGATACTTTCTGTAATTTTATCTCATTTTTAGAAAAACATCCTATATACGGCATAAAAGTTCCGTATATTTCATTGCAAACCAAACCACCCTAAAATACAAAAGCAATGATTACAAAAATTACGGTTCTAGCCATTTACGTTGGTATTCTATTCTTAATCGGAATCTTAGCCTCACGTAGAGTCAAAAGTATGAGTGATTACTATGTTGGAGGAAAAAAGATGGGCTTTTGGGCTGTTGCTTTTTCTGCAAGAGCCACAGGTGAATCTGGATGGCTTTTAATTGGATTAACAGGAATGGGAGCCATTGCTGGATATTCAGGATACTGGGTTGTTGCTGGTGAATTATTAGGTGTATTTATATCCTGGCAATTCATGGCAAAACGTTTTAAAAAGCGGTCTGACGAATATAAAGCCATTACAATACCTGATTATCTCCAAAGTCATTTTAAATCGTCGACAAACACCTTACGGATCATTTCTGCGTCTGTATTAGTCGTTTTTGTCGTTATTTATGTGGCTTCGCAAATGGATGTTACAGGAATTGCTTTTGAATCTATGCTTGGTATTGATTACCGAATTGGCGTGCTTGTTGGTTTTTCCATTGTGCTTATCTATATTTTTATTGGAGGATTTGTCGCGGCAGTTTGGTCAGATATGTTTCAAGGAATTTTGATGTTTTTCGGATTAATTTTACTTCCAATTGTTGTTTGGTTTTCTATGGATCACGGAACTGGAATTACAGAAGGTTTAAACGCTATTGATCCTACGCTTACGCAAATAATGGGAAGAAGTTCTGACGGATGGATGAACTTATTTACCATTCTTGGCTTCTCCATGATTGGTTTAGGTTTCTTGGGATCGCCACAAGTATATGTGCGTTTTATGTCTATTGAAAGTGAACATGAAATTGACAAAGGAAAATGGGTTGCTTTACTATTTACACTCTTAACGGATGCTGCTGCGGTAACGATTGGTATTTTAGCACGAATTTACTTTACACAATCAGGACAAGATCCTGAAGCTGTATTAGGAACTGGTGGTGAAGATGTATTAAGTATGATTACGAATGAATTTTTACCAACTATTTTAGTAGCAATTTTTATAGCAATTGTATTATCTGCAATAATGTCAACCATTGATTCATTACTGATTTTAGCATCAAGTGCAATTACACGTGACTTCTATCAGAAAATATTCAGACCCGATTTAAAAGATGAAGACTTAACAAAATTCTCTCGATTGGTTACTATTGGAATGGCGATGGCAGCACTTGGAATTGCTGTTCTATTATATTTCCTATATCCTGACAGAAAGATTTTTTGGATCATGATTTTTGGTTGGTCAGGTATTGCCGCAACCTTCTGTCCTGTAATTATTCTATCTATATTTTGGAAAGGATATACTGAAAAAGGAGCTATTGCTTCTATGATCACAGGTTTTGCATCTGTTATCTTTTTTAAATTTGTCATGTCAAATTTAGAAAGTGTTGGAGCTTATTTTGTAGAATTAGATGTCTTAGCGCCTTCCTTTGCTTTGGCAATGATTGTAGGATATATTGTTTCAAAAATATTTCCAACTAAAAAGCACAAAGAAGAACTTTCAGAAACTGTTAAATGATTTTAATCTATAACAATCATGGAATCTTAATTCCTGTATTTGTAGTAGTTCCGTTTATTGGAACAATAATGCTTGTTCATTTCTTAAAAAATTATTTTGAAATAGTTTCTGTTTCAGATGCCATTTTTCAAATCACTATGGAAATTGGGCTACTTATTTCTTTTATCTGGACATACCTAACAAGTTATGACTATGTAATAAATGATGGTGTAAAAGAAAGAATTGAAATATATCATCATTTTTTTATATACCAAATAGACTTTGGAGTTATGTAATGTTGAGTGCTTGAATTTTGTTTATAATTGGAAGAATAATAGAGTTCTTTTTTCCAAGCTAAAATATTCATGAGTTCGCAACAAAAATTGTATCTTCATCAACATGAAAAAGTTACTCATTGCTACACTCCTACTTTGTACAACATTTACCATGTTGGGGCAAACAAAAATTTACAAAGGTGATTCTACATTTTTCAATGATCTTGTGTGTAATGTTGAAGATGGAAAAGTATACAAAGGTGATTCAAACTTCAGACTTGATGCGTTATTTACGATTAAAGACTCCAAAATTTACAAAGGTAATTTTACATTTACAAAAGATATCGTAGTTACGATTAAAGATGGAAAAGTGTACAACAAAAATTCTTTCTTTCAAGGTGATATTCTATTCAATATACAAGACAATAAAATTTATCGTGGGAATTCAATATCATCATTCGATATTATAGCTACTATAAAAGATGGAAGAGTTTACAGAGAACGTTCAACCTTCCGAAGTGATGTTTTATTTACTATTGATGGTGAACTTACATTCGAAGAATTTGTAGCCGTTTGGTGCGCTTTAAAGTATTCAAATTAAGATTTATTATTTCTGTTTTTTAAATTAATTGCCTGAACAAAGATACATATCGACCTTTCGTGTTGCCTGAAGTCAATCAGACAAAGACATGAAAGCTACTATTCATACTAATGGCTCTTATTTTGATGATGTTATAAGATTTTTCAATTCATTAAAAATAACATCTAAAGATGCCGTTGAGGAAATTGCCAAAGCTAGTCATAGAACCATCAACTTTGAAGCAATCTCTTTAGACACTTATTTAGAAGGTATGAAATCTGCTAGTGTACCAGATGATTTTATTTGGTTGTTTGGCTATTTATTCAAAGAGGTTTTAGGCAATGTAGACAATCAAACTATTTCACATGATATTGAACAAGTTATAGGCAGAAAGGCAATCAACTTTACTGAATTTGCGCAAAAAACAGCTGCAACAGGCATTTGGAATCAGTCTATCACACAAGCAATATAAAAATCAATCATCAGTCAAAAAGCAATCCTAAAAGCTATCTCAAATATGAGGTGACTTTTTTTAATATAGTTTTATTTTAATGACCTATATACCGCTCATTTTCAATACGTACTTTTACCTGTTTTACTTGATTTGAGCATTCTCAGATTGTGAATACATAATCTTTGTTTTACATTTATGAATCATATTATAACTAACCTTATTAACTTATACCATGAGCAAACCTTTTGATCGCGTTATTACCATTATGTTTGAGAATCAGTACCGAAGTTATGTGATTCAAAACCCTTTTCTTAAAAAATTAGCTGCTGCTGGAGCAGATATGACAAACTATTTTGGTGCTTTTCACCCATCACAAACAAATTACTTAGCGTCATTTGCAGGTGAAATTTGCGGAATTACGAATGATACGCCGCCTGCTGCTCCATTGATGCAAGAAACCCTAGTAGATATTTTAGAAGCTAAAAATGTAAGTTGGAAAGCTTATATGGAAGCTTATCCGAATGAATCTTGGAATCCGAAATGGGCAAATGCTACGTATCCTGAAAATGAACAGCCTATTACACAATATCCGCCTGCTAATGCAAAAGAACTTTCTAGATATTACCGAAAACACAATGCTTTTGCTTCTTTTCACAATGTTCAAAAAGATGAAAACAGATGGAAAAAAATTGTAAGTGATGTTGAGTTTTGGCAAGATGTTGCTAGTGATACTTTGCCTGAATATAGTTGGTTTACACCAGATATTTGGAATGATGGACACTACTTGTATAATACACATATTGATACCAATCCACGTACACAATTAGTTCCACAACTATCAGCTTGGTTAGAACATGTTTTCTTAGGAAACATTGAAACTTCTAATATTCAAGGAGGCGCTGCTACAGAACTTGATAACATAGGTTTGAATTTAGATATTGATTTACTATTAACTGATCCGCAAAAAGCTTGGGAACAATCAAATGTTCGAAAAGGAACTTTATTGGTTGTAACCTTTGATGAAGCAGATTACGATGCAGATGGTTACGACACTAATTATGATGGTCCAAACCAAATATACACCGTACTTTTAGGTGATATGATTCAACCAGGAACTGTCATTGACACACCTTACAATCATTACAATTTAATTAGAACAGTACAAGAAAACTTCCAATTAAATTCTCTAAAAAAGAATGATTACGGAGCCAATTGGTTTCGATTTCTCTGGAATGAATCATTTGCTTGGAATTTGCCAATTGATTCTAAAATAAGCGTTGGAAACGCCTTGGCAGTGACAAATGGTGCCGAAGGAACACATATGGTATTCTCTAATACTGATGGACAATTATATGATAGTCTTTTGACAACATCAGATTGGAGCCAGCCTAATAAATTGGACATCATTACGCAAGGAAAAATTGTTGTAGCTTCAATTGGAAACAAAACGCTATTAGTTAGTACAGGCGCTGATGGAATGTTAATGCAAACTATGTATGACTCAACAATTAAGAAATGGTCCGCAACAATATCTTTACAACAAAAAACAACAGGAAGTATAGCCTTAACTACCTATTTTGACATGGCAACTTCTGAAAACAAATTGATGTTATGTTGGGTAACAAAAGATGGGTTTATTCAATCTATGGAAGGAAATGCGAATGGTTTTTCTGGGAATGTGGTAGCTGTAAATCAATTAACGGATGGCGACATGACGTTAAGCCAATTAGGCGCAACGCTATTCTTAGTATATAAAGAAAGAAATACTCGTAAAATGCGCATTACTTCGTATAATACAGGGCCATTTAATGCTTTTGAAGCTCATGATTTTCAAGGAAATCCTGCTCCTCAAAACAATACAACTTTACACAAATGGTCAGTTACTGATTTCTCTGTTGGACATTTTTCAAAAAAGATGGCTGCGTTGGCAGATGAATATCAAAACCTTGGTCATATGGCATTGGCAACCGCATCAGGTGAAATGCATTTAGTACATAGAGGCGGTTATCAAGATTTACCAAATGTATATACTGAAGTTTTTGGACTGACAGGAATTTACGCCGCTGAAAGTCAATTAAGCAATGGTTATGGTACATTAGATCAAGCTGGTTGGACTCAAGAGCAAGAAATGACCAATGTTGCAATTAATGTAAAAAGCCCTATTGCAATGTCTTCTGACGAAAAAACATTGACACTAGTTTGGGCAGATGCCAATACAAATACGATTCAGTACAAACAAGGAAAGTATTCATAAAAACAATTCCTAAATTATTGTAAAGACTTGATTTGTTAATTCAAATCAAGTCTTAATTATTTTCTTCGTCAATGTACCTTTAGCCGTTTTTATCTTTAAAAAATACATGCCTTTTGTCTTTATTTTTGAAATATCAAGTTCTAGTTGTGCTGTTTTTATATTTTGAAATAGTACTCGCTTTCCATTTACAGAAGTTAAAGTCAGTGTCCCTTTTATCGCATGTGGAAAATCAATAAACAATTGATCTCTTACAGGGTTTGGAAATACTTTAATGTTTTCTAAAAACTTTTTCTCTATGGAAAGACGTTGAAGTGCTCTAATATTATCTATTTGTAAAGAGCCTGTAACAATTTCACCATCATAACTTACAGCCTGATTATGAACAATTCGTAATTCAGACAAGCTAGCAAATGTATTTTCAAAAATTGATTGATACGGGTCATTATTGGCATCATAATCTCCCATATCTAGTATTTGAAAATTACCATAAGTTCCTCCTATATTGCCCGATTCTGAGTATGACAAAGCTGTCATTTGTGTCCAATCTGTAAGAGCAGGAACCATCACAGGCTCTATCATTACTAGTTTTACATTATTTGCTCCTATAACTCCGAATCTAATATGCAATGGAAAATTATTATCATTTTTCACAGAAAAACTAAATCCTAATCCCCATACACTAGACATATAATTAATGTTTTCATCAAGATTCATTTTAAGAGCCATTTCTCCTAAAGCTGTATTTGTCCCGTCACAACTTTTTTGAAAGTATTGATCGTCTAAATTAGCAGTAGCCGTATCTGTATGCATTACATACGTTAAAAGCGTCGTTGAATCATCTGTATTTGTCCATTGACATGAAGTGTTATTTTCAAAATCACATACAACTTGTGCGTATATCCATATTGGAAAGTAAAATAATGTAATAAAAAGTAATTGTTTTTTCATAATGCATTTTTTGATTAGTAATACACTCAAATGTAATTGTTTAGCTGTAAAACAAGATTGTATTTTACGCCAACTTATTCCAAATTAATAAATTTGAATAAAAAATAAGGGCTGTTACTTCTCAAAACTTGTTGGATTGCTAATAAATGGTTGATGAACATATCTACTAAGAATTATTATAATCACATACAACAACATTTCTTTCCTTAATTACGGAAAACCACATTTAAAATAATAATCTTTACATTACATTTGGGAAATAAAATCAATGAAAATATAGAAAATAGCTTCTATTTTTTTTTAGAAACGACTTGTACTGCAAAGACTTAGACATTACTTCATATTACACATAGCCCAATTTCTACATCATTTCAGACTGTTAAAAGTATATCATATAATGAAAGAAAAAAACTATTTTAAACACTTACTAGTCATTATTGGAGTGTCTATAATCTCTATAGCTTGCCAGCAAGACGACTTTCAAAATTTTCAAGATTATGAGAAAGAAACAACAGCTGTTGTGCTTCCAGAACTTCGTGCATCTGTCTTAAAAGGAGATTCTATTTTTAAAACAAATATGTCACTTAAAAATGCTGTGAAAAAATTTACAACGACTTCTAATTTTTTACAAAGAACAGTGCTATCACACACATATAATTTTAGTATTGATACTACCTATGTACAAAAACTAGTAACTGATACCTATCAAAGTTATACTTTTAAAGTAAAACGTACCGAAGTTACTGTTGGAGTCCTTGAAAACTATGTATATACTATTTTTAATGATGGAACTTTTAAGCAATATCTTATTGCATATCCATTACAGAGTCCAGATGAAAGAACAATGTATGATTTTAGAAATGCCTCTATACAAGAAATTCATGATGCTACATTGATCCAAAGAGAAAGTGGTTGCGCATCTATTGTTGCGTACGAAGAACCTATATGTATAAATTATGATTGTAGTATAGGAGGGGGAGACGGCTCACACTCACCAGGAGAAGCGTGCGACAATGGAGAATTTTCCGCTGTAACAATCTGTACAGGTGGCGGATGGATAGATCAAGGATGTGGCGACAATACAAATGGAGGAACAAACTACAATCCTATTGATTATGACCCAAACAATACAACTACTGGCGGAAACACCAACACTTCTGGAAATACAAATACCAACAATGATTCAACAAATAACAATAATAATTCACAAACAAATGATACGCAAACTGAAGAAACAGGAATCATTACTCCCGAAGATGCTGTAAGTATTATTCCATTTAATTTTGAAGCACAAAATGAAGATCCTTGTGGTAAAATTAATGAATTACTAAACGATCCTGATATAAAAGCTAAAATTCAGAACTTAAAATTACCTGCTACTTTAAACCTTAATTATGAAAAAGGATTTGACCTTAAAGATGATGGAAGCGGCTTGCAGCTTACACCAAACAATGGAACTCCAGGAAATACACATATTAGAGTACGAATAGACCCCGAAAACGGTAGTACTACAGGTTTTATACATTCACATTTTAATGGAGTTGACATGACACCTTTATTTACGATTGAAGATATAAAAACGTTTAATGGTATTTACCAATGGCGGACATATAGAGGAAAGCCCGTAAAAGATTTAACAGCTGTTGTGGTTTCGCAAGGTGGAGTATATGCCGTTGTTATTAAAGATTATACTAAATTTGCAATTGAAGGAAGGAAATTACATACAGAGGAATTTATAGCAAAAAGTGAAAAATATTATGAAGACTATCCTGAAGATACTAATTTAATGCAGCATACTGTTACGATTGAAAATCTAGTTATTAAAAAACTTGATACATATGGTGTTGCCCTATATAAAGCTAATGCTGACTTATCAGGTTGGAATGAGCTTACAGTAAATGCACAAACCAACGAAACTGTATCAACTCCTTGTAATTAAAAAATAAAAAACATGAAAAATATATTTTATAGCATCGTCATAGTAATTTGTACGTTCAGTTGTACTGCACAAACAGTAGTTCCGTTATCAATACCTTCATCAGATATTCCTGAAACAAACTATTACAGAAAAGATTTGAACAATGTATTGGATAAATATGTAGGTACGTGGACCTATACCAACGGAAATACGTCTTTCACCGTTGTGTTGATAAAAAGATTAAAAGTAAAAATCACTGATTATTACACAGACCAAATAACAGGTTGGTATAAATATGTAGAAAATGGTGTGATAAAAGTAAATACCCTGCCCATGAATCATAACAAACATTTGATATTTGGTTCTAAATTAAGTACTGATGGAAATAGAATTCTACTATTCTTTAATGATCCTGCACGACCTAAGATGTCCGTGCGATTACGAATGAATTATACAGTTAATTCAGCGTTAGGTACACAACCGGAACTAAGTTGGAAATTAACCCACACTGGAACTAGTTTTATCTTAGAAGGACAACCTGAACCACTAACAGATTTTAGAGTGCCTACAAGTGTAACCTTAATAAAACAGTAGCTAAAACATGAAAAATGCATGGTATTGTATTATTTTAATAATCTCTACGTTCAGTTGTACTGCACAAACAGTTGTTCCATTATCAACACCTTCATTAGATACTCCAAAAACAAATTATTATAGAAAAGATTTGAATAATGTGCTAGATAAGTATGTAGGTACATGGACCTACACCAATGGAAATACGTCTTTTACTATTGTGTTGATAAAAAGATTAAAAGTAAAAATCACTGATTATTACACCGATGAAATAACAGGTTGGTACAAATATGTAGAAAATGGTGTTGTAAAAGTCAATACCCTGCCCATGACTCACAATAAATATTTAATACATGGTGCTAATGTAAGTGAAGACGGAAACCTCATTTTATTACACTTTAATGATCCTGCAAGACCTAAGATGTCCGTGCGATTACGAATGAATTATACAGCTAATTCAGCGTTAGATACACAACCGCAACTAAGTTGGAAATTAACCCACACAGGAACCAGTTTTATCTTAGAAGGACAACCTGAACCATTAACAGATTTTAGAGTACCTACAAATGTAACCTTAATAAGACAGTAGCTAGGTTTATAATATCACCAAAACATTTTTCTTTAATTACTTAATAATTTGTTTTAGAAAATAAAAATGGTAGTTTTCGCGCTGAAATACTAGTATGTCAAATCATCGTCACTTTATCATTCATAAGCCTTTCGGATATCTTTCGCAATTTGTAAACAATCAAAGCAAACGAAAGAACAAGAAGCTTTTAGGAGAATTATATGATTTTCCTGAAAACACAATGGCAATTGGCCGTTTAGACGAAACTTCTGAAGGTTTATTATTTCTAACAACTGACGGAATGGTGAGTGAACAAGTTCGTAGTAAAAAAGTAGAAAAAGAATACTATGTACAAGTAGATGGAATGATCACACAAGAAGCCATTGAACAATTAAAAGCTGGTGTCGAAATTGGTATTCATGGTAAAAAATACCAAACCTTACCATGTGAGGCTTTTATTCTAAATCCTGCTCCAGTTTTTAAAGCTAGAACAAAAAAACTTCGTGATGAGCGACATGGTCCTACAAGTTGGCTATCAATTACAATTAGTGAAGGGAAATTTCGTCAAGTTCGAAAAATGACTGCAAAAGTTGGGTTTCCAACTTTGCGTTTACTTCGCATTCGCATTGGAACTATATTACTAAACGATTTACTTTCAGGAGAAATCATAGAAGTTGATTCTTTTGATGTTTCATGAGAATCTTAAACATCAAACATTTAATCTCTTTTAGGAAAGATCACACCTATTTAAAAGTGCTTCCACATATATTTATTGTTGTTAATTTTATAAGTTTTTAATCCGTAGTAAGATGCATTTCTTCTGTAGGAAATCCTATTTGATCTATATTTACATCCTCAACGATCATATCAAAGCAAATCGATAGCTGCGTTATTTTTAACACCTCATATTTCGTGTTTTGTTAAAAATCTACTCCAATACAACTCATATTTTTAAAATTATGTAACTTTCAGTCACTTAATCAATCAACCACATATGAAAAGATTACTACAATTTCTAGTAATTATGTTTCCGCTTGCCATTTTGTGTCAACCAAACACAGAAGTATATCTATTCGATTTAAACGTTATAGGCAACCAACTTAACATCTCTAATGGAAAAAATATTTCCAACAATGAAGGTTACGACAATCAACCTTCATTTCAATACGAAAACACAATTCTATTCGCGTCCACACGAAACGGACAAACAGATGTACTTTCGTATTCCACAAATGATGGGACAAAAAAATGGTTGACCAATACCAAACAAGGAAGTGAATATTCGCCAACAAGCATTCCAAACACAAAAGACTTTTCCGCCATTCGACTTGACACTACAGAATTGCAACATTTATATCGTTACCGAAAAGGAAAAAGCAACGTGTTATGCAAAGATTTAAAAATTGGATATCATATATGGAATTCCAAAAACATATTGGTTTCTTTTGTGTTAGATGAACCACATAAATTGATCGTTTCTGATCTTAAAAAAGACATGAATATTTTGATTGATACAACTATTGGCAGATCTTTACACAACATTCCAAACACAAACCTGGTCAGTTATATCAAAAAGAAAAAATATAGTTGGGAAATCCGTTCGCTAGATACACGAAGTCTTGAAACAAAAAGAATTACGAATACTGTTTCGAATGTAGAGGATATGTGTTGGTTGGCGGATGGCTCTATATTGATGGGAAAAGGAAAAGCTTTATACCGATTTGATCCTAAAAAAGATACGGAATGGAAAATCATAAAATTATTTGACACCGAAAAATTTGATCATATTACTCGAATTGCAGTAAACAAAGTGAATAACAAAATTGCTATTGTTGCCGAACCTGAAATAGCATTAGCACCAAAACTTGAAAACATTCGTTGGATTGCTGGAAACTGGAAAGGTGAAGCTTTTGGCGGTATTACAGAAGAAAATTGGAGCGAACCATCTGGTGGTTCTATGATGGCTACTTTCAAATTGATCGTAAATGGAAAAGTCAATTTTTATGAAATTGAAACCATCTCTGAAGTAAACAATAGTTTACTTTTACGTCTAAAACACTTCGGCAACGATTTAAAAGGTTGGGAAACCAAAGATGAAACTGTCGATTTCCCTCTAATTAAAGTGACTAAAAACAAAGCTATTTTTGAAGGAATGATTTTTGAATCTATCGACGAAAACAATATGGTTGTATATGTTGCTATTGGACAAAAAGATGGTACAACCTCCATTATTCCATTCAATTACACAAAAAAATAAATAACAAAACTCACCTCATACCGCACTCACATGAAAAAAATAATCACCTCTATCCTACTCTTTTCTGTTGCTTTCGCGATGTCACAAACCGATTCACGTTTGTATGATATCATAGAAGCCGTTTCGGAAGAACGCATTGAAAACGACATTCGAACATTAGCAAATTTTGGTACACGAAACACATTCAGTGATACTATTTCGGAAACACGTGGAATTGGCGCTGCACGACGTTGGATAAAAGGAGAGTTTGACAAAATTTCTGACAATTGTAACGATTGTCTAAATGTATTTTATCAAAAAGATTTTGTGACCAAAGAAGGAAATCGTCGTGTTCCTAAAGATGCATGGGTAGTGAATGTAATTGCAATTCAAAAAGGAACAAAATATCCAAATAGATACATCATTATGAGTGGCGATATCGATTCGCGCGCAAGTGATACAATGGACTTTACAACGGATGCTCCTGGCGCAAATGATAATGCCTCTGGAATGGCAGGAACCATTGAAGCTGCCAGAGTTTTATCTAAATATAAATTTGAAAATAGTATTATTTATGTAGGTCTTTCTGGAGAAGAACAAGGATTGTTTGGCGGACAAGGTTTGGCTAAATATGCAAAAGATAAAGGTTGGGACATCATTGGTGTTTTAAATAATGATATGATCGGAAATATTGAAGGTGTCGATGGCGTAATTGATAATCGTTCATTTCGTATTTTCTCGGAACCAGTTCCTGCTAACGAAACAGATCGTCAACGTAGAGCGCGTCGTTTTTATGGTGGTGAAGTTGATGGAATCTCTAGACAACTAGCTCGTTACGTACACAAAAAAGTAAAAACATATATGCCCGAAATGAATCCAATGATGATTTATCGTTTAGACAGATTTGGTCGTGGTGGACATCACAGACCTTTTAACGATTTAGGTTTTGCAGGAATTCGAATCATGGAAGCGCACGAAAATTACAATCGACAACATCAAGATATTCGTGAAGAAAACGGAATCAAATATGGAGATGTTATTGAAGGTGTAAATTTTGCTTACGCGAAAAAACTCACGGCTGTAAACGCAATCAATTTAGCAAGTTTAGCTTGGTCTCCATTACCGCCAAAAGATGTTGAAATTGGTGGAATTGTTCAACCTAGCGCAAAATTTCGTTGGAAAAAATCTGATGATGATAACATAATTGGATACAAAATATATTGGCGTGATACAACTGCTCCACAATGGCAATATTCGCGTTTTGTAGGTAATGTTACAGAATTTACATTAAAAGGAATTGTGATTGATAATTACTATTTTGGCATTGCAACGGTTAGTAAAAATGGACATGAAAGTTTAATATCTTTCCCTTCAAAAACATTTAGATAAATCTTGATGAAAAATATAATTAACATAGGTTTATTTTTAATTGGCTTAGTTTATATCACATCGTGTACACAAGAAAAAACAACCAAAAATGAAGTATTAGTATTGGGTACTATTCATAGTGGTCATCTTACGAAAGAAGAATATTCTATTGAAAAATTGACCAAACTAATTCAGGAAATAAAACCAGATATTATCCTCACGGAAATTCCGCCAGATCGTTTTGCTGCCGCTATAGCTGGATTCAAAAAAGATGATAGTATTTCTGAACCACGTGTAATGCGTTTTCCCGAATATACCGATGTTATATTTCCTCTCTCAAAAACAATGAATTTTGAAATCATTCCAACTGCTGGCTGGACACGACCAATGGCTTTGGAACGACAACAAAAATTACGTGCTATTAGTAAAGATTCTACCCGTATTGAAGACTGGAAGTCATATACAACTGCTAACAAAACTTCTGATTCGCTTATGAAAATAATTGGTAAAGAAAATGATCCGTATTTTATTCATACCAACACATATGATAGCATATATAACATAAGCTTAGATGTGTATAATAAACTATTCAATGTAGAATTAGGTCTTGGTGGTTGGGACAACATTAACATTGCACATTACTGGAATATTGAAAAAGCACTTGAAAAATACCGTTATCAAAACAAACGAATTCTAATTACTTATGGTGCAGGACACAAAGGCTGGTTTTTAAAAGAACTTCGCAAAAGAGACGATATTACACTTCTAGAAATGAAACCTTTTTTAGATAATATTCAATAATTATGACAGAAAGAGAAGAATTATACTTTAAAAATGATGTTGAGTGGCGTGCATGGTTAGAAAAAAACCATGACACTTCTACAGGTATATATCTCATATTCTACAAAGTAAGCTCTAAAAAAGAAAGCATGCGTTGGGAAGAAGCTGTAAAAGTTGCTTTATGTTTTGGCTGGATTGACAGTACTGTAAAAAGATTAGATGAAGAACGCAGACGACAATATTTTTGTCCCCGTAAACCCAAAAGTGTATGGAGTAAAGTGAATAAAACATACATAGTAGAATTAATCGCTGAAAATAAAATGCACGAAAGTGGTTCACTCAAAATGATTGCTGCCATAAAAGATGGCTCGTGGACTGCATTGGATGATGTAGAAAATTTAGTCATTCCAAAAAACTTACAACAAGCATTTGATCAAAACCCAAAGGCTTTTCAAAACTACCAAAACTTCAGTCCTTCCTACAAAAAAGGGTATCTCTATTGGCTAAATCAAGCTAAGCGAGAAATCACCCGTGAGAAACGAATTACAGAAATTATACGTTTATGCCATAAAAACGTAAAATCAAGGGATACGCGGTAACAATCGTACGAATTTTAGGTATCATATCGATCAAATTAATATCTTGCATATAATTATTATGAAAAAGATGAAAAAGTTACCAATGGTGATAGCTATGCTATTGCTCCTCACTAGTATTGCATATGCTCAAAATGATTGTAACGAAGCCATAGTTGTATGTGGCAATCTTGGTTTCCAAGATCTAGACGTAGTTGGTGTCGGAACCCAAGAACTTTCCGGATCGAATACATGTGGAAGTCAAGAAAACAATTCTTTGTGGCTAGATGTAACCGTTAATACAGGCGGAACACTCGGATTTACTTTAACACCAACAAGTAATGCGATTACAGAAGATTTCGATTTCTTCATATTTGGCCCCAATGTAAGTTGTGGTAATATAGGCCAAGCTATTCGTTGCTCTACTACAAATCCACAAGCTGCAAATCAAGGAAATAATCTTACAGGAATGAACGCCACAGAAACTGATACTTCAGAAGGCCCTGGAGCTGCTGGAAATAGTTTTGTTCGTTGGTTAGATGTAAATCCAGGCGATCGTTTTTTTATTGTCATAGACAGACCTATAGGAAATAGTAGCTTTGACTTAGAATGGACAGGGACAGCTACTTTTAATGATGCTCCAGATACTGTGCCGCAAGGTACCTTATTGCACATAGCTGAATGTGATACCACTGGTGATCCAAATGATAACTCAACTATTTTTGATCTAACTGTAAATACGCCTATTATTACAGGTACACAAACAGGAATTTCTATATCATATTATACCTCACTTGGAAATGCGCAAACTGGTAATAATCCAATACAAAATCCAGCAGCATTTCAAAATACAAGTGCTCCACAAAACATTTTCGTACGAATAGAAGATAACAATACAGGTTGTTTTACCATTGATGATTTTCAAGTCCGAATTTCAGGAAATATTGATACAGGAACTCCAAACAACTTAACTGAGTGTGACGCTGATGGTGATGGTGTTGAAATATTTGATTTGACTCAAAATAATACGCTTATCGCGAATGGTGCTCCAAACCCTACAGTTACTTTCTATTTGTCTGAAATGAATGCAGAAGATGAAATGAATCCTATTTCAGATATGTATCAAAATCAAAATGCATTGACTCAAGAAACTATTTGGGCACGTTTAGATAGCGGTTCGGGTTGTTCAGGTATTACATCATTTACAATTCAAGTATTCACAACTCCTACAGCTAACGTCATTGATGATCAACTCATTTGTGATGATGACAATGATGGTTTTTCGGTGTTGAATTTAGATGACTTTACATCCTTCGCGCTTGGCACACAAAGTGCTACGCAGTTCTCAGTAACCTATCATCCATCACAACTAGATGCTGATATGAATTCTAATCCTATTGC
>NZ_CANMEZ010000007.1 GCF_947496985.1 uncultured Kordia sp.
CTAACCAATGCTTGAAGTTCATTCATCATTAGTTGGGGTTATATAATGAATAATTGGGGTTTGGTAATGGTGCAATGGAGGTTATGTAACCAATAATTGAGGTTCTGTAATGGTTCGACGGGGTTCCAAACCTAAAAAAAGGGGTTCCTTTAGGGGGTAAACCCCTTACAGAACCTACTAAAAAGGGTACTGAAGCACTTGTAATGGGTAAATAACCACATCAAAACAGTTCCTAGAGGGGTAACAAATAGTAATGAACCGCTTCAAACCTATGTAAAACCGAAAAAAGACTGTAAATAACCTAAAAAAAGAGAATATAGAACGTCATTCTGAACTTGATTCAGAATCACACAAAACATAAAACGTACAAACTCCGTTCTGAAATGAAATCATTTTCAACTCAAAACGAGCTAAAATAAAAAAACTCCCACCAGTGGTGAGAGTTCTAAGTAAACAAATAAACATTTGCCTACGATCTGCACATCAAAGATAGGTATTTTTTATGAACTCATCTTGATTTTTAATTTTTAACCGAAATTTAGAAGCAATTTGTTCAGACAAGGCACTTTTTGAAAGTCATAACAGCGATACGGCTAAAAAAAGTTGAGAAGAGTTCAAGATACACATCGCGGCAAATGTTTTTTATAAGGATACTATTCCTTTGGTAGTAGTGAGGTATTAGTATTGAGTGGTGAGACTTAAAAACGATCTCAATACTCATATCTAAATACTAACTACTATGAAACAAACAGTCGTGGATGCCGAAAAACGAATGAGTAGGCGTATTTAAAAAACCAATAAAATTATGAGTAATGTAACGCAAAGAGTAGGAAAAGGAATGTTAGCTATTTTTTTAATAAAACTATCATTAGTAGCTATTGTATTTATATTTCAAGCATGTCAAACAGATAGTACAGATTATAAACAAGAAGACGAAGCTAAAGATAATTTTTTAGCAGCCTTACATGAAAGTAATGCCAGACTTAATGAAATTGTTATTAATCCATCATCTACTAAAGGAAGTATTAAAATTAATGGAATCGCAGAAGAAAATAATAATGAAATTACTACTTTTAAAATGTGTTTATTATTAAATCAAGACGATGAACCATCTAATACAGGTGTTATTGATCCCACTAGTGTGAATACATTGGGAGATGTTATTAATGCAGGGAATCAGTCAGGAGAGCGACCTGTAGTTGTGGATGATGAGACTAATGAACCTATAGATGGTACATCCACTGAATTTGGATTTAGTATGTGTTTTGATATCCCAATCGAACCAACACAAGAAGCATTAGACCCAGCAATTACTGCTGCGAGAAACTTCCTATTGTCAAGAGATTTGACAGAAGCAGATATCATTGAAGCATTAGACGGTGCAGATGAATCAATTATGATTCCATTTGTAAATGCTGTTTTATCTGTAGAAGCGGAAGCGGAAGGAATTGCTATGAATTCTGAGTTAAATTTAATGTCATCATTACTTGGAGCACAAACTGTACATGCTCAAAATTGGAATACAATCGGAGGATGTGCAATAGCTGCTCTTGGACTAGATTCTTTAGGAGCATTAAGAGATGCATTACAGGGTAAAAAAATTAAAGGAAAAGTATTAAAGAAAGCATTCAAAAAAGTAGCAAAGAAATTTATAGCCGGTTTAAGCGGCTGGGGAACAGTTTTATTAGTAGCAGAATTTGGACTTTGCGTAGCACTAAGCAATGCATTTTAAACAAATCATATGGAAAAGTATACAGGAATTATTATTGGAATTATCGGGTTAATCGTTTTTAGGTTTACAATTGGACGTTATTTACGAAAAAAAATAAAAGAGCATAAGGAAAAAAAGAATCAATCATGAAAAAAAATGTACTATATATTCCGTTAGTCTTAATTTTTATCGTTCAATTTTTAGATAAAGAACATAATTATTTTTGGATACAGATCCTATTACTTATTATAACTATTGTATATGCAGGTTACTTGTATTTTGATTCAAAAAAGAAAAAGGATAAACAAAACTAAACCATGGAAACAACCATAGATTCATTCAGTTTTGTATTAGTGCTTTGGCAATTTGTATCCATAGCTATATTAATAACAGTTATTGTTTTTGGAATAAAACTCGTTTTAAAACTATTTAAATTGATGGACTCACAAACACAATTGAATAGAGAAAAACTAAAAAAACTTCAAAGCGAATAACAGACACCATTTTATAATAATGTCTGTTCAACTTACACTAGTGTGTACGCCTTCGGCTTCGCAAGAGTGAGTTTCACTAATTTTTTCATAATTACCCAAAAGCCATGCTTATAAAATAGCATAGCCTGCTATACGCATGGCTTTTTTTAAACCAAAATTGATTGTTATTAATAGCCATTAACACTAATAACATCAATAACAATGGGATTCAATAAAACAATTTTAATATGCGTCATTATCGCAGAAGTAGTACTTATCATTTTTGTTGCTATGCTATTTATACGAATGTTTCTAAAACTGAAAGAGAAACCAACAATTACTAATCAAGTGGATATAGAGCTTGAAAAGGAACTCAGGAATAATTCCTGAGTTATAAGTTAAAGAAATGATGAATTAGATAACAGTATTGAATTTTTTAAATTAAAAAACATGAAAACAACATATATACTATTCGCTATTATTTACCTGTGTATACCTACTAATATGTATGCAACTGCAATACAAATAGATAAAACGCAACAATTAGTTAATAACTTGCTTGAAAAACAACAAGAGTTTGAAATACATGTATATGTACTAGCGGCAATTATTGTAGTATTGATCCTAGTGTTTGGCTTGTTATGTTTTCTGAATAAGAAAGGAGAGATCCGTTTGCAGAAGATAATGCGTTTGTTGGAAAGTCAGCAAGTTACTAGCAAAGAAACTTCAGATACAAATGATCATCAGTTAGATATTGACCCAGCAATTGTAGCAACTATTTTACAAGAATTGAAACAATTTGAAAAGGAAAGAGGTTTTTTACTATCCAAAATCACACTACATGAATTTGCCAAAGAGCTACAAACCAATACCAAATATTTATCTAAAATCATTAATACGCATAAGCTAAAATCGTTTCGAAATTACATCAATGATTTGCGCATTCAATATAGTATTGAAAAATTAAAAGGCAGTTCTAATTTTAAAAAGTATACTGTAAAAGCCATGGCAAAAGAAGCAGGCTTTGCCTCAGCAAATTCATTCTCAAAAGCATTTCAGAAAAAAACGGGCGAAACCGTTTCTAGCTTCTTAAAACAACAAACAGATAGTAAATTGGTATAAGCTAAACCTTGTTAGGCTTAGTTGTAAAACGTTATTTTCTATATAACTCGTTATGATATTTTACAAAACGTCAGATGTTTATGTTTTTCTTACAGATACTATTCATTATTTAGAGCATTATTAATTTTTTTTAATATTTAATCATGTAAATAAGAAACCTTAAAGCTTAACAAAAAATCAATCTCGAACTTTAAAATTAAAGAAGGTACCACCTACTTCTTACAATTGTCTTCCTGTTGAACCAGTGAGTGATGGTTGTGAGCGACCAAGATGGTATAGTATTGGAGAATTTATTTGTTGGAATACATTATTCTAAAGCGAACTTTGGTTCGCTTTTTTATTTTAAATAATTCTTCATATTTATCAAAATCACAAAACTTAATAGGCATGAAAAAGGAACACAGGCAATTTTGACCTGTAAATGATTCTATTCTCATGTAAAAGTGTTTGTTTCATTTTATACTTATAATTTATAAATCTTAAGTAACTATTATTGCCTTCCTTAGCTATTAGCTCTAAATTCAATTATTATTAACATCATAAATTTTATATCATGAAAAAAAAGAGTTTAAAATCATTGAATCTGAACAAAAAGTCTATTTCAAACCTTAGCCAAAAATCTATTAAAGGAGGTACAATCTATACTTTTGGAGCCGTATGTAATATCGTAATTGTAAGTTTAGCTATTTGTACAGATGATTGTTCATCAATTAAATGTCTTCTTGAAGAATAAGAAACTTTTTACGGTACATTATAAAAAATTATAAGCGAACTTCGGTTCGCTTTTTTTCTTCAAATCTTAATTATTCGTATTGACTGGACTGATTTTAAAATACGTTTCAGAAAAAATATATAGAAGACAACTATATTTTTTTAGCTAAAATTCAATCTTATAGCTAGCACTTCTTACTTAACACATTACTTGTTTTAAAAAATTCTTAGTAGAAAAGCGTTCATAATTTTAATACGCATTTCAAAAATTAAGAGTTGACTTTAAATACATATGAATGTTAATGCTTGTAAATATTGGGTAATGTTTCTTCGTTTCTGTCCCTGTAAAGTATAAATCTTAAACATTTAATCATGAAAAAAAGAAATCTAAAATCATTAAAGCTTAACAAAAAATCAATTTCGAACTTAGAAGTGTTAAATGGAGGGCTACCTCCAACAGGTGCTCTCTGTTCTGAACCAGACTGTCCTACTTTACAGCCATGTACAGTTATAAGTGACTGTTTATGTTTACCTATTAGACCTGCCAGTCCAGCCAGTCCAGCCAGTCCTAGTCCTAGTCCTATTAGGGCTGCGAATTAATATTTATAAAGGAAAGAGTTTACGAATCTAATACTCTAGATTCTGATACTGATTAAAAAAATAGCGAATAGTATCAACTATCCGCTATTTTTCACAATATTATATTTTAAAGGTTAACCTAATTCCTCATAATCTGGATACAAGAAATTATTATATGGAAAACGTGTTACATGTATTTCACGTACTACATTATATACTTTACGTTTAAACTCGTCTAAATTTTCTTTATTAATGGCAGAAATAAACAAAGCATTTTCTCCCATGGTATTCATCCATGTACGTTTCCAATCATCTAAAGTGTAATGCGCTTTGGTTTTTTCGGTAACCAAATCATCATTATCAATAGTTTCGTGTGTATAGGCATCAATTTTATTAAACACCATTACCGTTGGTTTGTCTGCACTTTTAATTTCTCCTAAAATTTGATTTACCGAAGCAATATGATCTTCAAAATTCGGATGCGAAATATCTACTACATGTAATAATAAGTCTGCTTCGCGTACTTCGTCCAAAGTGCTTTTGAATGAATCTACTAATTGTGTTGGTAATTTTCTAATAAACCCTACCGTATCACTTAATAAGAAGGGAAGATTTCCAATTACCACTTTACGTACTGTAGTGTCTAAGGTGGCAAAGAGTTTATTTTCGGCAAACACCGCACTTTTACTAACCACATTCATTAAGGTTGATTTTCCAACATTGGTATATCCTACCAACGCCACACGAATTAAAGCACCTCTATTTCCACGTTGTACTGCCATTTGCTTATCAATGGTTTTCATCTTTTTTCGAAGCAATGAAATTTTATCACGTACAATACGTCTATCGGTTTCAATCTCAGTTTCCCCAGGTCCACGCATTCCAATTCCCCCTCGTTGACGTTCCAAGTGAGTCCATAATCCTGTTAATCGTGGTAGTAAATATTGATATTGTGCCAACTCTACTTGTGTACGGGCATAACTAGTTTGTGCACGTTGTGCAAAAATATCTAGAATCAATCCTGTTCTATCAATAATCTTACATTTCAACAAACGTTCAATATTTCGCTGTTGCCCAGGTGATAACTCATCATCAAAAATAACCGAACCTATTTCGTTTGATTTTACAAACTCTTCTACTTCTTCCATTTTTCCTGTTCCAATAAATGTTTTTGGATTTGGAATTTCCATCTTCTGTGTAAATCGCTTTACGACTTCGCCACCTGCAGTATACGTCAAAAATTCAAGCTCGTCCAAATACTCTTTAGATTTGGCTTCATCTTGTACTTTTGTAATTACTCCTATAAGTATCGCGCGTTCGTATGCAATAGTTTTCTTTTCTAACATAATAAAATAAAAAAGCAAAGTTACACAATTCCTTTATTGATTTTAGTACATTTATATCTTATAGAAGACTTTTATATATAATGATGGAGAAAACAACAACAAAACATTCGTATCATACGGTTGCATTTTACAATCTTGAAAA
Organism: uncultured Kordia sp.; assembly: GCF_947496985.1. Classification (GTDB taxonomy): domain Bacteria; phylum Bacteroidota; class Bacteroidia; order Flavobacteriales; family Flavobacteriaceae; genus Kordia. The sequence goes on from NZ_CANMEZ010000007.1 coordinate 6,085, forward strand.
CTTATTCGATACGGTTGATGATAAAAATGTATTAGATAATGATTTTTTACCTGAAGCAGATCGTAACTGGACTCCAAAACGATATGAAAAGAAATTATACAAACTTAGTTCGGCAATTGCGAGCTTAGGTGCAGATGAAACAGACAATGCTCCTGTACTTATAGGAGTAGCTGAGGTTGAAAATAAAAAAGTACTTACTGATTTAATAGCAACTGAAAAGTTACAAAAATTTGATTATGACTTTGTACATTATAATTCACCAGATGAAAGAGGAATTGATGTAGGTTTGTTATATCAAAAAGGGCATTTTGAAGTGACACATTCAGAATCTATACCTATCTTATTATATAATGAAGAAGGCGTACGTGATTTTACAAGAGATACTTTATATGTAAAAGGGCTTCTTCATGGTGAAGATGTACATATATTTGTAAACCATTGGTCATCTAGAAGAGATGGTGCTGGCGAAACTGCACACAAACGAATAAAAGCGGCACAAGTTGTCCGAGAAAAGATTGAAGCAATTCAAGACACTGAATTTGATCCACACATTATAGTAATGGGCGATTTCAATGACAACCCAACGGATGAAAGTATTAATAAATACTTAATGAGTGCCGATTTGTATAATCCGATGGAAAAACTACTTACTTTATATAAAGGTAGTCTTAATTATAAAGGTGAATGGAACCTATTTGATCAGGTTATTTTTTCAACAAATTTCTTCAATTATAAAAAGGGAACACACAGTTTTGCATCCGCAGATATTTTTGACGATCATTTCTTAACAAACTGGAAAGGAAGATACGAAGGAACTCCTTTTAGAACCTATGCAGGCAGAAAATATTTAGGCGGTTATAGTGACCACTTCCCAGTATACGTAAAATTGAAATTCAATAAATAAGGTTCATTTTTTGCAACTAAAGTGTTAAAGTAAAGTTAAGTTTACTTTTTTTTATTACTTTTAGGGCTACTAACTATTAACCAACTTTTTTATGAAAAAAATTACCTTGTTGATCATGGTGACATTTTTCAGTGCGTTATCATACTCACAGACCACAGTTGACTGTACGGCAGGGCCCGTAAACAACACTGGATTCTGCTATGACAATAATGATACAACATCTTTCGTTTACACTAGTAATGATGGATCCCCACTGGCAGTCACTTTCAACGCCGGACAAGTAGAGAATAATTGGGATGAACTCATCATCACAAATTCTGATGGCTCTGAAATCTATAATGGATATGGAGCTGGTGGAGACCTAACAGGTCTTTCTTTTGAGTCTACTGGAGACACAATTACTATTGCAATTCAATCTGATGGAGTTTTTGGCTGTCAATCTGAAGGATACACTCCTTGGGATTTTACAGTTACTTGTGTAGATACTACACTACCTCCTTCATGTGTTACTGTAACTTCACCAACTGATGGTGCCGTTGACGTAGATGAGGATGAAGATATTAGCTGGGGAACTGCTACAGGTGGTCCTACAGGATACCTAATAACTATAGGTACAACTCCTGGAGGAAATGATGTTTTAGATGGATTTGATGTAGGTCTTGTAAACACATATGATCCTGGAACATTAGCTTATGCTACAACTTTTTATGTGACAATTACACCTTACAATGCAAATGGAAATACTACTGGATGTACTGAATCTAGTTTTACAACTCGTGATGATCCAAATGTTACTATAGATTGTTCTACTGGTGTACCATTAAATGTAACAGGTTTCTGTTATGACAATAACAACTCAGAAGTATTCAACTATGCAAGTTCAGACGGTTCTACACTACAAATTATATTCAATTCTGGTAATGTAGAAAATAACTGGGATGAATTAATTATTTATGACTCTGATGGAGTTACTGAATTATACAACGGATATGGAGCTGGTGGTGACTTAGCTGGACTTATTTTTGAATCAACTGGTTCTTCATTAAGTCTTACTGTTACTTCTGATGGTTCTATTAGCTGTTTAAGTAGTACTGCTATCAACCCTTGGGATTATACAATATCATGTGTGGATGCATCTGCACCACCTGCATGTGTTACATTAACTTCTCCTTCTGACGGAGACGTTGATGTACTTGAAGAAGCTGATATTTCTTGGACAACTGCTGGAGGTAACCCAACTGGATATTCAATATCTATAGGAACTTCACCTGGAGGAACTGATGTATTACCATTAACTGATGTAGGTCTTGTAAACACATATGACCCAGGAACATTAGCATATAGTACTACACATTATGTAACTGTGATACCATATAATGTAAATGGTAATGCTACTGGTTGTACAGAAGAAAGCTTTACTGTACGTCCTGATCCATTTACTATGGTAGATTGTACTGGTGCTGGAATATCAGATACTTATTGTTATACAAACGGAGACACTACATTCTTTTACTATATGTCTTCTGACCCAGCATCAACATTAGCACTTTCTTTTAACTCAGGTACTGTAGAAAACACATGGGATGAACTTATTATATATGCTGCTGATGGTGTAACTCAATTATACAACGGATATGGAAATGGTGGAGAATTAGCTGGATTTACTTTTGAATCTACTAGTGATAAATTAATTTTCCAAATTACTGCTGATGGTAGTAACAGTTGTGGTACAGGTCAGCAAACTCCTTGGGACTTTACAGTAACATGTGTTGATCCTACTGCACCACCAACATGTGTTGATTTAATTAGCCCAGCAGATGGAGCTACAGCTATTGACATTATTGGAGGTAATATTTCTTGGGGAACTGCTATTGGAAGTCCAGCTGGATATATTGTTACTGTAGGAACTACTCCTGGAGGTAATGATGTTCTTAACGGAGTAGATGTAGGAAACGTAACAAACTACGCTTTAGGAGACTTAACATATAGTACTACATATTATATTACTATTCTTGCTTATAACGGAAATGGATTGGCTAGTGGATGTGCTGAACAAAGCTTCACAACACGTCCTGATCCAAATCAAGTATTCAACTTAGTTTGTGCTAACGGACCTATTAACGTAAGTCACTGTTATACAAACAATGATGACAATACATTCTTATTTACTTCTGACTCTGGATTCCCAGTAAGATTAACATTTACAGCAGGAACAATTGTAGATGATTTTGACACCATTACTGTGTATGATGGATCAGACGCTACTGCTCCTGTTATATTTGAAGGTAACAATGCTGGAGATTTAGTAGGTTTAGTTTTAGAATCTACAGGTGGAAACATTTTTATCGTAGTAAACAGTGGTGGATTCCAAAGTTGTGCTACTGGAGATGGTACTACATGGGAATGGACAGCTGAATGTTTAACATGTTTTAGACCAACTGCTACATACACAATTGTTGAAGATTGTGCGCAAGGAGAGCAATTCTTAGTAGATGTAGAAATTACAGATACTGGAGATGCAATGTCTATAACAATTTCTGATGATTTCGGAAGTGCTGCACAAGTAGTAACAACTGCTGGTATTTATACTTTTGGACCTTATCCAAATACGACGCCAGTAGTATTTACAGTAGCTGATACTGATGATACAAACTGTGTATTGACAAGTACACCACAAACACAGGCATTCTGTCCTGATCAAGCATGTGGAATTATCAATGCCGGATACGATCAATTACAGACATGTGATGTAACTTCAACAGATTTATCTGCTACATTCATGGCCAGTTCTATCACATCTGATACAAGTACATATTCAATCTCAGACTTACAATGTCCTCCTGATAACTTAACAGGAGAACCAACTTCTATTACTTTAGATGATAGATACTCATCTGCTATTAACATAGGATTTGAATTTGAATACTTTGGAACTTCATATACTCAACTTTCTATTGGAGCAAACGGATTAATTTCTTTTGATCCTGCAGATCCTAGTGCATTCTGTCCTTGGAACTTTGCACCAGGAGATTTACTTCCTACGCCAAGTGTTCCTGATAATGCAATTCATGGAGCATTCCATGATATTGATCCTGGAGTAGCAGGAGACCACTATATTGAATATGCAGTAGTAGGAACAGCGCCTTCACGTCAATTTAAGGCTACTTTCTTCCAAGTACCACATTTTGGATGTAATGACATTATGACAACACAACAGATCATCTTATATGAATCTTCTAATGTTATTGATGTTATACTAATTGAAAAACCAATCTGTCCAACATGGAATGATGGCGGTATTGCTATTGTTGGTATTCAAAATGCTGGCGGAACTGTAGGATATGCACCTCCAACAAGAAACAATGGTGTATGGGAAGTTACTGAACAAGAACTATGGAGATTTGTTCCAGACGGTAACCCTAACTATACATTTGAGTGGCTTGATCAAGATGGTAACGTAATTAGTAATAATACAGATATTACAGTATCTCCAACAGAAGATACTACGTATACAGCATCCATCACATATGCTTTAGCAGATGGTTCATTAGTTACATTAACTGATGATGTAACAGTAACAGTTCAGAGAAATCCTGAAATTGTAGCAACTGAAACATTAGAGTTCTGTGATGATGATTATGATGGAATTACAGAATTTGATCTTACACAACAAGATGCAAATGTAATAGGAACGCAAACAGGAGTTTCAGTTACTTACTATGAAACACTTGCCGATGCCGATGCAGGAACTGGAATGCTTGCAGATCCTACAACATATATAAATACAACACCTAATGCACAAACATTATACTTACGTATTCAAGATGATGTAACTGGATGTTTCACATCTGGTCCATTTGATATTGCAGTACTTGAAATTATTGATCCTGAAAATATTGCTATCGAAGGAGAATGTATCAATGACGAATATACAATTACTGTATCACCATTAAATGGTTCTTACGATCCTGCTACAGTATCGTACGAATGGTCTGGAGGATCTTCAACGAATAACACAGGTTCTCAATTCATTGCTACAGAGGATGGAGAATACACAGTTGAGATTACAACTCCTGACGGATGTGTAAGTATGAAATCATTTAGTGTAGTGAACTCAATGTGTTCATTCCCTAATGGAATTTCACCAAATGGAGACGGATTAAATGACATTTGGAACTTGGCTGCATTTAGAGTTCAAGAAGTAGAAATCTTTAGTTCGCATGGTCGTTCTTTATATAAGAAAGTAAACTATGTAGACGAATGGCATGGTCAGACAAATGATAATGATGAATTACCAGTAGGAACTTATTTTTATGTATTGAAGCTTGAAGATGGGCAAACTAAACACGGATGGATATATTTAAATAAATAAGATCTGCTACGTAAAAATTAACATTCTATATTATAAATAATATCATATCATGAAGAACATATATATCGCACTATTTATATTACTTTTCACACTGCCGTCTTTTGCACAACAAGATCCACAGTACACTCAGTACATGTACAATATGGCAGTTATAAACCCTGCGTATGCAGGTTCTAAAGAAGGAATATCTTTAGGTGCATTATACAGAAATCAATGGACCGGATTTGACGGTGCCCCAAAAACACTTACGTTTTTTGGGCACTCGCCAGTCGGTAAAAATGTTGGTTTAGGGTTATCATTAATCTCTGACCAAATAGGACCTGTAAAAGAAACCAACACGTATGCTGATTTTGCATACACTCTAAATTTAGGAGGCGCACACAAACTAGCTTTTGGATTAAAAGGAGGATTAACATTCCATGATATTGGATTACTATCCGAAGTAAATCCAACATTAATTGATGCTGGTGATGAAGCGTTTTCCAGCAATGTAAATAAAACAACATTCAACTTAGGAGCTGGTTTATTTTATTACACAGACAATTACTACCTAGCATTATCGGTGCCAAACTTCCTCAAAGGAAAACACTTAGATGTCAATGGTAGAGCTTTTGGTTCTGAGGTATCACATTACTTCCTAACGGGTGGTTATGTATTCCAAGTAAGTCCAAACACTAAAATCAAACCTTCATTCTTAGTAAAGTCTGCATTTGATGCGCCAACATCGTTTGATATCAATGCAAATGCTTTATTCTATGAAAAATTTGAAATTGGAGCTTCTTATCGTTTAGATGACTCCTTTAGTGGAATGGTCAACTTTGCGATTAACCCGAGATTACGTATAGGTTATGCCTATGATGCAGTTACTTCAGAAATTTCTTCTGTTGCTAGCTCTTCTCACGAAGTATTCTTATTATTTGATTTATACTTCCCAAGAAAAGTTTCTCGTTCGCCAAGATATTTCTAACCTAATACGCCAAAACAAATGAAAAAATTACTAATATTAATTCTCGTTCTAGCGACATCAAATGTTTTTGCACAGAGCGATAGAACTAAAAAAGCTGACAAGCTATATGAGCGATTTGCCTATGTAAAAGCGGCAGAGAAATATCTTGAAATCGCTATTGATGATGCAGATGCTTATGTATATGAGCAACTTGCAAATTGTTACTACAATTTATTTAAAACAAAAGATGCTGAACGCTGGTATTATCAAGCAATATCAGAAGGAAGTAGTAGCCCAGGTGTGTATTACAAATATGCACAAATGTTAAAAGCTAATGGAAAGTATAAAGAACACAATGAATACATGTCTAAATTTGCTGCTGCAAAACCAAGAGACAAAAGAGCTATTGCGTTCAATAAAAATCCAAACTACATTCCTCAAATTTTAGCAAAAGTAACAAAGTTTGAAGTAAAGAATTCTGAAATCAACACTCAAAATTCTGACTTTGGAGCTGTTGCTGCTGGTGGTGTAGTATACTTTACATCTACTCGTGATGGTGGAAGAAAATATGGCTGGAATGACCAACCATACTTAGATATCTACATGGCTTCCTATGATGGAGACGGTAATTTATCTAGTGCAGAAGCATTATCAAAAGACATCAACACAAAGTTTCACGAAGGAACATTAAGCTTTTCTCCTGATAAGAAAACAATGTACTTTACACGTGAAAACTACTATGAAGGTAAGTTTAAGAAAAATGAAGAAGGTATTGGAACTTTAAATTTATACAAAGCGACAATGTCTAATGGAGAATGGACAAATGTTCAACCACTTCCTTTTAACAATGATGAATATTCTGTAGGACATCCAACAGTGAGTGCAGATGGTAAAACATTATATTTTGCTTCTGATATGCCAGGTGGACTTGGACAATCAGATATTTATAAAGTTGCTATCAATGATGACGGTTCTTTTGGTGAGCCAGAAAACTTAGGTGCTGATATTAATACCGAAGGAAGAGAATTTTTCCCATTCATCAGTAAAAACAACACATTATACTTCTCATCTGACGGACACTTAGGTATTGGAGGATTAGATGTATTTGCTTCAAAAATTAAAGGAAATACTTTTGGTGCAGTTCGTAACTTAGGAACTCCATTAAACAGTAACGCTGATGATTTCTCATTTACTTTTGATGAAGAAGCAAAAAAAGGATTTGTAGCCTCTAACCGTGATGGCGGAAAAGGTGATGATGATATTTATGAAACAACTCTTATCAATCCAATCTGTGATGTTGATTACGTAATTACAGTAACTGATAAAGAAACTGGAACTGTATTAAGCGGTGCCAATGTTGTATTAGCAGATGATAAAGGAAATAGTGTTGGATCTAAAACAACAGATTCTGAAGGAAAAGTAACGTTCAAAGTTGAATGTGATAAATCTTCTATCTTAGAAGCAACAATTCAAGGATATGTTCCTCAAAAAATTGATGTGAATAGTGGTGATACTCCTGAAAGAAGAGTTGATATAGCATTAGCTCCAATTGAAGAAATCATTGAAGATGTAATTGTATTAAATCCAATCTATTTTGATTTTGACAAGCACAACATCAGACAAGATGCTGCTTTCGAATTAGATAAAGTTGTGAATGTAATGACTAAGTATCCTAATATGGTGATTAAAGTGGAAACACACACAGATGTTAGAGGACCTGCTTCTTACAATCAAAAATTATCTGATAGAAGAGCTAAGTCTACTGTTCAGTATATCATTTCTAGAGGAATTGACGCTGCTCGTTTAAGTAGTGAAGGTAAAGGTGAATCATCTCCATTAATAAATTGCACTAAGTGTACAGATGAAGAACACCAACAAAACCGTCGTTCTGACTTTATTATTGTAAGCAAAGATTAAGTACAACAAATACTTAACTAACGATTATAAAAAGAAGCCTGTAATTTAAAAATTACAGGCTTCTTTTATAGCTATATATTAAGTACATTTAGGTAGCTTAATTCACCTAGCCAAAATGAGATTTCTATTAGATGCGACTACGAGTCCTTATATTGTTTACCATATTACTGATGATTATATACTAAATAATTATAAACGAGAACCTAGTAAAAATTCCTCTTTAGTTAATTATATGACTAAAAACGAAGCATTTTCTATCTTACTTGATACAACAAAATGTATTATAACAAATGAACCAATAGAACATTATGAGTCGTTATCAACCGATGGATATTGGATTTGGAGTGCCGATTTAGAACATTATATTAAAAAGTTCAATATAAAAATGCCTGATCATTTTATGTATTATTTAGAAAGTATTCAATATCTAATTAAACCAATCCCAAGAAAAAACTTGGAAACCTTATACTTCAAAAAATTTACAACTGTTTGTGATGAAGACGGAAAAATTGATTCTAAAACAATAAAATTGATAGAATTATAGTAAAAGATGAAAAAACTACGATATCTAATTCTGTGTTTATCTTTAACTGCATGTGTTAATACTAAAAACTCAGATACTAAAATCATTGAAACTATCTTTAAAGAAATTATTAAAACTGAGCTCAAACAAGATAGCACACTTGGTGTATTAGATAAATCTCGAAACAATACATTTCTTGATTTCCCAGAGTTTACATCATTCTTTGGTGAAAAAGACACCATCATTCAACTTTCAAAAAAAACATTTAAAAATGTAAAACTATACAGTATCGATAGCTTAGTTGCTTATATGAAACCAAGTAAAGAAAGTAATAAACAACTTTCAGAATTTATACCCGCATATAGTAACGAAAGCGTTATCAACCTATCCATTCCATATGGAAATAGTGATAAAAGCAAAATTATATGTGAAGCAACTTTTTTAAAATTTACCAATGAATCTTTCTACACTCGTTTTTATAGTTTAGAAAAGACAGTGTCTGGTTATAAAATACTCAATACAAAAACATTGGATCAAACAGGAAATCCCATGGAATAACTAAAAGTATTTGTTAAACACAATCCTTTTCAAAGACAAGCTAAGCACATATACTACGCTTATACATTTATCACTACGCTTACAAAATTCGTGTGTACATTTTTGAAATGAAAACCTACTTTTGAAGTATTAATAAAATTAATAATTAACAAAGCGTACGATCATGAATTTCAAAAACATTTTAAAACTAACATGCTGCATTTTTATATTCACACTCACAAGTTGTAGTAGTGATGATGACCAAATAGTAGTAAATGATACATCTTCCATAACGGACAAATGGTATTATGATACGAATGAATTTGCCGCTGACATCTATTTTAATAGCAACGGAACCTATCAACAACGAACAGAAGCCATAGGAATGGTATTTGAATCATTTGGAGATTGGTCTTGGCTAGATGAAGAAAATGGTTTAATGAAAATAGATAATGTAACGGGACAATCACAAGTAGCTTCAGAATTATGGTTTCAGTTTACCAATATTCAAGAAAACACAGTAACCATTGAACAATCGCTAGATGGTAATACATACTTTGCTCCTGTTGATTATCAAGATACAGATCCAGCAAATTAAAGGTAACAATTACAAATAAAGAATAAGAGTTTAAAAAAAGAGAAACACTAAAAGTTTCTCTTTTTTTTATACAAAAACCTCAAAAAGACAACGCTTATACATTTATTGCTACGCTTATAAAAAACTATTGGTATTTCTGAGACTTCTATCGTAATATGCAATAAAATCACGTTACAAATCCCCATAACATTCAGGTAATGAAATTTATACTCACTGCATTTCTCATTCTTATCATAACGCCACAAAAGCGAATTATAAATCATCAAAACTTTGATTACGAATTTTATATTTCTCAGGAAACTGTTAAAAATCCAAAAGAAAATAAAATGTATTATTGGTATCGTTCAGGAGAAATTCATCAATCGAGTGCTGGTATTGGTGGTGCAGTTTTAGTAGACAGTTATCAGAAATTTTATAAGTCGAAACAACTTGCCGAAAAAGGAAACTTTAAAAATGGTTTAAAGCATGGCGTTTGGCACGAATGGTTAGAAAGTGGAGCACTTGAAAAAGTAATACATTGGAAAAAAGGTGTGCTGCATGGAAAATTTATTAGCTATAATAAAAAAGGTGAGAAAATAGAAGAAGGAAATTATCGAAATGGTCAAAAACAAGGCGCTTGGATCAATTATGATAAAAAAGATACATTATCATATAAATCAGGAAAAATCATTCCTGAAAAGGCAAACGACACGATAAAACGCGAATCGTTCTTCAAACGAATATTTAAACGAAAAAAGGAGACGTCTAAAAAAGGTAAAAAAGATGCGAAAGCGGTATAAAGCATCTTCTCTACTCCATGCAGTTTTTGCATGCCTTCTTATTGCATTGGTATGTTTTGGCATGCTATTATTAGTAAGCTACAATACATTATTTCAGCAACAAACTCTAGAAAAAACACAATTACAACTTACCAATAACGCAGCTATTGAATGGCAGCTTTCCAAAGTAAATTTAGATCAGACAGAAACAACACAACAATCCATTTTTGACGATCATATTAAGACAACAATTCAAACAATCAATTGGGGGTTTTACAAAGTAATTCACGCAAAAACATATTACAATCAAGATACAATACATAAATCTGTTTTGGTTGGTAGTATGAAAACGGACAATACAGCACTATTTGTGACTGACTACGATAAAATTCAAAGTGTAGCTGGAAAAGTTAAAATTATTGGTGATATCGCCATTCCAAAAGCGCGATGGAATGAAAAAAATATGCAAGGTGAAAAAACTGAAATTCATATAAACGGAGTGACATCTCCTTCAAAAAATAAACTACCTGCAATCAATAAAAAACAACAACAATTGCCCAAGGTATTTGATTATGAAGTTACATTAGAAAACCTTGAAGAAAATAGTGTCTATGTACATTCATTTGATAAAGAAACTGCATTACTTAAAGTTCATAATAGTCACTCACTAAGAGGAAAAAAGCTCAAAGGGAATATCATTATTGAAAAATCAGGAACTTTTCTAATTAATAAACATATGGAATTGGAAGATGTAATTATAAAAGCTGACGACGTAAAAATTGAAGCTGGTTTTGTGGGAAACATTCAAGTCATCGCAAAAAATACTGTTTTCATTGAAGATGATGTGCAACTCCTATACCCTTCAAGCATTTTCATTGATAAACCAAACAAACTAGGCACTATTACTATTGGAGAAAATAGTGTTGTCATGGGTAGTATTATTTTATCAGGCATACCCAGAAAAAAGGCTTCTAAATCATTTATCAAGATTAAAAAAAATGCCATAATCGTTGGAGACTTGTATTGTGAAGGGAATTTAGAAATAACTGGAAAAGTATATGGAAGTGTCTATACAAATTATCTCACAACAACTATTGAAAAAAACACATATAAAAATATGCTGATGAACGTTGAAATTAATCGTTCAAAACTTCCTAAACAATTTGCAGGTATTCCATTAATGAAGACAGGTACAAAAAAATCAACATATGAAGTCATTAAAGAACTTTAAAAAGTTACGAGCTTCATCACTGCTGGAATCAGTTATGGCAACCGCCATTATTGCTATTTGCGTAATTATGGCCACCATTGTATTTGTCAACGTTTTCAAAACGGCACATTCAACCGCATTTTTTGAAGGTTCGCAACAAATTCAAACAATAATAACAGAGTTACAGAAAAAACAAAAAATAACAGAAAAAACATACAGTTATCCTAATTATACCATTGAACAAAAAGTAAGTGTTTATGATAAATCAACAAACATAAAACATGTACAACTTGAATTGATCACAAATCAAGAACGAAAAACATTTCAGTATTTACTAAAAGTACGCACAGATGAATTTGACTAAGAAATATAAAGCATTTACACTTACAGAAACCATTTTTGGGTTAATTATAACGAGTGCTTTAATTGGTGTTATTTATATGATATTCACAACATTTAACAAGCAATTCATCATGTTTCAACAACAGCAATTACAAAGCAATGCATATGTTTTATTTGATGCAACTTTTAAACAAGACTTATACGATGCAACTGTAGTTTCTTATCAAAATGAGCAACTCATCATTAAAAATTATAAAGAAGAAATAAAAATATACACAACTCAAAACGATAGTTTAATACGAACCTTTGACAAACAATCAACTCCACTACTTACCAATGTGGTTTCGCTTCGCTATACAAAACAAGAAAAGTATCATACGATAGACATGCAAGTGAAATTATATGATGAAATCATCAACCTAAAGTATCAAAAAAAGGAACATCCTACGAATGTGATCAACGAAACTTTTGCGCATGAAACTAGATATTAAAAAACATACCGTTAAGACGACAGCCGAGTCAAAAAAAGAAGGGAAATCTAAAGGTTTACAGTTTGATTTTTTTTCAAAATTCTCTAATAAAGATAAAGAAGCTTTCTACAGAGAATTTGCTGTATTAATAAAATCAGGCGTAGATTTCAATCAATCATTACAACTCTTAGCAGCACAGCAAAAGTCTGAAAAAACGAAAAACATTCTAACAACTATTAATAAAGACGTCGTTGCGGGAAGTACTCTATTTGATGCATTGCAAAAACACAAGACATTTTCTCCGTATGAATATTACAGTATTAAAATTGGAGAGGAAACCCGAAAACTAGCAGACGTACTAACGGAATTGCAACGGTTTTTTGCGCGTAAAATAAAAATGAAACGTCAAATTGTTTCTGTGATAACATACCCAGCTTTTGTCTTAGGAATTACATTTATTGTACTCTATTTCATGCTCAATTACATCGTTCCTATGTTTACATCAGTGTTCAAACAATTTGGAAGCGAATTACCTGCAATTACAAAATTTGTTATTCGATTATCTGAGAACTTCAATACAATCATGCTTGTCATTTCAGGAATAGTAATTTCTATTATGGTACTACATAAACTGAATAAGAAAAACGATCGTTATCGTAATATATTAGGTGAAATAATATTGAAAATTCCATTTTTAGGACCATTCTTAAAAAAGATTTATGTTACACAATTTTGTCAATCATTAAGTCTATTACTAAGCGCAAAAACGCCTTTAATCACTTCCTTAGATTTAACCAAAGAAATGATCACATTTTACCCAATGCAGAAGGCAATTCAGCAGGTAAAATTTGACATTCTAAAAGGACATACACTTTCCAAAAGTTTAGAAAAACACACCATTTTTCCTAAAAAACTTGTTTCATTAGTTAGTATTGGCGAACAAACCAATGCACTTGACAGTATGTTTAGCAAATTGAACGATCAATACAATGACGAAATAGAACATACCACAAAAATGGTTGGAACCATACTAGAACCGCTAATCATTATTGTTATTGGCGCATTGGTTGGGTTTATCTTAATTTCCATGTACACACCTATGTTTGACTTGAGTAAAGTAATTGGTTAAACTAACAGGAATTCATCATCTATTGTTTTGATTATTAACCTCATTTTCTTTACGCATGCAACATTTTGACTGCGTTCAATATGACAAGTACAAAACAAAAGAGATACTACTAATAAAGAAAAAAACGTTTCTCAAAGTATTGGATGTGAGTAATTTGAAATGTAATATTTTTCTTCAAAATTGTTGTTTTTATTAAAAAAACGCAACGCTTATCAACTATTCCTTACGCTTATTAATTCCACTATTCTAAAACTACATTTTTTATATACTTTAGTTTCAGAATAATAAAAATCGAATACAAATGAAGAAGAAAAAACCCATCCCAAAAAAGCAGTCTTTATGGCTAAAAGGATATTCTTTGACAGAAATTCTTATTGTATTGTGCATAATTGGAATCTTGATTTATTTGGTATTACCAAATCAAACACAAGCCGTTGTACAAGCACGTGCAATTGAAGCAAAATCAACACTAAATTCATTATACTCGTATCAACGAAACTACTTCTTTACACATGCTAAATACGCTGATAATTTTGAAGATATTGGCTTTGAAAGAGAAATTACAATTGATAAAGGTGGACAAGCCGTATATCGCATTGAAATTATAGAAGCTAGCATTAACAGTTTCAAAGCAAGAGCACAATCCATTCAAGATTTTGATGGAGACGGAAATTACAATACTTGGGAAATAGATCACAAACGAAATCTAAAAGAAGTCGTCAAAGATTGATCTTTTGAAAACTATTATAACCATCGTATTACTGAGTGTATTTGTCATTATCTTAATTCAAGATTTCAAATACAGAGCCATTCATGCAGTTACCATTATTGGTATCGGTATTATCGCCATTATTCTAAACTACCTCGAACCACAACTCACATTTTTTGACATGCTAAAAAACATTGGTTTTTTAGTCATTACAAGTAGTGCATTTATGATTTATCTAACAATAAAAAATAAAACCTTTCAAAATCCTATTGATCAATCAATTGGATTAGGCGACTTGCTATTTTTAATAGTGATTACACCACTATTTCAAGTACAGCAATACATCTTGTTTTTTATCATTGGATTAATGATTTCTGTGGTGGTTTTTATACTCTCAAAATCAATTTTAAAAGAACAAACAATTCCATTAGCGGGTTATTTGTCCTTCATACTAATCATTTGTTTTGGTTTAAAAATGTTGAACATCGTAAATCCTTTTTACATTGAATTCTAACAATCAACATATCATCATATCTATAACACAGCAGCAAATTGTAAGTGCTGAACTGGCAAATCACTATCGAATTATTCCATTTGATGAAAATGCTAACAGTATTTCTTTTTACACAGACAAAAACGAAGCAGACAGTGAAAAACTCATTCAAGAATTACAATTATTATTGGATAAAAAAATCACGATTGCTTTTGCGTCTACAGAAGTTATTCAAAAAGCATTAGCTACGTATTATAGAACTAGCGATACTGAAGCAACAACTTCAAATGAATTACAGCAGCTAAGCACTGATTTTTTAGATGAATTATTGCATGAAGCGAAAGGAATTAGGGCAAGTGATATACACGTAGAAATATTTGAAGAAGAAGCACGTGTTCGGTTTCGAATTGATGGTTTATTGATTGAAAAATATAAAATTCAAACAGAAAACTACCTGGAACTCATCAACAAAATAAAAATTCGTTCCAACTTAGATATTACAGAAAAACGCTTGCCGCAAGATGGTCGCATTACTATTGAAACTTTTGACATTCGTGTTTCTATTTTGCCAACTCATTATGGAGAAAAAGTAGTCATGCGTTTGTTAGGACGTGATGCTTCTCACCTAAACTTAAACGCTTTAGGTATGAACTCGCAAGAACAAGAACGTTATCGTACTGCCGTAAAAAAAACCAATGGCATTGTGTTAATTAGTGGCCCTACAGGTTCTGGAAAAACAACTACATTATATGCAACATTGAAACATCTAAATCATTCCAAAACAAATATTGTTACGGTAGAAGATCCAATAGAATATACACTAAAAGGGATCAATCAAGTACAATTGAAAGAAGATATCGGTTTAACATTTACAGCTGCATTGCGTTCGTTTTTACGCCAAGACCCTGATGTGATTATGTTAGGAGAAATTAGAGATGCACAAACAGCGCAGATGGCTATTAGAGCTTCACTCACAGGGCATTTGGTGCTTTCTACTATCCACACAAACTCAGCTTTAGGAACCATTTCACGATTAATTGATATGGGCGTGCCTGCATTTTTAATTGCGGAAACACTCAATATTTCTATTGCACAACGCTTAATTCGTAAACTGTGTGAACATTGTAAAACCGAAACAATACTCAATGTAGAAGATTTACCAAAATCATTACGAACAAACAATACAATAACACATCAACATACTGCAAAAGGTTGCAATCATTGCTACTACACAGGATATAAAGACAGAACTGCAATCTATGAAATGATTGCCATTACGGAAGATATTGCCGAAATCATAAAACAAGAACGCATACAAGAAGCCAAAAAACTCATTAACAAAGAAGAAAGTTTGGCATACAAAGCATTACAACTATTCAAAGACGGAATTACCTCTTTGGAGGAAGTATATCCAATATTATTAAACTCCTAAAACATGTACAAGCACTATATATTTATACTTCTATTTCTATTTTCTGGATGGGCATTTGCGCAACAGAATACAGCATATCGTGAAAAGTTAGAAACATTATCGACTGAAGTCAAAGCATATAACAAAACGATGCAAGTAGAAATTTCGGGCATTACATTATATGATTTTATTTCTGCAATCGCCGATGAACACAAACTTAGTATTGATGTTGACACCGAATTAGACCAACTAATTTCTAGTAATTTCTATGATGTTCCAGTGAAAGATGTTTTGCTTTTTTTGGTAGGAAAGCATGATTTGGACATGGATGTAAAGGGCAAAATACTAGTTATCCGTAAGAAAGAAATTGTTCCTGAAATTCCAAAACCAATTCCGCCTAAAAAAATAGACGTTCGTTACAATAAAGAAAATGATTTCCTTTCTGTAAAATTGAAAAACGATTCCATTTCGAGAGTTACACGAGCAATTATTGATGCTTCTCAGAAAAATATCATTCTAGCGCCAGCTATAAAAAAACAAACTGTTTCATCCTACATTCTCAACCGTCCATTTGATCAAGTATTGGAAATGATGGCAAAGTCAAACGGCTTAATGATTACAAAAGATGAAAATGATTTTTACTATATAGATAAGAGTGATATTGTTATAAAAGACAATCCAACCACAGCAAAATCGAATCGTAAAAGAAGTGTTCAAAAGAAAAAAGGTACCAATACAAACAATGGTGAATATACACTTGCAGTTGACAAAAAAGGCTTTCTATCTATCAACGCTTTTGAAGCAGATGTACTAAGCATTTTAGTAGAAGCTGCCGAAAAATTGAACATCAATTATTTCATGTATGACAAACCTGAAAAATTAACGACCACATTACTAGCAACAGGAATTACTTATGAAGAATTATTAGGACATGTACTAAAGGGAAAAGAATACACATATAAAAAAGATGATGAAGTATTCCTTATTGGGAAACACGACACGGACGGTATTAGAAGAACCACTTTAATTCAAATGGAAAACAGAACTATTGAATCTGTAAAAGCAACATTTCCAAAAGCATTGGTTCAAAAAATGGACATTGTAGAATTTATAGAACTCAACGGTTTTGTAGTAACAGGTTCAGAAATTCAAGTAAGAGCCATGCGCGAATATTTGAAAGAAATTGACAAAGTTGTTCCTAATGTTGAAATTGAAATTATGATTGTTCAATATCAAAAAGGCTATGAAATACAAACAGGTTTACAAGCCGGATTAGATGATAACAAACGTACAACTTCAGGTGTATTATTCCCTACGGGCGATGTACAAGTGAATGCAAATTCGGTAAATGGACTCATTGATGCCTTTAACGGACTTGGTATTGTGAATCTTGGGAAAGTTACAGAACGGTTTTATCTGAGTTTAAAAGCACTTGAAAACAATTCATACATCAAAGTAGAATCGACGCCTAAATTAGTCACCCTAAATGGTCATGAAGCTACAACTTCTATTGGAGAAACAAGCTACTATTTTGAACAACGAAATGAACTGATACAAACTGGTGTAAACAATAATGTATTACAATCAGGACAATGGAAATCTACGGAGGCAAATTTGAGTGTTCGCATCAAGCCATTTGTGTCTAAAGACGAACATGTAACGCTTGAAGTTTCGGTAGAACAAAGCTCCTTTTTAGGAAGAGCTGGTGAAAATGCTCCTCCTGGAAAAGCTACTCGAAAATTTGAATCTATGATTCGTGTAAAGAATAATGAGATGATTTTACTTGGAGGATTGGATGAATTAGAGAATGAAAATTCAGGTACAGGAACGCCTTTCTTTTCTAGAATTCCCATAATCAAATGGTTTTTTAGTAGTAGAAAAAAGAAGAAAGAAAAATCGAAACTTCACATATTAATCAAACCAACAGTTACGTATTAAAATGTTTGAAAAACTAGCACATATCATTCCATTAAAAAATACTTTTCAAGTAGTAGGAATTCATTTTTTGAATGAAGATGAAGTACAATTTTGCGTGCTGACTATTCATAAAAAGCAAAATGAGTTTTCAGTTGGAAAACGATTTGAAACCAATCAGTTTGTTGAAGTTTTCAAAGAAATTGAAACCAAACATCCTGTATTTCTACATTTCTCAGGAGTTGGCATTTTGAATAAAAAATTGGAACGTGCTGTAAATTACAGACAAAAGTTGCTTTTTAAATCAAATCCAGATGATTTCTACTTTTATGAAGTACATCAAGAAAAGGCAATTTTTGTATCGATGTGTCGAAAAAAAATCATCGATAGGTATTTGACACAATTGGAAGCTAAAAAATATCATGTATTAGACATTGCTATTGGTCCTTTTGTAAATTATGTGTTGCGTTCATTCATATCGAACCAAAATATAACATCTAATCTTTCAAATATTACATTATCGCAACATGCCATTATTGATTTTGAAATATTAGATACTGTTTCTAAAAGTACTAAATATCAAATTGAAGATTTACATTTTTCACACAAAGAAATTGCGCTTTTTGCAATGATCATACAATATCATATTCAAGAAGAAGTCATACAATTTGAAACGTTTTTTTTACAAGAAAACAAAACAGCCTTCAGCTATTACAAAGCCACAAAAACTACGCTAATTTCGGGTATTGTCATACTATTATTTGGCATCATTACTGGTCATTTTTTACTGAATACATATCGCACAGAAACTTCCGAAAAACAAGCTATTGTAGCCGGAGTAAAAGATATACAAGAAAAACTAGTAGTGCTCAAGCAACAAAAACAAGATAAAGAGGAAATTATTGCAACTTCAGGTTTATTCAACCCGAAGTTTTTGACCCATTATTTTTATGAAATTGGAAATTCAGTTCCTCAAAATATCAAGTTATCAAATATGAATATTACACCTGTGACTAAGAAAATGCGAGCTGATAAAGAAGTGCGTTTTTTCAAAAAACAAATTCATGTAGCAGGACATACCATTAACGATGATCATTTTCAACAATGGGTTGCAAAATTGAACACAAAATCGTGGGTAAAAAAGACCGAAATAGAAGCGTACACACAATTGAGACGATCGAAACAAAAATCATTTTTAATACATATCTATTTCTAATGATGCTTCAACTTTCACATAAACGCCGTTTTTACTTAACATTGATTGCAATGATTTTACTGATTTTTGCTTTATACAAAAAGACATACAGTCCAATTTTTGAATTGAAAAATGAGCTTCAAACTTCTGAAAATTTAATGACAAATTCGGAAGCTTCTTTTCGAGAAGTTCAAGAATTACAACAGGAGTTAAATGGTTTAGATAAGATTATTGGGGATTCACAAAATCATGCTTTAGTTCAACAAAAAATATTGCAATTCATTACAAATAATTCATTGAACGTTAGTGTTATTTCTATGGAAGACACCCATGTTTTTGGAGAAAAGATTTTTACCGTTTTCACGAATAAAATCGTGCTAAAAGGAACTTATGAAAACTTACTAAAACTTATGTATACTATGGAAAAAGAATTTGCAGCGTCAAAAATCGCAAGTGCAAAATTTATTTCAAAAAAAGATTACAACACACATAAAACAAATTTATTACTAGAACTATATTTTCAAAACTATGGGAAATAACATTAAACTTTTAAGCCTATTAAGCCTTCTCCTTTTTATGTCTTGCGACGATATTTTAGAGGAAAATATTTCTGACGATTTAATTACGCCAATTACACCAACTGCGGAAAGTGTAATTACGAACAACTTAATTAATTTTTCGTGGAATGCTGCAGATGGTGCGGACGATTATCGATTGCAAATATTGGATAACAACCAAAACAATTTGATTGTACTAGATTCAGTAGTTTCATCTACATCATTTCAACACCCATTAGATCCTGGTAATTATCAATGGCGTATACGAGGAGAAAATTTCGCTTATGAAACAGCGTACTCCTTCCCTATTTCGTTTAGCGTAGTTGCCTCTTCCGATTTAACAAATCAGAGTGTGATTTTGAATACACCAACAGACAATTTATATACTAACTCTACCAATATATTATTTACTTGGAACGATTTACAATTTGCAGATTCATATACGTTTGAATTGGTTAAAAACCTCAACGGGCAGACAACTGTTTCTCAACAAACAGGAATTACAGCTACAAATTACAGTGTAAATGCAAGTGTTTTTGATGTTGACGCAGCATACATCTGGAAAGTAAAAGCTATCAATACAACAACCGAAACTACGTTTGCAACTCGTTCTATTCTTTTAGACCGTGAAGCTCCAAATCAACCTTCATTAGTTTCTCCAACAGATGGAGAAACGATTACAACCATAGACATTGATTTTAATTGGACACTTGGACAGGATAGTGGAAACATACAATCGACAGTAGAGAGTGTTTTAGAGATTGCACAAGATGCTAATTTCAATACTATTGTAGAAACAATTACGGTTAGTAATGGAACTTCTCAGCAAGTTTCTATTGAAAATATTGGCACTTATTATTGGCGTGTTCGTGCAAAAGATGCGGCACAAAATGTGAGTTCTTATAGTATTCAAAGATCATTTACAACAGAATAATTAAGTACAGTTTGAAAACAAAAAAATATATAAACATTGGATTAACTCTATTGACCATTTTCATTTGGGGAACTATTGGCTATACGTATTTCTATCAACAGGAAGCACCAAAAAATGTAGCATATTCACCTGTAATGACAGCCAATATAGATTTTTCTATTCGGAAAGATACTTTTGATTTAATAGCTGTTAAAAATCCTTTTTCAAATACCATGCGAACTCCTAAAAAAAGTTCTCAGACTAAGATTAAAAAAAGTTCAAAAAAACAACAAAAATCACGCATTCCAATAGCCGTAAAATGGCCTACTATTTCCTATCACGGATATGTGGTTCAGGAGGGAAATTCAAAAAAATTAGGCATTCTAAAAGTCAATGGAAAAATTACACGAAAGAAAATACAAGAAGTCATTCTAAACGAATTTAAAATCAAGAATATATACGAAGATTCTATTCAATTAACATATAAAAACACCATTAAAACTTTTAAAAAACAAAAATAAACAAGCAAATGAAAACTTTAAAATTTCTTCCCCTAGTCAATATATGTGTGCTAATTGCCGCAATTATTTTTATGACGATAAAACTCAATGACAATCCAAAGAAATATGCGTATGTAGATAATATTTCATTATTCAACAAATTCAATATGTCAAAAGATTTGCACGCTATGGGTTTGCCACAACTAAATGCACAAAAAAAGAAAGTAGATAGTCTTTATCAGTTAGCTCAACAACAAAATGATCCGAAGTTGATTAAAGAGTTACAACAGCGTGTGTATATTCAAAATAATCACCTTCAAAAAATGGATACTGAACTAAAACAAGAAGTAAATAGAAAAGCTTGGGAACGGTTAAATGGATATTTAGAAGAATTTGGAAAGCAACAAAATGTAGATCTCATTTTTGGTATTCAAGGTACTGGAAACGTAATGTATGCAGATAAAGCTTTTGATTTGACACAAGAAGCTATTGAATTTGCCAATTCAAAATATGAAGGTAACAAGTAAAAAAAGAACAGATGAAAAAAATAATTTTACTTCTTAGCATGACACTATTTTGTGTTTTATCATGTACAAAAAACAAACAGGAAGCAGTTATTACAGAAAATTACAAATTTTTCAATTTAGCCGTTGATGGCTGGAAGTCGAAAAAAATTAATCAATATGTAAATTCGATTAATTACACGGCTACGGAAGTTCCGTTGCATTATTACATCTTAAAAGACAATCAAAACATTGAACCAAAAGCAGTCGATTCTATTTTCAAATTACATGAAAAAGAACGTGTTGTCGAAATTGAATTTCATCATGATGAAGAACAAGATTTATTACAACAAGAGTTTACCAATTTGTCATATGATAAAGCCGTAAAATATATGGCTTTTAAAATTCAAAAGGATTTTAAAGTAGTTACAAGTTCAAATGATACCATTGTATGTTCAGGTGTTTTATTTGAACGAAATTTTAAAGTTGCTCCTTTTAAAAGAGCATTACTATACTTTGGAGATGTAAATCCAAACGAAGAAATACAATTGATATACGATGATCAATTATTTGGAAATGGTTTAATGAAATTTAACTTTAAAGCAAAACCATTAAAACTGTAAGTAAATACAGTGATATTGTCTATTCTTTTAACGCTTATACAATAATTACTACGCTTATGAAATATCTAACGATTGATACAACGTAAATATATACTTTAGTACCCGTAGAATAATTCCCTTCTTAGTTACTTCCCCAAAAGCAACTAATTTAACTCACAAAAACACACTCATTGATCTGCAACTTAGCATTGGACATTTCCTAGCCGAGCTTGTATTCTATTCCCCACATTTATTTATAAAAACAAAAATTTAAGTTTAAAATAAAACTTAGTGATCAATGATGATACAGCATATTAGAACTGGAAAATTTTCTAAGGTTCTGTCTTGCTATTTGGCAATTCAGTTGGTATTAACAACCATTCAACCTTCACAATTATTTGCACTGACGGGCGGTCCGTCTCAACCTGAATTTAATGCATTTACACCTATTGGGACTTCTGATATGGTAAATATAAGTACAGGTAGTTTCAATTATAACATTCCTATTATGGATGTTGGTGGCTACCCATTAAACTTAGCATACGATGCAGGAATTACAATGGATCAAGAATCTTCTTGGGTTGGACTTGGCTGGAACTTAAACGTTGGACAAGTAAATCGTAATGTTCGTGGAATTCCTGACGATTTCAAAGGCGATAAAATCACCTATGAAAACAGTATGAAAAAGAATAAAACTGTTGGAATGACACTTTCTATAAATCCACAAATTTCTGGAAGTGAGTTTAGTTTTTCAGGTAGTTCAACGCTAACACATAATAACTATGAAGGATTTAGTTTTACACCTTCTTTTGGTGTTTCCTATAAATTTTCTAGCGGAACTAGTGTCGGAATGAATTTATCACCTTCTGTAGAAAATGGAGCTTCTGTAACACCTACTGCAACACAAAGCTTTTCTGGAAAAAATCAAAAAACTGAAAAAACTAGTGTTTCAGGGATAAGTCATAATATAGGAATAGGTACAAGCTTCAATAGTAGGCAAGGATTAAGCTCATTCAACATTAATACTTCTACAAGTGGAAGAGTAATGAAAAATCAATATGGTTTATGGAAATATACTGGACGATCTTCAAATAGTGGAAATCTAGGAAGTTTATCATTCATTGATAATACATTTACACCATCCAAACGAACAGCCTATCACAATGAAAACTATACATTTAACGCATCTCTTGGAGGGCAAGCTGCCGCATTTAGTTTTGAAGGCGGTGTTTCTGCTTTTTATTCTGTACAACGTCTAAAAGATCAAGTAAAAGAAGAAAAAGCATATGGATATGAATTTACGGAGAATGCAACACATGACGATGTATTAGATTTCAACCGAGAGAACGAACGTATGGTTACTAAAAATACCACGACACTTCCTGTTGTAAACTATACGCATGATATCTATCATATACAAGGGCAAGGAATTGCTGGACAGTTTCGTCCTTTTAAAAGTCAATCTGGATATGTTTTCAACCAACGTGTAGATGACTCAGGAGATAGTTTTAGTCTTGGAGGCGAAATCGAAGGTGGTTGGGGATTTAGAGGTGGTGTTGATATCCACTATTCTCCAACTAGAAGTCATACAGGTGTTTGGGATACGCCAGGACGTTACAGGTTCCAATCTGTTCAAGATACAAATTTAGATTATGAACAAACATATTTTAAAACCATTGGAGATTTAAGTATTGACAAGGATCAACA
This sequence comes from uncultured Kordia sp., assembly GCF_947496985.1. Taxonomy (GTDB): domain Bacteria; phylum Bacteroidota; class Bacteroidia; order Flavobacteriales; family Flavobacteriaceae; genus Kordia. The sequence goes on from NZ_CANMEZ010000007.1 coordinate 30,295, forward strand.
ACTTTATGAATCTGTATTATCTGGAGAAAAACCAATGTCACTAGTATTATCTCCTTCGGGAAGAGCCTACAGTAAAGAAGCTATGAATACTTTTAATGTAAAGGAATATAATACTGATAACACGATAGATAATTCATTAGTTCAAATTACAGCACCTATAAAAAGAGCACATCGTGAAAAAAGGAATCAAGCCATTTTAAAGGTGAATAAAAATGAAGCATTAGTAGATCCTTTTATAAATGCGCATGATAATTTACAATCACATCATACAAACGGACTTAAAATTGTACAACCTAGCGGCGCAACCTATGTATATGGAGAAGCGGCTGTAAACAGTTCAAAAGAAGAAGTAACATTTGCTGCAAATGGCACTCCAAATCTAGAAAATGGAACTATTGGAGTTCTAGGTCAAGATAATAGAGGAAATACAAGTGGCGTTGATAATTATTTCAATAAAATTACTACACCTGATTATGCACATACGTATTTATTAACTACTGTACTTTCTAATGATTATGAAGACCTTACTGGTGATGGAGCAACAGATGATGATTTAGGCGCTTATACAAAAATGCACTACAACAATTTTACAAATGATGAAGGAACGGCAGGAACCACTGAAAAAGTGACATCAGTTGTTACTGATTATAAATGGAGAGTTCCATTTGATAACGATGATGCTTCATACAACCCTGGGTTGTATACAAAAAAGAACGATCAAAAAGGAAGTTATGTTCGTGGAGAAAAAGAGTTGAAATATGTTTCAATGATTGAAACAAAAACACATGTTGCAATTTTTGATTTTAGTCCTCGTGAAGATGGTCAAGATGCTGATGGAAGAAAAGCTTCAATGAAAATTGAAACAATCAAACTATACTCAAAACCAGAAGCAATAGCTGCAAACTTATTAGATGATGATGCTTCAAACAATGAATTTGTAGCACCTATTAAAACAGCTCATTTTGAATATGATTATTCTTTAATGGACAATACGCCTAATAGTACTTCAGGTAAGTTAACCTTAAAAAAAGTATACTTTACATATCGTAGTTCTAACATGGGGAAATATACTCCTTATGTATTTAACTATGATAATTACAATCCAGACTATCAATTAAAATCATATGATGTTTGGGGAAATTACAAGCCTTTGTTTGAAAGAGAAGAACAAATAGAAGGAACTACATATACTACAGATGCTAATGGTGAAATTAACGGAATTACACTTTCAAATGGAAATGTAAATACATCTTGTGAAATTGCATCTGATATTACTGCGCAAGAATTTCCGTTTGTGCAACAGAAAAGAAAAGATTTTCAAGATTTTTATGTTTCCGCTTGGACACTATCTTCTGTAGATTTACCATCTGGTGGGCGTATTGAATTAGAATATGAATCTGATGATTATCAATATGTTCAAGACAAACCTGCAATGGAAATGTTTAAAGTAGTTGGTGTAAGTGAACATGCACCAAATAGCTTGAACGATCTTACCGAAAACCTATATACAAATGGACAACATACTAGATTCTTGACAGTTAAATTATCTGAAAGTTCACAAATAACTCCAGATAAATTTAGAGAAAAATATTTAGGCCAATACATAGATAAACCTCTGTTTTTTAGATTCTTAGTAAACATGGAGAAGAATAGTAATTGTAGCTATGATTATGTAGAAGGATATTGCACTATTGACCAAACAGGAAACTTCTCAGTATTTCAAGGTTCTGACGGTGAATTTTATGGCGCTATACCTATTCAGCTAGAAGCACAAGAAGGTGGTGCCGATGCAAGTGCTACGGTAAATTTAGGCACTAATACTGTACAATTAGGAACAACAAATCCAATAACTAAATCTGGATGGTTTTTTGCAAGAAAACATTTAAATCGTTACGCATATGGAACTGGTGATGATGAACCAGGTTCTCCAGATATTAGAGACATTGCAAATGCTATTTGGAGTAGTTTACCTGTTTTGTTAGAAATTTTTATCGGACCTAATGGATACCTAGAGCAACGTGGAATCGCACGTAAGTTTAAACCTGAAAAATCATGGATTCGTTTAAAGCATCCATCACAAGCAAAACTTGGAGGCGGATTGCGCGTTAAAAAAGTAATAATGCACGACAATTGGGATGTAATGGTTGGTAGTGAACAAACAAATCCTGTAAATGAATATAGTAATTTCTACGGTCAAGAATATGACTATACTTTAGGAGAAGGTAAAGGATCAAGTGGTGTTGCTACTTGGGAACCAAATATGAGTAAGGAAAACCCACTCATACAACCATTCTATGATAGTCCTGAAAAATTACAAGCTAGAGAATATGTAGAAAAGCCTTTTGGAAAATCATTTTATCCATCGGCTTCTGTTACATATAGTAAGGTAACAGTTAAGAATATAGATAGAACTGCAAATATTAACAGTGTATCAAAAGTCGTAAAAAGACATGCGACAGGAAAAGTAGTAAGTGAATTTTTTACTTCAAAAAATTTCCCTACAAAATCCGATCATACTGTTATTGATGGAATGAATAATTATAACACTAATCAAGCAAACATACTCGATAATGTATTGCGACTAGCCGTACGAACAGAGTTAGCACTTTCTCAAGGTTTTTCAATCGTCACAAACGATATGAACGGAAAATCTAAATCTCAGAAAATATATGATGAAAATGAAAACCTAATTTCTGGTGTTGATTATGAATACAATGTTACCGAAAATGGAGAATTAGACAATAAACTTCCAGTAATACTATCTGACGGAAGTATCGATAAAACAAAAGAAATTGGAGTGCATTATGATGTAATTACAGATTTCAATGAAAATTATAACCTATCTGAAAGTTTCGGAGTAAACACAAATCTTACATTCTTCAATGCTGGTTTTATTCCAATTCTTTTAGGACAACTTCCTTTTGAATATAAACGAAATGAATCTATACTACATACAACGACGACGACAAAAGTAATTCACAAAACAGGAATTTTGGTAGAGAAAGTTGCTCATGATCTAGGGGCAAGTGTTAGCACAAAAAATCTTGCATGGGACGCATTAAGCGGACAAGTATTGCTTACTGAAACTTCCAATGCATATGAAGATGAGTATTATAATTTCTCATATCCTGCACATTGGGCATACAAAGGTATGGGACAAGCTGTAAAAAATTTAGGAATTGAATGTCGTTTAACTTCTCTTCATGAAAACCTTTCTAATGATTATGATGGCGATGTTTCAGGAAATTCAACTTGGTATAGAATCCAAGGAACAACATCTGCAAATAGTAGTTTGGATGAAATATTTTCTCCTGGTGATCAAGTAATCGTTTTTAATGATAATGGTGAATCGATTTCAGATGATAATGCCTATTGGATAAGTCAAATTGAAAACATTGATGATAACAATACAGCTTTAGGAAAGAAAATGGTGCTCATTGATAGAAATGGAGAATACTTAAATGCTTGTGGAGAAGATATAAGCTTAGGTGACATTACAATCAAAATTATAAAATCGAATTATCGAAACTTTCAAAGTGCTGCAATGGCTTCCGTTACTTCAATGACCAATCCTGCTCTAAATGATGTCATTAATGCTAATGATTTTACTTTTGATGACACTGTTTCTGATACTGACAATCCTCGAATCATCAATGCTTCTGCTATTGAGTACAAAGATTTTTGGAATAACCCAGAAGAAAATATTGGTGTAAAGAGGTATCCTTCTTTAACCTATCAAGGTTCAGAGAATTATTTAGTAAAGTATCCTAGTTTTTACCAAACCAATCCATTTGTATACAATATAAAAGGTGATTGGCGCGCTGTAAAATCCTATGCATATTTAACAACACGTTCATCAACAAATACAAAACGTAATAGTGGATTCTTTGAAAAATTCTCTCCTTTCTACACCTACGATTCAAATACTAAAAAATGGGTTAAAAATGATACCGATTGGACATATGCTAGTGAGGTTACTCAATATTCTCCTTATGGAGCAGAACTCGAAAACAGAGATGCGCTTGGAAGGCATTCATCTGCTCAATATGGATATAATTACAAATTACCCGTTGCAGTTGCTTCCAATAGTGAATATAGACAAATGGGCTACGAAGGTTTTGAAGATAGAGATGCTGAATCAGCAGTAAACACTCACTTTAGAATCTCAAGTTTATCATCTACTGATAACGAAATCATCATCACTGATGAAGAATCTCATACAGGTAAATACAGTCTAAAAGTAGAAGGAGGTAGACACGCTTCCATCGCTAAACGATTATATAACAATTGTATTGAAAGAGGAACCAGATTAGATTGTGCTCCACCTGGACCTGGACCGGAACCCGGAATTCCTAGCTGTAGTTATGAAGGTATCGGAGTAGTTTCTAATAATGAAATAGCAATCCCAATACTATTAAATTATGGTTCTGATGGTCCATTAACTCCTGGTCCTTCTTTAGTCTTTACTTATTCTTCAGGCTCAATTAGTGAAGTCTCTTATAATAGCCAAACAGGAACATATTTATATGAATGGATAATTCCTAATACAGGAGAACATATAATTACTTATGTAATAAAAGATAATAATGGAAACGATCAATGTAATGAAACCATTATGATTACCAATGGACAGTTCGCATTTAACAATGCAGATGATTCATTAATAATGAACATAAGTCATTAAAACAGTTATTAAAAAACATATTATGAAAATATATAATACATACAAACTTCTAATTACAATAGTGTTTTTATTAGTTCTGACAAGTACTTGGGGACAAACTACCTCTGGTGACTTTCAATCTGGAACTGCAAATGGTACTTGCTCCTCTTTTTATCCATTACCTGGTGAAAAATACATCGTTAGTGGCTGGGTTAAAGAGAGTAACAATCAAAATAAAAAAACATACACAAATGGCGTGTTAGAAATTAACTTCTACGACGGAAGTAATTTGAATCCAGCATTACCTACAGTTACAATGTATCCAAGTGGAAAAATCATTGAAGGTTGGCAAAGAATCATAGGAATTGTATCAATTCCGAAGCCAGAAGCTAATACCAACGAAGAAGCACTCAAAGTAATTGGAATAAGTTTATCATGCCTTAATGCTGGCACTGACTGCTATTTTGATGATATCCGAATCTTCCCGTTCAACGGAAGTATGAAAAGTTTTGTATACGATAAAGACACACAACGTTTGATGGCAGAATTAGATGAAAACAACTACGCTACTTATTATGAATATGATCAAGAAGGCGGGTTGGTAAGAGTCAAAAAAGAAACAGAAAAAGGTGTGTATACTATTCAAGAAACACGATCAAAAAGTAAAAAACAACAATAGTTATGAAACGTATAAAAAATATATCAATCTACAGAAAATTAGTACTAGCAATACTCTTTTTAGTATGCTTTCAGACCTATAGTTTTGCACAAGAAAGAACAGTCGATGACATCTTAAAGGAGACACAAAATGCAATGGAACAGAACCAAAATATGCGTTTTGATATGAATTATAAATGGTTTGGCACATATACAGCTAAAAAACCATCTATTTCATACTTAGGCAACCTTATAAAGTCTAAAGAAATAATTTATTCAAAAATCAATAACACCTTTTTCATTACAGATCCAACATCAAAAACATCTATTAAATGTAATGAAGCAGAAAAAGCATTGATTATTCAAAGTAATATAACTATAAACAATGATCAGTCACCTGTAGCATTATTAAGCACCTTTATTAAGCTATTCAAAATAAAAAAAGTTAAGGATAATGGAAGTCAATGGATATGTACATTAACTACAGATGTTATTACACAACTTCCTTATGGAAAAGTAGAAATCTACATTAATAAAGAAACTGCTTTAGTTGAAAAAGAAGTACTCTATTTCTTAACAAAAGCTCCTTATAAAAATGAAGAAGGTCAAGAAAAAATAGACAATCCAAGAATGGAAATTACGCTTTCCAACTACAAAACAAGTTTATCCAAACAGGAAAAAAATATCGCTAAAATAGATTCTTACATACTTAGAAATGGAAAAAGAATAACTCCAACTACTGCATATAAAGAATTTAAAATAAGTCAATATTAAAATACTGGAACCATTTCAAATCATAGCTAATCGCAGATATAACAATTCGTTCCATTTGATATCCAACAAATAAAAATTAACACATGAAAGTGATGAAATCAACATATTTATTCAAAACAATCCTATGGATAAGTGCTTTTTGTTCTTTTACCTTAGGTCATGCTCAAGGAGAAATCCCTAGAGTTCATGAAAGTAATGAATATACGCATCAACAAATAACCGATGCATATAACAACTCTCCTAACAATTACATTTCATTTCTAGAATCTGGGAATAATGCAACAAATAGTACTACATACAATCCAGAAGCATATATACTGCTACAAATCGATAATGATTCACCACCATTTGTTGAATATAGTTTTGAATTACAACTAAGAATTCATCCTGCTTTATCAGACGGAACTTTTGATACTACTGGATATAATGAACTTTTAACCGTAGAGTACAAACCTTTTGCGAATATTGGTAATAGTTTAGACCAAGTATATCATAATATACAAAATAGATATGGAGCAAAAATTTATATAGAAAACATCACAACTACATATGCTGCAACTAATACAACTGCTACTGAAGTTCCTGCTAATGTAAAATTAAATATTGGGTTCAATGCAATTCGTGTTTTAGGAGTTTCTAATAATAATTATACGAATAATTTAACATTTGTTCAAGGCACAGGCTCTCAATTATCTTATGAAGGTCAAAAGTTAAAAGTAAGCTTAAGTCGAAACTTTAGATATGCATATTTATATCCAAACCTAGAAGCTGGAAAAACATACCAAGTCAGCTTCGGGTTGGAAATGGAAGAGCCAAGCAGATTTTATGCCCTAGCAAGAAAAAATAGTGCTGGTACTCCATGGTTACACCATAGTGCTGGTGATATAAATAATAGCACCGATTATAGCTATACCATCACACCGACTGAAACTGCCCAACATGTTCTATACTTTGGAGGAATCACTATTCCTGGACACCCTAACAGTGTCGATTTTCCTTCACCTAAAGTCTTCTATTTAAACAATGTAAGTATTACAGAAGTTGGAGGTTCAAATGAGGTAATATATCAAAACAATTTTGCTTCATCAGAAACAATAAGTGTTAATCCGTTTACTGCAAACCCAGATAACGCAAGTGAGTACTTACTCTCTTGGAACAATTTAGAAGGTGCAGTATCATACGATTTAGAATGGACTTGGATAGATAGCTATGATAAAACACCTAGTGAAATTTCATTAACAGAAAAAGAATTTCAAAGAAATAATACACGTGTAAATACAAAGAACTTACATTATGAAATTCCTAATATATATGACAAAGGGTATATCGTATGGAGAGTCAGAGCTGTTGGTCGATTCGCTGATGACTATCAAACAAATTACTATGGTGCATGGAATCAAACAGGAACTGATAATTCTACACTTTCAAATTGGACATATAGTATAGTTAGCGGGCATGAAGACAATAAAAATTGGCAGTTTCAAGCTAGTTACGCTGAAGAAGGTAAAAAGAAAGAAGTTGTAAGTTATTTTGATGGAACACTAAGAAACAGGCAAACAGTCACAAAAATAAACACTGATGACAATGCAATTATTGGAGAAGTAATTTATGACAACCAAGGACGTCCCGGAATTGAAATACTTCCTGCTCCGACAACAAATAATGAATTAAAATACTACAATAATCATAACATAAATACGAATGATAAAAAATACTCACATTTAGATTTTGATTGGGATATAGTTACAAACGCAAACAATGCGCAAAATTGCGACGTTCCAGCTGATGGGATGAAAAACACATCTGGAACTAGTAAATATTATTCAGCAAATTATGATGGAACGAGTGAATTCCATAATGCTGTTCCTGATGCTCAAAACTATCCTTTCTCTCAAATTGAATACACGCCCGACAACACAGGACGTATTAAACGTAAAAGCGGTGTTGGACTTACACATCAATTAGGCGAAGGACATGAAATGAAATATTTTTATGCAAAACCTGTTCAAAAAGAATTAGATCGTCTTTTTGGTTCTGATATTGGATGGGATTCATACTACAAAAAAAATACTGTTGTTGATCCTAATGGACAAGTAAGTGTAAGCTATGTCGATCCACAAGGAAGAACAATTGCGACTGCTTTAGCAGCAGATAATCCTAAAAATTTAGATGGATCTGATCGATTAGATAGCTTAGAAGATGAAGAAAACAGTAATTTACACAGTAATACTACTGAAGACTTACTAAATAAAGTAAATCCAACTGATATTGATACTGATATTGATAATAATATTCTTATAAATACAGGACGTTTTCCAAATCTAAACGTAAATGATGGATTACGTTATAATGGATTCAGAACAGTAATTAAATCAGGTATCGAACACAAACTTGAATACGATCTTCAATTCGTAAGTGAAGAATTCAGTAATAATTGTGCTGTTGGTCCATATCCGTTTGCGTATGATTTATCAATAACCATAAAAGACGAATGTGGAAATAGTTTACTCTCAGAAAATATTGAAGGTTTTACAGGGCCTGAAAATAGTTCATTTATAATAACTCCTCCATTAGGTGATTTAGCAATTGAAAAAACATTACAAATCAATGAAGACAAGTTAAATGAATACGTAGATCAATATATTGAAGATGCACAAGCAGCTGATTGTATTTTGGAGTTAGATGATTTTAACGTTTCTGCTGACATTGAAGACTGTTTTAGTACTTGTGAGGAATGTGTAGATTCCATTGCCACTGATAAAAACACGTACGTAAACACATTACTTTCGCCATATGGATTAGACGCTAATGATCCTACTAGAGATGCTCTTATTGCACGATTTGAAAGAGAATATGACTTATTAGTTGAAGCATGTATGGCTCCATGTACAGAAGACGGTCTTCTACTAAATACTGGTACAAACTCACCTGCAGATGCAACAAACTCAATATCATGTACGGTAACTATGCAAACATTAGTGAACGACATGAAAAAAGTGGGCCAATATGGAATGCAGATTAGTGAATTAAATCAAGATGGAGAATATGAATTGGTAGATATTACCGAAGAATTAAGCATTTTTAGTCAAAATAATCTTTTAAAAAACTCATTCATTGATGATTTGTATGCTGCTCATGGACAAACAGTTCCTTCTGTATATTCATGGCTAACACCTTTCAATTTAAATCACAATGATCCATACCACTACTATAATAGTAATGGAGATATTGTAAAAATATTAATTCCATTAGAAGGCAACACATATGGTTTAACAGATGAAGATCCTCTAAACCCAGGGTTTGGATCAATAGAACCTCAAAATTTAACTTTTGAAGACTTTCAAAGTTTTTGGCAAGATCAATGGGCGGAGTCATTAGTCGCATTTCACCCAGAATATAGTTACTTATTCTTTGCTAATGAACTATGTCAACTTACAGTAGGGCTCACCATGTCTTCTACTGATAATTACTATGTGAATGTTGACGGATATGAAAACTATCTAAACCAATTATCATTTACTCTTGCAAGACAACGTTATTTAGACCCTGCTACTCTTGAAAACATCATTAATCATGACCCTTTATTCATCAATGATCTACCTTCATCTCTAGGGTTTTCAGATCCTGATTTTCATAAAGACATGATGTTATCTGTTGTAAATTCAGATTATCAAGCTACTAGTGAACCAATGCTTCATACAGCACTTTTAACAATTGCTTGTAATAGTATTAGTAGTGTTTGTCCTGCTGATATCAACAACATGACTGCCGAGCAGGAAGCTGAAGTTTGGCCTATATATAGAAACTTATATCTATCCTTTAGAGATCGTGTAAAAAGTGTATTGGCAAATATGTTTGCTTTTTCACAAGGAACTTACAATAGTTGTATTGGACCAGATGCAGATAACCCAGGAGATTTATTCTTAAACTTAGGAAACTATGCTGGCTTTACATTACCTACTCCTCCAAGTGGAAGTGATGGAAATGTTTGTGGTGGTAATACCAACTTTTATGCTAATAAAATAAAACGTATCGTTTCAGAAGACGTAAACTATGATTCAAGTCAAACTGTTGAACAAACAGGTCAGCAATTAGAAGAATTAACAGATTATCAACACTATGTACAATCTGGGCAATGTCCAATGGGACGCGATTTAGAAACCTTTATAAAAGGTCTTGTAACAGATAGTAATGCTCATAATTCAGGATTTGCAAATTTTGACTTTCAAGGAAATTACTTAAGCATGGATTTATTTGAGGAACTTGGAGGAACACCAACAAGTAGTACTGTTTCAAATACTGGAATGCAAATAACTTCAACTCCAACAAATCAATTCTTACCAATTACAATTACTGTTGATGATCCAAATACAGTGCTATCTTCAATTAATTTGGTGTTAACTAATACGAATTTAGACTGGAGTGATTATGGAACTACATGGGAAATCAGCGAAACTGGTCAATTAGCATATATGGCTCATAATGATCTATCTCCTGTTAGATTTTTCTTTTTAATGACCGCAAAAATAGTAGCTCCTGGAACTACGCAAGTCATTGATGAAGTAATCATTAATGGAAATACTTTAGCTAGAATAGGAGAATGTAGTGTTGATGGACAAGAAAATGTTGCTACAGATGCTAATGGTGTAGCTATTGGAGAAGACTTAGGTGACGGAGGTATCATGAATGATGATGGAGAATGTGAAGACAAAGATGATTTTGCATTAAGTTTAAAAAATGTATTAAACGCTATAATACCTATTAACTCTTCAACTATAAATTTACAAACTATAGCAGACTACAATAATGATGATTTCCTTCCTGAATTCTTAGGAGACAATCCGCAGAATATTAATGGAATTTGGAACAGCAATCCAAATGGAAGTTATAGTATAACACTTAATGGAAATACAATATTAGAGCTTTCAGATTTTTCAGATTTTGAATACGGAGGACAAACACATAGTTTCACTTCTTTAGCAAGTGGAAATGTTCCTTCTCAAAATGGAATCATTGCTTTTACTGACATTACTTTTAATAGTCCAACTAATATTAGCATAGAAGCTTTTGTGAATTCTACAACGACATTACTGGCAGTTCGTTATACATTCACTGCTACAGTAAGCGCTTTACCTTACGACTGTTGTTCTTATGTTTCTGGTGATGATGATACAACCATAGATGATTGTGGAACAGTAGATACTGATGGTGATGGAATTGGAGATCTATGTGATGATACTCCTTGTGGAGATGTTACAACCAACAATGATACTGACGGTGATGGAATTCCAAATGCTTGTGATAATTGTATCAAATTTGCAAATCCAGATCAATTAGACTCAGATGGTGATGGAATTGGAGATACTTGTGATAATTGTAAAGATACATACAACCCAGATCAAGCAGATGCTGATAATGATGGAATTGGAGATACTTGTGATGATGATACAAATAGTACTGCTTGTGTAGAAGAGATAAATGCAAATAGTACAACTTTTAATCAAGGCATGACACAACTCTTGAATAGTGTATTAACTACAAACAATTTTTACACTTCACAAGATGTTACACAATATATTTCTCCAGAGTTAATGGAGTTCTTTACTGCCAATGCTCGTGTTCTTTTGAACAATGGGAATATCTCTTTTTCATCTGTATCTTGGGAAGCTCCTATTGCTATATATCAGTCATTAAATAATGCTGTACAACTGGAGTTCTCTGGATTATTAGGCAATTATTACATTGCTATTGAACTAACAGATGCGCTAATGCAAAATGGAATTGCAAACAATGCTAGTTTCACTGCGGTAACTCCTTATGGTTTGCCTTCAAACACATTACCAACTGAATTTGGAATTGCGTATAACGCTACTTTAAACCCAAATGCTGTCGCTATTAGTAATATCTATCAATCAATATATAATATTAGAAGAGACGTCCTCTCTCCACTAAATTTTACGTGTGATTTAGAGAATGTAAGAACTATTAGTGGACGCTATACTGCTTTCAAAAATGCTGAAACAGCATTGCAAATCAACACCAACACATCAGAATACGAACCATGTGTTACATGTATTCCACAAACAGTTACACCAGTTGATAGAGAAGAAATGTGGGCATTATATACTGGTGCCGTTAGCGACATACCAAATTATAGTATGCCTAATAATTATAACTTGGAACACTTTGATAATATGAATTATCAATACATCACTCAAGGTTATATTGAATATCTAAATGCATTTGCGGGTAGTACTACTAATGTAGACCTGACAGCTGTATACTTTTTAACAATTGCGGAGTTTGGTGCAACACCATTAAACTATGGTTTTAATGATTATGCAACTATAATCGAAGCATATAAAAATTATAGCACTGTAAGTGCCAATCCAATAACGTACTTAACTCCTGATAATACGAATTATAAAACTTGGAGAGATTTTGTAATGGGGTATTTAGAAGAACATCCTAGAGTTTGTCCTCCTGCTCCAATGTTCCCTACAATTGACTTGCAAATCGATGACCCTGTAAGTGATTGTCAAGAATTTGCAATTAATATTGCCGAAGCATACGGTTTAGATAATTATAATTCATACATCGAACGTATAAAACATGAGTTCAGAGTAAACTACACACAACAAGCTATGAATAATGTTGTGGAAAACTTAGAGCTTACTTACAACGATAAAGAATACCAATATACGTTATATTATTATGATCAAGCTGGAAACCTAACACAAACGGTTCCTCCAGAAGGTGTAAAAAGAGCTGTACATAGTCCTCAGGATATTACATCAATAAATAATAATAGAGATACAAATACAGGAATTGAAGTCCTTCCTGAACATACATTAAAAACTGAATACAAGTACAACTCATTGAATCAGTTAGTATGGCAAAAAACACCTGATGGAGGTATTACTGTATTTGCTTATGATGATTTAGGGCGAATTATTGCCTCACAAAACAGTAAACAAGTAAAAGAAGATCCTCATAAAGATTTTAGTTATACACGCTATGACGGTTTAGGGAGAATCTTAGAAGCAGGGGAAATTGAAGATAATTCTCTTACCTATTCTATTTCAAATAAAGGAAAGCTTTTATTCAATGGAAATCCTGTAAATAGCTTTGAAGACTCATATGATGCATTTAATAAAAAAGAAGTAACTCGCACTACATATGATGACAGAATTATCGTTGAAAGCGCTGCAAATTCTGTTGTATACTCTTCAGACTTATTTACGGCTCCATACACTGCCTTCAATAGTATCAATAGAGTAACTGCTGTCACCTATTATGATAAAATAAAAGCAGGAAAAGCTCCATATTTTGACAATGCACTATTCTACAATTATGACGTACATGGAAATGTAAAAGAATTAGTTACATACATTACTGAACTTAAAATTCCAGATTGTGAAATACAACCAGAAGTTTTAGATTGCGAAACACACCTAAAACGGGTTCACTATGAATATGATTTAATTAGTGGGAATGTAAAAAATGTAACATTTCAACCTCGAAAACCAGATCAATTCATTCATAAATATGAATATGATGCTGATAATAGAATTGTTGCTGCGCATACTTCTAAAAATGGATATGTTTGGGAAGAAGATGCTGAATATAAATACTACGAACACGGACCATTAGCAAGAGTTGAGATTGGAGACAAAAAAGTACAAGGAACTGACTATATATATACACTTCAAGGCTGGTTAAAAACCGTAAATGGGGAAAGTTTAGCATCAACAACAAATGATCTTGGACATGATGGGCAAGGAAATAGAAGTCATATGGCAAGAGATGTTTTTGGATATGCTTTACATTATTTCAGTGGAGATTACTTAGCATCAGACACATCTGTAAATAGTACTGTTTTCAAACTCTCTAATACTGGAGTCGTTACTGCTAATCCTAAAAATCTATACAATGGAAACATCAAAACAATGACAACTTCATTGAGAGATCAAAATGAAAAAATATTAACTACACAAGTTAATAATTATACATACGATCAATTAAATCGTATCAAAGCAATGAGTTCTTTGGCAGTAACCGATAAACCATTCAATAATATACAGACACAAAACAGTTATTCCTCTTCATATTCCTTTGACAGAAATGGAAACTTGCAAACACTACAACGATATGTTCCACAAGATGGAGTGTTAAAAACAATGGACAACTTTAGTTATAAGTATATCACAGAAAATGGAAACCCAACAAATAAATTGGCCATCGTAAGTGATATAATTGAAGAAAACCAATATGAAACAAATGCTGATATTGATGATCAAATAGCCACATTAGCAAGTGTTGGATATGATTACAATGCGAATCCAAACGACACCAATAATCATAATTATATCTATGATGAAATTGGGCAACTTATTGAAGACAAAACCGAAGGGTTAAAAATATTCTGGAGAGTCGATGGAAAAGTAAAAGAAGTACATAAACTGCCTTTCCAAGCTCAGGGAATTCCAGATATAATTGCTTTTCAATATGACGGTTTAGGAAATCGTCTCGGAAAATCAACATACAAACTTGGTAATAGTAATGATAAGGAGTCTACAGTATATGCTCGTGACGCACAAGGAAATGTATTAGGTGTATATGATGTCAACACCTCTAGACATACAACTGAGTTCGACCTAGAAATGATTTTAAAGGAAAACCATGTATTTGGAAGTTCTAGACTAGGAATTGAAAATAGAAATATTAAAATAGTAGATGAAAATTTCCTAACACCGTTAACCATAGATCCAACAAATGATGGGTCAGGAATTCCAATCATATTAGGTAATTTCAATAAAAGTGGGTTAAGAACCACTAGCGAAACATATTTCCATTGGGATCATCCTGCAACAACTTCAGGTGAAAATTCAGAGTTTAGAGGCCTGAATCTACAAACACAATTTAAAATTACAACAACTGATAAATACAGTCCTGTTGTCATTTTAAGGCATAGCAATATAAATCAGCAAAGTCTGAAGCAATATTACGAAGCAGTAGTGTACGTAATCAAAAACGAAACAACAGGTAAACATGCCGTAAGATTTTCTATTCGTGAAGAAAATGAAGATCCAAAAAAAGATGGAACTGGAGATTATACTATAAAGTATTACATCACACCTTATGAGTTTACAGCCGATCTTCTGACTACAAAAGGACTTAAAGTTAATTTCAACTTCTTTGGAGAAAATGCAAATGTTGTAATCAATGGGAAAACGTATGATACTAAAAATGCAACCAATAAATTAATCATTTTAAATCCGGTTTCTGGAGAGCTTACAACAATCAATACACAAAGTAAAGGGTTTGTATACAGAAACGCAGGTTTAGAAACGTTAGATGTAGCGTATGTAAATTATCATTTTGATATTTCTGATAGTGATACGCAAGCGATCAGTTTTCCAATGCTAGATACCGATTTCCTAAAAAATAATTTAGGAGCTGAAATGAAAGCAGTGACAACAACAACCTTAGCAACTGATGACTATATCATTCCAGACGTATTCTATTTAGATACTGACAATGATGGTGTAGATGATTATCTAGAAGATATCAATGCAGATGGAGATCTTGATAATGATGATACAGATGGTGACGGAACACCAAACTATCTAGATACGGATGACGACAATGATACCATTCTAACAGTTAACGAATATCTGTTAGCAGACACGGATAATGATGGAACGCCAAACTATTTAGATACGGATGATGATAACGATGAATGGCTTACAGCTGCTGAAGGACAAGCAGATGACGACAATGATGGTATCCCAAATCATTTAGACAATACACATTATCAAAATGCTGTAAACGGACCATTAACACATCAAAATTATGCAAATCATATTGGTGACAAAGCCTATGAATTATCAAACCATTTAGGAAATGTACTAAGTGTTATATCTGATAAAAAAATACTCGCTTTTGGAACTCAAATAGCACAAATATATGAAGGTGTAAAAGGTTTTAAAGAAGACAGTGAAAATGTAAGTTTGGCATTGGTTGATAATGAAACTGTTTTACAGTGCGCTACAATCGACCCTAATACAGGAGCATTCCATGAAGAAAAATTAGAAGAAAATATAGAATACTATATAGAAGCAAATATTGAAAAAGAAAACTACGGTGCCGACATAAAAGTATCCATAGAAGATCTTGAAGGAAACAGTATATACACAGCAATAATCACAGAGTCAGGTGATTTCGGGTGTACGTTTACTGTACCTCAAACTGCTGATTATCGTATTCGTTTCTTAAAACATACGCAAAATTTAGAACACAATGATGAAGAAGCATTCTATATTAGAAAATTCGTTATATTTACCCTTGAGGAAACCCAAAATGTAGAAGGGTTCCTTGCAGACGTTCTTTCTTATAATGATTACTACCCGTATGGGATGCTTTTACCTAAAAGACATGCAAGTGATGAAAGTTATAGATACGGCTTCCAAGGACAAGAAAAAGATGATGAACTAAAAGGAGAAGGGAACTCGCATAACTTCAAATACAGAATGCATGATCCTAGATTAGGTAGGTTCTTTGCAGAAGATCCTTTAAGAGGTCGTTTCCCATGGAATAGTCCATATGCTTTTAGTGAAAATAAACTAGGAATAGGTATAGAACTGGAAGGAGCTGAAATTTTAGCCTTTGATATACTTAAAATTTTACTTGATGAATATACTGCTTTAAAACAGAAAACTAAAAAAGATGTTGAGAATCTAGTTGAATCTGCTACTACTGAAAAGTACAACAATCAGATTAGGTATAATACAGGTCAAATGTCAGAAGTTGAATATGAACTTTCTGAAAGACAAAGAATTAGTAAATTTTTAGAAGCAGGAAGTAATTTAGCAGATCTAACAAGTCAAGGTATACATTTAGGTTTAGATATTGTAGGGATGGTGCCAATAGCAGGTGAATTAGCTGATGGCACTAATGCATTGTTTTATTATGCTGAAGGAGATTATGAAAATGCTGCCTATTCAATAGTAGCTGTAGTCCCTATAGTTGGTGAAGGAGGAAAAATTGTAAAGTATGCAACTAAATATGGTGATGAAGCTGTAAATCTTTTTAAGAAGGCAAAAAAACTAAGCCCTTGCGGCTGCTTTACTTCTGGCACGCAAGTGTTGACTTCTGATGGATATAAAAACATTGAAACCATTAAGAAGGGAGATTTAGTTTGGGCTTTTGATGATAAAACTCAAAAACTTAAACTCAAACCAGTCATCAATACGTTTATAAAGGTTAGAGATCATATCTATAAAATTTATGCTGATGATGAAGTAATTGAAGCAACAGATGATCACCCATTTTTTATTGGCGGTAAATGGATAAAAGTAAAGAATTTAAAAGTTGGTGACGAGTTAACACTTTATGATGGTAGTAAAATTATTATTGATAATATTACCTATCATAAAGGAGAGTATAAAGTATATAATTTTGAAGTAGCTGATTTTCATACATACTATATTTCTAAAGAAAATATTTTAGTACATAATAGTGGTCCTTGTGATTGGGTAAAAAACGCTCGCAAAATAAAAAAAATGAAAGAAGCAACGAATTTACCTTTAGTAAAGAATACTGAGTGGGGAAATAAAATTGACGGATTAATTCCTGATGGAGTACCTAAGAATTGGTCAAAAGAAGATATATTAGTTGCTTTAAAAGATTATAAGGCAAGTGTGGTTAGCAGACTTAAAGAAGCAGAACATTTTAAATCTATAGGTGAAGGTGCAAAAAGTATCCCTATAGCTAAGGCTCATTATGTACGTATTGCTGATGAGAAGGCATTTATTCAATCTCTTGAAAAGGCTTTAAATAATATTAAATTATGATTATAAAACAATTACTAGAAATAATTGACAAGGATGTCGATGGCGAACTCTTAAATGCTTTTACTGATGAGTTTAGAGGTGGTAGAAATCCTAAAGATATTATAGAGCTATTGCAATCTCAAAATGATGAATTAATCTCTTTTGGTATTTATGTAGTTGGAGAAATAAATATAGAGGATTCAAAAATAAAGAAAGCTATTAAAGAAGAATTATATAAACTCATTGAAATTGGAAGTTCTTATATTCGAATACTATCTTTGACTTCTATTAGTTCTATAATATTAGAAGAATCGGACTTAAATAAAGCTAAAAGTTTTTATGCGAGAATATTTGAGGAAAATGATGACGAGGGAGTTAAGGCGTTAGCAAAAAAATTATATAATAAGGGTAATGGATAATGTAGTAAAATAGGTCATGAATTAAAATATAGTTTTAAAATACTGAAAACCAATAGTTAAATTAAAAATTTGCTATTGATTTTAATCGTTCATTGATATATTGATAGAAAGTTAAATCCCACGCTAGCGCTAGTTTTCTTGTGCTGAGTTTACCGAAGCATAACTAGTGCCGAGTATGAATAAATACATATAATAATATATAAAACTTCCAAGCTGTTATAGTTTGGGAGTTTTTTTATGGGTTAAAGTGAGTATGCTTTTTTGGCATTGTAGTCGCATAAAAAAGCATCCAATATAAGTAATAAAGCTTCTCTTTCTTTGGTCAGTAATGTATTAATCTCAGTAAGTCTTTTTTAACATCAGTGGATCTTGTAATACATTATTATCTTCACTTTGTCCAAGTAAATATCCAACATTAACAAAAGCTATACTAAAAAGTTAGTATAGCTTTTCATATATTACAATACTACTCAACAAAAAACAAAATGCAATACCTAAAATCTACTTGTATTATTTTACTATTCGTATTTCTTATTTCATGTGAAAAAAACATACCGCTTTTTAATCCATTGCATGAACTTGAAATAGGCATGAACAAGTCTAGTAGTGAAGAAGTTATTAAACACTATAGAGATGATACTATAATTGTTAATGACAGAATACTAATCAATGACATTGAAGCTGATATATCCTTTTTATATTGTAAAACATGTTTTAACATGTCGTTAAGTGGAGTTATATTAAAAACTGATGAACCTGATAAATTAATCGACTTTTTAAAAATGGATTATGAGCATATCAATAACATTGTAATAGCAGAATATTCATTAAGAAGTTCTTTAGATCTTTTCGTTCATTTCAGTGATGCTGTATGTATTTATGATAAAACGAAGGTTCATTATTTAGATGAAATGTCTATAATTAAATGTAAAAAAAGTAAAGCTGATCCTTGTTGGGAATAATAAATAACTTTAAAATTGTATCTACATAAAATAAACATGTATTTTCTTCTCTAAACACACTATTTTTTAAGACTTTTCGTTATCTTTAGTGTAAGAATAATATTTTTCAAGTTGCTACTTGAAAACCTACCTCTTCCCTACAGTAAAATACATATAGAAACGTGAACCAAAGAGAAAATCTTTTTGGGAATATTGTTATGAATTAAAATTGTTTATCATGTATGAAATAAATCTTTAAAACCTCCTCCAGTTCCTAAAAACCATTATTGACAATAGCCTGTAAGCATCTTTAAATAAAAAATACCATCAATAATGAATGAAAAGCTCAAAAAAAGATTACTAATTCCGTTACACGGAGATAAATATGTATTAATAAAATTATCTCAACTTGTATACTGTGAAGCTGATGGAAACTACACGTATTATTACATGTCCGATGGCACTCGCTATATAAGTAGTAAAAATTTAAAAATTACCGCAGATCTATTAAAAGATGAAGTTTTTTATAGAATCAGTCGTTCATTGCTCATAAACCTCAATCATGTAGAAAGTTATGATAAAACAAACAACGTCGTTCTTACAGGAAATATAAGTTTTCCTGTTTCCTATAGAAATCAAGCTTCATTTCATAAACTATTAAAAAGAATTCATTATACACTCTGCTAATTTTAGCATATATTAATGAAAAAATCGAAAGCCTGTAATATGAAAATTACAGGTTTTTTCTATTTAGAAAGGTCATTTGTCGTAAAAATTAACACTAAAACGTCAAAAACCAAGTATTTCTACCGTGTTTTACAAAACTTTTTTAAACTACATTTGAAACCCTATTAGCATATGTTCCCTTAAGCATAATACTAACTAACGTATTGATATAATTATATTAGAATGATGACAACGCATAAAAATATACTTATTGGGAGCGATACTTCTTCGTCATTAGCAGCGATTATAAAAAGCTTGCAGGATGTAGATCAATATAGTTTTATTACAGCTACGCGCATAGCAGATATTGTGCAAATTTCAAAATCACTACAGCCACTTTTAATCATTCTAAGTTTTCGAAACAATCAACACATTCTCAATTCTCTACAATCTTACTTTTCAGAATTTACAATTCCTATTGTGTGCCTTCGACAAAGAAATGAACAAGAAAATTTACAACTAAAAGAACAAACTATTCTATTTACCTATTCCTATGAATATGGCGTAGAAAGAAACAACTTAAGCAATAACATAAAAGGAATTATAAAACTTCTCAAGCTTACTGATACACATAAACAACAAAGAAAAAATACATTTAGTCCAGAAAATAATGATCTAACTCGTTACACGTTAGAATTAGATCAAAAAAAACAAATGCTTGACAAAATAAAAGAACGCATCAAGCAACTATATGCCAATGTAGATGATACTACCAAAACAAAGTTGATGTCAATTGTAAATACTATCAAAATGACACACAATAATCAAAAACATTGGGACGATTTCAAACTCTATTTTGAAAACATAAACCCTAATTTCCTAAAACGACTTACCTCACAATTTCCATGTCTTACGGCAAAAGATTTAAAATACTGTTGCTACTTAAAAATGAACATGTCCAATGAAGACATTCGTTTCATTCTTGGAATCAATCAAGAAAGTGTCCGTACACATAAATATCGTCTAAAAAAGAAAATGGTATTAAACAAAGATCAAGATCTTAGGATGTACATTCAATCATTTGCAAGCTAATATAGAACTTCTTCAAAAAGACTAGTAAATTTATAAACTTAAGCATTATATACGCAAAAAACATACGCTCCTATTTTCGTATCTTTCTACTGTGTGAAGTATTGCTGTCTTCAACAAGCACAAATTAAAAAAGTATAAACCAAAAAATCGATGCACATTTCCCTATGTGTAAATGGTTTCTGATGCGCAAAAAGCATTTGTCTACGTTTTGTCTACGGAAATATGTCTGTAACCATAAAATGTGCATAAATAGTATACGCGCGTTTCATCCATTTGCAAAGTGATATAGCTAATTTTAGCATGCTCGATTTTCTAACCAACCACTAATTATGATTGAAAAAGCATTTCAATTTACCGCGCAAACTCTCAACCAATTCATTAAAAACAAATTTGGATTGGATGATGATGCCGTATTAATCAATAGAATTATTGAACAAAACGGGAAGGTTCCTGAAAAAAACAAAAACCATATTGTACTGTCTTTAATTCATGTAGAAGAAGAAACTACAAAACAGTTTTTCAACAGAATGCAACCTGTTTCTGATGGGAATTATGCCAAAAAACCATTGGCAAATCGTTACAATCTTTTCATGTTAGTTACACCAAATTTTGATGATTATAGTGAAGCATTAAAATTTTTAAGTGCTACGATGCAATTTTTCCAAACAAACGAACTAATTGATGCAACAAAGTATGCGAACATTCCTGAAGAAATTGGAAAACTAGAATATGAATTCCAAAAAGGTGATGGCTACATGCAAATGCAAAATCTTTGGACAGCATTAGGAGCCAAATACCAACCATCAATCATCTATAAAATACGAATGATTACAATTGCTTCTGATGAAATAGAAGGATTTGAACCTAAAATTGATAATATCGGCACAAACGCAAATCCAACATCATGAATACTACCTATACATCCTTATTTAGCATTGCTATTCTGCATACATACTTTGTATCAGGTATTTGTGAAAGTTTAGTATTCAATCCCAGTTCAGAGAGTAAAAAGATTATTGATACATATGGTTTAATCATTCGCAAAATGCCAGATGGTTTTCAAGTGTATACCTCAACAAATCAACCAATTAAAGATTACTTAAACTATATAAAACAAGTAACAGGAGCAGATACTTTTGAATTTAACGGAGTTGTTACAGATCAAAATTTCTACAACTACACCGCAGAAATTCCTGTAAATGAAATTGGAATACTTTCCTATGAAAACAATGGAAAAACCAGCGTTCCTACTATACTAGAAAAAGCATTCTCTCCGCAAAGTGATACAGAAGACATTGTGTTGATAAAAATAAAGTTTGAAGACATTATTAATGTACAAGAAAACAATACAAACCTAACTTTTCAAGTTCAGTTAACTGCACGAAAAACACAATGGCAGTATTACATCATCAATAATTCAAATCAAAACTATCATAAAATAGCTATTCAAAGTAATACTGAAGAAGTACAATTTTCAAATGAAGGGGAAGTCACGTTGCAAAACGGGCAAAAAGCAGTATTATTTTCTTCTGGAACAACTACAATACCATTAAAAAATAAATCACAATACAGTTTTGAAATCATCAATACAAAACAAACGATAGCTGGTAATCGAAAAGAAACCATTTTCAAAGGCTTACCAATACCAAATACATCAAATTTGAAAATATTAGAAGACAATAACATTGCATCACCAATGTATGTCTATATCTAATCATTATATAGCAACCATAAAAATTAATACGAATTAATATCTATGTTTTATGAATTTATCAACCATTAAATCTCCAGGGGTTTATATCAATGAAATAAACGGGTTTGGAAATTCAGTTGTTCCAGTAGCAACTGCCGTTCCCGCTTTCATTGGATATACTCCGCAAGCCATGTACGAAGGGAAATCGTATACTAATGTACCTACAAAGATCACATCATTTAGTGATTTTCAGGCAATCTTTTGTTATCCAGATCCTGCACCACCTGCGGATCCTGCAAAACAATACAGTCCACAGTACTATTTAGTAGCTGAAAAAAGCCAACCAGAAAAAGGTGATTACATGCTTATTGCCGGCACCTACTACTCTATTGTTCCAGATCCAAATACAGTATATTACTTGTATAACAGCATTCGTTTATTCTATGAAAACGGTGGTGGAGACGCATACATCGTTTCTGTTGGAACATACGGAGCAGGTTCAGGTGTAGGAATGACACCAGGCGATCAAATTGTAAATCCTAATGTGCAACTTGGTGATCTTACAGATGGACTAGCCTTATTGAAAAACGAGCAAGAACCAACCATGTATATCTGTCCTGAAGCAACTTTACTTTCAGTAGCAAACAATGGAACACTTATGGCTTCGATGCTTTTACAAGCAGAAACAATGCAAACTTCTGTAGCTATTTTAGATATCATTGGAGGAAGAAATCCAGATCCAATTATGTGGATGAATGATATTACAACATTTAGAGACAATACTGGAGCTAACGGATTGAACTATGGAACGGCTTACTACCCATTTGTGGGAACAACAATAATGCAAAGTACTGACATTGACTATACCAATTTATTTGGTGGAGATGTGAAGCAATTACAACCTTTACTAAGTCCTGCATCAGATCCAAATCCTACGGTAGAAACAATTCTATCTAATATTGAGAATCCTCCAGGAACACCACTAACAACAAGTCAGTACAACAACTCTTTAATTACGGCAAGTAAAACGTATAGCACCATCATTAATCATGTATTAAGTGATGCAAATATGTTACCTCCAAGTGGTGGAATGGCCGGAGTAATTACGGTAACAGACAACGAAGTTGGACCGTGGCAAGCACCAGCAAATACCTCAATGGTAGGCGCTTCTTCACTTCCAATAAAACTATCAGAGTCACAACAAGGTGACTTAAACGTGGATGCGGTTTCTGGTAAATCAATCAATGCCATTCGTTTTTTCAATGGATTGGGAATCCTTATTTGGGGAGCAAGAACCTTAGACGGAAACAGCCAAGATTGGCGTTATTTATCAGTAAGAAGAACCATGAACTTCCTAGAACAATCATGTAAGCTAGCAGCACAAGCATATGTATTTGCACCAAACGACAAAAATACGTGGGAAGGTGTAAAATCTATGATTGGAAGCTTCTTAACAGGAATCTGGAAACAAGGAGGTTTACAGGGAGCAACTGCTGCAAGTGCATTTTCTGTTGAATGCGGACTAGGTGCCACAATGACTTCAGACGATATCTTAAACGGATTTATGAATGTTACAGTTAAAGTAGCTGTTGTACGTCCTGCAGAATTTATTGTATTAACATTCCAACAACAACAAGCTACATCAAGCTAAAAATTAAGAATGCATACAACATAATTCGACACAAACGTCGGAGTATATAAATCTCGATGATCGAGCAAAAATTAATTAACAAAACTAAAAATATAACATTATGGCAGATGACGGAAGTAAACAAGGCGCAACATGGCCCATGCCAAAGTTCCGATTCGAAGTTGATTTAGGAACTGAACTTAAAGGTGTTGCATTTCAGGAAGTATCTGGAATGGACGTAGAAAACCAAATCATTGAATATCGTAAAAGCAATAGTCCATTATTCTCTACTGAAAAAATGCCGGGTATTGTAAAATATGGAAATATAACAATGAAACGTGGTGTTTTTGTAAATGACAATACTTTTTGGGATTGGCATGCTGAAATTTCAATGAATACAATTAAAAGAAGAACTGTACTTATCAAACTATTAGATGAAAACGGAAAAGTAACAATGCAATGGCAACTAAACAATGCGTGGCCAACAAAAATTACCAGTACCGATTTAAAATCTGATGGAAACGAAGTAGCAGTTGATACACTAGAAATAGCACACGAACAACTAATCATTACGAATGGCTAATACTGATTATCCTGTTGGATTTTACTTTTCACTTTCGTTTGAAGGTGAAGATGCAGCTTTTAAAGAAGTATCAGGAATCAGTAAAGATCTTGGTATAGAAGAAATTACAAGTGGTGGCGAAAATCGATTCAAATATCGATTACCCAATGTAAGTTCAAGCCAAAATCTTGTGCTTA
Organism: uncultured Kordia sp.; assembly: GCF_947496985.1. Classification (GTDB taxonomy): domain Bacteria; phylum Bacteroidota; class Bacteroidia; order Flavobacteriales; family Flavobacteriaceae; genus Kordia. The sequence continues at coordinate 55,423 of NZ_CANMEZ010000007.1, forward strand.
AAAGAGCAATTGTTCCAACAGGATCAAAATTAATAACATGGTGTTCCGATACAATGGACAACGGTTTAGCAACAGCTATTGAAACCAAAGATGTTTCGGTGAATTTACTTGACAACGAAGGAAAAGTGCTAAAGAAATGGACATTTTACAATGCATATCCTGTAAAATATGAAGTGTCTGATTTAAAATCTCAGGAAAGCGAAATTTTAATCGAAACCATTGAATTAGCATATACCTATTTCGATGTTGGTTCAAGTACATAAACTGGTCTATAAACAAACAATTTATGCCGATAGAAATTAGAGAATTAGTGATTAAAACAGAAATTCAATCTGTAACTAGAAGTTCAACAACAAGTCATCAAAAACAAGACTTGTCACGATTAAAAAATGAACTACTAGAAACGTGTAAGCGTATGATTTCTGAAAGTCACAAAAAAGAAAAGTATAAACGATAAATTACGATTATGGCATTGGAATATATGAAAATAACAGGTTATCAAGATGAGGATTTCACAAAACCTGTTTCTGGTGATCCATATAATCTAATGATCAATCCAGAATCGATAAAGTGGAATCGAACCATTGAATACAATGAACAACAACCGATAGATACAAGTTCCACATCTCAAAAATACAAAAGTACACCAAGTGACAATCTCAGTTTTGACATTGTTATTGATTGTACTGGAGTTGTAGACAACAAACGAACCGATCTATCAAAAGAGATTCAAACTTTAGAGGACATTGTTTATACCTATAACGGCGAAATTCACAGACCAAATTTTGTAAAAATTCAATGGGGAAGTGATCTTGTATTTTATAGTGTTCTCAAATCATTTGACACTACATATACACTATTCAAACCAGATGGAAGTCCGCTAAGAGCTAAAATTTCCTTGAGTTTTGGAAAATACATCTCTGCGGACAAACGAACCAAAGAAGACAGCGAAAGTTCACCAGACATTACCCACATGGTAGAAGTTATACAAGGTGAAAGCTTGCCACAACTATCCGAAAAAGTTTGGAATACACCTTACTACTATGTGCAAGTAGCGCAATACAACGATTTAAACAAGTTTAGACAGTTAAAAGGAGGACAACAGCTATTGTTTCCTCCAATAATAAAACCAACATAAGCATATATGAGTACAACAGAAATCACAAGTGGCGGATTGGTCACATTTACGATTAAATCTGCAGGAAGTGCTATTCCTGATACAATGGACGTACAATCAATTGATGTAGAAAAAGGTATCAACCGAATTTCAATGGCAAATATTGTTATCATTGATGGAAGTCCCGCTACAGAAACATTTGAAGCGAGCTCATCTTCCACATTTGTCCCTGGAACTAAAATTACAATTGAAGCTGGTTATGATTCAACAAACGAAACCATTTTTGAAGGAATAGTAACCAAACAAAGTATCCGAATTCACGGTGCTGAAGGTTCTGTTTTAGTCGTAGAATGCCGTGATGAAGCTGTAAAAATGATTGTTGGGCGTAAAAGTATCACCTATGCTAAAAAGAAAGACAGTGACATTATGAGTTCCATTATTGGAAACTACAGTGGGTTGTCGGCTGATGTGACAGCAACAACAACTGAATGGCCAGAACAAGTACAATACTATACAACGGACTGGGATTTTCTATTGGCACGTGCGGAAACAAATGGAATGATTGTAACTGCGTTAAACGGAAAAGTATCAGTTGCAGCACCTGATGCTGATACATCTTCAGTGTTGACAATTACGTATGGAGATAATTTATTAGAGTTTAATGCTTCGCTAGATGCTGTAACACAATTAGGGTCGGCAAAAGCAACTTCTTGGGATTATACACAACAACAAACCGCTTCTGGAGAAGCGTCAAATAGTTATGCAGGACCAGGAAATTTATCTTCTAAAACGCTCTCTGAAGTTGTTGGTTTATCAGATTATGAATTGCAAAGTACAGCGCCAATTCAAAGTTCGGACTTAACAAATTGGTCAAAAGCAGCGTTGGTAAAAAGCGCGTATTCTAAAATTCAAGGTGATGTAAAATTTCAAGGAAGCAACTTAGTTGATCCTGCAAAATACATTACGCTTGCTGGCTTGGGCGATCGTTTCAACGGTGATCATATCATTTCAAATGTACATCATGCCATTGCACATGGAAATTGGATAACAGAAGTTTCAGTTGGCTTATCTCCTATTTGGTTTACAGAAGAACCTGATGTAATGGCACCACCAGCTTCAGGATTGTTACCAGGAGCGCAAGGATTATTCAATGCAACGGTAAAAAAAATGTATGAAGATCCAGATAGTCAATATAGAGTCTTAGTTGATATTCCATTATTTGATCCAAGTGGTGAAGGTTTATGGGCACGTTTAACCAACTTCTACTCAACATCGGGCGCAGGTGCATTTTTTATGCCTGAAGTCGGTGATGAAGTTGTTGTTGGATTCTTAAATGAAGATCCTAGGTATCCAATCATTTTAGGAAGTATGTATAGTTCATCAAACAACAAACCATTTACAGGTTTAGATCCAGATGAAAACAATACCATAAAAGCGATTGTGTCAAAATCTGGAATCAACATACAATTTGATGATGATAAAAAGATCCTAACGCTAGAAACGCCAAGTAAAAACACAGCAATTTTTAGTGATGATGAAAAAAGCATTACCATCAAAGATCAGAATGATAATAAAATTGTGATGTCTGATAGTGGAATTACTATAACGAGTCCAAAGGACATTACCATTGAAGCAACTCAAAATTTAAACCTAAAAGGAACACAAGGTGTAAATATTGAATCTTCTGGCGGTGATGTGCAAATCAAAGGACTCAATATTAAAGAATCAGCGCAAATGGAATATTCCGCTCAAGGAAGTATGACAGCTTCCTTACAAGGAGGAACACAAGCTACCATAAAAGCCGCAATGGTAATGATTAATTAAATAGTTCTGAGATATGAGTAGTGAGATATCAGATTTCTCAATACTAAAATCTCAATACTCAATACTAAAAAAAGAAACTATGCCACCAGCAGCACGATTAACCGATTTTCATGAATGTCCAATGCAAACACCTGCGGTTCCTTCTCCAATTCCGCATGTTGGCGGACCTATTATTGGGCCTGGAGAACCCACAGTATTGATTGGCAAATTACCCGCCGCACGTGTAGGTGATATGTTAACCTGTGTTGGACCGCCAGATTCGATAGTAAAAGGTTCAGCAACGGTAATGATTGGCGGAATGCCAGCCGCTCGTATAGGCGATTCAACCGCACATGGCGGATCAATAGTTTTAGGATGTTTTACAGTAATGATCGGTGGATAAGCAAAGAATCATACAAAAAGAGTTTTTAGGCTCAGGTTGGTCCTTTCCGGTGAAATTTTCATCAGGAAGCTATCAAGTGCAGCTTACGAAATATGAAGATAACATCAATGAAATGATCAATTTGATCATGCAAACCACATTTGGCGAGCGTCCATTTGAACCACAATTTGGAGCAGGTTTGCAACGATTTTTCTTCAAGGAAATGCGTCCTACGTTACAAGGAGAAATTCGAGATGCTGTAAAATCGGCATTATTAGATAATGAACCTAGAATTAAAGTTGTAGAAGTAATTGTTGAATTTAGTGATTTACAAAGTGGGCTGGTTGAAATCACTGTTAATTACATCTATAACCAAACAAATACAAGACATAATTATGTGTATCCTTTTTACATAAAAGAAGGAACCAATTTAAAGAAATAAATGAATACTGTTGACCAAAATAACGCAATGCTATCGCTTGAAAAAGCCTTAGTACCTAAATCCAATCTGATCGATGGACGATCAGAGAAGGACCAGTTGCGCATGTTGGTCGATTTTGCGAAACTGTTTAATTTTTATGAACAAGACAATACCATCAATGGAAACTGGTCTCCTTTTTTACTAAAAGATCCTGTTTTTTTGGTAGCTTCTATTGCAAAAACATCGTTTCAAAAAGCCTATACGTTATTCATAAACACCTGTATTCAAGTACAACAAGTATTGACCAAAACAGTTGAAGATAGCGTTATTTCAACAGCATTCAATCAATTATTTGACCAATTGACTACTATTTTTCAAACCATTGAAAGTTGGACAGTTTTTATGAAGAATTCAACCTATGAATACAATCTGAAAACATATATTATTAACAATGTAAAGGAAACGTATAGCTTATTACTTTGGTCATTATTAGAATTTCAACAAGTATTATCAAAACAGGAAATTATTCCTTACATACAACCTGTAGATACATTTGCTTTTGAAAATTATGATCAAAAAATTTGGAAACAGAGCAAAGGTAAAATGCCGTATTGGACAGTGTTAGGATTGCCTACATATCCATGTGAAGATGATAATACACAACAATGTTTTTATATTTCAAAAATCACGATTACAGATGTTTTTAATGCATTGCAATACGCTGGTAAAAAAATATTTTCTTTTTACAGCAATTGTATTTCATATGCAGACACAGAATTGGAAAACATCAAAAAAATTCCAGGACACTTTCCTGATACTTTATTGTTTCGCACATTTACGAATTTACTCAAAATATATCAAGCGCAATTCAATTCCTTAGCAACAGCACATTTAAACTTTTACTATCAGGATATTTTATTACAAACACCTAAAAGTACTGTTGCTGATACAGTATTTGCTGCTTGCAATTTGACAAAAATAACTGAAACATTCAGGCTGCAAAAAGATATCACTTTTGCCGCAGGCGTAGATACGAATAAACAACCTATTTTGTTTGAAACTACAAACGCGACTTCTTTAAATCCTGCTAAAATTGTAAATGCATACACACTAGCGACTGGAAAAGACACTAATACCAACACACAATTATATTTGGAAAAATTACCACCTGTAAATGTCGTTACTAAAGACGAATCAGGTGTTGTACAGCAATGGCACACCTTTGGTTCGCAGCAAAAGCCAATAGGAACAATCCATACTATGGAATTAGCATTTGGTTCTCCTTTGTTATATCTCGCGGAAGCGAAAACCAGAACCATCACAATTGCATTATCACTTTCAAATGATACATATTCAGATATTATACAAAACAATACAACCTACTATTTGAGTACAGCTGAAGCTTGGGTAACAATTCCCGCTTCAAAAAGAACAGTTAGTATCGAAAATAATGTTGCAACAATAACAATTACGCTAGCAGTAACTGATCCAGCAATTACGGCTTTTACTAAAAATCCTGACGGATATACTAGTGAATGGCCATTGTTTAAAATGTCGTTTTCAACATATAAATCGACTACGATTCCAACAACAATTTCATCTGTAACAATTGGTGTTGATGTTGTGGAATTACAAAGTTTTCAATTATACAATGATTTTGGAGCAATAGATCCTACAAAACCATTTCAACCCTTAGGACCATCACCAAATGTGAACCATAACTTTATGATAGGAAGTAATGAAATTTTTAGCAAACCTATTAGTGATATATCGTTTACAATGACTTGGAATCCGTTTCCTGCTGATTTTGATTTTGGTACGTATTATGAAGAATATAACAACTTTTTAACAGGGCAATATTCTGAAGTTCCTGTAAATTTAATGAGTGAGGAAGAACTATTTAAGCTAATCATTAAAGCCGTTGAAGATTTATTTAAAAAAGTATTGGACACTCAAAAAAAGGTATATGATCAAATTTTAACCGTAGCTGTCAATACAATAAAAACATTAGTTGAAGTTGAAATAGCTACATTAAAAAAGTTGATTGAAACAGAAGTAAAAACACTAGAAAAGCAAATCAATGCTGACCATGCTGTTTTACAAGATATCAAAAATGGATTGGAAATACTTTTCCAAGATATTAAAAAACTACTTACTGATATCGTTACGGATGTTGAAACAAATGGTAGTATAAATAAAACAAAAGTAACCGCTGCTAAAAGCACAGCTACTACAAAAATTGCTGCTACAAAAGAAGCTATTTTAAAAAAGATATCAGACTTTAAAACGACAACTTTAGCAAAATTTCCAGAAAAAAAAGAATCATTTTTAAGTAGAGTTGGACATGCAATTGGAAGCATTTTTAAGAAAGAAGAAAAACTAGCTACCTTACCATTTCAATATTCAAACTTATCCTTTTTTGTAGACTTTACATGGTTACAAAATGGATTGTGGGAAGGTTTTACAATGCAGCAAAATGATACTAATTTTTCTTCTACAACAACTTCTGAAAATTTATTTTTTTCGTCCGATGGTGCAAAAGACACTATTCCGGCAACAAGAACGTTTGATTTTGCAGGAATTGAAGTTGCTACGTCACAAATAGATCCAACATTACAACAAAAACCTTTGCAGTTGTTAGATACCACTACACTTGGCTTTTTGAAAATGCAGTTCATCTTACCAAGTTACGGGTTTGGCTTAGACTTGTATCCAAAAGTAGTTGGCGCTATTGCGTTGTATAATGGTAGATTAATCGCACGTAAAAGTAACGATTCATTAGTAAATCCACCAAACATTCCTTTTACTCCAATCGTTAGTAAAATTACAGGAAATTATAGTGCTTCTACAACTTATGATTTTTCAACCAATGAACAAACGTATCCACTAGAATGTTTTTATTACACTCCGTTTCAAAACTATAAAATATATGATATTGCAAATGGAATCATCACAAAAGATACTACTATTGGCGAATCGCCAAAGCGTACAACAGACGGAACTATTATTTCATTAACGGCATTACCATTACTACCAAACTTTACATCGCAAGGACAATTGTTTTTAGAGTTAGAAAATGTAATCGCTCCTGCGCAAGTGTCTTTCTATTTTGAACTAGCGCGTACGTACACAGAACAAACTTTTGATGAAAAAACAGTAAATTTTTCATACTTAAGCACCACAGGTTGGAACACACTACCTGTTATTTCTGATGAAACAAACGGTTTTACTTGTTCAGGAATTATTACCGTAAATATTTCTAGAGATATTACCACACAACACGATATTATGCCAGGCAACAATAGTTGGATTGCCATTGGTACTACAAATAATCCTGACGGTTTTGCAAAAACAACGTTTTTAAAAACCAACGGAATTACACTTAAGAGAATTGTAAGTGCTACAGATGTTTCTACAAATGCGCCAGAATTAAACGCAAATGTAATCTCAAGTCCTGAAAATGCAATTCCTGAAATTTCTGCAACAGTACAACCATTTCCTTCATTTGGCGGAAAAGCGTCTGAAACCACACCACAGATGAACTCACGTGTAAGTACACGTTTAAAAACCAAAGATCGATTGATTACAGCAGAAGATTATTTCAATGTAATTCGTTTGGAATTTCCTGAAGTATATTATTCAAAAACTAGTTATCATTCATCAGCAAAAAAAGTCATCTCATATCTCGTAAAACGTGTTTCAGATGCTACAGTTGCCAATGCTTTTGAGCCTTTAGTAAGCGAATGTACTGAGCTTGCTATTGAAGAATATATCCAAACTAGAGTAAATGCTTTTACAAAGATTGCTGTTTCAAATTTTACACTTCAATATGTAAAAATTACAGCGAGCATTATCATTGATTCAAACTATGAAATTTCTATAGTTAGCAAAGAAATAAATGATGGAATAAACATATTTCTATCACCTTGGATTACGAGTGCACAAGAACAAATTACCATAGACAAAGGTATCAACACAGCACAAATAGCTTCATTTATTAACAGTTTTGACGCTGTAATAGAAGTAACAACTATTTCATTTCAAATTGGCACCAAAGATTTTACCACAGGAACCATTCAGTATGATCCTGAAGCAAAAAACGAATTCACACCAGCAAACGGAACTTTAGTAGTTCCGTCATTAAACAATATAACCAACGAAAGTAGCATTACGTATAGTTTTCATATATGACAACGGAAAATCACATAGTAGACACGCAACTTCCTTTAGAGCTTGATTTCCAATCTCTGAAAGCAGCCGGACTTGCCTACATCCAAAAACATAGCAGTACAGCTTGGACAAATTTGAATCCGAGCGATCCTGGTATAACTATTTTGGAACAACTCTGCTATGCATTTACGGAACTGGGTTATTGTGCAAATTTTCCAATGAAGGACATTTTAACACAAAAAAATGGATCGCTTCAAGTAGAAAATCAGTTTTACACACCAAAAGATATTTTAACAACATCACCGATCACAATTGATGATTATACAATGTTGGTGATTGATCAAATTGCGGCTGTAAAAAACATCATTATTGCACCTATTCCGACAGCATTCCCATTTGTACAAGGCATTTATAATGTGTATCTATTGTTGGATAAAAATTATACAGATCCTACTGTTGAGCACAATCCAGAATTTGATACATTTTTCTTACTAAACAATGTTAGAAACATTGCTGAAGTATTTTTAATGCCAACAACATTAGTTGAAAAAACTTATAGCATTACAGGAAATTTAGAGTTAAAATCTGGTTATCACTATCAAGATGTATTACCAAAAATTATACAAAGTATTAGTCAATATGTATTTCCAGATGTTACCCAAACTGGATATGATAAATTGCAAAAAGAAGGTGAAAGTACCAGCGCTATTTTTAATGGACCTATTTTAAAAAATGGTTGGATTCCTTCACAAAGTATTCAGCCTAAAAAAGATACCATCCAGCCATTTGAAATCACAAAATTAATTCATGATATAGAAGGCGTACAAGCAATTTCTAATGTTACTTTTTATTATGATAGTGAAAAAGAAGACTCGGCAACTTGTAATGAAAATGAAATTTTAGTTTTTGATTTTACACAATCATTAACAAGTACAAATCAGTTAAAAATTCATTCGGAAGGAGCACAACACAATTTAGACGTAAACACCTCATTGTTAGAAGAATTCGGAAGCATGCAACAGCTTTCTTCTAAAATAAACACAGTAGCTGCTGTAGTGACAGAACCTTCGCTTCCAGAAGGTAAATTTAGAGATATTACCAACTATTATGCAATTCAAAACACGTTCCCTGAAGCGTATAAGGTTGGTTTAAACGCGGTAAATAAAAATACACCTGCGTATCAAACAGCACAATCGCGTCAGTTGAAAGGATACTTAAATGTATTTGATCAAATGTTGAGCAATCAGTTTGCGCAATTGGCAAATATTGACAAGTTATTTTCATTTAAAAATTCAATTACAGGAAGTCCTGCCGATTTAGAAAATTACAACGCAACAAAGACAAAAGAACAAAAAGAAAATCCTAAATATCCAGCACCTTTTAAAGTGTTTTCTCCAACATATTTTTACCAATCGTTGTATGGAAGCGTGCCAAATATTGAACCGTTATTACTCGATTATACAACATTTAACTTTGGTCCTGTTCTCGAAACAGAAGATGAATTAGAAAAGAAAAAATGGACACTATATCAAGAAGATCCATACAATGCATATATGTACGGATTGCTGGTTGCTATTGAAGAAGACGCTATCAATTTACAACGTAGAAATGATTTACTAGATCATTTGTTAGCACGACATGGAGAATCACCTGCGGTTATTGACACCATTATTTACGGAACGATATATTCTGGAGACGTCCTAAAAGATCGTGTGATTATTAAAAGTGTATATCTACAAAACCTAGCCACTTTATCTTATCACAAAACCAAAGCATATAATACTATTGGAAGTACAATTATTAATAATACGTTTACGGAAGTTACTGCTGAAACTATTAGCGATGTTATTAAAGAAAGTGATCCGAAAAAGCTTTCCAAAGCCTTACAATTATTAAGAACAATTATTGTTAAATCGAATGATCGTGAAACTATTTTTAATTGTAGTTATATCGATGCTTCCCAAAAAGTAACCAAGCAAGATTGCATTGATTACACAACAATTATCTTAAAAATGCAACTCTTATTAGCGTTAGAGCAACACTATATCAATTATTTACAAACATATAAAAGCTTTGATTTTTACTATCACAAAGGATTCTATTTACAAAGTTTACATCTAACCGAAATAGAAAGCTTGCAAAAAAGTACTGCGCTATGGTTAATTTCAGAACGTAAAGGTTTGATTTCTGTAGAAACGAACATTTTATTACAATCGGCAGGTTTTACAGTATACATCAAAAAAGCAATCGATTCTTTAGGTGGAAAATTTAAGTATTATAGTAATAATACAATGTTGTCATACGAAGACTTCATTATATTAACTACCTCGTTTGATAGTATGACAACTGATGAAGTAAATACAATGCTAAGTGATACTTCAAAATGGACAATGAATTTTGAAAATCCAACTATAGAAAATGATAGGTTTGATACGCTTGGAACTTCAGATTATACCTATACAATTCAAATTTCGTGGGGAACTGAATTCACTACTACAATTCACAATCCAATTTTCGACAATACATTGTTATTCTATTTTCCAGATTTTATAACGTCACTTAACGCTACAGCATACAAACAACGACTTTCCTATTTCTTAAAAAGTCAATTACCGTTGCATGTGAGTACGCGTACAAGTTATATAGACGCTACAGATATGTCCAACTTGATTCCATTATTTTCTGATTGGCATAATGCACTTCTGTACAATGGGACTAATTCTGATTTTGACACAACACTAGCAACAACAACTGCTGGACAACTGATTTCCCATTTAGATAAACTTTACAAAAAGCACGCCAATGTATAGTTCGGGAGCACATATCGTCACGCGTTGCGAATGGAAAACAGCCTTTGATTCCAAACAGCTTGCTACTGCTTTACAAATGTATATAAGTAAATGGAGTACATACAAAATGCAGCGTATTATCAATACTGTTTTTGATCATTTTTGCCCAGAAGGACAAACTATGAAGATTAAAAAATTGTCGGTTGATTTAGGCGCAATCACGTATGAAAATATGGAACGCGAGCTTCCAATTCGTTTAAAAGATGCCTTATCTGATGCTTTGTATGCGTTGATTATGTATCCAAAAAGTGGTGATCAAACTTTGGAAGTTGTCAATGCTTCAATGGCACAATTACATATTTTAAAATCCCTTTTACTAGAAGGAATATTGCCTTGGAATTATCAAGAAAGTTACGGTTCTGCTAATCATATTATGAGTTTACAGTTGGCAAACAATCGATTGGAAATCATTCAACTTATTCAAGAAATCGGTGTCAAATTAGATGTTCGTAAACGTATTGCATGGCAATTTAATGAAACGTTGATTAAAAAAATAATTACTGGATTAGAACCTAATAATCATCAACAAATTATTAGTTTTTCAGAAGAATTTGTCAAAGTTCAAGAAAAGGAAAATGTACTCAAAACAAGTACACAAGCGTTCAAGAAAAATTTATGGTTATGGATTTTAAACTATTTATTTGTTGACAGAGGAACCATTTTTAACAAAATCGCTTTTGTACGCAGTACCATTGTTCAAATTGCCAATCATTTTAATATTTCATATGATGTTTTGGTAGAATTGATTGAAGCAGCAATCAACAGAAACAAAAGATATTCTATTGTAAGTAATGACTTTATCGCAATTTTAAAATTATTATCTGAAGAGTTACATCACAAATCATATACAGAAGTTAAAACACATAAACAGCAGGAAAATTTCTGGAAAAAAGTGGTTACATATTTTAGTTCCGCTTCCGCGAGAAGTAACTCGGCTCAAAAAAATGAATTCAATGAATTGGTAATTAATTTATCAAAATTAGATGCTACGCGTTTTCAAAAAATCATCGTAAGTGTAAATCAAAAACCAGCACATTGGGAAGCAATTTTAAAAGACTTAATTCCAGCAGCTATTGAAAATTTATTCATTGCGCTGTCGCCTACACAATCTAAGAACGTATTAACACAAATTGAATTTTTAACACAGTTAAATACTAAAATAAGTTCAAAAATTGTGCCTGTACAGTTGTATACTTTAGGAATTGAATTTTGTGTAACACATCAAAATGCATCGGTTTCAAAACATGATTTCTTAACTTTTATTATTGAAAAAATTGCTAAAAAACAACAGCAATCAAAGTTTAGCATATTAAATCAATTATTAGGAACTTCTATTACAAATGCAACCACTCAAAAAGCAGCATTTATTCCTTTATTCAATGAATTGAAAAGTTTATTTCAACAAGAAATTGTGTCTGCAAAAAACACAAACAATGAAGCATTACACACTATTATAGAAACCTATATTGAAGCAATTACTACAAGTCAACTCTCAAAAAATGAAACACATATACTTGAACAGAAAATGCTTCAATGGATTACTATTTCTCCAAAAGATTTTTGGAAAACTATTATAAAGACTCCAAAAACAACGTTTATTACAGCGCATGTAACAACATTAATTGCTACCTACGGAACACAACGTTTTCTAAAAGAAGTACATCCAACAATTGCTACATTTTTACAAAAAGTACAGCATGTTTTTACGGAGATCATTGCGAAAAACTCAAAACATACTGCTACACTTCGTTCTATAGCGCACTTACTAAATGAAATCAGTTTTGCAATTATTTGGAAGGAAAATATACAAAACATTGATCACTTTTTTGTCAAGTTGCTTCTAGGCATTCAACGTAAAAAAACAGTAAAAAATAACGCTGATCTTCAAGAAGTAATTCAGTTGATATTGACACATCCAAAGATCAAAACAATTGGTTTTTCATCACAAGAATTTGTGGCAATTCAACAACAATACAAGAAGCTTTCTCAAAAAACGGTTTTGGCAACTATTCTAGAAACTACACAGGAAATAAATCAACAACAGAAAGTAGCCGACTTGTTAACTGAAATTGTTAGAACTAAGAAAATAAAAAATTCAGAATATCAAAAACATACAAAAACAATTATTACCTATTTGCTTTCCAACGGAGAACATATATACACGAATTTGATTCCTAAATTTTTAAAAGAAATTGCCAAATCGAAATCAAACTTATCTAATTCTGAAATAGAAAAAATCTTGAAAAATTGTTTTTGGCAAACGTTGGTAGTATACACTTCATATAAAGGAAACGAACAACAATTCATCGCGCTATTTGAAGCTACAATTGCTACAACGTTTTCAGGAATTCAGTTTCAAAAAGATGTTTTCAATACAGTTTCAACCATTCAAAAAGAAACTGCAGAAACTCGTTTCGAAAGGATTATAAAAATTACAAAAACAGCAAATCAGCAAGAAAAAGTAGCAGAATTACTAGCTGAAATTATCCAACCTAAAAAAACACAAAATTCAGATTATCAAAAATATACACATACAATCATTCGTTATTTACTATCAAACGGAATCAATGTACGCAAAGAACTAATTTCCACATTTTTAACAAAAATCTCAACAGAAAAACCAAATCTAAACAAAGCTGAAATACGTCAAATTTTAGCTAATTGGTTTTGGAAAACGTTGGTTTCTTATGCTTCATACAAAGGAAATGAACAGCGATTTAAAATCTTATTTGAGACCAATATAATGGAAGTTTTTTCAAACTTGAAAACTGCTTCAAACGAATTGATTTCTATTCCAACAACAAATACTAGTACATTAACGATTCCTATAGAAATAACAGCTTCCACCCTATTTGAAACGATTCAACATGAGTTGAAAAAAGGAGCTACAGCTATTCGTATCGGTAACAAAACCTATACATTTTCAGAAGTATTTACACTTGGTTTAGAGACTTCTCCAACACAAATAAGAACTATTATTCAGGAAACTGTTTATACTAAAAAACAACGTAAACAATTACAACAAGCTATCACTTTTGAGGAATTCATTATTCTAATTTCAAAAGGTTTATCAGGTTTCGCTATAGAAATGTACAAATCGTTTCACATGCTATTTGTCATTGCAAAACACTTTGGAAATACACAAATTGTTGCAACATTAGAAACGCTGTTTTGGAACGAAACAATTGTTAGTATTCAAGCAAAATCAGTTACAGAAAAACAATTGAAAACATTATTAAAAGTAACCTTTGATGAACTTTCAAATGTTGATACGTTAGATCTTTTAACTATTGTAAGATATATAAAACGCAATCGCTTAGCTATTCCAAAAACATTAAAAACAGCATTGATTACGCACCATTCTATTTTTGAAGCAATTGCTTCAACAACGCCAAAAATTTCACTTTCTAAAGCCATTGAAACTTGTATTAGAGAAGGAAAAATTGAAGCATTGAGTACTTATCTCATTACAGAATTTACAATTCCTGCGTGGTTTCAGCATAGAGAAGCGTATACATACGAAGCAATAGTAAATATCCTTATTTCGGAACAACCGTTACTTGTTTTAAAAACCATTAGGAGTAACAAAGTCTCTGAAATACAACTCACAAAACTTACACAAACGATTCGTTTTTCAAACTTAATCAAAACCGTATCAAAATTATATCCATTACAACAAAAACGACTTGCCGATCTTCTAAAATTATATGAAAGCATGGCAATGATTTCTGTAACCGGAATTGCTACCAAAGAATTGCAAGATGTACTGAGTAAAAAAGTATGGAAAGCATGGCAAACTGCAAATTGGTCTTTGATTTCGCAAACAAATATTTGGAACGAACTCTTATGGGAAATTTGTGGTAAAAAAAGCATGAAAACGCATGATTTTGTCAAAGCGATTCAAAGTATTAAAACAAGTTTACCAAGTACGCTTCAGGTAACATTTACAAGCTTATTTCCTGAAAAGAAGAAAGCTTTACAAATAGCGACAGTAACACAAAATAAAACCCTAAAACAAACAGCAATGAATACGCAACAAACTTCACTTCCCGATGAAGGAATTACAATTCCAAACGCTGGATTGGTACTCCTCAATAATTATTTCTTAATGCTTATGGAGCGTTTAGGAATTATTTATAACAACGAATTCAAAACGGAAGAAGATCAAGAAAATGCAGTGCATTATTTTCAATATATCGTAACTGGATTGACGGAAACGGAAGAATCTTTATTAGTCTTAAATAAAATAATATCTGGTCTTTCGCCAAATACACCTATCAAAAGTTCTATAGATATGACAAGCGATCAAAAACAATTAATTGATGGATTGATACAAGCCGCTATTGGATATTGGCCAGAAATTGGTCAGACTTCAATTGATGGATTCCGTGGAAATTGGTTGGTTCGTGAAGGAATTTTGAGAGAAACCGAAGAACGTTGGGAATTGACCGTAGAAAAAAGAGCCTATGATATTTTACTCACAAAATCACCATTTTCATTTTCAATTATAAAATTACCGTGGATGCCAAAACCACTACATGTTACTTGGCCATTTTAAAAACTAACAACCATGAAAAAATATAGTAGTACACCAAATATAGACAGTAGTTAGCTCGATAATGATGAGTAAATACAAAATTAAATAACCACAGTAAGGTTAAAAATTATTAATAAACCAAAAAATAAAATTTATGAGTTCTTACAATGACAATCTACATTCTAGTGTTGTTTCCTCATTAAACGCACAAGAATTAGAATTACAAAAAGTAAAGGCAAAACAAGATGCGTCTATGTTTTCGCTTTACTATGCACAAGGTGCACGAATTACAGCTTCAGAAAAACTAGAAGTTACTTCTGAAAAATATGAATATGAACAAAAAGTAAATGGACAAGCAACGGTAGATAGCGATATTTCTACCAATGTATTAGCTTCTGCTAATAATGCAAAAACATATACTGATAAATCAGTTACTAATACTTCTGTAGCCGCTTCAAACATGCAAATAGCAACCAATGCTATTGTAAAGCTAAGTAGTGATACTGGAAGTATTTTAAGTATTGTGAGTGCTGGTGATTTTGGTACTGAAATTTACGATCAAGCTAAAAACGCTGCCATATTGATGGACAATACTGCGTACGTAGCCGAAGTAGCATCGCAAAAAAGTATGGAATCATCTGCAAGTATTTCAGAAGTAAGCACAAAAACTTTAGTAGATAAAGCAACGGTAACTGATACATCTGTAAAGGATTTATTAGCAGTAGTATCTGGTGAGTTAGAAGCTACAAATACGTTGGTTCAAACAGAAACATCTGAAGTTGCTACAACTAGTACTGAAGAAAAAAAGGCAGAAGGTCAACTAGAAGATTTAAGTGTTTCTTATAGAGCTACACGAGATGCTTACAAATTGAGTAATTCCCAATTAAACTTAGATTTGACCGTACTTCCAAGTATTGCACATCAAAAATTTACGGCTTCCTTTAATATATACAAAAACCCTTTCCACTTAGAAGCCAATACTACAGATGATAAAAGTACAGCAACAAAAAGTCCTGTAGACAGCTATTATGTAATGCTTGTAAAAGAAAGTCAAAGGCAAACATTTACGATTAATAATGCAGAAACAATTGTTAATAATGGATCTACACTATCATATGTGAAAATTGATCCTTCTGATGCTCGAAATGGTAGAATATCACAAACCATTTATATTTCTCAACCAAAAGGAACAGAACTAGGTGAAGTAAAAGTATTACATGACTCTGATGGAAACGAATTCAAATTAGGAGACGATTATGTAATATTTGTATTGACAGTGTTTACAACTGAGTATAAAAAATCTATCAATACGTTTGATGATTACCTATCAGCTGCATCTATGATGTTTACGATGAAGCATACACTTAACAGACCTAGTTTTGATTCAATAAGTGTTGCGCCAATTAATAGTGCTCCTCAAAAATTAGAGTTTGATATCTTACAAAAACTTGAATTTGATTTTGAATTTAACAAACCTGCAAAAACTAAAATTAATGTAGGATACCGTTGTATATTTTTACCTGATAACTGCGAATTAATTGATGGATTATTGACAGCAGCTGATTTACAACATATAGAAAAAGGGATTGAATTCGATGAGGAAATTGCTAATTATAACTATGAAATTCATGATTTACAGCAGCAAAATGACTACTTGAAAGGTAAAAAATCAAATGATAGTGGTGCTAAAGATGTTGATACAAAAGGTATTGATGCTAAAATAGCGCACAACAAAGCTGAAATAACAAAACTTGAAATAAAACTAAAAGAAGCAGAAAAGCAAAGAAAAGCAAACGATGAGTACAAAGCAAAACCAGGCTTTTTCTTCAACACCACAATTGCAGAACAAATACCCGCTGGAAGTTATACCGATGGTAATGTAGCAGCAATTTCTTTTTCTGAATACTTTCTAAAAAAATATCCAATACTTAGTAAAGAATCGAAGGATGGAGATGCTAAAAAATTAGAAAGCACTATTAAGAAATTTATCAAAGATTTCATTGGCGGAAAGTCAATTCTTGTATTATGTGTAGACTTTGTAAAAATTCTTAAAGAAATAATTAAAGCAGAGAAGAAGTTAGAAACGCTTCTTAAAAATGAAGCACTCATGAGTGATTTCGTATTGGTTTTAGCTGGTTATACTCCATTTACAGTAAGCATGGAATTTGCTGCAGAAACTACTGACAATTTTGGAAATCGTTTAATTGGTAGTAACTCATACATTCCTGCTGTATTGGTCGTAAGTGATACTACTGAAACACAAGAGAAAATGTTCAAAAACACACTTTCTAACTTTGGTAAAACTAATCCTTTTACGTATATCGCGGCAAATCAAAGTAACACGTACGAAGCTGCAAATGAATTAGTAAACAGTCAACCACAAAAATGTAAAAAATAGAACTCATGAATATAGACACTTTATATAGAGAATCGATAAGCACACGATATGGTGTAACCGAAAGAAAAAAACAAGAATTAGATCGCCTTACACAAGAAGTGCTCAATGCACAAGGCACTGTTGAAGAATACGAAGCAATTGTAAATTCTTTAACGCAGAAATTAGATAAACTTAATGCCGAACTTGCTACTGCAAAAACAAATAAAGATCAATCACTTAGCAATAAAGATGCGGTAGACACAGTAGTAGACAATGCTAAAAACTTACTACATAACTCTGAAATTGTAGTAAATGAAACCTCAAAAGCAAATGGAGATATCAGAGAAACTGCAGAACAAGCAAACTCATTGATAAACAAATTAATTTATGCTGCTGAAATTGTGAACAAACTAGCGAACCTAGTAATTCGTAAAAAAGCGACAAATCCGCTAATTTCAGATGAATTAATCTCCTTAGTTACACAAGCACAAACTGATGCTAATAATGCCGTAGCATTAACTTTAGTGGCTTTAGAATCTGTATTTGCTTCTCAGGCGACAACTTCTGAATCTGTTGCGGCTGTAGAATTAGAAAATGAGCAAATAGATAAACTTTATAAGCTACTTACAGAAGGAGATGTAGCATTAGAGAAACCTGACAATGCAAGTATCAACTCAGCCTCTACAACAGACCTTAAAAATACGTCTATCAAAAGCTACCTTTACGAAGCATATACAATTGCAAGCGCTATGTATGATGAAGTATTGACAGCTGCAAATGATACATCGAGTCAATTAAATAGTGCAAAAGCTTCGTTGAGTAATTCTCAAGTAAAACTAGCTTCATTAGAATCTGGATTGGCGGCAGCAAACGCAGCAGCATTAGCATCTTAATTTTCAGCACCTTAGAAACAATAATTATCTCAAAACAAATACACTATGGATAACGTATCTAAAAAATTCTATAAAAGTTTTTATAACAAAACTAATGGTTTTATTCCAGCAAAACCGTTAAATCAACATATGTATCCAGGCGATTTTTTCCAGATAAAAAATGGAGAAATCATTGTTTTAGGGAATATTTTCAGAAATTCTATTGTCAACGTCGAAGATGTCGTCTTTGATGATGGAATCAAACTCAATCCTGCTAGTTGGAACTTTAACGAAGGTGTCTCAAAAGCCTATTCAGGTAGAGATAGTGGGCACAACGCTATTGAAGGAGATTTTGAGTTTAGCAAACAACTACTCACATTTGACGGATTTGGAAGTTTCTTTTTTAAAGCAGAAGCTCCCGAATCCGTAAAATTTGCTAATTGGAGTGATTTTCAACAAGAGCTTATCATTAAAATGACACAAATTATCTACTCATTTAGAGAAGTATACATTGTTACAGAAACAGCAACTGCTAAAAATTGGACATTAGCCATTGCAGGCTCGGACAAAGCCGAATTGGAAATTGCTACAGAAACGGAAAACTTTGGATTGGTCGATCTTTTTGGTCATTCCGATTCAAGAACAATTCAAGCAAGAGACATTGAATTTTATCACAGAGAAGATAAAAAGAAACCTAGTTTTTTTAAAGCAAAAAAACTCATCGTACAACCACAAAAACTAGAAACTTTTATCAGTCAATTAATCGCTGATAGAACAGGAATTGCTCCGTGGGCAGCCACTTTTTATGACTATGATTTTTATCATGACAATACATTTACTTCGCCTGTTACGATAAATGCACAAGCTTCAGTATTAGATATGCTTCAGGCTAATCAGCTCAATCCAAATACAGCATTACAATATTTTGCATGGACAAATACAAACCTTGACGATGTAGAAAAACTATTCATAGATTATGGAAACTAATGAATACATATTTGCAATTCATCAAGAAATTGATTGGCTACAAAATGTCATCAATCAAGTAATAGGGAACTATTTACAACATGAAGGTGTGGATGCACATTGGACAGAATTAGAAGTACCTGATATTGAAGAAGTAGATACTCCGTATACAAATACCATTAAAGATTGGAACTTAAATACGCTTGAACGATTGGCGCTTATACTTGCTATTACTCCGCATATTCGTCCAGAAACTTTAGATATTTTTTTCGGTCAGAATAAAATATATAATCGCGGGTTTACCGAATTTGGAGGCATTATAGACAAAGGTCACAGCGGTTTTTTACCCACAGGACAAACTTTGTTGTTTTTATTAGCAGTATTAAATCCTGAATGGCATATTGAGGTACTTTCTTTTTTCGATAGCGATCATGTATTTCAAAAAGAACAGGTATTAGACGTAGAAAATACAGAAAGTTACTTGCCAAAACTCAATGGAATACTAAGTATTAATTATAGATGGTTACACTATTTCATAACTGGAGAAAAGCGAGCGTTACAACACAGTGTTAGCTTTCCTGCACAAAAAATAACAACCAATTTAGAGTGGGAAGATGTCGTATTGAACCCTAGTATTATGGATCAAATTACGGAATTGCAGACATGGTTAACCCACAAAGATACGCTCATGAAGGATTGGGGATTGTCCAAACGACTAAAACCAGGATACAGAGCTTTATTTTACGGTCCGCCAGGTACTGGAAAAACCTTAACAGTTTCCCTTTTGGGAAAAAACTTAGGAATGGATGTCTATCGTGTTGATCTTTCTATGATTGTTTCTAAATATATTGGTGAAACAGAAAAAAATCTATCACGCATATTTGACAGTGCAGCATATCAGAACTGGATTCTATTTTTTGATGAAGCGGATGCATTATTCGGAAAACGTACGCAAGCAAACTCATCCAATGATCGTCATGCCAATCAACAAACTTCATACTTATTGCAACGTATAGAAGATTTTCCAGGATTTATCATCTTGGCTTCTAACTTAAAAGCAAATATGGATGAAGCATTTTCAAGAAGATTTCAATCTACAATTAATTTTAAAATGCCATCTGTAAATGAACGTATCATACTTTGGAAAAAAGCATTTTCAGACACCTGTACTTTAGCTCCTGATATTAATCTATATCAAATTGCTGAAAAATATGAATTGGCTGGTGGCGCTATTATAAATGTGCTTCGTTATTGTGCATTGGCAGCAATTCAACGAAACGATACGGTTGTACAAAAACAAGAATTACTTGATGGAATCCGAAGAGAGTTTAAAAAATTAAACAAAACAATGACTTTATTGTAATGAAACAATGAATATGCAACAAAAAATACAAACTGGAGAATTCTCAAGAATATTTGTCATGAATTCTTGGAGTAATCCTATTCCTGAAGTAACACGGAATATTATAGTTGCTGATGCACTTAATCATTGTATTGAAAGTGGAGAATTGCTTGTGATAGGCTATTTAATAAAAAATCAATGTGTGTTTTTGATAGGTTTTAGTAGAAACATAAACATTGAAGAAACGTTGAATAATTTTTTCCGTCAAGTTGCCTTTGAAATTGAAGCATATTATCAACGAAAAAACACATATGGAAATTACAAAATTGCAGATTCTCTAAAAACAGGTTCGTACGCATACATTTTTACACCATATCCATTTACTGACGATTATATAAAAAGTATTATTATGGGACGAGAAGTAAATCTACCGTATTATGATCCTCGTTTAGCACGGTTAGAAGATTATTTACACAATGATAATTTTTGTTCAGCCTTAGATTATGCTGGTGGAAAAAGCCCTGTACTTGTAGCTGTTAAAAGAAAAAACCAACGAATATCTTGAAAATTATGTATCAAAAAAAACAACAAAAGACTTTACAACAAAAAAGTGCTGCCAATCATATTGCAGACACCAAAAATGATGTTGTAGCATTGAAAGACAATCGTTCAGTATCAACTATACAAAAAAAGAAAAACAATACTGGTTTACCCGATAATTTAAAATCTGGTATGGAAGGAATTTCTGGTCATTCTTTAGACGATGTAAAAGTACATTACAATTCATCCAAACCTTCACAACTCAATGCACATGCCTATGCACAAGGAACTAATATTCATGTAGCTTCTGGGCAAGAAAAACATTTACCACATGAAGCTTGGCATGTAGTACAACAAAAGCAAGGACGTGTAAAACCAACCGTCAAAAAAAATGGCGTAGCAATTAATGACAATCCTGGTTTAGAAAAAGAAGCTGATGTTATGGGTGCAAAAGCCATACAACAAAAAGCTGTTTCAAATGAAACAACACAACTGCAAGAAGTAGCACAATTGGGTAGAAAAAAGCACCCTAAAAAAGCTTCTGGGACAGGAATGGCGCGTAAAGATCCTGGACATGGAAATGTAAAAAGTAAGCAACATGCTAAAAAAAGAGCTAAAAAGGATGGAAAGCGTGCGGCAAAAAGAAAAGAAGAAATAGCACGATTACAACAAAAAAGAGAAGATGATGAAAGACGCAGAAATGGTGGCGGACCACCACCTGGAGGAGCTGGAGGCGGAATAGCTGTCTAAATAGTGTATTAAAATTTTAACCATTAAAAACCAAGTAAAATGCAAGCAACTAGTATATCAAATCATGAAAGTGATTTCTTTGAAACAGGAAGAGATTCACACGGAAAAGCATTCAATTTAACAGAAATGTCTGTTCCCATTAAAGGAACTAATGAAGTGATGGACTATGTAAATTGTAGATTGAAAAATGGCGATTCTTCGTTTTATTATCAAGAAAGAAATACCAAAACACAAATTGTACTGCATTTTACAGCTGGATTTTTAAGAGGTGATGTCGCGGCTTTATCAACACCAAATAATCATGTATCTACCGCTTTTATCATTCCCAGAAATGGAAAAACACTAAATATGTGGTCGTCTGCGTATTGGTCATATCATCTTGGGAAAGGAGCCGTTGGAGGAAACAAAACTGGTTGCAAAAGAACAATTGCTATTGAAATTTCTAATATTGGATATCTAAAAAAGAAAGGCGATCAATTGGTGACTATTTATAGTGATAAAGACGATTATTGTACATTAGATGAAACATATTATTATACAAAATTAGACACACCATTTAGAGGACAAGAGTATTATGCTACATTTTCAGATAAACAATACAAAAGCCTGATAAGTTTGCTTCGTTATTTAACTGCTGAATATGATATTCCAAGAGCATTTTTACCAGAAGATAAAAGGTATATAACAGGTATTGAAAGGGAATTACCCAATTTTAAAGGGATTACATCACATGTAAATTATAGAACTTCTGGAAAATGGGACATTGGTCCTGCATTTGATTGGGAAAGAGTTATAAATGGTGTAAAAAAATAATTTCATTTTTTAAAAAACCATCACTTTTTATAGCGTGATTTAGCATACTTTTGCATGAATTCTTAAAGAAAAAATTCATGCTCAAAAAGGCAATTCAATTTATGGTAATTAGCGCATTAGCGTTTGCTTTTTTGAATGCTATTGTAAAATACTTAGGTAGTTTTAATGCATATCAAATTGTGTTTTTCAGGTCAATTGGAACCTTGGCTTTTACGATTCCTTTTTTGCTAAAGCATAAGATTTCTATCTATGGAAATAAAAGAACGCTACTCATTATTCGTGGAATTTTTGGGGTAACATCGATGTCATTATTTTTTATGTCATTAAAATATTTGCCCATAGGATCAGCCGTTTCATTACGTTACATCTCTCCTATTTTTGCAGCTATTTTTGCTTTGTTTATTCTGAAAGAAAAGATAAAACCGATTCAATGGTTATTTTTCTTAGTAGCGTTTTGTGGCGTACTTGTTTTAAAAGGCTTTGATACACAAATTGGCACAACAGGATTACTTTTAGTGATTATTTCATCATTTTTTAGCGGATTGGTTTTCATCATTATTCGAAAAATTGGAACTAGCGATCATCCAGTAGTTGTGGTTAACTATTTTATGATGGTTGCTACCTTGGTTGGTGGAATTTTGTGTATTCCGTATTGGAAAACACCAATAGGTTGGGAATGGGCTTTACTGCTTAGTTTAGGTGTTTTTGGGTATATTGGGCAGCTATACATGACAAAGGCATTTCAACTTGCAGAAACCAACAAAGCTGCACCTTTAAAATATATTGAAGTTATTTTTACAATGCTGATTGGACTAACTTGGTTTAACGAATCGTATACAATTTGGAGCGTTTTAGGAATTGTTTTAATTGTAATTGGATTAACGTTGAATACATATACGAAGACTTCAAAGTAATTTTTTATCAAATAAGAAAAGCACTCATACAAAGTACAAGTGCTTTTACATTCAATTGAAAATCTAAACTAAATAATTGAATTATTATTGTAATGTAATTGGAAACTCGGCAACTGTTGTGTCCCATCCAATTTTTAAATGAACTACGTTTTTACTTTTTTCATATAAAACAACTGATAATTGCTCTATTTCTTTTTTACTTTTTTGTGTAGGAACTGTAATACTTGCTACGTCTTTTGAAGCATCATACGAGTAATTTCCCCATCCATCATTATCAGTGTTAATTTTTAACGTCCAAGAATCTTTATTTGGAATAATAATTACTGAGTAACGACCTGCTTTTACTTTTGTATCACCAACTAGTACGTCTGTCATAAATAACACTTCCGTAGATTCGTTAGCTCCTACTCTCCATGCTTTTCCAAACTCTAATAAGCTTCCAAAAACTTCTCTTCCTTTTTTAAATGGACGTGCATAGATAACTCTGATTTTTGGTTCTAATGCTTTCTTCTGAGCATCAGATTTTGCGAATGCTCTTTTTGCAGCATTGGTTGGATAATGTGCAATATCTGTTGGACTTTTATCTACTTTAGGGAAATCCTGTGCATTTACTGTACTTACTACTGCGAAAAACGCAAGCATCATCATAATTTTTTTCATGTCTAGTTTTTTAAGTTAATTATTTTCTGGGTTTCTATTTTTGATAGTTCTTTTAATTCTTCTTTTTCGTATAATGCTGGTAAGTCCTTTAATGGTGTTCCTACTGGCGCTTTATAATTGATGTAATCTTGAAATGTAATGCCGTCAACTACACGAACATTATAAGCACTTCTAAAACGAACGCCACCACCATTTACTTGGTAATTATACGCTAAATAATCAATCTTTTTTGTCTTTTGATTGATCCAATAATGATATTCATCATCAAAATCTTCACCGCCGCCTTCTTGGTTGAAAGTAACTTTTAAAACATCATATTTTTGACCTTTGATTACAGTTTCTTCCACAAATGATTTATTTACAGCGGCATCATTCAATTTGTGTGGTAATGTTGCAAAATAAATTACAGAATTCACAGCTCCTGTAGCACTTGCAATCTTCTTTTCAGATAGCTCAATTGACTTATTATCAATGGTTCTCGAAAGTTTCCCGTTATCTAAAACATCGTGTGTTGTTTTACCATCTTTCGTACTTTCTACTTCATATACGTATGAATTTCCATCGTTTTTAAAACTGTATTTTTTATCACGGAAAATAAACTCATAATTCGCCTGATCGTATAATGCTCCACCATGTGCCTTGATAGTTTCTTGTAAAGTTTTTGTGGCTTTGTCTACGGTTTTAACCGTTTTTGTTTCTGCATTAGTTACAACAGGTGTTGTTGTTTCTGCAGTAGTAGTAGATTTTTCTTTTGTATCACAAGCAATGAAGCTGATAATCAATACAAAAGCTAAAAATAAGTGTGTAGGTTTCATGAAATCTGTTTTGATCTTCAAATCTGATTTTAACCTTTGTCGTATTAATTACAAGTCCTTTCTAATTTTAACATAATTTAACATGTGTCCTTTAGAATTTAGATGATTTTAAAAATCATTTTGCCATTCAATACGTGTATTTCTTATGTGTCTATTGGTTTAAAACACGAAGAAATACTTGTGAATTCGCGACAAGAATTAAGTAATAACTACATTTTTAAATCTTCAAATTAATATCAGCATAAGTCTAATAATATAATGAGACATTGAATCAAGTTTAGCATATAGTGTAAAAGATAAAAGAACTAGCGGTTTTTACATCATTTCAACAATTCGTTTAGTCCTTCTTTTTCAAATAAAATTCTTCCAACTTTAATATCTGACCAACCTTTTTTCAATTTATAGGTAAATGTTGGCTTATTCTCTATAAGCTCACAATCTATATAATAGTTAGAAATATGCTCATTGGAAACACTTTTGAGTTCTTGTATATGTGTAGAAATTAAAAACAGGGAATTTTCAAATTTGCTCAATCCGTTGATAGTGGTTTTACAAATTTCAAAAGCATCTTCTAGATTCGTTCCACTGAAAAGTTCATCAAAAATAGCAAAACAGCGTTTCCCGCTAGAAGCATGTTTCACTACTGTTTTAAGATTTACTATTTCCGTCATAAAATGACTATATCCATTAAGAATATCATCTCTTCTATTAATTTCGATGGAGAAGTGATTAAAAAAGGGAATTGCGCCCATAGTTGCCGGAATTCCAATTCCAAGATGCCCAAAATAAATGCACAGTCCTACTGCTTTTAAAAAAGTAGATTTCCCAGACATGTTAGGTCCGTTTAATACAATTACATTGCTTAAGGCTTCAAAATTGTTTTTTACAGGATTTTCAATTAATGGATGATAAAAATCCGTGAGTTGAATCTTTTTTTTTGTGAGTATTGGAAAAGTAAAGTTGTTTCGTAAAATGCTTGTGTTTATGGATAAGTATGCTTCAAATTCAAAGAAATTTTCCCAAAATGAAAGTACAGAACCGTTACTTCTAAGTTCGTTAATTTTCTCTGTTAATGCAATAACATGTGTGTCTTTTAATTGCTTTTCTCTAACAATATATTCGTGTTTACCAAGTTCAAAATTTGAGAAAAAAGCAAGTATTTCTTTTATATTTGAACGATATACTTCTGGAAAATTCTCTAGATTTAATCGTGTAAAATACTTTGATTCCAAGCGATGAAAAAATAATATCAATTGATTAAACTTACTGATATACCCAATTTTTTCCTGTTTGGAAGCAAACAATCTATACTTTAACTTCTTTTGTGATAAGTCTTCTATTTTTTCATTCAACAGAAAAAAATGAACTTCATTTACATATAAAACAGTATAAGAATAGTGTTTTAGAATTCTTTGATTTGCACTAAATCCTTTTAAGATGTTTTGACGTTCAATAATTGCTTCTGTTGACTGTAAAGGTCTGTTTAGAATAGCTGCAATTTTCTTTTTTGCAAACATGTTTAGAGAATAATCGAACAATGGTAATAGTTCTTTCTCAATATGTAAGTCCTTCAAGTTATTCATTCGCTATTGTATATAAAAAATACTTGAACCGTGCTATATTTTTATTTTCTAAAAACAGCATCATCAAAGTTTTCTACAATAAGAAACCAATGATTTTCAGTATCTAAGATTCATTTTTAAAACTAAAGCAATCTTCTAGAAAATCAAAGTTATTAGTAAATATTTAACGACTCAGATTAGTCATTTATACAATAGAAAAGACTATTAATAAGCAAACTTACTTTATAATTTCACAAAAATTCCGAAGAGTTCGTCTCCTGCTCGTGGAGCAATGGAATTGTGTGCTTTTTCAAAAGTTTTCACTGTAAAATAGGGTTCAAAATAACTTAAATATTCTTCCTTACTACCACCATATGGGCGTTCTTCCCCATCATCAGTCAATTCAAAATTAAACCATAAACCTACTAATTTTCCATTTACACTAAGTAATTCTTCCATGTGTTTTGCATACTTTTTTCGCGTTTCTGGTAAGGGTGGAAATGAGCAAAAAAATGTTTGTTCTAAAACTAAATCATAGCTTCCTGTATGTGCAAAGAAGTCTTCACACACTAAATTGTCATCAGGAAATTTAGGATTTCGTTGTTTGAATTCTTGCAATGGAATTTCGGAAATATCCAATATATATACGTTTGTAAAACCTTGTTGAATTAGGTATTCCGCTTCATACGCATTCCCGGCACCTGGAATTAAAATCTTAAGATTTTTATCTGTTAATTGATCAATATATTCTTTTAAAGGAGTTGATGGCGAACCAATATCCCAACCTGTACGTTTGTCTTTATAACGTTGTGACCAATATTCTTTTATAGCATCAGAATTCATACAAATAATTTTAAGTGTAAAGTTCTGAAAAGAATTTGAGTTTTACTAAAAAACCCTTGCTTCTTCTAAAAGAAACAAGGGTTTAAAGAGTAATTAAAAAACTGCTTATTATATATGTAAAGTCTTTAATATCAAAACCAACCTTTTATTAATTACATGCATCTAACGCAGCAGTTAATTCATCATCACTATTAATTGTAGCTTGTGTTCCATCTTCATATTCAATATTCATTGGATATGTAGGTACAAATGATACAGCAGCTCCTAATCCATCAATGTAAGTAAAGAACTCTTCATCATCATTTACGGTAACTACGTTTCCGCTATCGTCAACTAAAGTAATTGGATATACAATTTCGAAACAGTTTGATCCGCAATCATCACAAGGCTCAATATCATAACATTCGTTATAAATTGCATCAAAACCAGCATCATCGTTGATTGTTACAATTACACCAGTACTTGTTGCTACTGTAATTGGATATGAAAATCCTACACCATTTGGAATTGAAAACAACTCTAAATTGCTAGTCACAGTAACCGTATTTCCGTCATCAGTTAATACATCTAATGGAAATATAAATTCGAAGCAATCGTTTCCAACAACAATATCATCTCCAATACAGTCTTCAATAACTGCAATGAATTCCATTTCGTCATTAATAACTACTTCTGAACCATCTTCCAATGTTATTGTTACAGGAAAAACAAGTGTTCCTTGCATGCCAGCAGGAGTATTTTGGCTTTGCATATAAGCATCTAATTCTGCTTGATTGTTTATTACTACAGTAACTCCGTTACCTTCAAATGAATATGGGAAGTTTATAGTAAAACAATCTCCGCTGGGATCTTCATTTCCATTATCAAAAACATCATCTGCATGATCAGAAGAAACGGCGTTGCGTGCATATGCTGTTAAACCTGTTTTTAAAGCAGCATTTGTCTCCGTAGCTTGCTCTTCAGGAATTACATCTGTGTTATCATTACTACAGGAAAATGTAAAGATGGTTATTGCTAAAATAAGTGAAAATTTGAGTACGTTTTTCATAAATATTTAATGTTTTTTTTGGTTTCAAATTATAGACAACTGAGTTACTTTTCACCCTACCTTTTCAAAACTACAGAAAGAAAATATTTTTTATTTATTTGATTATCAAAACATTAACCATTAAAAAAAAATACATACATTTGAAACCTAACAATACACAACCTAATTTTTCAAGCTTTTGAAACCAAAAAAATCAGTCTGCGAGTCTAATAATTTTGAAGCTATTTTCAGACAGCATTCAAGGACATTGCGAAACTACATTTTTTATAAATGTGGCAACGTAGATTTGGCTGAAGATTTGGTTCAGGAAGCCTATATAAAGTTATGGAACAATTGTAAAAAAGTTCCGTTTGCGAATGCTTTATTTTTTCTTAAAAGAGTTGCCAATAATGCTTTTTTAAATGTTGTAAAACATCAAAAAATCGTATTAGAACATGAAAAAATTCCAACTTCAGAGGTCACTATTGAAGATCCTGAATTTCTATTGGAAGAAAAAGAATTTATGCAAAAACTAGAAAATGCGATCGCCAACTTATCGGAAAAACAACGTGAAGTTTTTTTATTGAATAGAATTGATAAGAAAACCTATGCAGAAATTGCTATTTTTCTGGATATTTCGCAAAAGGCAGTTGAAAAACGAATGCGAAATGCTCTAAAAAAATTACGTGTAGAAATTGGTAATGTTTAAAAGGTAGGGTAAACAAAAAGTTAGTTGTCTGTTATATAAGTGAGACGTCATGAATACTGAAAAAAATAACGAAATCGATATTGCAAAATGGCTTAGTGGAGAACTAACTCCAGAAGAGAAACATGCTTTTGAACAAACAGAGGACTACAAAGCCTATGCAAAAATCATCAATGCTACGGATAAATTACATGATCCAGCATATGATGAAGATGCCGTTTTGTCAAAAATTCAGCAAAAGATTACTGTACAACCTAAAGTTCGAAAACTGAATTCTCGTTACGTATATTCAGGAATTGCAGCTGCATTGGTATTACTTTTTGGATTGTATTTTTTCTTGAACAATACCGCAAAATCAATTACTACAGATTTTGGTCAGCAATTTGCATTTACACTTCCTGATGGTTCTGAAGTTACGTTAAATTCAAAATCAACGCTAAGTTACGATAAAGCTAATTTTAGCAATGAACGAATACTTCATTTAGATGGCGAAGCGTATTTTAAGGTTACCAAAGGCTCTTCTTTTAAAGTAATTACTGATGAAGGAATGATAGAAGTTTTAGGAACACAATTTAATGTAGATACTAACGATGATTTTTTTGAAGTTCGCTGTTATTCTGGAAAGGTAAAAGTTGTGAATGATCAAAAAGTTGAACGTATTTTAACCAAAGGGAAAGCACATCAAACGTATAAAAACGCAGTAACTGATTGGGATTTTGATGCAGCCAAAACATTGTGGATTGCTGGAACGCATACTTTTTCAAACACTCCATTTTTACAAGTGATTGATGCATTAGAAAATCAATATGAAATTACTATAGAAAACTCAGAAATATATAAAGACGAACGTTTTACAGGTCGTTTTTCAAATACAAACTTTGAATTAGCGCTTCAAACAGTTTTTGAAGCTATGAATATTACCTATACACTAAAAGATAACACCATTACGCTCTCGAAAAAGTAAATGAAAAAAACATATTTGGTATATATTTTTCTTCTATGCTTGCACGCTTTGCATTCTCAAGAACGTGACATAAATTCTAACTCTAATCTTTCTCTTAAAACCGTACTTTCTGATATTGAAAAACGTTTCAATATTAGTATTTCTTACAATGCTAAAATTGTTGAAAACAAAACTGTTTTACTTTCCAAAAACACACTTGAACTTTCTGAAATTCTTTCATTAATTACGAAACAAACAGGATTGGTTTTTAAAAAACTTTCTGGTAATACATATATCTTGAAAGTAACGAATCCTAAAAATAAACCAATCAAAAAAACACCAATTGATTTAGACAAAGTTATTATTTCCAACTATTTAACTACAGGATTTACTAAAAATACAGATGGTGCTATTGAAGCAATTCCTGAAGATTTTCAGACATTACCTGGTTTTGTAGAACCTGATGTTTTGCAAAGTGTACAGTTGATTCCTGGCATACAAAGTCCGGATGAAACTTCTACCGGATTAAATATTCGTGGTGGAACGCCCGATCAGAATTTGATACTTTGGGATGGTATTAAAATGTATCAGTACGATCATTTTTTTGGAATGATTTCTTCCTTTAATCCATACTTGATTGAGAATGTAAAAATCTATAAAAACGCAGCTTCGACACGTTACGGAAATCATTTGTCAGGTGTTATTGATATTGAATCTTCTTCTAAAATTCCAGCAAAAACTACTGTCGGATTGGGTACAAATATGATTTATGCAGATGCGTTTGTGAAGTTGCCAATTGGCGATAATGTTGCTGTAATTGCTTCGTTACGACGTTCGTATTCAGATCTTTTTGAAACGGTTACTTTTGATGAATTTTCAGAGCAAATTTTTCAAAACACAAAAATTACAGAGAATACTGGAACTTTTAGTGACGTGCTTTCACAAACGAATAATACATTTTATTTCATCGATTTTACAGCCAAAGTAATTGCGAATCTTAACAAAAATAGTACACTTACCGTCAGTTCTATTCTCTCTAAAAACGAGCTCGATTTTGAATCAAAGTTTGATGAAATTAACCAACGTACAAAAGATGATTTGTTCATTAACAATTATGGTGTTGGTGTTTCTTGGAAAAATAATTGGAGTAAAAAACTAAGTACAGAAGTGAATATGACGACTTCTCATTACGATTTTAAATATGTTGGTCAAGAATTACTGTCAAATTTGTTCGATTATGAAACGGTGAAAGAGAATGGTGTTACTGATATTGGTTTACATATACAATCGGAATATAAATTAGACAAACAACATCGTTTTATTGGTGGTTACGAACTGTCTGTTAATGAATTAGACTATACTATTGGAAGGCGCTCTGATGTAATTTTTGATCCT
Source organism: uncultured Kordia sp. (assembly GCF_947496985.1). Taxonomy (GTDB): domain Bacteria; phylum Bacteroidota; class Bacteroidia; order Flavobacteriales; family Flavobacteriaceae; genus Kordia. The sequence continues at coordinate 87,227 of NZ_CANMEZ010000007.1, forward strand.
GATTTTTTGATTACTTCTGAAGGTTCTAAAAATACAGTACACGCTATTTTTGCAGAACATCATTTAAAATTTAAAGATTGGACTATTCAAACAGGAATTCGTGGAAACTATTCTACAACACAAAATGATTTCTTTTTTGAACCACGAATTCATGTTTCAAAGAAGTTAAACAATCAGTTTACAACTACTTTTTCTGCAGAACGACAATATCAATTTATCAGTCAGATTATAGAGTTTGAAACACAAAATTTTGGATTAGAAAATCAGGTTTGGGTTTCGGCAAATGATGCTGATATTCCTGTATTACGAAGTGAACAAGTAAGTCTTGGCGGGAATTTTCAGGAAGATAATTGGAATGTAGATGTAGAAGCGTATTTTAAAAAAATCAACAATTTAACGTCACTCACCAGAGGTTTTGATATTGATACACGTTCGCTTTCTATTGGAAAAAGCACCATTGCTGGGTTGGACGTATTGGTAAAAAAACGCTATTATAATTTTTCAAGTTTGGTGAGTTATGCTTTGACAAGAAATGAATTTCAATTTGACGATTTAAACAATACAAAAGCATTTCCTGGAAATTTTGACATTCGTCATTATTTAACTTTGATTCAATCTGCAAAGTTTGGCGATTTAGAATTGTCGCTTGGTTGGCGTTACCGAACTTCACGTCCATATACACTCGCAACTGGTTTAGAAGGAACTACTACAAACGATATTATCATTCAATATGGAGAAACAAATGGCGAACGTTTAAATCCGTATCATCGTTTGGACTTTTCGGCAACGTACGAGTTTAAGCCTTTGCGAAAGAAAGACACCAAAGTTTCTCTTGGGTTTTCTTTGTTAAACATATACAATCAGAAAAATATTTTAAACAGAAATTATCGCATCATTTTGAATAGACAAACTGCCGAATTCCAATTGCGTACTATTGATAAAATTTCCTTAGGTAGAACTCCAAACTTTATGGTTCGGTTGGAGTTTTAATACGTATTATGACTTATCCGAAAGCGCTTCAATTTCTTTGATTACATCTGCATAGTATACTTTAAAACATAGGTATCCATTGCGAATATGATAACTATCTAAGAATTTATCTTTTGCTTTTTCAAACTGAATTTTGGCTTCTTCTTGTTTTTGTAATCCTTTATAAGCTAGTCCTGCATAATAATAACTATCTGGATAATCTTCTGTGATTTTTAGTTGATTTTCAAAAGCTTTTAGCGCTTTTTCGTATTGCTTATTTTTCACATACAACATTCCTAATGTATGGTAATCTGTTAGTCCAAAATCGTCTTCGCGTTGGTAACTTTTTAGGCAATTTTCAATTGTTTGTATTCCTTTTTCATAATCGCCTAATTTTGCATACGCCATTCCTAACAAAATCCGCATGTCTTTATCGCCACCAGGACTGAGTTCGTAAATAAAAGCATTCGGAAGCTTGTAATATCGTTCTAAATCTTCAATACAACGTTTGTAATTTCTATTTTGAAAATACCAATATGCGCGATACGTTAGGTGAAATCTTGGTTCTAATTCTACTGCTTTATCAAGCAATTGTAATCCTTCTAGTATGAATCCTCTTTTAAAATATGGAACCGATTTTTCCATGTACGCCCAAGCGTAATTTGGATTGAGTTTGATGATAGAATCAAACATCATTTGTGATGCTTTGCTTCCTTGTTTTAGCTCTTTTCCTTTGTATGCAAGTTCACAGGCTTTGCGTTCGTTGCTTCCTTCAGGATATAATAAACAATTTCCTTGACCGTATGCAAAAGCCGAAAAACATAAGAGTATGATATATGTTACTTTTTTCATGATGGTAAAATGTTTCCGTTTTTAATTTTTATGATTAGGAATGTATATCCATCATGACTTTCTCCTTTATATATGGGATGATTCCAATATTCTAGATTTTTTACGTTGGTTATAATTTCTTTTTTTAAAGAAGCTATGCATGTAGTTTCCTTAAAATCTTCATCTACAATTTGCCAACGAAATCTCCCTGACTCATTTTTACAATTGACTGCAAAACGCACGAAGAAATAGCCTGTAAAAGATTCAAATTCAGGTTGTTTTTTGTAAATTTCTATCAATTCTTTTTCCATTGCAGGCGTACCACCTGTATACGAAATTCGGCCTCTATGATGCAATACATTTGTTGTATCACAAAATTTAAAATTGACATCATCTAACTTTGGATCAAAAGGTGTGTCACCAATATGTTCACTATAAACTGGTATTATTTCTTTTTCACTTTCTTTCTGTGTATTGCAACCGAAAGCAAGCAATAGTAACGTTGCTAAGTATATGTAGGTTAATTTTTTATTCATGTTGTTTGTAGTTGGGTATTTTGCATAGAATTTACGAATTTCTCATTGAAAAATCGGAATATTCCATTCGATAGAAAAAACCTGTAAAGTCAAACACTGATAATAGTTCTGAATGTGTTTTGGTAATGGTTTCTGCATTCGTTGTCATGAAGTTATAAATTTTTACGCCATCTTCTACAAATACTGATTTTAAATCGCCAAAATGTGCAATTATTGCTTCCATTTTTTTGATGTCTACTTCATATTTTTTCAGATACAATGCCAATCTGGTTTTTGCATCTTGTTGTTGTTCGTTTGTAAATATGTTCGATGTTATACAACTTTCTAAACACATCATTGCTGATACATTCATAAATAGATTATTAAAAAGTGTGTATACATTTCTTCGATCTTCCTCATCTTCTATAACTTCAGAAGCGCGTGTACGATGATCTATCTTGAACATTTCTTGTTGATTGTGAAATAGTGATGTGTGCATTATTTTACCTGTAAGCTTTCCTACCTCATTAATAAAGTATATTTCATCTTCTTTTTCTTTCCCATTAGGAATTGTAATAAATAAGCAACCATTGGCATTTATAGAAGCAAACGATCTGCTAAATCTATCTTTTAATTGATAAAATACACATTTTTTCAAACACATTTGAATCAACGAAAAATGATTAGGAATACTATTTCTCAGATGTGTTATAGCTGTTGTTAATGAAGAAATATTTTGAGTGAATAATGCTTCATTCATAATTAATTCTTCTTCCTTTATAGGATCATTCATTGAGACTATTCCTAGAATATTTCGCAGCAATGGCACTCTATACTTTACCACTTCAATTGTCGTATCTGGAATAAAATGTAATTTTTCAAACGGTGTTGCTTCTCCTTTTTTTAAATATCCAATTGTGGGTACGTATCCAATTCCTTCCGTGTTACAGATAGCATGTACGTTTAGTTGTTGCATATCCGTTAAATATCCTTGCATTAACTCAGGCAACATTCCGTCAGGAAAAACCTTTTCGGCTACTTGTGTTCTGTTAAAGTATGCCATTAATAATGGTTCTATAAAAATTTGATCGTCTTCTAAGTTCAATTTTGTCAAAATTGAAGCATCTTCTTTATAGATTAGTATTCTAATAACATCAGCAAGTTCATTCTGTTTTTTCGGAATTAGTGTTGTAAGCATAGTTCGGTTTTTACACATTAAAAAACGTTTGATAAAATAAGCAAGCAGAGATTACACATCACGATGTATGTTATAAATCTCTGCCTGACATTGTTTATTTATTAGTAAACTAAAAAGATATTTTAGTTACTTCTAGTACTTAATGGACTCGCTGGTGCAGCTGTAGCCGAATGTAAGTGACAATTGTCTGTATGGCACTCATTGAATGGCTTAGCTAAACCACCTGCGATAGTGTTTAATAAATCTTCTGATACTATTGAATCTGCTTTTTTTGCTAACTCTGCGAATGATAATTTACTCATAATTAAAATAATTTAAAGGTTGTTTTACTTACTCTATTAAGGCTTTTCAGTTTTCGCCTATTTGCGCGCACAAATGTTTTTCAGATCAACTAATTGATCTATATATGTTAAGAGTTCAAGTCTGAAAATAGCTTGAAACTAAAGTTGTATGCTTGATTAGAGAAATCATATGCATCAATGATGCTTCCCCATTTTTTATTAATTTCTTCAAACTTATTTTTGATAGAATTCACAACATCTAATCCTTTTTGGGTTAGCATGTTTTCCATTCCGTCATAATGTTTGATTACAATGTCCAGTATTTGTAAGTCGATATTACATTTTCGTTGATAGAATCCAATTCTTGCCAAAGCTTCTTTGTAATAATCTCCTTCAAAAGCATTTGCTGCAATACATTCATCTAAACAATAGAATGTGGTGTAATACGTGTATAATGCATGAATTAAGATATTGACAGTTCTATGGTCTGGACTTCCTAAAATTTCTTCTACAGATTGTGAAGCATCTATTTTATAGAACGTTGATTTTTTAAACATCAAGTTGTTCATGATTACATGTCCTGTTTGATGTGCAATGTCATCTATAAAAAATATTTCGTTGTAATCTTCTTGATATACATTAAAAAATGCTAAGCCAAGTGCATTTCCACTTGCAAACGAGTTTGAATTATTCGGATCGGTTTTAAACAAATAAATGTATTCACAACATTGATCTATAAGCTGATATTGATCCGGTACGTGTTTGCGAATCAAATCCATTGCATTGTTGAGTTGATCAATACGATCAGTATATAATTTTTCGTCCCACAATTGATCTTCTGCTGGTGTTTCTAAGATTACTTTTAAAAATGGTGTTGGACATCTTAAAATTTTCACGGACGAATCTTTTACTCTAACTGTTGGTGCAAAAGGCTTGTCTTCTCCTTTTTTGAAATATCCAATTGTTGGCACATAGGCTATTCCTTCATCATTATATAAATGATTCAATTGTAATGTTTGTTTTTCAACATGATAACCTTGCATGAATTCTTCTAACAATGCTTTTTCTTCTTCTTCCGAAAATGTTTTAATGACTTTATGTCTAAAGAATGCAAATAATAACGGACAACAGAAAGTTTCATCATTATCAAAATCTATCTTTTCTAAGATATGCGGAGCTTCCTTATAAAGTAAAATCTTTACAGTGTTTATTTTTTCATTGATATCAGAAATTATCGAATCTTTTTCTAGTAACTCCGCCATACGATTTAGTATTAGTTTTTGTTTATACTATATTACTAACTATAACCATAAAATCCTACATTTATTTCAACACTAAACGTAAGATATTTCAAATACCTATTATTTTTTAACAGAAATATTTGATTTTAAATATTTACAAAAAATACACAAAAAGCCTCAAAAGTGTTGATTTTTAAGCAAAAAACATCATTTTTTGAAGATTTTTAACAGTTTTCAAAAAGTGAATTTGTAAGAAATAATTTTTTCAATTTTATGATTTTTTTATGAAAAAGAAACAAAAAGTTAAGGATCAATCTTACTATTTAATAGTAAAAATAGTATTAATTTAGTAGTAATTGTAGTATGTTTTTGTTGCAAAAATTCTAGGGAAGTAAAAAAATAGATGAAATTTGACGTAAAGAATTACATTTCCTTACAACTTAAAAAGATATTTTTTTAAATTTATTTAAACAAAACTTAGGTATAACGATTCTATTAACGTTTTAGCTATTGATTTTTAAACTCCCTATTTTATATTAAGTATCTTTACACCTTTGCATGAAACTAAATTTTTTTCATGTGTGTATGATATGAGTTCTCCTTTAGCAAAAGATAAAAAAAGTTTCTTCGACAAACTCTTAATTCGATTCCATAAGAATGCTTCGCACAGCAATCGGATTGCGATTTTGAGTCGTTTGTTTACTCAGAAAATTCAAGAATTAGCGATACAAAAAGAGACAATTACATTACTGGATATTGGTTGTGGTGATATGAAAATCACCAAGATTTTGGCTGAACAAAATAAAAATTTACAAACGACAGGTGTTGATATTTACCCGAATACACGAAACTGGAAAAACTATGTTGCTTTTGATGGAAGAACACTTCCTTTTACCGAGAAGAGCTTTGACATTATATTGTTTAGTGACGTTTTACACCATGATTATGAAAATTTAGATCAATTGATCAAAGAAGCCAAACGCGTTTCAAATTTTATAATGATTAAAGATCATTTTGAGTATGGTTTTTTCTCTAGAACGCTTTTACAACTTGCTGATATTGTTGGAAATTATGGCTACGGTGTTTCTATTCCGAAGCGTTATTTTACTAAAAAAAGGTTTCAAGAATTAGTGAAAAAACATCAACTCACGGAAATTAAACAACAATGTCCTGTGTATTTGTACAATCATCTTCCGCTGGTAAAGTATATTTTTAAAGGAAAGTATCAGTTTACGAGTGTGATTAAAACTTAATGTTTTATATTGATTATCCAATAGTTATTTCCAAGGCTTCATTAGGAATTTCATTTTCAAATAATTTCGTTAGAATTAAGTTTGATCTTCTCACTTTTAAGCTTTCAGAATTTTTGAATTCAATAATATAATCACCAGAATATAGAATATCCAACACCATAATTCTTTTTGCTATTTTCTTAAAGTCATAAGACTGAACTCTCCACATCGTTTTTTTCGATTCTACAATCATTCCATTGTCTTCTTTCTTAAAAACCAAAGAAAAGTCATTCATTTCTACACTCCAACCACCTAATACTTTTATATTGTATATTCCCGTAGTTAGATAAATCTTTTGATTTTTTTTGTGAATATTGAATGGTCCTTTCATAAATACATTTTAAATCACCTTTAAAAAACTACATAAAAAGATTATACTTTTGACTTAATGTTTCGCTTCAAACCCAAGATACTAAAGAAGAAACTAAATAATATTATTTGCAACCCTAACATTACGGTAAAAACTGCTGGCACTATTGTCCGTAAGGTTTCTGCGGGTTTTAAATCACTAAAACTTGTAGCTTTCCAAGCTAATAACCCATCAACACTTAAGTAGATTCCTAAAGCAAAAATTAGAAATCCAGCAATAAGTCCTTTTTCTAAATTGAAATATTTGAATAGATTATCATACCGATCACTTTTGGGTAATAATCCATTTTCTACCGCAAATATTTTGGTTAATCCATAAAATGCTAAAAATTGAAATCCAACCACTACAGCACTTGCTGTATATAATAATGTATGTACATCAAAAACGATTCCTGCGAATGTAATTGGTTGTATAATTAAGATGGTTGATACTATCATTCCAATGATAATCATCAAAAATGCTGGATATAAAAATAACCAACGTGGACTGTATAATAGTAAGAAACGTAAGTGTCGCCAACCATCACGCCAGGTATTTAAATGTGGCGGACGCGAACGTCCATCGGGATATAATATTGTTGGAACTTCTGCAATGGAAAGTTTGTTTAGTTTTGATTTTACAATCATTTCAGAAGCAAATTCCATTCCTGTAGTATTCAAGTGCATTTTAGCAAACGCTTCTTTTGAGAAACCTCGTAAGCCACAATGAAAATCACCAATTTTTATATTAAAAAACAATCGTCCAATAAATGACAATACAGGATTCCCTAAGTATTTATGTAGAAAAGGCATCGCACCTTTTTTAATTCCACCTTTAAAACGATTCCCCATCACCAAATCATTTCCTTCTCTTAGTTTTTCTAGAAATGGTGTTAACGCAGCAAAGTCATAACTATCATCTGCATCTCCCATAATAATATACTTTCCTAAAGCTACATTGATACCTCCACGCAAAGCACTTCCGTATCCTTTTTCAGCTACAGAAACAACTCTAGCATTTAGCTTTTCAGCAATAGCTTGCGAACCATCTGTACTACCATTATCAGCCACAACAACTTCTCCATTCACTTGATGTTTTTTAAAGAAAGATTGTGCTTTTTTTATACATATTCCTAATGTCTCAGCCTCGTTAAGACATGGCATCACTATCGATAATTCAGGACTCATACATTTTTTTGTTAAGCGAATTTAATAAAATAAAAACTGTCAAGAAGAGAACCCAATCATTATAAAATGTAAATCGGATAATTGTGTGCATTCCAATGGATACGATGACAAGATTACTGATTAATAATGTAGAAATTAAGAGTAGTATTTTATACGTTTTTGTGTTGTGTTTTAAAACACCTATGAAACTAGAAAGTAGTACACACAAATAGAGAAATACAAATGTTGTTCCCCTAAAACCATGAAATAGATTTCCAATATACAGTTTAGTCCATTCTGAAAAATTATCCAAAATTAAAGGTGCATACATATTAGAAGTCATTTTTTCAAGCGCTATATACTTTTCATCTTCAGAAAGCGATTGATCAAAAATAGCATTCCCGTTTTTGAAAATTGGCCCCATCGTAATACTTGCAAATTCTTGTATGTATACTGACGTTTTATCACGATTAATTCTTCTTTCTAAGTGATGAATGTTTAATTTTTTTTGAGCTAAATCTTGATATGTGTTTTGGAAAAATTGCTTTTCTTTTACATCATCAAAAATGGCTTCATCCTCTGTATCAGACACATAAAAAGCAGCCGTAATAATATTCATTCCTTTCCACGGCGTACTCACAAAATGATTATGAACAACCTTATGATAAGTTCTATCTACAAGTGATGTTATGAAAGGCAAACACAATAGTAATAGAATTGACAATCTATATTGTTTCCATTGTTTTTCTTTGAGGTAAACCCAGAAAATCATCAAAAACGCAACAGGAATTAAATAGATAAATTGATAACGTGTAATGAGTAATATTCCTAAAATTGGTAATGCACAAAGAAGCTCTTTTTTATTTTTTGAAACGAAAAAAGCGATGTAATGCCCAATTACAATTAAGTATAAAGCATACGAAATTGCCTCTGAAAGCACATTGTTCCCTATACACAAACCCACAAGATATGGAAGCAGTAATACCACTGAAAAACAACAACTATAAAAATTATTTAATAGCTGAATACTTTGTGTTTTCCGAATGAAAAAGTATACCGAAAAACAACCTATTGCTGTTTGCAGAAAAAGTAATGCAGTATCAAAATTACTTCCGAAAATTGATTTGATGAGTTTTAGAAAAATGGAATACCCAGGTGTGCGATTGATCATCATATTAAGATACCCTGTAGAATCTGGAAAATATACTGCAGGTTTTCGAAGTACTACAACAAAAGTAATTAGGAATAGAATTCCCATAAAAATGTTACGTTGTATATTGCTAACCTTCACAGAGTAAATTTTGGTAAAAGTATGTATATATTTTTAGATTTCTGTGAATGCGCTTGTGAATATCATCGTTATGATTGATATGATACTTTTGACTACTTTTAAATTGTTTTTAAGAGTTGACTTAAACTTGCTATTACCAATTCAGCCATGCTTTAAAATCGCTTGTTTTTTGTCTGCTAACGATAAATTCCTGATCGCGCTCATGAAGAATAGATAATTTGACGCGATGATTGAAGTATGGATTTATTTTTTGAATTGCATTTTTGGCAACAATTTGTCCACGATTGATTTTGTAAAATTGATCCGAATCAAAGGAATTAAATAATTGATCTATGGTTTCATCAATAATGTAACGTTTCCCAGCAACTACACCAAACGTAATGCTGTCTTCCGAATATACATATAACAAATCAGTAATTTTAATTTGCACAAAACCTGTTCCTTCTTTAACCAATAAACCTGTTCGTTTTTTAGCGGTTTTTAGTTCTGTTTGTGTTTGAATACTAGTTAATAATTGTTTCAAAACTGCATTATCTATCGTTGAAGGATTGCTGGATTTTGTGAATTTACCCAATGCTTTTTGCAGATCTTCTTGCTGAATTGGTTTTAATAAGTAATCCACACTATTTACTTTAAATGCCTGAATTGCATATTGATCAAACGCTGTGGTAAAAATAATTGGCGCTTCGACCTCAACTTTTTGAAAAATTTCAAAGCTTAAACCATCTGCTAGTTGAATGTCCATAAATATCAAATTGGGCATTTCGTTCGTTTGAAACCAATCAACTGCATCTTCAACTGAGTCAATAACATCTACCAAATTGTACACAAAGGCGCATTTTGTCAACATGTTTTGCAACTGATTTGCTGCACGAAATTCATCTTCTATAATGAGTACATTCATGATTTTGTTTTTATGTCAGATGCTAGTAATAATGGTAATGAAACTGTAAATTCATTACCATCGTTTTCAATTTTCGGTAATCTATTTGAAATTAACGCATGTCGTTTTTCAATATTGATTAATCCTAGTTTTGTAGATGGCAATTGTGTTGATTTTGTTTGAATTTTGTTTTTTACAACAATAAAATCATCTTGTATTGTTACGTGAATAGTTAGCGGTTTTGATCTAGAAATGACATTGTGTTTGATTGCGTTTTCAAGTAATAACTGCAAACTCATAGGAACAATCATACGATCTAAAACGATTTCTGGAATACTCCAATTCAACTTTAAATTATCACCAAAACGTTCTGTTTGAATGTGAATATAGGCACGTGCAAACTTTAGTTCATCCCGTAAGGGAATTATATTTGCATCATCAGAATCTAAGATAAATCGGTACACATCTGATAACTTATCTACAAACTTTTTTGCATCTTCTTTTGTATTTTGATCAATAATATCGCGCAATGTATTTAAGCTATTAAAGAAAAAATGCGGTTGCGCCTGATTGCGCAATGCGTCTAATTGTGCCAACACAACAACTCTTTTAGCTTGTTCTTCTTCTCGAATAGATGTTTTTAATTGTAAGTAAAAATAAATTGCTTCATAAATTGCCATTACCATGACACTGATAATTACAATCGGTAACAACACGCGATATCTTTCTGAAAAGTAATAATTCTGATCAAATATATATCCTAAAAAAGTACCTCCTATAGCATCTATTGACGTTACTGTGATAACAATAGAAAGAAAAAGTAATAAGGCGCGTTTTCCAACATATTCAATTGCTTGATACTTTTTTCGCAACCAAATAAAATTAAAACGCATTACAAACCAATTACAAATAGAGAAAAACAAAGAAACACTCCAATTGATAATTGCTTCTCCAAAAGGGTAGCGCATAAACGAATTGGTAAACATATAATCCGTTACAAAACTGAGTACAATGATCCCGATAATGACAAACCATACATCATTGAATCCTATATATTTTAAACGTTTTTCTTTGTTTAGTAACATGATCTTTAGTTATAGTTTTAGTAAAGGGGTAATCCTTGTTTTGCTTGATAGAACATATGTGTAATCCAAGCAGCATACAATAGTCCAAAAATGATGGTTGTAATTACTTGATTTTTAGTCGTTGTTTTCCATTTTCTGGAAAGGATTAATGCGAATAACGGAATAATTTGAATACCGTGCAATCCAAAGAAATGTGCAACACGTAAATCTCCAGCAACAGTACTCCAATTTACCAACGGCAATCCGTCTCCTCCATCAGCTACGCCAACATTGTGTGCCATTTGACTAATCATTTGTCCGCCAACCCAACTTCCAACAATGACAACAACCCAACCTATAAATATTGCTACTTGAACAGGTTTTGCGACTTTCATTTTTAATCGAGCAGCGTCAAAAGCAAATAAAACCATTAACAATACATTGATTGCGATTAAAATTCCCATTGCAGCAAATAGCAATCCGTCAAATAATGAATCTTGATTATAATGTGATTGTACGCCACGTGAAGCCTGATAGAAAATAATTCCAATCTCAAGCAGAAGTGTCCATGAAATAATATTGTTTAAAATGTTTTTCTTTCGTGTTGAATACGGATATTTCGTCATTAAAAAACCTACTGTAAATATATATATAGCTCCAGAAATACAGAATTTTAAAGGTTTCACCCAAACATTTACACCCGCTAATGTTCTATCATCTATCAATAATCCGCCAATACATATAATTCCTCCAACGACATGTAACATTACAATGGTGAATAATATTGGGCTTGCATTTTTTACGGTACGAATACTATTTTTTAAGAAATTCATAGTTAGGCTTTTTTAAGTTTAATAGCTTTCATAATTATAAAAAGTAAGAAACCTATAGGTCCAAACATAAAACTACCAAACAAACATGGAATGATTAGTAAATGATGAATTTTTAAAGTTTCATTTTGATTCAGAATCCACATTCCTATCAATAAATCAAAAGCGAGATAATGCACCCAACCTGCCAATACTGCGTTCTTTTCTGTAAACAATGCCATGACAGATGTAAGGCTTCCAAAGTCCATAAAACCACCTATTTGCATTGCTTGAATGATATAAACCACATAAATAAGTGATAAAATGATTGGAATAATTTTATAATCGATAAAGAATCGAGTTACTTTCCATTTTGGTAAGAATATTAATAAAGCCCACATAAAAATAGCAAGCTTACTGACTAATGAAAAAACTTCTGATGGTGTCATAGATATTGATTTATAAAGTTCGTTAGTTTAATTGATTGGTTCAAAAGTGCATTGTTTTCCTAACTAATAGGATAATTTTCTGCTGAATTGTCGTAAATGGTAATTGAATTGTTTCTTCCTAAAAAATCATTACTAAAATATCATCATTTATGGCTATTGTTTCAAGCAAAAACTACTTATAACTTCGCTAAGTAAAGTTTACTAAATATCAATGTTAATAAATCATAAACAGTCTAAATAGTACGGAAACCCATAAGGCAATGTAAATTCTTATGTTTTATTTTGTTTTTTGGAATCGTACTTAATGTTTTTTTAACCTATTTCTTACGTTAGCAAAAAGATATTCAGTACTTTTAATATGTTAAAAATTTAACGTTTTTATGTTTTATAAAAACACATTGTCAAACAATAGATAGTTTTTCTATGGTCAAAAAATACTTGTTCGCATTATGTTTAGTTTTCTTTTCTATACAACTAACAAATGCCTCATTATCAGGTTCAGAGAATATAAGTGTTGTAATAATGCCCGATGCAACAATTAATGTAGATGAAATCACTGTTTGTCAGTATAATGATTCGCCAACTATTACCTTTACAGGTTCTGGCGGAACAGCACCGTATACGTTTACGTATACTATAGGCACAGGAATGCCACAACTCATCACTTCTACAGGAGATATAGCTACTTTAGAAGTTCCTACAGGAAACGACGGAACTTTTACATTTACATTGACAGCTGTTGAAGATAGTAGCTCAACGATGCCAACTCCAATAACTGGACAAGCAGTTACTATTGATATTACTTTAGGGCCTGATCCAGACATAAACGGTCCTGGAAGTGGAGGATTTTCTAATGGAATTCCTGTTTTTAGTTCATGTGATAGTTCTGGGCCTACACTTTCTTTTTCTAATAATTCATCAACAAGAAATACGATAAATCAAAGCTATACAATAGTATGGGGAGATGGTACACCAGATTTTACAGGTAGTGATTGGGGATTACTTAATCATGATTACAGTCCAGGAACTTATAATATGATTTACACCATAATTGGAGACAATGGCTGCACTACTGTACAAGAATATATTGTATTTATAGGTTCAAATCCTGCAGTACTATTTGGAAGTGCTGGAAATGACGGAGTTATATGTAGCGGATCTTTCTTGACTATTCCAATTGACGGAACAGAAAATAATCCACCAGAAACAACGTATACTATTTCATTTAATGATGGTTCGCCAGATGAAGTATTTAGTCATCCACCGCCAGAAAATATTATACATACATTCACAACTTCCTCATGTGGAGTAGACAGTAATGGTTTTTCAAATTCATTTTCTGCAACAATGGTTGCAGAAAATTTATGTAGAAGTACCGAAGTACAACTTGTACCGATTTATGTAGCAACAGAGCCAGAAGCCGATTTTACAAGTCCTAACGACCCTATTTGTATAAATACTGAAGTTTGTTTTGACAATACATCTACAGGAAATGAAATTAATGGTGGTGACGGAAGTTGCTCTACAAGTCCAAATATTGTCTGGGATATTACCCCAAATACATTTACATTAATTAATGGTTCTTCATTAGGAGATGATTTTAATTCTACAAACACTTCGCTTTGGGCAGCTGGATCTAACACTTTATGTGTTAACTTTACTGCAGCTGGAACATACACAATTACACAAACTGCAGGAAATGCGTGTGGTATTGACACCATATCTCAAACTATATGTGTGGAAGCACCCATAAATCCACAATTCAATTTAAGTGCAAACAACGGATGTACGCCTTTAGCAGTTATAACCACAAATATAACTGATGAATCTACAAGTTGTGATCCACCAACATATCAATGGCAAGTAACCTATACTTCTGATTTTTGTGGTACTACACCTGCCGATTGGAGTTTTACCAATGGAACATCTGCAACTTCAGCAGAACCATCGCTCAATTTTGTAACACCCGGAACGTATACAATTCAATTAGCTGGCACAAATACGTGTGGTACTGAACAAACGACACAAGAAGTAATTGTAAAACAACCTCCAACAGCCGCTATTGATCCTATTGGAATTATTTGTAATACAACTTCAATTTCACCATTAGCTATTATAAACACATGTACCGATAACCCAGGAACTGTTTCGTACGATTGGCAGTTTCCAGGAGCAACACCAGCAAATTCAAGCATGCAATCACCAGGAACTATTGAATATGGAATGCCTGGAACCTATACTTTTACACTCCAGGTAACTAATGATTGTGGTACTTCAGAACTTGTGACTGAAACATTTACAATTGGCGATGTTCCGGTTATTACAAATACCGATTTAACACAAGAAAGCTGTTCAGGAAACTTAACGACACCTATTAACTTCACCTCTTCTGTAACAGGAACTACTTATACATGGACAGCGGTAGCAACGTCAAATATTGCGGGTTACTTATCTTCTGGACCTACAGATAATATTCCTGCACAACCTATGTCAACAATCGACGGCACAGCAGGAACTGTAACCTATACAGTAACTCCTTCAGTTGGAAATTGTGATGGAGATCCTGTTGATTTTGTAATCAACGTAAATCCTGCACCAGAAATTACCACGCAACCACAATCTAGTATGGTGTGTCAAAATGGAGCAGCAAACACGCTAAGCGTAGCTACTTCTGGAGCTTCACCGCAATATCAATGGTTTAGTAATACAACAAATAGTACTACAGGAGGAACTCCAGTTGCAGGAGCTACAAATCCAAATTTTGATCCTCCAACAGATACTGTTGGAACAGTATATTACTATTGTGAAATTACATTTATTGCTGACGGATGCTCGTCTTTAAATTCGCAAGTAGCAGAAGTTGAAGTCACTCCAAATGCAAGCATTACAACACAACCAACACCTACGCAAAGTTTATGTGTTGGAAGCACAATAGAAAATTCGTTGTCCGTTGCTTTCACAGACGGAACTGGAACCGTTTCTTATCAGTGGTTTAGCAATACTACGAATAGCAACACAGGTGGAACTGCAATTGTAGGTGCTACAAATGCTAGCTTTACACCTGCAATTTTCACAACAGCTGGGAATTTTTATTATTATGTAGAATTATCTTTTGCCGGAAGTGGTTGTAATGATATTGTAAGCGATGTTGCTGAAATTATTGTTTCAGAGTTACCTGTAATTGACTTACAACCGATTGCCACACAATCGCTTTGTCAAAACACAACTCCAGAAACATTAGAAATACAAGCTTCTGGAGGTTTGGGGACATTTTCGTATCAATGGTATAGCAATACTACAAATAACAATGCTGGCGGAACGGCAATTACTGGCGAAACAAATACTACGTTCACACCACCAACAGATACGGTTGGCACTTTATACTATTATTGTGAAATTTCTCAGCCACCAAATGTGAGTTGTATGATAGTGAGTAATCCTTCTGAAGTAATTGTAAATGCAGCTGCTACAATTGATTCGCAACCACAATCACAAGAATTATGTTTAGGCGAAACTGTTACTGATTTAATAATCAGCTATAATAATGGAGTTGGAACGCCAATTTTTCAATGGTATAGCAATACAGTTGATGATACAACAACAGGAACTATGATTGCTGGAGCAACAACTAACACCTATACTCCAATGGTTTC
This sequence comes from uncultured Kordia sp., assembly GCF_947496985.1. Classification (GTDB taxonomy): domain Bacteria; phylum Bacteroidota; class Bacteroidia; order Flavobacteriales; family Flavobacteriaceae; genus Kordia. Next base: position 103,218 of record NZ_CANMEZ010000007.1, read on the forward strand.
TTCTATTGGAACCAGTTATTATTATTGCACCCTTACGTTTGCTTCTGGTGGTTGTTCAGAAATTACTTCTGATACCGCTGAAATTATTGTGAACGAAACGCCTAACATTAGCAATTTTACAGAAACACTCTGTAGTGGAAATAGCTTTACCATTGTTCCAGATACTTCTAATGGAGACATTGTTCCAACTAACACAACTTACACATGGACAACTCCTATAGTTTCTCCTGCAGGAAGCGTTACTGGAATAACTACAGCAACCACTCCACAATCAGATATAACACAATCTTTAATAAACACAACTGATGCTACAGCAACAGTAACATATACTGTAATACCAACTTCAGGAAACTGTAACGGAACACCTTTTACTATAGCAATTACATTAAATGCTGCTCCAGAAGTTACCATGCAACCACAACCAAGTACAATTTGCCAAGATGGAACACCTAATACTTTGAGTATTTCTCTAGGAAGCACATCAGACACACCACAATATCAATGGTATAGTAATACGACAGATAGCAACACTAGTGGAACTGCAATTGCAGGTGCTACGAATCCTAATTTTGACCCACCAACAGATACAATCGGCACTCTATATTACTATTGTGAAATTACGTTTGTTTCTGGTGGTTGCGCATTAATAAGTTCACAAACTGCTTCAGTAACGGTGACGCCAAATCCTACAATCTCAGATCAACCAACCATGACACAGAGTTTATGTGTGGGAAGTACAATAGAAAACCCTTTAGCGGTACAATTCACTGACGGAACAGGAACAGTTTCATATCAATGGTTTAGCAATTCTATGAATAGTAACACAGGTGGAACTGCAATTACAGGCGAAACTAACGCAGATTTTACACCTCCAATATTTACCTCAACAGGAAGTTTCTATTATTATGTAGAATTATCTTTTACTGGAAGCGGCTGTAATAACATCGTTAGTGATGTTGCAGAAATCATCATTGTGGCTTCTCCAATGGTAGATGCACAACCAATTGCATCTCAAACATTATGTCAAAATAGTCCTTCACAAGTATTAGAAGTACAAGTTTCTGGAGGTTTGGGACCATTTTCGTATCAATGGTTTAGTAACACAACAAATAGTACTACAGGAGGAACTCCAATTGCAGGAGAAACCAATGCAACATTTACACCACCAACCGATACTGTTGGCTCCGTGTATTATTACTGTGAAATTTCACAAGCTGCAAGCGTAAGTTGTAATGCTATAAGTAACCCTTCTGAAGTTATTATAAACCTTGGACCACTTATTGACACACAACCACAATCACAGGAATTATGTACAGCTGACACCGTAAACACACTGAATGTGAGTTTCGTAAATGGTGTTGGCACACCAACATATCAATGGTATTCGAATACCGTTAACGACACCATCACAGGAACTATAATTACTGGCGAAACAACAGATTCGTACACTCCAAACACCACTGCAGAAGGAACTACTTATTATTACTGTATAATTACATTTTCTTCTGGAGGATGCTCTGAAATCGTTTCGGATACAGCAGAAATAATTGTAAATGAAACACCAGTAATAAGCAACTCTACTATAACAATTTGTAGCGGAAATAGCTTTACAATTGCACCTGATACTTCTAACGGTGATATTGTTCCTATGAATACTATGTATACATGGACAGCTCCATCTATTTCACCTGTAGGAAGTATTACAGGTGCAACCGCAGAAACGAATCCACAAACAGATATTAGTCAAGTATTGACAAATACAACAACTTCACCCGCAATTGTAACCTATACAGTAACACCAACAGCAGGAGTTTGTGCAGGAAACACTTTTACAGTAGAAGTCACAATAAATCCTGCTATTACACCTAATATAATGATTACCAATATTGAGTGTTTTGGAGATAATGATGGTGAGATTACTACAAATATTACGGGCGGAATTCCATTTGCAACAGGAACACCCTATATTATTTCTTGGACAGGACCTAATGGGTTCACCTCAAATGACGCTTCAATTTCTAACCTTGAACCTGGGAATTATATCTTAACGGTTCAAGATGAAGGTGGTTGTCCTTTTTCTGAAACATATACCATTACAGAACCATCAGAACTCATTTTAACCATCGATACAGAAACTTCGGTAACTTGTTTTGGTTCAGCTGATGGTGAAATTGCTGTTACAGTTTCAGGCGGAACTCAAAATTACACCTATAGTTGGACACGAAATGGTGCGCCTTTTTCTACAGACGAAGATATTTCAGACTTAACTGCGGCAACTTATGAACTGACTATTTCAGATGCAAATAATTGTGGTCCAATTGTACAATCGTTTACCATTACAGAACCAGATGAATTAGCTGTTTCATTGGCAAATCAAATGAATTTAGCATGTTTTGGAGACAATTCTGGAGCAATCGAAATAAATGTAACTGGGGGAACACCAACAGAAACGACTCCAGGTGTTTTTGAATACACCTATGCTTGGACAGGTCCAAATGGTTTTACTAGCACTTTACAAAACCTAACAACACTTGAAGGCGGAACATATAATCTAATAGTAACGGATGCTAATGGTTGTGAAGACAACTTAAATGTTATCTTAACGCAGCCAGATGAAATTGAAATTTCTACTACGTTTACTGAAATTTTATGTTTTGGAGATAACGATGGTTCTATAACGATTACAAATATCACTGGCGGTTCAGGATCGTATACAATTGAATGGAGTAATTTCGGTGAAGGAATGAGTCAGACAAATTTATCTGCTGGCGATTATACAATTACTGTAACAGATTCCAACAACTGTACAGCATTTGTAACCGTAACAATTCCAGCACCACCAATATTTACAATTGAACCTGTGGTAACGCAGATTTCTTGTTTTGGTGCAAATGACGGTAGCATCATGCTAAATTTTCAAGGTGGGCAAGACCCTATTGATTTCGCTTGGGCGGATGATCCAAATGCAGGTGTAGAACGAAATAATCTTGGGCCTGGAACTTACACTATCAATATTGTAGACGCCGTCCCATGTACCATCACGGAAACGTTTATCATTCTTGAACCTGCAGAACTTTCACTTGCAGCAAATATTACCAACGCATTGGATTGTGATGATCCAAATTCTGGAGCCATTAATCTACTAATCACTGGAGGAACACAACCTTTCACAGTCAATTGGTCTAATGGTGCCAACACAGAAGATTTAGACAATATTCCACCAGGTGATTATGTCGTAACTGTTGTCGATGCCAATGGTTGTGATATAAATGCAACATATACCGTTGTACGTCCATCTCCAATAGAGATTGCCGTTGAAACGGAAACTAATGCCAATTGTAACGCATTTACCGTAAATCAAGTATTTACAGCACAAGTTTCTGGCGGTGTTCCTCCGTATGATTTAAATTGGTCAAGCGGAATAGTTACCGGAGCCAATAATGAAATGATGACAACTTCGCAAAATGGTTTGGTCATTTTAGAAGCTACGGATGCGCTTGGTTGTGTAAGCAATTATACCTTTGAAGTTGATGTTCCTGTATTGAGCAATCCTGATTTTGAATTATCCTCTATTGGGTTTGATACATATGGAATTTATTCACAACTCGATCCAATACAATTTACCAATACGACAACAGGCGATTTTACAAATGTTTCTTGGAATTTTGGTGATGGAAACTTTTCCAATGAAGAAAATCCTTTACACACCTATGCATCCCCAGGAAGCTATACTGTAATTCAAACAGTAACTTTTCCGGGAGATTGCGTTTACGAAAGAGTCATTACTCTATTAATTGAAAAAGGATACAAACTCATTATGCCAACAGCATTTACACCAAATGATGATGGTTTAAACGATTTTTTCCGACCTGTTTTTATCGGCTTAGACAATATGCAGTTAGATATTTATGACACATGGGGAAGTTTAATTTATTCTGAAACAGGAGATGATATCCAAGGTTGGGACGGAAAAATTAAAGGCGAACTTGTCGAAAACGGAAATTACTATTACACATTTACTGCTAAAACATTTTTTGGATCTATCGTTCGCGAAAATGGACCACTTACGTTAATACTATAATTGCAAAATGAAATTAAAAATATGCCTCTTTATTATTGGTCTATGCTTCATTCCTAGAATGGAAGCACAAGATCCTATATTTTCTCAATACTTTTTAGTGCCGCAAACTATCAATCCTGGTTTCGCAGGGTTTCTAGAAACTACACACATAGGAATTGTTCACAGAACACAATGGCCCGCATTAGGTTTACGAATTGATACCAACTATGCGTTTGCAAGCACATGGTTTCCGGAAGCAAATAGTGGTGCAGGAATTAGTTTTTTAAATCAGCGCGAAAGTCAAAGTGGCTATGTCTTTTCTCAGTTTAATGTAAATTATGCCTACCAAGTTCAACTAAGCGACGATTGGTATTTTAGGCCTGGAATAGAATTTGGTCGCGGTTGGAAAAACCTAGGTTTTCAAGGATTGTTATTAGAAGATCAGATCAATATACAAACGAATGTGATTAATGCTACTTCTATAGATTTGTTATCCTTAGATGATGGAAGAATTGGTTTTTGGGATATTTCTGCTGGGTTATTGTTTAACACAGAACAAGCTTGGATTGGCGTTTCGGCAAAACATTTAAACAGACCAAATATCTCCTTAACAGTAGATGGAAATGTACCACTAGAAACATTTTTCTCTATAAGTGCAGGATATGAATTTTTAGTAACCGATTTTATTGATATTCGTTTCTTACCATTTGAAACACGCTTGATGGTTACAGGAAATTATATGCATCAAGGTCGTTTTAACCGATTTGATTTAGGAACTTCGCTCTCGGTAGGACGCTTCTTTTTAGGATCAACCTTGGTAACAAATCCTTCTAAAAATAGTGGAAATAGTCATTTATTAACTTCTATTAATGCATTTACAGGCTTACAGTATACAAATTTCCGATTTGGAATTTCCTATGATTTTAATACTTCTAGAATTGGACGAACTGGTGGTGTGTATGAACTTTCATTAACATATCAATTTGATTCAGAAGCAAAAAGATGTTACGGTTGCCCAGATTATCAGAAATAAAAAAACCTCCTCCAAAACTATCGGAGGAAGTTAATATACAGAAACCGTTTTAGGCAAACTAAACTACAGTAGTACAACCTATTGGATCAAATGTTGGCGGACAAATCATGATCATTGAACCTAACGTTGTAGGCGTACCATGCGTTGTGATTCCACCTTTTAAACTTGCAGTGTCTCGTTCGTTTAATTTAGCAATGTTCGCTTTTTTAATTTGTAGCGATTTTTTTATAATTTGTTTTTTCATCGTATAAAAATTTAAAAATAATTACTCCTGAATACTCTAAATCGGTCAGGAATTCCGATCTTAATTGATTCCAAAAATATATTGGAAGCAATCTGTAAAAGAATAATCTATACTGCAGGAGGTATCGTACATAAAATACTCGTACAGTCCTCAAATAATGTTATGGTAATTGCTACTGTAAGACTAGATCCACCATGTAACGTTTGAGTTTCATTTTTGTTTAATTGAGCAATACTCGATTTACGTATTGTCAATAATTTCTTTTTATTACTTTTTTTCATAGTATAAAGTTTATAGTTAATTATTCCTGAACATTTTAAGTTGGACAGGATTTCCAACTCCGATTGCAATCTTAATAGAATCTAATGTACAAATCACCTAAATATCAACATGTTAACAAGAAGTAAAGTTGATTGAAAAGGATTTAAAATATATGTTCCATGATTTAATATTATTCTTACGCATATCTGCTAAAAACCTCAACATAAGGTTCGAAAATAATTAGTGAATAGCACACTATTTGATGAAGTGAAACGGTTGTTATTTGATGTAAAAGCATTATATAAACACCATGAAACGCCTTTTTTTGATGTTAATGTTGATTTGAATTTATGTGAAAAAAAAATAATTGTGTATTTTCTTGCAAACAACTACTCTTTATGGAAATCACTACACTAATTATAGATGATGAACCGTTAGCGCGCCTACGAATTAGAAATCTGTTAACAGATCGTACACAGATTCAAATACTAGATGAATGTAGAACAGGCAACGAAGCTGTCTCTAAAATTAAAGAACATACACCCGATTTGATTTTTTTAGACATTCAAATGAAAGATATGACAGGGTTTGAAGTACTGGAAAAGCTAACAATTCCTAAAAAAACATTGATTGTTTTTGTTACAGCTTATGATGAATTTGCGCTAAAAGCATTCGATTATTTAGCTTTTGACTATTTGTTAAAACCTTTTAAAGACGAACGATTTTATAAAACCGTAGATCATGTCATAGAAACACATGCTCAGGAAAGTCATAGAGCGTTTAACCAACGCTTAGATCAATTATTAACAATGATTAAAACTCCTAATCAATATGTAAAAAAAGAGTTTTATCACAATTTGCCCATTCGAACTGGAAATAAAGTTCATTTCGTAACCATCACTGATATCATGTACATTACGGCGTCTAGCTATTATGCAGAAATTCATACAAAACATAAAAAATATGTATTGAGAATGTCGCTTACGAAACTAATTCAGAAGTTAAATCCAAATACATTTGCACGAATACATCGATCTACTATCTTAAATATTGCGTATATAAGTGAATTGATCCATTCAAATTTTGGAGAATTGGATGTACGTATGAAGGATCATCACATATTCCGGATTAGTAAAACGTATAAAAAGGAATTTCTAAATAAAATAGGAATATAAGATGGGTACTCATAAATCAAATACAAACTTGATAAAAAAGTATCTAGATGTAAAGTTGATCAAGATCCTTGCTTTATTTTGTCTAATAACTGTTATAGTTGTCTTTTTTCAAATATCATATTTTAAAATCCAAAAAGAAGAAACCTATGATTTGTTAGATAATTTTATAAAACACTTCCTAGTAGATTGGGTTATCATTTGCCTATTTATGTCAATTGTATCAATGATTACGAGAGCATTTTTTCTAAAAAACATTCGTTCTATCTATATTATTTTGTTTCATTTAATTGTATCACTGTGTTTTGGCTGGGTATATTCGTTTATACATTCGAGCATCTTATTAGTTCTAGGAAAAATAGATTATTCTGCATTCCTTTATTATACTTCTTTTAATATGACGATTGCTTATTTATCAAGGACTTTCTTGTTATATCTTGGAATGACGGGAATTATTTACACCTATTATTATAGTAGCAGATTAAAAACAGCCGAATTGCAAAGAGCTTTATTAGCCGAACAGTTGACACAAACCCGAATGAGCGTATTAAAATCGCAGTTACAACCACATTTTTTATTTAATACGCTACATAGTATTTCTTCATTGATAGAAACCAACACAAAGCAAGCGCAAAATACACTCAACGATTTAAGCGATCTTTTAAGAGAAGTCATAATCCTTAGAGAAGATCATTTTAACTCCTTAGCGCAAGAATTATACATCTTACAGAAGTATATAGACATCATTTTAATCCGTTATTATGATCATTTGACTATTACGACACATATAGCTCCAAACATTGAAGATACACCTGTTCCACTTATGATGATGCAGCCTATTGTAGAAAATGCCATAAAACATGGATTTACCGGAAATACGAATGCATTACAAATTGAGATTTCTATTATTGAGAAAGATGAACAGTTACTTTTTGAAATTAAAAATAATGGTACACCAATAACTAGCACATTGGATGAACTAGCAAGCAAAGGAAGTGGACTTCATAATATTATAAGTCGTTTGGAAGCACTATACCAAAATAATTATAGTTTTGAGATTGTAAATTTGGAACAATGGGTTGTTGTAAGCATCAAAATCTTACGATATCAAAATGATGTGCTACAAGACTAGTAGAAAAGTTAAGTTTATTAGATTATTTAAACGAACAAAACACTTAGAAAGTTATCAGTTTAGAGATGTAAACGCATAAAAAAAGCCATCATTTCTGATGGCTTTTAAAAGCTTTGCTCCTCCTCAAAGACTCGAACTTTGGACCCTCTGATTAACAGTCAGATGCTCTAACCAACTGAGCTAAGGAGGAGTGTTATTGCTTTTTGCGGTTGCAAATATATGCTATTTTTTATTTCGAACAAATATTTTATTTATTTTTTTAAAAAAAATTTATTCTCCGTATTAAGTTTACTTAATTAGGTTCCAAATATCGTTTCCAAATATGACAACCATTAAGCTCATAATGATCACAAAACCTATGATTTGACCTATTTCCATTACTTTTTGAGATGGTGCTTTCCCTACAATTATTTCATATAATAAAAACATTACATGCCCTCCATCTAATGCTGGAATTGGAAGAATGTTTAGAAATGCTAGCCAAACTGAAAACATTGCCATAAAGCCCCAAAAGAATTGCCAATTCCAAGTTGTTGGCATAATTTCTACAATTCCAATTGGTCCTTTTACTTGTTTGTATCCTTGAATTACAGGATTGAATATTAGTTTGAATTGTTTTACCTGACGCACTAATACATTTATTGTTTCTTCAAAACCTCTTGGCACTGCTGCAAAGAATCCATATTCTTTAGTAATGGCTAGTTTTTGTTGTGCTAATGCAAGGTCTGGTATTACACCTAAGCCTAAACTATCTGAAACTTTTGCCGTAATATCTATAACTTGATTTTGTCTTTTAACTTTTAAAACAATGGTGTTTCCTGCGCTTTTTTGTATTTCTTCAGTAAACTCATCCCAAAATTCTAGTTGAACGTTATTTGCAGTTATAATTTCGTCTCCTGCTAATATTCCAGCTTCTTTGGCATACGTACTATCTTTTACTTCACCAATAGTTAATGAATTATATCTTGGAACAACTATTTGCCTACCTCTACGTTCTAAAGCAGCTTTTTTACCTTCATCACTTAAAGGTACCGTTACTTCTTTTCCACCTCTCATTACTGTTACATCATCACCAAGTAACAAGTCCATGTTTAGGTATTTGTCTAGTTTCTCTACAGGTTTTCCATCAATTGCAATGATGTTATCTCCTGTTTTTAACCCAATTTTTTCACTAACACTATCAAAATATAGTCCGTGTTCTATTTTGTTTACTGGAATATAATTTTCTCCGTAATATGTAAATAATGCAATGTAAATGAACCAAGCTAGCAAGAAGTTAACAATAACACCACCTAACATGATGATTAATCGTTGCCAAGCTGGTTTTGAACGGAATTCCCAAGGCTCTGGTGGTTTTTCCATTTGTTCTTTATCCATGCTTTCATCAATCATTCCAGCAATTTTAACATATCCTCCAAGTGGAAGCCATCCAATACCATATTCTGTATCTCCGATTTTTTTCTTTACTAATGAAAACCAAGGATCGAAGAATAAGTAAAACTTCTCCACTTTTGTTTTAAAAAGTTTCGCTGGTATAAAGTGCCCCAATTCGTGAAGAATCACTAAAATTGAAATGATTAAGATGAACGATGTAATCTGAATAAATACTCCCATTTAGGTATAAAAATGTTTATAGAACGCACAAAAGTAAGCTTTTATGACAACTTAAAAAAGGGACAAACCTACCTATGTGTATTTTTTAAAATATTTAAATGGAAATAGTTAATAATAGTGGCTTATTTTTCAAATGAAACTGCTGTAGTTTTTTGTGTAGTATCTTCGATAGCAGGCTTAATTTCTAAATCAGCAACTGCCTCAATATCAATTCCAATTGTATTATTTCTTGAGATTAAATCAAATTTAGGATCAAAAATTACATCAGCAATTTCAAAACCTACAGTTAATGTAAATTCCTGACCATTAAATGTATTGTCTAAAGTGATTATTTTTTCTTCTCCTTGTGTTCCAATAACTAAGAAAGGTACATTCATTTCAAAATAATCTACTTTTCTGTTTGATTGCTCTTGATTTACTTTGATGTTTAATCCGTTATTTTCAGACTGATACCAAGCTACATCATATGAAGGATATCCTTCTCCATAAATCCAATCGTTGAAGAATTCTGTTAAATCTTCTCCACTCGTTTTTTCTAAATGCGCTTTCAATTGATCTGTACTTGCATACCCATATGCCAATTCTTCATCATTTAAATAATTTCTTATTCCTTGAAAAAATTCAGCATCACCTAGCTTATTACGTAACATATGAATTACCATAGCGCCTTTATTATAGGTTAGACGTGAACTAAAAATACGTCCAACATTATCTAGCTTTTCTTCTTTTACATATACTGAACCGTTTCTTGATGTTGTAATATCAGCAACTTTTCCACGTTTCCAGTTGATAAAATCTTCTTCTCCGTCTAAATGATTTTCAACTAAACCAGATAAATAGGTTGCGAATCCTTCATTTAGCCAAATGTCACTCCAGGAATCGCAAGTTACTTTATTCCCAAACCATTGGTGTGCTAATTCATGTGCAATTAATGATCTACTGAAATTCCCCATAAAAGAAATTGTAGAATGCTCCATTCCGCCACCATAAGCAAACTCTGCATGACCATATTTTTCATCTTTAAAAGGATAGTCTCCAAATAAATCTTGAAATAAATTCATGATATCAACTGTTACTTTCGTGTATTCTTCTGCTTTTTCTCTTGATTCTGGATATACATAATTTACAATATCAAAACTTTCTCCATGGTTTTCAATCGTTTGTGAAAACACTTCGTAGTTTGTTACCGCCATTCCAATTAAGTAAGAAGGAATTGGGTAATTGTGTTGCCAATGTGTTGTTACTAAATCGCCATTTGTTTCTTCAGAAATAATCATTCCATTAGAAACGGCTTTGTATGCTCTTGGTGCTGTAATAACAACATCTATTTGATCAATCTTATCGTTTAAATCTTGCTTACATGGCCACCAGTCTCTTGATCCATAAGGTTCAGAAAGTGTATATAAAGATGGTATATTATTGTGTGTAGTTGTTACGAATCCTTCTCCACGAGCGTTTCTATTTGGAGTTCCTTCGTATATAATTGTTACTTTCTCAGTTGCGTCTTCGCAAAGTCCTTTTGAAAAAGTGATCGTTAATTCATTATTTTCGTGTGTAAAATCTAACGTTTCTTCGGCTGAAGTTACAGAAGCTACTTCTAGATTGTCAGACAAATCAAAAACGATCTTATCTGTGTTTTCTAATGTACGGAATTCCGTAGTTACTTCACCTTTAATATAATGTTTTGCTGGATCTACTTCGAATTGAAGCTTGTGATATAATAAATCGTATGAAGCTGTATTTTCGTTTGCTTCAAACTGTTGCAACTGAGCTGCCTTATTATGTTCTCCTTTTACCACGTCAATCAGTTCTTTACCTGATTGCGCATTGGCGATAAAAGCACATAAGAAACCAATGGCTAAAATGGTATTCTTCATATGTAGTAAGTTAGATTTGGGACAGACAATATAGGAATTTTTCCTAGTCAAAAATAAAAATCGTAAATTTGCAGAGGGTTTTTTCGATGAATACCCCAAAACTAATCGACGAACTGTAAATTTATCCGTTAAACGAACTTTTATGTTATCATTTTTCAGCAAATACAGACTTTTTGCGATTGTAATGCTCTGTTTATCAGCAATTATCGTATCAGCCTTCTACTTTACACTTAAACGAAAGGAAACGCTTCCTATATATCAACCTGCTAATGTAAATGTCGAATTAGTTGACAATTCCATACAACATGTGAGTAAATATCATAAAATAAATGATTTTTCTTTGACCAATCAGAATGGTGAAACTATCACTCAAGAGGCATATAAGGGGAAAATTTATGTTGCTGATTTTTTCTTTACAACTTGTGCAACTATTTGTCCTATCATGACAAAAAATATGGCTGACATCCAAAAAGAGATCATGAATGATAGAGATATTATGTTACTTTCTCATTCAGTAACTCCTGAAATTGATACCGTAGCGCAACTAAAACGCTATGCTATTGAAAAAGGTGTAAATGATGAAAAATGGAATTTAGTTACTGGTGATAAAAAACAGATTTACGATTTAGCACGCAAGTCCTACTTAGCTGTAAAATCGCAAGGAGATAATGATTACGGAATGGTACATACCGAAAATTTTATGCTAATTGATAAAGAACGACGTATTCGTGGTTTTTATGATGGAACTAAGGATGAAGACATCAAAAAGCTTCTGGAAGATATTAAAATCTTAAAAAAGTCTTATAAATAGACGTTTTTACACACGGAAGTTTTCTAACTTAACTTTTTAACTTATTTTTGCTTCTTTAAAATTAATCTAAATAAAGAATGCACACCATTGCAGATTTAAAGAAAGGAGAAAAAGCAGTAATTCTTGATTTCTCTGTTGATACAATTCCTCTAAAACTCATAGAAATGGGTTGCCTTCCTGGAAATGAAGTGAGTTTGGTACAAACCACACTTTTTAATGGTCCTTTATTTTTAACGATTAATGGAAGTAATATTGCGGTTAGAAAAGATACTGCCGAACAAATTCTAATAGAAAAAATATAATCCTATTCGCGAATGAGTGATTCAATGATACAAGTAGCATTAATAGGAAATCCAAATACAGGTAAAACATCATTATTCAACCATTTAACAGGATTGAATCAGAAAGTTGGAAATTATCCAGGTATTACTGTTGATAAGAAAACTGGAACATGTAAGCTTTCCAAAACGCAAAAAGCAACGATTTTAGATTTACCCGGAACGTATAGCTTGAATGCTTCTTCGGCAGATGAAAAAATTGCTATTGATGTTTTAAATAATCCTGATAACGAATATTATCCTGATGTTGCTGTTGTGGTCACTGATGTTGAACAACTAAAACGCAATCTACTAATATTCACACAAGTAAAAGACTTAGCAATTCCTACAATTTTGGTCATTAACATGGCTGATAGAATGAAAGCAAAAGGAATTACACTTGATATACCACAGTTAGAATCTGATTTAAACACGAAAATTGTAGTCATTAGTTCAAAACTACACACGGGAATTTCTGAGGTAAAAGAAGCTATTTTAGCGTACAAAAGTATTTCTAGTAATGCTTGTATTCCTGAGGAACGTTTCAAGCAAAATACAATCAAAAATCCTGAATTACTCACATCATTGTCAGCTGTTGAACTCAAAAAAACGCAGCATCATGAAACTGTAATTCGCTATCAATTCATTAATAATACATTAAAAAAATCGTACAAAATAGACAAAGAGAAAGCTTCGGATTTACAAACTAAGCTCGATCGTATTTTCACACATAAGATATTCGGATATGTCATTTTTGGATTGTTGTTATTGTTGATATTTCAAGTAATTTTTGAATGGAGTTCTGTTCCTATGGACTTTATTGATAGTACGTTTGGCTCGTTGGCCGAATGGACACAAAATACTTTACCAGAAGGAATGTTTACCAATTTATTAGCTGAAGGAATCATTGCAGGTTTGGGCGGAATTATTATATTTATTCCACAAATTGCTTTTCTATTTCTATTCATTTCCATTTTGGAAGAAAGTGGCTATATGAGTCGTGTTGTCTTTTTAATGGATAAAATTATGCGTCGTTTTGGTATGAGTGGAAAAAGTGTTGTTCCACTGATTTCTGGAGCAGCTTGTGCAATTCCTGCAATTATGGCAACAAGAAACATTGAAAGCTGGAAAGAACGATTAATCACTATTTTAGTTACACCATTTATTACCTGTTCTGCACGTTTGCCAGTATATGCTATTTTAATTGCGTTAGTGATTCCAAGTGAACGTGTTTTTTGGTTTTTTAATTGGCAAGGACTCACTTTGATGTTATTGTATGTTATAGGTTTTGCAATTGCATTACTTTCCGCATACATTTTACACAAAACGTTAAAAATTGAAAGCAAGTCATATTTTGTGGTTGAAATGCCAAAATATAAAGTTCCATTATTTAAAAATGTAGCATTAACTGTTTTAGAAAAGACAAAAACCTTTGTATTTGAAGCTGGAAAAATCATTTTAGCTATTTCTATTATTTTGTGGGTATTGGCTTCTGTTGGAGTAAATGATTCGTTTAAGAATGCAGATCAAATTATTGCAACTTCTGTTAAAGAAAATGGTTTCAATGAGATTCAAGAAATTTCACTACAAAATAAAATTACACGCTTTGAAGAACTTTTAAAAGAAGAGGCTAAAGAAGCGAATAAAACATTGACTGCACAGGATATTAATTCTGCCTTAGCTGAAGAAACAGCAGCGTTTAGACAAGCCGTAATTGATGATGAAGTAGCTGCTTTAAAACTTGAAAACTCTGCATTAGGAGTTATGGGAAAAGTCATTGAGCCAGCTATAAAACCTTTAGGATACGATTGGAAAATTGGAATTGCTTTGGTGAGTTCATTTGCAGCTCGTGAAGTGTTTATAGGTACCTTGGCAACAATTTATAGTGTAGGAAGTGAAGGTGATGACGAGGAAGGAAACACGATTAAAGCCAAAATGCAATCAGAAGTACATGCCGATTCTGGCAAAAAGGTATTTACCTTTGCATCAGGAATATCGTTATTATTGTTTTATGCTTTTGCAATGCAATGTATGAGTACATTAGCCATTGTAAAACGTGAAACAAATGGTTGGAAATGGCCAATGATTCAATTATTTGGTATGTCGGCTATCGCATATATTGCTGGTTTAATAGCGTATCAGTTTTTAAAGTAATAAATTATGATTCAAGAACTATTAGTAGGAATTACATTTTTGATTGCCGTAGGTTTTCTCATCAAGAAATTTTTCTGGAAAAAGAAAGCCGCAAAAGCCTGTGGAAAAGACGCTTGCGGCTGTTAACTATTTATTTTTTACTTTTTAAAAGTAATAACTCAATCCGAAAATTAAATCTTCAAAATTAAGTGACGCTCTAAATTCACTAATATCCGTAGTAGTATCATTTGTTGGATTGTATATTTCACTTGACGTATATCCGACTGCACCAATGTTGATTTCTAAACCTATGTTTTTACTAAACATGTATGTAAATCCTGGACGAATTCCAACAAACAAAGCTTTCGTTCTTATATTGTTTTCTCCATTCGTTTTTGCTTGTCTATGTGAATACAATACTTCTCCTTGACCAAATATAGCCAAACGCTTCCCTATGCCTTTGTAATAGCGTACATATGGAAATATATTAAATGTATTAATTTTCACTTCTTGATCATCATCAAACGTTAGCTTCACATCTCTATCACGATGTTCATATCCAACACCTAAACCAATAAAAAAATTATCACTTACTGCATAGGCATATGAAGCATTGATTCCGGCTACAAACACTTTTTCTTCTGTAACCGTAACGCTCATGTTATCGGTAGTACTACTATTGATAAAAAAGCTAGTATTTATAAGATTACTTCCTTTAGCAAATAAAAGTGTATTGTTACTTTCATCCTGATCAGAAGTATTGTCTTGTGCATGTGCGTATCCAATAATAAATAAGCACAAAAAAAGTACAATTTTTTTCATCTTTTTTAGAAGTAATAACTAAGTCCGAAAATTAAGTTTGCAGTATTGAATGATAAATTAAACGAATTATTATCACTTTCTATATTACTCTGCGTATTTTCGGTAGTCGCAGTTGTATATCCTAATGCACCAATAGTAGTTTCTAATGCTAAACATTTGCTTACCATAAACGTAAGTCCTGGCCTAACTCCAACAAAAAAGCTATTCGTATCATTTGTATCTTGTCCGTTAACTTTAGTTTTTGTTTTTGAATATTGCGCTTCTCCTTGTACAAAAAAGGCAAATCGCTTTCCTAATCCTTTGTAGTAACGTACGTATGGAAACACACGAAAGCTGTTATTGGTAAATTCTTGAGTTGGATCTCCTGTAACATCTACTTCACGTTTGTTATGTGTATATCCAATACCAAGTCCTAAGAATAAATCATCACTAATAGCATATCCATATGATGAATTAACACCAAAACCGAAACGTTTATCTTCTTGTGTTTGTGATGGCAAATCAGTTTCTACCTTCGTATTGTTAAAAAAGAGACCTCCATTTAACAAACTAGTTCCTTTTGCAAAGGTTAGTTTATCCGAACTTGAATCTTTGTCGATGTCTTGTGCATTCACAAACCCAATGACGAGCATGCATAAAATAATTGTAATTTTTTTCATAAAATAGTTTTTTTGTTAATTAGACATTTAAAGTATCAAAAAAATAGCACTTACGGTCTGCTTTTCTGTTTTTAATACTATTCTTTTTGGAAAGAAAAAGTAAAATCTTACAACAAATCTTAAATTGTAGTTATGACAATATTTGTAAAACTTCAATTCATTGTTCCTATCTTATTTATTGGAATCGGATATTATTTAGATTTAAAACAAAACCCTAATCAATTCAAGTAGGACATCAAAGGAAGTACATTGTATCTATTAGGAATTTTAATATTTGTAATACTCGAAAAAGTATTGTTTGATATTGGAATCATATATATAATATTACAAATTGCAATTTTGATTATGTTATCGTTTTGGATAAAATTCTCATTGCAGAAAGGAAAGTAAAAGGCGTAAAAAAAGAGAGTGTTAAGCCCCACTCTCTTTTTTTATGTCTGTTCATTAATATAACTACAAAAGCAAATCAATGAAGACTATTTTAAAATTACTCATTACTAAAGTAATTTGATTATCAATCATTTAGAATATATTTAGATTAACCAGCTATGTTCATCGACAAACGCACTATTTCTATAGATAAACGGTAAGGTGAAAAGTTCAAAAAATACGCTAAAACACTATAAAACAACAAACTAACATTTGTTAGCAATAACTTACAATTAGTGAGTTATTATACATATTATCCTCTAAATAAGAAGAAATCATCTTTCGTCAATTAAAGAATTAGACAACAAAATAGAATCTTGTTTTTTAGCTTTTACATCACTTTGCAAACGCGCTTTTATTTTGGTAGTCGCCTTATAAAATTTACCTGTAGCTTCAAACACTAATGCATATCCTTCCTCTACCATATTGGTAGAATCTTGGACAATCCAGTTGGGTAAAAATTCTTCTTTCGCATATGTTATTGCTCCTTTTGCAGGATCGGCAATCCAAATAGAGTCTCTATCCATTTTATACACCAATACAAAATGATTTCCATTCCAATGCAACATTGCTGGATATGGAACTTCGTTCAGTAAAGTTTCATAGTCAATTTTAATTGCTAGGTTTTTTAAACCAATTATATCTGCTGCACTTGCAATATCCCCCATAGAAGTTCCTTCCGCTCGTAAATTGGAAAGTTTGTTTAAGAGTTCAATATCATAATCAACGCCATAATAGCGACTCACCATTTGTAAACATGTTGGCCCGCACTCAACCTGGTCTTTTTGTAAAATAATTGGAAATGGTTTTTCCTGTTCATGCCCTAATTTACAAGAAACAATAAGTAAAAATAGCCAAAACAATCTTATAACTTTCATAGATTTCTATCCTCTAAATAAGAAGAAATCATCTTTCATTTCTTCTATTTCTGTATCTTTATTTGTAATGATATAATCAATGGCTTTTTCTGTAAATTCTTCTCCTTTTTTAGTAAGTGAGATTATATTGTCATCCACCGTAATCATATTATTTTTCAATGCCAATTCTACAATAGATTTTGAACGCAATTGTTGCCAGTTGATATGTTCGTTTAAGTGTTTTACATGACGCTCACTTTCCTCTGAATGATTTCGAATGTGTAATAAAAACACCAATAACATAATTTCAGTTTTCTGCTGTCTCACTTTATAATACCCATAAATTACACCTCTTTTGGGTAAAATGTATATTAAAATAGCTGCCATCACAAAACCAACTCCTATAATAGATACATAATCTAAAAAGACAAATTGCTCAAAAACCATTTTTATTTTTCCGCTTAGCGCGAATTCTGCAAAACCTGGTTCATTTAATAATAAAGCTTCATAGTATTGATTAAAGATTATACCAGCAACCGTTCCTAAACTTACTATAATTGACGTAATAATTGGTTCATATACTAACAAAAATAAGATTGCTAAAACCGTTGTCATTGATCCAGAAATAGAAGCGTCTAATAAATGTGCTAACCAATACCCTGAAATTGCCGAAAACACTCCAAAAAAGCAGGAAAGTATAAGCATTTTCTTTAAATCTTTTGTAAAAAGATATGCAGTTGCTGCAGGTGCAATCATCAATGCAACCACTAAAATTGGACCAACAGCATCAAACGCACCAACTATGGTAATTGACGAAACTGTCATGAGTCCGTAATGCATTATAACTGGCGAAAAACCTAATGCAGCCGCCAAACCAGCATCAAATGTACTTACTTTGAGCTCTTTGAAAAATGCAAATAATAGTATCAAAGTGATGATCAGAATAGATCCAATAACCCAAATGGCTTTTGGTCCCAAATTGATACACGAATCGGCAATACCTTCCGTACAATTGATCAATAACGGATCAAAAGGAGCTAAACTTAAGTCACCAACCATTACAGAATCGATATCCAAATGTACATCGTTAGCGTTTTTTGCTATTAAAATAACCCCAATACTAAACAATGCTGGAAATACAAGTCCGATGGCAGTGTCCTCTTTTACCAAGCCTGTTTTCTGAATAAACTCAACTAAAAAAACGGTGATAATTCCTGCCAAAGCAGCTAGCACAATAAGTAAAGGAGAAGATGTATCGCCTACAATGAAAAATCCTATTACAATCCCTAACAAGATAGAATGACTTATGGCATCACTGATTAATGACATTTTTCGCAATACTAAAAATGTCCCAGGAATGGCACAAGCAACTGCAACGAGCGCTACAATAATTTGTATGGTAATTTGTGCGCTATTCATATGTATCTTTTACTTGCTGATCGTATAAATTCTCGGCTTTTTTATATCCTTTTTGCGTCATAGACCATTGTTGTCCATTGATTTCAACATAATTCAAATCGACAAGTTCTTGCAGTGATCGTCTTGAAAATCCTTGAAAACCATTTAAGATTTTAATCGCATGCGGATGTGCTATATTTTCATGCGTTTTTGCAATTCCGTACATAAACGCTAATGTTTTTTGCATTTTGATATTATTTCTATTTTTCATGAAACGAATTTGCCTGAACAACAGACCTCGACTTGGAGAAAATATAAATGATATCAACACCAAACTTGCAGCTACTAAAACAATTACAGGACCTGTTGGCAAGTTACTTTGACTTGCACTGATTCCTGTTCCGACAACTCCTGAAAATGCACCAAAAATAGCCGCTAAAATCACCATGACTCCTAAACTATTTGTCCATTGCCGCGCAGCCGCAGCTGGCGCTAACAGCATTGCACTCATTAATACAACACCAACCGTTTGCAAACCTAACACAATGGTAATTACAATAAATGTTGTAATTAATATATCTATAAATCGCGTGTTGAAACCGAGTGTTTTGGTATAATCTGCATCAAAGAGTAAGATTTTGAATTCTTTCCAAAATACGAGTAGTATTATTAAACAAATTCCTGCTACAATTGCCATTAACCACACATCTTTTTCAAGTAATGTTGCAGCTTGTCCAAATAAATAAGTATCCAAACCTGCTTGATTGGCATTTGGTTGCTTTTGAATGAACGTTAATAACAACATTCCAAAACCAAAGAATAAAGAAAGCGTTAAACCTAGTGCTGTATCTGACTTTAGATGTGTTTTTTTCGTAATTCCACGAATCCAAAATGTTCCAATTAATCCACTTATCAAGGCGCCAATTAGTAAAATGTAAGTGTCTTTTGCACCCATTATTAAAAATGCAATTGCAATTCCGGGTAATGCGGCATGCGAAATGGCATCACCGAGTAGACTTTGCTTACGCAATACAGCAAAACTTCCCAACATTCCACAAATAGCTCCTAAAATTGCCGTTCCAAGTGTAATAGTTCGTAAAGTGTAATCTTCAAAAACAAGCGATATGTATTCTTGAATGTCTATGGTTTCTTGTCTTTAACTTGTTTCACAAATTTCTTCCCATCAAAGGTTAGAAGGACTTTTTTTCCTGTAGGCTTAAAAAAACCACTATCGTTATCCATTACAAATTCACCATGTGTAATAGTTCCTGTTTTTACATCAACCTGTAAGTCAAAATCATAACGTCTTGGTATTTTGAACACATAGATAGTTTCATTGTTTTCAAAAATGGTTTTTCGTACTAATTTTTCATTGATTAATTCAAAATAGGTTAAAATTTTATGATGATGACCACTTCCATACGTTCCATATCCTTCAAATAGGTATCCTTTTGCAAATGGATAAATTCCTAAAATTACCGCATCAGCAAACATATCATTTCCTTCTTCCTCTTCATCAATTGGTTCATCCTGAATTGAAACGACATGTATTTGATTATCTGATTCGAATTGAATTAAACTTTTTAATGCATGCCAGCTTCCTCCGGTAAGTGTATCCCAGCTAAAGGTTCGAATTTTTCTATCTTTTGAGGTTTTGATATTTATATATTTACGAAGTTCTGGAAATCTATACTCCCAACTTTCTTTATTTGAAAGTACTTTTCTTAAAGTTTTTTCAAACTGAATCGCTACAGTTGATCTATCTATATCTTCATCTTTGGAACGTAGTTTTGTCAATGCAGCCAGTACTTTTTCTTCTTCCGCTTTCATATTCGTTTGTGCAAACATTGAAAGTGTAGTGAAACTAACCAATAGTACTAAAAAGAATGTTTTTGTTTTCATAGGCTTTGCTTATTCTTGAACACTTACCTTGTAATTGATTCCGTAAGTCTTGGTTAAATTGTCGTCATTGAAAATATCTTTTACAGGACCTGTTGCAATTTTTTTTACATTTAAAAACGTTACCCAATCAAAATACTCAGGAACTGTTTGTAAATCGTGATGTACCACTACAACTGTTTTTCCTGCTTTACGCAATTCTTTTAAGATGTTGATGATTGCTTTTTCAGTAGTTGCATCCACACCTTGGAATGGTTCGTCCATAAAGTAGATTGAAGCATTTTGCACCAAGGCTCTTGCCAAAAAAATTCGCTGTTGTTGTCCACCAGAAAGCTGACTTATTTGACGATTTTTAAAAGGCAACATTCCTACTTTTTCCAAGGCTTCTAAAGCAGCTTTCTTTTCTTTTTGCCCAGGACGTTTAATCCAACCGAGACTTCCATATGTTCCCATGATTACGACATCTAAGGCTGTAGTTGGAAAATCCCAATCTACACTTCCTTTTTGTGGAACATATGCAACTAGTTGGCGTTGTTTTTCATAGGGTTTTCCAAAAATAGAAACCGTTCCAGCAATTGGTTTGATGATTCCCAAAATTGATTTTATCAAAGTAGATTTCCCCGCGCCATTTGGTCCAACAATACACATCAATACACTTTCAGGGATTGCCAAATCAATATCCCAAAGTACTGGTTTGTAGTTGTATGCAACCGTAAGATCATCAACCGTAATGGCGTATTTTGTTTTCATTTTAATGGGTTTTGATTGTTCGCTCTTAACTTTTAAAAAGCACTTCTCAATTTAAAATTCAGAATTCAGAATTATTTAAGCGCATTCACAATCGTTTGTACATTGTATTTGTACATTCCGATATACGTTCCTTCTACTGTGCCAGCATCACCAAGTGCATCAGAATACAAAGTTCCACCAATGGCAACTTCATGATCTTTTGATTTTACAGCAGCCTGCAACGCTTCAATGGTACGTTTTGGCACTGAACTTTCCACAAAAATGGCTTTGACATTTTTCTCAATGATAAAGTTTGCTAGTTTTTGCACGTCTTTTACACCTGCTTCTGTAGCTGTTGAAAGTCCCTGTAAACCAACCACTTCAAAGTTATGCAATTTTCCAAAATAGTTAAATGCATCGTGCGCAGTAACCAAAATTCGTTTTTCTACAGGCAATGTTGCAATGGTCTCATTTATTTCTTTTGCTAAAACGGTTAGTTTTTCGATGTATGTTTGCCCATTTTTCTCAAAACTCTCTGCATTTTTCGGATCTAATTTTTTAAGCTCATCTACAACAAATTGCGTTGCTTGTTTCCAATAGTCAATATGAAACCAAATATGTGGATCATAGTTGGAAGCAAAATATTCGGAACCTATTAAACCACTTTTATCAACAGCATCTGAAACCGCAATGGTTTTCTTTTGTTGCTTTCGCAATTTTTCAAAAACATCTTCCAACTTTCCTTCTAAATGCAATCCGCTATAAATGATTACATCTGCATTGAAAAATTTACTCACCACGCTTTCACTTGCTTTGTATAAATGTGGATCAACGCCACTTCCCATTAATCCTTGTACCTCCACTTTGTCGCCACCAATATTTTTTACCATATCCGTAATCATGGTCGTTGTGGTTACAATTTGAAACTTTCCGTCTTGCTTTTTGACTTCAGTTTTACAACTGATAATCGTGAGCATGATAACAAATATGTATGTGTATCTTTTCATTATGTTTTGTTCTGCTTAGTTTTAAAGCACTTCTTAATATAAAATTTAAAAAAATTTCACTCGAAGTGACATTGAACTGTTTTTGAGATTATTTCCAATTTAATAGTCAAAAAATCTATAATCTAAGTATCTGATTTATTTTTTGATACAAATATTATTCGCAATTTGCTGAGAAATCATGAATTCCTCTTTTTTGATTCGAATCTTCATAGAGTTATCAAATGGCTCTTTGTCGATCACTTTTATTTTTTTACCCAACGCAATTCCTTGTTTGTCTAAATACTTTAAAAATGAAGAAGAAGAATCTTTTACACCTACAATGATTCCTTTTTCATTTTTGTCTAAGGTTACTAACAACACATCTGCATTATCTGAAACATTTCCGTCCTTATCAGGAATTGGGTCTCCATGTGGATCACGTTTTGGGAACCCTAAAAATTCATCTAATTGATCGATGAGTTTTTCAGATTTAATATGTTCTAATTGTTCCGCAACATCATGTACTTCATCCCAAGTAAAGTTTAACTTTTCTACCAAAAACACTTCCCAAAGTCTATGTTTTCTGATAATATTAGTTGCAATCAACTTTCCCTCTGCTGTTAATTCAGAACCTTTGTAACGTTTATAGTTTACCAATCCTTTTTCAGATAGTTTTTTAATCATATCTGTTACAGAAGAAGCTTTGGTGTTCATCTTTTCTGCAATGGCATTGGTACTAATGCCACCTTCACAGGTATCACTAATATGATAAATAGCTTTTAAGTAGTTTTCTTCCGAAAGTGTCATCATAATCATGTAATTAACACTACAAATATACAATTTTTACTCATATGCTTTCTCTTTTTTTAGACAAGACTAAAAATTAAACCTATATTTGCAAAAAAAATATTTGCAATGAACTTAAAAGTTTGTTTAGTATTCATCTTAATTTATTCTATTGCTTTTTCTCAAACTACTGAATTAAAAGGAACTGTATCGCACAAAAATGACCCTGAAGGTTTTGTGAATGTATACATTAAGAACGGAAATCAAGGAACCGTTACGAATGATAAAGGAACATATTCTCTCAAAATAGCGCAAGGAAATCATATTTTAGTTGTACAAGCACTCGGTTTTAAAACTATTGAGAAAGCGATTACTGTTGGAAATTCTACTTTAGTATTGAACTTTGACTTACAAGAAGATTTACTAGGATTAGATCAAGTAGTTGTTTCTGCTACTAAAACTGAACTTAACAGACGTGAAGCACCTGTTTTAGTTACAGTTACCAATTCAGAATCCTTAAAAAACGTACAAGCAGCCACACTATTTGAAGGGTTGAGTTTTCAACCTGGACTACGTACCGAAGTCAATTGTCAGAATTGTGGTTTTTCACAGATTCGGATTAATGGTTTAGATGGCGCATATTCTCAAATTTTAGTAAATAGTCGTCCTGTATTTGGTTCTTTGAATGGAATTTACGGTTTGGAGCAAATTCCAACTAATATGATCAAACAAATTGAAGTTACTCGTGGTGGTGGATCTGCTATTTTTGGCTCAAATGCTATTGCAGGAACAATTAATATTATTACGAAAGATCCGCTTGAAAATCAGTTTCAAGTTACTACTAAAATTGGTTTGATTGATGGACAAAGTACTGATGCTGTCACTACATTCAACTCTACATTTGTCTCTGAAGATTTAAATAAAGGAATTACGTTTTTTGGAATGCATCGCGATCGTGAAGGATATGATACAAATGATGACGGTTTTACCGAAATGACTAAATTACGTAACCTGAATTTTGGCTTTAAATCGTTTTATAAGTTTGATTTCAGGCGAAAACTAACGTTGGAATTTAACAATTCGCATGAATATAGACGTGGTGGAGATTTCATTGACAAATCGCCCATTTTTGCAAATATAGCTGAAGAAATTACGAGTAATGTGATTGGAGGAGGACTTACTTTTGATTATTTTTCTAAAGATTATTTACAACAATTTTCAGTATATGGAAATATTCAAAACACACGATCAGATAATTATTATGGAACCAATCAAGATCCAAATGGTTTTGGTTTGACTAAAGATTTTGTAACGGTTGCTGGCGTACAACATACGGCAAAGTTTGAAAAATTCATTTCGGGAAGTATGGATTTGACTTCCGGTGTGGAACATCGATTTAATCGAATTAAAGAACGCCGTGAAAACCCGCTCGTAAATCAAATTACGCAAAACACCAATACGCTCGGTATTTACACACAATTAGACTGGAAAATTTTAGATAATTTAAAGGTTTTAACAGGCGCTCGTGGAGAATTATTTACATCTAATTTGAATAGTGAATCACTTTTTATTGTAAATCCGCGCGTAAGCCTTTTATATAACATTACGGAAACAATTAGCTTCAGAACTGGCTATTCGCAAGGGTTTAGAGCACCACAATTTTATTCGGAAGATGTACATTCTGAAATTATTACTGGCGAAGTACGTCGTGTGCGTTTGGCAGAAGATTTAAAGGAAGAGTTGTCGCATAGTTTTATAGGTTCGTTAGAATATTCGCATCAACATGAAGATCATCAATTGGTTTTAACTTTTGAAGGTTTTTACACAACTATTAATGACCCGTTTGTGTACGAAGCACGTGGCGAAGTTGACGGAATAGAGATTAAAGAAAAAATTAATGGTGATAATGCTATTGTAAATGGCTTTAATTTGGAAGCACGTTTTAGTCCAAATCCAAAGTTTTTATTTCAACTTGGCGGAACTTTTCAGAATAGTTATTTTGAAAAAGCATACGAACCTGAAGAAGGAATTGTAACTAATAAAATTACACGTACGCCAAATGTGTATGGAAATATGATGATAAATTATACGCCAAATGAGAAATGGGATTTCAATCTAAATGGTGTATACACAGGAAGAATGTTTGTACCACATGTTGCCGGTTTTATTACAGAAACTATATTGGAAGAAACGCCAAACTTGTTAGAAATTGGTTTGAATGCAAGTAGAACCTTTACGGTTTCAGATACGTATCAGTTTGAGATTAATGGTGGTGTGAAAAATATTTTTAATTCATACCAAGATGATTTTGACCAAACTGTTGACAGAGATCCAAATTATATTTACGGACCTTCGCAACCACGAACTATATTTCTTGGGTTGAAGTTTGGAACCGATTTGTAAATAGATCGCTGACGCTGTTAGATGTAAGACTTTTAAATTTGTTGAGTCAATTTGATACTATAAATTGATTACATCTTCGTCATACTGAACATGATTCAGCATTGCATAAAAACTCAAAACTAACTTCTAATTTTAAAGAAATCTGAGATCCCGTACTTCTGTGGGATTAGTTCAACTTACAATTTTGAGTGCATCTTGCAGATTTCTCAAAACTTGAGTTTCACTAAACCGTTCTATTCATCAATTGCGTTCCAAAAGCTTTTAGCAATTGTTTTTGCGTTGCTTCAATGTTCAATGTCTCTAACACATCAAATGCTTTTTTAGTATACGATTCAATAGCTTCTTTAATTGCTTCAGGCGCTTTACTTTCGTTAAAAATTTGCATTACCGTTTCCACTTTTTCAGTAGTATCTTCTGGCTGAATAGAAAATAAGTGTTGCAAACTTTCTTGATTTTCTTGCGAGCTATTTTGATATGCTTTTAAGTATAAATAGGTTTTTTTGTTTTCAATAATATCACCTCCTACTTGCTTTCCAAACGTTTCTGGATCGCCATAGGCGTCTAAATAATCATCTTGTAACTGAAACGCCAAACCTAAATTTCGACCAAAGTCATAAATAGCTTCTGCATCTTTTTCACTGGCTTCTGCTACAATAGCACCCATTTTCATAGCTGCTCCAACCAAAACGGCCGTTTTGTATTCAATCATTTTTAAATATTCAGGAATTGTAACATCGTTTCTAACTTCAAAATCAATATCATATTGTTGTCCTTCGCAAACTTCGATTGCTGTTTTGCTAAATAGTTGTGCTAGTTTTCTAAACACACCATCTCCATAGTTTTCAAATAATTGATACGCTATAATGAGCATGGCGTCACCTGACAAAATCCCTGTATTAATATCCCATTTTTCATGTACAGTTTCCTTTCCTCTTCGCAAAGGCGCATCATCCATAATGTCATCATGCACTAATGAAAAGTTATGAAAAACCTCAACGGCTAAAGCAGCATCTAAGGCTTTCTCACGGGAAGTTCCAAAAATTTCAGCAGTCATTAATGTTAATACTGGTCGCAGTCGTTTTCCTCCTAATTGAAGAATATACAGAATAGGTTCGTATAAATTCTTTGGTTCTGTGAGCACTACCTTTTCTTCTAAATATGTTAAGAAAGTCTCTCGATAGTTCGCAATATGTGTCATGCAATAAAATTTTCAGCTAAAATACCATAATTACAATTTATGCAAAGTAAAATTGATTGTTAAATAAATGTAAAAACTTAGGAAACTTTTTTTGTTTTCAAAGTTTCCTGCCTACATTTGCATTCTATTTATGAAAGAGAAAATTAAAATAACAGCAACAGAGTTATTCTTAAATTTAGGGTTTAAGAGTGTAACAATGGACGATATTGCCAATGAAATGGGGATATCAAAAAAAACCATATACACACACTTTAGCAACAAAACAGATTTAGTAAATGAAGTAACAGCTTCTTTGTTTTGTGTAATTAGTGAAGGTATAGACCTGATTTGTGCAACGCAAAAGAATTCTATTGAAGAATTATACGAAATCAAACGCTTTGTTATGGAGCATTTAAAAGATGAAAAATCATCACCACAATATCAATTACAAAAATATTATCCAAAAATCTATGCAACCTTAAAAAAGAAACAATATGACGTGATGCAAGATTGCGTAAAAGATAATCTAATCCGCGGAGTAGAATCAGGCGTTTATAGAGATACCATTAATATAGAATTTATTGCCCGTATTTATTTTAATGGTGTTATAGGAATAAAAGACAACGAATTATTCCCTTTAAAAGAATTCTCTATGAACACACTAATGGAATACTTTTTAGAATATCACATACGTGGAATTTGCACACCTAAAGGACTTGAAACACTACATAAATTCATAACAACTAATCAATCATAATACTATGAAAAACAGACTAATATTTATCTTTAGTTTATGTTTTCTAAGCTTAGGATTTTCGCAAGAAAATCAAGAAGTGCCCAAAAGTTTCTCTTTGGATGAAGCCATTGCTTTTGCACTTGAAAACAATAGAACCGCTAAAAATGCAGTCCGCAATATTGAAGCTGCAAAAAAGCAAAAATGGGAAACAACAGCAACAGGACTTCCACAAATTAATGGATCTGTTGACTATCAAAACAATATAAAACAACAAGTTTCATTGCTTCCAGCAAGTGCTTTTGATCCGTATAATCAAATTAGACAATTAAACGATTTTTACGACTTAAGTAGTTTGCCAGTAATTGATAACATTCCTACAGCACCAGCTGCAGACGATTTTATTCCTGTAGTTTTCGGAACAAAACAATCTGTAAATGCAAACATTACATTAAGACAATTAATTTTTGATGGTTCGTATTTAGTAGGATTGCAATCGGCAAAAGTATTCTTAGAAATTTCTGAAAATGCAAAAGAGAAAACTGATTTACAAATTCGTAAAGCAGTTATCAATGCATATGGAAATGTGTTACTTTCAGAAGAAAGTGTTGCCATTTTAGAACGTAATAAAGTGACGCTAGAGAAGAATTTAAATGAAACTAGAAAAATTTACGAAAACGGTTTAACAGAAGAAGAAGACGTAGAGCAGTTGGAAATTACTCTATCTAGCATTGAAAGTAATTTACGTAATGTAAAACGTTTACGCGAGTTATCATACAAGATGTTAAATATTACATTAGGTATTGATTTAAATAATGAAACTAGCTTAACAGATACACTTCAAGCATTGACACTAGAAAATATTGTTCCGTCAATTTTAACTGTTGAAGAAGATGTTACAAGTACTGTTGATTACAGAATTGCTGCAAATGATACACGTTCCAAAGAATTATTATTAAAGTTAGAAAAAAGTAAAGCATTGCCGTCACTTTCAGGTTTTGTAACTGCTGGTTATAACGGAAATGGAAACTCATTTGACTTTTTCCAGAAAGAGCAACAATGGTTTGGCTCTGCTGCTTTTGGAGTTAGCTTGAATATTCCAATTTTTAGTTCTTTACAACGAAGTGCTTCTACACAACGTGCAAAAATCAATTTAGATATTGCACAAGATGATTTGCTAGAAACCGAACAACAATTAAAACTACAAGTTGCTTCTGCAAAAAGTGATTACCAATTATCTATTGAAGAATACGAAACTGCTAAGAAAAACTTACGCCTTTCAGAACGAATTGAAAATAAAAATCAAATAAAATTCTTTGAAGGTGTTGCCTCAAGTTTCGATTTACGTCAAGCACAAACTCAATTATATACAGCACAACAAGAATATTTACAAGCTATGTTAGATGTTGTGAATAAGAAAGCCGAATTAGAAACAATTTTAAATCAAACAAACTAAGTTGATAAGTTCTAAAACCAATAAACTTTAAAACATATCAACTCATCAACTATAAAAGATCAATCATAATGAAAAAAATTAATATACTACTCATTCCAATCATACTACTCTTAGTTTCTTGTGGTGGTGGAAATAAAGATGTAGATGCGCTTATTGCTGCAAAAGACGTCAAAAAACTAGAAGAAAAAAGAGATGAATTAAAAGCTAAAAAGCTTGAGCTTGACGCAGAAATAAAAGTAATTGCAGATGCTATTGAAGAAATCAATCCTACCAAGAAGAAAACATTGATTACTACGTTTGCAGCCAAAGACACTATTTTTAATCACTACCTTGAATTACAAGGAAATGTTGATACAAAGAAAAATATTGTCATCACACCTGAAACTAATGGAATTTTACAACAAGTATTTGTAAAAGAAGGACAACGTGTTGCAAAAGGACAAATTTTAGCTAGAGTTGATGATAATGGATTGAATCAACAATTGGCTCAATTGCAAATTCAAGCAGATTTAGCCAAAACAACATACGATCGTCAAAAAAGATTATGGGATCAAAAAATTGGTTCAGAAATTCAATACTTGCAAACAAAATCAACGTACGAAGCGCAACAAAAAGCTGTTGATCAATTAAAAGTACAACTCAGCAAAACAGC
Source organism: uncultured Kordia sp. (assembly GCF_947496985.1). Classification (GTDB taxonomy): domain Bacteria; phylum Bacteroidota; class Bacteroidia; order Flavobacteriales; family Flavobacteriaceae; genus Kordia. The sequence goes on from NZ_CANMEZ010000007.1 coordinate 132,858, forward strand.
TATTAGAGCACCTTTTTCTGGAATTATTGATGATGTAATTACAGAGCAAGGATCAGTTGTTGCAGCAGGACAATCGCAAGTAATGCGTATTGTAAACTTGGGCGACATGTATATTGAAGCAGTAATTCCTGAAAAATATTTAACAAATGTTAAAAAAGGAAAAACGGTGGAAGTATATTTTCCAGTATTAGGAAAAACAATTGATGCTAAAATTCGTCAGGCTGGAGATTTCATAGATCCAAACAACCGTACTTTCAAGGTAGAAATTGCTGTTCCTAACAAAGATGGAAACATCAAACCAAACTTAACAGCAAAGCTTAAAATCAACGATTATACAAATCCAAAAGCAATCTTAATTCCACAAAGTGTAATTTCTGAAAATGCAGAAGGAGAACAATATGTGTACATAGCTGATGCTATCAATGGAGACATTGCAAAAGCAAAAAAAGTAATCATTTCTACAGGAAAAACACAAGGAGACTTTATTGAAGTTGTAGAAGGATTAACTGATGGAAACGCCGTAATTAAAGAAGGTGCACGTAGTGTAAAAGATGGTCAAGAAGTAACGATTATAACTAAAAAATAACCTATCAAACCGATGTCTGATAAAAAAATCAATAAAGAGTTTAAACTATCCTCTTGGGCTATAGATAATGCCACTATTATCTATATCATCATGGGGTTACTCTTAGTCCTTGGGCTTTCTGCGTACTTTAGTATGCCTAGAGAGAATTTCCCAGAAATTAAAGAAACGAAAATTTACATTAGTACCATATATCCAGGAAATACTGCTGAAGATATTGAAAAACTAATTGTCGATCCACTAGAAGATCGTATCAAAAACGTAAGTAATGTAGTAGAAGTTACCTCTACATCACAAGAAGATTACGGAATTATTGTTGTTGAATTTGACGAAAGTCTTACGGTTGAAGCTGCCAAACAAAAGGTAAAAGACGAAGTTGATGCTGAAAAAGGCGGTGAAGATTGGCCAATTTTTAACAATGCGAAAGTTGAACCAAATGTATTTGACCTTAATATTTCTGAAGAAACGCCAATTCTTAACATTAATATCTCTGGAGATTATCCAATAGAAAAATTAAAAGAATATGCCGAATTTCTTGAAGATGAAATTGAAGATTTAAAAGAAATCAAACAAGTTGACATTCGTGGCGCACAAGAAAAAGAAGTTGAAGTAGCCGTTGATGTCTACAAAATGATGGCTGCACAAGTAAACTTTGATGATGTACGAAATGCAATTGCCAACGGAAACGTAACAATTTCTGCAGGTAATATGATTTCTTCAGGGCAAAGACGTACCATTCGTATTTTAGGAGAAATAGAAGATCCTAAAGAACTAGAAGACTTCGTTGTAAAATCATTAGACGGTCCTGTATACCTTAGAGATATTGCAACAGTGCGTTTCAAAGAAGAAGACAAAACTACATATGCACGTGAATTTGGAGAAAGTGTTGTAATGCTTGATGTAAAAAAACGTGCAGGTAAAAACATGGTGGCTGCCGCAGAACAAATCAATGTAATTATTGATAAGTTTAAAGAAGATCATGAAGAATTAGCAGTTTCCATTACCAATGATCAATCTGAAAAGACAATCAATCAGGTGAATGATTTGGTAAACAATATCATTTTCGGAATCATTCTCGTAGTATTTGTATTAATGTTTTTCCTTGGATTTAGAAATGCCTTATTCGTAGGATTAGCAATTCCGATGTCGATGTTTATGTCATTTATGATTCTTGACATGCTAGGCTATACAATGAATACTATGATTCTTTTTGCCCTAATTATGGGATTAGGAATGTTAGTAGATAACGGAATTGTGGTTGTAGAAAACGTATACCGTTTAATGGATGAAGAAGGAATGTCACGTATTGAAGCGGCGAAAAAAGGAATTGGAGAAATTGCCTTTCCAATTATCATATCTACAGCAACTACTGTAGCTGCCTTTGTTCCATTAGGAATGTGGCCAGGTGTTATGGGACAATTTATGATCTACTTCCCTATTACACTTTCAGTAGTATTAGGTTCCTCACTATTCGTAGCTATCTTTATAAACTCTATGATGGTATCAAAATTCATGGAAGTTGGTGAACGCAGACTAAAAATAAGACAATTACTCATTGTAACTGCTTCATTACTATTCTTGGCTGTTATCTGTTATATCATTGGCGGTGCTGGTAAAGGTTTAGGCACACTATTCATATTCATAGCTATTATGTTTTGGGTATATAAATATGCATTAAAACCGATGGCACGTTTCTTCCAAAACAGAATTTTAGCTGCCTTAGAAAGAGCATATGAACGTTTCTTACGATTTGCTTTAGGAGGTTGGAGACCATATGTATTCTCTTTTGGAACCTTAGCTTTACTAATAGCAACATTTATGGCATTTGGAGGATCTATTGGAAGTAAACGTACAAAAGTAGAATTCTTCCCAGACAATAAACCAAATCAAATTATTGTCTATATCGAATATCCACAAGGAACAGCAATTGACAAAACAAATCAAATCACTAAAGACATAGAACAACGTGTATATACTGTATTAAACGGTGCAGAATACATGGAAAATGGTGATCATAACTTCTTAGTAGAATCGGCTGTTTCTCAAGTTGGTGAAGGTGCTGGAAATCCACAAACAGATGGTGGATCATCAGCAGAAATGCCACACAAAGGAAAAATTACTGCGTCCATGCGCGAATACAAATTCCGTAAAGGAGAAGACAGTGAAGTATTGCGTACCAAAGTAACAGAAGCATTAAAAGGAATTTATCCTGGAGTCGCTATTTCTGTAGAAAAAGATGCTGTAGGTCCACCAGCTGGATATCCTATCAATATCGAATTAGAAGGTAATGACTATACAGAACTAATTGCCCAAGCAGAAAGATTACGTGATATCATAAATTCTAAAAACATTCCTGGAATTGAAGAATTAAAAATAGATGTAAACAAAGGAAAACCTGCTATGCAAGTGGTTGTTGACAGAGAAAAAGCAGGAGAATTAGGTGTTTCTGCTGGTCAAGTTGGACAACAATTACGTAACTCTTTATTTGGTGTAAAAGCTGCCGTATACAAAGAAGACGGAGAAGATTATGACATATATGTTCGTTTTAACGATGACAACCGCTACAACGCAAGTTCATTATTCAATCAGAAATTGATTTTTAGAAACCAAATGGGGCAACTAAAAGAAATTCCTGTTTCAGCAGTAACCAAACAGCAAAACACTTCTGGATTTAGCGCCATAAAACATAACGATTACAAACGTGTTGTAACCGTATATTCTGGTATGGCTCCAGGATTTACAGATGCAGGAGCAATTGTTTCCCAAATTCAAGCAGAAATCGGTGACGAATTTGATGTAGAGGAAGAAGGAATCAAAGTAGATTTTACAGGACAAATTGAAGAACAAGAAAAGCAACAAAACTTTTTAGGAGGTGCGTTCTTTGCTGGTTTAGGATTAATTATGTTAATTTTAATTTTCCAATTTAGCTCTATCTCAAAACCAACAATTATCATGATTGCTATTTTCTTAAGTTTGATTGGTGTTTTTGGTGGAATTTTAATCACAGGTGCGCCATTCGTGATTATGATGACAATGATGGGAATAATTTCTTTGGCAGGAATTGTGGTAAACAATGGTGTAGTTTTACTAGATTATACACAACTTCTAATTGATAGAAAGAAACACGAATTAGAAATTGGTGAAAGTAAATATCTTCCAATACCAGATGTATTTGAAGCAGTCGTTAGAGCTGGAAAAGCACGTTTACGCCCTGTATTACTTACAGCAATTACAACTGTATTAGGATTAATACCGTTAGCAATCGGATTTAATATTGATTTCTTCTCACTATTTAGTGAATTTGATCCAAAAATATACTTAGGTGGAGACAACGTAATTTTCTGGGGACCATTAGCATGGACGGTAATCTACGGATTAATCATTGCAACATTCCTTACACTAATTATTGTTCCAATATTATTCTTCCTAATTACGAAATTCAAATTCTGGGCGTTCAAAAGTAAACGACCAATTGAATATGAAAATATCATTAAGGAAGATGATGATATCAACGAAATTGATTTACCAATAGAAACGGTATAATCATATTAAATATTCGACTAAAAACTCCGCTAATTAGCGGAGTTTTTTTATATCATAATTACATTTTTATAATTAAAAGAAACTATGAATCTAGCTAGCTCCTTTTTACAATGACAGAACAACCACTGTGTAATTGAATATCTTTGATTTAACATACCAAGATTTACATAATAACCAGAAATTAAAAATGAATTTACTCTTTTAAATAGCGTGTCTACGGTAAATAAAAAGAGGGAATTCGTCATCATAAAGTATTTAATACGATGATTATATCAAGCTAAAAACATCAGAAACAAAAAAACCCGAAATCAAATTGATTCCGGGCTTTCCGTATGATCGTTAAATCTTTTCTTACTATTTATTACTCACAACTTTCGTCGTACGTTGCCAGTTATTTACATTTTTAATTTTACTATTAGAAAAATCAACTTCACTTAAGCTGTCTGTATTCCAAAAGAACCACTTTCCAACTTTTTGTCCATTCTCATAGTTTCCAACAGCAGTTTTCTTTCCATTGACATCATATGATTTCCACTCTCCTTGTAATTTTCCGTCTAAATTAAAAAATCCTGTTTGTGCCACTGCTCCATTATTGTGAAAATAAGTAGCTTCAATTACATCTCCTTTTTTCTCTAGTGTTGGCTTATTGTTTTGTGCGAATGCAGTTGCTCCTGAAACTAGGAAAACTGCTATTAAAAGTAACTTTTTCATATCTATATATTTTTTAATGATTTGGGTCTTATTAATAATTATGTTACAAACTTAACTATTTTTTTACTTTTAAGCAACATTTACGTAACATTAAATTAACATTAAAAATCCAAATAATTGAATTTCAAACACTTAATTATTTACACAAGAAGCCATCTTACACAAAAAAGGGTGAAAACACCTAATGGTATTTAGGATATTCATGGCTGCAAACTTTTACGAAACCATCTAGTTTTGGTAAAAACTAGATTAAAAAAACTAAAACTACTATTTATGGGATCAATTGGAATTGAATGGGTCAATCAGTATAACGGAAACGCTTCTGACCTTAGTAACAATGACAACAACGCAAGAGGATTTTACAATAAGTTAGATGGTGTAAGGCAATTTGATTATGGAGACAATTTAGCTTGGGATCGTGATTTTGAAAAATCAGGAAAAGGAAATCCTTCTCAAGGAACCGACACAACCTACGCCGATAATGTAGATATCGCATTCTTTTCAGGTCATGGCTCAAGAAGTTATTTACTTTTTGGAAGAGATGACTTTGATAATGGAAAAGCCAGAAATACAGAAATGGAATTAGGCGACAAACATCTTGAATGGATAGTGTTTGATGGTTGTCAAGCATTAGAATTTGATGGTGTTTTTGATCGTTGGGGTTGGGGAGTTTTTAAAGGACTTCATTTTATATTAGGATTTGCAACAATATGTTATGATCGAAGAGATCGAGGAGAAAAATTTGCAAAACGATTAAATGATTCTTGGACAGTACGTGAAGCTTGGATTAAAGCTTGTATAGAAACAGAACCAACAGCAACAGAATGGGCATATTTACGTGCAAACGAAGGAAGTATCAGCACATATAGTGATCATTGGCATGGAAAAGGTTTTATAAGTGATGATCCTGATAATCCTACACAATTAGCATACGCAAAAGGAAACTGTTAACATTCAATCATCAAAAAAAACAATACAAATGAACGATTCATTATTTAAATTCAATACAAAATTACCAAAACACGTTGGTCATATTCCAATGTATAAAACGTTTCACTTTGACACAGCTTCTCCTAAAAACAAAGAATACGCAAACTATATCGCAAAACGTACGGAACAGTTGCGTGCAAGCTTTAAAACAAAAGGAGAACTAAGAGATTTAGGCGATCAATTAATCATCAGAAACAATAAAGAAGCTTTAGAAATATATACAGGGAGCGATTCTTTTTGGTGGACAGATCGTGAAAATGCATACAGTGAAAATAAAGAACTTTCTAAAAATTTACCTTCTGAAAAAGAAGCGGTTCACAATGCACAAAAGCTATTAGAAGAATTAAAAATTGATACCAGTACAATGAAAGTGCATTCAGTTTCAAACACTTTTACATCAACAAGTGAATCTCCAAAAGATACAGATTCTGAAAAAATTCCAACAAGCGTTAATGTAAACTTTACCCATCAATTGGAAGGCTTACCAATATTTGGTTCTGGTGCAAAAACACAAATATCATATATAAATAACAATCAATTAGTACAAATTGCACACTTCAATAGAGTCCCAAAACAAGAAGGAAAAGCTGAAGTAATTTCTGCCGAAGAAGCAGTACAACAAGTATTTGACAATTTCCGATTTGCCGTAATTAAAGAACAAGGAAAGAGTTCTGGAGAAATTACAGATGTAACATTAGGTTACTATGCGGCAAGCCCGTCAGATTTACAACGATTTTTAATCCCTGTATACAAAGTACAAGGAAGTGTGTCAACACCTGAATTAGAAAACTACGATTTCAATTTATATGTCATTGCCGCTAAAGAAAGTCAAGAAATGGCAAAACGCAGAGGACAAATGAATCAACCGTTGGAAACTGTTTTTAATTAATACAATTCACATCATACAAAAAACGCTTTGCAAATTATTGTGAAGCGTTTATTATTGAACGTATCTAATTCCAAATTCAAGTATTATGAGAAGCCGAATCAAGTTTAGCTTGGCAAAAATGATACTTTTTAGATCGTTTTTTTTCAAATTCGACTTCATTTTCGGTTTAAGCTTCAATTCTAGCTTCAATTTCTTCTTCAAAATATTTCAATTCCTACACCATTCATCCGCTAAAAACCATTAAATTTGCGCTTTTAAAATCGCATACACATGTACAGATCACATAGTTGTGGTGAATTAACATCATCACACATTACACAAGAAGTTACCTTATCAGGTTGGGTACAAAAGTCTAGAGATAAAGGATTTATGATTTGGGTCGATCTTCGCGATCGTTACGGAATCACACAATTAATCTTTGATGAAGAACGTACTCCAAAAACCGTTTTTGAAACTGCAAAAACACTAGGTAGAGAATTTGTGATCCAAGTCACAGGTGAGGTAATTGAACGTGTTTCTAAAAATCCTAATATGCCTACGGGAGATATTGAAATTTTAGTAAAAGAACTCAAGGTTTTAAACGCTTCACTATTGCCACCTTTTACCATTGAAAATGAAACTGACGGTGGAGAAGATATACGAATGAAATATCGCTACCTTGATATTCGTCGTAATCCTGTAAAAGACAGCTTAATATTTCGTCATAAAGTAACAATGGAAGTTCGTAAATACTTGTCTGAGCAAGAATTTATTGAAGTTGAAACACCATACTTAATCAAGTCGACACCTGAAGGTGCGCGTGATTTTGTAGTGCCTTCTCGTATGAATGAAGGACAATTTTATGCATTACCGCAATCGCCACAAACCTTCAAACAACTATTGATGGTTGGTGGAATGGACAAATATTTCCAGATTGTAAAATGTTTCCGTGATGAAGATTTACGTGCCGACAGACAACCAGAATTTACACAAATTGACTGCGAAATGGCGTTTGTAGAGCAAGAAGATATTTTAAATGTATTTGAAGGATTAACACGTCACTTACTAAAAGAAATTAAAGGAATTGATATTGAAAAATTCCCTAGAATGACGTTTGATCATGCTATGAAAACCTACGGAAATGACAAGCCCGATATTCGTTTTGGAATGGAATTCGGAGAATTAAATGAAGTAGCACAACATAAAGAATTCAAAGTATTCAATTCTGCCGAATTGGTAGTCGGAATTGCTGTTCCAGGTGGCGCAAGCTATACTCGTAAAGAAATTGACAAACTCATTGATTGGGTAAAACGTCCACAAGTTGGTGCATTAGGAATGGTATACGTAAAATGTAATGAAGATGGAAGTTTCAAATCTTCAGTAGATAAATTTTACAACCAAGAAGATTTAGCAAAATGGGCAGCAGCAACTGGCGCAAAAGCAGGTGATTTAATCTGTGTATTATCAGGAAATACCAATAAAGTACGTGCACAATTAAGTGCTTTACGTATGGAATTAGCAGAACGCTTAAACCTGCGTAATCCGGAAGAATTTGCACCGCTTTGGGTAATGGACTTCCCATTATTAGAGCTAGACGAAGAAACTGGACATTATCATGCAATGCACCATCCATTTACATCTCCAAAACCAGGTCAGTTAGAATTATTAGACACAAATCCTGGTGATGTAAAAGCAAACGCCTACGATTTAGTTTTAAACGGAAATGAAATTGGTGGTGGATCTATTCGTATTCACGATAAAGAAATGCAAGCGATCATGTTTAAGCATTTAGGATTTACCGAAGAAGAAGCAAAAGCACAGTTTGGTTTCTTAATGGATGCTTTCCAATACGGAGCGCCACCACATGGTGGATTGGCTTTCGGGTTGGATAGATTGGTTGCTATTTTAGGTGGACAAGAAACGATTCGTGATTTCATTGCCTTCCCGAAAAACAACTCTGGCCGTGATGTTATGATTGATGCGCCTGCACCAATTGACGATGAACAATTAAAAGAGTTAAGTATCAAATTAGATATACAAGCTTAATATAAAACATATAGAATAAAAAAGCCGTTTCAATATATATTGAAACGGCTTTTTTAGTAAAAACCATTACACAACGTTGTTTATACCAAAGCAATGGAAGTTTATACTGTTATTTTTGACTTACATATAAAATCTAAAATTGACTTTCTTTTTTTCCTTAGATTTATAAGATAAAACCAACACATGAAAATCTTCAAAATAATAATGGCTATTGTGGCTGTTTCAATCTTAGCTTTTGCAGGATTTCTAGGCTATTCATATTATAGCTATACCGAAGCTTTTGATACGGAAAACAAACCTTACAAAACCTATATTGGCTATATAGACTTAGAAAAAGCGTTGCTTAATGATACATATAAACTTTGTGATGAAGGCAGAATTTACAACACCTATAGTAGCGCAAGTTTAAAAGCGTATAAAGGTTCAAAAAAGCGTTTCCGCGATCATATAAATGCAACGTTTAACAATAACTCGTTTACAGATTCAGGGTATTTAAATTTTCGGTTTTTGGTGAATTGTGAAGGGAACGCAGGTTGGTTTGAAATTATTCAAATGAATTTAGATTTAGAAGAAACAACGCTCAACAAAACAATGGTAGATTCACTTTTTACCATTACATCAAACCCTGAAAACTGGGAAATTATTGAATATTACGACGCCCCAAGAAATTATTATATGTACATATCATACCGAATAGAGAATGGAAAAGTTACTGAAATTATCCCTTAGTATATGTTTAGTGGGGTTATTGTGTTCATGTGAAGACAATAAAAATACCAAAGAAGAAGCTATAACATGGTTCGAATATGGAATGTCGCATTATCAAGGAACATCAGAAAGTGTTAACGGGTTTGCTAAAGCTGTTGAACTAGATTCGACACATGCAGAGTCATGGCGAGAATTGTCAATTCCGTTCTTAAAGCGTGGTATCCCATATGAATGGAAAAAGTATATTGACAAAGCCGTTGAACTAGATCCTGTTACATGGCAAGGCTACAGAGGCTATAATTATTTATGGTTTTATCGCGATTATAAAAGTGCTATCGCAGACTTTGATGCAACCGATACTTTAACTCCTAATTTTATTGATGCTCCGCAAGGTCACAGTGTAGATTATTGGCGTGGCGTGGCGTATTTAGGGTTAAAAGATTACAAAAATTGCATTGCCTATTTTGACAAACACATTCAAAAAGAGATTGACGAAACTGGTGAAGATTGGGTAGAACATGAAGCATTTCTGTATAGAGGAATTGCACATTATGAAGCTGGGAAACTAACACACAACTTAGCTGTAGAAACAAAAAATGATGTACTGGCTTTGCAAGATTTCAATACATTATTAAAATACAATTCAGACTTTGCAGATGTCAAATACTTTAAAGCTTCTCTCCTATTTGATCAATGTATAAAGATTAGTGCTAAAATACACTTTGAACAAAAGATGCGTAGCAATAACTCCCGTGCCTCTTTTTTACAAAGTATTTTGAAAGACAAACATCAACAAGCATTAACTTTAGTTAATGAAGCCATTGAAAATTTCAATAACGGTTACTCTGACCAACGTCCATATGTAGAAACCATTCGTCAATTATATTGGGAAGATTATACAAACCTGAAAGCGAAATTGGAATCGATGCATTAGATTTGTACTTTTAAAGGTACACTAAGCATCAACTATGCCAACGAGCAAAAAATCATTATTTACCCGTTTTCTAATTTGGAGATACAAACATATCTCAAACAAAAATTTCGTTTTTATACTCAGCGTTTTAGTAGGTTTAGGTTCTGGATTGGTTGCTGTAACGATTAAAAACATTACTTTCTGGATTCAGGCATTGTTAGAAAATGGAATTATCTTTTCTAAAAATCAACTGTATTTCATTTTACCTCTTGTTGGACTCTTTTTAGTGTATCTAGTATTAAAATTTGTTTTCAAAAAGAAAACTGAACACGCTATTTCGTCCATTTTGTACGCCTTATCTAAACGTACAGGTATTATTGCCAATTATAAAATGTATGTGCCACTTATTACAGCACCATTAACGGTTGGTTTTGGTGGTTCTGTTGGACTGTTAGGTCCTGCTGTTGCTTCAGGTTCAGCTATAAGTTCTAACATTAGCAAGCTTTTTCATATTAATAGTAAAACCCGAATGTTATTGATTGGTTGTGCTGCTGCAGGCGCAATTTCTTCGATATTTAAATCCCCGATTGCAGCAATTATTTTTGCTATTGAAGTGTTTAGTTTAGACTTAACCTTAACTTCTTTAATACCATTATTACTAGCTTCTGTTTCTGCCGTTGTGACTTCCTATTTCTTTTTAGGGAATGAAAACTTATTCAATTTTACACTTTCAGAACAATTTCAATTAAGTGATATTCCTTTTTATGTTTTCTTAGGAATTGGAACTGCGTTTGCATCTATCTATTTTACTAAAATGCATTTTGCCATCACCAAATTCTTTGATCAATTTGAGCAGAAACTCAAAAAACTCATCATCGGTGGTTTGGCAATTGGCGTCATGCTGTACTTTATTCCTCCTTTATATGGAGAAGGTTTTGGATTTATCACCAATTTGCTCGATGGAAATCATATGGAAGCACTCGGAAAAACTCCTTTGGACAGATATACCGAAAATATATGGGTTGTCATTTTATTATTAGTCGGAATTACTATTTTTAAAGCCATTGCCATGACTACAACCTTTGCCGCTGGTGGTTCTGGTGGAATTTTCATCCCTACAATGGTGATGGGAAGTGCACTTGGAAATATTGTTGCCAAAGTAATTAATCAGTTTGGGTTTTCTGTTTCAGAAGCCAATTTCACATTAGTTGGTATGGCGGGATTAATTGCAGGAGTGTTGCATGCGCCATTAACAGCTATTTTCTTGATTGCAGAAATTACAGGTGGTTACGATTTGTTTGTTCCGCTAATGTTAACCTGCGCTATTTCGTTTCTAATCACAAAAAACCTATTAAGCTATACCATTTATACACGCGAACTTTCTGAAACTGGTGAATTGTTGACACATAACAAGGATGAAACGGTTTTAACCTTAATGGCGTTGGATAGTGTAATTGAGCAAAATTTTAGTAAAATTCAACCCGAAATGACGTTGGGAGAACTATTGCATAAAGCGGTGGCAAAATCAAAACGAAACTTATTTCCTGTCGTCGATGAAGATGAATTTTTAGTTGGAATTATTGTATTGGATGATATTCGCGAATTTATGTTTGATACGTCTTTGTACGATTCACTTTCGGTCAACGATTTTATGCATGCAGCACCCGATTATATTATTTATGAAGAAGATAATATGAAATCTGTGATGAAAAAATTTCAAGATAGTAGTGCTTGGAATTTGCCTGTTTTAAAAGAAGAAAAATATTACGGATTCGTTTCAAAATCTAAATTATTAACCGCATATAGAAGAAAGTTGATTACTTTTACACGGTAGATTTAAACATTATTACATGAGGTTATTAGTATGTACATTACTATTTTTAATGAATTTATCAATTATTCATTCTCAAGAGCTAACATCAATTGATAGAAATGGATTCTCTATAAAATTTCCAAATTCTTGGGAAGAAAAAAAAGTTCCTGATTACCTTATCTATATTATGGAATCGGACAAAAAATCATCTGACTTCTCTACAACTATAGGAATCCAAGAAACTAAAGAGGATGAAACACTAGAAGTATTTTCCAAGCAATATGAAATTGATTTATCCAATCATAAGAAATATAAAGATTTTAAAATCAAGGTAAGAAGAGAATTGATGTACGGAAATAGAAAAGCTATTCGATATTTTTGTACAGCAACAGTCTCGCATATTCCAGTAGAAATTATGGCTATTGCAATTCAAAATAAAGGTAAAATTATCTTAGTTACAACTACTGCATATTGGCTTAAACCTTCTAGTGAAACAGGAATTTTTTTACAATTACTCAAAAAAACTGAAAAAATACTTAACTCTATAGAAATAGAACAGTAGTATTATTTACTTTAAAAATAAACAAATGAAATATATTCTTATCATACTCATCATCATCTTATCGGGCACGGTAATTTTTGCTTACAACTATGAATTTTCTGAAGAAAACTTTGAGCAAAAGGTAATTGGAATCTGCATTTTGGTATTTTCTTTTATTTGGATGCCGCTATTTATTTACTATCGATATAAAGATAAAAAGAGAGAAGATTTTATACTTACAAATGAAAATTTGAAAGAAATGAACGACTTTGCTCGAAAAGAATAACACAAAAAACACTATCGATTGTATTGAATATGCATTAAAAGTGCTAACTTAGATACCTATTAATTTTATTTTTTATCACAAATGACTGGTACAGTTAAATTTTTCAACGAAGACAAAGGCTTTGGATTCATTACCAACGACGACACAGGAAGGGACATTTTTGTTCACGTATCTAACTTAAACGGCTTAGTTTTAAACGAAGGCGATAACGTTTCATACGAAGAAGAAGAAGGACGAAAAGGAATGGTGGCAGCACAAGTACAAATTATTGAATAGTACTTTTCCAAACCACTTTCACAATTTCACGCGCAATGTTTATTGCGCGTTTTTTTATGAATTCAAATTTCGCTTTTGCAGAAAAAAACGTTTCATCAATGTTGAAGCTTCTTCTGCCATTACTCCACCTTTCATTATTGTTTTTGGATGTAATTTTGTATTTAACTGAATACAGCCGCGTTCTTCATCACGTGCGCCGTAGACAATATTTGAAATTTGACTCCAATACAACGCGCCCGCACACATTTGACAAGGTTCTAAGGTAACATATAACGTACATCTTTTTAAATATTTTCCACCCAAAAAGTTAGCCGCCGCAGTAATAGCTTGCATTTCTGCATGCGCAGTTACATCAGTTAAGGTTTCCGTTAAGTTATGTCCGCGTGCAATGACTCTATTATCAATTACAATAACAGCGCCTACAGGAACTTCACCTTTTTCAAATGCCATTTCTGCTTCTTGCAGCGCTTTTTTCATAAAATAATTATCGTCGTAGATGCTTTCTAGATTCATAGGAATAGATTCTACAGTAAAACTACTAAGTTTTTAGCGAACCAACTTCAAAAATCGTAGTTTTGTAGTTGTACAATTATACATGAAAAATTTACTTTCACATATTTATTCTCCCGTCGATTTACGGAAACTTTCTAAGGAAGATTTATCACAAGTTGCAAAAGAGTTACGTGAATTTATTATTGATATCGTCTCTGTAAAAGAAGGACATTTAGGCGCTAGTTTAGGTGTCGTAGATTTGACAATCGCACTCCATTATGTATTTAATACTCCAAATGATTTACTCGTTTGGGATGTTGGCCATCAAGCATATGGACATAAGATTTTAACGGAACGAAGAGAAATTTTTCATACTAATAGACGAAAAAATGGTATTTCTGGCTTTCCAAAACGTGATGAAAGTGAATATGACACTTTTGGTGTTGGGCATTCGTCTACAGCAATTTCTGCCGCTTTAGGAATGGCAATTGCCTCTAAGTTACGAGCAGATTTTAGTAAACAACATATTGCCGTTGTTGGCGACGCTTCTATTGCAAGTGGAATGGCGTTTGAAGCCATGAACCATGCAGGAGTTACTGATACAAATATTTTGATCATTCTGAATGATAACGCTATTGGAATTGATCCTAGTGTTGGTGCATTGAAAATGTATTTAACCAATGTAAAGAAAGGAACTCAAAAACAAGATAATATTTTTGAAGCCTTAAATTTTGAGTATTCTGGACCCATTGACGGACATGATATTTTAGGTATTGTTACTGAATTAGAACGTTTGAAAACTGTAAAAGGTCCAAAGTTTTTGCATGTTATTACTACGAAAGGAAAAGGATTGCGTAAAGCTGAAGAAGATCAGGTAAGGTATCATGCACCAGGAAAGTTTGATAGACTTACAGGAGAATTAGCTCCGAAAAACACAGCACATTTGCCACCAAAGTTTCAAGATGTTTTTGGGCATACGATTGTTGAACTTGCAGAAAAGAATGAACAAATTGTTGGTATTACGCCAGCCATGCCTACAGGAAGTTCGTTAAAGTTTATGATGGAAGCAATTCCTGATAGAGCTTTTGATGTTGGTATTGCCGAGCAACACGCCGTTACACTTGCAGCCGGAATGGCAACACAAGGCTTGATTCCATTTTGCAATGTATATTCTACTTTTTTACAACGTGCTTATGATCAAGTGATACACGATGTCGCTTTGCAAAATCTACCTGTGGTTTTTTGTTTGGACCGAGCCGGATTGGTAGGTCAGGATGGCGCTACACATCACGGAGTGTTTGATATTGCTTATTTACGTTGCATTCCAAACCTTATCATCTTTGCGCCTTTACATGAAGTTTCTTTACGAAATATCATGTATACAGCTCAGCTAGGTTTGCAACATCCGATTGCGATTCGATATCCAAGAGGTCGCGGAATGTTAACAGATTGGAAACAGCCTTTTGAAGAAATCGAAATTGGAAAAGGGCGTTATATTAAGGAAGGAACACATATTGCTGTTTTGAGCATTGGCGCTATTGGGTTTTCCGCAATAGAAGCTACGAAGGAGTTTGACTTATCAAAAAGAATTGCACTGTTTGATATGCAGTTTGTAAAACCACTAGATGAGACTTTGCTACATAAAGTATTTACTAATTTTAAAACTATTGTTACACTAGAAGATGGTGTCATTACAGGTGGTTTTGGAAGTAGCATTACTGAATTTGCTATACATCACGGTTATACAAATACGATTAAAATACTCGGAATTCCTGATCACTTTATTGAACATGGAACCGTGGAAGAATTACACGAAACCTGTGGTATTTCGAAAGATGCAATTAAAGAGTTGTTGATTTCTTTGTTGTAGGTTTAATTTAGTTATTATTATCTTGATGTTAGAGAGAAGCGTCAGGAATATAGATTTAAAGTTTATTAATTATTACATCAATACATAGTCAAATCTTCAAATCAATTTCACTTTTGAAAGTTTGTTTCTGTCTTCTTTCTTGGTGAAAAAGAAACAAAAAATCAATCCTCTCAGCAGGAAATTGCTATGCACCATTCATTCACTAATCTACATGCATTACGCTACGCATAGCACTTCCGATTGCTCATTCATTATTTCTTCTGATAAGCGAAAATCTTTTTTATATACAATTGAATTATTGAAAAGAGTATAGAGCATTTTTAAGTATGTTCATAAATTCACAGAAAAAAATCAACAAATAAACATTACTATTTTATTTAATTACAATTTTTTGCGTTTGAACGTGATTATTTTGCTGAACTTTAAGAATGTATACACCTGAACTTAAGCCTTGTAGATTCAAATTGGCTGGTGTGTTTTTTGTAAGATTTAAGGTTTGACTGTAAACGTTTTTCCCTGATAAAGAATATACTAGAAGAGTAGTTTTTCCGTTTTCATTCGCGTTAAGCGTCACATTTCCATCAGAAATGGTAGGATAGATTTTAAAATCATTTTCAGTTATAAATTCTGGAGTTTTTAAGGTTCCTGATAGGAATTTACCTGTAAATTGTCCTCGTCCATACGTTGAAGCTAATACTGTATTGTCTGAAGTTCGAAGGTCTAAATCTAAAACTGAAACCGCACGCATTCCATTGTCTGATCGTGTCCAAGTAGGTGAACTTGTGTCAAAGTTTTGCGATTGCCAAACACCTAAGTCTGTTCCTATAATAACTTGTGATCCGGCAGTTATGATCGGATTTATCAGAATACTTTTTACAGGCATATCAGGAAGATTTCCTTCTTTGTTTTCCCAAGAGACACCTTTATTTTGAGAAAACCACACATTAGTTACTCCATAATTATGAAACGTTACCAGTAATTCGTTTTCATTCAAACCAAATTCAATATCAGAGATACTCCCTACAAAATTTGCATCACTTATGTTCGTATATGTTGGTGTTTGCGTATGTGCATTTTCAATTTTAAGCAGCTTACCGTTTTTTAAACCCGCATATAATGTTTGTCCATCAGCAGAAATTTTTAATGCTGTAGGCGCGTTATCAATTAGCGAATTTGTTAAATTGAAAGTAACTACATTACCATTGCCTCCATTTACATTTGAGTGTTGTCCAATTTGATAAGTTCCCGTAGATGTTGAAGCGTTTGTATATAAAATATTGAGCGTTTTGTCTAATTCTGCTGCATTTACAAATTCGCCTTCACGAAAACTTGATACGTTTGATTCAAATGCAATGAAATATCCAACACCAATATTAAAAGAAGGATATGGAACATATGCATGATTGAGAAATGGAAATGAAATGACAGCATATCCGTCATCTTCGTCAATTTCTATATACGCGCCATCTCCAGAAATGATAGAAGAAAAATTATTTATTCCTACGGCAGCATCAATCGCAGATAAACTTCCATGATCTTGCGTTCCGCCTGCAATATCGTCTCCATCAATGATGTCATCTTGCGCAATTGCACCACTATAAAACTGTGTTACATTGTAATCTTTTACTCTTTTTTCCAATGCATTTGCATCATTGACCGCAGTAGAAAAATTATCACTATAATATACACCTCCGTCGTTTCCAATAACTGCTTGATTGTTGTTGTTTGGTCTAAAAACTATTGCATGTTGATCTGGATGGACTAATGAAGCTGTGATATTTTGCAATCCATTAGTGTTTCTCCATTTTGAGATTTGATCCCAATTATTATTTGTAGTGTTATACTTGAATAAATCGATTCCACCTACATATAGGTTATCATTTTCATCTACTTCCACAACTAAGTCGTAAAACGCTTGTTTTCGGGTGAAATCTGTAGCAAGAATTCCACTATCGGCGTCATTTGGCTCCGTCATTGCGCTTACAGTATCAAAGTTATCAGTTGTAAAAAACACATCTACTTCACTGTTTATTTCTGCTAAAATCCAGAATGTTCCTGGCGTTGTTGATGAAGGTTCTATTTCTGTACGTTTAGCTCCTGGAACAGTATATTTTTGTTGAAATGTGACTCCGTCAGATGACGTATATATTTGTCCGCCAAAGTTATTGAAGAAATCACCTGTAGTTGTCAACCAAATATCGTTATTCAGGTCAATTTCTATATCGTTTGGATTTCGGTATAATCCGCTTGTATATTGTATTGGAAAACGTGACCAATTGCTTCCACCATCATCTGACTTGTATAATCCACGTTCATCGTATCCTAATACATTAAATGGAGAATCAGCACTTTTGTATACGGCACTTGCTACTGAAGCGTATAATTCTGTAAACCCGTTGTTGTTTCGCGCTACTAAATCGTTTATATAAAATACACCATCTACATAGTGTGCAGCGCCATCAACTGATGATGTTCCGTAGTTACCGCCAAATATTTGTTGCCATGTGTTTCCACTATCTGTGGATTTGTAGATTCCGTTTCCGACAGCATCACCTGATATGTATGATTCGCCCGAACCTAAGTATAATATATTTGCAGCATTTGGATCTGCTATAATTACTGAAACAGATATATTATCAGGTAAACCTGTTACTAATTGCCAAGATTCATTTGCATCAGTAATATCATTATTTACCCATAATCCTCCCGAGACACTTCCTGCAAAGACACGTGTGTAATCGTCTGCTGGGTTTGCATTATTTATGTCATTCGGATCGAATAGAATAGCACGTGTACGTCCTCCAATGTTATTAGGACCTCTTTCTTCCCAAGCATTGTCATACGCATCTCCTGGCAAGCGTTCTTGTAAGTTTTGATTTGCTAATTGTTCTTGTATGCGTACTAATGCTTCTGGAGTTGGTCTTCCTAAACTGGGATTCATAGTGAGTTCCCATTGTTGTTCAAAGTATGCGTTTGGCGGTAAGCCTTGTAGTTTTCGTTCTTGGCGTGATAAGTTTTTTGAAGCCAAAAATGGACTGTTTTCTAAATAGTATGCGTGTGTTTCTTGTATACTTTTTTCAGGAACTTCTTCTTTTTGGGACTCCTTTTTACTTTTACTATTTAGCACGTAGCCTACGATTGCTAGAAATAGTAGTATATAAAATATCCTTCTCTTTTTTGTTCTGTCCATATGTATAGATCGATTTTCCAAGAGAAGGATATTTGTATTTATAGATGAGTATACTTATTATTACTCAATAATAATTTTTCTAGATTCTGTGAAATTATCTCCTTCAACTCTTAGAATGTATAATCCGGATTGTAAATTATCTAAATTAAAGTTTACAGTTCCTGTTAAAGTTACATCTTTTGTGTAAATACTTCTTCCATTGATATCAAATATATTTACTGAAACATCACCTAAGTTTTTCTTAGCTTGAATATTAAAGCTTCCTTTTGATGGGTTTGGATATACAGAGAAGCCATTGTTATTTGCAACATCTCCAACACTTAAGCTTGAGTTTACAACAAAGTTATCAAGTATTGGTCCTTCTTGGTTTGTATTAGTATCTGCTACCATTGCAAATCTGAATACAATACTTGCTTCACTGCTTAAAGCACTTAAGTTGTAGCTATATTCTTGCATCGTTGTATTTGTTCCTGTCCATTGTCCTCCAGGGCAATTGTTACAGTCTGCATTTCCAGAAGAAGCAAATGTTCTATCACTGTTATACCAGTTTGGATCACTTGCAGATCCTAATAAGTTCCAATTATCTCCTCCATCAGTAGAATATTCTAAGAAAAGAACATCCCAGTTTTCTTCTAAGTCATACGCTAAATCAAATACAACTTGTGGATTTGTAATTTGAGTTAAGTCGTAGCATTCAGTCAATAAGTAACTACGTGTACTTTGGAAGTGATTTCCATTAAGATTGGTTGCATATACATCTCCATCTAATACTGTAGATGCAAATACACTTCCTAGTTGAACATATGTTCCTCTAGACCATAACTGTGGAATTCCTTCAGCATATGTAGTTAATTCATCGTCAACGCTTTCAAAATCGTTTACTTGTTGTGGTGTTCCAATTTCGTTGATACGAATTGCAAAACCTTCTGTGTTATTGGTAGCATCTTGATCGTTTGGTGTTCCTATTGTAAAACTTACTGCATGAAATCCTTTTGTCATTGTAATTGCAGGAATGGTAATATCTTCTGTTCCTCCAACTGGAATATTTACATTGAACATCGTAGTTGTTGCCGCACCTCCATCAATTGTATAGCTAATTTCTAATGAAGTAATTGCATTGGTAACTCCTGAGTTTTCAATTGTAAGAACTGGGCTAAATGTATCTAAACCACAGTTAATTTCAGGATCAGTTATTGAAGCTATACGAGCATCTGTATCTAAAGCAACATATGGAAGTCCTACGTTTACTGCATAAAAAGCATCTTGTGTTGCAATTGCTTCTGGACTGTTGGTTCCGTAAAGATTAATTGCAACTTCTACTCCTGCATTTCTAGTATCTAAAAACGTACTGTTTGGCGTTAAATAATCTCTTAATATTAAGTATGCAATTTCTTCAGCTTTTTGCATTCCTATTCCAGTTACGTTAAATGCATCAAATACATCATTTGTTCCAGATCCACCTTGTACTAATAAGTAAAACCAGTGGTTTAATACACCACTGTTACTATGCACTCCACATTGGTCATTGGTATTATTCGGTGTAGGACAACCAATTGTAGATGTTGCTCTCCAGTTAACACCTTCATATGTATCAGGATCTCCAAATGTATTTGGATTACTCATACTTCTAATTCCGTTTCCAGGTGTAATTTCTTCACCTATTTGCCATGTTTCTATATTAGGGTTTAAGTCATCTCCATTTCCTTTAGCACGAAATTCAATTGCAGCTCCCCATAAATCAGAGTATCCTTCATTTAATGCTCCAGATTCTCTTGCATATACTAAGTTATTTGCAAATTGTGTAACTCCGTGTCCAATTTCGTGAGCAACAATATCTAAACATGTTAATGGCTGAATATTTCCACCACCATCTCCATAAGACATTACAGAACCATTCCAAGCAGCATTTTGCCATGTTCCTCCTGTTTGCGGACTGTTTACGTGTACATAACTTCTCATAGAAAATCCGTTACCATCAATTCCATCTCTTCCGTGTACATTTAACCAATAATCATATGATTCCATTGCTCCCCAATGTGCATCCAATGCAGCATTGTCTAAACCAGGAAGTGCCCATATATTATCAGCATCTGTAAATTCAGCAAAGTTATTTATATATCCTCCACCAAAAGGGATATTTTGAGCGTCTCTTGTAAATACATTTCTAGAATCATCATTTAATGTATATGAACCAGAAGTTTCTAAACGTGTTTCAATATCACGTAATCCACTGTAACGTGTGTTCGCTGATCCTAATACAAACATTTCTGATTCATTTTCTGAAACAGTTAATAAGTTTGCAGGATTGTTCAATAACTCACGACCTTCGTTGTTGTGATGTTTTATAATTTTATTGTAGAATAAAATTTCTCCAGTAACTGCATCTACATACACCTCACCTCTACTTACAGGTTGTGTTGCGTAGATATCAAATTTATATGCTAAATTTAATAGTCCCGAATATGTATTCATTTCTGGAAGTAAAACTAATTCTCCTGCTGGTTTTGCATAGTTTATTGCAGCTGCTTCAGAAGGGTTTGACCATAAGTATTCTTGTGCTCCAATATGTGCAGTTGCTTTGTTAAAAGCTTCTTGCGCAGATAATGATGGAGAAAGATTTATACCAAGACCATCATATACTTCTCCGTTTATACTTTTTACCGTATTATTTTTAGAGTGAATGATGAGCGTACCAAATTCTACTTTGATTCCATTGTAGTATTGTTGCATTTTTTCATGCTTCATTCCTGTTCTATCTTGATTTACTATCATAGATTGGAATGTATTTTTTTCGTCTAACTTGAAGTTTCTCAAAAATTCACTCTGAGCTTGCGCCGAAGAGACATCTTTAGTGAACTTCATGCTTTTGTTTACAGATATTGCTTGCTCTTGTGCATTTGTTTCTAAGATGAACATAGCACAAAAAAGCATAAATCCTGTTTTAATGTAATTTGTATACATAGATAATGTGGGTTAAATGGCTAAAATAATATTTTTTTTATAATGTTTTGGCTGTGAGCTTATTAAATAAAAATACCGCCTTACTATCTGATAATCTAGATATAAAGTTGGTGATATTCATCAGCCTTTTGTATAAATCGTCTGTAGAATAGTCTACAGTTTCTGGTAAAACTTTCAAAATTAACTTGTCATAGTTAGAAAGGGAATCATTGTGGTAGTTGGTTGTTGCTGTGATAAATGTATCTAGCAGGTGTTGCAATACACGATAGCCTGTAATTTCTTTTTCTATAACTTCTTTACTTTGATATATCTTTTCAATACTTATTTTAATGATATCATCTATTTGTGCTTTGTATTTGCTCTTTTCCATGAGTCCTACTGAAAAGTCTCCTTTACAAATAGCTTCTTCATTTTCTAAAAAGATACGTGCAGCATCATTAATTAATGTATTGATAGATAGTGCTCTTAGATAACTCAAACGATCTTCTCTATATTGTAATGAGTTATACTTTTCTGTCTGAATATTATCTCTAACTAAATTGATCAAATATTCTAATGCATATTCTTCTTGTATGAGTCCAAGATTGATTCCATCTTCAAAGTCAATGATTGTATAACAGATATCATCGGCAGCTTCCACTAAGAAAGTCAGTGGATGACGTACATAGCGAATATCGTCTCCTTCTCCATAGGTTTTTAAACCTAATTCATTGGCTACATCTGTAAATGCAGCTTTTTCAGATTGAAAAATACCGTACTTCTTATCCGAAATATGCTTTGTTGGTTTTTTGGGTAATGATTGTTTTGGGTATTTCATAAAAGCGCCGAGCGTTGCATAACTTAAACGTAAGCTTCCGTCAACTCCTTTGCGATTTTCAGTTAAAATTTTAAACCCATTTGCATTTCCTTCAAAATCACATAAATCCTGATATTCTTTTGGAGTCAATTGTGATTGGAATTGTATTCCATTTCCAATTTTAAAATATTCTCCAATAGCTTTCTCTCCTGAATGTCCAAAAGGCGGATTTCCAATATCATGTGCTAAGGCAGCTGCAGCAACAATAGCCCCGAAATCATTAAATTGAAATCCGTGAACTTCTTTAAGATGTGGATACTTTTCTAGTAGTTTCTTTCCAACACTTCTCCCTAAACTTCTACCAACAACAGACACTTCTAAACTGTGTGTCAATCGTGTATGAACGAAATCTGTTTTCGATAACGGAACAACTTGTGTTTTGTCTTGCAAACTACGGAAAGCAGAGGAAAATATAATTCTATCATAATCTACTTCAAAGCCCAATCTGGTTTCATCTTGTTCTTTTCGAAGTCGTTTATGGGTATCCCCGTAACGTTTTAACGAGAGTAATTGTTCCCAATTCATTAGTAAATAGCATTTTTCCTTGCAATATACTACATAAATAATTGATATGCTAAAACGAAGTCTCCATTGAAAGTACATTCCCACTTTTGAGCAAAAAAAGATAGTATTTCTTTATAAAATTGACTTATTTGTTATATTTATAAAACCATGTTAATTTACAAAGCTTCGCAGGAGTAAGATATAACCTTATGGTAACATTACATTTGGCAACACTATTGATATTTGTAA
Source organism: uncultured Kordia sp. (assembly GCF_947496985.1). Lineage (GTDB taxonomy): Bacteria > Bacteroidota > Bacteroidia > Flavobacteriales > Flavobacteriaceae > Kordia. The sequence continues at coordinate 156,258 of NZ_CANMEZ010000007.1, forward strand.
ATTATTTTTTAATACCCACATATGGAGAATATATACTTACTGATGATAATTGCATTGACTGTATTAGCTATTGCTGATTTAGTTGTTGGAGTTAGTAATGACGCAGTAAACTTCTTAAACTCAGCTATTGGTTCTAAAGCTATTTCCTTTAAAACAATTATGATTGTTGCAAGCCTTGGTGTAGCTATTGGAGCTGTTTTTTCTAGCGGTTTGATGGAAGTCGCACGTAAAGGTATTTTTAATCCCGATCAATTTGTATTTCATGAAATCATGATCATTTTTATGGCCGTCATGATTACCGACATACTCCTACTCGACTTTTTTAATACGATAGGAATGCCAACATCTACAACGGTTTCCATTGTTTTTGAATTACTTGGAGCCGCAGTAGCTATGGCATTGATAAAAACGGCTAGTAATGGTGAAGGATTTTCAAATATTGCACAGTATATCAATACTTCCCAAGCAACGGATATTATATTAGGAATACTCCTGTCCGTTGTCGTCGCGTTCTCAGTTGGAGCATTGATTCAATGGTTTACACGATTATTATTATCCTATAATTTTAATCAAAAAGCAGCCTGGGTTGGCGCTTTATTTGGTGGAATTGCCTTAACAGCTATCACCTATTTCATCTTTATGAAAGGAATTAAAGGAACTGTTTATGCGAAAGCTACCGTTTACGATCTATACAATGGTTCTTTAGACGGATTACTTACTTGGGCTAATAATAGTTTTGATACAACTTACGCAAGTATTGAAGAGTTAGTCAAAGCAAAAAAAGATCTTCTAAAAATAAATACAACTTCCGGAGTTACCTCTTTAACATTACGTGGTTTCCTAGAAATGTATGTACTACCTATTGTTGCTGTTAGTTTAGTAGTATGGTCAATAATATCCTATTTATTCATATCAGTATTTAAAACAAATATTTATACGATTATCATCGTAGTTGGAACGTTTGCCTTAGCATTAGCTTTCGCTGGAAATGACTTAGTTAACTTTATAGGTGTCCCAATTGCAGCTTGGCAATCGTATGATGCTTTTATGGATCCGGCAATAAACATAGATGGTTTAACGGCAATGCAGTTCCCTATGAATATTTTAGGAAAAAAAGTAGCCACACCAACTATATTTTTAGTCTTAGCTGGATTAATTATGGTAGTGACACTTTGGTTTTCAAGCAAAGCAAAAGCCGTTGTTAAGACATCTATTGATTTATCAAGCCAAGAAGATACGAAAGAGCGTTTTCAACCAAACTTTTTATCTCGTGGCTTTGTACGTTTAGCTATCGCTACCTCACAATGGACAAGTACAATTGTTCCTGAATCATGGCAAGCTAAAATAGACAAACAATTTGAAGTTCCTGTTATTACAGGATATAGAAACAAAGAAGACATTCCTGCTTTTGATATGGTAAGAGCTGCTGTAAACCTTATGGTTGCCAGTGTTTTAATTTCGATAGCTACTTCTATGAAATTACCACTATCTACAACTTATGTAACATTCATGGTTGCTATGGGTACATCTTTGGCAGATAGAGCTTGGGGCGCGGAAAGTGCCGTTTACAGAGTTGCAGGTGTATTAAATGTAATTGGTGGTTGGTTCTTTACGGCATTTATTGCCTTTACTGCTGCTGCTGTCACAGCTTACTTATTAAGCCTACATTTACCTATCATGTTAGCTTTATTACTAAGTTTAGCTACGTTTTTATTAATTAGAAATTATATTTTACACAATAAAAAAGCGAAAGAAGCCAAAGTAGAAGATAGTTTACAAAAAGCAGAAAGCAGCTCTGTACAAGGCGTTATTCATGAAAGTGCAGATAATATTGCCAATGTTGTAAAGAGAGGTAATAGAATTTACTCAAGCGCTATTAATGGTTTAGCTAAGCAAGATTTACAAATGCTTAAGAAGAATCGAAAAAATATCATCAAGCTTTCTAACGAAATTGATGAACTCCGTGACAATATTTTCTATTTTATTAAAAATTTAGACGAGACAAGTGTTGGTGCGAGTAATTTCTATATAAATATTTTAGGATACTTACAAGATATTACACAATCATTAGAATACATTTCAAAAGCAAGTTTAAAGCACGTTAATAACAATCATAAGAAATTAAAGTTCAACCAAATTAAGGAGTTGAAACAAGTTGATGCCGCTTTAGAAGCCTTATTTAATAATACAAAACAAGCTTTTGATTCTCGTTCTTTTGAAAAAATTGGCGATGTATTAGCTAGTAAAGAAACTGTCCTTGAGTTGGTATATGAAAAAATTCAAACGCAAGTAGCACGTACACGTACAGAAGAATCGAGTCCAAAGAATACCACTTTATACTTTAGCTTATTATTAGAAACTAAAGATTTACTGAAAGCAATGATGGATCTTTTAGAAGAATATCACAATGCCCATGATAGTTCAGTAGAACCTGCTACGATTACGATTACAAAAGATAAAACAACTGATATTGATACAGATTCAAGTTCAGAGTCAGAATAACATATCATATCATTTAATATTAAAAAAACACAATCGTTACGGTTGTGTTTTTTTTGTTTTGATCTAATTCAAAATTTCTATCTTAGACACACCAATTTAAAACTAAACTCATGAACACATCATTTTTTACATACATCTTATTGCTGTTTACCGCTTTCTCATACGGACAAGAGCTTACTGGACAACAATTACTTGAAAAAGCTATTCAGTATCACGATCCAAACGGGAATTGGAAAACCTTCAACGGAACACTGAATGTTACTATGGAAACACCTAAAAACCCTGATCGCGTAAGTGTTATCAAAATTAATTTGCCTGAAGAGTATTTTTATGTAAAAGCTACAAGCGATAAAAAAACAACAGAATATACTGTAGAAAAAAGTGATTGTAAAATTGTTTTTAATGGAGAAAGAGACCTTTCTAATGAAGAATTAAAGGAAAATAAATTGAGTTGTAAACGCGCCAATTTATACAAGAACTATTATACGTATTTATATGGTTTACCAATGAAATTAAAAGATAACGGAACTATTATTGATCCGAAAGTCATTAAAAAAACCTTTAAAGGAAAAGAATATTTAGTCTTAAAAGTTACCTACAAAGAAAGTATTGGAAAAGACACTTGGTACTTTTATTTTAATCCTAAAACCTACGCAATGGAAGTGTATCAGTTTTTTAAAGATGAATCTAAAAACGATGGAGAATACATTTTATTAACTGAAGAAGCTACAATTAACGATATTAAAATGCCAAAAAAACGCGCTTGGTATTATAACAAGGATAATGGGTATTTAGGGACAGATATTTTGAAATAGATCGCTTCGCTTTTAGATTTTAGACCGCTACGCTACGAGATATTAGATTGTTAGAATTCTGACGTCGCATCCTGAACTTGATTCAGTATCACATAAAATAGTTTTTACAAATAATGCTTCTGTGTACTTCACGATACAATTTTTTATCTATTTCGACTACGCTCAATATGATAAAAAATCATTCGAAGTGACGTATTATATATAAAATTAAAAAGGGGAACGCTATATAAACGTTCCCCTTTTTTAATATCTATGTTTTATATAAAATCGCTATAATTTACGAACCACACATTAAGCAATCGTCATCTTCGCTTTCTCTCGCTTTTGATAACATTTCCTGTAATTCTTGTGGCGTTAATGGCTCTACAGCAACTGGTTTTTGTTTTTCTCCAGAAGCAACTGTTGCAGCTTCAACAGCAACAGGTTCAGACTTTGCAGCTTTACTTACCGTAAATTTAATTGCATCTACTGCCGATTTTGTACGTAAGTAATACATTCCAGTTTTCAATCCAGATTTCCAAGCATAGAAGTGCATAGACGTTAATTTCGCCATTGTTGCACCTTCCATAAACAGGTTTAGTGATTGTGATTGATCAATGAAATATCCTCTGTGACGAGACATATCAATGATATCTTTCATACTTAATTCCCAAACCGTTTTGTACAAGTCTTTAATATCTTGTGGAATTTCTTCAATGTGTTGGATAGATCCATTCGCACGCATCAATTCTTGCTTCAAGTCTTCTGTCCAAAGGTTTAAGTTTACTAAATCTTCTAATAAATGTTTATTTACCACAATAAACTCACCTGAAAGTACTCTACGTGTGTAAATGTTTGATGTATATGGCTCAAAACATTCGTTGTTTCCAAGAATTTGAGATGTAGATGCTGTTGGCATTGGTGCTACTAATAATGAGTTACGCACTCCATTTTTAGCAACTTGCTTACGCAATTTTCCCCAGTCCCAACGACCACTTAATTCTTCATCTTTAATTCCCCATAAATTATGTTGGAATTCTCCTTGTGATATTGGCGAACCTTCATATGTTTGATATGGACCTTCTACTTTTGCTAACTCCATAGAAGCTGTAACTGCTGCAAAATACAATGTTTCAAAGATTTCTTGGTTCAGTTTTTTAGCTTCATCAGATGTAAATGGCATACGTAATTTAATGAACGTATCTGCTAATCCTTGTACACCTAATCCAATTGGACGATGACGGAAGTTAGAGTTTTCTGCTTCTTTTACAGGATAGTAATTACGATCAATTACGGTATTTAAGTTCTTCGTTACACGTTTGGTAACTCTGAATAATTCTTTATGATCAAACTCGTTTCCTTTTACAAACATTGGTAATGCAATAGAAGCCAAGTTACAAACTGCTACTTCATCAGGAGAAGTGTATTCCATGATTTCCGTACATAAGTTTGACGAACGAATCGTACCTAAATTCTTTTGATTCGATTTACGGTTTGCAGCATCTTTATATAACATATAAGGTGTTCCTGTCTCAATTTGAGATTCTAGGATTTTCTCCCACAGTTCACGAGCCTTAATTGTTTTTCTTCCTTTTCCAGCTGATTCATACTTTAAGTACAATGCTTCAAACTCATCACTATGTACGTTGAACAAGTTTGGGCATTCATTTGGACACATTAATGTCCAAGAAGCATCTTCTTGTACTCTTTTCATGAATAAATCTGGAATCCACATTGCATAGAATAAATCACGCGCACGCATTTCTTCTTTACCGTGGTTTTTCTTTAAGTCTAAGAAGTCAAAAATATCAGCATGCCAAGGTTCTACATAAATAGCAAATGAACCTTTACGTTTTCCTCCACCTTGATCTACGTAACGAGCAGTATCATTGTATACACGTAACATTGGAACAATTCCATTACTAGTTCCATTGGTACCTGCAATGTATGATCCTGTAGCACGAACGTTATGGATAGACAAACCAATTCCTCCTGCTGATTGTGATATTTTCGCCGTTTGTTTTAATGTATCGTAAATTCCGTCAATACTATCATCTTGCATTGCTAATAAGAAACATGATGACATTTGAGGTTTTGGTGTTCCTGAGTTGAATAACGTTGGAGTTGCATGTGTAAAATACTTTTTAGACATTAACTCATACGTTTCAAGTGCTGCATCTAAATCATTTAAATGAATTCCAACAGAAACACGCATTAACATATGCTGTGGACGTTCTGCTATTTTTCCATTTAATTTTAGTAAGTATGAACGCTCTAATGTTTTGAATCCGAAATAATCATATCCAAAATCTCGATTATAGATAATGGTAGAATCTAAACGATCTGCATTTTCCATAATTACATTATATACTTCATCCGATAATAACGGCGCTTTTTTTCCTGTTCTTGGGTTTACATATTCATACAAGTCAACCATTGTTTCTGAGAATGATTTCTTTGTATTCTTATGTAAGTTTGATACGGAAATACGCGCAGCTAATCGAGCATAATCAGGGTGCGTAGTCGTCATTGTGGCGGCAATTTCTGCGGCCAAGTTATCTAATTCTGAAGTGGTAACACCATCGTATAATCCTTCAATTACACGCATAGCAACCTTTACAGGATCTACCAAATCGTTTAAACCATAGCATAACTTTCTCACTCTTGAAGTGATCTTGTCAAACATCATTGGCTCTTTTCTTCCATCTCTTTTTACTACAAACATATGCTCGTCTATTTTTTAATTATTCTGAATTTCGTTCAGAAAAGGGGTTAGTTATTTTACTAATTTTTCGGCGAAAAAATTAGCATCTCAGGTATTTTGTTATGTATTTTTAAATTTTGACTACAATCAATCAAAATTTAGGGATTTTGTTAACTAGAAATCAGCGTCAAAGCTAAATTTGTCTGACTCTTCTTCTTTATTCAAGACACCTGCTTTTTGATATTCAGATACTCTTTTTTCGAAGAAGTTTGTTTTACCTTGAAGGGAAATCATATCCATAAAATCGAATGGATTTGATACATTATACTCTTTTTCACAACCTAATTCTTGTAAAAGTCTGTCCGTAACAAACTCTAAGTATTGAGTCATTAATTTAGCGTTCATTCCAATAAGACTTACTGGTAATGATTCTGTGATAAATTCACGTTCAATGTTCAATGCATCCACAATAATTCCGCGGATACGTTCTTTAGGAACTTTGTTTATAAGGTGATTATTGTGTAAGTGTACTGCAAAATCACAGTGTACACCTTCATCACGAGAGATTAACTCGTTAGAAAACGTTAATCCAGGCATAATTCCTCTTTTCTTTAACCAATATATAGAACAGAAAGCTCCTGAAAAGAATATACCTTCTACTGCAGCAAACGCTATTAAACGTTCTGCAAAACTTGGTGATTCAATCCATTGCAAAGCCCAATCTGCTTTCTTTTTGATTGCAGGGAAATTATCGATTGCCTTAAACAGCATATCTTTTTCTTTTTCATCCTTTACATAGGTATCTATTAATAGAGAATATGTTTCTGAATGAATGTTTTCCATCATGATTTGGAAACCGTAGAAAAATTTAGCTTCAGAATATTGCACTTCATTCACGAAGTTTTCTGCTAAGTTTTCATTTACAATTCCATCAGATGCAGCAAAAAATGCTAAAATATGTTTTATAAAATAACGCTCGTCATCATTCAATTTTGTGGTCCAATCTGTCAAATCTTGGTGAAGATCAATTTCTTCAGCCGTCCAAAAACTAGCTTCAGATTTCTTATACCATTCCCAAATATCTGCATGTTTGATTGGAAAAATCACAAATCTGTCTTTGTTTTCTTGTAAGATGGGTTCTATTGCTGATGACATAAAATTATCGAGTTTTTAATGTAAAATTGGGTAAAAGACTATTGTTTGATTTGGGAATAACAAAGATGGAAAAATGTGTTCGGAAATGAAAGTGTAACTTATTCACAATGTTCGTGAGTTTTTAACAACAGTACAGTTTTTTCCTACTTTTTAACGATTTTTGAAAATGGCATTTTGTATTGATTTTCAATAAGTTACAACATTCAATTCTTTGCTAGCAGCGATAAACTAAGAGATTTTAAAAAAAAATGAGAAAATGAAATTTTGAAAATTTAGCGACCTAATTTTTGCGCTGTCTTCTCTAATTCGGAATACCAATCTTCTCCAAATTTTCGAACCAATGCATCTTTTACAAATTTGTACACAGGTACTTGTAATTCTTTTCCTAAAGTACAAGCATCATCGCATATTTGCCATTTGTGATAGTTTACTGCGGCAAAATCACTATATTCTTCAATTCGAACTGGATATAAATGACAAGAAATTGGTTTTTTCCAATCGACCAAACCTTTATTATATGCTTCTTCAATTCCGCACAAAGCAGTTTGCTTGTCATCAAAAGTAACATACGCACATTCTGCACCATTTACTAATGGAGTTTCTAAATCGCCATTGTCTCTTACAATATAGGTTCCTTGTTGTTCAATTGCTTCAATGCCCTCTTTGCGAAGAAATGGTTTTACCGTATCATAAATGTCATCTAGTATTTTGATTTCATCCTGATCTAACGGCGCACCGGCATCTCCTTCTACACAACAAATTCCTTTACAAGCATGAAGATTACACACAAAATCCTTTTCGATAATATCTTCTGAAACGATGGTTTTTCCTAATTGAAACATGCTGCAAATATACTTTTTTCTCTATTTATAACTCAATTCATTCTGTAGAACTTGTTAATTATATTTTGTGAGTATATTATTGTTTCATTAAGGTTTCACTTCAAAAATCATCGTAGTTTCTAGCATTTTAAAATACCCGAAATTTGATAGATCAATATAAACCTTCATCTTATATACACCAACATCTACTATCCTATCGTAAAGATCAATCCATATATTGTCAAAAGAAAGCCATTGCTCTTTTTTGGATTAGCAGATCTATGAACAAAAACTTTCGTTTTTGCCTTTTCTTGAATGTATTTTTTAAACGTTTCACCTTTCTTTTTATAGAGTTCGATTGTCAATTCTGAATCTGACAACACATTTATCTCTTCTAAACCATTCTGGCAAGTACAACTCTTTTGTTCCATAATTGACGATTTTTAGAGAAAAGGTTTTCTTTTTATCTAACTTAAAAATCTTCTTATTGGGTTTAGCTACCATTTTTATATTATAAAAATCAGTAGTCATTGCCAATAAGCTATCTATATTTTTATCCTTTAATAGTTTTTTGTAGTATTCACCAGTCTTATGCTCATAATCTGAATCTGAAAGAATGTCCAAAAATTCATTTTTCACATAGGGTTTAGGCGTTTTACATCCTATTATAAATAAGGCTACCATTACTATATAAAAATTGTTTTGCCATGTTATCAAAACGAGAATTCGCATAAATTATTTTCATCAAATAGCAATACTATTTTTATAGCGATTTATCACTCAAAATACGCTCGTAGATGATTGCTATTTCTTTACCTAAAATTAAACTAAAAAATACAACTTTTATCTTTGATAATTAGACGAATAGTGTACTTTTGCCGCGAATTTAAAAATGTATCGAAATGGAGTTAAATTTTAAACACATTTTAACGGCAAGTATGGTACTTTTTGCCGTGATTGATATTATAGGTAATATTCCTATTATCATAGATTTAAGACGTAAAACTGGGCATATTCAATCTGGAAAAGCCACTATTATTGCTGGTGTTATTTTGACCGTGTTTTTGTTTGTTGGACAAAGTGTATTGAGTTTGATTGGTATCACCGTAAATCAATTTGCAATCGCAGGATCATTTGTACTATTTTTTCTAGCATTAGAAATGATTTTAGGGATTACTTTATTTAAGGAAGATGAAGGTGCATTAAGTGATGCTTCTGTCTTTCCTATTGCGTTTCCATTAGTTGCTGGCCCTGGAAGCCTGACTTCTATTTTATCGCTTCGAGTTGAATTTAATCCACTAAATATTGTTATCGCTATTTTAATCAACATGATTATTATGTACGTTGTACTGAAAGCTTCCGCTAAAATTGAACGTATGCTTGGGCAAAACGGAATTCGTATTTTAAGGAAAGTTTTTGGTGTAATTTTATTAGCAATTGCTGTTAAGATTTTTACAACAGGAATTCAAAAAATATTTGCGTAATTTTGCAATGTAGAAAATGTTGTTACGTATATAATTGATATACGTAACAACATATCTTACCTAAACTCATAAAAAATGAAAATATTCACGTATATATTAGTTGTTATTGCCACATTACTTTGTATTTACAATGCAACAAAACTTGATTTCTCCAATTTATTACAAGGCGATAGTTTGGTTGCTTTAATTAGTATTGTAGCATCGCTTTGCGCGATTCTTATTTTATTAATTTTTATGACTTCGAAGAAGATTCAGGATAAAGTTAATAATAACAAATAATGTTTGACGCTCTTATTATTGGTGGTGGCGTTTCAGGAATGCAATGTGCGCTTGTGCTAGGTTCTGCAATAAATAAACCTTTTGCTTTAGATAAAAAAGTCGGTATTATTATTCACCAAAAAGCTTCTCATTTACAGAATGCATTGTTTAATAATGTACTCGGTTTGCCCGAAGGAAAAACTGGTGCTGTTATTTTGGAAGAGGGAAAAACTCATTTACAAAAAGTATATCCACACGTCCAACAAGTTGAAAACGAAAAAGTATTAAAAATTACTGGAGAAGCCGGCAATTTTCATATTGTTACGAATAAGAATACATATCAAAGTAAGTTAGTCGTCATTGCTTTGAATTATGCTAAACCATTAACAATTGATGGTTTGGATACTTTTATTGCACCTCATCCAAGAGCTGCTGCTAAGAAAGATCGTATTTATTTGAAAAACGAAGATCATTTGATAAAAGAAGGTTTGTATGCTTGCGGAACTATTGCTGGTTGGCGAAGTCAGTTTGCCATTGCTGCTGGAAGTGGCGCACAAGTAGCAACAGATATTTTAACTCTTTGGAATGATGGAAATCATACGAAAGTGCATGATAAGGTATAGTTTTTCTTAAAAGTAGATTCAAAAGTAAAGTATATCGTGAATTTGTAGTTAAAAAATTTTAATTTCCGTCATTACGAATTAACAAATCTAACAATCTAAAAACGAAGTAATCTATATGCTAATAGCGCTAACTTTCTATTCTTATTTTTTGTGTAATTCAATGATTTTCTGCAACATTGCATCTCCCTGATTGAGCTGTTGTTGATATCCGTTTCCATCAAATAATTGCTCAATAAAAATGGCTTTGATATGTCTTTTCATTTGTGCTGCGTATTTTTCAATGTAGATACGCTGTCCACGCACATCACTTAAATATTTTGTGTACTCTTTAAGCATTTCATCACTAACTTCAAATTCTTTTGTGAATTCTGACACAGACATATTACTATAAAGCTTTCTGTTTTCATCTAGCTTTTCAAAAACAAAATCATCAATATATCCAATAATTTTTGCGCGCAATCCTCTTTCTAATGAAAGTTCTTCTGGTGTATATTTTAATGGCACAAAGACATCTGGAATGATTCCGCCGCCGCCATATACTATTTTACCTTTTGGTGTTTCAAATTTTAAAGAATCGGCAACTTTTATACTATCTATTGATTGTAATTCACCTGTTTTGAATCGCTTGTAGTATTCATCAAAATAGTCTTCGTTTCCTTTTTTGTATGAACGTTGAATGGAACGACCTGTTGGCGTGTAATACCTTGAAATCGTTAATCTTACCACAGAACCATCACCTAAAGGCATTGGACGCTGCACCAATCCTTTTCCGAATGAACGTCTTCCTACAATAGTACCTTTATCATTATCTTGCAACGCGCCCGCAATGATTTCACTTGCAGAAGCTGACTTTTCATTGATCAACACATAAATTTGCGCATCTTCAAATTCACCTTGATCAGTTGCATAATAATTTTCTATTTCTCCTTTTTTATCTTTTGTAAAAAGAATCAATTTTCCATCTTTAAGAAATTCGTCCGCAATTTGCTGTGTAACATCTAAGATTCCACCTGGATTATCTCGTAAATCCAATGCTAAATTCTTTGCTCCTTCTTGTTGTAAATTTGTTAAAGCAGTTTTGAATTCATCATAAGTTGTTTCTGCAAATCGATTGATTTTTATATAACCTAAATCATCTGTCAGCATGTAATTTGCAATGACACTTTTGATAGGAACTTTGGCTCTTTTCAGATTAATTATAATTTCTTCGTCTGTCTTTTTGCGATATATTTTAAGTTTTACAGCTGTGTTTTCTGTTCCTTTTAGTTTTGAGATTACATCTGTATTTCGCAGTTTTTTACCATATAATGTATCATTGTCTGCCATTAAAATACGATCTCCTGCTTGAATTCCTGCAGTTACACTTGGTCCACCTTCTAAAGTACGTACAACAGTTAGTGTATCATTTACCATATCAAATCGAATTCCAACACCAACAAAATCACCTTGCATATTTTCAGCAACGCGTTTTTCTTCTTCCGAAGGAATATACACTGAATGTGGATCTAAATTTTCCATGATGTTTTTCACAGTAGCATCCACAATACTATCTACATCAATATCATCTACATATTCGTAATCGATATAATCAATAAGTTTGTTTAGTTTATCTTTACTTGTGTTTGAAGAAAACAGTTTTTCTGGCGAAGCACTAAAATTTAGTTTTCCGCCAATAACTACTCCTACAGCAACTGCTGCGGCAATGATAACTGGAAGTAAGTATTGTGTTGTTTTATTCAAAGGTTTTCTATTTTAAGAAGCGTCAACTATAGGAATGTGTTCTACTTCAACGCCTGCTTTTTGTAAAAATTGTATTCCAGAATCGTCTTTGTATGCATCTACATACACGACTCTTTTTATTCCAGATTGATGAATGAGTTTGCTACACTCTTTACAAGGAGACATAGTAATATACAATGTGGCATCAACACATGATTGTGTAGAAGCGGCAACTTTTAAAATAGCATTTGCTTCTGCATGCAACACATACCATTTGGTGTATCCTTCTTCATCTTCGCAAAAATTTTCAAATCCTGAAGGTGTTCCGTTGTATCCATCAGAGATAATCATTCTGTCTTTTACAATAATCGCGCCGACTTGTTTACGTTTGCAATACGAGAGTTTTCCCCATTCGGTTGCCATGCGTAAATAGGCATGATCATATTTTGCTTGTTTTTGTTTTGGCATGACCAAATTTAAAGTTTTTACAGCTAAAAAAAGCAACTTATTATAGTTGCTTTTGTCTTCTTAACGAAGATATTAGGTTTCTGCTGGAATCACAACAGCTTTGTTGTTAATTTTTTACCAAAATTGAGTCGTTGGTTTTTATAAAAAGTTCACGTCAATAATATGAATGGCAACTCCTAATACAATTGACGAAACGACTAGTATCCAATCTCTTTTTGAGAATCGGAATACGGTTTGAAATATGAATGAAAGTACCAAAACAACTAATACTACAATAATTTGTGCTACTTCTACACCTAATGCAAACTCTATCATTGGCATCAATTTTCCGCTTACGCCAGAAGTAATCGTTTTAAAGTAGTTTGAAAACGCCAAACCATGAATTAAACCAAAGAATAACGCAGCTACTAATAATAACACCAATTTTGTTTTGTCACTACTTTTTCCTGCTGTAAATATATTGAATAACGCTGTCGCTAGAATTGTGACATATACTAGTAATTCTGCTAAGTTGGCTTTTACAGAAATTACGCCATACGTTGACAATAGTAATGAAATTGTATGTCCAATAGTAAAAACAGTTACAAGCCAAAAGACACGTTTCCATTCTTTAAATGTGTAAGCTACTGTAAGAACTATTAAAAATAAGACATGATCGTATCCGTTTAAATCTAGTACATGGTTGAGTCCTAGCTTGAAATAGATCAAAAAATCATTCATCATAAGGTTAAATTTTTAGGTTGGGGTTCGTGTTTCAAACTTATATTATTTTTTTTATACTTTAAAAACCACGTTCTTTTTGCAATTGTTCATAGGCTTTTTGCACTCGCTGAAATTTCTCTTTTGCTCCTTTTACGTGCTCTTCTCCTAAATGCTGTACTTTGTCTGGATGGTATTTTTTTACCATTTTACGATATGCTTTTTTCACTTCGCTATCCGAAACTGACTTATCAATTTCTAAGATTTTGTAGGCACTATCGCTAGCATTATAAAACATGGCTTTGATCGATTCAAAATCACGGTTGTTAATATATAGATATCCTGCAATTTTTTCAATCAGTTCAACTTCTTCTTCACTTACGTGATTATCCGCTTTGGTAACACCAAATAAATAGTGTAATAATTGCAAACGCGATGAATGATCCATGTACAACTGAATTTGCTGACACACTTGACGTGTAGAAATATCTTTCTTTTTTAAGACGCCATTAAACAGTTGAAAAGCATGATTGGCACGCTCTTTTCCGTACATTTTTACAAAATAGCTACGTACATAATCCAATTCAGATTCTGAGACTTCTCCATCTGCTTTCATTACAATTGCAGAAAGCACTAATAAACTTACTTCAAAATCTCCTGGTTTGGTTTGTTCGCGTTTTTGTGAAGGTTTTCTACGTCTGCGCTTTTCATATATTGGATCTTGACGACGAGAATTTCCTCTTTTTTCTTTTGGCGGCTCTAATAATAAGCCTTTTGCTGTTACTTTGTCTACTGCAGCTCCTACAGCAAATCCAATAGCAGCACCAATTGGGCCACCTAATGTCCAGCCTAATGCGCCTCCAATCCAGCTTGCAAATCCACTCATACGTTTCGTTTCTGTTTGTTTTTTATCAAAGATACATTTTCCGCAGAAAAAATTATCAAAATATTATGTGAAGGTAAAATTATGATTCATATTATGGCGCACAATATGTATTGACAGTTTTCTATCAATTATAATCTTAAAGGTAGTTTTTAGGTTCTTATTAAATTTTCCGCTAAGAAAGTTATGAAATTAAAAGATTTAATAATTATTCAACATCTTTAAAAAATTCTTCTAGTGTGATCCTATGAATATCGGTAATACGTATTAAACTTGATACCTTAAAATCATAACCTGATTCCCATCGCCACATTTGTTTTGGTTGAATATTGTTATCAAATGCAAATTGTTCATGGCTTTTATATCCGGCTTCTACTCTTAGGTCTTTAATTCGTCTCCCAATTTTTTTTAGCATCTCGTCTTTTTCTAATGCGCTCATAAAGGTTAAAATTCTCAATTCAGAGCGCAATAATTTACGTCATACATGACGCATTCAAGTTATATTTTTTATTTTTACGTCATGTATGACGTAATTTTTTACTTAACACGTATTACTAGACTTAAAAAAGCATGGGTAAAAAGAAACAAAGCGCTGTTTTAGAAGAAAAAAAAGAATATTTCAAAAAAGCTGCAACAGTTAAAAAAGGGTTGAAAACTCAAAAATATTTTAAAAAAAACTCATTGTTAATCATTATTACAATAGTTCTTTTTATTATTGATTTTTTATCAGTAGCTACCTTAAATTTTTCTTTTTCAAATTTAATTATTGGCACTAATCCCTCCAATTTAGAATACTTTGGTCCTGGTGAATTTTGGATTTTTACCAAGATTTTGTTTTTTGGAATTATTAATGGGTTTATTTTGATTCTGATCACCATTTTGTTGCGACGTTTTCAAAACAAAGAATAAAGTATAACTACATCTAGAACTGGCAAAAACACAGTCTTATTCTTTTAACTTTCTTTAACAAAAAACAGTATTTACATCAATACGTTAGAAAAGATTTAATCCGTATCTTTGTATCATTATTAATGAATTAATTTAAAAGATTATGTATCCACCAGAATTGGTAAAACCAATGCGCGAAGATTTAACGGTTGTTGGTTTTGAAGAATTACATACGGTAGAAGCTGTTGATACTGCTATTGCAAAAGAAGGAACAACTTTGGTTGTTGTAAATTCTGTTTGTGGTTGTGCAGCTGCCAATGCAAGACCTGGCGCAAGAATGTCTTTAGATAATGATAAAAAACCTGACAACTTGGTAACAGTGTTTGCAGGAGTTGATAGAGAAGCTACGGATAAAGCAAGAAGTTATATGATTCCTTTTCCTCCTTCTTCACCAAGTATGGCATTGTTTAAAGATGGACAATTAGTACATATGTTAGAACGTCATCACATTGAAGGTAGACCAGCAGAAATGATTGCTGAAAACTTAAAAGACGCTTATAACGAGAACTGCTAATATATTCTTACCCAAAAAAAATACTATAAAACCACGTTTTTGCGTGGTTTTGTTTTATACTTTTACCACATTATAAAGTACCAAGTAGTGAAATTCTTATCGTATATATTATCCTCCATTTACATGCTGTTTTTCGGCTTGTTATTAGTAATTTTCCATGGAATTCAATGGGTTTTCCTAAAGTTAGGTGGGCAAAAATGGCATAACCGAAGTGTAAATATGTTACAATTTTGGCTAATGCGTTGTCACAATCTTTTAGGAACACGCTATATTCTGAGAAATACACATCAATTAAGTACAGATCAGCCATTAATTATTGTGTCTAATCATCAAAGTATGAACGACATTTCTCCGTTGATTTGGACCTTTAAAAAACACTATCCAAAATTTATTAGTAAGAAAGAACTCGGAAAAGGAATTCCTAGTATTTCTTTTAATTTACGTCATGGTGGTGCAGCTTTAATTGATAGAAATGATCCGAAACAAGCCATTACTGAAATTATCAATTTTGCCAAACGAATTCATGATAATACTCATGCAGCTGTTATTTTTCCGGAAGGAACACGTAGCAGAGATGGCCATCCAAAACCTTTTAAAACAAAAGGATTGGAAGTATTGTTTAAGTATATTCCGAATGCACAAATTGTTCCTGTAACGATTAATAATTCTTGGAAAACCACTAAATATGGAAAGTTTCCGTACGGATTGGGTTCAAAAATTACTGTTGACGTACATAATCCAATTCAATTGAGTGATTACCCAAGAAACAAACGTGCAGAATTGCTTGAACATATTGAAAAAACAATCACAGATCATATCATTGTAGATTAATTTATGCTCGAAACTCAACTTATAGAAAAAACGATTTCTTTTGTTCAAGAAACACTCAAAAACGCAGAAGGCGGACACGATTGGTTTCATATTGAGCGTGTATATAAAAATGCATTATTGATTGCGAAAGAAGAAAATGTAAACGAGTTTATTGTCAGTTTAGGTGCATTGCTACATGATATTGCAGATTCAAAGTTTCATAATGGTGATGAAACCGTTGGTCCAAAAGTAGCGCGTGAATTTCTGGAAAGTTTACAAGTTTCTGAAGCTGTGATTATTCATGTAGAACAAATCATTTCTAATATTTCGTTTAAAGGCGGAAACTTTAATCAAAAATTTACTTCTCCGGAGTTAGATGTAATTCAAGATGCAGATCGTATAGACGCTATTGGAGCTATCGGTATTGCACGCTGTTTCAATTATGGCGGTTTTAAAAACCGCAAGTTATATGATCCTGCTGTTCCAGTTAATCTCAACATGACAAAGGCAGCATATAAAAAATCTACCGCACCAACAATTAATCATTTTTACGAAAAGTTATTATTACTAAAAGACAAAATGAACACCAGCACTGGACAAAAAATTGCTGAGCAACGTCATGCGTATATGGAACAGTTTCTGGAGCAGTTTTATGCGGAATGGAATGGAGAAAGATAGATTTTTAAAGACTTTTTCGTTTCAAGAGATAAAATCGCTTACGCTTTTAGATTATTAGACTTTTCATCGTCGTCATGCTAAACTTGATTCAGCATCGCATATGAGCAAGCTAGTATATGAGATTCCGAGTCTAGTTCAGAATGATCTAATCAAGGTGTTTTAAACAAAGAATTTAAAACGTGAACTTCTAAAACCAATAAACTCATTGCCTAAAAAACATAAAGTTAAAATCTCACAAAAAATAGTCTTGATTCTTTGTAAATCTACTGAATCATTAATTTCATTTCGCTTCGATATTTGGAAGCGCTTTTCCCTGTAATCTCTTTAAAGAGTTTATTGAAGTGTGAAAAGTTATTGAAACCACTTTCGTAACAAATATCCGTAATACTACTTTGACTTTCAAGCAATAACTTTGTGGCGTGCGTTACTCTATATTCATTCACTAATTTGGTAAATGTTTTTCCTGTGACCTTTTTAAAATAACGACAAAACGCAGGAACCGTCATATTTACTTCATTAGCAATTTCATCAAGTGTAATATGTTTTTGAAAATTATTATTGATGTATTTAAATATCGTATCAATTTTCACGCTGTCTTGCGGCTGCGTTTCAAAAGCAAAACCATCCACATTTAATAATTCATAATCTTCTGCAAGTGCCAACATTTGCAAAATTTCTAGTAGTTTAATGATTCTTTTAAAACCATCATATTTTGGAAGTTTTTCTATTTTCGGACCAACAATTTTCTTAGTTTCTGGTCGAAACCGAATACCTCTTTTTGCCTTTTCTAGCAACAAAGAAATATCTTGCATTTCTGGCAAGTTGTAAAATTCTTTTCCTAAAAAATCTGTTTTGAATTGAATGAGGGTTTCTTTTCCTTTCGATGTTAATCGATCTGCAAAACCATTATGTGGCAAATTTGATCCAATCAATATCAATTGACTATTATTAAAGTAAGATAAATGATTTCCTATATGACATTTTCCCTTGCCTTTGTTTACATACACCAACTCTACTTCTGGATGAAAGTGCCAAAAAGCCAATCCACGCTTACGTTTTTTGGTATTCTGAGCCACTAAAACAGAATTTCCAAAATCGTGTGTTATCTTTTCGTAAGTAGGTTTAGTGTTCATAATGCTTAGTTACTTTCGCAAATTTACTTCTAAATCCATATAAAAAAGTATGTTTTTTTAACTCAATTCTATACTATTTTAACTTAAAAAAAAGTTTGCAATTATTTAACGGTTAAAATAATACACATATTAGTCAAAATAGCTGTTTTCTAATAGCTGAATCAACCTTAGTTTTGTCATGTACTATTTAAAATAAAAGTCATGAAAAAAAGCATTAAAAACATTGTATCTATACTAATAATGATCATTAGTATAACGAGTTACGCAAATAGTGACTATTCTTTCGACACTAGAAAAGGTAGCACTGTATTAACATTATCAAATGTTAAAAAAGGACATCAATTACTCATTAAAGACACTAACTTTTTAGTTCTTTACAAGGAAGCTATTTCACAAAACGGCACGTATTCTAAAGGATTCGATTTGACGAATTTACCAGACGGAGCATATTATTTTGAACTAGAAAAAGATGTGAAAATTGTAAGTATTCCGTTTACAGTAACTGCAAATGAAGTAAAATTTAATAAAGAAAAAGAAACTACTATCTATAAACCAACAATACGACTTGCAGACGATAAGTTATGTATTTCTAGGCTTTCATTGGAAGCAAAACCTATGAAAATTGAAATTTATTATAGAGAAGTCATAGGAGACAATTCAAGTTTGTTATTTTCTGAAAAAATTGAAAACACTAAAGTTATCTCTCGTATTTATGAACTTTCTAAAGAGAAAAAAGGCAGCTATACTGTTGTATTTACTACAGAAGGAAGAGAGTTTGCTGAAAAGATTAAATTTTAGGCTATCCGTAATTCAACCAACTTAAAAGTGTAGCAATTTATCTAAAATGCTACGCTTTTTTTGTTATTACTTTAGTATTCAATATTGATAATCCCATTTGTAAATGTAAATACAGGTTCATCAAAAGTAGCATCTGTAGTTATGTTAAACGTGCCTTCCATTTTTGAATTTGTATGTGTCGTGATAGACGTTTCTCTGTTTCCAAAATTGACATCTGAAGAATAGTGTACATCATTATTGATAAAAATAAATTCACCTATTTGATTGGTCTCTTCTACCAATACAAAAAAACGTATGGCTTTTGAATTGTCATCAAATGAAGCCTCTACAATTCTATTCATACTATTTGTAGAATCTAATTGCACATTGAATTCTGTTAAAGAATACGCTACATTATTGAGATTAAAACGTATTGAATTTGTATTTTCAATTGGTGTATTTTCATCTTCTAATGAACAGGACAACATGGCTAGAGTCATGATACATAAAACTATTTTTTTCATTGGTATTCATTTAAATTTTAGCAATCTATTTTGACTACTTTAGCTTAAATGTATAGCAATAATGAATGAAAAGTCTTATATATTTTATAAGCGTTGTTCCTTTTTCGTAAGCGTTACTCAATAATTGAAATTTACCTTTAAGCTAAACTACTAAAACAGCGAATACTGTCCATTTTTATATTTTTCGTGCAATGTTCGGTTGAGTCTTGGCATTTTTTTGTCTTTAAAATATTTCAACCGCGCCAATTTGATTAAGTTTCTAATTTGCTCTGCTATTTTACCTTCACCACGCATTCGATTTCCAAATCGGCTATCGCCTAATGTTCCTCCGTGACAACTTTCTATTTGATGCAATACTTTTTCGGCTCTGTCGGGCATGGTTTTGCGAATCCAATCGGAGAAAATTTCACCAATAGCGCCATTCAATCGTACAATGGTAAACGCAATAGAGCTGGCACCTAATTCGGATACTTTTTTTGCCATTGGTAAGATTTCATGACTGTTGATTGATGGAATGATTGGTGCTAACATTACATTGACAGGAATTCCGTTTTCAGATAATATTTTTACAGTATCTAATCGTTTTTTAATACTTGCTGTTCTTGGCTCTAATACACGACGTGTTTCTTCAGACAAGGACGTAATAGAGATATTAACACTAACTAGATTATCCTTCGCTAATTCTTTTAAAATGTCTAAATCGCGCAGGATTAAAGCATTTTTAGTAATAATTCCAACAGGATGTTTATACTTCAAAAACACGTTGAGTAAGTTTCTA
The DNA here is from genome assembly GCF_947496985.1 of uncultured Kordia sp. Classification (GTDB taxonomy): domain Bacteria; phylum Bacteroidota; class Bacteroidia; order Flavobacteriales; family Flavobacteriaceae; genus Kordia. The sequence goes on from NZ_CANMEZ010000007.1 coordinate 176,530, forward strand.
GTAATTTCGAATTTCTTTTCAGCGGGTTGATAACAATCTGTGTTTCCAGAAAGTATAATTGGGCATGCTTTCCAGCTTTTCTTTTTGATTTTTTCTTCTAGAAGTACAACTGCATTTTGCTTAACTAATATTTTTCGTTCAAAATCCAAACCTGCACTAAATCCCCAATATTCATGTGTTACACGCGCATAACAATAAATGCACCCATGTTCACAACCTTGATACGGATTTAAAGAATATTCCATACCAACATCTGGACTTTTCACTTTATTAATAATAGTTTTCGGAAATGTACTGATATACGCCGTTTTATTTTTATCCGCTTCTTCTCCTTCTTTCCGGCAGTATTCTAAAAAATCGGCACGTGTTTCATGCACATCTTTCAAAAAACGATTGTGTACGTTTTTTTGTGCGCCTCTTCCTTTTATGTTCGTTGAATTATTCAAGTTTGTCGTTTCTTTTCTCAAAAGTAATTCTCACGTAAGTGAATTGTGCCAATATTTACTTTTTTAAAGTGCAACTACGGGAATAAAAAAACTTAAAGATACTGAGTTGCATTAAGTGCTTTTTCATGTTATTTTAATATATTTATCCTTCAAAAAAATTAATACATGAAGAAAATTTTTCTATTTATGATTGTGAGTATCTTTTTGATACCAACAACTTCAAACGCCAATGAAGGCATGTGGTTTTTAATGTTTATTGACAGACTAAACCACAGAGATATGCAAAAAATGGGGTTACAATTAACCGCAGAAGAAATTTACAGTATCAATAACAATAGTTTAAAAGATGCTATTGTACAATTTAACGGAGGCTGTACAGCAAGTATTATTTCTAATAAAGGTCTTGTTTTAACAAATCATCACTGTGGATATGATGCCATTGCTGAATTATCAACAGAAGAAAAGAATCATTTAAAAAATGGTTTTTGGGCAAAAAGTTTTGACGAGGAGTTAAAACCAGAAAGTTTATATGTTCGTTTTTTCGTCCGTATGGATGACGTAAGTGAGCGAATTTTAGCAAAAGTAAATGATAGCATGACTGAAAAAGAAAGACAAGCGGCTATCAACAAAGAAGTTGCTGAGATTCAAAAAGAAAATGATGAAGATGGGAAATATAAAGTTTCTGTACGCTCATTTTTTCAAGGAAATGAATTCTACTATTTTGTTTATGAAGATTATGAAGATGTTCGTTTGGTAGGAACTCCAACAGAAAGTGTTGGTAAATTTGGTGGAGATACTGACAACTGGGAATGGCCGCGTCATACAGGTGATTTCTCTTTATTTAGAGTATATACTGACAAAGAAGGAAACGCTGCAAAATATTCAAAAGACAATGTCCCTATGAACCCAAAAAGACACTTATCTGTAAATTTAGGTGGTGTTAAAGAAGATGATTTTGCAATGATTTTAGGATATCCAGGGCGTACCAATCGTTGGATGCCAGCTGAAGGAATTGCACAAAATGTAAGTTACGCATATCCTGCTTGGGTTGAAGCTTCAAAACTAAGTATGGATGTTATGAAAAAGCACATGAATAAAAGTGAAGATGTACATCTAAAATACACTTCAGCTTATAATCAAATTTCAAATTATTGGAAAAATAGACAAGGTATGATTGATGCCTTAACAAAGCACGGAACTGCTGATGAAAAACGAAAATTAGAAAAGAAATTTAATAAATGGGCAAATAAAAAGCGCAACAAAGCTACTTACGGATCTGTAATTGAAGACATTAATAATTATTACGCTTTAACCAACGATAGATCACGTCATAATAACTATTTAATTGGTATCCTTCGTGGAAGTAGCTTTGCTGCAATGCCTTCACGATTAGGGAATGGTTTATTGTATTACATAGGTCAAAACAAAGCCAAAAGAGAAGAAGTTCTTCCTAGATTACAAGGAATGATCAATAATACGTTTGAAAACGCTTATATTCCTTTAGAAAAAGATGTATTCGCTGCACAATTAAAGTTATACGTTGAAAAATCAGGATACGAATTACCTCCGTTAGTAAAAGAGATTAATGAAGAAACTGGAGGAGATTTTGAAAGTTATATTGATGCCATATTTGAATTAAGTATTTTCACATCTAAAGAACGATTGGAAGCATTTTTAAAATATCCTAACAAAATATTATTAGAAAACGATCCTTTATATTTATTATCTTCTGACTTACTTACTAAGTACAGAGATCAACCAGAAGCTATTGCTACAGCAAGAGAAGCGTATACTAAAGCATATAGAAAATTAGTACAAGGACTTCGTGAATCAAAATTAAGTACTGTAGAATATCCGGATGCAAATTCTACATTGCGTTTGACGTATGGAAAAGTGGTTGCTTTACCTAAGGACTCTCGTAATGATGCAAAAATCAATAATTATACAACCATGAAAGGAATGGTTGCTAAATACAAACCAAATGATGATGAGTTTGATCTTCCACAAGGAATATTAGATTTATACAAAAAGAAAGATTTTGGTCAGTATGCAGATAAAAATGGTTATATGCCTGTAAACTTCTTAACAAATAATGATATTACAGGAGGAAATTCAGGTTCACCTGTATTAAATGGAAAAGGAGAATTAATAGGATTGGCTTTTGACGGAAATATTGAAGCAATGGCTGGAGATGTTATTTTTGATGATAACTTACAACGCACTATTAATGTAGATATTCGCTACGTATTATGGCTAGTTGATAATTTAGCTGGCGCAGATAATATTATAGAAGAATTGACTATTAAGAAGTAATTCACACTTACATACATCATTTAAGCTTATAAAAAGAAGCTGTCTGAAAAGTTAATTTTCTAGACAGCTTCTTTTATTTTTTATATAGTATTTTTAACTATTTCCCAGGAAATGCAGCTTTGCGTTTTTCTAAAAACGCAGTAGTTCCTTCTTTGAAATCTTCTGTTCCAAAGCAGTTTCCAAATGCTGTAATTTCAGTTTCATAACCATTTACGCCGTCTTCAAAGTTTGCATTTACAGCTTTGATAGCCCCACGAATAGCAACTAATGAATTTCTCATTATTTTACTTGCCAATTTGTATGCTAATGGCAATAATTCTTCTTGCGTTGTTACATGATTTACCAATCCACATTGCTGCGCTTCTTCGGCACCAATCATTCCCGCAGTCATGACCATTTCCATTGCTTTTCCTTTACCAACTAATTGTGGCAAACGTTGTGTTCCTCCATATCCAGGAATGACTCCTAAAGATACTTCAGGCAAGCCCATTTTTGCATTGTCACTGGCAATTCTGAAATGTGAAGCCATTGCCAATTCCAATCCGCCACCAAGCGCAAAACCGTTTACAGCGGCAATTACAGGTGTTCCTAAGTTTTGTACAAAATCAAATAATAATTCTTGTCCTTTTGCAGCTAGTTGTCCTCCTTCTTCTACCGAGAAGTGTGCAAATTCGCTAATATCGGCACCTGCAACAAATGCTTTTTCACCACTTCCAGTTAATACAATTACTTTTGCTTCTGTATCAGTATCTAACGCTTCAAAGGCATCGTGTAATTCTTGAATTGTATCACGGTTTAACGCGTTTAATTTTTTTGGACGATTGATTGTTATGGTTGCGATACCATTTTCTTGTTGTACAAGTATATTTTCGTAGTTCATGATGATTATTTTTTTGGAATTGTCACTGTAAATGTTGTTCCTTTATTTTCTTCAGATGTAAAAGTAATACTTCCATTATAAGTTTCCACAATATTTTTCACCATTCCTAAGCCAAGTCCCATTCCACTGGTTTTTGTGGTAAATTTTGGTTCAAATATTTTTGGAGTGTTCTCTATTGTAATTCCAATTCCGTTGTCTTCAACCGTAATAACGGCATTATCATCTTGTTCAAATACACGCACATCAATTAATGGTTTTCGGTCGTTTGAAATAGCTTGAATTGCATTTTTAACCAAGTTTGTAATCACTCTAATGAGTTGGGTACGATCAAATTTTATGATGATTTCTTCTTGTTCAAAATATACATGAATGTAATCTTCATTAAAGATATCCATTGCCAAGCGCGTAATTTCTACCACATTGAGCATTTCATTTTGTTGTGCTGGCATTTTTGCAAAGTTTGAAAAAGCCGAAGCAATACTACTCATGGTATCTATTTGTTGAATGAGTGTTTTTGTGTATTCATCTACTTTTTGATGAATTTGCGAATCATTCGGATCAAACTTACGTTGGAAACTTTGTACACTTAAACGCATTGGTGTTAACGGATTTTTAATCTCGTGCGCTACTTGCTTTGCCATTTCGCGCCAAGCTTGTTCACGCTCACTCATGGCAAGTTTTACGGCACTTTCTTCCAATTCGTCAATCATTCCATTATAGGCAGAAATTAAGTTAAAGATTTCTTCTCCTGCATCTTCTACAATGATTTTTTCATTTCGCTGATTGAATCGGGTTTGATCTAATTTTGCACCAATACTTTTCAGCGAACGCGTTATATATCTGGAGATAAAATAAGCAAAAACAATAGCTACCAATAACATTACAATGTATGCATAGCCTAAACGTCTAAAGAATTCTTTTAGTTCATTATTACTGAATGAATCATCGCGTTCGTACTGAAGATTTAAAATCCCTAATGGTTTCGATTTTGAATCTGTAATGATGCTATATGAAGATTGATATTCTCCGTTTTTGGTAATAATTTCTTCTACATACCGTTTATCTACAAGTGCGTTTAAATTGTTTAAAATTTCGGCAGATAAACAATCTGGAACTTCTTCTTGACCAATAGACGTATCAGATGTATTGATGAGCGTTCCTCCTAAATCGTACAAATTGAAATCTACATTGTGAATATCGGCTATTTTATAAATTGCATCTTTAAAAATGAGTGGTAAATTTTCCTCACTTACCACATACGTTGTCTCCTTGTTGATAACGTAATTTACATTAGATCGAACTTGATCTTCTTTACGTTCCAAACGTTTTTCATGATAATCGTTTGACTGTTCGCTGTATTGATAAATACTAACCAATGCAATCAAAATAGATGCTACCAAGATTAGTAGGATCATGTAAGCAAATATTCGGGAACGTAATGAAAGTCTTGCTGGTTTCATGAATGTTTATTTTTCTTGATCGATATGAACAATAATCAAGCCAAGTTATCTTTCAGGATTTTTCTCGCGAATGCGTTTGTATAGCTTAAATCCTAACATGAGCAAAATTCCTAATACAAAGATTCCTACGACACCAAAAATCCAATTGATCGTACTTTTTAAAATTACCAAAAATACAACGGCAAAGAGTATAAATGTAGCGCCTTCATTCCAAATACGCATAAAGCTAGAAGTGTAACGTACATCGTCTCTTTGCAACTGTTTATACATTTGATGTGTTTTAATATGATACAAAAATAGTAAGAATACAAATCCTAGTTTTACGTGCATCCAACCAAATTCTAACCAAACTGGTCTTAAAATTAGCAACCCAATTGCAAAAATGGTTGCTAATATTGCAGATGGCCACGAGATAATAAACCACAAGCGTTTCGCCATAAGTTTCAGTTGCTTTCCTAAGATTTCTTTTTCAGGAGAAGGCTTATGAAATGCTTCTATTTGGTACACAAATAATCGTGGAATGTAAAATAATCCTGCAAACCATGTCACTACAAATATTAAATGTAATGATTTTATGTAGTCGTAGTATTGTCCCATTTAATCTTCTATGAACAGATAGTTTAGTTTTTTTGAATTGAACGCATCATTAAACGCTTTAATTTCTGTGTCAATCAAGTTGTTAAATGTATTCAATTCTTTATTTATTTTCTGAGTTAACTCATTTTTCACTGCAATATCTTGTGCTGTTGGCGCAAAATCGCCCATACTTACCAATGAATTTAAGTGTCCTAATTTGTTTGTGAGACGAATTGGGAAATTTAACGGATCTTGTCCACTACGGTTTTTTGTTTGATATAACGCTTCTTCTATAGACGTAAATTGCTTCTTTAATTCTTTGGCTTTTTCTACCAAATCTTTCACGTTTTCATCGTCTTTGTATTGCGTTGCAAAAGAAGTCAATTTTGCGTTAATCTTACGAATTTTTTTGATTGATTTGTGCGCATTGTCCATCGTTTCATTTACATCTTTGATGAAATCAAACTGCTTTTGCATGTCTACTAGCATACTTTCAGCTCTTTTATCTGCTAAGATGGTAAATGGCTTTGTAATTTCAACAGCATCAGCACCTTCTTTTTTTACAGTCAGTTTCACTTTATATTCGCCAGGCACTGCTTTTGGACCATTTAAACTTGCCCACCATAAAATCATTCCTTTTAGCTTTTCAGTTCCTTTATAGCTCATATTCCACACAAACTGATTGGCACCTTCTTTTACTGTAAGCTTGTCTTTCTTTTTATTTTTTGTACTAAACTTTTTAATAACATCTCCATTTGCTTCCATATACGTTATAGAAACCTCATCTTTTTTATTGTAATCATTTAGATAAAAATATGTCATAACACCATTCGGATGATTCGTTCCTTCCGTTTTACTTCCTTTTCGCGAACCACCGCGCATTCTGTACGTATCTTTTGGCGTATATAAAATATTTTCATTTTTGGCAATATTATATTGTTGGTGAATTACTGTTAAATCGTCAATAATCCAAAGACTTCTCCCTTGTGTGGCTACAATCAAATTATTGTCTTTAATCGTTAAATCTGTAATTGGAACTATTGGAAGATTCAACTGAAACGATTGCCAGTTTTTACCATCATTAAATGATATATACATACCTGTTTCCGTTCCTGCATACAACAGTCCTTTACGTTTTGGATCTTCACGGAGCACTCTTGTAAAGTGTTCGTTATTGATTCCATTCGTAATTTTTGTCCACGATTTCCCGTAATCTGTTGTTTTGTATAGATACGGAGCAAAGTCCCCTGTTTTGTATTTTGTCCCAGCTACGTAACACGTTCCCGCATCAAACGCACTAGGTTCTATACTGTTTATCATCATCCATTCAGGCATTCCTTTTGGCGTAACATTGTTCCATGTTTTTCCTCCATCTTGTGTAATATGAATTAATCCGTCATCACTTCCAACCCACAACAAACCTTCTTTTAAAGGAGATTCTTGCGCAGCAAAAATTGTACAGTAGTATTCTACAGAAGTATTATCCTGTGTGATTGGTCCACCAGAAGATTTTAGTTTTTCTGGATCGTTTCGAGTTAAATCTGGACTAATAATATCCCACGATTGTCCTTCATTTTCGGTTACATGTACACGATTTGAAAAAGTATATAATCTATTTGGATTGTGTTTTGAAAAAATAATTGGGAAATTCCACTGAAAACGATATTTCATTCCTTCAGCACCATGTCCCATAGGATTATCTGGCCAAACATTGATGGCTCTGACAGTTCCAGTTTTGTGATTTTTTCTCGTTAGAAAACCATCATAACTTCCTCCATATACAATATCATTATCTTTTGGATCGACAGCAATATGTGCCGATTCTCCACCAGCTGTACTTTCCCAATCATCATCAGAAATAGAACGTCCGTCTGTTCTATGCGGAATTCGTATCGTTGAATTGTCTTGCTGTGCTACATAAATTCTGTATGGAAAACTATTATCCGTGGTTACTCTATAAAATTGTGATGTTGGTTGATTGTGATAGGTACTCCACGTTTCCCCACCATCATAGGTAACTTGTGCACCACCATCATCACCAATAATCATACGTTTTGGATTTTCTGGAGCAATCCATAAATCATGATGATCTCCGTGTGGAGCATTGTATGTACTAAATGTTTTTCCTCCATCAGTACTTTTGTGATAACGCACATTTAATACATATACAACATCTACGTTTTCAGTATCTGCATATAAACGTGTGTAATACCAAGCACGTTGGCGTAATTTTCGTTCGCTATTAACTTGTTTCCAAGTTTCGCCACCATCTTCACTTCTGTACAAACCACCTTTGTCTTTGTTTTCTACAATTGCCCAAACACGCTGATTATTCAGAGAAGAAACTGTTACTCCGATGATTCCTAAAGTTCCAGTCGGAAACCCTTTTTTTGTTGAGATTTCTGTCCACGTTTCACCGCTATCTGTACTTTTCCATAACGCTGAACCTTCTCCACCAGAACTTAAACTATACGGCGTTCTGCGAATTCTCCATGTAGAAGCATATAAGATTCTTGGATTTGTAGGATCGATTTGTAAATCAACTACACCAGCATCTGCATTAGCAAATAGTGTTTTACGCCATGTTTTTCCTCCATCAGTACTTTTGTATACGCCTCTTTCTTGTGTTGATTTGTATAAGTTCCCCATAACTCCAGCATATACAATGTCTGGATTTGTTGGATGCACCGCCATTCTTGGAATGTGTCTTGAATTTTTTAAACCCGAAGCTGTCCATGTTTTCCCAGCATCTACACTTTTCCATACGCCATATCCAGAAGATACGTTTCCACGCACAGTTTTTTCTCCGCCACCAACATACATTACATTTGGATCGCTTTTAGAAACTGTAATAGATCCTATACTTCCTCCAAAATAACCATCCGAGATATTTTCCCAGTTTCGTCCTCCATTGGTTGTTTTCCATACACCACCACCAGTAGCTCCGAAATAGAAAAGGTTTGGTTTGTTTGGAACACCTGTAACTGCAGCACTTCGTCCACCGCGAAATGGCCCAACAAGTCGGTATTCTACATTTTTGTAATAAGCTTCATCAAAGGTTTGTGCTTGCAGTTCAAGAGAACTTCCTACCGTAAGTAGTAGCACGGTGAGTAAGGATAAAAATCGCATTTTTAGGTTGGTTTGGTTTTTAGCTATTAAAAATAAAGAATTATTACTTAGTTTTCGTTAACTGACCTGAATTAGTTCTGTTTTTAACAACTATTGTTTTTCGTGATGTTAATTATCACATAAAAAGAAGAATACGCAATCGTTGATAGTTTATAAACTAACTGATAAATGTACCAATTTTAAATCGTGGTTTTATATATAGTGTTAATTATACTTCTGCAATTTTCAACGTTCGCCTGACTTCTTTATTAAGATAAATTCCTGTAACGATTGTGGCTAATAAATCGGCAATAGGAAATGCAATCCAAACGCCAAATATTCCGTAGTATTTTGGTAAAATTAGAATTAGAGGAATTAAGAAAAAACCTTGTTTTGTAAGCGTTAATAGTAGTGCCGGAATCGCTTTTCCGATAGCTTGAAAGTATCCAGAACCAATCATTTGTACAGCAATTAATGGCGTTACTAAAAATACCCAACGCAATGCATTTGGTGTATCTCTGATAACTACTGCGTCTTTTGTAAAAACAGCCGTAATTTGTTCTGGGAAAAACATAATAATTGCAAAGATTGCCAGCGCTAATCCTGTTCCATATTTGATAGAAATATTGATACTTTCGCGTACACGTTCTAGCTTTTTTGCACCGTAATTGAATCCTGCAATTGGTAAAAATCCTTGTGAGATTCCCATGACTGGAAATAAAGAAAACATCAGCATTCGGCTTATGATTCCATAGATTGTTACCGAAGTTTCACCTCCATATGTATATAACGTATGGTTTAAAATAATTGATAAAATACTTACCATTCCTTGTCGTGCTAAAGTAACACCTCCAAGTTCTGTGATTTCACGAACAATTGCTTTTTCTAGTTTGAAGCATCGTAAACGAATTTTGAGTTCACTGTGTTTTGAAAAGAAAAACCAATAGATGAATAGAAAACAGATAAAATATGAGATAGAGGTTGCCCAAGCGGCACCAGCCATTCCCATATCCAACACATTAATAAATAGGTAATCAAATAAAATATTCCCGATAGCTGGAAGAATCAATGCAACCATTGCAAATTTTGGTTTCCCTTCTGCTCTAACAACAGGGTTTCCCGTCATACATAAGGCCAAAAACGGAATACAATACATGATGATTTCATAGTATATTTCGGCTGGACCGAGAATTTTACCATTCGCACCAAATAATGCTAACGCTTCTTCTTTAAAGATCAATCCGACAATTACAAAGAAAACGGACAATCCAAACGATAGTACGATTTGATTTCCAAAAGTTCGTTGTGCTTTGTCATGATCATCAGCGCCTAATGCTCTGGAAATGATGGATGCACCACCAACTCCAATTGCCATTCCTATGGAAGCTATTAAAAATGTAAGCGGAACTACTACCGTAATAGCTGCAATTGCCATGGCACCAATCCATTGTCCTACAAATATGGTATCGACAACCATATTTAAAGACATTACAAGTATTCCTATAGAAGCAGGAAGTGCTTGCGAAATTAGGAGTTTTCCTATCGGTGCTGTACCAAGTTCGGCAGAAGCTTTGTTTGCCATTAGGCTGTTACTTCTTCTTTAGAAGTTACGCTCCATTCATTAATCCAACGTGTCATTACTTTTACCCAACTATCATCATCATTTAAACAAGGAATGTGCTTGTAGTGTTCTCCACCAGCTTCTTTGAATTCTTCTTCTCCTTCCATCGCAATTTCTTCTAATGTTTCTAAACAATCCGAAACAAATGCAGGTGTTATAACCACTAAATTCTTTTTACCTTCTTCTGGAAAACGTTCAAATTCTTTATCTGTGTATGGTTTTAACCAAGGGTCACCTCCTAAACGTGATTGAAAAGAATCACTATATTTCCCTCCTGGCAAGTCTAAATATTTAGCTACTTCTTTTGTGGTTTCAAAACATTGATGCCTGTAACAGTATTCATGTGCTTTTGATGGCGTGTTACAACAACTTCCGTCTATTTTACAGTGTGATTTTGTTGGATCGCTCTTTCGAATATGTCTTTCAGGAATTCCATGATATGAAAATAAGATATGATCATAATCAACACCTTCTAGGTGTGTTTTTATTTTTTCAGATAGTACACGAATGTAATCAGGATGCTTGTAAAAAGAAGGGAGAATAGTCAAATCCATATTTGGGAAATGCTTTTTCTGATCTTCTTTTGTTTTTTCAATTACCGTTTCTGTAGAAGACATTGCATAATGTGGATATAAAGGAACTACCAAGACATCATCAACACCTTTATCATGCAATTCTTGCAATCCTTTTTTAATACTCATAGAACCGTAACGCATTCCTAAAGCTACAGGAACTTTAGCGCGCGCTTGTACTTTTTCTTGAAAACGCTCAGAAATTATGATTAATGGAGACCCTTCATCCCACCAAATTTTTTGATATGCTTTTGCAGATTTTTTTGGACGTGTATTTAATATAATTCCTTTTACTAAAAATGTACGAAGCCATTTTGGGACATCAATCACGCGTTCGTCCATTAAAAATTCACCTAAGTATCTTTTTACATCTTTAGGGTTTGGACTATCAGGAGATCCTAAATTAATCAATAATACACCTTTCATCTGTGTTTTCTTTTTTACGTTTTTCTTGAACACAAAAATACGACTCTATCTTCAATAATTATATAGAGAAGTATAGGAAATGTTTATACACTCATTTAAAAGCTATTTTTACGCATTATGATTCTGTTAACAGGAAAGATTCGTTATCTTTAGTACATTGTTATCAAATTGCCAATAACATGTATTGGTCTTAAATATTGCACCCGATTTTTATGAGAGTTTACATATCGATTTTATCCCTGTTTTTTACATCTATCCTTTTTTCACAACAAACTAAACAAAGTCTTCTTTGGGAAGTTTCTGGAAATGGCATGGAAAAACCTTCCTATTTATACGGAACCATGCATGTGAGTAAAAAAGTAGCTTTTCGCTTGGACGATGTCTTTTTTAAAGCGCTAAACGAAGCTGAAACAGTCGCTTTAGAATCTGATCCGACAACTTGGTTGGCACATAATTATGAACGAATGACTACTACTTCCCCAAGAGGTTCTAGCGGAAGTAATTTTTATACGAATAGTTTTAATCCACAGTTTTCAAAAAAAGAAACAGTACGGCGTATTATTCGATTTGACAATAGAATTATTAATGGTTATTTATATAGAAAGCAAGCTGGTGCTGATGATTTTGAAGAAGAAACGTATTTAGATATGTTCATCTATCAGGCAGGAAAAAAGAACAACAAACCCATTATTAGTTTAGAAGATATTGGCGAATCGCGTTATTTAACTTCACGCGCTGCTTTTAATCGTTTGAAGAAAAAACCAGATGAATGGCTTCAAAAAAAGTTTAAAGAAAAAAACAAATATACACTGCAAGAAGATGTATATAGAGATAGAAATATTGAATTGTTAGATTCTATCGGAGCTGCGACAAACACTGAGTTCTATCGTGAACATATGTTATATAAACGTAATGAAAATATGGTGATTGTGATGGATTCATTAATGCAACACAAAACTGTTTTTGCAGGTGTTGGCGCAGCACATTTAGCTGGAGAAAAAGGCATGTTACAAATGTTAGAAGATAGAGGTTATATAGTAAAACCGCTAACGTCTGAGCAGACAGATTTTGCACTAAAAGCAAAAGCTACTTTAGAAGATTTACACGTACAACCTTATTTAAATTCATATAGTACACCTGATGGTTTTATTACGATTAAAACCTTTGATGAACTTCGTGAGTTTGTTTATAAGGAGCAGAAATTTTATTTAGCGCCCGACATGACAAATGGCGCGTATTTAACTATTACACGCTTGAATACGTATGATCATTTTCCGAACGAGGAAGAAATTACACTAGACGAAATTGATCCATTATTATATGAAGATATCCCTGGCGATATTATTTCAAAAAAGGAATTAACAAGTCCGTTTCCAGGATTCAGTATTGTGAATAAAACCAAAAAAGGTGATTACCAAAAGTATCATATATACAAAACGCCTTTGGAAGTTATTATTATCAAATTTGCCGGAAAAAAGGATTTTGTCTTAGCATATGAAAAGGAAATCTTTGATTCTATTAAGTTTCGTGCATCTTCAAATGAGCTTAAAACCTATACTTCTGAGTATAATAAGTATAGTTTTTTGTTTCCTGCTAATTACATTTCAGACAATACTAAAAATGTTGGAAACAAACTGCTACAAGCAGAAATTGATGATCAGTATTATTTTTTTAAAGAAGTATTGAGTTATGATTTATCGTACATTGAAGAAGATGCATTTGAAGCAGCATACATACATGATAATTTTTACAACAAGCTCGATTTAACCAAAGAAACAGGAAAATTTGTCGATTTTGGCTATAAAAGTTATGAATCTTCTGCATTGATTGACAGTGTAAAACAGCATCATATTTATTTAAAAACCATCATCAAAGATGAAAGCTATTATTTGCTAGGTTATATCGGAAAAACAGATGAAAAAGCAACGAAATATTTCAACTCGTTTCAACTAAAAAAACCAAGTTATAAGCAGTTTAAAAAAGTCATTGACACTTCACTACATTTTTCTGTATTAACAAGTGCAAAACAACCTGAAACAAATGCTGCATACGGACGTTACAAATCGAAGAAAAAATCATATGATGAAGATAAAAAATATATCATTTACACCTCAAAAAGCAATGAACGAATTTATGTAAAACGTCTTAAATATCATGATTTACAGATGTTCCACAATATTGACAGTGTTTGGAGTTCGTTGGAAAAAGGGTATAAATATGACTTAGTAATTGAAGATAAAAAAGTTTGGAAAAAAGACGATGTGTTCTATAGCACGTATCGTTTAAAAGATACCGCAAGTACTAAGCGTATTTACATGAAAAACATATTAAATAAAGGTGTGTTATACGGTTTGCTTACGCTAGAAGATTCCATTGCCGAACCTTCTGAATTTGTAGCAAATTTCTATGAAACTTTTCAACCATCAGATACTTTACTCGGGGAAGATATTTTCTCTGACAAAACAGCTATTTTCTTTGATGGCATTAAAAATAATGACAGTATTGTATTGAAATCATATGCTAAAATCAAATTTACAGACAAACATGCTAATACGATTATTTCTATTCTAAAAGAACACGATTTCCCTGAAGACAGGGAAATTATTAAAAACTACCTAATCAGGTCGTTAGGGAAGTTAAAAAATGATCGAATTCATCCATTTTTTGAAGATTTATATGTAAAAGCATACGACAAACCAAAAACGCAAACAGCTATTTTAAAGTCGTTATTATTACAAAAAGAAGCTGCTTCTTATGAGTTGGTACTTTCCTTATTAGAAAAAGATTTTCCGTTAGATTCTAGAGGCACAAGTCGTTTGTTTAAAACAGGAAAAAACAGCTTAGCATTAAAGAAAACTTTATTTCCAGAATTGCTGAATTATTCAAGCATTCAAGAATACAAAACGCCTATTTATTCATTATTAACACAATTGAGCGATAGTAGTCTTATTAAACCAAAAACCTATAAAAAATATAAAAATCAATTATTGAATGATGCTAAAATAGAAATCAAACGAAATATAGGGAAGTCATCGTATAATGGCAAAAGTAATAGTGCTTTAAATAGATATGTAAAGCTTTTATTTCCGTTTCGAAAAGATAAAAAAATCAAGGATTTCTTCAATAAGTTGGTAAAAAGTGATGCCAAAAGTGCTTTAACAACCTATGTTGCATTACTTGCTGAAAATCAAGAACCAATTTCAAAAGAACTAAAAGAAAAGACAATTGAGGATCCAATTGCACTCTCTTCTACATTATACAAACTAGCTAAAAAAGACTTACTAGCGGTTGTTCCTGATTCGTTAAAAACACAAAAACGATATGCAGAAACGCGATTAATTAATCAAATTAGTTTTGATGAAGAAAAGGATAAAATTTCGTTTGTAACTACAAAGCAAGTAGAAAATGAAGATGGAAATAGCACCATTTATTTTTTCAAGGTGACAAAAGAAAGTTCCTATGACAAAGGCACAAAGTTGTATTACATTGCGTTCTTAGATCAGGAAACACTCAATACAAAACCTTATTTCTCTACAAAAACCTACGGTGGCACAAAAATATATGGTGATGAAATTGAAGATGAAGTCTACGAAAAAGCTATTGAACTCGTAAAGTATAAAAACAGAAAACGTGTCAGTGGAAGATCGAGGTTTTAGATTTTTATACTAAAATAACGTTAATACATTCATCACAATTGCACATTGAGCATTATTAAAATAAAAATGTATTCTCATTAAAGACAACTAATGTCGTTATCGAAATGTGGTACAACATAACGAAAATGTTCATAAATGCACTTCTTCCCTATAACACTGTGGTTTGTATCAAAAAACCACTCACACTTTGTACACTTTTGATTTATAGCACCCTACAAAAATAAGGGTGTAAGAAAAAAATTGTTATTTACATTAAAAAGTTCTACTTTTAATGTTCACACTTTTAAAAAACTAACCACACAACCTAAACATGAAATTAAAATTAATTTTATCCTTCATCCTTTTCGCCTACATTTCAGATTCAAAAGCCCAATCATATTTTAACGGAAAATTTCAAGAAAAATCTTATACGTTTGACAACAAAACATATAAGTTATATGATTTTTCCCGTAAAGGAACCAGCAGTTCTAACATCAAAGCAAAATATTTTGCAACCAACGCACATTCTCAATACTTGAAATGGAAAACTGGGAAAAAAATTCTTCTAGTTACCGCAGGCGCTTTTTCAGACACGTGGCTTTCAACAGCAACTCCTGTAGGCCTATGTGTTGATAATGGTGTCATTGTAAATAGGTCTCCAAACAAAACTATGGACGGTATGGTAATCGTTTATAATGGAGCAGCTCAAATTGGAGGTATTGCAGTAGTTGATTTAGATAAAAAGAGTATAAAATGTGAATCACCTTACGGAAGTGGCAACTATAAATATTTTACTCCTAGAGATAAAGTCTCTCACATTACACCTTTTTTAAATTGGGGTAAAAAAGCTGGACTTACCGTTTTTCAAACACAATTAGTGTATTCTGAAAAAAAGACGCTTTCTGAAAATTTCTCAAATCTTACCTATGGAAAGAAAAGAGAAAGAAGATATTTAGCCATCTGTAAAAAAGCAGGAACTGTACATCATGTTGTTGTAGATGCAAAGGATGAGCAATACCTTATGAAAGGAGCAAAAAATGTATTACGCGTTTTAAATCATGACGGCTTTGAAGTCTTATACATCATGAATTTAGACACCGGAGATAAAAATATTTTGTACACGTATAATGGTGTTTCTTTATACAATCATAACCCTAGTAGTTCATCAAGAGCTAAGATTGAAAAAGCAACAAATCTATTAGTATATTATAAAGATTAGTATTTATGAAATCATTCTTTGTTTTTATACTAATGTCATTTCTGGGAATAGCCAATGTCTTTTCTCAGGAATTTGACTCCAATTATACCACAAGCACTTATACTCATTATAAGCATAAGTTTTATGTGCATAGTTTTAATATGGGAAACTCTATTAAAACAAAATACTTTTCAAAAAACGCCAATACTAGATACTTAAGTTGGCAAAAAAATAAAAAAGTAATGCTAATTTGTGCTGGAGCTTTTTCAGAAACCTGGAAAACTACATCAAAACCTGTTGGTTTAACGGTCGATGCCGGAAATTTGATTAATAGTAGAATTGACCCAACAATGGACGGATTAGTCATTGTTAAGAAAAAATTCATTTTTGTAATGGATTTGGATAAATTAGAAAGCGGTTTTACACTAGATGACGGTTCAAAAGTAAAAATAAACCCAAGAAAAAGCTCAAAAGATAAATTTCACCTTTTAAAAGCAGCAAGAGAAGAAAAATATACTATTTTTCAAACACAACTAGTATACTCTAAAGATAAAATATTCAATTTCAGAAATTTACACTACGGAAAAAAAAGAGAAAGAAGGTTTTTAGCAACAGCTTTTTACAATAACGATTATTACAACATTATTGTAGATGTTCCTGACTATTTACCACTAAACCAATCTGCAAAGTACGCCAAAGAAGTACTCGACTATATTGGTTATGATGTTCAATACATATTAAACCTAGATACTGGAGGCAAAAATATTTTTTTAATCCGCAAAGACGACAAAAATCTAACCTATAAAGCCACCAAAAAACTAAAAGATGCAACCAATTTAATTGTGTTTTACAGATAAAAAATTATGAAATTAAAAACTAGCATAAGTATCATACTATCAATTGTGTTTTTTCTAAGCTGTGCTGCTCAAGAAAAAAAACAAACAGAGCATGCAAAGATAAAAACAGTTACTTACAAGAAAAATTCTTTTATCACGTTGACAGTTGATCCTGAGTTGTATGACATAGATTTATATAACACAACAGACAACAAGTTATCAAAGAAAGAAATTTTAGCTTCAAAAGATGAACTTGTTTTTGCTATTAACGCAGCTAAGAAAAGTAATTCTAGCTTATCTAAAGGTTTATTATTAAAAAATGGAACAATCATTAGTAATGGTGACCAAAGTTTAGATGATAGTCTTTTTATAGATCAAAAAGGAATCTTTCTATTATCAAAAAACTTAAAAAGTATCGTTGAATATTCCAAAAAAGTCAAAGGACTAAATCCTAGAGATTTTCTTCTAGCGATTGAATCTTCTCCCATTTTAGTATCAAAAAACGAAATAGAGACAGCTTTAAAAAAGGACACTGCAAAAAGAAAATTAAGTGGCGTTGGTATCAATTCTGATGGACATATTGTTTTTGTCATCTCTAAAAAGAAACTTAAATATCATGATTTTGCTTCTTTTTTCAAGAAAAAGATGAACTGTACATCTGCTATTGTTTTGGAAGAAGAAAAAATAAGTTACTTCTCTCCAAAAGGCAAACACGCTTCTAAAGAGCCTGTATTACGTCCTATGTTGGTTATAAGCAAAAAGGAATCAGAAGAAATAGTGCAACCAACTGTTCAGGAAGAAAAAATAAGTGACGAGCTAAAACTTGTTACCTTTTTAAACAAAAAATATATTGTTTGCGAAATAGATACAAAGAAATACGAAATAGAATTGTTTAATAAAAATGAACAGGGGAAAATTCACAACTTTATATCTATTGATAAACAACTTAAAGCACAAAAACATATTTTCTCATTTAATGCAGGAATGTATGATAAAAGAAAAGATCCTTTAGGTTTATACATTAATAAAGGAGAACTAATAACCGATGTAAACCTCCAAAAGAAAGGATACGGAAACTTTTATTCGTTGCCTCCAAATGGGATTTTCTTGATAAATGACAAAGGTGTTTCAAAAGTAATTACGACAGACGATTACGTAAAAAATAAAAAGAAATTAGGCAATATAGTTACGGCTACACAATCTGGACCAATGATGGTAATTAAAGGCAAGTTTAACAAGGCTTTTAATAAAGGCTCTACAAATCTTAATATTAGAAATGGTATTGGTGTCACCGAAAAAGGAAAAATATTCTTAGTAATATCTGAGCAACCTGTTAACTTTTACGAGTTTTCAGAATTATTCCGAGATCATTTAAAATGTGACAACGCATTATACCTTGATGGTGTTGTAAGCCAGTGGTATGCTCCAAGTATAAAAGAAAGAATAACAAGCAGACATACTTTAGGAACTTTTTTAACTGTAAAAAAGAAATAAAATACGAGTATGAAAAACTGCATTGTTATAGGAATTTTACTCATCTTCAATATTGGAATTGCTCAACATACCATTTTTGACACTGTTGAATTAGATGACCTTGAAACTGTAGATTTAAAGAAAACTTCCCTCTCAGACATTGATATTGCTTTTGATAAAGCCAAATTATTAAAAAAAGACACCTTATCAACAAATGACAATGAACTTAGAGGTGATATTATAATATCATTATTAGCAAATGAACTAGGAAGTAGAATCAATTCACAAACTGTAAACCCTAGAGATAAGAAGGTAAAAAACCTATTACTAAAATTTGAAGGAGAAAAATATTTTATTCATCAACCAAAAATTAGCGACTTTTTAAAATTAATGAAATATAGTTGTGACGGAAATTACACTTACATATATTCAAGATTTGCAACTAGTGGCTTTTACTTTCCTACCATTATAATTAGCGCACTTTTTCTACTATTTATTATTTTAAACTTTTTAGGCAAAATAAAATGGAAATACAAAAAACAATTTAACACCTTTCTTATTGTATCAATAGGAATCGTAATTCTATTAATAATTATCTTTAAACTCACGTGTACTCAATATGTTCAACCAGATTCTTTTTACGGTATTTCTTTTTAGTTCACTTATAGCACATTCTCAAAAAAATGAAGATATAGTTATTCCTTTTACGAGAAATTCTGCCAATATAATTGAGATAAAAACTAACATAAATGGTACTGAGCAGCAATTCATTTTTGATACAGGAGCATCTACAGTTTCTTTTGGGAAAGACCTATTTAATAAGTTATTGAAAGATTCCGTATTTACAAATGATGATATTATTGCCAAAACCAATACAAGATTAGCAAATGGATCTTTAGTCTATGCTTGGCAAATAAAAATAAGAAAAATAAAAATAGGTAAAGTACTCTTAGAAAATATAGAAGCTATTGTAATTGATGGAAACAATGTTCCACCATTACTTGGACAAAGTGTATTAGAGAATTTTGGAACAATTACAATTGACAACCAAAAAAATGAACTCATCCTAAAAAAGAAAAGTATCAACATACAGTTAAACACATTAAAACTAATTCCATGTACAACATCAGATCAAGAGATAACCGAGAAAATAATCGCTGACTTTAAAACTTCAAAAAATGAGATATACATTACTAAAATTGACATAGAACAAAATACACCTCCACAAAAAGCAATTGATAGATTAAAAAACCAAATAACCATTAGATATTTTGACAAAAACGATGTAAAAAAAGCTATACATCTAAAAACCAAACTATTAAGTCTAAACTATATGGTAACTTTGGAAGACATGCAGCCATACTATAAAAAGCCTATCCCCGATTATATAGAAATATGGATACATAACAATTACTAATCAAAAACATTATCATTATGAAAAAATATCTTTACTTAGGGTTATTGTTTTTCGCAATTCAATTTTGCTTTGCTCAACCTTACACAGGATACACAGGTATCAATATGAAAAAAAATGCTAAGTGGCCAACTGCTAGCAATGGAAAAACAACTATAAAAGTAAGTTGGGAAAATCCAACAGCTTCAAATGCCATTGAAAGACAATGGGTTAAAGAAGCCATAAAAGGTTCTTGGGAAAAAGAAGCAAATATAGAATTTGTTGGCTGGGGAAAAGCTACATCAAACACTCGTGGTATTAGAATTTTAATAAACGATTACGCACATCCGCATGTAAAAGGATTAGGAACTCAAATTGATGGAATGAGAAATGGAATGGAATTATCATTCAATTTCTATGGACAATTTAAATGTATAGGATACAGCAAAGAACAATGTATAAAATTTATTGCCGTACATGAATTTGGTCATGCCATAGGACTCGCACACGAGCAAAACAGAGTAGATTGTTTATGTAATGAAAAGCCTCAAGGAACAGATGGTGGATTTTACGTGACTCCTTGTGATATGAGTTCAGTAATGAATTACTGCAATCCTAAATGGACAAATTACGGAGTACTTAGTGATTTAGACAAAACTGGAATCAGAAAAATATACGGAAAGCCTGGCACTACAAATACGGTGGTAGATTTATATGAAATTCGATTAGTTCCTTGTACAAAAAGTAAAATTTTCGACTTAAGAAAAATGAAAAACTATGTAATTAATGATGGTAGTTTCAGTGTGAGAAAATTTACGGAAGAATCTAAAACAGTTCCAAAACCCGCAGTAGATAATTTACCAAACACCAAATACACAATTAGGTATTTCCATCCGGATGACAAAGCCAAAGCTGCAGACTTAAAAGAAATGCTAATTAGTAAAGGATATGCCAGCTATAGTATTACCATAGAAAATATGTTGTCTAGAATGAAAAGAACATATCCTAAGTATTTAGAAATTTGGAAAAAATAAAAACCAATGAAAACATATATCATACTAGCAATCTCTTTACTATTATCTCAAAATGGTTGCGAAGAAAAAGGCGCAAATGAAATTGCCTCAAATAATTATATTAGATTAGAAATTCCTATGTATCCATCTAACTACTCTCATATTTATGAAGTCACAGAGAATACAAAAAAAATCTTTCTAAGAAATAGACGAACTGAAAAAGATTCGTTAATCTACAACGAAAAAAGCAGCGCCAAAACCTATGAAAAATTAGCATTTTACTCAAACAAAATAAACAAAGACGTTTATGAAAATAAGTGCATTGAAGATGGAATGAATTTTAATTTGTTAGTCAAAAAAGACAGTCTAAATAAAAACGTTCTATTTACTAACGCGTATAATATAAACTTAGATAGTATTATCACTAAAGTAAATAAAGACATTCCAAAAACACATCAAATCTATTACAATAAAGCAATCATAGATTCTTTACTAAAAAATTGTAGTGATAAAAAATAAAAACCATCAAGCGAGTGTAATTTTAACTATTCACACTCGCTTGAATATATTTTTTCGGTGTTGTTCCGTATTTCTTTTTAAACGCAGCAATAAAATGGCTTGCAGTACTATATCCAACTTTCAATCCAACTTCATTCACGTTATAACTTCCAGATTCTAGTAGTTTTCGTGCGTACTCCATTTTATAATCAAACAAAAAGCTAAATACCGAATCGCCATAAATCTGCTTAAAACCTTCTTTCAGTTTCTTAATATTTAAACCAACCTGATTTGCCAATTCTTGTAAACTTGGCGGCTCTGCCATATTTGCTATCACAATATCTTTCGCTCTACGAATTTTCAATACGTTTTCTTCATCTACCAAAAACGGACATTGTTCTATATCTGCATCTTCGCTTCTATTAAAATACAAACTCAACAATTCGTATGCTTTCCCTTTTAAATATAACTTCTTAATAGATTCATGCATGTTGTAATTAATCATCTGATTTAGTACAACAGCCATCATCGGCGTTATCTTTTTATTATCATAATACTTTTTATCTTTCTTATCAGCATTCAAAAAATGAATATAATCGGCTTCCAACGAAAACAATGCATGAAACTTCTTAATAGGAATCAACATAGAAATCAACCATGTTTTAGGTTTCAAATCTACATTAATAGGCAAATCTGTTTGCGGATTGTATAATAATAACGCATGCTCATCTAATACATCAAAAGAATAACGTCCATTATTAAAATTGAACTTACATTCTCCTTTCACTGTAAAATGAAATTGTATAAAACTACTGTCAATTTCACGGATAAGTTGCTGAGTATCATTACTATCATTTTGAAGCTTCAAAATGTAAAACCCATCTTCAATTTGAGTCTCTTGTAAAGTACCTTGAGCGATATTTTTTTCTTCCATAAGTAGTAATACGTGTTTTCACTTTATTTAGAATCATTCTACGTTAACAAGTCTAAAAAGCCTTATTTTGCAGTAAATTTACAACATTCCACAAGTTTTTTACAGGAATTGCATCTAAAAAACTTATAGCGATATAAAAAGTCCCTTGAGCGTTATTTTTATTTAACTGCTAATGATACTTTTGTTAACGAATTTAGAAATTTCATGAAGCAATACAACATATCAAAACATAATTCTTTCTACTGTGTAGGGTTAAGCTACCAAAAAGCGGAAGCACACATACGTGGAAAGTTTAGTTTACCAGATACGGCGAAAGCTTCTATTCTTGACACTATAAAGATTGATGCTATTGGCGATGGCGCTTTAATCATCTCCACATGTAATCGAACAGAAATTTACGGTTTTGCACAACGTCCTTGTCAATTCATTAAACTACTTTGTGATTATTCCAACGGAACTGCCGAAGAATTTGAGAAAGTAGCATACATTCATGAGAATAAAAATGCCATTTCGCATTTATTTAAAGTAGGAACAGGATTAGACAGTCAAATCTTAGGAGATTTCGAAATTATATCACAACTTAAAAAAGGATTCAAAGCTTCGCAAGAAGTTGGACTTATCAACGGTTTCATGGAACGTTTGGTAAACTCAGTCATTACGGCTAGCAAACGTATTAAAAACGAAACTGAAATATCTTCTGGAGCAACTTCAGTTGCTTTTGCTTCTGTTCAATATATTTTGAAGAATGTAAAAAATATCTCTGATAAAAACATCTTACTATTCGGAACAGGAAAAATTGGGAGAAATACATGTGAAAATCTTGTAAAGCATACCAAAAACAATCATATCACATTAATAAATAGAACAAAAGACAAGGCTGAAAAAATTGCTGGAAAGTTCAATTTAATAGTGAAAGATTATGAAAATCTGACTTCAGAAATTCAAAAAACAGACGTTTTAATTGTTGCTACAGGTGCACAGCGTCCAACAGTTTCTAAAGAAGACATTCACACAGATAAAGAATTACTTGTATTAGACTTATCAATTCCTGAAAACGTTTCTCGAAATGTAACGGAACACGAAAATGTAACGCTTGTTCATTTAGATGCTTTATCACAGATTACAGATGAAACATTAGAAAAAAGAAAAGCACACATTCCAAAAGCAGAAGGAATCATTGACGAAGTACAATCAGAATTCATTGCGTGGTTAGAAACACGTAAATTTGCACCAACCATCAAAGCGCTAAAGCAAAAATTAACAGCAATCAAAAACGCAGAAATTAACTTTCAGCGTAAAAAAATAAATGATTTCGACGAATCTCAAGCTGAAATCATCACGAATAGAATCATTCAAAAAATAACTACACAATTTGCAAATCATCTTAAAGATGAAAACACAACTTCAGAAGAAAGTGTAGCGTTAATACAAAAAGTATTTCAATTGGAAAATAACTCAATATGAGTAAACTCATCAGAATCGGGACTAGAGATAGTGAACTCGCATTGTGGCAAGCTAAAGTAGTACAAGACATATTAGAACATCTTGGCCACAAAACCGTATTAGTTCCCGTAAAATCTACCGGAGATTTAGTTTTGGACAAACCTTTATACGAGCTCGGAATCACAGGAATTTTTACACGAACGCTTGACATTGCAATGCTCAATAACGACATTGATATTGCTGTGCATTCGTTAAAAGATGTTCCTACGGTATTACCAAAAGGTATTGTACAAGCTGCGGTTTTAAAACGTGGAAATGTTCGTGATACATTAGTTTTTAAGAAAAACGAAGAATTTTTATCACAACGTGATGCTGTCATAGCTACAGGAAGCTTACGCCGAAAAGCACAATGGTTGAACAGATATCCAACACATACGATTGAAGATTTACGCGGTAATGTAAACACACGTTTACAAAAACTTGAAGATACAGAACATTGGAATGGTGCAATTTTCGCTGCCGCTGGATTAGGACGAATTGGCTTACGCCCTGAAGATTCTGTAAATCTTGAATGGATGATTCCTGCCCCTGCACAAGGAGCAATCATGATTACAGCCTTGGAAGAAGATGAGGAAATCAGAGAAATCTGTACTGAAATCAATCATGAAGAAACAGAGATCTGTACGTCTATTGAACGTAAATTTCTAAACCTATTAGAAGGCGGTTGTACGGCTCCAATTGGTGCTATTGCATACATAAAAGAAGATGTAGTTACTTTAGAAGGTGTATTACTAAGTACAGACGGAACGAAACGAATTTACGTTACACGTTACGAAAAATTAGGGGAACATCACGAATTGGCAAAATACTGTGCTGATTTTATTATTGAACGTGGCGGGAAACGCTTAATGGACGATATTAAGAAATCTGGAAAGCAGACAAACATATATTCTACCAAGTTATTAACGGAAGCACAACGACAACTATTCAATGAAAAAACGGTTGTAGAAAGTAGTGATTTTATCAAAGTAAGCTTGAATAGAATGAAGCCACAAGTAGTTCGCAAACCGATTAAAAATGTAGTTATTACTAGTAAAAATGCTGTAGAAGCATTGGTAAATAACTTTTCGGCCACCGAGTTACAATTTGAAAACATATACTGTGTTGGAAGACGAACCAAAAAACTCATTGAACAAAAAATTGGTCCTGTTGTAAAATCGGCGCGAAACTCTAAATTATTAGCAGAACATTTAGTAGAATATATTGAAGGAACTTCTGTCACCTATTTTTGTAGTGATATTCGTTTGGATGCATTGCCAACAATTTTAGAAAAAAACAATATAGAAGTTTCAGAAGTACATGCTTACAAAACTATATTAGACGCTGAAAAACTTCAAGAAGGTGTAGAAGGTGTCATGTTTTACAGTCCATCAACTGTGCAAAGTTATATCTCAGCCAACAAAGCAAAAGGTATTGCATTTTGTATTGGTGAAACAACGGCCAAAGAAGCAAAACAATACTTTGAAGATGTACGTATTGCCAAAGTACCAACGGTAGAAAGCGTTATTGAATTGGTCAATGAGCATTATGTGTAAATAACTTTTTAGCCTTTGGCTCTTAGCTTTTTACTCATTTATGATTTAACTATATTTATAAATAAGATTAAGCGGCTAAGAAACAAGAAAGTAATAACACGCGCTGCAATTTCTATTCCTTCAAACATAACTGAAGGTTGTAGCAGAAATAGTGAAATAGAATTTAAGCGATTTTAGAAATTGCAATAGGTTCTTTATTTAAATTAGAAACACAATTGATTATTATCATCGAACTAAATTTGATTGAAATCGCTAAATCTGAAAAGATATTAGCATTAATACAAAAAGAAGGTAAAATGATCAACGGATTAATAAACAAAATAAAAAACGGCTAATAGCTAAAAGCTAAGAGCCAAAAGCCAGGATATGATTAAAAACGATTTATTTTTAAGAGCTTTAAAAGGAGAAGTGGTAGAACGTCCACCAGTTTGGATGATGCGCCAAGCAGGAAGATATTTACCAGAGTTTATGGAAATTAAAAAGAAGTATGACTTCTTTACACGTTGTCAAACTCCAGAATTGGCAAGTGAAATTACAGTGCAACCAATTCGTCGTTACGGAATGGACGCTGCAATTCTATTTTGTGATATTTTAGTCATTCCACAAGCCATGAATATTGAAGTGCAAATGAAGCCTAATTTTGGTCCATATTTGCCAAATCCTGTGCGAACACAACAAGATGTTGACAATGCAATCGTTCCTGATGTTACTGTTGAGTTAGACTATGTATACAAAGCCATCAAAGCAACCAAAGAATTGCTAAATGATGAAATTCCTTTAATTGGTTTTGCAGGTTCTCCGTGGACAATTTTATGTTACTGCGTACAAGGTCAAGGAAGTAAAAACTTTGACAAAGCAAAGAAATTCTGTTTTACAAACCCTATAGCAGCGCATCAATTATTACAAAAAATCACAGATACAACCATTGCGTATCTAAAAGAAAAAGTAAAAGCTGGTGTCAATGCAGTTCAAGTATTTGACTCTTGGGGAGGAATGTTATCACCAACAGATTATCAAGAATTTTCTTGGCAATACATCAACCAAATCATTGAAGCCCTAAAAGACGACGCTCCTGTGATTGCTTTTGGAAAAGGATGTTGGTTTGCCTTGCAAGAAATGGCAAGTTCAAATGCTTCTGCTTTAGGAATCGATTGGACATGCTCTGCACGAAATGCACGTTATTTAACAGGTGGAAACATCACATTACAGGGTAACTTTGATCCAACTCGTTTGTATTCGCCTCCAGCGGAAATCAAAAAAATGGTACACCAAATGATTGGCGAATTCGGAAAAGACAAATATATTGTAAATCTTGGTCATGGAATTCTACCAGATATTCCACTCGATAATGCAAAAGCGTTCATTGATGCCGTAAAAGAATATAAAGCGTAATAAATTTATATGCTTTAGTATCATATTGATATTTTGACTTTGAATAAGGATATTGTAACTTTAATCATTATTAAATTTATGACCTAAGTATAATAGATTCTGTTATGTTAAAAATAATAGCAATTGACACTATACATGTTTTCACAAATTTGTGAAAAAAGCTTAGATAATCATCTTCAACAAATATGAAAAAATTTCTATTACTAATTCTTCTAGCGACTGTTAGTACTATATATTCACAAAATATAACATCAGATCTGTCTTTCGGGAATGATGGATATACAGCTTTTACGATTCAAGCTGTAAATGATTTAACAGACACTGTTCTTTTACCAAATGGCGAATTTATCACAGGTTATGTGAGCGTTACTTCTGTTGGCTGGGATTTGAGTTTAAAAAAAATTAACCCTAACGGATCTATTGACGACTCCTTTAGCGGACGTATTAGCAGAAATGGTTCTATAGAGTTTAAAAAATTAGTCTATCATAATGATAAGCTATTTTTTGTTGGATCATATTCAACTTATCCTTACAACAATCGTAATTTAATGATCGTAAGGTTTAATTTAGATGGAGATATTGACACAACTTTCGGAACAAATGGACAAACGCTTTTTTCTTACGGTTCTGGACACGACGATGCTTTAGATTTTGTAATTGACGGTGCTGGAAATAGCTACATTTACGCAAAACATAGCTCTGATCATTATTTAGCAAAGTTAGATGCTAACGGTATCGTTGATAGTAATTTTGGTACCGGAGGAGCAGTTTATTTACATAGTTACAATATTTATGATTCTAGCACCACTAAAATTCTCAATAAACTATTCCTTCAGAATGATGGGAAATTCATACTTGCCGGAGCAAAAAAGAATATATCAACGGGATTGAAGGAATCTTATTTAGTACGAAAGTTACAAGATGGCTCAGATGATCTTAGTTTTGGAAATAATGGAGAATTAATTATACCTAATACAACATATACCA
This sequence comes from uncultured Kordia sp., assembly GCF_947496985.1. GTDB lineage: Bacteria > Bacteroidota > Bacteroidia > Flavobacteriales > Flavobacteriaceae > Kordia. Next base: position 204,329 of record NZ_CANMEZ010000007.1, read on the forward strand.
CTATTAAGGATTTAAAATTTGAATATGACAACAACTCAATTCTTATTTTACATCAATATGATAATTCTAATCAGACCAGGGATAGAGTTTTTCTATCAAAAATACAAATCTCAAATGGCGCCTTGAATTCTGCATTTGCAAATAATGGCATTACTTCACAATATAGTTTTTCTAACGCTCCAAACCTTAATCTTCAACATGTTACTTTGCTTTCTGATTCAAAAATATTAGTTGTAGGAAGCGTGAGTAATTTTTGGGTTAATCCGAGTATTAATACTCAACTATTTGTTATGAGATTCAATTCAGATGGTAGTGTAGATTATTCATCTTCAAGTAATGGCTATCATATTTTTGATACAACTCCTCCAGACTCTTCAATGAGAGCCGATAATGTTAACAGGTTATTTGATTTAAATAATGGTTCTTTCATAATAGCATATTCTGGATATAGTGCTACACATGGCGCTCATTCTTATTTAGCTAAATTTAATGGTGCTACGCTATTAGGATTAAATGATTTAAATAACGAATTCTCGACATTAACAATTTCTCCGAATCCCTCCAAAGATTACGTAACTGTAAAACACTCTCAACATACTTTCACTAACTTCAATTATGAGATTGTTGATTTGGTTGGTAGAATTACACAAAAAGGAACTTCAAAATTCAATGAAAAAATAAATATTGACAACTTACCGAGTGGTACTTACATTTTTCATTTACAATCTGAATTAGGCGAACAATCTTCCAAAATAATCATAGAATAAGTTCTATTGACTTATATTTTGAATATAAAGTAAAAGTTTTATATTAGAGCAGTTGCTGAACTTGACTCAGCACATCATATAGAGTTCCAATTATTGCTTCTATCCTAAAGCGTTTGCATCATGAATATCAATGCCCAATTTATTATATCGCTTCTTGAACAAAAAGACACCAAACCACTTTTTGAATTGGTTCAAGCAAATGCAAAACGATTGCATCAATATTTTCCTATTACAGCCAAAGAAAACTGTTCATTAGTTGCTACTGAAGAATATATCAACAGAAAAATACGAGAAGTCGCTGTAAAAGAAAATTATACCTTCAAAATAGTAAACACAGCCACACAACTTCCAATTGGCTTGCTCATCATTAAAAAACTTAATTGGAGCACTAAAGAATGTGAACTTGCTTATTTTATAGACGAAAATCACGAAGGAAAAGGAATTACTTCAGCAGGAATTTCACAACTACTCTCCTATTGCAAAAAAGAATTACAACTTCAGAAAGCCATTCTGAGAATTGGAGAAGATAACCCTGGAAGTTTACGTATTGCAGAAAAATATAACTTTACACTAACCAAACGCATTAAAGATGGACATGAAGATTTTCATGGAAATATTATGGATGTTTTACACTTTGAATGTAACTTATAAGGTGAAACTCATACGTATAGTTTATGCAAATTGATTTTATAGGAAACACACAATTTAATAAAAAAACGATCAATTATTTATCCGTTTTAAAACCTGCTGCAACTGCAATTTTACTAGCGCCTACAAAAACTGAACTCAAAGATGTTATTCGGTATACTTTGCTCGATTTAACACTACAAAAAGTATTATTTCTTGAACAAAAATTCATAAAATACAATCCAAATGATGCCTATGCACGAGAAGTTATTATTGTAGAAACTAGTAAAAACTTTACTAATTATTACAGTAGTGAGTATGAAAAATGTTTCCTCTCTATCATAAACGAAGAAAACTACTTTCGTCTTTATTTATACCTACGAAAAATTTATTACGATGCTCCACTTGATTCTGTAATGAAACGCGCAATCATTAAAGAAAGTAATATTGAAAATTTATTTTTAGACAATATTTTTCTAAGAACATTCAATACATTTAGACTAAATGCAAATGGTAAAAAAGTTCGTAATGAACTAAAGCAATATATAGCAACAATTGATAAAAATATAGCAACAATAATTCAAGAATCACCCGAACAAGCCTTACAACTGCTATCATTTTTAAAAGGAAATGTCTTCTTATTAAAAAACCTAACAAACGAATTATTGGAACAAATTAACTTGTTAATAAAAGAACGTACAAAAAATGCTTATTTTGAAATGTTTGATATATTTCACTTTTCGGAAATATTCTTTACACCTATTTCTGAAGAAATTACAGAATTATTAAATACTATTGAAAAGCAATACAATGCACCTAAAACAAGTAGTGAAACTAATGAAGACACAATAGATTATTTCTTTTAATAATTATAAATTTACAAAGATGACACAAAACATATTTAACGGAATTCAAGCTTACTTTTCAGCATTTACTACGCTGAATAAGCTTAATTTGTGGCGTTACTTTGCCATTCCAATCGGAATTAGCTTTCTATTAGGAATCTTTATCCTTTTTACAGCATACGGACTTTCAGACAATTTAGGAAGTTACATTGCGAGTACTTGGGGATTTAATTGGGGAAAAGAAACCGTAACAAGTATCAGTTACTTTATTGGCGGATTGGTTGTATTAGCATTCGGAATTGTGATTTTCAAACATGTATTAATGGCAGTTGTAGCGCCATTCATGAGCCCGATTTCTGAAAAAATAGAGCTTCATTTTATAGGAAACGTATCTAAAAAAGGAACAGGAATTAAAGCACAAACCTCAGCATTAGCAAGAGGAATTAGAATCAATCTTCGCAATTTAATTTTAGAGATACTCTTCATTATTCCGTTCTTTATCTTTAGTTTCATTCCACTCATTGGTTTCATATTCGTATTCTTTATTTTCATAGTACAATCGTATTATGCAGGTTTTGGCAATATGGATTACACCTTAGAACGTTATTTTTCCTATGGTGAAAGTGTTTATTTTGTTAAAACTCACAAAGGAATTGCCATTGGAAATGGAATTGTTTTTATGCTAATTTTATTAATTCCCGTTATCGGAATTTTAATTGTATTACCTTTATCTGTAGTAGCTTCTACCACGGAAACACTCAAAGCACTACATCCTGAAAAGTTTGCTAAAAATCAATTATCACTATAAATTTTAAACACCTTTTTAAGCATACACAAACTATGTATAGAATTCAAGACTTCGATGTAAAATCTGAATTACTTCAAAAACATTGGGAATTAATTAATGTAGCATACGGCTCATTAGTTAAAAAATTAAAGGAAAACGAAAACGATACAGAAGATGAGTTTGGTTTTGGCATAACTTTGTTTGATCAATGCTACGATATCATTTTTAGTCAATGGAGAGAAATTTATCCAAAATTTGTGCTTCATCCAATAAGAGACGAAGTACTAGCTTTATTTTTGGAAGCACAAACGACTGATTTAAAGCTAAAAAAACCTTCAAAAAACACAACGAAGGTATATTCAGTATATTACTATGTATTGCAATACTTTGCTATTGGAATTCAACCGTATCATGACTATGATGAATTTCCTGATTTAAGTTTAGATAGATCGGACAAATCTGATGATTTAAACTTACTTCTCTACAATATATTTGAAACCATATGGTATGAACTAAAACTAGATGATAAAACCGAAGAAGACATCTTTGATGACAAATCTGAATTTTATGATTTAGAAGTTGATTTTTTGAGCGATTTTCTATCTAAATGCTGGAATGAAACAAAAGCTAAGACCAATACAAACGTTATAGGGATTCTTGATGAAGCTACTGCATGTGGCATTACATATAGTTTAGATGAAAACAAACCGCTGAAAGATTCTGATGAGATTCTTAAAAACCTAATATAACAATCACTGTTTGAAGACAATTTGTGATGCAAATTAGTATCAAGAACTATTCTAATTGCCAAAAAATCATTGCTATCTTTGTACACAGTAAATAAAAATTCATGAAAGACCTTTTTCTCAACTATATTCATCAATTACAAGACACAATAACATCAACTTTAGAACAACTTGATGGAAAAGCCAAGTTTCAAGAAGATCTCTGGGAACGTCCAGAAGGCGGTGGCGGACGAACACGCGTTATTGAAAATGGAAACCTATTTGAAAAAGGTGGTGTAAACATTTCGGCAGTTCATGGTGAATTACCCGAAGCATTACGTAAAAACTTCAAAGTAGAAGAAGGCGATTTTTTTGCCTGCGGATTGAGTTTAGTATTACATCCAAAAAACCCTTTTATTCCTACGGTTCACGCAAATTGGCGCTACTTTGAAATGTATGATGCAGCAGGAAATATAGTAACACAATGGTTTGGTGGTGGACAAGATTTAACACCATATTATCTATTTGAAGAAGATGCCAAACACTTTCATTCAGTATGTAAAACTGCTTGTGACAAACATCATCCTGAATTCTACCCAAAACACAAGGAAACTTGCGACAATTACTTCTGGAATGCCCATAGAAACGAAGCACGTGGCGTTGGCGGATTATTCTTTGATTACCTAAAAAAGACAGACGAATTCACAATGCAAGATCGCTATAACTTTGTCACCGAAATTGGAAATAGTTTCTTAGAAAGTTACGTACCAATTGTAGAACGTCGTAAAAATATGGAATACACACAAGAACATAAAGATTGGCAAGAAATACGTCGTGGTCGGTATGTAGAATTCAATTTGGTTCATGATAGAGGAACACTGTTCGGACTCAAAACCAATGGGCGCATAGAAAGTATTTTAATGAGTTTACCACCAACAGTTCAATGGAAATACAATCACCACCCGGAAAAAGGTAGCGAAGAAGCAAAGTTGGTTACAATACTAAAACATCCGAAAGAATGGATTTCATAACAACGGCTATATATTTTGGAATTGCCGCAACAACTGTCATGTTTTTATTCAACATATTTCATTGTGTATTCGCAAGTATTTTTGAGGTACGCATAGAAAAGTTTGGAATGTTATTAACAATTGGAAGTAAGTATTTTCTAAAATTTAAACGCAATCACACGGAATACAGCTTAGGTTGGATTCCAACAGGAAGTTATGTCAAAATAGCCGGAATGTTTAATGAAGGTCTAGACATTGAGCCTACTAAGATTGAAGAATATATGCTGCTCTCCAAATCGCCAATTGTTCGTTTCATCTGTTCAGCAGGTGCACCATTACTCCTACTCATTCCATTTATACTAAGCGCAAGTTTTATTGACTCAAATGGCTCTTTAAATGATGGTTTTCAAGTATTGAACAATGTTTTATACAACATATATCAATACTTAATCGGCGCGATTGATGTTACACAAACTGAAACAAATTGGACAGCAATTGCAAATAAATACAATGAATTTCCAATCATTTTATGTTTAATGACACTTTTTACAGCGTTTACAAATATTACAACACTACTAACGATAGCTATTTCGGAAAAAATTAAAGGTTTCTACAACATTTCTAGCATAGCATTAATTATTTTTTACCTATTCATTTGTTACAAGATAATTGTTTTATATTTCACACTGTATGGCTTTATAGGTGGTTTAACAAGCTTTCTTAAATTTTCGGTTACCATCTATAGCATCTCTTTTATACTAATGTTACTGATCAAAATTTCACCAAAGAATAAGTATATTTAAAGAGTCATGAGATCATTTTTTCAATATGTATCTATTTAATTATGTTATTCAATTTGAAGATGCAATCTTTAGTGGTGATGTAAAATCTATCCAATTTTGATAAATCAGAAGAAAACCTTTTACAAACAGACAACTTCTTTGAATTCTTTATTGAGCATCGTTTTGATGCACCAAAATTTATAAAAAATCATTCGATTGGGTTGAATAAAAAACTGGATTGTAATTATAACAACTGCTTCAAAAAAATCACTAATTTTATGTCATGGAACACTTCCGAAAATTAGAGCGTATGTATTTGGATTCAAATATGAATACGCAACTCTATGAAACTACAGAAATCAAGATTGATGATGAAGTTGCCGAAATTAAATTAACGATTGACTCCAAGTATTTTCATGCGCTTGGCGCGATTCACGGTTCGGTATATTTCAAACTATTAGATGATGCTGCTTTTTTTGCGGTAAATTCTATTGTAAAAGATGTGTTTGTTTTGACCACTTCTTTCAACATTAACATTACACGACCTGTAAATAGTGGAACTATTACCGCAACAGGAAAGCTAAAATTCAAATCGCGTAATTTATTCGTTGCCGAAAGTAGCTTGGTAGATGAAAAAGGCAGAGAAATTGCCTTTGGAACAGGAAATTTTGCCAAAAGTAGAATTCCTTTGACAGAAGATATTGGATATAAATAAAAGTACTTATCTTGATTAAAAAACAAACCGAATGTTAGAAAGTTTATTAGAAGCATTACAGTTTTCTCCAAATAATATTCCGCTCAAACTTCAAATTGCAAAACTATACACGCAACAAGGAAGCTTTACCGAAGCGGAACAACAATTGATTGAAATTATTGATTTAGATAACAATCATGTAGAAGCAAAGTATGAATTGGCAAATTGTTTTTACAAACAGCAAAAGATTACCGCTGCCGAAGTGTTGCTGGAAGAAATTATCAAAGTAGACGCCAATCTAAAATATTTAGAATTGCTATGCTATTGTCAAATCAATCAAGAAAATTATAGCGATGCACAAGAAACATATAAAGAAATTCTGAGCATAAACGCTTCCTATGAAAATGAAGATTTTGACAATGTATTAAAAGTCAATACCACACGCGAACCTGAATTTGTAGATGAAGATGGTTTGTCATTCCTTAAAAAACCAAATACAAATTTTGCCAGTATTGGCGGTATGGATGACATCAAAAAAGAAATTGATCTTAAAATCATAAAACCACTTGCCCATCAAGATCTATACAAAGCGTATGGTAAAAAAATTGGTGGTGGAATTTTATTATACGGTCCGCCAGGATGTGGAAAAACACATATTGCACGTGCAACTGCAGGAGAAATCAATGCAAACTTTATAAGCGTTGGTATCAATGATATTTTAGATATGTGGATTGGTAATTCTGAGAAAAACTTACATGAAATCTTTGAAGTTGCCAGAGCCAACAAGCCTTGTGTGGTTTTTATTGATGAAATTGATGCGCTTGGCGCGAATAGAAACGACGTAAACAAAACCTCAGGAAGGTCAGTTATCAATCAGTTTTTAGCCGAATTGGACGGAATTGACGCAGACAACGATGGAATTTTAGTCCTTGGAGCTACTAACGCTCCTTGGCATTTAGACCCTGCATTTCGTCGTCCAGGACGTTTTGATCGGATCATATTTGTATCGCCACCAGATGTAGAAGCTAAAGCGTCTATTTTTAATATTCACCTTAAAGAAAAACCAACAGAAACCATTGATTATATGGCGTTAGCAAAAGCTGCTAAGGAGTTTTCTGGAGCAGATATTCAAGCAGCAATTGATGTCGCTATTGAACGAAAGTTAGAAGCTTCTTTTAAAGATGGTATTCCAAAACCACTCACAACAAAAGATATTTTAAAAGCGATCAAAAAAGTAAAACCAAGTACCAAAGAATGGTTTGTATCTTCTAAAAACTACGCCTTGTATGCAAATGATAGCGGATTGTACGATGATATTTTAGCCTATTTAAAAATTAAGAAATGATTGAGTCAAAAAATCATCAACGCGGTGTTCAATTGTTTGAGCTAGGACGCTTCAACGACGCCATTCCATACTTGCAACAAGCGATTACAGAAAGTGTGTTCAATTACGCAAGTAAATACTACTTAGCTTTGTGTTTTTTCAATATTGAAGCCTATAACAAAGCTTCAACTATCATTGATGAATTGGTAAGCGAAACACCCAACGAAGGCAATTTATTTTTCTTAAAAGGACAAATTGCATCACGCTTAGACAAATCTGCGGAAGCATTAACCTTAGTTAATCAAAGTATAGAACTCAATCCGTACCAAGCAGATTATTTTGGTTTTAAAGGCGCTTTGTTAATGGAAAACAAAAAGTTTGAAGAAGCATTACATTTTGTAAATGAAGGGCTGGCACTTGATCCTAAAAATACACCTTGTCTTAATTTACGTGCACGCTTACTCACCAAACTCAATAGAAAAGAAGAAGCTGAACAAACGGTTGAAAACATATTATTTGACAATGCAGAAAACGATTATGCACATGCAAATGTCGGTTGGGTTGCCTTGGAAAATGGCGATACTGAAAAAGCATTGCATCATTTTAAACAAGCGTTGCAATTGAATCCCAATATGCAATACGCAAGAGAAGGAATGTCTACAGCGTTAAAAACGAAGAATTTCTTTTACAAATGGTATTTAAAATATGCCTTTTGGATGAGTAATCAATCCTCTAAAAATCAATGGATTTTCATTATTGGACTTTACATTGCCTATCGATTAGGAATTCGGTTATTGGAAGCCTCTGATTTAACATTTTTAATCATTCCGTTGGTTGTATTGTACTTAGTTTTTGTACTTGGTGGCTGGATTATGGAATCGTTATCAAACACCATTTTACTGCTCGATTCGTATGGAAAGTACTTATTAACAGACAATGAAAAATATAGTGGCTATGCTTTTGGTAGTTTAACTTTCGCTGGAATTGCCTCAGTGATAGTTTATTTTATAATTGGGAATCCATTATTCATGCTATGGGGTTTTACATTCCTTTGTGCTTTATTACCCTTACCTGGATCATTTTTAAGAGCCAAAAAGCGTACTCGAATGTTTGGGCTTTTCTATGGAGTTGCAATGATTTCCGTTGGACTTTTAGGAATCTTTTTTACCGCAGATGTAATGTTGCTTGGCGGAATTGTTTTAGGAATGATGGTTGTATATACGTGGTTATTTAATTTTCTTTCGTAAGAAACATAACTAACATAAAAATCATTAAAACAGTTTTTCAATTTTCTGGTAATTGTTCTATAATTTGATACGTACTTAAGTTTAAAAAGTTTTCAGGATCAGCTAGTATGTTTTGTAAGATGAAAGGCGTATTTGGGTTGACACCTATGTATTGCGCATTTCCGTCCATATTTATATCATTAGTACTGTAGCCAGCAATACTAAATGTTGACAGGTTTAAAAAAGTTGCTAACATCATTCAAAACTTGTGATAATATAGTAGGCGCATCAGATGTTGTACCTGAATTACGTGTATCTAAACAATACCATCACTTCCAAATCACTTCTTTTTTTGTCGTTTGTTTCAACACATTGGTTACGTGAAATAAGCGTGCTTTGATCAATAATTTTCGTCCGATGACTGTTCGGGTAAAATGTAATTTTGCATCACCAACATATAAATTCCAATACTCAAAAAAGACCAAAGCATCTTTCTTATTCGTACTACAAATGGAAGGCACTGTAAAGTAATTCTGCCAATCAGATTTTGATCCAAAAATGCTCGTTTTCTCTAACAAATAGCGTGGATTTTCTATCGGATCCAAAATTTCTTGCATCGCTTTTACAAACAACGCACTTTCTACACGCGTGGCACCATAAATATTACAAACGGTATCGCCGCCATACAAATGCTCCGAACGAATATCAATTTCGTCAAGATTAGTGGTAATATAACCTAATTTATGCAAGGTTTGCAAAACGGTTTCGCCAATATCAATCATATTTCTATGCACAAAACGCGATTGTACGTACACACGAATTCTCGTAAATATTTTAAATGCTAGAAAAATTCCTAGTACAGAAAGTAACCCGTAAATTCCATACAAAACGCCTACTTGCATATTCATAAAAGCTTCATAAAAGTAGAATTGTATCAATACAATTGCAACGCCAATTGAAAGTTCCGCAGAAATATATTTTGCCAAGTCGCGATGATAAACTTCTTTTCTTTGTACTCCGCTGCTTCTATTTTCGTTAAAATATTGTATTTCAGTAATTAGGGTGTTTCCTTTTTTAATAGCCGTTTGCCAAGCGTTTCGAATCTTTTTTCTATTCTTTGCTAACGCGAATGTACGCTCGTTTAGGTTTGCAACATGTTTAGCATCAAAAGCTGAAGGAAACATCAGTCTACCAATTCCTGTACTGATATAAGCAGGCTCTGTATTTGAAATTCCAACAAACGCATGAAAACGACGTTCTAATTTTTCAAAATCACTTCCGCCATTTTTTACAGTTGGATCAATACAGGCCAAATGCCAAATTGTGCTTACTTTTTCAGAATTTCCGTGTTGTGACCGAATAGCTCTTCCGCGCATTTGATTTGATGAAACATACGAACCAACAAAAGATGCCAAAATAAGTGTATTAATTGCTGGAGAATCCCAACCTTCACCTAATAAAGATTTTGTTCCTACCAAAATAGTGATGTATCCAAATTCAAATAGTTTGGTAATATCTGCTACCAAATCAGATTTTACTTTTGTATTTATTTTAATATTTATAAATCTATCATCGCAATCTAACAATGAATATTTATATTCCTTTTCAGGATTGATTTCTGCCAGAACTTCCAAACATGATTTCGGAATAATTACCATCGTTCCTGAAAGTACTGCCAATGTTGAAATATCACTTAATGAAGTTCGCACATGTTGAAAAATAGGTAATACACCTAATAAGTTTACATCTGTAATATCTTGATAAGTCAAAAATTCCTTCCGAATATAATCGGTTAAGACAACAGCACGTAATTGTGTATCTAAGTTTTGGTGTTCATTATATAAAATATCAACAATGCTTCTAAGTTTGCTAGGACTATTTGCAAGCGCTCTAAAGATTTCTACATCCCTAAAAATATCAACGCGTTTTTTATTCAACACACCTTTTCTACGCATTTGATTTTCAAACTTTTGTAAAAATTCTTCATGCATGAACAATTGCTCACGATCTCTAAATACAAGATTTTGCAGTAAAATTTCGATCCAATTGTGATCTATCTCGGGTAAGTTTACTTTTTTATTCTTTTCAAAACCTAGAACTTCTAACAAAAACGGATTGATCTCTTTTCCAATCGATTTTAGGAAGATTAAAATACTCGAAAAATAACTCGGTTCTTTGTAGATTTCATTTAAAACTTCATCTGTGATTTTCAAAAAACGATGCGACGTTAACAACCGAATAAATGCTTCATTTTGTTGTAAATCGGCAATAAACTCTTTTGCTTTTTTTCGGCCATTTATAATAGTAATCGTTTGAGAAGTATTTGGAAAAGAAAAATGTATAAAATCTTGATGTGGACACAAATCGCCTTCTTTTACCAAATCGGGCACAGCAATTTCTTCATCAATTGGACCACATAATTCAAAATATCGTGATAATTCTTGATCCGTACTGTCAATTGGCGGCGTTGCGGTTAAGGCAATCGTAGTCAAATTTCGATCATCTTTTAAAGCAAACAAACATTTCCACCATTCATTCTTCAAATGATGTGCTTCATCTAATACAATTGCTTCAATTCCGTACGATTCAAAATATGCTAAAAATGCTACTTTTGTATCAAATGATTTGTAAAAAGTATGCAATGCCTGATAAGTTACAAACGTTAACATTGCAGGTTGTTTGATATCAAAAGAATAATCTGTAAATAAACCATCTTTTGTAAAAAAAGAAAGCAATCGATTTTTCCATTGATTCCGAATCGTTAAGGTTGGTGCAAATACAATGGTTTTCTTTTGCACTCTTCGGAGCATTTCAATTCCTAAAATGGTTTTTCCAGAGCCTGGTGGCGCTACAACATGCAAATGATTGTCGTTCAAATGCAAATTGAAATGTGCTAAAAATTGTTCTTGATAATTTCGCCAAGAAAACTGAAATCGTAACGATTCAAATGGCGTATTTGATATGACTTTCGGTTTATTATTCATTATCTTTGTGAGATCTAAAATAGAAAAGATATTTTAGATCTCACGATTTATCTTTAAATAACAATTTATGTTTCCAATTCGAAGAAATAGACGTTTACGTACCAATGCCGTTGTTCGTGGTTTGGTAAGAGAAAATATCATTACTGCCAACGATTTTTTAGTGCCACTTTTTGTGGTTGAAGGGAAAGGTGTAAAAGAAGAAATTCCTTCCATGCCAAATTACTACCGACATAGTTTGGATACGCTAGTTGCTGAAGTAAAATTGTTATGGAGTTTAGGATTGCGATCGGTATTACTATTTGTAAAAGTTCCTGACAACTTAAAAGATAACAAAGGAGCGGAAGCATTAAACCCTGACGGATTGATGCAACGCGCTATTAAAACCATCAAAAACACCTGTCCAGATATGATAATTATGACAGATGTTGCCTTAGATCCGTATTCTTCTTTTGGACATGATGGAATTGTACATGAAGGAAAAATTATCAATGATGATACTGTAGAAGTGTTAGCAGAAATGAGCGTTTCGCATGCAGAAGCTGGAGCCGATTTTGTAGCGCCAAGTGATATGATGGACGGACGCATTTTAAGCATCAGAGAAGCGTTGGAAGATGAAGGTTTTGTTGATGTTGGTATTATGAGTTATAGTGCAAAATATGCCTCTGCTTTTTATGGTCCTTTCCGCGACGCATTGGATTCCGCACCTGGTTTTGGAGATAAAAAAACCTATCAAATGGATCCTGCCAATCGTCATGAAGCCATGCGCGAAACCGAAATGGATATTGATGAAGGCGCTGACATTGTAATGGTAAAACCTGGAATGGCATATTTAGATATTGTCCGCGAAGTGAAAAATGAATTTGATGTCCCAGTTGCGGTATATCAAGTAAGTGGTGAGTATGCTATGTTGAAAGCTGCAGCTGAAAAAGGTTGGCTCAACCACGATCAGGTGATGATGGAATCTATTATGGCATTTAAACGCGCTGGTGCAGATATGATTGCAAGTTATTTTGCAAAAGATGTCATTAAATTATTATCGTAATAGCTGAACATGAAAGCTGCGATTTCAATATTTGTATTTATAATTTCTGCTGGAGCAGCTATCCTATTTTATATAAACGCTGAAGAACAGCAATATGCCGCTGTTATGGTAATTAAAGAGAAACCACAATTTATTTGTGGCACATATTATATATCTCCACTTTTAAATGAAAAAGCTAAAGCTGGAAAACAATTGTTTAATACCAATTGTGCCGCTTGCCATAAACTTGATAAGTATTCTACAGGTCCGCCTTTACGAAATATTAATGAGCGTTTTACAACTGAAGATATTATTAAATTTATACGAAATGATTTTTCAGGTACGATAAAATATACTGAAAAAAGCGATTATAAATGCACTTCATTTCCTAATTTATCCGATATAGACATTCAAACTATTTTACACTATACTAATTAACTTTTTATGCAAAAACATCTACTACTTATCATCATCTTCGTGAGTACATTCGCGAAAGCACAAGACACGCCAATTTCTGCTTTTTTAGAAAAATGGGAAAACTCTAAAAACTATTTGATAGAAATGGCAGAAGCCATGCCAGAAGATAAATACGATTTTAAACCAACGGATCGTCAGAAATCATTTAAGGAGCAATTATTACACATCAAAGGAAATATGGATTGGCTAAGTACAACCTATTTTTCAGAAGATAAAAAAGATGTTTCTAAGAAAACTTATACTACAAAAGCAGAAATCATTCTGGCATTAAAAGAAGCTTTTAACAATACGGCTAATATCATTAAAAATACTTCCGCAGACGAGTTAAAAAAAGTGGTTGAGTTTTTTGCAGGTCCAAAAACCAAACTACAAATCTTGAATTTATTACAAGATCATGTAACACATCATCGAGGACAAATCATTGTATATTTAAACCTTAATGAAGTAAAACCACCAAAATATAGAGGTTGGTAATTTATTTTAATTTGATATAAGAAAGTTAACTTACACACACTTATTATCGTCAACTAACACAATAATAATATGAAAGTAACTGCTAAACACAATGAACGCGTTGCAAAAATGACATTTGCTTCAGTATATCCACATTACGTAACGAAAGTAGAAAAAAATGGTAGAACAAAGGAAGAACTACATCAAGTAATAACTTGGTTGACAGGATTCAATGACAATAAAATACAAGATCTTATTGATGAAAAAGTGACTTTTGAAACCTTTTTTGAGAGAGCAGAGTTGCACCCAAACGCTCATTTGATAAAAGGCGTTATATGTGGTTATCGTATTGAAGAAATTGATAATACATTAACCAGACAAGCTAGATACCTCGATAAATTAATAGAAGAACTAGCCCGAGGTCGTAAAATGGAAAAGATTTTAAGAGAGGAGAAGAAATAAATTCATCTCAATGATAAAAAAGCTGTTTTGAAATTATACAATTTCAAAACAGCTTTCACTTTTAAAATCCTATGGCCACCAGTCTAAAACACAAGAAACTTGTGGACGAGAAATACATCTTTCTTCTTCAACTGGCTCTACCGGTTTGTAAGGTGGTCTTCCTCCTGTTGCTTCAGCAATTGTTGACTTTTTAATATTCAACTTGTCTAAACTTACATTCTTTTTTTTCATTTTAATAAAGTTTTGATTTAATTATGAAGCAAAATTATACGCCAAAACACTACAAAACAACCACATACACTGAGCCTTTATAAAAGAATAGGTGACTTTTTATAAAATATCACTGTAAGTTTTGTAACAAAAAGAAGAACAGTATATCGAATAAATAAGCCCAAAAGGCAGAAACTTTACGGATTCATACAGATATCTGAAAAATTGATTAAAATATTATCTAAATTCGCTATATACAATTTTCAAAGAACCATGACACTATTAATATTTTACGGAGTTATCTCTATTTTCTTTTCGTTTTTATGCTCAATTTTAGAAGCAGTTTTATTAAGCGTTACACCAACATTTGTAAACATTAAAAAGAAAGAAGGAAAACCTTTTGCCGATGCCTTAAAAGCCTTGAAGCAAGATGTTGATAAACCTTTAATTGCGATTCTTACGCTAAACACTATTGCACACACCGTTGGTGCAATTTTAGTAGGAACCGAAGCAAAAAAACTATATGGAGACGGCGATAGTTATGGTGTGTTTATTATTTCTGTTATCATGACTATTTTAATTTTAGTAGCTTCTGAAATTATTCCAAAAACAATTGGTGCTAAGTATTGGAAAGAATTAGCAAACTTTACCACAAAGACACTTGGGATTATGGTAATCTTCTTAAAATACACAGGAATTTTATGGATTTTACAGTTGTTTACGAAAATTATAGGTAGTAAAGGACATGGTGAAAGTGTATTGAGTCGTGAAGATTTTGGTGCGATGGCAGAAATTGCAACAGATAAAGGTGTATTTCAAGAATCTGAAAGTAAAGTCATTCGTAATCTTCTAGGTTTTAAAGACATTTTAGTGAAAGATGTGATGACACCACGATCTGTATTGAAGATTGATAGTTCTACTAAGACAATTCAAGAGTTTTTTGATGAAAACCCTGATTTAAAGTTTTCTCGAATCCCAATTCATGGAGAAAAAGCAGATGATATTATTGGATATATTTTAAAAGATAAGTTGATGGAAGCCATTATTCATGGAAAAGGTGATGAGCCTTTAGAATCTATCAAACGTGAATTGTTAGTTACAGATCGTAATTTGCCAATTCCTGAATTATTTGAAAAACTGATAGAACACCGTGAACATATTGCCTTAGTAGTTGATGAATATGGTTCCGTAAGTGGTTTGGTAAGTCAGGAAGACGTTATTGAAACCTTATTAGGCTTAGAAATTATGGACGAGAGTGACAATGTAGCAGATTTACAACAACTCGCTCGTAAAAGTTGGGAAAAACGCGCTAAGAAGCTTGGATTGATTGAAAAAAATAACCCAGAAGAATAAATCAACTGGGTATATTATCATTGGTATTTTTTAAATAAATTACCAACTACTAACAACTATTTTAATACTGATACGTAATAAACTTAATCTTCTTAGTAAATAGGAATTAAGTATTTGACTAAGTTCATGGTAACATTTTGGGCATTACAAATCTATAAAAAAAACGTATTTCACCCGTATTTTCACTCATTTTATCGATGAATTGTGGGTTTAGTTTCGATGAATACACATACAGCATACATAAAGACACCTTTAGGAATAACAAGACTTGTTGCCAGCGAAAATGGAATTACAGAAATTTCTGTACTTAATGATGTTTCTGACAGTTTTTTAACGGAAGTAATTCCTGAAACTCTTCAAGAATGTGCGCAACAATTACATGAATATTTTAACGGAACGCGTACCGAATTTCAATTACCATTTGCACCTAAAGGAACAACTTTTCAACAAAAAGTATGGAATGCTTTAAACGAAATTCCGTTTGGCAAAACTTGTTCATATCTAGAGTTGTCTAAAAAATTAGGTGATGTAAAAGCTATTAGAGCTGTTGCCGCTGCCAATGGAAAAAATCCGTTGTGGATTGTTACTCCTTGTCACAGAGTTATTGGAAGTGATGGTTCTTTAACAGGATATGCTGGTGGATTATGGCGAAAAAAATGGTTACTAGATCATGAAAACCCTGTTAAACAGCAATCTCTTTTTTAAAAAACTCCTTTTCCTTTTATAAAGAATCTTTTTTTGTTTTTCCGTTAAGATTACATCTCAAAACTCAATATTGAATTCCAAATTGGATAAAATTTCAAAGATAATGTTGTTAACAATATCGAGAAAAATGCATTGACTATAGCTGTCTTATGTGCAAATAATCCAAGTTATTATCCTTATGATAAAGGAAATCATACTTAAGATCAAACAAATTTTTATCTTTAAACTTCAAATAAAGATATATGTATCAAACGGCTACAAACTTCCTGAAAAAATTCATGCCTACTTCGGCAATTTTCAAATATGGATTCAATTTATCACCTATGTATCGTCGTACAACGGCACGTGTGATAAAGATTAGTAACGATTTAAAAGAAGTTAAGATTAAAGTTCCATTAAGCTATAAAAACAAAAATTATGTGGGTGCCATTTTTGGTGGAAGTATGTTTGCTGCAACTGATCCAATTTATATGATTCAGCTCATGCAAATTTTAGGTAAAGACTATGTTGTTTGGGACAAATCGGCAACAATTAACTACAAACGCCCGGCAAAAGAACATATATTTTGCGATTTTAAATTTACGGATGAAGAAATTGAAGTTATCAAAAAACGTGTGCAAAATGAACACGAAATTACGATTGAAAAGATAACTTATTTAAAAAATACAGAAAATACAATCTTTGCAGAAGTCATTAAAATCTTATATATTGCTGAGAAGCAATTTTATAAAGAAAAACTTAAAAAAAGAGCTTCGTCTTAACTTTATTTAGCTAATATTTACCCTCTTCAACGTACTAAAGTAAAGACTATGTTACATAAAATACATCTAGAACACATCCTGTTTTTAGATATTGAAACTGTTCCAGAACACGCTTCGCATGATCATTTAGATGCTGATGAAAAAGCACTTTGGGAGCAAAAGACTACATACCAACGCAAAGACGATTTTACGGCTGAAGAATTTTATGATAGAGCTGGAATTTGGGCAGAGTTTGGTAAAATTATCTGTATTTCTGTTGGATATTTTGCCAATAAAGGTGATATAAGAAATTTTAGAACGACTTCCTTTCATGGAGAAGAAACACAACTTTTACAAGAGTTTCGAACGCTTTTAGAAACACATTTCAACAGACCTCATCATTTATTGTGTGCACACAATGGAAAAGAATTTGATTTTCCTTATATCGCCAGAAGAATGATTATCAATGGAATGACTTTACCTTTTAAACTGAATCTTTTTGGTAAAAAACCTTGGGAAATTCCACATTTAGACACGCTTGAATTATGGAAATTTGGCGATTATAAGCATTATACTTCTTTAAAATTAATGACCAAAGTATTGGGCATTCCTTCACCTAAAGATGATATTGACGGAAGTCAGGTTAGAGATGTTTTTTATGAAGAAAATAATATCGATCGTATTATTGTGTATTGTGAAAAAGATGTCATCGCTGTCGCGCAGATTTTACTCAGACTTCGTAATGAAGAATTATTGAATGATGATGAAGTGTTGCATGTGTAAGTTTATAGGTTTTAGATTGCTTCGCTTTTGGGCTTACTAATATTAGTAAATTGAATAATAGGCTTTTTCCACAACACATTTATGTATAAAAAAAGCCTAATTATCTTCCTATTATTAAAACTGCTTTAAAAACGTAATTTTACTAATGAATTGTCTTGTTTGTTGCATAGGATCAAATACATCTGTTTGTATATCATTAAATACTAGATAGATAAATGATAGCGGCATATACTCCCAGCTTAATCGTAAGTTCCAACGCCCTTGTTCATCAAAACTATTGTATTGATAAAAGCTAGAAAATTGAACTCTAGGATTTAATGCAAGTCGTAAATTTGCAGTATACAAATCCGTGTCTAAGTTTTCTCCCTGAACACCAAGACTATTGATATTGTTATGCTCATAATTCGCCGTCAGCGATATATTAGGCAAAGGAGCATAACGCAAACTTGTTTTTAACGTATTTCTAGTACCATTATAAAAATCACCAAAATCATAGCTTATGGAGGCAGAAAGTTTTTTGGATTGATCGGTATTATAGCGTGTTAAAAATCGGGTGTATTTATAGTTAGCTTCTCCAATAGTTATTCCAAGTGGCGAAAAATTAAAATTGATATTTTGCCATGTTGGTGTTAAAGAAGTTTCAAGAAAACTATTGTCTTTAAACCACATAAAAATTGGAAATATATAGATATTTGCTTGTTGGAAACTGCCAAAATCTTTTAGGTCATGATAATAATTCACAAAAAATCCAGGATCCCAACGTCTGATAAATGGTAGCGACTTAGGTCTTAGAATAGCATAACCACCTGGACTGTGATACATAAGGTTTTTTTGAAATACAAATCCCATATCTGGCGTATACGCTTCACTGATAAAAGTATTTACATACCCCATATAATAATCGTTGGTACGTTTCCCAACAAAAACACGTCCTGAATAGCCCAATTCATTGATTTCACTATCAACAGAAGTTGATAAAAGATACGAAAGTGTTACTTCACTTTGCGGGCGAATCAAACCATCTATTGTAATCGTTGTATTGTTTGAGTTATCAATATTTGAAGCACTAAAACGATCGTCCAAACGCGCTGTAAGCATTACTCCAAAGTTATTTTCTTTTCCATAATTTTGTGTATATCTCGCTACGCCAAAAGTGCTTCCGCCAGATTCGTCTGTTTTTCGTTGTCGTACCGTCATTGTTGCAATGGTTCTGTTTTCATCACGATTGGTATATCTGGCTCCAAAATCCAATGGAGCTGGTTGCGCATTGAAACTATTATCTAAACCAATGGTACGACTAAAAAAGGGTTTTAGTTGAAAGTTGTCACTTCCTGCCCAAATGCCTGAATTTTCTAAGAAAAATTGACGTCGTTCTGGGAAAAAAATATTAAATCGTTCTAAGTTGTTTACAGCTCTATCTACATCTGCTTGGGCAAAATCAGTATTAATTGTTACATCTAATACCGTTTCCGGGTTGATTACCCATTTTACATCGCCACCAACTTTGGGTTCACTTAATTTATCTGTAATAGTATTTCCAGCTTTATTCTCATCATATTGATACAACGCATACGGTTCTGCTCTAATATTTGCTGATGGTGGTGGCACTTCAAGCCCTGTAAGCTTTGCTGCATATACCATTCTATTTTCGGAGAAAGATTGGGGAATGGCAGGAAAAACTGTTTTTTCAAAATCTTTACGCGCCAATCGATAAAAGGTAATTCCCCAAGACACTGGTTTTCCATTTACAGGCTTATCATAACGAATTGATTTAAAAGGAATCGCAAATTCTATAGAATATCCTTCAGCTGTTCTTTGGGTTCGTACATTCCATAAAGCATTCCAATTGGTATCGGTAATACGATCATTAAAACTCTGTAAATCTAGTTGATTTCCATAAGGAGTTGTTTGGAATGATACTGCATATTGCTTCGTGTTTTGTGCATCTATTTGCACACCAAATACATCATTTTCACTCGTATTAAAATCTCTTCTAAGATCTTGCATTCGTATTCCTTTTTTTCCTAAAGAATCTTTTGCAAATACTCCTATGTAGAGATTTTTGTCATCAAAAAGCACACGAACCTCTGTTGGGTTTTTTATTGTTTCTCCTTGTACAGGTTCAACTTTAAAAAAACTCGTGACAGGTATTGCTTCTTCCCATGCAGCCTCGTCCAAAGATCCATCTAACATGATTTTACTTGTAATCTTCGTTGCTTTAATTTCTATAGGAATTTCTGGTGGCGGAAAATTAGCATCATTTTCTTGCGCTTGTAAAAAGTTCCCAAATAGCCCTAAAAATAGTATGTAAATTAATTTTTTCATCACGCAACTATGTTTATTGACTCTTTGCTAGGCTTCAATACAAATACTAATAACATGATTATACAACTCATACTTAACAATCCTAAAACTCTAAGTAAATTACTTTCATCTTGATACACATATTCAAATGATGGAAGGTTTTTGTAATCACTTTTCTTAAACTCTTTATTTTTAAACAGGAATGGAAGAAAAAAGTTTCGCCACTCTTGTGCAAATGTTAAACTTTGATTTCGGAACGCTTGGTAATCTTTTTCAGATGTTCCTGCCAACGTATTTAGTCCATTCTGAGCCGTCAATGCAGGAGACAACCAACTAAATGTATGCGCCCATTGTTGCTGGTTTTTTATTTGTATTTCAAACTTTTCTACGACAGGGCGTAATTCTTCTTTCACAAGATTTTGTGTTGCCATGTATTTATGGTAAAAACTTGGTGCTTGTGTACTGTCATTCATAGCATATTCAGGATGATCTCTTAAATAACTATCTAAGATTTCATCTTGCTTTTTTGCAGCTTCTGCCTTTAGTGTTCGCATTTGATTGAGCATTATAGTACGAGAAGGCATCGGATATAGACTATTACTCAATTGATTCAAGATAGACGGTGATAATAATACAAAGAACACCCAAAAACCTATGAGTGCAACT
Source organism: uncultured Kordia sp. (assembly GCF_947496985.1). Lineage (GTDB taxonomy): Bacteria > Bacteroidota > Bacteroidia > Flavobacteriales > Flavobacteriaceae > Kordia. The sequence continues at coordinate 225,274 of NZ_CANMEZ010000007.1, forward strand.
GCATTTTTAGCAGAACTGTGAATCCAAATATTGGTAGCAAACGCCAATACAAACCAAAACAAGGCATATACAATGATATAACTGAGTAATACTACGAGTGAAGTCCAATTGGCTACAAAATCGAATGAAAAAATTGCAAATACGATAACAAGTGTAATTGTGATACATAAAATTAGCCAGAAAAAACGCAATCCTAGTTTTTGTAATACCCAAATTCTGATGCGAATCGGTTGAGATGCTAATAACTTTAATGTTCCACTTTCACGTTCGGAAGCCAACACATTAAAAGAAAAAGCAATAATGAGTAGTGGTAACAAATAGATAATTACAAATGCCAAGTCAAAGCTACCAAAAAGTAGTTGTACTGGGCTTGTCATTTCTGTATAACTCATAGATAGGTCATCGCCTGTAACCATTGGTTTTACATAATGTGCAAACAAATCTGATTGTCCTGTAGCAATAAAAGCCGTTGGTTTTGCAGGCATATTTACAACTCTAGGTAATAAATTCCCAATGACAATAGGCCTAGAAGGAATCAGCCATCTTGATTTATTGACTTTGTATCCTTTATCTATAGAATCAAGTACACTTATTGTTTCTGTTTCTTCTTCACTAAATTCTGAAAGTGCTGTATTGATATTAGTTTGACGCGCTTCCACCTTTTGAATACCATTGTATACTGCAAATCCAAAAAGTAAAAATAGTAGAATACTTAGTAATTGAATCCAACGATTTCGGATTAACAATAACCATTCATATTTAAAATTATATCGTAACATTTTAAAGTGATTTAGTGGTGAAAAATAACACGGTAAATGAACCAACAAACCAAATAAGCATTATAAAAACACCCGACATATTGGTTTGAATTGTTTTTGATAAAGAAGGCGGCTCATAGTTGAATTTTGGTAATTTCCTCCAAAAATCAGCATCCGCTTTAAAGCCCCATTCTCCATATTTTGATTCTTTTGCGAAATGATCATTAAGGAATTTTTGACTTTCAATTCGATAATTCTCAGCTGCATCTGAAAAATCCCAATGTGTATTGTAATCAGTTTTTGCAATTGCCATGCTCAAAAATCGTGTAGGCAAGTAAGGAGAAATAGCCGCCAGTTTTTGATAAATACCATTTTGATTGGAGTATTGTGTTTTTAAATAGTTATAATGTTTAAAGTAAATTTCTGCTTCATGCTCTTCTCCTTTTTGCATTCTATAACCATCATAATTGAACGGTAACTGACTCAAACTGTCAACACCATATTCTTTTAAGGTCTTTTTTTCTAGTTCTTTTGCTGCTTTGTTCCATGGATTGTGCCCATCTAACCCAAGTTTTTTATCTTTAGAGATGTTTGCACTAAATTCTTGTCTCGTAGGATATGGATACTTATACTCTGCCAAATTGCTTGCCATTTTAGGTAAGACTAAACAAACTAAAATCCAAACGCTTAAAGACAATACCAAAGCAATGCCCGATTTTTTTACCGTTGCAGAAATGATCAACACTAGGTTGATAAAAATTGCATAGTAAATCATATACGTAGCAAAAAGTGTGATTAAAGATGACCAACTAAAAACTCCAAAATCAGGTAAATTAGATAGTAACAAACCTGCTAATAGAAATAGCATAAATGAAATAATAAATACGGGCGAAAAAATCGCAAGCCATTTTCCAAAAACTATTTTCCAGCCAATTGCTCCTTGACTTTTTAAAAGCCTGAGCGTACCTCTTTCTCTTTCTTTTGTAATACTATTATAAGCAACCAAAATCAGTAATAAAGGAATGATAAATAGCAAAATAAAATCGGGGGTTAAGTCTCCAAAACGAGCCAAACCGGTTTGATCAGAAGCTGCAATAAATTGTGCTTCATTTCTTCTATGCGCTTCTAAAAATATAGAAGTCCCTGTATACTTATCTACACCTTGATCTATTAACGATAAAGGATATTTTGGTTTAAAAGCATAGGTTCCATAATGTGCTGCAGAGTGTGGATTTTTTTCACCTTGATTATCCCAAACTTCACGTTCATTAGCATTTGCTTCTACATATTGTTCATTAACACTTTTGTAATGATTTGTACTAATAAATATGGCAACTGCAGTTAAAAATAGTACTATAATAAAGGCTATTCTAACACGTCCATCTCGCCATAGTTCTTTGGTTTCTTTTTTAAATGTATGTATAATCATAACTACAGGGAATTATATGACATTGTTTCAAGATAACTATCTTCCAACTCTTTCAATGAAAGTTCGTCAACGGCCCATTGTTGCTTTAACTGTCCGTCTTTCATAACTCCAATTGTTGTGGCTACTTCTTTTGCACGAAAAAGATCATGTGTTGCCATTAAAGTAGCCACTTCTTTTTGTCTTAGTTTTTGTAGCAATTGTCCAAATTCATTACTTGCCTTTGGGTCCAAGCCAGAAGTTGGCTCATCTAACAATAATACTTTTGCATCTTTGGCTAAAGCAATAGCAATTCCTACTTTTTGCCGCATTCCTTTTGAGTATTTAGAAACTGATTTATGAAATGCTGATGTTTGCAGTCCAGCGTCTACCAAAAAAGTTTCTAATTCTTCTTTGTTAAATTTTTTATTGGCTATTCCAGAGAAATAATCAAGGTTTTCTACTGCTGTCAAACTTGGGTATAGCATCAAATTTTCTGGAATATATGCTAAGTGATTTTTTGTTAATTTAGGTTGTTCAACCACACTAACATCATTTATATAAGCACTACCCGAAGTAGGTTTTATAAATCCTAAAAGTAGATTGATTGTGGTTGTTTTCCCTGCGCCATTAGCTCCTAAAAGACAATAAATCTCTCCTTTTTTCACTGTTAAACTAAGTGCGTCTAAAGCCGTTAGGTCTCCATACGTTTTGGTAAGGTTATCTATTTGTACCATAAATTTTGATATTGAATAATTACATGAATCGCAGAACTTTACAAGGCGATTCAATGTTTTTTTGATTAATGTTTTAAGAATGAACTCGTTTAAAATAAGTTCAACATATTGGATAGAAAGTTCCAAAAAGCATTGGATACTAAGCATATAGGTGTCTTCACAACAAAAATTGCTATAACACTATACATTTATTTATTAATTGATTGTAAGAACTCTATCCTGTAATTTATACAAGTGATGGAGGTGGTTTATTGAAGAATTGATAAGAGTGATAAACCTTAATTATAGGATTTTTATATAATAATATAATTGGCTTATGCGTCGACTCTACAAAAAATGCAGTCTTTTCATAAGCGTTTGTATTGTGATCAAAAGAGTATGTCTTATTTGAATCAATAATTAAAATACAGTGATCACAATCAGCAATATCATCATGAGAAAACGCATGAGAAACCGAATGTGCAACTCCCATCTTTATCAAAACAAAGATGATGAGCAACAAGAAACTCTGTATTTTAAGTATGTTCGATTTTTTAATCACAACTCAAAACTAAGTAAAATATTGATACAAAAGTGTTAATGATTTGTACTACTTCAAAAAAGCACTTGTAGTATTCTATACTAAAAAAGCCCAAACACATTACATGTTTGAGCTTTTAAGCACTCTATTTACTAGTTATTTATGATAGGTGGTTATTGCTTAACGAATTTCTTCACAATAGCTTTTTGTCCATCTGTAACTTCTAATACATACATACCAGCTCTCATGTCATTCACATTGATTGTTCCATTTGTTAATGAACCAACTTTTACAGTTTGACCTAACATGTTTTTGATAGTGTACGAAGTTGATCTTGCATCAGCAACACGAACTGTTAACTCACTTCCTTTTACTGGGTTTGGATACATTGTAAAGTCAAATGTAGCTCCTTCGTTTCCTAAAACATCTCCAGAAATTGGATCGTTATATGTTGTATAATTTGCAGTTGCATTTGTAATATTTACTGTATAATCTTCTACTTCTCCATCAGCAAAATTTTCACAAGCTGTTTGTGCGCTATTATATTTCATAGAAACACGCATTCTTGTTGTACCTGTGTTTGCAGATGTTGGAATTGTAACATCAGCTGTTAAGTTATTGGCACTTGAAGAAGACCCTGTAACAACTTGTTCACTATTTTCAAAAGTTCCATTTTGGTTGAAATCAATCCAAACAGCCCAGTGCTCTGTATAAGAAGAATTACTAAACCCTGCACTAAATACAATTTGATTTGTACTTCCTCTACTAACTGTTGCAGTTTGTGATGTAAAGTCTCCATATCCACCGTTAGCTCCTGTAGAATTTGTCATTCCTCCAAAAGAAACATAATCAATCCATTCAAATGTTACTCTATTTCCACTTGAAGCACAGTATGTTACCACATTGCTTAGCGTTGTAAAACTAACTGAATTACTAGAAGAAGATACATTTCCTGCTGCATCTTTTGCAGTTACGCTATATGTGTAAGAAGTATTGGCAGTTAATCCTGTAATATTTGCAGAAGTTCCTGTTACAGTTCCAATACTAGTAGCCCCGCTAAACACTTCATATTCTGTAACACCTACATTATCATTAGAAGCGTTCCAGCTTAATGTTGCTGTTGTTTGTGTAATATTAGAAGCAGCTAAACTTGTTGGTGCACTTGGTGCTTGTGTATCAGATCCTGCTGTTACTGCTGTTACTGACAAATCATCCACAGCAATATCACTAGACCATCCATTTCCTGTAACTCCAACAATCCTTAATTTTACTTTTTCTCCTAAATAAGAATTTAAATCAACAGATACTGAATTCCATTGGTTTCCTTGGTTTCCTGAATCTGTCCATAAACTTGTCCATGTGGTTCCATCTATAGATCCTTGAACTGTTAATGAACCTACATTGTTACCATACATATGATTCTCAAAGCTAAATGTAGCTGAAGATTTTCCAGCAAGATCAAAACAATCACTTTCTAATATAGCGGTTGCATTGTTCCCTATTTGTCCTGTACTTCCGTTTGTAGAAGCTTCTAAGAATAAGTAGTTAGATCCTTCAGAAGCTGAACTTGGTCCTGTGTTAGAAGATGGTGTGCTTCCACTTCTTCTTACCCAGTTACCGTCATCTCCAGTAATTTGTGTCCAACCATCGTTTGCTTCAAATCCTTCACTGTAAGGGAATGAACTTACTGTAGTTGAACAAATAGAAGGTAAATCTGATGTTGTAAAAGTTACAGAAGCGCTATACGAAGAGTTTCCACTAGCACACTTGCTTCTTACTTGTACTTGATACGATGTAGAAGCTGACAAACCACTTAAAGTAGTTGTAGTTGCAGTTACTGCATTTGTTGTCCAAGAAGAAGTTCCTGTTACTCTGTAACGTACATCATATGTTGCTCCAGCTACTGTATCCCAACTTACGTCTGCTCCAGAAGAAGTTACGCTTGCGGTTGAAACTCCTGTTGGTGTAGTTGCATTACAAACTGCTGGCGTTCCTGTTAATCCTGTTACAATTAATGAGAAGTTTTGACTTCCACCAACTAAAGAACCTTTGTTCGTTACTGTAATTGTATAGGTTCCTGAAGCTCCAGAAATATCAACTCTTTCATATGGATCAACGTTATTGTCTCTTTTCGTATTTGTTGTTGCTCCTGTTAATTCGTAAGGGAAATATGTTGTTCCTCCTTTAGTAACTCTAATATCTAGATCATTTACTAGTACTGGTGTTGTAGAGTTTACTGTTGTTGTAGCAGTTCCAGCTCTATCTGTCCAAGAAATTGAAGCTAATAATGGATTTGTTCCATCAGAATCAACTGTAATTGAATATGTTTGTCCAGAGTTTAATGTTAATTCCTCTACTTTAGATTCATTACCATTTTCAGTAATTACTTCGGCTGCACGTTTTGCATTCATTAATCCCCAACCAAAAACAGCATCAGGTCCAGAAGCTCCTGCATCATCAGCAGTATGTAAAGCAATACCTTTTATAGTAGCTGCTCTTGCAAAAGAACTGTTTGTATTGTTATAATGTTGTTGTAATAATAATATAGAACCTGCTACATTAGGCGAAGCCATTGAAGTCCCTGTAATAGAATTATAGGCTGTGTTACTATTGTGATATGTAGAATATACATTAGTACCATTACCTGTAATATCTGGTTTGATACGGAAATCATCTGTTGGGCCTTCACTACTAGAGCTATTGATACTTACAGAAACTAAATTTCCGTTTGCATCAATATTTGCATCTTGCGCATTGGCAACTACTAAATTATTTTTAGCTGTTGAATGCCCTGTTAGTTTATCAAATCCTGAACCTCCGGTTGGGTTTGTATTTGCTGTGTTATCATTTCCATCATTTCCAGCAGCAACTACCATTAGATAGTTTGGTGCATTAAATAATATCTCATCCCAATCTCTTGATTCGTCAATATATCCACCGAAGAAGTATTGTGGCAATTGCACTTGTCCTGTATTTGGGTTTCTAGCAGCAAATCCGTACGAGTGGTTTGACACTAGCATTCCATTAGAAGCTGCTGTTGTAGCTTCTGCTTTATCACTATTCCAATCGTGTCCTACAGCATCTGCATGTGGCGCCATTCCTTTGGCATCTGCAACAACTCCAGAAGCCATAATAGTTCCTGTAACGTGTGCAGCGTGGAAATTTAATGAAGAACTTCCATCACCGACAGAATATCTATTTGTTCCTCCTGCTCCATCATATTCTTGGTGTGATGCTCTTGCGATTCCTCCATCCCAAACATATGCGGTCATATTTTGTCCCATAAGGTTCAGTCCTAATCCTCCGCCTGAATTTAAGAAGTTTGTACGTGTAGAACGTGCTGCATCAACATTGAATGTTGTGTAATATACTGGAGTTCCGTCAGCAGTTACTTTTTGAAGCTCAACTAATGTCCCATCAGCTAAGGTTTTTCTAACTTCCCATCCATTTTGTTGTGCCATTCGAATCGCTTTTTGCTTTTCTTGCACTTGCGTAGCTGTAAATTTGTTTTGTAATGTTCCAAGCTTTTGCACATCATATTGACTTACAATTTTTTGCTTTTGAGCAGTTGTTTGTGCAAATGAAGTTTGGGCAAAGAACATTCCTAGGGCAAATAGCCCTAATTTGAAGTACTTGTTTTTCATTTTTTTTGGTTATTTGGTTAATTTTAAAAACAGATTGTAAAAACAAAAGAAGAGTCAAGATGAAATCAAAAGGTGAAGAAGATTGTCAATTTTCGTTCATGATAAGCATCAAGGGTGTATACTCAATAGCTCTTTATTTTTTCACTAATCCGCGGCAAAAATGTTAAAATTTTATGAATTTTCAGTTAAATAGCAGTTTTTTTCGATGAATTACATATTTTTTTAAGAAATACTCGTATATCATGAATTATAATTAATAAGCTAAATCTCTGATTTTAAGATATATCCTATAAAACCACTAGAGTATATATATTAAGTGATTTTTTTGACTAAAATTCCCTTCTACTCACAATTTTGCAAGCTTTTATAAATAAATTGTAAAACCTTCTTTTTGCTTTGAAGAGAATAAACTTAAATGTATTTTTGAAGTATGAGTACGCTACTATCAATTCAAAATTTGAGTATTTCTTTTAAAGAAAATGAAGTTATCCATGGAATTTCGTATGCACTTTCTGAGAATAAAATTTTAGGGATTGTTGGCGAATCTGGAAGTGGGAAATCAGTTTCTTCATTGGCTATATTAGGTTTATTACCAAAGAAAAACACCTCCATTACTGGGCAAATTATCTATGATAATCAGAATTTAATTTCTTTACAGAATAAAGAGTTTCTACGCATTCGCGGGAATGAAATTTCAATGATTTTTCAGGAACCTATGAGTTCTTTAAATCCTTCAATGACTTGTGGTAAGCAAGTTGAAGAAGTATTACTACAACACAAACAATCAACCAAGAAAAATGTAAAAGAAACTGTATTATCTTTATTTGAAAAGGTAAAACTTCCAAGAGTTGCTCAAATGTACAGCGCATATCCACATCAATTGAGTGGTGGGCAAAAGCAACGTGTCATGATTGCTATGGCAATTGCTTGTAAACCAAAGATATTGATTGCTGATGAACCCACAACTGCTTTAGATGTAACGGTTCAGAAAGAAATTATTTTATTGTTGAAAGAACTGCAGCAGGAAACTAACATGGGGATTATTTTTATTTCACATGATTTGTCGTTGGTGAGTGAAATTGCCGATGAAATTGTTGTAATGTATAAAGGTGATATTGTAGAAGCTGGAAAAACAGCAAATCTTTTTTCAAATCCAACTCATGAATACACTAAGGCTTTATTGAAGTCAAAACCATCATTAGCAGTTCGTTTGAAACGACTTCCAACCATTCAAGATGTATTGGCTGGTACTGTTTCGGATACGGTAGTAAGTGACACAGAACGTGCAAAACACCACGAGTCCATTTACGCGAAAGCGCCATTATTAAAGGTAAAGAATGTATCAAAATCATTTTTTAGCAACGCAGGTATCTTTGGAAAATCTACGGAAGTGAAAGCTGTAGACGACGTTAGTTTTTCATTGTATGAAGGTGAAACCCTTGGTTTGGTTGGCGAATCAGGTTGTGGAAAATCTACTTTAGGAAATACTATTTTACAGTTACACAAAGCTACCGAAGGACAGATTTTATATAAAGGACAAGATATTACGAAATTGCCTGCCGCTGCTATTAGAAGTTTACGAAAGGAGATACAAATTATTTTTCAAGATCCGTTTGCTTCTTTAAATCCAAGAATTCCTATTGGGAATGCTATTTTAGAACCAATGAAAGTGCATGACTTGTACGCAAATGATGCAGAACGAAAGGAAAAAGTACTCGAATTGCTAGAACGCGTTGGACTTGACGCTTCGTATTATAGTAGATATCCGCATGAATTTTCGGGTGGACAGCGCCAACGTATTGGAATTGCACGCACTATTGCATTGCAGCCTAAGTTGATTATTTGTGATGAATCGGTTTCTGCACTAGATATTTCGGTACAGGCACAAGTATTGAACTTGTTGAACGAACTGAAAGATAATTTTGGTTTTACCTATATTTTTATTTCACATGATTTAGCTGTCGTTAAATACATTTCAGATCAATTATTAGTGATGAATGCTGGGCAAATTGAAGAATTGGGCGAAGCTGACACTATTTATGCAAATCCTAAATCAAACTACACACAAACGTTAATTGACGCTATTCCTAAGGGGATTTAATTCCCATGTATTTCCTTTACTTAAAATAGTGTTTTTACCGTGTAAATCGGTTTTCTATGAGTGCACCTTTGTACCGAACAAAAAATAGAAAATCATGAAAAAACAATTAGTAAACAATTTGTCTTTGAACAAAAAAACGGTTTCAAGTTTAGCTACATTAAAAGAGTTAAAAGGTGGAGCTACTGCCACAACCACACCTATTAAACCTCAAAACCCTAATCCGATACCTGCTAGTTTTATTCCACGTTGTCATAGCAAATATGTAGTATGTCCTTTTTGGTAGATTACCAGAAGTGACCGTTTTAAATTTATTTTCAAAGAGCAGAAGAGTATTGTTATTTCTTCTGCTTTTTATATGCTTTTAAAAGTTATTACTACTTTCAATATCCTTTTAGAAACTTAAACAACTATTTCAGAAATTCTTGCAAACAACACGTATTCCCTTTTAGTAGGTTTAGTGAGAAAATTAATAATCATGAAAAAAAGGAAAATCAACAACTTATCACTAAACAAAAAAACAGTTTCTAAGTTAATATTAGAAGGAAACATTAATGGTGGCGGATATATATCTATGTTTTGCCCATCTGGAACTCCGGATTGCATTACAAAATCGCACATATTTGTTTGTTGTCCAGAACAACCAGCGCCTGAGCCAGCTCCAACACCTTATTCTGATCCTGCTATTTGTACTGGAGGATGGGGAGAGTGTCCAATTATTTAAACAATTAAATTGAAAAATTAATAAGGCTGCCTGAAATTTATTGTTTTTAGACAGCCTTATTTTTTATATTTCGGTTTGAATGAAGATTGTTTAATTACTATTTAGAAATTAAGAAAGCTTATTCAAAAGTTCAGTCTGACATTTTAGAAATATCTTATTTTTCGTACGTGATTTCTTTATAGTTTGAATTCTTAATCAAAATTATTCAACATGAAAAAAAAGAATTTAAAAAGTTTACGATTAAAAAAAAGTGTCATTTCTAATTTTAAAACTACGTATGGTGGCGCTCAAAATGCTCAAAACGCAGCAGCAGCATCTGACGGACCAACTACTTGTCAGGTTTGTGATGTAGAGCCATTAACAGCAGCTAAAGGTTGCGACTTTCCTACAATTGGCTGGGATGATGGTTGGTATTGCTTAAGTTGGACAAGTCCTGATGCATGGTGTGGCGGACGTTAGTATTTTTTTAAAATATATTAAAAGTGAGTTAAAGCTCACTTTTTCTTTTTTTCTACATTTGAAAAATATGTATCTTTAAGAGATATGACTTTAACTAGAGAACAAAAACGTGCATTCCGTTCATTATTATTTAAACACCAAGACGGAATTGCCATTACATCCATTATTGCTACCTTAGAACATCACGGCGTTTTTAATTTTTTAACGAACAACACTATTACTTCCGTTGCTAGTATTCTTAAAGAATTTCCTCAATTTCATGCAGGTTATGTTAATGTTGCGTTGCGTAGTTTGGCTTCACAAGGCATACTAATATATAAAGTTACACCGGAAGAAATACAGATACATACAAACGCAAAGTTTACTGCTTTTACAGCGCATGTTTCGCATTATTTACATTTTAACAGCTTGTTTGCATCTTATTATGAAATGCTGAAAAAGCCTTTTGCTTTTCCTATAGCTACTATTGAAAAGTTAACTGCATTTGCTTCTTATTTGTCTTCTGAGAAGAAGAATTTACACAACGACATATATTTCCAAGAAGAGATTGCTATGCATTTGGAAGGTGTTTTGTTAGCGCCTTTGTTAGTTTATTTAGGATATAATGCTGACTTAGAAAATATAGATTCATATACTTTTTTAGAAGATACATCTGTTCAAGAATTATTTCGTTTGTTAGATTTATATGATGGGAATTCATTGACAAAAAAAGGCACTTTTCTGTTTACTAAGAGTTATGCGTATGGTGTTACTGTTTCGTACACACCAATTATGCGGCATATGGAAACGTATTTGACAGGAGATTTTCTTCCGTTTTTTCAGCAAGATCGTTTAGGGAATGAACAACATGTATTTAGAGGTATCAATGTTTGGGGAAGTGGCGGAAGTCATGCAACCTATTTTAATAAGTTTGATGCCGTACTTGTGGATATTTTTAATAAACCACTAGCTGAGCAACCAAAAGGAATTATTGATGTCGGTTGTGGAAATGGTGCTTTGTTAGAACATATTTTTGATTTAATTTGGAATCAAACTCAACGCAGAGATGATCTGAGTAACAACAAATTAATTTTAGTAGGTGCAGATTACAATAAAGAAGCCTTATTGAGTACCAAACGAAATTTAGAAAAAGCCAACGTTTGGGCGGAAGTTGTTTGGGGCGATATTGGAAATCCTGCGGAGATTGATCAAAAACTACAATCGCTTTACAATGTAAAACTGGAAGAGTTATTAAATGTGCGTTCTTTTTTAGATCATAATCGTCCGTTTAATATCCCTACGGGGACATATACTGGTGACTTATTGTCTACAGGAGCGTTTTCACATCGTGGAAAATTATTACACAATAATGACGTTGCACAAAGCTTGATAGAACATTTCCAGAAATGGAAACCGTATATTAAAAACCACGGATTATTATTTATAGAGTTGCATACGGTTTCACCAACTACAGTTGCTGTAAATTTGGGTAAAACACCTTGTACAGCATATGATGTAACGCATGGTTTTTCTGATCAGTATATTGTGGAATTGGAAGTGTTTTTAGATGCAATTGCGAAAGCAGGAATTAAGATTGATCCGACACATTCGTATCGTTTTCCAAGCGATGAAATTTCTACCATTAGTATTAATTTGATACAATAAAAAAACAACTTATTTCAATATGAAATAAGTTGCTCTTTTGTTAATTATTTTTTTAATATTTAGTTGATCGTCTTTATAATTTTTTTGTCTGATCCGTTTTCAATACTAAAAATATACATTCCGCTATTTAGTTTTGAACGCGCTATTTGAATAGATTTTTCAAATTGTTCACTTAGTAATAAGCGTCCTGTGATGTCGTATACTTTTAAGATAGACGTATCTACTTTTTGATTTTTTACAGATAGTGTTAGTGCTTCTTCGCCAGACACTAGCATGGCATTGAACGGAGTTGTTACAATTTGTGCATTGAATCTTGTGGTGTTTGCAGCTCTTGAACTTGCTCCTCCTGGACAGTGAATTCTGTTTCTACGTAAGGTAGTAATCAGATTTACATCATCTCCATTATGATTGATCGAGGATTTTAGTTGCATTACACCTGCACTATTTTCTATACAACGATATACCGTATTGATAAATCCTACTAATAATTCATCAACACCGTCACCATCAAAATCTCCAGCGCTTAAACCGCTACATGGCTGATTTCCGCTGTAAAAATTTTGTTCAAAAGTCATATAACCCGTAGTTTCATCTTCTTCATATATGGAAATTTTTTTGTTGTTAAAAGCTATGACTAATTCATCTTCTCCATCTAAATTAAAATCTCCGGCTTCTAAATGGGTTGGTAAAATGAAACTATTTTGGTAAAAGTTTTCACTTGTATCAGTTACAAGATTATTTGTATTGCTATTTGCATTAATGCTATCATCTTTATATCTGGTTACAGTTCCATCACTGAATGCTACAATTAATTCATCTTTACTGTCTTCATTAAAGTTTCCAACTTCAATATGTAATGGATATACTGTTGCATCACTAAATATTATATCGCCTTGTATTATATTTCCTGTTGAATTTTGATGATATCTAGTAATTGTATTGAGTAAGCCACCACTATTTACTACGATGAGTTCATCCACACTATCACCATTAAAATCACCTACTTCCATATGTGTTACCGCTGCCCCTAAATAAAAAGTATCATTTTCAACAAGTTGCCCTACATTATTTTCTCCATATTTTTTCATTTTATTATCACTAAAAGTCACTATTAATTCATCAATACCGTTGCCATTAAAATCGCCTGCCACTAACTTTTCAGACTTTATAGTACCTCCATTAGTACTGTATATTAGTGTTGGAGTATCCATAAATCCAGCACTATTTTCTCTATATCTATATGTGTTTCCTCCATCAAAAGTGATGATTAGTTCATCACTTCCATTTCCGTTAAAATCGCCTGAAAGCATATCCACAGCTTCTTGGTTATGCGAATAAATAGCTTCATTAAAATCTAATGTAAGCGTAGTATTTTCTTTATGAGAAACTATGGTAGCTGTATTTGTATCATCAAATTTAAAAGCGGCAACTGCTTTATCTTTCGATCTGTTTTTTTGAATGTTATTTAAATTTTTTCTGTTTAGATATAATGAGAGATCATATAATTGCTCATATGGAAGATTTTTATACCCTGATCCACTTGGTCCTCCACCAACATTAATAATTTCTCGCGTTAGCCCAGCAATTAATGCATCTAAAATTTCTTGTTCTGCTGTAGGCAAACCATCTAAATAGTTTCTAGATAAAATAAGACTTCTTAAAAATCCAATCCCTACAGAACGTTTAGGAAAGAACACTATATAATCGTTGAGACCGTCTGACATATTTATTCTAGGATTACTACCATTTACAAATGTATCAACAAGACAATCTGTAAGGTCGGCCTCTCTATGGTATTTTGTAATTCTTCCAAGATTGGTGAGCCTCGTTTGTTGTTGTCCAGTTCCGGTAACAAGTGGATTAAATGGGTTTTCTATATGAGTAGTTTGCCCATCATAATCAATAACATGATTGATAGAAGCTACTAAATGTTTTCTAGTTTTATCTTTTAAATCCCCTTCTTCTAAGGTACTGTATAAATAAGCCAGTCCTTCTGTTATAATGGAATGATAATCTAATTCTGAATCGTGCCATTTTTGACATTCATTTAGATCAAGCAAAGTAACTCCATTAGCACTTAGGAAATAGTCTCCAATAACATATATAGCGCCATAATCTTTCCATGATCCGTCTGCTTGCTGTCCTTCATTCCAGTCTTTATCCCAATCAGGGTCTCCTCCTTCATATGGTCTTAACGGGCCTGTTTGGTCAAATAATTCTGTTGCTTTTTCCATTAAAAAATCCATGCTCCAAGCATCGTCATACAATTCATGTATACTTGTTGCCCCAATCTGCGTAAATCCAGTCATATTAAGATACTGATAATTAATTTGTTGATACGTATACAATGCGTGTTTTGCTTGATACACTCTATCTTCAAATTCATCACAACCTATTATTGGAACTGGTTCTCCTAAGCTATCATATAAATTTCTCACTTCAGCAAAAACTTTTAACGCTAAAGCCGTTGGCAATGGATTTGCACTAGGGTCATCCGGAAGTTCTTCTCCTTGGTATTCTGCCGGAAAACCTCCATGCGAAAATGAACAATTAGCAGCATCTTGTGAAGGAGAGTAGTCGGTACATTGTTCTCCTAAAAATAAATCAAAAAACTTAGCTATTTGATCTTTTTGGTCATTTGCCTCTAGCGTAGCTCCTTGATTACTGTAGTAATAATACAGTTGGATATGTGCTAATATTCTTTTTGAATAGTATACACTTACAACTCCTCGAAAATGATTTTCAAAAGCTTCTCCTTGATGTGCATCTGGAAGTGTTGCATCTACAATTGTTCCATTTAAATAGCTAAAAATCGTGTCAATTCTGATAAGAATATTTTCATCCGAAATTTCCTCATTTCCAGGGGATTCTTGATAATACGTTCCTAATGAAGTTGGAATGTCATGAATTTCTTGCGAAAAACAGACTGTGGTGATTAATAAAAAAATAAAGAAGATTTTTTTCATAATTTTTATGTTTTAAAATGTTAATGTTAATGTGTCTTTTGAATAAGTTGCATGGTATATTCCATAACGGTATCTACATCATTTGTATAGTCTTGGATGCTTTGTGTTACAACATAATCTGGCATCACACCTCTATCGTCAAAATTGGTATTTACCGCACTTATGTTTGTGAATCTACCAACTGAATAGAAAACATCAGTATTGGTAAGTTTGAAACGTTTTTGACCACCTGTACAGAAATGATTTCCTCCCATTTCTTCACCAATTATTGTACCTAATTTTAAGTCTTTTACAATGGATAACACATGACCTGATGTAGAAGCTGATTCCCCATCAATTAAAAAGTATAACTTCCCCTTGAAGTTAGATTCAAAAGGTTTAAATGATTTTTGAGCTATATCTGAGCCTTCAGCAACTTTTTTATATATAAACGCTTCTTTGGTAAGATGTCTCAACAAATGAATACCTGTATTGCTTGGACCGCCACCATTAGATCTCATATCAATAATTAAATGCTCAATTTTTTTTGAGTTTATTTCTTGAAAACTATTACCAATAAATTCTTTAAAGATGGAAAAACTACTTCCATAATATGCGCTATTTATAATGGTAAGTACTGCGGTATTATCGTTTACAAAATCTAAGCATAGCTCTTTACTTTCACATAGATTTGTTGGAAAATAACGAGGTTTTGGAGTATACCTAGTTAATTGTGCTAGCTTTATTGGCGTACCCTTTCCTTTAATTGTAATGGTATAGGATTTAGGAAAATGTAGTGCATACGGAATGTAAGCAGTAAAGTAACTATTCAAAAATATCTTTTTTGTAGTTTCAATTTTCCCTTGTGATGATATGTGACGAAATATATCTTCTTTTATCTCATGGATACTTTTACCATTTATTGTAAGTATTTCACTTCCTACTTGTACGTTATTGATTAAAGGATCTGAGACATAAAATTTGTTATTGATTAGTCTTGCTTCTAAGGGAAATCGTAACGCGCTAGGTAACATTTCTCTTTCTTGATTAAAATACCATAAACTGGAATGGCCACAATTAATATTTGCTACAATTTCACTACAACTCCAAATAAATTCACTGTAAGTAGTATTGTTTGTTATGGAAGCTTTTTTGTCTTTAACAATGCGCCAAAAATCTTCTTTTGACATAAACTTATATGGATGTGGATTTTCAGTGGTTACTGTATTTGCCAATTCATCTAAATCATCCAAGTATTGTTGTTTTGGATAGATTTTGTAGAATTTATTTTTGTTGCGATTTTCAAAGTCTATATTCGTTATATATCGTTCCGCATTTTCATTTTTGGGATTTAACTCTAAAGATTTTCTATAATTTTTTAATGCTAGTTCTATGTTTCCATTTAAAAAATACACTTCCCCTAGACTATCATAAGCGTTAAATGAATTTGGAAATTCGGCAACTAATAATTTAAATATTTTAATGGCGTCTTCTGTTCTGCCATCACTGAGTAATTGATACCCCAGATTGTTTAGTTCTTTTTCATCTGCAAAATTATACGCGTTGGGATTTTCATTCTTTAACTTATTATAAAAAACAATTGCAGTATCAATATCACTGTAAGAGTTTTTCACTAATGCTTCTTTTATGGATTTTTGAGTTTCTGTTTGGCAACTATTGAAAAAAAACAGCGACAATACAAAGAGAATTATATTGTTTATTTTCATGCTTCTTACATTTATTTAAAAACAATTTTACATCACTTTTAATAAAAAAAGTAATTACATAAGCGTTATTTTGTACTGATTTATAAAAAAGAACTTATAGTTGAGATTTATATTTAGCAGGCGTCATATTCGTAAACTTTTTAAAAGCTTTATAAAATGCTGATTTAGAATTAAATCCTGATTGATTCCCTATTGCTTCAAGAGTATATTTTAAATTTTCCTTAATCAATACCTTTGCTTCTTTAATTCTGTATTTATTTATAAAATCAGTGAAGTTCTCACCCACATTTTCGTTTAATAATCTCGAAAGTTCGTGTGTAGATATATTGAGATGGCTAGCTACGTTTGATAATTTTAAATTTGGATTTGTATATAATTTTTGAGTTGTCATTATTTTTTTTAATTCAACAACCAACTTCTCTGTTTCATTTGTGGTTTTTGAAATTGTAGTTTTTTTAGCTTTTGGAAATATGTTTAGAGCTATTTTTTTATTGAATAGGAAAAATAAAAAGAATGTGTAAAATAATATTGAAAATATGATGGAACCGCTAACAAAATAATCATATTGTATAAAGAAATAAGACAACCATAAAATTAAAATACCCAGCACTAATGTTGTTAACCATTTTATTAAAACAGGATTATTTTTAAAGTTTTTTACTTTTGGTTTTATCACAAAGCCACTTATAATAATAAATAAAAGCCACTGTAAATTTATGATAGGAAGAAGTGTTTTTTTGTTGAACTCCACATTGTCTGGAAAAGGAATAAAAATTACTAAATAAGTTACTATTAAGATCCAAAATAATAGATGAGCTTTCCAATATTTTAATAGGTTCGAAGTTGGTTTTACACAACTTAAAATGTATGTTAACAACAAAGGACCTATAAGTAAAAAATACGCTGGTCCATGTTGCAAAAACCATATAGGTTTTTCCCCTGCAAAAGCATAAAACAAAGATTTCAATACTCGCAAACTTAGTACAAGTAGGAATATTCCAAATATCCGATTACTTGAGTTTTTTCTTGATTTACTGAATAAAAAATATCCGCAAATAATTAGGCTATTAAATACGCCTATAGCTCCCAAAAAAAATACTATCTGAGGTAGAAATTTCATTAACTCAAATATAAAATTTTCTTTCTATTGGTACTGTTTAAATTATTATGAATTATAAATCAATAATGAATTAAGTACACCATAAATATTTAAATAAACTCAAGGTTTTAATTCGCACTTTTTGACTCTAAAATCTTAAAATTTTAACTTATTTATCTTTTTAAAAAGTAGGAATTACAACACTTGATTGTTTTATAGTTATCAATTTAAACTATATACCATGAAAAAAAGAAATTTAAAATCATTAAAGCTTAACAAGAAGTCTATTTCAAACTTTAATGTACAAAGAGGAGGCGCATTATCAGATTCTAAAACTGATGAATTATTATGTGTTCCTCCAATACAAACTTTTGATGCAGGATGTTCCAATCATATGTGCGATTCAAGATTAGGGGAATGCCCTACATATTATTGTCCTGCCAACACTACTATGTGTGTTCCTAACACTTCTTTTAAAATTCCTTTATAAAGATTAGAGCGAACTTCGGTTCGCTTTTTATTTTTCTTTCTTTTTAGAAACTTCTTCTGCTAGTAACAAAGCATTATAGGCATTTACTATTTTTCCTGATTTAGATAAGGAGCTGAATGGAACTAACTCTTTTTCTTTGTTTGTGGATGGTTTATTTACCATTACATCATATGAAATCCCCGACTCCATAATAATTTGTTTTACTTCGGAAGCAGTTAGATTAGGATAATACGAAAATAGCAAACTAGCAATACTACTTACTACCGCAGATGACTCAGAAGTCCCAGTGTCTGTAGTCATTCGCCATCTATTTAAACACGAAATTCGTGTCCCTGGCGCAAATATATCTACTTCTCTTTTTCCATAATTAGAAGCTCTTTGTACCAGCTTAGCATTTAATTGATAAGAACTGTTCCCAGCTTTTATAAAATTTTTCACAAATTCTACACCATCGCTTTTAGCATCATTTGGATAATTTTCAATCTTATCTAAATCATACGCGTCATTTCCTGCTGAAGTTACAATTAAAACATTATGTTTTTCGGCATACTTTATTGCATCATATACCCATTCAGGATGTAATGAAAAATCCTTTCCAATACTCATATTAATAACGTTAGCGCCATTATCAACCGCATAACGGATTGCTAAGGCAATATCTTTGTCATGCTCACTTCCTGCTACAGAAATACTTAAGGGCATTATTTTCACCTTATCATTAATCCCTTCTACTAAGGTATCATTTCTTGTCGCTGCAATAATTGATGACATTTTTGTAGCATGACTAAATTTCTGTACACCTTCAACATCGTTATTACCATATGGAAAATCATTCAAATCATCCATATCATCATTTGTAAGGTAACGTTCATCAAAGTCAAAATTTAAATTATACGAAACGATTTCTTTAAACAACTTTAGTCGATTGCTTATGGAAACTAGCGTATTCTTATATTTTTTATAATGTATTAGTCGTTCTAATTTTTCAATTTCATCTTTATTTTTTAGCGTTTGCTTAAGAGAATCTAAGGAGCTAAGATTATAGGGTTCTTCAATATTAGGAAGGTATTTTTCAAGCACTTCTACTCCTAAAACAAAGCGATTTTTAGCAATAGTGTAATTCTCAACATCTGTCTGAACTTTTTTTAGTCTTTTATTATATGCAATGTACACTTTTTGATAAAGAGCAAATTCTCTCTTTTTATGCTCAGGAACATCTTTTACGGAAACTATATTTCTGAATTGTGAATCATACTTCTTAATAATTCTAACATGCTCTATTTGACTATAAGGAATTTTATCTCCTTTTTTACTGCCTACATAATTCCAACCATGAATATCATCTATATAACCATTATCATCATCATCAATATTATTATTAGGAATTTCATCTTTGTTAATCCAAACTTGATCCTTTAAATCTGCATGATCAATATCTAATTCTGTATCAATAAGTGCGACGATAATAGTATCGCCTTTTTTATCTTTTAGGAAATCATATGCTTTGTCTAAACTTATCCCCGGAATAGAATCTGTATAAATGTTCTTAAAGTGCCAATCTTTCTTCTCTTCGTCAGTAAGTGCTTGTTTTTTAGAAAAAGTTGAAGTAATTGTTTGTGATTGCTTAATAGTTGGTTGTATAGAAGAGCAAGCAATTAGGAAGCTACACATTAAAAATAGAATGAATGGTTGTAATGATTTCAAGAAAACGTATGTTTATTCAGTAGTAAATATAAGAATACACTTTTAATATTCCTGTAATTCAAATGTACCTTTGAAATCTTTATTTTGGGTATAGAATTTAATCCCAAATAGTTTCCAATACAATAATCCGTTGGCTTCATACGAAAAAGTACCATCCGTGTTTTCATCAATGTCAACATATTTATATTCCCATTCAAAACCACTTATAAATCCACTTAAAGAACTGCTACTATAACTTGGAATTAATGCTCCTTTGGAATTTTGTTTTAATCTAATGTCTAAATGAAATATAAGTGATAAACTATCATCCATTCGTAAATCAACCGAACGCGTATTTTTTGTCTCTATATCATTACCATACAACGCATATGTATTGTTATACTCATTATCCTTAGCGTTGATAATACCCAATACACCTAATACCAATACAATAATGATAGGATTGCCATATCTGTTACTAAACAGCTTTTTTCCTTTTGAAAATAATGTTAGGACTAGAGCAAAAAATAGAATGATAAACGCGGTGTTGATTAATGACCAAATGATGTGCGTGAGTTATTCCTTTTTATTACCAAAAGCAGCTTCTCTATCTAACTTAAAATCTGGATGCCCTGTTTGCCAAAAAGCAAAAGCGAAATTTGAAGCCCATTCTTGATAAACTTTACCAACTGTTGTGCCACTACCGTGACCCGCGTTATAATCTACATTAAACAAAATTGGGGTGTTTGACTTATTAAGTTCTTGTAGCCTTGCTGCGAATTTCCCTGATTCCCACGGTGCAACTCTAGGGTCATTCATTCCTGCATTTAATAAAGTTGCAGGATATTTGGTATCTTCTTTTAAATGATAATATGAATCCATAGCAATTATTCCTTTGTATTCAATTGAATCATTTATAGACCCAAATTCTTTATAATTACTACTTCCGCCAATACTACTATCTCTAATTGGATTTAATGATCCTGCATCTATAATAATTGTTTTAAATAAGTCAGGTCTTTCTATAGCGGCTCTACCTACCATAATTCCACCTGCACTTCCACTCCAAGCTGCAATATGTTCTTTAGATGAATACTTATTTTCAATTAAGTATTCAGTACAAGAAATAAAATCTTTCCAAGTGTTAGGTTTATTTAATTTTTTTCCATCTAAATGCCATTTTTCTCCTTTTTCTCCACCACCTCTTACATGAGCAGCACATAAAATTCCACCTTTCTTTACCCATGTTAAAAATATTGTTGAGAAAACTGGGTTTGAGTCATCACCATAAGCACCATAACCATAAATAAACAATGGGTTTTCCCCATTTAATTCAGTATCTTTATGATGTATTATTGATAAAGGAATTAATGCTCCGTCATGACCAAGTACTTCTATTTCTTTTACTACCAAATTATCTAATTCAGGATATTCAACTAAAGGAGAAAAGGGGGTAAGAATAAACTCTTTTGTTTCGGGATTATAGAAATATCTTTCACTTTTATTAATCCATCCATTGATAGTTACAAATAAGTCTTTTTTGTTGTGTGACCTTAAAGCAATACCTCCTGAAACTTTAGGAAGCTTAATCTCTTCTTCTTTAGAGTTATATTTATAAAATTTTGCTTGCACTCCATTTTTAATAGTAGAGTAAAAAAGTCCTTCAGGCAATACCTTAAACTCATCTATAATTTCATTTTGTTTTTCTTCTACCAACTTATTAGTGGAATTAAAGTTTAGTTTATTAAAATTAGTTTGACCAATAAAATAGTTAGAAGCTTCCCTGCCTGATTTAAAAGTTATTATATCATCATCAATACTATATTGAGTCCTGTAAACTTTATCATCAATAGTAAAAAATGGTTTCCATTTTATATTTTCTTTCCCTAAATTCTCAATTTCAGTATAGTATGCATCAAAATAATTGGTCACATTAAGCATAAATGCAATTGCATATTTTTGTTTTGAATTTTTAATGTCAATTATTGGATAACTAGTAGTATCTAAGTTTAATTCAGGGTTATTCTGAGGACTAAAAACAGGGTTTATTTTTTTTGGATCTTGTCCTATCTTATATAAAACAGCTTGAGTATTTGATTTAGATCGCTTGTTATTTTTATCAATATTAGGAAAGTGTAAATAAGTAAAGCTTGTATTATCAGGAAGCCAATCAACCCCGTAAAATGAAGCAGCCCAAGATTTATCAATTATTTGCTCTAGAGGTTTTTTAGTTTCCATATCAATGATTATCATTTCAGCTATTTCTCTTCCTTTGTATGTTAAAGCAACTACAACATATTTACCGTTCCAACTTGGACGAATATAATTAATGACATAATTATTATTTGTTTCTGGTTTAAAACTCTCTGGATCATAAATAAATTCTTCAACCCCATTGTAGCCTTTCTTATAATATAATTTATACTTCTTTTCATTAGGCATCTTTTTCAAAAAGAAATATTGTTCACCATCAACAATTGCTGTTCTACGAATTCTGTATGTTTTTCTTTTACTAAACTCTTGCATAATTTCAGCCAAGCTATCAACACCGCTAATATTAGATAAAATATTATGAGCATAATCTCCTTGTGCTTTATACCAATTTTGAACTATTGTGTCTTTTGAACTTTCTAAATTCCTATATTGATCTTCGATAGTTATATCAAAATAAGTATCGGTAGCTATTTCTTTTTCAATTTTTGGAGGGGAAGGAAAGTTTTGTTCCTTTTGAAAACTACATGAAACTATATTTAAAAATAAAATAAATATTATAATTTTTTTCATAATTGGATAAGAATTATTGGCAATAATCATTGTCTAGCTTTAAAAAAACGAAAAGCATTTTAATAATGCTTTTCGCTATAATTTTTTACTCTCCGTCTGACACTTCATCATCTGGATTATCACCATTTGAAGGAATTTTAACTTTCTTTTTATCAGCCTGTCCATCATCACCACCAGTTATTGCGTTTAATAAACTAGTATCCTGAATAGATTTTTCTGCGAATCTTTTTAAAAATGTTTTTTTCATTATTCTTTATTTTTTAATTTTTAATACCCCAAATCTATAGAAAAACCTCTTGATAAACCTCTTGAAAAATCCTTTATAACCCATAATTTACAAATTATGGGTGTGTTTTTCCTGTTTTTCCAGTTGTTTTATAAAGTACGAAGGTTGTATTCCTGTGATTTTCGAAAAAGCTTTAGAAAAATAATCTACATTATTAAAACCTATTTCATAGGCTATTGCTTTTATTGAATATTTACGAAAAGTAGAATTAGTTTGTAATTGATCTATGGCATAATTAACTCTCAATTCCTTTAAATATACACTAAAGTTCTTACCTCTATATGCATTTATAACTTTAGATAAATAGGTCGTGTTTGTGTCAATATTTTTAGCTAAACTAGCAACGGTTATGTCCGAATTAAGGAACAAATTATTTTTTTCGAACTCATCAAGCTTAAGCAAAATTTGATCTACTATTTCTTGACTAATTCCTATTTTATTTTTAATTACTTTGGAAGGTCTTTTTTTAGTTGGCTTGATTTTTTGATTTTTTGATTTCTCAATTACCTCGTTAAATTTTCTTTTATACTTTCTCTGTAGTAGATAATAATATATTAGTACAATTATAATAATGATTATAAAAATTAAGGAAAAGATTAACCCTCTGTAAGAACGAATATTTTGTACATGCAATGATTTTATTTGTTCTTTAAGTTTCTTTTTTTCTTCTTGTAATATACGGGTATCATATTTTCTTATGATTTTTGAGTTCAAATAACTATTTTCAATATCCAATATACTATCTACAGAAATAAGCTTTTCGAGATAATGAAGTTGCTGTGTAGTGTTTTTATTTTTCTTGTGATATTTTACAAAAGCTTCATATATATATTGCAGCTCAGGAAATAGATCTTTATTAGTTTGATAAACACTGTCAGCTCTATTAAACTCAGCAAACATTTTTTCTTTTTTTCCTAAATATTTATAACATTTACCCTTATAATAGTAATTAATTCCCAAACTGTAACCTTCTAGGTAAGGAGTTGTAGTATTTAGAATATTTAATGCCTCTGTATATTTTTTGCTGAAATATTTACTATAACCAGAAGCAGAAATAAAATCATGATATATGATTGAATCATTTAATACAAGACTCTCAATAACTCCTTTTTCAATATAGACATTAGCAGAATCAAGTATTTTCATATCTAAATAACTATCAGAAACATTATAAATAGCTTGTAAATAATTTTTTTTATGCTCAGTTTTATAATTAGGTAATGACTCTATATAATGTAAGTCTTCTTTAAAGATATTTAAAGCTTCGCTATAGTTTCCCAGCCTACTTTTCAATGATCCAATTGCTTGCCTTATATATAATTGTTGTCTTATATTCTTTTTCTTGATAGCAAGAGGTAAAGCTATAATATAATTATCAAGAGAATTGTTATATTCCCCTTTTTGATACAAATAGTAGGCTTTCAATATATAACCTTCCGCAGGATAGCTTCTATGCTTACTATTCCTGGCAACTTTAATTATAGAATCTCCATATTGAACAGCCTTACTTGAAGAAACCATAAAAGTATACAACTTATACCCTCTAGCAATATGTAAAGTATCATTAGTTTCTTTTGCTTTATTTAAATAATACTTCGCAAATACATCTTTTAAATTTGTGGAATTATGAAACTTTTCAGATAGTTCTTTGAAACTATAACTTCCCAAAGAATCTGATACTATTTCTTGTGCTCTTGCATGAAGAATACAAATAAGTATAAAAATTAAAAGACAATATTTTTTAGGAGATGTCCTTATCACGAGTGCATAAAAAAATTTATTAAAAATAACATTTTCTTTTTGAGGTTTATATAGGAAATAAAAAAATTACTACAAATTTACAAATACCTACTATCAATTTATAAATAATGGTTTATATCTCTTGTATTTATATACAATTCAGATATACATTTACAACATCAAAAAAATCTGACAGCTAAAATAACAGTTTTAATTTTAACAAGCGAAATCTCAAAAAATAAAAACTACTTCTTACGATAACTCAGATTTATGAAGTAAAGTATAATTCCTTAAAACAAAAACAGTATGGCATTAGAAAATTTAATCAGTATTGAGTTTACTCCCGAAGAACTCACAGCTCTCGATGCACATTTAGATGGCATCCAACAAGTACTCGCAGGAAAAACAGTAAATATTACCCCTGAACAACGAAGACAATACGGAAGCATTGGCAACCAAAACAAACTCATTGTAGACAAAGCAAAAAACTATATGGAACAATACCCAAATTGGATTCCTCGTTTTTTAGACAAAGTAGAGTTTGATAAAGACTACAACGCTCGTCAACAAATGGAGCAACGCACACAACGACTACAAAACCTTTCTCAGCAACTCATAGACACCAAAACACTGTTAGACCATGATAATTACACCAACTCCTTAAGTTTTTATCGAATGATGCGCTATCTAGCAGGTGAAAACGAAGCAGGTGCTAAAACGGTATTTGAAGACATGAAGGTACTCTTTAGTAAAAGTGCTAGAACAGCCGATAACGATACCACAGAAAACATAACAGAATGATACATGAAGAACAATATAAAAAACTAAAAAAAGTATTGGGTTATCACTATACAGATAGGGTCCTAAAAATTTTAAAAGAAAATAAAGTAACCAATAGAAAAGGGAAACCTTATGGCACATCAATGATTCGTAATGTGTTTAATGGGCTGAATGAAAACAAGAAAATAGAAAATGCCATTTTGGAACTCTTTGCCCAAACCATAGAGAAAGGCGAGAGGCATTGAAGAATGAGTTGTTGGAATTGTAGTGCTCCGACTCCGCTCAGTAGAACTATAGAAAAGAATCAAGAATATAGAGCCAAGAGTATAGATAAAAGAGGTTTTCTAACCAATGCTTGAAGTTCATTCATCATTAGTTGGGGTTATATAATGAATAATTGGGGTTTGGTAATGGTGCAATGTAGGTTCTGTAATGGTTCGACGGGGTTCCAAACCTAAAAAAAGGGGTTCCTTTAGGGGGTAAACCCCTTACAGAACCTACTAAAAAGGGTACTGAAGCACTTGTAATGGGTAAATAACCACATCAAAACAGTTCCTAGAGGGGTAACAACTAGTAATGAACCGCTTCAAACCTATGTAAAACCGAAAAAAGACTGTAAATAACCTAAAAAAAGAGAATATAGAACGTCATTCTGATTCTGATTCAGAATCACACAAAACATAAAACGCACAAACTCCGTTCTGAAATGAAATCATTTTCAACTCAAAACGAGCTAAAATAAAAAAACTCCCACCAATGGTGAGAGTTCTAAGTAAACAAATAAACATTTGCCTACGATCTGCACATCAAAGATAGGTATTTTTTATGAACTCATCTTGATTTTTAATTTTTAACCGAAAATTAGAAGCAACTTGTTCAGACAAGACACTTTTTTAAAGTCATAACAGCGATACGGCTAAAAAAAGTTGAGAAGAGTTCAAGATACACATCGCGGCAAATGTTTTTTATAAGGATACTATTCCTTTGGTAGTAGTGAAGTATTAGTATTGAGTGGTGAAACTTAAAAACGATCTCAATACTCATATCTAAATACTAACTACTATGAAACAAACAGTCGTGGATGCCGAAAAACGAATGAGTAGGCGTATTTAAAAAACCAATTATCAATGAAACAACTTAGAAAACCGTATGTATCAATCTGTTTAGCAGTTTTAATGTTATTCGTCTCATGTCAACCTCAACAAATAGCTGATGTAGATATTAATGAACAAACTCAACTAACCACTGTAGGAAAGAATTTTGAACAGTCTGTAACTTTAGAAAATTTTGTTGCAAACCATATAAATATTATTGATAATTATTTAACTAATCCAAATGAGTATACTGAAACATCGATATCGTTAGTGACAGAATTAGATCAGTATGTAAACTATGATTCTTTAGTAACCGAACTATCAAATAATAATATTAACAATTCTGAAGAATTTGCGAATATGTATTTTTTGGTTCAAAACAACATTAATAACCTATTAAATAATTATAATTTTGGAAAGATAACTCCTGAAGAAATAGAAAACATTATATTAAATGAAATAGACAAACAATTAAAGCAAACAGATCAAGCAGAACATAATACCTGTGGATATATCTACAACAGAGCCGTAGCAAGATGTGAAAGAAGGCTTTACGCTTCGTTAGCAGCAGTTGCCGTTTCTACTTTCTGGACTTTTGGAGTAGGAACTGTAATTGGAGTTGTAGCGGCAGGAGTTATAGGTCTTGATTGCTTAAACGATGCTAATAATGATTTTAGAGAATGTCTTGCTAATAGTCATTAATGATTTAACCAAATTAAAAAATAAAATGAAATCAACCTATATCATAATATCACTTATAATCGTCACATTACTTCTACAGTTTATACAAACATATTATCCTAACGATTTGTTTTTCTATGGTCAGTGTGGAATACTTGGAATAATGTTGGTAATGCTTGTTTTTAAAAAGAAAAAGGATAAACAAAACTAAGCCATGAAAACAACCATAGATTCATTCAGTTTTGTATTAGTGCTTTGGCAATTTGTATCCATAGCTATATTAATAACAGTTATTGTTTTTGGAATAAAACTCGTTTTAAAACTATTTAAATTGATGGACTCACAAACACAATTGAATAGCGAAAAATTGCAAAAGCTGCAAAATGAAGATATATAGCAACCAAGACACCGCTATGCAACGGCGTTAGTTCAACCAACAATTTTGAGTACACCTAAAAAGGTTTCTCAAAACTGAGTTTCACTAATTTTTTCATAATTACCCAAAAGCCATGCTTATAAAATAGCATAGCCTGCTATACGCATGGCTTT
>NZ_CANMEZ010000008.1 GCF_947496985.1 uncultured Kordia sp.
TAATTTACTCGATAATCGAGATTTAAAATATTCCAAGGCTTGCCTCGATATTTTATGTGAATTTCTGAAACAAGTCAATAAAGCTTATCATAAGATTACTGACATAAAAATAAAAAAAACCGAAGCAGAAAGTAGCTTCGGTTTTTTAATATCATAATTATCTTCTCTATAAGGAAACTATCAAATCATCGTCATTTATATCATTTGGCGTATGTAAATCTGTATCTTCTAAAAAACCGTTTGAAAATACTTTTTGCATTTCTGTAGACAGTAATCCGTTTCTATATTTTTTCCATTCCACTACTTTTTCACCAAACATATCATTCACCAAATTAGGAAACTTCCAATCGGAATTTTTCCCCCAATGAATTGTAAATGGAATATCGTTTTCTTGTAATACTTCTATCATTCGCCTTGAGTATTCCGTTAAACTCATAAGTTTTCTAGATTTTTCCCAAAGCACACCATCAATTTCTAGCATACAGGTAATCGGAAACTTTGTAAAACCTAAGGTAGCTTCTGTTTGTTTTACAAATCGCATTGCAAAAATGCCTGGAATTGGACCTTCTTTCTGAGTCATTTCTTCTAAAACTTTATATGCTTTTGATGAATTTTCATGATGAATTCCTACCGAACAGGCAAACGCAGGTCCTTGATATGGTGCATCCCAAAACGTTTCGTATAAAGTTCCTAATGTTTCTTCATCTACAGCAGGAAGAATTGTTTTTCGTAACTTTTTGATAAACCAAGGAATACTTTTCGGGAATTTCTCCGACACTTTTATGAGTAGATATATCAAGTCTTTATACAATGATGTTTTGATTACAGGAAACGGATCAGGGTATGGAATTTTATATGGTTTTTTATACATCACCTCAACCACATATTCCTCTTCATTTGTATACGGATTGATAAAAACTTTGTAATGATATGGTCGATTTGGTTTTCCATGTTCATCCACTTCTCCATCTATCTTGAAGGTAGAATTTGCAAAATCCATCGTATCCGCTAATTCCAAAGCAATTTCCTTTTTTATCTTTTTGACATATCTTTTTAATAAAAAACGATCTTCTGCTTCAATCACAACTCCATGAATGAATCCGAATGCCCCCAACCCTACCAACGCAGCATTGAACAAATGATCGTTTCGAATCACTTTTGCATTAATTTTTTTAGCAAAATCATCATCTAATACAGGTTTAGTATGTCGTTCCAAATAAACGATATCGGTTGGTTTATCACCTACAATGATATTTAAACCAACTACATAATCTTGTATAGAACCTACATTTAACGCAGCTCCATGTACGCCTGTCGATATACAACCTGCAATGGTTTGTCCATTACTTGCGCCACTCGTTTTTAGCGATTTACCATGCGAACCCAATACTTCTGAAACTCGTTTAATAGTATTTCCGCATTGAAAAAAGAATAAATTCTCGTTTGTATACGTGGTATTTGCATGCATTAAGTTTTGTGGAATTGGTATATGAATACTCATAAAACCATTGTAATGCATATTATCTTTTTGATGTGCAATATGCGATAATGACCAACTAGAACCATACGCTCTAAAACCTTCATTTCTATCTGCTGCTTTTCTAATTAATCGTTGAATTTCCAATGCTGCATCATTATATCTATCATACTTTGAAAACATATTTGCCGAACCTTCTAATTCGGTTATGTATAATGTTTTTAAGGGAAATGGTCCATTATTGTGTAAAGTATCCCAAGTACTTTTTGTGTAAGGTGTTGTTTTTGCCATGATTCTTAAAAATTAGGTTTCATACATACATATTTTACACGAACACGTCGTTTTCTACCAAACGTTACAGCACTTAGGAGAACACCTCCAAATGTATTTTTATATTCTACAGTATGAATCCCACTTGTACCGCAATCTTTCAACAATAACGTAAAATCTTTATCCGTTGCTTTTATCGTAATTACCGTATCTATTTCATTCACCTTCATCATTCTGTAATAGTCAGTTCTATCACTAACGAGGTCGGGCATTGGATCTCCATATACATTTTTTAATCGGACACTATAACAAGAGGTAAAAAGACAACAGACCAATAGTGCAATAGTCCATTTTACAAAAGCTTTATATTTTGATTTCATATTTTCTTAAAATTGGTTAACTATAAAAATAATCGTTTCTCGGCAGGATTTCAAGGGTATAAACACCCAAAATTCAAGCGATTACTGTGTGCATTACAACTCAGCATACAAATTCTTCAATTCAGTCTTAAAGAATTTTATCAAACTAAAAAATAAATGAAATTTGACACAAAATAAATCAAATGGAAATCTTTGCTACGTATCTTATCTACATTCACGCTACTTTGGGTAGTATTGCTTTTATTGCTGGTTTTATAGCCATTATCACAAAAAAAGGAGATAACTATCATAAAAAATCAGGAATTGTATTCTACTATGCTATGCTACTTGCTGCTATATCAGCTTTAATCATTGCTGTATTACCAAAACATGAGAATCCATTTCTATTCACTATCGGATTATTTAGTGCTTACTTCATCATTACAGGGTATCGTGCATTGCGATTCAAAAAGCCAAACCCTTTGCTTATCTTTGACAAGGTAATTTCTGGATGTATGCTCCTTACGGGAATCATCATGATTGCATACCCAATAATTTTTACTGGAAAAATAAACATTCTTCTAACCATTTTCGGAAGTGTCGGAATCATATTCTCCATAAGAGATTTACTTTTATTTAAAAACATAAAAAAACTTCGTAAAAGTTGGTTAAAACTACACATCGGGAAAATGCTCGGAGGTTACATAGCTGCCGTAACCGCTTTTATAGTCGTCAATCAATTCATTCCTGGAATAGCTGGTTGGTTAACTCCAAGTATCTTTGGTGCTGCGTACATAACGTATTGGTTTAAAAAACTAAAAAAGAAACCTCTCAAAATACCTCGGTAATTATTGCCATGTTAATAATTTCATACGATTCAAACATTTAAGAAACACAAAAAACACCTTAACACACTTTTAAGAAATATTAACATAAGATTGGCTAATTTAGAAGCCTAAACCAAAGCCTAATGTTAAAAGCCAATCTTTCTGTCCTTCTCGGACTCTTTTTTGTATATTTTTCGCTTGCGCAAGAAAAATCAAAATCAGACACCAAATGGGACGTTTCAAATCCTAAAGGAGACTTTAACTACAAAGATCACAAATTCACAACAACGGAAGGTACATGGATGAATTTGGACGTAAGTCCAGATGGAAAAACCATCGTATTTGATATGCTTGGCGATATATATAGTATTCCTATTTCTGGTGGAAACGCTAAAGTATTACGTTCTGGAATTCCGTTTGAAGTTCAACCACATTTCAGTCCTGATGGTTCAAAAATATTGTTCACAAGTGATGCTGGTGGTGGTGATAACATTTGGATCATGAATGCAGATGGTTCGGAAGCGAAACAAATTACGAAAGAAAATTTCCGCTTGCTAAATAATTCCACTTGGATGCCCGATGGCAATTCGTTTGTAGCACGTAAACACTTTACTTCTACACGTTCACTTGGAGCAGGAGAAATGTGGCAATATCACATAACTGGTGGTGCTGGCTTACAACTAACCAAAAAGAAAAATGCACAACAAGATGTAAACGAACCTTCTGTATCTCCTAATGGTCGTTACCTATATTACAGTGAAGATGTATATCCTGGTGGATTCTTTCAATACAACAAAGATCCGAATAAGCAAATCTATGTTATCAAACGTTATGATTTCCAAACGGGTAAAACAATCCAAATCACTGGTGGACCGGGCGGTGCTTCGCGTCCACAAATATCAAGAGATGGAAAAAAACTAGCATTCATCAAAAGAGTGCGTACAAAATCTGTGTTATACTTACACGATTTAGAAACTGGTGAAGAATGGCCATTATATGATGCATTAGACAAAGATCAGCAAGAAGCGTGGGCAATATTTGGTGTCTATCCAAACTTTAGCTGGATGCCAAATAATAAAGAAATTGTGTTTTGGGCAGCCGGAAAAATCAACAAAATAGAAATCAACTCTTTAAAAGTATCTAACATTCCTTTCAAGGTAAATGCAAATATTCAAATTGCGGAAGCAGTTTCTTTTGATACACCTGTAGCACCTGATACGTTTGATGCAAAAGTAATTCGCCAAGCAATTACCTCTCCCGATGGAAAAACGTTGGTTTTCAATGCAGTTGGCTACTTATGGAAGAAAAACTTACCAAACGGGACACCAAAACGATTGACAAAAGGAACCGATTTTGAATCAGAGCCTAGTTTTTCTCCTAACGGGAAAGAAATCGTATACGTTACTTGGAATGATATCAACTTAGGTTCAGTTCGAAAAATCTCAATAAGCGGTGGAAACTCATCACAATTAACTTCTGAAAAAGGAAGTTTCAGAACACCTTCGTTCTCTCCTGATGGAAAATACATTGTCTACAGAAAAGAACGCGGAAACAGTGATCAAGGATATACATTTGCTAAAAAAGCGGGAATCTATACCATGACAGCTTTCGGAAGCGAAACACATTTTGTAACCAAAGATGGCGAATATCCAATCTTTTCAGCAGATGGAAAACGTATCTTCATTCAAACTGGTGGAACATACTTTGGAAGCTTAACAAAATCATTGCATAGTGTAAATCTTCAAGGAAATGACAAACGCACTCACTTTACTTCAAAATATGCAAACAGAATTGTTCCTAGCCCAGACAACAAATGGATTGCTTTCTCTCAATTACACAAAGCCTATGTAGCACCAATGATTATTACGGGTCAGAAAGTAAACTTAGACAACAAAACCAAAGCATTTCCTGTGGCTCAAATTGCTAAAGATGCTGGTGTAAATTTACATTGGTCTCCTGACAGTAAAAAAGTAATGTGGACTTTAGGTGATGAATATTTTTCTAATGAAATTAAAGATAGATTTACATTTTTGGACGGTTCCCCAGAAAAAACTCCTGAACTCACTTCGAAAGGAATCAAAATCAATCTCACACAAAAAACTGACAAACCTTCGGGAAGAATTGCATTTACCAATGCGCGAATCATTACTATGGATAATGAAAAAGTAATTGAAAATGGAACAATTATCATAAAAAATAATCGTATTGAAGCTATTGGAAAAGCAAACGATATAAAAGTTCCTAGCGGAGCAAAAACATACAACATGGCAGGAAAAACAATCATGCCAGGAATCGTAGATGCACATGCACACATTGGTGCATTCCGTTACGGATTAACAACTCAGAAACACTGGCAATTTTATGCAAATCTTGCTTTTGGAGTTACTACAGCTCATGATCCGTCTGCCAATACAGAAACAGTTTTTGCTTTATCAGAATTGGTTAAAAATGGTACACTAGTAGGACCACGCCTCTACTCTACTGGTTTCATATTATATGGAGCCGACGGAGATTTCAAAGCCGTTGTAAACAATCTTGATGATGCACGTTCGTCTATTAGACGTACCAAAGCATTTGGCGCATTATCAGTTAAAAGTTACAATCAACCACGCCGCGAACAACGCCAACAAATATTACAAGCGGCGCGCGAAGAAGGCATATTTGTAGTTCCTGAAGGTGGATCCACATTCTATCACAATATGACTATGATTATGGACGGACACACAGGTGTAGAACACAATATTCCTGTTTCACCTGTTTATAAAGATGTATTAGAATTATGGGGAAATAGTAAAACTGGATATACACCAACGTTAATAGTGAACTATGGTGGCGTTAATGGAGAATTCTATTGGTATCAAAAAACAAATGTTTGGGAAAATGAAAAACTTCTAAAATACACACCAAGAGCAATCATTGATGCACGTTCAAGACATCGTATGATGTTACCTGAAGAAGAATATAAAAATGGACATATTCTAACATCTGAAACGGTAAAAGCTATAGCAGATAAAGGTGTAAAAGTAAACTTAGGTGCACACGGGCAATTGCAAGGATTGGGCGCACATTGGGAACTCTGGATGATGGCACAAGGTGGAATGTCGCCAATGGAAGCTTTAAAAACGGCAACGATAAACCCAGCAGAATACATTGGCGCAGGAAACGATATTGGTTCGCTAGAAGTTGGAAAATTAGCCGATTTAATCATCATGGATAAAAATCCTTTAGAAAACATCAGAAATACAGAAAGTATTACGCATACAATGATAAACGGACGTTTATATGATACAGAAACGATGAATGAAATTGGTAACGAATCTAATAAACGTACACAATTCTATTGGGAAAATAACAAATTTAACGCAGCATTTCCTTGGCATGAAGAATCAAATAGCTTCACAACACCAGGTTGCGGTTGTCATTTAGGACATCAATAATAGATAACATATAAGAATCCTTAAAAATAAAACCATCAACCAAAAAACAATACAAACTAAAACCAACCTAAAATGAAAAAAATAATCCTACTAATCTTAACACTTACTACCATAAACCTCTCTGCGCAAGAGTTTTCTATGGAAACGGTGAAAAATATGAAACCTCGTAACATTGGTCCAGGCGGAATGAGTGGACGTGTTACAGCTATTGATGTTGTTACTAACGACCCTGATATAATGTACGTTGGAACTGCATCTGGTGGACTCTGGAAATCTACGTCGGGCGGTATCAAATGGAAGCCCGTTTTTGATAAAGAAGTAACTGCTTCTGTCGGAGCTGTAGCTATTCAACAGTCAAATCCAAGTGTAATTTGGGTTGGAACTGGAGAAGGAAATCCAAGAAATAGTCTAAATGGTGGCTACGGAATTTACAAATCATTAGATGGTGGTAAAAATTGGAAGCTAATGGGATTAGAAAAAACACGTCACATTCACCGTGTTATTATTGATCCTACAAATCCTGATGTTGTATATGCTGCAGCTATTGGTTCTCCTTGGGGAGAACATCCTGAGCGTGGCGTTTATAAAACGACAGATGGTGGCGAAACTTGGAAACAAATTCTATTTGCAAATAACAAAACTGGTGCTGCCGATTTAGTAATGGATCCAACAAATCCTAATAAACTAATTGCTGCTATGTGGGAACACAAACGTGATCCTTGGTTTTTCAAATCTGGCGGAGAAGGTTCTGGTTTACACATTACACATGATGGTGGAAAAACTTGGAAAAAATTAACTGATAAAGAAGGCTTACCGAAAGGTAATTTGGGACGTATCGGAATTGCAATCGCGCCAAGCAGTCCAAATGTTATTTATGCTTTAATTGAAGCTAAGAAAAATGCGCTGTATAAAAGTACAGATGGCGGATTTAAATGGTCAAAAGTAAGTGACAAACCTGGTATTGGAAATCGTCCATTTTACTACTCTGAAA
The DNA here is from genome assembly GCF_947496985.1 of uncultured Kordia sp. Lineage (GTDB taxonomy): Bacteria > Bacteroidota > Bacteroidia > Flavobacteriales > Flavobacteriaceae > Kordia. Next base: position 7,362 of record NZ_CANMEZ010000008.1, read on the forward strand.
TTTATGTTGACCCGCAAAATGAAAACAGATTGTATACAATTTTCACGTATGTGAATGTTTCTGATGATGGTGGAAAAAACTTCCGTCAACTTATGCCAGCCTATGGAGTTAGTAATGGTGTACATCCTGATCATCATGCATGGTGGATTCATCCGACAAACGGAAAATTCATGATTGATGGAAACGATGGAGGAGTGAACATTACAAAAGATCGTGGGCAAACTTGGCGTTTCATTGGAAATCTTCCTGTGGCGCAGTTCTATCACATTAATGTAGATAACGAGTTTCCATACAATGTTTATGGAGGAATGCAAGATAATGGTTCTTGGCGTGGACCAGCATATGTATGGCGTTCGCAAGGAATTCGTAATTCATATTGGCAAGAAATTTCGTTTGGTGACGGATTTGATGTGGTTCCTGATAAAGATGATTCTCGTTACGGCTGGTCTATGAGTCAACAAGGTTTTGTATCTCGTTATGATTGGATAACTGGAAACAATTATACTGTAAAACCAACACATCCAGACGCTAAAGTAAAACTTCGTTTCAACTGGAATGCAGCCATCAATATTGATCCTTTTGATAATAACACACTTTATTTTGGAAGTCAGTTTGTACATAAAAGTACAGACAAAGGTTTAACTTGGACTGTAATTTCGGATGATTTATCTACCAATGATCCTGCTAAATTAAAACAAGCAGAAAGTGGTGGATTAACCATGGATGCTACTGGAGCAGAAAATCATTGTACTGTTTTAGTAATTGAACCTTCTCCACTAGAGCAAAATATGTTATGGGCAGCTACAGATGACGGACGTGTACATATTACAAGAAATGGTGGGCAAGAATGGACAGAAGTTACCAAAAACATCAAAGGTTTGCCTACTGGAAGCTGGATAGTACAAGTAAAAGCATCTAATAAAAAGCAAGGTGAAGCATTGCTAGTGGCTAATGATTACAGACGCTTCAATTACGAACCATATGCATATCGTACCACAAACTACGGAAAAACGTGGGAACGCATTGTTGATGCTACTGATGTAAAAAGTTATACACTATCTATCGTGGAAGATCCAGAAAATAAAAACTTATTATTTTTAGGAACGGACGATGGTTTATACATTTCATTAGATGCTGGAGATAAGTGGCAAAAATGGACTTCTGGATTTCCAACAGTTTCTACAAAAGATTTAGTAATTCAACCACGTGAACATGATTTAGTTATTGGAACATTTGGTAGAGCTGCTTGGGTTTTAGATGATATTCGTCCATTACGTGCTATTGCAAAAGACAAAAACATTCTTACTAAAAACATTGAACTTTTTGAACCACCAACTGCATATCAAGCAGCGTATCAACAACCAACAGGAAGTCGTTTTGGTGCAGATGCTACGTATCATGGTGAAAACAAAAGAGGTGGCGCTATGATTTCGTATTACATCAATAAGAAAGAAATGCCTAAGAAAGATCCGAAAGACAAAAAGGATGATAAAGACAAGAAAGAAGCCAAAGAAACCGATGAAAAGAAAGTAAAATGGGATTCGCTTACGCTTCAAGTATATAACAATGGAAAGTTGATTCGCACCCTAAAAAATAAAATTCCAAAAGAAAATGGAATTCATAGAATGTTTTGGGGAATGAACGAAAAAGGAGTTGACAGGCCATCAAGAACTATTCGTAAACGTAGACGTGAACCAGGCGGCATGGCTGTAAAACCAGGAACATATCAATTGAAATTAACGTATGGAGATCAGGTTTCTGAAACTTCTATTAAAGTAGCAAGTGATCCACGTTTACAAGTTTCTCAGAAAAATATTGACGAAACGTATGCTGCAGGGAAGAAAATTGAAAGCATGACGCAAACAGCTGCAGATGCTGTAAAGCAATTGGTTCAAAGTAAAAATATTGCTAAAGAATATCAAGCTACGCTTAAAAAATTAGACAAGAAAAAGCATGAAGATGCAATCAAAAAGTCTAAAGCAATCGTAAAAAAGATTGATACAGTGATTGCTTTATATTTAGGAAAAGTAGATAAGCGTCAAGGGATTACTCGAAATCCTGAAGTAAATGTAATGCAACGAATTGGCACAGCAAATTGGTATAGTGGATCGCGTCAAACTGGATTAACAACTACTGAACGTCAATTAATGAAACATGCTGAAGATGCTTTAAAAGAAGCGTTGGACAAAACAAATGCATTATTCAACAAAGAATGGAAAACGTATCGTACTGAAATGGAACAAATTGATTTAAAACCATTTAAAGAAACAAAATCATTTCAACTAAACTAAGATTTGCATTTAGCTAATTATCTGCTTACCTTAGTTTTTTAACAATACGAACTAAATAAAGATCCCAAAATAATGAAAAAAGGAATATTAATTCTTGCTACTGGATTGCTACTAATTTCTGTAAGCTGTAAAGGTGAAAAGAAAGAAGAAGCTAAACCTCAAACGGAAGAAAAGACAGAAAAAGTATCCGAAGAAACTGCTACTAAAACGACTGAAGTGAAAAAAGTAAAATTTGCTTTGGCTTCAAAAAGTGATAGTAATGTTACTGGAAATGTTGTTTTTACTGAAAAGTATGGAATTGTAAATATGACTGCTGTTATGGAAGGTTTAACACCAGGAAAACACGCAATTCATATCCATGCAAAAGCAGATTGTTCTTCCCCTGATGGAAAATCTACTGGCGGACATTGGAATCCTACTTCGCAACCACATGGAAAATGGGGTGCTGCTACAGGATATCATAAAGGAGATATTGGAAACTTTGACGCTGATGAAAATGGTAATGGAACTATTTCTTTTCAAACAGACGAATGGTGTATTGGCTGTGATGATGAAAACAAAAACATTATTGGAAAAGCAATTATTGTGCATCAAGGAACAGATGATTTAACATCGCAACCTTCTGGAGCCGCTGGAAAACGTGTAAGCTGTGGCGGAATTATTCAATAAATAAATTTTAACATAAATACAATATTGATAAAGCTACTTCTAACCAAGTAGCTTTATTTTTGTTTCTATAATATATAGCAATCATGAACCCATCGGCAAAAGGTTGGATAAAAAAGTTATTACAAGAATATAGTGCGCTTCCTAAAAAAGAAAAAGCGCATACTTTGGACGAGTTCTATCACAATTTGAAAACCTGTGGTTTTATCTATGGGACTAACTTTCATACGTTATTCAATCAGGTTGAAAAAGATGGCTATTCGCATGACGAATTGTGTAAAATCAACATTATATTATCGTTTTTATTCATTCATGAATACCATCAATTTGAAGAAGATTTTATAGAAAGTGTAATTGATTTCTACAATATTGTAGACGATTATAAGAGTTCTTTCTTTGAAGAATTGTTTATGGGAAAGAAAAAATCATACGATTTACTCGAAAGTATGATTAACAAACGTATTGCCATTGATGATAATGTGATTACAAAGAATTTTAATTACTTTATTACAAATACATTACTTTTTGTAGATGTATTGGCATATGAAAAATATTTACATTCAGGAGCAGTCAGTGACGCCTATTTACATACGATGGAATCTTCAATTGAAACTATCATTTTTGCTGCGCTTGATTTAAAAACTGAAAAAAGCCAATATGATGAAAGTTTGATCAAACTATTTGAAGCTTCTTTCCGTTACGATCATCGTGTTCGCTTGCATTACAGTGAAGTAATAGTCCATATTACACATCCATTAACAAAACAATATATTGTAGATTTAGTTTGTATGACATTTTGGAGTGATAAAATAATTGATGAGCAAGAACGTACGTTTTTAAATCAATTAGCACATGATTTACATATTTCAAAAGGAACAATCCTAAAAGCTACAGATGACATTCATCAATATTATACTACACATAAAGATGATATCAAATTATTAAAATCGCAAAACATGGTGCAGAGTTTCTATGAAAATTCTAGCAATATGGTTTCTAAATTAATTACTCGAAACAAAAAACGCTTATCAAAAGAATTGCAAGAAAGTAAGGAGTTAATGTTGTTACTTTCGCAATCGACAGTTCGTAATTTGAGCGATGAAGAACAAAAAAAAGTAAAAGATCAATTACTCGATATTTTCAAAACCATTCCAAGTTTGGCAATATTCATGCTTCCTGGCGGCATGTTGCTATTACCATTTGTAATTAAGTTTATCCCAAATATTTTACCTTCAGGATTTGACGACAACAGAGTTGATGAATAATTTATAAATTGTTATTAATAGTACTTTCTTTTCTGGGTAACATTTTATCATTCGTAGAACTATAAGGTATTATTAATTCAAACTTTTTTATTATGAAAAAAAGAAATTTAAAATTATTGAAAGTCAACAAAGTGGCTATTGCTACTTTTAATTCAGTTGGTGGAAGAGCTCCACAATCAAATGGTTGTGCTGATCCATATGCACCACCGGTAGATCACGATCATGAATGGTTTACAGATGGTCCACAAAGAGTTTGTGAAACTTTTGCATCATGGTGTAGCTTCACTACTGGTTGATATTCTAAGCGAACTTCGGTTCGCTTTTTGTTTTACAACTATAAAATATAGCTGCAAATTTATAAATCACGACTACCACTTTTTATCCTTTTCAAATATTCTAAGTAGCTTCACGTTTGTAAATAAAACTCTTTCTCATGAATAAATTAAATTTCACATTCGTATTCGTACTTCTTTTTTCTTTTAATTTTTTAACCGCACAAGATCATACAAAAAATCATGATGACGACAATCAACAGTCAGATTCTAGGTTTAGTATCATTGGTTTTGGTGGTGTCGGTTATACATCTGTTGATAATGATAACCAACCAAATTACAATTTAGACGCAAGTACCTTTGATATTTTAGTACATTATAGAATAGGAAAACGTTATGGGATTTCTACGGGAATTGGCTTTAATCAATTGACTGGTAACGGCTTCAATAGTGCAAATCAAAACTTCTATCATGAACGCGGAACAATTAAAATTCCACTTTTATTTAGTGCAAATTATAATGTATCTCGTAAAGTTCGTTTGGTTGCAAATATTGGTTTTTATGGACAAACTGTTGTTAAAGATGAATATAGCTTTGCTACTACAACGATTAAAGATGTATATGAAGGTTGGAGTTTTGGGTTTCAATCAGGAATTGGTATGTCATATAACTTAAATCATAAATTAAGCTTGGGAATTATGTTTAATACACAAGGTGATTTTACAAGTATAGATAGCAATTCAAATGCTGGTTTTACTGATAAACAAAAGATTGCTGGAATTAATACTATTGGATTATTGTTTGGTATTAATCTTTAGAATAGATTAATTAAATAAGAAAAAAACTGATAAGTAAGAGCATTAACTTTCATCAAAAAGGATGCTCTTATTAGTTAGTATAAATTAGTTATTCGTTCTTTACAAAAAGCCCTAAAAATACTATTACATACATAATTTACAACTACTTCAACCAGTTTTTCAAATCTTTTATACGTTCTACGACTTACAACAATTTCTTGTTCATTGAAGTTGTTTAGTTTTATTTGTAAACATGAATTTGCAGAACTTTCAATACGTTCTAGAAACGTTTTATGTATGATAAATTTACGATTCACTCTAAAAAATAATTGTTTTGACAAAACAGTTTCTAAATACGTCAACGAATAAAAGATTGATCGTTATTAGCATAAACAAAAGTAATGTTATGTTCATCAACTTATTTCTAAATTTCAAGTATAAAAATCAATAAACAAATCTACTACTAAAGAAATAATAGTGAACTATTATTTGGAGTTAGTGAGTTGTTTTTTAGAAAAAGAAAAAGGTATTTGTATGGGAAACCCTTTAAAGATTATACCTTATAAAATATGTGAGTTTTTCTAATTAAAATATCCTCATGTTATAGCTTACTAAAGAATTTCTTATGGTATTAAAAGACAATTGTTTAGTAGAAAATATGTATATTGTTGTGCCTACCAACTCCTAAAATTAACATGAAATTATTTACAATAATATTAATTCTAATTATATGCTCCTTCAGTTTCCATTTGCAAGGTCAAACACAAGATGTTAATTCTAATTTAAATAATCTTAATTCTATATTAGACGCATTACCTAAAATATCTAAAGATTCTACAAAAGCTGAGATTACGACACATGTAGATGCCATGATTAAGTTAATGAGTGAAGAACATTTCAAAGAGAATTATGCCCCAATTCTAATTTATGCAGATAAAGGTTTGGCTTTAGCAAAAAAGAGTGCTAATGTAAATCATATTCACGATACTAGAGGTGTTATTGGCAATACTTTAAATAAGGTTAAAGATAGTGTAAGAGCAAAGAAACTATTTTTAAAGTCTTTAAAATATGCAGAAAAAACAAATGATAGTTCTCTTATTCTAAAATCAAAAGGTAATTTGGCAAATACTTATTACTACATGGATGGTTATAAAAGTAAAACCATAAGTCTCTATTTAGAAAGTATCGAATTTGCAGAACATTTAAAAGATACAACACGCTTGTTTATATTACATCATAATTTAGCGCGAGCTTTTAATGAGAGTAATAATCCTAACCGTAGTGACTATCACATAAAAAAGACAGCATTCTACCTGAATTTTTTGGGAAACCCACCGCATTTTCAGGCAAGTCATTTTCATAATATAGGAAGAAAATTTTTATTACTTAACAAACCTAATGAAGCTATAAAAAATTTCAGAAAAACAATTGCACTTTGTGAGAATACTAATTACACGGAAGCTTTATTAGAAGGTTATACAGGCTATAGAGATGCCTTAGAGTTGAAAAAAGATTATAAAGAATTTCATAAAATTACTAAGATACTTGAGGTCTATAAAAAAGAAAAAGAAGAAAGTGAGGCTCAAAATATTAGTGATGCTATAAATGCAAAGTTGAATGCAGAGTTGAATGCAGAGCGTTATAAAAATCAGATTAACACGAATGAATTGGAAAAAGAACTTTTAGTGGAACAAGCAGAACGAAGAAATATCTTTTTCATACTTGCCATAGCTACTGTTATTTTTTTAGTTGTAATATTAGTAATAACTTACGTTTCTAGTAAAAAAAGAAAAGCGTTAGTAGAAGATTTAAAAATTAAGAATAAACAGTATTTAATAGCTAAAAAAGAAAGTGAAGAATTTGCAAAAACGAAAACTAAATTCTTTGCTACTGTAAGCCATGAATTACGAACGCCATTGTACGGTGTCATTGGTTTAAGTTCTATTTTACTTGAAAGTGAAGACTTAAAAAAGCATGAAAAAGATTTAAAATCATTAAAGTTTTCAGCTAATTATTTACTCACACTTGTTAATGATTTACTACATATTAATAAGATTGAAAATAAAAACTTTATAGAAGAAGATATTACGTTTAATTTAAAAACACTAACATCTAAAATAGTTTCTTCATTCGAGTATATAACATTACAACATCAAAATGAAATTAGTATAACGTTACATAAAGATGTTCCATTGTTATTAAAAGGTAACTCGGTAAGACTGTCTCAAATACTTATGAATTTAATAGGCAACGCCTGTAAGTTTACAGAGAAAGGAAAGATTGCAATTGCTATAGCACTATTAGAAAGTACAGATGGTATTGCAAAGCTTGAATTTACAATTAAAGATACAGGTCCTGGCATTGAGAAAACTAAACTAAATCACGTTTTTAATGAATTTGCGCAAATAAACTCATCGTCATCCACTTATCAAGGTACGGGATTAGGCTTACCTATTGTTAAAAAACTAATAGAACAAGCCAACGGAACTATTACAGTAGAAAGCGAACTTGGAAAAGGCAGTATGTTTACTTTTACTATATGTATGCTAATTTCTAACGAGACTATAGAACAAGATGTACCTCCTATTTTAGATTTTAAACAATTACAACATAAAAAAGTACTTATTGTAGAAGATAATCGTATTAACCAAACCGTTACAAAACGTATTCTAGATAGTGAAGGTGTTCTCTGTTCTATTGCTGAAGATGGAGAAAAAGCAGTAAGCGCTGTTAAGCAATCTACTTTCGATTTAATATTAATGGATATTAATATGCCTGTAAAAAACGGTATTGAGGCTACTAAAGACATTAGAAAGTTTAATACTACTATTCCTATAATTGCACTTACTGCCGTAGATATAGAAGAACAAAAAAATCAAATTTTCGAATGTGGTATGAATGACATTATTTTAAAACCATATGACATAGATCAATTCAAAAAAACAATTGCCGCTAACTTAAATCTCAAATTAAAAAGTGAACTTTAAACTTGTTGATTTACTACTTTTAAAACATATGTTACTTTTTGAAAGTGTTATTCTAAAATGGCTACATTGTTTCTCTAATTCAACCAGTTTTTAAAATCTTTTACACGTTCTCTACTAACAATAATTTCTTGCTCATTGAAATTATTCAATTTGATTTGTAAACGTGAGTTAGTATAACTTACAATATCTTTAATTGCGTTGATATTAATATAAAATTTTCTACTTACTCTATAGAAAAGCTCAGGAGATAATTCATCTTCTAAATGTTCTAGAGACGTTTCCAAGAGATAGTTTCTACCTTCTGAAGTGTATATATAAGTTCCTTTATTTTCACTGTAAAAACACTCTATTTCATCAATTGGAATCATTTTTAAATGCTGTCCAACTTTTACAGTGTAGCGCCTTTTGTAAGTGCGTTCAATTGGATTGACTAACAATTTCTTGATATCATCAAAATTCAGTTGTACGTTTTGCGTTTGTGGCGCACGTGCTCTGTATTGTTCAACTGCAGCAATTAATTCATCTTCATCAATTGGTTTCAATAAATAATCAATACTATTCAATTTAAATGCTTGCAAAGCATATTCATCATATGCAGTTGTAAATATGATAGCCGACTTAATTTCTATTTCTTCAAAGATTTCAAAAGATAATCCATCTGACAATTGAATATCTAAAAAAATTAAATCTGGATGCTCGTGATTCTGAAACCATTCAATTGACTCTGAAACAGAGTGTAACATAGTTTCTACTGGCATATTTTCTCTTTCTAACATTCTATTTAGGCGACGTGCTGATGGTTTTTCGTCTTCTATGATGATTACTTTCATTGGTTGTATTAGGTTTTGTAAAGAAATTCTTTTCTATTTAAAATTCAACATTTAAAAATTATTTATTCGTAATTAAGAAACTATTCCCAGCCGCTACTACGTTCTTTTTCTTTGTCTATATATTCTCTGATTTTTCGCTCTTCCCAGTTTTTACCAAAAAATAAACCTGTTCCAAAAACTCCTAAGCCATGAAATGCAACTCCAATTCCCCAAAATATTGCTGTTGAAAAGGGTCCAAATTGCCATATACTTTCTCCTGGATCTAAGTTAACAGCAATAATGCTAATTAAAAATATATTTACGGCAATATACACCGCAAAGTGAATATAAAATCCTTTTATTTTTTCTACTTTTTTTCGAGCTTGTATATACAGTTCTTCTTCTGTATAATTTTTAAAGTTCTTTGATGATGGTAATCTTTTCATGATTTTTTGCTATTATTTCCATGTACGACTTTCTTCTTCGTTCATGTATTGTTTTATTTTTCGTTCTTCCCACTTTTGTCCAAAAACACCGTTAGTGACAAATACATTGAATCCATGTAATACGAGTCCAAGTCCCCATACAATCCAAAGCATATAAGTTCCTTCGTCTTGAAAAGCTTGTGCTAACGTTTTCCCTTTTACAATATATTCATTTACTTGTTGCCAAGTAATAAAACTATTAACGACCACATATATAATAAGATGTACATAAAAACCGCGTAAGTTCTCTACTTTTTGCTTTGCTCTTAAATACGCATCACTATATGATCTTGATGGTACTTTTTGATTGACTGTTGTGTTGTTTTCTATTAGTTCCATCTTTTACGTTCTTCTTGTTCCATATATTCTCTAATTTTTCGTTCTTCCCAGTTTTTACCAAAGCGTCCATCTTCAAAATAAACACTCATCGCATGGAAAGCTAATCCAACTCCCCAACCGAACATTGGAAACCAAAACCAGTGGAATTGTGGTACTGTCCATAAGTTAATAAAAATTAAAAATGGTATTACTAAACAGTATGCTAGTAAATTATAATAGAAATCTTTTAAGTTTTCTACATGTTTACGTGCTTTTATATATTGATCGTCCAAAGACTCTTGTCCTGGGCCTAAAGCTTTATTTCTCATAATTTCTATTTGTTTTGTAAGCATCGGAATTGCTACTTGAAACTCCGATGTTGTTTTGTTTATATATACTTCTCGTTGTGTAAGTAAGTCATATCGTTGTTTGATATTATTTAGACCTACACCACTACTTTTTTTGACAATTTGCTTTTCTTGAAGATTGTTTTGTATGATTAAATTCCCGCGATCTTCATATATTTTTATGTGTAATGGTTTCGATGATGTAACCATATTGTGCTTTACTGCATTTTCTAGTAATAGTTGTAATGATAAAGGCACTACTCTACTTTCTGGATTACTCGCTTTTTCAGGAATTTCAAAAATGATACTATCTTCAAAGCGCATTTTCAATAAACTCATGTACGTTTTAGCAAACGCAAATTCTTCATCAACTGTAACCAGTTCTTTGTTTTTCTGTTCTAAAACGTACCTGTATACTTTTGATAATCCTGAAGTGAATTTTTGTGCCTGACGTGGATTTTCATCAATTAAAGAACTTAATACATTTAAGCTATTAAACAGAAAATGAGGATCTAATTGGTTTTTTAAAGCATCAAATTGTGCTGAAGCTGTTCCTGCTATAATTTTTTGTTCAGTAACTTTATTTTTCTGTAATTCTCTATAGAAATATAATGCATGAAAGAATATTGAAAATACAATCGTAATTAGTAATGCGCTAAAGTAATCAGCTGGATTTTCTGTTTGAATAAATTCTGTATACGTTTCGCCTTCAATACCAATTTCTCGGATCATTTGCACTAAAAAAAATGTAATTATCGTAATTACAATTGAACCTACAATTCCAATGACCAATCGATACTTTTTATTCGTAGCAGTCCAAACTACTTTATGATTTATATAATCAAAGAAATATGAATTTACAATACTAATAGCCACCGAATACATACAGTAATAACCAAAAGCAATTAAAAGCTGCTTGTTGAGCGAGATTGATGCTCCTGAGGTATACCTAAATATTAAATCTATACCTAATAGCAACGCTGCTATGAGTACTCCGATACTAACTACTTTGGCAAATTCTTTCATTTCTTTTGAATCGTTATGATGGCTTTACTTCAAATATACTAAGGATTTTTAAAGTGGTGTTGCTTACTTTTTACATTCTCCAATTAAATACACTGCACGATCTTTTCCCCAACTTGGATGTAAGTCGTTTGGCGCCTTGTATGTTTCAAACTTTTCTAATGCTGTATTAAAAGCTTCACAATACGGTGTTGTATCTTTTCCAAAGTAACGTGCACTTCCCATATCCCATTCGTTTTTACATAATAATACTCTCGGATTGTTTTTGTCAATTGCATATGCTTTTGCGTATATTTCAGTTACTTTACCTCCGTATTTCATTCCGTATGTTGCTCCATCATACGCTACCCAAACTGTATATAACATTGCTTGCATAACCATAATTTCTGGATTGTTTGGAGAAATACTTGTTGCGTGATCTAATTGTTTTTGTGCTTTTTCTAATTGTAGTGTTAATTTGCTTTTATCTTTAATAGCAAATCCACTCATAATATTTATTTGTGCTGCATAATAAGATGGCAACCATTCTTTTGGCGCCGCTTCTGAAATACGCTCAAATAAATTTGCTGCTTCTGTACCTTTGTTTTGTTTTACCAATTCAAATGCTTTTTGCATTCCTTTTTCATACTTTGTTTGCGCATTTACAGTGAATGCTAAACAGATAAAACTTAAAATTAAAACTACTTTTTTCATTGTTGTTGATGTTATTGTTAATGATTGATTTTGTTAATGTAGTTTCTAAATAATTGAAGAAACATAATTGATGATGATGAATACGATACTGAACATTTTTTGATTGATTTTTTTTATTTTTCTCTTCTACTCTCTATATGATACATTTACACTGAGCGACTCGAAGTTTGATTGATGGTTCAAATATCTCACAAAAGCAGATGTTTGGAAAAAAGAAACTACCGAATTGTTGTTATTTTAGGATGAATTGTAATTTGATTACTGATTGTTAGTTTTTCTGGTTATTAAAAGGCTCATTTTTAGCATTTCAACTGGGCTAAACATGACTGCTTCGGGTGAGAAATACTTTTATATGCAAGAATTCAAAATAAATCTCCCTATGGTTGGGTATTTCATAGCAATGTGATTTTTTTACTTTTAATAGTACTTAACCGAAACTTATTTTTCATGAATACACTCATGTATTTTGTATACATTTTTACCATTATACTATTAGTTTATAGTTTTATTGCTACAATTTTATTCAGCTTTGAAAAAAAATTATTAACTACGAACATACATATTCAAACCATACAAAAATGGAGCTTAGTTGTCATTCTTTTTGCGCTAATGCTGTTCTTTTGCAAGTCAAAAACTATTCCTGCAAAGTTTTATATAACACCTTGGATTTGGGGATTTTTAACAAGTCATCTTTTTATATATAGAAAAAAACCTTGGATACATGAGTTGTTAGGTTTGGGAATTTTAGTAGCAATTACAATCGTTTTGTTTTTTAAACAGGAAGAAATCATTAAAGTGGTTACAAAGCACAGTTTAGAAACTGTGAGTATAGAAATTGCCGTTATTTATATAACAGCAGGTTTGCTATTTGGTGTTGTTTTTTGGCCAAAAATTAAACATTAAATAGTTTTCCCTGTGCTTGGTTATGCCTTTATCATTACCATTCTAAAATGTAGCATACATAATAAATTAAAGATAAAGTTAATTACAACAACGAACCATAATTCAAAAGACACAAAAAAAGTTAGGCATAATAATACACTTGGCAAGAAATACATTGCTATTTTTTCCCAGTTTTTATAAAAATCTGGAATCGTAAAGTACATTGTATATAAAACCATAGCTAATAATGCCCATAAAAACACAAATATATATGCCAAATTTGCATCTCCTGTGCTATCTCCTATTGCATTAGAAATAATTGCCCAAGGCATAAAAACATTCAATAATAGTGAAAAAAGATAATGCTTTAAGACTGTTTTTTTTGCAATTTTTTTGGACATTCAATAATATTAGATAAACCCAAAGATAGTGTTTTAAAAACACTACTTTTAGTAAAGAATAAAACGATGTTTTTCTCGTTATACACAGCAAACCGACTAATTAAACGACTTCATGTTCAAAAAAACCTTTATATATCGTGTATATCTGTATTGACAAAGAAATAAACAAAAATTTGCAGGCAGCTCGTATTATTAAAAATGACTGGAAATCATCACATTACTTTCTTCCTAAAGAAAGTAATGATAATTTACTAAAAATGTTTAGGAACTAACAAATAGGTCAGTTTTTGTTCAGGTGGCGCCAATTATACTTTTATCAATAAGAAAGAAATAGAGCTATTGTTTAATTTCTAAAAATTATACGCAACCATTTTACAAATAATGCATCTTTAGAATATATAACCTAATTCTAATCGTATGAAAAAGTATTTGATGTTATTCGTTTTTTCTTTGTTTTTGATGAACTGTAATTCGGATGATTCCGAAACAATTTCTACAACTATAGAAACTACATTGATTGGCAAAGGAAATCTACATGGAGGATCTTCTCAAGGAGTTACTCAACAAAATCATCTCATTAATGATGAAGCTGACTGGAATGCAATCCTGCCAATTTTTGATACTGTTTCACATTCTTTTACTGAAACTAATATTGATTTTTCAATGTTTACTGTAATTGTTGCTATAGATCAAGTACGTCCTAATGGTGGACACGAATTAGATATAGCTATCAACTCAAATTCAGAAAATGTTATTGTTACGGTAACTGACATTTCTCCACAAGGACAAGCAACAACAGTGATTACACAACCATATCATATTGTAAAAATTCCTAAGAATACATTGCCAGTTATTTTTCAATAGAAATTTATAAAAGCTATTTATATATACAAACGCCATAACTATAGTAGTTACGGCGTTTTGCTTTCTATTATATATGTTTTATCTATTTTAGATAAATTGCTGTTTGTCCATATTGGAAGTGAATGGGTACATGTCCAGGATCTCTCTTAAACATGTATAAATCTTTTTGTGGTTTTTCAAATAACATGATGATATCTGAACCACCAAATCTAAATTTACCAAATTCTTTTCCTTTGACAACTTCCTGCCCTACTCTAATTAATTGTTCTGGTCTAACTCCTGCTGGTGGTTTTTCTTCAGTATACATCATTACACCAGAAACTTGTGCCATTCCTATTGGAAGAATCGCAACTTTTCCTACTTCTTCTCCTGCATCTACAATCACTAAACCACGTGCTTGGTTAAATTCGTACCCATCTCCAGCTCCATCAGGTGCATCCCATTGATCACCATCCATTTTCACATTTAAAAATACTTTCCCTTGAATATCTTTTATTTCTAATACTTTCCCACTTACTGGTGTATGGAAACGGTGATAATCATATGGTCCTAAGAAATAATGTACAAACGTTCCTCCGTAAAAATCACTTGCGTATTCGCTATTATCTAATAGTTCGTTTACAGTACCAATAGTATGCGTATGTTTCAAACGATCAGTTGTTTTTTTCCCATCTGGACCTATTACATTTCCTTCTGCATCAATTGGGTAGTCTTCTTTAAATGTACAATCTGCCGGTGCAACAATCGTTGTATTGTCACTTGGTGCAGCAATTGGACGTAATGGTGAAATTCCTGTACTTGGATCAGCATTATTAAATTCTCTATAAAAGAATTCATTAAATGTAGTCCACGTTGAAGCATTGTCTGCATATAATGGATAGTTATACATTGCGTTATGCTTAAACGAATACAAACTATCTTTAGTAAGTGAATCTGTTGTATCTAAGAAACTTCCCCAAGCAACAGCAAATTCTACCAGCCAATCTGCAAACTTTGGAAAACTTTGCATAGAAAGATTTGTATCTGGTACTTTTTGATCAACTAACCAGTAAAACTGACATAATAAATCGTATACTTTTTGATTGTAACCATTTGATGTATCTGTACTCTTCCAAGCGTTTGGATAATTTGGATCGCTGCTTTCATCTGGAACCAAACATACATATATATCTAAATAATCATAATATTGTTCTATAGTAACTGGCCAAGCATTTCCGTAAAACTCGTCATTCAAGGCAGCATATAAATCTGCATTCAATGTTGTTTTAGCTGAAATATTAGCGGCGTTTAAGGAAACAAGTAATGCTGCTTCCATTGCTGGATCTGCGGCAAGTAATTTTTTTAATTTTTGTACAATTTCACTGTGGCTATGAATCGTTGTATTTTTCATGGTAAAAGTTTTATTTTGATTTATTCCAAATGTATGCTGAAAACAACGGATATAGTAGCGTATTACTATCCTAATTTTAAAAGCACGTAGAATTGCGTACTAGTGACTATTTAATGTATTTTTACATAAGCATTTAAAAGCATTCTTATGGTTTCCATTCGTAAAGCAATTATTAATGATATTCCAAACATCATTTCTATTGGTAAGAAAACTTTTTTAGAAACTTATTTGATAAATACGCCCAGAGAAGCTGTAGAAGCTTTTATTGAAAAAACGTTTGATGAATCGACCTTAACTAACGAATTCGCTAATGATTCAATTGTATATCATCTAGTACATCTTGATGATAAATTGGTTGGATACTCTAAGATTGTATTAAATGTTTCTAATAATCATATTGATCAAAAACACATTACTAAGTTAGATCGCTTTTATGTATTGAAGGAATTTCATGGACGGCGTTTAGGAAAGCAATTATTTGACTTCATTGTTAACTTCTCTCAACAACAACAGCAACAAGGAATCTGGTTGTATGTACTCATTGAAAATGAGCGTGCTGTTCATTTCTACATAAAAAATGATTTCGAAATTGTCGGTTATCATGATTTTGTTGTTTCTAAAACGCGCACTAATCCAAATCATGTGATGTTTTTGGAGTATTAAAGTATTCCAAAACGTTCCCTTACATATAACATACAAGGAAGCTATTTATAATTGTATATGTATAATCATTTTCCTATTTTACCAAATCTAACCATCTATTTATTTTATATCCTACCAAAACATAAACAATGAAACCATTTTTAAAACTTATCTTCTTATTCTCTTTACAATTATCATTTTATACGGGTTTTAGTCAAACGGTAAATGCTTCGTATGTAGTTCAGAATGGTGATTGGCTAAGTAAGATTTCTCAGAAAGCATACGGCAATCCGCATTTGTATTATAAAATTATTGAAAGTACTAACGAGAAACATTTGGTTGATAAAAGTTTTCAAAAAATCACAAATGTTCAAAAAATTAGGGTTGGGCAAAAAATATGGATTCCTAATTACAAATCATCAAGTAGTACTACAAAAAAAGGTGATGTATTAGTTGCGGTTCCCATAACCGATTGCGAAATACGAATTTGGTATAACTATCAAGTCGTTGCGATTTCTGAATTAAATAAAAACTGGATTCAACAAAAAATCGATCTAAAAACCAGAGCTAAAAAAGCATATACTTTACGACATAATGCACGCGTAAATGCCCGATTTATGATGGCAGATAAAGCCAGAGTAAAAGAGTTTCAAAATAGAGACTTAAAAAAGTATGGAAATCCTGATGGACCAACTTTTGAGCAACTTATGGAAAAATGCAGCAAAAAAGGTTTATCTACAGCTGAATGTTATCAAGATGTCATTACTTCTTCAAGTAGAGTGAGTACTGTGTATAATAATGAGTGTAAAGATTAAAATTAATAGTCATGTTTAATACTCAATCATTAAAACTTCATTCTTTCGAAGAACTTGAAAACCATTTACGAAACTGTATCCATTGGAACTCAACAGATGTAATAGACCATACGATACCGTTGGCATTACGCTTTTACTCAACGCTTTGTTAGATAATTTGGAAAAAACACACATGAATCAAATTATGAAGATTTGAAAAATATCCTTGATAAAAAGAATCTTGATTTTCTAAAGAAACTTACACAATAGCTTACAGCTAGAATAATTTCAAAACAACAAAGAAACCAACAATAATTTAATTTACACTTAAACACCTGACCAACTTATAATATTTCGATTCATAAAAAATAATTTTAAAATGAATTAGACCACTTGGTTTAATTCATTTTTTTTATATATTTGTGCTGTTATGGGATACAAGCATAGTATTGAAGAAATATTAGATGTAGGATATGATGTCATTCGAAAGAATGGTTATCACAATGTTGGCGTAAATCAAATTCTTAAAGAAGCTCATATTCCAAAAGGCTCTTTTTACAATTTTTTTAAATCAAAAGAAGATTTTGCGATCAAAGTAATGCAACGCTATGGAGAAACAAATGCAGCATGGATGCAGGAATTCTTTGACACATCAAAATTATCTCCTATTGAATCTTTAAAATCTTTTTACAAATTCATGATTGATGTAAATGAAAAAGATGACTATTTAAGTGGATGCATTATTAACAACATGAGTATTGAAGTTGGAAGAATTAACAATACATTAGCTACAAATGCTAATGACCAATTCATCGGTTGGCTTACCATACTTGCAAATGTTATTAGCAAAGGACAAGAACAAAAAGAAATTACAACTAAATTTAGCGCACTGGAAATTGCGGAATATTTACATGCTGGATTTTATGGAACATTCTCTAGAATGAAAGTTACTAGAAATAGGACATACATGGATATATGGTTTAATTTATCTTTTGAATTTATACAGGGTTAAAAAAATTTAATCATAAAAAAAGTAGACTAGTCTAAATTATTATGAAATACGAACAAACAAAATGGATTTTAATCATCCTAGTAGCTTTTATACTATTATCATTTATAAAACCTAATTTTTTAATACCAAAAATGAGTATGATTATCAAAACGGAACAACAAAAAGACGGAGCAAAAAAATATCAAAAAGACTATCAATCATATAATTATTATATAGAAACTATTGGGACTGTATCTATTGACAAAGTAATGTTGAGCAATGGAAAACTAACGGCAATTTATTCCTATAAACAGGCAGGTGAAATTAGAAATGTAATAAGTGAACTAAAGGTCAGCACTGATAATATTTATAAAGGAACTTGTACTACTACTGTGAACGGACGTGAGCTTTTTTCGGTAACGACTTGGTTAACATTTAATGAAGATGGAAGTGCAATTGGTCATTGGAATTGGTCTGGCAATCCTACTAAAAATGATCCTATAGTTAAAATATCTAAATCTTAATCCTATATATATGAAACCTAAATTATTTGTAACATCAATTTCTCTATTAGCATTATTGTTTTGCAGTGCACAAAATCATGATAAAAAAGCAATGACAATCAATAATTCTGGTAAGTCAAAATTGGAAAAAAACCATGTAATTCAATTAAAAAAAGGAGAATTATTTCTGGTTCTACTCGGAAATCAAATGGCAGGAAAAGAAGCACTTTTACAAGAATACTTCAAAACAGTTTTCCCTCCTGCTCAGAAAAACGGTTTGGCAACACTAGGGCAGTTACCTATTGAAAAAGTAGCTGTAGGCGATTTTATACCAAATGGAATTGTAGGATTATTTAAATGGCCAAACATGGAAAGTATTCAAGCCTTTCTAAAAGAGATTTCGCAGGAAGAACTCACAAAACTACGGCTCAAAATATGGAACGAACTAAAGCAACATATGATTGTTACTCAAGTAGACCGTACCTTAATTTTTAAAGAAAATAAAATCTATGAAATTAAGGTATTATGGAATGAACATAAAGTGTCCTCTGGCATGATTAAGAAACATGGCGGTACGGTTTTGATTAATAGCCTAGTGGCAGGATATGAAGATTTAGGAAAAAATAATCCTCCTAAAAGTCTACTCATTATTGAATGGGATACTACACAAAAAGCAGATGCTTTTAGGAAAATGAATTTTATAAAATCAAAGAAAGAAGAATCGTTCTATACACACTTTTCATTTCCTGAAAAGGGATAGTTATTGATTTTTTTGTTTATTACTTGGTGTAATTCTATAGCGATTTGGGCTTGGGTTCAAATCGCTATTCTTTTTGACTTCATAATTCTCAGCTCTAAAATTTCATACCTACAACGTATCCAACTGATTGCTTGTTTTATCATCACTAATGGTCCAAAAGAAACCGATAAAGAAAAACTGATCGGCAGCAGGACGACGTGTCATACGCTGAAATGTTCCGTTTACATCAGCTTGATTTGCATACTCATACCCAAAGACATTTCGAACTCCCAACGCATTTGACACCGAGAAATATAAAATCTTTTGTGGTGATAATAAATATGCCCAATTTACACTCAAACTATGATAATCTTTTGTTTTTTCAGATAAAAAACCTGTCGTATTTGGATTTGTATACGACCTTCCTGTTGAAAAATTATAACTAAATCCAATCTGACTTTTCCACTTTTCAACCCAATGTTTTGTCACTAATGAAAAGTTGTGTTTTGTTGCAAAATTTGGCATCGCTTCTACTGGATAATTTTCAAACTTTCGTGATGTATCTAAGTACGAATACGAAACCCAATAATCTACATTTTTGATACTTTTATTATCTCTCCAAAAAATATCTAAACCTGTTGCATGTCCAAATCCGTCATTAGCAAAATCGCTCGTTGGCAGCGGTAAAGCATCTGAAAACGTAATTAAATCGTTGTATTCTTTATGATACGCTTCTGCGCGAAAAGTTCTTCCATCATGTACATATTGATAATTTAAAATATAATGTGTTGCATTTTCTGGTTTGAATCCAGTTTGAAACTTTAAATAATTATTATTCGGATTTTGATAGAATTGTCCAAAAGCAAATGATACCTGATCTTTTTCTGATGTTTTATACGCTAGAGACAATCGTGGAGAAATAGTTGTTTCGTTCATAATATCTGCATGATCTAAACGCAATCCGGCTTTTACTGCAAACTTTTTAGAGAAGAAAATGTCCGTTTCTGCGAAAGCGCCAAACAAATTACTTTCAAAACCATAATCAATTTTAGGTAGGTTTGGATTTTGAAAATCTTCATCAAAGTTTGTGGTGAAATATTCTGCACCAAAACTCAATTTGATTCTATTGTTAAAGTTCTTTTTCAACTTTGTTTTAAAATGAAATGAATTTTCTAAACTATTGATACGATCATCAATAATTCTAATTTTTGAATTATCTCTTGTATAACTCAATCCAGAAGTGATAGACCATTTTTCGCCAAATGTTCCTTTGTACGAACCGTTCATGTATAAGTTTGTATTATTCAGCTTAAAGCGAACCAATTCATCTAAATTGATACTTTC
The DNA here is from genome assembly GCF_947496985.1 of uncultured Kordia sp. Classification (GTDB taxonomy): domain Bacteria; phylum Bacteroidota; class Bacteroidia; order Flavobacteriales; family Flavobacteriaceae; genus Kordia. Next base: position 27,865 of record NZ_CANMEZ010000008.1, read on the forward strand.
CTGATCGAGTTCAAAACTTGTAATATCAAATGCTGTGTAAAATTTAAGTGTTCCATTTTCAAAATGATGACGAAATACACTTTCACCTTGCCCACCTTGGAATGGTTTTTTCCACTCATTACGATCGGGAAATAATTCTAAATACGGTGCTAAATTAATGTATGAAGTACTAAAACTAACCGAACCTTTCTCCCATTTTTCAGTATGTCCCAATGCACCACCAACGGTCATTACTGAAATATCTGTCTTTTCTTGATCAGGTTCATTAATTGTATTCAATTCTAAAACTCCTGACAATGCTTGTCCATATTCGGCAGAATATCCACCAGTTGAGAATGTAATTCCTTTAAATAAAAATGGAGAATAACGTCCACGAGCAGGAATATTGTTTGTTGTATTACTATAAGGTGTAAATACACGAATTCCATCTATAAAGATTTGCGTTTCTTCAGCGCGTCCACCACGTACAAACAAGCGCCCATCTTCAGCAACTGTGCTTGTTCCTGGCAAGGTTTGCAATGCGCCTACAAAATCACCTAAAGCACTTGCTGTTGTTACGATGTCTAAGGGTTTCAAGGCAGTTACTTTGGCATTGTCACCAGCTTCAAACGATCCAGCACTTAAAATTACAGTATTTAACGCATCTACACTTTCACGCAATTTAATAGTGATGTTTTCCATTTTTGAAACGTCTAACATTACTTCTTTCGTTTCAAACGATAAAAAAGAAATCATTAAGATCTGTATTCCTTTTTCTTCTGTGGTAAATGTAAATGTTCCTTTTTCGTCAGTAGATCCACCATCGTAAGTTCCTTTCAAATATACATTTGCACCAAAGATTGGTTCGTTAGATTGATCTGTTACGATTCCTGAAATTGTGTTTTGTCCTAAAAGAAAGACTTGCCATAGTAAGCAACTGAGTAAAGCTATTTTTTTCATGGGTTGTAATTTTATTTTACGCTGAACTGCGTCAGTATTGATTGATGATGGAGCAAATCTCCTACTAAATGAAGAATTCAGAAAAAAGGAAATTCTCAATTGTCGTAATTCAAGGATGAATTGTATTTTATATGAATTGCACAAAAAATAGAATTATTGTAGCTTTGAATATCTAAAATTGCTTGAAACGTTACACACTCATGAGTTTAATGCCTTATATTTCCATTGCTGTTATTGCCGTATTCTTATATATGATCTTTAGATCAAAAACAGGTACTGGTTCTTCTTCGAGTACTAACAAGAATAGGTATCAAACAATTGATGATGAGTTTAATGCGAAGAAAAAAGCAAAGCAGGAACAAATTGATCGTATTTTGGAAAAGATTAATGCAAAAGGTGTAGATAGTTTAAGTAAGCAAGAAAAAGCATTGCTAGACGAATATTCTAACTCCAAGTAATGGCGTCTATTTTTGGGCATGCTTTAGCGGCCTACACTATCGGAAAAGTATCTGATATTAAGTTAAACCCTATAAAACTTTCGTTGTTATTAATATTTTGCGCAGTCATTCCTGATGCTGATGTAATCATGTTTAATTTTGGATATGCCTATGAACATCCGTTAGGTCATCGTGGGTTTTCGCATAGTATTTTGTTTGCTTTTCTTTTAGCTTTTATTATTAAAGTTGTCTTTTACAGAAAGGTGAAATATTTCTCTAAAACAGGAATTATATTATTTTTTACGCTCTTCCTAGCAACCTTATCACATAGTTTTTTAGACGCATGTACCAATGGAGGAAGAGGCGTTGGTTTTTTTATCCCTTTTGAAAACAGTCGTTACTTTTTTGCATGGCAACCTATTTTGGTCTCTCCTTTAGGAGCTGAAAACTTTTTTAGTGAATGGGGTTGGCGCGTTATCCAAAATGAAATTTTCTATATTGGAATCCCATCTGTACTTTTATTAATATTTAATTACTTCATATATAAACCTTCTAAACAGTCATAATAATCGTTTTACTTAGTCAGAATTTTACATCTGAATTACACTTTTTTTATAATTTATTAGTATCTTTAGATAAACCTAATTTTTCACATTCCTCCCATTATTTTTATAAATCAAAGAAATCTTTTCGCGAAAGGTAGACTGAACTTCTGACAGTCATTAAATGATCAGGAATAAAAATAATTTTAACTTATTAACCATGTTAAAAAACATTTTAAAATTAGAGGATGCTCGTTTATTAGATAAGCAAGAGCAAAAACAAATCTTAGGAGGACGCCTAGAACTTACTCAAGCAGATTATGACAAATGTAAGTTATGGACTACCAATGCTGACGGTACTGGAGGTTCATGGTCTGGATATGTTACATATGAGCAAGCTTCTTCCGAATGGAATGGAACTGAATATAGTGATGGTAGCATTGCAACAGGTTACTGCTGTGCTAGTTGTCCTTAATTAAATAATACAGCATAAACAAAAACAGGTGATTTTCTCAAATCACCTGTTTATTTATATATTTATACTTCTTTGATAAATCCTTATTACTCCTTTTCTCTATGAAAAAAACAGTTTCATTCTGTCTTTTATGTTTAATATTGTTTTCCTGCAATTCAGATTCTAAAACGAAAAAAGAGACCACTGTAAAGTTTGTTGAAAATGTAGAAAAACCCATTGTAAATACAAATCCTGTAACATTTATTGTTTCCAATGAAATGAAAAATGAATACGTTTCTATTTATAGGAATATTTCGTTTGATACTTTTTCAACAGAAAAACATGTATATACTAAAAAAGCGAATGACACTTTACAATTGGATGTCAATGTTGGCGAAAAGCTATTTATAACCTCAAAATTTACAGCGAAAGATACCTTACTTGTCAAAAATGGAGATACTATTTTTTTGAATTTAAAAGATAAAAAAATAACTATTACACACAAAAACGCGGCTAATATTAAGTCATTCAAACTAAAAAATGCAATTATTGATTCATTGACTAGTCCTTTTTATATTATAGATTATAATGCACCTTTTGAGTTACAGTCTGATAAATACCAAAAGTTAAATCCTATTTATCCGTTACGTATTCATAGAGAAAATTTTAAAACCAAAACTGCAGATTTAGAACAATTGACAAATGTACTGGTTGATAATTATATAATGATTTCTAATAAATATGATTCGCTTAGCGCGAAAGAACTTTCAAAGGTTTCCTATTATAAAATCCTAAAAGATGAGTTGAACCAAGCAACATTTTTCGAATTGAACAGATTCTACTCCTATTCTAAAAACAAAAACATTAAAGAACTGATTTCATCTAATTTATTTTTTAATAAAGAAACTATTGATCAATCAACTTTATATGTAAAACTAAATACATTCATCACAAAAATTGTGTTGGACGGAAAAAGAATTAGAGAAAAATTCAAGTTAAAGTTAGATTATAAAACAGCTTATGATTCTGTTTCAAGTTATATTAAGGATAAAAAACTACTTCCGCTTGCTAAAATTGTTTGTATAAATGGAGATGCTTCACAAGGTGCTTCCAAGGAAGAATTAATTACATACATTCAACAATTTAAAAATGAATTTCCAGATAATTCTTATGATGACTATCTTAATTCCATTGAAGAAACCTACGGATTATCAAAACGTTTCAATATAAAAGATACTGATGCTATTCACCTAGTTGACATTAAAGAAAAAGCATATCAATTTGATGAATTTCTTAAAAAAAATAAAGGGAAACTAGTATATGTTGATATTTGGGCTAGTTGGTGTGCTCCGTGCAGAGCTGCAATGCCCGATTCGAAAAAATTAGCAGAAATTTACAAAGAAAAAGATATTGTATTTACTTATTTATCGATTGATAGAAATAAATCGCATTGGAAAAAAGCTGCTGAAACTGAAGGCATAAAAAATCATCCAGCTAGTTTTTTAGCTACAAACTACCCAAAAGCAACTTTTTACAAAGAGTTAAAAGTAAAAACAATCCCAAGATATCTATTGTTTGATAAAAACGGGAAATTAGTTCATGAAAACGCACCAGGACCAGATAGCGACGAAATTAGAAACTTATTAGATACTTATATCACTAAATAAAATAGGTCATTTTTTAACAGACTTACTTTGTACTACTTTTTTTACTAAATTGCATTGCTTTTTTAGCGAGCAATAACTAGCATGAAGTATTTTAAAGTATTTATCTTCTTATTTTTTCTGAACCTCTCTTTAGATATTTATTTTAATAATGCTAAAGAGTTTTACGAATTAAGACTTTTTACAAAACCTTTAATTATTATCATCTTAAGTGTTTTTTTCTATCTAAATAGTAAGATGATGCCTTTAAAAAATAGATTGATTATTTTTGCTGCATTGGCTTTTTTATGTGCTGGTGATGTTATTCTTTTAGAAGATACACCATTTTATTCTTTTTTGATGGGCTTGTGTTTATTTTTAGTGTCCTTGCTTTTGTATTCATTCCATTTTTACAGAGAAACCACCTACGATATTGACCGATTGCTTCCCTTTTTAGCCGTTTCTTTATTAATTGCTTTAATGCTTATTTATTTAATGTATGATGGATTGGACTATATGTTAATTCCAGTAATGGTGTATATTTCTGTTGTACTAAACTTAATGAAGCTTGCTTTTTTGCGTTCCAAAAATGTGAATAGAAAAAGTTATATATTAGTTTTTGGTGGCACAATATGTTTTACTATTGCACAAATTGTGATAGGCTTACATTCTTTTCATAAAGCAATTCCGAATAAAGATATTCTTATTATGCTTTTTTATGGTGTTTCACAATTAATGATCATACTTGGTGTTTTATCTACAAAGCATACTAAACATCATCATTCTATTTCAACAAAGAATTAAAGCTTTCGTGTTTTTTTATATGGTCTAATAATTAATCGGGCTTCTCTATCAAAACGAATATAATTGTATACCCAATTCACAAAAACTATCATTCTATTTCTGAATCCAATAAGGAAGAATAAATGAACAAACATCCATACAAACCATGCAAAAACTCCTTGAAACTTGAAGTTTGGTAAATCTACGACAGCTTTGTTACGTCCTACAGTAGCCATAGAACCTTTATCATTATATACAAAAGGTTTCATTTTTTTACCATTCATTTCTCGCAATAAATTTTTCCCAAGATTTTTCCCTTGTTGAATAGCTGGTTGTGCCATCATTGGATGTCCATAAGGATATAATTCATTTTTCATACAGGCAATATCACCTAAAGCATATACATCTTCAAATCCTTTGACTAGGTTAAATTCGTCCACAACCATACGATTTCCTCTAACGATAAAGTCTTCTCCGTCCAAACCTGCAATCGTAGCTCCTTTTACACCTGCTGACCAAATTAATGTTGCCGTTTTGAAATTTATATCACTACTTGTAGATGCCCAATTACCATCATAATTAGTCACTCGTAAATCTTTCCAAACCTCTACACCTAATTCTTGTAAGTAGTCTTCAGCTTTTTCAGAAGCCTTCTCACTCATTGCTGGTAAAATTCGATCGGAACCTTGAACTAGATTAATTTTCATCTGACGAATATCTAAATCTGGGTAATCTTTTGGGAGAATTCCTTTTTTTATTTCTGCCAATGCACCAGCTAATTCTACACCAGTTGGTCCGGCACCTACTATGACAAAGTTCATCAATGCATTTCGTTCTTCTAAATTAGAAATCAATAAGGCTTGTTCAAAATTTTCAAGAATCAAGCTACGAAGATTCAACGATTGTGGAATCGTTTTCATTACCATACTATACTTTTCAATGGAAGAATTTCCAAAGAAATTTGTTTTTGATCCTGTCGCGATAATTAATTTATCATAATTAATATCTCCAATATCTGTACAAACACATTTTTTATCTGGATCAACAGAAGCAACATTGGCTAACCGAAAATAAAAATTAGGGAAGTTTTTTACAATCTTACGAATTGGATATGCAATAGAATCGGGTTCTAATCCACCTGTAGAAACCTGATAAAGAAGCGGTTGAAAAGTGTGATAATTATGTCTATCTAATAAAACGACTTGTACTTCTTGTTTTCCTAATTCTTTTGCCAGTGAAATGCCTGCAAATCCACAACCAATTATTACTACTCTTGGAAAACTCGTTCTTGGTATATTCATAAAATGTCGTTTTTAACACTACAAAAATACAGCTTTAAAAAACTTTTTTAAAAAATATGTAACATATTTGTATAACTGAACACATATAAGCAAATAACCATCAATAATTGAACAAAGAACTTGAACATAGTTTTGTAACCGAACTTGAACGCAATCAGAATATCGTTCATAAAGTGTGTAGAATTTATACTTCTAATAAAGAACAACATAATGATCTTTTTCAGGAGATTACTATACAATTATGGAAAGCATATCCGAAATTTAGAGGCGATTCAAAGTTTAGTACTTGGATGTATAGAGTAGCATTAAACACTGCTATTACATTATACAGGAAGTCCAAAAGGTCGGTAAAGACTCAGGACTACGAAAGTGTTATTTTTAAAATAACATCCGAGGATTATGACGACACTGAAGAAGAACAATTAAAAATAATGTATAAAGCCATCAAGCAATTATCAGATATTGAGAAAGCTTTGATTTTCTTATACTTAGAAGATAAAAATTATAAAGAAATAGCCGAAACAATTGGTATTACCGAAGTGAATGCAAGAGTGAAGATGAATAGAATTAAAACCAAATTGAAAAAGATTTTAAATCCATAACCCATGGAAGAATTAGACCTATTAAAAAAAGACTGGAAAAAGCAAGAGGCAAATCAGCCTAAGCTATCCTACAACGATATTGACAAAATGACTCATAAGAAATCTTCTTCTTTGGTGAAATGGATTTTTTATGTCAGTTTATTTGAACTTGGATTCGGAATAGCAATTGTATTGCTAGCCCTTTTAATACAACCCGATTTAATGAGTGACTCCACTATGCCTGTTTGGCTAAATTGGTTCTGTTACGGTTCTTCATTAGTTGTATTTTACTTCATATATAAGTTCTTTATGAACTATAAAAAGATTTCTACCACAAATTCTATTAAAGATTTAATGCAAAATATAATTTCTACAAGACGTACTGTAAGAAACTATATTGTGTATAGTTTAAGTGTGATAGCATTTACTATTTGCGTTGCTTTTCCTATTGGTTTTATAGAAGGAACTGGCGGAATGGAGAAGTTTTCAGCGGAAGCTAATATTACAAAATACTTATTGTTAGCTGTTGTCACTATAGTACTCGCTTGTATTATTGTAGCTTTATTTTATGGAGTTTATTACCTATTATATGGTTTATTAACAAAAAAACTAAAGCGTAATTACAAAGAATTAAAACAATTAAAATCATAAAACCATTTACCATCTAAATTTAATAATCATGAAAAAAATAGCTTTTTTAATAGTGTGTCTCATCTTCAGTGTATCTGTAAGTGCACATCAACAAAATACAACGTTCAATAAAGAAGTAGCTTCAAAAACATTTGTTTTAGAAAGTTCTCAAATGAATGTAGCTATGTTTACTGGCGGAAATGGCGGTATTCTTCAATTAATTTATAATACATTTTATAAGTTAGGAAACTATGTTTCTACTTCATTAAGTGATGACGAAACGCCAAGCGAAGAAACGACTACTACTGAGAATTAAGATTCAGTTATCTATATAAAAAAAGGATTCATATTTATTATGAGTCCTTTTTATAGCATGTACTATTTTTTAATATTCCCACTTTCGCTTTTCATTCAGTTTTTCCATTGCTTCTAATTCTGCTTGCGGAATAACTTTTAAGAATGATGGATGTTGCTCAATGGCATATTCTATCTTTTCAATAATATCATTTACACTTTCGTTTTCGTAATCAATATCTAATGGTTCTTTAATTTCCATAGATTGTAGAATTCCTTTCTTTTTGATGCGAAGTCCTTTACGATCAAATGATCTTCTAAATCCATCAATAACAATAGGTACAACTACAGGTTTATATCTTTTGATAATATGCGCTGTTCCTTTTCGGATAGGTTTCCAAGGTCGTGTTGTTCCTTGCGGAAATGTAATTACCCAACCATCTTTTAAAGCTATTCCGATACTAGAAATATCGCTCATTTTTACTTGACGGTTTACATCTTCTCCATTTGCTCTCCATGTACGTTCAATACTTACTGAACCTGCATATGCTAATATTTTTGGTAACAAACCAGATTTCATAGTTTCCTTTGCTGCTACGTAATATAAATTCAATTTCGGGTTCCATAAGTATCCTACATTTTTAATAGAATCTCCTCTTCCACTCAAACTTGCATTAAACACGTGAAACATAGCCACTACGTCTGCAAAATAGGTTTGATGATTAGAAACAAACAATACATTTTTGTCAGGCAGGTTTTTTAATATTTCTGAGCCTTCAATCTTCAATTCATTAAAACCTCGATAACGTCTATGTGTTAACGTACCAGCTATTCTAATCAACCATTTTTTTAGAAAAAGTATATGTCCGAAAGGATTTCTTTTGAATAATCCCATGTAATTTAGTTTTTAGGCGAATTACAAACTTACAAAAACTAATTTGAACTAGCTTCTACAATGATATCTTTAACTTCACTGAGCATCATTGCTGTTGCTCCCCAAACTACGTGATCATTAAGATAAAACGCTGGCACTTTGATAGATGTAGCATAAGAAGTTGTTAATTCTTTTTCAATTGTAGCTGCATCCGATAATAAATCCTGAAGCGAAACTTCTAAAATTGCTGCTACTTCTGATTCTTGCGGAATAAATGTAGGTGTATTATGTACAATTCCAATATATGGTTGCACCAAAAAATTACTTGGTGGAATGTAGGTTGATGTAATTTCACGAATCACTTCAATAGTATGTATATTTACGCCGACTTCTTCTTCTGTTTCACGCAAAGCTGTAACTTCCAATGTTGTATCTTCTAGTTCTGCCTTTCCGCCAGGAAATCCAACTTGATTAGAATGCACACCTACATAGGCTTTTCGTAAAATCAATACAATAGTTGTTTCATTGACTTCATTAGGATAAAACAATGCCATTACCGCAGATTTTCGAGCCGTTTTCATACGTTCTTCCATACTTTCTATTGCATCTTGACGCATAATAGGTGCCATTTTTAACTGTGAAGCAATGCCCGGAAGTGGTATTTTTGTTATTTTTGGTAGGATTTTTTTAAAATTATCAAAATTCATCTATGAAAAAGATTTGCTTTTTATTGTTTGTTGCCTGCGCATTTATAAGTTGTGAAGATACTAAAACTTCTACACCTACTTCTGATGAAGTACAAAAAACTGAAGCGACTAAAACAACAAAAAAAGAAACAAAAAAGAAAGAAAAAGAAATTTTCATTACTACAGAAAATGTACTGGATTACATGATTGATTATGGAAAAGAAAATCCTGAAACTCGTGTACGTATTGTAACTGACTTTGGAAATATCGATATAGAACTCTATGAAGAAACTCCGTATCATAGAGCTAATTTTATTATGCTAACCAAGCGCGATTATTTTGCTGGAACTCAATTTCATAGAGTTGTAAAAGATTTTGTGATTCAAGGTGGAAATTCTGACGGTTGGAATATTGCTAAAAAACGTCGAAAGATTGGAAAATACCTACTTCCGCCAGATACAAAAAAAGGCTTCAAACATGATCGCGGTGTGATTTCGATGCCAAGTGGAGAATTAGATCATGTGTATAAAATGGCTTCTCCTTTTGAGTTTTTTATTGTTCAGAAAAAAGGCGGCACACATCATTTAAACAAAGAATATACAGCTTTTGGAAAAGTAATTGCTGGAATGGATGTTGTGGACGAAATTGCCAATCAAGAAACGGATAAAGGCGAATGGCCAAAGAAAAATATCATGATTAAAAAAGTTGAAATTTTAAAGTAATATACTCTTCTACATAACACTTATCAAAAAATTGCTACGCTTACAAAATCTATATAAATCAGTATAAATAGTTTCTTTAGATTTATCTCGAAAAGATTTTAAACGCTTAAAAAGAATTAAACAAAATTTGTTTGATTCTTTTTTATTTTACAACTATAAAAGATAGAATTGTATGTAACATATCTATCATGTTGTATACTACTACTATAGAGCTCTATTTAAAATTACAACTAATAACAATAAGAAAAATATGACAAAAAACTGTATTACTCTATTACTATTATTAACTACTTCTGGGCTTTTTGCTCAAATTAAATTTGAAAAAGGATATTTTATCTCTACCAACAATCAAAAAACAGATTGTTATATAAAAAATGTGGATTGGATAAATAATCCTATTGATTTTGAATACAAGCTTACACTCGAAGACGATTCTAAAATTGGACGAATAAGTTCTATAAAAGAATTTTCTGTTCCTACTATTTTTAAATATCAAAAACATACAGTACAGGTTGATATGTCAGAAAATGATTTAGCAAAATTATCATATGACAAAAATCCTGAATGGAAAGAAAAAACGGTTTATCTCAATGTTATAGTAGAAGGGAATGCTTCCTTATATCATTATAAAGATAGTGATGTGAGTAGGTTTTTCTTTAAAAAACAAGGTACAGGTATTGCGCAATTAGTTTATAAGAACTTTATAACTGAAGATGGAGATATTGCTGAGAATAATGAATATAGACAAAAATTATACACTGAATTACCTTGTGCATCTATCTCAAGAAATAGAGTTTCCAAATTGCGTTGCACAAAAAATAGTCTAACTCCCTTTTTTATAGATTATAATACCTGTAAAAACAATGATTTTGAAACGTATAAGCAAGTTACCAAAGGGAAGTTCAGTATTCGTGCTGAAATTGGAGTAAATTATCAAAAAACAAATCTTAAAACAGAATCCATTTTTGGTTTTTCTTCAGATAGTGGTATTGATAGTGAGCAAAAATGGAGTCCTCGAATTGGTATTGATTTAGAATATGTATTACCTTTTAATAAAAATAAATGGGCCGCTTTTATAGCCCCATATTATCAATCTTATAAAGGAGGCGGAAGTTTGACATCGCCAATTAATGGTGCTGTAAGATGGTACGAAGTGGAATATTCGTCAATACAAGTACCTTTGGGAATTCGCCATTATATGTTTTTAAATGATACTTCAAAATTATTTTTAAATGCAGGAATAATCGTTGATTTTCCATTAAATAATACACTAGGTGGTGTTATATCAATCAAAAATGATTCCTTTAGAACTTCAGTTGGAGGCGTATTTGGTTTAGGATATAGTTACGATAATACGTACTTTTTAGAAGCGAGACTTACAACACCAAGAGAGCTTTTAGAAAAAACTTCTCAAACAACTTTGAAGTTAAATCAATTTTCTGTTATTCTTGGATATAGATTTTTCTAAATAAATACACACATATACAAAAAGAGTTGATTCGTATACGTTTCGGCTCTTTTTATTTTTGATATACATTTGGAAGTTTTACACGAAATTTTACAACGATCAAACGAATAGCAATAACTACTATTACTGTAAATATGTAGATTAAATCTTCTTCAAACTTTAAATAGCGTAATATAAAAAAGGTAATTCCTCCAACAATACAAGCGGTTGCATAAATTTCTTTTCGGAAAATCACAGGGATTTCATTACACAAAATATCACGGATGACACCTCCAAAACTAGCACTCATCGTTCCTAAAGCAATACAAATAATCGGATGTAAATTTGCCGAAATTCCTATCTCAACACCAATTATGGTGAATACGCCCAATCCTATCGTGTCAAATAAAAATAAAGATGTACGGAGTTTATTTAATTTTTTCCGAAGTACAATCGAAATGATTACTGCAGCTGCAATGGCATATACATAATTCAAATCGTTCATCCAACCAACAGGCGTTTTTCCGATAAGCATATCACGCAACGTTCCACCACCAACTGCCGTTACAAAAGCAATGATAAATATTCCAAAAACGTCCATTCGTTTTTGCATAGCCACCAAAACTCCCGAAATGGCAAAAGCAAACGTTCCTATAATATCAAGTGTATAAAATAGCATTACATGTTTTGGGTATAAAAGTTATAATCTCTAATGATGATGTTTAAGAATGTAACAGTGTCTTTGGTAGAAGTAATACCAATTACTTCCTCTACTTTTCTTCTAAGTTTTAAAAGTGTTTCATGATCTTTGGCGTCTCGTGCAGTTGTAAATGTTTCTTTAATAATACGCATGTCATTATCCGAAAGATTAATTACCGTTGGATATTGTGGTTTATAATCTGCTCCTATTTCTTCTAATATTGTATGTGAAATACGAACTTTATTTTTTAAAGAAATTACAGAAGTTCCTGAGGTCATTCCGCCCAAACGTTGTCCTTTTTCACTCATGATTATTGAAATCAACGCAATAAAACCACTTATCATGTTTAAATCGACAATTCTAAAAAACCAACGAATTATATAATCAATAAAAGAAGCTTGGTACCCATCAATTTTCACCACTCTAATCTTCATTGCTTTTTTACCTGGTGTTTGTCCTTCAAACAATGATTCTAAAGCTAATGAGTAAAATATAAAAGGAAAAAGTAATACTACATAGATGGATATTATTGACCATTGATCCAATTCTTTCAATCTTGGACTGCTGTCTATTATTCCTGAAAGAATCCATACTATAATTCCCGCATAAGCGAACTTTATCAATAAATCTATTAAATGTGCCAAGATACGCTCTCCAACTGACGCTAAAGTAAAGTTGATATTGACATTTTGAGTAGTATTAATTTGTATCTCTGACATTTTATGTTTTATTTTATCGTATCTATGAGAGAAGTTGCATTTATCAAGCAAAATAAAGAAAAATGGTTAAACTTTGAAAAAACCATTTATAATAATCAATTTAAAAACCCTGATACACTTTCATCACTTTACATTCAGTTGATGAATGACTTAGCTTACGCGCAAACGTATTACCCTAAAAGTAAAACCATTAGCTATTTAAATCAGCTTGCTTCTGCTGCATTTCAACGTATTTATAGAACTAAAAGAGAAAAATCGAATCGTTTTATTTCTTTTTGGAAAACAGAAGTTCCACTAATTGTCCACCAATATAGACGATATGTATTATATGCATTTCTAATATTTGGTGCTTTTGTAGCTATTGGAGCACTTTCTGCTGCGTATGATGATTCTTTTGTTCGATTAATTTTGGGAGATGGATATGTAAATCAAACACTAGATAATATTGAAAAAGGTGATCCTGTTGCTATTTATAAAAGTGGAGGAAACTTTGGAATGTTTATCGGAATTACGCTCAATAACTTGTATGTAGGTATACAATCATTCATTTACGGCATTTTTGGAGGTTTAGGTACTGGCTATATATTGTTGCATAATGGTATCATGTTGGGTTCTTTTCAATACATGTTTTATCAAGAAGGTGTATTATGGGAAAGTGTTCGCGGTATTTGGATTCATGGTGCAATGGAAATTTTTGCCATTGTTATTGAAGGCGCTGCTGGTTTATTACTTGGTGCAAGTATTCTATTTCCAAAAACATTTTCACGGATGGCTTCATTTAAAATAGGCCTAAAAAACGGAATTAAAATTTTAATTAGCACATTTCCGTTTACCTTTGCTGCTGGCTTTTTAGAAGGATTCGTAACTCGATATTCGAACACAATGCCTAATTGGCTTTCTGTCGGAATTATATTAATCACACTCGGTATTATCTCCTATTATTATTTGATATACCCATTTATTGTACACAAAAAATTAAAATTGCATGTTTCAACTATATAAATCAAGAGATTTTAGTGCGTATTTTCATGATACGTTTACTTTTTTAAAACAAAATGGAAGGCATTTCTTTAGAAACTTTTTTATTGTAAATGGTGTATTTATATTGATTATAATAACCATTTCATATTATGCATTTAAGTTTTATCAAGATATTGTTATCAATAATATAATTGTAAACAATGATCCTAATGCGATAAGTAATTATTTTGATCAAAACTTAGGTTCAATTATTATATTTGGTTCTTTAGCCCTACTCATATTAATAATTGTAAGTATACTAAACTATGCATATGTTCCGATATACTTTAAATTATTTGAAAAACATCAAGGTCAAAATTTTGATTCTAAAGAAATATTTGATGAACTCAAAAATAATATAGACAAACTAATTATTTACATCTTAGTATCTATACCTGTAGGACTCGTCACGATGATTGCCGCTACTATTATCTCATTAATACTAGCAGTTACAATTATAGGAATTCCATTTATTTTGCTTGTAATAGCTGTTTTTTCCATGTTTCTTCATGCGGCACTTATGGAATATCTAAATACCGATAAAGGAATTTTTGAGTGTTATGGATATGGTCTTAATATGTGTTTTCAGAAGTTTTTCCCAGCAATGGGAACTATTGCTCTTTTTCTTATCATCGTATCTGTATTTAGTACCGCAATTAGTATTGTACAATTTATAATCACAAGTATTTTAGGAATCACAACCTTGGAAGATCCTAACGGATTTCAAACCGCTATAGACTCTTGGTCTTTACAATTCGTAATCCTTTTTGTGCTTCAGATGTTATCATACGTATTAAATTTACTAACCTCTGCAGTTATTCAAATGAATCAAGGAATTATTTACTATAGCTTAAAAGAAGAAAAAGAAAATATTCACACAAAAAGTACTATTGACGAAATAGGAAAAGGATTTTAAAACTTCATGTTAAAAAAATTAAAATACATCTTACTAAGTTTTCTTTTCTTAGGAACAATGCTTGCCACAGCGTCTGCGGTTCGGCAAATGCTTCCCTTGCAAGAAGATAGCTCTGATGTGCAACCACGTACGTTTGAAGATAATTTTAAAGACACCTACGACGGTAGTGAATACGTATACGAAATAGAAAAAACTGATGGCTGGTTTACACGTTTGGTAAATTGGTTAGAACGCCAAATAGACGAACTTTTCAATCTTGGTTCTCGTAAAAAAGCAGCTAAATATTTAAATGTTGTTAAGCTTATTTTTTATGGACTTATCATTGTTGCTGTTGTGTATTTTATTGTAAGAGCGATTATGAATGGAGAAGGGCGATGGGTTTTTGGAAAAAGATCTGATAAGAAACTAATAGAACATGAAGATGTAGAAACCAATATTCATATTGTTGATTTTGATGCTTTAATTAAAGAAGCAACGACAAATAACGATTATCGCTTGGCTGTCCGTTATCAATATTTAAACATGCTCAAAAAGATGAGTAACTACGAAATTATTTCGTATGATCCAGAAAAAACAAATCTTGAATATACTTATGAAATCAAAAATGAAAGCTTACGCGAACAGTTTCAGTATGCTTCCTACTTGTATAATTATATTTGGTATGGTGAGTTTATAATTGACCAAACTCAATATAATAAAGCTTCTAATTCGTTTAATGTATTACTTAAAAATATTGCTGCATGAGTAAAACATTAAAAATATACATCGGTGTTTTAGTCGTCATTATCATTGTGGCAATGTCAATTGAATCTTCAAAACCAGTCACTATTGATTGGACTGAAACCTATAATGAGCGACATACAAAACCATATGGTTTAAAAATATTACACAAAGAGTTTTCAAATTTATTTGACAAAGCTTCCGTTAAAAATATACGAAATACACCGTACGAATACTTCAATGCTAAATACGATTGGGATACCTACAAATATACTGTTGAAGGTAGTTATATAAGTATTAACCCATACTATTACACAGACGAATCATCTTTGAATGAGCTACTCGATTTTGCTTCAGAAGGAAACACTATTTTCATGTCTACACACGAAATTCCTAGATACATTCAAGATTCACTCGGATTTAGAACAAAGTATGATTACAAATTATCAACTGAAGCAGAACTAGGTTTTTCTAATTATAATTTAAAACACAATGTGATCTCTTTTGAAAAAGGAATCAAAAACATTTACTTTTCAGAAATTGATACCTTAACAACGATTCCATTAGGGTATCAAAAATTTAGCAACGATTCTATTTATACCAACTTTATCAAAATTCCTGTTGGTGATGGTACTTTTTTATTACACACACAGCCTGTAGTATTTACTAACTTTCATTTATTAAAAGATGAACATTACAAATATGCTGAAGGTGTTTTAGGATACATTCCTAACAAAGACATCTATTTTGATTCGCAAAACAAATACGGTGTAGATGAAAGCAATTCACCATTACGATTCATTTTATCAGAACCAGCATTACGTTGGGCTTGGTTTCTTTCGTTACTTACCTTATTAGTTTTTATACTGTTTAATGTAAAACGAAAACAACGTATTGTAAAAATTATAAATCCATTAGAGAATACCACAGTCGATTTTGCCAAGACAATCGGAAACTTATTCTATGAAACCAAAGATCATGAAAACGTAGTACGAAAAAAGATCACGTATTTCTTAGAACATTTACGAAACGAGTATTTAATGAATACTCAAGCACTTGATGAACGTTTTGTAAAACGATTGGCATTAAAATCAGGAAAAAAACAAGAGGATATTTTCGAATTAATATCATTAATCATAAAACTAAAAAAGAAAGTACATTTCCAAGAACAAGACGTTTTAAACATTACAAAAGCAATAGAACGTTTTCACAAAAAGGAATAACTTAGCTATTAATTTATATTAAAATCAATATATGGACTTACTAGGAGATAATAACGAGGAAAAGACTCCATTGTCATTCACAAATAGAATTGATCTATCTGAATTACAAGAAGGAATCCAAAAAATAAAACAAGAACTTTCTAAAGTAATTGTAGGTCAAAAAGGAATGATTGACATGCTTATTACTGCTTTATTAGCCGAAGGACACGTATTGATTGAAGGTGTGCCAGGTGTAGCAAAAACAATTACAGCAAAGTTACTCGCAAAAACATTAACGGTTGATTTTGGACGTATTCAGTTTACGCCAGATTTAATGCCAAGTGATATTTTAGGAACGTCAATTTTTGACATGAAAAAGTCAGAGTTTGAATTTAAAAAAGGACCTGTTTTTACAAATATGTTACTAATTGACGAAATCAATCGTGCACCAGCAAAAACACAAGCTGCCTTGTTTGAAGTAATGGAAGAACGTCAAATTACCATGGATGGAGCTAAATATTCTTTAGAACCGCCTTTTATGGTATTGGCTACGCAGAACCCTATTGAACAAGAAGGAACGTATCGCTTGCCTGAAGCGCAATTAGACCGTTTCTTATTCAAAATAAATGTTGAGTACCCAACAATAGAAGAAGAAGTTGAAATCATTGCGCGTGAGCATGAATTAAAAGATGGGAAAAAGATTGATCAAATCAGTGCTTTTTTATCAAAAGAGCAAATTAAGAAATATCAAAACTTAGTAAATGATATCATTGTTGAACCGCATTTGCTAAAATATATTGCCGAAATCATTGTAAATACACGTAACAATCAATTTTTATACATTGGAGCGTCTCCAAGAGCTTCGATTGCCATCTTAAAAGCTTCAAAGGCATATGCAGCAATGAACGGACGCGATTTTGTAACACCCGAAGATATCAAACAAGTGGCGATCCCTGTATTACAACATAGAATTATTGTAACGCCAGAACGTGAAATGGAAGGTGTAACATCTAAACAAATTATTACGCAAATCATTCAAACTATCGAAATTCCTAGATAATTCATCAAACTAACGCCTAGTGAAACAGCAAATCATACATTTTTTCAAATCATTATATCTCCAAGATCGTTTCTTTTACGCCATCTTGGGTATTATTGTATGTTTTGTAATGAGCTTTATTTTTCCAAACTTTTTCTTTATTACAAAGCTATTACTGCTGATTTTACTAACGTTTCTGTTTTTGGATATTGTAATATTATACGCTACTCGAACTGGGATTTCTGGAAAAAGAGAAACACCTGAAAAGTTTTCCAATGGCGATGATAATGCAATCCATATTCATTTAGAAAATTATTATACGTTTCCTATAGACGTGAAAATAATTGACGAAATTCCTGAGCAATTTCAAGTACGTGATTTCTCTATTCTTAAAAAAATTCCTGCGTCAAGCGCGATAGAACTCAAATACAAACTACGTCCAACAGAACGTGGTGCGTATACTTTTGGAAAACTAAATGTATATATCAAATCGATTTTGGGATTGGTTTCCAGACGTTTTTATTTTGACAATAAAGTAATGGTGCCAACCTATCCAGCTTTTTTACAATTAAAAAAGTACGATTTATTGGCAATCAGTAACAACTTGACGATGTACGGAATTAAAAAAATTCGTCGTATTGGACATACCATGGAGTTTGAACAAATAAAAGATTATGTTACTGGTGATGATTTACGTACCATAAACTGGAAAGCAACTGCAAAACGTAATCAATTGATGGTAAACCAGTTTCAGGATGAAAAATCACAACCTGTCTATTCTGTAATCGACAAAGGTCGTGTAATGAAAATGCCTTTTGATGGATTAAGTTTGTTAGATTATGCTATCAATGCAACTTTAGTATTGAGTAATGTCATTCTGAAAAAGCAAGACAAAGCAGGCATGTTTACGTTTTCTAAAAAGGTAGAAAACATTGTTGTTGCTGAAAAACGAAGTGCGCAAATGAGTATGATTTTAGAATCTTTATACAATGTAGATACAGATTTCTTTGAATCGGATTATGGACGTTTGTATGCAGATATAAAACGAAATATAAAACACCGTAGTTTAATTTTATTATATACTAATTTCGAAACCTTAGATGCGTTGCACAGGCAACTTCCCTATTTAAAAGGAATTGCCAAAAGTCATTTGTTAGTGGTAGTTTTCTTTAAAAACACAGAGTTAGACGAACTCATTCATGGAGATGCAACTACGATACAAGAAGCATATGATAAGGTCATTGCAGAAAAGTTCTCTTTTGAAAAACGTTTGATTGTTAGCGAACTCAAAAAATACGGAATTCACTCCATCTTAACATCACCCGAAAACCTAACTATTGACGCTATCAATAAGTATTTGGAGATGAAGGCAAGAGGATTGGTGTAACTCACTAATAGGTTTTAGTTAATTTGAAAGCTATGTACTAGCGTTTCGTTTTTTAATCTTTCTTACAATTATCAGAGTTAAAATTAAAAGAATTACAATAGAGCCAACTATTTCTATATCCCAATCACCATTTTTTAATTTGCTCTCAAATGTATCAAGATCAATTTGATAACGAATCATAGAATACTTCCCATAAGCCTTGTTTGACTTAATATCTACTTCTAGATAATCAGTCCAGCAGGAAAAAAATTCATATTCAATATTTGTTGATTGATTTAACGGATTGGGTGAAACCAAATAGTATCCGTTGATTTTAAAATCGGTTAAATATGGGCGACATAACATTCCGTTATCTCCATAAATTGTAATGCGATCTCTATTTTCTTCACCTTTGTACTTCTTAATGATTTCAACAGTCATTGAATAAGGTATCATCTTTTCATCATTTGAAAATCTCTTTTCAAGATACGAGTCAAATGAAATTACTTTGACCAACGCTACAAATTCGGAAGCTTCCGCTGTTTTACTATACGAATCATTCCAAGCACTAGAGCAGCTACAAGCTCTAAGCTCTGAACAAGAAAAAAAAAGTATAACTATGATTAAAAATACTTGTTTCATTTCTTAATGAATCTTAATAATTTGAGCTACTATAGTAAACTATATTCTGTTTTCAATTCGTTTTTTAATAAGAATTATTTGTCCAAGATGATAATAAGTGTGCTCTATCATAGCGTCAATATTTCTATAATAAGTTCCATATTGTTTGTCAACAAAGTCTGCTAGTATGTTTTCATCTGACATATTTTCAACAAGTCTTATAAAGTTTTCTGAGTCAGCGCAAAATTTATGTATCAGGTTTTTCCAATCTTGTTCGGATTCAATTGGTGGTGAATCAAAACTAAATTTATCTCGTATATCAAGCGTGCCACCCTCAAGAACTTTTGCTACTCCAGCTATATAATAATCAATGTGAAAAGTTAAATCTGCAATCGTATTGAAATGATCTATTTTTTGAGTTGCTTGATGCCAATCAAGGTCTATAATTTGTTCTTTAAAATTTGTACCTAAAACCCATTTTCCTTCTATAAAAATCTCCTTCAGTCGGTTTGCTAAGTATTCGCTTAATTTCATTTTAATTTAACTACTTTATTGCTGGTTTTCTCAAACTCCTTATAAAATACAGATAATAGAAATTTCTATTATTACACAAAATTTGATAAATAACAGGAACTAATTTTACATAAAAACTCCTGTTATTCTCTATAAAAATAACCTAAAGATTACACATACGCAATTTTACTTTCCTGTAACTACTTACAAAAAAATAGCCTTTAATCGTTTGGATTTACTAAAAATGAAGAAAATAAAAATACGGATTAGCTTTGAAAGCTAATCCTAAAAATTGAAGATAAATTATATTATTCGCCGCTAGTTGTTGTTCGTTCACAGTCTTTATAATCAACTTCACATTTTGTACAATAATCACCTTTCGGGAGACAACCACAACAATTAGAACAAGCAGTTGAATGACATGTTGTTTTACCAATGCTAAAAATATGTTGATCATTTTTCGAGTTTTCAACAGGCAATAAAGCTACTGTTGAAACAGATTTATCTTCATTATAAAATCTGATATAATACTCTTTTTCTACTTCTAAAATTTCTACAGAAAGTGCTTTTTTATCTAATCCTAATTCACGAGAAAAATTATTAAAGGAAGTGATTAATTTAGTTTTGGGAACTCCCAAAGAAACATTATCATTATACTTATAAGCAATCTTATTTCCTGTAAATTTTTCAACTGTAAAATCTTTGGCTATTGTATCTTCCATTTGATCTACGTCATCTGAATTACTACAAGAGACTACGAAAATAATAAGAAAAATGTAAAGAAAAGGTTTCATCTTTTTTTGGTTTTTTAATGTCTCTAAAGACATATATGATTAGTTTTTAAGTGTTTATTAATTCTATTTTTTTCTATATAGAATTTCCATACAATATTTTCGTTACATCAAATCTATAATAATTTAATGAAAAAACAAGCCTGTTTGTAAGATTTTTTACCTTTTTATCAACATGTGTTTCAACATAATAAAATTTTAAAAGTATCATATTGATCTGAATGATTTCTAAATATTGCACGCCCAAAAGTAAATGAAAGATTACTTTTAAAAGTGTGGTTTTCCGTAATACGCATAAAATACATCACTATTCTTATTTTATATCCTAGCTAAGTCCACACATTTTTAGGAAGAAAAAACACGTTCTAAGCTGTATTATAAAGTTTGTTATTCTAGGAAAAACATAGGACCTTTTACTAGATGTACTATTATCTTGACAACGAAAACGTTTGATATTAAAAATCTTTAAAAGTGCTATTGTTCTTGAAATATTAATAATTATATTTCGCGTTTCTAAGAATGTATAATTAACAATATTCGCATGAAAAAGATAGTGTATTGTTTTTTGATTTTCCCCTTTTTACTAGCTGCACAGATTAATGAAAGTGATACACTTTCAATAAAAGCAGATCTTTCATTAACTGGATTTTGGCAAGGAGGAAATGTAGAAACTTTGATTTTTAGAGCAAAATCAAATTTGAGTTTCAAACCATTTAAGAAATGGGTTTTTAAGACACAAAACTCTTATATTTATCAAGAGTTTGGACAGGAAAAAGCCGATGAAGATGCATTAAGTCTTAACTTTTTATATTTAAATCCTAAACGTCGATTTTATCCTTTAGCATTAGCTTTTGTAAGTACAAACTTCCGTAGAAAAATTGATTTACGTTATTTGATTGGTGCTGGAGTTACGTATCAAATTCTAACTCAAAAAAAACATTGGCTTAAAGTTTCGCTGACCAGCGAATACGAACATACTACTTTTGATGAAACTAGCTTTAATAGTTCTGGAGTTGCATATAATGGTGAATCCGTTATCAATACCATACGTGGAACTGTTTGGCTAAATGGAAAGTATCATGTATTTAAAGATAAAATCATTCTAAGTCATGAAAGTTATTTTCAACCTTCTTTGGAAGACAGTGACAATTTTCGCTGGCGTGCAGATTTAGGTTTAGAGTTTCCGATTTGGAAGTTTTTAAACTTTAAAATAAACTATTTACACACCTTTGAAAGTATTGTTGTTGCAGATCAAAAACAAGAAGATCAGTTCTTGACTTTTGGCTTAACCTTGAAGAGTTATTGATTTCGAAACAAACAGTTCTTTTAACCATCATAGCCATAATGTTCATTATAGCATGTTACTTTTTTTGATTCAATTTTCTGAAAAACATTTTTACTTACGCTAATGATCCAACTTTTCAATATCGTAGCATAACTGTCCGTATTTTCATTCTTTATAAAGCTAAAAATAAGTTCGTTTTTATGGTTTTCAGTGAGTTTACAAGAAGTTAACGCAATTTCAGTTGCTGCATCTTTATTTATAAAAACAACAGTATCTAAAATTGAAAAGTTGGCTTTCGATGCGTCAGTTCTTATAATCTGTTCTAAAATCAACACATTGATACTATCTTTTTGTATATACGTCAATGCTTTATCAGAGTTTGATAGTACTTGTCCGCTTTGTAATTTAAATCCTATGTAGGCGTCCAATTCTGTGATGTCCCTATATATTTCTTTTTCTGTTTCCTTTTTTTGTACTATTTGATCAAGGTGTTCTTCAAAATTTTCATTAGATATATAAGTTTTCCTATTGAATTTAAACCTATTACCATTAACTCCAATTTTATTATATAACGTATCTAATTTGTACTCAATCCTATACTTAAATCGAAATTTTGATGTAGAACGCTCTCCTTGATTAAGGAACGACATAATTTTAGAGATTTCTTGAGTATCAGCTATAATTAGAGTGTCATTTTGTTTTCCTAATGAGATCAAATACAACTTATCAGGATGATTGACTTTATGGTTAGCATTACAACTATTCAGAAAAGTCAATGCAATAACTATTAATAAACCAATTTCAATTTTTAAAATAGTATTCATATCTAATTCATTTTTCTCCCATATATCCTTCTTTTACTTTTCTATTTTAAAGTATTTTGCGATAAGATTTAATGCGGGTTTACCTTCTATAGTGAAGTTCGTATTCGCACCATCAGATGCGCCATGCCCTTGCCATTCCCAAATGTGAATACCATGAAACCAAGGCTCTTTCCATATAGTATTAAAAAAAGACTGATAACATAATAACTGTTCTTTTTGAGATATTTTTGAATATAAACCTTTGGCACTATTCCATTCCCATGGTTTTTCAGAAGTGCCTTCTATAGATTTATAACCCAATTCTGTAAAAAGTACAGGTTTGTTAAACTTTTTATGAACCAATGCAATGGCTTCTATATGTTTTTTCCAATTGCTTTCTAACTCCTCTAGCGTTGGATTGCCCGATGCACTTAATGGAAAGTATGCCTGAATACCTATATAATCTAATTGATCCCAAAAAGGTACTTTTTCATATTCATGATACCAATTGGCTGCGTAGGTTAGTTTTCCTGTATATATTGTTTTAATCTGTTGTATTAAAACGTTCCATTTTTTAGGTTTTATATATACCGTTGTCTCTAATTCTGTCCCAATACAAAATTGTTCTAACTTTAATTCTTGCGCTAGTTCAGCATATTTTAAAATGACTTGACTATAATTTTCAAACCAAACATTCCACTCTTTTTCAGTTTCCATTTCAATATCAGATCGCCATTTTCCATCTTCCATTTCGGATAACCAAATATGCGGTTTTAGCATTATTTTTATCCCAAACTTATCGCACTCTTGTTGTATCTTTTTGTAATACGCTAATCTTCTAGTATAGCTTTCATTAGAAATTAACCGCAATGTTGGTTTGTTATAGTGACTTTGTCCTATAAATGGCGTAATGGTAATCCATTCAAAATTATTCGTTTTAAGTAATTCGATGTCTTCTAAATTTCCATTCATATGGAATACGTGAATGCCTCGTTGTTTATTATCTATAGTATAGTAATCATTTACTTCGGCAAGGTTGTTTTCTATATTCGCATCCCAAGTATAGTTTACAACTTCTGATAAACGATAGCTTTGCAATGCTTTATTTCCTATGAATAAAATTGCAATAGGAACTACTATTTTAAAGAATAACCCTTTTAACAAGCCTATTATTTTATATTGTTTGTAGTTTTTTATCAAGCTTTTTATCAATAAGAAAAGTAAATAAGGAATAATAGCAATGATATATAATATAGGACTCGTTAGTATATTAGCTACAATGTCTTTGAAAAATGTAATTGTATCAGCGATATCATAATCGTTTCTATATAGAATTAATAAAAGTATAAGCACCAATACAGCAAAAACTGTAATACTATAAAACCATAAAAAACGTTTTATTGCCGATGCTTTTATCTTTATGTTTTTTATCATACACTTTTTAAAAATTACAATGAAGGAATTAATCCTAAAAATATAAAAAAAGGAATTGATTTACTGTATTAATTAAATCATTCTTATAATAGAAATTGTAAATTAACACATTGCAGTTCATTAGTTCGTATATGTAATATAATCAGAAGCATTTGAAGTTATTAAAAGATTATATAGATTGAAAAAAGCGAGCCTAAACTCGCTTTTCAGTTGTTAGTAGCAGAATGTTGTTGAACACCAAGTGGTAAAATGGTAGTAGAACACATTCTGTACACGATTTCCTTTCCTGGTAGATCAGGTTTGGATGATGCTATAGACAATAATGTATCTTTTTAGACTTTCTATTAACTTTTCAAGATTAGAAACTGATCTTCTAATCAGTTATAACCTTTTTAGATTCTTTTTTCTTGATTAAGAATTTATGCTTGTTTTACAATAAAACAACCTACTACTCAAAATTCCCATAGGTGTTTATAAAAAAAGCGAGTGGAAACTCGCTTTCTTCATTTCATATACTACTATTTATAATGTCATGGTAATTTGAAGTTTTGTAGTATATGAAAACCTAACTTAAATAATCTTATGCTGTAAAGTTAAACGCTAATTTTATGTTGTTATGAATTGAGACACAATGTGAACAGATAGTAAGCTCAATTTTACTAAACAAATACACTTTACATCTATAGAGACGTTTTGCATTTTGAAAAGGTTCCTGAAAATTCATTTTTTTACAATTCAGCTATCAAATTCTACGGTTTAGTAGCTTTTTTTATACCAATGTTAATTTTATATAGACTTTTGAATCATCAAACACTAACAAATAAAAAATCAATCATCATGAAAAAATTACTTTTAATCGCCGTTTTATTCTCAAGTTTATTTGCAACAGCACAAACAGATACTTCTAAAGAAGAAGGAATTACTATTACCGTAACTATTGATAAAGTACGAACGAATAAAGGAAAAGTATTATTTGCTTTGTATTCAGAAAAAACATTTATGAAGGCGAAGCCTGAACAAACTACTGCAAGTACTATTGAAGGAAATAAAGTTAAAGTTACTTTTACAAATGTCCCAAAAGGAGAATATGCAATTACTTGTGTACATGACGAAAATGACAACGGACGTATGGATTTTGAAGAAACTGGAATGCCAAAAGAAGACTATGGAATGTCAAATAACCCAATGAGTTACGGGCCACCAGAATTTGGACCATCTAAGTTTACAGTTGCTGATAAAGATATTGCAATGAAGATTACCTTATAAAACTATTTAAATCATATTTTCATTAAAAAAGCGACACTAATGTGTCGCTTTTCTTTTTTAACCTTATCAATCTAAATTATTATTTATTCAACCATGCATTCATCATCCAAATGGTTTTTTCTTGTTCTGCTATAAAATCACTCATCATAGCATTTGTACCTTCATCATTTGCTTCTCCAGCTTTGTCTAGCAAGTTTCTCTCCAATTTTAACAATTCTGAAATAGAAGAAACAATTAATTCAACAGCTTTTTCATCTTTTGAAACATGTTTTCCTACCGGAACTTGTGCATTGTCAACATAATCTTGAAATGTATGAAATGGCTCTCCTCCTAGTGTTAATACACGTTCTGCAATTTCATCAACCTTCAATTGTGAATCGTTATATAATTCTTCAAACTTTGTGTGTAATTCAAAGAAACCTTTACCTTTGATATTCCAATGAATACCGCGCAAGTTTTGATAGTATACTTGAAAATTAGCCAATAATACGTTTAAATCTTGTACCAATTCTTCTGTTTTTTGGACGTCAAGTCCTAATATATTTAGTGTCATATCCTTTGTTATTTTTTGTTAAAACAAAATTATTAAAGATTTAACCTTATTTGTTATAAATTTTATCGATAGTTTTTATATTTTTATCACTTAAATTTATACTCTATGACCATTACACAATTGCAATATGTTTTAGCAGTTGCTGAACATCAAAATTTTACACTTGCTGCACAAAAATCATTTGTGACACAGCCAACATTAAGCATGCAAATTCAAAAGCTTGAAGATGAGTTAGAAATTCAAATTTTTGATAGAAGTAAAAAACCGATTCAGCTTACGGAAATTGGTAAAAAAATTGTTGATCAAGCGCGTAATGTAGTGAATGAATCTGGCAGAATGCAAGACATTGTAGATCAGCAAAAAGGGTTTATTGGTGGTGAATTTAAGTTAGGAATTATTCCGACAATTATGCCAACTTTATTACCGATGTTTTTGAAAACATTTATTAAAAAATTTCCAAAAGTAAATTTAAAAATAGAAGAACTTTCTACCGAATCTATCATACAGAAGTTAAATGAAGGGCATTTAGACGCTGCCATTGCCGCAACTCCATTAGGACAAGATAATATTAAAGAACGTGTCTTATATTATGAACCGTTTGTTGGATATACGACAGAAAATCATCGTTTGTTTGATAAAAAAGAAATTGAAACACAAGATTTAGATATTGATGATATTCTTTTATTGGAAGATGGGCATTGCTTTAGAGATGGTGTCATTAATTTATGTAAAACTCCTCGTAGTATTGAAGAAGATCATTTTCAATTAGAAAGCGGAAGTTTTGAAACACTTATAAAATTATCCAATGAAAATTTAGGAATGACACTACTTCCCTATTTGCATACTCTTGATATTAAAGAAAGTGAAAAGAAATATTTACGTCATTTTGTAGATCCACGACCTGCGCGTGAAGTAAGTCTAATATTTCACAAGAGTGAATTGAAAATGCAAATTATTGAAGCACTAAAAAGTGTAATTATGGGCGTAGTACGTGGAGCTATTGCATTTCACAATGTAGAAATTATAAGTCCAGTACATAAATAACATAGATTTTCAGAAATAGTATTTTACTAAAAAAGCCACGCGTACGTGGCTTTTTTTTATGGTGTTAAATAGATTAAACATTGATCTAGTTCTGGATTTTTTGTTACTAGAGATTTTATCCAGATTTTTAACTCTTCTACCTCATGTGGTAACAATCTTTGTAAAGCTTTTTCTAATTCTCTACAGAATAATGAGGGTTCAAAACTTACTTTTTTGAGTATAGTTTTAGTGTAATCAAACATCGCTCTTGCCATATTTAACGAGGGTTTAGGTTAAAATTTTAAAGCGTATTTTTGTTGTATAGGCTGCTATTTTTATTTACATAAAAGTAATAAAAAAAAACATTGTTTATACTTTCTAAACAAAACTTTAACAATATAGCGAATTTACTGCTTTACGATTTTCCTAATTGCCTTACCTTTTGTTGTAGTAATATTCATGAGGTATATTCCTTTCGGTAAATAGGATACCTCCACCGTGCTAGAAAAACTGGTTGTTTGTATATTTTTTGAATGAATACGTCTTCCATCTAAGCTATGTAGTTCAATAGTTTCTATAGGTGAAATACTTGTAATATGTACTTGTTCTTTTGCAGGATTTGGATAAAGTGTAATTCCTGTTTCCAGATTTTCCTCTGAAACACTTAACGGATCTGCAATTAAGGTCGTAGCTGTATTGGTTGTAATTGGTAAGTTGAAGTCAAAGTATATGTTTGCAGTATTGTCAAATGTATCGTTTTCTTCTAAGCTAGTTAAGGTTTTTACTTTAAATACCAAATAACCATCATTGGTTGCATCATCAAAAGGCAAGTTGATATTTTCAAAAATGAATTCTACTTTGTTTTGATCTTTTATGCTTATCACCATTTCATGACTTGATGTAATTGGCATTAACGTGTTAATATCAAACTTTGTCTGATCAATTTCGTCAGTAACCACCACATTTACAGCAGAAGCTGTTCCTGTATTTTCAAAACGAATGAGATAATGTACATATTTCCCAATATAATCCGTGGTTACCGTTCCGCCTTCTAAACACCTAATATCATTTGGATCAAATGAGTTGACAACTGTTTGCTGTAATGCCATTATATTGTTATCCGGAGTTTCATCAGTTACAGTTGGATTTACCATCACTTCGAAACTTAAAACATCTCCTCCATTTACCGCAGGAACATCCGTTGGTGTATGAATGTTCATTGTAAAGATTACATTTCTTGATTCAAATGGAGCTAGGTTTACATAATTCCACGTAAATGTATTAACAGTTTGTAGATCTGATATTGGATTTGAAGTAACTAAATCCATCAACTCATCATCAAATGTCAATACTACAGCTCCAGAAAGTGTTGTGTTTCCTTTGTTTTGATAAGTAATTTGATAAGTCGTATCAAAACCCGGACGCGCTTCTTCTAGCGGAATTATAATGACCTCAACATCATTGTGTGTTCCGTTTGGTATTACACAGAAATCTTGGATTGCAAGATTTGAAATTGTTTCAGTATCAATCGTTATTGAGGTTGGTGATATTGTAAAATAATTTGGGTTTTCTAATTGTGGTGTGATTGTATACGTATCTTCCTCAGGTAAATAAATAGTATAATCTCCAGAAATGTCAGCTATTATTGTTTCTGTTACTGAATCTAGTGTAATATGATATTCCATACTTGGAAAAATAGCGTCATTTAGATCACAACCGTTGCTATCTAAATCTAATTTTGTAGTTCCTTGCAACGTTATAAAGTCACCTCCGGGCGAAAAAGAACAGTATGTACTAACTACTGCAGTGTCTGGTAAAAAAGGATTTGTAGATATAAATGTTATTTCTTCTTCATCTGCGCATAAAAATTCTAAATTTGGGTTTCCAGAATATCTAAATTCAGAGACGCTAGAATTTATTCCGTTTTTTACATTTATATATTCCAATTGATTGCTAGAACATTGTATTCTTTTAAGTAATGGGTTGTTACTTGCATCTAACATAGTCAACATATTATCGTAACAATTCAAATCAATTAATTTCACATTATTACTAATATCTATACTTGTTAAGTTGTTCATGAAAAGTGTAAGACGTTCTAAATTGACATTTTGTGATACATCCAAACTTGTGAATTCACTATCATAACTTGTAAAAACTTTTAAATTCACATTATTACTAATATCAATTGTTGGCAATTGACTATTACTTATTGTAAGACTTGTTAAATTTATATTGTTACTAAGATTTATATCAGTAAATGAGCTTCCTGAACAATCCAAGTTTACTAAATTTACATTTTGAGATAAATCTACAATACTAAGATCATTACTACCTATTCTCAATTTTTTAAGTTCTGTATTTTGAGTTAAATCTATTGTACTGATAGCGTTGCTATAAAAGTCAAGATCAATGAGGTTTATATTCTGCGTTACATCTAACTCTTGTAGATTTAAGAACGAACAGTTCAACTCAGTAAGGTTAGGATTTTGGCTTACATCCAAACTTGTAATATATGTACGTGAACAATCTAAAAATTCTAAATCTAGATTCTGTGTTACATCTATTTCAGTTATATCACAGCTAGAAAATTCTAATTCTTTTAAGTTTATATTTTGTGTTACATCTAAATTCTCTAAAGAATAATTAGCATTCAAATTTAATCTTTCAAGATTTACACATCCAGAAACATCAATATGCGTTAAATTTGGAGTATTACCGTATATAGTTACATTTACCAAATTTATATTTTGTGATAAGTCTAGTGTAGAAATTCGATGTTCACGACAACTTAATGCTTCCAAGTTTGTAAAATATTGAATTCCTTCTAAGGATTCTACAGGCAAATAATTCAAGTTTATACCTGATATCAAAAGTGCTTCTGATTCTTGAATTTCTCCATCATTATTAATATCGATAGAACTGTCTGCAAAATAATCATCATTTGTATCAACGACGATCGTATTTAGTAGATAATTTTTAAAATGTGTATCTGGAATATTTACAACTTGTCCTTGACTCCATTGTATACAGAATAGAAATGAAAATAGCAGGTAACTTTTTTTCATGAATGTAGGTTGATTATTAAAATAGTTTGTTTGTGGGTTTTTATCAAATTTAATTTAATAATACATTTTCTAACTCATATTAATCTCGTAATTTATAAATTAGGACATATTCTCTTCAAACTTACTATAAAAAAAGCGTTGATTATCAAGTTACAAATCGTAGTTCGATAATCAACGCTTACTTTTTATGATTTATTCTTTCTAGAAGTTATTATCTCCGTCAAATAAATCTCCGATACTTCCTAAAATACTTCCTTCACCTTTACTGTTTCCTCCTCTTGGAATAGAGGATAGAATTCTTCCTGCCAAACGGCTAAATGGCAACGATTGTATGTATACGATTCCAGGACCTTTTAAGGTTGCAAAAAATAAACCTTCACCTCCAAATATGGTATTTTTGATGCCGCCTATAAATTCTATATCATAATCTACATCTTGTGTAAATCCTACAATACAACCTGTATCTACACGGATGGTTTCTCCTGGTGCCAATTCTTTTCGAGCCATGGTTCCTCCAGCAT
The DNA here is from genome assembly GCF_947496985.1 of uncultured Kordia sp. Taxonomy (GTDB): domain Bacteria; phylum Bacteroidota; class Bacteroidia; order Flavobacteriales; family Flavobacteriaceae; genus Kordia. The sequence goes on from NZ_CANMEZ010000008.1 coordinate 58,758, forward strand.
TAACAAATGCCATTCCGTCTCCTTCTAGCTTTTGCATTATGAAACCTTCACCTCCGAAAAGTCCACGACCTAGTTTTTTTGAGAATTCAATTCCAACAGTTACACCTTTTGCTGCACAAAGGAAAGCATCTTTTTGACAAATGAACTTCCCTCTATAATTTGTTAAATCAATTGGAATAATTTTTCCTGGATAAGGAGAAGCAAAGCTTACTTTTCGAACGCCAAAGCTACTATTATTTAAAAACGAAGTCATAAATAAGCTTTCTCCTGTTAGGATTCGTTTTCCTGCTGAGAATAGTTTTCCTAGTATTCCTTTTTCTTGATTTGATCCATCTCCAAAAATAGTATTCATACTAATTCCGTCATCCATCATCATAAAGCTTCCTGCTTCGGCAACAACTGCTTCTTGTGGATCGAGTTCTATTTCTACATATTGCATTTCTGCTCCGTAGATTTCATAATCAATTTCGTGTGATGTCATTTTATTTCGTTTTTTTACACTGAACTAAGTCGAAGTGTTGATTGATTTTTATTAGATGTAAAAAAAGTACTTTTGTTACACTTTTTTCTTTCTGAGTTTTAATGCCCATTCATATGAGAATTTAGAAACGCTCTCGCCTGCTTCATTAAATCCTTCTGCATGTAAGGTAAGACTTTGCCCTTCTCCTGTAGCAATTGCCGCATCAATTGCAGTTTTTACTTTGTCACCATCTTTACATATAAAGTTAATTCGTCCTGTTGCTTTTTTGGTAAAGTGTCCATTTTGCGATTGTACTAGCATTGATATTTTTTTGCCAGAATTTTCAATTCCCTGTATTACCAGTACACCTGTGGCCAATTCGGAAGCCATTCCTTGCGTTGCCCAGTATAATGATTTAAAAGGATTTTGATTGATCCAGCGATGTTTTACCGTAACTGTTGCTTCTTGTACTGAAATTGCTTTTAAACGTACTCCAGAAAAATATGCTGAAGGAAGTTTGAAAAGTAAAAATTTATTTATGTTAGATGGTGTTAGTTTTTTAGCCATTTTGTATCATTTTCATTAAATTCATATTGGCAAAATACGAAAATTTGAATGATTTTTAAGAAAAGTTAATTTTTAGTTTATTTTTTAAAAATATTTACCAAAACTTAAAAACAAACCGCAAAATACTGATAATCAACACACAAAAGCATTAAACATCACTACATGTCGATTTTTAAATGTTAAATTATGTTAAATTTTAGTACTATGTTTTGCATAATACCTTTTTTTAGCCATATATTTGTATAAGAAAATAATAGGTAATGGACTCTGCAATCACAAAACATCAAAGAAATGTCGCTACAGTTTTACATGTAGCCGCTTTTAGTAAGTACTTTTTTCCTTTAGGAAATTTTATAGTTCCGATCATATTTTGGTCTATTTATAAAAAGGAATCAAGTTTTATAGATCATCATGGAAAAGAAGTTATAAATTTCCAATTGAGCTTATTATGTTATAGAATTGCAGGTGCTATCCTTCTTTTTCCAATAAGCATTATTTTTGGATTACATCATTTTAATTTATGGGATGCTTTTCAGTTTAACAATATCTCAATCAATTTGAGCGATGGGTTTCATTTACATCACGCTTCTTTTATTGGAATTTTAGCTTGCTTAGGTCATTTGTTATTATTTGCTGTAAATATTGCATATACTATTATTGCAGCGATGAAAGCAAATGAAGGAGAACGCTATTTGTATCCATTTACATTTAGATTCATAAAATAAAAATATCATCAATCACACTTTAACTTAGCTCAGTGTAAAATCATCAATCATTACGCAAGCTTAGTTAAGTGTAACATCATCAATCATCAATCAATCATCAATCAACACTTCGACCGCTCAATGTAAAACGAACCATTAAACATCAATCAAAAAAACTATGACACGTCACATTGAGCATAGTCGAAATGAAAAAACGAACAGTATCATTAAAAGACACATGAAAACATGAAGATAGAAAACACAAAAGCACAAATGCGTAAAGGTGTGTTAGAGTATTGCATTTTATCCATCTTACGAGATAAAGATGCATATGTAGCCGAAATACTTGGCACGTTGAAAGACGCAAAAATGCTTGTCGTAGAAGGAACAATTTATCCATTACTGACAAGGTTAAAAAATGCTGGTTTATTAAGTTACCGCTGGGAAGAATCAACTTCTGGGCCGCCAAGAAAATATTATGGACTCACAGAAACAGGACAATTATTTCTTAAAGAACTGAACACCACTTGGGACAATTTACAAAATGCCGTATCACTCGTAACACGCCAAAAAAATACAACTAATGAATAAGACAATCAATATAAATTTAGCAAATATGTTTTTTCATATTGATGAAGACGCATATAACAGCCTACAGCGATATTTAAACGCTATTAAACGCTCCTTTACCGATTCACAAGGAAGAGATGAAATTATCTCTGATATTGAAGCGAGAGTTGCCGAACTTTTTTCAGAACGCATTAAAAGTGAACGCCAAGTTATTGGTATGAAGGAAGTTGAAGAAGTAATTGAAATTATGGGACAGCCTGAAGATTACTTGGTAGACGATGAAATTTTTGAAGATCATCCACCAGCTGGAGGATATCGTCAAAGTACTACTTACAGAAAATTGTATAGAGATTATGATAATAAGTTTTTAGGAGGAGTTTGTGCCGGTTTAGCACAGTACTTTGGTTTTGATGCTCTATGGATTCGTTTAATTGCTATTATTATAGTATTAGCAGGAGTTGGATCACCAATTTTAGTATATATCATTTTATGGTTTATCATTCCTAAAGCAAATACAACTTCTGAAAAGCTTGCAATGGCGGGAAAGCCGGCGAACATCACCAATATAGAAAAAAAAATAAAAGAAGGGTTTGATGATGTTCAAGAACGAATAAGCGATGTAGACTTCCAACAAGTTGGTCAAAAAGCCAAAAGTGGAGCTAGTTCCTTCTTTGATTCTTTAGGCGATATTTTAGTAGTCGTTTTAAAAGGATTTGCAAAATTGTTTGGCGTTATTTTTATCGTTACTGCTGCATCATTGTTAATTGGAATTATTTTCTCTGCAATTAGTGTTAGTTTCTTTGATTTCAATAATTTAAATATAGGTGACGGATGGCTATACTACCAAGATTTAGGTATGATTAGCGAAGTGCCAAGATGGACTTTTGGATTGTTACTCTTACTAATTTTAGGAATTCCAGCATTTGCATTATTTATTTTAGGAATCCGCATTTTAGTAAAGAATTCTAAATCTATCGGTACACCAACAAAAATTGCACTAGTTATTGCATGGCTCGGAGCTATTATTGCAGCAACTGTGATTGGATCTAATGCAGCTATGCACAGACATATTGATGCTTCTGTAAATACTAGAACTGAATTACCTATTAAGGCTAATGATACCTTAAACATTAAAATGGTAGGTAATGATTTTTATGATGTACGATTGTACAGAGATTTTAATGATTATGAAAAAGTATACGATCAGAATGATGATATCATTTTATATTCATCAGCAATACGATTAATTGTAAAGCAATCTGAAAGCGAAAATGCACGAATTAAGATTAAAAAAGAAGCTGGTGGAGTATCTTATGATAGCGCTAAAGAACGCGCTCGTAATATTGATTACAGCTATGTGTTTGAAGATAATACATTAAAATTGAATGGTTACTTCTTGTTTGACACAAACGACAGACATAACCAACAAGAAGTTGAAATTACAGTGTATTTACCAAAAGGAGTTATTTTATATGCGGATAAAAACACACGTTCATACCATAAAAACTATTCAAGATACGGAGATATATTAGATCAAGGACAAGAGAAGCATTACTTAAAAGTAATTGACGACGATTTGATTTGTTTAGACTGTCCAAAAAGTATTGACAAACTAAAGAATAAAGGAAAGAAAGAAGACAAAAAAAGCAAGGTTATTATTAATACAAATAATGTAGACATTAAACTTAGTAATAAAAAAGAAAAAGTAGCTAAGGATAGTATTCAGGCAGATTCACTGAATAAAAATTAAATGCACTTCTACGTAGCTCAGTGTAAAACACATTACATGTAGCCGTTGAAGCAAATCATCAATCAAAAATGAACATTTAACAATCCATATATGCACTATTAAAACTACTCATCACAGTTTTGGTAGTTGGATTGTTTGAAAATACCATCAATAATCATCAATTCATAAAACAATAAAAAAACTAAATTATGATCACCATCGCACGATTCATCACCATTGCCATTATAGGCTTATTAGTAAGTTCATGTCACTTTGATATGAATTTTAACACTGGAAAAACTGGAAACGGAAATGTCGTTTCTGAAGAAAGAGACGCCGACGAAACATTTACGAAAGTGAAAGCCTCTGAAGGGTTAGACGTTTATATTACACAAAGCAACACACAATCTATTGAAGTGGAAGCTGACGAAAACATTATTTCATTAATTGCTACTGATATTAATAATGGTGTACTTACCATTCATACTAAAGAAAATATTGGTCGTGCTAAGTCTAAAAAAATATATGTTAGCTTACCTGAGATAGACAAAATTGTAAGTACAAGTGGCGCAGATGTATATTCTACAGATGTATTAGTTGCTGAAGATTTAGAGGTAAAGAGTAATAGTGGCGCTGATATTAAAATTGAAGTAAAAGCCGAATCTGTTTTTTGTTCAACTTCTAGTGGAGCAGATATTAAAATATCTGGAACAGCAAATTCGTTACGCGCTGATGCAAGTAGCGGAAGTGATATTCATGCTAAAGATTTAGAAGTAAAAACATGTAACGCTTCTGCTAGTAGTGGCGCTGATGTTACGGTGAATACTTCTGAAAAATTAGACGCTAAAAGTTCTAGTGGCGGCGATATTCATTATTATGGGAATCCAGAATCTGTTTCGAAAAACAAGTCTGTTTCTGGAGGAGTTTATAAGAAATAATGAACTAGCTATGAATTAATGCAATAATAAGTTTATCTAAAAACATAATACCAACACCAAACCAACACTTAAAAACTACAAAGCCTAAGATTTCGCTAAGAAGGAATTTCAGAAGAAAAGCGAGTCTTACACCTAAAACCAAAAAAATGCGCTTACATCTAATGTAGCGCATTTTTCAATTGTATGTTATTTTGTATTTAGGCTTCTACCATATCTTCTACAGACGCTAAGTAACGTTCTGCATCTAAAGCAGCCATACAACCTGAACCAGCAGCAGTAATTGCTTGTCTGTATTCTTTATCTTGTACATCTCCTGCTGCAAATACGCCTGGGATGTTTGTCTTTGTAGATTTTGCTCCTGTAATTAAGTATCCCGTTTCATCCATATCTAACACATTTTTAAACATGTCTGTATTTGGTTTATGACCAATGGCAATGAAAACTCCCGTTACAGCAATTTCATGTTTCTTTTGTGTTTGGTTATTTACAACTCTTACACCTTCAACAACCATACTACCTAATACTTCATCCAATTCAGTATTGTATAATACGTCTAAGTTTTCTGTATTGTTTACACGATGTTGCATTGCTTTACTAGCTCTCATTTCATCTTTACGAACTAACATCGTTACTTTTTTACAAAGTTTTGCTAAGTACGTTGCTTCTTCAGCAGCTGTATCTCCACCTCCAACAACAATTACATCTTGTCCTTTATAGAAGAAACCGTCACAAGTAGCACATGCAGAAACACCACCACCTTTTAAACGTTCTTCACTTTCTAATCCTAAATATTTTGCAGAAGCTCCAGTTGAGATAATTACCGTTTTAGCTAAGAATTCTTGTTCTCCATTTCCATCATCAACATAAACCTTGTGAATTCCACCAACTTCTTTTGAAAAATCTACACGTGTTGCATATCCAAAACGTACGTCTGTACCAAAACGAGTTGCTTGATTTTTCAAATCTTCCATCATGGCAGTTCCGTCAGTTCCTTGCGGATATCCAGGGAAGTTATCAACTTCTGTTGTAGTTGTTAATTGTCCTCCTGGCTCCATTCCTGTGTACATTACAGGATTCATATCTGCTCTTGCAGCATAAATAGCTGCAGTATATCCTGCAGGTCCACTTCCTATGATTAAGCAATCTAATGCTTGTTGAGTATCTGACATATTCTTTTTTCTAATTATTAAACGCTTTTTAACAAAAGTAGCTTTTTATCTGAATTCCTTACATAAAATTTATTAACAAATGTTAGCTAACTGTTTGATATCTTTTTAAATGAAAAAAAGCAACACCTAATTTTACAGGTATTGCTTCTATTATTTTTACTTTTTTATCGTCTTATACAATTCTATTTGCCAAACTTACTAAGAAATTGACACCATTATCAATATTTGCTATGGCGTCTGCTTTTGCGTTGTTTGAAGCAGTAGCGTTATTAATTTCTTGTAATACTTTAATCGCATTCCCATTTGATATTTTACTTTCTTTTATAAAAGTGTCAATCTCTGTAATGCTCATACGTGTTAAGCTTGCTATGGTTGTATGAAATTGTGCATCTGTTTGTGAAGCTGCATCGTTTGCTATACTATCCCAATCTATATTGCTCATAAGTTTTAGTTTTAGTTAGTTTCCGTTGATCGCTGATTCTGCTTTTAATAATTTATCAAAACCATTTCCTGTTTTTATTAATAAGCTATCCAAATGGTTTTGAATTTTTCCTACATTAATATTTGTTCCCGTTAACTTTTGTATTTGTGCTAAGGTATTTGATTCTGATTGTTTAAGTTTTACAGCTGAACTAATTAAATTTTGTAACGCCGCACTTGCTTGTTGGTAGTCAGCATATGTAGAATTTAATGAGGTAATCATATTTTGTCGTTGTGCATCTAACACATTGTGAAACGAATCGCGTTTTTTATTAATTACAGGCATTACACTTTTTAAAATGTTTGGCAATTCGGCACTGACATCTGTTCCTGCTGGAATTTTTGCCTGAAAATTTTTGGTAAATGCTGGAATGTATTGATTATTAATAAAATCATCCACTTTGTCTTTTCGTTCATCAAATAATTTATTGATCAGTGCAATATTAAGTTGATGCATTTCATTTGCTTCCGTAATAACTTCTTGCGAAAGCGTTGCTGTAGAAGCAGGAATGGAAGCACAGGAAACAATTCCTATAAAAATTCCGAGCGTCAAGATACTTTTTATAATTAGTTTCATAATATTTTATTTATTTTTTATTCGTTATCTGATGTAAAGACCGCTTTTATTTTATTTATGATTCCTTGTAGTACACTAAAAATTGCGTCCGAAGAAAATCCTCCAACAAGTGCTAATACGCAACTATTGAAAACAGTCAAACTTTCTCCATTGTTATATGTTGCTACAATTTCAGATAGAATTAATCCAGACATAATTCCTAAAACAATCAAACCTACATAATAAATAGATTGCTCTGGCATTAAGGTTCCTTTCTGAATTCCTTCACTTACGCTTTTCAATAAGTAAAAGACAACTCCTAAACCTGAAGTTGCGCATATAAATAATAAATTGAGTAATAGCGATTCCCCATCATTTGCTAGTACGCCTTTGGCAAGCGATACTTTATCTACTTTATCTGACAATGAAGTTCCAATAAAAAGAAGTAGAAAAAATAATGCGAGTATAATTAAATTTCGAATAATTGGCAGCTTACTAAATACCGCTCCATTGTTTTCTCTATCGTTTAGTTTTTTTAAATACTTAATAGACTTTGGCGTAGCTGGCGCAATATTTTTAGTCAAAATGTTATGTGCAGTGATTAAATCATCTAGATTATTACTTTCTATTAAAGGATTTAATTCCGTGTTAATCACTTTACCATTACGCATTGCAAATGAAAGCATGTTTTCCAATTCCCCTTTGATTTGAATCATTAAGTCATCCGAAACACCTTTATGAATGCCTTTTGGGGCTGGCTTGTCAAGTGTTGTTTTTGCTCTAGTAACCTTAGGTACTTCTTTTTTTGCTGTTGTTACTTTGGGCGTTGGAGTTTTAGGTTCCACCTCATCTTGTTTAGGCGTTTTTGGTGTAGGGTCTGATTTTGAAATTGGCATATAATATGGGTTTAGTCAGTTTTACCAAACTTACAATATTAAACGCGTAATTGAAAACAGGAAAATACTTGTTTGCCTTTCAAGTACATTTACGTAGTTTGATAGTACATAATAAAAAAAGATTCTCGGAAATCATTCTGCATTTTCTTACGTTTTTATAGTTAACTACTTATTTTTAAATTAGATGAATATTTTTTATACGATATAATGAAAAGACTTCCTATTATTCCTTAAAAAAAGAAATGTTATAGGAAGTCTTAAAATATGCTTTAGGTTAAAAATTTTAAATGTGATTTTTTTTTTAGATCATATACCTATTATTCAAACTTTAAATACTTGATTAAATCTACTTTGGTTGCATTCAACGCTTTGATTCCAACAACAATAAAAACTAAGAGTACTAATATGATTGGTGCAATGATAAATGGCCATAGCGGCATTTCAATTCTATACGCAAAATTATTTAGCCAGTTTTGCATTAAATAATATGCTATTGGAATTAAAACTACCACTGCAATTCCAGTGATTTTGATAAAACTTTTAATCAATTGAATAATGATTTGCTTTACCGAAGCACCAAGTGTTTTACGAATAGCAACTTCTTTTAATCGCTGTTGAATGGTTAAAGTTGCTAACGCGAATAAACCAAGTAATGCTATAAATATTACAACTAATGTGAGAATGAAAAATAGCTTTTGTTGCTTTTTATAAATATCATGTGTTTTGCTATAATATTGATCTAAATAGTAAAATGAAAACGGATAACCTGGTTCTAATTCGGTTGTCCAAAAACGTTCAATTTCTGCTAAAGTTTCTTGTTTTTTTCCTTCTTTTATTTTGAATTGCACTGTACTCATTGCACCGCGAATCCAATCAAAGCCTGTATAATATGTAAAGAATGCTGGGCGAATTTCTTTATCTAGTCCTTCAATATGATAATCTTTTACTACACCAACTATGTTAAATTTCTTTTCATTGATTCTTACTTCTTTATTTATAGGGTCATTTGCAATCCCTAGACGTTTCACAGCAGTTTCATTAAAAATAACACTATTTATAGTATCAGATGCAAAGTCTTCAGAGAAGTATCTTCCTTTGGAAATTTTAGTATTGATCATTTCTAAATGACCAAAATCTAAAGGAATAAATTTTATATCCACAACAACATCTTTATGCATTACGTCTAATGAAATATCATTGTCATCACCAGGTACTAAAAACGTAGATGAAATATCTTCTATATTTGGATTGTTACTAAATACATTTTTAATCAACTTGTATTGCTTACTCCTGCTAACCTGTGAATTATTAAAATCTACAACTAAAATCTCTTCTCCTGAAAAACCTAAGTCTTTCGAACTCATATAATCTACTTGTGCATACACTACCAAACCACCAATGAAGAAAAATCCAGAGATTACAAATTGCAATCCTAGCATAAGGTTTCTAACAAAAATCATACGTCCGCTTCTAGAGAAGTTTCCTTTTAAGACACTAATTGTTTTAAAATTAGAAATGTATAAAGCCGTTATAAATCCAATAATTATTGATATCGCAATCGCTAGCAAACCAACTTGCAAAATGATTTCAATACTTTGCAATGACAAGTCTTTATTGATAAATGCATTAAAAATTGGCAACAATAATTCTACAATAATCAATGCTAAAAATATAGATATGATTCCTTGCACTACGATTTCTAAAATGAATTGTAATTGCAATCCAATTTTTGAAACTCCTAGTGTTTTCTTTACACCAACTTCTTTAGCACGTTGACTTGCCGAAGCTATCGATAAATTGATAAAGTTAATACTTGAAATCACAATAATCAGAATTGATAAACTCAACATGATAACAAGTAATAAGTAGTTTCCTTTTCCTTCTATCATACCTTCATCTCCTTTTCCATGCAAACGCAAATCGACTAGTTTTTCCAACATAGGATACGAACCTTGCATAGATACATAATCATCTACCGTAATTCCTTGTTCGGCTGCCTCATTTTTGTAATAGTTATCTACATATATATCAAAAATTTTCTTTTCAACCGAGGCTAAATCAGTTCCTTTCGGGACTTTGTAAAACGTATATACACCATATCCGCCCCAATGATCATTTGTGGTAATTGGTCTGTGTAATATAGCATTTGGCAAATATACAGATGGCTTAGAAAGTTTATAAACACCTGTTACGATGTATTCTCGCTTTCCGTATTTAATGGTTTTTCCTATAGATTCTTTATCTCCAAATAATTGTTTTTCTAAATCTGTAGAAAGCGCAATAGCAGTTTTTGTTGCCAAAATTGTTTTTGCATCTCCTTTTACAATTTCGTGTGGGAAAAATTCAAAAAAGTTTGCATTCGCTTTTCCTATTTTAGTTTCATATACAGATTTGTCTTTATAACGTAATATTTGACTATTGTACCCTGAGTTTACATTGCAATAATCAGAAACTTCCGGAACGATTTCCTTTACTGCTTCTCCTTCCGGATCAGTTGCACCATCGTATACTTGTCCATCTCCCCATTTATGTGAAATTTTGTATACTATATCTTTCTGAGAATTCCATTGATCATAACTTTTTTCATCGTTATAGTATAATAATACAATGATCAACCCTACTAAACCGAGCGTTAAACCACTAATATTTATAATGGTATTGAGCCAGTTCTTTTTACTATTTCTAAAAAATAATTTTAGCCAAGTCGTTACCATATTATTCGAATTTTAAGTATTTGATTAAATCTATTTTTGTTGCGTTTAACGCCTTTACTCCTACTACCGTAAATACTAATAGTAACAATACTATTGGTGTAATAATGTATGGCCAAACAGGCATATCTATACGATATACAAAATTATCGAGCCAGTTTTGCATTAAGTAATATGATACTGGTAATAAAATTACTAAGGCTATCAAGGTTATTTTCAAGAAGCTTTTTACCAATTGGAAAATGATTTCTTTTACAGAAGCTCCAAGGATTTTACGAATAGCAACTTCTTTTAATCGCTGTTGAATGGTTAAAGTTGCCAAAGCAAACAATCCTAATAAGGAAATAATAATTACAATACTTGTTAGAATAAAAAATAAGGTTTGCTGCCTTTGGTATTTTTTATATGTTCTTGCAAAACGTTTGTCAACAAATACAGGGTTAAAAGGGTATCCTTCCTCTATGTTTTCTTTCCAATAATTTTCAATAAAGCCTAGTGTTTCTTGAATATTGTCAGGTTTTATTTTAATTTGAATAGTCCAAAAGTTTTGTTTCATCCAATCAAAACTATTCCAATGCATAAATGCTGTTGGAGGTATTTTACCATCTAAACCTGTAATATGATAATCTTTTACCATACCGATAACTTGTAAATTTTTACCATCGTTATGATCGCCTTGAAAACCTGCATTCAATTTTTCCCCAATAGGATTATTGTATATATTCAAAGCTTTGGCAAGCGTTTCATTGATTAAAATATTTTTTATGGTGTCAGATGCTATTTCTTCTTGTAACCCTCTACCTTTTATAATTTCAATTTTCATCACATCCAAATAGTTGTAATCTATAGAGTTAGAGTTTGTTTGTACAGATATATCTTTGTAATCAAAATTTGTAGAACTTGAGCTTCCGCCACCAATAATAAATGAATTACTCGTAATAGTCTCAATATTAGGATGTTTTACTAATTCCTTTTTAGCAAGTAAATAATTTTTATAGCGATCTTTGTATTTATTCATGGAAATCATCACTACTTGATCGCCTTTAAAACCAAGATCTTTTTCCATCATATATACAACTTGTCTATTGATAATGATTGAACCTGTAAGGAAAAAACCTGAAATTAGAAATTGAATTCCCAACATCATATTTCTTGCAAAAACACCTTTTTTACTTCTTGAAATATTTCCTTTTAATACCTCTACAGATTTAAATTTTGCTAAGTATAATGCTGGAATAGCTCCTATAAATATTGAAATTACAATAGCAAGTATTGCGATTTCTAATAATAAATTGATCTCTAAGATTGAGATGTCTTTATTCATAAATTCATTAAAGTATGGTAAAATGAGTTCTACTAACAATAATGATAACATAAAAGCTATAAAACCTTGAAGTACTATTTCTAACGCATATTGTTTTATCAAAGTAATTTTAGATAAACCAAATGTTTTCTTTACACCTACTTCTTTAGCTCTTTGTGTTGCTGATGCAATTGATAAATTGATAAAGTTCACACAAGAAATTATAATTAACAAAATTGATAACGAAAGCATTATAAGAATCAACTGATAATTTCCACTACCTTCTGGTCCTGTATCATCAGCAATAGTCTTTAAACGAATGTCTTCTATAGGTTCAAAAACAGGAGTTGTACCATATTTTTCCATAAACTCTTCTGGAGTGATTCCTTGTTTTTTTGCTGATGGTAATACTTCATTTTGATACCAAACTGCTAAAGCTTTTTCCTCTAAATCGTTTAGCACTGGATTTTCAACTGTTTTTATAAATAATGCTTTTGAAAAATTCCCCCAACGCGCATTAGTAATTTGCTTTTCATATTGTATTACCATTGAAGGCATAAAGAAATGCTTTCCTTCAATTTTATATACTGTTGTAACAGTAAATTCTCTATTTACAAAGTTGATAGATTTCCCAATGGCAGATTCATTTCCAAAAAGTATTTTAGCTTGCTTTTGAGAAAGTGCAATGTTGTTTCTTGTCTGTTTAAAGGTAGCTGTATTTCCTTCTACTATTTTAAAAGGGAAAAAATCAAAGAAGTTTGAAGTACCTTCCAATATTTTTCTGGTATACAATTCTTTGTCATCAACTTTTATTAATGAATTATCATACCAGCCATTACTTAAATAATAGTCTTCAATTTCTGGAATATCTTCTTTGTATTTAACACCTTCTATATTTGTACTACTTGCCCAAATTTCTCCATCAGACATTTTATGAATTACCCTAAATATTTCATTCTTATTTGGGTTTGATCTATTATAGCTCAATTCGTCATTGAAATATAACAACACAACCAATAAACCTGCAAAACCAAGAGTTAATCCTGATATATTGACTACCAAATTGAGCCAATTTTTTTTGTTATTTCTATAAAATAATTTTAACCAAGTTTTGAACATAGCTTATTCGAATTTTAAGTATTTGATTAAATCTATTTTTGTCGCGTTTAACGCCTTTACTCCTACTACCGTAAATACTAATAGTAACAATACAATTGGTGTAATGATGTATGGCCAAATGGGCATATCGATACGATACACAAAATTATCGAGCCAGTTTTGCATTAAGTAATATGATACTGGTAATAAGACTACTAAAGCTATCAAGGTTATTTTTAAGAAGCTTTTTACCAATTGGAAAATGATTTCTTTTACAGAAGCTCCCAATGTTTTTCTAATAGCTACTTCTTTCAATCGTTGTTGAATAGTTAAGGTTGCTAACGCAAATAAACCAAGTAATGAAATGATGATAACAATAGTAGATAGAATTAAAAACATCGTTTGTTGCTTTTCATACTTTTCATAGGTTTGTGCAAAATGCGCATCTAAAAATTCATAGTTAAACGGATATTTGTCATCTATGTTTTCTTTCCAAAACTCTTCTATATCAGCAATAGTTTGTGATATATTATCTGATTTTATTTTAAACTGTATAGCATTGATCCAATCTTTTGTTCTTGGGAATGTTTTCCAATGAATTAAAAACATAGGATCTATCTTTACATCAAAACCATCAAAGTGATAATCTTGTACCATTCCTACAACTTCTAGCTTGCGTTCATCGCCTTGTCGCTGCCAACCTATATTCACTTTTTTACCAATTGGATCATTGTAAATTCCTAAGCGTTTTGCTGCAGTTTCGTTTAAGATGATACTTGTAATTGTATCAGATGCAATTTCTTCTGAAAAAGTTCTTCCTTTTAGTAAATTGAGCTGTGCAAATTCTACATAGTTATGATCGACAGTATTTGATCCTGCATTGAAACCAATATCTTTCTCTCGGTATTCAAGATTGGTTCCGTTTACATTTCCATCGCCAGGCACAAACATACTAGTTGAAACTCCTGTAATGTTTTCATGTTTAGACATCACATTTTTTACCAAAGTATATTTCTTAAATTCATCTCCTAAATTGTATACATCTACAACTAATGTTTGTTCTTTTTTGAAGCCTAGATCTTTATGAATCATAAATGCCATTTGATTGTAAATTACCAACACACCTATCAGGAAAAATCCAGAGATTAAGAATTGTAATCCTAACATAATGTTTCGGGCAATGATTCCTTTTTTACTTCTTGAAAAGTTTCCTTTTAAAACCTCAATTGTCTTAAAGTTAGCCAAATACAAAGCTGGCACACTTCCTATAAGAATTGAAGTGATAATAGCAATTCCTATCAACTTTAATAAAACTTCGCCATTCAATAAGGTGATGTTTTTATCCATAAATTGATTGAAGTATGGCAACAGGAATTCAACTAAAATTAATCCTAATAATAATGCCAATAACCCTTGAAATAAAATTTCAAATACATATTGAAAAATGAGTTGTTTTTTAGATAAACCAAGTGTTTTCTTTACTCCAACTTCTTTAGCTCGTTGACTTGCAGAAGCTGTTGATAGATTGATAAAGTTTACACAGGAAATCACAATTAGTAAAATTGATAATCCCAACAATACCAATAATAATTGATAGTTTCCTTTTCCGCCAGGACCTGCATTATTAGCTTTGTGATGCAAACGTATGGTGCTGAGTTGCTCCAACAATACTGTCATAACACCATACTTTTCTTTCACTTCTTCTAATGTCATATTGTTTGTTGCCAATTGCGGTTTTACATTTCTTTCAATGATGACATTGTTCATTTTTTCACGTACTTCATCAGTATTAGAATCTTTTGTCAGTCTACAGAAGAGTTCATTTTGAAAATTTCCCCAATGCAGTTCAAATGGCTTGCTAAACTGTAATAACAGTTCTGACTCGTAATGCGAATTTCCTGGCACTTCATACACACAAGTAATAATGTGATCATTACCATCAATTTTGATCATTTTACCTATTGAACTTTTCTTTCCATATAATTTTGAAGCCAATGTTTTTGAAAGTGCAATATGCTTTCTGTTTTCCGCAAATTTTGTAGTGCTTCCTTCTATAATTGTAAAAGGAAAAAAGTCGAAGAAATTAGGTTCTGTCAATGTCGTTTTATCTGTATACACCTTTGTTCCTCCGTCAATTAACACACGACTTCTGTAGAAAGGAGATACTAAAATCGTTTCTTCTACTTCAGGAATATCGCTTTTAAAAAGAATAGCTTCTGCAGAAGTGCTTGAAAACCATATTCCGTTTTCTCTTGATTCGTTTGAGACTCTATAAATGTCTTCTTTATTAGGATTCCAATCGTTGTAACTCAACTCATCATTGAAATATAATAATACTATGAGTAAGCCTGCAAATCCGAGTGTTAATCCTGAAATATTGACTGCCAAATTGAGCCAATTCTTTTTACTATTTCTAAAAAATAATTTTATCCAAGTTTGTAACATAAGTTCGTTTTTTGATTGATGAATGTTTAGACTTTTGTTACTCTACTAATACGTCAATGTCGCGTGTGTTTGTTTTCTCAGAAATAACTTCGCCATCTTTCATCATGACAATTCTGCTAGAAAATTGTGCATCGTATGACGAATGCGTTACCATGATAATTGTAGCGCCTGAAGCATGTAATTCTGTTAATAATTCCATTACTTCATTACCATTTTTACTATCTAAATTTCCTGTTGGCTCATCGGCTAAAATTAGTTTCGGATTTGTTACCAAAGCTCTTGCCACTGCAACACGTTGTTGTTGTCCTCCAGAAAGTTGTAATGGAAAATGTTTTGCTCTGTGTGCAATTCCAACACGTTCCATAATTTCGGTAACACGTTGCTTGCGTTCGCTCGATTTTACATTGTTGTAAATTAATGGCAACTCAATGTTTTCATATACTGAAAGTTCATCAATAAGGTTGAAGTTCTGAAATACAAATCCAATATTAGCTTTACGCAAAGAAGCGCGTTGTTTTTCTGTAAATTTTGCCACTTCAGTTCCATCAAAAGAATAGCTTCCTTCATTTGGCGCATCTAATAATCCGATGATGTTTAATAAGGTAGATTTTCCACAACCTGATGTTCCCATAATAGACACAAACTCACCTTCTTTTACGGTCAAATTTAATTTGTTAATTGCTGTTGTTTCTACTTCTTCTGTTCTGTAAACTTTCGTTAAATCTGTTAATGTGATCATGTTTTTTTATTTTTTTATTTCGACTACGCCCAATATGATGTGTTTCTATTTGATTGATGTTTTATTTATATTGAGCGGAGCCGAAGTATGATTGATGATTTTTTTTTACTGTTGAATGTGTTATTTATTAATTTGAATAAAATTCTTAAACCTTAATTACACTAATGTGACAAGCTTTTCTATGAGTATGAATACAAATACAATCATGATAATTTAGTTTAAGTTAATTTCTTCCATTTCTTCAAAATCGTCATAACTTGATGTAATTACGCGATCACCTTCTTGTAAACCTTCCAATACTTCATAATAAAAAGGGTTTTCGCGTCCGATCTTTACTTCTCGTTTTACCGCTTTATTATCTGAGTTTAAGACAAAAACCCATTTCCCATTGGTACTTTGATAAAACAATCCTTTTGGTAATAATAAAGCTTTGCTATTGTTTGATAAAAACATTTTACTTTTTAATGACATTCCTCCTCGTATAGCTGATGAAAGTGAATCATTCTCAAATTGTAATTCTACATGAAAACCTCCTTTTAGAATTTCAGGATCTATTTTTGATAAACGAATTGGCACTTTTTGTTCATTAATAGTTACCGTTCCTCTGATATCTTCACGTAGTTTTGAAATATAATACTCATCCACTTTTGCTGTTAATTTATAACCATCTAACACGTCAATTTTCCCTACATTATCACCCTGATTGTAGTTCTGTCCTAAGGTTAAGTTGAATGATGATAATAAACCATCGACAGGTGCTTTTACAATAAAATTTTCTTTGTTTTTTCGAAGTAATTCTAAGCTTTCTTCCATCTTTTGCACAGAAGCATTGATGCGAGCCAGTTGTATATTTCTATCATTTTTTTCGTTAGAAACTTTAGATTTAATTACTTCATTACGTTCTTTCTGAAATTTATATTCTTGTTCAGAGTTTTCGTAATCATTTTTAGCAATCACTTCTTTTTTAAACAAGCGTGCATCTACAGCATATTTACGTTCTGCATTTTTGTAAGCATTGTCAATACTTAGTAATTGCTCATCTAAATTTAATTGTTGGTTTTTAATACTAACACGAATATTTCTCAAATTATTAATTTGTTCTACAATTGCTGTTTCTTGTGTTAAATAGTTTAATTCTGCATTCGGATTGTAAACTCGTAATAAAGGTGTTCCCTTAGTTACTGTTTGTCCACTCTCAACAAAAACTTCTGAAACAGATCCACCTTGAATCACATTAATTAACACCGATTTTTTTGGTTCTACAGTACTATTAAATAATAATACATCTTCAAAATCGCCTTTAACAACCTCTCTAATTGATACGGTTTCTTTGTCTAAGTTTACTTGCTTCTTGCGTGTTGCATTCATTAAAATCACACTCACTAAAAGCACGGCTGGAATTCCCCATAGTAGCATGCGCTTTGTTTTTTTGTTTTTTGGTTGAATTTGCTTGTCCATTGTTCAAATTATTTTATCTGTTTAGTAGAGTGCCATTGTTGTGCCATGAATTAATAAATACTCAATTCGCTGATTAACAATTATTTAGAAAATAACCGAATTTTGAAGGTGTTCATTTTCGAACATTTTTTTGTTCATTATCAAACATCTTACTAACTATGTACTATGAGAAAAAAAGAAGCTTCTATATTAATTGTGGACGACGACGACGATATTTTATTTTCTGCACGTATCAGTTTAAAGAAATATTTTACAGAAATCGTTACGACTAATAATCCTAAAAAGATTGGAAACCATCTTACCGAAAAAACCTTTGATGTAGTTTTACTTGATATGAATTATCGTATTGGATTTGAAGATGGAAAAGAAGGTTTGTATTGGCTACAATATATAAAAAAGGTTAGCCCAGAAACTACGGTAATTCTCATGACAGCTTTTGGAAATGTACATTTAGCAGTAGAAGCTATTAAAAAAGGTGCAACCGATTTTATTCTAAAACCTTGGAATACTGAAAAGTTATACGGTATTGTAAATGCTGGTGTAGAGTTAGCTCGATCGAAACGAAAAACTACACAACTTGAAACAGTTCAGGAACGACTTGATAAAGATTTCCATCAACAAACTGAACATATTATTGGGAACTCTGTTGCCATGAAAAAAGCAATTGGTTTGGTTCAAAAAGTAGCGCCAACAGATGCAAATGTGTTGATTTTAGGTGAAAATGGAACTGGAAAGTATGTATTTGCAAAGGAAATTCATTTGCAATCCAATCGTAAAAATCATCCTTTTATTCATGTTGATTTAGGTGCGTTGAATGAAAACTTATTCGAAAGTGAATTGTTCGGATATGCAAAAGGAGCGTTTACAGATGCACAAAAAGATACCTTAGGACGTTTTGAATTGGCTGCTGGAGGAACCATTTTTTTAGATGAAATAGGAAATTTGCCATTACACTTACAATCAAAATTGTTAACAGTTATTCAAAATAGAAAAGTAACGCGTTTGGGTGAAGGAAATGAACGTCCAATTGATGCCAGAATTATTTGTGCAACCAATGCGCCAATTCATGAAATGGTGAACGAGCAAACCTTCCGACAAGATTTATTATTCAGAATTAACACCATAGAATTGCAATTGCCTCCTTTACGCGATCGTGTAGAAGATATAGAAGTATTAGCAATTCATTTTCTTAAAAAACTAAATCAGCGTTATCGCAAACAGCTTACATCTATATCAGGCGCTGCATTAACTGCGTTAAAAAATTACAACTGGCCAGGAAATATTCGCGAATTAGAACACATTATTGAACGCGCCGTTATTATTACAGATAATACAAGTATTGAACCTGAAGATTTACATTTTTCTGCTAGAAAAGTAACTACAAATACAGCAACAACACTTAACTTAGAGGAAACTGAAAAAATGTTGATTCAACAAGCGATGGACAAACATCATGGAAATATCTCCAAAGCTGCAAAAGATTTAGGTTTAACGCGAGCTGCTTTGTACAGACGTTTAGAAAAACACCAATTGTAAATGGGAAAAAAAGTATACATTCAACTCTGCATTCGTATTTTTTTGATTTCGATCAACTCGATTTTAATCTTTTATTTTTTCCAATACGGATATATTATCAATGGTTTTGGTTTTAGTTTGTTATTAATATTTCAAGCATTTTTATGTTTTGATTATTTGAAAAAACTCTTTGTTAATGTAGAAAAAACGATAGATTGTTTGTTACATGACGATTTTTCTAATATGATTTCGGTTGAGAAGCGCTCCAATAGTTTACACGCAAAAACGGCTGCACTTCAAAAGAAATATCGCATCAAAAGTCAGCAACATAGCTCTGAACAATTGATCTTTACTAATATTATTGAAAGTTTAAGTATTGGTGTATTGATTCTAAGAAAAGATAATGATGAACATATTGAAGTTTTTCAGTTAAATAAGGCTTTTGTAGACTTTTTTAAGATTCCGAAATTTTATAAATGGGCATTACTAAAAGAGAAAATTACGCCTTTGGTAACAATTATTGATACTAAAAAGTGGAAACGTGTTAAACATACAATTTCATTAACTGTAAACGATCAAGTGGAATCATTTTTCTTAAAAGCTTCTGTAACGCACACCAATGAATTTGAATATTTGATTGTGACGATGGAAACTATTCAACAATTGATTGATAAGAAAGAAAAAGAATCGTGGTATAAATTGATGACAGTAATGTCTCATGAAATTATCAATACAATTACACCAATTACAAGTTTGGCAGAAAACTTAGATTCACTCTTGCAAGATGAGCCCGACGAAGATACTATGGAAGAATTATCACAAGGTTTACAAATCATCAAAAAGCGTTCATTACACTTAAACAATTTTGTGAATACCTATCGTCAATTATCAGAATTGCCGTTGCCCGATCGTAAAGAGATAAATTTTACAGAAACCATCAAGCATACATTAGATTTATTTTCACAAGAATTCAAAGAAAATAATATCAGTTTACATTTTCAACGAGAAGAAAACGTTTTAATTCTTGCTGACAAGCAACAACTCGAACAGGTAATTATTAACCTGATTTCCAATTGCATGTATGCGTTAAAAAGTATTGAACAACCTGCAATAACCATCAATTTGACAACAAATCAAAATCGTATTCATTTAACAATTGCAGATAATGGAATAGGAATTTCTAAAAAGATTCAGAAAAATATCTTTATCCCGTACTTTACCACTCGAAAAGATGGTTCTGGAATTGGCTTAACACTTACAAAAAGTATTGTAGAAGCGCATGATGGAAATATTTTCTTCACTTCTGAAAATGGTTTGACAACATTTAAGCTAAGTTTTGAGAATACTTTAGAAATATAAATTCTAGACTTATTACTCTTAGAAAATTAAATTCTAAATTTTATAACGGATAATTTTATCTTTTATAAAAAATACTTATATCTTTGCAACATAAAATATCATGAATATGTTTTCAAAATCTTGCGAATATGGTTTACGCGCTGTTATTTTTATAGCAGAACAATCTACTTTACAAACGAAAGTTGGATTGAAAACTATTGCAAGTGCTATAAATTCTCCTGAAGCATTCACTGCTAAAATTTTACAAATACTTACGAGAAACAACATCGTGACTTCGATAAAAGGTCCATATGGTGGTTTTATGATTGAAGAATATCGCTTAAAAGAAATTACACTCAGTGAAATAGTGCAAATTTTAGATGGAGATAAAATTTATACAGGTTGCGGATTAGGTTTGAAACAATGTGATGACAAATCTCCTTGCCCACTCCATTTTAAATTTATTGAAATTAGAAATAATCTAAAAAAGATGTTAGAAGAAAACACTTTACATGATATTTTGTTTACGGATACTGAAAAGAATGTTTTCTGGCTGAAGACATAAAAAAAATTTAAACTAATAAAGGATAAAAAGATCCTTTTATATTTTATAAAAAATAATGCACTAAAAACAATACAAATGGATATCAACAAAAACACGTTAGTAAGTGATATAGTTGCTGATAATTATAAAACCGCAACTATATTTAAAAATCATAATATTGACTTTTGCTGTAATGGTAATAGAACAATTATTGAAGTTTCCGCAGAAAAAAAATTGGATTGGGAATTCCTACTATCTGAGATCTTAATGACTGTAACTGATACTTCAAATCGGGAAGATTATCAAAATTGGGAGCTCGATTTTATGACTGATTACATTTATCAAAATCACCATACATATGTAGAAAAACAAATTCCAGAAATTCAGCTTTACTTAAATAAAATCTGCAAGGTTCACGGTGATAAACATCCTGAATTATTAGAAATTCAATCACTGTTTAACGAAAGTGCTGGCGATTTAACGAAACACATGAAGAAAGAAGAATTGATTCTTTTTCCATTCATCAAAAAAATTGCCCTAGCTAAAAAAACACAAACAACACTTACTACACCTCCATTCGGAAGTATCAAAAATCCGATACACATGATGCATGATGAACATGATGATGAAGGTGAACGTTTTCGAAAAATCGCAGCGTTATCTAACAATTACACACCTCCTAAAGATGCTTGTAACTCATACAAAGTTGCTTTTGCTTTGCTGAAAGACTTCGAAGAAGATTTACACAAACACATTCATTTAGAAAATAATATTCTCTTTAAAAGAGCCATTGAAACTGAACAAACATTAAATAACAAATAGTAATGAAGAAAATTTGGATAGGATTTATCTCTGTAGTTGTCCTCTCATTTATCGCCTTAATTTGGGTAGGAACAGAAATTTATCAAACACAACCACCAATTCCTGATTTGGTTACGGTAAAAGGTAACCAAGAAGTTATATACACGAAAGCGGATATACAAGAAGGGCAAAACATATGGGAATCTATTGGCGGAATGGAAGTTGGTTCTATTTGGGGACATGGAAGTTATGTAGCACCCGATTGGTCGGCTGACTGGATTCACAAAGAAGCCATCTTTTTATTAAATCATTGGTCACAGAAAGATTTTAACTTACCATATGATGAATTAGATGTAGAAAAACAAGCTGCTATTAAAGCTCGATTGGTCAACGATGTAAAAACTAATACATTTAACCCAACAACAAAAACCATTGAACTTTCTAAAGAACGACAATTAGCAATTGCAAAAAACGCAGCATATTATTCATCAATATTTTCAGAAGGTCATGAACAATATGCTATTCCAAAAGGAGCACTTACCGACAAAGATAAGTTACGCAAACTAAATGCTTTTCTATTTTGGACTTCTTGGGCTGCAAGTACAAATAGACCAGATAAAGACTATACGTATACATCCAATTGGCCGCATGAACCGCTGATTAACAATACTATTACGTCAGATTCTCAAATTTGGTCAGGATTCTCAGTAGTGTTACTACTACTTTTCATTGGTTTACTAACCTATTACTACGTTCGAAATCATGAAAAAGGAGAAGCGGTTACAAAATTGAGGTTAGATCCGTTAAAAAATATGCCACTTTTTAGATCGCAAAAAGCTGTCTTAAAATATTTTTTAGTCATTACTTTACTAATTGTATTACAAGTAGTACTCGGAATTATTACGGTTCATTACACAGTTGAAGGACAAGCTTTTTTTGGATTTAATTTATCTGAAGTTCTTCCCTATTCTATAACACGAACCTGGCATACACAATTAGCCGTTTTTTGGATTGCAGCAACATGGTTGGCTACAGGATTATTTTTAGCACCAATGATTAGCAACAAAGAAATGAAATATCAAGTATTTGGAATTAATTTTTTGTTTGTTGCATTACTCATTATTGTATTAGGTTCCATGCTTGGAGAATGGTTAGGAGTACATCAATTTTTAGATTTAACAACCAACTTCTTTTTTGGACATCAAGGATACGAATACATGGATTTAGGGCGTTTTTGGCAAATATTCTTAGGAATTGGACTTGTTTTGTGGGTACTAATGGTTGGAAGACATGTGCTGTATGGAATTCGTAAAAAAGATGATTCTAAACATTTATTGATCATTTTATTAATTGCTGTCATAGCGATTGGAATGTTTTTCTTTTCTGGTTTAATGTATGGTGAAAACAGTTCGCTTCCAGTGATTAATTACTGGCGTTGGTGGTTGGTTCATTTATGGGTTGAAGGATTCTTTGAGGTTTTTGCTACAGTAATTATTGCTTATATATTTTCACGTATGAAAGTGATTTCAATGAAAACTGCTGGAAAAACGTCTATTGCGTCCGCAAGCATCTTTTTAACTGGAGGAATTATAGGAACACTACACCATTTATACTATTCAGGAACACCTGTACAAGCAATTGCTTTAGGTGCTACATTTAGTGCTTTGGAAGTTGTACCATTGACATTAATGGGGTTTGAAATTAGAGAGAACTGGAATCTATTAAAAGAAAACGAATGGATTCAACGTTACAAATGGCCTATTTTCTTCTTTATTGCCGTTGCTTTCTGGAATATGATTGGTGCAGGTGTATTCGGGTTTTTAATTAATCCGCCAATTGCATTGTACTATATTCAAGGGCTAAACACAACAGCCGTACACGCACACACCGCATTATTTGGTGTTTATGGAATGCTAGGAATGGGCTTCATTTTAATCTGTTTACGTTTTTATTCAACAGAATTATGGAATGAAAAATTGATCAAAAATGCTTTTTGGTTTTTAAACACCGGATTGATCTTAATGGTCGTTTTAAGTCTACTGCCTGTTGGAATTATTCAAGCGTATACTTCAATTAATGAAGGATATTCATACGCAAGAGACTCTGAATTATTATACAGTCCAACAGTACAAACCTTGAAATGGTTGCGTATTATTGGTGATATTGTGTTCTCTGTAGGAATTGTTTGTTTCTCTTGGTTTGTCGTAAAAGAAACTTTGAATTGTATAAAAAAGAAATAATCGAATTAGAAATTATTTTTTAAAAGTAAAAATACTGTTCATGTTGATATGAACAGTGTTTTTTATGATGTAGGTTAAGAAGTTAACTTTCGTAAAACCCATTCCAAAGGACCTTGCTTATTATAACGTGTCCAAATGATGGCAAATACCATACAAAGTATACTGAATATGATTGCATAAATAAAAGAGAATTCTATAGAAAACATTCCTAATTCAGTAGTTGATATTAATTCAACAGCGCCAATTCCAATAATTACATGTGCAACATAGAATGTTAATGCTAATTGCCCTGTGCTTTGTAAGACCTTAATAACTAAACCACGTTGCATTCGCTTAGCAAACCAAATACAACTACAAATAACACACAGGGCAACACTACTAGATGAAACCATATATATTGGTAATGGAGGCATTGGACTTGTGCCCAAAACCGGCGCTAATTCTGTAACTATTGTTTCATTTCCACCTGAGAGTATACTAATTAATATTTTTGAAAATAACTGCATTCCTATGACAATAAGTATACTAACAAAAAATGTTTTCTTGATAAATTTTTCGTTGTTTAAATCTTGTCTTCCAAACCACAAACCCAATAACATAAAACTAGTCCAAGGAATTACTGGATGAAATCCATTATAAAATAGGTTTCTAATAAAACCATTTATAGTCCAAAAATCTGTATATGAATAATCTTTAAAATTCCAACCTGTATCATATTCTATAAAAAACATTAATACTGGATAGCATAATAAAAACCCAAGAATCCCTAAAATAATTTGATGTGTTTTCCCTTTTAAAAATAGTAGTGTAAACAACATGTATATTCCGTAAAAGTGTAGAATATCTGCTGGCCAAATAATAATAAAGGAAAGCCCAAGAATGAATAATAAACGAGCTCTTTTGATAATTTTTATTCGCGCTAAACGCAATTTAATTTCATCATTAGTATTGATCGCTTTATTAGTCATAAATGCTATACCAATTCCTGCTAAAATTACAAATAAAGCTGCTGCTTTTCCTTCAAAAATGGAAACGATACTTTGTAACCAATAGTTTCCATCTTGTCCAAAAATCATTTTGAAGTTCACAAGAATCATCCCCATAATAGCCAAAGCTCTTGCAACATCAATTCCAATGATTCTATTTTTCATACATACCTTTTAATCGATTTTATACCATATAGACAAAAAAAGAAAAGAAGAGTTGCACAATTTTTTTTAAAATCTTTAAAAATATAGTTCCTTGATACTTTTTACATCATTTGTGTCTACAGAAATCGCAAGAAAATAGTGTAATTGCCACGTTTGCGTTTTAATGGCTTGTTTACTTATTGGCAAATCCCATGGTGGATACACACGAATTCCTCGTTTTCCATCTTTATTCACGGTAGCTACAATTCGTTTTTGAATTAGTACAGATTTCGGGAATACAAATTGACCAAAATGTGTACCTTTTTTAACATTAACCACAATGAAGTCAAACGGATCTGATTCATGAAAAGGTGTTGTGATTCCTGCTGAATTTCGTTTCCAAACAGTTACAAACTGTCCAACTTTTTTAGGGGTAATTTTTGCTGTTCTGGAAATGATTTGAAGAGCTTCAAGCTGAAATATACAAGCTTCATATTCTTTACTTTCTTCACTTTCGTGAAAATTAAAAAATTTAAATTCACATATATCATATATGAGTTGTTTCACTTTTGCAATGTGAAATGGTAATTTTTGTTCCATAATATTAATCTGTTCTTAATTAATTTCTTCATCAAAACGATTGAATTGATTTCGATCATCTCCACGTAAATTTAATTCACTTTCAACTTTACTACGTGATGGTTTCTGTAATAATAAGTAGATTATCAAAACACCTGCTATTGCTATAAATGCTGTATTTCCTGTAATCATAGAAAGTATGATTCCAAAAAACGCAGGACCTTCAATAATAGCAAACTTGATGATTGAAGCCGTTTGATAACTCGCAAGTTTTGCTTTTAAACCTGGTTTGCTTTCAGCAGCAGTAAGTAACTTCTTAAAAATTGTTTGACTTCCCAAAACGGCTCCAATAGCAATAATTGGGTACACTAATAATAATGTATCACTAGTATCAAACGTTGGTGTCATTCCTCCATCGAACTGAAAAAAAATAATAGCGACAAAAAATAATAAACCACTTAACAATGCCATGTAAATGATGGTGAGTGTTTGAACAAACTTATTTGGTGTTAATTCTTGTGAAGATTGGCGCATAGTTAAATATTTTTTAATGAATGACTTATATATTTTCAGGTAATTCTTCATCAAACTTATTGAATTGATCTAAGAATTCTCTTTGCAAATTTAAATCTGAAACAGCTTTCTGTTCCGAAACACGTAATTTATAATAATAAATCAATAATAGAATTGAAAATGAGAGATAAATAGAAACATTCACCACAAAAGAAATCATTATTGAAAAACAAATTATTAATGAAATTATCAAATAACGATCAGCAGTTATTTTGTAATATTTCAAAACTTTACTTTTTAATGAATGATCTTTCCAACCCCTTTTTAATCGTAAATTAAAAAGAGCTTTTTCTACTACTAGACATATTGTTAACAATACTGCTACGCTAATTAGTATGATATCATTCTCAATTGTTAACACTTCAAATATTAATTGCATTGCCCAAATACTAAATAGAAAAAAAGCAACCGTCAAAAAAAATAAAAAACTGTGAACACGTTTTAATGTTTTCAAAAAGACTTTTGGAGTTTGTGCTTTGTAAAATTTTGCCATTTGTGGAGTTTCACTAGAATTATCAATTTTAACTAGTTTTTAAATATAATCAAAAAAATATTTTTTTATTTGGAATGATCATTCTGTTATTCATATATTTGCATTCGGAACGATCGTTCTAAAACAAATTTAATCATAAAAAACATATTAAAATGAATACATTACAAGGAAAAGTTGCTGTAGTTACAGGAGGAAATAGTGGAATTGGTTATGCTTCCGCAGCAAAGTTAAAAGCAAGAGGCGCAAACGTAATTATCACAGGTAGGTCTGAAGAACGTGTTGGAAAAGCAGCTGCCGAATTAGGCGTTACAGGAATTGTTGCTGATGTTATTTCGCTTAGCGCGATTGATAATTTAGTAAACCAAGTAAAAGAATCACATGGAAATGTAGATGTTTTATTTGTAAATGCAGGAATTTTTATTCCAGCGCCAATTGGACAAATTACAGAAGAAATATATGATGCTCAATTTGGAATTAACTTTAAAGGTGCCGTTTTTACGACAGAAAAGTTTTTACCAATTTTGAATGATGGTGCGTCAATTATTAATTTATCTTCGATTAATGCCTACACAGGAATGCCAAATACGGCAATTTATGCCGCTACAAAAGCTGCCTTAAATTCGTTTACAAGAACGGCTGCAACTGAGTTAGCTCCAAGGAAAATTCGTGTCAACGCTATTAATCCAGGACCAACAGAAACTCCAATTTTCGGAAAAACAGGAATGTCTGAAGAGCAAATAAATGGTTTAGCACAAGTAATGCAACAACGTGTTCCATTAAAACGATTTGGGCAACCAGAAGATATTGCTAATTTGGTAGCTTTCTTAGCTTCTGACGAAGCTTCATTCATTACTGGAAGTGAATATAATGTAGATGGAGGAATGAATGTGAATCCTTTATTAAGTTAGAATACCCAACTAACTGTTTCCTTTGATCAATCAGAGGAAATAGTTAGTCTATTTTTATATAAATCAGCTAAAAAAAAGATCATTTTAAAATAAACTCATACTTCTAACGTTAACAACGATTATGAGAAGAATACAGTTTATCTTAATTATTTTTATTTCAAATCTAAGTTTTAGTCAAATATCAGGTAATTTAACAAATAGCAAAACAGGCGCTCCTATAGTATTTGCGAATGTTTGGGTGAAAAATTCCTTAAAAGGAAGTACTACAGATGGAGATGGAAACTTTGAACTTGAAAAAGGAAAAGTAGGAGATACATTATTAGTTTCTTATCTAGGATATGAAAAAATAGAGTTTCTAGCTAAAAAGAGAAATATAATCAAGCTAGATCCTCAGGAAATTCAGCTAGATGAAGTTGTAATTACCAAAGCAAAAAACACCAAAACAATATCACTTAGTTCTTATAAAGATTATAATGATATTAATATGTTTTATCTCAATGGACATTATTCATTTGCTCGATTTTATGAATATAAAAAAGAGTACAAGCAAAATACTTTTGTCAAAAAAATATCTTTAGTCACAGCATCTTCCTTAGAAAAAGTAAAATTTAGAGTGCATTTGATTGAAGCTGATAAAGATGGAAACCCTACGGACAGACGCTTGAGTTCATATATTATATTAGAAACAAATAGTGGAAAAAATGAAATTACAATTGATGTAAGTGACAAAGAGTTACTATTTCCTGAAAATGGACTTTTTATCGTGGTTGATCGCTTAAATCTTAAACAAAATATATTTAATTCTAAATATATGTCCAATGTATTAGAACCTGGAATTGGAATGGAAAAACGAAGTAAAGAAAAAAATACTTGGTTGAGTTATGGAGGAAAATGGATACAGCCAAAACAGTTAAAGAAATTTGCAAAAAAGAACAAAAATATCGCTCTCAATATTGAGTTGTCAAACTAATTTAAATCATATATAGAATATATGTACTTTTGTAGCGATTGTTTTTACGGTCTCTACAATTTTAAATGTATGCCAAGAGTTAAAAAATTTAATGAAGAGGAAACGCTAGGGAAAGCAATGTGTCTTTTTTGGCGCAATGGTTTTCACGCAACATCTATGCAAGATTTGGTGAATTACTTAGGCATCAATCGTGCAAGTATTTATGATACTTATGGAGGAAAGAAAGAATTGTTTGATAGCGCTTTTAAACATTACAGAACTGTAAATAGAAAACAATTACAAGCATTCTTAGAAAGTCAAGAAAGTGTAAAAGAAGGTTTCCGTAGATTGTTTCAGCATGGAATTTCAGAAGCCGTTTGCGATACTGAACGCAAAGGTTGTTTTGTTATAAATGTTACTACAGAAATGGTTCCGAATGATGAAAAGATTTTAGCTGTAATTCAAGAAAATAAAACATTTATGATTGGTGTTTTTGAAAATTTTCTAAAAATAGGCGTAGCTTCTGGGGAAATTTCAGCAACAAAAAACATAAAGAATCTAGCTTCACTCCTACACACTTTTTTCAATGGAATTAAAATTGTATCAAAAACAGATACAAATGAAGAAGAGTTATTAGCTTCTGTAGATACTGTATTGACATTGTTAGATTCGTAAAAACAGGGCAAACCAAAGCGTCGCTTGAATTCCTGCTGCTAAAAATATTGTTAAAACAGCTATTGTCTTGTCTATTTTAAAAACATTTTTTACTTTTTCTTTCAGTAATACATATAAATTAGCTCCGAAGAAAATTGCTCCAATAATATACATTCCAACAATACTAGTTGGCATAACAGCATCATCTATAATGGTATAATACTGTTTAGCTGGTGAAGTTAGATGATAAATAAATGAACAGACTACCCCTGCTAATGCTGTAGCAAGATAAAATGTCATTAAAATCCAACCTAATGTAGTACGTTTCCAAAACAAAATAGCTCCTAAAACAATTGAAATTATATTAACAAAATAGAGTATTAGTTCTACTCCTATTTTTCCATTAAAAAGATCTTCTAAATAAAACCCTATTAATGTATAGTTTAAAACTAATGCGCATATAGCAATAGCGACAAAAATACAGCTGATGAAGCGAATTTGTTTTTCGTGTACTTCAAGCTGTTTTGCAAAAGGATTTACAATTGCTAATAAAGCGAAGAAATCATTTTTTAAGATTTCGTTTTCTTCTTTTCGCTTTTGGAGTTGTGCTTCTTTTTGTTTTTTTTCTATTTCATTTTGAGTCTCTAACCTTTTTAATTGGTCTTCTGTAAGTTGTCGAGAAGTCAATTCTTTCTTTGCCGTTTCAACTGCAATTGGTTGGTAACTGGAAGCATCAGCAAGTATTGCTAATAATTCTCTATCTGACAACTTTTTATATCGTTCTGTAAATTCTGTCATATATGAAATTAGTACGCATATGCACTAAATTGTTACCACTTACTATTCTTTGCTTGAATTTTATCGTGTTCAGTTATTAAGAAATTTTGAATGGTTTGTACTTGCTTGTCAAAGTTTTTGATTCGTAAAATAGAGAAAATTAACGTTCGTTTACGTCCATCTGTCAATTGATCAAAGATGCTTTTTCCATCTTCATCTTGTGCCAAAAAAGCTTCTAATACTTCTGGAATTTCAACACCAAGCGGATTTGGATCTTCTTTTAATGTATATGAAACCATATCATGTTCGTCTTTATCCAACGCCTTTATATAGCGTTTGGCAACCATGATATAGTAGTTTCCATTACCTAAATGATTCAAACCACAATTCAGGCTTACCGTATCATCTATAGTACATATTAAACGTGTTTTGTGTTTTTTCTCTAATTGATTTACAATTTCAGCAACAACTTCCAAATGATAATAACTTCCACTCTTTTTAATAGTTTGTTCTCCTTTATGAATCATTTACATTACTTTTCTTTTACATAGGTTAATCTATTTCCACGTGCCAAATAACTGATTACAAAAATTTCATCTGTATATTCTAATATTGAATATTTAAGCTCTTCTCCTGTATCTTTTATTAAGGTCATATACTCTACACCTTCGTGCTCGGTAAGTTCATACGAATATGTATTACTAGTGGTCGTTTCTGCACTTTTATGAAACATGATCAACTTTCCATTTTTTAACTCTATTCCTGTGCTTGGATCTTCTTTACTAATCCAACGTCCATTGTCCAAACTAACAGATTTTACATTAATCAAAGATACACTAGTATCACGAAGTATTTTTTCAAACGCTGAAACTACATTTGATTTTGATTTCCATTGTTCTGTTACATCTTTATTTTTTGCATTTTCAATATCTACTACTCCAGAAACTACTGTTCTCTTTTTTTCTAATACACGAATTACTTCATTCTCATAAATATAAAAGCGTGTCTCCTTTTTTGTATATGGTCCGCGCATAGTTTCCTCGCTGAACTCTTCTTCAAGTACAAAAAATAACTTATTATCATGCAAGTAAAAAGTTGTTGCTTTTGAACCATGCTCTCCATAATCCCCATGTTTTATCTTTCGAGGAACTCCTGCGTCAAAATATCCTTCTCTTCCTATAAAACCTCCGCCAACATCATCATTTTGTTCTTTTTTCTCATAGTTAGAAATTTGACTTTTAATTATTTTAAAATTATCTTTTATGATATTTATTTTTTCATCAATTGTAAGTGACTTTTTCTCCGAACTCTTTTTTCCTTCATCAACAAATTCTTCAATCGTTTGATCAACAGTTTCTTCATCTTCGTTAATAGGTTCAGCTTTTTTGGGCTCATTTCCACAAGCTACTATTAGAAAAAATAAACAAACGAATACTAATTTTATTTTCATATCAAATGATTAATTTTTAAAGTGATCTAAGATATTGATTTTTTAGTATTCTTAGTTTAAAAATTCAAAATCAAAATAGTAAATTTAAGCGATAAAAAACTCAAATTTGTATTTAGCACTTTTCATTCAAGCCTTATTTACATTATTTATTGCAGGTGGTTTATTTTTCTATGCAAATGGATTAAAGAATAGATCACTAGCAGTATATGCAGTTTTATTTTGTTTAGAGATTTGTTATTTCATTTATGGAACGACAAATATTTCGTTGGCGGTGCCCGAAATTTATGGTTTCTTCTATCATTCCGCGGGAGTTTTATATGGTCCGTTACTATGGTTTCATTTCAAAACAACTGTTCAGCCAAAAACAAAATTAACAACAAAAGACCTATTGCACTTAATTCCTTTAGTTATAATCAATCTAATGCTGATTGATTACACGCTTTCATCTTTTGAACGTAAATATGAATTGTCACACGATGTCAATTTCTTTATGGAACGCATTATGCCAGCAAACTATTTTAGAGCTGCGCATCAACTTGTCTATGCAGTATTCTTAATTTTTTTTGTTAAAAAAAATAAAGAAAAACTCAATACCAATGTGCTTTTTTACCTTTCGGGAATTGCCTTAATATTTATAATCGCCAATATTGTAATTTCACTATTCACTCTCTTTGCTAATAGTTGGCTCGATTTTAAATGGTATTATATATTTAGTAATCTCTTCATTTTTATAATTGTGTTTGTTTTATATCGTGATCCACAATTTTTTAAAACATTCAAAGCTAAATATCAAAGTTCAAGTTTGAGTGTTCAAGAAATGAAGACTATTCGGCAACAGCTTGAAAAATTATTTTCAAAAGAGAAAAGTTACCTTCAAAATAATCTGTCGGTTGATCAGTTAGCTGAAAAACTGCAGACCAAATCACAATACATTTCACGAACATTCTCTGAACATATTAAAGAGAATTTTAATGATTATGTAAACAAACATCGTATCGTTTTTGCCAAACAATTATTAAAAGACGAAAAATTTAAACATTATAAAATAGAAGTCATTGCTGAAGAAGCAGGATTTAACAATAAAGTTACGTTTTATAAAGCTTTCTCAAAGTTCACAAACACAACACCTTCCAAGTTTCGGAAAGAAAATAATGTGTAAACAATAATTAATCTTAACAAAATCAAACTGCTTTTTTACCAATTTTCATAGAAATGATTTGACATTTGAAACATCATTTATCAATCATTTTTTTATGAAATCAATTTTCAATTTACACAAAAAAGGCTGGCAATTTTGTATGCTAGTCATGCTACTTTCTTTCATTCCATATTATTTTATATTTAATGATAATTCAAGTGATTCTGCTTGGACATTACTTCTCATGTGGATTCCTGCATTTGCGGCAATCATCATGCGATTATATTACAAAGAAGGTTTGTTCAAAGGCATATCTTGGAATCCAATAAAAGATTGGAAGTGGTTATTTATAGCAGTTTTTGTACCGCTTATTATAGAAGTTTCAACACTGCTACTTACCATATTTTTTGATGCTGCTGAACTTAAGGAAGGTTTTATTTCTCTTGAAAATGGCAACGTTAGTATTAAAGGTGTAAGTATGATTTTTGGAGCTGCAACACAACCTTGGTATGTATTTATTGGGAATTATCTTCTCTCTTATTTCATTGGCGCATTGCTATACAGCTTAGTTTTTGCTTTAGGTGAAGAATACGGATGGCGTGGTTATCTACAACAAAAATGGGCTCCAAAAAACAATATCAAAGGATTTATAATAATAGGTATCATTTGGGGATTGTGGCATCTACCAGCTATTCTACAAGGACATAACTACCCAGAATATCCTATTCTTGGTGGTTTTATTTTAATGCCAATATTATGTACACTTTTCTCTATTGTGTTCGGAATTGCCATGAATCGAAAAAATGTCATCTGGATTGCTATTGTTTTTCATGGCGCACTCAATATCAGCTCTGATGTTTCCAATACAGCATTTATAGAAACTTCTATAAATCGTCCAATAAATGATTTTATTTGGACAACACTTTGGTTGCTTACTGCGCTGATTTTTTGGTTCAAAATAAAAAAGAAAACTACACATACATCATCATGAAAAAATATCATATATACAGCATTATCATATTATTTACACTAACAATTTGCGCTGCACAAGAAAATGTAAACACACACAACGAAAACGGAAAAACACCATTAATCACGGCTGTTTCTGAGAATAATGTTGAGAAGGTTAAACAACTCATTCAAAAAGGTGCAAATATAAATCTTCACGAAACAACAGGTTTACAAGGAACTGCCTTAATGTACGCCTCTTCTATTGGAAATATTGAAATTTGCAAACTATTACTAGAAAACGGCGCAAAAATTAACGCAATAGATAAAAACAACGATCATGCATTGAATTGGGCGGCATTTTCTGGAAAGATTCCTGTCATGAAACTACTAATAGAAAAAAAAGCAGATCTATTCTTAAAAAGCAAACATGGAACTGCTGTAGATGTTGCTTTTCGACTTTGGCATCACGATTCTGTTTCAAATGTATTTAAATCTACTAAAATTGCTCGTTTAACGACTAAAAAAGAACAAAAACTTATTACTGCAATTCTTGAAAATGATATCAATTCTACTAAAAAATTACTCAAAAAAGGAATTTCAGCAAACACAAAAGATCCATTAGAAACTCCCATATTGCAACTTGCAGCGCAACAAGGAAACTATGAGTTAGTTAAACTATTGATTGAACATAAAACAAACCTTAATGCCATGAATCGTGTTGGACAAACACCGTTGGCGTGGGCAGCTCGTTTTGGGCATATAGCTATTGTAGATTTGTTATTAAAATCTGGTGCTGATCCGAATAGTGCAGGGAAAATCTATCAATTAACGCCTTTAATTGGTGCCGCAGTCAACGGAAATATTACCATTGGTTCACTACTGATTGAAAATAACGCTTCTATAGATACAAAAGATCGTATCAATAATGCTTCTGCACTACATTGGGCACTATGGTATAAACATAAAGATTTTGCAAAATTGCTATTAACACATAACGCTGATTATACATACAA
The DNA here is from genome assembly GCF_947496985.1 of uncultured Kordia sp. Lineage (GTDB taxonomy): Bacteria > Bacteroidota > Bacteroidia > Flavobacteriales > Flavobacteriaceae > Kordia. The sequence continues at coordinate 93,634 of NZ_CANMEZ010000008.1, forward strand.
AGCCTTGGATAATAGATATAGTGCCTTTGATGTTGCAAAGTTTTACAACTTAAAAGAAATTATTCAATTAATTAAACACAAACAACAAGAAAAAAATCCATTAGTAGGTTCATGGAAAATTAAAGAAATTCATTACATCTATACAGACACAACATATATTAGAAAAGAAGAAGATCATGGTCGTTTTATATTTTCTTCTAAAAATTATGCGCTTATGTATAATCCTCAAATGCAAAAACGTACTCCTTTTCAAAATTTATCCAAACCAGTAACAGAAGAAATTATAAAGGCGTTTCAGTCCATTGTATTCAATACAGGAAGTTATCAAATAGATAAAAAAGTGATCTCAACTATTTCAGATATTGCTAAAGTTCCAGGTTTTGAAAGGGGAAAACAGTATTACAGAGTAGCATTTAACAATGACTTTTTAGAATTAATCATGTTTGACGAAACCTATCCGAACGGGAATAAACCAACTTGGTTTGGAAAACTAAAAGTAAAATTCATCCTTAAAAAAGAATAACATATGAACTTTTTAAAAGTAATTAGTTTCACTATAATGATAACTTTTTTTATAAATAGTTGTAGTAAAAAAGCAACGTATTCACAAAATTCGGTAAAAGACAAACAAACACTTCGTCATATCAAAGAAGTGCTTTGGGCAAAAGCCTACAGAGAGCAAGACACCGTTTTATTGGATCAAATTTTGGATGAAAGTTTTGAATTTATTGATGGATCAGGGAATCGATTTACGAAAAAAGATGAACTCCATTGGATAAAAAATAATGCGACAAAACATGATTCTTTTCACTATGAAATTAAACGCCTAGATATTTACAAAAACGGAACTGCTATTATTTCTGGAACAGGACATATATACAAAGATTCAATATATAGTTTCTATCAATCAAGTAATGTGTTGATAAAAAAAGACACCATTTGGAAAGCGATTTCTTCGCATGTTTCTGGGTATAGACAGCTTAAATAAGTTTTTATAAAAAATAAGTTAAAATATATTCCATAAAAAAAGCCTTGCAAATGCAAGGCTTTTTTGTCGGGGTGGCAGGATTCGAACCTGCGACCTCCGCGTCCCAAACGCGGCGCGATAACCGGGCTACGCTACACCCCGAAAGTGTAATTTTGTAGTTATATTTCCTATTGAATTTACAACTACACCCGAAAATTTGGATTGCAAATATAAGACTTTTCTAGAAACACAAAAGCAAAAACTGTTTATTTTTAAAATAATTTCAATCAATTCTATATGAATCAAATTTCTTGATTCTAACAACGAAGCGATCTAGGCTCTTTTATCTAAAATAAATGAATAATTTACTTAATTTTGTCCACGACTAAAAAACTGAATAACATATGCTCATTATAGGTATTGGTGGCGGAACAGGAAGTGGAAAAACTACCGTAGTAAACGAAATCATTAAACAATTACCCGAAAACGAAGTCGGAATCATTTCCCAAGATTCTTACTATAACGATACATCACACTTAAATTACGAACAACGTACAAAAATCAATTTCGATCATCCACGATCTATTGACTTCGATTTAATCTGCGAACATTTAACCGAATTAAAGAAAGGAAATGCAATTGATCAACCTGTATATTCATTTGTAAAACACAATCGTACAGGTGACACCATTCATACATTACCACGAAAAGTAATCATTGTAGAAGGAATTTTGATCCTAACAAATCCTGAACTTCGTAAAATGTTTGATATTAAAATATTTGTACATGCCGACTCTGACGAACGTCTTATTCGTAGAGTTAAACGCGATATAACGCAACGTGGACGTGATATTAACGAAGTATTGGCGCGTTACCAAACTACTTTAAAACCAATGCACGAGCAATTTATTGAGCCAACAAAAGAATTTGCGGATATCATCATTCCAAACAATCGATACAATACAGTTGCCGTAGATATTGTTAGAACAATTATTAGCGAACGATTAGCCTAATATTTAGTACATTTACATAGCATTTTTATCGTAGCGCAATTGCATATCCAATGAATCTAAACAAGTTCAAAAATATATACATCATTATTTCAGCCATATTCATCGTATGGATGCTATTTTTAGATGCAAATTCTTGGTTTTCTACACATACAGAACTCAATCGACAGATTGACCTTCTAAAAAAACAAAAAGCAAACTTGCAACTTGAAATCAAGAAAGATCGAGAAAATATCAAAAAATTCTCAAATATTGACGAATTGGAAAAATTTGCACGTGAACGCTATTTCATGAAAAAAGAAAATGAAGAAATTTATATCATCGAGTACGCAGATAGCCTAAACCTAAAAGACAATGAGTAACTTATTTAACGAGTTTGACAATGTTTCTGCTGCACAATGGAAACAAAAAATACAAGTAGACTTAAAAGGTGCCGATTATAACGACACACTTATCACAGCTACACAAGAAGGAATTGATATTACACCTTTTTATCACAGTGAAAACTTTGGAGAAATTCAATCCATAGCTACGCGAACGACAGCATGGAAAGTTACGCAACGTATCCATATTACAAATGCAGTAGCATCAAATAAAAACATAAAAGACATTCTAACTCGTGGTGCTGAAAGTTTAGTTTTAGTTATCTCAAACGAAGAAATCTCAATAGAAACGCTTCTACAAGATATTGACATTCAAAGAATTCCTATTCATATAGAAATGGAATTTTTGTCTTCGAATTATATTGCTTCTATTTCCGCTTTCGCGAAAGAACATAGTGCAAAAATTACCATCGGAGTCGATATCATAGGACAACTAGCTTCAACTGGTAATTGGTTTGAGAATCTTGCACAAGATCACGCACAACTAGAAACTATATTACAGCTTGATGCATTCCAAAGTGCACTAACGATTCATGTAGATACGTATCAAAATGCAGGCGCAACAATGGTGCAACAGCTTGCGTATGCGCTTTCTCATGCAAATGAATATTTGAATCATTTCGGATCAAAAATTACAAACAAAATAACATTCAACGTCACAGTTGGATCACATTATTTCTTTGAAATAGCGAAACTCAGAGCATTACGTCAATTATGGAGTGTATTAGCAAAAGAATACAATCTTACGCAAGAATGTATCATTATTGCTTCGCCTTCTAAGCGAAACAAAACTTTGTATGATTACAATGTAAACATGTTACGTACAACTACAGAATGTATGAGTGCCGTTTTAGGAGGTGCAGATTTTGTATACAACTTACCCTATGATGCTTTGTATCATGAAGCAAATGAATTTGGCGATCGTATTTCTCGAAATCAACTCAGAATCTTAAAAGATGAAAGTTATTTTGACAAAACGGACAATCCAACGGAAGGTTCCTATTATATAGAAAGTATCACAAATCAATTAGCTGAAAAAGCCTTAACACTCTTCAAAGACATTGAAGCTACTGGCGGATTCTTAAAACAATTGAAAGAAGGAACGATTCAACGAAAAATAAAAGAAAGCGACTTAAAAGAACAAGCGTTATTTGACGAAGGCAAAGAAGTATTATTAGGAACAAATAAATACCCGAATCCTGAAGATGTAATGAAACACGATTTGGAAATTGAACCTTTCTCAAAAAACGAAGTACGAAAAGTATTAGTTATTCCAATGAATGTAAGACGTTTGGCGACTAAACTAGAAAAAGAACGCTTAAAGCAAGAGTAGTTTTCAACACAAATTATCAGCATGACAAGAAAGAATCTTCAACATATAACACTTGACAATACTTCGAAAACGATTGAAAACGAACGTACACAAACTTCGTTTACAACCGCAGAAGATATTGAAGTAAAATCATCGTACACTAAAGATGATATGCAAGATGTTTCACATTTAGATTTTGTTGCAGGAATTGCACCAAATCTACGTGGACCGTATTCCACAATGTACGTTCGCAGGCCTTGGACCATTCGCCAGTATGCAGGGTTTTCCACAGCAGAAGAAAGTAATGCATTTTACAGAAGAAACTTAGCTGCTGGACAAAAAGGACTTTCAGTTGCCTTTGATTTAGCAACACATCGTGGATATGACAGCGATCATGAACGTGTAGTTGGAGATGTTGGAAAAGCTGGAGTTGCCATTGATTCAGTAGAAGACATGAAAATTCTATTCGATCAAATTCCATTAGATAAAATGTCTGTTTCCATGACCATGAATGGTGCAGTTTTACCAATTATGGCCTTTTACATAGTCGCTGCAGAAGAACAAGGTGTAAACCCTGAACTTTTAGCAGGAACGATTCAAAATGATATTCTAAAGGAATTTATGGTACGTAATACCTACATTTATCCTCCAACACCATCGATGAAAATCATTTCAGATATTTTTGAATACACTTCGGAACACATGCCGAAATTCAACAGTATTAGTATTTCTGGATATCATATGCAAGAAGCTGGAGCAACTTGTGACATTGAACTTGCATACACATTAGCAGATGGTTTAGAATACATTAGAAAAGGATTGGCCGCAGGAATGGACATTGATACTTTCGCTCCTCGCCTATCGTTTTTCTGGGCAATTGGAATGAATCATTTTATGGAAATTGCCAAAATGAGAGCTGCCAGAATGTTATGGGCGAAACTTGTGAAGCAGTTCAATCCGAAAAATCAAAAATCATTATCATTACGTACGCATTGCCAAACAAGTGGTTGGAGTTTAACAGAACAAGATCCTTTCAATAATGTTGCACGTACTTGTATTGAAGCTGCCGCTGCTGCATTTGGAGGAACGCAAAGTTTACATACAAACGCATTGGATGAAGCCATTGCATTACCAACAGATTTCTCTGCCCGAATTGCTAGAAACACTCAAATATATTTACAAGAAGAAACTAAAATTACGAAAACGGTTGATCCTTGGGCAGGTAGTTATTATGTAGAAAAACTAACACATGAAATTGCAAACAAAGCGATGCAATTGATTGAAGAAGTAGAAGAATTGGGTGGAATGACCAAAGCAATTGAAGCTGGAATTCCGAAGATGCGTATTGAAGAAGCTGCCGCTAGAAAGCAAGCACGAATTGATTCTGGACAAGATGTAATTGTTGGTGTCAATAAATACAGACTTGAAAAAGAAGATCCATTACATATACTAGAAGTAGACAATCAAACCGTACGAAATGCACAATTGGCACGTTTGGACGAGTTGAAAAAAAATAGAAATGCTTCAGAAGTCAAAGTAGCATTAGAAAAATTAACTATAGCTGCAAAATCTGGAAAGGAAAACTTATTAGCTTTAGCTGTAAATGCAGCTCGAAAAAGAGCTACATTAGGTGAAATTTCAGATGCATTAGAAGTTATTTTCGGAAGATACAAAGCACAAATCAAATCATTTTCAGGCGTGTATAGCAAAGAAATAAAAGACGATAGCTCATTCCAAAAAGCAAAAGAATTGGCAACTAAGTTTGCTGAATTAGAAGGCCGCCAACCACGAATTATGATTGCAAAGATGGGACAAGACGGACATGACAGAGGCGCAAAAGTAGTTGCAACAGGTTATGCCGATGTCGGTTTTGATGTAGATATTGGCCCTTTGTTTCAAACACCTGCCGAAGCTGCCAAACAAGCTATGGAAAATGATGTACATATTTTAGGTGTTTCTTCTTTAGCTGCTGGACATAAAACGCTCGTTCCACAAGTAATTGCTGAATTGAAAAAATATGGTCGTGAAGATATTATGGTTATTGTTGGTGGTGTAATCCCACATCAAGATTATCAATTTTTATTTGATGCTGGTGCCGTTGCTGTTTTTGGTCCTGGAACTAAAATTAGTGAAGCTGCTATTCAGTTATTGGAGATTTTGATTGATGAATAAACGCAAATATCGTGTTTAATAAACTTTATGTAACCAAATTTAGTATTCTTGATATGTTCCTAAAAGACGATCAACAGCTGGTAATTCTGTAATAGCAATCATTTTTTGGATATACGCCGTAAGTCCTGCCACTGTTAATTTAGAAGGAGAAATTTGCGCTTTGAGATTAAAATAATTGTCCGTTTCAATCATTTGAACTTTTTTGTCTAAAGTTTTGTTCACTTTCTGCATTTCGGCAAAAACTTCTTCAAAATCATGATCGTATGAAATTTCACCAAAGTAAAGATGAATATCAATTTTCCCATCTTTTAAACCATATTGAAATTCGTCGTCGTGTATCCTAAAAGAAGTCCACATTTCATTATCTTTAACTTCTCCTGTCCAAGATGGAAATTCAGCATTTAGTACATTTTTCAGTACTTCTATATGCTTTTCTACTTTTTTCTCCATAATCGCACACCAAGGATTATGAATGATATGAGATTGAATTCTATGTCGTTTTTCTTGTGTATCAACTTCTGTGTATATTATTTCTGTATAAAGAATGAGCTGTTGTTTTTTACTAATCTCATAACTTATATTATTATCTAAAAGTTCAAATAAATTTCCATTAAGACGAATTGTAGACACATATTTCTGATCATTCCCAAGAATTTCATTTATAGCTATTGGCGTTGCCAAATCAATTATTTTTTCATAATCGGCAAACATATCCAACTTCACCTCTACATCTTTTATTTTTTGAATAGCTACTATTTGAATTTCTAATTCATCAATATTTCTTAGTGAATCTGGATTGCTAATTTCTCTTATATCACTTAAAATAGTAGCATTCACATTTTCATCAAAATCAGTAACACTATCTAAGAAAAAAACTGGTCTAAAATCAAGGCCATCAGTAGTAAGAATATTGTCCTTAGATTTTTTCAAATACAACCGACTAAACTGTGAATCAATCACTTTTTTATCAACAATTAATTTCACATTTAAATTTAAAGCATAAGGTTTATTTTTTTCAGGATCTTCATAAAGTTCAGACTGGATTTCATAAGGAAGTAATTCTTCTAAACTTATTATTTCATCTGTCATCATTCCTGTAGATGACATTTCCATATGATCATAAAACCAACGTTTGTTGTTTAAAACAACTTCAATCAGAAGTTGATTATAACTTATTTTTGATTCAATTTTTAAGAAAGTTGCATCATCGTCGAAATCATCTTTTTCAAAAAGTATACTAAGATTCATATGTAAATAGTATTTTAATTTATTGGTCGGAGTCTATCTAGCGAAAGTTATATATTTTTCTAGAGTAAACCTTTATTATTTGTTTGTTTTTACAATTTTGTTCGACTGATTTATTCTAAAAATTAATCAAATGAAAAAGATAATCATATTCACTATTATACTATTTAGTTTTGGTGTAATTTCAGCTCAGCATATGAATAATTTCAAACTAGGAGAAATCTTAACCAAACAAGCTGACACCATTCAGGGACAAGCTGGAAATTGGCGTTTTGCTGTAAATGATAAACTTTTTATATGTTTGACAGATGAAAAGAATAATCGAATGCGTATCATTTCTCCTATTACAGAAGTTTCAAACATAGACGAAAAGATGTTGAAAAACTGTTTGATAGCAAATTTTCATACCGCTTTAGATGTAAAGTATGCTATTTCTGATGATATTCTTTGGTCTGTGTTTATTCATCCACTAAAAGAACTTTCAGACACACAAATTATAAATGCAATTACGCAAGTTTACAATGCAAATTATACCTTTGGAACCATTTATTCGAGTACAAATTTATCCTTTCCGGGTGCAATAGGACAGGAAAAAGAGAAACCAAAAGAACGAAAACTACCAAAACAAAAAATATAAACTATGAGCTGGATACACATTATACCATTTGAAAAAGCGACAGGTAAACTCAAATCAATTTATACTAAAATCAAAGGTCCAAACAATCAAATTGATAATGTATTAGGCATTCATAGCTTACGTCCGCACACGCTTACCGGGCATATGAGTCTGTATAAAAATACGTTGCATCATTCAAATAACACATTTCCGAATTGGTTGTTGGAGTTATTAGGAACTTACACAAGTTTCATTAATAAATGTGATTATTGTTATGAACATCATTTTGCAGGTATGAAACGCTTTTTGAAAGACGATGTAAAAGCAGCTTCTATTCGAAAACATATTGAAAATAATTCTTTGGATACAATTTTATCCGACAAAGAAATGGCGTTGATTCATTATACGCATAAATTGACATTCGCTGCCGCAGATTTAACTCAGAGTGATATAGATACACTTCGTTCATTGGGTTATGATGACGGCGAAATTTTGGAAGTAAATCAAGTAGTTTCCTATTTTAATTATGCGAATAGAACCGTTTTAGGCTTAGGTGTAAATACCAAAGGAGAAGTACTAGGTTTGTCGCCAAGTAATAAAGATGATGAAGATTCTTGGGATCATCGCTAATAAATGTATTTAAAATCACTTATTCTTTCAATTTAATACTTGGATAATATAGCAACTAACTACTATATTTTTCAAGGCTTTTCTTATCTATTTTTATAAACTATAAAAATAGTCAAACTCTTTTAGCGTCAATAATACGAAGCTTTATTCTTACTATTCAAAGATTAAAAACTTTCCAATATTGTTATATTTTTTTATAAATATTCAAAAAATACTACAAAATGTAGTATTTTTTATATACCTTAAACTCAGTATTTTACAATTTATAACCAACTATTGTATCCTACTTGGATATGATTTTATGCTGCGCAGCATAGTAAGGGAATGCTGAAAACCTTAAAAAACTAGAGTAAGCAATAATTTTAAACCAATTAAAAATGAAAAAATTAGAAAGTTTAAAAAGCGGGAAATTTAAATCAAAGGAGTTAAAAAACCCAGGAAGCATCGTGGGTGCAACTGACTTATCTGATGGAGCAACATCTTCATATAGAACAAGCAGAACTTACGCTACAAATTGTCCGCCACATCCTACTATGGCTGACCATCATAGTGATGTTCGTTATGATCATAATGCATATGAAGAGCCAGTAGATTATGCTCCAGTAGGTCCTGCAGGGGAATACGAAGCTATGTAACTTCAATTTAATACATATTGAGGGAGAATATAGTATTCTCCCTTTTTCCAAACTTTACTGAACCATGATTTTAATTAAATCGAATGCTGATGATTATTCAACAACTCAAGTGCTAAAATGGCTTGTACATTTTAACAAAAAATTTCTACGCTTGAATAATTCAACTTTACTAAAACACCTAGAAATCAAAGATGACACTATTTCTTTTGTCTATGGAAATCAAAAAGTTATACTCTCGGATGTTTCAAAATACTGGTATCGAAGAGGACGTTGGGATACATTTAGCAGAAAACAACTCAGGCATATTCAAGACAAAAAACTGAATACTTATCTGAATTTCTTCAACAAAGAAGTAGAACGCGATGTAATTGCTACATTAGAAAAATCATTGTTTTCAAAATCATTAAATAGTTACCAAACCTCATCAAACATTAACAAATTAGATGTTTTAAAATCCTGTAAAGAACTTGGAATCAAAACGCCTGAAACCTTAGTTACAAATTCCAAAGAAGCTTTAAAAGATTTTGTAACAACACACACTACTATCATTACAAAAGCCGTGAATAATTTAGATCCAAATATTAAAGGAAATGTATTTGCCGATTTGATGACAAAAAAAATTACGCTTGAAAATTTAGACACATTACCAAAGACATTCAATATTAGCTTATTTCAAAACTTAGTAGAAAAAGAGTTTGAAATACGTAGTTTTTTCTTGGTAGACACGTTTTATTCTATGGCTATATTTTCACAGAATGATGAAAAAACAAAGGTCGATTTTCGAAATTATAATATGAAATCACCTAATAGATGTGTTCCATTTACATTACCAACTTCATTGGCTTCAAAACTTCGGGAATTGTTGAAAATTTATAAATTAAATTCAGCTTCACTAGATATTATTTACACAACTGATGACGAATATAAGTTTCTAGAAATTAATCCAATTGGTCAATATGACATGGTTTCAAAACCTTGTAATTATTACTTAGATGTTGAAATTGCAAATCACTTAGCTTCATGAATGATAACGAAATTATAGATGAATTGAAAAATCAGATGCAAGAAACACCTGAATTGTTTGAAGCTGTTTTTTTTCTGTCCGATTTAAAAAGTCAAAGTAAAATTATTGACAATGCTGGTCACTTGAAGATTATTCCACTTCCAAAATACCAAACCGATTATCATACTATTGATTCAAAATATCATAAACCTATTTCAAGATGCTTTCAATAAACTTACAACATAGTGATAAATTCATCGTGATTTTTGCTTCGTGTTTTATTACAAAAGGACATGGGCGCTCATTGATTATTGATAGTCAACGTGGCAAATTTGACTTGATTCCAAATGATATGGTTGATTTTATTCAGAATTCTAAATTATATACTATTCGTACATTATTTAAAATTTATGGCACAGATAATAAAGAAATTGTAGAAAGTTATCTGTCTTTTATTTTAGAAAATGAATATGGTTTTTTAGCGAATGATAAGATTCGGAAAAAATTTCCAGAAATTGAAGTTAAATGGCAACATCCTTCAAAAATCACCAACAGTATTATTGATGTTAAAGTATTTGAAACTACACAGGAAATCTACTTACAAACCATTTCACAACTCGATACTTTACAGTGTGAAGCATTGCAGATACGTTCTTATATTTCATTAAGTGAATCGCAATTGACATATCTGGCGGAAGCCATAAAAAATACATGTATTGAACATTTAGAAATTTACACAAAATACAACGATCAATTAACTTTAAAGAAGCTGAATAAACTACTTTTAAACAATCAGAAAATCTCCAATATAATTATACATTCGGCATCAAAAGAAGATGAATATGAAGTAATTAAAAACCTTTCAACCATTTATTACACCGCGCAAACATTAACCGATGAAACTTGTTGTGGACTTGTGGAAAAGCAATATTTCAATGCGATAAAAGATCACTATATGGAAGCAAATTTCCATAATAGCTGTTTAAATAGAAAACTTTCGATTGATGGAAATGGTGAAATTAAAAATTGTCCTTCAATGTCAAAATCATACGGTAATGCAAAAGATACTAACTTGGTAAGTGTGTTAACGAATGAAGATTTTACAGCAATCTGGAATATTAAGAAGGATTTTGTATTAACCTGTCAAGATTGTGAATTTCGCTATGTTTGTACAGATTGTCGTGCGTATGTAGAAACACCTGACAATCTCTATGCAAAGCCTTTAAAATGCGGATACGATCCGTATACAAATGAATGGTCTGATTGGAAAGAGAATCCTTTGAAACAAAAAGCAATTTCAGAATATCAATTGACAAACGTAAAACGAACACTCTTTTAAAAAGAGCATTCGTTTCTATTGTTAACTAAACTCGTTTGCCAGTATTAGTTTATTTCTTGCAAATCAATTAACATGTTTTCCCAGTTTTTTTGATTGTCATGATCAAATTGTGCACCATTTTCATCTGCGATTGTAAATCGTTTAATTGCTGGTGTTTTACTAGTTGCTTGGAAAAGTTGATACGCTTCTTCTTTTAATGCTTCTGCAATTGGTAAATCGATAGATGCATATACTGCGCGTTTACAAGCTTCGATAGATTCTGCTGGGAATTTTGAAATTCGCTCAGCTAATGCATCAACATAAGGTGTTATTTCGTCAGCATCAAGTGCTTTGTTAATTGTTCCAAATTTTTCAGCTTCATCAGCATCCCAATCTCTTGCTCCTAAGATTATTTCTAAAGCCTTACCGAGTCCAGCTTGTCTTGCCATACGAGAAGCTCCACCACCACAAGGTAAAATTCCCATACCAACTTCCATTTGCATAAATTTAGCTTTTCCTCTAGCTGCAAAACGCATATCTAAAGCCAATGCCATTTCATGTCCTCCTCCACGTGCAAATCCTTCTATTTTTGCAATTGTTGCTTGTGGTACATTGCTCAATCTTTCTAATACAGATTGTAAGTCTAACAACTTCACTTCGTTTCTTGGAACAGCTTCCGTTGACATATCTCTTAGTAAGTTTGTATCATAGTGACATACCCAATATCCTGGATTAGATGATTGGAAAACGACTACTTTTACGCTTCTATCGCGTTCTAAGCGCAAGCAAAGACTACTTAAGTCTGCTAACATTTCTTGCCCTTGTACATTTACTGGCCCGAAATTGATTGTTACTGTTAAAACTGCTTCCTTTTGCTCTGCTTTAAATGTTTGAAAATTTTTGTAATCCATTGTTTATCTCTTTTAAATTAATTATTAACTGCCGCAAATGTGTGTTGCTTTATTTTGCCATTTTCAATGATGTATGTATCCGTTGCTAGCAATACATCTAGATGTTCATTTTTTCCATGCCAAACAAAATAGACTACATTGTGATGCGTCTCTTGTTTGATCGTTATAAATTCAAAATCTTTAAAATTTGGAAGAAACTCTTTATAAAAATTAAAGATTTCTGTTTGTCCTTTATAAGTATGATCTGGAGTGGTGAATAAGGCGTCTACGGCATAATCTTCAACTACTTTAGCTGGATTTAATGTAGCAACAGCTTCCATATGACTCCTAAAGACTTCTTGTGATTCTTTCATTATAAATTTGTTTTAATAAAAAATTACAATGCAAATTTACACCTAGGTCTTAGGCTCTATTTTGTAATAAAAAAAGAGGTTTTAGTAAAAAACGAGGATTCTATAAATTAGATAGAAACTTTTAAACTTATTTTATATGCTCCAGCAGTCATTCCTTTATAACTTAAAAAGGTTTTATCTAAATGACTACTGTCTGTAAATCCGAGTTCTTGTGCTATTTCAGTAACTGTAGAATCGGTGTACTTAAGCCTAGTTTCTGCTAATTTTATTTTATAATTAAGAATATATTTTTTTAAACCAATTCCCATTTCTCGCTTAAAAAACTCACTAATATAGTTTTCTGAAAGGTGAAATTGATTTGCGATTTCTTTCTTAGAAAGTTTTTTTGAATGATGAATATGGTAATGAATGTAATTAATAATATCCTGAATTTTTGAATCAGAAATCTTAGAAGAAACAAAGCTTACATTTCTAGAAATAATGTAAAGTATGGAATGTAAGGTAGATTTTAAAATCGCTTCATTTTTTAGATGCTCATCACTATATTCATTACAAAGTACCGTAAATAAAGAGTAAATACTACTTTCATCCGTTTTTGATTGTAATTTTAAATGCGATGTACGATTAGCACTATGTAATATGGTTTCTATTTTTTTAAACCATTCTTTTCGCTGTGTATGATGTTCATCTAGGGAAGAATTATTGAAAAAACTGTATAGAAATTTTATAGTAGAAACCGTTGTGGACTTTTCAATTTCAAAATTATATTTATCGTTAGGCACTAATATAAATATTTGATTATCATCATATTTCACCTTATGATCATTGATGATTAATGTTCCTGTACCTTTTTCTATAAATAGGATTTCAAAAAAACGTATCGGCATGTATTTACAAAAAGCCAAAAATGTCGTTTCTTCAAATTTTTCAATGACGATATTTTCAAAAATGGTTCTTGGCATTTTTTAATTACAGCTAGTTAAGTTATTCTTCGTAACGAAAACTCTTTTCTGGAACTTTTCCAACAACACCTTTAAAGAATTCATGAATATATTCGAAATCGGCTTCCATGTTATCTGTAACGTAAAAAGGTTTATCTATTTTGACTTCTTTTTTTCCAAAATCAAATGCTACCAAAGTAATTGGCACATTGGCTTCTTTGGCTATATAATAGAATCCTGTACGAAGTTCGTTAACGCGCTTTCGAGTTCCTTCGGGTGCTAAAGTGAGTCTAAATTCTTCTTTTCCATCAAATACAGCTGCCATCGCTTGTACTTTATTTTGTCCTGGTGTTCTATCAATTGGTGCGCCACCTGTCCAACGAAAATACCAACCAAACGGAAACTTAAAAAGTTCTTTTTTTCCAATATAATTGATTTGTAGTTTAGATATACTTCGAATCATTAAACCAATATAGAAATCGTGCCAACTTGTATGTGGAACAACCGCAACAATACATTTTTTCACTTCAGGTTTAAAAGCGCCTTTGATTTTCCAACCCATTAATTTGAAGTAAATAAATTTGTAAATTGCTCGTATCATCTAGATTGTTGTTTGTTTTTGGTTATTCGTTGTTTATAAATTAATTGAATTACTCAAAGGTTAAACAATCATTTTCAAACCTTCAAATTAATAAAAGATAAAACCTGTCGAAGTCAGCTAGCTAAGTTTTTCGACTCTGCTCAAGATAACACACGTCGAAGCTCGGTAGCTGAGCCAAGTCGAAGCTACATTTTCATATACATATTCTTCAACTTCTCACGGGTAATGATTTCTTGCCAATTTTTACCCAATGCATTTTCCCATAGCGGCACTAACATTAAGGCAATATCAATCATTTTATCAAATTCCTTATCTGTTAAATCTTTACAGAGTCCTGTTGGAATGTCAATATCATGTTTACGAACCATTTTTTTGAATTCAGAAACACCTTGTGGATAAAATTCTTCTAAATGATTAAAAACAATACAGTTTCCTATTCCGTGTTTTGTCCCTAATAGATAGGAAAGTCCATAACTCATCGCATGTGCTACACCTACTTGCGAATACGCAATACTCATTCCTCCATGCCATGAAGCCATCATCAATTTATCTTCTGAATCTTCATCACGTACATTTTTCTCAAGAAAAACATTTCTACACAATTCCAATGCTTTTTCTCCATAACTCTGACTAAACGCATTTAAGTACGTACCTGTTAAGGATTCTATACAATGAATATAACAATCCATTCCTGTATAAAACCATTGATTTTGTGGAACACCACGTGTTAACTCAGGATCTAATACTACTTGATCAAAAGGTGTATAGTCTGAGTTGATTCCTAATTTCTTTTCTGGACCTGTTAATACAGTTGTTCTAGAAACTTCTGCTCCAGTTCCTGAAATTGTTGGAATTCCAACATGATACACTGCTTCATTACTCACTAAATCCCAGCCTTGATAATCGGCAGCACTTCCTTCATTCGTCAACATAATAGAAACGGCTTTTGCCATATCTAACAATGTTCCTCCACCTATACCTATAATTCCTGATGGATTTTCCGTAAAACGCCCTTTGAGTTCGGCAACTAATGCATCAACTTGTGACGTTTTAGGCTCTTCCTCTGCAGAAACAAAAACAATTTGATCTAAAAAACGAAGCGGAATTCTATCAATAAGCCAAGGATTATGTTCAAAAACATCATCTACCAAAAAGATAAATGGTGCTTTGGTATTGACACGTTTTGGCGCAAGAATTTCTTGTATTTGATTAAAACTTCCTCTTCCGAAGATCACTCTGGGAACCATTGGAAAGTTTTTATATTGCATAATTAATTAGTTTATTAGTGTAAATATAAATATTACGTTAGGTTATTTAGTGTTTCAATAAATTTTCTTGAAACTTTTCGGTAAACTGTCCAACATGATAGCCGTCCATCAATGCATGATTTACCGATACTGAAACCGTCATTATTTTTTTATCATCTTTCACTTCCATTTTGCTGAAAGCTATTTTTGGAACCGATTCTTTTTTTCCATGAAATGGTTCTTTGTGTCCTGTAAAATGTGTCCATGGTAACGCTGAACAAAACACACAATCTTCCGTATTTTTTGGCGGAAATAAATCTGTTGAGTTAAAAATTCGATCTTTTTCTGCTTTTATATTTTGTGCAAATATTTCAAAATCTACATCGTAATCAATAAATGAAAATCCAAAAGTTTTATTTGGACGCATAATGGTTGCTGATGCGTGAATTTTATCATGAATTACAACTTCATATTCGTTTTCAATACGATACTTAAACGCTTCAATTTCATTAATTGCTTTCATACAATCGTGCAAATAGACTGCAAAAAAACTATTGTTTGTTGCTTTTGCAAAACTGTACGCTTTGGTTACATCCATTGGTGCAGCAACTGCAAAAAATGGATCTTTGAATGTGTTGAAAAATTCAAAGTGTTGTTTCCGATTCCAAGTGTCTATATTTAGTTTCTTCACTGTATATACTTTAACACCTGAGAAATGTCTTTTGCGACATGATATTCATCAGATTCTTCGTTGGGAGAAACCGTTTCGTGTTGCCAAGTTGTATGAAATGGAACATGAATTGCCTTTCCTCCTATGTTTATAATTGGTAATACATCTGACTTTAGTGAGTTTCCAATCATTAGAAACTCATTAACATCTATTTCTAGATGATCTAATAAGTCTTTGTAGTTTTTTTCTTTTTTGTCACTCATCACTTCTACATGATGAAAATATTTGGTCAAGCCAGATTTTTCAAGCTTTCGTTCCTGATCTAGCAAATCACCTTTCGTCAACACTAAGAGTCTGTACTTTTTACTCAATGCTTCTAATACATCTTCAATTCCATTTAGCAATTCTACAGGCATGGAAATCATTTCTTTTCCTAGTTGAATGATTTCAGATATGACTTTGTTTGAAATTTTTCCGTTTGATAATTCAATCGCACTTTCCACCATAGACAGCACAAATCCTTTGATTCCATATCCATAAATAGAAAGGTTTTTCATTTCCATTTTGAATAATTCTTGATCAATAGTATTTTCAGTTTCATACGCAGACAATAATTGTGCAAATTTATGCTCTACATCTCTGAAATAGGTTTCATTCACCCAAAGTGTATCATCCGCATCAAAAGCGATCACTTTGATGTTGTCATACTTTATTTCCATACTTTTTTTGCGCGCTCTAAGTCTTCAGGTGTATCAATTTCGACACCTTCAACATTTGTTTCTACCATTTTTATTTTTTTACCAAATTCTAAATAGCGAATACACTCTATTTTTTCAGTTGCTTCTAAAGGTTTCATTGGTAATTCGTAAAAATCTAATAAAGCTTGTTTACGAAAAGCATAAATTCCTTTATGTTTAAAGTATTTTGCGCCAGCATTTTCATCTCTTGGATATGGAATTGGTGAGCGAGAAAAGTACAATGCAAAATCGCGCTGATCTACAATGACTTTTACCGTATTTGGATTATTAATTTCGTCCCAATCTTTGATTTCGACCATTAATGAAGCTAGATCAATTTCTTTATTTGGATCATCATAAAATACATTGATCACTTTTTCCAAGCTTTCTTTTTCTGTAAATGGTTCATCTCCTTGAACATTAATGACAATATCTGCTGCTACATCTTGTACAGCTTCAGCAATACGATCACTTCCAGATTGGTGTTCTTTTTTACTCATGATTACCTTTCCGCCATTGCATGCTATTTCTTCACGAATAATCTCACTATCTGTCACTACATATACTTCTTCAAAAAGTCCTGTAGCTATCGTAGCTTCGTACGTTCTGGTAATTACGGTTTTTCCGTGCAAGTCTTGCATGAGCTTCGCTGGAAATCGAGAAGCTGCATATCGTGCCGGAATCATTGCTATTATTTTCAAATGTGCTCTTTTTTATAAATTCAAAAATACAATTTTTAAATACATTTTACATGCTTAAAATGTTTCTGAAATTATTTTAATTTTCTACAACTGCAGCGTCAGAAGCTATTTTAGTAAGTAACTGTTGTCCAGCTTCTTTACTAATATTTATGAAGTTGATTATTACTTTTTCATCAAAATCAAGTTTTCCATCTTTATCTAGTTTTTCCATCATATTAGTTATGGTTAGATAAAATTCTTTGGATTGATTTCTATTTTCTCCATGATATAAACTTAGTATTGTGTGCGAACCTTGTCCTGCGTTTTCGGCTGGTTGTAATGCCAAAAGTTCTTCGTATTTTCTAGCTTCTAATTGTTGCTTTAATATTGTATAGTTTAAGGCAAGTTCAAAAGGTCCAATTGCGGTAACTTCTGCCCAATTATCATCATTTTCAATAAATGGTTCACCTGCTTTTGAAAACGCAAAAAATACTGGAAATCCAATCATAACAATAGCTTCTATTGCCCAAACAATACTTAGCATAACTCCATCGACCATACCACCACTTCTTCCGATTCCCCAAGTACCTTGCTCATTAGCAAATCCAATAGCGTTTTTCAATCCTTCTACATCTGTTACAAATGTCATATATTCAGCCTCAAAATGATAAGCCAGCCAAATAATCCAACTTACATACAGCCCTACAATTCCGACAAGGAGACCAAATATAGCGGCAATCATTACATTTCTTACTTTTCCTAAGCCAATGACAAAGTTTGCCACAAACCCGAGACCGAAAGCAATTCCGGCTACACATAAAAAGTTAAGATAAATAAGTGGAATGTAAAGAATGGCATATGTATAGATGAATGCTAAAATAGGCACAGCAATACAGATAGCTAAGAGTAAATATAAGATACTAATTGGATTTACTTTGCCAGAAGGCTTGTAGTATAAATTATTCATGCGGTACAGTTATTATAATTGGTTAATTTTTTTAAAAATATGAAAAATATTCTTTTAGTGTGTTTTAAGAAATAAAAAAGTCATCCGTGAATCCTATGAGATATAATTTTTCTTGCGCACGTGTCATTGCCGTATATAACCAACGCATATATTCTTTACCGACACCATTTGGCAAGTATGGTTGTTCTATAAAAACCGTTCTCCATTGTCCACCTTGCGATTTATGACATGTGATTGCATAACTAAATTTAACTTGTAATGCATTGAAATATTTGTTAGCTTTTACTTTTAGAAATTTCTTGTATTTGGAGCTTTCACTTTCGTAATCATTCATTACTTCTTGATACAATCGGTTTCCATCTTCATACGAAAGCGCAGGTGTTTCTGCATGAATCGTATCTAGCATCAATACCGTTTCTAGTGGTTTTTGATTTGGATAATCAACCATACGTATTTTTACTTCTGCAAAGCGAAAACCATATAATTCTTTGATGGCAAAAATTTCTAAGACTTCAATAATGTCTCCATTAGCTATAAACCCTGCTTCAGAAGTAGTTGGCAACCAAAAATAGTTATTCTTCACTACCATTAAATAATCACCAGAAGACAATTCATTTTCATTAAATAAAATTCGACTACGAATTTGCTGATTATAAATATTGGCTCTTTTATTGGATCGAACAATTATTGCCATTTCTTCTTTTCCATTGTCAGAATACGAATCACTAATAGCATCTTGAATTTCGTACCCATCAATTAATCGAATTATGTCAGGAAAGTTTGCTAATTGAAATTTGAATTCTGCATAAAACTGATCGTGCAGTTGTTCTCGTAAATTGGTTGCATTCACTAATATTCCTGAATCGGAACCTTGCCGAACTACTTCATCTAATTCAATGAGTGTTACATTTTTGTCATAATTCAGCTCTAGTGTTCTTTCATCTAATGCTGGACTTATATCTAGTTTTACAGGTGGCAACTGTGCTGTATCTCCTATCAAAATTAATTTACACTTATGACCAGAGTAGACATACATCATTAAATCATCTAACAATGAACCGTTTTCAAAAAGCTTGGAATCACTTGGCGAATCGGGAATCATAGACGCTTCATCTACAATAAAAAGTGTATCTCTATGCTTATTAGGTTGTAATACAAAACTAACGCCTCCACCTTTGTCTTTCTTAGGAAAGTATATTTTTTTGTGTATTGTATGCGCCTGACGTCCAGAATAATTACTAATTACTTTTGCTGCGCGACCAGTTGGTGCTAATAACACAGATTTCTTTTTCGTATGCCATAAATGCGTAACTAAAGTACCTATTGTGGTGGTTTTTCCTGTTCCAGCGTATCCCTTTAATAAAAATAAAGCATCTTTATCTGTTCCGAAGATAAACTCTGAAAGTTTATGTAAAACTACATCTTGTTTAAAAGTTACATCGTGTGGGAATTTACTTTTGAGTAATTTATAAAATGTAGTTGCATCCATAATTGTAAAATTATCTGCTCCTTTTTAGAGATCAGAGAACGAAAATAGAAAAGTAAATTGAATGATTGTGTATCAATTAATTTTTTATAAACATAAACATGCTTTTTTTAGCGAAATACTTTTACGATTAAAAAAAAATTGTAGATTTGCGTATATTGATGTTCTTAAAACAAAACTATTCTTAATAGAGATGAAACACGCAAAACAAAAATTCAATTTAGTCTTATCATTAGTAACTGTCTTCTTATTGCTTCCAGCAATATCATTTGCTCAAAATACTGAAGTAAAAGGAGGTTTCTTCGATACGATTAAGACGCCTTTAATTATTATTGTTGCAATTGCTGTTGCAATTGGTCTTTTATTCGTTATCGAAAAGTTAGTTCCTAGAAAGTTACGCCCGTTATTTGCTTTAGGATTTATGTTAGCTTCTGTATTCTTTGGATATAAGATTTACAACTCTATCATGGCTCCTGTAGAATTCAAGCAAGAAAAGGTTAAAAGATATACAGCTGTTATTGATAATTTAAAAGATATTAGAGATTCTCAGTTAGCACATAAAACTATTACAGGAACATATGCTAAAGATTTTTCTTCATTAGAAGTATTCATCGACACAGCTAAGTTTGCTATTGTTGAAAAAAGAGATTCTAGTTTTATGGAATATGATGAAGTTTATAAAATTGACAAGCTTAAAGAAGTTGTTATCATTGATACACTAAGCTTTGAGCCTGTAATTGACTCATTATTTAAAGGAACTGATCGTTACAAAAAGATGAAGTATGTACCTTTTGCTAAAAACGACAAAGAAGTATTTAAAATGGAAACTAAAACAGTTGAAATTAGCGGATACAACGCTCCTGTATTTAAAGTTTCTGTAGCTAAAGATATTATCTTACATGATCAAGATAAAGATTTATTAAGACAAGAAAACAGAATTATTTCTGTTGATGAAGTTGATGGAAATGAAATTTTCGTAGGTTCACTAGAAAAAGTAAGTGATAGCGGAAACTGGCCAACAAGTTATGAAATCATACAAAAAAAGAAATAATATAGACCATACAAAATTTCAAAAATTGTCCATTCAGATTTCTCTGAATGGACTTTCTTTTTGTATCCTAGATACAGTTGAAAACACTATTACCGACTTACAGCATTTTCAATTTGAAACGGTTACCAATCCTTTACAATTGGAAGTTGAGATTATTAATATTTTAAATTCACACAAAGAAATATTTGATCAATCTTTTCAAGAAGTAACAATTAGCCACATAAATACACTGTCTACTTTTGTTCCAAAACCACTGTTTTCAGACAAAAATCTACCCGATTATTTAAAATACAATAACAAAATTTTACCAAATGACTATATCACCTTTGATGTAATCACAAATAATGACATGGTAAATGTGTATATTCCGTATGTAAACATTAATAATTTGTTTTTTGACAAGTATGGAGTGTTTACATACAAACATTTTGCAACTATTTTGTTAGAAAATATTTTTCAATTATCAGATAATAGTCAAGAAACTACTGTTTATGTTCATGTACAGAAAGGACAATTTGAAATTATTGTTATCAAAAACAAGAGGTTATTACTTTATAATTCTTTTGAATATGTAACTTCTGAAGACTTTATTTATTACGTGTTATTTTCCATAGAGCAACTTGAATTAAACACGAATGAATTACAACTTTATTTCTTAGGAGACATTTCTAAAGAAGATATTTTATATACAGTTACGTACACATATGTTAGAAATGTTTCATTTGTGGATAAAAAACATCCGTTTACATTTCACGAAAGTATCACAAAACCAGATCATCATAAAGATTTCACCTTACTAACAAATTTCTAAATGCGAATAATTTCTGGAAAACATAAAGGGCGAAGATTGACAGCACCTAAAAAGCTACCTGTACGACCAACTACAGATTTAGCAAAGGAATCTCTTTTTAACATTCTTAACAATCATTATTATTTTAATGAAATTAGTGTGTTAGATTTATTTTCAGGAACTGGAAACATCAGTTATGAATTTGCTTCGCGTGGCACAAAACAGCTTACAGCTGTTGATGGAGATTACGGTTGTATTCGTTTTATAAAAAAGACAGCTGCTGATTTAGCATTAGATATTACAGCTATTAAAAGTGATGTGTATAAATTTTTAGAACGCACGCATTTGAAATCTGATATCGTTTTTGCAGATCCTCCATATGCGTTTACTTTAGAACAGTTTGAACGGATTGCTTCAATCGTGTTTGAAAGAGATTTACTTACAGCAGATGGTTTTTTAATCATAGAGCATGCAAAAGAGACAAAACTTGAACACGCGCCTTATTTTAGCTTTTCAAAAAGCTACGGAAACTCTATTTTTAGTTTCTTTCAACTTCCTGAAGCTTCTAACGAAGAAGAGTAGTATTTTTGACTCCGCTCAATTCAAAATATTTGATTTTATTAAAAGATCAAACTAGTAGAACAAAAAAACCGTTATAGAATTATCTATAACGGTTTTTTTATTTTTATTAAGTTTAATATATTTAAAACTTTCGCAATGCAGCCATTTTAATAGCAGCTACAGCAGCTTCCGTTCCTTTATTCCCATGTTTTCCTCCTGAACGATCAATTGCTTGTTGTAACGTATTATCTGTCAACACACAAAAAATCACAGGAATATCTGATTGCACATTTAAGTCCTTAATTCCTTGCGCTGTAGCACTGCATACAAAATCAAAATGTTTTGTTTCACCTTGAATCACACTTCCAATTGCAATAATTGCATCTACTAGTTGTGTTTTTTGCATATGTTTTGCTCCATATACCAGTTCATAACTTCCAGGAACATCCCAACGAATGATGTTTTCTGTTGTTACTCCATTCTCTGTTAAAGTTGCAATTGCTCCTTCACAAAGTCCTTCCGTTATATTCTCATTCCACTCAGAAACAACAATCCCAAATCGAAAATCTTTCGCATTTGGGATTGTAGCTTTATCGTAAGTAGATAAATTTTTATTTACTGTTGCCATATTTTTAGTTCAAGGCTTCTGCTTTTCCTATGTATACTTCTAACATTTTTCCGTCAGCTGTATTCTTAAAATCAGCATAATCACTTTCAATTCTATTGAAATATTGCAATGCTTTTCCAGCTTCTCCTAAATCTAAAGCTGTAATTCCAGCTTTTAACAAATAGATTGGAGTTGTTGCTTCGTTATCACTATGCTTGAATGCTTTTTCGTAATATTCTAATGCTACGTTTGGTTGCTTTAATTGAACAAAAGCATCTCCAATTGCTCCTTTTGCTTTTGCACCAATGATGATATCATCAGATGTAAACTCTTGTAAATGCTCAATTGCTTTTTCGTAGTCATTCAAGTTCAAATACGCAACACCCGCACTATAGTTTGCTAAGTTTGCTGCATTTGTTCCAGGATAGTTTTTGATAATATTTAAATATCCGTACTTCCCTTCTCCACCTTCTAAAGCTAAATTGAATAATGAATCTCTTGTTGCCAATCCATCAACCATTTTGTCATTTAAGTTTACACTTAACGCTTCATTAAAGTAAGAGTTTGCTTGAAACACTTCATTTGCAGCTTCTTGCTCTTGTGGAGCAGAAAATGCTTTACTGTAAATCAAATATCCTAAAAGAACAACTGCTATTGCACCAATACCAATAAAGATATATTTTTGATTTCCTGCTACCCATTCTTCCGTTTTGGACGCAGTTTCGTCTAAAGTATTAAAAACTTCTGCTGTTGTACTCTCTAGTTCTTCAGCAGGAACTTCTTTCTCTTTCTCTACTTTGGTCTTAACTTTATATCCTCTTTTCTTGTAAGTTGCCATATATTGTATATTAATGTGCGCAAAAATAAAATTTTTAAGTAGAATTAAAAGCTTATTTATTTGATATTTTTCAATAATTTGCATTTTTATTGTAATGATGCTACTATTTTCATGTTTCTAAAGAAATTATCACTCGTAAATTACAAGAATTTTGATACAAATTCTTTTGATTTTAATCCTAAAATAAATTGTCTTGTTGGGAATAACGGTGTTGGAAAAACCAACGTCTTAGATGCTATTTATCATTTATCGTTTGGTAAAAGCTATTTTAATCCTGTTGCATCACAAAATATTAAGCATGGAGAAGATTTTTTTGTAGTTGATGGTGCTTACGAAAAAGCAGAGCGTGATGAAAATATTATTTGCTCATTAAAAAGAGGGCAAAAGAAAATTGTAAAGCGAAACGGGAAAGCTTACGAGAAACTTTCTGAACATATTGGTTTTCTTCCACTTGTAATTATTTCACCCGCAGATCGTGATTTGATTATTGAAGGAAGTGACACACGTAGAAAGTTTATTGACAGTGTCATTTCGCAATCAAACAAACCATATTTACAAAATCTAATTAATTATAACAAAGTACTTTCTCAACGTAATTCTTTATTAAAATACTTTGCTTTAAATAGTACATTTGACGGTGATACGCTTGGTATTTACAACGATCAATTGCATGATTTGGGTATAAAAATTTATGCAGAACGAAAAAAATTCTTAGAAGCCTTTGTTCCAATTTTCATATCGCGTTACAATGCAATCTCTAACGAAAAAGAAAGTGTTAATATCACTTATAAAAGTCAATTACATGAAAAAGATTTTCGATCTTTGCTTGAAGAAAATCTAACCAAAGATAAAATATTGCAATATACAAGCGTTGGTATTCACAAAGACGATTTGACATTTTCTATTGCAACGTATCCAATTAAGAAATTTGGAAGTCAAGGACAACAAAAATCATTTCTAATTGCCTTAAAATTAGCACAATTTGATTTTATTAAGCAATTAGCCAATGTGACTCCTATCCTACTTTTGGATGATATTTTTGACAAGTTAGACGAACAACGTGTTGCACAAATTATGTCTCTGGTAAATCATGAAGATTTTGGACAGATTTTTATTAGTGATACACACGTAGACAGAACAGAAACCATTGTAAAAGAAATTCATCAATCATACGAGATTTTTAAATTGTAATTATTTTGAAGAAAAGACATACCGAACATAGAACCATCAGCGAAGTATTGAAAGATTTTGTTACCGAGAACCGATTGGAAGATGGTTTAGATAAAATTGATGCTCGTGATGCTTGGGTTAAATTGATGGGAAATGGTGTGAATACATATACAACTAATGTTATTCTTAAAAATGATACACTCTATGTTTCCTTATCTTCTGCAGTACTTCGAGAAGAATTGAGTTATGGAAAGGACAAAATGGTTAAAATGCTGAATGAAAGTCTTGGAAAAGAACTGATAAAACATATTGTTTTACGATAGTTTAGACTGTTAGTATCGTTTCATTAGTAGATTCTTGGACTATCAATTCCTGCGAAAGCAGAAATCCACTTTTAGAATAAAAAATTCTTATAAACTAAAAAAGCTCCAACCAAATGATTGAAGCTTTCTATATTTTGAATATATTTCTTTAGAAAATCTCTCTTCCTGCAAAATGGAAAGCACCTTCAATAGCTGCATTTTCATCACTATCAGAACCGTGAACTGCATTTTCTCCGATAGAAGTTGCATATAAGTTTCTGATTGTTCCTTCTGCTGCTTCAGCAGGATTTGTAGCTCCGATTAACGTTCTAAAATCGCTTACTGCATTTTCTTTTTCTAAGATTGCTGCAACGATTGGTCCTCTTGTCATGAATTCTACTAACTCACCAAAGAAAGGTCTTTCATTGTGAACTGCGTAAAATTCTTCTGCATCACGTTTGCTTAATTGCGTTAATTTCATTGCAACGATTTTGAATCCTGAAGCAGTAATTTTTTCTAAAATAGCACCGATGTGTCCGTTTTCTACAGCATCAGGCTTAATCATGGTAAAAGTTCTTTTTCCAGCCATTATGGTATGTATAAATAATTATAAGTTCGTATTTTGTAAATCAATATTGATTTTCGGTGCAAAAGTACACAAATACAATTTATTTGCAACTCTATTTTAGTATATTAGCCACCTGTGAAAAAGGAAGAACGTATTTCTAGCCTATTTTTATAGTTTTTAGATATTTATAAGAGAACTCATACGCATGAACGAAGTTGATATAAAAGCCATACAAACCTTACTTCAAACACCTAAGAATATCGTTATTATTCCGCATAAAAACCCAGATAGTGACGCTATTGGCTCTACGTTAGCACTTTGGCACTACCTGAAAAACAAAGGACAAGAAGCTATTATTGTTGCTCCGAACGATTATCCAGAGTTTTTAAAATGGATGCCTGGTGAAACTGAAATTGTAAAGTTTGACACACAACAAGAAATTGCTGAAAAACTTATAAAAGATGCGAATGTTATCTTTACGTTAGATTTTAATGATTTAAGTAGAATTGGTGAAATGTCAGGTATAGTAAGTCAAAGTGATGCAACTTTCATAATGATAGATCATCATCAACAACCAGCCGATTACGCAACACATATGTATTCGGATACAAAAATGAGTTCTACTGCAGAAATGGTCTATAATTTCATTACATATCTTGGCGAAAATGATGCTATCACACCAGAAATGGCATCTTGCTTGTATTCTGGAATTATGACAGACACAGGTTCTTTCCGATTTTCCGCAACAACTAGCACTACGCACCGTGTCATTGCTGATTTAATGGATAAAGGAGCCAAAAACGCTGAAATTCATAATGCAATTTACGACACTAATAGTCCAAGTAAATTACAGTTATTGGGCTGCGCATTGAACAATATGGTTGTTTTAGAAGCATATAATACAGTATATATTACGTTATCTAAACAAGAACTTTTACACCACGATTTTAGAAAAGGAGACACAGAAGGTTTTGTAAATTATGGTTTATCATTAAAAGGCATTAAATTTGCTGCAATTTTTATTGAAAATTTACAAGAGCCGTATATAAAGATGTCTTTGCGTTCTAAAGGTGATTTTTCAGTAAATGAATTTGCACGTACGCATTTTAATGGTGGAGGACACACAAATGCAGCTGGAGGAAGAAGCAATGACTCAATGGAAGATACTGTTAAAAACTTTACAGAAATTTTAAACGCGTACAAAAACGAATTAAGTTAAACTATGTATAAAAAAATCATTCTTATTAGTCTTGTTTTCATTACAATAGTTTCCTGTGCACAACAAGAAGCACGCAAACCTATTAATGTTCGTTCTGGAACATTTTTAAAAGAATCTGTTGAACGAAATAAAGCGTTAATTGCACAAGAAGAAGCAATGATTCAAGATTTTATTCAAAAAGATTCTGCTCATACATATATAGCTTCCAAAAATGGTTTTTGGTATTTCTATGAAGATACTACTTCAGGAGAAACATACACGCCACAAAAAGGTGATACGCTTAGATATGAATATAACATAGCGAAAATTGCGAGCGACACCATTTACACCAAACAAGAAATAGGCATACAAGAATACGTTGTAAATAAGCAACAAATTATTTCAGGATTGCGTTACGGTTTACAATTAATGAAAAAAGGAGAAACTGTTACATTTTTATTTCCATCTCATGTTGCCTACGGATATCATGGAGACAATAAAAAAGTAGGAACAAATGTTCCGATTCAATCTACAATTACTTTACTAAACATTAAAAAAAATAACAAAAACCTAGAAAATTAAAATAAAAATTATCATGAAGAAAATCACAATTCTTATTGCGATCATAGCATTCGGATTTACATCTTGCAATACTTCTAAATACCCAGATTTAGCAGATGGACTATATGCCAATATAGAAACAACTAAAGGAAATATACTTTTAGAGTTAGATTATAAAAACACTCCAATAACTGCAGCAAACTTTGTAAGTTTAGCAGAAGGAACACATCCATTACTATCAGATGATAAAAAAGGAAAACCTTTTTATGATGGTATCATTTTTCATAGAGTTATGGAAAATTTCATGATTCAGACTGGAGATCCTTTAGGAACTGGAATGGGTGATGCAGGTTACAAATTTGATGATGAAATTGTTCCGGAATTAAATCATAATGAAGCTGGAACTTTAGCAATGGCAAATTCAGGACCAAATACAAGCGGAAGTCAATTTTACATTACACACGTTCCATATCCTTCATTAAATGGAAGATATACAGTTTTTGGAAAAGTTGTCATCAACCCTGCTGACGAAAAAGCGCTGAAAGCTAAATTTTCTGACGAGAAAGAATTACAAAAAGCTATTGATTCTGTTAAAATGGTTACTGTAGATTTAATTGCAAAAACGCCTGTAACTAAAACTCCACAAGCCATGAACAGACCTGTAGACAGCATTTCAATGAAGAAAGTTGAAATTATCCGTCAAGGTAAAGAAGCTAGTTCATTTGATGCAGCAAAAGTTTTTGATGACAAAACAAAAGAAGCTCGATTAGCTAAAGAAGAAGCTGAGAAAAAGAGAAATGAAATCACAGCTAAAACACTGGCTAAATTTAATGAGCAAAAAGCTAAAGCTACTGAATTGCCATCTGGATTAAAGTACTTAATTACTGAAAAAGGAAACGGAAATAAATTAAAAGTAACTTCTAAAGTTGATGTATACTATGCTGTATATTTTGCAGATGGAAATTTATTACAGACTAACAATTTAGAAACTGCGGAAGCTTTAGATGCTGTGAATCCACAACAAAAAGCAGCAGGTCGTTATACACCAATGACTACAGAAATTGGTCCTGATGCAAGAATGATTGCAGGATTTAAAGAAGGTATTCAACAATTAAGTGTTGGTGACAAAGCAACTTTATTTTTACCATATCACTTAGCATATGGAGAACAAGGTTCTCGTGGAATTCCACCTAAATCAGATATCGTATTTGAAATTGTAGTTGTAGAAGAAAAATAAAATAACAACCATAACATATTTAACAAAAGCTCTTCTTTATCGGAAGAGCTTTTATTTTGTCATAATTTCAGAAGTCTATATGATGGTTTCAGAAGAAACAAACCTGTACAAGCACGTATAATTTTAGTTTTGAGCTGTTAACTTAATATTAATTTTTAATCACAACAGTATGAAAAAGCAATTAAAAAGCTTCAGCTTAAAAAAACAAACTATTTCAAACTTTACCGTTTCTAATATTAATGGTGGAGCTCCAACTTTATTGACAGCAGATATTCGTCATGCATGTCATCCTAATAATCCACAACCAGGACAACCCGTACCTATTACAGCTGCTAGAGCTTGTACTATTAGAACAGCTTTTGGTGGATGCACAAAACTGTAAGTACATTATCAAAATCAAATAAGAAAAGTGATTGTTACTATTTATAACACTCACTTTTTCTATTTATGTTATTGTAATACCGTACTAATTATTAGGAAAAACACCTTAAAATACGCGTATTTTAACTCTTTCACAAAATGGTGCTTTACAAGATATTAGCCTTCATAACCAAAAAACTAATATCATGAAAAAACAAAAGACTACATTATCATTAAAAAAGCAGAAAATTTCTTCACTTAGTTCAAAACAAGTACAAGGTGGAAATTTTACAGTACAAATCATCACTTTACAAGCAAACTGCGTTACGTTTAGATTGGATTGTAGATCTTTACTTCAGATTTGTGGTCCTATTATTACTGGTCCATCAGGTTGTACATCGTGTCCTACTACTGGACCAACAACTGTACAAACGACAATTACACAACCAGATACAATTCTTACAATGACGACTTGTTAAGCATTACTAACTAGTAGCAACTAAAGTCTCTTTTCATTTGCAAAAGAGGCTTTTTTAGTTCATCTATATCCTGAAAAAGAAAAACTCTTCATTATATCATGATTTTTTGTATTTACAATTATTTTTTTGATGGCTTTACCGTAATTCAGCAGCAAATACTTACTGTATATTTATGGAAAGAATTTAACCTAAATATGAATCTTACCATGAAAAAACAAAAAATCTCATTAAACCTTCGCAAACAAAAAGTTTCTTTAGTTTCTGGAAAAACAACTAAAGGAGGAAGAAATAACTACACAGCAGATATTTATCAATGTGTTACACTACAAACTTATTGTGGCATTGCTTGTCAGACAACACTTTTGACAAACCAAACTGGATGCTGTGAACTTTCAAGATTAGTTTGCTAAAACAACAATTTCACACCAAAAAAGGCTGTCTAAAAAGACAAACTTTCGTCAAATCGAAATCAAGTTCGATTTCTCTCAATTATTGCAAATCAATATGATGAGATTCTGTATCAAGTCCAGAATGACGCTTTGTATTACTTTTAGACAGCCTTTTTATATTTTTAAGATATCGTATCTATAATTATTTTTTGGGAATGTTTTTTAGAATTTCTAAAACGTATTCCCAATATTTTTGAGTAGAAGAAATACTAGCTCTTTCATCCGGTGAATGCGCTCCACGGATAGTTGGTCCAAAACTAATCATTTCCATTTCTGGATAATTAGTTCCTAAAATTCCACATTCTAATCCTGCATGACAAGCTGCTACGTTTGGCTCTTCATCGTTGTTTAATTTTTTATACAAATCAACCATTACTGGTAGAATGGAAGCATTCATATTTGGCGCCCAACCTGGATACGAGCCTGAAAATTCTACTTCACAACCTGATAATTCAAAAGAAGCTCTCAATTTTGTAGCCAAGTCCATTTTTCCGCTTTCTACAGAAGAACGAGTTAAGCATCCAATTTTAACTTCACCATCTTTTACAATCACACGTGCAATATTATTTGATGTTTCTACTAAATCTGCAATATCTGGACTCATACGAAACACTCCATTGTGCGCAGCATATAATGAACGAGTAATTCCTTCTTGCACACCTAGTTCTAAAACTCCAGCTGGTGTATCAACCACAACACATTCAATTTCTAAATCAGCTTCTATACTTGCAAATTCTTTTTTGATTGTATCAATCAACGTCTTCATTTCAAACTCAAATGCTTCTTGATGCACTTTATCAACAACTACAGTTGCAACACTTTCTCTTGGAATTGCATTACGCAAACTTCCTCCATCAATTTCAGCAATACGCAATCCATAGTTTTCAAATCCATCAAACAATAAACGATTCATCAATACATTGGCATTTCCAAATCCTTTATGAATATCCATTCCGCTGTGACCTCCTTGCAATCCATTCACTATAATTTTGTATCCAACAACTCCTTCTGGCGTTTCTTCTACGACATACGATCGTGTTGCTGTTACGTCAATTCCTCCGGCACAACCAATTCCAATTTCGTCATCTTCTTCTGTATCAAGATTTAAAAGTATGTCTCCTTCAAGTAAACCTCCTTTTAATCCCATCGCGCCAGTCATCCCAGTTTCTTCATCTATTGTAAATAACGCTTCTAAAGTAGGATGCGCAATGGTAGAACTTTCTAAAATTGCCATAATTGTAGCTACTCCAAGTCCATTATCAGCGCCAAGTGTTGTTCCTTTTGCTTTTACCCAGTCACCATCAATAATCATTTCAATTCCTTGTGTATCAAAATCGAACTCCGTATCTGCATTTTTTTGATGCACCATATCTAAATGCGATTGCATTACAATGGCTTTTCTATCTTCCATTCCTGCAGTTGCAGGTTTAGTAATAATTACATTTCCAACTTCATCAATGATGGTTTTTAAACCTAAATCTTCTCCGAATTTTTTCATAAAAGCAATTACACGTTCTTCCTTTTTTGAAGGTCGTGGTACCGCATTTAAATCTGCGAATTTATTCCAAAGTCCATTAGGCTCTAAAGTTCTTACTTCTTGACTCATGCTATTTTTTATTATGAATTGAATTAATTGTTTTGCAAAGGTAAATGTTTGCCTTTAAAATTGCTCTTTTTTTACTAAAATACATTGTAGGACAATTTATACATACACAAAAATGTCACATCATTTTAGAAATAGTGATATAGTTTTTTTACATTAGCTATGTATCATTTTCTTGAATGATGTTCAAATGTATTGCTTATGACCAAGAGAACAAAATTACTTATTGCATTGTCTTTTCCAGTGCAATTCATTGCTATTAAGATACTTGCAAGATACCCTGAATTTGTAGAAACATATTACAGTAACGGTATATATCCCATAATTTCAAAGATTTTTAGAGTCGTTTTTGGTTGGATTCCGTTCTCTATTGGTGATATTTTTTATACAATTGCAGGAATTTTAATCATTCGATACATTTATAAAAACTTTCGTTTGTTTAGAACAGAATACAAACGTGTGTTGCTTGACACTTATATTGTTATCACGTTAGCATATTTTACATTTCACTTGCTTTGGGGAATGAATTATTACCGATTGCCTTTGTATAAATCACTCGATTTAGATAGAAAATATACTACTGAAGAACTTGTTGATTTTACCGAGAGAGTTATCGCGAAAGCAAACAAAGTTCAATATAAAATTACACAAAATGATACGGTAAAAGTTGAAATTCCGTATAAAACGAGTGAAATTTTTGAAAAAACAGTAAATGGATATGATAATTTTAGTGCAAAACAGCCACAGTTTACATTTACACATCGTAGTTTAAAGAAATCTATTTATAGTAGTTTCTTGACAACTATGGGCTTTAGTGGTTATTTGAATCCGTTTACCAATGAAGCACAAATAAATAGTAAAATTCCTGTGTATAAATACCCTGTAACTGCAAGTCATGAAAAAGCGCATCAAATTGGTTTTTCTGCGGAAAATGAAGCCAATTTTATTGGTTGTATGGCAGCATTTTATAATGATGACATTTACTTTCAATATGGAGCTTATAACTTTATGGCATGGCATTGTTTACGCGAAGTATACAACAGAAACCCTGAGGAGTACGAACGTTTAAAAGCGACGTTAAATCCTGGGATTCAGAAAAATTACGATGAAGTTAGAGCTTTTTGGAATGCACATAAAAATCCGTTAAAACCTATGTTCAAGTTTACGTTTGATCAGTTTTTAAAAGCAAACAATCAATCTGATGGAATTTTGAGTTATAGTTATGTAGTTTCGTTGTTGGTGAATTATGATAAAAAAAATGCCATTATTAAATAATAATGACATTTTTACACACTACTAAATGAATTTTATTTTTTATTTAAACTCAATGCTTTTTCTATTACTTTCCAGTCAACAAGTTTAAAATTTTGATTTAACGAATCTTTTCCTTTCGTATTGGCTCCATCTTGAGCTACAAAAAAACCTTTAGGATAGGTAGTCCCAAAAGCGACGCTAGTTACGTCAATTCCATCCGTATCATAGGTTCCATCAATTTCAGCACCATCTACTATGCTAAAGCTTCCTATATACGCATTTGTGATTCTATCAAAAACTGCATAACTATTGTTTCCTTGAGAAGATAAGATGATGTATCCTTCTCCATTGCCTTTATCATACAAAGTAACACCTTCAAAATCGGCTTGCATATTGGTATCTGTAGTCGCTACAATGGCTTTCCGTACTGATATTCCATCTGGTTCAGCATCGTATTTCCAGAGTGCTTTTTCTTCTTCTCCAATGTATAAGTTTCCATGATAATCGTCTGCTACAACACCTTCTGTTTGACTTCCTACAGCAAAGGTTCTAACAATTTTACCCGAAACTTTCCCTTCTTCTTCAAAGAGTTCCCATTGCTCTATATTTCCTTCTTTACCATTTGCAATTACATATATTTTATTTGTTTTAGGGCTTTTATACATTCCTAATCCATAAATTTCTGGCAAATTACTTTTTAAAGGCTTTGCAGCCACATTTACTAAAGAACCATCAGTATTATTTACTTTGTGAACTGTAATTGTATTTGATGTTCTGTTTGATGCTGTCACCAAGGCAACTGTATCATTGTTTAATACAAAACCTTCTCGAATGTCTACATTATTCACACGTCCAATTGGATATTGAAATACTTGTTCCCCTAATAGATTGTATACTACTAACCCTTCTTGTTTGTTGGTTCCTATTATTTTAGATTCCATCACATTCGTTGGATGAATCCAAATACACGAATCATCAGCTGCATCATCACTTGAGGAAACTTGTGCTGTTTCCATAGTCGCATACACCGATTTTATTGTATTTTCTTTTATTTGTAATTCTTTTTGAGTTACTGCTTTTTCTTCATTTTTTTTACATGCTAAAAAAGTGAGTAACACCAAAGAGATTCCTATTATCTTATTCATGTATTTCATTTAAAAATTGTATTTCAATCCTAAATTCCAGTTGATATCATAGAATTCTGCTTGCATTGTTCGTTCTTTTACTCCTTGATAATAACGTAGTTCTTGATTTGTAATATTCTTCATTTCTCCAAATAAACGAAGGTTTTTTGTAATAGCATATGAAGCATTAAAATCTAAGAATAATTGAGAATCGTAGTATCTATCTTCAAAAGTATCGTCACCATACTCATCAATATAATCGTCAGCATAGTTTAATGATAATCGCACAGAAAGTTTCTTTGTTTCATACGCTAACGAACCGTTTAATGTATTTGGCACAGCTCCTGCTAATTCTAAACCATCTTCACGTCCTGTAATTCCATCTGTTTCAGACTTTGTGTATGTATAATTTCCGTAGAAAGTTAAGTTTTTCAAGAAACTTGGTAAGAAATTTAGTTTACGTTGAAAAGCTAATTCAAATCCATATACTTTTGCAGAACCTCCATTAAAAGGTTGTGTTACATCATAAATTTCAGTAGTTCCGTTTACGGTTAATGCTTGATCATTCGTTAACGCATAAATAAAGTTGTCAATATCTTTATAGAAAAAACCTCCTGAGATGATTCCTACATTATCAAAATAATGTTCAGCCATAAAGTCAAAGTTTACAGATTCCGCAGCCTTTAATTCTGGATTTCCTAATGCAGCTTCTACATCATCACTATTAATGTTTCTGTAGGGTACAATGTCGTAGTAATTTGGTCGTGCTAATGTATTTGTGTAGGCAAAACGTAAGATTGTATTTTTAGTAGCCTCGTAACGTAATTGAACATTTGGTAATACATTCGTATACTTTTTTGAAGCATTGATTGTAGTTACATCTGCTAAAGAAGATGCAGATTCTACGTCAATTTGAAAACCTGTATAATCAATTTTAGTATGTTCCATACGCACACCAGCAATCAATGATAACTTATCTCCTAATTGTTGCTTCAACATGGCATATGCTCCACTAATTTTTTCGGTTGCATTATAGTTTTCTGGAACAAATTCATCCAGTACCAATTCGCCATTCGTTAATGATAAATTTCCTAAGAATGAGTTTGTAGCAAACGTTCCTGATTGGTATTGATCTCCTGCTAAATAACCGTCAATTGTTTGACTGGCTGTTTCTGCGTTATTTAAAAACTCAAATGCTGAGAAATCTCCTGTATCAAACTCTGAAAATGTATTATCTCTTAACTTATCTCTATCGTGGTATTTATAACCTGTTTTGATGAAATTTTGATATTTTCCAGTTGTGTTGATAGGTATTGTAATATCAAATCGTGAAGTGAATTGCTCTTCTTTTGTATATCTTCTTTCTTCTGTAATTTCATCTAATTCAAATAAAGAAGCGTCATTATTCATTCTGTTCAAAGAATTAAAGAAAGGTGTTCTTGTGTTTACAAATTGTTGTGTAATTGTAGATGCGTCTTGTTTAGATTCATACGTAACATAACGCTCATTTGGACGTTTCTCACTAGCTTTAGAAAACCCAACATTCCAGTCGAATTGAACTTTACTAAATAAAATATGCGATCCATTCAACCCAACTCTATACATTTTTTGACGCTCTAATCGTCTTTTCTTATTGGTGTCATTATCAATTCCTCCTTTTGTTTGACGTGTAATTTTATATTCATCATCACTTGTGTCATCTGTATCGTTATCATCAAACTTATAACGCAGTCTATATCTGTTTTCTAAATCATCTCTATGATTTAAGATTGATTTAAATTCGATTATATTGTTTGGATCTAATTTCCAGTCTAAATTCACTGCTACACTACGTCGGATGCGTTTTACATCATATCTTCTAATATCATGTTCTTTGATAAATGTTGGAGAATCCCATTCAAATTCTACATTATCAGAGCCATAATCGTTAGAGTTGTATGAAGCACTTACAACTGCTCCTAATTTATCATTAAAAAATCGTTGTGCAGCAACCGCTGAAAAGTTATACAACGAACTCTCACGAACAGGATTTCTACCAAAAGCTCCTGTTAAAGAAACTCTTAATTTAGATGGTGCCGAACGTGTTACTAAGTTTACAGAACCTCCAATTGCGTCTGCTTCCATATCTGGCGTTACAGCTTTATTTACCTGAATTGTTTGAATCATATCAGAAGGAATTAAATCTAACTGTACTCTTCTGTTATCTCCTTCAGCAGATGGAATTCTGTCTCCGTTTAAAGTTACAGCGTTTAATTGTGGGGCTAAACCACGAATAATGATATCTCTAGCTTCTCCTTGATCATTTTGCACAGCAATACCAGGAATTCGCTTTAAAGCATCTCCAGTATTCGCATCTGGAAATTTACCAACCTGATCCGCAGAAACCACATTGGTAATGTTATCATTAGTTTTTTGTTGATTCAACGCTTTTGCTTGTCCTCTAGCTAAACTACCATATATTAATACTTGATTTAGACTATCGGTTTTAACTTTCATTGATACTTTTATTTCTGAAGTTACACCTGCTGTGACTTCTACAGAGATATTCTGTGTTTCAAATCCGATATAACTTACAGTTAAGTCATATGTTCCTACTGGAAGACTTAGCATGATAAAATTTCCATCAAAATTTGATGTTGTTCCAATTTTCAAGCTTTCAATCAAAACGGTAGCTCCAGGTAATGGCAAATTATTGTCATCCAAAATTCGTCCTTTAAGGATTCCTTTATCTTGTGCAAACAAAAGTGTTGTAAAACAGATAAAGAGTAGGGAAAGTACTATTTTCTTCATTATATTTTTATGTTGATTAGTTGTTGACACAAAACTATTTACGCAATGAAGTAACTGGATTATCTAAATATTAACCTCTTGTTACGATTACTAATCTAAATTGTAAACCTCTTAAAGTTTACTTTATATCTTAGTAGCTTTTTCTTAATACAACACATACGAAAACACATAGAAAAGCGTTATTTTTTAATACTATGAAGAAGTTTTTTTTCTTAACATTACTTTGTTTTGGATTTGCTTGTAAGCAAACTTCCAATAATGAGATTGCTAAAACTTCAGGCATTTCAAATAATCATCCTATTGAAAAACGACAATCAAAAACAGTCAATAACCACCTACTAGATTCTGCAGCACTAGGTATCAACTTTACGCCAAAAGGAGACTATAACATTAATAAGCAAACTATTAAAAATGATCGCGCGTATTTTACGAAACAATTTCAGCGAAATAAAACAAAAGCAATTGATTCAGCCTCAAACTACCTTTTTAATAAATTGATAAACGAACTTGTTCCGCATTGGTATGGAACACCTTGGGATTTTAACGGACATACAAATACACCAAATAATGGACAAATTGCTTGTGGTTACTTTGTTTCCACAACTTTAAAACATCTTGGTTTTCAACTAAATCGTTATAAAATGGCGCAACAAGGCGGCATGAACGAAGCCATAAGTCTACAACCACGATCAGAATTGAAAGTGTATAACAATATTACATTAGATAAACTCAAAACAAAACTCAACAGTGTTTACAAAGACGGAATTTATTTTGTTGGTTTAAGCAATCATGTTGGATATATTTTTATAAAGAATAAAGAGCTTTACTTTTTACATTCAAGTTATTGTGACAACAAAGTTGTGATTGAAAAGGCAGCATCTTCTCCATGTTTTCAAAGTGACATCTATGTTTTTGCAGAAATTACCACAAATCGAAATTTAATTCAAAAATGGATTCAAAACACTGCTATTCCAATTCATAAATAAACGTTAAAAAATACTAAATAAAACATAAATAGGGCTTTCATCGCTTATCTTTAAAGATTATAACTAATCAACTTAATATCTCAAGTAAGCAATGAAAAAATCGTATTTGCTGCTGTTATTATTTTTGTGTAGCCTTCCCACATTTGCACAGGATTATTTTCCTAAAAATGATGGAGTAAAAACGGAAAAGCATACTATAACAGCATTCACAAACGCTAAAATTTACATCACTCCTACACAAGTGATTGAAAATGGAACACTTTTAATTCAAGATGGCAAAGTGTTACAATCT
This sequence comes from uncultured Kordia sp., assembly GCF_947496985.1. GTDB lineage: Bacteria > Bacteroidota > Bacteroidia > Flavobacteriales > Flavobacteriaceae > Kordia. The sequence goes on from NZ_CANMEZ010000008.1 coordinate 131,738, forward strand.
GGAACAAACATTTCTATTCCCAAAAGCGCTACAGTAGTAGATTTAGCAGGAAAAAGTATCTATCCTTCTTTTATTGATCCATTTTCAGATTTCGGTCTAAAGAAACCTGCAAGAAAAGGAAATTGGAGATCTGCTCCACAATACGACGCGGGTCGTGAAGGATATTATTGGAATGATCATATTCGTCCAGACACAAATCCATTGACTACTTTCGCATTTGACGCTAAGAAAGCAACAAATTTGATGAAAGCTGGTTTCGGAACTGTAAACACACATTTACAAGACGGAATTGTCAGGGGAAATGGAATGCTCGTTGCATTAAATTCAAAAGAAGATAATAGCATTCGAATTTTAGACAATCGTTCTGCGCAATATTTATCATATAGAAAAAGTAATGCTTCAGGACAATCGTATCCAACTTCTTTGATGGGAAGTATGGCCTTGATTCGTCAAATGTATCACGATGCAGATTGGTATGCAAAAGGAAAAGCAAAACGTCAAGATTTAGCTTTAGAAGCATTAAACAACAATAAAAATCTAGTTCAAATTTTCCATTCAGGAAATAAGCATAATAGTATTAAAACAGATGCTATTGGTGATGAGTTCGGAATTCAATATGTATTAGTTGGTGATGGAACTGAATATGAAAACATTAACGCAATGAAAGCTACTAATGCAGCTTTTATTATTCCAATCAATTTCCCGAAAGCATATGATGTTTCTGATCCGTATGCAGCTGGTGTTGTAGAATTGGAAGCTATGAAACATTGGAATCAAGCACCTTCTAACCCAAAAGCTTTAGCTGATAAAGGAGTTACGTTTAGTTTTACAATGCACGATGTAAAATCGGCTGCAGATTTTAAAAGTAATTTACTAAAAGCTATTAAATATGGTTTAGACAAAACGAAAGCATTGGAAGCTTTAACAACTATTCCTGCAAAGATATTACAACAAGAAGATAAAATTGGAACGCTACAAAATGGTAGACAAGCCAACTTCTTAATCACATCTGGTGATATTTTTGAGAAGAAAACAGTTATTTATGAGAACTGGGTTCAAGGAAATCAAAATGTATTTAAAGATAAATCACTTAGAGATATTCGTGGAAAGTATGCTTTCAATGTAGCTGGAACTTCTTATGATGTAAACATTTCTGGAATACCAGAAAAACTAAAAGCAGAAGTACTAAAAGATTCTTTAAAATTAGGATCCAAAATTTCTTTTAAGGACGATTGGTTACAGTTACAGTTTACAACAGCTGATACGACAAAAACAGAATTTGTACGTTTGACATCGCCAATACATAATGCAACTTTTTTCTCTGGAAAAGCAATTTTAGCAAATGGTTCGGAAACGACATTCAATGCTACTCAAAAAGAAGTTTCGGAATCAAAAGGTGACAAAACAGGAAATGGCAAAAAGATGGAAGCTCCTAAAATGCTACCTATCTCCTATCCTAATGGTGCCTATGGATCAAGAACCTTACCACAACAGGAAACTATTTTATTTAAAAATGCTACAGTTTGGACTAACGAAAAAGACGGAATTCTTAAGAATACAGACGTTTTAGTAAAAGATGGTAAAATTGCACGTATTGGTAAAAACCTCAGCGCAGGAAACGCTAAAGTAATTGACGCCACTGGAAAACACTTAACATCTGGAGTTATTGATGAACATTCACATATTGCTGCTTTTGCCATAAACGAAGCTGGACACAATTCTACCGCAGAAGTACAAATGTCTGATGTGGTAAACCCTGAAGATGTAGATATTTACAGAAACCTTGCTGGTGGAGTTACTACTATACAATTACTACATGGTTCGGCAAATCCAATTGGAGGACGTTCTGCTATTTTAAGATTAAAATGGGGACGTACTGCTGACGAAATGTTATTTAAAAATGCAGATGGTTTTATCAAATTTGCATTGGGTGAAAACGTAAAGCAAAGTAATTGGGGTGATACTGAAACAACACGTTTTCCACAAACACGTATGGGAGTTGAGCAAGTATTTACAGATTATTTCCAAAGAGCAAAAGAGTACGAAGCTCAAAAGAAAACTGGGAACTATCGTTACGATATAGAAATGGAAACGATTCTTGAAATTATTAACAGTAAGCGTTTCGTATCCTGTCATTCATATGTTCAGAGTGAGATAAATATGTTAATGAAAGTTGCTGATAAATTTGGTTTCACCATTAACACATTCACACATATACTTGAAGGATATAAGGTAGCTGATAAGATGAAACAACACGGAGCTGGTGGATCAACATTTTCAGATTGGTGGGCATATAAATACGAAGTAAATGATGCCATTCCGTATAACGGAGCAATTATGCACAGTCAAGGAGTAGTTGTAGCGTTTAATTCTGATGATGGAGAAATGTCTCGCAGATTGAATCAAGAAGCTGCAAAAGCTGTAAAGTATGGTGGTGTTTCTGAAGAAGACGCCTGGAAATTTGTGACTTTGAATCCTGCAAAATTATTACATATTGACGATAAAGTAGGAAGTATCAAAAATGGGAAGCAAGCTGATTTAGTTTTATGGACAGATCATCCAATGTCAATTTATGCGAAAGCAGATAAAACCATGATTGAAGGAACTATTTATTTTGATTTATCTCGTGATGAACAATTACGCAGACAAATTAAAGAAGAACGTAATGAGTTAATGAACATGATGTTGTTGGAGAAAAACAAAGGAATGAAAACGCAAACGGCTCAGAAAAAAGAAAAAGTGCATCATCATTGTGATACTGTAAACTTTTAAACAAAACAGACATGAAAAAACATATTTATATATATACATTATGCTTAACTGTTTTGTTCAGCAGTTTAAGTTTTGCACAACAAACACCTGCACCAAAACAGGCTGAAACGATTTCTATTGTTGGTGCAACGGCACATATTGGAAATGGACAAGTTATTGAAAATGCAGTTATTGTATTCGAAAATGGAAAAATAGTTCGCATTGGAGCTGCCGGAAGTACACAAACCACTGGAAAAGTAATTGACGCGAAAGGGAAACATGTATATCCTGGATTTATTGCACCAAACTCTACACTTGGATTAGTTGAAGTTGATGCTGTACGTGCAACACGCGATCAAAATGAAACAGGAAGCATAAATCCACATATTCGTAGTTTGATTGCTTATAATACTGAATCTAAAGTTGTAGAAAGTTGTAGACCTAACGGAATTCTTACTGCACAAATAACTCCAAGAGGCGGACGTGTTTCCGGGACTTCTTCGGTAGTACAATTAGACGCTTGGAACTGGGAAGATGCCGCTATAAAAACTGATGATGGAATTCATTTAAACTGGCCAAACAATTTTACATTTGGTCGTTGGTGGCTTGGAGAACCAAGAGGTTTACGTCCAAACAAGAATTACTCAAAACAGACACAAGAGATTCAAGATTTATTTAATGATGCTAAAAGCTATTTAAATGGCGCTAAAAAAGCTAAACATTTACCGTTTGAAGCAATGTCAGGATTGATGAATGGTTCACAAAAACTTTTTGTACATGTTGATACTGAAAAAGGAATTTTGGACGCGATTGCTTTTGCTAAGAAGAATAATTTAAAATTAGTTGTAGTTGGCGGATATCACGCACATAAAGTTGCAACAACTTTACGTCAAAATAACATTCCTGTTTTATTACATAGAACACATTCAGTTCCTCAAATGGACGATGAAGATTATGACTTATCATACAAAAAAGCAAAAATCTTAACGGATGCTGGCGTTTTAGTAGGATTGGAAAATAGTGGACAAATGGAACGTATGAATACACGTAACTTACCTTTCTTAGCAGGAACTGTTGCTGCACATGGTTTAGATAAAGAAAAAGCACTGCAGTTAATTACTTCAAATACTGCTAAGATTTTGGGTATTGACAATCAACTTGGAACTCTAGAAGTAGGGAAAGACGCTACACTATTTATTAGTGAAGGTGATGCATTAGACATGCGAACTAATATTTTAACATATGCCTTCATTCAAGGGCGAATGTTGAGTTTAGACACACATCAAACTAAATTATGGAAACGTTATATGAATAAATTCGAAGGAAAATAGTAACTTTATAAAGAAAGTTGCTACTCATATAACATTAAAAATAGATACTATGAAAAATATACAACAATTCGTCATCATATTATTTTTAGGAGCTGCTCTTACTGTTTCTGCACAAGAAACTACAGAGGAAATTCCTAGTTTAGATAAAGAAATTGAAAACTTTGAATTGCCAACGTTTTCTAAATTATCAAATGATATTGCAAGTGAATATAATGCTATATTAGAATCATTACCTGATTTATCCAATATTGGTCCATATATTGATCAAGAATTGAGAAGAGGAGCTATTTTTGATCAACATAGTGTTTCTAGTAGTTTTAGAAACTTTGCTAATGAAAATTCATTGTTTCAAAATATAAGTACTCGAAAATTTGAGTTACGTACTATTTTGAATAATATTATGTATCTCGGACATGATATTAATCAATTACATTTAAGTGATGCACACAAAGCAACAGGAAATTAAGTTTTCTTAAAACTGAAACTTTTGTACATAAAAAAATCCTCTTCATACTGAAGAGGATTTTTCTTTTTCATAACATTTTTTTGTCTTTTCTTTTACCCTTTTGGAACAATTACAGCATCTTCTGGACGTGTATACATTTTCTCTTCCATCGGTTTTTCTGTTAAGATTACATTTGTAAACTCTACTGAATTGCGAGCTTCTGTAATTTTATGGTCTTCACTTTTATACCATGTTAATATTTTTGGCAATACAACACCATTTATTTTTTGCCAATTCGCGTAACGAATGTAGCTTATTTTTTCACTCGGCTTTCCATTGAAGTAAGTTACCGTATATCCTAACCATTCCATTTTATACGTTTCAGGATTGTAATAAATAAAGTAATTATCTTCTGGTGAATCCCCTACTCCATTTCCATATGAAATTTTATACCCAGGATATAAAACACCTTCATACGATAGGCTTTCTGCTTTTTCATAAGTGATTCCGTCATCTCCTAATACAAATGGCATTGCATAAAAATAGAAATATAAGTTGTGATAAAAACGTGCATTACTTCTAAAAGCAGTTGAATCTTTTTGAGCTAACCAAACATCTTTTCCATCATACCCGATAGTGAAATTATTCCCTTCTAAACGTGTTTTTCTTGATGGTAAATCTGTAATGTGTTTTTCATTTTTTTCTGGCTTTACTATTTCGTAAATCAACGTTTGTGCATCATTCCACTTGTTAATTCCGCCATGAGCATCAAATACTTTTTGTAAATTTTCCGGATACTTTTTAGTCTCAGCAACTACTTCTTTTTCAGATTCTTTCGTAGTTTCTTCCTTCTTCGTATTCGTGTTACATCCAACCACTAAGAATACTGCTAAAAGTATAAACGTAATTTTTTTCATTTCCCTTTATTAGTTTTAGATTTCTTCCTAAGTCGAAATGAAGTTTCATTAATTACATTTTATTTAAAATAAAAAATCCAATAACAACTATTACAGTTATTATTGGATTTTATCTTTATATATAGCCTAAAAACTTATTCCACTATAAATTGTTTTGTAATCGTTGTATTAGCTTGTGTTTTCATGCGTAATACATAGAAACCTGAAGCAAAATCATTTACATCAATCGTTAAATTATTCGTTGGTATTGCCTGCTTTTGAGCATGCACTAACCTTCCTTCCACACTATATATTTCTATACTTTGAATTCGTACATTAGCAACTGTTTCGACAGTAAGTTTATCTTTTGCCGGATTTGGATACATGCGTATATTCGTTGTTGAAAATTCTTCTACACCTAAGAAAATAGTGTTATCTAAATAATCTGGAATCATGTTATTATTTGTATCATCATCTTCTGGATTGTTATTTCCATTGTAATCTTCATCAACTGTTAATGTTCCATCTCCATCATCATCAGCATCTCTATGGTTTGGAATTCCGTCATCATCCGTATCTAAAAATCCATTTTGAGGTGTTATTGTAGCAGTATTAAGCAATTCTAAATTTGTTAGGACATAATCGCCGTCATCATCTTCATCTACAAAATCAGGAATTCCATCGCCATCCGTATCATCATTCCCTAAATTCCCATCACCATTTACATCTTCATCCATCGTTGAAACACCATCTGAATCAGTATCCATATTACAATCAATTACTGCTAACGTAACTGTTTTTATAGTAACCTCATTTGTTGTTCCATTTAAGACTCTAGCATAAATTATTTGAGAATTACGTGTATTTGTATACAAGGTTGGTAAAGGATTACTATTATTTAATAAATCTTGTTCAGAATTGAAATACGTAACTGTTCCTGTGGTAATGTCATCTGCCTCTAATATTTCATCACCAATGGTTGATAAATCAAATTCTAGAAAACCATCTGCTCCATCATCACATAAAATCGAAAAAACATTTTCATATGTTGTTATAGGTCTAAAACGATGTCCTTCATCAATCGCATCCCATGCGCCTGTATTTCTACCTTCTGGAAAATATCCTTCCAACCCATATTCATCTTGAATTCCGAGTAAACCTAATCCGCCATTCCAATCACTACAAGATATTTTCTGTTCTACTTGAACATCTACCACATTGAGTGTTTCATACAATATAATCTGTGTTGTTGATGGATCATTACATGTATTCCCAAATTGATTAATTTCATCAAAGAAAATTACCATTTTTCTAAAAGGAGCTTCTCCAATTACACCATACCCTAAGCTACCTGTACCATTATTTAATAAATCATGATACACACCAAAAACAGAATTTGTGTATAATTCTGCACTTGGAATACTACGTGAAACATCCATTGACCAGTTACAAGGTGCATTAGAATAACTTTCATTGAAAGATACTATTCCGTTTGTTCCGACAACAAATTCATCATAGGTTTTACCAAAAAAATCAAATTCAAAAGGAATGTCTATTCTATATGTAAAGGTATCATCAATATTACCTGATGGTATTGCTTCAATAGTATATATTGCATGTGGTATAGTTGTGACTTCATAATTTTCACTAGAAGAGACATTACATAACGTAGGTTCCGTTACTAATTCTAATGGAACAATTTCATAGCATTCTGCGTTAGGATAAAATAAAGGATGCCCACTTATTCTTGCATATATGGTTTGCGAATATGGCGTTGTGTTCGTATATATCAAATCTAATCTATTAATGTTGATTTCAGCATCTGCCATCGTAGCATGGTATGAAATTCCAAAACCTGAATTTTCATCAAAAATCTCTAAAATTTTAGAAGCTAATGGGAATACAGCAATTCCGTCATTTTCCGGATCGCAAACTAACAATGGCGTTGGCGTGTTAATATTGGATTGTAATTCAAGTCCAACCAACGTAAATACAGTTGCAGAAACATTTCCTGTTGAAATTTCCTCTACACGAACATAAATTGTATTATCAACCTCCGTAGTACAAAATGTTGCTGGATTTGATATAGCATTTGTATTATAAAACGCATCTTCATCAGATAAATGATAACTTACAATAGCATCACTTGGATCAATGCTTCCTAATACTTCTGATTCTCTAGACATTAAATTAAAACAACCCAATCCAGGAGTATCATACTCACAAATATAAGATCCAATAATATTGTTAAAAGGTAAACATTCAGAATTTACTACTAAATTTAAAGTTGTAAGTGAGTAACAACCATTAGTATTCTCAGCACGCACATACATAGTCTGTACATTTGGCGTTGTATTGTAATAAAAAGATGCATTCACCTCGTTTTCTGCATTCTCAGCATCTTCTTGTGTTTCATAATAAGTAATATCTAAAGACTCGTCATCTGTGATACTATCAACTTCATTCGTTATACGAAAAAGAGCAATTCCATTTCCATTTGGATCACACTTTTCTATAGGAGTAAGATTTTCATTAATAATAGGTGTGCGTTGTACATCTAAAGTTAATGTTGGAATATTTTCAGTTTCTACACATCCAGTGATACTATTTTCAGCACGTATATATATTGTTTGCGGATTTGTTGTATTCTGAAACCCATTGGGCAATGGATTATTGTTTGTTATTACATCTGTCGCTGTAAGGTGATAACTAATTAAAAAGTCGCCAACAATCTGAGGGCTATTTAAAAAAGATAACTCATCAGTAATTGTATCCCAATTAAATGTTCCTACATAACTTGTATCATCAACACAAGTGCTATAATCATATGAAGTATTAGTAAATAAAGGATTGGTATTAAAAATTTGTAAATACACGATTGAAAAACAAGGCGTATTATCACTTGCCATCTGTAATGTACTTTCTATTCTAGCAATCACTGAAGTGATCCCGCTATTAGAGAAATTAGATGTATTTATTGAGAAATTTGTTGGATTTGAAATTGGGTTAGATCCTGAAATAGCGTCTGAATATTGTTCATAATAACTAACGACAACATCTGTATTTGTATCAATTATCTCGGTTTCACGACTTGATAAATCAACAACTATTAATCCATCATTATCGTCATCACAACTAAGTATTGGAGTTATACTAGAAGGTATTGAAGGCGCTGGTAATACGTGAATAGTTTGCGTAACATCTGACGGGCAATCAAAATCACCTGTTATTGCTCTCACAAAAATTGTTTGCGGATTATCTGTATTTGAATACGCAGTAGGATTTGCAATTGGCACATTATTGTTTAAATCAGATAAAGATGCATAATATTGTAATTCAATTGATGTATCTCCATTTGTAATGTCTAACGCTCTCGTTGTTAAATCGAAAACAGCAATTCCATTATTATTTAAATCACACATATTTAAAGGTTCTGGCTGAACTAAGTCTGCCGGTGGCTCTACAATAAGATGAAAAAAACCGATCGTAAAACATCCAGTAATATTATTTGTCATACGAATAAATATCGGCTGAAAGAAAACTGTATTTGTATACGATGTTAAATTGGCAATTGGATTACTATCTGCAATAGCATCTGCTTCAGATTCAAAATAAGCCAATGTATTATCTATTTGCGATTGCGAACCATAAATATATGATGCAAAAACTGTCAAATTAAATGTTGCAAAACCATCAATACTAGCAGGATCATCGCACTGAAAAATATCAATTGCAGCAGAATCTGGTACTGACGGACTTGGAGTTACCGATAACGTAAGACTTGTCGTATCAAAAAAACCTGTAGTAATAGCTTCCAATCGGACATAAATAGTTTGTGGATTTACAGTATTACAAAAAGGTGTTGGCAAAGCATTGGTAGCTGTATCTGCATCTAACTGTGACAAATGATACGTTACTGTATAATCCAATGGATTTTGAGTTCCTAAAACTTCAGGATCTTTCAAACTTAGGTCAAAACACATCAATCCATCATTTATATCATTAGGATCGATAGGATTCCCTGAAGTATAATTGTTGTTATCACAGACTTCAAAGTCACTTGGTTGATTTGCAACCTGTGCACTTATAATATTGATGAAAATTATAAATACAAATAATATAGTTTTTTTCATATAGGTAACCGATTTTAATTTTCCAAAAATACTTTAAATCCTAAGCTTCAGCAAGAAAAACTATCCATGATTATCGAATTAAAGGTTGAATTATTCTTAAAAAGTGTATAGACAAAAATACTCCCTGTCGTTTTACATATAGAAACAACATCAAAGCATTTATAATTATGGAATAGCTTTGTTATATTTGCAGCATGCACAAACAGGTTTCTAGCACTCAAAATTCTACGATTAAATACGTTCTTCAATTGCAAGAAAAATCAAGAAGTCGTAAAAAAGAAGGCAAATGTATTTTAGAAGGTTTTCGTGAGTTAACGCTTGCGCTAGATGGAAATTACACCATAGACACACTATTATTTTACCCAGAAATTTGTTCACACGATAGCATTCAAGAATTGTTGAAAAACGCAAAAAACAAACCGGAATGCATTGAAATTTCAAAAGAAGTATATCAAAAAATTGCATATCGTGGAAGCACAGAAGGCGTTTTAGCCATTATGGAAACTAAAACGCATGCGCTTGACGCGATTTCATTTCATAACAAAACGCCCTTAATTTTAGTTGCCGAAGCTCCTGAAAAACCTGGAAACATTGGCGCATTATTAAGAACTGCTGATGCAGCCAATGTAGATGCTGTTTTTATTGCCAATCCAAAAACGGATTTATACAATCCAAATATTGTACGATCTAGTGTTGGTTGTGTATTTACCATACAAGTAGCAATGGGCAGTACCGCTGAAATCATTTCTTATTTACAAGAAAAGGAAATTTCAATTTATTGCGCAGCATTAAGTGCTTCAGAAAATTATCACAGCCAAGATTTCAAAAAAGCAACAGCCATTGTTGTAGGTACAGAAGCTACTGGTTTACGTGATGAATGGTTAAATAGTTCAACTCAAAACATCATAATTCCTATGCAAGGAAAAATAGATTCTATGAATGTTTCTGTTGCTGCTGCTATTTTAATTTTTGAAGCAAAACGCCAACGAGATTTTAGGTAACATTAATAGTCTGGACAACTAAACAATAACAAACATCTTCCTATTGGTTGCACACAAACCCAACAATCGGCAGCACCACAATCTGATGTCTGTGAACACGGCCCAAATCCACCACCTCTGATAGCACGCTGTTCTTTTTTGCCTAAAATTTTAACTTCTGAAATGTTTAAAATAGTTTTCATGGTTTTATAATTTAAAGATTTGAATTAGAAGATACACAATACACTAATCTTCTTGATAAACCAATCACATAAGATCACTACGGGAATACATTACAATCAGAAGCTTCATTTTATTTTTTAAATTCATTCCTCATACTTGTTTCTTCCGTTTCTTTATCTTAATTTTAATTTTATGACAGAGATTGATATCGAAAAAGAAAACGCAGCCATTGCCAGACAGTACAAAGAACTGTTACGTATTAGTTATCAAATACTTTCTGATGAAGACAAAAAAATCATCCGAAAAGCTTTTGATGTTGCTGTTGATGCGCACAAAGAACAACGAAGAAAAAGTGGAGAAGCGTACATTTTTCATCCAATAGCTGTTGCAAAAATTGTAGCTTCAGAAATTGGCTTAGATGCTACATCTATTGTTGCTGCACTACTTCATGATGTTGTGGAAGATACAGAGTACACACTTGAAGACATTGAACGTATGTTTGGTATTACCGTTGCTAAAATTGTAGATGGCCTGACCAAAATTTCACATCTTAAAAAAGATAAAGATGTCTCCATGCAAGCGGAAAATTTCCGTAAAATGCTCTTAACCATCAACGATGATGTACGTGTAATTATTATCAAAATTGCAGATCGCTTGCACAATATGCAAACCATGGGCTCAATGCCAGCCCATAAACAAGTTAAAATTGCTTCTGAAACTTTATACATTTATGCGCCATTAGCACATAGAATTGGATTGTATAATATTAAAACTGAATTAGAAGATTTAGGTTTAAAATATACAGAACCAGAAGTTTTCAATGATATTCAAAATAAAATTGAAGAAAGCAAAGAAGAACAACAAGAATATATTGACAACTTTGCTTCTATCATAAAAAATTCATTAGACAAAGAAGAACTTAGTTACGAAATTAAAGGGCGTTTCAAATCTATTTTTTCTATTCGTAGAAAAATGGTTAAACAAGTGGTTACTTTTGATGAAGTTTATGATAAATTTGCTATCAGAATTATATATGAAACGGCAACACCTGACAATGAAAAGTTTTTAGCCTGGAAGATTTATTCTATTGTAACTGATCATTTTAGACCAAATCCTGTACGCTTGCGCGATTGGATTTCTTCACCAAAATCAACGGGTTATGAAGCATTACACATTACAGTAATGGGACCAAAAGGTCGTTGGGTTGAAGTACAAATTCGTTCGCATCGTATGCATGAAATTGCAGAAAAAGGATATGCAGCACATTTTAAATACAAACAAGGAGAACAAAAAGAACAAGGGTTAGAGCCTTGGTTAAACAAACTACAAGAAGCTCTTGAAAATCAAGAAACTAATGCAGTTGACTTTGTAGAGCAATTCAAATTGAATTTATATGCAAAAGAAATATTTGTGTTTACACCTACGGGAGATTTACGATCATTACCAAAAGGCGCAACACCTCTAGACTTTGCATTTAGCATACATACACAAGTTGGGTATCACACACGAGGCGCAAAAGTAAACGGAAAATTAGTTCCGTTAAGTCATGAATTAAAAAGTGGTGATCAGGTTGAAATTATTACTTCTGACAAATCGAAGCCAAATGCAAACTGGTTAGATTATGCAACAACTTCACGTGCACGTTCTCGTATAAAATCATCGTTACGTGAAGAAAAGAAAAGCATTGCTGAAGACGGAAAAGAAATTTTACGTCGTAAGTTGAAGCAATTAAAAATTGCGCTTGACGAAAAATCGATTAATGAATTGGTTAGTCATTTTAAACTAAAAACGAGTTTAGATTTATTCTATCGTGTTGGAATTGGCACGATTGACAATCAAAAATTAAAAGAATTTGCGTCACAACGTAGCAATAGTATTTTCAAATTCTTTAAAAACAAAATACGAAGATCTCCAAGCATTCCAATTGAGGAAATCAATCAGCCAGAAGTTTCCAATCGATATGATTTAATTGTTTTCGGGAAAGAAGAAGAAAAGCTTAATTATAAATTAGCAAATTGTTGCAATCCTATTCCTGGCGATCCAGTTTTTGGTTTTGTTACGGTAAATGAAGGTATCAAAGTTCATAAAAAAGATTGTCCAAATGCTGTGAGTTTGCAGGCAAATTATGCATACCGAATTATGGCTGCAAAGTGGATTGATTCTTCACAGGAAGAATTTACTGCGTTGTTAGAATTAACAGGAATTGACAATATGGGATTGGTGAACGAAGTCACAAAAATTATTTCAAATAATATGCATGTTAATATTAGAAACATCAGCTTTGAAACTAATGATGGTATATTCACAGGAAGAATTACGGTGATTGTAAAAAATAATACCATTCTAAAGCGCCTAATGACAAATCTTAAAAAAATCAACGGAATCGAAAAAATAACTCGCGCTTAGTATTACATGATAAATGAGATTAAAGTTTTATAAATTCTCTCATATATAGTGTTTATAAAGAAATTAAGAAAACTATGTTTGGAATCATAAATTTTGAAGCGTTTATAATTGCTGGATTAATTCTGAATATAACACCCGGAGCAGATACAATGTATATTCTTGGAAGAAGTATTTCGCAAGGAAAAAAAGCAGGGATTTTATCTGTATTAGGCATATCAACTGGTGCTATTTTTCATATCATTTTTGCAACATTAGGATTATCAATCATCCTTGCAAAATCGGCAACAGCTTTTGAGTTTGTTAAATATTTAGGAGCTGCTTATCTTATCTATTTAGGAATTAAAACCATTTTAAATAAAAGTGAGGAAACATTTGAATTGAATAGTAAAAATGAAATTGTGAATTATAAAAAAATATACTTCTCTGGAGTGTTAACAAACATTTTAAACCCGAAAGTAGCTTTATTTTTCTTAGCATTTTTACCTCAATTTATTGATCCAAATTATGTACAAAATTCACTTCCTTTCTTATTACTAGGAATTACATTTTTACTCACAGGAACAATTTGGTGTTTAATATTGGCTTTATTTGCTTCAAAATTATCAAACCGAATCAGAAAAAATTACAAAATAAAAGTATGGTTAGATAAAATAACTGGAGGAATTTTTGTCGCACTTGGAATAAAACTAGCGTTGATGAAAAAATAATAGTTATTTGTAAGTTATAAACGGTCTCTTTTCTGATCAAAAATAAATCTAAAAAGAAAGCTGCCAGACGATATTAAAAAACATCCCAGACAGCTTTCGGGTTACAATAACTAGTAGTAACTTAATTTATTATCCTCCACACTCTTCAGGACATGTTAACGAACAATAACATGTAGCAATAATAGTACATGCATCCTGTTTTGTTTTGATAGTTTCCTTTATTGTTGTAGGATTCTGAACTGTCATTTCGGTCCCTCCTTGTACACTTTTACTATGCAAATTAGAAATGATTTTTTTCCTTAATTGCAGTTTTTCCTTGAAATCTTTTTTCTTCATAATGTGTTAAATTTAATATATGTGTAAGTTAATTACATGCTTTTTTATGTGAAAAGTAAAACTATTTTTGTTTCGCAAAAAATGTACAATTAGCTCCTAATCAATTATCTATTATATATTTTTAATACATGCAACTAGCTTTATCGACAATTACAATCAGTTTTACAAATAGAATTCTCTGTATCAGGACAAGTTTCGTTAGTTATTTCAGTAACACACAGTCCTGGTCTTGTAAAATGTTCTATAGTAATTTTAATTGTCTTCACAACTATAAAAGTCGTTGCAGGTACAATAGTTGCAGTTCCTCCTGTAATACTATTTTTCTGTAAACTTGAAATAACATTTTTATTCAAGTTCAATCTTGAATTGAAATCTTTTTTCTTCATAGGTATAATTCTTTGTATTACTAAATTCGTTTATCCGTAAAAAATAAAAACTATAAAATCACCACTAATGCTCGTGGTGATTTTATAATTTTTATTTATTCAGTTGTAGTAGGCACGGGCGTTGATGTTGTTGCTGGTACTGGTGTCGATGTCGTAACTGTTGTCATTGTACAATCAGTTTCTACTGATTTACAAATACGTGGATTTGTAATATGTTCCGTTAAAATTTTAATCGTTGTTACAATAATGTAAGTTCCAGTAGTAATGGAATCAGTTCCACCTTGAATACTGTGTTCTTGTAAATTAGAAATTACTCTTTTTCCTAATTTAAGATTGTTATTAACTTCTCTTTTTTTCATGAATATTGGTTTTTTAAAGTTTAATTAGAACAAGCTTCCGTATGACATGCATCCATGCAGGTTGGCGGAATCGTTGTTATTCGTGTAGTATCAACAGGACATTCTTTTTCTGTATTTCCACCTGCGCAAATACGTTTATCTGTCCATTTTATGGTCGTAATCTGAATTGGGTCGGAAACAACGTCAGTTCCTCCATGAAGACGATTTTGTTGTAAATTAGAAATGACTTTTTTCCCTAAACTAAGCTTACTGTTAAATTCTTTTTTTTTCATGATATATAAAATAGTACGTTACACTACATTCAAATACACATCAAAAATTTGATGTATAAGCGATACTGTTTTATATATTTATAGGAGAATATATATTTCTGAAAATCAGAATTATACTTAATAAAAGTACGCTATTAATTATAAAAAAACAAAAGTTATACAATTCTCATGTGTTAAAATCATTGCACTTTTCAATTAGTTTTGAATTCCAACACATATTTGTATCCAAAAATTTGAAAAATAAGTGTAACTTTGTCATTTAAATCTTCAGCCAAGATGCAACAACAAATGGAGGAAAATAATCAAGATATTGTAAAAAACGTTTTTACAAAGTTTTTAGAAGATAACGGACATCGAAAAACTCCAGAGCGCTTTGCCATACTACAAGAAATTTACGAAAGCGAAGAACACTTCGATATAGAGTCGTTATACATTAAAATGAAAAACAAAAACTATAGAGTAAGTAGAGCCACGCTTTACAACACTATAGAACTTTTATTAGATAGCAACTTAGTTCGTAAACATCAATTTGGGCAAAACCAAGCACACTACGAAAAATCATACTTTGATAAACAACACGATCACATTATCCTAACTGATTCAGGAGAAGTGATGGAATTCTGTGATCCACGAATTCAAAGTATCAAAAAAACAATAGAAGAAATCTTTGATATTGACATTCACAATCATTCATTGTATTTCTACGCTACAAAGAAAAACAACAACTAACAACAACACACTAACTCAATTTAATACAATGGCAGTAGATTTACTACTCGGACTTCAATGGGGAGACGAAGGCAAAGGAAAAATTGTTGACGTTTTGACCGCCAACTACGATATTATTGCTCGTTTTCAAGGTGGACCAAATGCAGGACATACACTAGAATTTGACGGAATTAAACACGTATTACGTACCATTCCTTCTGGAATTTTTCACGAAACAGCAACGAATGTTATCGGAAATGGTGTCGTAATCGACCCAGTAGTTTTCAAAAAAGAATTAGATGGTTTGGAAAAATTTAATATTGATATTAAAACCAAACTCATTATTTCAAGAAAAGCACATTTAATTCTTCCAACGCATCGCTTGCTTGATGCAGCTTCTGAAGCTTCTAAAGGAAAAGCAAAAATTGGTTCTACACTTAAAGGTATTGGACCAACTTACATGGACAAAACTGGAAGAAACGGAATTCGTGTTGGAGACTTAGAATTAGACAACTGGAAAGAAAAGTATCGTGCTTTAACAAACAAGCACGAAGCAATGATTAATTTCTACAACGTTGATGTTCAGTACGATTTAGAAGAAATGGAAACTGAATTTTTTGAAGCTGTAGAGGTTTTAAAATCATTACAGTTTATAGATAGTGAAGAATATTTACACCAAGCGCAAAAAAGTGGAAAAACTATTTTAGCAGAAGGTGCACAAGGCTCTTTATTAGATGTTGACTTCGGAACGTATCCGTTTGTAACTTCTTCTACAACAACTGCCGCTGGTGCATGTACAGGTTTAGGAGTTGCTCCAAACAAAATAAAAGATGTATTCGGAATTTTCAAAGCATATACAACTCGTGTAGGTTCAGGACCATTTCCAACGGAATTATTTGATGAAGTTGGTTCAGAAATGGCTCGTATTGGAAACGAATTTGGCGCTGTAACAGGAAGACCAAGGCGTTGCGGATGGTTAGATTTAGTTGCCTTAAAATACACTGCACAGATAAACGGTGTTACACAACTAATGATGATGAAAGGCGATGTGCTTTCTGGATTTAAAACCTTAAAAGTATGTACTGGTTACAAATATAAAGGGGAAACTATTTCACATCTTCCATATAATATTGAACCTGAAAACATAGAACCTATTTATACAGAGTTCAAAGGTTGGAAAGAAGACTTAACCAAAATGTCTGATCCTTCTCAATTTCCAAAAGAATTGAATGATTACATTGATTTCTTAGAAAAGGAACTTGAAATACCTATTAAAATCGTTTCTGTCGGTCCAGATAGAACACAAACAATACATAGATAATCACAAAAAAAGCTTCCAAATGGGAGCTTTTTTTAATTTACACTAAAATCATTTTAACATTTTTTATAGATTTAGGAATGGTTTTTGTTCAGTTTTTGAGTAACTTTGATATAATTCTACGCCTATGTTTTTTAAAGGAAATGTATTTAAATTAAGAAAGAACAAACGATTCAACTATACGCCTCGTTATTATGAAGGTAAAGAGACTGGAAATGTGTATGAAATAGAATCTAGATTTGTAAAACACAGAGAAAGTCTGAATGCAAATGACTTTGGAGCACACTGGAAAGAAGCACGTAAAGCCAATAGAAACAGAGGAAATCGTGAAGTATCAATCCGCTTATTAATTATAATCGCTGTACTTATGCTAGCCTTTCTGTTTTTTATTGACTTTGACCTATCAATATTTACTAGAGGACGATAATACATGGCAGACATAATAAGGCTTTTACCCGATCATGTTGCAAACCAAATTGCAGCAGGAGAAGTAGTGCAGCGCCCTGCATCAGTGGTAAAAGAACTACTTGAAAATGCAATTGATGCAAAAGCTTCAGAAATTAAACTTATTGTAAAAGAAGCTGGAAAAACACTAATACATGTTATAGATAATGGCTTTGGAATGAGTGAGACAGATGCACGACTTTCCTTTGAACGTCATGCCACATCTAAAATTCAAGCAGCTGAAGACTTGTTCAATTTAAGTACAAAAGGATTCCGTGGAGAAGCACTTGCTTCTATTGCGGCAATTGCGCATGTAGAATTACAAACAAAAAAAGAAGCAGACGAGCTCGGAACACGCATCAAAATTGAAGGAAGTAATGTAGTAACACAAGAAGTAGTTACAACACCAACAGGAACTTCCATCGCTGTCAAAAATCTATTTTATAACATTCCTGCACGTCGTAACTTTTTAAAGTCAGACGCTGTAGAATTACGTCATATTATTGATGAATTTCAACGTGTTTCATTAGCACATCCTGACATTTCCTTTGTTTTATATCACAATGGAAATGAATTATTTAATCTTCCAAAAAGTAATATACGACAACGTATTGTGAATATTTTAGGAGGAAAAACCAATGAAAAACTCGTTCCTGTTGAAGAAGATACAGATATTGTAAAAATCAGTGGTTTTGTGGGTAAACCCGAATTTGCAAAGAAGAGTAGAAATGAACAGTTTTTCTTCGTGAATAACCGATTCATCAAAAGTCCTTACTTGCATCATGCTATCAATGCTGCGTTTGAAGGCTTACTGAAAGAAAAGATGCAACCAAGCTATTTTATCTATTTAGAAGTAAATCCTGAAACGATTGATATTAATATTCATCCGACAAAAACAGAAATAAAATTTGATGACGAACATTCACTGTATGCAATGCTTCGCGCAACTGTAAAACATAGTTTAGGACAATTTAATATTGCGCCTGTACTCGATTTTGATAGAGATGCAAATTTAGACACACCTTATGATTATAAAAACAAGCAAGCTGCCGTTCCAAATATTCAAGTAGATCGTAGTTTTAATCCGTTTGCAGATGAAAAGAAAATCTCTGGAAACACCACAACAGCACCTAGATATACAAACTTTAAGAAAGAATCTACAGAAGGCTGGGAAAGTTTATATGTTGGGCTTGAATCAAAATCGAATAATACCACACGTTATTCTGGCGAAAGCATAGAGCTTGAATCAGAAGAAGTTACAAGTTCTTTATTTGCAAATGACGAACCAAGAGAAACACTTACCTATCAATTACACAGAAAATATATTGTAAGTTCTATAAAATCAGGAATCGTAGTTATAGATCAACATAGAGCACATCAACGTGTGCTATATGAACAATTATTAAAAAATATTACCGTTAGTGAAGCTGTGAGTCAACAACTGTTGTTTCCTGTTACATTTACGTTTTCTTCAAGTGAAATTGCTTTACTTAGAGAAGTGAAAGAAAGTTTAGAAAATATTGGATTCATGTTTAGCGACATTACAGACGATACTATTGAACTTTCCGGAATTCCGTCAAACATTTCTGAAAGTGAATTACAGATTATCATTGAGCAAATGCTAAACGATTTTCAAGGAGAAATTCCTGATACTGGATTCAGTCAAACTGACGTTTTAGTAAAATCGTTAGCTAAAAGTATGGCAATTCGCACAGGAAAAAAATTAGAAATTGCAGAACAAGAAGCATTGGTAAACAATCTTTTTGCCTGTAAAGAGCCAATGATTTCCCCTTTTCAAAGAACCATTTTCATCACACTTAGCGTAGATGATTTAGATAAAAAATTTATATAAGTTATGACGCGCATCACTGAAACGGTTAAACATTTAATCATTATCAATGTACTGCTTTGGGTAGCTACATTGGTTTTAGGAGAAAGAGGCATTGATCTCAATGCATTATTAGCACTACATTTCCCTGAAAATAACCTATTTGGTTTTTGGCAACCTATTACAAGTATGTTTATGCATTCTGTTGTAGATCCAACACATATTTTATTTAATATGATTGCCTTATGGATGTTTGGCTCTGATTTGGAAATGCGTTGGGGAAAAATAAAATTCTTGAGTTTTTATATGATTACGGGTGTTGGTGCAGGTTTGATACACACCTTAATAAATTATATTGAATTTTACCCACTTACGCAGGAAATTGTAAATTTAAATTTAACGGCCGAACAACTCAAGCAAGTCATTAATATAGATATGGTCAGAAGTAATAGGTTTATGGGGGAAATACTTTATAATAAGTTACCCGCTATATTAGACACTTCACAGTTCAATGCTGTTACTGCAAATGAGGGTTATTTCAGAGCTTTATTTGATATGAACATATCCAACCAAACAAGAGCCGTTGGAGCTTCTGGAGCACTATATGGTGTATTAGTTGCTTATGGAGTATTGTATCAAAATAGAGAAATTATGCTTATGTTTATTCCAATTCCAATAAAAGCAAAATATTTTATTTTAGGACTATTAGCCTATGATTCGGTATCTGCGCTTTCTGGTGGAAATGGAATATTTGGCGGTGGAAATGTGGCACATTTTGCACATATTGGAGGTGCACTATTTGGCTTACTACTAATGTGGTATTTTGACAAAACTCAGTTTAATAAAAATCGTTGGGACTAATGGATTGGAAAACACGTATAGCAACCTTATATCGAGGATTTAATATAGCTGAAAAGTTAATCTTTTTAAACATTGTCGTTTTCGCTATTGTTTCACTGTACAACATGTTATTTTACTCGTTTACAGGAACATATTCTACATTTTTCACAAATTATTTTACACTTCCAAAAGCACTAGGAGAATTATTATACAAACCATGGACAATAGTTACCTATGGTTTTATGCACGCTGACTTTATGCACTTAATTTTTAACTGTATAGGATTGTACTTTACAGGAAGAATTTTTTCTACTTTCTTTAGCGAACGCCAATTTATAACTGTATACTCTTTTGGGATTTTCGCAGGCGCGCTGCTGTTTTTAGTTAGTTATAATTTATTACCAGCTTTTGCTGACAAACCTGCTTTGTTAATGGGAGCATCAGCCGCTGTATTAGCAATTACAGTTGCAGGAGCTACCTATTCACCTAATTTGATTGTAAATTTACTTGGCATATTTCCTATTAAATACTGGATCGTTGCAGCATTACTAGTAGTTTCTTATGTATCATATATCCCGTATACAAATGCTGGTGGACATTTTGCACATATTGGAGGAGCACTTATCGGTTATTTGTATGTAAAACAACTTCAAAGCGGAAAAAATATTGGTACTGGTTTTGAAAATCTTTTAGATAGCCTAGCGAGTTTTTTTAAGTTTAAAAAGAAATCTCCATTAAAAACCGTATATAAAAACAAAAAGACAAAAACGAGAAGTTCTAGGAAAACTGCAAGCCAATCTCCAACAGAGAAACAACATAAAATTGATGGCATTTTAGATAAAATAAGTAAGTCTGGCTATGAAAGCCTGACTAAGGAAGAAAAAGACTTCCTGTTTAAAGCAGGAAAGGAAAATTAGTATATGACTGAAAAGAAGAAAAGATTAGGTTTTTTTGGTAGAATTGTCTTCTTCTTCAATTCGGTATTTGCTGCGCTTTTACTTTTATCTTATATATTACCATACGCTGTTCCGAAAAGTTTCCCAATTCTTTCGGTATTAAGCTTATTAGTTCCTGTATTTATCATTATCAATTTTTTCTTTTTGATTTACTGGATTTTAAATGTTCGAAAGCAATTCATACTATCACTTTTTGTATTAGTTATTGGTTACTCGCACGTTACTTCTTTGTATAAATTTTCAGGAAACACCACAGAACCTTCTCAAAACTCAATTTCTGTAATGAGTTATAATGTACGTTTATTCAATATTTATAAATGGCTAGAAGATGATACGATTGATGAAAAAATTGTGAAGTTAGTTAAAACCGAATCACCTGACATTATTGCTTTTCAAGAATTTCACAAAAAACAAGAAGCTGCGTTTAATTTTTATCCATATAAACATGTAGCTTTAAAAGGTAAAAATGACAAAACAGGACAAGCTATTTTTTCTAAGTTTCCTATTATTCACAAAGGTTCATTGAAATTTCCGAACACACCAAACAATGCTATTTATATAGATATTGTTCAAAATAATGATACCATCCGTGTGTACAATCTACACTTACAATCATTACGTATTAATCCAAAAGAAGAAGAGTTTTCACAAGAAAATTCAGAACGATTAGTAAAACGTATGGCGCATACTTTTAAGATGCAACAATCACAAGCAGAATTGTTTGAAATCAACAGAAAGAATTGTAATTACAAGAAAATTATTTTGGGAGATTTTAATAATACACAATTTTCAAACGTATACAAAACAATTAAAGGCAATATGAAAGATGGTTTTGTAGAAGCTGGAAAAGGTTTTGGCAAAACGCTAGACTACCCGTTTTTTCCAATGCGAATCGATTTTATTTTAACTGATGAAAGCTTTACTGTAAATCAGTTTCAAACATTTTCAGAACATTATTCTGATCATTTCCCTATTAAGAGTATGATTTCTTTAGGAAATTAAAGAATTGCAAGATTCAAGGTTTTCTCTGTTTTCTAAAATACATCTTGAAGACTAATCATTTATTATTTACTCTTTTACCCTTTGTTTCCATCCAAATACGCTTCGCTCTGCTTGAAATATTTTTGCACTGATTCATCTAAATATTGAGAATATGTTGTTTCTTCATTTCGAAGTTTCGACAATTTTGCCATAGCATACGCAATTACTTGTTCTGGTAGATATCCTTGTCCACTAGACTCCCAACCAAAAGTTCCAACGGATGAAAACCTAAATCGTGAGTTTCCTAAAAAAATACCAAATCCATATGAGATTGCCGTCAAATCTGTTACGTATTCATCATTTTCAATGATTCTATTTTCTCCAAGTAATATTTCATGTGATAATTCATGCGCAATCGTTGCAATAAGAGAAATTGTATCCTTTAACTGTTCGCGCTCAATAGAAATAACAGTTCCTTTTTCACTCTTTTCATATGTTCCTGATGCACTATTCCAACTTCCATTAATGTCTGCAGGAGTTGTTAATGTAGTACCATCTGCCATTTCCACTGGCGAATCTGAGAAAAATTCTAGTTTAATATCAGCATTACGAATCTGCATCAACTCCATGGTTCGTTTTAGGATAAATTCCGCATCTTGTTCGCTTCGATCAAAGTCTCTGTTATAAAAACCCTTGGTAGGCGTTATCGTTCTGATTTCCATAAAATGATTCTCATTCAACTCTTTACGCAACCAATTCAAGGTTTTATCAACCCAAATTTTATCTTCTGCAGTTATTGGTAATTTTTTCTTTTTCTTCCAAAACATAATTCGTTATTCAAAAAATTAAAGGTTTCTATTCAAAGAGTTGCTCTAAAATAATTCTCTTTTTTTTAAGTAATGTTTTATCGGATTTCACTCTTCCTCACTAAATCTATCATTCTTTTGATTCATCATTAACTCTAAAACAGAATGCTATGAAAAAGAAAGTTACATTATTAATGCTTAACAAAAAATCAATTTCAAACCTTGAAAACAAATATGTCTTAGGTGGAAACGAATTCTATTATGAACATTTTACAAGTAAACAATTTTGCAAAACAAAATGCTGCTCTTCAGAAGTATATCAAGATTGTACAGTTACGTATAAAGCTTGTGTAACGCAAGCTAGGTTTTGTGGAGCATATTAAAAAAAATAAACGGACTTCGGTTCGTTTTTTTCTTTTCCTCTAAACAGTACTATGCAATATAAGTAGTAAAGATTCAAGATTGGTTACTTATTACTTTCACAAACAAACATGACAATTTAAATTTAAGGTTTTCTTGCGAGTTAAAAAGTCTTAGTTCTATTATCTATACGCTCTATAATTCTTACAATGAAGCGATCTATATTTACACTACATCATCCAACAATCTACACTATCTGCCAAAATATGAAGCAATAAACCAATCCCAAGAATACGTGTTTTTTTGAAAAATAGAAATCCTACATACACTGCAATTGCGTAATACGTATGTAACGGATGAAAGTTGATACTACAACGATTTGAATCAAAAATTGGTGTTGCTAATAAATGATCAAGATCGATAAACATAACTACTATGAATACAAAATAGGTCATTTTCCATTGTTTTCGATAGAAAAATAAAGCAATGAGTACTGGAAAGACAAAGTGTAATCCGTAATGAATATAGGTTCGTAACAAGCTTATGAAATGGTTTGTTGCTCTAAATAACTGAGTGCGTTTGTACCTTCATTAAAAAGCAAATCTAAAATACTCAGGTTTGGAATAAAATCGTGCTTCGCATCAAATACTTGTGTATATTTTTCAAACCCGTAATCAGGTTCTTTTTTTACAACTACCAATTTTCTAAAATCGTTCATATTTGAAACAATCGGTTCATAAGTCATTGTTTTAGCAGTTTCTATTTCTAATTGCAGACATTCGTTTACTAATTGAATTGTATCAATATTTAAATCCATTAAAAACGTATATCGTTTTTCAAATAATGGGCGTAATTCATCTTCATAATATTCAAAGTACGGAGATGTTCTATATGCTGACTCTAGGGATTTCCAATGCAAGCGTTGCCAAGGAGTTTCGTTAGCAATTTCAATGTCTTTATACTTCTGATTTTTTATTTCTTTATTGTGCCGCACAGGAACATTAAACATTAGTTTCCCATTCGCTCCATATACATAAGTACGATTACGATAAGTTTGCTTTTGGAAATTATCTTCCATTTCAAACATTAACTGTTCCGACTTCGCAAATACCACATAGTGTGCAATACTTGGAAAATATGTTGGATGAATGAGAGTTATCAATGAATTATGAATTATGAATTATGAATTATGAATTATGAATTATGAAAAGGTTCTTTTCTTACAAGAAAGCATCAAATCAATATCATTATCAAATTGTCAAATCTTCAAATTGATACATTGATAAATTTCTACACTAAAAACTACTTTGCTGCTTTCTTTTTCTTTCTAAAGTAATTGAATACAAACCAGCCCGCTAATAAAACTAAGAAATACTTAAAATATGAAACTGGCGCTCCTTCTCCACTTACTGTTGTAAATAATCGATTCCAACGTATTTTATTAATTCCAGTTGCTTTTGTATCCCAACTAAACCAAACAAATACTGGTTTCCCTAATACATGATCAAATGGTACAAATCCCCAACTTCTAGAATCTTGTGAGTTTCCTCGGTTATCTCCCATCATCCAATAATAATCTTGATTGAATGTATATGAAGTGATTACTTTTCCATCAATCAGAATTTGATCTCCTTCAACTTTTAGGTTTTGCCCTTCGTATTCAGAAATTGCACGTTTGTATAATGGTAAATTTGCTGTTGTTAATTGTACTGTACTTCCTTTCGCAGGAATTGTAATTGGTCCAAAATTAGAATTATTCCACTTGTAATTTGGGGAATGCGGAAATACAGAGGCATTAGACTCTCCTTTTTTCTGTACATGTTTTGTAACTGAAAGTACATTAGGATGATTCTTCAATTTTTCAGCAGCTTCTTCTGTTACTGCGCTAAACATATATGTTCCTTTATTATTTATAGGTCCATATCCATCTGTAATATCATAGGCATCATGCAAATATTGATCATTAAAACGACCTCCTTTTGTTTCAACCAAGTAGTTAAACTGTAATTTTGCTCTGTCTGGCAAATCGTTTTGAATTCCGTTTGTGTACACAAATCCATCACGTACTTCTAGCTTATCGCCTGGCAAACCTACACAACGCTTTACATAGTTAGAACGTTTATCTAAAGGCTTATAAACAACTTTACTGTTTGGATCATCTATAACTGTCAATGTATCCGCTGGCCAGTTAAACACCACAATATCATTTCGTTCTATTGTTTCAAAACCTGGAAATCTAAAGTATGGTAATTGTGGTTCTGACATATATGACTTTGCCCCTACGATCGGAATTGCATCATGAACCATTGGTGCAGCAACTGCTGTCATTGGCGTTCTGGCTCCGTAATGTATTTTACTCACAAATAAGAAATCACCAACTAATAATGTTTTTTCTAAAGATGAAGACGGAATTACAAATGGTTGCATTACATAGGTATGCACTAAAGTTGCTGCCACTACGGCAAACAAAATAGAAGCAACCCATTCGCCAGCCGATGTACGTGGCTTTAAACTTCTATCTTTTACATATTCTACATCTAACATATAGTTCACGTAGTAAATATAAAAACCAAGTGTTAAAACGGCTGCAAAAGTCTCATAACGCTCTGTTCTTCCAAAACTACGAATCGTTTCTACCCAAAGTACAGGAAAAATTATCAATTGAATGATTGGTACAAATAATAAAATAACCCAATACCATTCTTTTGGTCTGTTTATAATTTGCATTAAAACGTACGCATTATATACAGGAATTGCTGCTTCCCAAGCTTTTCTACCTGCTTTTACATAGAGTTTCCATGTTCCTAAAAAATGTACTACTTGAACGAATAAGAAAAATAGTAATAATGCTTGCGTAAAGGTCATTTGTTGTATTTTTTATAATTCAGTAGTGCATAAATACTGAATCTAGTTGGTTATTCACAAATATATAGTGTGAAAATTAATCTATTTTAATGTTTATTAAATGTTTAACACGTCTTTCATCGTGAAAACACCTTCTTTATTTTGAATCCATTCTGCCGCTACAACTGCTCCTAAAGCAAATCCTTGACGATTGTGTGCTTTGTGTTCAATAGCAATAGTATCAATGGAAGAAGTATATGTAATTTCATGTGTTCCTGGCACTTCAGGAATACGTTTTGCTACAATTGGAATGTCAGTTTCCGTTTCCGCTTTTTCAAGTTTCCAATCTGTATACTTAGTATGTTCAATGATTCCTTCTGCCAACGTAATTGCTGTTCCGCTTGGCGCATCAAGTTTTTTGGTATGGTGAATTTCTTCAACGCCTACTTTATAATCTTCAAGTTGCGACATCATTTTTGCTAAATATGCATTCATCTCAAAAAATATATTGACACCTAAACTAAAGTTAGATGCATAGATAAATGCTCCTTTTTCATTTTGGCACAGAGAAACAATTTCATCATAACGATCCAACCAACCAGTTGTTCCTGAAATGACAGGAATTTGTTGTTTGATACAATGTGAAATGTTTTGAAAAGCAGCTGTTGGAATACTGAAATCTATAGCTACATCTACATTGGAAAAATCGTAACTTTCAATGTCTTTCGATATTTTATGAATAATTGAATGTCCACGTTGAGAAGCTATTTTTTCAATCTCCTTCCCCATTCTACCATAACCGAGCAATGCAATATTCATAATTCTATTTTTTTTGAATCTACGTTGAAGAAGCTAAAATTTGAAATTGAGCGTGAGTCCTAAATTTCGATTAAAATCAATTTCATTTTGATCTATATGCGGCCGAAATGAAAGATCGTCACTTACATTAAATTGTAGTAAATGAGCATCCACATTGGCATCAACAATATTTAACACATATGCTACAATCGTTAATAGTAACGATAAATCTCTGTTTCGTTGGTAAAATTCTTGTGCATCAATAAGTGCATTTTCATCTGGAACAAGTATGCTAAATTCATCGTTTAACCCTGCCAAACGTTGTTTGTATGCAGTTCTGTATCGATTGTATTGTTTGTTATTACTGATGTAGAAATAAATTCCTGTTCCCATAGCAGCATATACAATAGGAATTTTCCAATATTTTTTATTGTAGGCTTGTCCTAAGCCTGGCAAAATTGCAGAATAGAACGCAGCTTTTGAAGGAGATAATGGGTTGATTTCTTTTTTAGCCACATTTATAGTGTCTTTTACAACCAACAACGATTCTTCTTTCTGCTTTTCCTTCCCTTTTTCTTCTTTTGTTTGTGACCATGCGTTCGTTATAAAACACAAGCAACATAACAATATGACGATTCTATTTCCCACTCTTTAATAATTTTTTGATTCGTGCAAAGTCCTGCTCAGAATGAAATGGAATGCTAATTTTTCCTTTTCCATTTGCGCTAACTTTTACATCTACTTTATGTCCAAAATATTCAGAGAAATCGCGAATTCCTTTTTTAACGAATTTTGGGACATCTGGTATATCTTTCGTTGGGGTTTCAATAGTTTTATCTTTCTTATAATTCTTTACCAATTCTTCTGTTTCACGAACAGATAATGATTTGGAAAGAATCATTTCATAGATTTCGAGTTGGTCGTTGGTGTTTTCTACATTTACTAATGTACGTCCATGTCCCATACTTAGAAAGCCATCACGCATTCCAGTTTGAACAATTGGATCTAATTTTAATAAACGTAAATAGTTTGCAATGGTAGAACGTTTTTTTCCAACACGTTGACTCATCTGTTCTTGTGTCAAGCTAATTTCATCAATTAAACGTTGGTATGACAATGCAATTTCGATAGGGTCTAAATCAGAACGTTGAATGTTTTCTACCAACGCCATTTCTAAAGATTCTTGATCGTTTGCAATACGCACATATGCAGGAATTGTTTCTAAACCTATTAATTTAGAAGCTCTAAAACGACGTTCTCCAGAAACCAATTGATAGTTTTCAAAACCAAGCTTTCGCACAGTAATTGGCTGAATCACACCTAATTCCCTTATAGAAGAAGCCAATTCACGAAGTGTTTCTTCATTGAAGTTCGTTCTTGGTTGAAACGGATTTACTTCAATTGTACTAATTGCCAATTCTACAATATTCCCTACTACTTTGTCAGCATTTTTATCTGAAACTGATGTAATATCATTTTCAGGGTCTTTTAGTAATGCGGACAATCCTCTTCCTAGTGCTTGTTTTTTTGTTGCCTTCGCCATAAATCTTATTTACCACTATTTTTTTTAATCACTTCGTGCGCTAAGCTTAAATAATTGCTCGCTCCTTTACTTCCTGCATCATAGTTAATGATACTTTCTCCATAACTTGGTGCTTCACTCAGTCGTACATTTCGCTGAATAATGGTTGAGAAAACCATATCGTTGAAATGTTTTTGTACTTCTTCCACTACTTGGTTAGATAAACGTAAGCGTGAATCGTACATTGTTAATAGTAATCCTTCAATATCTAATGATGGATTGTGTATTTTTTGAACACTTTTTATTGTGTTTAATAATTTTCCTAATCCTTCTAATGCAAAATATTCACATTGTATTGGAATCATAACTGCATCCGCTGCTGTTAAAGCATTTAAAGTTAATAATCCTAACGATGGAGCGCAATCTATTAAAATATAATCATAATCATCTTTAATAGATTTTAGTGCTTTCTGCAACATATATTCACGTTGATCTTTATCAACCAATTCTATTTCAATTGCTACCAAGTCAATATGTGCAGGAATGATATGTAAGTTCGGAGAACTTGTTTCCATTACTACATCAGCAGCGCTTGCTGTATGTTCTAACAATTGATACGTACCTTTTTCAATAGCTTCTACATCAATTCCTAGCCCTGAAGTTGCATTTGCCTGCGGATCAGCATCAATGAGTAATACTTTCTTTTCAAGCACGCCTAAAGATGCCGCCAAGTTAACAGATGTGGTAGTTTTTCCTACGCCACCCTTTTGATTTGCGATAGCAATTATTTTGCCCATGGTTTGTTTGAGGATTTTAAGCGATAAAAATACAATTATTATTGAGTTAATGAAATGAAAATTATTAACAACTATGATAATCTTTCGTTAAAACTAAATTAAAAAGACATTAAGTATCAAAGCTTGTGTTGAATAGTGTAAAGTAAGTTGTACAAATAGACATAAAAACAAAAGATCCCGCTTTTCTGCAGGATTCTTTAAAATTAAGTTTTATAAAAAAACCGTTTAGAGTTATCCAAACGGTTTTCGATATTATATACTTCTACTTTTCAGGATTATGAATTCCTAAAATATAATCTCCTTTTAAGTATTTTTTAGCTACATTTTGAATGTCATCAACTGTAATTTCATTTACAGAATCTTCAAATTTCAAAACTCTATTTACATCTCTTTCCATGTAATCAGAGTTAGATAAATAACGTAACCAGAAACGATTTTTCTTCACTTCTTCTTTATTTTCTAACAGATTAGATTCTTTCACTTTGTTTAAATCTTTTTCTGTTGGCCCATTATCTACAATTGTTTTTAATTCTGCCAAAGCAGCATCTTTTAACTTATCTACATTTTCAGGTCCGCATGGGAATGTAATCCTAAAATTGTACCAACCATATGGGAATGAACGCATGCTACCATTAGCGCCAGCTCCGTAAACACCACCTTCTTGCTCACGTAACTTTTCAATAAGTTTGATGCTTAAAATTTCACCTAGTAATTGTAATGATCTTGCTTCTTTAGCATTATATTCTGTTTCTCCATTGAATATGATTTGTACAGAACTTTTAGGATCTTCCCCTTTTTCTATTATTTTCGTATGCTTTCCTGTTAAGGAACGGAATGAAGAGAACTTTGGCTTTTCATTTGAGTTTTTACCAGGCAAACTTGCTAAATACTTAGTTGCATACTCGGCTAATTTTTGCTCATCTACGTTACCAACAAAATAAAAATTGAAATCACCCGCATCTGCAAAACGTTCTTGGTATTTTTTGTATGCCAAATCGTAATCACTTGCGTCCATCATTTCAGCAGTTGGAAATCCTTGATATCTTGGATTTTTACCATTCATGAATTCTCCCATTTTAAATTGAAAGTAAAATTGAGGACTTTTCATAATGTTTGTCATGAACCCTTTTTGCTTAGTAATGAAAGAATTATATGCTTTTTCATCCTTATTTAACTTTGTAAAATACAAATGTGTCATTTGGAATAACTCTTCTAAGTCTTTTGGTGTTGCACTTCCGTTAAATCCTTCTCTGTACGCTCCAATATAAGGTGAAACACGTGCAATTTTTCCAGACATCATTTTTCGCAAATCAACTTTTGAGAATCCATTTACTCCAGCTTCTGCCAATCCTCCATTTGCAACTCCAATTGCTTTAAATTCTTCATCTGTATATAATGAACTTCCTCCTAAACTAAATGCTGAAAATAATACCTCATCGTTTTTAAAATCAGTTTTCTTATATACAACTTTTGCTCCATTGCTTAATGTTAATGTCGTTACACCAACTTTTTCGTTTACAGTTTTATTTACAATAGTTCCTACAGGTGGCAAATTTGAAATTAAAGAATTTTCAACTTCTTTATCTTCATAAGGCTTTATTTCCTTTGACTTTACTCCATTAAGAATTTCTAATACTTGCGCCTCCGTAATTTTTGGAGTGTCTTCTTTTTCAGGTCCTGTCAATACAATTACTCTATTCGTATCGCGTAAATAACTATTGATCAAATTATTGATTTCTTCTAGTTTAATCTTTGGCAATTCTTCTTGATAGTAATTATATGACCATTCTATTCCTGGAATCGGACTTCCTGATAAAAAGTTACGTATATATTGTCCGGCAAACCTGTTTGATTCTAACTTCGTTCTATCTTTGAATGCTTTTTCTAGTCGTGCAATAATACTTTTTTTAGCTCTTTCAAATTCTCCTTTACCAAAACCGTATTTACGAACACGTTCGTTTTCTTCCAGTAACGCTGATAAAGCAGTTAATTGTCCATCCGCAGCAGACATTGCCGTTGATTGGTATGCTTGCTTAGTACGTGCCCAAGTTCCTCCATGATAACTAGATCCAAAAACGAAAGGTGGATTTTCTGATTCAGTCAATTCACCCAAACGATTATTTATCATCTGTGAAAACAAGCCTTTAATTACTTGGTTTCTGTACTGATCCGTAGTTTTCATCTCCTGTGGAGCTCCTAAATCTTTAAACATTACTTGCACTTGCGTGAAAGATGCTTCTTTGTCAGTTTCAATAGCAACGAATGTTTCATCATGGTTTTTCACATCATGTGTTACTCTTGGTTTTGAATTTACAGCTGCTGGAATTTTACCAAAATGCGATTTTATTTTTTCTTCTAACACGGCAACATCAACATCTCCAACAGCGATAACTGCCATTAAATCTGGACGATACCAATCCTTGTAAAATCTGCGTAAGCTTTCGTATTTAAATGTTTCTAAGTTTTCTTTTGTTCCAATAGGTAAGCGTTTCGCATATTTTGAACCATACATAATTTTAGGTAAGTACTTTTGTAACATACGCTCATTTGCACCTTTTCCTAAACGATATTCTTCTAATACAACTCCTCTTTCATTATCAATTTCTTCATCCGTTAACAATGCATTGTGTGCCCAATCTTCTATGATTTGAAATCCTTTTTCAAGTTTTTCTGGATCGTCACTTGGAATTGGTAAAATATAAACTGTTTCGTCAAAACTTGTATATGCATTTAAGTGCGCTCCAAATTTCACCCCAATACTTTGAAGATAATCTACAAGTTCATTCTTTTTAAAATTTTTTGTTCCGTTAAAATTCATATGCTCCATAAAATGCGCCAATCCTAGTTGGTCTTCATCTTCTAAAATAGAACCTGCATTTACAACTAAACGCAATTCAACTTTATTCGCTGGTTTACCATTATTTCTAATGTAATATGTTAATCCATTTGATAGTTTTCCAATTTTCACATTAGGATCAACAGGAATTTCTTTTCCATCTATGGAAGTGGTTATTAAATCTTCTTGAACACTTTGTTTTGATTGCGCAGTTGCCTGGTAAGAACTGCTTAAACTCATCGCAAAAATGAGCCCGAAGAGAAGAATGTATTTTTTCATGATTATGGTTTTGATTATTTCATACGTTTAAAAATTACACATAATGTTACATACATAATTTAACATTATTAAATATTTAACATTAAATTGTGAGTTTAAGACTATTAATTCAATTCTTCTTAGCTAGTTTACAGTAGTAATAGCGTATTAAATTATGTTGCTCGTTAAAAATTCACAAATTTTGAACATTACTAGTAAAAAAGATTATTTTTGAGCGAATTTTTAATCATAGTATTCTAAAACATTCTATGACTATCATTACTAGAGTAGCGCTTTTATGAAAAAAATATGCATCTTATTTTTCTTTGTTCAACTAGCATTTGGACAAACACCAACATCAACAAATGGAGAAACTGTCATCAAAATTGTATATGGTGGGGATTTAAAGGTGGATGAAAATAAATATCCAGGTGCTAAAATCTTTTCAAAAACTAAAACAGGACAAGTTCGATTTGAACATGAAGGAATGGATCTTTGGTGCGATAGAGCTGTGTTATTTCAGAATAGAAACTGGGTAAAAGCATATGGAAATGTATTCATCCAACAAGGTGATTCCGTAGAAATGACTAGTGAATATATTGAATATGATGGGAATACTAAATTAGCGGTTTCCAAACGAAATGTACGTTTGCAAAATACAGATATGGAACTTAAAACT
The DNA here is from genome assembly GCF_947496985.1 of uncultured Kordia sp. GTDB lineage: Bacteria > Bacteroidota > Bacteroidia > Flavobacteriales > Flavobacteriaceae > Kordia. The sequence goes on from NZ_CANMEZ010000008.1 coordinate 164,898, forward strand.
GATACATTGTATTTTGACCGTAACTTACAAGAAGCGTATTTTACAACCAAAGGAGTTGTAAAAGATAGTGCCACAACGTTGACGAGTATTGAAGGACGTTACTTTATGCAAAAAAACAAGTATCAGTTTTTAAAAGATGTAGAAATTACGAATCCTGAATACACAGTAAACTCCACACAATTAGACTATTACACAGACTCCAAACATGCATACATGTATGGACCTTCCACTATTAAAGGAAAAGAATATACCATATTTTGTAAGCGTGGATTTTACAATACGATCACTGAAAAAGGATATTTTGTCAAAGAATCTCGGATTGATTATGACAATAGAATTATCAACGGAGATAGTTTATACTTTGAAAAAAGCACCGAATTTGCTTCTGCAACGAACAATATAAAAATAACGGACACCATCAATAATATGATTTTGAAAGGTCATTATGGTGAAGTCTACAAAGCAAAAGATTCTGCTTTTATTACCAAGCGAGCGGTTGCCATTAGTTTGGTTGAAACTGATTCAATGTATATTCACGGAGATCGTCTATTAGTAACTGGTCCGGCAGAGAATAGAGTTATTCGTGCATACAGAAATGTAAAGTTTTTCAAAACAGACATGAGCGGAAAATGTGATTCTTTGTTTGCGGATAACAAATCAGGAATTACAAAAATGATACGCAAACCGATTATGTGGAATGGTGATAGTCAAATGACTGGCGACACTATTTTCTTGATTTCGGATGTAAAAACTGAAAAATTAGATTCTTTAAAAGTAATTAACAATGCTTTTATTGTACAAAAAGATACACTTGGCGACGGATACAATCAGGTAAAAGGAAAAAATTTGTACGGAAAGTTTGAAGACAATAAGCTATACGAAGTTGATGTTATCAAAAACACTGAAGTTGTGTACTTTATGTATAATGATAAGAATGAATTTATTGGAATTAATAAAACCATTTGTAGCGCTATTAATTTGACATTAAATAACAATCAAATTGAAGATATTACATTTTTCACACGACCTGATGGTGTGATTTACCCTGATAAGGATTTACCAAAAAATGCACGGAAACTCCGTGGTTTTATTTGGCGTGGCGATGAACGCATGTATTCCAAAGATGATATTTTTGATGAAGATGATAACAATATTGTACTACCCGTAATTCGTGGTATCAATAACGCTATGGATCCATTAGAAGAAGAAAAAAATTCTAACGAGAAAAAAGAAAAAACTGTTACAAAGTTAAAAGCGACTCCTCCAAAAAAGAAAAAAGCTTACAATAAAAAGAAACTAATTGCACAACCTGCTTCAAAAGATAAAAAGAAGTTGGAAAAACAATAAGTTAGATTCAAAATGAAATTGAGTTTAAAAACAACTTTTGAATATTTAATCTTTCAATTATCAACATCAACCTGTAACATATTTTGATTTTATATGTCTAAATAATAAATACATTTAACATATGAACGATCAAGTTATAATTCCAAAACCAGTAAAAAGAAAATGACACTTCTCGTAATAGGAAGTTTAATTTTTATAATTGCAGGTTTCTATATCTATTCAACAGAAAGCAATCTAAAATTCATAGGAATCATTGGGATTTTGTTTTTTGGTCTTACAGGAGTAACAGGTATTCGGAGACTCATAAAACCAAAAGCAGCTTTAATTATAAATTCAAAAGGAATCACGGATAATTCTACAGTTACAAGTGTCGGTTTTATCCCTTGGAAAGATGTCATAGGTTTTCAACCAGTCAAAGTAACTTCAAATAATTTTTTAGTTGTACAGGTAAAAAATCCAACTACATATATTGATAACAGCAAAAACATGCTCACTAAACAAAGTTTGAAATACAATTATAGTAGTTTCAACTCTCCTATTGCAATTGGAGAAGTAACACTTCCTTTAAAATTAACTGAAGTTGAAAAAATATTATTAAACGCTTTAAAGAAATACAATTTGTAAGTCTTACTGTAATTCTCTGAAAAAACACCATAAAAAAAGAAAACCTGAGAAAAATTTCCCAGGTTTTTAATAATTACTACTGTTCAATAAATTACCACCAAGTACAAATAAGGATATGAGGTAAGTTTATATCACATTTAGAATTTAAATTAGAGCAAACAAAAGAAGCTAGTGTTCCTCCTTTATTTAAATCTTTCTCAAAGTTAGAAATTGCTTTTTTGTTTAATTTTAATGCTTTTAAATTTCTTTTTTTCATAATAATATGTTTTTAATGTTAATATCTCTAATTTAATACACAGAAGCTCTTGAAAAAAGAAAAGCAAGTCCATATTTATGAATTGTAAGCATAAAAAATAAAGAAAAATTTTACAATTTAAACACTTTAGAGAAATTACTTAGTCATTTTGAAAGTCTAGTAACCAAACGAAAATCAAAACCTTTATATTCGTTTTTTGCTATGTGAAGTAATTTCAAATTTAACTTTGTGAACAAAAAGAAATTAGAAAAACAATAATTCAAAAAAACTACTAATCATTTACTTCTTCAATCATATAATTTTTCAACTACATCAATATAACTTCGTATCTTTGCAAACAGTTTTTTGAAGGAGATTTTACATGAAAGAAGATTTTTTCACATACCAAGCACAAACAACACCGCATCCGTTAGCCATGGAAGTGTCTCATGCTGATGGAAGCTATATTTATGACACCAACAACAAAGCCTATTTAGATTTTGTTGCAGGTGTTTCTGCATGTAGTTTAGGACACAAACATCCAAGAGTTGTAAAAGCGATCAAAGATCAATTAGATAAATATTTGCATGTAATGGTGTATGGAGAATATGTGCAAAAAACTGCCGTAGAATTCACAAAACTATTAGCTACTCAATTACCTGATCCGTTAGAAAAAACGTATCTAACCAACTCAGGAACGGAAGCTATTGAAGGTGCTATGAAACTAGCCAAACGCGTGACGGGTCGTTCCGAATTAATTGCTGCAAAACATGCTTATCATGGTAATACACAAGGCGCTATGAGCATTATGGGGTTTGAAGAACGCAAACAAGCATTTAGACCTTTATTGCCAGATGTAAATTTCATTGAATTCAATAATGAAGGCGATTTAGGAAAAATTACTAGCAAAACAGCTGGTGTTATTTTAGAAACGATTCAAGGTGGCGCAGGATTTATTGAACCTAAAAATAAATATTTAAAAAAAGTAAAAGAACGTTGTGAAGCCGTTGGTGCTTTACTCATATTAGATGAAATCCAACCTGGATTTGGAAGAACTGGAAAGCTATTCGGATTTCAAAACTATGATGTCATTCCTGATATTGTAGTGATGGGAAAAGGAATGGGTGGCGGAATGCCCGTTGGTGCCTTTACAGCTTCTGCTAAATTGATGGATTCTTTACAAGATCAACCAAAACTAGGACACATTACAACCTTTGGTGGTCATCCTGTAATTGCTGCCGCAAGTTTGGCTACTTTACAAGAAATCACGGAAAGTGATCTAATGACACAAACTTTAGAAAAAGAAAAACTATTCAGAAGCTTATTACAACACAAATACATCGAAGAAATTAGAGGAAAAGGGTTAATGCTTTCGCTAATTGTAAAAAATTCTGACATCGCAAATCAAATTATTTTAGGTTGTCAAGAAGAAGGATTGATTCTATTTTGGCTACTTTTTGAACCAAAAGCAGTAAGAATTACGCCTCCTTTAACCATCTCTGAAGAAGAAATAAAGCTAGGTTGCGCTATAATTTTGAAAGTTTTACAACGTATTAAAGACTAAATAACTCACGTATTCGTTATGAATACAAACACCATCAACCTCACTAACCAAACAACCAGCTAAAAATCAAATAGTTGTCATTTTCACAACACTGATTATTGTTGATTAATTTGTTGAAAACAAAAAAAAAATTGTTTCAAAACAACAGAATGTTCAACTACATTTAATGTAATAGAAAACTAAAAACGCGTATTGCCTATGCTATTTAGCTCTAATGAAGATCAAAATTTTGCTTTATCGAGATTTGAATCAATGTTGAAAACTAATAATGTTTTCTTTTTTGATTCTGCTGAATTTGAAGAAATCATTCATCACTACCTTGATACTGGAAAAATAGGTTTAGCAAAAAAAGCCATCAAAATAGGATTAGAACAACATCCGAGTTCTGTGAATTTAAAACTCATGGAAATCGAATTGATGGTGTTTGAAAATAAGTTAGATGAAGCTGAGAAATTGCTAGACGCACTATATGTATTAGAGACGTCAAACGCGGAAGTGTACATTCAGAAAGCAAATATTCTATCCAAAAGAGATCAACATTACAAAGCCATTGAATTGCTGAAAATGTCATTACAATACAGTAATGACAAAGCTGACGTGAATTCGTTAATCGGAATGGAATATCTATTTATAGACGATTTCAAAGAAGCTAAAAAGTACTTCATGAAGTGCATTGAGCTTGATATTGATGATTATTCTTCTTTATACAATATCATTTATTGTTTTGAATTTCTAGAAGATATTGACGGCGCTATTAGCTATTTGAACGAATACATTGACAAAAATCCATATTCTGAAGTCGCTTGGCATCAATTAGGAAAGCAATATTTTATTAAAAAAATGTTTCCAGAAGCATTAGCTGCTTTTGATTTTGCCATCATTGCAGATGATCGTTTTATTGGTGCATATCTTGAAAAAGGGAAAGTACTAGAAAAACTTGGCGAATATGAAGAAGCAATTCATAACTATCAAATGACGCTTGAGTTGGACGATCCAACTTCATTTGCGTATTTGCGTATGGGAAAATGCTATGAAAAATTAGGTCAAAAAGACTTAGCCGTAAAATTTTACTACAAAACGGTTCATGAAGATCCGTTATTAGATAAAGGCTGGACAGCCATTACAGATTTTTACGTAAAGCAAGAAAACTTCCAGAAAGCTTTGTATTATGTAAACAAAGCCATCAATATAGATACGGAAAATGTTTCCTATTGGAAACGTTCTGCTGAAATTCACAGAGCATTACAACTCTATGAAGAAGCAGACATTGCCTATCAGAAAACGGTGGAACTTGGTAATTATGAACTCAGTACTTGGGTTGCTTGGGCAGATATTTTAAAACTTCTAGGAGAATATGAAAACACAACGCACGTATTATTACAAGCGTTAGAATTCTATCCTGATAATGCAAAAATAGAATACAGATTGGCTGGAATTTATTTTACACTTTGCGAACAAAACAAAGGAACATTTCATTTAAAAAACGCATTGCGAAACGATTTCAAGAAGCACTTAATGTTTCAACAACTATTTCCAAATGTATTTATGAGAGTTTCTGTGAAAAATATTATTTCACAATTTAAAAAATCGTCCACATAAAATTCCATACTTTTGCGTGTACATTTTTCTATAGCATAATTTTTCATGTTGCTATAGATTAAAATGAAATGAACTCATAATACACAGCAACACATGAATAGAAGTCTATTCGATTACGTATTAATCACGTTAAAAGGACTCGCAATGGGCGCAGCCGATGTAGTTCCAGGCGTTTCTGGCGGAACAATTGCCTTTATTTCTGGAATATATGAAGAACTCATTACATCTATCAATAATGTAAATTTAGATTTACTAAAAACGTTAAGAAAAGAAGGTATAAAAGCCGCTTGGAAACAACTAAACGGAAATTTCTTATTTGCCCTATTAATAGGAATTGGGATCAGTATTCTATCCTTAGCAAAAGTCATCAAATCGTTACTAAATAATGAACCTGTATTATTATGGGCATTTTTCTTCGGATTGGTAATTGCTAGTATTCTATTCATCGGAAAACAAATAAAAACATGGAATTGGAAAACGATTCTTGGTTTTACACTTGGCGCGATCATAGCCTACTACATCACAACCTTACCAAGTGGCGAGCAAAGCATCAACTCGTCATGGTTTATATTTATTGCAGGCGCATTGGCAATTTGCGCTATGATTCTTCCTGGAATCTCAGGAGCATTCATTTTAGTACTTTTAGGCGCATATGAACCCGTTTTGGGCGCTATAAACAATAAAGACATCAAAACGATTGCCATATTTGCTGTCGGAGCTGTTGTTGGATTGTTATCATTTTCAAAAATATTAAAATGGTTATTTAGCAATTACAACAACTTAACCTTAGCCGTTTTATCCGGGTTTATCTTAGGATCATTAAATAAAATTTGGCCTTGGAAAATCATTACAGGAACACGTGTAGATTCGCATGGAGAAACTGTGAATGTGTATGGAAAAAGTATTCTGCCAAATACATTTGAAACAACAAATAACTTAGACTCTCAACTTCTTTTTGCAATTGTGTTGATGGTTGTCGGATTTCTAACTATTTTTATAATGGAAAAATTCGCTACAAAAAAGCAGTCTAACTAATGCTCAATCGCTAAAAATATATGCAAAGCACTCGAACGCTCAAAGATAAAATCTTCCTTATCATAAAAGGATTAGCAATGGGCGCGGCAAACAAAGTTCCAGGAGTTTCTGGTGGTGTTGTAGCATTTGTAGCAGGCTTTTACGAAGAGTTTATCTATTCGTTACAAAGAATCAATGGAAAAGCGTTCAAATTACTTTTTAACGGACGTTTTAGAAGTTTTTATCAATACATTAACGGAAAGTTTTTAGGCTTACTTATTCTTGGAATGCTAATCAGTTATTTTAGTGTTTCTAAAATTCTCGATTACTTCATTCAATATTACGAACTTTATGTTTGGTCAGCTTTTTTTGGAATGATTCTCGGTTCGATATATTACATTGCAAAAGATTTTAAACACTGGAATCGTTCTACAATCCTAAGTTTAATTATCGGAACTGTGGTTGGAATTGCCATTAGTTTGATGAATCCTGCCAAAGAAAACGATCATTTAGCTTTTGTTTTTATTTGTGGAATCATTAGCGTTTCTGGTATGACATTACCCGGACTTTCAGGTTCGTTTATCTTGATTCTTCTCGGAAACTACGTATTACTCTTAGTAGATTCTGTAAATGCTCTATATGATACAATCGCAGATATGCTACAAGGCAACTTTTCGTTTACCAGTAATACAGAACGTATTCGCGACTTAAAAATTCTTGCCGTATTTACAGCAGGTTCCACTGTCGGATTAGTTACACTTTCACATTTACTAAATTATGTTTTAAAACACTATAAAAATATTACAACAGCAATTATTATCGGATTTATTTCTGGTTCACTTGGCGTAGTATGGCCATGGAAAGAAACCATTTATAAAACGGATGAAGCAGGTATATTTTTGCTCGATTCAAATAATAAACAAATCATTCAAAATTATAAACGTATGATCCCAGACTTTTCTTCTGGAGACACTTGGATAGGCGTTTTCTTTATTCTCATTGGAATTTCAATAGTATTAGCTTTAGATTGGTATGGAAAAAGAACTCGAAACATATAATGCACTTTTCGGATTGCTCGGAAAACATATTGCGTATTCGTTTTCCAGAGGTTATTTTAAAAATAAATTCAAAACCTTACAACTTTCTGATTATCACTACACAAATTTTGATATTCCAAAAATTGAAGACTTTTCAAAAATCATCAAGCAATATCCTAATCTCAAAGGAATGAACGTTACTATTCCCTACAAAGAGGACGTGATTCCTTTTCTTGACGATTTACACAAAAAAGCAGAAAAAATTGGTGCCGTTAATACGATTAAAATTAAAAAAGACGGAAGTCTAAAAGGATACAATACAGATTGTTATGGTTTTAAAAAATCAATCAAACCGTATCTTAAAAGACATCATAAAAAAGCATTAATTCTTGGAACTGGAGGCGCTTCCAAAGCCATTGCTTTTGTTTTTGAAGAATTGAATATTGATTATAAATTTGTTTCTAGAAAACCTAAAAACGAACAAACGATTTCATATCAAGACTTAAGCGAGAAATTAATGAAATCGCATCCAATTATTGTGAATTGCACACCACTGGGTACATTTCCAAAAATTGAAGAATGCCCAGATGTTCCATATAAATATGTTTCCAAAGACTTTTTATTGTTCGATTTAATTTACAATCCGTCAGAAACTACCTTTTTAAAACTTGGTCGATTGCAAGGAGCGCAAATTGCAAATGGTTACAGAATGTTAGAATTTCAAGCAGAAAAAGCTTGGAAAATCTGGAATTCTTAAAAAAACCTGCATTTTTTCCCGTTTTTAACGCAGTTTCTCATCTGTAAAACTTTGTCGTTTTGTTTCTTGTTAGTATATTCGGACTTTAAAGCTTGAAAAAGAAAGAACGAACCCAAACATTTTTTATGATGTTAGAAGACAAAAATGAGAACCTGCCAGACGCAGAAGGAAATTTAGAATCACAACCAACTCCAGAAAACACTGAAGAAACAACCGTTACTCCGGAAGCTGAAGTTGAGAATGTTACTGAAAGTGAAGTAGCAACTGAAACTCAAAATACAGAAGAAGTTGAAACGGAAGCTGAGGAAGTCATAGCACAAGAAGCTACAGAACCTTCAGAAATTACTGAGGAAACTGAAGAAGTTGTTGCTGAAACGCAAGATGCTGTTGAAGAATCTGAACAAACGATAGAAGAACATCAGGAAGCTGTAAATGAAGTGCATGAAAATGTTGCGGAAGATGCGGAAGATGAAAGTGCTAGTGAACGTCATGTAATTCCAGTACTTGATTACCATTCTATGACAATGGATGATCTTGTAATTGAGTTAGAAAAATTGGTTCAGAACGAAAAAGTTCAAGCTATAAAAGAACACGTCGATGGTATTAAAACGGAATTCAATTTAAAATTCAACGAAGTTTTAGAACAACGTAAAGAAGAGTTTTTAGCTGAAGGCGGAAATATAATTGACTTCCATTTTAACCTTCCAGTTAAAGGAAAATTCAATGTTGCATACAATGCATATCGTACAAAACGTTCCGATTACTATAAGAGTTTAGAAAAAGATTTAAATGCCAACTTAGAAAAGCGTTTATCTTTAATTGAAGAACTCAAAGGTTTGTTAAATGTTGAAGAAAATATCAACACAACCTACAAACATTTCAAGCAAATTCAAGAAGAATGGCGTAACGCTGGTTCTATTCCAAAAACACAATACAATAATGTTTGGCGTACATATCACCACCATGTAGAACGTTTTTATGACTTTTTACATTTGAATAGAGATTTACGTGATTTAGACTTCAAACACAATTATGCTGAAAAGCAAAAGATTGTAGCTCGTGCGGAAGAATTATCGCAAGAAGAAGATATCATTCATGCATTTAGAGAGTTACAAAACTTACACCGAATCTGGAAAGAAGATATTGGACCTGTTGCAAAAGAATTACGTGAAGATATATGGAATCAATTTAGTGCAGCTACGAAGTTGATTCATGATAGACGTCAAGAATATTTCAAAAATATAGATAAGATTTACGAACAAAATTTAGTTGTAAAGGAAGAAATCATTGAGAAGATCAAAGAGATTTCTGGCGGAACTTACAATGTTCATAATCAATGGCAAAATAAAATTAAAGAGATTGAGAAATTGCGTGAAGCGTTTTTCAATGCTGGAAAAGTGCCATTAAAAGTGAATGAAGGTACTTGGGCAAAATTCAAGCAAGCAGTTCGTGAATTTAATGCAAATAAAAATGCATTCTACAAATCATTAAAGAAAGAGCAGCAAGAAAATTTAGCTAAGAAATTAGCTCTAATTGAATTGGCTGAATCTTTAAAAGATAATGACGATTGGTCAGCTACAACTCCACAAATGAAGAAAGTACAAGCCGATTGGAAAAAGATTGGCCATGTACCAAAGAAAATTTCTGATAAAGTTTGGAAGCAATTCAAAAATGCTTGTAATCATTATTTTGATAAATTACATGCTCAGAAAAACAAAGCAAACGAAGGTGAATTAGAAGCTTTAGAGAAAAAGCAAACCTTCTTGGACGCTATGGAAGCGTTTGAATTATCTGGTGACACAAAACAAGATATTGAAACAATTAAGGAAAAAATTGCTGAATGGAAAACAATTGGTAGAGTTCCTTATAATAAGAAAAATATTGACAATAAGTTCAACAAGGTTATTGACGGATTGTTCAAGAAATTGAACATTGATAAGCAAGAATCTGAGTTGATCAAATACAGTAATCGTTTAGATAATTTAGATGCTGACAAAATTAACTCTGAACGTATTTTCATTCGCAGAAAGATTGATGATATTTCTGGAGAAATTCGTCAGTTGGAAAACAACTTACAATTTTTCTCTAATTCATCATCTAACAGTCCAATGTTGAAAAAAGTACATCAAGATATTGAAAAACACAAAAGAGCATTAGATACTTGGAAAGCAAAATTACAACAGTTAAGATCGTTGTAAATGTAGTATTTCGCATTTCGACTCCGCTCAATGCATAAAATATAAATTAAAAAAGCCATTTAGGAAACTAAGTGGCTTTTGTATATTTTTAGATTTAGCAAATAAAATAGGTGTTAAAATGGTTCTTTACTGCGATAGAACTAACACTCTAAAAATCAACACCTAACACCTAATTTACAATTTCTTTGCCTCTTCCCAGAAAACGTCCATTTCGGCAAGTGTCATATCAACAAGTTTTTTATTTTGAGACTTTGCTTTTTGTTCTAAGTATTGAAAACGCTTGATGAATTTCTTATTTGTGCGTTCTAAGGCATTTTCAGGATTTATTTTAAGGAAACGTGCATAATTAATCATAGAGAATAATACATCCCCAAATTCCGCTTCCATCGCATCTTTGTCACCTTTCGCAACTTCTTCTTGAAACTCTCCTAATTCTTCTTCTAATTTCTCCCAAACCTGTTGTGGTTCTTCCCAGTCAAAACCAACGCCTGCAACTTTATCTTGAATTCGACTTGCTTTCACCAACGCTGGCAAACTTTTAGGAACACCTTCTAACACCGATTTCTTCCCTTCTTTCAACTTTAAATTTTCCCAATTGCGTTTTACATCTTCTTCATTATTTACCTCAACATCACCGTAAATATGCGGATGACGATTGATCAATTTTTCACAAATTTCATTCGCAACATCTGCTATATCAAAATTGTTGGTTTCACTACCAATTTTTGAGTAAAATACAATATGTAACAATACATCACCTAACTCTTTTTTGACTTCTTCTAAGTCATTATCCAAAATTGCATCGCCTAATTCATAGGTTTCTTCAATGGTTAAATGACGTAAACTTTGCATGGTTTGCTTTCTATCCCACGGACATTGCTCTCGCAATTCATCCATAATGGTTAGTAAACGATCAAAGGCTGCTAATTGTGCTTTTCTGGAGTTCATAAGTTGTTTTGGTATCAAGAGTGGCAAAACTACTAATTTTAGCTACAATCTCCGCTATTTTTCATTGTAGAAGGCAAACAATCTTTGTATTTTTATATAATCAAACTACACAACAAATGAAAGCAACAATCATTCAGTTATACAATAGAGAGTTAGATCGATTAGCAACAGAAGTTGAACAATATCAATACGAAGCTTCCCTTTGGAAACTAACTGAAAATATTTCTAATAGTGGTGGAAATTTATGTTTACACCTTATTGGAAACTTAAATCACTTTATCGGGAAACACCTTGGAAATACGAACTATATACGTCAACGAGAAGCCGAATTTACAACGAAAGATGTTCCAAAAAAAACCTTGCTTTCAGAAGTTGAAACTGTAAAACAAATTGTCTTCACTGCTTTGACAAATCTTCCAGAAGGAAAACTTACAGAGAACTATCCTATTGAAAAAAATGGAGAAATTCTTACTAACGAATATATGCTATTGCATTTACTTTGGCATTTGAGTTATCATACTGGACAAATTAATTACCACAGAAGGTTGTTGGATAATTAGTTTGTTAGACTTTAGACGAAACAAATCTAACAAAACATTCACATTGAGCGTATCAAGGGTTTTATATTCAGTTTGTCGAAGCAATAGAACTAGATAATAGCAGGTTTTTGAAAATACTAATTTACAATTCCGTATTTTTGGGATATCACATAAAACTTTTATAACAATGAAAAAATTATTGATCGCACTTTGTTTTCTATGCTTAGGATTTACGGCGCAAGCGCAAGAGCAAACACAAGAAACAGAAGCTGAGAAACAAGCGAGAGCCATGGAGTTAATGGCTATTAAAATAGATATGGAAATTGATTCTACAATTTTCACACAAGCAACTCCAAACATGTATGTATCTGAAACTCCAAAAGCTGTAATTATGGCAATGGTTCTTCCTGAAACATATGAAAATGGTAAAGCTAAACTAACAAGCAAATTACCCGCAACTTTTAAAGTAACTCAAAGAAAAGAAAAAACAATTAACGGTGTAAATGTAATGCATATAGAAGGTAGCAGCGAAGCACAAGGCGTAACCGTGAATAGTACTGTATATTTCTTAAAACGTGATGCTGAAACTTGTATTATGTTTATGGGAATGTTAGAAGAAGGTGCTGATCAAAAATATGTAGATGCAATCAATACTGCTGGAATTTCTGTTATAAAGAATTAATTATTCACTTGTATATATAAAATGAAAAATCCAGCAAATTGCTGGATTTTTTTATGACTAAACTTGTTCGTGTATACTATTCTTCTTCGTTAGAAGCTTCTGCAGTAAAATCGATCATCCCTTTAGAATGCAATAAATTATACCACTGAATTACCTTTTTTATATCGCTTGGATATACTCTATCTTGATCGTAATCAGGTAATACTTCTTCAAAGTATGTTGCCAATACTGTTTTTGATTCTTTATGGTTTATAGAAGTTGCTGCGCCATTTTCTTTGACTTTCACTTTTTCTAATACTTCTGCTAAAGGAACCTCTTCTGTATTTGTATAGATTGCAATTTCAGATAATAAGCTTACATTGTGACGTAAGCTTACAGAAATTTTCTTTCCATCAGATAATGATTCTGCAACAAAACCATTACGGGTTTGTGTTTTTAATTCATAAAGTCCTGGTTTCCCAGAGATAGCTAATATTTTTTCTAGACTCATACTATATTTTTTCTAACAATAGGATCGCAAATATACAGATTGTAGATATTGCATCACCTTTTTTAACGTTTATTTTAGTGAAACTCAATTTTTATAAACTTTTTAAAGCTACATAAAAATTGCTAGTTGTACTAACTCCGTTTTAGAACGGAGTCTGTCGTTTCATATATTTTATTTTCTCAAAACTTAACTTTTACAAACTTTTTAAAGCGACGTAAAAAGTTATTTCAAAATTTAATTATCGTATTTTTTTGGCATCTGGAAAACGCATTTTGTAATCTACTTTAATACGTCCGCGTGAAATATTTGCCAATCTTCCTTTTAATAAACGGCGTTTTAATCCAGATAGTTTATCTGTAAATAAAATTCCTTCAATATGATCATATTCATGCTGAATAACCCTTGCAGCCAAACCGTCATATTCTTCTACATGTTTTTCAAAGTTTTCATCCATGTATTCAATTTTGATACTTTCCGGACGGAAAACATCTTCGCGAATATCTGGAATACTCAAACAACCTTCATTAAAAACCCAAGGTTCACCATCGCGCTCTACAATTTTTGCGTTGATAAACACTTTTTTCATGCCTTCAAGTTGTTTTCTTTGAACTTCATCAAGTTCTTCATCTTCAGCAAATCCAGTAGCATCTACCATAAATAAGCGAATTGGCAATCCTATTTGCGGAGCTGCCAAACCAACACCATAAGCGTTGTACATTGTTTCAAACATATTTTCAAGTAGCGTATCTAAATTTGGATATTCTGGTGTAATATCTGTAGCTACTTTTCGTAAAACTGGATCGCCAAAAGCGACAATTGGTAATATCATATTCGTATTATTTGTATAGATAAGATTGCAAAATGATTGTTGCACTTATTTCATCTATTAAACTTTTATTTTGACGTTGTTTTTTTTTCAATCCGCTATCAATCATGGTTTTAAACGCCATTTTTGATGTAAAACGCTCGTCAACACGTTTTATAGGAATTGCTGGAACTGCTTTGGCTAACAAACGAATAAACTCTTTAATTAAAACTTCGCTTTCGGAAGCTTCGTAATTCATTTGTTTCGGTTCTCCAACCAAGAACAATTCTACATTTTCTTTGGCTACATATTCTTTTAAAAAATTGATTAAATCATGCGTGCGAACTGTCGTTAAACCAGAAGCTATTAATTGCATCTCGTCAGTAACGGCAATACCTGTTCGTTTCTTTCCATAATCAATTGCTAAAATGCGAGCCATATAAAATTTTGGCAAAAATAAGCTTTATATTTCAATGTGTATAAAAATTGAGAAAATATTAATGTAATGACAGGAATTGTTATGCTACTTTTATTATATATCTTTAAACGAAATACAATAATTACAATTTATACATAAGATAAAAAAATGCTTGGTATTCCTAAATACAACCCTAAATATTTCTCTGACGCTATTTCTTTTTTGAAAAAAAATAAAGACTTTTTACTACAAGCATTAGATAAAAAAATCAATAGTTATTATCTGCAATGGAATACAGAATTTGACTTTCATGACACAAATGAATGCCTTAGCTTAGCTAATGGTCTTGATTGCAATGTTATGAATCTTAAACGAACTGAGGAAAATAAAATTTACAGACGTATACAAGTTAAACATTAAGTCATTGAAAAAAACCGCCCGCATACATTCCCTCGATTCTTTACGCGCTATTATGATGATACTTGGCTTAGTACTACATTCTGCGCTAACGTATAATGTAACAAATCATGGAAATGTTTGGAACATAAAAGATCCTGAATCTACACATATTGCTACGGACTTTTTGGTATTATTGATTCATTCATTTCGAATGCCAATCTTCTTTCTAATTGCAGGTTTTTTTGGTGCGATGCTTTTTTATGAGCGAACACCTCTAAAAATGATTAAAAATAGAGTGCAAAGAATTGTATTTCCATTTATTGTGTTTTTATGTCTCTTGGCGCCTATTTTATCATTTTCTTTTAATTATTCTAACTTTATACTGAGTGAAACACCAAACGCTTTTGCAAAAGCACTTGCACCTTTTTCTCAATTCTATTTTTACATTCCAAAAATCACTTCGCATTTGTGGTTTTTATATTATTTAATTTATTTAACGGGATTTACAGTTATCATTGCACTTGTGTTAAAAAAGTTTCCTAAAGTCACCTCAACAATCAAAAAGCTGTTTAACTGGGTTTTTCAAAGACCACTTATAAGAGTACTGTTTTTTGCAGGAATAACATTTGTGATACTTTCTATATTAAAGACACCAATGATTGCTTCCTCGGTTTCTTTACTTCCAGAAACAAATACGTTTGTCTATTTTGTATTTTTCTATGTAGCGGGTTGGATTTTGTATACCGTAAAACTACAGTTACCAACATTAATGCAACACGATTGGTTTTGTACTATTTTTGGTTTTCTTTTAGTGATAATTCAAGGATTTATTATTCAGTTTTCAAATCTTGGTTTGACGCCAACTAGCAATTCTCCGTTATTAATTACTTTTAGTGCTTTGACTGTTTGGTTTCTTATTTTCGGAATTACAGGACTTTTTATTCGCTATGGAAGTCAGTACTCAAAACGAATGCGTTACATTTCAGACGCTTCCTATTGGGTGTATTTAATTCATTTACCATTGACTGCTTTGTTTCCAATTATAGTTTGGAAATTACCGATTGGCACATTTTTAAAGTTTACACTTGTCGTTTTATTAACCACTATAGTTTGTTTTATTACCTATCATTATTGCGTTCGAAATACATTTATTGGTCAATTTTTGAACGGAAGAAAATACCCTAGAAAATAATTAAGAAATATAGTTTTCTATTCAATTTATAGAATTCTGTTAGATGTGTAAATTTTCATAAATAATCCATTAGAAGATTTTATATTTGTACTTATAAATTTGCTTAGTACGTGTGTGAAGGATAGCAGCGGCATCCTCCCTATTTTCTAGGGAGATATAGCGAATAGCCTGACCGACATTTGGAGGGCACACCAAAAAAAATATAAAACATGATTGCACTAAAAGAAACGATTGAAAATGCTTGGGATAACCGAGAATTATTGAAAAATGAAGACACACAAGCTGTCATTCGAAAAGTAATTGACTTACTTGATATTGGAGAATTGCGCGTTGCCGAACCAACTACAGACGGTTGGCAAGTAAATGAATGGGTAAAGAAAGCGGTGGTTTTATATTTCCCAATTCAGAAAATGGAAACGTTGGAAGCTGGAATTTTTGAGTTTCATGATAAAATTCCATTAAAACGCGGATATGCTGAAAAAGGAATTAGAGTTGTACCACATGCTATTGCGCGTCATGGAGCATATGTTTCTAAAGGTGTAATTATGATGCCGAGTTATGTAAATATTGGTGCATATGTAGATGAAGGAACCATGGTTGATACTTGGGCAACAGTTGGAAGTTGTGCACAAATTGGTAAAAATGTACATTTATCTGGTGGTGTTGGAATTGGTGGAGTTTTAGAACCATTACAAGCTGCGCCAGTGATTATTGAAGATAATGCTTTTATAGGATCAAGATGTATTGTAGTGGAAGGCGTTAGAGTTGAAGAAGAAGCCGTTTTAGGTGCAAATGTGGTTTTGACAGCTTCTACTAAAATTATTGATATTACGGGTGACGAACCAATAGAAATGAAAGGACGAGTTCCTGCACGTTGCGTTGTGATTCCTGGAAGTTACACGAAAAAGTTTCCTGCTGGAGAATATCAAGTTCCGTGTGCTTTAATAATTGGAAAACGTAAAGAAAGTACTAACAAAAAAACTTCACTGAATGATGCGTTACGTGAACATGATGTAGCGGTTTAGTCTAGACTTCTTAGATTTTTAGACTGCATCAACGTCATTGCGAAAGTTTTGAAAAAACTTATGGCAATCTGTTTTATTAAATAGACAGATTACTTCGCTTTTGCTCGTAATGACGACTAAATAAGCGCTAATAAAATATGATTGCGGACTGAAATTTCAGTTCGCTTTTTTTATTTATTATAGATTCCTGCCTGCGCAGAAATGACAATACTGAATACTGATATTACTTCTTCTTTTTCAGATACTTCTTCTTCAAATATTTTTTACGATTGATTTTTCGCTTGAATCCTTGACTATGTTTAAGAAGTAAATCTTGGACTTCGTGCAATTCTTTATTTGCCAATTCTGCATAACGTTTACTAATGATATGAATCATTTGTTTGGACAACCAAAGTCGTTTTAGATTTTCCATACGTTGATCAAGATTTAATGACTCAAAGCGCATCCGATTTAAATCAATTAAATAAAAATCATAATGATTATCACGTTTCACAATCAATGTATTTCCGGGAGAATGATCTAAGAAATTGACATTGTTTTCATGCAATTGAAAGCAAAATTCGGCAAATTGTTCCAGAATGTTTCTTCGATCTTCAAATAATGGATCATGAATCAATGCTCTGAAATCAAAATCGTACTCAATATGTTTACTGATATAGTAACTTTCTTTCAGTCCTGAAGTAGAATGATTTTCAATGTAAGCAATTGGCGCAGGCGTTCTGATAGCATTTACAGCTAATCGCTCCGCATATTCATACGATCGTTTTGCTTTGGAAGCTCTAATAAATTTATATACAAATCCATTGAACGTTTTTGGAACTCGAAACGATTTAATATTTATCGTTTCTCCATCTAAATCAAAGGATTTAATAACGTTTCGCTCACCTTTAGTTACATATTCTCCTTCGGCATCAAAAGCATTGATAAAAGTGAGGATTTTCTCTTTTTTAGCCTCATAATTAGGATGAATGTGTACGACTTGCATGAATAGACTGTTATTCGCCAAAGATATATGAAATCATGATAAATCACATATTTTTTTAATATTGTATGATAAAAGGATCTAGATCAATACGTTTATAGAATACAGTTTTAAAAGATTTGATTTTCTGAAACATCTTTTTCATTCATTTATAATCTGGTGCTTATTTTTAACTAAATATTAATGCTTTTTTTAGTTTTTCGCACGAAAAAATCAAATAGATGAAATGAAATTTTAATAACAGCCGAAAAAATAATACTTTGCATCTATTGCTTAGATTCATATTCATAACTGCATGAAAAAAATATTAATTATACAGAATAAACGCATTGGAGATGTCTTGATTAGTTCTGTAATTGCCAATAATATTAAAAAACTATATCCTGAAAGTCGTGTTGATTTCATGGCTTACGACTTTACAACAGGTGTCATTGAGCAGAATCCGAATATTGATACTATTATTCCGATTAATGAAAAGGAATTAAAAAAGATTCCTAATCTAATCAAAATGATTCGTAAAGTTCGAAAAGAAAAATATGATATTATTTTTGATCCGTATTCTAAATTACAAAGTCGTTTGATCTGCTATTTTTCTAAAGCAAGTTATCGTATTGGAAATAAACGAAAGCATAAAAAATTACCACTTCCCTTCTACTCACATCCGATTAATTTATTAGATGAAAAAACACAAGTTTGTGGAAAAGCAATTGAAGATAGAGTCAATTTAATTACATCTGTTTTTCCATTAGAGAATCCTGATTACGAACCGAAAATCACGTTACAGGAAGAAGAGAAAGTATATACAAAACTTGACAAGTATCAACATCCTGTTGTGATGTTAGGAATTTTAGGAAGTACGCCGCAAAAGTCAATGCCATATGAATATATTGCACAAATTGTAGATTATATTACGAGTAACTACAAGGTTCATATCTTATTTAACTATGCACCACACCAAAAAGCAGAAGCTGATAAGATTTATGAAATGTGTACTAACAAGGACAGTATCATTTTAGATATTTACGAAGATAGTATTCGTGGTTTTGTTCGACTGATGTATGCATGTGATGTGATGGTGGCTAATGAAGGTGGTATTGTTCATATTGCAAAAGCACTTAACAAACCAACATTTACTATATTTTCACCGTATGTAAATAAAGATCATTGGGCTAGTTTTGAAGATGGAAAACAACACGAATCTATTCATTTATTAGAGGAAAAACCCGATTTATTTGATACTTTTACATTTGAAGAACGCAAAAAAATTGAGGAGAATCCGCACGATTTATACAAAAAATTAACGCCAGAAATGATTATTCCTAAATTGGAACAGTTTTTAGCTTTACACATAAAAAAATAGCATGAATATTATAGATAAATTTCATAATTGGCGCAGAAAATTACGTTGGAATAAACAATACCGCAGCGGTCGTTGGGACAATTTGCGCAAGCCTATTGAAGCTGATCGCTACAAAACAATTATCAATCATATTACTACACATGCCAAAAAACAACCAAGTATTCTAGATTTAGGTGCTGGCGAAGGAGTGCTAAACGAATATTTGGATGCTGACTTGTTTAGTTATTTTTTAGGAATGGATTTTTCCGATGTCTCAATTCAAAAAGCTAAAACAAAGAAATTTCCAAAAGCTGAATTTGTAACGGCAGATATTCACACCTACACACCCAATCAAAAATTTGACATCATTATTTTTAATGAAGCATTTTATTATGTACATGATTCTGAAAAACAGAACGTATTAGATCGTATGCTAGATCATTTGAATGAGGATGGAGTTTTGATTGTATCTATTTATCGTGAAGGTATCGGTTGTTGGGAATATTTTGAAAAACTACAGCAACTCGATTTTACTGTTGTAAAAACGGATGAAGAAAAAACCTATTGGAAGATTGGAGCGTATAAATTATAAATGTTGAATGCTAAATTTTAAATGTAAAAGTATTCTCCTGAAACGTCATTACGAGGAAGCATGACGAAGTAATCTTTTTGTATCGTTTATACTTTTTCTTTAAAAGACACAGATTGCCACAAATTTTCAAAAATTCTCGCAAAGACGTATCTAAAAAATCCTAAAAGAATTAAGCAAGTCTAACAATCTAAGAGTGAAGCAACCAAAACTTACTACTCAGTTCTAATTACTCAATACTTCCTTTCACTATTCCAAAATCCGTCCACTTTTTGTTTTCGTCTTTGGTTGTTTTACGGATGGCTAAATTTTTATTGATCGATTCTTGGTTTTTATACCCACGTGGATGATCTAAATGTATACAAACGGCACTGTATCTGATTTGTTTACTTTTTAAACCATAGTTGAATAAACGTTCGCCCAATTCACGATCTTGTCCTCCGTATTGCATACGTTCGTCAAATCCGTTAATAGCTACAATATCTTTTTTCCAGCCAGAAGCATTGTGTCCATTCCAGCTAGCATTTGTTGGTGTAATTGCGTTTAAAAAGCGTGATTTCAATCCTGCAGATGTTAATTTATTGTTCTTAAACGAAGCTTTTAAACCGTTTTGCTTCAACCACTTTACATCAAAACAATTGCCCTCGTAAATATCTTCTTTTGTAATGAGTTCCGAAATATTCATTGGCAGCATAAAGTAACCTCCCGAAAGGAAAAACCCTTCTTCACGATGCTTTACATGATGCTCTACAAAATCTGCGCGCGGAATACAATCACCATCAGACATTAAAATATACGGCGTACTACATTTCACAATAGCTTTATTCAGAATTTGAGATTTCTGAAAACCATTGTCTTCATGCCAAACATGTACAATTGGATAAAAGACTTCTTTACTGATTTCTTCAATCAAATCAATGGTTTCTTGTTTAGAACCATCATCTGCAATTACAATTTCAAACAAACGATACGTTTGATTGTTGTAACCGTGTAATACTTTTGCCAACCACTCAGGTGAGTTGTACGTACTTATAATTATGGAAGTGTCTATTGTTGTCATACAGACTGCAAAGATAAAGTTTTTTAGTAAGTTTGTGCTTTAAATTTATCATGCTAACATTATCTGTCATCATTCCTACGTATAACGAAGCTTTGTATCTAAAGGATGCTTTGTATTCTGTGCAATTTGCAGATGAAATTATTGTGATTGATTCGCTAAGTACGGACGAAACTGTTGCCATTGCTGAAGCACATGGATGTAAAGTACTTTCTAGAAAATTTGATAATTTTTCCAATCAAAAAAATCATGCTTTACAGTTTGCAACTTGTGATTGGATCTTATTTTTAGATGGAGATGAACGCATTACGCATCAGCTTCAAAAAGAAATCATTACAGCAATGAATTCTGGAAAACATACGGCGTATAAATTGAATTTTCCACATTTTTACATGAATCGTTTTTTATATTTTCATAATAATGACGTCACTCGCTTGGTAAAACGTGAAAAGTGTCATTTTGAAGGAAATGTACATGAAAAATTGATTGTTGACGGCTCAGTTGGAAAGCTCAAAAACAAAGTATTACATTATACTTATAAAGGGTTAATGCATTATATCAGTAAAAAAGATAGTTATGCTTGGTTTCAGGCTGAACGGATGTTGGAAAAAGGAAAAAAAGCAACTTATTTTCACCTAGCTTTCAAACCGTTATATCGTTTTTTCCATGAATACATTGTAAAACGTGGATTTATGGATGGCGTTCCAGGATTGGCTGTTGCAGGAATTAACGCATACGGCGTCTTTTCAAGATACGTAAAATTAATGTTACTTCAAAAAGGAATTCGATAAGTTAAACTCAAAAACTTTTTATTACTATTCGTCTACGAATTCCCTTTCATTTATCTAAAATTTTTAATTAGAAAACAATTTCGTAGTAATTTTGAGTAGTGTATTTGAAAAAATACATCACCCCTTTTTTATTTTACTACCAAAAGAGTTCTTCCCTAAGAACTCTTTTGCCTATAAAATTAGCTTTTAGTATTAGAGTTATTTTTTGGGCAAATACAAAATAATCTTATCAAATTCAACAGCATCTACATGTCCCATTTTGTCTTTACCTCTGGTAATAAGATGTAAATGAATATCAGAATCATGATGTGTAAATACACCTTTATGTTCGGTTGAAAAGAAACCAATAATTTCCACTTCTTCATTTTCAAGTTCGTAATTAACTTGTCCTTGATGCGCTTCTTTTGGCGAACTGACTTTAGAATCTTTCGGTAAATTTTGTATGTGAATCGTTGCTGTTTTCACATTTCCGATAAGCTTACAGACAAACGGACGCTTGAAGTCTTTCGTTTTTTCATCTATAAACTTCTCTACATCCTGAATTGTTTTTATAGTCGTTGGCAATTCTACAGTGATCCATTCGGTAACATTTGCATAAACGAAAAAAGGCGCTTCAGCATTAAAACTCTTTTCCACAGTCATCGTAGAGTCAGAAGTTACTCTTGATACATAACTTTTTCCATCATTAATCAGAATTTCTCCTCTTAAGTAACTTTCAGGTCCAATTCCGTATAGTCCTTTTTTATTTGAAATGGTGTCTAAATCGATTTTCCCTTGTAATTCGCCTTTCCACATTGCGTTTTTCATCGCACTGATGATTTTTACATCTTCATAAGTTGTTATGCTAGGTTTTTGTGTTTTAGAATTACAACTTATGATGAAAATGATGGTAAAAATCCCTAAGATATTTTTGAATCTGTCCATAATTTGATTCTTAAACGAATTACAAGATTGATTAGATTTTCTATCACAAAGAATGATTTTTAAAAGAAAAATGATTTCCCATACATAAGCTTTCGCTTGAATTTTGATATTGAATCTTCTCCTTTGATATCAACACGTTGCACTTGATAGTTATCTTTAAATGGAAATCTATTGACTCTATTTCCAATACGCAAACCATACGCCACTTGATGTTTTACCAATTGATTAAAAAAAGCATCCTGCTCAGGATTTTTCCTTGGATATTTACCATATGGATATGCCAATACATTACTTACATTCAAACGGTTAGAGATGATGAAATTTTTACATTTCTCAAAATCTTCGTCAATTTCTTCAAGAGATAATTCAGGATATTTTTTATGCGCAAACGAATGCAAACCGAGTTCAATAGTTGCTTCATCCATGCTTTTCAACTGTGCAATAGACATGAGTTTTTCCTTTCCTGTATTCCATTCATCTACACCATCAACATACTGAAAAGGGATAAAGAAACTTGCTTTTAAACCATATTTTTGCAATAACGGATACGCCAATTCGAGTTGATTTACATAGACATCATCAAATGTAATCATCACTGTTTTTTTAGGATAATTCTCATCTGTTTTTAATGCTTGTAATTCTGAAAAATGCAAACTAACGTAGCCGTTATCTTTTAAATAGCGAAATTGTGCTTCTAAATTTGCGGTTGAAATTGTTAATCCTTTACTATCAGCAGCATTTTTTGAAACACCGTGATACATTAAAATTGGCAATTTTGGCATGAGTTTTAAGATTGAATCATTAAAAGACTCAAAAATAACAATCTTTATACTCATGTAGACTTTTTCCCGTAAAAAAAGTAATTTCTCAACGCTATAAATTTTCTAAATCTATTTAATTTTAATCGTAAAAAGATCTACTCAATTGGTAAAAACGCAAACATTTTTTCTTCTTTTAGATATGTATTTAAATTTCCACTTCCATAACCATTACAACCTTCAAAAACACCATCTTGATTTAAACTTAGTTTAAATGCGTATCCTTTTTTCAGGTTATCAAAATTAATTTCTCGTAGATTAATCCATATTAAAAAAGGTCCGTATGCAGAACGAAAGAAATATTGTAGCCTTGCTTGATCAGCAAAAGAACTGTATTGTGTTCTACTTAAATCTAAAGCATCAGCCGCTGTTGGCGGTTGTGCTGCATTATTGATCACTGCAGATAATTGTGCCAAAGCATATGTTTTTTTGACATCTGAAAGCAATTCTCTTTTAAAATAAGTTGCACGTATAAATCTACTCAAAGACCAATTTGAACCTGGCAATATCGCTGGAGCACCTTCTTTTTTATATTTTTCATTTAGTTCATCCCAATAAATTAAAGAAGCTACTTGCGTATTAAAGTTAGGATCATTGGTCATTACCGCCATCTGATCCAGATCATAATGTTTAATGTAATGTGGATAATCTTTAAATTTTTTTCCACTCGTATCTACATTTGTAAAAATATGCAAACGTCCGTCAATATATTCAAAAACAGCTGAATTTCCTTTTTTATCACCAACAGACAGATGGCACGTAGCAAGCTTATCTCCACTATCTGGAATCACAGTTGTTTGAATGTAGATATTTTTCATAGCATATATAGCTTCTTTGACAGACCTGCACATATCTAGTATGTACTGAGTCCAAATACTCATGCTTAATGGATACGCATCTTCATGATGTGGCACTGAAGGATATACGGAAGTAGATAACCATAATAAATTTGCGGTGAGTCCTTCAGAGTTCAATCCGTCAGAAGTAGCAATGTCAAAATTAGAAACAATAATACTGCTGTATTTTGATTTCCATCGAAACTCTTGTCCTCTTTTTGTTTTTGCCACTGCCTTTCTTTTGACATTTGCTGGCATTGCCCACAATTGAGGTGTTGGATTTTCTGCCCAATCCATGTTTCTACCAACATAGCTTTCATTCGCTTTTGATTTAAATAGTACGCGTGTACACATAATAATTTGGTTTAATTTGGGGTTAATATTATATTTTCTTTCCTTTCAAAGTTGAAAAAGGCTTCTTTAAATATAATCATTCACATCTTTCACTTTATTTTTAATGTTCTACTTGCATTGAAAAATGTTCTAAACCTCAATTATGCAGTTCTAAAAGCAAAAAAAGCGAACCGAAGTTCGCTTTCTATTAACATTTCTTAATTTTAAGGGTTTGGTGGAGCGATACAATCATTTGGATTTTGTGTATAACAAAACCCAAATAGAGATTCTGTAGGGCAACATGTAGTAATATCGCATTTTGTTTTATAAATTGTTTTCTCCTCAGGTCCTAAACCTCCTCCAGTAATAGATGTACTAAAAGTGCAAATTAATTCTTTGTTTAATTTCAAAGATTTTAAACTCATTTTTTTCATAATAATTAAGGTTTTAAAAATTAATAATAGTTTGAAATTAGACAAAGTCAAAGCGATAAAAAAGAAATCATAGCTACGATTGTCGAATAATCGATTGTAATGAAAGCTTTAAATATTCCGCCGTATTTACACTTTTATATTTTCTACATTCACAAATCGTTAATCAACAATTACACATTGAAATCAGTGTAAAATCATTACTTTTGTCGACGTACAATAATTTTCAAAAGAAAAAGGGATCTTCATTTTTATATGAATACAAAAATTACTGCTTTAGCAATTACATACAATGAGTCAGCTCATATTGAGAAATATATTGAGCAACTTGCCTTTGCTGATGAAATCATCATTGTAGATTCCTTTAGTACTGATAACACAGTAGAACTTGCCAAGAAATATGACATTACTTTAATTCAACGTGAGTTTGATAATTTTTCATCCCAGAAAAACTTTGCTATTGATCAAGCCACACATGATTGGATTGTCTTTTTTGATTTGGATGAGGAAATTCCAAAAGTATTGATTGATGAAATTATTGCCACTGTAAATTCAGAGAATCCCAAGAAAGCGTATCATGTAAAACGTGATTTCCATTTTATGGGAAAACGCATGAAGTATAGTGGTTTTCAAACTGATATTTCAGTTCGTTTGTTTCATAAAAAATATTGTCGTTATAATGGAAAACCTGTGCACGAAACCATTGAAACTACTGAAAAAATTGGCACTTTACAACATGCTTTAGCACATCAAACCTATAAGGATTTTGATAATTACAATCAAAAATTAAGTCATTATAGTCGTTTACAAGCCGAAGCATTATACAAAAAAAATGTGCGGCCAAATGCGTATCATTTTATATTTAGACCTTTGTATCGTTTTTTGCATCAATATTTTTTACGCTTAGGTATTTTGGATGGAAAAGAAGGATTTATTTTATGCTATGTCCATGCGTTTTCGGTATTTAAACGCTATTTACAATTGTGGACGATGTATCGAAAAATTGAATAATTCGCTATGAAAAATGTTTTTTTAGAATCACATAATATTAAAAACCTTCATTTCGGGTTTGGTCAGTTCAATTATCATTTGATAAAAGGATTATACCAAGCTAATATTGATGATTTTAAAATGACGCTTCACGCGAAAAACCTCGGCAAGCTCAAAGACGAATTTGGAAATTATTTTGACTACAAAAAATATCAATCATTTCGTCGGTATCCAATGCTTCGTATTCGTAAAAAGTACGATTTATGGCATTCTTTAAACCAAAATATAAAGATTGAACCCTATCATGATATTCCGTATTTATTAACGGTTCATGATGTAAATTTTATTGAAGAAGAATCAAGTGACATGAATCATGAGCGCAATATTCGTTTTCGCGAAAAGCTTGAACGCAGTAATGCCATTACTTATATCTCAAATTTTGCAAAAGCATCAACACACAAACATTTTAATGTTCCCAATGTTCCTGAATATGTAATTTACAATGGAAATCCGATTCGAGAAGTAACGCTTCCTGAAAATCATGTACCACCACAAGTTTCTAAAAAACCCTTTTTATTTAGTATTGGCGAATTTACACCGCGCAAAAATTTTCATACATTAGTAGAAATGCTGGCATTGTTACCTGATTTCAATTTAGTTCTTTCAGGAAATAACAATACTGCATACGCTAATGGAAAACTTGCAGAAACCATTCAAAAATATAATTTGCAAGATCGTGTTATTATTACAGGAAAAATTGATGATTTAGACAAACAGTATTACTTACAAAACTGTACTGCTTTTGTTTTTCCATCGTTACGTGAAGGTTTTGGAATTCCGCCAATTGAAGCTATGTGTTTTGGAAAACCTGTCTTTTTATCACATAATACTTCATTACCTGAAATTGGTGGTGATCATGCTTTCTTTTGGGAACAGTACGATCCAACATATATGGTAGAAGTGTTTGAAAAAGGCATGCATACTTTTGAAACCAATAAAGAAACCTACGAACAAGCTTACATTAAACGTGCGCAAAGTTTTGACTGGAATGCAACTGCGAAACAATACGAAGAAGTGTATCGAAGTTTGATATAGATCGCTTTGCTTTGAAATTATTAAACTTCTATTTTCTACAATTCATTTTCTTCATTTCCATTGGGTTCAACACAATAACTATTTGTAAAGTACATGATAAAAACTGATAACTCACAATCAAAAATTTAAAGATAATTTTCGGACAACACGCAACCTTTTTTAAAAATATACATCTACCCTATGTATATTAATTAAAACCAATTGCTATGAAAAAAATTATTATTACACTACTATTACTAAGTAGTATTACCGCGTGTACAGTTGAAGATCAATCTGTTGAAATAAACGATCCCAATTCACTAATAGACGATGTTGATTGCGTAATTGACCCTGACAATCCGCCAGCTGTTATAGGAAGTACATGGGCAAGAACGAGTTTTATTATTGCTACTGAATTAGATGGTAATGGCGATGGTATCTTTACGAATGATTTAGATATTGAAACTACTTGTTCTGCTGATTTATTGACTTTTGGAACCAACTTTAAAGCAGGAAATCCTACTTATCATACAGTAAGTATGGAAGTGAATGATGATGGCAATGGAAACCTTTCACAAGGTATTGGTTGTTTAATTGGTGATGGTCTATTTCCAAACTACAGTCAGGAAGGAAATATTGTATCTTTTTGTTACTCTGGAGAATTGGCTTTTACCGCAACACTTTCAGATGATGAGCAAACACTAACATTTAACTTTACATATGAAGAGATGTTCTTTCCAAATAATACTATTTTAAAACAAGATGGAACTGTTGAAACGCTACAGGGCAACGTAACTATAGTGTATACAAGACAATAAAATTAACTCTTTAGGTTAGGAATTTTTTAACGAATGTTGTGGTTTTTATTGAAAATCACAACATTTTTTTTAACCAATTATTGATTGCGCCCAATTTTCAATTCTATACTTTGAAAGGATTTTGTCATCGATTTCCATATAAGGAGAGTTGACAAAGTCTTCTGGGATTTGGATGTTATTTTCATCCACAACTAAAATATTTTGCGGATGGTAAAAGTCATAATTCACAATATCTTTATTCGTCGTAACGAGTTTTTTTCGATGACCTAAGGCTTCAAAGATTCGGAATGACAAACCAACTTGTTCCGTACGTTGAATTTCAACTATAATTTTTGCCTTTTGTATCAACTCAGAAACTTCTGTAATCGATTTTTGTGTTGTAATAATCTCAACATGCTCCGCTGGCATTTTACTTCCATTATATACTTGAATATTATATGTCCATTTATTTTCCTTTAGGTATTTTGCTAAATTTTCAAGTAACGGAAAACGATAATCATTCGTGGAAATATTGAAAAACTGATAGTCAAATTCTTGATGATTGCTTTCTTCAAAAATATAATTTGTCAGTAATTCTAAATTGTATTTCTCAACATCCAATCGATCATAACTATATACTTTATCAAATAATGGAATAATATCAACTTTGCGTGGAAAACGTCGTGTACTATCGTAATAATACGCAATGAATTTATTGGCATGATCTTTTATAAAACCTAACAAATCATCATTCAATACATCTGGGCGAATGATAAAAATTTCATCTTGCTTTCCTAATGCTTTTACAGAAGCTTTGATTCTATCGGTTACGAAAGTCTTCTTTAAATTCTTTCCTAAAATTAATTTTGAAAAAAAATTCTGTGCTTTGTGAAACGTACTTTTATAGTGAAAAGCAGGTTTATCTAGATATAAAATCTCTGCATCAATATGGTTATATTGTTGTAATGCCTTTTGAATATGTGCTGTATAGCCAAATGCAAAAGGTGCTATGATGAGTATTTTTTTGGGTGAATTCAACAGAAATTAAACAATAATTCCCAATCCGTTACAATGCGGATAATTGTATACTTTTTTCCCTGTTGCTTTCGCGATATCAATCACAGCTCTGCGCACTTCAGGGAAACTTTCTGTATCATGAAAAACGGTACATTGACTGTGTTGCGCTGCCCATAAACCACATTCATAGGTTTCTTTATAATTATGAACAATATCTACATGCGAAAAGTTATATTGTTTTGTATCTTCCTTAATCCAATCACGATAATCAGATTTAATCAATTCAATATTTGTAAACTCAGCTAAAGAAGCTTTTGTCTTGTCATAATGATCTCCTTTATGGTCCGTATGTTCGTCTCCGATGAAAATATCGACACCTTTTACTTCTTTAAAATAATTTGAAAATACAACTGAAGAATAGCCAAATTCCACACCAAATTCAATACAAGAATCGCGTCCAATATCAAAGCGATCTAAAATATCTTCAATAATTAACTCCAATCCTTCCCAAGCGGTTACGATTTTTATCATCTTTTCTGGAGTAGTCTTTTTTGCCGGAACATAAGTTTCCATTGGCAATCTTTTGTGTAAAAGGTATTTTTTTAATTTTGAACGAAGTCCCATATTTGTGGTTTGTGTTTGCGCAAAAGTATAAAATTCAACCCAAATTATGTAATTTTGTGCAACAACTACATCTATGAAAGATATTTCTATTGTTATTATTAATTATAATACCGCAAAATACACACTTGAATGTGTAAATTCCGTTGTTCAATTTACAGACAAGACATTGTCATATGAAATTGTGGTAATTGATAATAATTCCAAACTAGAAGATATTGAACATTTGCAAAAAAACTTCCCAAAACACAAAGACATTTCATTACACAGAAGTATTATTAATACTGGTTTTGGTGGTGGAAATATGTTTGGCGCTCAATTCACAAATGGAAAGTATATTTTATTTCTGAATAATGATGCGATGTTGCAAAACGATTGTTTATCAATCTTACATTCATACATGGAAACCAATCCGAAAGTTGGTGTTTCTACTGCGCAAAATTATGACGAACATGATAAACATGTTATTTCTTTTGATCACAACAAAGGCATTCGAAAGTTATTATTAGGAAGAAGTTTCTTGGAGAAAAACTGGTCTAAGCAGTTTCCAAAACGAAAAAAAACATATAGCGAACCCGTTTCTGTAAACTTTGTTAACGGTGCATTTATGTTTTTTAGAAGAGAAGCTTTTGAAAAAGTTGGCGGATTTGACACAAATATTTTTCTCTATTTTGAAGAAATGGACATCTGTTTCCGTATGCGTCAACACGGATATGCAAGTGTATTGGTCCCTGAAGCAAAAATTTTACACTATCAAGGTGTAAGCACAGGTACTTCTAAAGCAATCAGTAAAGAAGGTATGATTTCGCACATGTACGTAATTAAAAAAAATTATTCCTATGCAAAATATCTTTTCATCAGAATATATTATTGTTTAAGTTTTCTCATCAAACCAAAAAAATGGTTTATGTTAGGTTTGGTGTGGAGAGGCGCGCATTTATCTGAATCCTTAAAACAAAAACAGGAAATTCGTTTTTAATCATGACAGAGGAAATTCAAAAAACTTTTGATCAGTTACAATCAGGAAACACCATATTATATCCAACAGATACCGTTTGGGGATTAGGTTGCGATGCGACAAATGCAGCAGCTGTCGCTAAAATTTACGCTTTAAAAAATCGTGAAGAAAGCAAAGCATTAATCTGTTTGGTAAGTGATATTCGTATGTTAGAACTTTATATTGAAAAAATTCCTGATGTTGCGTATGATTTATTAGAAGCTTCCAATAGTCCCACTACAATCATTTATGATAATCCTGTTGATATTGCTAAAAATTTAGTGGCTTCAGACAAAACCTTGGCTATTCGAATTCCTGATGATGAATTTTGTCAAAAACTCATTCGTAAATTTAAACGTCCAATTGTATCTACTTCTGCAAATATTAGTGGGCAGCCTACGCCAAAAAGCTACAAAGAAATAAGTGCTGAGATTTTAAAAGGTGTGGACTATGTTGTAAATTTGCAAAACGAAAAAAAAATCTCTAAACCATCGACAATTATACAATTGCGGTCCAATGGAGAAATTAAAGTAATTAGAGCGTAAATTTGTTGCTCGTTGTTGGTTCTTAGTTGTTTGAACTTTATAAACTTCTATACTAAAAACTCATACACTAAAAAAACGCTCCTAGTAGTAAGATTAATGAATTACAAAGAAGCATTACAACTCGATATTTTTTCTACAATTTCAAAAGCAGCTACCGAATTACAGCTTGAAACGTATGTGATTGGTGGATTTGTACGCGATTTCCTTTTGAAACGTGGCGATGCTAAAGATATTGATGTCGTTGCAGTTGGTAGCGGAATTGAACTTGCAAAAAAAGTAGCTTCGCTCCTACCTGGAAACTCGAAAGTACAAGTGTTTAAAAATTATGGCACTGCCATGATTAAAACAAAAGAAATTGAAGTAGAATTTGTAGGCGCCCGAAAGGAAAGCTACGAACGTGGCAGTCGTAATCCTGCGGTGGAAGATGGCACACTTCAAGATGATCAAAATCGTCGTGATTTTTCTATTAATGCAATGGCGTTAAGTTTAAATGAAAATACTTTTGGTGATTTATTAGATCCGTTTAACGGTTTACAAGACTTAGAAGATAAGCGAATTGTAACGCCGCTTGATCCTGATATTACCTATTCTGATGATCCGTTACGTATGATGCGCGCTATCCGATTTGCAACACAATTGAATTTCAGAATTGATCCTGTTTCGTTGGAAGCTATTACTAGAAATTCTAATCGAATTGAAATTATTTCAAAAGAACGCATTGTTGTAGAATTGAATAAAACTTTATCAAGTGCAACGCCTTCCATCGGTCTTAAATTATTAGAAAAAACAAATCTTTTAGGACATATATTACCAGAATTAGTAGCCTTAAAAGGAATTGATG
This sequence comes from uncultured Kordia sp., assembly GCF_947496985.1. Taxonomy (GTDB): domain Bacteria; phylum Bacteroidota; class Bacteroidia; order Flavobacteriales; family Flavobacteriaceae; genus Kordia. The sequence continues at coordinate 196,753 of NZ_CANMEZ010000008.1, forward strand.
AAAAAGAAGGGCAAACACATAAAGATAACTTCTACCATACATTAGAAGTTGTTGATAATATATCTGAACATACGGATGATGTTTGGTTGCGTTGGGCAGCTTTATTACACGATATAGGAAAAGCACCCACAAAACGCTTTCATAAAAAGAATGGTTGGACATTTCATGGACATGAATTTGTAGGCGGAAAAATGGTTTTTAAACTTTTTAAACGTTTACGCATGCCATTGAATGAAAAAATGAAATTTGTTCAAAAAATGGTGATGATGAGTTCTCGTCCTATAGTATTATCTCAAGATGGTGTTACGGATTCGGCTGTTCGTCGTTTGGTATTTGATGCTGGTGATCATGTTGAAGATTTAATGACTTTATGTGAAGCAGATATTACTACAAAGAATCCTAAAAAGTTTGCTAAGTATCATAACAACTTTAAAATAGTTCGTCAAAAAATTGTTGAAGTTGAAGAACGTGATCATGTACGTAATTTTCAACCGCCAGTTTCAGGTGAAGAAATCATAAAAGCATTCAATTTAAAACCTTCTCGAGAAATCGGAATCATTAAACATGCTATTAAAGAAGCAATTCTGGAAGGTGAAATTCCAAATGAACACACTGCTGCATATGAATTTATGCTTGCCAAAGGAAAATCATTAGGTTTAGAAGTACATGTATCAAAGTAAGTATACATACTTCATCAAACCGAACTAAATATATAGATTGATGAAAAAATATTTTCATAAGATTGCTAAAATTACACTTATACTGGTATATCTTGTAATTATTGCTGGAGCTGTTGTACGTATGACAGGAAGTGGAATGGGTTGCCCTGATTGGCCAAAATGTTTCGGATATTATATTCCTCCCACAGAACAATCACAATTAGAATGGAAAGCCAATCATTTTTATGAAGATGGAATGGTGATTATTGTAGATGAAGCTTTACAAGTTGCCAAAACAGATTTTACAACTACAACTAGTTTTGACAGTGTAAATTGGGAACCATACACTAAACATGATTATGCAATTTTTAATGCATCTCATACATGGGTAGAATATATCAATCGATTGTTTGGTGCTTTAGCCGGACTTGCCACGTTGGTATTACTTATTGGTTCGTTTTGGTATTGGAAAGAAAGGAAAATTATTACGTTCTTATCTTTCTTTACAGTATTGGGAATGGGATTTCAAGCTTGGTTGGGAAAAACAGTAGTAGATTCAAACTTAGCGCCTTTTAAAATCACCATTCATATGGTTATGGCATTGGTTATTGTTGCCGTGCTGTTATATATTGTACATGTGACTTCGAGTAAAATTAAATCGCATAAAAAAGATAGTCTTTTTACCAAATTATTATATGTTTCACTGGTATTAACGTTGATTCAAACAGTATTAGGAACACAAGTTCGACAGTTTGTAGATGAGCAAATTCATACACTTGGAGAAACGAGTAAAGACTTATGGCTTGCCAGTCCTGAACTAGATTTTTACATTCATAGAACATTTTCTATTATTGTATTATTAGTAAATGTAGCTTTGTTTTACAGATTTAAAAAATTACAATTAGGTTTCAAAAAAGTAAATTGGGTTATGATTTTATTAGCCTTAGAAATCATTTCTGGAATTTCAATGTATTACTTTGATTTTCCTTTTGGAACACAAACGATACATATAGTAATTGCCACGATTTTATTCGGAATTCAATTTTATCTTATCTTAGAAGCAAATAAAGCGTTAAACAACGCAGAAAGTTTGTAGATTTGCAATCCAAATTTTTAAAAGGTCATGATTTATAGATTCAGAGTTATATTAGATGCTACAGAAGATGTGTTCCGAGATATTGAAATTCAGGAAGATGCAACTTTTGAAGACTTCAATAATGCCATTACACAAGCGTTTGGATTTGATGGAATGGAAATGGCGTCTTTTTACGTAAGTGATGATGAATGGAATCAAGGAGAAGAAATTTCTCAGTTTGACATGAGTGAAGGTCAAGATTCTATTCGATTGATGAATGAAACTACGTTAGATGGTGTACTTTCAGAAGATCAAACACGTTTGATTTATGTATACGATTTTTTAAATATGTGGACATTTTTGGTAGAACTTGCTGAAATTGCTGCACCTGTTACTGGTGAATCTTATCCGAATTTGTTATTCTCTCACGGAATTTTACCTGATAGTGCACCAGATAAACAATTTGAAGCCGAACAAGATCCTTACGGATTGGAAGGTGACGATGAAGATTTAGACATCAATGATTATGATAGTCTAAATTTTGATGAAAATTGGAACTAGTTTCAACTACATTCGACTACCCTTTTTTTGACAAGTTTCGTGATTTTTTTGACAAACTTTGCTACCCTTTCAACAAACTTGGCGAATTCATTTAAATGTACTCAACTGCTATTTGCGAGTAAAATAGTACATTTCAAAGGTCTCTTAATCGCTATTTATAAATCACGATTGGCATAATTTCTTTCTTATTTTTTATTCATATAGGTTTGAATCATTAATTAATCACTTAAAACTTATTTTTATGAAAAAAAGAAATTTAAAATCGTTAAACCTTAACAAAAAATCTGTTTCTAACTTACAAGGAAGATTCGTAAATGGAGGTGGTACTAGCATAATTATGACTCTTAACTCAATACTTGACGGACCTGGATGTGATTCTAATGCTGGATGTACAGGAGGACCTAATGAAACGTTAACTTGCCCATTAGATTCGTGTGCATGTACTGGACCATTAACTGGTTGTACGGGAAATAAATAGAAAATTTACAAAGTGAGCTCTAACAATCAATTTATTAGTTTCATTCTCGAAATTTATAAATCACGATGGACATATTTTTTTTCTTCGTTTTAATTCATATAGGTTTGAATCAATAATTAATCAGTAAACCTTATCATTATGAAAAAAAGAAATTTAAAATCATTGAAATTAAACAAGAGTTCTGTGTCTAACCTTCAAGAAGGTTCAGTTAATGGAGGAAGAAGTATTCCTACTATTATGACAATTATTTCTATTATTGATGGACCTGGTTGTAATTCTGAAGCTGGATGTACAGGAGGAACTGATCAAACAATGACCTGTCCTTTATGGTCGTGTCACGGTTGCACTGGAGACAAGTAAAATAATTAAGCGAACTTCGGTTCGCTTTTTTTAGATCTTAATCTTCCTAAAATCATTTGTGTATAAGATTCTTATTTTATTGTGAATAAAACGAGTGAAGGCAAGTCATTTTTTAACTTTTTTTCTAGTACTTTTGCCAAACAGCAACATATTTCTGGAACTGCTTATAGTTTAGTTCTGGAAAAATTTATTCTCAGAAAATAATATACAATACCCTATAATGATTAATTTATACAGTGCACAAATAGATTCTTTATCTATTCACAAAGTAGGAAATAAAAGTAGAAACGAAAATGTGTTTCTTTCGGCAGAACCGTATCAATTAACGGATGAAATAATGCCATTGATTAAAGAATATTTCTTCAAGTCATTCCGTGAGAAAGAAGAAAATTATTTTCAATTTACCAATGAAGTTGATATTGAGTTTAATCCTTTATACGCAATTGTAAGTTCTATATTTGACGACTCATCTTCGATTCATGAAAATTCAAAAAAAATCGCTTCTTTATTATTTGAACAATCACAACATCCGCATATTAAAAGTGGGGAAGTATATGTTGGTTACTTTGAAAATACAGTAATTGATAATGAAAAAGTAGATGCGATCGGAATTTTCAAATCTGAGATTAAGCATGATTTCCTTCAATTTGAAGAAAAAGACAGCAACTTAGATATATTGTTACAACAAGGAGTTTCTTTAAACAAACTCGATAAAGGTTGTATCATTTTCAATGTAAAAAAGGAAGAAGGTTACAAAATTTTGTCTGTTGATAGTAATAAGTATGATACTAAATATTGGTTAGATCATTTCTTAGGTGTGGATGCGTTTGCTGACGAGAACTTTTACACTAAAAAATATTTAAAATTCTGTCAAAACTTTGCTAAAGATGTAGTTTTCCCTGCGGAAGATAAAAAGGAAGAAGTAATGTTTATGAACAGAGCTGTGAATCACTTTGCAAAAAACGATACGTTTGAAGAGACTGAGTTTTTAAATGATGTCATTGAAAACCCAGATTTGATTCCGGAGTTTAAACATTACAAAGTGGAGAAAGGTCCAAAATATAGTATAGAAGATGTTTCGGAGTTTCCAATTGCAAACAAAGCAGTTTCTTCTGCACGTAAAAGCATCAAAAACACCATTAGTTTAGATACGAATATTCAAATTAAAATGGACTTTATCAACCCTGAATCTGCAGAAAAGTTTGTAGAAAAAGGTTGGGACGAAGAAAAACAAATGTATTATTACTTAGTTTATTTTAACAAAGAACAAAAAGCATAAATAAAAAAAGACCTTACTAAAAAACTAGTAAGGTCTTTTTTATTTTACATCAACAGTTTCCTATTCTCACATTGGAATTTCTTTAATTTATGAAAAGCTTTCTTCCTATTTTGTAACAATTTTCAAATTGAGTCGTCAATTATATACAATCAATCAAAAAACTATATCATATTGAAAACTATTCTAACACTGCAAAACCTAAGTAAAAAATTTGGTTTAATACAAGCAGTACAAGACTTATCATTTACCATAGAAAAAGGGAATGTATACGGTATTTTAGGACCTAATGGAAGTGGGAAATCCACAACTTTAGGAATGGTCTTAAATGTTGTTAACAAAACTTCAGGAAGTTTCCATTGGTTTGATGGAAATGTTGCCGTGCATGATGCTTTGAAAAAAGTAGGTGCTATTATTGAACGACCAAATTTTTATCCATACATGTCAGCTTCTGACAATTTGAAATTGGTTTGTAAAATTAAAAATGTTTCTACAGGCAAAATTGACGAAAAACTAGAACTCGTTGGGCTTTTAGAGCGAAAACACAGCCCATTTAGAACTTTTTCATTAGGAATGAAACAACGCTTAGCAATTGCTTCTGCCTTGTTAAATGATCCTGAAATTTTAATTTTAGATGAACCAACGAATGGATTAGATCCACAAGGAATTCATCAAATTAGAGAGATTATTAAAAAAATTGCCTCACAAGGAACTACTATTTTATTAGCTTCTCACCTATTGGATGAAGTTGAAAAAGTATGTTCGCATGTGGTTATTTTAAGAAAAGGAAAGAAAATATATTCGGGACGCGTAGATGAAATGGTAGCGAGTCAAGGATTTTTTGAATTAAAAACGGATCAGGAAGATCAACTGTTATCGTATTTACAAAAACATACATCTTTTGGAAAAATTAAAAGACTAGATGGATTGATTACCGCTTTTTTAACTGAACCATTAAGTGCTGCCGATTTTAACCAGCAAATGTTTAAAGAAGGTATTATCTTATCACACTTAGTGCAACGAAAAGAAAGCTTGGAAGAACAATTCTTAATCCTTACCGAAAATCAATCTAACTAATTTCATTCATCATCGACTATGTTACGTTTACTACAAATAGAATTTCAAAAACTCTGGCTCAATAGAACCAGCAAAATATTATTATTAATATCCTTTATATTTCCACTATCCATTTTAATTCTTTCTTCTATAAAGATTAACTTTTTTGGATATTTTACACTTGACTTATCAGAAACTAAAATTTTTGAGTTCCCATACATCTGGCATGTAACCACTTTTTTCATAGCAGGATTTAAATTTTTCTTTGCGATCGTGGTAGTTTCCATGATGGGGAATGAATACAGTAACCGAACCTTAAAACAGAATTTAATTGATGGTTTGAGTAAAAAAGAAGTCATTCTTTCTAAATTTTACTTCATTTTAGCTTATTCAGTAGTCATTACGCTTGTCGTATTTTTGATTACACTTAGTATTGGAGTCCTCAATACACCTTCACAAGATTTATATTTAGACACTATATTTAGTGGTTCTGAATTTATCTTAGCATACTTCGTAAAACTACTGACCTTCTTTAGTTTATGTTTATTTGTAGGTGTTTTAATTAAGCGATCAGCTTTTGCTTTAGGTTTCTTATTTATATGTTTTATTTTAGAATTAATCTTATACGGATTGTTCCGATTTGAATGGTACAATTATGAAATTTCAAATGAGGTAATGCAGTTTTTCCCATTCACATCTATGTGGAATTTAATTGACGAACCTGCTACCCGAATTGTATCATTACACAACCCTTCTGATATGGTGGTAACTGACTATCCTGTATACTGGTATGAGTTCTTAATTGCAGGCACTTGGATTTTCATTTACATCTTTGCATCATACAAATTATTAAAAAGAAGAGATTTATAACAAAATAGTATACCAAACCAATAGATTTTACATGAAGAGCGGAGAAATTCGCTCTTTTTTTGGTTTGTAATTTAGTATCTTTGCCAACTGATGAGTATTGAAAATTGCTATGAAATACCTCGCTATAAATGCTTTTATGATTTCCCTTTTTCTAAAATCAAAAAGCTTTTTTTATAAGAACTGTTATTTCAAACACACATTACTCACAAAAGATTAATCCTCAATATCATAAAATAATAACACTGAAAACGAGTTATTACTTAGGCATTGAGCATTTTACATGCACAGAAAACAACGATTACAAATGAGAAAATTTTTACTATTCGTTTTTATAGTAGTACCCACATTAATTTTTGCACAAGGAGAAGCGGCTAATTGGTATTTTGGTCAAAATGCAGGATTACAATTCGATCCTAATACCGGCACTGTTTCAGCAGTTACCAATGGTAGTTTAGACACTTTAGAAGGTTGTGCTTCTATTTCAGATTCAGACGGAGAATTATTATTTTATACTGATGGAATTACTGTTTGGAATAGAAATCACACTATCATGACAAATGGTACTGGTTTGAATGGTGATAGCTCTAGTACTTCTTCGGCGATTATTGTGCCAAAACCACAAGATGCAAATATCTATTACATTTTTACAGTAGATGAACCACATCATAATGATGGTGGAGTTAATAATGGACTAAATTACTCTGTTGTAGACATGACAGATGGAATTGGTTTTGTTGATGGTGCGCAAAAAAATGTTCCATTAATAACATATGATACTACAGATGCTCAAGAAACACGCTTTAAGTGTTCTGAAAAAATATCTGCCGTAAAAAGTGCAGATTGTGATTCTTTTTGGGTTATCACTCACTTTATCAATAATTTTTATTCTTTTAGAGTTGACGCTGTAGGAGTCAATACAACTCCGGTTGTAAGTAATACTCCGACAACTATTCCAATTTCTGGATACAGAAGAAACGCTTTAGGATACTTAAAAGCATCTCCCCTTGGTGATAAATTAGCAGCAGCTCATTTAGGACTTACCAATACAGAAGGTGGAAATGGTCCTGGAAAAGTAATGCTATATGATTTTGATAACAGTACTGGAATTGTAAGTAATGAAATTGAATTATATGATGGAGATTCTCCTTATGGAGTAGAATTCTCCCCTGAAGCTACAAAACTATATGCTACTGTCGGACTTGGAGACTCTGGAACAGGTAACAGTTTATTACTTCAGTACGATTTACTCGCTGCTGATATTCCAGCTTCTCAATTTACTGTAGATAATTCTTCTACTTATTCTGCTGGTGCGATTCAAGTTGGAATTGATGGAAGAATATACAGAGCTTTGCTAGATTTTAATAATGTTGCGACATCTGGTCAGTTTTTAGGAATTATAGAAAACCCTGAAGCTGCTGGACCTACTGTCATATACAATGAAAATGGAATCTTAGTAGATATCACAAATACCAATACTAACCTTTCAAGAATTGGCCTTCCTCCGTTTATCCAATCATTATTTGCAACGCCAATTGACATTATTCGTAACGGAGTTTCTACTACAGATTTAGTATTATGCACAACACAAAACTATACCCTTACAGCAGACAATATCCCTGGCGCAACATATACATGGACGTTTGAAGGAAACCCTTTAGCTGAAACTACGTTCCAGTTAAACCTTACAAATGTTACACTAGCTGATGCTGGTTTATATGAAGTTACTATTGATCAAAATAATGGAGAATGCCCACTAGAAGGACAAGCAACTCTGACTATATTCACAACTCCTACAGCTAACGTCATTGATGATCAACTCATTTGTGATGATGACAATGATGGTTTTTCGGTGTTG
>NZ_CANMEZ010000009.1 GCF_947496985.1 uncultured Kordia sp.
CCAGCATACGATACAGATGGCGATGGAGTAAGTAACCACTTAGACTTAGATGCAGACAACGATGGAATCTATGATACGATAGAAACTGGCGGCACTGATGCAGACAATAATGGAATTGCAGATGGCACGCCAGATCCGATCACCGGAATCCCAAGTAGTGCAGGCACGGGAGTATCGAGTCCAGCAGACAGTGATGGGAATGTTGGAGAGAACTTACCAGATTTCTTAGACAGTGATAGTGATGATGATGGTTGTAGTGATGCCAATGAAGCATACAACAATTCAACTGCCGATGGTAATGATGGTGGTTCGTATGGAACTGGAGAACCTCAAATAGGTGTAAATGTAAGTGGTCTTGTGATAGGAGCAGATTACACAATAGGAACAAATGCTGATGTAACAACTGTAGGAGTTGATATAGATGGAGATGGACTTGTAAGCGGATGTGACGATGACGATGATGGAGATGGTGATCCAGATGTGACAGATTCTGACCCTGCAGATCCCTGTGTTTATGATTTAACCACACAAGATATTACAATGGTTGAAGCTTCATGGAATGCTTTAGATTGTGATAATGATGGTCTAAATAATGGAGAAGAAATAACGGGAATTGATGATCCTACAACAACTTCTACTCCTAATGGAAACATAACTGATCCGAACGATCCAGATACAGATGGCGACGGAGTAAATGACGGTCAAGAAGGTGTTGATATGACTGATCCAAATGATTCGTGTAGTTATAATGTTGCAAATCAGGATATCACAACAGTTGATTCAATATGGAATGATACGGATTGTGATGGAGATGGTGTAACAAATGCTCAGGAAGTAACTGACATGACGGATCCAAATGATCCATGTGACTATCAGGCATCAAGTCAAGACTTAGCAACAGTAGACGCAGCTTGGTCAGACACAGATTGTGATAGTGATGGCTTAACAAATGGAGAAGAAGTAACAGGTGTAGATAATCCTTCCACACCAGCCGATCCAAACGGAATAACAACCGATCCACAAGATGCAGATACAGATGGCGACGGAGTAAATGACGGTCAAGAAGCAATTGATATGACTGATCCAAATGATTCGTGTAGTTATGAAATGTCAAGTCAAGACATTACAATGGTCGGAACGGTTTGGAATGAAGCTGATTGTGATAATGATGGATTAACAAATAACGAAGAAGTCACAGGCGTAGATGATCCTTCCACACCAGCCAATCCAAATGGAGTAACAACCGATCCACAAGACGAAGATACAGATGGAGATGGAGTAAGTGATGGACAAGAAGCCTTAGATGGAACTAATCCAAATGATCCATGTGACTATCAGGCATCAAGTCAAGACTTAGCAACAGTAGACGCAGCTTGGTCAGACACAGATTGTGATAGTGATGGCTTAACAAATGGAGAAGAAGTAACAGGTGTAGATAATCCTTCCACACCAGCCGATCCAAACGGAATAACAACCGATCCACAAGATGCAGATACAGATGGCGACGGAGTAAATGACGGTCAAGAAGCAATTGATATGACTGATCCAAATGATTCGTGTAGTTATAATGTAGCAAGTCAGGATATCACAGCAGTAGAACCAGTATGGACAAGTGCTGATTGTGATAATGATGGATTAACAAATAACGAAGAAGTTACAGGCGTAGATGATCCTTTAACACCAGCCAATCCAAATGGAATAACAACCGATCCACAAGATGCAGATACAGATGGCGATGGAGTAAATGATGGTCAAGAAGCAATTGATATGACTGATCCAAATGATTCGTGTAGTTATAATGTAGCAAGTCAGGATATCACAGCAGTAGAACCAGTATGGACAAGTGCTGATTGTGATAATGATGGATTAACAAATAACGAAGAAGTTACAGGCGTAGATGATCCTTTAACACCAGCCAATCCAAATGGAGTAACAACCGATCCACAAGACGAAGATACAGATGGAGATGGAGTAAGTGATGGACAAGAAGCAATTGACATGACGGATCCGAATGATCTATGTGATTATCAGGCATCAAGTCAAGACTTAGCAACAGTAGACACAGCTTGGTCAGACACAGATTGTGACAGTGATGGCTTAACAAATGGAGAAGAAGTAACAGGTGTAGATAATCCTTCCACACCAGCCGATCCAAATGGAGTAACAACCGATCCACAAGATACAGATACAGATGGCGACGGAGTAAATGATGGTCAAGAAGCAATTGATATGACTGATCCAAATGATTCGTGTAGTTATAATGTAGCAAGTCAGGATACCACAGCAGTAGAACCAGTATGGACAAGTGCTGATTGTGATAATGATGGATTAACAAATAATGAAGAAGTTACAGGCGTAGATGATCCTTTAACACCAGCCAATCCAAATGGAGTAACAACCGATCCACAAGACGAAGATACAGATGGAGATGGAGTAAGTGATGGACAAGAAGCCTTAGATGGAACTAATCCAAATGATCCATGTGACTATCAGGCATCAAGTCAAGACTTAGCAACAGTAGACGCAGCTTGGTCAAACACAGATTGTGATAGTGATGGCTTAACAAATGGAGAAGAAGTTACAGGTGTAGATAATCCTTCTACACCAGCCGATCCAAACGGAATAACAACCGATCCACAAGATGCAGATACAGATGGCGACGGAGTAAATGACGGTCAAGAAGCAATTGATATGACCAATCCAAATGATTCGTGTAGTTATGAAATGTCAAGTCAAGACATTACAATGGTCGGAACGGTTTGGAATGAAGCTGATTGTGATAATGATGGATTAACAAATAACGAAGAAGTTACAGGCGTAGATGATCCTTCCACACCAGCCAATCCAAATGGAGTAACAACCGATCCACAAGACGACGATACAGATGGAGACGGAGTTACTGATGGACAAGAAGCAATTGACATGACGGATCCGAATGATCTATGTGATTATGAAGCTGCAAGTCAGGATGTAACAGCAGTAGAACCAGCTTGGGGAGATGCTGATTGTGATGGTGACGGATTAAACAACGAAGAAGAAGTTACGGGAGTAGATGATCCTTCTACACCAGCTGATCCAAACGGAATAACAACCGATCCACAAGATGCAGATACAGATGATGACGGAGTAAATGATGGTCAAGAAGCAATTGATATGACCGATCCAAATGATCCTTGTGATTATGAACTAATGAACCAAGATATCACAATGGTCGGAACGGTTTGGAATGAAGCTGATTGTGATGATGATGGATTAACAAATAATGAAGAAGTTACAGGCGTAGATGATCCTTTAACACCAGCCGATCCAAATGGAGTAACAACCGATCCACAAGACGACGATACAGATGGCGATGGAGTAAGTGATGGACAAGAAGCAATTGACATGACGGATCCGAATGATCTATGTGATTATGAAGCTGCAAGTCAGGATGTAACAGCAGTAGAACCAGCTTGGGGAGATGCTGATTGTGATGGTGACGGATTAAACAATGAAGAAGAAGTTACGGGAGTAGATGATCCTTCCACACCAGCCGATCCAAATGGAGTAACAACCGATCCACAAGATGCAGATACAGATGATGACGGAGTAAATGATGGTCAAGAAGCAATTGATATGACCGATCCAAATGATCCTTGTGATTATGAACTAATGAACCAAGATATCACAATGGTTGGAGATATATGGAACAATGCCGATTGTGATGGTGATGGAGTTACCAATGGACAGGAAGTAACAGATATGACCGATCCATTAGAATCATGTGACTATCTAGTAACAAGTCAAGATATAACACAGGCTTCGGGAGCTTGGCTTACAGCAGATTGTGATGGTGACGGAGTTGCCAATGGACAAGAAATCAATGACAACACTGATCCAAATGATCCATGTAGTTTCAACTCAAACAGTCAAAACACATCAATGACAACAGATGAATATGATATGTTAGACTGTGATGGAGATGGAGTTACAAACGGACAGGAAGTTACTGACGGAACTGATGCTCAAAATCCTTGTGATTACAACGAGTCAAACCAAGATGTAACAATAATTACAACCACTTGGGAAGGTTTAGATTGTGATGAAGATGGAGTTCCAAATGGTCTCGAAATCTTAGAAGCTACAGGAGTACAAGATCCTTGCGATTACAATGTAACAAGCCAAGATATTAGCGCTGTTGGAGCAATTTGGAATACTGTTGACTGTGATGGAGATGGTGTCATAAATGGTGATGAAGTTGTAGATGGAACCAACCCAGTTGATCCATGTAGCTTTGACTTAGGAAGCCAAACAACTGTAACATCAGATGTCTGGAACAACGCAGATTGTGATGGAGATGGTGTAACAAATGCTGTGGAAGTTGCTAATGATAGTACAGATCCAGCAGATCCTTGTGATTTCGATTTCAATAGTCAAAACTTAGCAACGGTAGATGCTGCTTGGTTAGCTCTAAACTGTGATGGAGATACCATTCCAAACGGTGATGAACTAGGAGATGACAATAACAATGGAATTCCTGATTATGTAGAAGTAAACAACGGAGATCCTAACCAAGAACTAGAAATCTTTGACATTCTAACACCAAATGGTGATGGCCTTAACGATGTGTTCACTATCAGAGGAATTCAAAACTTCCCTAACAACAACTTAAAAATCTATAACAGATGGGGAGTTAAAGTGTACGATGTAGATGGCTATGGTCAAGGAGACAAATTCTTTAGAGGTTACTCAGAAGGAAGAGTTACCATTGCACGTGACGATCGCTTACCTGTAGGAACGTACTACTATGTATTATCATACGTGGATAGCAACGGAAACCGTAAAGAAAAAGCAGGACCACTTTACATTAATAGAAGATAAAAACAATACAAACACCTATCGGAGTATACGCTCCGGTAGGTCTAATACATACACTTATGAAAAAAAATTATGTAACGATCATAACTTTACTAGTTTTAGTGTTGTTCTCTAACATTGCAACAGCTCAGCAGGATGCACAGTATACACAATACATGTACAATACGTTGAGTATAAACCCTGCCTATGCTGGTTCAAGAGACGTGTTTAGTTTTCTAGGATTATACAGAACGCAATGGGTTGGATTAGATGGAGCGCCAAAAACATTCACAGCTTCTATGCATACACCAGTTGGAAAACGAGTAGGATTGGGACTCAATATTACCAATGATGAAATATTTATAGCCAAAGAAAGCTACATTGATATCGATTTTAGCTATACGCTAGATGTTGGAGATCAAGGTAGATTGGCTTTAGGATTAAAAGCAGGAGCGCACTTATTAGATATCGATTCGAATCGATTAAACACAGGAGCTTTCAATCCTGGAGATCCAGATGCATTTATAAATATTGATAGGCGTTTTTCACCACAATTTGGAGTAGGTTTATACTATCATACACCAAAATTTTATCTAGGACTTAGTGTGCCCAATCTATTAGAAACGGATCACTTTGATGAATCATCTAACAGTAACAATTCAAGTGCTACAGCAAGAGAGCGTGTCAATTACTATTTAATGACAGGCTATGTATTCAATCTATCAAGTGAAGTAAAATTGAAGCCAGCCACATTGGTAAAACTAGTGGCAGGAGCGCCATTACAAGTAGATCTATCAGGAAATTTTCTCATCTATGACAAACTTACGCTTGGAGCCGCTTATAGATGGAGCGCCGCACTAAGTGCTATGGCAGGATTTCAAGTATCAGATCAATTTATGATCGGATTTGCCTATGATAGAGAAACTACTGAATTGCAACAATACAATGATGGTTCGTATGAAGTATTTCTTCGCTTCGAACTCTTCAATCGTAAAAAACGTATGATATCACCAAGATTCTTTTAATCCAACAAAAAACAGCAAATATGAGACAAACAATACACACAATCATAGTTTTCTTAATCGTTGGAATCGTAGCGGTCAACGCACAAGAAAAAAAGATCCAAAAAGGAAATGATGAGTACAATAAATACGCGTTTATTGATGCCCGTGAAGCATACTTAAAAGTAGCGGAAGATGGATTTCAATCAGTAGATTTATTAGCCCGATTAGGAGATTCGTACTACTTTACAGCAGACTATAAAAATGCCGCGAAATGGTATGGCGCACTCTTTAATTTTTCAGAAGAAATAGAATCAGAATATTTATATAGGTATGCGCTTTCGCTGAAAAGTACAGAGCAATATGCGGCTTCTGATGCAATCATGGAAAAATTCTATGCAAGAAAAGGAGAAGATTATCGAGCAAAACTCTTTGTAAATGAACGTAATTATCTAGAAGAAATAGAACAACAATCAGGACGATTTAAAATAGAAAATGCAGGATTCAATTCTAAACTATCAGACTTTGCTCCAACATTTTATCAAAACAGATTAATTTTTGCATCTAACAGATCAAACAGAAACGTAACAAGAAGAATTCATGATTGGAACGATCAACCATTTCTAGATTTATATCAAATAAGTATCGCTTCTGAAAATGCAAAAAGTACAATCTCAAAAATGCCAAAAGTTATTAACACCAGATATCACGAATCTACAGCAGCGTACACAAAAGATGGTAACACGTTTTATTTTACTAGAAACAATTACACCGACAAAGAATACAAGCAAGATGATGAAGGAACAAACAAATTAAAACTCTACAGAGCAACGCTTGAAGGTGAAGAATGGAAAGTAGAAGAATTACCATTTAATAGTGATCAATACTCGGTGGCGCATCCTGCGTTAAGTGTAGATGAAAAAACACTTTACTTTGCTTCTGATATGCCTGGCGGAAAAGGACAATCGGACTTATATAAAGTAGCAATTAATGGAACAGAATTTGGAACTCCAGAGAATTTAGGAGACAAAATAAATACGGAAAGTAGAGAAACCTTTCCATTCATAAGTAAAGACAATAAACTATATTTTACATCCGATGGACACGTTGGTTTGGGAGGGTTAGATGTTTTTGTGTCAACTATTGACAGGACAAATGGCTTCGGGGAAGTTTTCAACTTGGGTCGCCCAATCAACAGTCCAGCGGATGATTTTACCTTTATCATTAACGAAACAACAGGAACAGGATACGTTGCTTCCAATCGTGAAGGTGGCGTTGGTGATGATGATATCTATATATTTACACGAACACAAAAAATCATTTCAACATGCAGTCAAACATTAGAAGGTGTTGTGTTAGACGAGCAAACGAATAATCCAGTTGCAAATGCGAAAGTATTATTATTAGATGGTGATACCAATGTGATAGAACAAACCTTTGCTAAAGATGATGGAAGCTTTGCATTCAATTTAGACTGTAATACACAATACGCTATCAGAGCTGCTAAAGAAGACTATTCAACGGCAGAAAAATCATTTGGAACGACCAATGAATTGAATAAGGTTGTTAAAAAAACACTTTTCCTCAAAAAAGGCACTACACTAGAAAAGCCAATAATAGCAAACATAGGTGGTGACTTAGTAAAAATATTAGGATTAAACCCAATTTACTTTGATTTAGACAAAGATTTTATCAGAGGAGATGCAGAAATAGAGCTACGCAAAGTAATTGCAATTATGGAACTATATCCAGGCATGAAAATTGATGTACGTTCACATACCGACAGTAGATCGGATGACGATTATAATATGGATTTATCAGAAAGACGTGCCAAATCAACGATTAAATTTTTAATAACCAATGGTATCGATGAAAGTAGACTCACGGGCAGAGGCTACGGAGAAACAAGGCACGTAAACAGATGTAGTAATGGAGTCCCATGCTCCGAATACGAACATCAACTCAATAGACGTAGTGAATTTATCATTATAGAAAATTAATAAATGTTCGAGTATTTTTAAGGTTCTTAACAGAAATGAATTCAAAGTCTATAAAAGCCCTAAAGCTGACTACTTTAGGGCTTTCTTCTTTTTATTAAACTAAGTGTTGAAAAGTCTGTAAGACGTACATAAAATACTATAAGTTGAATTAACCCTGTTGTAAAACTGGGTCTCAAAATTGTTCAATTTTAAAATAAAAAGTATTTCTTCCTAATTCCTAATTCCTAATTCCTAACTACTGACGATACTTTTCAATAGCTTCCTTAATACGTTGAATTCTATTCTCTGGATCAGGATGTGTACTTTGAAACTCAGGAGTTCTATTTGGTCCAGCGGCAGCTTTTAAAATCTTCATTACTTCAATCATAGCTTCCGGATCATATCCAGCATATAACATTAATACAACGCCTAACTCGTCACTTTCAAGCTCATCTTCACGACCATTTTTAAGTAAAGTCTGTTGTCCAATTCCATTAATCATACCACCCATGTCAGCTCCAACGGAAGCGCCTGTAGAAACGGTTTTCCAAAAATCACTCTCAGCAATTCGTTCTGCGGAATGTCGTCCCAAAACATGTCCAATTTCATGACCTAATACGCCTGCTAACTGATTGTCATCTAGCTTACTATATAAAGCATTTGTAATAAAAATTTGTCCGCCAGGCAATGCAAAAGCATTGATAGCTCTATTATCAGCCAGCAAATGAAACTCAAATTGATAATTAGATTCCTTAGCCATACTTTTGGTAACTAATTTTTCGCCAATAAAATCTACACGTGCCTGCGCACCAGCATCAGGATACAACCCACCATGTTGTTGTGCCATGGCGTCACGATTAGCAAAACCTAAAGCAATTTCTTCATCCGTAGACATGCTAATAGTTTGCGTACGACCTGTATATTGGTTTTTTTCTTGATTAGAACATTTTTTAAAGTATGCAAATGCCACAATAGCAACTCCGATCAATAAACGGATTTTAAACTTATTTCCTCTCATGATTATTAAAATTGGGATTATTTAAAAATACAAAACTTACCCTAAAAGCTGAGGATTGATATCTAAAATATTCTCTTTTATATATGAATTGATAAAATCTTCGTCAAAATGCTCACTTCCTAGTAATTTTTCAGCTTGAAGCATCTTTTTAACGTCCAATTTTTTATACGCTTGTAACATGGGTTTCGAAATTGGGGCATAACTATAATGCCAAGGTTCATACTTAAAACCTTTACGATCAGAACGATCTGTATACACGATATAAAAACCGAAGGAATTCGCATTGTTTTCTAACCATTCTCTAAGCTTGCAAAATGGTCCATCACCATGAAATTTTTTAGGAATCAACACATCACCACTATACGAAGCATTTTTATCAATAATATCAATGTCAGTTGCCCAATGGTGTCTTGAAGTTCCTGGGATAGTAGAATACTCTATAATTTTTTTAATTGCGTTTAAAGGTGCTAAACCTTGTTTTGTAAAACGTTTATACTTGCGTTCCCAAATACGATTTTGATGCGCATAATTGCGATAGCTAGAAACGACATGAATTGAAATTCCATCTTTTTCTGCAGCAGCGCGCATTTGTATAAACGCATCATAAGCCTCTTTTCGTAATGAAAATCCCTTACCGAAAACAGTTGGATTCCCTTTACCAAGAAGTTCTAAAGTTTTTGAATCTTGTGTATTAAAAGCCATACTTGGTAAACTGTGCAAAGCAATTGTTCCCAAACAAAGTAGCTTCATGAAATTTGATCTATTCAAGTTTAAGTGTTTTAACTATTTTATCAAACGGAATATAATAAATTTTTGAAGTTCCATTGCCTTCTCCGTTCATAACTTCCTTTAATTTTTTCATCGACATATTTTTATATGTCTGTTGGATAGTATTTTTTTCACTAGTAAAGAAAAAATATTTCTTGTCAAAAGTTACAAACGGACAATAATCTATTTGATCAGAATTAACTAAGTTTCCTAAAGAAACTGCTTTTGCCCAAGTTCGATTTTTACGAAAACTAATATACAAATCACCGCGTCCTAAACTTCCTTTTCGCCCGTATGAACCAAAAATAATGAAAGTCTCATCAGGACTTATATACGCGTTATATTCATAGGTTTTTGTATTCACTCCAGTTCCTAAACTCATAGGTGTTTGATAGCTTCCGTTTTTTAATTCACTTTTATAAATATCTTCTTTTCCTTTGGCGTCTTCTCGTTCGGCCGTAAAATAAATAGTTCCATTACTTGCAATTGAAGGATAATATTCGTTTTTATCAGTATTAATAGTTTCTGGCAAGCGTGTTGGGTTTTGCCATTTGCCGTTTTCTTTTGTAAGAAACCACAAATCATAGTCTTTTTTTGGAGAAGTTTCTCCGTTTGTTGGACGTTTAGAAGCAAAGAATAATTGTTTTCCATCAGGAGAAAATGCAGGTTCAATATCATGATACTTTCCAGAAAAAGAAGCAATTGTAAAATCAGACCATTTGCCGTTAATTAATTTGGAAGTTAAAATAGTTCTGAAGGCATTTTTTGGTGCATCTAGTGTAAAGAAAATTTCATCATTTGTTGGTGAAATTGCCATATCTCGAACATTAATATTTTTAAAATCAGGAAGATGAATAAAAGCTTGAGCTGTGTCAAAATCTTTTTCAAAAGTAACCGTTGCTTGTTTTTGAGCAAGCAATTGTGTGCTCGTGAAAACGAGTAAGAGTAGTATTGTTTTCATAAAATATAATTTTGATTGATAGAATTAGATTCAAAAAATACTTTATTTCCTTTCTTTGAAGCGTTAAAAAGGCGTTAATCTTTTTTGTTAAACTTTTTAATCATAACATAATGTAAACCAATTTTCGGAATAGAAAAAGGAGTTCCATGTTTTTGATAGCCTAACTTTTCGTAAAATCGAACCGCAATTTCACGTGCATTCATCCACATAAAAGTGCCATCGCGTTTCTGTATCATTGTTTCAGACTTTTTTACCAAAGCATCTCCAATACCTCTTTTTTGAAAACTAGTCAATACTGCCATTCCACGCAATTGAAAAGCCTTTTCAGATTCCAAAGTTGCATGATTATTTTCCAATAAAGTAACCACACCAACTAATTGTGTGTCTATAAAGTAACCCAAATGAAAAGTGGTAGGCAAATCATCTCCTTCAAAATGACAGGCATCTATTGGTTTTCCTTCACGCAATACAGGATGACGTACGTCATATGCTTTTTTTGCAGTAATCTCTCTAATTGTAAAAGATTCGTTAGTTTTCATAATCACAAATTATATTCAGAATACTCAAAAGTATAACTAATTTAAGACTCTTTTTTTACAGAAATAAATTAATTTTGAATAAAAAATAATAGCATGCAAATTACGTTCAAATTGCTCAATAAGGAAGAAGCCACAATTATTCTTCCCTATTTAGATATCATGAATTCGCAAAAAGTTCCAATGGATTTATTAAAAGAGCGCTTTTCTGAAATGTTAGATCAGAATTATGAAGCTTTTGCCATCTATGATGATGCACAACTGATCGGTTGTTTTGGTTTGTGGAATATGACACGCCATTATTGTGGAAGAAGCTTAGAACCCGATCATGTATACATTGAAGAAAATTACAGAAGCAAAGGAATAGGAAAGCAATTATTTGAATGGATTGAAGTGTATGGGAAAGAAAAAGGAGTGACTACGATAGAATTGAACACATACGTGGAAAATTTTCCATCACATAAATTCTATAATAATCAGGGATTTATAGCGCGAGGGTATCATTTTTTGAAAAAAATATAAAGAAATGTTTGGAAAATAAAGGAGTGTTTCTCTATATTTGCACCCGCAATGCGAAAGTAGCTCAGTTGGTAGAGCGTCAGCCTTCCAAGCTGAATGTCGCCGGTTCGAACCCGGTCTTTCGCTCCACAAAAAGCCGATTCATATGAATCGGCTTTTTTTATGGGAAAACCTTACTGGAAATTCAAAAGCTATTTTTAGTTTCATTGTCTTAAATAATTTAAAATTTTAATAATTATGAAAAAAAGACAATTTCAGAAAAAATTGAAACTAACTAAAGTTATAGTAACAGATCTAAATTCACTAAAAGGAGGAAGAGCAGGAACACACTATGAATGGTGTGAAAATGGAGGTTCTAACTTTCCTTGTGAAGTAGGAAAAGATAGATAATAAAAAAGAAAAGGTCACATAAATTTATGTGACCTTTTCTTTTTTGTTATGAAAACATGAGTGTTGAACCAGAATCGAGTTCATACGGAGCTTTCTCATGTTCAAATATTCTTGCAGAGTGTGGACCTTCTAGCGTAACTTTTTCATCAACTACACGAATCCAACTACCTTCTCTAATCCCAACTACAGGAAGTGTATTAAACTTATGAAACTCTTTAATACGTGTTTCACGCGTTTCACCCATATGTGTATCGCCTTCTATCGGATCTAAATAATGTGGGTTTATATTAAAAGGAATAGTTCCTAAGGTTTTAAAACTCGGCGGATAGATAATAGGCATGTCATTTGTCGTTTGCATGGTAAGTCCGCAAATATTACTTCCAGCACTTGTTCCTACATATGGAATTCCATTAAAAATTGCATCTCTAAGCGAAGTCATAACTTCAGTTTTATACAACTGAGAAACTAATAAAAATGTATTTCCGCCACCTGTAAAAATTCCTTTAGCATTGGCAACTGCTTCATTCGGGTTGTCAAACTCATGTGCACCACGAACTGTTTTTCCAATCGTTTTAAAAGCTTTGGCAGCAATAGCAGTATATGCATCGTGGGTAATTCCTCCAGGTCTTGCGTAGGGAATAAATAAAATTTCTTCCGTATCTTTATATAACGAAGCAAGTTCATCAAGAATATAGGTTAAATAACCGCTTTCGTGAATTGTTGAAGTACTAGCAATGATCATATTTTTCATAAGGTGTAAATGCTTGTGTTTATTCTAATAATGTAAAAGTAATCATAATAAGTTTTTAACAAAAGTTTAATGGATGTTGGCATTTTTTTAAGGACAATAGTTAATTTCTTTACCGTATCTTTATAAAAGCCTATTAAACAAACCAAAAATAACTAAACTAACAATGAAGCAAAAATTACTCTTAATATGTCTATTAATTTCAACAATAGTAATAGCTCAAGATACAGAACGGAAAATTCTGCGTGGTAAAGTTATCTATAGAAATGTAAATGTAGTTGGTGTAAATGTTGTAAATAACACTACAAGTAAAGGAACGGCTACCAACGCAAAAGGTGAATATGAAATACTAGCAAAAGAAGGTGATATTCTAATTTTTTCTTCGGTTCAGTATACGATAAGAGAAATTACAATTACAAATAAAGTTCTTAAAAATAACCGTTTAGTGGTTGAAGTAAAGGAAAAAATAGAAGAATTAGATGCAGCCGTAATTAGTCCTGAAAACAAAGAAAAATTTCTTGATTTCCAAGAAGAACAAATCGCAAAATATAAAGATTATCAATTTGCAGATGACCGGTATTCCAAAGTGCATAATGAAGCGCTAGATCAGGCAAATTTTCAAGGTGCTAACATACTTGGATTAGTCGGAATGTTATTAAACACTATTATTGGAGAAGGTAAAAAACGAGAAGTTGAAAAACCAATACATCTGCGTACAAGCTTTAATGATATTCGTGATCGTTATAAAAATGAATTCTTTACCAAAAACTTGAACATTCCAGAAGAAAAAATAGCAGCATTTCTATATTATTGTGATGATCAATTACCATCAGAAGATATATTTACCAAGAAAAATGAATTCTTAATGATTGATTTTATGGTGAAAAACAGCAAAACATTTTTAGAATCTCTCAAAACAAAAGAATAGACTAATTTCCTGAAATCTTTTTTTGGAACGCTTTTTGAATATCTTTGCCACAACAAAAATAAAGATAAAATACATTAATGAAATCATATAAATCTCTAGTCTTACTACTACTAATACCTTTGTTTTCTTTTGTAGTAGCGCACAAATTTTATGTAAGTGTTACGAATATTGAATACAGCAAACTTGACAATTCTTTGCAAATTACAACACGTATCTTTATTGACGATTTTCAAAAAGTTATGGAAATGCGATATGATTTAAAAGAAGAACTCACTACAGAAAAAAAGGTAAAAGAAGTAGAGCAAATGATGGAAAAATACCTAAAGAAAAAACTAAAAATTTGGGTAAATGGAGAACAAAAAGCATTCACGTTCATTGGAAAAAAATATGAAGATGATGTAACAATCTGTTATTTAGAAATTCCAAACATAAAAGATGTTACTTCTATAGAAGTGGAAAACGATATTTTATATGAATTAGAAGAAGATCAACAGAATTTAGTACACGTAAAAATAAAAGACCAACGTAAAAGTTTACTATTGGTTAAAGAAAATGATAAAGGTTTGTTAAATTTTTAACAATAGTAGTTGAAAATAATTATTTTCACGAATTGAAAAATACAAACCTATTTAAAACCTAATGAAACGGATACAACTCTACATTCTCGCTTTTCTATTTATAGGAGCGAATCTTGCAATAGCTCAGGAGACTCAGGACGACAAGAAGCCGCAAGGACACATCAATCAAAATAAATTTAGACAGTTATACCAAGAATTCTCTACACCAAACATGTACAGAACTGCTTCTGGTGCGCCAGGGAAAGCATACTATCAACAACAAGCTGACTATGAAATGGACATTGAGCTTGATGATAAAAACGAAAAACTGTATGGAGTTGAGACAATTACATACAAAAATAACTCACCAGACGATTTAGCATACCTTTGGGTACAATTGGATCAAAACATCAGAGCCAAAAACTCACAAGCTTCTTTAAAAAATGGACAGCGTATTCCGCGTTTACAAAGAGCTTCTACATTTGTAAGAAGTTATGTGGCAGATCCTTTTGATGGAGGTTTCAATATTGATTATGTAAGAGATGCTAAAGGAAAACCATTATCGTTTACAATCAATGAAACAATGATGCGTATTGACTTGCCTGAGACATTAGAGTCAGGTGATAAAGTATCATTTACAATTAAATGGTGGTATAACATCAACAATCACGTAAAAAACAGAGCACGTTCAGGATTTGAGCATTTTGCAAAAGATGGGAACAATGCATACGTAATTGCTCAGTTTTTCCCAAGAATGGCTGTATATAATGACGTTGAAGGATGGCAAAACTATCAGTTTTGGGGAAATGGTGAATTTGCTTTACCATTCGGAAACTACAAAGTAAATATTACAGTTCCTGCAGATCATATCTTAGATGCAACAGGGAAATTACAGAATAGAAAAAATGTCTTCACAAAAGAAATGATGAAGCGTTATGAGCGTGCCACAAACTCATATGACAAGCCTGTAATAATTGTAACGCAAGAAGAAGCAGAAGCTGCTGAGAAAAACTTTTCTAACAAAAAGAAAACATGGAAATTCTATGCAGAAAATGTAAGAGATTTTGCTTTTGCATCATCGCGTAAATTTATCTGGGACATGCAGGCAGTAGACATCAATGGTAAAAAAGTGATGGCTGTATCAATGTATCCAAAAGAAGGAAATCCACTTTGGGAAGAATACTCTACAAAAGCAGTAGCAAGTACTTTAGAGACATATTCAAAACATACATTTGACTATCCATACCACAAAGCAATCTCTGTACACGCAAAGAATCAAGGAATGGAATATCCAATGATTTGTTGGAATTATGGACGTCCAAACGAAGACGGAACATATTCTGAGCGTACAAAATTTGGAATGATCAGTGTAATTATCCACGAAGTTGGACACAACTTTTTCCCAATGATTGTAAACTCTGATGAGCGTCAATGGGGTTGGATGGATGAAGGTTTAGATACATTTATGCAATATTTATCTGAGCAGGAATTTGCAAAAACCTATCCTGAATCAGTAGCATCTACAGGAGGAAAATATCCTTCACGTAGAGGTGAAGCGTCAAAAATAGTTCCTTACATGAAAGGAAATCAAACAAGATTATCTCCAATCATGTCAAATCCTGAAAATGTATTTCAATTAGGTCCAAACGCCTACGGAAAGCCAGCTACAGGATTAAATATATTACGTGAAACTGTCATGGGAAGAGAAGCATTTGATCATGCATTCAAAACATATTCTCAACGTTGGATGTTCAAACACCCAACTCCAGAAGATTTCTTTAGAACAATGGAAGATGCTTCAGGAATCGATTTAGATTGGTTCTGGAGAGGATGGTTTTACACAACTGATTTTGTTGACATAGGAATTGAAAGCGTTGATAAATATCAAGTAGGATCAAGAAAAGGAAAAAATGGGGATTTTGTGTACTTTGTTCCAGAAGACGATGTACGTTATACAAAAGAAAACGAAGGGAAATCAGTATTAGACTTAGAAGCAAATGCGCCGTTAAAAGAATACTTAATGGATAATTTCTCTGAACAAGAAAGAAATACGATGAAAGACCCTAAATATTTCTACGAGGTTAAATTTAATAAGCCTGGAGGATTGGTTATGCCAATTATCGTAGAATGTACATATGAAGATGGAACAACTGAAATGATGAAGTATCCTGTTCAAATTTGGAGAAAAAATGATAACAGCGCAAAAATTGTAATCGCGTCAAGCAAAGCAATCAAAACGCTTCAATTAGATCCAAAACTTGAAACGGCTGATGTGGATACATCAAACAATGCATGGCCAACTGAAGAAGGAAATACAGACTTCAATAAGTTTAAAGAAAACAAAGTAAAACAGTAGTATTTACTACATATTCATAAAAAAACCAGCTTAATTGCTGGTTTTTTTATTCCATAATATTAACTTGACTATATTTGCATAATAATACAAGAACACATGGCATTATTCATAAGTGGAGGAGAAATATTCGTAGTTATGTTAATCGTAGTTTTAGTATTTGGTGCTGACAAAATTCCTGAAATAGCCAGAGGACTAGGAAAAGGAATGCGTCAATTGAAAAATGCTACCAATGAAATAAAACACGAAATTCAAAAGAGTGCAGAGGATAATGGTCTAGATACTGATATTACTGGCGATATTCAAAAAGAAATAAACAAAGTAAAAGAAGATATCGAAGACATGTCTGGCCCTATCAAAAGGCAATTTTAATGCTAGATGATTTATTAGCATATGACAAAGAATTATTAATTTACCTAAACAATTTAGGCGAAACCCAATTTGATACTTTCTGGGTATACATCACAAGTTTTATATATTGGGTACCATTATTAGTCTTCATTTTTTACAAAGTATATAAAAAATTCACCAAACTAGAGGCAAAATATATCATAGGATATGGGCTTTTCATTCTGTTTGTCTCTTTATTTTTCGTGGAAATAATTAAAATAGGAATTGAACGAATTCGTCCTTGTAATGACCCAACTGTTGCTCCATTTTTAAATATTGTAATAAAACCTACGAACTATAGCTTCTTCTCAGGGCACGCAACAGTTTCTTTCGCATTAACAACATATTTAGTGCTCGTATTACGAAAAATACTTCCATTAATACACTTACTATACATTTGGCCAATATTATTTATTTATAGCAGATTATATTTTGGGGTTCACTATCCTTCAGATATTTTAACAGGGATGATTATTGGAATTTTGATTGGAATTGCATTTCATCGAATTTGCAATGCGCGCATAGTAAAATTGCGAATTTATTAATATATTCGTTAAAATTTTAACCAATCAATAAAAAAAGAATGAAAAATCTTAACCTAAGGCTCGTCTTAGTAATGGCTGCTTTAAGCGTCATTGCGTGTTCCAAAGACGCGGCAATCAATGAAACCTTACCAGAAGAAAATGTAGTAGTTGTTGAGCAGCGAGAAGCATTAACTCCCGAACAAATTAATGCGAAA
Source organism: uncultured Kordia sp. (assembly GCF_947496985.1). Classification (GTDB taxonomy): domain Bacteria; phylum Bacteroidota; class Bacteroidia; order Flavobacteriales; family Flavobacteriaceae; genus Kordia. Next base: position 17,724 of record NZ_CANMEZ010000009.1, read on the forward strand.
ATCAACGAAACTATCGCTCAGCGTATAGAATTTGAATGGAAAAACATGGACGCACATATGATTTGGAGTGCAGCGGTTCATGGAGACAATATTATTACTGTCGGATTTGGAGCAGATGAAAATGACTTCACCAAAGAAAACTCTAATGCAGGTAGTATTAAAGACCAATTACTAAGTAATATTGCAAAAAATGAAAACGTTAGTGCTCAAAAAACAGCAAACGTATTGATTGAAGAAGATGATCAATTAAATATCATTGATGTAAAAGTTGAAAACTTAGCTACTGTAGAAGACCTATTAAGACAAGATGGAGTTCGTTACGTAGAGCCAAGTGGATATAGATATTGGCTGCATGAAGCAACGCCAGAATCTGGAGCAGGATGTGGATTTGATGGAGAATCACTAAACTCTGGAGATTACAGAACAATTGCACCAGGAGCAAAAGTGCCTTGGACATTTGACGTACATAATATACCAGATGCATGGAATTATAGTACAGGTGCAGGAATTGGAATAGGTGTTATTGACACAGGATTAACGCCAAACAATTCGTTAATGAACGGAAGTTTCAATGATGGGTATTCTTCCGGACGTTACAGACAAAGATATGGACTATACGTAGATTCATGGTGGCCATGGTCGTCAAATACAGACGGACCAAATGACAGATGTGGACATGGAACCAGTATGGCTGCGGCAGCTACAGCACCAAGAAATAATGATGGAATGCCAGTTGGTGTTGCATATAATGCAAATTTAATTAGCTATCGTGGAACAAAAAACGTACTTTTAGACGGTTATCACGAGAAAAAAGGTGTTGCTAATTCATTAAAAGCTTTAGGGAATAGAAGTGATGTAAGAATCATTTCGATGTCAATCGGAAACATATTTTCTGAAAATAGAATTAAGGACGCTATACGATATGCAAATAATAGAGGAAAATTAATCTTCGCAGCTGGTGGAACTTCAACAACTTTCACTAACTTTGTCGGAGTAATATTTCCAGCGAACATGAGTGAAACGGTTGCCGTAACAGGAGTAACTGATGCAAATTACTATGAAGAATGTGATATTTGCCACAAAGGAAGCAAAATAGATTTCACAGTTGTAATGCAACGTAATGGTAACGGAAATAGGACAATGCCAGTATTAGGGTACTATAATGGACAAACAGATTACGTAGGCGGATCGTCTGTTGCAACAGCAACAACAGCAGGAATTGCAGCCTTAGTTTGGTCAAGACACCCAAGTTGGACAAAAGAACAAGTATTAAACAGATTGAAACAATCTGCAGATTTCTATCCAAACAAAAATTCTCAGTATGGATATGGAAATATAAACGCATTGCAAGCAGTTCAATAGAACAGTTGGCATATTTAGTTTAGTAAATAGGGAGAAACTCTCGTCGTAATGGCGAGAGTTTTTTTATGATCTTTATTGAAGTGTGTCAAAATTTGTTATTGTGTAATTATCTTAAAATAAGCGTATTGTGAGTTATGAATTATGTTTTAACCTTACTTTTCTTATAAGAAAACACTCTTTTTTTAAAAGAAAAACAGTTACCTTATTAAGCGTTTATTTACATTAATGTGAATAAACGAATAATTAACCAATAACCAAATTTAACCTACATTATGAGAGCAAATTATTTTTTCTTATTGTTTTTGATGGGTATTTTTACCATTCAAGCTCAAAAACCGGGCACATTAAAAGCAACATCTACCGCTAAGGCAGCATATATGGTAGAAGTTCCTGCGTTGTCTAAAATGGATAATATTATAGCAGCAAAAGGATTAGAACATGTTGCACCTCCAAAGCGAAGAGGTAGTAACATTGTAATTGAAGGGAAAGGTCTTCCCGTTGGACGCGATCCATTAATTCAAAAACAAGTAAACATTCCAAAAACTGGAGGTAGAGCACCAACTATTGATTTTCCAGCACACACAGGAACAGTCCTTAATGATCCTACAGGAGCTATTGGACCAAATCATTATGTGTATGCATTCAACTCTGGGTTCGGTATCTTAGACAGGTCAGGGAATGTATTAGTGCCAGAAGCTTCACTAGCAACATTATTTCCTAATGAAGATCTTGGTGATCCTGTAGTAGTGTATGATCGCTATGCAGATCGCTTTATTATTATGCAATTTAGTGATACGCCAAATGGTATTTTAATAGCTGTTTGCCAAGGACCAGACCCTGTAAATGATGGCTGGTATACATATCGTTTCAATACTGGATCTTTCCCTGATTATGAGAAAATGTCCGTTTGGAGTGATGGTTACTATATCACAGCAAATAAAGATTCAGGGAACCCTAGCAATAATGATGTAATATATGCGCTTGAAAGAGATGAAATGCTGGCAGGTAATGCTAATTCTCAAATAGTTGGATTTCCATTGCCTAACGCAGCAACTAGTGGCTTTTATAGTCCAGGCGGATTTAACTGTATTGGACCAAATTTACCGCCAGTAGGAACGCCGCAACCTATAGTTTACTTACAAGATGATGCTTGGTCAGGTATTTCTCAAGATCACTTAAAAATATGGAATGTAAGTGTAAACTGGAGTAATCCAGGGAGTTCTTCTATATCACCTCCTCAAATTATCAATACAGCACCGTACGATTCTGTATTTGATAATGGTTCATTCAGTAACTTGGACGAGCCCGGAAATGGTCCAGATATAGATGCATTACAAGCAACTATGATGTATATGACGAATTACAGACGATTTGGCTCTTACAATTCAGCGGTAATGAATTTTGCAGTAGATGTAAGTGGAAATGATAGTAAAGCAGGAATTAGATGGTATGAATTAAGACAGACAGCTGATGGGCAGCCTTGGACAATTTATCAAGAAGGAACCTACTCACAGCCAAACTATAGTACTTTTTGTGGTAGTATTAGTATGGATGCGCAAGGAAATATTGGACTTGCCTATACAATTGTAAGTAGCACAGTATATACTTCGTTACGTTATACAGGACGCCAAGTAGCTGATCCGTTAGGTACAATGACAATAGCAGAGCAAAATATTGTTGATGGTGATGCGCAAAATAATAGAGGTGACGGACGTTATGGAGATTATGCTCAGTTAACGGTAGATCCTATTGATGATATGACTTTCTGGCACATTGCAGAATATATGAAAGGACCAGGGAATAATGTAAGAAAGAGTCATGTAGCAGCATTTCAAATAGTTGCAGGACCGCCTGATACAGAAGCTCCATCAACACCAACAAATTTATCTGCTTCGAATACTACGGATACAACTACAGACTTATCATGGACTGCTTCCACTGATAATGTATCTGTTGCTGGATATGATATCTATCAAGATGGTAATTTAATCGGAATAACTTCGGGAACTACATATACAGTAACTGGTTTAACAGCATTAACGAGTTACGATTTTTATGTAGTCGCAAGAGATGGTGCAGGAAATACTTCAGGAAACAGTAACACAGTTACAGTTGTAACGCTAGATGTACAAATAACATATTGTGATTCTGCAAGTACAAATACCAATGATGAATTTATTGGTCGCGTACAATTGAATACTATAGATAACTCATCTGGAGCTCAGTTTTATACTGACTTTACAGGTATTTCAACAACCTTAGATAAGGATTCACAATATACAATAACAGTAACACCAACTTGGATAGGAACTATTTATAGTGAAGGATATTCAGTTTGGATTGATTATAATCAAGATGGTGATTTTACGGATGCTGGCGAACAGGTTTGGTCACAAGCTCCAACTACAAATACACCTGTAAGTGGTAGCTTTACCGTTCCTGCTTCTGCGACTAATGGAGCAACAAGAATGCGTGTATCTTTAAAATATAACGGCATACCAACATCTTGTGAAACCTTTACATATGGTGAAGTAGAAGATTATACAGTTGTTATACAGGATGGTTCAGGAGGACCAACGTGTAGTGATGGTATTCAAAATGGAGATGAAGAAGGTGTAGATTGTGGAGGCTCGTTCTGTGCCTCATGTTCTACAGGAAGTGTAGTAATCCATGAAGGTTTCTTTGAAACTGGATGGGATAACTGGGTTGATGGAGGAAGTGATAGTTTCCGCTACAGCGGAACACGTTCTTATGAAGGAAGTTATTCTATTAGATTAAGAGATAACACAAACAGTTCTACAATGACTTCGGAAACCTTTGATTTATCAGGATTTGATTCTGTTAGTGTTGAATTTTTCTTCTTCCCTAATAGCATGGAAAATAATGAAGATTTCTGGCTTCAGTACAATGATGGTTCTGGATGGCAAACAGCAGCTACTTGGGCGCGCGGATCGGAATTTGAAAATGACTCATTCTATACATCTACCGTAACATTTAGCGCATCGGAATATAATTTAAATTCCAATGCACAATTTAGATTTAGATGTGATGCTAGTGGTAATGGAGATCGCGTTTATATTGATGCTGTCACTATTACAGGTAACACAGGCACAAGTAGAATTGCCAATTCTACTAGACGTGTAGAGAAAGAAACGCCTCAATCAACAATAAGTACACATGCACTTAGTACTGATGAAGAAGGCTTTACGATTTACCCTAATCCAACGAAAGGCATTCTTAATATCAAAAATACTTCAGGTTTAAAAGTAGATACTGTAAAAGTATTTTCTGCTTTCGGAATGTTAGTGAAGGAAATGAAAGGGATTGATAACGATGCAAGTATTGATGTTTCTAATTTTGCATCTGGAACTTACTTTATACGATTTGTTTCTGGAGAAACCATGGTGACAAAGAAATTTATTAAAAAATAAGTAGTACAAAAAGTTTAATCCTAAAATTAAAAATGAAGCCGTTTCAATGAATGTTGAAACGGCTTTTTTTCTTCTTTTTTTAAACCTTATTCAAAGATACAAACTCTAATTAATCATTCTACTAATCGTCAAACCGTCTCTAATAGGTAGTACAACTGTTTCTACGCGTTTATCTTCTTTCAATAATGTATTATATTCTAAAAGTGCTTTGGTAGAAAAATCATTCTTTTGAAGTGTTTCAATCACTTTTCCACTCCATAAAACATTATCAGATAGAATAATTCCATTCGGATTCATCTTGTCAATAATCGCATGGAAATAAGCAGGGTAATTAGGTTTATCTGCATCAATAAATACCAAATCAAATGTGCTGTTTATAGTAGGGATAATCTCCAAAGCATCTCCTGTATATTGAAAAATTTGATTTCCATATGAAGATTTATCAAAATATTTACGTTGAAAATCGTGTAATTCTTCGTTAATATCAATTGTGTGTAAATCGCCATCTTTTTGCATTCCTTCTGCCAAACACAAAGCTGAATATCCTGTATAAGTGCCAATCTCTAAAATTGTTTTTGGACGAATCAATTTAGACAGCATACTCAACAAACGACCTTGATAATGACCGCTTAGCATACGAGGTTGCAAAATTTTCTGATACGTTTCACGTGTCAATGCTTTCAATAACTCAGGTTCATTGGCAGAATGCGCCACCACATAATCATCTAAAGCTTCTGGAATAAAGTGCATAGGAAAAATATTTCTACAAAAATATCAATAAAATATGATTACCGTAAAAAGTGATTTATAAAATGATAAATATCTTTTTATTACAAAAATCTAATACGTATTTTTGATAAAAATAGCATTCAACATGTTTCAAAATACACTAGCGTATGCAAAAGAGCAAGACGCAAAAGATCCACTAAAAAGTTACCGAAATCAATTTCATATTCCAAAAGATGCAGCCGGAAACAAATGGTTATATTTTTGTGGAAATTCACTTGGATTACAACCAAAAGTAACACAAGAATATATTCAGCAAGAATTAAAAGATTGGGCAAACTTAGGTGTAGAAGGGCATTTTGATGCAAAAAACCCGTGGATGCCATACCACGAATTCTTAACAGAAAACATGGCGAAAATAGTAGGAGCAAAGCCAATTGAAGTAGTGATTATGAATACACTAACAACAAATTTACATTTGTTGATGGTTTCGTTTTATCAACCTACCAAAACAAAATACAAAATTGTTATTGAAAGCGATGCTTTTCCATCAGATCGATATGCGGTAGAATCGCAATTAAAGTTTCACGGTTTTGATCCAAAAGACGGATTGATAGAATGGAAACCTAGAGCAGGTGAAGAGTTACTTCATATGGAAGACTTAGAAACCATTTTAGAAGCAGAAGGAGACGAAATAGCGTTATTGTTGATTGGAGGTGTAAACTATTACACAGGACAGTATTTTGACATAAAGAAAATTGCGGAACTCGGACATGCAAAAGGAGCAATGGTTGGAATTGATTTAGCGCACGGCGCTGGAAACATTCAGCCAAACTTACACGATTCTAATGTGGATTTTGCGGCTTGGTGTACCTATAAATATTTAAACTCTGGACCAGGAAGTTTAGCAGGATTATTTGTGCATGAAAAACATGCGCATAACAAAGATTTAAATCGATTTGCAGGTTGGTGGGGACATGATAAAGAAACGCGTTTCAACATGCGTTATGACTTCAATCCAATTCCAGGAGCAGAAAGTTGGCAATTGAGCAATCCGCCGATATTATCTATGGCAGCAATTAAAGCTTCGCTAGATATGTTCAATGAAGTAGGAATGGACGCTTTACGCGAAAAATCGGAGACACTAACGGCCTATTTTGAATATTTAATTAATGAAATTGGTACGGATCAAGTCAAAATAATTACACCTGCAAACCCAAAAGAAAGAGGTTGTCAATTATCGATTCAAGTAAAAAATGCTGATAAATCATTGCATCAGAAACTAATGGACAAGCATATCATATCTGATTGGCGCGAACCAGACGTAATTCGTTGTGCACCAGTTCCATTATACAATACCTTTGAAGATGTTTACAAAATGGTAGACGAACTAAAAAAATGCTTATAACATGAAAACTAAAGAAAACATACTTATTGTTGGCGCAGGATTATGCGGTTCATTATTAGCGTTACGTTTAGGACAACGCGGCTACAAAGTAACTGTGATGGAAAGTCGTCCCGATTTACGAAAAGTAGATATTTCTGCGGGAAGATCCATCAATTTAGCATTTTCAGACAGAGGAATTAAAGCCATGAATATGGTGGGAATTGCAGATAAAGTAATGCCGCTATGTATTCCAATGCACGGACGTTTGGTACATGATGTAGAAGGAAATACATTCATGTCTAACTACTCAGGACGAAATGACGAATATATCAATTCGATTTCACGAGGCGATTTAAATGCGTTGTTACTCACCGAAGCAGAAGAACATGAAGCGGTTGATATTACGTTTAATAAAAAATGTACAGCTATTGACATAGAAGAAAACAGAGCAACTTTCTATTGTTACGAAACTAAAAAAGAACTACAGGTAAAAGCTGATGTTATTATCGGGACAGATGGTGCAGGCTCTATTTTACGCAAAAGCTATTACTTAGAACGTAAATTTTTATTTAGCTATTCGCAGAATTATCTCAGTCATGGATATAAAGAATTAAGCATTCCACCAACGGCAACAGGTGGTTTTCGAACAGAAAAAAATGCATTGCATATTTGGCCAAGAGGTGATTATATGATTATTGCTTTGCCAAACTTAGATGGAAGCTTCACAGTAACACTTTTCTTATCGTATGATGAAGGTGAATACAATTTCAATAATCTAACTACAAAAGAACGTGTACAAGAATTTTTTGAAACACAATTCCCAGATTTAGTTTCATTGATTCCTGAATTGACCAAAGAATATTTTGAAAACCCAACAGCGCCATTAGGAACAGTAAAATGTTCTCCTTGGTCTTACAAAAACAATACCTTACTAATGGGAGATGCAGCGCATGCAATTGTTCCATTCTACGGACAAGGAATGAATGCTTCTTTTGAAGATGTTGTTGTTTTTAATGAAATCCTAGATCAACATGAAGGCGATTGGGAAACTGTATTCAAAGCCTATGAAAAAGCGCGTAAAAGAGATACAGATGCGATTGCTGATTTGGCGATTGATAACTATTATGAAATGCGTGATCATGTTGCAAATCCTATCTTTAAAGAAAAGCGTAAACTAGAAATGGATTTAGAGAAAAACTTCCCCACACAGTATTTTTCTAAATATTCAATGGTAACGTTTAATGAAGATATTCCATATAGTAAAGCTATGGAAATTGGACGTGCGCAAGACAAAGCATTGTTGAATATGATTGCTGATGATGCAATTGATACCACAGCTGATTTACACGAAATACTTAAAAAAGTACAAACGGAAACCAACGAAATATTAGATGAAGATAACGTTGCGAAGACGATGAAGCATTAAAAGAGAAAGTTAAAAACTTAAGACCTTTTCAACTCTTCAATAATAGCTTTGATCCCTTTTTGAAAACCAGAAAAATAATTGTCTTTCTTAAACTCAGGGACAATTATTTTTTTGATGATTTCTAAAGTTTCATTATCGGTAAGTTTTTGCATAATACCATTTCCATTCTGAATCCAAATACGACGGTCTTTCATGTATAAAGCAATGAGAACACCATTGTCTTTATCTTCTTGACCAATTTTCCAATTATTAGCCAAGTCTAAAGAATAGGATTCCAGACCTTCATATCCTTGAATAGAAGTCAGCGTTACAATAGCAATTTGAGTAGTAGTTTCTGCTTCATATTGCTTTACCAAATTAAGTAACGAAGTTTCTTGTTCTTCTGACAAAACATTATCAAAATCATTCACAAATCCAACAGGAACAGGAAATACGGTGTCAGCTTGTGAGGCTGCAGATATAGCATCATACTGAGGAGGATACGCTGCTTCACAACTGATACAAAGAATAACCAGCAGGGCAAGCAGGTAATTTTTGAAATTCATAGTAGGTTATTAAAGTGTTTGGGTATCCGCAATATAATAAATTCCTGTAAATATTAGCAAGTTTTAGAATGTAGAAAAAACAAATTGCTTATAGTGCATGCGTACTAAATTTCACAATACTCTAACCATTGTAACGGTTTTTTCAATTGTTTAGTACTAAATTCTAAATGTAAAACGCTGCGTTGTTTATGATTGGTAGTACGTTCAGATGCATGCAACGTTAACGGTTTCATCAACATGACGCCACCTTTTTTAACTTCACAAATATGTTCGGTTTCTATATTCCAATCAATTGTTTCTGGTCTATAAATTCCTTTTTGATGTGAAGTGGGAATCACTTTTAAGGCACCATTTTCTTTTTCGGTTTTGTCTAAATGTATTCTTATGGTAACAATATTCTCTAAAATATCTAATGGAGGTTGTACGCCAATTTGCCCTTTTTTGAAAGTCCAATTTTTATAACTTGAAACGTCTTCTCTCCGGTCTACAGAAATACTTAAGTCTTGATGATATGCTACAAACCAATTGGACTTGCTTGGTTTATCAAAATAAATAGCTTTTGTTAAAAAACAAGATTTATCAAAAATAGTAGCCAATAGTTTGTGAAATTTATCAGTGAATAATAATGATTTTAATTCAGGGATTTTGGTCATAACTTGCCTGATTGCGAACAAATTTGCAGAACTTTCTGCAAAACCTTGTTCAGCGTTCACTTTTTCAATGCACGAACGAATGGCTTCAACTTCACTATTCGAATACATTCGATCCAATACGGCAAAACCATTTACCTCTAAATGGGATATATACGATTTGTTTTCAATCATATAAAAACTAGTTTAGTTTGGCTAACTCTTTGTCTATTTCTGAATGAAGAAAAGACAATTGCGCATCATATTTATCAGTATCTTCTTTTAAGGCTTTTTTTAATAAATCAAATATATCTAGACGTAGTTCAGAATAACGTAACAATATTTTATTTTGCTGTAAAATAGCTGAATCCAAGCCTTTTAGTGTATCCATGTTTTTTACAATTTGTAAATTTTCTTTCCATTTTGGAATGACTTCATTATCGAGCTCAAGGATTAAACCAAACGAATTTCCATTATCTAAATGATCATAAAAGACTAAAGATTCATTTTCGTTTTTGGTAAACTGTTGAAGTTGTGTATTGTATAAATTTTCAGTTTCAAAATCTGTCGATGAATAAATATATGCAAAAAGTCCTCCTCCAATAACTAATAATGACAGAATTCCAATTCCGGCTGCTTTCCACCGTGAAAAGAAAGCATATGCATTTTCTTCATGTTGTTTAAAAATTGCTCCAAATGTTTGCTCTACCCAATACACCGTTGCACCTGTATAAATAGCAGGAATAATCATCTTAGGAATTTTTTCTATAATATGTTCTGGAATAGAAAAAATAAGCGCAAACAGGGCTATCGTAATAATAATGGAAATGATAAGAGCTTTGTTTCCTTTTTCAGATTCATTTAGTGCTTTGTAATTTTCTCTAATGAGATAACCAGCAGCTAAAGGACCACCTATAAATGTAGCAATACCAATTGCTTTCTGAGAGTAAAACGTTAAATTTTTTGTATTAATTTCTTGCTGCATTCTTAAAATTTAAAGGGAATTTGATAAAGACCAAATATATTAAATACCCAAGAAAAAAATGTATGTCATTCTTCAAATGTAATTTTTGTGTTAATATATTTAGGAAGCATGGCAACAGCACTTTTCAGTTGTTCAATATTCTGCTTTTTTATTTCTTTATCTTCAAGATAGTAGATGTAGTTTTTATATAAAAAATAGATAATCACTCTGTTGAAATCATCTAGTTGTGTGTCTTTGATCATTGCCAACATAGAACGTTCAATATGTTCTCTGTTTTTAGTCTCAGCCAAAGCTCTTCCAGTTCTACTGATGCTTGCGTAATAATGGTTTTCGGCAGGGTTTTCAATACGAAAACTAATGCCAAAAATTAAATCAGAGACATTAATATTTAGTTCTTCCAACTCACGGATATATGTTTTTCGTCTTGCTTGTGCATAACTTCCATCAGAAACTCTATCAAAACGATCGTTCATGATATCTAAATGTGCTCTAAGAAACACTTCCCAATGCACAGTTTCGGCAGCCAAAACAGCAATGTTTACAGCATGTTCTCTTGGACTTGAATCCATACTACAACTTCCCATTACTTTGGTATTTCGCATTTTTGCTAATAGTGTAGATTTTTCTTCTTTGGAAAGTTGTTGCCAATTTTTAGGCAAGCTCTTGTAGAAACCTTGCGCTGCATCTTCTTTAAATTTTGTAGTAGTCGTATCAATTAGACAATTAGCATAACCAACCATTGTAGCGTATTTTTCAACTAGTGGTTCGGCTGTAAATGTGTTAGGGAAGTAAAAAGCCTTCAGCGATTCACGCGAATATGCATCTTTACTGTTGTAACGATATAACCAACTTTTCTCTTTAAGTGTTTTATATTGCTCTAATTTTTTTGTTTTTCTAATAGAAAATTCGTTGTCAGTATTTAAACTTATTTCTCTAAAATCAATCACATCTTTTTCGTCATAATCTGTATATTGATATTGAACAACGAGTACATTTTTCTTTACTGTAGCTTGCGGATGTTTTTTGAGAAACAGATCAAAGTCCATTTGATTTTCAAGATCTTTTTTAGCACTTTTCATATCTCCTGTGGTCAATTCAATGATGTGTGCAACAGTCTGATTTTTTGCCAAATAAACTTTATTAAGATCACAGTATTTATATTGAAGATTTAATGAATCTACAATGTGCGAAAGTTTACTCATGGTTACTTTGCTGTAAATCAATCCATTTTCATGTGTTGTGAATTCTCCACTTTGACCAAATGCAGGGATGCTAGCTATCAAAATAGTGAAGATTAGCAGTTGTTTTTTCATCTTTATTCGGTTTTAACATATAACGATTAAATAATTGTTTTATTTAAAAGTATTTGAATTTATAAAAAGATAAAACCCAGAATGAGTGAATGTTACTTCTGAGTTCGTAAACAAGTCAATATAAAATTAATAATCACCACTGCGTAATTTTTTATAGGATATTCGAGCAATATTCGGATGTTCGGAAGAGTAAAAAATGGGGATAATCATGCCTTTGTTAAAACTGTTGTATTCGTTTTTACCAATATCAATTGTTGCGGATTGTTTTTGTTTATGTTCATCTAAAAAAAGTACCTCAATACTTTGAATTGTTCTTCCACGCCTTCCATACATTCTTGATTTACTTTGCACAATTGCAGTTGTATAAACACCGTTTTCGGCAAGTTCATTAGAACTATAAGAAGTTGTTTTCCAAATAAAACAAATCCCAAAAATAAATAAGGAAGCTATACAGAGTAAAAATATAGGAATTGCCATATATTTTAATAAACTTCTTAGCAAAGTGCCAGCTACCCAAAACGATAAAATCACGGTAATGACACCTCCAACAATAGAAAGTAGAATACTGTAGGCTTCTGCAATATGATCTGGAATTAATTCAAAGAAAAGATAAATATTAAACAAAAGTAAAGCTAACGGAAGTATTTTTTGTAGTAGCGTTAGCTTTTTTGGTTGCACTTCTTCGGTAGTTGCGGTCATCTAAAATTGGTTTTTAATGTACCTACAATATAGTTTAAAATTTGAAAATGAGTATATCTCTATAATTTCATGTAAATCATTTACTCAGTGCTTTCATGTTTTCTTAATTGTCAAATAAGTTTATCCTTAAAAAAATCAATTGTTCGTGTCCAAGCTAATGTTGCTGCTTTTTTATCATAACGCGGTGTCGTATTGTTGTGAAAACCGTGATTTACATTCGGATAAAAATGTGCTTCGTAATCAATTTTGTTTGCTTTTAATACTTTTTCATACGCTTCCCAACCTGCATTCACTCGTTTGTCTAAATCAGCATACTGAAGCAATAAAGGGGCTTTTATTTTAGCAGCATCTTCATCATTAGGTTGTCGTCCATAAAACGGAACAGCAGCTTTTAAGTCGTCTAGTTTTACAGCCATCATATTTGAAATCCATCCGCCAAAACAAAAACCAACGACGCCAACTTTTCCATTACAATTTGGATGACTTTTTAAGTATTCATAGGCAGCAATAAAATCTTCTAGCATTTCGTTTCGATCGCGTTTTTTTTGCATGGTGCGTCCGTCATCATCATTTCCAGGATAACCACCTAAAGGTGTCAACGCATCTGGTGCCAAACTGATAAAACCATCTAATGACGTACGTCTGCCAACATCTTCTATATATGGATTTAAGCCTCTATTTTCATGAACGACAATAACGCCAGGAACTTTTGTCGTTGTATCTTTAGGTAATGAAAGTAAGCCTTTAATTTTTCCACCACCTTTTGGAGAATCATACATAATATAATCTGATTGTACACGCACATCATCTTCAGGTACTTCCGCAGTAGTTCTATAATTTGGCGACATAAAACTTAACAATGCACCAACGGTGACACTTCCTGCGGCATATAATGAAAGGCGTTCTACAAATTGTCGACGTCCAATTTTATTATGCGCATAATCGTCATATAAATCAAATACTTCTTGTTTAATGTCTTCTTTCTTCAGTTGGTTCATGGCTTGCGTTTTAGGTTGACTTAAAGTTACGGAATTAGAATAACTTTATAGAACTGAAAAGTTGTTAGTCATTATAAATATTAAATTCAATTAATAAAGTGAACAACCCATTTAATGATATAATGAAATAGTAGTATCATAATATTAAAGCTCTTTTTTAGTTCCATCATGTAATAAACGATACATGACATCATTTTCAATTAATAAACCTTCTGATTGAGAATTTGGCCAACTTTTATTGTAATCTTTTGGGTGATGTACATCAATTCCAATAATTTTTCCGTTAAAGAATGTTTTTACTTTTGACTGCAAGGTGTGTCCAACAACAACTGATTTTGCATTGAAAGTTTCCAGTTGTGCATCAATTTGCGCTTGTGACAAATCTGCTTTAAAATATCCGCGATACCATGAAATCCCTTTACGTGTTGAGGTAATTAATTGTGCAGATGTTTTTTGTACTTGTGGAAAATAAGCTTTGTAATAATGCTTGCGCGAAATATCATTTATTGCTTCCAAACTCATTCCAAGTGTAGCAACTTCAGGATGAATGCCACCGTGTACAAAAATATGTCCGTTGATTTTTTCAATAGCGTTTTTGCTTGACAACCATTTTCCTAAAAATGATTCTTGACTGTATAAATCGTTTTGTTGTTTGTCTAAAATTGCCGAAACAGCCAAGTATTTTTGAGAAGCAGCACCAAACTTTGCTTGCATGTTTTTTAATTCGTGATTTCCGATAATAAAATGTACCAAACCGCCATATTTTTTGGCTTCTTGTTCTAGTTTGTATACAAACCACAATACTTGTGTTGTAGAAAACCCACGATCTACGAAATCGCCTACCAATACTAAATGCCCTTTGCCAAATGTCCAATTCAAGTTAGTATCAATTACTTGTTGTTGAATTAAAAAATCGCGAAAGGTTTTAAAACCACTTTCAATATCCGAAATCGCCACAATAGGATTTCCATCATTATATATGGTTTTTGGTGTCTCAAACTGTGGATAAATGGTAAAGTCAAAGCTTGTATCTTCTAGTGGGAAATAGCAACTTCCAGGAATGGTATGCGCAATCGAATACTCCTTTGTTGCCGTGTAAAAACCGTCGTTTTTGTTTCCTCTGAGATAATTCACGCTAAGTGTAGAATCATTTTCATAAAAAACATACGGGCCATCTTTGTCAAGATTCATACGTGACGGATGATCGCCATAATGTAGCGAAGCGCCGTGATACAATCCTAAAGAAATTGCGCTAAGCGCCAAAAATAAAAAGGTTAAAAAGATATGTTTTAGATATCTGACTATTCGTTTTTTCATGATGATATGTGTTTAATTGTTTCCACAAACCTATACACGAACGATTGTCTAAAAAAGCTTTTGGGATCAACAATGGATAATGCGTGATACACTAATTTTTATTGAGGTTGAAATGATTTCATCACACATTTTGATTTAAATACCATCAAATATTGGTCGTTTATCAACTTCTTTTGTTCGGAAGTGGTTTTCAATTACATTTGTGTTATGTCATTTAAAAAACACTATAAAAAAATACTTTTACTTATCGGAATTTCGATTCTGTCGTATCCATTACTCATTACAATTTTTGAAGTAATGACTTCGGGTAAAGATTCTGTGATTTTTTTAGAAAACTATGATCCAACCATTAGTGCCGCAATTTTTGCGCTATATGTTATTTTATTTGTACCGATAGTAATACTTGGTCTGTATTGGCTTTTTAAGCGAATTAGTGCGATGTTAACCTTAAAAAAGGAGCAACAACAAATGGAATTATCACATTTGCAGAGTCAAGTAAATCCACACTTTTTCTTTAATATGTTGAATAACTTATATGGTTTGGTTGGTAAAGACTCAAAGAAAGCACAAACGCTGATTTTGAAACTCTCCGATATGATGCGCTATAGTATTTATGAAGGGCAAAAAAGTAGTGTGACTATTGCTGAAGAAGTGGAATATTTAAAGAATTATATCGAATTACACAGAATGCGCTATCACAAAGAAATTGATGTGGAATTTACTACAGATATTCAAGATGAAATGATTGAAATAATGCCGTTGTTGTTTATCATTTTACTAGAAAATGCATTCAAGCATGGTGTCGAAAATTTGCATGAAAACGCTTTTGTAAACGTAAGTTTAATGACAAATCAAGACGAAATTCGATTTAGTGTTGAAAATAATTTTGATAAAGAAAGTATTCCTGATAAAACAGGAATTGGATTGAAAAATTTACAAAGACGCTTGGAATTGGTGTATCCAAAAAAGCATTCACTATCTTTTACGAGTAAAGAAGAAATATACACATCACAATTAACGATTCAATTGTAATTATTGACAATGTAAGATGTGTTTTTAGACTGAGTCGTTATGTCTTATTAAAAACATAGGGAATGAAAAAAATAATAGTTGTATACTTTTTATGTTTGTTTTTTTATACTGTAAATGGGCAAAATAGTACCGATATCATTATTGGAAAAACGGATCATGTGTATTCTGAAATACTACATGAACAAAGAAAAATAATGGTGTATGTCCCTGAGAACAATCCATATGATAAAAACACCTATCCTGTAGTTTATCTTTTAGATGGCGATGCTCATTTTTATTCAGTTGTTGGGATGATACGACAATTGAGTTCTGTAAACGGAAATACTATTTGTCCAAAAATGATTGTTGTTGGGATTTCTAATACGAATAGAACTAGAGATTTAACACCTACAAAAGGAGAGGTAGAAAATTCAGGTGGAGGAGAAAACTTTATTTCATTTGTTGAAAAGGAACTTATACCGCATATAGATACAAATTATCCAACGACAACCTATCGTACATTTATTGGGCATTCATTAGGCGGATTGACAGTTATGAATACGTTAGTAAACAAACCTCATTTGTTTAATGCCTATGTTGCCATTGATCCGTCAATGTGGTGGAATAAGAAAAATTTATTGAATAAGATTAAGAGTGCAGAATTCAATAGTAAACATAATAACAAAACACTTTTCTTAGGTATTGCAAATACAATGAGTAAGGGTTTGAATATCAAAAGTGTATTAAAAGATACAACTTCTAAAACAGCGCATATTCGTGCCATTTTAGAACTTAATTCTTATTTAGAAACGCAAACAGAATTATCTTTCAAAGGAAAATACTATGAAAATGATGATCATGGCTCTGTACCATTGATTACAACATATGATGCGTTACGTTATATTTTTAATTTCTATAGATTTAAACTTAAACAGGAAGATTATATAAATCCTGAAATTGACATTTTAGGCAAAGTTGAAAATTATTATAAAAGACTATCAAAAGGATTTGGAGTAGAAATTAGACCAGACGAAGGTTATGTTAACAGTATAGGAGTTATATTGTTAAGAAAAAAACAATTTAAAAAAGCAGCGCAGTTTTTTAATTTGAATATAAAAAACTATCCTGAAAGCTTTAATGCATACGAATCAATAGGAGATCTTTATCTGGCAACAGGAAATAAAGAAAAAGCAATTAAAAATTATAAAAAAGCGATTTCATTGAATGATGATGTATTCTTAAAAGCCAAATTATTAGAATTAGAAAAAAAGTAAACAGAAAGACACATGGCGAATATAAGCTATTTAATTATTGACGATGAACATATAGCACATGATATCATTAAAGGATATTGTGATTTATTGCCAAATATGGAATTGAAAAAACATTGTTACAATGCATTAGAAGCCATGGAATATTTGAATCAGCACACAGTAGATTTAATTTTTCTCGATTTGAATATGCCAAAACTCAAAGGATTCGATTTTTTAAAAACATTGATGCATCCACCAAAAGTAATAGTAACAACAGCGTATCAAGAATATGCTTTAGAAGGTTATGAATTAAATATTTCTGATTATTTACTCAAACCGTTTTCTTTTGAACGTTTTCTAAAAGCGATCAACAAAACTGTGCGTGTTTCTGCGCAAGTAAAATCTACAGTAGTGGAAAAAAATAAGGAAACAAATCAAAGCATTTTTCTAAAATCACAGAACAAGTATGTGCAAGTTTTTACCAATACCATTCAATTTGTAGAAGCATCAGGAAACTATACCAAAATTAGTACAGATTCGGAAACCATAACCATTCGGGAAAAGCTTTCGGATGTTATTTCGTTATTACCCGTGGAAGATTTTTTACAAGTACACAAATCGTTTGCAGTAGCTACAAAACGAATCAATAGTATTGAAGGAAATCGTATTATGATAGCGGATCATATTATTCCTATTGGAAAATTGTACAAAGCAAATGTGAATGGATTGTTGCGTTAAATATCGATTGTTCTAAAGGTTAAATTTATTCTTGGATTTTTTGTTTTTTTGGTTGGAGGTAAACGGTGAAGCCAATTAGTTTGTGTCTGTCCTTTCATAACCAATAAGCTCCCTTTTTCTAAAAAGATAGAAACGGTTTGTTTGGTAGTTTTATGTTTGAATGAAAATTTGCGTTCTGCGCCAAAACTCAACGAACCAATTGCGCCATTCTTTTTTAAATCTTTTTCGCCATCACTGTGCCAAGCCATTCCTTCGTTTCCGTTATGGTATAAATTAAGTAAACAAGAGTTGAACTTTTCTCCTGTTTTATGTTCTACAATTTCTTTGAGTTCTAACAATTCTTTAGTCCAGGGTAGTGCCGATTTAGTAGTTTTTGAATACGTATAACTAAATGGCTTATCTCCATACCAAGCCACTTTGCGTTTCGTAATTATCAATTTTCCAAAAATAATAGCTTCGTCATTTTTCCATTGAATATTCTGAAGTAATTGGTTAAAATAATGTTGAGATTCTTCTATGTTTATTACTGAACCATAATAAATTACTTCTCCATCAAAAGGTAAAATATTGGTGTTTTCGCTGTTATTAAATAAGTCCATTCTTCCAAATTTTATAATCGGCTCGTAAACAATGTCCACAAGGTCTAAATCCAAATTCTTTGGCTTGTTCAATTGTCCTGAAAAAAACACGATTTTTCTTTTTCATTCTTTTACCCGATTTGCATTGTAAAGTTCCGTAAATTTTTAGATTGAAGTTTCCTCCATAAACAATTTCTTTTCGTTTTATTTTTTGATGAAGTTCAGTAGCATCAATTTCTATATGTTTTATCATGGTGTTAGTTGGTTGCATCGTGAAATATAATACCTAAAGTATATCGTTCTCCACTAATTACTTCACTAACTCCGTGTTTCATATTTGCTCTATAATAACCTCTAGTTCCTTTTATGGGTCTAAAATTCGTAGTAAAAATAAGCATATCGCCTTTTTTAGGTTTTAAAACGATAGCTTTAGATTGTGCTCTTGGTGTGTGTTGTGTTAAAACAAATTCTCCGCCTGTAAAATCTGTATCGGGTTCAGTTAAAAAAAGAACAGTTTGTATTGGGAAATACACATCGCCATATAAATCTTGATGCAACGTGTTAAAACCGCCTTTTCCATATTTTAAAATTAGTGGTGTTGGTTTTAGTTGCTTATTTTGATGGCAAAGCGATTGTAATTCTTTTAATGTTTTGGGGAATGTTTTATTAATATTTAGAACCTTCATCCAAAGGTTTGCAATAGGAGAAAGTTTAGGATATATTGTTTCTCGTATTGTTTGAATAATTTTAGGAAGTGGATAATTGAAATATTTATATTCGCCCAAACCAAAGCGATAGCGTTCCATTACAACAGTTTTTCGATACAACTTTTCGTTATTATATTCGTGTATTAGTTCTTTACATTGTTTGGCAGATAGTATTTTGGGAATAATGGCAAAGCCTTTTTCATTCATTGATTCAGATACCAATTGCCAATCGGTTGTTTCAAGTTTTGTTATCAGATTTTCCATTATTTAGATAATTGTTTTTGAAGAAATATTTTTTGATGCTTCCCAACCAATAATTGCTGTTTTTCGAGTTGTTCCCCACATATAACCGCCAAATAATCCTGTAGATTGAATAACTCTGTGGCAAGGAATTAAAAAAGCAATAGGATTGTTCCCAATAGCTGTTCCTACTGCTCTTGATGCTTTTGGTTTTTGAATGATTTTTGCAATATTTCCGTAAGTGGCTAAATTACCTGTTGGAATTTTTAAAAGTGCTTCCCAAACTTTTAACTGAAAATCTGTTCCTTTTAAGTGTAATTTTATCTTATTGATTTTAGTCCAATCTTCGGTGTAAATTTGTAAAGCATTTTGTTGAATCTCGTCTGTTTGTTGAATGAAATTAGCTTTAGCGAAACGTTTCTCCAATTCTAAAAAAGCATTTTCTTTATTATCTGAAAACCCCATATAACAAATCCCTTTATGTGTAGATGCAACTAAAATTTCACCAAATAAGCTTTCTGAGAAACTATAATTTATGGTCAAGTTTTCTCCTTTGTTTTTGTATTCTCCAGGAGTCATTCCTTCAATTTTTACAAACAAGTCATGTAATCTGCCTGTGCCAGAAAGTCCTGTTTTGTGTGCGGTTTCAAATAAAGTAGTCTGTGAATTACTTAGAATAGACTTTGCATGTTGTACGCTTATAAATTGCAAGAATTTTTTTGGACTAACACCTGCCCAATCAGTAAACATTTTTTGAAAATGAAAAGGACTCAAATGTACTTTTTTTGCAATTTCTTCAAGTGTAGGTTGTTCTGTGTAATGCTGTTGTATATATGTAATAGCTTCTGCTATTCGAGTGTAATTTATGTATTCTTGCGCGTTCATTAAAGGTTAAATTTTACAATAGCAAAAATAGAATTGATTTTACGACTGTAAAACCCGAAACTTGCTGAATGAGTATTTTGTTTTGTATAAACTCAATAGTGGATTCTAAGACTTGCGTTGCAGTCTGTAAGATACGTTTGTTTAGCAAAATAGTGATTCAAGTTTACACCTAAATCACTATTATGTTTACACTTTATTGCAACAGATTTTAAATCTGTTCTAATTTTTGATAAATTTTTCTTTTAGAGTTCTCAAATATTTCTCCTCCAAATTCTTCATTGTCTAATGAGATGATTGAAATATCTTTTATGCCCATTATTCCAAATATAAACTTCAAGTAGGTTGTTTGAAAATTCATATGTTCGTTTTTTTCATTTTCGCCATATCCTGTATCACCTCTACTTGACAAGATGAACATTTTTTTGTCTTTGAGAAGTCCTACGTAATCTCCATCTGGTTTACCCGAACGAAATTTCCAAGTTTCGTTAATTCTCATAAGTTGATCGATATATGATTTTAGACCACTCGGAATTGACCAGTTATACATTGGAGTGCCTATGACATAGATAGTATGTTCCTTAAATTCTTTGATTAGTTGGTCACTAAACTCAACACCTGTTTGATTTTCTTCTGTTCTGTCTTTTGTTGGTATGAAAGCACTTGCAATCCATTTTTCGTTTATTGCTGGAACTTCTTTTAGTCCAACTTCTCTATATGAAAAAATGTCTTCTGGGTTTTTCTTTTTCCAGTTTTCTACAAAAAAATGGGTTAATTTTCGACTATGAGATTTTTCGTTTCTTACACTTGCATTGATGATAAGTACCTTGTTCATTTTTTTAATTTTAAATTATGAAACAAAGTTCTGAATTGGAAAATTGAAAATGATTGAACTAGTTTAAGATAGCTCTAATTTTTTTCGGATTCTACTCAAAAATTCGGGAGTAATTCCTAAATAAGATGCAATTAAGTAGTTTGGAACCTTTGCAGCTATTTTTGGATAATTCTCTATAAAATCTAAATAACGTTTCTGTGCATCAAGTACATTGTTTAGGATTATTCTTTTTTGGACGCTACCGAGATAGTTTTCCAAGATGATTCTAAAAAAGCGTTCAAGTTTTGGAATTTCCCTTAACATTTCCTTAAAAGAATCGTAACCAATTTGTAATAACTCGGTTTTATGAATTGCTTGGATATTGTAAATTGAAGGTTCTTGTTTTTGAAAACTCTCAATATCTGTAGCCCACCAATTCTCAATCGCAAAAAATAAGATTTCCTCTTTTCCTGTTTTAGCGTTTATATAAAAAGCCTTTAATGTTCCACTAATTATGAAGTTATCAGTTTTGCAAGTCTCTCCATTTCTTAACAGATAATCTCCTTTTTCTAGTACTTTTTCATTCCAAAATGTTTTTACTAAATCCTCTTCTTTCGAAGTTAATTTTACGTATTTCGAAATTAATTTGATTAATGGTTCTTTCATTCAAATTATGATCAATAGTTAGCTATCATTATAATTAAAACGTATTTATTTTCTTGTTTTATTTCGTTTGATAAAAAAGAATAGCATATCAGTTGAAGGCGCTTTTGAAAATCCTAACTGATGTCCCATGGTAATAATTTGTCCTCGATGAAAAGTACTATGATTTATGCAATGTTGTATTAATTCGAATTGCGTAAAGTTGCCTTCCAGTGTTTTTGTTTTCAAAGATCGAAGTTCATTTAGTGATTTGTGACTGTTTACATAGTCTAAAAACATTTCAGATTGTTCAATAAATCCTTTGAGAATTTCTTCAGTAGTAATTCCCCATGCTCTTTCAATTGGTTGTTGTTTTAAGATATAATAATAAAAAATTTGACCATCTAAAATGTGGTTTACGGTATCTATAATACTCGTAAAACTTGATAGACATTCTTTTGTGAGTAAGTCATTTTCATTAGCTTTCAACCAAGTTAATAGTCGTTTATTAGCCCATAAATTATAAGTAACTAACTCTTTTGTTTTATCTGTCTCGTCCATTATTATTGAGTTTGTTAGGTATGACATCTGTTGTTTTGTAAAGCATTTTTATGGATTACAATCACATTTTTCATATCCTTGACAATATACATATTTAGGTATTGAATCCCATTTCGCATTGTCTTTGACAGTTACTAAATATTGACGACGTTCTTTTAGTATTGAACTCTTGAATAATAGTAACTCATATTTATCTTTATTTTTTCTGTAAGAACCACCTTCTTTATTGCAACTATCAATAGAAAAACCGTTTAATATTGCAATAAGCAACGCTTCGTCTTCTGTGTCAATCTTGTCAAGAAAACTAATTAAACTTTCTAAGTCACGTATTTCATGTACTTTATTTTTTCCTGTTGCTAAAATATAAAAAGAGTAAGTTGAGTGATGACCTGCAACATAAAATCCTTCACGGTTGTAACTCAAGTCAATTAATTTTCTCTTCTCAAAATCACCTTTTTCAAATAAAACCTCTACTTCTTTTTTATGATCACCAAAATCTCTAGATTCTATAAATGCCCAATAATCATACTTCTTATTTGGTGAAAGGTTTTTAGCTATATTTTCAAAAACATTAATGTTTCGATCATGAGTAACTTTTTTAAACTCTATTTCTCTCTGACAGTTAAAAAATAAAGTAGCAACACATAGAAGTAGCATGTAAATAGATACTTTTTTCATTTTGATTTTTTTCGATTTTTAATATAAACGTATGAAAGAAATGATTTTCTTTAAACAACAAAAATGGCATTATGAATTGGGGTTACTATAGTCAGTTTTTATTTCCAACTTATTCCACTTTTCTTTCCATTTTTTCTTTTCAATTCTACTATTATAAATAGTCAAATCAAATTTAGATGTTGGTTTTACTAAAAGGCTAAATAAATCTTCCAAACCATAAGGAGCAATATACTCAACTTGGTTTTTATGATTCAACCTTACAGCTATTGAAGTTGCAGTTTCGGGCCAAAAAGAAATAGCTTCAAAGCAATCAGTATATTGTTTATGTCCATTTCTAACATGCATTCTAGATTGATTTTTTACAGACCAATTTAGATTCTTATCAATGCTTCTTAGTTTCTTCTCTATTTGTAAATCATATTCTTTAGTAGCACATAATTTATCATAATATATGATGTCAATATCATTAAGTTCAGATCTGTCTTTTCCATGTTTTTCATCCCAAACCTTATTTCTGACAAAGCCAGCTCCAATCCAACAATCATTTAAGTTTAAATTTCGGACTATTTTTAAAACAGTAGTCATCCACTTATCATGTTCGATAATCTCTATTAATTTATTTTCTAAATTTTGGCGCATTATGATATTAGACTATAGTGTTTGGTAAAAGAAAAGCAATGTGATAGATAAGTGTTTTAAGGATCTTTTAATGTGTTTGATAAAAGTAAAACAAAGATTAGATATATACAATGTAGACACAGAGACTTGAGAATATATTAGCTACATAATTACACAGATGCACTACTTCAAAATAGCAAGCAAATCATTGAAATTGGAAATGCAATAATGCGCATATCTTGATTTTTCTTGTCCAAACTTAGACACTTGTATTGTTTGTAAGCCAAGCTCAAAACCCGCTTTCAATTCCGAATTTGGATTGTCGCCAATTATATATACAAGCTTGGAATTCCTCTTTCTCTTCATAAGAATACGTTGAAATATCCCTTTCTTATATATTCGCTCAGGACTCAGAATGTCATCAATATAAATTTCGTGAAACTGTTCTTTTATTCCTAAAGAATGAATTTTAGCATGTTGCAATTTTGAAAACCCTGTAGTGACAAGTATTTTTTCATATGGTAAACTTGTAATCACGTTAAAATCTTCAAAAGGATGAATGTTAAGGTCATATTCATGAGTGTTTATCAAACGTGCAAATTCTGCATTCTGATGCGCGTCAAAATTGTATTTATCAGCTACAACGTCAAAAGGATATTTCCATAATTCAGGAACAATTTGAGAAGTCAATACTGTTCCAAACTTATTGATCAACAAAGGCTCAAACGCATCAAAGATAGGTTTGACAGATTTTTTACTTATAGATTTAGTTTCAAATAACGTGTCGTCTAAATCAAATATTAATAGCTTTTCCATAATTTTTAAAAATGATGTTAACGACTTTTAAATATAGTCTAAGTTTACAAAATAGCATCCAAAGCAGCTTTCAATAAATTTGTGTAAATCCTCTTGGTTTCTTTTCCTCTATACCCTGTAGCACGTCCAATTACATTTCCTTTAAAATCTAAAAGTATTGTAGTAGGGAAGGCTTTTGCATTATATTTTTTACGTAGTGACATGTAATCTTCAATATAATCTGCTCTTACAAGTTCTTTCTTTGAAGGGAAATCGAGCTCTACAAGAACATATTCTTGGGCTATTTTAATAAAGGTATTTTTAGAAAAATATTTTTGTTCTAATA
Source organism: uncultured Kordia sp. (assembly GCF_947496985.1). Lineage (GTDB taxonomy): Bacteria > Bacteroidota > Bacteroidia > Flavobacteriales > Flavobacteriaceae > Kordia. Next base: position 42,405 of record NZ_CANMEZ010000009.1, read on the forward strand.
ATTTACAAGCGCCACACCAATCGGAACCAGTAAAAAATAACAGCATTGGTTTCTTTAATTCTTCACTAACCTTTTTTGCCTTTTGATAATCTAAATACCAACGTAGGTTGTGACTATCTGTTTTTACATGTTTGCCCACTTTTTGTGCATGAAGATTACAAGTAAGAAATAAGACAGATAGGATCGTAATAATACTTTTCATAGGTATGGTTTTAATGTTGATTGAAAGATATTCAATTCTTTGATGATATTTATAATTGTGTTTAGTTTTTATTGAAATATTTTACCGCTTTTTCTAACACAGGGTCTTTATTTTCCATAGAATCAGTTAATGTCGGTCTTTATGAAGTTGTTAAAAAAAACGAAAGCTATTTTATTTTAACTACGTATTAAGAATGTAACTATTGATTATGAAATTTTGAGCTTTTGAAAAAGCAATTCAAAAACGCTATTCTGAAAAATTCATAAAAAGCGATCACTTTTAAGTGTTTCATTACTGCATACTGAGCATAGTTGAAGAAATGTGTAATAAAAACATACCCGAAACCTTCCTGCAACTCTGCGACAAGCTTTCGGGAAACTTCAGAAGCGTCTTGCAGCTCTGCGACAAGCTTCCGGGAAACTTCAGAAGCGTCTTACAGCTCTGCGACAAGCTTTCGGGAAACTTCAGAAGCGTCTTGCAACCCTGCGACAAGCTTTCGGGAAACTTCAGGAGTATCTCACAGCCCTGCAATAAGCTTCTGTTGAATTACGAAAAAGGATAACAGACCAACAACAAGGAATGATCAAGCAATAACTATTAGAAACAATTCATACAAAAAATGTATCTTTGAAACGCACACAACCAACCAACATGATTTACATTGCCATCTTACGTGGAATCAACGTTTCAGGAAGTAAAAAACTGCCAATGGCAGAACTTCGAATGTTACTCTCTAATTTAGATTTCGAAGAAGTTCAGACGTATATTCAAAGCGGAAATGCCGTTTTTAAATCTGAAGAAAAAAACCAAGGAAAATTAGGTAGTCAAATAGCAGAAGCAATCAAAAAACAATACGATTATGATGTGCCTGTATTGGTCAAAACCATTGCGCAATGGAAAACGGCGATAGCAAACAATCCATTTACAGAAGAAGATATTTCAAAACAAGCAATTACGTTTTTAGCAAACAAACCAGAAGAAAAAATAATTGAGATTGATAGCAAAGACGATCGTTTTGAAATTCTCAATTCGGAAGTATATCTCTATTGTCCAAATGGTTTCGGACGTAGCAAGCTTACAAACAATCTTTTTGAGCGCAAACTTAAAACGCAGGCAACGACAAGAAATTGGAAAACGATTTATAAATTGTTAAATCTAGCGGAAGCGATGGAATAGATGAATTGTAAATTACTTAATTGTCAGTTCGAGCGCAGTCGAGAACAATTAGTAATAAAATAGCATCTCGACTGCGCTCGATGTGACAAAAAAAAATAAAGTTTTATTAGAAAAAATAATCATGAAAACATATTATGTTTATATCTTAAAATGTAAAGACGGATTGTTGTATGTTGGAATGACAAATAATTTAGAAAGAAGAATAATAGAACACAAAAAAGGAATAAATAAATAATGTTTTACCTATAAAAGAAAACCTTTAGAATTAATATTCTATCAAGATTTTAATGATGTAGAACAAGCAATATATTTTGAAAAGGAAATTAAAAATTGGAGTAAAAAGAAAAAGTTGGCATTAGCAAAAAACGATTTCGATATGCTTCAAATTTTATCAGAGTGTAGAAATGCTACACACTCAAAATATAATAAATAATAGTAAACTGTCAGTTCGAGCGCAGTCGAGAACAATTAGTAATAAATAACATATCTACTGCACTCGATGTGATAAAAGCAACAATAAAGAATATGGAAGAAAAAAAAGTAACTCCAAGAGGCGCTTATCCGCACACAAAACGTGTAGGTGATTTTATATATGTATCAGGAACGAGTTCAAGACGGCCAGATAACAGCATTGCAGGTGTCGATATTATTGACGAAATGGGAACGAAACACCTAAACATTGGTACGCAAACAAGAGAAGTCTTAAAAAATATTGATAAAAATTTACAAAGTGTAGGGGCAAGTTTGGCAGATGTAGTCGATGTCACTTCGTTTTTAGTTAATATGAATGACTTTGCAGGATACAATAAAGCCTATGGAGAATTTTTCGATAAAGCAACAGGGCCAACACGCACAACGGTTGCTGTACATCAATTACCACATCCAGATTTAGTAGTTGAAATTAAAGTGGTAGCGTATAAAAAACAATAATACTCTAGGATGAAAAAGATTCTTCTCATTTGTTGTTTTCTATTTTGTCTCAAAGGATTTGCTCTAGATGCGGGATACGCATATCGTTTTCATTTGAATATCAAATTGGAAAATGGTCAAGAATATATTGGTTATGTATATAAATACAGCTACAATAAACTTGACGATAGTAATATGATTGAGCTCTTGAAAGAACATGCGAATGGAGAAATTACAATGTATCCACATGTAATTACTGTAAATGCAGGTAGAGATAATATTGATTTTGCTTTAAAAGGAACAACACAGAAAGTTCAACTTGATGAGATAGAGCGTATGTGGGTTACTGAAACCTTAAGTTTTACGGTAGGAGAACGTATAAAAGAACTATCTGAAGAAAACTATAAATTGATAAAATCTCATAAGGCGAAGTATAGTATTATTGAAGATGTAAATGTTTATGAAAATGTAAAATACATATTATTGACTTGGGATGAAAATCAAGAATTGTCAAAAAAGAAAAATGTAATTGCTCCAAAAATTATGGAACATTGGAAACGTTTCATAGCTATTGACATTATACAATCTGATAAATACAATGCATTTATAAAAACCTTAAAAGAAAGCCTTTTAAAAGAAAATATATTATTAATAGAGTTTGCAGAAGCACTATAACAATGAAAAAGATTCTAAACTATATTAACGGAAGTTATGTTGCACCAAAAAGCAACGCATGGATTGACAATTACAATCCTTCTAATGGAGAAGTGTATGGACAGATTCCAAACTCGTCCGCGGAAGATGTAGAAGCTGCCTATCAAGCGGCAAATGCTGCTTATCCAAGTTGGTCAACAACTACCTTGGATGAACGAAGTCGTATCCTAAATAATATTGCCACACTCATAGAAGAAAACTTAGCTGACCTAGCGCATGCAGAATCTTTAGACAATGGAAAACCGTTAAGCTTAGCAACACGAATTGACATTCCTAGAGCTACGAGTAACTTTAGATTCTTTTCACAAGCCATTACACAGTTTTCAAGTGAAGCACATGAAAGCATTGGATTCAATGCAGTGAATTTTACCTTGCGACAATCCATTGGAGTTGTCGGTTGTATTTCACCGTGGAACTTACCATTATATCTCTTTACTTGGAAAATTGCACCAGCCTTAGCAACAGGAAATACAGTTGTAGCAAAACCAAGTGAAGTGACACCAATGACAGCCTATCTATTAGGTGAAATTTGTACAAAAGCTGGTTTGCCAAAAGGTGTCTTAAACATTGTTCACGGTTTAGGACACACTACAGGACAAGCCATTACGGAACATCCAAATATAAAAGCGATCTCTTTTACAGGCGGAACAGCTACAGGTGCGCATATTGCCAGAACGGCAGCGCCGATGTTTAAAAAGCTTTCGCTAGAACTAGGAGGGAAAAATCCAAACATTATTTTTACTGATTGTGATTATGATGAAATGTTGAAAGTGACGGTGCGATCATCATTTGCAAATCAAGGGCAAATCTGTTTGTGCGGATCGCGAATATTTGTAGAAAGAAGTATCTATGATAAATTCAAAACAGACTTTGTTGCACGTGTGAAACAACTCAAAGTTGGAAATCCATTTGATGAAACAACAAAGGTTGGAGCATTGGTTTCCAAACCACATTTAGAAAAAGTAAAATCATACATACAAATAGCAAAAGACGAAGGTGGTACTGTTTTATGTGGAGGAAATGATGTTGTTGTAGAAGGTTCCGAAAATGGCTATTACTTAGCGCCAACAGTCATAGAAGTACCAACGGATCAATGTCGTGTAAACCAAGAAGAAATATTTGGACCTATAGTAACAATCATGCCGTTTGATACGGAAAAAGAAGTGTTGGCAATGGCAAATGGAGTTCGTTATGGATTATCTTCAACATTATGGACAAACAATCTTAATCGTACCATGCGAATGTCTAAACAGTTAGAAGCAGGAATTGTTTGGGTAAATACATGGCTCATGCGTGATTTGCGTACACCTTTCGGCGGAATGAAAAACTCTGGAGTAGGACGTGAAGGTGGAATGGAAGCCTTACGTTTCTTTACAGAACCAAAAAACATATGCATAAAATATTCGTGATTCAAAATTATAAACGTGTCACATAGAGCTAGCGAGATCATCTCAATACGCACTACTAATATCTCAATACTAAAAGAATGAATCTAAACTTACAACATAAAAACGCTCTTGTTTGCGGTAGTACACAAGGAATTGGAAAAGCTGCAGCAAAACAATTAGCAACGCTTGGCGCCAATATAACTTTGGCAGCCAGAAATGAAGAAAAGCTACAAAACGTACTTTCAGAATTAGATACTTCTCAAGGACAAAAGCATACATATATAGTAGCTGACTTTCAAAATCCGGAAGCATTAGGAGAAAAAATCACAGCGTTTATTTCAGAAAACCATGCTTTTCATATTTTAATAAATAATACTGGTGGACCTGCTGGCGGACCTGTTTTTAGTGCAAAAATTGAAGAATTTGAACGTGCATTTACACAACATTTAAAATGCAATCACATTTTAGCACAAAGTGTCGTTGCAGGAATGAAAGAAGCAAGTTACGGTCGAATTATCAATGTCATATCTACTTCTGTAAAACAACCGTTAGATGGTTTAGGAGTTTCCAACACCATTCGTGGAGCGGTTGCAAATTGGTCAAAAACATTGGCAAATGAGTTAGGTAAATTTGGAATTACTGTAAACAATGTGTTACCAGGCGCAACGGCTACGGAACGTTTAACAGAAATCATAAAAAACAAAGCCGCAAAAACAGGTAAATCAGTAGATGAGGTGAGTACCGCAATGAAAAATAATGTGCCTGCAAAACGTTTTGCTCAACCTGAAGAAATAGCAAATGCAATTGCTTTCTTATCGAGTGAAGCAGCTTCTTATATCAACGGAATTAATGTTCCTGTAGATGGCGGACGAACAAAGTCGTTGTAAAATTCAAACCAAAATGTCATATTGAGCGCAGTCGAAATGCCTTCTAGTTTAATTGGTTCTCGACTGCGCTCGAACTGACAAAAACATATTTTGATCTCAATAATGCTCGATGTGACAAAAGAGAAAGTAAAAATCCTACAAATCAGAAAGTAAAACTACGCGACTTTAACATTTTTCAACGATTACTTCTTAAAAGTGTTAAAAAATTATTAAATTGAGAAGCAAATAAACAATCTGTGTAGTGCTTAAAGTACTGCAAACTAATAACTAACCATAATGAATAGAAGAAACTTTATTGTATCCAGTGTAATGGGAGCAGGTGCGCTCTCAATGTTCCCAACTTCAGCCCTAGCCAGTAATAATGGTGTCTCCTTAACGAATATCGGAAAAGGATTTGAACGCTTACTTGATAGCGTAAATCATGTTTCTATTTCAAATTTATCTAGTGGAGTAGCCAAAACACATCAGCGCTTAGTAGCTGCATTAAATGAATCAGGATATGCATATAATACTACTGAAGTTGTAAAACTGAGTAATTCATGTTATGCTATTCCATTACACAAACAACCATTATTAGGTTTTGAAAGTAAAGAATTAGCACTTATTGTAAAAAACAATAGTACTAGTAAGTTTTACATTCTAAATGAAAAACTAACCAAAGAATTCAGTGGGTTGATTGATAATTTTAGTCTAAATGCGGAATCGCATGAGCTTGACTTAGATGCAGCTTCATTTGCATTTCCTGTAAAAGTTGTAAAACAACAACAAGGACGCGAAACAGTTTTTACATATCAAAACAAATTCAACAATACGATTGCTTTAAAAAGTACACGTAAAAAATCAGAAGTTCACCTGAGCTAGTTTTTAGCCCAAAATCAGCATATTTAAAACCAGTCTTTCTACTTTTTATAAAGTGATGAAGGCTGGTTTTTTAGTTTAATTAATCCCGTTATAGCGGAAAACATTCTCTTTTACAACTCTCATACATCTACGGATGATTAATGATTTTTACCAAAAAACTATATTTCTCAAAAATTTTAAAATTTTAAAACATAAATTCAATACACCATATGAGAAGAAATAGTACTTTTATAGGATTAATTATGCGTGAGCGATAGTTCTTCGACGTTTCTCAGAAGTCAACTGTTAGGTGTCAATATGATACCGATAATAAGAAGTAACAGAAAAGTTTATTGACCAGAGTCGAAATGAATTTTTAGTCACGCCCAAAAACAACACAACCTTGAAACGAAAACTGCGTATTAACGGACATTCACATTTGTTACCTTACCCAGAACAAATTCCTCAATTTATGAAGGATAAAAAGATTTTTTGGGTAGATGATGAACGTAAATATATGTTGCAAGACGATTGGAAACGGCCTGTAACGGATTCTAGCTTTTTCTTAAATGAAAAGTTAGATTGGATGGAAAAGAATAAAATTGACCATGCAGTCATTTTAAATCTTTCGCAATTATATGGAAATGGTTTACGCTTGGAAGCGATGAAACATGCATTGCGTTTTCAAAATGATTTTAATGCAGAAGTGCAACGAGATCATCCGTCAAAGTTTACGTGTGGATTTGTAGTGCATCCAGGTTTTATACATGGTGCGTTATGGGAAATTGAACGTTGTGTGGAAGAATTAGGGTTACGTGTATTATGTTTGCCAACACACTTTATGGACTCCATAGGACAATGGCGTTCTGTGTTTGATGAAGAAAATGATCCGATTTTTGAATTGGCAAATAAATACAAACTCGCTATTGAAATACATCCGTATGATGGCGACAAAATGATCAAATTACAAAATGTAAATTGGCGCTTTCACTTAATTTGGATGTTGGCACAATGTGGAGATGCGTATCATTTTTATACGTTGAATGGAATGCAAGAACGTTTTCCAGACATTCGAACGTGTTTTGCACATGGTGGACAATTGGCGCAAATGAATTTAGGAAGACGTATTCAAGGGTTTGATGGAAGACCAGATTTGTTTGAAGGAAAAGTACATCCGCGAAAAGCTGTTGGACATCCAAATATTTACTTTGATACGTTGGTTCATGATACTGATTCGTTTAAATTGATGGTAGAACGTCAAGGAAGTAAACAAATCCTCATGGGGTTAGATGATCCGTATCCGTTGGGAGAGATGGAAAGCGATGCACAATCATCGTATCCAGGAAAATTACTCGATTTGGCAATGGACCGTGATATTATAAACCAAAACCAGTATGATGATATTTGGGAAGATAATGTACTTCGTTGGTTATTTGGTGAAGATGAAGCAGCTAAGAAAGATTTAGTTCGTAAGGTTTTAGGTGAGTGATTTTAAAATTTATCATAACTGTGTTATGCTGAGCTTGATTCAGTCATTGTATAATTCTTAATTTGTGTGATTTTTTAATAGTAAAACGTGAAAAAAGTAATTCATGAGTTTGATAAAAAAGGTAAGTATGGTATTATTCTTACTTGCAACGATCCTTACGGTTATTTATTTGGATCATCAAATTAAAAATTATAATCCAACTTTTCGTGCTATAAAAGGAGATGGGCACCTAACCCGAATCGTATCTGTTATTATATTGAGTAGTTTATTTTATATGCTATATGGTGTAAAACGAACTCAAAATTTTATTAGCATATTGTATGCTGGAATAATAGGTGTTATTGTAGGTTTAGTAGTAGCTATTTTATGTTATATACTCTTTCAAATTAATTATGATGTTGTATACCAAATGACCGCTATCATTTTAAGTTACTCTTTATGTGTTGGGTTAAGAAAAAATGACAGAACAAATGATACATAATTTTTAAATTTGAAAATGTGTTACTTTCATTATTATATAATATCTTACATCACTATATGACGGATGTAGCACAATTTCATAACCTAGCACATATTTTCATTTCCTTTATTGGAGCTATTTTGCTATTGGCAATCTATTCGAATATTCGGAAACGTTTTCGTCAAATTTTAGAAGAAGATGAATCACAAAAACGTGTCGATAGTGGATTGTTATACTTAAGTTTGGCTATGTTTGTGTGGGTTTGTTCAGGAATTTGGGCATATGTTTCACAACGGTTTGAATTCTCAGATACAATTATCTATCAAATAGGTGTCAACTTATTATCTATCATAAATAATCTATTCCTATTGTTGGCATTGTTTTATTTCTATTATGCACCAAAATTCATTTATAACAATACAAAAAATGTAAAAATAATTATCGGAATCATCATTGCTGTTACTTCGGTAACTTTGCTTATGTCGAGCATTTTTGGAAATGATAATATTTATTATAACATTAAACTCAATGCAATTCCCGATTTAATTTTATCAGGTTTTTTGTGTTTTCTATTGTTGATTTCTTTTTACAAAACTTTTCTACATCGTGGTTTAAAAATTGTTGCAACGATTTCAGTTATTATTATGATTTTGATTTTTGCATCACAATTGCCTGAAATATTTTTAAGTTTAAATGATGAGTTTACTACTTACTTAATTAAGATTATTGCAAAAACATCCTTAATTTCTTTATTCTTAGTACTGGCAACAAGTTGGGTAATTCAATTAGCAAATACACCACGTCCAAACGAAATGCGCATCAAGTTTTTAGATTGGTCATTGATTCAATTAAGTATTCCGTCAAAAAACATCAACAATATACAAGTTGATTTCGGTTCAAAAACAACACAATACAAAAACTTACTAAAATTTGCCATTCGTCGCGCAAATGGAAAAGGTGATTTACAAAGTATATTGGTGAGTTCGGCAGGTGAAATAAAAAATCAAACCTATCTTACCCGAATCATTGAAAATATCAATGAAATTTTACAACTTGATACAGAGCAACAACTGCAACGTAGAGATTTGTTTACATTTTTAGGAGAAGGAAAATACCGTTTGCGTATGATTCCTGAAAATATTACTATTGACGAAGGTTTGCTGCATGAATTTGTGCAAAGTATTGAAAATGATGAATATAAGTCTGTTTGTAATTAATTGTGTTTCAAATACAAATCTGCACAACTTGTTATTTTTTGCTATACTTTACTACACAACTTTCTATTGAAATAAGGTAAAATCATATTTGTATTCTATTAAATTTTAATACAATACATATGACACCTGCTACCGCTTCCGATACACGATTCGGACATCCTAAAGGACTATTTTATTTGTTTTTTGCTGAACTCTGGGAACGTTTTTCGTTTTACGGAATGAAAGCTTTATTGATTCTCTATATGACCAAACAATTGTTATTTAGTGATGATATGTCTATCGGAATTTTTGCCGCATACATGTCATTAGTATATGTAACGCCCGTTTTAGGAGGAATTATTGCAGACCATTATATTGGCTATCGAAAAGCAATTTTCCTTGGCGGGATTATGATGGCATTGGGACACTTTTTCTTAACTATAGAATTGCCAATCTTTTTCTATGGATCATTAGCATTAATCATTGTTGGAAACGGTTTTTTTAAGCCAAATATTTCCACGTTTGTAGGCGCATTGTATAAAGAAGAGGACAAGCGACGCGATTCTGGTTTTACCATATTTTACATGGGAATCAACATTGGTGGTGCAATAGCACCGTTATTATGTGCTTGGTTTGCAGAAGTATACGGTTGGCATTATGGATTTATGTTAGCAGGCTTAGGAATGTTAGCAGGATTATTTTATTTCTATAGAGGAACGAACAAAGAAGTATTTCAAAATAAAGGGAAAGTTCCAAGTCAGGAAGTATATGATACAAAGTGGTTAGGGTTGAACAAAGGACAATTGGTTACTATTGGAGCATTTTTGGCAGTTCCTGTATTTGCAATAATCGTAAAGTATAATCAATATGAACATTACATCGTTTGGATTGCCACAATTGCTATTACAGCGATGATGATTTATATATACCGTTCCGTTGGAGCCATCGCGCGAAAGCGATTGTTAGTTACTGCATATTTTACTATTTTGATGTCTTTATTCTGGGCAATTTTTGAACAGGCAGGAAGTTCACTCACACTTTTTGCTGATAGAAACATCAATCTTGTTGGATTGAATGCGGCACAAACTAATAGTATCAACTCAGGATTTATCATTCTATTAGCAATTCCATTTTCATGGTTATGGACAGTTCTAATTAAGAAGAATAAAAACCCAAACTCAGCCATTAAAGCAGGTTTAGGATTGTTTTTATTAGGACTTGGGTTTATAGTTTTTGCAATGTCAGCTAATGGAGTGGATGCTTTTGCCAAAACGCCAATGTGGTATCTATTTGTTGGGTACTTTATACTAACAGTAGGAGAGTTGTGCATTTCTCCAATTGGTTTGTCAAAAATGACAGAACTCTCTCCAAAAAAATACTTGGCATTTATTATGGGTGTTTTCTTTTCGGCTTCCTTCTACGGACATTTTTTTGCAGGTAAAATAGCAAAGTTGACAACAGTTTCAGATGAAGAAAACATGTTTGCAAGCGGAATTTTCGGAAGCATCACAGAAGTCATTACAGGATTAACGGCAGATTTCTCTGGCCCAAATCAAGTAGCATTTGAACAACTATATCAATATGTGTCTGTATATGCTGTTTTTGGAGTTTTAACAGCGTTTATTGGACTTATTGTCATCATGATATCACCTTTTATTAAAAAGTTGATGAGCGGCGTTCATTAATCAAAAAAGGAAAAAGCCTCGTAACCAGCGAGGCTTTTTAAATTCAACTAACTATTTGTTCCCAACGATTTCTTCACACTAAGTTTATTCGATGTCTTTTTTAGTAAGACTTTTACTTTTAATAACAACCAACTAATTTCTTAGATAATATACTTGTGGAAGTGTTTATATATCTAAACAAGAACAATGTAAAACTACTAAGAAAGCGTTGAGGGAAATAGTAACATACATGACGATTCCGTGAATCATTGGAACTAAAGTAGTATTGAAAAACTATACTTTATAGTAGATTGTAGCTGTAATTTTTTTAACTGAGTTGTTAAAAGTGAGTTTATGTAAAATCAAAAAAGCCTCACAATTGTGAGGCTTTTTCAAGATTTAGAACTATTACTTTGATCCGAATTACTTCTTCACAATAAGTTTCGTATATGTGTTTCCGGTAGTACTTTGTACGTTTACAAAATAACTTCCTGTTTTTAATTCACTAATATCAATTGACTTTTGATCAGCTTGCATTGTAAATGCTTTTACTTGCTGACCAACTAAGTTGTATACAATTACTTGTGAAAGTACTTGTCTTGACTCTATTTGTAATTTTCCAGTAGTTGGATTTGGATACATAGCAAATGTAGTATCTTCCACATCAGGAGTGCTTAATGTATTTGTAATTGTTATAACTGTTGATGCCTGGTATAAATTACAATCACCCACTGTATGTGTAATAGTATATACTCCGTCTGAAGACATAGTTAAGTCAATTTCTCCTGTAGTAGGGTTAATTACTAATCCTGCTGGGTCTACTGTAAATACTCCAGTTACTCCTGTTGTTCGTGTTGGAGTAGGATTAGGATCAGCTAGATCATACATATTAGAAGCAAACATAAAGTTTGCAAAATCATTATAGTGGATATCAATATAGTTTTTAATCACCGTTGCATAATCATCTGCAAAAGGAACTAAGGTTTGTGGGCGACTATCAAAAAAGTTTCCGTTATAGGTTCCTAAATCGCGGACACGTCTATTTACTTCCGTCATAATTCCATCAATGGTTCCGCCACCACCAAGTCCATCACTTGCTGTTGGTCCAGATCCGTGACGTCTGTTGTTGTAGAAATCTCCATCAAAATATGCATTGGTAAATGGACGCGTATCATCACAAGCATTAGAGCTACCTTGGTCAAAATCACTTGGAATGGTACGGTAGCCAGAAGTTACACTACAACCAGAATATCCTTGTGCGTTGTAAAAAGCACCACCTGTATCTTTAAAAATTCCACCTAAGCTATTTGGTCCACGAACCAATTCTTCTTGTGTCAATCCGCCTAAATTGTTGCTTACTAAATTTGTAATTGTAGAGTTTGAAACTGAATTTAGGTGATTTGTGCTTGTATTATTTAAATCGGAAGCAGAAATATTGTAACCTGCTTCAATCCTAGGAACAGTATGGCTTTGTCCGTGTAAGTCAATATATAATCCTTTTCCCCATTTACTCATTACATCAGTACTTGCTGCATCAATAAAGTTATGGAAAGCATTCCAGTAAAATAAAGCATCTGCATCACCACAAGTAGCTTCGTTTTGTTCTCTATTTGGATCTAATTTACTCCTGTGTAAGTTATTGATAATAATGTACGGGTAACAACCAGTTTGATCGAATACAGATTGTTGAATTTCACGAACTAAAATTTCTGTATTATCGTCTCTCTCATTCGTTCCACAATTTCTGTCTGGTAAAGCACTATCATTATCAGGGTAAAAAGTTCCACCAATATTTTGTCCAGATTGTTTTACACCTCCGTGTGGTGCAGAAATAATAATAGGCATATTTCCAGGGATGTATTCGATGTATTCATTTCCGCTTGTATCAAACTGAGAAACTCCAGGGAAAGGCGGTGGCGGTGGCGCAGCCTCTTCGATCGCAAAGTAAATAGTTTGTGATATTTGAGAATTTGTAGCAGAGGTATCAAAACTACCATTAAAGCTTAAAGCTGTATCTCCGTCAGCAGTAATAGTAAGACTTCCTCCAGCATTCCAACCATCGCCATAAGTATCATATACAATTACGTAATACCCAGCAGTTGTACTACTATTTACAGGGTAACTTACCGCAGTTGTCGTTTCATTATAAGGATTTACAGCACTACCACTTCCATCAAACCCATTGTCAATTGTTACCAATAACATGTCATTAGGATCGTAGAATTCAACTCTGTTTTCGGTGGACCATTGTGGCCAATCGACCGTAAGGATAACATCTACATTCTGAGCAAAGCTTGTCATGCTCATCAATAAAAAAAGTGCAAAAATACCTTTGAAAAGGGGCAAAGTAGTTTTTTTCATAGTCATTTATATATTAAGTAAGATTTATTCGGGTGCGATTTAATTTATTTTCCTTACAATTGTGATAAAGAAACTAAACCAATAACAATTATACGATAAAAGGCGTAAAAAATCGACAAAATGAGCGATAATTATTTTAGAACTAACAAAGAGACATGGAATAAGAAGGTAGCTATCCATGCAAAAAGTGACATGTATGACATGGAATCTTTTAAAAAAGGAAAGTCTTCCTTAATGAAATATGAACTCAACAGTTTGTCTAATGTTGCAGGTAAATCATTATTACATTTACAATGTCATTTTGGACAAGATACCTTGAGTTGGGCACGAATGGGAGTAAAGGCAACTGGAATTGATTTGTCTGATGAAGCCATTAAGCTAGCAAAATCATTGAATACAGAATTAAACCTAGATGCACAATTTCATTGTTGCAATGTTTTTGATGTAAATGAGCATGTAACAGATACATTTGATATTGTATATACAAGTTATGGCGTTATAGGCTGGTTGGATGATTTGAAAAAGTGGGCTACGATTATAGCTTCCCGATTAAAAGAAGGAGGAACGTTTTATATGGTAGAATTTCATCCTATTGTTTGGATGTTTGATTATTTGCAAACACCTCCAGTTTTAAGATATGCATACAGTCAAGAAGAAGTAATTTATGAAGAGTATGAAGGTACGTATGCAGAAGATGGAGAAACCAAAATGATTAGTAAAGAGTATGCTTGGAATCATGGAATGGCAGATGTTATAAATGCCTTAATTGAAACAGGACTTACGATTGAATTTTTAAACGAACACGATGCTGCGCCCTATGATGTATTGCCAAATTTGGTAAAAAATGCAGAAGGCCTATATGAAACAAAGGATAAACTCTATCCGTTGATATACGAATTAAAAGCCACAAAAAAACCTCGCTAAGTTGCGAGGTTTTTTATACATATATTTTGTTGGAATTAAAACTTAGCAAAAAGCTTTTCCATTTTTATTTTTTCTTCATCAGCTAAAGCTGGGTCTACTAAAATACGACCACTATGCTCATCTGTGATGATCTTTTTTCTTGAAGCAATCTCAACCTGAACTTGTGGTGGAATTGTAAAGTAAGAACCTCCAGAAGCACCTCTTTCAATTTTTACAACAGCTAATCCATTACGAACGTTTCTACGAATTCGTTTGTATGCTGCTAACAATCTGTCTTCAATTAATTTTTCGAACTCTTCAGATTTCTGTAAAAGGAATTCTTCTTCTCTTTTCGTTTCTTCAAGAATATCATTCAATTCAGCTTTCTTGTGCTTTAAATGAGATTCTCTCTGATCTAAACGTTCTTTAGTTTGTGCAATCACAATTTTCTTTTGGTCAATAGAAACCTTAAATTCTTTAATGTGCTTCTCTGCCAATTGCATTTCTAACTCTTGGAATTCAACTTCTTTAGATAAAGCGTTGTATTCTCTGTTGTTACGAACATTCTTTTGTTGCTCGGTATATTTCTTGATTAAGGTTTTAGCCTCTTCAATAATATTCTTCTTGCTTTTGATATCTTCATCTATTTGACCAAGATCCCCGTGAAACTTTTCAAGTCTAGTGTTCAATCCAGTTACTTCATCTTCTAAATCTTCTACTTCTAAAGGAAGCTCTCCTCGTACGTTTTTGATCTCGTCTACACGAGAGTCAATTAATTGTAAATCAAAAAGTGCGCGTAATTTTTCTTCAACCGTAACTTCTTTCTTCTTTGCCATATTTATGAATACTTGATTGGATTTGTATTTTCTGCTGATAAAATGATCGCAAAATTAGGAATTTTTTTCGTAAGATACTCAAATAAAAGATTTTTTGTGTACTGTTCGCTTTCATAATGCCCAATATCTGCTAATAAAATTGTGTTTTCAGCCTTGTAAAAATCATGGTATTTCAAGTCTGCCGTTACATACGCATCAACACCAGCACGTTTTGCGTTTCCAATAGCAAAACTTCCACTTCCACCTAAAACAGCTATTTTCTGTATCATTTTTCCTGATAATTCAGAGTGTCTTACCACCGGAACCTTCATTTTTGTCTTCAATAAGGTCATAAAATGCATTTCCGTGATTGGTTTTTTAAATTCACCAATCATTCCCATACCAATATGCTGATTAGTGTTTTCTAGGGTTGTAATTTCATATGCTACTTCTTCATACGGATGCGTTGCATGTAATGTGTTTATAATTTTACCTTCTAAATGTTTGGCAAACGTAATTCCAAGTTGTACTTCTTCCTCAAAATGTGTTTCACCTTTTTTACCAACTGCCGGATTTGAAGCTTCATTTCCTTGAAAACTTCCGACACCATTTATATTAAAACTACAATGTTCGTAATTTCCAATGCTTCCTGCGCCAACGGCAAATAATACATTCCTAACAGCTTCTGCATCTTTTTGCGGGACAAACGTGACCAATTTTTTAATAGTTCCTTTTTGCGGAATTAAAATAGATTTATTGGTCAAGCCTAATTCGTCACACATACGATCGCTGACACCATTCCACGAATTGTCTAGCGCTGTGTGCATGGCATAAATAGCAATGTCGTTTTTAATTGCTTTTAAAACAACACGCTCTACATAGGTTTTTCCTGTAATCTTTTTTAAGCCTGAAAATATAATTGGATGAAAACTCACAATCATATTACAGTTATTTTCAATAGCTTCATCAACTACATTTTCAAGTGTATCTAAGGAAATTAATACACCTGACACTTCTTGTTTGCTGTTTCCAACCAACAAACCAACATTGTCAAAATCTTCGGCATACGCGAGCGGACATAATTCTTCAATGTGTGATATAATATCTTGAACGATCATTTTTTAGCTTTTTTTGAATGAATTCATCTTAATCTTAATAATTGTCATTAAAAAATCAAGAGGAGTTCAAATATAAAGATTAGCTCTAAAAATTACCTCATAAAATTTTAAAAGGCTCCTATTTAGAACGCTTACGAATTTGAAGTTACGTTTATAAACTATATTGAGGAAGTTTGTTTGTATTGATTTACTTTAATGGATTAATCAAATAAATTTTTAATTCATATGAAAATAAACATTTTTACGATCCTGCTCTTATTGTCAACTACGCTTATGATGTCGCAATCACGGCGCGGCATTATTCCTATTGAAGATAACCGATTGTTTAAGGTTGTGCTTGAAGTTGATGAAAACAACGTGCTATCGCGCAGTAATGAATATTTTAGAATGCAAGCTGTAAAAGTTGTAAGTAATGAACGCGTCAGTGATGATGAGGAGTTGCAAGCATTTAAAAGCTTCTATTATATTGTGATTGCTGACTTTGATGAATCGCCGCAAGGCAAACTTTACAGAACAGAAAACTTAATTTCACCAACAATTTCAGTATTTCCAGATAGTTATCGGTTTTTTAAAATTCTCATTACACACGGTGAACAACAAGAAAAACAATTGGTATTGTTTGCATCAAATGAAAAGGTATATGTAAAAAAGGAATGATTTTTAGCGATTCAATTCCTTAAAAAATTATACTTTCGCTTTTATGCGACGACTTCGACTTTTATTATTGCCTTTTTCCATCTTATATGGTGCAATCGTATTTGTGCGTAATTGGATGTTTGATAAAAGCATGTTAAAATCAACTTCGTATAACTTTCCTGTGATTTGTGTTGGAAATTTGAGCGTTGGCGGTACTGGAAAGTCACCAATGATAGAATATTTAATTAGATTGACGAAAGACACGTACAAAGTTGCCACTTTGAGTAGAGGTTATAAACGTAAAACAAACGGTTTTTTGATTGCAAATGCACAAACAACAGCTTCCGATATTGGTGATGAACCATTGCAGTTTTACAGGAAGTTTGGAGATGAAATTATTGTTTCTGTAGAAGCACAAAGAACCGTAGGAATTGAATCGTTACAAGGTTTACCGAATACGCCAGAAATTATTTTGTTGGATGATGCATTTCAACACAGAAAAGTTTCAGCAGGTTTCAATATTTTGTTGACACCTTACAACGATTTGTATGTGAATGATTTTATGTTACCTGCTGGAAATTTACGCGAACCGCGTTCAGGAGCCAAACGTGCCGATGTGATTGTAGTGACCAAATGTCCGCAAACTGTTTCTGAAAGTAAGATGCTTCAAGTTGCGAAGCAGTTACGTCCAAAAAAACATCAGCAGGTATTTTTTACTACGATAGCATATTCTGAAATGATTCAGAGTGAAACAGAAACTATAGCTTTGTCTTCTTTAGAGGAAGCGTTTATGCTTGTTACAGGAATCGCAAATCCGAAACCATTATTACTATACTTAAATGATCAAGGATTATCGTATATACATTTGAAATATCCTGATCATCACGATTTCAGCGAAAGCGAACTGAATACAATTAAACAGAAAGCAGGAAATAAACAAATCTTAACCACAGAGAAAGATTTTATGCGTTTACAAGGAAGTTTGGAAAACTTGTATTACTTGCCGATTAAAGTTCAGTTTTTAGCCAATGAAAATGCTTTTCAAAATCGAATTGCAGCATTTGTTAGGGATATTTAATGTAGCAATTTATTACTTCCTTGATTTTCGTTTTTTCTTAGAAAAGAGTACTATGAAAACCAACAATACACTGCTAATTAAAAGAATCCATACGATAGTTGAAATACTTTGCGTGACTGCCGTTTGATCTCCATAAAGTATAAAACCTGCCCAATAATACGGTTGTGAAAGTTTCGTTCCTTGGTGTGTTACGATATAATCCAGTTTGGCATTTTGTAATGCTTTTGATTTTGAAACACCTTTTTTTAGGTATTGATAGAAGCTTTCCATGATTTCACTTGTAGATTGATCCGGGACTTCCCAAAGACTTGCTACTGTAGCAGGAACACCAGCAAACGTGAATGCACGCTGAAAAGATTCCATACTTCTCCCTGCATTTTCTTTTCCTAAACCTGTATTACAGGCACTTAAAACAGCCAAATCTGCACGTAGATTTAATGCGTATAATTCTTCTAGATATAAATCGTCTTCATCCGTATTGTTTTTATTGAATAAGAGTCGACTCAATCCAGCTTCTTTGTTATTAATTTCGGCATGCATTGCCAAATGCAAAATTTTAGCAGTATGCGCCGTTTCTATGAATTGTTGTTTAGAAACATTTTTGCCCATATATATTTTAGAAGGAAACAGTTTGCCAATAATTTTAGCTTCTGCCTTGGCTCCTTCTAAGTTGGAAATAGCACTTCTGGTTGCGAAAGCTGTTGTATTGCCTTCATAGGTAGGCGCATATATTGCCAACGTTGTTTCTTTTGTAGTTTCTGTGTCTAAGTGTATGAATTTTAGATTTGACGTATATCGAATTTCATAAGGTATTGCTAGAAATTCATGAGTTGCTTGTAATGTTTCAAATGGAATTTTATATAATTCTCCGTCAGGATTGAAAATAATTTTTTTGATGTTTTTATCAATTGTAGGTAGGATGTAGTTGGCAAGTGATACAGCATCATCCGAATTGTATTTTCTATTTTTTATGGCTGTGACATAATTGTTTACCAAGTCAATTTCTTTAGTCGTCCAAGGTTGCAGTTTCCAAGTTAGATTGTTTGCAGTAATGGAAAAAATTGCCAACTCTTTTTCAAATAATATATATTTTACAACAAGTTCGTCGGTTGCTAAGTTGTTTTGTAATTCGCTTAATTTGAATTCTTTACTGCTTAGTAATTCTAAGTTTGGAAACATTGTATTGGTAAAGTCTATATGAAGATTGATTAAGTTGAGAATAGAATCTTCTTTGTGAATGTTTTGTTGCTTTTTTGCAGCGGTTAATATAGTTCGTAGTGTTAAGTGTCTGTGTTTTAAAGAATCTAATGCAGGAAGATTGTTGGTGTATCTATTTTGATAAAATCGTTGCCAAGTCATTTGATTCATCATGGTTTCCGTGCAACTTAGTAATGTATTTGTAGTCAAACCTTTTACATTGGTGCCTTTTTCTTTTGTTGCCAATACACCATAAATTATTTTACGGAGTAATTGATTTTGTTCAGGATTGAATTTGGTTTTAGCATAACTATTTTCAAACTGAATAAACGCTAAATGATACAGTTTGGCAATCGTTTTTTGTACAGTAATATCATCTTTGTAAAATGTTTCCAGTTTTTCAGCAACTCGTCTAATCAACCGAGTATGACCATATACTTTACTTGGTTTAAAGTTGTTATAAGCTTTTGCAAGTTTTGTGGTATCTGAATGAATTTCTTCAATCACCGTATGAAAAATGTGTAATGCACTATCTTTCTGACTAAGTTTAGCTTTGATCAAGGCTTTTTGAGCTAAGAAAAATGGTTTTCTTCCGTCTGTTTCAGCCATCGAATTCAGTAAATCTAGGATTAAGGTATTTGCTTCAATTAATTTATTACCTTTTGTGAGTGCTTTGCATTTGTTGTATTTAAATACAATAGAATTGCCTGGATAGTTTTTGTTTTCAATTAAATCAATAGACTTATCTATATAATAAGTTCCGTGTTCTAAATGTTTTTTATCAATTAAAGAATCGGCTTTGTAGCTTATATACCAATCGCCCACATGATTTAAAGCGGTACTGTAATAGATTCTTTCATTTTCTTGGAATGATGGTGACGCATGTGAAGCTTCCAAGCTTTTTATCACTTTGGTGAGTTCAAGACTGTCTTCTTTTTTTTCTGCTAGTTTGTAAAGTAAGTATATTTTTCGGTAGTCTAAGATAACTTCATACCGATGCGATTTGGTTTTGTCAAGATGTTTTTTGTGTTTTCTATATATTTTTTCAGCAAAGCGAATGTTTCGTTTCGCTTCTGCCAAATTTCCATGATATGCAGCTTCTGTTGATAGAAATACATACGCATCCACTAAATAGTCCAAGTTTGGTTTATAGTCATCCGTTAAGTATTTGATGGCAGTTTTCATGGTATTTTCTGCACGTTTTGGAAAGTTGAGGTTCGATTCTCCATATGCTCTTTTGTAATATAAAGCACCTTTAACATTTTTCCCTCTTTTGCTCGTGATGTTATTGCAGAATGGAAGTCCTTTTTCAACACTTTTTATACTTTCTGAATAGTTTCCGGTGTAAAAATATCCTTGAAATTCATAGTAATATAAATCTGCGATATCTAAACTGTCTTTTGCTGTTTTTGGATTTACATTGTTGATATGTGTATCTAAATATTCCAACAGTTTAGTGTACTGTTCCGTATTGTTTAGTGCGCTGGCTGTTTTCCACATTAAATGAACGCTAGGGTTTGTAAGCGAATCTTGTTTTTGATAGTGATTACTTTTTGCAGCTACGCTAGTGTATATACATAGTACGCATAGGATAAAAGTTATGCGTACTATGTTGACTATTTGTGGTTTGGATTTGTTCAATTTGTTTAAATAGGTTGTATTGTGGTTTCCTTAAAAGTACAATTTTTTGTTTGTATTTTTTTAGAAAAGATTTGTGCTTTCTGCTATCGCAATAGCTATTTTTTTATAATCGCGGTTTTTGGCAACTTCTTCTTCTTTAAATACAGATCCTGGAGCCGTTATAACAACAGAATAACCATCCATTTTTATAGAAAGCTCTCTTTTTTTAGCCTTCCAAATAGCAGCTTTTCCCAAATTAGATACATATTCTGAAGATTTTGACATCTTTTTTTTGAGTTCCCAAGTTTCTTCCCATTTTTCACCTTCTGCGAGTTGA
Source organism: uncultured Kordia sp. (assembly GCF_947496985.1). GTDB lineage: Bacteria > Bacteroidota > Bacteroidia > Flavobacteriales > Flavobacteriaceae > Kordia. The sequence goes on from NZ_CANMEZ010000009.1 coordinate 63,395, forward strand.
TCTTCAGAGGCAAAAATAGTTCCTGTGAGATAATTGAAATCTCCATCACCTATGTATACAAGAAATCGACAGCTTTTAGACATGAATGTTTTTCCATCATCAGTCAATATTTTTGAAGCATCAGGATAGAGTTCTTTTACTTTGTCATTATTGATGTAAGTACATAAATTTTTAGGAAGTGCAGAGAATTCTATTTTGTTTTTTATAAAATTTGTATTTACAAAGTTTGTATCTCCTAATTCTGTTCCCACAGCGATGTTTTTGTCTCCAAAACATCCAGTGAGTGAAAAAGATATAGATAATATTAAAGCAATCAGTTTTATTGTTTTCATTGTTATATTAGTTGATGATTAATTTTTTTATTTGAGTTGTGTTATCTGTTTTTATTCGGACAGCATACATTCCGCTAGCTAAAGTGTTGAGCTGAATTGTTTGAGCATGTGTAGTACCGTTTTTACGACTTAAAATTTGTTTTCCAGACATGTCATAAATTGAAATTTCTTCTAATGGAGTTTTAGCACTTATTGTAAAATTATTATTTGCAGGATTTGGATATAAAAGTATTTGGTTTTCATTATTTTGAAAGTCCGTAACCGAAAGCGTTGACGTATCTTGCACATTTAAAACAAAACCTCCATTTACGTTTTCAGGTAAATCTGTTCTGTTCATGGTATCAACTTCCAGCCAAACTTGTATATAATATGTTGTGTTTGGCATTAGATTTTCACCCAATAATTCACCTTCTGCGCAAAGCAACGGATTGGCATCTGTACACGATTCATAAAGCGCTATTTTTGAAGTAATTGTTCCCGCATTTATTGTCATGGTAACACTTCCAGATGCAGGTACTATAAATTCATACCAAACATCAAATATGACAATTCCATTTTGTTGACAGCTTGGTGTATTTGTGCTCGCTGTAGCTCCTTGAGTTGTACCAATAGTATCTTGCGCTAATGTTATAGATGTTGCGTTTGTACAATCATCATTTTCTGGAGTACAATCGAGACTAAAATTAGTTTGTACATCTTTTTGAGTCCACGTAGTATTGCTGTAATTTACATCGTCAACATCAATACAGATTAAATTAGGATTTGAAGTAACTATAAAGTTTGAAGTGTTGATATTTGAATTGCCACCATTTCTCATATCTAACCGAGTTAAAGCATTGTTATTAAGAATAACATTTGTTAATAATGGATTTTGTGACAAGTCTAGCTGTCCCACCATATTATTTGGAATCGTTAATTCTTCAAGAGCGGGCAATGTGCTTACATCAAGAGCTGTAAGGTTATTATCCTCTACATATACTTGTGTTAAGTTTACATTTGATGAAAGATCTAAGCTCGTTATTGAGTTTTGATTTAAGCTTATAGATATCAAATTCACATTGTTTGAGAGATCAATATTTGTTAACTGATTTATTGCAATTAATAATCCTGTTAAGGCAATATTCTGACTGACATCAACTGTCGTTAAATTATTATTGTAAACAAACAGTGTCTCTAGTGATGTAAATGCTTCAATACCTGTAAGGTCTGAAATATTACTGCTGTTTACATCTAAATAACTTATGTTGATGACATCAGACCGTAATATAAAACCATTGACTATTCCGTCAGAATCAATATTTTGATCTACCAATGCTTGTTCAAAATTCATATCGGGAATTTCGACATTAACACTTTCTGCCAATTGAATATCGTCAAAAACAGCGTCGTTACTAGCTCCATTATTTCGTAGCGATATTATTCGAATACGAATAGTTCTTGTTCCAATAGGAGCAACTCTTGTATCTTCAAACCTATACCATTCGCTTGTACTTGTTATAAACCCAGTATCAAATACTTCCAAAATGTTTCCATTTTCGTCACGATATTCTGCAATGGCTTTACCGCTATCTGCTGGAGTTTGTAAAAATGATTGTATATATCCACTAAATGTGTAATAATAAAGACCTGTGTCAATCAATACACTATTGGAAGAAACATCTACATCTTGACTTAATTCTGCTAGCGCATTACTTCCTGCATAAAACATCTTTGTACCTTCTACTGGAGAAAATTGTGAATTTGCATTTGAGGCAGCCCAATTTCCTGAAACTTGCGTCCAACCATTACTTGTAAATGGTGAAACTTCAGCGCTTCCATTCACGACCAAATTTTGTGCATTCAGTGTAAAAGAAAATAATAATGTGAGTATTATAGATAATTGTAATTTCATAGTTTGTGATAGATTTAAAACATCTTTTTATATTCCTTCGGGTTGATAGTTTTACTAATATTATCTTTGATGGCAATCGTTTCACTTTTCATTGTACCTTCATTTGACTGAACCGTATATTCCATAATGTATCCTTGTAGCACTTCATTGTTTTGAATAAACCAGTTTGATAATTTCACTTCTGGCGCTACCCAAAAATTGATTTTTACAGAGTTATCAGACATTGAATATTCATAACACTTAGCACCTAAAATAGTTTTGGTATTTCCTGTTTTGGACAATTTTGTATAATCGTACTTCATCATTTGATCGGTAGGATTGTTCATGTTTTGTTGTCCCATCATTCCGTTAGACATGCGCATTTTTATTCCGGATGTTTCTACAAAAATGTGTGTATTTCCTTTGTCCATAACAATGATGGATTCTCCAGCCATACCTTCATCGGAATATTCACTCATATCCGCTTTGATAGCAATATATTTTGCATTAGGGTTTAGTAGATACGATATGTTATAGGATCTATTTTGTTCTGGAACTGTAATTTTGGTTACTGTTTCAAATGTGAATTTATAAGTGCCAGGAACTGCATTGTCTGTGGTTTTTTTTGAATTTTTATCGCCCCAAGAAGTCTCTTTTTTCGAATTGTTTTCCTTTTTAACTACACTTTGTTCATTTATAAATTCGGGTGTTTTCGAATCAATTCCACCTGTAATAGAAGATTCAAAAAAGGTTTCCGAATAGTCATCAATGTTTGCTTTTCTAATTACTTCTCTTAAAGTAGCAACACCAGAAAAACTAATCTGAATTGCTTCATCTGTAAGTACATCTAGAGTAATTTCACCTTTGGCAACATCGTAGTTTTGATAATCATCAGTAACAGCACGTTTAAAGTTATCTTCAGATTTTTTGTTGTAAGGTAGCTGTGGATCATATCCAAGACTTAAGCTAGCTTCTTCAGGAATTTTAAAAACCTGCCTTCCCTTAATTTTAGCTTCTTTGGTATCGTGTTTTAAATTTTTGTCGGTTTTGATATGAATTGTAAAGCCATCATAAATATCCGCTTCATGCGACCACCAATTTCCAGAAATGCGATAGCCATCATTTGTTTTTGCAACTTTAATCTTGGTAGCTTCCGTAATTTCAACACTACCAAACTTTTTAGAATGTTTGATAATTACATCTCCAAAATCTTTTTCATTTTTGGTAGCTGGTTTTCCTGCATTCAGATTGTTTCTACCTTCTATAGCACCATCGATTGTTTTTTCTGCTTTATCTTCTATTTTTTTTAAGGCCTTATTTTCAAGTTCTTTTGCTTTTTGTTTTGCTCTTTCTTTCATTTTTTTAAAAATCTGAGCATCAGCATTTTGAAATGAAAATACACAAAGAATAAGGAGTAGAATACTTAATTTATGTTTCATGATAAATACGTTTGTTTATCCTTTTGTATATTTAGCAAGCTTAATATTAACAGCTACATAAAAAAAATCATTCTATTGTTAATATTTTAATCTTTTGCATAACTAATGAATAGAAATAGCACAGATGCTGAATTACAAGATTTATTAAGATCTGATGATAAGAAGGCGCTTGAGACTATATATGTGAAATACAAGAATGAGTTTCTAAACTATGCCAAAAAGTATGGTTTGGATACGTACAATGCAACAGATATTTATCAAGATGCAATCATCGCAATGCATCATAACTTTGTTTCATCACAATTAGTAATTACTTCAAGCTCTATCAAAACCTATTTATTTGGTATTGGGAAATTTAAAATTTTAAAAAAGTTAAAAGAAGAACAAAAATTTTTAAATGTTGAAGCAAAAGAAGAAGATACATATACAGAAACACGTATAGAAGAATTAGAACCATCTGAACAATCAATTACTTTAAGTAAAAACTTGGATAAGATGTCTGAAAGTTGTAGAAAAGTTTTAGAACTGTTTTATTATCGAAACTTAACAGTAGAAGAAATTGTACAACTTACAGATTACAAAGATGGAAATACTGTTCGAAGTCATAAGTCGCGATGTTTAAAACGTTTAAAATCTTTATTTAAAATTAAATAATGGATAAAGAAAAATTCATACAAAATTATATAGCCAATCGCCTGTCTGAAGAAGAAAAGGCTAACGTAGAAGCTTTACTTGAAACAGATGCTGAAATGCAAGACTTGTATGAAACGCACAAGGAAATGGCTGCTGCGTTTCAATTATCTAATAAAAAAGCTATAAAGAAGCGTTTACAAGCATTAGATACTGAAGAAACTGGTTCTAAAAGGAAAGGTTTTTTTCAAAATAATTATAGTAAAATAGCCATTGTAGCTGTTTTTATTTTGGGTGTATTTTTTATGATTAATGTATTAAAGTCAGATGGCAATTTATATGATTCTTATTTTGAAATTTGCCCCAATACCTATCTTCCTGTAACAAGAGGTGATTATCAAGATACATTAGAGTTTGAAGCGTTTAAATCTTATGAAAGCGCAGATTTTAAAACGGCAGAAACAACTTTCAATACTATTTTAAAAACGGATACAAATCCTACGATTCAATTTTATTACGCGATGTCTTTATTAAATCAAGATAAACTTGATGAAGCTTTAACGCAATTACAGATATTGAATACAAAAACCTTCGATTACCAACTAGAATCACTTTGGTATACGGCATTAATTCAAATTAAAAATAAAGATGTAGTAAGTGCTGAAAAGCATTTGAATGCTATTCAACAGTTAGATTCAGTTTTCAAAACTAAAGAAATTCAAGCGATCCTTAATACATTTCCATAGTTACAAATAGAAAGCATGTTTTGATATTTTTTATTTTTATTAAAAATTTGATAATCAATAATTTGTAGTGGATTTTCTTATTGCTTAAATTAGATAATTTATGCTTTCTTCATTTGTTTTGCTTAGCAAATTCATAGTTCTTCGATTCATTAATTAATTTTAAAATCTTTACAATTATGAAAAAAAAGAATCTTAAATCATTAAGTTTTAACAAATCAAAAGTAAGTTTATTAGGAAGTAAAAACCTCACTGGTGGTTTGTGGCCAAATACAGGTTGGTTTTGTCATTCAGATATGTCTGAGTGTTTATGTTCTGGAGTACCAGGTTGTCCAATGCCATTAAATACAAACGAAGGACCATGTCCAAGTGGAAGTATAGGTTGTAATACTACAACAAACATGGAACCATAAAAATTTAAGATATATAATACCATTTATGTAATTTTATAAAATGGTGTAAAAATCAAATGTAGGCTGTTTAAAAAGAGGAGGAGAACACTATTCTAACTTTTATCAACTTGATTCAAAATTCAGTTCAGAGTGATATCTTTTAAATTTTTAGACAGCTTATTTTCATTTCTTTAAAGTATATTAGTTTTCCTTAACCTTTCAGGAAAAACGCCCATTTAAGTCCCAATTCTTTTAGTTTCAATAATACAGGATATTCAAAACTCTTATACATAATAAGTTTGTAATGCGTATTAATCAGAAACTAAAATACTCATGAAAAAAAATATTCTTATAACAGTATTCCTTATTGTCTTTACAATAGAGGCGTACGGAGCAATCAGATATGTAACTCCAACTGGAGCCGGAACTTTAGATGGTACAAGTTGGGCAAATGCATTACCAGGCACTTCGCTTCAAGCAGCCATTGATGCATCGAGTGTTAATGACGAAGTTTGGGTTGCCTCAGGTACATATTATACCACAACCACCACTAATAGGACCATTTCATTTGGTATGAGAAATGGTGTTACAATTTATGGTAGTTTTTTAGGCACAGAAACACTTCTATCACAGCGTGTATTAACAAATGGGCTTACAAGTGTATTAAGTGGCGAAATTGGCGGAGTAGGAATTGCCGATAATAGCTATAACGTTGTTTACAATCAAGAGTTAGATAATACGGCAATTATAGATGGTTTTATTATAGAAGGAGGAAATGACAATCGTTCTCCTACGAGTTCAGGCAATGGTTTAGGTGGCGGAATGTATAATCATGGGTATAATACTGGCGGATATTGTCATCCAATTGTTAGAAATTGTTTGTTTAGACAAAATACAGCTTCATGGGGCGCTGGCGCTTTTAATAATGGTTATGGTGGCGGAAATACTTTACCAACATATATCAATTGTGTATTTTCTCAAAATCATGCTTTAATTGAAGCAGGAGGAATGGATAGTTATGGTGTTGGCGGCACGGCAAGTCCAACAGTAATTAATACTATTTTTTATGAAAATACTTCAGCTACTAATGTAGGTGCTATGTATGCTTGGGGCGGAGACGGCGGAAATTGTCATCCAGTTTTGATCAATTGTGCATTTATAAACAATATGGCGTTAAACGGTTATGGTGGTGCGTTCATTGCAGATAATTTAGATCCAAGTGGCGGAACATCATCAGGTTCATGTACAGTGACACTACAAAACTGTATAGTTTGGAATAATACCGCAACAGGAACGAGTCCACAATTTTATGTGCGAGGAACTGGAGCACAGGTAATTGCTACATATTCAGATATAAGTCTTACTGGGCAAAATGCTCCACATGTTATTTCTGGTGTAGGTACAGGAAACATTGATACAGATCCATTGTTTTTAGATATTACAACAGGAGCAGGAATTGATGGAATTTGGATGACTGCTGATGATGGTTTACAATTGCAAAATACTTCTTTGTGTATTGATGCTGGAAACAATACAGGAGTTGCCTCAACCGATATACTATTCAATAATAGAATATTCAATGCTACAGTAGATATGGGAGCATATGAATTTGACACAACAACTTTGAGTGTGAAAAATACGAAATCTAAATTGGTTGTAAGCATATATCCTAATCCAACAACATCCATTGTAAATCTAAGTTATAATAGTGCAGAAACAAATAATAGTTCAGTATTGCTTTTAGATATGCATGGAAAATTGATAAAAACGATTACTAAAGGACAAAAAAATACAGATACATTCAATTATCAAGCAGATCTATCAAAACAACCATCAGGAATTTATTTTCTAATACTTCAAACAGACAAAGGAAATTATACAAATAAAATCATACGAAAATAATCATTGAGCAATCATAAATTGATTCATAGTTTCTAAGAATAATTCGCTAAAGTCAGAAAAATCAACATTTCTGGCTTTTTTAATTTCGTTATTGGAAATATTTTACTGAAAAATGTTGAGGTTTATAAATGTATTAAAAGCAAGATGAACTTTGTGATTTTTACCCATAATTACTGAATATTAGTTAAAAATCGGTCAAAAAATATAAAAATCACTACTTTTGCAAAACGGAAGTTATTTCATGCGCTACTGAAATAGTGAATTGAATTTGAGGAGTGACCTTGGATTTGTGAATAATATCAACAAAAATGATAACAATTTGAATTCTAAAGAACAAAACTCAACAACACTTCAATCAATAGATGATTTAATCACCGCTCTTTGTGAAGAAGAGAGGACGACATACAATCACATAATCCGTTCCATAAATTTACCAAGTGAAGCTTTCAAGAACTATTGCTCATGGTCTAATACTTGTTATACGCGTAACTGTATTGCTGAAAATGAGAAGTTTGAATTGATCTTATTATGTTGGGAAAAAGGACAAAAAACACCTATTCATGATCATGGAGGCGAAGAATGTTGGGTGAAAATTATTGAAGGCGAATTTAGAGAAACTATATACCAAAAAGATGAAACTGGCACACTTGCTAGTGTTACTTCAACAATTTCAAAAGTAAATGACATTTCGTACATGATAGATTTCATGGGATATCATTGCTTAGAAAATCTTTCAGAAAAAAGAAGTATGTCTCTTCATCTATATGCAAAACCTATAAGTAATTGTAATGTTTTTGATGAAAAATCGAACAAAATCATCAATAAAGAGTTAAGCTACGATACGATTGCTAGATAAACAACAACTAAAAAACAAATTGAATGGCTGATATGAATAATGATATCACTTTATTTAATGAACTTATTGAAATTTTATTAAATGAAGAAAAGAAGAATCCAGTTGCAGACCGAATAGAAGCAAACAAATTATATGCTTCACTTGACCTCTCGTTAAATGAGTCTCCAATGGTAGATGATGAATTTAAAACGGCACTTCGAGATGTTGTCATATCTACTCCAAAAACAGCGACAAACTTATTTTTTAACCAATTATTTGGAGGGAGACAAAGCAAAGCCGTTTTAGGTGATTTATTAGCAGTAATGCTAAATAATAGTATGTATACTTATAAAGTAGCAGGTCCTCAAGTTGGTATTGAGCAAGAAATTATAAGAAAGTCATGTGAGTTAATTGGTTATGGACCACAGAGTAATGGAACATTTCCAACTGGAGGTTCTATGAGTAATTATATGGCGTTGGTAATGGCAAGAGATGCAAAAGATCCAGCATGTAGATCTAAAGGAATGACAAAGCCGATGGTAATATATACTTCTAAAGAATCACATTATTCAAACGCTAAAAACACAAGCTTTACAGGAATAGGTAAAGATAATATTAGGTATATTGAAGCTGATGAAACAGGAAGAATGATTCCTGAAAAGTTAGAAGCAACAGTGATTGAAGATATAAAAAATGGATTTGTGCCAACGTATGTAAATGCTACGGCAGGAACCACTGTTTTAGGTGCTTTTGACCCAATAGACAAACTTGCAGATATTACTGAAAAATATGACATGTGGTTACATGTTGATGGTGCTTATTGTGGAAGTGTAATTTTCAGTGAAGCCTACAAACATTTATTAAAAGGTGTAGAAAGATCAAATTCATTCAGTTACAATGCGCACAAAATGCTTGGCACACCTTTAACATGTTCTATTATTTTAGTTAACGATAAAAAGCATTTACACAATTCGTTTAGTAATGACGCTGATTATTTGTATCAAACAGATGGAGATGATTTCAACTTAGGTAAAACTTCATTCCAGTGTGGAAGAAGAAATGATGCATTAAAATTTTGGACACTTTGGAAATCTGTTGGAACAAGTGGTTTAACACAAATTGTAAATCAGCAATTTGAATTAGCAAATGTTGCCCGTAACTATGTCAAAAATCATCCTGACTATACTTTATATAGTTTTGAAGATTCAATTTCTATATGTTTTAATTACAAAAACATCGATCCAACAACTTTATGTACTGTATTGTATGAACATCAAGTTACGGTGGTAGGTTTTGGTTCTTTTAAAGAAGATACTTTCGTAAGATTGGTTACTGTAAACGCAAATAATACAACGCAAGATATATTGCATTTCTTTAAAGTATTAGAAACATTTGTAGAAGAAAACCCAAGTGTATTTGAAACTAAAGATGAAGCAATCAATATATAATTATTAGTATAAAATATTCTTTTTCTAAAAGGAGAAGAAATTTCTACATAACATAAAACCTCAAAAAACCAGAGAAACTAACGACTCTGGTTTTTTTTATGGCATAACTAAAATGACTGTAAGATTAAATTAGTATATGCTAATTACAATGATTGAGATTTTCCCTGTTCACAATACTATCAGCTTTGTCTACAAGTAATTGTATTCTTCTTTTTATCTTCTAAAAACGCTATTTGAATTTTAGTTTTACTCTTTCATTTGAGCATAAAATTTTCTCCATTCAGTAGTATCATATATCAAATTCGATTCTTTTATAAGTCCGTCTTCAATTCTGAACCATTCGGTTCCTGAGTTTGACTCTAAACCTTTGACTGATGATTTAAAAATATAAAAAACAGCTATCCAATTTCCGTTTTCGGCAATATTAATAATCTCTATCCCAGTAATTACAGCGCCAATCTGTTTGGCTAGCTCAATAAATTCTTTTTTAGAATTAAGTTCAAGCATTGGATTCTTAAATCTATAATCATCGGCCAACAAGTCCAAAGATTTTTGAATTTGTTCTGGGTTATTGAATCCATTTAAAAACGTAGTCACGATTTCTTGATTTGTCATAGTCTTACTTTTAATTTGTTGCGCGTTACTTTGGATTGAGAATATGGCTAATCCAATAATAACGGCTTGTTTTATTAGTTTCACCATTCTATTTTAAATTTATGATGAGACAAAATTGCAACAGATTATAGACTCTATTCTTGGTAAAAACCAAGATTTTTTAAAATTTTACAGAATTGATTAATTTACTAAAGTTTGTAGGGTCAATTCGTAAATATGAAGCAATATCTTTCTGCGGAATCATATTTATCAAATGCGGACTTCTTTTTATGAATTTCTTAAAACGAGTATCTGTGTTGAAAGCCATTAATTGGTGATGTCTTTCGATAATACCTATTAAAAACTGTTCTGTGATGATTCTAAATAGGGTTTCAAGTTCTCTATGCTTTTTTATTAATTGAGAATGTTTCGTGTAAGGTATTCGTAAAAATGTACTGTTTGTGATTGCTTCAAGATAGTATTTGGAAGGAGTTTGTGTAAGAAAAGATTCAACGACTCCACTAAATGATGGCGCGTAGGCAAAAAACATAACATGCATTTTTCCTTCATTTAAGTAGTATGACTTTTGAATTCCTTCTTTTACAAAATAAAGGTAGCGTTCAGTTCTACCGCATTCAGTAATTAATGTTTTTTTTGGAACAGAATATTCCGACCAATGAGAAATATATTCTTCTAGGACTTCTTCTTTAATTTTATAAAAAGAGGACAAGTATTTTTTCAATTGTTTACCAACGATTTATATAAAAACTATAACGGATTATTATGTGCGTATCGTTCAAAAAGCAATATACTAATTTAAACGCGAAAACGGCACTAAGTGAACTGTCAAACAGTTATTCTTCTTATAGTTTCTAGAGTGTTATTTTTTTTCTATTTCAGAGAATGAATCCCGATTGTTTTGCCTTTTACTTTAGTTTGTTTTATTTGGGAAATTCATTAATTGAAAGTTGTTGCGTTTTGTTGCAAACTATTGCTAGATTCATTTTTTAGACCTAAGAAAATAGTATGTGAATATTTAATATGCTTAAAATTAGTTCATTGGAAATGGATACATTCTTTTGTTGGGAGTCCATACATTGTTATCGCACGTTTTTACTTTTCAGATTCATATCCGTGAATATTCCAAGTTTTTAAAAAATCATAACCTTTATGTCTCAAATATGTCATTCCGTCTATTTTAAATTTCATTTTAGTCAAGACTTCGATTTCCGTTGTATCTGAATCTCCTAAACCAACAAATTCTAACTGGACTTTACCGTTAAGTTTTATCAATCCAGCGATTGTTGAAGAAGAAGTTATTGGCAGTTCTTCTGTCCGTTTGATATCTTCTGTATATGGTATTATTTCCCAAGTTGCAAAATTCTTCACTTTATGAAAGTTTAGCCATAATATATTTTCTCCTTTAATATTATTTTCAGGAATCCAAAATCCGTTAAGATTTTTACGTACTGAATCCAATTTCGTCAAATCAATTTCAGAGTCATTTTCCACAACAATTAAATTTCGTTTAGGATTAGAACAACCGAAAAATATAAAAGTCAAAATCGATATGTAAATTATTAATCTCAAGTTGCTGTTTTTTAAATGTGTGGTAATGTGTTTGTGTCTAATTCCGTAGAGTGTATTAGCAACTAAATTAGCAAAAACAAACCAAATAGAAAATCTGTGAAGATTTTTAAGAAGTAAGTGAGAACAAGCAATTACTTATAGCCATTATTGTGGTTAGTTTTTTCCGATGCTATTGTTTCGTTTAAAAAAATCAAAACTTCCTTAAAATAACGTTCTAAACTTTGGTGTTCTTCTTCTCCAGTATTTCCACTTTTTATTTGTTGAATTCGGTGGAATAAGAAGAAAGTATTGTTCTTGATTTATTCCTGCAATTAAAATACTTTTTTCGAGTTGTTTTCCAATATCTTCAAATTCGTTAATACAATAAGCTTCGATTATAAAACTGTCAATATTTTTCAGAAAGTCAATTTTGTTAATTGACTCAAAATTCGGTTCGATATCGTTTGGTGCAGAAAATCCGTTTGAGATTAATAGAAACTGTTTAAAGTTATTCGGAAATTTAATCCCAAGTCTTTTTTCGGTTAGTTGTATTTCATTTTAAAATGTTGGTTTTGTACCTAGCCATTTATTTTCAATCTGCTCTTGAGTAAACTCAAAATCGGCTAATTCTATTGCTTTTACAGATATTTGATTTAATAGATCTTTCATTATTCTAATTTATCATAAATGTGGTTTTGCAAAATAGAGCCAACCACACCATAGGGTCCAAAAACAGCTAAATAAGAGTCCGATTATAAAAAAAAATATTCGAAACCTTTTTAGTCCGATTTTGTTTTTCAAATAATACCAATCAAACAATTCTAATAGAGTTCCTAATGAGTAAAAAATATTTGCTCCAATTCCCCAAATTATAATTCCGATTGTGTCCTCTATAGTCCAAGAATATTCTCCTCTTGAAAGGCCATCATAAATTGCAAAAAATCCAAAAAATCCAACAACAATATTGTAAATCCATCTTTTAGATTCCCACCATTTTATATTCAATTTTAGTTCTTCTATTGTCATTTTCTCAAATTAAACAACCGTCAGTTATGGGTTTAAAGTTACTGATTTTTGATAAAAAACAGACTTTAGCAATTCCGAGTGGAGTCGGACAAAGTCGAATCCGCCGTAATTGCGATTATACATTGTTATGTGTAGTTTTTTTATTGTTCATTAATTCAGTTATTTTTTTCGCTTTTTCAAAATCCGCATCAATCAGCCATATCTTCAAATTCCGATTTTCCATTTCAAGAATTAAATTGGCTTTTTTCTTAAATTTTCCACCAACTCCACTTCCTATGAGTAAATCCACAATTATACTTAAAGTCGAAATTAACCAATTCGTCCGTTCTGCATTCAATTCCGTATTTTTTAGCTTTCTGAATGAGTAGATTCCGCTATTTTTCGGTTCAGAAGCATCAACGATTTCAAATTCATCGTTATTCAGAATTATTTTCAGTTCAGGTTTGTTCCTCAATTCAATAGTTGTGATCATTTTCGAGTTCTGATTTTAACTTACACAAAACGTTTAGTGTATGGAAAGTAGGGCAGAAGAAAGCGACAAACTTTCAAGATTGCTCTGAACTAAATCGTTATATTTTGTTTTTAACTTCTCATTTTTAAAACCCAATCAAAAAAAATGGCGGACTTGGTTAAAAGCTTTAAACTTTGGGTTAAGCACCAAAATCCGTATTAGTTGTAGTCCTTTTTAGGCACAGTTTTTTCTATTCTACTGAAATACTCATGATATTTTTTTAAAGATTCTGACTCAAGATATGGTTCCAATAATCCACAACAAATTTCCATATAATAAGATAACTCAATATTTTTATTAGATGAAATTTCTGCATCAATAGCCCAAAAATTATTTAGTATTTGACCAACATTAATTATTCTTTCAATGTTCTTTTTGTTCAAGCTACGAATCAGAATACCTTTTTTTATATAATATTCTAATATCTGTTCTGCTAAGACTCTTTCATTAGAGGTGTTTTGTATAAAATCAGTTTTTATAGTTTCATAATTTGACAATATTTCAAATAAGTTTAAATAAAAGAATCTATATTTTGATTGTATTTTAAAAAGTTCTTTATGAGTATCAAGATATGTAATTATACTTGGTTTTTCATTTTTAACTACTGAATACATGTTTTGTAATTCCTGTTGTAATTCGATATATAGAGATTTTATGATTACTTTTTTATCAGGGTAGTGATATGAGTAACTACCTAAGCTAATTTTTAGGTTTTCGCATATCATTCTTGCAGTAACATTGTTCAATCCTTTTTTATTATAGAGAATTCTAGCAGTATTTAATATTTTCTTTTTTGTATCCACTTCACAAAGATAAAACATTCGTACACTTGTACAATTAAAAAGATATCGTACATTTGTACGATAAAATATTATACTTATGGATTTCTCTCTTATTGATTTTATTATTGGACTTACATTGGTGAATACTATTCCACATTTTGTTTTAGGTATTTGGAAAGGTAGAATGTTTAGTGGATTAGGTTTTGGGAACAAACAAAACATTCTCTATGGCTTGTTGAATTTAGTTATATCTCTTAGTTTGTTTATCTACAAGTATAAAGTGGAAGGTTTATTAGAAAATAGCATCTATTTGGGGGCTCTTTTCGTGATTTTCTCTTATCTTCTTGTTGGAAAGTTATGCTATAAGTATTTCCATGAGAAATATTTTTCGGAAAATGAGTCGTAATTGTGCCTATGGTTTGTGTATGAAACGTAGTGTGTAAAAATACACTAACATTTCGAGCTAACACAAAGCCAAACTTAAAATTTGGCGGACTTTATAAAAATACACAAACCTTTGGGTTAAGCACTTTTTAGCTATGTTTTATACACCGTGTTGGCAGTAGTTTTATTCTTTCATCATTTGATATTTTTTATAAATAGAATTTTTCCACTTAGTAATATTTTCAGTTTTACTGTTGTCTAATTTACTTTCAATACTATCTATAATTTCTCTTGTCCAATTTAATTGTAAAGCTTTACCAAATTCTATAATCTTATTATTTTCAATTTCACATTCCCACCAAAATAAGATATCTGAAACAAATAATCCATCCCAAGTAAATCTTTGAGAACTTTCATTGATATTTGGTTCTGGCATTTCAATATCAAAAGTTAAAAATCCATTCTTTTTTTTATCGTATGCATAGATTTTATAAAAACTTATGTCAGACAGAAATGGAATTATGTTTTCAACATTATAAGCGTCTTGTTCCTTTTTTGTCATCAGGAAAAATTCAGTTGGACATCTCAAATAATTGTTGAGCCCTATTCTTTTAGATTCTTCATTTTTACAAAATAAATCACTTATTGTCTTGGGTAAATCAAGCTTTTTTATTGTATTTAAAACATCTTTTTCTTTTAATCTTTCTGTATCTCTTTCCCATTCTGATTTGTAATTCGCCATTTTTAATAAACTATCAAATGGTAATTTGGGGTATTGTTTTTTATATTCTTCAAAGTACATTCTTGTCAAGTCATCTTTGATTTGACTGACTTCATCCTTTTGTCTTTTTCCAAATAAATTAAACATTATCTTGTTTTGTTAATTACTGCTAACATTCCTTGTATATTGCGTTTGCCTACCGAAGGCGGCATATGCAATATACAAACTGTTATGCAAAAGTTTCTTGGTCTTTTAATTTCCCTTTGATTAATTTCTTCAATAACTTCTTTTTTCCATACAATACCTAGCTGAGCATCAAATTCAGATTTTCCAGTTATCCTTCCAGAATAGATCCCGACAAATCCTCTTATTTCGCCAATTCTTGAATTAACTCTTAAAGTTTCATCTTCTACTCCGTGAATTCCAAATCTTCTAAAAATTACTGGTGAGCCAGACATTCCTGATTTGCTGGCAGTATCAATAAAAACCTTTGGTAAATCTTCGTAATCAATATCAGGCTCGGTTGCCACACTTCCTCTTTTCCATATTGGTAATGATCCACCACCTGTTATGGAGTATGGAAACCCTAGAATAAAAACCTCGTCAGCGATTCTTAGGTTGAAATCATCGAACTGAATTTTATTAATTGGTCTTAAAATTCCATTAAAATTATCAGGAGTTTCCATTTCAAATACAACTACATCGACAAGTTCCTTATGGACAGGATGTACAAACCAATCCGCTTTATCATTATCATAAAGATTCATTGTGAAAGTTTCCCATTCTATGATTGGTTCTTTTTGTATTTGAAGTTTAAAATTTAATACATCAGGTATACCTATGGTTTCCTATATGCTCTTTTGTTATTGGATTTAAGCCGGTAACATTGTGCCAATTGGTAATCAAATAAAACTTTTCCTCAAATTCATAAATAAATGCAGTTCCTGAGGCTAATTTTTGTTTAGTTTCCGAAAAATGCATTGTGATAGGAATACTTGTATAAGATATTTGGTCGAAGTTGAATTTTTTCACAGATTTTTCAATTTTGCATAACGTATGTATAACAGGAATTTCTGTTATTTCTACTATAACCAAACTTTTTTATCGATTAAAGATTTAGTTATTTTAAAACTACAATTTTCTTATTCCAAGTCAAAATCATCTAAAGAATTTTTAATACCTGTTTGAGTAATACGTAGCCAATTTCCTTTTCATATTAGAAGTGTGACATTTTGAATGTGTGTAAGTTTTAATGAGTTGAGTTCTATTATTAATATCAATTTCATTTTTTGCGTCATTAATTATGGTAAAATTATATGATATTTTTTTATTTACGATTTATGCAAATTTGTCTAATATACACATAAAAAAAGATTTGTAAAAAACTAAAAACCCTTATGAATAGTATGTTTAAAGCTATAGTTCCAAATTCTTATATAAAACAAGAAAGGCGAGTAACCAACTCGCCTTGTTCTTTAACTAACCAATCCAAAATTTATGTGAAATGAAAACAAAGCGTGATGCTTTTATTTGCTTTCAATTAATAAATAACAAACCGTGTGCCAAAAGTTGAAATTTCAATTTTTTGGAATGCTAAATATTTGTTAATGAATGGTTTTTGAACTTCTTTAACTTTGTTTACGATAAAATATGAGAAATCTTTTGGTAGAAAATTTCAGGATCAAATGGTTTTGAAATTACTTCGTTAAAACCATCTTTTAAGAAGTCATCTTTGTTATCGTCCAATGAAATTGCCGTTAACGCAATGATAGGTGTAGAAACATCAAACTTTCTAATTTCTTTAGTTGCTTCAATTCCACTAATTCCTGGCATGTGAATATCCATTAAAATAAAGTCATAACGGTTGCTTCGCGCGTAATCAATAGCTTGATAACCATCATCGGCAATATCGCATGTCATATTTTGTTTGGCAATAATTTTCTTAGTAATTACTTGGTTGATTTTATTATCTTCTACCAATAATACTTTAAATTTACGACTCTTAAGATCTGTTTTTTCTTCGTTGATAGCTTCTGCTTCAATCGTTTCCACAGGAATTTTATCAAATGTTAGTGTAAAACGAAACGTAGAACCTTGGCCAAGTTTACTTTCTAGTTGAATATCGCTTTCAAGCAATTCTAAGAGACTCTTTACAATAGTTAATCCCAAACCAGTTCCGCCATATTTACGGTTTATTTGAACTGAACCTTGTGAAAAACTATCAAAAATATTTTCTTGCATTTCATCAGAAATACCAATTCCATTATCTTTTATTTCAAACTGAATAGTTTGTTGTGTATCACTTTCCTCTTTAATAGAAGCAATGATTTCAACCAAACCATCTTTCGTAAATTTCAAGGCATTACTAATCAAGTTGATGAAAACCTGTGACATCTTTAAATAGTCACCAATCAACTTTTCAGGAATACCTTTGTCAATATTCAGAATGATTTTGTTATTATTTTCTTTTGACGTCTGCGTAAGGGAATTCATAACGTCATTCAATACTTTTTTTAGTTGTAAAGGAGCTTTTTCAACAGCTAACTTTCTCGCTTCAATCTTATTAACTTGAAGTATATCATTGATAAAGGTCAATAGATAATCACCTGAAAATTTCAAAGATTTTAAATGTTCTTTTTGACTCTCACTTGGGTTTTCTTCCAACAATAAATGTGTCAAACCAGTTACAGCATACAGAGGCGTCCGCAATTCGTGTGTTACGGTTGATAAGAATTGCGCTTTAGCTTTCATAGCTTTTTCAGCATTGTCTTTTGCCAATTGCAATTCAGAGTTTTTCTTTAATAATAAGTTGTTTGTTTTTACCTTAATTTGATTATTTCGATACAATGAAATCGTTAATAATGAAATAATAATTAGTAATGCCGAACTGAGTATGGAAGTTAATTTATTTCGTTTTCCTTTTTGTGATTCTTCTGTGTTTTCACGCTTTAACTCTTCAATATAACGTGTTTTAAACTCATTGTCAAAATAAGCATCCGCCGTAACTTCTTGTTGTAGACGTGCATTATTATAGATTGAATCGTTGATTTTTAGATACTTGGATTGAAAAATATAAGCATTTTCCATGTCGCCCATTCCATGATACGTATCAGAAATGATAAGTGTACTTTGTAATTTTATAATAGGGAAATTATAGGAAGTAGCAATACGCAAAGCAGCTTCTGCATTGAGTTTTGCATCTTTATATTCCTTGATGTTTTTGTAAGCTTTCGCTAGATTTAAATGAACTTTGGCGCGTAAATAATTTGGTTGATAGATGTCATTAATCGGTAATGAATTTTCAAAACGTTCAATAGCGCGTCCATTAATTCCTTGACTTAAAAAGAATAAACCTCTATAATATTTTAATTTATTAATATCATCTTTCGATTGAAATTTACTAAAAATTACCTCAGCTTTATTAAAGTGTCCATCAGCAATACTATACGAAGTATTTCGAGTAGCTGTCAACGCTTGCAATATGTAATTGTAACCGAGTCCGAGAGAGTCTTTAATCTCTTCTTGAATTTCTGCAGCTCTGAGTAAAATATCTTTAATATCCTTTGGATTAAAGTCTTTGTAGTTCTCTTCAATCTCTAGTTCGGCACGAAGCATGTAAGCTTTGGCTCTACTTTTTTTATCATTAATACTATCAGAAAGATCTATAATAGTGGTTAACTTCTCGTATGCTAAATGTTTTTTAGCTTTCTTTTTGTATTCATATACATCAACAAAAGAGCGCTCAATACTGTCCTTTACTGTTTCATTTGACTGTGCTTGGGACAATACAGAGGATAAAGCAAACAAGATATATAAAATGTGTTTTACTTTAAACACCATGAAGTAATGATTTATTCAAAAATACTTATTTATTTGAAATATATAGAATTAAATCAATTAATCTGTAGGAATATCCTATTTCATTATCATACCAACCGACAACTTTTACCATTTTCCCAATAACAGAAGTCATTAATGAATCAAATGTACACGAATATGGATTGTCAATTACATCTACAGAAACTATTGGATCTTCCGTATATGACAAAATTCCTTTTAAACTTGTTTCAGAAGCGTTTTTAAAAGCTAAATTAATTTCATTAATCGAAGTTTCTTTTTTCACGTTAAATGTAATATCCGTGAGCGAACCATCAGGAACAGGAACACGTATTCCACAACCACCAATAACATCTGAAAACTCTGGAAATATTTTTGTCAATGCTTTTGCAGCACCTGTAGTTGTAGGAACAATACTTTGACTTGCGCCACGTGCGCGACGTAAATCACGATGTGGCTGATCATGTAAACTTTGATCTGTAGTATACGAATGAATCGTAGTAATATACGCTTGTTCAATTCCACATAACTCATTGATGACTTTCATCATTGGAGCTGCATTATTTGTCGTGCAAGAAGCATTAGAAACAATGGTTTCTGAACCATCTAAAATATGTTCATTAACACCTAAAACCACCATTTTAATTTCTTCATCTTGTGGAGGAACCGCTAAAATAACTTTTTTAGCACCATTGGTAATATGATGATTTAATAACGATTTTGTTTTAAATTTTCCAGTAGCTTCAATTACAAAATCTATATCATATGGCTGCCAGTTGAGTTGCGTAATGTCAGAAATATTTGTTACAGGATATTTTTTTTGATCAACTAAAATTTCAGTTTCAGTATGTTTTACTTCTTGCGGAAGCACGCCGTGAATACTATCATATTTCACTAAATGACTCAAGGTACGTGTATCTGCCAAATCATTAATCACAACAACTTCAATAGACGGATGGTTTAGGAGTAAGCGAAAGAAGTTTCGACCAATTCTACCAAAACCATTAATAGCAATTCTAATCATGTGTATGCTGTATTTATAAGAAAAGCAAAATTACGGTTTTTAGTTGGATTGTAAGTTTGATAGATTATTAGATTTTTTGAAATGAAGTAGTACTAACAGATCACACTTTAATCAAAATATATTTTTTGGTAATTATGCAGTAAAATTCTATGATGATGAAAGAAAATTCCATAAAAAGATATCGATTTTTGTTAAACAGAAAAGATTATTCAAGATGAATTTTTAGATATGTAAAATTTACAGTATCTATGAGATACGTAAAATTACGCATTTTCATATTTGTTGCTTTTTTTACATTTACAATGAGAAAGAAATAGTATTTACTAACAAATTATTCAATTTAAAACCCTAAACATTATGGCTGGATTCTCAGACCCACAACTCAGTATTGAAAATTGGAAAGCACTTGCACAAGAGTCACCTATTGATGGAATTATTTCCTTGTTTGAAAAAAGCGGAAATAATTTTCAATTGACATTAGATGAAAAAATGAAATCTTCTGAACGATTACATATATACCTGACGCTTAGTGATGATGAAATTAGTTTCTTTGTAATTCCGTCAGCTTCTGATTTACCTGTGAATAAAAATATTTATGGTTCAGGAGTTTATCCTGTAGCAATTAGTGCAACACAACAAACAGTTTCTGGTACTGGAAATGAAGAGTTAATGACCTGGATTAACAATTGGTGTAATGAAAAAATGCGTAATACTTGGTTAATGAACGTTCAGAAAGCGCCACAAGTACTAGTTATTCATACAGATGATTTTATTGTAGATAATTTACATGAATGCTATTTCGCTTTAAGACCTAATTCAAATGCATCAATTCCAACTAAAAATAGAATGGATTTAGTTGTAAAAAATACTGTAACTGGAACATTTTTAAATGTAGAATTAGAAACAGCTACAGCAGAAGGTGTTGGACCTCAATTTAGAGATATGGCACGACCAGTTCCTCCATTTGGACAGGAGAATCATACCTCAACAGATGTATCTAATTTTGGAATATTATCACTATTAGGAGAATAATAATGACACTTAGTACATTTTCTGAAATAATGACTTACTTATCGCCACTCGTGCTATTTATTGGTACGAGTGTTGGTATCTTTTATCATAAAAAATTAGATAAAATTACTAAGTTATTATTGTATTTTTTAATGGGAAGCTTGGCAATAGATATTTTTTCTCGAGTTTTGGGAGAACTGTTAAATAATAATTTAATTTTATATGTAGCACTAAGTTTGCTTGAGTTACTCATTTTTTTTAACATTTATGATAGCTTATGTAAAAAGAAAAAAATCATCAGAATCTTAACAGTCATTGGTGTGTCATATACACTGATAGAATCTATATATTTAAATGCAAACAATGTAGAGTTATTTCAACCATATGCAAAAGCGTTAACCCCTTTGTTAATTGTAATAATGACGATAGTGTATTTCTTTGAATTGATACAAGATGAAATGAAATTAGTCAAAGGAAAGGCACGTTATTTTTCGTTTAACAGTATCGTTCTATGTTTTTTTGCGTTGGAATTTTTATTTTTAGTGCCCATTAACTTTTTAATAAACGGTGGTTTTTATTTGGCAGTATATGTCTTATTAGCGCATGTTTTTTTACTTGTATTATTTTATTCGTACTTAACTTATTTTATATGGAAGCATGGCAGAAACCCGAAACAATAATTCTTTGGATCATTATTGTGGGAATATTTTTAGTGGTGCTCCTAACGGTCATCATCTTCTTGGTGCGCGCCATCTTTAAAAAAATTATAAAAGCAAAAGAAAAAGAAGCAAAGACACAATTAGCCTATCAGCAAAACTTACTTGAAACAACGATAAAAACGCAAGAAATTGAACGACATCGTATTGCGGCAGACATTCATGATGCGTTAATAGGAAAGTTAACGGCGATTAAAATGGAGCAAGAAATCACACAAAAAGACCAAAAAACAATTGAAGCGTTGCATGATAGTATCGCAATTGCTCGTAGAATCTCGCATGATTTAAGTCCGCCACTCATTGAATTTACTAAGCTTCCCGAGTTAATAAAAGAATTACTATATCCTTGGGAGCAACATGTTTTAATTACGGCTATTTATGATATTCGTCACGATACCAACGAAACGGACGATTTTAAAGTACAGATTACGCGTATCATTCAGGAAATCATTACTAACATTGTAAAACATGCTGAAGCTACACAAGTAACATTACATTTAAAACAGACCGAAAATTACATGGCATTGTATATAAGTGATAATGGAAAAGGATATGATACAGGTAGCAATAGCAAAGGTTTAGGAACTAAAAATATAGAAACTAGAGTACAGTATCTAAAAGGAATTTACAAAGTAAAATCGAACATAGGAAAAGGAACTTCAAATATGTTTCTATTTAAAAACTAAAAAGAATTATGGAAAAAATAACACTCGGATTGGTAGATGATGATGCATTAATTGTATCTCTTTTAAAAGACTTTTTAGGAAATCAAGAAGGAATAGAAGTATGTTATACGGCAGATAGTGGCGAAATGCTCAAAGAGAAATTATTGACGGATAGTGCATTGCCAGATATCATTATTCTAGATTTAAATATGAAAGGAATTAATGGTGTAGAAGTAACCGAGTTTTTAAAGAAAAACTATCCGAGTATTGGTGTCATTTTAATGACTTCACACTACAAGCGTTCTTTTATGGGATTCATGTTAAAAACGGGCGTTTCTGCATTTTTACCCAAAGGAATTTCGCCAGTACAATTACTAGAAATTGTTAGAGAAGTGTATGACAAAGGATTTTACTTTATGGACGATCAATTGGGTGTATTGCGTGAGCAAATATCACATAAAAGTCCAAAACCAACCTTAATTGAAAAAAATAAACTTACCGAACGAGAAATAGAAGTATTAAAACTGATTTGCTTCCAAAAAACAGCCAAAGAAATTGCAGAAAAACTTTTTATTACACCTCGAACTGTGGAAGGTCATAAAAGTAATCTATTCATCAAAACGGAAGCTAGAAACATTGCAGGTTTGGTGATTTACGCGATTCAGAATAATTATATTGAACCGAATGAAATTCCGTTGATTTAGTTTTTTAGTAATGAGATGTTAGTATTGAGAATTGAAATATTGGAATGTTAGAGTTCTTACACAGTCGTTATCCTGAACTTGATTCAGGATCACATAGCAGTAACTAAGGTGCTGAATCGAGTCTAGTCATGACACGGAGCGTAAAAAAAAGGGCTAGAAGCGAAGCGCAGCTAGCCTAAAATTTATAATTCTTTATTTTACAAAGCTCTTTAACGGATCATGGTGCTTTAAGAACTTGATAAGTTATGTCTTGATAAGTCTACGTTATAACTTTATAAATTTAAAAACGTTTTCTACACCTTTTAATTTTAAAAAATAAACACCAGATTGTAATTTCTCTATATTGATAGGCTGATTGTTTGTAATCTTACCTTGAACAATATTACTTCCTTGAACAATATTACTTCCTTGAATATTATAAATTACATACTCTTTACTTTCTTTAAGCCCCGTAATAGCTACTAAATTATGTGAAGGATTAGGATAAAGACTCAGTTTTTCAATGATAGTATTGGTGTCAACTCCTAAAGTTGCATCAACATTCAAGAAAGCTAGGTTACTTTGCACACTGCATGATGATGAACTAAACACTTCTACAAAGTATCGACTACCATCGTCTGCCAATTGTACATTATTTAGCGTAAGTGTTGCGTTGGTTTCGCCTGCTAATGGTGTAAAAGGGCTGATAATAGATAAACCTCCACCACCAAAAACTATATCACCTGTAGCTACATAAATAGTTCCGTTGGATTCGTATACCCCTTGAGAGTCATTACTAAGTAAACCATCAGTTGTGGTCTTATTGATAAAGGTGTTACCTGCATCTGTAGAGATCGATAAACCTCCTCCAGGTGTAGCTACATAAATAGTGCCGTTGGATTCGTATACATCAAAACAAATATTACTGCCTAATCCATCTGTTGTGGTCTTATTGGTAAAGGTATTACCTGTATCTGTAGAGATTGATAAACCTCCAGTTGTACCAATATAAATAGTGCCGTTGGATTCGTATACCCCATAACAGGAATCAGTCCCTAATCCATCAGCTGTAGTTTTATTGGTAAAATTATTACCTGCATCTGTAGAGATCGATAAACCTCCAGCTGTAGCCACATAAATAGTGCCGTTGGATTCGTATACGCCTCGACAGAAGTTATTCCCTAAACCGTCTGTTGTAGTTCTAGTGGTAAAAGAAGTTCCTCCATTTGTAGAAGTCGATAAACCTGCAACTGTAGCCACATAAATAGTGCCGTTGGATTCGTATATGCCATTACAAACATTACTTCCTAATCCATCTGTTGTGGTTTTATTGGTAAACGTACTTCCTCCATCTGTAGAGATTGACAAGCCTCCACTTGTAGCCACATAAATAGTGCCGTTGGATTCATATACACCATTACAAGTATTACTCCCTAAACCGTCTGTTGTAGTTCTATTGGTAAACGTACTTCCTCCATCTGTAGAGATCGATAGACCTCCATTTGTAGCCACATAAATAATACCGTTGGACTCATAAACATCATTACAAACATTACTCCCTAATCCATCAACTGTGGTTTTATTAGTAATAAGCTCTCCTGGTTCGTACCACTGATACATAACATTGGTACCTGAAGCTACAACATTAAAACTAGCATCACTTCCTTCAATAACACTTACATTTTGAGGCGGAGTCATGATGGCTATATCGCAAGGATCAACTGTTAATGTAACTAGGTTACTTTGCACGTTACATGTTGATGTATTAAACACCTCTACAAAGTATTGACCACCATCGTCTGCCAATTGTACATTATTTAGCGTAAGTGTTGCGTTGGTTTCGCCCGCTATTGGTACAAAAGAGCTGATAATAGATAAACCTCCATTTGTAGCCACATAAGTAGTAGCGTTGGATTCGTATACACCATTACAAATATTATTTCCTAATCCATCAGCTGTGGTTTTGTTGGTAAAAGTAGCTCCTCCATCTGTAGAGATCGATATACCTCCATCTGTAGCGACATAAATAGTACCGTTGGACTCGTATACATCTCGACAGAAATTATTTCCTAATCCATCAGCGATGGTTTTATTAATAAAGGTATTTCCTGCATCAGTAGAGATGGATAAACCTCCACTTGTAGCCGCATAAATAGTGCCATTGGATTCGTATATTGCTAGGCAACCATTATTCCCTAATCCATCAGCGATGGTTTTATTGGTAAAGGTATTTCCTGCATCAGTAGAGATTGACAAACCTCCACTTGTAGCCACATAAATAATACTATTGGATTCGTATACATCTCGACAGAAATTATCTCCTAATCCATCTGTTGTGGTTTTAGTAGTAAACGTATTTCCTGCATTTGTAGAGATCGATAAACCTCCACCACTTGTAGCCACATAAATAATACCGTTGGATTCGTATACCCCTGCACAGTTATTATTCCCTAATCCATCTGTTGTGGTTTTATTGGTAAAGGTATTTCCTGCATCTGTAGAGATCGATAAACCTCCAGATGTAGCTACATAAATAGTGCCGTTGGATTCGTATATATCTGAACAGATATTACTCCCTAATCCATTAGCTGTGGTTTTATTGGTAAATGTAGTTCCTCCATCAGTAGATATTGATAAACCTCCAAATGTACCTGCATAAATAGTGCCGTTGGATTCGTATACTCCTCTACAAACATTATTCCCTAATCCATCAGTAGTAGTTTTATTAGTAATAAGCTCTCCTTCTCCGTACCACTGATACATACTATTGGTACCCGAAGCTACAACATTAAAACTAACATCACTGCCTTCAATAACACTTACATCTTGAGGTTGCGTATTGATGGCTATATCGCAATTAATTAATTGCACATCTGCAATTTGAAGAATTGATGACGCGCTACAAGTTCCTGTAAAATTTAATCTATAATGTGTATATGAATTTGTATTTTGGAAAGAAAATGTTCTTGAAGAAAGACGTGTTGAAATACATGGAATTACGCCTGCAGTAATGCTTGTAAAGTTGGTCCCGTCGTTAGAACCAAAAATTTGATAATTTGTCGGATCTCTTTCAGGCGCATCATTAGCAGTCACAAATTCCATACTAGTGACTCTACTTGCAACACCTAACATATCGACTTGAAAACCGATACCATCATTGGCATTAAAATCTAAATATTTTGTATTTGAATTTTGGTCAATGACATTTTGCACCTGTTCTCCTCCAGGTGAATTTACACTCCCAAAGGTAGTGGCAGTATGTATAGAGCTATTAAAAATGCCTTGCGCATAATTGGTAGTTGTTACTGTAATAAAAATGAATAAAAGTAATAGTTTTCGCATATGTAGGATATTTTAAATAAATAGAATTGGGGTTACTAAATGTATAAATTCAAACAAAGATATATAACTTGATACTCCATAATTTTTAAATGTTCTGAATAGGCGTTATGGTGTTACGAAAGACTAATAAATTAATATTTAGAATTGTTGCATAGTAGGTATTGTATATCCTAAAGTAGATTTATGATGCACGATTTTAGGAATATCATTGCGAACATTATTGAGATCAAAATATATTTCTTGGAAAGCATAAACGTCACTTCAAGTGATTCGCCCATGCGAATTGTATCGAGAAGTACTTGGAAACGATTAGTGTCACAGCACTTCTAGCTAGTTCTGCTGAACTTGTTGAAGTACATTTTTTTCATTTTGCTTTGCAACGAAAAAACACTCGAAGAGACGTTCGGTGTTGTGATAAAAAGAAAGTTTAAAAAAACAATTCGTGAATTCGTGGTGAGAAAATAAAGTCTTGCAATTATTCAAAAAAATGGATGAGCTACTGAATCGAGTTCAGCATGACGTGGAGCGTCAAAAAAAAGCTAGAAGCGAAAGCAACTAGCCAAAATTTATAATTTAAAATTCTGAATTTAACATTCAAAATTACTCAATATGTTTATGTGCTTTGTATGACGAACGTACCAATGCACCACTTTCTACATGACGGAATCCTAAGTCCAATCCGATTCGGCGGTATTTGTCAAACTGATCTGGTGTAATGAATTGCTGAACAGGTAAATGCTTTTTACTTGGTTGTAAGTATTGCCCAATCGTAACGACATCTACATTCGCTTCACTCAAATCGTGTAATGTTTGAATGACTTCTTCTTCTTTTTCACCCAAACCTAACATAATCCCTGATTTGGTTCTGTTGATTCCTTGATCTTTTAAATATTTTAAAACACCTAAGCTACGATCGTATTTTGCTTGAATTCTTACTTCACGCGTTAAACGACGTACGGTTTCCATATTATGCGAAACTACTTCTGGAGCTACTTCTACAATACGATCTAAATGACGTTCAACACCTTGAAAATCTGGTATTAATGTTTCTAAGGTAGTCGTAGGATTCATTCGGCGTACAGCCTTTACCGTTTCTGCCCAAATGATACTTCCCATATCTTTTAAATCATCACGATCAACCGAAGTCAAAACTGCATGCTTAATTTTCATGATTTTAATAGAACGCGCTACTTTCTCAGGCTCGTCCCAAGCAACCGTCTCTGGTCGTCCAGTTTTTACACCACAAAATCCGCATGAGCGTGTACATACATTTCCTAAAATCATAAAGGTTGCTGTTCCTTCTCCCCAACATTCGCCCATATTCGGACAACTTCCAGACGTACAAATGGTATTCAATTTATACTTATCAACCAATCCACGAAGTTCTGTATATTTCTTTCCTGTTGGAAGTTTTACACGAAGCCATTTCGGTTTTCCTTTAGGAGGCAACACACTTGCTTTTGTTTCTATACTCATAGCTATTTTCTATTCTATTCGTTGAAAATATGAACAGCAAAGATACAAAGAATCTCTTAAAAAAATGCTTGTTCGTAGTTCGTCAATTTATTAATTTGTTTTTTGTCAATTTGAAGATTTTTCAATGGGAATTCCACATGGAAAAGATATTTTTAAGAGTCAAGAGCTAAAGAGTAAAAAGATACCAAACCGAAAATCCTGTTAAGAAAAACATACCCGCCCAACTTAGAATTCGTAAAACAGTATTGGGTTGCCATTCTTTAGGTGTGTGTGTACTAGTAATAAGTATATAGTTTGATATTGCATAAAAAGGAGCTGTAATGAATGAAAGCGCTGTTGCTACATAAATTAATGTACTCATTTTTGCTAAAAACTGTGTTAAGATTAGAACTGTTCCAATCACTAAAATAAGCATCCAAAAAATGTAACTATGTCTAATGTATTTTCCAAAGAGTAGCTGACTCGTTTTTGCCATTGCTCTAGGTGAAGCATCCAATGTTGTTAGAGTTGTACTAAACATAGTTGTAAATGCTGCAATAGCAATAATAATGTAAGTACCACTTCCTAGATTCTGTGTATATAAATCAATGAGTTGTGAAGCAAAAACACCGCCTTTTGGCGAAAATACAGTGCCAGAATTAAACATTACATACGCGCCCAATCCCATAAAACAAATTCCTAATACAATTGTAACGAAGTATCCTAGGTTAAAATCGAATAGTGCGTTTTTAGGTGTAAAACTCTGTGTTTCATTTTTCTTTTCAATTGCCCATAACGAATGCCAAATAGAAATGTCCAGTGGCGCTGGCATCCAACCCATAAACACAATAAGCAAAGTAATTCCGCCAATTTCTGATGGGAAAATTTGTCCTGCGCTTAAGGTGTCATTTCCTTTAAATATTGCAAAACATATTGCAATTACAGTACTGATGGTAAGTGTAATGATAATTACCTTCATCAGTTTATCTAAAATAGTATAGCGTCCCATGGCTAGGATTCCTAAACAGATAGCTGTAATAATAGTACTCCAAATTTCCATAGATAAGGCAATTCCAAATAATTGCGAAGCCAATCCAGCTGTAACAATAGTAACAGCCGTTTGTATGGTAAACATTGTTGCAAATGATAAAATAAAATAGGCAACTAAGAGTCCTTTGCTAAGTTTTTTATAACCGTCCAGTAAACTTTCTCCAGTTGCGGCAGCATATCGAGGTCCAAATTGAAAGAATGGATATTTAAATAAATTCACTAATAACAAAGCCCATAACAAGCCAAAACCAAATTCGGCACCAACCTTTGTAGAATTTACCAAATGCGAAACACCAATAGCTGCACCTGCAAATAGTAATCCTGGACCTAGTTTTTTAAGAAATGAAGTCATTATTGTTTCTGAATTATTTCTGCAAGTAATTTTTTAGCACGTAACAGTTTCACTTTTACATTGTTCATCGGTTCATGTAATTGCTCCGAAATTTCTTTGTAACTCAACTCTTGAAAGTAGCGTAAATTGATCACTTCTTGGTAATGTGGTTTTAGCTTTTTGATATCACGTAAAAGTTTGGCTAAATTTTGCTCTGTAATAATTTTATCTTCAGGCGTTGGACCATCATCAATGATTCTATATACTTCTTCTTCTTGTTCTTGCGTGGTTTCGATTAAAGTTTTTTTCTTGCGTAAAAAGTCAATATGAACATTTTTGGAAATTGTAATCAACCATGTTTTAAACTTGTAGTTTTCATCATAGCTGTCAATTTTATCAAATGCTTTCGAGAAGGTTTGAATGGTAATATCTTCCGCATCATTTTCGTTTTGAACACGTTTTAATTGAAATCCATACACATCATTCCAAAATGAATTTAAGAGAAAATTGAAAGCCACTTGATTGCCTAGTTTAGCTTTTTGAATGTATGCTTTCAGAATCGTTTCGGCTATTTCCAATGCGTTGGTTTTGAGGTCAAATTAGTGATAAAGATACCAAAATGTATGATAACTAAAAAGATTTCAAGAATTGGCAGTACATATAAAACGTCTTGTTCTTTTAGTTTGCTTGCCGCGAAACCTAACACAAAGTATTGAATTATGATTCTGAATACAAGTATGCAAAGTGCATATTGCCACATAGATGTGCATAGTAAAACAATAGCTAAAATCCAGAAGAATAGTTGTGAGGTATAGAATAGTCCTAATAAGAATTTATGAATAAACTTGTAATGCGAAGATGTACTTACATGTCTGCGTTTTTGACGAAACCACGCAAAGAATCCTGTTTTTGCTTCCGAAATAGTAAAGCTATCTTTTGAAAAACAAATAGCAGTATTTTTTTTAGTAGCTGCGTCTTTTATGAATAAATCATCATCGCCAGAACGTATTTTCATATGGTTTACAAAACCATTTACACCATAAAACTCATCTCTATGATATGCTAAATTGCGTCCAACAGCAGTGTATGGAATACCTATTTTAGCATAACTAAATGCTTGAATGGCTGCCATAACTGTTTCAAATCGGATTAAAATATTTAGTAGTGAGTATTTCTTTTTCGCGTAAGCGCCATACCCAATAATAATCTTTTTTGAACTTGAAAAATGCTGACTCATTTCTGTTATCCAATGTTTGGAAGCAGGTTTGCAATCGGCATCTGTAAACAATAAATAATTATGTGTTGCTGCTTTTATTCCAAGCGTAAGTGCATACTTTTTATTACCCCAAAAGGCTTCATTGTTTTCTACATTGACAATTTTAATATTGCTATGTTCTTTTTGAAAACCTTCCATTATGTCTAAGGTTTCATCAGAAGATGCGTCATTTATCAATACAATTTCAAAGTTTTTGTAGGATTGTTGAAGTAATTCTGGAATTAGGCTCTTCAAGTTTTCGGCTTCATTTTTAGCGCAAACAATCACGGAAATAGGAATGTCGTATTGTTTCGTATTATGTTTGATCTTCGCAAAAGCGAACACACCAAAAACTGAAAAATAAACGACTTGTATAGCAGTAATTGCTATAAAAATGTAAAAAAGTAGTGTAATCATAAAAGGAGAGAAGTCCTACTGATGTTGAGGTTCAGCGCATGAATCAAATTGATCTGGCGTTTTTCCACAAAAACCACATGCTTCTCCATTTTTGTTAAGCATAGGGTTTTGACTTGCGCAAGTTCCTGCAAATTCTCCATCTTTTTTTGCCCAAAGTTTAATTGCAATTCCGGCAACACCTAGTAATAATAAACCAATTGTTAATAATGCAAGTTTCATGTGTTAATATCTATTATTTTTTATCGGTCACATGTTTCATCCTAAAATGGTTATCATCTTTAGATTAAAAGTCATCTTTGGGATGATTCATGTAATTTGATTTTTTTTCAGTACTCAATAATCTATTGCAAAGATACAGCTTTTTATGGAATAATTTTTGATATCTTGTAGTAGGTTTTCAAACAAAAATATAGCGCTATGAAGTATTTAGGAATGATTTGCATGTTGGTTTTAGTTGTAGGATGCTCGGCTCCAAAAGTTATATATGATTATGATTCAAAGTTAGATTTTTCCATATACAAATCGTACAATTATTATCCAGAGTTTGAATCTGGTTTGAGTGAACTCGATACAAAACGTCTTCTGAGACAAACCGATTCTATTTTACAATCGCGCGGATTTAAAAAAGTAGCGACACCTGATTTTTATATAAATGTAATGGCGAGTGCTTTTGAAAGTGAGCAAAACAGTGCTGTTGGTGTTGGAGTTGGTGGCGGCGGACGTAGTGCTGGTGGTGGAATTTCTATAGGATTACCTGTTGGGTCAAAGTTGAATCAGCAATTGACTTTTGATTTTGTAGATGTTCGAAAAGATGCGTTATTTTGGCAAGCTATTGCCGAAGGCTATTATAAAGATGAAGCCACACCACAAGAACGCGAAGCGTATTTTAGAATGATTTTATTAAAGGTTTTGGAAGATTATCCTCCAAAAAAATAACTTCGACTCCGCTCGGACTGACAAATAATTTATTTTAAGTCACTTGAAAAGACGTTCGATTTTAAGATTCATAAAGTCTCACTTTTTTGTTTTCAATAGAGGAATATCTATCAAGTTATTTTGAAGTACATATACAACCAAGCCAGCAACATTTCTACATTCTAGTTTTGAAAGTAAGTTATTGCGATGTCCGTCTACTGTACGGGCACTGATGAATAATTTTTCTGCAATTTCGGGTGCTGTATACTGTTCGCAAATTAATTGTAAAACTTCTTTTTCTCTTCTAGTTAACTCAATTGAAAACTGTGCTTTTGGCTTTTTTTTCGAAATAATATTTTCTCTAATAATTGCTAGAACTTGTGTGTTGTAATGGAACCCTTTTTCGTAAACAGCTTCAATGGTTTCTACAACTTCTTCGGGTTGTGAATTTTTTGGTAAGTATGCAACTGCTGATAATTCAATCATATTGATAATAAACGCTCTACTAAAGTGTGTAGAAATTACAATGATTTTTAGAGTTGGATATTTTTTCTGTATGAGTTTTGCTGCTTCAATTCCATTCATCTCAGGCATTTTCAAATCGAGCAATAAAATGTCAGGAACGGTTTTGCAATTGGCTAATTTCTTTAATAAATCAACTCCGTTTTCTGCTTCCAAGTCTACTTGAAGATTTTCGTAAGCGTTCAATAATAAGCTCATTCCTTTTCGGAATAGTGCTTCATCGTCTGCAATAGCAATAGAAATAATTTTCATAGTTGATGTATTAAATTTCATGAGTTTTATTTGGAACAATTTCTATCATTACTGTAGTTCCATTTTCTTTGGACGAATCCAATTGATATGTTCCGTTGATAATATGCAACCTACTTTCAATATTTTTCATACCAAGTCCTTTTTTATAAGATGCTTCGGAAGTATCAAAACCAGTTCCATTATCTTGATATATTAGTTTAATTGATGTTTTTTCTGAATGTAAATTTATATCGATTTCAGTCGCTTTTCCATGCCGAATAGAATTGTTGATGAGTTCTTGAATGATCCTAAAAAGATTCAATTCGATTAAAGAATTTTCTATAGGATGCGAATCATCTACCGTAGTGAAATCGACTTGAACTTTACCCGCCAAATTATAACTGTGTTGTAATTCTCGAATCGTTTCTATCAATCCAAATTCTTCTAAAGTAGGCGGTAATAATTCATGCGATATAAAACGTATTGAATCTATGGTTGTATGAATTACAGTTTCGACTTCATCAGTAATTAGCTGAATTTCTTCGTTTTTTTGACCATGTTTTTTAAGCCGACAAATATTTAAAAAAATAACATTCAGTTTAGATCCAATTTCATCGTGTAAATCTCGTGCAATTCTATTTCTTTCTTTTTCTTGGGTTAAAATGGTTGCATGTAGTAATTCTTCTTGATGTTTATAATCTAACTTTTGCACACGCATTTGCTCTTTAAGAATCTTTTTTTGAGAGTAATTCACAAAAAGTACAAATGCCATCGCAAAAGCGAGCATAATTAGTATACCAAAGATGATTAGTATTATAAAATTTTCTTTTTGAAAAATACTTTCCATAATCCTATTAAAATTAACAACTGAAAAAGAATGTTTAATAACGCATTAAAAATCCAAAATATATCATATACTTGCGCATTTTCATAATAAACATTGCTACACATAAATATAAATAAACTTCCTGAGTAATAGATAAGTACAGCCGAATTGATCAATCGCAAACTTTT
Organism: uncultured Kordia sp.; assembly: GCF_947496985.1. GTDB lineage: Bacteria > Bacteroidota > Bacteroidia > Flavobacteriales > Flavobacteriaceae > Kordia. The sequence goes on from NZ_CANMEZ010000009.1 coordinate 97,041, forward strand.
TGATACGGTTGGTGCAAATACTTGGTTCTCGATCAAATTATAAAAATACAGAATGGCATATCCAATAATAGTTAACTGTACAAACGTTTTGGCATAACTATTAAAAATATAAATGCTTTGTAGCCATGTTGAGTTACACACAATAAAAAGACTTCCTATGAGTATAAAATACCAAAAATACTTTTTGAAAAAAATGGGTTTGTTCAATAAACTTTTAAAGAAATATGAAAACAAAATAAATTCTCCCAAAGTATATATGTGTAGTAATGGTAAATTGTTTGAATACCCCAACTTGCTAGCAATTAGAACTATAATTTCAATGCTAAGATTCCAAATTAGATAATAGAATAAACGTTGAAACGGAGTATTTAATTTTTTTCGATAAAAAATACATAACGCTACATTAATGCAAAGACAAAGCAAGGCAACATTTGCCGTATGAAAGTAAATACTATGCAATGTAACGATAGAATCCATTAGTTTAGCTGTTTAATTATTTGTAGGATATTCTAAGTTAGGTATATTTTTCGGACAACCATTTGGGCAAGGTCGTGTAAAATCAAAATAAGTATATGTTGGATTTTCTTTATGATCTTTTGATTCAAGTACAAACATGATTTCGGTAACAGGTTCACCTTCAATTGGTTTTCTGTTTTCATCGAGTTTTGGTCTAATAGTATTCATTAAAAATAATTTGTCACTACACACAAATTTACGATGCGCTAAAACTTCTAATAACAAGTCAAAATCTACTTCAGAGCCATAATTTAATTTATCTTCTTTATCAGGAAATGCTTCTGGAGCTTTTTTATCAAGCGTTTCTTTTACACGATCTATATAATCTTTATACTCAGTTAATCCTTTTGTTGCTTCAGTGCTACCTATTTTATGAGGCTCGTGCTCATGAGGACATGATAAATCCCAATCTACTACAATTGGTTTGAATGAATTAGTTTCCGCTTGGGTATGATTACACGATACTAAATAGATGAATGTGATAATTAGTAAGACTGCATATGTAATGGTTGTTTTCATGATGATTAAGTTTAAGTTATCAATCGTTTTCAGAAGAAAGGTAGTGCGTAACTATTTGAAAAAAATAGTTTCAAACTCAAAACAGGTTGAATTACCTAGTAAATGCCGTTAAATCACCTACGTTATACATCATAAAAAACACCCAAGTAGTTTAGCTTGATTTCTAAAAACACGCTGTTGCACTCTTATGCAGGATGTTTCTTCTCTTGATATTTGTGCAAACAAGATCGATCGTTATGGAGTGCAGAACCCATTTAAAAAAACGCATTATTAAATCAATTTAAACTATAAATTATGAGTAATCAAGTAGAAGAAAAAACATTAGAAAAAGTTGCAGAAAATGCAGTAGTCGCAAAAAATAATGCAGAAGCGTCAGGTACAGCAGGTAAAGCGTCAGGTCAAATAACATTTTCAATGGAAGCTTATGAGTATCAAGGGAAACTTCATATTAGAACTAAATCGAGTATGGTTCCTTTAAAATTATACGCTCAAATATACTTAAATGGATTTCCATCAAATCCAAATACTGGATATACTAAAGCTAGTCAAATTAAAAAGACAACCGATGTGTGGAACACTGGATTAGATTGGGGAGTAGGCTATGGTTGTGCTTTAATTATAGACACATATGATAGCCCATACACGTACGAGTATGTTTGTAGATACACGACATAATTAAGTGTGGTTTACGGTTTTATAAAAAAACAGCATTTCAAAAAAAGAGATGCTGTTTTTTCTATATATAAAAATCGTTTTAAGAATTACTCTGTACAATAGCGCTTGTAATCTTTTATACGTAATGACTTTTAAAAAATCATTTTGCGCAGTAAATATTATAGTCTTCTACAAGTTTTTTCATATCTCTATATTTGTATTCACCAGATGCAATTCCTTCGGTAACTTCTGGACAATTATTGAAATAGGCAATCATTTTCTTTTTCCAGCTACTAAATAGACCAATTTTTACAAGTATTGCTTTTTCATCCTCTATTTTTTTTAGAAATAATGTAAAACTTGTTTGTCTTGAAATATTCCCATTGTTTGGTTGAAAAACACTTCCTTCCCCAATATTTACATTCAAAGGGAAATGTATCCAACTGGTGTCAGCACGAGCGTACAATTTTATATCACCATCTACAACAACTTCCATCAATTCGTATGTACGTTTCCATCGAGTTTTTACGTATTCAAATGCTAGTTGAGAATTTTCAAAACCAAAAAAAGTGATACGCTGTATATTTTCACTTCCCCAAATGTCTGCGTTACTTTTTTTATCAAGTCGAAATTTAATACGGTTCTTTTTTGTAAGACTAGCATACCCTTCTATAGTTGTACCGTCTTTGAAAAGTAGTTCGCATTTTTGATTTTGACTAAAAGCGATTCCTGTAAAACAGAGAAAAATGATAATATATTTTAACATAAATGTACTTTTATAATTTTCAATACTGAGAATACTATATCACATTCACTTCTGCTTCAATAGCAATATTGAATTTATCTAAAACGGACGCTTGTATTTTTTTGGCTAAAGCCAGAATTTCCGCGCCAGTAGCATTGTCATAATTAACTAAGACTAAGGCTTGATTTTTATGAACGCCAGCGTCTCCAAATCGTTTTCCTTTAAAACCGCATTGTTCAATCAACCAACCTGCAGGAACTTTAATTTCAGTATCAGAAATCACATAATGCGGTGCATTAGGATGTTCTTTTTGTAATATATCAAAAGCAGCTTTCGAAATTACGGGATTCTTAAAGAAACTTCCACTATTGCCAATTTCTTTAGGGTCTGGAAGCTTTCGCTGGCGAATAGCAATGACTGCATCGCTTACATTTTTAATTGTAGGTTTTGTAATCTGATTACGTTCTAATTCTTGCTGAATAGCTCCGTATGAAGTATTGAGTTTGTGATTTTTTCGAGTTAATTTAAAAACCACAGATGTAATAATATACTTGCCTTTTACTTCATTTTTAAAAATGGAATTTCGATAGCCAAAATTGCAATCATCACGTTGAAAGACTTTTTGTTCTTGTGTTTTTATGTCAATTGCTGCACAACTTATAAATGTATCTTTTAACTCTACGCCATAAGCACCAATATTCTGAATAGGCGATGTTCCTACATTTCCTGGAATCAATGACAAATTTTCAACACCACCAAAATCATTTTCTATACACCAAAGCACAAATTCGTGCCAATTTTCACCAGCTTGAATTTCAACTAATACTTCATCTTCAGTAGAAAAAACAACTCTTTTTCCTTTACTATTAATGTGCAATACAGGGATTTCTATATCCTGTGTCAATAACATATTACTTCCGCCACCAAGTACGAAATAGTTAGAAAATTCCTCTAATTGTAGCGCGACAATGAGTTCAGATATATTTGTAATGGTGATAAAGTTTTTTGCTTTGGTATTAATGCCAAACGTATTAAACTTTTTGAGGGAAACATTATGTTGTATTGTAATCACGTATAGTTTTATGGTTTTAGTTGAAAAAATTAAGCATTATATTGTTGTAAAGCTTCTTTTAAAATGTTGACGGAAGCTATTAAATCTTTTTTATTGAGTACATATGCAATTCGAACTTGATTCAATCCAATACCCGGAGTAGAATAAAAACCAGCCGCCGGAGCTACCATAATTGTTTCACCGTTATGATCAAATTTTTCTAATAACCATTGCGCAAAATCATCTGCGCTTTCTACAGGTAATTCGGCAATACAGTAAAAAGCTCCTTTTGGATTTGCAACACGTACACCGTCAATTTTTTGTAATTCTGAAACTAAAGTGTTTCTTCGTTCTACGTATTCTTCAATTACATCATCAAAATAACTTTTAGGGGTTTCCAATGCAGCTTCACTTGCAATTTGTGCATATGTTGGAGGTGATAAACGTGCTTGTGCAAATTTTAAAGCGGTTGCCATAAATGCTTTATTTTTAGAAACAATACAACCAATTCGTGCACCACACATGCTGTAACGTTTGGAAACAGAATCAATTACAATTGCATTTTCTTCCAAACCAGCTTCTTGCATTACAGAATAATGTTGCAATCCGTCATAAGCAAATTCACGATATACTTCATCGGCAATCAAAAATAAGTCATGCTTTTTTACAATACTAGCTAGTTTTTGAACCTCTTCTTTTGAATATAAATATCCTGTTGGATTTCCAGGATTACAAATTAAAATTGCTTTCGTTTTTGGAGTAATTAACTTTTCAAACTCTTCAATTGGAGGCAATGCAAAATTGTCTTCCATTTTAGAAATTACAGGCACAACTTTTACGCCAGATGCCGTAGAAAAACCATTATAATTTGCATAAAATGGTTCAGGAATTATTACTTCATCTCCAGCATCCATAATACTTCCAAAAGTGAATAATAAAGCTTCACTTCCGCCAGTAGTTACAATAATATCAGTAGCAGTTACATGAATATCATTTTTTACATAATATGCTGCAATTTTAGTTCTGTATTCTTCGGAACCTTCTGATCTACTGTATGCTAGGACTTCAAGGTTGTTGTTTTTAATAGCATCAAGAGCAACCTTTGGGGTTTTAATATCTGGTTGACCGATGTTTAAGTGATATACTTTTGTTCCACGTTTTTTAGCATCTTCTGCATAGGGTACCAATTTACGAATTGGCGATTGCGGCATTGCAATTCCTTTATTAGAAATAGTTGGCATACTGTTAGTTTTTTAGAAACACAAAATTGCAAAATATATTTCAAATTTAAGTTATTCTTATAGACATTTTCATCAATGTTAAAAAATGAAAAAATATGCGGTAATTAGTACTGATTTTTGTACCTTTAGTTGTTACCAACTCCCTTTATTACTTTGATCAGATTTAAAAAACATATCATTTTATTTTTTTTATGTATAGTTAGCTTTGCACAAGCACAATACAAATTTGAAATGCCCGAAGGAAAAGATAAAGTCACAATTCCGTTTAAGCTTTTAAACAATTTGATTTTAATTCCTGTAGAAGTTAATGGTGTAGAAATGTCTTTTTTATTAGATTCAGGAGTAAATAAACCTATTTTATTCAATCTTAATCCTGGCGATTCTCTTGAAATAGAACAACGCGAACGTATAGAACTTCGTGGTTTGGGTTCAGGAAGTACTATTTCTGCAGTGCGAGCACGTTCTGATTCTTTCAAAATAAAAAACGTAGAAAAAATAGATCTAGAATTGTTTATCATTTTAGATGAAGAAATAAATATGTCTACACGCTTAGGTGTTCCAGTACATGGAATTATTGGGTATGATGTGTTTAAAGATTTTATTGTTGAAATAAATTATAGTAACTCTAAAATAAAACTACACAGACCAGAAAGTTATACTTATAAATCGTGTCGAAATTGTGTAGATCTTCCGCTAACTTTTAGGCATAGTAAACCATATATAGATGTAAATGTTGCTATAGAAAGTGATGAAGAAATTCCTGTAAAGCTGCTGATAGATTCAGGAGGAAGCGATGCATTGTGGCTTTTCGAGGAAGATCAACTAAATATTAGCGTTCCTGATAAGCACTTTGATGATTTCTTAGGGAAAGGACTAAGTGGTAGTATTTACGGAAAACGATCACGTGTAAAGAAATTTTCTATGGGAGGTTTTTCATTTAAAAATGCAAAAGTTGCGTTTCCTGATTCTTCTGCTATTGTTTATGTAAAGAATTTTAAAGAACGTAATGGAAGTATTGGCGGTGAAATTTTAAAACGTTTCAAAGTTGTATTAGATTATGGAAACAAACGAATTCGTCTTCGAAAAAGTCGCTTCTTTTCTGATCCTTTTAGATATAATATGAGTGGAATTGATTTACAACATAATGGAATGCGCTTAGTGTCTGAAGTTGTAAAAAAGAGCAGTGCAACAACACAGTCAGATACAAGTACGCTGAGAAACTCGAACACATTGGGAGAAGTAAGTATTGTATTTGAACATTACAATAAATTTAGCCTTGTAAAATCATTTGAAGTAGCAGAAGTCCGAGAAAATTCTCCAGCAGGACAAGCAGGTTTAATCAAAGGTGATATTATTATCTCTATCAATGGACGCTATGTTCACAATTATTCACTTAACAGAGTAACAGGAATGTTAGAGGGAAAAGAAGGTAAAAAGATACGAATGAAAGTAAATCGTAATAATATCTTATTTGAATTTGAATTCCGACTGAAAGAAGTTCTTTAAATTTTAGTATTCAGTATTGCAATAAATCGGTCAATGAATAACTAATAATACTACAATCTATATTTTTTTCTCTATTGCCTTTTTTCTTAAAATCAACACAAAAAAATGCCTCATCAAATTGACAAGGCATCTTTTATAGTTTGTATTTTAATGTAAATGATTAAGATTCGATTTCCGATTTATCTTTCATCATGATACTTTTTCCTTTTGCTGGATCAACAATCTTTCCTTTAATCTTGATTGCTTTCGTTGGCTCGTCTGCATTAGAATATACTGTGATAGTTTTTCTAATTGGACCAACTCTTTTTGTGTCGTACTTCACTTCAATAACACCTGTTTTTCCTGGTAAAATAGGAGCGTCTGGTTTTTTAGGAATTGTACAACCACAACTAGAATATACTCTAGTAATGATTAACGGAGCATCTCCTGTGTTTGTAAATTCAAAAACACGAACGCCGTCAGCGCCTTTTTCAATGGTTCCGTAATCAATTGTCTCTGTTTTAAACTTGATTTTTGCAGTCTTTTCCTGTGCGTTTACGGCAAAGGCAAATAAACCAACAAATAATATAGTAACTATTCTTTTCATTATTTCTATTTTTTGTATTACTGTAAAATTACTTACTTATTTGTAATCTTACAAAATTTGTTTCACAAAATACAAACTAATCTGTATTACCTGCACATATTTAACAATTAAATGCAAAAGTGATAAAACACTTTTTAAATAGTACAGATATAAGTACTTTTGCCAATTATATTACAAAAACAATACCAAAAATGAGTATTCAAGCAAAGTATGATCCAAGTAAGATCGAAGACAAGTGGTACCAATATTGGATGGAGAACAACTATTTCCATTCAGAACCAGACGAACGTGAAGCGTATACAATAGTAATCCCGCCACCAAACGTCACTGGAGTCTTGCACATGGGACATATGTTAAACAATACCATTCAAGATGTATTAATTCGTAGAGCACGATTGAAAGGATTTAACGCTTGTTGGGTTCCTGGAACCGATCATGCTTCTATTGCTACCGAAGCAAAAGTTGTTAATAAACTAAAAGAAGAAGGTGTTCAAAAAGCAGATCTTACGCGTGAAGAGTTTTTAAAGCACGCTTGGGAATGGACAGACAAGCATGGAGGAATCATTTTAGAGCAACTAAAAAAATTAGGAGCTTCTTGTGATTGGGACAGAACAAAATTTACAATGGATGACGATATGTCAGAAGCTGTAATTAAAACGTTTGTTGATTTGTATAACAAAGGCTTGATTTATCGTGGATATCGTATGGTAAATTGGGATCCTGAAGCAAAAACAACTCTTTCTGATGAAGAAGTAATCTACGAAGAAAAGCAAGGAAATCTTTATTATTTGTCATATGCCATTGAAGGTAGTGATGAAAAAGTAACGATTGCAACAACGCGTCCTGAAACGATTTTGGGAGATACTGCAATATGTATCAATCCAAATGATGAGCGTTATGCACATCTAAAAGGAAAAAAGGCAATTGTTCCGTTAGCAAATAGAGTAATTCCTATTATTGAAGATGAATATGTAGACATCGAATTTGGTACAGGTTGCTTAAAAGTAACACCTGCGCACGATGAAAATGATAAAGTTTTAGGAGAGAATCACAACTTAGAAGTAATTGATATTTTTAATGAAGATGCTACGCTAAATAGTTTCGGATTGCATTACGAAGGAAAAGATCGTTTTGTAGTGCGTAAAGAAATTTCAAAAGAACTTGAGGAAAAAGGATTTCTAATAAAAACGGAACAGCATATTAATAAAGTTGGAACGTCTGAAAGAACCAAAGCTGTGATTGAACCAAGATTATCAGATCAATGGTTTTTGAAAATGGAAGACTTGGTAAAACCTGCTATCAAAGCAGTTTTAGATGAAGATAGTGATATCAATTTGTTCCCAAAGAAATTTGAAAATACGTATCGTCATTGGATGGAGAATATCCGTGATTGGAATATTTCACGTCAACTTTGGTGGGGACAGCAAATTCCTGCGTATTATTTTGGTGACGGAAAAGAAGATTTTGCTGTTGCTGAAACCAAAGAAGCTGCATTAGCATTAGCAAAAGCTACTACAGGAAATGAAAACTTAAAACTTGATGATTTACGTCGAGATGAAGATGCTTTAGACACATGGTTCTCTTCTTGGTTGTGGCCAATGAGTGTATTTGATGGAATTCGTAATCCTGAAAATGAAGAGATAAAGTATTACTATCCAACAAATGACTTGGTAACTGGACCAGATATTTTATTTTTCTGGGTTGCCCGAATGATCATTGCTGGTTATGAATATAGAGATGTAAAACCTTTTACAAACGTATATCTTACAGGATTGGTTCGTGACAAACAAGGTAGAAAAATGTCTAAATCCTTAGGGAATTCACCAGATGCTTTAAAGTTAATTGAAGCATATGGAGCAGATGGAGTTCGTGTTGGATTGTTATTAAGTGCTGCTGCAGGAAACGATTTATTATTTGATGAATCACTATGTGATCAAGGAAAGAAATTTGCTAATAAAATCTTTAATGCATACAATTTAACCCAAATTTGGGAAGTAAGTGATAGTGTTGATCAACCAGAAGTTGCAAAAGTTGCGATAAAATGGTTTCAATCGAAGTTTCAAAAAGCATTAGTTGATTTAGAAGATCAATACAGTAAATATAGAATCTCCGATGCGTTAATGATTACATATAAATTAATTTGGGATGATTTCTGTTCATGGTTCTTAGAAATGGTAAAACCAACATACGGTTCTCCAATAGATAAGAAAACATATGATACAGTTATTTCATTATTTGAAGATGTTTTAAAAATTTTACATCCGTTTATGCCATTCCTTTCGGAAGATATATGGCAACGTATGTCAGATCGTTCCAAAGAAGATGCTTTAGTAATTTCGGCTTGGCCAGAAACAGCGACAATAGATGAAACATTATTGAAGAATTTTGAAATGATTCAAGAGGTTGTTTCAGGAATTAGAACAATACGTAAAGAAAAGAATATTCCAAACAAAGATGCGTTATCGTTGATTATTGTAAATAACGAAAAAGCTACTGAGGATTTAAATGCTGCAATTGCGAAACTTGGAAACATAGAAAATATTAGTTACAGCGATGAAAAGGTTGATGGTGCATTGTCATTCCGTGTAAAATCGAATGAATACTTTATACCAATGGAAGGTGCTATTGATATTGAAGCTGAAATTGAAAAACTAACTAAAGAACTTGAATATGTTGAAGGTTCTTTGAAGATAGTTCAAAAGAAACTAGCAAACGAACGTTTTGTGAACAATGCTCCTGATCAAGTTGTCGCAAATGAAAAGAAAAAAGAAGCAGATGCTATTAGTAAAATAGAAACATTAAAAGCGAGTTTAGCTTCTTTGAAATAATGTAACAGTTAGATATTTCAACTTCACTTAGTATGAAGTGTTGATTAATATATTATAGAAAACCATGTGCAAAAGTAATTTTGTATGTGGTTTTTGTTTAAGAAATGGAATAATTAACAAACTTAATGATTCAAAACATTAAAAGTCTCGTTGAATGATTTTGACTTTGAATATGAAAAATGTAATCTTAAAAATGACTGTGCTTTTTCTAGATTCTTTTGAAAGAATTTCAAGCGTGAATCATTATTTTTTGTAGCTAATTTAACTGCTTTCCCGAAACTCCTTACAGCTTTTTCATAAGCTTTACATTTTAAATAACTTTCTCCTAAACTGTCCCATAAATTTGGCGAATTAGGAAATTTCTCTGTAGCTTCTTTAAAAATTTCTGCAGCTTTTTGATAATTAAATTTGAATATTCTATAACCTAATTGATTCATATCATTTCTAGAAGGATCATGTGATTCCATGTATGCTTTTCGGATACTATCACCCTTTTGATTGTTCCCGTTTTTATAATACAAACTCATAATTTGCTGCAATGAACCATTAGAAGGTTTGATATCATAACCGCATAAATTAGATAATTTATTAAAGTATGTATTTAAGGCTTTAATACCTCCTTCTCTTTCAAATTCGGTTAAAGATCCTCTATCAGGATATCCTTCTAGTCTATATTTATCCTCAAGCTGATTCGCTGTTAAATATAATCTATGGACTATTTTTTGAGCTTTTATTCTATTCACATTACTTGTAAATATTATGGTAGTACCATCATCAAACAAACTAATCACTGAAGCATGCCCAAAAGTTGACCCTGTGTGTGAATATAATTTGGCTTGTGTATTTCTTTCAATGATATCATCCCAGTTCCTAACCCAACCGTAAGCAAAGCCTTGTTTAACTGGGGTTAGCATTTTTTTGGTAGTCTTTTCAGATAGTAGTGTATTATTTTTAATAGCCTTACTCCAAATAAATAAATCCTTAACAGTTGAATGCATTCCACCTGCAGTATAAATATTGGATTGGTCTCTATCAGGAGCTTCTTGAAAGTGACCTCCATGTTTGATAAATAGCATCTTATAAGTTTTATCTTCATTAAAAATATAGCCTTTTGCTATTTCTTTTTTTATAAATTTATTAGATGCAAATCCAGTATTTATAAGCCCAAGTGGTTTTGTTATTTTTTCTTTTAATAATTCTGAAAAAGATTTTCCAGACACTTCTTCTAAAATAGCACCTAACAACATATAACCAAAACTACTGTAATGTGCTGATTTTCCTGGCGTATCAATTAACTTCATCTTACTAATAAATATCGCTAACTCCTTTGGAGTATAAAATGTAGAGGTAAATGTCCTTGAGTTCATCCCTATAGTTGCTAAACCTGTATAATGTGGTAATCCTGATGTATGTGATAATAACTGATGAATTGTTATATTCTCGGCAAATGTTTTAGGTAGATACTCTAGGTGTGTAGATACCGAATCATTTAATTTTAAAATACCTTCTTCAACCATTTGCATTACTAACATTGCTGTGAATTGCTTCGTTAAAGATCCTATCGAAAATTTAGTCTCTATTTTATTAGGAATATTTTTAGCTCTATCTTTTAACCCGTAAGCTCCTGTAAATAGAATTTCGTCATTTTTTGCTACTAATACAGTGCCTGTGAATGGGCTTCCAAGTTCTTTTCTTCCGTTTTCTGCATAGTCATTCATAATACTTTCAATAGTATTTTCACTATTCATACATGAACTAAAAAGCAATAATATCATGCCTAGCAATAATGATTTTAATATCTTATTTGCATTCATAATTTTTGTTTTAAGTAATAGGATTATCTGTTCGCAGAGAATTGTTCTTTGCAAATACTTGTTCCGTAGCATTTTGCTACGATTAAAATTTGTTTTTGAATCTTTAGGTTGTTCTTATATCAACATCAGTCCTGTTATTGATTTATGAATCGTTTTTTATACGTTGTTTTGAATGACCTGAAGCAGTTTCTAATTGTAAAAATAAATTCACTAGTATAAAAGAACACATTCCGAGCTGTATCAATGGGTTTCTATAATCTGCACTTAGATTAGGATTATCGTAAAGCTCTAAAAATAGAACTATCAATATCAAAGTAATGAAGACACCCAATAGGCCATATTTCCTATTTTTAGCTATCTGTTTTTTAACTTTAGCTTGTGTTTTTATTTTTTGCATAATGGCATCTTCAAAATCTACTTCGGTATAAATTGACTCAATATTTTTAAAAATGTTTTGTAACTCGTCTTGTGTTTCCATGGTGTTATAGTAAATCGTTTATACTTGAAATATGATGTTCATTCCTTATTATATCATAAAAGTGAGCTCTAGCTCTATGCAGTAAGATTTTTACATTTGCTTTTGAAAAGTTCAAAATACTTACTATTTCATCAACTTTTAATTCATTTAAGTAAAATAATTGCAGCATTAGTGCTTCTTTGGGTGGCATTTTGGTTAAAATACTTTTTATCAATTGTTTCAATTCATCTTGATGTAAACGTATGATGGCATCATTATAATTAGATCTGTCTTGAGCTGATACAACTGATGAAACTTCATCTAGAGTATATCTTTTTTCTTTTTCAAGAAGCCTTAAGCTCTTGTTAACTACAATACGATACAACCACGTTGAAAATTTAGATTTCTTCTTAAATGATGACAACGAATTATAAGCTTGGATAAAACTCTCTTGAACAACATCTTTTGCCTTATCTTCAGATTTCATAATAGATATAGCTACTGCATAAGCTCCATTCTGATACGTTTTGATGAAGTAAGAAAAAGATTGAGCATCTCCATTTAATACTTTTTGTAAGTATTGGTCGTCCATTAAACAGATGCTTATTTTTTTGAACGTTTATTTAACTTTGCTACTACCAAATAAGATATTAAAAGATTTACTCCTCCAAAAAGAAGCATGTAAGCAGAATACATAGCATAATCTGTATTAGAACCTTCAGCACCCTTAGCTAGAATCATACCAAAACCTAGGCCTATCATTAACATTCCAAACTTTATATCTAAATAAGAATTTGCAGATGAATTTTGATTTTCACTCAGCTGATTTCGTTCAATTTGCGCCATACGTTCGAGATGTCTTGCTTTATGAAAAAAATAGATTGTAATTGCTGATACAATAATTAAAAGGGCTAGTATTTCCCCAAAACCGATAAATGATTCCATAATAATGATTTGTTTCTAGTAAGATACGTCGTTTAGAAAAAAGGTTACAAAAAACACGGTATAATTGTTTTTGCATACTATAGGCAAAAGATAATGTCAGAAATAATTCTGACTTTTAGAATTTGATAAAGCTTAACTAGATTTTTGTAAAATGAATACTATTACTGATAATAGGTAAAACATACAATGGGTGAGAATGTGTATAATCAATTGCTTGGTTGTCGACTACTTGGGGATTTCTTCGGTTCTCCTCTGGTTCGTTTTCTTTTACTAACTTTGTTCTTAACAGCGCAACTAGTAGTACGCGAATACATTGCTCATTATTAGAATTGAATGTTTAAATTTTTTAAGAAAAAGAAGAAGGTTGGTTGCCCAGTTTGCCATAAGAAAAACATCGTAGGATTCGGAACTGATTATTTGGAATCTAAATTCGATTCAAGAATTTTGGCGTCAGAAATAATCGGCAACATTCAGACTTATCAATGCTCAATATGTAAATCTATATTTTATAAGGAAGTAGAAATGTTTCAAAGATTTGCAAATGGGCAAATAGAAATATTGAAAGAATTCGACTCTCATAATTTAGAATTGAATGAGAAACTTAAAATTGAATTGAACTCAATTGGATTATCAGACGATTTGCATATGAATAAGACAGCGCCTGTGAAAGTTTTACTTAAAAATGGAAAAACTATCGATTTTGCAACAATCCGAATTTCAAAAAAGCCACCAATTGGTTATTACTTTGACCATTTCAAAGAAGTAATATTTATTGACAAAGTCGAAGCTATAGAGAAAAGTGAATTTGGATTGTCAAAAAAAATCAGAGAGAAAGCAAAAAATGCAGAAGAAATGCGGATGGGATTTTACCCTACTGTTCTTGGAGCAAGTAATGGAGAGAAAGTCGTTATAAACGGAAAACCACTTTTCTTTCGGAATGGAAAAATTAAAAGAGCTGATTTAAAACTTGAGAATGAATCCTGGGATCATAGAGTTACATATGTTTATGAAGAAAAAATTGAAGAACAAGTTATAGTGATATCTAAAAAGTAAAATTAGTGAACAATAAATAATTAATTGTTGATTCACTAGTTTTAGAAGGATAAACGTTTTGTGTAATTTGAAAAGATTTAATGTAGAGTATGGAGTTTATTGATGTATACTATACTTTGTAAAAGCAAAACGAGCCCAGCTATCTAACTGTTTTTCTTCTATAATACCAATCAATTATAAAAATGCTTATTAACATTAGTAAAGACCCTAAAAGTGAGCCTTCAAAGCCAAAATGACCGCCATTTATGTAATTATCTTTAGTGCGAACTTGTTCTACAATAGAATATGAACTAAAACCACTTACACCAAAACCAAAAATGGGTCCTTGGAAAAAATTCCAACTTAAATGTAACGCTATAGGAAACCATAAATTTTTTGTGTGAATATATGTGATACCAAGCAATACGCCTGCTAAAAATAAATTTAAAAGCGGAATTGTGCCTATGTTAGGGTTAAACATGTGTAGTGCAGCAAAAAAGATAGAAGTTATAATGAGAGAAAGATATTTGTCATACACATTTAGCAATTGACCAAGGACATAGCCTCTACATAAAACTTCTTCCATAAAAGCAACAAATGTGTAAAAAATAAAACTGTATGCAATAGCACTTTTATTGATATGTGTATTATAATTTAGCTCTATTTCATGTAAATAAAACAAAGAAAAACACCCGATTACCATAATAAGTATCCCTAAAAAGAAACCAGCAATAATATCAATAGTTCTATGTTTTAAGTGAAGTCCAATAGAAATAAACGATGTTTTGTCTACAAATTTTGTAAAAATAAAAATAGCAAGTAATGTTCCTATAAATTGAAATAATCGATCTAAAGTTAAAGTGTCTAAATTTCCTATTTCATAAGGAAGTATGTGAAGTTGATTCACAAAATAAGCAGCAATTTGAAATATGAGTAAGCAAGCAAACCACGTGATTATAAATAAGCACAGTTTTAATACGATAGGTAAGTTATTGTTAGACTTCAAAATATGAATTAACTAATTCTATATATGCTTTCTTAGCTTGTTCAGGAGTAATGTCTTGTGTTTGTAAAAGTGCATTCATTTTAAAGGCATTGATAATTGGTCTACGACTACTAGGTTTGCCATCGTTGTTTGTTGCCTTTTTGTAGTATGCATACAATCGCAATAGGAAATCTGCAGGAAATGCAGACGTACTATTGTTTACGCGCTCTACGGCTTCAAAGAATTCTATGTCTAACTTTGAGGAACTCATTACTTCATCGCAATTACGTCAACACCACCTTTTACAACTTGGTTGAGTTTTACATTGATATTTGTATCTAACGGAAGAAATAAATCTACACGTGAACCAAATTTAATAAAACCAGCATCTTCACCTTGTACAGCAGCTGCGTTTTCTTCAGCATAATTTACAATTCTTTTTGCTAAAGCACCAGCAATTTGTCTATATAAAATAGGTCCATATGTTTCATTATCAACCACAACAGTAGTACGTTCGTTTTCCTCAGAAGCTTTTGGATGCCAGGCTACTAAGAATTTCCCTGGATGATATTTACTGAATTTTATAGTGCCACCAATAGCATAACGTGTTACATGTACGTTAATTGGTGACATGAAAATAGATACTTGTAAACGCTTATCTTTAAAGTATTCTTTTTCAAATACTTCTTCAATAACAACTACTTTTCCATCAACAGGAGCAATAACATGTTCGTCATTTTTTGGAGTCGTACGTTTTGGATTTCTAAAAAATTGTAGAATCAAAATTAAAAATACAACTGCAATTCCTTGCAATAGGTATTTAATCCAAGCTGTATCAATTTTATCAGCAGTAATCACAATAGCTGCAACAATGATAAACGTTACAATGATAATTTTATATCCTTCTTTATGAAACATAATCTAATATCTTTAAAAACAAATAAATAAATGGAGCAGAAAATATCATGCTGTCCAATCGGTCAAAAATACCACCATGACCTGGTAGTATAGAGCCACTATCTTTTACATTGGCTTGTCGTTTGAATTTTGATTGAATCAAATCGCCAATAGTTCCTATAGAACTTATAATAATTGCTAAGATTAGCCAACTGCTAAAACTTAACGTATCTGTAAATTTAGCTATAAAATAACTAGCAACACAAGAAAAAAGCAATCCGCCTAAAAATCCTTCTACAGTTTTCTTAGGTGAAATACGTTCAAATAATTTCTGTTTACCAAAGTTTTTTCCTGTCAAATATGCAAAGGAATCATTTACCCAAACTAAGATAAAACTTCCTAAAATAATGCATGGTTCATACGTTCCTGCAGCGCTCGGTATTAATAATAAGAATGCAAAACTACTACTTATATAAAAGGTAGCAAGTAGGAATTTTTTAAACTGAAAAAGCGGAATTACCTTTTTTGTAAATAAATCTTGAATCAAGAAAAAAGAAACGAATATAGAAAACACTAATAAGATCATAGTGGCTTCCTGACTTGGTTTCCAGTAGGCAAATACACCTACAATTACTAAGAATATGATGTGTTGAATAAATCCTCTAAGATTGATAAGTTTACTAAATTCTGTCATGCAAACCAATCCGAAAACTACGAATACAACCAAAATAGCTGTTTCTGAATAGAATACTGAAAAAATTAATAGTGAGATAAAAATTAATCCAGATAAAGATCGCGTTAAAAGTTCTTTCATTTTAGAGGTCTTCCAATAGTAGCAAATATAAGTTTTTTGAGCTACTTCCATAAGATAAAAAGTCCTTTTCTTCTTGCACTTGGAAATGCTTGATAGTAGTGATGTTACTTGGGATATTAGACTTGTATTTGTTTTTTATTCCACGCAAACCTTCACCAATTGCACCTACAAGTTGACTAGTTGTGGCAAGAATGACAAAGTTATCAGGTAAGTCGTTTAACTTTTTTTCTTTAATTTGATTAGAACAAACTAAAATAGAGCCATTATCAGCAATTAAATATTCGCAAGAAGCCAAATAAAAACTTGAATTCATGTTAATTTTTGAGAAACGAACGTCAAAATTGTCAAAACGTTCTTGCAATTGTTGATCAAAACAAAGCGCTTCTTTTCCTTCCCAACCGTTTTCAATTAGGATATTTTCCAAGCTATTGTATACATCGGTAAATGAATCGCAGTATAAAAATTTACCACCATTCTTTCTGAAGTTTATTGTAAATCGCTCATCTATAGGGAGTTCAACTTGTGGCATATATTTGCCACGCTCATCTACAGAATTATCTTCCTGTTGCGGTTTAGATTTGGAGCCAAAAATTTTTTTAAAAAGACTCATAGAGTCAAGCTGCAGTTTAATGTTAGGACATAGTTTCCGTAAAGATAGAAAATCTCGACTTATGCTAGCGATAAATCGAGATTTTTTAAATATAAATATCTGTTAAAGTAGTAGACTATTCTTCAGAGTCTTCTATCTTGTTTGATTTTTCAAACGGTCTTGCTCCGAAAATTCCCTCTAAGTCATCTTTAAAGATCACTTCTTTTTCTAAAAGTAATTCGGCAAGTGTTGTTAGTTTATCTTTGTTTTGCTCTAATAATTGAATAGCTCTTTGGTATTGATTTTCAATAATTGCAGAGATTTCTTTATCGATTACTTTCGCAGTTTCTTCACTATAAGGTTTAGAGAATCCATTATCATTTCCGCTTGAATCGTAATACGTAATGTTTCCAATTTGATCATTTAAACCATATACCGTTACCATAGCACGCGCTTGTTTGGTAACTTTTTCTAAATCACTTAATGCACCAGTAGAAATTTTATCAAAGATTACTTTCTCAGCAGCTCGTCCTCCTAATGTAGCACACATTTCGTCTAACATTTGTTCTGTACGAACCAATAAACGCTCTTCTGGTAAGTACCAAGCAGCTCCTAATGATTGTCCTCTTGGAACGATAGTAACTTTTACTAACGGTGCAGCATATTCAAGCAACCAACTTACAGTTGCATGACCAGCTTCGTGAAAAGCAACTGTTTTCTTTTCGCCTGGCGTTATGATTTTATTTTTCTTTTCTAAACCACCAACAATTCTGTCAACCGCATCCAAGAAATCTTGCTTCTCAACAGCTTTTTTCCCTTTACGAGCAGCAATTAATGCAGCTTCATTACACACGTTTGCAATATCAGCACCAGAGAAACCTGGTGTTTGTTTTGATAAGAAATCGGTATCTAAGTTATCTGCTTTCTTTAATGGTTTTAAGTGAACTTCAAAAATTTCTTTACGTTCACGAATGTCTGGAAGATCTACATAAATTTGTCTGTCAAAACGTCCAGCACGCATTAATGCTTTATCTAAGATATCTGCACGGTTGGTAGCAGCCATTACAATTACATTTGTATTGGTGCCAAAACCATCCATTTCTGTTAATAATTGGTTTAATGTATTTTCACGTTCATCGTTAGAACCTGTGAAATTATTTTTTCCACGTGCACGTCCAATCGCGTCAATTTCATCAATAAATATAATTGCAGGTGATTTCTCTTTTGCTTGTTTGAACAAGTCACGAACTCTAGAAGCTCCAACACCTACAAACATTTCTACGAAGTCTGAACCTGATAGTGAGAAGAAAGGCACTTTTGCTTCTCCAGCGACTGCTTTTGCTAATAAAGTTTTACCTGTTCCTGGAGGTCCTACTAATAAGGCTCCTTTTGGAATTTTTCCTCCTAAAGAGGTATATTTCTCTGGATTTTTAAGGAAATCTACAATTTCTTGTACTTCTTCTTTTGCACCTTCTAATCCTGCAACATCTTTAAACGATGTTTTCATATCTGTTTTTTCGTCAAATAGCTTCGCTTTCGATTTCCCGATGTTGAAAATCTGTCCACCGCCGCCAGCGCCACCGCCGCCAGACATTCTTCGCATGATAAAAATCCAAACTCCAATGATGAGTATAAATGGTAAAATGCTAACTAATATGCTTGTAAAGCTGCTGCTTTCTTGATCGGAAGCAATTTCAAAATCAAGACTTTTCGCTACTTTGACTTCATTAAGATAATCTTCAAAATTTTCTAAGTTTAGATATTTTATCGTAAAATCAGGTGATTCACCCATAAAGGATAAACCTGTTTTTTTCTTTACAAAATCTTTGAAAATGTCTTTTTCTGCAGCGCCTTCTTTTAAATAAATTCTAGCAACTTTAGTATTTGTAACTACCTCAATTTTTTCAATATCATTGTATTGAACTAATTCTTTAAACTTTGTAAAAGTTACTTTGTCGTCAGAACCAGAATCATTTGAAAATATTAAGAAAATAAGGAAGAGCCCAACCATTCCATAAATCCAATATGGACTGAATTTGGGTTTTTTATCAATGTTCTTGTTGTTGTTTGCCATTAAATGAAAATGTAATTTTTAATAATTTGCTTGAATAGTAGTAATCTTGGCATCTCCCCAAAGTCCTTCTATATCATAAAATTCACGGATGTGTTTTTGAAATACATGAACGACTACATTCACATAATCCATTAATACCCATTCTGCGTTATCAGCACCTTCAATGTGCCATGGTTTGTCTTTCAATTCCTTACTCACCATTTTTTGAACAGAACCTACAATGGCATTTACTTGTGTATTAGATGTACCATTACATATTATAAAGTAGTCACAAACTGTATTTTCTATTTCGCGTAAGTCTAAGATAGTAATATCATTTCCTTTAACTTCTTCTATCCCTTTTACGATGCCCGTGATCAATTGATCCGTGCTAACCTCAGTTTTCGTCATTCAATTATTTATATTTTGTACAAAAGTATTACTTTTAAATGTTATTTATAACACCATTAACATAAAGAATACTTAAAGAATTTTTAAATATACAATGAAAATAATCAAACTTGATGCCATTGATTCCACAAATACTTATTTACGTCAGTTAAGCAACACTGAATTATTGGAAGATTTCACCATTGTAGTAGCTGCTTCACAGACAGCAGGTAAGGGACAAATGGGAACAACTTGGAGCTCTGAAAAAGGCAAAAACCTTACGTTTAGTGTATTTAAAAAGATTTCGTGTTTAGATACTGATGAAGGTTTTTACATAAGTATGGCTACTTCTTTGGCTATTTATAATGCGTTAACATATTTTCAGATTCCTAAATTAGCGATTAAATGGCCTAACGACATTTTGTCAGAGAGTCAGAAGATTTGTGGAATTTTAATTGAAAGTGTCATACAAAATAGCAAAATGACAGCAGCAATTATCGGAATTGGAATAAATGTGAACCAAACAAAGTTTGAAAATGGCTTAAATGCTTCTTCGTTAAAAAAGATTACAGGAATTCATTTTGATTTAGATGAAGTGATGTTTCAACTGACAAATCAATTAAAAAAGTACTCTCGCTTGATTACAGATCGATCTTTTGACCTATTGAAAACAGAATATGAATCGTTGTTATTTCGAAAAGACAAACCTTCTACTTTCAGAAAGTTAAATGGTGATTTATTAATGGGATTTATTCAAGGAGTTGGCGAAGATGGAAAACTAAATGTGTTATTAGAGGATGAAATAGTAACAGCATTTGACTTGAAAGAAATTAAGCTTTTGTATTAATTTTGACCTTTCTTTGATGCTTAATTAGTAGATCATTATCATTAGACATAGCCAGAATGAAAATAAAAAAGTTGAACAAAGATATCTTCATTCAACTTTATAAAAATTATATATTTTAAAGGTTTACAATTTCCCCATATTTTCAGCAAGCGTATTGATAAATTTCCCGATAGGTCCTTTTATCATCATTGCCATCATTGGATTAAAATCACCTTCAAAAGCTAATTGTGCTTCACTTTTCCCAGCTTCTAATTCCTCAATATTTCCTGTAAGCGTAAAAGGTAATTTATCAGATGCAGCTCCTAATACAACTGTATTTGGAGGTGTGCTTTCTTTTAATTTTAATACGATTTCAGGCATTCCTTTTAGCGCAAAAAGGAATTTTCCTTCGGCTAATACTTCAAATTTGCTAATACTTTCTGGCATTAATTTTTCAAAGTTCTCTACATTCGTCAAAAAATCGTAAAGCTCTTGCGGCGATTTCGCTACGGTAACTTTTGGGCTTTCTAAATTCATCTATTATTTTTTATTTGGGTATTCTAATCAATTTGCGTTCCATTTTGAAGGGTCTTTTCGCCAATTTTCTAACGTTTCCAATTCTGAAGACGTAATATAATTTGTGTCTAAGGCTTGCTCAAGTAAGTTTTCATAGTTACTCAATGTGTTCAATTGTACATTGGCATTTTCAAAATTTTCCTTAGCAATATCAAAATTATACGAAAAAATAGCCACCATTCCTTTTACATTAACTTCTGCTTCTTTTAATGCTTTTACGGCATTTAAGCTACTCTTTCCTGTACTGATCAAATCTTCTACAACCACTACATTTTGACCTTTTTGAATAAAACCTTCAATTTGGTTTTGTCTTCCGTGCTTTTTTGCTTCCGGTCTAACATATACAAACGGAAGACCTAAATATTCAGCCACTAGAATTCCAATTCCAATAGCGCCAGTAGCTACACCAGCAATTACATCAGGTTTTCCATACTCTTTTTCAATATGTTTTGCGAATTGTTCTCTTAGGTAGTTTCTAATAGGAGGAAACGATAGTGTTATCCTGTTATCACAATATATTGGAGATTTCCAACCAGAAGCCCAAGTAAAAGGTTCTTGTGGTTGTAATTTAATTGCGTTAATTTGCAATAATAATTCGGCAGTCTTTTTAGCTGTATTTTTATCAAAAATCATAATGCAAATGTATAAAGTTTTTATCAATGAAAAGCTTATTATTCTATCAAATGAAATAAATAAGCATGAAATTTCCGACACTTTTTTATTGAAAGACGTTGATTTTGAGTGGATTATTGGGAAAATTGCTGCCGGAAAATTAGATAAAGCGATCCTTTATCACGATAACGGTGATGAGTTATTACCACTTTTATATACAAAATTGCCTTTGGTTGAAGCCGCAGGCGGATTGGTGAAAAATACAAATGATGATGTACTTTTTATTTTTAGAAATGGAAAATGGGACTTACCTAAAGGAAAAACTGAAAAAGGCGAAGACATTAAAGAAACTGCTATTCGTGAAGTAGAAGAAGAGACAGGCGTAAAAGGTTTGGTAATTACAGATTTTATCACAAAAACGTATCATGTTTTTAAACGTAATGGTGAATATCGTTTAAAATTAACACATTGGTATTATATGCGAACTGCGTATGAAGGTGAATTATTTCCACAATTAGAAGAAGATATTCTTGAAGTTGTATGGAAAAATGAAGCAGAAACTACAGCGGCACTTCAAAATTCTTATGAAAATATAAAGTTGTTATTTTGACTTCAATTTCGCTCAATTTTCAAACTAATACATTATCGCAAAATTCTGAAAATAGGATAACGCAGGTGTGCTTCTTCATAATGATTGGATTGTTTGTAAAGCCAACGTAATTGTTTAGATGCACTATTTGCAAAAGTAGTATCAGTTGCTTGCTTTTCGGCAAGTTCTTCACGTAAACGTTGATTAACGTTTAATATTTTTTGTATTTCATCTTCAAAAACATAGGCTGAAAACCCTTCTTTTTGCTGTAAAATAGTATCGAAAAAATTCCAATTGAAAAACGAATCAACAGCTTCAGGCTCTAAAGTTTCTAGGAGATAACGAAATGCTATCTGATTTGTATACACAATAAAATCACCTTGGGTAAAACCAATTTTTTGTTGAGTTTTCTTCACTTCAGTATTATAATGTGTATAATGTCCTTCAAACGGATTTTTATAGGTTTTATAATTTTTAATATGATATGTTTCCACTCGGATAATCGTATCTTTTTTGAGTTGTGACATTTCAACCTTATTCAATTTTAAAAGCTCAATAACAGGATGCCAACCTTTTGGAATTACATATGCTTTTGGAATTACAACTTCTTTTTTAGGTTTGAAATAATTTGAATAGTTTACTTCTTTTGTAAATGGTTTTGTGTCATCATACTTTAAGCGTTGCTGTCCTGTAACGTCACTTTTAATAAAATTCCCCTCAAAACCTTTAAATTTTAAAACAGTTTTTTTGCTTTTATTTAATTCCCATTGTACAGGATAAGTTTTTGCATTTACAAAAGAGGTATGTGTCTTTGCACGAATAGACTTAATATTTGCATGATGTTTCGTTTCAATATTTTGAATTAGTGCATCCATTAAAGCATATGTTCCTTCTACACGTTGTTTATATGGTTTTAGCATATGTGTTTCCACCATTAAACCAAGTGTATTAAACAATGTTGTGTATCCTGTAGAATAACGTGGAGAATCCATAAATTGAGAAAAACCGGCTTCTGGTGTTCTGCCAAAAACATTTACATACGGTGTAATATCCCAATTGTTTTCTTGTAATGTTTCTTCTAAATCGGGCATCATGGTTTCGTGTAAAAACGTACCTGCTTCATGTCCTAACTTATTATGTTGTGTAAATAAATGTGTCAAAGTATATTGATAATCTGCACCATTACTTACATGATTGTCTACAAAAACATCAGGTTGTACTTTATGAAAAATTTCAGCAAATGCTTTTGCGTTTCGCGTGTCAGATTTAATAAAATCACGATTTAAATCATAGTTCTGGGCATTTCCCCGAAAGCCATAAGCTTCAGGACCATTTTGATTGGCTCTCGTATCAGAATTTCGATTTAAACTTCCTCCAACATTATACACAGGAATTGTAGCAATCACTACATTTTTTGGAGCTTTTTTTGTTCCGTTTGCCAAATCTCTAAATAGCATCATAGTGGCGTCAATTCCATCACTTTCACCAGGGTGAATTCCATTATTGACTAATAAAATTGTTTTCTCTTTTCGAATCGCATCAAAATCAAAATTTTCATCAGAATTGTAAGTAGCTAAATGTAATGGTTCGCCAGCATCTGTTTTTCCAATAGTTTCCAAATGAATTTGATCGTAACTGTCTGCTAAATTTTCATAATACGCAATTACCTCAGGATATGTAGGTGTTTGTGTTCCTCCAGATTTTTCAAATTGTGTTGTAAAATCAATATCACTTTTAGCATTTTTTTGTTCAGAAGTACAGGCAAAAAATAATAAGAAGATAAAAAGATAGCTTAGTTTTTTCATGAAAATAGATTTTGACTTGTCAAACTTAGTCAAAAAAATCAGATGTTGTTTTTTTAAAATAATCATTAACATACTAACAATTCATCTTTATACTTTATGGGAAACTTTAAAAAAACTTGTAAGAAGAAATAATAACTGTATTTTTGCCGCTTCTTAAAACACGAGAAAATTAGAGCAAAGAATTATGACTGAGTTTATTAGAAAGCGTGCGGCGAATGCCAAAAATGATATTTTAAGTGGATTAACAGTTGCGTTGGCATTAGTGCCAGAAGCAGTTGCATTTGCCTTTGTAGCAGATGTTCCGCCAATGGTTGGATTGTACGGAGCCTTTATGATGGG
Source organism: uncultured Kordia sp. (assembly GCF_947496985.1). Lineage (GTDB taxonomy): Bacteria > Bacteroidota > Bacteroidia > Flavobacteriales > Flavobacteriaceae > Kordia. The sequence goes on from NZ_CANMEZ010000009.1 coordinate 121,410, forward strand.
ACTGATTACTGCTATTTTTGGAGGACGACCAGGAATGATTTCTGGAGCTACAGGAGCAATGGCAGTTGTTATGGTTGCTTTAGTGAAAAAAGGAAATGAATTCGGATTAGAAGGAGGACTTGGAGAGCAAGGTTTACAGTTCTTATTTATTACCTTGTTAATGGTTGGAGTTATTCAGGCTTTAGCTGGAGTTTTTAAACTTGGAAAATTTGTTCGCTTAATTCCACACCCAGTAATGATGGGATTCGTAAATGGTTTGGCTATTGTAATTTTTATGTCACAGTTGGCTATGTTTCCGCAAATTGCACCAGATGGTGTTTCTATTTGGTCAGATGCAGGTGCTTGGTTTTCAGCATTATTTAGTAATGCGAAATTTTGGTTAATGTTCGGTCTAGTTGGATTGACAATGTTAATTATGTGGGGATTGCCAAAATTGACAAAGAAATTACCAGAAGCGTTAATCGCGATTATTGTGGTTTCTGCTATTGTGATTTTAGGAAATGTAGATGTTGCCACAGTAAAATCATTTATTGTTGAAGGAAGTGAAGGAGCTGCTGATGGGCTAAAAGGAGGATTACCAGTATTTCAATCAGATATATTTACAGCTAAGTTATGGAGTATAGATGCATTATTGATGATGGCGCCGTATGCGTTCATTTTAGCAGCTATCGGATTGATAGAATCCTTAATGACATTAAACTTAATTGATGAATTAACAGAAACTCGTGGAAATAGTAACCGTGAATGTTTAGCGCAAGGTGGCGCAAACTTTTTAAACGGACTTTTCGGTGGAATGGGAGGTTGTGCTATGATTGGACAATCAATTATTAATATCAAAGGTGGTGGACGTGGAAGACTATCAGGAATTGTAGCTGCATTAGCATTATTGTGTTTTATCTTATTTGCTTCAGGCCTTATAGAACAAGTGCCAATTGCTGCATTAGTTGGAGTGATGTTTATGGTAGTTATTGGAACTTTTGCTTGGAGTAGTTTTAGAATCTTAAATAAAATTCCTGTAAGTGATGCTATTGTTTTAATTGCAGTTTCTTTAATTACAGTTTGGCAAGATTTAGCTATTGCTGTAATAGCAGGTGTTATTATCTCTGCATTAGTGTTTTCATGGGAAAATGCAAAACGTATTCGTGCGCGTAAGAAAGAATTGGAAGACGGAACAAAGGTATACGAGATTTTTGGACCATTATTTTTTGGAAGTATTCAGGCGTTCAATAGTAAGTTTGATATAAAAAATGATCCTGATAAAGTAGTAATTGATTTTATGGAATCAAGAGTTTCTGATCATTCTGCTTTGGAAGCAATTTTCAATTTAATAAAGAAATACGAAACAGCAGGAAAACAGTTGCATGTAAAGCATTTAAGTGAAGATTGTAAGGCTTTAATGGTTAAAGCTTCTCCTAAGCTAGCAAATGTAATTGAAGATGCAATTGACGATCCACGGTATTATGTAGTAATGGATCCTGAGAACTAATTTTTTAACAGTAGCCCTTGAAAAAAAGTTAGAAAGCTACACTAATTTTTGTATCTTTTTCGGCAGATTTTTAGCCTACTCGCAAACTATGGGTGCCATACGTGTGTTTTTATTATTTTCTGTCTTTGTTTCTATAGCTCATGGACAAATAAATCGTACCGTAGATAAAGATAGTATCAGTTCTTTGCACAGTATTGCTAAAGAATTATCTTCCCAACGAAAGTTTAATGATGCCTTAGTGAAAGGTCAGACGGCCTTAAAACATGCTAGTTTTATAGAAAACGATAGTCTTATAGCAGAAAGCTATCGAACTCTAGGAATTATTTATATCCGAATGGATTATGGCAAACTTGCCATTGAAAACTACTGGAATTCAATTTCATATTACGAACGATCAGACAATCAAAAAGGCTTGATGAAAATTTATAATAACATTGGTTATTATTTATTCAAACAAAAAAAATACGAAGAGGCAGAAAAACAATTACGTCAAAGTTTAGCACTTTCAGAAAATTTTACGGAAGATTTGAGTTCTATTTATCCAAAATATAATATTGGACAATTATATTTAGAACGAAAAAAGTATAGAAAAGCCAATGACTGTTTCGATAAGGTAATTGTATACTGTGATACAAGTATTAACTATAGTACATCGTCTAAAATATTACCTACAGCTTATTATTTTAAAGGGCAAGCATTATTTGGTCAGAAAAAAGTAAAAGAAGCTATAATAGCGTATAGTAAGCTTGTAAAACTATGTGATGAAGATGATCCAAATTATTATGAATTATTGTCTTTAGCATATGAAAATTTACTCAAAATATACAAGATACAAGGGAATAAAACAGGTGAATTAGAAGTGTTGGAAAAGCACATTCACTTTTATGAATTACATAAGTTAAAACAAAAAGATAAAACCTTTGAAGAAATTCTTCTTAAGTACGGAATTGACGAGTATGAAAGTCGTTTAGAAGTTATAGAAGAAGATCGAAAACTTAAAGAAGATTATATTAATTGGTATGATAAGCTGATTTATGTGTTAATTGTAAGTTTATTTATATTATTACTATTTACAGGGTTTTTCTATTTGAATCAACGTTGGCGAATACGAACAAATGCATTGTTAAGTGGTCAAAATAGACAGTTATTTGAAGCTAAAAAACAAATAGAAAATGTGTCTAAAATACGATCTAATTTCTTTTCGCTAATTAGTCATGAATTGCGTACACCTTTATATGCAATTATAGGAATGACAAATTTGTTATTGCTTGAAAAGCCTGAAAAATACCAAGAAAGATATCTAAAATCATTAAAATTTTCAGGAGAACACTTGTTGGCAATTATCAATAATATTCTGCAAATGAATAAAATTGAAGCTAGTAAGATGAATACAGTTGAAGAAATAGTTGATCTAAAGAAAAGTATTCAAAATGTAATTACTTCTGTGAGCTTTCTTGTAAAAGAAAATAAAAACAACATAGAAATTCAATTTGATGAGGAAATTCCAGATCAATTGTTAGGTGATAGCTTAAAAATATCTCAAGTTTTATTCAATTTATTAGATAATGCAGTTCGTTATACCTACGATGGCAATGTAACACTTGCTATTATCAAAGTTGGTGAAACTAGCGAAACAGTACGATTGAAATTTTTAATAAAAGATGATGGTTTAGGAATTCCACAACAGAAGAAACATATTATTTTCGAAAACTTAGAAAAAGGAGTTGTACTTAGTGAAGACAATGGTTATTTAGACTTAGGGCTAGGATTAACAACTGTAAATAATTTACTAAAAGTATTAAAATCTAAGCTGCACTTAAAAAGTGTATTAAATGAAGGTTCTGAATTTTACTTCGAATTAGAACTGATCAAAGGAGAGGACGAAGAAACGGAAGAAACATCATTTGATATAAAAAGTTATGACTTTGAAGGATTAAATATCTTAATTGTTGATGACAATGCAGTAAACGGTTTACTAACTCAAAAAATATTAGAACGTCGCCAAATAAAAACCAAAGTAGTGCATAGTGGTTTTTCAGCATTAGACATATTAGATAAACAAGAATTTGATTTAATTCTGATGGATATGTTTATGCCAAAACTAAATGGTATTGAAACGATTGAGAAAATTCGTGAAAACAACAATCATATTCCTATCATTTTATTAACTGCAATGGAAATTTCTGAAGCGTATGCAAAAGTTGTAAATACAGAGATAAGTGGTGTAATTAGCAAACCATTTGATCCAGAAATATTATACGATAAAATTGATAATGTAATACAGTCTTTCAATGAAGAATAATTGGAAATTACATATCGTCTTATGCATATTTGCCTGTTTACAAGCTGTGGCGCAACCTGTAGATAAAGATAGCATCCGAAAGCTAAATGAAAATGCTTTTGACTTAACTCGTAAGTTCAGTTTTGGGAAATCACTTTCGTATAGTTACCTAGCAATTCAATATTCAATTAATAATGATGATGATGAATCGTTAGCAAGTTCATACAATACTTTAGGTATTACTTATAATCGAATGCATTATTACAACAAAGCACAAAAGTATTATGAAAAAGCGCTAGAAATTCATGAAGCATATGAGAATAAAAAGCAGATAGTATTACTAAATCATTATTTGGCGCGAATTTCTATAGATAGAAAAAATTATGGGAAAGCAAATGAATATTTAGATTTAGCATACAAAATAGCAAAAGAAACAGGTGATCCTGAAAACGAACTTGTGCTAGATTGGGTTCAAATTGATTTATACCAACTAGAAGGTGAATATACCAAAGTTGTCAAGCATGTAGATGGAATGTATGAACGCATCAAAATAGCTTCTAACAAAGCGTTCTACATTGCACGTAAGAATTACTTAGGCTTTGTGTTAGGAGATGCATACTATCACTTAAAAGACTATGAAAAAGCTGAAAAATATCTAGAAAAACATACGAAAGACGAATATGTGCATAGTAATGATTTGGCTGTGTCATTCATGCAATTATCAGATATATATAAATCTAAAGGTGAAATTGACAAATTCAAAGAAGCACAAGAAAAATATCAAGAAAACTTAAAAAAGAAATTAAATACAGATCATCAACGACTCAAAGAAGAGTTGCTAATGAATTATAGTTTGAATAAAGATAAGCTCAAGCTAGATGTTTTAGAACAAAAAAATAAACGACAAAATGCCATTGTAAATCGTTCTAAAATCTTTGTAATCATTATCGTTATTCTATTGTTAGTTTGTATCGCTTTAGTAGTGTTATTAATAAAAACGATCTACAAAAAAATAAAAAGTAACAAGTTATTACGGATCAAACATAATAAGCTGGAAGAAGCAAAATTGAAAGCTGAAATGACGTCTAAAACGAAGTCTAACTTCTTCTCAATGATGAGTCATGAATTGCGAACGCCTTTATATGCTGTAACAGGAATTACACACTTACTATTAGAAGAAAATCCAAAACCATCTCAAAAGCAATACTTAAAGTCATTAAAGTTTTCAGGAGATCACTTATTATCACTTGTAAACAACATTCTTCAAGCAAATAAATTAGAAGATAATACAATTACAATTGGAGCGTCTACATTCAATTTAAAAACAAATATTGATAATATTCTTAAATCATTTGATCTATTAATTAAAGAGCGCGAAAACGAATTACACATTGCGTACGACAAAGAAATTCCAGAATTATTAGTTGGCGATAGTTTAAAAATATCTCAAATATTGATCAACCTAATTAGTAATGCGATAAAGTTTACAAAAGGTGGCGCCATTCGATTAAGTGTTGAAAAAGTAGAAGAAAACTTAGAAGATGTATTACTACATTTCTGTGTACAAGATACAGGAATTGGAATTCCAAAAGAAAAGCAAGAAAAAGTATTTGAAATGTTTTCGCAAAATTATGATGCGATAAATGAAGAATATCAAGGTTCTGGTTTGGGATTATCTATTGTGAAAAAACTCTTGGAAGTCTACAATAGTGATATTCATTTGGAAAGTGAAGAAAATAAAGGGACAACGTTTACGTTTGATATTCGTTTCCCAAAAACAACAGAAGCTGTAAATACGATTGGTGATTTCGATTTAGATGGCGTTAATTTCAGTCAGTTAAAAATGTTAGTAGTTGATGATAATCGAATCAATCAAATGCTGACAAAGAAAATTTTATCTACAAAAAACATTACAACGGATATTGTAGCCAGTGGAGCAGAAGCAATTGAAGCTGTAAAGGAGAGTAATTACGATGTGATATTAATGGATATTCACATGCCTGAAATGGACGGTTATCAAGCTACAAAAGCAATTCGTAAATTTAACAAAGAAGTGCCAATTATTGCATTTACAGCCGTTTCTTTAGATGATAGCTTCCATAAAATTATAGATTCAGGAATGAACGATATGATTCTGAAACCATTTGTAGCATCACAATTATTTACATTGATTCATAAACATATGAAGTGATTTGAAAGTATTGAATGCTGAATTTTGAATGTAAAAGTTTTTCTTCCTAATTTCTAACCCCAGAAAACCTAGCCAACACGTACACTATCAGGAACCAACAAAGTGTAATCTCCATTATTACGAATAACTTCACGTACAATAGAAGAAGAAATATACGAAGTGCTAGCAGCTGTCAACAAGAAAATAGTTTCTATAGGAGCCAAATCACGATTGGTATGTGCAATCGCTTTTTCAAACTCAAAATCAGCAGGATTTCGAAGTCCACGTAATATAAAATCAATATTATTTTTTTCGCAAAAATGAACAGTTAAACCTTCATATGTAACAACTTTTACCTTTGGTTCGTCTTTAAATACGTCTTCAATAAACTGTTTGCGTTGTTCTAAACTGAACATATATTTTTTAGCGGAATTAACACCAATCGCTACCGTTATTTCATCAAATAATTTCACGCCACGTTTAATAATGTCATAATGTCCTAAGGTAATTGGATCAAAGGATCCAGGAAAAAGTGCTCTCTTCATTTCTGTAAAATTTCTTGATAATTTGTAGTAAGGTACTATTTTTTAGATAAAGCTAACTCAATGGCATTTCCAAATAATTCTGGCAATGAAATTCCAGCAACTTTGGCTTGTTGTGGCAAAATACTTTCTTCGGTCATTCCAGGAACGGTATTTACTTCTAAAAGATGCGGTACTCCATTTTTAAAAATAAATTCACTTCTAGAAAAGCCTTCCATTTTTAAAATTTCATAAATTTCTTTGGCAATTTTATTCACTTGAGCTTCCATTTCCGGAGAAATACGTGCTGGAGTAATTTCTTGTGATTTCCCCAAATACTTGGCTTCGTAATCAAAAAAATCGTTCTCAGAAACAATTTCTGTAATAGGTAATACAGTAATTTCCCCTTTATAATTAATCACACCAACAGAAACTTCTACACCATCTAAAAAAGATTCAATAATAACTTCGTCATCTTCTTTTAGTGCTATTGCAATAGCATTTGGTAATGCTGAAATTTCATGCACCTTAGAAATCCCAAAACTACTACCAGCTTTATTTGCTTTTACAAAGCATGGTAAGCCAACTTTGGCAACAATCGTTTGTACATCAAAAGGATCGCCAGCATTCAGATAATAAGAAGTAGCACACTTAATTCCATAAGGTTTTAAGGTAGATAACAAATCACGTTTATTAAAAGTCAATGCAGCTTGGTACATACCACAACTCGTATGTGGAATGTCTAACAATTCTAAATACCCTTGAATATAACCATCTTCACCAGGCGTTCCATGAATAGCATTAAACACACAGTCAAAGATTATTTTTATATCATCTATAGTAACGGAAAAATCGTTTCGATCAATTGGAAATTCTTTTTCGTCAGTTGTAACACAAACCCATTTATCTTTAAAAATATGAACTTTATATGTGTTATAAATTTCTTTAGATAAATGTTTGTAGACTACATTTCCAGTTTTTAGTGAGATGGCGTATTCACTGGAATATCCGCCCATTATAATGGCTATATTTTTCTTCATTTGGATAAGAAATAACTCAAATAAACGTTATTCTAACGAAAGTAAATCTATTTGTGGACAAATCAAAGTAGAATATTAGGAATAATAGTATGTATATTTGTCACATAAAAACCGTTTTAGTACATGAAATTTTTAAAATTTTTAATATCAAAAGTATTTTTAAAGCAAGTAGGAATTGCTTTAGGAGTACTTATTGTCATTATTTTTATAGCGATGCGATGGTTGAGCTATTCAACAAATCAAGGTGATTTTAAAACTGTTCCAGATTTGAGTAAACTTTCGTTTGATGAAGCAAAAGCAAAATTGGCTGAAAATGACCTAAATTACATGTTGCAAGATACCTCAAACTACAATCCAGATTATCCTGCATTTTCTGTTATTGAGCAAAGTCCGGTAGCAGGTGAAAAAGTAAAAGAAAACAGAAAAATATATCTAAAAATAAATCCTTCTAAATACCGTGAAATTACCATTCCATATGTAATTCAAATCACAAAAAGAACCGCAGAATCAACATTAAATGCAGTTGGTTTTAGTGTGGAAAAAGTGACATACAAAGACAATATTGGAAAAGATATGGTATTAGGGATACAATACAAAGGAAAACCAATAAAGCCCGGACAAACACTTCCAAAAACTTCTAAAGTTGAATTGATATTAGGAAACGGAAAACGTCCAGGAGGAAGTTCCAATGATGAAAATGAAGAATAATGCAGGAACATAACTTTCCACAACCACAAGAAGAGTCAGACGAATTATACGAACATTATTCGTTTACTGCCGAAAAAGGACAACAACCTTTACGAGTTGATAAATATTTAATGAATTTCATTGAAGGCGCTACGCGAAATAAAATTCAACAAGCAGCCAAAGATGGAAACATCTATGTAAATGATAAGCCTGTAAAATCGAATTACAAAGTAAAAGGAAATGATGTTATTAAGGTTCTATTTGCGCATCCACCTTATGAAAACTTATTAGTTGGTGAAGATATACCAATTGATGTTGTATACGAAGATGATGATGTGTTGGTTGTAAACAAACCAGCAGGAATGGTAGTGCATCCAGGACATGGAAACTATTCAGGAACGCTAATTAACGCATTGATTTATCATTTTGATAATCTTCCAAAAAATTCAAATGAACGTCCCGGATTGGTGCATCGAATTGATAAAGATACCAGTGGTTTATTGGTTGTAGCCAAAACAGAAGAAGCAATGACACATTTGGCAAAGCAGTTTTTTAATAAAACTTCTGAACGTATTTATTACGCCTTAGTATGGGGAAATGTGGAAGAAGATGAAGGAACGATCGAAGGAAATATAGGACGTCATCCTAAAAATAGATTGCAAAACACGGTTTTCTTTGGCGATGATGCTGAGAAAGGAAAAGCAGCTGTAACACATTATAAAGTATTAGAACGCTTAGGATATGTGACCTTAGTTTCATGTCAGTTAGAAACAGGTCGTACACATCAAATTCGTGTACATATGAAACATATTGGTCATACTTTATTTAATGATGAGCGTTATGGAGGCGAACGTATTTTAAAAGGAACAACCTTTACGAAGTACAAACAATTTGTAGACAACTGTTTTAAAATATTACCTCGACAAGCACTACATGCAAAAACGCTTGGATTCATTCATCCAAGAACAGGTGAGAAGATGAGTTTTAATTCCGAAGTTCCAACAGATATTGCAGAATGCGTAGAAAAGTGGCGTAATTATGCCAAACATGCAGAAATGTAGGCACAATTACGCATTTTATTTTTTATAAATTACCTAACAAATTTAATTAGACTAGGGAAATTAGTTGTCTTACCATAATTTGTTCTTATTGCAGCAATGACTGCAAGTACCATATTTATAATATACAATCCGAAGAAGGCAATAAACAGGATTTTAAATTTTGAGAAATTTATAAGAGTAGTAAATACGACTCCGCAAATAAGGCATGCATAAGTAATAATAGACCAAGTAATTTGAAAGTTCAACAGATCTATTCCAGCTTTTTTTAAACCTACGATTTTATCTTTATTCGTAATCCATAGGATTAATGGTATGATAATATTTCCAGTAGGGATAATTAAAAAAGATAATGTAGAGAGATACAAAAAGGTTAAAAATCGATTGTCTGTTTTTTGACCGTAATTTAAAATATCTTCTACGTTCAAATTTAAGGCTTCACAAATTAGTAGCGTTGTTTTTCCACGTGGTTCACTTTCACCACTTTCAATGCGTTGAATTGTTCTTAAATTGATTTTTGCTGTTTCGGATAACTCTTCTTGAGTAAGTCCTTTTGTTTTACGTGCTTCTTTTATTTTAACTCCAATTTCATTCATAATTTATAGTTTTATTTTTGAACAAAATTATAGGAGATGTGTTCGTGTTGATAACGGTTTTCATGCGGCATTTATATGACATTTGTGTCAAAATACTGAATTTACTAGCTTTTCTCATTATTCATTTGTTGCTTACTTAATTCATATGAACTATATAAAAGACTTATTCCACAAATAAAACCAGTAATAGTAGAAGTGATAGATTGACCATTTATAATCATGTAAATAGAAGCAGCAATAGATAAAATTCCAATGATTAATATAATATACTTTGATTTCATAATGTTAGATTTCATGGTTTAATACCAGATAAGTATCAAAAATGACCGTATTGTTACGATAGAAGTCTAACGAATTGAAAATAAGTGAATAAGTAGTGTGTGAATTAAGCCTGGCTAGATTACTTTTTTGTATCAAACAACAATGATTTCTTCTTAAAATTGAGGCGCATTTGATTGTATTTTTTCTTTTTGATTACGTTTAAATCCTTCTTTGTAATCTCAAAACTAATTTGTGTCATCCAACGATTAGAAACATTAGAATAATCTGAATCAATTTCATAATTGTCAGACTTTACAGTTACTTCTTCTTCGGTTAAAAAAGTTAAACTAGCTCCTTTCAATGTTTTAATCTTAGTAGTACCTAAAATCGTTACATTTAAAAAAAGATAACCATTTAAATCTTGAATTCCTCCCCAAATTCCACCATGTTGAGACGTTGCAATCTGTTCCCCAGGGACATTTTCCATTTTGTTCTCCGTATAGGTGTCAACATGTGTACGTTCCATAGCACGAACATTTCCCATAAGTGCCAACACTTTATCAATAGATTTGAATAGTTTCATGTGTTTATTTTTATGCGGCGCAAGATATAATTATTCTAGGAAAGTTGAATCAATTCATTGAAAATATTGAAGTGATGCTTTTCAGTTCTTAATTCGATGGTTAATTTGTTGTTTTTTAATGTAATTGTGTAAATTTCATTCGTTTCAAAAAGCATTTCTAAAGTATTCAAAACTTTAGAAAAATAAGGTAAATATTCACCATTTGTTTTCATTACGTATGCTGGATGTTGTTTAAGTTTTAAATAAGAAGGTTTCATTATATCTATAAACTTTCTCTTTCGAATAAAGAACATAGCATTCTTAGCGTTTACAGCATGACAAGTCCATTCAGCAATAGTTAAAAGGTTTTGATATTTTGAAGAGAGCAGCAGGTTTCCACCTGAAAAGGTGGATTTTTTATAGAATAAATTCCAAGATTTTAAAGTTTCTATTTTGCCTTCAATTAAATAACTCCAAGCATTATACCGACCTCTTACCTTTCCTTCTTTTCCTGCAATAAAGCGTTCGAAAACTTGGCAAAACTTTTTGTTTTCGATATAAAAAGGAGAATCTAACTCTTCTGGTACTGCATTGGATTTTATTTTCATTTAGTAACTTTACTTGATATGACTATCTGTAAAATAAATTGTTAGACTAATTATGAATGATCTTTCTCAATCAAAATATTTCCAAATGTTTTGATTTGATCAATAATAGGTAGCACTTTATGTCCATACGATGTGAGCGAATATTCTACTCTAGGCGGAATTTCTTTATATGCTTTGCGATGTAAAATACCAAAGGCAACTAGATTTTTCAACTCTTGAATTAGCATTTTTTCACTAATCATAGGAATCAATCGTTTCATTTCTCCAAAGCGTCTTTTTTCTGTTCCAATTTCATTAATAATTAGAAGCCTCCATTTACCTCCAATAACTTTTAAACCTCCTGCGACTGAACATAAAGAATTATTTTCGTTTCTTCTGTGAATTGGAATTCGTAAATAGTTAAAATAGTTTATAAAAAAAGGTTATTTAAGGAATTAACAATGTTGATTGTTTAAGTAGCCTTTTTTAAATTGATTATAATTGTAAAATAGTACATATTCTTTCTATGTTTTCAAATGAATCATAAACAATCTTGTATTATCATACAAAAGACAACTTTTTAAAATGCTATTTTCTCTTTTTAAAGAGTATTATTTTTATCTTTTTAAGCTAAAATTTCCTCTGTATTGTTTGCCATTTTGACGTTCGACTAAAAACCAATAATCAGCAGAAGGCATTGGATTACCTTTGTAAGTTCCATTCCAACCGATGTTGTCTGGTTTTAGAATTTTGATGAGTTTCCCATAACGATCAAAAATATAGATTCTATTAAGTGGCTCTTTTGATGAATTTAATAATTGCCAAGTATCATTATATCCATCACTGTTAGGTGTAAAGAAGTTAGGGTAATAGAGTAGATATACTTCTTCCGTGACTATTCCACATCCATTTTTGTCTCTTACATGTACTAAATAATCATCAATTAATAGATTAGAAAATATATTTTCATCTTGATAATTTATTCCATCAATGGAATATTCATAATCACCACTTCCTTCTACTAGAACTGTAATTGTATTGTTGTTCTGTGTCCAATCTGTTTTTTCTATCTCAACAATTGTAGCAATTGTAGATTCTAATACCGTTATTGTTTTAAAGCTTTCACATCTGATTCCGCCTTGCGTATTGGCAACAGTTAGTTCATACGTTCCTGCTTGATGTATTGTAATTATCTGTGTAGTATCTCCTGTAGACCATATATATTCGTCAAATCCTGGATCTGCAATAATTTCTAAGGATTCATCTTTACATATTGACCATACATCACTCATTGTTAAAACTGGTTTAGGTACTACATTTACTGCAAAAGAAGTTATTGTGTAACATTCTGGATGATCATTGTTTTCTAACCTCGTATAAATAATTTGAGGATTTGCTGTGTTTTCAAAAAGTGAATTTAGGTTATTCATCCCACTTTCTGCATCTGATTGTGATGAGTGATATGTGATTGTATTTTCAGAAGCTGACTGACCGTTCAAAATAGTAATATTCTGACTAGACAAGTCAACAAAAACGATTCCATCATTCTCTTCTTCATCACATAAAAATAAGTCATCAGGTTGAGTTGCTATTGGAAAAAATGCAATTCCAATTTGAAATGATGTAGTATTGTAACAATCTGTATTGTTTCTATTTTGTATTCGAGCATAAATTGTCTTTGCACCAGCATTTAATGTATAATTAGTTGGAAGTGAATTATTATTATTTTCTGCGTCCGTCATATTTTCAAAATAGAATACTTCAAAATCGCTATTTGATTGTCCATTTAATACTTGAGAGGTATAATTTGAAAATATAAATATTGCTTCTCCATCGTTAGAAACATCATCACAGACAATATCATCCGCTACAGGAAAAGCTGTTGGTGTTTCATAAACAATAAAATCTATTGTAGTTTCATCAAAACAGATTGTATTTAGTAGATTTTCAACTTTAACAGTGATGGTTTGTGAAGCCGTTGTAAATGGATTTGGAAGTGGACTCATTAATGTGTTTCCATTTTCATCAGTATACGTAACATTCATTCCTGTTTGTCCGTTTAAAACCAAAGCTTCAATTGTTGATGTATTAAAAGTCGCCAAGCCATCTGAATCATCATCACAGGACGATAGCGGAGTAACAAAATTAGCAACTGCAGCTGCATTTACTGTAAAAACAATAGCTGTTTCGTCGTAACAAGCTCCATCAATGTCTAAGGAAGTGTTATTTGTAACTCTTGCTGTAATGGTTTGCGAAGCAGACATAAAAGGATTTGGTAATGGACTTGGTAAAGGGTTTCCATTTCCATCAAAATACGTCACATTTACGTTCGTTTGCCCGTTTAAAAGTGTAGTTTCTATAGTTGAAGTATCAAACTCAAACATGTTATCTCCGTCTGCATCACATTGTTCAGGAATTACCACTGTATTAGCTGTCGGAATTGTTTCAACATGTAAAGTTATATGATGTCCTAAACCTAAACAATCATTATTGAGTGCGCTATCTACACGAATGTAAATGTTTTGCGTTGTTGGATATCCAATATTTCTGTAGTTTGATATATCTGTGATTGGATTAAGCTCTGTTAACGCATCTGCTTGATTGCGATAGTAAGTTATTATCAATTGTTGTCCCGATGGGAATAATGTTTGAATTTCTGAACTTACCACGGTAAAGTCAAAAGCAGTTATTCCATCAGTTGTTGTTCCGTTGATAGCATCATCACATTCATGAAAATTTCTAGTGAATGTATTTGGAATTTGCGTAGTAGAAACAATTAAATTTAGTTGACTTGTTTTATAACAGCCATTGGCATTTTCTATTCTTGCCCAAACACTATCTGTACTTGATATTTGATTGCTATATGTTGTAGATACAGTTATTGGATTTGCATTCGCTTCAGCTTCAGTTTGTGATTCATGAAATGTAATGGTTTCATTTAAATAATTTGTTGATATTTCTGAATTAGCTTCTGTCAAATTGAACACACTAAATCCATCTAAATTATCATCACATTGTCTGAGTTCCACAATTGGAGCTACAGTTGGAACATCATTAATGATAACTTGTACCGTATCTGTTGAAATATTTGATCCAGAAGTTACTGTAACAGATACGTTATAAGTTCCAGGCATTGTGTATGTATGCGTTGGAGATTCTAGAGTTGAAGTAGTACCATCTCCAAAATCCCAAGATGTTGCGCTAAATGATTCATTTGAATTTAGTTGAAATGTAGTTACATCTCCTAAGCAGGTATTATCATATAATATCCTTGTGCTAATAATTCCATTTACAGTTATATAAAATCGAGCATTAGGTTTAGGGATCGTTAAATCACCTGAAGGTAAATAAGTGTTGATGCCATTAAAACCACCACCACATCCATGATACCAAGAAATATCATTATCCGTTGCTGTACCTGCAAAAAAAGCTGAAGGTGTTGCAATCTCATTAGGATTATCAACTTTTTTCACCTCAACTAATATTCTATTTGTTCCTGGAGGAATAATAACTGGCTGATCAAAAATGATTGTAATTAACGCAGGTGGCCCAGAACTAACTACGTATGGTATTGTTTGAAGCTGACTGCTACCTAAAAGGGTAGTTTCATTAAACGAATCTGGGAAATTATCATCAATTCCATATATATTGAAACTTGCCAATGCGCCATTATAAGACCTAGCAATACCAAAATTTCCTGACGAAATTACAAATTCATCAGTTGCTGAAATCCCAAAGTCAGCTAAATAGAATGTTCTTCCAAAATATTCTGTGTCGCTACAAGAAAACATTCCTGTATTTATTAACTCGTCTCCTATATTATGAGATAGCGTTATTTGTCCAAAAACTGAAGTATTAAAAACTAGTAAAAACGAGAGTAGTATATAAATTTTTTTCATTCTGAAAATTGGTGTGCAAAAGCAAATATACAATCATTTTAAAATAATAACATGTTACTTTTTGTAGGCTTTTGAAGATATTGCTTGTAGAATACAATTTCATTTTTTAAAAAAGAATAACACTAATAAATAAATTATAAAAAAACCTTATTACTACATAAACGATAACTCTTTAAAAGATGATTCAATCATTTTTGAAAACAGTAAATTTATAGTATGAAAATTAGCGAATTAACCCTTTTTACAACAAAATTAGAAGCACAAAAACAGTTTTACGCACAAGTGTTAGAATTACCTTTACTGTTTTCTGATGAAGAAAAGTTTACCGTAAAAATAGGTGTTTCTTTACTTACCTTTGTGAAAACAATAACTTCAAATCCAGCACATTTTGCCGTAAATATCTCATCAAATAAAATTCAAGAAGCCTTAAGTTGGATTCAAAACAGAATTCAAATCCTTTTATGTGAAGGTGAAAATATTGCCGATTTTTCTAATTGGAATGCAGAAGCATTGTACTTTTATGATCAAGATCAAAATATAGTAGAATTTATTGCACGAAAAGATTTAGAAATTATCAATACATATCCTTTTTCTTCTTCTGATTTTTTGAATATTAGTGAAATTGGAATTGTATCAAATAATAACAAAACGATATATGATGAATTACAAGCAATTCATCCAATCCCTATATATGATGGGAATTTAGAGCGTTTCTGCGCTTTAGGGAATACAGAAGGTTTATTCATTTTGGTCAACAATACTAAGAAAAATTGGTTTCCAACACAAGAAGAAGCATTTGTAGCTGATTTTAAACTCAAAGGAGACTACAATTTTGCATTTACAAATGGTAAAATAATCGTAGAAAAATAGTACATTTAACAACATAAAAACGAAAGAGAAAAAATGAAGATTGTCATATCACCAGCAAAATCATTAGATTTAGATAGCAAAATTCCAACACAAAAACATACCGAAGCTAGTTTCTTAAAAGAAGCAGAGCGTTTAAGTAAAGTATTAAAAAAGAAGTCACCTAAAAGTTTAGGAAAGTTAATGCATATTTCCGATGCTTTGGCAGAATTAAACTGGCAACGCAATCAAGATTGGAGTTTGCCATTTACTGCAGAAAATGCGCGTCCGAGTATTTATACATTCAGCGGAGCTGTTTTTCAAGGACTAAATGCTTACTCTTTACCAGAAGAAAAAATAGACGTATTACAAAACTCGTTACGGATCTTATCTGGACAATATGGATTGCTAAAACCATTAGATTTAATGCAGCCATATCGTTTAGAAATGGGCACAAAACTACCCGTAGGAAAAAACAAAAACTTATACGAATTCTGGAAAAAGAAAATTACTACACAACTAAATGACGAACTGGAAGAAGATGAATTGTTTGTAAACTTAGCTAGCAACGAATATTACAAAGCCGTTGATACAAAAACATTGAAAGTTCCTGTAATTACACCTGTTTTTAAAGATTTAAAGAATGGCGAATACAAAACCATTATGACGTACGCTAAACTTGCTAGAGGTTACATGACACGTTATATTATAGATACAAACGCTAAAACTATTGACGATTTAAAAGGATTCAATTATGAAGGATATGGATTTAGCGAAGAAATGTCTAACGGCAATGAATTAGTTTTTACCAGATAAATATATGTTAAGCTACTATACACCAGTATTAATTCTTCAAATCTATTGCTTGTATCATGCATACAAAAACGGCAAGGATTACTTTTGGTATCTTATGATATTCATACTTCCTGTTATTGGAGCTATTATGTATTTGTTTACACAAGTATTTAATAAAAATGATCTAGAGAAGATTTCTGAAGAAATAGTAACGGCAATAGTTCCTTCTAAAAAAGTAAAAGATGCTGAAAAACAATTGGCGTTTGCTGATACGTTTCAGAATAGAGTAGCGCTCGCGGATGCACATTTTGAAAATGGAGATTATGAAAACGCAAACATTCAGTATGAAGCAGCGTTAAAAGGGAATTTTCAGAATGATTTCTATGTTATCAAACAAATGATGGGCGCTATGAGTCAATCACAAAACTATGCAGAAGTAATTCGGTTAGCCGAAAAAATCAAAGACAATTACGAATTTGAAAAATCGCATGCACAGTTTATTTACGGATTAGCACTTGATAAATTAGGTCGAATAGAAGAAGCAGAAAAAAACCTAAAACCAATCGATCAACGGTATTCAAATTATGAAGAACGTTTAGTGTTGGCAAAGTTTTATGCTAGAAATGATAAGCGCTCAGAAGCCAAAGAAATTTTGGATGAAATCATTACAGAATCTGAACACATGACGAAACCCAATCGACGTTTATATCGTCAAGTCATTACAAATGTTAGAAAATATCGCGAAGAACTTTAAAGTAATCTGAAGATTTGAAAATATATTAATTTGAAAATGTAATTAGTGTAAGTTCACCATAAGAAATCAGAATATAAACTTTTGTCACTTTGAGTGCAATCGTGAAGTTAGAAAAGTAACTTTCAATCTATAATAAATGTTCCTCCACAAACATCCATATAAACCTTTTATCCAATCGGATACTGAAAAACTCATTGTAGGAACGTTACCGCCACCACGATTTTCCACGGGTGACTTACTCGAAAAAGATGTTGATTTTTGTTATGGGAGTTATTACAATTCACTTTGGTTGTTTATAGATAAAATTCATAATCTCAATCTGCGTTATGACAATTCTCAAGAAGCGATTGACGAACGAAAACAATTCTTAATTCAGTATAAAATTGGCGTTTGCGACATTGTAGATAGTTGCAAACGTGAAAAAATTGATGCTTCTGATTTAGGTATGCAACACATTCAATTACGTGATGTTGTTGGTTATTTGAAGAAATTTCCAAGTATTCATACCATCCTCTTTACAGGTGGAAACTCCAAAAACGGTCCTGAATATTTCTTCCGTAAACATTTAAAAAACTACAATCTCAAACTAGAAATTGTATCTGACGTTGTTCCTAGAATCCATCAATTTGATTTAAGCTTGGCGAAAGAAAAGCATCATGCTGAACTTGATTCAGTATCTCATCCAGAATTATCACATCGAGCGTGTCACATCGAGCGCAGTCGAGATGCTATTGAAATACAATCAAGAATAATAAAAACCGTCTCACTAACCTCAGCTTCTGGTGCAGCCAATCGAGCAGTCGGAAGCATTCCATTATACCGAAAACTAAAAAGCGAAAACCCAAAGTTTACCACATTTGATTTTCGCGTTTTGCAGTATAAAGAGTTTTTTTAGTGAAACCTGATTTTATCTATATTCTATGATCTAACAGCGTAGCGATCTTTTATTTTTTTCTATACAAAACTCCAAGCCACAATCCGACTCACTTTATTTCCTTGTCCCATCGGAATGGTTTTAACGGTTTTTGCATTCACACGTTTTAAGGCATCATAAATTGCAGGAAGATTGTCTTTTTTAGAAACCAGCGTTGTAAACCATGAACATTGTTTAGCAAACTGTTTACTTTCTTTAATCATATTTTTAATGAACATCTTCTCACCGCCTTTACACCACAATTCATTGCTTTGTCCCCCAAAATTGAGTTTTGTTTTTATATTTTTTGAACCTTTTAAATTCTGTAGCTTTCGAGTAGTTCCAGCCAGTGCTTCTTTGGCAGACTTATGAAAAGGAGGATTGCAAAGTGTCATGGTTATTTGATCGTTTTGCTGAATAATTCCTTTAAAAATTTGCTTTGGATTTTTTTGTTGACGAAGCTCAATTCGATCTTTTAAAACAGGATTCTTAGTAATAATTTTCTGAGCATTTTCAATAGAAACGGTGTCAATATCAGAAGCAATAAATGCCCAATCGTATTCTTGAGTTCCAATAATTGGATAGACCAAATTTGCGCCTGTTCCTATATCTAAACAAGTAATCTGTTTTCCTTTCGAGATTGTATTTTGATTAGATTCAAACAGTAAAGTTGCTAAATGATGAATATAATCTGCTCTTCCTGGAATTGGCGGACACAAATAGTTTTCTGGAATATCCCAAAAATTTATGTTGTAATAATGCTTCAATAACGCTTTGTTAAGCATTTTGACAGCAGCAGGATCAAAAAAGTTAATAGATTCATCTCCGAATTTGTTTAACTGTACAAACAGCTTTAATTCAGGACACGCTTTTATAAGTACATCAAAATCATAACGTCCCTGATGTTTGTTCAGCGGATGTAATTTAGATTGCTCTATTTTTTGTTGCTTTTTGCTTGAATCCATACATTAATTTTATCTTCTAGCAATTGCAAAGGAATACAACCTGTGCTCAATACTTGATTGTGAAATTTACGAATATCAAATGCATCACCTAATTCCTTTTCCGCTTTAGCGCGCAACTCACGAATTTTTAATTGTCCAATTTTATAAGATAAAGCTTGTCCTGGATTTGCCATATAACGTTCAATCTCAGAAATAATACTTGCCTCACTTTCAGCTTCATTATTCAACGAATATTCAATAGCTTGTTCGCGTGTCCAACCTTTTGCGTGTAACCCTGTGTCAACAACCAAACGAATGGCGCGATGCATTTCCATTCCAAGCATTCCAAAATATTGATAAGGATCTGTGTATAAACCTAATTCTTTTCCTAGAGATTCTGTATATAAAGCCCAACCTTCTCCATATGCACTATACCAAAGTGTTTTTCTAAAAGCAGGTAAATCGTTATTTTCTTGTGTCAACGAAATTTGATAATGATGCCCTGGAATTGCTTCATGTAAAAACAACGCTTCGTCAGAAAAGACATTGTATTTTGTAGCATCAGGAATTGGTGTATAAAAAATCCCTGGACGTGTTCCGTCTAATGAACCTGGATTGTATTCTGCACTCGCAGAAGCTTCTCTAAAGGCTTCCGTACGACGAACTTCAAAAGGTGTTTTTGGCTTTAAATCGAATAATTTTTCGAGTTGAGGTTTCATTCGATCATGAATCGCGTTGAAATTATCAATAATTTGTTCCGCTTCTGTATATGGCATTAATTCTTTGTTTTCTCTCACAAAATTGAAAAATGCTTTGATATCTCCTTTAAAACCTACTTGTGTTTTTACTTTTTCCATTTCAGCTAAAATTCGCGCTACTTCTTTTAATCCTAAGGCATGAATTTCATCAGCTGTCATGTTCGTTGTTGTGTAATTTCTAATAGAATGATTATAGTAAGCTTCTCCATAGGGAAGTGCAGAAATTCCGCTAGTTTTTCTTCCGGCCTTTAAGTAATCTCCTTTTAAAAATGTGTATAAATCATTAAATGATGGAATTAATTTTTCAGTCAAGATTTTAGTGTAAGCATCTGTTAATTGCTTTTTATCTTCTTCTGAAAAATCTGTAGGTAAGTTTTTAATAGGTGTATAGAATAAATGATTTTCAACTTCATTAGAAGCTAATATTTCAAATTGCGGAATAACCTTTTTGATTAAAGATATTGGCAATACAAATTCTTCCTGAATTCCTTCTTGCATGCGTTCCTTAGCCGTTTGTAACCATGTGTTATAACCTTCCAAACGCTTTAGCCAATTGTTATAATCGTTCACAGTTTTAAACGGTTGCGCACTAGCTCCACTTGCCAATTGACCAACAACTAAATTTAGTGTCCACATTTGATTTAGCGGTAATAAACGATCATTTTTAAAACTCAATTGTCTTAAATTCATATCGCAATCCCAATTCAAAATTGCTTTGCTCAATTGTTCACTCTCAGAAAGTGACGCATCATCAAAATTTGTAAGCTCTTGCTTGAATGTAGCATAATGCGTTTTCATTTTTTCTTGATGCGTATCAGACAAGAAATTTGGAAACTGATCATTGTATGTGTTGATTCCAGCAAATGTTGCGTTCAACGGATTTAATTCGAGTCCTTTTTGATAATAATTATCTAAAAATTCAGCAAAATTTTGTGTTGTTTTTGGAGTTTCGGGAGTGTTAGTTTTCTTTTCATCTTCACAAGAGATTAATGATAATATGAAGATTGAGAAGATATAAATATGTTTTTTCATTTTATGATTTTGATTAACGAATGGCTAAAAGTACTACTTTTTAGATTATCGAATATTTGAAACAAAATCAGCAATTGTTTTTGTACCGTTTTTTGTTAAGTGTTTGATAAATGCACTTCCAATAATGGCACCTTTAGCTTTGTCAGTTGCTTGATTGAAGGTTTCTCTATTAGAAATTCCAAAACCAACTATTTGCGGGTTTTTTAAATTCATAGTGCTAATTCTATCAAAGTAATCGGCTTGCGCGTTCCCGAAACTATTTTTAGCACCTGTGGTTCCTGCCGAACTTACCATATAGATAAATCCGTTAGAAATACTATCAATAAATTTAATGCGTTCTTCAGAAGTTTGTGGAGTGATCAAAAACACATTGATTAATCCATACTTTTCAAAAATTGCTTGATATTCATCGTGATATACATCCACAGGCATATCTGGAATAATCAATCCATCAATACCAACTTCTTTACATTTTGCACAAAACGCTTCAATTCCATATTGCATCATAGGATTTAAATAGCCCATTATAATCAACGGAATAGAAACGGTTTCACGAATGTTTTCTATTTGAGTAAATAAAATTTCACTTGTCATTCCGTTTTCCAACGCTTTTGTAGAACTCGCTTGAATTGTTGGTCCATCAGCTAATGGATCGCTAAAAGGCAAGCCAATTTCGATCATATCGACACCATTTTTTTCCAACTCTTGAATCACGCCAACAGTATCATCTAAACTTGGATATCCTGCCGTGAAATATATTGAGAGTAACTTTTTGTCTTCTTGTAATTTTTGGTTTATTCTATTCATGTTTAATAGTATTGGGTATTGAGCTTTTAGTATTGAGATGTAGTTTTGCCTTGTCTCACATCTCATTACTAATATCTCACTACTATAATTTAAAATAATCAATATATGTATTCAAATCCTTGTCTCCACGACCTGATAAATTCAAGATTACAATTTCATTCTCTTTGAATTTTCTTTGTTCAAAAACTGCTAGAGCATGTGAGGTTTCAATTGCAGGAATGATTCCTTCTAATTGCGATAATTCTAATCCAGCTGTCATGGCTTCATCATCTGTGATAGAAATAAATTCGGCACGTTTACTAGCATATAAATGTGCGTGCATTGGTCCAACACCAGGATAATCTAGTCCAGCAGAAATTGAATAGGGCTCTGTAATTTGTCCGTCTTTGGTTTGCATTAATAAGGTTCTACTTCCGTGAATAATTCCATCTTCACCTAATGCTGAGGTTGCAGCGCTTTCACCAGAGTGAATTCCTTTCCCAGCAGCTTCCACAGCAATTAAATTGACACGTTCGTCATCTAAATACTGATAAAAAGCGCCAGCAGCATTGCTTCCACCACCAACACAAGCAATTACATGATCAGGATACGAACGACCTTCTTTTTCTTGTAATTGCCATTCCATTTCTTCAGAAATAACTGCTTGAAAACGTGCCACCATATCTGGATACGGATGTGGACCAACTACTGAACCAATGATGTAATGTGTATTTACAGGATTGCTAATCCAATCGCGAATGGCTTCGTTTGTAGCATCTTTCAAGGTTCTACTTCCAGATAGTGCTGCACGAACTTCTGCACCTAACATTTTCATACGTGCTACATTTGGCGCCTGGCGTGCAATGTCAATTTCGCCCATATATACAATACATTCCATGCCCATTAATGCACAAACGGTTGCAGTTGCAACACCGTGTTGTCCAGCGCCAGTTTCAGCAATAATTCTAGTTTTCCCCAAACGTTTCGCCATCAATATTTGTCCGATGGTATTGTTAACTTTGTGCGCGCCTGTATGGTTTAAATCTTCACGTTTTAGGTAAATTTTTGTATTGTATCTTTCAGATAAACGTTTGGCATAAAATAGAGGTGAAGGACGACCAACATAATCTTTCAGCAATTGTTTGAATTCTTTTTGAAAAGAATCTTCATACATAATCTCCAAATACTTTTGGCGTAATTCTTCTACATTCGGATATAACATTTCAGGAATGTACGCGCCGCCAAATGTGCCATAATATCCTTTTTCATTAACGTGATAACTCATGATTTTATATATTTTTTAAATGTGTTGCTGTAATTATCTTGGTACATGATTTTCGTAATTTGTTTAAATTTCTCTTTGATTGGATCTTGAAGAATACCTTGTGCATTAAAGTGATTTATGGTAGCGTTTTTGTTTGAAACTTTTTCAATATATCCAATAGAGAAATATTGATGCTTTTCACGTTCACATTCTACAATGACGCATTCTTCTTGTTTCTTTAAACTTTTAAAAGTGGTTTTAAATGAAGTAATATCAATGGTATTATAACTTTTTGTTATTTTTTTTAATATTTCTGGACATTCGTTCTTTAAAATCATTTCAAAATATTTGTCAGTTTTATTGCGTCTGATCTCTAAAATTGTATTGACAGGAATGCAATTTAAACCTGAGAAAAAGAATTCATCAATGGTTGCAATTACAATAAAAGTGTCAGAATGTGCGAGTATATAACCTGTAATATCTGTAAAGTTTTCATTGTTGAATCCTCTACGAATTTTTACATAATTTTTGTTCTTTATGTATTTTGCTATTGTTTTTTTAATACTCATTATATAACGTCTTTAAAACTTTTTAAATCTTCAATGTTTTTCAAACCTGGAACGATTTCAAATTTACTATTTACATCTAAAGCATAACAATGATTGGAAGCTTTACTTTTCAAAAAATCATTCAATTTTGTGATGGTTTCCAAGCTAATTCCACCGCTTAAAAAGAAAGGTTTTGTAGATGGGTAGTTTTCCAATACTTTCCAATCAAACGTAACGCCATTTCCGCCAGGTAATTTTCCTTTCGTATCAAATAAAAAATAGTCAACACAAGATTCGTACAGTTTCAAAGTGTCAAAATCAAATTCATCTTTTATGGAGAATACTTTGATGATTTCCACAGACGAGTTTCGTTCGTTGAAATCATCATGCTGAACTTGATTCAGCATCTCATCAGTTGCATCTCGACTGCGCTTGATGTGACACTTTTCCTTTAACTCTTGACAAAATTCAGGACTTTCATTTCCATGTAATTGTACAGTTTGTAAATCGTATAGTTTTATTTTATGTAGAATTTCTTCAATGGAAGCATTTACAAATACGCCAGTTTTTTTGATTCCTTTTGGAATTTCTGGAATAATTGTATCAAAAAAACGTGATGATTTTTCGTAGAATATAAAACCCAAATAATCAGGTTGTAAGTTACTTACAGCCATCATATTGTCTTCGTATTTCATTCCGCATATTTTGAGTTTCATAGTAAAACTTGTTTTACATTCCCGAGAAATCGGGAATTTGTTTTTTTTCATTTCTTGTGCGATGCTGAATCAAATTCAGCATGACGTTCTGTAGCAATTTACGTCATCCTGAACTTGATTCAGGATCGCATAGCCTTTGTTTTATAGATTAATTGTTTCCAATGATGGATTCAATTTCTTTATTAATTCGATTTTCCAATCTCTTTTCCAGTTTTTTAATTGTTTCTCTCTAGCAATCGCTTGATTTATGTCTAAAAATTCTTCGTAATACACTAAATCAGTTACGTTATATTTTTTTTGTGAATTCAGAACCTTTTCCATCAATATGTGAAATTATTCTATTTTTTTAATCTGCTGTAATGCCAATGTAGAAAGTAGTTCTGTATGTATTCGTGAGTATGTATATATAACTTTTTTTCATTTCTTGTGCGATGCTGAATCAATACTGAATCTAGTTCAGCACATGGTTCAGCATGACGACGTTTTGATTAACTTTCAGCTCAATTGATTAACAAACTCCAACGCACTTTTGCCTGGGTTTTCAGTTTTCATAAAGTTTTCACCAATTAAAAAACCTTGATAGCCAAAAGGTTTCAAATCCTTGATCGCTTCTATAGAACTAATGCCACTTTCAGACACTTTTACAAAATCATCAGGAATATGCGTCGATAGTTCTTTGCTGATATCCGTACTTACTTCAAAAGTCTTTAAGTTTCTATTATTCACACCTAACATATCTAAAGAAGGCATGATTGATTTTTGTAATTCTTCCAAGTTGTGAACTTCTAACAAAACATCTAAACCTAAACTTTTTGCTGTTTCTGAAAGCGTTTTGATTTCTT
This sequence comes from uncultured Kordia sp., assembly GCF_947496985.1. Classification (GTDB taxonomy): domain Bacteria; phylum Bacteroidota; class Bacteroidia; order Flavobacteriales; family Flavobacteriaceae; genus Kordia. The sequence continues at coordinate 146,756 of NZ_CANMEZ010000009.1, forward strand.
CTCTTTTCAATACTGCCGCAATTAATAAAATGACATCTGCGCCGTGTGCTTTTGCTTCTAGAATTTGATATTCGTCAATGATGAATTCTTTTCTGAGAATTGGTAATTGCGCACTCGCTCTTGCTAATAATACATCATCTAACGAACCGCCAAAGTATTTTCCATCGGTTAAGACAGACATTCCACAAACACCAGCATGTTCATATCCTTTTGCAACATCTTCCACACTCGCATTTTGATTGATTACACTTTTGGAAGGAGAACGCCTTTTAAATTCTGCGATGATTCCTGTATTGCTTTCACGCAAAGCATTTGCTAATGAAGCAGTTTCACGTTCAAATAATACAGAAGCTTCCAATTGTGTTGTTGGAATGATACTTTTTTTAAGTGCAACTTCTTTGTATTTGTCTGCTATTATTTTATCTAAAATAGTCATATTTATTTTCCGCGAAAGCGGTAATATATTTGGTTATTATTCTCGCAAAAGCGGGAAACTTATTATTCTTATTGTGAGATGCTGAATCAAGTTCAGCATGACGCTATACTAGTGACTCAATTCCTGTAATTTCTTTAAAACTCCTAACGCTTTTCCAGATTGTAAGGATTCTTTGGCAATTTCGAAACCTTCTTTGGCTTGTAAACCTTTTACGGTAGCGATCGCCATTCCTGCATTGGCGCAAACCACATTATTTTGTGGATCTGTTCCTTTTCCTTCTAAGATGTTTGTGAAAATTTCAGCCGCCGAAGCTACAGAATCGCCACCATAAATTGATGCTTGTGTGTGTTGTGGAACGCCAAAATCTTCAGGAGTTAGCATTTCTTCTGAATTGTTTCTGATTGCTTTTGTGGCACCTGTTAATGATATTTCATCATATCCATCTAATGCGTGCAAAATGGTATAGTTTTTATCAGTATTTTGATATAAGTAGCCATACATTCTTGCCAATTCTAAGTTGAAAACACCAACCATTTGATTTTTCGGAAACGACGGATTTACCATTGGACCTAACATATTGAAGAAGGTTTTTACACCTAAAGCTCTACGAATTGGCGCCACATTTTTCATAGCTGGATGAAATAAAGGCGCGTGCAAAACACAAATTCCAGCTTTGTCAATTGATTTTTCTAGAAAGTCTGTATCGTTTGTAAATTTTATACCTAAATGTTCCATGACATTGGATGAACCACTTACGGATGAAACACCATAGTTTCCGTGTTTGGCAACTTTTACGTCAGCGCCCGCTGTAATGAACGAAGCTAAAGTTGAAATGTTGAACGTATCTTTTCCATCGCCGCCAGTTCCGCATAAATCAATTGCGTTATACGCAGATAAATCTACAGGAATACATAATTCTAACAGCGCATCTCTAAAGCCTTTGAGTTCTTCAATGGTTACACTTCGCATCATGAAAACAGTTAGGAAAGAAGCAATTTGACTCGGATTGTACATGTCTTTTGAAATGTTGACAATCACCTGTTTGGCTTCTGCTTCTGAGATGCTTTCGTGATTGATAAGTCTATTTAATAATTTTTTCATGTTGTTTTTTTATAGTATTGAGAAGTGAGTACTTAGTATTGAGAAATCTCTATACTCATTTCTAATATCTCATATCTAATTTCTTACCCAGTTTTCTAAGATTTGTTTTCCATGAGGTGTTAATACAGATTCTGGATGATATTGTACGCCACGTACATCATATTCTTTGTGACGAAGCGACATGATTTGTCCGTTTTCATCAAAAGAGGTTGCTTCTAAGTTTTCTGGTAATGGACTGGCAACAATCCAAGAATGATAACGTCCGACATCAAAAGATTTTGGCAAACCGTCAAATAATGATTCGTCTGTTACAGATAGTTCTACTTTGGTGGCAACTCCATGATATACTTCCGCCAAGTTGGATAACGAACCGCCAAATACTTCTCCAATAGCTTGTTGTCCTAAACACACACCTAAAATGCTTTTGGTTGCGGCATATTTTGCAATAATTGGTTTCAATAAACCTGCTTCATCAGGAATTCCTGGTCCTGGCGAGAGAATGATTTTTTCGTATGCATCTACTTCTTCTAACGAAAGTTGATCGTTTCTCTTTACGGTAACATCACAATCTAAATCTTCTAAATAGTGAACAAGATTGTATGTGAAACTATCGTAATTATCTATGACTAGTATTTTTTTCATTGTTGTCTTTTTTAGTATTGAGATTTATCAATTTTAGTTTCAAATTGTTCTCGACTGCGCTCGAACTGACATTATCATTTAAAATTTTACATTCAACATTTATAATTCCTAAATCGTTTCAGCAATTTCCAATGCCGTGTTTAATGCTCTTAATTTGTTATATACTTCTTGATTTTCGTTTTCTTCTGATGATTTTGCTACAATTCCTGCGCCTGCTTGGTAATGTAGTTTATGGTTTTTGCTTAAAAATGTTCTGATCATAATCGCATGATTGAAGTTTCCGTCAAAGTCCATAAAACCAATGGCGCCGCCATAAAAGTCACGATTAGAGGTTTCATATTTTTCAATAAGTTGCATTGCTTTGTGTTTTGGCGCACCGCTTAGTGTTCCTGCTGGAAATGTATCTGCAACAACTTGCATGGTTAATGCATTTTTATGCTTTTGTGCTGTTACTTTTGATACTAAATGAATTACATGTGAAAAGAATTGTAATTCTTTATAAGTTTCTACTTTTACTTGGTTTCCATTTCTGCTTAAATCGTTTCGTGCTAAATCGACTAACATGACATGTTCTGCATTTTCCTTTGGATCGTCAAATAGTTCTTTGGCAGATTGTGCATCTTCTTCATCATTTCCAGTACGTTTAAAGGTTCCGGCAATTGGATGAATTTCTGTATGATTGTCTTGAACAACGAGTTGTGCTTCTGGCGAAGAACCAAAGATTTTGAAATCACCATAATCGAAATAGAATAAGTATGGAGAAGGATTGATGCTTCTTAGCGCACGATATACATTGAATTCGTCACCTTTAAATTTTTGGATAAATCTTCTTGATAAAACTAACTGAAATACATCTCCACGGTAACAATGTTTTTTGGCTAAAGCCACATTTTGTTTAAACTGTTCGTCGTTTAAATTAGAAGTACGCTCTCCATCAATTTTAAAATTGTAAGTTGTAAAGTTTTTGGAGCTCAATAAATGCTCAATAGTAGCAATGTTATCTTCTTTCTCATAACAATGAGAAAAAATATACGCTTCATTTTTGAAATGATTGAACGCAATGATGTTTTGATACACTGCATAATACATGTCTGGAATATTAAGCGATTGTTCTTTTTTAGAAATTTCTACATCTTCAAAATAACGAACAGCATCATATGCAATGTAACCGAACAATCCGTTATTGATAAACTTGAAATCGTTTTTATCGGTTTTAAACTGTTGAGAAAATTCATGAATTAATGCAGGTACATCAGTAGTTTCATCAATTGCAATGACATTTTTTTCTCCATTTGGATATTCGCGCGTAAGCGTTTCATTTTCTACCTTAATACTCGCAATTGGATTGCAACATACATACGAAAAACTGTTTCCACTTGCGTGATAATCACTACTTTCTAGCAATAGACTATTTGGGTATTTATCTCTAATTTTGAGATATACACTTACTGGCGTTATCGTGTCTGCCAGAATTTTTTTGTAGGTCGTTTTTAAAGAATACATAGTTCAGTTTGTTTCAAAAAAAAAGACTTGTCGTGATTGACAAGTCTTTTTCTATATCTATTATTAGTAAATAAGGACTTCGCTCACGATTTTTGAGTTCGTAAGTTCCACCACCAAGTATTTACTAAATTTGTGTTCATTTTTGTTTTTACTGTAACAAATATATGAATGAATTCTAAAAAGAAAAAAGTTTTTTAGAATTTTAATTTTACAACTAAATCAAAGTCATCGTAAATAGCTTTGTCTTTTAATCCGTCAATGAAAGAAGCTGAACCATATTTGATTCCATATTTAGTACGGTCTACTTTTAATTTTGCAACTCCAGATTTTTCTTTTAACGTAATATCAAAGGCAATAGGTGATGTTTTTCCTTTAATAGTTAAGTTAGCGTTAACTCTATAGGTGTTTGTAGCAGTTTCTACTACTTCTTTAAACTTTAATAATGCTTCTGGAAACTTTGCTGTACCAAAGAAATCTTCAGACTTTAAATGTCCATCTAATTTCCCTTTGTACTCTCCACTAAGATCTGTAGTGTTAATAGATGTCATGTTAATAGTGAACATACCACCAACTAACTTTCCGTCTTTAAAGTTTAAGGTTCCATTTTTGAAATCAATAGTTCCTTCGTGTTGTCCTGTTACTTTGTAGCCTGTCCATTTAATTGAGCTTTCTTTTGTGTCAATTTTTTTGTCTTGTGCAAAAGTTGTTGTTACGGTAGCTACTAAAAAGATCGCTACTAATGATAAAATACGTGTTTTCATTTTTTTGTTTTTATATCTATTTTAAATTTTAGGGCAATTTTACAAGGATTGCTAACCTCTTAATTTTTCTAATAAAGTATTTAAGATTTCTGTTTCTTCTGTAGTTAGTGGTTGTATCGTTTTTTCTTCTAATTCATTAAGTTTTGGATCAATTGTGTTTAATAAATCCAATCCATTTTTTGTGATGATGATTTCTACTTTTCTACGATTTTCAGGACAAATAGTTCGTTCTACTAACCCTTTTACAATTAACTTATCAATAAGGCGTGTTGTATTACTATTCTTATGAACCATGCGTTCTTGAATGGTAGCTAGGTTGGCTGGTTTTCCTTTTTGACCTCTTAAAATACGCAACACATTAAATTGTTGCGAAGAAATATCATACTGTTTGAAAAAGTCTAAGAATTTCTGAGATAATAAATTATTCGTAATCATGAAATTCAATGCTGTTCGCTTTGCCAAAGGCAACACAGCATCACTTTTTAATATATCATTTAATTTAATCATTGTATGTACAATATTTGTCTATACAAATGTAGTGATATTTTGAAAATAGAAAAGAAGAGTAGTGTTAAAATTTCATTAAAAGTTATTTTAGAATTTCAACTTTTCCGTTTTTATGTGTTTCAAAAAGGTATGTAAAGCCATCTGGATATCCAATATGCCATCGATCAGCTAGAAAATAAAAATTGAGATTATCACCAATAAGTTTCTTCTTATGGTATCTTTTTTTAGGATGTATTCGCTTAATATGTAAGCTGTCATTTTGTTGTGGTTGATACTCAAAATCGAATCTGTTTTTTGAATTTAGTTCTTTTAAAATATACTCTGGAAGTAATTCGTCAAGTTGCACCGAAGGTTCCATTAGCATTCCATCCATAGCAATATCGTTAAGTCCAGATACACGTTCGAGTGTCCAAACATAATATATATCTTTTCTATGTTTATTCGCTTCTAAGTTTTCTGCACAACTGCAAAATCGAATAACGGATATGGGTTTACACATGCTGTTTTAGATTAAAAATAAATGAATTCTAATTGAACTTAAAAATACCAAATTAAACTTTTCTAACGTTCTAAAGTCATACTTACAAATAATTTGTTATGACTTCAAAAGAAATAATTCACTTATATAATAGAACAGGTTTTGGAATTTCGTATCTAGAAATGAAGGCATTGCAAAGTGAATCAAGAGTTTCAGTTGTAAATGAAGTTTTTAGAAACTCAGCGACTTTTACACCATTACAGGTTGATATTTCGGAATTGCGGTCTAAGATGAAAGGATTAAATATGAAAGATCGTAAAAAGGTGCGATCACTTGTGAAAGACAGTACAAAGAAAGTTCATGAATTGAATATTGCTTGGATTTACAGATTGGGTGCTACAAAAAAGTTGTTGCGTGAAAAGATGACACTCTTTTGGGCAAATCATTTTGTGTGTCATGATAAAAACATTCTTCATATACAACAATACAATAATACACTTCGCAAGCATGCGCTAGGTAATTTTAAAGATTTTGTCATAGCAATTGCTAAAGAAGCTTCTATGATTAAATATTTAAACACAAAACAAAATCGTAAGAAGAAACCAAATGAGAATTTTGCACGTGAATTAATGGAATTGTTTACGCTTGGACGCGATCAATATGCTGAAAAAGATATTAAAGAAGCTGCACGCGCATTTACAGGCTGGAATCATGATATAAGAGGTGAATTTCGTTTTCGTAGATTTCAACATGATTATGAAGAAAAAACATTTTTTGGTGAAACAGGAACTTTTGGAGGTGAAGAAATTATTGAAATCATCCTTAAAAAGAAACAATGTGCCACATTTATTTGTGAAAAAATATACAAGTATTTCGTAAATGATCAAATTGATGCTTCACATGTAGCAGAAATGGCAACTATGTTTTATAAAGATTATGATATTGAAAATTTGATGCGATTTGTATTCTTATCAGATTGGTTTTATGATGAAAAAAACATAGGAACCAAGATAAAATCACCCATGGAATTTTTAGTAGGAATTCATAGAGTTGTGCCAATGCGGTTTGAAAAAGAACGCGAATTAGTGTATCTGCAAAAGTTACTAGGGCAGCATTTATTGTTTCCGCCAAATGTAGCAGGTTGGAAAGGTGGACGCAATTGGATTAATCCAAATACGATGATGTTACGATTGAATTTACCTTCTGTATTACTCGCAAACGGAATTATTGCGTTGGATGAAAAAGGCGCGTTTGAAGATGATTTTCAACGTTTCAATACACGAAAAAATAGACAACGAAAACTGAAGGTAAAAGCAGATTGGGAAACATTTACAACACAGCAAAAAAATGTTACTCCAGAACAATTACAAAATGCTCTATTGGTTAGTCCCATAAATAAAGGAACGGAAGAGTATTTAGAGAAATTAAAGGAACAAAATTTAAAGGAATCGTGTATTCAATTGATGTCACTACCAGAATATCAATTGTGTTAAACGTATACTAATGAGATTCCCATTTTTATGGGAATATAAAACAAGTTTGTATGAAACGAAGAGATTTTTTAAAACGGACATCATTGGCAAGTACGGCATTGTTGTTGCCAAAATTTTTATCAGGATTCAACTTGATTGATGAAGCGATTGCTACAGGAAAAAAATTAGTGATTATTCAGCTTTCAGGCGGAAATGATGGCTTAAATACGATTGTTCCATTTCGAAATGATGTCTATTATCAAAAACGTCCGTCATTAGCACATCAAAAAAGTAATTTAATCGGAATTACAGATGAAATAGGTTTCCATGAAAGTCTAATTGCGCATAGCAACTTATATAATAACGGAGAATTGTGTATTATTAACAATGTAGGCTATCCAAATCCGAATCGTTCACACTTTCGTTCTACTGATATTTGGCATACGGCAAGTGATGCAGACCAGTATTTACAATCAGGTTGGATTGGCAGGTATTTAGATGCTTCCAAAAGTAAATCGTTGGATGCCATAGAAGTTGATGATACCTTGTCTTTATTAATGAAAGGAAGCAAAACGGACGGAATTGCCACGAAAAACCCAAATATTTTTTATAGAACCACACAAGCACCGTATTTCAAAAAAGTAGTTTCACATCATGATGATGCACACTTGAATGAACATAATTTGGGCTATTTATACAAAACAATGGTAACGGCTTCGTCTTCTGCAAAGTACATTTATGAAACTTCAAAAACTTATACTTCAAAAACTACGTATCCTAATAATGAGTTTTCAAAACAACTGAAACAAGTGGCACAGTTTATCAATTCAGGATTACAAACAAAAGTATATTATGCGTCACTTGGCGGATTTGATACACATGCGAATCAGGCAAATAAACAAAAACGATTATTGAAAGTATATGATGAAGCTATGGAAGCTTTTATCAAAGATTTAAAACAAGAAGATTCATTTAAAGACACATTAATCTTAACTTTTTCTGAATTTGGACGTCGTGTACAACAAAATGCAGCAAATGGAACTGATCATGGAACGGCAAATCAAGTCTTCTTAATAGGAAGTCAATTGAAAAAACAAGGTTTTTACAACCCGATGGCAAATTTGTCAAATTTAGATTCTATTGGAGATTTGAAATACGATATTGATTTCAGAGAGATTTATACATCTGTTTTAAACAACTGGCTGGATATTGATGCGAAGAAAGTGATGCACAAATCATTTAAAGGTTTAAATATTGTTTAAATTTTGTTAAACAAACATACATCAAATCTAGTTTTCGTATTTTTAGGCTGAAAACCATCAACATGTTACAAAAGAGTATTTTTATTAGTATTTGTATATTGTTTTTTTCGTGTAAAAGCGAAACCAAACAAACAAACGTTGCTTCCGTAGATACAACTTCAAAAGTAGAGGCAAAACTAAATGCAGAAGCAAAAACAACAACGACTGAAATTCCAGTTTTAAATTTTGAACAATTTGAAAAATATCTTCAAATTGATGATGATAATATTCATGTCGTAAACTTTTGGGCAACCTGGTGTGCACCTTGTGTAAAAGAATTGCCATATTTTGAGGCTGTAAATGCAGCATACAAAGGCAAAAATGTAAAAGTATTATTAGTAAGTTTAGATTTTAATCTCAAGAAATTAAATGTATTCTTAGCAAAAAACGAATTAAAATCTGAAAAAGTGTTGTTAGATGATCCCGATCAAAATGCCTGGATTTCGAAAGTGTCCAAAGATTGGTCTGGTGCTATTCCTGCAACGGTAATTTACGGAAAAGGAAAACGAAAATTCTATGAGCATTCGTTTACTCAAGCAGAATTAGAAAGTGAACTCAGAAATTTTATAAACCAATAAACCCGCAAAATGAAAACATTAAAATTAGCAGTATTAGCCATACTTTTTATTACTTTTTCATGTAAGGATAAAAAGAAAGAAGATACTACAAATGCAAAAGCAAAAACAATTGCAGAAAATGTAGAAAAACCTAAAAAGGAAGTCAATAATGGATACCAAGTTGGAGATATCGTTAAAGATTTTTCGTTGAAAAATGTTGATGGAGAAATGATCTCTATGGGCAATTTTAAAGATGCTAAAGGATTCATTCTTACGTTTACATGTAATACATGTCCATATTCTGTAGCGTATGAAGATAGATTAATTGAGTTGGATAAAAAATACGCAAGCAAAGGATATCCTGTAATTGCAATTAACCCGAACAGTCCAGAAGCAAGACCAGACGATAGTTATGAAAAAATGCAGGTACGTGCTAAAGAAAAAGGATTTACATTTCCGTACATGTTAGATGAAGGGCAAAAAGTATATCCACAATTTGGGGCTACAAGAACGCCGCATATGTATGTAATTGCTAAAACACCAAAAGGACATCAAGTTAAGTATATTGGCGCTATTGACGATAATTATAAGGATGCTGAAGCAGTTTCAAAACGTTATGTAGAAGATGCAGTGAATGCTTTGTTAGAAGGAAAAGAAGTTGAAGTAAAAACAACGAAAGCAATTGGATGTTCAATTAAAGTGTAGTTACTCACTTTAACAAAAATTCAATTTGATGATTTGAAAATTGAATGTATTGTTTTTAAAAAATATAAAGGCACAACTTTTGCCTTGAAAAAACCGAAGTTAAAGACTTCGGTTTTTTTATGGAGGAAAATATTCTGAAAAAGTTTAACTTTGAAAATAAAACCGCAAACAACTATTTACAATAAGCTATGGCAGATTTAACGCAACAAGAATGGCAAGAACAACTTGCAAAAGATACAAACGCAGTAATCATAGACGTTCGTACACAAGATGAAGTGGACGAAGGATACATTCCAAACGCAAAACATATTGATATCTTCTTAGGACAAGGATTTATGGATGAAATTCAAAAATTAGACAATTCTAAAAACTACTATGTGTATTGCAGATCAGGAGGAAGAAGTGGACAAGCATGCGCTGTGATGAATAGTTTAGGTTTTGAAAACACCTATAATTTAATGGGTGGATTCTCAGAATGGGAAGGTGATAAGACAAACTAATTCTATTTTATGCAATTCAAAAAACTAACTTTCGGACTACTGATGCTATCTTCTATACTTTCTTTTTTCGGTTGTAGTAATTCTCCAAAAGAGAACAATGTATCTGTAACAGAACTTCACAGTTTGTTAGCAGATGAAAACATCACGGTTTTAGATGTTAGAACTCCAAAAGAAATTGCACAAGGTAAAATTACCACAAATGCATTGGAAGCTGATTTTTTTGAAGATAACTTTATAGAAGAAGCTACTTCTAAAATATCCAAAGACCAAACAATATATGTGTATTGTAAAGGTGGAAGAAGAAGTGCAAAAGCTGTGGTGAAACTTCGAGAATTGGGCTATTCAAAAGTATACAATGTGGAAGGCGGAATTAACGCTTGGAAAGCAAAAGATTACGAAATAGAATAACAAAATTAAATATTTGCATCAATCACTTTGAGCAATTCAGCTGGTTCAGGTCGAACTCTGTAATTATCAGCCTGATTGATGTAAATTATTTTTTCTTTAGAGTCTGTAATAATAACTGTTGGTAACACGACATCTTTCTTAAAACCGAAAACCTGAAAACCAAACGGTAAACCATTCTTTGCAAAAATTGCTAACTCTTTAGCAACTTTTCCATCAACATCTACCAAAAATTGAAAATCTAACGAATGTTTTTTAGTTAGTTTTTTAGTAAAATCATGTGGTTGCGAACTCACAAAAACAGTATTGATATTTCTATCGGTTAGTTCTTCATGTTTAGAAATCATTTCTTTAATCTGCGCCATGCAAAACGGACACCAATTTCCTCGGTAAAAAATAAAAATACTTGGCGTGCCTGCAAAAAGATCAGAAGTAACTGTTTTACCATTACTATCTTCAAAAGAAAGTTTTGGCAACTGTTGTTCAACTTTCAAAATAGAATTTTCTTGTGCATCTCTATCTTGAAAATATGAATACCAAACTAAATATAAAACCCAGCCAAATGTTAGTGCAAGATTTAAAATAGTACACATTAAGTGCATTTTTTCATATAAGTTTCCAACAATAAAACTCAATATACAACCCAGAAATACCAAAAATGTATATGCTTTTAAAATACTATCGGTACGCGGTAAAGGTTTTATGAAAACACGTGCAAAGAAAAATACAATACTAGCAGCTGTAATAAAATGAGCAACATGTTGAATCATTATTTCTGAACGGAATAAATGAAGTATACCATCTATGGTTGCGACTAAAGCAAGCGCAGGAAAAATAACAATAAAAATAGACTTACTTAGGGAGTTCATGTAAAAAAGTGTGCTAATTTCGATTAGATATCAGAAATATTTGTACTTTACAATGTATAAAATAAAATGTAAAAAAGTATATTTTTACACTATTAATCTTACAAAGAATACTAAATCTCTTTTCCCCATTGAAATTATTAAAAACTTAATAATTATCTATATGACTGTGAAAGAGGATTTTCTGTATTATTTATGGAAATTTAGCAAGCTTCAGCTACAAAAATTACAAACGACAGATGGCGACACTATTCAAATCGTCAATTTAGGAATACACAATACACATGCAGGACCTGATTTTTTCAATGCACGAATTCGTATCGGAAATCAACTCTGGGCAGGAAACGTGGAAATGCATGTAAATGCTTCGGATTGGTTTGTGCATCATCATGAAAAAGACAAAAACTATGACAATGTAATTTTACATGTCGTTTGGAATCATGATATTGAAATTCATCGCAAAGACAATTCCGTCATTCCAACATTATTACTTAAAAAGTATGCAGCATTAGCACAAGTTAACAACTATATAAACTTAGTAAATACACCAAAAAAGTGGATCAATTGCGAAACTGATTTTCCTGTGTTAAAAGAATTTCAATTTAGTAATTGGATTGAACGTTTATATGTAGAACGCTTGGCGCGAAAAGCCTCAGAAATAGAACAACTAGTCGTAAAAATGAAACATGATTGGGAAGCTATTTTATTTCAATTATTAGCGAAAGGTTTTGGGTTAAAATTGAATAGCGAAGCCTTTTTCGAAGCATCGCAAACAATTGACTTTTCCATCATTCGAAAACTAAGCAGTAATCAAATTACCTTAGAAGCGTTTCTATTTGGAAGCTTTGGATTGCTTTCGCAAGAAGTAACTCAGGAAGTATATCATACAAACTTGCAAAATGAATTTGAATACATTGCAAATAAATTTAATTACAAAAGAAGCAAACATCTTCAAATACAATTTTTTAGAACACGACCTGCAAATTTTCCAACCATTCGTGTTTCGCAATTAGCGATGCTGTATCATCAAGAAACATCTTTATTTTCAAAACTTATAAAGTCTACTTCAATTTCCGAAATGTATACTATTTTACAAGTTGCAACTTCAGAATTTTGGGAAACACATTATACTTTTGAAAAAAGTTCACCGAGTCGAAAAAAAATAGTATCAAAAAAATTCATAGATGTATTACTCATCAACGCAATTATTCCTTTAAAATATAGTTATGAAAAATATTTAGGAAAATCACCTATTGAATCAATACTAGCATTCCTAAAAACAGTAGAACCAGAAAAAAACACCATCATTCAAAAATTTGCAGAAAAAGAAATCATAATAGAAAACGCTTTGCAAACACAGGCATTATTAGAATTAAAGAAAAACTATTGCGATAAGCAAAAATGCTTGGAATGTGCTGTTGGAAATTCATTAGTACAATCGTGATATCTTTTTGAAAAGAAATAAGAAGTGTTTGTACAAAAAACTTTATCTTGCAATAGATGTGTAAAACACATTATGACAAATAAAAAGCAATGAAATTCATATACAAGCTACGGTATTTTTTCGAAAAACATGGTTTCGGTGCGTTGTCCCGATTGGCAGAACGTTTAGGAATGCGTGCAAAAAATGTGCGTTTATTTTTCATATATGTCACATTTGCAACATTAGGTGTTAGTTTTGGATTATACCTAACATTGGCTTTTGTATTGCGATTAAAAGACTTAATTTACACCAAACGAACTTCTGTATTTGACTTATAATTATGTATAGATTTTTCAAGTCAAAATTCTACCTTGCTTTATCACTACTTATCTTTGTGTTTTCAGTAGGCGTTTTTGGATTTCGTATGATTTCTAACGCCAATTGGATTGATGCTATTTACATGACAGTAATTACCGTAACAACTGTTGGTTTTAAAGAAGTTGTTCCGTTAGACGAATCTGGGAAATTATTCACAGTATTCTTAATTATCATAAGTGTATTTGTATTTGCATATGCAATTTCTGTAATTACTGAATATATATTAAGTAGAAGTACACTTAAAAATATTATACAACGCAAGACCTTAAAAAAAATCAGACGCATGGAAAATCATATCATTATTTGTGGATTTGGAAGAAATGGAAAACAAGCTGCTGAAAAATTGAATGCGCACAACCAAGAATTTGTCATAATAGAAAAAGATAGAGCAATCATTGAGCGTTATGAAGATTCTGAAACATACTTTGTAGAAGGAAATGCAAGTGAAGATGAAGTATTACAAAAAGCAGGAATAGAACAAGCAAAATGTTTAATAACTGCATTGCCAAGTGATGCTGATAACTTATTTGTGGTGCTTTCTGCGCGTCAAATAAATAAAAAATTACTTATCATAAGCAGAGCTTCTCAGGAAACATCGTATAAAAAATTAAAACTGGCTGGAGCTGATAATGTAATCATGCCTGATAAAATAGGTGGAGAACATATGGCTTCGTTGGTAGTAGTTCCAGATTTGGTAGAATTCATTGATAACCTTTCTATTAGTGGAGACAATACCACAAATGTGGAAGAAATAAAAATGGAAGATTTAGCAAGTTCAGGAAAGGAAATAACACTAAAAGAATTGGATCTTCGGAAACAAACAGGTTGTACCGTAATTGGTTACAAAACACCTGCAGGTGAATACATCATTAATCCAGAAGCAGAACTCAAACTAGCTAAAGAATCCAAAATAATTGTCTTAGGTCGTCCTGAACAAATAGAATTATTAAACCAGAAATATAATCTGTAGAAAGCGTTGAAAAATCTTATTTAACGCGCTAAAACTTGATTAAGCAATTTTTTTTTAGCATCTTGCTTGCTTATAAAATTGGACAATATAAATATTAACTAACTGAGAACATATCATGAAGAAATATCTTCTATCATTAATTACAATCTTATTACCCATACTAACTTTTGGACAAGAAGTCGCCGAAAAAGGACTTGATCAGCAAATTGACGAATGGTTTGGTTGGCTTACAGGTTGGTTTGTGAGTTTTATTTTTTATCAAATACCATTTACAGATGACATCAAAGTTTTTTGGGTACTATTTCCATTAATCATTGGAGCCTTATACTTTACAATTTACTTTAAGTTTATCAACTTTAGAGGTTTCTTAACTTCTATAAACATTGTAAGAGGGAAGTATGATGATATTGACCATCATAGTGCAGCTGATACTGAGTTAGCAATGGATGGAGATATTGCAGATACAATCAGAGATGAAAGTAAAGAAGGAGAAGTTTCGCATTTCCAAGCATTAACAGCAGCTTTGTCTGCAACAGTTGGTTTAGGAAATATTGCAGGTGTTGCCATTGCCGTATCTATAGGTGGAGCAGGAGCAACATTTTGGATGATTATTGCTGGATTACTAGGAATGGCTTCAAAATTTGTTGAATGTACACTTGGTGTAAAATATAGAGACATTGGAGAAGATGGAACTGTATATGGTGGACCAATGTATTACTTAACAAAAGGACTAAAAGCAAAAGGTCTAGAAGGCTTAGGAAAAGTATTAGCAGTATTATTTGCAATCTTCGTAATTGGAGGTTCGTTTGGTGGTGGAAATATGTTCCAAGTAAATCAAGCATTTCAATTAGTAGAAAACATTACAGGTGGAGAAGCATCAATCTTACATGGTAAAGGATGGTTATTCGGTTTAGTAATGTCTGTATTAGTTGGTATTGTAATTATTGGTGGAATTAAGAAAATTGCCAAAGTAACTGATAAAATTGTACCATTCATGGTTGTAATATATGTTGCAGCTTCTTTATTTGTAATCTTTGCAAACATAAGTATGGTAGGTGATGCATTTGCTCAAATATTTAACGGAGCATTTAGCCCAGAAGGAATTGCCGGTGGTGCTATTGGAGTATTAATTCAGGGATTCAGACGTGCAGCATTTTCAAATGAAGCAGGTATTGGTTCTTCATCAATTGCGCATTCAGCAGTAAAAACAAAATATGCAGCAAGTGAAGGAATGGTTGCTTTATTAGAGCCATTTATTGATACAGTTGTCGTATGTACAATGACAGCATTAGTATTAATCATTACAGGAGCATTAGCTGCTGGAGGTGGACCTTCAAACGATGCAGAAGCAATCTTAATGACTTCAGGAGCATTTGGTAGTGTAATTAGCTGGTTCCCGTATGTATTAACGGTTGCAGTTGTATTATTTGCATTTAGTACAATGATTTCATGGTCTTATTACGGTTTCCAAGGTTGGGCATATCTATTTGGAAGAAGTAAAAGAGCTGAATACACATATAAAATTGTATTCTGTATTTTCGTAATCATTGGTGCAGCGGCAAGTTTAGGTTCTGTAATTGGTTTCTCAGATGCAATGATTTTTGCAATGATGGTTCCAAACATGATTGGACTTGTATTATTAGCGCCAAGAGTAAAAGAAGAATTAACGAAATACATGAACGCAATTAAAGGAAAAGAATCTTAATAGATACTTATCACGTATTAGAATAATAAACCCACAAATACTCATGTGACGATTAATTTAAAAAATCGAAAACATGAAAAACATCAAATCCCACTTCAAATTTGCAAAAGCAGAGCGAAGTGGGATTTTGTGTATAATATTCCTAATCTTCATAGTACAAGGAATTTACTTTTACACAAATCCCACAAAAACGCCTGTTCACTTTGCTGATACAGAAATAATAGCGTATCAAAAACATATTGATTCGCTGAAACAAATAGCAATACTAGAACAGAAACCAAAAATATTTCCATTCAATCCAAACTTTATTTCCGACTACAAAGGATATACATTAGGTATGTCAACTACAGAAATTGATCGACTACATAAGTTTCGTGAAACAAACAAATATGTCAATTCTGCCAAAGAGTTTCAAACGGTCACAAAAATTTCTGATTCTTTACTAAGTGAAATACAATCGTACTTTAAATTCCCTGAATGGGTAACTCGTAAAAAGAAGAAAAAGCGAGTATATACACCAAATGCCTATGTGAAGAAGGAAGAAGTTGTGCTGGAAAAAATAAATCTTAATAAAGCAACTATAGAAGAACTTCGAAAAGTATATGGAATTGGGGAAAAGTTATCTGCTCGAATTGTAAAGTACAGGGCTAAACTAGGTGGATTTGTTACAGAATCACAATTAAGTGATGTATATGGCTTAAAGCCAGAAGTAATTCAGAAGGTCTGGAAACGATTCTACCTAGAAAAACCAACGATCGTTAAAATGAATATCAATACCTGTTCATTACAAGACTTACTGAAAATTCCATACATAAACTATGAGTTGGCAGATGAAATCATAAATGAACGAACACTTAGAGAAGGATTCAAAACTTTTGAAGAATTGACAAAAATTCGCAACTTTCCAAACAAGAAAATCGATATAATTGAATTATATTTGTTAATTCAATAAAAAAACAAAAAAATTGCCATATATGGAAAGTATGTACTTTAATGAAGAGCATCAACTTTTTAGAGAAAGTCTAAGAGATTTTTTAAAGAAAGAAGTCGTTCCTCACATTGACAAATGGGAGAAAACAGGAACAATAGAACGCTTCATTTGGGAGAAATTTGGTGAAATGGGATTCTTCGGAATTGCCTACCCTGAAGCTTACGGCGGAATGGACTTAGACCTCTTTTATACAGTAATACTTTTAGAAGAGCTACAACGTATCAACTCTGGAGGATTTGCAGCAGCAATTTGGGCGCATGCATATTTAGCAATGACGCATGTAAATAAAGAAGGAAGTCACGAAATAAAAGAAAGATATCTAACACCAAGTATTACAGGAGAAAAAATTGGATGTCTATGTATTACAGAACCTTTTGGCGGTTCTGATGTAGCTGGAATGCGTACAACTGCCGTTAAAAAAGGTGATAAATTTGTGATAAATGGTTCAAAAACATTTATCACAAATGGATTATATAGTGATTACCTAGTGGTAGCTGCAAAGACAAATCCTGAATTAGGAAACAAAGGAATCAGCATTTTTATCATGGATAGAGATACGCCTGGAATCTCAGCAACAAAACTTGATAAACTAGGTTGGAGAGCTTCTGATACTGGCGAAATAGCTTTTGATAATGTTGAAATTCCATTAGAAAACCTAATGGGAGAAGAAAACATGGGTTTTCCGTACATCATGCAGCATTTTGCGTTGGAACGATTAATCATGGGAATCAATGCGCATGCTAGAGCAGAATACGCTATAGAATACACGTTGCAATACATGTCAGAAAGACAAGCCTTTGGAAGAACTATTGACAAATTTCAAGCCTTACGTCATACAATGGCCGATTTAGCAGCAGAAACAGAAGTGTGTAAAACGTTCAATTATGCAGTAGCTTTTAGGTTAGATAAAAAAGAATATGTTGTAAAAGAAGCAACGATGTCTAAGTTGCAATCTACTAAAATGGCAGACAACGTTATCTATCAATGTTTACAAATGTTAGGAGGATACGGTTATATGGAAGAATATCCATTAGCTCGTATGTTACGAGACAGCCGTTTAGGACCTATCGGAGGCGGAACTTCTGAAATCTTACGTGAGATTATCGCAAAAATGATCATAGATAAAAAAGACTATAAGCCAGCAACATAAGTTGTTTTAAATCATTTTTTGTGAAAATTCTCAATTTTCATTGCAAAAATGATCATAGATAAAAAAGACTATAAGCCAGCGACATAAGTTGTTTTGCTTCAAAGTTTCTCGAATAGTAATTTTTCCCAAGTATAACAATTGTTTTTTTATTAAAAATTTTTAAAGCCTTGGAAGAAACTTAAGAAAACAAAAATTAAAAATCTCATATAAAAAAGACCACTTTAGCGAGTGGTCTTTTTGTTTTATCACTACAAGTAGAACTCATTACAATTACGGTAAAACCATACAAATCATAAACTTATTAACACGAAAACGTTTTCGTGAAACGAGTCGTTATAGTTCTCTAAAATAAAAAACTACATTGGAAAAGAACTTTAACTAAAACATAATGAAAACAAGTAAAATTTTATATTTCTCATTGATGAGTTTATTTTTTATAAGCTGTTCAAATGATGAAGTATTTCAAGAAAAAGAACAAAACGCTACAGAAGCAAAAGAGTCTGTAATAACTGCAAAAAATATATCAAACCTAAAACCAATTGGCACAGGAGTAATGATGCAAGCATTCTATTGGGATGTTCCAGCAGGAGGAACTTGGTGGAATGTAGTGAAAGGAAAAGTTGCTGATTGGAGTAATGCAGGAATTGACGCAATCTGGTTGCCGCCAGCGTCCAAGGCGCAAAACGGACCATTTTCTATGGGGTATGATCCTTTCGATTACTTCGATTTTGGAGAATACAATCAAATGGGAAGTGTGGAAACACGATTTGGTTCTATTACCGAATTACAAAGTTTAGTAAATACTGCACATAATAACGGGTTGAGTGTAATTGCAGATATCGTACTAAATCATAACAGTGGAGGAAACAGTGAGTACAATCCATTCAAAGGAACAAATACCTATACAGATTATCAGCCAATGTCAGGAATGTTTAATAGAAGTTACTATGACTTCCATCCAAATGATGTGCAAGCTAATGATGAAGGTGTATTTGGAGGATTTGCAGACTTATCACATACAAAAAGTTATGTACAGAACTGGCTTTGGAAAAACCCCAATTCGGTAGCTAAATATTATAAAAATGTAATAGGTTTTGATGGTTGGCGTTTTGATTATGTAAAAGGATTTGCTCCTTGGGTTGTAAAAGAATGGAAAAACTCCGTTGGTGGATTCTCAGTAGGAGAATATTGGGACGGAAATGCAGGAACATTAGACTGGTGGTCTGGGCAAGCAGAAGTGAGTGCTTTCGATTTTGCGTGTTACTACAGAATGCGAGATGCATTTCAAGGAAACAACCTAAACAGGTTAAATGATGATATGTTATGGAAACGAAATGCTTCCAAAGCAGTAACTTTTGTGGCAAATCATGATACGGACGAAATTATCAATAATAAAATACTTGCCTATGCGTATATTCTAACGCATGAAGGATATCCAACCATATTTTACAAAGACTATGAAGAATGGCTTAATAAAGAACGACTAAACAATCTCATCTGGATTCATAATAACTTAGCAAGTGGAAACACATCTATTCTATATGCAGACAATGACGAATATGTAGCGCGAAGAAATGGATACAACAGTGCAGGTTTAGTAGTGTATATCAATAATTCGAACAGTTGGCAGGAGCGTTGGGTGGAAACCAATTGGTCAAATACACGTATCAAAGACTATACAGGGCATTCAAATTGGGAGCCAGTAACACAAGGAGGGAAATGGGTTAAAATTCAAGCGCCACCAAAAAGTTATTCCGTTTGGTCTGTAAAGTAATAAGACGATGGGCTTTGCTGGTTTGGTGTTAGGAAGTTTCTTAATGACCAAATAAATAAACAAAAGGCATAGTTTATAAGTTTAAGAATTTATACTTTGAAATGAAAAGTAGTCAACAGTAAATTGATCTATTAAGGCATTCCGCAAAAAAATGCGGTCGCGCTTTCGGCTATATCTCCCGAGAAAATCGGAAGGATGCCGCCTCTATCGCTAATGCAAAAATAAAGCAACAAAACATTTGAAATTAAAAAATAGTCTGTATATTTGCACCCACAAAATCTAAAAGAGAGGAGGTTAAGGACTATGTTAATTATACCAGTTAAAGAAGGAGAAAATATAGACAGAGCGCTGAAACGTTTCAAAAGAAAATTTGATCGTACAGGAGGAATGCGTCAACTTAGAGCAAGAAAGCATTTCACAAAGCCGTCAGTAGCTCGTAGAGCGCAAATCCAAAAAGCGCAATACATACAGCACCTTAGGGATCAAGAAGAAATCTAAGAGGCTCTCAACAAAATTAAAAAGGTTTCCAATTTGGAAACCTTTTTTTATGCGCAAAATTTAAATCTCGCAAAACTTTTGTAACTTGAGTAATTCGTAAAAGTATTAGGCTTTAGATCTTGGGAATTAGTAAGTAGGCTTCTCAAGAATTTATCAATAGACAAATCAAAGAATCAACAATCAACAACTAGAAATGCTCTTCACTTCTTTCATAGAATATCTAAAACTCGAAAAAAACTATTCAAATCACACAGTTACTGCATACAAAAAAGATCTGTCTGCGTTTGCCGAATTTTGTAAAGAAGAGTATGAAGACGATACCATAGAAAATGTACATTATGTTCAAATTCGAAGTTGGATAGTCTCATTGGTGGAAAGTGGTATTCAAAACGCAACCATAAATCGTAAAATATCCTCTCTCAAAGCATATTACAAATATTTACTCAAAACAAGACAAATAGAAGTAAGCCCATTAATAAAACATAAAGCGTTAAAAACGGCTAAAAAAGTGCAAGTTCCATTCTCTGAAAAAGAAATTAATATAGTGTTAAGTGAAATAGAGTATGAAGATTCTTTTGAAGGAATTCGAAACATAACAATTATAGAGATGTTGTATGCTACAGGAATGCGTAGGGCAGAACTAATCAATTTAAAACAATTTGATATAGATTATGCTGCAAAAACAATTAAAATATTAGGAAAAAGAAATAAAGAAAGAATAGTACCTCTTTTGGAAAAACTTGAAAATCAAATAAAACACTACGATACATATCGACAAAAGATTGATGTACATAAAAAAGATGAATTATTTTTAACGGCTAAAGGAAATAAAATGTACCCGAGTCTTGTTTATCGTATAATAAATGATTATTTTAGTATGGCATCTACGAAAGTAAAAAAGAGCCCACATATGCTAAGGCATACATTTGCTACTCATTTACTAAACCAAGGTGCAGACCTAAATGCTGTAAAAGAATTACTTGGTCATGCTAGCTTAGCTTCTACACAAGTATATACACATAACAGTTTAGCTGAACTAAAAAATGTATATGCAAAAGCGCATCCTAGAAATAAAAAGTAAATTCTTTTCAAAAGAAACCTATAAAATAACCTTTAAAATGTCGCGTATGAAAGTAAACATGCAGTCCGTGAACTTTACGGTAGATCGTAAATTAGTAGATTTCATTCAAAGAAAGATGGATAAACTAGAAAATTATTATGATAAGGTAATAGATGCTGATGTATATCTGAAAGTAGAAAACACAAGTGCAAAAGAAAATAAAATAGCTGAAGTAAGAGTAAATATCCCAGGCGACGATCTTATGGTGAAAAAGCAATGCAGAACATTTGAAGAAGCTATTGATGAAGCAGCTAAAACGCTTCAAAGAGCTTTACTAAAAAGAAAAGAAAAAGTAAGGGCACATTGATCAATAAAAATTTTTCAAAAATTGTTTTGATTAAAAAAA
Organism: uncultured Kordia sp.; assembly: GCF_947496985.1. Taxonomy (GTDB): domain Bacteria; phylum Bacteroidota; class Bacteroidia; order Flavobacteriales; family Flavobacteriaceae; genus Kordia. The sequence continues at coordinate 168,345 of NZ_CANMEZ010000009.1, forward strand.
ATAATCTTTACATTTGCAGTCCGTTAGAAATAGCGGACTTTTTTTATGAGCAAAAGCCGATGTAGCTCAGCTGGCTAGAGCAGCTGATTTGTAATCAGCAGGTCGTGGGTTCGAGTCCCTCCATCGGCTCAAAAGTAAAGTTTAGAATGAAAATTGAATAACTCGTTCTAAACTGCTCATAAGAACTTTGAAATATTGAATTTTTATTGGGGAGATACTCAAGCGGCCAACGAGGGCAGACTGTAAATCTGCTGACTACGTCTTCGCAGGTTCGAATCCTGCTCTCCCCACTAAATAAAAAGCGAAAGTAGCTCAGTTGGTAGAGCGTCAGCCTTCCAAGCTGAATGTCGCCGGTTCGAACCCGGTCTTTCGCTCTATATGTTTCTTGCCGATGTAGCTCAGGGGTAGAGTGTTTCCTTGGTAAGGAAGAGGTCACGGGTTCAAATCCCGTCATTGGCTCATAAAATGTATAAATTGAACACTAATATATAACTAAGATTAAAAAAAATTATTAAATCATGGCAAAGGAAACTTTTGATCGTTCCAAACCGCACTTAAATATTGGTACTATTGGACACGTAGATCACGGTAAAACTACATTAACAGCTGCTATTACTAAAGTATTAGCTGATGCTGGTCTTTCTGAAGCAAGAGACTTCGATACTATCGATAATGCACCTGAAGAGAAAGAGAGAGGTATTACTATTAATACTGCGCACGTTGAGTATGAAACAGCCAACCGTCACTACGCACACGTTGACTGTCCAGGTCACGCCGATTATGTAAAGAACATGGTAACGGGAGCTGCTCAAATGGATGGTGCTATCTTAGTAGTTGCTGCTACAGATGGTCCAATGCCACAAACTCGTGAGCACATCTTATTAGGACGCCAGGTAGGTATTCCAAGAATTGTAGTATTCTTGAATAAATGTGACATGGTAGATGATGAGGAGTTATTAGAGCTTGTTGATATGGAAGTAAGAGATTTACTTTCTTTCTATGAGTATGATGGTGATAACGGACCAGTTATCCAAGGATCTGCTTTAGGAGCTTTAAATGGAGAGAAGCAATGGGTTGATACAGTTATGGAATTAATGGAAGCTGTTGATAACTGGATTGAAGAGCCGTTAAGAGAAGTTGATAAAGATTTCTTAATGCCAATTGAAGATGTATTCTCAATTACAGGTCGTGGTACTGTTGCAACTGGTCGTATTGAAACTGGTGTGGCTAATACAGGTGATCCAGTTGATATCATTGGAATGGGAGCTGAGAAATTGACTTCTACTATTACAGGAGTTGAAATGTTTCGTAAAATCCTTGATAGAGGTGAAGCTGGAGATAATGTAGGTATCTTATTAAGAGGTATTGAGAAAACTGATATCAAAAGAGGTATGGTAATCTGTAAGCCAGGTTCTGTAACTCCGCACGATAAGTTTAAAGCTGAGGTGTATGTGTTGAAAAAAGAAGAAGGTGGACGTCACACTCCATTTCACAATAACTACCGTCCTCAGTTCTATGTTCGTACAACGGATGTAACAGGAACAATTACTTTACCAGAAGGTGTAGAGATGGTTATGCCAGGAGATAACTTAACTATTACTGTTGAGTTGTTAAACACAATTGCGATGAATGTAGGTTTACGTTTTGCAATCCGTGAAGGTGGTAGAACTGTTGGTGCAGGTCAGGTAACTGAAATTATATAGTTAAAAGTCACTACAAGTAAATAAATACAGAGGTGTCCCGTTTTCGGGACGCCTTTTTATAAAATAGAATACGGGTTTAGCTCAGTTGGTAGAGCACTGGTCTCCAAAACCAGGTGTCGGGAGTTCGAGCCTCTCAACCCGTGCAAATAAAATCACAATATGGCTGGTATAGTAAATTATGTTAAAGAATCTTTCGAGGAGTTAAGAACTAATGTGACTTGGACAAGTTGGTCTGAGGCTCAGCGTTTAACTATCGTAGTGGCTGTCTTCTCTATATTGTTTTCACTAGCAATATGGGGTGTTGATACTGTTTTTGCTGAAGCATTAGGTTATATTTATAAATTAGTTCTAGGACAATAATAATCACTCTCAAAAAGATTACTTAATTATGGCGGATTCTAATGTGAAGAAATGGTATGTTGTGAGAGCTGTCAGTGGACAGGAAAATAAAGTTAAGGCTTATATTGAAAGCGAAATAGTAAGACTTGGTCTGCAGGATTATGTAGAAGAAGTTTTAGTTCCAACGGAAAAGGTAATTCAAATCCGTAATGGGAAAAAAATAAATAAAGAAAGAGTGTACTTTCCAGGGTATATTATGATTAAGGCAAATATTGCTGGTGAAGTAACGCATGTTATAAAATCTGTTACAAATGTAATTGGTTTCTTAGGAGAAGTAAAAGGAGGAGATCCTGTTCCTTTAAGACAATCAGAAGTAAATAGGATGTTAGGAAAGGTAGATGAGTTAGCTGTGAAAACAGATAATGTTGCAATTCCGTTTACGTTAGGAGAAACAGTAAAGGTGATTGATGGTCCTTTCAATGGTTTCAATGGAACTGTAGAGAAAATCAATGAAGAAAAACGTAAGTTAGAAGTAATGGTGAAAATATTCGGAAGAAAAACTCCATTAGAGCTAAGTTACATGCAAGTAGAGAAAATATAATTGTTACATATTATATATTACGTAGGCATTTTTAGCTTCCAATTAAAAATGTTATACACTTAAAAACAAGAAAATGGCAAAAGAATTAAGTAAAGTAGTTAAGCTACAAGTTAGGGGAGGTGCAGCGAATCCGTCGCCACCGGTTGGACCCGCTTTAGGTGCTGCCGGAGTTAATATCATGGAGTTCTGTAAGCAGTTCAATGCGAGAACACAAGATAAACAAGGTAAGGTGGTACCAGTTGTTATTTCTGTATACAAAGACAAATCTTTTGACTTTGTAGTGAAAACAGCGCCAGCAGCAGTTCAGCTAATGGAAGCGGCAAAGATTAAAAAAGGATCAGGAGAGCCAAACCGTAAAAAGGTAGCAAGCGTTACTTGGGATCAAGTAAAAGCAATTGCAGAAGACAAAATGGTGGACTTAAATGCGTTTACACCTGAGTCAGCAATGAGTATGGTTGCAGGAACTGCAAGATCTATGGGATTAACAGTATCTGGAGATAAACCTTTTTAAATCGTAAGAACAAATGGCACGAGTAACAAAAAAGCAAAAAGAAGCTTTAGCTAAAGTTGACAGAAATAAAATGTATTCTGTTACTGAGGCGTCAAGCTTAGTGAAAGAAATAACAAATGTAAAATTTGATGCATCTGTAGACCTTGCTGTTAGATTAGGTGTTGATCCACGTAAAGCTAACCAAATGGTAAGAGGAGTGGTAACATTACCACATGGAACAGGTAAAGATGTGAAAGTTTTAGCATTAGTAACTCCAGATAAAGAAGCAGAAGCTAAAGAAGCAGGAGCTGACTTTGTTGGATTAGATGAGTTCCTTCAAAAAATAAAAGGTGGTTGGACAGATGTTGATGTAATTATCACTATGCCAAGCGTTATGGGTAAATTAGGTCCTTTAGGTCGTATATTAGGACCAAGAGGTTTAATGCCAAACCCAAAGACCGGAACTGTAACAATGGATGTTGCAAAAGCTGTAAAAGAAGTGAAAGCTGGTAAAATTGACTTTAAAGTTGATAAAACTGGAATCGTTCATGCAGCAATAGGAAAATCTTCATTCTCTGCAGATAAAATCGAAGGGAATGCAAATGAATTATTACAAACGTTAGTAAAATTGAAGCCAACTGCGGCTAAAGGTACATACATTAAGAGTATTTATATGTCTAGTACTATGAGCCCAAGTATAGCTGTTGATCCAAAAACAGTTTAATTGGTAGTTAAAATAGATTTTTATCATGACTAAAGAAGAAAAATTAGTAGTAATAGAAGAATTAACTGCACAGTTAGCTGATAATACGAATATTTACTTAACTGACATCTCAGGGTTAAATGCTGAAGCTACTTCAGACTTAAGAAGAGCATGTTTCAAGGGAAATATTAAACTTGCAGTAATCAAAAACACATTGCTTGCTAAAGCAATGGAAGCTTCTGATAAGGATTTCGGTGAACTTCCTCAAGTATTAAAAGGAAACACTTCATTAATGCTTTCAGAAACAGGGAACGCTCCTGCTAAATTAATTAAAGAGTTCAGAAAGAAAAGAAAAGCTGAAAAGCCAATCTTAAAAGGAGCTTTTATTGAAACAGCGGTTTTCGTAGGAGACGATCAATTAGAGGCATTAGTAAATATCAAATCTAGAGAAGAGCTTATTGGAGAAATTATTGGATTATTACAATCTCCAGCTAAGAACGTTGTTTCTGCACTTCAATCTGGAGGAGGGAAAATTGCTGGTATCTTAAAAACATTATCTGAAAGATAATCTAGAAAGTACGCACTTAATAAAACAAATATTTAACAAAACATTATTTTTAAAACGATAGAAAATGGCAGATTTAAAAGAATTCGCAGAACAATTAGTTAACTTAACTGTAAAAGAAGTTAATGAGTTAGCAGATATATTAAAAGACGAGTATGGTATTGAGCCTGCTGCTGCTGCTGCAGTAGTTGCTGCTGGACCTGCTGGTGGAGGAGAAGAAGCTGACGAGCAAACTGAGTTTGACGTAATCTTAAAAGCTCCAGGAGGATCTAAATTAGCAGTAGTTAAATTAGTGAAAGAATTAACAGGATTAGGTCTTAAAGATGCTAAAGGAATTGTTGATTCAGCACCAGCTGCAATTAAAGAAGGAGTATCTAAAGATGAGGCTGAAGGTCTTAAAGCATCTTTAGAAGAAGCAGGAGCAGAGGTTGAGCTTAAGTAAGCTTACCAAGCTATAAAAACTTGGTTTAGGTCTTTGGGATAGTCCCCATAGACCTAAACCCTTTTGTGTATATAAGCGTGAATACGTTTTATTTTATTTTATTTTAATCATAATATTGTCCATTGATGTTCACAAATCAGACTGAAAGATTAAATTTCGCCTCGGCAAAACATACACCTAAATATCCAGATTTTCTAGATATTCAGATCAAGTCATTCCAAGATTTCTTTCAATTAGAAACGAAATCGGAAGAGCGCGGCGAAGAAGGATTATATAACACCTTCCAAGAAAACTTTCCAATTACAGACACGCGTAATCAATTCGTATTAGAATTCCTCGATTACTTTGTCGACCCACCGAGATACAATATTCAAGAATGTATTGAAAGAGGATTAACTTACAGTGTGCCGTTAAAAGCACGTTTAAAATTGTACTGTACAGATCCAGAGCACGAAGACTTTGAAACAATTGTACAAGATGTTTATTTAGGAACTATTCCTTATATGACTCCAAGTGGAACGTTCTGTATTAACGGAGCGGAACGTGTAGTAGTTTCTCAATTACACCGTTCACCAGGGGTGTTTTTTGGACAATCTTTCCATGCAAATGGAACTAAGCTTTATTCTGCCAGAGTAATTCCTTTTAAAGGATCATGGATAGAATTTGCAACTGATATCAATAGTGTAATGTATGCATATATTGATAGAAAGAAAAAATTACCTGTAACTACATTATTTAGAGCTATTGGTTTCGAAAGTGATAAAGATATCCTTGAGATATTTGACCTTGCGGAAGAAGTGAAAGTTTCTAAAAGTGGACTTAAAAAAGTACTTGGTCGTAAGTTGGCTGCACGTGTATTAAATACATGGCACGAAGACTTTGTAGATGAAGATACAGGAGAAGTAGTATCTATTGAACGTAATGAAATAGTTCTTGATAGAGATACTGTTTTAGAAAAAGAACACATAGAAGAAATCGTCGAAGCTGGTGTGAAAACTATTCTTTTACATAAAGAAGAGAATCAAGCTGGTGATTATGCGATTATCCATAATACATTACAAAAAGACCCTACAAACTCTGAAAAAGAAGCTGTAGAACATATTTATCGTCAATTACGTAATGCTGAGCCGCCAGATGAGGAAACAGCGCGTGGTATCATCGATAAATTATTCTTCTCTGACCAACGTTACAACCTTGGTGGAGTAGGTCGTTACCGTATGAACAAGAAGTTAGGATTGAATATCGATATGGATAAGCAAGTCTTAACAAAAGAAGATATTATCACAATCATCAAGTACTTAATTGAGTTAATTAACTCTAAGGCGGAAATTGATGATATTGATCACTTATCTAACAGACGTGTTCGTACAGTAGGAGAACAATTAGCACAACAGTTCGGTGTTGGACTTGCACGTATGGCAAGAACAATTCGTGAACGAATGAATGTTAGAGATAATGAGGTATTTACACCAATCGATTTGATTAACGCAAAAACCTTATCATCTGTAATTAATTCATTCTTCGGAACGAACCAGTTATCTCAGTTTATGGATCAAACGAATCCATTGGCAGAAATTACACACAAACGTCGTCTATCGGCTTTAGGACCTGGAGGGCTTTCAAGAGAAAGAGCAGGTTTCGAGGTGCGTGATGTTCACTATACACACTACGGACGTTTATGTCCTATTGAAACACCAGAAGGACCGAATATTGGTTTGATATCTTCTCTTGGGGTATTCGCGAAAGTGAACTCTATGGGATTCTTAGAAACTCCATATCGTAAGGTTGAGAATGGAAAAGTTGATATCAACAAGTTCTCATACTTAAGTGCAGAGGAAGAAGAAGGAATGAAAATTTCACAAGCAAACATTCCTACAACTGAAGACGGTACTATTAGTGTTGAAAAAGTAATTGCTCGTGAAGAAGGAGATTTCCCAGTGGTTTCTCCATCTGAAGTAGATTACACGGATGTTGCACCTAATCAAATTGCATCAATCTCTGCGTCATTAATTCCATTCTTGGAACATGATGATGCCAACCGTGCATTGATGGGATCAAACATGATGCGTCAAGCAGTACCATTATTACGTCCACAATCACCAATAGTGGGAACTGGATTGGAACGTCAAGTAGCGTCTGATTCAAGAGTATTGATCAATGCAGAAGGTGATGGATATGCTGAGTACGTAGATGCAAATAAAATTACAATTAAGTATGATCGTACGGATGCTGAAAGATTAGTAAGTTTTGATGTAGATTCAAAAACATATAACTTAATCAAGTTCCGTAAAACAAATCAAAGTACATCTATTAACTTAAAACCAATTGTTAGAAAAGGTGATAGAGTTAAAAAAGGACAAGTACTTTGTGAAGGATATGCAACTCAAAAAGGAGAATTGGCACTTGGACGTAACATGAAAGTTGCCTTCATGCCTTGGAAAGGATATAACTTTGAGGATGCAATTGTAATCTCTGAAAAAGTAGTCCGTGAAGATATTTTTACGTCTATTCATATTGATGAATATTCAATGGATGTAAGAGATACAAAGCTAGGTGCTGAAGAATTAACAAATGATATTCCTAACGTTTCTGAAGAGGCTACAAAAGACTTAGATGAAAACGGAATGATCAGAATTGGTGCTGAAGTAAAACCTGGAGATATTCTTATTGGTAAAATTACACCAAAAGGAGAGTCAGATCCTACACCAGAAGAAAAATTATTGCGTGCAATCTTCGGAGATAAAGCAGGTGATGTAAAAGATGCTTCATTAAAGGCATCTCCATCATTACATGGGGTTGTAATTAATAAAAAATTATTCTCAAGAGCTATCAAAGACAAGCGTAAGAGAGCTAAAGATAAAGAAGAAATCGCAACTTTAGAACTTGAATACGCAACTAAGTTTGAAGATTTAAGAGGAGTATTAATAGAAAAACTATTTACTATTGTAAATGGTAAAACTTCTCAAGGTGTTCAAAATGATTTAGGAGAAGAAGTGTTGCCAAAAGGGAAGAAGTTTACCTTAAAAATGCTGAATGCTGTTGAAGATTATGCACATTTAACAGGTGGAACTTGGACAACGGATACGGAAACAAACACTGCTGTTGCTGATTTAGTACACAACTATAAAATTAAACTTAATGATCTTCAAGGAGCGTTAAGAAGAGATAAATTTACAATCTCAGTTGGAGATGAGTTACCAGCAGGAATTTTAAAACTTGCAAAAGTTTACATCGCTAAAAAGCGTAAACTAAAAGTAGGTGATAAAATGGCAGGACGTCACGGAAACAAAGGTATTGTTGCACGTATTGTACGTCAAGAAGATATGCCTTTCTTAGAAGACGGAACGCCAGTTGATATTGTATTAAATCCATTAGGTGTACCTTCTCGTATGAATATCGGTCAGATTTATGAAACGGTATTAGGATGGGCAGGAGAAAAACTTGATAGAAAATATGCAACACCAATCTTTGACGGTGCTTCTTTAGATCAAATCAATGAAATTACTGATTCAGCAGGAGTTCCAAGATTTGGACATACATATCTTTATGATGGAGGAACAGGAGAACGTTTTGATCAGCCAGCAACAGTAGGAATTATCTATATGCTGAAACTTGGTCACATGGTAGATGATAAAATGCACGCACGTTCAATTGGACCATACTCATTAATTACACAACAGCCATTAGGTGGTAAAGCACAATTTGGAGGTCAGCGTTTTGGAGAGATGGAAGTTTGGGCACTAGAAGCATATGGAGCATCAAGTACACTAAGAGAAATACTGACTGTAAAATCTGATGATGTAATTGGAAGAGCTAAAACATACGAAGCAATCGTAAAAGGTGAACCAATGCCAGAACCAGGATTACCTGAATCATTCAATGTATTAATGCATGAATTGAAAGGTCTTGGATTAGACATTAGATTAGAGGAATAAATTATAAATGCCGTGTAGCTTCAAAACTGCACGGCTACAATTACACATAATTCATTATCAACCATTAGTATGGCAAGAAATAAAGATAAGAATACTGTAAAGAGATTTAATAAAATCTCAATAGGTTTAGCCTCTCCGGAGTCTATATTAGCAGCATCAAAAGGTGAAGTGCTAAAACCTGAAACAATCAACTATCGTACACACAAACCAGAGCGTGACGGATTATTCTGTGAACGTATTTTTGGACCTGTAAAAGATTACGAATGTGCTTGTGGTAAATACAAGAGAATTCGTTACAAAGGAATCGTTTGTGATCGTTGTGGTGTTGAAGTAACAGAAAAGAAAGTACGTAGAGATAGAGTTGGTCATATCAACTTAGTTGTGCCAGTAGCACACATTTGGTATTTCCGTTCTTTACCAAACAAAATAGGATACCTTTTAGGTTTACCATCTAAGAAATTAGATATGATTATTTACTACGAACGTTATGTAGTAATTCAGCCAGGTGAAGCTAAAAACGAAGCTGGTGAGCCAGTTCAAAAAATGGATTTCCTTACGGAAGAAGAATACTTAAATATTCTTGAATCACTTCCACAAGAAAACCTATACTTAGACGATACAGACTCTAACAAGTTTATTGCTAAAATGGGAGCTGAATGTTTAATTGAATTATTATCAAGAATTGATTTAGATCAATTATCATTCGACTTACGTCACAAAGCAAACAACGAAACATCTAAACAACGTAAAACGGAAGCATTAAAGCGTCTACAAGTTGTTGAGTCATTACGTGATGCGAACAAAAACCGTGAAAACCGTCCAGAATGGATGATCATGAAAGTTGTTCCTGTAATTCCGCCAGAATTACGTCCATTAGTGCCGTTAGATGGAGGTCGTTTTGCAACGTCTGATTTAAATGATTTATATCGTAGAGTAATTATCAGAAACAATCGTTTAAAAAGATTAATGGAGATCAAAGCTCCTGAAGTAATCTTACGTAACGAGAAGCGCATGCTTCAAGAATCTGTAGATTCATTATTCGATAACACGCGTAAATCATCAGCAGTAAAAACTGATTCTAACAGACCATTAAAATCATTATCTGATTCCTTAAAAGGTAAGCAAGGACGTTTTCGTCAAAACTTACTTGGAAAACGTGTGGATTATTCAGCACGTTCGGTAATTGTTGTTGGTCCAGAATTAAAATTATACGAATGTGGATTGCCTAAAAACATGGCAGCAGAATTATACAAGCCTTTTGTGATTCGTAAGTTAATTGAAAGAGGTATTGTAAAAACTGTAAAATCTGCAAAGAAAATTATAGACAAAAAAGAGCCAGTAGTTTGGGATATCTTGGATAACGTAATTAAAGGTCATCCAGTATTACTAAACCGTGCGCCTACGCTTCACAGATTAGGTATTCAGGCATTCCAGCCAAAACTTATTGAAGGAAAAGCGATTCAGTTACACCCATTAGCATGTACGGCATTTAATGCCGATTTTGATGGGGATCAGATGGCGGTGCATTTACCATTAGGACCAGAAGCAATTTTAGAGGCGCAATTATTAATGTTAGCTTCTCAAAACATTCTGAATCCTGCGAATGGTTCACCAATTACTGTACCTTCTCAGGATATGGTATTAGGTTTATACTATATGACGAAGTTGCGTAAATCTACTCCAGAAAGAAAAATTAAAGGAGAAGGATTAACGTTCTATTCAGCTGAGGAAGTTGTAATGGCTTACAATGAGAAAAAAGTAGAATTAAATGCTTCTATCAGAATTAGAGCAATTGACTTTAATGCAGAAGGAGAATTAGTTCCACAAATTATAGAAACAACTGTTGGACGTGTACTTTTCAATCAAAAAGTACCAGCACAAGCAGGTTATATCAATGAAGTATTAACGAAAAAATCGTTACGTAGTATCATAGGTGGAATCTTACGAGTGACTGATATTCCAACAACATCTGCTTTCTTAGATGATATCAAAGGTCTTGGATATGGATTTGCCTTTAGAGGTGGATTATCATTCAGTTTGGGAGATATCATTATTCCAAAAGAAAAGCAATCATTAATTGATAAAGCTAACGCTGAAGTAGATACAATTACCATGAACTATAACATGGGATTAATCACAAACAACGAGCGTTACAATCAGGTAATTGATAAATGGACAACAACGAATGCAAACCTTACGGAGTTGTCTATGAAGCACATTAGTGAAGATCAACAAGGATTTAACTCTGTGTATATGATGCTTGATTCTGGAGCCCGTGGTTCGAAAGAGCAAATTCGTCAGTTAACTGGTATGCGTGGATTAATGGCGAAGCCGAAAAAATCGACTGCTGGTGGTGGAGAAATTATTGAAAACCCGATTCTTTCTAACTTTAAAGAAGGATTATCGATCTTAGAATACTTTATCTCTACTCACGGTGCGCGTAAAGGTCTTGCCGATACCGCATTAAAAACTGCCGATGCAGGATATTTAACTCGTCGTTTAGTAGATGTATCTCAAGATGTAATTGTGAACATTCATGATTGTGAAACATTAAGAGGTGTTGAAGTTAAAGCATTAAAGAAAAACGAAGATGTAGTTGAACCATTAAAGGATCGTATCTTAGGTAGAATTTCTCTACATGATGTATACAATCCGTTAACGGAAGAAGTTTTAGTAGCTGCAGGAGAAGGAATCAATGAAGAAATTGCACAAGCTATTGAAGATTCACCAGTAGAATCTGTTGAAGTACGTTCTCCATTAACATGTGAAGCTCCAAAAGGTATTTGTGCTAAGTGTTACGGACGTAACCTTTCTACAAACAAGATGGTTCAAATTGGAGAAGCTGTTGGAGTTGTTGCTGCACAATCTATTGGAGAACCAGGAACACAGTTAACGCTACGTACATTCCACATGGGAGGTACAGCAAGTAACATTTCTGAAGAAAACCAATTAAAAGCTAAATTTGCGGGTGTTGCTGAAATCGAAGAACTGAAAACAGTTCAAGGTGAAGATGCAGAAGGAAACTTAGCTGATATTGTAATCTCTCGTACATCAGAAATCAAAATTATTGATAAGAAAACTGGAATTACTTTAAGTACAAATAACATTCCTTACGGATCTACTATTTTTGTTAAGAGTGGAGATGTGATCAAGCAGGATCAAGCTATTTGTCAATGGGATCCATATAATGGTGTAATTATCTCTGAATTTGCTGGGAAAATTCAATACGAAAACATCGAACAAGGTGTTACTTTCCAAGTAGAGATTGATGAGCAAACAGGATTCCAAGAAAAAGTAATTTCTGAATCAAGAAATAAAAAATTAATTCCAACACTTCAAATTTTAGATAGTAAAGGAGAAGTACAACGTTCATATAACTTACCTGTAGGTTCTCACTTAATGGTAGATGACAGTGAAAAGATTAAAGTTGGTAAAATTTTAGTGAAAATTCCACGTAAATCTGCAAAATCAGGAGATATTACAGGAGGTTTACCACGTGTAACAGAATTATTTGAAGCACGTAACCCTTCTAACCCAGCGGTTGTGTCTGAGATTGACGGAGTTGTATCTTTTGGAAAAATCAAAAGAGGTAATCGTGAAATCATTGTTGAGTCTAAATTTGGAGATGTAAGAAAGTATTTAGTAAAACTTTCAAACCAAATCTTAGTACAAGAAAATGATTATGTACGTGCGGGAATGCCACTTTCAGACGGTTCTATTACACCAAATGATATTTTAAATATCAAAGGACCATCTGCAGTACAACAATACTTAGTAAATGAAGTACAAGAAGTATATCGTTTACAAGGTGTGAAAATTAATGACAAGCACTTCGAAGTAATTGTTCGTCAAATGATGCGTAAAGTAAGAATTGGAGATCCTGGGGATACAATCTTCTTAGAAAACCAATTAATTCATAAATCTGATTTCATCAGAGAGAATGATAACCTTTACGGTCAAAAAGTGATTGAAGACGCAGGTGAATCGGAAAACTTTAAAGCAGGACAAATTGTTTCTCCAAGAGAATTAAGAGACGAGAATTCTGTATTAAGAAGAGCTGATAAGCAATTAATAACTGCAAGAGATATTGTTCCGGCAACGGCAACACCAATCTTACAAGGTATTACAAGAGCTTCATTACAGACGAAATCATTTATCTCAGCAGCATCGTTCCAGGAAACAACAAAAGTACTGAATGAAGCAGCCGTAAGTGGTAAAGTTGATGCATTAGAAGGATTAAAAGAAAATGTAATTGTTGGGCATAAAATACCAGCAGGAACGGGAATGCGTAAGTATGATGATATTATTGTAGGATCAAGAGAAGAATACAATGAAATTATGGCTGCTAAGCATGAAATTAACTTTTAATACATGAGCGACAAAGCAAACGAAAAGCAAATCAATATTGAGTTAGATGATGCTACAGCAGAAGGTATTTATACCAACTTAGCAATCATCAATCACTCACCATCAGAATTTGTAGTAGATTTTGTAAACATTATGCCTGGGAGACCAAAGGCGAAAGTGAAATCTAGAATTATATTAACGCCGCAACATGCAAAACGATTAATGAAAGCATTAGGTGAAAATATACATCGCTTTGAAAAAGCTCATGGACAAATCACAGATTTTGAACAACCTCCAATTCCAATGAATTTTGGACCCACTGGAGAAGCTTAATATAAAAAACCTCAATTTTCGAATTGAGGTTTTTTTAATTTTCAGAGCATTTAAAAAATCTATTTGAATTTGTTTTAAAATAGTTTTTAGTTATTTTTCAAGAAAATAGACTCTCATAATTTGTTTTTAAAGCATAAAAAAAAGACGTCAATATAGTTTGACGTCTTTTTTGTAATAATATCTTAAAAGTCTTTAAAATTCTTTTTTACGATTAATTTTTAAATGTCTTTATTTTTAATCATTTATTAATATTCACTTGTAAAGTGGAATTTAATACTAGGATATTTCTGCTGTGTCATCTGTAATGAAAAAGAAGAATCTGCTAAAAAGACCAATTTATTTTCTTTATCACGTGCCAAGAATTTTTGCTTTACACGTTTAAAATCTAAAAATTCTTGATCTTTTTCGTTGTCAACTTCTACCCAACACGCTTTATGTACATTCAAATTTTCATAGGTACACTTAGCTCCATATTCATGCTCTAATCGATATTGAATTACTTCATATTGAAGAGCCCCAACAGTTCCTATAATTTTTCTTCCGTTTAAGTCTAAAGTAAATAATTGCGCAACTCCTTCATCCATTAGCTGTGTAATTCCTTTTCCTAACTGTTTGGATTTCATTGGGTCAGCGTTATTGATGTATCTAAAATGCTCAGGCGAAAAACTTGGAACACCTTTATAATTCATTTTTTCTCCAGCAGTTAATGTATCACCAATTTTGAAATTTCCAGTATCATGCAAACCAACAATATCTCCAGGGAATGACTCGTCTACAATCTGTTTTTTCTCAGCAAAAAAAGCATTTGGACTTGAAAACTTTAACTTTTTGTCTAGTCGAACATGAAGATACGGTGTGTTTCGTTTAAAAACTCCTGAAACAATTTTAATAAAAGCAAGTCTATCTCTATGTTTTGGATCCATATTGGCATGAATCTTAAATACAAAGCCTGAAAAATCCTTTTCATTTGGATGTACTAAACGCGTGTCAGAGTCTTTGGCTAAAGGAGTAGGAGCAATTTCAACAAAACAGTCTAATAGTTCTCTCACTCCAAAATTATTCAAAGCTGAACCGAAAAAGACAGGTTGTAACTCACCTTTTAAATACGCGTCTCTATCAAATTTTGGGTACACTTCATATACTAATTCAAGTTCTTCACGTAAAGTTTCTGCGGAAGTTTCTCCAATATATGTTTCTAATTCAGGATTGTTAACGTCTTCAAAATGAATAGCTTCAGAAATAGTTTGTTTGTTTTCTCCAGTAAATAAATTAATATTTCTTTCCCAAACATTATAAATACCTTTAAAGTCGTAGCCCATTCCAATAGGAAAACTCAAAGGTGTAACACGTAAACCAAGTTTTTGTTCTACTTCATCTAATAAGTCAAAAGCATCTTTTCCTTCTCTATCCAACTTATTGATAAAAACAATAATAGGAATCTTTCGCATGCGACAAACGGAAACTAATTTTTCAGTCTGTTCCTCTACACCTTTAGCAACATCAATTACTACAATAACGCTATCTACAGCACTTAAAGTTCGGAAAGTATCTTCAGCAAAATCCTTATGACCTGGAGTGTCTAAAATGTTGATTTTCTTATCTTTGTAAATAAAGGCAAGTACGGAAGTTGCTACAGAAATTCCTCTCTGACGTTCAATTTCCATAAAGTCACTTGTAGCTCCTTTTTTAATCTTATTATTTTTTACAGCTCCAGCTTCCTGAATAGCTCCACCAAAAAGTAAAAGCTTTTCTGTTAAGGTTGTTTTACCAGCATCTGGATGCGATATAATTCCAAAAGTTCTTCGTTTATCTATTTCTTGTTGTATGCTCATTGCAAGTATTTAATAGTGAGCAAAAATATCACTTTTAAATCAAATAAAAACATAAACTTAATAACAAGTTTATTTTAGAATAATGCATTTTTTTAACAAAAAAAGAGAGATTATTTCAAAAAAAACAAGCTAAACACTTGAACGAAAAAAGCTTGCATTTTAACGAAAATCAAATCCTTTTGTGTGTATTGCTACTTAAATGTAGGTGTCAGTCATTACATTTGTTACAATCTGTTAAGAAAATAAACTAGTCATTTATTCCTTAGCCGCCTTAAAAATACTCGAATGAACAACACTACTTTTGATGTGCTGTTGAGATCCAAAGTCTCAAACAGTGCTTCTATTGTTATACTTATTCTTAAAAGGCTTTCTCCTGCTTTTGTGATGTGGTTATGTATACTACAATCACAAAACTCATTTGCACAAGAAAAAACAATCTACGATGTGCAAGATTTAAAATTAGATGAAACCACAGCAGATGGTATCATTTCTTTCCAAAAAATAGTGCCACATCTTACAGGTGTAGCTAAACTCAGAAAACATGTATACGAAAATCAAGAGCTGTATCCTATGGAGCAAAAAGCGATTGAAACAAGTAGAGATAAAAAACATGAAGCTCATAAACGTTGGGAAAGATATATGCGTAAACTCCCTGTATCTGTCTATTTAGTAGATGATATGCAAAACTATATCACAGTCACAACAAGTATAAGTGATCGCTTAACAGTCTGTGAAAAGTTTAATGACCAATTAGCACTTAAAATTGAAAACAAAAACGACTATCCAATAAGCGCAGAAATTGAGCTTGATGCGGGACAACTTGTGAATTTTCCAAAAGCAAGTAATGAAGTCGAAAAAATATTCAATAAAAAACAAAAAATAGCTTTCAATTACATAGGTAATGGTAGAGCTACCTTTAGTTTACCTGCAAATTCAAAACTAACTGTCAACTTACCTATAGTGTACAGTTGCGATGGTAAAAAAGGAAAAACAATAAAACAACTAAACAACCAAATCTTGATAAATCATAAGATTAATCTTGTCGGGTACATTTATAACGAAGAAAAGAAGGAGCTATACAGAGTAACTTCTATTCCAGTTACGACCTCAAGTATTAAACTTATCTATCTATAAAATAAAGTTTCATAATTATGAAAAACATTACTTCAAAAATAGTAGTAACACTTTTAGTGTCATTATTGTTTTTCTTTAGCGCTAATGCACAAAATATATCCGGAGTAGTAAACACGTATACTACAGTATCAGCTGTTAGTGGAACAAGTGTTACTGTTGGAAGCAGTGCTGGTTTAGCAATCAATGATCCTGTGATGATTATTCAAATGACAGGTGTCAGTGGTGGAGGAAATACTGGTGGAACTGATAATGGTGCAGGTAATTTTCATTTAGCTAAAATCACAAACATAGTAGGAAATACGCTAACTATTGATATAGCTGTTACGAAAACATTTACACCAGCAACGGAAAGAGTTCAGTTAGTAGGAATTGCTAAATACACAAGTGATGTTACCGTAGTAGGAACTGTCTCGGCACAACCATGGGACGGAACTACTGGTGGAGTAATTTTTATAGATGCATGTGATAATAATATTACATTAAACGCAGATATTAATGCTTCTGGAGATGGTTTCTTTGGAAGAAATGCAACAGGAAACTTTGCTGTGAATAACTGTGGAGAATCGTTAGCATTATTAGCTACAGCTGATGAAAATTGGGGAACAGATCCTGTATATTTTGGGGGAGACTTTGGAGTCCCTGCGCCATTATCAGGAGGAACAGGTCGTGGTGGACACGGAGGATGTAATGCCGCACAAGGCGCACCAGATGGTGGAGCAGGAGTTGGAGGAAATGGAGCAAATTCTACAGACATTACACTTGGTTCAGGTGGTGGTGGTGGTGGTTACGGTGGAGGAGGAACCAGTGGAGGAGCTGGAACCTTAATCTCTGGAACAGATGCCCCAGCAGCAGGAAGTGTCTTTGATGCAGCAAGTAATTTAAGATTATTTATGGGAGCTTCTGGAGGTTCAGAAGCTGAATGGGCGCCAGCTACAGGTAATGGAGGAGGAATTGTTATAGTTCTTGCTAATAATATTACAACTGACGGATCAAACAGAAATATTGCAAGTGATGGAAATGATGGGCCAAATTCTGGTACATTTAGTTTTTTTGGAGATGCTTCTAATGTAACGGGTGGAGCTGGTGGAGCCGGATATATCGCTATACAAGCAAATTCAATAAATTCACAAGTAAGAGCATTTGCACGTGGAGGAAACGCAACAACACAAACAGGGTTAACACCAGTATTCATTGAATATGGTGGGCCAGGTGGAGGAGGATTTGTAATTAGCTCTTCTACAATAACAACAACAAATGTAAATAGTGGAAACATTCCAGTAGGTAACGGAGCAAGAGCAGGAGCTGCCGGAAGAGTTGTTACAGACGCAGGTGTTAGCACAACTTTTGCAATAGATTGCTCAAACTGTGTGGTAACTCCTAATAAAACTAACGAAACATGCAATAATAACTTATCACGTGATCGATCAGATGATTACGTGAGTTTTGATTTAAATCCAACAGGAGTAGATTTAGGAACAACGTATACGGTGACTGCTGATAATGGAGGGGTTGTAACACCTTCAACAGGAACTTACGGATCAGCAACATCTTTTAGATTACAAGACGGATCTGCAAATAATACGTTATATACAATAACAATTACGGATGATACAACGGGAACTTGTACAACTACAACAACTGTTCAGCAAAGTAACTGTGATATAGATTTCTGTGACTTGTCAATAGCAGGAAATGTAGATAGTGATCTAGATGGTATCGCAGATTTTTGTGATGAAGATGACGACAATGATGGAATACTTGATACACAAGAACAATGTGGTACTGCCCCATTAACATTAAATCCAGATTCAATAGTTCGAATAGAAATAGATTTAGATCAATTTTCAACAGAAGTAGGTTGGTCATTAGCTTCAGGTGTAAATACAATTGCTAGCGTACCTAATAATACCTATTTGACTGGAAATGTTACAGTTTCGCAAGACATAACCATTACTGAAAATGGAAGTTACTTTTTTACAATTAATGATACGTTTGGAGATGGTATTCAAGGGAATTCTTATCGAATAATTGTAGATGGAACTACGATAGTAAATAGAACATTTGGTTCGCCAACAGATACAACTACTTTTAGTCAAACAGATAACTTAAACATAAATACAATCATATCAAACCCTTTCAGTTGTTTGTCAGATGATCCAATGGGAGATGCTGACGGCGATGGAATTATTAATTATCAAGATTCAGATTTTTGTGCGTTAAATGCAAATGGGGTATGTACAAGTTTAGATTCTGATAATGATGGAATAATCAACTCATTAGATGATGATAGTGATGATGATGGGTGTGTTGATGCATTGGAAGCAGGTCATGATGATGATGATGATGATGGAATATTAGGAAACTCTCCAGTGACGGTTAATCCAGCAAATGGTAGAGTAACTGGTCAAGGTGGATATACAGGAACCGACTTAGCAGTAACAAATTCATCAAATACGACAGCTTGTGACTCATGTGAAATTTTAAGTGCTTCTCTTACTGCAGTATTTTGCGATGATAATGGAACACCGTCAAATGATTCAGATGATACATTTACATTCTACATAAACCCTAATGGAAACTTATTAGGTTCAACATACAGTCTTTCAGGAGATATTACACAAGCAAATATTTCATATAACTTACCACAGCAATTTGGACCATTTCCAATATCAGGTGGAAACGTAACGTTTACAATAACAGATGATACAGACGGTACATGTCAACTTACAAATGTAGTAGTTACACCACCATCAACTTGTTCTAGTTCAACATTTATTGATACTGATTTTGATACAGTACAAGATAATATAGATATAGATAATGATAATGATGGAATCATAGATGATAACGAAAATGTATGTGCTACAAGACCTTTAACTGCAGGAGCTTGGGCAGGAAGTTTTCCATATACAAATACAGCAGGTGCAGTAGGTGTTAGTTTTAATAGTACAATTCCAGCTGGAGGATTAGTAGTATACACGCCAAATGGCACTATGTCATCAGATTCTTATTTCTCTGATGCAACAGTTGAAGGTTCAAACTCTTTAGAATTTTTATTTGCATGGGATACTTCTTCAGAATCTTTAAATGCAGCAGCTGATGATCGTGTAACAGGAACAATTACAATAACATACAGTCAACCAGTTTACAACCCAATAATACATATTGACAGACTTGGAGGAAACAATCAAATAGTATCAGGAAACTTTATATCAAACACTTCATTGTGGACATTGCAAAATGCTGATCTCTCAATGGGGAAAATTTCTGGTAACAACCAATTAATAGTTACACCAAAACAATTTTATAGAAATGTAAATCAAAACTTAGGAACAAGTTCTCCTATAGTGCTTTCTGGGGAAGCTGATACGGCTGGCTTAGGAACAGCAGCAGGGAGTATTCAAATCTACGGAAGAGTAACAACATTAACTTTCCAAGTTACAGGAGAAGGTATTGATGGTACTGGTTCAGATGTATTAGAAATGACATTTGATTCATGTCCAATAGTAGACACGGACGGAGATACAATTCCTGATTTTCTTGACACGGATAGTGATGGAGACGGTTGTGCTGATGCTGTTGAAGGAGCTGCTAGTTTTACAACTGCAGATTTAACTTCTAGTAATAACTTAGCAGATGATGATGAAGGTGCAGTTAATCCAGCTAACGGAGTTCCTACAAATGTAGGAAGCCCACAAGTAACAAGCGTAAACGTAACAACTGCTACACAAGCATCAATCACATCTGATCCAGCAACAAGTCAAACAATACTTGAAGGAGAAAATGTTACATTCACAGCTGCTGCGAGTTCGCAATCAACAACCACGTTTTCTTCTGGAACACCAAATTATACGGTTCCTCCAGCAACAAATTCTTCAGCTAACATTGCATATCAATGGCAAGAGAGTACTGATAACGGAGTAACTTGGTCGGATATTACGACTGCAGGAACAAATCCAGTCTATTCAGGATTCAATTCAAATACATTAACATTAAGCAATGTGCCAAGTTCTTACGACGGAAACGATTACCAATTAATCGTCACTCACAGTGAAAACTCATGTATACTTATAGATTCACAAGATGCAAATCTAGTTGTAAATTCTCTAGTTGCGATGAGTGTTGGAGATGTAACGATTGCAGAAGATGGCGGTAGTGCAAGTGTACCAGTAAGCATTGACAATCCAAGTAGTGTAGCTACAGTGGTATCAATTACTACGGTAGACAA
>NZ_CANMEZ010000010.1 GCF_947496985.1 uncultured Kordia sp.
TATTTATCTGTTAATTCCTGAATAATACTCATTCGTTCAAAGTTTTCTCAAATTGCGCCTAACGGACTTGTGTATGATTTCGTTGCGTGTTTCAGCAACTAATTCAGCAAATACAAACCGAATAGAAAATCCACGAGAATTTTCTTAAGTAAGCCTATACTAGCAATGAATTATACACGGTGTTGTATGCTGTTTTTTGTTCTGATAAATAATAAATATACTACTAATGATAGTATTATCCCAATTCCTGAAGTTATCAAAAAGTTTATTTCCTCACTATTTGTAATAAACTCAATAAAAGTGGCTGCAAATTGTCCTGCAAATACCATCATAGAATAATACCCTAGATTTTTTCCACGAGTTAAAGGTGTGCTTATTTCTATAGTTAGATGATTTAAAATTGGTATAGTAAACCCAAAACCTATTCCAATAAAAATTGCTCCCACATACATAATTTCAGATAATGATGTTGTTGCAAACAACACATATCCCAAAGAAAAAGACAAAAAACCTAATGCTACTAAATTTCTAGAGGAAATATAATTTGAAATTTTAACCAATTGACTAGCTACAATTACAGCGATTAATGAAATAAACGACATTAAATAACCTGTACTTGATTCTGAAAAATTAAACTTTTTTAATAAATATTCAGGTAATGATATAAAACAAACAAAGAAGATAGCCATTGAAAAGAATGAACTGAGCATTATTGGAAATAAATCTTTACTGTTTTTTCTTATTTCGGTTAAATCATTGACATTTTGTTGAAGTCTTGTTCTAGGTAAAGTAAACCAAGAAAAAACAAAAAATAAAATAGCTATTAAATATATATAGAAAGGGTAAGACCATTTCTGTTCTCCAAGATAACCTCCTAAAGATAAAAATATAACACCTCCCAATTCAATTGCTACACCTTGCCAAGCAATTAGTTTTAAACGTTCTTTTCCTTTAAATAATTCTGCTATTAGCGTTGTTACCGATACTTGAATTGCTACACAAGCTCCACCTAAAAATAAGCGGTCTAACATAAGCATATAATTATTGGTTAAGTATACGCCTATAAAACCAAAAAATGCATAAGGTAACATTCCTAGCATTAAAAGTTTAAAAGCACCAAGTTTATTAATAAGTTTACCAATTATTGGTGAAAACAAAATCACTCCCAATGAAGGTAATGTAACTAATAGCCCAGAATTAAAGCCAAATTGTAAGTTTTTAGAAATGGATGGCAAAACCGGAGCAATTACAGCTCCTACCATTATTGTTAAACTACTATTTAACAATAAGGTTATAATTGTAAATTTTGATGCTTTTTGCATTTTGTAATAAGGTGATTCGTAATTTTAGTCCACAATTTCCTTTCCTACAGCAAAAGGTTTTAGTTCATCATTAATAACATTTTCTGTAATATGATTAATATAGTTACTAATCGTTTTTATAGATATTCCAACAATTAATTCCATTACATTTTCTGGAGAAAAACCTTGTTTATAAAAAGCATCTAAATCTTCTGCTTCAATATTACCACGAGTAACTGTTATTTTTTGAGTAATCTCAATCAAAGCAGATAATCGCTCATCAGTTACTTGTTTTTCTTTTCTAATAGCATTTATAATTCTAGAAGGGATACCATTAGCTTTTGCAGCTCTTGAATGCGCTGCAGTACAATAATCACATTTATTAACAATACTTACTGCTAACATAATTAAATGTTGTTCGCCAACAGAAAAACTAGTATCATTAAATATTTTAGATAAACTAATATAGGCATCTAATGTTGCAGGAGCTCCAGACATATATCTGAATAGATTTGGTAGCATTCCATATTTATTTTTACCATATTGAAGATTTGACTTTGAATCTTCTGGAGCACTTTCTATTGTATGTTTTGTGAATTTTTTCATTTCTTTCAAACGGTTTAATTTATTAGGCAAAACTAATTTGAAAGAAATAGATAAACAATGGATAAAGGTTCACTCTTTGGTTCTTCGAAACTCTGAAGGAGAAACTCCTGTTTTATTTTTAAATAACTTACTAAAATAATATTGGTCTTCAAAGTTCATTTCAATAGCAATCTCTTTGATTGTTTTTTGAGTATTTTTAAGAAGTTGTTTGCTGAACTCTATTTGTTTATTAATGAGTACCTGACAAGGAGGAGCAGTATTATGTTTTTTTGATAGTTTACTTAAATATTTTGATTTTAAATCAAGTTTTTTCTCATAGAATGAAATGTTATGCTCTTCTTTGAAATATATGTCAACTAAGTCGTTAAACTTTTTAATTATTTCCATTTTTTTTAATTACATACAAAGTTAGTATAAGAAGCGTAGGGAGGTGATAAGCGATACGTTTCGGATTGGTACTAAGCCAAATATAATATTTTGCTTTTATCTTTTTTGTTGAAAATGCCAAATTTTATATTTGGCGACTTTGTAATAAACATAGACCTTTCGGCAAGCCTAAACTGCCCTATGTTTTTTATACATTGTTACCTGCTGGCTTTTCTATCAGAGTGTTAAACGATATAATTAATTTCCTTAATCTATTCTCTGTATCTTTATTAATAATTTTTCCGTTTTTGTCAATTTTCCCTTTTATACCTTGAATTAAAAGTGTTGTTTCGTTCGTAAATTTTGTCTGAATAGTCTTCATAATCAACTTCAATTCTTCGTGTCCTTTTTCTCCACTTGCAGAAGCCGTAATAATTCCAATTGGTTTGTCAGAAAATACAGTTGTCGACACACACCATTCAATCATATTTTTTAAACAACTTGGAATACTGAAAACATACTCAGGTGTACAAATAACAATTCCGTCTGAATTTTTTATTTTATTCCGAAAGTCAACAATTTGTTTGGGTACATTTTTGTCAGTCAGTTCCGTTTTAAAATGTGGTAATTCGGTTAGATTATCAATAATTTCCATCTCGAAATCAGAATTATTTGATTCGGAAATCCAATTTAGAATTGACAGGTTTTTAGAATTCTGACTTGCACTTCCACAAATTCCAATTATGTTCTTCTTTTTTATCATTCAGTTCGAGTTCAGAGTAGTTTTATGCTTGCAGGTAACGTATATATAACAGGAACTAATTTTATAACAACTTCCCGTTATCTTCTGTAAATGTAAAACAAAGATTATAGCTATGCAATACGGTTTTCCGTAAAAGCTACAGAAATGTTATAAGATTATGTATAGAATTGTAGTTGTAGTTTATTGTAAGGGAAAAATAGGGGGAGAGTGTATAATGGTAAGTATAACCATCAGTTACAGTCTAAAGTTACTAATTTTAATTAAGCACGAACGTATTTTGAATCCACCGTAATTGTGGTTATACATTGTTGTGCGTTTGGTGCTTTATATATTTTAAAAATTCCGATTTAATAAACTCGACTAACAAATCGTTTATTTTTATCATTATTCCATTGTACTTGATATGTTGTTCCTTTTAATTGATCAAGTAATATAAAATTATACATATTTTTAGTAGGGTAAAGAATGAATCTACCGTTTATTTCTTTGTTATCCCATACAAGCGAACTTGAATTTAAGACTAATTCACCTTCGTAACCGTCTTCAGATATAGTAAAATGTACCTGCCACATTTTACCATTCCGTGTGTCCAATTTAATGAAAGTCCAATAGTTTTCAGTTGAAAATAATTGGTAAATAGGAACTTCCAATTGTTGAATTTCAGTCTGTTTTTTGACTTGCTTTTCAACTTTTTGTATTGTGTTTATACTATCTTGTTCTGTTTGTCCGTATGAATGAAAAACAGTTAAAGTCAGAAAAAAAAACAATATAAAATTCCTCATATTTTTAATTTTATGTCTTTGTTGTGTTGCCTTTTCATCGTGGTCGTTGCTGAAGCACAACGCCCTTTGATTAAGTACTAAACCGCAATTATTTTTATACGGTGTTGTAAAACGTTTTTTAATTCAGTTATAATTTATATTGCAATTGATATAGTTCGTATTTGTCCGAGTTAAAGTCTATGTCAACGCTAAATTCATTATTTTGTTTGTCTCTAATAATGGCGCCAGAAATATGCATTAATTCCTTGTCTTTTATTTCCATTATTTTAAATCCAAATAGTCTAAATTCAAGTATGTTTCCAAATTGTGGTTCAACTTCTTTTAAGCGAGGAATCAATTCGTCTTTGTTAAAAGCAACAAGTTCATTATTTAGCATTTCTTTTAATTCTTCGAACTGTTTTTCCTTTAATAGACTAACTGTTTTTTCCGCAACTTTAATTCTTTTTTCCGCTTTTTCTAGCAGAGTAATCGGAAAGTCAAATTCTTGTTTTTTGTTTTCTTTGGAAATCAATACAACTTTAATTTCGTCATAATTTTTCTTTTCCTCTTTTAAGTTTTTATAGAATCTGTAAGCAATATTTGAAGAAGGAAGATAAACTTTGTCTAATTGTTTATCAATTGCATCACTTTGGCTCATTTCAAGTTCAAAGTATTTTTTACTTCCATCTTTAGTCGAAACAGATGCTCCAATTGCATATTTGCATTGTCCCCCATAAAAGTCAAGAATTTCTTTAACTCCAGCATCTTCATTATCAGTTATTTTAACAAAATTTGAGAGTAATCCAGTTTTCTGTTCTCCTTCACGTTTGTTTCCGCAAGATATTAGTAAAAAGGCACAAATTATAAGGCTTAAAATTCGGTTCATTGGTTTTTCTTAAATGTTTTACAACGTACTTGTGTATGAGCAGTAGCGGATTTATAGCTACTACTTTTCGGTAAGCAATATACTTAAATAAACGCAATAGCCGTTCGAGTTAGTACTCAAACCGCTATTGCTTGTACACGTTGTTGTGCCCAGTTACTTTTCTAGTTGCAGTTTAACTTTAGTTCTTAAAGCACACTTTGCCAAAGGGTTTTATCAATAAGCCAAGAATCATTTTCTTTTACAAGAAATAAATAATCACACCCTTTTCTATTTTCTGCCCAGTACAAATCTATTTTAACTACTGCTATCTTATCCTGAATATCAAGAATTTTCAATTCAATTTCGGATTCGGGCATTATTTTTTCTTTATTATAAGTCAAAACCCACTGTTTAATCTCGTCAATTCCAACTGTAGATAAGTCAAGCCATTTCTGGGATTCATAATCATACATAAAACCTGTTTTCGTTGCTCCTTTAGTAAAGTATTTGTCTATTAAAGATGTATCTAATTCTTTAAAGGCTTTAGGGTACATTTTAGACACTTTTGTAATTTCATTTTGATTCATTTCTTTAAATATTTATTTTAATAATGAAACAAAAGTAGAAAGTGTGTATGACAGCCTTATGTCAACTAGGTTTGGAAACTTTTGAAATATTCTTGAAGTTCAAAGTTGTTTTCTGTTTCAAAACATTTTGATGTTGTAGTTAGCTTATTTATTCTATCTAATCTAAATTCTCTTACGTCCTCTCGAAGTTGACAATGGGCGATAACAATCCAAACATTGTTTACAAAACATATGGCAAGCGGTTCGATATTTCTGTTTGTTAATTCTTGTTTGTAAATTGAATTATAGGTTATTTTGATTGTTACTTTATTGGAAATACTTTTTTGTATTTCCGAAAGCCAGTTGCTCTCAACTATTTCATTTGTATCTAAGCTGAATGTCCTAGAGGATAGTAATTCTACTTTATCCTTCTGGAAGTTTTTAAGCGTTGCCTTAATTTTTATAAGAAATGAGTTGAAGTTTTTCAAAAGTGATTTATCACCTTGTTTCTCAATAAGTTTTTCTAAAACCGCCAAAGTGTTTGCTTCTTCCTCAGTTATTGATATAGGCGGTAGGCGATAACCATCAACAATAAAATAGCCACCTCCAATTTCCGAACCAATAGGAATTCCTGCATCTTGCAAAGTCTTAATGTCTCTATAGATTGTTCTAAGGCTTACCTCAAATCGTTCAGCAATTTCTTTGGCAGGAACTATTCTTTTTGATTGAAGTTGAATTAAGATTGCGGTTATTCTTGTAAGTCTGTTCATATGGCAATAGTTACGTCAACAATATCATTCAATTCCAAGGTCGCTTTCTTTCGAATATTAGCTTTTAGGGGAAGAAGATATGTATTGTGTTTGTTATCAAACTAAATGGCTGTATTCCATTCAATTTCTTTAATAGTAGCAGTGGCTTTCATTCGTCTCCAGCCTTCTTCTTACCATTTTAAATGTTCTCGAATTTCTTTAAAAATATCTTTTGGCAAAGAGACAAAAAACCATCCTCCATCCCATATTTTACCTGTAAAGTTATATTTAATTTTAGCTTGCAATTATTATTCTGTTCTTGGTTTTTTTAATTGGGCACAACGTGTTTGTATATAGTTTGTTGCGTGATTTAAGCACTTAATTTAGTAAATACAAACCGAATAGAAAATCCGCGAGGATTTTCAGAAGTAAGCGAGAACAAGCAATTGTTTATAGCCATTGTTGTGCATAGTTATTTTATATTTATTTCTTTCAAATTTAGTTCAAATAGATTTCCAAACTTGTCATTGTCAAGTTTACTAATTTGAATATTATTCCAAGTTAATTCTATCCGTATTTCTTTGGTTTTTCCGTTCTCGATGACTGTAATTACGATAGGAATATTTTCTTTTTTTTCTTTATATAATTTGAGTAAATTTTCCGATTTTCCATAAAGATGAGAGGTCAGATGCGAAGCTAATTCGATATCAATTTCGTTTTCGATTGGTTTGATTTCGATAAAACCCCTTTCCGAATTTTCTTCTTCTAATCCGTGCAGAAATTCAATTGTCGGAAGTTTTATTTTCTCAATTTTTATTGATTCCGAATTTATTTTTCCTACATATTTTATCCTGTATATTCCACAAGCTTGCCCAAAAGAATATTGGATTGTAAGACTTAAAATTAACAGTATAAATATTCTTTTCATTCGTTCTCTCTAATTATGCACAGCGGTCTCGTATAACCGTCAGTTACGGGTTTATATGCGTTAATTTTCGGTTTAATACTGACTTTAGTAATTCCGAGTGGATTCAAACGGAATTAAATCCGCCGTAATTGTGGTTATACATTGTTGTAACCAGTTTTATTTATTGAATTTATAAATTATTTCTCCTTTTTTATTAATATAAACTGTGCCAACACCTTTTAATTTAACTTTGGCTAATCCATTTTCAAATACAGAGCCATATTGAGAATAATTGATATCAAAATCTAATTCAATAACTTTTTCATTTTTTTTATTAATGTAAAAAACATCTTTTTTAATTCTATCATAGACCATAGCAATTCCCTCTGAAAAATCACCTACGCTGTAATATTTTAAATCAATAGTTACATTACCTTGAATATCTAAATAACCACATTTCCCAACAGTTTTACAGGCTACAATAAATTCGTTTGAATAGTATTTATCAGAAATAAAAGTATATTCAGGTTTTATTACGTATTCGCCTTTTTCGTTTATGATACCATATTTTTTTGTATTAGCATCTTGAACTTTTGCATACCCATTAGTAAAATTAGTCGCTTTTGAAAACTTAAATGGTATTATAATTTTACCGTATTTATTAATATAACCTGCTTTTTTATTATCCTTGGATATAGCTAATGCAATTCCATTGTTAAATTCATGAATCTGACTAAACTCTTTCAATTTAAAAATTAATTTTCCTTTAGTATTAAAAACTCCTGTTCTTATAGGGTAATTATCTTTGTTTATTTTAAATGAAATTAGGCCTTCTTTAACATGATTAGAAATAGCTATATATTCTCCTCTTCTTTTATTTATTTTAAGTCCATGTGCATCCAACATTATTTTTTTTGGATTTAAAACAACTTCTCCTTTTTTGTTTATAAGAATTTTTTCTCCATTTAACTGTACAACGGCATAACCTTCTTTAAACTCGTGTGCATGACTATATTTAGGGGCAATAATCATTTCTCCTTGCTTATTTATATATCCACAACTATAGTTTTTATCTTTCACAACAGCTAATCCTTCTGAGAATTGCCTTGATAAATTATTGTTTGAAACGAAAACAGGCTCAACACTGATTTCACCATTAAGATTGACATAACCAGCTAAATGATGCCCTATCCCTTTCTTATATATTTCAAAATATGCAAGCCCTTCTTTAAATTCTCCAACTTGAAAGAACTCTGGTTCAACTATAACATTACCTAGATTATCTATCAAGCCAAATCCATTATTGCCTTTTATTTGATATAGGAAACCATCAGATTCTTGACAAATACATGTGTATATGTTTAACATTAAAAATAAAAGAAGTAGTTTTTTCATTATTGTGTTAGATGTATTTTAAATTGGTTACGGCGGTTATGTATAAGAGTAGCAAACGTACAACGGCCTTTTGATTTCGTTAAAAATAACATTTTTTTATATATGGTACTCCTACTGGCTTTATTTTGTTTATTTTAATTTTTTTCCAATTCCTCTTTCAAGATCTTTTAAGGTACTGCTTTCTGTCAGTTCCAATTCCGATAATATTTTATTCGTAACAGAGCTGCAATAATCAATATCATTTTCACTTCCTGCAAAATTCAAATACCTTGAATTATTATAAAAGATATAACTATTATTTATAATTAAATCTCCACCAAGATGCGAGTCAAGACAACTTGAAGATATTTTTAGTTTTCTTGACAATTTCTCATAATACTTTAAGTCCGAAATATTATAAATGACAAAAGCCATTGTAGGATACCAATTTTCATTATAGGTTTCTTCTCTTAATTTATCTTTTATATATTTTGTTCTCAGAAATTCAATTCTTCCAATCGGTTTTATAGAATCTTTACTTTCAATTTCATAATCAATTTCATAAGTCCAATGTTTTGGATTATTTGTGTCAGGTTTCGAATCACATGAAAAAAGAAACAGAGTTAATAAAATGAAAAGGATTTTCGGCATTCTCAATGTTGGTTTTCAGTTTTATACAATGTTGTACATAGTGCTTTATTATTCAGGTTTTGTATATGTGACTATATCAATACCAATTCCGTTTGGATCTTTGATTGCAAAATGTCTGTCTCCCCAAGATTCGTCTCGAATTTCAATTTCCAATTTGATTCCTTTTTCTTTTAGTTGTTTATAAACTTTATCTACATCTTCAACTTCTATGGTTAAATAGACTCCTTTTCCATTAAATGCCGATTGGAAAATGGCTTCTTGGCTTGGGTGGTTCGGTTGTAAAAAACTAATCTCTGCCGAGTGGTTGGCTGTGTGAAGTAAGAGGTAAAATTCGTTTTCAAAACTTACTCCAAAGTCCAAAATTTCTGTGTAGAATTTCTTGGTTTCCGGTAATTTTCCAGTAATTATTCCTGCGTTAAGTTTCATTTTTCTTTTTGTTTGTGCATTTGTTAAACTTACTGTCAGAACAAATACGATTAATAACAGTGCTCTCATTGTCAATGATTTTGTTGCGACAAATTTAGATTGACAAAAAGCTAAGGAATTGTAAAAATCGGACAAACTTAACGAAAGGCTTCAGAAGGTGTTACACCGTAAAATGTTTTGAAATTTTTAATGAAATGAGCTTGGTCAAAAAAGCCAACATCAAAGTATAGTTTATTTTCTTTAAGGCTTTGTTTTGAGGGTTTTGCATTCAAAATATGCTGAAAGCGTACAACATTACTAAACGATTTTACTGTTGTGCCTATATAAAAATTGAAAACTCTACGAAGTTGTCTTGCGCTTAAACCTGTATTAAGGTCTTTTTCGATATCCAAATATCCACTTCTTTGGAAAATCAAGTTTAAAGCGTTTAAAAAACGGTAATCGTAATAAATCTCGTTACTTTTTGAAAGCTCGATTATTTTTTCGTTCAGCGTTTTAACAATTGTATTAAATGAATTCGAAAGTTTGATTTCTGTATTAATCCATCTGGAAAAATTTGGTAAAACTTTGTTTAATTCCTGGGATTGATTGCTTAAAGTTTTGGTGTCAACTGCGAACAAATGTGGAAATGCAGCGGGTAAAAATCGAATCCCTATATAATCAAATTCTTTTCCAATTGGGAATTGAACGAACCTTCGGCAAAAGCCCATTACAAAATTTTCTGTCGGTTGTTTATGGTCAAAAAATATATCAATACAACCGTCTGAAACCACTCGATAATTATAATTCTTTTTTAAGGGTTTCAGCGTTTTAAGTTGCCAAAAACAGTAAATGAAGTTTTCAATTTCTTTATTTGGTTTACTTTCTTGATAACTTATTTCGTTATCGTTAGCCGAAACTGATGGTTGAATCGGTTTATAATTTTCTCTTATGGATTTTAGTTTATTCACTGCGTTTTCCTGCATTGTTATGCCCTTTTACTTTCTTTTCATATTTCTTTAACGCTAAATGATATCCTTCTTCGATTAGTGGGAATAATTTATTAAAAGTTTCCTTTGTGGGATTTAAAATACAAATCCAACTCATCCAACCATAAATCGGATGAGGCATTATTTTATTAAGTTCTGAAAAGTCATAAGGCATATCAATTATTTTACCTGCCTTTGGTCTTTTTGGTCTTTCTCCAAATAACCTAAAAAAGGTATCTTTTGATATTCCAATGTTTAACCTAAATACGCCATTTCTATCAGTATTTGATGCTTTGTCATTTAAACCATCTTTTTCTTTGAATGTCAATAGATAGACTCCTTTACTTAGTTTATTTTCTGGATTGTAAAATAGTCCGACTTCTCCCCAATTTTTATTTAGAACAAGACCATCAAATTTTTCCTGAACCCTTTCAATTATGTCGTTTTTAGTCATATCTTTTTATTTAACATCAATTACAGGTTCAAGATGCATAAATTGCATAGTTTCTTGATTTATCATTCCAAAGAATTTTTGACAAGTTTCACTTTTCAAAATTTCTTGTGCAGCATGCTCAGCTGATTTCAGGTCAGTCCAATAAACAATATCAGTCCATTTACCGTTTTTGTCCACTGTTAGTTTCCTTCCAATGTAGCCATCAAATTTTTCTACTACAGGATTTACTGCTTTTGCTGCAGCTATCACTTCTGCTTTGGAATATTGAGGATAGGTATCAAAAATAACCAATTCCACTGTCCCTACCTTTTTACTTTGTTCGCTCATATTTGTTTTGTTCTGGGGATTACAGCTAATCAATACGATAGTTATAATACCAATTAATAAATGCTTCATTTGATATATTTAAGTTTATGGTGCAAATGTAAATGGGAAGAGTGACAACCCTATGTCAACTATACTTCAATAAATTTCTTGAAATAATCATTTAATGAGAAATCTTGTTGATAATCAAATGTTTCAGAGGTAATAAAGAGTGTTGAAATTCTATCTAATCTAAATTCACGTAAGTTGTTTCGTAAGCGACAGAATGCGACTAAAACCCAAGAACTCTCAGTGAAATAAATTGCAAGAGGTTCAATTTCACGAGTTGTATGTTCATTCTTGTAAATTGAGAAGTAATTGACTTTTGAATTGAAGACAGCCAAATACTTTTGTTTTTTTCGTTTTTCGTTGAAGGCTCTATTCTATTCTCTAGTTTTGAAATTCCTTCCTTTTCAAAAGCCCTAAGAGTCGATTTTATTTTTATTAATAAGGAATTGAAATCTTTAATCAAGAAATGTCTCCTTGGTTTAGAATTAATTTTTCCGAAACAATTAGAGCATTTGCTTCTTCTTGAGTAATCATTATTGGTGGTAATGAATATCCATTCACCATAAAATATCCAACTCCGTTTTCAGAACCTACTGGAACTCCAGCTCTTGAAGTGTTTTTAATGTCTTTGTAAACAGTTCTTAAGCTAATTTCAAATCTTTCAGCTATTTCACTTGCAGTAACAATCTTTTTAGATTGTAATTGAATTAGAATTGCTGTTATTCGAGTTAGTCTATTTATTTTCAATAAATTGGATGTAACGTCTAGTGTATGGTTAGTGCGGGAATAAAAAATCAGATATATTCAATTTAGCACTTAGTAAAACACACAAAACTTTTAATTAAACACTAAACTCTGCATTAATTATACGCATTGTTATGTGACGTTTTTTATATCTCTAAATTCAATTTGTTTTTAAATTCTACTTTTCCTTTTGAAGTAATAATTAATTCTCTGGAATTTGATTTTCTACGTATCCAATCTTTTTTTATCATCATTTCAAGAAGTGATGCTCCTAATGCTCCTGCAATATGATGTTTCCTTTCACTCCAATCTAAGCATTGATGAGCGAAAGAACGTTTTTTCTGTTGGATAATATTAATATTCAATCCTACTTTATTAAACCATTCGTTTCCTGATTTAGTAACTTTGTAATTTTTCCCTGAAATTTCAATTATTTTATTGTCTAATAAAGACTTTGTTATTTTAACACCAAGACTACCGGCTAAATGATCATAGCAAGTTCTGGCGAAAGTAAAATCATTTAGTTTTGGTGTTTTTATTTCTTTATATTCCTTGGTTAAAGAAATTAAGCTTGCCATTGATTCTATTGTTTGTGCAACATCATCGCTTGCAAATTTAAAGTAACGGTGTCTTCCCTGTTTTTCAACAGATAAGATATTTGCTGTAGTCATTTTTTTTAAATGATTACTTGCCGATTGTAATGAAATATTGGCGCTTGTTGCCAATTCTGTAGCAGTATATGCTCTACCATCTAATAAATTCCATAAGATGATAGAGCGAGATTTGTCTCCTAAAATAGAAGCTATTTGACTGAATTGATTTTCTAATTCTTCGATACTATTAATTTTTGTGTTTTTCTAATCCCATATTTGAGGTCGTTTAATCCCAAGTGTTCTTAAATAACTTAACATTTGACCAGTATGTACAGACTCGTGATAAACAATTCTATTTAAATAATCTCCTAGTTTTTTGCTTTGACCGACTTCTTTTCTTTCAATTCGTATATTATCTAAATCAGATTTATTTAATACTTTAATCATATTAATAAAATTCTCTCGGTATTTTTCAGCAATATTAAGTTCGTTTTTTAAATCTGAGTATTCTAAATTTTTCCAAGGTGATTCATAATTTCCTAAATCACCTCTTTTTTTTATAATGATATGAAATAGATGTTCTGCTTCAAGTGTATGCCTTATCATTTCAATAATAGAGAAAGCTTTTTTGTCAGGTTTCCAGTTTAAATACTCGTTTGGAATTCCTTCCCATAATTTTATACTTCTTCGTCTTGTTTCTGAAAAATTCAATAATATAATTTCTATTGAGTTCATATTTTACCTTTAAATTTATTGTTATTTATTTGAGTGTAAAAGTAAATGACGTTTTTATATTATACTTCATCCTAGAATGTAGTGTGCAAGTTTTTTTAATGACACATAACGGTCTTGTGTATGTGTAGTACGGATGTTTGAAAGCGCTAGTTTTCGGACTTCGCATGGCTTTTAGCGAGCTTCTTGTTATTTATTTTATTTTCAAAACTAATACACAAATTGCGATCGGAATAGGAGTAATGACCTTTGGATTTTATTTTGCGCACATTACGTATAGCTCGTGTGAACTACAGTATTTTAGTTAAATCTAACGCTGTTTATAATGTTCGGTTTTATTTCGTTTCTTATAATACTTAAAGGATGAAAAGGAAAGAAAGAGTCAAACTCCTCTTTTTCCGATATATTCATTAGATTTCCTTCTTTGAATTCTTTATTGTAAGGGTCTTGTCTGTATAAAGACATTAGTTCTCCAATGTCAGTATCAGTTATATCACAAATAGGATGCATTGAAATGTTATCCCTTAATCCAGTTGGATTCATTTCGAATATCATAACTCTAAACTGATACATTTTTTGTTCTTTGTAATCATTTAAGTTAAGAAAATAGGTGTAATCCATTCCTCTGCCTTCTCTTTTGGGAATTTTAGTTATACTTTCATATCCAACTATTCCATTCTCAGTTAAAACTTCTTCGCACATAATTAAGCCACCTCCAATTTTTACAGTTTGCTTCCTTGTCCAATCTCTATATGCTAACATAATAGCTTCAGAATTTTCCTTTTTCATTTCGCCGTTTGGTTCGAATATTTCAATGACCATTGGATCTGAATCTGGACTTATATATTGTAATTTGGTTTCTGTTGAGTCTATTGAATTCCAACTCATATCGTTAAATATCAAGTTTCCAAATTGAGTCTCTTTTGTTTTATAATTTCTGGAATAATTTAACAGCTTATCTACCTGCTCCTTTTCGAACATTTTTTCAAAAATTGAATTAAATGAATTTTTAAACTTTGATTTATTTTCCTCCGTCAAAGGAAACAATTCATTGAATAAATCTCGATTAGAAAAATTAGATTGAACTGGTTTTTCTTCTTTTTTACTTTTTAAAAATCTTTTAAACATTAGTTTTATGGTATTGTAGCTAACGTTTAATGTAAAATGCGTTTTAATGCATTTTTACATTGTGTTACCTGCTTGCTTTTTATTTCCAAAATTTCCATTTACTCTTTTTCTCATTTCTCCCATTATCACTTTTAAAGTCATACGGATAGTCAATTTCAATCAAATCCCTTTCAAGTTGTTCCCAATCTTCAAGTTCATCAACGATTGATAAAACCATGGGTTTAGTTAAAGTTTGTCCATCATAGATTTGCGTAACTATGTCTAACGGGATGCCACTTTCCTTATAACTCTCTTCAAAATATTCAGTTGCCCAATCGATATAACTTTTAGGTTGTCCGTCAAAGATACTTAACATCTCTTGCGAGTTGTTTTCATGATTTTCAATTTCTCCAGTCTGCCAATTTTTTAGCTCAGTAGACCATAAACAAAATGTCGTTCCTATTGATTTTACTGGTTCTCCAGTCATAAATTCAGAAAAAACAGCGGGTAAGTTTAAGGTCAACCTATCTTTGTTGGATTGACCAAACTCGTGAGCAAAACCATTAATTGCACAACCTTCCTCTCGAAACAATATGTGCATTTCATCCCCAGAACCATCTCGCATTTGTAAACAACGTTCATTGACGTCCCATTTCGAATTAAACGAATAGTATCGAAACTGCCATTCTTGGGAAAGAATGGCATCCATAACCGAAATGGACTTGCATATGTTTTCCAGTTTTTTTCTATCTGGTAGTAAAGTAAGGTCTTTAGTTGAAATCATTTCGCTCTTTAGTTTCTATTCATTTGTTCAGCTTGCAGGTAACGTATGTATAACAGGAATTCCTGTTTTTATGCTAATTTTAAAGAATAACAGAAACTAATTTTATAACAACTTTCCGTTATTTCTTGTAAATGTAAAATAAAGTTTATATGTGTGCAATGAGATTTTTCGTAAAAATTATAGAAGTTAATAGAAAGATTGTTTTGAAGTTTAATTTTCTATTTCTAACACAAATATGTTATATTTTGGTTGATATGTTTCAAAACAGTCTTAATTGTATATAGTTGCGTTCATTAGTAGTTGTTGATTATGCCCACAAATTTTTTAGTTTTGACCAAAATCTTGATTTACTTTTTATCGAAATTGACCTATGCTCATTAGAATGTTTTTTCATTCTTTCTATTGTAGGGGCTTTCAAATCATATTTTTCAATTATATCTGTTCCAATTTGTTTATAGTGTCCCAAAGGAATTTTCTTTTCTTCAAAATCTATTACTCCAATTTTACCTGATTTGAAATCATTCCTAAAATTTAGTAAGTTTTTAGCTTGATTACTATCAATGATGAATTTAAACTGATTATCTGACCAAGATTTTCTTTGAATCAATTTTTTTATCAGACTATCTTTAATTTTGATATTCGAATTAAGGAACACTTTTACTTCATGTAAACTTTTCATTTTATGAATATCAAGCGCTAAGGAAGAAATAGAATTCTCAGAAAGATTTAGTCTTTCTAATTTTTTTAGAAGGTCAAGGTTTGAAGGTGTTTTTAGAAGTTTGTTATTACCCAAGTTTATCTGTTTGATATTTGTTAGTTTACCAATTGTAGGTGTAACTTTAGATATGTTGTTAGATTTAAGATTTAGCCATTCAAGTTGGTTAAGTTGATTGCAACTGATTTCGAAATTTGATAATTCATTTTTCGATAAATCAATTCGAGTTAAACTAGTTACTTTTTCTAATTCGTTTGGTATTTTCTGAAGTGTATTATCTCTTAGGTCTAAAATTTCAAGTTTACTTAAATTTCCAATTGATGTTGGAATTGTATTCAAATTGTTCTTAGAAACTAATAGCCTTGTTAACTTTTGTAAACTACCAATTTCATTAGGTAATTCTTTTAACTTATTATTTTCTAAATTTAAAACTGATAATTCTTTAAGTGTATAGAATTTTTTTGAAATGAATTCAATTTTATTAGAATCGAAATATGCTACTTTTAAATTCTTAAGCTTAGAAATTTCATCGGGTATTTCTGAAATATTATTATTTCTTAGATTTAAGTTTGTAAGAAAATCAAGTTCAAAAACCTCAATAGGAATTGTCTCTAAATTCATTCCAGATAAGTTTAGTAAAGATGCTTTTTTATCTTTTACGATTCTTATTTTTTCTAATACTTTATTCATTGAATTTACCATAAAATTCTATTAATATGTAATAAAGATTACGTATTTGAAAGGTGTATTTTTCTTGATCAATATAAGATTACTTCACTATAATCTCATCCAAAAATGTCCAAGCCTTATTTCCTGCGCCTTGAAAACCATCAGGAATGATTCCATAGTTTTTAATATGGATTTCTAGATGTTGTGTTGTTATTTCTTCAATTTCTAATTTGAAAGGAATTAACGTAGCATCATTATTTTGAATTTGTGCTATTTTATGTAATGTTCTACCATCTTCAGTATTCACATAACTGACTCCGATTTCCTTTGGCGCATAAACCCATTGTCCGTTTGCATTGTAAAATCGTGTGGAAACGGAACTAATTTTCGTTGGTTTGTCAAATTCAATGGTAATTGTTACATCTTTTCCCCAAAAGCCTAACCATTCTTTGTCTCCATAACGTGTGTCATTCCCAGAAACTCCATTGATCAATCCAATTTTTCCACTTCCAGGATATGCTTTGTGAGGTTTTGGATCGAGTGTAATTTTTGTTCCAACAGCTTTATGTTTGTTAAAAATTAAAGTGAAATCACGCCCAAGCTTTTTTGTATCATCAAATACAGCAGCTTTTAATATTGTTGAATTTTCAATAGGAAGATAGCTTTTATATTCCGTAGAACTCATATTTGGAGACGATTCATCCACTGTATATCGAATGGTTTTATCTCTCACAATTGTTTGCAAATCAAATACTAATTGATTGTTACGTGTGGTAACTTCTCCTTCAATTTCATACAAGTGATTTGCATAATTTATATTCAGTGCATCCAAACGTTTGTGAAAGTGTGATAGGCGATAGGTAAAATCTTGATAATCTCGTTGTCTACTTTTAGACCAAGCAGTTTCTGCCATTGCAATTGCTCTAGGAAATGCCATATATTCTACTTCTTCTGAAGTCGAAATATATTCAGTCCAGATATTTCCTTGTACACCAAGTACATATTTAGCTTCCTCTTTAGTTAACTCTTCAGGAATCGGATTAAAGTTGTATACTTTCTTTAATGGTAAAAAACCACCAATAGCTAACGGTTCGTCTTCATTATCCGATTGATAATAATCAAAATACGCATGTGAAGTTGGTGTCATCACAACTGTATGACCAGATTTTGCAGCTTCTACAGCACCTTTTGTCCCACGCCAAGACATTACAGTAGCGTTTGGTGCCAAACCACCTTCTAGAATTTCGTCCCAACCAATAATGTGTTTGCCTTTGCTATTAATATACTTTTCCATGCGAGCAATGAAATAACTTTGCAATCCATGTTCATCTTTTAAATCCTCTTTTTTGATAAGTTCTTGGCAGTATTTACAATCTTTCCAACGAGTCTTAGGTGCTTCATCACCACCAATATGGATGTATTTTCCAGGGAACAGCGGTATTACTTCATCTAAAACATTTTCTAAAAAAGTAAAGGTTTCTTCTTTTGGACAATAAATGTCTTCAAAAACGCCCCATTTTGTTGCTACTTTGGTATCTTTATTTGTACAACCTAAATTTGGATACGCAGCAATAGCTGCTTGCGAATGGCCAGGCATTTCTATTTCAGGAATTATTGTAACATAACGTTCGGAGGCATATTTTACAATCTCTTTGACTTCTTCTTGCGTATAGAATCCACCATATTTTTCACCATCAAATTGTTGAGGTGAATCGCTGTAGTGACCAATTAATGTTTCATCGCGAAAAGCGGCAACTTTTTGTAATTCGGGATATTGTTTAATCTCAATTCGCCAACCTTGATCGTCTGTCAAATGCCAATGAAATGTGTTCATCTTTAACATGGCTATCATATCAATATATTTCTTAATGAAATCCACAGAAAACATATGTCGTGAAACATCTAAATGCATTCCTCTATATACAAAACGTGGCGCATCTTTTATAGTTAGATTTCTAATGGAGATTTGATCATTTTTAATATTCACAGGAAGCAATTGACGAAAAGTTTGTAATGCATAAAAAGCTCCTTTTTCAGTTTTTGCTTTGATAGTTATTTGAGAAGTATCAACAATCAATTCATATCCTTCTTCATTCACAATTGATTCATCATATTGAAAATAAATTGAATTTCTATTTGGGATACTATGCATGATCAACTTAAAACCAAGCGTTTCTTCTATATAATTGTTAAAGAAATTCCCTGTAGTTATCAATTGTATGTCTGAATGAAACGAGACATTTTTATCCAATATAAAAACACCTTCTTGCATATTAAATTCGTTGGGAATCGGTATAATATAGGGTCTAACTGCAGGTTGTGGTTTTGAACAGCCAAATAAACATAGGAAAATTATGAATTTGAAAAAAATATTGCTTCTCATTTTAGTATATTAGATGCCATAAATTTAGTAATCTATAATTTAATGAAACTTCAATACTTTACCTTTTTTGTAATCATCTCACTATTTTTTAGTTGTACACCTGATGAAAAAATACAAATAGCAAAAAAAGATAAAAACCTAATTGCGTATGTAGACCCATTTATTGGAACTGGAGGACATGGACATACGTATCCAGGTGCAACAATGCCATACGGAATGATGCAACTGAGTCCAGATACACGTTTGGATGGTTGGGACGGTTGCTCAGGTTATCACTACTCTGATGAATATATCTATGGTTTTTCGCATACGCATTTAAGCGGAACAGGTGTTTCTGATTATGGAGATATTCTACTAATGCCAACCAATGAAGTAAATTTTAATAATGGTTCAAATGGTGAAAAAGGCTATCGCGCACATTTTTCTCATGATAATGAAATTGCTGAAGCAGGATATTACAAAGTTCATTTAGACACTACCAATATTGATGTAGAACTAACCGTTTCTAAACGAAGTGGAATGCATAAGTATATGTTTCCTTCCGCAAAAAATCAAGTTGTGATGTTAGATTTGGTACATCGTGATAAAGTACTAGATGCTAAAATTGAAAAGATTTCTGATACTGAAATCGTTGGCTATCGATTTTCGGAAGCTTGGGCAAGTAATCAACGTTTGTATTATGTTATAAAAACATCACATCCTTTTAATGATATACTGCAATCGCCACCAAAACAAGGAATGCCAGGTGCAAGACGATCTGCGTTAACATTTAAGAATCCAAATAACGAACCAATTATTATTAAAGTTGGAATCTCTGCAGTTGATGTGGAAGGTGCCCGAAAAAATTTAGAAACAGAAATAGGAACGAAAACATTTGAAGAAGTTAAACAGTTAGCGCAAGAAACTTGGGAAACGCAACTCGAAAAAATTGTAATAGAAAGTGATAATGTAGATTATAAAACTAATTTCTATACTGCATTGTATCACACGATGATTGCGCCAAATTTATACCAAGATGTAGATGGACGGTATCGCGATATGGATTTAGAGATTCACCAATCAGACGATCATACGCATTATACAGTATTTTCTTTGTGGGATACCTATCGTGCAGCACATCCGTTGTATACAATTATTGAACAGGATAGAACAAACGATTTCATAAAAACATTTATAAAGAAATATGAATCTGGCGGAATCATGCCAATTTGGGATTTATCTGCAAACTATACAGGTTGTATGATTGGATATCATGCGGTTCCTGTCATTTCAGATGCGTACATGAAAGGTATCCGCGGTTATGATGTAAACAAAGCTTTTGAAGCGATGAAACACAGTGCTACGCGTGATAAGTTAGGTTTAGATTATTATAAAAAGCTTGGTTATATTCCTGTTGAAAAAGAATCTGAATCAGTTTCTAAAACCTTAGAATATGCATATGACGATTGGACCATTGCACAAATGGCAAAAGCCATGGGGAAAACTTCGGATTATGAAGTATTTACAAAACGTGCACAGTACTACAAGAATGTGTTTGATCCAGAAACACAATTCATGCGTGGACGTTTTAGAAACACATGGTTTGCACCTTTTGATCCGTATGAGGTAAACTTTAATTATACAGAAGCAAACTCTTGGCAGTATAGTTTTTATGTACCACAAGATGTTTCAGGTTTTATTGAATTGTTAGGTGGAAAAGACAAATTAGAAGCGCAATTGGATAAACTATTTACAGCAAACCAAGAGACTTCGGGACGCAATCAGGCAGATATTACTGGATTGATTGGTCAATATGCACATGGAAACGAGCCAAGTCATCACATGGCATATTTATATAATTTCATCAATAAACCAGCAAAAACACAAGAATATATACATCAAATCTTAACCACTTTATACAAAAACGAACCTGATGGAGTTTCTGGAAATGAAGATTGTGGACAGATGAGCGCTTGGTATGTATTAAGCAGTTTAGGATTTTACTCTGTAACACCGGGAACCAATGAATATATTATCGGGACACCGTTATTTAACAAAGCAACGATTAATCTTGAAAATGGGAAGACGTTTACGGTTGTCGCGAATAACATCTCTAAAGAAAATAAATATATCAAATCGGCAATGTTGAACGGACAAAATCATCCAAAAACATACATCAATCACCAAGATATTATGAATGGTGGAACTTTGGTTTTTGAAATGACAAACGCAGCAACCGATTGGGGAACACAAGATGAGAACATTCCGGTAACGGAAATTACAGAACATACAATTGTTCCACCACCGTTTATTGCCAAAGGAGATATTGCTTTTAAAGGTGAAACAGAAATTACACTTGGTATGCCAACAACTCCAGCAGAAATATTTTATAGTATTGATGGCTCTGAATTTAAACTGTACAAAAAGCCTTTTATAATTTCTGAAGCTTGTGAGCTAAAAGTATATGCAAATGATGGTCATGGAAATGAAAGTGTGAAAATAGCAACCGACTTTTTTAAGATTGATCCAAACTTAAAAATAAAACTCGGAACAGAATACGCCAATCAATACAATGCTGGTGGACAAAATGCACTAATTGACGGTATTTTTGGAACAGAAGATTTCCGTACAGGAACATGGCAAGGGTATTTTGATAAAGATTTGATTGCTACGGTTGATATGGGAAGTAAAAAAAGCATTAGCAATGTCACAGTTAACTTTCTACAAGATCAGAAATCGTGGATATTTTTACCAACGGAAGTTGAATTATTCATTTCTACTGATGGAAAGAAATTTACAAGTATTCAAAAGTTAGTACAAGAAAAACCGAAACCTACTGAAAAGCCAAGAGTTGAAAAATTAGGGTATGCCTTTAAAACGAAAAAAGCACGTTATGTAAAAATAGTTGCTAAAAAACTAGGTGAACTTCCAGAATGGCATTTAGGATATAAGCATGATGGACGTTCATGGCTATTTGTAGATGAAATAGAAATTAAATAACATTTCGATTCCGCTCATTTCGAAAAGCTCAGTACGCTTGATTTTGAGTTTTTTTAATACATGCATCAATCTAAAAATATTATAGTTTGAAAAGAAGAAAATTTATACAAAATGCAGCATTAACTACTTTAGGAGTAGC
This sequence comes from uncultured Kordia sp., assembly GCF_947496985.1. GTDB lineage: Bacteria > Bacteroidota > Bacteroidia > Flavobacteriales > Flavobacteriaceae > Kordia. Next base: position 21,975 of record NZ_CANMEZ010000010.1, read on the forward strand.
TGTTGGAGCTACACTTACTGGATGTACAGACGAAAATAAAGAAACTACAGGAACAGCTGTGGCAAAAGAAGTAACAACTTCAAAACCTGTTATTCCAATGGTAATTGCAACTTGGAATGTGCCAAATGCTACAAAAAAAGCATGGGACGTATTGCAAGCAGGGAAATCAGCTTTAGATGCCGTAGAACAAGGAGTTATGATTGAAGAAGCTGATGAAAACAATCAATCTGTAGGAAAAGGCGGTTTGCCCGATAGAGACGGAAACGTAACGCTTGATGCGTGTATAATGAATAAAGAAGGTAATTATGGCGCGGTCGTTTGTATTGAAAATATAAAACATCCAATTTCAGTTGCCCGAAAGGTTATGGAAGATACACCGCATGTACTTTTAGCAGGAAATGGCGCAAAGCAGTTTGCTATAGAAAGTGGTTTTACACCAGAAAATCTATTAACAGAAAAGTCGAAAGAAGCTTGGAATAAGTGGAAAGTAGAAGCAAAATACAAACCGATCATCAATGTAGAAAATCATGATACCATAGGAATGTTAGCCATTGATAAAAATGGAGACATTTCTGGCGCATGTACTACAAGTGGATTATCATACAAAATGCAAGGTCGTGTTGGTGATTCGGCAATTATTGGTTCAGGATTGTTTATTGATAACGAAATTGGCGGTGCAACGGCAACAGGAATGGGTGAGGAAGTATTAAAAACAGTCGGAAGCTTTCTTATCGTTGAGCTTATGCGACAAGGGAAATCGCCACAAGAAGCCTGTGAAGAAGCAGTAAAACGTGTCATAAAGAAAAGTCCAAACTACAAAGATTTTCAAGTTGGCTATATTGCAGTTAACAAGCAAGGTGAAACAGGTGCATATTGTATTCACGAATGGTTTAATTATACCACGTATCAAAATAACGAAAACAAAAATCACAAAGCTGATTTTTACAATAAAGCTTAAAAGCGAAACAACTTACGCTCTAATGTAAAACAGTAGTGCAAAAGAAAACAATATCTGTCATATCGATCGCAGTCGAGATGAAACAACAAACAATAAACCAAAACCTAACATCAATTCAACATGTCAACCAACAAATCGTATAAAAGTGCTTTTATATTTTTAACTACGTTATTTTTTCTTTGGGGATTTATCACCGTATTGGTAGATAGTTTAGTGCCAAGATTAAAGGATGTTTTTGAAATGACATATGCCAAAACAGTTTTGGTACAATTTGCCTTTTTCTTTGCCTTTTTTGTCTTTTCTGTCCCTGCGGGATTAATTTTAACGCGAATTGGCTATAAAAAAGGAATTATCTTAGGATTAGTTACGATGGCTATTGGTTGTCTATTATTTTATCCTGCTGCAGAATACAGAACATTTTCAGTATTTTTAATAGGATATTTTACGCTTGCTGCTGGAATTACAGTATTGCAAGTTGCCGCCAATCCGTATGTAGCTTTATTAGGAAGTGAAGATGGTGCAAGTAGCCGATTAAACTTATCACAAGCATTCAACTCTTTAGGAACAACAATTGCGCCTGTTGTTGGTGCTTTATACTTATTGAGCGATTCTGTAAAAACATCGGAACAAATAGAAGCGTTAAGTGTTGCTGAAAAAAGCAATTATTACATGGTTGAAGCTGCAACTGTGCAAACTCCATTCTTGTTAATTGCAGGATTCATAGGATTGTTAGCGTTGTCTTTTTTCTTTATAAAATTACCTGTAATTATTGAGAAAAGCCCTGAAGGCGGTTATTTTACATTGCTAAAAAACAAAGTAATGCTCATGGGCGCATTAGGGATTTTTGTCTATGTTGGTGCTGAAGTTTCTATTGGAAGCTTCTTGGTAAACTACTTTGACGATATGAATTTAGGTGCAGTCGTTGCTCAAAACGAAACCATGATGAGTATAGCCAATACAATTGCAGATGTTTTTGGTAAAAATTTCGATGGAACAGATCCAAAATCATTATTAGGTGTGTTCATTATCTTCTATTGGGGCGGCGCAATGATTGGTCGTTTTGTAGGTGCGTATTTGACGAAAATAATGTCGCCAGCCAAAGTGTTAAGTATTTTTGCAACTCTTGCAATTAGCATGATTACGATTTCCATTACAACTACAGGATTACTCTCTATGTGGTCAATATTAGCAGTTGGATTATTCAACTCAATTATGTTCCCAACAATATTTACATTAAGTCTTGAAGGTTTGGGCGATTTAAAAGCACAAGCTTCCGGATTGTTATGTATGGCAATTGTTGGAGGTGCTATAATTCCATTTATGTTTGGAGCATTAATTGATGCTGTTGGTTTCAAGCTTGCATTCATATTAGCAATAGTTTGTTATGCGTATATCATGTTTTACGGATATACGAAACGAAAAGGTTCAGTAGTTGCAGGATAATCTAGTGTAAAATTATGGTTGTCAACCTGTAGTTTGTTATATTTGTTATATACACAATATCACAAGACTACATGAGTAATATTCAAGAGAAGTTAAACGCTTTGCGCGATGAATTACGCGAACACAATTACAATTATTACGTATTAGATAATGCAACAATTTCTGATTATGACTTTGATATGAAACTCAAAGCATTGCAAGCATTAGAAGCGAAGCATCCTGAATTTTATGATCCAAATTCACCAACGTTGCGTGTTGGTGGCGAAATCACAAAGAACTTTAATACCATTGCACATGAATATCGCATGTATTCGTTAGATAATTCGTATTCGAAAGAGGATTTGTTAGATTGGGAAAAACGTATTGAAAAAATTTTAGGTGTTTCAAATGTAGAGTATACCTGTGAATTGAAATATGATGGTGCTTCGATGAATTTGACCTATGAAAATGGAAAATTGATCAAAGCTGTGACACGTGGAGACGGTTTTCAAGGTGATGAGGTTACAAATAATATCAAAACAATAAAAACGGTTCCGTTACAACTAAAAGGTGACTTTCCACCAAAGTTTGATATTCGTGGTGAGATCATTCTTCCGCTTGACGGATTTAATAAAATGAACGAAGAACGTATTGCCAATGGAGAAGATCCGTATATGAATCCTCGAAATACGGCTTCAGGAAGCTTGAAACTACAAGATAGTAGCGAAGTTGCTAAACGTCCGTTAGAATGCTTATTATATAGCTTAAAAGGCGAAAAATTGCCAATTACAACACAATTTGAAAGTTTAGATAAAGCTAGAAATTGGGGATTTAAAGTTCCGACGGTTGCAAAAGTTGCAAAAAACGTAGATGAAATTTTAGAATTTGTAAATTATTGGGAAAACAATCGTCATGAACTGCGCTATGAAATTGACGGTGTAGTAATTAAAGTGAATAATTTACAATACCAAGACGAACTTGGATATACGTCCAAAGCACCACGCTGGGCAATGGCATACAAATTTAAAGCAGAGCAAGTTTCTACAGTTTTAAATGAAATAACGTATCAAGTTGGACGTACAGGTGCTATTACACCTGTTGCTAATTTGGAGCCTGTTTTATTGGCTGGAACAACAGTAAAACGTGCTTCCTTGCATAATGCCGATCAAATTGCTAAATTAGACATAAGAGAACGTGATACGGTTTTTGTAGAAAAAGGAGGAGAAATTATCCCGAAAATTGTAGGTGTAAATTTTGATGCACGTCCAGAAGATTCTACTGAAACTATATACGCAACTGAGTGTCCCGAATGTAACACACCATTAGAACGAAAAGAAGGAGAAGCACAACATTATTGTCCTAATATAACAGGTTGTACACCACAAATTGTGGGTAGAATTCAACATTATATTTCGCGAAAAGCAATGGATATAGAAGGCTTAGGAGGCGAAACAGTTGCATTATTAGTACAAGAAGGGCTAATTACTAACTATGCCGATTTATATGAATTAACCAAAGAACAGGTAATTCCGCTTGAGCGAATGGCAGAAAAAAGTGCTGAAAATTTAGTAAATGGAATTGAAGCTTCGAAAAAGATTCCATTTGAGCGTGTTTTATACGCGTTAGGAATTAGATATGTAGGTGAAACTGTTGCTAAAAAATTGGCAAAACATTACAAATCTATAGATGCACTAATGAACGCTTCGTCGGAGGATTTAGTTAATGTCGACGAAATAGGCGTGAAGATCGCCGAAAGTGTAGCGCAATTTTTTGCAGAAGAGACTAATTTGCAAATGGTTGAGCGTTTGAAACGATTTGGAGTACAATTAGAATTTTCAGCAGAACAGTTGGAAGGGCTTACCGAAACCTTACTTGGTAAATCATTTGTGGTTTCAGGAGTATTTGAAAATGTATCACGTAATGAACTTAAAAAACTCATAGAAAATAATGGAGGAAAAGTATCTTCTTCCATATCTTCTAAAACATCTTTTGTGGTAGCAGGAGACAAAATGGGACCTAGCAAACGTGAAAAGGCAGAAAAATTAAACATTACAATTTTAACAGAAGATGAGTTTTTGAATATGGTATAAATGAATTTAGAAAAACCGACACATATAGCCTTTTTAGTTGCAGGAGCAATCGCACTATTAGTGGCTATGTTTATGGAAAAATTTGCTTTAATCTATGCACAACCTTTTACGGTGCTGACCATATTAATTATTTATTTTGCTGAAAAAAAGGAACCGACAAGTGCTATTTATATCCTAGCACAAATTATAGGACTAGTAGGAGGAATTCTTTTAATATTAGGATTGCGTAACTATTTAAAAGCTGTTTCGGTATTGTTTTCGTTGTTTTATGTGCTTTATTTACGCTTAATGTATGTTCGGAATTTACAGAAAAAAGGTAGTGCTAAAACATACATTTATGTCGGATTAATTTCATTGCCGATTCTGTATATATACTACAACGTTATTCAAACAATATCATCAGAGCTTACGGAAGCTGCAATATATTTTGGATTCTTAATGTTTTTCATGCTTAGTTATGTCATTACTGCTCTATATTATTATATAGAAGATAAAAATCAGTCGAATCTTTGGATGCTCATTGCTGCCATGAATTTGGGTTTTATGAATATCATTATAGGTTTAAATGAATTGTATATGTACGAAACTATATTTACCGTAATTGTTGTATTTTGTAGTCTATGTATTCAATTTTTTGTATTGAAATTTATGTTACATGATAAAAAAGATGATACAGATTTATTGCATATGTTTTGATAAATGAATTACAGACAACCAGCACATATAGCCTTTTTTATAACAGCTTTTATTTCATTGCTGGTAGCGTTAGTGTTTGAAAAAATAGATTTGTTATACATATATCCACTTACATTTGTTGCTATTTATTGGATGTATTTATCAGAAAAAAAGAAACCGATAAGTATTTTATTTTCACTAGCAATGATCTTAGGACTTTCAAGCGGAATTCTTTTAATTATTGGGTTTGGACAATTTGTTCGAGAAGTATCCATCTTAGTTTCGTTATTCTATTTAATCTACTTGCGATTGATGTATTTGAAGAATTTAAAAATGAAAACAACAGCCAAAATATACTTTCGACTGTTGGTTATATTTCTTCCTGTTTTATATATTTATGATAGAGTTATTTGTTTAATATATAATGAATTAGAGTATGGTTTTACATACTTTGCAATGATGGCTGTTTTGATGTTAATTTATATTATAGCTGCATTGTATTATTATCTAAGAAATAAAAGCCAATCCAATTTATGGATGCTTATTACAGCTGTAAATTTGGGAATTATGAATATTATAGTGACCATAAATGAGCTTTATATGTATGAAAAGATGTTTACAGTAATTGCTATTTTTTGCAGTAACTTTATGCTTTTCTTTTCGCTTAAATTTATGCTGGAAGATGACACAGATGATGCTTCACATATCTTAGAAACATAAATATGTTCACAATTCTATTACGAAAACTTTTTACCCATAATAGGAATGTTTTTACGTTGTAACCAAAGCGTTATTGCACTCAATAAAAATACAACGACAGCCGTAATAAATAATGTGCCACCATCTGGTTTTCCTTCAAAAGGAACTTCAATACCTAACTGTGTTAAATGCATCATAATAGCACCACCAATAATTCCGAGTGTTAGTGTAGCGCCTAACCAAGCCGTTCTTGGAATTACAATCAAAATTCCTGCAATCAATTCCGTAATACCAATTCCAATTCGCCCAATAGGTTCCAAACCTACTTGTTCAAAAATATAAACGCTATCAGGATGTGCTGTTAATTTAAATCGTAAGGTCTGAATCAAAATGATAGCAATAGCTAATCGGATGATAAATGGAATATATTTTTTCATAAAGTGTTGATTATTAGTTTTTAGATGTGACAGTAGTCGATAAAAAAAAATATTGCTTACAGAACATTAGTGAATCATTAAAGTTATCGAAAATATTTTTGTAACTTATATGTAGTTAATTTTCTATTGAATGCCGAAACGAAAAATTCTCTTATCACTCTATTTTATTACACTTTTCTTAGATGCACTTGGTGTTATGTTCCCTGAATGGATTGATAGAAAGTTTACTACTTTTTTTCCAATACCAATTCTAGGATTGTTATATATATGCACAGTCAAAAAGGTAAATTTGCTATATATTATTTCATTAATTGCAACGTTTTTAGGAATCGTCTTTTTCAATATTCAATCATATTTTAAAATAGCCTTAGTTTTCTATGGAATAGGTGTTTGTATGTACGTAGTTATAAGTTTAAAAACTGCTGAAGTAATTTCTATAAAAAGCATTTGTATAGCAACAATTCCTTTTTTAATAGTGTATTTGGTTCCGCTAATTTTGTATTCAGACGCTGTACAATCCGATATATTTAACTACATTATTTTTTATGTATTCTTTGTGGGCTTATTCTTTTTCATTTCCATACTTGTGTTTATTAATAAGAAAGATGAAACCAATCTGTGGTTACTTTGCTCAGGAGTTTTATTTTTAATTTCTACCATTATTCACGGTTACAATCTTTTTTTTGAATACATAACCTCCATAAGAGTAGGTGTCGTGTTTACATTTTTGATAATGCATTTCGCAATGTATAAGTATGTTAGTAGACAATAAGTGATTAATGAACTGTTAATAAAAAATAAAAATTATAGGAAATCAAGGTAGAAATAATTTATTTTGTGTTGTTAATGAAAAAGATAAATGTACTTCTAGTTAGCCTGCTTATCTGTATTGCATCTATAGATATCCTTTGGTTCTTTTTTCCTGAATTAACATTAAGAAGATATGCCTTAATGTTACCTATTCCTGTAATTATATTATGTTACTTTTTACGTGTTGAGGTAAAAAACATATTGTATTTATCAGCATTAACAGCTTTTATGATCGGGGATTACTTTTTTATTATTGGTGAAGAGTTAGAAAAAGGAATTGCAAGTAGTGCTGTAGGCTTGTCTATTTATGGAGTAATTGTATTAAAACAATCACATTACATTTCTACAAGACGATTGTTGATCAATACAATTCCTTTTCTACTGATATATACAGTACCTTTTATATTTTTTATAGATCAAATTAATGACGACATTTTTGGTGAAGTCGTGTTCTATACATTTGCTGTAGGTTCTTTTTCATTTATGTCAATACTTGCTTACGTTAGTAAAAAAAATGCTGTGACACAAAAGCTCTTACTAGCTGGTATTTCCACAGTTTGTATGGGAATTGCTTATGGAATCTATTTATTTATGGGATTCAATAGTATATACAACGTATTAGCAAATACGCTTTTTATGTATTCTAACTATAAAATGTGGCAATATGTAATTATAAAAGATTCAACTACGAATGAAGGTGAAAAAGAATCAATTACACTATAATTGATTTCCCATTCGCAATCACATTTTTTTCATCATCAAAATAAAAATCAACTCTTCCCACATAAATACCATACGCACCAACCTGATTTACTAAAACAGAATCACCATTTAAGTTTTTCTCAATAGTAGGTTTTTTCAAAAATGTATGTGTATGTCCTCCAATAATTAAATCAATATCTTTAGTCTTACGCGCTAACATTAAATCTGAAGGTCTTTCAGGATTTTTCGTGTAATTGTATCCTATGTGTGATAAACAAATGACCAAATCGCACTTTTCTTCTTCCTTCAAAATACGACTCATATCTTGTGCAAATTCAATTGGATCGTGATATACCGTTTCTTTGTACATACGTTTATCTACCAAACCTTCTAGTTTTACACCAAGTCCAAAGATTCCGATTTTAATACCGTCTTTTACAAATATCTTATACGGTTTCACATGTGTGTCCATTACCGTATTCTTAAAGTCATAATTGGCAGAAACAAACTCAAAATTAGCATTTGGTAATTGTGAATATAATCCGTCAATTCCGTTGTCAAAATCGTGGTTTCCAATCGTAGCTAAATCGTACTTCATCATACTCATTAACTTAAACTCCAATTCACCACCATAATAATTAAAATAAGGCGTTCCTTGGAAAATATCTCCAGCATCTAACAACAATGTATTTGGATTTTCTTTTCTAATCTTAGAAACTAACGTAGCCCTTCGGGCTGCACCACCTTGATTCGGATTTCGTGGATGATTTGCTCCGAAAGGATCAATATGACTATGTACGTCATTTGTATGTAAAATAGTAATATGTTTCTTGGCTGAACTCGCGGTAAAACTTTGTAAAGACAAACCACCTAAAGTTACAAAAGCACTAGTTGCTAACGAATGTTGTATAAAATCTCTTCTCTTCATAATATGTGGTTTATAATTTTACAAATCTGCCATCAAGTTTAGCAGGAATCGTGTCTACAGTTTTAAAATAATCAATCATTGCGTTTCTAATCTTGTAATCTAAAATCTCTAAGGTTACAGGATTTTGAAGGAAATACATTCGATCTCCACCATGTTGTAAGTAATCAGAAGTAACTACAGTATATGTTTTTCCGTCTTCAATAGGTTTTCCATCAATCAACGCTTCATTTACGGTAAAATCGCTATTCAATTTAATCGTTAAGCCAGCAATTGGGTGTGCTCTTTTCGCTTTCGCTAGATAATCCACAAGTACTTTCATATTCTCAGAAGTTAATTCGGCAACCACAATAGAGTTTTCAAAAGGCATTACATTAAAAGCAGTTTGTGTAGTAATTGGCCCTTGTGCAATAGGTGCACGAATCCCACCATGATTTAACAAACATACATCAATACTTTTTCCGGTTCGTTTTTTATATACAGGTTCAGATTGTAATTTTACAAAATCGGCCATTAAATTTCCAATCGTAGTTTCAAACTCACCATCACGTTTATGCATATCTTTCGGTGCATAACTCAGCACTTTTTGCATATCTTCTTGTATACGCTCACGAAACGGTTGGATATATGCTTCAATTTCTTGATTGGCAGTAATAGAATCATTGATGTTAATACGTTTTCCTTCAATTCGGGAAACTTCTTGCTTTTCTTTAGCACAAGCAACAACTAAAAAAACAGCGAATAGTGCAATAATTTTTCTCATATGAATAAAATATGCGGCAAATTATGAAAAATCATAGATACAATTAGTCCTATCTACACTAAAAAATTGTAAACACACACAGTTTTTTTGTGATTCTATGGCAAAAATCAACGTTCGTTGTTAAAAATTGACGCTTATGAAGTATATTTTTCTCTGTCAAAACTTCCTTGTAATTTGCGGTATAACTAACGTTTATGAGGGTAAAAGTTAGATTTAGGTTAGGTTGAATGAGATGTATACATTTTTGGTACATCTCATTTTTTTGTTTAAAAAATGTACTTTTGTGAAGAATCAAATAGCATACATGTTTTTAAAAGCATTACAATACAAGTCCTCTGAAAAAGTATTAACGAAAAAAATAGCGAAAACGATTGCAAAAGAAGTTAATACAAAGCCAATAACTAGCATTGGAATTCTTATCAATGCAGATGAAAATCAGCATGTTCAAGAAGTTATAAATAGTATTAATATCAAGGCAAAAATAAAAGTACTTTGTTATCATAAAAAATTTGTAAAAACACGTGCTGTTGATTACCCTGTTTTTTATGAAAAAGATTTTGGCTGGAAAGGAAAACCCAAAACTGAAATATTAGAAAACTTTTTAAAAACACCGTTAGATTTACTGATTAGTTATTACAATACAGATACATTACCATTACAATTAGTTTCGGGCTTGCATGCGGCAAATTTGAAGGTTGGAATCGCAGGAACAGATCAAGCAATTCAAGATATGATTATTCAAACTAAAGCAACTGAAACAAATATTTTTACAAAAGAACTACACAAATATTTACACATACTTAATAAACTATCATAATGAAGAAATTCATCGGAACTGGAGTTGCATTAGTTACCCCTTTTAATGCAGATCATTCAGTAGACGTTACAGCACTAACAAACATCGTAGCGCATGTTATTGAAGGCGGAATAGAATACTTAGTTGTTTTAGGAACAACTGCAGAAAGTGCTGTCTTAACAGCAACAGAAAAGCAATTAGTAGTAGATACTATTGTAAAGGCAAATAATAAACGTTTGCCAATCATTTTAGGTGTTGGAGGTAACAATACCGAAGCTGTTGTAAATGAACTAAAGACAGCTAATTTAGAACACGTAGATGCAGTATTGTCCGTTTCTCCATTTTATAACAAGCCAACGCAAGAAGGAATTTATCAACATTTCAAAGCAATTGCAGAAGCAAGTCCAAAACCGATAGTTTTATACAATGTGCCAGGTCGTACGGCAAGTAATATGTTGCCAGAAACTGTAATTCGTTTGGCAAATGATTTTGAAAATATTATTGCTGTAAAAGAAGCTGCTGGAGATATTGTACAAGCAATGCGTTTAATTCAAAATGCACCAAAAGATTTCTTAGTGATTTCTGGTGATGATATGATTACATTACCAATGGTTTTTGCAGGTGGAGCAGGTGTGATTTCTGTAATAGGACAAGGATATCCAAAAGAATTTTCGGAAATGGTACGGTTAGGTTTGGCAGGAAAAGTTACTGAAGCAAACAAGCTACATTATAAAATTATGCCTTCAATTGATTATATTTTTGAAGAGGGAAATCCAGCGGGAATCAAAGCCGTATTTGAGAAACTTGAATTGTCAACTGCTACAGTTCGGTTACCATTAGTAGAAGCCTCTCAAGCGCTTAAAGAAAAACTACATACTTTTACAGATCAATTGAATTCATAAAGTTGGAATGGCAACAAACAAAGTAAAAGATCCAGGGCTAGGCGAATCAACGATTACATCGGCAAAACGAATCGTAAACAAAGACGGTTCGTTTAATATAAAACACCTCAATGGAAAAGTTGGAATATCAGCTTTATATGCGTATTTGGTAGATATAAGTTGGTCGCGTTTTTTCTGTCTAGTATTCTTGGCATACTTTGTATTAAACATATTTTTTGCAACTATTTATGTGAGTATAGGAGTTGCATATATTGGAGTAACGCCAAAATCATTTATTGCTGATTTTGTAAGTGCTTTTTTCTTTTCTTCCCAAACGGTAACAACTCTAGGATATGGAGCAATGGCGCCAAAAGGAATATTAGCAGGAATTGTTTCCAGTTTTCATGCATTAATCGGATTGTTAAGTTTCTCGTTTGTAACAGGTTTGTTATACGGACGTTTCTCAAAACCAAAAGCATCTATTGAGTTTAGTGATAATATCATTTACAGAGATTTTAAAGAAGGGAAGGCATTAATGTTTCGTTTGATAAATAGTAAAACAGATGTAATGATCAATCCGCGAATTGTCGTTACACTTGCAATTACAGAAGAAGATGAAGCAAATACATACAAACGTAATTTCTATCAAATAGACTTAGAAAGGGATAAAATTACTTACTTGCCAACAACTTGGACGTTGGTTCATGAAATCACGGAAGATTCACCATTGGCAAAATTTTCAAAAGATGAATTAAAAAAATTAAATGGAGAGTTCCTAATCATGATTACCTATTATGATGAAGCTTTCAATGAAGAAGTATACAAACTTCATTCTTATACATTCAAAGAACTTTTAATGGATGTTACTTTTGAAAAAGCATTCTATTACGATGAAGAAGGCTTTACTGTTTTAGATCATGAGAAATTGAGTAATACAGAGAAAATGTAATGGTTCGTTAATGTAGTGAAGAATCAATATATAAATGTGTTGAGTTCGTGGATTTGAGAATAATAATTAAATCTGACAATTCCTCATTATGAACAATATTTTGAATATCTACTAAATAAATCAAAATGCTTATGCTTGTCAGAAGAAATAAAGACCAAGTAAACACAAGTTCCAAGCGAAGTGTAACGCATGGAGTTTAGTAAATAAATGATGCATTGTAATTTCCTGCAGAGAGGATTGATTTTTGCTTCTTTTTTATCAAAAAAAAGATGAGTAATGAGTTGATTTTAAAAGTGTTACATTGAATATTTCGATTGTTGTGTAAGATAAGCTAATATCGAGATACACTCGTAATCAATCAATAAAAAATCATTAATCTTCCAATGCTTTTAATCATTCTATCTACATTAAAAAGTTAAAACTATGATAAAGACTATAAAAAACAAATATCTAAAGTTAATTTAGCGGCTTAAAAATGTTTTTATAATACATAATAAATACATACTTTTGCAAGATGTTTAAAAATATGAGGAAGTTTCTTTACATACTATTAGTGACAATCACGTTAGCTTCGTGTAGTGAATATCAAAAGGCGTTAAAGTCAGAAGATATAAAGGTTAAATACGAATTGGCTGAACGTTTATATAAAGAAGGGAAATACAAAAAATCGAGCAGACTTTTTGAACAAGTCGTTCCAAGATATCGTGGAAAACCACAAGGAGAACGTGTTACATACATGTATGGACGTACATTATTTGAAATAGAACGTTATTTTGTTTCCGCATATCAATTTGAACGTTTTGCGAAATCATACCCAAAAAGTGATAGTGTACAAAGAGCTTATTTCTATGAAGCAAAAAGCTATTATATGGAATCACCTCGTTACAGTATAGATCAAACTGAGACGAAAAAAGCAATCAATAAATTACAAGCTTTTATCAATAATTACCCAGACTCAGAAGACATGCCAGAAGCAAATAAAATGGTAAGTGAGTTGACGACAAAGATTGAAAAAAAGGCATACGAAATAGCAAAGCAATACAATACAATCGCAGACTACAAAGCATCTATAAAGGCAACTGAAAATTTCCTTTCAGATTTCCCTGGAACTTCATTTCGTGAAGATGCAATGTTTCTTAAATTAGATTCAACGTATAAACTCGCGATAAAGAGTTTTGTTTCTTTGATGGGAGAACGTTTCGAAGAAGCTTCATCAGCTTACAGAACGTTGATAAAATTCTATCCAGAATCAAAATACAAAGAAGAAGCTGATGAAATTATGGCTTCAATTACACAAGAATTAGAAAAACTTTCAAAATAACCCTGAATTATGGTTGATATTAAAAACTTAGACGCTCCAATTAGCACAACAACAGTTGAAAGAAATCAATTTGATGCGCCAACAGACAACATTTATGAAGCGATTTCTGTAGTTGCAAAAAGAGCAATACAAATCAATTCAGAAATTAAAAAAGAATTAATCGAGAAATTAGACGAGTTTGCTACACACAACGATAGTTTAGAAGAAATCTTCGAAAACAAAGAGCAAATAGAAGTATCTAAATTCTATGAAAAGCTTCCTAAGCCACATGCAATTGCAGTACAAGAGTGGTTAGAAGAAAAAATCTACTACCGTAACACTAAAGAAGAAGCATAGTAGTATGTCTATATTAAGCGGCAAAAAAGTTTTATTAGGAGTTACTGCCGGAATCGCCGCTTATAAAACAGCTTCATTAGTACGGTTATTCATAAAAGCAGGCGCAGAAATCAAAGTGATCATGACGCCTGCTGCTAAAGAATTTATTACACCGTTAACTCTATCTACACTTTCTAAAAATCCTGTGCATTCGTCGTTTACCAATGAAACAGACGAAAATGCCGTATGGACAAACCATGTAGAACTTGGTTTGTGGGCAGACTTTATGTTGATTGCTCCAGCAACAGCAAATACAATGTCTAAAATGGCATCAGGAAACAGTGATAACTTATTACTTGCTACATATTTATCGGCAAAATGTCCTGTATATTTTGCACCAGCAATGGATTTAGATATGTACAAACACGATTCTACTAAAAACTCTTTTGAAAAACTAACCAGTTTTGGAAATATTATGATTCCTGCAACTAGCGGAGAATTGGCAAGTGGTTTGGTTGGAGAAGGAAGAATGGCAGAACCTGAAGATATGATTACATTTATTGAAAATGATATCTTAGGCAAGCTTCCGCTGAAAGGAAAAAAAGTAGTCATCACTGGAGGTCCAACTTATGAAGCAATTGATCCTGTACGTTTTATCGGAAATCATTCTTCAGGAAAAATGGGCTTTGAGTTGGCGCGAGCAGCTGCAAACTTAGGGGCAGAGGTTATATTAATAGCTGGACCAAACAATCAAAGTATCAAACATTCTTCTGTAAAAGTAGTGGATGCAATTAGTGGTGAAGACATGTATAATGCTGCACATCACGATTTTCCAACAGCAGATATTGCTATATTATCAGCAGCAGTTGCTGATTATAAACCAAAAGATGTTGCCTCTCAGAAAATAAAAAAGAAGGATTCATCGTTAACTATAGAATTGGTTAAAACAAAAGACATTCTAGCTTCGTTAGGAGCTATTAAAAAAGATCAATTTTTAGTTGGTTTTGCATTAGAAACGAATAATGAATTAGAAAATGCAAAAGGAAAACTCACCAGAAAGAATTTAGACATGATTGTATTAAATTCACTCAACGACAAAGGTGCAGGTTTTGGAAAACCAACAAATAAAGTAACGATAATTGACAAAAAAATGAATACCTTAGCTTTCGGATTAAAATCGAAGGCTGAAGTAGCCAACGATATATTTAGTGAAATTTTAAAGCGAATCAATGCGTAATCTTGTTTTAAGTATCTTATTATTTGGTGCGGTATGTTTTTCTACAGCACAAGAATTGAATTGTCAAATTACAATTGATGCACAACAAGTCAATCAGACAAATCAACAAATTTTTAAAACATTAGAACGTTCATTAACGGATTTTGTAAACAAAAGACAGTGGACAAACAAGAAATATGCGCCTTCTGAACGTATTAATTGTAGTATGGTGATTAATGTTTCACAATACAATTCAGATGAATTTGTAGCTACAATTCAAGTACAATCATCAAGACCGATATACAATTCGTCTTTTGAGTCGCCAGTATTCAACTTTAACGACAAACAATTTAAATTCATATATCAAGAATTTCAACCATTAGTATACAACCCAAATGCGTTTACGGATAACTTAGTAGCAGTAATTGCTTACTATGCTTATGTAATTTTAGGAATTGACGCAGATACATTCAAACTTCGTGGAGGATCAGAATACTATGCGCAAGCACAACAAATTGTAAATCTAGCGCAGCCAACATCATTCTTAGGATGGAAAGAAGCTGACGGAAATCGTACACGTTGGTTATTGTTAGATAATTTACTAAACAATACGCATAAAGAATACAGAACAGTAATGTATAATTATCACAGAGTTGGAATGGACTTAATGGCTGATGATACACGTGCTGCGAAAGGTACAATTGCAAAAAGTCTAGAAATTTTTAAAGCGTTAAACAACAGACGTCCAAATTCTTTTTTATTACAAACTTTCTTTGATGCCAAAGCAGAAGAAATTCAAAGCATCTATTCTGGCGGGCCAAAAGTAAATGTAGTACGTTTGGTGGAAACCTTGAATAGAGTAGCTCCATTTCATGCAACAAAATGGGAAAAAATTAAATTCTGATTCTGGCAAATATTTGATGCAATAGTCTATTTTTGTAACTGAACAAGTTCATCTAATAAAAAACTGTTGCATTGCTCACACAACTATCTATAAAAAACTTCGCGTTAATTGATTCTTTACAAGTCGAATTTGATAAAGGATTAACTATTATTACAGGAGAAACTGGTGCTGGAAAATCAATTTTACTTGGAGGTTTGGCACTTATCTTAGGAAAGCGTGCAGACTTATCTTCTTTAAAAGATACAACACGAAAATGTGTGATTGAAGCCGAATTTTCGATAAAAAAGTACAAGCTAAAAAACTTTTTTGAAACCAATGATATTGATTACGATCATCATACGATTGTACGACGTGAAATATTACCTTCTGGAAAATCAAGAGCATTTATAAATGATGTTCCAGTTCGTTTGGGTGTGTTGAATGCTTTGGGGGATCAATTGATAGATATTCATTCGCAACATCAAACATTACAACTTACGGACAATCAATTTCAGTTTCAAGTCATAGATACATTGGCGAATGTTACGGAAGAAGTTGTGTCATACCAAACACTATTAAACGCGTATCAAAAAAGTAAAAAAGAACTTCAGAAAGTACAAGAAGAACAAGCTGATTTAGAAAAAGAACATGATTATAATATGTTCTTACTAAAAGAATTAGAAGAAGCAAAATTAGAAGGATTGGTTTTGGCAGATGTAGAGGCGCAATACGAACGTTTGAATAATGCAGAAGATATTAAAACTAATTTAAGTGCTTCCGAACAATTATTGTCAGATGAACAAGTTGGAGTATTACATCTAATTTCAGAATTACAAACAACTTCAGGAAAGCTCTCAGATATTGCACCTGAATTTCAACAGCTATCTGAGCGAATCAAAAGTGTATATATAGAATTAGATGATATTTACAGTGAAGTTACCAATCTGCAAGCAAATGCAGAATTTGATCCTGAAATGTTAGAACAGATAGCAGGAAAACTTCAAAAAATATTCGATTTACAAAAAAAGCATAATGTATTAACGGTTGAGGAATTGCTAAGTATTCAAAATGTCTTAGCTGAAAAAGCGCAAGTATCCGAGAATATTGATGATATCATTATTGCAAAAGAAAAAGAATTACAACAATTGCAATCGCAATTAAAAACGATTGCAACTACAATCCATAAAAAACGTATTGCAGGAATTCCAACTCTTACAGAGCAATTAGAAACTATGTTGGGTACTTTAGGAATGCCAAATGCACGATTCAATATAAAAATAGCACAAACAGATCAGTTCCATGCAAATGGAATGGATGATTTAGAATTCTTATTCGCTGCTAACAAAGGAGGGAATTTTAACGAATTGAAAAAAGCGGCTTCTGGAGGAGAGCTGTCACGAGTAATGTTGTGTATTAAAGCAATCTTATCAAAATACATGCAATTGCCAACTATTATGTTTGATGAAATTGATACAGGAGTTTCTGGTGAAGTTGCTAATAAAATGGCAAAAATCATGCAAAATATGGGGAAAAGTATGCAAGTATTCTCTATTACACATTTACCACAAATTGCAGCCAAAGGAAAACAACATTTCAAAGTGTACAAAGAAGATGTGAATGAAGTAACTACAACACATTTAAAACAACTTCAAGACGATGAGCGTGTTCGGGAAATAGCACAAATGTTAAGCGGTGCAAAAATATTAGATTCGGCTTTAGCCAATGCAAAAGAATTACTAAAATCGTAAAACAAAATATTCGATACTTAGAAATCGATCAATTCAATCTTTTACCATATATTTGAACTACCAAACAACTAAAAAGACTAAAATTAACAAGCATGTCATATAACTTATTAAAAGGAAAAAGAGGAATCATATTTGGTGCTTTAGACGAAAACTCTATTGCATGGAAAACTGCTGAACGTGTACATGAAGAAGGAGGAACGTTTGTATTAACAAATGCGCCAATAGCAATGCGCATGGGGAAAATAAGAGATTTAGCAGAAAAAACAGGTTCTGAAATCATTCCGGCTGATGCAACAAGCGCGGAAGATCTTCAAAACTTAGTTGATAAATCAATGGAAATTTTAGGTGGAAAAATTGACTTCGTATTGCACTCAATAGGAATGTCTGTAAATGTTCGTAAGGGAAGACATTACACAGACTTAAACTATGACTGGATGACAAAAGGTTGGGACGTTTCTGCAGTATCTTTTCATAAAGTAATGCAAACATTATACAAAGCTGACGCAATGAGCGAATGGGGAAGTATAGTAGCATTGACATACATGGCTGCGCAACGTACATTCCCTGATTACAATGATATGGCAGATAACAAATCATACTTGGAATCAATAGCGCGTAGTTTCGGATATTTCTTCGGGAAAGATAAAAAAGTACGTGTAAATACGATATCTCAATCACCAACACCAACAACGGCAGGACAAGGTGTAAAAGGGTTTGGCGGATTTATCTCATATGCAGAAAAAATGTCACCACTTGGAAATGCAACAGCATTAGATTGTGCAAACTACACAGTAACATTATTTTCAGACTTGACAAAAAGAGTTACAATGCAAAACCTTTACAATGATGGAGGATTCTCTAACACAGGAGTAAGTCAAGAAGTAATAGAAAGATTCACAGAAGAATAAAAATACGTTACATACATAACACAAAAAATGTCTCTAATAACTTAGAGGCATTTTTTTTGGACTTAATTGTAAGCTTAGATATGTAAAATGTAAACAAATTTCAAATTAATAACTTGTATGATTTCCCTTTATTTATAGGTGTTGAGAAAGTGTTAAAATAGAAGTGAATAACTAAATAGCTAAGTGTTTATATAGAAAAAAACAAGAATTAATATTTGATAGTCAAACAGATAGGTGTAATTAATATTTGTAAAAGAACATATCTTTTAATAGATTAGATATCTCGAACTCAATTTTTTCAAGAAACCAAAAACCGACTATGAATAAACTACTACGTTTCTTTCTTATTATCTGTATTACAATTTTTTCAACAAAAACGTACGCGCAAGCATATTTTGAAGACCAAGCAACGCTGCTTGGAGTAGGAGATATGTGTGGAACAATCTATCTTGGAGGAGGAATTTCTTTCTGTGATTTCAATGATGATGGATGGGATGATATCACAATAGCAACACAAAGTGGCGATCCTTTAAAAATCTATAAAAATAATGGCGATGGGACGTTTTCATTAGAAACGACACTAGATCCAAGTAATAATACACAACAAAAACAAGTCGTTTGGGTTGATGTTGATAATGATGGAGATAAAGATTTATACATAGCAAGTGATGCAAGTGGAAGTAGGCTTTATAGAAATGATATAACGTCTTTAGTAGATATCACAACAAGCTCAGGTTTGCCAACAAATGTATTAGATACTTATGGCGCTTCATGGGGAGATTTTAACAATGATAGTTATTTAGATGTATTCTTATGTAATAGAGGAGAGTTTCAATCACGACAAAACTATCTATATAAAAATAATGGCGATGGAACATTTACAGATGTAAGTACAACAGCAGGAATCAGTACAGGAAGTCATTTGTCATTCTGTTCAGCTTTTTTTGATTACAATAATGATGGTTGGCAAGATATTTATATGGCGAATGATAAGGTGAATACAACGAACATTCTTTATAGAAACAACGGAGACGAAACGTTTACGGATGTGAGTGCTGCATCCGGAACAAACATAGCTATTGATGCAATGTCGGTTACAATTGCAGACTATAACAACGACACTTGGTTTGATATCTATGTAACCAATGGAACAGACGGAAATTACTTTTTAAGAAATAACGGAAACGGAACCTTCTCTAACATTGCGCCAAATACAGGTACTATGTTTAATAGTATAGCTTGGGGATCCGTATTCTTAGATGCAGAAAATGATGGAGATTTAGATTTGTATGTAAGCGGAATGTTTGATGGAAGTAATCCAAGTTTTGCTTCTGCAGCTTTTTATACAAATGGAGGAAGTGATCTTTTTACGATAGAAAGTAGTGCAGGGTTTGTAAATGACGCTAGAGAAAGTTATTCAAATGCAATTGGAGATACCGACAATGATGGTTTTCCAGAAATAGTAGTGAACAATTCAGGAGATGAAAACATATTTCTATGGAAAAATGAAACAACTACCACAAATAACTGGTTAAAAGTAAATCTAGAAGGTGTAGTGAGTAATAAACAAGGAATTGGGGCTGTAATAGAACTTAAGTCAGGAGGATATTCTCAATATCGTTACACAGTTTGCGGAGAAGGTTATCTTGCTCAAAACTCAGGCTCAGAATTTTTTGGAATAGCTGGAAACACACTTATTGACTATGTTAAAGTTACTTGGTTGGGTGGAGCACAAGATATTTTTTATAATGTAACAGCAAATCAAACAATGAATATACTAGAAGGTAGTAGTCCATTAAGTATAGAAGAATTTGAAGAAAACAATAGTTTTACAATATATCCCAATCCAGCTTCTGATGATATATGGATAAATACAGAAATTCAAGAAGACTTTCAATATAAAATTTATGATATGAAAGGTCTTCTTGTAAGTAAAGGAAAAATTGATCATACAAAGTATATAAATGTGTCAAATTTATCAACAGGATATTATCACCTAAAATTGATATCTTCAAGAGGTATATTTAACAAAAGTATAATGTTAAAATAATCTAAAATTAATTGTAGGAAACTCTGTATTTTATGCTTTTCGTCGATAAAAAACAACTTTTTATCGATATTAACATAGTCAAACCGAAAAAAAGGTCGTACTTTTTGCTGATATTCAACTAACTAACAAAAATCAAAACTTTTTTATGAGAAAAATTACATTATTATTTTTAATATTAGTAACAAACTTGGCATTTTCACAGGTATCAATTGGTACAGGAAGTGATGGAGGAAGTACTAATTCTCCCCCAATAAACCCCTATTATGGATTTAGTTATGGGCAATCTATTTATTTAGCTTCTGAAATAAATGCAAATGGTAGTATTACATCTATTGATATTCAGTTAAATGCAGGTGCAGATATATCTTCTGCAGATGAAACTGTAGACGTATGGATTGGTCATACGACAAAATCTATATTTGATTCTACTACAGATTGGGTAGATGTTTCAACATTAACACAGGTACTAACTAGTGGGACAATTACTTCTGCGAGTGATGTGTTGACAATTACATTTACAACTCCTTTCGCATATAATGGAACAGATAATTTAATTATTGCAATAGATGCAAATGAATCAGGTTTTGGAGGAAGCTCTGATTATATAAGATCAACTAATGGACCTACTTCAGCAGTGACATTAATGTATAGAAGTGATAGTACTAATCCTGATCCAACTTCACCTCCAACTGGAACGTTACGTCAGAATAGAGGAAATATAACTTTTAATGGAATCGCTCAAGCTTGTCCATCACCTAGTGCACTTGGAGCAACAAATATCACTTCAACTAGTGCTGATTTAGGATGGACAGAAAATGGAACAGCTGCTCTTTGGAATGTTGAGTTGGTAGATATAACTGGAGGAGGAACTGTAACTGGTACAGCAACTTCTACAGGAGTTACAAATTCATTTAATATTATGGGATTATCTCCAGCAAATGATTATGAATATTATGTTCAGTCAGATTGTGTTGGAGGTGGATTAAGTTCATGGGTAGGTCCTTATGCTTTCACAACAGCCTGTGCAGTTTTTACTCCAGAATACAATGCGGATATGTCTACGAATGTACCGAATTGCTGGGAAGAAGCAGATAATGGAGATTCGTCTTCAGGACCGATGGATTTAGGGAGTGGTTCTTGGACTTCTTCTAATCATGGAGGAACACCGAGTAATAGATTTAATCTATATTTAGCTAATAGAAGTGATTGGATTATCTCTCCAGAATTCGATTTATCAATGGCAGCGCCAAGTGAATTAAAGGTATATGTGGCATTAACAGAAGGTGGTACAAGTGGTTCTGGAGCTGATTTAGGTTCAGATGATAGAGTAAGCTTATTAATGACAACTGATGGAGGAACAACTTGGTCAGCATTAGATGCTTGGGTGCAAGGAAATGTGCCAACTGATATTGGTGAAGAAATTACATATGACTTATCTGCACAAACAGGTACAGTTCAGTTTGCTTTCTTAGCACAAGAAGGACCTGTAGATGATGCAGAAGATATTTATTTCCATGTAAGTAAGTTTCAAGTAAGAGAAACTCCAGCATGTAATGAAATAACAGCTTTAAGTGAAACAGTAACTTCAACAACAGAAGTAACAATCAATTGGACAGCTGGAGCTTCTGAAACTGAATGGACTTATGAATATGGAGTTTCGCCATATACGCAAGGTGGTGGAGGAATGTCAGGTACAGGTACTGTGATGACAACACCTACGCTTGATTTAACAGGATTAACAGAAGGAGAAACATATGATATATATGTACAGGCAAATTGCGGTGGAGATGACAGTTTATATGTGTCATTAACATGGACACAGCCATCTCTTGGGGAAACATGTGCTTTACCAATAGCACTAACAGTAGAAGCGGATTGTTCTACTGCAACTCCAACTACATTAGATTATTCAGCATCTTTTAACTTAGGAACTACGGATCTTTCTTGTGATGCATTTGGAGTAAATGCAGGATCATGGTATGAATTTGTAGCACCAGCTACAGGTAGTGTTTTTGTAAACCTTGTTGGAGAAACAGCAGAATATGCAGTTTACAATGGATGTGGAATGGAAGTAGTATGTAATAGTACAGCCACTAACCAAGGAGAAGTAACAGGCTTAACAGCTGGTACAACTTATCAATTGGCTGTCTGGAAAGATAGTGCTACATCAGGTACTACAGATATATGTCTAGAAGCAATTACTTGCCCTAACCCATCAACTTTAACAGCAACAACTATAACTACAACAACTGCTATTTTAGGTTGGACAGAAACTGGATCAGCTACTGCATGGAATGTTGAAATAGTTGATGTTACTGCCGGAGGGATGGTTACTGGAATGGCTACCAATACGGGAGTTATGAATCCATTTAACGCTACAGGATTGAATGCAAGTAGTGAATATCAATTTTATGTACAAGCTGACTGTGGTGGAGGTGATACAAGTGATTGGATCGGTCCTTTTACCTTTACAACAGCTTGTGATGTTTTTACACCAGATTATGATGCAGATATGTCAGTAAACGTGCCAACTTGTTGGGAAGAAGCTGATAATGGAGATTCTTCTACTGGACCTATGGATCTAGGTAGTGCTTCTTGGTTTGCATCTAACCATAATGGAACAGCAAGTAATGTATTTAATCTTTTCTTAGGAGGAAGAAGCGATTGGATTATCTCTCCTGAGTTTGATTTATCTATGGCTGCACCAAGTGAATTAAAAGTATATGTAGCTTTAACAGAAAATACAACGAATGGTTCTGGAGCAGATTTAGGATCAGATGATAGAGTAAGTTTATTAATGACAACTGATGGAGG
The DNA here is from genome assembly GCF_947496985.1 of uncultured Kordia sp. Classification (GTDB taxonomy): domain Bacteria; phylum Bacteroidota; class Bacteroidia; order Flavobacteriales; family Flavobacteriaceae; genus Kordia. Next base: position 45,337 of record NZ_CANMEZ010000010.1, read on the forward strand.
TGCAACTTGGTCAGGACTACAAGCTTGGGTACAAGGAAATGTGCCAACTGATATTGGTGAAGAAATTACATATGACTTATCTGCACAAACAGGAACAGTTCAGTTTGCTTTCTTAGCACAAGAAGGACCTGTAGATGATACAGAGGATATATATTTTCACGTAAGTAAGTTTCAAGTAAGAGAAATTCCTTCATGTATAGAACCAAGTGCTTTAACAGCTACAAATATTATGGAAACTAGTGCAGATTTAAGTTGGACAGAAAATGGAACAGCTACTGCATGGAATGTTGAATTAGTAAATTTATCGGCAGGAGGTACAGTTACAGGAACGGCAACATCTACAGGAGTTGCAAATCCTTTTAACCTTACTGGATTGATATCTGCGACTAATTATGAGTATTACGTACAGTCAGATTGTGCTGGAGGGGAAAGTGTTTGGGTTGGACCATTTGCTTTTTCTACACCATGTCCTGGATCTTTTTCAACTTTCCCTATTGATACTGATTTTTCTGTAAATCCTCCTTTATGTTGGACAGAAGCAGAAGACGGGGAAGTAGCAGCAGGACCAACAGGTACAACTTCTGATTGGAAAGCAAACAGAGCATATACAGATGAAGATACAAATGTTATAAATAGTAATGTTATAAATCTATACCAAAATGTAGATAGAGAATGGTTAATTTCTCCTGTATATGATATTCCAATGGGGACTTCTTATAGTTTAGATTTGGAAGTAGCTGTTACTAATTACAGATTTTCAGGAACTAGTACTGCTACAGATACAGATACTATGGGAAGTGATGACGAAGTTCAGCTTTTACAAACTATTGATGGAGGAACAACTTGGACAGTTATTACCACTTGGAATGCTACAAATCAACCTTCAGTTACTGGTAGTAGATTTGTTCATACCTTAACTGGTGTAAGTGGAAATGTTCAGTTTGCTATTTGGGCAAGTGATGGTACTACGGATGATCTTGAAGATTATGATTTCCATATTGGAAAATTCAGTGTGTTGGAAACAGCATCATTATCTGTAAATGAAGTACGTATTGAAGGATTTAAATATTATCCAAATCCAGTAACAAATACTTTGACATTAAAAGCGCAAAAGAATATTCAAAACGTAGCATTCTACAATATGTTAGGTCAAGAAGTGTTAAGAGTTTCACCTAATGCAGTAAGTAAAGAAATTAATACAGCTTCACTAAGAGCTGGGACTTACTTTGTAAAAGTGACAATCAATAATGCAACTGATACTATAAAAATTATTAAGAAATAGTTTCTTAAATAAGTTATTAATAAAAGCCACCAATCGGTGGCTTTTTTTATGTGATTAATTTACTTTTGCGACATGCATACAAAGTTTTCAATAATTGTTCCTGTATATAACAGACCTGATGAAGTAGAAGAACTACTCGAAAGTATTGCCAAACAAACATTTCAAGAAGCATTTGAAGTAGTGATTGTTGAAGATGGTTCTACAATTCCTGCAAAAAATATCATTGAAAAATATAAAAACAAGCTAGATATTAGTTATTTTTTTAAAGAAAACTCTGGACCTGGAGACTCCAGAAATTATGGAATGCAGCGAGCAAAAGGAAATTACTTCTTAATATTTGATTCCGATTGTATATTACCACCACAGTATTTAAGAGAAGTTTACAATGCATTAAAGGAAAACTATTATGAATGTTTCGGTGGACCAGATGCAGCTCATAGTTCATTCACAAGTATACAAAAGGCAATTAGTTATGCAATGACCGCTTTCTTGACTACAGGAGGAATTAGAGGAGGGAAAAAAGCAGTCAACAAATTCCAGCCAAGAAGTTTCAACATGGGGATTTCTAAAGAAGTATTTGAAAAAACACACGGTTTTGGTCAAATTCACCCAGGAGAAGACCCAGATTTAACCATTAGAATATGGAAAGCAGGGTATAACACAACATTACTTCCTGAAGCTTATGTGTATCATAAACGTAGAATTTCATGGGAAAAATTTCATACACAAGTACGTAAATTTGGAATGGTACGCCCAATTCTAAATATATGGCATCCTAAAACAGCAAAACTTACCTATTGGTTTCCAACATTATTCTGTATCGGATTTATAATTTCAATAATTGCAAGTATATTTTTTAAATTTCATTGGTTTTCATTCGCATATGGCGTATATTTTATAGCAATATTAATAGATGCATTAAGAAGTACAAAAAGTATTAAAATAGCAATATTAGCAATGTTGGCAGTTTGTATACAATTTTACGGATATGGAATAGGCTTTTTAAAATCAACAATTGCTCTGAAAATATTTAAGCACGATCCAGAAAAAAGATTTCCTAAACTATTCTTTAAAAAATAACTATGAGTAAAGGGATTAAAAATGTAGTTGCAGAAATGTACAAAGGAAGAAAAATCAATACATTCCTGATTTTCTTCATCATCTCTTTTATGATATGGACGCTTATCAAATTGTCTAATACTTACACGGATACCATCACAATGGATGTAGCGTATACCAACTTAGCTGATGATAAAATTTTACTAGGAAATCAAAAAAACATTATTGAAGCACAAGTAAAAACTACAGGTTTTCGAATGTTGCGACAAAAATTCTTCAAAAATACCATTGAAGTTGATCTTAAAAAAGTAAACAAACTCAAAACAGAAGAAGCATTCTATGTATTAGCTGACGATGCTATCAATAAACACCTCTATCAGGAAACTGAAATTTTAAAAGTATCGCCAGATACATTGTTTTTAAAACTGGGGAAAAATAAAACAAAAGAGGTTCCGGTAATACATCAATTAGAACTCGCATTTGAAAACGGTTATAACTTATATGATTCATTACGAATAGAGCCAAAAAAGATTACGATATCAGGCCCAGAAGATGTTGTAGATGCTCAAAAAGTGGTATATACTGAAATCAGACAAATAGAAGCTATCAATAAAGACATAGCGTTAGATATAAAATTACTGAAAAATGATACCTTAAAGCGTTTAATGTATAGTACATCTAAGGTAAAAGTTGTTGCTAAAGTTGATAAATTTACAGAAGGGAAATTAAGTATTCCATTAACTGTTATTAACTTGCCTAGTGGATATTCTATTAAGTTATTTCCGAAAGAAGTAAACATAACATTTACGGCTAATGTTTCTGACTTTAATGAAATTACAAAAAACGACTTTTCTATTCTCTGTGATTATAAGGACATTCAAAATACAAATGCTTCCTTTTTTATTCCTAAATTGGGAAAACGACCAAAAACAGTAAAAACGTTTCGAATTGATAATAAAAAAATAAATTTCTTAATTAAAAAATGATTGTAGGACTAACTGGAGGAATTGGAAGTGGGAAAACCACAATAGCTAAAATGTTTCATGAACTAGGTGTTTCTATATACATCGCAGACATAGAAGCTAAAAAGTTAATGAATACTTCTGAAGTCATACAGAAAGAACTAATCGAAGCGTTTGGAAAAGAAACCTATAAAAACGGCAAACTGAATAGAAGTTACCTATCTAATATTGTATTCAACCAGCCAGAAGAATTAAAAAAAATAAATTCCATTGTACATCCACGTGTCGGTCAGCACTTCAAAGACTGGTATGCAGCACGTAGCAATGAAAAATATATCATAAAAGAAGTTGCTATTCTATTTGAAAACGATTCATACAAGCAATGCGATAAAATAATAACGGTTGTAGCACCTATTGAAGAGCGTTTTCGTCGAATTATACAAAGAGACAATACCACACGCGAAGCGATACAAGGCAGAATGAATAACCAATGGAGTGATGAGAAAAAAATAACACTTTCTGATTATATCATTCATAATGAAGATCTCGAAAAAGCAAAAGAACAAGTAGCAAAAATTCACCAAGAAATATCGGTGTTTCGCTAGAAAATCTGACAAAATTAACATATTTGTTAAGGTTTGGTTAAAAAGTTAAAATAACCGAGATTAAGCGTTAATTTTGATCAAATGAGTAAACGATTATTTATTGTTCTAGTCATTTTGATGAGTTTATCGCTCATCGGAATTATATTTGTCCAAGGATATTGGATTGCTTCTGCTGTAAAAGAAAAGCGAGAATCTTTTTCCTTAAATGCAAACCAAATTCTAACAAATGTTTCTGAAAGTGCGAGGAAGTCAGAATACCTCAAATACTATACGCAATTTGAAAGAATAAAAGATAGCATAGAAGAACCAGGAAATTCGCAGCTAATCAATATATTCCAAATTACAAGTAGAAACGAAAAAAATAATGAAACTAGTATTTATACTAGAGGAATTTTAGAAGAAGATTACAATATTTTCCCTACGTTCATTGATAACATAAGTGAAGACGATAGTACGTCCATCAAAAATTTTAAACGTGTGCAAACACGTACCATATATAAAGAAGATTTGTTGGATGACGCTAATGCAAGTAGTTTATCTTTTGTACAACGCATGCGTGAAGTAGATAATGTTTCGCGAAGCATGGTACAATACCAAGATGTGATAGATGAATTTACAAAGCAAATTCCTATTCATAAACGAATCTCTACAGATCTCTTACAATATTTCATAGAAGAACATCTATTGAAATTAGAACTAGATCTTGATTATGAGTTTGGTGTATATGACGACGGATTGGCAACAAAAATAAAGTCGAGCAAATTCAAAATTACAGACAGCGGAATGTATGATGTTCCTCTTTTTGATAATAATGGAGAAGAAAGTGGTTTTACGTTATTTGTAAGCTTCCCCAAAAGAAGTAAATACGTTTTATCGTCTATCATGGGAATGGCAATAATGTCTATTGTGTTTACCTTAATTATAATCATTGCATATTCAAGTGCATTGTATCAACTAATAAAGCAAAAACAGATATCAGAAATAAAAACTGATTTCATAAACAATATGACACACGAATTCAAAACGCCAATAGCTACTATTAATTTAGCACTAGATGCCGTTCAGAATCCGAAAATAATTGATGATAGAGACAAAGTAAAACGCTATCTGCGAATGATTCGTGAAGAAAATAAACGAATGCATGCACAAGTAGAAAATGTATTGCGAATCTCTAAATTAGAGAAAAATCAATTAGATATAAGTAAGGATGAAGTAGATGTCCATGACCTAATTGAAGATGCAATGTCACATATAGAGTTGATTGTTGAAGACCGAAACGGGTATGTAAAACTGCATTTAGGAGCTAAAGACTCAATGGTTATGGCAAATGACACGCACTTTACCAATGTATTAGTAAATGTCTTAGACAACGCTATCAAATACACGGAAGGAGAACCAAAAATTGACATTCACACCGAAATGGTGAAAAATAATATAGTAATAAAGGTTCAAGACCAAGGACAGGGAATGTCCAAATCAGTACAGAAAAGAATATTTGAAAAATTTTATAGAGAACATACAGGTGATATCCATAATGTAAAAGGACATGGACTTGGCTTAGCTTACGTAAAACGAATCGTAGACGACCATCAAGGTGAAGTATTCGTTGAAAGTGAAAAAGGCAAAGGAAGTACCTTCATTATCAAATTACCCTTAATATCGTAACCACATGGAGATTCAAAACAAAAAAATTTTATTAGTAGAAGATGATCCGAATTTTGGAACAGTATTAAAAGACTATCTATCAATGAACGATTATGACGTTGTTCATGCAAAGAACGGAATGGAAGGATTTGAAAAATTCAAAAAAGACAATTACGACCTTTGCATACTTGACGTTATGATGCCGTACAAGGATGGTTTTACACTTGCGAAAGAAATTCGTGAGAAAAATACAGAAGTTCCAATCATTTTCCTCACAGCCAAAGCATTAAAAGAAGATGTAATGAAAGGATACAAAGTAGGCGCTGACGACTACTTAAACAAACCTTTCGATTCAGAAGTATTATTGATGAAAATCAAAGCAATAATGCAACGTAAAACATCTGATTCTGTTGCTGATAGCAAACAATTCGAATTCGTAATTGGAAGATTTAGCTTAAACTCTAAATTAAGATTCTTAACATTTGATCAAGAAGAACCGACCAAATTATCGCCAAAAGAAAACGAATTATTACGTTTGTTAGCTTTACATGAAAATGATTTAATGCCTAGAGAACTGGCGTTAACGAAAATTTGGAGAGATGATAACTACTTCACATCAAGATCAATGGATGTGTATATTGCGAAACTACGAAAGTATCTGAAAAGAGATGAAGACGTAGAAATTCTAAATATTCACGGAGAAGGATTTAGATTGGTTGTTAAAAACAAAGCGGAGTAGTAGAGATCTACACGCTTAGTTTCCCCACAAACCAAATGAAAAAAATAGTCGACTACCCCGAATGTCGACTTTTTCAGTTATTGCCTAGTAAGTCTATAGATAATACTTTTATGAGAAGGATATACAGCTGTTAGCGCTGTGCGTGTTGCCAATTCAAAATCATCAAAATCAAATCCTGGCGCTACAGTACATCCTACAAAAGCATACGAATCTTTTTTAGATACGCTTGACGCGAACCAACAACCTGCAGGAACAACAAGTTGCGGTTTTTCACCATTACTAAAATTCATTCCAACTTTATGTTCTGTGTACACTCCGTCTTCATCTATTACATGTACAGATAATGAACTTCCTCCATAAAAATGCCAAATTTCATCTTGCTTAATTCTATGAAACGCAGAAAAATTCTCTGAAGTCAATAAAAAATAAATGCTTGTGCAATAATTTCGATCGCCCGAAAAATCAGCTGCTAATGCATCTTTAGGAATTACAGATGCACTTCTGTATACTTCTTTGTAAAAGCCGCCTTCAGGATGTGGTAATAATTCTAAGCTTGTAACTAATTTTTTTATTTCGGATTTCATATTTTTCAGTATTCAGTATTCAGTATTCAGTATTCAGTATTCAGTATTCAGTATTCAGTATTCAGTATTCAAAGAGTTATTACATTAAAATATTGATTTGATCAATGATATTAGAAACTTCTTCTTGATAATCAAACCAACTTGTATTTGTATCTCTGCGAAACCAAGTTCCTTGTCGTTTGGCAAATCGGCGTGTATTTTTCTTAATTTCACTAATAGCAAAATCTAAAGTGAAATCTCCGTCGAAATAACTGAATAATTCACGATAGCCTACAGTTTGCAATGCATTTAAGCTTTTATGTTTGTACAATGCTTTTGCTTCTTTAAGCAAACCTTCGTTCATCATAATATCAACACGTCTGTTAATACGATCGTATATAATTTCTCTATCTGCAGTGAGTCCAACTTTAATCGAAGTAAAGTTACGCTGTGTCATTTCTGCTTTCAAAAAACTAGAATATGGTTTTCCACTTCCAATACAAATTTCCAATGCACGAATCAAGCGATGTGGGTTTTCTTTGGCAACTTTTTTATAATACACAGGATCAAGCTCTTGTAATTGTTGTTGAAGTGAAGTGATTCCTTTTGTGGTTAATTGTTGGTTTAAATCTTCTCTAATTTGTGGATCTACCTTTGGAAAATCATCCAAACCCTTTAAAACTGCATCTACATACAAACCGCTGCCACCAACCATAACTACAATATTGTGTCTTTGAAACAATTCATCAAGTTTTGCAATAGCATCTTTTTCAAACTGTCCAACATTATATTCATCAAAAATGCTAATATGTTGAATAAAATGATGATTTGCTGCGTTTTGTTCTTCTTGGGAAGGAACAGCAGTTCCGATTGCCATTTCTTTAAAAAACTGACGTGAATCGCACGAAATAATCTCTGTGCCGAAATGTTGTGCAAGCTGAATACTCAAAGCTGTTTTTCCAATGGCTGTAGGGCCAACGATAGAAATAAGATAGTTAGACATGTGTAGATTTAATCAGTTTCTTTAGGATTCAAACTCTCACCACAATCAAAGCAAAAATCAGCACCATTTCTATGTCCTTCAGCAGCACAATTTGGACACGATTGTGTGTTTAAATGGATGTCATCTTTATCCATGGTAGCTAACTCGGCAGTAACAATTCCCGTAGGAACGGCAATAATTCCATATCCCATAATCATAATAATGGAAGCAATAAATTGTCCTAAAGCTGTTAACGGAGCTATATCTCCATACCCAACAGTGGTTAAAGTTACAATTGCCCAATAAATACTTCTAGGAATACTTGTAAAGCCACTATCTTCACCGCTTTCTACTAAATACATTACAGAGCCTAAAATTGTGCAAAGAATTAAAATAAACATAATAAAAACACCTATTTTAATTCTACTCGCTTTTAGAGCACGCAAAATATTGTTTGATTCTCCAATGAAACGCGCCAGTTTTAAAATACGGAAAACACGCATCAAACGTAGTGCTCGCAATGCAATTAATGATTGTGAACCAAAGATAAATAAAGATAAATACTTAGGAATAGTGGAAAGTAAATCTATTATACCATAAAAGCTAAAAATATATTGTGTTGGTTTTTTTATGGAAATAATTCGGGCAAAATATTCAATGGTAAACAAAACAGTAATGATCCATTCAGAAATATTTAGAAATTCTCCATGAGCTAATCTAAAGTCTTCTACACTTTCAAGCATAACTAGTAAAATACTAGCCAGAATCAGTATTAATAAAACAACATCAAAAAATTTACCTGCAGGTGTATCAGCTTCGTAAATAATTTCGTGAAGTTTTGCTTTCCAATTTTTTGCCATAGCTGCAATTTACTATTTATTTTAGTGAAACTCAATTTAGAGCAATCTTTTACACAATGCTCAAAGTTCTATGTGAAACAAATCTTATTAAATAAGAGCGTTTAGTTTTTCTTTTTAATAGTCAATCGAGTATTACTTTCTAACGTAGCTAAATTGCTGAAAAATGTTTTCAATTCTTGATATTCCTCTGCTGTAAAATGGAAATCATTAATCACTAATTTATAAGTCATATTTAATTGTCCATTTTGAACAATCGTTTTCATTCCACAAATAGCTTTAGTTTCCGCTAATTTGAACGTTTTGTTTTCGGGAATATTTACATACTCATATGAATCAGGAATTGACATTATAAAACGCATTGTATAGATACGTGAATAGGCAAAGTCTACTGGATATTTTCGTTCTTCTAATCGAAAAGGATTTGATGGAAATAGTTTGAAAAAGAACGGATCTAAAAAAGTGTTTTTGCTTGAAAAATTATCATTAAACGCTAAAAAGAAAAATTCTTTTGTTGGTTTTCTAATATCATTACGAGCTTCAATTTTATAATCATCAATCTCTACAAAAGGAATTTGTTTTTCAATACCATCCAAATAACTGTCTTCATCAGTATTAGCTAATTCTTTACGTTTTTCATAAGCTAAATATCCTGAGTTTACTTGCGAAATCTTACCTTTTGCATTTCCTTCTTCATCTACAGAAATATTAATTAATGTATTTTGACGGTTTTCTGCAAACGGATTAATGGTATGCCAATAGCTAGGTTTTTTAAAATCCATAGCTCTTCCTATATAATTCAAAGCACGTACTTGCGTCAGTCCAAAAGAAAGCAACTTATCAGTAGCATCTAATAAAAATACTTCTTGTCCGATAGTAACTTTTGCTACCAAATAATTAAATTCAGACATTACGGGATGAATTTGTGTAGGCAATCCTCTTGATCGGGTAGATAGCATTACGGTTTCTGCTTTGATGTTTGCAGCAAGTAAACTATTCACTAACGATAAGTTGACTTCTGCAACATTTCCCGTTTTGTTTTGAAATGCCTGTCGCACATTTGCATTATTAAAAATACCATATTCGCCATTCCAAGTATAATGTTCCCTAATGAATTCAAATACTTTTTTTGCACGTTGTAAGGTTGATTGTTCCTTTAAAATTTCATCTGAAAGTTGATTCTTAAAGAAATTTTTACGCTTTACCTGCGCACCAATATCTTTATCAGTTCGCATTTCTTTGTCAACAGCTTTCCACGTTTTTGTATATACATCTTTTCCTCCATCAAAACGATAATATTCAGACATTTCAAAAGCTATTTTTGACATGTAATTATTTTTGGAAAGCATATAGGCTTCTTCTTTAAACGCAGGAATGTCTCTCATTGCATACTTAAACACTTCACAATCAGCTCTATCAACAAGACCAGGAACATAAAAACATCGTTTTTTTACATTTGATTTGTTGATAGCTAATTTTAAAAATCCTTTTAACGATCTGTTGTAGCGATAATTACCAGGTATTTTAGCACTAAATTCACTATATATTTTTGGAATATCTGATTGAAAATCCCAACCTTCAAAATTGTAGACAAATGGGGTTTCTAAGGTATATTGATATTCTAAAACACTTCCCGGTTTTACATTTGAAAATGTAAAGCGTTTTTCAGACCAATTTTCTGTATGATCTATTGTGAATATTTGAGTATCTGCAAGTCTTTCTGTACCTTCAGCGTTGTGAGTTACCGCTTTTATATCTTTTATCTTTTCTTTAGATTTTCGATTGTGATAGTAAGGAATTTCAATGTTTGCATACTTCTGACCTTGTTTATCTAAAACTTTAATTTTGGTATAATATTGTTTAATCAAAACGATTCGGTCTTTCACCAAGTCAAAATAAACATCTCCATATTCTTCCAAAACAACTGCATGCGCTGTGGTATCTTTTTCATACGTACGCATGTTTATTTCTTTTTTGGAAACGGTTCCAAATTTTTTACTCAATAAGTCTTGTCCAGCACACACATACGTGATTAGGAAAGCAAAAAGCAAGCAATATAATTTCATAATTTACTGTAAAGGAATAATTTTAAATCTATTTTTTCTACGAAGATGACTTTGAATAATATGTTGTACATCTCTGTTGTTTTGCATTGGAGTAATAATTGATTGTAAAACATCAATGTTGGTTATTTGGTAATTTAAGTTATAAAAACCATAACCTTTGTAAACACCATCCTGAATAAGAATAGCGCTACGTTCGTCATGTGCGCGACCTTTATCAATAATCAACATATTTTGATTTTGATAGCTATATTTTGTAATCGCTTCTTGTACACGTTTGTTGTAGTTTGCTACATCTTCTTCTACAATACATGCACCGTCACATTCTTTAATTGTATATTGAAAACAGTGCGACTGTGAAGTGTATAATTCATTTATTTTTTGACACAAACGAAACTCCTCTGTCAATTTAAACATCACATGCTTAGCTTGTGACATGTTGGTAAACGTTGTAATATGTTTTTTACGTCCGTCTGCTTTTTCAATCTTTAAACCAATATAGCCGTTTTTATCTTTGTACGAAGCCATTGCATATTGAAAAATAGTTTTGCGTTGTGCTCTGTTATAAATAGGTTTTTTGCGCTTTATTTCTTCACTTTCTTTTAAAAGTGCAACTAGTTCACTTCCAGTACGTTCAAAAGTTACTGTAGCAACTTGTTTTTGAATCTTTTTAGATTTGTTATTCGTTCCTGTAAAGTGCTGATTAACGCGTTTTTTGATATTTTTACTTTTTCCAATGTAAATAATGTCACCTTTACTATTGTGCATATAATATACGCCAGTTACGGAAGGTAAACTTTCAACAATATCAAGCAGACGTGTAGCTACTTTTTTTCGAATTTCTGTTTTTACAGCTTGTTGAATGATCGTTTTATCAGAATCTTTATCAAGTAGTAATTTAAATAGTTTTACAGTTGCCAAAGCGTCGCCCGAAGCTCTATGTCTGTCACTCATTGGAATTCCTAATGCACGCACGAGTTTTCCAAGTTTGTACGATTCCATGTTTGGAATTAACTTTTTAGATAATTCTACAGTACACAAAGTTTTACGTTTATAAGCAAACCCTAAGCGTTTGAATTCTAATTGTAATATGCGTGAATCAAAACTAGCATTGTGTGCAACTAAGATGCAACCTTCTGTAATTTCTACAATACGCTTAGCAACTTCATAAAACTTTGGTGCATCGCGAAGCATTTTACTGTTAATTCCTGTCAAATTCACCACAAAAGGTTGAATTTCACGTTCTGGATTCACTAAACTTATAAACTGATCTACAACTTCATGACCATCAAATTTATAGATCGCAATTTCTGTAACTCCTTCTTCATTATATTTTCCACCAGTGGTTTCTATGTCTACTATTGCGTACAAGCTATGCGTTTTCGTTTTAAGTTTAGGGTATAAATATAAAGATATCTTAAGAATTTACTTAGATTGCTGGCGTATAATTTCGAGCACCAAAAATGCTACTTCCTATTCTGACCATCGTACTTCCTTTTTTTATTGCCAATTCGTAATCGCTACTCATTCCCATTGATATGATTTTCAGTGTAGTATGCTTTTCTTGTAATTGATCAAAAGTAATTTTTAAGTTTTTAAATTCTTGTTGAACTTGTGCTGTGTTTTCTGTAAAAGTTGCCATCCCCATAACACCAACAACTTGGATGTTTTCTAACTGAGTAAATTCTGCGGAAGCGAGTAAATCTATAGCATCAGTGGTATTCATGCCAAATTTTGAGTCTTCTTCGGCAATTTTAATTTGGAGCAAGCAATTGATAGTTCGATTGTGTTTTTTTGCTTGTTTGTCAATTTCTTTTAATAATTTCAAGCTATCAACCCCATGAATTAAATCTACAAACTCGGCCATGTATTTTACTTTATTACGTTGTACATGACCAATCATATGCCAAGAAATATCTTTAGGCAACACAGCCCATTTTTCAGCCATTTCTTGAATTTTATTTTCTCCGAAAACACGTTGTCCAGCATCATACGCTTCTAGTAAATCTGCTACAGGCTTGGTTTTGGAAACAGCAACTAAGGTAACGTTTTTAGGTAGGCTACTATGTAATTCCTGTATTTTTGATTTTATTGACATTCTGTAAGTTTACTGTTTTTAATAGATTATAATAATTGAGTGCAGTCAAAATTAAAACTCATAAATTGTAACGCCACTTCGTAATTTTGGTTCTATATACGTACTCTTTGGTGGCATGGTTAATCCTTCGTCAGCAATACGTTTCATTTCATCAACATTTACAGGAACTAAACCAAAGCCAACAGCAAACTCTTTTTGATCAATTAGGTTTTTCATTTCAATAACATTGTGCTTGTCATATCCATAGTCAATGCGTTGATCGTTGCGCAAATCGGTAATTCCTAAAATTGGTTTCAGAATGGTTATGTATAGAATATGTGTGTCGAGTTTACTTAGCGAATCTGTAAATTCATAATTAGTCTTACGTAAGTATAACGAATAGAATTCACCATCTAAATACATGCTAAAATGATGTTTTTTTGAAGGTTTGTATAATTCTACACCACGATTTTCAATTCTAAAAATTTGATCGAGTTTTAATAAGAATTGCTCTTTCGTCAATCCATTTAAATCTTTCACCAATCGATTAAATTCATAAATGCGCAATTCGGATTCAGGAATTAAATAACTCATAAACGAATTATACGCTTCGTTTCCAGTATGTTCTGGATTAGAATTTTTCAAATCTTCTCCTAGTAAACATGAAGAAGCTGATCGATGATGTCCGTCTGCAATATAAATTTCGTCCATACGCTCAAATTCTGTTTGAATTGCTACAATATCTTCTGTTTTTTCAACTTTCCAAAGATAATGTGTATCTCTATAGGTTGTTGTGAATTCGTATTCAGAACGTGTTTGCGTATATTTTTGTAAAATATTGTTAATTGCTTCAGAATCAGGATAGGTGAGAAGTACAGGTTCTGCGTTAAATCCGACAGTTTTTAAGTATTCTTTAAAAACTTGTTCTCTGTATTCAATAGTATCTTCATGTTTTTTGATGATGTTATTCTTATAATCTTCGCTACTCGCTGCGGCAACAATTCCTGTAAAGGTTTGCTTTTCGCGATTCACAATTCTATAAATATAATAACAAGGCGTTTCATCTTGCTTAAAAATATCATCTTCTTTAAATTCTAAATATCTATTTCGAACCAATCTGTAACGTTCCTTTCCAGAGATTTCTTTATGATATTTATAGCCAGGATTGACAATATGTAAAAATGAAAACGGATTGTAATTTAAGCGAGCTTCTCGTTGATTTTGTGTATAACTTTGATACGAGCGTGAAGCTACTAAACTTACTTTGTCTCTTGTTGGACGAACCGCTTTGAATGGTTTTATAATTGCCACGTTAGTTTCTGTTTGAGTTTATAAATTTGGTAGGATCTAAATATCCTGTTGTATTTTTACTATATCCGCCACCGATATCCATGAGAATACTATCACGAATTTCTAAGTGTAAATGAGCATAGTACGTACCATGTGCATTTCCAATAGTGCCTATTTGCGTTCCTTTAGTGACAAAGCTACCGTTTTTTACGGAAATTGTATCACAATGCGCATATAAGGATTCGTAATAATTTCCTTTGTATTTGTGGATAATTCTGATCACATTTCCCCAACCACCTTCAATATCTTCTGCAAAATTGACATATCCGTTTCCGATGGAATAGATTGGATCGCCTAAATCGGTATTGCCACCACCTTTTCCATTCCAGTCATCGCCTAAATGATCATTTACAGTAAATTTCTGCGCATTGTAATAACCGTTTGCATTGGGTTTTCCTATAGGGAAATCGAAGCCAGAAGCAATATATGTTGGTTGATTGGTAAATAGTGAATCAAAAAAGACAAACGAATTTTTGGGTACGTTTGTCTTTTGTTGTCTTTGTTCAGAAGTAGGCGTGTTTTTGTTGTTAGCTATTTGTTGACAGCTAAGAAAACATAAGCATGCTATAGGAATAAGTTGTTTCAAACTTTTAAATACGATTTGAATGCAAGCTGATCTTTTTCAGTCAAGAAAATATTTTTCGGCACATATATATAGTCTGTATTTGTATTATATACTAACCAATACTTTTTTTCTGCAACAACTTTTTTAAGTCTCTCAAAGTACCATTTTGAAGTGTTATTATTTTTAGAAAAATAGATAAACTCGGCATCAAATTGTATATGTGTTTCTGTAAAAAAGGGTTTTAAATTTTTCATAGAAAGAAATACCAATATGGCAACACTCAATAAAAACATTGCTAAAACTGCATAAAGCGTCAAGAAATATCCAACATACCAACCTAATAACAAGCCCCAAATCAATACAAAAGGAATTAATTTCAATACATTTTTACGCAAAGTATTGAAAACAACATGTGTATATTGTTTTTGAGTGAGTTGATACGTTTTTGTATCGATCATTAGCGAAACATTTTTGCTACAGTCTCTGCTTTTCTACTTTCAGAATAATCATAAAATCCTTCACCAGATTTTGCACCTAATTTTCCAGCCATTACCATATTCACTAACAATGGACACGGTGCATATTTTGGGTTTTTGAATCCTTCATACATTACATTTAAAATAGATAAACAAACGTCTAATCCAATAAAATCAGCTAATTGTAAAGGTCCCATAGGATGTGCCATTCCTAATTTCATAACCGTATCAATTTCTTGAACTCCAGCAACGCCATTATATAATGTTTCAATAGATTCATTAATCATTGGCATTAAAATTCTATTGGCAACAAATCCTGGGTAATCGTTTACTTCTGTTGGTACTTTCTTTAATTGTTTTGAAAGTTCCATAATAGTATTAGTAACTTCATCCGAAGTATTATATCCACGAATGATTTCAACCAATTTCATAATTGGAACAGGATTCATAAAGTGCATTCCTATTACCATTTCTGGGCGTGAAGTTACGGCTGCAATTTGTGTAATAGAGATAGAAGATGTATTTGTTGCCAAAATGGTATCTTCTGGACATAATGCATCTAAATCTTTAAATATTTTTAACTTCAAATCTACATTTTCTGTAGCCGCTTCTACGACCAAACCAGCATATTCCACACCTTCTTTAATAGAAGTGTATGTTGTAATATTATTTAATGTATTTTGTTTATCTTCTTCAGAAATTCGCTCTTTTGCAACCATACGATCTAAGTTTTTCGTGATTGTTGCCATTCCTTTATCTAAAGAAGCTTGAGAGATATCTATCAGTTGAACTTTAAAGCCAAATTGAGCAAATGTATGAGCAATTCCATTGCCCATTGTTCCTGCTCCGATAACAGCTATATTTTTCATAATATTAAATTTATTTAGTCAGTAATTTTAGTTTTGTATGCTATTAAAAGAATCTTGAATAAACGAAAACGTTATCGTGATTGCAAAAAAATAGCATTCAATATATTTGATAAAATACGAATGTTGTTTATTTATTAAATTTTTCAATAATTTGAATCGCGATACGCAATGCTTCTGTTCCTTGTTCTAGCGAAACAATTGGTGTAGAATCATTATTGATAGCATCAGCAAACGTTTCCAACTCATCTAGAATGGCATTGTTTTCGTCAATTTCTGGATTCTCAAAATAGATTTGCTTTTTAACGCCTTCTGCATTTTGAAGAATCAATGCAAACTCATCTGTTTCTTTTGGAGCATCTTTCATCTTAACAACTTCAACTTTCTTCTCTAAGAAATCTACAGCAATGTAAGCATCACGCTGAAAGAAACGACTTTTACGCATATTTTTCATAGAAATACGACTTGAAGTCAGATTGGCAACACAACCATTTTCAAATTCCAAACGAGCATTCGCAATGTCTGGCGAATTACTAATAACAGAAACACCACTTGCGTTAATTTGCTTCACTTTAGAATTGACAACACTTAAAATAGCGTCGATATCATGAATCATTAAATCTAACACCACAGGAACATCTGTTCCGCGCGGATTGAACTCTGCCAAACGATGTGTTTCAATAAACATTGGCGAATTGATTTTGTCTTTCACTGATGTAAATGCAGGATTGAAACGTTCTACATGTCCTACTTGTCCTTTTACATTAAATTCTTTTGCTAAGGCAATTAATTCTTCAGCTTCAGCGACAGTATTTGTAATTGGTTTTTCAATAAAAACATGTTTCCCTTTTGTGATTGCTTTTTTAGCACATTCATGATGTGAAAGAGTTGGAGTTACTATATCAACAACATCTACGGCATCAATTAATGCGTCAATTGAATCAAAATAAGTATAACCAAATTCTTCCGATATCTTTTGAGCATATTCAGGATTTGCGTCATAAAAACCAATAAGTTCGTATTGTGAAGATTGTTGTAATAATCGAAGATGAATTTTTCCTAAGTGTCCAGCACCTAAAACTCCAGCTTTTAGCATAAAAAAAGTGTTTTCAACAAAAATAATTTATTTTTCGAAAACCTTCTAGAGATACGTAACATTTATTAAAGAATTAAATGATTTAAATTTGAATGTTTACAAAAACTGTTGATTTTTCTCTGTTCTCTATTTATTTAAGCCTGTTACAAATCCACATATTGTTACATTAATTCATTCCTGTATTGTAAAATTAATGAACCGCTTCGTACTCAGTAACTTGGATTTTTAATGATTTATTTCTATTGTTAGATGAAAAATACGTTTATTTTTGCGATTGTATGAAGGATACGTTTAAACATAAAGGAATGCGAAATCAGTTAGCACAAGTTGTTGCTGGTAAAGGAATTACAAATAGTAATGTGTTAGAAGGAATTCGAAATATTCCACGTCATTTGTTTATGGATTCCAGTTTTGAAGCGCATGCGTATCAAGATAAAGCGTTTCCTATTGGAGCGGATCAAACCATTTCACAGCCTTTCACAGTAGCTTTTCAAACACAATTGTTGGAGTTGACAAAAGGTGCTAAAATTCTTGAAATCGGTACTGGAAGCGGTTATCAAACAGCAATGTTGCTCGAACTTGGCGCAAAAGTATATAGTATTGAACGTCAAAAAGAATTATTCAAACGTACGAGTTTATTTTTACCAAAATTAGGATACAGACCTAAACGTCTCATTTTTGGAGATGGTTACAAAGGATTGCCTGAAGAAGCTCCATTTGACGGAATTGTAGTAACTGCTGGTGCGCCATTTGTACCAAAGCCTTTATTAGCACAATTAAAAATAGGCGGAAAGCTTGTAATTCCTGTAGGTGATAAATCACAGATTATGACCTTGTTTGTGCGAACTTCTGAAAAAGAATTCACAAAAAAAGAATTTGGCGAATTTCGTTTTGTTCCTATGTTGGAGAATAAAAATTAAAAACCTACTCAATAATTTCCAGATATCTATTGAATACTTGAGAGACTTTTATCAAGTATTAAAATATCCTCTTCTTATTTTGAATTTGAGTAATTAAATCATAGCTTTATTCACAAACGATATTGCATGAATAATTACTTTTAGAGACATACGTTTTTAAAGAACAACGATGGTGATTTTTTTGTTTCATTTTCTTTAGGCATACAAAGAAAACGAAAGATAGAAACTGAATTTTTAATTAATAGTTATTTTACTCATAATACCTACAAATATTATTGTGTAATTTTAAAAATAGAACGATCGTTATAGAATAAAAATATTTTTTGGACTTCCCTATAATCCATTTTGACTTTTAGAAGATTAACTTAATAATAACTAATAAAAGAAAAATGAAATGGACAAATTAATTCAAAGCATGGAAGACAATCCTGCAATTACAATTTGTGGATTGATTAAAGAACAGATGCTAGCACATCCTGAACGAATAGCAATTGTTGACGGCGAAACCAACATTGAATATCAACGTTTGATGAAAAAAGTGAGTGAAGTTGCTGGCGAACTTAAAAATAGAGGAGTAAAACCAGGAGCCTTAGTTGGTATTTGTATGAATCGTACTTGGGAATTAGTTGCTACGCTGATTGGTGTAATGCAAGCAGGTTGTGCGTATGTGCCGCTAGATCCTGCATATCCAAAAGATCGTATCAAATATATGTTGGCGCATTCCAAAGCGGAAGCAGCTATTGTAGATACTGATATCACTGCAAATTTATGCAATGAAGTTCGTGAGTTAGTGTGGATTCAAAAAATAGGAAATCATACCGATACTGTTGTACGACCTTCTGAGTACGATTTGGCATATGTAATCTATACTTCTGGATCAACAGGAAAACCAAAAGGAGTTGCCGTAGAGCATAAAAGTGTGGTAGCTATGCGACAATCTGTGCGTAATCTATTTAGCGATGAAGAATTAAACGGAATGTTAGCGGCTGCTTCAGTTTGTTTTGATACATCTGTGATGGAAATCATGGGAACATTGTCGTTAGGTGGGAAAATAATTTTGGTAAAAAATGCTTTAGAATTGACTCAAATTCCAGCCTTAGACCAAGTCAGAACATTTGTAATGGTTCCATCATCAGTACAAGCATTGCTTTCCACTGAAAAATTGCCAGAAAATATTAAATGCTTAATCTTTGGAGGAGAAGCTTTAAAAAGATCTTTAGTGGAACAAGTATATGCACATGCGTCCATTTCTAGAGTTTTAAATGCGTACGGACCTACGGAAGATACCGTATATTCTACCATTTCAGAAGTTCCGCGTGACGCAAAAGTGATTACAATTGGGAAATCGGTTCCAGATTCACGCGCATATATTTTAGATGATCATTTACAACCTGTTTCTAACGGTGATGCAGGAGAATTACATTTGGCAGGAACAAAATTAGCGCGTGGTTATTTATATGATGAAGAAAAAACAAAGGAACGTTTTATAGAAATAACTCCTACAGATTTAATTACTGATCATCGATTGTATAAAACAGGTGATTTATGTCGTTGGGCAGAAAATGGAGAAATTGAATTTCTAGGTAGAGTAGACCAACAAGTAAAAATACGAGGTTTCCGAATAGAACTCGAAGAAATAGAATCCACATTAGAATCTATGGAAGGCATAAGTGCTGTAGCGGCGGCGGCTGTAGAAGGTGGAATAGGTCAAAAAATGTTGGTAGTATATGTTGTAAAGAAAAATGAATCAATTTCTACAGAAAATATTAAATCGTACCTATCAGAACGATTGCCAAGATATATGGTTCCACAAGTTGTAAAATATTTAGAAGCATTACCATTATTACCAAATGACAAGCTCGATCGAAAGAAATTAATGCAAATGGAGAAAATACAAGTTTCACAAAGTGAAACTGACGATCTTCAACAAATTTTAGCAGATTCTAACAATGAATTAGAAACAGTAATTAGAACTACAATTTTAAAAGAAATTACGACGATTCTAAATCTTGGTGATCCAAAACAGATCTCGCCAGACGAATCATTTAACGCACTTGGATTAGATTCATTAACCACATTAGAATTTAGCAGTAGACTTTCTAAATTAGTAGGTAAAAAGATAACTGCACCAACCATTTTTGAATATCCAACGCCAAATAGTTTGGCAAATTATATCGTACATATAGAAAGTGGAAATGTAACTAATTCAACACATACACTATCTACTATTACTACGAATTCATTGGCTAATTTCCAATCGCATATACAATCAAGTCATCCTACGTTTCAAGCAGCAAAAGCTATGGCATGGAATGTAACGGATAAAAGTAAGCTTGTGCAAGAAGTAATGCGTATGGTAAATGATAATCGTAGAAATCCATATAGTAAAGTATTAAAAACAGGAAGTGCAACCAGAGGAATTGTTGGTGATGCGTATAATGATGAGGAACAAGAAGCAATTATTTGGACAACCAATTTGTATCTTGGTTTAAATCGCGATAAAGAAGTGATGGCAGAAGCTTCAAAGGCGTTAAATCGTTTTGGAACAGGAATGGGAACTTCTGCAGCAGCATCTGGTATGACGAATCAACATTTAGAATTTGAAACTGAGTTTGCTGATTTAGTTGGAAAACCTAGTGCTTGTTTATTCCCAACAGGATATACAGCCAATGTAGGAGCTGTAGCAGGGCTTTTAGGTAGAAATGATGTAGTTGTAATTGATCAATTGTGTCATGCTTCTATTGTAGATGGAGCTCGCTTATGTGGCGCAACAATTAGAACATTTCAACATAATAATGTAGAAGATTTAGAAGCCGTTTTAAAATCAGAAATATCTCCGTACCGTAGTATTTTAGTTGTTTTAGAAGGTGTATATAGCATGGGAGAAGGTGCTGCGCCAGTTGCTAAAATTGTTAGAACAGCAAAAAAATACGATGCACTTGTATTGGTAGATGAAGCACATTCTTTTGGTTTTTATGGAAAAGGTGGTGCCGGAATTTGTGCAGATCAAGGCGTTACGGAAGAAGTAGATTTTATCATGACAACCTTGAGTAAAGCATTAGGAAGCCTTGGTGGCGTTGTGGCGGCAAGTCAGGAACATGTTGATCTCTTAAAATCCTCTTCGAGAGCGTATATATTTCAAGCTTCTGTAAGTCCGGCTGATATGGCTGCAGCGCTGACGTCATTACGACGTTTGCGTTCAGATGATGCATTGCGTGGGCGACTTTGGGAAACAACACGCTATATGCGTAAGCAATTTGAAGATGCAGGATATGATTTAGGTACAGGTGATGGACCCATCGTAACACCGCATTTTAGTGATAAAGATAAACTGTATGCCATAGTGCAGCATATGTACAAACGCGGTGTACAAACTTCTGCGGTAACCTATCCAATTGTCGAAAGTGGTAAAGGACGTTTGCGGTTTATATGTTCGGCAGCACATACAAAAGACGATGTTGATAAAACATTAGCAGCATTAATAGCAGCTGAGCAACAAGTAGATTCAGAAGTAATGATGTTGTCCAATGAAGTATATGATACAGATATAACGAATGCTGATCTTGAAAATTGGACACATATGTTTATTAACTATATGAAAAAAGTATTAGCTGAAAGTTCAGCGCCAGTTCCAAATTTGGGAATTTCTATTCATATTAAAGACGCTACTCATCCAATTTCATTTTTAATAAAAGACAAAGAAGTTACTTTAAGTTTTCAAGATAATTTTGATGTTTCCTATTGTTCTTTGCTATTGATGGATAAAGTAGCGGTTTCAGCATTGCAAACGTTTAATATTCAAGGATTATTGGATAGTATTTGTAAAGGAACCTGTGTTTTAAATGGACAAATAGAACCATTTATCTGGTTTGTTGGGCGCATTGTAGATTATCAAAAAGAAGTACAAGAACTTTCAAGTTCTAAACATACAACATCAGAAGAAGCAATAGCGTAGAAAATAGGAATATATCTAAAGTTGAGTACGTTCAGAAAATTTTGTTCGTGCTCAATTTGATGTATGTTAACGTGTGTTTTAATAAAGTTTATTGTTTGTAATAAGTTTTTTATCGCACCAATACCAAACAACATCTTCACCATCAGGTTCATAAGGTGCGAACTTATCGAATTCCATTCCAACTTTTTCCATCACTCTTATAGAAGCTTTATTATTCTTCATAGCAATTGCTATGATTCGTTCTAATTTGAGTTCATCAAATCCGTATGTCAAAATTGCTTGAGATGCTTCTGTAGCAAAACCCATTCCCCAATATTTAGGGAAAAACCTATAACCAAGATCAATTTCATTAAATTCTGGTAGATATGCTAAACCAGCCCAACCAATAAACTGCATTTCATTTTTAAAAAAGGTAGCCCATCTTCCATAACCATACTTCTTATAGTTATCAATTCTTATCTGTATTGCACGTTCCATTTCTTGCATAGATGCAATCAGCGGTTCGCCTGTATACTTGTGTACATCAGGATTAGAATACAATTGAAACATGTCTTCTTTATCATCTAAGGTAATTTCCTTTAGCACTAATCTATCTGTTTCTATTAAAGTTTTCATTTTGTTGTTTATGAAGGCTCAATGTATGATTTCGTTCTGTGCTTAAACAACTAATTTAGTAAATCCAAACGGAATAGAAAACTCTTGTGGCTCTTGAACTTATTGAGATGAGGATTTTCGTAAATAAGAAAGTTCTTAGTTAATAATTCTATAAGGTGTTAGCAGTAGTAATTATTTTACTCTATTCCATTTCAAGCAGTTCATGTAAAACTTATTAATTACACCTTTATTTTTATCTGACAGCAAATCAATCCAATCTTCATATGATAAAACCTTGATGTTACATTTTTTAGCTCGATTGATTAACTCCATATCGACTGTTAATTCAGATAGTTTATATCGATTTGAAATTTGATGTATTATTTTATCCCTTTCTACTTGACTTTTGATATCATGTTTATCAATCATTTTGCGTGGAGCCACAACAGTAAAAAAAGTTTGACAAGATTCATTTTTGACATTTTCAGCAATGCAAGCTAAGTTTCTACTAGCTTGATTATAATTAAGTGCGTTCGTAGTTCTTTGACTTAAATTACTTTTCATTTTTGCTTCAATAATACCAAAGGTAGTCGCTTTTTTAGCTACTATAATGTCTCCACGATTTTCATAATTAATTGTAAAATCACCCAAAGCTATATCAGTGTGTGTGTATCCTTCTTTATTTTTTTTAGTTTTTACAAATGGGCTTGAAATAAGTCCTTCGGATGACCAGTTTTTTACTTTACTAAAATCAATTAGTCCATCAATTTTTATTTTTTCCTTTATAGATTGATGCACTAATAATCTCGTCATCCAACCTTCATTAAATATTTCCGTAGGATTGACATTTGAAACGTTATTTTTAGTCTCACTTTCTATTGAATGCAATATTTGTTTGAAGAATTCTACTATTTCTTTCACTTGATTCTATAGATTCATTATTAGTTTTTTCATTGAGATGTACATTTGTTATTCTCTAATTACGGTATAAAGTGAAGGTGTCGGTTTTAATCCATCAACAGGAACGATATTGGGTTGTTGCATCATTTTTTTAGTCGCTTCCATAAACGCTTTCGGACTTTCCCAAACTGCTACATTTATCAGTTCAAATTTAGCATCGTCTTTTATTGATTGATGCAACTTTGTAGATATATAACCTGGTTGTGTTTTTAAAAAGTCTCTACACGCTTCCCAATATTTAATTGAAGCTTCTAATTTTCCTGCTGGCACTTCAAATGGATTTATAAGTACTGTGTGTTTTTTGTTCTCACTTGTCATTTTTTTCTCGTTTTTAGTTGTTGTTTTAGTTTTTTTCTCGTTGTTACACGATGTTATTCCTAAAAATAATAAGGTAATAAAAATTGCTTTTGTGATGTTTAAGGTTTGTTTCATATTGTTTAATTTTAATTGGTAATACCTAAATAGCTAGCCCCTAAAAGTGCTATTGAACCGTCTATAAGTATATTATAATGAAAATCTTTTTTTGTTAATTTAGTTGATATGATTAAGAGTATTTGGATTAACACAGCTGAAAGAAATAATGGTATTGGTAAATAAGAGTTAGCGTAAATATTGATTAGTAAAGCGGTAATAATTAATAAAACTACAGCTAATATTTTTGCGTTTTTCACACCGATTACTTGCGGAATTGTTTTTTGTGTTGGCAAATCGTGTTTTAAATCTCTAATGTCAAAAGGAATTGCAATTGCCATAAAGTATAAATAGTGCGCGGGAATAAAATATAATAAAACCTGTGAGTTCAATACGTTTTCATTCATTATTGGAAACAAAACAATAATTGCTGTCCAAGTAAAAGCTATAGAATGTATTTTTAAATAGGGTAGTTCTCGTATATTTTTTTGTCCTAAACGAATTACATAAAAAAATGCGATACAGACTGCAACGATAATTAAAGCTATAATTGTTATGCGTATTTCGTTGATGAGTTTTATAAAGTATAAAACAGATATCAATCCACTTAAAACGCTTAAATTTAAAATTAGTTTTTTATGTCGACTAACCCATTTTAACCAAGGTGTTTTTGTTTCAAAACTTGCTTTAACCAATCGATGCGAGTTGTACACACAAAATGTTGCAAAAAAACCAAAAAAACCATATTCAATAATGTTTTCGATGCCAAACAGATTGGTAATTCCTGAAATAAGTACACCAGCCGAAGTAGCAATAACAACATTTAAGTAAATAATGTAGTTTAGTATTGTTTTAAAATAGTGCATTAAATTGGTATTGCTTGTGTTGGCGTGTATCAAAATCTTAACTAATGTTTTGCTTTATTTTATTAATGACAGATAAGAATATGTCTATTTCACTTTTCGCTATATCTTTTGTAGCATTGTCTATAAAAATCTTTGCAACTTTATTTGCTTTTGTTACTTCGATTGTTCCTTTTTCTGTAATACAGATGAGTTTTAACCTTCGGTCTGTTTTAGATTGCTTTCTTTTTACAAATAGTTGTTTTTCAAGAATATCTACCATTCGTGTCGTTGCAGAGTTATCTTTCTTTGTAATAGTCGTAATTTCTTGCATCGAACGGTTGTTTTTTTCAAACAGGACGTTGAGTAACTCTAATTGTTCTGGTGTTATTTTTAATCCATTCTCTTTTAAATGCCTTTTAAATTCTTTGAGAATAATTATTCTTGTTAATGCTATTTGATAAGTTGGGCTTTGCTCTCTAAATGAATTCATATTAATTTGACTAATCAATGTTTGATTATGCAAATATAATAAAAAATGATTAACTATTGTAAACAGACTATATATTTGGATTTGTTCTTACGTTATTTTTAATAACTGATCATTCGAGTTTGTGGTTTATCGGTAACGTGTTCGTGCATGGTTAGTTGCGGATTAAAAAACATCTACTTTTTTAAGTAATATGCATAATTAAATAAGAAAACGGTGCAAGTTTGCACTTAAACTGCTATTGCTTTCATACTTTGTTACCTGCTGGCTTTTTCTTGTCAAATATTCAGAAAAATCAAATTTACAGTAGTTATGAGTTTAGTCTATTACTTTTTCCAAATGCCATATTTTGGAAACTATCTGCCATCCATCCTCTCCATTAACAAACCCTAGATGGTCTACAAAGACATTATTATGTGCTCTAATTCTTATTTTTACTGTTGCACAAGAAGTTGATAACCAATCAATCAATAAAATTTTTGCTTCAGGTTCTTGTCCTTTGCTGTGAGGAGACACTCTTCCTCCAACATCTTTACTAAAACTATCGATTGGTTCAACGAAAACTTTTCCTTCATCGACATCAAATAGACTAGAACTTTTGTGAAATATTTTATTGAGCATTTCAGTATCACAATAATAAAGGGCATCGAAATAAGTTTGTACAGCACTTAGTAAATCGGTAGTTAAGTTCATTTCTTGTTTTTGCATATTTTTTTAAATTTATTTTCCGTCAAAATTAGTTTGAGTATTGAACTATTTTAAATTTGGAAATTGAGCTTTTTTAATTTTTAGCTGAAATTTTATCAGTTAAGCTATAATGACAAATCACTAACTTTGTCACTTATGGAAATCAAATATTTTAGGCTCATAAAAGCAATCGCTGAAGAAGGTAGTATTGCTAATTCTGCTGAAAAATTGTTTTTAACGCAATCGGCTTTGAGTCACCAATTAAGAGAACTGGAAGAAAGGTTAGGATTTAAGGTGTTTATCAGAACTCGAAATAAATGGGAATTTACAGATGAAGGTGTTGAACTATATAAATTAGGGAATACAATTCTTGAAAGTATAGAAAAAGGTTTTCAAAATATTGAGCAGTTACGAACTGGCTCTGTTGGTACAATCAAAGTAAGTACAGAATGTTACAGTTTTTATCAAGGCCTTTCTGCTTTTATACAAAAAATGGGGCTTTTATATCCCGATATTAATGTTGATTTAATTCTTGAAGCAACACACCAACCAATATCAAAAATTTTGTCAAACGACATTGATATTGCAATAACTACTTCAAAGCCAGAACATGAAATTTTATCAAGCATTGAAATCTATGAAGACGAGATTTTTGGAATTATTCATAAAGAAAATACGTTGAATAAATTAGATTTTTTAGATGCAAATGATTTTTCTAATATACATTTGATAATTCATTCTTTTCCTTTGGAAACGGTCTCGGTATATGACCAATTTTTAAAACCGAATAAAATTACTCCACTCAAGATTTCCGCTATTCCTCTTACTGAAGTCGCCTTAGAAATGGTCAATGCTAATATGGGCATAATGTGTATGCCTAAATGGGCATTAAAATCTTTTAAATTGCCTGATGATTTGATTTTTAAACAAATTGGTAGGAGTGGATTAAAAAGGAAACATTATTTAGTTTTCCGTAAATCCGATAAATCAAAGAAGTATGTTAATGATTTTATTTCAAACTTTAAAGATGATTTTTCAAAGGCTTAAGTGATTTTTAACTTGCAGGCAACGGTTTAGCACTTACTAGCTATGTTTTATAGACCGTGTTGTAGTGCGTTATTCTTCTTTTTGTTCTTCGTGTTCAATAGCTAATTCCTCAAGCATATTTTCAAAATTCGAGTATTGAAATTCAAATTGATCATAAACTTCGTGGTCCCAAAGAACAATTGGGTAATCATTGTTTTCACATTTGGCTGTTGTATCAAAACATAGTAAACCCCAATCACTCCAATTGGCAAAAGGAATTCGACCGGTTTCGATTGGATATCCATCAAAAATCATTTCCATTAGTTTAGCTCTCCAAGTATTGATTGGATGCGAGCAAAAAGAACATTCCGCTATGTACAATTCATAAAAATGTTTGATCTTCAGGAATTTCTTATAACTATCAGGAAGTCTATGTCCAATTTCATTTTCCAATTCAGATAATTCTGAATCCGTTACTGTGCTCTGGATTGGTAGCCAGTTTTTCCATTCCTTATTGTTGTCAGCACTACTGTCCAACATTTCGGTTTCAACATCGCCAGGTTTTGAGTTTATTTCAAGAGAAACAATCTCATTCAGATATTTATTTATAATTTCTTCCATTTTTCTAATGCACTACAACGGTTCATGTATAGTTTCGTTACTGAAACACTAAGTTAGTAAAAAGAACTGGATCATTTTTCAGCCGTTATGATTTTCTGATAGGAAAATCAGCAAGTAATGAACAATACATTTTGTTATACAAAGGCTTTTTTCTTTAATTGAGTTTTCACATCATTTATTTCGGAGATAGAGGCAATAGAAAATTGAATTTCAGTATTATAATCTTCCATTTTATTCTTATTTAATTTTTGAAATTCTTGCATAGTAGGACGAATTACTAGTTCGTTAATATCTACATCCGCAGGTTGATCAATAGCGTAGGCCACAGCTTTTGCAATTGAAATTGCAGGAATAGCATCTTTGTATACTTGCTGTATAAATTGTGAAGTTGCCTCATCTGAACTTCCTAATCGTAGTTCAGACTCTATTAAACCAGGTGTTAATATTGTTGTTCTAATATCCTTACCAACTTCTTGTCTCAATCCTTCACTTATTGCACGTACTGCATATTTAGTACCACTATAGACCGCTCCGCCTGGGCTTATTTTTAATCCAGCGACAGATGCTAAATTGATAAAGTGACCTGATTTTTGTTTTTCAAATTCCGGTAAAGCTGCTGCAATACCGTATAACACACCTTTTATATTAACATCAATCATACTGTCCCATTCGTCAATTTTTAGAGCACTTAATGGTGCTAAAGGCATAATACCAGTATTATTAACCATAACATCAATTTTGCCAAAAGTGGCAATGGCTTTTTTCACCAAAGCTTTTACATCATCAACACTGGTAACATCTGTTCTTAAAATTTCAACAGTTCCTCCATTTTTTTTAATTTCTGAAGCAACTTTTTCTAATTTGTCTATTCTACGAGCACCTAATACTACTTTTGCCCCTTTTTCTGCCAAGTAACGAGCTGTAGCTTCTCCTAATCCACTACTTCCTCCTGTAATGACTACTACTTTGTCTTCTATATTATTTTTCATTTTATTTTTGTTTCTAATAAATAATCCATTTTGTACGCTTGCAAGGAACCATCTTGTATTGGTTGTGTTAATTCATTAACCTTATCTGCTCCTAGTGGTAATCCTACAGTAGTTCTGGTTGGTCTAGAACCTTGAGGCATTTCAGCAAGCTTCAAATAAGCCTCAGCAACTAAATTAGGCTGTGGAAAATCTTCTGATTGTAGTAAGGTAGTAACACCTTCCATCATTCCATTCAAAATTGATTGTTGTTCTGAATACTCAGCTAACACTTCTGTTCTAGCTTCTGGAGTAAATGAACCGGCCAAGTTTGTTGCAAATGGTCCTGGTTCAACTAAAATAGTTTCTACACCTGTAGGAGCTAATTCGTATTTTAAACTTTGAGTGTAAGCTTCAACAGCAACTTTAGAAGCACAATAGGTAGCTGCAAAAGGTGCAAATACTCTACCATATGCAGATGTTGTATTAATGATTAGTCCTTTTCCTGCTTTACGCATAACTGGTAATACTGCTTGAGAGGTTCTAATAATACCATAGTAGTTTACGTTCATTAAGTCATTAGCTTGCTCTATACTAAAAGCCTCTGCAACTCCCATATGCATAATACCTGCATTGTTTATTAACACATCTATTGTACCTTCTTCTTTAATTATATTGTCCATTGCTTTTTTAACGGATTCATCTTTAGCAACATCCATATCTACAACTTTTACGTTAGATGAATAATTTTCTAATTCTTGTTTTTTTTCAGAATTGCTACCTTCAGTATTTCTCATTGTTGCATAAACCTTGTATCCGTTATCTGCAAATAGTTTTGCTGAAAGGTATCCAAATCCGTTACTGCTTCCTGTGATAATTACATTTTTCATTTTTTCTTGTTTTATACGCTGTTTATTACTTTTAATTTGCAAGCAAAAATATGTAAATCACTTTTATTATACAAGTGAAAATTAATTTCATTTTGCAAGTAAAAAAATAAAAATTGTACCTTTGCAATCAATTGATAAAACATTAGATATAATGGATCATAAATTCAGATGTAATTGCCCTATAACTGTTGCGCTTGATGTTATTGGCGATAAATGGGCATTAGTTATTGTTAAACAAATATTGACTGAAGGAAAAAAAACTTTCAAAGATTTTATTGAAAGCGAAGAATCTATTGCTACTAACATATTGTCTTCAAGATTAAAAATGCTTGAAGAATTTAAGATTATCACAAAAGATAAACTGCCAGATAATAAGAAAACAAATATTTATACTTTAACCGAAAAAGGTATAGACCTAATGCCAATAATAGCAGAATTATCTATTTGGAGCGATAAACACCTTAGAGAATTTCATCCAGAATTATATTCTGGTGAAGTGCTTGAAATTGTAAAAAGTAATAAAGAAGATTTTATTAATAAAACAATTGAAGACTATAAATTAAAAAATTGGAAATAGAGCGAAATTTATATAAAATCCGAATAGTTAATTTAATTCTAGGCGGTGAAATTTTTCAGCTTGTTGCCCAACGATGTCGTGTATGAGCAGTAACGGATTTATAGCTACTAACTTTAGGTAAGCAATATATTAAAATAAACGCAATAGCGGTTCAAGTGCAAACTTGAACCGCTATTGCTTATAAACAATGTTAGCCGTTCGTTGTTTTACTTCTTCTTTCCTTTCTTTGATGATTTTGCCATTTTATTGTAGTCAAGGCATAGGTTTAAATAAAATTCAAAGTCATTTCTGTTTTTAAATCCGAATGGATTTATGTAACAATAGCCTTTATATTCTTTACCTTTCATGAACATCGTCTCATAACCATCTCTTTCAGAAAGTTCTTCCTGTCGGCTTGGGTCAAAACGCAACATTAAGTTTTCACCACTTATACAAACGCAGGTCTTTCCATTTATTATAAAGTTTAATACGGCAAACATTTTTTTTCCTCGATTTCAATGTCTGGAATTTCCGCAAGATATTCTCTAACTCTGTCAACAAGATTTGTGTCATAAGCCATAAATCAAAATCATTTACGTGAATGAAGCCCTACTGTATTACCTTCTGTATCTATGAAAATCGAAATAAAACCGAATTCACCAATGCTCATTTTAGGTTGTACCATTTTGCCACCAGCCATTTCAATTCTTTGTTCTTCTGCAATGTTGTCTTCGGTTTCAAAATAGACAACTGTGTTATTGCTACTTGGAACAAAATCGGTTTTTTCCACTAAAGCACCAGAAATATTTGAACTTTCGTGGTTAAACGGGAAAAATGATTGCTTTCCCCATTCAATAGGTGCATCTGATAGCTTTAAATTGAAAACTGTTTCGTAGAATTTTTTTGCTCTGTCTAAGTTTGCTACGTTTAGGTCAAACCAACCAACTGGATTTGTATTCGTCATTTTTTTATGATTTTAAGTTTTTGCATTATTGCTATGCAAAGATAAAATCAGCTCAAATGACAAAATTGTAAAAATGGGACAAGGCTACTCCTTATCAAAAATCAAAGACATTTTTAAGTCGTCTCCAAAAAATTCCTTTGGTGTCAAGCCTGTGAATTCCTTGAATTCTTTTATAAAATGCGCTTGGTCAAAATATTCGTTCTCATATGCCAAGTCGGTTAGACTTGTGATTTCTTCGTTCAGTAACACTTTCAAGGTTGATTGAATTCTAATTGTTTTTGCGAGTTGTTTTGGGCTTAGTCCTATAATTGCAGAAAATTTACGTGCTAATTGTCTTCTACTTACATTATTAGTACTTGAAAATTCATTTACTGAAAATTGTCCATTAGCACTAAAAATTGTTTCAACCGTTGATTTCACAATATCATCAACCTTATTTTTATCAGATAATTCTTTGAAAAGAAAGTTTTCGATGATTTGTATTCTTTCAGATGTAGAGTTTGCATTTAAGATTTGATTGCCAAGTTTGACTCCTTCTTCTCCGAATAATTTGTTCAATGGTATCGCCTTGTTTTCCAATTCTTTGATTGGAATTGATGTAAAGGGTAAAAAACCATTTGGTTTGAATTGTACAACAAAACTACCAGTTACTCCAATGGGTTCAATCACGTAGGGCTTTGTTAGTTGGCCAATTAGAAAGCATTTTGGTAAAATTATTATTTCGCCATTTTGTGAATGATGTTTGTAGGTGTCACCATAATGAAAAATCAATTTCACTGTTCCGTCAGGCACGATTGTGTTTTTTAGAGGTATATTTTCTTTTTCACCATCTAATGTCCAGTATCGTTTGACAAACTCTGTGAGTTCGGTATTTGGCTCATATGTTTTTGGATTTAAGTCCATTGTCAATTTTTGTGAGGTGTCTTTTACAATGACGGTCAACGGTCTTGTGTATGAAACGTAGCGTGCAGAAAGACACTAACTTTTCGGATTAACACAGAGACAAATTTTTATATTTTATTTTTAATTTTTCTCTTTTTAAAAGCCAAATTAAAAATTTGGCGGACTTTATAAATATACACAAACCTTTCGATTAAGCACTTATTAGCTATGTTTTATATACCGTGTTGTACGCAGTTATTTATTTATCAACAGCCAATTTGTAATTGACATTTTGCTCAAAAGAATTACTTCCATTTGGTTAATGAATTCTTCATCTTTTTCTTCTTGAGGAAGTTCAGTCCACAAATTTTCCGTTTTGAATTTCATTCCTGTATGTACAATCTTTGAACGAAGACCATACAATGCGTTAAATTTCTTTTTGTTGTTTGGATTATCTCCAATATACTTTAACAGATAATCTCTATATTTTTTAGAAACTTTATATTGTAATTGACCACATTCATTACATTTTTCAGCTTTGAAATCTCTATTCTCATAATTAACCATCGTTTCGATTGAGGTAAAAGCAGAAATTACAGATAAAGTCTTTTTGTACTGTCTTAATTCCATTGCAGAAACAGTATGTGATATTGCTGTGTCTAAAACATTTTTAACTTCATTATCCAAGTTATAATATGAATCTAAACCTAGGAAGATGTTGTTCGGGAATGAAATTTCTTTATCACGATAATAATCATAATTCGGATTTATTTGATAATATTCCATAAACGGAATAAATTCTACAGGTTCATATTTTAATTCTATATCCGTAAAATTTTCAATTTTCAATTGTTCAGGTAGTTCTGGCCAATGGAACATAGTCATACTCCATTTAGAAACCCAAGTATTAGCTTCTTCTCCTGCATTATCTTTTAAAATTGGCATTCCCCAATTTCCAGTCAAATCATAATATCTAAAAAACATATGATTTGTGAATAGAGTTAATAAATTTAATATTTCATCTTGTTTCGATAGAGTAGAAGCAGTAAGCGTTCGTAAATCTTTTAATCCATCGTCTTTTTGTGGTTCAATTACCTCGTGTTCCTCAATAATATATTCTAAAACAACAGGATAATGTTCTTGTAGTTCCGATTTTGGCATTCCGATTAAGTCAGCTGGATAAATTTGGAACTTTTTTGGATAGAGAAAGTACTTTTTAAGAGGGACTTTTGTGAATATAATTGTCTTATGAAATCTGTTCATTCTTGGTTTTCGGTAATTGCGTACAACGTATATATTCCTGTTTTTATATTGATTTTGGTAAATAACAGGAACTACTTGTATAATAACTTCCTTTTATTTTTTCTAAATGTAAAACAAAGATTATACATATGCAATGAGATTTTCCGTAAAGCGAGAAGTGTAATTCGTGAATCAGTGTTAGGAATAGATTCCTGCCTACGCAGTAATGACAGTATTGTTATAAAGATAATGAGATCCTTAATCAAGTTCAGGATGACGCAAAAAGTGTGATTAAAAAATCATGTTGAAATAACATAATTTACTTATTAAATAATAGGAATCTAACGGAAGTTCTTTTTGATACGATCCAAATTACGCTTATTATCACGATCTTTCATCGTTTCACGCTTGTCATGAATCTTTTTACCTTTTGCAAGTGCAATAGATAATTTAGCCAATCCTTTTTCATTTAAAAATAAACGCAACGGAACAATCGTTAATCCAGCGTTTTTGATGCTTTTTTCTAAGCTTCGTAATTCTTTTTTGTTCAATAACAACTTTCGTGTACTACGCGGTTGGTGATTGTAATGCGTTCCAAAAGCATATTCTTCAATATACATATTCACTACAAAAAGTTCGCCTTGCTCATTAAATTCACAGAAACTCTCGGCAATGGAAGCTTTGCTCATTCGAATAGATTTAATCTCAGTTCCGGTCAAGACAATTCCTGCCGTGTACTTGTCTAAGATTTCATATTGAAAGCGCGCCTTCTTATTTTGTATGTTGATATTTTTTTGCATCGGTTGACAAAAGTACTAACATTTCTTGAAATGACAAGAAAGTGAGTGTTTATGATGAATTAAAAAGATTTTTTTTGTTTTGAAATACTATGACTTTTGTCATTTTTCTCCCAGAAATACTGCGATACATTTGTATTATAATTTTAAATATAGACGTAATGAAAAAAGCAGTTTTAGGTGTTTTTTTAATGTTAGGAATGTTTCAACTAACAGCACAAGAAGATGTACAAGATGTAAAACAAGATACAGACAAAAAATGGCAGGTTCGCGCACGTTTTATCGCTGTAACTCCAAGTGAAAGCGCTTCTATTCAGGCAATTGGTGGAGATGTTTCTATTTCTACATCGTATGTGCCAGAATTAGATTTCACATATTTCTTTACAGAAAATTGGGCGGCAGAATTAATTTTAGCAACCACAAATCATGATGTTGAAGCAATCAACACTGCGGCAGGGAATATAAACTTAGGTGATGTTTGGTTATTGCCGCCGACATTAACTGTTCAGTATCATTTTCCGATAGGAGATTTCAAACCATATATAGGAACAGGATTGAACTATACTATTTTTTATGGCGCTGATGAAGGACCAATTGCAGATGATGTAAGTTATGATAACAGTATTGGATTTGCCTTTCAAGCAGGATTAGATTATGCATTAAATGACACTTGGTTTTTAAACCTTGATGTTAAAAAAATACTACTTCAAACTGATGCTACTGTAAATGCTAACACAGCGTTGGGCGCGACTGTAGGAGCAGATGTAGATATTAATCCTTTGGTGATAGGATTTGGTATTGGAATGAAGTTTTAGTAGTTGTTTTAAGTTATGGGAATGAAAAACGTCACTTTGAAAAGAGTGGCGTTTTTTTAGTTTTAGATCACTAAGAAAATGTGTCTTATTTAAATAAATACGACTTATGATTGTTGCTTTTTTTTTAAAATGTTATGTTCTTAGATTCATGTTTAACTAAAAATTTATATCATGAAAAAAAAGAATCTTAAGTCATTAAAGATTAACAAAAAATCAATTTCTAATTTAAACATTGAGAATGTTAAAGGTGCTGGATTCACTGGAGGTTGTACAGATGGTTGTACACCTTTTCAAACAGCTTGGAATTGTACAGAAGGTGGTGCATGTACAGGAGATTGTGATGGAGGAATGTCTGGGCTAAACAAATGTCCATACTAAAAAAACAAAAGCCCTCAAATTTGAGGGCTTTTAATTTGTATTTTTTTAAGAAACTAGTTAATTAATAGTCAATAACTGAACAGATTTTGTATCTCCAGTAATAGTTACAATGTATACATTTCCGTTATTGTTATCATCTATGGATTCAAATTTTTCCTCACCAAGTAGTTTATTGGTAAAAGCTGGCGTCGTATTACTATGTCCAACAATTAAAACTGTTTTTCCTTTTGTATCCTTTAAGAAATCTTCAAAGTTAATTTTATATGGATGATATGTAATAACTTTCAATTCATTTGTTTTTGCCGTTGGTGCTGCTGTTTGTTGTGTTCTATTGTATTCTGTAGAATACACAGCGTCAAATGTTATGTGTTGAAACATTTTTGCCCAGTTATGTGCTCTATTTTGTCCTTTTTCTGTAAGATTTGGATTTTTGTTTGTTTTATCGCTACGATCTTTTTCAGCATGGCGAATTAAATAATACACAGATGTTTCCGAGTCTTTAGCCTCTTGTGCAAAGCAATTTAGTACAAGAAAAAGACTGAATAATAATAGAATGTTTTTTTTCATCAATAAGTTGTTTATGTGTTAGCTGATGGCTAGTGCAATTTCAATCATTTCTTTGAAAGTTTGTGCACGTTCTTCTGAAGTTGTTGTTTCATTCGTGACCAAACTATCCGAAATAGTTAATAAAGATAATGCTTTTACATTAAATCGGGCAGCAAGTGTATATAAAGAAGCTGTTTCCATTTCAACACATAACACACCATACTTAGCCCATTTTTTATAATATTCAGGATCTTCTTGATAAAAAATATCACTTGTTAAAATGTTTCCAGCTTTTACAGGAATATTCTTTTCTTTCGCTGTATTAATGGCATCTAAGAATAATTCGGCATCAGCCGTAGGAGCAAAGGTTTCTCCCTGAAAAGGCAAATTATTCATATTACTATTAGAAGAAGAGGACATGGCAACTACAATATCACGAATGTTTACATCTTTTTGATAGGAGCCAGCGCTGCCAACTCTAATTAGTTTTTGTACATCATACTCATTGATCAATTCATGTACATAAATACTAATAGAAGGTGCGCCCATTCCTGTACCTTGAACAGAAATAGGTTTTCCTTTGTAAGTTCCTGTATATCCATACATTCCACGAATATCATTATATAATGTTGGATTATCAAAATAAGTTTCCGCAATCCATTTGGCACGTATAGGATCGCCAGGAAGTAAAACAGTAGGAGCAATTTCTCCCTTTTTTGCGTTGATGTGAATGCTCATAAATTAGTATGTGTTTTTTGATGGTGTTCCAGTTATAATAGCAATTCCATTAGAAGTTCCCAAACGAGAAACACCAGCATCTATATATTTCTTAGCAGTTTCATAATCGCGAATACCACCAGAAGCTTTTAACTTGGCTTTTTCATTAACGGCAGTTTTCATGATTGTGATATCTGCTAAAGTAGCGCCACCAATTCCAAAACCTGTAGAGGTTTTTACAAAATCAGCGCCAGCTTCTACAGCTAGTTCTGAAGCTTTAGTTTTTTCTTCATCTGTTAAATAACAAGTTTCTATAATTACTTTTAAAACTTTGTTTCCTGCAGCTAATTTGAGTTGTTTGATTTCTTCTTTGACTAAATTATATTTTCCAGATGTTAGCCAACCAATATTGATAACCATATCAAATTCGTCAGCACCATCTTCGTTTGCTAGTTTCAATTCGGCAACTTTAGCAGCTGTACTCATCGCGCCAAGCGGAAAGCCAATAACACTACAAACGTAAACAGAATCATTATTTTGCAAGCATTTTTTAGCAAGCGTTACATGACAACTATTTACACATACAGAAAAGAAATCGTGTTCAATGGCTTCATTACAAAGTTGTTGAATATCTTTTTCTGTTGCTGTTGGTTTGAGTAAGGTGTGATCTATGAATTTATGAATCTTCATATTTTTCAAGTTTCTTTCGTAAATATTTTAAGTATATAGAAAATAATTTTCATCAATCATAAATAGAACTGTAATTATAATCTGATACATTTTTTCTTGATAAAAAACGAGCTAAAAATCAAGTCTGAACATAGGAAATTGTTTTGCAATTCGCTCTTAAAGTTACATGCTAAAAGCTTCGCTATGCAGTTTCACTTTTCCGTTCATTATTTCTTAGTACAGACAATTGAAACGGTATGTAATATTTAGCTTGTTGATTTTTAGAAAATTAAGTTTCTGTTATTTGATTGATGTAAATATATTTAAAATATATTCATTCAAACCTGATAATTATCACGAAACAGTTGCCATACGTAAACTTTTAACACGTTCATTAAAACTTGTTTCTTCTACAGGAAGTATAACATTTGTAAATAATTCCATAAACTTTTCATTATGTTCATGGGCTTTTCCTTTTGAAATGTTGAAATGTATAAAAGAACTCCACATCACAGATTTGAGTACTGTTTTTTCTTCATTCCACATGCGAATTTCTACTAATAATTGTTTGTTGCTAAATTGAAGTAATTGTGAATCAATTGTTACGGTTTCCATTACAAATGCTGGACGTATGTATGCAATTTGATGCGAACCTACAACCCAAGTTGTACCTGTTTTTTTTGCATTTTCAAAAATATTTACATCATAATGATCAATAAGTTGATCTTCTCTGGCATTAATTAAATAATCTAAATATTTACTATTATTTAAATGGTTTAGTGGATCGCAATCTTGAAATCGTATTTTACTTTTGCTTTCTAAAATTTTTGGTAATTGTTTCATTATAACTTGTTTTTGACAATATACCGTTTGGTATATTTTGGGTTAAAAAAATAGTTTATGCTCTTAATTCTTCGTTAATCATTTTATCTATTTGATTCATGGTATCTTTAATATAGAAATCATCATCCATTGTATATGTCATAAAAATAGCACCTTGAATCATGGTGTCAATGCGTTTGGCTGTGTACATGGCATTTATTTTTGTAGAAATTTCCCCAATTTCGATTCCATCTTCAATAATAGTCGCCAATTGATCTTGAATACGTTGAATAATAGTACGTACTTTTTGTAATAACAATGTATTTTGATTATTCGCGTCCACGCCAATATTTAAAATAGGACAACCGCCCATTTTATTGGCATACATATAATAATTACGATAAAAATCAGAGATTAATAAGAGCTTTTTAATTGGAGAATCGCTTTGGTTCATATGTTTGACAATTTCCTTCATCAAACTTTTTACCATGAACTTAAAAGCAGCGATAGCTAATTGTTCTTTGCTTTCGAAGTTGCCGTAAATAGCACCTTTTGTCAAACCAGTTGCTTTGGTAATATCAGCAATACTTGTTGCTGCATATCCATTTTTGTTAAAAATAGGAGCGACCGTTTCAATAATATATGCTTTTGTTTTTTCTGCTTTGGTTGTCATAAAGACAAAGATAATTAAAAAAATATACCAATTGGTATAAAAAATATTTTTATTGTAAAAACGTAGTTCAAGTATTGTTTATGTGTATTTGTAAATGATTGATTATTAGTAATTTTAAATAACAATAATAGATTTCACATGAAAAAAATGAACCTGAATACCAAATTGCATTTTAACAAACAAAAAGTTGCTTTTTTAGATTTAAGAAATGTAAAAGGAGGAACTGACCCTGCAAATGATCCGACAGCAACTGAATCACTTGGAAAGCAGAGTACGTGTCCTATTGAAACCTGTACTTGTTTGGCCGATGCTCCAAGTCCTGTAAAGCTTTAATTTTTAATTATTTTAAATATCATTACCATGAAAAAAAAGAGTTTACAAAGAAAATTACAGCTTAAAAAGAAGTGTGTAGCCATATTAGATAAAGAAACGATTATTGGTGGAACTGGTTATACCGCAGATTGTCCACCATATACTATTGCAGCTTTGTGTAATCCTGGTGGAACAGGGACAGCAGGTTGCGGAACTCAAAATACCTGTTTAACAGATGCAGCATTGAGTTGTACGCCAAGAGGTTGCGGAAATACATTGTTTAATTGCTAAAACCTGAATTATATACCTACTATAATTATAAATTTTGAGTTAGTTAAAGGAGATAGAAGTTTATGTTAGCATATGCTTCTATCTTTTTTCTGTTAATACCAATTCATCTTGACTTTTCATATTCTCTAAAAATAATAGTTAATGATGTTATAATAAAACACGTATGTTTTTCAACTACGCTTAAAGTGACAAGTATTGATTTCATTGTTGTTTTTAATGATTTCTTTTATTAAACTCATATCACATACTATTTTACACTTCTATTATTGGGTAACAAGTTATTTAACTTGAGAACTATGAAGTAACATTAAAACTCAAAATATTATGAAGAAAAAAGCATTTAAAGGACAATTGACTCTTAAAAAGCAAAACGTAGCTACATTTGAAACGGCAAAGGTTTTAGGTGGTTCTGTAAACTTTTGTTCTCCAGCAACATTTAATAGAGATTGTAGAACAAGGAATGACGAAGCATGTAATACGCAAAATACATGTTTAACCTGTATTGCTGCAAGTTGTTCTCCACAAGGTTGTGGTAACAGCGTATTTAACTGTTAGAAGCGTAACAGTAGTTTCTAAATAACAAATAATGGGTAGAAGTATATATTCATATATGCTTCTATTTTTTTATGGGTAAGAAATAGGAAAAGGTAGTATATTTACTTTCGTAAACAACTATTATGACTTCAGAAAAGATTGATGTAAATACCGATTATGACCTTATTTGTGTTGGTGGTGGTATTATGAGTGCTTCTTTAGCTTTATTGACAAAATTAGTACAACCAAAACTGAATATTTTAATTTTAGAGCGATTGGATAAAGTTGCTTTGGAAAGTTCTGCAGCATGGAATAATGCAGGAACGGGACATTCGGCGTTATGTGAATTGAATTATACACCAGAAAAAGAAGATGGTTCAATAGATATTACGAAAGCATTAAAAATTTGTAAACAATTTGAAATTTCAAAACAATTCTGGTCATATTTAGTAAAAAATAATTTGATAGAAGATCCAGGTGAATTTGTGCAAAAGATGCCACATTATAGTTGGGTTAGTGGAGAAGAGAATGCAACGTATTTAGAAAAGCGATTTCAAACATTAAAAGATCATTTTATGTTTGACAAGATGGAGTTTACAAAAGATGTTTCTAAAATGATGGAATGGTTTCCGCTTATCGCGAATGACAGAAGCGAAGACGAAATACTAGCTGCTACTAAAATGGAACGCGGAACTGGTGTGAACTATGGAAATTTAACTCGAAAACTGTTTGAAATTCTAGAAACTGAATACAATACCGAAGTGCAATGTAATCATGAAGTATTAGATATTGATCCAGATGATGAGGTAGAATGGTCAGTAAAAGTGAAGAATACAGTAACGAAAGAAATTCAACACCTAGATGCGAAGCATGTTTTTATTGGTGCTGGCGGTGGAAGTTTATTGTTGTTACAGAAAGTTGAAATTGATGAAAAAGATGGTTATGGAGGATTTCCTGTAAGTGGCGAATGGCTAGTTTGTAAAAATGAAACACTTATTCAGCAACACTTAGGAAAAGTATATAGCAAAGCAGGAGTCGGCGATCCGCCAATGTCTACACCACATTTAGATACACGTTATATTAATGGAAAACGTGAATTGTTATTTGGTCCTTTTGCAGGATTTAGTCCGAAATTTTTAAAAGAAGGTTCACATTTAGATTTAGTAAAATCTATTAAGTTTGATAATATTTCGGCTATGTTTGGTGCGTTTTGGCACAATTTACCATTGACCAAATATTTGGTAGAACAGGTACTAATGTCACACGAAGATCGTATGGATTCATTGCGCAAATTTGTCAAAAATGCTAAAAATGAAGATTGGGAATTGATGGTTGCTGGACAACGTGTGCAAATTATTAAAAAAGATGAATTTGAAGGTGGAAAGCTTCAATTTGGAACCGAAGTCGTGCATAGTAAAGATGGTAGTATTACAGCGTTGTTAGGCGCTTCACCTGGCGCATCTACGGCAGTTCAGATTATGTTAGAAGTGTTGGAAATTGCTTTTCCAGAAGAAGTACATTCCGATCACGGAAAGAAAATTTTAGCAAAATTAGTGCCTTTTTGGAAACAGGAATTGACGAAAGAGTTGTTTGATGAACAGTTAGCCGAGGTTACAAAGATTTTAGGATTGGAGTAGATTTATGCTTTCAGTTCTCGGTTTTCAGTTATTTAGTTCCTAGAATTGAAACATTCAGCTTAAAATTTACCTTTCATTATTCATTATTCATTATTCATTATTCATTATTCATTATTCATTATTTTTTTGATATTCTTTCTTGATACCTATCATTAACAAAAACCAAATAATTTGACATACCTAACATGTCATTATTTCCTTTAATTTTAGTAATTAAGTACCATTTTTGATTATTGAAAATTTGTGGAGTTTTCCAATCAATTTCGATATAATTTGGTTGTATGTTTTGAACATTTTCAATAGATATACCTTGTTCGAGAGTATCTACCCATTCAATAGTTTCATTGTAATAATTTTTACAACTAAAAAGGAGAAATGAGAAGATTAGTATGGAAGTGATTTTATAGCATTTCATGTAATCACTGTATTTTCCATGATGTATTTAAATTAACATTAAATTCTTCACCAATTTGTGCATCATTCATAAAAATTAATGGAGTTATATAATTTCGTTCTAAAATTTGAACGTCAAAGAAAAACTGTGCTTTATCGTATAAAGAGTCTTTGTGCTTATTCATAAGTACAACTTTCATAGAAAGATCTTTCAATTTATCAAAATTCCATTCAATATTAGGACAATTTAGATCGTAACCATTGTTTGCATCATTCACAGGAATTTTAATGGTTAGTGTATCACCAATTCTATACTTTGCATACATAGCAAATGCTCGTTCTTTTTGCTTTTCTTCACATTCAAAAATTGGTTTCCAATAGGCTTTATAGGAAGTAACTTGCTCTTTTAGTTTAATATTTTTTTGATTTAAATTTCTATAATAGGAGGTTAAGATAATGGAAGACATATCATCGTAGTGCTGTATTCCGAGTGAATCAAAAAACTTTGTTATGTTTTTCGATTCTTCATGATGTCTTAGCAAATTATTTCTTAAGTGCATACCAATTCCAAAGTGATAATTTCTTGGTGTAGTATCATTTTCTGAAATATTTTTAAAAGTTTCAATAGCTGTTGCATTCCAATTTTGATCAAGATATTCAAACGAAATTTTTAACTCTTTAGGAATTTTTTCTTGTCTATTACATGATTGTAGTAGGAATGTCATTATAATAATGAGCATTATTTTTGATATATTTTTCCAATGATTCATATTGCATAATTTTATTACTTATGATTATTTTATTTCTCAAAACTTTAACTTTTTTCAATAAAATAAAGCCTTTCAAGTAGCGTTTATATAATGAATCTTGTAGTTCAGGAACTATACAATAGTTTCTGTCTTTGTTAGTAAAAGCGAAGCGCAACTCATCTTAGTTGCGCTTTGTTTCTTTAGGATGGATCAACAATTAAATCAGTTTGATTTCGGAATACGAGTTCGTCATCAAACTCGTCTAATAAAATGATACTGTCTACAGTAACTTTTCCACTAAGAATTTCCTTTGATAGCTGATTTAATACTTTACGTTGAATGACACGTTTTACAGGTCGCGCACCAAATTGTGGATCAAATCCTTGTTTTGCTAAAAATGAAATCGCTTCTTCAGTTGCATCAAGTGTAATTTGCTGTTTAGCCAGCATTTTAATGATATTTTTAAATTGTAATCGTACAATTTCTTTGATGTTATTTTGTGATAAAGGCGTAAACATAACAATATCATCAATTCTATTTAAAAATTCTGGTCGTACCGTTAACTTTAACAATCCTAATACTTCTACTTTTGCAGCTTCTGTAGCACTATAGGCATCTTCTAACGCTTTGAATTTTTCTTCAATAATATGACTTCCTATATTTGATGTCATAATAATGATCGTATTTTTAAAATCAGCAATTCGCCCTTTATTATCTGTCAATCTTCCCTCATCTAACACTTGCAATAATACATTAAATGTATCGGGATGCGCTTTTTCAATTTCATCTAATAAAACTACAGAATACGGTTTTCTACGAACAGCTTCCGTTAATTGTCCACCTTCATCATAACCTACATATCCTGGAGGCGCTCCAACTAAGCGACTTACCGAATGTGACTCTTGGTATTCGCTCATGTCAATTCGTGTCATAGCGCTTTCATCGTCAAATAAATAAGAGGCAAGTGCTTTGGCTAATTCTGTTTTTCCAACACCAGTTGTTCCTAAGAATAAAAACGAACCAATAGGGCGATTTACATCTTGCAATCCTGCACGGCTTCTACGAACAGCATCTGAAACAGCAGTAATAGCTTCTTCCTGACCAACTACACGTTTGTGTAATTCGGTTTCCAGTTGTAATAACTTTTCACGTTCACTTTGCAGCATTTTTGTCACAGGAATTCCTGTCCATTTGGCTACAACTTCCGCAATATCTTCATTGGTTACTTCTTCTTTAATCAAAGCGTTTTCTTCTTGTAGCGCTAATACTTCTTGTAAAGCGTCTAAGTTTTCTTGCGCTTCTTTAATTTTTCCGTAGCGTAATTCGGCAACTTTCCCGTAATTACCTTCTCGTTCTGCTCGTTCCGCTTCCGCGCGATAATTCTCAATAGCTTCTTTCGTAGCTTGTACTTTATCAACCACATCTTTTTCAGATTGCCATTTGGCAAAAATCTCGTTACGTTCTTCTTTGATGTTTGCTAGTTCTGCATTTAGTGATTTTAATTT
This sequence comes from uncultured Kordia sp., assembly GCF_947496985.1. GTDB lineage: Bacteria > Bacteroidota > Bacteroidia > Flavobacteriales > Flavobacteriaceae > Kordia. The sequence goes on from NZ_CANMEZ010000010.1 coordinate 89,366, forward strand.
GGCTTCATCATTTTCGCGTTTAATGGCTTCAATTTCAATTTCTAATTGCATAATTCTCCTGTCTAAGACATCTAAGTCTTCAGGTTTTGAATTGATCTCCATACGAAGTTTAGAAGCAGCCTCATCAATTAAATCAATTGCTTTATCTGGTAAGAAACGATTTGTGATATAACGTTGAGAAAGTTCTACAGCAGAAATAATAGCTTCATCTTTAATACGTACTTTATGGTGTGTTTCGTATTTTTCTTTAATTCCTCTTAAGATAGAAATTGCACTTTCTGTATCTGGTTCGTTCACCATAATTTTCTGGAAACGACGTTCTAACGCTTTATCTTTTTCAAAGTATTTTTGATATTCATCTAGCGTAGTTGCACCAATTGCTCTTAGTTCTCCACGTGCTAATGCAGGTTTTAGAATATTTGCAGCATCCATAGCACCTTGTCCGCCACCAGCGCCGACTAAAGTGTGAATTTCATCAATAAAGAGTACAATATCACCTTCTGCAGAAGTAACTTCTTTGATGACTGCTTTTAGGCGTTCTTCAAATTCTCCTTTAAATTTGGCTCCAGCAATTAAAGCACCCATATCTAATGAATATATTTGTTTGTCTTTTAAATTTTCAGGAACATCACCTTGAATGATTCTGTGTGCCATTCCTTCTGCAATAGCAGTTTTACCAACACCAGGCTCACCAACTAATATTGGGTTGTTTTTGGTTCTTCTTGATAAAATTTGTAAAACTCTACGAATTTCTTCATCACGACCAATAACAGGATCGAGTTTTCCATCGTTTGCCAATTGGTTTAAGTTATTTGCGTATTTATTTAAGGAATTATAGGTTTCTTCCGCATTAGCAGAAGTGACACGTTCTCCTTTACTCAATTCTTGGATTGCTGCTTTTAACCCTTTTTCTGTAACTCCTTGATCTTTTAAAATTTGCGCAATTTTACTATTCGATTTAAAAATAGCTAATACCAAATGTGATGTAGAAACAAATTCATCGTCCATATCTTTAGCAATAATGCTAGCATCTGTCAGTGTTTTTCCAGTTGCAGGAGATAACATAATATTTCCACCACTAACTTTTGCATAACTCTGTAAAGTGCTTTCTAATATTTGATGTAATAAAGAAACATTTACATCTAGTTTTTTTAATAGAAATGGTAAGACATTGTCATCCACTTCCATGATTGCTTTGAATAAGTGATCATTTTCAATAAGTTGATGTCCGTATGTTTGTGTAAGCTGTTGGGCTTGTTGCACAGCTTCTTGTGATTTTATGGTATAATTATTAAAGTTCATAACGTTCTAATGTATGTTTTTTGATAATTTTGCAATTGTTATTCCAATTGTGAATACACGACAAAATGGCGGTTAAAGCGTTTGTTTATAAGACATTTTGACAATTTTATTTTTTTTGAAAGTTTTTGAAACCACTTTCGACTCATTGTTTAAATTTAGTGCATACTTATGGGATTATTCAATAAAATATTCGGAAGTTCTAGTCCTTCTGAAACTCCAGAGCCTTCAAAACTACGTTGGACACCATTAACAAATGTAAATCAACTTAATACTATTGTTGAAGAGTCGAAAACGCAACCAGTTGCTATTTTTAAACATAGCACACGTTGTGGAATTAGCAGAATGGTTATTAAACAGTTTGAAGGATCGTACGATTTGGAAGAAAACCAAATGAAGGTTTATTATTTAGATTTGTTGAATTACCGTCCAATTTCAGAAGAAGTAGCTGCTCGTTTTCAAGTATGGCATGAAAGTCCACAACTGATTATGATAAAAAATGGAGTTACTGTAGCGCATGCTTCTCATAGTCAAATTAATGCAATTCCGTTAGAGCAATTCGTATAAGAATTTATAGATTTTTCATTTCAGCTTAAGAATTAAGAATTTTTTAAGAAAGATTTTACTTTCTTATTTGTACATTGAAATTATCATCATTCAATCATTCAAAAAACGTTCTTAAAGCTGCTAATGAAAACTACCATTAATCTATGGATAATGCTTTTTTTTGCATTTGCCATACAGTCGTTCGTACTCGCTATTTTATTTTTTTTAAAGCGAAAAGGAGATCGAATAGCTAATAGTATATTCGGAATTTTTCTTCTATTGTTCTCGTACAATCAAATTTTCAATTGTGCGTATTGGTCTAACTATCAAAGTCCTCCCGTAGAGCATTTGTCTTTTACCAATTTTATTCCATGGGTTTCTTATGGCCCATTATTGTATGTTTATATAAAACGCGTTTTAAAACAGAGTCCATTTACTTGGGCAGATTTTAGACATGCTATACCTATTGTTTGGATATTTAGTGTGTTTGGGCGTTTCTATTTTTTACCCTACGAAACTAAGTTAAAAATTACCAATGCCAATACATATGAAAACTATGTAAATTGGTGGCCAATTCCTAGAGAGTATATGGTCTATACTGTAATGTTGCTAATGTTTTTATACGTTTTTAAAATTTATAATTTGTATAAAAAAGAAAAAGGGAATGTAACTGAGTCGCAACGTTTATGGGTAAAATCGTTATGGATGTGTTTTTCAGGATATGCATTTGTATTCTTTGTCTATTTCATGTTAATCTATTTTCGATTAATGACTATTTCCAATGATTATTTAATTGGATATGCAATGGTATTCTTTATAGGAATTGTTTCTTATTATAGTTTTATGCAACCTGATATTTTTTCAGGCACTATAAAATTTCCTTTTACAAAGTATCGGAATAATGGTTTGTCTTCCTCTATAGCCAATGAAATGAAAGATAAGTTGGTTTTTTTAATGGAATCAGATAAATTATTTTTAGATAATTCGCTTACGCTAGATGTGTTATCAGAAGAATTAAACTTATCTCGACATCATACTTCGCAGTTGATCAACGAACATTTTCAGGTAAACTTCTTTGAATTTGTTAATAATTATCGGATTGACGAAGCAATTAAGCTTTTGCAAGATCATAAGAATAAGTTAAATATCAATCAGATTATTTACGCTGCAGGATTTAATAATAGAACTTCATTTTACAACGCATTCAAGAAAAAGACAGGTATTTCGCCAAGATCATACAGAAATAAGCATAAGAAACTTTCTTAATATTCGCTATTTTTTTTTGTAAATCTTTATCGGTGTGGATTATTTTGTTGACTTTTCTAGTTTACTTTATGATAGAAATAAACGGCCATTTGTTTTGTAAAGTGGAAGCCGAAAAACTTATAGAGTAGGCATTACTATTACATATTACATCATGAAAAAACGAGAGTTTACACCACTAAAATTTAAAAAATCGGTAGTCTCTAGTTTCAGTACCGCAAAGATAAAAGGCGGAACTATTGGAATAGAGTCTGTTGACAGATTGAATTGTGAAACAGAAGATTGTACACAAGATTGTATTACACTTTTATATACAAATTGTTACCAATGTCCTAACACAACTTGCTAAAGCTAAGATAGTAAAAGCCGAAAAACCTACGAGTAGGTATTTTTTAAATTTTAGAATTATAAAAAAACCAACTAAAATCAACCTAGCTAAAGCAACAGTTACACAATTAAATAATATAATACAAAGCCAAGTAAAAGGTAATGTTACACGTTCATTTTTGAACTATCATACACGTGGGCTTTGTACTGTAGGAACTGGAGTTTTATGTTACTAATTATCAAATAAAAATCACTAATCATCATTCAAATTTTTATTAATAAACATTAAAATCAAAACATTATGAAAAAGTCAGTTATCAAAAATTCATTACAAATTAATAAATCAACAATTGCACATTTAGTACAACAACAAGTTAGAGGAGGAGGAACATATACATGTCATGGTCATTCTTGCTGTCCTGAATTAACACAGGATCCAACTTGTGCAAACACTTGTGCTAATACGTGTGCATATACATGTAGTCCAGTTTGTACTGATGAAACTATCAATCCAAGAAGATGTGCAACAGAATCTTTTAGAACTTGTCCAGTATAATCTCTAAAGAGATGCGACATTATATCTAAAATTCAAAATTGTTTTTTTCAGCACAAGCTGTTTTTCTAAGTTAGAACAGTGTAATCATTGATATAAAGAATTAAGTTAATAATTCCCCTTTTGGTTATTTTATGATTGCGTTTTGTGCTCAATAGATTGATTAATTCAATTTTTGTGATGACAACTCCAAGCTTCGGTTTGGAGTTGTTTATTTTTTATCAGAGTATACTAAATTTTTTATAAGTGTTTCGTTTAACTAATATCAAAGCTTCCAAATTTAAAACTTGGGAGTTTTTTATCAAATCATAAAAATTTATATATAGAATTTAATACTTATATACTTTTTAAGTATCTTACTGAAAGTTGCTAATTATTTTGATAAAATTTTCATGTATTAACCGATAGTAATGAAGCTTAACATTGACATATGGATTTTGCTATTTTTTGCATTTTCTATGCAAGCTTTTATTTTAGGGTTTTTCTTTTTTATAAAACAGAAAGGAGATAAAGTAGCCAATAGACTTTTTGGAATCTTCTTATTGTTATTTTCATACAATTTACTTTACAACTGTGGTTATTGGGCTACTAACGGCGGTGTATATCATCCACATTTTGTATTTACTAATTTAATTCCTTGGATTTCTTACGGTCCGTTATTGTACTTATATATTCGTCGTGTGTTATATCAAAATAAATTTGGACTAAAAGATGGTGTACATGCAATTCCACTAGTATCTATTTTTTTAGTTTATGGAAATTTTTTTCTATTACCAGCTTCTGAAAAACTACAAGCGTTAAGAACTACTGTATTTTCTCAAAATATAACATTGATTAAATTATACAGAGAGTATGTAATAGTAGTAGTTATTTTTGTCATGCTTTTTTATGCAGGATTGATATGTAAAGAGTATTATAACTATAAAAAAGAAACACCTCCAGTTCAAAAAAAACTTTGGATTGCAAGTTTATTAATTTGTTTTGTAGCATATGTATTTGTTTTCATACTATATTTTGTGTTGAATCATTTTAAGTTAATGACAATTACAGGTGATTATATTATAGGGTATTGTATTGTAACGTTTATTGGAGTTGTCTCTTACTTTAGTTTCATGCAGCCAGATATCTTTTCCGGAAAAAAAATCATCCCATATATAAAATATCGAAAAAATGGAATGCTAACATCTTTTGCACTTGAAATGAAACAGCAATTAGAAGATTTAATGGAAACAGAAAAAGTATATTTAGATCATACATTAACGCTTAGTAAACTTGCAGATTTATTAAATCTTTCCAAGCATCATACATCTCAAATTATTAATGAATACTTTCAATCAAACTTCTTCGAATTTGTAAGCAGTTATCGTATCAAAGAAGCGATTACTTTACTATCAGACACTTCCAATACCATGAATATTAATGAAATTATTGATGTGACAGGATTTAATAATCGTTCCTCATTCTATACTGCTTTTAAAAAGAAAACAGGAATGTCGCCAACAGCGTATCAAAAGCATTTTTCTAAAAAGTCTTAAAAGTATTTTCTAAAACATAAAGTAAACAATGATCGGGACTGTTCAATATTTGTCAATCCTTATCGGCTCACGTGTGTTTTCTTACATTTTTGATTTCCTTTGAGAAAGAATTGTTCATGGCCAAAGACATTCGCAATAGCGGAACCCGAAAAGCTAATAGAGTAGGGATTTTACTTTAATTTTAATTATTATGAAAAAAAAGAGCATCTCAAATATCTTAGTACTAAAAAAGTCAGTTGTAGCTGAATTAAGCGATAAAAACCAACAAGCGATTGTCGGTGGATCTACTGTTTCAACTTCAGTTATACGTGCATTATGTGGAACTATTAATCCATTAAACTGCTCAATGAGTGCATTTTGTGCTTATTAATAAATTTTTGAAAAAAAAGATCGCCTAAAAACTATTTAGGCGATCTTATCATTGTTGTTTTTTAAGTAATTATATGGTATTTATTTGATATACTTGACTAACTTTTTTAAATCTTTAAAATTTATTTTAGTTTTTGCACTTACAGAAACAACAACACCATTTGAAGGTAGAAATGTATAAAGAGCTTCATTAGTTGTTGAATCATAAATAGCATAATTTACAATGGATAAAGTTCCATCATTCTTGTTAATTACATCATCAATTACTTCTTTACTTACAATTTTATAATCATATTTGTAAATTGACTTCAGTTTCTTTAAAGTTTTTTTGTTAGGGCGTTTTCTTCAGTTAAAAGCGTTTTATTTTTTAATATTCCCAAACCATTTAATTGTTCCCCATATGATTTCATAACTTCTTTTCGTTTCATCTTTTTATATTTTTTAAATGAAACAATGTTAGATTGTAGTTGTTTAATAGCAAATAGTAAATCAGCTTCTGTAACTTTATCTAAACTACTTTTATCTGATATATCCATTATATCGTCATTGAATATAATATATAGGAGCTACTTCTCCTAAAAACTTATTTTGACTACATTTTTTGGAAAAAAACCGAGTTGTTCAGATTCCAGATAGTTCAAATATGCATATGCGTCTCTTTCTTTCTTATTTTTCTAAAGTACTTTAAACTCTTCTTTAGTGACAAATTTCACTTGTTCGTTAAAAGTCCATATATTTTGAATAGCACTTTTAAGACGTTTTCCAAATTCAGAATCTTCAATAGGAACTAAAAGTGTTTTCTCTTTTAACAAATTAGATTGCTTTACCTTTTTTTTCATTCCTGGCTGTGCAAAAGCACTTGTGATAGAAATTAGGGAGATGAATACTAGTAGTATTTGTTTTTCATATCAATGATTATTGAATAATTTTAAGTGTGTAATGTTACGAAGATAAACCCCAAAAACGATACAGTTTATACTATTACAACCCGTAATTATCTAATTATGAGGTAATAACTTAAAAATAAAACAATAAAAAAGACCAGACTAAAAGCCTGATCTTTAATATGATTGTTATAATAAATTGTTACTTTTTCTTTGGTTCGAAAACTGGAAGTAATTTTGAAGAAACCTCTCCAAAACCAATACGAACATGCTCATTTTTACAATGTCCACGCATAGTTACGGTATCTCCATCATTGATAAAAGTACGCTCAGAACCGTCATTTAATTTTACAGGATTTTTTCCTGCCCATGATAATTCTAACATAGAACCATACGAATCAGGAGTTTTTCCCGACAACGTTCCACTTCCCATCATATCACCAGAATTTACAGGACAACCATTTACAGTATGATGTGTTAATTGTTGTGCCATATTCCAATACATGTATTTAAAGTTAGAACGAGAAACAATAGTTTCTTCACTGTTTTCAGGCGTAATCCCTACTTCTAAGTGAATATCGTAACTTTTCTTTCCTGTATACTGTAAATATTCTAATTGTGGTTTTAAAGGCTTAGGAGTCTCTACTCTAAAAGGTTCTAAAGCATCCATTGTTACAATCCAAGGTGAAATTGACGATGCAAAACTCTTTCCTAAAAATGGTCCTAAAGGCACATATTCCCACTTTTGAATATCACGTGCGCTCCAGTCATTAAAAACAACAACTCCAAAAATATAATCTTCAGCCTCTTCAATAGGAATTGGCTCTCCTAAATGATTGGCGTCTGTTGTAATAAATGCCATTTCTAATTCAAAATCAACACGCTTAGAAGGTCCAAAAATCGGTGTGTCTGATCCAGCAGGTAATGTTTGTCCTTGTGGACGATGAATTGGAATTCCAGAAGGAATGATAGAAGAACTTCTTCCATGATATCCTACAGGTACATGTAACCAGTTTGGCATTAATGCATTTTCTTTTCCTCTAAACATTACACCAACATTGGTAGCGTGTTCAATACTAGAATAGAAGTCTGTATAATCACCAATTTGAACTGGCAATTGCATTTCTATTTCATCTAGTGTAAATATAATTGTATTTCTATGTTCTGGATTATCGCGTAAACTTCCATTATCAGCATCAAAAATATCTCCAATACGGTTACGAACCAAGCGCCATGTTTTCTTTCCATCAGAAATAAAATCATTTAAGCTATCTTGAAGAAAAATATCATCAGTTAAAGGAATTCCTTCAAAGTATCCAAGTTGATGCAATGCACCTAAATCGATGGCATAATCACCGATACGGGTACCAATAGTAATTACATCATCTCTTGTAAGGAAAACTCCAAAAGGTATATTTTGTATGGGAAAATCGCTATCAGTAGCAACTTCTAGCCATGTTTTTCTATTGGGATTATTAGTAGTATCTGGCATAGTTGTGTTGAATATTTATAATTTGATAAAATTTGTTATTTCTATTCAAATATATGAGTTTTCTATATGAGTTATGGAATCTATATCATATTTTTGGATTTTATTAACATAGACTCAAAATAATGCAACGCGACGAACAAATTTTTGAATTAATTCAAGCCGAAAAAGAAAGGCAAATAGAAGGATTAGAGTTGATCGCTTCTGAAAACTTTGTAAGTGATCAAGTAATGGAAGCTGTAGGCTCTGTACTGACAAATAAATACGCCGAAGGATATCCTGGAAAGCGTTATTATGGCGGCTGCGAAGTCGTAGATGAAGTTGAAAACATTGCCATAGATAGAGCAAAAGCTTTATTTGGAGCAGAATATGTAAATGTACAGCCACACAGTGGAAGTCAGGCAAACACAGCTGTATTTGCAGCATGTTTGAAACCTGGAGATAAAATTTTAGGATTCGATTTGTCTCATGGAGGACATTTAACACACGGATCGCCTGTAAACTTTTCTGGAAAATTATACAATCCTGTATTTTATGGAGTAGAGAAGGAGACTGGTATATTGAATTATGATAAAATTCAAGAAATTGCAACTCAAGAGCAGCCAAAAATGATTATTGCAGGAGCATCTGCATATTCAAGAGATATTGATTTTAAACGCTTCCGCGAGATTGCTGATAGCGTAAACGCATTATTATTAGCAGATATTTCGCATCCTGCTGGTTTGATTGCCAAAGGATTACTAAACGATCCAATCCCGCATTGTCATATCGTAACTACAACTACACACAAAACATTACGTGGACCACGTGGAGGTTTGATCATGATGGGGAAAAATTTTGACAATCCATTCGGAATCAAACTAAAAAATGGAAACTTACGTAAAATGTCTTCCTTATTAGATAGTGGTGTTTTCCCTGGAAACCAAGGTGGACCATTAGAACATGTAATTGCAGGAAAAGCAATTGCTTTTGGTGAAGCATTAACGGATGAGTTTATGCATTACATTTTACAAGTTCAAAAAAATGCCAAAGCAATGGCAGCTGCATTTGTAGCAAAAGATTATAATATCATTTCTGGAGGAACTGACAATCATATGATGTTAATCGATCTAAGAAATAAAAATATCACAGGAAAAGATGCTGAGAAAGCACTCGGAAAGGCTGATATTACTGTAAATAAAAATATGGTTCCTTTTGATGATAAAAGCCCATTTGTAACTTCTGGAATTCGTATTGGAACTGCAGCTATTACTACAAGAGGGCTAACAGAAGAAGATATGGCGCTTATTGTTGAATATATTGATGAAGCGTTAATGAATTACGAAAATGATGAAAAATTAGAAGGAATTGCATTTAAAGTGAATGTAATGATGTCAGATAGACCATTATTCAAAGCATAAATCATAAAAAAACAGCAATAGTATAATATTTTAACATAAAATTAAGATTTACTATATTTGCAATGAGATGTAAAAATTGCGAATATGAAAAGTTATACTATTGCTGTATTAACATGTTTGTGTATCTTCCCGATGAATGCACAAATACTCTTCGAAGACAAAGCAGTTGAACTAGGTATCAATATTACAGGAAACGCAAGTACACAATTAGGTGGCGTTAGTTTCTATGATTATGATAATGATGGCTGGGACGATTTAACCTTTGCAAGTAAAGAAAATTTCCCTGTACGATTTTTTAAAAACAATTCAGGAACGTTTGTCGAAGAAACGTTCAATATTACCATTGCCAATCATTCCAAACAAGTGTTATGGGTTGATTATGATAATGATGGTGATAATGATTTGTTTGTAACACGTTTTGACGACTCAAATAAATTGTATAATAATGATGGAAACTTCAATTTTACAGATGTTTCTGGAATTGCAGGACTTCCTTCAACGACTTTATACTCTTTTGGTGCTTCTTTTGGCGATTATGATAATGATGGTGATTTAGATTTGTTTTTATGCAATAAAGATGATGCTAAAATTATTCCAAATCAATTATACAGAAACAATGGAAACGGAACATTTACAAATGTTTCTTCATTTGCCGGAATTAGTCCGGTTGGACATTTATCATTCTGTTCTTCATTTTTTGATTATAATAATGATGGATTCTTAGATATTTACATCTCTAATGATCGATTCGCCAATACAAATATCTTGTATAAAAATAATGGAAACGGAACCTTCACAGATGTAAGTTTGGCTTCTGGTGCTGGTGTTGCAGCCAATGCAATGTCTACAACAATTGACGATTACAATTACGATGGTTTTCTGGATATTTATGTGACAAACACAACTGAAGGAAATCATTTATTAAAAAATAATGGAGACGGAACATTTACGGATGAAGCAACTTCTACAGGAACCATTTTTAATAGTATAGGTTGGGGCGCAAACTTTTTAGACGCCGACAATGATACTGATTTAGATTTATACGTTTGTAGTATGATCAATGATCCTGCTTCTGGATTGTTAACCACAGGATTTTATCAATGTGATACAGGTTATAATTATACAAGTCCAACAATGGCAGGGTTTGCGAATGATGCATATACGAGCTTTTCAAATGCACTTGGAGATATAAATAATGATGGATATCAAGATTTTGTAGTGATAAACTTGGCGCCAGACAATCATTCATTATGGAGAAATACTGGAGGAACGAATAACTGGTTAAAAATCAAGCTTGAAGGAACCATGAGTAATAAAGCTGGAATTGGAGCAAAGATAAAAGCAACTGTAAATGGAGAATCAATGTACAGATATGTATTGTGTGGAGAAGCTTTTTTAGGACAAAACTCAGCAACAGAAATATTCGGATTGGCAACAGCGACTACCATTAATACTGTAGAAATCTTTTGGCCAAGTGGACTTGTTGATACATATACAGATGTAAGCGCCAATCAAGTATTAACCGTTGTCGAAGGAAGTACATTAGGTATAAACGAAGAAAACGCTGAAAAATTCAGCGTTTATCCAAATCCTGCAAAGGATTATATTTTTGTAAATACAACAATATCAGAATCGTATACGCTTACAGTTTTTGATAGTTTGGGCAAACAAGTATTCTCTCAAAAATCGCAAGGTTTGCAATCAAAATTGGATGTTTCAAACTTATCTAGTGGAATTTTCTTTTTAGAAATTCGCACCGAAAAAAGTAAAACGGTTCAGAAAGTTGTGATTCATTAAAATCTATTTTCTAAAAAATATGTAAGATTGCTAAGATTAAAAGTGCAATTCCTACAATTACTTTAAAGGGCATTAATTTCTTTGAAATTTTTACCAAAGCACCACCAATTGCTGGAACTTGACTTAGTACATGAGTTAATAATAACAAACCACCTGCAATTGCTACTGCGCTATAAATTATGCTATGAAAACCTAATAGAAACCAAACACCTAATCCTAAAGAAGCACCACCGATTGCTGTTGTAAACGGCATTAATTTTTTAGCGATGTTGTTAAAGAAATCACTTTCTCCATCTAGTTTGTCAAGCGCTGTAATACCTAATAGAATTCCTGCTAAAATGTTAGCAATATCAAAAATAAGTCCCATTGTTTTTTAAAATTAAGTGTTAAACTATTCTTTGTTTTTATTGTTTACACCAATATACAAATAAAAAAAGCATGATAAAACTGAGTTATTGTTTTATCATGCTTTTCGTTGTATGGTTATATTTTTTTGTCTAAAACATCTTAGTCATCACCAAAAGGAATATTTTGATACGCTCCAGCATCTGTTTTGCCATTTGGTGCAGACGTTCGCATGGTTCCTAAAATATCAAAAGGAGCAAACATTGTAGTTGTTGATTCATTTCCTATACCAACAGCGCCAGAATTAGTTCCAATTATGAATTCGTTTGCTTCAGGATTTTTGAAATCAAAAGTAGTAGAGTTTGTCACAATATCAACTTCATCGAAGATTGTATCGTTATTGAAGTTGTATAACGCATCGTTGGCAAATCTGTTTTGAAAATCATCAAATTTAATGGAACAGTTTTCAAACTTATAAATTAAGTCAGTACTCTCATTTTTATCAAGAATCAATTCAATTCCGTTGTTTCCATCAATAATACAATTAGAAAAGTTAGCTTCTAAAACTTCAGTAAGTATCGGGCTTCCATCTCCAAAATCTATATAATTATCTAACAATACTGTTGGGAATACTCTAAAACTATTTCTCCAATAGTTCGCAAATGTACAGTGTGTAAATGTGTATTTTCCGCCCAAATTACAATATAAAGAAGCTTGTCCTGCACTTCCAATCACTGTATTAGTAGCTTCTACATTACCTGTGCGTGCCAATAAACCAACAGTAGCACTGTTATGAATTTGAGAACTATTAAGTGTTAAGGTTGGATTACTTGTTCCATCGCTATTTTCTGTTAGGATTCCTACAGAAGCATTTTTTATAGTTGCATGATTGATTATGTTGTTGGTACTTCCATCAGTTAACCAAATTGTTCCCCATTGTCCAGGAACGTTTGCAAAACCAGGTTCTAAACGATCGCCTTCAAAAATGACTTCACCTTCTAAATCTTCAGTTGTACTTGTAGTTCCATTGACTTGTAATGAACCTTCATTGGCAACAATTAAACCAGAATTTGCATGAAAATGTATTCTTGCACCAGCATCAATATTTAATACTTTATTTTGCCCAATAGCTGCATATCCATAAATTACATAGGGTTTATCGTTGGTCCAGTTGAGTTCGGTATCTTCCAAAAAGAAACCTTCAATTCGAGTTTCATTTCCTTCATCATCTACCCCAAGAAGTAAAGTTTCAATAGTTCCATCATCAAATTGTTGCGGATATAGGAAAACGGCATCTTGTACAAGTGTAACTAATTCTACTTTTTGCTGATTTCCTCCATTATCAAATTCTATTGCATCTGTATATAAAAATTGATCACCACTTGAAAAATCATTGACATCAACAGTCGTTTCTACAAAAATGAACAAGCTATCATTTGCTAACAATTCAACATCTTGAAATACTTTTCCAGCAATTCCATCCACATTTAAACGATATTTAGACGTTTGTCCTTCTCCTAATTGAATGGTTGGAATATGAATATCGTCATCACTTCGATTGTATACTTTTAGGTTGTACGTGCTTGATCCAATATTGCTAAAAATAGTATCAAGATATACAGTATCTCTAGAAAATTCTAATTGTCCAGAACTTGGAACGGTTACAAAATCTTTTCTACATGAACTCCAAAGTATAGCAATAGCAAGAATTAAAAAAGTATATAAAAGTTTCTTCATTGTAATGGTTTAATAATTATATGTCTTTACTAGACATATATAGCTGTAAAAATATAACTTTTTGAAATTCTTATTATTGTTTAAAAGAATTAATTTTAGTCTATTATGCCTACTTTATTTGTTTAGTATGGTAATATGACTAAGAAACCACGTTCTTTTTGAAAGTTCGTGAAATAGGAATTTCAATATCAGGGAGAATGTATAAAACCGTTCCGCTAATGGACTTGATTTGATTTTTATTTACAATATACGAACGATGCGTTTGAATAAAATTTGGCGGTAATTGAGCAGCAATTTCATTTAATTTATTTCTATCAACAATTGTTTTTTCAATTGTGTGTACTTCTATATAATTTCGATCAGATTTTATATAGGTAATTTCGTCTAAATAGACTTTCTGTTTGTTGTTGAGAAAAATACTTTTGCGTTCTACTTTTTTAGCGATGATTTCTTTCTCTTTTTCTACTTCTATTTTTTCTTTTGCGCTCGATTTATACTTTTTATACACAAAAACGAGTAATGCTAATAAGCTGATACTTAATAAAGAAAGTACAAAGAAGTTATTTTCTAAAAATGATACAGAATCATTCAAATTAGTGTTTTCGTCTTGTAAATTTTCTACCTCTTCACGATATTTTACAATATTAATGAATGCTTCTTTTTGATTATCAATTATTTGACGATTAATGTTATTAGCATAGGTTTGATATTGAATGCTTTTGTCTTTTTCAGAACTTGTATAGTGTTTGGCTAATACATTATAGGTAAAGTATAAATAATCTAAAAATTGAGTCGTATCAACCTTTGACAGATTTTCTTCCAAACGCAAAGCATAGTATGAAGCAGAATCTTTTGCATTGTTTTTTATAGAATAATCCAATAAATAATTATGAACATTTAAGGAAACAAACGCCCGGTTAGTTTCATAAGCAATTGGTTTAAATTTTAAAGTATATGTTCTATATTTTTCTAAATTATTAGTTGTTTTTGCAATTTCGCATAACTGTTCATATTTAGAAAACACAATGTTTTTAGGCATAGAATCACTAATATTTAATAAAATTTCTTCGCTTTTTGCATAGCTCGTTTCATGAATGTAAAACTTGGCTAAGTATAATCGTGTAAACATTAAAATATTCAGAATATCATTTTCTTCCATAAATGTTTCTGCTTCAATTGCTTTTTCAATCAAAGGTTTTACATCTTCTGCTTTTATAGGTCTAGGAATCAGTTGATAAGAAAGATCGAGTTCAGTAACTCGTGAAGCTGCAATTTTATATGAATCATTACTTTTTTTTGCAAAAATGATCTCTTGTGTATTGTAATTTAATGCTTTTCCAATTTCTTTTCTATTTCTGTGTAATAAAGAAATTCTACTTAAGGCTTCCGTGATTAAATCATATTTATCAGTATCTTTTACATCATTAAAAATCTTTTTATACTTCACTAAAATACTGTCTGAGCTTGCATTTTTATACCGATTTAAATACGAAGCGTATTTCATTCTATTTGCAATATAAACATCATTTAATTGCGGAATTTTAGCAGTTTTTGCTAAAGAAAAAAGCTCTTTGTATAAGTTTGAAATTCGAGCAGTATCATTTTTAATCAATGAACTTTGTATTTGAACCTGTATTCCTTGTATTTGTAATACAGGAATTTGCGCACGATTAGCATATTTTACAGCAGAATCTGCGTATTGTTGTTGTGCTGTAAAATCTTTTATAAAATCTGACTTTTCAGAAAGCTTGAAATATTCATGGCTTTTAATAGAATCATTATCCGTTTCTTGAATTTTTTGAAGAGAAGTTGCAACATCTAATTTAGATTCAGCTTGTCCAAAAGACAATTGGATCACAAAAAAAAGTAATAATATGTAGCGTTTTTTCACGAATGAAACGGAGATTAATATTGTGACAGCAATAGTTAGTTCTTCATAAAAGTAAGTATTCTACAGAAAAAAACATAACTTTTTAACTATTACACAATCAACCTTTATTTTTAGCGTGTTTTGCAGCTTTTTCAGCTTTACGAGCTGCTCTTCTGGCACGTCTTTTTTCACGTTTCTCTTTCCATTTTTTCTTTTGAAAAGCAAAATAGTTTTCGATACGTTTTTTGTTTTCTTTCTGTTCTTTAGTTAATGGTCTATCATGATGTTCTATCCAACGTGGAGATGTAACAGCTCCAACAACTAAAACAATTTCTGCCAAACTATTGTCAGATGCTAGTTGTGCATTATGTGTATTTTGAGTAACTTTAATCTCAGTAGATTCATACCCAATATAACTAATGACTAAGATATCATTTCTCTTCATGTTTATTTTGTAGTTGCCGTCAAAATCTGTACTCACACCATTTGTTGTATTTTTAACTATTACAGTTGCGCTTGGCAATGGCAAACCTGATTCATCTGTAATTACTCCGCTAACAGTAATATTATCACTTAAAATTGTTATGTCTTCTGGATTTATAGTGGTAACTGAGCCAATTACTTTTCCTAATCTTTGAGTATGATATGGAAGTATCTGAACTTCAACTAGGCTATTATCTTGTTTTAATGAGAAGTTATGATTTTTATTCGTTACTTTTATTTCAAGAGATTCATACCCTGTATAACTTGCTATTAAGACATCGTTTATTTTTGTAACGATGTTGTAATTACCATCAAAATCTGTAGTCGTTCCAGTATTAGTACCTTTAATCTTTATAGTTGCACCAGGTAATGGAAGTCCAGATTCATCAGAAATAATTCCACTAACAGTAATAGCATCTTTTTTAGTTTTTTTAGCAACTTCTCCTTTTTTGTGAAGCGATCCAATATTTAAGGACGTATATGTACCAGTATTTGTCTGTTCCGTTTTAGGAGTATTTTTAGTGTCTTTTTTTATTTCTTGTGAGAAAAGCGTTATTGGTAACAAAAATGAAGCTGCATAAGATAACCAATGATTTCGTTGCTTTCTGTCTACAATTAATTTACGATCTAATTGAGAAGTTAAGAAACGTCCACAAACATTGTCATTTTTTTGAAAATGTTTCACAACGTTTTCATCACTGCTAACTGTAAAATCAACCACTTCTTTTGTGCAAACTCCACAAAACTTACCTTTTTGTGTTGGTGTCATTTCATTCCAATCTTCTTGACAAGGTTCTGGAATACTGATCATTATTTTTGGATGTTTCATAGTTACGTTTTAAATACAATTCAAATAAAACACAAAAAACATAGGTGTAAAACCAATAATGAGTGAAGTGGTGTTTTTAATGAGCTAACTATCTTGACATAGCTTTTTAAACGATTTAAAAGAAATTCATGGTTACTTCTTTCTTTTCCGTATCGCAATTAAACCAAATATTGGGCCTACTGCTAATATGATATAAATAATTGGCGCATCGGTATAGGTTCTTAATTCATTTAATAATTGAATACTAAGTATGGTAATCGCAAATCCAATAGAATTTACAATCGTCAGTGCTGTCCCTTTTAAAGCTGCTGGCGCATTGTGAGCAACTAATGTTGAGAAAAGCGGAGAATCTGCAATAACAACCATTCCCCAAAAAAGGAGAAAAATAATAAAAAATACTTGTGACGAAACAAAAAGCATAAATGGTAATAAAAGACAACATATACACGATAGAAACAAAGAAATAAAAGCAATTTTTTTAACGTTGAATCTTTGTGCTAAATAACCACCTATAACGCAACCCAAACTACCAATTCCAATCACTATAAACGATAAAAAAGAAACATTGATTGCTGTTTCTGCATGTTTTTCTGTGTACATACTTAGTATGATTGGAACAAATGCCCAAAAAGCGTACAATTCCCACATGTGTCCAAAATACCCAAAGGCAGCAGCTCGGAAACTTGGTTTTTTAAAAATGTTAGGAATTGAAGAGAGATTTATGTGTTGACTTTGTTTTCTATAAGGTCCATTAGGAACTAAACTAACCATTAATATACCGCCTAATGTTGCTATGGTAGATGTAATAACTAAAACAAATTCCCAAGGTAAATTCCCTTTGATGTCTTTTAGTAAATGTGGAAGTGCAGTTCCAATAACTAAAGCACCAACTAAATATCCTAGCGATTTTCCAAGTCCTTTTTCAAAATAGTCTGCGGCAATTTTCATACCTACAGGATAAATGCCCGCAAGGAAGAAACCTGTTAAAAGTCGAAAAGCTAGAATGGAAGCATATGTATTTCCTTCCCAAATGATACAAATATTGAATGCAGCTCCTAAAAAAGCACACATCATAAAAACTTTAGATGATGAATACCGATCAGCTATGGATAACAAAGCAAAAATTAATGTTCCAATAATAAAGCCAAGTTGAACACTAGAAGTTAGGTATCCCAAAGCGCTTTCTGCCAAATTGAAATTAGATTTCAATTCTGACATAATTCCATTTCCTGCAAACCATAATGAAGTACATAAAAATTGTGAAATCACAATGATTGGAAGAATATGTTTAGGAACTTTCATGAATTTGATGTTGCTATAGTAGCTTTATGCTTCTAAGATTTTGTTATGTCTAAAACTACAATATTCTTATCCAATGTGAAAGTGAACTGAAGAGTTTTACTCGATAATCGAGATTAAAAACATTCCAGAACTTATTTGTTTATATTAAAGAGGATTCTTGGATATCTCTCTTGAGGGAATAAATAGTTTTCATAAAAAAACTCCTTTACTTCAGACAGAGATAAAGGAGTTAAATACTGTAATATATAACACTAATTATACTTCTTTTACAATGAAATTAAAGCTACTAGCTGTAGGTGTATAAACACCATTTACATCTTGAAATACTTGCATTGTAAATCCTCCTGTATACGAATACAATATGTATGATAGCCCTGGGACTTGTAGTGTTGGCGACACTACAACTGCTGATTCTCCAGAAACTTTTCCATTGTAAGCAATAGTATATTTCTGTTGACCTTGATCATATTGGCAAGTAAATTTACTGTTGTCAGCATCAAGAACTCCATTTGATGAGACAACTCCTCCAAAATTTGACATAATTTGATAGTTTTTAAATGATTAATAATAGTTAGTTGTATATCAATTTTGTTCTTAGCGCTAAGTTTTTAATTTGATATGATTCAAAAGTAGAAAGTTCTTAAAATGAATAAAAGATAGTAATTACGTAATTTTAAATACGTGTTTTAAGTAGCGCAAACACGTATTAATACTTGTTGTTAATTATCTTATTTACAATAATTTAGTGTAAACTTTAAAACAATAGATTATGGCTTTAAAAACAATTGGAGATTTTAGAGAAATTGAAATAGGGTTTGCTGCTGATATGACAAAAGCGTGGCAAGAAAAATACCTTTTGAAAGCATTTTTGTTTCATGAAAATGATATTACATGTTTAGAAAATGAAAGCAATGATGAGCAGAAAGTAATTGGAGTTCGTTTTTATATGGGAATTGAAAAAGGAAGTAATGGAGAAGAACCTGATATGATGGTTGTTGGTGTAGATGAACATCATCTTGATATTATTACTAGAA
Source organism: uncultured Kordia sp. (assembly GCF_947496985.1). Taxonomy (GTDB): domain Bacteria; phylum Bacteroidota; class Bacteroidia; order Flavobacteriales; family Flavobacteriaceae; genus Kordia. Next base: position 108,428 of record NZ_CANMEZ010000010.1, read on the forward strand.
CAGCAGAAACTGAAGAAGAAACTGTCAGTGGTATTTATAATTTTGCATTACCATGTCCAAGACTTTGTGATAAAGAAAGCGACTTGTTTTGGGGAATAGATAGTGGAACAACAAGTTATGAATCTGTTATTACAAAAACACCTTATGATGCTACGACAAGTGATTGTCAAATTGAAAAATATTCTATCACTAACGAAGTTGCTATAAAGCGAGTAACAGAATGGCAATGTGTTAAAAATAATGAGTTAAAATCTATTTATTTTGATATTAATGATTTAAAAGCAATTTTCAATGAATTAGGAAATCCAGATGCAGTACGTATATACTTTGCTTTGGAAGATGAAGCACATCGTGTCATTTTGATAGGATGTAAAAAATCAGATACTGTTTCAGATTTGTATGAAGATTTTGATACAGAATATGTATATATTAATACAGCGGCTCCATGTACCGGAAATGGGGAATTATCATGTGATATTACAAGTGAATTATATCGTAATTGTGAATAACACTAAACTTATATGTTTACAGCATCTTTTTTACGAACTGTTAGTGAAATAGCTCAATTATCTATTTTAGTTCCATTACTCATGATACTAATTCGTTTCAAGCGTTTTGGTAAACCTTTTATCACTTTAAGTGTATTGTTAGTTATGGCTTCTATTATTTCATTTATGGCGTATATACATTACGCTAAAGAAGAAAATAATATGTATTTATTACATATATATACGATTCTTGAATATATAGGTTGGACATTTTTTTATTATCAACTATTTGAAAGTAAAATCATAAAAAAAGTACTTGTAGTTCTTATTATATTATTTGTATTGTTTTCAATAGCAAATACGATTTTTTGGCAACCATTAGAAATAAATAATTCACATAGCAGATCGTTAGAAGGCTTTTTATTAGTCTGTTTTGCTGTTACTTGGTTATATAAAGTATTTGTAGACAGTGCGATAAAAAATATAGAAAAACATCCTGTTTTTTGGATCAATACTGCAGTTTTAATCTACTTTTCAGGAAACTTTGTATTATTTACGGCACAAGATTTATTACTTGAAATTACATTGAAAGAATTCATTGTAGCTTGGACATTACATGGATTCTTTTTAATACTTCATTATTTATTAATTTCCTTAGGTATATGGTTGAAAAAGCACAGGACAGCGCATCATTAGTGCTATACATGGGAATGTTAGGAATGTTTTTCCTTGCCGTTGCTATTGTTGGTTTTGTATTAATCTATAAAAAACGATTGCTACAACAGCAAATAGCACATCAACAACAATTATTAAACAGTACGATAGAAATTCAGGATGAAGAACGAAAACGCTTTGCGGCTGATTTACATGATGAAATTGGAGGTGGAATTTCTACAATATTATTAAGTACTGCCAAATTAAAAAAAGAAGCTGCTAAAAACGAAAAAATTATAACACAATCTGAAACAATTCGGAAACAATTAGATGATGTATTGCAAAAAGTACGTGAGATTTCATACAATATTATGCCGCCAACATTGGAAGATTTTGGCTTGAACGAAGCGTTAAGCGATTTATGTTACACTATAAATGAAACAGGTTCACTCACTGTTCAATATGAATGGAGTGGAAGTGAAAAACGATTAAAATTTTCAACAGAACTTGCTATTTACCGAATTACAAAAGAATTAATAACGAATACCGTAAAACATGCAAATGCACAAGTAGTCACAATACAAATTACAAATACTACAAAATATTTCAAACTCATAGTGAATGATGATGGAAACGGATTTGACCAAAAAACGATTAAAAAAGGCGCAGGATTACGAAATATACATGATAGAGCGTTGATTTTAGGAGCAAATCTTACAATTTTATCTAGTATAGGGAAAGGAACAATAACAACATTAAATTTAAATAAGTACATATGATACGAATTGGATTGGTAGACGATCATTTATTATTTAGAGAAGGTTTAAAAGCAATGTTTCATGATGAAAAAAATATGGAAATCATCTTGGAAGCTTCTAATGGGCACGATTTTTTAGAAGTATTGCGAAATTCTGTTATAAAACCTGAAGTAATTCTATTAGATATTCGAATGCCAATTATGGATGGATACGAAACAGCAAAAATATTGCTAGAGAAATATCCAGATATGAAAATAATTGTCCTAACCATGCATGAAGAAGAGCGCCATATTATAAAAATGATTGAATTGGGCGTAAATGGATATTTAATGAAAAATGCTAGCCCTGAAGAAGTAATTGATAGTATTCGTTGTGTAATGGAATACGATTATTATTTCAACAATAAAATAACAAACATCATGCGAAAAGTAATGATGTATCAAGGAAAACGAAATGGAGATCATCCAATAGTACAACTTTCAGAACGCGAAATAGAAGTACTCGAATTAATATGTAAAGAATTTACAGCCAAAGAAATAGGAGAGAAGCTCTTTATAAGTTTTAGAACTGTAGAAGGACATCGAAAAAAACTACTTGCTAAACTGAATGTACGAAATACAGCAGGTTTGGTTGTATTAGCAATTAAAAATGAAATAGTAAAGATCTGATTTCGACTAGCTCAGTCACCAGACTTCGAAAAGCTCATTTACCAGATTTGGATAAATCTCAGTCGCAAGGTTTCTAATATTGACGAATAAAGAAAAATAAATCAACAGCAAAAACTGCGAAATGCTTTCTATAATCTAAAATATGTTACATTCAAATATAGTTCAGGTGCTATTTCTCTACAATTTTTACTTCAAAAAGTTTATCCCAATATTTTCCAGTTACGAAATATGTATTTGTCTTTGAGTTATAAGCAATTCCATTAAAATAGTCAATAGCTGGATGATTGGTTACTTTCTCTTTCAGTCCTCTAAAATCAATAATTCCTTCCAAAGCTCCATTTTTAGGGTTAATAATCATCATGCTTTGTTTTTGGTAACTATTGGCAAAGATTTTCCCATCTATATATTCCAATTCATTTGCTTTTACATACGTGCGTTTATTATCGCAGACTTGAATTGCGTATTGTTCTTGTAAATTTTCAGGATTTAAAATCCAAATTTTTTCGGTTCCGTCACTTTTATATAGCTTTTCACCATCATTACACAATCCCCAACCTTCTTTACTCTCTTGATATAAAAAGGTATCTAAACGTTTTAAGGTGTTTGGATCAAATACAAAACCAGCTTTTGCTTGCCAAGTAAGCATGTATAATTTATCATTCAAAACAGTAATTCCTTCACCAAAATACACACGATCTAAATCAATTTTTTGATATATTTTTCCTGTTTTGTAATCTACTTTGCGTAAAGAAGATTCGCCACGTTGTCCTGTACTTTCAAATAATGTATCTCTATAAAATTCTAGCCCTTGTGTATATGCTTTTTGGTCATGCGGAAATGTATTTACAATAGTATAGGTATAAATTTTAGGAGATTTGTTTGATAAAAGCATCAACTTTTTAGAAACAGTTGCTGTTTTTCCATCTGCATAAGTAATCGAAGCTTTCAGAATTTGATTCCCTAATAAGAAGTTTTCAGGGATAGTGGTATCCAAAATCAATGGATTTGAACTAGAATTTTTCAATTCTTGATCATTTATAGTATATCGAATTGCGCTTACAGTTTGATTATTTTTATTAATTACGGTAGCCTTTAAACCTGATTTTACAGGGAATTTTGTCGATTTTCCATCAAATTTTAAAGAAAATTGTGGTGCGTTAGAATTTTTTTCTTCACTACATGCAAAAAATGTTAAACTTAAAAATATGATTATGAATACATTATATAATTTCATTGGAATACTTTATTTCTGGCAAGGTAATTCATAAAAATCAGTTTAAAAAATGGTTGCTTAAATGTAAAAACATTTTATCTTTGCAGCGGCAAGTCCTACACAACCAGCTCCTGTTGAATCCTCCAGGGCGGGAACGCAGCAAAGGTAAATGGTTGAGCGGTGTGATGTAGGTAGCTTGCCTTTTTTTATTCCCTAAAGTCAAGGTTCCAATTCTCCTTTTTTTTAATCATATTTGTAAAAAATTAACCTAAACACAATAGCATGTCAAAAGTGGTCTTGATTACTGGTGGTTCATCAGGAATTGGAAAATCTATCGGAGTTTTACTAGCGTCAAAAGGATATATCGTTTACGGAACAAGTAGAAACCCAGATAAATTCACAAACTTTAATGAGTTTAACTTGCTAGCTTTGGATGTGAGAAATACAGAAACCATTCAAAAAGCAGTAAGTACTATTATTGAAAAAGAAGGACGACTTGACATATTGATTAATAATGCTGGTGTTGGAATTACAGGACCAATAGAAGAAACGCCAGATGATGAAATACACAAAGCGTTTCAAACTAATTTATACGGACCTATTGCTGTTATGAAAGCGGTTTTACCACAAATGCGATCACAAAAAAGTGGTTTAATCATCAATGTAACTTCAATTGCAGGTTATATGGGATTGCCATATAGGGGAATTTATTCAGCTTCCAAAGGTGCTTTAGAAATAGTAACAGAAGCCATGCGAATGGAAACTAAAATGTTTGGTGTTGAAATTACAAATGTAGCACCAGGTGATTTTGCAACAAATATTGCTGCCGGACGTTATCATACGCCAGTTTATGACAATTCTCCATATAAAGAAGTATACAAAAATATGCTTACTGAAATGGACGCGCACGTAGATGAAGGTTCAGATCCTAGCATAATGGCGGATTCTGTTTTAAAAATTATAGAAACCAAAAAACCGAAAATTCACTATAAAGTAGGTGCGTTTATGCAAAAATTCTCCATCGTGTTAAAACGAATCTTACCAGACAAAATGTACGAGAAATTATTAATGAATCATTATAAATTGTAAGAACACATAATAAATGGTATGCAGTTGTGATTGCAAATAGATAAAATAAAAATAGTGAGCTTTAAAGGTGTATAACTCAAATTAAAAATTGTAATTTTATTCCTATCTATTTTAATAATCCCAATAACAAGTATCTTTAAGAGTTTTAAAAATCATCTTGAAAAGTGCTTATACTCTTATATGAAGCGTATCACTCATCCACTTATTTTACTATTTTTTGTTTTATTCAATTTTGTAGGATTTGCACAAGGTCTTGATATAAAATCGCAGATGGAGCGAATTATAATTCAGGAAGATTCTTCTTTTGTAAACGAAATCACCATTATTTTTGAAAAAAGTGATGCATCAAGAGTGTATCCAATTTTTTATGATACAGAATTAGAAAGAGTATTTGATATTAAACTTTTTGCTAAAAAAAGAAAACGTTATAAAGAACTTCCTTTTGTAACAACTTACAATGAAGATGTTGAATTAGAAGATATTACGAGTAAGAAGATTAATTCTGTTAAAATTCCAGCAGCTAAAGAAATACAATTAACATACTCTATATCTTGTAAAGAATTAATGTATTTTACAAGTCTTCATTTCTTTTCGTATTACCAAATAGATACATTAAGCTATCAAGTAAACGTCCCTAAAAGTTTTAAATTAATACATAATACAATCTATAAAGATTCACTAGATTTTTATGCTATTGATTCTACAAAAACTGATATTGGTGCTGTATGGAATATAAAAGTTGTTCCCAAAAAAGTTAAGCCAGATCCATTACAGTATTTTAAAATATATAAAAACATGAAAGTTCCATTAATGCGAACTCTTGTGATGCCAAATTCATATGAAAAAGGACCAAAGGAATATATGAACGATTGGTATTTAATGAATGTAAACCGCAAAAAAGGTTTGGACGATTCTGTAAAACAAAAAATAGACGAACTCACAGCTAATGTAACTGATCCAATGGAAATTGTACATATTTTATATAACTATGTACGGAACAATTTTAAATATGTTGCAATAGAAATTGGTATGGGCGCTTTTATTCCTTCTCATGTGAATGAAGTCTATTTAAACAAACAAGGCGATTGTAAAGATTTATCTAACTTTTTATCAGAAGCATTGCAATACAAAGGTATAAAGAGTGATATCGCTTTGGCAGCTACGTTTAACCATATTAGTGACTGTGATTTTCCTAGCTTAAGTTCGGCAAACCATGTAATTGGTATAGCATATATAAATGGCAAAACTATTCTGTTAGATCCGACAGATCCTATTCATTATGAAGGAACGCCCGTTCAAAGTCTACAAGATCGTACCATATTAATTGTAAATTCTGAAGGCGGTTTATTCTATGAAATAAAGCCATTTAGTGCTGAACAAAACGAAATATTATATCAATTAAATCTAACATTGGACGCTAATAAAATGCTTATTGATGGAGCTTTTGCTATTGATTATAAAGGAATATCAAACAATTATTTAAGACGTTATTTAAAAAATGAAGGCGAAAAAGAATTTAAGAATTTCGGTAAAACATTCTATGAAGAAATTTTTGGAAATCAGTCAATAACAAACTTAAAAGTAACAAACGAATCAAAAAAGCTACATATTGATGGTAATGTTACAATTAATGGAAAAACATTTAATGACGGTTTAAACAAATATCTATTCATTGACTTTTTGCCTAGACTCATAGAAACAGAGACTAGAGAAACACTCATAGAAGATACATATTTACGGAGTCCTTTTTACAAAAAAATACGAGCAAGTATAAAAATAGACGAACCTATTGAAATGTTTGAACCTATTCAGCATACATATTCAGGTGAAGGAATATCGCTAAATATCACCATAAAAGCAGTATCAAACTTGGAAATAGTATGTAACTATGATTTTATTTTTGATCATATATTCATCAACAAGGAAAATATTGACAAAACAAATGAAATTCTAAAATCATTTAAAAAAATAATTAATGAACCTATTGTTCTCAAGAAGCAAAAAAGTTAGTGTATGTGTCATATGTTTATGTGCACTTTTTTATAGTTTTAAATCCTTTGTAAAGGATGAAATAAAAGATCCTTTTTTAAAATATTGTAAAAATTCAGATGCCTATTATGTGCATTCATACCAAGATGTTACATATACAAAATCATGGATAGGATACAAGCGATACATTTCCATAAACAACAAATTAGTTGTAAATACGACGAAAGGTGTGGAAAATTATGCATTTCTAAATTTAGATGAATATACAAGTAATCGGATTAAAAACATCAAAGTAAGAACGCTTAAAGCAGATGGTTCTGTCGTTGAATTAGATTCTAGTTTGGTATTTAAACGCAATTCAAAAAGAATAAGGTTTGGCGCAATAAACTATCCTATTCCAGCTGTAGAACCTGGTGATACTATAGAAACGAGCTACGTGTATTATGAAAGTATTCAAAAATCTGATTTAAAGAGTTATGTTAACCTATATTCAAGTGTACCAAGTATTAATACACAATACACGGTAAAAGCAGGAAAAGACTTCGCGGTTCGCTACAAAACATATAATGGATTTCAAGAACCTGCAGTCGTTTCTAATGATTCGTTAGTGTATTTACAATTCTCTGCAGATAAAATAAAAGGACTAGAAGTCAATGGATATAACTGCTTACCTTGTGAAAAACCATACGTATATTACTCATTAGAAAGCAAAAAAGATAAGTTGCGAACTTGGAAAAATGTGTATAATGAAGAATTCAATTTTCTAACACAACCAATGGCAATAGACAAACAACGATCTTCATATTATAAACGTTGGAAACGAAGAGTTATAGGAACAGCGAAAGACAGTTCTAAATTCTATAAATTAAAGTTGTTGTATAAAGAAGTATTAGACAATTTTACAATGGGATTACCAAAAGAAAAAGAACTGATAAAATCTACTGGTTATTTTCTAAAAGAAGAAAGATTTGATCCCATAAGTATCAGAAGATTTTACAGACAATTGCTAGAAGATTTAGAAATTGACTATTGGGCAGTATTTGGTAAAAATAAACAAGACGGAACTATTGATACTGATTATATAAGAAAAGGGGAATTTGATCACATATTTTTTGCTTATGAAAATGAAAAAGGATCTGTAAAGCTTTTATATCCACATGAAAATTTTTACAAATATCAAATAGACGAAATTCCAACAGATCTTTACAATACGAAAGCTGTACTCGTAAAACCATATTTAAAAACAAAAAAGAAGCGAAAAGATAAATTCATTAAAAGAAACTTAAAACTTGCTACAGTTGATTCTGTCTCAGTCGCAACGATTAATTTATCTGGAATGGATTACAATTATAATTTCATGCAGCAAACGGTTTTTAGCAATGTTGATATTGATAAAAAGACAGCTAATTTTAAATACAGATTTAAAGTTTCTGGCGGATTATCTACCGAACTGCGAAGCTTTTATGATATGCTAAGTAGAAACAAAGATCTCAGTGAATTTTATGATACTTTATCAGAGTTTGAAGGGAAAGATGATACTATAGATATTGATTCTGTTACAAAAAGAGTACAGAATACGAAAAAACCATTTGCATTCACTATAAGCGCAGAAGGAAAGCTAAACAATGCGCTCACGTTTATAAATGATAGCCTTGTAAGTGTTTCTATAGATAAACTAATTCAGCACAATCAGTTAGAAAACAGTTCGGATACGTATGATTTAAACTATTACTTAAACTATAACTATGCTGATTATTTCATGTTTTATCTAAACTTTCCATGTAAAATTGAAGTCTTAGGTCTTGAAAGTGGAAATATAGATTTTAAAAATGATTTTGGAGAATATTTCTTTGAACTCAAACAGAGTGCGGATAATCAACTTAAATTTCAGTCAAACTATAAAATTTTGAAAAGCTTAATTCCAAAAGAAAATCTTGAAGAAATAAAGTTGCTCAATGAAGAAGTTAAAAACGTAAAAAGTAAACGGTTAATTATAAAATTAAAACGTACTGAGTAATTCCATAATGTGAATAGAGCTTATAATTTTTCATCAAAAATATAAATGAAATATACCACAATGAAAACATATAAGGTTATTTGTATGCATAATGACACTAACTGTAACAGTACAAAGAAAGATTGAAATTCCAAAAGAATGTACTGCTCAAGTCGTAAATATGGTTAGTAAGTTAGAAAACTTAAATAGTAGAACAACCTATAATGGATAAACTTTCTTTAGAAGAAATAGACTTTCTGTTAGATAACGATACAAACAGAATAGGACTATGATTCTTCATTTGGTAGCTACCGAAAAATACGATCAAATGTATACTTTTGAAATAATGTAAACTTACAATGCTCTCAGCATCTTTTTAGGGAACCAAAACCTTAAAACACTTTAATATATAGATTTTCACCTTGATTGGGATAGTTAATATTTCTAATATCAAATAGATAACTTTGATTTTGGACAGGAATAGTGTATTTTTAGATGTAATAAAATCTTTAAATAAGTAGATTAATTACTGTAGAATGATAGAAATTTCTGCTAAACTTATAATATAGATTAATGGCAGTTTATACCATTCTCAAAATTCCAACTAGAAAAGATTACTACATGTATACACAAAAACATAAGACAATCGAAAATCAGAAAGCTTCGGCTGCTACTCCATTTATTCAGAAACAAGAAGGATTTGAATTAGTTGATAATCGACCAGAATTTATAGTACAAAGAAAACAGCAAAGGACAATTAATAAAAGCCCATACATGACGCAGTTACAATTTTTTAAAGGTGCTCCAATTCAACGAAAACCTGATGCAGTTTTTGAAGATGATATGAGTAGGCGAAATAAAGAATTGCAAGATGTAAAGGATTTAGATTTATTCAAAGGATCAAAATCTGATACAACTGTGACTCCAGGAGGAATGAGAGTCAAAACGAAATCAGGAGGTATATTTAGTGAGTTGGAAGAAAAACTAAATCACTCACAACTCTCTCGTGATATTAGTAAAACTGAAGTTGATCATGATGCACTTATTTCACAGGCGCAGCAAGCAAAAGATGTTAAAGGTGCAGAAACTAAGACATTACTTAGTGAGCATAGTAAAAAGAAGCCTGGAGATAAAAAATCTCCAGAATATGTAAAATGGGATAGTGAGAGAAAGGGAATAATAGATGAGAATAAATTATCTGGAAAAAAATTAACACAAGCACAAGCTAATAAAAGAACTGCTATTGAAGATAAGAAAAACGAAAAACCAAATCTTAAAAATAGTGCTGCTTTAAGTTGGATAGATCGCCACAAAGCAGTTGAAAAAGCCGCAAAAGCTGCTGATCCTTTAATGAAAAGTTTATCGAGCGGAGGCGATCTTTCTTCAACACATGAACGTAATGTAAATGCAAGAGAGCAGGATGGAAGCCTAAAAGGAACGCGATCCTTTGGAGATGATGGTGCCACTATGGAATCAGGCAATCCACTTTCTATTGTAGGAGCCGATGAGTTTTTAAACAAACCAGATAGTGCAGACAGAGGCGCACCAATACTGCCAGAATTAACCAAGTCAGATACGGGCAGTCGTAAACATACAGATGCATTAAAAAGTACTGTAGGAGCTTGGGGCGAAGCAGATGTAAACAGACTTCAAGGGAAAGAACGTGATGCAACGCGCTTGCTTCATACAAAACCTAAAAGTAAAGTAAAAAGGACAGATGGTGAAAAAGCTGAAAAAGTAGATTCCCAGTTTTATCTTAGTGTAGATCATTATGAATCTGCAATGCCTATATCACCAGTGGAAACAGATTATAAACGTAAAAAAAAGCCACTTTATGAGGTAAAAGATGGTGGGTCTTCTTCATTAGAACAATACGACAAAGAACAAAAAAGTCAAGAAAATCGTAAAAAGCTAAGAGAAAAAATAAATGCATTCAGAGCTGCTCGCCAAGGCAAACACTAAACACTAATTAGAAGTAGTTTATATAAAATAGCACTAGTTTTTCCGTTTAGTATATATCTTATGAATTATGATTCCTTTGTGTCATAAAAAACAATTCTTTTTCAAGATCAATTGCAGTATTCTTGACTCGTTTTTTAATCACGAAATAAGGAATTCCATACATTAAAAACGCATGAAAAATAATAAATACTAGCAGAATTCCACTCGACTCAACATTAGTCATTATCATAAAAATGAAAAATAAATAAAACACTGTAATGATTACATAAAATGGAATTAAAAAGTTACTAAATCCATTAATTTCAGTATCAATTACGATATGATCATTCTGTTGTCTAAATGATCCAGTAGCATGCGCTAAATAGCTAGTTCTATCAAAAAACTCTCTACGTCTTCTAATTTCAAATGTATTCTGTGTAATATTTCCTTTGTATCTGTTTTTACTAGAAGAAAAAGCTTCAAACATACTTGAAAATGCACCAATATGACCTTCGTCTACATGTTGTTTAAAGCTTCTAATAAACTCAGACTTATTTACAGGAAGCTTAATTTGTGTATGTTTTATCAGTTGTATATTCTCTAAAAAATTCTTCATAATCCTACTTTTTATAAAATATATGTGGTGAATTTTAGGAAGATGTTACATGTTATAATGAAATAAAATTACAGAAGTAATTATTGAAAGCCTTTAAAATTAGTGTAACATTTTTTTAAAATAGGCGTCGTATGAACGCAATACTTAATATATTGTGAATATAAAATTTACATGGTTCATTTATAAAATAACTAACTTAGCAATCGAATATGAGCAGTTCAAGCACTTTTTTACTAGAATCAAAACTAAAACGCTTAAAGATTTCGTTTTCAAAAGAAAATGGTAAAATCATTATAGGAAAATCCAAAGTTGATTATATGGTATTATTCGGTTTTATCATTTTACCAATAATTATAGGAATAGCTGCTATAATATTTATAAACATAACAACTTTTGAAATTGCTCTAAGAGCAGAAAATAAAGTTATAGGAGTTAGTGTTGCTTTATTGATTGTTGGAGTCATAAATATTTTTCGAATGCTATCAAAAAAGAAGGCAAATCAAAATAAAAAAATATTAGAAGATAACGTCATTAAAATAATTGAAGATGAACAAGTACAACGTTTTGAAGCTTCAAATATTAGTGACTTTGAATACGCAACCAAACAACTTGAAGATGAATCTTTTGAAGCGAAACTATTTTTAGTAGATACTAAGCATCAAAAACACTTAATACTTGGGTTTGATGGTGAAAATGAACAATATGTATTAGATGACGTCTTTTGGTTTATTGACTATTTTAAAAAACACCTTGGATTGCAAACTACTTAAAACAAACATATATGCGTATCGGAATTATACTTTTTTTACTAGTTGGACTAAATTTAGCTACCGCACAAACAAACTTTGAAAAAGAGATCATTGGTTCATGGAAACTAAAAACACAAGTAAAATCTTTCAAGGCTACTGGAAAGTCAAAAACAGCTAATCAACCTGTTCATGTAGAAGTTGATCCACTAATAAGTTCAGATGTGTTACTCAGGTTTGAAAAAAATGAAAAACTAGCAATTGATAAGCAACAATTTCTTCTAGAAGTTACGTATACGCTTAAAAATAACATGCTTACTATTGGTGATCGTACATTTGAAATTTTAGAGATAAAAAATGATATGCTAATCCTAAAAGATATATCATTATCAAACGATATGCGTTACGAATACAAAAGAATAAAAACGGATGAGTAACACACAGCCAAACAATCCGTTGCATGGAGTAAAATTAGCTGAAATAATAGAAACCTTAGTTGATTATTATGGTTTTGAAGAATTAGGAAAACGGATCAATATCAATTGCTTTAAAAGTAATCCTTCCGTTAAGTCAAGCTTAAAATTTCTCAGGCGAACACCGTGGGCTCGTACTAAAGTTGAAAACTTATACCTAAGAGTAATTCAGAAAGTAAATTAAGACGATGAGTTTACCATCTTTTGTTTTACAAAAAAATGAAAGATAAATCTTAAAAAATACCAACTCTACATTCAAACATGACAACTATACATGTTTTGGTCAAAAATCAATTCATTTTACCGTAATTTATAGTATAAATAGATTATTTATTTAGTTGTTATAAAATCAAAGTTTCAAAAAAAAGAAGCAAATTGTCACTCAATACAATAGCATACTACTGTTGAAAATCAGTAGCATACTTTGAAACCTCGATTGTAAAGCCTGTGTGATGCAGGCTTTTTTTAATTCTATTGATTTTGAATGCTGAAATTTACATTCAATTCACTTTTCATATCTCTTAAAAAAACACATACATAAAAATATTTTTTACTTTTGAATTTCTATAAAAACAGGTTTTCAATTCATGAGTAAAACACAAAAAGAAAGAACAAAATCCAACACGTTGATACACAGGTTTTCAAATTTTTTTTCATGGAGTTCTATTCGGAAATTACTAGTGTTAAGTATCTTCTCGCTGATCGTTAATCATCTGTCGGAACGAAATAGTTTTCCAGATAGTGACGCATATGCTTTTCCAATTGAAGGAATTATTGCCTCTATTACGCTAGGAACTATTATTGGTATTGTGGCTGATTTTAATTTTAAATTCTACAAAAAAAAATATTTCTCAAAACAAGTAGAAACAGGAAGGATTGTGCGCTTTATAGTGTCAACACTAGGATACATTACATTAATTTATATTCCGGTGTATTTAATTGCAAATAAGGGAGAACTACAATTATATTATTTGTTAATTGGTTTATTACTCACACTACTGATTTGTTTTGTTGCTTTTATCCTCTTATATGCTGCGGATATATACAAGTTGTATAGAGTTTCTATTGAAGAAGCAAAGATAACTATTGCGCATGGAGCAAAAACAACTAGACTTACCTATGAAGATATTGCTTGTTTTTATAGTGAAAACAAAGTTGTATATGCAGTTCAACAAGATGGCAAAACCATCACAACTGATTTTACACTAAATGAATTAGAAGAAACCATCAATAGTCAATTATTTTTTAGAGCAAACCGACAAATTATTCTTCATATAAATTCTATTGATCAAATTGAAAAAATAGAAAATGGAAAGTTATTAGTGCGGTTAAAAATATCTATTTTGAACACTGAAATCTCGGAAATCAATATCAGTCGTTACAAACGAAAAGCTTTTATGGATTGGTTTGAACAAAAGGTATAAAAAACACCAGACTATTCAGTTGTAAATTTACGACCATTCAGTAAAAACAATAGTATTTATAGGGTTTTTCAAGAAGATAGTTCATTATTTCGCTTTGAAATTAAAAACGAAAAACAATGAACAAAAACACTTTACAACACGTATTAACTCCACTAATTGCAATTTTTCTTATCTTCTTTATATGGTTTGGACCTATTCCAACGCCATATGTAACAACTATTGTAATCTCTATATTAATCTTTGTAGCAAGTTATATAGAATACAAAGGGAAACTATTTTCTTCTCTCGGGTTTCAACGTTCCAATTTTAAATTTAAAAGCATTTTTGTTATTGCTCCTTTGGTGGCGCTTGGACTATTTTTATTTTATCTTTTTGTATTGATACCTTTAGCAACCAAGCTTACAGGAATTCCAATAGATTACTCAGATTTTGAAGGATTAGAAGGTAATTGGGCCTTGTGTTTATTTGCTTTACTATTCATATGGATTTCCGCAGGATTTGGAGAAGAAATTGTCTTTAGAGGATATTTTATGAAGCAATTTGTAAAGTTTTTTGGAGATGGTAAAGTAAGTATTGTTATAAATATTATAGTATTTGCTTGTTTATTTGGCTATTTACACGGAACTCAAGGAATTACAGGGCAAATTGTTACAGGTACTATTGGTGCTATTATTGCTACTATATTTTACCTACGTAAGTATGATTTATGGTTTGTTATTGCGATACACGGATTTTTTGATACTATTGCTTTGATTTGTATTTACTTAGGTTTAGTTTAATAATTTATAAATGATAGGGGTTTTACTATTTTCAGATTCAAAAAAATGTTAATAACTCACGGACTATTCTATTTATGAAGTTGATTATAACGTTTGATAATATTGTAATTTTACGCCAAATTTGCGTTCAGGATTGATGCGGCATCCTTTTTTTATTTTGATATGTCATTACAAGGAGAAACGACGAAGTAATTTGTTTTTCAATACAAAGATTGTTACGAGTTTTTTGAAAATTCTTGCAAAGACGTTTGATTTAAAAAAAGATAGAGCAGAAAGCCTGACAAAACGCCCAAAAAGGAAAACACAACTTTCATATATTAAAATAGACAACAAATGAAATTTTTTATCGACACAGCTAATTTAGATCAAATTCGTGAAGCACAAGCCTTAGGAATTTTAGATGGTGTAACAACGAATCCGTCATTAATGGCGAAAGAAGGAATTACTGGAAAAGAAAACATCATCAATCATTACAAAGCAATTTGTGAAATAGTTGAAGGCGATGTTTCTGCTGAGGTAATTGCAACGGACTTCGAAGGAATGGTTAGAGAAGGAGAAGAGTTAGCAGCGTTAGACCCGCAAATTGTAGTAAAATTACCAATGATTGCTGATGGTATTAAAGCGTGTAAATATTTTTCGGACAAAGGAATTAAAACAAACGTAACCCTAGTTTTTTCTGCAGGACAAGCTTTGTTAGCAGCTAAGGCAGGAGCAACGTATGTATCTCCATTTATTGGTCGTTTGGATGATATTTCTACAGATGGATTGAATCTTATTGCAGAAATCAGAATGATTTATGATAATTACGGATTTGGAACTGAAATTTTAGCAGCTTCTGTACGTCACACAATGCACGTAATTGATTGTGCAAAAATTGGTGCTGATGTTATGACAGGTCCATTAAAGTCAATTGTTGGATTGTTAAAGCATCCATTAACAGATATCGGATTGGAAAAATTCTTAGCAGATTACAAAAAAGGAAACTAGTATTTTAAATATAAAGTAGTTGAATACTACTTTTACAACATAAAAAGCATCTTAGAAATTTCTAAGATGCTTTTTATGTTTATATAGATTTATTTTTACTACTTTTTTAACTGATCTCTTAAATCTGTGTTGTATACGTTTGAAAACGCATCCAGAATTCTTCCACTCTGATCTGTAATAATCAATTTATTAATACTGATTAAAGCAAAATCTCTTGAAAGGCTTTCTTCATTCACAACTCGATATTGCTGGCTTACAGGAAATTCAAGTTCTCGTAAAGCGCGTTTCCAACGTTTATGATCGGTGTCTAAACTGATTCCGACAATATTTAGCTCTGGAAAATCTTCAGCCAATACTTTAATTTTACGAGTAACCAGCTTTTTATGTCCAGTTTGTCTAGAAGTCCAAAAATAGAAAACAGTCTTTCCTTTTTTAGAATTTAAAGTATTTACAGGAATCTTATTATATTTTGTGTCTTGTACATGAATTTTATCAGAAAAGAAACTTCCTTTTTGCAAATCCTTAATTCCTTTATGCAAGTTTGATATTTCTTTTTTAGACTCTGAATTATGCGATATTACTTGAAACATTTTAAAGAAATCATTGTTCTTATCAATGTCAGTATGATTATTTCTAAAATAAGAATAGGCGGTATAACGTAACAGTTTATCACGTACATTTGGTAACGTAACTAAACTGTCAATCATTTTCAATTTATTTTTATTGTAAATAAGAGAAGTATTTATTTTAGAATTTTCTTTTAATGACTTCTTAATACATTCACTATACGATTCATTATTAATATACTGCATTGCATATCGAATATATGGAACGTAATAATTTAATGTAGAATCATTCAAATTGACGTTTTTTCTATAATTAAAAAAATCTTTCGGTATTATAATAGAATCATTGACGCGTTCATTAATTGTGTTTTCATACGTTTCTTTGCAACGATACTTTGTATAGGTGACTACATTATTAATGAAATCTTTAAAATCTGCTGAAATTGTAGGGTTTTGAGAGAAAAACTCTTTTGTTCGTTGTATTCTATCTTTATAAACAGAATCAATACGCTTTTCAAAAGAAGCCGGATCTAATTTACAATCTTTATATAAGTTGTTGTCTCTATATTGTTGTTGAACTAAATATAAATCAGTGTAAAAATTATTTTTCTCAGCACCTTTTCCTGTATAAAACAAAGATTCATCAAACGCTAATGTATTCAAACGCAATAAAATACTATCGCCTTTTTCTATGTTAATGTATTGATGTTCAGGGTTGTGGTAGAATTTGTATAAGCCATTTTCATGATCTTTAAGTTTAACCAAAAAACGATTGTCCTCATCGAGTTTTAAAGAATCGACAAGTTTATCTTTATGATACAACAACACATATTCGTCACTAGGATTGATAATTTCACCACCAAAATAGGCAACATTTTTATTGCTTTCTTTCTTAGGTTTACTACAACCAAAGCAGACTAGAATAAGTAATAAAGGGGTAATGTATTTCATAGTAATTTAGTCAACTTTTTCAAGTTTTAACAAATCTAACCAACACAAATACAATATGCTGTTAACAGGCTGTTAAAAATCTATGTTAAAACGTTAAGACAAACCATGATAATATTCAATGTAATTGTTACTTTTGCGCAATATATAAAAAGTTTAAAAAATAATAAAGAATGTTATCTGTATCTAACTTATCCGTACAATTTGGGAAACGCGTTTTATTTGATGAAGTAAATACATCGTTTAATCAAGGAAATTGCTATGGTGTTATCGGAGCCAATGGCGCTGGTAAATCTACGTTTCTAAAAATTTTATCAGGAAAGATGGACCCAACTTCGGGACATGTACATCTCGAACCTGGAAAGCGAATGTCTGTTTTAGAACAAGATCACTTCGCATATGATGAATTTCCTGTATTGGAAACTGTAATTATGGGAAACAAACCATTATTTGCTATCAAAAAGGAAATGGATGATATCTATGCAAAAGTAGATTTTTCAGATAAAGATGGAGAACGCGTAGGAGAGCTGCAAGTGGAATTTGAAGAAATGAATGGTTGGAATGCCGATTCTGATGCTGCCGCTTTATTATCAAACTTAGGAATTGCAGAAGCAAATCATTATTCATTAATGAGTGAGTTAGATGGTAAACAAAAAGTACGTGTATTATTAGCACAAGCACTTTTTGGAAATCCTGATGTACTAATCATGGATGAGCCAACAAACGACTTGGATTTTGAAACAATCTCTTGGTTGGAACACTTTTTAGCAAACTATGATAACTGTGTAATTGTGGTTTCGCATGATAGACACTTTTTAGATGCAGTGTGTACACATATTTCAGATATCGATTTCTCCAAAATAAACCACTATAGTGGAAACTACACATTTTGGTACGAAAGTAGCCAGTTAGCAGCAAGACAACGTGCACAACAAAATAAAAAGGCAGAAGACAAAGCAAAAGAATTACAAGAATTTATTCAGCGTTTTAGCGCCAATGTTGCAAAATCGAAGCAAGCAACTTCTCGTAAAAAAATGTTGGAACGTTTAAAAGTAGAAGACATCAAACCATCAAGCCGTCGTTATCCTGCAATTATATTTGACAGAGAACGAGAAGCTGGAGATCAAATATTAAATGTAGAAGGCTTAGCGGCAAGTGCAGATGGAGAAGTATTATTCAAAAATGTAGATATTAATCTTGCAAAAGGAGATAAAGTAGCGGTAATTTCTAAAAACTCTCGTGCTACAAGTGCTTTTTACCAAATCATTAATGGAAATGCAGAGGCTGAAGCAGGAGAATATAAATGGGGAGTTACAACTTCTCAAGCGTATTTACCAGTTGATAACTCTGAATTTTTTGATAATGATATGACTCTAGTTGATTGGTTACGTCAATGGTCTAAAACGGAAGAAGAACGCGAAGAAGTATTCGTTCGTGGATTCTTAGGGAAGATGATTTTCAGTGGAGAAGAAGCTTTAAAAACAGCGCGTGTACTATCGGGAGGAGAAAAAGTACGTTGTATGTTATCTCGTATGATGATGATTAGAGCAAACGTATTAATGTTAGATGAACCAACAAACCACTTAGATTTAGAAAGTATTACTGCGTTTAACAACTCATTAAAAAACTTCAAAGGAACTGTATTGTTTACAACGCATGATCATGAGTTTGCACAAACAGTTGCTAACAGAATCATTGAATTGACACCAACAGGTGTTATTGATCGTTATTTAACGTTTGATGATTATATGGGAGATAAAAAGATAAAAGAGCAACGTGATAAAATGTATAACGTTTAAAGAATATTGAATTTTTAAATATCAATAATTTTTTTTTCAATAGCTAACTTTATAAGTTCGGCAGAAGTTTTAACATTAAGCTTATGCATAATGTTTCTTCGATGCGTTTTTACAGTATGTTTGCTTATGAATAAGGTTTCGGCGATGGCATTACTATTCATGCCATCTGCCAAACATTTAACGACTTCTTTTTCACGACTAGATAACTCGTCAACAATAGTATTTGCTTTATTTCGTCCTCTAAAATAATCAAACACTTGATCGTTTATTTTGGTATGAAAATAGTTTTTTCTTTCACTAGTAGCTTTTATAGCTTCTATGAGTTCTGGTTTGGATGCATCTTTAATAATATAACCCTGCGCGCCGCTTTTTAAGGAATCTCTGATTTTTTGGATTGATAAATGCATTGTAAGCATTAATATTGGTATGTCAATCTCTTTTTCCTTTAACAAATGCATTGTTTCTATACCATCAATAACTGGCATATCTATATCCATTAAAATGACATCAACTTCTGTTTCTTCTAAAATAGAAGGAGCAATATTTCCATTTTGCGTATGTGCAACAACTTTAATACCGTCTTCAGGTTTGAATAAAGATGCTACACCTTCTGCAAATAAATAATGATCATCTATTATTAACACCTTTATCATAATTATATCAAATTTGTTTTAATTGTAACGGGTAAATCTATGTTCACGGTTGTACCACTAATTGAATTACTATCAAATGAAATAACTCCATTATGTTGTGCAACAATTTCTTTAATGCTTTTTAAACCCATTCCGTCAAACTCTTTATTTGTATCAAATCCTTTTCCATTATCATTCACTAAAATATTGATAAGGTTTTCATCACTAAAAAAAGTAAGCGAGATGGACAATTTAGTAGACTTTGCATGTTTGAGCACATTACTAACGAGTTCTTGTACAATTCTATAAATTATAATTTCGTTTTCAAAATCAATAAGTCCATCATCTATAGAAGCTGAAAATTCAACATTCAATTCTCTAGATTGCTCTAAATGAATCGTTAACTCTCTTAAAGCATGAATAAGTCCAAAATCTTCAGAAATACCTAAATGCAAAGAATGTGACATATTTCTAATATCTGTACAAGCTTTATCTACTAATTCTGTAAGTGTATTATAGTTGGGAATAGCATGTTCTTCTATTCTGCTTACATTTACTTTTATTGTCGCTAATAAACTTCCAAAATGATTGTGTAACTCTTTTGCTAAACGTTTTTTTTCATTGTCTTTCCCCTGAATCATTGATTGTAAAACTCTCGTTTCGTGAGATTTAAGTAAGTTTTTAATCTTATCATTATGTTCTTTCTTTTGATGAGAAGCAATAAGCTTAGTCGTTTTAAATCGTTGTCTAAAATACAGAAGAATTGTGATTGATAAGACTAATAATATAAAAGCAATTATAATGTAATAGGTATTTAGTTTTTCTCGTTTTTCAAGTAAATCTATTTCTTTCTCTCTTAAGTTGACTTCAAAATTGGTACGTATATCGGCTATCTTTTTTGTCTGTTCTTTGTTTTGTACACTGTCTTTATATACAATATACTGTGCCTGATACTTCAATGCTTTTTGGTAATCTTCTTTCTTGGTGTATAATTTTGAAAGTAATAATGAGGCATCTCTTATTTGTTCTTTTAAACCAACATTTTCAGACATTTCTAAAGACTTTTGTGTGTGAAATATGGTTTCTTTAATCTTATTTTGCTCTAAATAAATATTTCCCAATTGATTGTGATAATCAGCCATTCCAAACTGATCTCCAAGAGGTTTAAGCATATCAATTGCTTTGAATAAATCTTCTTCAGCTTTTGAATAATCTCCTTTCTTCCAATAAATTAAAGCTCTGTTGCCAATTGTATATGCTTTCCCTATTGACATGTTTATTTCATCAAAAATGGGTTCTGCTTCATTATACAATTTTAAAGCAGTATCCAATTTACCTACTGAATAATAATTAAAACCAGTATTTAATAAAGCAATACAAAGACGTTTGTTAATTTTTTGTTTTCTAAAAATATCAATTGCCTTTGTCTGATAAATCAAAGAATTACTAAAATCATCATTAGCGATATACGTATTTGAGATTTCACTATACGCCTCAGCTTCAAAAATGGGATATTTGTTATCACTTGCTAATGCAGCACTCTTAAAAAGGTTTTTTAAAGAATTTTCTAAATTTCCTTTAAGTCGATACGCAACACCTTTAGCATTATAGACTTTTATTGCATAATAAATTGGTCTGTACTGTTTAGATCTTTTTAATAATACATCTGAATATTCCAGCATTTCTTCAGGAGAAGAGGACTTTATAACAATTTGAGATAATAAATCAGTGGCAACTGAATCTGAAAGCATTTCTTTTTCCTTGAATATGCGTTTTAAACTATCTGCCTTCTTTTGATTTTGTCCACACAAATTGAAGCATATAAGTAAAAAGAAAAATGATATGGTTTTTAAAGTCATTATATAGTATTCATAAAATCTTAGTCTTGAACAACTCGAAGTACAGGATCTACAGTAAAGTCAAATGTTTTTGTAATTCCATTAGTATTTAAATACTCTAGTGTTATATCTAAAGAGAATGATAATGGTTTAGGAATTTCTTTTGGATCTACATCTATATAAAAACTAACTGGTTCATTTTCCTTTCCTAATTCGGGAACAGGTGTAAGGTTTTTGTTTTCACAAACGAAATCTTTAAAATGTAATTTATGACGAACAAAAAGGAACAATGGTAATATGGTAAAGTAAACTCTTTCATTTGAATGCACATCAATAGCAAACTGTTTGATTGGATCACCTAACGACATGGATCCTTGAGAAAATATAAGAGTACTGCTTAGTACTTCTTCTTTGAAATCAATAAGTGCTTTTGACTTTAACTTGGCTCTCTTTTTTTTCTTGGTACTATTCAGAAATTCTGTAAAAGTTGTGTAACTTTTAATAATGTTATCGGTATTTGCTTGAAGAAAAATATGTTTAGATACTTTCATGTGATATTAAGTTTAATTGTAAATATATTGAAAATATAATAGTTAACTCATTGTACGATTTTTATCAAAAAATAGCGCTAACAAACATTGTAAAAACTAGCCTAATCCGAAGTAGTTTAATGTTTTTTAAAAGAAAGTTGCTCTTAAATTTAAAGAGCAACTTCTTTGGCTATAGTTTGGAGATAATAAGTACTTGTTATCCAACAAGTGCTACAGACATCTGCATAACAGTATCATTATAATCATTATCTGAAGCATCTTCAGAAGATATTTTATATAATGAAATACCTTTTGCCATAAATTCTTCTGTTTGTTGAGATCTACTTGCTGGTTCTAATGTAGCTCCACCATCTTTTGAAAATTTAAAATCAAATTCAACTGATGCTGGTAATTGAATTTTCTGTGTATAAAATTCTTTCATTGGTTTACCTTCTCCTGATCCTGAGAATTCTTGAGAACTTGGTCCATCATTAGCATTAATAAATGCCGCTACATGTTGTTTATAAGTTGCATTTGTTAATCCTGTAATAGAAACTAATGCATAACCACTTCCTTTAAGGTTTACTGTTTGTGAATTATTAGCCATACTAAATTTATTTTATATTTCTTACTCTATTTAAAAATAGGCTTTTCAGATACCGCCTTGTTGTAATTTAAGTGCACGTTATAAATTATGAACAGGACAAAATTGCAGTATTTTAGGAATCAAAACATCATACGAAAGAGGTGTTTTAATAATACCCCAAAAGAAGTATTGTATAATACGGGTTTTACGTAGTACGAATTGTAAAATGCATAATTTGAGGTGGTTAAGTTGGTGTGGTTATTACATATATCTTAATTGAAATACTTAATAAAGTAAAATGTAATCAATTAAAAAGTCCCTTGAAATGATTTTCAAAGGACTTTTTGTATAAATGGATTGGTTGATATTGTCTTTTCTGAATATATACTTATGGAAGTCTACAAATTCCTTGATAACAAGCATACGGGAAATCACAAGGTCTGCGATGACTACAAAAACGTGGCGCGCCACCAATAATGTTTCGTTGTCCTTTTTTAGCGATATAGCTAAAACCATTAAGATTTGCGATTTTGTCTAACATAATTTTTATGTATTAAGATTTTTAAAAATACAAAAAAATTATTAATAGCTAATTACGGTTTTACCGTACTATTTATTTTTAGTTTTTAATGCTTGATTTTGAAGTGTTTTGCCTTTAACAATATGAGTTGGATAAGTGTTTTGAATACAAAAACCTATTTGTATTTCTGTAATTTTAGTAATCCTGCGTTTGCGTATAGAATTTTATATCGAATATAGAGCTGTTCGTTTTCTAAAAATCAAAGCAATCTGTCACTTAATCATTAAAAATGTTACTTCAAATGGTTTTTCTAGAAAATTGTATTGAGAAGTACTTTGAAAACAGTAAAATAAAAAAACGCTTTCTACCGTAGTAAAAAGCGTTTTTTTGTGTTGTTGTGTTACGCAGAGCATAGTCGAAGCGTTATCTCAATTCAGCACCTAATTGTTTTTCAAAACTCTGCTGAAGTTTGTTCATGATTTTATCAATTTGTTTATCAGTCAAGGTTTTGTGTTCGTCTTGCAATGTGAAACTTACCGCATAACTTTTCTTGCCTTTAGGTAAGTTATCACCTTGATATACATCAAACAAATTCACTTCCTTCAATAAATTACGTTCGCTTTGCTTTGCAATATTGTGAATTTCGGCAAACGTAGTTGCTTCATCAATTAACAAAGCAAAATCTCTACGAACTTTTGGAAACTTCGGAATGTCTTTAAACTTGATTTTTCTATTTTTAGCAACTTCAATCACATTATCCCAGTTGAAATCAGCATAAATAACTTCTTGTTTGATATCAAAAGCTTTTGCTACTTTACGTTTTACAATTCCGAATTCTACTAATTTAGTTTTTCCTAAACTTAAAGTCAATCCTTCAGAAAAGATATCGTTTTTAATTGGAGAAGTTTTTAAAGAATGCAATCCTAAACGTGATAAAACAGCTGTTACAATTCCTTTTGCATAGAAAAAGTCACTCGTTACAGGCTTATTTTGTCGCCAAGTTTCAGTGTTGGTATTTCCTGTAATTAATAATGATAAATGTTTGCGCTCTTCACGATTTTCATTATAAGCATGATATGTTTTTCCAAATTCAAAGAACTTTAAATCAGCTTGTTTTCTATTGATATTGTGTGAAATTGCTTCTAATCCTGAGAATAATAACGATTGACGCATTACTGATAAATCGTTACTCAAGGGATTCAGCATGCTAATGTTATGTTCAGCTTTTAATTGTTCAGAAAGTTCTACATATGATGCTGTTGTTAATGAATTCGCCATGATTTCATAAAAACCTTGTGAAACTAACTGCGCTCCAACAACGTCTTGCAATTTATAATCTTCATAACGAGACGTATTTGAAACTGAGATATGCCATTTTTCATCAAACTTGATGTTGTTGTAACCATATACACGTAAGATTTCTTCAATAACATCAGCTTCACGCTGTACATCAACTCTGTAGGCAGGAATTGTCAATCCTAATCCACCATCAGTAACTGAATTAATTTTAATCTCTAAAGATGATAAAATATTCTTGATGGTTTCTCTAGGCAATTCTTCTCCGATCAATTTGGTGATATTTTCGAAAGAAACACGTACTTGAAAATCTTCAATTTTTGTTGGATAACTATCGGTAGCATCACTTGTAATTTCTCCACCAGCCAATTCTTGAATTAGCAAAGCAGCTCTTTTTAATGCATATTCCGTAATATTTGGATCAATTCCACGTTCAAAACGGAAAGAAGCATCTGTATTTAATCCGTGACGCTTTGCCGTTTTACGAACAGAAACAGGATTAAAGTAAGCGCTTTCTAAGAAAATATTTGTTGTATTCTCGGTCACGCCAGATTTTATTCCTCCAAAAACACCAGCAATACATAATGGTTTTTCAGCATCACAAATCATTAAATCATCTTCATGCAATTCGCGTTCAACTTCATCTAACGTTGTAAACTTCGTTCCTGCTTCTAATGTTTTTACAATGATTTTATTTCCAGAAATATAATTCGCGTCAAACGCATGTAATGGTTGTCCTAACTCATGTAATACATAATTAGTAACATCAACTATATTATTTTTTGGTGTTAAACCAATTGCTTTTAAACGATGTTGTAACCAATCTGGAGATGTTTTTACTTGTACACCTGAAATGGTAACTCCACAATACCGTGGCGCTAAAGTTTTATCTTCAATATCTACGTCCATTTTTAAAGTTCTATTATCAACTCTAAAACTACTTGTAGAAGGTGTAATTAATTCTAATTTGATATCTTTTTGCGTCAGTCCAGCTTTTAAATCTCTGGCAACTCCATAATGACTCATTGCATCTGCACGGTTTGGCGTTAATCCAATTTCAAAAATGATATCATTTTCAATATCAAATACTTCACTTGCGAGTGTTCCAGGTACAAGAGTTTCATTTAAAATCATAATTCCATCATGACTTTCACCCAAACCAAGTTCATCTTCGGCACAAATCATTCCGTTAGAAACTTCTCCACGAATTTTCCCTTTTTTGATCTTAAATCCTTTTCCTTCAGCATCGTATAAAGTTGTGCCAACAGTAGCTACAGGCACTTTTTGTCCGGCAGCAACATTTGGCGCACCACATACAATTTGTATTGGTTCTCCTGTTCCTAAATCAACAGTAGTCACTTTTAAACGATCTGCATTTGGATGTTGTACACAGGTAAGTACATGCCCAATTACAATTCCTTCCAATCCGCCTTGTACAGATTCATATTTCTCTATTCCTTCAACTTCTAAACCTAAATCGGTTAAAAGTTCTCCAGTTTTTTCAGCGTCCCAATCAAGTTGAATAAATTGCTTTACCCAATTATATGATATTTTCATTAGTATTAGTATATTGAATAGTCTGCAAAGATAAGATAATGCGGTAAGTTGACAAATAAGAACGCATCAAATTAGAGATTAGATTTTAGATAGTTTTTTATATACATCAGTTCCGCAATCAATACAAATACCAGCGCCTTTAGTTAATGTTAGTAATCCATTAGTTTTAATTGAAATTGCATAGATTCCACGTTTACTAAATTTAATATGATGACCTGTAGCCGTTTTTCTTAATAACGTATATTTCTCTTCAGAAACTAAACGCCCATTTTTAAAGAATTTTACAGTTTTATTTTTGTCAAATTGAATTTCTTCATTGATCTGTCCTTTATATGGAATCATCATATTTGTTTTTGTTTCCCAATTCCACTTTCCTATTAATTGATGTATTTTTAGGATTCTTTTTTTCTCTCTTATGTTTCTAACTCGATCAATTGCATACATTGAAAAATATGTATTTGGATATTTTTTTGAAAAATTTAAATATTCTAGAGTAAGAATAGAATCTGTTGTTTTTAGTTCATTTTGATGTATTAATAAAATATACTCACTAGTAGATTTAGCTCGTAAAGAATCGATTGAAATATCTTTAGAAATGATACTTTCAAATTGAACACTTGGTAAATTTTTTAAAGAATCTAATTTGTAATAAAGAGAATCTATAGTAGTATTTAACTCAATATTCTCAGCTTTTATAATTTCTATTTCATTAGTGCAAGAACAAAGAGAGATTATCAATAAAAAAAATATGGTATTTCTCATAGTTGATTCTAAGTTTTAATGATCGTTTGTACTAAATAAAAATCCTCAAATATAGTACCAAAATCAATTTTCATATTCGTTATGCTTTTTGGAAGTTGTGATGTGAAAAAATAATAAATAACGTGATGGAAGTTCAGTTTGTTCCTGTGTAAGTGAGAACTTCTTAGACAGTATTTATAGTAGATTTTAGACTATTTTATGTAAAGTTAAAGCATCACTTTACAATTCATCATAAAATTTCTACAACTCAGTTACAATAAATAGTAAATATGTTGAAATAATAACACCTTTAGCATAAAAATAAAAGATGCCACACGATATCACAGGATGGATTCATACAATAGCAGCTTTGATAGCATTGCTTACAGGGAGTATCATTTTAGCAAAAACAAAAGGGACATTGTTACACAAAAGAGTAGGCAGATTCTATGGAATTGCAATGATGATCGTATGTGTCACATCTTTTATGATGTATCGTTTACACGGAAAAATAGGAATATTACACTTTTTTGCTTTTGTAAGTACAGTAACATTATGTTTAGGCATGTTACCGTTATATTTTAAAGGTTTCAAAAGCCCAATTATGAATCATTTAGCTATGATGTATTGGTCGGTAATAGGTTTATATTCTGCATTTGTTGCTGAAGTTTTAACGCGTTTACCAATGATTTTTGAAATAGAAAACACCTATGGAATCTTTTATGCGATAGTTGGATTTTCTGCGGGAGTGGTTTCCATGATTGGAGGATTCTTTTTCAAAAAAAAGAAACTAATTTGGCAAGAACAATTTACTTGATAAACGAAATTGAGTTATCTTCTTGAAACTTCTCCAATTTTAATTGTAATTTGCTTCATCATTATACGAACAAATCAATTCACAATTACAATTGCATAAATGAAAAACATACAAAAATTATATATACTTTTTTTGGGAATTCTGTTAGTTTCCTGTGGGAAAAAAGAAACTAAGAAAGAAGTATTATCTCTAAAAGATGGTTCTTGGCGCGTTGCTTTAACGGTTCAGGATGGAAAAGAATTACCATTTATATTTTCAACAACAAGTAAAGGAATTGAAATTCACAATGCAGAAGAACGTATTTCGGTAAATGATATCACAATCAAAGATGACTCTGTTACGATAAAAATGGATGTGTATGAAGGTGTATTAAAAGGAAAGTTTACAGATGCAAACACGATTAAAGGCGAATTCATCAAAGTTTCGTTGGATAGATATGTTCCATTTACGGCTACCTTTGGAGAAAGAACTCGTTTTACAAATACTAAAGGAGATGCAAAAGCAAACATAACAGGAAATTGGGAAACTGTATTTAGCCCAGATGTAGAAGTTGATCGATATATTGCAAAAGGAATCTTTAAACAAACTGGAAATACAGTTACAGGAACGTTTAGAACTACAACGGGCGATTATCGGTATTTAGAAGGAACGCTCAATGGAGACAAATTACAACTCTCTACATTTGATGGTGCACATGCATTTTTATTTACGGCAACAGTTACAGATAGTACAATGGTGGGTGAATTTCAATCAGGAAATCACTGGAAAGAACCATTTACAGCAAAACGTAACGAAACTTACGAATTGCCGAATGCGAAAGATCTAACATATATAAAAGAAGGGTATAAAGAATTCAATTTTTCTTTTCCAGATAGTTCAGGAAAAAATATCTCACTAACGGATGAAAGTCTAAACGGAAAAGTACGTATTGTGCAAATCATGGGAACTTGGTGTCCAAACTGTTTAGATGAGTCAACATATTATTCGGGCTACGCAAAAAATAATACGGAAGTGAAATTTGTAGCCTTGGCTTTTGAATATGCAAAAACCAAAGAAAAAGCATTTGCAAATATCAAACGCTTACAAAAACGTCTCAATATTCCATATCCAATCTTATTAGCTCAATTTGGAACATCTGACAAGAAAAAAGCACAAGAAAAATTACCAATGCTAAATCATGTATTATCTTATCCGACGACTATTTTTATAGATAAAAAAGGAAAAGTCCGACGCATTCATACAGGTTTTAATGGACCTGCAACAGGAGACAAATATGTAGCGTTCAAAAAAGACTTTGAAAATTTTGTTTCTAAGCTTCAAAATGAATGAAAAGTACGGTTTAAGTAGTTGATTCGTAAGGGATAAACGTAGAAATAAAAAGCAAACAATTTGTTAACATAAAATTACTAGCATAGTTCCTAAAACCTACCTATTTTTAGAGTGTAGAAAGAGAAATTATGCAAACGACATTTTTACCAGCAATCACGAAAAACACTAATTATTCTATCAAATAATTTACAATCATAACGTCTTACTTCCTTTGGGAATTAAGGCGTTTTTTTTGATCTCTAATAAATAGACTCGTTTTGTAAGCTAAAAAATGTTTTGCGTATAATTTCAAACTAATAAACCTAACCAAAATATACTACATGAAAAAACTTTTACTCTGGCTATTTCTAGCCGTAAGCATTACAGCGTATGCGCAAATTCCATCGTATTACAATGACGTAAACTTATCACAATCGGGAAACAATCTAAAAGACGAATTGGCAACCAAAGTTATTGCGACACATTCAACGTTTCTATCATATACGCCCGGCGTTTGGAACGTATTACAGCAATCGGATTTAAATCCAAACAACAGTTCCGAAGTATTATTAATTTATGGTCACAATGATACTGACGGAAATGTAAAAACCGATAGAACTCGTGGAAAGTTTGACAATGGCGGTAGCGTTGGCGACTGGAACAGAGAGCATGTGTTTGCAAAATCATTGGCAAATCCAGATTTAGGTACTTCAGGCGCAGGAGCAGACGCACACAACTTACGTCCGTGTGATTTTCAACAAAACTCAACACGTAACAATCGTAAATTTGGAACTGGAAGCGGTGCAGCTGGATTCATAAACTCAAATGGCGATTGGTATCCTGGAGACGAATGGAAAGGTGATGTTGCACGTATGATTCTATTTATGTATATCCGTTACGGAAATCGTTGTTTGCCTATATATGTAGGAACAGGAAGCTCTGTAAGTAGTGATAATAATATGATTGATTTATTCTTACAATGGAATGCTGACGATCCAGTTTCTGCATTTGAATCAAATCGTAATGATGTTATTGCAGGAATTCAAGGAAACAGAAATCCTTTTATTGACAATCCAGCATTTGCCACACAAATTTGGGGCGGACCACAAGCCGAAGATAAATTCGGAAACGGCGGCGGTGGCACTGATCCTGGTACTGGTGGAGGAAGTACAGACGATCTATTCTTTTCAGAATACATTGAAGGTTCATCAAACAACAAAGCCTTAGAAATTGCAAACTTTACAGGAAACAGCGTTAATTTATCAATTTATACCATAAAAAAACAAACAAATGGCGCAGGAAGCTGGTCTTCTCCTTATGCATTAACCGGAAGCTTAGGAAACGGAAATGTATATGTAGTAGCTAACAGTTCGGCAAATTCTTCTATACAAAATGAAGCTGATGCTACAACTGGTGGTGCTGTAGTAACTTTTAATGGTAATGATGCTGTCGGATTATTTAAAAATAATGTTTTAATTGATATTATAGGAGATTTCAATGGTGGAAGTTCAAACTTTGCTCAAAACGTAACCTTGCGAAGAAAAGCAAGCGTTACAAGTCCAAACACAACTTATACGGAAGCAGAATGGGACGAATATGCCACAGATACAACTACTGATCTTGGTTCACATACTGTAAATGGTGGAGGAAATACTGGCGGAACACCTGGAAGTACAACAGTTTTACATGAAGGTTTCTTCGAAACTGGCTTAGATGGTTGGGTTGATGGCGGCGGCGATTGCTACCGTTATTCAGGAAGCAGATCGTATGAAGGAAGTAGATCTATGCGTATTCGAGATAACTCAGGAACGGCTTCATCAATGACATTAAATGATGTAAATGTAGCCGCGTATGACGAAGTAGAAGTAGAGTTCTATTTCTATTCATATAGTATGGAAACTGGCGAAGATTTCTGGCTACGTTATTACAATGGATCAAGCTGGCAAACGGTTCGTGCATATGTAAGTGGAACTGATTTCCAAAACAATAATTTCTTAAGTTCAAAAGTAACTTTAAGCAAAGCAAACTATAATTTTGTAAATAATGCGAAGTTCAGATTCCAATGCGATGCTTCGTCAAATGCAGATCAAATTTACATAGATCAGGTTACGATTACAGGTATTGTGAACGCTTCCGCGAGAATGCACTCAGAAGGGACATCTTCAAAAACAGATGTTATCTTACTTTCACGTTCTCCAGAAGAAGAAGACGTATTACTTGAAGAAGAATTTACGGTATATCCAAATCCTGCGGTGAATCAAATAGAAGTGAGAATCTTTGCAGAAGAAAACGCTTCATACCAAATTCATTCTATGTTAGGTCAGGTTGTAAAAGTTGGAACATTATACAGTAAAACAATCAATATAAACAATCTAAAAACAGGAATGTACATATTACAAATCAACGATGGAGATGAAATCTTAACAAAGAAATTTGTAAAGAAATAATTATCTACATGAATAATATTAGAAAGCCTTTCCGTTATGGAAAGGCTTTTTTATTAAAATACGATCTTTTACTCTATTGATAATAAAGTTTACCAGTTGAAGGATCAATAAAAAGTGTTTCTAATCTACCTGGGTTTGGAGCTATACTCGCTTGTGGAATATTTAAAATAGAAGTTTGGTAACCTTTTACAACTGTCAACATGGTACATCTTGCGTTTCCATTGACATCTAGCATTGCTTGCAGACTTGAAGTTCCTACTCCAAAATTACCACCATTCGTATCTACATTTACCCAGCTACTTCCACCGCCATTTAGAGCTACAGCTACCTTTCCGTCAATTCTTTTCACTGCGAAGTTTCCATGACCATTACCTCCTTGCATAAAGGCAATGATGGAATCGCCAGTATTTGCATTTGTAATATTAAATGTCTCATTTGTATAACCATTTACGGCTTTTATACTTAAACGTGCAGTAGGAATGTCGGTTCCTATTCCAACTTCAGAAGTACTCACCGAAATATTACTGTTATTTCCATCTTGATCTTTAATAAATTGAGAAGCTGCAGAAATCGGATTTGTTACTTGAATATCTAATGACATAATGTATGAGTTAATTTCCCTACTCTATTTAAAACAGGCTTTTCGGATTCGACCTAAATACTCAAAAAACGATAGTAGCTACTCAATCGAATGTTTCGTTTTTGTACCAAACAAATATATTTTAATACTTTGATTTTCAGTAGCGCTAAAAAGCGTAATTTGTAAATCAGGTTGAATCGTTTGTTCTTTATTTTTACTTTAGAATGAGTTTTCAATAAGCAAAATCTGATCAAAACAATAAGAACAATAAATACTTTTGATTTTAGTTAATATTCATATAGCTTTGATTATCAGTCAAAAACCAAAACGTTATGCATTTACTCAATAAGTATCTATTTTTCAGTTTATTCATTTGTTTTGTTGGATATGCACAAGAAGCAGCTGGCGACTTTAAGTATATTGGACAAAAAACACCATCATTGACTCCAGAAATATTTGCGCCTGATTTGATTTCTAAAAAAAGAGAATACGAATTTGGTTCAGTATTCAACAAATCAGCGACTGCGTTTTACTATGGCGTTGCTACTGGAAATACATCTGAAATACGTTTTACAGAACTTATTGCCAATAAATGGACAATACCAAAAACAATTTTATCAAATAAAAATTATGGTTTTAATGATCCGTTTTTATCACCTGATGAAAATCGATTATATTTTATATCGAAACGTTCATTTGATGGGAAAGGTGCTAAGGACGATCACGATATTTGGTATGTAGAAAAGAAAGGGAATATATGGTCAAATCCTATAAATGCTGGGCCAAACATAAATACAAAACAAAATGAATACTATATTTCATTCACAGAAACTGGTACGATGTATTTTTCATCAAACAAGCATAATGCTAATAACAAACAACAAAGTTTTGATATTTATTATTCAAAATTTAAAGATGGAGTTTTTCAAAAAGCAGTTGCTCTTAGTGAAGCCATAAATACAAAATATTACGAAGCCGATGTTTTTATTGATCCTAAAGAAAAATATATCATTTTTTGTGCAAATCGTCCCGAAGGATTGGGTAAAGGAGATCTTTATATTAGTTTTAAAAAGGAAGATGGAACTTGGACAAAGTCGATCAATATGGGAGATAAAATAAATACGAAAGGTCATGAACTCTGTCCTTTTGTATCAAATGATGGTAAGTATTTCTTTTACACAAGCAATCAGGATATCTATTGGGTGAGTACAAAAGTTTTTAACGAATTAAGAAAATAGTTACGTTGGCGTAATGTCATTAATAGATAAACAATGGTGATTTTAAAAATGCCTATAATATAACTTTTGCCCTTTATTAATGAGGCTTTCTTACAAATGTTAATTAACATTCGTTTCTTTAACATTAACAAAGCTATAACAAGTGTGCATAGTTTGAAAAAGTAACTTGTTCCATAAACTTTACTAACTAACACCAAATAGTATGAAATTAAAAATTACACACATTGCTAGTGTGGCTGTTTTAATGTTTCTAATGCTAACTATTACAGCATTTGCGCAAATCAACACACCTCGCGGAAGTCAAAAAGCAACGGTTTCTCAAACTGTTGGAACTTCTGAAGTAAGTATAACCTATTCAAGACCAAGTGTACGTGGACGCGAAATTTGGGGGAAATTAGTTCCTTACGGAATGAATAATTTAGGGTTTGGAACAGCAAAGGAATCACCGTGGCGAGCTGGAGCCGATGAAAATACAATCATAACATTTTCGCATGATGCTACCGTACAAGGAAAAGCTATCAAAGCAGGAACGTATGGTTTACATATGAATGTTAGAGAAAATGGCAATGTAACTATTATTTTTTCTAGCAATAGTACTTCTTGGGGAAGCTATTTTTATGAGCCATCAGAAGATGTATTGCAAGTAGATGTTACTTCAACAGAAATTCCACATGAAGAATTACTAACATATGATTTTATAGCGGTTAAGCCGAATAGTACAACTTTGGCATTACAATGGGGAAAGAAAGAAATTCCTTTTACAATTGGTTTTGACGTAAACAACATTGTACTTGCTGACATACGCAACAAGATGAGAGATCAGCCTGGGTTTAATCGTCAAACATGGGAACAAGCTGCAAATTATGCTTTAAATAATGGAGGCGATTTAAATGAAGCGTTAACTTGGATTAATGGCGCAATTGCAGGAAAGTTTTTTAGCAAGCAAACATTTATCAATACACAAATAAAAGCTGCTATTTTGATGAAACAAGATAAAAAGACTGAAGCATTAGCAGCTATGGAAGAAGTACTACCAGTAGCTACTGTTTTTGAAATTCACCAATATGGACGTCAATTACAATCGTTAGGAATGAACGATGAAGCTTTAGATATTTTTAAATACAACGCAAAGAAAAATAAAGGAACTTGGCCTGTACATTACGGAATGGCAAGAGGATACTCTGGAAAAGGAGATTTTAAAAATGCAATAAAGCACTTAGAAAAAGCGTTAAAAAATGCACCAAATGCTGCTAGTAAAAGTAGAGTGCAAGCAAATTTGGATAAATTGAAAAAAGGAGAAGCTATATAAAAATCACACAAAAAACTGCTAAAGAAATAAGAACAATCACCGTCATTCATCACATAAAAAAGCATCTATTTCAACAATAGATGCTTTTTTAATTTGTTTTTTTGATCTGTTAATTTGTTTGGTTGAAAATTTATTGTCAAACTCAACAACTAACTACTAAAGCATCAGGGCGTCCATATTATACATGCTGATCCATTAAAATTACATTCCCATCCGGATCTTTTATCATAAAACTTGCTGGTCCTGAGGTACTTTCGTCTGCTTCTGTGGAAAACTCAAAGTTTTTACTTTTTAATTCTTTTTGAATTTCTCTAATATCTGTAAATGATTCTAAATTTTGAGCATCTTGCGACCAACCAGGGTTGAAAGTCATCAAATTACCTTCAAACATCCCTTGAAATAATCCAATAACAGTTTGATCATTCTTCATAATCAACCAATTCTGTTCTATCTGTCCATGAAAAACAGAAAATCCTAAATTCTCATAAAAAGCTTTGGAAGCGTGAATATCTTTTACAGCAAGACTCACAGAAAATGCACCTAATTTCATAGTATTGTTTTAGACAAAAAATTTATTAAAGTTACATAATTTCATTGGAATGATATGAATTCAATGTTTAAATATCAAAAAGACAAAGCGAACCGAAGTTCGCTTTTGAATTTATGTTTTAAAATCAAAATCCTAGCAATGAGGAAATATCGAATGTAATTTGAATAACTCATAATCTATTTCACATCCTCTGGTATGTGCAACGTAACATCCGTTTGCGAAATAAACAAAGCTTTGCAAAGTATCAATATCATTAGGATCTGTAATATCCATATTTGGACCATCAGTTACATATATTTCTCCTCCTGAAACTTTATCCAAATTAGTAATTGATCTTTTGTTTAATTTCAATGTTTTAAGACTCTTTTTTTTCATTATAAATATATTTTTCCCTTACTCTATTATTACAGGCTTTTCAGGTTTCCGCCTTGAATCATTAGATGTACAAGTAGTAAAAGTGAAAGTTAATTGTTTAATAAATGAATTAAAGATCACGCGTTACAGGAATTGTACAGGAACAAATTTATATATGAAAACAAGATTGCTATCCCGATTCTGTAAGTAGTTAATGAATTAGGATAAATACGATATCATAAGGAATGGTTGAAGTTTTATGTTCAACAAAAAAAAGTAATATGCTTGTTCAAAAATATTTATGTGTGATAATAACTTTTATGTTTAAATCGTTTAAATAATTTCAAACTTCATAAGATAATATCTAACATACTAATGCTATTTAACCCTTTTAATATATTTATTTTTAGTGCAAGTATTCATGGTTTTATTTTTGGATTAATTGTTTTGTTTTCGAAAAGAAATAAATATCTTGCTTATTTCATTATTTTAGTTTCTTTAAATAATATCTATTTTTGGTTTTTAGATACAAAAATTACTACGTATCTAGGATGGAATTATTACTGGTTATTTCCTGTGCAGTGGGATTTATTAATGTGTCCCATATTTTTTTATTTCGTTTCAAATTATTTAAGAAAAAAAATAGAAAGGAAGTATTACATGTATCCTTTTTATATAAGTTTTCCTTTTTGTTTATTTTTCTTATTCCAACAAATTTTTTTAATTGATGTGATACCAATATCTCGTACTATGGTTGTGAATTTTTATTCCATTTTGAGTTGCATATCTATTATTTTTACGAGTATAATAATTTATAAAGGATATAAACTTATTGTTGACTATCAAAATGAAACAGAAAACTTAGATAGCGTTAAAATAGAAGTAAGCTGGTTAAAACGTTTGTTATTAATAGCAATGTTGGTGTTTTTCATTTGGGCATTAATAACTGTAGGCAATTTATTTATTTCGAATAATGACTATATAGAGCGTTTAGCAACGTATACTTTATGGATAGCGATGTCATTTTTAATTTATTGGATGGGATATTTGGGTGTATATCATTTAGGAATATTTAATCAAAGGCAACGTTTAAGAGTTAAAATTAATTCAGAGAATAGAAAATCAAATTATAAGAAACACACAGGTAGTACCAATCGATTTAATACTATTGATCGTACTATAAAAATGGATAGACTATACATGAATCCATCAATTAGTCTATCAACAGCTGCTACACATTTTAATTTAAGTGAAGGGTATATTTCTCAATTAATAAATAAACATACAAATACCAATTTTTCGACATATATAAATAACTTACGAATTGTTGAAGCAAAGCGAATTTTAATTGATACTACTTATAAAGATTATACTATTGTTGCAATTGCTCTAGAAGCTGGTTTTAATTCAAAATCGGTATTTTACAGTGCATTCAAGAAAAATACAGGAATCTCTCCGTCTGAGTATAGAAGAAAATCTCGCATTTAACTTATATAATTCCAAATATTCTTATGCTTTACCAATTGGGCAAAAGTATATCGAACTGCTTTGTGTTCTTCTAATGTCAAACTCGGGTCTACTTTTAATACTTGTTGTGCATAATAACGCGCCGTTTTTAGAATATCATTATCTTTTACAATATCGGCGATTTTTAAATTTAAGACTCCACTTTGTTGCGTTCCCATAATATTTCCAGGACCGCGAAGTTTTAAATCGACTTCAGCAATCTCAAATCCATCACTCGTACGAACCATCGTTTCTAAACGTGTTTTTCCATCTGAACTCAGTTTATGACTCGTCATCAAAATACAAAAGCTTTGTTCAGCTCCACGGCCTACACGACCGCGCAACTGATGCAATTGTGACAATCCAAAACGCTCAGCACTTTCAATAATCATCACAGAAGCATTCGGAACATTTACACCAACTTCAATAACTGTTGTAGCTACCATAATTTGCGTTTCACCTTTGATAAAACGATTCATTTCAAAATCTTTATCGGCGGGTTTCATTTTTCCGTGTACAATAGATATTTGGAAATCAGGCATTGGAAACTCGCGTGCAATACTTTCGTAACCATCCATTAAATCTTTATAATCCAGTTGTTCTGATTCCTGAATTAACGGATATACAATATAAATTTGTCTGCCTTTGGCAATTTCATCACGAATAAATTTAAATACTTTTAAACGATTACTATCATAACGATGCACGGTTTTAATCGCTTTTCTGCCTGGAGGCAATTCA
The DNA here is from genome assembly GCF_947496985.1 of uncultured Kordia sp. Taxonomy (GTDB): domain Bacteria; phylum Bacteroidota; class Bacteroidia; order Flavobacteriales; family Flavobacteriaceae; genus Kordia. Next base: position 146,112 of record NZ_CANMEZ010000010.1, read on the forward strand.
TCAATTACAGAAACATCCAAATCGCCATACAAACTCATCGCAAGTGTTCTTGGAATTGGTGTTGCTGTCATTACTAATATATGTGGAGGAAAAGTATTTTTATGCCATAGTTTTGCTCGTTGTGCTACTCCAAAACGGTGTTGCTCGTCAATAATAGCGAGTCCTAAGTTTTGGAATTTTACTTTATCTTCCAGAATTGCATGTGTTCCAATGAGAATGTCCAATGAACCATTTTCTAACATTTCATGAATTACACGTCTATCTTTCGTTTTTACAGAACCTGTCAATAGTTTTACGCTCAATCCTAAAGGTTCCACAAGTTCCATGATTCCATGATAATGCTGAATTGCCAAAATCTCCGTAGGAGCCATAATACAAGCTTGAAAATCGTTGTCAATGGCTAACAACATTGACATTAAAGCTACAATTGTTTTTCCGGAACCTACATCACCTTGTAGTAAACGATTCATTTGTGCATTGCTACCTAAATCGTTTCGAATTTCCTTAATTACACGTTTTTGTGCATTCGTTAAATCAAATGGTAAATGATTCGCATAAAAATCATTAAACTTTTCACCAACTTGATCAAATGGAAATCCTTTTATTTTGCTTTTATGGATGAGGTTTTTAGTGATGAGTTGTATTTGAATATAAAATAACTCTTCAAACTTTAAGCGATATTGTGCTTTTGCCAATAATTCCTGACTTTTTGGAAAGTGGATATTGAATAAAGCTTCCGTTTTAGAAATCAATTTCAATTCACCTAAAATAGTAGGAGGTAAGGTTTCATAAAACTGCGTACGCGATTCTATGAATAGTTGTTGCATCAACTTATTGATGACTCTGTTTGTAATTCCTTTGTTATTGAGTTTTTCCGTTGAAGGATACACAGGTTGCATCGCCGTTCGTAGACTTTGCTCATGTTCTTTTAATAATTCCATTTCTGGATGTGGCATTGAAAACGTTCCGTTGTACCAATTCGTTTTGCCAAAAATCACATATGGTGTATTCAGCTTTAAGCTGTCTTTAATCCATTTGTGTCCACGAAACCAAATCAATTCCATTTCACCTGTTCCATCTGTAAACGTTGCTACCAAACGTTTTCCACGTTTTTGTTGCACCATTTTTATATGAACAATTTTTCCAACGACTTGCACTTCAGAAGAGTTTCGTTGCAACTCGTTAATTTTAAAGTAACGTGTTTTATCAATATATCGATTTGGAAATAAATTGATAAAATCTTGATAGGTATGTATTCCCAACTCCTTACGAAGTAAATCGGCACGGTTTGGACCAACGCCTTTTAGGTAATCAATAGGAGTTTGTAATACATTTTTATTCATCAATTCAAAAGTAAGTTATTGTGAATTGCGAAGCAAACTAGATTTGTTATTCTTGTATAGACAGCTTTTTTGAATGGAAAAATATCTAAAAATAAAGAGTACGTTAACTCACTTTTTATTTTTTAAGCAAGTTTGCTATAAATAGAATGATAGAAGCTCCAATAGCTCCTTTTAGAATATCACCAAGTATACCATTGCTTAAGCTGACACCTAACTTTCCAAAAAGCCATCCTGCTAAGACACCGCCTAAAATTCCCAGAATAATATTCATTAATAAACCGAATCCGCCACCTTTCATCAATTTTCCAGCTAACCAACCAGCCAAAGCACCTATTAGTAAAGAATAAAGTAATCCCATAGTGTTAAGAGTTTAAGTTCTTTTTAAAGATAGAAAATTAACAGACAGTAAGCAATCGGGATTAGTATAGTTACATTTTTAATCCAAATATTTGATAGGTATCTCCATCAAAAATTGTATATATTCGTGTTTCATACAATATATCGTTATGTCTGAAATAGATGGTTCCGTCCAAACAATCTAAGCCATATGATACATTTTTTTCATAGGTAAAACTTACAAATTCTATATTGTTCCAAACGATTTCATTTTCTTTTCCACGCTCTTTAAAATTTTCATATTCACGTTCTCTAAAACGATTCCATTGATAATCAGTTACGGCAAGAATTTCATCCTTATAAGTTTTGTCAATATTTTTGTTGACAGCTAATGCTTTGTAATCTTCTAAAGAAAAGTATTCTTTAAAATACTGATCATATGATAATGTATCTAAGCTTTTTAGCACATCAAATGATCTTTGTTGAATTTCTGATTCTTTATTATTGCAAGAAATTAATAGGAAGATAGAGAAGAAGGCAATACAATATTTCATAATTAACTTAGTTTTTTAAATAAATTTCAAAAGGAAGTGTCTCTATATGTCTGCCCAACTTACTTTCGAACAGTTGGCATATCGTTTTTGATTCTGAGATTATAAGTCTTAGTTTTTGTGATTTTACAGTTACATTTTCAACTTCTTTCTCAGCTTGAACAGCTTTATTAATTTTTACATCTATTGATGATTTACTGTTAAAATCGATATATAAACTTTTATTCTTAAAGTCAACATGAATTTCAATTTGTCTTACAGGAAATGACTGATGTGTTGTGTTAGTGATATCAATGATTTCTTTCGGAATGCTTAAAAACGCTTGTTTAGAGAAACCAATTTGTATTGTAGGTTGTAAAATATTTTTTTCAACCTTTTCTATGGCATTTTCATCATTAAATAATTGATTAATGTTTTTCTTTGTTTTATCATCATTAGTTTCGTCTAATATGTAATGATTGAAAAGATATTTGATAATATCTTCATAGTCAACTTCCTCCAAAATTTCATCAAGCATTACTTCTTCTACATCACTATACGTGAGTTTTTGCTGTTCTTCTTTGCTGACTAACTCTTTAAAATTAGGAATTTCTTCAAGATTTAATCCTTTTGAAACTTCTTCAAAAAAGAGAATTCGTTTGGTTTCATGATTCAAGTCAGGCATGTAATCTCGGAGTAATTTATTAACTAATCTATATTCATCATAATCGTAATGCTTTATAGCAAGATCAAATAGAGAATGTAGCGAAAATGTATCATCGGTTAATTCGAATTCATCAAAATAATTCAAATAATTGAATGCATAGGTGATGTAAAAACTAACATTTGTAGCTGCCTTTTTAGTTTTTATATCAAAAAAATGAAGTAAAAACTTGTCTTTTAGCGGTAAATTAAGGTGTAGATCATTTTCTGATTTTTGATCAAATTGATACGATCCGTTTCCACCAGAGATAAAATTATACATAAAAATACCATCAGACATTTCATTGATGAATTTTTTACTTTTTTCCATTTCATCAGGAAACGAATCTAAGTTGTATAAACTCTTCAATGAGTTTTGAGAATTTATAATTGTTGTAGAAATGATAAGTGCAATAATGAAAAGCGTATTCTTGATCATATGATTGTGTAGTGTGAAGTTTTAATATAACTTCTGTAAATAATTAGAAATCAAAAATACAGTATTGTTTTCTTACCACAATCATCAATTATATAATTTAATATTCATTATGACTCATTGTGTTTTCTATATACCAATTTCCATTTTTTAAACGCCATTGCGTTAAAAAATTTCCTGTATAGGATTCATTACTATTATTATTAATATTATAGCCTTCCCAAGCACCTTTCTCTATGGCTATGGAATCCGAAATGACAACAAAAGCTGGTTTGTTAGAATTTAAACGAAATCCAATCCTATATACATTTTCATAAAATTTTACAATTTCAGTTCTCCCATTTAATTCTTTATGGTCAACAGGGAAAAAACTAGCGTTCTCTAAGAATAAAGTTCCAATAGAATCAATTTGCCCAGAATTGTAGAATTTAATGAAAAGTGCACTTGTCTCGGATATGTTAGATCGTTTTACATTGGAATCATCAAAAGTTCTCTCTCTTGTAGCCATTACTATAAACATCAAAATGATAGAAAGTATAGGAATAAATAGAATCAGTAATTTTTTCATAGGATTTGTTTTAAAGTTAAACAGTTTCCCAGAATGATTCTTAGTTCTTTTTTGTGTGGAATCTTTTTCAAGACTAGTTACTTCAGCACTTTCATATTCAATTTCTAATGCTTCAAAAATCAACTTTATAGTTGAAATTCTTGGTATAACTTCTCCAGCTTCTATACGTTGTAATGTACGTACATTTAAATTGCATTTTGCAACCAATTCTTCTTGAGTGAAGCCTTTTGATTTTCGAAGTTCTGCAATTTTTTTACCTAATGCTGGTTGTTGAATCATTTTTGAAAAACTTTAGTGCAATGTTACTTGCTAACTTTAAAACATTCCACGAATTTCTGTGGATTTATGCCCGACATTTGCCCGACATTTTATTTATGTTATTGAAAATTAGTTATTTGTGATTTCATAATCAGTTTGAAACAAATATTTTTCATCTCTTAAAACTCTTCAAATTTAATACTTTTAGAAGACCAAAAATTGTAATTACAAAACAAATAATGACATCAATCCACCAAAGTATTTCATTTGTTGGTGTTAGAATAATTAAGAGTCGCTGTAATACAAATAGGAGTAATAAGTAGTGAAGAAAACCTTTGTTTTTATCATTAATCGCTTGTAATACTAGGTTGATAAATAGTAATAATCCAGCTATCATGACGAGTTCGGTTGCGAATGGCCAATGTTGTATTTTGAAGAGCATTCCAATTAATAGTACAAACCAAAGTATGTATCCAATAGTTTTGGGAAACTTTCGTTTAATATAGCTTACTTCTATCATACAGATAAAAATAATGAGTATGAGTTTTAGAAATGCTTTGTCGACAAAATTATTCAGTATTCGTTCTTGAAAAATAATATTGAGAACCGTTGGAATAGAGATAATTCCAAAAGCAATTGTGATAAGTATATGGTATAGTTTTTTAGACATAAAAATAAGTATAGTTGAAAATACATATTATTTTCAAGATAAAAATAAGATAAAGAATCTAAATGGAGTAATAAGCTTTTGCTTATGCAATATTTTTAGACAATATATCTATCGTTATTTACATTTCTTTTTTTACGTTTTTTAATTTCTTAAGAGCACTTCGATTCGCTTTCGTATTTTAAGATTATGAGCCTATTTTTATACATGTATTTCAATACGATGAATATTCGTAAATGGTTCTGTTTCTTCAGCGAACTGTAAATTATCAAAAGCAATTGCTGATTTTCCTTTTTCGATTTCAGTATTTACAACCGTTTCTAAAAATTTAATACTTGAAACATCAATAGCATAATAATCAAGTAGGATACAATCATTTTTTTGAAATAACGCTTTAATAATTAGTGCTCTCTTTTTTACAAATTCAATGTGTTCAAAACGATCTTTTAAATTGATATTGAGATCAGTAGCAATTTGTATAGCTATATGTGTGTCGAGCTTCATTTTGTGCGTTAGATAACGTTCAACTGTTAACGGACGTATCAATTCTATATAGCGATTTGGAGAATAATGTTTTGCCCAGTATAAGTTTGGTTGTAAATTTTGAAAATGCTCTATAATTCGAAGTGTTAAGTCTAGGTGTAATGGCACTCTTTTTTGAGAATAAAAAGGAATATACATACGAATTAATCTTCCTTTAGTAGCCGTAATTTCAGGAATTTGGATTCCTTCTATATCAAATGCTTCTGCATGAAAAGTAATTTCTTTCATTTATGTGTTTTTTAAAGAGAACATTACTATAATAATCAATTAAACCAAACAGCATAGCCTTTTCGGCGTAATTCTAATGCTAATATTTTTTCCATTTGTAACGCTTGATGTCGTGTTGGCAAAGGATCAATATGATTGTACAAACTTGGACGCAAATACATTCCATATTTCTGAACAATATTAGAAGAAAGTTTATATCCTTTTTTGTTTCGATATCCTGTTTTATGTTGCTGAAGTCTTTCCTTAGGTGTTTTACTCGTCATACCAACATATAAACACTCTAATACACCATTGAATTGTGGGTTTGCTAAACGAAATTTTGTATTCTCCGTAAACACACGTTTCGAAAGTTCTACAACATACACACGATATTCTGTTCTGGGCATTTCTTTTTAGTATTACGGATTTAGTAATGAGTATAAAGTTTTACATTTCAGTATTCAGTAGATTTGTTAATCCGTTTTAACTCTACAATTCCATTGACAAAATTGCTAAGCACATTTTAATTCCTTGTGAAATATTTCCGATGCGAATGTTCTCATTAGGATTGTGTTGATTGTTATCCATATTCACCATCGGAACAATAATCGCGGGAATGTCCAATACTTGAATGGCTGGTGTTATTGGAACTGTTCCACCCATCGTACGAATCATGATTGGATTTTCGCCAAACTCATCCGAAATTGTTTTGCGAAGCTTTTTTCCAATGAATGAATTGATATCCGTTCTAAAGGCATTTACGCCTGCATTAGTAGAAATTGTGGCAATTTTAGTGTATTTTAAACGTTCTTCGTCTGTTGGTTTGCGATCTAATACTATATATCCTTGTAATTCTATATGCCTTTTTACTTTTTCAAGTTGAACAGCACCGTCTGTTTCTTTTACCAAACGTACATCTAAATATGCAGTTATAATTTCTGGAATAATAGTTTTCAACCCTGGACCTTTCCAAGAAGTTTCAATATGACGCACATTTAATGATGGATATTGTAATGCTTCTTGATAGTTATAACCAACATTATCAGGTGTAGAAATTCCTAAATCCGATTGAATTTTAGCATTATCGTCAGGAACTTGTGATAATAGTTCTTGTGTTTTTGCATCTAATGTTATTCCATCGTAAAAATTTGAAATGACAACTTTTCCAGTTTCATCTTTCATACTTGCTAATAAATGCGACATGCTAAATACAGGATTAGGCGCATAGTTTCCGTAATGTCCGCTATGTTGCGGTAATTTGGCTCCGTAAATACTGATATTACAGGTAGCAATTCCGCGACAACCAAAAGTTAGTGTAGGTTTGTTTGTTGGATGTGCTGGTCCATCCATGATGATCATGTAATCGGCAGCATATCTGTTTTTGTATTTTTCAAGTGTGCTTAAAAAACCTCTGGAACGTGTTTCCTCTTGTAAATCGAGAATAATTTTTACATTATAGTTTAGGTTTTGTTGTTGCTGTTGCAAGAATTCCAAAGCAGATAGCATCATGATGATTGGTGCTTTGTCATCAGCGGCTGCGCGACCAAATACACGCCAATCAGGATCAATATATGTTTTAATACGTGACCAATTGATAATTTGCCAAACACCATTAGCATCTTGTTCCTTTAATACAGGACGAAACGGATCTTTCTGATTCCATTTTGCTGGATTTACTGCTTGTCCATCTAAATGTAAATAAAATAAAATTGTTTTAGCATTCGGATTCACTACTTTTTCTGCTAAGAATACAGGCAATGTTGAAGTTTCTAGGATGGAAACCTTAAAATCTAATTTCTCGAATGCATTTGTAACCCAATCTACATTCTTCATCATATTCACTTCATCAGAAGCCACATTTGGAATACTTACCAAATCTCTATGTTTCTCAAGAATACTAGGAAGTTCTTCTTTTATTTTTGTATCCCAATTGGTTTGTGCAAGTGCTGAATTTGCAAAAAAGTAGAGTAGGAGTAAAAATGTATGTTGGAGTCGTTTTTTCATGGTAAAGAAAAGTAGTTTTTAAGTTTTTTACTTTCTCTACCAAGATACTAAAATTGAAAAGATTTTTATAAAAAATGATCTGTCATCACTTCCCATTCATACATTTCATTAAACTCGGGCAATGTTTTTGGGATTGCTTTAAATTCAAAAGTAGTTACTTTTTCGGTATTAGCATTGATATTACCAGCTCTTACAGTTAATTGGTGATTTTTAAAGTCATATGCATTGCCAAAGAAATCATCAGAGACATCGTCAACAACATAGTTTTTAGCATTTGTAATCACAAATTGATCATTTTTGAATTGAAAAGTATAAAAGTCTTGCTCATTTACTTCAAAGTCTATTTCATTAAAATGTACAAAACCATCGATATACATATGTTAATACTTTTTTACATTTTCTATTATTTAGAGACTACTTTACACACTTCTGAAAAATATCATCTAGTTCTTTTGTAGGATCATTACATAATCCTGAATGTGTTGGAGAACATAAAATCATGGTGCTTTTGGAAGCTGCCAACCAACGGAATCTGTCTGAAGTTTCAAACTCGCCAATAGCGCCACCATGTGGCGCGCCTTTACAAATAGATTCCCATGCTTTTAAATATTCAGTGACTTCTTCCAATGTGATTTCGCATGAAAATGCAGCTAACTTTTCAGGATTGATATGATATTTTAGACCTAAAAACCTTTTTCGTTTCGAGAATAAAATGACGCCAATATTGAAAAATTCTTCACGTTCTACTTTTGGCATAAATCGTATAATGGCGTATTCAAATGTAACTTTATCTTGCATCTTCCGCTTCTTTTACGAGTGAATCAATCATGCTTAATTTGGCTTCTAAATAATGCATATATGCAGTTCTCATTTCGTCAGTAGATAAATCGTCTGCTTCGTGTTGCAACCAATCTTCAGGAATGGTTTGTACAATTTCAGTAATTTTTTCTTTGGTAATTAATTTCGGGAATTCTTTGGCAACAGTTTTCAATTCAGATGCTTGTGCTAACAACACATGATTTTTGATCAATGGAAATGTACGTGTCAAATGATTTTCCCAAGTAGCCCAATTGTGATGAAAGTAGAAACTTGCACCATTATCAATAACCCACAATTCATTATTCCATTGTAATAGGTTTGTGTTTTTCACAGTTCTATCAATATTACTAATAATACTGTCTAATAATACAATTTTGGAAGCTGTAATCGCGTCAACAGTTGTCACCAAAGGATCAAACGTAATAGCACTTGATAAAAAATGCAATCCTAAGTTGAGCCCAACACTAAACTTTAACAAATCTTGAATTTCTTCATCAGGTTCTGTTTTACTGAACGAATCGTCTAAGTGCATAAACACTAATTCAGGAATTTTTAAGCCTAAAGCACGCGCCAATTCACCACCAATCAACTCAGCAATTAACGCTTTTTTTCCTTGTCCTGCACCTCTAAATTTGAGTACATACAAAAAGTCATCATCTGCTTTTACAATAGCTGGTAGCGATCCACCTTCGCGTAAGGGTTTTATATATTGAACTACATGTACGGTTCGGATATCAAGTGTATTCATTATAGCGAAGATATAGAAACTACAGCATTCAAAAAATAGAGATGCTGATTAATGATTCATTATTTTTTATATTTGATCCTATGAAAAAAGTTTTCGGATATATCTTTCTGGTGATAGGTGGTTTTATTGGTATTTCTCTAATTATGAGATTTTTCCAGAATATTGAAAAGCTTACAGGCAAATATCAATCTCACGAAGCAATGGATAGCGCTTATATAGCTGGTGTAATTACAGCAATAATTTTAATGGGATTGACTTCCTTCTTTTTAATACGATTAGGTTTAAAGTGGGTTAAGAAGAAAGAAACACCAAAGAAATTATAACTTTTTTATCATATTGAAAACCTGTACAATTATGAGTTTTCTGTTTTTGATTTTATAAGACTGCTACGGCCCAAAATATAACCGGAGATGCCACCAATTAATGCGGCAATTTCTTTTCCGCCAAGGACTTCTGTAATACCAAATAAAATAATAGCTATAATAATAGAAAAGATTGTAATAAATTGTAAACCAGCATCTCCAGAAAAAATGGTTTTACGAATTTCATCGTCTCTATATGCAATAATGAAAAAGCCAACAATTACAATACCCACTAAAAAAGCAAAAGACCAACTAATTTGTTTTTTAAAATTTTGACTTACGTACGAAGTATTATTTAGTTCAGTAACTTTTGTTCCTACACTAGAAAGCTGATCCGTTTTTCGTAAAATTTCCTGAACTTTATTTTCAATAATTCTACGAAATCCTTCAGTTACTGACATAGATTTCATATCATGTAAATCTTGCCCACCAACTGTTCTAAGTTCTGGAAGAATAATTTGTGATTTAATATCTTCTAATCGCTTAACATATTTCTGTCTTAAAATAGAACTTGAATCTTGACTATTTGATAAATCGTGTAAACGAATTGATCGTTCCAAACTTTCGGAACGTTCCAACTCTGTAAACAAACCACTAATCTCATACATTGCTTCATACATTTCTCTAATAATTCGCAATCGTTCATTTTCTAACTCATGAAAGTTATTTAGTTGGGTTATTTCTATTTGAGATTCAAAGTTTTGATTCGTTTCCTGTGCAAAAACAGTATTGGTAAGAAGTAGCGTGTTAATTACTATTAGTAATTGGATGGTTAGTTTTTTCATTAGTACGTTATGTTAATTATGAATATTGTATTCATACATTCTTAAGCGATGAAGAAAGGAAATTGGTAAATTCCTTAAAGGATCAAGACAATAACAAACACTACTATTTCGGGTGTTTTTAAGATGGGAAAAAGGTAGTTTTCATTTTATAAATGTTGCAATACGATTTGTAATATACAACAATTAAGTTTAGAGAGTAATGCTTTGATTTATAGTTAATTTGTGTTTGTTTGTCAATTTCGTTAAATTAAAAAAACACATGCGCAAAATCCAACATTTAAAATAAGAAGTGTTAAAATTATGAGTACGATTTATAAATCATCTAAAATCTGCGTAGCTTCACGCTTTTAAATACTAAAACGTGCCAACTAAACTTACACAAACTTTTTTCCTTCTTATATTATTTTTATGTTGTTCAAATTTTGTAATGGCACAACGTACAATTGAAGGAACTGTTATAGATCAATCTACAAATATTCCATTAGCAAATGCAGTAATTACGAATGTTGCAACCAATATTGAAATCAAAACGAATACTAAAGGAAAGTTTTCAATAGTGGCAAAGTCAGCAACAGAAACACAATTTATAATCTCTTTAGTAGGGTATCAAACAAAAACGATTCAAATTACTACAGAAAAAAATACGATTATTACGTTATTTCCAACAACAAATGCTTTAGATGAAATTGTTATTAATGGAATAACGATTCAACAAAAACTACAACAAGCCGCAGAATCGGTTGCAATTGTAACAGAAAGTGAAATTAACAGTGAAAATACTGTACAATTAGCGCCAATTTTAAACAGAGTCCCAGGTGTTTTTATGCAAAGTGGTTCGTTAAATACCAATAGAATTACTATTAGAGGAATTGGCGCACGAAGTCCATTTTCTACCGCAAATATTCGAGCGTATTATGCAGATATTCCACTAACAGATGGAAATGGAGAATCTGCTATTGAAGATTTAGAACTTGCAGCAATCTCACGAATGGAAATTCACAAAGGACCTTCATCAAGTAATTATGGCGTTGGACTTGGAGGAACAATTTTATTATATCCTGAATATGCAAAATACAATGCGTCAAGCGCGAATGTATACACAACGGTTGGAAGTTACGGACTATTTAGAACCGTTGCCAAACTCATGCATGGTGGCAAAAAAGCGAATGTGAATGTAGTTTATAGTAATACACATTCCGATGGATACAGAGATAACAATTCCTTAGACAAAGCAACGGCAACAATTACATCTAATTGGTTGATAAACGATAAAAATGAATTATCCTTTATAGGAAACTATACAAGTCTCAAAGCATTTATTCCAAGTTCATTAAACCGAGAAGACTTTGACAATTCGCCAAGAAAGGCGGCAACATTTTGGGAAAATGCACGTGGTTTTGAAGATTTTAAAAAAGCCTTACTTGGATTAAATTGGAGTCATAATTTTAATGAAACTTACACACAAAAAACTAGTATATTTACAAGTTTTAATAATAATTACGAACCACGACCTTTTAATATATTAGAAGAAAAAGCAACAACATTCGGAATACGTACACGTTTGTTGGTAACACATGACTTTGAAGAAAGTACTATAAAATGGTCAGTTGGTGGCGAATTGTTCTTTGATAATTACAATGCGAAACAATTTGATAACTTATATCAAGATTTTCCAGATGGTACAGGAAGTATAGCAGGCGATATACTATCAGACCTAGATGAAAATAGAAACTACTTTAATCTGTTTGCAGAGGCAATTTACACCAGAAAAAAACTATCTATTAGTTTCGGATTACATCTAAATCACACAAAATATACGGTTGAAGATCAAATCAATACTTCAGAAGGTGAACAAGAGTATAAGTTTGACGCGATTGTTTCTCCAAAATTGGGAATTAACTATGAGGTAACTAAAAATGTAAATGTATTTGGAAGCATAGCACATGGTTTTTCTACACCAACATCCGAAGAAACGTTATTACCAGATGGTGTATTTAATCCAGAAATAAAAGCTGAACGTGGTTGGAATTTTGAGATTGGTTCACGTTTTCATACGACGAATAGAAAACTATCAGGTTCGGTTTCAATCTATACAATGGCAGTAAGTGATTTACTTGTAAACAGAAGAACTGAAACAGATCAAAATATTACGCTAAACGCTGGAAAAACATCACATAAAGGAATAGAAGCAATCATTCGATATGAACTCTTTAAAAACGATTATTTTGAATTAAATTCATATGTAAATGCAAGTATCAATGATTTCAATTTCAAAGAATTTACGGAAACCAATGCAAACTTTTCTGGAAATGACCTAACAGGAGTTCCAAAATCTGTTGTAAATTTAGGAATTGAAATGCTGATGGAGAAAGGATTTTACGGACGATTAGATTTTCAATCGGTTGGAAAAATGCCAGCAAACGATGAAAATACCGTGTATAGCGATGCTTTTGAGTTGCTAAATGGTAAAGTTGGCTATACAAACACAATTGGAAAACAATTTAGTTATGACATATCAGTAGGTGCAAACAATATATTTGATATTGCCTACGCATCACAATTACAAGTAAATGCATTTGGAAACGATACGTCAGCACGTTATTTTTATCCTGGATTGCCATTCAATATGTATGGTGGAATTCAGTTAAACTATAAATTTTAAACTTTTAACATACACACCATGAAATCATCAATAGGTTTATTTGTATTGACTTCTATGCTCTTCATCTCTTGTGGACAAAAACAAAAGGAAGTTGCAAAAGTAGAAACAGAAAGCAGTATTCCGCTTGTTGCTATAAAAACAACGGAGAAAATTACGTTAGATCAGCAAACATATACTTCTGAACTGGTAGTGGATGGAATAGATGTTCCTTGGGGAATGACATGGTTGCCAGATGGAAGTATGTTGGTTACAGAACGTTCAGGAACATTATATCATGTGAAAAATGGAGAAAAAACAGCTATCAAGAATGTTCCAGAAGTATTTGCAAAAAATCAAGGAGGATTGTTAGATGTGATGTTGCATCCAAAATACAATGAAAACGGTTGGATTTATATTACATACTCCATAGTTGATAAAAAAGAAAAAGGAAGCCATACAGCATTAATTAGAGCAAAACTAGAAGACAACGCGTTGGTTTCTATTGAAAAATTATATCAAGGAGGTCCAAATGTAAATACGGCACATCATTTTGGTTCACGTATTGCATTTGACAAAGATGGCTATGTATACTTTACTATTGGCGATCGTGGAAAACGAGATGTAAACCCACAAGATATTACTAAAGATGGTGGAAAAGTATACCGTTTACACGATGATGGACGCATTCCTGCAGATAATCCATTTGTGGGGCAAAAAGATGCAAAAGAAGCTATTTTTTCTTACGGACATAGAAATCCACAAGGAATGGCAATTAATCCACGTACAGGACAAATTTGGGTACATGAACATGGTCCACGTGGTGGAGATGAAATCAACCCTATAACGAAAGCTGTAAACTATGGTTGGCCAGTAATCACATATGGAATCAACTATAGCGGAACCACTATCACGAAAGAAACAGCCCGTGATGGAATGCAACAACCTTTATATTACTGGGTTCCATCTATTGCGCCAAGCGGAATGGCATTTGTAACAAGTGATGCATATCCAGATTTAAAAGGTCATTTACTTGTTGGTTCGTTAAAATTTCAATATTTAGAATTAGTAATCTTAACAGAAGATGATAAAGTTGCAAGACGTGAAAAATTACTAGATGGAATTGGTCGTGTACGTTCAGTTCGTCAAGGTCCAGATGGTTATATCTATGTAGGAATTGATGGAAAAGGAGTTTTTAAAATGGTTAAAAATTCATCAGAGAAAAGCTCTTGGACAACAAGTGCAGGTAGTAAGGAAACAAGATCAGAAACTACAGAAAAAGTTGAGGTTGAAGAAACAAAACCAAAAGCTGCTAAAGAATTTGATAGTAAAAAAATGGAAGCAAGTCAACGACGTGGAAAAATAGTGTATACAAATGTATGTATGCAATGTCACATGGCAAATGGAGAAGGAGTAGCCAATGCGTTTCCTCCATTAGCAAAATCAGATTGGTTAAAAGATAAAGTTACAGAAAGTATCCGATCTATTAAGTATGGTTTACAAGGAGAAATTACAGTAAATGGTAAAAAATACAATGGCGTAATGACACCTTTAGGACTAAGTGATAAAGAAATAGCAGATGTGATGAATTACACATCTAATAATTGGGGAAATAGAAGCAATCAAATGTTTACTGCTGAACAAGTTAGTGAGGTTAAAAAAGAATAACCTCTATACCGTTTAATTAGATTTAAAATTTATATAAAAAAACCTCAAGACATTGATTTTGAGGTTTTTTTGATTTTCATGTTTTTTACTTACTTTTAGCTTCAAATTTAATTCACATGAAAAGAAAACCAACCATTAAAAACTTTATTTACACCCTTTTAGCATTTGCACTTATATTTAGTGGATGTAAGTCTGATGATGGCTCAGAAGCTGCGCCGCCATCGTTTACATCAGCACAAAATAGCTTGTCATTTACTGCGGTTATTGCAGGTCAAGTATCATCAAGTCGTTCCTTGTCTGTAACAGGTGCACGATTGACACAGTCTGTAAACATTACTGCTACGCAGCAATTTGAAGTATCAAAAGATGATACAACATTTAGTTCTAGCATAAGCTTATCAACAGCAGAAGCAAATCAATCACAAACTATATATGTTCGATTTGCACCAACAACAACTTCATTAGGAGAAGTAACAGGAATCTTAACAATGTCTTCTTCTGAATTCAATTCAGTTCAAGTAAACTTAACAGGAAATTCACTGGAAATTCCAAGAGAAATTCAGGTTGTTGGAGCGGTAAGTAATTTTGGCGATGTAAATATCGGTACAATGTCTACTGCACAAACAGTACAAGTAAAAGGATTAGACCTAGAAAATAATGTAACAGCTACAGTTGCAGGTTCTTTTGAAATTTCAACAGACAATGTTACATTTTCCAATACAGCAGCATACGATTACACAGCCATTAATACAACTGCTGAAGATTTATATGTACGATTTATTCCAAGTACAACTGACTTAGGAGCGCAAACAGGAACGATTACTTTAGCAGCTACAGGTGTGCCAGATGTGGTAATTAACTTATCAGGAACGGGAACTGCGGTACGACATAATTATCAAACATTTGAAGACCAGAGAATTGCTTTTGGTGGCGGATTCAACCAAACAGTTACCAATACATACACATTACACAACGATTTATCAAACATTGAACAAATATTAATGTATGTAAAATTGCGTTGCCCATCTGGTGGATGTAATGCTTGGGATGTATATGCTAATATTAAAGTAAAAGATACAGATTCAGGAGATTTCTATGAAATTGGACGCTATATTACACCTTATGGAGTAGACAATTCACAAGTGGCTAGAGGTTTTGAAATTGATGTAACAGATTTCAAATCGTTATTACAAGGAAGTACAGAATTGTATGCACGTATTGAAACTTGGGGCGCTGACGGATGGGAATTATCTGTTGATTTTGACTATGTAGAAGGAACTCCAGATTATCTTTATTATGCGGTTGCAGATGTAATTTCATATGACGATTGGTCAACTTCAGGTGTACCTTACGGTGTAACAAATGATCCTGCAACGTGGGATTTAACAAAAACGATTGCAATTCCATCAAATGCAGAATCAACGGAATTACGTACAATTATTTCAGGTTGGGGACATGCTACACCTGTAGATAGTGATAACAGACCATGTGCAGAATGGTGCTTTAGAACACATGATGTATTAATTAATGGAACTGCAACATTTCAACACAATATGGGACCAATGGGTTGTAACTCTAATCCTGTACAACCACAATCTGGAAACTGGACGCCTGATAGAGCTGGTTGGTGCCCAGGAATGGCTGTGCCGGTGCGTAAAGATGTTTTTAGTACACCAATGGGAGGAAGTTCATTTACATTTGAATACGATTACCAAGATTGGACTTCTGATGGAGGAACAACTTCTGGGCAAACAGGAGCATATTATGCAACATCAACTTTTGTTGTTGTAAAAAGTAATACACCAATTAGTAAGCCAACTGTGACAAACTAATTTTATATAACAAATTCAATAAATAATACACCAAAACGTTTATTTTGGTGTATTATTTGTTTTACACCTTTTATGAAAGATATATTTTCCTTCTTTATTTACTTTATATTGTTTGCAGGATTTGCACAACAAACTGAATTTGTAGACTTTAAAACCGCTAAAGTTGATATTGTATTACGACCAACGTTAAAAGAAATTGGTATTGATATTCAGTATGAATTTGAAATACTTCAAGATGTAGATTCTATTTATTTTGATCTGCAAGCACTTGATACGTATAAAGTATACCAACAGAGTTTTGAAGGAAACAATTTCTATCGGGATAAAAAAATCATTCTAAAAAGTAATTTTAAAAAGGGTGAAAAACATAGTATCGGATTGGCAACATTTACACATCCCAAAAAAGCAATGTATTTTATTGATTGGAATGAAGTTGGAGGTAGAAAACAAGTATGGACGCAAGGACAAGGAAAATATACAAGTAGTTGGTTGCCAAGTTTTGATGACGTCAATGAAAAAGTGGAATTCGATTTCAGTATCACATTTGACAAGCGTTATGAAGTCATTGCGAATGGGAAATTGCTCAAAAAAGAATCGCCAAACGATTCCTTAACTAAATGGTATTTTGATATGAAAAAGCCAATGAGTAGTTATTTAGCGGCAATTGCCATTGGAAAATATAAAAAGAAAACCATCACATCAGAAAGTGGAATTCCACTTGAAATGTATTATTATCCAGAAGACGATGCCAAATTTGAACCAACATATCGCTACACGAAACGTATGTTTGATTTCTTAGAAGAAGAAATTGGTGTTCCATATCCTTGGCAAAATTATAAACAGATTCCTGTAAAAGATTTTCTATATGCAGGAATGGAAAATACGGGAACAACTATATTTTCAGACAGTTTTGTGATAGATAGTACAAGTTTTATAGATAAAAATTATGTCAATGTAAATGCACACGAACTAGCACATCAATGGTTTGGTGATTTGGTAACGGCAAAAAGCGGAACACATCATTGGTTACAAGAAGGCTTCGCGACGTATTATGCACTTTTAGTTGAAAAAGAAATCTTTGGCGACGACTATTTTCATTGGAAACTCTACGAATCAGCTTTGCAATTAAAAGCATTAAATGACGGAAAAGGAGAATCGTTACTAAATCCGAAAGCAAGTAGTTTAACGTTTTACCAAAAAGGAGCGTGGGCATTACACGTATTGCGTATGAATGTTGGAGATGAAGCATTTAAAAAAGCTGTAAAGCGATATTTAAATACCTATAAATTTAAAAGTGCAGAAACTAGCGATTTTATTAAAATTGTAGAAGAAGAAAGCAATACAAAATTGGACTGGTTTGTAAAAGCTTGGTTAGAAAATCCGAAATTACCAGAAAATATATTTGATATAAAAGATTTCCTAGCAATTGGGAGTTTGCCAAGCATTAGTATATATAACTATTTAGGAGGTGTAAAAGGAACAGCTTTTCAAATAGAACTATTAAAACACAAGCAACAACAAAGTGAATCAAAAATTAAGAAATCAAAACAATCATTGGATTTACTTTCAATAAGCGCGGAAACTAGGCGAGCAATTGGATTATTTTCAAATAAAACTGCACAAGGGCATGAATCTATTTCTGAAGAGTTAATAATATATATGTTGAAAAACTTAAAAGTTTCCAGTTTAGAAGAACGACTCAGCATTTACAGAGAAGTTTTAAAAACAAACAACATAAAGATTAGGCAAACGATAGCAAAAGCTCCACGACAAGTGCCAGAAGTATTTAAAACAGCTTATGAAAGTTTGTTAAATGACGATTCGTATGTAACCAAAGAAGTTGCTTTATTTACACTATGGAAAAGCTTTACAGAAAGCCGTAAAAGCTATTTAGATCAAACTAAAAACATAAAGGGTTTTAATGATAAAAGTTTCCGAACACTCTGGTTAGCGTTGGCTATTGTGACCAAAGATTATAGTGGACACAGAACACCTTATTATTATGATGAATTGGCAGGATATACGCATGAAAGAAATCACTTTGAAGTACGTCAAAATGCATTTAGATTCTTAAATGAGTTACAATCATTCAGTGATAGAAATTTAGCAGATTTAGTTAATGGAGCCTTGCACCATAATTGGCGATTTGCGAGGTTTTGCAGAGAATTATTAGACAGTATGATCAAAAATCCTGCGTATACAGAAAACTTAAAGCGTGTAGAAAAATTACTTAATGAAAAAGAGAAAGCATATTTAACTAAAAAGATTACAACTAAATGAAAGCAATAGTCATTTCTGGAGGTGGAAGTAAAGGTGCATTTGCAGGTGGAGTTGCTCAATACCTTATAGAAGAAGAACAAAAGAAATATGATATGTTTTTAGGAACCTCTACAGGTAGTTTAATAGCTCCTTTATTGGGTTTAGATAATGTGCCAAAGCTTAAGGAAATATATACGTCCGTAAATCAACGAAGCATTTTTAGTAATAATCCTTTTGTTGTCCGAAAGAAAAAAGGAGAAACATTTATTAGTATTAACTATTTCAATGTTTTTACTCAACAACTCAAAGGAAAGCGAACGTTTGGAGAAACTAAAAAGCTCAGAAAATTAATCAAAGTAAAATTTTCAAAAGAAGAGTTTACGAGTCTAAAAGCTTCAGGTAAAGAAGTTGTAGTAACTGTAACCAATCTTACTAAAAATAGAGTTGAATACAAATCGATTAAGGATCATAACTATGAAGATTTTTGTGATTGGATCTGGATTTCATGCAATTATGTTCCATTTATGAGTTTAGCTACAAAAAATGGTGACGAATACGCGGATGGTGGTTTTGGCTGTATTGTACCTATTCATGAAGCAATTAAAAGAGGCGCAACGGAAGTTGATGCTATTATATTAGAAACAGAATCTGGTGTAGCAAATAAAAAATTAGGAAGAAACCCTTTTTCTTTAATGGTAAATTTGTTTAGCTTTTTAATTGATCAAGTAGAACGACATGATATAAATATTGGAAAGTTATCTGCAAAATATAAAGATGTAAAATTGAACCTTTATTTTACACCAACTAAACTAACGGACAATTCATTGATTTTTAATAAAAAACAAATGGCCGAATGGTGGGAACAAGGCTATCATCATGCAAAAATGAAAAATAAAGAGCTAGAAGAATAAAACTATAAACCACTTTTTTTCATGGTATTGGTGTTTAGTAATAAGTGTTCATACTTTATGGGTACTTAGTTGCCTACGTAAATGGCTAATTTAGTCCATAAAAATAGAATAGAAATTAGGAACTAGGGAAACACTCGGTAATTAATTTGATATCTTATTAACTTTTAACTAGAACTAGGCATGTAAAAAATCAGCAACTTCTTTTTTAATGTATGATAAAGCAGTATCACTAGGTGCTTGTTGTTCCATCATTTCTGTTAAAATAACTTCCCGTAATTTATCAGCAGAAGTAACTTTCTCAGACAAACTAGCTTTTCGTATTAACTGTATCGTTGAATTTTTAGAAGCAATGATAATATTCCAACATTGATCACTCATATAAATTTGTTGAGATAAATTATGATCAAACTCTTGCTCAATACTCATAATTAGTAAACGTTCGTAATCATTCTTGTCAGAAGAAGTAGGAGAGACACGTACTAACAATTTGGAAGGTGTAATACGTTCTAAAAATAATGAAAGACGTTCATAGGCTTGTAAGCGTAGTGGCAATGCTTCTTTTTGAGCATCTTTGTGTAACAAATAACGTCTTCTTTTATCTTCATTAGCCATATGATCTCTAAAGAAAAAATAAGCAATTCCTCCCGTAATAATTGCAGGAATCGTATACATTATCAAATCAAAAATTTTGTCTTCCATAAATAATAGCAGTTTTAGCAAACATAATACGTTTTTACTAACTAGGCAAATAAAGATTTATTGTATCCAAATGCTATTTATATATTGAAATTAGATGTTTATTTTTTATATATTTTTGTTGACTTTTTTATTGTTTTAAGAATCGATAAATTTTACCGTTCTTTACTCTATAATCGAGATTTAAAAATGATTTTAAGGTTTTCCTTGAGATAATTAACTTTTAAATTTTACAGAAATCATTCCCTATATGAAAGCAGTTACCGTATCAGTACTAAAAAAAGAATTGAAACATCATACGCAGGAAGAATTGATTGAGATCTGTTTAAAACTAGCAAAATTTAAAAAAGAAAATAAAGAACTACTTACCTATATTTTGTTTGATGCAACTGATGAAGATACTTATGTTCGTGAAATTAAAGATGAGGTTGATGAAGCCTTTTCAAAGCTAAATCATGATAGTTTATACTATGTCAAAAAAAGCGTTCGTAAAATTTTACGGTTAATTAAAAAATATATTCGATATTCCAAAAAGAAAGAAACAGAAGCTGATTTACTACTTCATTTTTGTGCGAAGTTGAAAGAATTAAAACCAACTCATAAAAAAAGTCTTCAAATGGTAAATATCTATGAACGTCAATTGAATATGGCAAAAAAAGCGATTGACTCATTGCACGAAGATTTACAATACGATTTTCATTTGATGTTGGAAGAGTTATAATCATAAAAAAAGCTATCAAATATGGATATAGCATCTAAAAAAACATCGGACGGAAAATTAATAGTTGACTTTATTGAGTCAGTTGAACCTAATAATGGAAGGTTGTTATTTAAAATAAACGTGATTCATAATAACATAAATATCAATGAAAAATTATTTTCTAATAATTGGAACTATATCAACTTTAGGATTGATAAATGGCAATTAGAAGGATTTGGATATGTGTATATTCCTGTGGAAGGAACTCCGAAACTACTACATGTAGATACTCTTGAAATACATGACCTATCATATAGAAGAATTTCTACAGTTTTATTTTTAGGTAATATTTTTGAATTTAATATGCTAGTAGAAATTTATAGTGATGTCATTGAAATTACCGATTTAAATACATTAAACACTAGAATTATTTTTAAATACAAAAGTATAGAGAGTGTTGAATGGGTTCGTTTTCTAAACGAAAAAGAAATTGAAGTGACTTTAGTAAAGAACACAAGAGGAAAACGCGAAAAACGTTCAGAAATTCGTAGGATATAACATTAAATAATTTTTTTTAATAAATTAATAAGCACTACTTTCCTCCTAAATGCACACAATCTTTCAACGTTTGCATACTTGTAAATGGCACAGGTGTTTTTTCATATTTGTATGTAGAACTCAATTCTTTTGATAGATTATGATCGTCTACATTTACTTCAATATCTCTCATATCAAATTGACACGGATGTTCATGTCCTGCTGCATGCGTAATTTCTATAAATTCTTTTCGAAACGTTTTAAAATACTGCGCTAAGCGAACAGATTTTAATGTTGGGTCAATTCCGTTTTGCAACCATTTATTTTGCGTAGCAACTCCAGCAGGGCATTTATTTGTATGACAAATTTGTGCTTGTATACAACCAATACTCATCATTGCTTCACGTGCAACATTGATACAATCAACGCCCATTGCAAACGCCATAGCAGCTTTGGCAGGAAATCCTAATTTTCCACTTCCTATAAAAACAATGCGCTCTATCAATCCTTTTTTCTGAAAAAGCTTATATAAATCCGAAAACCCATAAACCCAAGGTAGAGATACATGATCTGCAAAACTTGGCGGCGCTGCTCCAGTTCCACCTTCACCACCGTCAACAGTAATAAAATCAGGTCCTTTTCCTGTAGCTTTCATAATATCAGCCAATTCTTCCCATTGTTCAAGCTTTCCAATAGCAGCTTTAATTCCAACTGGTAAACCCGTTGCTTCTGCAATTGCTTCTACAAAATCCATCAATTCAGGAACATTTGAAAATGCTTTGTGATTTGGTGGAGATAATACATCTTTTCCAATTTCAACACCTCTAATTTTAGCAATTTCAGGTGTAATTTTTGCACCAGGTAATACACCACCTTTACCAGGTTTTGCACCTTGTGATAATTTTACTTCAATGGCTCTAATGAATGGATTCTCTTCAACTAGTTTGACCATTTTTTCCATAGAAAAACCACCATCTTCCGCACGAACACCAAAATATCCTGTTCCAAAATGAAAAACGACATCACCACCGTTACTGTGATATGGTGACAAACCACCTTCTCCAGTATTATGATATGCGCCAGCCATTTTTATACCTTTGTTCATTGACTCTACAGCTTTGGCAGACAAAGAGCCAAAACTCATAGCAGATATGTTTATTACAGATGCAGGACGATATGGACGTTTTCTTTTATTGAATTCTCCCATCACTTTAGCGCATGGTAAAAATGTTTTATCAATCGTATTTGGATGATTTTCTCCCACTTGATATGGCATCATAGCATTATTGATAAACACATGATGATGCGCATAAATATCTCTATCAGTACCGAAACCTTCATAGTTGTTTTCTTTTTTCGCGGAAGCGTAAATCCAACCACGTTCAATACGATTAAATGGTAATTCTTCTCGATTGTTCGCTACAAAATATTGGCGAATTTCTGGACCAATACTTTCAAACATATACCGTACATGTCCAACAATAGGGAAGTTGTGACTTATAGTATGTTTTCGTTGAAAAATATCGCGAATAGCAATAATTACTAACACAATAATAACCCAAAGCCACCAAGAAATTGAGCTAAGAAAAGAAAGTATGGTATCCATAGTTATAGAAAGATTTGTTCAAAAATAAGAATAATCTGTTTTGAGAACCTATTCTTTTATTTTTTTTGCAATAAAAAACGTCTAAACTTAAAGTTTAGACGTTTTATGAATTTATAATTTGAATTCCTTCTAATTTTCAGGTAATTGTTCTTCTATTGGATACGTACTAAAATTCAAGAAATTTCCAGGATGCGCTAGTACGTTTTGTAATATAAATGGTGTGTCTGGTGTTGTTCCACTATACTGCGTACTTCCATTCATATCAATATCATTTGTATTATAACCTGAAACCGAATATGTTGGGAAGTTTAAAAAGTTCCCCGCATCGTTTAGTACGTTTGATAAGATACTTGGCGTATCAGGACTCGTTCCTGAATATTGAACTATTGTGTCTCCATTTGCATTTCCTGCCCAAAGTGCTAACACATTTGGTGTATCAGCTATAGTTGCTTGCGCATTTGTACCAAAGGTAATTGGAGTAGTGGATTCTGTAAAGTTTATAGTTGTGGCTGTTCTGTTTAAAGTTATTGTATTTGTTGTCATAACGGCTAAGTGATTCCGATGTTTAATTGCTAAATAATAATTACCACTTGCTTGATTAAAGCTTACTACAGATATACCATCTATACTTACAACATCACCATCACGCTGTAATAAAGCAGACTGCCCATCAATTACTAAGGTGTTATCTGTAGCATCGCGTAATTCTATCCAAACCCAATCTACAATATCATTATTTGTATTACCTGTTCCGTTAGTTCCTCCAGTATTAAATACCGATGCATCACAAGTTAAGCCATCTGTATATGGTGATGTCGTTGGTAAATAACCTAAAGACCTTAAATCGTCTCGCATTACGCTTGAATTTCCATTAGATAGTAAAGCACCTTGTAAAAAGACTACTGGACTTAAAGTAATTGGAATTATTTCTAAAATAACTTCTGTTGCTGTATACCTAACATCCCAATTGTAACCTGCTGGCAAGTTTATTGTATCAAAAGTTCCTGAAATATTCCCTGCTGTTAAAATTGTAAAAGTATCGCCTACTATTGGTGAATAATTATCTAATAAAGTAACCTCTAGTGTACCGTTTATAGCTGCTGTGCCAGTTACTGTTACGATATCGAATGTGGTAGCATTTTCTAATTCTATTTGTAAGTTAGCAGTTGTTTGTGCTGAATAATTGTTATTGAAAGTATAGGTGCCAGGAGAATTCCCAGGACTTAAGGTACCTGCATTTGTAAAATCTTGGGTATGACTTGTGTTGATTCCAGAAAGTGTCCCTGGATTACTAAATGTTCCTGAGTTATCAAATATACTATTATTGGTAAACGTTCCATTATTAACTAATGCACCACTATTAGTATAGATACCTGTGTTTATAATAGTACCGTCGTTGATTAAGGTAGAAGGCGTGCCATCATCAAATACATCTATGACTAAAGTAGC
>NZ_CANMEZ010000011.1 GCF_947496985.1 uncultured Kordia sp.
TAAATCCTAAATAAACAACAACTCCTAAATAAACTCTACATTCCAATTATGAACTACTATATATTGTAATCAAAATCGCTATTACATATGTTTTGAGTTTCTAAAAAGGGAAATAAAGCTACTATTTTTTATTGAACCGTGCAACTATTTCTTTTTCTGATCTTTAGCAGACCATTTATCTGTTAATTCTAGGTATGAGAATGGTAATGCAGAAGCTTGCCGCTCCAATTGTTTTTTAGAAAAAGCACGTTGTAGTATGTCTTCTATTAGATAATCTTCATGATTTGACTCTGGTTTAAACTCTCTTTTGAGCGATATATCAAATAAATTTGCAGTCGTATTGTACCAAAATGCTTTCCAACCACTTCGTAAACGCTTTATTAAGTTAAATGCAGTGTCTCCTGTTTGACGGTGAATTAACTTTATGAGTATTTGCCCTTCCGTCTTCGTTAGTTTTTTGAGTTTTGCAGAAAGTTCACCTTCTATAAACTTCTGCACTCTTTTAGTGTATCGTCTTCGTTTCGATTTTGAATCTATTTTATTTAATCTTTCATTTAATACTACTAAACGTTCAGCCGCCATTTTTGCATATGGATATACTTTTAATGTTTTCCTCCTTAATATAAGGTATCGAATGCGTTCTTCTTTTGACGTGAATTTTAGTTTATTGAATAGAATGACTTCTTCAAGATCGATGTGTGAGCGTGGAATTGAATCTCCTTCTATTAGAAACTTTTTTGTAGTAGTTGTATCTTGCGGCATTATTTGCGCATTTCCAGCATACGATATAAGTACTATTAGTATTAGGTAGACTTTTTTCATCTAGTAAAGATTCTTCAATTTTTATTCCAAAAATAACAATTCGTTCTATTATAACTATTAAATCTATTTTAATATTATTATTTTCGTTTGAATTAAATTAAAATTATGGCAAAAAAGAAGATTATTAATAAAAAGTCTATGGCTTTTTTAGAAAAATATTTGAATAATCCAGCTCCTACAGGTTATGAATGGAATGGACAAAAGATTTGGATGGATTATTTGAAACCTTATGTTGATGAGTTTATTACAGATTCATACGGAACTGCCGTTGGTGTTATTAATCCAAAAGCAAAGTATAAAGTTGTTATTGAAGGGCATGCTGATGAAATTTCATGGTATGTAAATTATATTACAGATAATGGTTTATTGTATGTAATTAGAAATGGAGGAAGTGATCATCAGATTGCACCTTCTAAATGGGTTAATATTCATACGAAGAAAGGTATTGTAAAAGGTGTTTTTGGTTGGCCAGCTATTCATACTAGAAATAGAGCTAAGGAAGAACCTCCAAAGATGGATAATATTTTTATTGATGTTGGATGCAGTACAAAGAAAGAAGTTGAAGAACTCGGCGTGCATGTTGGTTGCGTGATTACGTATCCGGATGAGTTTCATGTGTTAAATAAAGATAAGTTTGTTTGTAGAGCTATTGATAATAGAGCTGGTGGATTTATGATTGCTGAAGTTGCACGTTTATTACATGAAAATAAAGTGAAGCTTCCGTTTGGATTGTATGTTACAAATTCTGTGCAGGAAGAAATTGGATTACGCGGAGCGGAAATGATTACAGAAACGATTCAACCAGATGTTGCTATTGTTACAGATGTTTGTCATGATACAACAACTCCTATGATTAATAAGAAAACACAAGGAGAAACTAAAATGGGCGACGGACCTGTGATTTCATATGCGCCAGCCGTTCAGAATAAGTTGAGAGAACGTATTATTGATACTGCTGAAAAGAACAAAATCCCTTTTCAACGTATGGCTTCAAGTCGATCTACAGGAACAGACACAGATGCTTTTGCTTATAGTAATGGTGGTGTTCCTTCTGCATTAATCTCACTTCCACTACGTTATATGCATACAACTGTGGAAACTGTACATAAGAATGATGTCGAGAATGTGATTCGTTTGATTTACGAAACATTACTTACTATTAAAGAAGGAGAAACGTTTAGCTATTTTGAATAAATCGGTTCTTTTTCCAGATTATAGAATTTAGATCGCTTTGGAGATAGATTATATAGAAATAAAACCATTTATCAACACATATAATAGAAGGAAGACAATTAAACCGAACTTGATTCAATATCTAGTTCGGTTTTTCTATAAGAATTGAAAAGTAGTTTGATGAAATGTTGGATCAAATCCAATAAGACGCTTTTCAAATAACGTACTATTTTCTACAAAAAGAACTCCTCTTCATATTACTACAAAAGAGAAGTTCTAACTAAAAAAACTAAATAATGTTTCTCTACCCTAAGCTACGCATCAGCAATTCTAATTTAATTGTAAATTTATTTTTAGATAGATCGTTATCACCTTTACCTCATCATTATAATAATCGTATGATGTATGAAAAAATGTCCTTTTATTAAACTCATCAATCTTTTATGAATTACCAACACGTAGCTAGGGATTAATATCCAGCATTTTGTTGTGTATCGGGGCATGCATTGATTTGATTTTGCGGAATTGGAAATACCAATTCGTCCGCATCAAAAGAAAAACCTTCAATTGCAAATTGCCTTCTTTTGAAGTCATGCAAATATTGTCCTTCAAAAGCTAATTCAGCGATTCTTTCTGTCAATATATTATTCATTGTCGCTTGTACACTAGGCAGACCTACTCTGTTTCTGACGGCATCTAAATCTTGTTGTGGTGTTGCTCCCACAGAGGTTCCTTCTTCTAAATTAGCTTCTGCTCTAATCAATAATAATTCTGGCAAACGCATCAATTGAACATTTCCAAATTGATTGTACCATTTAGTAGTATATCCATCTATGATCATAGCAACATTCGGGTTTGCATTTACCCCTCTATTTTGAGAAGTCAAAAAGCTGGTAAACCCATCCGTTACTCTTACATCTCCTCTACCACCTTGTATACTTGGTGCCCAAAAAGTATTCATTCCGTTAGCTCCATCTATTTCTGAAACTTGTATAGAGAAAATATCTTCTGATGTATTTGCATCTTGTGCAAAAGCAAATCGATACGTAGGAACCATACTTGCTCCTGAATTATTGATAGCTTCGTTAGCCGCATCTCGAGCACCTTCATAGTTTCCTGTTTGAAGATATACTCTTGCCAATACTGCATTCACCGTTGCTTTGTTTGCGTAGATTCCATTACTTGAAGGCACTAAAGCACTTGCCGCAATTAAATCTGCTATAACTCTATCATATACTTGTTGTACAGTACTTCTCGATTCACAATTTGATGAGATATCACCACCATTAAAAGGACTTGCCTCTGTTTTTAATACAATACCAAGGTTTGAACTTGCATTTCCATCGCTATATGGTTTTGCAAATAGTTTTACCAATTCAAAGTGAATTAATGCTCTTGCAAATAATGCTTCTCCTTCTACTCTATCGCTGTTTGCATCGTTTACAAAATCAATAGCTTCTAATACTAAATTTGCTCTGTTTATAGTACTATATCCAGTATTGAATATATTATTGATTCTACTATTTGTTGTAAGTATTTGTTTGTTTATAATTTGTTGCGGATCATTAAATGTTCCGCCAAATGTTATTTTCCCGTCTGCACCTAAGAGTTCTGACACAAAGATTAAATCGCCGCCAAGCAAACGTGTACTTGACATTGTATTGTAAACTCCATTGAGTGCTCCAATTACCTTTTCATTACTGTTTAATGCGTTACTTGCATTAAGCGTGTTTAAAGGCTCAACATCCACATAGTCTTCACATGAAAATGATAGGTATGCAATGATGATTACGATATATTTTATATATTTATTTTTCATCTGTTTATTTTTTAAAATCCAACTTTTACTCCTAATGTTACTGTTTTCGCTTGTGGTGCTGAATAGAAATCTACACCTTGAAATATATTATTTCCATTCGCCAAAAAGTCTGTACTTACTTCTGGATCCCATCCATCATATTTTGTAAATGTTAATAGATTTTGTCCAGTTATATAGATTCGTAAATCTGTTAGCTTAATTTTTTCTAATAGTTTCGGACCAAAATTATATCCTAATGAAATGTTTTTCAATCGTATGTATGAACCATCTTGCAAAAATCTACTTGATGCCGCTGTTCCATTTCCTCGTAATAATCTTGGTTGCGGAACATCTGTATTTGGATTTTCTGGTGTCCAATAGTTTAATTCACTTGCTAATTGATTGTCTATGAAACTACCTCCAACCATAAATCCGTCAGCCGCTTTGTGTATTTTGTTTCCTTGAACTACATTGAATAAAAAGCTTACATCAATGTTTTTATATCGTAATTGATTTGTGATTCCTGCAATCCAATCTGGATTTGGACTTCCTAATACTTTGAAGTTTGCTGCATTCGGATTGTTTGTCGTTCCGCCTGTTCCGTCATTTAAGTAATACAGTGCATCTCCATTAGCTGGATCAACACCTGCATATTCTCTTCCATAGAATACACCAATTGGTTCTCCTTCTATCAAAGCATTCATATAACTATCATTCGTACTTAAAATTGGTTGTCCATTGATCAATTTTGTCACTCTGTTTTCATTTTTTGAAAAATTGACATTCGTTTCCCACGAAAAGTCTTTACTATCTACATTTACGGTGTTTAGCGTAATTTCCAATCCTTTGTTTTCCATGTTTCCAACATTTGCAGAGAATCCTGTAAAACCAGAAGTTGCATCGATAGGTCTCCTTTGAATTAAATCTTTTGTTTGTTTTTTGTAATAGTTCAATTCAAGATTAATTCTATTATCAAAAAAACCTAGTTCTAATCCAACATCAAAAGTTGCTGTTGTTTCCCAAGACAAATCGTTGTTTGCTAACTGCGTTGGGGACAATCCTGCTAATTTATTGTAAGCTACTGGCGAGAATAGAGCCAAACTAGGAAAACCATTAAAGTTGTTACCGTTGATTCCGTAACTACTTCTTAGCTTCATGAAGCTGATAATTTTTGAATCTTTTAGAAATGATTCTTCTGAAATTTTCCAAGCTGCAGAAACTGCTGGAAAAAATACGCCGCCATCAAATGCCGAACTTTCATCATACCTTCCTGTAAAACCTACAATATATTTATTGTTCAATTTATAGGTTGCTCTACCAAAGTATGAGTAGAAACCATTATTGGCTGTAGAACCCAAAACGCCAGTAGGAACAGCGCCAGTCCCCGTTTGGTCTAACCCTGAAATAAACCCTGTAGCCGTTCCTCCAGCAATTTCTGTTCTAGTTTTTTGTGCTTCTGTTCCAATAACTACATTGATGTCATGCATTTCATTAAACTTTTTATCTATGGTTGCATAGATTTTTGGGGAGAAGGTTTGAAACTTTGTGATCCTTGTTGAACCAAATCCTCCAGTAACTCCATTTCCTTGTGTATTTGCATTTTGAAATACAAATGCTCTTGTTGATCCTCTATCTAAACCGAGTTCTCCTCGAATATTTAGCCAATCCGTAAATTTATAATCTGCATATAAGTTTGCTAAAATTCTATCTGAAGTTGTATTTCTGGTAGAATTGGCATCTTCTATTAGCGCACTATAATATCCATTCACGATACTTCCTACTTGATCATAGCTAATTAAGTTTCCATCTTCATCTCTTATTGGCGAAATTGGTGCTTGTGCCACTAACTGAATTGGCGTTGCAAATGCATTATCTCCTGCTACACTATTGGTTTCCAATCTACTTAGTGTAGTACTAATTCCAACACTAGCACGCTCATTCACATCGTGTTCAAAGTTTAGAATTCCGTTGAGTTTTTTTAAATCGTTTCCAATCAAAATACCTTCTTGATGATCGTATGATAAGTTTGTGTAGAATCTACTTTTTTCACTTCCGCCAGAAGCGCCAACATTAAACTGCACCAACTTTGCATTTCTAAAAGCTAAGTCTTGCCAATCAGTATTTACATCTTGCCCTTGCGCTAAATCTCCAAGAATGATATCTGAAAATAAATTTCCTGTGTCTTCCCCAAATCTATTAATAGCTGCAACTCTGAAAAAATCTCGATATTGTTCAGCATTCATGAAATCTCTAAGATTTGTAGGTTCACTAAAACCATTTTGAAAATCAACTCTGAATTGTGTTTTTCCTTGTTTTCCTTTTTTTGTTGTGATAAGAATTACGCCATTCGCACCACGCGAACCGTAAATCGCAGTTGCTGCAGCATCTTTTAACACTTCAATTGATTCAATATTATTAAAATTGATATCTCTGGTTCCACCAGCAATTACCAAACCATCTACAACATATAAAGGTTCGTTGTTTCCTCCAATAGAGTTAGTACCACGAATTCTCACTTTAATAGCACCATCAATTTTACCGCTTTGACTTTCAATAAAAACACCTGAAGCTTTACCAGATAATGCTTCTTGCAGAGAAGCTACCGGAGTATTGTCCAATTCTTCCGATTTTATCTTGGTAATAGCTCCTGTGTTGTCTACTTTGCTCGTTTTTCCATATCCAACAACTAATACTTCATTGAGCAAAGTAGCATCTTCTTCCATGGTAATATTTATAATCAACGTATCCGCTATTATTTTTTCTTGATTTTTAAATCCTATATACGAAAACACTAATACATCACTTTTTTTACAACTGATGGTATAGTTTCCGTCAAAATCTGTTTGTGTTCCGGTAGTTGTTCCTTTGACAATAATGGTAACTCCTAATAATGGTGTTCCTTTGTCATCTACAATGTTACCTGTAACCTTTTTTTCCTGAGCTAATACTATATTGATATGAAACAGTAATAGTAAAAGCATTGTAATGTGTTTCTTTTTCATTGAAATAATTTTTTTAGTTTATACTCCTTTAAATGCTAAAAAAAGTGCTCATGAAATTGATACATTGTTAATGCAATTTTTATACGTGTAGGGAATACAGTTTTAGAGAGAGTATACAGAAATCACGTTACTTTTTTTGCTATAATAAAAGAACTATACATTTCTATTTTTTCAGGGAATCCCTATAGATATTAACGCTTCCGAAGAAGGCTTACCTTTTATTTACACATACATGCTTGATTTGTGATAGCAGCTGTGAAAAGAATAGTATTGATACTGTATTTTTAAATACGGTTGTTGATTTTGATATGAAGTAAGATTCATATAGTTTTAACTTTTCCAAGCTTATACTATATATTATAGGTTTACATATAAAGGAAATGACAAAGGTTCTTGTTGTATGATCACTAATTACAAAACAACTAATGAAAATAATAATTGGAATTTTAATTGGCTTATTATTAGTAAGCTCATGCACAAACAGTAATGAAAAATCAAAATCCTCACAAATGAGTACTTCTAAAATTGTGTTCACAGATTCTTTAGGAAATAAAATATCAAAAGAAGAATTAGCTAAATCAACTGGTTCTTTTAATTATGCGGTTCTCGGAATTGGAAGTATTTCTAAATCTGCGAAATTATTACACAATACTGCAAGACAACATGGACAAAACGGCGAGTATGAAAAAGCTATTACTACTTTAAAATTAGCCAGAAAAGAAGCTCCAGATTGGGCATATTCTGTATATGATTTGGCATATACGTATTTACTAAAAGACGATTTTGAAAAAGCTCTTACATATTATCGTTTAACTGATAGTTTGGCTCCTGAAGGTTTTTATACTTCTAAAGTAGCACTACATACACTAGAAAAAGAGAAGAAAGGAGATTTTAAACAAGGACTTTATAAAATGTATATGTCACTTGAATGGATTACAGATCCTAAAGAAAAGTTACAAATGACAGAATTATTAGTTTCTAACTTCCCAACATTTGCTCCTGGTTGGAAAGATTATTCATCTCTCTTAGAAGGTGAAAAAAGAAAAAAAGCTATCGAAAAAGGATTGTCGTTAAATCCTGACGTGGAAACAAAAGGAATTTTGTTAATCAACAAAGCACTAACAATAGCAAATGAAGAAAATAAGGAACAAGCAATTAAAATATTGACGAACCTTATTTTCGATTCAACTACTACTCTCGGAAATAGAGAACTTGCAAAATTTGCACTTAATACTATTTCTAAAGAATAATTTTTCTTAAAAATTATGCCACGCGAACTGATTTAAGGTATTGCGAAGGCGTTTGTGCAAAATGCTTTTTGAATGATTTGTTAAACGTTACTTTGTTATTAAAACCAACTTCATAGGCAACATCAATAATATTTAAGTTGTGATGTATATCATTTCTCAATATTTGAGATGCTTCCATAATTCTATATTGATTGATTAATTCAAAGAAATTCAATTGAAAATGTTCATTAATGACTTGCGAAGTATTATGTCGCGTCGTATTCAACATTTTAGAAAGTCGTTCTAAATTAATGTCGTTCATTTTATAGATTTTCTGATCATTCAATAAATACAACAATTGTTCTTTAAGTTCATACGATAAACTCTTTGTCAATCCTGAGTTTTTGTATTTGCTATATACTTTCTTGATATAGCTATTTGTAATAATTTTTGGCTGTACATATGCCATATAACCTATATATAACATAGTTGAAATCATTACCAATATTTGAATATGGTATAAAAACTCATGATTATTTTCTCTTGGAATCACTTTTACAACCATTAATCCATATATAGAATAGAATAATATATATGCACATATTAGTATAACTAAATTTCGTTGCCACCTTTTTACACGTTGACTGATTTTTGGTTTCTTTCGAATCTTTTTCATGTATATGTTAACAGCAACACACACATATATAATAAGTGATGTAAGTTTTACTACAAACAATGGTTTCAAAAATGATTCATATACCACAGTACTTGTTCCTAAAGCTATTTTTAATTTTTCTTCTCCAGGAAGTGTCAACAAAGGCATTAAAAAAACAATAACAACAATTGTTGGTATCAAATGCAATAAATGTTTTTTACGAAACACATATTTACTCGTGATACTTTTAAAATAGAAATAAATTAAAGGTCCATACATATATGAAAATATGGTTGACATAAACAAAACATGCGGATATCTGTAATTGAAATTCGATTTATGCAGAAACAAATGAAGTGTAAAAAAGGAATGTATAAAGATAAACGCGCTCATAAACATGATCGCTGTCTTATTTTTATTCCGTTTAAAATTCATAAGAATCGCAATAAAAAATCCAATTAAAGCAGAAAACAAATACAGCAAATTGAATTTCGAAAAGTTCAAACAATACTTTTTGGCTATTTTTTCAAATGGCGCAGCATGTTGTAATGCGACAAATTCACTGTCATGGATAAAGTTAAAATCGTAACTTGTCTTAATATACTTATCTGTATAAAAAGACGCTTTTTCCACTTCATGATTTTGCGCATGTTGGATCGCTAGCTCTTTATAAATAGGAATGCTATCTATAAGACTAGTACTTTCTTTTAAATTAGCTTCATCATTAGAATAGGGAAACTCCTTTGATGTAGCATTTGACAATTTTGTAAACTCCGTTTGATGGTTAGGGTTATCTAGGTTGTGTCCAAAGACACACACATCAGGGTTGAAAAAAATAAGAACAAATACCATCAAACGTGTTATTTGATTTAATTCTTTCATAGCAATACGGTTTACTTAAAGATACAAATTAATTCCAGAAATTTAGATTTTTTTGGTATCTCCCGATAAAGCTTTACCCATTTTTAGATGATTTATGACACTCATTATTAAGTTATTTCCTATTATAATTATGTTAATTGCAATATATTTTTTGATGTAGTCTAAAGGTGAAATAAAAAATAAGCGCTTTATTTTCAAATTTTTAAACGGCATTTATAAATACTATACTGCTATTTATAAATCACGATTGTATCCTTTTTTAATCACAATTCTTTTTTGATAGCTTTAAACTCAGTTATTAACTATAAACTATATATTATTATGAAAAAAAGAGACTTAAAAGGATTGAAATTAAATAAAAAATTAATCTCAAATCTTAACGAAGATCAAATTATTGGTGGTTTATTTACTGCTGGTTGTAGCGATGGATGTACACCCTTTCAAACCGCTTGGAATTGTACACGTACAGAATGTTCTGATGATTGCGGCGGCGGTATTTCTTTTATAGGAATTTGTGTTACCACAAAGAAATAAATTACATTCCTTATTATTTTATATAACATAATTTACGAAAAAGAGTGATATTATAATGTCACTCTTTTTTACTCATAAAAATGTCCCTCCTTAGAAAGAAAACAATCATAATCTACTATTTTACAAATACTTAAAACAACTCACACTATCTATTCTTTTTCTTACAATTCATAAATACCGATTACGATTCTTTTTATTTAACTCAATCATTCTATAGCTTTAATATATTATTAACTATAAACTATATATCATGAAAAAAAGAGATTTAAACGGGTTAAAATTAAACAAGAAGTCAATTTCTAATCTTAATCCAGGTTTAATAATTGGTGGTAAGTTTACTGCTGGTTGTAGTGATGGATGTACTCCTTTTCAAACTGCTTGGAACTGTACACGTACAGAGTGTTCTGATGATTGCGGTAACGGTGCTTCGTTCATAGGTACATGTATCACAACAAACAATGATTTACAGCAACCACAGGATTAATCTCCTCATAACTAACTCAAAAACGAAAGCGATACACATGTATCGCTTTTTTAGATTCTATCGATATTACTTCTAAACGTTATTTATAAATACGATACCATTATTTGTAAATCACGACTATATAGACTTTTTTCAAGTGTTGGTTTTCAATAGTTTTACTCTGTTTTATTAACCTAAACACAAATATATTATGAAAAAAAAGAATTTAGATGGATTGAAGTTAAACAAGAAATTAATTTCTAACCTTAATGAAGATTTAATTGTAGGAGGTTTATTCACAGCTGGTTGTAGTGACGGATGTACACCTTTTCAAACTGCATGGAATTGTACACGTACAGAATGTTCTGATGATTGTGGTGGAGGAGTTTCTTATATGCCAATTTGCCATATAGATAAAAAATAGTATTTTTTTAAAAGCCAAGCGACATGAAAATGTCGCTTTTTTTATGCTTTCTTTTTTAATTGTACTTGCGGTGTTGGAATAGATTTTTCAAAAGGTACAATCTTAGTTCGCATACTTGCCTTGTCATTGAAATGACGCGATATTTCATAAACTGTGTTTGTATATCCTTTTATACCGTTATGATAGAATATTTTAATGGATTTGCAATTGTCGTGTTCAAAAACATGATTTAACAAGGTTCGGTCTGAAAGTCCGCAGGAATGTCCAAAGATATAAATTTCGTAACCTTCAATACTTCCTTCTGAAAAACGAATTAAATCTTGATAGTTAGCTGTTTTTAGGTATTGAAAAGATTTGATGTGTTCAAAATAAGCATTGTTGTTTAACTCTTCTATTTCCTGATAATTCTTGTCCATTTCGTCCCCGAAACCAAAAATGATAGGATTTTCAACACTTTCCAGTTCTCCATGAATGTAATTCACCTCAGGATTCCCTAAATGATGTATGATTTCTGGCTGAATGAGATAATCTTCAATATTTGTTGTATAATTAAAATTTAGGAAAACTGTTTTTTCAGGAAAATCACTGTATTTTGACTTACCAAAAATTTCTTTCTTATATCTAGTAGTCTTGGTTAAAAAAATGTTTAGAAACTCTTCGCTTGGCATGAAATTATATTTTTCTTCAACCTCTTTCTTTAAATAAGATTCTAAAATTGATTTTAATGTTTCAAAGTCTTTGTTTAATTCTTCAATAGCGTTTTTATCATTTCCTTTGTAACATTCTTTCAAAAGTCGATAATATTCAGCTTCAATATCTATCCAATTGTTTTTATTAAAATCTCTAACTAAACAAGATAATAATTCACTTTTATACATATAAGGAACTATATCTGCTCTTAAATTAATATAACTAAACAACTCTTCAATACTATCTATTTCATCAATAGACTCTTCCCATTTGTCATGAAAATAATTTGTCTTTATAACTGACATCAAACCAGAAGCATCGTGCTTTTTCTTAAAAACATCTTTTAAGTAATGCAACATAAAATCCTGATAACGCGTTGGCAAACCATGTGCTAAATCAAAACCATTTCCGAGAATTATAAGTCTGTTCATGAATATTTATTCTTTTTCTTGACTATAAAAAATCCTGCTGTAAGAAGCAGGATTTTTTATAGTCAATATTATTTAAAGGGTTATCCTTTTATTTTCTTTGGTTTTACCGTTCCGTATTTATCAAATAAATACACTAGTGATGTCATAGTTGCTGCACCTAATTCTAATTCACGTTTGTTAACCGCGTCAAATGTATCATTTGCTGCATGATGATGATCAAAATAACGTTGTGAATCTGGTCGTAAACCAGCCAATACTATTTGATCATCTTTTAGCGGACCAATATCTGCGCCACTTCCTCCTTTTTCAAAGTAATGAATTAAATACGGTTTGAATAGCTTTCTCCAACTTTCTACCATCGCAAAGTTTTCATCTGAACAATCAAATGAAAAGCCTCTTGGCGTAAATCCACCAGCGTCACTTTCTAACGCAAAAATGTGTTTCTCTCCTTTTTCTTTGGCTACTTCAGCATATTTATTTCCACCACGTAATCCGTTTTCTTCATTCATAAATAGCACAACTCTAATCGTACGCTTTGGTCTGTATCCACTTTCTTTTAGTAATCGTAATACTTCCATGCTTTGTACAACTCCAGCTCCATCATCATGAGAGCCATCACCTAAATCCCAAGAGTCTAAATGTCCACCTACGATCATAATTTCTTTTGGAAATTCGCTTCCTGTAATTTCTCCAACTACATTATATGATTGTACATCATCGAATTGCTGACAATGTTGCGAAAAATTGAATCTTGTTTTCGGATTTTTCTTTAGTAGCATACTTAACAACTCTGCTCCATTCGTACTAATAGCAGCTGCAGGAATTCTATCTTTCACAGCCAAATCCTTATAACTCATCGATCCTGTATGTGGTAAATCGTCTAAACGTAAACTCATAGAACGTACTAAAACACCAGCAGCTCCAAACTTTGCAGCTTCAAAAGCACCTGCATAACGTTGATCTACACAACCGCCATATGCTTTAAATGTACTAATGAGTTCTGCTTGCATTGGTCGATTAAAAAATACAATTTTTCCTTTTATTTTTTCAGTGCCAAGTGCTTCTAGTTCTTTTATGCCCTGTACTTCTATAATATCAGCCGTTAATCCACCATCTTTTGTTGCTACAGATCCGCCTAATGCGCAGATAGGAACCTCTATTTTTTTCTCTCCATTAATGATAAAAGCTTCTTCGGCTTTTCCACGAACCCATTTTGGAACCATTACTGGTTGCAACCAAACTTTGTCCAATCCTAAAGCTTCAAGTTCTGCTTTTGTGTATTGTACAGCTTTTTCCGCATTTTCAGATCCTGACAATCTTCCACCAATTTTATTTGATAAATGATCCAGCCATTCATAGCTTTTCCCATTGGTTAGTGATTGTGTATATACTTCTCTAAGCTGTTTTTCATCTGCATTTTGTGCAAAACCAATAGCTGTTGCCAAGAATAGTAATAATGATAGTTTTTTCATTTCGGGTAATGTTAGGTATTGGATAATTATTCAGATTCTAGTTGTTTTTTATACGCTTCAAGATTTGCTTGGATGTCATCGTCCAATTCTGGTTCATCAATATCTGAGTATTCTTTTAAGGTATCATAAATTGTTTTTGCAACTATGTAACGTGCTGTTGGTTTATCATCTGCTGGAATTGCATACCAAGGTGCATGTGGTTTGCTTGTTCTGTTTAATGCATCTTCGTAACATTCTTGATATTTGTCCCAAAGTTTACGTTCTTTTAGATCGCCAGGTGAGAATTTCCAATTCTTTTCTTTCAATTCTAAACGACGTAAGAGTCTATTTTTTTGTTCTTCTTTTGATATATTAAGGAAAAATTTGAAAATAATCGTTCCGTTATCAGCAATATGCTTTTCAAAATTATTGATTTGTTCAAAGCGTTTCGACCAAAATTCATCATTTATAGCATCAACATTGTCAACTCCAGGAATATTTTCTCCCATAATATAATAAGGATGTACACGTGTTACCAATACATTTTCATAATGTGTTCTATTAAATATTGAAAATTTCCCTCTTGCTGGTAACGCAATATAATGTCTCCATAAATAATCGTGTTTTAATTCTAATTCCGTTGGTACTTTAAAACTATGTACTACAATTCCGCGTGTATTGAAATCCTTAAATACTTCACGAATCAAGCTATCTTTTCCTGCCGTGTCCATTCCTTGTAAACAAACCAATACACTATATTTTCCATGTGCATACAAGGTATCTTGTAATTTCCCTAAATCTTCACGAATATCTTCCAGTTCTTTTTTGATTTCTTTTTTAGATTCTCCAAGATCAAATTTCGTACTCGTTTCACTTAATTTTATAGATTCTGTGACTTTAAAAGTGTTTGTATCAAAATGCTTCATGCGTTACTATTTTTCTTTGAATGCTAAATATACGGATTGTCGCTCACTTTTTTTGTAGTTTAGCCGCTTCAAATTATCAGTATTGCCACATGAAGTGTAAAAATTTAATTTTCGTATTGTGTTTATGTTTGAGTTCTATTGCTTTCGCGCAAAGCGATCAAGATTCAATTCCTGCATTTGCTAAAAATGGAATTTCAAAACCAAGTATTGTTTCTACCAATCCGTTCGGAATTTTCATTTCACGTTTAAATCATAACTTTAAATTGAAAGCTTCTAAACGTACCGAAGTTAGTGTCAATTTAGAAAGTGGAAATGTTTGGGGACCTAATGTAAAAACGTTTATTCCTGCTGATGAAGCGTTTCGTGAACAAATGCGCGGAATTGCGTGGTTTAGTCGTCAATTTTATTTTGATGAAGAAACAATGGAAGCTGAATCCTTTGAGATTGAAACGGATGGAGTTATTAAAGGTTTACGTGCAAACATTACGATTCCGACAACTAAAAATCAAGAATTAGTAGTTGGATTCAGAGCTTTTATGTTAACGAATGGAAAGTTTCCTTTTTCTACATTTACTAATGATAAATTTATTGAGTTTTTCCATGATAATATTGCTGGTGGAAGCGATCCTTTTGATAGAAAAGTTTTCGGATTGGACAAAGCTAGTATTAATTACACCGATAGAAACGGACGAAGATTGAATGCTGGAAATGGTGATTTTTTAACTGCCGGAATTGAAACACATTATTATTATTACCCAACATTTTTAAATGATAAGAAGATTTACATGAATCTTGGAGCGCATTTAGGAACAAATCTTTCTAAATATAATATGTCTATGGATGTTGGTGTGTCTGTAGCAGGTGTGAAACAGTTTGATATTAACGATCGAAATTTTATTCTTTTCGGATTGGGAACGAATGTTCTTCGTAAAAACGCTGTTGATTTACAAAATGATAATCTTGATTTTGGCACGAATGATTTTATAGGAAGTTTAGAATCGGATATTGAATATACGTTTATATCAAAAGGAAAAACCTATCATTCTTTTGGTTTGAGTTTTTATATTCAAACTAGTTTACATCAAAAAGATGAAGATGAGTATAATGTATATATTCGAGATGATGAAGCGTTTAATTCTTGGGGACATGGAACGCGTCATTTGTATAAAAACAATGATTATTGGAGTTTGATTTATACATTTACTCGAAAAATTTCTACTTCAATTTATATTCAACAAGATTTTACCGTAAATAATAACCCTGATTTACAAACAGGTGTGAGCGTTAAGTTTGGAATTTGATATTTTTTAGAATTACAGATAACATTCGATTTTTAAATAAAAAAGCCAGCTATACAAGCTGGCTTTCATGTTATTTTGAAGCAAAGAGTTTTACATCTTCTTCTGTAACTTCTTTACCTCCAAGAATAATAAGTCGCTCAATAACATTTCGGAGTTCCCTAATGTTTCCTGTCCAATCATATTCTTGCAAAAGTTTAATCGCTTTGTCTGAAAATTTCTTTGCTACTGTTCCTTGTGCTGTCGCAATCTTTTTGGCAAAATAGTTTACCAATAAAGGAATGTCTTCTCTTCTATCATTTAATGCAGGTACTTTTATTAAGATCACTGCTAATCTATGATATAAATCCTCACGGAATTTTCCATCTGCAATTTCCTTTTTCAAGTCTTTATTTGTTGCTGCAACTACACGAACGTTTACTTTTATATCTTTATCACTTCCAACACGTTGCACTTTACTTTCTTGTAATGCACGTAACACTTTCGCTTGCGCTGAAAGGCTCATATCTCCTATTTCATCTAAGAAAATTGTTCCGCCATTGGCAGCTTCAAATTTTCCAGCTCTATCTTTGTTTGCACTTGTAAATGCACCTTTTACATGTCCAAAAAGTTCACTTTCAATCAATTCACTTGGAATTGCTGCGCAGTTTACTTCTATCATTGGTCCTTTACTACGATCACTTTTTTGGTGCAACCAATGTGAAACTAATTCTTTTCCAGTTCCGTTTGGTCCTGTAATCAATACACGTGCGTCTGTTGCTGCTACTTTTTCAATCATGTCTTTGATTTGTTGAATCGCATCAGATTCACCAATCATTTCATAATTTTTACTGACTTTCTTTTTCAATCGTTTGTTTTCAACAACCAATTCTTTTTTGTCAAGCGCGTTTCGTACCGTATTTAGCAATCTATTTAAATCTGGTGGTTTTGATATGTAATCAAAAGCTCCTAAACGCATCGTATTTACGGCTGTATCTAAATCTCCATGACCAGAAATCATCACAAAAGGTGTTTCAGGCTTTATTTTTTTAGCGGCTTCTAATACTTCAACGCCATCCATTTTTGGCATTTTTATGTCACACAATACCAAATCATAGTCTTCTTTTTTGACCAATTCTATACCAACTAATCCATCTTCCGCTTCTGATACTTGATAGGTATCATTTTCTTCCGATAGTATTTTTACTAATACTCTTCGGATTGCCGACTCATCTTCTATTACTAATATTTTAGGCATATTATTCTATTTTTGAATTATAAACATGTACATCACGTTGCGGAAATGGAATGCTTATATTGTTTTCGTTAAAGGTTTTATATACTTTATAACGCAATTTGCTTTGTACTTCTGGTAGATGAAAACTATCACCTATATAAAAATGCAATTTAAATTTTAGTGCGCTATCACCAAAATCTGTAAAAAATACTGTAGGTTTTGGTTCATTTAATATTGCAGGCTCTTGCATAACAATTCCGAGCAATAATGCTTTTACTAAATCAACATCCGTACCATACGCAACTCCAATGTCGATTGATTCACGCGTCATGACATCATTTTGTGTCCAATTGTATAGTATTTCTGACAAAAATTTATGATTTGGAATGACTAAAATTTTCTCATCCTGTGTAACTGCTTTTGTAGTACGCAATCCAACTTTGGTTATTTTACCAATTTTTCCGCTTATTTGAATGATATC
The DNA here is from genome assembly GCF_947496985.1 of uncultured Kordia sp. Classification (GTDB taxonomy): domain Bacteria; phylum Bacteroidota; class Bacteroidia; order Flavobacteriales; family Flavobacteriaceae; genus Kordia. Next base: position 17,476 of record NZ_CANMEZ010000011.1, read on the forward strand.
ATTAACCGTAATTGTTCGATCTATTAAAATAAAAATTCCAGAAATAATATCTTGAAACAACTTTTGCATTCCCAAACCTAAACCAACAAATAATGCTGTAGAAGCTGCTAGTATGGCTGTAATTTGCACACCTGTCGCGTCAAGCGAAGTAATAATAACAATAGAAAATATAAAGTACTTCAGAAATGTAAAGACCGTTTTGAAACGTGCTTTTCCTTCATCCTCAAGATTTCTTGTTACAATAATACGGCTATAGCGTAAAAATAAATGCGTAGCAATTAGTACTGAAATTAATACAACAACAGCGCGTACCGTAACTTTTACTTCGTCACGATTAATTAAGATATAATCTAAAAAAGAATTTATATATTCCATTTTACTAGTACTTCAACCACTTGAATATTTCTTTGTAGCTTGGTTTTTTACCGTACATTAAAATTCCGACACGGTATATTTTTGATGCAAACCAAACGGTTCCAGTAAAGGTAATATATAATATGAGAACTGAAATCAATTGTTGCCAAATTGGCACTCCAAACGGAATTCGCATCAACATTACAACTGGTGATGTAAATGGAATGTATGAAAATACCGTTGCTACAGTTCCATGCGGATCTTCTAATACGGTAAAACCTCCAACATATACAGCCAATACTAATGGCATTATGATTGGCATCATAAATTGTTGTGTATCTGTTTCATTGTCTACTGCAGCACCAATAGCTGCATATAATGAACTGTATAATAAATATCCACCGATAAAAAATATGAAGAAAGCTACAACTAAGTTCCCTAAAGGCAAGCTTTGAAATATTTCAGCAATTTTCACTTGAGTAGAGATGTCTCCAGCATCTGCTAATAATGCTTGTTGCTCTATTGCTTGCGCTTGCGCTCCCATTAAATCAATACCAAAAACAGCTGAAAAAACTAGGATGGCAATTCCTCCTAAAGTAACCCACATTAAAAACTGTGTGACACCAGCTAAAGAAGTTCCAATGATTTTACCCATTAAAAGTTGTACTGGTTTTACCGAAGAAATGATTACTTCAATGATTCGATTTGTTTTTTCTTCAATCACACTTCGCATAATCATATTTCCGTAAATGATGATAAACATGAAGAGTAAATATCCTGCTGCCAATCCAAAACCAAGCTTGGAATAGTTTACGTATTTTGAAGAACGTTCACCTGTAAAGCTTTCTTGTACAATAGTTACGTCCATCTTAGATTTATCAACTAATTCTACATCTACACCGTTGCTTACAAAAGCATCTCCTGTTAGTTTTTTACTTAGTTTTCGCTCCAAGCGAGAAATAAAAGTAACCGAAGGAGAATCTTCAGAATAAAACTTTATATGAGTAGAAATATCTTCTATAGCTTCCTTCTTTTCTATATACAACAAACCGTATTCTTCCGCGGCTTCTACTTGCTTTTTTGCTTCTTCTAAAGTAATTCCCTCAAGAATGTTATATTTTGTATTAGAATCTTCATCAACGTTTTCAGTAAACACCTTAGCTATACTTCCTGTTTCGTCTAAGATAGAAATAGTACGTTCGGTATTACTGTTTAATTGTGTTAGGTAGAAGATCAATGTTCCGAGTCCAATCATGATTAATGGACTTAGAAAGGTCATGATGATGAATGACTTGTTTCTAACTTTCGTTAAATATTCTCGTTTGATAATTAGTGGTAAGTGATTCATAGCCTAATTATTGTTTTCTACAGTTTGAATAAAAATATCGTTTACACTTGGAATAACTTCTACAAAGTGATTCACGTTTCCTTTTGATGTTAGAAAGGATAGAAGATTGTTAGAAGTATCACCATTTTTAAGCTTGATATTTACTTTTAAATCGTCATCAATTGATTTGAAGCTTGCGTCTGTTAGTTCAAACTTTTCATTTAATGTTTTTCGAAGTTGCGCATTGTCTGAAGCAGCAACTCCTACTTGATATGTATTGCTTTTATATTGACGTTTTACATCAATGAGTTTTCCGTCTAATACTTTATTAGATTTATGAATTAACGCAATATGATCGCACATTTCCTCTACGGATTCCATTCGGTGTGTTGAGAAAATAACCGTTGCACCTTCATCACGAAGTTGTAAAATTTCATCTTTAATTCTATTTGCATTGATTGGATCAAAGCCACTAAATGGTTCGTCAAAAATTAACAATTTTGGTTGATGTAACACCGTTACTACAAATTGTATTTTTTGCGCCATTCCTTTGGAAAGTTCTTGAATTTTCTTGTTCCACCAATCTGTGATTTCAAATTTTTCAAACCAATATTCCAAACGTTTTTTAGCTTCAGATTTACTCAATCCTTTTAATTGTGCTAAATACAAGGCTTGTTCTCCCACTTTCATCGATTTGTACAAACCACGTTCTTCGGGCATATAACCAATATCTTTGATGTGAAATTGTTGCAATGCTTCGCCGTCTAGTAATACTTCACCTGCATCAGGCGCAGTAATTTGATTGATTATTCTAATTAGTGATGTTTTTCCTGCTCCATTTGGACCTAGAAGTCCAAAAATACTTCCTTTAGGAACATCAATAGAAACATTGTTTAAAGCAGTATAATCGCCATATTTTTTTACGACTTCTTTGGCTTGTAAAATTGAACTCATGAAAGTTTTTTTATATAAGTAAGGTACTTGTATATTTTGTTACAATAAATGTTTTAAAATATTAATGTGTGTAACGACTGGAATTTTGTTTTTTAGTGAAATTAGTACAACTATATTTTGAAAATTTCATTAAAATAATGCAAATCCAAGTTGTATTAAATGCAAAACCCACCCTTAATAGGTATCAAGGATGGGAAAAAATTGCTATGAAAAAGAAAAAATTACCGGTCAGTTACGACCAGTAACTTATCAAAGATAGTTTTTTTTTCGTAATACCAAAAGAATTACGAAAACATGTCTTTTACTTTTTCAAAAAATGATTTATCACTTTTTTCTGGACTAGGCACAAAATTTTCCTCTTTTGCCATTTTCTCAAAGAAGTTTCTTTGTTCTTTTGTCAATGTTTTCGGGGTCCATACGTTGATATGAACTAACAAGTCTCCTTTTCCATATCCATTAATACTTGGAATTCCTTTTCCGCGCAAGCGTAATATTTTTCCAGACTGAACTCCAGATTCTACTTTGATTCTGACTTTTCCAGTCACGGTATCGATCTCTTTTGAGCTTCCAAGTGCTGCTTCAGAGAAACTGATGTATAAATCGTAGTGTAAATTATCTCCTTCACGTTTTAATGCTTCGTGTTCTTTTTCTTCAATGGCTACTAATAAGTCTCCAGAGATTCCATTTCCAGGTGCTTCATTTCCTTTTCCTGCAACTTTTAGTTGCATACCTTCCTCTACTCCAGCTGGAATTTTGATCACTACTGTTTCTTCCGAAACTTTTAAACCATGCGAATCTGCATCTGCAGGCTTTTTACTAATTGTTTGTCCTGTTCCTCCACAAGTGCTACATGTAGTTGAAGTTTGCATTCTACCAAGTATTGTGTTTGTAATTCGTGTCATTTGACCAGAACCATTACAAGTTTCACAAGTTTTATAACTTACACCAGGCGCTTGTACTTTTCTTCTAACTTTTACTTTCTTTTCAACACCATTTGCAATTTCTTCTAACGAAAGTTTTACACGAATTCTTAGATTGCTTCCTTTTACACGTCTTTGTCTTCCGCCGCCTGCGCCACCAAATCCACTGAATCCGCCGCCGCCGCCGCCGCCGAAAGCGCCACCAAAGATATCACCAAATTGACTAAAGATGTCGTCCATATTCATACCGCCACCAAAACCGCCGCCGCCGAAGCCACCGCCGCCTTCAAAAGCTGCATGTCCGTACTGATCATAACGTGCTTTTTTGTTGTCATCACTTAGTACTTCATAGGCTTCAGCTGCTTTTTTAAACATTTCTTCAGCGTCCTTATCGTCAGGATTTTTATCAGGATGATATTGAATCGCTTTTTTACGATATGCTTTTTTTATTTCTGCAGCGGAAGCACCTTTGCTTATACCTAATATTTCGTAATAATCTTGTTTCATTTTACTTAGCTTGTTTCAAAAGATTGCGCGTTGTAGTCAACAACTTGTTGTCTTTTTTAAATTATTGTCCAACAACTACTTTAGGATAACGAATTACTTTATCACCTAACGTATACCCTTTTTCAAGAACGTCAATGATTTTTCCTTTCATGTCATCTGTTGGTGCAGGAATTTGCGTTACAGCTTCATGATCTTCTGCATCAAACTTATCTCCTGCTTTTACTTGAACTTCTCCTAAACCTTTTGCTTTTAGTGTTTCTCTTAATTTATTGCTAATTAATTCAACACCTTTTTTCACGTCTTCAGCATCTGTTTTAGCAATTTCTGCCAAAGCTCTGTCAAAATCGTCTAAAACTGGCAACATGGCAACTACCACATCCTTACTTGCAGTTTTGAATAACTCTACACGTTCTTTACTTGTTCTTTTTTTATAGTTTTCAAACTCAGCAAATAGACGTAAAAATTTATCTTTTTCTTTTGCTAAATCTTCTTTTAGTTGTTCTTCAACAGATACTTCTTCTGTTGCTGCCGTAGTGTCTTCAACAGTTGTTTCTTCTACCTTTGCAGTTTCTGGCTGTACAACTTCTTGCTCTTTTTCTACTGTATTATCCTTTTTTTTGCTCATGATGATATGTCCAAAAAATTTTTATTATTTTCTCTTAATGGTTTGCAAAAGTACTGCCAATTATGGAAAAATGTCAAAATGTCACCAAAAATATTTTTATTTATTTAGTCTATTTAAATTCAAGACATTTTAGTAGTTTTACATTTCGATTTTAATCTATAAAAACCAATAGTAATGAGAAAGAAATTTTTAAGCCTACTAGTTTTGGTAGCCGTAACAACATTTGCTGTTTCTTGTAAAGGAGAAAAGAAGAATGAAACTGATGCAGAAGCTGCAAAAACAGAGAAGACAACAACAGTTGAAGCTGTAAAATATAAAGTTGATACTGCAAAAGCAATTGTTACTTGGAAAGGTTCAAAAGTAATTGGCGGTGGTCATGACGGAACGATGAATGTTTCTTCTGGTACGTTTGCTTTGAAAGATGGCAAATTAGAGAGTGGTAATTTTATTATTGATATTGCATCATTGAAAGTGTTAGATATTCCTGCTGAAGCAGAAGGAAATGCGAATTTAAAAACACACTTATTAGGACCTGATTTTTTTGATACTGAACAACATGCAAGTGCTGCTTTTTCAATAACTAACGTAAGCGAGAAAGAAGGTAAAACAATGATTGAAGGGAATTTGACATTGAAAGGTGTAAAGAAGAATATTTCGTTCCCTGCTACAGTTTCTCAAAACGGAAATGAAGCAACAATCAAAAGTGAAGTGTTCACTATTAATAGAGCTGATTTCGGCATGACGTACGGATCATCATCTTTGGCAGATACTGTAAAAGATAGAGCTATTAGTGATGATGTAGAGTTGTCTGTAGATTTGACAGCTACTAAATAAGACTTTTTAATATGTATATTGAGATAAACCGGCTTAGTGCCGGTTTATTTTTTGAGTAAGTTTTCTAAAGCAAGATTGAGTTGTTTGTATTTGAATACAAATCCTGTTTTTTCTATTTTTTCTGCGCTTACTTGTTGACTTGAAAATAGTAATGTACTCATTTCACCTAAAATTAATTTCATAACGAATTTTGGCACATTTGGTAAAAAAAATGGTTTTTTGAGAACAGTAGCAATTTCTTTTGTGAGTAATTTATTTGTGGTTGGATTTGGTCCAACTGCATTGAAAACACCAGTTATTTTTTGTGTTACGATATGAAGGTACATGTTAATCATATCATCTATATGAATCCATGATTGCCATTGTTTTCCTGAGCCAATTGCAGCGCCAACTCCAAATTTTACAGGTTTAGCCATTTCTGCTAAAGCGCCTCCTTCATCAGAAAAAACAAGTCCTGTTCGCAATATAGTAACAGGAATTTCAAGTGATTTGAATTGATTTGCGTGTAATTCCCATTGTTTTACAACTTTTCCTAAGAAATCTGTTGCTTCTTTTTCAGTGTCTTCTGTATAGTTTTCTGTGAGTGAATCTGGATAAATTGCAATTCCAGAAGCTGAAACATATTGTTTTATGGTATGATTTTCCATGTTTCGAAGCGATTTGAACAATATGTTAGCCGTATCTACACGACTGCTCATGATTTCTTCTTTGTACGCTTCTGACCAACGCTTTGCAATATTAGCGCCTGATAAATTTATGATGACATCTACATCTTTTAAACACGCTGTATCAATTTCTCCTTCAGCTGGATTCCAATGGAACCCTTTTTTAAATTTTGATTGTTCTATTTTACTTTTACGTGTTGTTAAGTAATGTACTGTATGATTTTCCTGTATACATAATTCGGTTAATGCAGAGCCGATTAATCCAGTTGCGCCACAAATAAGTATTTTCATAGGAATTCTTTTCTTTTTCGATGTAAAAATACGCTAAAAAGAATACAATTAAGAAGTTAGGTATCCTTTAGGTTCTTAAATATTAGTTAATTTTGTTGCTCGTAGCATTTCTCGTTTTCCTGGCGGGCCTGGTAAACGCTCTACTTTGAAGCCAACTTCTTGCATAGCACGTCGTACACTTCCTTTAGCTGCATAGGTTACTAAGACACTTTTGTTCTGCATGGCTTTATACATTTTTTGAAAGATTGTAACTGTCCACAATTCTGGTTGTACACGTGCGCCAAACGCATCAAAATAGATTAGATTGAATTTTTCTTTATCATTTATTTGATCAAAGAACTGTTCACGTTTCGTCAATTTGAAATTTTCAGAAAGTACGGTTTTCTTTCCCCAATCGCACACATGCATTTTTTCAAAAATAGCCTTCTCATCTTCAGCTTTGAGCTCGTTTGTGTAATTGAGCTGATTTATTTCTGCGGAAGTGACAGGATATGCTTCTACGCCGTGATAGTTGATGTAAAAGTTATGTTTTTTTGCTTCTAAATAAGTGATAAAAGCATTCAATCCTGTACCAAATCCTATTTCGAGAATATGAATTTGATCAGGATTGAACGTATTTTGTATATAATGTAAGCCTGTTTTTATAAAAACATGAACGGCTTCTTGTATAGCACCATGCGTAGAATGGTATTGTTCATTCCATTCTTCCAGATGAATCGTAGTTGATCCATCTCCTGTGGTGATAATTTTTCGTTTCAAGCTTAGTTTTTCAATAACACACCATCCGCTACAAATGAAAGTGTCTTTTTTGGTTCTGTAATTTCAGCAATTTCTTCAGCTGATTTTCCAGCATCTTCTGCATAATGTTTTAATTCATCTACAGAAGTTTCTTGAACAAATGCTTTTCCGTTTACAATTACTTCGCCTTTCGCGTCAAGTGGCATAAAGAATCCGTAATCTTTAAATTTTACCATTACTTCTTTTTCTTCGCCCAAATCTAAACGCATCCAGCATCCTTTTTTAGAGCATACAGAGTTGATATTTGAAGTAAATTTAACATCTAACGTATCTCCTACTTTTAGATTGTTATATTTTTCATTGATTTGACCAATGGTTAATACGTTTTCAGCGTCAATTTTATCTCCAAAAGAAGCATACGCCATATCTTTACCTTTTACTTCTTTCGTTTCTTCAGCTGTTTTTTCGTTATTCTTTGCGTCTTTACATGCTACAAAAGCCAATAGGATTAATCCTAAAAATACAATTTTCTTCATTTTTATTAAATATTTCTTAAAATTATTACTGTTTTATTATGAATCTTTAATTTTACGAACGAATTTTTGTTGAAAACTAAGATTCTTTTAAAGCTAATTATTCGTAACTTTGCACAAAATTAAGAATTATATGATGAGTGACCTTTCTATTGATATAAAAATTTCCAAAGTTTCTGAGTCTAAAGTCAAAAATATAGATTTTGACAACCTAGCATTTGGGAAAGTATTCACCGATCATATGTTTGTATGTGATTATGTAGATGGCGTATGGCAAACACCAGAAATTATGCCATATCAACCACTTACTATTGCACCTTCTGCACGTGTTTTTCATTATGGACAAGCCGTTTTTGAAGGCATGAAAGCTTTTAAGGATGAAGATGATCAGATTTGGTTGTTTCGCCCGGAAGATAATTACGAACGTATTAATAAGTCTTCGCATCGTATGGCAATTCCTGATTTCCCAAAAGATTTTTTCTTTGAAGGATTGACACAGTTATTACGATTAGAGAAAGATTGGATTCAGAAAGGAAAAGGAAATTCATTATATATTCGTCCATTTGTGATTGCTACAGAAGAAGCGATTTCTGCTTCTCCATCAAATTCATATAAGTTTATGATTATTTGTTCGCCTGCACAATCGTATTATGCTGGTGAAGTGAAGGTATTGTTTGCAGAAAAGTTTAGTAGAGCTGCTGATGGAGGTGTTGGATATGCAAAAGCTGCTGGAAATTATGGAGCACAGTTTTACCCAACAAGTTTAGCACATGCAAAAGGATATCAGCAAATTATTTGGACAGATGCCAGTACGCATGAGTATTTAGAAGAAGCTGGAACAATGAATATTTTCTTTAGAGTTGGAGATACTCTGATAACTGCTCCTAATAATGATCGTATTTTGGATGGAATTACGCGAAAGAGTGTGATTCAATTAGCAGAAGATAATAATATTAAAGTTGAAGTTCGCCGTGTTACAGTTGCTGAAATTAAAGAAGCTGCTCGAAATGGAGAATTGAAAGAAATTTTTGGAGCAGGAACTGCTGCCGTAATTAATCCGATTGCAGGATTTGAACATTCAGGAGATGCGTTTGAGCTACCAAAATTAGAAGACTCGTATGCTTCTTTCTTTAAAGAGAAATTAATGGACATTCAATATAATGTTTCTAAAGACCCACATGGTTGGAGATATAAAGTTTAGCATTTCGACTTTGCTCAATGCTCAAATTAATAAAACAAAAAAGTGATTCGTAATTGAATCACTTTTTTGTTTGTCGTATTTCGTCATGCTGAACTTGATTCAGCAACTCATTCTTATATTTTTCAGTTTGTTGTGTAATCTTGAATAGAATTAAAGATGATGTAACGTTAAACCAAATACTAAATTATTTTTTATCTAATATGTTTGCAATGTTTGGTTTGAAGTAGTTTGGACCTTTGAGTACTTTTCCATCTTCACGATAGATTGGTTTTCCATCTGCGCCTAGTTTACTCATATTACTACGTTGAATTTCTTCAAAAACTTCTACTATTTTATCTTGCATTCCGTGCTCTATGATTGTTCCACATAAAATATACAACATATCACCTAACGCATCTGCAACTTCTACTAAGTCATTATTTTGAGCTGCTTCTAAATATTCTTCGTTTTCTTCTTTCATTAGATTAAAACGCAGCATATTTCTGTTTTCTCCTATGTCAGCAGTTGGTGTATCTTTCATTCCTAACCCAAATGCAGTGTGGAATTCTGTAACGGCTTCTATTCTTCTTTTCAAATCGTATCTATTTTAATTGTTTGTGTATTCAAATTCTGATTCGAAATATAGTTGAATATTTAAATCGTTTTTGAGCGATTGACATTTTATTTTGAAACTTTTATTAACAAGTTTCAAGGTTTAATTCGTAATTTTGTCAAAAATAAATCTACGTTATGTTTAGTTCAGGTCAGTTAATTTTTGCCGCTTTTTTTGTGATTGTTTTTACTGTAATTATGATCTATTCATATAGAAAGGATATTAAACTCCATAAACGTCACTACAAAGGAAGTTTACGCATTTTAGCTGTTTTTATACTCTTCATTATCACTATTGTAGTGATTAAGAAATTTATTGTTTCTTAATACTCTCCGTTTTATTTCTCACATTTTTTCGTAAATTGTAGGAAAACTAACTACAAACCACCATAATATAAATACGCATATTACCGTTTTTACAGTAATAGGGTTCCCAAATCATTAAAATTTATATTCGGCGCACATAGTTTGTTTGTAATTTTTAGAACCCGAACATATGATTACAGTCGCTATTGCAGAAGACCATCAAGCACTTATTGATGGTATTATGTCGTATTTAGAATACGAAGAAGATATCAATATTATTGGACATGCCAATGATGGAGAAGCTCTTTTAAAAATTGTCCGACGCAAACAACCCAATATTGTAATTTGTGACATCCGAATGCCAAAAATGGATGGTATTATTGCTACTTCTCTCATTAAGAAAGAGTTTCCACATATTAAAGTATTGGCATTTACGATGTATGACCAAGCGGAAGCCATTCGGCAAATGTTGGATGCAGGTGCTACAGGTTATATTTTAAAAAATTCGCCTTTGAAAGTAGTTTTGGAAGCGATTCGTACCTTATATGACAACAAATCGTATTATGATGCGAAGTTGAATATTGAGCAAGTTTCCAAGAATAGTTCGAAATCTATTTTATCACGACGCGAAAAGGAAATTTTGGCACTCATTGCACAACGAAAGACTTCACAAGAAATTGCAGATTTACTATTTATTTCAAAATCCACGATAGATACACACCGTAAAAACATGATTCAAAAGCTCAATTTAAAAGGTGCGAATGAGTTATTGGGTTATGCTATAGAGCAAAAATATGCTTTTTAAGGTTGTGGATTGTAAGAATCCCTATGTGTAGGTATGTTTTGGTTTTAGGAATTTTGAGAGGTTTGTAGTATAAATGTAAAATTGATATTATGAGTTATTATCCTAGAGAAATAGTCGATTGTTATTTAGAAAAAAAACATGAAGATTTATTAAATGTACCTAATGCAGAATCAATATATGTTGCATCCGTGCCAAAAGATTTGGCAAATAATAAATTTTACATTGAAAGAGGCATTTATTATAATGATAATACAATGAGTCGCAATAAAATTCTTCTACAAGATAATTTAGTCTTAAAAGAATGTATAAAAAAATACAATAAAACAGGCATTAGAAAAGAAAAAATTGTCATAGATGAAATTGAAAAAATCAATATAGAAAAGAAAGATACAGGTCTATTTCGACTTCAAAACTCCAAGAAGATAAGACCTATAGTTGGAGGAATAGAAATTGGTCACAGACACGACAGAAGTGGGACTTTGGGGGCTATAATACTTTGTGAAGGAACTGGAAGCAGAAAATATATTTTGTCAAATTATCATGTTATGATGTCTAGCGAAGATTTTGTTCAAGATAAATTACTTTTCCAACCATCGCTTTCATCACACGAAACTAGGTATGTAAATTATTGTAATATAATTGCAAAGGTTAGTTATGGTCATTTTGGTAAATATGCAGATGTTGCTTTGGCAGAAATTATTAACAATACTCGAAGTGCAAGAGGAATTATTAACTATAAAAAAACAATTAATGGAATTGGTGCTCCATATCTTAATCAAGAAGTTTTTTTATACGGCGCATCTTCAGGTTTTAATAAAGGAAATATAAGATCTACTAATACTTTTGTAAAGTTTAGAACACCATGGAAGGGCAATAATTTTTACACACTTAAGAATCAAATTCTAACAAATAACATGAGTAGAGATGGTGATTCAGGCAGTTTATTAATAGATAACGAAAATAATAAAGCAGTTGGTCTTTTGATTGGAGGTGATGGTAAAAGTTTTTCAATATATAATAACTTTAAATATATTTTCAATCAAGATTATGAAAATATGCCTAATATAAAATTTAAAAAATTCATTTAAACAAAGTAATAGTTATGAGTAAAGTATTTATTGATATAGAAAATGAAGGTACATACATATTGTCAGATGTAGTTTGTACTTCAGGAGGTTTTGAAGTTATAGGAACATTCAATGATTGGCAAGAAGTAAATGGTCAATATTTTGCAAACTCTATAAATTTAGGATTAGTTAATGTTAGAAGAGATAATTTGTTACATATTTCAAAAGCCAATTACTGTATACAAAAGAAAAGATTTGAAATACATGTTGAAACTGTTTATGATGCTAGAAATATAAACCATAAACTAAATTATAAAAAAGCAGGAGTAGAAGAGTTTAAATTTCCTGAAGGTATAGAAACTGAAGTAATAGTAGTAATTTTAATATATAATTCTGATATAGCTGTTAAGGAGGTTGTGTATGAAGTTTGTGGAACTTTAGCTAGGGAATGTTTAAAGTTTCCTAGACCAAAAGACGCATGCAACAACTTAGCTTCTTTAAAACGTAATGAAGGAAAGATTATTAATGAAATTGAAATAGATTGCGATAGTCCAGGTTTTGATCCAAAACGTAAAAAAGGAAATATACTCGTAGGTGGATAAAAAAACTCTAAAACATAACACAAAACAAATTTTATTACTAGTTAGTTTTTTACTAACTAGTTTTTTGCATTCTCAAAATATTGATTTTGAAAATGCTCTATCATTTTATGAAATAGAAAAATATCAAGAAAGTTTAAATGAATTAAACAAAATTGATACATTAAATATTTCTGATTATGATAAAGCCACTTGGTATTTTTATTATGCTGATGTACAATCTATTCTAGATAAACATGATAAAGCTTATCAATATAGTCGTAAAGCCGAACAAATTTTTGAATCTCTTAATGAACGAGAGGATGCTATTGATACAAAATTCCTAATTTTAAGTATCGTAGATCATCAAAATTCTTTAGGATATGATGAGCAACCAATAATTGATGATATTTTATCGTATGCTGTAGAAGAAAATGATTCAATTACATTAATGAAAATTTATTTTAGAATAGGTCACACTTTCACTCTAAATGACAATCGAGAGAAGGCTATTCATTATTATCGTACAATTCTTAAAAACACAAATGATAGCTTAAATATTGCATATGCCAATATGAACGTGGGAACTGTTTATTCAACTATAACACCTACAAATCAAGATTCTTCGTTATATTATTCAAAAAAAGCAATTACCACTTTAATCAAACAAAATGACTTAGAAATCCTAGCAGCTAACTACAATAATCAGGCTGAAGCATATTATTACAAAAAAGAATATAGGAAAGCCATTCAATATCTTTTAAAAGCTGATTCAATTAATTTGAATAAAAACGATAAAAAAACGAGAATCATTTTTTATGAACATTTAGCAAAAAATTATGATAGCATAAGAGATTATCAAAAAGCAATGTTGTATTACAGAAAAAAGATGAAGCTTTCGGATAGCATTAATGACTTGAGTCAAAATTTGAATATCATAGATATAAATGAAAAATATAAAAGCGTAGAATTAAAAGCGGAAGCTACAAAGAAAAACACGCAACTCATAATTTCTTTAATAGTTCTCGCCTTAGTTATCATCTCCGCATATCTCCTCCAAAAAAATACACGTAAGAAACAATTGCTTGCTGAACAAGCGAAAGATTTAGAAGCTCAAAAAGTGACTAACTTATTAAAAGAACAAGAACTTGCAAGTATAGATGCTATGATTGCAGGACAGGAAAAAGAGCGACAACGGATTGCAGAAGATTTACACGATGATTTGGGTGGATTGATGGCAACGATTAATTTACATCTAGAAAATATCGGTTCTGAAAATAATCCGAAAGCATTGGATAAAACGAAAACTTTACTTGGCGAAGCCTATGAAAAAATTCGAAGTATTTCACATATAAAAAATGCCGGCGTAATGGCTAGCAAAGGTTTATTGCTTGCTGTAAATGATATGGCGGCGAAAGTTAACGCATCCAACCAAATTCATATTGAAGTGATTGATTATGGGCTGAATGAACGCCTTGAAAATTCCCTAGAATTATCATTATTCCGAATGATTCAAGAATTGATTACGAATATTATCAAACATGCGGAAGCCACAAGAGCCACGATTCAATTGACACAACATTCGCAAGATCTAAATATTATTGTGGAAGACAATGGAAAAGGTTTTGACTCCAAGAATATAGAAGCAACTGGAATTGGTTTAGCAAATATTGAAAAACGCGTAATTCATCTAAACGGAAAACTTACTATTGACAGTACCTTGAAAAAAGGAACAACTATTTTGATTGATATTCCACTAGACAAGTAATTAAACTTCCAATGAAGTAAATTCAAAAGTAGTTCCGTTAAATAATCCTTTATCGCTTAGTTTTAACGACGGAATTACTAATAATGCCATAAACGATAACGTCATATACGGTGCGCGTAAAGTACTTCCCATTTGTTTGGCTAATTTATCCAACTCTGCGTACTCCTCACCTATTTCCCAACCTGTTTTTGCGCTCATAATTCCTGCAACAGGTAAGGAAACTACTTTTTCAGTTGTGCTTGAAACGGCACAAATTCCACCTTTGTTTTCAATCAGAAGGTTTACTGCTTTGCAGATGGCTTCATCGGAAACTCCAACCGCAATTATATTATGTGAATCATGCCCAACAGACGAAGCAATTGCACCTTCTTTCAATCCAAAATTCTTGATAAACGCCATTGCTGGTGCATCATCATTGTAACGATTGACAACTGTCATTTTGAGAATATCTTTTTCAGTATTTGAAACCAAATTTCCATCTTGAATCAAATTATCAAGAATCAACTCGTTTGTAACCAATTCACCATCTAATGCTTCAATGACACGAATTTGACTTTTTGTTGCTTTTACCTGAAAATCAATGATTTCTTTTTTAGATGTATTGAAATTATTCAGAATTTCGAATGGAACACTTTCTATGTGCGAATTTCCATTTGAAGCAACACAAATTCCATTGATGTACGTTTCTAATACTTTGAAATTTTTCAAATCTTCTAATACTATAAAATCAGCAACATCATTTATTTGTAATTGCCCAACATCTAAATTATAATGCTTTACAGGGTTTATACAAGCAGTCTGCAATACTTTAAACACATCAACTCCTTTTGCTACAGCACGTGCGCATAATTCGTTAATATGTCCCACTAATAAATCATCAGGATGTTTGTCATCTGAACAAAACATCATTTCATTATAATGTTCATCCAACAGAGGAATTAACGCCTCAAAGTTTTTGGCGGCACTTCCTTCACGAATGATCACTTTCATACCCTTTTGCAATTTTTCTAATGCTTCATCATAGGTAAAACATTCATGATCTGTAGAAATTCCTGCGGAAATATATTTTGAAACATCATCTCCTCGTAAACCTGGCGCATGTCCGTCCACTGGTTTATTAAAATGTTTTGCCCAAGCTATTTTTTTCATCACTTCAGCAGCATCAAATAATACTCCTGGATAGTTCATCATTTCTGCCAAATACTTTATTTCTGGCTTCGCCAATAATTCTTTTATATCATCCGAATCAATGATAGCTCCTGCAGATTCAAAACTCGTTGCAGGCACACAAGAAGGTGCGCCAAAGTTGAACTTAAATGGAACTTTTTTTCCATTTTCAATCATAAACTCTACACCTGCTTTTCCCAATACATTGGCAATTTCGTGTGGATCAGAAACCGTTGCTACTGTTCCGTGTAATACTGCCAAACGTGCAAACTCAGAAGGCACTAACATCGAACTTTCTATATGGATATGTGCATCTACAAAACCAGGAATGATATAGTTTTCTGCATTGTGATCTTTTTCTACAATACTTATAATTTTTCCAGCTTCAACGTGAATTTCTCCTTTGTAGATTTTTTTATTTGCAATATCTACGATGTTTCCTTGCTTGATCATGAGTTTATGTGGTATAAAAAAGGATGCACGAATGCACCCTTTTAAATTATATGTAAATATAGTTCTAAATTTTATTTCTTGTCAGTTAAGAAACTATAATTCTTAGTATAGTATAACATTTGATTGTCAAATGCAGCTGGTTGCTGAATTTTGATTGCTGTAATTTCTCCTTCTTCGTTTGTTTCAGGTGTTAATACAGGATTTGCAAATCCACTATATGGAGCTGATTTAAAAGCTTCATTACGCTTTAAAACCTCAGCATGAATCTTTTGATCTACTTTTACTCCGTATCCTTCTACTAAAGCACGAGCAGCTTCAAAATCTCCTTCTGATTTGATACGTTGTGTCTCACGTAATAATTGTCCGAATAATTCACGAAGTTTTACATAATCATTGATATTGAAATATGTTTTTCCATCACGAGTTACCTTTTCAATTACGTTATCTTTTGCTCCTTTTTCAAAAACCCAAGCAGAGACCCATTGTCTGTTTACCATGTGATCTTCTTCTACATCATCACCAAGATTTAAACGAATTAATTGTGTCATTAAACCATTTCTGATATAACCATCATAGGCAGCTTTCCCTACACCTTCAGTATCTTCTACTAATCCAAGTTCTTTTAGTTTTGGGTCCATTAAATAGTATAATCCAACTAAATCTGCTCTTCCTTCTTCCATTGTAGAAGCGTAGTTTTTCAATGTTTCTTTTGGCTGACCAACTCCTTTATTGATTTGTCCAGAAGCATGACCTATTACTTCGTGTAAAGCTGTGTGTAATTTATCAGCTAATTTTCCGTATTTCTCTTCTAATTGATATTCTTCATCATCATGCACAAACTCTTTTAATCTTCCAGATCCACCTGCTTGTGCATATGCATTGATTACATTCCCTAAAGAAACTGATTTTGAACCATGCTCTTGACGAATCCAGTTGTTGTTTGGTAAGTTTACACCAATTGGCGTACTTGGTGAAGCATCTCCAGCTTCTCCTGCTACGTTTACTGTTTTATAAGAAACTCCTACTACACTATCTTTTTTATGACTTTCTACTAATGGTGAATTGTCTTCAAACCATTGTGCATTTTCAGATAATACTGCCATTTTTTTAGACATGTCAAAATCTTTGATTTGTACAATTGTTTCATACGAACCTCTGTATCCTTTTGGATCGTTGTATACTTCAATAAATCCATTGATCCAATCAATATTTCCTTCTGTAGAAGTTGACCAAGAAATACAATATTTATCCCATGTATCTAAACTTCCTGTTTTGTAATATTCAATTAATAAACCTAAAGTTTCTGCTTGCTTTTCGTTTTCGGCAACACCTTTTGCTTTTTCCAACCAATAAATGATTTTATCAATAGCAGCTCCGTACATTCCGCCAGATTTCCATACTTTCTCTACTAGTTTTCCGTTTTCACGAACTAACTTAGAGTTTAATCCTGCTTCTACTGGTTGTCCTTCAGGGCCTTTGTATGCTGTTTTGTAAAACTCTTCTACATCTGCACTTGTAATATCTGGACCGTAAAAGTTAACTGCAGATACTAATACATTATCTACACCGTCTTTTTTGTTTACTTTTTTATTGTCTTTATCATTAAAGATTACCTCTAAAGCTTCGCCTTTTAGCGTTGTTTTTGTGTCTGCTAATATAGTCTCTAAGTATCCTTTTGAAAATTCAGGTGTTAACTTATCATTTGAGTAATGATGGTGAATTCCGTTTGAAAACCAAACACGTTTTATATATGTTTCAAAAGCTTTCCAATCGTCAGATTCTTTATCGCCTTCATAGTTTGCGTATACATTTTCTAGCGCTTCTCTAATCGTTAAATTATGACGATAGTTTTGATCCCACATAATATCTCTACCTGAAAGCCCGGCTTGCGTTAAGTAGTATACTAATTTTTGTTCCTTCAAAGTCAATTCATCAAATCCAGGAATTTCGTAACGTAATACTTTTACATCTGCAAATTGTTCTACTTGGAAATCCATTTTTCCGTTTTCGGCTACTTCTATAAATTTCGGTTCATAAGGATCTACCTTAACTTCTGCTGCTTTTTCTGCACAAGAAAATAACATTCCAGCTGCTAAAACTACTCCTGCAATTGATTTTAATTTCATTTGTTCGTTTTTATTGTTTTTGTTTTGGTCTGATGTTACATTCATCATCTCTTCAAAATACATGAGAGCATTTTAGTAATGAATGTTTCACTTGTTTTTTTATTTGATTTTAGAAATATGAAAAAGAAAACGCTTTTTTAATGTAAAATCGCTATTCTCTTGCCACAAATGTAATCAATTCACTAAAACATTAAAAATTTGTACATTAGCAATACTAACTAAACAACCCGAACAATATGAAAATTTTAAAATACTCACTGTTATTACTACTTGTAGTGTTAGTTGCTGGTGCTATATACGTAGCTACTAGACCAAGTGATTATGACGTAGTCAGAAGCAAAGTTATTAAAGCTCCTATACATATGGTCTTTAATAATGTAAATGATTTTAAAAACTGGGAAAAATGGGGACCTTGGCATGAAACAGATACTACTATTGTGGTAACCTATAATGAACAAACCTCAGGAGTTGGCGCTAATTATTCTTGGACAAGTAAAGATGGACCTGGAAAAATGAAAACTGTCAGCTTAACACAGAATAAATCCATAGAACAAGTTTTACAGTTTGCTGATTATTCTCCAACAGACGTTTATTGGAATTTTGAAGAAGTTCCAGAAGGAACCAAAGTGAGTTGGGGAATGAAAAACGATAAGACTGAATTTGTTTTTAAAATATTTGCCATATTAGGTGGTGGAATGGACAAAATGCTTGGTGATATGGAAGTAATAGGACTTGACAATATTGAACGCGAAGTATTAGCTGAATTGGAAAAAAATCCTCCTCAAACGTTTCGTTTAGGTGAAGTTTCTCAACAAGATGCAACAGCAAAACAATTTATTGGTTATTATCAAGAAATGAGTACTGAAGCAAGCTTAGAGGAAATGTCTAAGTTATTTATGCAAAACATGCCAAAAGCAGGTCAGTACGCTGCAGTAAATAAATTAGAAAATTATGTACCTGGATCATTGTATACGAAATGGGATGAAGAAACTAAAGAAGCTGAGTTTTATATTGGACTTCTAGTTGATAGCCAAGATGCATTACCCAAAGCAGATGGAATGATTACTACACCAATGTCAGCCGGAAAGATTGTAAAGATTTCAAAATTTGGTCAGTATGGAGTTGGAGATATGGAAGCGCATGGAAAGATTGCTAAATATATGGCTGAAAACAACTTGGTTCCTGTGGGACATGTATGGGAGTTATATGTAAATGATCCTATGTCTGTAAAACCTTCAGCTATACAAACTGATATTTACTATGCTGTAAAAACAGCTGAGTAAAAGAATATTTTTTTAAGAAGATTGTCTAAATGATCAGAATGATTACTTTTAGACAATCTTTTTTAGTTAGACCAAATTGAAAACAGTGTGTGATTGCACAAAACAAACAAATGAAACAGCTTTTTTTAGTTTTTATTGGTGGCGGATTCGGAAGTGCTTTGCGATTTCTATTAGGAAAATATCTCAATAGTACTACAACAGGAATTCCTTATGGAACCTTTGCTGCAAATATTTTAGGAAGCTTACTCATAGGAATTATTTTAGGAATGGCTGTAAAAAATGAAGCTATAAGTCAGCAACACACTTTATTACTTGCCACAGGTTTTTGTGGCGGATTCACTACGTTTTCCACATTTGCCTATGAGAATCATGTTTTTTTAAAATCGGGTGATTTTATGACATTCTTTCTTTATACAATTGCAAGCTTTATTGTAGGCTTTTCAGCTGTATTTTTAGGAATGTATGTTGTAAAATATTTTTAATGCTTTTTATATGCTTTTACTCCTGCATTAATTTCTGTAGCTAAGAAATTTACTCTTGGCGGAATTGGGCAGGAATAACGATCGTTGTATGCGCAATAAGGATTGTATGCATTATTAAAGTTAATTTCAATAGTATTTCCTGATGGGATTTTCAAATCGATATAACGTCCACCTCCATAACTGGCAAACCCATTAGTTTCATCTGTAAAAGGAAGAAACAAGTAATCTTTATATTCAGGATCTTTCTCTGGATCTTGACTTTGATATATTTCTAACGAAAATTCTTTTCCATTAATCGTAAATGTTGCAATTCCATAACATCTATACATTGGTGTTCGTGTCGTAGAAGTTGCCATTTTGAACGCTTTTGCTTCTGGTGTCAGTTTAAAACTTGCAGTTACTTTTAGTTTTTCATTTACAGGAAAAAACTCCAAAGCTTTAAATGTTTTTAAATCTTTTTTTGTCAATGGTGATGTAGATGCATCTTTATAAAAAGCATTCAATTCTTGTTGAAATTCTGTTTTTCCAATAATCTCTTTTTTACCTTGTGAACAACTCACATTAAACATCAATACACAAAGAACTACAACTATTTTTTTCATTTATTCGATTTAAATTGATTAAAACCTATTCCATTCAAAAATACAATTTGTTCTTAAAAATTATAGCATTTTTATTTTTTGTCTACATTTTTTATGTAGCTTTGAATTCAAATACGACAAAAATGAGAATTACCACAGTAAATAAGTACGTACAAAGATCTTCTTGGATAAGGAGCTCGGACGCTTATATATTGTGCTGATATAGATATCACGAATAACAATTTTAAAAGTCCGACTTCACCGTCGGACTTTTTTATTTTTGGTCTAACTCAACATTGAAACGCTAGCATTCATACTCAATATTGCAAGTTGGACTAACTCCGCTGAAGAGCAGAGTATAACAATAATACTTTTTGACTTTTAGTTAAAACAACCAATATTAATCAACCAAAAAACACGAATCATGAAAAAAATGTACTTAAATTACATTGATTCATTCAAAGGATTATCAAAAGAAATATGGTTTCTAGCGCTCATTTCACTTGTAAATAGAGCAGGAACTATGGTAATTCCATTTTTATCAAAATATTTAAAAGAATCTTTACACTTTAGCTTTGAAGACGTCGGTTGGATAATGGCTTTCTTCGGTATTGGCTCTGTATTAGGATCATACATTGGAGGAAGATTGACCGATAAGATTGGCTTTTATAAAGTAATGATTATTAGCTTATTCCTAACTGGTTTTGCTTTTATTGGATTGCAATTTGTAACCACTTTTTGGGGATTATGTATTGCGATTATGGGAATCATGACAGTTGCAGATACATTTCGTCCAGCTATTTTTGTTTCACTCAAAGCGTATAGTAAGCCTGAAAATCAAACACGCTCATTAGCATTAATTCGTTTGGCAATCAATTTAGGAATGGCAATTGGACCAACTTTAGCAGGTTGGATTATATGGAAACAAGGATATAACATGCTATTCTGGATTGATGGTATTACTTGTATTTCTGCGATTATTTTATTTAGATTTTTAGTAAAAGAACGCACTCATAAAAAGAAAAAAGAAGCTACTGAAAACACTGAAGTTACCAAAAATGTTGTCTATCAAGATACAAGTTACTGGATTTTTATTGCGATTTGTTTCATGATGGGAATGATATTTTTTCAATTGATGACAACAATGCCGTTATATCATAAAGATCAATTTAACTTAACTGAGTTTGACACTGGTTTGATCATGTGTATTAATGTGGTAATTATTGTAATTGTAGAAATGCCATTCATCAATTATTTAGAACAAAAAAGCTATAAAGACACTAAGCTTATTTTATACGCTTCTATATTGTTTGCATTGAGTTTCTTTGTTTTATACCAAAACTTCTGGATTGGAATATTAATTGTGAATATTGTGATCATTACTGTTGGTGAAATGATCGGTTTTCCATATACCAATTCATTTGCTGTAAAAAGGGCCAAAGAAGGATATGAAGGAAGTTATATGGCTTTGTATGCGATGGCGTTTTCTATAGCACATATTTTTAGTCCGAAAATCGGATTAGATATTGTAGCCGCATATGGGTATCAAATAAACTGGTTAATTACTGGTTTCTATGGAATTATCGCTATATTTTTAGCCATTTGGTTGCATAAAAGAACTCAAAAAGGGTTATAATATAAATTTGAAACTAAATACAACAACATGAATTTAAATCAAGTTACAATTTCGTCCACAGATGTTGCCCAAGCAACTAAATTTTATACAACTCTAGGATTGCGTCTTATTGTAGACGCACTTCCTAGATATGTTCGGTTTGAATGTCCTGATGGCGATGCTACATTTTCTATCCATCAAGTGGAAAAAATGTCTGAAAGTCATAATGTGACGTTGTATTTTGAAAATGATGACTTGGACGAAACCGTGACAAAATTACAAGCCAAAGGAATTAACTTTACAAGTTTGCCCGAAGATAAATCATGGAATTGGCGTGAAGCACATTTAAATGATTTAGATGGAAACAAATTAATTCTATTTAAAGCTGGTGAAGATAGAAAAAATCCGCCGTGGCGAGTTGAAGGATAATGGTTATGAGTTATGAGTAGCTATATTTTTCTTTCAAAACGCTTCTTACTTCTTTTAAACGCAGTATTCTCCCAAGTAGAATCAAAACCATTCCAAAAAACTCTAATGATAAAGTTCCCATCACGATAAATAAGTACATCCATATCTTCAAATCTAAAAAAGATGTTATTATTATCATTATCGCTTTGTAGAAACTTCTTATGTTCATCCATGGCTTGTCGTATTTTATTTAAAAATAACTTAGCCTTTTTGCTGTTCAGGTCTTTAAATGCGTATCCCTTGTATGCAGTTCCTTCATTAGTCCAATAGTTTCCATAAAAACCTAGAATCAATCCTTCTTTCCCTAAATCTTCACTTTTATAAATAAGTGTTGTTAATTCTCCTGATTTAGATGCTGCTAAAGGTTCAACAGTAAACTTTTTAACAGCTTCACTTACACCTAAAACTTCCTGAAAAAGAAATGCTTTACACCTAAAAAGAGAGATATCCTTGCTCCATTCTTTTGCCACAAAGAAATTCTGAGATCCTTGCCTTATTTGCGAAAAAGATGTTGTTACAATAAGTAAGAAAATTAAAGTTGTAATTATTTTTTTCATGATTCTTTTATTAGATATAAAATTTATAAAAAAGTTAACTCTGAAAGTTCATCTGTAAGTTATCACTGTTATGAGAAGCTGAATCAAGTTCAGCTTGACGCAGATTTCTAAAAGAGTTTTCTTAGTAGTTAACTTTCTAACAATCCAAGAGCGAAGCGATACCAAGAGTCCAGCAAGTCTATTTCAACACTGAAAACTCTATTGCAGAATCATTAAATATTGTATGTGTTTGATTTTTGAAATCTTCTTCTGTCGCTTTGTAAATGTTTGGGACAAAGGTTTGTGGATTTAAATCAATTAATGGAAACCATGTGCTTTGTACCTGAATTTGTAATTTGTGTCCTTTTTTAAAGGTATGATATACATCTTGCAATTTGATATTTACAGCCGTTTTTTGATTTGGCACAAAAGGTTCTGGATTTTCAAAACTATTACGAAAACGACCACGCATTACTTCACTACGTACCATTAAATGATAGTTGCTCATCGCTAAATGATCTTGCATGCCTTCCTTTTGCTCTTCTGTATCATGTGGATGCACATCTACTACTTTTACAATCCAATCGGCATCAGTTCCTGTGGTGGCAACTTTTAACTTTGCCATAATATCACCTGCAAGTGTAAAATCTTCTGTTAATACTTCTGTTTCATAGATTAATACATCTGGACGGCGTGCTGCAAAACGCTGATCATCAGTCATATATTTTCTTGGTGTAAATACCGTTTTAATATCTTCCGAATATGGAACAGGTCGTTTTAAATCACTTATAAATACTTCTTTTGAACTTCCTTTTTTCTCAACAGATAATTCTTGATTCGCATTTAAATACATTTCTTGTTTTGTACTATTTGCTGGTGGCCAATTTTCAAAACTACTCCACGCTTTCTTTCCTGTATCAAAAACATATGCTTCTGGCAATCCTGAATTTTTACTTCCATCACCTTTTAAGAAATGATTGAAAAACTTCGTTTCTATATCACGTTGAAAGTTTAACGAAATTGAATCGCCAAAGTAATAGTTTCCAACAAAGTTTTTCTCTCTAGTACTCGCCCATCTTCCGTGATCCCAAGGACCAAAAACCATTGTATTATAAGCATTTGGATTATTTTTCTCTATTGCTTTGTACGTTTCAAAAGGCCCGTATAAATCTTCCGCATCAAAGAAACCTCCAACAATCATTGTGGCTACTGATGATTTTGAATGCTTTAAGTTCTGAATTAAACCTTTTGGTTTCCAAACGCTGTCATAGTTTGGGTGGTCTATAATTTCTTTCCAAAATACATCATCAACTTGATCTGATTTAGAAGTGATTACATTATCTAATTTTTCATACTCAAAATAACTATTCAAATTACTTAATGGTCCAGCATCTAAAAAGAACTGGTATTGATCTTTCGTCCCTAAATCTGGTAATTTATACCAAGCTGAATCTTTCGGTACATCTTTCATCGTTCCAAATAAAGAAACCGCTCTAAAATAACTTAGTAAAAAAGCTCCATTATGATGAAAATCGTCAAAAAAGAAATCTCCAATACATGCCTGTGGAGATGCCGCTTTTAAAGCTGGATGCGCATCTATTGTAGAATAAGTGGCATAAAATCCAGGATATGAAATTCCCCAAGTTCCTACATTCCCATTATTATTTTCTACATTATTTACTAGCCATTCAATTGTATCATATGTATCTGAAGATTCATCAATTTGTGTATTATCTGTTTTGTTTGGAATGTATGCGCGCATATTATCATATATACCTTCACTCATCCAACGTCCACGCACATCTTGATATACAATAATGTTTCCTTCTTTCATCAAATGTGTATTCGGACCAATTTTTTTCCTAAACTCATTTTCTCCATATGGTCTACAACTATACGGAGTTCGCATCATTAAAATTGGATATTTTTGGCTTTTGTCTTTCGGCGAATAGATGGTTGTATGCAATTTGATTCCATCACGCATTTCTATCGTAACTTCCTGTTTGTCGTAGTTATCTTTTACATATGTATCTTCTACTTCAGTTACTTCTGTCGTTGTTGTTTTTTCGTTTTTTGAACAGGAACTTACTAGGAATGCTAGTAATAAGGTGAGTTTAAAAAAGGTCTTCATTGATTGTAGTTCGTAATTTTTAATGTCTAAATTTACAAAATATTAATCGCTATTATATTACAATGAAAAGAATCCTGCTTATTTTAACGTTTGCACTGTGTATTGTTAGTTGTGAAACGAAAGTTTCGAAAGAAATGGAAAATAATTCCCAAACTGAACAAAAAGAAAACACACCTAAAAAGCAATTTCCAAAGCTTGAAGCTAATCGTTATAATGTTGGTTTCTTAATTATGGATGGTGTATTTAATACAGAATTAACAGCGCCGTTTGATATTTTTCAACATACTATTTTTCGTAAAAATATTAAAGCGATGAATGTATTTACTGTTGCAAATACAGATGAAGCTGTTACTACTTTTGAAGGCATGCGTATTCTTCCTGATTATAATTATTTGAATGATTCTTTACCTAAGATTGATATTTTAGTAGTACCAAGTGCTGAACATCATTTAGACACAGATTTGGAAGATGAAAAAATGATTTCTTTTGTACAGAAAGTTGCTAAAAACGCTGAATTTGTCACTTCTCATTGTGATGGAGCTTTTGTTTTGGCCAAAGCTGGATTGTTAGATAATGTAGCTTCTACAACATTTCCAAGTGATATTCCAAAGATGCGTGAAATGTTTCCAAACTTAGATATTAGAGATAATACCTTGTTTGTTCATGATGGAAAGTATATTACGTCTGCTGGTGGCGCAAAAAGTTTTGAAGCTGCTTTATACTTGTGCCAACATTTATACGGAAAAGAAATTACAAAAAGTTTAGCTGGTGGATTAGTTATTGATTGGACACTGGATGGTTATCCGCATACAATAATTGAGAAGTAGTTCTTGTAAATTATGAGTTAAAACTATCATTTTTCATTCAAAATTTACAACTATATTAGTTACAAACTTTACATTGTTTTTTGTCTTTGACTTCTCCCGTAAGGAAACCTTTATCATTGAGTTTATAATCGCAACAGTCCATATAACCTTGTACAATAAGTTTTCTACCACGCTGTATTTGCGATTTCACAGTTGCTAAAGGTAAATTGAGTTGAGAAGCTATTTCTGCTTGCTTCATTCCTTTAATATCAGAAAGTAATAATGGATTCCTATATTTCTTGGGTAAATTTTTAATGATTCCGGGTAAACAATCTTTTTCTGAATGCTTGTATTCTTCTTCTCCTATAATTGTTTCTTCTTTCTCTAAAGGAATCTCTTTGTTCGATTTTCTAAAATAATCTAATACTGTATTTCGGCTTACACTTAATAACCACGATTTCACCTTTTGTTTCTCCTGAATAGTATCCAATTTTGTATGCACTTTGATAAATACTTCTTGCACTAAATCATCTGTAATCTGAGCATCTTTTACTTTACTCATAATCAAGCGTTGCACATCATTAGCGTATGTTTTCCAGATTTCTGTTGTGGTCATACTTTTTATTTTTTTAAAAGCCTACATAGAAAACTATCTAGGCTTTTTATCATATTTAACAATTACAATTTGTGCATTCACAGTTTTCACAAGTACATTCATTACATTGTCCTTTTTTACAACTTGTGCAATTACACGTACAGTTTTTATGATTTTCCATATCTTATATTTTTTAAAGTTCATCCAGTAGACGTATAATCATCTAAAAAGATGCATGTTTTTTATAAAATCATAAATAAATCACACTACAAAAAACGTATCTACATGAAAATCAACAAATAAAACTCATTAAAAACAACTACGTATAATTCCTTATTTATAGGTATTTTTTACTTTTTTGAGAAAAACCGTAATTTTTCTTACAAATCAATAAATATATTAGCTTAATTTTTTAACAGAATTTAATGACTAATTATACATTATTGTTTTTGTATTTGAAAAAAATGAATATTCATTTAGATCAAAAAGAGTTTACTTTTCAGCTAGAATCACATCCCGATTTTCCATCTTTGCTAGCTGTTAGTGATACACTTCATTTGTTCCAAATTGATAATGCAGCTTTGCATGTAGATTCAAGTGAAATAACATCGCTGCCAAACAATTTCATCACAAAACTCAAAGATACAAAAGAAGATTCTTTGATTTATGTAGAAACATATAATTCAAATCATTCATATACTGTATATCAAAATACTAAAAAGATTACTTTTTCAAAAGAAGCTTTTTTGAAAAAATGGAATGGTATTGTTTTTTTGGTTGAAGAAAATACAAAGCTTCAGAAAACATTACATCATTTTAAATTTACATATATTTTAGCAATTGTATGTTTTCTATCATTCTTATTACTTCTTAAACATTATTTTTCAACACTAGAATCACTTCTATTTTTAATATTTCCTTTTACTGGATTATTATTTTCTGTAATTGCATTAAAAGATGTTTTTAACCTAAAACATACAATTATAGATGCTTTTTGTTATAGTTCAAATTCACAACAATGTACTTCTGTTGTTAATTCTGCACATTGGAAATTTTTAGAAAAAATAAATTTTAGCGATTTGAGTATTACTTTTTTTAGTTTTCAAATTGTACTCTTCTTCATTTTAGGGTTTACAGACAATATAACTACCTTTTTTTACTTGCAAAAAATCATACTGTTTGCTTCTCTTCCTGTTTTAACACTTTCTATATACTATCAAAAATTTATTATTAAAAAATGGTGTTCTGTATGTATTTCTATTAGTGTAATTATAATGGTTGAAATAGTTTTCGTTTTAGCATTTTATCCTACATATAGTATAGAAACTAGCATATCAGATTATTATTTAACTGCCTTTATAGCATTATCTATCTTACTCTCATGGAAATTTATAAAAAGTACATTAAGCACGATTAATTATTTAAAAACTGCTGAACTCAAAGCCACACGATTTAAGAAAAATTATCCTCTTTTTAAAAACACCCTTATTTCCAATCCGATTACTGTATTACCTCAAACCGCCTTAATTTTTGGGAACAGAGAAGCAAAATTCACATTAGATTTTATCACAAATCCTTATTGTGGTTTTTGTAAAGCTCCATATTTTATGCTGAAAGACGTATTACAAAGGCATGAACGAGATATTCGCATTCGTTTTTTCTTCAATTTTGATTTAAAAAAGAATCCTTCAGAAGCTTCACAACTGGTACAACATTTAATTTATATACACCAACAGTTTGGAAACCTAGCATTCTTTACTGCTTTAGAAAATTGGTACAAATATAGTGATCTTAAAAGCTGGTTACAGCAATATTCATACACCTATAATTCTTCCGAAATTGATCAAACAATCCATAATCACCGAGCAAACTTCATTAAACAGAAACTTACGTTTACCCCTTTTTTAGGAATAAATGGATATCGATTTCCAGAGATGTATTCCATTATGGAACTCAATTATTTTATTGAAGAATTACTACATGATAATACTATACAATTAGCGTAACGTCGAAAAGCTATTAATAGAGTAGACACAATTATTTAATTATTTTTATTATGAAAATCAACCTTAAAAACTCTAAAAACCAATTAAGTAGAGATGAGATGAGAACTGTAATTGCAGGGCATTCTTTTTCAGGTGGAACATCACAAGTTTTATGTAATGATGGAACTGAGCATGAAGTTGAAAGCTGCGATAAAATGGAGGAAGCATGCAGCTCCAATGGTGGTGCAAAAATTTGTTCTGGAAGCTAAAATAATTATGAAAATTTAGCAATCATATTTTATAAAAAGAGTAGTTCTATGCAATTACTCTTTTTGTAAAATACTAATGTACAACAACATACACTTACGGTTAACCGTAATGATTATATAAATTAATATCTTACTTTCACGAAAGTTTTTAACTACAGACCTCATGTTAAAAAAGTTTATCATTCCTGCTATTCTGATAGTAGCAGCCTATTTTATGTTATCCAATACATTTTCATTTGATCCAAAAGATGTTGGTTCTTCAACGTTTGGTATTTCAAACTCGTCAAAAATTCAGATCCAATCCAATTCTCTTGAAAATAAAGAAACGCTCTTTGAAAAAAAGTTGGGTTCCGATTCAGAAAACAGCCTTACGAATACTATTGTTATTCAAGGAAAATCTGATGATTCTACTTTCGTAAAATATTTGAACCCTATAAATAATACATACCTATTTGGTAAAAAGCATTTGGATTCTGATAGAAAAGTATCAAATAGTTTATTAAAACTCGATCTTTATAATATAAATCAACCTTTATTAATGGAGTTTTCTACTAGTGATAGTAAAAAGAATTTTTATAGAGCTTATATATTTGTTTCGCCAAATGATACAATAAATTTTGAATTTAAAAATGAAGAGCTTGTTTTTACAGGTAAAAACGCTGCACAGAATAATTTTTACACTGAATTAGAGAAAAACACCAATCAATACGCAATGTCTCCCTACAAAGGAGACATTTTTATTTACAAAGAAAAAATAAAATCTATATTCAAAGAGAAAAAGAGATTTTTTAAAAAATATACCTCTTTAAATGATGTTTCTGCTAAATTTATTTCTACTGTAACAAAACATCTTGAATTTGAATATTTAAATAATTTAATTAATCCCCGAAATGTAAAAGCAACTACTCTTGATATATATTTTAACGAACCTGACGTCTTACTCAATTTAGTACAACAAGAGTCTGTTAAAAAAGATATGTTATTTAACTTGACTAATTATTTTGACAATATTTCTATAGATAAATTTAAAGACTCTACTGCATTAAGAAATAGCCATTTTTTTAAAAATAATATCAATGCCTTTATTCGCAATTATTTCAATTCCTCAGACTATCCAGCATATTCTAAAGAAACAATGATTGAAGAAGAAGCTTTCATAGTTCAAAATTTTGAAGGAGATATAAGAAATTATGCCATTGGACGCATGATTTGGGATTATTATAATAAAGGATTTGCGTATAGTTCTGAAAATATAAAATTCATGGTTTCAATGATTGATAAATATGCTGAAACTTTCAAAAAGGACTCATATAAAGAGAAAATGAAAGATATTAAAAAAGATATTTTAACTTATGATTTTAAGCTATCTGAATCTGCTTTGAATGCTAAAATGGTGAATCATTTAGGAGATACATTAACATTACAAGATATTTTTAATCGTTCCAAAAAACGTATAAAAGTAGTTGATTTTTGGGCGAGTTGGTGTTCTCCATGTGTGAAACAAATTCAAGAAAGTAAACCATTTAAAGATCGTCTTTCGGTTGAAAATAATGTAGAATGGATTTACCTTTCTATTGATACAGATCGTGAAAAATGGTTAAAAAAAGGCAACGATTTAAGCAATTATTTACATTTTAGAAATTCTTATTTATTGGTAAAAGGTAAAAGGTCTCCGCTTGCAAAAGCATTAAATGTACATCAGATTCCACGATATGTAGTGTTTGACAAACAACATAGGGTTATGGTAAATAGTGCGCCAAGTCCGTCCGATGAAACCGTTTTTGAACGTATTATTGATCATACGCAAATAGCTGCTCCTATTCAGTAGTTTCTTTTTTGTTTTTAATTGCATTTTTATAACGAATCAACTCTTCTTTTACTTTCGGTGCCAATATGAACAATCCGATCATGTTTGGAACCAACATTGAAAATACCATTGCATCAGCAAAGTCTACAACAGCTTGTAAACTTGCAGCTGCACCAATAACAACAAATATGCAAAAGATAATTTTGTAAATGTACGCTGCCTTTTTACTTCTTCCAAAAAGATACGACCATGCTTGATGTCCGTAATATGACCATGAAATCATAGAAGAAAATGCAAATAGTATTACAGCTACTGTTAAGACATATGGAAACCATGAAATTCCGCTTTCTAAAGCATTTGATGTTAACACAGCACCTTGTTCATAAGATACTTCTGTTCCTGGACTAATTTGTCCTGTTATGATTAACACCAATGCTGTCATGGTACAAACTACAACTGTATCAATGAATGGTTCCAATAAAGCAACTAAACCTTCACTGGCAGCGTATTTTGTTTTTACTGCCGAATGCGCAATGGAAGACGAGCCAATTCCTGCTTCGTTAGAAAAAGCTGCACGTTTGAATCCTTGAATCATTACGCCAATGAATCCACCTGCAACACCTTCGTAACTGAATGCGCCTGAAAATATTTCTCCAAATGCCGCTGGAATACTTTGGTAGTTAATTCCTAAGATAACTATAATTGCAAAAACGTATAGCGCAACCATCATAGGAACAACTTTATCAGTGACTTTTGCTATTTTTTTGATACCACCAATAATTACAATTCCTACACAGATTGCCATGATGATTCCAAATACCCAACCTTTTCCGTGTAAAATACTTTCTTCTCCTCCGGTTACATATTCAAATAATTGAAATGCCTGATTTACCTGAAACATGTTTCCTCCTCCAAACGAACCACCAATACACATAATTGCAAATACAACTGCTAATACTTTACCTAAACGTTGTAGCCCTTTTTCTGCTAATCCTTTTCGTAAATAATACATTGGGCCACCATACACAACACCATTTTCATCTACTTCTCTGTATTTTACGCCAAGTGTACATTCTACAAATTTGGAAGCCATTCCCAAAAATCCAACAAGAATCATCCAAAATGTTGCACCTGGTCCACCAATAGATAATGCAATGGCTACTCCGGCAATATTTCCCAATCCGACAGTAGCAGACAAAGCTGCTGTTAGTGCCTGAAAGTGTGAAACTTCACCTTCGCTTCCTTCAACTCTAATCGTATCTGGTTGATCATCATTTTCAGTTGTAGAAACTGACTCAGAAACTTCTATTTTGTGATTTTCTTCTAAATCATCATATTTTCCTTTAACAACATTAATTGCCGTAAAAAATCCTCTAATATTAATAAACTTAAAATAACCTGTGAAGTAACTTGCACCAATAATCAGCACGATTAAAACCCATGGAATTCCTACTTCATTGGTAACTGGTATTTCTGCAAAAATGGCATCGGTAAACCAACTTGTTGCATTTTTGAAATTTTCATTAATACGCGTATCTAATGTTGATGGTTCCTGTTGCGCATAACTAATGATTGGAAGTAAAAAAGTTAGACTTACTAATCGTACTGATTTCATCTGTTCGTGTTTTTGATTACTTCACGAAGATGAAATTTAAAAGTGTTTCAGAAAAGGTTACGCATTACTGTTTCTAGTGTTTTCAATAGTTAAGCATATGCTTAAGTATACTATTTAGATAAGTAAATACAATACTTGGACAGCTTATATCAATAAGTCTTTAATGGCTTGACCTTTAAAAACAGCACCAAAATATCCACCATCTTCCGATTCGTAAGAAAGCTCATGAGTAATACCATCATCTTGAAAAAAGCCAATGTATTTCAATCTGAAATCTGTTATTTTCAGGTCTTGTATTTTTTTCATATCTGAAGGTATTCCTGAAAGTAGTTCAACAATTTGAATCTTAATACTTTCTTCGTCTTTTAGTATTGACTGAGCAGTTTCTAGTTGGCTTTGAAATGGTCCTTTTGCATTTCCTAATAACATTAGAATTAATTCAGAGTTTTGTGTGGTAAATTCGATTTCTCCAGTCCAAATAATTTCTTTTGAACTGTTATTTCTGACACGTGCTTTAAATGTACCTAGTTGTGTGTTTACTGTTACTTTTTTCCCAAATAATAAGTTTCCTAATCCGAACATTACGGCATTGTATATTTTTTGAAGTTAATTTTGTTGGCTTATGCACATTCAATCGTTGCAAACTTCAACAAGTCATTTTCTATAGCGTACGAAATTAGTTGTTCTTTTCCTCCTGAACCACTTATTTTAAGTATTTTCTTGATTTGATAAATATGTGCCTGAAAACCATCAACACTGATATGCATAGCTTCTGCAATTTCTGTGTATGATTTTTTAGCGCCACAAACACCTAGGTTTGCCAATACTTCTTTTTGGCGATCTGATAATTCTGTTTTGGAAGCTTCTTTTAGTTTGGTGATTTTTTTCTTATTTCTATTTAGCTTTTTTGTCAACGATTGAATCGTATCTATATGACTTTCATTCGCTATTTTTAGCTTCTCATTTTCAGACTGTAGCGTATTACGTTCTGTTTCAAGTAACATAAATTCGGAATGCTGCTGTTCTTTCTCTGAAAGGAATTTCCAACTGTATAAAAGAATTGAGAATAGTAAGATGAAAATAAATTTGAACGAAATCGCCGCGATAATTCCGATCAAACTCCAGTTTGATAAACTTATATATTCATTAACCATTTCATGCGGAATGATTCGGTGAGAAACTGCAATAATTATTAATATAAATAATGAAAAACACGGTAAATACATGAATTTCATGTTTCTACTCGTAAATGCTTTGTTTAATTCATATAGCAATGATAAGGCAACTACTAATGAAATTGGAATATCTATCAACCAAATGAAACTGTTGTTAATGTCTTGATTATTAAATGAAGTAGCAATAAACACAAAAGCAATCATGCTAAAAATTCCACAGAATAACATAATAAATTCTTTGACAGAAAAACGCTGTACAATACGTACAATCATATTTCGTTCTTTTTGATGTTCTATAGAAGGCAATGATAGTAAAATGAATAACGAATTGATTAAAGAAATACACACACTCCAATAAACCAACCATTTAGAGTTTTTAGGAAATTCCGAGTAATTTTCTAAGATTAAAGTAATTAAAGCTCCTATTCCCCAAGAAAAAATTGCCAAACCAAACCATTTTATACCACTAATAGTATTCATGTTTTGCTGCTTTTGTTCCTTGTCATAAATTCGTTGAATCACAAAAGCAGTTACCAAACAAACAATGGCTGTAACTGTAGATTCTATGTGTGGGTACATGCGGTTTTAATTGATTGATGTTTTAAAGGTAAGTATTTTTGTGTAATTTTTGATGCAATTATGAACTCTCTAGTTCTTTCTGAAATTTGTATTGTATTTTTGTACGATGTCTGACGAAAATCTTCCCATATCAACTAATTTGGAAACCATTGATTTGCAACTACAGTTAGAACAGTTGCAAAAAGAGTTTGCTATTGCTGATCAAAAAGTACGTGAATTTGAAATCCTTTTGTATAAACATTTAGGAGACGATATTATTGAAGTACAAGAATTGACATCGGTATATAAAGAATTAAAACGTACCAAGAAACAGAAACGTCAGTTACAAAAGCAACGCGGGAAGAATTATGTAGCGCCAAAAGGGTTAAAAGTAACTGAAGATACTTTGCATACAAAAATTGTAACAGATGATTTACAAGAACGAAAACGTTTGTATAGAGAAGCCATGTTTCATGTACATCCTGATAAATTTTCTATAAATTCAATAGAAATTGATTTAGCTACAGAAGTTACAACAAAACTGATTCAAATTTATAAAGAAGGTGACTTAAAAGCATTGCAAGCATATCATGCGCACATTTTTAGTGATGTATCTTTTTCAGAACTTACTAAAACAGCTAACGTTCAAATTCAAACGAATCCGCAAACATATATTTTAGCAGAAATTGAAACTACCAAAGAACAATTAAATCAACTAAAAAACAAGTCAACTTATATAGTTCTAATGACCTACGAAAATCCGTATACGTTTATTGACGAATTGAAATTGTATTATAAAGACAAGCTTGCCAAACTTCGAAAGCGTACTAGAAAAGCATTCAAATAAAGAAATCATCTTTTTTTCATGATTTAAGATACAACATAAAAAGGAACGCTTTAAAACGTTCCTTTTACTTTTATAATTCTATTACTTTTTTAACAGAAAGGATGTGTTTCACAACCTTCTGTAAATATTTCAAGACAACGAACACAAGCACTTATACCTGTTGGCTCTAAACAGCCAGGATTTCTGGACTCACATTCTTCTTTTGATTCACATCTTGTAAAATTGTCTGAATATTCACAAAGATTTGTTTCAAATCCTCCTTTAATAGATGTACTGTAATCTAATTTTGAAATTGTTTTTTTACTTAATGATAAGATTTTCATTTTTTGCTTTTTCATAAAAATATAGTTTTAATTAATAATGAAACTAACTTAAAAAATGATTTATAAGAAAAGGTATGTTTACACACATACATGTATGATTGTTCACTTTAGTACATTATTAAAATACAGGAAAAAGATATCTATTTAAAAAAGTTAATTATAATTTTTAAGATATTACTTACAATTAAACTTATAATATCATGTTAAAAATCACTCATTTTGCTTTTCTATTGGTACTAATGTACCCAAACGTACGATTAGCAATAAATTCTAAGTACCTTTAATAGAAAAAAAATTGATGTTATTTTCTTTCTTAGACCTAGTACTATTCACTGGAATTGTTCAAGGAATATTCCTTATTTTTTCTTTACAGTTTATTTTTCGAAAAAACCGAGTCGCCAATAGAATACTAACTGTTATTATTGGATTAGCCACTTTTATTTTTGCAGGTAAAATGGCGCTTTTTCAAATCACAGTTGAATGGATTTGGCGTCCTGCATTACTTTCCGATTGTTCTATTTATTTATTTGGACCATTATTGTATATGTATTTTAGAGCGTTGGTTTTTAAAGAGAGTCCTAAAAACATATTAACTTTTAAACACTGCATTCCTTCATTATTATTGTTTCTTTTTTTCTGTTGGACATTAACATTAACTATGGAAGAGTATACAATGATGACTTATTCAATAGGCATGCAAATCACCTATTTAATAATGGAACTTACGGGTTTAATTTCATTAATAGTATACACTACATTATCTTATAAAATAATGCAGAAAATTAAGAAATCTGAAAAGTATTTTTCTGTTTATGAAAGTAAAATAACTCGTTACATGCAATTTATTTTAATAGGATTCTGTATTATTATTTTATTTTGGGCATTTGGAATTTTTAGAACATACATTATGCATAGTTATGATTCATATATTATTTATAAACTTGTTTGGATTAGTATGTCTACTTTTCTTTTTATTGTAGGATATTTTAGCTTTACGCAACCTGAAGTTATTCGGCTTCCTGTTGAAAAAATGAGCTCTAAAAAAGATAGATTAAACAAAAAAGAAATTGAGGAGATTACCAACAAATTACAATTTCTAATAGCAGAAAAACAAATTTATATGCGTTCTGATTTGAGTTTAAAAATACTTGCTAAGAAAGTAGATACATCTGCAAATAATCTTTCCTGGTTGCTAAATTCAGTGTATGGAAAAACCTTTTATGAATTTATTAATGAATATAGAGTAAAAGCTTTTTTAGAAAAAGTAAAAGAAGGTGAGCATAAGAAACAAACGATTTTAGGAATTGCGATGGATGCTGGTTTTAATTCGAAATCTACATTTAACAAATCGTTCAAAATGATGATGAATGATACACCTTCACGATATATTGAGAAGAATTTTTCTTAATATTATCTTGAATTCCCCATTGATTTTGTACTTTGATTTAAAGTTACAGAATTCATTAAGAGTATTATATGTACTTAAATTTGAAAAACGAAATGTATTTTTTACATTTATATAAATCTCTATTACTTCATCAGTTTTAACCTTTTTTAATAAAACCCGACTTATGAAAAAATTATACAATATTGCCTATATATTATTTATTTGCACTGTAATTTCTAGTTGTTCGAGTAGTAAAGTAACTTCTGATCAGAATGAACTGAGCGCATTACAAACGCTTATGACAGGTTCTTTTGACAGTAGTGAGCAAGCAGCGAACGACGAAAGTTATTATAGTATTTCATTGCATATGTATCCTATTTGGAAATCAAAAGATGGATATTGGTTGTATGTAGAACAAGCGCTTAGTACGAATCAATTAAAACCGTATCGTCAACGTGTATATCAGTTAGAAAAACTAGAAGACGGTTCGTTTTCAAGTAAAGTATATACATTAGCAAACCCTAAAGATTTCATTGGAAAATGGAAAACTCCTGCATTCTTTGATCAATTTGATCTTTCTTTGTTAAAAGAGCGTGAAGGTTGTGCCGTTATTTTAAAGAAAGAAGGAAATATGTATACAGGAAGTACGAATGAAAAAGATTGTAAAAGCACGATGCGTGGCGCAAGTTATGCAACTTCAGAAGTAACGATAAAAGCAAATGTAATTGAAAGTTGGGATCGTGGTTTTGATTCTAACGACGAGCATGTTTGGGGAGCTGAGAAAGCTGGATACGTTTTTAAACGCTTATAATAATTTCCTTTGTAAAATAAAAAATCCGTTGATTTTAATCAACGGATTTTTTATATCTATGCTTCATTTATTCTGCTGCTCTTGAAGGACAAATAAAGAACATTGTAAATGGGCAAGCGTCTCCTAAACAGGTTTGTGGCCAAGCTAATGGTGCATCATGTGCATCTTGCATTCCACCTTTAATATTTTCTAATTTAGATATTTGAGCTTTTTTAAATATTAGTTTTTTCAAAGTTTGTTTTTTCATGATTGGTATTTTTTAAAATTAATTTATAGTAGTTTTTTATTGTAAAATTGGAATAATTACATTCTTGCTGGACAAATAAGAAACAATGTATTTGCACAGATAAGTCCGATACATGTTTGTGCATGCACTCCACCTTTTACGTTTTCTAATTTAGAAATTTGTGCTTTCTTTAATGCCAGTTTTTTTAATGTTTGTTTTTTCATAAGTATAGTTTTAAAGATTATTTAATTTTCATTTGATGATGTAAAATAATCTCAAAAAAATAGTCTTTACAAGAAACGTATATCTGTATTTATAAATTCGTATTGATAATTTTTAGCATTAAAAAAGTGCCACATGAAGCATATAACTTCCTGTGACACTTTCGCTTAGTATCAGATTACCAAATTATTTTAAAACAATTCGCCTTATTGTTTTGTTGTTGTTGTGTAAAACTCTCATGAAGTATAATCCTGCTTGATAGTTTGTTAAATTAAGCGATTGATCGTTTTCATTTAATTGATTAAATGTAGTCTGATAAATAACTCTTCCAGTCATGTCAAATATGTCTATATGCACATTTGTTAGGTTTGAATTTGATTTTATGTTTACAATTCCGTCCGTTATTGTTGGTGAAATCATTATTCCTAATGTATTGTTTTCGTTTGTTGGAACACTTAATGTTCCACTTAGGTTGGTTGATGTTGGATAGAATACTGAGAAGGAATTTGTAGTGAATTGAATGTAATAATCATTCAGATATGAAGTTCCTCCCGAGTTGATAAAATCGCCTCCTGAAACATATCCAGCCGTACACGTATTTCCGTTAACTTTCATTAATTCTAAACCATTGATTGTTGTTAGATTGTCATCTGCAAGAATTAAATCATCAACCTCATCACCTAACATATACAAACGTACATTCACGTTACTTGAAGGTGCATTTGTTGTACTGATAGAGACTTCTCTCCGTGAATACGGTTGCCCTGAGAAGTCTCGTGTATCAGCATTGTCAATGAATAATGTTGTTGTTATTGTGCCTAAATTGTTTCCGTTTGCGTTTATCGCTGCTACAATGTTTCCGCCAACATTTAAGATTGGAACCCATTCGTTCGTATTTGCTTGTGCATTTGATATTTCTACAGTCGGAATATTTTCACATATTCCTGCTGTTCCTGTTGCTACAATTGGCGCACCTTCTAGACAGAAAGTGACTTCTGAAAAATTTGAATCTATTCTAGAAACTTGCAAGTAATAGATGTTTCCAAATACAACTGGAATAACACCATCGTTAGTAATACAGGCAACTTCTGTTCCGCCACAAGCGTCATATACTGCAAAGTTGTTAAAAACAGAATTACTCGTAAGTGAAATGTTTCCTGTCAATGGTGCTTCAAACGTGTACCAAGCGTCCAACCAGTCTTGTGTAGCATTCTGGCAACTTCCTACCGTAGTTGCAAAACTCGTTGACCCGCGTAACTCTAGCGTCACGTTTTCTGTGCTACATTCGCCAATTGCCGCTACTTGAATCATTTCTGCGGAAGCGCAATCATCATTAGCAATTGTTTCATATGCTGTGATGATAAAACTATCTGCATCGGCAAAATCACTTGTACTTACTACCCGAAGTGTATATGTACCTGCGGTGAGTCCTGTAATTATTTTTTCGCTATAAAAACAATCTATTTCCGTTGGAATGTCTCCACAACTATCATATAAGGTGAAGCCGTCAGCAAAGTTGACACCCGTAATTGTGAGATTTCCATTGACTGGCATATTGAATTCATACCATACATCAAGATTTTCTAACGTTCCGTTATCACAACTACTTGTAAGACTTTGTGTGGCAGCAGCATTGTTATAATTGATTGTTGTTGGTGTTGTAATATCATTCATAATTACAGTTGCGTTTGCACATTGGTCATTTGCTATCGTTTCAAACGCTTGAATTATAAAACTATCATCTCCTGCAAAACTGGCTGTACTTACCACACGTAGTATGTATGTTCCTGCTGCTAAGTTGTATGTGAAATTGTCATTGTAAAAGCAATCGAGTTCAGTAGGAACGCTTCCACAATTATCATACAGTGTAAAACCATCTGCAAAGTTTACTCCTGAAATTCTAAGGTTTCCAGTAACTGGCATTGTAAATTGATACCAAATGTCTAAATAATCTTCTGTTGTACTTGTATCACAACTACTTTCTAAACTTTGTGTTGCGTTGGCGTTATTGAAATTGATGGTTGTTGCCGTTGTTATATCATCCATGATGACTTCGGCATTAGCACATTCATCATTAGCTACAGTTTCAAAAGCCTGAATAACAAAGCTGTCAGTTCCTGCATTGCTGTCTGTACTTGTTACGCGAAGTGTATATGTTCCTGCTGTTAAACCAAATGTAAAATTATCATCGTAAAAACAATCCAATTCTGTGGGAACGCTTCCGCAATTGTCATATAGTGTAAAACCATCTGCGAAATTTACTCCTGAGATTCGTAAATTTCCGTTTACTGGCATCGTGAATTGATACCATAAATCAAGATAATCATTACTACCTGTATCACAACTACTTACTAAGCTTTCCGTTGCTGCTGCATTGTTAAAATTAATCGTTCTTGCAGTTGTAATATCATCCATGATGACTTCGGCATTAGCGCATTCATCATTGGCAGCCGTTTCAAATGCTTGAATTCGAAAACTATCGGTTCCTGCATTAGTATCTGTACTTACAGCACGTAATATATACGTTCCTGCTGCAAGATTATATGTAAAATGGTCATCATAGAAACAATCCAATTCTGTAGGAACACTTCCGCAATTGTCATATAATGTAAATCCGTCTGAGAAATTCACTCCAGTAATTCGCAAATTCCCTGTTACTGGCATTGTGAATTCATACCATAAATCAAGATATTCATCGCTACTTGTATCACAACTACTTACTAAACTTTGAGTAGCTTCGGCGTTGTTAAAGAAAATGGTTCTTAAGGTTGTAATATCATCTGTGATGACTTCGGCATTTACACATTCGTCATTTGCAGCTGCTTCAAATGCTTGAATCATAAAACTATCGACTCCTGCATTTGATGTAGTACTTACGGCTCTTAGTTTATAGGTTGATCCATTTGTAAGCCCATAAAAAAATCCGTCATCGTAAAAACAATCTATTTCTGAACCTCCGCATGTAGTGTATAATGAGAATCCGTCTGCAAAATTCACACTTGTAATTCGAATGTTTCCGTTGACTGGCATGGTAAATTCAAACCAAACATCAGGATACGTGGTTGCGGCTGTATCACAACTACTGAGTAGACTTTGTGTTGCCATTCCATTATCAAAATTTACAGTTGTTGTTCCTGCGGTAGTTATCGTAATAACCTCTGCATCAACACAATCGTTGTTTACTGGCACTTGTGCATAATTTTGATATGTAGTGAAAAAAATCACTAGGAATAGTAGTTTTGCCCTCATGTATTTACCCCTTATTAGTTTTACGGATATGAAAATACTTCCTTTTGAGTAAGCACATAAAAAAAATGTATAAACCGACACGATTTATACATTTTTGGTATGATATACTTTCTGTTTAGATGAACTACATATTTCTTCGATATTGTCCTCCAACTTCAAACAATGAAGCTGTTATTTCACCTAACGAACATACTTTACATACGTCCATTAAAGCTTCAAATATGTTTTCGTTATTCACAGCTTTTAGTTGTAAGTTATGAAGTAACTCTTTTGTATCATGTGCATTGTGAAGGTTTTCTAATATTTTGATTTGATATTGTTTTTCTTCTTCCGTTGCTCGAATGACTTCTTTTGGCACTACCGTTGGCGAACCTTTACTGCTTAAGAATGTGTTTACACCAATAATTGGAAATTGTCCGTTATGTTTCAACGTTTCGTAGTATAAACTTTCTTCTTGAATTTTAGAACGTTGATACATAGTTTCCATTGCTCCTAAAACACCTCCACGTTCTGTGATACGATCAAATTCTAATAAAACAGCTTCTTCTACTAAGTCTGTT
Organism: uncultured Kordia sp.; assembly: GCF_947496985.1. Taxonomy (GTDB): domain Bacteria; phylum Bacteroidota; class Bacteroidia; order Flavobacteriales; family Flavobacteriaceae; genus Kordia. The sequence continues at coordinate 58,817 of NZ_CANMEZ010000011.1, forward strand.
AATTCTTCTATGATAAACGAACCTTGAATTGGATTTTCGTTTTTCGCTAATCCTAATTCTTTGTTGATAATCAACTGAATCGCCATTGCTCTACGAACTGATTCTTCCGTTGGTGTTGTAATTGCTTCATCATATGCGTTTGTGTGCAATGAGTTACAGTTGTCATAGATTGCATATAATGCTTGTAACGTGGTACGAATATCGTTGAAGTCAATTTCTTGTGCATGTAAACTACGTCCAGAAGTTTGAATGTGATATTTCAACATTTGCGCTCTCGAGTTTGCCCCGTATTTATGTTTCAAGGCTTTCGCCCAGATTTTACGTGCTACACGTCCAATTACTGCATATTCAGGATCAATTCCATTTGAGAAGAAGAATGATAAGTTTGGACCAAATTTATTGATGTCCATTCCTCTACTTAAATAGTATTCTACGTATGTAAATCCATTAGATAACGTTAATGCTAACTGTGTAATTGGGTTTGCGCCTGCTTCCGCGATATGATATCCAGAAATAGAAACCGAATAGAAGTTACGTACATTATTTTCAATGAAATACTCTTGTACATCTCCCATTAATCGTAATGCAAATTCTGTTGAGAAGATACATGTATTTTGTGCTTGATCTTCTTTTAAGATATCTGCCTGAACTGTTCCGCGTACTTGTGCTATGGTTTTTACTTTGATGTCATTATAGATGTCTGCTGGCAATACTTGATCACCTGTAACTCCTAATAGCATTAAACCTAAACCGTCGTTTCCTTCTGGCAAGTCTCCATTATACTGTGGACGTTCTTTTCCTTTATAAATTTCAGCAATTTTTGCTTCAACTTCTGCTTCAAGCTCATTTTCTTTAATGTAAATTTCACATTGCTGATCAATGGCAGCATTCATAAAGAAACCTAATAACATTGGTGCAGGACCATTTATGGTCATACTTACCGATGTCATTTTATGTGCTAAATCGAAACCAGAGTATAATTTTTTCGCATCATCTAAACAGCAGATAGAAACTCCTGCATTTCCAATTTTACCATAAATATCTGGTCGTAGATCCGGATCGTTTCCGTACAACGTTACACTATCAAACGCCGTAGATAAACGTTTTGCTGGCATTCCTTGACTTACATAATGGAAACGTTTGTTGGTACGTTCTGGTCCGCCTTCCCCTGCAAACATACGTGCTGGATCTTCTCCTGTACGTTTGAAAGGATATAATCCTGACGTATATGGAAATTCTCCTGGAACGTTTTCTTGCAAACACCATTTTAAGATGTCTCCCCAAGCTTGATACTTTGGCAATGCTACTTTTGGTATTTGTAGATGTGATAAAGATTCAGTGTGTGTATTAATTTTGATCTCTTTGTCACGAACTTTAAACGTGTAGATCGGGTTTTTATATTTGTTTACTTTCTCGTTCCAACCGTTGATAATTTCCCAGTTGTATGGATCAAGATTTAGCTTAACGCGATCAAACTCTTTTAGTAATAATTTTACCAAATCGATATCTGCTTCTTCGTCTAATCGTTCTAAAATGATGTTTTCATCTAAACCTGTTTTAGACATAAACTTCATTTCAATTTCGTTCGATTTTACATTCGAGATAGAACCGATGGTTTTGTAGATTCCGTATAGTTTTTGAGCAACTTCAACTTGTGCTTCTGCTTTTTTGTCGTAGGCTCTGTTGTTTTCTGCTATTTCAGATAAGTAACGTGTTCTTGATGGTGGAATTACGAATATTTTTTCGCTCATTTCACCAGAAATTTTAGAAGTCGACTGTAAATCTGCTTCTGTTTTTTCCACTAATTTATCCATTACCGCTTTGTACAAGGTATTCATTCCTGGATCATTGAACTGAGAAGCAATGGTTCCGTATACTGGTAATTGATCTTGTGGAATGTCCCAAAGATTGTTGTTACGCATGTATTGTTTTTTTACATCGCGCAAAGCGTCTAACGAACCTCTTTTGTCAAATTTGTTGATGGCAACTAAATCCGCAAAATCGAGCATGTCAATTTTTTCCAATTGCGTAGCTGCTCCAAATTCTGGTGTCATTACGTATAAAGCGACATCACTGTGTTCCATGATTTCTGTGTCTGATTGTCCAATTCCTGATGTTTCAAGAATAATTAAATCGTACTCAGCTGCTTTTAATACTTGAACCGCTTCATTTACATATTTTGATAAGGCTAAGTTTGATTGACGTGTTGCTAAACTACGCATGTATACTCTTGGCGAGTTAATCGCGTTCATACGAATACGATCTCCTAGTAAAGCACCACCAGTTTTACGTTTTGATGGATCAACTGAGATTAATCCGATCGTTTTTTCTGGAAAATCAATTAAAAATCGACGAACCAATTCGTCCACTAAACTTGATTTACCAGCTCCACCAGTTCCTGTAATTCCTAATACTGGTGTTGTTGATGTTTTATTTTTTTCGTGAATTGTATCTAGAGCATCTTTAGCAACTTCTGGAAAGTTTTCTGCTGAAGAAATCACACGTGCAATTGCTTTTGGATTTTTTTCGTGTAATAAGTTTACTTCTCCGTTTAGTGAATCGCCAATAGCATAATCAGATTTTTGTACTAAATCATTAATCATTCCTTGTAATCCCATCTCACGTCCATCATCTGGAGAATAGATACGTGTAATTCCATACTCCATTAAATCTTTAATTTCTTCTGGAAGGATTACACCGCCACCGCCACCAAATATTTTGATGTGTCCAGCGCCTTTTTCTTGTAACAAATCGTACATATATTTAAAGTACTCATTGTGTCCACCTTGATACGAAGTCATTGCAATAGCATTTGCATCTTCTTGAATAGCTGTATTTACAACTTCTTCCACACTTCTATCGTGTCCTAAGTGAATGACCTCAACACCAGTTGACTGAATAATTCGTCGCATGATATTGATAGCGGCATCGTGTCCGTCAAAGAGTGATGCAGCAGTTACGATTCGTACTTTATAGGTTGGTTTGTAGGGTTGCGCTTGTTCCATCTGTAATGAAGTCTATATTTTAGGCGTGCAATTTACGGAATATTCAAAAAAATCGAACATTTTTTAAGAAATATATAAGAAATGAAGGTTTTGAAATTTTAGAGTCCAACACGCATTCCTTCTTCTGCAAATTGGAAACCTTTGTTTTTCAAACTATCTTTTAATGAATTTGATTCTTGCAAAGCAGGATTGGAATGATTGAAGTGAATGAAAATAACTTTATTTTTTGTCGCTTTATCTTCGTTTTCAAACAGTTTTGCAGTTTCTACAATAAACGGATGTGGCACTTCGTTCATGGGTCTTGGAATTTCTCCATTTTTGAAAAATGTAGCGTCCAAAAAAGCATAATCTACTTTTTTGACTTCTTCCACAATATCTTTTTCCCAAAGTTGCCATTTGTTAATGTCTGGAATGAACAACGCTGATTTATGTTTTCCTTTAATTTTATAACCAACCGTTTCTGAGAATTCGTCACGATGTGGTACTAGAAATGGCGTGATTTCGATTCCATTTGTCAAATCTACAGAAGTATTATGCTGTAATTCTTTTAGCTTTATATTTTCTAAAGCAACTAGTTGATTCCAAGGTCCATTTGTTTCTAAGAATGTTTTCATTTTTGGCATTGTATAGACAGGAACTTGTTTTGCTCCCATAGCTTCTCTTCCAAAATACATGAGTCCTGTGTAATGCCCGATATGTGCATGTGTGAGAAATACGCCATCTATTACACTTCCTGTTTCAAGCTGATTGGAAAGGTTTTGAACTTGCTGTGTGATATCAGGTGTAGCATCAAATAACCATTTTTTCTTCGATTCGAGATCTAGTAAACCCAAACAAGAAATCAACTTCTTTTCTACTTTTCCTTCATGATAAAGTTGACAACATGATTTTGTACAATTGATTTGCGGATAGCCAGCATCTTGTGCAGTCCCTAATATTGTAAGGTATTGTGTGTACGTTTTATTATTGGAAACAGCTTTCTTTTCTTGTTGACAATTTATAAAGAAAAGTGGAATAAGGAATAGCCAAACTTTTTTCATCTGCTTAATTTTTAGAAAGATATTACTTTTTTAATATTTTCCAGTTACATGATCATGCATTAGTTTGTAGTAAAAATCACTAAGTCGTTTAGCTTTGTGTTCTTTTTCGATAACTGCTAAGATTTGTTTGTAATATTTTCTGTCTGAATGTCTAAAAATCAGCCAAATATTCAACTTTGTACAATAGATGCGTTCATCACTAATCCAACCATATTTTTTTGTTAGTTTGATTAGTTTTTCTGTGTTTGTATTATCTAGTTTTTTTTGTAATTTTCTAACTGAGTCTTGCACTTTTTGTGGATACGTACTTTTTTTACCGAATGTTTTATCGTCTAAAATTTCTCCACCTCTGTACATTCGATCATTTGTAATCATTTTTTTGAGTGTATTGCACATCTCAGTTTTATTTGTAATGGCTTCTTGCCCAAAACTTTGAAATGCAGTATAGAGTATAATTAAAAATAAGATTTTTTTCATCTATTAGGGATCTATTTGAAGGATAAGATACATTTTTTATTGAGATTAATGATCATTAAATTTCATTTCAAACAAAGGACTTGTTCTAATTATTCGTGTATTTTTGTAATGTCCATTTTGGTTTTAATTAAACCTTTTGTACTTTTTACTGTCTAAAAAATCTTAAATATATACTCATGAAAAAAATCATTATTGCTTTTGTCGGATTGTTGATGTTGAATTCTTGTGCAGAATTGCAGCAAGTTGTAAATCAATTGCCACAGGGCGGCACACTTGGAAACGCTGATATTGCAGCAGGATTACGTCAGGCATTAGATTTTGGAATTGATAAACAAGTACAGAAGCTAACTTTAAAAGATGGTTTTTATGGTAATAATTTGGTAAAGATTTTAATGCCAGCAGAGTTACAGAAAGTAGATAAAGCATTACGTGACATTGGCTTAGGAAGCTTGGCTGATGATGGAATTAAGCTATTAAACAGAGCTGCTGAAGATGCTGTAAAAGAAGCAACTCCTATTTTTGTGAATGCTGTAAAAGATATTACGTTTGCCGACGCAAAGAATATTTTGTTAGGGAATAATGATGCCGCAACTCAGTATTTACAAGGAAAGACAAATACAGCTTTGTATGGCAAGTTTCAGCCTGTCATTCAAAATTCGTTTGCGAAAGTTGGAGCAGATAAAATTTGGACAGATTTAATTAATAAATACAATAAGATTCCTTTTGTAAATAAGGTAAATCCAGACTTAACAGATTATGTTACTACAGAAGCTTTAAAAGGTGTGTATAAAATGATTGCTGTTGAAGAAGCTGAGATTCGCACCAAAGTAGGTTCAAGAACAACTGCTTTGTTACAGAAAGTATTTGCTTTGCAAGATTAGATTCAGTTGACAACTTGTCGGTTGGCAGTTTTCAGTTTAAAATATATACATAACGTCGTGATGAGATTTAAAATGCTTGTTACGACGTTTGTGTTTTTACGGTAAACCGTAAGTTAGTGTTATTTGGTTTAGATAGTTTTGGAAATTATTCTCAAATCAAAACTATGATACTTAAAAACTACATTTTCCTTTTTATTACTTTTATTTCTTTTCAACTAAGTTTATCCCAAGAATATGATGTTACCTATGAAACTATTGAAGTAATTAAAACAAGAAGTATATATTTAAATGGCGGGCTTAGGTCTCAATTCGGAGGGAAATCTAGAATATACATTCCTATTGATTTGCCAAAAAATACTGTTAAATGGTATTATAGCTTTTCTACAAAAAAAGGGAAAAGTGGTATTCAAAATTTAAATCTAGCGCTTCAACTTTCTTCAATGATTCTTGATCCAAGTACTTTAACTTCTCAAGTAACTTCACAACTAAAAATACCTGAGGGGTCTTCATCTGTAGACATCTATCTTACTGACAAAGAAAATATTGATAAATTTATTAGAAAAGAAGATAATGACGGTGCTGTTCTTTACTATTATGAAGAAGGTACAATTAGTAATACTAAATCAGCAATAGTTGAAATTGATGATACAAATTCAGGCACTGTATATTTAGGGTTAAAAAATCCAAGCGCTAGCAGTGGAGTTAATATTAGCATTGAAGTTGTAGCTATTATTGAGAATAGAGTTTTAATAGAAAAATCTGATGGTCAACAAAAAGCTGAGTTATATGGAGACTTAGGTTGGACACAATTTGAAAAAGGAAATTATCAAAAATGTATTGAATATTCTGACAAAGCTAATAATGAATTTGAATTAGGTTGGGTTTTAGCTAATAAAGGTTTAGCACAGTTAATGTTAAATAAAGAATCAGACGCAATGGAAACCTATATTAATGCTATAACATTGATAAAAAAGCAACCACAATCTGATTATGTATTTAGTGAAGTTATAAAGGACATTAATAATGCTTTGAAAATTAAACCAAATTTATCTGGAGCCGAAGAAATAAAACAGTTAATAGAAATACAATAGCTTCAATTAAAAAATGAAAATCTTTGTTGCCATATTCTTATTTCTATTTTCTCTTCAATCTTACTCACAAGACGTTTACAAAACACCTTCAGGAAAACGATATCATTTGAGTACCTGCAGAATGGTAGAAAACGTTTCGAGTAAATTAGTTGGATTGAAAAATATTGAACGCTCTAAATTAACACCTTGCAAAATTTGCAAGCCACCACCAAAACATAAATTACAAAAACGTTTCACTTCTGAAAATAAAGCAGTTGGTACTGCTACTTCGGTTCGCTGTAAAGGGTATACACAAAAAGGAACACGCTGCAAACACAAAACTAAACTTGCGAATGGCTATTGTTATCAACATACCAAACAAAATGGTAGTGTTAAAATTACTCCTAGAAAATCTTCAACTACTTCAACAAGAAGGTGCCTTGGAAAAACAAAATCAGGTAAACAATGTAAACGAAAAGTCAAAAAAGGCAATTATTGTTATCAACATAATTGATGGGTTTTGAGTTTTGGGATTTAAAAAAATATAATTCAATATTCATCCTTTAAAATCCACTAAAATCTTCCTCTATTTTGTATCTTAATACAGAACTTTAATAAAAAACTATGGATAAGGTAAAAATATACACTAGTACCAAACATATTGAAATCATGGATGCTAAAAATATTTTGGCTGAAGCTGGAATTAAGTATTTCGAAATCAACAAAATGGACACAGCACACGCTGGAATTCTTGGTGGAAGCATTGAGTTACATGTTGCGACAGGAGACGCTGAAGAAGCAATAAATGCGCTTGCAGATTTGAAATGATATTCTATTCAATCATGATCATAGTATACGTTTTACAAGCATTATAGTACTTATATTCTGCTTTTCACCTCATTTCATTGCGATTTTATAAATTGTAAATTACAATGTTTTCACGGTATCTCGTGTTTAGATACTTTTATTTCATGTTTAATTAAAAAATCAAATTATGAAAAAAAGAAGTATCGAACTTAGTACATTGAAATTGAATAAGGATAGTATTGCGAGTTTACAACATACTATTCTTGGAGGTCAAGAACAAAAGCATAAAGAAACCGCTCAAGGTTATGATACTAAACTACAATGTAGATCAGTCCTTACAGAAGTTACTTGCCCTACAACTTCTTGTATTGCTTGCCCTATGCCTGGTAGTGCTACAGATTAAAATAATAAAGGTCTGGAAGTATATTATTTCCAGACCTTTTATTTATTATTATTAATTAACGATTTAATCTCCTCCGCCAATATGAGAAGCGCAGCCTTTACGTGCATTACTCAAAGGGTCATCAGTAGAACTTGTACATGATGGTTCTTTTGTTGTACATGTACCTCCATGTTGTGATTGACATGTAACTGGATCTGCTGACCTGCAAATAGCTGGGTCAACTGAAGTGCCACACTCTACACCTGTTGTTAATCCAGCTCCAATGATTTGATGATTTCCACGAACAGATGCTATTGTATACTTTTTTAGGCTGAGTAATAAACTTTTTCTTTTCATAATTTTGAGTTTTGTATTTACGTTAGTGTATCTCAAAGCTACGATTATTTATAACTATATATCACTGTAAAACAATGTCATATACGGACAATTGATCTATTGTCACAACTAAACACAGCTTTCATGCATGTATAAATGAAAAGAACTCCAGATACTTTAAAAAAAATGTATTTTCGTATGTATATCATTTACATGAGATTAAAGCATTTTTATATTATTGCATATTTTCTACTAATTAGACTTCCTATATGCAGTCAAGAACAATCTTTAAAGAATTTAGATTCTCTACTAAGAAGAGAGTTTAAAGAATTACGCACACAGTTTTATGACACAGATTCTGATAAGGACGCAAGTTTATATGCAGCTGCATATTTAAAAAAAGCCAAACAACTTCAAGATTCAAAAAAAATAATTGATGGTTATTACTATAAAGCCTTACTCAATTCTGATTCATTACGAACAATATATATAGACAGCCTTATTCAACTTTCTTCAAAACGTACTGATCATTACTTTATGGAAAATGCGTTAGTAATAAAAGCTGGAGATTTTTTTCAAATTCAATCCTATAAAGAAGCCTTAAACTTATATGTAAAAGCTCAGGAATACGCTAAGAAAAGTAATAATCATCTTATGCTATTTAATATTAATTATAATATTGGGATTATTCATAACTTAATTGGGAATTATGAAAAAGCACTAAAAACACTGAAAAGATCACTAGTAAATTCAGAAACATTAGGATTTAAAGATAATTGGCGTCGCTTAAAAATAATATCAAGTATAATTACTTCATACAGGCAACTTAACATGAATGATTCTGTAACAATATTAGCTTCAAAAACTATTAAGGAAATTTACACAAATCCAAAGTATAAAAATTTATACCATAAATTGGTTTTAAAACAAGGTATGAACTTATATGCACAACAAAATTATTCAGCTGCAAAAGATAGTATTCAAAAAACCGTTCATTATTTCAAAAATATACAAGATGATTCAAACTTGGCATATGCCTATTTTTATTTAGGTAAAACATATGTAGCTACTGAACAAAGAGAAAAAGCAATCAACTATCTAAAAAAAGTAGACTCTATCTTTCTAAAAGTAAATTATTTGTTTCCAGAAACAAGACCTACATATGAAATTTTAATTGACCATTACAAGAAGAAGAAAGATTCAGAAAAGCAACTTTTGTATATAGAACGCTTGTTAAAATTGGATAGCATTTTACATGATAAAGAATTATATCTAACCAATCGAATTTCAGAAGATTACAACACACCTAGACTGCTAGCGAATAAAGAACAAATTATAACTTCACTTCAAAAGAAAGAACGTTCTTATTTCCTGGGTATTATTGGAGCAATCATCATTATTTTATTGATTGGCGGATTTCTGATTTATAATTATATCCAGAAAAAAATCTATAAAAAACGTTTTGAAGAACTCTTAAAAGCACAACAAACCAAGAAGCAACATACTATTATTGATGTATCAGATGCTAAAAAAAATGAACTCAATATTCCAGAAGATATTATTAAAACGGTATTAAATAGTTTAGCAGTTTTTAAAGAAAATAATGAATTCTTATCATCAAATATTAATTTACAAAAATTAGCCAAACGTTTAAAAACCAATCATACTTATCTGTCAAAAATCGTAAATGTATATGAAGGAAAAAGCTTTAATACGTTTATGAATGATTTACGCATTGATTATACGATAGAACGTTTGCAAAACGATGCTGTTTTTAGAAAATATACCATTGATGCGATTGCGGAAGAATCAGGTTTTAGTAATACACGAACATTTTCAAGATCTTTTCAACGAAAAACGAATTTAAATCCTTCCTATTTTATCAAAAACTTAAACGCTTCTTTCGAAAAATAGATAGATTTTTTACTAATTTTCACCTAAAAAAGGACAATAGATCTATTGTCATACACACCATTTCACATTGTAAAGATTACTTTTTAAATTTGAACATCAATGTTTTAAAACTTAAACAAAAACAATTTTAAATTATTAAAAATCAATATTTTACACTTAAAACAAAATCTAAATCCATATGAATTACTTAATCATAAAACAGCAACTGTCATTATATAAACTGACATAATAACCGTTTTTTTGACGTTATGTGTTTGTATAGTTTTACTTCAAGTTTAATCAAAACACATATTATGAAAAAAAACAAATTACAACACGGAACATTAAAACTAAACAAAGGCCGCATTGCAACATTGCAAGCTGGAAACATCTTTGGTGGACAAGATAAAGGTGGAAGAGATAAAGTCACAGAAAACAATTGTATATATACAATAGACTGTACAGCATCTACTACGGTATATACAACTTCATATATTGCATGTCCTAGCCACAGTAGAGAAAATTGTACGCATTAAAAGAAGTTAGGTTATGAAAAAACAAAAATTAGGCTTTCATAAATTAAGTTTGACCAAATCAAGAGTAGCTGAATTAAATAGACTAAGTGCTACAGGCGGCGAACAATCTACAAATCCACAATGTATCTTTACAGGAGTTATTGATGGATGTGATATTACCAAAAATTGCAACACAAACGATTGTGGAAGTAATAACGGTACTGTGGGATGCAATCCTACAGCTACAAAAGCATTTCTTTCCTGTTACTATCCTTGTTAAGTTGACTTAGTTACAATACAATATTTTAAAAGAAATATATAATTCAATAATTATATATCATTTGGTGGAATCGTTCGGATATTTTCTGGACGATTCCTTGGTTTTTTATTTAAATTAAAACTACATGTTTTCACTCTTTCATGTATTGCGTTTTTTTTCATAATTTGTTAGACATAAAACTACACTCCATGGAATGTTCAAATTTACTCGAAGCTGCTTTAAAAAAAGGTGATATTAGCAAGTCATTATTTCAAGGTTCCTCCGACAAGGAATTAATTATTGATTTACAACGTACACTTTTTGAATTGGGTTTCGAAAAAGAATTGAAGCTGTATAATTACGAAGCTGATGGAGATTATGGCCCAGCAACCGTAAAAGCAGTTGCCGCTTTTGCAACTAAAAACAATTATACAAGTGATGGAACTTCAGTTCCTAATGAATTATGTGAATTAATTGTACAACGCCATAACTTTCTTCCTGAGATGTATTTGTTATGGGCTATACATTCTGCTGATTTACGAACCAAAAAATATATCTCTAAAGGAACACGTACGAGTATTTCTGCCATTCAAACATTTTTGAATACTATTGGTTACGGAGCACAACTCAATTTTGCAAAGTTTGGTGCTGACGGATTTTATGGAAATAGTACACGTAACGCTGTTATAGCCTATACTAAAGATAATAATATTAGTTCTGATGGTGATTGGTTATCGCGCCCAGTTGTTGATCTATTTTTAAAGGATATTAATGTGTTTTACGGTCGCAAATGGATGGATCATGCTCCGAAAAATTTACCTAGTGGAAAATCTCCATTAGTATTATTTGAAGCGTCAAATTTTCAAGGAAAACCTTGTAGAGCCGATGTTGAATTTATTCCTGCTTTAGAAAAAATTAATGGGTATGCTGTACAAGCAAATGTAAAAATACATGTAACAAGTTCGTTTCGAACAACTACAAATGTAAAAGGAGCCATTGTAAAACCTGCCACTTACTCCAATCACTTAGCAGGTCATGGAATTGACATGAATATTGTATATGGAAATAATTCATGGGCAAATTCATCTGTATTGACAAAGTATCCTAATGTGCCGCAACCTGTAAAATACTTTTTAAGCTTAATTATTGACGATCCAGAATTACGCTGGGGCGGAAATTTTAATACAAAAGATCCTGTTCATATTGACGATCATTTAAACAAAGATCGTGCAGTGTGGAGAAAACGCTATGAAGTTATGCAAAAAGCTGTTCAACTTGGAGAAGTATAGTTAATTTAAAAATCTATGACAGAAGAATCTGAAGATCAAAATACAGAAGACAAATTAATTAAAATTGAGGCGCGTTTATTAGAGCAAGAACACAGACCTATACAATTAATTTTAAATTTTCTCAAACGAAGTAAATATCAAAAAAATGACCCTAGACGAAAAGCGGTCACAAGAGCTGTTATTTGGCGACTTTTTTTCTCTCCAACTACATTAGCCGTTGCAAGTAGTGGTATTTTAGCTATTGCGACTGTTTACTTTCTCAGCAAACAAAATGATATTTTGGATGCTCAGACAACATTGGTTGAGCAACAAGTTGAAATTTTGGGAAGCCAAAATAATATGATTGATCAGCAAATTCATATAGCAGAAGCTACACGCAGATCTTCTCAAATGATCATTTTAGATGGTATCTTAAGAGATATTAATATTGAATTAAATACTGGAAAGAAAGAGCTTTCAAGCAACTTAACTGCCCGAATAATTAGCTTGAGTCATTCCATAAAACCTTATAAATTTTTTGATTATCAAATTGACTCAATATCTAAACTACTAAGTCCCGAAAGAAGCCAATTATTATATTCTATTTCATATAATGATTTAGAAAATTCATACGTATCCAATCAACTATTCAAGAAAACTAATTTTGAATATGCCGATTTGGACAGACTTGATTTGAAGAATAAGAAATTAAACAATGTCAACTTGCGCTATGCTAGTTTAAAGAAAACATTATTACATAAAGCTGAGCTAAAAAAAGCTATTTTAAGAGAAGCGTACATTGTAAATGCTGGTTTTCCTAATGCTATTATGAATGGTATAGATTTAAGAAACACATATCTTGAAGATGTAAATTTGAGCGGCGCCATTTTGACAAAAGCTAATTTAGAAAACACCATTTTTAAAAATTTAGACCTCAGTAAAATCGATTCATTAGATAATGTGAGAGTTGGTCGCTATAATTGGTTTCAATATGTAAAAGATTCTATGATCGCTGTAAAAGGTGTTGATGAATTAATGAAAACGTATCGAGTTGATAGTGTTTATTATAGTAGTATGAAAAAGAAGTTACCGACATTAGTAAGGAAAGAACAACAATAAAAACTCCCTTATTCGCTACTTTTCTTTTATATACAAACCATCAAAAACTGTAGTCCACGTTTTTTGATCAGGAGATGTTTCCCAATGTTGACGAACGGAACCATCAGTATTCAATGTCCAAGTAACTCTATTGACATATTTTTGTCCTTTCGCAGAAGTTACCTCATCGCTTTGTAAAATCATTTGGTTGCCTACTCTATTTCCCTTTAAATGTAGATTTCCACCTTGATTGTCTACCCAAATTTGTTCCCACTGTTTCTTTTGCGCATTATAAAAGTTGTAACTCGTTCCTGTATAATTTGCTTTGGCGCTTGTCCAGTTTTCACGTAATACACATTCGTTTTCAATTTTAGTAATTCTATTTTTACCTGCTGGCGTTCCGTCTGCATTGGTAACATTCCAAGTTCCAATCCAAAAATCAAAGGCTTGATGATTTTCTGTACAACATGCACATGGCTTTTGCTGAGCGTTAATTGATGTTGAAATTAAAATTGCAAATAACAATACAAGTTTTTTCATCTTTTTAGGGTTTTATTAAGAATATACAATATAGCAAAAAACCAATTTAAAAATCGTTAATCAATTATTAAACAGAATCTTAACTCTGAAACAGAAAAGCTTTTTGTCTGCATATCAAGAAGTAAATTTTCACAATTCTTAACATTCTTTAATCTATTTCTAATATTCTCTTAACATACCGAATGTGGTTTTCGACATATATTTGCACTGTTGTAAAAATCTAATACGACAAATTTGGGTTAGTTAAAGAAATTAAATCGGGTCTCATTGCCCGATTTTTCTTGTTTATAGACTTTCGTGAAGTTTTTTGAAATAAGCAAATGCTTTTGCCAAACGTGAGCCATACCAACTAAAATATTCTCCATCTACAAAAACGGTTTTAGCATGATGTGTACAACGTCCTAATTCAAACGCATGTTCTGACTTAAACGGATACGGTTCTGATGATAACATCACAATATCAGGATCGCCTTGCAAACGTATTTTTTTAATTTCTACTTCAGGATATCTACCATGTGATTCATAGATGTTTTCAAACTTGCACAAATTCAATAAGTAATTGATAAATGTATCTTTTCCGGCTACCATCCAAGGCTTTCGCCAGATAAAATATGCTGCTTTTTGAACAGGAATATCTTTTACAAACTCTTGAAAGTCTTTTAGATGAAATCGAATTTTATCATTAATTTTAGAAGCTTCTGTATTGCATTTAAACAGTTTTCCATATTGTGAAATCATATCTAATGATTCTTCAATATTTTTCACATCAGAAACATGCACTGGAAATAACTTTTCTAAAGTTTCTACAATTTCTTTTGTATTCTCTTCTTTGTTACACAGAATAATATCTGGTTGCAACTCTTTTATTTTTTCTAGTTTGATGTTTTTGGTACCACCAACAATCTTTTTCGTGCTTTTTAAATGATATGGATGTACACAAAACTTCGTGATTCCTACAATATGATCTTCTAAACCTAAATCATATAGTAATTCTGTTTGAGACGGCACTAACGATATGATTCGTTTTGGAGGCGCTTCAAAAAAAAGTTCTCTATTTAATTGATCTTTGATTTTCATATGTGAGATTCTGAATCAAGTTCAGAATGACGAAAAGTTACTTTGTTAAAATCTCTGCCATTTGTGTTTGTAAGTCTTTAGCATTTTTGGCTGCAGCCGAAGCAAAATCTTCTTGATTTGATGCATAAATAATTCCACGAGAAGAATTAATTAATAAACCAACATCCTTTGTCATTCCATATTTGCAAACATCTTGCAGATTTCCTCCTTGCGCTCCAACACCAGGAACTAATAAGAAACTTTCTGGAATTATTTCTCTGATTTCTCCTAAGAAAGAAGCTTTTGTAGCACCAACAACATACATTAGATTCTGGCTATTTTGCCAATTTTTAGAAGTTTCTAATACATGTTTGTATACTTCTTTGTTATCAATAGTTTTCGTTTGAAAATCAAATGCACCTTGATTGGAAGTCAACGCCAATAAAATAGTATGTTTTCCTTCAAACGCTAAAAACGGCTCTACAGAGTCTTTTCCCATATATGGAGCAACTGTTACCGAATCAAACGCTAAATCATCAAAGAATGCTTTTGCGTACATTGTAGACGTGTTTCCAATATCTCCACGTTTTGCATCAGCAATGGTAAATATTTCTGGGTGATTTGTATTTAAGTATTGAATTGTTTTTTCTAACGCTTGCCAACCTTTTATTCCGTAGGCTTCATAAAATGCAGTATTAGGTTTGTAAGCCACTGCTAAATGATGTGTAGCATCAATAATTGCCTTGTTAAACTCAAATATAGGATCTTCCATTTCAAGTAAATGCGTTGGAATCTTTTGTAAATCAACATCGAGTCCAATACAAAGGAAAGATTTCTTTTTGTGTATTTGTGCAATCAGTTGTGTTGTGGTCATTCTTTTTTGGGTGTTGGGTTGTTGTTGGATATTTTGTGTAGTTTATTAGATATAGTATTTAAAAAAAGCCTCAAAATTGAGGCTTGTATGCTTTACATTATCTCGCTAGCATCTTTCAGCTTCTGCGTATTTTCAACGAGCATTAATTCATCTAATATTTTTTGAATATCTCCATTGATAATATTTGACAAATCGTATAATGTTAAACCTATTCGGTGATCTGTTACACGACCTTGTGGATAATTGTATGTTCTAATTTTCGCACTTCTATCACCTGAAGAAACCATACTTTTACGACGTTCAGAGTCAGCTGCAAGTTTCTTTTCAAGTTCTTTTTCGTATAAACGAGAACGTAATACTTTTAAGGCTTTTTCTAAGTTTTTATGTGATGATTTTTGATCCTGACAACTTACTACCAATCCAGATGGTCCGTGATGTAAACGAATTGCTGAATAGGTTGTATTTACAGATTGTCCTCCAGGACCTGTAGAAGTTGTTCGTTCAATACGAACATCATTCATATCTAATTCTACATCAAATTCTTCTGCTTCAGGCAATACCATTACCGTAGCAGCACTTGTATGCACACGTCCTTGAGTTTCTGTTTGTGGTACACGTTGTACACGATGTACTCCAGCTTCAAACTTCATTGTCCCATATACATCTTCACCTGAAACTTCAAATATAATTTCTTTGAATCCACCAGAAGTTCCTTCACTGTAATCAACAACACTTACACTCCATCCTTTTCCTTCGCAATATTTTGTATACATACGGTGTAAGTCACCTGCAAAAATACTAGCTTCATCTCCCCCAGTTCCTGCACGTACTTCTACCACCACGTTTTTACTATCTTCCGGATCTTTCGGAATAAGTAAAAACTTGATTTCTTCTTCTAGTTTTGGAAGTTCTTCTTTAGCTTCTTCCAATTGCATTTTTGCCATTTCTACCATTTCTGCATCGCTTCCATCGGCAAGGATTTCTTCTGCTTCAGAAATGTTGTCTAGCAATTCTTTATAAATGTCTCGTTTTTCAACAAGCGTTTTTAAATCTTTATATTCTTTATTGAGTTCAACATATCGTTTTCTATCTGCAATAATATCAGGTTGAATGATTAAATCATTTACCTCATCAAAACGTTGTTTTACTATTTGTAATTTATCTAACATGTAACTTTCTTCTTTTCAGGTTTGCAAATTTACAATTTTTATTGATTGTTTCAGATTTTATGTGTGACATCTAAAACTACTTCTTGCAAGAAAATCATTTTCTTTATATTTTTTTCGATTTATCTTACTTTTTAATTGTATTTAAATGCTATTACTTAACCAAGTAAAACTTTCACACATGAAAAAAAGAGGAATTAATTCATTAAAACTAGTATTTCATCATTAAAAGAAATCATAAAAGATGGATTACATAAACCAATAGATGAAAATGGACAGTGCGATGAAACATATTGTAATTGTGAGACTAAAAAGTAGTTTCATAAAAAATATCAATCTTTTTTTACTGCCTCATTTTTATAAAAATGAGGTAGTTTACTTATGCAAACATTACTAATACTACGGTATAGCCTTATTTATTTAAAGTCTGTTTTGACTAATTTTATCCCTTAACTAAAACCTATAATCATGAAAAAACAAAAGTTAAACCTAGGGAAATTGAGCTTAAAAAAGTCGAAAGTAGCTTCATTAGAATCTGAAAGTGTTACTGGTGGATTCCAGTCATGGACAGGAACTGCTGAGCCTTGCTTTACAGATTTTTTCTGTGGACCGGCTACTCAGAACTGCCCTACTAATGGTTGTGTAACTAATGGTTGTCCTCCACAAACAGGAAACTGCCCTACTAATGGTTGTCCACCTGCAACATTATTATGTGGATCGCATTCAGTATGCCCTCCAGGAGTTTATTGCTACTAAGAATTTATAGTTTATACTATTAAGAATAGAAAGGCTTTCAAACATTTGAAAGCCTTTTTTGTTTGTATATAAAACTTACTATTTATATGGTTTTCACAGATCAGTATACGTAACTGTTTTGTTATTTTTAATCTTTAACCATAAACCATATATCATGAAAAAAAAGAAAATAAATTTAAAACAGCTAGCCTTAAACAAGTCTAATGTAGCATCATTTGAAGTTAATAGTGTAACTGGTGGATTTCAGTCATGGACAGGAACTGCCGAGCCATGTTCCTATTCAGATTTTAATTGTAACCTAACTGACGATTGCGTTTCTGCTGCTTGCCCACCACAAACAGGGAACTGTCCTACAAATGGATGTCCACCTCCAACTCAAAATTGTGGTACTTTGTATGGCTGTCAAACAGCGCTTTATAGCTTCTGTAATGGACTTCAGTGCTACTAATTATACACATAGAAGAAATTAATAAGAAAGGCTTTTAAAATAATTAAAAGCCTTTTCTATTCTTAACACCGTTTATAAAACTTACTATTTATAAGGTTTTAACACCATATTTCAGAATGTTGTTTTTTTACTTTTGATAGTTAACCAAAATCAAAATATCATGAAGAAAAAAAAGATCAATTTGAAAAAATTAGTTTTTAATAAATCAAATGTAGCATCATTTGAAGTTAATAGTGTAATTGGCGGATTTCAATCGTGGACAGGAACTGCGGAACCTTGTTCTTTTTCAGATATTAATTGTAATGATACTGATACTTCTGGCGATTGTATTACTGGAAATGGATGTGTAGCTCCAACAGTATTTGGATGCCCTTCAAACCATTGTAATATAACAATCATTGGTTGTAATTCAGATTCTATTTGTCCTCCTGGCGTTTATTGCTACTAAGAATACATAATCTATAAAATTTAAAAAAGCTTCCAGTCAGGTATTGGAAGCTTTATTTTTACCATCTATTTACATTTTTATACCATCTATACAGTATTATTTATGATTCTTTTTTTCATACTTCTCTTTTTTTAGATTTGAGTTTTATTCAACAATAATTCACATTATGAAAAAACAAAAAGTATCATTAAAAAAATTAAATCTTAGTAAATCAAAAGTAGCCTCTGTAAATTCAAATCACGTTGTTGGTGGTTATTTATTCTTTTTAACAGATAATGGTTGTGGATCTGAGTATTCAGTTTGGCCAGATATCTGTCCTATTTCACATAATTGTCCTCCTGCACACACAGACGGTTGTCCTCCAAATCCAAATACTTCTGATTGTAATCTTTCTTTTGATTGCCAAACAGTTGTTGGATGCACTACCGTAGGAACTCCAACGTTTGCTTGCTAGTATTTTTAAAAAAAATGTTTTACATAAAAAAAGGCTTTCAAAATATACTTGAAAGCCTTTTTAGTAGGTTACGTTCGTACTTTATATGTTTAGAATACACGTACAATATTGAATCCAAAAAAGATATCTCCATCTCCCCAATCGCCTTCTGCATTGCTTATGAAGCCTGGCTCGTTAGTTGATTGCGCATTTGAAAATAACAATTGAAATACATGTCCACCAGTTTCAATATCGACTCCTATTGTTAATGGATTTTTGAATGCCGAATTGTCTGCTCTGCTAAAATTGTATACATAATCTAAGTTAATTGACATACGCTTGCTTACTTTTAAACGTCCTCCTGCTCCCATAGCAAACTGATCATGTTTTTGACTTGCTTCCAATGTAAGGTTTTGACGTACGTATGATGGCGCTAATTCAAGAGAAAAATTGTTATTGAATCTTCTTGAGATTAATAACTGTGTTGCGTAGCTTAATCGATCTTCGAATGTTAAAAATGGAAAACGATCTTTACGAACTTGCGTATTAATGTTTGCTGTTGCATATCCTACAAGGTTTACAGGAAAGCTACTTGATTGACTTTTCAATTTCATCTTTGTAGATAATGCATAGGTTTGACGCAATGATTCTCTACTGACTCCAAATTGCCAGCCATCAAAAAGTCCATACACTAATTGTATTTTCGTATTTGCATTATCAAACCCAAAAAAGGTAGATAATCCGTCGTCTAATGTTCCAAATCGGTGAGAAACATAAAGGTATAAATCTCCTTTGGCTGCTACTTTCGTTGATTGTAAGTTTCCAATTTTCATTGCTTTGAATGCTGGTGATTCAAAAGTTTCTGGCGTTGCTTCTCCTTCTAATTCGTCTAGTAAATCATCTTGCGCGTGCAAACTGCCTAGGCTACATAAACATAGTAGTGCTAGTATATAATAGTGTTTCATTTTATTGTTTAGTTAGTTTTGATAAAGTAGTCTTCTTACTTATTTTAGGATGATTGATTTATCTAGCTTTAGCTCTTCTAATAAATCATCATATCCAATGATTCTACCTTTTATTTTTGTTTTTATTCCTTCTGATAATAATTTCGTTGATGCGCCTTCTTCTAATTGAAAATAGATACTTTCATTGATAGAAACACCTTTTTCATCTTTTGCAGTGATAACACCTGTGAGTTCTACTACTTTTTCACCTTGTGTCCAACTTTCTGGATTTTCTTTGACTTTTTCTAAGAAATCTTTCGCACTCCCTGTAAAGGCAACTTCCATATCTTCAATTGCTGTATGCGGTTTATAGGCATAACTGTAACCTACATACACACCAATTGCAATAATTAATATTAAGCCTATAAGGAATTTACTTTTTTTCGACAAGCTCATAGTTCAAGGTTACATTAATTTCTTTTGCTATTTTGTTTCGTACGATACTTGGAATTTCAATACCAAAATCTTGTGGTTTTACAGAGAATTTTGATTTGATAATGATCTTATCTCCATCTTTGGAAATCATAGCTATTGTCTCAATGTCTTTTGCTTTTCCTCGCACAATTAATGTTCCTGACAGTTTAAATTCTTTAGCCGTACTTGACAAATCAGCCATATTGAAATCTTTTAATTTCCCTTTAAAAGTAGCTTTTGGGAATTTATCAGAATCCATATAGTTTTCATTGAAATGCTCTTCCATCAAAGCCACTTTAAAGTGAAATGATTTGATAAATAAAAGCGCTGCTAAGTCACCTGAATCTGTTTTTAAGATTGCTGTTGTACTATTACTTTTAGCTTCTACAGGTTCAAAAGCTTCTACAGAGGCTTTAAAATCTGTTTCTCCTGTTTTAGTGTAATATTTTTGTGCAGAAACACTTCCTGCTACAAAAAGAAAACATAGTATTAACATTCTTTTCATATTGTTATTATTTTAAGTTGTTAGGCTATTCTTTTAGTTTTCAAGATATCCGTCTGCAATCCATTGGTCAATGATTTGACGTGTTTCTGGAGGTAGTATTCCACTTGGCGGCATCGGATTTGATCCATTATTGATACGATTTACAAGATTTCCTTGTTCTGCTGCAGCTCTTACGTTTGCATAACCTGTTAGTTCTAAGCCTGCATTTGCATTAGGACCACTGTGGCAACCTATACAATTATTTGTAATAATAGGCGCTACATCATCATCATATGTGACTGTCTCTACAATTGGTGGCAAATCTGTAATATCGCCTTCATCAATTGTGTTTGTGGTACAATTATACAAGAACAATACCATTCCTGTTAAAAAGAAAAGAGCTAGTTTTTGATACGTGTTGTTTTTGGTCATTTTTTTATTGTTTATCTTTATTTCTGTTGTTTTATTGTTTGAATAATTCCTGGGTAAACTATTTCTTTTGGGATTTACAACAAGCTAAATTTAATCAAAATTAATTAGTCATAACTATTAGTAAATTCTTTCTGTTTTTAAAAGCAAACATTTCAAATATTTTTTTTAGACTCTTTTTTCAAAAAGAAAACTCAAACACATTTTTAATATTTTCTTATAATTTGATCAATTTCAATAATGATGTAAATTAAGCATAAAACTAGCTACACATACAAAGGAAATAGTGTGAAACGGAAAAACAAGCCTTAAAAAGGAACTATTCTACCTTGCATACATTTCGTTTTACATATTGTATTTACTAGGTTTGTTCAAAATATATAGTTGTATCTCTAAAAAATAGTTTGACATTGTAAAAGTAGTTGTGTTTTGATTATTTAACTGTAACGATGCCGCTTTTTACTAGCAATTTCCCGACACACTGACGTTTTTTTAACAGTAACATATGATAATTCCTTATTGAATTTTCCAAGAATTACTTTGAGCTAAACACTTCTGTAGGACGTATTCCAAATTCTTTTTTGAAACATTTAGAAAAGTACGATGGACTCGAAAACCCAAATTTGAATGCTATTTCCGCTACCGTATCATTGTTCGCTAATAATGCTGTTCTTGCCTTATTCAATCGTATAAATAATATTAATTGGCTTGGCGATTTACTTGTTGCTTCTTTGATTCGTCGTTGGAGTTTTCGTTCACTTACGCCTGTTTCTCTAGTTAACATTTCTACACCAAATGAATTGTTGTCTAAATGCTCATCAATAATTTTCAGAACATCTTCTAAAAAAGAATCATATTTTGAAAAACCATACGGATATGATGCTTTTTCTTTGGTATTTGTTTTATCAGTAACACTATATAGTTTGCATATTTCATGTGTTTTATAGGTTAGAATTGAAGTCTCCTTTGAAAAATTAAAAGCGGCGCCTGATAATAGATGCTTGATTGCTTGTGTTACTAAAATTTTATTGGGTTTTATCAACGAAAGAATCGATGTAACTATATAATTGTCTCGATTTGTTAATGGATCATCGTGTTTTTCAGCACTTTCTCTTAGGTAGATTCCTGCCGAAAATGATACGCCGCTACTTTGCAAACTTCTTTGTAACTCTATTCCAAAACAAATGGCCTTGCTTGGAATTTCAAATGCTATAGTGAAGAACTGCTTATCATTATTGATAATTGTAGCATTATATTCTTTTAAAAGCTCTACCATAATATCTGAAGCCAAACTTATACCTACAGAAGTTATTATTTGTCCAAAAAGAATGGTCGATAAATGTTTCTTATAACAACCATCACAAGGCGCTAAGTCATATATAAAACCTTTCATTTCATCCAATACTTCTTTTGTATTTCCTGCCCAAAAAAGATGATCGTTTCCATCAAATTCTACAAATTTTGAATCTTTGATACGTTCTGCTATAAATTTGCCTTCTTCTATTTTCACATCAATATCATTGGTGCGTTGCATTAATAAAGTAGGAACTTTTATATATCCTAAAATATCAATGATGTTTACTTGCGTATTCATTCTGGTTAGTTTCAAAGCTGCCCTAGGGCTGGCGCCAGATCGAAAATAACTTGCCAACCAACTCATAAACTGCTGATCATTCGCTTTGGAAGGCACTAAACTTTCAAGGTTCATTTCACCACTTCCCCAATTGTTTTCAATCATATCGTACACCTTTTGCCGTTCTTCATCGGTTGGCGCCCATGGATAATCTTCTGAATATCTTCGCTTAGCGAAAATTCCAAATGTAATTAATGCTATGACTCTATTTGGATATGTTGCACTAAATAAAGCCGAAACACTTCCTCCTTCTGAATGCCCAAATAAAATGGCTTTTTTAGAATTTGTGGCATCCATGACAGCTTTGATATCTTCCATACGTTCTTCTAACGTAGAAAGTTCTACAATACGATCTGAAAGCCCTGTGCCTCTTTTATCAAAAAGAATAATACGTACCACTTTACTTAGTTCCCTAAAAAAGGCTACTAATTCTGGACATGCCCACATCCAATCAATATTAGAAACCCAACCAGGAATGTATACCAAATCTACAGATCCTGAACCAAAAACCTGATAGGCTATGCTCAAATTTCCGCTTTTTGTGTATTGTATTTTAGGTGTCATGTGAATTGTTTTTGGTGCTAACTATACTTTTTAATTGCAATCGATTTTTAACATAAATATATAAAATTAACACAGTTAAGATTCTATTCTATTTATTTCTCCACTGCATTCAAAGTGTTAAGTTTGATAGTTAATCTTTATGAAATGTACTCAAAATCGTATTTATTTTTATAAAATGATTTGAAAAATTGCTATTGTCGAATGAATTTTACGATTTTGCTTGCATTGGTTGCATACAATTTCATTAAATACATTCCGCTTTTCAAATTAGTAACTTCTATACTCTTTAGATTGTTATTTTTTGAAAGTAGCAATTGTCCATTTACTGTGTAAATTTCAATTTTCTCTATTGGAATGTCACTACTTTCAATGTTTAATATATCAACTACTGGATTTGGATAAATTGAAAGATTTTTTAGCGCTATGTCATCTACAGAAAGGGTAGAAAAGTCAAACGAAGGATTTCCAGATAAAGCAGAAGTGTCTGGGGCTACTACATTGGTAAATGTGGCCGAACCATCATCAATCATATCTGCTTGCATAAAACTTTTTAAAGGCGCTAACGTGTTGGCTAAGGCAGAATCATTTGCTAGTATTTCGATAATTCCGCTCGTCGGCGAACCATTTATTTGTATTGTTACTATCGGCGTTATGGTTCCTGCAGAAGGCGCTGGTAACGACACTGGACTTCCTAAAGTTTCCGTAATTAAGTATCCATCAATAGTAGGTTGTCCTACATCGGTTCCGTTAAAAAAATTAGCTCCAGCTGCGCTTCCTAAAGAAGAAATAACTGTTGCAGTAACACCATCTGGAACAAGAATTGTAAATCCATAACTCTGTACAGACGTCGCAAAATTTGATGTACTTGTGTTTGGTACAGCTCCTATAGAAAAGTTATAATTTCCGTTGTCTATTAGTGTATATGTATATCCATCTTGCGCATTCATTTGCATTGTGAATAGGCAATAAATTGCCATACATAAATTTGTAAAAGTAATTTTGTTCATAATTTTAGTATTTAGTTATCTGGTAATTGAAATATGTTCATGTTAAAAGTGCTGGTAAAAACTATCGCATATGATGTTTCTTACTTTATTGATAGCGTAAGCAAAGTCAATTGTCGTTATGACAGGTGACAATCGCTTTGCATTCGCCATCTAAATTCAATTCATTGATCATGAAAAGAAAGTTATTATTGTTTGTTCTATTTTCATTACTTGCATTAATGATACAATGCTACCCATTTGTTGTTCTGATATCTATTAAAACTCCTTGAGAAGGAAAAAAGAACCGTTAAAAAGGAAAAAAAAGTTTTATTTTTAATGCCCTTTAGGCTTAATCTGGTAATTGTTCTTGTATTTGAAATGTGCTAAAATTTAGAAAGTTACCAGGATGTGCTAGTACATTTTGTAGTATAAATGGTGCATCTGGTGAAATGCCTTCATATTGCACACTTCCATTCATATCTAAATCGTTCACATCATAACCATTTACACTAAAGGTAGAGAAGTTTAAAAAGTTTCCAATATCATTTAAGACCAATGATAAGATTGCTGGCGCATCAGGAGCGACACCAGAATATTGTACAATGTTGTCTCCGTTTACATTTCCAGACCACATTCCAATAGTATCAATTGGCATACTTGCATCTGTTTGTGCATTGCTTCCAAACGTAATTTGGCTACTTGCATTGGTAAAATCAACATTTACACGACTACCATCCAACTGTAATGGCGTAGCAGTCATAATTGCTAAATGATTTCTATGATGTATTGCCACAAAGTAGTTATCATTTGCTGCTTCAAACTTTAATATAGATCTTCCGTTATTTCCTACTACATCTCCATCTCGTTGTAGTAATGCCGATTGTCCTTCTATCACAATAGTATTGTCTATGGCATCACGTAATTCCACAAAAACCCAATCAACAATTGCGTCATTTCCTGTGGTATTCAATACCGAACTATTTATAGTTAGTCCATCTCCATAAGGTGATGTGGTTGGAATAATTCCTGCCACACGCAAATCGTCACGCATTAAATTTTCTTCTCCTGTATTTGAATTGAAAAATGCACCTTGTAAAAATACTTTTGGTTCTACAATTGTAGTTTCTTCTTCTATGATCGATTTAAAACCTGTCCAATTGGCATCTATATATACTTGTGTTGTTCCTGTAGGAATGAATAGATCTGTTATAGTACGATTTCCAAATGTTCCATTGCTTATAGTAGGTGGATTCACAATTTCTGAGATAATCTCTGTTAGACCATTATCAAAAAAAGCTTCACTTCCAATACTTGTAACGTTTGCTGGAATAGTAATACTGGTAAGATTTCCATTGTCTCGAAATCCTCTAAATTCTATCGTTGTTAATGTGCTTGGTAAACTGATCGTGCGTACACCTTGATTTCTAAACGCAGAATTTCCAATTGCTGTAATCGTAAAATCGACCCCATTTTTAGTCAGTAATTCTGGAAAAATATAATCTCCATTCGGAACATTTCCACTTTTCCCAATTGCTTTTACTGTATTTGGTGACAATGTGAGTATTTGATAGCGAATTCCACCTACAGAAAACGCACTTCCGATATCAGGTCCGCTTCCATTTACAGAGAAAAAACCTGCCCAACCTGCATTTTCATAGTCCGTTTCACTATCTACAGGAATGGTTAAGTTTATATTTTCAGTATTTCCAAAAGAATTGGTTTCAATTGTTGCTGGTGTTGTTCCTAAAGCGATAACTTCTATCAAACTGATGGTTGAAAAAGCATTGACACCAATACTTGTAATGCTTGCAGGAAGTGTAACATTAGTTATTGGATCATTTTGAAAAGCGCTTGCGCGGATTGTTTTCACCGAAAAATTAAAGGTCTCAAAACTTGCTTGCTCAGGAATGATAACATTTCCTGTTATTGAACCGCCGAAAACTTCTACCTCGTTTGAATTGATTGCTGTAATTTGAAAGTTGATTCCATTTTCTACGAAAGTAGTACCAATAGCACCATCTGAAATTTGATCATTTACACTAAAAAAATCGGTCCAACCTGCATTCATATAAGAAGTTTCTAAACCAAATGGTATCGTTAGCTTAATCACAGATCTATCTCCAAAACTAGAAGTATTAATTGTAGCTGGCATTGCTCCTTGTGCATTCACTGCAATTAAGTTACTTCCTTGAAAAGCATTATTTCCAATAGACTGTACATTGTTTCCTATGGTAACATTGGTGATATCTGTATTTTGAAAAGCATTTGCTTCTATTGCAGTTACATCAAAACTAGTACCTGAATTTGTTTCTGTAACAACAGCAGGAATCACAATATTTTGTGTAGTTGTCTCTCTATTGAGTACTTTTACAGCATTCGGATTAATAGCTGTTACTTCGTATCGTAAATCTCCTTCTGTAAATCGTGCACCAATTTGAAATTCTCCATTTACACTGGCAAAACCTGTCCAACCTGCCGTAATATAATCGTCAATGATTGTTTCTTGGTTTGGAATGATGTTTAAATTTATAGTACTTCGAGTTCCAAAACTTGAAGACGTAATACTTGCTGGAGTAGCGCTGTCGGCAATGACTAAAGCAAGTGGGTTTCCTGTAAAAACATCATTTTCAATACTTGTTATCGTAGAAGGAATCGTAATCGTAGTCAATTGATTCTCTCTAAAGGTGTTTGAACTAATTACTGAAATTCCAGCTGGAATTGTTACCGATGTCAATCTATTATTTCTAAAAGCAAAACCTTCTAATATTGTTAAACTCGCTGGGAAATCAATATTTTCAATTTCATTATCACGAAACGCATCATTTCTAATGGTTTGTATATTCGAGGGAAGTGTAACAGTAACTAAATTATTATTTCTAAACGTTACCGATTTTATCTCAGTAACACCATCAGGAATTACGACACTTGTTAATTGATTATTTCTAAATGCGCCTGCTCCCAAAGTTGTTAAACTGTTAGGCAGATTTATACTTTCAAGTTCATTAGAAAGAAAAGCATCCGTATCAATAGTTTCTACTGTATTAGGAATTACAACCGTTACAAGGTTATTATTTACAAAAGCTTCTCTACCAATGGTAACGACTCCTGTAGGAATTATAACACTACTTAATTGGTTGTCACGAAAAGCTTCACGATCAATCAAATCTAGTGTATTTGGGAGACTTATATTTGTCAATTGATTGTTAAAAAAAGCTCCTTGACCAATAGTGACAGTTCCGCTTGGAATAACTATACTTGCCAATTGATTTCCTCTAAACGCATTGCTACCGATCGTTTCTGGTCCAGAAGAAAATGTAATTTGTGACAAACTATTATTTAGAAATGCATCACTTCCAATCGTAATAACTGAAGCTGGCAGTGCAATTGTCGTTAAATTATTAAGTTCAAAAACCTCTGCACCAATCGTTACTATATTTGAAGGTAATATGACACTATTGATACCTCTATTTATAAACGCACGATTTCCGATTGCTGATACCGTAAAAGAAATACTATTTTTAGTAGTTACAGAAGGCAATACCAAATCAAGAATTCCTGTTCCTCCACCTCTTAATTCTACGGTATTTGGATTTACTCCATTAATTCGATAATTAAAACCATCTGCAGAAAAGTCTGCTCCAATAATTGGAGTCCCATTTATACTAAAAAAACCTGTCCAACCTGCATTTACATAGATTGTTTCTGAACTACTCGGAACCGTTAAACTGATATCTCCGCGATTTATAATACTATTTGCTTGAATTGTAGGTGCTACCACTGCTTGTGAGATAACTTCTGTGAGTGGATTGAGATTAAATGCTTCGTTAGCAATTGTTGTTACAGATGTTGGAAGTGTAATTGTAGTAAGATTATTGAGTTCAAAAGCTTCGTTTTTAATCGTTTCTATGGTATTTGCAAAAACCACGCTATTTAGACTTCCATTTCTAAAAGCGCGATTCCCAACAGCAGTAACAGTATAGGTTATACCAAATTGTGGTTCTACAACTGTTGGCGGAATTACAACATCTACAATTCCATTTAAACGATTAGAAACTTCTACTTCTCTTGGATTTTGTGATGTAACTCTATAACGCAAATCATCTACATTAAAACTTCCTCCAAGAGGTATATCTCCGTTAACTGTATTAAAACCAGTCCAACCCGCTAAACGATATGTTTCCTCTAAATTATCTGGAACTATTAAATCCACATTACTACGCGTTCCAAAAGAGCTATTTGAAATAGATGCAGGAACGCTTCCTAAAGCAATCACTTCATTCAATCCACCTCCAAAAAAGGCTTCTCCTCCAATATTGGTTACACTTGCAGGAAGTGTAATGCTCGTCAATCCGCCATTATCTCTAAACGCACGAAAATTAATCGTAGTAATGGTATTTGGTAATACTACGTTGCTCACACTATTTCTGTATGCTGAATTCCCTATTGCGGTTACAGTATACGTAATTCCATTGTCAGTTACTATACTACGAATGGTTAGCGGACTGCTACCATCCGTTCCACCAGTTACCTCAACTTCGTTCGGGTTCGTTGAAATGACGTTGTAATTAAATCCGTCAACAGTAAAAGTTTGTGCAATTCCTAATATACAAAATAGATTTGCTATGAGAATGCTTAGTTTTGTTTTCATAATTTACTCCTTTTAGTATTACTTGTTGTTTTTATTTTGATTAAGCCATCTGGTAAATAGCTAAGTGTTATTGTTCTATTAATTGAATTTTATTAAAGTTTAAAAAGCTCACTAATTACATTTACTAATTTCTTTTATATCATGCATTTACACCTATTAAACTCCCTGAAAGGGAAAAATGAATTCCAAAAAGAAAAAAAACAGTTTAAATTTTTAAGCTATTTTCATATTATTTAGGCTTTATCTCTAATGAGTTATTATAGTATTCATGTATCATATTTCTATTTTTAGTTTTGCGGTAATTGTTCTGGTATTTTACGATAGAAAAGTTTCAATTAGAAATTGCTTATTTACATCATTTCAATTCTAATCTCACAATCTAAAAACAAAGAAATGCGGATGCTTTAGTAGATGCAAATTTTACGGGGTATCAAAAAGGTATCAACACTACAATTGACTGATTTTCAAAATTTTAAATTTCAAAAAAGTCACATAAAAGAGATGTAAAAACTTATATTTTACTATGATTAAAAAGGCGTTTTAATCGTGTTTTTTAGGAATTAGAATATGTAGTGTTTTTGCTTTCTATAAAAGCAATAATATTATCGTTCGATGTTAAGTTTAATTTTTTACGAATGCGATATCTTGACGATTTTATTGAAGCTAATGTTGTATTGAGTAACTTACTTATTTCTGTTGAACTCAATCCTAATTTCATCATGCACAATAATTCTTTTTCTTTTGGTTTTAGTTCGGCATATTTTTTATCTAATAGTATTTTAAAGTCAATACTTACCTCTTCTAAATAGTTTTGTAAACTTGATGTAGAACTTTTAGCACTTGTTTCAGATAACAATGAAGCGGATAATGATTTTAGTGCAACTTGTCGTTCTTGTTCATTTTCAAATGTGATGATTTGTTTGATATCATCTAAGGTTTTGTTCAATACTTCTTCCGTGATGGAGTTTTCTATGACTACTTTTTTGAGTTCTTTTTCTCTATTTGCTAACGCTAAATCTGTTTTTAGCTTTTCAACTTCCTTTAATTGTAATTCATTTTTGGTTATTTGTAAACATTGCTTGTTGTTTTTTCTAATTAAATAAATTAAAACACAAGCTGCCAATGCAGTAACAAATAACAATATAAAATAGAGTGTTTTTTTAGATTTTTCACTTTTAAGTTCAACCGCTGCAAGTTCTTTTTCTTTGTCAAACTTGTAGTTCAGTTCTAACTCTATGAAGCGTTTTGCTTCTGCTAAGTCATTAACAGAGTCATAGTAAATTTTATAGAATTCAAAGTCTTTAAATGCGGCTCTATAATCTTTGAAATGAAAATTAATATTACGCCGTGATGCATATTGAGATACCAAAAAATCTTTATTTCCTAAAACTTTCGAATATACAATAGCGCTATCTAGTGCTTGTAATGATTTCTCCTTTTGATTCAAAAAAGCATAAACACTACCAAGACTTTGATAGCAACTACTTAACCCTATATACTTTTTAAGTTTTTTATGAGGCGTAATCAACCCTTCGTAGGTTATTTTAGCTTTTTTAAAATCTCTATCATACAAAAAAAACGCTGCTAAGTTCGCATCAGCATTTATCTTAGTTTCCAAAGAATTGTCATACGTTTTTGCCAATTTCGTATAATATGGCATCGAATCTCTATCTTTAGCATCGTAAAAAAATGATACTCCTAAATAAATATACGATTTTGAAATTCCTACTGAATCATTTATTTTTTTACGAATATCAATCGACTTTTTTAAATATTTTCTTCCAGTGATCGTATCTCTGTTTTTTATAGATAATGAACCCCTAATTCGATACGATTTCCCTAAACTTAAAGAGTCATTAATTTTACTAGAAATTTCAATAGATTTTTGCAAATTCACTAAAGATGCTACAATATTATCTTGCAACTCATCACATATAGCAAGTGTTTGAAAAAGTTTTGCTTTTTGTTTTTGATAATGTACACTTTCATCAGTATAAGTATCAATGATCCTTTGAGCACTCAAAGCAATCTGACGTGCTTCATCAACATCAAATGTACTCGTATAATCTGCCAATTTTAACATCAATGGCACTTTTACAGTATCTGTATCTACTTCTTTTATCTGTGTTTTAATTGCATCTATTATACTAACCTTTACCTGTGCAGTACTAGATAAAAAATACAAAAGAAATAGAATTACTGTGATTATAGTTTTCATTCTTTAATAATTAGGACGCTTTAACTCTATAAAAACACTAAATAATTTACTTGTAGATTTTACTTTAGTTTGAGTCATAACTTAAGCTTAAAATACTACAGTAACAAAAGTAACTGTAACTTCCATGTATGTCTGTAACAATACCGTATAATACTATTACATTTCCGACGTATTGTCGGTTTTCTACACAAAACAAAATATTCGTAAAAAATTAATATTAACCTAATTAATCTTTTTTTAATGTAAATCTTATAGTGTTGAAGCTACTGACTTTAGTTTGCTTATTTTTGTATATGATTCAAGAAATTGCATTAGGAGGCGGTTGTCATTGGTGTACAGAAGCAGTGTTTCAATCATTGATTGGTGTACAAGATGTGAAACAAGGTTGGGTACAATCTACGGAAGTGAACAACACGTTTTCGGAAGCCGTAATTGTACAATTTGACTCAGAGATTATTCCGTTGAAGATTCTTGTAGAAATTCACCTGCACACGCACAAGTCTACCGTGCAGCATAGCATGCGGAAGAAGTATCGTTCGGCTGTTTATTTTTACAATCAGCCGCAACAGGAAGAAGTTTTAAAACTTTTGTCTGAGTTACAAGTAGGTTTCAATAATGCTATTATCACCCAAGTGTTGCCATTTATTGCTTTTAAAGCTTCGCGTGAGGAAATTACCAATTATTATTATTCTAATCCTAAAAAACCGTTTTGCGAACAGTTTATCAATCCGAAATTGAAATTGTTGTTGAATGCTTTTTCGGAATATGCGAATTCAGACTTGCTTAGACATCTTTGATTGTTAGATTCTACATCATATAATTAAGAATACTCAAAAGTCCCATACGTACTTGTAATCGTCAGCTTTTTACTTTCGGAAGCTTCTACTCTACCAACAATTTTCGCGTCTACATTGTATGATTTTGAAATAGCAATGATATCTTCGGCAACTTCTGGAGCAACATAGATTTCCATACGATGTCCACAATTGAATACTTGATACATTTCTTTCCAATCCGTATTTGATTGTTCTTGAATGAGTTTGAATAATGGTGGGATTTCAAACATATTGTCTTTGATAATATGTAAGTTTTCCACGAAGTGTAATATTTTAGTTTGTGCGCCACCACTACAATGAACCATTCCGTGAATATTTTCAGAAGTGTATTTATCTAAAATACTTTTAATAATTGGCGCATATGTTCGTGTTGGCGATAATACTAGTTGTCCAGCGTCAATTGGTGAGTTTTCAACTGCATCTGTCAATTTTGTATTTCCTGAATACACCAAATCACTTGGTACAGCATTGTCAAAACTTTCAGGATACTTTTCGGCAAGATATTTATGGAATACATCATGACGTGCAGATGTTAATCCGTTACTTCCCATTCCTCCATTGTATGATTTTTCGTAACTAGCTTGTCCAAAAGATTCCAATCCAACAATGACATCACCTACTTTGATGTTTGCATTATCAATAACATCTTTTCGCTTCATGCGTGCCGTTACCGTAGAATCTACAATAATGGTACGTACTAAATCTCCAACATCTGCTGTTTCACCACCTGTAGAATGAATGGTTACGCCAAATTCTTTCAATTCTTGTATCAGTTCTTCACTTCCGTTGATAATTGCCGAAATTACTTCACCTGGAATTGCATTTTTGTTTCTTCCTATCGTAGAAGATAACATGATATTATCAGTAGCACCAACACATAACAAGTCATCAATATTCATAATTAATGCGTCTTGCGCAATTCCTTTCCAAACTGAAAGATCGCCTGTTTCTTTCCAATACATATATGCTAACGACGATTTTGTTCCAGCACCATCAGCATGCATGATCAAACAGTATTCTTCATCATTTGTTAAATAATCAGGTACAATTTTACAGAAAGCTTTCGGGAATAGTCCTTTATCAATGTTTTTGATAGCATTGTGTACATCTTCTTTTGATGCAGAAACGCCGCGCATTGCATAACGTTTTGATACTTCTTGACTCATAGTTGTGTTGTTGTGCTGCAAATATACTTTTATTGTTTAAATTTTATTTTCAGTGAACGTTTTTTTTATTGTTTTTATCAAACAATCGTTCTTAATTATTCTTCATTTTGGTATTTACATCTTGAATTTAATCAGAAAAGTAATTTTTTGTTTACCATTTATAAATCATCAATTACTATTTTTCTTTTTCATGCTGTTTATACTTTCCTTTAGTATTCTTAATTTTTAAACCATTTAACCATGAAAAAAAAGAATCTTAATTCGCTACATCTGAGCAAAAAATTAATTTCAAAATTGAATTTCAATTCATTACTAGGAGGCGCTGAAGGGAATACTACAATTATAGGTAATACCTGTAATTCATGCCCAGATATGTATTGTCCGACTACCGGAGATCTTTACACTTCAAATGACCCTGCAAGATGCCCTAAACCAAAACCGCCAATCAGAAATGGTGCTTCAGCTCCGCATGAAGAAAGTACTCTATAAAAGAGTTTGTCAACTTCAGTTTGTTTTTTTATACTATTATTTTACTATGGCTTTCCCGTAAAGCATTTAGAATTAATTTTTATACATTTTATACTTAACCAAAACTTTATATCATGTTAAAAAATCTTAAGAATTTAAAAAACGCAAAGACACTTAACAAACAAGAACAACAAGCTATCAATGGAGGAAGATTACAATGTGCTCCTTTTGGTGTTTGCATTGATTTTGGCTGGAGATGTTCAGAATTAAAATGTAGAATACTTCTATAATTTTTTTGAAGGCGATCTTCGGATCGCTTTTTTATTCACATATAACAACCTAGTTTTCTTTATGATAATTAAAAAATACGGCATCTGCCGAATGTTTTCACTTTTGATTATTCAGCACATTTGTTGAGTAATTTAAAAGTAATTCTCATGAAACGCCTTTTTATTGTTTTTTTTGGTCTTTTAACTAGCTTTTCTTTTTCACAAGAAGTACGAACACAGAAAGAAATTTTAGAGCTTCCCAATACGGATTTAGTCCTAGATTTTAATTTACATATTGGAAATGGAAACATTGTTCCTATCACAGTTTCAAAAGCTACGTATAAAGACATTGGTTTTTCTTTTATAGGACACAAGTTTCAATACATGAAAGATGATTATAGCTTAAATATTCACACGTTTAAAGATAAAAAGTTGCTTCAAACTAAAACTACTTATAATTATGGAACCTTTATGAAACCACAAGGGTTTGTATTTAGTTATACATATGATGCAAACGGAAATCTTTCAAAAAGAACTAGCACTTCTACTTCAAGTACTTATACTAACGAAACTTTCTATAGTTATTCAAGCAATAAAATAAAACAAGTACGGGAAACTGGAACTTTTACAGATGGAAAAAAGTATGATAAAACGCGTAATTTTATTTATAAAGGAACTACTATTTCATACAATTTTGAGAATGGAACGAAAGATCTTGAACTTAAAAACAAGTTAATTCACACAGAAAAAACATTTAATAAAAGTGCTAACAAAAATTACGTTTACAACTTCAAATACAATACAAATGGTTTCATGATTGCGCAAGATAGAGGTGCATATCAAGCTACATATACATTGAATGATAAAAACTTAATAGCAAAAGAAGTAAACAAAACATATACACAAACTTTCAAATATGTGTATGACAAATACGGAAATTGGATTATTGCATATCCTTTAGCAACCAATAATAAAAAATTATATGGTTCGCAGTTTTCATACTATATCCGACAAATAAAGTATAGTAATGGTGATGTTACAGGTAGTATAAACCCTGATGACACCATGACAAAAACTTATATAGTGAAGCTGCGATCTGAATTGTATGATAGTTTGGTGGTACCAAATGTAACTTTCAGAAAAACAGCAAATTCTAGTTATTTATTTAAAATTAACAATCAACAAGAAGCTAAAAATACTACTTCTGTTTTTATGGGACGAAGTTTATTGGTTTTTCACAAACCATCTAAACAATTATATATTCTTGAAGGTTTTGAAGACAAGAAAGTTGGAAAATATTTTCCCGTAAAAGAAGTATCAATAGACCTTAAAAATGGTTTTTGGTATAAAACTCAAAAAGGTGGTGTACACGTGTTTAGAAAGGATGGAAGTTATATTAAAAAAGTTGCCGTATATGAATTTGCGCCAAATAATATAGATGCTATTTTTCAAGGCGAAGGCGAACCTGAGAAAGTGGTTTTAGAAAACTATAAAAACGTAAATATATATACTCCATATCCTGTTACATTACATAGTAATTATAAAAATGGTTCTTCTGGAAATATGACTAAAAATGCAAAAAAACTAGCTAAAAGTTTAGATGAATATGCTGAGTATTATACTGGAGAATGTGTAAAAGGAGATTGTGAAAATGGC
This sequence comes from uncultured Kordia sp., assembly GCF_947496985.1. Classification (GTDB taxonomy): domain Bacteria; phylum Bacteroidota; class Bacteroidia; order Flavobacteriales; family Flavobacteriaceae; genus Kordia. The sequence goes on from NZ_CANMEZ010000011.1 coordinate 94,344, forward strand.
TATGGAGAAAAAAAGTTTAAAGACGGAAAAAGAGCAGATGGTTTTTTTAAAGATGGAAAACCGTATGGACCGGCACATACATCAGATGATAACACCAAAGGTAGTTTTCTTTCTGTCTACAAAGGTTCATATCAAAACCGTGAAGGATTTGTGTATGAATTTAATGGTGATAATTTGATGATTTTTTATGATAAATCTAAAGATATTGGTTTTTACAACGATTATAAAACGAAGAAAACATACGTATTGAATTATAAAAATGGTAAAGTAATTTCTAAAACAGAACTTCAATATAACAACTCAAAAACCTGCGTGGTTGGTAATTGCAGCAATGGTATTGGAATTTACGAATACAGCAATTCTACCTACATGGGAACATTTAGAAATGGTAAAAGAGAAGGTTTTGGCTATTTGTTTTTTAAAGAAGGTGGCACTTATATCGGAGAATTCTATAATAATAATTACCACGGATTAGGATCATATTCTAGGTCTGAGTTTGATTATTATATGGGATATTACCAAAACGGAAAACCACATGGACAAGGCGTTCAATATTATTCAAAAGATAATTACAAAGCTGGGAATTGGGTACATGGACAATTGGCAGGAAAAGGAACAAGTAACAGCGTTTCTTTAAGTTCAAACTCAACAACAAACACAACTGCAAAGACTAGCTTTTCGGAAGCACAAAAGAACAAAATATTAGCTTGTAAAAATGATTCTGAATGTGTTTCAAGATATCTTACAAGTTTGTATGTTGAAGAACGAAAAAGTCTATCCGGAGAAGCATTGATCAAGAAAACAACCGATTATTTTCATAGTGTCTACATTATGAATCCGAAATTGGCTTATGACACTTTATTTAAAATGGACATCAGCTTGATTGATCTTAAAATGTTACCTCAAGCTGTTCAAGTAGATTTAAGAGCTAGGGCACAAAAACTCTCAGAGGCCTATCAAAAGCATCGAAAAAAGCAAGGGTATTAATTTTTACAATTGCTTTTCAAAGCACACACTTTCTGCTACGTCAATATATTGATCGTAATTAGGAATACGTATATAATTATTCTTTTCATAAAAGCGAATAGCTTCTGGCAACATCGTTCCTGTTTCCAGAATACAACGTGTATTTCCAAGTTCTTTTGCCCAGATTTCTAATGCGGTTAAAATATGAATTCCTAAACTTTTTCCTTGGTATTGCTTACTTATATACATTCTTTTGATTTCAACTGTTGTCGAATTGTATTGTTTGATAGCACCACAACCAATTGGAGTTGCTCCAACATAAATTACAATCGCATGATTTAGATCTTCTAATCCATTAAACTGACTAAAAAAATCATCGCTTTCACCATTTCGGATCGTTAGAAAATCATCTAATTCTTTAACCAAGTTTATAAAGTTTTGATCTGATGAATTTGTTCTTTTAATTTGAATAGTCATAAGTGTTACGAATAATAAAAAATCCCACTCGCGAGCAGGATTTTTTCAGTTGTGTTGCAGTTATCTAGTAAATAATAATTCTCTGTATTTTACCAATGGCCAAATATTGTCATCAACTAACAATTCTAACTTGTCACAGTGGTAGCGAATTTCGTCAAAATATGGTTTTACTTTAGTACAATATGCTTCTGCAGCTTTTTGTCCTTCTAATTGATTTGCTTTTTTACGTTCTTGCGTCATTGCATTAACTTTTGAATTGATCCCTGCAATATGTTCAGAAATACGTTCGATTAAATCAATTTGTTCTGTTGCTAATTTTTTGAAATCTTTTCCAAAAATATCTTTTAATCCACTTACATTTTCAATCAATGTATTTTGGTAACGAATTGCGATTGGAATCACATGATTTCTAGCAATATCACCTAATACTCGACCTTCAATTTGAATACGTAAAATGTATTCTTCCAATTCAATCTCATGACGTGCTTCTACTTCAACTTTGCTCATTACATTCATTTCTTCGTATAATGAGATTGTTTTTTGTGAGATTTGTGCTTTTAATGCTTCTGGAGTCGTTTTATTATTACTCAATCCTCTTTTGGCAGCTTCCTTTTCCCAAGCGTCTCCATATCCATTTCCTTCAAAACGAATCTTTTTAGAATCTTTAATATATTCTCTTAAGATATTGAAAACAGCTTCATCTTTCTTTAAATCTTTCTTTGCTATTAAGGCGTCAACTTCAATTTTAAAATCTTTTAATTGTTTTGCAATGATGGTATTTAAAACTGTCATTGGCCCTGCACAGTTAGACCATGAACCGACTGCTCGCAACTCAAATTTGTTTCCTGTAAAAGCAAAAGGAGATGTACGGTTTCTATCTGTATTGTCTAATAAGATTTCAGGAATCTTCCCAACAATATTCAGTTTTAAATCTGTTTTTTCCTGTGGAGATAGTTTTCCTTTAGTTACATTTTCTAATTCATCTAAAACTGCTGATAATTGTGAACCTATAAATACAGAAATAATTGCTGGCGGTGCTTCATTTGCTCCTAAACGATGATCGTTACTTGCACTTGCAATGGCTGCTCGGATCAATTCTTCATTATCATGAACTGCTTTGATGGTATTTACAAAGAATGTTAAAAACTGTAAGTTTTTCATCGGTGTTTTCCCAGGACTTAATAAATTAACGCCTGTATTGGTTGCCAATGACCAATTGTTGTGTTTTCCTGAACCGTTGATTCCTGCAAATGGTTTTTCGTGAAATAATACTTTAAATTGATGGCGCTGTGCTACTTTTTCCATCACATCCATTAATAGAGAATTGTGATCAACTGCTAAGTTTGCTTCTTCAAATATTGGCGCCAACTCAAATTGATTTGGCGCAACTTCATTATGGCGTGTTTTTACAGGAATTCCTAGCAACATACATTCGTTTTCCAAATCGCGCATAAAACTCATTACACGCGTTGGTATGGAACCGAAATAATGATCATCTAGTTGTTGTCCTTTTGCTGATGAATGTCCTAATAAGGTTCTTCCGGTAAGTGTGATATCTGGTCTAGCTGCAGCCAAAGCAGAATCAATTAAGAAATATTCTTGTTCCCATCCTAAAGACGCATTTACTTTCGATACGTTTTTATCAAAATATTTACAAACTGCCGTTGCTGCTTGATCCACTGATTGCAATGCTCTTAATAATGGTGCTTTATTATCTAATGCTTCTCCTGTGTATGCCACAAAGATGGTTGGAATACATAAAGTTGTTCCATATACAAATGCTGGAGATGTTGGATCCCAAGCTGTATAACCTCGTGCTTCAAATGTATTACGAATTCCTCCATTTGGAAAACTTGACGCATCAGGCTCTTGCTGTACTAATTGTCCTCCATCAAATTTTTCCATGGCACGACCACTACCTATAGTTTCAAAAAATGCATCATGTTTTTCAGCAGTTGCTCCTGTAAGTGGCTGAAACCAATGTGTATAATGTGTAGCGCCTTTACTTAGCGCCCATTCTTTCATTCCTGTAGAAATATGATCTGCTATTTTCCGATCGATCTTTGTTCCAAATTCAATAGCATTCATGACACTCTTATACGCATCTTTTGTTAGATGTTGTAACATTGCATGTTCATTAAATACATTTTGTCCAAAAATTTCTGAACGACGACCATTTTCTTGAATTTCAACAGGTTTTCTGTTTAATGTTTCTTTGAGTGCATGAAATCTAAGCATAGTGAATTTGTTATTTTTTACAAATATATCAATTTTAGACTTATTTTTCATCGATAAACAACATTACCCCTAAAAAATAGGGGTTGTTGATAAATATTTAATAATTTACACAAACTTAACCTTATTTTTTTACAGGTAATCTCAAAAATAAATTATATTTGCCAACGAATTTATTAATGTGAATTACTATTATTATGAGTAAAATTAAACTTGAATACATTTGGCTAGACGGTTATAAACCAACTCAAAACTTAAGAAGTAAGACCAAAGTTGAAGAACATGAAAATTTTCAAGGAACTGTAGAGGAACTTGATAATTGGTCCTTTGATGGTTCATCTACTCAACAAGCTTCTGGTGGAGCTTCTGATTGTTTGTTAAAACCTGTTGCTATTTATCCTGATCCTATAAGAAGAAACGGTTACTTAGTAATGACTGAAGTTTTAAACGCTGATGGTACGCCACACGAATCTAACGGAAGAGCTGCAATTGAAGATGAAGATAATGATTTCTGGTTTGGTTTTGAACAAGAGTACTTTATTATGGATAAAGAAACTCAATTACCACTTGGTTTCCCTATTGGTGGATATCCAGGTCCTCAAGGAATGTATTATTGCTCAGTTGGTGGAAAAAATACACATGGTAGAGATTTCGTTGAAGAACATGCAGATTTATGTATTGATGCAGGATTGAATTTTGAAGGAATTAACCAAGAGGTTGCTTCTGGACAATGGGAGTTTCAATTGTTTGCAAAAGGTGCTAAGAAAGCAGGAGACGAAATTTGGATTGCACGTTATTTATTAGATCGTTTAACGGAAAAGTATGGTTACTATATTGAATATCACCCGAAACCTGTAAAAGGAGACTGGAATGGTTCAGGAATGCATGCTAACTTCTCTAATACTGTATTAAGAACTTGTGGTTCTAAAGAAACATACGAGAAAATTTGTGAAGCATTTAGACCAGTTACGGCAGAACATATTGCGGTGTATGGAGAGTTTAATGATCAACGTTTAACTGGTGATCATGAGACTGCATCTATTAATGACTTTAGTTATGGAGTTTCTGATAGAGGAGCTTCTATTCGTATTCCTATTATTACAGTTGAGAAAGGTTGGAAAGGTTGGTTAGAAGATAGAAGACCAGCTTCAAACGGTGATCCATACAAAATTGCAGGAAGAATTATTAAAACTGTAAAATCAGCTAATATTAGTTAATTAGCTTTGATTTTTTTAGATATAAAAAGTGCTTACAACATGTAAGCACTTTTTTTTGTCTTGTAATTTTTTTTCAAAGAAACTTCGCGTTTTTTTGAAAACCGACTTTATTCTTTTTTGATGATTGCTGGTAATATATATTCCTCCATAATTTTATCTACATTAGGATGAGCTCTTGGATTATTATATGCTGAAGAAGTAATAACAACAACAAAAGGAATATCTTTAAATATGAAAATTTTATTTCCTCCTCTACCACTACAGAAAGAAACTTGGTAATCTTTGCCATTTACAGTATACGTTTTATTCCAGAAAAGGTAACCGTAGTAACCATCTTTTATACCTGCATAAACTTGAGATACTTGTTTTGATAAACTTTTTTCTACCCATTTTTCTGTTATAATTTGTTTACCATTCCATCTTCCTTTGTTTTTGTATACTTGTCCGTACTTAGCAAAATCAATGGCTCTTAGTTGTATTCCTCCAGCAGTATTAGCAACTTTTTGAGGAGTATATTGCCATTTATAATTGGTAATATTAAGTGGCGCAAATAATTTTTCATCTGCATAAGAAACGAACCCATCGGGAACAGATTTATGAATGATGTCTCCCAATATCACTACTCCTGGGGTAAAATAAGTAAAATCTTCTCCTATTCTTTTAGTTTTATGCATTGGTAAATCCAGTGAAAACTTGACCCAATTACCTGTCGGATACATGTTTTCTTCATTTCCTGGATTACTATAATCGCTATCATCTCCAACAAATCCTGAACTCATGGTTAGAAGGGATTCTAATGTTACAGAATCTTTCTTTCTACTATAATTCTCAAATGATTTTAGATTGTAAAAATCGCTTAAAAGAACTTTTTCATTAGCTATATGATTTTCTTCAATGGCAATTCCTAGCATTGTAGAAGCAAATGATTTTCCAACTGATCTTGAATCGTGTAAGCTATTTCTATCTTCACCATTAAAGTATTCTTCAATTAAAAGTTTATTTTCTTTTACAACGATGATACCATTAATGTTTTCAAATCTTTTTTCAGCAATTTTCCTATTTAGTGCTTCTATTTTGTGAACATCAAAACTATCATTAGATAATTGCCAATCACTTCCTGTCTGGATTTTTTGAACAGGCACTAAACTTTCATCTACAGGAATCTTTGCTACCTCTATTGCTATATTTCCTTTGGCTAAAATAGAGCCTACTTTTAATGTTTTTTCTTTTATATAAGCTCTTATTTCTATAGTTAAAGAATGATTGCCTTCTGTTAACAAATCTTCCCCTCCGTTTAATTTCATAAACTTAAGCCACATAAACCAGCCCCAAAAATCAATTTGTTCAGGATATGCTAAAGGTATAGTATGATTAAGCCTAGTTATTTTAGAATCTTTAGTTCCAGCTCCATTATTTAAATTTTCTATGTGAATTTTTTCGCCATCAACCAAAATTGAAAATTGAAAATTTCCTTTACTTAGCAATTCTTCTTCCGTAAAACTAGGCTCTAATAATTTAAGACTTTCTACAAGAGGTTTATCTAAGGTAAAGTGAATATTTAAAAACGCATCTTTGTTTAGTGTAAAACTAGTGACGTAATCATCTGGCGTAACTTTATTTTTTTTGAAGTCAACTTTAGAAAAATATAGGTTTTCAGTTTCTGGTATTTGAGATGTATCTGATGTTGATTTTTTACTGGTATTGCAAGCTATTAAGAAGCAAGCAATAAGTAATAGATAAATTAATTTCATATTAAATTTTATATTTGATTGATAATTGAATTATTCGGCAAACATAAAATTATAAGGGCTTCCAAAAGCTCCATGTTATATATTGGGACTTATTTAAGAGGTTTTGACGTCATTTTTTATTGACTTTTTATAGTGAAGAGGAGTAACACCTTTGATGTTTTTAAAGACTCTATTAAATGTTGTTTTTGAATTAAAACCACATTCAAAAGACAAACCTAATAAGGTGATGTGATCATGATTGTTACTATGCATTTTTTCGATAATAGCATTTACACGATATTCATTTATAAAATCTGAGAAATTTTTGTTTAAACCTTCATTAATTACTTTTGATAAAATATTAGGATGCATATCAAGGTTTTCTGCCAACGATTTTAATGTCAATTCTGAGTTAAGATAAAAACGATTGATTACCATTTGTTCTTTTAGCCAAGAGGCTTTTTTTAAGATTTCTTCTGATGGCTTTTCTTTTTCGACACTATTTTTTTTATTGGTTTCCAATAAAATTATTTCTGGTCTTAAAAAAGCTTCAGCACTAATCCAGATAGTAATAATTGAAAGTAATACATATATTGGGTAATAATCAGCTATGCCTAATTGAAAATCAAATAGTACATAATCAATAATAGTATATGGTGTCCATAATAACCAAAGCATAGCAAATATGATGATTAATCTATATAGCCATCTTAAACTGTAGGCGTCATTGTTGCTATAATTTTTGTTTAACCATGTATGATAAGTTCTAATTTCTTTTAGCGCATATACACAATAGGTTACAATAGATACTATGGCAATAAACTGTACTATAGGCATCCACTGAAGATACATATTCGACTCGATACCAATAGTTTTATTTGTAAATGCCTCACGACTTATCATGAAATGTAATGCGAGTTCTATTATTAAAGGTAAAAAATGAAGAGCATCTTTTTTGGAAAGACGATAACTAAAGTTGGTTATTTTTTTTACATATAAATACAATAATGGTCCAAGAGCTAAAGAGTAATTTAATGGTATTAAATAAAAATGTGGAATATAATCGGTTATTTGAAAATCTAAACTCAATATCCAGATATTCCATAAAACAATAATGAAAGTAAGCAAACCAAGTAGCACATTAGCTTTTCTATTTATCCGTCTAGCAAAAATTAGTAATAACCCAAATGTAGTTCCTATAAATACAGATGCTATTATAATAAGGTTAAAAATATTTAAATTGAATTCGCACATTAATTATATTTAATATCTGTTATTTTACTATTATGAGACCTGTCTTTCTGTTAAAAACTCAGCTATATTTAATAACCATATTGTTCGTATCTAAAGCGTTTTTAAGATCTTCAGATATGCTTCAAAAAAAGCAAAAATCACTCTTGTGTTTTATATTGAATTGATTACTATATATTTTTTATTAAAAGACAAGGTATATAAACAAAATATAGCTTAAGAATAATAAAACGCCTTCATACCGTTCAATTCCGAATTTCTTTGGTATAAATGCTAACGGAAATAATACAAACGCAAAACCTAACATCCAAAAGATGTCTCTGGAAAGTATTTGTGCCTCTACTACTGGAATTTCTGTAATCATTGCTGTAATTCCTAATACAGAAGCAATATTGAATATATTGGAACCTATTAAATTTCCTAACGAAATTGCTTTTTCTTTCTTAATCGCTGCAATTACAGAGGCTGCTAATTCGGGTACACTTGTTCCTATGGCAATCATGGTGATAGAAATTACACCTTCACTTACTCCTAGGTTTTGAGCAACAGCTTTTGCACCTGTTACTAAAAATTCTGAACCAAAATATAACGCTGCTCCACCTATAGCCAACCAAATAAATATCTTACCATATGATACGGTTGCTACTGCATCATCTACTTCTTCAACATCTATTTCTTCTTTGTTTTTTCTCGCTGAGCGAATTAAAACAACCAAAAAAATTATTAAGCCAACAAATAGAATGATTCCTTCTATTAAGGTTAAGACATTGTCATTCCATAAAAAATAATAAATTAATATGGAAAATACCATTAAAACTGGCCATGTAAAATTATAAAACGTATTATTAACCGCAATGGGGCCAATAATGGCTGTAATTCCTAACACCAAACCTATATTAGCTATATTAGAACCTATAACATTGTTAATTGCAATTGCTGGCGAATCGTTTAATGCAGCATTGATACTTACTAATAATTCTGGTGCAGACGTTGCAAATGAAACAACCGTTAGTCCAATCACCATTTTAGAAATGTTCAATTTAAAAGACAAACCTACTGAAGCACGCACTAGAAATTCTCCTCCTGCCACAAGTAGTATTAATCCTAAAATTACATATCCAATATTTTCCATGAATGTATTTTTTTTGCGAAGATACTATTTCCTTTTAGATGTTAAATAAACTATAATTTTCGTTAACTAACTATTTTTATAGTTTCATAACTGTTTTTTTAGTTTATATTTGTATTGAAATTAATTCACAGTCTATTTAATTTATATTGAATCATGCAAAAATTAACAAACAAGGAAGAAGAAGTAATGCATATTATCTGGCAGCTGGAAAAAGCTTTTGTAAAAGATATTATGGCAGAAATTACTACAAAAAAACCTCACTACAATACATTATCTACCATTGTTAGAAATTTAGAAGAGAAAGGTTATGTTTCACACAATGCTTATGGAAATACACATCAGTACTACCCTGTTGTAACCAAAGAAGCATATCGTGAAAAGTTCATGGCATCTGCAATTCAGAATTATTTTAATGATTCATATAAGAATGTTGTTTCCTTTTTTGCAAAAGAAGAAAAGATTAGCGTAGACGATTTGAAAGAGATTATTAACCTCATTGAAAAAGAAAAGTAATGGACGAATTAACCTTATATTTTGTTAAGAGCTCAGGCGTACTCCTGCTCTTTTTGAGTTTATATTATGTGTGGTTACGAAAGGATACATTTTTTCATGGAAATCGTTTTTTCCTGTTAGCAGGAATGATTATTTCTTTGGTTTTACCATTCTTGGTGATTACAAAATATGTAGAAATTCCTTTTGTTGAAGAAACATTAGGTTCAAACATGTTTGTATATACAGAAACTGGAAATGAAGTGATTGCTCCTATCTTTTCCTGGACAGATATTTTAATGTATACATATGTCGCTGGAGTTTTATTTTTTCTCTCAAAATTTTTAATAGAATTGGCTTCTCTGTGTAAACTGTTATGGACATCAACCGTTACAAAACGAGATGGGCAATTTATTTATATTGAAACAGCAACTTCTTTTACTCCTTTTTCATTCTTCAACTACATCGTATACAATCCAGAATTGTATTCGGCATCAGAATTAGAAGCTATTTTAATACATGAAAAAGCGCATAGCCGTCAATTACATTCTATAGATGTTTTCATTTCTAAACTATACTGTATCTTCATGTGGTTCAATCCGCTTGCATGGGTGCATCAAAAATACATTTCACAAAATTTAGAGTTTTTAGCTGATAGCGCAGCTATTAAACAAACACCATCTAAAAAGGAATATCAACTTACATTATTAAAGGTCTCTGGAAATGCATATTGCCCTGCATTGACCAACAATTTTTATAATTCATTAATCAAAAAACGAATCGTTATGTTACAAAAAAATCAATCTACACGTTTACACAAGTGGAAACAAGTACTTATTTTACCATTATTAGTTGCTTTTGTGATGCTGTTTAATACAGAAGTAATTGCAAAAGAAGTTAGCACTACAACAACTTCTACTCCATCATTAGAAAATACAATTGTTAAAGAAATGTATGGAGATGTAATGGTAACTATTAACAAAAATACAACTGTAAAAGAGTTAAAGGCTATTCAAAAAATGTTCAAAAGCTTTGATATTACTTTGAATTATGATATTAAAAAATTTAATAGTAGAGATGAAATTGTAGCTATAAAACTTGAATTAAAGGATAAAGCAGGTGCAAAAGCGAGCGCTACTTTTGAATCTCAGAATGACAAGCCAATTCCAACTGTTAAGTTGGGAAAAAAGGATGGTACACTTATCGTGACTTCTTCTAAGGCAAAACATTATGTGACAAGCACAGCATATGAATTTCATTCAGATGAAGATCATGATGGTAAAGACGGAAAAAACAAATACGTTATAAAATCTAAGCACACAAATAAAAAAGGTGGAACTACAAAAACATGGATTCAGAAAGATGATGTAGAAACAATTAACATTAAAAAAGTAGATGGAAAAGAGGTAATAATTGTGAATGGAAAAAAAATAAATCCAGATGAAATCATTGAAGAAGAGATTGAAATTAAAAAAGGGGATGGAAAGCATTTTGTTGTTGTTGGAAGTCATATTGACTCAGAAAATGAGGATGTAGAAGTTGAAGTAAACAATGGGAAAGACAGTAAAATTGTTATTAGAAATTCTGGAAGTAAAAAGCCACTATTTGTTATGGATGGAAAAATTATTAAAGAAGACCAGATTAGAGGGTTAGATCCTAATAAAATTGAAGGTATTTCAGTTCTCAAAGGCGATAATGCAACTGCATTATACGGAAAAAAAGGAGAAAATGGAGTCGTTGTAATTACTACTAAAAAGAAATAGGTTCAAAAAAATATTAGATACCGTAAAGGCAAGTTTTTATCGACTTGCCTTTACTTTTATACAACAATCATTTTTTTAGTATCTTTCTTTACATTTTAGATGATTTCATCATGAAAAAACAAATTTTTAAAATCTTAGCGAAGCTCAACAAAGTGCTATTACCTTCATTTTCAAAACGAAGACTCGATTTGGCAAACGCTTCAAAATTGCAATTGGCAATTATTGGTTGGCGTTATTTTGTAACGACAAATGCTTTAAATTAGAAAGCGTGTTTTAATAGATCCTAAAAAAAGCAAAAAAACTTATTTATTTTTCTTTGTAATCTTTGTATTTGTAACAAAAAGAAATATATTTGCACCCGCAATAAGCAATAGGCCTCGTAGCATAACTGAATAGTGCACTTGATTACGGCTCAAGAGGTTGCAGGTTTGAATCCTGCCGAGGTCACAACAAGCAAGAACCACGTCAAATTGACGTGGTTCTTTTTTTTATAAAAAATTCAACCGCGTTTGAGCTTTTTGGAGAAATGGAAAACTAGAGTGATAGCTAGTGGTTTCCTATTTTGCAGCAGTAAGTTCCAAAGGATTATAAAATAGTTCTGACAAGGTCACAAATAAATAAAAAAGCAAGCTAAAGTTTTAGCTTGCTTTTTTATTTTGGCATAGTTTTCATACTAAAAATGGAGTTTTAAGGAACTATAATTCTGCTCCGAATCCACAACAAGCAAGAAGCCACGTAAAATGATGCGGTTTGATTATATCTCTAATTTTTCTATATATAGGTTTAAAATAAGCTAAAATTATTGAAACTAAGTTGCAATAGTGAATTTCTTTTGTAGTTTTGCAACTTAGTTGCATTAATTAAATCAAACAAAGAGAAATGATTGATAAAAAACTTCCCGTAACCGTATTAAGTGGCTTTTTAGGAGCTGGAAAAACTACTCTTCTAAATCATATTTTACATAATAAAGAAGGGTTAAAAGTAGCTGTCATTGTTAATGACATGAGTGAAGTAAATGTAGATAGTGAACTGGTAAAAAGTCAAAATACATTATCTCGTACTGAAGAAAAACTGGTAGAAATGAGTAATGGTTGTATTTGTTGTACACTACGTGAAGATTTAATGCTTGAAGTAGAACGGCTAGCAAAAGAAAATAGATTTGACTATCTACTTATTGAAAGCACAGGTATTAGTGAACCTATTCCTGTGGCGCAAACTTTCTCTTTTGTTGATGAAGAAAATAACATCGATTTATCTCGCTTTAGTTATGTAGATACTATGGTTACTGTTGTAGATGCCTATAATTTTTTTAAGGATTTTGGTAGCCCTGAAAAGTTGATAGATAGGGAGTTGACGGATATAGAAGGTGATTATCGTACCATAGTGAATCTGCTAACCGATCAAATAGAGTTTGCTAATGTCATTATTTTGAATAAAACTGATTTGGTAAAAAAAGAGCATCTAGGAGTTTTACGAGCGACTATCCAGAGATTAAATCCATCTGCTAAAATTATTGAATCGGCTTTTAGTAAAGTCAATCCAAAAGAAATATTACATACTAGTTTATTCAACTTTGAAGAAGCAGAACAAAGCGCTGGTTGGATTGAAGAACTCAATAAAGATGAACACACTCCAGAAACAGAAGAATACGGTATTAGTTCATTTGTATATCGAAGTAAAAAACCTTTTGATCCTGTACGATTTTGGAAATATGTTGAACAAAGCTTCCCTAATACCATTATAAGAAGTAAAGGGTTATTCTGGATTGCATCGAGACCTGGCCAAGCATTAGTTTGGGGACAAGCAGGAGGCTCTTTACGTGCAGATAATGCAGGCGTATGGTGGGCTAGTATGCCTTTTGAAGAACGTTTTCAATATGGTCCTTTCATTAATAATCAAGAAGAAATTGAAAGTGATTGGGATATCACTTTTGGCGACCGAAAAAATGAAATTGTTTTCATTGGTCAAAGTATGAATGAACCGCTTATTCGATTGAGTTTAGATTCATGTCTGGCTACTGATGAGGAATTGTCAACTCAAAAATGGGAAAAAGGATATGAAGATAATTGGCCCGTTCAGAGAGCTTATCCAATTTAAATAAAACACGAACTTTAAATTATAATAAAATGATTACAAAAGAGCAAGTATTAAGTGCCCAAGAAAAGTGGGGCAATGGCGTAGTAAAAATTGGTTCGCTAAAAGATAGCAGAAAAGAATGTGAAGCATATACAAATGACTTTCTAGATAGTCGTTATGCATTTGAAATTGGTCCAGTTTTATTTAAACCTACCAAATGTGAGCACGAACAATTTAGACCTACCAAGCTAGATGCTTTATCTTACTTTATAGCTGGAGACGACAGAGCCCATGATGAAGATAAAGGCTTTGCTTTAGCACCTTGGATAAAGGTTAAATTTAAAAATGACGGAGGAATCATTTTAGAAGAAAATCGTGCAATTGCTATGGGGAATTACTTTTTTACGGATGAAAAAGGGAATATAGCAAAAGTAGAATATACATTTGGTTATAAATTAATGGATGGAGAATTAAAAATTGATGTACATCATTCATCTTTTCCATTTTCTCATCCTGAACCAGTAGCCTAATGAATAAGACTCTTTTTCTTTTATGTCCAACAGATTGTTTAGAAACAGCTGTCAATGATGCCTACGAGAACGAAAACTACTTTTACACTTCTCTTGGAAATTCATTTGCAGCTGATAATTCAACTTTAAAGAGTATAAAAGAACTGATTCTGAAACATGATATTAAAAACATTTATTTTGTACTTTCCAATGACAATAAAATAATTTTAGATGCATTGGAAAGGCAATCTTTCTCTGAAATTATAGGTCTTGAAAATTTTTATAGCGAAATCATCAAGCAAAAAGAAGATTCAGAAATCATGTGGCTCACTACTAATAATAAAGATTTAATTATTTCTTATTTTCTTAACCATAAGATAAAAGAACTACAATTAGAATTAGGTAATTTATCGCTCAATTCAATTAAAGTTAGAGGTAAGATTTATGATATAAATAATACTTATTTTAAGAATATTTACTCTAGTCTAATTTGTTTGAAAAGTCATTGTTTAAATTGAAAAAATGAAATATAGTCGTAGAAAATTCATTTCTTTTTTAGGAAAAGCTAGTATTGGAGTGTTGGTAACACCGCCGTTTTTAATAAGCTGTGGAAATACTACAAATCCTGCCCCTGAATTTAAAAATACCTCAGAAGAAGTATTAAAAAAGCTTAAAGACTTTGTGTTAGAAGCGATTGATCCTTCAGATAAAGATGATTTATTACTAGCCAACGGGTTAAATTACAAAGTGATCATAAAATGGGGAGATAAAATCAACCTGACAGATACTTTTGGATATAACAATGACTTTACTTGTTTTATTCCGCTAGACGAAAAAAATCCAAAAGATGGTTTACTTTGGGTAAATCATGAATATGTAAATCCGCTGTTTGTTTCAGGTTATAATTATAGAAACTCAGGAGAAATTAGAACAAAGGAACAAGTAGATAAAGAAATGTACGATGTTGGCGGCACCATTGTTAGAATAAGAGAAGAAAATGGGCAATGGAAAGTCGTTGAAAATGATCCGCACAATAAACGTATTACTGCTCATACTCCTATTAAATTAAATTGGGACTCACCTATTGCAGGACAAAATGTGGCAATTGGTACACTCAGTAATTGTTCTGGCGGAATTACTCCTTGGAATACATTTCTAACTTGTGAAGAAAACTATGACAATTGTTTTGGAGAAATTAAATATGATGAAAATAACAAACCATCAAGAATACCGAGTCGAAATGGTTGGGAGCAATTTTACAATTATTCACCAGAACACTATGGTTGGGTTGTAGAAATAAATCCAAAAGATGGCTCTGCTCAAAAACATATTGCGCTAGGACGTTTTGCACATGAATGTTGTACATTATATGAATTGGCAGATAAACGAGTAGTAGCATATACTGGAGATGATAAAAACAATGAGCATTTGTATAAATTCGTTTCTTCTAAACCTAGTTCCTTAAAAGAAGGAACGTTATATGTAGCTGATACAATCAATGGCAAATGGCTTGCGCTTGATTGGAAAAATCAGCCTTTACTGAAAGAAAAATTCAAAGATCAAACAGAAGTTTTAATAAGAGCAAGAGAAGCTGCAAAAATACTTGGAGCGACTGAGTTAAATCGTCCTGAAGATATAGAAATTGATCCTATAACAGGACACGTTTTAGTGTCTTTAACCAACAATAAAAATAAAAATGACTTCCATGGTTCTATTCTTAAAGTGGAAGAAACTGATGGGAAATACGATGCATTAACGTTCAAAACATCTACTTACATTGCTGGAGGTAAAGAAACTGGATTTTCTTGTCCAGATAATTTAGCATTTGATATGTCTGGAAATTTATGGATCACGACAGACATATCAGGAAGCTCCATGAACAGAGCAGATAAGCCTTATATATCATTCAAAAATAATAGCTTATTCGTAATTCCTAGATATGGTAAAAATGCAGGTGAAGTTATTCGTGTCATATCTGCACCAACAGATGCTGAATTGACAGGACCTTGGTTTTCTCCAGATGGAAAAACCCTATTTTTAAGTGTTCAACATCCTGGAGAACAAACAAAAGATATTAAGTCACCAACAAGCATTTGGCCTTTTGATAAAGACAACATTCCAAAATCTAGTGTTGTCGCTATTACTGGAGATTTAATTGAAAAAATGAATAAATTACGACAGATAGAAAATATAAACTAAGATATTTTTATATCCTAAATTGCAAAATTATCAAAGCCTGTAATTTTTGAAATTACAGGCTTTGCTATAAATACTTTTTAAGATATCTTATTCTGTATTATTCTGTATTATTCTGTAAGTGTTACAGTTCTGGTAACTTTATTAAAAGCTCCTGGGATTAATTTTCCGTTCTCATCTACTAGTTCTAATTGAATCACCACTTTTCCCTTTGGCAATCCTTTTATGATATGTGGAGCCCATTCTGTGATCATGAATTCTTCACCATTAATAGTAGCTTTTACCTTATGACCAGTTTTAGAAAGTGTCGTGTTCAAAACAAAGAAGTCTAATAATAAGTTTTCCGTGTCTTTTCCTTTATATGTTCCTTTAGGTCTGCTGTAAATCAATGTAGGTGCATCCATATCTAAACCGTGTGTATCTTGTGGATTTTTACCAACTTCTAACTTTTTTACAACTACAGAATTTTCATTTTTAACTGACTCATGGAATGAACGACTTAAAAAAGCAACTAAATGATGTACACCTTCTGGAATTTCTTTTTTAAATGTCGGAGTATAATGAGCAGAATACGGCTGATTATTTAATATAAAATGAATATGTTGCCCTTTTCCAGAATTGGCTAATAATTTAGCATTTGGACCATCTGTTTGTTCTCCAAGATTGTAGTTATTAACAGTGAAGTTAAAATCAACTTCTCCAACATTCTCTATTTTAGTATTCGTAGGAGCTTCCATTGCCAATACAGCATCTGTATATGCAGGAGAACCTTCTAATTTTTCAAGTGTGATTTTTACCTTTTTAGTCTCAACAGATTTTTTCACCTCTGTATTCTCAGGAGTTTTTTGGGTAGAATCTTTTTTTTCCTCTTTACAAGAAGATATTCCTGCAATAAGAAATAGCATTATTATAAATACGCGTGCTGTTTTCATTTGTAATAGTTTATATGGTTATTAATTTTTTAATAAATAGTTTTATTTAAATTTTTAAAACTCCAGGTGGATTCATTTCCCTCATTAGTAATTGTTACGTTTCCTAATTGTATGATTCTATTATCTAGAGCATTTAGTCTACATTTTATCTGTGTAATATGACTAAATTTAATCGTATCTGTAGGATGAATACGGATCAATATATCACCACTGAGAATAGTAAGTTTTTTGTTTTCTTCTTTTAAAAGTTGACATCCTAAATGCCGCATTTCTTGTGCTATACGATTGTAATCATTTACAGTACAACTCATAGAAATACTTTTGATATCTTTAAAAAGGCATTCCTTTTTGTATGATTTTTTTAAAAAAGCTTTACGCGAATATCGCTGCTGTTTTAATTGATGTAAACTATTTAAAAAAAGAGGATTATAAAATGCATACCAAGTATGTAAATTAGTGTTTTTAGTAGGAGAATAAAATGCCTTAAACCAAGTAATTTCCTGTTGATTTATTGGCATATTAACAGTTTCAGAGGCACTTAAATAAGGAGTCTCGTTCTTTTTTAATTTAGGCTTTACACCCACATGAAAATGTTCTCCTTTATTACTAAGTGAAAAGCCAATACCACTCTTTCCAATTGGTTCTTGATATTGGTTGTTAGGTCCTAAAACCTCAATGTAATGAGTATGACCTCTTAAATAACAGGAAGATGTCTTTTTATCAATAGCTTCAAAATTAGGGAAGCCTTTATCAATAGCTACGTAGCTTTTATGTAAAAATGTATTTTGCGTTAGTTGCGCATATGAAACACTATCTAGTACTACATACAAATGGTCAAAAAGTACCTGAGAAACATCATCTCCAAAAAAAGCATCTACTTGATCATAATTCACAGAAGAATTGCGTTCACTTTGCTGTTTTTCAGCACATGAAAAAAAAAGAACAAGCATTAAAAGTAGTATTACTTTATACATTCGGAAATAACGCTCTTTGTAAATTCTAATTTGCACTATGATCAATTTTCAGTTTTAAATAGAAGTTTTTGCAATCATATCAAACCCCAAACAATAACATTAAAAATGCTAATACATTTGAATTGCAAAATTAAGAATAATTTATTAATGCAACTAAGTTGCGTTGTATTTATTTAAAGATTCTAAAAGAATATAGTAAACTCAGCGTGTATTTCATTTTCTAAGCAAAGCTTTAAGGAACTACACTTATTACTTCAGCTATAGCACTTATATCCTCTTCTCTTACAAATATGGATTTGCTATTTTTTTATGCGTTAGTATGTGTTATTTTCATCAAAATACGTTTTAAATAATACAAAGGCAATTTCTGCTTCTAATTTAAAAATCAATACATTTAACATTTCCAACGGCATCTAATCAAACATTGATACTTTATGATTTTTATCAAAAAACACATTCTATTTTCCTTATTAGTTCTCAGTTTTACTATACACATACACTCACAAAATAAAGTTATTGATAGCCTAAAAATAGTATTACAAAATCATCCTGAAAAAGATTCTACAAAAGTGGATATCCTAAATGATATTGCTTTTAAGTATATTGGAATTGATCAAAATCAACTAAAAGAATACTCACAAAAAGCAAATATTTTAGCACAGGAAATAACATATACAAAGGGACATGCTAGAAGTTTATATGTAATTTTTATCAGTCACATCTCTAAAGGTGAAATGGAAAAAGCTGAAACTTCTATTCATGAATCATTAAACCTTTACAAAACAATTAAAGATGAACTTGGAATTTCAAATTGTTATGATGCAATTGGAAAATTAAATCAATACCTAGGCAACTATGATAAAGGTATAACATATCATCATAAGGCTATTGAAATTGCAAAAAAAGGAAAAGATCGAGAAAAAATTGCAGATTTTTCAAATGGTCTTGGGAGTGCTTACTACAGAAAAGGAGAATATGACAACGCACTGAAAGCCTACGAAAAATCATTAATTATTTATGATAGTTTAAATGTAAAAAAGATCTATGGTATTCTAAACAATATTTCACTCATTTATAATCGCCAAGGCAGGTATTTAGAAGCCTTAAATACATATCAAAAATGTTTATCAAACTTTAGAGAAAAAGGTGATAAAAAAGGGATTGCAATTACTTTAGCGAATATTGGTGCTATTTATATAAATATGGAAGAATATGAAAAAGCACGACCGTATTTTTTAGAAGCTATTGAAATAGATACAGAATTAGCAAACAAAAGAAGAATTCCAAAAAGCATGATAAGTATTGGTAAGATCTTAAAAAATGCAGAAGAATATGAAAAAGCTATTGATTATTATAATGATGCTTTATTATTATTTGAAGAAAATAACGATAAACAAGGCATATATTCAACTTACTCTAATTTAGGAAGTTTATACTCAGAACAAGAAAAATATGACCTCGCTTTAAATTATTTAAAAAAAGCACTAGAGCTAAGTATTTCTTTAGGCAGAAAACGAGCTATTGGAGAATCTTATATTGATTTAGGTTTTAATTATTATAACTTAAAAAAGTATACAAAAGCGTTTGAAAATGTCAAAAAAGGTAAAGAAATCGCTGATCAATTGGCACTATTAGAAGCTCAAAAAGATGCTAATTTGCTATTATCTAAACTTTACAAAAACAAAGGAGCATATAAAAAAGCATTAGAGAGTCATCAACAATTTAAAATAATGAGTGATAGTCTATTCAATAAAGAAAATATTCAAAAAATAACAGCCTTAGAATATGACTATAAATATAAACAAGAGTTAGATTCTGCAAAGATTACAGAATTAGAACTAAAAAAAACGGTGCAAATTACGACTCAAGATTTAAGGAAATCACAACAAAACTTACTACTTGGTATCATTGTATTTTTAGTCGTTGCTTTACTTATGGGAGCAATTATTTTCTTTTTACGATTGAGAAGTGAAAAAGCAAAAACACAAAATGTTATTGTGGAACAAAAACTATTACGCTCGCAAATGACACCGCATTTTATTTTTAATTCACTATCTGTTTTACAGGGCATGATTTTAAATAAAGAAGAAAAAAACTCTGTTTCGTATCTCTCCAAATTTTCAAAACTTTTACGAACCATTTTAGAGAACTCGCGGCATAAAGTTGTTTCGCTTGCTGACGAACTCA
Organism: uncultured Kordia sp.; assembly: GCF_947496985.1. Lineage (GTDB taxonomy): Bacteria > Bacteroidota > Bacteroidia > Flavobacteriales > Flavobacteriaceae > Kordia. The sequence continues at coordinate 114,478 of NZ_CANMEZ010000011.1, forward strand.
CAGCAATTAATGAATATATGGCACTTCAAAATTTGGATGTAAATCCTCCATATAAATACAATCTTACTGTAGCTTCTGAGATAGATACGGATGCATTGAAAATTCCTCCAATGTTGATACAACCGTTTATAGAAAATGCTGTAGAACATGCATTTCCAAATCAAAAAGAAAACAAACAAATTGAGGTATCACTTACGTTTGAGACTAAAAAACTAACGTGCACAATTGTAGATAATGGAATTGGCATCAATCTAGAAAAACAAAAAGCGGAAAAAGATAAAAACTCGTTAGCTACAAAAATTACGGGAGAGCGTTTAAAAGTATTGTCTAAAGATTTTAAAGCACAAGGAAGTCTTAGCATACAAAATAGAGCTACTATTGGAGAAAAAGGAACATTGATTACTTTAGTTATTCCTTATAGAATAAAAGAATAATGAAAAGTTGATCTAAGTAAATCACAACTAATGAAATATCTCTACACAAAAGTCTTTTTCTTACTCATTTCAATGCTTTTTGCGATAAATACCTCTGCTCAAAGTAGAGTAATTGATAGTCTAGAAACGATACTACATAATCACAAAAAAAATGATTCTACAAAGGTAAATCTATTAAATAAGTTAGCCTTTAAATACAAAAGTAATGATATTAATAAAGCTGAAGTTACAGTACAGGAAGCGAACAAACTAGCCAAAGAATTAGGTTTTATAAGAGGTGAAGCAAGAAGTTTTTTGGTATTGAGTTTTATGCATATAACTAAAGCTGAGTATGATGAAGCTGAAAATGATGCGCTACAAGCACTTAATTTATTTAAAAGTATTGACAATAACTATGGAATTTACTCAGCATACAATGAATTGGGTTCTATTGCTGCATATAAAAATAATCTTGAAAAAGCATTAGCATACTACAAAGAAGCATACTTTATAAATGAAAAAAGAGGAAACCTAAAAAACAAAAGTGTATTAATGGCTAACATGGGAAATATTGCTTATGCTAGAGGTAATTTTAACCAAGCTATTGCATATTATAAAAAAGCTATTATTTCAAGTGAAAAAGGAGGTTATGTAAGTTATACATTATCATACCAAAATAACTTAGCTGTAATTTATGGAAATCAAGGCAGAACATTAGAGGCATTAAAGTGTTTCCATAAAAGTTTAGACATCTATAGAAAAGAAGAGAATAAAAAAGAAGTTGCTTCTTTAACTAATAATATTGGTCTTACTTATGGAGAAAGAGAAGAGTTTGATAAGGCACTACCCTATCTTGAAGAATCTTTAAAGTTAAATAGAGAGTTACAGGATAAACTAGGCATTGCTAGAAATTTAGCTGGCATAGGAGCTATACTTATAGGTAAGAAAAAATATGACAAAGCATTAGAATATTTTGATGAAGTTATTCCTATATATGAAGCTATTGATAATAAAGCTGGGCTCATGAATGTATATAATCATATTGGAGGTATATATATATCAAAAAATCAACCTAAAAAAGCCTTGGAGAAATATAAATTATGTCTTGAATTAAGCTTATCACTTGGAGATCAAAAGAAAGAAGGGTATTCATATGTAAGTCTTGCGGAAGCATATCTTATGTTAAAAAAGTATGATAAAGCGATAGAATATGGTCATAAAGGACAAATGATTGCTCATTTATTAGATATCTTAAAGCAACAAAAAGATGTCAGTATCACACTATCTAAAGCTTATGAAGCAACAGGACGCTATAAAGAAGCATTGGCAGATTATAAAATTCACAAAAAAATAAATGACAGCCTTTTTAATAAAGATAACATTGAAAAAGTAACACAATTAGAATATGACTACAAATACAAACAAAAATTAGATTCTGCAAAAATCACAGAACTAGAACTTAAAAAAACAGTACAAACCACGACTCAAGATTTAAGGGAATCACAACAAAATTTACTACTTGGGATCATTGTATTTTTAGTCGTTGCTTTACTTATGGGAACAATTATTTTCTTTTTAAAATTAAAAAGCGAAAAAGCGAAAACACAAAATGTTATTGTCGAACAAAAATTACTACGCTCGCAAATGACACCTCATTTTATTTTTAACTCGCTTTCTGTATTACAAGGCATGATTTTAAATAAAGAAGAAAAAAGCTCTATTTCTTATTTGTCTAAATTTTCAAAACTTTTACGAACTATTTTAGAAAATTCAAGACATAAAGTAGTTTCACTTGCTGATGAACTCACGGCGATTAATGAATATATGGCACTTCAAAATTTAGATGTAAATCCTCCCTATAAATACGATCTTAAAGTAACTTCAGAAATAGATACGACTGCATTGAAAATTCCACCAATGTTAATGCAACCTTTTATAGAAAATGCAGTAGAACATGCATTTCCAAACCAAAAAGAGAATAAACAAATTGAGGTAACACTTACGTTTGAAGCTAAAAAACTAACGTGCACGATTGTAGATAACGGAATTGGCATCAATTTAGAAAAACAAAAAAATCAACGAAATAAAAACTCGTTAGCTACCAAAATTACGGAAGAGCGTTTAAAAGTATTGTCCAAAGATTTTAAAGTACAAGGAAATCTTAGTATAAAAAATAGAGTAACTTTTGGAGAACAAGGAACATTGGTTACTTTAGTCATTCCATATAAAACAGATTTAATAGCATGAAAGCAATAATTGTAGAAGACAAAGAGCATATTCGTAAAGCATTGGTACATATATTAGCTTCTATAGATGCCGAAATTATGGTTATTGGCGAATGCGAATCTGTACAAGAAGCCGTTGTGGTTTCCAATGCTTGTAAGCCCGATTTAATTTTTTTAGATATCAATCTGACTGACGGGACAGGTTTTGATTTTTTAGACAAAACCGAACACCTCAACTTTAAAGTTATCTTTATTACAGCTTATGAAGAATATGCATTGCAAGCACTAAAAATTGGCGCTGTAGATTATCTTTTAAAACCTGTAGATGTTGAAGAACTCAAAATAGCTTTAAAAAAGGTAAGCAAATTGTCTGTTGACACACAAAAACAACAAATAAAGACTGCAAAAAAAGTGTTAGATAATGATGGAAATACGCTAATTTTATCACTTCAAGATTCGTTTCATGTCATTGATTTAAAAGATTTAATGTATTGTGAATCTGATAAAGGGTATACTACTTTTTATTTAAACAATGGTAAAAAACATCTTGCTTCGAAATCAATAAAGGAATTTGAAGAACAATTGACTAAACACTCGTTTACAAGACCACATCAATCATTTATCGTTAATCTGAAATTTATTGAAAAATATGATAAATCAGGAACGATTCACTTAAAAAATGGAAAGAAAATCCCCGTTTCTTCTCGTAAAAAAGACAACTTCATAACACGTCTTTTCTCTTGGAATAAAGGATAATACAGATTCCTTTATTTTTTCTTCTTTACGCTTATCAATCTAAACACAACACATATAACTTGAACGTATTCAGAAATGGATTTGCTATTTTTTAATAGTTAAATGCTCTATACTTTTATCTCATGATTAGCATTACAAACAACAATAAAAATGCTTTACACAGAGATAAAATACATGAAAAGAATTACACTACAACTACTAACTATTATTTCAATCTTCACTTTAATTTCTTGTGGAGAGAATTCTGCAAAACAACCAGCAACTGAAAGTGGTTTTTTTAACATTGAAAAAGACATTAAAAAGCAATTTGGAGACAATGCCTATTTCACAAACTTGTCTATTATACATGATGCATCCATAGGAAATATAATCTCATTGACGGTTACAGATAACCCTGAATCTTTAAAAATGGGCGAATGGAATCAAGCACAAGGAACATGGAAACAAAACGCTGAAGTTACACTTGAAGTACCAGAAGGAACAAAAGCTGCTGATTTTATGTTTCAGTTAAATTATCAAATAAACTTAAGCAAGTTAGGTGCTTTAATTGAACAATCTAAAAAACAACTTCAGGAAGAGAAAAATCTTGATAATCCAACGCTATCTATAGCGTCAATCATTTTCCCTAAAAACGGTGACATTTCTAAAACGGAATACTCCATAAACTTAAAACCAGAAAATGGCGGTACTACATTTCGCTTTTACTATACACGCAACGGAGAATTACGAAAAATGGATTATTAAAACAAAACGAGTATAGCTATATCACATATATATTAACATTTAAATTAAAACCACAAATTATGAAAAAACAAAATTTGAAAAATTTGAAATTAAACAAAAACTCTATTTCAAGCTTAGAAGTAACAACTATTTCAGGAGGAAGATTCACATGGATTAATAATACTGAATGTTGCGATAGCAGAAATCCACGCATTTGTGAAGTGCCAAAATCAGCTGAGTGTATTCCAGTTACAGCAGTTGGATGTGTAACAAACCAAGTAAATACGAATACAGTTCCTATTTGCTAACTATTAGAAGTTATTCAGGTATAAGAAATCGAACTTAGGTTCGCTTTCTTATCTCAATATTATAAAAATCATACATTATGAAAAAACAAAATTTAAAAAGTTTAAAACTAAACAAGAACTCTATTTCTAATATTCAATCAAAAGAGAATACTGGAGGTCATAGACCAAACACTTGGACTTCTTACTGGGCATATTGTGAAACAAACAATCCTATTCAATGTAGATCAATGAAACATACAGGTTGTTTTTGTAATGCTAATAGTTAATTAAACATTCGAATTCAAATAAATGATGGCTGGAAGAAATTCCAGTCATTATTTTTTAATAACATTTTTAAAATAAATAATACTTAACATACTATTACTTATTCCTGTTTTTCTGTTGAGTCAACATAGTTGCAATAAATCTGGAAAAATAGAAATTTAAATATGTAAGGATATGTTTTTCAGACAAAAAAAATTTACTGATAAACTTGAAGTAGATTTCAATCTAAAAGAATTAAGACCAGGAATCTATTTTATGAAATTCTATACTGGAAAACAAATAGTAAAGTATTAGTAACAGTATATCTTATCTTTTTGACCTAGTTTTTCTTAAAAGTCCATTTCAATAATATAAAAAACACATAAAAACCCTAACACAAACGGCTAGGGTTTTTACATAACTAATCATTTTAATAAATATGTAATTACTCCAAAATAATTACATCATCCGCACGGATAAGACGCGGTTTGTCCTTATCAAATGCTGGAAACTGACTGGTAAAGGTTGATTCGTCCGTGATGGTTTCTTCATCTACAGAATCACCAAATGTGTATCCTAAACCATATTCTGTTAGTAGTGTTTTTATTTCTGCAAACGTTCTTTTATCTGTATCATTTTTATAGATAAGATTCGGTAAAAAACGAATAATTTGTGCATCTGTCGGTGGCACAGGAACAATATCAAATTGTATTTCTGCCGTAGCATTTAATCCTAAATTGTATTTATTTGTGTTTGATGCATTTACAGGTGTAGCATACATTTTTGGTCGAAATGCTCTCCCGTTTTGAATAGTACTTCCTGTGCTTTGTTGCGAAATTGACAATGAAATTTTTGCTTTTGCTGTTGTTTTCGGAATGGTATAAAATGTAGGTTGATACCCTACTTCTCGTAGCATTTTTAAGGTTTCAGAACCTTTATTCGGATCACTATTATATATTTCTAATGTTTGTCTTAACGAACCTTCGTCAAGTGCTGCTTGCGCTTCTCCAACGCCTTCTCCTATAGAAGCAATAAAATCTCCTAGTGGCGCCGCAAAGGCATCTTTTACATAATCATATGAATTGCTTGACATATCTTTTTTAGTTTATTGGTTTTGCAAAAATTACTATTACTTCTTGTCCTTCTTCCACTCTTTCTTTTGGTGCTGGCGATTGTTTAAATGACTGTCCAGCAATCAGATTCGTGTCTTTTGTAGAATGATAAATTGCATCTAGTTTTAATCCGTTATTCGTTAATACTTTTCTAACGGCAGTTTCTGTTAATCCAAGAATATTTGGCATTTTTTGACCTTCATTTATCGTTGTTGTAGCTGTTGGCACAATATCAATACTAATATCACTAATGGCCGCACTATTCACATCTTTGGCGGATTCATAATCTAACAAACCAAACACAGTTCCTTCCGGACCTTTTTCAACAGTAGTTTTCAAATTTAAAGACACATTGGCTAGTTTATATTTTGAATTGCCCAACTCTTCATCTGCTTTTATCACATCTTTTACAATACTTCCGTAGACTTTACTCGCCGATAATTTATTAGGATGAGCAGTTACTGTAAAATCTTTTACTTCCTCCAATTCTCGTTGCAAAACTTCTTTATCTTTCTTTAACGTTTTAATGAGTAATTCTTTGTTTTGTAATTCTTTGTTTTTTACGGTTACCAATGCTTTTTCTTGCTTTACTTCATTTTGTAACTGAGAAATACTTGTTAGAAACGCTGTCTTTTCTTGGTTTAAATTGTCTCGCTCTATGGTAATATCTACGACTTGCTGTTGCAAGCTGTTTTTATCTATATTGATACTGACAACTTCTTGCTGTAAATCGTTATATAAAACTTCAAAATTACTTCCATTTACATTTACTGCTTCCATTGCTTCAATTTGCTCGCGTTGTGCTGCCAATTGTGTTTCTAAAGTAGTTTGGTTTGCCTGAAGCGTTTCTATCTGTAGTTTTTCATTAGCTAAATTAGCCTGTAATGTTTGCATGTTCGCATTCAAACTTGAAACTTCTTGATCTCTAATCGTAATATCATTTCTTACAGTTGCAAGTTCATTACTCAATGTTTCACGATCATTAGACAATGACGCAATTGTAGTATTCAAACCTGCAATTTGTGCTGTTGCTTCGTCTTTTTGTGCCGCTATTTCTTTAATTGAATTTGCCAATTCAAACATTGGAACTTCTGAAGCAATCACTACATGATCTTCTTTCGTTACATATGACTCTTTTTTGAGCAACCAACTTTTACCAAAATCAATTACAAGTTTGTCTTCTCCTGAAATTGTTGTTTTAAAGTTAGATGCAATGACTTCTGGAATTCGACTTTCTTTACTGTCTTTGATAATTCTGAATGAAGGTGTTCCTCCAGATTTTAAAACTTCACGTACAATACGAATAGTCTGATCTTTTGTAGAAATTCTAGATGGAATTGTCAATTGATGCGCTAATTTTCCTTTTGTTAATGTCAATGAATCTGTCAATGACATCCACGATTTTACATTTACATTGTAAAACTGTACAATTACGGATACATTCTTCACTGCCGTGTTTGACGCATCAAGTAGCGAATGTCCGAATTGAATATATTTTATACTTACTGCCATGACTTATTTTTGAATTGAGATTTTAGTGAGTACATTTCCAACATTTACTTCTATAATAAGAATGTTTCCGTTTGCAAAGTCAACACCATCAACTTGCACTTGTATTGTTGCTTTTCCATCTGAATCTGTGCGAATTTCGCTTGTGCCTAAAAATGATGTGCCATGATTTAATGTTGCGCTCGGATTTAGCAACTCTGTCTTTGTTTGATTGTAATTGAATTCAACCAACGCATCCGATATTTTTTCGCCGGCAGCGTTAAATACCTCAACATCTATATCATAAATGTGAATATTTGATGTTGCTTTTGGCGTTGCATTGATAATCATTTGTGGTAAACCTTCATTAGGAACCACTGCAATGAATCGCCCAGAAATTGTACTCGTTACTTTGTTTGTTTCTTTCGTATCCGTTGTGGTGTTTGCAACTGGTTTAAAGGCTAAAGCTCTTTCATATCCTTTTTGATATGAACGTGCATACGGAAGCGATTCTGGACTTTGAGAAGTCTGTATTTCTGAACTTATTTCTTTTTCAAATTCGGCTTCTACTTGCAAGTTAAAATCCAAATATGGTAAGGTATATAATGTGTTTGGTCTTCCAAATTCATCATAAGGTTTTACATTCCTGAGATGATTTTGTGCTTCATTCAAACTATCGGAAATTCCCAATAGGATTTGCTTTAGCGTTAATGCGTTATTTGCTGTGCTCATTGTGTATATTTTTAAAATGAGAAACTGTCTTTTTTATTCTTTGCTTCATTCAAAATCCCAATACCCTTTTTGATATTTTTAATGGTTTTGATCGCATTGATTGCAACATTTAACTTCTTGTTGGCAACATTAAAGTTTGTTGTTTCTTCTTTTTTTGTTTGTTGTTTTTGAATAAAATCAAAATCGAAAGCATCTTTCGTTTTGGCATCTTTTATGCTGATAAAATCGACTGCTTTGAGTTTTTTCTGAAATAGACTCGTTACTGCTTGTGTTTTTTCCAAATGCTTATTGGCAGTATTAAATACTTTATCAACTTTTTTTATTTTGTTACCAACTTTATTGACAATTTCAGTTCCTTTGGTTAGTTTTTTACTCAATGATTTTAATTCAGGAGAAGCAACTACGGAGTTTAGTTTTTCAATTCCAGTTTGAACATCATTTCCAGTTTTCTGAATGGTCTGAAACGTATGGTTTGCTTTTTTTGCTTTTTTGGTAACTTTTTGAAAATTTTCAAGGTGTTCTGAAGCTTTTTTAACGACGGGTTGTACAGTTGCAATCGGCTTTGACTTTGTTGTATTCGTCACAAAATCATGTAATTTTTCTTTGCTTTTTGTAACTACTTTAGCAACCTCTTTCTTGCGTTTTTGTTGTGCGCCAATTACATCAGTAACTTTGCGTTTAGCGATTGTTTGTAAACCTGTTTTTTCTTGCCTTTTTGGGTTTTGCTTTTTTTCCTTTTGGGTTGATTTTTTTGGTTTTTGTATAAAATCGTCTATACTTTTAGCTGCTTTTTGAATCTTTTCACCATATTCAATAATCGTTGTCGGTTGATTTTTTTTCTTGGCAACTCGATTTGGTTGTTGAACTTTTTTTTGAGTTTTCGGAAGTTTCGGAAGCGTTACAACAAGATTTTGCGTTTTCTTCTTATGTAATAATTCTGTGTTAGGTTTTGCTTTTTTCCTTTGTTCAGCAATAGAAGGAACTGTTGATTTTTTTTTCTTTTTTTGCGTAAAAGAAGGTGTTACGTCCCAACGTTCATCTTGTTTTTTTCGATGATTTTCCTTTCGTTTTTGTCGCTTTGCTGCGGCTGCTTTTTCTTCTTTTTTCTTCTGATCAATCGTTTTTATATCATTCTCATACCTTTTATCAGTATTTGATGCTGTCCTTTTCCCTGTCAGTTCTGCCATTTGATCTTCAAGCTGTTTTTGCTCTTCAATCAATGACTTCAAACTCGAATTAAATTCGGCTACATCTTCTAAAGACTTGTCAGATGATTTTCTTTCCTGAGAAAGTAACGAACCAATATCTTCTAGTTCCTTATCTTCCTTTTTCGGAGTTTCTTCTTTTTTAACAAAGCTTTTCCAATGTTTAGCCATCTTTTATTGATTTGAAGTTGTTGCTTGTCTTTTACTTTCCAATTCGTTTTGAATCATTGCCTGTAAACGTTGTTCAAAAACTGGTGGATTTGGAACGGTTACTAGTTTGGTTCTAACTAATGAACTTGCTTCTGCGGAGTACTGATATTTTTGTGAATAGCTTGCCGAAACGGAAGCACTTACGGCTGCAAAGCCTACATTAAATCCTGCACTTACCGAAACGGAAGCTCCAAATTCTTTAGATTCCATCATGGAAACAGACATTTTACATTCAAAAAATGTATCTACAAATTGGTAAAAGGTTGGTGTAAAGCCTAATGATAGTAAGCTATATTCTTCACCGCCCATTTCTACTTTGGTATTTACGAGTTCTTTTGCCAAGTCCATTGAAACTCTGTCCAAAGCCTGTTGCGCTTTCGCGATCCCTACACCCAGAGATTGGATCATCTCTGGTAAGGGTGCGTTTTGTATTTCTCTGGTGATTCTACCCATGGATACTAGTTTTCAGCTTCTTCTCTAGCAATTTCCATTTGTTGCTGAATACGTTCTTCCAACGCTGCTGGTGGCGGAATTGGAACAAGCTTCGTTTGTAACAAACTCGATCCTTCTGCTGAATAACTATATTTCTGAGAAAAATTAGCATTCACCTGTGAAGTGGTTACTGTATTATTGGCTTTTAAACCTCGTCTCCAACTAAAACCAATACTTCTATCCGTGCTTTTAGTATTTCGCTTGTATTCATGAGAAGATGAACCCTCTCTTGTAAACTTGATCGTAATTGCCACTTTTATGATCGTATCTACAAATTGATAAAAAGTTGGAGCAAAACCAAGTTCTAGCATTGATAGACGTTGAGGAAGAAATATTGTTCTTTCAGTGGTACCTGGCACTAACATTTTTTTCCCAGCAATTGTTTCTGGTATTTCCTTTCCCGGAGTATCATCTAACCTTACATATGCACTATTTTCTGAATCATATTTATAAAACGTAGTAGTTGGAGATTGCCCTGAGGTTACATGTCTATAATATACACCCGCATTTTTTTCATTATCAGGTGTAAACTTTGTATTTGCATCACTTGGTGCCCCAGTAACTTTTACAATTGGTCTATCAAAAGCTGGCTCTGTTTCTCCATCTTGAAGTTTAGATTCAATAGATGCTCTATACGCTTGATCCGTGTTTGAATTGTATAATTCGACAGCATCTGATAATTGTAATTTTTCCTTTCCGAAAAATACACGACTGTCTTTGAAGTTGATAAATTCTTTACCGTTAATTTCTGATTTGACAGGACTTAATCCGCCCATCATTTCTGCTACTTCGATTGAGTTAGAGTCTAACGCCATTTGTGCATTGGCAATAGATGTTGCCATACTCTCAATCATTTTTCCCATAGGTACATTTAGTAATTCCTGTCCTATTTCTGGATTTTTATGAAACATATTTTTTGTTTTTGTTTAATTTGTTAATCTTATTTTTCTATGGTTGATTTTAATATTTCAAAATAAATATCAGGTGCTGGCAAAGACACTATTTTTGCCGCAATTGATGATGAGCCTTCTGCCGATGTTGAATATTTACGTGCATAATGTGCTGATATAGAAACTCCAAACATTTGTGTAGATTTGGAATCTTTACTCGTACTAATAGCACTTGTAGTACTGCCCGAAGTATTACTCGAAGTGTTGCTATTGCTTCCACTTATGTTGCTACCTGAGCTACTGCCTTTTCCAAAGCTGAATCCTAATGCGCCTCCGTAGCTTTCAGATTCAGCCATAGAAAATTCCATTTTCATTTCTACAGAAGCTTCTGTAAAAGCATAAAATGTTGGTGCAAAACCAAGGCTTAATAAATTATATTCTTCATCGCCTATATTAATTTTTACCGCAGCCAATTCATTTGCTAACCGAATAGAATTTGCATCTAACGCCGATTGCGCATTCGCAATTGACATTCCGAGCTTTTCCAACATCATCGGCAATGGAGCATTGGTAATTTGTTGTATTACTTTAGGCGTTGTACTCATCAATAATTAGTTTGAAGTTGTAGTATTATTTGTCAAAGACTGAATGTAGTTTTCTAATGCTGTTGGTGGCGGTACAGAAATCATTCTAGCTGACACTGAAGCGTTTCCTTCTACAGACATGTTAAACTGACGCGCATATCGTACATCTAATGAACCACTAATTGCTACCGATCGATCGCCTTTAAAATCTTGAGAAGATTGTTTTAGCTTGGAAAGGTCATTTTGTGTTTCACCAACATAAATATCTGTTGATTCTTTGTCCATTTCGGTAGAAGACTCATCATTCACCTTTACATTTACTTCTTTATTTTCTTTAGAATGAATGAAGTAATTAACTTTTGTTTCTTCATGTAATAAGTAATATGTTTCGTTTACTTTTTCAATGAATAATTCCTTGAATTTACTATTTACTAAAGAAGTTAATTCATTTATAGAAGCCTCACGTAATATATATTCCTCATCACCATAAGTGAAAACAATTTCAATATCTCCCGCCGCAGGTGTGTTATCAGCTTCTACGTATACAAAGTAATCTGGCGGATTAGGGTTTGCATTTGTTATTTTAGGGCTTGCCGAAACTCCGATAAGTCCTCCGTTGAAAAGAATATAATCTGAAGCACTAGCTGGGAATTCAACCGTAATTTTACGAATAGTCTCATCTTTTGTAGTACTTCCATTTGCTAAAAACTCACCTTCTGTTTCGGTTTTTACACGTGTATTTGTAAATGCTACACCTGCTATTTTGCTTAATTCACTTCTAAATGCATCCGCCCTTTTTTGTCCAAGTTTTTGGTTGTAATCCGCATTTGCTTGGCTTGAACTTCCACTGCCATCAGTAAATCCTTTTACCGTTACATTTAATGAAGTATCTCTTTTGAGCAACATTGCTAAAGCGATCATGTCGTCTTGATTCGTTGCATCTGATTTTACTCCTGTGGAATAGGCATAATCAATATCAAATTTATCCCAACCAAAGTAGAATTCAAATACTTTTAGTCCAGCAACTCTGTGAATTCCCTGCGAATTGATTCCAACTACAGTTCCGCCATTTTTAGCTCTAGCATTACTTAACGTTTTCGTAAAATCGTTTTCTTTGTTAAAATCATTAGTTGGACTACTTGGAGTTTTTAGTGTAATTTGTGCAGTTGATGCGTACGTAGCATCTAATTTTAGCAAACCTTCTACATCTGTATGAATATATGGTTCTCTAATGACTACATATCCGCCTTCTTTTGCGATGTATACTTGTGTGGTTTTAATGTTTTCAAGTTTTCTTTCGTCTTTGACTACACTTTCTACACGCAATTCATTCGTTTCATCACGCATTTGCTCTTTCGTTTTTTCTATTTTAGAATACGAACCTTCTTCTTTGTGAACCTTAAACGTTTTTTTGTTAATACTGATGGTTTCAGATGTTTTTGCTTCTAACGAAATGTCTTTTTGCGTTTTGGAATACTTACTTAAAGAATTGCTTTTGTTTTCTTTTAAGTGATCAAAAAAGTTTTGGTCAAAAGTTTTGTTGTTTTTGTAATCAACTGCTAAACTAAAGTCAACTTCTACTTCTTCTTTGACGCCCATTTTTAAGCTAATGGACGCTGAAATATCAGCATAATCAAAGGCATAAAATGCAGGTTGAAATCCTAGTTCTAATAATGATCTTCCGGCTACTTTACTTTCGGAAAGCCGAATGAGCTGCGATACGGAATTCGTGTCGAGTCGCTCTTGTGCTTCTGCTATTCCTAGAGCAAGCGCTGTTACCATACTACTCACGTCTACGTTTTGCAGTATTTTTGATCCTTGATCAAATGTTTTAATGTCTGCCATTTTTTGTTTCTGTTTTTAAGAGTTAGAAAGGAGAAACGCCCTCAGGTAAATCCATGGCAATTTTTGGATTCACTGATTCTTTTCTCACAATGAAATAATTATGTTTTTTCTGTAAGCGTGTTAATTGATCTCTACTGACTTTATATCCTCTTTGCAACCAGCCTAAAAGCTCGTCGGTAATTGGCTGTTTCCCTTTTCCTAAATCTTTTTGAATTTCTTGCAATAATTCTTTTGCTTCCTCTTGTTCTTCTTTGAGTACATGTTGTATTGCTTGGCGTTCGCTCACAAAAGCATTGTGTTTTCGTACCAATACATCTTGTTCTTTTTCTTGGAGAAATGATCTGTAATTTTCACAGAATGAAATTACTTGATCATATGCTCCTGAAAGTTCTAAGGATTCCATTACACATTGACTGTAATGTTGGTAAAACAATTCGCTGTCTTCTCCTTGTTGAGCAAGTTTCATTGCTTCTTTGTAATGACGTAATGCTTCTTTATGATTTTTGTCAATAGCGTGCATTTTTCCACGTTCTGCAATTCTGTAGTGTAACATATTTACTTCCATACTAGTTAATGATTTCAGGGTTACACGTTACTTGTTCTAATTGCGCTAAGAGATATCTAGCGATGAGCGGTGGTACTTCGTCTTTACTTGTCCAATTGGTAGTTTTTGCTTTTGGGAGGTTTTTTTCGACAATAAATTGTCCTAAGATTTTAGTGACTTTTTCAAAATCTTCAATGGCTGAAACCTGTAGTTTTTTCTTGAAGTTGAAATCTTTTTCGAGAGTAGTTGTTAATTCAATTGAAGCGCAGTCTGCGAGTAAAGCTTCTGCATCTTTTCTATTTAAACTTTCAAATAATACAATTGGAAGCGCTACATGTACATCTTCTAAAATTTCTCTTGGCATTCCTACTTTTTCAACTAAAAAGTTTGCATGTGCTTCGTTAGTAACATCAAAATCTTGCAACATTACTGTGACCAATTGATGACTTTGATTTATTAGTTTTATTGCTTTGTTAGACTGGTATTGTCTCCATAATAATTGAGAATTATCATAAGAAATATCTTCAATTACATACGCATCTGCTGTTTCATAAGCTCTTGTTTTTAATACTTTTTCAATACTTCGCAACTGTGTATTTTCAGCTTCTTTGCTAATCAGTATTGTATACACATCTTTTCGAGGATTTGAAAAATGCACATTTGCATCGGTACGTTTTTGAAGTGCTTTTGCTGTAGCTACAGATACATTTCCAAGTACAATACTTGGCTCGTTTAGCATTAAAGTTAGTACTTCAGATTGTTTGCAACCTAAAAATTCCGAGAGTTGTTCCGTTACTTTTGGTAAAAGTAAAACGTTATTTAAACTCACGCTGATATCGATTAATTCTGTCTTTAAATCAATCTCATCTTCTGCTGTGCAAATTGAAACATCCAAGCCTAGTTTTGTAAGCGTATCTTCTGCTTTTTGCGCGGTGTCTTCATCTACTTTTTGAAATAATACTGAAGGAGCGTTGTACAATAGTTTTAAGATGTAATCTTGTGGAATTTTTAAAGCATCCGATAGTACTTTGGATGCGCCAGGAGTTGCATTTCCAATAGAATTGATAATTACTGTGTTTTCCATGTGGTATGAATTTTATTAAAATGATTTTGTAAAATTATATCGCTGACGATGGAGAAACGTGTGTGGAATTCCTTTTTATGACACGGTGTTTTTACCTTTTTTAAAAAGGTGCTTTTTGGAAGAAAACCTTTTTTTATACCGTATACTGAATGAGAACACTTACAGATAAAATGACGTTTTTTAAACTGAAAACAATAAAAACATCATAACTAAATGAAATAATGAAATTTGAGTGAATACATTCTTTTTGAGGAAGTGTAAGAACTTTTACTTGGAGAAGGTATTAAAGCATTTTTTAGAAATAATACTGCATAAAAAAAGTGACCCGAAGTTCACTTTTCAAATTTTATGTATCTAGCTTTTATAGACATTTACATACAGCAGCAGCAGCATCTGTTGGTACCACTCCTGTAGTTTCACATTCACCTTGTAATGAACAAAACACTGAGCATAAGTTGATGTTCTTGTTCCTACTGTTAACTCATTTGATGTTAAGCTAGAGATTTTTTTTCTAATGCTAATTTTAAGATTTTGTTTTTTGAGAATTTATGTTAAATATTACAATCACACATCGTTAACTATTAACAATCAGTATTTTAAAATAAAGTTAGTACGGGTTTTTATATCCATAAAAATCTTCTAAATGTGTCTTTACTTTTTCTAACGGAATATGAAATAGTGACTCAGAAAGTACTATTGGTGTTCCAAATCGTTTTACATTAACACGCATTATTTTTGTAACAATACTCGTTTTATCTTCAAAGAAGCGCTCTTGATGTGTTATCATAATGACGATTGCAGTAAAATTTATGCCTTCTTTAATTTCAAAACCTGTGATGAATTCCCAAGGGATAAATCCCATACCATTTCCACTACTTTTTATTCCTTCATCAGTAACAGTAACGGTTGGTTTGCGTAATGCTAAACGAAGCAATCCGTAAGTACCCAAGAAAAATAAAAATCCAAAAAAAACGTAACATAGAATTCCTGGAAGAAAGAACATCATGCTTCCCGATACGAATAGCACCGCTATTGCAATGAAAATTTGTCGTATAGTATGCTTTCGCTGTTGATAAAAAAGTAATGGCTCCATTGATTTATTTTTTTAATCCTTGTCTTCTAAAATAGAGATAATTTTGAATAGATTGTTTATAATTTATAACCTAGATTTCACATGAAAGTACTTTTTTATGTTGAAATTTGCACTTTAATTTATTTTATATGATAAAAAATATAGTATTGTCGTGTTTGTTTGTAGTATGTTCTTTTGTAAGTTTTGCACAAGATTCATTATTAAAATCAGGTCCTATGGTTGGATATTCAGATTTTAGAGAAGCGCTCATTTGGGTTCAAACTACACAACCTGCAGTTGTAAGAATTGGTTATTTTACCACTGGAGAAAATGAAAAGTTCACTAATTCTGTACAAACAACCCTTGAAGGTGATTTAATTGCAAAGTTAACTCCTAGTGATGTTGAATATGGAAAAACATATACATATAAATTATATATCAATGATGTATATGTAGCTCGAGATTATAAATTAGAGTTTCAAACACAGACTTTATGGCAATTTAGAACAGATCCACCGGATTTTAAAATTGCACTTGGTTCCTGTAGTTTTATTAATGAAACAAAAGATGATCGTCCAAAACCATATGGGGGAAAGTATCAAATTTTCAATTCTATTTTAGCCAAAAATCCAGATTTAATGTTATGGGTTGGAGATAATATGTATTTACGAACGCCTGATTTTATGACAGATAGAGGAATTCGTCATCGGTATAGACACACACGCGCTACACCAGAACTTCAAGCTTTACTAGGAAGTGTACATCATTATGCAACTTGGGATGATCATGATTTTGGTCCAAATGATGCAGATCGTAGTTATGTGAATAAAAGAATAACCGAAAAAACTTTCAATGATTATTGGGGAAATCTAAATACAAACGCTGCTGGAAATGGTGGTGTTACACAACATTTTTCATGGAATGATATTGAGTTTTTCATGCTAGACGATCGTTATCATAGAGCGCCAAATAGAGATCCAAATCAAGATAAAGCCTATTTAGGAAAACAACAACTTGATTGGTTAGTCGATGCATTAACCAAAAGTAGAGCCACTTTTAAAATAATTATTAATGGTGGACAGGTTGTAAGTGATGTAGCTAAGTTTGAAAATTATATAACCTATCCAACTGAACGTGCCGAGTTGTTCAAGCGTTTACACGATGCCAAAATAGAAGGTGTTATTTTTATAAGTGGTGACAGACATCATACAGAAATTTCACGTTTAGAACGCAAAGACGCATATCCATTAATTGATATTACGTGTTCTCCTTTAACTGCAGGAACCCACTCTGCAAGAGATGAAGGCAATACTTTACAAGTAAAAAACAAAACATTTTACAACCGTAATTTTGGTATTATTGAAGTTTCTGGGAAACGAAGAGATCGTGTTTTATTATTGAACATTTATGATTCTGATGGAAACAAAGCATTTGATTACGAGATTAAAGCGAAAGATTTACGCTATCCAAGAAAGTAGTTTCAAAATACAAATTAGTATACCAAAACCGTCAATAGCTTATATTGGCGGTTTTGTTTTTATTTATTAGTTTTATCTTATGATTATAGCCACAGATATTCATTATAAAGAAACCTACGCAAAAGCCGTTTGTGTGGCTTTTCAATGGGAAGATGCTATTCCTAAAAAAGTATATACCGCAACAATTGATGACGTTGCGCCGTATGTTCCTGGTGAATTCTATAAACGAGAACTTCCTTGTATTTTAAAAGTTTTGGAACAAGTTGATCTGGAAACAACAGAAGCTATTATTGTTGATGGACATGTGTTTGTGCATGACAATAAAAAATATGGTTTGGGAGCTTATTTGTGGGAAGCGCTTGATAAAAAAGTTCCAATCATTGGCGTTGCAAAAAAATCATTTATTAATACTAAAAACGTTTCTACACCCGTTTTACGTGGATCAAGTGAAAAACCATTATTTGTTTCTTGTATTGGTATTGATAAAGAAAATGTTTTGGAAAAGATAAACCTTCTACATGGCGAACATCGCATGCCAACTATTTTGAAACTTTTAGATGCAGTTACAAAAACTGAAAAAGAATAAAAGCACGTTTTTAGCTATAAATCAAACCTTTATGATTTAAAAACGTTTTATGCATCACGGCCTCTTTAGCAGAATTTTACTATCTTTTTGTAATGTAATATAGATTTTTAGGTTAAATCAAGTATTTATACGCTAGTATACCACTACTTTTTTATTGATTTTTGAATTATAAATTACACCAAACAACAAACCTAACCATATTAACAATTAAAGAAATGAAAACCTCAACCTTATTAAAAACCGCTATGCTATTATGTGTAGCTATTTTATTCTTTCACTCTTGTGAAGAAAAAAAGAAAGAAAAACAAAATGAAAACACCGAAACATCATCAACTGCAGCCGAAGCGCAAACTACGTACGAGTTAGCTGATGCTAGTGAAACTACTCCATGCGAATGTGAATCAGATTGGTTTCCGCATACGCAAACTCCAGCACCAGCTGAAGGAGACGGAAGTCCATTTGATACTAGCTCTACAACCAACTGTATATTTCACCAATGGTCTTGGCAAAAATTTTTATGGGTAACACAACCTGATGCTAATCAAACTCCTTTATTTCTTAGAGAGCTTAAACAAGTAGATGCGCAAATGACACCTGTTACAGTACCTAGTGATGTATCATTAGTTTTGACTGCTGATGAACAAGCAAGTACAGACGCTATCTTAAAGACGAATCCAAACTTTGATACACAAAATGGAGCATCAGCAACTATTTATTATGGAATTTATGTAAACAATACCTTAGAAGCTGCTGCTGAAAAATATAAAACACAAATCCTAGATGGAACTTTACCGCATGATAATACGCAAACATTTCCTGTAGGATCTTTAGAAGTAAAAACATCATGGGTTTCTACAGATATTATCCCTTCTGACGAATTAGATAAGTATTATACAACAGAAGCTAATATTGGAACTACCAAAACTACAGTTGCGCTTTTAGGAGTTCATGTTGTAGGTATTGTAAAAAATCATCCTGAATTTATTTGGGCAACTTTTGAACATCAAAGTTTAGCTCCTGCATTCGATTGGTCAAAAGGAACAGCAAGTACAGATACTGAAACATTATTATTTAAAAAAGGAAGTGTTTCTACTATTGATGGAATTCAATGGAATGGCTCTGCTCCAACGACAGCAAGTGAAGCCTATATTTTATTTCAATATGGGGTCCCAAGAGTGAAAGGGAGTAATAGTAACAACTTCATGAATACTAGTCAAAAAGAACCTAAAAATTATAATAACATAGTTAATATTAATAATTGTGTTGCGACAAACTTGAAAGACGTTTGGAATAATTATCAATATAGCGGATCTATTTGGATGAACACAGATAAATTAACTCCAGAGCAACAAGCTGACACCATTGTAAAACTTGGTGGTAAAATTGCTAGTGCTACGCCAAAATCTATAGCAAGAGGTTCTTTAAATGCTTCTAATATTACTATGGAAACATATGCGCAAACTTTTGAGCCAAGTATAGATAAAATTGATGTTAGTAATTTAGCAAATTGTTTTTCTTGTCATAATGCTGTAAACTTTCAGAGCCAAGATTCTATAAAGCCAAGTTCACCTTTATACTTAAGTCACCTTTTCAACGGGTATCTAGCACTCGAAAGCGGAAAAACAATAGATGAAATTAATCAAATGAAGATTAAAGAGTTTAAGGAAGATTTCTTAGATAAAAAGAAATAAGAATTACAAAACATATATAAATAAAAAAAGAATCCTCAGGGCAAAGGATTCTTTTTTTATTTTTAATACAATTTATCAGATTGTTAACACTAGTAATACTAAATATTAATAGCACTAAAATAATGTAGTAAAACTTCTTATCGTTACAAAGTCGATGAAATTGTATCTACATATAGATAAATGGTCGTTTTATATCGATAAGCTTACAAAAGCTTTTTGATTTTTTTAATCATAACAAATATCTACAAACAAAAAAAAGAACTTTTGGGGGCACAAAAGTTCTTTTCATATATACAATTTACCAGATTGTAATATTATCGTAATACTAAATATTCTGCATCAAATATAAGCCTATCAATAAAATACACTGATAAAAGTCGATCAACCTAGTCTATAGTGTAGACGAATGACGTTATTAAGACGATTAACATTTTACCTAAATTTCTTTCTATCAGAAAATCAGGCATTTAAGAAAATTAATGTAACAATATTTTAAGATAGTACATCTAAACTTATGTAAAAAGCAAAAGGAGTGTTCCCCAACACTCCTTTCTAATTGTAGAATAATAAACCTCAACAAATACTCATTGAAACTTGTTTCGAAAGTAGTAAATCATATCGATGTAAGACGTACGTTTTATATAAGCGTAGCAAAAAGTTAATAAGCGTTGAAAAAATGTATAAAAAGCAAAAAAGGAGTGTCCCCCAACACTCCTTTTGCATAAGAAATATATTCTTCTTTTCATGGAATAAAATACCCAGTTTGAAATTTTATTGAAGAATAAATAACCTAAAAAACCTGTGGTAAACTTAGCTATTGTGAAGAGAATATAAAAGAAATACAGTACGTAATTTATAAATTACGTATTAAAAAAAACACTCATAAACAACTAAAAATCAACACTAAACATGTTTTTACATTCAAAAAAAGCTGAAACTTTATAGCAATCCTATTTCAACTAAAATACACTCGGTATTTATAAAAAACGTATAAAAAAAGCGAGCATTAGCTCGCTTTATATTCAATATTTTATATTTTTTAATTGACTTCTTGAATTTCTTTAACTTGTAATTTATCAATCAATGTTTTGTACATGTCTTTTGGAAGTCCACATGCAATTAAGTATTCTTTCATTAGTGCTTCTTCTGCTTTATCAATGACTCCATCTGCTAATAATACAACTCCAGCTTGCGCTAAAATATTCATAATAGCTTCCGCAGATAATTCAGCTCTAGCTTCATTTAGTAAATTAAATACAAAGTTATCTTTATTCTGATCGCGTTTAACACGTTCCATAATTTCAATTAACTCTGACTTAACATCATCAAATTGCTCAATAGCATCTTTAATTTCACGCTCTTCTTCTATCGCAAAATCATTATCAATAACAGACATATGCGTCATAGTAGCTATAAGTGCTTTCGCATAAATATAACGTGCCTGATGCTGTGCATTATCTCTCACAGATTGCGACTGACCTAAAATATCTTTGATCTTTTCATTATAGGCACTTTTACAATTCGTACATTCATAAAAACGATCTACAACGTCCAATGGAATTACAGGAATAAAAAATAGTGTAAACCAACGTCTGTATAACTTATTCACTAAACTTCCGTTGTCACAATTAGGACAACTATTATCTAACACAGGACTCTCACTTACTGTATGCTTGATTCCTCTTGTTCCAAAAATTATAAACATATAAATTCCTTTTTTGTAAATATAGCATATTTTATGAGGTAAAACATAATTGTTATTTACATAAGTTCTTATACTATTTCATGAACAGATACTTCTTTTACTCTGTCCCTTTATTTTACCTAAAAAGCTAGTAATCATTAAAATGTTCACAATAAACTGCTAATATTTTAACAAATAAATACAATGCAAGCACAGTATATATAATAGCAATCTTTGTTATATTTGTACCGCAAATACAGCATTATGAAGATTGAACAAATTTATACAGGTTGCCTTGCACAAGGTGCTTATTATATAGAATCCAATGGAGAAGTTGCCATTATTGACCCTTTGCGGGAAACCAAAGCTTATATTGAAAAGGCTAAAACAAATAATGCAACGATCAAATATGTTTTTGAAACTCATTTTCATGCAGATTTTGTTTCTGGCCATATTGATTTAGCCAAAGCAACTGGTGCAACAATAATTTTTGGACCAAATGCAACTACAGATTACGATATATATACAGCAAAGGATAATGAAGTTTTTACAGTAGGAAACATCCAAATAAAAGTATTACATACGCCTGGCCATACATTAGAATCTACAACGTATTTACTAATTGATGAAAACGGAAAAGAACATGCTATCTTTTCAGGTGACACTTTATTTTTAGGTGATGTAGGAAGACCAGACTTGGCTATTAAATCTGACTTAACAAAAGAAGATTTAGCAGGAATGTTATTCGATTCACTACGAACGAAAATTATGCCGCTTGCAGATGATATTATTGTATATCCTGCTCATGGCGCTGGTTCTGCTTGTGGAAAAAATCTTAGTAAAGAAACTGTCGGTATTCTTGGAGAGCAAAAGAAAACAAATTATGCTTTGCGTGCTGACATGACGAAAGAAGAATTTGTAAAAGAAGTGTTAGATGGTATCGCACCACCACCACAATATTTTTCAAAAAACGCCATGATGAATAAATCTGGATATACTGCTTTTGAAACAGTATTAGAAAAAGGAAATGTTCCATTAACTCCAGAAGCTTTTGAAGCTATTGCTAATGAAAACAATACATTAGTATTGGATGTTCGTCCGCAGAAAGATTTCTTATCAGCACACATTCCAAATAGTATTTTTATTGGTTTAAATGGAAGTTTTGCTCCTTGGGTTGGTGCCTTAATCACTGATTTACAACAACCAATTCTATTAATCGTTCCTAAAGGAAAATCTGCGGAAGCAGTTACACGTCTTTCACGTGTTGGATACGACAATACGCTTGGATATTTAGAAGGCGGAATTGACACCTGGAAAGCTTCTGGGAGAGAAACTGCTAGTATTACTTCTATCTCAGCAAATGAGTTTGCAAATCGTTTTAAAAAGAATACTTTAAACGTATTAGATGTTCGTAAAGATGGAGAATACAAAGCAAAGCATATTGAAAACGTACAACATTTCGCACTAGATTATATAGACAAAAACATGAGCGAAATTGATCCTAATAAAGCATATCATATTCATTGTGCAGGAGGTTATCGTTCTGTAATTGCTGCTTCTATACTAAAAGCACGCGGCTTTCATAAAGTAACAGATGTTGCTGGCGGATTTGGAGCTATTAAAAAAACTGATTTACCGTTAACGGAATTTGTTTGCCCTTCTACCCTTTCATAAAGTAGGCAAACTATAGGTATAAGATCCTTTTCATTTCAATATGGAAAGGATTTTTTTATAATTAGATTCAACTTTCCCAAAATTACCATTCATTTTCTTTTCTGCACTATTTATCAAATGTGACACACCATACTTTTGTTCTGTTCAAAAAAAGTATCACAAATAAAAACATATAAATATGAGCAAAAGAGCATTAATTATAGGCGGAAGCAGTGGAATTGGTAGAGCAACTGCACAAAATTTATTAAACGAAGGTGTAGAAGTTCACGTTGTAGGAACCAACCCTTCAAAATTAGAAGCTTTTAAAAATGAAGTTTCAGGAAATTTGCATACACATCAAGTAGATATTACTAATACAACACAGGTAAATGCATTAAACGAAAAAATTAACGGACTCGATAATTTAGATTATTTGGTAAATGCCTCAGGTATTTTTGGTCCAAAACCATTTTTAGATCATACGGTTTCAGATTATGACTCGTATCAAGATTTAAATAGAGGTTTCTTCTTTATCACACAAGCTGCAGCTAAAAAAATGAGTACCTCCAATGGCGGAGCTATTGTAAATGTAGGTTCAATGTGGGCTAAGCAAGCTGTAAAAGCAACACCATCTTCTGCATATTCTATGCAAAAAGCTGGTTTACATTCATTAACACAACATTTAGCAATGGAATTGGCAGATCATAAAATTCGTGTAAACGCAGTTTCACCTGCTGTTGTAGAAACTCCTGTGTACGAAAGTGTTTTTGGTGGAAAACAAGAAGCTCATGATGCGTTGCAAAATTTTCATGGCTTTCATCCTATTGGACGTAATGGGAAAGCACAAGATGTTGCGGATACTATTTCCTATTTACTTTCAGATAAAGCTGGTTGGGTTACTGGTGCTATTTGGGATACAGATGGTGGTGTTATGTCAGGTAGAAACTAAACTTCTAAAATTTATATCGAAAGCAAAGTTTTATAGGACTTTGCTTTTTTTACACTCAAAAAATAAGTACTTATGTATGATATGAAAAATCTAAAGCAATTAGGTGCTTTAGGAAAAAATGCAGCGCCTGCTATGAAAGCATTTCAACAACTAGATCAGGCTGCTTTAGGTGATGGAGTCATCCCAAAAAAATATAAAGAATTAATGGCAATAGCAGTCGCATTAACAACACAATGTCCGTATTGCTTAGAAATTCATAAAAAACATGCTGCTGAAGCCGGAGCTACACAAGAAGAACTTGCCGAAGTTACTTTTATTACTGCCGCTTTGCGCGCTGGTGCAGCTGTAGTACACGGTACACATTTAATGGAACACTAATGAAACAAATAACTGCAACATATATTATTGTTGGTGCAGGCTTATCAGGTCTCACTACTGCTTATGCGCTTCATCAGCAAGGTGAGACTGATATTATTATTTTGGAAGCCAGAGATCGTATTGGTGGACGAATTTTAACAAAAGATGGAATTGATTTTGGAGCAACTTGGTTTCAGAATCATCATGAGCATGTTACTACAATTTTAGACCATTTACATATTAAAAAGTTTCATCAATATAGTGAAGGAAAAAGTGTGTTGGTATACAATTCAATGGCGCCAGCTCATTATTTTGAAAATGATCCAAGTTATCCTGCCGCATATAGAATTGCAGGTGGTTCACTTGCAATGATTCAAGCTTTAGCAACAATTCATCAAGAGAGAATTTACACAAATACCAAGGTTTCACATATTGAAGAAATAGAAAATCAAATTGTATTAACGACAAATCAAGGCGAATTTAAAGCTGCAAAAGTTATTGTCACAGTACCACCAAGAATTGCTTCACAAATTACATTTACACCAAAATTATCAAACTCTTTAATGAAAAGTATGGAAAATACGCATACATGGATGAGTAATGCAATGAAAGTTGGTTTGACATTTAAAAAACCTTTTTGGAAAGCCAAGCAAATGTCGGGCACTTTAATTGGTCAAATTGGTTGTGTTACTGAATTGTATGATCATTGTTGCGCTAAAGAAGAAACTTTTGCTTTAATGGGTTTTGTAAATGAAGCGTTGCGCGATGTTTCTCCCGAAGAACGTAAATCGCGTATTTTAGAGCATTTGCAAAAATATTTAGGCAATGAAGTTTTAGAATACCTAACCTATGAAGAAAAAGACTGGTCGCAAGATGTATTTACAAATACTGATGCGGTAAAATCTATTTATATGAGTCCGAGATACGGAAATCCTGCATTTCAAGAAACATACCTTAATAACAAACTACTGTTTTCAGGAGCCGAAACCTCTCCTATTCATGGCGGTTATATGGACGGAGCAATATATAGCGGTTTTAATGCGGCAAAGAAATTTATAGCACAAGATTAAATATTGAAAAGTTATTGTATTTTTAAAATGAATTCGAAACGTATCATTTGAAAGATTTTAAAACCAGAATAGAAAAATATCATCTTCATAAAGCGCATCCTGAAAAGCTTCAATTTGAAATTTATGATTTGCATGAATACCGTAAACGAAGTGCTGAAAAAGCTGCCGTTGCACATTCACATAGTTATTATCAAATTATTTGGTTTTTTGATAATGAAGGCACGCATCATGTTGATTTTGAATCGTATAAAATTCAAAAGAATATGATCTTTTTTATTTCTAAAGATCGCGTACATGCTTTTGATGATAATTTAGATATAAATGGTTGGCTTATTCATTTTAACGAAAGTTTTTTTATGCACACAGATGTTGATGTATTTTTGAAGCATAACATTTTTAACGCACAAGAAAATCCTTGTTATAGCATTGATGATGAAACTGCCGAAACTGCAAGTTTATATATGAAATTGATGCGAAAAGAATTATTGCAAAGGCATCAGTTTGGTTATGAAGATACCATTCGGTTTTCATTAAAATCATTGTTGATCAATTTGGAACGTGTTCATCAAAAGAATCTACAGAAACAATTATCATTTACAAATCATTACGAATTACAATTTGTACACTATAAAGAGTTGGTAGAAGAAAATTATAAAAAAGGACTTTCGGTGAAAGCATATGCAGATTTACTCCATATTTCATCTAAAACTTTGAATACAATTACAAAAAAAATGGCTGAGAAATCTGCTTCACAAATCATTACAGATCGTGTTATTTTACAAGCAAAACGATTGTTGAAGTTTACCTCACTTCAAATTGGTGAAATTGCTTTTAGAATAGGTTTTGAAGATCCTTCATATTTTGTAAAATACTTCAAACGACAGGTTGGCTCTGCTCCTAATCATTATAGAAATGAGATTTAAAAGCTCCACATTTCTGTGAAGCTAAATTATATGAAGAGCGAATCTATAGTACGCTTTTTTATGGTTACTATATTATTTCCAATAATTATTTGCTGCGGAAACAGTCTGAAAATTAACGGCTATTACATGAGAAGCCATCGTAAGACCTGTTGTATTATTTGCATATTCTGGACGTAATTTTTTTAAAACTTCCATATCTGGCTGTATTGATTTTACGCCCATTCTTGAGAGTTTTATGGCAAGTTCATATCCTTCTTGTGGTGTTACTGTTTGTAGGCTATGTAGCCATATTTCTTTTTGTTCCATAGTATTATTTTAAAGTTTAAAACAAAACTACTATGCACATTACTTTGTATTTAAGGACGATTGAACCAAAACATGGACAATTAAACCAATCTGTTGTTTTTTAGTTGTTTCCGAAATTCTTTAGGAGAGATATTCGTATGTTTTTTAAAGACTCTACTAAAATATAAAGGATCATTATAACCTACTTCATATGCAATATCTTTAATAGAAATATTGGTTAGGAACAGCTTGTTTTTTGCACTTGCAATACGTTTCAGGTTAAGCAATGTTACAAAGCTATTTTGAAAATATTTTTTACATAATCTATTAAACGTAGAAATCGAGACCTCAATTTTTTTTGCGTAAAATTCTACAGATGATTCTTTTATAAAATATATTTCAATCAGTTTTTCAATTTGATAATGTATATTTTCTTTTTTTACTGATTCAATTTCTTGCTTTCTCTTTTTACAACGAACTGCTTTTATTAAAAACATTTTTAATTGACTGGACACCATATCTAATTGCCCAATTTCTTTATTAAATAATTCAGATTGAATATTTAAATGGAACGTAGATAAATTATTAAATTCGCTTTGAGAACATCGCAATAAAGCATCATTCATAAAGTTATTGAATAATAATCCTTAGCAACCAATATCTTTTGCATGGATATCTATACAGAAAAAGTCAGGGTGAAATTGAATGAACACACATTCAAAACTTCCTTCTAGTTGTAACTTTTGATAGGGATAATAAAATAATATATTTTTATCTATAACTTTTATCTCTTTTGTATCAATAGTCAATTTAGCGTCAGCTTTATTAAAGAAGAAGACTCCATAGAAATTCGGATTATCAGGCAACAAAGGAAATGTATTATTAACGAGAGTAGTAACCGTTATTATTTTCTCATTCTTTTTATTGTAGAGTGCATGTGTCATTTGTAACTAGTTGTTACACAAATTTATTTCATTTATATATATGATAATTATTTTTCAATTGTTTTCATCTATATATAAATAGCAAAAAGGCGCTGGTTAGGCGCCTTTTCTATGTTAAAAATCTCTCTGACTTTTTATTTATTATTATATATACGGTACTATATTCTTATTAATATAAGTACTCTAACGCAATTCTATCGTTATTATTAAACTCTCCGTCAACACCTGAGTTGAAACAAGCTAACATTAATGAAGTTGGGTCATATCCTGTTGGAGTTCCTGGAATGTGAACTGCTCCATCTGGATTTGCACTTTCTCCTGATTGTCCACAACTTTGTCTGCTGAACCAGTCAGTGTGACGTAACCCTACTGAATGTCCTATTTCGTGTCCAATAACGTGCTCATTTACGTTAGTATTATAGTTATCCATTCCTGAGAAAATTTGAACCCACTTGTATGGATTTCCTCCTGAAGGGAAACCAGCTACACCACCAGCTTGTCCGTTAGGAACTCTGTATACTACGATATCATATGATTGATAGTTAGTTCCAAATGTAAGCGTGAATGTTAAGCTAATATTTAATGCATTGTAATTGTTAATTGCCCATTGAAGTGCTGTTTGCATGTTACTTGACAAACCGTATCCACCTCCACCAGTGTAACCAATTACACGGATAGTTCTATTTTGAGATACCAAATTGTTTGTTCTGTACTGCTCACTACCAGTTCCATCTCCTAATTCCATGTTCATTAATTGATCATGAGACATTACAATATCTCCTTCAATTAAATACGCTTGTTCTTCAGTTCCGTCTGGTTTTATGATGTTTGATTCTTGTAAATCATCTGTGTTAAAATAAAGAG
Organism: uncultured Kordia sp.; assembly: GCF_947496985.1. Taxonomy (GTDB): domain Bacteria; phylum Bacteroidota; class Bacteroidia; order Flavobacteriales; family Flavobacteriaceae; genus Kordia. The sequence goes on from NZ_CANMEZ010000011.1 coordinate 142,888, forward strand.
AGCTTGCTTTTTCTAAAACGTCTTGTGAAATTCCAACTGCTTCTGCTTGCTCCTCATCTACAACACTAGCTGTATCTTTTGTACATGATACAACCGTAATACCCATAGCTAGGGCTAATACTAAGGTTAAGTTTTTAAAATTTTTCATTTTTAAAAGTTTTTGGTTTATGTTAATTAAAGTTTGGAGCGATTTTTAACACATGCCAAAAGTAAGAATTAGATTGATAAATTGCCAACAAAATGTTAAAAAAACTAAAAATGCTTAAGAAATTAACACATTTTATAGGTTTTGTTAAATATTTTTCAAAAAAAAAGAGCACTCTTAAAAAGCGCTCTTTTTTCTATTGTACTAAAAATCTTTATGTTGTACTAAATAATTTCTGCTGAAAGTCCAGCTTGTAATAATTTACTACATCTTGGTTTCAATTCTTCATATTGTCCAGTTTTTACTGTACATTTCCCTTTGTAATGAACAATTATTGAACATTGTTCAGCTTGTTCTGCCGTATGGTCACAGGCATATATTAAGGTCTGAATCACATGATCAAATGTATTTACATCATCGTTATACAAAACAATTTCATTATTCTTTTGTATATCTTCTAGTGTTAATATTTGTTCTTCAACTTTCTCTTGCGTACTCATAGTCAATATTTTACTGCGAAATTACAAATTTTAAAGCAACCCAATTATTTTTTTCGAGCTTATCCACTAATTTTAACTTGTTTTTAGCACATTCCTCCGTAATAATTGGAATATCTTCTGTGTAAAATCCGCTTAGAAATAAAACACCATCCGAAGGTAAACATGCCGTATATTGATGTATATCATTTAGTAGAATATTTCTATTAATGTTCGCTATAATAATATCATACTTTTTATCTTTTAATAAAGACACATCACCTTCATAGGTAGAAATGTGTTTGCAATTGTTGCGTTCTACATTTTCCAATGTATTTAAGTAACACCAATTATCAATATCAATAGCATCTAATGGTTGCGCTCCTCGCATCTCTGCCAGAATAGCTAAAACACCTGTTCCGCAACCCATATCGAGTACTTTTTTGTTCTTCACATCTGTTTTTAAAATGTGCTGCAACATCATATGTGTAGTTTCATGATGACCTGTTCCGAAACTCATTTTAGGTTCTATGATGATATCATATGTTACAGATGGTTTTTCATGAAATGGTGCACGAACTACACATTCTCCATCAACTTCAATGGCTTCAAAGTTCTTTTCCCATTCTTCATTCCAATTGACTTGTGCAATTTCTTCGTGTTGATAACTGATTTGAAATTCTTTGTTTTCTAATATTTGAATGTTTTCTAAAATAGAAGCATTCCAGTCATCTTTTTGGATATATGCATTTACACCGTCTTCATTTTCTACAAAGCTTTCAAATCCTGCATAGCCCAATTCGGCAATCAGTATTTCTACGCCAGGTTGTAGCGGTTGTACTTTAAATGTATATCCTATGTATGTTGTTGACATTTAATTTATATTGCATTTATAATTGCTACAAAATCTGCAGCTTTTAACGCTGCTCCACCGATCAATCCACCATCAACATCTTCTTTAGAAAAAATTTCGGCAGCATTTGCAGGTTTTACACTTCCTCCATATAATATAGAAACGTCATTTCCAACCTCATCTCCAAAAGCTTCAGAAACTATTTTTCTGATGAATGCGTGCATTTCTTGTGCTTGTTCAGGTGATGCTGTTTCTCCAGTTCCGATTGCCCAAACTGGCTCGTATGCTAATACAATGTTTTTCCAGTTTTCTACTTTTAGATGAAATAGTGCATTTTTTAATTGTGCTTCTACTATTGCAAAATGATTTTCTGCTTTACGATCTTCTAATTCTTCTCCAAAACAGAAAATAACTTCCATATCGTTTGCTAGAGCTGCATCAACTTTTGCTGCTAATAATTCGTCTATTTCGCCAAAATATGCTCTACGTTCACTATGTCCTAGAATTACCGTATTTACACCTACGCTTTTTAGCATTTGTGCAGATACTTCTCCTGTATAAGCACCTTTTTCAGCTTGATGCATATTTTGTGCAATTACTTCTATATTGTGTCCTTTTAATACAGTAAATGCTTGAAAAAGGTTTACAAACGTTGGTGCAATCATCACACTAGCATCGGTGTTTGGCACTTGTGCTATTAAGTCGTTTAGTAATGCTTCCGTTTGTGAAAGATCATTGTTCATTTTCCAGTTTCCTGCAACTATTTTTCGTCTCATGTCCTTTATTTTTATAGTTTAATTGCTGCTAGCAATGCTTTATCGTTTGTTTTTATAGCTTCAAAGAGTTTGATACTTCCATCAGGGTTGATAACCATATATCTTGGAATCCAATCGAGTCCAATGGCTTTTCCGAAAGCGCCTTTAAAACCTGTTTTCACATAATAATGTTCTCCAGTAAGATTATGTTTTTTCATTCCTGCTTTCCAGCCTGCTTCATTTCGATCCAAAGATAGAAATAGGTATGTTAACTGTTGATTATTTTTTTGAATTTCTTTTACACCTGGAATTCCCTTTAAACAATCGCCACACCATGAAGCCCATATATCTACAAAGATTGTTTGTCCTTTGTATTTGGTTAAAACTTCCTCAAAAGTGATATCTTTCCCATCAATTGTTCGCATACTTTCTTGTAGCGCTTCTGATGGAAATTTTGTAAGAATTTCTTTTTTACAACTTGTAAACAGCAATCCGATAATACATATATATATGAGATTTCTCATTATTTTTGAATTGTAATTTTTGTTTGTTTTGTGATGTACGGATATAGCTCGTTTATGGCTGCGTTTTTCATAGAAATACAACCTAATGTCCAGTTACGTTTTTCATCAATCATATGATCCATTCCATCAGGAACACCGTGAATTCCAACTTCACCACCAATGGTTTCACCTTCTTTGATGATTCCAGCAGCTTTACGCTGATTGAATTTTGTCCAAGATGCTTCATTTGGGTAATCTATCCAAATAAATTTTGTCCAATTGCGATGCGGATATTTGTCTCGCATTCCAAAAACACCTTCTGGTGTACATTTATCACCTTCTTTATGCTTATCATCAATTGGATTTCCTCCAAAAACAACATCATATTTTTTTACCAACGTATCTGCTGCAAATACAGAAAGAGTATAATCGCTTTTATCAATCACTATATTTATAGATGTATTAGTTGGTAATACGAATGTTGAACTTTCTTCTTTTACCGCTTTAGATTTTTCATTTTCACATGATTGCATCATGAAAAATATACACATACAGACGAAATATAATGTTGTTGCTTTCATCCAGATTGTTTTTATTGTAATCGTATTTTAGGATCGAGCCAACCATAAATGATGTCTACTAAAATATTGATAATGACAAACATGCTCGCTATAATTAGTACAGAACCCATGATTATTGGTAAATCTTGACTATTTAAAGCATCAACAATTTCTTTTCCAAGTCCATTCCAACCAAATATATATTCTACAAAAACGGCGCCTGCTAACATGGAAGCGAACCAACCTGAAATTGCTGTAATTACAGGATTTAATGCGTTTTTGATAGCATGTTTTTTTATGATTTGAAATTCACTTAATCCTTTAGCTCTTGCTGTTCTGATATAATCTTGATTGAATACTTCTAGCAACGAATTTCTCATTAATTGAATAACAACCGCTAACGGACGAATTCCTAATACGATGGCTGGTAAGATGAGATTTTTCCAGCAAATGCTAGTAGATTCACCAAAATCGTCTACTTCATACAAGCTTCCAGTCATGTTCAAGTTTGTGAATTCATGCAATAGAAAACCAAAAATCCATGCAAATAGTATCGCACTAAAAAACGAAGGAACACTCATTCCCAAAGTACTTATAATTTGAATAAATTTATCTATAAATGTGTCTTTATATAAAGCTGAAATTACTCCAAAAATAATTCCCAACAACATTGCAATACTAATAGCTGCAACCGCTAATACAATAGTATTTGGTAATGTTTCACTTATGACTTGCGACACACTTTTCCCTGATTTTTGAAACGATTCACGTAAGTAAGGTAATTTTAAAACTGTTGTTGTATTTCCTATTGTAAATAGTTTCGCTGCACTGTATTTATTGTTTCTTAAATAGGTATAATCATTCTCTTTTGTGGAATGAAAAGATAGTGGTAACAAATCGTTTATATAGTATGCATACTGCGTTAGCAAAGGTTTATCAAAACCATATTTCTTTTTTACAATTGCAACTTGTTCTTCTGTTTGATTTTGCCCAAGCATCATTTTTGCGGGATCGCCTGGTAAGATATTAAACAAGAAAAAAATTACCGTAACAACTCCAAAAAGTGTTAGAAATGCATATCCGATTTTATGTATGATATATTTCCCCAAAGAGTATTTTCTAAAATTTTACGTCCTCAAAATCATTGTAATGCGCTTTGTCTACTATCGTTCCTTTTTCAAGTTTTAAGACACCTGGATTTGAACGAATGATTGTTTTTAGGGCAGTTTCATCTGTAAGGTAGAACTCAAAGTTATAGTTCATTATGGTTGCTAAATCTTTTAAACTTTCTGGATCTGACGATGATAACCCGATGACTTTGTAACCCGCTGCGGTAGCTCTATCAGTGAGTTCTTTTACTTTTAACAATCCTTCTTCTTCTGTTTTATCTAGATTATACATAACAATGATAGCTAATTTTTCTTCTGCCATCATTGCTTCCGTTACATCGCCATCTTCGATACTTTCTATAGAAAAATCATGAATTGGCGGTTCGTATCCTTCTTCCAATATTTCACTTGTAACACTTACATAGGTTCCTCCTTCCACTACTGGATAGTTTGCAGAATTTGTTATAATTTCTTTGTCTTCTCCATTTACGTTAAAAATCCATTTGTATTGAAATACTGGCAATGGTGCATCTGGTGGAACCGACATTCCTTCCATAATGTTTGCAGAAATTTTATACGGTCGGAAATCAAATGTTGGTAAATGATTTAGTACGTGTTTTCCAAAAAGTATACATGCTAGTAAACTAACAACTGTAATTCCTAAGTTAATTTTATTGGAGAATAATGGTTTTATATGTTTCTGTCCAATGATTAGTATGATAATAAATACTAGTAGAAATACATCTTTTCGGAAACTTTCCCAAGGTGTTAACTTCCAAAAATCGCCAAAACAACCACAATCGGTTACTTTGTTATAATATGCTGAATAAAAGGTGAGAAACGTAAAAAATACTATTAAACCAAATAACATGGCTAAAACTGGCTTTTTAAAATAGCCTACAAGAATCATTACTCCAAGTATTACTTCAAGTATTACAATAAATACAGCAAGTCCTAAAGCATATGGTGATAAGAATTCCATATTTAATACATCTTCTGCAAAGTAATCTGTAAGCTTAAAAGAGAATCCTACAGGATCATTTAGTTTTATGAATCCTGAGAATATAAATAATCCACCTACGATTATTCTTGAAAGTGCTACAAGGTATTTCATCTGTTATTTCGTTTTTGCCAGTTAACTGTGAGATTTTATGTAAATTTCGTCCAAAATTACCAATTTATAAAAAGAAACGGACATAACTTTGTTTTAAAGGTATATATGTATGAAAAGTATCAACTGTAAAGGTCGTTTGGTGAGTTTAGATACTCCAAGAGTGATGGGGATTTTAAATGTAACACCTGATTCTTTTTTTGATGGTGGAAAATACAAAGACGAAGTTTCTATTTTGTCGCAAGTAGAAAAAATGCTGAACGATGGCGCTACTTTTATCGATATTGGCGCATATAGCTCACGACCAAATGCGCCGCATGTAACCGAATCTGAAGAAAAACAACGTTTATTACCTATTGTTTCTTTGATTTTGAAACAGTTTCCTGAAACTATTATTTCTATTGACACCTTTAGAGCTGCTGTTGCTAAGGAAGCCATTGAAGTTGGTGCTTCTTTGATTAATGATATTTCTGCTGGAAATTTAGATCCTGATATGATGAAAACTGTAGGCGAACTTGGTGTACCTTATGTGATGATGCATATGCAAGGAACACCACAAACGATGCAAGAAAACCCTAACTATGAAGCTATTGTAAAAGAGTTACTTTATTACTTTTCGAGTAAAATCGCGGAAGCGAAATCACATAAAATAAATGATATTATTATTGATCCAGGATTTGGTTTTGGAAAAACGATTGCACATAATTATAAAATTTTAAAACAATTAGCGTTATTTCAATTGTTAGATTTCCCAGTATTAGCAGGTGTTTCTAGAAAGTCTATGATTTATAAAGTATTAGAAATTTCTCCGCAAGACGCTTTAAATGCAACATCTGTATTGCATACTATTGCATTGCAAAATGGCGCTTCTATTTTACGAGTTCATGATGTAAAGGAAGCAATGGAATGTGTAAAATTAGCAGAAATGATAACAGATTAATTTTTACTTAAAAAAACAAAAGTTGCCTGAAATTATTTCCAGACAACTTTTTAATACTTTCTAGTTTACGGTATTCTAGAAATCATCACAGTAACAACATTGAACTTCTGCACAATGATGTCCACAACTTGTACAAATACCTCCATTGAAACATTTTGCACGTCCTCCATTGATTTTTTGTTGTTGTTCTTTCTCGATTTCTTCTACACCTTTTAGGTTTAAAATTTTGTGTAACATATTATTTGTTTTTTGATTAATAAATTAAATGTACTAAAAATAGCAGCTGAGACAGTAAGGTTTTACCTTACAAACAGGTAGTTTAATTGTAAAATTGAAAAAAAACAGGTTTTAGCTTTACATTCTATAATATTTGCTATTTTTACTCCAATCGTTTACCCAACTCATTTTGGATTTTTTAAGCTTTTTAAATTTTGGCTGGTTAGATTTCATTGAAATCATTTTAGTTGCAGTGCTTTTGTATTATGTATACAAGCTTGTAAAAGGAACTGCTGCCATTAATATTTTTATAGGAATTGTTATTATTTTCATTGTTTGGAAAATAACAGAAGCACTTGAAATGAAAGTGTTAAGTAATATTTTTGGCGGATTTATTAATGTTGGAATTATTGCTTTGTTTATTGTTTTTCAGCAAGAAATACGAAAGTTTTTATTGATGGTTGGTTCTACTAATTTTGCTGCCAAACGTAGTTTTGTAAAACATTTTAAGTTTTTGAAACAAGATATTAATACTGAAACAAATGTGGAAGCTATAGTAACTGCCTGCGCTAAAATGTCTACCACAAAAACAGGTGCTATTATTGTTATTGAACGTAATAACTCTTTAGATTTTGTAAAAGATTCTGGTGATACAATGAGCATGGAAGTAAACATTCCGACCTTAGAGAGTATCTTTTTTAAAAATAGCCCATTGCATGATGGTGCTATCATTATTGAAGGAAATCGTGTGACTGCCACACGTGTTATTTTGCCTATTTCTAAAGAAACAACTATTCCACAACGCTTTGGATTACGACATAGAGCTGCCGTAGGAATTACAGAAAAAACAGATGCTTTGGTGTTAGTGGTTTCAGAAGAAACTGGACAAATTTCATATATTAGAAATGGTGAATTTGTATTGTATGAAGATATTCCAACACTGCAAGAAATGGTTCAGAATGACTTGAGTTAATTCCCGCCAAGGGTAACATCTTTAATATAATACAACTAATAAAAAATACACCAACAACTAGATTCTCCTATAAATAATTTAGGCTAAAACCAAAGCTTATGAATTGTAAAAATTGTACATACCAACTAAAAACAGAGAATAAGTTTTGCCCAAATTGCGGTGCTAAAGTAATTCACGACCGACTGACTTTAAAAAACTTATGGAGTGAATTTTCACAACGATTTTTAAACTATGACAATACATTTTTTAAAACGGTACGTCATATGTTTACACAACCCGAAGTAGTGATTGACAGTTTCATTAGTGGGACTCGAAAAAAGTATTTAAATGTTTTTAATTATTTTGCTATATCAATTACTATTACTGGTTTTTTTACCTTTATTTTCTTCAAGTTTTTTCCTGATATTTTTAAAAATGCAATGGATGTATTAAATACATCTCAACAATCCGAAGCGCAAAAAGAAATGTTTTCTAAGGTAATGTCTGCAATTTTTGATTACCAATCATTGATGTATTTCATGCTGATTCCGCTTTTAGCATTAATTTCTAAAATTGTATTTTACAATTACAAAAAATACAATTACACCGAACATGCAGTTATTTATTTATACGCATATTCACATACGGTTGTGCTTATTAATGTATTGTATTTAATTTTTATTATAATTTATCACCCTTTTTTAAATTATATAACAGCTTTATCTATACCTCTTAGTGTTTTGTATGTAGCATACGTATTGAAACGCTTATACAAATTAAGTTTCAAAAAAATATTTTTAAAGACATTACTTTTTATAGTCGTTGGACTTGTTTTTTATATTGGAATTTCCTTAGTTCTTGGAGCTATCATGCTTATTTTTATGATATTCGATGGAAGTTTTATGGAAATGGTGCATGAACAACAGAGACTGAAAGGAAAATAATTATACAGTTTCTTGTTGGATGAATTGTACTTCGTATCAGTTTTTGTAATATCTTTTTTTCAATTTGAAGTAATTAATGCGTTGTCGTGACATATTTATTAAATAATTCTTGAGCAGCTTCGCAAGAAGGTGCATAGGTCTTATTACAACTATCTATTGCTATTCTTGCATTTTTTAATTCTTCTTTTAAAAGATGATATGCACATATTTGATACACCATAATTTGTAATTTGGTTTCATCATTTACATATTTCCCAGCAGTTTCTATGTAATGACTTTTCATTATTTCTCTACCATTCAATAAGTTTATGTAGGAAAGTAATCCTAAAGACTTGAAATTATTGTATTCTAAGCTTAAAGCTTTTTTCACCCATTCTTTTGCAGATTTCCAATCATCATTTTCCAACAAAAAAGACATTCCTATATTATTATAAGCTTCAGCTATGTTGATTTCATTCTTACGTTTTTCGATTTTCATTTTTATAACCTCTCGATACTTGTCATAAGTTTTATTTCTTTTATATATAAATGCTAACAATGTATAGGGTTCATTTATATCCATCATAGGTGTTTGTTTTTCCTTTGGTATGATGTCTACAATTTTTTTTAAATGCATAATTGCTTTCTCGTCTTCTTCCATCAACAAATGTATTATTCCTAAAAATCGATGATACGTATATGTATTTAACTGCTTTTCTTTATAAAGCGGAGTTAGCCAATTTTTAAACTTTTTTGCTCTCTCAGCATCTACTTTTGGCAACACTCCTTTGAAATTAGAATGATCAATGGATGTTAAATAATTCATCATAATTGCAAGAAAGTGGAAAAAGTTTTGTGCTTCACTAATTTTAGCTTCCTTATTTTTCAATTTTTGGGCATATTCATCTATTGAAGACAAATCAAAAGTTTGATTATAATTTTTATGCTTTTCTTCAGAATTTGTCTCTTCCATTACCTTCTCCATTTGCGAGATTAAGTCAAAAAAACTATAGAAAAAGTAAGCGTTAAAAAAATTTTTATCTGTTTTCTCGATGAAATTTTTATATATGTCTTTTGCTTTTTTCGGATTTCCTTCCATAAATAAGCCCATAGGGTACGTTAAAATAGCAATAGAATCTAACGGATTTATCTTTAAAGCTTTTTCAAAGTCAGCTCTAACATCTTTTTCTTTACCTAATTTATGATGTAAAACTGCTCTGAAAGAGTAAAACTTTGCACTATCGTTTTTAAATTCGTTTTTGTTTAATCCTTTTAAAGACAACTCATAATAGTTTTTTGCTTCTTGAAGGTCTTTTTTATTTTCATAATACTCTCCTTTTTGATGTAAGTAGTACACATTAAGTGTGTCATCTTTAAATTTTTCTTTTAGTTCATGCAAAAAGTTATCTCTATTGAAAATATTTTCCTGAAAATCTGAAATACTGCTTTTTAAGTCATTTGTAGTAAGAGCAAAGGTGAATAATCTATTGTTATATTGTTTCAGAATTAAACCTTTAATTTCTTTTTTATCGTCGGTAGTAAGTTTACTTTTTAACTCATAGGTTTGCGCATTCATTAGATTGAAAATCATTAAAAAGAAAACACTAGATATTCTTGTACTCATATGATAGGTATTTTTTTATTGTAAAAAAATTAGTAAAGCAGGTATAGTTTTTAAAACTCATTGTTGAGTATCAAAAAATATACCAGTCTTCTTTATTCAATATATGAGTGTAGTGTATTTAACTAAAGTGTTTCTTGCTTTATAAACTGTACTTCGTATAAGTTTTTGTAGTAGCCGTTATCGATTTTCAGTAATTCTTCATGTGAACCTTGTTCTACAATGTTTCCAGCATCCATTACAATGATTGTATCTGCTTTTTTAATCGTTGCCAACCTATGTGCAATTACAATAGAAGTTCTTCCTTGTGTAATGGTATCTGTTGCATTCTGAATTAATTGTTCTGAATGTGAATCTACAGAAGAAGTTGCTTCATCTAAAATTAAAATTCTAGGATTGGTTACATATGCACGCAAGAACGAAATCAATTGTCGTTGCCCTGAAGAAAGCATGCTTCCGCGTTCTTTTACATTGTAATCATAATTATTAGGCAAACTCATGATAAAATCATGCACTCCAATTTGTTTAGCTGCTTTTTCAACAGTTTCACGTGTAATTGATTCATTTTGTAATGTGATATTGTTCAAAATAGTATCCGCAAACAAAAATACATCTTGTAAAACTACCGCAATTTTAGTTCGTAAAGCCTCTAATTTGACGTTGTTTATGTCTGTTTTATCAATACAAATAGTTCCTTCATCAATTTCGTAAAAACGATTCAACAGATTGATAATTGTAGATTTTCCTGCTCCTGTAGCACCAACAATTGCTACAGTTTGTCCTTGTTTCACTTCAAAGGAAATTCCATGCAATACTTCTTCATCTTCAATGTAAGAGAAACGTACATCTTTAAAACTAATATCTCCTTTTATATCAAATGATGTTATTTTTCCTTCATCAGGAATATTACTTTCAGTATCTAAAATTGTAAATACACGACCTGCTGCAACCATTCCCATTTGTAAAGTATTGAACTTGTCTGCAATTTGTCGTAAAGGTCTAAACAGCATTCCAATCATCATAATAAAAGCAATCACTTCTCCTAAAGAATCTGTAGAGTTCTCAGTAGCTGCCATTAATCCTCCATACCAAACAACTAAACCAACAGCAATAGCATTTGCTAATTCTGGAATTGGAAAAAAGATAGAGTTATACCAAACCGTACGTAACCAACCTTTTTTGTGTTTTTCGTTAATTTCTTTGAAGTTTTTGTATTCTGTTTCTTCTCTTGAAAATAATTGTACAATCTTCATTCCTGTTACACGTTCTTGCACAAAAGAATTAAGGTTAGAAATTTGTGTACGTACTTCTTCAAATGCAGATTTCATTGCTTTTTGAAATACACGCGTTGCATAAATAATCAACGGAAGTATTGCAAAAACAATAAGTGATAATTTCCAACTCATATACAACATAACGCCCATAACTACGAACATTTTTAATAAATCGGCAATAATAACAAACAGTCCTTGACTAAAGATACTTGCTATGGTTTCAATATCACTTACAGCTCTTGTAACCAAGCGTCCAACCGAAGATTTATCATAATATGCCATTTTAAAATTGAGCATATGATTGAATAACTTTTGGCGAATATCTTTTATAATACTTTGTCCCAACCAGTTTGCATAGAACACAAATAGAAACTGAAAAACAACTTCTAGCACCAATACACCAAGCATTAATAGTATGAAGATTAATAATCCATGAGAATCTTTTGTTAGAATATAATCGTTGATTGTAATTTTTAATAATATTGGTCGCGTAACCGCAAAAACAGCTAATAGTATTGCTGAGATTGCTACAAAATATAAGGTGATTTTATAGGGATTGGTATAGACCAATAATCTTTTAAAAAGACCTACGTCGAATACTTTTCCTGTTACTTTAGCCATGTGTTATAAATGTTTCTGCAGGATATGTTACCGCGGTTAAATATAATGCTTTTCCAGGTACAGAAGTTCCTGCTTTGTTTCGATTTCTCGATTCTATAATTTGTTTAAATTCTTCTATTGATAATTTTCCCAATCCAACTTCTAATAGTGTTCCTACTATTGCACGCACCATATTTCTAAGAAAACGATCTGCACGAATGGTAAATACCAACAATTCATTTCGTGTTTCCCAAAATGCTTTTTCAATTTTACAGATATATGTTTTTACATCTGTATGGGTTTTTGAAAAACATTTAAAATCCTCATAGTTAAACAATTCTTTGGCAGCTTCATTCATTAAATCAATATTTAATTCTTTGTAAACTAAATGTGCTGACTGATTATGAAACGGACTTTTTTCAGTTACAATTAAATATTCATATGTTCTTCCTGTTGCGTCAAATCGTGCATGCGCGTCATCTTTTACAGCATAAATATGTTGAATAGCAATATCTTTTGGTAAAAATGAATTGAGTTTAAACCTTAATTCCGTTGTATCTATTGCTCTTTCTATATCAAAGTGTGCAAACATTTGCTTTGCATGTACACCAGCATCTGTTCTTCCTGCTCCTAAAATTGAAATTTCTTTTCGCACTAATGTTGATAAGGATTTTTCGAGAACTTCTTGTACTGAGATAGCATTTGGCTGATTTTGCCAGCCATGATATTTTTCGCCATTATAAGAAAGTTCTATGAAGTATCTCAAGGTAATATTTGCTACTTTTGTTACAGACTCACAAAGATAAGTTTTAATTCATTATTTTACTTGAATTCATACTTTTTTAGCAAAGTTTTAAGGAAGCCTTTTTATGAAAAAAATTTTATTGTTATCAGATACACATAGTCATATTGATGATCAGATTTTAAAGCATGTAAAGAACGCTGATGAAGTATGGCATGCTGGCGACATTGGCGACTTATCTGTAACAGATACAATTAAACAATTGAAACCATTGCGCGGCGTATATGGTAATATTGATAATGACAAAGCTCGTATGGAATTTCCTGAACACAACCGATTTATGTGTGAAGGTGTAGATGTTTGGATAACACATATAGGCGGTTATCCGAATAAATATAATGTGCGTGTACGCGAAGAAATTCAGCAAAATCCACCGAAACTTTTTATTTGTGGGCATTCACACATTTTAAAAGTAATGTTTGATAAAAAATTAGATTTACTTCATATGAATCCTGGCGCTTGTGGAAAACATGGGTTTCATAAGGTTAGAACTATGCTTCGTTTTGTGATTGATAAAGGCAAAGTCAAAGATTTAGAAATTATAGAGCTTGCCAATAGACATTAGATCGAAAATTACATTCAAAATAGAATTTATGGATTACAATAAAGAATTAATCATTGCTGCCGAAAGTGGCAATTTAGAAACTGTACAAAACTGCATCACTAATGGTGCTGATGTAAATTTTATGGGTCCTAACTCCAGCGCTTTGCATTGTGCAGCATTTAATGGGCATAATGAAATTGTAAAAGTTTTACTAGAGAATGATGCCAATGTAAATGTAACTGACAACCAAGAATTCTATCCTCTACAATTAGCCGTTTCAAAAGAAAACTTAACTGTTTGCAAAACACTCATTGAACATGGTGCTGATGTTTTGGTAAAAACAGATAAGCAAGGAACTTTATTACATTTAGCTGCAGCTATAGATTTCAATTATATTTTCAAAATAGAGGAAATCAAAGAAATTGATTTAGAAGCGAAAGATATTTACGGGCAAACACCTTTAAACGTTGCTGCTTCATCTGGAAGTTATTCCATGATTGGGGATTTACTTAGAATGAAAGCCGATATAAATACAAGTGACAACTATGGCGCTTCTCCACTATTGAATAGTATTATGCATATGGATAATACAAAAGTTAGAGAATGGGAAAGTATTGGCGAAAATGATGGTGTACCAGTGAAATATAAAATCACAAATGGTTGGATGCAATACATAAAACCGTACACTGGAAATGTAAATGATTCAAGCACGGATATAGAAATGTGGGAACAAGATGAAATTAGTGAATATGCTTGGACGCCAGACGGACTTAAAAAGTATGTAAATGCAGAAAGATGTATTAGCCTTTACACGAATAGAAGTAATTTAGATAGAAACCATGTAGATAATGCTGGAAATTCGGCAGTATTGCATGCATGTTCTTTAGGAGAACCAGAAATTATTGAAGATTTATTCTCAAATAAGTTTCCATTTGATATCAAAAATGAACAAGGCATTCATTGTTTGCATTATTTAGCAAGAAGTAAACGCTTAGATGGACTAAAATCTTATTTTAAAATTAACAAAGATGCCGATCCAAATGTTGTTGATAATAACGGTTGGACACCTGCTCATTATTTAGCAGATCAAGGTGGACATCCAGATATGGCAAAGATTCTTGTAGAAAAAGGTCTGGATATCAATATTGGAAGTACAAAAGTTTTTGCTAGTTTTGACAAAAACACTAAAGCATCTGATGTAGCAAAACATTGGAACGATGCTGAAATGGTTCGTTTATTAAGTTAAATTCAATATAAAAATAACAAGCCTCAACATAGTGTTGAGGCTTATCATTTTATTTACAATAGATAGATTTTTAACTTAATCCACTTAAAATAGCATTTGCATAGTCCTCTGGATTGTTTCCACATTTTTCAATATCATCATACAACCAGATAAATCCACCTGTAATATTATCTTTTTTCCACTTTATGAATTGACTATTTATTTGCTTTGGATCCATTCCTTGTGTGCAACCATCTCCATTTTTACACCACAACCCTGGATCTATAAACCCTGCTGCATCAAAATCTTTCCCCATAGCCAATTGTAAAGGTTGAATCCAAAGTTGCTTAACGTTTCCTATATTGTACGAACCTCCTGCATAACATTGCAAATTGAATCCAGTAACTAAACCTGGGTTGGTTTTTTCTAATGATACTAAACAATTAATCCAAAACTGTTGATTTGAATATGGACAGAATGTAATTTCCTTATATCCTATATTTGCTAGCATACGACTGAATCTTGTAATTGTATTGATATTATAGTTTCCTTCATCATCATAATCAATTCCATCAATAGCAGGAATTTCGTGAAGTAATGTCTCAAAATTTCTGTATAAAATACTCGAAGAATCATCACCTTGTGTATTTAGTAATGTCATGATGTGATAAAAATCATTTGTTTCCCAACCTCCTATAGAGAAAAGTATTCTATTAACACTTCTGCCTTTCTTTACTTCTTCTAATTCTACTCCCCAAGATGAGTCGCCCACATATGATCCGTTCGTTATGATAAGTTTATCATTATAGGCAATATCTCCATTTGGACGTACGTGAAGCGCCCAACATACTACTGTTGTAAATCCTGATTCTTTAATTGTTGGTAATGCAGAGTTCTCACTTGGATAGAAAGGTCCACCTCCATAAATTGATGCTGTAAGTTCCATAATTAATGTTGTATAGATTGTTTTTTCGTAAACTTACGATTGAATTACCTCACATTTAAACGTAATTTTCTTGATTTTAAAATTCACGTATTTACACTTGGTTCTATCTTAAACTATTAATTATTAATAAATTACATAAAAAAAACTCCAAAGTTTTCACTTTGGAGTTTTTCACGCACTAATATTACTAAGATGTTAGGGTTATCGTAATCGATCTACAGATTTTACAAGATCTTCATCCTTTTTAATTGCTCGATTTGCGAGCACTAATAAAACGATAGAAATAATAGGTAGAATGATCCCAATACCTTTCTCTGAGACTTCCATCTCTCCAGATAAATTTAGCATTCGATATACAAATACTCCTAATAAAATAAGGTTAAATATGTTGTTGAAACGATTCAACACAAATTGTAATTTTCTATTTTTAAACATAAAGATAGTGATCAACGCTAATACAGCCGAAGCCATAAACAAACCTAGAAACAAAGGATCGTCTTTTGCAAACACAATAGTTTTGTTTGCCATCGTATACAAACTAAACAAAAATGTTAGTCCTCCACTAATTGCGGCGACTAATAGCATGTAAAGAGTTTGTATTCTTTGGATCATATCTTGTAATTGGATCACAAAAATAATAGTTCTTTTCATAAAATACTATTTTGTTTATTAAAATAAATTTGTATTATTGCATAGACAATTCATAATCTATTGTTACTAATAGATTTACACACTTCATACGAGTATTTTATCACTCATTTTTTTCAAACTATAATTCATTACAGTCACATAAATGTTAGAAATTTCAGAATTAAAGAGCAAAAAGCTCCCCGAATTACAGGAGATCGCAAAGACTTTATCTGTTCCAAAATACAGATCTTTAAAAAAATTAGATTTAATTTATAAGATATTAGACCTTCAAGCTAGCAATCCTGAATCGGTAGCACCAATTACAAAATCTGAACCTAAAGCTGCTGAAAGTTCAGCTCCAAAACAACGAAAGCGAATCAAAAGAGAGCCTAACCAGCGAACTGAAAAAAAGCCTTCTACGCCAAAAGCTGCAGCTCCTAAGCAAAACAAACCAGAGACTAAAGCTCCTGAAAAGTCTACTCCATCACAACCAGCTGCTAAACAGAACAAACCTGTTCATAAACAATCTGACAAAAATCAAAAGAATACAGTGCAACATCCTAAAAAGGATGATACAAAAAAAGCTGAAAATGATCAGTCAGACAATAGTAATAATAATACTAGCAACAACAATAACAAGAGCAACAAACAACAGAATAACAATCATAAACACAACAAGAAAGATCACTCTAAACACAATAAGAAAGATCATTCCAACAAAAATAATGGAAATAAAGACCAGCGTAATCGCTATCGTGAGCCTGATTTTGAGTTTGATGGAATTATAGAAAGTGAAGGTGTTTTAGACATCATGCAAGATGGATATGGCTTCTTAAGATCTTCAGATTATAATTATTTATCATCTCCTGATGATATTTACGTATCGCAATCACAAATTCGTTTGTTCGGATTAAAAACTGGAGATACTGTTTTAGGAATCGTAAGACCTCCAAAAGAAGGCGAAAAATACTTTCCTTTAATTAAAGTTAGTAAAATTAACGGTCTAGATCCTCAAGTAGTGAGAGATCGCGTTGCTTTTGAGCATTTAACTCCTCTATTCCCAGATGAGAAATTTAACTTAGCAGAGCGTCAAAGTACAATTTCTACACGTATTATGGATTTGTTTTCTCCTATCGGGAAAGGACAAAGAGGAATGATTGTTTCGCAGCCAAAAACTGGTAAGACGATGTTATTGAAAGATGTTGCCAATGCAATTGCTGCAAATCATCCTGAAGTATATCAAATCATTTTACTAATTGATGAACGCCCAGAAGAAGTTACTGACATGCAGCGTAATGTTAAAGGTGAAGTAATTGCCTCTACTTTTGACAAAGAAGCTACTGATCATGTAAAAGTTGCTAATATTGTATTAGAAAAAGCAAAGCGTTTGGTTGAATGCGGCCATGATGTGGTAATTTTATTAGATTCTATTACTAGACTTGCCAGAGCATACAATACTGTACAACCTGCTTCTGGTAAAATACTAAGTGGTGGTGTTGATGCAAATGCACTTCACAAACCAAAACGTTTCTTTGGAGCTGCCAGAAATATCGAAGGTGGTGGATCATTATCAATTATTGCAACTGCATTAACAGAGACTGGATCTAAGATGGATGAAGTAATTTTTGAAGAATTTAAAGGGACCGGTAATATGGAACTTCAATTGGATCGCAAGATTTCTAATAGAAGAATCTTCCCTGCTATTGACCTTACCTCTTCAAGTACACGTAGAGACGATTTACTACTTGACGAGAAAACGATTCAACGTATGTGGGTAATGCGTAAGTACCTTGCAGACATGAATCCTGTAGAAGCTATGGAATTCATTAATCAACGTATTAAACAAACTAGAAATAATGAAGAATTCTTACTTTCTATGAATGCATAGAAGTAAAAACTAAGTGAATTATATACACTTAAAAAGCTGCTTACGAGTAAAATTGTAAGCAGCTTTTTATTTTAGGTTTTTTAGGTAAAATGTAAGCATAAAAAAAACTCCAACTGAGTTGGAGTCATTGTATATCTTAATAAACGTATTATCTTATTATAATGCGCTTACGTGCTTAGCAAGTTTCGATTTTAAGTTTGCTGCTTTATTATTATGAATAATATTACGCTTAGCTAACTTATCAATCATAGAAGCTACACTAGAAAATAAAGTTTCAGCTTCTTTTTTATCAGTAACGCTTCTTAATTTCTTAATTGCATTACGAGTAGTCTTATGCTGATATCTATTTCTTAGACGCTTAGTTTCGTTGCTTCTAATTCTTTTTAATGCTGACTTGTGATTTGCCATCTCTCTTTTTAATTATCTTTTTTAAACATTATGTTTAGTAGCCCGTAGGGGATTCGAACCCCTGTTACCAGGATGAAAACCTGGCGTCCTAACCCCTAGACGAACGGGCCATCATTTTTCAATGAGGATGCAAATTTAATTTAATAATTAATATTTGCAAATAAACTGACAGAAAAAATTTAGTAGCCCGTAGGGGATTCGAACCCCTGTTACCAGGATGAAAACCTGGCGTCCTAACCCCTAGACGAACGGGCCATTATTTCTGTTAGCGGATGCAAAAATACAACTATTTTTATATGCTCCAACTATTTTTAAAAGTTTTTTTCTTTTTTTTTAATATGCCTTCGCAAATAAAACTCTTTTAGTTGAATTCTGACCCGAATATACACATTTTCCTTCTTCTTCCAAAGCATCTAACGGAATACATCTAATTGTTGCTTTGGTAAGCTCTTTAATCTTGTTTTCAGTCTCAGCTGTTCCATCCCAATGTGCAGACACGAAACCACCCTTAGTATCAATGACTTGCTTAAATTCTTCGAACGTATCAACGCTTGTAGTGAACTCCGTTTGATAGTTTTTTGCCTTGCTAAATAATTTTTCTTGAATTGTATCTAAAAGGCTTAAAACAGTTTCTACAGCATCATCTTGCGCCACAGATTGTTTTTCAAATGTATCTCTTCTTGCTATTTCTAATGTTCCATTTTCTAAATCTCTTGCACCTAAAGCAATTCGTAACGGAACTCCTTTTAATTCCCATTCTGCAAATTTAGCTCCTGGACGCAAAGTATCTCTTTTATCAAACTTAACCGATACACCTTTTGCTTTTAACTGAGCTCCTATTTCATTTACTTTCTCAGCAATAGCGTCAAACTGTTCTTCATTTCTATATATAGGAACAAAAACAACTTGTATTGGTGCCAATTTTGGAGGTAATACAAGTCCGGCATCATCACTATGTGTCATAATCAAACCACCCATTAATCGTGTTGAAACTCCCCAAGAAGTTGCCCAAACCAATTCCTGTTTTCCTTCTTTCGTTACATATTTTACATCAAAAGCTTCTGCAAAGTTTTGACCTAAAAAGTGTGATGTTCCTGCTTGTAATGCTTTCCCATCTTGCATTAATGCTTCTATTGTATATGTTTCAAGTGCTCCTGCAAAACGTTCACTTTCCGTTTTTGAACCTTTTACTACTGGCATTGCCATAAATTCTTCTGCAAACTCAGCATACACTTTTTGCATTAGTTTTGATTCTGTCACAGCTTCTTCTTTTGTAGCGTGAGCCGTATGCCCTTCTTGCCATAAAAATTCTGCAGTTCTTAAGAATAAACGTGTACGCATTTCCCAACGAACAACATTAGCCCATTGATTGATTAAGATTGGTAAATCTCTATACGATTGAATCCAATTTTTATATGTATTCCAAATAATAGCTTCACTAGTAGGACGAACAATTAGCTCTTCTTCTAGTTTTGCATTTGGGTCAACCATGAGTTTCCCCTCTTTATCTGGATTTG
The DNA here is from genome assembly GCF_947496985.1 of uncultured Kordia sp. Lineage (GTDB taxonomy): Bacteria > Bacteroidota > Bacteroidia > Flavobacteriales > Flavobacteriaceae > Kordia. The sequence goes on from NZ_CANMEZ010000011.1 coordinate 162,886, forward strand.
TTTTTAACCTATAATGTGTTACTACAGCACACTCTTTTGCGAAGCCTTCTGCATTTTTTTCTTCAGCTTCAAAGAGGCTTTTTGGCACAAATAATGGAAAATAAGCATTTTCATGTCCCGTTTCTTTGAACATTTTGTCTAATTGAGCTTGCATTTTTTCCCAAATTGCATACCCATATGGCTTAATTACCATACAACCTCTTACGGCTGAATTTTCAGCTAAATCAGCCTTTACGACCAATTCATTATACCATTTTGAGTAATCGTCACTTCGCTTCGTTAATTTCTTGCTCATTCTTAGTAGTTTGGCACAAATATTGTGAATATGTTAAATAAAAAATAGTTTCGACAAAACTAACTATTTTTGTACTGTTCAACAATTAATTTTAGGAGATATGCGAGTTATTTACTATTTACAAAACAACATAAGGGCTATACATATTTTAGCTATCACATTTTTAACATTAACATCATGCGGAACCTATCAACAGGCTTACGGTGATGATGATGGAATTTACGGCTCTAATCAAGAACGTAAACAAACCACAGAAGTTGCCACTACAAATAAAAATGGCGCATATCAAAATTACTTTGAACAAAAATCTCTAGAAGCAGATGATCGCTATGGAGATATTTTTACAGATGTAGATTCATATTCTAGTCAAGAAAACCTTGACCCAAACACAGATACAGAAGCAGTTGGTTACTCAGAAAGTTATTCTCCTTGGGGAGATACAACTGATGATGTAGTCATTAATGTATATACAAGCTCTGCTGGCTTTGGAGGCTGGGGAGTTGGTGGATGGGGCTTTAACCGATGGGGATTCAACCGTTGGGGAAACAACTATGGCTATAACTGGGGACTTGGTTTCGGAGGAGCATTTTGGGATCCATTTTGGTCACCTTACCCACCCTATTCAGGATTTTGGAGCCCTGGGTTTTTCAATCCATATTTTGGTTATGGAGGATTCTATGGATACGGACATCCATATTTTAACAGATTCAGATATGGAAGCCCTTACGGTCGTGGAGGCGTAGCTTATAATAGAGGAAGAAGAGGAAACTATTACAGAAGCAATCCAGATTTAGGAAGAGGCAACAACACTTCATATTCAAGAAGAGCAAACAATAGCAGAAGATACAGTGCTTCTCGCTCTTCTAGAAGAGCTAATACTCGTGCAACTCGCTCAAATACACGAACTATTAGATCTACTCAAAATACAAGAACAAGAAACAACACTAGAGTTACTAGAAATAATAATACACGAGTTCGATCAAATACTCGTTCTACCAGAAATACAAGAAATAGTTCTTTTAGAAGCAATCGTTCATCAAGAAGTTCTTCATTCAGATCATCCGGCGGAGGAAGATCAGGTGGTGGAAGATCTAGTGGAGGACGTGGAGGAAGAGGTTAAACCAAACAACACTCCAATTAAAGCATCTTTTAAGAAATAGGAATATCAAAAAACAAGTTATGAAAAAAGTATTAATGCTATTCATAGGTGTGCTATCTATGCAGATTGGTAACGCCCAGAATATAAATGATGTAGTTCGTTTTTCAACAGAAAACATTAACGGTACAGCCCGTTTTAGAGCTATGAGTGGAGCTTTTGGAGCTCTAGGAGGTGATTTCTCTGCCTTCACAATAAACCCTGCAGGATCAGCCGTTTTCTCAAATAGCGAAACTGCCATCACATTGAGTAATTACAATAATGACAATGACACTTCTTATTTTGGAAGTTTTGCAAATAGAAATGAATCAGAGTTTGATTTAAATCAAGCAGGTATTGTTTTTGTTTTTAAAGATCTAAATGATAGCAATTGGAATAAAATCACATTAGGTGTGAATGTTCAAAACAATGACAATTACTACAATAATTATTTTGCCTCTGGGCGAAATACCTCAAGTGGAATTGGTGATTACTTTAACTTTTATGCCGATGGACAACAATTAGGAAATATTGCTCAGCTGCCTGGAGAAACCGATACAGATACGTATTTAATTTTAGGTGAAGACTTTGGTTTTGCAGCGCAACAAGCATTTTTAGGGTATGAAGGTTTTGTAATTAATCCTGATGATCCAAATAGTAATAATAATATTGGATACAGTCCCAATGCAAATTATGCAGCTGGAGCTGATCATGATTATATTGTACAAACTTCTGGCTTTAATAGAAAATATACATTTAATATTGGCGCACAATTCAAAAACAACTGGTACTTTGGATTAAACGTAAACTCTCATGATGTTGACTATAGAGAACGTAGAGTTTTAATTGAAACACCAGTAGATATTGATTCTGGACTACAATATGCAGAATTTTCAAATGAATTATATACATACGGATCAGGTATTTCTTTCCAAGTTGGAGCTATCTACAAAGCTAAAGGGCTTCGTATCGGAGCATCTTACCAATCACCTACTTGGTACACTTTAAACGATGAATTAATTCAAGGTTTAAGTACAGATTTTAGAGATCCAAATAGCACAGATGACATTCTAAGAAGAGATATCTTCCCAAATGTAGTAAACGCATATAGAGAACATCAAATTACAACTCCCGCAGTTGTTACAGGTAGTTTAGCTTATATATTCGGAAAAAAAGGATTAATTAGTTTTGACTATTCTGTAAAAGACTTTGCGAATGCAAAATTACGTCCTGACAATGATTTTTTTACAGCAAATAGCAATATTAATAATGATTTACAGGCTGCCGCTACTTATAGAGTAGGTGGAGAATACAGAATAAAGAAATTTAGTTTACGTGGAGGATATAGATTTCAAGAAAGTCCATATAAAAATGGGGCTACCGTTGGTGACTTAAATGGTTATTCTTTAGGTTTAGGATACAATTTTGGAAGTATGGCACTAGATTTAGCATATGATAGAAGTGAACAAACAAATAATCCACAACTTTTTCAAGTTGGTTTAATTGACACTGTTGCAATAAATAACATTAACACAAATGTTACATTATCACTTTCTTTCAAGCTATAAGAAATATAAATCGTAACTGATTAAAAAAACACAAAGGTCTCATTAGCAAACAGCTTAAAATGAGACCTTTTTACTTTTCAAATAATTCAAATACTCTTTCTTATTATATTTTTTTATAACTCAAAAGTATGTTTAAAGGTTACAATACAAAAAGTTGCTTTTCGAAACATTAAATTAATGAGCTTGATGTAAATTTTCAAATACTCCAAAAACTATTTTCACTATACTTTTTCACCCAAGAAAACACTCAAATTGACATTTTCTGAGCCAGAATTCCATCAAGTAGAATGAAACTCTCGAAAACTTTGTATCGAGATTAAGTATCAAACCCACATTAAATAATAACATCTATTTAAAATAATATTGTTTCATAGTATGACATAAAAAAAACCGAAGCTACTTTCTGCTTCGGTTTTTTGTTGTTGTTTTTTCTTTCTGTGTAAATTATCTCTTTAGCGTAAAATGATTGATGAACTCTTTTGGTGTTCCATCAAATGGATCTATATATTCTACTCTAAACCAATAATCTGCCGATGGCATTACATTCCCATTGAAAGTTCCATCCCATCCTGGTCCTGCTGGACTGATCTGTTTTAGAAGTTTCCCATACCTGTCAAAGATGTAAATCTTCGCAGCTGGTTGGTTTTGTAATCCTATGATATTCCATGTCGCATTATAAGCATCTCCATTTGGTGTGAAGAATTCCATAAAATCTATCAGTCCAAAGGTTCTTACCAGTTCTCCACATCCATTGGTATCTCTCACAGTAATGGTATGCTGTCCTGGTTTTAAATCAGTAAAGATTCCATCTGTTTGCCACTGTCCATCATCTAATTGGTATTCATAACTTCCTGAGCCACCTGAAGCCGTTGCTGTTACATTATGTGAATCTGCAAAGGCAGGTGTGTTTACAGCAATGTCTAATACACTTGGCGCAGAAGAAGCCTGATAGGTTACACTATCATCAAATGTACAATTGGTTGGATGATTCATATCGGTTACCGTTACACTATACGTTCCTGCTTCGGTTACTTGTACCGTTGCAGTAGTAGCCGTTCCACTTGGAGTGGTCCACTGATAGGTAAATCCGGCTCCAAAGTCAACACCAATGGTTCTAACATCCAAGGCTTGTCCTGTGGCTGCATCTACACACAGAATATCATCTGCTGGTAGTGTAAAGACCGGTAATGGATTTACTTGTAAGTTTACCAATACGGGATCTGATAAACATCCCGTGATGGTTTGTCTAACTCTAGCATACAATGTTTGTGGATTGGATGTATTGCTATACGTACTTGGGTTTGCAATAGCATTTATATCCATATCAGCATCCGTAGCAGTTTCATAGTAAGATACTGCCATGTCTGTCTGTCCATTAATAATAGCTGTATCCAAACTAGTGAGGTCAAACACAGCGGTATCTTGATCCGCTTGATCATCTGCACACAACTCATAGGTATTTGGAGCTGTTGCTGATGGAATTGGCTCTACACTAAGTTCTAGACTAGCAATGTTATTGGTATTCAAACAACCTGTAACAGTATGCTCCACACGGATAAATACAGTTTGTGGATCGGTTGTATTCTCAAATCCATTGACAAGAGCAGCTGTTCCCGCTACAGCATCTGCCACTGTTGGGTGATAACTTACGGTAAAGTCTGCAACATCCTGTGGCGCCTCTAATAAATCTAATGAAGCTGTTACCACATCCCATTCAAACTGTCCTAAATTATCATTGTCATATTCACAGAATACATACGTAAAGGCGGTATCGGTAAGTGCTGGTAGTGGATGTACAATCACAGGTAATTCTACCACCTTATAACAAGGAAGCATATTACTATCAATCTGTAAATCACTCTCTACACGTACATAGATGATCACTTGTCCATTCATATTGGCTGTTGCCATGTCTACAGAATGCATCGTTGGATCAACAATGGCATTGGTGTTATCCATTGCATCAGTCGCTGTAGTATGGTAACTCACCGTTACATTATTCTCATTGTTTACAATCTCAGCCTGTGATTGTGTGAGATCGAA
>NZ_CANMEZ010000012.1 GCF_947496985.1 uncultured Kordia sp.
GAGCGACTGACGAAAGCGTGACCGTTTTTTTCTTTTAATTATCAAAAGAAAAAAACGGAAAACCCAAATTCAGTAAATTCCGTGAATGTATTTTGAAAAATATTTATGAGAAAAAGTTCCAAACGAGACCAAAACGCACTATGAAATCGCGATATGGATAGTTTGGCGCAGAGAAAAAGTTGTATCCAGTTATGGATGAATTTAGATGTTCTGCTTTGAGATAGATACGTGTTCGTCTAACTTTCGCATTAATGAACACATCTATACGTGGAAAGTTTCCAATTTTTTGCTGGTTTTGACTATAGAATTCTCCTAATAAAGGATTGTAGCCGTCCGCATTGTATTCTGTAAAGTAACTAAATGTAACTCCCGTTTGGATGAATAATGCTTTTTTGAACCATTGATCTGTAAAGTAGAGCGTATTTCGTGTTACAATTTCAGGAACATTAAATATGTCTCCCGTTTGCGTAACGTTTTGATACATTATTGTATTGTTTAATGCAAATTTCCCATAACGGAATTCTTTCCCCACTTTTACTTTTAAATAGGTTATAGCATCTGTTGATTGCAATGGAGTTATTTGCTGACTTGTATCCAGCCCTGAAAAGTATGCGTAGTTATCCATTGATGTAAAGCTCACATCTGCATTTAACCATTTTTTAGATTTGAAACTAAAATTAAGGCTTTGTGTACGCTCTTTATCGAAGTTAGTTCGCCAATTGTAATTTGTGTAAGCACTTTGATTGATAATGAAATTGAAGTTTGGCGCTTTAGAGTTGATTACGATAGAGGCTTCCACATTTGCGTCATCATTAAATTTGTACTTGGCTTGTCCTTTAAAATAATTCCCGCCGAGTTCTCCTGATATATTTGCTAGTAAATCTGCGCGCAAATCAATTCCTCCTATTTTATGTCGCCATTCTCCTCCTAACGCGATGACATCTCCTTCTATTCTGTTTGGAAGTACATTATTATTAATATATAGTATAGAATTAAAGAAGTAATTGTATTTGGTATGATTTGCTTTGAATTTTACATCACCAAAAGTTTTGGTTCTGTAACTTACACTACCTTCATTGGATAGTTTTCGAAGTTGTGCTCTATCACGCAAGTCTCTCCCCACAAAACTATCTCCAAATAATTCATTTGCTGAACCTTGATTGTATATGTAATATTTGGTTTCATAGTTAAATGTATGACCAACTCTTAAGTTTGAATCGCGCAACGAATCTTTTTGCTTAAATATTTTATAGTCGTGCTCTAAGTAATAACGTTTTCCTACTAATATATTTTCAGCATCAGTAAATTGTATTGCAAGTCGTGATCTATCTGTGAATTCTGCTACACCATTTTCAAAATCAGCTAATCCAACATCTGTTAAACCACCGTTTTCATTATTCAGCACATCTTGCGAATAGAAATGTCCGCGAAGTGCATATCTATCATTTTTCGTTTTGTAATTCGCAGTAAATCTAAAATTCCCTGTACTACTAAGTATGTTTTGATATTTCCCAAGCGATCGCATTCCTTTATAAGCAACGGAAAGATTCATACGCTTCGAAGTATTCATCGTAATAAACGCATCTATTAATTGACCTTGCTCCATAGCCGTTTTGAAAAACAATTCAGTTGTTGGTGTTGGCACATTAAAGTAACGTACATCTTCTACTTCATCATAGTTAAAATGTTTTGCGCGCATTCCAATGCTTGGAAAAGCTGCAGGTCTATCAAATGAATACCCTAAACGGTTGTAGGTTTGTCCTAAGTTAGAAAACGGCAACAATTCAAAATCGTCTTTACGTAAGTAATTGTATTTGTATTCTTTTTCAATTGTTAATGTAGTATCAAGAATTGTAGTATCACGTTGGTGTGTGATTATTTTATACAAATTGATATCGTATTCTTTTCGTTTCCCTGTTTTGTCTTTTTCAGAAGATCCGTTTACATTATTAATGTCTCGTTCTCCTTGTTGATTAATCTTTTCTTTTTTCCCTGCTACAGGATTCAATTTGGTTTGTGCATTTACAGAAGAAATGGAAATACATAGAAATATAACGAAAAGGATATGCTTCACTTGTTTTGTTTTTTTAACCTGTAAATGATTCACAAATAAGTATCTCTTACATGTTTTGTTGACAAAAGTATACTTTTTGAACGAAATAAAAAGCCTAGAATTGTTATTGAAATCATAAATTGTGTTTTTTAGCTGTAAACTGTTTCTATTTTCTATTTTGATTTGAATACAAGATAGAATAGTTTTGTTTGATACGAATTTACTTATGTTAGCATTACAATTACTTGATGGATTAGAAGCAGGAACCGATGAAGCTGGTCGCGGATGCCTTGCCGGGCCTGTGACTGCCGCAGCTGTTATTTTACCCAAAAATTTTAAAAATGACATTTTGAATGACTCCAAACAGCTAAGCGAAAAGAAACGTGATATTCTCCGTCCAGTAATTGAATTAGAAGCTACCGCTTTTGGTGTTGCTCATATTTTTCCTGTTGAAATTGATCAAATAAATATTTTGAACGCTTCAATTTTAGGAATGCACAAAGCTATTGATCAACTTTCTATTATTCCTGAACATATTGTGGTAGACGGAAATAAATTTAAACCGTATAAAGATATTCCACATCAAACTATTATTAAAGGTGATGGAAAGTACATGAATATTGCAGCCGCCTCTGTATTAGCAAAAACATATAGAGACGCGTATATGGAAAAGATTCATGAAGAATTTCCTATGTATAATTGGAAAAAAAATAAAGGATATCCAACAGTAGAACATCGTGAAGCCATTAAAAAATATGGTACAACAAAGTATCACCGCATGTCTTTTCGTTTATTGCCAGAACAGTATTCGTTAGATTTATAAGTTTTTTTTAATATCAGACGCAACCTTTATATATATATGGTATCTACTAAATATTAAAACCGATTATTATGAAATCTAAGTTATTCCTTTTAGTTATCTGTATTGGATTTTTCTTTTCATGTAATAATGACGACAACGGAACTATTATATTGAACCCTATTAGTGGAACTTGGAAATTGATTGATGTAAGTTGTGAATGTGCTCCGGCAAACTTTCAAGCTAATCATCTTTGGAATTTCAACCTATCTCAAAATGCAGTAACAGTTACCAATGCTGCTGATGAAAATTTACAGATATTAGATAGCGGAACGTACCCTTTTGTAATAACCACAAACACTATTACTATAGAATCTGTAACTTATGATTACTACTTTGAAGGCGAAATTTTATTTTTAGCTGATGAACCTGAAAGTGATGGCCCTTTAATGAAGTTTGAAAGACAATAGCATAGATTTTATTATACTATTTTAGACTAAAAAACATATTATGTGGGAAGAACGACTTAAAATTTTTGACGCTATTGTAGCAAAATGTCCTCGCTTTGAACGCAAAGGAAAAAATATGATTTACACATCTGCTAACGGGCACATGTTTGGATTGCTTAACAAAGCAGGCGAAATTGGCTTTCGATATGGAAAAGAAGTTCAAGAAAAATATATTACAGCATTTAATTCCGATTATTACAAATCGTATGGAGCTACCATGAAAGGTTATGTATTAATTCCTGAAGAAATGCTAACTGATTTAGATAAGCTTGCCAACTATTTAAATGAAAGTTACGATTATGTAATGTCGTTAGACCCGAAATAAAAATTACACATAAAAAAACGCTTTCACCTTAGGTAAAAGCGTTTTTCGACATTCATACAATTTCCTATCCACGACGGAAGCAACCTGCACTACCATGACAAATAACTGGAAGTGTAAATGGTGCGCAACCTAATGTTGCAGGAACAGTAACTCCTCCTGATGGTTGACAAGCTCCTCCGCTAATTCCTCCAACAACGGCAGCTGCTCCTAATTCAGAAACTGTACGTTTACTTAATGTCAATTTTTTTAAATTTCGTTTTTTCATAATAATAAATTTTTATGTTATACCTATATGGGTATTATTTCAATTTTCATTACCCAAAAAATGTATATTTATATAAATCACTCGTTTGATTGTTAATAACAACTGTAATTATATCCTGCCTACAATAATTTACAATCGCGTAAGTTTTATACTTTTGTAACATTCATTCAACAAAGAGCCACAATAGCTTTACTGTTTTTAAATAGATTTTTTATGAAAAGAATTCTGCTGTTAATTCTTACCATTTTTAGTATTGGTTGTACAACCGAAGAAACTCCAAAAGAATATGCTTTATTAAAATTTGCTCCGCAAAATGCAGCTGTCATTTTACAGATTAATGATTTTGAAGGATTTCAGAGTGAGCTTAAAAACAATCAACTATTACAATCATTTAAAAAACCAAAGTTTAAGCAAGACTTTACTGTGTTTGTTGACTATTTGAAATACATTAAACCAAATTCAAAATCGTTGTTATGTTTTAATGAATTAGGAAAAGATAGTTTTGAATATACATTCATTACCAAATCACATCCTAATTTAATTGTATCAGACTCACTTCAAAAAGCAGCAACGAAGAAGATTACATATAATGACACGTCTATTATAGAAACAACAATTGGCGAACAAGTAAATTATTCTTTTTTTGCAGATAGCATTTTTGTGAATTCTTCTTCAAAATTATTGATTGAAAATTGTATCCGATCCTACAAAAAAGCAATCATTCCAGAATCATTACAAAAAGTATACGCTACTATTGATGAAAGCAAATCGGCAACTTTATTAGCAACTCCAAAAGACATTTCACCTTTAATTCAGCATATTTTCCCTAATGCAAACACCAAATTTGTAGCAACTTTTGCAGAGCAAATGGCACTTGATATTGATATCCTACAAGATGAAATTAGTTTTACAGGAATCATCACCGAAAACGATTCGTTGTCGCATACATTGAGCCCTTTAAAAAATACGTCGCCACGTGAACATAAAATGGCAAAAGTAATTCCGCCATTCTTCACATATTTCACTTCTATTACATTTGATTCATACACTAATTTTCATCCTGAAAAGGAAAATTCATTATTAGATGCTTTGGAAGAAGTAAGTACATTTTCATTTAATGGAAATACATTTACAGGTTTACGTTTTATATCTTCCAGCAATGAAGCCGCTACACAGTTAAAAAATAATCGTATTCAAAGTAATGCTAGAAATAGTTTTATACGTGAAAATGAAGATCCAGACCTTTTCAAAGAACATTTCACTCCTTTTATAAAAGAATTTAACAATCAATTTTTTTTAATTCTGGATGAATATATCATTTTCACAAATATTGATGGTGTGAAAGATTTGTTGATTTTATCACTCTTATACAGAGATGAACAAACATTACTATATCAAGATAATTACCAAGAAACGATTGGTAATTTAAGTGATGAGTCATCTATATTAACATTCATAAACACTAAAAAATTTAAATCGACAATAGCTGAAAGCACGAAAAAATCGTATCAGAAAGAAATCAAAAGTATTAATCTAGATGATTATCCATTTGCTGCGCTGCAATTCATTAATGAGAAAGGAAGCAATTATGCGCATGTTCACGGCCTGTTGAAACGAAATGATGTAAAACCAACTAAGAATTCAGTATCTCAATTTTTGAATATTGTATTGGATAATCCTGTAGCGACTGATCCACAGTTTGTAAAAAATCATATTACCAAACGAAAGGAGATTGTTGTACAAGATGAATCAAATGTATTGTATTTGATTTCTACACAAGGGAAAATTCTATGGAAAAAACAGTTAAATGGAAAGATATTAGGTGATGTTTCTCAGGTAGACTTATATAAAAACGGACGTTTGCAGTTAGCAATCACTACGCCACAATTTTTTTATATTTTAGATAGAAATGGAAATGATGTAAAACCATATCCAGCTAAAGCAACATCAGGATATACGCAAGCTGTTGCTATTTTTGATTATGATAAATCAAAGAATTATCGTTTTGTATTTACGGAAGGAAATAAAGTTGCTATGCGTGATAAAGCTGGTAAAAAAGTAACAGGGTTTAAATTTTCAGGTTCTGAGAATGATTTCATCAATTCGCCGCAACATTTTAGAGTCATCACAAAAGACTATATCACATTTCAAGAAAGCAACGGAAAGCTTCATATTTTATCACGAACTGGCGCACCAAGAATTACGGTAAAGAAAAACATTCAATTTTCAGACAATAAAATATACATTCATAACAACTTATTTACGACATCTGATCGCAATGGAAATTTGATTCAGGTAGATAGTAAAGGACAGATTGACAAAACAAAGTTGCCTGTAGAAGCAAATCATGATGTAACTATGACAAGTAAAACTTTGGTGAGTTTCTTTGAAAACAAATTACGCATTAAAGACAAAACTATCGAACTTGATTTTGGTTCATATAGCAAGCCTGAAATTTTCTTTATCAAGAATAAAATTTATGTAGCTATTACAGATGTTGATGCGCAGAAAGTATACTTATATGATAGTAATGCAAAATCAATTCCTGGTTTTCCAGCTTTTGGAAGTTCGGCAATTGATTTAGGAAATTTTGACAAAGATCCAAAATTAGAGTTTGTAACAAAAGGAGAAAAAAACACGCTTTTAGTGTATAAGTTAAATTAATTAGTTTCCTATAGTTGCTATTTCATCTTTGGTTTCTTGTTCTTTTTGCAATTGGTTTATCTGTTTGCGTAAAAAGACAGTTTCGTATATACTTAAAATTCCAAATAAAATAACAGGCACAAATACTACTGCTGAAATGATATCGTCACTTCTGTCATTCGTTGTAAAATTACCAATTATGGATAATATTCCAAATAGTATACAATAAACACTATGCGCTATTGCGCAAATTTTTAAAACGGCAATCGTTTTATTTGCTTCTTTATAAGGCTTTGATTTTCTATAATAACGAAAACTTTTAATATGATAAATTAGTGTAAACGCGCTTAATAAAAATCCCAAAACGACAAAAAGTAAGGCAATAATATATCCAGACTTGTTTCCAAATACGTCTTTAAGAAAAATCAACGCAAGTGACATAAAGAATAATAAAAAAATTGTAATTAGAATTAGTATAATTTTAAGTATGCGCATGAATCGTCTTTTTATAAATTTAAACCAATTGTTTCAATATCGTTTTTAGTTTCGTGCTCTTTCTTGAGTTTCTTGATGCGTTTTTTTAACAAAAACAGCTCTAAGAAGCTACACAATGCTGTGCCCAAAAAAAATAACACAAATAATATCTGCTTTAGATCAACATTATATCTCACATAACGTATAACACTATACAATCCTGCACCAGTAACATAAAGTACAAAACTAGAGAAACAGATTGCTCCTACCCATAAAACTTTCGGTAGTTTTTTATTAAGATTTACATTTTCTTTCCGTCTGGAATATTGAAAACTTACAATATGATATACAATATTGATTGTAGCCGTAATAAACCCTAAACTTAAGTATATAAATGCTTCTAAAGGAGCGTTAGAATTTGGCCGACCAATGATTTCATAAAAAAACACGTAGAGTATCATTCCTATCAAAATAATAGAAGCTATTGTTAGCAATATTTTTAATAAGCGTAGCATTATTAGTGACTATTTTTTAAAGTGAAGAAATACCGATATCGTCAATTTCATTTGTTAATAATACTTTTTCTTCTACCCTTTTTATCATTCCGTGTAACTGTATAATTTCAAAAGCTCCCAAAACCGCAAAAATAAAAATGACACAATCAATAAATATACCTGAAAATGAACCATAAGATCCTATAATTCTATCAAATATTGAAAAGAATGTTTCATAAATAAGGTACAAATTAAAGCCAAGCGCACAAAGACCTAATACCAATAAAACCTTTTTTCCGAAACTCTTTAAAACCTTTTCATCATAATAAGTATAGCTTTTATAGTGATATATGACAACAGCAATCATCAACATCAATAAATAATAAATTCTTATTAATACTATATCTCCAACTGCCATTAAAAAAAAGATAGTACCTATCAAGAATAAACAGAGTAAAATTGTAAATACTATAAGTAGATTTTTTATAATTCGCATATCAGTATTATTTTTCTACACCTCTAATATCGTCAATTTCTTCTTTAATGCCGCGCTTAATTTTTAATTGTTTGATACGCTTTTTTAAGAGAGATACTTCTAAAAGGCCTAACAAGGCAGGGAAGAAAATGATGCTCATAAACAAGAAATCATCTGATTTATAATCTAAAGACAAATATCTATTCCAATTATTATAGATTCCTTGTGCAACAAGAAATAGTAAAAAAGCATTAAAACTAGCACTTCCTATCCAAAGAAACTTAGAAAGTTTTTTGTCTAAATTTTGTTTGCTTACTTTTCTGTAAAAACGGAAACTTCTAATTTGATATATAATATTAATTATAGGCAATATAATAGCCAAAACAATGTAGGCATACACCAACACAGGAATCTTATTTTTTGAAAATTCAGCATCTTCTACAATTACAAAAGACATGGATACTATAATAAGTATTGAGAATAATATCAGGAAGATCTTTATAAATCGCATGGATTAAAAGTTACGAATCTGTATCACCACCAATCTCTTCTATATCTTCTTCAAGTTCGCGACGTTCTTTGTATGTTTCTACAAATTTATTGAGTTTATACGTTTCAATGAGTGTTAGCATTCCAAAAACCAAGAACCCAGTTCCGCCAATTAAACCATTTTGATTTAGTGCCAAATCATTCGCTTTTATTGCAGGAATGATCATTCCCATTCCTAATAAAAAAATAATAACACCAAAGGAAACATGAAGCGCCCAATACTTTTTAGAGAGTTCCACAATGGTTTTTTCAAAATCTTGTAATGGATAATACACGAATGTTTTCATGTGAAAAAAAATACTAAACGCACTTGTACATGCTAAAAAGAAGAATGCAGAAGACGCTCCTTGAAAACTACGGCTACTGCTATACATTATAAAACTAAATACAAATAATAATATTGTAATGGCAATCGTAAAAACAAGCAATGCAATTTTTACAACTTTCATATTACGACTGCATTTTTAATTCAGCTTCAAATAATGTTTTAAAATGACGCAATAGTTTTTCTTTTACTTCATTTTCATCTACATGAGTTTTGCCAAGTTCTACTTGTAAAGAAGTTACTGCTTTTCCACGAATTCCACATGGAATGATATTGTCAAAATAACCTAAATCAGCATTTACGTTTAACGCATAACCATGCATAGTTACCCAACGACTTGCACGAACGCCCATAGCGCAAATTTTACGCGCAAACGGAGTTCCTACATCTAACCAAACGCCTGTTTCACCTTCGCTCCTATCAGCTTTTAAACCGTATTCAGCCAAGGTTAAAATAATCATTTCTTCAAGTAAACGTAAGTATTTATGAATATCTGTAAAGAAGTTTTCTAAATCTAAAATTGGATAACCCACAATTTGTCCCGGTCCATGATAAGTAATATCTCCACCACGATTAATTTTATAAAATGTAGCACCTTTTGCAGTAAGTTGCGCTTCATCTAACAATAAATTAGAAATATCACCGCTTTTCCCAAGTGTATATACATGCGGATGTTCTACAAATAAAAAATGATTCGACGTTTCTAAATTTGCATCTTCACGCCTATTTCTAATTTTAGTATCTAAAATTTCCTTAAATAGTTCTTCTTGAAAATCCCAAGTTTCTTTATAATCTTTCGTTCCTAAATCCTGTACTTGTATTGTTTTGTTCAAAGCATGTATATTTTCAACTACAAAAATACGACATTATCAAAAAAGGAGATTCCTTTTAACAAAACTATTTGAAAAGTATAAATTCATTTTCTTTGCTTTACCAACATTTCGAAAGCACTGAATGTGACAAATAAAAACAAAAAAGCGGAAACACTATAATCGTATTTCCGCTTTTATATATAATGTATTACGTTTTATTATTTCTCTAACTCAACTTCTACATTTAGCATTTCTGGGTTTGTAATATATTGCAAAAAGTTCACTTCTAACGTAAAGCTTTTTCCATCTTCATTAATAGTTGCACCTTCTAAAGATACAGACTTAATTTTCTTAGGAAAATGATAGTTTAATGTATAACCAGATGAAGCAAACATCATTTTAGCTTGCCCTAAACTATCTTTTACAGCTGCTAATTTGGCTTTATCTAATACGACTACTTCACGTTTAAAAACATTTCCTTTGAAAGAGTAATTTGTCTCAGTTACACCTTCCGAACCTAAAGCCGACATAGGATTTGCAGCTGCTTGCGAGTTAGGGTTTTTGTTTTTATCTACCTTTCCTGCTGCGTTCATTGCTGAAAACATATCTTGCAATTCACTCACACTATTAAAGTTAGCAAACATATCCATGCCCATTTTCTTTTTTTCAGCATCCATAACCATGTGCATCTGAAAAGCTTCTAAATTCTTTAATTTATCCTGCTCTGCTTGCGACAACTTAGAAATACTATCTTGTTGATCTTTAAAAAGATCTTTAAATGAAATAATAGAATCAATTCTTTTTCCATCATTACTTTTCATCATTTCTTCGCCCATTATGTCCATTAATTCGGCTCCGTCCATGTTAAAAGAAACTTTTCCTGTTCCATCGTCATTGATGTAAATGTTTTCAGAAAATTGACAACTTGTAAATAATGTTAGAAACGCAATTACTGCTCCTAAATAGATTTTTTTCATGTGTTTTAATTAAATATTTATTTATTTGTTTGGATTATTTAAAATAACTAGTGCCGCAATGGTTCCAGGAACCCAACCGCATATCCACAAAAGAAAGACAATTAATATTGATCCACAACCTTTATCTAATACTGATAACGGCGGGAATATAATTGCTAATAATACTCTCCAAATACTCATAATGTTTTTTAATTTGATGATTGATGATAACTATATGACTCATAAACAAGTAAAATGTTACACCAACTACATATCATATAAAATACCATACTGCAAATATTTCAAGATGAGTTCATTGGTATACTAATGAAATGTATTTATCTTTGCGAACTTAAAATTTACACAAAAATACTATGCAATTATCAGAACAAGAAATCGTTCGTAGAGAAAAACTATCAAAGTTGCGCGAACTAGGCATTAACCCGTATCCTGCAAATCTTTATCCTGTAAATCATACTTCGAAACAGATAAAGGAAAAATTTGCTGAAGGTAAACAGGTGGTAATTGCTGGTAGATTGATGTCGCGTCGTATTCAAGGTTCGGCTTCATTTGCAGAATTACAAGATGCTGACGGAAGAATTCAAGTGTATTTTAATAGAGATGAAATTTGTCCTGGAGAAGATAAATCTCATTACAATGATGTCTATAAGAAATTACTAGATATTGGTGATTTTATCGGAATTGAAGGAGAATTGTTTACAACGAAAGTTGGTGAAAAAACAGTAATGGTAAAAGGATTTACTTTATTAAGCAAAGCTTTAAAACCATTGCCACTTCCTAAAGAAAAAGATGGAGTTGTCTATGATAAGTTTGATGACCCTGAACAACGTTACCGTCAGCGTTACGCTGATTTAGTGGTAAATCCAGAAGTGAAAGAAGTGTTTGTAAAGCGTACAAAATTATTCAACGCTATGCGTAATTTCTTTAATGAAGCTGGCTATTTTGAAGTAGAAACGCCAATTTTACAACCAATTCCTGGTGGAGCTGCGGCACGTCCGTTTGTAACACATCACAACTCATTGAATATTCCATTATATATGCGAATTGCCAATGAATTGTATTTAAAAAGATTGATTGTTGGTGGATTTGATGGTGTTTATGAATTTTCTAAAAACTTCCGTAACGAAGGAATGGATCGTACGCACAATCCAGAATTTACAGCTATGGAAATCTATGTTTCATACAAAGATTACAACTGGATGATGGATTTCGCAGAATCTTTGTTAGAACACTGTGCTATTGCCGTAAACGGGACAACAACAGCGACATTTGGTGAACATACAATTGATTTTAAAGCGCCTTATAAGCGTGTTACTATGACACAATCAATCATTGACTTTACAGGATTTGACATTACTGGAAAATCTGAAGACGAATTACGTGAAGCTGCCAAAGGCATGGGAATTGACGTTGATGAAACAATGGGTAAAGGAAAATTGATTGATGAGATTTTTGGTGAAAAATGTGAAGGAAATTATATTGAACCAACGTTCATTACAGATTATCCAAAAGAGATGAGTCCGCTGTGTAAAGAACACCGTGAAAATCCTGAATTAACAGAACGTTTTGAATTAATGGTTTGTGGAAAAGAAATTGCAAATGCATATTCTGAATTGAACGATCCTATTGATCAACGTGAACGCTTTGAACACCAATTAAAATTAGCTCAAAAAGGTGACGATGAAGCAACTGAATTTATAGATCATGACTTTTTACGTGCGTTAGAATACGGAATGCCTCCAACTTCTGGAATGGGAATTGGTATGGATCGTTTGATTATGTTTTTAACAAACAATCCTTCAATTCAGGAAGTATTATTCTTTCCTCAAATGAAACCTGAACGCAAGCAAGTTGCTTTGACTGACGAAGCAAAAGCAGTGTTAGAGATTTTAAAGAAAACTGAAAAATTGCCATTAGCCGATTTAAAAGTGCAAGCTGGATTATCGAACAAAAAGTGGGATAAATCTATAAAAGAACTGACAAAAAACAACTTAGCAAAAGTTGAGAAAAACGATGATGGACTTTTTGTAGAAATCGTCTAATTTCAAATTAACTCAACTTAGTAGTTAAAGTATATTATAAAAAAGCGGTCAAAAACATACTAAAAGCCTCATTCTGAATTTAATTCGGTTTGACGAAAATGTTACCTTTTAGACCGCTTTTCTTAGTTACGCCAAGCTTCAAAACTTGTAGGTACTTTTTCGTCGTGAAATAGCTTTAAGAACTCTGTCATGTTTTTTGCAATATATCTCGGCTTCATTCTAGGTTTTACTAAAATGATTTGACCTACATGTCCTTTTTTTCCTGGAAGCATATCTACAGCATAGGAAAATGTGTCATCATCATAAAAAGGAATCCAATACGGACTTGCGTATACAGGCAATAATCGTTCGTCAATTTCATCTTTTTTCGTAAGTGCATCAAGGGTTGCGTACTCATACCTTGCATATGATTTTTTTGTCTTTGAATAGAAAAAATTCCAATTAAGAAACGGACCATTTCCATCATGTCGTTTAAACATTCTTCTCAATTCATCTGGAAGTATATTGCCCGTTTCCAACGTAAATTTACATTCATACAATCCTCTTCTCTCTTCATTTGCTGGTCTTGAGCTATATGAAAATCTAAATTTAGCACGCATCTTTTCCCATGCTTTTTCTTCTTTAACAAGATCAACTGCTGCAATTTTTTCATCTTTTTTACCGTAGTCAGCAAATAGTTGTAGTTTTTCTTGCTTGTTTTTAAATACATCTTCACTTTTTTCATAATACCAATCATTTGCATAAAAACCATATAGCGGAGTTGGCGACTTGTATTCTGTTTTATATGCTTCAGCAGGCGTATGCAACAACTTCAAGTTATCATTTTCATAGAGTGCAATGAAGTAATCATAATACTTTTTTGGATATTTCTGTATTAAAAAGTTTTTAATTTGACTTACCAATACACAACCTTCTGCTCCTTTTAACTTTCCTGTTTCCTTTACGTCAATTAGCAACAATAACTTGTGATCTTCAATTTTAGATAAAAGTGCAACTTGATCTGTGTTTAGGTGATATTCAGAAAACTGAAACTCTTCTTTTATGGTATACGAGATAGAATCTGTAGCAAAACTAGGTGTAAGCTGTATACTTTGTTTATCGTTTGCAAACACTTCTTTCCTTTGTTCAACTCTTACCGCTTCTGCCGCTTTTTCTTCTTCGTATTTTGCTTCTTGCATCACTTCTTCTACATAAGCAGATCCGAAAAAGAGTATAGCAGAAACTAGTTTATACAAAATAAATATTGGCGCAATTAAATGCCATATTGGTCTTCTGATTTTCTCCTGTTGTACAGCTTTTTTAATGTCTTCTGGGAAATTTTCCTTCGCGACCGTATTATGACAGTCTATACATTTTACATATAGTTCCTTTCGCAAAGGAATTACAGGAATCCAAAAGAAATGAAAATAGTGCGCTCTCCCTTTTAACATGTATGATTTTTTTCCCTGACAATAGGAACAGTTTGTATTTGCGTTCAAGTATTTTTCGGTAAGCTTCGTTGCTCTGGATCCAAAAATTAAGAAATATGGCATGCTCTTGTGTAAAAGTGAATGAATTTCAAAACTAATTTTTTTGATTCAATTAAAATAAAAGTTTATTGATAAATTTTCTAAAGTACAATTCGATTTTTGGCAACAATTTCTCAGTTTTTAATTCCTTCTTTTATCGTTTACACTCGCTAAATTGCGACCACAACTCTTTTGTTTCATTTTTGATGTTTGATACTTTTACTTCATTATTAAAACAAACTTTTATATTATGAAAAAGAAATTTAAACAACTTGATATTAAACAAAAAGTCAATTTCTAATCTAAGCGAAAAATTTGTAATTATTAGGTGGAAGAAATAAAATGTCTATCATTATTAAATGTCTAATTGGGCCATCAAATGATACTTTAGATCGCGACTGCCCATCTTCTTGGTGTCAACCAATACAATTTAATCAAATTATAAAGAAGCCTAGGAAACTATTTACTTGAGCTTTTTTATTTACAATACATCTCGACTAACTAGAATTGTATTTTTCATATCTTTAACACAAATTAAAACTCAAACTACAATTAGGTGAAGCGTTCTCGAGATTCCAGATATGATAAAAAACGTTCGCGCGACAAGAAAGACGATAAGCGAAAATTAAAATTTAGTACGAAAAGTACTGAAAGTAGAGATAAAAACGAACGCTCTCGATCTAGTAATAAGGATGAAAGAAGAAAACTTCCTGAAAAAAGAACGCCAAAATCTGAAATTCAGAATGTTCCTAAAGAACAACCTATACTTCAAGAAAAAGTACTTCCAACGCCAGAACGTTCTGTAGATTATGAAGTTTTTTCACAAGGAGATAAGAAGTATCAAGAACGTACTACACATCGGAAAAAGAAAAGTGGTTATCCTAAAATTGCATTGCCACTTGCTGTTGTTGGGATTCTTTTCCTTTTTAGAATTTTATTAAATATTGGCGGTTCTGATTCTGGATCAAGTTCTACTAATATTCCTGAAAGGTACGATCCTGTATATGAAGATAGAGTCACAACAACGACAACGACACCCACAAGAAAACGCAAAAAAATCAATGCTGCTGCCTTTATCATTGGAAAAGGAAAGCGTTTACGAGAGATTACACAACTTGAAAAAGATTCTACCATCCCTATTATTCCGAATGTAAAAGTTCGTTTATTTAAAGGATTTCATGTATATGATTCGAAAGAGTTTCCTAGTATTCCAATACTAGCTTCGTATTCTAAATATCACTTTTTCTATGATGTTCAAAAGAAAAATCCTGAGCAATCCATGAGTGAACAATGGAGCATTATACGTGAAAAACTTGCCGAAAGAGCGTATAAGGGATATTTTGTATATCAATATCCTAAAGAATATAAAGTTGACGATTTGTTAATAAACGAAACTGAGTTTTCAATTTCGACAAAAGGCAATATTGTATATGGTGTAGCTACGCTTGTCGAATATAAAAACAAACGTTATTTCTTTCAATTTATCTCCAAAGAAAAAGAAGATAAAGAGCCTAATTATAATTATCTACGAAAGTACCTCAACTATTATTTAAAGATCAAAGCTGCAAATGGATCATATGATAGCGCTGATGATTTGAGTAGTTAATATCTATTTGAGATAGCTTCATTTACTTTCAGACTAACTTGCTTTCACCAATGCTAACGTAGTTTGATATAAATCGGTTTTGTTCATTTTGGCTTTTAGCCAAGCATAAAAACTCATCACAAAAATATCTTCTTGTTCTGGAGATTTCCATTCAAAAGAAGCTTCTACTGTTGACAAAAATTCTTCAGAAGTTACATTTTCTGGTGTTTGATAATAACTTTTCACAAACTTCAAAAAAGTAATTACACGTTGTTCTCCAGATTTTTTTAAAAATGGATAATACTTGCGTTGGAAACTTACAAAACGTGAATCGACATAGGAAATATTTCCTAATTCAATATGTAATAAGAGCTCAATTAAGTTTTTCTTAATCACCCATTCAACTCCTGCTTTTTCTTCATACCATTTGTCTGTATGATAGAATTTTGAAAATACTTGTTGTGCTTTTTTAAATTCTCCTTGTTGAAAGTAAAATACAATCAAACTCAAATGCACATCTAGCATCACTTCTAAATCAAACTTCTTTACTTGACTTATGGTTTCCAAAATTGAAATAGCCTCTGTGGCATTTCCTGAATAGTTATGATTTAGCGCCACCAAACATTGATATGGCAACAACGAAGCTTTGTAAAATTTTCGCTTTTGCCGTTCCATTTCTTGATGCATCAAGTCTAAATACTCCAAGCTTTCCGCGAATGCTTTCTTCCTAAAAAAGATATTCGCAATAATATATAATACTTTTATATGATAAAATAAATGCTTGTCGGTTTGTTTCAATCGGTTGGAAATATCTTTGTAGTTCTCCAATAAAAATGGTGTAATTGTAAAAAAGTCTTTCGTTACTGAAGCTGCCGAACTTACCATTTGTGCTAATTGATACAACGATTTATAGGTTAATCCTATTTCTTGTGAAATTCCAAAACGCGTATACGTTTCTTGAATCAATTGCTGAAATGAGATAATTTCACCTTTATACACCACTTTTTGTACATTTTCTTTTATCACAGCATATGCCATGTTCAACTTTTCTTCTTGTAGAAAATCTTTTTGATTTGCAGTAAACTTTTCAATTAATTTTTCTAATGGCGGTGCAAACGAAGTTGTGTGTGCATATTGTATTTGTGTATGATATACTTCATTTAACAATGAAAAATGCAAAATATCGCGTGCTTTCTTTTCTGCTTTGTTTAATACTTTGAAAGCCGTTTTGTACTGTTTCTGTAATAATAAGTTACGAGCAACCAACACTCGCTTGGTAATATCGAGTTCATCTGAAACTTCATGCGTCAAACTTTGTGTTGCCATAAAATCAAGTAATGAACTCCACAAACGTTTCCGCAAAGCATGATACGCGCTCTTATTATCCTTTCCATATAGCTTTTTAGGAATTTCCTTAGCAGGATAATTTACTAATAACAACTTAAACAATTGTACATTTTTCGTATCGTGTCGCTTGTTTTTATAAGTAAGATATTTTACAAATTCTTGTTGTTCTTCTTTAGAAAACTGAGAAATCATCACATCAATTGCAATCATTATATCGTTTGTTTTAAAATATTCAAATGACTTATAATCAATAAATTAAATTATTTATATCAATATAAATATAGTCCTTTTTATTGAAAAATTGAATTTTGCAACTAAAAATCTCACCGCATATTTGTCCTGTAATCAAAAACAAAAATTAAATCAAGTAACATTTAAATTATAGTATTATGGAAAATCAAACATTTTTAAATTCAGAAGAAGAAAAAAAGAATTCTATAAACATTAAAAAAGAAGAAAAAAACCCTTTTAAACCAACACCTGCATTTATTTCAGCATCATGGGCAGCCTTATTAATTGGAATGGTTGCGTATTGTGTAGGATTGTGGAATGCAGGCATGGAACTCAACGAAAAAGGATACTACTTTACTATATTATTATTCGGATTATTCTCGGTAGTTTCTGTTCAGAAAGCCGTAAGAGATAGAATGGAAGGAATTCCAGTCACAGACATTTATTATGGAATAAGCTGGTTTACAACTTTAGCCTCTGTTCTATTATTAATTGTCGGATTGTGGAATGCCGAATTAGAATTGAGTGAAAAAGGATTTTACGGAATGTCATTCGCCTTAAGCTTATTTGCTTCCGTAGCCGTACAAAAAAATACCAGAGATTTACACGCATTAAAACAACAAGAAGCTTAAATGTTGGTTGATTACCAAGAACCTCGTAACGATATGATTGTCGATTGTTGCGAGGTTTGTTTTTAATAAAACGCTTTCAACCTAAATTTAACACAATGAAATATCTCAAACTATTTTTAGCACACATACTAATATTCGCATTATCTAATTTCATTTTTATTTACTTTCATTCATTCTATGAAAATACGCTTTTTGAAATTACAGCTATTGTTTTTCATCTAGCATTAGTTATAGTGATTTATATAGGAAGCGGTTATTATGCTACAACTAAAACAGAGAAATTTAAACCTCTGAGTTATTCAATTATTGCAATTATTGGCATCTGTATTTGGCTTATTGCTTTTATAGATTCACCAACAGACTTAAATTGGAAAAATGGAAATGGAGGCTTATTCTGGCTACTTTATAGGATTTATATAATTCCTACTGAGCTACCTTTTTGCTTTTCTGATTATGTATCAATTGATAAATTTAATATTATCATGAAACATATCAGCTTGGTTACTTTTACGATACTGCCTTCAATCTTTCAAGCATATGGTGGATTTTTAAAAACAAAAAGAAATATTAAACCAGCTTAACAAAGCATTTTATAATGTATTGACTAACTTAGTTTTACTTATTAATATTCAACATATGAGTTCAAAAATTAAACAAGCACTTCCGGAATTGGTCGAAAACGGCATCATTACGGAAGAAATTGCTCAAAATATAAAAACCTATTACCAAAAAAATGAAGCATCTGGCTCTAGTCGATTGTTTACAGTTTTTGGAACTTTAGGAGCTACCTTAATCGGATTAGGAATTATCTTAATTATGGCGCACAATTGGGATAATTTTTCACGCTTAACAAAAGTATTTTTAGCTTTTCTACCCATGCTAATTGGGCAAGTTGGATTAGGTTATAGTATCTATAAAAACAAAAGTAATACTTGGAAAGAAACCGCTACTGTGTTTCTGTTTTTCAGTGTTGGCGCGTGCATTTCTCTAGTAAGTCAAATTTATAATATTCCTGGAGATTTGGAATCGTTTTTACTCGCCTGGATTGTGTTGTGTCTTCCTTTATTATATGTTACCAAGTCTAGATCAGCAATCATTTTACACTTAGTATTTATTACATATTACGCGTTTGAAGCAGGTTATCGTTTTTACGGACATAATTCTACAATTCCGCACACGTACTTTTTATTGCTCTTGTTTCCATTGTTTAGCTATTTTAAAATGATGCGAAACCACGTGAAGTCATCAATCTTACCTATTTTACATTGGTTATTTCCGTTGAGTATAATTATTTCTTTACCTGTTTGTATTGATAGAAGTGAAGGTGTTGGATTCTTAATGTATATGTTTTTATTTGGAATACTATATAATATTGGACAACTTTCGTACTTTAAAAACAACTCATTACTTCAAAACGGATATCGCTTTTTAGGTTCATTAGGAACTGTAATTGTATTGCTTATTTTAAGTTTTCGCTATATCTGGAAACATGAATTTAATGATGTAAATTTTTACTCTCTAGAGTTTTGTTGTGCTGTAATTTTGTTTTGTATTGCGAGTATTGCCTTGTATACCAGTGTCAGGTCTAAACAAGAGAAAGGTGTGAATTTATTTCAATATGTATTCCTCATATTTAGTGTCATCTTTATGCTTGGCCTTTTTGACGATGTAATGCCTACTATTTTAATAAACATTTTGTTATTCATTTTAGGAGTGATGGCTATAAAAATTGGCACAGACTCATACAGTTTTGGAATTCTAAATTACGGAATGCTCATTATTGCCGTATTAATTGCATGTCGATTTTTTGACGACACCATTCCTTTTGAATTAAGAGGATTACTATTTGTATTGGCTGGTGCAGGTTTTTTCACTGCAAATTACATCATGCTAAAAAAACAAAAATCTAAACAACAAGAACAATGAAAAAATCATATATATACGCACTTTTTGGTTTAATGGTATTAGCTCAAATCGTGGCTTCCGCGCAAATTGTTTACAAATACGAACGCACTATTGCTTCTAATAATGTATACAAATTCAAAACAGCTCCAGTAGATCCAAATGATCCATTTAGAGGAAAATACATTACACTAGATTATCAGATCAATTCTTTTAAAACCTCAGACGAAAGTTGGGATGATTATGACGTTGGTTATGCCTATTTTTCAAAAGATGAAAATGGTTTTGCCGTATTAGAAACGCTCGTTAAAGAACCGTATTCAGCTAGCAAATTTGATTATATACAAGTAGAAATCAACAATCATTATGATGGTTATATTCATTTCGATTTACCCCTTGATCGTTACTATATGGAAGAATCAAAAGCCTATGATGCTGAAGTGCTTTCCAGAGAGTTAAATCGTAATGGTACAACAGATGACATCTATGCGGTTATACATATTGAAAGTAATATCCACGTATTAACGGATGTTGTTGTAAATGGCGTTTCTATGAAAGATGCTGTTGCCAAATAATTTTTGATTGTTATGAAAGAACTCTTAAAAAAACAATGGAAATACACTTTATATGTCAATGAAGTTGGCGCATACATTTTAACAGTAATTTGCGGAACTATTGGTTTGTATGAAGTAGAACATGTGTTAACAAACGAACAATTACTAAAATACAAAAACCAAGGAGAAACTTTTATAGATGCTTTGGCAAATGATATTAGTTATACTCCAAAGAAGTATTTAAAGTAAAGTCATAGAAAATCTTGCATACTTAAATAGTAATCAAAAAATGGAATTGTTATTTGACATTAGTAACTTCTACATTGAATTACCAAATGACTCAATGCAATAAGGTTATTCATCAAAACGAATCAGATCTGTTGATGATATCATGTTTAACGAGCTTACTACAACATACACGTTAAAAAAAATCATAAAAAGATTCACTAGTCTATATCAATCATTTTCAGATCTTAAAGGAGAGAAACTAGAAATTATCGGATTTAATGGTTTTTCTAATATTTCTGGCGATATTCGTATCTACAAAAAATAATACCAAATGCAAAACCTCTGGACATTTCCAAAGTCTACTGATAACTCATTAATCTTTATAAAGGATAATACAATCTATATTAGTATAAAACAAGGAGAAACATTAGTCAATCAACTCAAAAGTATTAAAGCGGATCGACTTCCTAAAGATTTAACTGAAATTCATTTTGAGGATATTGAACAGGTTATTTTTCACAAAAACAAAATCGAAATTCACCAAAAAGATGCTAAAAAGACTCTTTTTATTGATGATAATGATCAAATTAATGAAGTCTTTTATTCCCTAAAAGAAGAAATTCTAGCATTAAAATACACAGTTACACAATCAAGTGTCATAAGTCATATTAAAATTCATTTGTTATTTGCCATTTTAGTTTTTGCTCGTTTGATGTATTATCTATTTGAAATTGCAGACATTGGTCAAAGAGCAGAATTATCGTCTTTACAAGAATACTATGGTGTTGCGTATGGTAACTTTGTTCATGGTTTTGCAAGTTTTGGGCTTACTGGAGTTGTTATAATTGGAATTGTATATATCTTAATTGCGTTATTCTTTTTAAATAATTCTGCAGAAAAAAGACCGTATACAAAAACACTAAAGCGTGTATAAACTTTTAATCTTCTAATCCTTTTATTGAATCAATAATAGCAAGAATACGATCATTATTTACGAGCTGAATTACGATTTAAAAACTATTAATTGCTTGTTAAACAAATCCTAAAATCATTTTTTAATTAAACCTTCCGAAATGTTTTAAGTCATAGAAGCAAATAATTTAAAACAACAGAAACATGAAAAACATTGTATATGTACTCGCTATAATTTTCACATTAAATGTAGCTGCACAAGAAGGAACGGATCAAACAGATCGTCGTGAACGAAAGGAAATGAAGAAAGGAAAAGGTAAAAAGTTTATGAAAGATTTGACGCCTGAACAAATGGCCGAATTGAAAACAAAACAACTAACATTAGCGTTAGATTTATCTAAAAATCAACAACAACAAATATTGGCATTAAATACCGCTACAGCTAAAGTTAGAAAACAAAAAATGGAAGCTCGCAAAGTAAAAAAGGACAAAAAAGAAAAGCCTACAAGCGAAGAAAAGTATGCCATGATGAATGAACGCTTAGATGCTAAAATTGCATATAAGCAAAAAATGAAGCAAATTCTATCAGAAGATCAATATCAAAGATGGGAGAAAATGGCGGCACGCAAAGGCAAAGGAAAGCAGCGAAAAAAAGGAAAACATAGCAAAAGAAAATAACGAATATCAACGAAGAGAAGTTAAAAAGCTTCTCTTTTTTGTTATTTCTCTACAATTTTAGTATTATTGAGTTATTATTTAGCTAACACCAACCAACAACAGTTATGAAAAAATATATTACACTATTCACTTTTGTATGTGTATTGTTTTTAGGAATTCAAACAGCAAGTGCACAAGAAAGTGCTGAATTAAAAGCAAAGAACAGAACAGTTCAGTTACAAAAAACACTAGAACTTGACACAGATCAATCAAAGAAAATTTACGAAATCTTCTTAGCATATGAAAAAGAAAATCGTGTGTTAAATGCAGATGCGCTTGACGCAGCAAGAAAAAAAGTTAGTGAACTTTTAGAACCTGCACAACGTATTGAGTTCAAAAAATCTTTCATGAAAGAGAAAATGAGACATGAAAAGATAAAAGGTGCTCGCGCAAATTAAAAAGATAAATACTCTTTATATATCAAAAAAAACTCGGCAAATTGCCGAGTTTTTTTATAACTATATTTTTCTATCATTTATAATGTTTTAGCCACATCTTCTATTGCTGTAATGGTTTTATCTAAATCCTCATATGATAAGGCATCTGACAAAAACCATGTTTCAAAAGCTGATGGTGCAATGTACACTCCTCTATCTAACAATCCGTGGAAAAACTTTTTAAACGTATCATTATTTCCTTTTGCTGACGAAGCAAAATCAACAACAGCTTCTTCACAAAAATGTACTGAAATCATAGAACCGATACGATTGATTTGATATGTAATTCCTGCTTCAGTTAAAACTTTGTCGATTCCTTTGTGTAGATATGCTGTTTTATCATGTAGCCTTTGAAAAACGTCACCTTCATTCAGCTCTTGCAACATTGCCAATCCTGCGGCCATTGCCAAAGGATTCCCGCTTAATGTTCCTGCCTGATACACAGGTCCAAGCGGTGCTAAATGCTCCATAATTTCTTTTCGGGCTGCAAAAGCTCCTACAGGTAATCCGCCACCAATTACTTTTCCAAAGCAAACAATATCAGCATCAACACCTAATAACTCTTGCACACCTCCTTTTGCCAACCTGAATCCTGTCATCACCTCATCAAACACTAATAATATATTGTGCGCATCACATAACGTGCGTAATCCTTCTAAAAATCCTTCAACTGGTGGAATACAGCCCATGTTTCCAGCTACAGGTTCGATAATAATACACGCTATTTCGCCTTCATTCTGGGCAATAATTTCTTTTACATTTTCTAAATCATTGAAACGAGCCAACAAGGTATCTTTTGCAGTTCCCTGTGTAACACCTGGACTATTTGGACTTCCAAAAGTAACGGCTCCACTTCCTGCTTGAATCAAGAAAGCATCACTATGCCCATGATAACAACCTGCAAATTTGATCATTTTATCTTTTCCTGTAAACCCTCGCGCCAAGCGAACAGCACTCATACACGCTTCTGTTCCACTATTTACAAAACGAATCATATCAATATTTGGCACCATAGAAACCGCTAATTCTGCGATCTCCGTTTCAATTGCAGTTGGCATTCCAAAGGAAGTTCCTTTTTTAGCTTTTTCTACAACGGCATCAATAACAGGTTTGTGTGCATGCCCCAGAATCATTGGACCCCACGAATTGATGTATTCTATATATTGCTTATCATCTTCATCAATGATATAAGCACCTTTGGCTTCTTTTGCAAAAATTGGTGTTCCGCCTACGGCTTTGAACGCACGAACAGGTGAATTTACACCACCTGGAATCACTTTTTGTGCTTCTGCAAATAGCGCACTGCTACGTTTATATTCCATTCTATTTTATAATTTATATATTTCAACATCTAAAGAAGTTATAAGCTCTTCAAATGTATCAGCATTATTTATTGTATTAATCAGTTCTTTTATTATTTCCTCCTTTTCAGGATATAAATCTTCTATAAACTCTTTCAAACTGTCATTAACAGTTCTTTTAAACTTCGGCAATTCTACACAACCTGCAATTTCTCCTGCATAAGAACAACCTTGCGCAAATTTTGCACTATATATTTTGTGATCTACAGTATATTGAATCCCGTTACTATCCGTAATGAGTTCATTATTATCATTCACATCTTTCTCTCCTGACAAATCCCAGCCCCAATGTCCACTCATTGATTCTGTCACTATTTCTTCACTATTATAAAATACTCTAAATTCATTAGGAAAGTCATCATTCCTATGCAGAATAGGAAACTGAATTCCTAATGAATGATTTTGTGAATCAACAGTTTTCTTTTGTGATATGAGTTGATTATTTTTTGTTGTAAAGAAAAATTTCCTCAGTTGACTGAACATTTTAAAAGTCCTTTGGAAGTGGTTTTATAAATAAAACTTGACCTACGAATATCTCATTCGTTTCAAGTCCATTTAACGATTTTAATTTGTCTACAGACAGTTTATGTTTTTTAGCAATACTGTACAAAGTATCTCCTTTCACAACCGTATAACGATCGTTGTGTGTTGTTACTTTTTTTGCATCTTCTGGTTTTTTTCCCAAAACTTCTGCATCATATTTGTATAATTCGTAACGTTCTATTAAAGCAATTAATTTTTTAGGATACTTACGATCTGTAGCGTAACCTGCTTTTTTCAAGCCTCTCGCCCAACCTTTGTAATCGTCTTTTGGTAATTTGAATAATGATGCATAACGCGATCTTCCTGTTAGGAATAAGGAATGATCTGTGAATGAGTATGCTGGATTTGCATATTTTCGAAAACATTCTTGATCTTCGTCATCATCATGATATACACGTTGTCCTTTCCAACCTCTGTGACATTTGATTCCAAAGTGATTATTTGATTTCATTGTCAATTCTCCTTTTCCTGAACCCGATTCTAAAATTCCTTGTGCAAGTGTAATACTCGCAGGAATCCCATGACGTTCCATTTCTTTTTTGGCAACTTCACTATAGGTTTCTATATACAATTCTGTTTTGCTTTTTGTAGACGTTTTTGGAGTTTTCACCTCAACTTTCGGAGTCGTTTTTACAACTTCTACAGGTTCGGTTTTTGGAGTTGTCGTTTTGACTACACGCGTTGTTTTTTTAGTTTTCTTTTTTGACTTTGCTACACGGTTTTGCGTTCCGCAACTTGCTAATAAGAATAAACCTAAAAGTGTATATATTATGTGCTTTTTCATATGACTATAGGATTGTTTTTTGTCCTTTTCTTTGTAGTTTTCTGTTCATACCTTCAATACCCTGCAATCCACCTGTATGAATTGCTAAAATACGGTTTTGTTTGGCAAAATGCCCTTTTTTGATTAAATCTATGATTCCATACAGCATTTTCCCTGTATATATTGGATCTAATGGAATTTCAGTTTGATTTTTAAAGGTATTGATAAATTGAATTAATTCATCCGTTACTTTTCCATAACCTCCAAAATGATACGCATTGATCAATGTCCAATTATCTGTAGAAACGTATGGCTTTATTTCTTCCTGTAAAAAATCACCTTTCAACGCAGGAAATCCTATTACTTTTTGATGCGCATACGCACCTTTACTTATTCCTGCAATTGTTCCACCAGTTCCTACGGCACAACAAATGGTATCAAAATCTTTTTCAGTTTCAGTAATGATTTCAGCACAACCTTTTACAGCCAAACTATTTGTTCCACCTTCTGGTATGGTATAAAAACGTCCAAACTCTGCTGTTAATTGTCCTAAGAATTCTTTTGATGTTTTTTTACGATAATTTTCACGGGTTATAAACTTTAATTGCATTCCGTTATCGACAGCAAATTGTAATGTAGGATTGGTTTCTACTTTAGAGATTAATTCCTCTCCTCTAATAATTCCGATTGTTTGAAATTTATGAATTTTTCCTGCTGCCGCAACTGCTGCAATATGATTAGAAAATGCACCACCAAAGGTTAGTAATGTTCTTTGATTTTGTTTATTGGCTTCCGCCAGATTGTACTTAAGTTTTCTAAATTTATTCCCAGAAACAAACGGATGAATCATATCTTCCCGCTTGATAAACAAACGGACGTCTGCATCAAAATTGAGTAGAACTTCTTGAATAGGTATATGTGCTGTTTCAATCTGCATTGAGTCTACAAAAATACTGCAAATTTGGCAATTCTCAAGTGTTTATAAAACATAAAAAAATCACTCAGAAACAACAAACCAAATTGTTACTTAGAGTGATTTTCAATCCAATAAACATAATTTTATAAACCGTATGCTATTGAATTTCTTTTGTGAAGAATAAACTTCCTATTTCCAATTCACCTGACGCATCTGCCAATCGGACAATGGATACTTCTTTTTGCTCATCTTTTGTTCCGTAATTTTTATAAAGTGTCACTTTTAAAATAGTCGGCCCTGATATTTTCTGAACATTATTTGAGTAGTGATTTACGTATACTTTATATTCTCCTTTGGAAGCTTTCTTCAATAGGAATTCTTCCGGACCATATCCTTGTGTCAAATCATCAGACATACGTCCACCAATTACTGTTTCTTTATGACCATAGAATGCTTTTTCTCCATTTGGGTCAAATACCCACAAATCTATATCGGTATTATTATGATTCCAATCGATTGTAATACGAACATCTACAGGCATTTTAGTAAATTTATTTTTCACTTCTGCAGGTATATTCAGTTTATTCCCATACATAGTGATCAATCGCGTAAGCTCTATAAATACAATCTTCTCAATTCCTGTAAATCGACTTCCTTCATCTTTTCCTAGCAATTGCCCATCGTATAATTGGAATAATAAATCATAACTTTTCTGGTAGGCACCAACCTGTTCATACGCCAATGCCAAATCGCGATACGATTGTGGTTCTTCAGGACGTAATTCTAATACTTTTTCATATGCAATCACAGCCATATCATAACGTTTGAAATATTCTAACTTGTACGCCATTGCTTTTAACAATTCATAATTATTCAACTCTACTTCCATCAAATTTGTAATGACAGTTGTAGCGATTGCTGATGCTTTTCTTTCGTTGAAAAAATCAGCAACATCTAAATAAAATGTTGGCATGTTTGCATACGATTCTCTTATTTTTAAATATTTATTGTAAGCGTCCTCAATAGTAGTTTCTTTCTCTAATTCTATAATATACGGTTGATTTGCGTTCCAAGGTTTCATTTCTATAGTATTGGCAATTTTTTCTTCTAGAGCTTCTATTGCTGCTTTATTTTCTTCAAAACCATTTTTAGTAGTAATCACCATTACGCCATTTGCGCCCCTATTTCCATATAATGCTGTAGCTGATGAATTCTTTATTACAGACATTTCCTTAATATCCTCTTGTTGTAATTTTTTAAATGTACTTGCATCAGAAGGGACTCCATTAATAACATATAATGGCTCTGCATTTCCGCTGATCGAAGCTCTTCCTCTAAGTACTACATTATCACTGTGCCTTGGTTGCCCTGAGTCTTCAGAGCCATTTGAAATTCGGAGTCCAGCTGCTTGTCCTTGTAATATTTGCTCCCTTGAAGCAGTTGGAACTTGCTCTATAGATTCAGATTTTACAACAGAAACCGCAGAGGTGACACTTCTACTACGTTTTTCTGTTCCGTAAGCAACCACCACAACTTCTTCTAAAGTGCTACCAGGTTTTAATTCCATATGTAAAGTATTTTCAGTTGCATCAACAGTATGCGCTATCGTTAAATATCCAACATAGCTAAACACAATAACTTCTCCTGTACGCATCCCAATACTGTATTTCCCGTCAAAATCAGTAGTAACTCCAACGGAAGTTCCTCTAATATTAATGGAAGCGCCAGGCAATGGCAAACCAGATTCATCTGTAACAGTTCCTGAAATAGTACGCAATGAATTGGCATTATTTTGTTGTGTATTATTTTCAGCACGAGTAGTTTCTGTATTTGTATTTTCTTGCACTACTACTTGTGTTCTTTCTTCAGTTTGTTTTTTAACTTCCTTTACAGTTTCTTTTACTACATACTCTTTATCATACCATCTTAAAAGATCATTGTATTTCTTTGTCAACGCTCTTTTTTGATACGCAATTCGCTCTTTTTTAGCGGTTTCTCTATTTTTATCATTCGCCAAACGTTGTTTGTACTGCTCCATCAATTCTTTTGGCGGCTCTATTCGGTAACGCACATAATCTTGTAACCTGTCTAAAATTAACATTGATGTATAATCTGTGATTAAATCATACTGTTTCCCTAATGAAATAATTTGTTGTTTATTTCGTTTTTTATTTCGATTTAAATCAATCAATTTTTGTTTTGCCCACAAACGTTTTACAACTTTAGTTCCTCGTCCTCTTAATATCTTTACAGAAACTTTCTCAGTAACTTTTCCACCATAACCAAATAACAATTCAACTGTAGTTGATTCTTTAAACTTTCCTGTAATGACAAAATCTTGATATACATTTGTACGCTGTTTAGGGTATATTTCTCGTACTGTTTCATCATGATTGG
Organism: uncultured Kordia sp.; assembly: GCF_947496985.1. Taxonomy (GTDB): domain Bacteria; phylum Bacteroidota; class Bacteroidia; order Flavobacteriales; family Flavobacteriaceae; genus Kordia. The sequence goes on from NZ_CANMEZ010000012.1 coordinate 28,776, forward strand.
CGCCTAAAAACTGATAGATTTCTTCTTTTAACATTTTTGTTGCTTCTGATGCTGCCACACGTGTTAGGTTGATATAGCTTCCGCCAGATTGTGTTGCCACGTCAATTAAGTGTTGATGATTGGAAGAAACCAATGAATTTATTGTATATACAGGTACTTTTTTATGTAATAGAAATTCTCCTAAATTCCCCAAGCCATCTGAAAACAATAATACTTCGTCCGCCTTTATTTTTATATTTTTAAAGACATCTAGCTTTGTTCCTCCATCATATTGGACACTTTTTATACGATCAATTAATGTTGAAACACCTCCTTTTCTAATTCGGATTTCTTCTGTTTTCTGAATTGTATTATTAAACGTAATCAAAGTCACCTTTAGATTTTGTAAATAGTCAATATAATCTGTTAGTACCTTTAACTCATTATCAAGGTTTCTATTTCGCAAAGAATACGACGCATCCCAAAGTATGGTTACTTTTTTTGGCTTCGATTTTAATCGGGAAGCTGGTGTTAATGCTTTGTAATATTGAAAATATCCATTGTATGTAGAAAGACTTTCTTGATTTTCCTTGTTTGGAATTTGCACTACAATTGGTTTTGTAGGCGCATGAGTTGTTTGCGTAATTTTGGCAACATACGATGCATTGCTTTTCTTAAAAAAGAAATCTTTATACGGCGTTTTGCTTACTATAGGTTGCTGTGCATTGAATACTGAGATAGCTACTGAAAAGTTATCTAACGTTTCAGTAATACCCAAAGGCAACTCATATGTTTGCATTCCATTTAATGTACTAAGCTCTTGTTCAAATTTGATGACAATATGCTTGTGTTTCTTGGCAAATATTGGATATACACGTGCTTTGTAATTGTTACCTTCTGTTTTTTCTAACAAGCCAGGATCTATTTTTCTTCTAATTGTAGTTTCAAAAGCAACTCTTGCCAATTCTTTTTCTACAATTACCGCGTCTCGCAGCTTACCATTTACATCCATGGCAAACCCTGAAACTACTTGTCCTTCTCCCAATGGAAATACTAATTGTCCTTCTAAAGTTCTATCCAATTCATTATAAAACTTCATGTCATAAGTTGTTACTGCGAGGTTTCCAACAATATCAACATGTACTTTTAAATCTGTTAGCTTTAGTTCTTTATCACCTGAAAGTGTAACTTTAGGTAGTTGCTGTGCCAACACCGTTAAGCTGATGAAGTAGAACAAGAAATGTAACTTTGTTTTCATGAGTCCTTATTTTATAAGTTCGTCACAAAACTCCTGATTAATAAGACGCTAGAAAAGGGATAATGAGTAGGCAGGTTGTTTGAATGAGTTAATGGTGTTTTTCTTTACCAAAAAAGTGAAATGCTTTATTTAATTAATAAAGCCCTCATTTCTTAAAACAATGAAGGCTTATATTTAGTACCATTAATTTACTTAGTCCAAGCAATAGAAATTTGTAGCCACTCCTGATTCCAACCTTTTAACCACAACTCTGGAGTTCCTTCTTTTCCATCGTATTGAAATTCTATCTGATTAGATTGCGTTTCTATACTTTTTAAAGAAAAATAATTATGCTCATAAAATACTGGCAATACACGTTCTCCTACTTTTCCTGATGCTACAGGTTTTCTAACTTGAAGTCTATTCCAGAAAGAAAGTTGGTCTGAATTGTTTTTAAAGCTTGTTTGCAACACATAATTACCGTTTGCGTCTTTGCTTCCTTTCGCAATTGTCATTATTGATGGTGTTGCGTATTGCCCTATTTCTTGGTAATGCCCAGTTTTACTCAACCAATACATGTTTCTAGAAAGTACTTTGCCTTCTTGCTCCAGTTCCAACACTACAAAATAGATATCAGAAGTCAATTCTGATAGAATTTTAGTTAAATCTAAATCGCCAATTTTAGTGGTCGAAGATCCTAAACTCTTGATTTCGGCTAGTATCTTTCCAGAACCAATAGCTCCTTTCAGTCCATAGGCATTCCAATTCAATTTTAGGTTCCCTAGTTCTTGTAGTGTATGGTTAACCACGTTTACTTCATATGAGGTTTCTTTAGGATAATTGATAAAGTTCAATTGTACATGAATGGGTTCACAAGCATCTTTAACGCCCCAATATCCACCATTTTGTTCTAAAAACCAATCATAAAGTTTAGCCCTTACGCCTGTCCAACAACCTTGGGATTTCCAAATAATTAAACCTGTATACCAGTCCCACATGTTCGTTAAATATCCTTCCCACAATCCTTTATATTGCATGTAATTAGTTAACTGTGCCTGATCGCAAAAGGCATCTATATCTTTAGGGGCTCCATAAGTATACAATTGATCATCAAAATCTTTAGTTTGACCACCTACATTAAAATCAACAAAATATTGACTGTATTTTAATTGTTGCCAACTTTCATTTACAACAGGCAAATCTATGTGATAAGCGCTATATTGAGCAAACTTTTTGGGAGGTTTGGTTAAACTAGTTCCTCGTATCATACGCCGAATACTTTCAACAGGTGGAATTCCCAAAGACCCAATTTCTGGGTTTAAAGGATTCGTCCAACCATTTGGCATTTCTTTAAAATAGTTATTCAACTTTAAAATTCCATAAGGTCCATCTGTTCCGACAAAATCTCCATGAACCATTAATGAGTTTTTAACTAATAAACGAGTATCCAATGCTTGCGTTCCTTGACCGATATATCCTTCTAATTTAGTCATTAATGAAGCAGGTGGTTGCGATTCATTGGCTGCGCACCAAAATAACAAGCTAGCATGATTTCGTAACATCAAAATAGTATCTTGAGCACATTGAGCAAATAGCTTTTTATAGCTTTCGGGCAATAACTTATAAGGTCCTCTATAACCTGGATTCGGATTTACATATTTTGGAGTTGCTTGCTCACTAAAAATAAACTCACTAGAAAACCAAAATTCCTGCATTACCATAATTCCTAATTCATCGCACGCCTGGTAAAACTCAGGACGCTCTATAAGTCCGCCACCCCAAACACGTATCATATTCAGATTCATCTCTTTGTGCATACGAACTTCATTTCTGTATCGAGTAGCATCACCTCTAAACAAGGTATCCATGCCCATCCAATTTCCTCCTCTGATAAATACTGGTACTCCATTCACTAAGAACTGACGTTTTTTAGGAGCATCCAAAGGTATCATCGTATGTGTAAATTCTCTCATCCCAACACGAAGCGTATGTTGATCAGATAGCGAATCTGTATTCACTTCATTTGTCATTGATGCGTACAAATTCAATGTATATAATTCTGGAGGATTCTTGGGGTTTTTAGGATCTGTTCCATTCGGCCACCACAAACGTGCATTTCCAATTTCGAAAGGATCAAATTGTACTGAAATTGTTTTACCCGCGGCAACTGTTATGGATTGTTGATGTGTATTTCCTTCTAATTCATAGCTAACAAAACCTGTTTGTACTACAGCTGTTGAATTATGCACCTGGATTTGAATAGTAACATTAGCCGTAGTTCCTTTTATTTTTGTGGTAACTTTCGGGTTCTTTAGCTGTAATGCCTTCGTAGTAGACACAGAAACTTGATCCCACAAACCTGTACTTCTGTCGGGAATAGAAATGGTCCAATCCCAACCAACAGTATGACGTATAGCTATATGCTCTCCAATATTGGGTTTACCAGGATCGCCACCATTTCCTCCATTTGGTGTACCTGGTGCGTCTGGTGGCACAATTCGAATTGCAAGTCGGTAAATCCCATCTTTGCTTGGATACTCGGTAATATCAAAAGAATTACGCAAAAACATTCCTTGCAATTGTTTTTCTTTATTTAATTGAACTCCATTTATAAAAACATTTGCTGTATAGTTGATTCCTCTTAGGTTTAACCAAAAACGTTGATTTTTAGCGAACGTGTCTAACGTAAACTCTGTATAATACCAATAGGTATAAAGATCTACACCTCCATCAATGGAAGCATCTGGTATAAATTTTTGATTGATATCGAAAAACGGATCAAAGAAATCGGTATCAATACTTGCAGCTCTTTCCTTGAACGGATGTACTGTACCATCTTTGTCTGTATATGATTTCTTTATATTCGCTTTCAACCAATTCCTATCTCGTAACAATGTATTTAAGATAGTTCCAGGAACAACAGCTGGAATGGTATTTTCTGTTCCAACTCCATGTATAGAATAGGCTATCCCTTGTTTTGTAATCGCTGGCAAATCTTGATCTCCCGATGGAGTCTTAGAAATTTTGTCCTTCACCACTACCCAGTTATTATTGGTTGAATTCAAAAGATGTGGCTTTGTAATTTTAGGACATACTGACTCCATTAGTATTGGCATCTGCTAGTAGTTTATAAGGTGATTAATAAGTATGGTTTTGCCCTAATATAAGTTTAATAATTTCATTTGAGACAAAAATTAGAAAAGAAAGCGGTTGATAAATTATGATCATGAAATTATTGAAAAATCACTTTGAGACTAATGACATTGTATATAAAACTCATACATTCTTATAAATAACGGAGAAACTGAAACCATTTTCGTTGTTTCAAATACTCTAAATTAGCTTCGTTTTGATAGGCTTCACGTTCAAAACTAAGGTTTTTATATGCCATATATCGATTTCTGTAATAACATAGTTTTACCAACCATTCTAAAAAATAGAAAATATAGAAAGGAAGTATTAATAACTCTAATTGTTGTCGTAAATGAATCCGTTCATGATGTATCAAAATCGCATTGCTTTTATCTTTAACTTCACGTATAAAGATAAAAGGATACAAGGTTATTCCTCGAAAACCTCTCGGAACTAGATATTTTGACACAAAAACCATAGCTAAAGCCATTCAAAATTCAAGCCAATTTAAGTACCTTTGTAGAAATGAAGAAATTAATTCCCATTGAAGAAGGTGATTTTTATCTTTCGCCTGAAGGTTATAAGGTGTTTACAGAACAATTTCACCTTAAAAGAGGCTACTGTTGTGAAAGCGGTTGCCGTCATTGTCCATACGGATTTAACAAAAAAAGAAACTAATTATTTATGGATCATATCTTTATGAAATATAAAAAAGCTACTGCACATTTTCATCGTGTAGATATTCGCTATCCCTAGCATATGTTAAAACATCTATTTTTTTAACATCATGAATAACTACATAATTTTAAACAGAAATGACAGTACAAGAACATATTTTACAAGGAATACCAGATACATTACCAAATCTGAAACCATACGATCCTGCTATCAATCACGCGCCAAAGCGTAAAGAAATATTATCTCCAGAAGAAAAAAAGCTAGCATTGCGAAACGCACTGCGCTATTTTGACAAAAAACATCACGAAGTATTATTACCCGAATTCAAAAACGAATTAGAAACTTATGGAAGAATCTATATGTATCGTTTTCGTCCTGATTATAAAATGTATGCACGTCCGATAGATGAGTATCCAGGAAAGACGAATCAGGCAAAAGCGATTATGTTGATGATTCAAAACAATTTGGATTATGCAGTCGCACAACATCCACATGAGTTAATTACCTATGGTGGAAATGGCGGTGTGTTTCAAAACTGGGCACAATATTTATTGGTCATGAAATATTTGGCTGAAATGAACGAAGAACAAACTTTGGTCATGTATTCAGGACATCCATTAGGTTTGTTTCCTTCGCACAAAGATGCCCCGAGAGTTGTAGTTACCAATGGAATGATGATTCCCAACTATTCGCAACCTGATGATTGGGAAAAGTTTAATGCACTTGGTGTAACACAATACGGGCAAATGACTGCAGGAAGTTACATGTACATTGGTCCTCAAGGAATTGTCCACGGAACAACGATTACGGTTTTAAATGGTGGTCGAAAAATTTCTAAAAATGGTGAAGGCTTAGCTGGAAAACTATTCTTAACTGCCGGATTAGGTGGAATGAGTGGTGCACAGCCAAAAGCTGGAAATATTGCAGGTTGTATTACCGTTTGTGCTGAAGTAAACCCGAAAGCTACCGAAACGCGTCATTCACAAGGTTGGGTTGATGAAGTAGTGTATGATTTAGACAAATTGGTCACAAGAGTAAATTCTGCAAAAGCAAACAAAGAAATCATTTCCATTGCTTATCAAGGAAACATTGTAGAGGTTTGGGAAAAGTTTGATGAAGCAAATGTATATGTTGATTTAGGAAGTGATCAAACATCCTTACACAATCCGTGGGCTGGCGGTTATTACCCAGTGGATTTGTCATACAAAGAATCTAATGAAATGATGGCTAATAACCCTGAACTGTTTAAAGAAAAAATACAAGAAACTTTACGCAGACATGCAGCTGCCGTTAATAAACATACTGAAAAAGGAACCTACTTTTTCGATTATGGAAATGCTTTCTTACTTGAAGCTTCACGTGCTGGTGCCGATATTATGGCGAAAAACGGTATTGACTTTAAGTATCCTAGTTATGTGCAAGACATTATGGGACCTATGTGTTTCGATTATGGTTTTGGACCTTTCCGTTGGGTTTGTGCTTCTGGAAAAGCTGAAGATTTAGCAAAGACAGATCAAATTGCTTGTGAGGTTTTAGAAGAAATCATGAAAGTTTCTCCTCAAGAAATTCAACAGCAAATGGCGGATAATATTCGTTGGATTAAAGGCGCGCAAGAAAATAAATTAGTCGTAGGATCGCAAGCACGTATTTTATATGCAGATGCTGAAGGGCGTATGAAAATTGCACAAGCATTTAACGAAGCTATTGAACGTGGAGCTATTGGACCTGTAATTTTAGGACGAGATCATCATGATGTCTCTGGTACTGACTCTCCATATAGAGAGACTTCTAATATTTATGATGGCTCAAAATTCACAGCAGATATGGCTATTCACAACGTAATTGGTGATAGTTTTAGAGGTGCTACTTGGGTTTCCATTCACAATGGTGGAGGCGTTGGTTGGGGCGAAGTTATGAATGGTGGATTCGGCATGGTTCTTGATGGTACTAAGGAAGCGTCAAGACGTTTACATTCGATGTTATTTTGGGATGTAAATAATGGAATAGCAAGAAGAAGTTGGGCACGAAATGAAGAGGCTATATTTGCTATAAAACGTGCTATGGAAGTAGAACCAAATTTAAAAGTAACACTTCCAAATATCGTTGATGATGCTTTGTTAGAGTAGTATATGAAAAAGAAAAATACATTAACCCAAAAAAAGCAGTGATATGAAAACAATTAAATTACTTTTCCCGGTAGTCGCGTTACTACTTGTTACCTCTTGTGTCTCGATCAGAGTTGCCTCTGATTACGATCAACAAACTGATTTTAATTCATACAAAACATTTGCGTTTTATAAAACTGGAATTGACCAAGCTGAGATTTCAGATTTAGATAAGAAAAGAATTCTTCGTTCTATTGAGAAAGAAATGTTAGCGAAAGGTTTTGTCAAATCGGACAATCCAGACCTTTTGGTAAATATAATGACAAAAGCGAATAAGCGAATTAATATAAATAACAATGCCTGGGGCGGCTGGGGCTGGGGAATTAATCCTTGGTTTTGGGGCGGTGGTCCAATGATGAATACCGTGAGTACTCGTACCGAGGGTGTATTGTATATTGACTTGATAGATACCAAACAAAAAGAATTGGTTTGGCAAGGAAAAGGAACAGGAACATTGCTTCGTGACGATAGAGAAAAGAAGACAGAACGTATACAAAAGTTTGTTTCTGAAATTATGAAAGAATATCCCCCAATGGCAGAAGCTAGATAACTAGATTCACATATGAAAATTGAAACCTCGAAGTTAAAACTTCGAGGTTTTTTTATGCATATACCTCAATTCTACACCGCTGCAGAGATTTTGAGCAGCCGTGCAAAAAAAGTGCTACACCTTTACTCTGATTCTGAGCTGCTGTACTCAACACTTTTTCCTCCTTTACTCATGAAAACGAGTTTCTGAGCGCATAAAATCCTCTTTTTTTAACGCAAAATTTCCTTTTATTCGCTTTGATTTTGAGCAGAATTCGTTTAGTTTTAAAAACAAGATTTCCTATTATATATACATTATAGAACTTGATAAAAATCTAACACATGAAGCTATTATTTCTTTTCGTTACTTTCTCTTTTCTAACTACAATATCTCTAGCACAAGAAAACAATTCTCAAATTACTGTTGGGACAAATCATATTATTAAAACACCTTTTTTGAATGAAAAAATAGCAATTCAAGTGTATACACCAGATGGATATTCTAAATCAAAACAAAAATACCCAGTACTATATATATTAGATGGCGAACGATACTTTTTAAGTGGCGTAGGTATTCAAAAAGCCTTACATAGACCTCGTGCTATTCCGAAAATGATCATTGTAGGTATTACCAGTAAAGAATCATTAAGGTGGTCATGGTTTGGAGATGAAAAAGAGAAGTTCTCAAACTTTTTGATTGATGAAATTACACCTTTTATCGACACTAATTATCGAACAAATGAAGTCCGTATTATTTTTGGTAGAGAAGCAGCTGCTTATTATGTTAGTGAATTGATTTTAAAACACCCTGAAGTTTTTAATGGGGGAATCACAAGTAACGGAGGTTATGCTTCTAAAGAATTACTCAAAGATTTCAATACTGCCAAAGCTACTTATTTATATGTAGCTAATTCAAAAAAAGACATTTATAACATAAGCTACACCAATGAATTTCATGAGATTTTAAAAGAACATAGTCCACAAAACCTTGTTTGGAAATACCATTTAGACAATGAAGAGATACATGAAAGTTTAGCACACTCGGCACTATATAAAGGGTTGAAATTTTACTACCACAACTATAATTCACTCGTTTTTGAAAGTATACAACAGTACATTGATTTGGGCGGAATGGATTATTTAAAAACATACTTTAAAGAACGAGCAAAACGATTTGGTAAAGACGAAACCATAGACGATGGCACAAAAAACTCATTAATTTGGTTGGCATGGAACAGAGATAATTTTGAACACTTCAAGCTGTTTATGACTGAATTCAAAGATGTGTTAACAACAAAAAGATATGCTTCTGCATATTGGCAAAATCGTTTTGGACAATTCTACTTAAAACATAAAGACTACCAAAATGCTATTAAATATTTTAATGCAGGACTTACTACATATCCAAATTCAAGATTTGAAAAGCAGATGAAAGAAGGACTCATTGAAGCAAAAAACAGGAAAGATTAATAGAAAGAAAATATACTATTAGTGCTATGGATAATCTTCGGGTTTATTTTTGTAAATGCCGTTGATTCAATATTATATTTCATTATTTATTTGTTTTATTTTGGTTTAGCGGAATTGGAAGTTTCATATACTATAATGACATATCTCTTTCCTGTAGCTTCGCTGATCCTATATTCTCTTACAGCTTTCTTTTAAAGAAATTCAAAACAAAATCAAAAGCTTCTGGAATTTATCTTACTGAATTCCCTAAAAAGTCAATCATTATATTGAGCATTGTAATTTTCACACTGACACCTTTGACAAATAAATTATCTGGAATGTATGCCAAATATATTTATGAAAACACAAATATAGAAATGACAGAATATTTAATGTTTTATGGTTGGTTTAATGTCGGGTTTGTTATTTCTCAGGCACTTGTATTAATTACTATTTTCGGGTTTTTAATAACAAAACTGGATGGTATGAAAATTGACAAAGTCACATAAAGAAGTCAAAAGAAATTATCTAACTCATGAACCCTATTACATCATTAAGTATCTTCTTCTTTATATTTACTTCAATTCAATTGAATGCGTACGAATCCGTTTCTAATCAAATGATGTTATTATTGCTTCTGTAACTGAAGTCATATCTAAAGGACAGCATATTGGAATTATTCATGGAGATTATGACGGCATAAGTAAACTTAAAGTTTGTTCTAAAAAAATAAAAAAAGAATGAAATTCCTAAGGATGAATTGTCTGAATGGGAAAAGATTGAAACCTGAAAATAAAGAATTTGATTATTCTCAGTATCAAATTTCTTTCATTTACTTTGATTTTGAGCAGAATTCGTTTAGTTTTAGGACAAATCAATCTTATCATACATAAATTGAAATGAATAAAATAGCTAAAGTAATTTCAATTGTAGGGCATCCTTTATTATTTTTACCCATACTGATCGGATTAACATTAATTTCATTAGAAGGTATTAGAACAAGTATTCAAAGCCTTGGAATATTGGCTGGTTTGTCTATAATTCCCACTACAATTTGGGTATTTATTAAAACAAAGAACGGATCGTATACAAATTTTGATGTTTCTAATCAGCGACAAAGAAGAACACTGTTTCCTTTTATAATTATACTTCTCACACTCACAACATTCGTATTATATATTACAAACATGCCTGAATATTTATGTTTAGGGCTTCTTATTTGCACAGGACTTATTCTAATTTCGTTCTTTGTTAATTTTAAAATTAAAAGCTCTTTACATGTTTCTATGACTGCATACGCAGCACTCTGTATTAGCTTTATAAGCATTTCTTTATCAATAGGATTGTTTCTTTTTACTATTAGTATAGCTTGGTCTAGAGTCGTATTAAAAAGACATAGCGTTCTTGAAGTATGCACTGGATTGCTATTAGGTAGTATTGCAGGATTTATTTTCATAAACATGTATCAAGCTGAGAATCCTCAAGGAAAATTATCAAATTCAGCTATTACTTCTTGTACTTTTATAGAAACGATATCGACATCAGCACCTGTATTTAAAGTATTTCCTAAAGAATCATTTATTGATGAACCTGTAAACATAAGCGTCTCAAGATTAGCTTCTTTTTAAGTGGTTACACTATATATAAAAGTAACTAACGGAATGGTATACAGTGGAATTCAGAAGCATGTTACAAAGCTGACAAACTACCCAAACGGGTAAAAAACAAAAACCTCGAAAGCTGTACTTTCGAGGTTTTTTTATGTTAAAAAAAGTAAGTCTACTATAATTCTAACTTTAGAATCCTAGTTTTCTTTTTCTTTTTCCCTAATAATATAATTTCAGCACCATTAGCACTTACTTCACCTTGATTTACTTTATAATGTACTTTAGACTCTTTATCATCTACTAGTTTTTTATAACTAATTTCCCCGCTTTCATCTATTTTCAACATATATAAATTTGATTTTTTAGGAGTTGCCTGTTTAAAAAACAAACGTCCATCTTTCTTTTTCTTAATTTTATCTGCACAATTAATAAAGAAGTAAGATGATCCACCTATTGATGTTGAGGTAAAAGAACTATTGTTAGGATTGGTTTGTGCTTTGTTTATGTTTCTAGCCCATTTTAGGTTTCCTTCTTTATCCATACGGATAGACATGATATCATTAAAATGAAATCTTGTTCTTGTATTGGTAAAACCACTACTATTGGTTGTAGTGTAAGTTGTAACAAAAAACTCTTCAGCATTTACAACAACATCTCCATTACTTAAAACATGTAAAGATTTAAAGTCCATATTGTAAATCCCTTTATCTTTTTTTCTTTTCTTCTTACCTTTTCTATCTCCATATTTATCCGATAAAAACTGATCAGAAAATTCGTTGAATTTCTTGTTTTTTATAGTCAATGTCTTCGGGTCAATATCAAACAAACACACTCCGTGGTAGCGCCCTACATCTTTTTTCGCATAAAACCCAACACATGTTAGCTTATCATCATTAAACAATAAAGTCATTGAATTTATTAACTTTTCAGACGTTTTAAAATTAACTTGTGTCTCTCCGTCTTTGTTAATTTTATTCAACTCATAATGATAATTGACTTTTCCTTTTTTCTTTTCTCTTCGTGATTTATTTTCATACGCCTTTCCTAAAAAGTATAATGTTCCATCATTGTCATCAATATCAACACTATTATAAGAGAAAAGTTTATCCTTTATATCTTTTACAATCAGTTTCTCATATATTTTATTAAAGTCAGTATCAAATACAAATACTTTATGTGATTCTTTTTCTTTGTTTTTGAAATCAAAGTTAATCGCAACATACTTCTTATTTTTCGATATGATTACTTCTCCTAAATGATCTCCATCCGCCTGATTAATTCCATTGGTGATGAAAACTGGGATCAAAATCGCAAATCCAAAGTATTGTTTAACGTTGTCGTCTGAGAAGGTTAGCAACTCCTTTTTGGTAAACTTTAGGTCATTCAAATTTGCAGTTGCAGCAGACATGGTAATTCTATCTTCTTTTTTGATATGCTCAAACTCTATCAAATTTAATTTTCCATCTTTTATAAAGGCATTTCGGATACTGTTTCCTTCATACTTATAATCCAATTCTTTTATTAAATTCAAATTCGAATCAAAATATTGGATGTAATATCCTTTTAACTTTTTAAACAAGCCACCTCTATAGCTTCGGATGGTTACCAAACCTCCATTATCATCAGATAGTGCAAATGATAAATAACTGTGTTTCTTTTTGTCTTTAAATATATCACTTTTCGTTATTTTCACTTCTTGCCCAAAAGAAATAGAAAAAACAAATAATAATATAACTAGTAATTTACTTTTCATATTTATAAACGGTTTTTATTTGTGGCACAATAATAGAAAATTATTATCATTGTATATTATAATTCCGATTCAAATTACTATACACTACACTGTTTTTATAAACTATAAACGCTATGACTAAAAAATTCTTACTTTCTTTAACCGTATGCTTTATATTTACAACTTTTTTATTTGCTCAAAATGAGTTTTATATTAAGCTTGATAGGAAAAATCGGGTACGAGAAGCTGGTTCGTTGGTAAATGATAAAAAAGAAGGGGTTTGGTTTTCGTTTAAGCGCAATGGAAAACATAAGAAGAAATATTACATAAACGGAAAAAAGCAGCAACTTTCAGATGTTACCATTGAAAAACGACATGATATTGAAAAAGATGAGAACAGCTTCGGTATTTTCAAAAATGGAAAGAAGGAAGGTATTTGGTTTTCGTTTAATGCTGACAATGTAATATCAAGTATTCAATACTACAAAGCAGGAATTCTTGAAGGCGTTTCTTATCGTTTTCATTCTGATGGAGAAGTACTCGGCATTGACAACTATGCAAACGGCAAGAAACATGGTATTTGCAAAGAATTTCATAGTGGTCGTGTGTTGCATTATAGTACTGAATATATAAACGGAGAAATTGCAGATGGAAAAAACATCTACTATTATCCAAGTGGAAAGATCAAGTTTGTCGACTATTATAAAAACGGATTTAAATTTGGCAGAAGTACTTCTTATTATAAATCAGGTGCGCTTGAAATAGAAGGACAATATGGTACTGATGGTGTTGAAGAAGGACTTTGGAAAGAGTATTTTGAAAACGGCACTATTAAAGAAGAATATAATTATAAGAACGGACTTTTTCATGGAAAATATACAATTTATGATGAAAAAGGAACAATTACGCAACAGTATTTATACGAGAATGATAAGTTGATTAAAACAATTGTGGAGTGACTCGTTGCGCTTTTGATATTCATTTCTAAAATGCCGTACTAAGTTTGATTCAGCATCTCAATATTTCATAAAGTCATCTATCTTATTCTTTAAAAAGTTTACGAGTTTTATCAAATTATTATTGATCTCAAAATCCGAATTCCAATTGATTTTTTTCTCCTTAGTGGCAAATTGACAATAAAAACCATCTAACATAATTCCCTTAAATTCAACTAAATCTAATTTCTTAGCCAACAATACATTCAATTGATTTGATTCAGTTTGACTCAAAACGATAGTATGCTCACGAATTGCCAAGCGATCTAAGTTAAAAACGCCTGTTTTAAAGCGATTCCAATCGTAATCAGCATCCCAAATTTTCACAAATAATTCAGTTGCGTTTTTTTCAAAACTACTTACAGAAAGACCATAGGTCATAAAATGAGGAATCTCCAAATAGGTAAATCGTGGAGAAATACCTTTTGGAGATTTAACTGTTGAGAGTTCCGTTTTTATTTGATTGAAAAATTCGTCTTTGTTATTTGTAAAACGTTCCATTCTTAATAATTCATCAACTCTGCTATTTTTGCTTTTACTTTTTCCGTAGACGGAATCATGGTTTGTTCTAAAGTACTATTTAATGGAATTGCTGGCATGTTTTCTGAACCAATAATCATTACTGGTGCGTCTAAATATTTGAAACATTTTTCCTGAATCATTCCACATAAAGCTCTTGCAAACGAATTGTTTACAGGTTCTTCTGTAACAACTAAGCATTTTCCTGTTTTCTTTACAGATTCGATGATTGTTTCTTCATCTAATGGAAATAATGTTCGTAAATCAATAATTTCAATGTTTTCACGCTGTCCTTCCGAAGCGTTCATCGCCCAATGTGTTCCCATTCCATACGTAATGACTGTCATGGTTTCTTTTTCGTCCTGTTTCCAAATTTCTTGCAATACATTTGCTTTTCCAAATGGCAACATATAATCTTCTGATGGTTCTACCGAAGTTGCTCCTTTGGTTCCTGGTACTTTAGACCAATACAAACCTTTATGCTCTAAAATTACTACCGGATTTGGATCGTGATAGGCAGCTTTCATCAAACCTTTTAAATCGGCTCCATTACTTGGATAGGCAATTTTGATTCCTCTTATATTTGTTAATACAGATTCTACCGAAGAAGAATGATATGGTCCACCACTTCCATAGGCACCAATTGGCACACGTAAAATCATGGAAACTGGCCATTTTCCATTTGATAAATAACATGAACGACTTACCTCTGTAAATAACTGATTGAGTCCTGGCCAAATGTAATCGGCAAACTGCACTTCTACAATTGGCTTCAATCCTACAGCGCTCATTCCTACGGTTGAACCGACAATAAATGCTTCCTGAATTGGTGTATTAAATACACGATCGTCTCCAAATTTTTGCGCTAAGGTTGCTGCTTCACGAAAAACTCCTCCTAAACGCCCACCAACATCTTGTCCGTATAATAAACATTCTTTGTGTTCGCGCATGAGTTCCTCTACGGCAAATAAAGCACAATCAACCATGACTACTTTTTCTTCACGCTCTGGACTTCGTTCTCCTACTTCTGAAGTTACAGGCGTTGGTGCAAAGTCATGTGTGAATAAATCAGCTGGTGTTGGATCTTCTGCTTTTACTGCTTCATCAAAGTCTGCTTGTACTTGTGCAATTGCGTCTGCTTCTATTTCTGAAACATCAGCTACTGAGAAACCATTATCTAATAATTGTTGTTTTATTACTGGATACGGATCACGTGAACGCGCTTCTTCCAAATCATCACGATACCATTCCATACGTACACCAGAAGTATGATGATTTAGTAATGGAACTTTGGCATGTACCAAGATTGGTCGACGCTCTTCACGAATTGTTTTTATCACTTTTTCAAGTGTTTCATAGCTTTCTGTAAAATTAGCCCCATCAATAGAAACGGCATCTAATCCTTTGAAACCTTCTGCATATTCAGCAGCGTTTTGCGCTCTAGTTTCTGCGGCATTCGCCGAAATATCCCAGCCATTATCTTGTACTAAGTATAATATTGGCAATTGCTTCAAAGCTGCCATTTGAAACGCTTCTGCAATTTCTCCTTCTGTCACCGATGCATCTCCTAATGAACATACCGTAATTGGATTCAAATCACGTGTTTCATCAAAGGGAGAATCTTTTGCCGCCTGATCTGCAATGCCTTGCATTTCTTTGTATTTCATTCCCATAGCAACTCCTGTAGCAGGAATGGTTTGCATTCCTGTAGCTGAAGATTGATGTGGAATTTTTGGTTTATCAGCATCTTTTAAACTTGGATGCGAATAATAGGTTCGTCCACCCGAAAAAGGATCTTCTTTTTTTGCTAAAAGTTGCAACATTAAATCATACGGACGCATTCCTATAGATAATAACATAGCGTCATCTCTGTAATATGGAAATGCATAGTCTTGAGGAACTAATTGCATTCCTAACGCACACTGAATTGCTTCATGTCCGCGCGATGTTGCGTGTACATATTTAGATACTTGCTTGAAGTTGTCTTCGTATAATGTTGCCATTGCTTTAGCTGTGCAAAGCAATGAGAATCCTTTTTGTAGTGTGTTTTTGTTCATATTATTTTATAGTAGTGAGATTTTAGTAGTGAGTATTGAGACATTATTCTCGACTGCGCTCGAACTGACATTATCGTATTTGAATAATCGCAGTGTTCAATACTTAATACTAATAGCTCATTTCTTTTTACTTTTCCTTCTAAGTTCTTCTCAATAGATACTGAATCAAGTTCAGCATGACGGTTTTTGTTTTGATTTGCCTCAATACTCAATTCTAATATCTCATATCTCTTTTCCGCGTTAGCGATTGAGGCGGCATCCTTTTTTGCTTTGCTACGTTATTACGAGGAGTTAGCGACAAAGTAATCTGCTTCTTTGTTAGAGATTGCCACAACATAATTATAAATTTGTCTCGCAATGATTTCTTTAAAAAAAGATATAGCCGAAAGCGCGACC
Source organism: uncultured Kordia sp. (assembly GCF_947496985.1). Taxonomy (GTDB): domain Bacteria; phylum Bacteroidota; class Bacteroidia; order Flavobacteriales; family Flavobacteriaceae; genus Kordia. Next base: position 45,250 of record NZ_CANMEZ010000012.1, read on the forward strand.
CGCAAGGGAAGCGCCCAAATTATATTATTTCACAACGGAAACCATCCAATTGTGCTTGTCTTCTAGTTTTCCTGAACGAACGCCATTGATGGTATCCATTACAAGTTGCCCTACAGGACTTTCGTCAGATACGTGAATTTCATCCTCTTTGTGTCCTATAGTCTGAATCATAGCAATACCAACCGCCGTTCCTGTTCCAAACGCTTCTTCTAGTGTTCCGTTTGCTGCAGCTTCTTTTATTTCTGAAAGTTTTATTGGTCGCTGTTCTACTTCATAGCCATTGTCTTCTAAGATTGTTATGACACTTTTGCGCGTGATTCCGTCTAAGATAGCGCCGTCTAAACTTGGTGTGATGAATTTCCCATTGATTTTAAAGAAAATATTCATCGTTCCTACTTCTTGTATGTATTCAAATTCGTGAGCATCTAACCATAATACTTGATCAAATCCTTTTGATTTTGCAATTTCTGTTGGACGAATGGCCGCCGCGTAGTTTCCTGCTGCTTTTGCTTCTCCTGTTCCTCCTTCGGCTGCACGAATAAATTTTGTTTCAGCATATAGTTTGATGCGTTTTGTAAAGAACGGTCCTGCTGGTGATGCAATAATCATGAAATGATAGCTTGTTGCTGCACGCATTCCAATAAATGGCTCTGTTGCATACATAAAAGGTCGTAAGTATAAAGCGCTTCCTTCTTGTGGAGGAATCCAACCGCGTTCCATATTGACAATTCTTTTTAACCCTTCTACAAATAATTCTTCTGGGAATTCTGGCATTCCCATACGACGTGCACTAAAGTTTAATCGCTTTGCATTTTCTTCCGGACGAAATAACAATGGTTCACCTGTTGCATTTACCGTTGCTTTCATTCCTTCAAAAATAGCTTGTCCGTAATGCAATGCCATTGCTGCAGGATGCGTAGGAATCATTCCTAATGGTTGAATTTTTGGTGTTTGCCATGCACCATCTTCATAGGAACAAATAAACATATGATCTGTAAAAGTTCTTCCTAGTGGAATGTTGTCAAAATCAAGTTTTGATACATTTGATTCCGCTGCTTTTGTGATTTCTATAGTTTGTGTCATTTTTTGTTGCTTGTTGTTGGTTGTTAGTATTTAGGGGTTAGGTCGTTTTCTTCCTATTTTTGAACTTTTATATTTTCCTTTTTGGATCGAATTCTTCTAGGTAATCTCCAACTTTTCTTAGGAATGATCCTCCTAAGTAACCATCAACGACTCTGTGGTCAAATGATAATGAAAGATACATCATGCTACGAATAGCAATTTCATCGCCTTTTTCGGTAGTGATTACTTCTGGGCGTTTTTTGATGATTCCTAAGGCTAAAATTGCAACTTCAGGTTGGTTAATGATAGGTGTCCCCATTAAACTACCAAAGGTTCCAACATTAGAGATTGTGAACGTACTCCCTTGAATTTCTTCTGGTTTAAGTTTGTTATTACGTGAAGCATTTGCTAAGTGATTTACTTCTGCAGCTAATCCTTTTAGATTTTTGTCATCTGCATTTTTCACCACAGGAACAATTAGGTTTCCACTTGGTAATGCCGTTGCCATTCCTATATTGATGTCTTTACGTTCTATGATTTTCTTTCCATCTTCTGACACCGAAGCATTGATTCCTGGGAAATCGATGACTGCTTTTGCAACAGCTTCTACAAATAATGGTGTAAACGTAAGTCGTTGATTGTATTTTTCTTGAAAAGGAATTTTATTAGCATTTCGCCAATTTACCATATTGGTTACATCTATTTCAATGTATGCTGTTACGTGTGGCGATGTATGCTTTGAATACACCATATGATCTGCGATCATTTTTCGCATACGATCCATTTCAACTACATTGTCATGTCCTTCTACATATTTTATTGGTGGTGGATTGTAACTACTTTTAGCAACTTTTGGAGTTGCTTGTGGGCGACTTGTTAATGGATATTGTCTATTTTTTAAATAGTTAAACACATCACTTTTACGAATACGTCCTTCTGCACCAGTTCCAGGAATGCTTTGCACTTCCTCAATGGTCATGTTTTCTTTTTTTGCGATACTTACAATAAGTGGCGATAGGAATGCATCTGGGTTTCGTATAAACTCCGTATTTCGAGCATTCAATTCAGAATTACTCGAAGTTGACTTACTTGCCGTTTTTGGTTCTTTTGAAGATTCTTTTTTTACTTCTTCATTCGATATTTCTTGTTGAATATTCGAAATTTCAGAAGCGTCAATTAATGCAATCGTTTCTCCAACAGGCACTACATCATTTGGCATAAAGAGTAGTTCGGTAATGACACCTGTACATGGTGATGGTACTTCTGAATCAACTTTATCTGTCGCTACTTCTAAAATGGTTTCTTCAATTTCAATCGTATCTCCTACATCTTTCATCCAACTTATGATAGTGGCTTCTGAGATACTTTCTCCCATTTTGGGCATTTTCAGCGGTATTATAGGCATGAGCGCGTGTATTTAAATTTATTCCTGCTTTGAAGTAAAAAGCGAACAAAAATACTAATTTTCTACTTTATCAAAATGAATACACTATAATTGATTCTTATTTGTAGTGTTTTTTTCTTTATTTTTGACTTTTAAATGTATTTTTTTCTTTTAGAAGCTATTTGATATGGTTTTTATATAATTTTTATCCGAATCCTTATGAAATTAGATCAAGTCGATTTGAAGATTTTGAAATTATTGCAACAGAATAGTAATCGGACAACCAAAAGTTTGGCTGAAGAATTGCAAATGTCAACAACTCCTGTTTTTGAGCGAATTAAAAAGCTTGAAAAAGAAGGTTATATTGACGATTATGTTGCTTTGCTAAATGCTAAAAAATTAGGTTTAAAACAAACCGTTTTTATTGGAATTACGCTACAAGGTCATACACGCAGTTATTTGGAGAAGTTTGTAAAACAAATAAACGATTTCCCTGAAGTGGTAGAATGTCATCGTGTAACAGGAAATTTTGATTATTTGTTGAAGTTAATTGTAGAAGATGTAGAAGCGTATGAGAAGTTTATTATTACCAAACTAACACTACTTCCGTATTTGGGAAGTGTACAAAGTTACATTACGTTGTCAAAAGGAAAACAAACGCACGAGTTGAATTTGGCTGATTTATAATATTCTTTTTCATTTTTGGTTTGATTCAAAAATGAAAAAATTAAGTTTTAGATAGAAAATCGCTACGTATCATTCATACTAAAGTTACATGCGTTAAACTCCGCTTCGTGCTTTCACTTTGTTGTTCATTATTTCTTACTAAAACCATTACATGCTCATTATATTTGGAATAAATAGTATTTTTAAGTTATGGTAAACTTTAAACTTGATTTTTTGGATCATGTTGCGATTCGTGTAGAAGATATGGACGCTTCTGTTGCTTGGTATAAAAAGGTTTTAGGATTGAAACGGTATCGACTTCCTAAATGGGGCGATTTTCCAATTTTTATGTTGTCTGGAAAAACAGGAATTGCACTGTTTCCTGCAAATACGAACGATCCGAGATTTGACAAAATATCTAAGAATGTAAAGATTGATCATTTTGCGTTTCAGGTAAGTCAGGAAGCATTCGCGAAAGCACAAAAGCATTATCAAGATTTAGGACTCACGTATTCTTTTCAAGATCATCATTATTTCCATTCAATTTACACCAAAGATTTAGACGAACATGTTGTTGAATTGACAACATTGGTCGTAAATGAAAAAGAGTTTTATACGTAAAATTTAATCCATGAAATTCTCTTTAATAACTATTTTAAGTTTTTTTTCAATTCATTTCACGTATTCACAAGTTACAAACACAAAAGAAGCAATCGTAAAAAACAAAGTGAAATCGTCTACAGAAAGATATTGTTTTACTAATTCTTCAGAAAGCTGTACTACGGTTTATCAAGCATATGATAAACGCGGAAATACTGTTGAATGGGATATGCAACGTTTAGGAACTAAATATAAATATGTGTATGATTCCAAAAACAGAAAGATAGCTAAATTTTGGATTAACAAATCTGCTACTACAAAAATTGACACTACACAGTATATCTATGACACATACAATCAAATTATTTCTAAAAAAACTCCTGAGTATAACAAGGTTTACAAGAATAGTTATGATGAAAAAAATCGCCTAGTCAAACGAATTTATACATTTACAAATCAAGATAAAGATTCTACAGCAGAAATAGAAATTTATACATGGACGTCTTTTAATAAAATCAAATCTGAATATTTTTTCACCCTAAAAAAAGGGCAAGAAAAAGACACTTTGCATTCGACCTTTAACTCTTTTGAATATGATATTTATGAGAATTTGACACGTGAAATACATTATAAAGACAACAAAATCATAAATACAATTTGTTATGATTATGACACTTCTTTAAGATTGAGTGAACAAAAAGAATATGATGATGAAAGTATTGAATTTTGGAACAGTGAGTATGCTGAATATAAAGATCGAATTGAATATTACGTAACTAAAATAACCTACGATTCTAAAGGAAGAATTGAAGAAAAATACACTTATTTTAATGATCCTTGTATGAGTTTGGACGATCATTTTACGTTTAAACATTTTTATAAGAAAAATGATTTATTACAAAAAATAGAAGTTATTGCTAAAGATAAAATTATGTTTACAATAAGTTTCACATATACTTTTTATTAATTACTTCCATATAAAATCAGACCATAAAAAAGCCATTTCTAAAGAAACGGCTTTTGCTTTTGAATGTTTAAAAACCAGTAATCATACGAATGCTACCTGAACCACCTTGCGCTACATATAAGGTATTTCCATCTGCGGAAGCCACAATACCATTGGGCGTATTGAATGTTGCTACATCACCATTACCATCTACGCCTCCTGCAATGCCTTTTTTTCCGGCAATGATTTCCGCGACTCCTTGCATATTAATCTTATAAATAACATTATCTGTAATAGCCGTTGTATAGAAGTATCCATTGGAATATATAATAAAACCTATTCCTCCATTTATTGGTAGGTTTACAAATGTAGATTTAGCACCACTTATTGCATCAATTTTAATAATTTTCCCAGAAGCATAATCAGAGACATATATGTTATTATCTGCATCTAATGTAACACTGCTATTGTTATAAATGGAATGACTTATAGTGGCTTTTGTTCCGTTAGGATCAATTTTTGTTACTGCACTATTTACATTGTTGTTTGTGTACAGGTTTCCATCTGAATCAAATGCCAATGCTATTGTTCCTAACACATTGTCTGCAATGGTTTGTATTACGGCTCCTTGACCTGAAATTTCAACAATATCTGATACATTGTACCTTGCTAAATATAATTTCCCTTCATCGTTAAATACCATGCCTGCAGCTCCATGCTGATTTTGAGCAAATAGAGAAACCGATTGATTTGTGTCTATTTTATATACTTTAGAATCCCCATAATTGGATGCAAACAAATTTCCGTTGCTATCAATTGCTAATCCATCTGCAGCGAATAAAGAAACATATGTAGAAACTTGTACAGAAGACGTTGGTGGGTCGACAGGATCAACAGGATCTGGCGGATTTTCTCCAATATCAGGATTTTGAGGCATTATACTTATATCATCCGAACTGCCATCAGAACAACTTAATATTGGTACAAGAAAGAGAAGTAAAATGACGGTTTTAGTTACTGTTAATGTGTTTTTCATAATTGCATTTTTATAGTTTTAATACCGCAATTATATAAACTCATCTAGTGGAAATCGTTCAAAATCATGATTTGGAACCCATTATTTACTCTTTTTCTTGTTCTTTCACGAATTGAAATGGTGTTTTCCCCATATACTTTTTAAACTTTGTATTGAACGTTGTTTTTGAATTAAATCCAGCTTCATACGCTAAAGCTAAAATTGTCATTTTTTTACTTTCTCCTTTTCTAACAAGACTCATAAATTCTTGAATACGATATTCATTTACAAAATCATTAAAGTTTTTTTTGAATTCTTCATTAATAACATACGAAACAATATTGATCCGAACATTCATCATTTCTGCTAATTCTTGAAGTGTTAATCTAGGTTTTAGATATGGTTTTTCAGCTAACATCAAAGCAGTCAATTTTTCCTTTAATAATGTAGATTCACTACTACTCAACAACAGCTGTTTCTCCTTTTTAGTTACTACTGGCATTTTGAATAATTTAGGTTGAATCATTGCAAAAAATGCCAATACATACGTCAAGAACACCATTGTAAACCATATAACTATATATCCATACATACTTAACGGATTGTAATATCCCGAAACCCAAGATATATAGGAAAAAAGCCAAGCTGTTAAACACACTCCTATTAATATCAGAATTACCGAAAGATAGGTTGGAGATTGTTTAAAAGAGAAGTTATTATGAGTGCTTTTTTTGTAACGACGTAATTGTATTATATTTAACAGTAAGTAAAATATATTTAAGAAAACAGCAGCACCTTCTATAATAATAAAGCGAAGTCGAATATGCTGTGACCATAGTATTCGCAAGGGATTTGACTCTTCTAACAGCAATGGAATTTCAGACAGCAAAAATATACATGCTGGAATCAAGTGAATTAAGAATTCTTTCTTATTAAAGCTATAGGTTGATAAGAGTTTTTTAAAATAAAAATATAAGATTGGCCCATATAAATATATAATTGCATCTGGTAGTGCTAAAAAATTTGGTAGTTTTTTTATTAGGTTTGTATCAATAACAACTCTGCCCAACATTGTACAGACGAGCATACATATAAATACAGATAGAAACTTATTTGCTTCTTTGTTTCTATCTTTAATTCTAAATAAAAGTATGACAAAAATGGAACCTTGTAAGATCCCTAAAATCAATAATACAGTAAAAAAAGTAAATTTCATAGCACTCAAATATACATTAAAGTATATGTGCATATTTTATAACAATTGTTAAAATTTATCAGAAAAGAGCTTCTTTAGCACTTCATGAAATCGTGTAAGGTTTTGTAAAATGCATCTTGCTTAGGGCAATTATTTTACGCTTAAATATTTTTATAAGAGAAGTGATATACTAGATAGAATAGAGGTTTTTGAAGAAAGCAAATCAAGATTTATGATTAGCTACGAGCATCCTTTTTATTTAACATTTGGTTAAATTGACATCTTGGCTTGAAACAAAGAAATAATTCTTTTTTGTAACAAGATTATTTTTACAGATACATATACAATAAAGCCATTTAAAAGATGAATTTGATAACACTAAAAACATTTGATAATTTTATTGACGCTCACTTACTAAAATCTAAATTGAAAAGTGAAAACATTGATAGTTTTTTATATGATGAAAACATTGTCACTTTAGATCCTGTTATGAGCAATACTTTTGGTGGAATCAAACTTAAGATTAATGAATTTGATTTTGAAAAAGCTAATGAAATCATATCTTTTATTGAGAACAAACCTTTTATCGATGATAACAAAAAAGTGTTGATTTGCCCAAATTGTAATTCTCAAAAATTATATGCTGGATTTAAATCCATGAAAGGAATTAAAGGAGTCTTATCCATTATTGTTTCATTTGTTTTGCTAGTATTTCCAATCTATCAAAAATCTGTATTTAAATGTAAAGATTGTGACACTGAGTTTACCTACAAGAGATAATTATACTACTTCCCCATAAAATCACGCAGTGTATCATAAAACGCTTCTTGTGTTGGACGATCTTTTGGAACTTCGCGTAAAGGCTGAACTTCGCGTAAAGTTTCATGACAATCTTTTGGCAATTGTTGATAGAGTTGTGTGCCTTTGGTTTTCCAAGCAATCATTTCGTCGCTTACTTGCTTGATCACTTTTGCAGGATTTCCAACTACTAAACTACGGCTTGGAATCTCAGTCTTCGCTTTCACAAATGCCATAGCACCAATGATACTTTCATCTCCAATTTCGGCATCATCCATGATTACAGTATTCATTCCAACCAAAACATTACGACCAATATTTGCACCGTGAATGATAGCACCATGACCAATATGTGCACTTTCTTTTAGTACAATAGATTTCCCCGGAAACATATGTACCGTACAATTTTCTTGCACATTTACGCCATCTTCTAAAATAATTTCTCCCCAATCGCCACGAATTGCCGCTCCAGGACCGATATAGCAATCCTTTCCAATAATTACATTTCCAGTAACTGCCGCTAATGGATGTACAAAACTACTTTCGTGTACAACTGGTATGTATCCTTTGAATTCGTAGATCATGTTTTTAGTATTGAGATTTTAGTAATGAGTATTAAGACATCGTAATATGAAAAAAGATTTCGCATCAAGTGCGAAATGACAATTTGTATTGAGTAGTAAGAAAATCTTAATTCTCCCTACTCAATATTAGTATCTATTTTACGCAAATCGCTTCAAAGTCTCTTTCGTAAACTCAGAAAGTACCAAACGTCCTGAGATTGCAGCGCGTTCCGCCAATAAGTTATCCCAATCTTCCGTTCCTGTCCAAAATGCTTTTTTCATTTCTGCCATCGCTTCTGGGTTGTACGTACATAAATGGTTTGCAAAAGCGGTTACAGCTTCATCTAATTCTTCATTGGTTTCGTATACTTTCATGTATAAACCTTTGCTTCTCGCCCATTCTGCATCATAGAAACTGTTGGCATCAATAGCAATTTGCGACATTCCACTTAAGCCAAGTTTACGTTCTACGGCTGGTCCAACCACAAAAGGTCCAATTCCCACATTTAACTCACTTAGTTTGATGGATGCAAATTTAGATGCCATGCAATAATCTACAGCAGAAGCTAATCCAACGCCGCCACCAACTGTTTTTCCTTGCACACGCCCGATGATAAATTTTGGACATTTACGCATCGCGTTGATCACATTTGCAAATCCTGAAAAGAAGATCCTTCCAGTTTCTGCATCGTTGATATTGATGAGTTCTTTGAAACTTGCGCCTGCGCAAAATGTTCTATCTCTTCCGCTTTTTAGGACGATCACCTTGATCTCATCGTTGGTTCCCGCATCAGTAATAGTTTGTGCTAGTTTAGCTAGTATATCTCCTGGCAACGAGTTGTGCGCTGGATGAAAAAATTCGATGGTTGCTACACCGTTTTGTATGTCTTGTTTTACGTATGGATCACTCATAATTTAGATGTTAGTAGTGAGTCATTAGTATAGAGACTCGCTACTTGTGTTTATGTTATCTTTTTTCTTTTTCAATTCTAACTACTCAATTCTCAATACTATAAAAGATTGAATTGTTCGAAATGGTGGTTGAAGTGTTTCGTATTCATCAAACTCCACTCAAATTTATCTAAGTTTCCAAAAACTGCATTTTTCGTAGTTGCTTCAGGGTTTTCTTTGAAGTATAACTCAAATGCATCGTATGCTTCTAACAATTTCGTTTTGGCTTCCGCCAGATTTTCATAACGCGATTCACTAATTAATCCTTCTAATAGTTTTGGCGCGTCAAAGTTTCTTGGCATTTTATCGTGCGTATACAAACTGTCTTGTACTTTTTCAAGATATTTTTCTGGTGTTTCTATTTCGAAATCTTGGATTTCTCCAGAAGCAACTTTCAACGTATATTCTAAATGTTCTACCATTTGTTGCGCAGACATTGTTCCCCAAACTGGTTTTGTGTCTTCTGTCAATTTTCCTAAGTAGTTTTGAATTGTTTTTTTGTTGATCGTTGCAAACGGGTTTTTCTTTTGAACCATTGTCAAAATCGTCGCAATGGCAACTAATTCATCTTCCTGATCGAATACCTCAACGAACCATTTTACAATTCCACTTGGCAATTCTTTCCCACGTGAATCTCTATCAATTCTTTCTTTACATGTCAAACGTACATAAATGGTATCATTATGATAAATTGGACGTAAGAAACGACATTCTTCTAAACCATAATTTGCAGCTACTGGACCTTTGTTTGGATATACAAATAATCCTGCGGCAGCAGCAATGATAAAGTATCCGTGTGCTGTACGTTTTTCAAAAATACTTCCCTCTAACGAAGTGATATCTGTATGTGCATAGAAATGATCCCAAGTCAAGTTTGCAAAGTTGATAATGTCTGTATCAGTAACTGTACGCTTGTGCGTTTTTAAAGACATTCCTGCTTCGATATCTTCCCAATGATATGCAAATGGATGTTTTGGTGTTTCTTTGTATTCGGCATTCGCCTGATAGATTCCTGTGACTTCTGTTAATGTGGTTGGCGAACCTTGAATGGCGCAACGTTGCATGTAATGTTTGATGCCTCGCATTCCACCCATTTCTTCTCCTCCACCTGCACGTCCTGGACCACCATGCACCAATAATGGTAATGGCGAACCATGACCTGTACTTTGTTTTGCCATGTCGCGATTTCCGACTAAGATTCTTCCATGATGTGAAGCCGCTCCAACTACATATTCTTTTGCACGTTTGTCATCATTTGTGAAGATTGAAGATACTAAAGATCCTTTCCCCATTTGTGCTAATTCAATAGCTTCATCCATGTTTTTGTACGGCATAATGGTACTTACAGGTCCAAATGCTTCTATTTCGTGAACTGCTGTATTTTTGAATGGATTGTTTTCTCTTAGTAAGATTGGACTTAAGAAAGCTCCTTTTTCTCCATCCGCACCAACGGCATCAATGGTATCTAAACTTCCGTATACGATATCTGCAGTTTGTGCTAGTTTAGACACTTGGTCTTTTACAGATTGCACTTGCGCTTTGTTGATTAATGCGCCCATACGTACTTCTTTCAGTCTTGGATCACCAATCGTAACTTTATCTAACTGTTTTCCTAAAGCAATTTGCACATCTTCTACTAAGTTTTCTGGAACGATAATTCTTCGAATAGCCGTACATTTTTGACCTGTTTTTACGGTCATTTCTTTTCGAACTTCTTTGATAAACAAATTAAATTCTGGAGTTCCTGGCACTGCATCTTCTCCTAAGACTGAACAGTTTAAGGAATCGGCTTCCATTGTGAATGGAACTGCTTCTTGTGTCAATCTTGGATGTGCTTTTAAGATGCGACCTGTATGTGCAGAACCTGTAAAGGTTACTACATCTTGCGATTCTACGGTATCAAGAATTGATCGTGTCATTCCACTTAGTAACTGTAGTGAACCTTCTGGTAAGATCCCAGAATCAACAATAACTCTTACAACGGCTTCTGTTAAATATGCTGTTTGTGGCGCAGGTAACACAACTGCTGCCATTCCTGCCATCCAGTTTACGGCACATTTTTCTAACATTCCCCATACTGGGAAATTGAATGCATTAATATGAACTGCAACTCCACGTTTTGGTACTAGGATATGATGCGCCATGAATCGTCCACCACGAGAAAGATCGATTGGGTCGCCTTCTACGTGATATGGCTGATTTGGAAATAGTTTACGAAGCGATGCATTTGCGAATAAGTTTCCGAATCCACCTTCAATATCTATCCAACTGTCTACACGCGTTGCTCCAGTTTTGTAACTGATATCGTAGAATTGTTCTTTTCGTTTGTTGAGATATAAAGCTAATTTTTTAAGCATGTTTCCACGCTCTTGGAAGGTCATTTTTCGAAGTTTTTCGCCTCCTTTTGTTCTTCCATACGCAAGTGCCGCTGGAATATCAAGTCCTTCTGTAGTTGCAAATCCGATAGTTTCTCCTGTTACGGCATCAAACATTGGTGAACCGTCGCCAGTTCCTTGTGTCCATTGTCCGTTGATATAGCTTTGTAGAATCATGTTTGTTGTTAGTTTTTTGTTGTTGGTTGTGTCGCTTACTCAGATGTTTTTTGTCACGAATTCACAAATTGTTTTGTTTCTCTTTATTTTAAATTGACTCGAATTGCGCTTTGAAACCTCTCAATACTCAATACTAAACTCTCAATTCTAGTTTCTCGCGTTAGCGATTGAGGTTTTGTTGGAGCTCCTCACTTCGACTCCGCTCAGTGAACTCGTTTATTTAAGAGTTGTGAGAGCGACTACCGAAAGCGCGACCCTTGCGGTAACGCCCAAATTTATATTTTAATTATTTACGTTTTCAATGATGGCAGCATAGCCTTGTCCGACACCAATACACATGGTAATTAGTGCGTAACGTTTGCCAGTTTCCTGCAATTGCAACGCCGCAGAATAGGCAATACGCGCGCCTGTAACTCCGAGTGGATGACCAATTGCAATGGCACCACCATTTGGATTGATTCTGGCATCATCGTCTGCCAATCCCCATTCGCGAATACAGGCTAAACTTTGCGCTGCAAAGGCTTCATTGAGTTCTATTAAGTCCATGTCATCCATGGTTAACCCTGCTTTTTCCAATGCTTTGTTGGAAGCATTTACAGGACCAATTCCCATGATACGCGGTTCTACACCAACAACTGCCGAACTTACAATTCGCGCCATAGGCTTGAGATTGTATTTTTTGACGGCTGCTTCGGAAGCCACGATTGTTGCTGCTGCTCCATCGTTTAAACCTGATGCATTTCCTGCCGTGACACTTCCACCTTCTTTTTTGAACGCCGCTCTTAGTTTTGCTAAGATTTCTGGTGTTGTGGTTGGTTTTATGAATTCATCTTGATTGAAGATGATTGGATCTTTTTTACGTTGTGGAATTTCTACCGCTACTATTTCTTTGGCTAATCGTCCCGAATTTTGTGCTGCAGTTGCTTTCATTTGACTTCTGTAGGCAAACGCATCTTGATCTTCACGAGAGATGTTATATTTCTCAACTAGATTTTCCGCCGTTACGCCCATTCCGTCTGTTCCATAAGCCGCATGCATTTTTGGATTGATGAATCGCCATCCGAAACTCGTATCATACATTTTAGCATCCGTACCGAAAGCGCTTGAAGGTTTTGCTATTGCGTATGGTCCGCGTGTCATATTTTCCACTCCGCCAGCAATGAATAGATCGCCGTCGCCAGCTTTGATTGCTCTATTGGCATGAATGATGGCAGATAATCCAGAACTACAGAGTCTGTTTACCGTTTCGCCAGGAACCGTATATGGCAATCCTGCTAATAGTAACGACATACGTGCTACATTTCGATTGTCTTCTCCTGCTTGGTTTGCACAACCGATAATGACATCGTCATACGCATCTTTTGGAATGCTTGGATTGCGATCCGTAACTTCTTTGATAACTATAGCTCCTAAATCATCGACACGTGTGGTTGCCAATGTTCCTTTGAATTTTCCTATGGGAGTTCGAACTCCGTCTATGATGTATGCTTCCATTTTTGAAATGTAAAACTCTAAATGTAAAATTTTAAAGTGTTTGTTTTGATTATCAAACTGTATTTAGTGTTTTATCTTTGATATTTATTTTTTGTTTGACGTTTTTATGCTTGTTGTAAAGATAGCTACTAATTCGCTACACTCTTTTTGATTTTTTTCAAACTCAATCTTGTTACTTACTAAGTTTGCCGCTACCATGATCTCCATGTTGACTTGAGATTCTCTTAATTCTTTTAAGCAGATTTTCATTTTATGGATGAAATCTCTTTTTGATTCAGCTGATTGTGCTTCTCCATAGTTTAAAGCTGCTGATGTAGACGAACGAATCAATTGTTTAATTAAATGCTCGGATGCATATTCTTTTTTTAAAGCGGAAGAATTTACGATAACATTTGCTGAAAATTTCACCAAACGTTTTTGTAAATCATATTGTTTCTTTTTTTCCACTTTATAATTTTTAATTTAAAATTTTACATTTAGCATTTATTTTTATTCTTCCCAATCTTTTTGTGTTCGGTATACAACGCCTTTGAATAGTGCAATGAGTTCGTCACCACGTTTGACTTCAATGATGTTGAAACCGAGTTTGTTTTTTACTTTTTCTATGACTGATTCTGCTACAATGAAATCGCCTTCTTCCAAAGCTTCTATGTGATTGATAGATGTTTCTATAGATACTGCATATTTACCGTGCGTATTTGCGGCAAATCCAAATGCTGTGTCTGCTAAAGAATAACTGATTCCTCCATGCGCTTTCCCCATACTGTTGAGCATGTCTTTTTTGACCGTTAACCCAACTTTGCATCTTCCGATTTCACATTCTAATATCTCTATTCCAAGCCATGTACTGAATGGGTCGAGACTAAGCATTTTATGTGGTATTTTGTTTCCTTGCATTTATGTATTTTAAATGTTGAATGCTAAATTTTAAATTAAACATTTTACATTTTGACTTTTAGATTTATTATTGAAAAAACTTCGTTCCTTCTCTATTTAATTTCCTAAGCAATGGCGAACAACGATATCTATCTTCATGGTATTCGTCGTATAAAGCATCTAATGTTTTCACGCACCAATCGATTCCTTTTTCATCTGCCCAAGCGAGTAATCCTTTTGGATAGTTGACACCTTTGGTCATTGCATTGTCAATGTCTTCCGCGGAAGCAATGTTTAGGAATAATGCATCGGCAGCTTCGTTGATTAACATAACTAAGACACGATCGAATATTTGATTTGCTAGCTCATTGTTATTTGATTCTGAATCAAGTTCAGAATGACGTGTTATTTGTTTACCATTTTCATCATAGTCATAGTATCCTTTTCCAGTTTTTCTACCTAAATATCCAGCTTCAGATAAACGTTTTTGCGTGAATGATGGTTTGTATCTTGCATCAAAATAGAATGCTGTAAAAACCGTTTCTGTTACCGTATAGTTTACATCGTTTCCAATGAAATCCATGAGCTGAAATGGTCCCATGCGGAATCCACCAAGTGTTCGTAATGCTTTGTCAATCGTTGCGAAATCAGCTAAACCCTCTTCGTAGATTCGTAATGATTCACCATAGAAAGGACGTGCAACTCTGTTTACAATGAAACCTGGTGTGTCTTTTGCGACAGCAACTACTTTTTTCCAATCGGCAATCGTTTGTGTTGCTTTATCAAGTACTTCTTGTGAAGTTTGAATCGCTGGAATGACCTCAACTAATTTCATCAATGGTGCTGGATTGAAGAAGTGAATCCCGATACAACGTTCTGGTTTTTGTAATGATGAAGCGATAGAAGCTATAGATAGTGACGATGTGTTTGAAGCAATGATTGCCTCGTCTGAAAGATATGTTTCTAGTTCTGAAAATACTTTTTGCTTGATATCCAGATTTTCAATGATTGCTTCAATCGTAAGATCTGAATCGCCTAAATCCTTAAGTGAATCTACATAGGAAATATTTCCTTGAATTCTACTTTTTTCAGCTTCATCGATACGTCCTTTTTGAATGAGACGATTTAATATTTTTTCTAAAGCAGCTTTACTTTTGTCCAAAGCAACTTGTTTTGTATCGTATAGTTTTACAATGCATCCTGCGGTTGCAGCTACTTGTGCAATCCCGCTTCCCATTGTTCCTGATCCAATGATCCCAACTTTTTTGATCATAAATTTTAAATGTTAAATTATGAATGTTAAATGTAGTTTTACATTTAAACTTTACATTTTACTGTTTTGTATTTATTTCCCTTTGAAGTTTGGTTTTCTTTTTTCAACAAATGAAGCTACACCTTCACGATAGTCTTCTGATTCACTTGCTTCTATTTGATGTTTTGATTCTAAAGCTAATTGTGATTCTAAGTCGTTTGAAAGTGATTGATTCAATACTTTCTTCGTTAAACCTAATGCTTTTGTTGGCATTTTTGCTAGTTTTTCAGCTAAAGCTGTAACGTCTTCTTTGAATGTTTCTAGTGGCAATACTTTGTATAGCATTCCTAACTTTTCTGCTTCTTCTGCACCTACTTTATCGCCTAACATCATGAGTGCTGATGCTTTCTGAAATCCGATTAATCGTGGTAAAAAGAATGTTCCTGCACTATCAGGAATTAGTCCAATTTTACTGAATGCTTGAATGAAACTTACTTTTTCATGTGCAACTACAATATCACATGCTAACGCAATGTTTGCTCCAGCTCCAGCAGCTACTCCATTTACAGCACCAACAATTGGCTTTTCAATGGTACGAATTCGCTGAATGATTGGATTGTAATGTTCTTCTAGTATTTTTTTGAATCCTGGATTGAGTTCTGGATGTGTGACTTCTTTTAAGTCTTGTCCTGCACAAAATGCTTTTCCTTCTCCAGTTAATACAATCGCTCGTACTTCATCATTTTGCTCACATTGATCTAGTGTATCTTGTAAACGCAATGCCATTTCACGATTGAAACTGTTGAATACTTCAGGACGATTTAGCGTTATATACGCTACATTGTTTTCAATTTTTAATTCAATTGAATTGTTACTCATACCTTATTTTTTTATTTCTATTTTAAATAGAGATTCCCACTTGCGTGGGAATTATTATTTTAAGCATTTAAAGTAATCAAAAGGCTCTAAACAGTCTTCGCATTTGAATAATGCTTTGCATGCCGTGGAACCGAATTGACTGACTAGTTTTGTATTTGTTGAATTACAGTTGGTACATTTTACAATGCGCTTGTCTCCTAGCAACGCATCTTTGTCTGCATCTGGATTTAGTGGCGGTGCAATTCCGTATTCTCTGAGTGCACTTCTTCCGCGTTCTGTAATCCAATCGGTTGTCCAAGCTGGCACTAAAATTAGTTTTACTTTGGAATCATATCCACTTTCTTTTAATGCTTTTGTGATATCATCACCGATTACATCCATTGCAGGACAACCTGAATATGTTGGTGTAATACTTACTTCTGCAATTCCATTAATCAACTGAGCTGAACGCACAACTCCCATATCCATAATAGAAAGCACAGGAATTTCTGGATCCGATACTTTTTCTAAGATTGGAATTAGAATTTCGTCTATATGTTGATTAGTTGCGATCATAGTTAGATAAATGTCGAATACTGATTTTTGATTGATGAGATTCCGCATCAAGTGCGGAATGACGTTGTCACCACTTCATATTCGGATAGGTTCTTTGCATGTATTGCATGTCTGAAAGTAAATATCCCATATGTTCTGTGTGAATCCCTGCTTTCCCTCCTTTTTGGAAATATTTTGACTCAGGAACTGTTAAAGTTCCTTCTTCCAATAAAGCTGTTACTTTTTCGTAATATGCTTCTTTTAATGTTGAAACATCAACTGCAATTCCTTCTTCAGCCAATTCTTTTGCTTCTTCAGTCACTTCAAACAACTCATTTGTGTATATCCAAAGTCCGTCAATAGCTGTTTGCATTTTCTCATGACTTATTTCTGTTCCATCACCTAAACGCTTGATCCAATCACCTGTAAAACGCACATGATACGATACTTCTTTGATTGACTTTTTTGCAATTGCACTTAGTGTTAAATCTTGACTAAACTGAAGCTTTTCTAGTAATAATAAATGAAAAACATCAAATAAATATTGTCTTGCTATTGTATATGCAAAGTCGCGATTTGGCTGCTCTACTAGTAATATATTTTTATATTCACGTTCGGTACGTAAAAACGCAATGCTATCTTCTGTAGCATCTTTACCTTTGATTTCAGCTGCATATTGAAAATAACTACGTGTTTGTCCAAATAAGTCTAAAGAAATGTTTGTACATGCAATGTCAGTTTCTAAACTTGGTCCGTGACCACATAATTCTCCTAATCGCTGACCTGCTATTAAACAGTTGTCTGCTAGCTCAAGTATGTAGTTGTATAGATTTGTTTTCATATTTATTTCCCGTGAAAACGGGAATCTTTTTGTTGTTAAACTTTAGAGTACACTTCGACTCGTTCAGCGTACAGATTTGGATTCCTGCCTTCGCAGAAATAACGCAAATCGTTACATATGTTTTATCTCGTCTGGTAACGTATAAAAAGTTGGGTGACGATATATTTTGTCTTGTGCTGGTTCAAATAATTCTCCGTTATTTTCAGGATTTGAAGCTGTAATATTTTTAGATTCTACAACCCAAATACTTACACCTTCGCTTCTACGTGTGTACACATCTCTAGCATTTTCTAATGCCATTTCTGCATCTGCAGCGTGTAAACTTCCAAAGTGTCTATGTTCTAATCCGTTTTTACTTCTTACGAATATTTCCCAAAGAGGCCAGTTTTTTTCCATTTTCTATGCCCACGTAAGTGGGTAACTTTTAGTTAGTTTTCTATTTTTTAGTAGCTGTATCTGTCTTGATGTGTCTCGACTGCGCTCGACATGACATTTACAGTAATATTTATACCGCTTTCGCTGAATTTTCTTTTTTGATTTTTTGTTTTTCTGCGTAGCTCATTGCTGCATCACGAACCCAAGTTCCACGTTTCCATGCGCCAACTCTGGCGTTCATACGTTCTTTGTTACATGGCCCATGACCTTTAACTACTTGCCAGAATTCGTCCCAGTCGATTTCTCCAAAATCATAATGTCCTGTTTTTTCATTCCATTTTAGGTCTGGATCTGGAACTGTTATTCCTAAAATGTCTGCTTGCGGAACGGTTTGATCTATGAATTGCTGACGTAATTCGTCGTTTGTTTTACGCTTTAGTTTCCACTTCATAGATTGTTCTGTATGTACAGATTCTGAATCAGTTGGCCCTAACATCATTAATGATGGCCACCACCAACGATTTAGTGCATCTTGTGCCATTTGCTTTTGTTCTTCTGTTCCGTTGCATAAAGACATCATGATTTCAAATCCTTGACGTTGGTGAAAACTTTCTTCTTTACATACACGAATCATTGCTCTTGCATATGGTCCATATGACGTGTTACACAATGGTACTTGATTGATGATTGCTGCACCATCTACCAACCAACCAATTGCTCCCATATCTGCCCAAGTTACTGTTGGATAGTTAAAGATACTAGAGTATTTTGCTTTTCCTGAGTGTAATTGCTCGTATAATTCGTCACGAGAGATTCCTAAGGTTTCACAAGCGCTGTATAAGTATAATCCGTGACCAGCTTCATCTTGCACTTTGGCTAGCAAAGCTACTTTTCTACGTAGTGAAGGTGCTCTGGTAATCCAGTTTCCTTCTGGTAGCATTCCTACGATTTCAGAGTGCGCGTGTTGCGATATTTGACGGATGTGTGTTTTCCTATATTTTTCAGGCATCCAATCTTTTGGTTCAATCTTTTCGTCATTTGCAATGCGTTGTTCAAAGATTTCTTCTAAACTTCGACTGCGCTCTGCTCCAGTGTTTTTTAATTGTGCTTCACTCATAATTATGAATTTTAAATTAAAAATGCTAAATGTAACTTTTTGAGGTTTTCATTTAGACTTTATGTTTTTTGTATCATACTGAATCGAGTTCAGCATGACGTTTGATTTTTTTTTTTGACTTCCGCTTTCGCGGGAAGTTTGGCGTTAGGGATTGAGCAATTTGTGTGAGCTACTTGTGAGATGCTGAATCAAGTTCAGCATGACGAACAAGAGCGAGTTGCGAAAGCCCGACCACTTTTTCAGTGGTAACGCCCAAATTATTTGGCTACACATCAAAGTCTACAACGACTTTTTCTGTGGTTGGAACGGCTTGGCACGATAGTACTAATCCGCTTGCTAGTTCTGATTCCACTAATGCATAGTTGATTTTCATTTCTACTGAACCTTCTAAAACTCTACATTTACATGTACTACAAACACCTCCTTTACAAGCAAATGGCAAATCGGCTCCTGCAGCTAATGCGCCATCTAGAATGTTATCGTATTCATCTTCCATGATGAAGTGAAATTGTTTTCCACCATCAACAATGGTAACATCTGTTCCTTCTACTTTTTTCTCAAGTATTTCAGCGATGTGTGCGTTAGACTCTTTTTTATCTCCAGAGAAAAATAATTCGTAATGAATATTTTCTTTTGGCAATCCAGCCGCTTCTAGTTCGTCTCTGATGAGAAAAATCATTTCTTCTGGTCCGCAGATGAAACAATCAGCTGTATCATTGATATCTATAAACGTTTTTGTGAGTGTTTGAATTTTTTCTGGCGTAAATCGTCCATTTAAAAATTCGATATCACGTTGTTCTTTCGTTAAGAAATAAAAGATATTGAAGCGCTGTAAGTATTTGTTTTTCAGCTGTTCTATTTCTTCCTTAAAGATAATGGATTTTACCGTGCGATTCAAGTAAAACAGTTTGAACGTGCTTTCTGGCTCTAGTTCTAAGTGTGTTTTTATGATGGATAGCATTGGTGTAATTCCACTTCCTGCCGCGAATGCGATATAGTTTTTCTTTCCGTTTGGATCAACTTCTACATAAAAACGGCCTGCTGGCGCCATTAAATCAAGTGTATCACCTGCTTTTAATTCTGTATTTGCATAGGTTGAGAATATACCTCCTGGAATTTGCTTTACTGCCACTTTCCATTGGTTGTCAACGGGACTTGAACATAACGAATATGATCTACGAATGTCTTCGTCGTTGATTATTTTGCGTAAGGTTAGGTATTGTCCTTGAATATATTTGAATTCTTCCTGAAGATGCTCAGGAATATTGAATGTAATTACGGTACAATCTGAAGTTTCTTTGTATACTTCAGCTACTTCGATTTCATGAAACTTTGCCATGTACTTTTTTAGTTGTTTTACACAAAACTAACGATTGTTAGTTTGACTTGCAACTAATTTCTTGTTAAATATTACATGTCAGCTAATTACCAAAGAAAAAGAGCACAACATTGTGCTCTTTAGTATTTAAGATTGTTTATATAAATTAACATGCGCGACCACATGTTTCTCTTTCACATGTTATTCCTTCACAGGTTACACATGTTTGTTCTTGCACGCAAGTGTTACTTCCAGGTGGCGTTGGTGGTCCGCCAGCAATAATAGTGTTAAGGTTTGAGATTAGACTTTTTTTAAATCTCAACTTGTTCATGGATTCGTTCTTCATAATGGTAGGTTTTTAAAAGTTTATAACTACCAATTTACAAATTATACTTTACAAAAATTTAATGCTTTTCATTAGTTCTATTAACGCATTTATTTGCTTATTCCCGTTAGTTTTCACTATTTTATAGAGTAATTCCTTTTAGTAATACATTACTCAATGAAGATATCAGGTCTTGTTGATCAATATCTTCTTTTTTGGGAAGCCAAAGATATAACGAACGTAATGTGGAAAGAATAGAGAATAGTATTATTTCAGGATTTACTGTTTTCAGTTCACCTTTTGAGATTCCTTCTTTTAAGATTTGCCGAAAGCTTTCCTCATAGTTTCTACGCAACGTAAGGTAATAGTCAATTTTTTCTTCTAGATGCATCCAATCGTTATTCATCGTTGCCATTCTGGAAGGATTTTTCATGGTAATGTGTACGTGCAATCCAATAATTTGCTCTAGTTTTTCAATACTTGTATTTTCTGTTGCAACAATTGTAGCCATTCCTTCTGTAAATTCTTCTCCAATAGCGATGATAATTTCAGAAAGGATTTTTTGTTTGGATTGAATGTGGTTGTATAAACTTGCAGCTTTGATTCCCATTGCTTGCGCAATATCTCTCATGGTTACCGCACTGTATCCTTTTTTTTTGAAAAGCATTTCTGCAATTCGCACTATTTCTTCTTTTCGAGTTTCAGGTTTTAATGACATGTGTTAAAAATAATCAATTTTTCTATTGAATGTAAACGTTTCATTTTCAGTTATGTTGTTGTATAACATTTGCGTCCAATTTCCTTTTCCATCATATGTATATGCAATTATATATTCTCTTTTTAATAATGGTTTTTCAAGATATATGTTATCTTTTTTCCAATCTAACTCTACAATGTTAATGATATTTTTTTGTGAATCATATTTGTATATAACTTCGGAATAGATACCTCCAGCTTGACTGTAAACAATTTGTATTTCCTTTTTTTCTTTGTCATGATTTATCTTTTTCCGATGCCACATGAGGTTTCCTAATCGGCTATATATTTCATAGCCATTTTGCGTGTCTGTACAAGTTGCAGTAGTTGTATTTCCTACCATTTTGACATAGTCTATAAGTTTTTCAACTTTATTGTCTTTTATAAAGTATTTATTAACTCTTTTCATCAAATTGGTATCTTCTTCTCTTTCAAGTATAATTATTGAATCTTTATAATGCATTAATTCATATAAATATTCATATTTCTCTATTTTTTTATTGTCTAGATATATTTCTTTGATCTCTATACGCTGTAATTTTTGCTCTTCATTATATGTGAATTTTGTCTTTTTAGCAGAGTCTGCATCAGTATCTTCTCTAGTTATTAAACTTTTTTCCATGTTAAATTGATCAATTCTAGTACCAGAATGTTTTTTTTTAGACGTTTCTGAATCAATTTTAAAAACAGTTGTTTCTATTTTTGAGATATTTCCGTAACGCTTTTCATTATGTAATAAGAAGTTTTCAAAATTATGCCCAAGGAAGAAAAAGTAGTCATATATATCCAATTCATCTAAATAAAAATCTTTCTTAAAATCATTTAGAGATGTATTATTCATGAAAGGATTTGGATTTTGAGATACTACCAAATTACTTATTAGCATGAAAATACTAAGGAAAATAAAACGAATTGAAAATCGCATTGTATATTTTTATTTTTTGCTAAGATAGTATTATTGCTGAACTGTGTTTACTAACAAAATAGAATACAATTGTTATTGTATATTTTAATAGCTTTGTCCAAAATTGCAGTATGAATCAGAATATTGAAACGAATCCTTTATTGGATAGACTTCCTCCGCACTTACAACAGTATATAAAACCACAAGATTATAACGAATATACAGCTATTAATCAAGCAGTTTGGCGTTATGTAATGCGAAAAAGTGTTTCATATTTGAGTACAGTAGCGCATCATTCATACTTGGATGGTTTACAAAAAACTGGAATTTCTATAGATACTATTCCAAGCATGTATGGCATGAATCGTATTTTAAAAGAAATTGGTTGGGCAGCTGTTGCCGTTGATGGTTTTATTCCTCCAAATGCTTTTATGGAATTTCAAGCATATAAAGTTTTGGTGATTGCAAGTGATATTCGTCAATTGGAACATATTTCGTACACGCCAGCACCTGATATTATTCATGAAGCTGCTGGGCATGCGCCTATTATTGCAAATCCTGATTATGCAGAATATTTACGTCGTTTTGGAGAAATTGGCGCCAAAGCAATTTTATCCGCGCATGATAATGATATGTATGAAGCTGTTCGAAAACTTTCTATTGTAAAAGAAGCGCCTGGAAGTACAGAGTCTGAGATTGAAGCCGCAGAAAATCGCGTAAACGAATTACAAGCAAAAAAAGTAGAATTGTCCGAAATGGCAATGATTCGAAATTTACATTGGTGGACTGTTGAATATGGTTTGATTGGAGATGTGAATGATCCCAAGATTTATGGAGCTGGCTTACTTTCTTCTATTGGCGAGAGTAAATGGTGCATGACAGATGAAGTGAAAAAGATTCCATATTCCGTAGATGCAGCTTATAAAGAGTTTGATATTACACAACCGCAACCACAATTGTACGTAACTCCTGATTTTTCATATTTGATGCAAGTTTTGGAAGAATTTACAAATACGATGGCATTGCGCAAAGGAGGTTTTAGAGGGTTACGCAAGTTGATTGAATCTAAGAAGATTGGAACTATTGAACTAAGTACTGGCTTGCAAGTTTCGGGTGTTTTTACGGAAATGATTACAAATGAAGATAATGAAGTTGTATTTTTTAGAACAGAAGGACCAACGGCTTTATCCAACCGAGAAAAAGAATTAATCGGTCATGGTGTTGCTACACATCCACACGGTTTTAGCTCTCCTTTAGGAAAACTGAAAGGCATCAATTTGGCTATTGAAGATATGAGCCCAAGAGATTTAAAAGCCTATAGTTTTTATGATGGTGAGCGTATTGCTTTTGAATATGAAAGCGGTATTAAAGTAGAAGGTTTGAACGTTACTGGAATTAGAAATATTAACGGAAAGCTGATCTTGATTCAGTTTACAGATTGCACAGTTACTTATAAAGATAAAGTATTATTTAAGCCCGAATACGGAACGTTCGATTTGGCTTTAGGTAAAAAGATTGTCTCTGCCTATGCTGGTGCTGCAGATTATAATTCGTTTGATGCCACACATTTTATCTCAGAAACTCAAACCGTAAAAGCGGAAATTTCTCAAGAAGATCAAAATTTGGAAATGTTGTATGGAAAAGTTCGTGATTTCAGAACAGAAAAAGATACTTCAATTGCTTTAGAATCAATTTTTGAAACACTGGTAAATGAACACCCAAAAGATTGGTTATTATTGGTAGAATTGTATGAATTGACAAAAAACGAAGAAGATTTACATCAAACTATTAAAAATCGTTTGTACCATTTACAAGAAACGCGTCCTGAAATTGCAGATTTGGTTACTGATGGAATCGAGCTGATTGCTTAAATCTTAGGTTGTTTTGAAAATTGTATAAAAAAAGCGAACCGAAGTTCACTTTCCATTTTTACGATCAAACTACTTATACTTAACAAAGAGCTTCTGTATCTGTGTTTACTTGATATGTATTTGGTACACATCCGCTCACTTTTGTATGCCAACAATTTTTGTCGGTTTTATAGCAAATATTTTGTCCTTGTATATATTTTGATTTATAACAAATATTCACTGTATTTACATTTCCTCCTATTATGTTTTGAGGAGTTTCCAATGCAGAAATTGACTTTTTATTTAATACTAAGTTTTTTAAATTTTTCTTTTTCATATTAATTAAATTTTGAGTTTATATTATTATGGGTGACATTCTGAAATTCATTACCCATAAAGCATAAAAAAAAGCAAACCGAAATTTGCTTAATCACACAAAGACATAATAATCAGTATTAAAAAGATCATATTATTTACGCTTTTCATTAGGCACTATACAAATACGAGGTTGTGTAAGATTGTGTCGCACATCTTCATCTTCATCATCATTATCCAAATCATTAATTCCTCCTGTAACTGCAGAAATCACTTGCTTATTTAATATATACCTCGTGAAATTTCTTGTGCCGATTGTTGTAATTTTTTGTTTTTTCATAATCATTTGATTTTATGTTATGATTATTAGGGGAAAATTTCAAAATTCATTACCCATAAATCATTACATTAAAATTTCATGAAAGGATATTGCTGTTGAAGTTTCGTGATTTTAGCTTGGAGTTTTACTAAGAAATCTTGATGTTTTATTGAATTTGGATTGAACGGTTTGTGTGCGAGTCCTTTTTGAATGGTTTCTATTTCTGCCATTGTCATTTCACTTTCGCGCGCTATCCAACCTGCTTTAAATTTCTCCCAAATGTAATTAATGGCTGTATTATTGGGATGAATCATATCTTCCGCATAGAAACGATAATCACGCAATTCGTCCATCATAATTTCATAAGAAGGGAAATAATGAATTTGATGTCGGACATCCACAAATTGATGAATTCCTGCCAATAAATGTGCTTTACTTTGTTGATTTTCTACAAAACCATCTTTTAAATGTCGTACTGGTGAAACCGTAAAAATGGTTGTTATTCTCGGATTGACACTTTTTAGCAAAGCGATACAATTTTCTACACTTGCCGAAACTTCTTCTACAGACAATAATTCTTTAAGAAATTTCTTTTGTGGCACTTTATGGCAATTTGCAACAATTGCATCTGTCTCAATATATCGATACGTCCACGCCGTTCCTAAAGTGATAATAATATGTGATGCTATTTGTAATGTTTTATAGGTTTCCTTTACTGCGGTATTTAAACTTGCTAACAAAATCTCTTTATCGGAATTACTTAATGCTGAATGCGCTTCAAAACAATGCCAACGTTCATTTATGTAGAAAAGATCATCAGTTGTAAATTCTTCTTGATTGATCGCTTTTATTAATAAATTTTCAATTGCATTTGGATGAAATAGAATTCCAAATGGATTTTGAAACGTGTCAAATTTGTAATATGACAACTTTTCCCCAATATGTTCAGAAAAACAAGAACCTAGCAAACATATTTTTTTAGTATGTATTATTGGATGATACAATTCTTTTTTAAACGAAATATTGGTTTGTAATATCATACAGTATTATTTTTCCTTTTTTTTACAAATAACATGATGTCCCTATTAGAACTTCTAACATAGGACTATTGCTCGTTTTTCAAAATTCTAAGTTACTTAAAAATTAAGAACCCAATAACATAACTTTAAAAGTGTGTTATTGGGTTTTGTATGCTTCTTTAGAATAGAATATTTAGCTTGTATTATTGCTTGCCTTCTTGTGCGCGTTTTGCAGTGTAATATGCTAAAATCAATCTATTTTTCATTCCTTGTGTAATTCCTGTCAATTCATTTGTATTATACGTAACGCCTCTTGCTTTTTCCATCCTTAAGATCGCATCACTTGTTGCTCTGTTAAAAACACCTCTTTCTGTAACCTCTTCTTTATCTAACAATTCAAGATAGATTAATTTATCCTGAAAATCAGCAACTTCTCCTGGTGTTGGTATCTTTAGCGTAAGCCATTGTCCTTTGTTCTTTCCTGGCATAGTGCACAATACTGAAACTTCTCTTGGAGTTTCTTTCTTTTTTGTCTCCTGTGCCAAAGCCGGTATAGAAAAAAGAAATGCTAAGATGATAATATAAACGTTTTTCATTTGTTTGTTTTATTAGATTATTTTGTCAAATGTAATTTACCAATTGTCATATCAGTTGTAATCAACTTATAATTAGTCTGGCTTATTTCATAAGGCTATTTATAAATTATTGTTACATTATTTCACATAGTCTTTTACACGCTCAATCGCTTTTGGAATTCCACCAGGGTTTTTCCCTCCAGCAGTTGCAAAAAACGGTTGTCCGCCGCCGCCGCCGTGGATAAGCTTCCCTAATTCACGAACCACTTTTCCTGCATCATATCCGCGTGCTGCTACTAAATCTTTCGAAATATAGCAGGTCAACATTACTTTGTTTTCGTTTGCTGTAGCGAAGAATAAAAATAAATTATCCATTTCACCACCAAGTTCAAACGCTAAGTTTTTGATTCCATTTTGATCTAAGTCCACTTTTTGTGCCAAAAAGTTAACACCATTGATTTCTTCTAGTTGATTTTTTAAATCTCCTTTTAAGTTTTTGGATTTATCTTTTAGTAAACTTTCAATTTCCTTACGCAATTTAGCATTGTCTTCTTTTAAATCAACAACTGCTTTTACAGCATCCTTCGGATTATTTAGAACATCTTTTATTTCGTAATACGCTCTGTTATTTTCAAAGTAAAATTCTTTGGTAGCGTCAAATGTAATCGCTTCAATTCTTCTAATTCCTGCAGCAACTGCACCTTCCGATTTTATTTTAAAATGCCATATATCTGCCGTGTTTTGCACATGTGTTCCTCCACATAATTCAATTGATTGTCCAAAACGAATAGAACGCACTGTATCACCGTATTTCTCACCAAATAAAGCCATTGCACCATCTGCCATTGCTTCTGCAACAGGTCTGTTTCGTTTTTCTTCTAGTGGAAGTTTGCCT
Organism: uncultured Kordia sp.; assembly: GCF_947496985.1. Lineage (GTDB taxonomy): Bacteria > Bacteroidota > Bacteroidia > Flavobacteriales > Flavobacteriaceae > Kordia. The sequence goes on from NZ_CANMEZ010000012.1 coordinate 72,626, forward strand.
TCTATTCTTGCGTTTACAAAGTTTTCCACATCGCGTAATTCTTCTACAGTCAATTTTGAAAAGTGAGAAAAGTCAAAACGTAAATATTTTGAATGTACTGCCGAACCTTTTTGCTCCACATGTGTTCCTAGTATTTCACGTAATGCTTGGTGTAATAAGTGTGTTGCTGTATGATTTGCAGCTGTACGTTCACGCTGTTTTTTATCAACAACAGCACGCAATGTTTCGTTTAAGTGTTTTGGTAAATTCTTTGTAATATGAATGATTAAGTTGTTTTCTTTTTTAGTATCTAAAATATATACAACATCACCATTTGGCACTTCTAAATATCCTTTATCTCCAACTTGTCCACCACCTTCTGGATAAAATGGCGTAAGGTTAAAAACTAATTGATACTGAACACCTTCTTTTTTGGTTTCAATTTTACGATAACGTGTTAATTTTACATCAACTTCTAAGGTATCATACCCTACGAATTCTTCGTCTTCATCTTCTAAAACAGTTACCCAATCATCTGCTTGAATTGCCGTTGCCTCACGACCTTTTCCTTTTTGTTCTTGTAGCAATTTTTCGAATTCTTCTTTGTTGTATGATAAATCGCGCTCACGCAGAATTAATTCTGTTAAGTCTTCTGGAAAACCATAGGTATCTTTCAATTCAAATACTTTTTTACCAGAAATCACCGTTCCATCTACATTTTCAATCACACGATCAAGCAAAATTAATCCCTGATCTAGTGTACGTAAGAATGATTGTTCTTCTTCTTTTATTACATTCTGGATTAGTTGTTTTTGCTCTTTCAATTCAGGAAATGCTTTCCCCATTTTTTTATCTAATACATCTACTAAACGATAAATAAACGGTTCCTTTTTGTTTAAGAATGTAAATCCATAACGAATTGCTCTACGCAAAATTCTACGAATTACATATCCAGCCGCATTGTTACTTGGCAACTGTCCGTCAGCAATAGAGAAAGATACAGCACGCACATGATCTGCGATCACACGAATAGCGACATCTATTTTATCATCATTTCCGTATTCTGTATTTGTAATGGCCTCAATTTCACGAATAATTGGCGTAAACACATCTGTATCGTAATTCGATTTTACATCTTGTAATACCATACATAAACGCTCAAACCCCATTCCTGTATCTACATGATTTGCAGGCAGTTTTTCTAGCGACTTGTCTGCTTTACGATTATATTGCATGAATACTAAATTCCAGATTTCCACTACTTGCGGATGATCCATATTTACTAAATCGGCACCTGGTGTTTTTGCTTTTTCTTCATCTGTACGAATATCTACGTGAATCTCAGAACAAGGTCCGCAAGGTCCTTGACTTCCCATTTCCCAGAAATTATCTTTCTTATTCCCCATCAAAATACGTTCTTCTGGAACAATTTCTTTCCATAAGTCATATGCTTCTTGATCGAGTTTTAAACCATCTTCATCACTTCCTTCAAAAACGGTAACATATAAAATGTCTTTATCTATTCCGTACACTTCTGTCAATAACTCCCATGCCCAAGCAATGGCTTCTTTCTTAAAGTAATCACCAAAACTCCAGTTTCCAAGCATTTCAAACATTGTATGATGATATGTATCATACCCAACTTCTTCTAAGTCATTATGTTTTCCACTCACACGCAAACATTTCTGCGTATCAGCGATACGATTGCTTTTTGGCGTTCCATTTCCTAAAAAATATTCTTTAAAAGGTGCCATTCCAGAGTTGATAAACATCAAAGTTGGGTCATTTTTCAAAACCATTGGCGCCGAAGGCACAATTTGATGTGTTTTAGATTTATAAAACTCTAAAAACTTAGCTCTAATATCCTGAGATTTCATGTGTTTATATATTATTGACTTTCAACGGTTACATGCTTTTCATTATTCATTATTTAGTTAACTAATGATACTTTTAACATGCTCGTTTCATGTATTTATACTCCTATATTTACTGTGTAAGATAATTCGTGAATCACTCATAAATTTATCTTAACCTACTTTAAAAAACTTAAAAACTGTAAAACAATAGCTATATTTGTTCGTTTTTCAGCTATTTTATGATCTAATTTCATAAATAATCTGTGCAAAAATAGTATAATTTAAGGAATGAGTAAGGTAAAATATTATTACGATTCAGAAACATTATCATATCGAAAGATTGAAAGCAAGCGTGGACGCAAAATCGGGTATGTAATTTTGTTCATTACATCTGTTGTTTTATGCTCTTTTTTACTGTTAACTGTTATGTTTAATACGACTTTAGAAACGCCAAAAGAGAAAGTATTACAACGTGAATTGGCTAACATGAAGTTTCAATATGATTTATTGAATAAAAAAGTAACACAAGCTGAAACTGTACTTGCGAATATAGAAGAAAGAGATAATAATATTTACAGATTATATTTTGAAGCGAATCCAATTCCGGAAGAACAACGAAAAGCAGGTTTTGGAGGAGTAAACAGATATGAAGCGTTGTACAATTATGAAAATTCAGACTTAATTGTTGAAACCACAAAACGCTTAGAAATTTTACAAAAACAATTGGTTGTTCAGTCTAAATCTTTAGATGAGATAGCTAAATTAGCTGAAGATAAAGAAGAGTTTCTAGCCTCTATTCCCGCTATTCAACCTGTTAACAACGAAGACTTAACACGTATGGCTTCTGGTTACGGATTTCGAAATGATCCGTTTACGAAAGCTCGAAAAATGCATTGGGGAATGGATTTTACAGCACCAAGAGGAACGCCAGTATATGCTTCTGGAGATGGTGTTGTGGTTCGCGCTGATAATTCGGCATCTGGTTTCGGAAAGCATATTCGAATTGATCATGGATATGGATATGTTTCATTATACGCACATTTAAGCAAGTATAATGTTCGAAAAGGAAAAAAAGTAAAGCGTGGTGATTTAATTGGTTTTGTTGGAAGTACAGGTCGATCGCAAGCACCACATTTACATTATGAAATTCGCAAGAATGGCGACAAAATAAATCCAATCAACTTCTACTACGGAAATTTATCTGCAAAGGAATTTGAAGAGTTGTTAAAAAATGCTGCTAAACAAAATCAATCGCTCGACTAATGCATATTGATTTACCCGAAAAACGATATTATAGTATTGGCGAAGTCGCCAAGGCATTTGACGTAAACGCTTCTTTGATTCGTTTTTGGGAAAAAGAATTTGACGTAATTCAGCCTAAAAAAAACGCAAAAGGGAATCGTAAATTTACTCCAGAAGACATCAAAAACTTAGAACTCATTTACCACTTGGTAAAAGAACGCGGCTTTACACTTGAAGGCGCAAAAGTTCATTTAAAAGAGGAAAAGAAGAAAACCCTTTCCAATTTTGAGATTATTCGTAAATTACAGCATATTAGAGCTGAACTTGTAAAAATCAAGGACAATCTGTAACGTTTGAACCAAAAATAACACTATACTAATACAATAAACCCGAATAATTATGAAGAAATGGTTAATCCCTTTAATCGTTATCGTACTTATTGGTGTTGCTTTCTATCAATGGTCAGTTAACATCAATAATACTGCTGTAGAATTAGAAGCAAATGCTAAAACTGCTTGGTCTAATGTTGAAAGTGAATATCAACGTAGAAACGATTTGATTGGCGACTTAGTAAAAATAGTAAAAGGAGCCGCTGACTTTGAACGTACAACACTTAGAGAAGTCATTGAAGCTAGAGCCAAAGCTACTGCAACAACAATAGATGTTGGCGATTTAACACCAGAAAACATGGCAAAGTTTCAACAAGCACAAGCTGGACTTTCAGGTGCTTTAAGTAGACTATTAGTTTCTGTAGAGCGATATCCTGAATTGAAAGCTAACGAGAATTTTTTAAAGTTTATGGACGAAAGAACCAGTACTGCAAACTCCATAAGAACAGCAAGAAATAGGTACAATGAAGCTGTAAATAAATATGATATTTACACTACACAATTTCCTAACAAACTTGTCGCAGGAATGTTTGGGTTTAAAGAAATGGCACGTTATAAAGCTGACCCAGGCTCTGAAAAGACACCTGATATTGATTTAGATTTTAACTAGATAACACATAACAAAAACATGTCTAAAGTAGAAGATTTCCTTTCTGTTCAAGAAGAGCAGGAAATCATAACTGCTATCAGAAAAGCAGAGCGAAGTACTTCTGGCGAAATCAGAATACATATCGAAACACATACAGATATTGATCATTTTGATCGCACGCTGGAAGTATTTCATTTGCTTAAAATGGACAATACACGATTGCAAAATGGTGTATTAATTTATGTTGCTGTTGATGACAAAGCATTTGTTATTTATGGTGATGAAGGTATTAACAAAGTTGTACCTCCTTATTTTTGGGATACAACTCGCGATGTTATACGCAACCACTTTTCGCAAGGAAACTTTAAACAAGGACTTATTGAAGGTGTTTTACAAGCTGGACGCGAATTAGAAAAGCATTTCCCTTGGGATGTTGACACGCATGAAGATGAACTACCAAACGAAATTTCTAGAGGCTAATGCATATCATTCCCAAAACATATATTAAATCATTACTCTTTATTTTAGGAATATTTTTCTTGAATGCTGCCCATGCGCAGTATAAAATTCCTGAGAAACCAAGTGATGAAGATCAAAAGTTTGTATATGATTATGCAAAACTACTTTCGAAAGGTGACAATTCTTTTTTAGAGTCTAAGCTAAATAGATATGCCGATAGTACTTCCACACAAGTAGTGATCGTTATTATTGAATCACTTAAAGGTGAAAGTATTGGTATGCTGACTCCTAAATGGGGACATAAATGGGGAATTGGGCAAGCGGAAGATGATAATGGCGTTATTATTCTTTTAGCAAAAAATGAACGTAAAATATGGATTTCCCCTGGTTATGGAGCTGAAAATAAACTAACTGCAGGAATTACAGGACAAATCGTTCGTAATAGAATTATCCCACATTTTAAACGCGGTGATTATGCAAGCGGTTTAAATGCTGGAATTAATAGTATTATTGAGGTGCTTAGTGGTGAATTTAAAAACACCCGAAAACGTACCAGACAGAGTAATAGCAATAGTGATGGAATTCCGGCTGGCGTTGTTATTTTCTTAATTATATTTTTTATAATTCTCATCTCTATTTTAGCCAATAATAAACGAAACGGCGGCGGTGGAAATCATGGTGGCGGACGCCATTCTACAGGAAGCGACTTACTCGATATTATTATTTTAAGTAACATGGGACGTGGCGGATTCGGTTCTGGAAGCAGTAGCAGAGGCAGTAGTCGTGGTGGTGGATTCGGTTCTGGAAGCAGTAGTCGTGGTGGTGGATTCGGCGGTGGCGGAAGCTTTGGAGGAGGCGGTTTCGGCGGCGGCGGATTTAGTGGTGGTGGTGCTGGTGGAAGCTGGTAGCTTCGACAAGCTCAGCTACCGTATTCAAAAGGCTCAGCTATCTTATATTCAACAGACTTTGCTTATTTCAACGATTTAAAATTCAATGATTTAAGTTTTTTTTATTAAAATTATCTTTTTAGTGTGAAATGCCCTGTAAATGCTCTTCCATCTTCTAATTGAACAGAAAACCAATAATCACTTGATGGCATTTTTGCACCTTTATTGGTTCCATTCCAAGCATCATCAGCATTTATTAATACTCTAAGAAGTTTCCCGAAACGATCGTAGATGTATACTTGTGTTTTTGATTGAAACATGTCTGATATTCCTTTGATTTGCCATGTATCATTTACACCATCATTGTTTGGTGTGAAAAATTTCGGGTATCCTATTACTGCGATTTCTTCGTTTACAATTCCACAATTATTTTTTACATCTTTTATATATACCGTATGAAAACCTGCTCCTACATTTTCAAATATATTTGATTCTTGATAGACTCCATTTGGATTATCTAATGCATATACATATTCACCTTCTCCAGAGACCAACACAGTTACTAGGTTTTCATCTGAAATGTCATCAACTTTAATCGTATTGATCGTTGCTACATCTGAAGGTTGTACCATAATTGTATTCGTTTTGGAACAACCGCCAATTTTTGTAACTGTTACAGTATAATTTCCAATTTGATTGACTTGAATTCCGGGTGTTGTTTCTCCTGTAGACCACAGAAATGTATATTCACTATAGTTACTAGTAATTCCGCTTTGTAATGTTATCAATTGTGGTGTATAGTTGACACAATAGTATACTGTATCCGAAGTTGGAATATTTGGCAAGTTAATTACATTTAACATCACTTCTCCGATTCCGTAACATTCTCCATTAAGTTCCACTCGCGCATAAATGGTTTGTGAATATGCTTCTGTATTAGAAAAATTTGTGCCTAACGGATTCGTCAACAATAGTGCATTTTGAAGTGTTTCATAATACGCCACAGTAGTTCCTGCTGGCAAGCCATTTAAGATTTGCCCGTCTGCCAATGATAAATCAAATATTGTTAGTCCGACTTCTTCTTCCGCATCGCAGGCATTTAGACTTGCATTGTTTATTGCATTCGAACTTACTGATAAGACGACTTCAGCTGTATGTACACAGCCAGAAACTAAATCGGTTACTTCGGCATATACCGTTTGCGGATTGGACAGATTTGTATACGCATTTGTTGTGATTTCTTGCGTAAGCGTACTATCTTCATAATAACGCACTTGACGTTCGGCTAAAATTCCTGCTGCAACTTCTTGCGCATATTCAAATAGATTGAAGACTGTTGCTCCTGTTGTTGATCCACATTGCACTATTGAGATGTCCTCTGTAGTTGGCAATCCGTAAATGGTTGCCGTAATTGGACTTCGAACACCACCAGTACATCCTGAAAATGCTGGCAATACCCAAAACGTAGTAGTTTCCGAAACCGTAACCGTATAACTTTCTCCATTGTGAATTGGTGTCGTTGCCGTTTCTGAATCGAACCATAAAATAGTATCTGCATTGGTATCCACATTTAAAACAATTGTATCTTCATCACAACTTGCGCCTTCTGTCAATGTTGATTTTGGTGTTTCAATTCGTGTACTTGCAGATAGATTAATCATTGGTTCACCTGGCATTCCTCCATATTCTATAATGTATCCTTGCGGATGATATGGATTGTTTGGATCCATTGAACCTGCATTTGGCAAATCGTTCCAAGAACCTAACAATCCTATACTTGGATCTGTAATATGCGCATAATGTTCTTCTCCAAAGTTGTTTGGCTCACCTGAATTCCAAAAGGTATATGAACCGTTTTGCGCCGTTCCATTGACTTGCCCTATCCAAAACACCGTACCAGCTTCAGGTCCTGTCACCCATTGCCAAGTTCCTTCCTGATTTACATCTGAAGCGCCAATCCAACCTGTTCCAGAACTTTGCGAACCTGCCAATTCAGCTTCCTCTTCCGTTGTCAGTGTTGCTAGATATCCCTGTAATCCAAAATAGGTTTGTGATTCGGCAGCTGCGCGTGCTTCCGTCCATGTGATTCCTGTGCTTTGCACATAAAAGTAGTAGTGTCCTGTAGATGGCAAATAGTTGGCATCTCCTAGATTTATAGAAAAGAATTTATCTTCCGTAAAGATTGTTTGTGTTGTTTCAAAAACAACAGCTTCTATTGCAGCTTCATATTCTGCAAATGTTGCTGGTCCAACAAGTGCTAATCTTCCTAGAGCTGGTGTCCAAAAAGCATTTATATTTGGATGTATTCCTGTGAGTGATAATTGATCTTGTCCATTAGTGTATCCTTCTGAAATTTGAATATATATAACTGGCAGTGTTGTATCCGCAGGATCTGGGTCAGTGATGGAAACACTTGTAACAATACTCATTGGCATATTTCCACAATATTGCTGATCGCCTTGCGCTGTAATTGTTGGCGGTGTGTTTTGCGCATGCAAAATCATGGTAGTTAATAGCAAAAAGCATGTTAATATTGATTGAGAAAAACTGCGCATGTTAGTCTTAGTATAACTCTAAAAATAGCTATTTTTTCCTAGCATAACAGCTTACTAGTCATTTTTTAACAACTACAACGTTGTAGTTGTTAAAAATTTGTTCGCACGATCTTTTCTGGGTAGATTTTCTTGATTTCTTCCTGAGCAATTTCTGTTAACTCGTTAAATAAAAGTTGATGTTTTTTCATTGCCAATTCATCTCGAAATCCGCTAATGACTTTAGCTATTTGTTGTTTGATCGCTCCAAGAAATTGTTTGGATATATTGTATTCTACTTTTAAAGCGATTAAAGTATTCGAAGTGTTTTTTCGTACATATTTTTTTACTTCTTCAAGCAATTCTCCAAAAGAAACCGTTGTATTTTTTATTATAATTTCATCTTGTGTTTTGATGTGGATTTTTAAGGCATTTTGTAAAGTTTCTTCGCTTAGCTCAATGTTTTCATTAGGTTTTTTTAAACTTTTACTCCCATTAACTTCTAAAAAATTTAGAATTAATAATCTGTAATATATATGATCAAAACTTTCAGGAGTGAGGATTTTTGCCACTTTTGAAGTTACATCTTGTACATTGTTTGCTGTTTTTATTTCCTTTAAAATTTTATCGAGCTGATTCATTTTAGAGCTTTCGTATCCTTCTTGCTTTTCTAAAACAGCTGAACACTCTCTGAATGTATCCATATCAAAATTACCAGCACTCAGTTGTCCCAACATAAAGTTCATGAAACCTAATTTTGAATATTTAATACTTGTGTATCTTCCACTATTTTTTAGAAAATATATGTAGTTTTCACCGCTGGTTCCTTTAAACACATTTGCTTCTGACAGCATTTTTTCTGCTTGCTGTACATATTCACGGAGTGCTTTTCCTTCATCTTTAAAATTACTATCGTAACATTTCATGTATGCATCTTCAAAACTCACATTGTTTGATTGTGCTGAAAGTATTGAAATTGAGCCAAGAAAAATAATGAATAACTGTATTAATTTCATGAGCATTTTGTTTTTCTTTATTTAATAATATCTATAATCTTAACTGGAAACTCTCTATCTATCCATACTTTTTGATCAAATTTCAATTCATTGTATACTGAATTATACTTTTTTATTGATAATTGATCTCTGAGCTCCCAATACACTTTATTTACCTCATCTTCTACTTTTATATAAAATTTTAATAACACACTTTTAGATATTTTAAAAGCAATAATCTTTGCATTTATATCCGTTTGCAAGTATGTTTTAACACTTCCATTCAATTGCTGAAGAGTCATTTTTTTGTTCTTTATGAGAATCACATCTTCTTCTGTTAATTCTATTATCAATGCAGTTTCCATTTCTTTAGCTGAAGGTTTTTTATTTAAATCAACCTCTTCCACTGTTGGTTTTACATGGTATGCTTCTATAAATGTAAAAGCTATCAATTTGTAGTAATCATGAGTAAAGTCTTCAGCTGTGAATCTTTTTAAAATTTCATCTTGTATTTCAGCAATACTCATTGTCACTTTGTTTTCTCTAATAGATTTGATGAAATTCGTATTCTCATTCATACGAGATTCTGTGAACCCTTTTGAATTACGCAGTGCTTTTACACATGGTTCAAATTTACTTTTATCGAATTCATTAGTTCCAATCATAAATTTTATAATATAATCTTGAATTCCTAAACTTTTAACATCGGAGCTCTCGATTTTTTTTAAATTCCGAAAGAAGTTTAGATAACTTTCACCTGAACTATCTCTTAGTAATTTATTTTCAATTAGTGTAGTTTCTGCATTTTGAATAATATTTTTAAACTTAGCGCCATTGTCTCTAAAAGCATTGTAAAAACAATTCAATGCAGCGGTTTCTTTTTCAAAATTTCCTGTTTGCCCAAAAATATTCATTGAACCACATAAAAGCAGTACACATATAAGTTGCTGAAATATTGTTTTCATCATTTTTTATCTTGAGTTTACTTCAATTGCTTCTTTATAAAACTCAGCAGCTTATTTTCATAGTTTTTTCCGCCTTTAGCGTATACATCAAAATGTCCTGCATCTTTTACTAATACAAATTCTTTTTCGGCGGAAGCCAAATTTTCATAAAGTTGTTCTCCGTAGGTGTAGTGTATATTTTCATCATTATCTCCATGCCCAATAAAAATCGGTTGCTGAATATTTGCTACTGAAATTACAGGTTTTACTTCATCAGGAATAAAGTTCGCAATTTTGCCTGCTTCCTGCAATGCAGCATCCGTAATGAAACGCACACCAATGCCTTTACATATCTTTTTTTGATAATCGTATACAGTTTGATTTAATTCTGTAAATGTACTTTCTATAACACCAAATTCAATGCGTTTGTCATGTTCTAAAGCTTGAATTGCAATAGCGCCACCAAGTGAGTTTCCCCAGATTCCAACCGAAAGTTTTGGGTTTTTCTGTTTTATGAAATCTACAATTTTAGAAATATCTTTTTTCTCATAGAAACCATATGTACAGTATTTTCCACCGCTTTCACCATGCGCTCTTCCGTCAAATACAATTGAAGCGATTCCTTTGTTGGCTAAGTTTCCTGCGAGTCCTAAAAAATGTTCTTTACAACCGCCAATTCCATGAAGGAGAATCATGATTCCTTTAGTTTCTGTAGTGTTCGATTTTACCCAATAGCCTTTTAATTGAATACTATCTTCTACTTGTATCGCGAGCGTTTCACTTTCTAAATTGAGCGATTTTGGTGTTATAGCCAAGTTGATTCGTTGCGGCTGTATAATAGCATACGGAGCTATATGAATAGCAAGCACATAACTTGCAATTCCTACGAAAATTAAAAGTCCTAACAGTAGATATAGCAACTTTTTTTTCATGCTATTTACGAATCAAACGTTTTCTGTACATGCTAATTTTGTCCTTTTGGCGGATTGCTTTGCTTTTTGTTTGCAGTATTAAATTTGTCAATTAATGAAAATGTAAGGTATTTGTAAAAGTCGTGATCAAAATCTTTTGCTTCAAAAATTAAAAGTAATTTTTCTGTTATAGCAGTTATTTTAGGGTTGCTACTTCCTGAAGAAGATAGTTGTATCAATTTGCTGAGTTTTGAACCTTCAAAGTTTTCCGATTTCATCATTACCTGCATACAAGTCATGTTTTCTTTTACTTTTACTTTGTCGCTCATTCCTTCAATTACATGATCACTTACACCTAAACTTGAAATGCGTCCGTCCACTGCTTTTTCTATATTTTTAAATAATGCTATGTAACTTTCGCCACTTGTATCTTTTAAAAGCTTTGCTGCTACTAGTTTTTGTTCGGCGTTTTTGATGAGCTCTTTTAATTCAGCTCCATCATCTTCAAATATTCCATACATACAGTTCATGTATGTAGCTTCTAATTCATAGTTTTTATCTTGTCCAAAACTTACACATGAAGTGAATAAGATAATGGCGCATATGATCGGCTTTAGCATTTTATTCATGATTATTTTCTGTTTGACGATTGTTTTCAGCAATTAGTTACATTTTGTTTTCAATATACAAACTCTATTCCATAAAAAAAGCTTTTGAGAATATTCAAAAGCTTTTTTGTATTTGTTAGTTTTTATTTTGTCTAGAAAAATTCCATTCCGCCACTTTTTTTGCCACCTACTTTACTGATTTTATAGGTAAACCCTAACATAAAGTAACGTTGCAATACGGTACTTTGCGAATCTTGAATGTAATCAGCAGTTACCGATCTACGTGTGTTTATATTTTGATTTAATAAATCGTATGCCGTTAGTTTGATGGTTCCTTTTTCTTTTAAGATTTTGATTCCTAAACTCATATTCCAAAATAATGCACTTCGTTCAAAACCTGGCGCTACATTGGTTCGATATGTATAACGTAAATCGTTTCCAAAGACAATGTTTTTTGGCCAAAATGTAGTTGTTTTTAACCCTACATTATGTGTTTGAAATGTTTCATCATTAAAGTTATCCAAGCTGTACTTTGTTGAGTTTAATGATACAGAATATCTCGGTTCTATTTCTAATAATTCTTTGTAATTGTAATTAACACTTGCTCTTGGTGTTAATGCATTTCGTTTTGTTGAAAATTTCACACCATTACTAAAGTTAAATTCTTTATTGTAATTATTATATATTCCAACTCTAAAACGCACTGAAGAACTATCGCGTTTTATTGTTTTATTATATGAAAAGCCTCCGCTTCCTCTTAATACTCCATCAACATTTGTGTAAGTTGTCGTTCTAATTCTGTTTTCATCTGTAACAGATATTGGTACAATTCTATCATTTGTTAGTCCTCCCGAAACCCATAAGAAGAATCCACTTTTACTTTTGAAATCATAGTTGTTATAATTTGCATATAAACGATGATTGAATTCACGATTTAGACTTGGGTTACCAACCGTAATGTTTAGCGGATTACTTACATCTGCAACAGGCTGTAATTGTCGTGCACTTGGTGCTTGCGTGTTCGTATTATAGTTTAACGAAACACTTGTTCCTTGTTTGATACGATAACGAATGTAACTATTAATATTGATATCTGTAAAATTTGATGTTACTTCCGTATTTTGGATGAATTCTTCATTTTTCAATTCAGAGATACGCACACCAGTATTCAAACTTAAATACAGTTTTTCAGTTTCGTAGTTGATTCCAATTTTTGGTAAATGTGTTTGAAAGTTTACTTTTAAATCTGAACTCAACGTTTCATTAAAATCATCATATTGATTTGTTGTATTATCAAAATCAAACACTTTTTTATCATTGCGTTCACGTCTATTACTGAAACTATATCCTACATCTATGAAGAGTTTTTCTTTTAACGGAATTCTATATTCAATATCTGCCGTAAGTGTTCTTTCTTTTGAATCAATATCAGTTAATTGGTCTCTTGTTTCGAGTGATGGAGTTGTTCCAAATATTTCGTTCGTTGTATTTAAAAAGTTCTCAGAAGTATTGTTAATTATTCCATTATTTATATTAAAACTTAAGTATGAACCTTTACTTCCAAACTTTTTGATAATGTCTATATCACTTCCAAAATTACGACGTTCAGAATCTGTTCTGTTACGTGAATCACCTCTGTTTAAAATCGTTCCAGCATCGTCTAATGATTCTTCATTTCGTGATGAAAAGTTTTCTCCTTCTGTAAATCTAAAACTTGGCGCTACTACTACTTTAAATGTAGAATCAATTTCAAATTGCAATTCTGCAGTTGCTCTATGACTATCATTTAAGTTTGTAGATGTACTTCTTGAGTTTGTAAAGAAACTTCCGTCTGGCAAAATGTTTTCACGCTCTACTCTACTTTCGTTTTCCGAATCGGCTCGTGAGAAGAAGTAATCTGCTATAATTTCCGTTTTATCTTTATATTCATCGACAAAACTTGCACCTACATTTGAAGATGTTGTAATTCCTTGTCCGCCACCAAAGCTTAATCCGCCAACAGAAAATGAGCCATTTCTACTCCAAGAAATTCCGCCACCTGCATTCCCCATCATATCATAGATTTCATCAAAACTAAACCCTGAACTGTTGATGTTATTTTTACTTGCTAATACGCTTACTCGTTGTTTATCATTAAAATAGTTTCCTATTCCACTCATTGCATAGCGTTCATCCGTTCCACCACTAATAGTACCACGTCCAAAGAACCCTTTGTTTTGGTCTTCTTTGAGTTCTATGTTTATCGTTTGTTCTTCTGAAGTCCCTTGTTTTCCGGTAAATTCTTCAGATTCACTTTTTGTAGTCGTTACTTGAATTTTATCAACGATTTCTTTCGTTAAGTTCTTCGTTGCAATATTTGGATCATTCCCAAAGAATGGCTTTCCGTTTACTAAAATTTTGTTTACTTCTTTACCATTTACCGTAATTTTTCCGTCACTATCCACCTCAACACCTGGTAATTTTTTAATTAAATCTTCTACTGTTGCATCTGGTCTAGCTTTAAAAGAATCTGCATTAAATTCCAGGGTATCTTTTTTTACCGTAATTGGTGCACGCACAGCTACCAATTGTACAGCGTCTAACTCGTTTGAAGCTGGCTCCATAATAATATCTGGTAATTCAATTACTGATTTATCCAACGTAATTTTTTGCTTGTACGTTTGAAATCCATTAAACGTTATAAACAAGTTCACTTCTTTGAGTTTGGTCCGTGTACCCAATTCAAACATTCCTTTTTTATCACTAATTGTATATGTGATTAATGTAGTGTCTTTGATGGATTCTAAATATACCGTTGCAGATTCTAACGGTGTTTTTGTAGTGTTGTCAATAATTTTTCCTTTGACTTCGTATTCCTGTGCAGCAATTTGTCCAGAAAATAAACTGATCATAATAACCAGTAGCGTAATAAATGGTTTATTCATTTTAATTTTTTGATTGATGGTAATCGGTTTGTCCCACAAACAAACAGAAAAAAAGGTTATTTATTATTAAAATAATCTTAAAAATATTTTTTAAATCTTAAAATATAGGAATACATCAAAGCTAAGCTTACATTTTAACGTTTTTGCAAGTATTTTATGTCATTGAATTTTTATTTTTTAAATTAAAGTTCGTATTTACACATCGCTGATTTACTTTTTTAATTTGATTTTCTTTATTGATTACTTTTGTTTGTCAGCTATACGTTTTAATTCCTACTTTACTTATGATAAAATATGTCCTTTTAGTTTGTTCTTATTTTTTATTTTCTTCATTTCTGTATGCACAAGAAAACATTATACAAACGGACAGTTTAGCTCAGTTTTCTTATGAAAAATTGAATAATCAATATGATTTTCATAAGAATACAAATCCAATCATTGCAAAAGTATATTTAGACCAAATGCTTTTGAAAGCAACAACTTTAGAGCAACGCGTAACTTCACTTTTATTGGCTTGTAGGCATGAAACTTTCTATGGAACATCAGCAAAGGCATTTTCACATGTTGATGCAGCAATTTTAATGTTACAGACTCAAAAAAACGCAACACTATTAGGGAAAGCATATGAACGAAAAGGGTTTGTTTTTTATCATAGAAAGATAGCATATGATACTGCATTAGAATTCTATTCGAAAGCACTGAAACTTGCAACAGAAACGAATGACCAATTATTGATGATTACTGTAGAACATAAAATTGCAGCCTTGTATTTTATGATTGATAATAAAAAAGTTGCTTTACAAAAGTATCGTGCTTTATACCACAAAGCCTATGATAAAAAAGAGATTCCATATGCTATAAAGATTCTTTTCCTGAAGAGTTTGAGCAATGTGTATTTAAAAAAATACACCATAGACTCTACCGCAACAAAATTTTTAGATTCTTCAAATTTTTTTTCTGAGAAAGCATTAAAGCTCGCTTTCGCAGAACAGAATAAAAAAGATATTGCGTATTTAACCAATTTGCTAGGAATTGCTTCTTTTACAAATAAAGCATATGATGAAGCCTTGACTCATCTCGCGAAAGCGGAAACAATAGCCACCGAAATAGGTTTGAAAGAACGTTTGAAATCTGTTTATCATTATAAAGGAATCGTATTTTTAGCCAAACAACAATCGGATTCGGCTATTTATTATTTTCAAAAGAACGCTGTCCATTTAGCAGATACTACAAAGTTGTTTCTGTATCCAAACACTTATTCTCTTTTGTCAGAGAGTTATAAACAACAAAACAATTTGAAAGAGGCATTGCATTATTCTCAACTTGCTATTGAATATACAACAAATACATATTCTAAAAGAGCTGAATTGCAATATACGTTAGATACTAAATACGACATTCCAAAGTTGAAAGAGAAGTCGAAACAGCTACAGCAAGCATTACTACAAACATCGTATACAAAGAATATTTGGACAGTTTTAGCATTGTTTTTAGTGGTTATTTTAATCGGTAGTTTTTTGTTTTTTAGAAGAAGAGAGCGTATAAATAGAACTAATTTTGAAAAAACAGTAGCAAACTTATCAAAAGTAGAAAAAGTAATCTCAATTCCTAAAAATTCGGCAAGTAC
Organism: uncultured Kordia sp.; assembly: GCF_947496985.1. Lineage (GTDB taxonomy): Bacteria > Bacteroidota > Bacteroidia > Flavobacteriales > Flavobacteriaceae > Kordia. The sequence goes on from NZ_CANMEZ010000012.1 coordinate 88,567, forward strand.
TCATGTTTCAGAAGCGCAAACTGAAAGTATTTTGAAAGCATTGACTCAGTTTGAGCAAAGTGTTTTGTTTGTAAATCCTGATTGTACTTTGTCTTTTTTAGCACAAGAATTAAATACAAACACAACGTATCTTTCTAAAATCATAAATACACATAAAAAACAAAGTTACACTGAGTATTTAGTAAATTTACGTATTTCGTATGCATTGAAACGATTGAAAAATGAAAAACGTTTTAGAGCATATTCTATTGCTTCTATTGCTGAAGAATGTGGCTTTAAGAGTGCAAAATCATTCTCTAGAGCTTTTAAAAAGCATACTGAAATTTACCCTTCATATTACATTAAAAACATAGAAGCAAAAATGTTATCAGTGTAAATTATTTGTGGTCAATTTATAAATGGGCACTAGTACTTTTTATACCATGAAGGTTTTACTAATACATTTGAGAACACATTTGAAAACATTAATTTTATGAAAAGAAAACTCGTATTGAAGAAACGTTTAATTTCTAATTTGAATAGTTTTAAAATTGCTGGTGGAACTGGCGGAAACTCTTTGGATGATGAAACAAACCAACAACCTACAACGCAGTGCACCCCTAACCCTACGCAAAATCAGAATACCTGTGTTTATACAGATTGTCATGATACTTGTAGCATAGATCCTATGCGATGTATGGTAGATCCGCCTACACATCCATAATTTTTTTATGATGAAAGGCAATTCCATTGTCGCTATTATTTAACGACAATGGAATTATTTATAAATTATGGTCCCATTGGTTCACACATACCATTGAAACATGATTCTGCACAGCTTACTGCTGTTGGACAATTGTTATTTGTTGGACATGTTACCGTACAATTAGCTGCTGATGGACAATTTGCCACACTTAGGCATACAAATATTAGTGATGTATCACAATCAACTGCTGCAGTGAAGACTGTTCCTCCTTTTAGCTGTGAAGCGTTAAAGTTGGATACTGTACTTTTGGTCAATAAAAGTTTTGCTTTAAGATTTCTCTTTTTCATGGTTATAAATTTAATGTTATATACTTTGAACTTCGTTTATGCAGTCAAAGTTTCTGCATTTAAACGCAAATGATTCTGAACGAATTTAGCTATTCAGCGTCCACTATAAAAGAAAAAGGTGCGCCCATTTATAAATGGGCACTACAAACATATCTTTAAAACCTTATGATACATTACATTTGAATGAATCGTATAAAAACATTCTATATCATGAAGAAAAAACTTGTATTGAAGAAAACTTTAATTTCCAGTATGAATACTCAAAAAATATTAGGTGGAACTGACCGCGGAAATTCTTTAGAAGATGAAACCAACACAGATGCGACATACATTAATTGTCTTGAAACTGAACAACTTAATTGCAGTGCAGATCCAAGAAAATGCATGGTAGATCCACCAACGCATCCTTAATTTTTTCATATTAATAAACAATTCCATTGCCGCTATAGTTTAACAACAATGGAATAAATTATAGTCTCATTGACTCTAATATACTATTGAAACATGATTCTGCATAGTTTACTAGTTTTCATTTTCATAGATAGAAACGGTTCCACTATCTTCATATGAAATGATAAGCAATGCATTTCCTGTTGGACTATCTTCTGCTTTGATTGCTAATAAACCTTCAGGTGCATAATCTGTATCACGTTGTAAAAATTGTAAAAACTGTGGCGCAACTGGGTTTGTAATGTCGTATACCATTACCTGACTGTTACGCTCTAACCCTACAAATAAGATGTAACGTTGGTTAGCTATGTTTAAGATTTCTACAGATTCAGGTTCAGCTCCTTTGTCATCACTTCTCTTGTCTGTTTCATTGTCTTCCCAATCCCAATTGAAACGATTTGGTGTATCTGCTAATACACGTGTTGCAATTTCGTTTCCACTATCATATAGTAAGTTTCCATCAGCAGACCAAACACTGAATGAACGCGCTCCATAATTGTAAAGTTTATCATAATCGCCATCATTATCTGTATCACCTAAATCTAAAGCAATTTTTAATCGTCCAATATTTTCATTGGCTTGATAGTCTTCTGCTACAGGAAAAGCAATTTCATCCAATGTAATATCTTTCACACGATCTTCTCCAACATATCCCGGAGTTCCTTCGTATTCTCTTGAATCGCCTTCATTTGCAGAAAAGATATATTCTATTCCATTGATATTTACAGAAGTGATTGCGTCAGGCTGATACATTCCGTATACAGGCCAATTTTTGAGTTCATTTACACCATCTTTATCACTTGCATCGATAGCATTTCCCGAAACACTATAATCTTTATATCCTAATGGATAGATAGCTTCAATTGTTTTCGTTAATAAGTTAATCTTGGCAATTCCATTGTTTTCTTGTAATGAAACCCACGCATATTGTGAATCTTCTGAAACTGTAATATATTCTGGCTCTACATCCGCAGCCAAGTTTGCATTTGGTCCAAAAACTCTAAAACCTTGACTTTCTAATGTTGCTTCTTGCGAATTGAACGCTGCGAAGTTTAAGGTAGTTACGTTATTATTTACGACATCTATAATACTAACTGTTCCATCTGGATCTACCGTATAATCGTCATTTGGTTCTCCTTCATTTGCTGACAGAATAAAGTTTCCGTCTTTTGTGAATGTTACCATATCTGGTAATGCACCTACTGTATATTCATTTGCTAAAGAAGCATCTGCTGTATTGTATACATATATTTTCCCCGAAGCTTGTTTGTTTGCAGCCTCTACTGCAATTGCGAGTTTTCCGTTGTGAACAGCAACACTATTTGGCGCTCCAAAACCACTTACATCAATAGGCGTTTTTTGAATTGGCAATGTAATGTCTGAAATATCATAGATTGATATTTGATCAGCTTCTGTATTTACGGTAAAAATTTGATTTGTTATTGGGTCAAATGCAGAGATTTCTGCTGAACCTTCTCCACCTACATTGATTGTATTTTTGAATTGAAAGTTTACAGAAGTATCTACAGATGTGGTTGAATTTTGACTATCGTCATCATTTTCACAACTTTGAAAAGCAACGATTGTCATTGCTATAAGAAGTGATTGTTTTAAGATTTTCATTGTGTTGATTTATGTTTATTTCAACAAAGATGAATCTCGTATTTTATTGGAATGTTAGTGAATTATGATAGAATTATGTAGCTTTTGATAATTTAATGTAAAGTTTTACTTCGCAGTTAACGCAAACGTAATGATATCTTTTCGTTTAGTTTCAATAGTAGCTTCCATAGCTGTCAATTGTGTATATACAGCTATCGCTGGAAAGTCTTTAAAATTGTACACTAGCCAATCTTTAGTTTTGTCTGTATTACGTAGTTTTGAGGATGTCGTTTTCGTTTCTGGAAATTCTAAATTTACAATAACAAGCATATTTTCATATGCTTCAATTTTTGTCATTAAGTTATTTCCTTTTTCAGTATATCCATTTGAACCTTTTATGAAGAGGATTTCATTTTTATGCGCATCCATTTCTTCATAATTATCACTCTTAGCTATATAATCCTTTTTTAAATTCTGGATATATTCGAGTAAGTCTTTTGCTACTCTCTCGTATTGTTGTATAATTTCCGGATACGTATCAGCAGTAGCTTCAAATTGCCTTTCTTTTTCTTGTTCTAACGAAGTATTTGTATTTTTAAACTCTTCTTCCATTGTAGAAAAATCGTCCAATATCGTATTCATTCTCACATCTGCAATCAATAACATCAATCCTAATAATAGAAGACTGACAATAAATACAGTTATGAGAAATACCTTTTTAGACATTTATTTTTTCCTAAAGTATACCGTTACAGGTACACCGTTAAAGTCAAACTGTTCACGGAGTTTGTTTTCTACAAATCGTTTATATGGATCACGTACATATTGCGGCAAGTTGGCAAAGAAGGCAAATTGCGGATATCCTGTTGGTAATTGCGTACAGAATTTAATTTTCACATATTTTCCTTTGTGTGCTGGCGGTGGCGTACGTTCGATAATATCTAACATAACGTCATTCAGCTTGCTTGTCGGAATTCTGTTTGATCTGTTTTTGTATACTTGAACTGCCGTTTCAATAGCTTTGTAGATACGTTGCTTTGTTAAGGCAGAAATAAATACAATTGGCACGTCTGTAAAAGGTTCTATTTGTTGACGAATGTGTTTTTCAAATTCTTTTACTGTAGATGTTTCCTTTTCTACTAAATCCCACTTATTCACTAAGATAACAACTCCTTTGTTGTTCTTTTCTGCTAGCCAAAAGATATTTTGTACTTGCGAATCAAATCCACGTGTGGCATCTACCACTAACAAACATACATCACTGTGTTCAATAGCACGAATAGAACGCATTACTGAGTAAAATTCTAAGTCCTCTTTTACTTTTGCTTTTCTACGAATCCCTGCGGTATCCACTAAATTGAATTCAAATCCAAAACGATTGTAACGTGTATCAATTGAATCACGTGTAGTTCCAGCAATGTCAGTTACAATGTATCGATCTTCTCCAATTAAAGCATTGATTAAAGATGATTTTCCTGCGTTTGGTCGTCCAACAACTGCAAAACGTGGTAGTTTTTCTTCTTCCTCTTCTTCAACATCATCAGGTAATGCTTCTACCAAAGCATCTAATAAATCACCTGTTCCACTTCCATTGATACTTGCTATTGGGAAATATTCGCCTAAACCTAAGGAATAAAATTCCGTAGCATCGTGTAAACGATTTGCAGCATCTACTTTGTTTACTACTAAAAAGACAGGCTTGTTAACTCTACGAAGTAGGTTTGCTACTTCTTCGTCCATTCCTGTAATTCCAGATTCAACATCTACTACAAAAAGAATCGCATCTGCTTCATCAATAGCCAATTCTACTTGTTTGTCAATTTCAGCTTCAAAAACATCGTCACTTCCTATGACATATCCACCTGTATCGATTAATGAAAATTCTTTTCCATTCCAGTCTGATTTCCCGTAATGTCTATCTCTTGTTACACCACTCACAGCATCAACAATGGCTTCTCTACGTTTGATCATTCGATTAAACAAGGTCGATTTTCCAACATTTGGACGTCCAACTATGGCTACTATATTACTCATTTCGTTCTTTTTGTGCCTGCAAAGGTACGTTTTCTGTTGATGAGTAAAAAGTAATTTTAAGTAAGTCTTTCGTGAAGTTTATATTTTGATACGCTTATTGCCAATTATCCTTGTTTTTAATTGTATTTTAATAGTTATCTACTACAATTGATATGATATTTATCAGTTCATATATATATGAAAAACAGTATTATTGAAATTAACAAATACTGTATCATGAGTTTAGGAGAAGAAATTGTATTACGTCCACGATTTAAGCGAACGATTTCCGAAAGTAACGAAACAATTCTGAAACGTTTGGAAAGTTCAAAAAACACACAAAAAGATTTTATTGTTACACGTGTGGACAATCATGTTTTTATCAAAATTCCGAAAAATAAACAACATTTTTGGTCGCCACAATTACACGTAGAAGTGGATGAAATTGACGCACAAAGTTGTGAATTAAATGGTTTATTTGGTCCAAGTCCGACAGTTTGGACATTTTTTATGTTTCTTCACTTTTTAGTAGTTTGTTTATTTATCGGTTTTGGTATTTGGGCATATACCAACGCTACTTTAGGAAACTCATATGCAATACAAGTAGCCTTGATGATTTTTATGATATTTGTTTGGTTTGTGCTTTATTTTGGTGGACGAATGGGAAAAGCTACAGGAAAACCTGAGATGATTGATTTGTATACGTTTTTGAAAACAACAATTAATATCTAAAAAATACACCTTTAACACTTTCAGGTTTCCCCGAAAGTCTATTGCATAACTGCGAAAAGGTTTCGGAAGCGATTTTATCGAGAATTATTTAATGAAATTACTGAAAATTTAATTTTTATTACGAGTTTCGCAAAAATACCTTTTTAAAGCATTTCATTATATTGCATTAAAAACTTCTGTTACTTTTGATTGCGTCATATTGTAACAAAATTACCATGATGCATACTGATATACATACAACTCAATCATTCCCTTTTCATTGCAAAACCTCAAATTAAAGTTTTTTAAAATTTACATTCCCTTTCTGACAATTGCCTTTGGCTGCATTCTTTTTTATTATGGCTTTCGATTGTTGTTTGATATCAAGCTTGGTTTATTACCTCTTAAGGAAGATGTACTCAACATTTGGATCCCAATAACTTTCATATGGATTCCTGTATTTATTTGGCTTCGCAAACCCATACGAATTGTAAATCTAAGAGGAAAAAATGGTGATGGTCACTTTTTGACACTATTACTTATGTGTATTGTAATTGTGATTCCGACAGTTATCAGTCAGAAATACTTAGAAAAGAACGCCTATAGTATAAACGAAATTGCCACGAGTGTTGAGTTGGATGAACTTCCCAATGAAAAGTATTTTAAGATTAATCAGTTTGAAGTAGTCAATACTTTAAATCACACTTATGTATCGACACGTATTTCTGGCAAGTACAATGAACATTTGAATGTTACTATGTACATTGCATGCCCTTTTAATAAATCAAGTCTTGCTTGGTATGGCATTCAGTATGATTTACAACTCAGAAATAAGGATACCGAAACGAATAAAAGACAGGCTATTCGACGGTTTTTAGTCAATTCTAATAAAGATTTCAAATCGCATGACTTTCAAGATGTTACTTATTTTGAAAAGCTTAACCATTCTGATAATAGAGACGGATTTATTAGAGCTATCAAGGAAAAAATACCAATTATTAATGAAGATGAGGAAATTATTTTAATTCCAAAAAAGAAACTTTTTGAAACGCGCTTTGGAAGTTCCATTTCAGCTGGTTTTATCATTTTTGGTATTGGTCTGTTGATCATTTTATTGTTAGTCATGATTCCTAAGATTGACAAAAAAGAATTAGCCAATTTTAAAAAAAATAAACCACCTAAAGATGATGATTTCACAGATACGCTAAGTTATTTTAATCCATTTGGCGCACACAAAGCCACGGCTATTTTACTAATTTCGAACATATTGGTTTTTATTATCATGGTTTTAAAAGGGATCAGTGTTGTCTCGCCAACTGCTGTCGAATTACTTGAATTTGGTGGAAATAGGCAATCTGAAATCGCAATTCATGGAGAACTTTGGCGTTTGTTTACCTCAACATTTATACATGCTGGCTTTATGCATTTGGCATTAAACTTATTTGGGATTGCAGTATACAATAGCTTTTTGGAAAAAATACTATCTCCTACAAAATTGATTTTAGCCTATGTAACTTGTGGTTGTACGGCCAGTATTGCAAGCGTTATGTTTCATGAAAATACTGTTAGTGTTGGTGCTTCAGGAGCTATTTTTGGACTTTCGGGAATAATTTTAGCTTTTATCATTTTTAAAGTTTATCCAAAGTACTCTAGAGGGATGATTTGGACTTTATTAATTGCATACGGTGGTTTGAATCTTGTGATTGGATTTTTGTCTGCAGGTATTGATAATGCAGCGCATGTAGGTGGATTGCTTACTGGGTTTATTATTGGAACTTTTCTTTCCATATTTTGTAAAGAAGAACTTGTACAAAAAGCTTCGAAAAAATATTAATGATTGTCCACAAGTAAGAAGTGTGTTTGATTTTAGAAAACTTATCGACTGTGTTACTTTACTTCAAACAAACTAATAGTTCCACTAATTTCGTTAGAAACGACTAAGATGTTTTCGCCTGTTGGACTTTCCGTAGCTGGAATAACAAATAATCCTTCTGGAGAAATGTCGCCTTCATGATTAATCCATTTTAAAAACACAGGTTTTCTAGGGTTAGAAATGTCATACATCAACACTCCACTTGTACGTTCTAAACCTACAAAAAGCAATGTCTTATTTTTTAATTGCAATGTTGCCAAAGCTTCAGGCTCTGAACCTTTGTCATCGCTTCGTGAATCATTTTGATTAAATGCTTTTGGATTAGTTTGCGTTTGTTTGGCAATATCATTGCCACTATCATAGACTAAATTTCCTTTGGTTGTCCAAATAGAAAAAGATCGTGTTCCAAACATATACAATTCATCATAATCACCATCATTATCAATATCACCTTGTGCTTTTGTAACTTTTAAACGACCTAATTGATCATCTTTTTGTAATTCTGCAGCATTTGGAAATGCTATTGCATCTAATTTTATTTCTGAAACGCGCACTTCTTCTGAAAATCCTGCATAATTTCTTGAATCACCTTCATTTGCGGTTATAATATATGTATCGCCATTTATTTGTGCATTTGTAATAGCGTCAGGCAAATAGAATCCTTTTAGGTTTTTCCAAGTTTTAAACTGTATTTTTCCATCTTTATCGCTTACGTCCAATGCATTTTTAGGCAAACTAAAATCTTTTACACCTAATGGATATATATTATTGAGTTCGGCATTTACAATATCAATTTCAGCAATAGCATTGTTTTCTTGCAAAACAACCCAAGCTTTTGTTCCATCTTTGGAAACAGTTAAATACTCAGGTTCAGCATCTTTGGAAAATGTAGCGTTTTCACCAAAAACTCGCAATCCCTTTTCTTCCAATACGCTTATTTGCAAATCACTTAATTCAAAACCTAGCGTAGTCGCTTTATTTTCTTTTAAATCTATAATCGTAACCGAACCGCTTGGATCAATAGTATAATCATCATTTGGCTCACCTTCATTTGCAGAAATGATATATCTTCCGTCAGGAGAATATGCAACCATATCTGGGAGAGCATCTGCGAAATGCACTTCTATTTCCTCAAGTTTTTTTGTATCGTATACAACAACAAAACCGTATTCTTGGCGATTTGTGTTTTCCACAGCCATAGCAACGTTTCCATTATGTATAGCAACACTATTTACATTTCCTCCATATTTTGAAATATCAATAGTAGCTACTTTTATAACATTTTTCACATCAGACATGTCATATACTAAGACGCCTTTATATAAAGTGCTTGCCGTAAACAAACGCTTCGTTTTAGCACAATAGGCGCTAATTTCGACAGCGTTCATTCCGCCTGCATTAATTGTATTCAAATGTGTAACCTGAACCGTTACGGAAGTTTCATTTTTTGGCTGCGAGGCACAACCAATTAATAAAAGAAAACTTAGGAAACCAAAAACTTTTTTAATCATGTACTACTTATTATTGTAACCAAAACGGCGTAATTGCTTGGAATTACTACGCCAATTTTTATTGACTTTTACGTATAATTCAATATGAATTTGCTTTCCAAAAAACTTTTCTAAGTCTTTTCTGGCTTGCATCCCAACTCTTTTTAACGCGCTTCCTTTATGCCCAATGATGATTCCTTTTTGCGTTTCGCGCTCTACCATTATTACAGAACGAATACGAATAATGTCTTCTTCTTCAAAAAACTCCTCTGTTTCGACTTCTACGGCGTATGGAATTTCTTTTTTGTAATTAATTAAGATTTTTTCACGAATAGATTCGTTAACAAAGAAACGTTCTGGTTTATCGGTTAATTGATCTTTTGGATAGAATGCTGGTGAAGCTGGTAACAGTTCCAAAATCCTTGAAAACACTTGTGACACATTGAAGTTTTCCAATGCTGAGATTGGATAAATTTCTGCCGTTGGCACTTTTTCTCTCCACAATTCCATTTGTGTTTCTAGTTCTTCTTGCGAAGACTTGTCAATTTTATTTAATAATAAAATCACTGGAATTTTTGAATTGATGATTTTTTTGAAGAACGCTTCATCTTTTAAGCTTTTTTCTCCAATTTCAACCATATAAATCAACACATCAGCATCTTCAAAGGCCGACTTTACAAAATCCATCATAGATGATTGTAATTCGTATGCTGGTTTTATGATTCCTGGTGTATCTGACAAGATTACTTGAAAATCATCTCCATTGACAATTCCCAAAATTCGATGTCGTGTTGTCTGTGCTTTTGAAGTAATAATGGAGAGTTTTTCTCCAATAAAGGCGTTCATCAATGTTGATTTTCCAACATTTGGATTCCCTATAATATTTACAAATCCTGCTTTATGTGTCATGTATTTTTATGGTCATCAAGCATATACATAGCATTATTGCGCCGTATACACTTGTCATTCGCAGGCAAAAGTACATATTATTTCAGAATAACATATATCCTCATTCTTACAAAACAGTGCTTTTCAAACCTTTTCACAGTATTACCAATAATATTTAATACTATTTTTTTCAAAAAAATTAGTTAAACTTTTATTTTTTGATAGTATTACTATTATATTTGTAGTTACTGAATATGGAAAATCTTCAAATACATATTGTCATTAGCGATGAGCTTTACACTAAAAATCCTGAGTCATCAGAATTAGGAAAGAAAATTGTATCGCGAAGCATTGAAATGATTGATGAATTAGGTTTTGAATGTTTTACATTTAAAAAATTAGGGCAATCAATTGGCTCTAATGAAAGTTCTATTTATCGTTATTTCGAAAGTAAGCATATGCTTTTGGTATACTTAAATTGTTGGTATTGGAGTTGGGTTGAATACAAATTAGTTTTTGCAACTACCAATTTACAATCAAAGGAAGATAAGCTTTCTTCGGCTATCAATATTTTGACAAGAAAAGTAGATGTAGATAATTCGTTCTCATACATTAATGAAGTTATTTTAAACAGGATTATCATTGCCGAATCTTCAAAAGCGTATCATACGAAAGAAATTGATTCTGAAAATGAAAAAGGATACTACAAAGTTTACAAACGTGTTGTACAACGTGTTAGCAATTTTGTTTCAGATATGAATCCGAGTTTTGAATTTCCTCACATGTTAGTTTCAACAGTTATTGAAGGTGCGCACAAACAGCGTTACTTTTCAGAACATTTACCATCGTTAACAGATGTAAAAGAAGGCGTTGATGTAATTGTAAAATTTTACACCGATCTAGTTTTTAAAGCCATAAAATAAATGTCGTATAAAGATTCACAAATATTTAATATGTTGAAGCAAATTTCTTTTGCTTTGGTACTTTTTGTGATGGTTTTACAACCTATTTCACAGGCTTTTTCTTCTTACACATATATAAATTATGAACTTGTAGATACTGATTGGGAAGATGATACTGATAATGAAGAAACCGAAGACAAGCTTGAAGAAGATCAAAAAGTTAGACCGTATGCAACTAGTTTTGCTGTAACTGACACAGATCTTTCCCATTACACAACACATTTTTACATACTACAAACAGATGCTTCTCATAGCATTGAAATATTAATTCCACCTCCGGAATTCGTATAAAAATACAAACTCATAAAAAATACACGTACGTCTTTCAATGAAGTATGCGTTTTAGAATGTTCTCCACTCATCACAAATTAAATGGGGAATTGTTCTTCTATTCTATTATAAATACAACAAAAATTAGCTAACAACGAATTAACTTAAAGCAACTATAACATTGCTTTTCCAATTCAAAAAAAAACATTATCACTATCATGAATAGTTCAAACCCATTCAAAAACTTAAAAGCGGATTTCCCCGCAAGTATTGTCGTTTTCTTTGTCGCCCTTCCTCTCTGTTTAGGTATTGCCTTAGCCAGTGGTGCTCCATTATTTTCTGGTTTAATTGCCGGTATTATTGGAGGTATTGTTGTTGGAGCCTTTAGTGGCTCGCAAGTTGGTGTCAGTGGACCAGCAGCAGGTTTAGCTGCAATTGTATTAACGGCTATTACAGCTTTAGGTGGTTATCAAAACTTTTTAGTTGCCGTGGTAATTGGTGGTGTAATTCAAGTTGTTTTTGGTGTTTTAAGATTTGGAATTATAGGATATTTTTTCCCATCATCTGTAATTAAAGGAATGCTTACCGGAATTGGAATCATTATTATTTTAAAACAAATTCCACACTTCTTTGGTTACGACTCTGACCCAGAAGGAGATTTTGCTTTTGCACAAGTAGACGGACAAAATACTTTTTCAGAAATTTTTGACACTATAAACCATATTAGTCTTGGTGCTACAACAATTGCAATAGTTGGATTGGGAATTTTAATACTTTGGAATACCGTTTTATCTAAAAAAGGAAAGATATTTCAATTAGTACAAGGTCCATTAGTTGCAGTAGCTTTAGGAATCATTTACTATATTTTAACAAAAGATAGCGAAACATTTGCTATTTCATCTGAGCATTTGGTTAAAGTACCAGTTCCTGATAGTTTTGACTCTTTTGTGGGACAGTTTAGTTTTCCAAATTTTGCTGTCATTGACAATCCTGCAATTTGGGTCACTGGTTTTACAATTGCATTAGTAGCAAGTTTAGAGACGTTATTATGTGTGGAAGCTACAGATAAGTTAGATCCATTAAAACGTGTAACACCAACAAATAAAGAATTATTAGCACAAGGAACAGGAAACATTCTTTCTGGATTAATTGGTGGATTACCAATTACACAAGTAATTGTAAGAAGTTCGGCTAACATACAATCAGGTGGAAAAACAAAAATGGCTGCTATTGTTCACGGTTTCTTATTATTGATTTCTGTGATTTTAATTCCAACATTATTAAACATGATTCCACTTTCGGTACTAGCAGCAATCTTATTAATTGTAGGATACAAACTAGCAAAACCAACACTATTTAAAAAGATGTACAACGCAGGTTGGAAACAATTTGTTCCGTTTATCATCACCATTTTAGGAATCGTATTTATTGACTTGTTATGGGGAATTGGTTTAGGATTAGCTGTTGGAATTGTAGTAATCTTAATCAAGAGTTTCCAAAATTCACACTTCTTACATATTGAAGATAAGAGTAATGGGAAGCATAAAATTAAAATGACATTTGCCGAAGAAGTTACTTTCTTTAATAAAGGTGCTATTTTAAAAGAATTAGACAGTTTACCAAGAGATACATTCTTAGAATTGGACGTACGTAAAACACGCTTCTTGGATAATGATATTATTGAAATATTGGAAGATTTCTCAGAAAAAGCACGTAATAGAGACATTGATATTAAGTTGATTTCTGAGCGTGGAACTGTTGAAAACCCAAAAAGTTTTATTGAGTTTTTCCAACTCAGACCAAAAAGTGCCTAAAAATTTTAACCATTAAAATTAAGCATCATGAGCAACCCGAAGTATAAATTACTTGTTTTAACTGATCTATCTAAATCATCTACCAGAGCTTTAGATAACGCTGTAAATCTTGCAAAGATTATAGACGGAAGTATTGACGTTTTTCATGTATTAAAACCTTCGGATGTTGCTGAATACGAAAACCAATATTCAGCTATGCGAACGATTGATGAAGAACGCTACTCAACCAAACATAAGCTAAGAGCATTAGTTAGAGAGATTGCCAAGCGAGAAAATATAAAGATAAATGCAAGTTTTCGTTTGGGTCATTTAAAAAGCGAAGTACTTGATGAAATTGAAAGTACAAAACCTGATATCATTGTATTAGGAAAACGCACAAAAAAACTCATCAACTTTTTAGGAGATAGTTTTACAAAATTCATCTTGAAAAATTTTAATGGTTCTGTATTAATTTCTGGAAAAAACACTGCTATACATACTACAGAAGAAATGTCTTTAGGTTTATTAAATACAACGACAGCAGATTTACCGCAAGGAATTACTGCCGATTTACAACGACTTGTTAAAAATCCGATTAAGCAATTTCATGTACGTAAAGCTTCAGAAAAAAACTCTGAAAAAGCAATACCAAAAGCAGAAAACGTAATAACTTATGTATTTGAAAATAGTTCTAATGCTATGGATAATATTGCAACTTACGTCGCAAAAAACAATATTGGGATATTATGTGTGAATCAACAATCAAAAACAAATTCACGCTTCAAAAATCTTAAAACAAACATAAAAGAAGCCATTCATAAAATTAATGTACCTATTCTAATTGTAAAGAACTCATCAACTATACAATTACAATAATAACGGTACATAGTAATATATTAACAACAAAAAACTAGATTAAACAAAGCTATATGAAAGCACAAACAAAAGAAACACAAGCTGTAATGACTCCAGATTCATCTTTGCAAGCATTAAAAGATGGGAATGAAAGATTTGTACAAAGTACACAAGTAAGTCGTGATTTATTAGATCAGGTTTCTGACACAAGTACAGGACAATACCCGTTTGCTACGGTATTGAGTTGTATTGATTCTAGAGTTTCTTCAGAATTAATTTTTGATCAAGGAATTGGAGATATTTTTAGTGTTCGTATTGCTGGAAACTTTGTCAATGAAGACATTTTAGGAAGCATGGAATTTGCTTGTAAATTGGCAGGAACAAAATTAGTAGTGGTCTTAGGACATACTGCCTGTGGAGCGGTAAAAGGAGCTTGCGATCATGCACGCCTTGGGAATTTAACTGCTCTAATTAACAAAATTGAACCTGCGGTAGAAGCTGTTACAGAACCAACAGATGAAAGTTTACGTAATTCAAAAAATATTGATTTCGTAAATAATGTAGCTGTTAAAAACGTAGAAATGACTATTGAAAATATTCGCAAGCAAAGCCCTGTATTAGCAGAGCTTGAAGCTAATGGAGAAATTAAAGTTGTTGGCGGAATGTATGATATCAACAATGGTAAAGTAACGTTTTTATAGGAATGAATTTAAAACAGAAACTAAGTATCGTTTTACTGGTACTTTGCATGATTCCGTTCGCAAGTTGGAGTCAAGATGAAACAGGTAACTGGCTCATGTATTTTGGTTCAAACCGTATTAGCGAGAAGTTCAGCATACATACTGAAGTACAATTTCGTAATCACACCGTTTTTCCAAACAATACAGAACAATGGTTATTGCGTACAGGACTAAACTATCATTTTACCAAAAATGCCTTTGCTACTGCTGGTTATGCATACATTGGAAGTTTTGTATATGATAGTGAACGTGACAGTCCAGAAACGGAAGAACATCGTATTTGGCAACAATTAATTACAAATAATAAGTTAGGACGCGTAAAATTTGAACATCGTTACAGAGCTGAACAACGTTGGGTTGAAGACGATTTTAAAACACGTTTTCGTTACCGATTAATGTTATTTATTCCTGTAAATAAACCTGTTATAGAAAAAGGAACATTTTTCTTCGGAGCGTACAATGAAATTTTTGTAAACGGACAAGAAGAACTGTTTGATAGAAATCGTTTGTATGGTGGTATTGGATATCAATTAAATAAAAATATAAACCTACAATCAGGAATGCTATATCAACGTGTAAGCACAACTGGAAAAGGATATTTACAATTTAGTATTGTGTACAACACTGATTTACGCAAAAAACAAAAAGAAATAAAAAAATAAAACTTTAGTTAGTTTATTTTTTGTTGTTACGAAAAGCTACAACAGCAAATGTTGAAGTTGTAGCTTTTCTAACACGCTAAAATAGTTTACAAAAACCACATTATATGATGTGGTTTTTTCATTTCTAAACAGCACACAACTTCTTTGTTTATAATGTTTTAACAATTGTTGTTAAAATAATAATAAACTATGCTATCTGCAGAACTTCATGCTAGCAATCGTAGTTTTTAAGTCGTATTTTTACAGTATAATAAAAATTAAGAAAAAGATAAATTATGTTCGGATTATTCAAAAAGAAATCAGTAAAAGATAAACTTTACGATCAGTATACAAAATTGACCAAGCAAGCGTTTGATCTTTCTACTTCCAACAGAAAACTTAGTGATCAAAAAACAGCAGAAGCAGAAGCTATTATGAAACAAATTGAAGCGTTATAAAAAATTTTCCCGAATCAAGTTTGATGACTTTATATTGAACGGCATTTGTAACCATTGTTACTGAGTACTTTTACAAAAAACTATAATTTTGGATTTTAAATACTTTCAGTATTTTTAACTCAAAATAGTGAAGCTCAAAAACGCAATTCATGATTCAAGAACTAAAAGACAATTATGGTCATCTTTTTGAAGAAGATTTACTAAACGAAATTGCACAAGTTGGCACGTATAAAGAAGTTCCTGCTGGCTTTACCATGATGTCTATTGGCGATTATGTACGTGGAATGCCATTGCTCATTTCTGGCGCTATTAAAATAATGCGAGAAGACAAAGAAGGTGATGAACTACTATTGTATTATCTAGAAAGCGGCGAAACCTGTTCTATGACGATGAATTGCTGTATGGGACAAACCAAAAGTGAAATAAAAGCAGTTGCCGAACACGATACAAAACTGATCATGGTTCCTGTTCAAAAAATGGAAGAATGGACCGCAAACTATAAAACATGGCGAAATTTTGTCTTTCAAAGTTATCATACACGCTTAAATGAAGTATTACACATTCTAGACAGTGTTGCTTTTGAAAAGATGGATCAACGATTACTCAACTACCTAAAAGAGAAAGTTCGTATCAATAAAACCATGACAATTCACAATACACATCAAGAAATTGCCTATGATCTACACAGTTCCAGAGTAGTAATATCAAGGCTTTTAAAAAAATTAGAACAATTGGGTAGCATAGAATTGCATAGAAATCATATTAAAATTATAAATTTAGCCTAAATATGTAACTTTGGTTACTGCTAGCTCATTGCATGTACTGTATTTTGCACTGACAAACAACGAAAATAACTATGGAAATACTTGGCTATGCTAGTGCCTTGATTATTGGAATTTCATTAGGTCTTATCGGCGGCGGCGGCTCTATATTAGCAGTCCCTGTACTCGCCTATTTATTCTCAGTTGACGAAAAAGTAGCAACTGCATACTCTCTCTTTATTGTAGGTACAAGTTCACTAGTTGGAGGACTAAAACAACATCTAAATAAAAATGTTGATTGGCGTACAGCAATTGTTTTTGGAATTCCTGCCATTGTTGGCGTTACGCTAGTTCGTTACTATGTAGTTCCCGCGTTACCTGACATATTATTCACAGTAGGAACATTTGACTTTACTCGTCGTATGGGAATGTTTGGCTTGTTTGCTATACTTATGTTTCCCGCTGCATTGTCTATGCTCAAAAAACGAAAAGAAAAGGAATCTGCAGGAACTATCCGCTACAATTACCCACTTATCTTAATAGAAGGATTAGTCGTTGGTGGAGTTACCGGACTCATTGGCGCAGGTGGTGGATTCTTAATTATTCCTGCATTGGTCATATTAGCAAATATAGAGATGAAAGTTGCCGTAGGAACTTCACTTATTATCGTTGCTTTTAAATCCTTATTAGGTTTCTTTCTTGGCGATGCACAAACCATTGAGATCGATTGGCAATTCTTAGCATTATTCACAAGCATTTCATTAGTTGGAATCTTTATTGGAAGTTATTTAGGAAACTTTATCGATGGCAAAAAACTTAAAAAGGGATTTGGCTATTTCATCTTCGTCATGGCAATTTTCATCTTCTACATGGAGTTTTTTGTAAAACAATAAACACACCAAAAAGGGAGTTGTTCTGTAACTCTAGTTACTGTGTATCTTTCTGTTATAACGTAATTTTATATCATATTAAAATTACATATTATGAATATTGAACAAATATATACAGGCTGTTTAGCGCAAGGCGCTTATTATATAGAAAGTAACGGCGAAGTTGCTATTATTGATCCATTACGTGAAGTACAATCTTACATTGACAAAGCTGTAAAACAAAATGCTTCTATCAAATACATTTTTGAAACACATTTTCATGCCGATTTTGTTAGCGGACATGTAACGCTAGCCAAAAAAACAGGTGCTCCAATTGTATACGGACCTAACGCAAAACCATCTTTTGATGCTATTATTGCTGAAGACTTTCAAGAATTTCCGCTTGGAAACATAACGATTATTGCATTGCATACGCCAGGGCATACAATGGAAAGTACAAGCTATTTATTAAGAGATGAGAATGGAAAAGATCATGCATTATTTAGTGGTGACACGTTATTTTTAGGCGATGTTGGACGACCAGATTTAGCTCAGAAAGCGGGAGAAATTACTGTAGAAGATTTAGCTAGTTATTTGTATGATAGCTTACGCGAAAAAATAATACCCTTAGCAGATGATGTGATTGTGTATCCTGCGCATGGTGCTGGTTCAGCTTGTGGTAAAAACATGATGAAAGAAACGATTGATACACTCGGAAATCAAAAGAATGTAAATTATGCATTGCGAGCAGATATGACTAAAGAAGAGTTTATCAAAGAAGTCACAGACGGATTGTTACCACCTCCAAGTTATTTTCCCGAAAATGTAAAACTTAACAAAGAAGGATACGCAGATATTTCAGACATTTTACTACGTGGAACAAGAGCATTATTACCAACAGAATTTGAAATGATCGCCAATGAAACAAATGCTATTATTTTAGATGTTAGACATCAAAATGATTTTGTAAAAGGACACATTCCACGTTCAATTTTCATTGGGCTTAACGGAAATTTTGCTCCTTGGGTTGGTGCCTTAATTGCCGACATTCAACAACCAATTTTATTAATTACTCCACAAGGACGTGAAGAAGAAACGGTAACACGATTATCTAGAGTTGGTTTTGATCATACACTTGGGTATTTACAAGGTGGATTTGATTCCTGGAAAAAAGCTTCTAAAGAGTATGATACCATAAGTTCGGTCACAGCCGAAAAATTCAAAGAAGATTATAACGATCATCTTCAAATATTTGATGTTCGAAAAGAAAATGAATTCAACTCAGAACATATGTTGAACGCAAAAAACACACCGTTAGATTATCTAAATAATCATTTAGCAGAATTTCCAAAAAATGACCCATTTTACGTGCATTGTGCTGGTGGATATAGAAGTGTCATTGCAGCTTCTATTCTAAAAAGTAGAGGAATTCATAACCTCATTAATGTTGAAGGTGGATTTAAAGCAATAAAAGAAACAAACATTCCTATCTCAGATTTTGTTTGCCCTTCTAGCTTATAATAAATAAAAGCTTTATGAAGTTTTAGAACTTTGTAAAGCTTTGTTATGTAACTAAAGTTACTGCGTCTAAATCAACAACAATCTATTTTTGTATTAAAATAAACCTAAAACATATGTCTTTCATAAATGCGCTATTTGGCAAAAAAGAAACGCCTTCAGATCATATAGAAATTCTAGATTCTACAACATTTAAAGAAGCTATTACTGCTAAAAAAGTACAATTAGTGGACGTTAGAACTAGTTTAGAATATAAAAGCGGACATATTGAAAATGCTGTTAATATTGATTTTTTTGACCGTGCACATTTTAATGAAAATTTTGCAGGATTTAATAAAGAACAACCTATCTATTTATATTGTCGTTCGGGAAATAGGAGCCAACGAACTGCCAAAAAATTACTTCAAATCGGTTTTAAGAAAATCTATGATTTGAAAGGTGGCTACAAAGCTTGGAAGTAATAAAAAATTTGTTTTAAAATAAAAAGCGACTCAAGTTTTAACTCGAATCGCTTTAATTTTATGCGTTATCTATTCACTAATATAAGCTTCCAATTTTGAAAAAGCTTTATCACGGTATGGAATTAATTCTTGATATGCAGCACTTTCAAAAACATCATGTAATGCATTCATATCAGGAAACTCCATAATGGAAACTATAGTAGGTGTATAAGTACCGATTAATGGTTTTGACACTTTAAATTTATTGACTGACTTAGCTTGTACTTTCTTATAAAGATCACCTACTTTTTCAATATAATGTGCTAATTGTTCTTTTCCTTCCGGATTAACTGTTGCAACGATTGTTACATGTACTTTACTCATTATTTTATTTTTAATTGTTTAACTATTTTGTATTACCCATAGCGTTATCATATAATTTGAAATAGAATTTTTTCTAGATAGTAAAAGTGTTTTTACTTTCTACCATTCCATTAATTTCTTTAATAGAAAACTATTGCAATTCTTTAACTTCAACTGGGTTATTGAAATTATATGTTATACAGCTGTTTCAAAATTTTTAGCCCATACTCTAGCCCAAGATTCTAAAGGCTCAAGGAGTTCAAAAATTTCTTTTCCTTTAGCAGTTAATGCATATCCTTCAACTGTTCTTTCTATCAAAAAAGCTTGAGTTAACTCTTTTAATCTTCTATTAAGTGTTGTTGGTGAGATAGATTCACATCTTTCTTGAAGCACTCTAAACGTACAAGAACCTTCTTGTAACCTCCAAATGATTCCCATAGCCCAACTTCTTCCTAATAAATCAAAAAGAGCCATTAAATGGTTTCCTGACTTTGATCCTCGTACTGGTTTTCCTGGAATTGGTAATGACATAAAATTATATTTGCTACATTTTCGATAGCAAAGCTACACAAAATGTAGCAAACTACAAATAAAAATAAAGTCTGTTTATTTAAAAAGAGCGAAACAAACATTTCAAAACACTAAATATCAATAACTTGAATTTATTTTTTCAACACCAACGTCGTCATACTTCGTAAATCGTTTACATTGGTGCTTTTTACATGTTCTAATAATGAAAGTTGATGTGTTGAAAGTATTTCGTTCAATAATTTACGCGTCAATAAAAAACGTTTGGATTCATCAGGCAAAAAATATACGCCATCTTGTACGTGTGTTGGTTTTCCTTCAATACCAATATCAGAAGTCATCCGTATAAATAAACTTCCTCCTTGCTTTAGTACACGTACCAATTCTGCAAACATATCTTTAAAATGTGTTTCGCTTTGCGCGAAATGTAACACGGCATTACATAAAATATGATCAAAAGTAGCATTTGTATATGGTAACTTTTCTAATGTGGCAACTTGAAAATTAGCAGAAAGTTTAGGATAGCGTTTTTGAAGATGCGCTATATGTTCAGTATTTATATCAATTGCATAAAAAGTAAAACCACTCTCGTGGAAATAATGCAAATTTCGACCACTTCCACAACCTGCATCTAAAATGACATCATTTTCTTGATAGCGACCTTTTAAAATTTGATCAATTAAATAAATATCTGCATTTCCTGAAATTTCGGTCAATACGTGTTGTTTCATTCGTTAAAATTTTGAACCAAGATATCATTTTTATACCGACAAAAATAATTCCTTTAGCGGTATAAATATTTCTCAAAAAAGCAGTCTTTATCTGTTAGAATTCACTATTTTATATAGTATAATATACATAAAAAATAATTCTTAAAAAAACGTTTTATGTAACCTTAATCACCTCTTTTTTTGAGCTTTGTACTGTATCTTTGTTATATCAAAACACTTCGTTATGGATACAGAAATTCTCGCTCGAATCCAATTTGCTTTCACTATTGCCTTTCACTACATTTATCCTCCTTTAAGTATCGGCCTAGGACTTTTAATGGTCATTTTTGAAAGCGCATATATGCGTACTAAAAACAAACAATATCATATTCTTGCTAAATTCTGGACAAAAATATTTGCGCTTACATTCGGAATTGGTGTCGTAACTGGAATTGTTATGGAATTCGAATTTGGAACCAATTGGGCTGTCTATTCACGCTATGTTGGTGATGTATTTGGAAGTGCGCTTGCTGCAGAAGGAATTTTTGCATTTGCTCTAGAAAGTGGATTTTTAGGAGTCTTATTATTTGGCTGGAATCGTGTAAAACCTTGGGTACATTTGGTTTCTACGATTGGCGTTTTTCTAGGCTCTATGTTTTCTGCCGTTTGGATTGTAGTTGCAAACAGTTGGCAACAAACACCTGCAGGGTATCATATAGTTGGGGAAGGAATCAACGCACGTGCCGAAATCACCGATTTTTGGGCAATGGTATTCAATCCTTCAAGCGTAGATAGAATACTGCATGTGTGGCTTGGTGCTTTATTGGCTGGTGCGTTTTTAGTGTTGAGCGTACATGCTTATTATATTGTTAAAAATCGTTTTGTAAACATTTCAAAACGTGCTTTTAAAATTGCTTTGGCAGTTGCAGCTATTTTTTCATTAGCGCAATTAGCTACAGGACATAGCTCAGCCGAAGGCGTTGCCGTGAATCAACCTGCAAAATTAGCAGCTATGGAAGGACACTTTCCTGCAAGTGCTTCCGCTGATATGTATTTGTTTGGTTGGGTTGATAAAGAATCACAAGAAGTAACTGGTTTGAAAATTCCTGGCGGGCTTTCGTTTTTATTACATTATGATTTTGAAACACCCGTAACTGGTTTAAATGCTTTTCCTGAAGAAGACAGACCTGGGCAAATTAATGCTGTGTTTCAGTTTTATCACATTATGATCGCTATTGGAATGTTACTGATTGTTTTATCATTATACGGCATGTTTTTATGGTGGAAAGGAAAACTTTTTAAGAAAAAATGGGTTTTATGGACATTTGTATTTGCCGCTATATTACCACAAATTGCAAATCAAACAGGTTGGTTTGCTGCCGAAATGGGAAGACAACCTTGGGTGGTTTATGGACATTTACGAACCAATCAGGCATTCTCACAAGCTGTCACAGATAATCAGATATTGTTCTCGTTAATTCTGTTTTTGATCGTATACACGTTGCTGTTTTTACTCTTTATCTATTTATTAAATAAAAAAATTCAACATGGACCGTATGAAACATCAGAAGACGAACATAGTGATAGACCGCATACCAAAGAAATTACACAAATAGTAACTGGAAATTAAAAACGTATGGAAACTTTTTTAGGCTTAGATTATCCCACATGGTGGTTTTTAGTAATTGGCGGATTATTCTCTGGATATGCGATTTTAGATGGTTTCGATTTTGGAGCTGGTGCTTGGCATTTGTTTTTCAAAAAAGATCATAGTAGACGTATTGCCATGAACGCCGTTGGTCCAGTTTGGGATGGAAACGAAGTTTGGCTGGTGATTGGTGGCGGTGCTTTATTTGCTGGTTTCCCTGTGATGTATGCAACGTTTTTCTCAGGAATGTATATTCCATTTATGCTATTTTTAGTCTTTCTTATATTAAGAGGAATTTCTATTGAAGTTCGCGGAAAAGAAGAATGGCCTTGGTGGCGAAACATGTTTGATATTATTTATAGTGTTTCTAGTATTATGCTTGCATTTTTACTAGGAGTTGTACTAGGAAATGTATTGCAAGGCATTGCTATTGGTGAAAATTATCAATATCAGGGCGCTGGTTTTTTTGAGTTTTTAAATCCATATTCGCTACTTACTGGTTTTACAACGTTGTTTTTATTCATGACACATGGCGCTATTTATTTATTACTAAAAACAGAAGGACGATTGTTTGCAAAACTGACACTTCTCATGAAAAAAGGAATGATCCTGTTTATGGTGTTTTTCGGAATCACAACCATGTATACATTATTATATATTCCACACTTGTCAGATGATTTTAAAGCAAATCCAATCTTATTTTTAGCACCATTAATTACATTTTTAGCAATTGCCAATGTTCCGCGTTTAGCTAACAAAAAAAGATACAGATTAGCTTTTATTTTTTCATCTTTAACTATTGCTTCTATGCTTGTTTTGGTAGCAATAGAATTGTATCCTACTTTACTATTTTCAACAGTAGATCCTCAATATCATATTGATATTTATAATGCAGCTTCTTCTGAAGGTTCAATGGAAAACATGTTGATTATTGTTGCCATTGGAACACCATTAGTACTTGGATACACTTATTTTGTATACCGTACATTTAGAGGAAAAGTACAATTGGATGAAACGAGTTATTGATTAAAACATACTTCTTAACTACTTTTTAATGCTCTGTAACTAAAGTTACTTTCCACATCATATGATTTTCTTTTTTTTGTTAAAAATGATAGATAATATATGGATTGGATATATGAACCGTGGCCTTGGTATGTTTCTGGTTTTATGATTGCATTGATTATGGTTTTATTAATCATGGTTGGAAAAAACTTTGGAATATCTGGAAACCTAAGAACGATTTGTAGTATTTGTGGAGGTGGAAATAAAGCTGATTTTTTTCGATTTGACTGGAAAACACAACGTTGGAATTTAGTGGTTGTGTTCGGTGCAATTATTGGTGGATTTATTGCAAATCAATTTTTAACGATTGATACTTCCGTTGCTATAGATCCTAAAACTATTGACAATTTGCAACAATTAGGATTTGAAAATGCAGGCAACACATATATGCCTGAAAAATTATTTTCTACAGCAGTATTTTCAGATATAAAAAATCTTTCTCTTTTAATCATTGGCGGTTTTTTTGTTGGTTTTGGTTCACGTTATGCTGGTGGTTGTACTTCAGGACATGCTATTTCTGGACTAAGTAATTTACAACTTCCATCTTTGATCGCTGTAATTGGCTTCTTTATTGGCGGCTTAGTTATGATACATTTAATTTTCCCTTTACTTTTTTAAACTATGAGAACTCTTATTTATTTACTGATTGGAATTGTATTCGGAATAACCATGTTTAAATCGGAAGCAGCTTCTTGGTATCGTATTTATGAAATGTTCCGATTTGATTCATTTCATATGTACGGAATTATAGGAACTTCTTTATTTTTTGGCGTCATCGTTACTCAACTCATAAAACGTTTTCAAATAAAATCATTTTATGGTGAATTTATAAAGTTTCCTCCGAAACAAAAAAGTTTTGCTCGTTATGCTTTTGGAGGAATCCTATTTGGACTTGGCTGGGCTTTAGCTGGCGCTTGTCCTGGACCAATGTTTACTTTAGTTGGCGCAGGATTTTCACCTATTATCATTACGATTCTAGCAGCATTGCTAGGAACTTTCGTCTATGGTTTATTAAAAGATAAGTTACCACATTGATTGTTTTAGTTTTTTGACCTTATCTCTAAAATATATTTGAAAAGCCTTCGTTTCATTATTTAGAAAACCAAACAGCCAATTATGAAACAAGCTTTACTTTTATTTTTTTTAATTGTAAATACCATTGGACATGCTCAAAATCCGACAGATTTTGAAGTAAAAATTGATACAAATGTTGAAAATGCAAATGATCCTGAAGAAAAAGAAATTATTGCACTTTGGACAGCCTATTTAAAATCTGGTGAATATGAAAATGCAGAAACTACGCATTGGGACACAAGTCAATATAGGATTCCTGATAATTTTTTGTGGATGGTTAACATCAAAACAGTACGCACTAGAACTCCAAAAGTTCAATGTACAATACTTGGTATATTTCCTGTAGAAAACGGTCATTATGCAATTAAAACTTCTTTAGCACATTTAGATGAAAATAATACTATTGTATTGGAAGCTATCCTTTCCGTGTATGCTAAAAAAGTGAATGGAAAATATCTATTGATCAACAGCTCTCAATATCACAAAGATATTTGGCAAAAAAAGAAAGTTGGTAACATTACGTATTACATTCATCCAATGCATCAATTTGATGAGAAAGATGCTATTCGGATGAACGTTTTTAATGAAGAAATTTCAAAAATGTTTACTACCTCACCTATTCCTTTTGATTATTTCCTTAGTAGCTATTCTAGAGAAATTGTCCGTTTATTGGGGTACGACTATATGTCTAAAATTTATATCCCAGGACAAACTGGTGGTGTAGCCGACATACGTAATCGTTCTGTTTATGCAGGAAATAATTCAGCATATTATGCGCATGAATTGGTTCATATTTATACGCACGAATTGTTCCCTGATGCTGATCATTTTTGGCTAAATGAAGGTTTTGCAACTTATATGGGCGGAAGTGGTGGCAATGAATTGGATTGGCATATTGAAAAATTAAAAGCGTATGTTTTAGAAAATCCTGGTCTTGAAATTTCACTTCAAAATTTACGTGGTTACATTCCGAATGGAGAACATCACACAGAATTTCGTTATGTTATTGGTGGACTTGTTTGTAAAAAGGTTTTTGAAAAACATGGAATGCAAGGTATAATTGATGGCTTGCGAACTGTTGATACAGATGAAGATTTTTTTAGTTTCATCAAAGAAAAGTTAGGCGTAAGCCAAGAAAACTTCTCAACTTATATTAAAAAGATTGTTATTGAATAGTTATTTTTAATATCAAAATTATATTGATCGCGAAACCAGAGATTAAGTATATTGAATTAAAGAGTGATTACAGCTATGGTAGTCCTGCATGGATTGGAAGCGTTTCTTTTTCAAAAAGTGGAAGAACAATTTATTTCAACAATACTGCTTTTCAGAGTTTAAATGGAAATGGAATTTCTGGGAATTATTTTGATCTGGAAACTGGTGATGGATATTGGATTTCAAACTTGAAAAGGAATAAAAAGCTAGAAAGTACTGAGTTTGGTGATGAAATGTATGCAAAACAACCTAATAAACTTTCTACGAAAGAACTTGAGTTTTTGATTGCCAAATTGGTCGAAAATGAAGAGAATACACTATATAATAAAGGGCGAAGAACCATTAAAAGAGAACGTATTGTACTCAAAACAAAATTGAAAAAACGCTTAGAATAAACTTTGTGCTATTTTACATACTTTATAAGATACTGAATAAAGTTAAACATTACATACATAAGAAATTTCACTGCTCATTACTAATTCTCACGACTAAACTATATAAGTTTTTGCGATTTTGCTTTTTGAACGGCTTCCATTTTGTTATGTACTTGTAGTTTTCGGTAAATATTTTCTACATGTTTTCTAATTGTCCCAGAAGAAATGAATAGGTTGTTTGCAATTTCGTTATAGTTTAAACCTTTGCTCAATTGTAATAAAACATCTGTTTCACGTTTGGTCAACTTTACTTTTTCAATTTCTTCTTCTTTTGTCAACGTTAATGGGTTTCGAAGTAACTTCAAGGCTTTTAACGCAATACTTGGCGACATAGGTGCGCCATCATTGACAACTTCTAAAATTGATTTATGAATATTTTCTGCGTTGATTTCTTTTAACAAATAACCATCTGCACCAGCCTGAATTGCTCTGAATACATTCTCTTCATCGTCAAAAACTGTTAACATGATAATCTTGATTTGCGGATATTTTTTCTTGATGATTTCTGTAGCTTTAATTCCATCCATTTCTGGCATTTGAATGTCCATCAAAATCACATCTATATTATGATTGGCTTCCAGTTTTCCAATCATTTCAGCACCATTCGCAGCTTTAAATTTAAATGCAAAATCGTCAAAAAAAGATAGTTTTTCTATCACAGCTTTTGCTAAAAAATGATTGTCTTCCGCAATGGCAATTTTGAGTTTCATGTGATTTTTCTATTTAATTTATATTTTCTAAATATGATATTTTACACTAATTTCCGTTCCTTTATTTGGTATTGAATCAATATCAATATGCGCATTAATTTCATCCATACGTTTTTGCATATTATACAAACCGTTCCCTAGTTGAACTGATTCTTTTTCAAAACCGATTCCATTATCTTTTACACTAAAAATAAGCTGATTGTTTTCTTCTTTAAAATGTACCGTAACCAAACTTGCTTCTGCGTATTTTAGCGCATTATTAACTGCTTCTTGAATGACTCTGAACAAATGCATTCCTTCAATTGCTGTAAATTGAATAGTGTTAGTTACTTCATTATCAAATGTAAATTTCACTTGTTGTCTAGCAACTTTTGCTTTTTCAATGAATGCTAAAGTTCGGCTTTGTAAATCAATAATAGATATTTCATCTTTGTTCATTGCCCAGATGGTATCGCGTAATTGATCTATAGTTGCCAATGTAAACTCACTGATGTAACTGAGCTTGTTTTTGAATTCATCAGAAGTCTCTTTTGAAGCATATTTTAGGTTGTCAATTGATGAGATGATAAAAGATAATTGTGCTCCAATATTATCATGTAAATCGCGTGAAATTCGCAATCGTTGTTCTTGTAATTTATTTTGCGTTTCTATCTCTTTCAAGGCAACTTTCAACTTGTTTTCTTTCATTAATTGCCTATTTTTTAATTTTTGTTGATTGTAAAAGAGATATCCTAAAATACAGAATAACAATGCCAAACCTAATGCTCCATAGAGTTGATATTTGCGCTCTTGCAGCAAAAAACGTTGTTCTAAAATTTCACGCTCTTTTTCAGCAGTTTTGTACTTGGTTTCCATTTCCGAAATTCCATCTGCAAAACGTTTATTGTAGTTTGCAATTGCTAAGTTATAAATAGAATCTCCTAGCTTACTGGCTGCTTCATACGCTTCCATAAGCATATACATACGTTTTTTTTCTATGTATGCATACAATAGAGACGGATTGTCGTCTGCATTTTGATATGTTTTAATGGCTGCATTAAACATTTTTTTTGCTTGCAGATATCTTTTTTCTTTTGTCAAAAGATTTGCCTTTTTTATCAATGCAAAACCTTCTTGTCCTAGATTTTTATCTTTTTTTGCAAAATAAATAGCACTATCTAATAATTGAATTGCTTTTTGTTTATTTTGGAGTTGGTTATAACTTTCGGCAAGTAAGCTATAGTTTGAAGCAAGTTTCGTATAATTTTTTCTTTTTTTATTGATTAAAATTGCTCTATTAAATCGTTGAACAGCATCTTGCAACAATGATTCATCTTTTTGTTGCATGCCTAATTCTATATTAACCGCACCAACATTTGCCAGGGCGCTTGTTGCCAAATCTTCACTTACATATTGTTTGTTTTCCAATACTTCTAACATTGCAATTTTGGTGTCTTCACGACGATTTACATAGTAATAGCAAATCCCTATTTTATAACGTCCACGATAATAGTTTTTGTAGTCTTTTTGCAGTTTGAAGAATTCGGCAGCTTTTAGCAACACTTTCATTGCTTGATCTGGTTGCGTATTTCTAGTCAATACAGAACCGCGAATTAAATCTGCTCTGTAATTATAGGATGAATCCCGAATTTTTAGCAACAATGCATCTAACTTTTCTAAGTATACTTGCATCGAATCCAATTGCCTTTTTTGATTGAATGCTTCACTTTGTTGTTCGTATTTTTCAAATAATGAAATTGCCTCTGCAGATAATATATCTGCATTTTGCGCAACTAAACAGGTTGAAAGTAAGAGTAAGAATATAAGCACGCGTTTTTTCATCCTTATAAAGATAGAAAATGTTTTGATTGATTCTGTTTTCTGTGAAATTATCACATATACAATGTTCTTTCTTTTTCGAAGATTTTCCTATACGATGAGTTGCGTATTTTTTAAAATGAACCTACTTAGACATAGCGTTTTCAAGTTATTATTTTTAAATTAAGGTATTTATGAATGCTCCGCATTTTCAGAGGTGTTTTTAGCTAAAAAAACTAAAACCATAAGTCTTTCTATAAATTCTCACCAAGGTTTCAAAAATTCTCTAAATTCAATACTTGTTATCATTTAGCATACTCATTCATATCCTAATTCGCCTAAAAGTTGTATAATTTCTTTATTTATAATGGCTGCATTTTCTTTTTTGGTGTAGATACTATTATGATTCCCGTCAATTAAAATTTGCCTTCCATTCGTTGATAAATTTGCTAATTTCTCATTCATTTGTATCGTTTTCTGTAATCGTTTATCAGGATCAATTCCTGCTTTACGATAGGCTTCATTGTCCATTTCAATTGCCGTGAATACTCGTATTGGCAAAGCACCATAACTTTTAACTTCTCCTGCTCGCTGTAACGTTTCATGATAATATTCCATTTCTCTAGAAGCTGTCTGAATTAATTTTCCATTCATCAAAAAATCAGGCATTCGATCGTTAATTTCATCAGGTAAACCTTCCATTTTTAATATAGGTCCAAATGTTCTATCATATAACGAAACAATTCCTAAATCTCCTAAAATCGCCAATGCATCATACATCCAAATAATTGATTTAAATTTTAGAGAAGACTTTTCAGGTAGTTTCATTTTTTCTACTCGTTTAGGATGTGTCGCATCTAAAAAAAACATTCCCGCAACTTCATCAGGATATAATTGTGAAAAGACAGAAATATATGGTCCGCCAAGTGAATGACCTACCAAAATATATGGTCCTGATTCTCCTGTTTTTTCTAATAAAGTATGCAATTCACGAGCAATCGTTTCTGGATCACGCGGTGTGTCACTTGCTTCACTGTATCCAATTCCAGCTCTATCATAACGAATAACACGCATGGTATCTTTTAAGCCTTCATTTAGCCAATAATAGTTTTCAGTTGCCACACCAGCGCCACCTTCAATGACTAACGTAGGTTTATGATTCCTTTTTCCATCTGCGTGAATATGCAATTTGAAATCATCAATAGTTACAAGTTTTCCTTTTGGTTCGTGCGGATCTGGTCCAAAAATACGAAGTGACAAACCCGCTACAATAATGATGAGTATCAAAACGCCTATTACTTGACCAATTCTTTTTAGTACTTTTAATATGATTTTCATAATGTGTATATTTTAATATTTGATTCAAACCTAAACGCATTAAAATATGTACACTAATTCTTTTGATCAATCAACTTAAAAACAACACACATTTCCTCTAATTCTTGATAAATAGAGTTCAACAAAAAAATGATAGGACTGAACATGAAATTTGTAGTGTTTATCAAAAAGATTGTAAGTTGTTGAAAGGAGTTCTATTTTTACTGTATGCTTAGTTTTTTTAAGAAATATTACAATTCTTTAGCCAAAGGAGGCATTATTGCCATTCTATTGGGTATTGTTTTGTACCGAGTGGGAGTTGTTATGATCTATCCAGATTTTATATCAGGACCTATTTATGTTATTGTTCATATAGTGATATTAATTTTGTATTGGTTGACACTTTCTTTTTTGATTCATAAGTTTTCAGTGTATAAAATTTTGGGAGTATTAAGTTTGCTTATCGTTGGTATTATTGCAGAGCAATATATGGGCGGATTTAACCCTATTAGTATTCCTATTCTCATCATATTTTGGTTGGCAGTAATGTATCTTATCGTGCCTGATTTTTTCAAAAAGTACCAAAAGATTATTCTACCCTTGTATGGTTTCGTTTTGCTGTATTTTCTAATTTTTAGAATGCTGCCAAATTATGCAGAAACGTATCATCAAAATTTCATCTATTTTATTTTGTTTCCAATTCCATTTTTTTTCGTTTTATGGATGTATGAACAATGGAAATGGCTACAAACATTACAAGCAGATAAAGCAAAAGCCGAATTAATGCTACTTAAGAGTCAAGTGAATCCGCATTTCTTTTTTAACACGTTGAATAATTTATATGGATTGGTGGTGGAACAATCCGAGAAAGCGCCCGAAGTTGTATTGAAATTATCAGACATGATGCGCTATACTATTGACAAAGGAAAAGAAGATGTTGTGTTGCTAAAAGATGAAATTAGTTATCTTGAAAATTACATCGAACTACATAAAATCCGTTATCAGAAAAAAGTAGACATTGTATTTACACATGATGTGGAAGAAAACTTACAGGTAACTCCTTTATTATTTATTATCTTACTTGAAAATGCTTTTAAACACGGTATAGAAACCTTACGTGAACATGCTTTTATTCACCTCAACATGGAATCAAAAGACAAGCAACTTTTTTTTAGTATTGAGAATAATTTTAACGAAATAATTACGAATGATAGACAAGGTATTGGGCTCGAAAATTTAAAACAACGATTGCAGTTTTCGTATTCAAATACGCATAAACTTCGTATAGAAAAAAAAGCTACGTTGTATACAGTACAACTTAATATTGATTTGACATGAGATATTGTATCATTGACGACGAACCTATTGCCCATAGAATTATAGAAGGATATTGTAAAAATTTGTTACATCTTCAAAAAGTAGGGAATTGCTATGATGCTTTTGAAGCGATGCAGTTTTTGAATACAAATGTGGTGGATCTTATTTTTTTAGATATTAATATGCCACAACTTTCAGGATTTGATTTACTGAAAACTATGCAACAGTTTCCAAAAGTTATTGTGACTTCAGCTTATAAAGAATTTGCGCTTGAAGGTTATGAATTAAATATTTCCGACTATTTGCTAAAGCCTTTTTCTTTTGAACGTTTTTTGAAAGCCATCAACAAAGTTACAGAACAACCTATGGCACCTATTGCTATTTCTGTAGAAAAAAAGAATACTCGATTTTTTTTAAAAGGCGATAAGAAGATGCATCAAATACATACAGATACTATTTTGTTTATTGAAGCCTACGGCAATTACACCAAAGTGTTTTTAAAAGATGAAATGCTGGTGAGTCATGAAAAAATTTCTGCTTTAGAAGCTATTTTAGCTACTTCCGATTTTTTACGAGTTCATAAGTCGTTTATTGTTGCTATTGACAAAATAAAATTGATTGAAGGAAATAGAATTACCATTGATTCACATATAATTCCAATAGGACAAACGTATAAGCAAAACTTAAAAAAGCTTTTTAGTGATGATCAATAGTTTTATGTTTTTTTTGTTTTTGCATATACTTCTTAAATAAAAAATCTACCAGAATCGAAAAAACTACATAATACAAAATGTATTTTGGCAAGTTTATAAATTCAAAGAAAGCTCCGTAACTTTCACGTCCACTTGCGTACGGTTCTCCAATTGCTACATCAATCAAAAATGTAGCTACGATAAGTAAAAAGATAAACAGAAAAGGAATTATGCACATTCCTATAAACGCAGGCGTTGAAAATTTTCGTCTTGGATATTTTTTTCGAAACCGAAACATCATCCAAACATGAAATAATACAATGAAACTTATGAAAAATAGTGCTAATTGAAAGGATTCTATTTTTATAAGAAACCTAGCCAAACTACTCAATTTTGGCACTCGTGATATTTGCAAAATCTCCACTGGCAACTTACTAAATTCATACGTAGTTACGCCATTAATACCGCCAGTTTCTGGTGTTCCAACATTCGCAAAAACAGTATCTTTCACTTTACTTGCGTCTATTGTCACATTGAGTGTTCCGAACGATTTCCAGTATTTTGCAGGTGCTAATGCATATAAAAAACTATCTTCATTTACACGATTGTGTTTGTAGCGCCAATTGGTCGCTTTGTAAGTAACTTTTATAGTATGATTTCCTTCTGATATATCAGTTTCAAAGTATAAAAAATCTTTTAGATAGATATGTTCACTTCTTCCATATTTGAATTGATTTTCTATTTCTGAAATTGCTTTTCGGTCTGCATTATAGAGATAATGAAAGCTCGTCAGCTTTTCTTTTTCTGGTCCGTAAGCACTCCAAAAATCTTCTTGTCGTGCTAGTGTTACTTCTTTCCCATCAATGGTAACTTTGAAATTTTCATAGTAAGAAGATGCATAAAACAGTAATGGAATTTGTGTTCCACTTTTTTCGGCATGAATGTTATATTCAACTACAAAATCAGCATATTCAAAGTTTTCATCAATGACAATATGCAAGTTTTCATGTAAAATATTCACATACTGACTGATAAAAGGACTCGTACCAAATGTTCCTTCATTTACAGGAGAAGCCATATTTGCGTACAAACTTATTGCACTTAGTAAAGAAATAATGAGCAGTTTGATTCGCATATAGTCAGTTTTTGTAGTTTTCACATTTAAATGTCAAGACTTAACATTCATAATTTAAAAATAAAGAAGCTATGTATATACAAGATCTACACAGCCTCTTTATTACGATTAACAGGATTATTTAAGGTATGTAAAGGATTTCCAAACGGTTGAAATAGCCAATTTATCTTTGAAGTCAGCATATGTTTTTACCTGAGTATCTTTTGCTGCCATTAGCATAATAATATGGGTATTGCTATATGGATTTGGTTTTGCGATGACATTAAAAAAGTAACGTCCCACGAAAAGATCGCTCAAACCTTCTTTCATTTTTCCAATTGCACGAAGCGACAAGTATTTTTCTCCATCAAATTCTTCAATTGCAATGTTATCTTCTTCTATTTCATATCCGCCGCTTTTAAGCATGTCTCTGATTTGTTTCATGAATGTTTTACCATCTTTTTCAAGTTGCATGCCGCCATCCATGGAAATATATCCAAACGAATACATTTCTGAAACAATACTATCTTTTCCTATTTTTTGAATCATTCCATAGGAATATGTTTTTTTGCCTTCAACAGGTTTGTCAAATTTTAAATTTTTTGGAATATCTACTGTAAAGTGTATTTCTGGTTTGTTTATTTTTTTTGAAAATTCAGGCGTCACTTCATATGTTATGACCTCTATGTTTTCTTTGGTTTGACATTGTATAAAGCCAAATTGAAGATAGATTAGTATTGCAATGAGTTTTATCTTTTTCATACGTTATTTTTAGTTTTTAATATTCTTTAACTCTAGCTCCTTTATTATTGAAAACACCTTGTACAATATTACCTGTCGATTTGTATTTCATAACTCCAAGTCCGTCAATTTTATCATTTATGAATATTCCTTTGAATACCGAACGGTCAACGTAGGTGTATATCCCGTAACCGTTTCGTTTTCCATCTGCAGTATATGCTCCTGTGTATACACTTTTGTTTTTCCACAGATACGTTCCAACATTGCTACGTTGTCTATTTTTAAAAAATCCCCAATATACATCTCCATTATTGTACGTGTATTTACCAAATCCATCAATGCAATTTCCTGTACAGTTTCCTGCTTTTTTATTAGCTATATAGTCTGCAGCTTGCTTTTCAATTAGTTTGCCTTCTTCAAATCGTCCGGCTGATGTAATTTGTAAATCTTTGTTCATTGTGTAGCCAAAACCATGTTGTTTTCCGTTTTTCCATTCTCCAATGTAAATGTTACCATTACTCCATTTATAATAACCTACTCCATCGCGACGATTGTTTTTGTATTGTCCGTGATAATACGATCCGTTAGGATATGTAATATATGCTACGCCATCAATAGCTCCGTTTTTGAAAGTAGCATCCGTAATAATATTATTTACTTTTACGCTTCCCCAACCTTCTTTACAATCACCTTTAATACAATTGAAATCACTTACTTTTTCAGTTGTTGTGTTTTCTATATTGTTTGCGTTGGTTTCATCCGTGTTACTGTTATCTAGTTCTCCTTTGTAAAGTCTTCCCAATAAAATTTCATCTGTTTTTGCTGTTCGAAATCCTGTTAAAATGTACAATGGTTTATCGTCAATAAAAATTACAGGATCACCATTAGATAAGTATTCAAATCGTGCTTTTTCATAATCAATATGCTTACCTTTTACAACAATGAAAAAATTATCTTCTTTTAATTCACGTGTGTACAAAATAGATGCTTTGTCTGTTGTGAATAAGGTTAAGTCTTTTACTGCTTGTGATTTTATATTATTGTAATTGTACACAACATAGGTTCTTCCTAAAACTTTATCAATACGATAATCAATCATGTGTGGACCTAAGAATGCAAAATCGCGTGCTTTTACCTTATTGTTTCCTTCAACGTAGTTTATAAATTTTCCATCATGTGCATAGCTAATCATGGCTTTTCCTTTAGAAATCACTTTTGTTATGGGAATACGTGTATCCATAGTTTGTGTTGATTTTTCTTTAACACCATCAACTGCATAGTATGTTTTTGTTAAACCATCGTACACTACTTTTTCATTGGGTTTTACACCTTTACTCATGGCTATATCTGTAGCCCTAGCGCCATTAACATAAACGGTTTCTAGCTTTCCTCCTGTTTTTCCTCCTCCAGATGTATAATAACCAAATTTTAATTTCATTGACTTATTTGCATCACTGTAGTAACGATTAAAAGTTTTATAGTGTTTGGCATCTGCATCATTTGCCACGTAGAAATCAATTTTATTTCCTTTTTTATCAGTATCTACCGTGTATTCATAAATTCCAGAAGACAACTCTTCTTTGATTAAAAACCCGTTTTTATAATGATATTTTCCTTTGAATCCAGGAATACGATCTGACTTTGTATATTGCACAGAAACGATGACTACACTTCCTTTTTTCTGGTAACTATAATCTCGCTGTTGATAGAAAACTCCTTTTTTATTAATGACTGTTTTTACAATTCGATCTTGTGAATCATAAGTGTATATTTTTTCTTCTCCATAGCTGTTTTTTTCATATGTCAATACATTTTTTTTATTGAAAGAATACTTACTAACACTTCCACTTTTGTATTGAAACAATACTATATTTCCACGCGAATCATATTCAATTTTATCATCATAATTGTTACCAATCATTTTTCCATTCGCGTCATAATAGTACCGTGTTCCATAGTTATACAGCAAGTTTCCTTTTTTATCAAATATTTTTCCGCTTGACGAATAAATATCACCTCGCAAAAAGAAATGTTCTTTTTTATGCTTAAAACCTATTGGATTTTTGGGCGCATTATTCATGTCAATTTTTTGTGCATTTATCGTTTGAGACACAAAGAAAAAGAGTAAAAGAAAGAGTATACGTTTCATTGTTTAGTGTGGGTTTTATTCTGCAATTTTCACAGTATTCATTAGTTCATCACACATATGAACTTTTAATGGTTGATTGTCAAATGCTATCTTTGCCATTTCGCCTCCGAATAGTTTTAGCAACGTAACTGTTGATTCATTTTTCAGCTTTTCTTCAGCAAGTACCATTTTAAATATATATGTGTCATTTTCTTTATCTAGTTCTACAGTTTTACGATTATCATTATCTGAAAAACCATATTCTAGTAAAAAGCTTTTTAGTTTTTCTACTTCTTCTAACGTTACATTTTTGGTGTATCGAATTTCTGTAGCTTTTGCCATTATTACTTTTCGCGCATCTTCTAGTTTGTGTACACGTAACGTATTAAATGTATCATCACATAAGTGTAAATCAACAGGTAAATTCATGTAATCAGAGAGTTCTTTTGGAAAAATATTGAAAACACTCTCTAAAGATTCATCATTTAAAAATTCATCTTTGATTACCATTCTAAATACATAAACATCTCCTTCTTTTACAAACTGAACCGATTTTGTATCTCCATTTGCAAATCCTGAACTAGTTAAATTTTCGCCTAGTTTGTCTGCTATTTCCTCCGTTACTCCATCTTTATAATATACTTCTGTTCCGTTGTATACTTTCTTTTCACCGTAATTAGCACAAGAAATTAATAGTAATATTGCAGAAAGTAATGTGATTAATTTTTTCATTTTATTATTGTTATTAGTTGTAAAAAAATTGCTTTAACTTTCTTCAAAATTCATTATTAAGTGTCTTTTTTACAATACGACAAATTGCGTATTTTCACATGTACTCTAGCTGTTTTACTGTTGTTTACACTTTGACTGGTAACGTCTTTGGCTTCCTAAATACCCTAATGTTATTGCTTTTTTCCAGTTTTTACATGCATTTACTTCATCACGTTTCATATCATATACATTTCCGAGATTTGAATATGCTTTTGCATAGGTAGTATCTATTTCTATTGCTTTTTCAAAATGTGATAAGGCAAGCATTATTTTTCCTTTTTTCGCATAACAAACTCCCATGCTATTATATACTTCTGATTGTTTTTCATTTAGTGTTATTGCGTCCATATAATCAATTAAAGCT
This sequence comes from uncultured Kordia sp., assembly GCF_947496985.1. Taxonomy (GTDB): domain Bacteria; phylum Bacteroidota; class Bacteroidia; order Flavobacteriales; family Flavobacteriaceae; genus Kordia. Next base: position 125,921 of record NZ_CANMEZ010000012.1, read on the forward strand.
TCGTCCAAAAAGCCCATTGCATCATGTGCGCCGCCTCTAAAGAAAAATGCCTGCGCATGTTTTGGATTGAGCTGAATTACTTTGTTGTAGCTTTGAATTGCTGCTTTGTAATTTGCATAATCTTCTCGGGCATTTTTTCGTTGGATTAATGCTGTATGAAACCCTGCTTTATAAAAATAGGCGTCTGACAACGTACTGTCTATAGCAATTACTTCTTCACATAACTTGATTCCTTCTAAAAATTTTAATTGCTCTTTTTTTACCAAAGCACTATCTAATAATACTTTTGTTGTTTGCGCTTTCACGAAAGAAAACACGCTTAAAAAGAGAAATAAGCATACATATTTCATCTTCAATATTTTAGAAGTACAAATTGCCTTTTATTTCAATTTGAAACAATACGATGAATTGCGTATTTATGATTCTTTATTAAAATGATATCAATAAAAATATGTACATTGAAATTATAAACCATAAATTGAAATCTCATGAAAGCTAATTCTACTTATATACTTACATTTTTGAGTTTTCTTTTACTTGTGAATTGTGCTCAAAATGAAAAGAAGACAACGCCCGATACTACTAAAACAGAAACAACAACTGAAGCAAAAGATACGATTCCGAATAATTCATTAGAAGAAAAAGTAGCCGAACCCGATCATTATATTTGTTATAAAAATGATGAGAAATCATCAATGCAAATTTCCATTGCTTTTGATATAGATGCAAACGCATTGTATGTAAAATATAAAGGTCAAAAGGATTCTATTCCGCTTCAGAATATAAAAGAAGATTATCAAGATAGCGGTGCGTATCCAACTATTACGCAGTTTTATGATGAACTATATGAAGGTAAGAAAAACGGAACCTACGAATTGACACATTCTGGAAACTGGGATTATGCAACGTATAGAAATTTAAAAAGCGATAAAGTATATAAGTTTACCATAGATCATGATATGACGGTTACAGGCAATGGTTACCGAACTACACCTTGTTTCTAGTTATACTTAATAGTATATCTTATTTTTTATAATTATGTCTACTATACGTATATGAAGCAAAATAATCGCTAATATTAAACTTACGATCTTCAAATTTTTCTTCTAATATTTTGAAAGTTTGAATTCTGTCTATCCGAAAAGCTCTGAGTTCATTTCGTAAGTGACACCAAGCAATTAAAATCCATTTATTATCTGTAGAATACATAGCGCAAGGTTCTATTTTCCGTTGTGATACTTGATAATCATTTGCTTTTTTATAATTGATTTCCATCACATTGAAATTCGTAATTGCCAATTGAATTTCAGGTAATACATTACTAGTTGTATCTTCTAATTTCCAATTGAACACATGAATTTTATCGTTAAGAATTTCGCTTTTTTCTTGAATTGAAGTTTTAAATACTGACTTTATTTTGATTAATGCTTCTTTAAAGTCATTTACAAACGAAATATCTTTGGATTGATTGATAATATGCTCGGCCGTAATTAAAGCATTGGCTTGTTTTTCGGTAAATTGTACTGGTGCAATCGTATACGTATCTGTTAAGCTATAACCTCTTCCATCTATTGTGTATACAGGAACGCCTGCTTCTTCTAGTTTTCGAATATCTCTGTAAATAGTTCGTACACTGACATCGTATTTTTCAGCCAATTCTGTAGCTGTTAACAATCGTTTTGATCGTAATAGTGTTAATATCGATATTAGTCTTGCAAGTTGTGTCATATAATAGATTCGCAGCGAACCTCAACTGAGATCCGCTACGTTTTTTTGTTTATCCCATTGAATGAAATGCTACACGATTTCCCTCTGTATCAATAAATTGAGCTATAAACCCATTTTCTTGAATATCAGTTTTCGGCATAATAACTTCTCCACCAGCAGCAGCTACTCTTTCTAAATAAGTGTTTAAATTATCACCACCATTTAAGTAAACCGTAGAACCATGTCGTGAAGGGTTTGTTCCTTCCATTTGCATGATAGCACCACCTACTTTATGACTTTCCATATCGTATGGAAAAATACCATATTTCATATTATCCATATGATGATCTTTAATTTCTTCCCCTAAAACTTCAGAGTAGAATTTTTTTGCTCTTTCGTAATCTGTCACTGGAATTTCAAACCAATTAATTGCATTTTTCATGTTGTTGTATTTTTAAGAGTTAACAATACCACAAAAGTATTTGCGTCTTTGACAGATGATGTCAGAGGTATTTTTATTTTAAAAAAAAATTATAAAAAGCAATCAATAATAATTGAAATCGAATTTCTTATCATTCTAAAATATACTTTTTTGACAATAATTCATAGCGTATAAATCTCAATTTTAAGATTTTTTTAACTAAATTTAGAAAGCATTCAATAACCGAGTCCCAATTTTGAAATATCTACATAAAAACTTACACTTAGCATTATCTACAGGTGCTGTACTGGTCGTTGGAGCTACCTATGGCTTATACCCAAATATTTTTTTACCTTTATTTTTTGATTTCAATGTTGAAACTACCGATTTAAATCATGTTTTTAGAGCTATGATGGGCTCTTATTTTGCCTTAGGAATCTACTGGACGTATAGTTTGTATTTCCAAAATCACTGGCGAGCTGCTACATATTCTGTTGTTTTTTTCATGGGCGGATTGGCCATAGGTCGTTTGTGGAGTATTGCTGTTGACGGAATTCCTTCGATTGCTTTTACAGTTGGAACTATTTTAGAAATCATATTCGTAATTTGGGGTTGCTATAATTTAAAAGCATATCCTGAAAAATGATCATACTACGATCATTTTTGTTGTATTTTTACATTAAATTTTTGAGAAGGTTGTAATGAAAAAAGAAGCATACAAAATTTACATTATAGGAGCTGGAATTAGCGGATTGATAGCCGCACATGTGCTAGAAAGCCATGGTTTCCAGCCACATATTATTGAAGCTACCGATAGAGCTGGCGGACGCGTTAAGACAGATATTGTTCATGGTTATCAACTTGACCATGGTTTTCAAGTGTTGCTAACGGCGTATCCTGCTGCACAAAAATATTTAGATTATAATACCTTAGAATTACAAGAATTTTCACCTGGAGCTACTATTTTTAGGAATGGCAAGTCAAAAACAATTGGTGATCCATTACGTAAATTTTCACTACTATTTCCAACACTTTTTTCTGGAATTGGAAGTTTTTCTGATAAACAGAAAATTTTAAAATTAAATAAGTCTTTAAAGAAAAAATCTATTACTGAAATTTTTGAACAACCAGAAACTTCAACCTTAACACACTTGCAACAACTAGGTTTTTCCAATGAAATGATTACACAATTTTTTAAACCTTTTTTTAGTGGCATTTTTCTAGAATCAAAACTCGATACTTCCAATAGAATGTTTGAATTTGTTTATAAGATGTTTGGAGAAGGATTTGCGGCACTTCCAAAAGCTGGAATTGAAGCTATTCCGAAACAATTAGTTGCTAATTTAAAGCAAACTACATTACATTACAATACGAAAGTTTCTAAAGTCGAAGATGGAAAAATAACACTAGCTAATGATGATGTATTAGAAAGTCATTTTACCATTGTTGCTACGGAAGCTAGTAAATTAATTTCCAATTTAAAGTCGCAAAGTATCGATTGGAAATCATGTGATACGTTATATTTTGAAGTTTCTAAACGTGTTATTTCGAAACCGTTAATTGGTTTAATTCCTGCAGAAAACAGTTTGATCAATAATATTTTTTATCATAATAGTTTGGCTACTTCTTCTACTGGAAACAAAGAATTATTATCTGTTACTGTAGTTATTGATCATAATTTGGCAGAAAGTTTCTTGATTAAAAAAGTAAAAGAAGAGTTGCTACAACATTGCGGAATTGATTCATGTACATTTTTAAAACACTATGAAATTCCAAAAGCATTGCCAAATTTACAGCAACTTCAATATACAATGTCACCTTCTGAAACACGCTTGACAACTCAACTATTTTTAGCGAGCGATGTACAATTAAATGGTTCTTTAAATGCCGCTATGTTAGCAGGTGAAGCTGCTGCTTTAGGAGTTATTGAAGCATCCGGAAACATGATAAAATCTTAATTATTGGACACACACATTATCATACTGGACAAATTTCTTTAACTAAAAAGCTTTTATAGCATCAATGAACTCACTATTCTTATTGAAGTCATTTTGACTTCTTCTATTTCCTGAAAAAATATTAAAAATTCAGATTTTCTGTACTTAATTCCTGTATCTTTCAAACAAAATTCAACTTAACTGAATGTCTTTTTTTACACGCTTCTTTTTTATATGTGTTTTGTGCTGTTCAACTTCTATGTATGGACAGTTGAGCGATTTGGCACGTGTGGATTATACTTATATTCCTAACGCAAAATCTGATGTGGAGTTTACCCGTATGCGTGCATTGTTTAATTATCCTATTAAACTACAAAAAGAAGGAACCTATTTGTTTTTAGGAATGGATTATAGTAATATTCATCTAAAATCAGATGTTGACTTTTCTTTTAACACAAGAGATTTAAATGATTTTCAATTACTCGATTTTAGTATTGGATATACAATACCTCTTAAAAATGATTGGCGTTTGGGACTTCGTTTCCGACCAGGTTTTAGTACCAACTTAGCTGCAAATGCATTGAGCTTAGAAGATGTTATTATTTCTGGAGACCTTATTTTTATCAAACAAGGTGAAATGCATTATGGAAAACGACAAAAGTGGATTTTAGGTGTATATTATTCTGGAAATTCTGGATTCAATTTTCCATTACCATATATTACATATTACAAAAAATTTGCTCCAAACTGGTCTATGAGTTTAGGTGTTCCGAAGACAAATGTGCAATATTTTATTTCTGACAAACATCGTTTAAAAGCCTATGCACAATTAGATGGTTTTACATCAAATTTACAACGTGATGTTCCTGTTATTGCAGGAGAAGCTGCTAAAAGCATTAATATGTCATTACTGTTATCAGGGCTTCAGTATGAATATCATTTTACCGAACAATTACAGTTTTATGCGCGTGCAGCTTATATTTTTTCTATTGATAATGAATTAAGAAATGAACAAAGAGAGACTATTTTTTCATTTGAAAGTAAAGCAAAAATTTATTTAAGAACTGGCGTAAAATTTAAGATTTAAAGAAACTATAGCATAAGAGACACAGCTTATAAACTATTAAAATTTGGTTACTTATTAATAGTTCGCAATCCTTTTTTAATAATGTAAGTTGTTTCTTTTGTAGTTGATTTTTGCGACCAATTATTACAAATAGTTTGTACCCAAATTGGTTGTGATTTACTTGCATCATTTAGCCAGTTTCCAACAGAATCTCTCACGTATTTTGATGTATCAGATTTCAACGGTTCTATAATAGATAGTCCTTTTGCTGGATCTTCTTGAAAAGCCGCAATTTTCTTTGTCCATACACCAACAGGTCGTAAAGCTTCTACGGCATAACGACGAATGTTTTCATCCTTGTCTTTTGTCCAAGTAGTTAAAATTTTGATCGCTGTATCCAACTCTTCTATCATGCGTTCTTTACTTGCAAATATGACAACTTCACGGACACCAAAGTGTGTGTCAGCGGCATATGGCTTCATGGCTTTCAGTAAGCTTGTTAAATCATCATGATGTGTACTTTCTGCCCAACATGCCCAGCAACGTACCAAATCAGAAGTGTGTTTTTTTAAATAATCATATACTTCTTTGTTTTGGGTTAAAACACCAAGAACTTCTCCTATTATTTTAGTATTACTATTGGCTGTTGGCTTTTTTTGTGCATTTACTGCAACTTCTGCATCTACAAACCACGCTTCTTTACCAAGATCTTTTAAAACTAATTGTAACAAACTCAATTGATCCGTTGCAAGCCATTCCATCAGGTTTTTGGTTTCTACCAAGCCTTTATTAAGATATTCAATTACTTCTGGCTTGATATCTTTTAAGCTTCTTGCGCCTTTTCGATTTAAAATATGTTCAGGAATCATCTTAGTTAGTTTGTATGTTATTTTTGAAATTTTGCTTGTACAAGTTCACTTTTTGTTAGTATTTCTTTCGTTGCGTCATAACCAATTTTGAATATCTTATCTAAATTACCTCTATCAAATGTTCCGTATTTATTTAATTCTTGCGGAGCGATAGCAATATCACAATGTTTAAATTTTGCATAGTCTTCTTGTACTGATTTAAACATAAATGCACGTTCTACAACTCCATATGTACTTTTTAAATCTTTAATTTCAAGTACATCATATCCACTTACGTGAATTCCTATGATAACATCGCATGTTTCTGTGAGATATGTTACAGGGAAATTATCCAACACACCACCATCAATATAATAATGATTTCCTACCTGAACAGGCGTGAAAACCCCTGGAAATGCCGCCGAAGCTAGTATTGGTTTTATTAATTCTCCTTCTTGAAATATAGTAAGTTTTCCATTTAAAACATCAGTAGCTGTAATTGTCAGTTCTTTTTGAAGTCCTTCAAAATTATCTTTCCTAAAATATGTTTTAAACTCTGAATAGTATTTTTCTGCATCTAAAAAACCTGGTTTTCCCAATGCAAATTTTGTAAAATTCAAAAGTTTCACACTTTTAAAAAAGCGAAGCATGGTTTCCCAAGAATAGCCATACGCGTACAACGCACCAACAATAGCACCTGCGCTTGAACCTGCGATATGTGTGGATACAATACCATATTCTTCCAATGCTTTAATAGCTCCAATGTGTGCAACTCCTTTGCTTCCACCTCCTGAAAGTGCCAAACCAATTTTCATGATGATGTATTTTTTATCAGTCATTCAAAATTATAGAAATTAACTAGATTTCATTAACAAAAATTTAAAATAATTCGTATTCATTTTTATGAATGATCTGTGAAACCCGTACAATTATTCGCCGTTTTTTTCCTAATTTTAGGACTTCCAAATAGATACTATGTTTCAACAAGATCAAGATATTTTTAATGTGCTTTTAGGCTCTGTTTCTGAGGGCGTTATTATTGTTGATGAAGAACAAAAAGTCGTTGAAGTAAATGCGTCTGCGCAAAAAATGTTTGGTTATACCAAAGATGAACTTATTAAACAGCATTTAAACCTATTGATTCCTAAAAATTATCGTGCTGGACATGATTCGCATTTTAATAATTTTATGAAAGCGAAGCAACAACGCAAAATGGGACATGGGCGCGATGTACATGGTGCACATAAAGATGGAAGTATTTTTCCTGTGGAAGCTGGACTGAATCCTTTCTCCATATATGGGAAGAATTACGTAATGGCATTGGTAATTGATATTTCTATTCGAAAAGAGCAAGAACAGAAAATTCAAGAGTTAAATGCTGAGTTGGAGAAGAAAGTATTGTTGAGAACCCAAGAATTAAGCGAAACTATTCAACAACTAGAAGTAGAAAATGCCAAACGTGTAGAAGCAGAAGAAGAAGCAAAAACAGCATTAAAAAGAGAACAAGAACTCAACGAATTGAAAACAAAGTTTTTGTCATTGGTTTCGCATGAGTTTAAAACACCTTTGAGTGGAATTTTGACTTCTACGATGTTGTTGAGTAAATATAAACTTACCGAGCAACAACAAAAACGTGATAAGCATATTAAAACGATTACCGATAAAGTACACTACTTAAATAATATTTTGAATGATTTTCTTTCGATAGAAAAACTACAAAAAGGAAAGGTTAGTTATAAGTTTGCTACGTTTAAGGTGAGTAAGGTTGTGAATGAAGTTGTGTACAACGCTAATATGTTATTGAAAGATGGGCAACAGATTAATTATCCTGAAAATATTGATGGTTTTTCACTGTATCAAGATGAAAAAATTATGGAATTAGCTTTGTCTAATTTGGTACACAATGCGATTAAATATTCTTCCGAAAATACGATTATTGACATTATTATTACACAAGATACAACAACGACGACATTTCAAGTAAAAGATAATGGAATTGGAATTCCTGAGAAGGATCAGAAGAATATTTTTAATCGTTATTTTAGAGCTGAAAACGCCTTGTTAACACAAGGAACTGGTATCGGATTAAATATTGTGAAAGATCATTTAGAACATTTGCATGGCACTATTGCTTTTGAAAGTGTTGAAAACGAAGGCACTATTTTTACTATTACAATTCCTAATAAAGCTGAATTATGAAAAAAGTATTATTGATAGAAGATGATGCCGTTTTACGCGAAAATACTGCTGAGTTATTAGAACTCGCCGAGTATGATGTAACGACTGCAAAGAATGGAAAAATAGGAGTTGAAGTTGCACAAATTTTATTACCGGACGTCATTGTGTGTGATATTATGATGCCAGAATTGGATGGTTATGGTGTTTTAGCGTTTTTATCAAAACAGGAAACGACCAAGTATATTCCGTTTATCTTTTTATCTGCAAAAACGGAGCGTCAAGATGTTCGTAAAGGAATGGATTTAGGTGCCGATGATTATATTACGAAACCTTTTTCAGAAGACGAATTGATCAGCGCAATTGAGAGTCGTATCGCGAAAGCATTGATTTTAAAAGAAGAACGCGAAAAGTATCAAAACCAGGTTCATGGTGAAGATACTAGCGAAATACGAACGCTGAACGATTTGAAGAATTTCTTTGATGATAATGGAGCTATTTATACATTTAAAAAAGATGATGTTATTTATGAAGAAGGGCAAAATTCTAACTTCATTTACCTGATTTTAAAAGGTGTTGTAAAGTGCCATAAATTAGATGAACAAGGAAAGGAATTAACAACTGCTTTGCATAAAGAAGATGATTTGTTTGGTTATACTTCATTTACGCAAAATATGGCATATCAGGAAACCGCAACCGCTATTAAAGAAGTAGAAATTGTTGGTTTGTCTAAAAATGAATTGAAAAATGTATTGAATAAAAACCATAAAGTTACACTTGAATTGATTCAGTTATTGACGGATAACTTGTCTATTGTAAAAGATCAATTGTTGCAAATGGCATATAGTTCTGTGTATAAAAAAACAGCTACTACTATTTTAAAGTTTGCTGAAAAATTGAACAGAAAACCGAATGATCCAATTAAGATTTCTAGAAACGATTTGGCAAGTGTTGCTGGAATTGCCACAGAAACGTTAATCAGAACTATGTCGAGCTTTAAAAAACAAGGTTTGATAGAGATTGAAGGACGAAATATTAAAATTGTAGACCTTAAAAAACTGCAACAGATTTGTTGATTTTTCTTCGTTTTTTTGAAATATGACGGATATCATGTTTTAATTTACTTCTTCCATTTAGATTTGCTACTAAAGTGTCATCTAGATGAAAAATATATTATTACCAACAGACTTTTCAGAAAATTCATGGAACGCTATTGCGTACGGATTACAGTTTTTACAAGAATATGATTGTAATTTTTACCTATTGAATGTCAATAGAATTAGTAACCTTATTGATGAAGAAACTCAATACACACCTAGGTTGACTGTTATTGAAGATGTATATGTAAAACCTGCAAAGAAAGAATTACATCGTGTTCTAAATCGAATTAAAACCACACTTCCTATAAATGATAAACACCATTTTTATACACTTACCGATCATAATTTCTTTATTGAATCGATTCGAAATCATGTAGCAGATAAAAAGATTGACATGATTGTGATGGGAACAAAAGGTGCTTCTGGTTTAAAAACGCATATCACAGGAAGCAATACTGGTGCCGTTATTACGAAAGTAAAGTGTAAAACTTTAGTCATTCCTGAAAATGCAACGTATCAAGCGATTCATGAAATTGCATTTCCAACCGATTTTATTCTGTCATATAACATGCAAACATTGGCGCCTATTTTAGACATTTTAGATCGTACAAACTCTTCTTTACGCATTCCGTATTTTGCAAAAAGGAATGAACAATTAAACACCAATCAACAAGCAAATAAAGAATTGCTGGAAGATTTTTTTGACAATTATAAACATACGTATCATTTTTTAACCAATACAAAGGTAGAAGAAGCTATTCAAAATTTTACAGAGAAAAGTAATATTGACTTGATGGTCATGGTTGCTAAAAACTTGAATTATTTCCAACAGATTTTATTCCATACCAAAGTAGAAAAAATAAGCTATCATACGGATATTCCTTTTTTGGTATTGCATGAGTAAGTTATAATTTTGACCATCTAATTATACAAATATCTTGAAAAAGAAAATCTTTAGTGTTTTTTGAAAATAAGTATTTGCTACTGTTTAGACATAAAAAAACAAACCGAAGTTTGTTTTAGAAGTTATGTGTTATTTTGGAGTTATTTTACAAGAAAACACAAATTCGATTTACACATCTTGATGCTCTGTCAATAAAGAAGCAGTCTGACCTATGAACACATCCTATAGGAAATCTGATTCCTCCATTGATGTTTCCTTGTTCTTTTTTGTTAAGTTCTTGTGCTCCTTTTACATTTAAAATCGTTTTTAACATGGTCTGAGTTTTTGGTTATGTTCAAAAATTATAACATTTACTTTTTATATGTGTACGGGAAAACCATAATTAACATTTAGTAAGCATTGTAAAATAACAGCTCCTAAACCACTTTAGAAGAAACTTTTTATTACAATATCCAAAGTAATTATATGGAGCTGTCTAAAATTTTGGTGATGCTTTTGAAATTAGATATTGTTTAAAAGTACTTAAGAAAGTAAGCGATTGAAAGTGTTTGCAGTCGTATTTATTTAAAATAGAGTAGTGAAAAGTTTGTTTTTAAAGCATAAAAAAACCTTCTTAAAAGTCAAGAAGGTTTCATGTATTTTGTACTTGTTTGTTCTTAGTCTTCTAAGAAATCTTTTAGTATGTTCTTTAAAACTATCGTGTCATTTTCTGTATTTCGGATCAATTTTCCGTTTTCGTTACATTCAAATTGAGCATAATTGATTTTCATATAACGAAACTTTTTATTGAGAACTGCTTCTTTTTTAAGTTCGTCATAGTATTTTATTTGTGTAATACGTGCTTGTTCTTTTTCATCTAAGTCTTCAAAATTTTTCTCTTTTTGAAAAAACTCAATCACAAGCTTTAGATCTTTGTAATAGGCATCTAAAGGTAGTTTTGTACGTCCTTTTCCTCTTTTATGAAGATTTCCAACTAAAGTGTCAAATGTATGTTTTCTTGATGCTTTTTGGTCTAATAATTCATCACACATATCTAATAAGTAATTTTCATCACTATTTTTGATAGCTAGCTTGCGTTGTTCCTTTTTACTGATTTCAGGAATTTCTTCTTTTGGTGTATAAGTTTTGCCTTCTCTTACTAAATACCAATACGTGTTTTCTGCTCTTCTTTCGGCATGTACTGACGGGATTTTATCAAGCTGCGATTGCTTGTCTAACTTTCGAAGTACTTTACGTAATGGAAATCCTTTTTTTACATCTTTTACAAATACACCTGCTTCTACTAATGCAGGCATAATTGTTTTTACGGGAATCCAATCAATAGTCGTATTTGCTTCAAAATACTGAGCTATTGCTTCATTAACTTTTACTATATTTTCATCAGTCATATCGGTGTACAGATTACTTTTATACTATTAAAATAAAAAAAGCTCCACATTTCTGTGAAGTCTTTACTGAGTAACTAAAATTGGATTCGATCTACTACATTTTAAGAGTAAGTTTTCGCTTTTTCAATCCAATTTATATTTGTTAAATGCTTAACCATTTGATAGTTTGCGCGGGCAAAGATATTAAACCAAAAAGTAAAAACCTCTATATTCCTATCGATTAATTTAGTTTCTATAAAATAAACGCACTATTGTAAATAATTAAATCTAATAAAACTTCTTTTTGTTTAAGATTTATTAGATAATCTCTTTTTTAGTAGGCTTAAAAATTCAGGAGTTACTCCTAAATATGATGCTAAGTTTTTTTGAGAAACTCTTTTTTCTATCGCTGGATTATTTTTTTTAAAATTTAAATACTTCTCCTCCGCTGAGAATGAAATATTTTGATTAATTCTTCTTATATGACTTGCTAATGAATTTTGATATAAGGTTCTAAAAAAACGCTCAAATTTTAGTACTTTTTTATATAATATTTCTTTTTGCTGTTTAGAAATGGTAATGATTTCACTATCCTCTATAGTTTCTATAAAGAATGTTGCAGGTTTATCAGATATGTAACTATATAAATCTCCTGTCCACCAGCCTTCTATAGCAAATAACGAAATATGCTCAACTCCTTTATTATCTATAGTATAACACTTTACACAACCACTATTGATAAATATTTCATAATCAGCTATTTTATTTGGCATTAGAATAAGTTCTTTCTTTTTGTAAGTTTTAAATTCTAAAATAGAACAAAAAAAATCAATTTCTGAACGATTTAATTTTACATGTCGATTTATATTTTTTAATATGAAATCGTATTTAGAGTAATTTTGTCTGTTCAAATTCTATAAAGGGTTTTTATATAAATTTAAAAATATGAATCTAGTTTTTCTAAAACCTGATGGGCTATCATTAATCTATTAAAATCATTGTATGTGGTCCTCGGGTAACAGGAATACTATTTCGTGTTTGCATGATCATTTTTTCCTCTGAATTTAAAGGATCTGATATAATTTTAAAAAAGTCTATTGCGCCTCCTTCTATATTATTATCATAATGATCAAATGTTGTTACAGCTATATTTCGCCCTGTTGTATCAAACACAAGAGATTCTGGTAAAATACCTTCAAATGGAATTGTATGTATTACACGCATAGCGCCTGTTTTGGGGTTTCTCTTTATTAGTGATAAAGAACTAAACCAACCTTGTCTCGAATCATTATATGGCAACCAACTTCTTTCCATGTTTGCAGATATGACAAAATCTCCTTCGGGAGAAACCGCAAAGCCTTCTGGGCTAACTCCAACCATTACTTGTGAAGAAAGCTCATGTCTTATATTTTCTTCTCCTTCTACAGCTAAACTTATATTTCCTATGGTTCCTTTTGGAGCTGAATTCCATGTTCCCTGAACATCTTTCCCCCAAAATGTATTATTTACTAAAAAATGTTTTCCTTCTTTAGTAAATCTCCCAATCATTGGAAATTTACCCACTGAAACTGTATTTCCCCATTTTGTGATTACTTTTTTTTCAAGATCTATCTTAAAAAAGGAAACTTCTGCTTTCGCATTATTTATTAATGATATTGTTTTTCCGTCTGGATGCCATGATGCATATATTAGTTTATCTGTAAGCTTCCATTTTGGTATTTCTGGAAAATAAGTTTCTACAATTTTGCCTTTTTCTACTTTATAAACTCCGAGGTGTTTTTTGTTTTCTGGTGAAGTGTAATAACTTATGAGAAGCCAATTTCCATCAGGACTTATATCAATAGATACTGGTCTTTTTTCAATTTTTTGCTTTCCTACGAGTTTAGGAGCTTTCTTATTTTTTATATTGTATACGGTTAATATTTGTCCTAAATCCAAGTCGCTAAACATATGTTCTTTGTTATTTGTTTTTGGTCTTGGAGTAAATGTTTCAATTATATATGCATACGTTCCTGATTTATCAACTGCTAAAACCGCAGGTGGTCCGCCTACAGAGTTACTTGCAGGTACTTCTATTGCGCTAGCTTTATTCAGGCTTACTTTTAAGTCTATTATAGACATCATATCTGTTCCCTCTCTAGCGCCAAGTTTACCATTTGTATATGCGGATGCTACCATATCTGCATCTGATACACTAATTAAATATTTACCTTTAAAAAGATTAATTCCCGTAGTATTAGAAACTGTTTGTGCTGTTATCAATTGTAAAGGAATCATTATAAAAAAGAATAGTTTACTAATTTTAATGTTATTGTTTTTTTGCATCGTGTTTAATTTAATTAGGAAATAGTTATCTATAAAACTTCCTCTTCTCATTGATTATGAATTAAAATGTATTATTCAAAAACCTTTAAAATATTCTCTATTTTCAGTGTATTAATAAATATCACTATTTTACATATTAGACTGGTCGTCTATAAAGTTAAAAAAACATTTTTAGAATGATCACTTTTATATATTTTTTAACAGAAATAGGTTTGACTAAATTATATGCATTTAGACTTAAAGCAGCTAAGTATTATGCTCTCTGACTATTACTCTTTAATAATTCTTTTTGAAATCTTTTTACCGTTATCTGAAGTAATCATGATAATATATACTCCAGGTTCTAGTTCAGATATATTAATTTGCTTAGTGGTATTATACTTATTTTGAACCTCTTGTCCTAGTAACGTATATATAGCTACGTTTACTACTTTTTCCTGATTAGATAACGCTATGGTAATATTTCCTTTTGTAGGGTTTGGAGTCAGCACCATTGTTGGTATTTCCTCACCATCAATTTCTATTATACCAAGCGTATTATCTTTATATTCATGAGCTCCAATATCAATGGTTCCATTGAATCTATTATTATTTAAGTAATCTTTTGGCCAATAATCAGAAGGATTTCCTGGATAATAAATATCATTGGTATAACGATCTAAATATTGCTGATAAACATCTAGCATTCCACTAGTATAGTTTTGCGTACCAGAATCTATTGCTGGTGAATTTTCATTAATATTATATTCATTATTAGCTACATTTTCATATAAAGGATCACCTGATATGTTATTTGAAGCCCAATTTTGAGTATTAAGATTAGTCAACGTTTGATATACATTATTCCCTATTGACACTTCTCCTGTATACGCATCAAATAAATTATTTTCTATAAAGACTGATATTCCGTTAGAAGCATCAAGTGTAATTGATTTAGACGTTCCGTCGATATTAGCTGATATATTGGAAAATATGTTATTATAAATGTGAAGTTTTGCTTGATTGTTGTGACGATTTGTTTTTGCCCAAATTCCATGGCAATTATTATCAAACACATTGTTTACAAAATAGTGTTCGCCCCATTGACTAAATAAGGTAACACCTGAGCATAATCTCCAATTGTCATTGCTTTCGTTATTCCTATTATCGTAAAATAAATTCCCTATGACAAATAATGGTCCTGTCATTGGATCATTTGCTGTATGCATCCAGCCGGATGAAGATTTGGTTCCGATATTATTTATCCACCAATTATAATCTCCTAAATCGTACGAATGTCCATAACATTGTCCATTACCACCTGCTAACGCGTACGTTTCTGTACAATAGTTTCCTGAAAATATAACATCAGTCGCTCGTTTTGTCCATCCTAAAGCCTGCCTTGCAAATTCTTGATAGTTTCCACCAACAAAAACGTGATGGTTTCCTCCAGAAGATGCTATTTGATCTCCTACTTGTACTAAATTTCCTGAAAGACTTTTAAATAATCCATCTACAGAATCTGTACTATCTCCTTTGATTGCATTGTTATCTATTATCCATACTCTATAAGTTTCATTTCCTCCTATATTTCCATTTACTTTATATGCATGATGATCATTATCTCTTGACAACCAATCAAAACCTCCTCCGCAATTTTTGAATACATTTCTATAGGCTACAACATCATGAAGTTCCGCATTTTCAGCAGTATTAGAATTTATGCCTACAATTGCGCCTCCACCAGCTACGTAATTGAGGTTTTCGAATCTTAGGTTCCTTAAAGTGATATGATGTGACGAAAAAGGTCTATCTCTAGTAAGTGAGAGAACGCCATTTTGTTGATTACCTCCTATCCATTGTAAATTATCAACAATAATGTGACTGCTATTAAACATCCCTAAAAATACTCCTGAAAATACTGGTTTATCGCTAGGGTCTCCATATAACCATATTGGTTGACTTGATGTACCTTGAAATTGAGGAGACCATGTACTATAGAAGTTACTAGGTGTATATACACCTCCTTTTAACCAAATAACAGTTCCCGGAGTAAAAGAATCGTTAATCCATCCTTGACTTGGAATTGTAGCTCTAGGTTTATCCGGATAGCCAAATCGTCCATACACACCTGTTAACTCTCCTTGCTCAATAACATCTGTTGCATTTGGGTTATCTGGATCTACATAGTAGTAATTTTGCTTTGGCGTACTTGGCCATTCTGTTGGTGTTTCCAATTCAATTTTAAATGGATCATAATCCCAATCTGTATATGGAATTCCTGTATATTCCCAAGCATTCTGGCTATACATTTGATTTAATCCAAAAATGACTAATATTAAGACTATAAATATCTTTTTCTTAGTGCTAGAGAGAGATTTAAAAAATATCATATAATAAAGATTAAGGTTGAAAAATTCACATAAGTTCTACTTAAAAACACTAAAGTCTATTTTACTGTTAATCAGTTTATCTAATGATTTTTTACCACTTCCATTAATGAATACAACAAATGAAATTCCAATTATTAGTAGTGCATATTCATATCCTTCTCCTTCTTGGTTTCCAAGCCAGTTCATAAAAAAGCCATGGTTAATATGAACTGTAAATATTATCCCTAAAAAAAGAAATATAAAAGCAATTGCCCATACTCTGCTAGCAAAACCTACTATTAAAGCTATTGAACCAAAAAATTCTATACAAATAGTAGAAAAAGCAACGATCCAAGGTAGTTCCATATGTGTTGTAAATACGTTCATTGTTTCGCTAAAACCTTGTCCTCCGAACATTCCTAACATTTTTTGTGCTCCATGAGGAAACAAAACAATACCAAGTGTTATTCGTGCAATAAAACCTGCCCAATCATCATTTGTATTAAACATTAAGTTCTTCATAATTATATTATTTATGTTATGTTAATTTCTGATTTGCAAAACTGATGTGTTTTAGTTTTAAAAAAAATAATGTAGATTAAGAAAGAGGAAACTATTTTAATTTTTCTGCCCACTCTTTCCAATTAGATAATTCACCATTTCTTGTTTGTCCACCCTGAGAGAAAAACTTATCAACTCTATTATCAAATTCCGAGGATTTAACGAGCTTAGAGAACCATTTGTTAGATGTTATAAATTCTTGTTCTCTACCACTTTCAAATAAGTTTACTGTTGCTTTGTTATGAGCTATAGCTTCTATTGGGTAACTAGCAATTCTATAAGCAAGATCGTCTACAAAAAAATCTATTTCATCATCCGGTATTGCTCTATTGATATAACCATATTTTTCAGCATCTATAGCTTTAAAGTCTTCACCTCCTAAACATATTTCCATTGCTCTTGACCTCCCTACTTTTCTAGCTAAATATTGAGCTGCTCCGCCTCCTGGTAGAATTCCCATTATAATCTCCATTTGAGAAAGTAATGCTGAATTTGCAGCTCCAAAACTCATATCCATTGCCATAGCAAATTCGGCTCCTCCTCCTCTGGCTCTACCTTGAATTTTTGCAATTGTAGCTTTGGGCATTTTTCTGAATTTTTCTAATAAAGCAGAATATAATGGCATTTCTTCTCCATCATAAGCTCCTTGATCTCTAAAATTTTGAAGCAATTTAAAATCTGCATGAGAGAGAAAATAATCTGGGTTAGCACTTTGAAAAACAATTACTTTTATAGATTTATTTACCTCAAGAATGTTTGCTAATTCAACAAGTTCGGTAACAGAAGTTAAATCTAAGATATTAGTTTCACCATAATCAAAAGTAATAAATGCTACTCCTTTATCTATTTTTATGGTAAAACTTTGGAAACTACGATTGACTAAAGTCTTATTATCAAATGAATAATTTTGTTCTGATTTCATTTCTATTAATTTTTATTTTTATGAAATCAAAATTCTGGCATTTCTGATTGAATAACATTGATTGAAATCAACGTTTTTTCAATCTACTCAATGTCTCAGGCCTCATTCTTAAATAGGATGCTAAATATTTATTAGGAATCTCTTGAAAGACCCAAGGACTTCTTTTCAATAATCTATTGTACCTTTCCAAAGGCGTTCGTATAGATATATCTAATTCTCTCTCTAATTGTTGAATTGCAAATTCTTCTAACATTTTAGTCCAAAGTATTTGATTTTCCTTTGAAGATTCAATAAATGTGTAAAAGTCTTTTTTCATTATTTTTAATAATGTACATTGTTTTAATGCCTGAATATTAAACAATGAAGGTTGATTATTTAAAAAAGAAGGAAAGGATGTCATCCATGAACCTTTATAGCCGAGTCTTAATGTAATTTCTTCAGATTCATTTCGCACAAAAATCCTAAGAGTTCCATTTTGGACTATATACATATTGTCTTCAATAAACCCTTCTTTTATTAAATAATCGTTACGTTTCAAAATAATATTTTCATTCCCCATCTCCTTTATATACTGAATCAATTTCTCCTTTAAAGTATTAGAAGCATTCATTTTTTCATTTGTCATTTTAATGGTTGATTTCTTGACTTATTTTTTAAAGTCATATTTATAATGAAAATATATTGTTTAAAAACTTATCTCATAAAAAGAAAATCTCGAAATTCGTATTATCTCTGATATTCTATATACGAAAAAAGGGGTAAAATAATACAAGTTTCGTGTAAACATGTGTTGGCAGTAATTATAAATTAAATTTTAAAATTGAAGTCATAAATACTTATTTTTCATAAATCAACATAGCAGACTCATGCATAAAAAAGAAACAATTATAAAACATCTAATCAATAAATACGGTTGATTCAAAAACTAAATCATATTCTAAAATAAGGTTTTTCCATGCTAATTCGTTACTTTTAATGACTAACACTTTTTCTAACCCTAAAAGACATCTGCTTTGAAGATTAAAAAATTCTGGAAAAAAATTTTATTAGCACTAATCTTAGTTCCAATTATATTGATTGGAGGGCTAATATTTTATATTCAGAGTAATCAATCTGAAATCATTAAAGATGAGATCGCAAAACTAAACAAAGAACACAAAGGACTTATTAGCGTTGGCGAAAGTGAATTATCCATTTTTGACAATTTCCCATATATCTCTATAAAAGTTTACGATGTACACATCTTTGAAACAAAAGAAGACAATGCTCCCATTATAATGGATGTAAAAGATATATACATAGGCTTTAACCTATGGGATATTGTAGAAGGAAATTATGATATTCAGTCTTTAATTATAGAAGAAGGTGTTTTTAATCTTGTTATTCATGAAAATAATACTACTAATATACAAAACTCTTTAGCTAGTACTGATGAAACAGAAACACCTGCTATTAATATTCATCTAAAAAAAATTAAATTTAAAAATTTAGATATTCATACTTTAGATGAAGCCACTAATACAGATGTAGAAAAGTTTATATATGCTGGCACAGGTGGTTTTAGCCGAAAAGACAGTATCATCGCTGGACATCTAGATACAGATTTTGAATTAAATGTGATCACAGAAGCTATTGTTCCTGATTTTATGAAAAAAAAGCATTTCGAAATTCATACAGATGTTGTCTTTAACGAACACACAGGAATTCTTGACATAAAACCTTCTGGTGTTAAAATGGAAAATGCCGATTTTGAGTTAAAAGGCTCCATAGATACAAAAAATGATGTAAACCTTGATCTTTATATAAAAGGAGCAAAGCCCAATTTCGATATGCTTATTGCTTTTGCTCCGTCAGATATGATTCCCTTCTTAGAGAAATATAACAACTCTGGTGATATCTATTTTAATGCGACTATCAAAGGAGCTTCAAACAAAGGAAATAGACCTGCTATTAATGCTGAATTTGGAGCTGGAGAAGCCTTTTTAGAAAATCCTGCCAAAGGTAAAAAAATTGATAATATGGGCTTCAAAGGACATTTTTCCAATGGAGCCAACAGAGATACCGACACCATGGAGTTTTCGCTCACCGATATGACAGCGTCTTTGGAGAAAGGAAAATTTAAAGGTTCACTATTTGTCAAGAACTTTAAATCTCCAGAAGTTGATATGCAAATAGACTCTAACTTCAATCTTAACTTTATTACAGATTTTTTTGAATTAGAGCAGGTACAAAATGCTTCTGGGCAAGTTTCGTTAAAAATGAGTTTTCATGATATTATTGATATTGACAAACCCGAAAAGGCATTACAAAAACTAAATCAAGCGTACTTTGCAGAATTAATTGTAAAAGATTTAAGTTTAGCTGCAAAAGAGCTTCCTGCTCCTTTGGACAGTTTGAATGTACATTTAGTAATGAATGGTAAAGAAGCCACCCTAAACCAGTTTGAACTAATGATGGGAAATTCAGATCTATCGGTAAGTGGCTTTCTTTCGGACTTACCTGCAATTGTACATCATACTGACATTCCAGTAGAAGTCCATTTAGATATTGCCTCTAATTATCTAGATATAGCCCAGTTAACTAATTTTTCAGAACAGGACACGATTCAAACTGGTTTTGATGAACAAATAAAAGATTTAAGCTTGGGATTATCTTTTAAAGCTTCTGCTAAAAACTTTACAGAATCTAAGTATTTACCGAAAGGTGAATTTTTTATCGATAGTTTATATGCAGACTTGAAACATTATCCGCATAAATTACATGATTTTCATGCCGATGTATTAATTGATAGTTTAGACTTACAATTAGTAGATTTTACAGGATTTATAGATGACAGTGATTTTCATCTTGATGGACTTATACATGATTATGCCTTTTGGATGCAACCTGAACTTAATGGAGATGTAAATTTAGATATCAATCTTACGGCTAAGAAGTTACGATTAGAAGATATTTTCTCGTATAAAGGAGAAAATTATGTTCCAGAAGAATATAGGCACGAAGAATTTGATGATTTGGCATTACATTTTACTTCTAGTATGCATTATAAAGATTCTGCTTTGCATTCCATCGATCTGGCGCTAGACAAATTAGATACAAAAATGAAATTGCATCCGCTTCGCTTTCATGATTTTAAAGGAAATATCCATTACGAAAATCAACATGTGGTAATAAAAGACTTTCATGGGGAAATAGGAACTACCAATTTTAATTTCGATTTAAATTATTATGTAGGAGAAGATCAACAAATAAAGAAAAGAGATAATTATCTCAATTTAAAAGCAAATTATATTGACTTTGATGCACTTTTTAATTTTGAGTTAAATTCACCAAAACCAGCAGCGATTGTTGACTCAAAAACTGCAGATGTAACAGCACACGCAGAAGCCTTTAATTTATATGAATTGCCATTTACTGATATGCAATTTAAGGTAGATATCGCTCATTTTATTTATCATAGAATAGACCTTCAAAAAATTAAAGCAGATTTAAGAACAACGCCTAACCATTACATTTATATAGATACATTACATATGGATGCTGCAGGAGGAAATATTCAATTAAGTGGCTATTTTAATGGCAGCGATCCAAAACACATTTATATGCAACCAGATTTGGTTATGACTAATGTTGATTTGGATAAATTACTGTTCAAATTCGAAAATTTTGGGCAAGATCATCTCGTTTCAGAAAATTTACAAGGAAAACTCACTTCTAGAATTAAAGGTAAAATTAGAGTATACCCAGACTTAGTTCCAGATTTGGATCAATCTACTATAGAAATGGACGTAAAAGTATTAAATGGAAGATTAAAAAATTATGATCCAATGCTAGCACTTTCAGATTATATGGGAAATAAAAACCTGCGAAACATTCGATTTGACACCTTACAAAACAGTTTGGATATAAAGAAAGGGAAGATTCATATTCCTTCTATGACAATTGAATCTACTTTGGGTCATATAGAATTGTCTGGCACACATGATAAAAATCAAAATATCGATTATTATTTACGTATTCCTTGGAAAACTGTAAGAAAAGCTGCTTGGCAAAAATTATTTGGACGCAAGAAAGATACTATTACTAATCAAGAACAAGAAGATGAAATTGTAGAAATAGATCCCAACAAAAGAATAAGATATCTCAATTTAAAAGTCAAAGGAAACATAAATGACTATAAGATTTCATTGGGTAAGAAAAAGAAGAGTAAATAACACTAGTATTTGTTTAACAAAAAAACCGCCAAGTTCATTTTGACGGTTTTAGGAATATTATTTATTAGCAGGATCCATTTCGTAATACTCAATACCTTTTTCAATCCAAGCTTGAAAAGTTTCTGCTATTTTTCCAAATGAATACTTATCAGGGTATTCTTCATAATATTCACAATCCAATCGATATACCGGTGGATTGTCACCTTCATCCAAATGAAAATACCAAAAAGCATTGGCATCTGTAGCAATTACCCAAAATGGTTTTTTAATTAAGTGATTAAGCTTGAAGTTTTTTAATAATTTTTGAGCTTCTTTTTGTTTTTCTTCTAGAAACTCAAACATATGTCCTGGGGCAATAGCAGCACTTTTTAAGCCACTAAAAATTAAAAACTCTCTATAGGCTAAAGGAAAAAGAATTTCATACTTACTTTCCATTTGAGTTATTTTGCTTTCTTCTACACCAGTATCATTCCATTTTTTACTGTCTTTCCATTTTTTCAGGTTGTACATATATTGTAATTCCATATTTATATCTGATTAAAAGTTCCATTGTTAATAACAACTTTCTTTACGTTATCTTCTATGTCAAAATAGAATGGTCTTTCCACAGTCATGTTCCCACCAAAACGTTCTTGAAATAAAAGTAGTTCTTTTAACAAAAAAAACCGCCAAGTTCATTTTGACGGTTTTAGGAATATTATTTATTAGCAGGATCCATTTCGTAATACTCAATACCCTTTTCAATCCAAGCTTGGAAACTTTCGGCAATTTTTCCAAATGAATACTTATCAGGGTATTCTTCATAATATTCACAATCCAATCGATATACAGGAGGATTGTCACCTTCATCTAAATGGAAATAATAAAATGTGTTCGCATCAGTAGCAATCACCCAAAAAGGTTTTTTAATTAAGTGACTAAGCTTGAATTCTTTTAGTAATTTTTGAGCTTGTTGTTGTCTTTCTTCTTCATAATCAAAATCAAAACTTTGGGGAATTGCTCTACAGAAATCTCCTGACACAAATAAGAACTCTTTATAGGCTTTAGGATAATTAATACTATACTTTGATTGAATTCCTGAAATTTTGTCTATTTCTAAACCTCGTCCTCTTTTATATTTTTCCTTCCATAATTGAAGGTTATTCATATACATAGTTTCCATAATTATATTTTCACCTTGTGCTAAAATAAATTTAACAAAATTTTCATCATATACTTAGCTCTTTTTTACAAAGATTACAAGTTGATATTATTGAAGTTTATTTATCATATTTAGGATCATAGTCATCAATAGCTTGTTCTACATATTCAGAAAAGCTATCAGCTATTTTTCCAAAAGCTTCTTTCGGATCGTCCTCATAATTTTCAACGTCCAAACCATACACTGGTGGATTATCTCCTTCATCAAAAAATATGAAGTTGATGTATAAAGAACCATATATTTCTCCAATAATCCAGAAGTCTTTTTTGATTACATGCTCTATATTATATTCTTTTAAGTTGGCTTTTGCTAATTCATAATATTCCTCTAAGTAAAACAATTCAATAGAAAGGCCAGAAACTGAGATAGGTCTAAATCCTTTACCTGCTAATAGGCTATATTCTTTATAAGCCTTTGGAAATTGAATATTTAATTTTTGTTCAAAATTTTCTATTTCAGTTATCGAAATACCAGAACTATCTTTTATGTCATTTTTAATTAGATATTCATCTAATTTTTGCATGAATGTTATTTCCATAGTTATTTGTTGTTTTGATTTATAAATTTAATGTAATCATTATTACCTGCGACAGGTATTCTTCTTTTAGATACGTCATCAAAAAAGACAGGTCTTTTTACATCAAAAGTAGCTTTAGGATAAATAATAGCTCTACTGATGATATCTCTTTTACAAATATTACAAGGGTCATAAGTGGTAAGATATTTAAAACGAATATCTAAATCTTTGATGTCTAATCCAAATTCAGTAGCTACTTGCGCAATATCTTCATCTTGTAATGAGGTGATTTTTATTTCTGAGTCATTATTTCTATTTTCTATTTTTGTTTTTGGGTCAGTATCTTTCATGAATTTTATATCAACTTTTTCAGTTGATTGGCCTATTCCTTTATTATCAGGAATGAGGTCTTTCTTGGAGGCACTTGCAATATAATCATCTCTATGAAATATTCTTTCACCATTATACCAGATTTCCATTTCACTTTTTGCGATATTTGTGCCTTTAGCTTTTCCTGTTTTAAATTTATCTAAATCCTTTACTTCTTCCAGCGAAAGTTCTGATTTCTTAATTCTTTTTGCTATTTCCCCATTATACCAATGGTTTTTTACTTTTCTGTAATTAAGACCAGCCCGTTTCTTTTGATAAAGCTTTCTGGCACTGTGTAGCTTAACTTCAATTTTCTGAAGATTTTTGTTGGTCTTCCTAAATTTATTTCTTTTACTATATTGTTTGTTTTTTGCTCTTGCTATCTCAGTATTTAAAATATTTTCATTATTATTTATTTTATTTAAATATTTTTCAGCATCATTTTTGTTTGTAAAACGCTTTAATTCTAGATTGTAGGATTTTACAATAATCAAATTTTCATTAAGTAATTCTCCTGTTTTTAAATCTAGATCAACCTCAATAGTAGTTTTTACTTCAATTTCTATTCCTTTTTTATTTAATGATTCTATTGATTTTTTATCAAAAAAAGGAACTTTTATTTTTTCAGTTACTTCATCAAGTTTGTTATTTATAAACTCTTTTGTTTTCGTGAAATTTTTAACAATTCTTCCCACTCCTTTAGCAAATCCAATAATTTCTAAAGCAATTTCAAATATCTTTGGAATGAATAGTCCAAATTCATAAGCATTCTTGTAAGCTTCACCACCAATTAAAAAAGCAAATAATTTACTGAGTTTTTTAGAAATGATTTCTCCTATTTTCTCCCAACTAAGTTCGGCTAAAAACTTATCAATGGCTTTGGTGATTGCCACTTGATTTTGATAATTGAGTAACCCTATCAAGCCACCAACACCATCTACTATACTAGCTATGAAATCAATAATACCGTTAATAAAACCAATAATATATGCATTGTATAGTTTTATAATATGATCAATGTTTTCCTGTATACTTTTAAATGCTCCAATAATTGTGTTTTTAAACCATATAATAATATCGTTTATCACATTAATTCCTCCATCTATGATAGCCTCTGCAAATTGTTGTTCTTTCTCGGAACCTTCATGTTTAGGTAAATTCAGTGTACCTAAATCGTTAACTAACATAGCATCCATTGTTACAGCAAATGCATTTGTCATATATGATTGACCAGAAAATAATGGATTGTATTTTGTATTGGCATAAGGAATATCTTTGTATTGTAATACAGCAATATTAGGATTCCAAGTTTCTTGCCCTAACTTAAATCCTCTGATGTAATCTGCTACAGCTCCAAATACTTGATCAGAAATATATCCAGTTGTGTTAGATAAATCTACAACACCTAACCGTATACACATTAAAAAAACTTGATGCATTAACTCTAATGCGTTGGGAGGTGTATAGTTTTTAACTGCAACATACTTTCGTAAGTGTTCTTCTAGTAAAGTTAAAATATCATTTCTGTCAAAATCATATTTTTGTTTATTAATATCCATCCATTCTGCTAAATCATGAATAATGTCCTTAGCAATACTTTTGTCTACTATTAACTTTTCTAAAATATTTTCACTAAGTGTTATCCCTAATGGTTCTAAATCATCAAATTTAATACCCGAAAGATCCAATCTAGAGACTTTAGTCCTCAGAATTTCCTTTTCGCTTTTTTTACGAACATACAAATATAAATGGTTATCCTTTTTCGGTCTTTTCCTTAAAACTTCAAATGCATCTTGATTATGTACAATATGAATCTCGAAATGCATTTTTAAATTTTTAGAAAGAAAATTAGTTGTTACTTTTTCTTCCAAATCTTGCTTTTCTGCAAAAAACGATTTTTTTCCCAATGGACTTATATAGCCCATTTTTTGTGTGAGTTTACTCATGGGCTATACAATTAAAAATCCATCTTGATTATTTCCATAGAAGCTAGTGGCATCATCAATTGCTTCAAAACTTACGATACAGTTTCCTATAACATTAAAATCTTTCCAATTGACTCCAGATAGTGTAATTCCTTTGATAGCTAATGCTCCAATAATGGCTTCATCTATTTCCGAAGCAATATCAACTTCATATCGAGTTTCATCTAACTTGTTGGGATTAGAAATATTTGTATTGAGCGTTTTAAAAACAACTACAATCGTATGATTATCTACCTCAATAGATTCATCATACGGATTGGGTACTTGCAATGCTTTGAGAGTAAACTGTCCGTTCTTCTGTAATATCTTTACAAGTATACTGTCTTTATTTAGTTCATAGGAAGCAATATTATTTACTGCAATGAGTGCTTCTACACTTTTGGTGTCATCTTTTTGCAAATAATCGGAAACCATATCAAAGCTTACACTTTTGTTTCTAAATGTAGAGTAATCGTCTATAACATCTATTTCCAACGGTATTCCTGCATTAATTGCATGGACTCTATCTTCTTTTGACAAGTTTTTATGTACTATAATTGTTGCTATTTTCATGTGTCTGTTTTTTTATTTAATAAAATGCGCTTATGACAACATTTTAAAAATTAGTATGTGTTTGTAGTTTCCGTAATTAGTATAGCTTCCGTATTTGTATTTCCAGTAATAGTGGTATTGAGTACCGCATTGGTTTTAAGCCCACCTGCTGTAAATTGTTTATATGAAACTCCTATAGGGTTTGCTGTGGAATATTTTGTTACTAAATCACTACCTGGTATTTTATGTAAAATGGTATTGTGTCCTTTTAGCTCTAAAATAGGCGTTGTAAAACTTGTATGGGTTTCAATAGCACATAAGCCTCCTTGTTCAATTTCTACTAGACAATCCTTGAGTACAATCTTTTTTTCCGGACTGTGAATTGATGCAATTCCTCCATGTAATATGAGATGCATTTTGGTAAATGTAATATCAGCGCCTATTCTTGCTATTTTAAGTAGTGCTTCTAAAGAATGTCCTGAAAAATTGAGTGTTCCCTGAAAGGTTCCAAATGATTTTGCATTGTGTTTGCATACAATATCTACCGTCCCGCCGCTAGAAGACATTTCCGTTAAGTTTCCTGCTGATGTAGGTAAACATTCCCCAAAGAGTATTTTTGCTCTTTTCCCCGGTAAGGATACTTTTAATAACATTAATTTTCCAGTGGAAGTCGCGGTGTCAAAATCTATAAGGTTATAGCCATTTCCTTGGCTATTAAGCACCATATTACCTTCGGCAGCAATATTACCGATAAACTCATTGAAGGAAGAAGGGCTATAGCTTCTAAACACATTTCCATATCCTTTTACCAAATTGTATTTAATTTTAATTTCTCTTGCGGTAATAAAGCGTTGTGAAAACCCTCCAAAACCATTTCTCCGAGTATCTATCACATCACAAAATCCATAAAAATTCATGTTTCCATGCGCAATAAAATTTTCTGAATGATTTTTTAGGGTAAGAAATTCTCCTTTTATAATGAAGTTGAACATATTCCCTATAGTTTCATTTAAATGCGCATTCAGATTATTTGAAAAATCAATCGTTACGCTATAATTTTCCGTATCTATAATAATATTTCGCTCAGGGATCAGTGTATTCCATTCATAAACACCTTCGTTTACAAATTTTAAAACCAAGTATGGGTGATTGATTGTAGCATTCTCTCTTGGATTTTGCTCATTGAATGTTGTAATAGCAGCATCGATGGTCTTAAATGGATTTGCTCTACTTTCTATTTTTGCAGAGGCATTGTCACCATTCACAACATCTATAAAAACAGTTCCAATAAATGTGCTAGAGCCATCTTTTTCTTTATGGACAAAGCTATCAATTAAGTCTGCAAACTGAGCTTCAGTTGGAAAATCTCCAGCCTCAAAATAGCTTTTTAGTATATCTATATTTTGTATCATCTTTTTTAAATTTATATGTGTTAAAAAATGGTAGCTAAAGAGGAATCGCTATTTTCGATTCCTCTTTTCTACTTTTTATGATGATACGACAAACTTTCCGATACCTCCTACTGTTGGACCTTCATCTCCACCGATTAAATCGGTACTCATTTGTATAGGATTGCCTTCTTGATTTTCTGCACAATAACAAGGTAATCCGCTTTCTTTTAGAACTGCAGAATCTGCTTGTAAAATGGTTAATGATGTAGGAATACGTGATTCCCAAGTTCCTTCTATAGTTCCTTCTATAGTTTGCATTTCTTCTGAAATTGACAAGTATAAATCATCATCTTGATCGATTACCAATCCTTGTCCATTCCAAATCTCTCCTGTTTCCATATACCAATTGACAGCTTCTTCAAATCCAGGGCGTACAGGAACAACAGCGCGCGCCATACCAGATTGTAAAAAGGCTTGAAATAATGGATCGGCAGCATCTGTTTCTTGAAATAAAGAAGTCCAATCTTTTTCACTTGCATAGAAATAAGGATAGAAAATGTATGCCATAATATCCCAATCAAAAGCTTGTTCAAAGAATTTTACGGTCGAAGCATGTACTTCTAACCCTGATTTTTTTATAACTTTGGCTACTCCAGTAGTAGCATCTACACTTGTGTAGTTGTTTTTAGCAAGTGAATGCCCTTTTTGCTCTGTAAGTAACTCAATAGCAATACGTTTTATTTCTCTTTTTTCTAAACTTCTATTCAATAATGGATTAAAGCTAATTCTCTCATTATTTACATCTTGAATTACTTCATTGGCTTGTTGTGCTTCATTATATTCTTGGACTTTTCTATCATACGCTTCTATAATAGCTCTGTAAGTTTCATTTTGCCATTGTTGTTTTGCTTCTTGAGATAATGTACAAATTACTTCTACAGTAGCATTGACTCCAAGATAATTGATAGCAAAGAATGAGAGCGCCAATTCTCCAGAGAATTCTTTAAAAATACTTCCTGATTGTGGTGTTAATGCAACAGCATTGTGATATAACTCATTTACATTATGAAATACTTGATTTCCAACAGTTACACTTATTCCTTGACCAGAAACTACATCTCCATCATGCATTCCTGATGCATGTACAGTTGCTCCTGTAGTATAATATCCTTCAGGAATAGAAAGTGTTTTATTCTCTGAATGTGTTTCGTGTCCATTATCAACGGAGTGTCCTGCATATTCAAAAGATTCATTTATGCGAATTGTATCCGAAGGTTTTGGCGATACTTCTGCTCCGTAATGAGCAGCTATTTCCTGATAATTGCTTTCATCAATATCTGTAACGCCATCTATTTCAAATAAAACAGCTGGATGTACAGGAGCTTCTGGAACAATAGCGCCAGAAACGTTTTCATCATTTTCTAGTTGTTTATAAATAGCTTCTTTAAAAAATTTAGATGGTTCTGGAATTGCAAATTCATACATCAATCGCTTTCCGTAGTTTACTAAGGAGTTTTTATAAATTTTATCAACCCAACGATAGACTCCAGTAACATTAGCATTCCCCTTGGTATTGTCATACCCATGAATGTTTTTCTGTTCAAATTCTTTTAAGATACGCGTAGTACGCTTCGTGCTTATTTTTTGTACAATACGTTCCATAGCACGTTCCGTTACTTCTTGCGCGTGTGTTTGTGCTTGTGAATTAGAATCGGAAATAGAACTAGATGAAGAGAAGTCTGCAAAAGAATCTACTCTAAAATCTCTACCAGCAATTTTCCCATTTACTCCTGCACTAGCTCCATATCCTTCTGATTGATCTTCATTAAGAACTGTAGCTATTTCACTCTGCATTTCATTACGTTCTGTAGTGGTTGTATCAGTAAGGTTTTCTACTTCACGTTCTTCTGTGCGCTCATTTGTAATATCTACACTATTCAAACTACGAGTTTCACGTTCTTTATATTCACGCGCCATCACATTTTCAATATGAGATACTTCTCCTGGTACATAACAGCATACTTCTTGTTCTACACGTCTAAAATCAGCAATCCCTAACTTACTTACTCCATATATACGATTAGTATTCACAGAAGCGTCTGGAGTTTCATTTTTTATAGAGATACAACTTTTAAAGTTGAATCGTAATCTTGCTCCAGCAATGGATTTAGCGGAAAATTCATAGGTAATTCCATTACTGAGTGTCAATTCTCCACTAAACTCTATTTCAATACCTTCACCTCTTATAATTGGATCGAACTCAAAGAAGACATTAATGTATTCTGAACCGCTCAGCATATTCTGAAAAGAAAGTCCATTTAGTATGTTTCCATTTGAGGTGTATTGAAGCTGAACATTAGCATCTGTTACTGTAATTCCTGATTCATCTACTCCTAATATCATACTAACTCCATGTTTTCCTGTCGGTAGTTTAGTATCGATAGCTGTAAAACAAAAAGGTGTTACTTTAGTATCAGAAACATTTAATGTAGCGCCACGAAGGCTTACTTTTTTAGCTCTACTTGTTTTATTGTATGTGCCAATTGTTTTATAATTTTCCTTTTTTTCTTTGCCAATAGCAGTATAAACTTCTTGGAATGTTTCTAATTGATCCCAGCCTTGCGACCTTATAATATCTAGAGAGGTATCTGAAATTTTATCTTTCAGATAATTTTCAGTAATCGGAGTTGTTTTTTGAAAACTAAAAGCTGGTAATTGTAAATCAGGATAGGTTTTAATTCTTGAAATTACATTTCCATTTTCATCTTTTTGCTCGATAATAGTTGGCGTTGCTTCATCAATAAGTATTTGTACTTCTTGTTGATGTTTTTTAAGTGTATTGTCATACAACTCTTGTTGTTCTTTAGTATATGTTTTCTCAACTTTACTAAGTTCGGCATTAAGTATTTTGTATTGTTCAATATGTTGTTTCGCAAGAAATGAATCTGCCAATCCTTGCAATTTCTTCATAGAAGGAGATACTTTTGCTGAAGTATACTGTGTTACATCTGCAAAAAGAACCTTGGAAATTACAACACTAGCATGTGCACGACGCGTAAATTCTTTATCCTGATCTTCTGAAAAAGTGTGCTCGCTAGTTACTGTAGTCGATAACGCGGTGAAAGCCTTTAAAAACTTATTTGCAATAAGTAGTTGAATACAAGCTTCTCTCACATATACTGAAGTTTTATTTACAGTTTGATAAATCAAGTTTTCCCAAACAAGTAATTCATTTTCCTCTATTAGTACTTCAACATTTTGAATGTTTTCTATAATTGTCACAAAAGAAAGCATATTCTTGTTGCGCATCAACCAGTAAGAAAAATCATATAATTTTTCAAAACGAGAACGCACTTCCGTTTTGGTCTTAAAGCTTGAAAAATTTGAGCTAACAGTAGCTAGCGCAACTTCTTTTTCTTCTTCTATTACATTTTTTACAGCTTCATAAAAAGCACTTTGAGTTTTATTGGGATGAAATACAAATCCTGGTTCTTTGTCTTGTGTTGCAATAAGTTGAGGATTTCGTAAGGTAACGAAATTGAATAATTGATTTTTAACTAGTGTTCTCATATATAAATATTAAATTAAAATGTTCTTAAAAATTGGACATACCTATCCTGTTCTCGAATAATTCATGATTATTCAGATTAAAATTGTGGCTGTATTTTTTTAGGTATAAGGGTGCGGCGGGTTGAATTCTTATCGAATATAGAAACAAAAACTGATATTTATACCGGATATTATATAAGCGTAACTAATAATTAATAAGCGTAACGTTTTAGCTAAAAATTATGTTAATTTTTTATCTTCATTAACACTAAGAGAAATTCTAACTAGCTTATGAATTGATTGTTTTCAACTCTTATGTGATAAAAAAGTGAATTATTGTTACATATAAACTGTATTTTTTGAATTTCTCCTGTAGTTACAGTAAGTTTTATTTAGAGAAAAAATCGTTCTATAATTATTGGATATTGTTGAAAAAGTTATATTAAAAACTTCAAAGTAGTTGTAAGGTTATGCATATACAATCTAAATTAATTTTATCATTAGAGATAACAGATTGAGTATAAAACCAAAATGTTTTAGGAAAGACATTAAAAAAAGCCCTCACATTTATGTGAAGGCTTGATTTACTTAGTAGCCCCAATGTTTCCAAAATCGAACTTTTTGATTGAAGATTTGAAGGCTATCAGTCAATTTGCAGAAGAACATAACGCATTATTAATCGCTTCCTAAAACATTGATAATGCAACAAGACCACAACAAAACAGCAGCATTTCAAAATTGGAGTAGTTACTTTATCATTAAAGATAGCATTCCACAGAAAGTTTCTCGTCCTTATATACTAAGTGAAGATCGTTTACAGATGTTAAAACGATATAGAAGTTATATAAATAACTATAACGATCTAGTAAAAGAGCATAATAAAGATATCGTAGCCTATAATAAGAAGGTTAAAGATTTTATAGCAACAAATAATCTACAACAACATTCGGTTATTGCTAAATCTAATTTTGAAAACAAAGAGTAACAAAACTCAAAAAATAAATGGTTAGCTATCCAAGATTACAACGCGCTAGTTGAGTCTACAAATGGAAACATGTTATTGCTAACCAAAAGAAAATATAGTAAGGTTAGCACAGCTCTCGAACGTACATTTGAAATAATACTATGGTTGTATGGAAATCAACTACGTGAACTTAGAGAGCATTTAAAAGACCTTGATGTAAATTTAGCAGTTACTTTCCCAAAAGTAAAAATTACCTCTACTGGAATAGCTCATATAACCAATGACGGTGAACGGCGAGTTACATACACTTCATGTACTATTCAGAATCATCTATATAGATTACGGGATGCAGGAATTATTACTGATTATAGCTTTCATGGAACTAAAAAACCTGTTAACTTCTTTATCAATCCTTCAATTTTTCAAATGCATGATAAGTCGTTATCTTCAAGTGAAAATCAATTGGTTACAGATTTTTTGACGAAAAAAGTTCGGGATAAAAGTGAAGATACAAGAACATTTACTAAAGAAATAATAAAGAAAGTAGGGAATGTTGATAACCATTCCCATGAGAAGGAAGTTAATTCTTTTACTGATAAAAAAATCAGCAAAAACAAGAAAACTTACAAGAACACCATAAGAGATGAATCACAAAAATTTTCCAATCAAAACGCAAGCAAACTAGGCGCGCACGAAATTTTCCCAAAAAATGAGTTATCTAAATATCTGCGAAATCAACTACAGTATAGAACTGTATTACTACAAGGGTTAACAGCACATCATTATGACGATTATAGTTATTCAGCATCTCAGATGAACAGGCGCTTAGATGTAGAAGCTAGACAAGGTTCGATGTCAAGAGAAGAATTCAGAGAATTACTTTTACAATTATTTCTAAAGATGGCTGCGCCTATTTGGAAAGGAATGAATGTGTATTATGGTAGTTGGCACAAAGCATACATTCAAATTGATGATGAGTACTTACGTAATCCTAATGGAAGTATTCCAAGAAAAGAAACATTACTATATATGTTCGGCTTTTTAGTGTATCGAATTAATCGCGCTAAACGTTTTTTTAAGAGTAAAAAACAATATTGCATCCATTATCCTTGTATATATTTTAATGTAACAAGAAAACTGCCAAGTGAAGGCGGTTTTGCTTATACATTGAAATGGTTGAAACAATATCAAAAGTATAAAGATTTACGCGCAACAAAGAGCAACAAAGAGCAACAAAAGCAGGTGCAAGACGCAGACAAAAAACAAACGAAGAAAAAGTAAGAGATCAAATCAAGCTTTATGTTAAAGGGAAAATTGCATTACCACAAGTATACAACTACATCGAAACTAATAAAGGTATTCCAAATTACTTTACAGGTGAAGTACCTAGATTTATAGAGATAGAGACTAATAAGGAGTTTGAGTTGTATAATTAGAAAAAACATACGTTCATAAAATATTTCTAACGCTTATTAAATAACTAAAGGAATTGAATCAGAACTTCCGTATATTCCTCTTATTTAGTATAATAACAGGAGGTTTTTATGAAAGTAAGAGAGATTTTATATGAAAATGAATATTGGTATGGAGTTGAAATTCATCAAACAGAGAACAGGATTGGACTTATCAAGGCTTATTCTCACTCTAAATGGTCTCATAAACATAAAAAATGGCTGTTTCCTAAAAATAAAACCTCAAGAACATTTTTAAAATCCATCGCAAGGCAACCAAAAAAAGAAGTTACATTTATTATTCTCAAAGGAAATAGACTCCGCATCACTTGTCATCCTACGCAAGAAGGGATTGAATTTATTAAGTCCCTTAGCTATTATTACTATAATTCAGCATATAAACATTGGACAATTCCCTACACAGAAATTAATATTGACACATTGGAATCGATACTTGAAAACAACTATAAAATCAATTACATTGATAAGAGAGAAAAAAGAGCTAAAAAGCCTTATAAAACTCAAATATTAAAAGAACATCAAAGAGATTGTCCTGATATTGTAATTGATAAATTAAAAGCATTACGTTACAGTGAATCAACTATCAAAATTTACAAAAGTTTTCTATCAATTTTTTTTACATATCACTATGCTTATCAACCTCAGGAAATTACTAATGAAATGATTAGAGCATACATGCGTTATTTAGTTCAAGAAAGAGAAATAAGTGAATCCTATCAAAATCAAATGATTAATGCCATAAAATTCTATTATGAAAAAGTATTAGGAGGAAAAAAACAAACCTATTTTATAGATCGTCCTAAGAAAAGTAAACCATTACCTGTAGTACTCTCACAAAAAGAAACAATTCAATTACTCAAATCTATTCCCAATTTAAAACATAAGACCATTTTAACTGTAATTTATAGTTGTGGTCTTAGAATCAGTGAATTAATTAATTTAAAATTATCATCTATTTATTTAGAAGAAAATAAAATACATATTGTAGCTGGTAAAGGTAAGAAAGACCGTTATGTGACTTTAGCTGAAAGAACTAGGAAACTCATAAAAATTTATACTAAAAAATATGCTCCAGAATACTATTTAATTGAAGGACAAAAAGGAGGAAAATATACAACATCAAGTATTCAAAAGTTTATAAAGAAATATTGTAACGAAGCAGGTCTTACAAAAAAAGTAACTCCTCATACACTCAGGCATAGTTTTGCAACACATTTATTAGAAAAAGGAATCAGCCTGCGATACATACAATATATATTGGGACATCAAAATTCTAAAACTACAGAAATCTATACACATATTACACAAACAGGTATTGAAAACATTAAAAATCCATTGGATGATTTTGATTTTGAATAAGAAAATTGTAGTTTTAAAAATAACTAAATTCTTAAAAGTAAATAGGTTTAGTTATAGTAGAAATATACTGAATTCGGTATATACATACGTTGTACACCATTTAAGAAAAACCGCAAAAATGAGTTGGGACATTGTACTTTTTAATTCAAAACAGAAAATACATTCAGTTGTGGAATTGGACGAATCTCAATTGGAACCGACTGATTTTAGCGGAATTTTGGAATCTTCTTTTGACCGAATTAATGAAAAAGACATCCATAGAGAAATTGTCGGAACTGACTTTACGATTGACTTTTTTGCAGACAATGAACAATCGAGCAATTTTATGCTCTCGCTATATGGAGAAAACGGAATTTATGCCTTAATTGAATTAGCCAAAAAACATAACTGGCAAATTTATGACTCTGGAGTTGACGGAATGGTCGACTTGGAAAATCCAGAGACAAACGGATTTAAAAACCACAGAAAATACGTTGAACAAATAATGAATCCTAAATCATAATGGCAGAAACAAGCGAACAAACATATGACTATGTCTGCTTTAGTGATTTAGCTTATGAATTTGATTTTTGTGACCTAAAAGAAGCTGAAAAGAAGATTAAGCAGAAATTAAGGTATTATGGACTTGGAGAATATGACCAAGAACGAGTGGAATACATCAGAAACCTGAAAAATGACTTGTTCAATGAGATTAGACTTTATGACAAGTCAGAATACTACATTCCTTCAAAATCGGAATTTGCGGAATTCACAGACTTTGACCATTTTAAAATGAAACGTGATTTCCAAAATAAATTTGGCAAAATAAGTGATTCAGATATGTCTCAAATTATAAATTTTGCGATTTATCTGTATTACATGAGATAAAAAACGGTATACAACAATGGCTATAAGTAATTGCTTGAGTCAGGTAAGTGCTAATCGGAATATTCTCCGAATATTCCTCACGCTGTGACTTTTTGCTATCTTTAATACTTTAAGCAACTACTCATAGCCGAGACCGTTGTACACAATTCATGAAACACCTAATTTACATAATTATAATTCTTTTTTCAATTCAAACGAATGGACAAAACTCGACTGAAAAAAATCAGTTTAGAGTTGACTTATTAACTGTTGAAAAGCATACTAAAGATACTTTAATTGGCTCAATAGTTGAAGTGTTTTCAGGAGAAAGAAGAATTGAAACAAGTATTTCGGACTTTGACGGAATTAGTATATTTTTTCTAAAGTCGAAAGATATTGCAAACGACAAAATTCGACTAAAAATTCACGGAATGAATTGCTCTGAATTTGAAATGGAATATGAATTGAATAACGATTTAAATACTAAAATTTATCTCGAATATGGAGAATCAGAATATACAAATCGGAATCAATTGATTGAAATGTACAAAAAATTTGATATACAACCAAAAATGTTTGAATGTCAAGTTATTGAACCCGAGATTATTTATATCGATAAAAATTGATAAAAAACTGTGTACAACATTGTATATAAAAAATTGCTATTTTGTGCTTAACCAATGGAAGTTGCTTTGTTTACTAGCTTCCGATTTTCCTTCGGAAAATCCTCGCACACAAACACGCAACTTTCCATATACGTAACCGTTAGCAACAAGCAGAACTAATCTTCGAAATTTATGAATAGAATTATACTTATAGGGAATGGTTTTGATTTAGCTCACGGAATGAAAACAAGCTACAATGACTTTCTTAAATATTTTTGGAAAAAAACTATTACAGAAGTCCATAAATTCGAAGGAAAAGAAATTTTCGAAAA
The DNA here is from genome assembly GCF_947496985.1 of uncultured Kordia sp. GTDB lineage: Bacteria > Bacteroidota > Bacteroidia > Flavobacteriales > Flavobacteriaceae > Kordia. Next base: position 162,940 of record NZ_CANMEZ010000012.1, read on the forward strand.
CGAAGACATTATTGTTAGAAACGTACCTTTACAATGGCTTCCTGGTTATGAGTATTCTAATTTAAAAAAAACACTTAAAGCTGCAAAATCCAAAATAGAATTTAAGAATATTTTTTTAGAGAAAATTTCAGAAAAAGCATATATTCAAAATTGGGTAGATATTGAGAATGAATATTATGAATTATTAAAACAATCTTTTGACAAAAGACTTTCTTCTAGCTACTATATTCAGCAACTTAATTCAGATTTTGAAAGAGTTAAAGATTTATTGGAGGAATATCTTCTAAAAATAGAACTAGAATTTGATAAAAGTGAACACGCTAATTTTTCAAGGACTAGACATCGAATTCAGCAAAGAATATATTCCTCATTCAAATTAAAAGATTTTTCAGAAAACTCACAAAATATAAAAATTGATGCTGAATATGCTGATTTTTTAAAAGATGCTGTACCGTTTGGAAAAGGAGACATTGATAGAGACGATTTATCAGAAAAAAGATTGGCACTTATACAAACAATTGGTGCTGATGCAGACAAAGAGAAATTTAAGAAACTAATTTTATCTCAGGATGCTGATAAGTTTTTCGACTTAATTCCAAATCATACACTTTTTCTAAATTTTAACTACACATTTACAGAACTTCATTATGAGTTTCCTTTTCATAAGTCAGAATGGAAAAACGGAAAAATTGCTGAATTTATTCACATTCACGGAAGTAATAGGAAAGAAGATAATAATCCTATCATTTTTGGTTTTGGAGATGAATTAGATGAGGATTACAAAAGAATTGAAAAACTTAACGATAATGACTATCTAGAGAATATAAAGTCAATTAGATATTTAGATACAGATAATTACAAAAGATTATTAGAATTTGTAAATAGCGGAAAATATCAAATTATGATAATGGGACATTCTTGTGGAACATCAGACCGTACATTATTAAATACAGTTTTTGAAAATGAAAATTGTGCATCTATTAAAACATATTATCATAACAAAGGAGATAGTAAGGATAATTTTAGTGATATAATTAAGAATATATCTAGGAATTTCAATGACAAGGCTTTAATGAGAGATAAAGTTGTAAATAAGACATACTGTGAACCGTTGAATTGAAAATTGCCAGTTGCTAACAATGTATAAAAAACATAGGGCATTTGCGCTAAACCGAAAGTTCTGTGTTTATTTACAAAGTCCGCTAAATATAAAATTTGGCGTTTATAAAAGAAAATATAAAAGCAAAATATTTATATTTGGCTTAGTACCAATCCGAAACGTATCGCTTATCACCTGCCCTACGTTTCTTATACTAAACGTTGTGCGCAATAGCATAACTTCGCGTCGTAGAGTTGGATTGTAGAGCGTAGTTGCGAAGTGATTTAGAACTTTGTTTTGGGAAAAGTTTGCAATTACTCAAGTTCCCGACAACCCCAAAAAGCGATTTTAGATTTAACGAAGTTTCCAAGACAGATTTACGTACTCTCGTGGTGAAAAATTAAAAAATCGAAGATTAAATTGAATTGCAATTTTGATTCACTCTGAGCAACTTTTCTAAACATGAAATTCAAATTTTGTGGTTGTAAATTTTCGTCTATGTTGTGGTTTGAATTTGCTCTTAAGTTAATTCAGTCGCTTGTTAGTAATTTTCACCAGAATCAATTGAATTAAGAAATTAGAAGATTTAAAAATCGCTTTTAGAGGTTCGAACATTTAATCAAAAGAAACTCTATAATCAAAGTTCAAAAAAGCTTTAAACAGCGCACAACAAACGCTATACAAAATATTGGTTTTGCTGGGTTAGGGAAGAGCAGGTCATTTAAAGAAGTTCGCCTGTTTGTTTAGTTAAGATTTTTAGATAAATTTAAAATCGAAACAAAAAAACTGGCTACAGCAAACCTGGAAAATCATTTTTCAAATTCCAATACTTTGCATAGCTGAAACGTTAGCTGTAATTGAGACAATGAAACTATTCAAATCAAAAAATCGAAAGATAAAAGCGAGTAATAAATCTCTCAACAATTTGTTTTTAGATATTGATACCATTTTAATCAAAAGTGACGATGTACACGAAGATAAAGCATTATCTAACGATGTGGTTTTGACAATTAACGAGCTATCTAAAGTTGAAGACTTCAGAAGACTGATTGCTATCAAAGAGCCTACCGAAGACTTTCATTGCATGTGTCTTGGAGATTATGCTATTGAGCTTTTCCAAGGAAATGAACTAAAGTCAACTATAGGATTTCATCATGGAGTTTCTATCCGTTTCCATCAATGGACAGGTGATGCAGAATTAAAATATCCTGATGAGCTTCTTGAACTATTATTTGATTTAGGTTTAACGGAACCCTTAGAACAAAAAAAGTTAGATTACGAACGTGTAGAAGAATCTGAAAAGGAATCTAATAACTGGCTTGCCAATTCTCCAAACAGTTTCGCAAAATATTGAAATGAAATAAATGACTTTGATGAAAGCTATATATCTAAGTTAAAAAGTGATTTAACAAGAGAATTCAATAATGAAAAAGACCTAATTACTGCACTGCTCAAGTCTTTTGGAACGAGCAATAACTTATGGTCTGCTTATCCAATGTATGAATCAGTTTCTCAGAAACTCCTTGATGAATATAAACTTGAATCAATTCTTGATTCTTTTCACAAATCAAGTACTGATCTGAAAGCAAAAATTGGTTTAGGTAGATATTTATTTTCGTGGGATTTTAGAAAAGAAATCAAAAAGAATCGAGAAAAACTAAACACCGAACTATTAAATATTCTATCTGAGGCTTTCAGTACTATCAATGACTCAAATGGAATTGAAAAAATTGAAAAAATAAAAAACAGCTAACAATTTGTATATTGCATATGCCGCCTTCGGCAGGCAAACGCAACATACAAGAGACGTTAGGCTTAATAAGAAAATGACACTCTTCGAATCATTAGAACATATCAAGAAAAGACCTAAAATGTACTTTCAGGAACCGTTGACATTAGCTCATTTAGAAGCTTTTATCTATGGTTTTGAAACTGCATCTGAATCGAATGAAATTATTTTTCCAAATAAAATGAGTTTAGAATATTTTAATACTTGGTTAACTGGAGCAATTGAAAAAACTCTGGCTGGAAATAGAGGATGGCGGAAAAGAATTGAATACGTAACAGAAGATGAGAATCAAGCTGTGGAGCTTTTCTTTGATTTGATATTTAAGTTTGCTGATGGAAAAGTAAAAATAACTCAAAAAAAAACTGAACCTAAATCCTTAAAATGGAGTCGAGGTGATGGAAATACAAAACTCGAAGATTTTCAAAAAATAGAGGAAATAATTGTACGATTTGAACTTTTGGAACACGAATTTTCTGAAACAAAATTTAAGATTGGATATAATGCAAATGATTTTAAAGTTTATGTTGAACCACAATTAAGAGGAAAGAATTTAAGAACATTTAGATATACTGAAATTGAGAAAAATTACTAAGCCTAACACGGTGTATAAAACATAGCTAATAAACGCTAAACCCATAGGTTTGTGTATATTTAGAAAGTCCTCCAAATTTTTAATTTGGCTTTTAAAAGAGAAAAAATAAAAACAAAATATAAAAATTCGGCTCTTTGTTTATCCGAAAAGTTAGTGTCTTTTTACACGCTACGTTTCATACACAAGTCCGTTAGGCGCAATTTGAGAAAACTTTGAACGAATGAGTATTATTCAGGAATTAACAGATAAATA
>NZ_CANMEZ010000013.1 GCF_947496985.1 uncultured Kordia sp.
GCAAGTGTACCAGTAAGCATTGACAATCCAAGTAGTGTAGCTACAGTGGTATCAATTACTACGGTAGACAACAGTGCGACAGATCCAGCTGATTATACAAGCACAACGGTTACCGCTACGATTCCAGCAGGACAGACAGTGGTAAATGTTAATATTCCAATTACGGATGATACAACAGGTGAACCTACAGAAGACTTTACCGTGACTGGAACGGTGGCAAGTGGGAACACTTCTAACGCATCAGATACTGGAACGGTAACAATCACAGATAATGATTTACCATCAATAGTAATCGGAGATGTAACAGTAACTGAGTCAGATGGAACAGCAAGTGTACCAGTAAGTATTGACAATCCAAGTAGTGTAGCTACAGTGGTATCAATTACTACGGTAGACAACAGTGCGACAGATCCAGCTGATTATACAAGTACAACGGTTACTGCTACGATTCCAGCAGGACAGACAGTGGTAAATGTTAATATTCCAATTACGGATGATACAACAGGTGAACCAACAGAAGACTTTACCGTGACTGGAACGGTGGCAAGTGGGAACACTTCTAATGCATCAGATACTGGAACGGTAACAATTACAGATACCAATACTGCTCCAGCAATAACAATCGGAGATGTAACCGTAGATGAGACAGATGGAAGCGCAAGTGTGCCAGTAAGTATTGATACGCCAAGTAGTGTTGATACGGTTGTAAATATCACTACTGTAGATAATACTGCGACAGATCCAAATGATTATACAAGCACTACGGTCACTGTAACAATTCCAGCAGGACAAACGACTGTGAATGTATCAATTCCAATTACGGATGATACAACAGGTGAACCAACGGAGGACTTTACGGTAACAGGAACAGTTACAAGTGGCAACACAAGTAACAATTCAGATAGTGGAACAGTAACGATCAACGATAATGATATACCGTCAATTGTAATAGGAGATGTAACGGTAGATGAAGGAGTTGGGACTGCAAGTGTACCAGTAAGTATAAGTAATCCAAGTAATGTAGATACAGTAGTAAGTATCACAACTACTACAGGAACAGCTGGAACAGCTGATTATACAGAAACTACAGAAACTGCAACGATTCCAGCAGGACAGACAACGGTGAGTATTGGTATTCCAATCTTAGAAGATGGAATAGATGAGCCATCGGAAGACTTTACAGTCAACGGAACGGTTACAAGTGGTAATACATCAAACACTGACCCAAGTGGTACGGTAACAATTACAGACAACGATGGTCTACCAATGCTAACAGTTGGAGATGTAACAGTAGATGAAGCTGATGGAAGTGCAAGTGTACCAGTAACGTTAGATACGCCAAGTAGTGTTGATACGGTTGTAAATATCACTACTGTAGATAATAGTGCGACAGATCCAAACGATTATACAACAACAACAACTACGGTAACAATTCCAGCAGGACAAACGACTGTGAATGTATCAATTCCAATTACGGATGATACTATTGGAGAACCTACTGAAGACTTTGTAGTTAATGGAACAGTTATTAATGGAAACACTTCAAACACTAGTGATAGTGGAACGGTAACGATCACAGATAATGATTGTTACGATATGGTTGATAGTGATGGAGATGGCTTAACTGATTGTGAAGAAATTACAGGATTAGATAACCCAATGACACCATTATCACCACCAAACGATGATGATGGACCAACGAGTAATCCAAACGATCCATGTGATCCAATCTCAACAAGTTCATTAGTAGATAGTGACGGAGATGGCTTAACAGATTGTGAGGAAACAACAGGAATGGACAATCCAAACACACCATTATCACCACCAAACGATGATGATGGACCAACAAGTAATCCAAACGATCCATGTGATCCAATTTCAACGAGTTCATTAGTAGATAGTGACGGAGATGGCTTAACAGATTGTGAGGAAATCACAGGAATGGACAATCCGAATACACCATTATCACCACCAAACGATGATGATGGACCGACGAGTAATCCAAATTATCCATGTGACCCAATCTCCACAAGTTCATTAGTAGATAGTGACGGAGACGGATTAACAGATTGTGAGGAGATAACAGGAATGGACAATCCGAATACACCATTATCACCACCAAGCGATGATGATGGACCAACAAGTAATCCAAACGATCCATGTGATCCAATTTCAACGAGTTCATTAGTAGATAGTGACGGAGATGGCTTAACAGATTGTGAGGAGACGACAGGAATGGACAATCCAAACACACCATTATCGCCACCAAATGATGATGATGGCCCAACGAGTAATCCAAACGATCCATGTGATCCAATCTCGACAAGTTCATTAGTGGATAGTGACGGAGATGGCTTAACAGATTGTGAGGAGATAACAGGAATGGACAATCCGAATACACCATTATCACCACCAAGCGATGATGATGGACCAACAAGTAATCCAAACGATCCATGTGATCCAATTTCAACGAGTTCATTAGTAGATAGTGACGGAGATGGCTTAACTGATTGTGAGGAGACGACAGGTATGGACAATCCAAACACACCATTATCGCCACCAAATGATGATGATGGCCCAACGAGTAATCCAAACGATCCATGTGATCCAATCTCGACAAGTTCATTAGTGGATAGTGACGGAGATGGCTTAACAGATTGTGAGGAGATAACAGGAATGGACAATCCGAATACACCATTATCACCACCAAACGATGATGATGGCCCAACGAGTAATCCAAACGATCCATGTGATCCAATCTCAACGAGTTCATTAGTAGATAGTGACGGAGATGGCTTAACAGATTGTGAGGAAACAACAGGAATGGACAATCCAAACACACCATTATCACCACCAAATGATGATGATGGACCAACAAGTAATCCAAACGATCCATGTGATCCAATCTCGACAAGTTCATTAGTAGATAGTGATGGAGATGGCTTAACAGATTGTGAGGAAACGACAGGAATGGACAATCCAAACACACCATTATCACCACCAAACGATGATGATGGCCCAACGAGTAATCCAAACGATCCATGTGATCCAATCTCAACGAGTTCATTAGTAGATAGTGACGGAGATGGCTTAACAGATTGTGAGGAGACGACAGGAATGGACAATCCAAACACACCATTATCACCACCAAATGATGATGATGGACCAACGAGTAATCCAAATGATCCATGTGACCCAATCTCCACAAGTTCATTAGTAGATAGTGACGGAGACGGATTAACAGATTGTGAGGAGATAACAGGAATGGACAATCCGAATACACCATTATCACCACCAAACGATGATGATGGACCGACGAGTAATCCAAACGATCCATGTGATCCAATCTCAACAAGTTCATTAGTTGATAGTGATGGAGATGGCTTAACAGATTGTGAGGAAACAACAGGAATGGACAATCCAAACACACCATTATCACCACCAAATGATGATGATGGACCAACGAGTAATCCAAATGATCCATGTGATCCAATCTCAACAAGTTCATTAGTTGATAGTGATGGAGATGGCTTAACAGATTGTGAGGAGACGACAGGAATGGACAATCCAAACACACCATTATCACCACCAAATGATGATGATGGACCGACGAGTAATCCAAACGATCCATGTGATCCAATTTCAACGAGTTCATTAGTAGATAGTGACGGAGATGGCTTAACTGATTGTGAGGAGACGACAGGAATGGACAATCCAAACACACCATTATCGCCACCAAATGATGATGATGGACCAACAAGTAATCCAAACGATCCATGTGATCCAATTTCAACGAGTTCATTAGTCGATAGTGATGGAGATGGCTTAACAGATTGTGAGGAAACGACAGGTATGGACAATCCAAACACACCAACTGTACCAACTGGACCAAGTAATCCAAATGATCCGTGTGATCCAATCGGAATCAATACAACTGATACTGATGGAGATGGGCTTACAGATTGTGAAGAAACAACAGGAATTGATGATCCAAACACACCATTATCACCACCAAATGATGATGATGGACCAACGAGTAATCCAAATGATCCATGTGATCCAATCTCAACAAGTTCATTAGTAGATAGTGACGGAGATGGCTTAACAGATTGTGAGGAGACGACTGGTATGGACAATCCAAACACACCATTATCACCACCAAATGATGATGATGGACCAACGAGTAATCCAAACGATCCATGTGATCCAATCTCAACAAGTTCATTAGTTGATAGTGACGGAGATGGCTTAACAGATTGTGAGGAAATCACAGGAATGGACAATCCGAATACACCATTATCACCACCAAACGATGATGATGGACCGACGAGTAATCCAAATGATCCATGTGACCCAATCTCCACAAGTTCATTAGTAGATAGTGACGGAGACGGATTAACAGATTGTGAGGAGATAACAGGAATGGACAATCCAAACACACCAACTGTACCAACTGGACCAAGTAATCCAAATGATCCGTGTGATCCAATCGGAATCAATACAACTGATACTGATGGAGATGGACTTACAGATTGTGAAGAAACAACAGGAATTGATGATCCAAGTACACCATTATCACCACCAAACGATGATGATGGACCGACGAGTGATCCAAACGATCCATGTGATCCAATCTCGACAAGTTCATTAGTAGATAGTGACGGAGATGGCTTAACAGATTGTGAGGAGATAACAGGAATGGACAATCCAAACACACCAACTGTACCAACTGGACCAAGTAATCCAAATGATCCGTGTGATCCAATCGGAATCAATACAACTGATACTGATGGAGATGGACTTACAGATTGTGAAGAAACAACAGGAATTGATGATCCAAGTACACCATTATCACCACCAAACGATGATGATGGACCGACGAGTGATCCAAACGATCCATGTGATCCAATCTCGACAAGTTCATTAGTAGATAGTGACGGAGATGGCTTAACAGATTGTGAGGAGATAACAGGAATGGACAATCCAAACACACCAACTGTACCAACTGGACCAAGTAATCCAAATGATCCGTGTGATCCAATCGGAATTAATACAACTGATACTGATGGAGATGGCTTAACAGATTGTGAAGAAACAACAGGAATTGACGATCCAAGTACACCATTAATTCCAAGTGACTTTGGTGTGGTACCGGGAAGTCCAAGTGATCCAAATGATCCATGTGATCCAGCAGGAATCAACACAGTTGATAGTGACGGAGACGGATTAACGGATTGTGAAGAGACAACTGGAGTTGACGATCCAAGTACACCATTAATTCCAAGTGACTTTGGTGTGGTACCAGGAAGTCCAAGTGATCCGAATGATCCATGTGATCCAGCAGGAATTAACACAGTCGATAGTGATGGAGACGGATTAACAGATTGTGAAGAAATAACAGGAATCGATGATCCGAGTACACCAACTGTACCTACAGGACCGAGTGACCCAAGTGATCCATGTGATCCGAATCCAGGCGCAGATCCTGATGGAGATTGTGATGGTGATGGAATACCAAACGGAGTAGAAGGAGATCAAGATACGGATGGTGACGGAATTCCAGATCTATTAGATATTGATAGTGATAATGATGGTATTATTGATACGGTCGAAGCCGGACCAAACCCAGAAACACCTGTTGATACTGACGGAGATATGATTCCAGATTATCTAGATCAAGACAGTGATGATGATGGTATCTTAGATAACGTTGAAGCACAAACAACTGATGGATATGTTCCTCCAAGTGGAATGGATGTTGATGGAAATGGATTAGATGATGCCTATGAAGTAACACCAGGTTCAGGAGAAGGAATTGATCCTGTAAATACAGATGGAACAGATAATCCTGATTATATTGACACAGATAGTGATAACGATGGAGCGTTAGATATTGTAGAAGGTCATGACTATGATGGAGATGGAATTCCTGATGTAATGCCAAGTGGAATTGATATTGATAATGACGGTGTCGATGATGCATATGATGGAGATACTTCAGGATATAATGATCCAAATGGAGCCGCTGTAGATGATCCAACAGATGATTTACCTGATACAGATGGAACAGAAGATCAAGATTATCGTGATACAGATGATGATGGTGATGGAGTTCCAACCGAAGACGAAAACCCTGATCCAAATGGAGATGGAGATAACAGTGATGCTACAGATGCAAATGCAAATGGAACGCCAGATTATCTAGAACCAAACAACGTATCACCTTCAACAGATGATCTTGAAATCTTCAATGCAGTAACGCCTAACGGAGATGGAGATAATGATGTGTTCACAATCAGAAACATTGAATTGTTCCCAGACAATCAAGTTAGAATTTACAACAGATGGGGAGTATTAGTATACGAAACAAAAGGATATGGACAAAACGGAAACTACTTCCGTGGAGTATCTAACGGTAGAGTTACAATACAACAGAATAAATTATTACCAGTAGGAACATATTACTACGTTGTTGACTATGTAGCCAACGGAGTTAATAAGAGTAGAGCAGGTTACTTATACATACAACGATAAAATTGATAAGCAAACACACTATTTCGATAGTGTGTTTGCTATAAATAATAAACAAAAACATAGCATACTATAATGAGAAATAAAATCATCATCATCATAGGAGTATTGAGTATCATACTTTCACTAGAAATGCATGGACAACAGGACGCTCAGTACACGCAATACATGTACAATACCATAAGTATCAATCCAGCCTATGCAGGTTCAAGAGGAGTATTTAGTATGGCAGGATTGCATCGTTCACAATGGGTGGGTTTAGAAGGAGCACCAACAACGCAAACACTAAACTTGCATACACCAATTGGGACAAAAGGGAAAGTCGGACTAGGGTTCTCAATCGTAAATGACAAACTCGGTCCAACAGATGAAACGTACTTCGATATTGATTTCTCATATACAGTTAACACTTCTGAAAATGGAAAACTTTCCTTTGGTATAAAAGCTGGTGGACACTTATTAGATGTATGTTTTGATTGTTTAAATCAATACAATCCTGAAGATGTATTATTACAAAGCAATATTGATAACAAATTTTCACCAAACATAGGAGCCGGAATATATTATAGAAACTCTGAAAAATGGTACGTAGGACTATCTGCACCAAACTTATTAGAAACAAAACATTTTGATGAATCGTCACTGTCAACTGCAAAAGAGCGAATCAATCTATACCTAATCGGTGGATATGTATTTGATATGAGCGATAGTGTAAAATTCAAACCAGCAGTACTATTCAAAGCTGTGTCTGGAGCGCCTTTACAGGCAGATTTATCAGCAAACTTTTTAATCAATGACAAACTAACTTTAGGAGCAGCCTATCGTTGGAGTGCAGCCTTTAGTGGACTTGTCGGATTGCAACTATCAGACAGTTTTATGGTTGGATTTGCCTATGATCGTGAAACAACCGAACTTGGAAATACACAATTCAATGACGGTTCGTATGAAGTATTCTTACGTTTCGAACTATTCAATAACCGCGACAAAATAATCTCACCAAGATTCTTCTAAAAACCAACAATGATGACTCGAAAAAAATATATACTATACACACTGTTAAGTTTATTCGTTCTTGTAGGTTATGCACAAGAAAAAGAACTTGAAAAAGCAGATGAAAACTATAATAAATACGCTTTCATCAACGCAATAGAAATCTATGAGAAAGTTGCAGAAGAAGGACATAAATCAAAAGAACTCTTTGAGAAACTAGGGAATGCTTACTATTTCAATGCTGATTTGGTAAACGCTTCCAAATGGTATAGAGAACTCTTTCAACTCGGAGAAGAAATAGAACCAGAATACTATTTCCGTTATGCGCAAGCATTAAAATCTGAAAAGCGTTATGCAGAATCAGATAAAAAAATGCAAGAATTTAATAAGCTAACTGAGAGTGATTTACGCGGAACAAAATTTATAAAAACACGAAACTATTTAGATGAAATAGCGGAACAATCAGGGCGTTTTCGTATAGAAAATCTAAGTGTAAATTCACCATATTCAGACTTTGCACCATCATTCTATGAAGATAACTTAGTATTCTCTTCTGCAAGAGATACTGGAGTTGCTTTACGTTACAAGCATAAATGGAATGCACGCCCATTCTTAGACTTATACGGAGCAGAAGTTGCCGACAATGGAAGTTTAGCCAATGTTGATAAATTTTCAGGAAAGCTAAATACAAAATATCACGAATCTACCTCTGTCTTTACAAAAGATGGAAATACGATGTATTTTACACGTAACAACTATTACAAAGGAAAATACAAAAAAGACAAAAAAGGAATTAATAAACTAAAAATCTTCAGAGCGCAACGTGATGGTGATCGTTGGATAAATATTGAAGAATTACCATTTAACAGTAACAATTACTCTGTAGCGCATCCTGCGTTAAGTGTAGATGAGAAAAAACTATATTTTGCTTCAGATATGCCAGGAAGTTATGGAATGTCTGATTTATATGTTGTAGATATCAATGACGATGGAACATTTGGGAAACCAAAAAATCTTGGTAAAACAATTAATACGGAAGGGCGAGAAAACTTCCCATTCATCAGCGAGAAAAATGAATTCTATTTTGCATCTGACGGACATGTTGGTTTAGGTGGATTGGATATTTTTGTGATGAATCTTGAAATAGAAGATAGTGAAATATTCAATGTTGGAGAACCTGTAAACAGCTCTATGGACGATTTTACATTCATCATCAATAGTACAACCAAAAAAGGATACTTTGCATCCAATAGAGATGGCGGACAAGGTGATGATGATATCTATTCATTCATTCAAATGAAAGAAATTCAATGGACATGTGAGCAAGAAATTGCAGGTGTCGTGAAAGATGAAAAAACAAATGAAATCATTGCAGGAGCAAACGTAAAACTATTTGATAAAGACAACAAAGAATTAGAAAATACCTATAGTGAAATAGATGGTAAATTCAGATTTAAAAGACTACTTGACTGTGATGAAGTATACTTTGTAAGAGCTTCTAAAAAAGATTACAACTCTGCAGAAGCTTTATTACCAAAACAAGAAGAAAAAGGACTAAGAGAAGTAACACTATTGCTTGAAAAAGAAGAAATTCCTTTTGAAGTTGGAGATGATTTAGCCAAAATCTTAAACATCCCAATCATTTACTTTGACTTTGATAAATCGAATATTCGTCCTGACGCTGCTGCAGAATTAGAAAAAGTAGTAACGGTGATGAAACAATATCCAACACTAAAAATCGACGTACGTTCACATACCGACAGTCGTGGAGGAGATGCGTACAACATGCGATTATCACAACGTAGAAATCAATCAACACGAGATTACATCATTTCAAGAGGAATTGACGCCAGCAGACTTATTGGAGCTGGTTACGGAGAAACACGTCATGTAAACAAATGTAGTAATGGTGTAAAATGTTCTGAAGAAGAACACCAACTCAACAGGCGTAGTGAATTTATTGTTACAGAAAGATAAAACAAAAAACCTCCGATTTTAGCGGAGGTTTTTTTATTTAAATGAGTTTCAAAATAGAAGGTTTTCATACCTTTAACTCAATCAGTTGTATTACAAAGATCACTATAGCAAATACCAAGACACGATTTAGCTATAGTCAAAGTTATTTTTTTACCTCCTGTTATTTCATTAGACTTAAAATTTGAAACAGCTCTTTTGTTTAATTGCAATGAATTTAAATGTTGTTTTTTCATAATAAAAGTTTTAAAAATTAATTACGATAAAACTAGACCAAAACAATATTTTTGAAATCATACAGAATGTAGTATTTCTGTAAAAAACGCGTTATTCAATAACTCAAATTGACATCTAAACATAAGTTCACTAGCAATTAATGATAAAAAAACCGCACTACAATTAATTGTTGGCAATGTATAACAGAATGGAAAAATGAAGCATAAATTTAGAAAAGCTAAAATTTTTTTTTGCTTCAAAAAAGTAATGCTTTAGGCTTACTAATATGAAAAATACTTCCGTTTTTTAATTAAAAAACAAATCAACTATTAGTTCATACGAGTATTCTAATAACTTATGTTAATTTTACCTTAAAATAGCAAATAATAATTATCAGCACCGAAAGCTATTTCGTAAATTTGCTTTTCGACAAAAAATATGGCAAAAGAAAACGTAATCTTAGTAAATGAAAATGATGAGCAAATCGGTTTAATGGAAAAAATCGAAGCGCATGAAAAAGCACTCTTACACAGAGCATTTTCAGTATTTATTCTTAACAATAAAGGCGAACTCATGCTGCAACAGCGCGCCTTACACAAATATCATTCCCCTGGTTTATGGACAAATACATGTTGTAGTCACCAACGTGATGGCGAAAGTAACATAAGTGCAGGTAAACGAAGGTTGCAAGAAGAAATGGGTTTTGTTACCGATCTTGCGGAAGCAGTATCGTTCATATACAAAGCTCCATTTGATAACGGTCTTACCGAACATGAATACGATCATGTAATGATAGGAACCTACAATGAAGCTCCCGAAATCAACCCTGATGAAGTAGCCGATTGGAAATGGATGGAAGTGCAAGCGGTAAAAGATGATATTGGAGAAAATCCAGATCAATACACAGCTTGGTTCAAAATAATATTTGACAAATTTTACCAACACATAAAAGTTGATAAATGAAATGAGCATGTTAAAAGATTTATCACTAAAGACGATGATTATTAGCGAACAGCATGTGACCAATAAAAAACAAATACTATAAACACATGAAAGTTACCGTAAGTAGAAAAGCACATTTCAATGCTGCACACAGATTATATCGACCAGATTGGGATGATGTAAAAAATAATGAAGTCTTTGGCAAATGTAACAACCCTAACTTTCATGGACACAATTACGAAATGATTGTAAGTGTCACTGGAAAAATTGATCCAGAAACAGGATATGTAATGGACGTAAAAGTGCTCAAAGATTTGATAAAATCAGAAGTAGAAGATGCTTTCGATCATAAAAATTTAAACTTAGATGTTCCAGAATTCAAAAATCTAAATCCTACTGCAGAAAACATAGTAGTAGTAATTTGGAATAAACTTAGAAAACACATTTCTTTAGCACTAGATCTAGAAGTTGTGTTATATGAAACACCAAGGAACTTCGTAAAATACACAGGAGAATAATATGAAATTACATCCGTTAAAATTTAGTCCAATATTCAAAGAACGCATTTGGGGAGGAAACAAATTGCAAACTATGTTGCAAAAAAACAGCCAAGGTGATGCAATTGGTGAAAGTTGGGAAATATCGGACGTAAAAGGCGATCCTTCAGTAGTTGCTACAGGTAAATTACAAGGGAAAACACTACAAGAACTTAGCGAAACTTTTCAAGCAGCATTACTAGGAGAAAAAGTATACAATGCATTCGGTACTAAATTTCCACTATTAATCAAATACATTGACGCTAAGAGCGATTTATCCATTCAAGTACATCCAAATGATGCCTTGGCAAAAAAACGTCATGATTCGTTCGGAAAAACGGAAATGTGGTATGTAATGCAGGCAGATGAAGGTGCAGAACTCATAGTTGGTTTCAATCAAGAAGTTACCAAAGAAGACTATCAAAAACATGTAGATAACAATACACTTACGAATATTCTTAACTTTGAAAAAGTAGAAAAAGGAGATGTGTATTTTTTGCCTACTGGCAGAATTCACGCCATTGGTGGTGGAATCGTATTAGCAGAAATTCAACAAACTTCAGATATCACGTATCGTATATTCGATTGGAATAGAGTAGATGCAGAAGGAAATTCCCGTGAATTACATACAGCATTAGCGCTTGATGCGATCGATTATACACTACATAAAAACTACAAAGAAGAATATACCTCAGAAGTAAACAAAACATCTACCATAGTTGATTGTCCATACTTTACAACTAACTTATTACCATTACAAGGAGAAATAACGTTAAATCATGACGACAAAGATTCATTTGTCATATACATGTGTGTGAAAGGAAACGTTTCATTTCAAACAGAAGATTATCAAGAAACACTTTCATTTGGTGAAACATTGCTATTACCAGCTTCCATTAAAAATGCAACTGTAATTGCGGAAGAAGCTTCAGAACTTCTAGAAGTATATATAAAGTAGATTTTAGATCACTTCGTAACTCAATAGTCACTTCGAGTGAATTTGTGAAACAAATTTGTATAAAGAAGTATTATGGAATTATATATAAAATGCTAAATCTTAAAATGAAAAGCATTTCTTTTTATAATCCAACAATCCCAAGTCACACACAACTTGGGAATCTTATCTCTAAAAAGTTAGGTTAACCTAAGAAACCTTTCGAATTGGTTGTTTGTGCAAAGGAAAACCAAACAAAGCACTACAAATAACTTCTTCGGTCTTTGATTTCTTCTTTGTTTTCGTCACCATAATTCGAACTTTAAGCGTTTTTTCGTCTTGTTGGATCAATTGTGCCTGAATCGTTAAATTATCGTTTAAACGAGCGCTTTTGTTCATTTGAAACGTATATTCAACAATATTTGGAACATCGTGAAGATAAAATTCTCTAATTGGATATGTGGCTACTACTTGAATCTTATCAAATAGTATATGTGGATGTAAAAATCCGTTGGCATTAGTTACTTTCTTCGTAACTAAAAATTGAATGTTTGTTTGTATAATATTTTGTGCTAAAGTGTTCATAATTTTAAAATTTTAGTGATGTAACAAAAGTGGTATCGGTTCAGAAAGTGTATACGAATTAAAAAATCTCGAATAGGGATTCGTAATTAGGTTCATTTTTGTGATCATCTTTTGGAATCTTGACATACATTTCATAATAAATGGATTTAAAAAATTAATTGTTTAAAAATAAAAAAGGTGCTTTGTAAAAAGCACCTTATAAGTTTATGATATAGATATAGAATTGTTAACTAATACTTACGTTGATGCTTAGGGTACGAGCGTTTCATATACGACACAGGAATACAAATCATAACACGTTGGGTTTTCGTATTGCGATTCATAAATTGACGATATAACTGTACTAAAGCATTCATAGTTTAAAACTAGATAAATAAATTGAAACTAAATAACATTTGTGCTATTTATAACAAATTATATACCATTTTAGTTTAAATTTGCAAAAAATTATAAATCATGTCAAATAAAAGAGATTTAAAAAAGGACTTAAACTACGTTTTTGGAGATATTATTGATGCTGCCTTATTGTGGCAAATCGCGAACCCAGGAGAAGATGTTGCAAAAAGCGAAGCAATCATTGACGAATCTATCAAAAGTTTTGATGAATTGATTGCAGAAGTAAATAAAAGAGGTGTTGAAAACACAAAAGCACACTTCAAAGGAATCAGACAAACACTAGAGACAAAAGCGACTGATTTGGTAACAAAAATCAATAGTCTGTAAAAAAATAAAAAAAAGGTTTGCAAAAAATAAAAAGGTTTTTATATTTGCAACCGCTTTGCCGATGTAGCTCAGCTGGCTAGAGCAGCTGATTTGTAATCAGCAGGTCGTGGGTTCGAGTCCCTCCATCGGCTCAAAGTGAAAAGCTCCTTGTAAAAGGAGCTTTTTTTATGCCTAAAAATTAAGCTTATAATAACGTGTTAAGTGTTGATAATCAGGAGTCAATAATAAATGACAACTCTTTCTCTGAAGCTATTAAGCATCAAAAAATCATATATAGGATAAATAGTTGTTTAATTCAAAGTTGACGTTACATAGAAAAAACATACATCAATAGAATTCAAAATTGGACGAAGAAAATATGATGATAAGTATCATATTTAGTTTTTTAAACTTAAGAATAACCTAAAATTAGACGTGATACTCATAAAAAAATAAAAAACTGATAAATAAATTAAAAAAAGCAAAGACGATTTTACACAAATCACCTTCGCTTTTTATTGTTTAATATGAGGTCTATATAAAAACTATATAGAATTCACATTATTTATTTTTCTGCTATAAAAACAGCTTTTGCTATTCCTTCTCTCATAGCAAGATATTCTGACTCGTTTAGTTCATGATAATCATCTTTGCCATATAATTCTTGAGAACGTATATGAAATACTTTTTCAAAGCCTTGAAATACTTCAGCAAGGTTTGTTAAAAAATTTTCAAAAGTATCTGTATCGTTATATGTTACACGCACTAAATACGCTATTGATTTTTTATCTGCATGTTTTTTTACAAATTGATAAACTTCTTCTTTGTAATTTATTTCAGTACTACTTAAATCAAGTTGAAGATATTCAATACCATCTAATGTGGCTACATTACCTTTTATGGCGGCATTGGTCAAATTAACTTTTGGTTGTAAAGAATCGTCGCGAGAAGGATTTGCCCAATGAAAAGGAGGAACTAAAAATGGTTGAATCATTTGTTTTCCTGAAGCTGTCTCTCCATAATAAACTATTTTCCTTCTATCTAACCTTCTTAGCTCTGTCTGAAATTCTCTTACCTTTTTCATAGACTGATTACCGTCAATTTTTAGTCGTACCGAATAATGTCTACCTGTCGATTCTTTTTTGGGTACAGAAGTAATTTTATTAGTTTCTGAAGGTTTCCCTTCATTTTTTATTTTCTGAAGACTATCTAGTTTTGGCTTAAAGAAATTGTGGATATCTATTACTTCTTTTTTAAGAATAGATTCAACTTCACTAATATCACAAGCCTTTCCGTTAACAAACAACTTATCATTTGAAATGGCAAACGTTGGGCTTGGAAGCATATCAGTTGTATAAACACTATTTTTATCTCCCTTATACTTTTTCAAAACTTCTTCATATTGTTTCAAATTAGCTTCTAATTTCGCAGAACCTTGATCTTTTTCTGCTTCAGTTTTAGAATTACATTGAAATAACAATAGACTAAATAAAATAGCACAAGTTATAGTAAGCGCTACTTTTAATTTTCCAAAAAATCCTGATTTATTACTTTTCATCATGGTTATCCTTTTTTTTATAAATGATAAATTAAAATTGTGTACCAACCCATATGAGTTGTTGCTAACTAATTGTCTCAAAAGTAAGGTCTGGTAATCAACTAAGGAATAACCTGCTTTAATTATTTTCTTATCTGCTATATATTCATGTATTGTTTTTAGAGAGTTAATAAGCTTCCAAATCAATGGATTAAACCATAGAAATGTAGCTAAAAATTGTACAAATATTAAGTCAACAGAATGCTTCTGTTCAATATGTGTTTTTTCATGAGCAATAATTTGATTAAGTTCTACTTTGTCAATGTTTCCTTCATACACAAAAGCGTATTTTAAAAATGAAAAAGGAGCAATAGGATGTGAAACGCTCACAACGGTGACTCCATCTATTTGTATATGAGGATGTTTCAAGATCATTTCTCGAAGTTTTCTAAAAGTCAAAAACAATCTAGACAGACAGAATAATACTCCGATGATGTATATGCTAATTATAAACATAAATACAATGTGCATCCAATCAACTGGCGACGATTCAATAACTTTTGTAGTCGTTGTATTGTCCAAAGAAGTTGGAGGTGTATAAACCTCATACTCCCATGTTTCCATCGTTTCATAGTAAGACATTCTTAATTTGCTAAATTCCTCAACAGAATTGTCTATAACAGCTACATTACCTTGGCTAATATCAAAACTCATTAAAGGTAATAGCAATGAAAAAACGACGATTCCCATGAGGAAAAATCGATTAAGTGAAAAGAAAGTCTCTTTCTTCATCACAACAATGTAAAGTACATAGAATACCGCTAATATGGCACTAGACTCTAATAGATATATGATAAATTTCATCATTTCTTTTTCTCTTTTAATGCTGCTAACATTTTCATTGCTTCATCCAATTCTTCATCATCTAGTTTTTTACTCTCTGTAAAAAAATTGACAACTTGAGAAAGTGAATTATTGTAATAATCGCTTACTAAGCGCTTCATTTGCCCTTTACTATATGCTGCTTTACTAATCAATGGATAGTATTGGTGCGAGTTACCATAAGCTTTATAACCTATGATTTCCTTTTGGACTAATACCCTAACAATTGTTGATACAGAATTGTAAAGTGGCTTTTGGTCTGGATATTGTTCAATAATATCTTTGATAAAACCTTTTTCAATATCCCAGAGAATTTTCATTATTTTCTCTTCTGCCTTAGTTAATGTGATCATTACTTTATGAGTTTTAATTAATTAGCGATACAATTATACAACTTAATTTTAAGTTGAAGAAAGGATGAATTTTTGATAAAACCTTATAAAGGATAAAAAGGAAAATGTAATCAGATAGCTGTAAATCATAGTTTTTCTAAAAAAAGACAACATAAAACGAACCTTGATGTATCTTTGCGGAAATCGTTTCAAAAAAATACTGAATGCAATTCAAAGAACTAAAACTCAACAAACCTATTATTCGTGCGTTATCTGAAAAAGACTACTCAGCACCAACATTAGTTCAAGAACGTGCAATTCCTGCCATCTTAGCTAAAAAAGACATTATTGTGTCTGCACAAACAGGAACAGGAAAAACGGCTGCATATGCATTACCCATCTTACAATTATTGTTTGACAAGCAAGATGCGCCAAAAAAAGGAAAAAAAATACGAACTTTAATCGTATGTCCAACACGTGAATTGGCAATTCAGATTGAAGAGAATTTTGAAGCATACGGTAAATACACAAATTTACGTACAGGTGTAATTTTTGGAGGAGCGTCTATTCAACCACAAAAAGACATGCTCAAAAAAGGAATAGACATACTAGTAGCAACACCTGGAAGACTCCTCGATTTACACAAGCAAGATGTTGTCAACTTGGATTATATAGAAACTTTAGTGTTAGATGAAGCTGATTTAATGTTAGATATGGGATTCATTGATGATGTCAAAAAAATAGAACGATTATGTCCAGATGGAAAACAAGTTCTATTGTTCTCAGCAACGATGCCATACAAAGTGGAACATTTGGCAAACTCCATTCTGAGAGATCCTGAATTTGTAGAAGTATCTCCAACATCATCTGCGGCAAAAGGTGTCAACCAAATGCTGTATTATGTGCCAAAACCTAAAAAAATAGAACTCTGTTTACATTTACTACGAAATAATATCAAAGGAAGTGTTATTATTTTCAGACGTACCAAATATGGAGTAGATAAGCTTGAAAAAACATTACTTAAAAACAACTACAAAGTAGCCAGTATTCATGGAGATAAAGCACAGCCCTTACGACAGGTTGCGCTAAACGAATTCAAAAAAGGAGAAGCGAAAATTTTAATAGCTACTGATGTTGCTGCGCGTGGAATCGATATTAAAAATGTAGATACAGTAATCAATTTTGATATTCCAAATGTTTCTGAAACATATGTACATAGAGTAGGAAGGACAGCTCGTGCTGGCGCTTCAGGAATGGCATTGTCATTCTGTTCGGCAGATGAAAAAGGATACATCAAAGATATTCAGCAATTAATCAATACGGTAATTCATGTGGAAGAAGAACATCCATATCCGTTAGATCCCAAAGCAAAACCAATAGTTCATAAAAAGAAAGGTAGTAAATACAAAAAAGGACGTAAATCCGAAGCTTCTAAAAAGAAGAAAAAACGTTGGTATTAATCAAACAGAGTAAAGAAAATAGAACCAAGATTCAAGACGTTTCTTTTGATTTAAAGTTTTCGAAAAATATATCATATGACTCTTAAAAAACTATTCTTTGGCTGTAGCCTAATTGTATTCGTAGTATTTTTTAATTTTTGCGAAAAGCAAGAGTCTATAAAACAATATGATACTTCTCGAATTCTTGCATATGAAGTAAATCCGAAAGTTGCACAATTACACTTTTATTGGAAAAATGAAGAAGGAGAAATCTATGGAAATGCAGAACATTTAAAAACGGAGCTTAAAGCGAATGAACAAGAATTGATGTTTGCCATGAATGGTGGTATGTACAAAAAAGATCAATCGCCACAAGGAATTTATATTGAAAACGGAAAATTATTAGCTCCATTAGATACAAAAGAAAAAGGGTATGGAAACTTCTATCTACAGCCGAATGGCGTGTTTTACATTACAGAAGAAAATTATCCTATCATTTGTACCACAAAAGCATTTAGTCAAACTAAAAACATCAAATACGCAACACAATCAGGACCAATGTTAGTAATTGATGGAAAACTACATAAAAAGCTAACTAAAGGCTCTAAAAACCTCAATATTAGAAATGGAGTAGGTGTATTGCCAAATGGAAACTTACTATTTGCGATGAGCAAAGAAAAAATCAACTTTTATGATTTTGCTAGCTTTTTTAAAGAAAATGGGTGTAAAAATGCTTTATATTTAGATGGGTTTGTTTCAAAAACCTATTTACCAGCTAAAAACTATGAACAACAAGATGGTGAATTTGGCGTAATTATTGGTGTCACTAAACAGGACTAATTAGAGAAATCATGGGAGAAAAAACAATCACAAAAGAAAAACTTTGGAGGTTTGTAAATACAAGTTTTGGGATCTGGCTTTTATCAAGTGTAATGGTTGGTTTTTTTACATTTAGCTATGCTAAATTAAGTGAATCAATTAGTAGTAGAAAGAATAAGAAGAAACAAATATTGATGCTCGATCAAGAAATTGAAGGAAGGATTTATCAACTTATTTCCAAACAAGAAAGACGGAGAGATAGCATAGATGTTTCAGATGAAGTTATAGAACAGTCTAGTAGAAATAGAATAACGAAAGATGTTTGGTTCGATTTTAAAGCAACACCAGTAGGAAATTATGAAGGACTCTACAATATGTATCCTGAATTTAGTGAAAGAAATATTGTTTCACTTATGGTAGAGTTAATTTCATTGATAGATGACGACGATGAGGTTGAAAAAATAAAAAAAGTTATCTATAAAATAATATCAGATAAAATACTTCCATTGAATGTTAGAAATGAAAAAGATTATGAAGATTTTATCAGTAAAGTCAATTCAGAGTTGCGACTAGAAAGATGGCAGAAATTTTGGCCCAAACAATAAGCGCCAACATTTTAAAAATAAGCCGTATCTTACGGACTGAAAACATAGAAATAAATTTAATATTCAATAATGAAAAAATATATTTTACTATTCGTTATATTATTTGCATTACAATCGTATGCACAAAAAGATAAAACGATATTTGAATTAAAGCCTTCGCAAAGTATGTCCATTACTGGAAAAGGTCCTGGGCAAGATGCGGCAATCAATCCGTATACAGATAGGAATAGTATTGCGATTATTGAAAATCTTAGTAAAAATAATTTTACAGTTAGAGTTCAATATCAAGGTAACATTGTAAAAACTTTCGTAATGGAAGCCGATAAAAAAACAATGGTAAGTCTAAAAAAAGGATACGAACTATACTTAGATAGTGATTTAGAAGCGAAAGCCAAAGTAGCGTTTCGTGATGGTGTGAATTAAACCATATGATATAAACTAATAAAAAAGAGCTGATATAAGTATCAGCTCTTTTTTATTAGTTATAATTTTAAAGCTCTTTCTCGAAATGTTTCTTTAAGAAACCTTCAATCTTAGCAGCTTCTACTTTTTCTAAATCTTGAACGCCTTCTTTTAAAACACCTTTCATTTCAACATCCAAAGTATCTAAAGGGTTAAAAGGATCTCCGTTGAAATAACGTGGCTTAGTTCCAGGACCTGTTGGACTTCCATGATCTTCATCAATAGATTTTCTCCAACGCTCAGCATGTGTACGCCATTCTTCTTGGTCAACCAAACTTGGTTGCGCAAACCAAACATTCCATGTTAAGGTATTTCCTTTTTTTAACATATTTCCGGAAGCTGTATTAAAAGCATCCATAACCAGTGCGTTAAACTCGTCAACAATTTTATCTCCAGTTTTCTTAATTGGTCCAATCTCTACATCAATATGTCCAACATTAAAGGCTTCTGCTTCATGTCTGGCAAAAGGTGGACTTTTAAAACGAGGTGTTTCCCCTTGACTTACAGGGAATATTGGTTGACTAGGATTTTGAAACTTATGCGTAGTCACTTTAATTGCTTTAGCTTTAGTGGTTGGGAAATCTAATCCAAGTTTATTAAAAATATCAAAAGCTTTCTTTACCCATTCTTTTTGATGTGCACTTGGACTAAACCAAATAGTACCTTCAACAGTCATATCTGCATAAAATGTTTTTGAAGTTTCATCAACCCAACCACGTTGCCCAGTTACCGTAACTTCTACATTCATACAACCAAACGTTGGAGAACAAGCACCTTGTTGTGGACAAATAATAGAGTATACACGACCTTCATCTGTATAACCCAATCTGGAAATATATGGTGAAAACATTTGAAAACATCTTGAAGCTTCTTTTCCCGGAATCGTTTGCCAACTAAACTCAGGCCATTCTACACCTTGTTGTCGTTGCAACTTATCAATATTATCCATATTGTCTAGCATTGGTAACGAAGAAAGGTCTGGAGTTGGGTAGGCAAATGCAGGGTTTGATTGTGCAAAACCACCAATCCATCCTGGAGGAATTTGAGTACTCATGATAAATTAGTTTTTATATTTATATATTTCTAAAAATACTGTTTTTTAAAAGAATTCTTTAACGTATAAGTACGTGGTTTAGTTTTTGTAATTTTAGGCAAATTGCAAAAAAAACTATGGGGCAAAGAGGTAATTATGTCATAAAATCTAATGAAAAAACAACCATTTATTATACCCATTGGCGTGCTAATTATATTGTAAATGATTTAATCTTAGGTCCTGAAAAGTTTATTGAATATGCAGAAGCATCCGAGCAACGAACATATCTAACGAGTGAACCTTGGATAGAATCATGTGCTTATGTTGATATAGATAGAAAAGAGTTACTTTTTTGGGAAGTAGATGATTTGGTAGAAACGTCAGTAAGACAGCGCTATTTAGAGTTGTTGTCAAAAAAATGGAAAGGTTGGAGTGTATCTTTTGCAGAAAGAGAAATGTATGCTATTGAAGAAAAAATGAAGGTGAACTACACTGAAGAACATGACTTTGATTTTGAAGCTGGAAAACTAGAAAATTTTATAAATGAAGTTGCAGATGAATATGAAACAACGATTGTGATGTTTAAGAAAGATGGAAAATTGTACACAAAATGTTCTTATGATTTAGATACCGAAGAATTGGTCTTTTTAGGAGAACAAATCGTAGATATATTAGATAAAAGAACTCCAATTGATATAACGAAACGACCAGAAGTAGAAAACAATGTAGCTATTGCAATTGATTGTGATGAAAAAAAACTAATAGTCAATTATATTTTTGTAGGATTAGTAGAAGAATTGTCGAATCTCTGGAAAGATTGGACAATTGAGGCAGGAAACTATGGATATATACAAATCTTAGATAAAGCCGGATTAGATACAATGGAATTAAAAATGAAACCAGCTGAGGTTGATGCATGTATGTTAAGAATATTCAATAAAGAAGATAATTTTGATCCCAACAGTTTTGCTAAAAAAATAATAGAATTAGATGAAAATGTAGAATTTCATCCGAGTTTTTTTGAAAATAATAAACCGCCAGAAGAATAATAAATGTATGAAGAAAGTGAAAAAAATCACAACAACGTAATTTAAAAAAAACATGAGTTTATTTAATTACGCAACCTTTTAGGTTTTTCGCATCTATTTTATATAAAAAATATACAATGAGATATACGCTTTTAGTTTTAGTAGTAGTATTAATGTCTTCTTGTTCTAAATCTGATGTAGATGAAGGACGATTAGATTATACTTCATATATAATTAACAATCAGTCGAATGTTGATTTGTATTATTTGAATAGAGCCAACACAGGTATTTTAATAAATGCGGGAGAAAGTGAACTTATAGAAGTCCTTTTTGTACAAGTAGGAGCTAACTTTACAGGATCAACAATTGTGAATCCTGTTGATCATTACCTAGCTGAACAACCATTTGAAATATTTGAAAATATTTCTCAGTTCGAAAATGTTATTGAAGTAGGAGAGTTGCTTTACTCACAAAATCCAGTTGATGAAAGCCTTTGGATTTTAGATTTAGACACTAGAACTTTTACGATCACAATTACAAATGAACTAATTGAGTGAAAATTTAAAAGCATCAAGTATAAAACAAAAAATCCCAACTTTACTAAAGTTGGGATTTTCTATATAATTTAATTTTAAATTCCAGTGTGTCATATTGAATGCAGTCAAGATGTTAAAAGACTACTTTGTAGCAGCAGTTTCTTTCTCTTTACGTTTCTTAATCAATTCTTTTAATTCTTTTCCATACTTAGAATCTGCAATTTTTGGTGTCAATTGTTTGTAAATTGTATCTAAGAAACGAACATTTGCATCATAGGTTTCTGTAGTGATAATATATGGTGTAATTTCTTTATCATTATTAGTAAAAGCATAGTTCAAAATATAACGAATACGACTTTTACTATAATTATCAATTTGTGTATTGATTTCTTCTACCTTCTTTGTATCTGCTTGTTTTTGCGCTTCTAAACCATCTTTAAATAACGACAATTCTTTCGTATTGAACTTTGTCATGAAGTCTTTAAATTTCTCTAGATCATCATGGTTTTTAGATCCTGTAATTTTTACATCATTTTGGAATCTACGTAAAGTTGTATGAATTGTCATTTCACCTGGCTCAGCAAAAAAGTCAAGACGATCATTTAAATCATTAAAATCTTTCTTGTCCAAATATAAATACAATACTTCAGGTTCGTCAATAGTTGTGGTGAATGAAAAATTTGGATCACCACTAACAATCAAAGAATCTATAGTAATCAGTGTGGTATCTTTTACTTTTTGTAAAAACAACGTTCCTTCTTTCAAACCATCAATTTTTCCAGAAATGGTTAAGTTTCCTTTTGTCTCTTTTCCACAAGCAATAAATCCTAGTACAGCAAGGACAACAATAAATTTTCTAAACATCATATTGAATTTTAACGAGGGCAAATATCTACAATTTCATTAAACTTTAGAAGCCAATTCCATTAAAATAGTACACAAAATTGCACCATAGGTTCCAACTACATATCCAAACACCGCTAATAATACACCAACAGACGTTAAGGAAGGATGAAAAGCAGAAGCTACAATTGGAGCTGAAGCTGCACCACCAACGTTAGCCTGACTTCCCACAGCGAGGAAGAAAAACGGTGCACGAATAAGCTTTGCAACTAAGATTAACAATCCTGCATGAATTGCCATCCAAACCAATCCGACAGCAATAAGTCCAGGGTTTTCTAGTACTTTTCCTAAATCCATTTTCATACCAATAGAAGCAACTAATACATAAATAAAAATGCTTCCTATTTTACTTGCGCCAGCACCTTCATAGTTTTTCGCTTTCGTATAAGATAATGTAATTCCGAAAGCGGTTGCAATGGTAATCATCCAAAAGAATCCAGAACCTAAAAACGATAATGCGCCATCTTTATCTTTTACAGCATCAAAGTTTCCTGTTAAAAACTCTGTGATGTTTGCTGAACCATAATGTGCTAATGAAACACCTCCAAAAGCAATTGCTAATATAATCATGAGTTCTGTTAGTGAAGGATTTCGTTTTATTTTGTCTGCAAAGGATGACACTTTGTCTTTTAAGGTTTCAATGGCAGAATTATCAGCCTGTAACCAATTGTCAATTTTTTTAGATTTTCCAATTCCTAATAATAAAATAGCCATCCATAAGTTTGCCACGACAATATCTACTAATACCATAGCGCCATATTTATCAGGACTGTATTCGTAAATTTCATACATGGCAGCTTGGTTTGCTCCACCACCAATCCAGCTTCCTGCTAAAGTTGATAATCCACGCCAAACGGCTTCTGGACCAACGCCACCAACTGTTTCAGGAGAGAATATGGATATTAATAAAATAGCTAACGGACCACCAATGATAATTCCGATTGTTCCTGTGAAAAACATAATTAATGCTTTCGGACCTAAATTGAATACACCTTTCAGGTCAATACTTAAAGTCATTAGAATTAATGCGGCTGGCAATAAATAACGACTTGCAATCATGTAGGTTTGCGAATACTTATCAGAAATAATTCCTAACGAACTTAAAATTGCAGGTAACAAATAACAAATTAATAAGGCAGGAACATATTTATAAAACTTTTTCCAACCTGAATTTTTGCGAGATTCTGTGTAAAATACAAACCCAAGAATCAACATTAAAATTCCAAAAACAATTTTATCAGTTTTGAAAAATGGCTCAGGATGGATAATTGTTTTTTCAACTTTTATATCTTTTTGAGATAGGTTAAGCGTTTTACTATTGTTGATAAAAGAAGCTTCTGAAACATTATAAATTATTTTAGAAAATCCATCTTTTGGTTTTGTATTGACTTCAAATAAAGTCATGACTTTCTCAACATTCATAGATGCTGTCCCACGATAGGAAACAGTTGCAATTGAATTATTGACATTAAATTTAAAATCGCCCGTTGCAATAAACTTTTTATTGATATTGCTAATATTTTCAATAGAGGCGAATGAATCGTTTACTTTTATTGTAAGATCAAATCCTGTAAAAGCAATGGAATCAATTTGAATTTTAGTGTTGAAGTTGGTTTCTTTAGCTTCCAAATGTTTCACTGTCAATTGTTGTGAAAACATAGAAAAAGAAATAAAAAACAGGAGGAAAGCCAGTGTTTTTTTCATAATCTTAAATTGGTTTGTGCATGCAAAATACCAAAAATTAAGTTATAAACTTTTAAAACGTGAAGGTTCTTTATATTACAATGTGATTCCGAATGATAATGAAGTAATTTGTTTTATAGTAAAAATTGTTTCGTCAAAACTTCTAGTAAACACATACGAAAGAGTTATGAATTATAAATGCTGTATTTTACATGTTGAATTAAAAGTTGACAAATAAACAGATTAACAACTACTAGGTATCATCATCTTTCTTTTTAGGAGCTCGTTTTGCATTTTTCAAGCTTTGCATAAGCATCCATTCTATTTGTCCATTGGTACTGCGAAATTCGTCCGCAGCCCATTTTTCAATAGATTTCAACATCTCTTCATTGATTCGTAATGCAAAAGCTTTCTTTTTTGCCATAATTATTTTTTTGACGATGCTTCTTTTTTCTTTCTTATCATATACACATATAATATTAGTGGCATAAGCACACTAAATGCAAGTATAATATAGACAAAGGACGATTCTAAAATGATATCGTTTCCTGCAGATTTTTCAATAATGGAATATACAACATATAACATAATTAGAATCGTAAATAAATTTACAAAACGCAACAAACGACAACTCATTTTATAGTTTCGTAATGCATTTTCTTCTGTAATTTCTTCCATATAGTTATGAATATGCGGATATTTTGTCAACACATACATTCCAACAGCAACTACTGTTGTAATTGCTAACAAAACCCAAATAGAACTACGTCCACCATATTTATCAACTTCACCACTCATATTAAAATGCATGGGAATTTTATCTGGTAATTCTGAATAATAGGTAATTACATATCCCCAAATAAATAATAAAATAGCTAATACTATAAGATCGATAATAAGATCAATACCTTCTACAGGAACTTGTATTTTGGGTCTATTTTTGTTCATAGTGTGCTTTATCTATTTTTATTACGCTCCATAATTACTTGTACGTACGTATCATAATTATTAACGGAATGTAGTATCCAACCTTGTTTTGCATATGTGTTTAAAAACTCTTCTAATTTTTCCATTCTATTAGACCAGCCTAAACTCGGTTTTAATACTTTATATTCTTTCATTGTATTCGTTTTTTGATTGATGAATATTTCTCTAAAGTGTTTCTTGATGCACTACATACCGAGAATTTAGCTTTTGTAAACTTTCTAAAAAAGCAATATGTGTTCGTTCTGATTTTCTAAAAGTAAGTTCTAACGATGAAAAGCTACTTTTTAGAGTAAGTACTATATTTAAAGGATTTTCTTTGTGAATAGTTTCTGTAACACTTGTAATAGTATCAACATTCATACTATTTGTCCAGTTTTTCTGAATAAATTCAACATACAACCAATACCCTACAAATATACTCAAAGGAATATATATAATAGATGTAAAAAAGATATCCCAAACCGAATCAAAACCGCGTTCAATTTTTCCAAATGTTCGATCAAAAATGTACATTCCAGCTACGACTGAAAGCAATTTATTTTTGATAAGACTCCAATTGCTTATTTGTGTAATTTCAAGTGTTGTGTTGGTTAGTTTTACCGTACCTTCTAGTAAGTGAAACGTTTTCATAAATCTTCCTCCTTTTCATCTTTAAAAACAATTAAACTCAATATTACACCAATCATAATACCGATAGATAAACCAATTACGGTTCCTATGGGAACATTTCCTGTGATTGCGCCAATAGTTGTTCCAATACTTGAACCACCAGCAACACCAATACCAATAGCTAAAATTTGCTTTTTATTCATGGTTTATTGATTTAAAGTTCCTGTATTTACAACAGGAGCAGCTTCTTTATCACCACATAAGATAACTAACAAATTACTTACCATAGCAGCTTTTCGTTCTTCATCTAAGACTAATAATTCTTTTTTATTCAATTCGTCTAGCGCCATTTCTACCATACTTACAGCACCTTCTACAATTTTATGTCTGGCAGCAACAATAGCAGTTGCTTGTTGTCTTTTTAACATAGCGCTTGCAATTTCCTGTGCATAAGCTAAATATCCAATGCGTGCTTCTAACACTTCAATTCCAGCAATAGCCAACCGTTCTTCTAATTCTTTTTCCAATGCTTCGCTTACTTCATTTACACTAGAACGTAACGTAATATCTTCATCATGACCTTCATCTGCAAAATTATCATACGGATACATGCTTGCTAACTTTCGAACTGCTGCGTCTGTTTGTACACGTACAAAATGTTCGTAATTATCAACATCAAAAGCAGCTTTGTATGTATTACTTACTTTCCAAACTAGAATGGTACTAATCATAATTGGATTCCCCAATTTGTCATTCACCTTTAAGCGTTCACTGTCAAAATTACTTGCACGTAATGAAATCTTCTTTTTTGAATAAAACGGGTTTACCCAGTAAAACCCATTTTGTTTTACGGTTCCAACATACTTACCAAATAAAAGAAGTACGCGAGAGTTATTTGGATTTACCATTATGAAACCAATTGCTATAATGATGGAAGCTATAATTGTAATTATAGGTAATGGGTTTTCTAATATAATCATGGTTGCAATACTTCCAAAAAATAGAATTAAAAAGACAAACAGCATCAAATAACCATTCGCGGGTACAATAATTTTTTCTTCCTTCATAATATGTTGTTTTAGATTGATATTAAAATGATATCATAAATATATAAAATTAAATTTATATATTTTAATAGTTTTCCATATATTTTTTTTAATAATGAAATGCGAAAGCCCAAAAATGCTATTAATTAACAAAGGTTTGAAGTAGAAAAACGAGTTTGGCACGCCATTTGTTTATATTGAAGTGTAACATTGCAAAGACATTTAAGAAAGCTGGTTACTTTCTAAATAGAGCAGGTTACAATTTTTGGTTGGTTAGTTTTAAAAAAGCATCTCACTCTTGAGATGCTTTTTCTTATGTATAAAAACTTTTTATTGTAAATGTCAAATTTTGAATTAAGATTTGCGAATCAACTAATCAATAAGTATAGATTTTCTCCCAACCTAAAGTTTCTCAATACTTACTGAATAATTAATTCGAAAGGTAATATTGATAAGTCCTTGAATTTGTTTTGTAGTTTTTAGAAATTTGATGCAACCATGTATGTTGCGTTGCTCCTTTCATCATTAATAAACTGCCGTGTTGTAGTAGTAATTTCTGTTTTACAAATTTTATCAACTTGATTTTTTAAACTGACTAAAGTTTGTGTTAGTAGATGTGGAGTCATTTCAATAGTAGAATAACGATAGTTTTTTTGATTGGTTCCTTCCTTATATAGCAGTTAAACGCGGTTATGTATATCCTTTGCCGAAAACTTTGATGTGATCTTGTTGCCAAGGTGTTTCTAATTTTAAAGTTTTAAAAATCGTTGATGCTTCCACAGAATTTATAAAGTTTAGATAATACGTTATGTCTGCATCAGTTGAATGTAAAGGGAAACCTTGTATATTAACTTTATTCGGCATCTTGAAATATGGCTCTATATGACGAAGAATTTATAAATGTTTTAAACTCTTTAAGATCAAGAGTCATATCTTCTTCTGCAAAAGAAAACTTTTCATACATTCTAGTAAGAACTTCAAGCGCTTTTTCGGTTTCTTTTAATTGTAGTAAAGAGTATAATTTATCAAAATACGCATCAAAAAAATTGGGCATTTCTTTAATTGTTTTATCAAAATGAGGAATCGCTTCTTCCAAGTTTTCGTTACTAATATGGGTAATTCCAATGTAATAATCAAAAATAGGATCTTCGCCAACGTATTGTTTCAATGAGTTTATACGAGTTTCAATTATTTCCGATTTTCCAAAGTAAACACTTTCTATAAAGTAAAGATAAGCATGTAGTTTTTCATCATCTGGCGTTGCATTTATAAGTTTATTGATAACAGTTTGTAATTTTTCGTCACTGTTGTGAGTAGCAGCAATAAGTAAATATTGAAAATACAAAGCATCATGATATTTAGCAGGAATTGCAGTTAATACTTCATACGAGCGTTCATGATCTCCATTTTCATTGTAATACCTAATTTTATTATACGTTTCAATATTAGATAGGTATTGTTGATCCAAATCAACAGTTTTATAGTATATATTAGCAATATTTTTCGACATGGTTACACCAGAGAAATAATAATAAGAATCATTCAGTACAGGTTCATCGTCTTTGATGCCTACAGTAAAATCTATAAAATAAATCATATAACCATCATATATTCTATATACAAAGTGAGGAATTCCTTCTTTCTTATAAAAACGCGTAAATCTAAAATCACCAATCGGACGAATTTGCTCAACGATAATGCTACCAAACTTCATCATGGGACTTAACATTTCTGAGACTTTTCGTTTGTAAAAACTTTCGCGCAATTCTTTATCTGAAAAGCTTAAAAATGATTTTGTATTTACTTTATTATCAAAAAAATCAGGATTATAATCAATGATAGAAGTTTCTAATTTTTTGGCAAATTCTAGATAGTCGTTATTTGAAAACTGATTATAAAACACTGTGTTTTCTTCAATTTCTTGCTGTTTTTTATAGGCTTTTCGAAAATAAATACAACTAAATAGAACAATACCGATTCCGGCTATTACGCTTATATACTGTAGAAAACTTTTTTTACTGATTTCATTTTCAGAATTCATATTGTAATAAATGTGTAAGTTTGTAGAAAGATGTACATTTTGTTATGCCAAAGATCATAAATATACTACTAATTCTTGTAAGCTCACTAACAATTAATTGTGCCTCGAAACTTCCCCAAGGTTTTGTATATGTGGCAGATGAAATTCCTAGTATAGAACTGGAAATGCGCTATTTTGGAACTAATAACTTTGTCGGCGCAAAAGTTGATGGCTATGAAGCTGAAAAATGTATTTTATCAATAGCAGCAACAAATGCTTTGCGTAAAGTTCAAGAAGAATTACGTACAAAAGGACTAGGTATTAAAATATATGATGCATACAGACCACAACGTGCAGTAGATCACTTTCGTAGATGGGCACGAAACTTAAAAGATACCCTAAACAAGCAACAGTTTTATCCTGATGTAGCCAAAAAAGATTTATTCAAATTAGAGTACATAGCAACCAAATCACGTCATAGTAGTGGAAGTACAGTTGATATTACTATCATTGATCTTACCACAAAAGAAGAACTTGATATGGGAAGTTCCTATGATTTCTTTGGGAAAATTTCATGGGTAAATTATAAAGGACTTACTGCAAAACAACTCGAAAATCGTCAATTATTACAACGTATGATGCTAAAACATGGTTTTCGAAACTATCCTCAAGAATGGTGGCATTTTACACTTCGTGGAGAACCATTTAAAAATCAGTATTTCGATTTTCCAATTCAATAATTTACATTTTATAATTCTATTAAAATAATCAAGATTATAACAACCTCTAATTTATAAACTGAAGGTTGTAAGCTTTGTTTAACAGGTTTTTACACTATAATTTCATGCTATTATTAATCTTAAATATAATACGTATGTTAAAGAAAATTTCAAGCATCAAAGATGTAGAAGTATTGAACAAAAAAGAACAAAATAGTATTCATGGAGGAAAAAGAAGATGCGGGTTTAATGGATATTGTGGAGCAGGAAATTGTTGTAATACAGCAGGTTGGTGTCAGGCAATTGGATCACATGGAAGCACAGGATATTTGTGTGATGGTGATCTTATCTAGAAAATGATGGAAGCGAGTCAAAGCTCGCTTTTTTAATACTTACATTTCATAAATACAAAGAAAAGAACTTTTTTTTTCGTGCGAAAGCTATATAACTTCAAATTCAGTTTAACTAAAATCTTATAATCATGAAAAAAAAGAGTTTAAAAAGTTTACGCTTAAACAAAAAATCAATTTCCAATCTCCACAGTACATCTGGAGGAATGGTTCCGCCACCACCGCCAACATTAGATAAAACATGTCAAGGACCTCCAGGACATGCCGTTTGTCCTGCTGATACAAGAGATGTGAGAGCTTGTGTTACCAGTCCGCTCATAGATTGTACGGTCACATTGGTTGATTGTGAAACACTGGCAAGATTTTGCTAATAGATTAAAAACGGACTTCGGTTCGTTTTTTTATGTGTAAAAAATAAAATTTGAATCTTTTTTAAAAAGAATGGGTAATGAATTTTTGAAATCTACCCAAGTAGATATAATTGTAAGATATGTATGAAATAAAGAATGAAACAAGAGTTAGTGTTTGAGTAAAATTTAATGTAACCTTTTCTTTAAGTCGATCAAAAAAATATCATATATGTTACGCAATTTAGAATAATCTCATGATTTCAATAAAGTGAAAAGTATCAATATTGAGGACTACAATAAGGGGGATTTTAGTTTTTAAATATTGATAAAAGGGCAAACATTAGTTTGCCCTTTTTTTTATCTTATTGGTTATTAACCATAAAAAAAAATATGATCAATTCATTAAAAAGATTTTAAATTAAAACAGCGAAGCAAATTTTAGGAGAAGAACAAGATGTGTAAATTAAGATTCATGAAATTACAGCAAAAGTGACTGTCAATATAGCAAAAATGACAGACAAAGCAATGAATGCCATTATACAATATATTTCTTCATAAAGTTAAGTACGGTCTTCCCGTAAATGATTGAAAGTAACATTTTTTACATTAGTATAGAATCAAAAACCAGAATCATGAAAAAAAAGAATTTTCAATTGTTAACGATTAACAAAAAAGTTATTTCAACCTTCAGTAGTAAAGAAATAAAAGGAGGAACAGCAGCACCAGGGAAAAGCGGACCAATAACACGTTGTAATTTTTCTAATTGTGTGTGTTTGTAATTTATGTGCAAACTATAACTAATTATATATTAACCTAAAACCAATATAGTATGTTAAAAAACATTTCAGTATTAGAAGGCGTTCGCTTATTAAAGAAAGCAAATCAAAAAAATATTCATGGAGGACTTAGTCCAGGATGCCCAGTACAACACAACACCGGATGTTTTTCGGGACCTTTTTATTGTAATATTCACAATTTGCCCATTTGTAGTCCGCTAGATTCAAATCATTAAGAAAATAATGAGAAAGACGAGTTTTTGACTCGTCTTTTTTGATTTTAAGAATATGTGATGTTTTATAAAGTATCAAAAACTTTTCTTTTTTCTCATAGATAAATATTGTCATTTGCAATATTATTAATTTTTAAAACATAGTAAAATGAAAAAAAGAAACCTTAGTAAAATAGTCTTAAGTAAGGCAATTGTGGGAAGACTTTATGGAGGAATTACCGATGATGATGAAGATGACAGTTCTCCTCCAAAACGAAAGGACGATAATTGTAATTGTGCAAATAATCATACTAGGGGTTGTCCTTCGTGGAATATCGCTTGTTAATATAAATAAAAGACGGACTTCAGTTCGTTTTTTTATTGATTAAACTTTAGAAAACGCCTTTCTTCACGTTCTAAAATACTTTTATATTTGTTGGGTAGCGTACTAGAAAACGAAACTTTCTCCATCGTTTTTGGATGCGTAAACTGAATAGCGGTTGCACATAAAAATAATCCTTTTTTATAATTTTCTTCAGGATTTCCATGAAGTTGGTCACCTGCAATTGGATGATTGATACTTGCCAAATGAATTCGTAATTGGTGTGTTCTTCCTGTTTTTGGAACTAACTTTACATGTGAAAGAAATTCATTTTGTAACGAAGGAACTGTTTGTATCGTTTCATATATGGTGAACGCGTCTTTTTCGGCTACAGCCGAATGAATTTCACCTTTTAATTCAGTTTTGCCTAATACAATTGCCTGATATTCCTTAGAAATTTGTTGTTGTTCAAATTGTTTGTACAAATGAATTTGAGCACTTTTTGTTTTGGCAATAATTAAAATTCCCGAAGTTGGATTGTCCAATCGATGTAGAGGTTTGGGAAACTGTAACGCATCATTTGCTTCAGAACGTTTCAGATTATGCGGTAATGCATTTTCAATGGTTTTGAAATAATTTCCATTGGTAGGAAATCCAGCAGGTTTGTTGATAATAGCAATATCGTCATCTTCAAAAATGACAGGAATTTCTAGTTTAAATATTTTTTTCACAACTGTTTTTTCTTCAAAAACTTCAATAATATCGTTTGTGTTGAGGTATGTTGCCGTTGTGGCAATTCTTCCATTTACATAGATTAACTTCTTTTTGAGTACTTTTTTAAGCGCACTCTTACTTAAAATGCTTTTAAAAATAGGAACTTCATATTCTTGAATTCGAACAGGAGAATCTAGTTTAGGGACAATATGTGTTTCGAGGAGTTTCAAAGAGTTTAGTTTTGGTAAAAATAAAAAGATCTTATTAAATAACAGTAGTTTGCCAATACATCTACATTAAATCATTACTTTACATTAAAAATAGTTAAAATCTTACAAAACTTACGTGTTTTATGGGTTCCCATAAGGATACTGTTTTCTTTTTACATATGTTTGCTTAGAATTAAATGACCAATCATGAAAAAAAGAATATTTGCACTAGTATTGACATGTGCTTTACTAACCATTTCTTGTTCTTCGGATGACTTAACCATTGAAGAAATGACACTTAGCAAAGCTGAACAATACGCAATTGTAAAACTAGTTTCTACAAACTTGTCCGTTGGTAAAAGTGCTCCTGTGGTTATCAGTTCTGTAAAGTTAAAGAAAATAGAAGATAGTTACTATTTGTCTTCGTACCATGGAGATAAAATCACAACCACGTTATTAAAAATAGAAGGAGATACAACTTTAAAATATGCAGGAATTTCGTGTACTTCAAAAGCTTGTTCCACTACGGATGGTTGTGTACCAGATAAAGATGGAAAAAAATGTGCAAAATGTCCATGGGCTGGCGATTGTACAAAAACGGTAACTTCTGATATTATTCAAGAATAGAAAACAATCAAATTTTAATATAAAAAACCACAAATTTTATCTTTTTTTAATTTGTGGTTTTTTTAGTATTACTCGTCAGTTTCTATACCTTTTGATTGATTGATATTACTTTTGAAAACAACGCTTCTTTGTTTTCCATCTGTGAAAATGTATTCCGCAAAACTGTCTTCAAAGAAGAAACGATTCTGCGAAAGCGGGAAAATTTTAAAAGCAGCATTGCTACCAACACGCTTGCTGTACAATTGATTGTCTTTAAGTGTTATATGTCGGACAACATCGCCTTCAAACTTGTAAGCGCCAACCCATTTTTTCAATTGTTTGTTAGTAAGTGTTACTATTTTTGAAGCATCTGGATATGGTTTTCCAATAGCAACTGCAGCAATTTTATATGCTGTTTCACTTGGAGAACGTGAACCATTATTTGTTAAAACAATGATGTAAGCATTTTTACTAGGAACGTAAATTCCATGTGTTGTATAGCCAAAAATTCCACCACCGTGTTCAATTACTGGCGTATCATTAATACTATCATGCGACCAGCCATATCCGTAATTTATTTTAGAACCATTGTTAAGCGTATAATTTGTAAACGCTTTGGCTAAACTTTCTTTAGAAATTAAAACGTGATTGCGAATCGCTTTTTGCCATGTATATAAATCATCTACTGTAGACATAATGGAACCAGCTGCATACGGAATATTCATGCTGATGTAATCTGCATTTACAAAGCCTTTTTCTCGTTCTTGATAACCAGAAGCTCTATTTTTAATAATTTTTGATTTACTACCATAATAGGAATTGTTCATGTTTAGCTTGTCAAAAATTCTTTTCTGAATAAAATCTTCATATGCCATTCCACTTAGTTTTTCAATGATGTATCCTAATATTACATAGCCAGAATTGTTGTACCTGTACTCATCACTAGGTTTGAAATCCATAGGCTCGTTTTTGAAAGCATCAATGAGTTCAGTAGGAGAGAGGTCTTTTTTTGCAAAATCACGTAAAGCAGGAATAGAAGTATAACTTTTAATTCCTGAAGTATGCGTTAAAAGATGATGCACAGTAATGGTGTTTCCTTTGGTTGGATAATCAGGAATGAATTTAGTGATTTCATCATCTAGCGAAAGCTTTCCTTCTTCTAACAGCATTAAAATACCAACGGAAGTAAATTGCTTTGTAATGGAACCAATTTCAAAGACATTTTCAGAAACCATATCAACATTTAATTCAAGATTTGATTTCCCAAAGGCCTTTCTATATAAAACGTTTCCATCTTTTGCGACTAAAACTGAGATGCCAGCTTCAAAATTTTTGTATTGATCGTTTACTATTTGATCAATTGTATTTTCCATGTTTTGTGCAAACTGAACAGCTGGAATTGACACAAAGAACAGTAGAAGCCATAGCTTCCAATTTAAGAATGTTTTCATATATATTATTTTTGATTGAATGCTTATTTGACGATTGACATACAATTTGGTTACAAAAAAAAGCCTCTTCAATTGAAGAGGCCTTAAAGTACGTATTAATTTTATTTTTTATTTGATCATATCATAACTACGTTTGATGAATTGTGTCAACTCTTCTCCCGTTAATAAGTTTTGAGATAAACGTGCTAAATCTAACGATTGCTTGATTAAGCGTTCTTGTTTTTTCTTTGTTTTTGTGTTTAGAATTTCTCCAACCAACTCATGATTTGTATTCACGATAAGATTGTACATTTCTGGGAAATTCCCCATTCCAAACATTCCGCCACCGCCAGTTTGTTGCATCTCTTTCATACGGCGCATAAATTCTGGTTGCGTAATCATAAATGGTGAAGCTCCAGAATCCATTGCTTCTAACTGAACAGTATATTTGTCAGCAGGAACAACTTCTGTTAATGTCGTTTTTAAGCTTTCTTTTTCTTCATCAGAAAGTTTAGAAATTTGCTCTTCATCTTTCTTGATTAAATTATCAATATGATCTGCATCTACACGTGCAAACGAAATATTTTCTTTTGATGTTTCTAACTTTTGAATTAAGTGAGGAACAATTGGAGAATCTAACAATAGCACTTCATATCCTTTTGCTTTTGCAGCTTCAATATAACTGTGTTGCTGATCTTTATTAGAAGCATATAAGATAATAGTTTTACCATCTTTATCTGTCTGCGTATCTTTGATTTTTTCGTTTAATTCTTCATAAGTATAGTATGTTTCATCTACTGAAGGATATAATGTGAATTTGTCAGCTTTGTCAAAGAATTTTTCTTCTGAAAGCATTCCATATTCAATCACGACTTTAATATCATTCCATTTTGCTTCAAAATCTTCTCTATTGTTTTTGAATAAAGAATTTAATTTGTCAGCTACTTTACGTGTAATGTATGAAGAGATTTTCTTAACATTTCCATCTGCTTGTAAGTACGAACGTGAAACATTTAACGGAATATCTGGAGAATCAATAACACCTTTTAGCATTGTTAGAAACTCTGGTACAATTCCTTCTACATTATCTGTAACGAATACTTGATTTTGGTATAATTGAATTTTATCCTTTTGCATATTCATATCGTTCCCAAGTTTCGGGAAATATAGAATACCTGTTAAGTTAAATGGATAATCTACATTTAAATGAATATTGAATAAAGGTTCTTCAAATTGCATTGGATACAACTCACGGTAGAAACTTTTATAATCAGCATCTTCTAAATCAGCAGGTTGTTTTGTCCAAGCTGGATTTGGATTGTTGATGATATTATCAACTGTGATTTTTTCAGCTTCAGCGCCTTCTTCTGCATCTTCCGGCAGTGGTAAGGTTTCTTCTTTTGTTCCGAATTTAATAGCGATTGGCATAAACTTGTTATACTTCACTAATAATTCATTGATTCTAGCATCTTCTAAGAATTCTGTTGAATCTTCAGCAATATGAAGAATAATTTCAGTTCCTCTTGCTGTTTTGTCGTGCTCTTCTAAAGTAAATTGTGGTGAGCCATCGCATGTCCAATGTGCAGCTTTATCTTCTTCTCTAAAACTTTTCGAAATAATTTCTACTTTTTCTGCAACCATAAAGGCAGAGTAGAATCCAAGTCCAAAATGTCCGATAATTCCTGAATCTTTGGCAGAATCTTTATATTTTTCTAAAAACTCTTCTGCTCCAGAAAAAGCGACTTCATTAATATATTTTTGGATTTCATCTGCCGACATTCCAATTCCTTGATCAATAATGTGCAGTTTTTTTCCTTCTTTATCTACTTTAATTTCTATAACTGGATTTCCGTATTCTACACTTACTTCACCAATACTTGTTAAATGTTTTAGCTTAAGCGTTGCGTCCGTTGCGTTAGAAATAAGTTCTCTTAAAAAGATTTCGTGATCGCTGTATAAGAACTTCTTAATTAAGGGGAAAATATTTTCTACAGATACATTAATATTTCCTGTTGCCATTTGTTATCTTTTTAGTTTTGTGATTATAAATTAGTATTGTTTGATGATTTTCTTTTCAAAAAAAATACCATTTTAGCTCAAGTGACAAGATGACAGATGTATGTTTTAAAAAAAAATCAATAAAAAAAGAAAAAGTTTGTAAGGAATCTGAAATCATTTCGATTTACTGTATATGATTAAGGAAAAAGATTGCTATGAGAAGAGACTACTTCCTTAATCAATTGTTTATTTATTGGTTAGGTTGTTTTAAAGCGCATTTATTAGATATAGATGCGCTTTTTTGATGTATAGTACTTTTTAAACTTCGTGGAGAAATTAATAATGCTTATTATTGTTATTCAAATTTTAAGAATTTGTAAATTTGCAATTCAGTTTTACACTGAAAATTATAAAATTGATAATATATGTATACATCTAGAATTATAGGATTAGGACATTATGTTCCAGATAATGTGGTAACAAATGATGATTTATCCAAGTTAATGGATACTAATGACGAGTGGATACAGGAACGAACTGGAATTAAAGAACGAAGATTTGCCGTAAAAGGAACCGAAGATACAACCTCAGGAATGGGCGTGAAAGCTGCAAAAGTAGCTATTGAACGTGCAGGAATAGATAAAGACGATATTGATTTTATCATTTTTGCAACCTTGAGTCCCGATTATTATTTCCCTGGTCCAGGTGTAATGGTTCAAAAAGCATTGAATATTAAAACTGTTGGTGCTTTAGATGTACGAAATCAATGTTCAGGGTTTGTATATGCAATTTCAGTTGCAGATCAATTTATAAAAACAGGAATGTATAAAAATATTCTTGTTATTGGTTCTGAATTGCATTCACACGGATTAGACATGACAACTCGCGGAAGAGGTGTCTCTGTAATTTTTGGAGATGGAGCAGGAGCAGCAGTGCTATCAAGAAGTTCAGCAGAAGGAAAAGGAATATTATCTTCGCATTTACATTCGCAAGGTGAACATGCTGAAGAATTAGCTTTAACTGCTCCAGGAATGGGAACGCGTTGGGTAAATGATATTATTGCAGATTATGAGAATAATGTAGAGGATACATCTTATTTTCCACATATGAACGGACAGTTTGTATTTAAAAATGCAGTAGTTCGTTTTAGTGAAGTAATTATGGAAGGTTTGATGCAAAATGGATTGCAAAAAGAGGATATTGATATGCTAATTCCACATCAAGCGAATTTGAGAATAGCGCAGTTTATTCAAAAGAAATTCGGATTAGGAAATGATCAAGTATATAATAATATTATGCGTTATGGAAATACAACAGCGGCTTCAATTCCGATTGCGTTGACAGAAGCATGGGAAGAAGGAAAAATTAAAGAAGGAGACACGGTAGTATTGGCAGCTTTCGGAAGTGGATTCACTTGGGGAAGTGTTATTATTAAATGGTAAACCTAGAAAATATACAATGAAAAAAATCCCAAGTTCTGTTGCGCTTGGGATTTTTTTGAATCTGAGATTATTGTTTGATTACTTTTCCTCTTTTTACAAGTTTATTATCTAGAAATAACTCATACACGTACATGCCTGTTTTTAGTTCTTCCAAAGATACTTTTTGAGAATCTATTTTTTGTTCAAGAATTTTACTTCCTACAGTTGAGTACAATACGATTGTACCTTTGTTGTATGAATAATTATTCAAAGAGATATTTAGAAAATCTCTAGTTGGGTTAGGATATACCGAAACGGATGTGTTTGCAAACTCTTCTACAGATAAACTATCTTCAGTTTCATACCTAGCAACGACGATATTATTTCCTGTGTAGCCTACTAATACAATTTTACCATCCGCTTGGATTGTAACATCAAAAGCTTCATTTAAACTATTAGAATCGAAATTATTTATAACTTTTCCACTAGTACCAAAATCTGTATCCAATGATAAATCAGAATTTAGACGACTTAAAGTAATAGACTTGTTTGATGTGTTTCCAGAACTTCCCACTAAAATGTATTCATTGTTACTATCCTCTGCCATTCCGTAACAAAAATCTTGTGGAATGATTTGCGTGTTATACTCTATACGAGTGTAAGGTGTAGCCACACCACCGGAAGAAGTTAATTCAAAAGCAGTAACATCGTATTGTAAATCATCAACATATCCAGCTCCAGAAAGAAGAATATTTCCATTGTTTCTAAATAACATAGAAAAAGCTCTGTCATGTCCATTAAAACTACCATTATAAGTATTAACACCATCAGTTGAAAAAGTTGTGTCCATAGTCCCATTAGTATTTACTTGACATGCCCAATAATCAGAACTCCAAGATAAATTTATAAAATCTCTCCAGCCAATAGCTGTAATTTTTCCATTGGTTTTTACTTGAAAATCTTCTAATGAAAATTTATATTGATAATCTAAGCTTGTAATCCATAATAAACGAATTCCAGTGCTATTAAATGATGTGTCAAGTGATCCATTGGAAGTATACCTTGCTAATACTGGTTTTGAAGTTGTAGAATTAATTACAGTTTCTCCACCAATAATAATGTTTCCTGTTAGATTGTGAATTCTTACACGATTTACTAAATCTTGTTGATTGTTTTCAAAATCAGTTAAGACAATTCCTCCATTGCCAAAACTTGTATCCAAACTTCCATCTGTATTATACCTTACTATTGCTGCATCTCTATCTGAACCGTTATCACTATGACCAGCTAAGATTATTTTCCCATCATTTTGGATGACAACACTTTTAGCTCTATCATCACTACCCAATTGAACATCGGTAGACACAATTCCACCATTACCAAAACTTGTATCCAAACTTCCATCTGTGTTGTATCGGATGCATATAAAATTTTCACCAAACGTTGGGTCGTTAGAGTAACCTGCGATAACTATTTTAGCATCACTTTGCATAGCTATTCCATAGCCTTTTTCATTTCCATTAATGGAAGTAATCACTTTTCCATTATCTCCAAAGTCTACATCTAATGAACCGACTTGCGCGCTCAAAAAACTTGAAGAGATTAATAGTAAAATAAGTGTAATTTTTTTCATCATTTATATCTGTTTTATGTTAATGTTTACATCAAAACTATCGATAATAAATACGAAAAACATAGGCGAATTTATAAGCGTAGCAAAAAGTTAATAAGCGTAGTTAAAAATGAAGAAAAATGATAATTAGGGTAAAAAAAAGTCCCAAGTTCTGACGAGCTTGGGATTTTTTGCTAGATATATCCTATCTAATATATGTTACGCAATATTTTTAGGGTATTTGTTAGAGTGCTAAATTCGAATAATTAACCTGTAATCAATACTGAATAACTTTCTGATTACAAAATTGGATGTTTTTTTTGAGATTTACTGAGGGCTTAGTAGAACTTTAACAATATTTCGGTTTAAACGTCTTAATTCTTAGATAAATAACATACATATGTCGTATGAAAAAACAGAAAACCTTACTTGTGCACAAGTAAGGTTTTCATTGATTAATAACGTTCAATTAACACTAACCATCAATAATAATTGAAGTTATTAAGATTGTATAGTTTGTGGCTTATAGAAATCCGCCACTTCCTGATTTTTCATCATTGTCACGTCTCTTACGTGATTTTGCTCTGTATTTTCCACCTCCAAAACGGTATGAAACACTAACATTTACAGTATTACTTTCCCATCTGAAAGC
This sequence comes from uncultured Kordia sp., assembly GCF_947496985.1. Taxonomy (GTDB): domain Bacteria; phylum Bacteroidota; class Bacteroidia; order Flavobacteriales; family Flavobacteriaceae; genus Kordia. The sequence continues at coordinate 40,703 of NZ_CANMEZ010000013.1, forward strand.
TCCAATTTGACGGAAAGGTCTGTTTCCATCAAAACCAAACTCTTGAGTGTTGAAAATATCATTGTAGTTTACACTTAAAGTTCCGTTCCCTTGTGCAAATGAGTAACGAGCACCAATATTTACGAAGTACATTGGCTCCATTTTAAATTGTAAACCTTGTACACTTCCTCTATAGAATCCGAAAGCAGATAAGTTTAATTTCTTAGTAACTTTAAAGTTGTTAAACATTCTAAAGTTCCAGGCAGTGTTATCAACTTCTACCGTTTCACGAACAATATTATCTACAGTAGCGACATCGGTTGGTGCGTTTAATGATTCTGTAATTCCTTTTTGTGTTTGAGAAAAGAAGTCAAAACTAGTGTTAAAACTCCACCAGCTAGTTGGTCTGAAATTACTTGAGACTTCAACTCCATATGCTGAAGTATTATCAAAGTTATCGTGTGTTAAAATTAATCGGTTAATATCTGTACGATCTACAAATACAGCTCTGTTAATTTCATCTTCAATAATTCTGTAAAAAACACCTCCAGTAATCGTTCCTTTGTTTCCAATTTTTCTAGTATAGTTTACTTCCATAGAGTTTGTGAACTGTGGTTGTAAATTAATGTTTCCAAAAGAAGAAATTAATGGTGTACTCCATTCTCTAATTGGATTTACTTGCCCAATTCCAGGACGGTCAACACGTCTACTATAACTAACTTGGTATGAATTTTTCTCAGACGGACTGTATGTAAAGAATGCAGAAGGATATACTTGGATATAATCGTTTTCAAATACAATATCATTAGTGTCTGTAGTTTCAATTTCTCTTGATAAAGCATTTGCGTCTACTTGTACACTTTCAGCTCGTAAACCAACTTGGTACGACCATTTTTCATATTGTTTTCCATACGTTGCATACGCAGAATAGATATCTCTACTGTATTCAAAATCGGTACTTGGCGTTCTACGTAAGTTTCCAAGTTCGTCAAAAGAAAATCCAGAAGATTGGTAGTCAATACCAGAGTTAAATAAACGTGCTTCTAAACCAGCTTCTAATTTTGCTTTATTTTTTAACGGACGTACATAATCTAAATTAATAGTAGTACGATCTCTATCAGTTTCTGTTTCATCTATATAATTTGGAAATATATTCGCGCCAGCAAAACGAAAATCGATATTGTCATCTGCATCAAATACATTATAATCTACTTCTAACTCAATATTATGGCCTTCATCATCAATATCATATTTATAGTTAAAGTTGTATTGAGAAGCAAGATTGTCATTTCCTGCAAAGAAATTTTGGAAATTGTTAAATTGCGGGTCATCATAGAAAAATACATTTGTACTACCATCAGTTTTACTATCCGAAATATTTTGATTTGTAAAGAATGAAATCGTATTCTTATCATTTAAGTATACATCAATTCCAACTTTAAATAAGTGCGTTTTACGATTATCTAAAAAGCTAAATAATTGCTCAGAGTTTTCGTCTACTCTAAGGATATTTCCATTATTAGCATTTTTGGAAATATTGTTGCTGTAGTTACCAAAAAGATTAAATTTTCCGTTACGATAGTTCATATCAATAGAACTATTAAACTTAGCTTCACGTTCACGTGTCAAACCAATATTTACATTTCCGTTAAATCCAATATTTACGTTTTTACGCAATACAATATTGATAATTCCACTCATTCCTTCCGGATTGTACTTAGCTGAAGGATTGGTAATTAATTCAATTTTCTTGATAGAGTTTGAAGGCAATTGACGTAACAATTGAGCAGTAGGTATATTAGATAACTTTCCATCTACCATTACACGTACATTCTGATTTCCACGCAAGCTAATAGCTCCTGTTTGTTGATCTACATTTACAGAAGGTAAATTATTCATGATATCTGAAGCTGTTGGTCCACTTGTTACCAAGTCTTTTCCAACGGTAATAACTTTTCTATCTACTTTTTGTTCTATTGTAGTTCGTTCGGCAACAACTTCTACTTCATTTAACGTAGAAACGCTTTCGGTTAATGAAATAGTTCCAATAGATACAACTTTATTATCTTTTGAAATATTTACATCTCTAGTGATAGTTTCGTATCCAATAAATTGAATTTCTACAAGAAGGAATCCAGTTGGGATTTTTTGAATTTTAAATTTTCCGTTATCATCTGTAATTGCTCCTTTGATAACGCTATTGTCAGCTTTAGATTTAATGACAATAGTTGCATACGGGATTGTTTCTTGCGTAGTCGCATCGATTACTTTTCCTGTAATAGTTCCTATTTTGAGGGCAGCAGTGTTTTGAGCGTTTAATGCATAGCAGAGCATTATCACGCAGAGTGTGATTAGTTTTCTCATGTAATTAGTTCGTTTTTTGTTTTTGATGATATTTCCAGATTTACTGGAAGTATGCATACTTGACGAGGGAAAGTATTTTGTGTTACGCTATTTAACATCTTTTAACATAATTTAACAAAAAACAGCGTTACAGATGAAAAATTACTAGATTTGTATAAGCTTTACCAGAGCGTATATAAAATCTTAACCTATTAAATATTTATTCATTGAAAACACTAGTGCTAGGTGCTTCCCTAAAAACACATCGCTTTTCACATAAAGCAGTTCAGAAATTAGTAGCTTACGAACATGAAGTTGTAGCATACGGATTGAAAGAAGGAGAAATTAGTGGCATAACAATCGATACTGAATTAGAGCAATATTCAGACATTCATACAATTACGTTGTATTTAAACGCAACACGTCAATCAGCTTTTTACGATTATATTATTTCGTTACAGCCTAAACGCGTTATTTTTAATCCAGGAACTGAAAACCCAGAGTTTTATCAACTATTAGGAAATAATAATATAGATCATGAAGTAGCATGTACTTTAGTATTATTGGCGTCTAATCAATACGAGCCCAAGAAAAGTAAGGAACCCGTTAATGGGTAATAATTCATACCCAAACTGATAAAAAGTTTCTTTAGAGAGTTTTGTTGCTTCCGCGAGATTGACAACATCTTCGGTAACATACGTATAATAACTCCCAAAATTCGCAAGCAAATATGTTAAGCATATTGAAGTTAGCGTGACGATCCATACGCGTTTGTCAACGATTTTATATTTGGTAAAAATTCCAAAGGCAAACAAACCTAACAATGGTCCGTACGTATAACCAGCAATTGTTAGCAAACTATCAATAACACTTTTATTTGCCAAACTGTTAAAGATAATCACCACAATAATTAGCACAACTGACATAGCAATATGAACCAGTTTTCGTGTACGTTTTTGTTCATTTTCAGGTTTCTTTTCTATTCCTAAAAAGTCAATAGAAAACGAAGTTGTTAAGGAAGTCAAAGCGGAATCTGCACTAGAATATGCAGCAGCAATTAATCCTAATAAAAATACAACAGCTAATGAAATTCCTAATCCGCCATTGAGCGCAATTTCAGGAAATAGCAAATCTGTTTTTGGTTTTCCATCCATAAGTGGAACGGAAATATTATTTTGAGCAGCATACATAAATAATAAGGCTCCAAGTAATAAAAAGATAAGGTTTACAACAACCAATACAACACTAAAGGAAACCATATTCTTTTGTGCGTCACCTAAACTTTTACACGTTAAGTTCTTTTGCATCATATCTTGATCAAGTCCTGTCATACAAACCGCAATAAACAATCCGCCAAGGAATGATTTAACAAAATAATTCTTTGCCATCAAGTTATCAGTAAACCATATTTGATTGTATTCAGCTAATGCGTCAGAATTCCAAAACTCACCAAAACTCATGTTGAGGTTTGTTAAAATCAAATAAATAGCAACGCCAACAGCAATTAACATGAATAAGGTTTGTAACGTATCTGTCCAAACAATTGTTTTAATTCCACCGCGAAACGTATACAACCAAATCAATAAAATAGATAACGTAACAGTTACTGCAAACGGAATTTCATACGCATCAAATACATAACGTTGTAATACAATTGCAACCAAATACAAACGGAATGAAGCTCCAAGGATTCTAGAAATTAAAAAGAAGAAAGCACCAGTTTTATAACTTGTAACGCCAAATCTATCTTCTAAGTACTGATAAATAGATGTTACATTCAAGCGATAATAAATTGGCATTAATACATACGCTATAATAAAATAACCAACCAAATAGCCAAAAACTACTTGCATATAACTAAACTGAGAAGCTTCAACCCAACCTGGCACGGAAATAAACGTAACACCCGAAAGCGAAGCGCCAATCATTCCAAAAGCTACCACATACCAAGGCGATTTTCGTGAAGCTTTAAAAAAGGTTTCATTGCTATCGTCTTTTCCTGTGAAATAAGAGATCAAAATTAAAACGCCAAAGTATCCGGCAATCAGTAATAAAATGTGAATTGGCTGCATATGTATGTTTTCTGTATTGCAAAATACAAACTTAGACGCTTTGCACTATTCAAAAATTCAAAAATTTAATTATTCAAGGATTTTTTAATCGTTACTTAGTCATTTTGGACTTGATCTGGAATCATAAATACAACTCAATAGAAGAGATTTTAATAAACAGATTGCTTTTTATGTGCTCGAAATGATTTTAATCTTAAACATTTCTAAAATTCAGTATTTAACACTTAACAATTCTGAATTCTGAATTAAAAAAGTGCTAAATTTGCCAAATGGAATTCTCCTCAAGACTCTTAGAAAATGCTGTAAACGAAGTTTCGCAATTACCAGGAATTGGAAAGCGAACGGCGTTACGTTTAGTGATGCATTTATTAAAACAACCAGAAAGTCAAACATTACATTTGGCAACAGCATTACAAGATTTACGTACAGAAATAAAACATTGTAAAAGTTGTCATAACATTTCTGATGTTGAAGTTTGTGATATTTGCATGAATGCAAATCGTCAACAAGATTTAATTTGCGTAGTGGAAGACATTCGAGATGTCATGGCAATTGAAAGTACGGCGCAGTACAAAGGTTTGTATCATGTATTAGGTGGAAAAATATCTCCATTAGATGGTGTTGGTCCACATAATTTAACAATTGAGAGTTTGGTAGAAAAAGTAAAAGATGGTAAAATAAAAGAAATCATCTTTGCGTTAAGTTCCACAATGGAAGGTGACACAACGAATTTTTACATTTACAAACAAATTGAAAATTACGAAGTAAAAACATCTACAATTGCGCGCGGAATTTCAGTTGGAGACGAATTAGAATATGCTGATGAGGTTACGCTTGGGCGAAGTATCATCAATAGAGTTCCATTTGAAAATTCTCTGAAAAGCTCTTAATTTTCAACACTACATGAAACTCTCCATTATCATTCTCAACTATAATGTACGCTACTTTTTAGAGGCTTGTGTCCGAAGTGTGCAAGCAGCTATTGTAAATTTGAATGCAGAAATAATTGTGATAGATAACAATTCGCCTGACGATAGTTGTGAAATGATGAAAAATACATTTCCACAGATTCAACTGATAGCAAACAAAGAAAATGTAGGTTTTGCGAAGGCAAACAATCAAGGAGTAAAAATAGCAAAAGGTGAGTATGTGTGTATCTTAAATCCTGATACAATTGTTGCAGAAGATACATTTATACAAATCCTGAAATTTGCAGAAACAAAAGAAAATCTAGGAAGTATAGGTTGTAAATTAGTGGACGGAAGCGGACAGTTTTTACCCGAAAGCAAGCGAAACATTCCAACACCAATGGTTTCGGTGAAGAAAATTCTTGGAAACAAAAACTCAGGGTATTATTCAGAAGTACATGAAAACGAAATTGGTAAAGTAGACATTTTAGTTGGTGCGTTTATGTTGATGAAAAAAAGTGTGTATGAAGCTGTAGCTGGTTTCGATGAAGATTACTTTATGTATGGTGAAGACATTGATTTATCGTATAAAATCAAAAATGCAGGATTTCAAAATTACTATTACGGTAAAACTTCGGTGATACATTATAAAGGAGAAAGTACCTTAAAGGACAAAACCTATGCGAAACGTTTTTACGGCGCGATGCAATTATTCTATAAAAAACATTTCAAAAGAAATTTGGTCTATGATATTGCGGTTACGCTTGGCGCGAAAGTAATTCCGTTAGTTTCAAGTTCGGAAAAACAAATTCAAAAAGATATTCAAAAATGTGTGATTGTGACGAATAATAAAACACATTTCAAGCAAATTCAAGTAGTATATCCGAATAAAAAATGTGTGCAAGTTGAAAATTTAAATCACTTTTTTCGTCAAATAGAAAACAAAAAACAAACAGAAATCATTCTAGATAATCATTTTATTGAAACAAAAGAGATCATTCAAATCTTTGAAAAACAGCTTGGATACTATAAAATATTGCTAAAAAGCAGTACTTTTATCCTCGGTAGCGACTCGTCTAAAAATAGAGGAGAAGCGTGGTTACTTAGCGAGCAGAAGTAAGATTACTGAGCATGTCGAAGTTAGGTTGCTGAGCATGTCGAAGTTAGGTTACTGAGCATGTCGAAGTAAAAGAATTAAATTGAAAATAATTCAACAAAAAATCATATTATTTAGTATTTTCGCAAAATAAAATAAAATAACATCTTTAGATTAAGGATATGGCAAAATTTGAACTAAAACTTCCTCAAATGGGGGAAAGTGTTGCAGAAGCAACAATTATATCATGGCTCAAAGAAGTTGGCGACACTATTGAAGCTGATGAAGCAGTATTAGAAATCGCAACAGACAAGGTAGATTCTGAGTTACCAAGTGAAGTTGACGGTGTTTTAGTTGAAATCTTATTCAACGTAGATGATGTTGTGAAAGTTGGACAAACAGTTGCTATAATTGAAACTGAAGGAGAAGGAAGTGAAGAAGCAACACCAGCACCAGCAGCAAAAGTTGAAGAAACGCCAACTGCAGTTGCAGAAGTAACAAAAACGGTAGCAGCAGCAAAAGAAACAGTAAGCAACGATTTTTCAACTTCTGAAAAATTCTATTCGCCTTTAGTTAAAAATATTGCTAAAGAAGAAGGAATATCAGTAGCCGAATTAGATAATATCGCAGGAACAGGAAAAGACGAACGCGTAACGAAGAACGATATTCTTGCATATATTAAAAATAGAGGAGCACAACAAGTACAAACAGTTGCGGCGCCTAAAGAAGTTTCGAAACCAGCTCCAAAATCAACACCAGCAACACCAGTTTCTGTAAATGGAAGCGACGAAATCATAGAAATGACACGTATGGGGAAACTCATTGCACATCATATGGTAGCTTCTGTACAAACATCTGCACACGTACAAAGTTTTGTTGAAGTTGATGTAACAAAGATTTGGAACTGGCGTAAAAAAATGAAATCAGCTTTTGAAAAGCGCGAAGGTGAAAAACTAACATTTACACCAATATTCATGGAAGCGGTTGCAAAAGCGTTGAAAGATTTCCCAATGATGAATATTGCTGTTAATGGTAATACTATCATTAAAAAGAAAAACATCAACTTAGGAATGGCAGCTGCCTTACCAGATGGAAACTTAATTGTTCCTGTAATTAAAAATGCAGATCAATTGAACTTAGTTGGAATGGCAAAAGCGGTAAACGATTTAGCAAGTAGAGCCAGAGCTAACAAGTTAAAACCTGACGATATTCAAGGCGGAACTTATACAGTAACCAATGTTGGTACATTTGGAAGTATTATGGGAACACCGATAATTAATCAACCACAAGTTGGAATCCTAGCATTAGGAGCTATTCGTAAAGTTCCTGCGGTTATTGAAACGCCAGAAGGAGATTTTATTGGAATCCGTTACAAAATGTTCTTATCGCACTCTTATGACCATAGAGTTGTAAACGGAGCGCTTGGTGGACAATTTGTAAAACAAGTTGCTGATTATTTAGAAGCTTGGGATAGCAATAGAGATATATAAGAAAAAGAGAACTATATAAGTAAAGAGCCTTCATTTGAAGGCTCTTTTTTTGTTTTTAAATTAAGATGCTAATTGTTGTAGTTCAATAGTACAGTATGCATCATGATGTGCCAAATGATTCTCTGTCATTTTATCAGTATATCCTTTTGGATCGTTAACATTCACATATGTTTCTCCAGTCCCATATGGATGATTGTATGAGAAATTATATGCTTTTCCTGATCCATCTTGAAAAGTAAACGAAAAAGAACCTTGTGGTCCTACCAATCCAGAGTTTTCTGCATATACTACACATTGTGCACCATCTATTAAAGTTCCGCTTCCACTTGTAATTTTTGGAGTTGTTCCGTGTTGATGAGTTACATTATCAAATTCAACGGTTGTTCCACAATTGTTCACTACTGTAATGCTAATAGGTCTAGCTGCCATAATTAAAATATTTAATAGGTTAATAATAGTGTAATATTACTACGGATTTTAGAAGTTTTTCATAGCAAAAATTCGTGTTTACAAGATGGGGTAGTTCTACTGACTTTGAATTTTAAAACCCTGTATAACTACGAGTAATGAAGTTGAAACATTCAATTATAAATGCTGTATTATAAATGAAAAAGTATAAATGAATAAACAACAAGCAAAGTGGTTTAATATCTATTTCTTAAGCATTTCAATAAAAGAAATCAAATTTAAGCCTTCATGAAGTTCTCCTTTTACAATAGCAATAGGAATAGAAGAAATTAATACGTCTTGGCGTTTCATTTTTGAAATTGTATTCCAAAAAAAATCTCGATAACGTTCGTTTTTAGAAATATTAAATGCTTTATGTCTAATTCTATTTGCTTTCAACATACCGAGTAACTTTTCACACTTAGCGCATTCATCTTTCGTAAAAATGATAGTTTCTCCTTTGTCAATTAAATGATCTAATTCTTTCCAGTTTTTTACTGATGTTTCCAAACTGAGTTCTTGTAATTTATCATCAAAAGAGAAAAAATAGGTGTAGTCAGGAGTTATATTTTTCAACGGAATTAAAGTAATGATCAATACTTTTTTATTAGCAGGAATCCTCTTAATTACAGGTCTATAACTACTTTTTCGAAAGCCTTTTCCATCAACCTTAAAAAAAACTTCTTTATCGGTATCTGTATTGTTTATGGCATAAAACGTGATTTTTTTCTTGGCTTTAACTTCCACAATTTCAACAGCTTTTGTTTGCGCATTCGAAGATGTTATCAAACAAAAACACATTAAAAAAGTAAAGCATATATACTTTAGCATATCAGTTTTCATATTATTGTTAATAATACATTAAAATCAATTATTATACCGCAAAATAATTTTATTTGCCCTGTAATAGTGGTAAATTTACTCTTTTAAATAAAATAATGGAATTAAAACTAAATAATCCTATCTGCTTCTTCGATTTAGAAACCACTGGAGTAGATGTGGCAAAAGATAGAATCGTAGAAATCTCGATATTAAAAGTATATCCTAACGGGAATAAGGAAAGTAAAACTTGGTTGGTAAATCCTGAAATGCCAATTCCTGCAAGTGTTTCTGAAATTCATGGAATCACTGACGAGAAAGTGGCAAACGAGCCAACATTTAAAGAACTTTCTAGAGAAGTGTATAATATGATAAAGGATAGTGATTTGGCAGGATACAATTCTGATCGATTTGATATTCCATTACTTGCCGAAGAATTATTGCGCTCAGATATTGATTTCGATATGAAAAATAAAGTTTCTGTAGATGTACAAACTATTTTTCATAAAATGGAAAAACGGACACTCTCAGCAGCTTATAAATTCTATTGTGGAAAGATCCTAGAAGGAGCACATGGAGCAGAAGCTGATACCAATGCTACCTATGAAGTATTAAAGTCACAGTTAGATAAGTATGACGAATTAGAAAATGACATTAAAAAGTTAAGTGAGTTTACAACGCGTAAAAAAATGGCAGATTTTGCTGGTTTTATTGCGTTTGATAAAGACAATGAAGAAATTTTTTCTTTTGGAAAGCATAAAGGGAAGAAAGTAGAAAAAGTATTAGAAGAAGAACCAGGATATTTTGGTTGGATTCTTAATGCTAATTTCCCATTATATACAAAAAAAGTATTAACGGCAATCAAATTGCGTAAACTAAATACAAAATTCTAAATACAAAAAATGGATATGAGAAAAGCTACCATAGTACTCATTACATTTTTTAGTTTCTTTTTCGCGCATGCACAAAAAAGTATCTCCGGTGTCATCGTCAATAAAGAAACGCAACAACCGATTCCGTATGCACATTTAATTATTCCTTCACAAAAAAGAGGAACAACGGCTGACAAAAACGGAAGATTCAAATTTACGGTGCCCGATGAATGGATCGGTACAATTTTAAAAGTTACTTGTGTTGGCTTTGTAGATAAAAAAATAGTATTAAAACAAGGAGAAAATGTTGCTATACACTTAGAACCTTCGGTTGAATTTTTAAAAGCGGTTCATTTATCCAATGAAGAACGACAAGATGTGGTTCGCGTCAATTCGTTTAGAAGAAAACGAGGTATTGGGTTAGGTAACTTTAGTGGTGGCGCTTATCCGTCCATGTTTGCTAGATACTATCCGTATGAAACATCTTTAGGAGATGAAAACTATCTCAAAGAAGTATCGATCTTCTTTTTTAAAAAAGGAAGGCAAAATGCCAAATTTAGATTTCGTGTAGTTTCAGCATCAGCTGATAAAATGCCTGATGAAGACTTGGTAGATCCTATGATTGTAGAAGTTAGTTACAAACAGGCCAAGACAAAAATAAAAATGCCATCTAATGGAATAGAAGTGCCAAGAGGAGGTTTTTTTATTGTAGTAGAGCATTTATTTATTGAAGATAATGCATTTGAAGAAGTCATTCATTTACAAGTAAGTGATTCATTGCAAATACAAGATATAAAACAAAAAAGATACGCACCTATTTTTAAAGGAATTATTGAAAATGATGGAGATTCATATTCCTATTATATGTCTGTCAATGGCTGGAAAAAAGTGCGAAAACTAAAAATGCCACGTGCAGACTTTAAAGAAGAAGAAGTTGTAGCACCAGCATTCAAACTAAAATTAACTAACTAACCATAACCCAAAATACATATTAATGAAAATAATTTGCATCGGAAGAAACTACGCAAAGCACATTGAAGAATTAGCCAATGAAAAGCCCGTAGATCCTGTAATTTTCATGAAATCGGATACCTCAATATTATTAAAAAAACAACCGTTCTTTATTCCCGATTTTTCAAAAGAAATTCATCACGAAGTGGAAATCTTAGTAAAAATTAATAAATTGGGAAAATATATTGATCAGAAGTTTGCGCACAAATATTACAATGAAATTAGTGTAGGGATTGATTTCACAGCGCGCGATTTACAGTCAAAATTAAAAGAAAAAGGATTGCCGTGGGAAAAAGCAAAAGCATTTGACGGATCGGCAGTTGTAGGACAATGGATTTCAAAAGATCAATTTGAAAATTTAGATGATCTTAATTTTAGATTAGAAAAAAATAAAGAAATTGTTCAACAGGGAAACACAAAGCAAATGCTTTGGAAAATAGATGAACTAATTGCATATGTTTCACAATATTTTACACTCAAAATAGGAGATATCATCTTTACGGGAACGCCAGCAGGTGTTGGCAAAGTAAATGCAGAAGATCGCTTAGTAGGATATTTAGAACAACAACAATTATTTTCAATACTAGTAAAATAAAATGGCATACAATTTAGAAAAGATACTCGAATTAGGAGATGGTGATAAAGAATTTGTAGAAGCGGTAGTTGTTGCTTTTATTGAAGAAATTCCATCAGATCTTATCCAGTTTACGAAAGTGGTTGATACAGAAAACTACACAGGGATATACCAAGTTAGTCATAAGATAAAACCCAATTTAGATTTATTAGGAATGAACGAATCCTATGAATTAAATCTTCAAATTTTAGCATGGTCAAAAGCCCAAACAAATATTTCTGATATCAGAACAGCATATGCAAAGGTGTATTCAAAAATCACAAATAATATTGCAGCACTAAAAAAAGACTTCAACTTATAATAAATATATGATTGCAGAAATAATTACGATTGGCGATGAAATTCTCATAGGTCAAATAGTAGATACAAATTCCGTATTCATATCAAAGGCATTGAATGAAATCGGAATTTCGGTTCATCAAATTACATCCATACAAGATGATAAGCAACACATCTTGGAAGCTTTAGAGGAAGCAAAACAAAAAGTAGATGTTGTTTTAATTACAGGCGGTTTAGGACCTACAAAAGACGATATTACAAAGCATACACTTTGCGAATATTTTAAAGACACACTTGTACGAAACGAAAAAGTATTAGCGCATGTTGAAGAGTTATTTGCAAAATATATAACAACATCTTCCATCTCTGATTTGAACAGAGATCAAGCGTTGGTGCCTTCCAAAGCACAAGTATTAATGAATGAATTTGGAACTGCGCCAGGAATGTGGTTAGAAAAAGACAATACAGTTTTTATATCTATGCCAGGTGTTCCGTATGAAATGCGCGGATTGATGACAAACTATATCATTCCAAAACTACAAGAAGAATTTGAGCGACCATTCATATATCATAAAACCATATTGACTTATGGAATGGGAGAAAGTAACATTGCGATGAAAATTGAAGATTGGGAAAATAATCTTCCACACAATGTGAAACTTGCATACTTGCCAAATTTTGGGAAAGTTCGATTGCGTCTAACAGGTAAAGGACAAGACAAAGAAGAAATTATAGAAGCAGTTGATAGTTATGCGCAAAAACTCTATCCAATCATTGGAGATATCATTCAAGGTATTGAAGGACAAAGTAGTATTGTAACACAAATAGGTGAGTTGTTAGTTGCAAAGAATCAAAAGTTGGCTGCTGCCGAAAGCTGTACTGGCGGACGTGTTGCTGCGCAAATAACTCAAGAATCGGGTGTTTCTGCATTTTTCAATGGAAGCGCGGTTACATATGCGGTACAATCTAAAATAGATGTCTTAGGCGTGCCAGAAGCATTAATTGAAGCACATTCTGTCGTTAGTGGAGAAGTTGTAGAAGCGATGGCAAATGGTGCAAAAAATGCCTATCATTCAGATTATGCAATTGCTACTACAGGAAATGCCGGACCAAGTAAAGGAAATTCAGATGCAGACGTTGGAACCGTTTTTATAGGTATCGCTACTCCTACAGGAGTTATTTCCAAAGAATTTAATTTTGGACAACCGAGAGAAAAGGTAGTAAACAAAGCCGTTACGAAAGCTTTTGAAATGTTACTTGAAGAAATTTTAAAAAACAGTAACTAAATATTTGCTGAGAAAAATAAAAAATGTAAATTTGCACCTCGTTTTTGAATAACTTAAAAGTTTAGTACAGATGTCAAGAATTTGTGAATTAACAGGTAAGAAAGCTATGGTAGGGAACAATGTATCCCATGCAATGAATAAGACAAAACGCAAATTTAATGCGAATCTTACAAAAAAGCGTTTCTACATTCCTGAAGAAGATAAGTGGGTAACATTAAAAGTTTCTACTTCAGCATTAAAAACAATCAATAAAAAAGGAATCTCAGCTGTGCTAAAAGAAGCAAGAGCGAAAGGTTTTATCAAGTAATTCAGTCATAAAGTATAAATACCAATAGCAATGGCGAAGAAAGGAAATAGAGTTCAAGTGATACTAGAGTGTACAGAGCACAAAGCTTCTGGACAACCAGGAACTTCTCGTTATATCACAACAAAAAATAAAAAGAATACTCCGGACAGATTAGAGATTAAGAAATTTAATCCAATCTTAAAGAAAATGACTGTTCACAAAGAAATAAAATAATAAGTCATGGCAAAGAAATCAGTAGCATCCTTACAAACAGGATCAAAGAGATTAACAAAAGCAATTAAAATGGTAAAATCTCCAAAAACTGGAGCTTACACTTTTGTTGAATCAATCATGTCTCCAGAAAAGGTAAACGATTGGTTAAAAAAATAAGTATATGTTATATGCTATAATACAAGCTACTTTCGAAAGAGAGTAGCTTTTTGTTTTTGTGTATGAACATTTGCATGACAGTTTTTCATGTTTATCAATTAGGCAAGATAATTGACTTACCAATTAGTGTAAAAACAGCAGTGCAAAACATATCGTATTTTTAAGTATCTTGTTTTGCAACTTATGCAATTACCTTAATTGTATACAGCATTTAACTATAGTACCGTAAATTATGAGTTTTTTTAAAAGAATATTTTCATCAGAAAAAAAAGAAACACTTGATAAAGGTTTAGAAAAATCAAAAACAAGTTTTCTTTCTAAATTGACAAAGGCTGTTGCCGGAAAAAGTAAAGTTGATGATGAAGTTTTAGATAATTTAGAAGAAGTATTAGTCAGCAGTGATGTTGGAGTAGATACTACATTGAAAATTATTGATAGAATAGAAGAAAGAGTTGCTAAAGACAAATACTTAGGAACTGAAGAGCTAAATAAAATCCTTCGAGAAGAAATTGCAGGCTTACTCTCTGAAACAAATTCAGGTGAAGAAACTGAATACACAATTCCTGCAGACAAAAAACCATATGTATTGATGGTCGTTGGTGTAAATGGAGTTGGAAAAACAACAACAATTGGAAAATTAGCACACCAATTCAATAAGCAAGGGTTGAAAGTTGTACTTGGTGCTGCCGATACATTTAGAGCTGCAGCTATTGATCAATTACAAGTTTGGGCTGACAGGGTTAATGTGCCTTTGGTAAAACAAAGTATGGGAAGTGACCCAGCTTCTGTTGCTTTTGATGCATTACAATCCGGTGTAGCACAAGATGCAGACGTAATCATTATTGATACTGCGGGAAGATTGCACAACAAAGTTAACTTAATGAAGGAATTGACAAAAGTTAAAAAAGTAATGCAAAAAGTGATTGGAGATGCTCCACACGATGTATTATTAGTTTTAGATGGTTCTACAGGTCAAAACGCTTTTGAGCAAGCAAAACAGTTTACGGCGGCTACAGAAGTAACTACGTTAGCGGTTACAAAACTTGATGGAACTGCAAAAGGTGGTGTTGTCATCGGAATCTCTGATCAATTTCAAATTCCAGTAAAATATATTGGAGTAGGAGAAGGAATAGAAGATTTACAAGTATTTAACAAATATGAATTTGTAGATTCGTTCTTTAAAAGATAGGGATAGATAGAAAGGTTAGATCGAAATCTTAAAATATACACAAACAAAAAAGCTGCATATCATAAATATGCAGCTTTTTTTATATGTAAGTAAATCGGTATTGATTAAATCTTTGTCAATCTAATAACAACCTCGGTCATTGGAGCATTCGTACACATTGCACTTCCTGTGTCTTCAATGAATCGAATATCAATAGTAGTATCATCTATCATATTATAAGTAGTTGGTGTAGCAGCGCCTAATCCTAACAATACATTATCACCTCCACAATTGAAGTTTGTGTCCTGATCGTTATTTACGCTAACAGTTCCATCACAATTTAATGTGAAATTGAATGTCATTGTTGGTTGCATTCCCGTAACATCTAGGTTAGCTAAGTATTTCACAGTAATACTTCTTTCAGTATCAGAAACACTTACAATTTCAACAGTTGCAGGATCTCCAAAAACTGGCTCATCTGTATTTCCTATTTCTTCGTATGTGTACATTCCTGTGTAGCCTAAAGAAGGTGTTCCAACAACTCCAGAATTTATCCAAGCACTTGTTACTGTAGTCCCACAAGCACTTCTTACAACAAATGTGTATAGTGTTTCAGGACATAAATCCGTAACAGTATATGTTGAGTTATTAGTTGTTACAGCAGTTGCCGTATTTACGTTAAATCCTGCAGCTTCTCCATAACGAACTTCCCAATTTGTTTCACCATTAGAATCCCAGTCTAACACAACCGAATTTTGCGTTGGTGTACTTGTTAAGTTTAACGGAGGCAAACATGTTATGAATTGGTAAGGTCCAGCAAATCCACTAGAACTTCCTGCCTGACTTCCGTCTGTAGAATCATTACAATTTGCACGAACATAAAATTCGTAAGCTGTATTTGGTTGTAAATTCATTACAGTATGCTCTGAGCTATTTCCTGTAGCAACTGTCTCTACTTCGTCTAAATTGAATCCTACTTGTCCGTATTTAATCTCCCAAGCAATTTCACTTCCTCCTGGTGTCCAGTTAAATGTTACAGAAGTTTTTGTTAAGTTAGATATTGCTAAATCTGTAGGAGCAGGACATGAAGTACGAAACAATACAGGTCCAAACCATTCGTTATTAGTTAAGTCACAATCAGACTTTACATAGAATTCATAAGATGTTTGAGGAGTAAGTCCACCAATATTGGTGCTTGTCGTTGGAGCATTTATAATAGTTCCTGCATCAGGGTCAAATCCTGGGGCACCATATGATGCAATCCAAGTAACACCAGTAACAGGTAAACATTCTCCAGCGTCGTTAACGCTTCCACACCAATTAAGTCTTGCTGTTGTATCAGTGATATTTGAAGTGAAAGATGCTACAACTGGTTGACATGGTCGTATAATTTCTGGAATTTGTACATCATCTGAGCAAGAAAAGACAAATCCTATTAGTAGAAGTAAAACTACTTTTTTCATAAATTTTTTTTTTGGTATCACAAATATATAAAAACAATGAAGAGTTTATAATTTAGAAGCTAAAAAATAACATTCTAGTAGTTAAACTTTTAGATTGTATATTTATACATTCATATTATAACGAATCAAAATGAAGAAAATTATATTTCTAGTTACGGTATTTTTATTTATTGCTTGTGGAAAAAAAGAGCAAACAGAAAAACAAGAAAAACCAGCAAGTGATATTTCTAAAATTAGTACAAAAGAACTAACGGATTTTAAAGTGTTAGATTCAAAAGTAATTGATAGTCAATTGTTTTTATCTTCTTTAGATGCTGAGATGGAAAGCTTTACAGAAAAAGATTATCAAAAATTGAAACCACATATTTTAGAAAAAAATATATTGGAATTACATAAAAATAGAACTGCGGGAATCTTTACATATGAAACATTAGTAAAATTTTATTTATATCGAATCAAAAAATATGATCGGAATAATGAATTGTCGTTAAATTCTATCATAAGTATTAATCCAAACATTATTGCAGAAGCAAAACAAAAAGATCAAGAATTTTTAAACAAAAGATTGAAATCGCTCATTTTTGGAATGCCAATTTTATTAAAAGATAATGTAAACGCTGCTGGAATGCCAACAACAGTTGGTGCAGTTGCTTTAAGAAACAATAATGCAAGTGATGCTTTTATAACAAGTCGTTTAAAACAAGAAGGCGCTTTAATTTTAGGAAAAGCGAATTTAAGTGAATGGGCATATTTTTTCTGTGGCGATTGCCCAAGCGGTTATAGTGCTGTTGGTGGGCAAACCTTAAATCCTTATGGAAGAAAAGTAATTGACACAGGTGGGTCAAGTTCAGGTAGTGGTGTTTCTATTGCCGCAAACTTTGCAGTAGCAGCTGTTGGAACAGAAACAGCAGGTTCAATATTGTCACCTTCAAGTCAAAATTCTGTCGTTGGATTAAAACCAACAATAGGTTTATTAAGTCGTTCAGGAATTGTACCAATTTCAAGCACGTTAGACACACCTGGACCAATGACAAAAAACGTGATTGATAATGCAATTCTACTTGCGGCTTTATACGGTTATGATAAAACAGATTCCAAAAGTACAGCTATTAAATTTCATTCAAACCATTTTTATACAGACATTAAAAATGGAAATGTTTCTGTAAAAGGAAAACGTTTTGGAGCCGTAAAACGATTACTAAAAGATACATTGTATGTGGTTGCTATTGAACAGCTTAAGAAGGAAGGTGCTGTCATTATTGAGATTGAAGAAGAAGAAGTCGATTTGCCAAAGTTTATCAGTTTACTCAATTTAGACATGCAAAAAGATTTGCCAAAATATTTTAAAAATCATGCAGGAAACAATATTTCTTTTGTTTCTGTACAAGATGTAATTGATTTTAATAAAAAAGATTCGTTGACTTCAATGCCTTATGGACAAAAGTTATTTTATGGAATCATAAATGATAAGGCTAGTGCGGAAGAATTCTCAAGCATGAAAAGAGTACTACATGAAAACGGAAAAACATTTTTTGATATTCCTATGGAAAAACATAACCTAGATGCTGTGTTGTCTATCAATAACTATCATGCTGCTTTTGCTGCAGTTGCCGAATATCCTGCGTTGACAGTTCCGATGGGTTACACCAAAGAAGGAGAACCAAAAGGATTAACATTTATCGGAAAACCATTTTCAGAAAAAGAATTATTAGGATATGGGTATGTATACGAACAAGCTTCTAAAAAACGAAAAGCGCCTAAAAACTATAATTAAGCTCAACTTTTAAATATACACAATATAAAAACACATCCATATTCGAGATATTATTCTGGATATGAATGTGTTTTTTTGTTTACAACAACTATCTATTGTTTTAACAATAATAGGACCTACAACCACCAAAACGTGAATCACACCAATTTCGTACAGTATCTCTACATGCGTCTGCAGGGATGGTAATTGGAGGAAGTGGCGCTTGAGTGTATGTTTTGCAAATGATACCTCCAGAAGCTTGTTCTCCACCTTTTACAGTTTCTTGCAAATCACTGATTGTTTTTTTCTTTAGGACTAATGTTTTTACTTTTTTCTTCATGATTTAATCTTTTATGAATAAGTTTTGATTCGTTTTAATATTATTAATAACAAAGTGCAGATGGGCAGTATGTTGTGATAACGGTTGTTGCACACATTCTTGCAAATGTTTCTACCTTTTCTTCTTCTTCAGGCATAGTCATGTAAAGAGTATCTTCTGTAGCTCTCGGTGGAGCTGCGCCTCCATAAATAACCAAATTAGAAATAGATTTCTTGTTAAGGATTAATAACTTTAGGTTCTTTTTTTTCATCATAAATGTGTTTAAAATTGATGAGGTAAAGCAACCTTTTTTTTCTTAAAACATAAAATGAAGGTATTGATGTATCATGAATTATCAATCTTATAAATTAGGGTAAAATAGATTGTTTGTTGGACAGTTTTGATGTTCTGATGGAGATTCAGCTTTTGTAGCACCAGTATTGGTATTACATTCACAATCAACCAAACGCGATGTAATACAATCAGAAATATTGGATCCATTCGGAATTGTACATTCAGGATAAATAGATGCTTGCGTATTAGGATTTGTGGGTGCTAATGTTGTATCGTTATCAATAATTCCCCCACTTCTTTTGTGAAGTATGGCTAAATTTGAAATGGTATACTTTTTTAGACGTAAATTTTTAAAGTTCTTTTTTTTCATAATATTTCGAGTTGTATGATTAATATTAATTGAAGCAAAAAAAAATTGACTTAAAATAAAAATTATGCTATTGAGAATTCATGATTTATCAAAAGATCAGTTGTTTTTTTTAAGGTTTTTTAAATATTGAGAAGGATGTATCCCTGTATGTGTCTTAAAAGCTCTTGAAAATGTTTCTTGTCTTTTGAATCCAAATTCTTCTGCGATTGCTTTTATTGTATACGATTGAAGTCCTTTTTCGTTTTTTAATCTTATCAAAGCAGCATTAATTCGTAATTCTGTAATATAAGTTGAATACGATTTTCCTTTGTATCGATTAATTACTTTTGATAAATAGGTAGCATTCGTATCCAATTTTTCTGCCATAAAATTTAAGCTGCATGCTGTAGATAAATAATATGCTGCTTTTTCAAAACTGTCAATCTTATCTAAAATTGCTTTTACATTTTCATCGGAGACTTTATCTTTTCGAGAAATTGTTCTTTTCTCTTGACTATTTTCAAGTTCAGAAACTTTTTTAAGAAGTTCGTCAAATTTATTTTTTATAGATTTTTCTCTTAATCTATAATAGAAAATGCTACTTAAAAAGAGGAATAGAAAAACTAAAGCTAAAATAACGAGTCCTTTTTTATTTCTTGTTTGAGTTGTTAACTCCTCTTCCAACGTGTCTATTTCTGTTTTTAAAGGAGAAACATCTATTAGTTTATGGGTTTCATTGTTGAGTTTTAAATCTTCAATACTTTGCTTTTTTTCAAGTGCTGAATATTTTTGAAAATGAAACATTATTTTTTCTGGTTTTTTCTCTTGATGATAAGCAAGTGTCAAAAATTTATGCAACTCTTTTTCGTTAGCATCCATATCAGCAGAAGATTTGATGCTATCATACATCTTTTCTAAATAGTGGATGGTTTCTTTATAATTCTTTATGTTGTAAGAACTTTTTCCTAAGTAAAATAAAGAAGTTAAGTATAGGTTTTGCTCTTTACCTTTGCTGGAATCTCTAACTTTTTTTGCCAAAGAAATACATGCTTTATATTGAGCTCTTTGATAAAAGATAATCGCTTTGTTCATTAACAAAGGGTAATATGCCCATGTTCTAATTGTATCAGAACATTTGTTCAATCCGGCTTTATTATAAATCTCCGCAGCATCGGGATTTTCCATCCATAAAAAAGCATCAGCAATATTCATGTATGCAAGAAGTTTGTAATACGTTGTATCTGCAGTACTATCTAAACTGCTTAAGTCTGTTAAGACATTTTTATATAGATCAATAGCTTCTTGGAAGTCTTTGTGTTTTTTCTTGATCGAAGCGATATTTGTGATAGGACCAGCTTCATAAATATAATTCCCTGTTTTTTTGCCATATTCTTTTGCTTTTAAATAAGAGATTAATGCTTTGGAATCTTCTCCTAATTCAGATAGAATATTTCCTTTCAGTAAAAAGCATTTGCGTAAAAAAAACGAATCATTGACAGTTGCACCTTCAGTTATGGCAGATTCAATGTTTTTTAAAGCTACTGTATTTTTATTCAATCGATATTGACACTTGGAAATATAATAATAAGCTTGTGTTAGTTGTTTTGTATTCCCATTAACTAGAGCCAATTCTTTTGCTTTAATTACGTATTCTAAAGCTTTGGAATCATCTTTATAGATAAATTTAGAATAAGATGCTACCAATTCATCAAATGATTCAGTACTCGATAAACTATTTTGAGCATTTATATAGTTTAGAAAAGTAAATACATAAAATAATAATATCAATTGTCTCATAATAAAACTTCTTTTTTAAAAATTGTCAATCTAGCGTATTACTATAATAGTTATACGTAGCTTAACGTCTCATGTTGTTTATTATAAAACATTTAAGTGATTATTTGCCTACGTATAAGATGATTCTATTTTAAGAGAATACTTTTTGAATTAAAAAGAAATGCGCTAATAGTTAGCGCATTTCTTTCTTTAAATTGAGTTTAATAAAAATACTATTAAAAAACTAGTTTTCTAATAGTTTCTGTTCATCTGTATCTTCAGAAGTAAGTTCGATGATTCCTCCAGCAAAAGAAGTAACCAATCCACCAGCACGAACAAGAATCACTAAAGCATAAAATATATTTTTATTAATTGGCGGATATCCTAAACCAGCCGGTAAATAGTGAATAACCTTTCCTATGTAACTCATCTTCAAAAGTCTCTTTGGCATTGCAGCCATCGCAATAATCAACCCAATAGCTCCAAGTGAGCAAACGGCTGGTTTTACATATTTTAAAGCTAGTTTTCCAATCTTTTTTATACTTGTAGTGTTTAGTGCTAACATTGCGATAACTAAAGCTAGTACTAAAATATGGAGTACAATTATTGGAATTAAAATCCACTTTATCGCTGCAGGAATCTCTATTTTTTTATGATACAATAGTCCCATTGACCAAAATGTGCTAACTAACCCCAATATTGATATTGTTTTAGTAATTGTCCCTACAAAACCTAAATCAGTTTCAGTACTGTCGGCTACTTCTTCGGCAGCGTAAAACAAAAGACCAAGTCCCGAAATTGCTAAACCACCAATAGTAAATATTCTATCAACATCATCAAGTGTGTTTTCTGCTGTATTATCTATTTCTTGTGTCATGATTGTTTAGTTTAAGTTAAGTTGAAAAATAGTTTTACCTCTATTGATAAATTCTTCTTTGGTTTTTCCTTCGCCAAAAGGCGCTTTTCCTTCACCAATTTTATAAAGAATCGTAGTTGGGATCGCCACAAATAAACACATCACATCTAAAAAAGTAAGTTCGTCGCTCTTTGTAACCGTTTTGTATAATGGTGTAATGATTGGAATTTCCCATTTTTTGTTCAATCCAACTTGAGCAATACTGATTAAAGTGTCAAGCGATACAAAAATTAAATCCATGAGTTGTTTGACTAGGAATAGACTCAATCCTGCGAGTTTGTTTAATAATAATTTTAGAAAATCTAAAAAAGTCATTTTCCCTTGAATCATCTTCTTGAAGCCATCCATAATGATGTCCATTTGTAGCTTGAAACCTTCTCCCGATTTTATCAAAATATCTTTTAACTGACTTGTAAATGATTGAAAAACACTAGTGAAGTCTGTTGGTATTTGAGAACTAATAGGTTTTCCAGAACTATCATGTAAATAACTCTTTTTAGAATTTAACCAATTCGATTTCGGATCAGCATTGTTTTCTTTAGATGGTTGCGAAGGATCAATTTTATCCAATGAATCTGGAATATCAACCAATTCAGGTGAAAACTTTTCGATTTGTTTGTCAAGTGTGTCATCAACAAACTTGCGAATGTTTTTTATTTCATCTTTTAAACAAATAATCGCTTCATTAGTAAAATCTTTAAAAGCATTTTTAGTTTCTACAATGGCATCCCAATCAAATAAAAATGCCAAAAATTCAAATAAATCCTTAAAGAATACCTTAATTGTGTCAAATATTTTCTGAATAAAACTTCCAATTTCACGAAGAGTTTTCACAATCCAATTAAAAACTTGTTTGCCAATTTTAATGACGAATTTGATGCCATCTTTTACTTTTTCAATAACAAATTCTACAGCTTTTTTTGCGCTATCCCAAACAGAATGTAAAAAATCACCTAAAGTTAAACCTTGATGAGAAAATGTTCTTGAAGCAGCTGCGCCACGTGCTTGAATAGTTGAGTTTATAGTTCCTATAGCAAATGAAGTACGTTTTAGTGGTGCATCATTTTCCATAGTTTTAGCTGTAGCTAACATGTCTTGAATTCCAGCAGCTACGCTATTTAAAATTTTAGAGTCTGTTCCTTTCGCAACTAATAATTTACCATTTTGCTTTTGCGCATTAGCCAAGGCATCTCCAGAAGTAATTTTCTCTTCTAAGTCTTCTAATACTTGTTGTGCTAAATTGATAGCGACTGTTTTTTGAAGAAAGTCAGCATTTATAAAAATTCTACACGAAGCAATATCTTTTACTGGGCAGATCACGGTGAATTCTGCAGAAACAGTCAATGGAATACTTACTTCATGATTAGGACCAATATGATAGCTTTCGCCATTTACATACACAAAAAGGTTGCTCTCAGCACTTAGTTGCACTTGTAAACCTTGAAAAGTTTTTGTGGCATTGCTGTGAAATTGAATATGTGCAGAATACGATTCAACTTCTTTTAAACTATCAATTCCTTTAATTGTTAATGTGTTTTTGTTCCACAATGTTGTAGTAGCATCTTGCCAAAGTTGTGTAAGTTCGCTTCCGTGTTTTGTATTGATGGCGAATAATCGGTTTCGAATTCCTTTTCCTTTTACGCAACAAAATTGTTCAGCATCTTTAGCCATCACAATCGGATTCGTCCATTTATTTGTAATAAATTGTTGTGATTCTTGATCGAAAAACTGATTCGTTTGATAGTATAGCCCTTTTTCATTTAATGACCAAACAGTATGATTGTCTCCGTTTCGGGCAGCTCGTATTCTTTTAATTTCTTCAAAAGTTCCAGGCATTTTTATAACATCAACAGTATCTTCTTCAATACCAGAAATATATTGATGAATATTTTTTCCTGCACCATATACAATGTCATTGGCGTCATCAGATTCTACCAAGGCAAAACAGTTGATATTTCTTTCTTCATCAAAACGTGCTTTCGATGTTTTTCCATAGCGTTCATCCGGAAACGATTGAAAAACAAACGAGCGTTCTTTTCCAATATCGTATAACATAAAAACACCGTCATTGTATTGAAAATTCCCGAGTTCAAATTGAATAACTTTCATTCCATTTTCAAAAAGAGTACATGGTTTTGGCGTTAATTCATCCAAATCGGCAACATAGTATTTAGCATCTTCACCTTTTGTTATTGTACCAAAAACTACTTTTTCAGCTCCTATAGATACTTTATTAATGAGTTCAGACTCATTAACAGCTTCCATAGAAGACCAAGAAATGCTTTTGTCAAGTGTAGTGAATTGTGTAGAATCGAGTGGGATTTCATCTGAAATCCATACTTTATTATCTTCTACTTTTGCGAGTTGAAAATAATCTTCATCTGTATTATATTCGAGTTCAAAGGAAGTGACTTCTCCTTTTGAAAAGATTAATTGTTCCCATCCAGAAGCAGAACCTTCTGAACGTAAAATACCTTGTAATTGTTTGTCTTTAGTTAAACAAAAAATAAAAGGTTGTTCGGGCGCAACCATTAATGAGCGAATGGTGGTTCCAGCTTCAATCGCAGATTCTGGAAAATAATTTTGCATCAATTCGCTTTTGAAATCTACAGTGACCTTGTCATCTTTTGTGATTTGAAATTTTGGATCTACTTTCATAAGGCTTTTATTTTTCAATTACAGGTGCATACGCAATATCATAGGCAACAATATCTTGTTTGGTTTCCATGCGTAAATTTTTAAAGGCGTATACTTTTCCAAGTGGGAGAATTACTTTATTGGTTTGATTTAAAACATCAATATCATTAAGTTTCTTAATCAATGCACTGGAACCGCTTGCTCCTTGCTTTCCTAAATCAGTAGCAATTTGATTGACAATAGCAGCTACAACAAGGATTATCCATGAAATAAATACAGTAAGAATGCTGAGTAAATCATTCAAGAAACCATGTCCAAATAAGTTTGGGTTTTGATCAAATGCTACGTTAGGTTCTATAAGATTGTGATCTAAATCGAAGCGTCCTGTTTTTCCTGTTTTTATCGTGAAATCTAAATAGCCTGCAGAACCTTTCTTTTTAATTTTATCTTTTTTGTATTTTCCTTTTGTGGACAGTGTTTTTTCACCAACTTTTATAGACCAGGCATGTACAACTACTTTTACATGGATCTCAATTTTATAGCGTAAAGAAATTCCTGATTTATTACTATTGTTTTTAACAGGTTCTCTGGTAATAGTAAATGTAGTGTCAATTGTATCATCCTTTTTCTTTTGATGTCTTGTCAAAACCATGACGTTATTTTTAAATCCATGTTTTAGTTTGACACCATCTAAATTTGTAAATGTGGATTGTACATAATCATCTAAAGATTTTAAGTAAACATTAAAATGTTCCTGTTGTATGGTAAATACACCATCCGTAGCGCTGCTAACATCTTTTCCAAATTCAATTAAGCTTTTTGGAAGAATTCCTGCGGTTGTTGTCTTTGGCGGTTTGGTGTCATTTAGCATCATTAAAAAGTTAAACGCACTAAATTTGCCTGGTTTTTTATTTTTATTACTGTATGATGTAGAAAAACCTAATGATGTTGGTTGAAACATCGCTTTTTCGGAAGCTCTTATTTTTTTACGTTGAATTCCATATCCTAAAACATATGGATTACTACTGTCAGAAACGGTGAGGTTGAAGTAATTTGCAATGGCAGTTTGAAACGCTTCACTACTTCCTTTGGGTAAGGTGCTTTTTGATTTGTCAAAATTTGAAATATTAGCATTTTCAAAATTTAAGAAAAGACTCTGAATGGTAAAATCGTTATCAGATAAACCACTTTCACGAATTATTTTTGCTGCACTTTCTCCAGCATCTAAAACCATCTGTTCCTTGTTAACTTTTAATTGACCTATAGGAACTCTAAATGCATAGACTGAATTTTTTAGGTCAAATACGGTAATTTCTTTTGTTTCTTCTTCTCTATAATAAAGTTTTCCTTTTTTAAAACCGATCTCTAGAAATAATTCTTTTGTATTGTCTTTTATGAAACTGATTTCAGGAGCAGCTAAAGTGGTGTCCCAGCCAAAAGTAAAATTCAAATTCTCTTCATCTCTACGTGTCATTAATTTGCCAAACTCAGACCATTTTTTGTCTTCTTTAGCTTTTCCAATCTTTTTTTGAATGGCAATCCAATCTTTTATTTTTTGTTTAAATCCTGCATCTTGTTCTGTAATGTGAAAATCTTTTCCATCGGCAGTTTTGCCTCCTAAAACGCCCCATTTTTTGTGAATAATGTTTCGTTTGTATAATTGTAAAAACTGATAATTGATGGTGTTTTGCGACAATGCTAATACCATGTCGTAACCGGCAAGTGTTTCCTTTCCTTTCATATGGTTATTAAAATGATTAATACTATTCTGTGTAAAACAAGTATGCTAACGATAGCAGGAGAGTAACTTGTTTTAAAATGACTCAATGCAATTTAAAGTGTAAGTCATAAATAACTCAGCGTATTAATACGTGATTTTAAAAACAATAAAGGAAAAAGTCTATATGATTAATTGATCAATGCATTTATCTTTTCCCAAAGCACATTGTCAAAATCAGAAAGTGCAAAATTATCATCTTCGGCAGCATTCCCCATGCGAATAATGACTAAATCTTTACTTGGAACAATGTATATTTTTTGATCATTTTTGCCTAAAGCACAATACATGTCTTGCGGAGCATTCGGAATTAATTCGCCGCTAAATTCCACTTGTGTTTGTGGTAAGAGGTAAGAAGACTTTCCATTTAGCCACCATAAATATCCGTACGATGGATTTATATTTTGAGAAGTTGAAGTAGCTTCATTTAGAAAACTTTCAGAAATAATTTGTGTATCATTCCAAGTTCCTTTTGCAGCTATAAGCAACCCAAAACGTGCCATACTTCGGGTTGTACTCCAATATACATTGGCATTTCCTGTTTGAATCCAAGCACCAGTCATGCCAATTTTATCTTTTAATTTGGTGTTGAAATAATTATCCCAAGTTTGAGTGCTCGCGGAAGCAATTACATCTTGCATTTTGACATAAACACCATGATATGCCCAACGTGTTCCAGCGTCAGCTATATATTGTAAGTCATTTGGTGTAACTCCATCGCCTAAACCATCATCCAAACCAGAAGTCATAGAAAGTAAGTTTTTACAGGTAATTAAATTTTCTTTTTCTAAGGTTGCGCTTGTCCAGCCAGTGCCAATATAATCTGAAACTTTATCATCTAAGTTGATGAGGTTTTCTTCTTGTGCAATTCCAGCTATAGTTGTAGTCAAAGTTTTTCCTGCACTTGCCCAATACCAAGGTGACGTTTCTGTATGGCCATTCATATAATTTTCTATCACAATTTTCCCTTTATGAAGTACGATAAAACTTTTTGTGTTTTTTTCTTCAAGATAATCTAACAACGTTTGCAATTGTGTTTCGTTCCAACCCAATTCAGAAATTGAACTGGTTTCCCATATATCTGAATTTGAAGGAGGAAAGTATGTAGAAGGCAATACAGGAGTTTCCAAAGGAGTTTCGTTTTGTGGAACTTCATCAGTAGCTTCTGAAGTGCAATTCACGGAAAACAATATAAATATGATAAAAAATAAAGAAAACAGTCGGTTCATTTTTGATATTTGAATATTATGACTGTTAAATACACTAAAGGTTTAAATTAGATTGTATCTTTGCCAACTGAATTTTTTGATATGAGAACAAAGACTTTAAAGAAAAATAAGATCAACGTAGTGACACTAGGATGTTCTAAAAATGTGTATGATTCTGAAGTTTTAATGGGGCAATTGAAAGCCAACGGGAAAGAAGTGGCGCATGAAGAAGAAGGAAATATTGTCGTAATTAACACATGTGGATTCATCAATAATGCAAAGGAAGAAAGTGTCAATACAATTTTAGATTTTGTTCAAAAGAAAGAAGATGGTGTTGTAGATAAAGTTTTTGTAACAGGTTGTTTAAGTGAACGCTATAAACCAGATTTAGAGTCTGAAATTCCAGATG
This sequence comes from uncultured Kordia sp., assembly GCF_947496985.1. Taxonomy (GTDB): domain Bacteria; phylum Bacteroidota; class Bacteroidia; order Flavobacteriales; family Flavobacteriaceae; genus Kordia. The sequence goes on from NZ_CANMEZ010000013.1 coordinate 68,684, forward strand.
TAGATCAATATTTTGGTACGACACAATTACCTCAATTATTAAAAGCACTTGGTGCAGATTACAAGCATGAATTAATAGGAGAAAGAATTACAACGACGCCAAAAAACTATGCATATCTTAAAATAGCGGAAGGTTGTGATCGCCCATGTTCGTTTTGTGCGATTCCTTTAATGCGAGGAAAACACAAGTCGAAACCAATTGAAGAATTGGTGACTGAGACTGAAAAATTAGCCGCAAAAGGTGTGAAAGAATTAATTTTGATTGCACAAGATTTAACGTATTACGGATTGGATTTATACAAAAAACGTAATCTAGCAGAATTATTAAAAGAATTAGTGAAAGTAGAAGGAATTGAATGGATTCGTTTACACTATGCATTTCCAGCAGGTTTTCCAATGGATGTGTTAAATGTTATGAATGAAGAGCCTAAAGTTTGTAACTACTTGGATATTCCACTACAACACATTGCAGATGATATCTTGAAATCTATGCGACGTGGAACAAATCAAGCAAAAACCACAAAACTATTAAAGCAGTTCCGAGCGGCAGTTCCAGAAATGACAATCAGAACGACTTTAATTGTTGGATATCCAGGAGAAACAGAAGCACATTTTGAAACCTTAAAAGAATGGGTTCGTGAAATGCGTTTTGAGCGTTTGGGATGTTTTACTTATTCTCATGAAGAAAACACACATGCTTTCAACTTAGAAGATGATGTGCCAGAAGAAGTAAAGCAAGATCGTGCAAACCAAATCATGGAAATTCAATCACAAATTTCTTGGGAATTGAATCAACAGAAAATAGGACAAACCTTCAAATGTATTATTGATAGAAAGGAAGGAAACTATTTTGTAGGGCGTACTGAATTTGATTCTCCAGATGTAGATAACGAGGTATTAATTGATGCCGCAAAATTCTACGTAAAACAAGGTGAATTTGTAGATGTAAAAATCACAGAAGCAGCTGATTTTGATTTATACGCGGAACCAGTCTAATTAGATTTGAGATTTTAGCTTTGAGTTTTTTGAATTATAAATGTTGAATTTTAATTTAAAAACTGTTTAATACGTCATTGCGCGAGAAGTTCGCGATGAAGTAATCTGTCTTTATGCTAAAATACTGCTTTTTTAAACCCAAAAACCATTGATTGTCAGTGAAAAACACTAACAGCTCAATCTAACAGTGAAGCAGTCCGTAAAATCCCTGTTTTATAGGAATGAGTTTGTGAGGAAAGCAAGTTATAATTCATAACTATTATTATTTACTAAGAAAAGTGCGTTGGCAAAAAATAGTTTTCCATTTTCCCAAAAAGCTCTAAACATAGGATTATCTACCATATAAATCATACTTCCGTTGCTTATTCGTTGCTCACCAAAAACTAAAGTATTTTTGATATCTTTAATAGCTTTATGTCCAGCAAAACCAGAAACAGCGTTGTTGTTTTCTAAATATGAAACGGTATATCCACTATCCAAATAATTATAGGCATTAGTTCCTAATTTCAATGTAAAATAACTATTTCCATAACCAAAAGCTAACGGATGAGTAGTATCTACTTTAGTTTTAAAAATAGCACCTGTAATGTAACTTGAAACATTATCACGTTCACTTTTTGCATATGAGATTATATCAGTTTCTTCATTATCATTTTTATTCTCTTTTCTAGTTAAACCGAAACCATCTTTGTCTGCAAACGTATTCAAGGCGCTTCCGATAGCAATTACTTTTCCGCCACGAGCAACCCAATTTTTTAATAATTTTAATTCATCTTCATCTAAAACAGAATTATAACGTCCGTTTGGTAAAATTAATACATTAAAAGAATTTAATGTGCTAGTGGAAAAATCTTCAGAATTAATATTTGTAACAGGGAACTTTAGTTCTTGCTCAAAGAAATACCAAAGTTCTCCAAAACCTAATGAACTTGTTGCTTTTCCAGATAGTACAGCAACCTTTGGCATTTTAATTTCCTTTATGTCTGGCGAACCTAAATCAACACCATTGTCTGAAAATCCAGAAGAAAGACTGGATAATAAAATAAGGTTGTTAAGAGCAATATCAAAAACAGTATCATCAAATTTTTCTAAAGTTTTATTGTCACTTCTAGTAATAATCAACGATCCAGGATTAAATGTTTTTCCGTTAGAAGCAAAGGCTTTTTCCGAAAAACGAACACGAATTCCAGCTTGTAGCAATTGTCCTAAAAACGAAGCATCTGTTATGTTTTTCCAATCTGCTACATACGCTACAGTATTTGTTTTTTCTGGAACACCCATAGGAATACCAAGTCCTACATTATCTTTTTCTTTAGGAACAATCGTTTTTGAAGCAATTGTGTTCAAACCATATGCATACGGAATGCTCCAAGCAGTAATATCATACGTAAGAGAATCGCTTAATTTTGCATTCGGTTCAAATAATACTTTCACCATATTTCCTTTTGGCTGATCAGTACTCACAACCAATGCTCTATTTACTTTTCTAGACGTTTGTTTTCCAGTTTCGTAATCTAGTCCTTTTACTGTTTCATTGGTGATGCCGTATTTAATTTCATGCCTGTTTAGTAATCTTGTTAGCTTTCTAATACGGTATATGTTACCTTCTAAAACATAACTTTTATACTTGAAATCATTTTTGTTAAAAAACTTTTTAAACTCAGTATTTAGCTTGTCAGCATTCTTTGAAGAAATCTCAACCGTAGACATTCCAGTTGTATGATGGTGTGCAATTCTATCTTTTAGTGTTAATAAATCACCTTCATCATTTACAATTCCTAAACCAGCCATTCCGTGTCCAGCTTGCTCATAGGTCATTCCAATAGCACCATTAAAAGTTGGATACGTATCTCCATAGCTAGGATAAAATAAATCAAAACGTTCACGTGTGAAATATAGCCAACCTTCTTTGTCAAAATAACCAGCGTGATTCTTTCCTATTTGTGTTTGAAAATCGCGTTGCCAATCCGTAATTACTTCATGAAAAGGTTCTGCCGCGGGTGCAAAATAATACGGTTCGTTAATTCCTTGTTCGTGAAAATCAACATGGATATGTGGCAACCATTTATTGTAAACTTTCAAGCGTTGACGTGTTTCTACTTGTGTTGCCCAAGCCCAATCTCTATTCAAATCAAATAAATAATGATTTGGTCGTCCGCCAGGCCAAGGTTCTTTATGTTCTTTTGCTTTCTGATTTGAATTATATGGAAAACTAGCTACTTGATTGTACCAGTTTGCATAACGATCGCGCCCATCAGGATTAATACAAGGATCTATAATGACAACTGAATTTTGCAACCAAGCTTTTTTCTTAGTTATCAATTCATAAATAGTTTGCATAGAGGCTTCTGTACTTGAGGCTTCATTTCCATGTACATTATAGCTTAGCCAAACAATTGCTTTACTTGCTGTGCCTGATTCAGTACCTATGCCAGCATTTGCTAAATGATTTTTACGAATACTTTCTAAATTACCTAAATTTTCAGGGCTAGACACATATGCAATCTGTAGCAAACGATGTTCGTTTGATTTTCCGTATTCTTCTAATTGAATCATATCTGAAGCATTTGCCAAATATTGATAATAATCAACCACTTGGTAATGATTGGTGAAGCGTGTTCCCAATTCGTACCCTAAAAAATCTGAAGGCGATTGAAGGTTTTGTGCAAAAGCTGAAATTGAAAAAATAAAAAATGAAAGTAAAGCAAAAAAGTGACGTCTCATTATAAATGATAAATTAGGATATTCATCAAAGCTAACTAAATATAATTTTGAAAAAGAATATCTTAACGAAATTTTGAGAAAATCACATGTCAAATAACTATATATTTGCAACTTTAAAATCCTGACGACCAACTATGCCAACTGAATGTATTCCTTATAGCGAAACTGGATATTTTTCTACGTTAATGTGTGATTATTTAACAGAAAAACCAACATTAAAATCATTTTACAATCGTTTTCCTAAACTAGAAAATTTTGAAGCGCAAATTCAAGAAAAACAGCAATCTAACTTAGCGAATGCTTCACAAAGAGCGGTTTTAGTTGCTGCATTACAAGGACAATATACTAATGTAAATGCTTCTGATTTTACACTTGAAAACATTCAAAAATTAGCTTCTTTAACTACATTTACAGTGACAACAGGTCATCAATTAAACTTGTTTACAGGGCCATTATATTTTCTGTATAAAATTATTTCAACGATTAATCTTGCCAAAGAATTAGAAGAAAAACATCCAAATTACGAGTTTGTGCCTATCTATTGGATGGCTTCTGAAGATCATGATTTTGAAGAAATTAGTTTCTTTAATTACAAAGGGAAAAAAGTAAATTGGAATCGTCAAGCAAGTGGTGCTGTTGGTGAATTATCTACGGAAGGATTACAAGAAGTTTTTGAAATTTTTGCTGAAAAACTCGGAAATAGCAACAACGCGAAAGCATTACTGGCATTATTTGAAAATGGGTATTTAAAACACAATAATCTTACGGATGCAACACGTTATATTGCCAACGAATTATTCAAAGAATACGGTTTGGTAATTGTGGATGGAAATGATAAAGCATTAAAGCAATTATTTGTTCCATTTGTAGAAAATGAATTATTCCAACAGACTGCTTTTAAGGAAGTTTCGCTAACAGCAAACAAGCTAACAGCAGTAAATGATTCGTATAAAATTCAAGTGAATCCGCGTGAGATCAATCTGTTTTATATCGTAGAAGGCATTCGTGAACGTATTATTGAAACCAATGGCGTTTTTACGGTAAATGACACTTCCGTGAGATGGACTAAAGATGAAATTCAGCAGGAAGTAAAACAATTTCCAGAACGTTTTTCTCCAAATGCATTATTGCGTCCGTTATATCAAGAAATCATTCTGCCAAACCTATGTTATATTGGTGGAGGCGGAGAATTAGCGTATTGGTTTGAATTGAAATCATATTTTGATGCTGTAAACGTTACATTTCCAATGATTCTTCTCAGAAACTCTGCAGTTGTGAAAACGGTAAAACAATCAGAGAAAATGGAAAAGTTGAACATTACAAATCGCGATCTTTTTCTAAAAAGAGAAGCATTTATCAATAAAAAAGTAAAAGAATTAAGTGCTTTTAAAATTGATTTCTCATCACAAAAAGAACACTTAGAGCAACAATTCAAAGACTTATACAAACTTGCCGAACAAACGGATAAATCATTTGTAGGTGCAGTTGCAGCACAAGAAAAAAAACAACTCAAAGGAATCAAGCATCTTGAAAAACGTTTGTTAACGGCTCAGAAAAGAGTTTTAAAAGACAAAGTGTCAAGAAGTACAGACTTGCAAGAACTTTTATTTCCAGGAAACTCATTGCAAGAGCGAAAGCAAAATTTCTCTGAATTATACCTAGAATATGGAGAAGATTTAATTCCGACTTTAGTGAAACACTTACAACCATTATCAGGTGAGTTTTTGGTGTTGGAGTTGTAAAAATGACCAAAATTAGTTCCAGTCTTTTTTACAAACTTTTATTATCTAGCACATTCACATGTAATAAACCAAGTATATCTTATAAGACGACATGGCTCTGGATTACATGTTAAATAAGTGGTGTCATTTCCTCAAGTTACCTCAATACTATTAATCTTAGAAATTGCATTTTTATTCAATTTCAATATTTTTAAATCTTTTTTTCATGATATTTATTTTTGTAGGTTTATGATTTGTGTGAATTACTGAAATAACTGATTACCTAAAAAAGAAAAAACTTTACATTCATGAATTGTAAGTACAACCAAGCGTATTGTCGAAATTATATTTTATGTATGTTCATATCGTTGATTCAATCGTAAATAGCCCAAGGATTTATAATTCGTAACAACCGGACATGTGCTAAAAATAGACCACTAAGTTTTCCTAAAATTGCACATCCAACAATAGTTATTACAATTATTTTCATGGAAATTGGCATCAGAAAAATAACCCTTGCAATAACTAATCACGGGAAAAACCTTCTGCATTACAGGTATGTGTGAAAGGATTGCTATGAACATTTACTGCAGAAGCGCAAGTTCCTGTAAAAATTAAATTAATATTACATTCTTCATTCATAATTCGGATCGCTTCATCAATTCATTCTTGAACTTCTATACAAACTCTTTCCATGATTTTTGATTTTAAAACAAAAACAAATTCATTAAATAAAATAGTAAGATTGTAACTTGTTGATTTTATGGGTGAAAACTCTGTTTTTGGTCAAGGCGCATCTTGGAAATTATTAACAATTGAGTGTGGAAATTTTTAAAAAAATCTCTTTTTTAACCCTTGAAATTTAAAATCTAAATACTACTTTTGCGCATGCAACACGACAAGGTATTAATAGTAGACTTCGGATCGCAATACACACAACTAATTGCGCGCAGAGTTCGAGAACTGAACATCTATTCCGAAATTCATCCATTCAACAAAATTCCAACAAACGTAGATGACTATAAAGCGGTAATTCTTTCGGGAAGCCCAATGTCTGTAAGGTCTGATGATGCTTTTCATCCAGATTTAACAGCTATTCGCGGTAAAAAACCATTATTAGGTGTTTGTTATGGGGCACAATATTTAGCACACTTTTCAGGAGGAAAAGTAGCCGAATCAAATACACGTGAATATGGACGTGCCAATTTGAGTTTTGTACAAGAGAATGAACCATTTTTGGCTGGAATCTCTTCAGGAAGTCAGGTATGGATGAGTCATAGTGACACCATTAAAGAATTACCAACAAACGGAAAATTATTAGCAAGTACACACGATGTGGAAAACGCTGCTTATAAAATTGAAGGAGAAATTACCTATGCAATTCAATTTCATCCGGAAGTATACCATTCTTCAGATGGAAAACAATTGCTTGAAAACTTTTTAGTAAACATTGCAAACGTAAACCCAGATTGGACGCCTAATGCTTTTGTTGATGAAACTGTAGCAGATTTAAAAGCAAAACTTGGAAATGATAAAGTTGTTTTAGGTTTATCTGGTGGAGTTGATTCAAGTGTGGCGGCAATGTTATTGCATAAAGCCATTGGCGAAAACCTATATTGCATCTTTGTAAACAATGGTTTATTACGTAAAAACGAATTCACAAGTGTCCTTGAACAATATGAAGGAATGGGACTCAATGTAAAAGGAGTTGATGCTTCGGCACGCTTTTTGGATGCGCTAGCAGGATTGAGTGATCCAGAGAAAAAACGAAAAGCAATTGGACGCGTATTTATTGAAGTGTTTGATGATGAAGCAACACAAATACAAGACGTAACTTGGTTAGCGCAAGGAACTATTTATCCTGATGTAATAGAAAGTGTAAGTGCTACAGGAGGTCCAAGTGCTACTATAAAAAGTCATCACAATGTTGGAGGTTTGCCAGATTTCATGAAATTGAAAATTGTAGAACCGCTAAAAGCATTATTCAAAGATGAGGTTCGTAGAGTTGGAGCTTCTATGGGAATGGACAAAAACTTATTGGGACGTCATCCATTTCCGGGACCAGGATTAGCAATTAGAATTTTGGGAGATATTACTGCTGAAAAAGTTCGTATCTTACAAGAAGTTGATGCTGTTTTCATTGATGGATTACGCAGTTGGGATTTATATGATAAAGTATGGCAAGCAGGCGCTATTTTATTACCAGTAAACTCTGTAGGAGTAATGGGAGATGAGCGTACATATGAAAAAGTTGTAGCATTACGTGCTGTAGAAAGTACAGACGGAATGACAGCAGATTGGGTAGATTTACCCTATAAATTTTTGCAAAAAGTATCGAACGATATAATAAACAAAGTAAAAGGCGTTAATAGAGTAGTGTATGACATTAGTTCAAAACCGCCAGCTACCATTGAATGGGAATAATTAAAAAGTAAAAAAGACAGAGAATGAATAAGTTGTTAGGATTTTTATTAGTGATATTATTGTCTAGTTGTGCTGCAAAAGCACAACAATACAAGAGTCATACTGTAGAAAGAGGAGAAACGATTGAAAGTATTGCTGAGCAGTATAAAGTAACACCAGAAGATATCATCAAACTAAATCCTGATGCACGTCGTGGCGTACGCCGTAACAATGTATTGGTTATTCCTTCACAATCTATCAAAGTAGCTAAAGATGTAGATGTCACTTTTACAAATCATAAAGTAAGAAGAAAAGAAACGTTATATAGTATTTCAAAAAAATACGGTGTAACAATTGATGACATTAAAAAATACAATGAAAAAGTAGCCAAAGAAGGTTTGAAAAAAGGCGATCGTATTGCCATTCCTAAGTTTAGTAAAAAAATGGCAGAAGTTGTGACGACAGAAACTACGGAAACCAAAGAGAAAGAAAATGAAGAAGAAACAGCTGATACATATATTGTGAAAGCAAAAGAAACCAAATGGGGAATTGCACATAGCTACGGTTTAACGATTGAAGAGTTAGAAGATTTAAATCCAGAAATAAAAGACGGATTGAAAATTGGTCAGGAAATAAAATTACCAAAACGTACTGTGAAACCTGAAGTTGCGAGTAGCGAGCAATTTGCTTTTTACAATGTAAAACCAAAACAAACTGTATATACATTAATACGTAAATTAGGAGTTTCGGAAGATGAATTAATTCTCTTAAACCCTGCATTGAAAGATGGATTAAAAGCAGGAATGGTTTTAAAGTTACCAGTCACAAAAACAGAATCGTTAGAAGTAGTTGATGCAGAAATTGTAGATAAATTCAGTTTCTTAGAAAATGCTGATATTGACAATGTGTCAAATATCGTATTAATGTTGCCATTCAAGTTGAATGAAATTGACATTGATTCTGTAAGTAAAACAAAAGAAAAATTACGAAAAGATAGAGTTTTAGGATATACTACTGAATTTTTTACTGGTTCATTAATGGCTTTAGATTCTATTAAAAAACTTGGTTTCTCTGTAAATGTAAAAGTACTAGATACGGAAGGGAAAACTGCAAAAACGAGAAGTTTAGTAGAAAATAATGACTTTTCAGATGTACATGCTGTAATTGGTCCATTACAACCAAATAATATTGAGGTTGTCGCTAGTGAATTGAAATCTGACGGAATTCCTGTAATTTCACCACTAACAAAGAAAGAGGTAAAGTATAAAAATGTATACCAAACGGTCCCGTCAAAAGAAGTTTTGGAAGAAAAAATGCTTGATTTCTTTAAAGAAAATGGTGCCGATAAAAATGTAATTATCATTGCAGATAAAGAAAAAGCAGTAATCAAGGCGAAGTTAAAATCAATATTCCCAATAGCTTCTGAAATTGTTCCTGAAAAAGGAAATTACATCAAACCAGATATCATCAAACCATTATTAAAAGAAGGGGAAGATAACTGGGTAATTTTAGAAACAGAAGATTTATCGTTGCTAGCAAATGTCACCTCTGTATTAAATTCGCACACTAGTGAAAAAACTCCTATAATTCTATTAACGACGGATAAAAACAATAAATACGACGAATCAGATAACATTTATAATAGCCATTTGGCAAACCTTAGTTTTCATTATCCATCTATAGACAAGCCTTCTTCATATGATAATGTATTCAATAAACGATATGAAAAAATCTACAAGATAACACCAAGTAGAATTGCTACACGTGGTTTTGATGTTACATTTGATATCTTATTGCGTTTAGCATACAATCAAAATTTAGCAAAAAGCGTACGCGCTGGAGCGGAAACAAACTATGTTGAAAATAAATTTGATTACAGTAAAAAAATGTTTGGTGGATTTTACAACAAAGGAATTTATATTGTAAAGTACGAAGGATTAGAAATAAAAGAAGCACAATAACCTACAATACCTATTATACACATGACTTCAAAAGTAACTTACAAAGGGAATCTAAGAACCGTTTCTCAACACATAAAATCTGGAAATGAATTCATTACAGATGCACCAACAGACAATAATGGGAAAGGAGAAGCGTTCTCTCCTACAGATACTGTTGCGACAGGACTCGCAAGTTGTATGTTGACAGTAATGGGGATTAAAGCAGCTCAAATGGACATTAATATGGAAGGCGCTTCCGCAGAAGTAACAAAGACAATGGCTTCAAATCCGAGGCGAATTTCTAAAATTGAAGTAAAAATGTCATTGCCTTTTGAAGCTGATGATAAAACCAAAAAAATACTAGAAAATACAGCAAATACCTGTCCTGTGCATTACAGTCTTCATCCAGATATTGAAAAGATTGTTGAATTTGATTGGAAATAAATGTATAAACTCTTAGGTGTATTATGTCTCTTTTTATTCGTGCAAAACGAAGAAACCATTACTTGGGATGCAAATACAAAGTTATATTGGGGAAACTTCCAAGGTGAACCAGAACGTAATAGTGATGCCGTAGCAATTACTGCTTCAGGAATTACGTATGGTTTTAGTTCAAAAAGTTATTCAAACAGTTCGGAAATTATAGAATACACAACATCTGTTGTTGCGCAATTCTATCCTAAAAAATCTTGGTATCTCAAAGAACGTGTAAATGATACGGTTTTAGGGCACGAACAATTGCATTTTGATATTACAGAATTACACGCACGAAAGTTTAGAAAGCGAATTAAGGAAACAAAATTCACAAAAAACATTAAGGAAGAGCTTAATAAAATCTATGCTGAAATCAACATAAGTTTGCAACAAATGCAAAATGAATATGACAACGGTTCAGATTATTCAAGAAGTTATGAAGGACAAATAGCTTGGCAAAAACGAGTTGCCAGAGAACTTCGTAAATACAAAAAATACGAATTGCCGGTAAAATAAATATGACTGATCTTCCCAATAAAGAAACACAACAAAAACTGTTGGTAGAATTGGCACATGCAAAAATGCCATTTGGAAAACACAAAGGCAAATATCTTATCAATATTCCAGAAGCATACTTACTTTGGTATCGCCAAAAAGGATTTCCAAAAGGAAAACTTGGTCAGCAATTGGAACAAATTCTGGATATTAAAATTAATGGTTTGGAACCATTGATTTACAATATTCAAAAACAATTTAATAAAATAAAAAAGTAAGTGCTTCATTTATAAATGGGCACATCAAGTCAAATAAACTCTACCTTATAAACAATATTTTACTATACATTTATGATGTAATCAAAACATTATATCATGAAAAAAAAGAGTATTAGTAGTTTAGTATTAAACAAAAAATCAATCTCAAATTTTGAGCAAAACAAACAATTAAAAGGTGGAGGAAGAACCGTTCATAACTGTTCTCATTTATTAACATGTCCATTAGGAATTTGTTATCCTACTGACGATTAATACAAGTGTATTCTTAGTAAATCATAAAAGCGAACTTCGGTTCGCTTTTTTTGTAAACTAAAATAAGGTTGTAGGTGTAAATATGACGCAAATCTTTCTTAGATATAATGCAACTACACAAAAAGGGGAAAAGCCCCTTTTTTTGCAATACAAATAATTCATACCTTTAAATTCCCCTTTTAATATGCAGGAAGTCAGTAAAATAGGAGCTGGTTTAAATTGTGTTTTAAGAGGTTTTTTTATTCATAAAACTAACTACAACAATAATTATGATCGTATTATTAGACAACGGACACGGAGGATTAATTAACGGAGTATATCAAACTCCAGGAAAACGTTCTCCAATTTGGAATGATGGCTCGCAACTATTTGAAGGTGAATACAACAGAGCTATTGTAAATGGAATTATAGAAGAATTAACCAAACTTGGTATTCCATACATCAACATTGCGCCAGAATATAGAGATGTAACCTTAGAAACCCGAATGAATAGAGCTAATAAAATAGATCGAAGAAAATCATTTTATCTAAGCGTACACTCCAATGCAGGTGGTGGACATGGAAGCGAAATATTTACATCGGTAGGAAATACAAAAAGTGACAAAATTGCAACAGTTTTTGGAGAAGAATACAAAAAAGAATTTCCAGAAAGGAGATTACGTGCAGATTTCTCTGATGGAGATTTAGACAAGGAAAAACAATACTATGTATTGCGAAACACTAGAATGCCAGCAATCTTAACGGAAAACTTCTTTATGGATAACGAAGAAGAATGTAAGCAATTGCTAATGACACGAGAAGGGCGTGCACGTGTAATTAACTATCATGTGGAAGCAATTAAAAGAGTAAAACAACAATTGTTTTAAAACACTAACCTGTATAATGAACCATGATTATTGGCGAAATCATAGATTCAAGAATACATTTATATAAAAATATCAGTTTGATGAGTAATTCCATCTGACAAACTAATAACATAAAAAAAGAAACAGATGAAAACACGTTTTTACACAGTTTATTTTACTGCACTTGCGTTTCTATTAACAACCTCTTGTATCTCGTTAAAAAAAACAGTTTTTGATCAATACTCGTATCAAAAAGGAACAGAAATAAAAGTAGATGCTTTACGATTAATGGATAAAGCAAGTACACAATATAGTTCGCAAACAGCAGCTATTGAACATTTAGAAGCCGAAATGGCAAAAATAGTAGAATACGAAAAAAACAAACCTGAAAATAAAATTGGCTATGCTATGTGGAAAATGATTGCAAATCCAGATAAAAAATTTGTTGCAGGGTTTTTAAAAATGTGGAAAGAAAATGGGACAGTAAGTCCTGTGTTTATTGATCAGGCAAAAGGACAAGTCACGGAAGCACTAGATTTAATTCTACAATATGAAGGGAAAAAAGATCCGGCTGCAGAAAATAAACTCAAACAAATACTAGGTTTACAATAACACTAAAATGCAAACAACATGGATGTTAAAGATATATTGAAAGAAATAAAAGGAAACTTACTAACCTTAGTAGGTGGGAAGTTTGAAGATTTAAAGTCAGAAACAAAACAAGATGTACAAGATTTCTTAAACGCTTCCAAAGAAAAACTAGAGCGTTGGACACTATTCTTAGCAAATGGAAGTATTACTGCCGAAGAATACAAATGGCTAGTGGAAAGTCAGAAAGATTTAGTAGTCTTAAAAGGATTATATGCAGCTGGTGTATCTAAAATAAAACTAGGACATTTAAAGAATACAATTCTTGATACTGTCATAAAAACGGCGCTTGGTGCTGTGTTAAATAATAATAACGCGTCAGGAAATGCCAATGCATAAGAAATAATAAAATATACTTCGCTGATAATCAGTTTTGTCAGTAAAATAAACAAAGGTTGAATACACTTGAAAAATAGTTATTCAACCTTTATTGTTTATTAATTCTTCTTTGTATTTTTGCCGCCGAATACAACAACAACACAACACACAATTACGAATGGCGAACACCAAATACATATTTGTTACTGGCGGTGTAACTTCTTCTTTGGGAAAAGGAATAATTGCGGCATCTTTGGCTAAATTATTACAATCAAGAGGTTACAGAACGACGATACAAAAACTAGATCCTTATATAAATGTAGATCCTGGAACACTTAATCCTTACGAACATGGAGAATGTTATGTAACGGATGATGGTGCAGAAACAGACTTAGATTTAGGACATTACGAACGTTTCTTGAATGTACCTACATCTCAAGCAAACAATGTAACTACAGGACGTATTTACCAAAGTGTTATTGAAAAAGAACGTAGAGGTGAATTTTTAGGAAAAACGGTTCAAGTAGTTCCGCACATTACCAATGAAATCAAAGAGCGAATTCAAATTCTTGGGAAATCAGGAAACTATGATATCGTGATTACAGAAATTGGTGGAACTGTCGGAGATATAGAATCTTTACCATATATTGAAGCAGTTCGTCAATTACTTTGGGAATTAGGTGAGAACAACGGAATGGTAATTCACTTAACATTAGTTCCGTATTTATCTGCCGCAGGCGAATTAAAAACGAAGCCAACACAACACTCTGTAAAAACTCTAATGGAAAGTGGAATAAAAGCAGATGTATTAGTGTGTAGAACAGAACATGAACTTTCAGAAGAATTACGTCACAAACTCGCATTATTCTGTAATGTAAAGCGTGAAGCAGTAATTCAATCCATTGATGCTAAAACTATTTATGATGTTCCAAACCTAATGTTACAAGAAGGCTTGGATGCAGTGGTGCTGAAAAAATTAGCATTAATAGAAGAAGACAAACCAGATTTATCACGCTGGAATAAATTTTTAACCAAACTTCAAAATCCAAAACATGAAGTTACAATTGGTTTAGTTGGAAAATATGTAGAATTACAAGATTCATACAAGTCAATCTTAGAATCGTTTATTCATGCTGGAGCAGAAAACGAAATCAAAGTAAAAGTTGAATCAATTCATTCAGAATACATTACTGAAAAATCAATTGCAGAAAAATTTAGAAACTTAGACGGAATCTTAGTCGCACCAGGTTTTGGAGATCGTGGAATAGAAGGGAAAATAAGAGCAGTTCAATATGCCAGAGAACAAAATGTTCCTTTCTTAGGAATCTGTTTAGGAATGCAAATGGCTGTGATAGAATTTGCTAGAAATGTCTTAGGACTCGAAAGTGCAAATTCTACAGAAATGAATCCGAATACAGCAAGTCCAGTTATTAACTTAATGGAGGAGCAAAAAAATATAGAAGACAAAGGAGGAACCATGCGTTTAGGAGCTTGGGAATGTGAATTGAAAGAAGGAAGTAAAGCGCATGACATCTATGAAAAATCAATGATCTTAGAACGTCATCGTCATAGATATGAATTTAATAACGATTACAAAGATAAAATAGAAACAGCAGGATTAGTTGCTACTGGTTTAAATCCAAAAACTGGATTAGTGGAAATAGTTGAGTTGCCTTCACATCCTTGGTTTGTAGGTGTTCAATACCATCCAGAATACAAAAGTACTGTAGCCAATCCGCACCCATTATTTGTTGCTTTTGTAAAAGCTGCATTAGTACATTCAGAAAAAAAACAAAATGCCACTTTGGCATAAAAATGTAAATTGGGTACTTTTTTGAGTAACAAAAAAAGAAAAAAGGTGTCTATCATATAAATAGATGCCTTTTACATGAGATTAGCATAAATAACGATTAGATGGAAGAAAACAAGTTTGATTACAAACAATTTATAGGATTTGGGTTATTAGCCTTAATTGGAGTTTTTTGGATAAGCTCTATGCAGCCTACTGAAGAAGAAATTGCCGCACAAGAAGAAGCTGAAAAAGCAAAAACAGAGCAAGTTGCTAAAGAAACTGGCGATTCAAAAGCTGCAGCAATTCATGAAACTACTTTAGACCTTACAGATTCTGTACAAGTCGCAAAATATAAAAACAATGTTGGTGTATTTAGTTATAACGTTGGAAAAGTATCTTTGGATGATGTAACTACAATAGAAAATGACGTACTCTCTTTAAAAATAAGTAACAAAGGTGGACAAATTGTTGAAGCACACATCAAAGGACAAAAAGTAAAAGGTGAATTTTCGGAATTAAAAACCTATGATTCTCTTCCAGTATATCTAGTCAAAGATGGAAACGCTTCTTTTGGAATTAACTTAACAACTGCTGATAATCGTTTATTAAGTACAAACGATTTACCATTCGAACCTACATACACAGAAAATAATGGAAACAAAGTACTTTCGATGAAATTGAAAGTAACTGCTGATAAATATCTAGAATATAGATATGAAATGAAGGACGACTATATGGTAGACTTTACTGTACGTTCGCAAGGGTTAAATGGTGTTGTAAATGCTAGCCAGCCAATAAACATGGAATGGAAATTAAAAACTTTCAGACATGCAAAAAGTGTTACTTACGAAAATCGTTATACGGATTTACATTATGAATATGATGGAGGAAAGGACAGTTACTTAGGACAAGCGACTGAAGAAGAAAAAGTAAGTGACGTTACATGGTTAGGATATAAACAACACTTCTTTACATCAATCTTATTAACAGATACTGCATTTAAAACAGCAACATTATCTACAGATAACATTGTAGATAGCGAAATGGCGGAAAAAGATGTTGAGTTCTTAAAGAAATTTGGTGCTACTATTCCATTAGAACTAAATGGAGGAGAACTAAACTATAACATGGACTTATACAACGGTCCTACGGATTACGCAACATTAACGGAATACGATAGAAACTTAGATGAAATTGTCCCTTTAGGATGGGGAATCTTTGGTTGGATCAACCGTTACTTCTTAATTCCATTATTCGGATTGTTAAGTGCGTTCTTACCAGCAGGTATTGCAGTTGTTGTAATGACAATTTTAGTTAGATTATTATTATCTCCAGTAACATACAAATCATACTTGTCGCAAGCGAAGATGAAAGTAATTCGTCCAGAAATTGCTGAAATCAACGAAAAATACAAGGATGACGCAATGAAGAAGCAGCAAGAAACAATGAAACTATACGGGAAAGCTGGCGTAAGTCCAATGGCAGGTTGTATTCCTGCATTGATGCAAATTCCTGTATTCTATGCATTATTCATGTTTTTCCCTTCTGCATTTGAATTACGTCAAAAGAGTTTCTTATGGGCGGAAGATTTATCATCTTACGATACAATCTATCAATTCCCAGAAGGATTCAGTATTCCATTATATGGAGATCATATTAGTTTATTCCCAATCTTGGCATCTATTGCAATCTTCTTCTATATGCGTATGACAACAGGTCAGCAAATGGCAGCACAACAGCCAGCGCAAGAAGGAATGCCAGACATGAGTAAAATGATGAAGTACATGATGTATTTCTCTCCATTAATGATGTTATTCTTCTTTAATAACTATGCGAGTGGATTAAGTTTATACTATTTCGTATCGAATTTAATTACAATTGGAATCATGCTAGTGATCAAAAACTACATCATTGATAACGATAAAATTCACGCAAAGATAGAAGAGAACAAGAAGAAGCCTAAAAAGCAAAACCGTTTCCAGAAGAAAATGCAGGAAATGATGGAGCAGGCAGAAGCACAGAAAAATGCAAATAAAAAGTAATTTTTTCAACTTTTATTATACACAAAAGCATCTCAATTGAGATGCTTTTTTTATGCTTATTAATTTCTTGTCATTATATAATTTTCAAAACTCCTTGATAACTTTCCAAAAACATCAAGACAAAAAAATATTTTATCAAGACAAAATTTAAAAATGTCAAGACAAAATTATTTTTTATCTAGATAAAATTGAGAAGCTCTCAATATTAAGTTCATGTAGATACAAGAAATATGTCATTCCTGTAAAAACAGAAATCAAAAAATCTAACAGTGTGAAAGCGCGTCTTATATCTAAAAGCAAAGCGATCCAAAAGATTCCCGCCTACCAAGAAACAAGTCTAACAGCACGCAAGTGCGGTCTAAACAAAGCGGTCTAATTACAATCCTTCCTTAAACTTTAAAATTCGTCTATACGACAAATCTATACGTTCTTTAGAAATTGTACCGTCTTTTACTAATTGCTTAACAATAGCAATAATATCTTTGGGTAAAATCATGTTGCGTCCTTTCATTGGAATATGATTCGAAAACATCAAAACATCAACACCAGCAAGAATTGTCATTTCAATAGATTTCTCAAAACCAAACTGATTGGCAATGGCTTTCATTTGCATATCATCTGAAAATATAACACCTTCAAAACCAATATCATTACGTAAATAATCAGTCATTATCTTTTTAGAAAGTGTTGCAGGTAACTTAGAATCATCTAATTTTTCATTGACAATGTGCGCAGTCATAATAGCATCTACATTACCTTCATACAATAACTTTATATATGGAAAAACCTCTTTTTGTTTCCAATACTTGCTTACATCTGTCACATTATAATGTGAATCTTCTTTCGAATTCCCATGGCCAGGAAAATGTTTCAAAACAGTCTTCACATTAAAATAACGATGACTCGAAATCACTTGTCGTGCATGCTTAATAACATCTTTAGGATTTGTAGAAAAAGCACGTTCATTTTTTCCTATTGGCGGGTTTTCAGCATTGTGAACATCAACAACAGGTGCATAATTCACATTAATACCCAATAATAATAAGTTGTGCGCAATAATATCACTAAAATATTTAGTAGAAGCTACATCATCCAAATCACCCAGATATTTAGCAGAAACCGTTTCAGGAAAGCCATATTTCTCTTTCAAACGATTCACTTTTCCACCTTCTTCATCAATACTTACAAGCAACGGTAATGAAGCATCTTTGCGTAACAATGTAATCAGTTTTTTCAATTTCTTTACAGAATGCTGCTTGGCAATATTTTTTTCATACAACAAAATACCTCCGAGTTGTTGTGCTTTAATAGCCTTTACGATCTCATTATTAGGTTGAATCATGGTATCTTTTCCAATACCTAACATGATCATTTGACCAATCTTAATATCCAAACTATCTATTTGTATATTTTGTGAAAATCCTTTCCCAAAAACAAAAAGAAAACAACCAATAATAACGGAGATTTTAAACTTCATAACTAAACTATATTTAGGTTTCAAAGAAACGAAATATAAGATAAAAAAGAGAACGTTAGTCTTCTCAAAACGTTTCAGGCATAAGTTTTATTTTAAAATAAAAACGTTGACTCAATAAAAATATTAAAAATAACAGGGGGAAAGTAGTAATTCAATTGTTATAAAGTATAAAGAACATATTCAATATTTTGATTGGTAATATGTTAATTGGTAATGAATTACTGGAAATTATAAAGCAATTATTGTAAAAACAAAGACTTAGCGTTTGCATTTTAAATAAGAGAAGGAGGCGTGTTTTATTCATCATTTCATACGGAAAATCACTATGACGGATTTAGTACGGTGGATCGATTTCTCAAAATATTTAGTATTTAAATTGTTTTCGCTTTAACGCCATTTAAATGAAGTAATGGCACAATTATCTTGATATGATAAGGAAAGCCTGAATGTTCTGCATTCAGGCTTTCTGTTTTAGTAAAACTCACGCTTGCAAAGTGCCGTTTCTTTTGTTTTGTGTTTGTCACTTTGCGTATAGTCGAAATGTTGGACGAGCAAAGAAAATGAAAGACGTTAAACAATTTCTAATTATGAAAAGGCTAGCTTATAAAATTCGCTTCACATAAAACAACTCGTAAAAAAGCGAAAAAGGTAGTATCTTTGTCAAGAATTCAGACAAACTTCGTCTGACATAAAAAATAAGCGAAAGGAATAAAAATGAAACGAGTAATAGTAGGACTTTCTGGAGGAGTAGATTCAAGTGTAACTGCCTATCTTTTAAAAGAACAAGGATATGAAGTTATTGGACTATTCATGAAAAACTGGCACGATGATTCTGTGACGATTTCAGACGAATGTCCGTGGTTAGAAGATAGTAACGATGCCCTAATAGTAGCAGATAAATTAGGAATTCCATTTCAAACCGTAGATTTAAGTGAACAATACAAAGAACGTATTGTAGATTACATGTTCAATGAATATGAAAATGGACGTACACCAAACCCAGATGTACTATGTAATCGCGAAATAAAATTTGATGTATTCTTAAAAATAGCTTTAGACTTAGGAGCTGATTATGTAGCAACTGGTCATTACTGTAGAAAAGAAACAATAGAAAAAGACGGGAAAACGATTCATAAACTCTTAGCAGGAAAAGACGGAAATAAAGATCAATCATATTTCCTGTGTCAACTTTCTCAAGAACAATTAGAAAAATCACTATTCCCAATTGGTGAATTGACAAAACCTGAAGTTCGTGAAATTGCTGCAAAAGCAGATCTCATTACAGCAGAAAAGAAAGATTCGCAAGGATTATGCTTTATTGGAAAAGTGAAATTGCCAGACTTTTTACAACAACAATTACAGCCTAAAGAAGGTGTTATTGTTGAAGTTCCAATTGATAAAGAGCAATACCACAAAGAATTGCCAGCTTTTGCAAATAAAGTAGAAGAACTAGCATACTATGCGCAAAAACATACTTACGAACTCACAGATGGGAAAGTAGTAGGAAAACATCAAGGCGCACATTATTTCACAAAAGGACAACGCAAAGGTTTAGCTGTTGGTGGCACAGTAGAACCGTTATTTGTGATTGAAACAGACGTAAAAGAAAACGTAATATATACAGGACAAGGAAAAGCGCATCCAGGATTATACAGGCGTACACTATTTGTAAAAGATGATGAGCTACATTGGATTCGAGAAGATATGGCTTTACAGCCAGATGAATCCATAGAAGTGATGGCGCGTATTCGATACCGCCAGCCATTACAAAAAGCGTTGGTATACAAAATAGATGGTGGCGCATATGTAGATTTTGAAAATCCTCAAAGTGCTATCACAGAAGGACAATTTGTTGCTTGGTATATTAACGAAGAGTTAATTGGTTCTGGAGTGATTTCTTAGTGAAGTTGAAGTTGAAAATGTGTCAATTTGAAAATGAACAAGCAACGAATCGACAGCAATATAAAATTTAGCCTATGAAAAAAATAATCATACTAGTGTTATTTCTAGCTTCAAGCTATAGTTTTGCTCAAACACAACATGCTTGGGTATATTTTATAGACAAAGCAGATGTTGTAAATTCGTTAGCAAATCCAACAACAATTCTAACACAAAAAGCAATTGATCGTAAAACAAATCATGGTGTTACTATTGATGAACGTGATGTTCCTGTAAACGAATCATACATATCACAAATAAAAACTCAAATAGGAATTACGGTCAAAGCCAAATCAAAATGGTTCAATTGCATACATGTATTAGGAACACAAACAGACATTGATGCTTTGTTAAGTCTATCATTTGTAGATGAAATTGTATATGCAGATCGATCATTAAATACAATGAACAGACCTGCAACAACTGCAAATGTGGAAAGAACTGTAGAAAAGTTTGAAACCTTGGTGATGTACAATTACGGAAATGGAGCAAATCAATCTGAAATGATTAAAATTGACAAGCTTCACGAACTTGATTATACAGGTGAAGGAATTACGGTAGCTGTGATGGATAGTGGTTTCCCAAATGTAAATACGCTAGCAGCTTTTCAGCGTTTACGTGATAATGGTGATTTATTAAATGGATATGATTTTGTAGATCGTACAGCAGATATATACGCATACACAGGAAATACACACGGAACAACAGTGTTGTCAGATATGGCAGCTCATGTAGATGGTCAATTTGTAGGAACCGCACCAGATGCAAGTTATTACTTATTCAGAACCGAAGACGCAGGAAGTGAAACACCTTTGGAAGAATCAAACTGGGTGGAAGCTGCAGAACGTGCAGATAGTTTAGGTGTAGATGTGTTAAATACGTCATTAGGTTACAATCGTTTTGATGACAGTAGATATGATTATACCATAGCAGATATGAATGGAAATACAGCATTCATAACCAAAGGCGCTAATGTTGCAGTTGAAAAAGGATTGCTTGTTGTAAACTCAGCAGGAAACTCTGGAAATGATGGAACTTGGGGAATTATTACAGCACCAGCAGACGGAAATGGTTTTACTATTGGAGCTGTAGATGGAAGTGGAAATTATGCACCATTTAGTTCACGCGGTAGAACGCCAAACATTCCTGTAAAACCAGACGTTGTAGCACAAGGTTCAGCTGCATATGTGGTAAGTGCAGCAGGAAATGTAACAACTTCAAATGGAACTTCGTTTTCTTCACCAATCATAGCAGGAGCAATGGCGTGTTTAGTGCAAGCCTTTCCTGATAAAACAAATGTAGAGTTAATGCAAATTGTACGTGAATCATCTTCAATTTATGCAAATCCAACGATTCAATTAGGATATGGAATTCCAAATTTTGAACTAGCATTTCAAACGTTATCAACTCCTGAAAGTACAATTCAAAATACAATTCAGGTTTTTCCAAATCCCGCGAAAGCGAATGTCTATATCAATTTACCAAAAAAGTATCAAAATGCTACAATAACATTAAGTACGTTGGTAGGGAAAACAATTGAAACATATACAATTACAACAAATACAAATATTAATGTTAGTCAATTAGCAGCCGGAATGTATTTGTTACATATTGAAGCAAACGGAGCACAATTCACTAAAAAACTTATAAAACAGTAATACGAATGACATTATTCGCACAAAATAGAATTACAAAACTATACAATATACAATACCCAATTATCCAAGGTGGAATGATTTGGGCAAGCGGTTGGCGATTAGCTTCTGCCGTAAGTAATGCAGGCGGATTAGGTTTGATTGGCGCTGGTTCCATGTATCCAGACGTATTACGCGAACATATTCAAAAGTGTAAAAAAGCAACGGATAAACCTTTTGGTGTCAATGTTCCAATGTTATATCCGAACATTGAAGAAATCATGGATATCATCGTGGAAGAAGGTGTGAAGATTGTATTTACATCAGCAGGAAACCCAAAAACATGGACGCCTTTTTTAAAGGAAAACGGAATTACAGTTACACATGTAGTCAGTAGTTCAAAATTTGCTTTAAAATCACAAGCAGCAGGTGTACATGCAGTAGTTGCTGAAGGTTTTGAAGCTGGAGGACACAATGGAAGAGAAGAAACAACTACATTAACTTTGATTCCTACTGTAAAAGAACAATTAGAAATTCCATTAATTGCAGCTGGTGGAATTGGAAGTGGAAAAGCGATGTTAGCAGCTATGGTTTTAGGAGCTGATGGCGTACAAGTAGGAAGTAGATTTGTAGCAACTAATGAAGCATCTTCACACCTTGAATTCAAGAAACAAGTCGTAGAAGCAAAGGAAGGAAGTACAAAATTAATGTTGAAAGAATTAGCGCCAGTACGTTTACTGAAAAATAAATTCTATCAAGATTTAGAAAAACTATATACTACAGGTCCATCTGTAGAAGAACTCAAAACACTATTAGGAAGAGCGCGTGCAAAACGAGGAATGTTTGAAGGTGATTTAGTGGAAGGTGAACTAGAAATAGGACAAGTTTCTGCATTGATTCATGAAATAAAACCAGCGGGAACAGTTGTTGCTGATATGATTGCCGAATTTGAACTAAGTATTGCAATGTTAGATAGCTATCGTTCATAGATAGCTTTGCTTTTAAATTATTGGATGTGCTTACAGTTTATAACTTGTTTTAGTACGATTTTTGGATGCACTTTAATAAGGTGTGCTAATTTCCATACTTTTCAATCAATTTTCTAGTTTCATTACCTTCTACGGTACCGTCAGCTTTATATAAAATGTAATCAAAGATATCAGCTTGTTGCGCAGTAATTTTTGCTCCAGATTTTAGGTTTTTAATATAATGAGGATCGTTTTGTAGAATTCCTTCAATCGTTTCATTTGTCCAGCGTGTGACTTCAATCCACATCCACTCATTGCCACCATCATCTGTAGTGAATGGAGCTTTTAATAATAGCGTTTCAGTATCCAATCCTTTATTAAAAAGTTGTTTTAATTCGGGCAATCGCTTTTTAGCTCGTTCGCTTGCAGCTTTAATTTCTTCATTATGATTTACATTTGTCACTTCATCTTTTGAACCAAAAATATGATCATAGATTTCACTTTCATAGGCTTGCGTGTCATCATATCCTTTTACATCAAAATTAATTTTAAAAATAGTATTGAAAGGATCACCTTCTTCCATTGGAACATTCGGATAAAAGTTAATAATTGCTTTTTTCTTGGCATTTTTATAAATCATTGAAGCCATGATATTTTTAAACTCTGTATTTTGTATTTGATTAATGTCAACAGCTAAACTTTTGTTTTTAATTTGATTTCCTTCAAATAACAATTGCGCAATCACTGTGAGGAGTTGTGTTGCATTTGTGATATTAGAACACGGAGATTCTTCAATTACAAAATCGGGCAAGCCGTAACGTTGCATTCCAAGCGTAATGGAACGGCAATATTCGTAATCTCTGTATGAATGTATGGTAAGTTGTCGCATTGCATTTGGGATTCCATTTTCCCATGCGTCAACTCGATCTCTTTGCCATGTCTTTTGTGAAAAATATTTTCTAACATCTCCATCGTACACAACAAAATCAGTGCCTTTAATTTTATTGTAAACCCAATTGAAAAGCTTTTTTGTGTGTGAAAAAGCATCTTTATTTTGATAATAAAAAACACATATAAAAGCATTTTTAGAAGCGATTAATTTTTCTTTTTGCGACTTACTGAAGCCTTCTGCATAATATTTCAAATATTCCATGTTGTGTGCAGGATAATCCTCATTAACATTTGAAATTGTCTCTAAATAGACCATAGTTTTGTCAATGGTTTTAGGTGGCGCTCCATCAATAAACATAATATCTGGAAACATGGCTTTTAATTCTTTTTTAATTGCAATTTCATCAAGTTTTTTATCCATTGTGTAAAAACCAAACTCAGAAAGTGCGCTTGTCATTTTAGTATCATTTTGTGCTATTGTAGCTATCGAACTCAATAAAAAAACAAAAAAATATAAATGTCTCATAGGAATTAAATTATAATCAATATATACCTAAAGATACCTTTTTACGATATAAAAAGAAATATTCTTTAAAAAATGTATCTTTATAAAGATAAAATAGAATTATGCAAGCAAAAGAACAATTTCTGAGTGTCCATCCTGTATTGGCGGTAAAAGATGTATTGGCTGCATTGGGTTTTTATGTAAATAAACTCGGTTTTGAAGTCACTTTTGCGGATCATAAAACAACGCCAACTTATGCAGGAATAAAACGTGGAAATGTAGAAATTCATTTGCAATGGCATCATGCTTCTGAGTGGGAACACCATATTGATCGTCCAATGTTGCGATTTTTAATATTAAATACAAGCGCTTTATATGACGAATATAAAAACAAAGATGTGTTTCATGCGCAAACTTCATTGAAAGAAACTGCTTGGGGAACCAAAGAATTTGCTTTTTATGATCTTGATATGAACGGTTTGACGTTTTATGAAGATTTGTAGAAATAAGCTAGGAAATTATCATCTTGAATATAGTATTAGCTATAAAATATACAATTCCGCGAATTCCCAGATGCTTCAGCAATCAATTCACGGAATTGTCATATAGGTCGTTATTATTCCTCTTTTACACTCATTACATTTGAATCATTATTAACTTTTTAAAATGATTCTATTATGAAAAAAAGAAATTTAAAATCTTTAAACCTTAACAAAAAATCAATAAGTGATTTACATAAGAACTCGACAAAAGGTGGATTGCCATGGACGGTACATATAAAGGTTTCTTGGGCAGTTTGTCCTACGCCATTGGATATTGCAACGAGATTATTAGGTTGTGACGAATAGCTATTGTTGTTAAGATGCGCAAAACTAGTTAAAAAGAAAAAACGATCTACAGATCGTTTTTTCTTTTTATACTCAGAATTCATTTAAATAAAAATTCAATCTTTCTCTAAGTGAGCAGTAATTTGTTCTAGTACAATTTTTGGATTGTCCTTATAAGCTTTAAATCAGTAGCAATTGTTTTTAACGTGTCTTTTAGGTTATTTTTTGCTTTTCTATTTTCGTTCCAGCGAGTAAAATTCCTATCATGACTAATAAAATCTCTCCAATAGCATATAAAAGATAGTTTCAAATTTCTTTTGATGTACAATTTTTTAACGAATAGATCTGAAAAATTTCAATATACGATCAACTTTAAGTTATCTCATTTTGATCATCTTGATCATTTGATTTTGGGAAATTTTTATACAAGCGCATACCTAATCTTGCAAAAAGTAACACAGCAATTACCAGCACAATATTTAAACCTTCCATAATATTTATATTATTCTAAACGTGAATATGAATATCCTTTTTTTAGTTTTTTACCAATATATCCTTCAAACTCAATAGGAATAGAAACATTTCCATATTTTTTTGTAGGCATGTGTACTACAAAGTGTAAATGCGGAATTGTTGTAAAACCGGTCATGCCAGAAATTCCAATAGCTTGTCCACGTGTTACAATATCGTCTTTTTTTACTAAAACTCCATTAAAATGAAGATGAACATATGAAGCAGTAGTTCCATCGTCATGTAGTATAGTAATATAGTTTGCCATATTTAACGCTGCTTTTGTGTTTCCATATTGTTTTGAATCTTCTTTGGTTCTAATAACTTTACCTTCGCGCGCAGCATAAATAGTATCACCAATTTTAGTCCCAAAATCAAACGCATAATAGTGTGCGACATGATCACTATGTGTAAATCGACCAAAATTTCCTTGAATCAATTTTTTGAACTTTTTAAAAGGGAACAAATATTTATACTTTTTATTAGGCTTTACTGTATTAGGGTTGCCATAGCCAGCAGTAAACGAAAAATACTTTGTTAAGTTAAATAAATCGCTTTCGGGATGGGGAATGAAATTTTTAGGAACTCTAAAAACACCATTCACTTTTTTATTAGCTTCTATAAAAGTTCCTCTATTATAAGCAATTGTTTTTGGAGTATTTTTCTTTTTCTGCGTAATTAAATAAATTGGTGATGGTACATTATTTTGAACTGAAAAAAACACAGAATCTTTTGTAGACAAAATTGAATCTCTCTTAAAGGAAATCTCCTGTGCATAAGATATTGAAAAACTGAACAATAAAAAATAAAGTAAAAATCTCATGTTTTATTTTTTCGTTTTACGCGCGTATCGTTTCCCTTTTTTGAACTTTTTTCCAACATATCCTTCAAACTCAATTGGAACAGAAATGTTTCCGTTTTCTACCGTAGCTTTGTGTACAACAAAATGTAAATGTGGAATTGTTGTAAATCCTGTCATTCCTGAAATCCCAATAGCTTGTCCGCGTTTTACAATAGCTCCTTTTTCAACCAAAGCACCATTAAAATTCAAATGAAAGTAAGAAGCTGTAGTACCATCGTTATGTTGAATAATAACATAATTTCCGTCATTGATAAACTTTCGAGTCCTTCCATACTTTTTAGAATTTTCTTTAATCATTACTACTTTACCTTCGCGTGCGGCATAAATTGTGTCGCCAATCTTTGTTCCAAAATCAAAGGCATGATTTGAAGCAATATGATCGTGTGAAAAACTTCCAAAGTTTCCTTGAATCAATTTGCGTCGTTTCTTATATGGTAATAAATAACGATACGAATCATTGTGTTTTACAGTACTTGGATCGCCATAACCAAACTTAAAACTAAAGTAATCGTATATATTTATTTTAGAAGTGTCAGTTTTTAAAATATTACGAGGAATTTTAATGAAATTATTAACACGTTCCGAAGGTTTAATAACGGTATTTTCTGAAAAAACAATTGTTTTAGGAATGCTGTCTTTAGGAATCACTTTGAAAAAAATAGAAGATAGCATATTGTTTTTTACATATAAAGAAACATATTCTTTTGTAGATGAAACACTGTCTCTTTTCAACGAAACTTGTTGTGCTTGGCAAATAGAAATACTAAACAGGAGTAATGCAGTAAAGATTCTCATGGCGTTAATTATTTTGTTGTTTTTTGATGTAAAATTGATGAATTTGTCGTCCCAGTTCGGCTAAAAAAGGAATTCCGATACTATCATATTCATACGTGTCGTCATTAAAAATTTGATTCTTATTTACGTGAATAGTCGCAGTAATTGTAAATGAAACAGCGTGTTTTGTATCTACAATATGTGCGCAATCGGTTAAATAGCCATAAGCGTAACCAACTTTATTATATATTTTGATATGATCAGGAATAGGTTGTTTTGAATCGCCAAACATGAAAAATTTCACATAACTATCATAATATTCAGCATCTTGAAATCCTTGTTGTTTTGGAGTTTGATACATGGTTTCTAATAAAAATTTACGGTCATCATTCGAAAGTAGAAATTGTTCAGAAGCATTGTGTTTTTCTGGAAACTGCAAGCGCTTCATGAGTTCATGCAATGTAGTAATCGGTAAGTAATTTTTTTTGGAAAAATCCATTGGTTTTTCAATCAAAGAATCGTTTCTGTAAAACCCTTTGCCTTTATGAATTTTTTCAAGGTTTATTGAGAAAATAGGTAAATTCCGCTTTAGTGATTGCTGATATAGAATGCTATCGTTTTTAATAAACGTAATAGGTTTGGAGATGTAATAAGCTTGATCATCAGTACTCAACCGATGCGAAATCCGTTGTGAATATAAATCTTTTGCATCTAATTTAAGGTCAATTTCATCTTGCCCTAAAAATTCAAACAAACGATTATATGCTTCATTGTCACTTACGGCAAAAATTTTCTGAATTTCTTTCCGAATCGTAGTTTGTATAGAGTCGCCTTCAATTTGAAAAAGTGTTTCACTATCAATTTCAGGGATTTGATTAGCTTTTTCTAAAGCTAAAATAGCTACAGGAAATTTTACACTACTAGCAGGATAAAAATAATTATTAGCATCAACTTGAAAACTAAAATCGTTTCCTTCTGAATCTGTCACCATAATTTGAATTTCGTGCGCTTCCAAATTATCTATTACTCGCTGTATCTTCTCAGTATTTGCAGAAAGTGCAAACTGAATAGGATCATCAAGATTTGTCTGTTTAGTGCAGCCAAAGGTTACTAGCAAAAATAAGATCAGTAGTTTTTTCATTAAATTGCAATACTATTGAATGTTTTTACAAGATACTATTTTATCTAAAGAGTTGGGATTCTAAAAAATGTTACACTGTTACAGTCTTGAATGCATTTTAAAAAATATGTAATTGATGGATGTGTGAAAGCAAAAATATGCTTGATGCTAATTGGAAAGAATAATTGCTTATGACTGATACTGATTGTCCAGTTCTAAACTTAAAATATGAACAAAAATAAAAGTGCCTGCATTTGCAGACACTTTTCCCAACATTTAAACTCCCTAAACTTGCTTAGGAGCCTTTTCTTTTTTCTTCTTCGGTGTAAGATCAATTTCTACCTGATTTTTTAAAATATCATCAAAAGTTTCACGCTTACGAATCAAATGTGCTTGTTTGTTATGCCATAGAACTTCAGCTGGTCTGTAACGTGAATTGTAATTACTAGCCATAGAGAAGCAATACGCGCCAGCATTATTAAACTTTAAAATATCACCTTCACGGATTTCGGGAATACGACGGTTATTTCCAAAAGTATCTGTTTCGCAAATATATCCTACCACAGAATAATAGCGTTCACGACCTTCAGGATTTGAAATGTTTTCAATATGGTGATATGAATTGTATAGCATTGGACGAATTAAATGATTAAAACCGCTATCAATTCCAGCAAAAACTGTTGAAGTTGTTTGTTTTACTACATTTACTTCTGCTAAAAAACAACCAGCTTCACTAACCAAGAACTTTCCGGGTTCAAAATTGAGCGACAATTCTTTTCCGTATTCAACACAAAAATCATTGAATCGCACACTCAATTTTTGACCTAATTCTTCAATATTGGTCTGTATATCATCTTTTTTGTACGGAACTTTAAAACCACTTCCAAAGTCGATAAAATCTAGATTTTTAAAGTTGGTCGCTGTTTTAAATAAAATCTCGGAAGCATATAAAAACACATCAATATCTAGAATATCACTTCCAGTGTGCATGTGAATTCCGTTGATGTTCATTCCTGTTAATTCTACAATACGTAATACATGTGGAATTTGATGAATAGAAATTCCAAACTTTGAATCAATATGTCCTACAGAAATATTATGATTTCCACCAGCCATTACGTGTGGATTGATACGAATACACACAGGAATTGTTGGATGTTTACTTCCAAATTGTTCTAAAATAGAGAGATTGTCAATATTAATTTTGACTCCAAGCTGCGCTGCTTCTTCAATTTCTTGTAATGAAACACCGTTAGGTGTGTACATAATATCTTCTGCGCTAAACCCTGCAGCCAATCCTAATTGTACTTCTTGAATAGAAACGGTATCCAATCCTGCGCCTAGGGATTTCATCAATCTTAAAATGCTCAAATTGGACAATGCCTTTACTGCATAATGTAATTTTAACTTTGGTACATTTTTAAACGCTTTCGTTAGGCGTTCATATTGAGAAGTTATTTTTGTAGCATCATAAACGTACGTTGGGCTTCCAAACGTTTGTGCGATATTGAGTAAATCAGTTTGATTCATTATTATTTTTTTAATGGTTCAAAACTATAATAAAATGAAATTACAA
The DNA here is from genome assembly GCF_947496985.1 of uncultured Kordia sp. Lineage (GTDB taxonomy): Bacteria > Bacteroidota > Bacteroidia > Flavobacteriales > Flavobacteriaceae > Kordia. Next base: position 98,693 of record NZ_CANMEZ010000013.1, read on the forward strand.
TAAAGAAAACTAATTAAAAAATATAAAAATAACACAAAATGTTTTATTTATAACAATTTGTAAGTTGTGAATTTTAGCGAAGTTATCGAGATTTATAAAAGACGAGTTTAAATAGTTTTTTTAGCGTATATGTTACTTTATCTTACTATCAAATTAACATTAACAAAATTAAATTATGAAAAAAAGAAGTCTAAAAACACTAGCGTTAAACAAGAATAAAGTTAGCGAATTACAAGTAATTAATGGAGGTTTCGGAGCAATCAATACAGAAGTTACAAATCAAACTTGTAGTTGTGTTCCAACATGTGGCGGAAGTACTATAGAACCAGTAACCAAAGGGTGTGATCGTTAAAAAATGGATTTAAAATAGAACAAATGGCAAGCTTCGGCTTGCTATTTTTGTTTGGAATAAATTCTGTCGGAAATGTTAGAGTATCTTCAAGAATAACTTGAACCAAAACAGTGATGGAAAAAAGAAGTATCAAGTTATAGCATTAAACAAAAAATAGTATCAGCCAGCTACAAGGTGGATTTAATCATTAGGATACAGACGAACAAACTATGAGTGGACGTGCTTGTAATAGTTGTACTGACAATTGCAACACACAAATAGCTTCCACATAAGCGTGTACTGAGCAACATCTAAAAAAAATATGAAAAAAAGTGAGCGGTAATGTTCTCTTTTTTTATGGAATAAATCTATGGAAAAACCGTAACAGTTTGATTTTTAATATGCTTAACTTTAAATGTAATCAAAATATTAATTATCATGAAAAAAAAGAATATCAGATCTTTAGCATTAAACAAAAAAAAGATTAGTCAATTACAAGAAGGTGTTGGAGGAGCACAGGTATTTACTACGGATCAAATTACGGCAAGCACGTGTAGTTGTATAACGTGTATGCCAGGCTTTTGTCCAACGGGTCAAAGTAGATTTATTTGTCCACCACGACCAACAGAAGATTGTACCATAGACTGTACTTTTATTACGTGTCCGCCACCTACAACAGGATTTGAAATACCTTAATTAAAATTATAGTTTATAAAGCGAACTCAGGTTTGTTTTTTTAAGAAAAACATATTCCTAGCTTCATTTTATCAAAGTATTTTAAAAGAGTCATTCGGAAGAATGACTCTTTTTCTTTTTTTAATCCATCAAAAACAAAAATTAATTGGGTTTAATGCATTCGATTTTTTACATTTGTGCTCTATAAAAAATTTCGTAAAATGAACTTACACGAATACCAAGGAAAAGAAATATTAGCAAGTTTTGGCGTACGCGTTCAAAGAGGAAAAGTAGCTTCTACACCTGCAGAAGCTGTTGAAGCTGCAAAGCAATTGACAGAAGAAACAGGAACAGGATGGCATGTGATTAAAGCACAGGTTCATGCTGGTGGACGTGGAAAAGGTGGCGGAGTAAAGCTTGCCAAGAATCTTCAAGAAGTTGAAGACATTGCAGGACAAATCATCGGAATGGATTTGGTAACACCACAAACTTCAGCAGAAGGTAAGCGTGTACACCAAGTATTAGTTACTGAAGATGTATATTATCCTGGTGATAGCGAAACAAATGAATTTTACATGTCTGTATTATTAAATAGAGCTACAGGACGTAACATGATTATGTATTCTACAGAAGGTGGAATGGATATTGAAACTGTTGCTGAAGAAACGCCACATTTAATTTTTACAGAAGAAATTGATCCTACATTAGGGTTATTAGGTTTTCAAGCGAGAAGAATTGCTTTTAACTTAGGATTAAGTGGATTAGCATTTAAAGAAATGACAAAATTCGTTTCTTCATTATATAAAGCATATGTTGCTTCTGACTCTTCATTATTTGAAATCAACCCTGTGTTGAAAACATCTGATGATAAAATCATGGCAGTTGATGCAAAAGTAACTTTAGACGAAAATGCATTATTCCGTCACAAAGATTATGCAGCAATGCGCGATTTGCGTGAGGAAAATCCAATTGAAGTTGAAGCGAAAGAAGTAGGACTTAACTATGTTGATCTTGACGGAAACGTTGGTTGTATGGTAAATGGTGCTGGTTTAGCAATGGCAACAATGGATTTAATTAAAATGGCTGGTGGAGAACCTGCTAACTTCCTTGATGTTGGTGGAACAGCTGATGCAAAACGTGTTGAAGAAGCATTCAGAATTATCTTAAAAGACGATAATGTAAAAGCAATCTTAATCAATATCTTTGGTGGAATCGTTCGTTGTGACCGTGTTGCTCAAGGAGTTGTTGATGCATACAAGAATATGGGAGACGCTATTAAAGTGCCAATCATTGTTCGTTTACAAGGAACAAACGCAGACATCGCAAAAGAATTAATTGACAATTCTGGATTAGCGGTTGAATCTGCTGTTGAATTCCAAGAAGCTGCTGATAAAGTACAAGCAGTTTTAGCATAAGTACATATTTAGTTATATAGTATATATTCAATTTACATAAAAAAGCCTTTCCAATTTGGAAAGGCTTTTTTATGTAATGCTTTTATGAATGTTTATTCACGACTGTTTTCAATGAATACTTTTAAATCTTCTAAATTGCCATTAAAGTAATCTTCGTCATTGGTGTAATTTAGAATTTTATAAGTATCTGATTTTTGCCAAAGCACATATCCTTTTTCTTGCCAAGTTATTGGTAGTACAGGTTCTTTTTTTGATTCATAATCCGCAATCCAAAGTGGGTAATTAGCTAATTCATAATTGTTTAAATACATATTAGCAAAGTTTGTATTTGTGTATATGATAGGTTTTATATGTAATCGTTCTTCAATTGCTTTCAGAACTTTGAGAACACTTTGTTGGATTTCGGTAGGAGTTTGTGAATTTCCGACAATTCCGCCTTGTTCTATATCTACAATAGGAGGAAGGTCGTTAGGTTGAATGTCTTGAATTCTCTCGATAAAAAATTCAGCTTGTTCTAAAGGATTATCAGTACTTACATAAAAATGATACGCGCCTCTTATGAATCCTTTTTCTTTGATAGTAGCCCAATTTTTTTGAAACATTGGATCAATCATGCTAACTCCTTGTGTCGCTTTACAAATAATAAAATCGATGCTGTCTCTGCTTTTTTCTATATCATCTATTTCATTGCCTTGATAAAACGAAATATCTATACCGAAAGCTGGTTTTGTGTTTTCGACTACTTTTTCCTTTGGTTGTGTTTCTTTTGTGGATTTTTCTATTTTTTCAGTCTTTTCATTGGTTGTAGGAGTAGCTTCTTTTTGTTTTGATGAATCTGCACAAGCATAGAAAAATATCATACAGATTAACATCAATAGTTTGAAATAAAGTTGCTTCATATAATTGCTAATTTGAGAGGTTGGTTTGTTTTTCAAATTAAAGTAAATTCAATTTAAATCAAAATATTTGATAGTTGAATCTACTGTAAGATATAAGCTTCCTTTATGATTCCGCCAACTCCTATGGGGTTTTTCATCCACCAAAAGAAGCCTATTTTTTTTATGTTCACAGCTTTACCCATAATGTCTTGTACTCCATAACTACAATACGAAGCATGTGCACCAGAACGTATGATAACACTTTTGTAATTTTTGATCTTCCTAATTTTAATTTTTCTTTTGCCTAGTGCTAGAAGTTCGTGTGCTATTTCTGTAGGATAACCTGAGTTTAAATATTCTACAGCGTGCTTAAAACTAAGAATACACTTTTCGGAGTAATTTTCCTTTTGCAAATAAACTCGTTTGGCAATAATTGTATAAAGTTTGATGGCTGCTTCGTAGTAATGAGAACCTTCATTTTTTTTAATACCAGAAATACGGCGTACAATTTCAAGCTCCTCAACATTTATAAAAACTTTATACTCATCTTTAAAGGTTGCTTGAATTTGCTCAAAATCTTCTTCATAATGATTAAATATACCTGCAACGTTATGAAATTGTGCTAAAGCAGCTTTGATGAGAGCAATCGTGACACAGTTTCCGTTTTTGTAATCATCTAAGCATGCTTTGGTTTCTGGTCGGATGGTAACGATAGTTTGATAAAAGTCAGTTATAATTTTTTGCTCCATATTTGCAGTAATTAAAAAGAATGTATATTAGTAAATGATTGTTTTGTCTTTGATTAATTAAAGGCTGTTGTGCTAAACTCAAAATTTTATGTATTCTTATAAATAGGTTTATAGTTAGAACGTTCTTAATTAATAACCCAAAATTTAGTTTTTAAATTATACTTCTCTAAAGCTTCATAATTGGAAATTATCCAAGCAAAATTTGTTTGTTTTTGATCTGCTACTTTTAGAGTGTGCACTTTTCCAACATTAAAATATTGTTTTCTGTATGATGTCGGACATGTAAAGATAACGGGAATATTTTTCCCTTTATAAGAATCGTTTGTGAAGTTTATAATTTCTAATTCAACAACAAGTGCCCAAGCATCAGATCCGCAAGCTTGAATTATAGCATCACTTTTTTTAATAATTTTCCCTTTTAGGAAGTATTGGTTTCCACGAATATCAGTGTTTTGCGCTTTGGACAAAAATCCAGTAAGCATGCATAGAATAATAAGTTTCATATGATTCATTGGTGTGTTTGAAACTAAAACAGAATTATATTTTATTTATTGTGAAAACCCTTTTTCGAAAATGATTATAGTCCAAACTGTTTTATGCTAGATTAAGTAATTCCGTCACGATGTCGCATCTGCTTTTGATTAAAATGTCATTTTGTCATTGTTTTAGTATGTAAATATGTCAAAATGACGTGTATTTTCATATGGAATCCTTTTTGCCATATACATCTCGTATTTGAATAAACAAAACATACAAAATTAAATCACTAAAAAACAAACAAGATGAATATAGTAAAAAGTAAAAACGTAGATCTTCCTTCAATTTTTGATGAATTATTTCCAGCGGATTGGTTTGGTGGAATTGCAAATCAAGTTGCAAATACAACGAATACACCAGCCGTAAATATTAAGGAAACGGCAGAAGATTTTACACTAGAAGTTGCTGCACCTGGAAGAGAAAAAGAAGATTTTAAACTTTCGTTAGATCATGATTTATTAACGATTAGTACAGAAGATAAGAAAGAAGAAGTAACAAACGAAGACAGTTACACACGAAAAGAATTTAGTTTCTCATCTTTTAAGAGATCTTTTAAATTACCACAAACAATTAATAAAGAGGAGATTAATGCGAGCTACGTGAATGGAATTTTACATGTTTCATTACCAAAGCGAGAAGAAGATAAAGTAAAACCTAAAAGAACAATAGAAATTTCATAGTACATTATTTAGAATTGGTTAGTTAATGGGAAAAAGGGTTCGTCAAGAAATTGGTGAGCCTTTTTTAGTATGTTAGTTTTGATTGCTTCGCTTTAGTTGTTAATTTTCCTATGGTCATTTCGAGTGAATTTTATGAAATGAATTTATATTTGAACTATGGAGAAGTGCTTTTTAAACGATGTAGTCATTTCTAGGTGATTACAAATTTTTTCAAAATCAGGACAGAGATGAAATAGTATATTGTTGTAGTTTTATAGTGAATTAATTTTTATGTATTAGTGAATAAGAAAGAAATCAAACTTAAAAAAGCAAAGAAACCTTGGCCTACAAAAGCCGTAATGGAACAAGTGTATGCCTTACATCTTTGGGGAACGAATGATACCAATTTTTATTCTGGAGAAGGTTCGCATACTGCAGAAATTGTAAAGCCATATATAGAAATTGTGACGTCATTTTTGACTTCTTTTCAAACTCCACTAGTCGTTTGCGATTTAGGTTGTGGTGATTTTAATGTGGGAAAGCAATTGATGGAATACTCTAAAAAGTATATTGCTGTAGATATTGTTTCAGATCTTATTATACATAATAAAGAAGTATTTAAAGCTGAAAATTTAGAATTTCATTGTTTAGATATTTCAGTAGACGATTTACCTAAAGGCGATTGTGCATTGGTACGACAAGTGCTGCAACATCTTTCAAATAATGAAATACAAAACATTGTCAAAAAGCTAGTAAATTTTAAATATGTTATTCTTACAGAACATTTGCCAAAAGGAAATTTTACACCAAATCTAGATATCATATCTGGACAAGGAATTCGATTAAAAAAGAAAAGTGGTATTGATTTATTAGTTCCTCCATTTAATTTGAAAGTAAAGGATGAAAAGCAATTGCTGACTACTATTTTAGATAATAATAAAGGTGTGATTGTAACGACACTGTATACAATTTCTTAAGTTTCAATTATATAATTCGATCTTTTAAATTGTATGTTTTGGTAAGCTCTTTCATTTTTAAGTGAAAAGCATTTCTATAAAATTTGGGTAATTGATGATTGTTTGAAAAGTAACGAAGATAACGAGCTTCTAATTCTGGGAAATGTTTTTTAATTGCATTAAGCATCAAAGTTTTACTATCAGCTTTTCCGTTTCCAAATACTGTTAATGTAGCTGGCATTAGATAGTTAACTTTGCACTTTTTGAAAGTACTAAAAAGTTTTTCTAAATGTTCGGTAGTGTCTGTAATGAATGGTAGTAAAGGCATCATACTTACGCCAGCATGAAACCCGGATTGAATAGCTTTTTGCAACGTTTCAATTCGTAAAGAAGGTTTTGGGGCACCAGTTTCAAATATATTACCAATTTGATCATCAATAGTAGAGAAAGAGAACGTAAGTAATGTTCCTCCAGAAAGTTTTGGTTGTAAATCTTCTGGTAATATGGCTTGTTGATGAATTTCTTTTAATAGATCAAAATCACGTTCAACTAAAGTAGATTTCGTAATAATATGTACTGGGAAACGATATTTTAGGATTACTTCTAAGGCTTTTCGCGTAAGCTGATATTCCTTTTCGATATTTATATACGGATCTGTGACTGAAGACAATACTATAAAGCCATATTCACCTTTTTCAGCATGTTTTTTTAATTGTTTTTCTAATAACTCAATCGCATTCGTTTTTACAGATAAACTTGTTGCGAGATTTGTTCCATATTTACTTCCACGAATATAGCAATACAAACAATTATACGAACAACTTTGATATGGGTTGAAAGTGTAATCGTCCAAAAACCACGTATCTCTTTTCTTAGTTTTGTTTAATACAGATTTGACTTTTATCTCTTTTATCATTACATATAATTGCAATTAAAAAATGAAGATACAAAAAACGACTTATTCAGTTAGTGAATAAGTCGTTTTGTAGTTTTTATGAGAGATGAATATTAGGTCTTTTTTACATATTTTGTAATGATTACAATGTGTTGCCCATTTAAGCGACCTTCAATATGCTCTGCATTGTCGTGTGTAAGTGTAATGTTTCTAACTGCTGATCCACGTTTGGCAACAAAACCAGCTCCTTTGACATTTAAATCTTTAATCAATACAACGCTGTCACCAGCTTGTAATTGTACACCATTTACATCTACATGTTTGATAGCGTTTTCTTTGTCTTCCGCTTCTCCAGTAGCTGCTGCCCAGATTATATCGTCTTCATCTAGATACATCATGTCTAGTAAATCTTGTGGCCAACCTTCTTTTTTCAATCTGTGTAGCATTCGCCAAGCGACAATTTGAACAGCTTTCACTTCACTCCACATACTGTCATTTAAACAACGCCAATGATTTACATCCATCGTTTCAGGATCTGCTATCTGAGAATTACACGTATCACATACATAAATAGATTTCTCTAACTTGTTATCATGATTTGGTGGAACATTGTAAATGGATAATTTTTCTGTTGCGCCACATAATTCACATGTATTATGACTACGCTTCTGTATTTCTCTTTCAATACTCATTTGGAAAATCTTTAAATCTGAGCAAAATTATAGGTTTAATTGATATATGAAAGTAGTTTTTATATTATTCTTCTACAATAAGATCAAAAGTAGTTTTAATGCTATGTTTTGATTTGTTATCCATTACTTCAAAAATACACGTAACAGGATTTTTTACATATCCTTTTGAAATAGAAAGTGTAGCGTATAGCTGATCTTTTAAATCTTTAGCACTTACGGGTGTTGGAAATAAATTTTCCTGCTTATTGATAACTGTCCCATTACTAGAAACAAGGCTTATGGAAGCGTTTAAATCAACTTTTCCGTTTTCGTCAATTTCGTATCCTTCTAAGTTTTCTAGTAATATATAAATATTTTCCTCGGGTTTTATTTTATTATCAACTACTGCAATATTTCGTGATTGTGAATACAGATATAAAATGTCATATGTAAAACCATTTGTTTCCGTTTTTAGTAATGGATTCTCTATAATTGAGAAGTTTTTCTTCAAATTGAAATAGCCATCACCATGTTTATCGGTAATATGAAAATTCATTAGATACGATTTTTTCGGAAGCATTGGTAATGCAAATGTTAGATTACTTGTTAGGTTTAATTTTTCTTCCGTAAACCCTTCTGTTGTATTCTTTAGTAAATCTTTTTGAGAGAATATTGTATCTCCTTTTTTATTCATTACAAAGATATCCATGTCTGGATATGCTAAACTGTCTTGTAAGGAAAAACCAGTCATATTATCATAAAAAAGATTGATTTTTTCACCATAAGTAAACTCAGATTTATTAATGATTCCCGTATGATTTTCCATGATGATACCATCACAACTAAGTTTATTATTATCAATCGAAATATCTGAAAGATAGTTTTTGTTTTGAGTAGTATCTTTTCCACAAGAAATAAAAAGACAGCTTGCGAGTAGGAGATAGGTGTATTTAAATTTCATATTGATGAGGTTAATTTATTCGTAGATTCTTATAATTTCGCCAGTTCCTTTTCCTTCAACACTTTTGCGATATCCGTTGATTACTTTTTGCATAGGAATTGGATTGTGCCCTGGGAAATATGCATCATATTTATCAACGGCATCTTCTACCAACCCAGATGAAACTACGTTGACACGAATTTTTCCTTCTAAATCTAAAATAACAGCTTTTACAAAACTATGAATTGCACCATTTACCATTGCAGCGCTGGCTGTCATTGGAACTGGATCGTCTGCTAAAATTCCAGTAGTTAAAGTAATCGAACCGTTTTTGGATAAGTAATGTTGTCCAATTCGTACCAAATTGACTTGTCCCATCAATTTACTTTTGAAACCGATATAATAGTCTTCTTCAGAGAGTTCATTAAATGCTTTCCATTTGGCTTCACCAGCTATACAAATAATAGCGTCTATTGTTCCAGTTTGTTCAAACATAGCTTTGATACTTTCACTAGTACTTATGTCAACAGTAACATCGCCCGAATTTCTTCCAGCAATGAGTACTTCATGATTTTTAGCAAAATAACTTGATACTTTATTTCCTATAGTACCATTTCCACCAACGATAAGTATTTTCATAAATATAATCTTATACTTTCAAAGATAGCGGATATATTTATTTGTCAACGGATTAATCAGTCAAAAGTATAAACGTAGTGATATGCGGAAGAATACGGTTATTTTCGCTCTTTTCGTTTGGAAGTTGGCTGTGTAGATTTTGGCTTTTGTTCTTTTTTGGGCATTGGACCACGCAAATGAATTACCAAACCATTTAAGAAGTTTCGTAAAATTTGATCTCCACAATTTTTATATTTGGGATGATCTTCATTTCTAAAAAATGCACCTAACTCACTTTTGGAGATTCTAAAATCTACCAATTCTAATATTTTTACAATTTCATCATCACGGAGCTTCAATGCTACGCGGAGTTTTTTGAAAACGTCGTTATTTGTTAATGCCATGTGACAAAGATAGTTTTTTTTAAATCAGAAAAAATTTAAATCATGAACATAAAAAAAGCCTATCAAATTTGATAGGCTTTACTTCATTAAGTAATATATATATAGATATTAAATTACTCTCACGTCTACTGCGTTAAGTCCTTTACGCCCTTCTTTAAGCTCGAACTCAACTTCATCTCCTTCGCGGATTTCATCAATTAATCCAGAGATGTGTACAAAATGTTCTTTGTTTGAACCTTCTTCTACGATAAAACCAAAACCTTTAGTGTCATTGAAGAATTTTACTGTTCCTTTGTTCATTGTAATAAATTTAAATAATTGTTTTAATAGTTGCAAAGATAATACCAAATACGATGCGCTCGACTTTTTACCCTCTTTTTTTTAGTTAGTTACAATTATTTAATATTGAAATTCTTTATTTTTTCTTCTAAGGCCGCGTCTTTCATAAGGTTCTCAATAATTTCAAAATTTTTCTTTTCTACAGTTTTTTGAATTTTTCCTGCTTTTAAATAATGTAAATGATCGCAAGTGTCTTGTAATGTGGAGAATATGTGAGAAGATAACAATACTATTTTGCCTTTTTCTTTTAGCTTTTTTAGGAGTTCTTTAATGATTAAATTACTTTGAATATCGACTCCATTAAATGGTTCATCTAAGATAAAAATGTCATTACTTTGAAGTAAAACTGATGTTAAGGCTAATTTTTTCTTCATTCCTGTAGAATAGGTTTCTGCATATTGCTGTAATGGCAACTCAAAAATATTTTGAGCGGCAAAATCAACCGATTTAATTTTTCGTGCATTACTGATTAATTGCAAGTATTCTTTTCCTGTGATCTTGGATAGAAATTCAGGATTAGTTTCTAAAAAGCCAATAGTGTTTTTGATATTGTTTGTCTGGTATTTAACCTTTCCTGTATACGACTCTAAACCCGCAATACATCTGAATAGTGTTGTTTTTCCAGCTCCGTTTTCACCTACAATACCGTTTACTTCTCCTGGTTTGCATTGTAATTCAATACCATCCAGAATTTGTTTTTTTGCAAATGATTTTGAAAGTTGATGAATGCTTAACATGTCAAAATTGAATTTAGATTTTTGATAGATTTTTTATAGAATATAGGAATGAACAAGAATAATAAAGGCGGAAATACTAAACTTACAAGCATTGCAAATGTTTGAAATAATGGAATATTTGAAGGGTAATTATGGTATTTTCCTAAAATGGTAAGCATTATAAAACAAAAACCAATAACTGTAAAAAGTAAGGTAAACTGTAATTCTAATAAAGGGAAATAGATTGATAAAGCAATAATAATAGGCAATACTAGTAATCCAGTAAAGATGATTGCTGTTTTTATTTTATCATATAAAAATGCTTTTGGAGTGAGTGAGTGTATCCAAATATAATATAAAGGTTCAGGTTTGGAATAATGAGACATACAGGTTACAAAAACCACAATTAAACCAAAAACGCCAAGGTTATAATTACCTACTGCAATTGAAATGTAGGTAAGCGCATACGCTAAAATGAAAACCCAAAAACTATTTCGGAATCCTATAATAAATTCAAATGGTTTCTTCCCAAATGGTGTTGGAATGGTTTTGCTTTGTATTCCGATATTGTTTAAAAATGATGTCCCGATTGCTAATACATGAATGGCTATTGCTTCTAGATATAATTGTTTGTATATCAAAAATATACTAAAGGGAAGTATGAAAAATGTATTTTCAAGCATTCTTACTTTCCAAAAAGTTTGTTTAGGAAAACACTTTTTTAAGAAAACAGTTCTTTGTACAGTTCCTAATTTTACGCTTAAGCTCAGTCCAATTAGAATATAAAAATAATTTGCAGACGGTAAATTGCTAAATATAGTTTTTGAAATACCAATAAAAATCACAATAAGTATTGCAAAACCAATAAATGGAATAACACCAAATTCATCAATATGGCGATAGATACGTTTGTATTGTAATATAAAATAGAATTTCAAGGGTTTTGGTTGATTTTATTAATAAAAATTCAAGATACTGATAAAAATGATTTTAGCCGTTTAGAAGCAAACTTTAGCGAATTCTTAACGTACTCTGTTAAAAATATCACAGCAAATAACTAGGTATTTCTACCTGTTTTTTAGTCCTAGAAAATATACGGGGTTATAAAAAGTGTTGTTTTCTTACATTTATTCTGTAGGATAAAAGCAAATAAGATTATTGTTTAACGACTCTAAATTTATTGTAAAAGGTATTTTGTTTTTAGCTTACAATTTTGTTTAGTATATATAATTGAGAGAGAAAGCGCAGAAAAAGCAGGATATTTGCCCTACCATTTTTTTCGCGCTTTCTATTTGTTTTATAATGATTTGATTAGAACTTCCCGTAAAAAGAAGAAATGTCAAAATAGTATGAAACTTCTGTTCCATCTGGCTTTTTTAGTTTTAAAACATCATATGGCTTTTTATCCTCAAAAATGAGTGCTTGCCCTAATAATTGGCAACCTTGACATGCTTTTTTTACATATGCATATTCTTCAGGAACGCTTTTTACTTTGATTGCATTTTCAACTGAACTTCCATCTTTTTTGCCAGAATCAGCAGTTGTGGTCGTTTGCGAAACTGCTTTTTTTTGAGATCCACAAGAAGTGAATGTGATACAAAAAAATACAAACAGAAGTATGGGTAGTGTTTTTTTCATGGGTAATGGTTTTAATTTTTTATAAATCTAAGGTAATCTTATAAATCATAAAATGAAGAATGCGTGTGCTGTAATATTTTTAGTAGTGAACGATTGCTTCTAATGAGTAAACTCTTTTTGGGGTCTTTGATGTTTTGGTCTTTAACTTTTAATACTATGAAAGAGGTGTTTTAATAAATGAAACAAGAGCTTCCTTTAATGGTAAACTTCTTCACGAACATTAGGTTTTACATTTGAATTACATTTATTAATTTTTATAAATCTTCTCTCAATGAAAGTAAAACTGTATTGCATACATACGCTTTTATGTATACTATTTTTTAATGTAGTAAACGCGCAAAATATTAACATACCAAATTATGACTTTGCAACAAATTTGAATGGTTGGTCAGTAACAGGAAATAATATCACATTAACAGATTCAGGTGTTGATTACACAGGAGGTGTATTATATATTGTAAATCCAACTTTTAATGAAGAGACTTTCGTGCTAACATCTTCTTCTTTCCCTTTGTTTGCAAATGATAACTATGTATTCTTTACAGAATATGGGTATTATTTGTTTGACCCTATGTTTGGAGTAAATCAATTTGGACAATTAAGTAATGTAGTTTTAAAAAACTCTTCAGGAACTGTTGTGCAAACATTCAATCTAAATTGTACAGTTTTTGGAAATGGACTAGATTTCTGCGATTCTTCTCCTTTTCTTATAGATACTACAGATAGTTATTATTTAGAACTGACAGGAACTATTGGGCATACTGATCCAAACAGTTATACAGAAGCTAATTATATTTTTAGTACAATTAACCTGTACAAAGACAATTCGCCGCATGTTATACAAGGAAAAGTAACATATGATGAAAATGCCGATAACTGTGTAACATCAACATATACACCAACTAACATTCAAATAAAAAGTACAGCTGCTACATCAGGAAATGTATATTATTCAAACACTAATTCTTTGGGGAATTATGGTTTTTCATTTGAAGAGACGGGAACAGTAATCACAGAAATACCAAATGGTGTAATTACTTCAAACCCTATAAATTACTCAAATACATTTACAACGGCACAAACCATAAGTAATCAAGACTTTTGCATTACTTCAACTATAGTTGGCACGGATGTATCAGTTGTAATAATTCCAACTACGGATGCGCGACCAGGTTTTGATAGTGGTTATAGTATTGTATATACCAACAATGGAGGAACAACAGCAACTGGAACTATTGATTTTACATACGATACTACACTAGTTAATCATTTATCTTCTTCTCCAACAGAAAACAGTGCAACAGCAAATTCGCTGAGCTGGAATTATTCAAATCTGCAACCTTTTGAAACAAGAGTGATAAATGTGTTTTTTAATATCAATACACCACCAATTGTGAATAATGGAGATGTTCTGTCTTTTCAAGCAAGCATAAGTCCGATAGCAGAAACAGTAACAATAAATAACACATTTGATTTGCAACAAATAACGATAGGTTCGTACGATCCTAATGACGCTATCGTTTTACAAGGTTCGTTAATTACAGCAGCGCAAGCTTCGGAAGATTTACACTTTAGAATTCGTTTTCAAAATACAGGAACAGCTTCAGCTATTAATATAAATGTAAATACAATTTTAGATGTCGATTTAGATTGGACAACATTCACACCACTATATGCTTCGCATGCATATACTACTACTGTAAATAACGGTGAAGTAAACTTTAAGTTTGATAATATCAATTTAGCAGATAGTACAAGTGATGAACCAAATAGTCATGGTTATATAGTTTTTAAAGCAAAGCCAAACGTAGGATTTGCTGTTGGTGATATTGTTTCATGCAAGGCAGACATCTATTTTGATTACAATTTACCAATTATTACAAACACAGCGACAACACAAATAAATCCAACACTTTCTTTAGGTAATGTTGTAAATAGTGAAGCTTCTTTTACGATGTATCCAAATCCTGTGAAAAATCAATTAGAAGTTGTGATACAGAAAGAAGCTACTTATGTTCTGTTGAATAGTCGTGGGCAACAACTTCAGAAAGGAGTTTTGTATCAAGGAAAAAACACACTCAATCTAGAGAGTATTTCAAATGGAATTTACTTTTTAAAAGTTGTTTCAGCGAATAGTTTTTCAACTAAGAAAATAATTAAACAATAGTTTTAAATGTATCCAGAACTATTTAATTTTCAACTACCAGATTTCTTAGGACAACAAGAAGTTACCATATATAGTTATGCTGTATGTATAGTAGTAGGGACATTGATTGCTGCTATTTACACAAGATGGAGCGCAAAAAGAGATGTAGGAATAACAAATTTATCAAATACTTTTTTCTATCTCATATTTATAGCTGGGTTCATTGGAGGAAAGTTTTTCTATTATATGCAAGATCCTGTGTTATATATAGAAAATCCATCTTTAATGCTTCATAATTTTTCAGGTGGATTTGTATTTTATGGATCGTTTGTAACAATTATTCCTTTCATCATTTGGTACTTGAAAAAGCGAAAAATAGATGTATTGGCAATGCTAGATATTTTTGCAATAACTACAATTATAGTACATGCAATTGGGCGCTTCGGATGTTTTATGGCAGGTTGTTGCTTTGGAGCACCAACTGAAAATGCAATAGGCGTTATTTTTCCAACAACATCACCTATAAAAGTACATCCAACGCAACTATATGAAATAACAATACTTCTAGGAATTCTTTTGGTTTTGGTATTTCTGAAAAAACACAAACGATTCAATGGACAACTGTTCTTAATCTACTTAATGCTATACGCGTTTGGAAGAGGGATTCTAGAATTGTATAGAGGAGACGAACGCGGTTTTATTATTGAAAACATATTGTCACATTCACAGTTTATAGGACTTTGCTTGATTATAGTTGCTTCATATTTCTATCATAAATTTCACACACAAAATAAATTAACACTTAATATTTAATACGATGAAAATATCTTTTTTTAAATCTATATTTCCAATACTATTATTAGTAGTAGCAGTATTCATAATAGGTTCTAGTTGTTCAGATCCTAGTCAGGCATATTATAATTGGTATCCAGATGTTGACCAAGATGGTTTTGGTAGTTCAGCCAATAGTATATCTGCAACATTAGATGAAGCTCCAATTGGATATGTTAGAGACACTTCAGATTGTGATGACACTGATGCAACTATTAATCCTGATGCAACAGAAATACCAAACAATGCTATAGATGAAGACTGTAATAACTTATTTGCTTATACTTTTTACAAAGATGGCGATGACGATGGTTTTGGAGATCCAAATGTAGAAGACATTATTGAAATAGAAAATATAGGAGAAACTCCTAATGGGTTTTCAAGAAATGATGGTGATTGTGATGATGCCAATCCAACTATAAATCCTTTAGCGGATGAAATTGTAGGAAATGATATTGATGACAATTGTAATGGAGAAACAGATATTGATGATGTTAGATATATAGATGCTGACGGTGATGGGTATGGTTCTCAGAATCAGGCTGCTGCAGATGGTGTGTTCAATAATTTAGATTGTGATGATACTGATGGAGAAGTACATCCGTATGCAGATGAAATTCCGAATAATAGTATTGATGATGATTGTGATGGAATGGTAGATGAAAATTAATAGCTGTTGTCGTTTTGATTTAGTCTAAACGATTACCTTTACAATATACTTAAAACTAAAAAACGTTGAAACACAAAAAACTCCATATCACTATATTATTTATACTGTTATGGAGTTTTTCCTTTGCGCAGCAATACACAAATTACACAACCAAAGATGGGTTGCCTAGTAATCATGTATATACCATTTTACAGGATGTAAAAGGCTTTATGTGGTTCTTGACAGATAAAGGAATGGTAAAGTATAATGGAAAAGACTTTACTGTATTTACAACCAAGGAAGGGTTGCCAAATAATGATGTTTGGGATGCTTTTACAACGCCAGATGGAAAAGTGTGGTACTTTTCTAAAGCTTCTTCACTTGGATACATAAAAAATGATAGTATCATATCTTTTCCTAATGAGAATAAAACGGAGATTATAAACCCAATATTTCCATCTCAAATTGGCAATGAAGTATATCCTTCCGGACCTAATAAAAAGTATCAATTAAAAGATAATGAATGGAAGAATATACATAATGTTAAAAAAGAAATACACGAATATGATTTCACTAAAGTATTCCATGAAAATGTAAGCTCATTAGTTATTAATTATGATGAAGAGTTATTGTATGTACATGATATAAATCAAAAAAAAATAAAGAAATTTTCAGCAAAAGGAATTTTAAATGAAGATAGTGCAAGAGGCCAAATTACGGATAGTTTATTTTTCTGGGTTTCAAACAAACAATATTCAATATTAAATTTAAATACTTTAAAATTAAGTAAATATAAGTTTAAAGATGAATTGGGAATTGAAATAGTAAATCATTCAAGAATTAATTTAGTTGCAGATAGATTGCAAATTTCAGGCGCTAATTTTGTAGGCTTCTTAGATGTTGATTTTCATATTGTAGCTCCTTTTTATTTCCCCAAAAAACTAAATGCTCATTTTGGGTTTATAGACAATCTCAATACAGTTTGGCTTTGTACATTCAATAAAGGGATTTATAAACTGCCTCAAATAAAACAACACATAAAGTATGCATTTAATGAAGAAAAAATTCAAGGATTTAATGTCATAAATGATGTTTTATATGCAAATATTTTTAAAAAAGGAATTTACAAATATGATGCATTACAAAAAGATTTTAAACCTTTCATAATTACTGATAAATACATTTTTGGCGCGAGTGAAATAAAAGAACTCCGTAAAAATTACTATACGACGAAATCAAGAATTATAATTGAACATAACAATCAACTAAAGGAAGTAGATTTAGTTAGGATAGAAGGACAATCAACTGGGACTAACAATTTGGCACGAAAGTTTATATATTTTGAAAACGCTTTGTATGGTGATTATTCTTTTGGAGTTCATAAAATAAATCCTGATAATTTAAACCTAGAAAAAGAATACATTCAAAAAGGATGTAGTGATTTGCTTATTTTTAAAAATCGTTTATTGATAGCAACTACAAATGGGTTAAAAGAGTTAAAAAATGATTCTATTATTCCTGTAAAGTATAAAGACAATATACTCAACAAATCTATTTTAAGTATAAAGAAAATAAGTGGTCAACAGCTTTTAATAAATACTGATGGATTTGGTTCATATATCACAGACTTAGATACAATAAAATCATTAAAAGGATCAGAATTTTTAATAGTTCAAGATGCTTTTATC
Source organism: uncultured Kordia sp. (assembly GCF_947496985.1). Taxonomy (GTDB): domain Bacteria; phylum Bacteroidota; class Bacteroidia; order Flavobacteriales; family Flavobacteriaceae; genus Kordia. The sequence continues at coordinate 116,428 of NZ_CANMEZ010000013.1, forward strand.
GAAGAAAGTAATATTTGGTTAGCAACTAACAAGGGAGTGTTACATTTTTTAAAAGAAAATAATACTTTCAAGTTAAGCAGAACATACAATCAAAATGATGGTTTGCCTAGCAATAATATTAATTCAGTATATGTCAACGCAACCGATTTAATAGTAGCCACAAATAATGGACTAGCCATTTTGCCAAAATATCAAAAGAAGCAAAATCTTTTACTGGATGTTTTCATAAAAAAGGCAGCATATAACTCGAATATAATTACAAATGAAAACAATGCTTTTAACTATGTAGTGAATAATACTATAAGATTTGAAGTTTCTCGTATAGATTTCTCTGAAGACCAAAATGAAGCATATACATATAAACTAGAACCCATACAAAAAACGTGGAGTAATTCAGTAACAAACATTTTCAATTTTAATGATTTGCAGCCCAATGATTACACATTTAAAATAGCATTTGATGGTATAGAAAAACAAATTGAGTTTACAATTATACCATTATGGTGGCAAACATTGTGGGCAAAAATACTAGGAATATGTTCTCTTTTGCTGGTGATAATCCTTGCTGTGTGGAGAATTAGCAAGATAAGTCAAGAAAAGAAAAATGAAAAACTACTACAAGAGAAAATGCTTTCAGAAATTCAGTTGAAAGCATTGCGTTCTCAAATGAATCCTCACTTTGTATTTAACTCTTTGGCAGCAATTCAATATTATATCAATAACAATGAAATAAAAGCTTCTGAGACGTATTTAGTAAAGTTTTCAAAACTCATTAGGCAGTTTTTTGAACTCTCGAAAGAAACAGAAATCAATTTAGATCAAGAAATCAAACTTATCAAAAACTATTTAGATATAGAAAAATTACGTTTTAAAGATAAGTTTGAATATCAAATTCATATTGATGACTCGCTAAATACAAAAACAAACAAAATACCAACTATGCTATTGCAACCTATTGTTGAAAATGCTGTAAATCATGGAATTTTTAATAAAATGGAAAATGGAACAATTACTATTAACTTTATAGCTGTTGATGAAAAAAGTTATCAAGTTGAGGTAATTGATGATGGAGTAGGAGTTGTAAACACACAGAATAAAGGCAATAGGAAAGTAAAATCTTCAAATGTTTTAGACGATCGTTTAAAGTTTTTGAATCAATCAGGAAACTGGAATATTGTTTATACTGTAGAAGAAGTATATCCAAAGTTAATGGACAAAGGAACGAAGTCAACCTTTATAATTACACAATTATAAGTTATGAATACACTAACTACCATACTTATTGATGATGAAATATCTAACCTAAAAGGATTAGCTCAAAAAATAGGAGAACTATTTCCTGCGATTGAAATTATAGCTACTTTTCAAAAGCCAGAAGATGCTGTCAAAGCATTAAAAAAAGCACAACCTGATTTAGTTTTTTTAGATATTGAAATGCCTAGAATAAATGGTTTTGAACTACTTGCAAAACTAAAAGAAATACAATTTCAAGTCATTTTTGTAACTGCTTATAGTGAATATGCTATTGATGCATTTAAGCAAAATGCCATAGATTATGTTCTAAAACCAATTGACGATGAAGACTTAATAATTGCTGTAAACAAAGCAATCACTGCTATACAAACAAAAAACGATTTAGAAAATAATTCAAGACTTGTTAATTTATTAACCAATACAATTACTCATAGCAATAAAATCATTGTGCCTACACCAAAAGGCTTGTCATTTATACCAGAAGAAGAAGTAATGCATCTGGAAGGTTATGATGGTTACACAAAAATTCATCTTATAAATACAACGATACTTACAAGTTCATACAATCTTGGGAAATTTGAAAAACTACTAAACCCCAAATTTTTTAAATGCCACAAATCACATATTGTAAACCTTGAAAAAGTACGACATTTTGAAAACGAAGGATATTTAGTATTAGATACAGAAGAACGTATTCCTATTTCTAAAGCCAATAAAAAAGCCTTTTTAGAGTTTTTTAGGAAATAGTATACAGTAAGTTATTCCTTAGTATTTAACTTTTCTAACTATTAATAAATGTCAAATCGAGATAATATTCTTTCTTATCCATAGGATTTAAATACAACGTGGTTATTTTTTGCATATAGAAATGCATTCGCACGGAAGTTTCGTCTTTATGAATAATTTCTTCAATGACAAACATTCGTTCTTTATAACTTACATTAAATGTAACTTCACAATAGGTATACGTAATTCTTTCTTCATTGTAATGCCCGTTTCCTGAAATTTCATTTATTGCTGCGGCTCTGTAATCTTGAGTAACAGTATATGTTTCCGTATGTTTTTTTTCTACAATTTTTGCTTCATCCAACACTATATGCACACGATCTGCCGTTTTTAGAAATTTTTGAAATTCTTTGTTTTTCTGTTTTTCAATTTTATCAACTTCTTTTTCAACCCAAAAAAAGGATAAAGCATATGGAGCCATAATTACGATTCCTATAGCAATGAAAATCCAATTGATATTGTTACTTATTATTCCTACTAAAACAAACATCATCCCCAAAATGAGAATTCCCAGAAGTATATTTTGACCAATACTGGCAAGCTTTTCTTTTATATTCATAAGTGTACAATGTCGTTTTACCTCTTCATCAGTGAGTCTATATGACGTTATATTACAGGTTTTTTAGAGAAACCTAAAATACAACAAAATGTTTTTGTAAGAACTACTTTTTGTAGAGATATAAATAGTGTGAACGTATTAATACGTGTTGATTTTTAGGTATTTAAAGGCTTTTGTGTGATAGTTTTACAATGTAATTTTACCATGTAATTACAACATACATTTTTGCAAAGATGTTCAAGTTTAAAACAATTAATTAATCATCTAAAAATTTAAAATTATGGCATCAGTACCACAATTAGCAACCTACACATCGTCTAACGGTGCGTATCAAATTACAATAACAGCAGCAAATTCTTCAAAAGGAAGCATCACAGCAACTTACAACAGTAAATACACTCCAGTAGGATCGTTATCGATAGAAGGTGATATTGGTGGATATTCATGGGTTACAAATGATAGTGGAGATTTAACTCCTTTTGCAATAAGTTTTAGTGTAAGTCAGCGCCCAAGTGGCAGACCTTATTACATTATTGAGCGTTGGAGTGGATATTATACTTCTGATAATGTATTGGTAATGACAGGAATTCAAGGATATGTAAACGGAGATGGAACCGTATCAACAATATGTTTAGGAACTTTTGATTTTACAATCTAGTCCTTACTTTTATAAAAACCTTAAAACTACCTTGTTATTATAACAAGGTAGTTTTTATAATTTTTCCTGTAATAACTTAATTTCATCACGGTATTTAGCAGCGTCCATAAAATTCAATTCTTTTGCAGCAGTCTCCATAGATTTACGTTTTTCACGAATCAGTTTTTCAATTTGCGGTTTGGTCATATATTCCAAATCTGGTTCCGCAGCAACTTTCGCTTTGATTTCATCTTCCCAAGAAAGACTTTCATCTTTACCAAGTGCATTGTTTAATGATTTATTTAAACCTTTTGGTGTAATACCGTGTTTGGTATTATATTCAATCTGTTTTTCACGTCTGTATGCTGTTTCATCCATTGTTTTCTGCATACTTTTCGTGATTTTATCCGCATACATAATCGCTTTTCCATTAACATTCCTCGCAGCTCTACCAACGGTTTGTGTTAACGATCTCGCTGAGCGTAAAAACCCTTCTTTATCTGCATCTAAAATTGCAACTAATGATACTTCTGGTAAATCCAATCCTTCACGAAGTAAGTTGACACCAATTAAAACATCAAATAAACCTTTACGTAAATCCTGCATAATTTGTACACGTTCCAAAGTATCAACATCACTGTGAATGTAACGACAACGAATTTGAATTCGTGATAAATATTTAGTCAACTCTTCTGCCATTCGTTTGGTCAAAGTAGTAACTAAAACACGTTCATCTTTTTCTGTGCGAAGATGAATTTCTTCTACTAAATCATCAATCTGATTTAAACTTGGACGTACTTCTATAATCGGATCTAACAATCCAGTTGGGCGAATTACTTGTTCTACATATACGCCATCTGTTTTGTGCAATTCATAATCTGCGGGCGTTGCACTTACATAAATTACTTGATTCTGAATGGCTTCAAATTCTTCAAACTTTAGCGGTCTATTATCCATTGCAGCTGGCAAACGGAAACCATATTCTACCAAGTTTTCTTTTCTACTTCTATCACCACCATACATTGCATGTACTTGCGAAACAGTAACGTGACTTTCATCCACAACCATTAAATAATCATCTGGAAAATAATCTAATAAACAGAAAGGACGTGTTCCAGGTGCACGACCATCTAAGTAACGTGAGTAGTTTTCAATTCCTGAACAATACCCTAATTCACGAATCATTTCTAAATCAAAGTTTGTACGTTCTTCCAAACGTTTTGCTTCCAAATGTTTTCCTATTTCTCTAAAATACTCAACCTGTTTTACCATATCTTCTTGAATTTGATGAATGGCATTTTGTAACACTTCTGGCGAAGTCACAAACATGTTTGCAGGATAAATAGTGAGTTGTTCGTATTTTTCTAAAACGGTATTCGTAGCAGGATCAAACGATTCTATTTCTTCAATTTCATCGCCAAAAAAGTGAATTCTAAATGCAAAATCGGCATATCCTGGATAAATATCTACGACATCTCCTTTTACACGAAACGAACCACGTAAAAAATCTGCAGTTGTACGAGAATATAAACTTTGAACCAAACGATGTAATAATTTCGTTCGTGAAATAATTTGATCACGCTCTAGTTTGATCACATTTTTTTGAAATTCTATAGGATTTCCAATACCATACAAACACGAAACCGAAGCAATCACAATGACATCACGACGTCCAGAAAGTAGGGAAGAAGTAGTGCTCAATCGTAATTTTTCAATTTCTTCATTGATCGATAAATCCTTTTCTATATACGTTCCAGAAGTAGGAATGTAAGCTTCCGGTTGGTAATAATCATAATATGAAACAAAGTATTCCACCGCATTTTCAGGGAAAAACTGCTTGAATTCTGAGTACAATTGTGCAGCCAAAGTTTTGTTGTGAGCTAAAATTAGTGTTGGTTTTTCAACCTTTTCAATCACATTGGCAACGGTAAACGTTTTTCCCGAACCTGTCACACCTAACAAGGTTTGATAGCGTTCGTCTGCTTCAATTCCTGAAACTAATTCTTTAATCGCTTGTGGCTGATCTCCCGTAGGAGAAAAATCAGATACTATTTTTAATTTCATAAATATATTTTCTTTGTTGGGCGTTCCCTTTGGTCAGGCTTTCGGCAGTCGCTCTCTACGAGGAGCTCCAACAATGCCTCAATCCTTAACGCATCATCTTGCAAAAATAATGAAAAGGTGTGAAGTAAAATTCTTTTGAGAAACTATTCCGTAATTACTTTTCAGTTAACTCATAAATACTTAGTTCATAATTATCACCATTTACAGCATAATTTTTAAATAATAGATACAATTCATCTGTACCATTCTTATTCAAGTCAATAGTGCTGTAACTCACGTTTGTTGGATTGTCAAATAGTAATGTGTCTTCGTGAAAAATTGTTTCATCCTCTCGAAAGCTTAGAATAAGTGCTGGTCTTTCAAAAGTTTGAGGATATGAAATAAGCAACTTTATTTTTCTATTTGAAAAAGCATGCTCAAAATAATTTGGTAAGGAATCGAGTTTATTTAAAATAAGCTCTTTGTTATTGATAATACCATGTTGTGTGAGTTTGTCGTAAAAACTGCCTTTTTTTGATTTGTATTCATAATTCTGAACAGGATTACGGTTCATGAACTTATCCAACTCTTTACCCGCCAAAGTGTCGCTTCCAAAATAATTTCTTCGAAATGAATAGGTGTCTAGTTGTATTAAGTCATAGTTTTTTTTCCTTTCTGATTGACAACTACACAGAATGATAAGTATTAAAATGTTTAGTAAATATATCCTCATTATTAAAACGAACCTGGAGTTAATTCGAATATACTTCTTTTTAGAGTATAAAAAAAGACAACCTCAATTGGTTGTCTTTTTCAAGTTAGTATAGTGAACTAAAAGTGGAATTATATTGTATTTAGAAATGTTTTTGACCAGAAAATTCCATAGCTTCTCCTTTGCCAAAACCAAAACTAATTCCAATCGTTACAAAACGACCGCTTTGACTATCTGATGTTCTTAGGAAGTTAACTTGATTCGTTACTGATTGACGACGACGAGAAGCAAATACATCTCTGACGCTTAGGTTTACATTTAAACGTCCTTTCATCATTTTTTTACGAACTCCAAGATTCATAAATAAGTTGTCAGCAACTTCTCCTTGGACTGTTTTAAATTTTGAACGATAGTTTCCTGTAGTCTCTAATGTAAAATCTAATGGTAACTTGAATTTTCCTGTCAGTCGCGAACTCCATTGATTTCCATTAAAATCAAAGATTAAATCTTCAAATTGACCTTTTCGAACAAAAGTGTTGTAATTGAAATCTGTTGTAAATGTTACCCAATTTGTCGCATTATATTTTGCATTAAGCTCAATACCAGTTACGTTATTAGTTCCTATATTACTTGGTTGTGAGGTTGTAACATTATTTTCAAAAGTAGAAATGTCTTCAATAACATCTTTGGTTGCTCTGTGATAAACTCCAACGTTAAGAGATCCTTGATTGAACTTAAGAATACTGGTAATTTCAAAAGAATCTGTGAATTCAGGATTTAGGTTAGGGTTTCCCGTAGAAATATTAAAGTTGTCACGGAATGAGAAAAAAGGATTCAAATCCCATAAACGTGGTCTGTAAATACGTTTGGAATATCCAGCTTGTAAAGAAAGATCATTCGTAATTTTATACGAAGTATGTATGCTAGGAAATAGGTTCGTATACTTTTGAGTATTGCGCTCATTTGTATTTATAAGTTTGGTTTCTAAATTGGTATTCTCTAAACGTAATCCTCCTTTGATTCCCCATTTTTCAGCTTCGTACGCAAACGTTGAATAGATGCCAAGTACATTTTGATTGTAATCAAAAATATTACTAAAACTCGTATTGTTTACCCAAGCATTATTGATAAAGTCTCTAACTTGATAATCATTGCTCACATCATCAATCACATATTGTGTACCTATTTCTATAGTATATTTTTCAGCAAACGGATGCGTATAATCCAATTTAAAAGTATATTCATTTTGGGCAAAACTTGTAAGCGCTTCTTGTAAAGCATCTGGAATGTTTCCGACGGTGGTTGTATTATTGAAATTAGATGTTTTGTCTTTACTAAATGAGGTTCCCAAAGCACTGAAAAGTAAACTATGCTCCTTATGATCTTTAAAGTCCTTTTTATATTGCAATTCATATTGCCACTTTGGGTTGCTAGCTGTAGTAAGTTCACGACGATTCCATGCATCAGTAGTTGTTGCCGTATTGTCAATAAATTGATATACTTGATTTGAATTTTCTTTTTCATCTTCAAAAGCATAGTGCCCAGAAAGTGTGATTACATTTAAGTCATTAATATGATAATCAGTACCTAAAATAATATTGAAGAATTTTTCGTTTTTATCACTTTCTCCAATTGTACTCAAAGTAGTTTCGGTAGCTCTGTTTAGACTCGTAGATTCACTTTCCCTTGGAAATGTACGTCTTCCATATCCTAATTGGCTAAATAGGTTAAACTTTTCCGTACGGCGGTTTAAACTTACCCCAATACTATGATTGTTTGGGATTCCTGTATTGAGTGTTACCGAACCGTTTAACCCTTTCTTTTCATTCTTTTTTAAAATTATGTTGATAATCCCTGAGGTTCCTTCGGCATCATATTTAGCAGATGGGTTTGTTATCACTTCTATACTATCAATCATATCGGCAGTAATACTTCCTAAAGCATTTCCTTCTTCACTTGCGAGTACAGATGGTTTTCCGTTGATCAGTATTTGTACACCCGAATTTCCACGCAAACTAATTTGCCCTTCAATATTTACATTTACAGAAGGAACATTGTTTAAAATTTCTAAAGCACTTGCTCCAGTACTACTAAGGTCTGAACCTACATTAAATACACGTTTGTCGAGTTTGAAAACTGTTTGCGATTTTTCAGCTCTAACAACGACTTGATCCAATTGCGATTGATCTTCGGATAGTATAATTTTTCCTAATTCAATGCGATTGTTTTTTATAGGAAAGTTTTGGATTTTTTTATTCTTGAAACCAATAAAACTTACTTCAATATAAAAATTAGAAGCAGTTGTTGTAATGCTGAATTCACCATTTTCATTTGTTGTAACTCCTGTAATGCCTTTTTGCGTATTATTATCGGCAATAATTACAGTAGCAAATTCTATGGGAACGTTGTTGCTTTCAATAACTATTCCTGTTATTGTTATTTCAGTGTTTTGTTGTGCATTTACAGAAAATTGACCAATGCTACATACGGTAATTAAAAATAAAAACAATTTAGTTTTCATAGGTGTGATGATTATATTGAATGGCAAATATCAAAAGAGTGATTCCTTATTAAAAAAGTTTCCTGTGAACAGCAATAAGATTCCTGTAAACAACATTCGTGTTTTCAACATAAAATACAGGTTGTTTGCAGTAGTATTTCTGTTGTTTACAATTACTATGTAAGAAAATGATTTGTAATCACTTATTTTTGAAGTATGAAACATCCATATCTAAAGTTTGGATATACAATGAAATGATTATATGGATGTTCCATCTGACAGATTTTAACAATAAATATGAACAGATGAAACGTTTGCTTACATACATACGAACAAGAGAATGGTTAGCGCAAGGACTTTTTTTAATTGTTTTGTTTTTTTTATATTCTTTTGATAAACATAGTCCAATAATAGAGTTGCATAAGTTTTTTTTCTTTTTGCATTATATGTCTTTGGCATTTTTTATTGGTTATGTATTACTACCGTTATTTTTCTACACTAAAAAATTTGCACAGTTTTTTAGTGCCTTACTATTTGTATTTGCTTATGCGTATGTAACGGAAGAACTTGTTTTAGAAAAGATTTTTTTTGACGACGATAGAGCTCGATATGTATCGAATGTATTTTATACCTTATTAGAAATTGTACCATTAGTAATGACGATGGTGAGCTTTAAGTTTGCTTGGGATGTTAGTAAAAAGCAGAGTGAAGTAGAAGAGTTGAAATTAGCTATGCAAGAAAGTGAATTACGTTTTTTAAAGTCACAAATTAATCCTCATTTCCTATTCAATAATTTGAATAACTTGTATTCGTATGCTTTAGAGAATTCTCCCAAAACACCTTCTATTATATTAGAGTTATCTTCTGTATTGCGATATATGCTGTATGATTGTAAAGAAGATTATGTGTCACTTACTAAAGAAATTGAGCATTTAAAACATTTTACGGGATTGAATGAGTTGCAAATAGAAAATAGAGGAATTGCTACTTTTAAAGTTAAAAATATTAGTGAAAACTATGTGATAGCTCCTTTGATATTAATTGTGTTTCTTGAGAATGCCTTTAAACATAGTGCGGCAAGTCAGACTAATAATATTGTCATAGACATTTCCTTAAATGTTTCTTTAGACGGAAAGCTAAGTTTTAGCTGCAGCAATAGTTTTTTACCTGTAGCCAATACACAAAGTTTATCTAAAGGTATTGGTTTGGAAAATGTAAAAAAACGTTTAGAGATTTTATATCCTGATAAACATCAATTAGCTATTAAAGAGTTTGAAAATACATATAATGTGTATCTTACTTTACAGTTGCAAGAACGAAAATAATATATGTTACGAAGTTGTATAATAATTGAAGACCAAGCTCCTGCACAACGTATTTTACAAAAATACATCAAAGATATAGGGACATTAGATTTAAAAGGAACATTTTCAGATGCGGTTGACGCCATCGTATTTTTACAACAAAATACGATAGATTTGATTTTCTTAGATATTCATTTGCCTAAAATATCAGGAATGGATTTTTTAAAAACTTTGCAGCATGCTCCTCAAGTAATTTTAACCACAGCTTTTTCAGAGTATGCTTTGGAAAGTTATGAATATAATGTAGTTGATTATTTACTAAAGCCATATTCTTTTCAACGTTTTATTCAAGCGGTTTCAAAAAGTGTTTCTCTAATGAAGCCTAGTACTGAAGTTGTACAAGAAAAAATGCTTGTTGACGAAGACCATTTTTTTATAAAGACTGGACATGATTTGGTGAAAGTAAATACAAGAGAAATTTTATATTTTACCTCAGATGAGGATTATGTGAAGATTGTGACTCGGCATAAATCATATTTGAGTTCTGATTCTTTGAAAACATGGTTGTCTAAGCTAACCTCTGTATTTTGTCAAGTACATAAATCATATATCATTAACACAAAACATATTGAGAGAATTTCTGGAAATCAGATTTATCTAACTAATGGTACTTGTGTTCCTATTGGACGCGCTTACAAAGAATATTTTGTGGCGACTTATCTAAATGATTGATAAATTTTTATCAAAGTTTTTAAAACCTTTCAATTACCAATAGGCGATTGTCTATGTGTTGGAATACGTACTGTAAACGTTGGAACACGTTCAGCAATATGACAATTTGTACAGTTGGTGCGCATCATTTCAATATTAGTATTAAATCGCTGCTTGTCTTCAGCTTGAATTGCTTTATTGACTTCTGGAATTACATATTCTAGAAAGTGAGTTGCTGATTGTGCTCGTTTGGGTCTGCGTTGTAGACCTAATTTTATAGTCTTTTCTATCTTCTCTAGTTGATAGTTCGCGTATTCCCAATTTTCGTCTTGTCCTCCCCAATACAATTCTTGATAGCGATAACCAACTTCAACCATGGTTTTGTCAAAACCTCTAAATTGATTTTCAATAGTTTTTAGTTGTTCTGTCTGAGTTCCTTTGATCCATTTTCCTTCTATTGGAATATATTCTGTTTTGGTAGTACATGATGTAATAAAAACAGTGCTAAGGATAAGTTTACATATTGTTTTCATGGTAAATTAATAAGTTATTCAATGTTTCCGCCGACAGGTAATCCACTTGGGACACTTTCAGGAATTGTTTTATCAAACTCTGAATCGCTTAGCGCTTTTAAAAAAGCCACAATTGCTGCTACAGTATCTGGGTTATTATCAAAATCTATTTGTTGGGCATCAGCGTCATTTCGTTCAAAATTATCATAGAAGTTTACGACATCAGTAAGTGTTTTAAATACTCCATTATGCATGTATGGACCAGTTTTAGGTAGATTTCTTAGACTTGCGGTCCTAAATTTTCCATTTACACCTTCATCAATCTGTTCAAGTTTAGAATTGTTTGGCACACCTAAATCGTGTAATTCATAATCAGAAAACATTGGTCCATTGTGACACGCCACGCAATTGGCACTTACAAAAGCATTCATTCCTCTTAGTTCTTGTGCATTTAGAGCTGTTTCGTCACCTTCAACATATTGATCAAAACGGCTGTTGTTAGCGATAAGCGTACGTTCAAAAGCGGCAATGGCTTTTCCAATTTTATCACCATCAATCACAGTTCCTTCACCAAAAACATTATTGAACATCGTAACATATTCTGGAATTGCATTTAAACGAGAAGAAACAACAGCAATTGCTACATCAGCAGTATATACATTTCCTCTCATTTCTTCCATAGATTTTATAGGTTCTAAGGACTGCTCTTCGAGTGATTTAGATCTATTGTCCCAAAACATTACTGTATTTGCAGGGTCATATAAGTAACCTTCGTCAATTCCGTTGAATGCCGTATTTAAGATTGTTGGTGCATTTCGTTTGACTAATATATCACCAGATCTATTAAAAGAAAGTCCGTGACCACCAACACCAATACTTAAATCTAATCTTTCAGCATAATCATTATTAGGGTGATGACACGTTACACAGGCCACATCATTATTTCCTGATAAAACAGGATCCCAAAATAGCATTCTTCCAAGTGCTACTTTTTCAGGAGTTCTTGGGTTGTCTGCTGGGTCAATAACTGTTTCTGGTAAAGCTCCAATACGATTGTCAATAGAAACATAAATTGGGTCAGGAGAACAAGCAACAAATAATAGTAATGCTTGAAAAATTACTATAAAAAGAGAAAAACTCTTAAGTGATATTAAATTGATGTTATATGTAGTACGCATAATTTTTAATTTTTAAAATGAATATGAAATTCCTATTCCAACACTAGTGCCTTTGGTACTAAACTGTGTACCTTGTAGTATAAAAGTCATGCGTTTAGAAAAACGATATCCTATTCCTAAATTAGCTTTAAAACCAAATTCAGGTACAGAGCTGTTGACTGTTGTATTGATAAACTGAGTAGAAAATTTTTCTTGCCAATACAGACCACCAATACTTCCGCGAATAAAAAGAGGTTTGTTCCATAATTCTGTTAGTTTGTATTGTGTTCCAATTCCTAAATCGAGAGCAAAAAGATTAGCTCCTTTTGTATCTATATCTGTTGTGAAACCTGTGTTAAAGTAATGTTCAAATGCTGAGGTTTTTGAGAAGTAATATTGAAATTCAGTACCAAGAGTAGTATTGTAAATTGAATTTAATTCACCAATTAAGAAGTAGTTCCCATGTAAGATTCCTTCAAATTTTCGATCTTGATTTTGCGAATAACAAAATTGAATTGTTATTAAAAAGAAGAAGAAAAGTAAGATTGATGATTTTTCATTTAAATGTTTTCTAGCCATTGAAATAATTTTACAGCTAAAAAAGATATTGCCTTATTCAGTTTGAAATAAATTCAACGAATGATGCATTTTTTTCAGTAAGTTACTTATATGTGTTTATGTAGCATTTTAATAACCATTCACTGAAGAAATTGGCAATTTGACTGAAATAAAGATTCCTTTAGTTGAAATTATATAGGGAAATCCTGTAATAAACTTATTTTTGATGTATTATGAAGATGTATCAGAAACATATTATCATTTGGGTTTTATATAGTCTATCTCTTTACTTTTTCTTTGAATATTTGACTGATACTACAACAGCAGTTATTCATGTAGCAAGTTTTGTTGGAAATCAATTGATTGCTTTTTATATAAACCTTCACGTGTTGTTGCCAAAATTATATCAAAAACATCGCTATGCATTATATGTAGTTTGTAATGTGTTTCTGGTTTTTGGCGGATCATTAATAAATACATATTCAGAGAGTTTTACACCAGAAGCGATACAAAAAGGAAAACATGTAATCAAATTGTTTGATTTGGAGCCTTTGTTTGCACATGCTATGCCTAGTGTATTATCTATTTTTGCAGCTTTTATGTTGTATGCTTACTATAAACGAAAACAACAAGAAGAAAAAGAACTAGAAATAGTAAAAGCCGAGAAAAGTTTTTTAGTACAGCAAATCAATCCGCATTTTTTGTTTAATACACTTAACAATATTTATTCACTAACAATTGATAATGATCCAAGAGGATCTGATGCTATTTTGCAATTATCAAAAATGTTAGATTATTCACTTTATGGGAACAAATACGAGTTTGTACCTTTGAAAGAAGAGATAACTTATATCCTTAATTTTATAAACTTATTCAAAATTAAAGATGATGAAATTAATAATATAAGCTTTACTTATAAAGATGTTGATCCAGAAATAAAGATTGCTCCAATGTTATTGCTTCCTTTTGTAGAAAATGCTTTCAAACATGGAAATATAGAAGATGTCAATAATGGATTTATTGAAATTATAATTTCTACAGAAGAAAAAAATAGTGTTCATTTTAGTTGTATAAATACATATTCAACTACAAAGAAAAGTGATAATGTTGGTGGAATTGGAATTACAAATGTTACAAGAAGATTAGAACTATTATACCCAGATAAACATGATTTGTTAATTATCCCATCTGAAAATCAATACAAAGTAATTTTAAAAGTAGATGCGCATGAAGTATAATTGTATTATTATAGATGATGAACAACAAGGAAGAAGATTGTTAGAAAATTATTGTAATAAAATTGATGATTTAGTTGTTGTTGGTAGTTATAAGTCTGCTATACATGCATTTGAAGGAATGAGGACGAATGACATTGATATTATTTTTCTAGACATTCAAATGCCTGAACTTTCAGGAATTGACTTTTTAAAATCGCTTAAACGAAACAAAGCAAAAGTTATACTAACAACTGCTTACAGAGAGTACGCTTTAGAAGGATTTGAACTTGATGCTATTGATTACTTATTGAAGCCAATTGGTTTTTCACGTTTTTTACGAGCAATAGAAAAAGTAAAAGAAATACATGAAAAGTCAACGTCAAATGTTGTAGAAAATATCCGTGAATCTGGTAAAGAAACAATACAAATAAAGTCTAATAAAAAGCAATATAAAGTTTCACTTATAGATATTCTATACATACAATCTGAAAGTGAATATATTAGTTATATTACTAAAACTTATGGAAAGTTGATGGTATATGGAACTCTTAAAAATGTTATTGATACGCTTCCTAATACTTCTTTTATTAGAATTCATCGTTCATATATAGTGAACCTATCACACATAAAATATGTGGAAGGCAACCGTGTATGTATTGAAGATAATTTTTTACCAATCAGTGAAACGTATCGAAAAACATTTTTTAATATTTGGGATCAATAATATTACTATCGCTTTAGTGTAAAATGTCCTTTCACTTGAAATGCTTGGTCTCCATCTTTAATTTCTGCTAAGAACCAATAATCACTTGATGGCATTTTTCTTCCTCTATATAAACCATCCCAACCGCGATCATTTGGACCTAAAGCTGTTAATAGTTTTCCGTAACGATCAAATATGTATACAACAGAATTTGGCAAGGTTTCGATTCCGATAATATGCCAAGTATCGTTAAATGTATCATTGTTAGGTGTAAAGAATCCGATATAGTCAATAACGACAACTTCTTCAGTTACTTCTCCACAACCATTAATGTCAGAAACCGTTACTGTATGATAACCAGGTCCTACAAATTCAAATAAGTTTGAAACTTGTGGTGTGTCACCATCTAAAGAATATAAATAATCGCCATTTCCAGTAACATTTACAGTAATTGTATTGTTGTCAGAGAAATTTACAACATCAACATCTATAATTGTAGCCAATTCTGATTCACTTACAGTAAAACTAGCTGTCTCCGTACAACCAAACGGACTTGTTACAGTTACGTCATAAGTTCCCACAGAAGTAATGTCAATAGAAGGTGTTGTTGCACCTGTAGACCATAAGTATGAATTTCCTATAGTTGATCCTGCAGTTACAGTTAACGGAAGATCATTTAAACATAAAGTAATATCTTCAGGAAGATTCACAATAGGTAATGGATGTAAAATTGTCATAAATGAAGTTGTTGCGTAACAACCAGTGTTTGTATTTTCAACTCTAACATGAATAATTTGATCATCAAAAGCACTGTATAAATTTGGCAATGGACTTACATCATTTTGAGCATCTTCAATACTAATATGATAACTCACAGCAAACAATCCAGGGTTTTGCGCACCTAATATGGTAGCGGTTTGTTGAGACAAGTTAAAGACTTGTGTAAAATTTCCATTATCATCAATACACGCTTCCATATTGCTCACAGGGTTTGCTATTGGATTCGGGTTGATTGCAATAGCAATATCTGTAACAAAATAGCAACCAGTATCATCATTTTGAGCTCTTATGAAAATAGTTTCTGGATTAGATGTATACATATAAATCTCTGGAAGTGGATTTGTTTCGCTATCCGCTTCTGTCGCAGTATTATAATATGAAAGAGATACGCCAGTTGCGTCATCAATAATGATTTCATCTATTTGTGATAAATCTACAGTGTCAGGGCTTTCTGCTGCACAGAATGTAGCTTCAGATATATCATTCAATAATGGAGGTAAATTAATATTTAATGTAAATGGAACAATTACATAACATTGCGATATTGTATTGATCAATCGAACAAAAATGGGTTGCGGATTGATTGAGTTTGTATAGTTTGTTGGTGTTGCGATAGGATTTGCTCCAGTTTCGGCATCATCTTCTAATTCGTGATAAGTAATTACAACATTGTCTTGTCGAATATTTAAAATGTCAAATTCGGCAAGAGTTAAGTCAAATTGAACTTGTCCATCATAATCTACGTCACAAACAGTTACATCAGTAGCAGCGTTTGTTTCTGGAACCTGAATTACATTTACTTCAAAATTGACAACAGTATGACAATCTGAATCGTTGGTAATTCTAGCATAAATTGCTTGTGGATTCGTAGTATTTGTGAGTGTATTGCCGATAGGGTTCATATTCATATTTGCATCATCTTCAGTTAAGAAGAAAACCACGTTCAGGTTTTGCGGAACTCCTTGCATGATTTCTTGTACAGTAGCATCAAAATTAAATGTGTCAACTCCGTCATTCGTAGCATCATCACACACAAATATATCATCTGGTTGATTGAAAAGTGGAGCAGGACTTACTTGAATCACAAATGATGAGGTTGCAAAACAATCCGGATCTGTATCATTTTCAATACGTACATGTATGGTTTGCGGATTCGTTTGATTCGCATACGGCATTGTTTTATCAATTTCGTTGGTTTTATCCAACGCATCTTGTTCACTAGGATAGTAGAGGACATTCATGGCAGTTTGACCATTTAATATTTCATCATCTCTAGTCTCCATGATAAAGTTTTCTGTTTGATTTGTATCTGTTTCACACAATTGATAAATATTCGTTGCTACAACTTCAGGAATTGTATTTACAATAACCGGAAGGGTAACGATGGTGAAACAACTTGTAGTTGCATTTTCTACACGCACAAAAACATCTGTAGTACTAGTTGTAAATGCAGTAGGAACAGGAACAGGATCAATAGCTCCATCTTCGGCTCCAGCAAGTGTTTGAAAGAAATTGATTTCAATATTTGAAGTATCTGTAATAATATCTGGAATGCTTTCCGTAACATCAACAGTAGCAATTCCGTCTGTATCATCATCACAAATTAAAATTGCAGGAGGTTGTGTTACTGTTGGTGCAGGTAATATTTCTAACATGAAAGAAGAAACATCATTACAACCTGTTCCTGGATTTGTGATACGAACAAAAATCTCTTGTGGATTTGTTTGATTGGCAAGCGGTGCTATAATTGCATTGCTAAATGTAATTGCATCTGGTAGATTAGCAAAATAAGCAACTTCAAAAGATGTATTTGTACCTCGTATAGTAGCATCAAATATATTTAAATTAACAAGTGTAAAGCCATCATCATTTGTATCACAGGCAGTTAATGTGCCAATTGAGCCAAGTGTTACAGAAGGATTCACTATTAAATTAAACGATGAGATTTCTTCGCAACCATCATCATCACTTAGTGTAATAAATAATTCTTGAGGATTGGATGTGTTGGTGAATAAAACTGACGTGTCGATAGGGTTTACAGCATTGTCTCTATCATCTTGTGTAGTATAAAATGCAATGGTAATATTCTCTAATTCATTTTGAATATCTTCCGAAACAGCTGCTAAATCAAATTGAAATATGCCATCGTTAGTATCATCATCACATCTAGATACATTTCTAATGTTTGTAGCTGTTAAAAGTGCATTGGTATGAACTTCAATAGGTGAAATTGCAAAACAACCTGTTGCATCGTCTACAACACGTACATAAAGTATTTGTTGGTCTATTTCTGTATTGTTAAATGAAGAAGGATCTGGAATTGGATTTGAGTTACTTTGAGCATCATCAATAGACGTATGAACGCTTATTGTAACTCCTGTAAGTCCTAGGGTAATTTCATTAATGAGTTCTGTAAGGTCAAAATTGGCAAAACCATCATGTTCAGGATCACAAGCATCAAGTATATTACGATCTCCATCATTTAAATCGGGAGCAACACTTACATTTATATCCAGCGATGTTGTGTTATAGCATCCTGTTTCTGTATTTACCACTCTAACAAAAACAGTTTCGTTTGGCGTAAGGTTTACGTAACTTGTAACAATAGGGTTGACATTGCTATCCGCATCTGATTGTGAAAAGTGATAACTTACACCATATAAAGGATTCATTCCAGTTATTTCATCATTTCTTACTGTTAAATCTGTGGAAACGATTCCGTCTGCATCCGTATCACAAATATTGAATGGAGTAGGAGCTGTAATAGCTGGTAATGTGTTTACTATTAAATTAAAACTTGTATATGCCAAACAACCATTATCAATATCTCGTACACGTACAAATATTTCTTGTGGAGAAGATGTGTTTTGAATGATAGATGGATATGGATTTGTATTGTTTTCAGCTTCAAATTGTGAAGGATGATAACTTATTTGATAATTTGCAGGAGGAACAGTAGCCAGTATTTCAGGATCTTTGGTTGTTAACATAAATGTCTCTTCTCCATCTTGTGAAGCATCATCACAAATTTCATAATCAGTAATTGGCCCTGCAGTTTGCGCATCATTTAGTGCAATTTCAACACTATCTTCAATCACACAGTTTTCTGTCCCAATCGGAATTGTAATTTCTACATTGTATGTTCCACTTTCGTTGGCAGTAAATGTTGTTGTATTACTATTTGGAATTGCTACATCGTCTCTAAACCATTCATAAGTTGCTAGTGGGTTTCCGATATCAGCATTTAATTGATATGAATCGGCACAGGTTGTAATATCTGGGCCAAGATCAACAGTTGCATTGAAACTATTTCCTTGAATAAAGATTGCTGAATCTGCATTTTGATCTGTTCCGTCAGCAATAATTAATTTAATATGATATTGTTGATTTGGTACTAAATCTGCTATTGCTGTCAATACAGTTGTACGTCCGTTATAGTTGGTATCTCCAAGATTATATCCTTCAAAGTATTCAGGATTTTCAGCAGGACAAAAACCTACAATTTCATCATGAATTACACTTGTACTTACTGGAATATTTGTGCCAGGAACAACGGCAATATTTGTATATGGTGCGGTGCTTCCTGTAGGTCTTATTAAAAAAGCAAAACTATCAGAGAAACGACAAGGAAAATCTTCAGCGTATTCTTCAGAAGCTAATAAATAGTTAAAGCTAATTTGATTAGTTACGGCAATAAAATCAAATTCGATAGAAGTAGCGTTTACAGTACCATTTACACCCAAAGCAGTTTCAATATCAGGATCAGTTCCCCAAGCTGTTGTTCCACTGTTTAGAGGGGAAGTATTGATAGGAGTTCCTGCATCTGAAGCTCTACCAGAAGTTAAGACCAATCCATTCGCAAATGGAAAACCTGAACCAGCTTGATCAAAATAGGCATAACTCTGAAAGTTATTAACACTTCCATTAATTGAAGATGTAACATTAGAAATTTCTACACAACCTTGCGCAAGTTGTTCCACAAGCTGTTGTAACGAAACAGATTCGTCCGTTGTTACTTGTTGAGCAGAAATGGTATGGCAGGCAAAAAGTGTAAAAAGTATAAAAAAAACTTTTTTCATAGGAATGGGGTTAAGTCGTGTTTCCGAACGAATATAGTAGAGCTGGGCAAACTTTAACTATATAGGATATTAAATAAAAATCTAGGCAAAGATATACATTATTTCATGCCTGCGAAATTATTTTTAATGGCAACAACTTGATTTTTAATAGGCTGTTAATCAATACTAAAATACAGAATAACTATGATATTAACGTATATTTTTATTAATTATTCTGAAGATATACCCAGCCAGTGTATGTTTGTGCTAACAAAATAGTGCTTCCTGTAGTATTTGTATCGTTTAAATAGAGTACGTAAAAGTAGGTTCCTGTAGGAAGTCTTTTATTTTTTGGATTTCCTCTATTAGCAACACCATTCCATCGACCTATGTTTTTATCTCCAATGAATATAAGTGTTCCGAGTCTGTTGTAGATATGAATTTTATGGTTTGGATGCGCTTCTAGATTTAAAATATTGAATACATCATTTTTACCATCGCCATTTGGAGATAAACCATTAGGAATATAAATTTCGCAGTCATTTACACTAACATCAAATGTAGTGAAACTGATACATCCATTTGTGTTTTCAACAGTTACATAAATTGTTTGAGGATTCGTATTGTTTTCAAAAGCGGCAGGATTTGTGATTTCATCTTGGAACGAACCATCGGAAGCGAGTGTTTCAAAATAGGAAAACGTAACATCTATATCGTTATTAATGGTTGTTTCGTTCGTGGTAAGATCGAATGTTGCAATTTCGGTAGCATCTATCGTACAAGCAATTAAATTTTCTACATCATTTAGTATAGGGCTTTCTAATAATAGAAGATCAAACTCAGTAATTGTTCTACACAAACTGCTACTATTTGTAACTTCCAAATAAATAGTTGCTGGGTATGAACTAGGTTCATGTGACATAGGGTTTATAATCGGACTAACCATACCGGAAGCATTGTCAAATGTTGTATAGTATTGAAATGTTAGTAAAGGATTGCTAAATTGATTTTCTTGCATTGTTAAATCAAATGCAAGATTCGGAGTGTTATTACATAACTCTAAATTTATCAATGGCGGAATTTCTGGAGAAGTAGGAAGTATTATATTTTCTAAAGCAACATTATTATCTTCATTAGTCTCATCAATGATTCCTGTACTAGTTCCATCATCATCCACTACAATAGTAAAATTGAATGGATTTGAAATACTATCTGGAATTGTAAGTGTAATTGTTTGCTGTACATTTCCATTAATGGGAAGTGTGATGCTTGTAACGGCTGTTGCAATTAGTATTCCGTCTGCATAAAAAGCGATAGGTGTATTTTGCGGTAAAATAGCTGTACTATTTGTATTGTAAATTGTGTAATCAATTGTTAACTCTCTAGAGTCACAGGTTGTTTCTACTTCGTCAATTGTAACAGTTGCATCAGGAAGTTGACTGTTTAAAACGGTAATGATATTATTAATCATTACAAAATCTTGTCCAGATGTTAATGAAATTGTGGCTTCAGTATCTCCAACGGCAATATAGTTTTGAATACTATAAAAATCAATATCCATATTATATAAATTAGAAGCTCCTGTAAAACTATTAGTGCCATTAAAAGCATTGTCAGCAGGGTTTAATGGGAAGTTTTCAATAATAGATCCGTTAATTCGTAGCGACTCGTTTACACTCAATGAGCGATCGCCTTCCCAAGCAATAAAACCTATTTTAGCGCCCATATTATCAAAAACGTTAAGGTTTTCCAGCGTGATTTCTAATTCATCAGGGACACTTTCCAAACCATCGTATACATTCAACTGATTCAGAGGAAGTGAAGGACTTTCATAAATTACCGTAATTGCCCAACCACCGAAATTTGTTCCTGTTGGACAATATGGATTTATAACCGAAGTTAAATCAAATTCGCTTACCGTGTACAAGCCATTCCCTTGTGTGGTTACAATATCAGTAACATCAGCGAAAGCTGCGAAAAAAGTTCTATTTCCTGTCAGTGCGTCATTAAAAGTTCTAGCAGCTGTAATAGGTATTCCATTTAATTCAATATCAAAATCACCATCATCAGATCCTGCCCAGTATAAATAAGCTGCAACAATCGTTTGATCTGTATTTAAAAATAAGCTTGCGCTAGAAGTTGTATTGATGACACATGGACCACTAGAGCCGTTTTCGGCGGTATTCATTGTATTTCCTAAGGCTGTATAGTCAAAACGACCATTAAATTGTTGAAACAATGTAATGTCTTGAGCAGTTGCTTTATATGTGTTGATAAAACAACCTAAAAATAGGGAGATACAGATGTATGTTAGCTTGTTCACATATAAATGATTAATGTTTGAAAGTAACAAAATCTTATCGCATAAAAAAACCGAAGCATAAAATCTTTTGTTATCCCATTCTTGTTTGAATTTAATCGTTATAAAAGAATGAAGTTTTAGAATTCTATATACATAACAATTTAAAGACCTAAAGTCCTACTTTTAAAAAATAATCTATTTAAAACATTACTATTCTATAATATCGCATAAAAAAACCGAAAACAATTAAGTCTTCGGTTTTTTATATTTTTATGTCAGCAATCTTATGATAAGCTTTAGTGACTTGTTTCAGAAATTCACATAAAATATCGAGGCAAGCCTTGGAATATTTTAAATCTCGATTATCGAGTAAATTATCTCTTTAGCGTAAAATGATTAATGAACTCTTTAGGTGTTCCATCAAATGGATCTATATATTCTACTCTAAACCAATAATCTGCCGATGGCATTACATTCCCATTGAAAGTTCCATCCCATCCTGGTCCTGCTGGACTGATCTGTTTTAGAAGTTTTCC
>NZ_CANMEZ010000014.1 GCF_947496985.1 uncultured Kordia sp.
TTGTATGTCATAGTTTTGTTTTTGGATAAAAAGCAAAGAAAGGGATGTACTTGTAAGGACTACTATAAACTCTGAAAGTTTATAGGTTGCTTCTTTTGTGGAAAATGAACTAAACGATTTTTATCTTCTAACAAGTTAGTACCTACTTCCTGAGTATTATAATCTTCTGTAAAAGTACATTATAACGAAATCTTAAATAATTACATAAAATATAACAAATGATATTTTGAATCAGTTACAATAATCATAAATTCTAGTTAAAGATATCTTAAAATAGTGTCTTAATAGCTTATTAGTCTAGGCTTATTATTAATTTCACAGTCGAACTAATTAATCCAAACTATGTTAAGAAAAATACCACTATTTCTATTGGGAATACTGTTAATTTCTGTGACTTCTTGCTCTACAGCTAAAAAAGCTTCGGCAAGTAAAAAAGGAGCAGTAGCATCAGCTAAACCTAAGAAAAGACCTAAAAAAGGAGGAATCCAACCTTATAGTAAGGTAATTACAAAAAATGCTAAAAGTGATCCAGGTTTATTTACCGTTCATGAGTTAGATGATAAATTCTACTATGAAATTCCAGATTCTCTTTTTAATAGAGAAATGTTAATGGTTACAAGAATAGCAAAAACAGCTTCAGGGCTTGGTTTCGGAGGAGGAAAGCAAAACACACAAGTACTTCGTTGGGAAAAGAATAGAAAACAAGTTTTGTTAAGAGTAGTTTCACATGATGTAGTGGCAGCTGATTCTTTACCTGTTCATGAAGCTGTAGTCAATTCTAACTTCGAACCTATTCTATATTCCTTCCCTATTAAAGCATTTAGTAAGGATTCACTAAATACAGTAATTGAAGTTACGCCTTTATTTTCAAAAGATGTAAAAGCTTTAGGTATTCCTCAGTTTAGAAGAAGACAATACAAAATTTCAAGATTAGATGCTTCTAGATCATATGTTGATAAATTAAAGAGTTATCCTTTAAATATTGAAACAAGACATGTAAAAACTTATAATGCAGGAGCTCCACCATCAAATGGAAGTGTGGGATCTATTTCTGTTGAAATGAGTAATTCTATGATTTTACTACCAAAGAAACCAATGAAAAGACGTTATTTTGATGAACGTGTAGGTTGGTTTGCTCGTGGGCAAGTAGATTATGGATTAAATGCACAAAAAAGTAAGCGCGTTACATTTTTAGATCGTTGGAGACTAGAAGTTAAAGATGAAGATATTGAAAAATTCAAAAGAGGAGAACTTGTTGAGCCTAAGAAACAGATTGTTTATTATGTAGATAGAGCAACGCCAGAACAATGGAAGCCATATATTAAGCAGGGAATTGAAGATTGGCAAATTGCTTTTGAAGCAGCAGGATTCAAAAATGCAATCATTGCTAAAGATCCACCATCAGTTGAAGAAGACCCAGATTGGAGCCCAGAAGATGTACGTTATTCTGTTGTACGTTACTTAGCTTCTCCAATTCCCAATGCAAATGGACCACACGTAAGTGACCCAAGAAGTGGAGAGATTTTGGAAAGTGATATTAACTGGTATCACAATGTAATGAGTTTATTAAAAAACTGGTTCTTTATTCAAACAGCAGCAATCAACCCAGATGCACAAACATTAGAATTTAAAGATGAAGTTATGGGACGTTTAATTCGTTTTGTATCTTCTCATGAAGTAGGTCATACATTAGGTTTACCTCATAATATGGGAAGTAGTGTTGCATATTCTGTTGAAAACTTAAGAAGTGCTGAATTCACTAAAAAATATGGTACAGCACCATCTATTATGGATTACGCACGTTTCAACTATGTAGCACAACCAGGAGATGAAGGTGTTGCATTAATGCCAAATATCGGACCATATGATAAATATTCAATTAGTTGGGGATATCGTCCAATATTAGACGCAAAAACAGCTAATGACGAAAAGAAAACACTTGATAAATGGATTCTAGACAAAGCAGGTGATCCAATGTACAGATTTGGACATCAGCAAGCTGGAGATGTAGTAGATCCAAGTTCTCAAACTGAGGATTTAGGAGATGATGCTATGAAAGCTAGTGATTATGGAATCAAAAACTTAAAAAGAATTGTTCCTAACTTAATCAAATGGACTGCCAAAGATGGTAAAACATATGACGATTTAAATACAATGTATGGACAAGTTCTTGGGCAGTATAACCGTTACATGGGACATGTTTCTTCAAATATTGGAGGAGTTTACGAACATTACAAAACATACGATCAAGAAGGAGCTGTATATACACATGTAAACAAAGCAGATCAAAAGAGAGCTTTGAAGTTTATCAATGAAAACTTATTCCAAACTCAACAATGGTTATTGGACAAAGAAATTTTCAGTAAAACACAATATTCAGGAACTACAGAAAGAATTAGAGGAACACAAGTACGTACTTTAAACAGAATTTTAAGTTTAGGTAGACTAGCGCGTGTTATGGAAAATGAAACATTAAACGGCAATAATGCATATTCTATCTTAGAAATGATGCGTGATCTACGTAATGGTGTTTGGACAGAATTACGTTCAGGTAAAAATATTGATGCATATCGTCGTAACTTACAAAGAGCGTACGTTGATAGGTTAGCTTATTTAATGACTGCTGATAGCCCAAGAGGACCAAGACGTAGTAGTGATTATGTGAAATTTACACCACTTAATACAAGTCAATCAGATTTACGTGCTGTAGTAAGAGCAGAATTGAACACATTGAAAAGAAATGCCAGAAGTGCCGTTTCTCGTACAAGTGATCAAATGAGTAAAATACACTTAAGAGATATTGTAGAACGTATAGATGCGATTTTAGATCCTAAATAATATATTTCTCACATACATTATAAAAAGCAGCTTTCGAGCTGCTTTTTTTATACTGCAAAGACAGGAATAACTATTATATTCTTTTCAGAAAGATTATAAATACACTTAATTTTATATACATTTTCCCCTTAATATATGTATGCAATAATTGACTGTAATAGTTTTTTTGCTTCGTGCGAAAGAGCTTTTGATCCTGAGTTGATAGACAAGCCTTTGGCAATACTATCTAATAATGACGGTTGCGTAATCTCTCGAAGTAGAGAGGCAAAAGCGTTAGGAATTCCTATGGGCGCACCGCTTTTCAAGTACAAAGAAATCATTACGCAAAAAAATATTCAAATTAGATCGTCTAACTATTCTTTATATGGTGATATGAGTGAACGTGTAATGAAACTACTCGAAAACTTTTCCCCAGAAGTAGAAATCTATAGTATAGACGAAGCATTCTTGAAATTACCAGAATCTGATGATTATCAAAAAATAGGTTTTTCTATAAAAAACTATATCTATCAATGTACTGGAATTCCTGTAAGTGTCGGAATTGCACCCACAAAAGCACTATCAAAAGCAGCAAACAATATTGCAAAGAAATTTCCAAAAAAAACAGATGGTTACTATGTAATAGATACAGATACAAAACGAATCAAACTATTGAAATGGCTTCCTGTAAAAGATATTTGGGGAATTGGATTTGGAAATACCAAACGTCTACAACTGAAAGGCGCACAAACTGCCTATGAATTCACGAAACTCACGGATGATTGGGTCAAACGAAACATGTCTATAGTTGGTTTGCGATTAAAAAAAGATTTAGAAGGCGAACCTACGATTCTGTTAGAAGATGAATTACAAAACAAAAAAGCAATTGCAACAACACGAAGTTTTGAATTTACATTTTCAGACAAAGAAAACATGAAAGAACGCATTGCAACCTTTGCTTCTCGTTGCGCAGAAAAACTGCGAATGCAAAACTCTTCATGCAATATCGTTTTGGTGTACTTAAGAAGTGATCGAAACAAACGAGCAGATTCACACTATAGTGCTAAAAGATTACTAACCTTGCCACATGCCACTAATTCCACATTAGTAATCAATCAATATGCACAAAAAGCGTTAAAAGATATCTACAAACCAGGCATTAAGTACAAACGAGCAGGAGTAATACTAATGGGATTAATAAAAACAAATGCATTACAACTCGATTTATTCAAAAATGAAGATCCAAAACATAAACAACTTATGGCAACAATGGACGCGCTAAATGAAAAATATCATGGTCGAAAAATAAAACTAGGAAATCAAGATCTGCAACGGACTTGGAAAATGCGACAAGCACATTTATCACCAGAATACACAACAAAATTTAGTGATATCATTACATTAAACTGTAAAACAATTTAATACGAAAGAAGATGAAAAGGGAAAAGCAAAACGAAACATTGACGTTTTACAAATCTATCCAAGGAAAAATAAAACTTGAATTTGTATCAGAAGGAATCTCGGCAGGGTTTCCATCACCAGCAGACGATTTCAAAAATAAACGCATCAGTTTAGATGAAGAACTTATTAATGATGTAAATACAACCTATTATGCACGTGTAAGTGGTGAATCAATGATTAATGCAGGATTGGACAATAATGATTTATTAGTCATAGACAAAAGTATTCCTGCAAAGGATGGAAAAATTGCGGTTTGCTATGTAGATGGAGAATTTACAGTAAAAAGACTTAAAATAACAAAAGAATGCATTTATCTAATGCCTGCAAATGATAATTATAAACCTATTAAAGTAACAAAAGATAAGCAATTGCTTATTTGGGGAATTGTAACCTACGTCATTAAAAAAGTATAAAGAGTATTAAAAAACTTTCAAGGATCTAAAAAGTTAAAAATATGATGATTCTGTGAATTAAAGGTTAGATATATAGAACGTAGTGATTTTTCGTATTATATTTATAGTATTACTTAATTAATATTACCGATTTTATGAAAAAAAGTTACCTCTTACTTCTATTACTTACATGTTTTACCTCCAAAGTAATCTCACAAATCACATTTCAAGAAAATACGGTTGATGAAACCAACAACATTTATATTTCAACTACATTTTTTACTAATGAATATATGCTCAATTCTTCATATGCTGCAGATTTTGATGGTGATGGAGATATTGATTTATTACCTAAATCTCAACCATTATTTTGGTTAGAAAATACAGATGGTAATGGCTCTTTTACCACACAGCACCCAATTGATAATACAATAAGCAGAGTAAAAGATATACAAATGAAAGATGTTGATGGCGACACTGATTTGGATATAGTTTTGATTGGTTATGAAAGCATGGATTATTTAGTAGCTTGGTATGAAAATACAGACGGACAGGGAAATTTTGGCGCAAGACAATTGATTGGATCTGGACTTAGTAAAGAATCGTCAATTGTCATGGAAGACCTTGATGGAGATACTGATTTGGACATTGTAACAGCAGCAGTAAGCGGAAAAATAGTTTGGTATGAAAACACAGATGGTCTAGGAACTTTCGGAACAGAACAACTCATAACAAATGCTTCTTTCTCAAGTACCACAGCATTTATAGGAGTTGTGGCAGTTGATCTTGATGGAGATACAGATGTAGATATACTGTACAATACAAACGGAAGCCCTGATTCTAATATATATTGGTTAGAAAATACAGACGGACAAGGAACATTCGGTACTGAGCAATTAGTTTCTGATATATTTGGAGGATTACTTTATGTCAAAGCAGCAGATTTAGATGCTGATGGCGATCAGGATATATATGGACAAAATACTTTTGACGGAATAGTTTCTTTTAAAAATGACGGTTCAGGAAATTTCAGTTTTGGACAAACTATTGCCAATTCAATAATGGATTTTGCAGGAGTTGCAAGTGCTTATGACGTAGATAATGATTCCGATTTAGATATGGTAGTCGTAATACGTGATTTTGAACCTGCTTCTGCTATTAATTCCAATAGAGGTGCAATTATTTGGTACGAAAACACAGACGGGCAAGGAACATATGCAATTGAGCAAACACTTGGCTTTATACGCTTTTCTGGGGGAGATTTTCGTTTTAATTATAATGACTTTAATGGAGATAACTATCCTGACTTGGTATTCACTGGAGTAGATGGCTATGAACTTAGTTGGAATCCATATGAAGTAAGCTCAGGAACCTATGGAAATGCTCAAGGAGTTATAAATGATATCGAAGATATAGAAGAAGTCCTTTCTGTAGATATTGATGGCGATAACGATGATGATATAGTATTTGCTTCTAATGATTATGATCAAATTGCTTGGTATGAAAACACAGACGGATTGGGGAACTTTGGAGAAAAACGAATCATTTCTGCTTCATCAAATGGTATTAAATCTCTAATCGCTGTTGATATTGATGGAGATACTGATATGGACATTGTATCCGCATCTTCGTTTGATGATAAAATTGCTTGGTACCAAAATGATGGCTCAGGAAACTTCTCTACAGAACAAATTGTTTCTGATGTTTCTAACAATACAAGAATACTAAAAAGTGCTGATCTTGATGGAGATATGGATACTGATCTAGTTGCGGTAGATATTATAAATAAACGTATTGTTTGGTATGAAAATATAAATGGTTTAGGAAGTTTTTCAGCTGCACAAATTATCTCCGATGGACTTAATAATGTTTATGTAATGATAGTAGCAGATATTGATACTGATGGAGACGCAGATATTATAATCAATTCACCATTTTCTTGGTATGAAAACGATGGACAAGGCGCTTTTAGTACACCACAAATAATTGTTCCAAATAATCCTATGAAATACATAGTAGCTTTAGATTTTGAAGGAGACTCGGACATAGATCTTGTAGGGGCAAACTCTAATGGGATTATTAGAAAATATGAAAATACAGACGGACAAGGAACATTTTCAGAGATGGAAGTTATTGTTGAAGCTCCTTTAACCAGAAGCTTAGAAGTAATTGATATTGACGGTGATAATGATATGGACATTGTAGGGTCTTTCCTGTCTGGAGTTAATCAGGAAGAAGTACGAATTTTTAAAAATTATAACGGAACATTTACATTTCCAAATCTTATAGCGGATCAGATGACTTTAAGTGATATCACTACGGGCGATTTCGATGGCAATGGTACAATGGATATTTTATTTTCAGAAAATCATCCTAGTACTGGAGAAGGGAAAATAGCTTGGCTGGCAAATTTAGGTGTATTAGAAAATCATATTAGTGGTACCGTAACCTATGATTACAATAATGATGGATGTGATATAAATGATTATCCCGTTACAAACCTACTTGTAAACTCATCAGTGAATAACGCTTTCTTTACCACATTTACAGATGCCAACGGAACATTTGAGATAGCAGTAAGTGAAGGAAATGTATCAACTACTGCTTCAATAGGACTTCCTGATTATTTTGTAGCAACACCTGTTACTCATACTACTTCATTTAATGGTTCTAGTAATACAGATGATACGGCTAACTTTTGTATAACAGCAACCAATCAAGCCGATGATTTAAATGTAGTACTCTATCCGTTAAGTGAAACACGTCCCGGATTTGATACTTCTTATGAATTGGTATATTCAAATATAGGAACTCAGCCTGCAAGCGGAACAGTAACACTAGTTTTTGATGCTGCAATGATGAACTTTATAATGGCGTCAACTTCACCAGATACGCAAACAGGTGATACATTGACATTTAATTTTTCTGACTTATTACCTTTTGAAACAAGAACAATTACCATCAACACAAATATATTGCCTCCTCCAACAACTAATATTGGAGAATTGTTAACTACGACAGTTTCTATAAACCCGACAACTAGTGATGCTACACCTGACAACAATACATTTGAATTAGTCCAAACTCTCATAGGATCATACGATCCTAATGATATTGTAGTATTGGAAGGTGATGAAATTACAGTAGATCAGGCAGATGATTATTTACATTATATTATTCGTTTTCAAAATGTTGGAACAGCTTCAGCAATTAATGTACGTGTAGAAAATATCATTGATCAAGGATTAGATTTAACTACCTTACAAGTAGAATCAATGAGTCATAATGGACGTATAGACATTTTAGATGGTATACAAACAGTATTTACATTTGAAAACATCAACTTAGCAAGTAGTACAATCAACGAGCCTGAATCTCACGGATATATTGCATATAAAATAAAGCCAAGACCAAATTCGAGTGTTGGAACTATCTTTAGAAATTCAGCTTCCATATTTTTCGATTTCAATCTGCCAATTATAACAAATACTGTAACTACTGAAATTGTGATATCACTATCTACAGAAGATTTCGAAGCAGCAATTTTTCAAATATATCCAAATCCTTCAAATGATGTTGTATATGTAAACTCTCAATTCCCAATAAAAAATATATCCATTACAGATATAAATGGAAGAATTATAAAAACATACCAACCAACAACAATAAATACAAGGATTGAACTCTCTATAGCAACATTGAAAGACGGACTTTACTTCTTAAATATAAATTCTAATCAAGGAAGTACTGTAAAGAAAATTATAAAAAAGTAAAAGAGAAACTAATAAAAAATCACTTTTGAAAGCCTAAGATTTATATTAGTTTCAAAAGTGATTTCTTACATTTCACAATATAAAATTTGGAAACGCTTTATATGCTAACTCATACACTACCTTCCTTCCACTAACTGAGCGGTAAATGGAACCTGACGTAATTTTGGTGCTTCAAAGCCTTTCATTTTTACACAAAGTCCAAAAGCCACCAAGGCAGATGCAATAGCGCCTTCTTGCCAACCGGGTAACGAGGAAAGTTGATCTCCTACAATATAAAAACCACGATCACCTTCTTGTAATGTATTATAAACCCATTCTGCAGATTCATGCGGTGCGTGTTCTGTACGTTTTAAAATGCTACGCTTACGAATACGAAGAATATCATGATAATTCAAATTTGGATCTTTTGTTTGATCGTCAATCTTTGTCCAATCAACCCAGCCGCCGCGTTGTGTTTTAATATTTTGCCAAGCTACTGTTAATCCATGATCTAATTGATTTGCAAATGCCGGTCCGTGTAATTGTTCTGCACCATCTCTTGCTGCATCCAATCGCCATTGTGGTTCTTGATTTCCCCATTTAATAGCATTATCTGAAAAATTATAAGCGCCAGTCAAAATTCCTAAATTTTGATGATAATCATTTGATGGATACCACATTTGTACCATTGGATTTTTCGTCCAAGAAATTCCTCCAAAAATAGGAACTGTATTCTTATCTTCAGGATCTTGCCAGTACTTTCGTTTGCTTTGCCAACCTACTTTTACTGTCGGACGTAAAAAATCTTTATGATCAAAAACAATATGCAAGGCTTTCTCAAAATCAGGATTTGTAAACAAGCCAGTCGTAATCTTATCTTGTAACAATGGAATAGGCATGTTACTAAAGCATTTATTAGCAGTAATCGTAGCATTGGCATCTCCTTGTGCATAGCTCACAATATATTGTTCTTCTTTTCTAATAATCTTAGTTACTGGTGCGTTCAATATAATAGTTCCGCCTAACTTTTGAACTTCAACAGCCAACGCTCTAACAATCATGTCCATGCCACCAACAGGTTGAAACGAAGTTTGTTGCCACAGAAAATCATCGGGTTGATAAAAGCTCAAATTCCAGAACGCTGAATCTAACATCTTTGTAAAATCAAGTTTAGGAATAATATTCTCTTCTTCACCCAACATGGTTTTTCCAGGTAGTTCTGTATAGCCAGATCGTGATGTTTTCTCAAAGATTCCGCTTTCGCTTAAATCGCCAAACTTCTTCAACCAATCTTTAAACTTAGCTTCATTGCCTTCTTCTTTCTCTAAAGCATCCGTTAATGGCTTTATAAAACTTAAAAACTTTTCGTATTTCGTAGCATCTTTACTTTCTTCAATCACCTTTAACAATTCAGGCAACGCATATAAAAACTGAGAAAAATATCCTCTTGGATCATTTGCTAGCCTACGATTCACAATCGTTTTAGGGTTTCCTTTTCCGTCTGTAAATGCTTTTCCATCGTATACTACATTCGATCTGCTTTGCATTACATACACCTCTAGCTTTACACCTAATGTTTTACAATAGTTTAAAACATCTCTGTGTGCAGAAGGAATACGTCCTGGACCACAATTTAAATATGGCAAATTGTACATATCTTCTACAGTAAAATTGCAGGTTTGTGTATAGCTTGTTCCGGGTTTATTTTCAGGATTCTCTGTAAAACTATCGCCAGGTCTAACGGTAAGACTGCGTCCGCCAACTCTATTTAATGCTTCTAAAACGGTTACTTTATACTTTGTGTGTTTCAATAATTCATACGCTATAGACAATCCTGCTACGCCAGCTCCAAGCACTACAACTTCTTCTCCTTCGCCTATTGTATCTGCAATAAGTGAGGAGCCACTTTTTCGTTCTAGAATTTGTGATTTATCCCAATTAGTAGTATACATTTCAAGTTCACCACCATTTTTATCGGTTTTTCGTAAAAAGGTCATTGTTGAAGAAAATTCATTTTCATTCATGATTTTAGTTTTTTGGTAGTTAAATAATATGGTATTAATATGCAATGAAGTTAATTAAAAAAAACAACAATATGTAGGAATAATACTAACTTAATGAGTTGTTTAAAAAGATGTATAAGGTTTCTTTCAAATTTTAAGTATCGTAAGAAATAGGCAGTAATAAAAAAGTTGTGCAAAAGTGTAATAAATAATTCAATTAAGACTCTAAAGAATAAATCAACAATAATTACACATATGAAATTGAAAATAGAATGTATTAAATATACCAAAATGAATACAGTTGTGTATGAATACTAAAGAGCAATATTTTAAAGAAATTTATGAAGGTTTAAAAGATAAAATCTATCGTCTTTGTTTAGGTTTTATGGGAAACAATGCTGATGCAGACGATTTGTTTCAAGAAGTCTTAATCAAAATTTGGAACAGTTTAGATAGTTTTAGAGGTGATAGCACTATCAATACTTGGGTGTATAGAATTACCACAAATACAGCGCTATTATCAAGAAGTAAAATTAACAAACTAAAAAAGAAGCATACCAACTTAATTCCTGAAAACTTAAAAATAGAAAACAACGAAGAGGCTTCTCTTTTTGGGCAAGAACAAATTAAAAAATTATACAAAGCAATTTCTTCCTTAAAGGAAATTGACCGAATTATCATGAGTTTAGTATTAGAAGATATTAGTTATAAAGAAATTGCTGATATAACGGGAATTAGTGTTTCTAATGTTGGCGTAAGAATTAATAGAATTAAAAAAGCATTAGCTAAGAAAATATAAGAAAATGGAAGAACAAATTTTAAAATGGAAAAGTATGTGGAAAGAACAAAAAGTAAACTCATTAAACACAAATGAATTAATAGAACGATTAAATAAAATTGAGAAAAAGGCGAAATTTCAAAGAGTAAAACTCATTACTGCTTTACTAGTACTTGCAGTAGCTTCTACATTATTACTATCCGAATTATTAGCAAATACATTCTACTTACTATCTTATATATTAATAACAATAGGTATTGCTGTAAAATTAATTCCGTTATACAAAACTAATTATAGAATGATTACTGATGAATCGGGCTTTAATAATCATGACTTCATTAAAAAATTAACCCAAAAGATGAATTTCAAAACAAAACATTTATTACTATATATGTTTATCATGATACTAGCCTTAAATATAGCTTTACTTGGATTGTATGAAAAGGGAACAATTTTTAATTTTGAGATTACTGATAAAAATAGAATTTACTATCACCTAGCAACCATTATTCTTTTTGTCATTGCTTACATTATAAATAAAAGAAACATGGATGCTAACAAAAAAGAAATAGTAAGCTTGATTAAAGATTTAGAAAATAATAATTCGTAAAGTTATAGCGTAATGTAAAGCTAACTACCTATTCTTAATTTAAAAGATTATTTTTTAAGTAATTCATCAAGAAGCGTTTCTAAATAAACAAGATCACTTTCAGTAAAATCTTGTACTTTCTTCGTCTTTTTGTCAAAAGTAGGAGGAATTCCTGCGCCGATATAATGAATAACGCCATCTTTATCTACAATAATAATCTTTGGATAGGCTTGTACTCCTAAATCTTTCTTTAAAAAAGATTTTGCATTTACCAAATGATCAAAAGTATAGGTAGTAGTTTTTAAAAACTGAGTTACTTTTTCTTTAGAGTCAAAAGTAATTGATCTAAAATCAACTTTGTCTTTATATTTTTTATGCAATACATTCAAGAGTGGCATTTCGCGTCTGCACGGAACACAATTTACAAACCAAAGATTAATAAAGGTTATCTTACCTTTTAAATCTTCTTCTGTAACTTTTTTACCGTTTACATTTCGGAGTTTAAAATCAGGAAACGGTTTATGTTCTAATTTATATAAACGTTCATTTCTACTAGGTTTAGCATCAATTTCATATTTAATAATATGAATAACAGAATCCTTTTTTTTAATTGTGTTGATAATCTTATAACTCGTAGTAGCGGTCATAGTACTACTTTTCGAATTTGTAGCAATATTCAAACTTTCAATACGTTTATCTAAGGCTGCTTTTGTATAAGTTTTCTTCCCAGTTTTCGTTCTATAAAATGCTTGTGCATGAATAGTATGGACACAAAAAATAAAAATAGTAAGTGTAACGAGTTTCTTTAGCATAGCAATAATTAGGAGATTCAACAGCAAATAATACTTCAATATACATCAAATAATTTAAGCCAACTTGCAATTTTACAGCAAAGTATTTCTAAGAAATCTAATCATTTAAAGTACTATAGGCGTTTACGCTGAGTTTAGTAGAAGTGAAGTTGAAAACAAAATAGATTGAGCAGCGACGGAATTACGCTTTAATAAAATCTTCATACTCATAATAAAAGGCTTCAAACTTTTGCATGTTCTCATACAAGAACACCATCGTTTCTTGCCAAGTATTCTTATTATGAATAGATACCTTGTGTTTTTCTATATAAATCCTTGAAATTTCTTTTCCGTTATCCAATACATAATCTTCAGCAAAAATAGCATCCGGAAGAAACTCGTCTGTAAAAATGGTTTTCAATGAAATCATCTTATCCCAATACTTAATACGATTTTCAATATTCTGATCTTCAATATCAAGCGAAACCATTGCTTTTCTCTTATCAAAATAAAACTTAAATGAAAAATCGCGAATCTTTGTATTATACAAAATCCACTTGCGTGGAAATGACTTTCCAAAAGAAATCCAAAAATCTTCTCGTAACTTTCTTGATTCTGCTTTACTAAACATAAAAAATAAAATTTTTTATTCCGTGTTTAGCACGGAATCTATCATTAAGTATTATTTTCATTCCACACTATACACTGAATTTATCAAAGTGCAATGCAGAATTTATTTGTACGCAAAAATAACTTTCTTTTTTGTAAATAATACACAAGAAGCGTACTGTATTAAAAAATCTAAAAAACGGATACAAGTGCAGTAATTAAAGACAGCTTTCGCATTTCCCAATAAGTAATACTTGAGAAAAATTTATTTGCCTATTCGGAATCATAGGAATCTTAATATCAACAGACAAACAATCAACCTTTCCACAATTTTGACATTGAAAATGTGGGTGTATATCAATATGTTGTTTAGCGGAACAACCGTGACAGGTTGCATACCATTTTAGTCCGTCCTTATCCATAAAAGAGTGTACAATACCATCATTTTGTAAACGTTCCAAAATTCTATAAATGGTCGTCTTATTCATCTTTTCTTTCAAAAGATCAATTAGCTGTACAGCAGAAACTGCATCTTTATTGTTTTCAAAAATAGCTAATAAAGTTTCTACCGATTTTGTTTTTCTTATAACTCCCATAACACAAATTTAAGACAACATAGTTGCATTAACAAAAATATTAATTACTTTTGCAACCAAGTTGCATTAAGTATGATTTTAAATAAAAGTAATCCAGATGTTATAGGAGCGTTTACAAGTAGTCTTTGTTTACTACATTGTGTATGTACACCGTTCCTATTTCTAGTACAGACACACGCAATTAGCCATGATGTCTCCGCGCCGTTTTGGTGGAAAACATTAGACTTTGTCTTTCTCATTATTTCGTTTATTGCTATCTATTGGTCAAGTAGGACTACTAGCAAACAATGGATGAAATCCGCTTTGTGGATCACATGGCTGTGTTTGTGCATTATTATTATAAATGAAAAACTAGGATGGTTTTCTATTCCTGAGTATGCTATTTATCTTCCTGCTATAGGTTTAGTATTTCTTCATCTATACAATAAGAAATATTGTCAATGTCAAGAAGATAAATGTTGTGTAGTACATGCCAAAAAACCTATATAATACTATAGGTTTATCAGGATTAGTTATGAACTCAATAAAATGAAAAATTTCAACATCATACCATTTAAAAAGTTTCAAAACTCTTCAAATTATCAACTAATTGAAGACGGAATTTATAATGATTTAAATGATGTTGAAGGATTTTCTACTTACCGAACTGCTGTTGCTATTACATTTGAAAAAGAAAAACTTCCTAAGCAAGCAGTAGAAAAACAACTAGAATCGTACTTTGTATACATAGAAGAAGCGTTGAATTTTGATGAAAATAAAACGTATTTCTATGTCATCGGAGGCGAGTTAGAAGATCTTCAAAACTTCAAGTCTATCATTCAAAAATAGACAAATGTATTACACAAAAAACGCAATAGCTGTTGCAGCAATAATGACTAATAACTTTGTCAAATTAAACTTATGACCTTCTGAGCTTTCAAACAATATCGTAGTAGATATATGTAAAAAGATACCAATAACTAACGACGTAATTTGATTTTCATACACTTCTAAAAAAGTCAATTGTTCAGACAATAAACTACCAAGCGGCGTCATTAAGGCAAACAAAAACAAGAAAGCGAATATAAGTGTTTTAGATATTTTCGATTTATAAAAAAAGGTCGTTAAAATAATAGCAATAGGTATTTTGTGCACTACAATTCCATACACCAAATGATCGTGATGATGCATAGGGAAACCTTCTAAAATGGCATGAATACTCAAACTAAAGAATAACAACCACGGAAACTTACTATTATCTTTATGAATATGTACATGTCCATGTTCGGCACCTTTAGAGAAAAACTCTAGGAAAATTTGCAACAAAATTCCTGCCATTACAAAAATACCATAACTACTTTTATATTCACTGAACACTGAAGGCAACAAATTAAAAATAGTAATTGCCAATAAAAAAGCACCACTAAAAGCAAGTAGTAACTTCATGTGTTTCTTTTCACTAGGGCGAAAAATAGTTACAAAAACAAAACCGAGAACAACGGCTAAAATAGGAAGTATGTAATGCATCATTTAAAAATCATAATAAGTCTATTGGAAGTTTTTCTATTAAACTTTCCTAAACTATAATCTCCAAAAATAGCTAATAAATCAATACCAGCCGTCGTAAAATACGATTCAAAATCTTTAAGTGTCAAAGCCTTCACTTTTTCGGTATAATGATGGTTGCGGCCGTTGGCTTCAAAACGAATATCTTTATAAATAAAACCATCTTTTACATAACGATGCAGGCGAAAAATAATATCATCTACCTCTTTAATCTCTTCTTCTACTAAATTATCAATAATAAAATCAGCATTCAAAAAGTCAATCACACCAAAACCTTGTTCATTCAACTCGGTTTTAATAGATTTTATAGTGCGCAAATTGTCTTCTTCGTGCTCAAAATAGCCAAAACTTGTAAACAAATTAAACACCGCGTCAAACTGCTTTGGATACGGTTTACACATATCATGCACTTCAAACTGCAAAGAATCATTGGCAAACTGCGAAGCAAACTCAATACTATTGGGCGACAAATCTACACCCGTAACATCATACCCCATTTTATTTAAAAACACAGAATGTCTTCCCTTTCCACAGGCAAGGTCTAAAATAGTACCATTTTCTGGCAAGTTTAAAAACTCTACCAGGTGTTTCATAAAAGCTTCTGCCTCGTCATAGCCTCTATCTTTATATAAAATATGGTAGTACGGTGTGTCAAACCACGATGCGTACCAAGTTGTTTCTTCTTTTTGCATACTATTAATTTAGGGTTTCCTTTGTACACTTCTACTGCGTTCAGTGTAGCAAAGGTCAGGCTTTCAACGTTATCTTTTTAGTACATCTTAGCTTCGCTCAATGTTCTAAAAAGGATGCTGTTTCTATCCTTAACCCAGTTTTCTACTAAACAATACATTTAATAGATTGCAAAATTAACATATTTTGCGCTTTTGTAGTCGTGACAACGGTGAAATAATTTCAAAAATAGCGAACATATAACGTGTTTACTGTATAGAAAAAACAAATAATCATCTCCTATAGCTTTGATTTCAGCTAATATTCCTATAGTTTTAGCAACGGAAAAAGAAAATTGCTCACATTACTCAAAAAATACTATGAAAGACAATCTCAACAATATGGCAGGTTTGGATATATACTTATCCAATATAGCTAATGAAAAAGATGCTCAAAAAACATCGGAAATTCAATCTATAAATTACAAAACTATGCCATTAATGAGTTGGGATATTTATATGGAAAACTACCATAAAATGTTGCAAGGAGCCAAGAAGAATGTAGAACTAAAGCAAGTAACTAACTTAGCTAAAAAATACAATTGGCAAAACGATTTAAACTTGGTATTTTCTGAGCATGACTATGAAGCAGTAATCATTACAGACGTTAACCAAAACATTATATGGGTTAATGAAGGGTTTTCTACCATGACGGGATATTCTCAAAAATTTGCTTTAAACAAAACACCTAACTTTTTACAAGGTGAGCAAACCTCTCAAGAAACTAAAAACAGAATTCGACAAAAAATTAAGCAAAACAAGCCTTTCAAAGAAATCATCATAAATCACAAAAAGGACAAAACACCGTATACCTGTGAAGTAAACATTATACCATTATACAACAATGAAACTACACATTTCATAGCATTTGAAAAGCAAGTTGTATAACACATAAAAAAAAGCTGTCCAAAAAGTAGTTAAAAACGTCAATCTGTACCTGATTCAGAATCTTACCTAACGAACAATCAGCTGTTGTAAGATGCAGAATAAGTTTTGACTTAACTATTTTTTTTAACCTATTAGACAAGCTCTTCTTTTACATATATTAAGAAAAGTGTTTAGCTTTCTTCTTTTCCAACATCTTCTTTTGCTGTAGTAACTAAACCTGTACTAGCGTTTCCGTATACAGGACTTTCATTACGTAAAATATCAATCACGCATGCAAAATTCTCTTCCTTCATATATGGAGTTTCTTTACGTTTATTTCTAAAATCAATAAAATAGAACTTCCCTAAATCTACTTTTGGGTTCCAAACAGCTTGATATCCGTTTAACTTGGTTCAACCTTTTGTTCCTTATGGATGATGTGGCATAACTTTTTTATTTAGAGGGTTAGTTTTATAACATAAAAACACTGGTTATCAGTGTGGTACATAGTAGGAGAATGTGTTTTTTATCAAATACATACGCTACATAATGTTAAAACTACGTTGTACACAATATGTATATGGGAATTTCACTTTTTTAATTGTTCTATAAGTAGTAGTCATGAAAAACAACAATCATATACATACTACCTACGGAAGAATATAAAAAATACTAGATATAGTTGGTGTGATTTCCGATTTGGAGTTTGTACGTTTCATTATTGTTAAAGCACGGTAATGAATAAAACTAGGTTAATACGTATAACATATTCCAAACGCAAGCAGTTTATTATTTTTTAATAAACTGCTTTTTTTATGAGCACAACTACTTCCTTCTTATACTTTTCTGTAATCACTTCAACAGCATTACAAAGTTTCTTCTTAGTTGTAAAAAATTAAAAACACGACGTTTATGAAGTATTTACTACGCTTATGCAAAACAGTATGCAAATTCAAAATAACTATTAGATATTCGTACCAGACAAAAGAAGCGATCTGCACAGAACATCGCTAATATTAATTTAAAGAAGTAAACATATGTCTATCAAATTTAAAACTATTACGCGTAAAAATCCAAGGGATTTATCAGCACCAGAAAAGTATTATCCAAGCTCTGTAACAGGAAGTGTATTGGACTTAAAC
This sequence comes from uncultured Kordia sp., assembly GCF_947496985.1. Lineage (GTDB taxonomy): Bacteria > Bacteroidota > Bacteroidia > Flavobacteriales > Flavobacteriaceae > Kordia. Next base: position 18,071 of record NZ_CANMEZ010000014.1, read on the forward strand.
GAATTAGCCGACTTAGTTGGCGACGGATCTACCGTACGTCGTAATGATGTATATGCCGTACTAATAGGCTTAGTAGATGTAGCCAAAAAGCAATTAGAGTTAGGAAACATGGTTCGTTTGGGCGATTTAGGAAGTTTTTCCATCAATGTATCCAGTACAGGAAAAGATACGGCTGCAGAAGTAACGGCAACAAGCATAGAGAAGGGAAAAATAATTTTTAGACCTAGTGCAAATTTAAAGAATATGCTAAAAGCATTGCGCTATGAAAAAGTAGGAGAGTCTACTACGTAAACATTGCAAATTGCAGGTTTAAAAAAAGACTCAAAATAGGAGGAAACCGACTCCTTGTTTTTATTGATTAAAAATTCTATCTAAATCTTTTACAGATTTTACCAAGATAGAATTTTTTTTTGTCTTGATGTTTTGTACAAAATGTCAAGACAAAATTTTATTTTATCAAGACATTTTTCAGGGCTTCTCAAAGCCCAGTGTTTATAGGGTATGCGAGAAGGCATGAAATTGTCACATCGAGCGCAGTCGAGATGCCTTAGTATCTGTAATCTTTCTTAAATCTTTTATTGAAAATATATGGTTAGTTACGGTTTTCCGTAAGGTGTAGAGTTTGGTATTAGGTAGTTTCGATGTTTATATAATTGAAGCAGTTTATAAAGTTTAGTAATATGAAGATATGTAAAATACTATTCATTAAATATATTTAAAATAGCTAAAAAATGAGTAAAGAGAAAAATCAATTTACTGGACCTAAAAAATATTTAGAAAAGAGTTTTTTAGAAGAATTGAATTACAAAATATGGTCAACAAAAGGCGCAAGATTTAAAGCAGATAAAAGGTTGAGAGCTAAAGCAAAACTATCAAACATTACTTTAGCAATAATATCAGCTTATCTAATTATCGCTAGTTTAATATCTGTTTATAGTATTGATAATAATAGTAATGAAAATTTGATTAATTATGCTATTACAGCTCTTTCAATATTACTCTTAGTGGTAAGTCAATTTGAAAACTCTCAGGAGTATAAATTGAATGCAAGAATTTTTCATGATTGTGGACTTGAATTATCTGAATTGTATAATGAATTACGGATTTTTAAAACATTAAAGAAAAAACCAACTGATTACGAAGCTTATGTCTTTAGTAAAAAATTATCTGAAAGATATCAAATTGTTCTTAAAAATTATCAAAATCATTCTTCGATCGACTATAATATGTTTAGAGTGAGTAATTTAGATTATTTTGATACAATTGCTACTTCTGAAATAAAAAAAATTAAAAGGAAATATAATTGGGGAATTTATGGTTGGTATACAATAATGATTGTTATAATTCCAATTATAATAATTATTATTAAAGTAATTTGAATAATATGATTTCATCTATAAAAAGCCTGTATAAGTAATAAGACTATTAAAAACAGTAGTTTCTTTTTATGTAAATTCTTCAACTTATTAAGAATCTCTTAGATTTGTAAGAAAATCATATGTCATATAATGAACATATGTTCATTATACACACGTTGGCAAGCATAAAAAATGATATTCAAGAAAACAAAAAGCAATCTATTTGACCACTTGACAGAGCCTCAAAAACCTTGGGGAAACCGTACAGTGATTTCTGCGGCTGGAATAATAGCTGGTGGATGGACAATTGATAACAAAATATTTCTTCTATCCTCTGATGGATACTCTATTTCTAATCCCTTAACAGGAGAAAGAGAAATAAGGAATCGAGATGAAGAAAACACAGCAATGTCAAAGTTCTCCAAAGACAATCTTGAATTTACAATTGATGAATTAAATCAAACCATAAAGGTGTTTGGATTAAGAGGCGGAAACGGAAATCACATAACCTCAGACCAATGGAATCTGGATTCATTTCACCTTGGAATTGGAGAACAAATTGTTGGGCTTCGAAATTTCAGAGACAGAAAAAATGAACCTCAATATTGGAAGAACTTTGATTTAATAAAATTAGAAAGATTGGAAAATTTCACATTGACATATGGATTTTCACCAAACGAAAAACACTTTGGAATCTTTGGCTCTGGTGGAGCAGAAATATTTAGTAGAGAATAAAAAACGACTTGCCAACAAGGTGTATAGCCAATAAGGCATTTAGAGATAAATTGAAAGTCCTGTTCTTTTGAGCAGGCAACGCCAAAACAAAGTTTTGACGTTTAACAAAAAAGAAAATTAAAAGTAAAAACATTTGTTTTGGCTTAGTGGTAAACCGAAAGTGAAGTGCTTCGAATCTGCCCTACTGTCCATGCACAGAACGTTACCCAACATAAGACCAACCATACTCAAAAAAATGAAATCAATAGGAATTAGAGCAACACCAAAAGAAATATATTTTGCGATTGTTGAGCAGAATGTAGAGGAGAACAATGTTATAACCATAGATAAACTGATTTTACCTCTATCATTAGAAATACCTGATAGACTTAACTTTGTTAGGAAAACCATAATTGATATTATAAATCAATATGACGTTACAAAAGCTGGAATAAAAGTTACAGAGGGCAACGCTCAAAGGTTAAGCATTGAAAGAATATCCATAGAAGCTATAATCCAAGAATTATTTTCAAGTTGTTCTGTCCAAAAATATTTCGGAGGTAATATTTCAAAAATTTCGAGATTATTGGGACTTTCAAACAATGGAGATTTAAAGAAAATTATAAAAGGAGAAAGTATTCCATACAATTTAGAATTTCTTCAAGAAAATAATGAAACACAAAGAGAATCAGTATTATCAGCACTTGCTGCATTAAATTTATAAAATGAACATAGGACTAAGAGAAGCTACCCTAAATTTTGAATTAAAAAATAACATCGGTGCAGAAGGGAAAAACTCTGATGTTTTCATAGCACACGATAAGCAATTTGATGCAGATATTGTAATAAAAAGAATACCTAAAGCAGATTTTAATTCGCCAAACGATTATTACAAAGAGGCTAAGTGTTTATATACTTCAAAGCATCAAAATATCGTTACAGTAAATTATTCTTGCGAAGATGATGACCATATATATATTGCAATGCCACATTATGGTAAAGGTTCTTTAGAATCTTTAACGAAAACAAGATTTTTAACAGTTAGAGAAATTCTTAAATATTCTATAGATTTTTTATCTGGTTTAAATCATATTCACACAAAAGGACTAATACATTTTGACATAAAGCCAACTAATATTTTAATATCTGATTCTAATGAAGCATTGGTTACTGATTTTGGTTTAGCAAAATTTACAAATATCCACAGAGTTGCCGAACAAGATAAATTTTACAGTTTACATACAGCACCTGAATGTCTTGTAACTAATCAATTTACCATTCAAGTAGATATTTATCACGCTGGTTTAACTTTGTATAGAATTTGTAACGGTTCTAATATTTTTAAAAATCAACTTGCTGGCATAACATCGAAAGCAGAATTGGATAATTTAATCACATCAGGTAGTTTTCCTGATAGAAATTTCTTCTTACCTCATATTCCTCAAAAATTGAGAAATGTGATAAGAAAAGCTCTCTCTGTTAATCCATCTGATAGACATAACAATCTAATTGAACTTTTAAATGAACTTTCAAAAATTCAAGAGAATTTGGATTGGCAATTAAGTACAATTCCTAATGGTAATAAATGGGAATTAGATATGGATAATAAAACATACGATATTTCGTTAATAAATAATAATGGTTCTTTTAATATCGAGACATACAAGACTATGAAAAGTTCTGGAAATAGAACAAGAGTAAACGGAGATTTTAGAACTAATTTAACAATTCAAAAAGCCACAACAGAACTGAAGAAAATACTGAAGTCATATTAATTTCGTAAATTTGTAGTCTAGTTTTATTCAATGAAAGTAAATAAAACAACATATAATCCTAATAAAAATTTGACTAGAGGGGAACTTTCAAACCCTTTTTCAAATTCTTCAATTCATTCTAGAATTAAAAAATCTGGTGCCATCGATTTGAAAAATAACTCCGTGTGGACTGAAAAAAACGGTTATTCTCAAGTAAAACCAATTGATAAAACAAAGAAACTGAAATAAATTACGTTGGGTAACACCGTATATAATTTATTGCTAGTTCTCGCCTACTTACGAAAATCCTCGCGGACTTTCTATCTGTGATTTATTTGCTAACTTTAGTGCTTAAAACACGCAACAAACCATATACAACAACGTTAACTGCACGTAAAAAACTAGAAACTAATTAAACGTTCATAATATTATAAAAGAAAGCTATTTTGAAAATGTATTTCGTAGAATAATTGAAGAATAATGCTTGTAAATTTAAAAAGTAAACATAAGCGATTCTAGCGCTCGTTTGTAACGAGTGCTTCACAGTCAAAACAATCTTACAACTTCCCCTTAATCCTCTCCAGCTCATCAATCACTTTTTGTAAAGCTTCGGTTGGGTTTTCTTCTTCTTTTGTTGGGTAAAACAAATCGCGAATATCTACATCTAGTGTTTTGGCAATCTTTACTAATAACTCAGGTTTTGGAAAACTATTCCCTTGAACAATATTAGAAATACTTGCAGGCGTAACGCCAACTTTTTCGGCTAAATCTTTCCCGGTAATCTCTTTTTCTTTTAAAACTTCTTTCAGTCGTAAAATATTCATGCGTTATAATCTGTAATAATTAAGGTAAAACTACGGAAATTATAGAGATACGTATATAAATCTATCAAAAATTATAGTTTCATGTAAAAGTATTAAAATTATAGAGATACTAAATAAATTTAGTGAAAATTATAGTTTAACTTGAATTAAATAAAAGTAATATTTATATTTGAAGTGTAATTATTATAGTAATACTAAATATTTAACGCTTTTTAATAGATCATATGACAACACAACAGCAATTAAACAAAGAATTGGTAGCCGAATTAAAAGAAATAAAGCAAGAACTTGCCAAATACAAGCACAGTTTTGAAACCGAAATGAACATTAAAAACTATTTGTACTTCTTTATATTAACCAATGATTTAGTAGCGTCATTACAAGAATTTCAAAAAAAGTATAATAATGACAACGGAGATTATTATATAAAATCCTTGGAGTACTTAGTGCGTACAAGTACGTAGTAATGGTTAATTCTATCCTTTTTTGCAAAGTAGGCAATTTCTCTCTATTCAAAATTTCGTATTCAACGCACCTTTGTTACAACAACGACGGAATCCGAAAAGTCAATAATAATAGAGTAGGAAAACCAAAAACTAAAAGTTATGAGTACAACAGCACAACAAAAAAGACCATTAAGAGGGCATAATCGCAGTCATATACAAAATGTTCCTGAACACAAAGTTGAATTACCAGCTCCAAAAGTTTCACTACCAAATGATATGTATTTACATACGCCAACGTATGATACAGCTAATCCAAATGGATGTTCTACAGAGTGGTGGTGGCATATTGGAACATTAAAGACAGCTACAGGTAGAGTTTTTGGATTTGAAATTAATGCGGCTGCATTTTATCCATTAGGTTTTACAGAAGTAATGCTTACAGATGTAAAAAATGGAGTTCACTATCACGAAACCAAATCAACATTTTCAGTATCAAAAGATTGGGCAGAAAGTGATCCGTCAAAACCTTGGAAAGTAAACTTAGAAGATGTATCAATGAGTGCTCCTGAAGCAACAGAGCCAACAAAGAATATGAAAGTTAAGGCATCGTTAGATGATGCTGCTACCAAAGCAACAGTATCGTTTGATTTGACACTTTCTCAAGAAGGAAAACCATTTTTTGTTTGGGGAACTGGAGAAGCGCCAAATCCGCCAAAACCAATAAAGTACGATAACAATTTCTACTTTTCGTTAACGCGTATACAAGCAAATGGTACTATTACAATTACTCCTGAAAATGGGACTCCAGAAATACATAATGTAACGGGCGTAACTTGGATGGATCACGAATGGGGAAAATTTGGTAATCATGGAAAAGGAGTGAAGTGGATTTTACAAGATATGCAATTGGACAACGGAATTACGATTTCTAGTTATTCAATGAAAACACCAGTACTACACGAAACTAGTTCAGGAGTAGCTACTGTTCAAGTAAGTGCAGAAGGTGGATCGTTCTTTGTTCCAACAAAATTGAAACCAACCAAATCTACAACTATAGAAGGTAAGGAGTATTTTACAGAAGTATCTGTTGAAGTTGAAGGTCTTGGTTCATTTGTAGTGAAAACTTTATTCCCTGATCAAGTGTTTGACGGAGGCGTATACGAAGGTGTAGGATCTGTAACAGGCACAGTAACACTAGATGGTGTTACTAGTGATGTTTCAGGTACGGCATGGCTTGAGCAAACAAATTAATAGGGATACATAGTAAGTATTTAATAAAAGATGTTAAAAGCGGGATTTCTTATATAGATGTCCCGCTTTTTGCATTAAATAAAAACAAATCATATAAGCTCCTTTTGATTTACTTTCTTTTAGTAATTTTGACCCAACCCGTTGTGGCTAATTTAAAACTGTTTTTTTATGGAAGATGTATACTGCCCAGCATGCAAAGAAGAAATAAAAGGGAAATACTGTTCGGAGTGTGGTACTAAAGGACTTCATAAAAGTGAAATTGATGGATTAATTGTTAAGAATTGGTGGGAAGAAAAAGATTTGAAACGAGTGGTAGAAAATTCGGAAGTTCAAGATGTCATTAAACATTATTTAGCACAATCTAAAAAAAGTATTTCTGCAGATGATTTTCTTCATAAAATGGATACTATATTTTCTCCTTTAACTGGAGTTTCCTTGAAAAAAGTAGCAGAAGTATCACTTCCAATATATAAAAGACTTGGTGTAAAAACGGGGAAATCTAAAACAGTACATTACACAGATGTAATACAGAAAATGTTACTAAAAATACTTTGTTCGTTAGCAAAGAACAATTATCCTTTAATTGAAGCCAAACAAGCCGTTAATGGAATGATACTCATTGGAGAAATTCCTTCAGATATGAAAACCTTTGGCGGAGAAGTTGTAGTTTCTTTAAAAGAAAATGAAGAGGAAATTGAAGTACGTGTTGACGCAAAGATAAAAGGACAACTTTTTGATTGGGGAAAAAGTAAAAGCGTCATTAAAAATATTTATAAAGACATTGAAGAGTTCAAATTAGACTTAACTAAACTGTAAAGTAACTATTCAAAGTCATTAATAAATTGTAACATTCAAAACCTTCTGAGTACATATATACAAAGAAACTGTATGAACGAACTCTTAGCCCTAAACAAATCATTTTTAACAAAAGCCTTCTTTTGGATTAGCGGTATTCTTTCTGGATTATTTTCTCTGTATGTATATTTCTTTTATGCTGAAATTACGAGCAAGTGGATGCTTATTATATATAGTTTCACTTTAATTATATTGCCTTTATTTATAATTTCTGTTTGGAGTTTTGATTGGTTTCGCAAAAGGAGATACAAAAAAAGAATATTAGCTAAAAAACCTTTTTCTGCACTAGAAACAATTGGTTTTACACATAAAGTAATAAAATCTAATCATAATAGCTTAGTAGATTATGCACATATTGCCGAAATCAATGAATGTCAAATAGTATTTGATGTAGAAATTAATAAGCCAAAAATAGCAACCTTTACTATTTACGGACGTACAAGTCATTTAACTACGAAAGAATATGTACAAAAAGCAATGGATTATGAGTATAGTAATATTGAATTTAGCCCGAGTTCATTCACAAAAAAAATAAATACTAAAAATGAAACTATACAGTCTGTTCAGCAACTCCAAAGTATTTTACAAGAGTTTACTCATATTGTCAAAAAAGAAAAGTACGAACCTATTGTTATCACAGATACAATGCCCATATAGTTAAATATTGTATTTTGAATAGTATTCCTGTAACGTTTCTAATTTTCTCAACACTTATATTTCATAAGAATATGCACTATGAAAAGAAAAAATAAATTTTCAGGCTTTATGGAGTCATTCACTTCTTTTGTGAGTGATTATACTCGTTTTCAAATTATAGCAGCGTTGGTGTTTCTTGTTTTTTTAGTTTTAGCTGTCATCTTCAAGAAGCTATTTGTACATTTATTTTAATGATATAAAACGAAGCTTGCTTTGTTAGTTTCGTAAAATAACACAACATATATTACTTCAATAGTACATCATAGATAACATTCAGCATTTCATTACGTAATTTTGAATTCCTATGATTTAATAAAATAATAATTCTCCAATTTTTTGCCCTATTATAACATAGCATAGACGATTGTCTCATAGAATCTCCCGATTTTAAATACAATTGCTAAGCTTATTTTTTGAAGATATAGTAATGAGGAATACCGCTAAAAATAAAGAGATGAATATTGAAATGTTTACAATCGTAAATAAATAGTTGAAATCCTGCATGTATGTGAATCGGTTTCGTAGTTTTTAAAACTATAATAAACTTGGATGAAAACAAAATATAAGATGACTATTTGTTGTAATGTAGCATGCTGTTTTTTTTTGAGAATTAATATATTTTTAAATTGATCAATTATCAAATCTTCAAATCGCTTCTATTGCTACATTATCAAATTAACGTACTTTTGCAATCAGATTAGAAGACAATGAGACAAGATAATTTTAAAATGGTTGCCAAAACCTTACATGGTTTTGAAGATTTACTCGAAGACGAACTAAAAAGATTAGGCGCGATGGACATCCGAAAAGGAACGCGTAACGTTACGTTTAGAGGAGACAAAGGGTTTATGTACAAAGCAAACTTATGCTTACGTACGGCAATTAAGATTTTAAAACCAATTCGCTATTTTAAAATTAAAAATGAACAAGATTTATACGATCAGGTATATAACATGCATTGGGATAAGTATTTAACGCATAATGATACTTTTGCGATTGATGCTACAGTTGCTTCAGAACAGTTTACACATTCACAATTTATTGCTTTAAAAACAAAAGATGCAATTGCGGATAAGTTTCGTAATACAGAAGGAAGAAGACCGAATGTAGATATTAAATTCCCAACATTACGTATTCATGTACACATTCAAAACAATGATTGTAGTATTTCATTAGATAGTTCTGGTGGTTCACTACACAAACGTGGATATAAAACGGCAACGAATATTGCACCAATTAATGAAGTACTAGCAGCAGGTTTAGTGATGTTATCTGGTTGGGACGGACAATCTGATTTGCTCGATCCTATGTGCGGAAGTGGAACAATTGCTATTGAAGCAGCAATGATTGCATGTAACATTCCTCCAAATATCAATAGAAAAGAATTTGGTTTTGAAAAGTGGCAAGATTGGGATGTTGATTTGTTTGAAAAAATAGAAGAATCAGCACTAAAAAAGATTCGCGAATTTCACCATGATATTTACGGATATGATAAGGCGCCATCTGCAGTTCAGAAAGCAAAAGACAATGTTAGAAACGCAAATTTGAGTGATTATATAAAGATTCGTCAGCAAAACTTCTTTGAAACAAAAAAAGAAGGTGATGAAAAGTTACATATTTTGTTCAATCCGCCATACGGTGAACGTTTACATATTGATATGGAACAATTTTACGCTGAAATAGGTGACACTTTAAAACAAGGATATTCCAATACAAATGCATGGTTTATTACTTCAAATTTAGAAGCCTTAAAATTTGTAGGATTACGTCCATCACGTAAAATAAAAGTATTTAACGGTAAGTTAGAATCACGTTTGGTAAAATACGAAATGTACGCAGGAAGTAAGAAAGCAAAGTTTCAAAAGAAAAATACAGACGATTAAAATAGACAACAGATGAAACCAAAAACAAAAGCATTGCTATTTAATTTTGTAGCGTTTATGGCGCTCTTTTTAGTATTTCGTTTTACTTTAGGATATATTATTCCGATAAGTGGATTATGGTTGTCTTTACTTTGTGCAGTAATTGCAAGTGTACTTGCTCCTAAGTTTGCAGTCGTAAACAATGGAGGAAAAGAAAAAGTAATGATGAAAAGTTTATTTGGTGATGGGAGAGAGGTATGATGTTTCGTAAAATATATCTTGCTTTTTTAAGTGCATGTTTTCTTTTGATATCTTGTGTGTCAACAAAAACAAGCATTTCTTCACAGGTGACTCATCATGAATCAGCTACATATGAATTTCTCCCAATGTTTATATGTCATAATGCGAAGTTTCTAAAACAACATCATATAGAAGAAGAGTTTGGTAAGATAAAAGAATTTACGGTATCTGAAACTCAAGTTATATATAATGAAACTGTTATTGTTGATCTAGATCAATTCGATAAAAAGTATTCTTATTTAGTAGATTATTTTAAAGATGCAAGAGGCAAATACTTGATCATTTCTGAAGTGAGTTCAAACGAGTTACAATCAAGTTCAGATTTTAATACTTTGTCTAGAAAGAAACTTTTTATCTGCGATTTATCCACAAGAAAAAAATATACATACAATTATACTTCTTCTAGTAGTGGGCTTATTTTGCCAAAAAGATATTATGAAACACTTAGATATGGTATTACTATAAAATCAATAGACACTGTAAAAAAGTTGCTTGTATTTGAAAAAGATATGAATAGTGTGAATACTATAAAAGTTCCAATGGTTGAGGTTACTTCGTTTTAAATAACACATTGTAATTTATAAGCCTCCAATTATGATGTTTTAAACTTCAGTTTTCTAGTATTTTTAGTTGTCTTTTAAATAGCGGTAATCGTTATTTTGTTAGGTTGTTAAGTCCGTTATATCTTTTTACTTTTCTTCTCTTTCTTGTCGATTTCCTTATTTTTCGTTTTACCATCTTAGACGATTGTGCAGTATCATCATCACTTGAATCAGACATATCTTCTAACATTTCTATAGTTGATAACGGCATAGTCATTTTCCTTGCGCGCATTTTCTTCCAGGCACCAGTTCCACCCATTTTTGCGCCTCCATCTTTTGCCCAAGTAGGAACATAAGCTCCATTTTTCCGATTAAAGGTCTTTTTCATTCCTTTTCTTTTCGCATATCTTATTGCGGCTCTTTCAGGTTTTCCTCCCACAGGATTTCGTTCATTGTGAGGCTCAGCAGCTGTTAACAGCCCGCTAAATAAAGATGCAGATGCTTTTGATTTTGTAGATAGTTTCAGGCTCGAAGGTTTTACAGGTTGTACATTAGACATATATGTTCCTGTTTCGTCTAAGATTTCTTTCTCTTTTCCACTGCTTGTTATGTTTTTATGTATGTCATCATAATTTGTTTTTGGTAACGCCTTTCTGTTGGGCCATTCTTTCTTATCCAAATTCGCATATGGTTGTGTGCTGTACATTCCTCTTCCTAACCTGATCGAACCAAATGGTGTTTTATGAATTACCCTATTATCTACATGACTTTTCTTTCCTTTTTTTCTATTGGTATAATCAATTCTAGCTTCATCGTGTCCTCTCTTAGTTCCCTTTTTTCGTGCTTTTTGTCTCTTTGTAGCACGATCTAATCTATCCAACATCTCTTTTTCGCGCTCTTCTTTTGTTTTCTCCTTTTTCTTGCCAAGTTGTATAACTGTATTTCCTCCTATAATAGAATTACTTGATCCATATGCCGTTGCATGTAATTGAGCAACATGCTTAGAGTGACGGCTGTTGTTAGCCATTTTTTGTTGTTTTCTTTGAACTGTAGCTTCAGGTCTATTATCAATTAACTGAAAAGGAGACGTTCCACTCTTTTTTTGAGAAACAGTATTGGCAACTGATTGATTTTTATGTTGTTGTTGTTGACCAGCATAAGTATTCATGTTTTTCCTTTTTAGATTTTGGGCAATTTTAAGCTATTAATTAGCTTTTCTAAAATTAAGATAAAATTTACATATTTACAATGCGTGTAACTACGTATGTTCTTTGTTCTTTTGTGCCAATAGTTCCATGGTGAGGTAGTATATATTTATAAATGCTATTTTAATTTTTCTAAAAACAAAAACAACTGATCTCTTGCATCTTTTTTTGCTTTGGTATCACCTTCTATGGTTCCGCCAAATTCAAATTCGTAAGTCTTTCCATCAATAGTCATGTTTCCAGTTGTGATACTTGAATTGATATCAGGATGTGTAGAAATTAAATGACCTGCATTATCATATTGTATGTTTTTAAAGTCATACTTAAAATTAGCTGTTTTAATTCTTTCAGCTAACATATCAGCCATGGTTGCCGCTGGCCAAACTTGATCATCTAAACCAGAAAACAACAAAATGGGACCTTTACTATTTTCAATCTTAATAATTGCTTTTGCTACTTTGTTTGTTTTAGTTAAACCATTTTCCCAATATGGTAATGTTTGAATTTTTGCAGTATTGTTTCCCTGAATTTTATTCATTGGTACATAGGGAATAGCTATTCCTTTGTATTTCCAACTTGGTTTTATTGTATTAGCACTGTACGGGAGCACGGTATTTGACCAACTTACAGCACTTGGTGCATATGCTACAACACCATGAATATATTCCGGAAATGTAGTAGCAAGTACCAACGCTAATTCTGCATTTCTTGAAGCGCCCATTACTACAATTTTGTCCGAATTTACAGCTGATTGTTTTGAAAGCCATTTGAATGCTTTTTCAAAATATTCAAGATTGATTTCTTCAGCTAATTTGGGTAAACCTTCTCTTCGTGTATAGGGTAATGATAGGCTTGCATACCCTTTTTTTGAAATTTGTTCTGCCCAATAATCGCCCCATTGTCCACCACCAATTAGTATAACTGTTGGTTGCGATTGCGTATCATTTTTAGCATAATAGTTTCCTTGAAAACCATTTTTATGTATAGCTTTTGCTTTAACACCATTATATAAAAAATGATCAGCAATAAAATATCCAAATATGAATACTGCAATAATTCCTATAATAAAACTGTATTTTTTGCTATTTTTCATGTGACTAGTTTAGTTATATGTACAAATGAATGATTGTCTTTATATGAGTGTACATAGAAACTGGAATGTTACATGTTTAGTTTATTTTAGAGGGATTTGTAGTTTTTTCTTTATGAGTAATTTAATTTCTAATTCAGTATCCAGAAAACATTCTAAATAAAAATCTTTTTCATATTTCATGAACCAACTATTTTGATTTAGGTCTTCGCAGATTGTTTTTACATATCTACTTATAAGTGCTATTAATGCGATCTTTACTTCTTTATTATACTTGTTGAAGTTTGGGAATACTCTAAATAAATTCCATTGTATACTTTCAAACTTACCTGTATTAGGTTTATATTTAATATTTCTGCTATTCCTGTTTGTAGCACCATATTCAACCTTAACTAAAGCAGTATTAGTATTGGTTTTAAAATTAATTTTAATACCTACAATTATTTCAGGTTCTCTAAGAAAAATAATTCCTCCAGCAAATGTTTTTAGAACATGATATTTTCCTTTGGATTTGAATAATTCAAAATCATCTTTAAGTAATAACGTATGATTTTGTTCCGTTTTTGAGGAAATGATATCAAATGCAGTATTCAATCCTTTAGTAAGATTTTTGCTGCTTCTTGAAAAGTCAATACTTTCTATTTCCTCAATCAATGTTTTTATCTTTATTCAAATATTAATTGTTTGTTGTTTTATCTCTTTTTCCGTAAAACTTAACTAAAATATTTCCAAAAATGAAATACAACACTAGTACCGTAACTGCGCCTATTAAATAACCATTTTCTAAGAATTTTGAATATTCATAATTATAACAAAATATACTTATCGCTATTATAAATTGCAGCACAGCATAACTTATATTTCCTTTTGAAGTATAGCCAAACATTCCGAGGAAATGAGTTTTAGTAAGTCCAAAAATTAGATGAGGTATTGCATTCGCAATTAAAGCACCAATGATAAAATCGATCAGATTCATTCTTTTAATAAATTTTCCAAATATTGAATTACATCCATATACTTATCATCATGTAACTTTTCAACAAACGCAGGATTTTCTTTTCTGTATACAGCTAACATTCTACTACTTGTATTTTTAGAATGTGTTACATTGGCAATACGATCGCATAGTTTTATAAAGATAGCGTAAGGTGTATTTCTGATACCTTCATAGTATTTGTCCCCAGCGCGTTCACTTCGTGTTTTTCCTTTGTCATTGGTTAATGCATAAGCTAACTCTGCAATATCTTCATTTAATGCTTTTTTTACATCATTATAAGTTTCACGTGCATCTTCAATAACATCGTGAACCCAACAACCTGCTAACACATTTTGCTGTGCTTCTTCTGGAATTAAATATAGAAATTGATTTGCAGCATTGACAACCATTTGCAAATGAAATTCATACGGATATTGATCATACATATGATTTGCATCGCGATGTTTTTCTGAAGCGTATACACGTGCTTTTTCGTGAATCGTCATAAATAAATATGTTTTTCTGCGATTAGAATTTATTTTGTTCTTTACGTGCTCTTATAGGATACGCTGGTCGTTTAGGATATACTTTTGGATTTTCCTTTAGTTGCTTTAAAGCAATTTCAATTGCTTTCTCTAATTGTGGATCGCGTCCTTGAATAACTAATTTAGGCAATTGATCTACTTCAACATCTGGTGCGACACCTTCGTTTTCTACAGTATATCCATTTTCATCCCAAAAGGCAATATTTGGAGCAGTTACAACGCCACCATCTATGAATTCTGGATATCCTAAAATACCGACCAATCCGCCCCAAGTACGTTTTCCAACAATAGTTCCCATGTTTTGCCTTTTAAAAGCCCAAGGAAGATAATCGCCGCCAGAACCAGCACCTTCATTTACGAGCATTACTTTTGGTCCGTCAATAGAAGCGCTAGGCGTTCGTAAATCTTTACCATATCTAAAGTTCCAACCAGACATTTTTGATCTTTGTAAAATATCTAAATAATAATCTGCTAGTAATCCTCCACCATTAAAACGTTCGTCAATAATGACTGCTTTTTTATTTGTCTGTGGGAAGAAGTAACGTTTGAAATATTCATGACCTTGTCCAGCAGTATTAGGAACGTATACATATGCAACTTGCCCATTAGTAGCTTCATCTACTTTTTTGATATTGTTTTCTACCCAAGCACGATTTCTAAGTTGTATTTCTCCATAAATAGGCACAACTTTCACAGTTCTACGATTTGTACCATCTGCTTTAGCGCTAACTTCAAGCGTAACAATTTTACCAGCAGTATTTTCAAAGAAAGCATATAAGTTTTGATTAGCAGTTACGTTTTTACCATTTACAGAAAGTAAATAATCACCAACAGTAACATTTACTCCAGGTTCTGTTAACGGAGAGCGTAAGTTTGGATTCCAGTTAAGGCCTCCATATATTTTTGAAAATTGATAACGATTATTATTTACTTTATAATCTGCGCCAAGCAAACCACCACCAATATATGGAGCAGAGTTTAGTCGGTCTCCTGTATCTGCAAATCGATGATGTCCAACACCAAGTTCACTAAACATCCATTGCATCATTCTGTATAAATCACTTCTGTTAGTTACATGGGCAAGAAATGGTTTGTATTTCTTTTTCATCGATTTCCAGTTGATTCCGTGCATCCCAGGATCGTAGAAGTAATCACGATTTACGCGCCAAGCTTCTTCAAAAATGTTATTCCATTCTTTTACAGGATCAATTTTTACCTGAATGGAAGTGGTATTTACCGAATTGTCAGTTTTTGAACCTATGGCAGTTACACCATAATCACCGTTTTTATAATACAACATTTGTTTTCCGTCACTAGAAAATTCAAAACTACTCGCTTGTGTAATTTCTTCTGCTTTTTGATCTTTTAAGCTAAATTTATAAATAGGTTGCGCAGCAAAGAAACTTGAATTCGGATTTCTTGATAAGTAAAATAGTTCACCTTCGTTGGCAATTTGTAAGTTGGAATAGTTTCCTGAGCGAATAGGAAGTGCTATGATTCTATGCTCAATTCCATCCCAATCAATTTTTAACGCAGTTTCTTCTTCTTCTTTAGCTGATGAATCCTTTTTTTCTGCAACTTCAATTACTTCTTCGTCATTCTTTTTCGCTAATGGCGAAATGGTCTCTTTTTGTAGGGTAATGAGGTAAATTGTATTGGAAGATTCCATATCTTGACTAGAAAGGTCAAACCAATTTAATAATGGACCTGCATCCGTTGAAGCGGTTAAGTAAATGTATTTTCCACTTGGATCAAAAACAACTTCGGAGATATTAGATAATCCATCAGAAATAGCAAATGATTTGTTTTCATCTACTGAATATACAAACGCTTTTTGATAGTATGTTTCTGTGATTTGCGTATATGTAACCCATTTTGAATCGTGCGACCAAGAACCAAAAATGTCTCTAAATGCACCAATTCCGTATAAAACATCAGAAGCTATTTTAGTGCTTTTTTTAGATGCAACATCTACTATGTAAATGCTTTTACTATTATCTGTATAGCATATTTTTTTACTATCAGGCGACCAATTTATATGTGCGTAAAAGCCATTTCCTTTGATTGAAATTTTTTCAACGCTATTGTCTTGTATGTTTTTTATATGTAATTCATATTCTCCAGAAGCATCTGAAAAATAAGCAATATGTTTCCCATTAGGAGACCATTGTGGGTCTTTTTCGTGTACGCCAGCTGTTTGTGAAATATTATTAACATCTCCTTTTTTTACAGGAACCGTAACAATTTCACCTCTAAAATCCATTACAAGTCGTTTTCCAGAAGGAGAAATACCGACCGATCGTATGTATTGATTTCCAGAAACAAAACGTGGACGTAATTCTAGTAAATCAGTTGCAATACCGATAGTAAGTTTTGTTTTCTGCTTTACAGCAGGATTATACGTATGTAAATATCCTGCTTGTTCATAGATTAATTCGTTATTATCTGATGAAATTGCCAATACAGGAAAGTCTTTATAAAATGTATGTTGTGTTACTTGTTTAGAATCCATATCGTACGAATAGATATTGAATTCTCCATTACGATCCGATCGGAAGTATACTGTGTTTCTAATCCATTGCGGATTTGTATCGTTACTTCCTGTAGCTGGTTTTGGAATTTCGTCTACTTCATGTGTTTTTACATCATAAATCCAAATCTTTCCTTGTCGTCCACCACGATAGTTTTTCCATTGCGTATGCGCACTTCCAAAAGGTGTATATGCTATATATTTCGCATCTGGCGAATACGATGCGCTATGTGCGGTAGGTAGAGGTAACTTTGTAACTGGTCCACCATCAATACTTATGGTGTACAATTGTCTGTAATGATATACATGACTGTGTCTTCTAGAAGCGAAGAGAATATTTTTTCCGGTTTCGTCAAAGCTTCTCACTAAATCTGCATATGGATGCCAAGTAAGGCGTTTTGGAACACCGCCATTTACATCTATAATAAACACATCTATATTTCCATCATATTCTGCACTGAAAGCAATTTTAGATCCGTCAGGTGAGAAGATAGGATTTGATTCTATGCCTTCGTCAATAGTAAGTCTGATAGGGTTAGAACCATCTCTGTTGGCAACCCATAAATCCTCTGCATAGATAAAAGCAATTTTGTTTTTACTAATGGCAGGATTGGACATTAAGCGTGTGTCTTTTACATTCTGAGCAGTAATTGTACTTGTAAAGAATAGAAATAAAATTCCTAAAAGGAAGTTGGTGGTTGGTTGGAAAGGTTTCATTGGTATGTAAATGGTTAATTTTTTGATTGAGTTCAGAAATAGAAGTTGAAGATACTAAAAATACTAGTGTGACAATGCTTTATAAATGCTAGATATATGTTAAATAAATACTAAAAAAGTCATCTTGTTTAAAGATGACTTTTTAATATTTCTTAGGTGTTTATTTTGAATGTTTTAATAGCAGGGATCTAGCATATTGACTTATTCTTGCTCAGAATCTTCAACTTCTTCTTTCTTTTTCTTTGCTTTTTTGTAGATAGGAATGGAGTAACTTATGGTATAATTAAAACCAGCACCAACATTACTGTCGGTTGTTACTTTGTTAAATCCAGGAATGAATAAGTTTTGAAAGTTATCAGGTTCTTTCGTACTTAAGAGTCGATTTAAACGAACGCTAAACCCTAAATATATGTTTTTATATAATTCTACTTTTATTCCAGCAACAGCTTCAATCCAATGTGCATTTAAGCTAGAAAACTCTGTGCCTGGTGCAAATTCTAAATTGTCAGGATTTTCTAAATGTGTATCGTTTATGTAGATACGATAGCTGTTTAAAGTTTGCTTATGTGTACTGTATCCATAACGCAAACCAACAAAGATGGAATTTTCCATTCCAAACCAGTTTTCATAGGCATTAAAATCGAATCCTACTTTTAAATAGCTTCCTTCTGTAGTAAAGTTTAGTTGATCTTCATCAACTGTTTTCTTTTCATTCCCTAATTCGGCAGCTAAATAAAACTTTTTGGTAATTCTAAAATCTCCTACGACTTCAAAACCTTGGTAATCTTTTTCAAGTAACACTCGAATTGGTCTACTTAAATCTAATCCAATACGTAATCCGTAATTATCTTTATTGGGAGATAGAGTATCTTTTACAACTTCTGTAGCTTCTTTTTCAGTAGTTGTTTCTTCTGAGTTTTCTTGTGCAAAGCTTATGCTAAATACCAAGAATGCGAGTATACTAGTGATATATTTTAACATGCGCTATAGTTTCATTTTGAATAGTAAATTGTGTAATGGCTATTCCTGTTGTTGTATTGATCCAATTGTCTGAATCAGTGGTAACAACAACGCCAGTTCCAGCATCATCTAATCTATAATTTGTAGCATAACCACAAGCTCTAGAAAGAAAAATTTCAGAAGTTTCATAGTTAAATGTGATGAGGTCTGAATTTCCAGCAGTAATATTTCCGTCACTATCTGTTTCATATCCAGAGAAGAAACGATATACTGTAGTGTTTTCTTGTGTATGTAATGGAATAGATATCGTATTTACAGTATCAGCATTATCCTGAATTGGAGATGCAGTATTGGGATCTAAGTTTGGATTTAATGCTTCTACAAATAAGTTCGTTACATTTTTTGCAACATCTTCTCCTGTAGCGATCATAATATCTGCATCAAAAAAATCAATCACTAATCTTGGAGTCGTAAGCGTTCCTTCTGCACAAATATCATCTTTCTCACATGAAAAGGAGAAAACAGCTGTTGCAATAACTAAGCAGATAACTCCTATATACGATAGTTTTTTCATATTATTTAATTTCTCTTTTCTAAAAGTACAACATTTTCAATATGATGTGTTTGTGGAAACATATCAACGGCTTGTACTTTGGTTACTTTATATGTTTCGTCCATCAAAGCTAAATCGCGCGCTTGTGTAGCACTGTTGCAACTTACGTAGACTACTTTTTTAGGTGCAATGTTTAAAATTTGTTGCACTACATCTGCATGCATTCCGTCACGTGGTGGATCAGTAATAATAATATCTGGTGTTCCATGAGCTTCAATGAATTCAGTATTAAAAACCTTTTTCATATCTCCAACAAAGAATTCTGTATTTGTAATATTATTAAATGCAGCATTTTCTTTAGCAGCTTCAATAGCTTCAGGAACCGATTCTACACCCACTACTTTTTTCGCTTTTTTCGATACAAATTGTGCAATAGTACCTGTTCCTGTATACAAATCATATACCAATTCATCACCAACTAAACCAGCAAAGTCACGCGTGATTTTATACAATTCATGTGCTTGATCAGAATTTGTTTGATAGAATGATTTGGCATTAATCTTAAACTTCAAACCTTCCATTTCTTCAAAAATATGATCACGCCCGTTAAAACAGATTACTTCCTGATCGTAAATAGTGTCATTTCCTTTTCCATTAATTACATACAATAACGCTGTAATTTCAGGGAATGTTTCTTTTATATAATTTAAAAGTAACTCACGCTTTGCAATGTCTTCTTTGTAGAATTGTACCAATACCATTACTTCACCGATAGAAGACGTACGAATCATCAATGTTCGTAATAATCCTCTTTGGTTTCTTGTATTAAAGAAAGCAATGTCGTATGTTGTAGCAAATTCTTTAATTGCATTTCTGATTGCATTTGATGGATCAGCTTGTAAGTGACATTTCTTTACATCTAAAATCTTGTCCCACATGCCTGGGATATGAAATCCTAGTGCATTTCTATCACCTAAATCTTCACCAGAATCTACTTCTTCTTGTGTTAACCAACGACTATCCGAAAACGAGAACTCCATTTTATTTCTGTAAAAATACTGTTCGGCACTTCCTAAAATTGGTGTTAACTCAGGTAATTCAACTTTCCCAATACGTGTTAAATTATTCAACACTTCTTTCTGCTTGTAAAACAATTGGTGTTTATATTCCATATGTTGCCACTTGCAACCACCACAAGTTCCAAAATGTTCACAAACAGGTTCGGTACGTTTATCAGAATACGAATGAAAGTGTATAACTTTCCCTTCGTAAAACGCTTTTCGTTTTTTATATGTTTGAATATCTACCACATCACCGGGAACGGCATTTGGTAAAAATATCACATTTCCATCTTCAGTTTTAGCGACTGTTTTCCCTTTTGTAGCAGTATCTACCACTTCAACTTGTTCAAACACTTTCTTACGATTCTTTCTTCCCATGCGGCAAAAATAACAATAGCGGTAAATATATATATAATTTATGTGGGCAATATTTAAAAAAGTGTGAAAAGTTTTTGTGAATGGTTATTAAATCTTAGGTGTTTACTCAATGAAATAATACAAAAGACTAATTTTCACCATTTATTATAGATGCCCGAATGATTGTTTTATAAAATCATTGCATGAAAACAATCTTTGGACTATTTTTAAAGAAATATAATGCGATAAAGATTTTTCAATGATCACTATCTTCAAAAGCGAAATTCATTCCACTAAAAAACCAGCAGTATTCAAAACTACTTTGGAAGCCAAAACTTTAAAAACATCAAAAATGTTAAGCATTATGAATACGGTTAACATGACTTCCAATGACAAGGATTTTTATGGAAAATATGAAAAAGATACAATTGCAATCACGCGCATTCGTAGAATTTCCTTGTTACGATTTTTACCAAAATTAATTATAACATTTCCTGAAATAGAAAAGAGTCTAAAGTTTCATGTAAAACTTGGTTTCTTTTCACTCATGGCGTTAATTTTTTTAGGCTTAGCTTTAATTATAAATATATCAGAATTCGTTAGAACAAGTAGATTTACAGAAGATTTTTTAACAATATTAATCTTTATAGGAGTCTTTTTCAGCTTTGTGCTGATTGAACTTATGATGTACAAACAAAAATTTAATAATTATTAATTGTTCTTGTAAAGAAAGCCTAATTCATCGTCTACTAATTAAATAATAAATAGTTGTCATATTGAGCGTAGTGGAGATAAATCAACTAAACTTCTGCATTAAATCTTCCACAACAGTTTCCGTATTTTTATAACGATTTTGTTTATCTAAAATGCTTGAAGAAGCTTTTCGAACGCTACAATCAGCAATAGCGCAACGTTCACATGTCACACCAACTTCTTTGGTTTGAATAGCAGAATCTTCTAAAAAAGAAATCTTTCGTTTCAATTGTTTATTTATAAGCAGTCCAACGCTAATACTTCTGTAATGATTCTTTTTAAACGGGTCTTTCGTTGCAGAGGATAATACCAAATAACGCATATTATCTTCCACATAATGTGAAATCTGCATGTCAAACACATGGCCTTGATCACTTTTTGCAATTGTTTCTAACACATTTAACGAAACCCAGCGTCTGCAATAATGTTCGTTCATTTCATTGGCATGTGGCGAATGTTGATGTGATAAATGCAACTCTTTTTTCAAATGAAACTTATCTGTTGTGGCTTTATGCGTAAATCGTAAAAAGAATAAATTCTGAATATTAAAATCTTTGGGAAGAATATTAGTTAAACGCTGATAAAACGATTCAGGAGAAGCATTAAAACTATCTATTAATTGTAAATAAATTTCTTTTTGAAAAGTTTTTTGTTGAAACAATTCGGTTAACTGAGTTGTCAAAGAAGCTCTCGGAATCATTAACGCACCAGCAAAATACGAAGCATAAAAATTATTCAAAACTTGATCAAAATTATCAAACTTGATCCATGAAAATGTATACAATCGATCTTTAATATCTAGAAAATTATAGGCTAATTCTTTTGCATAAATAAAGGTGCGTTGTGCATCATCAATATGCTTGGCGAGCAATAATGTTTTCGTTTTCGGAACAAAAATAGAACGTAAATTTCCTAACTCTTGATGTTTTGTCAGCTCTTCATCATTAATTGTATATAAAAATTCTTCAATTAAAATTTCTTCGAGTTCTTGTGAAGAAACTTTCTTTGTTAAATCGACTTGATAGGTTTTTGAGAAGGCTAAAACACTTTGTTCTAACTCATCAAAATAATTATTATTCGCCTCTTGGAATGAACGTACGGAAGCCAAATAAAAACTCTCTCTGCTAAAGCTATAATGTTGTGCAATCTCAATAATTGTACTAATAAAAGCATTCACTTTTACAGGCGCATTGGTAACAATGTCAATAAGAGTACTTTCTTGAATACCAAATAGTTCTAGTGGAATCTCTTTTAGTATTTTAGATTGTAAAATTTCGCCAATAGGCGCCAAATTCTTATCCAGTTTCAAAGAAACCAAATGATCATAAGGAACATCTAACTTTTCTGAAAGCAATACAATTTTATCTGTTTTTGGAAATTTCTTTCCTTTCTCTATTTCGTTCAAATATGATTTAGACAAGCCAGATAATTTAGACAAACCGAATAAGGATAATTTCCTTTCTGTACGTATTTGCTTGAGTTTTAAACCAAAAATAAGTTTAACGTATTCTTCTTCCATAACAACAAATATAACATAATTTGCGAACTTAACATTTTTAGCGAATAAAATTTATTTAGCGAACGTTCGCTAAATTGAAAAAAATGTTTTAATATTGCTGCATAAAATTATACATCATGGAAGAAATCGTTTTAAAACAGTCTAAAGTTCAGTTCGCTAACGAAGTGAAAAATTACTATCCAGAAATTTTAACTGATGAAGCATTAACCTTTATTATTGCTTTACATGAAAAGTTTAATGCCAAACGATTAGAATTATTAGAAAGGCGAGAAATGCAACAGACCATTTTTGATAAAGGTAAATTTCCAGAGTTTCCAAGAGAGACGAAAGATATACGAGAAAGTGATTGGAAAGTGAGTGAAATCCCTCATGATTTACAAGACAGACGTGTGGAAATTACAGGTCCTGTAGATCGCAAAATGATAATAAATGCATTGAATTCTGGCGCAAAAACGTTTATGGCAGACTTGGAAGATAGTAATTCGCCAAGTTGGAAAAATACGATTGAAGGACAACAAAATCTTAAAGATACAAATCAAAAAACGATTTCTCTTCACGATACAAAAAGGAACAAATTATACGAGTTAGAAGATGAAACAGCTGTGTTATTAGTACGTCCAAGAGGTTTGCATTTAAATGAGAGACACATTTTGATAGAAGGAGAAGAAACTTCAGGAAGTTTAGTCGATTTTGGATTATATGTATTGCACAACACAACAGTAATGTTGGTAAATAATACAGCACCTTATTTCTATCTACCAAAATTAGAACACTATTTAGAAGCACGTTGGTGGAATGAAGTATTCGAATTTGCACAAGCGTATTTAGGAGTTCCAAACGGAACATTTAAAGCAACAGTTTTGGTAGAAACTATTACAGCAAGTTTTCAATTAGACGAAATTATTTTTGAGTTGAAAGATCATATTGTTGGTCTTAATTGTGGTCGTTGGGATTACATTTTCTCATACATAAAGAAATTTAGAAATCATCAAAATTTTGTAGTTCCAAATAGAGATCAAGTAACAATGACAACACCATTTATGGACGCGTATTCAAAATTGGTAATTCAACGTTGCCACAAACGTGGAATTTTAGCAATAGGTGGAATGGCAGCACAAATTCCTATTAAAAATAACGCTTTCGCGAATGCACAAGCATTAGAAAAAGTTAGAAAAGACAAAGAGCGCGAAGTCAAAAATGGACACGACGGCACTTGGGTAGCACATCCAGCGTTGGTTGAAGTTGCTATGAATGAATTCAATAAACATATGCCTACGTCAAATCAATTACATGTCACTAGAGACGATGTGCAAATCACAGAAAAAGATTTGTTAGCATTACCAAATGGAACGGTTACCGAAAAAGGAATTCGTAAAAATATAAATGTCGGTATCTTATACATTGAAGCATGGTTACGTGGGTTTGGAGCTGTGGCTTTATATAACTTAATGGAAGATGCCGCTACTGCAGAAATATCACGCACGCAAGTGTGGCAATGGTTAAAAAATGAAGTGTTTTTAGAAGATGGACGACAATTTAAAGAAGCATTGTTTAGAGAAATTTTTGATGATGAAATTGAAAAAATCATCACAGAAGTTGGTGAAGACAAATTACCTAAAACTAAATTCAAACTGGCAATATCACTTTTTGAAAAGTTAGTTACAGCAACCGAATTTGAAGAGTTCTTAACGCTTCCTGCATATTTGCACATATAAAAAACAATCCTGCGATTGCGGCAACAATCAACAGGATCTAATTATTAATAAAAATAACGTATCACAAAATTATGAAAACTCAAGACAGAATTCAAGCATTAATTACAGAATGGACAACAAATGCACGTTGGAAAGGAATTGAACGACCTTACACAGCTGCCGAAGTTGTAAAATTGCAAGGTTCTTACAAATTAGATCATAGCATTGCACGTTTAGGCGCAGAAAAACTATGGAGAAAACTAAACAATCAAGATTTTGTTGCTGGTTTGGGCGCTTTAACAGGAAATCAAGCAGTACAAGAAGTAGAAGCTGGTTTGGGCGCTATTTATTTAAGTGGATGGCAAGTAGCTGCTGATGCAAATTTGGCAGGAGAAATGTATCCTGATCAGTCGTTATATCCTGCGAATAGTGTTCCGCAAGTGGTAAAGCGTATCAACAATGCATTATTGCGTCGCGATCAAATTCAGTGTGTAAACGAAGCTGAAAACAAACTTGATTATTTAGTGCCGATTGTTGCGGATGCAGAAGCTGGTTTTGGAGGAAATTTAAATGCATTTGAATTAATGAAAGCTATGATTGAAGCTGGCGCATCAGGAGTCCATTTTGAAGATCAATTGAGTTCAGCAAAAAAATGTGGACATTTAGGAGGGAAAGTCTTAGTGCCAACGCAAGAAGCGATCAATAAATTAGTAGCAGCGCGTTTGGCAACTGATGTTATGGGTGTTCCAACCTTAATCATTGCTCGTACAGATGCAGATGCAGCTAACTTATTGACAAGTGATATTGATGCAAGAGATGCCGAATTTATAACAGGTGAGCGTACACATGAAGGTTTCTTTCATGTAAACAACGGAATCAAGCAAGGAATTGCACGTGGATTAAGTTATGCTCCATATGCTGACTTAGTTTGGATGGAAACTTCAAACCCTGATTTAGATTATGCACGTGAATTTGCAGAAGCAATTCATGCACAATATCCAGGGAAAATGTTAGCGTATAACTGTTCACCTTCATTCAATTGGGCAGCAAAATTAAGCGTGGCCGAAATGGAAACTTTTAGAGAAGAATTAGCAGCTATGGGTTATAAATTTCAATTCATTACGTTAGCAGGTTTTCATGCGTTAAACACAAGTATGTTTGAATTGTCAAAAGCATATAAAGAAAGAGGAATGGCTGGGTATTCTGAATTACAAGAACGCGAATTTGCATTACAAAAAGATGGTTTTAACGCTGTAAAACATCAAGGTTTTGTTGGGACAACCTACTTTGATGCAGTTCAAAACACAGTGACGGCAGGCGCATCAAGTACAGTTGCTATGAAAGATAGTACTGAAGTAGCTCAGTTTTAATAAAACTTAGTTTTGAAAAGTACGCAGTACGCATTCAAAATTGTTAGTTGAATTAAATCTCGTGATATGATGAGATATTAATTATTTAATTTTTTCGAAAAAAAACCGTTTCATTTGTCATAGTGAAGCGGTTTTTTGTGTTTTATTATGTTGAGTGTTTACATGTTATTATATTGATTAATATAGGTGTATGGTTGTGTTTCTAGAAAAAAATAGAATCAAAAAATCATAACTCGTAAATCTAAAATACATTCTCGTATCTTTAAAAAAGGATAAAATTTTCTAATAAAATGAACCTTTTCAATTTTCTCACGTCTGTAGTATAGACGGAAGTTTTTATGCATGAAAAAAATCACATATCAGATGGAATTCTTGTTGGTCAATACAAAGCAGGTGATAAAAAAGCATTCGCAATATTGGTAAAGCGTTTTCACAAAATATTCTGTAATCACGCTTATTGGATTGTAAAAGATGCAGAAGTTGCCAAAGATATTGCACAAGATAGTTGGAAACTCATTATAGATAAAGTGGAAAGTTTACAAAACCCTGAGCGTTTTAAAAGTTGGGCATTACGAATTGTTCACAGAAAATCAATTGATTGGACACGGGCAATAGCAAAGAAACAACAACAGCAAAACGATTATACAGTTACAAAATCTATTCGTGATCTTCCGTCAATAGATACAAATTTGACAAAGCAACAATTAAAACAAGCAATTATACAATTATCTATAAGTCAACAACAAATAATACGCTTGTTTTATGTAGACGATTATTCTTTAAAAAAGATTTCAAGCATTTTAGGAATATCAGTCGGAACTGTAAAATCACGCTTGTATCACGCAAGAGAACAATTAAAAAAGCAATTAAAAAAATAGAAATTATGAGCACAATGGAAGACATAGATAAGTTAATAAAAGAAACATTAACAGAAGAAGAGTCAAAGTTTTATGACGAATTAGATGAGCAAGGTTTGTGGGGAATGTTTAAAAGTATTTTTCAAGGAAAATTAGGTTGGTTAGCTGTGATAATGAATATTGTAAATTTAATAGCCTTTGGCGTATTCATTTATTGTTTGGTACAATTTTTTAGTGTAGAAGAAACCAATGAAATGCTAAAATGGGGCATGGGAATTGTTATCTGTTTAATGATAAATGCGATGATAAAAATATATGCATGGATGCAAATGGACAAACGTGCAATTTTACGAGAAATGAAACGCTTGGAGTTACAAATATCCTCTTTAGCTTCTAAAATATCTGAATAAGATGTTAAATTAAAGCTAATATTTTAGTAATTTGCAACTCTCTAGGGATGATTTCTCTCCCACGCTGAATTTTCGATTCCTCGAAAGGATAAAGGTAGAGTAGGAATGGTTATTTTATGTATCATTTAAAACTTTATTAAAATGGCTGTTTTAGAACAATTAACATCTCAGCAAGCAATTGAATTAGAAGACAAGTATGGAGCGCACAACTATCATCCACTTCCAGTGGTTTTGAATAGAGGAGAAGGCGTACATGTTTGGGACGTAGAAGGCGTAAAGTATTACGATTTTCTTTCTGCATACTCAGCTGTAAACCAAGGACATTGTCATCCAAAAATTGTAAATGCGATGGTGTCTCAAGCACAAACACTTACATTAACGTCTCGTGCGTTTTATAATGACATCTTGGGTCGTTATGAGAAATTTGCATCGGAATATTTCAATTTCGATAAATTATTACCAATGAATACAGGAGCGGAAGCTGTAGAAACAGCCTTGAAAATCTGTAGAAAATGGGCATACGAGAAAAAAGGAATCGCAGAAAACGAAGCTGAAATTGTCGTTTGCGAAAACAACTTTCATGGAAGAACTACGACGATTATTTCATTTTCAAATGATCCTGTAGCACGTAAAAACTTTGGCCCATACACAAGCGGATTTATCAAAATCGCGTATGATAATCTTGAAGCGTTAGAAGAAACGTTAAAAAGTAATCCAAACGTAGCCGGATTTATGGCAGAACCTATTCAAGGAGAAGCTGGAGTATATGTTCCATCTGAAGGATATCTAGCGAAAGCGAAAGCATTATGTGAAAAACACAATGTATTGTTTATTGCTGACGAAGTACAAACAGGAATTGCACGTACTGGAAAATTATTAGCGGTTGATCATGAAAATGTAAAACCAGATATCTTAATCTTAGGAAAAGCAATATCTGGAGGTGCATATCCTGTATCAGCAGTATTAGCAGATGATCATATTATGGGTGTAATTCGCCCAGGAAATCACGGATCAACTTTTGGAGGAAACCCTGTTGCAGCAGCAGTTGCAATGGCAGCTTTGGAAGTTGTTAAAGAAGAAGGATTGGCTGAAAATGCTGAAAGATTAGGAAAACTTTTTAGAAGCGAATTAAACAAATATATTGAAACAAGTGGTATCGTAAACCTTGTCAGAGGAAAAGGATTGTTGAACGCAATTGTGATCAATGACGATGAAGAAAGTGATACAGCTTGGAATATTTGTATGGCGCTAAAGAATAATGGGTTATTAGCAAAACCAACACATGGAAACATTATTCGTTTTGCACCACCATTAGTAATGACTGAAGAGCAATTATTAGATTGTGTAGCAATTATTATAAAAACACTTAAAGAATTTGAATAGTGCCATTAAAAAAAGAAGATAGTTCAGTATTTGATAATTTTGAATTACGATTAAATGAACAGTCCAAAAAGTTTTTACGCGAAACTGCAAAATGGACGTTTATTTTATCAATTCTAGGATTTATTCTTATAGGATTATTTTTATTAATCGCTATTTTCTTTATTGTGATGTATGCTGCATTGAACGAAAATGTAAGCCCTCTAGTAGCGAGCGGAATGTCTGTAGAATTTGTTGCTATTGTATACTTTGTGCTGGCAGTATTGTATTTTTTTCCAGTAATGTATTTATATCGTTTTTCACGAAGAATGAAATCAGCATTGTTAGAAAAAAGTACAGATGGTTTAACAAGAGCTTTTTCAAGCTTAAAATCACATTACAAATTCATAGGAATTCTAGTATTATCACTAGTAGGATTGTATGCTTTAGTTTTTGTTTTTGCAATTATAGCAGGAGCAGCAGGAATCTAAATACTATTAAAAATAAACATACTAAAAAAGCGGATGTACAATGTACATCCGCTTTTTGTATATAGAAGAATCTAATTCTTATTGATTGTTTATTTGTTCCATTAATTCTTGCCATTGCTGTTGTTGTAGTTCCCATCCACCAGTTGACAAAATGTAAATAGCGTATAAGAAATATAAAACGTTAATGATAGTAACTACTAAAGCTATAATTTTAGCAGTATTCATGTTGTTTAAATTTCCTTCGTATTCATCTGGATTTGCAGTAGCACCTTTTATTTTATTATCAGCTATAAAATAAGCTGGTCCAGAAAGTAGAAATCCAAGTCCGCTAAAGCAGCAGCAAAGAAATCCAATTACAGATAGGACATATACTAATGTTGGATTGAGTTGTTTTTTCATGTGATTGTAGTTTGATTATTTAAATTTAATATAATTTTTTGACAAAGAAATTAATTATGATAATAATGACAGTTGTAATTCCTAAAAAGTTAATCAGTTTTTGAGAATTCCTAAATTTATAAAAGATATTGATACCAACAAGAGCGAAAAATAAAATAAGCGTATAAATTGCTGGATACATTTTGAAAGCTTCAATAAACTCTCCTTGTGTAATTAATGATAATGAACGTTGTAAGCCACAACCAAAGCAATCAATTCCTAAATATTTTTTAGAAACACATGGAAGCATATAATCATCAAGTTGTATTAAAAAAATGAGTGCGCTATGCATTTTAATGGTTGGTTTTTACAAATATAGAAAATACTTTATTCTATATTTAATGTATCATCAGTATTGATTTTTTATAGAACGTTACGGAAAAAGATGTTTTTTTTGAAAAAAAGTCTAAAATTTGAATGCGATTTTGTGTATCATTCCCAAAATGAAAGCGTTGCTTGAAAAGAAAATATTATTTTTGGAGTCTAAAAATTGCATGGAGTGAATTCTAAATATAAAACAGCTGTTTATTTTTTTCTTGTCTTTTTCGGAGTTGGGATCTTACTTTTTATAGACGCAATTCAAGGAGAAACACAACTTGTGCTTACAATTATTGCATTAGTGATGACAATGTTTGGATTGTACAAAGTAACTTCGATGCAAACATCTAACAAGCAAAAAAAGTACGATAACGAAGAATACTTTAATAGAGAAAAATATTCTCAGCAAGAAGAAGAAGAAGAAGAAGAAGAGTAAGTAATAATAGTAGCATACAATAATCATGAATTTTGAAGTAGGAGATAAGGTAGAGGCAATTGATGATGTCATTAGTGGAGTTGTAAAATCCATTAGTGGGAAGATAATTATGGTGGAAACAAATGAAGGTTTTCCTATTACATTTGAAGCGTCTGAATTGGTAAAAGTAAATATTGATGAAATTAGCCGTGATTTATCATACCAAAAAATTCATACTGCTATTCAAGAAAAAGAGGCTGCAAAAAAGCCAAAACGCATTCTAGAAAAGTCGTCAAGAAAAGAACGCTCTGAAATAATTTTAGAAGTAGACTTACATATTCATCAATTGACAAAGTCAGCTAAAGGCATGAGTAATTTTGATATGCTTACCCTACAAACAGATACTGCTAAGCGTCAATTAGAATTTGCCATTCGTAAACGAATTCCTAAAGTAGTTTTTATTCACGGAGTTGGAGCTGGTGTATTGAAAGAAGAATTAGCCTATTTGTTCAGAAGATACGACAATGTAAAATATTATGATGCTAATTATCAGAAATACGGATTAGGTGCAACAGAAGTTTACATTTATCAAAACCCGAAAAATTGATTCTATAATTCTACGTCAGTAATTTAGGATCGGTTATTTTCCTTAAAATCAATTACTCAGCAACTGTTGTAATAGAACCGTAATCAAATGTATCATAAGTGATGCTATTTCCTTCATTATTTGAAAATACAATATTCTCAAAGGTAATAACATGCTGATAACTTACTATAATAGTTGGATCAACAGTATCAGGTACTTCAGTAGTAACTACTTTAACGATTCCATTATTCGCTGTATACTCTAAATTTACTTGAATATCTGAAGGTGGCAATTCACTACAAAAATAATCACTAGATATAGTTGTGTTAAATCCTCTATAATATGCACTTCCACTTACAGACAAATCGAGTTCTCTTGGAATACCTTCATCAGTAACTGTATTGATAAAAAGTGTATTTGGTACTTCTAAAATCAACGCTTCAGCACCATCTATTCTAAATAATAATGTAACACCAGCAGGTACTGGAGTACAACCAGCAACACTGGCAGTACTTTCAAAGTCGATTTCTTCCAAAGGTAAATCTCCATCATCACAACCAAAAACAAATACTAGGGCAAAAAGGAACCATAAATTTTTCATGAAAAGTACTATTATAAAAATTTGTATAAATATAAAGGCAAAAGTATAAGAAAACTCTATTTATAACGAAACTTATTGTAAATAATTTTATTTAAACTATTTTTGTTCATCTTTATTTCAACCAACCCTATTTATTAAACATAACGAATGAAGAATGTATATTTTGATAGTGCAGCTACAACACAAATTCGACCAGAAGTTGTAGATCGCATTAAGATAGCCTTAGAAGAGAATTACGGAAATCCGTCTTCAACACATAGTTACGGTCGCTCTTCAAAAACATTAATAGAAACTGCACGCAAAACCATTGCTAGGTATTTAAATGCTTCTCCTCAAGAAATTATTTTTACTTCAGGAGGAACTGAAGCAGATAATATGGCATTGCGTTGTTCGGTACGTGATTTAGGTGTTACCACCATAATTACATCGCCCATTGAGCATCACGCCGTTTTACATACGGTGGAACAATTGCGCGTAGAAAGTGATATTAAAGTTACATATGTAAAACTACAATCGTGCGGAACGCCAGATTATGATGATTTAGAAGCGTTGCTAAAAGCTGATAATTCTAAAAAATTAGTCAGCTTAATGCATGTAAATAACGAAATCGGAAATATTTTAGATGCTGATAGAGTAGGAGCGCTTTGCAAAGAATATGGAGCGTTGTTTCATTCTGATACAGTGCAATCTATTGGGCATTTCGATTGGGATTTGCAAAAGACACCTGTTGATTTCTTAGCAGCTGCGGCACATAAATTTCATGGACCAAAAGGAATTGGTTTTGCTTTTATCAGAAAAGATTCTGGTTTAAAACCGCTAATTTTTGGAGGATCGCAAGAACGAGGATTTAGAGCAGGAACCGAAGCTGTACACAATGTTG
This sequence comes from uncultured Kordia sp., assembly GCF_947496985.1. Lineage (GTDB taxonomy): Bacteria > Bacteroidota > Bacteroidia > Flavobacteriales > Flavobacteriaceae > Kordia. The sequence continues at coordinate 50,358 of NZ_CANMEZ010000014.1, forward strand.
TTGGTTTGGAAGAAGCTTTCAAACTTGCTTATGATAATTTAGAAGAAGAAAAAACGTATGTAGAAGGTTTGAAAACCTACTTTATGGCAGAATTGAAAAGAGTAATGCCAGACGTAAAATTCAACGGAAACTGTCACGAAACGACTAAAAGTACGTATACCTTAGTAAATGTATGTTTACCATTTGACCAACAAAAGGCGTTAATGCTTTTATTTCATATGGATTTAAAAGGAATTGCATGTTCTAAAGGAAGTGCTTGCCAATCAGGAAGTAGTAAAGGTTCGCATGTATTGCGCGCTATTTTAAGTAATGAAGATTTAGAAAAACCATCATTACGTTTCTCTTTCTCAAAATTCAATACCAAAGAAGAAATAGATTATTTAATTCAAGTGTTACACGAATACGCAAATTCATAATGGAAGTAAAAATTTAATATACAAAAAGCGAGTTCAATATTTAGAACTCGCTTTTTTTTATGTTGTAATCTTGATAATCTATTTTACTCAAGCATTCCTAAGTTTCTGTTGTTTTGCTTTTACATAGTTCGAAGATAACTATTGTTTTTCTTCATACGGGAACTTTCTACTGGCTTTTCGCATCATCTTTGCAATAATTACGGAAGTGTTTTTTCCAGATTTACGATTGATTGTTTTTTCATAACGCCATAACAGTTTTCCTGTATTTTTATCACTTAACTTAATAATGATTTTTCCATAATCGGACTTTCCTTTTAAGAAGGTAATCAAGTCAAAAGAAGTGTCTACTTCTTTAGAGAGTAACAAACGCGAAGTTAACGAACCACTAATAATGGCGTCAACTTTTAGTATTTTACACAATTCTTGTGGTGTGTAAATATCAATATTTTCATCCGTAATTCCAGCTTTTTTCAGACTACGATTGGTTGTATTAATATCTTGAAAATCAATTTTAAGTTTCTTCTTACGTTTTCTGTTTAAGAAATAACTTTCCAAGGCTTCTTGTACAGCAATACCTTCTTGTTGTTCAAACTTTTTTATTTGTGCTTCACTATAGTTTCCTTGATCAGATTTTAAATTCAGTTTGGTCTGAAACGGAAGAATTGCAATAGTTTGATGATCTTTTGAAAGTTCTTCAAACTTATCACTTACATATATTTTTTTCTGTGCAGTACTTTGTTGTATTCCAACAAATAATAGTAAAAGGACAATTAACTTCTTCATTATAATTTTCATTCTGAAAAGTACTTCTCTAAATAACTTTTTAAGAAAAATTACTCAAAGCAATCTATTCATTATTTAATTTTATCAAACACACAAGACCTAAAATCGCATTCCCATTTTTACATTAAATACACGACCGGTTAAGAAATTTGGAATTCCAAACTGACGTTTTGTATATACATCACGAACCCAAGTATTGGTGATTGAGTTTTGTACATCAAAGATGTTGAAAATTTCAAACCCAACATTCAATTCTTTAAACACAGATTTCCAACCACGATCAAATTGTTTGTCTTTGTCTACTAAAACATAAGAGAAACCAACATCTGCACGTTTATAATCAGGTAATTCGCTTTGGAATAAATACGGATCAGAATAACTTGGTGATCCACTAGGCAACCCTGTATTATATGTTAAGTTTAAATATAATTTTAAGTTTGGAATCTTTCGCATATAATCTTGAAACAACACAGCAAACTTCAAACGTTGATCTGTAGGTCTGCTAATGTATCCACGATTGTTGATGTTTTCTTCTGTTTTTAAATATCCAAAACTGACCCAGCTTTCTGTGCCAGGAACAAATTCACCATTCAAGCGCATATCTAAACCATAAGCATATGCATCAGCTACATTATCGGCTCTGTAACGAATTCGTACATTTTCAATCGTATAGGCATTTACATCAGAAAGACTTTTGTAGTATGCTTCTGTTGTTAATTTAAATGGACGATCCCAAAGTTTGAAACTATAATCATTTCCTAATACAACATGAATTGATTGTTGTGCTTTTACATTTGGATTTACAACACCATCCGCACCACGTAATTCTCTATAAAAAGGTGGTTGGTGGTAAAATCCTCCAGACAAACGGAACAACATATCTTTTTCCCACTTTGGCTTGATAGCAACTTGTGCTCTTGGGCTAAAAACGGCTTGTGTCTTACTTTTAATTCCATCACCATTTACTGTCCAACTATGTGCACGAACACCAATATTTGTCCAAACATCATGTTCTCCAAGTGTTGATTGTTTACTCCATTGTGCATATCCAGAAACACGATCAATTTGCGTATTATTTCTTGCGCGTACCGTTTGGAAAGGTTCTATAGGTCCTTCATACGGTGTATAAGGTTGATTATTTGAGAATTGAGGAAAAGGAGGACGAATTGAAAATCCTGCCGAGTCTATTACTTCCCATTCAATCAATCGATCACGAATATCTTCACGTGTGTATTTAACTCCCCAATCAATTTGATTTTCTTCGTTATTAATTTTATAATTCCCTTTGTGTTCAACATTGAAAATCAAGGCGTCTAAGTCGTTTCTACCATGATTTAATTGCGAACCAATTCCTTCACTAAATTCTACATTTCCTAAATCTTGATCGCCAATATTTGTATTTACTTCTCCTAAACGATATTCTGCTAAAATGTCAAAATGTTCTTGTTCGGTTGTATGATAGGCAGACGCGATAAATTTTAATGTAACGTCATCATTGAGATAATAATTTGCTTTCAATGCACCAAAATACGTTCGGTAACGATCTTCTTCTCGTCCTTGATAAAAAACTAATAAAGCAATCGGATCTTGTAATGTCCCAAAGTTTGTCTGGCGTGTTAACGGTTCATAATCGTAATCATTGAAAGAAACATTTCCTAAGAAGTTCAAATCGAACTTATCTGAAAACTTATATGTTAAATATGTTTGAAAATCTGTAAATCGAGGTTTAAAGTTCGTTTCTGTTTGTTTGCTATTTACTAATAAACTATTGTCACGGTAACGAATTCCTGAAATGGTTGAAAACTTACTGTCATTACTTACAGTTTCAACAGAAGCACTTCCACCAAGTAAGCTTAAATTAACTCTTCCGCCAAAGCGAACTGGTCTTTTATAGGTGATATCTAACACAGAAGAGAGTTTGTCTCCATATTTTGCTTGAAATCCTCCAGCAGAGAAATCAATATTCTGAACCAAATCAGAATTCACAAAACTCAATCCTTCTTGTTGTCCAGATCGAATTAAAAATGGGCGATATACTTCAATTTCGTTTACATACACTAAATTTTCATCGTAGTTTCCACCACGAACTGAATATTGTGTACTTAGTTCATTATTATTATTAAAACCAGGAAACGACATCAATAAATTTTCTACACCAGGATTTGCACCAGGAATCAAACGTACAGTCTCGGCTGAAACCGATTGAATTCCTTGCACTGCTTTTCGTCCACGCGAATCAACTACAACAACGCCAATTTCCTCCGTACTTGTGTTCATTACAGGATGTAACTCATAATCTTCGCCATCTTTCAATTCAATTGTAATGGTGATGTTTTTATGAGAAATATGTGAAAATGTAAGTGTGATTTTTTGATTAGCAGGAATAACGATTTTAAAAAATCCATTTTTATTCGTTTGTGTTCCTGTATCAACCGAAGAACTGATATTTACATCTTCAATAGGCTGATTGTTCTTATCTAAAATAACTCCTCTAACGGTTGCTGTTTGTGCAATAATGAAGTTTGCAAACAGGAAAAAACCCAAGAAAAGAATGCTTCGTATTGGTTTCAATATAATTAGTTTTAATTTTTTCTAAAAAACGTGCTTGTAAAAGTAGTACTATTTCCAACATTATCAGTAACGATCAACTTTAAATTATGTTTTGCTTCTGTAAAAATAAGATCGCTAAAATCGTAAGATAACATGCCTTTTTTGGCGTCATATTCAAATAAAATCCATTTTCCATTAATTGTTCCACGATAACTTCGTACCGCAGAAAGATTGTCTGTAACTTTTATCTTTAAATATTTTTTACTGGAAATCCATTTGTTTTTGGCAAAATTTACGGGTTTCACTTTAGGTGGAATCGTGTCTTTTGCTAAAAAGTAGGTTCCTAAATTTTTAGTGCTTGTCGTAAACTTTATGCCATTTTTTTTGGTACTACTGTATGATGGTTTCTTTTTTCGGTTTAAACTGGCAATAAATAACTTTTTGCGTTCAGCTTCGGTATATTTTGAAACATCAAACGTAATGACAAAATTTTTATGTGCAGCTACTCTATCGTTATGTATTTTATAACGTCCTTTTTTATCTTTCGATAAATCGAAATAAAAATCTTCATAAAACGTATTTTTCGGAATATATATACTTACATCACCTTCCTTAATAGAGTGTTCAGTATTTCGTGTAATTAAATGATTGGTAACAGTTTCTTTCTTTTTTTGCGTAATCTTTTGTTTTTTACCAACAACAGGAATTGTAATAGTTGTTGTATTATTTTTAAAATCTTTCACTTTTAATACAACTGTATATTCTTTTCCTTCTTCAATTTGAATTTTCCCATCATTGACAACATCTTTATAAATGCTCAATTTGTTTGCAGGTGTTACAAAACAGCGTTGTACACGTTGTTTCATTTTCTTAAAACGTGGATAATCAATTAATGTATTAATATATCTCGATTCACCAAAAGAGAACTTTTTAAAGTCGTAACTAAAGTTTTTTACACCGTTTACATAACTTTCCAATTGGTAGATTCCATTTTTATTAAACGCTAAATCTTGTCGGTCATATGAATTTACTCCAAAACCAATTTCGCCTGAAGCATATACTTTCGTAGCTGTAAAACTATTTTTCTCTTTTCCTTTCTTTAATTGTAATTGTACAATTTTATTAGAAGAATTAATTTGAGCAGAATCTGACAAAGCATATCCAAATACACCATTCACAGTAGGATTGTGTGAATCTTTTACATTTATACCAAACAGCATTGGATTCATTGGTTTAGAAGCAGCATCACGAATTTCAAAATGTAAATGTGGCCCACCAGAAGATCCGCTATTTCCAGAATAGGCAATAACTTCCCCTTTTTTAATCACCAATTCATCTGCTTTCGGATATAACTGAATTTCATATCGTTCTTTGCTGTATTGTTGTTTCTTTAAATAGGCTTCTAGTTTTGGTGCTAACTTTTTCAAATGTGCATACACAGAAGTATACCCATTTGTGTGTGTTACGTACAAGGCTTTTCCAAATCCCCAATGTTGAATCTTAATACGAGAAACATGTCCGTCGCCAATAGCAAATACTTCAAAACCTTCTTTTTGTTTTGTCTTGATATCAATTCCGGAGTGAAAGTGATTACTTCTTAATTCTCCAAAAGTTCCTGATAAAATAATAGGAATATCCAACGGTGACCTAAAGTCGTTTTGAGGAGTTTTTTGTTGAGAAAAGGCAATAGAAAAGAAAAATAAAAAAATAAAAAAAAGTCTGTACATAAATCAAAAATGCGTTTGAAAAGCTAAAATAGCTAATACTTAGTTAATTCGGAATCTTTAAATTCAAAAACTGCACCAAAAAAGTACAAAACTTAAAGTAATACTTTAAATAATAGTAAAAACCCTTGCGAACTAATTTTATGAATGTTAAATTTGTAATTATATGCATTGAATAGAAATGTAATGAGTAGTACTTTGAAAATTGTTGATTCTCTTGAAAATAGAGTGAGTAAAATGCTCCACAAGCTTGCAGTGTTGGAGCAAAAAAACCAAAAACTAAGTCAAGAATTAGCAACAGCCACTCAAAATACAGAACGTTTACAACAAGAAATCTCAACATGGGAAGAAAAGTTTCAAGCGTTAAAAATTGCAAATTCAATGCTTGGCAGTGATAACAACAAAAAAGAAGCTAAGCTTAAAATAAATACACTAATTCGGGAAATTGATCATTGTATTGCACAATTAGCCGAATAAAAGATAGTTCTTTACACTATGGAAAATAAGCTCAAAATAAAGCTTTCTATTGCGGATAGAGTATATCCACTTACTATTGCAGCAAGTCAAGAAGAAGGATTGCGCAAAGCAGCTAAGAAAATAGAAGCTATGATAAAACAATTTGAGCAAAGCTATGCTGTGAGAGATAAGCAAGATGTATTGGCAATGTGTGCCTTACAGTTTGCTGCACAAGTAGAGCAAAAAGCTATAGATAAAGATGCAAATCAAACCGCATTAGAAGATAAATTAAAAGCGCTTGACGAATTATTGAAGGCGCAGCTTAGTTCATAAGTTCTGTAAAATATAAATAGGTTACTGCCTACATTGGTTTTTATTTTTGATAAACTCAACGTTAATATAATTAAAAAGAGTGAGTCATGGTTGTAAAAGCAAGCTGTCAATACTAAACTCGTTTAGTATTTAGACGGATCCTTGATCAATCTGTTAGCTCTAAACTTGTTTTTTTGGAGTTTATACAAAACTCTAATCAATGTAGGCTTTTTTAGTTAGTGCAACTTAGTTTTAAAGAAGACCATATGTAGGAACATACAAAATGTAAGCTAAACTAATACTGTTGAAAAACAGTAATTTAGGTTTGTAACTCAATTTTTATACACAGAATTTCCTTGGAGTTTCATACCATACATTAAATTAATTATATAATTAAGATCGACAGATGATGGATAGTACAACAACAATTATAATCGCAGTCGCCGTTGGCGTCATCAGCATAATTGTAGGCTTCTTGATAGCCAAAAGCTTGGAGAAAAAACAAGCTTCAAAAATTATTCAAGATGCTAAAAAAGAAGCTTCTTCTTTATTAAAAGGAGCTAAAAAAGATGCTGAAAGTGTGAAGAAAGATAAAATTCTTCAAGCAAAAGAAAAGTTTTTAGAATTAAAAGCTGAGCACGAAAAATTTATCTTATCAAAAGATAAAAAAATGGCAGAAGCCGAAAAACGCACGCGTGACAAGGAATCTCAAATTTCTAGCGAATTATCAAAGAACAAAAAATTAAACCAAGAAATAGAATCAAAACTAAAAGATTATAACTATCGTTTAGATTTTGTAGAGAAGAAAAAATCGGAAGTTGAGCGTTTACATAAAAGTCAAGTAGAACAATTAGAGGTAATTTCAGGATTGTCTGCCGATGAAGCAAAAGATCAATTAGTAGCTTCACTAAAAGAAGAAGCAAAAACAGATGCTATGAGCTATATTCAAGCAAAACTTGAAGAAGCAAAACTTACAGCACAACAAGAAGCAAAGAAAGTAATCATTAATACAATCCAACGTATAGGAACGGAAGAAGCAGTTGAAAACTGTGTATCTGTTTTTAATATTGAATCTGATGATGTAAAAGGACGTATTATTGGTAGAGAAGGACGAAATATTAGAGCTTTAGAAGCAGCTACAGGTGTAGAAATTATTGTAGATGATACGCCAGAAGCTATTATTCTTTCTTGCTTTGATTCGGTACGAAGAGAAATTGCACGTTTATCACTTCATAGATTGGTAACTGATGGACGAATTCACCCAGCACGTATTGAAGAAGTTGTAAAGAAAACACGTAAACAAATTGATGAAGAAATTATTGAAGTTGGAAAGCGTACAGTAATCGATTTAGGAATTCACGGATTACATCCAGAATTAATAAAAACTGTTGGACGAATGAAGTATCGTTCTTCATACGGACAAAACTTATTACAACATTCGCGTGAAGTAGCAAAACTTTGTGGTGTAATGGCTGCTGAGCTAGGATTGAATCCAAAACTAGCCAAAAGAGCAGGGTTGTTACATGATATTGGAAAAGTACCAGATACAGAAACAGAAGTACCGCACGCAATCTTAGGAATGCAATGGGCTGAGAAATATGGTGAAAAAGCAGAAGTTTGTAACGCTATTGGAGCCCATCATGATGAAATAGAAATGGTTTCATTATTATCACCAATCGTACAAGTATGTGATGCAATTTCTGGAGCAAGACCAGGTGCACGTCGTCAAGTATTAGACAGTTATATTCAACGTTTAAAGGACTTAGAGGACATTGCTTTTGGTTTCCCAGGAGTAAAGAAAGCATATGCAATTCAAGCAGGTCGTGAACTTCGTGTAATTGTTGAAAGTGAAAAAGTAGATGATGCGAAAGCAGCAGAATTATCATTCAACATCTCACAAAAAATTCAAACGGATATGACCTATCCAGGACAAGTAAAAATTACTGTAATTAGAGAAACGAGAGCCGTAAACATTGCGAAATAGTTTCTAAATTTTATATATAAATTCACAAAACGTGATTATCCAAGTTCTTTAACTTACGGTAATCACGTTTCTTCTTTATGGCAAAACATTGACGAATAGCTGTTATTTATCGATATCTTTAGTATAACCTAAATAAGACCTGTTATGTTAAAGAAAATTTTAAATCTCGCAGGAGTAGACGCACTTTCAAAAATAGAACAAATTGAAACTCAAGGAGGCAAAATTGTTCCTACCTTAGCTACATCATTTATGTGTTATTGTAATAATATATATATAGGTGAAAAAAAATCTGTTCAAGATTGTTGGAAAACCTGCTAAATAACAGAACCACTGAAAAGTGAAAAAACAGAAATTGGATAACGGTTTCTGTTTTTTTATGTCCTAGGATGATATTTCTCCATTACCATAGCCAAATGACTTCTATCTACATGCATGTAAATTTCTGTAGTTGTAATACTTTCATGACCTAACATTAATTGAATAGCACGCAAATCAGCTCCATTCTCTAATAAATGTGTTGCAAATGAATGACGAAATGTATGTGGAGATATTTTCTTTTTTAACCCTGATTTTTCTGTTAAGCGCTTAATAATTGTAAAAATCATAACGCGTGTTAGTTGTTTTCCGCGTCTATTCAAAAAAACTGTATCACTAAACTCAGGTACATGTTTGGTATGATTGCGTTGTCCATTTACATAGAAATTAATATGTTTCTGTGTAAAACTACTTATAGGAACAAAACGCTGTTTATCTCCTTTTCCTGTAACTCTAATAAAGCCTTCATCAAAAAACAAATCAGAAAGCTTTAAACCAACCAATTCACTAACACGTAAACCACAACCATATAAGGTTTCTATAATTGCTTTATTTCTGTGTCCTTCATTTTTGGATAGATCAATGCAAGCAAGAAGCTTTTCAATGTCTTCTATCGCCAAAGTATCAGGTAATTTTCTGCCAATCTTTGGTGCTTCAATTAGTTCCATAGGATTATCTTTTCGATAATCTTCAAAAACTAAATAATTAAAAAAACTTTTCAGACCAGAAATAATTCGTGTTTGCGAACGTGCATTTAAAATTTTGGCAACTTCATAAATAAACTGTTGTACTGTTTCTTCGTCAATAGACAAGGGAGAAGAGTTGATGTTATTTTCAGTAAGATAATGAATCAATTTCTCTATATCATGCGTGTAATTCACAATAGTATTGTCAGATAAACCACGTTCGATTCTCAAAAAATGTTGAAAATCTTTAAGCGAATGTGTCCATTTCATGTGAAAATTCTTTCAAAATTGGGGAAATTTGTTAAAAAATAAACAATTGATAATCAGTTTGTTAAAAAAAGGGTTGCGTCAGAATGTGTTAATAATTAGTTAAGAAATGATTGTGAAATTACAAAAAGTAGTTCTTTTGTACCAGAATTAATTAAAAAACTATTTAAGATGAAAAAAATTATTTTAGTTGCAGTTGTTGCCTTATTTGGGTTTACAATGAACGCACAAGAATTCAAAGCGGGAATCAATGGAGCTTTACCAATCGGAGATGCAGGAGATGTTGCAGACTTTAGTATTGGTTTAGATTTAGCTTACTTATGGAATGTTGGAGAGTCATTCGATGTAGGTGTTGCTTCAGGGTTTACAACTGCTTTCACGAAAGATATTACTGTTTTAGGGAACAAAGTATCTGTTGATGATGTACAGTTTTTACCAATTGCAGGTGCCGCTCGTTACAATGTTTCTGAAGATTTCTTTTTTGGAGCAGATTTAGGATATGCTGTTGGAATCAATGATGGAAATGACGGAGGTTTATACTACAGACCAAAAATTGGTTATAACCTTACTGAGAAGTTTTCTTTAAACCTTTCTTATACAGGAATAGCTAGAGATGGAAACACTTGGGATACTATTGGATTAGGAGTTGAATACGGATTCTAAGAAATAGAAAATATTTTGTGAAAAGGAAGCTAATTTGGCTTCCTTTTTTTATGCTTAAAAATTGCCTATTTTTACCAAAATAATTGCCATGAACATCATTATTATTAATGGACCAAACTTGAATCTACTTGGAAAGCGTGAACCAGAAATTTACGGAAGCGCTACGTTTGAAGACTATTTTGAAGAATTACAAAAGCAATATTCAACTATAAATCTAAGTTACTACCAATCAAATGTAGAAGGTGAGTTGATTAATAAGATTCAAGAAGTTGGTTTTGAATATGATGGTATTATTTTAAATGCTGGAGCATATACACATACATCTATTGGGATTGGAGATGCTATAAAAGCGATAACTACGGCTGTAGTAGAAGTGCATATTTCTAATACATTTGGTAGAGAAGCATTCAGGCATCAATCGTACATTTCGGCGCATGCAAAAGGTGTAATCTTAGGTTTCGGAATGCAAAGCTATCAATTGGCAATTCAAAGTTTTTTATCGTAAATGAAGAAAGCATACTTCAATTGGAGCACAGGAAAAGATTCTTCGCTGGCTTTATATCATATCTTAAAAAATAAAGAATACAACGTAACACAATTAGTTACAACAGTAAATAAAGACTATGAACGTGTTTCTATGCACGGATTGCGTGAAGCATTGTTAGATGCACAAGTAGAACGTTTGCAATTACCATTACAAAAAATATACTTTCCTGCCGAAGTTTCAATGTCTAGTTATGATGCAACGATGAAAGAAGCCACAAAAAAACTTATTTATGAAGGATATCAATACGGAATCTTTGGAGATATCTTTTTAGAAGATTTACGAAATTATCGTGAAGAAAAACTCAAAGAAGTTGGTATCACAGGTGTATTTCCTTTATGGAAACAAGATACCAAGGCTTTATTAAAAGAATTACTTGTTTTAGGTTTTAAAGCAATTACAGTATGTGTAAATGCAAAACTATTAGATGAATCTTTTGTGGGAAGAGTTTTAGATGAAGACTTTCTCAACGATTTACCAGATACTGTAGATCCTTGTGGTGAAAATGGAGAATTTCACACTTTTGTATTTGATGGACCTATATTTTCTTCACCAATCGACTTTACAATTGGGGAGAAAGTGTTAAAAACATATTCGCCTTCTAAAAAAGATGAAGATAGCTGTGGTACAGACGATTCTGCTTGGGATCGAGCTTTTTGGTACTGTGATTTAATTCCAAAATAACAGAAAGTTCTTAAAAATTAACGTTTCTCTGTGAAAACTTTAATCAAGTTTTAAGAATCAGTTAAGAACAAATTAAGACAAACCCTTCCTATATTTGATTCAGAAATCAGACAATGATTTCGCGCAATTTTTTCATAGCTGAAGGTGGGATATCAGTTATTAGGTTGGTTGAGGAAAAAGTCATTCAAGTAATTGAATGACTTTTTATTTTATACTCGGTTTAATACTTCAACACTCGTCTCATTCATATATGATTAAAACTTGAAAACGTATTTCGTTAAAGTATTACTTCGCGAAAGTTTATTTTTATGATGGTTTTTTGCATTTATAATAATGCTCAACATTTCATATATCAAGCTTTTACTTATAGAGGAATAAAGAAAGCTACCGAATATGCAGATCTACTTTTTGTCTTTACTCTCATTTTAAATTGCCAAACTCCAGGTTGTGCTTGGTGATAAGTTTCATTTCTTGAAAGTGACTTCCATTCGCTTACTTTTGTATACCAAGTATTACTGTAGCCAGAAGTTCTGTATTTCAATCCAAAATAGACTCTTTTTAAAGTATTTCCTCTTATTATTCTAGCACTGTAATGTATACCAGTTGATGAGCTATAATGCGTATAATAATTCCATCCTGATTTTGCTAAATTACCTTTAGATTTAGGGTGATTAAAGGTAACTGATAATGCTGTCGAAGAATCATTCTTTTTGACATTCATTAACTCAAAAGCTAATGGGCTTTTCTCATCGTCAAGAGTGCCAACATCATTATTTTCTTCTGTTTCGTCTTTATTATTTGATAATATTTCATCGTAGTTAGTTTCGGATAAAGTGAAATTATCTTCAGAGTAAAGATTTAACAGTTCAAGATCATTTGCGTAAACTCTTATAGTTGCAGTATCTCCATGTAATGAAGATAATTCAAAATCTTTACTAAATTCGTAATCAGTTTTTGCTGAAATAGAATCGGTTTCTTCTGGGATTTCCCCTTTATTACAGCTTGTTAAAAAGGTTGAGACTAATAAAAAAATAGCAAATACACTCAAGGTGTTTTTTTTTAGTTTAGTTAGGTTAAAAGTTAATGTTTTCATGGTTATTAGAATTTTGTTTTCCTTACTCTATTTAAAAATTGGCTTTTCAGGATTTCGCCATAGTTAGGTGTAATCTTAATTTCATTTTAATGAATGAAATCACTTACAAATAACAATAAAAAGCAAGAATGTAAAAGGAAAGTAAATGACATTTTATAAAACATCAGTATAAAAAAAGCAGTGTGAAAATACAGGTAAAAGAAAAGCGAACCGAAGTTCGCTTACATTTAGTAATTTCTTGCAATAATTGAGGTTATTCACAACTATAGTAGTTCGCAAACTACTAATTATGATCGCATCCAGGAGTTAGTTGTTTCTCTTTATCGCAAGTTCCATAAGATTGAACTTGACAACAAGCAGATAATTCACTTCCGCCACCTTTAATCAAGTTTTGATTCATTACAGAAATAGGTGTTTTGTTTAGTTGTAATGTTTTAAAATTTCTTTTCTTCATGGTATCTTTTGTTTGGTTTAACAATTAATAATAAGATACATATCCAGATTGTTAACTATTTACGGGATCACCATATTTAACATTTAAAGAGTATAAAAAAACGAACCGAAGTTCGCTTTTTTTAAAAGAAAGTATCGCAAGGTTCAAAACACGATTCAACTATTAAAGTTGGCAATGCTTTTTTACCACCTTTCAATTCTTCAAATTTCAATGTTGAAATTGCTCTTTTGTTTAGTGTTAACAATTTTAAATTCTGTTTTTTCATAATAAAAAGTTTAAATATTAATTATGATAAAACTAGCTTTAAATAGAAAGGAACTATTCGTACAAAATGTACGATTTATCAAAATAGCATGCATAGTATATACTATCCACAAAAAATAAAATTTGTTCTATATTCTCTATGAGTTGAACAAACTTTAAATGTAAAAGTTACTCCGGATACTGTCTGCCCTGTAGCTGCCGCTGCTCCTGAATTTGCTAAACCACCTTTTAATAGGACGGCATTAATGTCAGAAATTGTTTTCTTGTTTAAAGCTAATGATTTCAATTGTTGTTTTTTCATTGTATAAAATTTTAAGGTTTCTATCTTCATGGGTTGAGATACACAATTCATTACCCAAAAAAGAAAAATAAACTAGGTAGAATTAAATACAGATGGACACTATATATGTAGCTTTTGGATCGTAAATATTCATCCAAAAGCTGTGATTTTAGTATATGATATAAAAAAAGCGAACCGAAGTTCGCTTTAAATTTTAATTAGCATAAAATATCTGTATGGCAAATGCATATAGAGTAATCAGTATTTGGTAAAGGAATAGGTGCTAAAGTGTGTTCAGTATCTGGTTCTACATGACAGATTTGAACGCTATAACATTTAGCTGTACGGTATATTCCACCAGTAATACTAATATTAGAAATTGATTTCTTGTTAAGCTCTAAGCTTTTTAAATTCTTTTTTCTCATGATATAGAGTTTTATGATTTTATACTTAAATGGGTTTAAATAAGAGAATCATTACCCAAAAGAGAGAATAGTTTGTTAAATAGTACGAATAGTAAAAGGGAGAAAGAAAAAAGCGAACCGAAGTTCGCTTGTGCTTTATACTATTTGGCAATAGCCTCAATAACAGAAAAATTCTTCATACTACATACTAGGTAATGATTTAAGAATCTGACAATCGTTATGATGATAACATTGCATACCTGTATTTCCTCCGTTAATTTTTGCTTGTGCAGTTTTGTCCAATTCTTGAACACCTTTTAAGTTTAAAATGTTTTTTTCATCGTATAAATTTTGGTTTAACATATACCAAATGATGAAGAAAAGTATCACCTTAAAAAGTAAGTTGACTTAAATAGGATGATTTAAGACTTATTATAGTTTTAAAAAGATTATTTCAAATACTTCTTTTCAATATAAAAAGTAGCAAACGGAATCAATGAAGCTACAAAGAAAATAACAAATCGCTTTATAGACCATTTTTGCTCACGAACTACAATGAAAGCAAAAAGTACATAGGCGATAAACAAAAACCCATGTGCCGTACCAACAATTTTATTTGGCATTGGCATTTCCATAAAATATTTTAAAGGCATTGTAATAAAAAGTGCTAAAAACGAAATACCTTCAAGTAGAGCAAGTTGTCCAAATCGTTTTGTGTTTTTAGTAGGAGTGAATGTTGTATCCATAACTAAGGAAAATGTGAATTCAAAGCATTTAGAAATATTGGTCGAATTCGGATTAAAAAACATAAAAAAAGCTGCTCAACGAGCAGCTTTTTAAAATATATATTATAAATGTATTACTTCGTCATAAGCGGCGGCAACAGCTTCCATTACTGCTTCACTCATCGTAGGATGCGGATGTACTGCTTTTAACACTTCGTGCCCTGTAGTTTCTAACTTTCTACCTAAAACAGCTTCGGCAATCATATCCGTAACTCCAGCACCAATCATATGGCAACCTAGCCATTCTCCATATTTTGCATCAAAAATTACTTTTACAAAACCTTCTTTCGTTCCACCAGCACTTGCTTTTCCAGATGCTGAGAATGGGAAGTTTCCAACTTTGATATCATAACCTTGTTCTTTTGCCTGTGCTTCCGTTAAACCAACAGATGCAATTTCAGGAGAACAATACGTACAACCAGGAATATTTCCATAATCTAAGGCTTCAACATGCATTCCTGCAATTTTCTCTACACATAGAATTCCTTCCGCAGAAGCAACATGTGCTAAAGCTTGTCCAGGTGTAACATCTCCAATAGCATAATATCCAGGGATATTAGTTTGGTAATAATCGTTTACTAATATTTTATCTCTATCTGTAGCAATTCCGACAGCTTCTAAACCAATATTTTCAATATTCGTTTTAATTCCAACAGCCGAAAGTACAATATCAGCTTCTAATACTTGTTCACCTTTCTTCGTTTTTACCGTAGCTTTTACACCATCTCCAGAAGTATCAACCGAAGTTACTTCCGCAGACGTCATAATTTTAATACCACTTTTCTTAAACGAACGTTCTAACTGTTTAGACACATCAGCATCTTCCACAGGAACAATCTTAGGCATATATTCTACAATCGTAACTTCCGTACCCATAGAGTTGTAGAAGTATGCAAACTCTACACCAATAGCTCCCGATCCTACTACGATCATCTTCTTTGGTTGCGTTGGCAAGGTCATTGCTTCTCTGTAACCAATAACTTTCTTACCATCTTGTGGCAAACTAGGTAACTCACGTGAGCGCGCTCCAGTAGCTATTACAATATGTTGTGCACTATATTCGGTAACTTTTCCGTCTTTATCTTTAACATCAATCTTCTTTCCAGCTTTTAAAGTTCCAAAACCGTTAAGTACATCAATCTTATTCTTTTTCATTAAGAACTGAACACCTTTGCTCATTCCGTCAGCAACACCACGACTACGTTGTACTACAGCGTCAAAATCCTTGTCGTATGCTGTTACTGATAATCCGTAATCTCCAGCATGTTTCAAATACTCAAAAACTTGTGCTGATTTCAATAAGGCTTTCGTTGGAATACATCCCCAATTTAAGCAAACGCCACCTAAACTTTCTTTCTCAACTACTGCAGTTTTAAACCCTAATTGAGAAGCTCTAATGGCAGTTACATATCCACCAGGACCACTTCCTAAAACGATGATATCGTATGTATTCATATCTTAAAATTTTGTTGTCTGATTTTCAAGATGCAAATTTACGGAATTCTAAGGTAACAATAAACTTTCTATACCTGTTTTTACTTCACCTTCGACTCTGCTCAGTGTAAACACTCATGGTATGTTTGTATCGCTTTGCTCTTTGTATATTAGTAAGCTAGTAATTAAGAGAAATTTATTTATACATTTATTTTGGGAGTTCCCTTTCGCTATCGCTTCAGGTCGCGCTATTCGCTACAAGTCCGCGCTCGCAAACTCGCTGTGGGCTTTCCACTGCTATCGCTAACTCGGTAGAATACTAAATACTAAATTTTGAATACTGGATGTTGAATTTTTGAGTTTACACTGAGCTTGTCGAAGTGTTGATTTGTCAATTCGTTAATTTGTTTGTTTGTCAATTCGAGCGCAGTCGAGAATACTTAGCATTGCATTTGTGATTTGGTGTATCGAGAACAGCTTAGAACTTCAAAATACTTCTCAATACTAATTTGTTTCACAAATTCACTAGAAGTGACATTTGGAGTTTTTCAATGAAGTTAGCAAACACTTTTACATTTAAAATTTAGTGTTTTACATTTTGAATTTACCTTTTTTGTAGGAAATGTAACATTTGTCTACCTTGTGACTACTAACTTTTTGTAAACACGAGTTAAGATATGGGAAAACCGAATTTGGTAATAGATAGAGTACACAACAAATTATTGTTAAACGGAGAGGTTGTAGGCGAGGTTTATTTAAGTGGTAGAGATAACTGGAGATTTCAAAAAATTTCCACTCGCAGAAGCGATAATATTATTGTAATAGATGAAATTGATAATTTTGTAGGTGTAAAGACTTCAAACATTTTTGACCAACATATACAATTTATTATTATTTCATCTAGAAAAGAATTAGAAAATTATTTTAATAATATATTCATGAATTCTTATGTCATGTTAAAAAAACGTGGTTATGAGAATGGATTGGAATTATTTTTTTCGGCTGACTCCAAAAAATGGAATTTTAATTTTAGTTTAAAACTTTTTACTGATACTTTTTTTCAGTCTCTACTAAAAAATCAAAGATTTTTATATGCTTATGACGGTCAAATTGATGAAAATAAAATTATTAAAGGAATTTTGCTATATAAATCTATAGATAAACAAAAAGATATTAATATTCTTTATTATGAAGTCATAAATTTACTCAAATTAGAAATTGAATCAATAATATCAAGATTGACCCAAGAACAAAGTATTAAAAGCAATAATCTAACAAACACTTTCACATTCCCACCAGAAATCCAATCTTCCTGCGAACAATACTTAATTTACTTTGCAACGTTTTTAAAAGACATTGGCATCAATGCAGAAACAAATATCGAATCTAAAGCACATGAAACTTTATTTACAGTAATTCCCGAAAATGGAGAAGAAGCATTAGACAACATTAAAGAAGCGTTACAAATGTATTTGTCACTTCCTGAAAGTCCAGAGTTTGAGAGTATAGTTACTGGGTTTCTAGATGTTGGCGCACAACAATTAGCTTCGCAGGTTTTATTTTTAAAGTCGCAACTTATGATGGCAAACTCAGCTATTCAATTAAAAGATGCAACAATCAAGAGTTTAAATATGACAATCTATCAACAAAGTTTACTTATAGAAAAAGATCAAACTAAAAAAGAAAACGAAGAAAAATTTGCAGGTGGCTTAGTGAGAGTTGGTGAGTTAAAAATAAAAAACTTCACGTTTGACCTACCAGAATTATTAAGGCGAATCAAACGAAAATTTAAATAACGAATAACGAATTTAAAATGTAAAACGCTAAATTTAAAATCTGTCACATCGAGCATTATTTGAGATCAAAATACTTTTTGATTAAAAATACTTAACGAAGTTATCGAGATGCAAACCCAAAAGCCCAAATAGACAACCAATACTAATCCCTAATACCTTCAAAATATGAAACTCCTCATCATCGGCGCATCAGGCTCAGGAACTACAACACTTGGAAAAGCACTTTCTAAAGCCACAGACTTTACACACTTAGATGTAGATGATTATTATTGGAAAGTAACAAACCCACCATTTCAATTGAAAGAAGAAATGGCAGTTCGTACCAAAAACCTACAAGTTGAGTTTGAAAAACATGAAAATGTTATCGTCAGTGGTTCGTTGGTAAGTTGGGGAACGTATTGGCAAACAGCTTTCGATTTAGTAGTGTTTGTCACTTTAGACAAAGAAATCCGATTGCAACGACTCAAACAACGTGAAGTTGAACGTTACGGAGACAAACTACAAACGGATGCAATTATACAAGAACGTTCACAAGCATTTTTGGCGTGGGCAACACGTTATGACGATTTCAAATTTACAGGACGTTCTATCAAGATTCATCGTGATTGGTTAAACTCACTTTCGTGTGAAATCGTTGAAATTGATAGTGAGGTAGCTTTAGAAAAAAATATGAGTCATGTGTTACAATTCTTCAAACCTCATTACTAATAGGATTGAATTCCATATCTTAATTACAAGAATTTAAATTATATCTAATTCCATTTATGCCAATTTCAGACAAACGAAAACATCAACTTGCTTCCTGTAAAATATGTCAATTAAGAGATTTTGAACCCGAAGTTGGAATAACCTGTGCATTGACCAAAAAAGTTGCTGATTTTGAAAATGAATGCTCTTCTATACAAATTGATTTTGAAGTATTGGATGACAAACAAGTTGAAGTGCATAATACAATCATGAATTATATAAAGACCAACTTTAGGTTATATGGACTTCGAAAAAAAGACTACTTACAACCCAATCATCCGATTCAAAAAAAATACAATCACAAGAAAAACACCCACAATCTTACATTTAAAGAAATTCTACAACCAAGTGTTTTATTTGGAATTGGTATGTTGGCATTATTTGTGTTTTCAACGCTTGCTCTACAAACAGAAAGTGGTTTGAAATTCTTATTTGGGTTTTTAGCTTTTGTGGCAGTATGTTTTACAATTGCAAGAGGAGTAATCGATTATTATACGCCAGCTAAAAATAGAATCACTACCGATGAACTTGGTTTTACATATAAAGAAAAACGATTTTTTTGGCATGACATTGTTGATTATCGTATTTTGGAAAGAAGAGGGAAAAGAGGCTTTTTTAATCTCATAATTGGAACCATTTATGGAGACGTACATTCGTTTGATTTATTGTATGTCAAAATAACTCCAGACGAACTTATCGAAATTTTAAATTTAAATAGAAAAGACTATTTTACACGTTTTGAACGCAATCTACCTGAAATATTTTAATGTATATTAGCTAGATATAAATTGTAGTTACCTATGAGAAACTGTATTTCATGCTACCAACAAATAACAGATGATGTTAACTTCTGTCCACACTGTGGAGCAAAACAGTCACAATTACACACACAAGAAGAAGTTCGCGCAACGCATCAAGAAACAGAAAACAAACCAGTCGTTATCATTATTGTGCTTGCCATTTTAACAATTTGTGGTTCAATATTTACCATTGGACGTGCCGTATTATACGAATTGGTAGGTTCTATGGCTAATGACGATGGCATCATGATAAGAGCTGGAATTTATGTATTTGCTTCTATAGGAACAATAGCTGGCGCAATTATGATGTTGCTTAAAAAAATGAATGGTTTGTATCTGTATACTGTCTGTCAAATAATATACATTATCGCAGCTACATTTGCAGCTATAGCGCACAATTCAAAAGAAAATTTAGCGTCAGTTATCTTTGTTTTCTTTGTAGCGCCTTCAATTTTATTTTTAATATTTTACTGGATAAAAGATGTTCGTAAACATTTAAAATAGTTTCTATTTATGATAACAATTATGAAATGGAAAACCTTTAGGAATACCTGTAACATAATAACGGTGAGCGATCAAAAAATACGATATGCAATACTTTTAATTTTCATTATTTTTTGTCAGAGTTGTGAAGAAAATTTTAAAGGAGGAAAAGTATACAGTACAGAAAGTGAAGTGCATATATTAGATGATATTTTGAATGAAGATCAACAGCGTTTTAAGATTATTTCAGATTCTGTTTCTCCAAATGATGCATATGTCTATATTCATTATAAAGACAAAGCAATAAAAAACGAATTAGATGCTGTTGTAAATATACAAACAAACGAATATTGGGCTGTTGTAAAAAATAATCAAGCAAATGAAAATTTGACAGAAGGACGTATTCCGTCGGCATATAAAATAAAAGGTTGAACGCAAGAAAATGAATTGTTATTGACCAAAAACCAATCAAAAAATATACAAGTAGGATATATTAAAAAGTTAACAACTGGCAATAATATCAATGGTGTGAAAATCATAATTTCAGAAAACTAAAATAAATACTATTACCATAAACAATTCATACAATGTATTTCAGTTTTAACTTCAAAAGTTCAACCTTATTAATTTTCTTTATTCATGGACTGATATTTACATTATTATTACTGTATAAAGGTATTCGGAACGAAAACAAATCTAGTTTTTGGCTAGCATCGTTTATCTTTTTATGTTCGCTATATATTGCGCCTTTTATGTTGGGTTATGCAGGTTGGTATGGTAAAGATACATATCGGGAAATATTATTTTTTATACCATTTCAGCAGTTATTTCTCATACCACCTTTACTATATTTTTATGTAAAAAGTTCGCTTACAATTTCGTTTCGATTTCAGAAGAAAGATTGGGTACATTTTATTCCTGCTATACTATACGCACTATATAGTTTGATTGTGTGGATAACAGACGTATTAGTGTTAGATGAATTTTACTTTTATGCAGATGGACGCGATAAAGATTTATCACTTTGGTATCAAATTTCAGGTTTCTTCATGCTAGTGTTCTATCTATTTCAATGCCTAAAACTGTATACAGCTTATAAAAAGGAAACTTACGAAACGGTAAGTTATGCAGATACTATTTTGTACGCATGGATTCAACGATTTTTAATTGCTTTTTTAGGATTATTATTAATTCGAGTTTTATTCTTTATTCTCAATCCTGAATGGGCAAACTTTGGAAGAAAGTACTGGTATTATCTCTGTTTTTCAGTTCTATTTTATTACATCGCGCTTAGTGGATATATTCATATTATAAAAATGCATGCTTCTTTTCAACCAAGATTGTCCACAACTTTTTCTGAGGATTTTCTAGCGGAAGCGGAAAAAGAAAAAATAACACCGTCAAATACGGAAACGATGGAAGCTGAAATTACGGGAGTTGATGAAAACCTGAAAAACCAATTGGAAGATTTGATGATTGAAAAGATGATTTTTAAGAATCCAAATTTAACCTTGTTTGATGTCGCCAAATTACTTGAAACGCACCCGAAAAAAGTATCAAATATCATTAATAAAGGTTTTAAAGTAAACTTTAACGACTTTGTGAATTCGTACAGAACAGAAGAAGTCATCAAAAAAGTTACTTCTGATGAAAATGATTTGAAAACCTTATTAGGAATTGCATTGGACTCTGGATTTAACTCAAAATCAACGTTTAACAGGGCTTTTAAAAAACATACACAGCAAACTCCTAAAGAATATTTTAGCAAAAAAGTATAAAAAAGACGTGTCAAATCACGATTTGGCGCGCTTTTAATAATAAATACTGACACATTTGTAGCATCAAAAAACGCAAAACAGTATTTCATGAAGTCAAATGTATTATGCTTAGCATTTTTGCTAATATTCGGAGTTGCTTTTGGACAGAGAATAACCAAAGAACAACAGATCAAGTTAGATGAAATTACCATCAAAGATGTTCCAAAAGGCGGTCCAGGAATTGCCGTTGGAATTATTCAAAATGGTCATGTTGCATATGAAAACTACGCAGGCTTTGCCAATTTGAAAGACAGTATTCGTATTGGGAAAAGCACACGTTTCAACATTGCATCTAATGGAAAACAATTTACAGCGTTTGCTGTTTTAGTCTTAGCAGAAAAAAGCAAACTAAACTTAAAAGATGATATTAGAAAATACCTTCCGAATCTGTATAAAAATATTAAAAAACCAATTAAAATTGAACACTTAATAAACCATTCTAGCGGAATTCGTGATATATATGATTTATGGAGTTTACAAGGGGTTACTTGGTGGAAACAAAAGTTTGACAATGCTGACGCGATGCAATTATTAGAAAAGCAAAACGATTTAAACTTTGAACCAGGCAGCAAACATTCATACAGTAATTCTAATTATATCATCCTAACACAAGTCATAGAAAAAGTGACCGGACAAAGTTTTGTTAGCTATACAGATGCACTTTTTAAATCTTTAGGAATGCCAAATACTTCGTTTGTTTCAGATTATACAAACATTAAAGAACCAATTGCAAAACCATATTTTAATTTTAATACATGGACAACTTACAATTGGACCTGTAGTATTCATGGAGATGGAAATTTGTTTACTACATTGGAAGATCAATTACAGTGGGAGAAAATTATTCAAACTAAAAAAAGTACTGTTTTTTCGAAAGCTATCTTAGAGAAAAGTCAGGGACTAATTGAAAATACAAACATTGAAAATTATGGATATGGATTGGAATTTGGCGAATTTAGAAATGTACCATACACATTTCATGCTGGATCAACAGGCGCTTGGAAGGCATATGTAACTCGTTTTCCTTCTAAAAAAATTTCTATCATCACAATTATAAATAGTGGGAAAATTGACCCAACTGGACAAACTTTAGAAATGGCAACAGTTCTATTAAATAAAACCAACGAAAAAGAAACGTTCAGAATTACACCAGAGAAAATAGGAGCAAAGGTTACTATTGAAGATGTTTTGGGTATTTATAGAACAAAAGGTGGATACATTATGAAGTTTGAAGAGCGAGATGGGGATTTATACATGTTACGTTCAGGGAGAAATGATATGAAATTACTACGCGAAGCTGACAATGTATTTCATCAATGGAATGATGCACCTTTTAAACAAGAATTTACAAAAAACGAAAATGGAGTGTTGCAAGTAACAGTGTATTACCCAAGTGTAGCACCTTTTACGCTAACACGTATTGAAAGTGATTTAAGTAGGTTTGATTTTAAAACCTTAAGTGGAACATTTTACAATGAAGAAACAGATGTTTCTTTTTCTATAAAGTATGTAAAAGATCAAGCATATGAGGTGAAATTTGGTAAGAAAAAGAAAAGCGGATTGTTAGTATATGCAAACGAAATGTTAGTAGACGATTACAACCTTTCATTTGAAAAAGATGCTAATGGCACTATTAATGAAATACGTGTGACATCTGGAAGAATTCAGAATGTTCGTTTTGTTCGGAAATAATAAGTAAACATAAAAAATACAAGGAGGCTTTCTAAAAAGTAATATAAAACGTCATTCTGGATCAAATTCGGTTTGACGAAAATTCAACTTTTTAGTCAGCTTCTTTTTTATAGAACATTTTCAAGAAAAAGAAGTTGTTTTGAAACGAAATACAAAAAAATACTACCAATATTTTAGTACATAAACAGTATTTTAAAAAAGGATATAAATTTCATTTTCACAACACTTAGAAAAACTATATCTTGAGAATTGTACGAATAAGGTATTTTATGAAAAACTGTTTAGAACAAAAAAGAGTTAACAATACATTTGTGATCATAGTTTCAGTTTTATTAGAACGCATTAGTTATTATGGAGTTCGTTCAATGTTGATATTATATATGATTGGTGAAACGCTTCAAATAGCACATTATGAAGCAATCACTATTTACCAATACATGTTAATCTTCTTACTCTTTTCACAATTATTAGGAGGAATTTTTGGAGATTTTGTATTAAAGAATAAAAAATCAATCCTAATTGGAGGAATAGTAGCAGTTTTAGGGTGTGTACTTTTTTGTATCCCAAACATCAATATGATGTATTTAGGAATACTATTTTTGACATTGGGCTCTGGATTTTTAAAACCTAATATGTTAGCTGCGTATGGAAAGACATATTACAATGATAAACAATATTTAGACACAGCTTTTTCGCTTTATCACTTAGTTGTAAATATAGGTGCTTTCATTGGTGTTTTACTATTTGCATACATAAGTGATTCCTTTGGATTCCTTGTTGGATTTGGATTTGCAGGAGTATTATATTTACTAACAGCTTTAGTATCATTTGCAATATCTGAAACAGATGAAAAACTTCAATACAATCAACAAAGTGCTTCAAGTTATGCTATACTCTATATTGTAATTGCTATGGTGACTTCTGTAGCTTTTTGGGCATTGTATGAGATGTCTGGAACATCTAGGTATATGTTGGGAGCTGATGAAAGCTTTATGAGTCAGTTAAGCGCATATTTTTCAAAAGAAATACTAGATTATATTGATGCTGTTTTTTTAATTCCCCTACTAATTATATTTGGCGGTATTTGGTTAAAATTTCATCGATCTCAATTTTTGAAAATTGCATTAGGATTTCTTTTTGGATCGCTGGCACTATTTCAGTTTTCTCAAATATCTATAGGTAATTTTCAAGAAAATATAGTTTACTTATTCAGCGGAATATTCTTTTACAGTTTAGCAGAAATATACATAGTAGTGATAACTTTTTCTATAATTACACGGTACACAAATCCTAAATATCTAACAACGATAATGGCTTTGCTTGCTAGTCTTATAGGAGCTATAGTGTATCTTGTAAATCCTATAACTTCATTTTTGTTTAATAATGATCCTTCATTAAGTACGTATGTTGGATTAAGCATTTCTATAGCAATTACAGTCATGTTGTTTTTAGGCTTTTTCTTTGGGAAAAAAATCTCAAAGACGAATGGATAAATTCAAAAAATACAGTAAAAATATCTTAATCGCCTTTGTTTTGTTATTCGTATTTAAGGGGTTTTTATATCAAAAACTAGTGAATTATGCTAAAACTGATACAAGAAAAGACTATGCAATTACCAATCAAAAACTTATCAAAACCATTGAAAAAGAAATAGCAGGAAAAGAACTAACTATTGATGCTATTATTAATTGTAGTTTGAAGCTTACGGCAAAACATTTAAAGTTTAAATTAGAAGAAACTTCAAACAATCCGAATATCAATTTTGAAACGCAAAAAGCACATTGTGTAGGTTATGCAGCTTTATGTAATAGTATTGGAAACTACATTTTGGAAAAGAAACAACTAGCAAATACATACAAATTTACACATGTTGTTGGAAAGATAGAATTTTTAGGATTTGATACACATCAACTATTTAAAAGTCCATTCTTTAAAGATCACGATTACAATGAAATCATTCATAAACAAACTGGTGAAAAGCAATTCATTGATGCAAGTGTATATGATTATACTTGGATAAAGCGTATAAGATCTAATTAAATAAAAGAATTTCTAAATTAAACTATGCAAAAAATCACAGGTCAAAAGCATCCGAAAAAAGCATTTATATATGGACTAGCTGTTATGTCATAACTTCCAGTTCCTAGAGTTGAAAACGGTTCTGTAGAAATCTCAAAACGTCCTTCAATATACTTGCTTTGAATATCATGAAGTAGTATCGTAAATGCTCTGTTGACTACAAACTGATTTGAAACACCACTAATATTTGGAACTTATATTCCAAGTGGTGCTAAAGCTGTAAAATTGACAAAATCATACTTAGATAAACATGAAAAGGTTAAAAGATGTAAACTTTCTAGTATTTTACATCTTTTAAATAAGATTAACAATTAGAATTAACAGAGCCTACAACACAATCATTATTAGATTGTAAACTATAACCTGTTGTATTTCCGCAAGGAGAATCCTCTCTTGTACGCGGTCTTCCATGTGTGGAGCAAGTAGCTTCATAGCAACTCATATGTAAGGTATTAGGACAGTCGGTTTCAATAATAGTAACATTATTATATGGATTTGTTGTAATATCTGTTCCTCCAAAGAGATGAAGTGTTTTAAAATGTATAATTTTTGATTTGGTCAAGTGTAACTTTCGTTGTTGCTTTTTCATGAGTACGTATAATTAAAAAATTCAATAACTAAAACTACAGATTGTTCGCTAACTCACTAAAAATATAAATGAAAAATAATGTTCAATTCCGTGAATTGAACATTATTTTTCCTCAGTAGCACGTACTTTTTTAATAAAGTAAGAAGGTTTCAAACCCGTTTTCTTTTGAAATGCTCTCAAAAAAGCGCCAGAATTGGTAAAACCAGCTTCTTGAGCAATGGCTTTAATAGTATACTTTTTATACATTTCGTCATTCTGAATGCGATCAATAGTATAATCTACACGTAAATCGTTGATGTAATTGGTAAAAGTTTTATTCTTATGTGAATTGATAATTTTGGAAAGATATTTAGAATTTGTTTGTGCAATTTTGGCAACTTCATGTAATGAAATTTGATTGGTTAAATACAGTTTTTTAACTTCAAACATGCGCAATCGTTCCAAAATGGTTTCTGTCGTACTAGCATCTAATTCAACAGAATTTTCAAGAGTATCTTTTGTGTCAGGAATATTTTCTTTTTGTTCTATTTTGTAGCGTTCTTGCTGAGAAATAATTGCATCAAAACGCTTTTGGTATTGTATTCGCAATCGATAATAATAAAACAGAATTAAAAGTCCTAAAATGCTAATAAAAGCACCAATTCCAATGCTCCATCGAAGTTTCTGATTGGTTTGTTTAGAATCTTCCGTTAAGTTTACAATTAAGGTTTCTTTCTCATCTAACAATCGCGGAATATCATATTCTTTTACAATAGTTTGCGATAATTCTTTGTATTGTAAATGATGAATGCTGTCAAGTTTTAATAATCTATTTGTATAATATAATTGCAGGGTTTTATCATCTTTTTGCTTGGCATTTTTAATCAAAAACTCATACGATTCACGTAGTGGTAATAAAATATCCGATTCATTTGAAAAAGCAGTATCAATCTTTCTAAAATAATACAAAGCTTTTTCAGATTTACCAATGGCATCATAACTTTTTCCAACATAAAATTCACCAATAAGTTGATCTAATTTGTGCAAATTTGGCAATGCCTTTTCAATACTATCTATAGCTGCAAGATGATTTCCACTAATTGATAAATTAATACCTTCATTCACTACAAAATGATAATACAAAGGCAATTGTTCGTTTTTTAGCGTTAATGCAATGCCTTCTGTATTCATTGCTGTTGCTTTTGCATGCTGACCACTTTCATAATATATGCTTGATAATTGAAACAAAATATCATGTCGTACATTTTTGGTTGATTCAAATTCTAAACAATCCAAAAACGTTTGCTCGGCGCTTTCATAATCACCAATAGTACGTTGCATAAAACCAATATTGTATTTGGCATCGTAATAAAAAACATTATGTCTGTTCTTTAGCGTTTTTTCAGCAAGTAAATAATTATCTAAAGCCTTAGCATAGTCATTTTCATAATAAAATAGTGTTCCTTTTGCTAAATAGAAGTGTGCAGGAAATTCTTCATGTTTTAAGTTTTTGGTATACAAAATTGCACTATCCAAATATTGAATTTTTTTTGTGAAATCGGAAGTCGTTTTTCGTAGAAAGTAAAACCCTTTTCCAATACGTAAACTATCATTTTTCGCTTTCGCGCGATTAAAAAAAGCATTGGTATAGGTTTGATATATTTCAGGATTCTTCGTATTTGCTGCAATTTGTGTTTCTAATTCTTTAAATGATGCACGTGTGAGTGAATCTGTTGCTTGTTGTCCGTAAAGAGTGCAACTAAAACATAGAATGATCAAGAAATATCGATACGAAAACATATATGATTTTTTGGTAATGCTAATATATCCATATCGTGTAAAATAATAAATTGAACAAAGGAGAACTTTTAGTTCAATTCACGGAAATGAACATTTCTTTTGTTGAATTGTGTATGAAAATGTATGTACTTCGTTAGCAGAAATAGAAAGTGTATTTGCGCAAAAACTAAATGAACTTGTGAAAATCTTACAAGGAGAATTCAAATTTAGACACTTTCAATAAGTATTAATTCAAAACATAAAAAGATGAAAAAAAGAAATTTAAAATCACTTAAACTAAACAAGAAATTTATTTCAAACTTTAAAAGTATAGAAATTAGAGGAGGACTTAGCGGATTGACACGCTGTGGCTGTCCTGCTCCGGAAAGAACAAATTCATGTCAAGAACCACTTAGTCGAACAGATCAAGTAACTTGTTTAGGATGTTATTAGGAGGATTTAGTTTCCAAGTATAAATTTTATGGAAAAGCGAGCTTAAGTTCGCTTTTCTCTATAATCTCAATTATAAAAGTTTAAAGATCTTCCGTAAAATGTCGTTTACCTTTTTCTTTACTAAACTTGTCTTTATTATAGGTTGAAGATTGTCCTTTTGGAATAGACAACGATGTCCATTGTTCACCACGAATTAATTTAGCAACATAGACTAATTGTCCAATATGATACGGATAATGACATAATTGACGTGTGATAGCTTCCAAAACAGTATGTCCTTGATTTCGAATATAAATAATACGAGAAACATCTTTAGGTTGTAATGGATTAATTGCATCAAACAAACAATTCCAACCTTTTTCCCAAGCGGTAATCATTTCGGCTTTCG
The DNA here is from genome assembly GCF_947496985.1 of uncultured Kordia sp. GTDB lineage: Bacteria > Bacteroidota > Bacteroidia > Flavobacteriales > Flavobacteriaceae > Kordia. The sequence goes on from NZ_CANMEZ010000014.1 coordinate 79,058, forward strand.
TTTTGTAGGTAGCTTCAAACTCTGTATCACGATGTCTCCATTCCTTTTCACCATCTTCCGTAAGGAAATTTGTCCAACGACTCAACATATTGCCAACAATATGTTTTACAATTATAGCAATACTGTTGCTATCTTCATTTTGTTGCCAATGAATATCTTCTTCCCGTAATTGGGCAAAAGTTTTATCACCAACACTTTTATAATAGGCAAATTGTTTGCGTGTACTTTCTAAATAATTTTCAGAAACAGAACTCATGAGACGTAGATTTTTTGATTAAAATAGGCTTTCAAATAGCTTTTTAGATCTTCAGTTTCTACAGTATCATCTAATTGAAGAGTATGAACAACTTGCTCATTTTTACTATTAGAAAACGTAATATCCACTGTGTCAGAAACAACATGAATACGCTCTATTTTGTGTACAGGAATTTTAAATTGTGAAATTTTATAACGTCTTTGAAAAAGGTGAATTACCGATCCGATCAATAAACCACTGTAAATTATTTCCAATTTTCCCGTTAAGAAATACATGATTATGGTTAATATAGCCAATGCAACAGTCACATATAGAATGTGATCAAAAATATAGGAAAAAGTCAACTTAGGATTTTCAGTTTCTTCCAATATTTCACAAGTTTCCCAATTTCCATGATCACTGAAATAGAAAAATTCTTCATTAATATTCAAATAGCCTTTTCTTAAAACAAAATAGCGTTTCTCCATGTAGTAAATATACAGAAAAGATATATTTTGTATTTAATTATAAATGTTGAATTCTAAATTTTAAATGAAAACTAATATGTTAACAATCCATAAAGTCTAGTTACCTAATAATCTAGCAATTTCTGTCTGTAACTTTGGAATCACTTGTTCTTCAAACCAAGGATTTTTGCTCAACCAAAAACGATTCCTAGGTGATGGATGTGGTAATGGAAAATATGTTGGAAGATAACTTTCGTAATTTGAAACGGTTTCCGTTAGTGTTTTCTTAGCTTTTTCTTGTAGATAATATTTTTGTGCATATTGCCCAACTAGTAACACCAATTTGGCTTTTTCCATCTTTGCTAGTAATTGTTTGTGCCAAGCTTCAGCACATTCTTTTCTAGGAGGCAAATCGCCCGATTTTCCCTTTCCAGGATAACAAAATCCCATAGGAATTAAGGCAATATTCTTTGCATCATAAAAAACATCGTCAGAAACATTTAACCATTTTCTAAGTCGTTTCCCGCTCATGTCATTCCATGGAATACCATTCTGATGTACTTTCAAACCAGGCGCTTGTCCAATTAAAATAATTTTAGACGATTCATGCGCAGACAAAATAGGATTAACACCAAGTGGCAAATGATCTTTACAAATAGTACAACCCAATATCTCATCTAATAAATTTTCCATATATTTTTTTGTTTGAAAAATGTTTCGTTAACATCACTGCGAAAAGCGAAAACGCCGTAGCAGTTTAATAATCTATTCCTCAGGAACAAATTTTAAGGAAACACCATTAATACAATGCCTTTTTCCTGTTGTTTTTCTTGGTCCATCATTAAATACATGACCTAAATGTCCACCACAAGTAGCACAATGTTCTTCGGTACGTGCATATCCGATGTCATAATCTGTAGAAAAAGATACATTTCCTTCAATTTCACGATCAAAACTTGGCCAACCTGTTCCAGAATCAAACTTGTCTTTACTTTTAAATAATGGTGTATTACAACCTGCACAATGATACGTTCCTTTTTTGTAGTTTTTATTTAGTTCACTACTAAAAGAGCGTTCGGTTCCAGCTTGTCTCAGTACATAAAAAGCTTCAGGGCTTAGTATTTTTTTCCATTCAGCTTCTGTTTTTGTAACCTTAAATGTTTCTTGTTTTTTGGAAGTGGCTTCTTTCTTTTGAGCAGATGAATTACAACTAAATAATAATCCAATTACAGCAACTAAAAATATCTTTTTCATATGTTCTTCTTAAGTCAATTTTTGTTCTCTAAAAATACGATTTTTTACACAAGTGTTCTGTCGAAACAAAAATGCAATCATTACGGAATATTGAAATATGAAATTTTTATACTGTAGCAATCAACATAAAATTTTTGATTGCTATATACACTGTACATATAATAAAATGTTAGTTTGTTTTTCTCTTATAAGTAGTTTGTTATGAAATCTTAATACAATTTGAACAATAGCTTAAATTCTATATGTGTTAACAGGAAAGATAACTATATAGATAATTTAAAAAAGAAATAAAACTTGAATTAAATAGGATCAATTGTAATTAGTAAGTGAATAAATATTTAACAAAATGTGGGAGGAATCTTAAATTTTGAAACAATACTATTTTCACAACAATATGTTTCCTATACTGCTGTTACGGTAAAACCATAAATATCTTTAAATTATTGTAAACTCTCTGTTTTTGAGGAGTAAAGCGAAAGATTGTATATATATTTTATTTAACTTGATATGAAAACTATACCACGTTTAAATAAAAAAATATGAAGCTAAGACTACTAATTATGCTACTTGTTTTTGTGTTTTGCACCTCTTTAACTAAAGCACAAAACTTATTAAATACTTCAACCTGGACTGTTGGTAGCGGTTCTGTTTCAGGTTTTAGTCAGAATGGGGCTACTAGCGAAAATAGCCGAGAATTTGGCACCAATCCTTTCGGTGGTTCCTCAATTTTGTGGAAAGGCGGGAATGATAGTGCAAGCGATGCCGACGGCGGATGGAACGCTAGCTATGTACCAATAGATAATACAGAAACCTATCGACTTGTTGTTTGGATAAAAAAAACAAACTCAAATGATGGAAGTACTTACTTTGGTTGTCAACAATGGCAAAGTGGCTCTGACACAACAATGTATGATTATTCTATTTTGAATTTGAGCGGAAATCTTAGGGCTAATCCTTATTTCTGGGTTGGCGATTTGCCACAGCTTAATAAATGGTACATGCTTGTTGCGTATGTACATGGACGTAATTATAATTCAAACTTAAGTTATGGAGGAATATACGATCCTGTTACAGGATCTAAAGTTGTAAATATCTCGGACTTTAAGTTTGCCGCTTCTACAACAAAACTAAGACATAGAGCATATTTATACTATGATACAAATACTTCAGATAGGCAATTTTTTTATGCTCCACGTATGGAAATGGTTGATGGTGAAGAACCTTCAATTACAAGTCTACTTGGTTTAGATGGAGCAGATACAAATCTTTTAAACACATCATCTTGGGCAGTTGGATGTGGCGCTGTATCAGGATTTGCGCCTAATGGTACAACTGATGAAAATTGTAGAGAGCTAGGAAGGAATCATATAGGAGAAGAAGTCGTACTATGGAAAGGAGGAAATGATAGTTCAAGCAATGCTGATGGTGGTTGGAATACAGATTGGATCAGTGGTACCAATCATAATACAACTTATCGATTTAGTGTTTGGTTAAAAAAAACAAACTCTACAAACGGTACTTCTTATTTAGGTTTTAATGCTAATAATAGTGGTTCGTTAAAACTCAATGGTACGTATAACTCAAATCCGTATTTCTGGTATGGAGATTTGCCGAAATTAAATAGATGGTATTTAGTTGTAGGTTATTTACATAAGAGTAGTTATTCTTCAACGGTGAATTTGGGACGTATTTATGATGGTGTTACTGGCGAAGAAGTGTCAACTATAACGGATTACAAGCAAAAAAATACAGTTACTTCTTTTAGGCATCGATCATATCTTTATTATGATACCAATACTACTGATCGCCAATATTTCTGGGAACCACGTATTGACCCAATCACAGGAAATGAACCTTCAATTCAAGAATTATTGCATCTTAATGAAAATTCGACGCTTATCTTTAGTTATGATGTTGCGGGGAATCAAAAACAACGTTTTTATTGTGAAGAAGATGGATTTTGTTCTCCTGTTGCACCTTCTAATAGATCAATTGAAGAAAAAGGTGTTAAAATGGAAGAGGAGCAAGGAATAGTGGTTGCTGAGCAAACTGGTATTGAATTACCAGGAGAAGAAACGGAAGCTGAAGCCGATATACGCGATGTGAAACATACAATATTCCCAAACCCTACAGATGGTAAGGTAATCATTCAACTTTCAGGGAAAGACTTCAACTTAACCAATTCTATAAATATATACAGTGCAAATGGAGCTCTTGTTAAGAAAATAAACATTAGCAGTCCGATCAATCAAATGCAAATAGATTTGAGCACTATGCCGTCAGGAATTTATTTTATTCACATGCACTTTACCAATGGGGCAGTAGCAAACGAACAAATTATCAAAAACTAAACAGCGAGAACAATGAAACTAAAAATATATTATATAAGCTTCGTATTACTTTTTATAGGATTTGTTGGTTTGGCACAAACTCCTGATAAACTTCTGGAAGATCCATCCAATTCAGTAAAAATGGATTTTGAAAAGATTAAAGTGACCAAAAATGACAAGGTGAAAAATACCAATGCATTACAGAATAGACTTTATGATGAACCGTGTATAATAGATCTAATTACAGGAGATTGTATAGATATCATAGACCCAATAGACCCTATCGATCCAATAGATCCAATAGATCCAATAGATCCAATAGATCCACCTGTAGTACCAACTGTATCAGCAGGAACTACTTCTGACGAATTTGCGGTTTCGTTAACAGGAGGTGCTGCGTATAGTGTGCCATTAAGTTTACCACCTGGGATTAAAGATATTGCTCCCAATGTAGCCATTTCATTTAGTAGTCAAGCTTCTAACGGACTTGCAGGTTGGGGGTGGAACATTGCTGGTTTGTCAACTATCACAAGAATTCCATCTACAAAATACCATGACGGATTTATTGATGGAGTAGATTTTGATAATAAAGATAGATTTGCTTTAGACGGGCAACGACTTATGTTAAAGTCGGGAAGTTACGGAGCAAGTGGTTCAGAATATCAAACAGAAATGTATTCAAATATGAAGATTAAAGCTTACGGAACTTCTTCGTACGGATCTTCATATGGACCATCCTATTTTATAGTTTTTTATCCTGATGGAACACGCGCTTGGTACGGAAACGCAGGTTCTTCTAGAGGAAGACTGGAATGGGCGTTATATAAACGTCAAGACCCGCAAGGGAATTATATTGAATATAACTACTCTCAAAGTAATAACTTGTTGCGTATTAATAGAATACGATATGGATCGAGAGCAGGAACAACACCTCCAAATGATATTTATTTTTATTATAAAACCAGAACACGCCCAGAGATTTCTTATATCCAAGGAATTACATTTAAACGATCAAATATTCTAGATCGTATTGAAGTAAAAAGTGCTGGACAGTTATATAGAAAGTACCAAATTACACACAATACAACTTCATTGGGATACCAACGTATATCTTCTATTCGAGAATATAATGGTTCAAATCAATCATTTGCACCAATCACATTTTCGTATGAATACTCTTCAAGTGGTGTTACAAGAGATGGAAATAATTTAGATATCTATCCAGGAATCAATTACAATACAGATAGAATTGCCGTTGGAGAGTTTAATGGTGATGGAAAAATGGACTTCATTACGTACCATAAAAATTCCAGAAATAAACTCAATGTATTCATGGATATCTTTGATGATTATGGTTCAGGTATTTCACTTGGATATGCTGTAAATACAGAAAAGTTTGATGATGTTTTTGCAAGTACGATCTTATCATGGAATGGTAAAGTTTTATCGCAACAAGGAGTAACTACAGCACGAGAAACAATCAATAGTTCTAATGCTACAGTACGTTTTAGAACCTTTGCGATGGCTGCATATGGACCTGTTTTACAGTATGATAAATTTGTAAACTTTCCAATAGGACCTAGTCCGATAGATTATTGTGATTATGGAGGAAATGTAGGGAATGAAGATCGAAAAATTCCAAAAGCATATATTAATGGAGACTTTAACGGAGACGGATTAACGGATGTCTTAGCCATTCCTAAGAAGTATTACAGAACAGTTTGCTACGAAGTGTATGATCCATACGATGATTATGGCTATGATGAATGCGAATGTGAAAATCAATCTGTTTCTCAAGGAAACTCTGAAGTGTATTTTGTTGATTTAAAACGTACGGCAAGTTCCAGTGCTGTTAATATTGGTTCGTTAGCGTATCGTATTCAAGACAGTTCAGACAAACTATTTGGGATGGATTTTGACGGAGACGGGAAAACTGATTTAATGCATTTTAGAGATGGATTGGTTAGAGTATATTCAATGAATTCTTCCAATCAATTGGTTCAAATAGCATACTTATCATCTAGTTATCTAGATAAAGACAAACCTATCTTACTTGGAGATTATAATGGAGATGGAAAAACTGATTTCACACAGCCATCAGCAAACAATAGTTCTACATGGCGTTTTTACTTATCCAGAGGGACTAATATTTATTACTATTCAAAAAGTATTGGAATTTTATACAAAGAAAACTATGTACATAATGGATCAAAAAATGTAAATGGTGTTTCAATGAGCAATCCTTTATATGAATATCATTACATAGCACAGGATTATAATGGCGATGGAAAATCGGACATTTTAAAACATGAAGTAGTATCACCATACTCTTCGTATAGTGTAGTTAGTGATCGATTACAATTATATACAAACAAACAGAATAGTAGTGATAGTACACCATCTTTTCAACTAACCACAAATTCATTAGCAGTAAACAATGGTGTCACCAAATTTGGTATTCCATTATTTTTAGAAGCTAAGGCAACAAATAGTAACTTAGAGTATGCGTACATTGATGGGAATAATGTACACACATATGAGTTTAGAAGAGATAGTAAAAAAGATACGTCTCTTAAAAGAATTAATAACAATGGCATTTCAACAGAGATTTTCTACGAACGTATTGGAGTTGAAAGTACCTCATCACCATATTCAACAAATATCTATTATCCAGATTATAATGAAAACTACCCTTTTGTCAATATCAATGTGGCGCCATCTTTAAAAGTGGTTAAAGAAGCGAAGCAAACAGGGTCAGGACATACAAAAAGACAAATGTTTCAATATAAAGGAGCTGTTTCTCATGCAGAAGGACTCGGATTCTTAGGGTTCCAAGATTTCAAAAAAACCAACTGGTTTGGAGATGATGTAGGACAGCTTTGGAATGTAACCAAACACGATATGCAAAATAGAGCAGCAATAACCCAACGATGGGTTTCTACGTCGTCTTCAGGCTATGTACCGTCTAGTTTTGCAAGTAAAACAACCTATACTTATTCAACACAACTACTTTCAAATAAAGTATTTATTAATGTACCAACTCAAATAATAAATGAGGATGGCTTGCAAGGAATAAGTTCTACGGAAACCTATACATATGATACGTATAAAAATCCGCTGTCTATTAATACTACATTTTCAGGAGGTTCAAAAACAATAAGTTACCTCTATTCTAACAATCCTAGCTCCACAAGTCAGTATTACCATATTGGACGTCCTACTAAAAAGACTGAAGTCAATGTATTAAATGGAAATTCATTTAGTGCCGAAGCTAATTTTACCTATAGTAATAACCTTGTTACGCAAAATAAAAAGAAAGGGAATGGAACACCTTGGCTTACGGAAAGTTTCCTATATGATGTATTTGGAAATACGACAAAAAAGACCATAAGTGGTTCGGGCATAGCCAATAGAGTAGAAGAATATGAATATGATGCAAGCGGTCGTTTTATGACTATAAGTAAAGATGCACTGGGCTTAGAAACTACATTTACCTATAATAATACTACAGGTAACATGACGTCTATGTCATCACCTTACGGGCTGACAACTTCTTATGAATTTGATGGTTGGCAACGCTTAACAAAAGAAACAGATTACTTAAATAAAGAGACTACGTATACTTATAACAAAGAGTATGTTTCTGGAATAGGCTGGTGTCAAACAAAATTAATAGATTATCCACAAGGGCAAGATGAAAAAATATATTATAATGCCTTGAGTTGGATGGTACAAAGAAAGAAATTAGGTCTCAACAACAAATGGATACAAAAGCGTTTTGAATACGATGTAGCGGGAAGGAAAACTAGAGAAAGTGAACCGTATTTTAGTACAAGTAATCCAACACAATGGAGTCGTGTTTATTATGATCAATATGGGCGACAAATAACAAATACCTCGTTTACTGGAAGACAAATAAGTACAACGTATAATGGACTCTCAGTTACCGTTGATGATGGAACTAAAACAATCACAACAACAAAAGATGCTTCGGGTAATATAGTTTCTGTACAGGATTCTGGAGGAACTATTTCGTATCAATACCATGGGAATGGAGAGATGAAATCAGCAAACTACGGTAGTCATGCTGTTTCTGTAACAATAGATGGATGGGGACGAAAAGCATCATTAACTGACCCTTCCGCAGGAACTTATACATACGAATACAATATTTTAGGAGATATTATAGAAGAAACAACTCCAAAAGGGATTACTACATATGCCTATGATGCATTTGGTCGTTTAGACACAAAAACAATAAACGGTGATCAGACAAACTTATCATTAAATTATTTATATGATGGTAGTACTAAGCTATTAAATATTATTAATGGTACAAATAGTAGAAGTGGTACATACGCTAACTACACATACAATTATTACTATGATAGTTATAAACGTTTAAATAAAATCAAAGAAACTACAGAGACAGGAAGTTATGAAAAACGAATGACATTTGATACCTATGGAAGAGTCGCAAGTGAAAACTATATTACCAATCATTTAGGTTCGGGAACTAATAGTAATGTAAAAACAAAAAGTCTCTATGATGCTGCTGGTATTCTAACAGAAATAAGGGATTACAATACCAATAGTCAACTTTGGAAGGTAAATGATGAAAATGCTAGAAGTCAAATTTTAAACATAACATTAGGAAATGGCATTACAAAAACCAAGCAATACGATCAATATGGTTTCTTAACTAATATCACAGATAAAGTAAACACAACTGGTGGCGTTCAAGCTTTAAAAATGGATTACAGTTTTGATACACAACGTGGTATTTTAAACAGTCGAAAAAATTATGCTTTTACAAATTGGAATGAAAGCTTTACACATGATAACTTAGATCGATTAACGGAAATAAGTGGTCCAGCTGCGCATACCAAAGCATATGACAACCGAGGTAGAATTACGAACAATTCATTTGTTGGAGATTACAACTATGCGAGTGCTAATATGTATCAACTTGCAAATATCGATTTAAATAATCAAGGAGACTTATACTATCAACAACATAGTTTACAACAAATCACTTACAATGCCTTCAAGAGTCCTGTTGAGATTTTTGAAGAAGAAAAAGGACGCGTAAGTTTTGAATATGGTCCTATGATGAATCGTACACATTCGTTTTATGGTGGTTTAGATGAAAATAAAACGGATAGAAGATATCACAAACAATATTCAAGTATCATCCCTGTAGAAATGGTGTCTGACAATGTAAATGGAAGTACAAAAATTGTTACATATATAGGTGGTGATGCGTATACAGCTCCTATCACTCACATTAAAATAGATGGAGATCCAAGTGGTAATGTTAATGAGTATATGTATCTACATAGAGATTATCTGGGAAGTATTCTTGCAATTTCTGATTCATCTACTAGTATACGAGAACAGCGTCAATTTGGTGCTTGGGGACTCACGGATGCTTTTAAAAAAGGAAACGCTACAACTGAATTTGATCATGAATCATTAATAGGTAGAGGTTTTACTGGACACGAACACTTTTTTGAAGTAACGCTCATCCATATGAATGGGCGAATGTATGATGCGCAGTTGGGACGTTTTCTATCGCCAGATAACTTCATTCAGGACCCATATAATACACAAAGTTTCAATCGTTATGGATACGCATGGAACAATCCATTAGTTATTGTAGATCCTAGTGGAGAGTTCTTTTGGTTTGCCGTAGCTATAGGAGCCATCATTGGAGGTGTTTCTGCAGCCATACAAGGTGGTGATTTAGGCGATATACTTTTAGGAGCTCTCATAGGAGGTATTGCTGGTGGTATTGGAGCAGGTGTAGGAAATCTGGTCGCGGGCTCCTTTCTCAACTCCGCCTTAAGTTCCACCGTCACAACAGGCTTTTTCGGAAATGCAGCATCTAGTATTGTTGGTTTCTGGGGCGGAGCCGCAGTTGGTGCCGCAGCTGGCTTTGCTGGTGGTTTTGTTGGTGGAGTTGGTAATGCTTGGATGAATGGCGCTAGCTTTGGTGCCGGTATTATGTCTGGTTTAAAAGCAGGAGCTATTGGTGGCTTGCTTGGCGGAGCTATTGGAGGCGTCACTGGCGGAATTAGAGCTGTTAAAAATGGTAGAGAATTTTGGAGTGGTCAAAAATGGCATGAAATCACTACAGGTTCAGGATTTACTTTAGAAACCTCTTCGTTCTCTGAATTTGATGCAGGTGTCAAATGGGATTATGAATTTGATATGAAAATTCCATACACAAAACAAGCAGGAGAATTTGGATGTACTTATTCTTGTAAATTGTCTGTAGACAAATATTTTAGTACAACAGGACAAGAAAAAATTAATGCAAAATGGTTAAGTATGACCAATTCGGGAACGAAAAAATTAAAAATGCTATCAGGAAACTTAGAAGGTTTCTATAAGTCAGCTGGGTATAAAACAACTAGCTTTACAGGGGCTTTCTCTAACAAACCAACAAGTTTAAACTGGATTTACAACCAAATGAAAGCAAATAAAATAGTACAAGTAGGATTTAATAATGGTGTTGGAGGACACGCAAGTTTAGTAACCAAAATAAAATATTTGGCAGATTTCTCTAAATTCCGTGTGTATATAATGGATCCTAACTATTTTAGCCCTCAAAGATTAAGCGTAAGCAAAGTTTATCAAATGTTTAGTATTGGAAAATGATGAAAAATAAAATAATTGTAATTTGTGCTGTACTGTTTTTTACAAACTGTACAGCACAAAAAACGAATACAGTGATTACCATACAACTCAAAAACTATCAAAAGTATGCTTCAAATTATATTGATGAAAAATATGATGAAGTAGCAAAAATTTCGGACAGCGTTTTAAAAAAGTATGGAAAATCGCTTGTTGCTTACAATTATAAGAAAGCACAATTAGCGATGTACTCTTGCCCTATATTTAGCTTAAAAAAAGAAAATATAGATTATGCAACACTTACAAATATTATTGATGCTATAGATTTTACAAATCAGTACGAAAATCAAGTAATCAACATCTATACAGGAGATATATTGCTAAGTAATCATACAGTGAATTCTGTGTATAAAACGCCTATAAATTTGAACGAACAGTTTGATGAATTTAGTTTTTTTGAAAATACGCTATTACTTCATACAAATCAAGTAATAACAGGACTTCCTGCTGAGGTTACAGACATATATGCGTACAAAGAACAATTAGAAAAGAAACATTTTGTCTTCTTCATAGAAGGAATAGATACGTATTTTATCATAAAAAATAATATGATATATGCTATCAAGATGATATGTAAAGAAAAAGGAATTGATCAAAAATCATATGAACAGTTTTTCAATTGCTTACAACCTGAATTTGTAGAAATCAATACCTACTTTAAAGAAATTGAACTCGCTTTTATTCATGACAAACAGTTCGCAAAAAAAATAGCAGCATTCAAAAAAACGAAACATACGGAAAATCAAAAAGTAACGTTTAAAGTTGAAGAATAAAATACATCATTGATACAAACAAACGAAAATCCTGCTGTAATGGCAGGATTTTTTATTTCATAAAGTGAGTGGAAACTGCAAGTGTCAATTTAAGTTCAATTGCCAACTTACGCCAAATTGATCTTCAATGAAAGTAAACTTTGTACTGAATCCATAGTTGGCTATAGGCATCAATACTTTACCGTTTTCGGCTAGTTTTGTCGCTAACTTTTCAATTTCTTCATCTGTTTTACATTCCACGAAAATAGAAACACCAGGCGTAAAATCCCATTCGTGTTTTATATAACTATCACTACAAGCAAATAAACTTCCATTTAGCTCAAATGTAGCAAACATAATCGTTCCTTCTTTGCCATGTTTTTGGACACTTGTTACTTTTGAGTTTTCAAACAATTCAATGTAGAAGTTCATGGCTTCTTCGGCATTATTATCTTGAAATGTCAAAAACGTTTTAATTTGTCCTTTCGGTAGGCTATTCACTTGTTCGTTAAATATCTGTTGTAAACTATCAAGTTGTATCTGTAAAGTATCCAGTTCATCGTTACTGAGATTGTTTTTTGAATTTTGACAACTAATAGCAAGCAACGCTAAAATGAGGATAGGAATGATTCTTTGCATCTATTGAAGTATTTATTGTGATTATTGCATTTCCACGATCTGCATATTATTTCCAACGGTATCGTTGAAAACGGCAAATTTAAAGGTGCCCATAACAGTTGGTTGTACGCTAAATGTTACACCAAGTTTTGTCAAACGCTCATATTCAGCGTCTACACTTTCCACATCAAATTGTGTATATGGAATTCCAGCTTCCATCAATGCATCTTGAAATACTTTAGAAGGTTCAAAGTGGAGTGGAGCAGGTTCTAATAAAATTTCAGGACCATCTTGTGCTTCTTTGGAAACAAGTGTAATCCATCGGTTGCCACCATCTAATGGCATGTCTTTCTTTTTGATAAAACCCAGTTTTTCTGTGTAGAATTTTAAGGCTTTTTCTTGATCTAAGACTGGAATACTAATGAGAGTAACTTTCATATGTGCTATACTTTAGGATGAGGTCAAAGTTCAGAATTCTTCATGGAATTCACTTCTCGAAAGTTGCTCTTTTTGATATACACTTGGCGACTTTCCTGTTCTAGTTTTGAATAAGGTACTAAAAGAACTGACACTTTCAAAACCAACGGCAAAGCAAGTTTCTGTAACTGAAACGCCATTTTTTAGTTGCACTTTCGATTTTTCAAGGCGTTTATCAATCAAATATTGTTTGGGTGTTTGTCCATAATATTTTTTAAACAAGCGCAACAAATGGTATTTAGAAACAAATTTAGTTTGAGACAAAGCATCTAAATTTACATTGGTTTCATAATTCGTATCCATATAGTTTTTAATGCTAATCACAGTGGATATCTGCTTTTCATTGGAAAAACAACGATGCTTTAACTCTTGTATTTTTAATGTGTAGAATGACATGTCTGTAAAACTGATAGTATAAATGTATAAAATTAGTATCTACTAAGACACTATATCTATTCTTATTCTACTATTGGCTAAACTTTAGATTACTTAGTGAATTCAGATTTTTTCAATTTACCATTTTCAAAGTCGAGCGTACAAAGAAAACCACAAAAATTCCAAATCTGATTTTCAGTTCCTTCCTTGAATTCAATATAAAAGTCAGCTGACGTATTCGTAGGATGTTCAGCTATCCAAATCAATTTTCCATTTTCATCAAAAGCTTTACAGTTTTTAAATTGTCCGTGCTTTGGTCCGTTTTCGTCAAACTTATAAATCACAACTGCTAAATTATTTATTATTCGAACTTGTTTAATATTGTATTCTAGTTCAAATTCATTTCCGTCAATTTTTAGAGTCCGATTATACAATTCAACTTTCTCCATTTTATGTTTTTCTCAAATGCTTATTAACGGTCTCGGTTATGAGTAGTTACTTTGTTTTTTAGTTACTTCAGATGTGGGTTAGAACTAACAATAAATTATATTTGGTGTTAACTAACGTTTATATATTTAACTAGAAGTATCTATTTAACCACTAGCTTTACTTTTTTATAAGCCTAAATACTTTAGAACCTAAATCTGTTTTAATATTAACAAAGTATATTCCTGCAACTAAATCACTAATGTTATAATGAACTCTTTCGTTAAATGTTTTTAATAAACGGCCAGTAATATTATATAATTTTACATTTTCAATACTGTTATTAGAACTTATTTGAAAGCTATTTGTTACAGGATTAGGATAAGCAATGATTTTTATTTCTTGAGTATCAACATCTTATATGGATAATGTAGCTTGTCCATTAACTTTAACATCGTAAAGTCTAAAACGAATATCAGAAGATCCATTCTGTGCCATTTCATCAATTCTAAATGTTACATTAGTTACAGTAGAAGATAAAGGAATAATTGTAGTGTATTCTAGATTTTTATCTGTTAGAATATTAATATCACCATCGTCCACAGAAGTGTCAGGTAAAACATAAGACACATCTGTTTGTCCTGGAATAATAATAGTTACTGTTGCAGTATTAGCAGCTCTTTTTCTATACCTATATGTTATAGTTCCATTAACATTACTACCAGTAGTATTAAATCCCATAGTTTCACTAACTGGAGCTCCACTAGCTACCGCTGTATTGTATCTGATAAACGAAGGACGATTACTAAAATCGGTGCCTGAAAGTGCATAAATATTTGCATTGGTTCCAAATTGAAAAGTTTCTGTCACTGCAGTACTATTATTACCAGTAAAAGTTAATGTATTTGACTGCGCTGAAACAATAAAGATTGTTTTTAAAAAAATTAAAGTAAAAAGTAACTGTTTTTTCATGAAATTTATATTAAAAATAACGTACGTAAATATAGTAAAATATGTACAGATATACTTACATTTGGTGATTTTTAAATTGTCTGAACAAACTCAAAATACCAAATAGTTTTTATTGTTTTTATTCGCAAAGTTTAAATTTATCGTACAAAAAGTCAATGCATCTAAAGAGTTTTACCTTACCATATTCTGAACTTTTAGTGTTTAGATTTCGTTTAGAAAGTCAATTTTTTACAGTAGTTTAGAATTACACTAATTTGAACCAATTGATCGATTCAATGAGTTGTATTTTATATTAAAAGACTTTTAGAAGGCAAATTTTACGTAGGATTTTTTTTAATAAAAATTAAAATCACAAGTTTGATTTTTAAAAATTTACACTTTTTTTTGAACCGAATGAGCAATGTTTGCTAACGTTTTATAAACGTTGTTGGCGGTAGTCTTTATTTAGCTTTTTTCCACAGTGGCCCAACCAAAACAAGTATGAGAGCGATATTGGTTATTGAATTGCTAACATTTCCTGAAAGAATACAACCTAAACTATCGATTATGAACCAAGTCATTAAACTAATGACAACAGCTTTTCTAATCGATTCGGATTCTCTTTCATAGATGTTAGATAATAACCAAATTAATATCGCCCACCCAAACATTACCCCACCTAAAATTGCCGAAAGAAGAACAGTAGTTTGAGCATCATAATTCTGAAGCCCGTCAAATGGCCATTCAGAAAGGTCTAAAACCACTTCAATCGGTTTTCTTAATGATTTAATTGAGCCAATAAAGAAAAGTAATGCATAAGCTGATACGGCAATAGCGGAAGTCTTAAGCCATGTCTTGTGAATTTGTTTTGTCATAACATTGATATTTTGTTTTGAACAAAGCTAGCAATGAGAAATTGGAAAGTTTAGTCGGTAGCGTACAATTACCCAACAAGTTGTTTCGTGGTTTGCCCTAAATTTTTGAAGTAATTACTTAAATATTCATGACTTAGGTTCTTTTCATTAATCCGCATATAAAAATCATCTGTGGCAATTTTAAATAATCCATCCAACTGGTTTTGTGATAGGTTATGGTTTATATCTTTTGCCCAAAGCATCATTGCATAATTCCCCAGTATGCGATTTGATTTCTCAAGTGCTTTTCCGATTCGGTCATTTATGCGGTTAACTCTAAGTTGACGATGGAATAATAAATCAGTCTTATGTTCCACCAATATGTTAATTAAATCTGGGTGTATTTGTTTACAGTTGTTCTCCTTACTGGCTAGTATAGCACATTGCTCAAAATGATAGTCTAAAAGGTCTTCAATAAAACATTCAATGTTAGCAAAATAGTGGTAAAAGGATGATTTGCTGATTCCAACAGTCTTAGCAATCTGTTCAATTTTTAATCCACCAAAGCCATCTGTAGAGCAAATTTTATAGCCTGTTACTATCCATAAAATCTGTTTTTTCATCACTCAGTTTGTTTTTTTCTGAAATTACCGCCACGTTATTGTACACAGTAATTTTATTTCCATTCTGTAATTAATTTTTCTAATCCTTTTTTAATTCCGTTGTGAAATTCTCCTTTTTTAAATTCAGGAATTATGATTTGGTCAATTACTTTTTTACATATTTTGTCAGTCAAAATTTTTTCAGTTCCTGTTCCTGTTGAAATTTGAATTTCTCCTAATGATTTACTAAAAAGAATTAAAAGACCATTATTTTTCTCCGCTTTCCCAATTCCCCATTCGTTTGACAATTCAGTTGCGTATTTTTTTATATTATTATAAGGCTCAATTGATTGAATTGTAACTATAGAAATTTCATTTGTAGTTTCTATTTCAAAACTTCCAATTGTTTTATCTAATTTTATTCGTTGTTCAGTTGTGAATATATTTTCAAAGTCATTTACA
Organism: uncultured Kordia sp.; assembly: GCF_947496985.1. Classification (GTDB taxonomy): domain Bacteria; phylum Bacteroidota; class Bacteroidia; order Flavobacteriales; family Flavobacteriaceae; genus Kordia. Next base: position 95,560 of record NZ_CANMEZ010000014.1, read on the forward strand.
TATCCTATTGGTTTCGGAAATTTTGCTATTGAATCAATTCTTTTTTTGGAATTTATTTTCTTTTCGTGTTCTTTCCATACACTTTCAGATTGATATGCAGAAATAGGTGCTATCAAATAATTTTGATAGATAATTGTTCCTGAAAAAAGAAGAATAATTATCGTGCTGATTCCAATTATTATTTTTTTTGTCATTTCGCTCTTATTGTATACAACGTTCAGTATAAGAAACGTAGGGCAGGTGATAAGCGATACGTTTCGGATTGATACTAAGCCAAATATAATATTTTGCTTTTATCTTCTTTGTTGAAAAATGCCAAATTTTATATTTGATGACTTAACAAATAAGCACAGCCCTATTAGTAAGCCTAAACCGCCCTATGTTTTTTACACACTGTTGCATGGCGTTTTATCAACATCTTTAAGTAGGTAAATTAGCCCTTTGTAAAGGTTTTAATATTTTCATTGATACAGATTCTGTCTGAATTAATTCTAATAGGTTTTTTAATGATTCTTTCTTTGACATTCGTTCATTTGATAAATGAGCATTTTCAGCGTTATCCCAGTAATAAATATCAATCCAATAGTCATTTTCGTCCTTATATAATGTTTGATTGATAAACCCTTCCAAATTTTTTAAATCAGGAACCATTTCATTAATCGCATCAATCATTTGTTTATCTGAAACATTAGGTTTCGCTTTCCATTTTACAATTTCTAATACATTCATTTTATATTTTTAATTTCGTTATGTCTGAAACAGTCAATTGTGTGGTCATTTACCATTCCTACAGCTTGCATAAAAGCATAGCAAATAGTGGTTCCTATAAACTTAAATCCTTTTTTCTTTAATGTTTTGCTCATTAAGTCAGATATTTCCGTTTTAGTAGGGATATCTTCAAATTTCCTCCATTTGTTTTGAATAGGCTTTCCATTCACAAATCCCCATATAAATTTAGAGAAACTACCAAATTCCTTTTGGATTTCTAGAAAGGCTTTAGCATTGGTTACTACAGAATTAACTTTTAACTTATTTCTAATAATCCCCTTATCGTTAAGTAATCCTTCTATTTTTTTTTGGTCGTATTTTATAATTTTATCTGCTTCAAAATTGTCAAACACTTTACGATAATGCTCTCTTTTGACTAAAATAGTTAACCAACTCAACCCTGCTTGAGCTCCTTCAAGTATTAGAAATTCAAATAATAACCTGTCATCATAAACAGGAACTCCCCATTCTGTGTCGTGATATTCTTCTTCAAGTTTATGTTTAGTTGCCCAAATACATTTTTTCATTTTGTGTTATATCTTCTTAAGGTTTAAAGACACAAATTTATTGGATTTGAACTATCAAAACATTAACCTAGATTAAGGTTTTAAGCTTTCCTGCCTTTTACTTTACTAAGTGCTTCTGGTGTAATACCCAGATAAGAGGCAATCATTCGCTGTGACACTCTCTGCACAATTTCTGGATAGGTTTTTAAAAAATGCTCATAACGTTCAAGAGCAGTTGAACTCATTAGCATTATAACTCTGTTCTGAAGGGCTTCTAATCGGTTAAGAATTTTTTGTAGTTCTATTTTTTCCTCATTTCCTTTTTCAAAAATTTTTATCTCTGAATCTTCGAGAGCATCAATAAATAATTTGCAAGGTAGATTTCTTGACGTACTGTCAGTCATAATCCAATTTTCCGAGGCAAATAGAAAAATGTGTTCTTTCCCCTTTGAATCAATTATGTAACTCCGAAGTAAGCCAGATTTGACTAAGTAAATCTTAGTGTTAATTTCTCCAGCTCTTTGAAGTACTTGTCCTCTTTTTATTTTGATTTCGTTTGGTTTTATAATGGTATATAACGGCTCCGTATATGAAAAGTAGCGCTGAAAATAAGCTGTTACTTTTCGGGTTAAACACAAGCCGAATTTTTAAATTTTACTATTTATCTTTTCTATTGGAAATCGTCAAATTTAAAAATTTGGCGACTTTCCAAAAATGCCCAAACCATAGTGTTAGCAATGACTTGCGCTATTTTTATATACAATGTTGTCTATAGTGCTTTCGCACATAGTTTTTCCAACATTTCCTTTTCTTCTTTCGATAGCAGTTTCGCACGATATTTTTTGTCCGCTTTGGAAACTGATTTTCCACCAAAAGGATTTAATAATTCGTACGTTGCTTTATTCATATTCTTTTGAACAACTCTGTTTAATTCTCGTTCAAGTTCATTTGTTTTTTCACGACCATTTTTCCACAAGTCTTTTTTTGTATTGTATTCGTCAAAATGGCAGTAAAAATATTCGTAATCATAATTTTCTGTATCGGGAATTGCGTTTCGGATTTGAGAATGAATTTTATTATGAGAAAAATGATTTCCGACTCTTGAAATTACAGGATTGCTACCAGCTCGATTATCGCCAACTTTACCTACATAAAGAATGTTTTTCTTAGACTTATTTTTTGGTGTAGCCACGAAAATGTAAACCGCCCAATTCCGTTTTGTTGAATGTCCTGATATTTTGAAATGTCCTATTTCCATAAAATTTATATTTGAATGGTAGAGAAGGCAGGAATCGAACCTGCCTACGCATTCAGTCTTGAATAGCCACTAAGCACCTATTTATTTCTATACTTTATAATCAGAAGTTAGACCATCTTCTCCACGAATGCGACTCCTAAAACTATACTTTTTATAAAATTCATAATTTTTGTTCTTTTCAGAATTCCGTTAATCTGTTCTATTTTTTTCATAATCTTCGTTTTTGTGTATGTTAATAAATTTTGTGGATTTATCGACAGACTAACTCTAATTACGAGCATAGTAAAGTCAATAGACTTAGTAACTTTGAGCATCAAGATTTTTATCTCTTTCGAGAATATTTTTTCAATGAACGATGTTTTTCAGCATTATAGACAACATATGTATAACAGGAATTCCCGTTATAATACTAAATTAAATAAATAACAGGAACACTTATTTTAGCAATTTCCTCTTATTCTCCATAAATGTAAAACAAATACCATACATACACAATAAGGTTTTTCGTAATACAGAAACTTTACTTAGTACAAAAGCAAGCAATCAATTACATACTTATAGTTTGTTTAGGTCGCAATATGCTATATATCCAAACCGAAAGCACATATTTCAAACCAATACTCCAAAACCAAAGGTTTATAAAGAAATCAAAATGATTTCCGCTTTCTTGAATGATAAATACGGGGACTGTAATTAAAGTATCTAAAATACCTGCTATTAGAAAGAGTATCAACCCGAGCAGCAAACAATAAGTAGGGTTACTTTTACGATAGTAAAATATAGCTCCTAAAATTGCTGCTGGAATTATCACAACTGTTAAAACAAGGCTGGATTGAAGTGCTTGATTTTCAAGTAGTGGTATATAGTAAGAACCAATAAAGAAAGTAATACCTATAACAAAGACTAAAAGACCTGTAAAAATGCATGTTTAAGATTAATTGTTTTCATCATTTCCATAGTTTATTTATTGAAACAAAGGTCTAAAGGTGGAATCATAGGGAATTATAAAACATTCCTGAAACGTCCTTGCAGCCGTGCAGGAAGGTTTCGTGGAACTTCGGAAGCATCTCGCAGCCGTGCAGGAAGGTTTTGTAGAACTTCGGAAGCGTCTC
>NZ_CANMEZ010000015.1 GCF_947496985.1 uncultured Kordia sp.
GTAGCGGACTGAGGCGCTCGAAGTACAACTGCTTTAAATGTAAATGCTGATTCAAAAAACAATATAGACAATCAATATTACCTATACAATGAACAAGTAGCGGACTGAGGCGCTCGAAGTACAACTGCTTTAAATGTAAATGCTGATTCAAAAAACAATATAGACAATCAATACTATCTATGCAATGAACTAGTAGCGGACTGAGGCGCTCAAAGTACAACTGCTTGCATCTATAGAGAACACATAACCATAAACACATTGCTACATTAGAAGCTTCTCCGTATCTTTACAGGAAAGAAAAAGAAACTTTATGCTTAACTGGAAAAATATTATACACTACGCAACGCATGGAAATGTAAAACCAGATACACGTGTTGAAAAAACAGAAGCGGAATGGAAAGCGCAGTTAACTGCTGAACAATATTATATTACACGACAAAAAGGAACAGAACGTGCATTTTCTGGAGAACATTGTAGTCGATATGATCCTGGTGTGTATGCATGTGTTTGTTGCGACACTCCTTTGTTTGACTCGAATTTGAAGTTTAATTCTAGTAGTGGATGGCCTAGTTTTACTGAGCCTGTAAAGAATAATGTGATTGATTATATTAAAGATACTACACACGGCATGATTCGCGTAGAAGTGACTTGTAGTACCTGTGATGCACATTTAGGCCATGTATTCCCTGATGGACCTGAGCCAAGTGGTTTGCGTTTTTGTATCAATTCAGAATCATTGGTGTTGAAGGACTAAACTTCGACACTCAGTCTACTATCTGGACTTCGAGAGCCTCAGTCCTCAAGGTAAAATTATACATTTGTAAGAGTTGAAAATGCGCTTAATAAACTTAAAAAAGAGCCTAATACAAGAGTAAAAAATTAACTAATGGCTTTTGATTTTTATAAGTCCTTAAAGATTTTAGTGAAATAATCCACATTTCAACTATATTCAGCCATTTTTTAAAACTAGGTGACTAAGCTAATCAAAGTAAGGCTACTGAGCTTGTCAAAGCACAGTTACTAAGTTTAATCAAAGTGCGGTGGCTGAGCCTGTCAAAGCACAGTTACTGAGTTTAATCAAAGTGCGGTGGCTGAGCCTGTCAAAGCACAGTTACTGAGTTTAATCAAAGTGCGATGGCTGAGCTTGTCAAAGCACAGTTACTGAATTTAATCAAAGTGCGGTGGCTGAGCTTGTCAAAGCACAGTTACTGAGTTTAATCAAAGTGCGGTGGCTGAGCCTGTCGAAGTCACGCCATTTCAAACGCCTTTTGATATATAAACTCATACACAGGTACAATTTTATTGATATCAAACTCCAATGCTTGCTCCTTTGCTCCTATTTTAAACTTTTCGAGTTCAGCAGCATCCTTTAAGATTTTTAATGCATTGTTTGACATGTCTTTGATGTCTCCCACATTGCTTAGGTATCCTGAAACACCATGCACATTTACTTCTGGAATTCCTCCTGTGTTACTTGATATGACTGGAACAGATGAAATCATTGCTTCCAACGCTGCCAATCCGAAACTTTCGGTTTCTGACGGTAATAAGAATAAGTCTGAGAAACATAGAATTTTATCCACTTCATTACTGTTTCCTAGGAAGATAACTTTGTCTGAAATTCCGAGTTCTTCACATAATTGTTCTGCAGGCTCTTTTTCGGGTCCTTCTCCAACCATCATAAGCTTAGCAGGAATTTCTTTTTGTATTTCATTGAAAATTCGAACGACATCATCAATGCGCTTTACTGCTCTGAAGTTACTAACATGCGTAATGATTTTTTCGTCCTCGGTTGCCATTAAACTACGCTGGCAATCTGTAAACCCATGATTATATTTAGTTACATCTATAAAGTTTGGTACTACATCTATTTCTCGTTTGATATCAAATAAACGTAAAGTATCTTGTTTTAAGCTTTCTGAAACCGACGTTACCACATCCGATTTGTTAATACTAAATGTTACTGCCGATTTGTAGAATGGGTGACTTCCTACCAAGGTAATATCCGTACCATGCAAAGTAGTTACCATAGGAATGGTAATGCCTTCTTCTGCTAACATCTTTTTTGCCATGTATCCTGCATAAGCATGTGGAATGGCATAATGTACGTGCAATAAATCTATTTGATGGAGTTTTACCATGTCTACTAATTTGCTCGATAGAGCTAATTCGTAGGGTTGGTAATGAAATAATGGATATTCGGGTACATTTACTTCATGAAAGTGAATGTTTTCGCTTAATAATGCCAAACGAACAGGCTGTTTATACGTTATAAAATGTATTTCGTGTCCTCTATTGGCTAGGGCAATTCCGAGTTCGGTAGCTACAACGCCACTTCCTCCAAAGGTTGGATAACATACTATCGCTATTTTCAAATCAGTTTAAGTTTACTCTTCAATCGCTTCATAAATAAGCTTTTGAATTTTAGTTCGTATATCAGTTTTAATTAGTTTTCTATTCGACATGGTCGGATAGGTTCTATTGGATAGGAATACATACACAATTTCTTCATCTGGATCTGCCCATGTATAGGTTCCTGTAAATCCTGAATGTCCAAAACTTGTCATAGACACACATCCACAGGTTGGTCCAACATCGCCCAATTGAGGTTTGTCAAACCCAACTCCACGCCTATTATCATCTGCACAAAAATAACAGGTATTGAATTTTGCTATCGTTTTGGCGTCAAAATATTTTTTATCACCATAACTTCCGCCTTGCAGATACATCTGCATCATTTTGGCAACATCATTGGCATTACTAAACAATCCGGCATGTCCTCCTATTCCACCTTGCATGGCTGCGCCCATGTCATGAACATAGCCTTGCAATTTTTGATTTCTGTAATAGTCGTCTTCTTCCGACGGAACTATCATCCATTTGCCAAATTTTTCTAACGGATTGTAAGTTGTGTAATGTGCACCTAACGATTTGTAGAAATAATGTTGTGTAAGTTTGTTTAAGTTCGATTTGTATTCTGCTTCTACATAGTCTTTTAGAATGTAATAAGGCAAATCACTATACTTATATCGCAGTCTTTCTAACAAGTCACTATCAATAATTCGTTGCATGATAGAATCTTTATATTCTACATTCATATACATTTTATCAGCTACTTTTATAGAATATTCTTTCGTAAGTGAATCACTATACCATTTTGGAGATGGTTTTTTGGTAACGCTATCTAAGGTATTTATATAGAATGGAATCCAAGGTTTTAAGCGTGCATAATGCGATAGTACTCGAATAACTGATATGGTATCTTTATTAGTGCCTTTAAATTTCGGAAGCAATTCTTCCAATTTTGATTGCAATGTAATTTTTTTACTTTCTTCCATTTTCATGATTAATGGAAGTGTTGCCAAAATTTTAGTCATGGAAGCTACATCATAGATATCTTGATCTTTTACCCGACGTTTTTTGTTATAGGTATGGTATCCAAAATTTTTATTGTAAATCACTTTTCCTTTGCGAGCGATTAGTAATTGTACTCCTGGCGCCATTTTTTGAGAAACCACCAATCGTGCTAAGGAATCAATTCGTTGTAATTTTTGGGAATTGATACCTACAGTTTCTGGCAATCCATACATTAATCTTGGTAAGGTAGTTGTTTCTATGCCTGTACCAACTGAAAATTCGTCTTTGATAGACACAGGCAATTTCCCTTGTGCTTTTAATGCTCCAAATATAATCTGTGCGGATATTTCTTGGGCTTCGTCACTGTTTTGGTACGAAACTACTATGTTGTCAATATTTGTAAAGCTTTTAACTTGTAATAAACTGTATGGACTTGTGAATACATCTAATATAACCGTGTTGGTTCGTGCAATTTCTTGTAACCAAACAATTTCTTTCTCCGTAAATTTGTAGCCTTTCCAAGGATTTGCATTTGATTTGTGAAAACCAACAATTACCGTTGTATATGGCTTTAGCTTTTTTACTAAATCAGCCAAATTCTTTTCTTTCAACACTCGAACCGATGTATACTTACGTAAGGTATTTACAAAGGTTTTCCCATCGGCATCTCCCATAGGAACATAAGCTATTTTTTGCTTTTCTAAGTTTTTTAGCGGCAATAAACTATCCGTTACTTTTACAGCAGTAATTGCTTGTTTCATAGCATTTCTATATAGAATGTCATCTTCTATTGTATGTAAATCTATGAGCAATGAATCCGTTTTTATAGGTTCAAATGTTGTTAGGTTGTGCTTATATTTTGCTCTTAAAATATTTTTTACGGAGTATTCCAAACGTTCTTCCGTAAGTGTTCCTAATAGTAGCGCTTGTTCAAATGATGCTACTGCATTTGGTACATCTTGCGACATCAACAATACATCATTTCCTGCCAAGAAAGCATCTAACTCTACATTTAGGATTGTTGAGTCTTTTGCAACACCAGCCATGTTTAATGCATCTGTAAATATTAAACCATTGTAGCCCATTTCGTGTTTGAGTTTTTTGGTTACAATATTGTATGACAAAGAAGCTGGCAATCCATCATTTGGTTCCATACTTGGCACATTGAGATGTGCTACCATAATACTTCCGATGTTATCAGAGATTAATTGTTTGTACGGAAAAAGCTCTATACTATCTATACGCTGTGCAGAAAATTCAACTGTTGGCAAAGTTTTGTGCGAGTCAAGCGCAGTATCTCCATGACCAGGAAAATGTTTCGCGCACGCAATAACACCTTCACTTTGCATACCGCGTGTAAATGCAGCTGCTTTGTTGGCTACATTGATATAGTTTTCTCCATATGAACGATTTCCAATAATAGGATTGTTCGGATTCGTATTTACATCTACCACTGGTGCAAAATTGATATGTACTCCTAATCGCTTGCAATGTTTACCTATACGAGCTCCAATTTGTTCTATGATAGAATCGTTTTTTATCGCGCCAAGCGTCATATTCCAAGGATAACGATACGTAGAGTCGAGTCGCATGCCTAAATCCCATTCCGCATCCATTGCCACTAACAATGGAATTTTAGATAGTTTTTGATATTCATTTGTCAGTTCTGCTTGTCGTGTTGGTGCTCCTTGAAAAAATGTTAAACCACCAATATGATAGTTATTTATCATTTGCTTTACTTCATTGACATGTACCGAATCTTTATTGGAATACGCAGCCACATTGAACAGTTGTCCAATGCGTTCTTTTTGCGTCATGTTTGTATATACACTATCAATCCATTTGTCCTGTGTAGTAAAATCTTGAATGTAAAACGGATGTTGTTGTTGTGCACTTATTATAAATAGGGAAACGATTAAAATAATCGTTATTGTATAGTATTTCTTCATAGGGTAAAATCACTTTCATTTATATGGAGTTCCCAAAAACACACTACTGCGTCAGTGTTATTAGGTCAGGCTATTCACTGTATCTTTTTGCTTTTCTAAATATAAACCTGCTATGCAAATGCACTAAAACGAACGCAAAAAGGATGCCGTTTCTATCCTTAACTCGAATATATATTAAATGTACAGACTTTCTCGCACATAAAAAAAGCCTTGTTAAAAATTAACAAGGCTTTTTGAGATTATAATAGATTTCTTTTTACAGATTAAAGATTATCTAGAAACATGTTGATTATGATGATTATTACATTCTTCATTTTCTGTTGGAGGCTTTGCTTTAGTTGTTGCTCCATTTGTATTACAAATATGATAGCACCATGAAGCACAATCTGTTGCTTCTGATGTGTCATGCGGATTGGTTTCCGGATCTCTTATTATTGTATCGTAAGGGTTCATAGTTGTATTTTGACTTACGATTCCTCCTATTTTTTTGTGGAGTAACGTTAGGTTAGAAATACGATGTTTATGTAATGTTAGGTTTTTTAGATTCTTCTTTTTCATACTATTTTTCGTTTGATAATTAAATTTTAGTGAAGCAATATAATATTCAGTTAAAATGAAAATGATAGTATTGATGAATCATGAATCATCAATAGATTACTTGGTTTTCGAAAGGTTCTTTAAGTATTGTGAAGGATATATCCCTGTATGTGATTTAAAAGCTCTTGAAAATGTTTCTTGTCGCTTGAATCCAAATTCTTCTGCAATACCTTGAATTGTATAAAATTGTAGTGTTCTATCATTTTTTAATCGAATTAGAGCCGCATTAATCCTTAATTCTGTAATATATGTTGTAAAAGATTTTTCCTTGTGTGTATTAATTACTTTAGATAGGTAAGAAACATTGGTTTCTAGTTTTTCAGCCATGAAACCTAAACTACATTCTATTGATAAATACTGTTCGTTTTTTTCAAAATCTGCAATTTTGTTTAAGATCATTCTTTCCTTATCATCAGGTACTTTATTTTTTTTACGAGTTACTTGCTTCGTCTGTTCTAATTCAGAAACTTTTTTCACAAGGATATCAAACTTCTTTTTTACCAACCGACCTTTGATCTTATAATAAATTATGATACTTATAAATAGAATCAACAAACATAAAGACAGAATGAGTAACTTTTTTTTACTTCTTGTTTGCTTCGTTAATTTGTTTCCTAATTGGTTTATTTCAGTTTTTAAAGGCTCAATATCTAATAACTCATGAGTTTCATTATTGATTTTTAAATCTTCAAAGCTTTCTTTCTTTTCTAGTACTGTGTATTTTTCAAAATGAAATGATGTTTTTTCAACGTTTCCTATTTTGTTATATCCTAACGCTAAAAACTCGTGTAATTCTTTTTCATTAGTATTTACATTTTCAGAAGTATGTGCTATATCTAATGCCTTCGCTAAATAATTTATCGATTTTTGGTACGCTTCCAGTTTGTATGCACTTTTCCCAAGATAGAATAAAGAGGTTATGTGTAAATTTTCCTTTTTATCTTTTAGTGCGTAGTCTCTAATTTCTTTTGCCAATAAAATACAGTCATTGTATTGTTTTCGTTGATAATGTATAATTGCTTTATTCATTAATAAAGGATAATACGCCCATTTTCTATTTTTATCTGGGCATTTCTCTAGTCCTTTTTCGTTATATATTGCAGCTTCATTCGGTTTTTCTAACCAAAGGTATATATCCGCAATATTCATAAAAGATATGAGTCTGTAATAGTCTGCTTGCTTATTATCTAATGTATTTAAGCGCTCTACTATATTTTTATAGGTATCTATTGCTTCTTCAAAGTCTTTATGAATTTTCTTTATATATGCAATATTCGCTAGCGGAGTAATTTCATAAAAAGGATTTCCAATACTTTTAGCATATTCTTTAGCTTTTAGATTTGCTATAAGCGCTTTAGAATCCTTCCCTAATTCCGAAAGTATATCTCCTTTTAGACAAAAGCATTTATATAAAAGAGTAATATCTTCAAGAAGTGTAGCTTTTGAGATGGCCAATTCAACATTTTTTAGCGCAATCATGTTATTACCAAGGTCATAATGACACTTAGATATATAATAAAATACTTGACTTAATTGCTCTTTGTTTTCATTATCCGTGGCTACTTCTTTTGCTTTGAGTGCGTACGTTAGTGCTTTTGAAGCATCTTTGTATATGTACTTAGAATAGGACGCGACTGATTTGTCAAATGATTCCTTGCTTGCCAAATTACGCTGTGCATTCACAGAACTCATCAAGAAAGCATAACATAGCAATAATAGTACTTGTTTCATAATTGAGCTTTTTAACATACTATATCATGGAATTTGTTTATTTATTATAATAGTTATGGACGCAAAAAATTGACAACACTTTTACAAAACTCAATTCATATTCACTTTTGTATTTTTAACTATATATGTAGTTAAGAGTAACTAAAAGCTCTTTGTTTTATTTTAAGCAAACAACAAAATATTTTCATTCGTAGGATTCAATATTGTTTTATAGAATGCATCTTGTAGTTCAGTAGAAATTAGACTGAAAAACTAGATTGAATTGGTTTGAAATATATTATGAATGCCTTTTTTGGTTCTTTTACATAACTTAATTCACCACTTAATTGATCGGTTAAGATTTGTATGAGTTCCATACCTAAGGAAGTTGTTGATTCAAAGTTAAAATCATCTGACAGACCTTCTCCACTATCACTATATGTAAGTTTGTAATAACTATTTTGTTTTTCAATAGTGATGGAAATTTCATTGCGTTGATCTGTTTTAAAGGCATATTTAAATGAGTTGGTGATTAATTCGTTGACAATTAATCCTAAATTAGCCGTAGTATCTCCATCAAAAACTAATGCTTCATCAATTGTTATTTCTTTTATAATTTCCTGATAGTTATTGCGAACAATATCTTCTATAAAGTGAATAAGCTGGGTAATGTATTCTTTGGTTTTTACATCTCTTAATGTATGTGTTCCATAGAGTTTTTGATGCACCAACGACATCGATTTGATTCTACTTTGACCATCTCGTAATGCATTTTTAATATTTTCATCTTCGTACTCTTCTTCTTGTAAGGTTAGGATACCAGAAATCATTTGCATATTGTTTTTGACTCTGTGATGAATTTCTTTGATTAGCGTTTGTATGTTGGTAAGATTGTTTTCTAATTCTTTATTTTTTGAAATTACTTCTGCATTTGCTTCTTGTAAATTTTTGTTTAAGGAGTTGTTTTTCAAAAATTGATGTACGATTAAGAATAATAGAAACGCAACAATTCCATACCACAAGTATGCAATTCTACTAATGCTCTTATCAATCATTTGCGGCATTTTGTAAGCGCTCCCTACTTTTAACTTTAAACCAAATAATTCAATAGTAGAGTATATAAAGTCTTCTTCAGCTGCATTAAATTTTTTGTAATACTCTTTGTCTCTCGACTTATTATATATGGTAGAGCCGTTATAAAATGCTTCACGCGTTAAATCGATAGAATCATTCACTAAAAACTTGTGGACATACAGATCATCATCGGCATGTTCATAAAAGAAATCTAATAGATATTTTACATTAAGTATAGGCGTTATATAACCTATGACTTCATTATTAGCATTTTTTGCAGAAAAATTAAACGGAAAACCTGCCCAACCTTCTCTTAAGTTGATTGGTGTAAATAGTTTAATGGTGTTACTTTCCATTAATTCATTTAATTCAAGAATTCTTTTTTCGGGTATGATTGATTTTACGGAAAGCCCTTTTAAACCATTAGGGTCAATCTTTTTTGGTGTAATTACATATTTGAATACATGTTCGGTATCAATATAATTTACTAAAATAGAATCGTTAAACTGTATTTCTTTTAGAAAGTCATTAAGATAGCTTTGTAGTTGAATTTCAGAAGGGAATTCTTTGCTGTTTTGTGTAAAACTTTTAAATCCAGATACTAACGATGCATATACTTCAATCCCTGCTTTTGCATTAGTAATGGCGTCATTGTGCGCTTTGCTTAATTGCGCATGTATTTCTTGCTGTTCTAAGGTTTCATAATTGCGTAATAAATTATGCAACAAAAAACCACTAATTCCCAAAATTAGAAATACACCAACATAATATTTGACATTTTTATACACTTAAAAACAATTGTTTTGGAGGTATTGAATGGCAAATATACAGGTTTCAAGAAAAGCTTTCACAGAAAATAGAAAGACTTTTGTAGTACACGCAATCATTAGTTCTACCTTACGAAAAGTAAACTATTATCTTATACATATTGCTTAATCCTTTTGTAAAACACACTAATTAAAAATATGCTGTTTTAGGGCGCATAAATCCTTTAATTTCGGGTAGTTTGTGTTTTTTATCCCAGTTTTTATAGAGTGCTTTGTGTCATTATTAACATAAAACACAATACCATGAAAAAAAAGTTTTCACGTTCATTATCATTGAACAAAAAGTCGGTGGCTTCGTTAGCAAACAATGCCCGTAAACGTATTATTGGAGGAAATAATAATTCGGATGACGGTACTATTTGTGAAACTTGCGAAATTAATTGTATCCCGGAAACCGAGTATCCAACATGCGGAGATACATGCCATACTGATTGCAATTGTACTGGAGCCTTTTGCTTTACAGGTGAACAAGGTTGGGGAATTTGCTCATAAAGAAGTACTAATTTTAACCCGAATAGACGTAATGAACTGTTGCGTCTATTTTTTAAAGAACAACAATGTATTATACTTTACATAACTACTGTGATTACTAGATAAGTGTAGACATCTGTTGTATCTTAAATCATCTAATTTTAGGAAACTTCTGTTTTTAAATTCAGTATTTATAGAGTGCTTTGTAGTATTACTAATTTAAAAACAATACCATGAAAAAAAAGTTTTCGCGTTCACTTATGTTGAACAAAAAGTCAGTTGCTTCTTTAGCTGTTACTAAAAATGTTAAACGACAAATTATAGGAGGAAAAGAAGAAAGAACCTACGACGAAACCTGTCCGTACAATTGTATTCCTGAAACGGTATATCCATCGTGTGGACCTACTTGCGAGTATTCTGATTGTCATTGTACCAACGGTGATTGTTACACAGACCGACAAGGTTGGGGAGATTGCTCATAAGAGCATATTTTTAATAAACAAACATAGGCACAACTCTAAGTTGTGTCTATGCTATATAATGAGTAAGAAATTTACACTTACATAACATATACAAAGTGTTGTTTACAAAAGCTTAATGCTAATGCTTCATTATTATGGTGAAACCGTAATTTTTTGCTAAAACGTAGCGCTAACTTTGTAGTAATACAAGTAAAGCAATCGATTATTTACTGTTTTAAAAAACTACCATGATTCCAAAAAAAGTACACGAAACTATTACTGATTTTGTTGCCAAACAGACTAAAAACAGTTCCGTTATTGGTGTTTTTTTAGTTGGTAGTTATGCTACAGGACAATTCACAGAAACTTCTGATATTGATATCAAAATCATTCTGAATCCTTCATCTTATAAACGAGCTAAAGGCGTTGAAATCAGTAATGGTTTTCATATTTCATATACAAGTTATTCCATAATGGAAGCTTATGAGCATTTCTATACACAATTACGGACGTATTCTAAGTTTCAAGCACGTATGCTTTCACAAGGAACGATTTTGTATGATGCAACAGGAGAAATGAAACATTTACAAAACGAAGCAATACTTGTGATGCAATTACCATTTATACCGCAAGCCAACACAACATTACAATTGGAAGCGTATAATTTATGGAAGTATAAAGATGTGTTAACACGTCCTATTTTACATCAATTTACTTTGAAAGAATATTATGTGTTTTTAGAGAAAGTGTTGATTTTATATGCAAAATTATTAAAAATTGAATGTGTGTTTCAATATCCCTTTTTTAAGATGGAACAATACATTTCAGATGCTAATTTTAGGACTGTATATGATCTTCCTGAGTTTCCTGACAGTGCTTTTTTAAAGGCTTTTAAGGAAGGAATTACACACACAACCACGCGTGAGATTAAAGATACGGTAGTTGAACTTTTTAGTGCAATTGAAGCCAATTTAGAGATGAAT
Source organism: uncultured Kordia sp. (assembly GCF_947496985.1). Lineage (GTDB taxonomy): Bacteria > Bacteroidota > Bacteroidia > Flavobacteriales > Flavobacteriaceae > Kordia. The sequence goes on from NZ_CANMEZ010000015.1 coordinate 11,430, forward strand.
TTTGAAGAATTTGAAATTGCTAGTTAGTGAATTTATTTTTTAACCATTATATATAAATTACCATGAAAAAGAAGTTTAACCGTTCACTTATGTTGAACAAAAAATCAGTTGCTTCCTTAGCTAGCAACGCAAAAAAGCAAATTGTTGGTGGAAATAACACCAATGAAACTTGCGAAGAAACATGTCCTTACAATTGTATTCCAGACACGGTAGAACCATCGTGTGCGGGAACTTGTTGGTATTCTGATTGCCACTGTGGCGGCGATGATCGCTATACTAATGGAAGCTTTGGACAAGGCGGATGGGGAGATTGTTCGTAATCAAATTAACACCTAAATTACATAGGCGCGATACATATTGCGCCTATTTTATATATGAGAGAAAAAATTCATCAACATTTACAAAGTATTGATTTTTTTATACAATCGTATCAAAACGATTCTGTAACTATTAATGGTGGTTTGCCAGGTATTATTATTTTTTATTTTCAGCTACATCAAGTTACAAAAGATGAACAGCATTATGATAAAGCGATTCATTTTTTAGAGATTTTGTATGATAAACTCGAAACTGAAATGCCTACTTCTTATCTGTATTCCGAAGGTTTAGGAGGTATTGGATGGTTTCTAAATTATATTCAAAACTTTATAACGATAGATAATGCTTTTGATACTCCTGAGTACGACACCATGTTTTTTCATGTAGCTACTAGCGAGTTTAAAAGAGGTAATTATGAATTTTTGAATGGTTTTAGTGGAATTCTGTTGTATCTGTTGAATAAGAAAAGTACTGATACTTCACTCCTGTCAGCATTTATTGATCGTATTCATACAGAAATTTTTCAATTAGACACGCCAATTTCATTTTTTGAACGCTCAGATGCACAGCATGAATTTCCAAGTATCAATTTAGGTGTTTCACATGGAATGTATGGTTTTATCGCTGTGTTGAATAAGTTGTATACAAAAAGAATCAATTGTGTCAAATGTGAAGCAATGATCCGGTTAGTCATCGATTTTACTTTTTCACATCAAAAAGATTATATAACACAAGGTACTTTTTTCCCAAATAGAATTGGAAAAGGAATTACAGAAAGTATTCATAGTAGACTTGCATGGTGTTATGGCGATTTAGGTATTTTGACGGTATTACTGAACTCTAGTACGGTTTTAAAAGATACAAAACTTCAAGAAGTTGTTATTGAATTATTGATCTGTACAACACACCGAAAAGATCTACAAACTACAATGATGAATGATGTTTGGATATGTCACGGAACATCTGGAGCGGCACATATATTTCAACGTTTGTATCAAAAAACTCAGATTGACGATTTTAAATTTGCATCTAATTATTGGTATTTAAAAACACTAGCGCAATTAGAACGTAGTTCACCACAAATCCAACAAAACCCTACACGATTGGGAGGTTATGCGCGAAGAGATATGACTGGTTTTTTAAATGGATATACAGGTTTAGGACTTTCATTGCTAAGTGCTTTACAAACAGATTTTATGGATTGGGATGAAATGATATTGATGTCTTAATACTACATAAAAAAAGCCTTGCTAGTAACTAACAAGACTTTACTTTTATCCAACTAATTAATAAAACATGTGTCTAACCATTACTATTTTAAAAATAAGCTCAGTTAGCATCATGTTCCCTTATAAACATATTGAGCGGGATAAAATATGATATTATTTAATGATCTATTTTGTTTCACATAAATATAAAATTAATGAATGTCAAGTTGTTACGGTTTTACCATAGGAATATAAAATGACTGTAATTAACCTTTATTAATTCGCTGAAACAAGTACTCCATGTCCGCCTCCAGCTCCACCTCTGTCATTTTTATCGCTTCGATCAAGCCAGTCTTGATGTTTTTTGTTAGCACGTGCTTGCTTTTTAGCTTGCTTCAATTTTTTATTAATTTCAGCCAGTTCTTTTTTTGTTTTTCCTTGCTTTCCTTTGCTTTTATCTCCAGTACCATGCGCTATTGTTCCTTTTACTTTCCTTGCTAAATCTTGTTTGGCTTTTCCATCTTTCTTAGAAGTTGTTTCATACTGTAATGCTCTGTATGCGTTTCTATCGGCTTTACTTTGTTTAGATTTTTTAGCAGCTGCCGCTGCTTTTTTCTGTTTATCTTGCTTTTTTCCAAGTTGAACAACTCCTGAACCATGATTGTGCATTTTTTGAATTGTTTTTTGTTGAATAACGGTTGTAGGACGATTGTCTACTAACTGAACAGTAGTATCAGTTTTAGCTTGTGCAACGGGCGTTTGTGAAGTTTGTGTGTGTTGCGTTTGATTTTTCTCTATATATGAATTCATAATTACTCTGTATTAGATTTGTATGCAACAATGAATCAGTATTATGGTAGTTATGAGGAGAATGTGTTTGTAAGTTAGTGAAAAAATATTGAGTATATAAACGATTTCATAAAAAAGCAGACAATTGTCTGCCCATTTTAATTTCTTTTCGCCACTACTAACAGTCGTCTAAAGGACCTAATTGGCATTCTATTTCTCCGCATTGAAGTCCAAACTCTAGACATATTCCGAACGGTGCACATTGTTTACGTCCTCCATTAATAGCCTGTTGTTCTTTTTTCTCAAGTGCTGTTACTCCAGTAAGTTTTAAAATGTTTTTTAACATGATTTAGTCATTTTTGGTTAATAATATTAAATGTAAGAAAACATAAAATTATTAGCTTACGGGAATACCATATTAAAATAAAAAAGCGGGATAAAACCCGCTTTTCATTGTTGTTAGTTTTGTGGACAGTTGCAAGTCCAATCGCCTCTTGTTGGTGTCGGACACGGCCATTGTCTTGTAGGACCTTGACAATTAGAACAGGTATCTTGTAATCCTGAACAAATGTCTGTTCTTAATCCACCTTTAACATTTTCCGTTTCTAAATTTGATACTAAATCTTTTTGTAAACTTAGTTTCTTGTTTAAATTCTTTTTTTTCATTGTATTTAAAGTTTTGTGATTATATGTAGAAGTCACAGTTTTATGATTCTGTTACCCATTTCATAAAATCTTTATATACAGAATAAATTATTTTATTAGAAACATCCATATTTTCTATACTTGCGAACCCGGACAAGTTTCCCATTCGCTATATGCACATTTTGGAGAAGTTCCCCTAGCTTCAAGCCCTCCAAGTATTTCTTCTGCTTTAGTAATTTTAGACAAGCTTGAAATCATTGTTTTTTGAAAATTATTTTTTTTTAATGCTTTTTTTTTCATGAGGAATGTGTTTTTGGTTAGATTTTAAGATAAGGAAAAAATTGTAATGTTTATTTGGACAGCTATTAAAACGTTTACATTCACGTTTTATATATCATAATAAGATTTTGGATCAAGTCCAGAGTGATGATTTAACAACCTAATTGTATTCTAATAAAAAAGGTGTACTAAATAGTACACCTTTTTATATATTTTGTTTGTTATTTTTAGTTTAAAAATCGTCCATGCCAACTTTCTTTTGCTGGGACTTCCCAGTTTTCAAGAAACTCCGCTTTGGTTGCTACCAAATTATTAAAAACGATTGTTTTTCCCGTAACAGCTTTGTCTTTTGCCATTTTTCGAAAAGCTTTTAAGTCTTTGTAGGCAATGTATTCTCCTTGTTTGTAAGACACATTCATTTTGTCTAACAAATCAACATTGTATTCTTTTTCAAGTTGTTGTATGAAATGAACAGATGCATCAATAGAACAACCTGTAGCTGCTTGCTGTTCCTGATCTACAGCAATGATAATGAAACGTTTGTATTTAATTTCGAAAGAAGCTTTTAAATCGCTTCCGTGTGCTGTCCATTGTGTGATGAAAGCTCCTAATTTTGATTGGAGTTCTTCTAATTCCGTTTCACTGAATGATCGGTTTGCTTGGTAAATCCAAACTCTGGCACTATCTGAAAGTACATTAAATTCTACGAGCATAGTTTCTTAGTTTACAACTTCAATTTTTCTTAATACTTTATATGTGCGATAATCTTTTAACTTAGAATCATACATTTCTCTGTTTATATACGATACTTTAAGTGCTTTCTTTTTTATGTTTCCGAATTCTGTCAATAATTCTTGCCCTTCAAAGTATTCCATCCAAAGAAGCTTATGTTGTCGCTTATTGTCTCCTTTAAAGGTTATTATATTAAATTGATTTTCAGAGATGTCTATTATTTTTCCTGACAGTGTTATTCCATTTACTTCACCATTAATCTCTTCTTTATCAATTGCATTTTCTTCCGAGTCATCACCTATGTAATCTTGCGCTATAAGAAATAAGGTTTGCGGACATATTTCAACCATCTTTAATCCTATTTCTTCACCAAAGGCTTCCATTGAAGCTTCATCCGTAAATGAAATATCATAGGTACCTTTTAAAATTTCTTTATTTTTTGAGTACGCTTTTGCAATACAGATACCTAATTGCATTTCTAAGGCTTCTCTTTTAATGTTAGCGGTATCTTTTTCATTAATACATTCGCAAACATCTTCAGTGACTTTTGTTAATGCTTTTTCTTTTTTTGTTTGAGCAATTCCAAACGTTACAAAACACAGTGTAAGTATCGTTATTATTTTCTTCATCTTTTATAAATCTTGTGCATTCGCGATAAGCTCAGCAATATCCTGTACTATAATACTATCTTCTTTTTCTTTACTTTTTATTCCATCAGTCATCATGGTATTGCAATATGGACAACCTGTAGCAATAATCTCTGGATTCGTTTTTAAGGCATCTTCAGTACGTAATACATTGATGTCTTTATCTCCTTTTTCAGGTTCTTTAAACATTTGCGCTCCTCCAGCTCCACAACAAAGTGCTGTTGATTTGTGGCGTTTCATTTCAACTAAGTTTGCATTTAAAATATTTAACACATCACGAGGTGCATCATATACTTTATTAGCTCTTCCTAAATAACATGGGTCGTGAAACGTAATTCGTTTTCCTTTGTACGTATCACCTACATTTTGTAAACGTCCACTATCAATAAGTTCTTTTATAAATTGTGTATGATGTATTACGTCATAATTTCCTCCTAAAGAAGGATATTCATTTTTTAAACAATTAAAAGAATGTGGATCACAGGTTACAATTCGTTTTATTTCATACGCATTTAATACTTCTATATTCATAACAGCTTGCATTTGAAATAAGAATTCATTTCCTGCACGCTTTGCTACATCTCCTGTACAGCTTTCTTCTGGTCCTAAAACAGCAAAATTTACAGCTGCTTTATTTAAAATTTTCACAAAAGCCTTTGTTATTTTTTTTGCTCTATCATCATAACTACCAGCAGAACCTACCCAAAATAATATTTCTGGTTGTTTACCTTCTGCCATAAGTTGTTCCATTGTTGGTACTTTCATGTCTTTAGTTTTTATAGGTTTTCTGTTTAGTTTTCATCTTTCCAATTCAAACGATCCATCTGATTGTATGGCCAAGGTGCTCCATTGTTTTCAATATTGCTCATCATATTGTTCAATTCTGTTGGAGCTGCACTTTGTTCCATAACTAAGTAACGACGCATTTCTATGATAATTGATAATGGATCAATACTTACAGGGCACGCTTCCACACAAGCATTACAAGATGTACATGCCCACAATTCTTCTGTAGTGATATAATCATTTAATAAACTTTTTCCATCGTCTACAAAAGTACCGTTATTGGCATCTATATTTTCACCAACTTCTTCTAAACGATCTCTTGTATCCATCATTATTTTACGAGGAGAAAGTTTTTTTCCAGTTAGGTTTGCTGGACATTCACTTGTACAACGTCCGCATTCTGTACACGTATATGAATTGAGTAATTGAACCCAATTTAAATCTTGTACATCTGAAGCTCCAAATTTTGCAGGTTCTTCTTCCTCTTCTCCTTCAGCTGGTGCTGCAAACGGATCTGCATTCGGATCCATCATTAACAATACTTCTTTCGTAACATTAGGATCATTAGTAAATTGTCCTTTTGGGTTTAAATTTGCATACCAAGTATTTGGAAACGCTAATAAGATGTGTAAATGCTTTGAATAGTATAAATAGTTTAAGAAGATTAAAATTCCTGCAATGTGAATCCACCATGTTGCTCTTTCAACTATATGTGCCATTTCAACATTTCCTTCGAAAATAGGATATAGATATTGACTTACTACATTCCCAACACCTGCTTCTTGAAAGTGAATATCTGCGGCATTCATCACTAAGAATAAAGTCATTAATACCATTTCAAAATATAAAATAGCATTTCCATCACTTTTTGGCCAACCTTTCATTTCTGCACTTAGGAAACGTTTTAACTTAATTACGTTTCTACGAATCCAAAAGATAATTACTGATATAAATACAGCTACCGCTAAGATTTCGAATGTTCCAATTAGGAATCCATATACACTATCGGGTAAAATTTCTGTAAATATTCTGTGTGTACCAAATAATCCATCAATAACAATTTCTAGTACTTCTATGTTGATAATCACAAATCCTACATAAACAACGATGTGGAAAAAACCGGCAATCGGTCTTTTGACCATTTTAGATTGACCTAATGCAATCATTCCCATGTTTTTCCAACGTTGAGATTTATTATCTGATCGATCTACATCTTTTCCTAGCTTTATGTTTCTAGATAATTTCTTGACATTTCTTGTAAAATAACCTACGCCAGCAATTAGTAGTATGGCAAATAGAATGTTTGGAATGTACTCCATGGGTAGTATTTCTTTAGATGGTTATGCGTTAGTTTTTCTTGGTATCTTTCTCTTCTTCTTTTTTCTCATACTGTTTCGCTTTTTTTCCGAATAGTGAGAAATGTACATATCGTTTCGGGTTGAGTTTCATATCTTCTAAAAGTTGCGCCATTTGTAAAGATGCATTTGTAAGGTTATTGTATAACTCTTCATCTTTTAATAATTTTCCAACTGAACCTTCACCATTTTCAATACCAGCTACAATATTGTCAAATCCTTTGATAGTTGACTGTAAGTCTTTCATCGTTTTGTTTAATTCTAAATTTGCTAAAGAATCAGAAAGTTTAGAAAAATTAGCTGTCATATTATCTACATTAGTTAATGTATTATCAAGTTTTTCTTTATTACTGTCTAAAATAGAATTTAATGTATTGGAAGCACGTTTAAAACTAGTAATCGTACTATTTAGTTCACTAATACTGTTTTTGATATTGTTTCTAGCTTCTACATCTAATATGGTATTTACAGCTGTTAATAATGAATCGGCACTTACAATCATGCTTTCCATTTTAACTTGTAATGGTGTAAATTGATTTTTGAAGCCATCAATCATTCCAACTTGGGTTACCGACTGAAGTGTATCTCCAGAAACTGCTTTTGCTGAATTGTCGTTTTTTAAGATAATTGCCAACGACTTTCCTCCTATGAATCCATTTTCTTGTAATTGTACAAGACTATTTTTTGAGAATTGAAAATCATGGTCTAACGAAAATGTTACTATTGACTTTCCTGAAGGCTGTAATTGAATGTTTTGAATTTTACCAACAGTGTTACCATTGATTAAGACTTTTGTGGAAGGAACTAAGCCACCAACATCATTGTATTCTGTATAAAATACTCGATTGTTTGAAAAAATCGATTTGGACATTAAGTAACTGATTCCAACATATAATAATATTAGCGAAGTGATTACTAATAATGCGGTTTTAACTTCTCTGGAGATTTTCAATTTTTTTGGGAATTTGTGAACTCAACAAAATTAAAAAAAATTTCCTAAGAATGTGTCTAATTTACTCGATAATCGAGATTTAAAATCCTCCGAGGTTGGCTTCAATATTTTATATGAATTTCTTGAAGCTATTTCACAGGTTTTCTCTGAGCTAATTATCTCTATTTTAGCGCTTCACTCAACGATATTTTCTTCCCTTTTTTATAAGCTACCACGTAACAATCCTTATATCCTTTACGAACAGCTTCATTTTTCATGCGCTTTATTTCCTCATAATCGGAAGTTTCACCATAGAAATAACGATAGATTTTATTTACTTTTTCTCTTGAAATCTGGTTTAAACCTTTAAAATTATACGATTTTGTTGCCATTTTCTTTGAACTCGCTGCCAATTGCACTTTAAATGTAACTCCTTTATATATTTTAGAAGCAACCTTTTCTTCTGTAATTTCATCGTCATCTATTACCACATGATCATCACTAACAGTTGTATCCATATGTAATGAAATATACTTTTTAACTGCGTTATATAATGATTTCGTCATGACTTTCTTTCCTTTTTTAGAATTTAGAAAATCTTCTTCTTTTTTATGAGTTAAAAAACCAAGTTCTACCAATACACTTGGCATGTATGTTTTTGACAATACCCAAAAACCAGCTTGCTTTACGCCTCTGTCTTTACGCTTCCCAGTAGTTTTGAATTCTTTTTGAATGTACGATGCAATTTCAATACTTTGATCCAAGTATTCTTCTTGCATAATAATCAAACTAATTAAAGATTCAGGTGAGTTTGGATCAAATCCTCCATAAGTTTCTTCATAATTATCTTCTAAAAAGATTACCGAGTTTTCACGCTTGGCAACTTCTAAGTTTGCTTTATTCTTACTCAAACCTAATACAAACGTTTCAGATCCATATGCAGTCCCCTTTTTTCCTGGTTGTGCATTACAGTGAATAGAAATAAATAAGTCTGCTTTTTTCTTATTCGTTACTATTGCTCTGTTTTGTAATGTAGGATACGTGTCTTTGGTACGTGTGTAAATGACTTTCACATTCGGAATTTGTTTTAGTAATTTCCCTAAAGCCAACGAAACATCTAGTGCAATATCTTTCTCTGTCGATTTGTATCGACCTGTTCCAGGTGTTCCAGTATCGCGTCCACCGTGTCCAGGATCAATCATAACTACAAATTGTTTTTTCTTTGCTGGCGGGTCATTTTTTGCAGCTTCATTTTCAAAAGCATTTAAAAAACTTACGACACCTATTATAAATAAAACTGAAAAAAAGTTCTTCATATATCCGATTTTCATCATTTTGTATACTAATAATGTTTAAAGAGTGTTTCTTATTGTGTTAATTATGATTAAAATATCATAAAAGTATGATAAAAATACACTTCGAGGTTTGGCACTTCAAATATTGAGCCATACTTTTACGACCTGATATTTGAAACGAAAATATAAAAGTTACTTGACTATTCATAAAAGAAATCTTTCTTTTGTGCTTTATAACGAATTTGTATTAAACCATTGCAGACAAAAAAAAATTACATACTTATACAGCTATTACTGTTATTGATTAGTTCGTTTGCTATTTCACAAGAACTTCCTGAGCGGAAAAAGCTACCTATAAAACCGCAACAGCCAATGGATACGTTGCAGGTTTCTATAAAAGATTCTATTAAAATTGGTACCGCAAGAAAAAGGGACACGATAAAGAACGATTCTATAAAGAATGATTCTGTTCCTGAAAAAGCACCTGTTTTATTAGATCAGATAAAATACAAGTCTAAAGATTATGTAAGAATTAGTCAGCGTACAAAAAAGATATACTTATATAATGAAGCCGAATTGTATTATCAGGATACAGAATTGAAATCGGGAATCATTATTTTAGATTATGAAAAAAATGAAGTATATGCTGGTCGTTTAAAAGATACTGCAGGTGTATATTCACAAGCTCCATACTTTAAACAAGGAGATAATGTTGTAGAGCCAGATTCCATTCGATTTAATTTTGATACTGAAAAAGCATTGATTTGGAATTCAAGAACCGAACAAAACGGAACTAGAATTGCCGGTGAATTAACCAAAAAGGAAAATGATTCCGTAATTTTCATCAAAAATGCACGATTCACAACTTCTAAAGATATAGACAATCCTGAATATTACTTTTTAGCACGAAGAATTAAACTCGTTCCTAATAAAAAGATCGTTTCTGGATTTACTAATATGTATATCGCAGATGTTCCTACACCGATAGGATTTCCGTTTGCATATTTCCCTTTAACGGATGATAGAGCTTCTGGATTTATATTTCCAACATTTGGAGAAAACAGTAGTCGTGGATATTTTTTCCAAAATGGTGGATATTATTTTGCGGTAAGTGATTATTTCGATTTAGCACTTCTGGGAGATTATTATACCAATGGAAGTTACGCTTTTAGAGCTGAAAGTAATTACGCTCTACGCTATCGATTTAGAGGAAATTTAAGTGTCCGCTTTGAAGCATTAATAAACAGTCAGCGAGGATTTCCTGATTACAGTAAATCAAATATTTACAACATTCGCTGGTCACACAATCAAGATCAGAAAGCAAATCCAAACGCTCGATTTTCTGCTTCTGTAAACTTAGGTAGTAGTCAGTTTTACCAGGCATCTATAAACCAATTGAATACACCAAACTTTTTAAATAATACTTTAAATTCATCTGTTTCTTATTCAAAAACATTTCCAGAATATCCTTCTGTAAATGTTTCGTTAACAGCTACACATTCTCAAAACACAAATACGGAAAGTATTAATCTTACCTTGCCAACATTACAAGCAAGTATGGAACGTATTTATCCGTTTGCTAAACGCGAAGGAACAAAGAAAGGAATCATTCAGAATATTAACTTTCAATATAATTTACGAGGAGAAAACAGAATTACCACAACAGATTCTTTATTCTTTAAAAAAGAAATGTTTGATGATGCTAAAATGGGAATGAGACATAGTATTCCAATCAATACAAACTTTAAAGTGTTTGATTACTTTAGTGTGAGCCTTGGTGGAAATTATGATGAAGTTTGGACATTAAGAACAACCAATAGAACTGACGCAACACCAGACCCTGACAATCCAACGGAGCAAATTGATTCTGAAAAACAAACCATTAACGGATTCGATTCGTATCGTCAATATAACTTTAGTGCAAGTGTTGGAACCACCATTTATGGTACATTTAATTTTGGAGAAGATAAAAACATACAAGCCATTCGACATACGTTAAGACCTTCCATTAGTTACAGTTACAATCCTGCATTTGATCAATATTATGATACATATGTGGTAGATGCTGATGGCGGCACCACAGAAGATTACACACGTTTTGAAGATGGATTATTTGGGTCTCCAAGTAGAACATTTGCAAGTTCTATAGGAATAAATATTGCTAATACTTTGGAAGCAAAAGTACGTGCAAAAGATTCTACGGCAGAAAAACCAGAAAAAGTAATATTATTAAATAGTTTTAACTTTTCTACAAACTATAATATTGCAGCAGATTCACTTGCATGGAGTCCAGTTCGTATGACAGGAAGTACTCAGGTTTTCAATAAAAAATTGAATGTAAACTTTGGGGCTACTTTTGATCCGTATGCAATTGATAATAATGGAACACGTATAAATAAATTCAATATTGATAATGGTGGAAGTTTATTCCGTTTGACAAGCGCAAACATGACCTTAAACTATTCGTTCTCTAGTAAAAGTTTAGAAGGAAAAGGAGGTAACAATATTGATAATACGCGAAGCGGAGGACGTGATGATGATTTATTCGGAAAAGCACAAGACTTTAGTGATAGTAGTAGTTCATTTGGAGATGATGAAGATGATGATGAAGAGAAAGAAGACGTTGAAGCCTATAGAGCCAAGATTCCATGGGATTTACGACTCGCCTATTCCATGACATACGCCAATAACAATAGACAAAACGAAATATCCAATAACTCCTTAATGTTTTCTGGAAACGTTGAACTAACGCCACAATGGAAAGTTGGAGTCTCTTCTGGTTATGATTTTAAAAATCAAGGATTTACCTATACACAATTACGTTTTGAACGTGATTTAAAGAGTTGGCGAATCAACTTTAACTGGGTTCCTTTTAGTACCAGAGCTTCTTGGTATTTCTTTATAGGAATTAAAGCATCTGTATTACGTGATGTGAAGTGGGAAAAACGAAGCGAGCCAGATAGAAGATTGTAGTTTTTAGACTTACCTTACTTTTAGAATCGCTATCACTCATGGAATTCTAGTATGTTGATATCGCTTTGTTATTGATATATAAACAAAAATAAATTGACAAAAAACAAATCAACAAATAAACAACCAAAATCATGGCAAAACAAATCATAAAAACTCCAAATGCTCCAGCTCCTATTGGACCGTATAATCAAGCAGTATTGATTAATGGAACATTATATACTTCTGGTCAAATTGCTATTGATCCAAAAACTAATGAACTTGTAGAAGGTACTATTGACATAGAAACCAAACAAGTTATGGAAAATATGAAAGCAGTTTTAGCTGCGGCTAATATGACTTTTGATAATGTAGTAAAGACTTCTATTTTTATTAAAAACATGAATGATTTTAGTAAAATAAACGCTGTATACAGTCAATATTTTGATGATGCAACTGCTCCAGCAAGAGAAACTGTGGAAGTTGGAAACTTACCAAAATATGTAAATGTAGAGATCTCTATGACTGCAATTGAAGGTGCTTAAAAACTAAGAAACTACCATTTTTATAATTAAAAAAATCACACACAACATAGACGTGATAATTTATAAATCACCTCTGTTGACTGTTTTTTCTTCTCTTTTTTCTATAGTTATTTGATTCATTATTAACTTTTAAAATTTATTAAATATGTTAAAGAATCTTTTAGAATTAGAAGGAATTAATCCATTACAAAAACAACAACAGCAAAAAATTAATGGTCGTGGTTTAAATAGAAAAGGTTGCGTTTGTGTTTTATACAATGAATTAAACAGATGTATTGTATATGATTGCAGTAATGTACCACACGATCAATAAAAACTTTTAAAATCTCATAATAAAAAGCGCTAGCAATGTATGCAAGCGCTTTTTTTATGTACAGCCTCTACATTTCTCCATCTTTTTGTTTAAATATAAAAGCTTATTTTTATTGCACGTTTATAATGACAATATTTCAAACTATAGCATTAATATCACTATTTATAATGGGAACTTGGGGAACAGAAATTTCATCAAATGATACCTATGGAGACATCAAGTATGATTTCATTAATCTTTATGATAAAGGTGTTAGCGTTATTGAAATTACTAAAAAATTAATTACCGAATATGCAGTTGAAATAGATTCTGATGATGATAATCATAACTTTTGGTTTGCAATAGCCAATTTACAATGGGAATGTAAAGCACTTGATAAAACTATATACAATCGTGTAAAAAAAATCATTATTTCTGGCAAAGACATTGAACTTTGGAAAGAATTAAATGCATCTCCAGAAGATATAGCAGAAAGACAAATAGCACTCACTAGCTTTCTTCAAAAAATTGAAACTGAAAAGAAAACTATTCATACGAAAAAAGTTGAAAAGTTTAGTGATTCAATTTTTGAAAAAGGTGATTGTCTAATTTTCAAACTATATGATGACGATTATTGTGGAATTTTTGTACTTGAAGCTGAAAAAAAAACAAAATCGGGCATGAATCTAATTGTAGTTACTGACATTAAAAAGTCTGAGAAACCCACTATAGCAGATTTTGAAAGCGCAAATGTTCTATGTACTCCTAATCAGGTAGCATTAAATAAATATGAACCAAAAGAAGATATATGCTGGTATGATGCAACTAATTTCAAGAAAACGAACGTTTCTTTTAAAAAAATAGGACAATTACTCGTTGAGAATAGTTATGATTCATCAAAGCATTACGTAAGTTTAAATTCTTGGGACAATCTAAAATCATTTCAAGATCACTTTTATAAACATCAAGAAAAAGAAAAATGGAATAAACATATTAGTCTAAAAAGTATACGTACCATTCCTAAAAAACAAGCAAATGACTCAGACTCGTTTTGGCAAAAACTTAAAAGCTTCTTTCAAGCCAAATAACGCTATAAAAAAGAATAGTATTTCCCGTCTTAAAAAAAAGCGTCACTAGGCGATTTTCATTAATGTAGTATATGTTATTAATTAAAAAGATAAAGCCTCAAAAAACTTCATCGATTAAAAGAATAAAGTTTCTTTTTTTAGTTTTTTTTAACAACTCTCTCTCCTCAGCCCTAATAATTCCAAATATTTACTATTTTAGTTGATTAAGGAAATATTTATAAATTATTGGATCGTTACATAAATGGAAAATACACCAAAAAAAGGTATTCAGGGATTAATTGAAAATTGGCAAAGTGATTTAATAGCTGCCATAAGTGTTGCACTCATTGCTTTACCTCTTTCATTAGGTATTGCTTTAGCAGCTGGCGCGCCTGCAATGTCAGGGATTTTTTCAGCAATTGTAGGTGGTGTAGTTACTACCCTTTATCGCGGAGGGCACATATCTGTCAACGGACCTGCTAAAGGTGTCATCGGAGTTATACTTTTAGGAATTGTATTAATGGATGATGGCTCAGGTCAAGCGTTTAATTATGTATTAGCTGCAGTAGTTGTTTCAGGCGCACTTCAAACGTTATTAGGCGTATTAAAATTAGGGCGATTTGCAGATATTTTCCATAGTTCTGTGATTCAAGGTATTTTAGCTGCCATCGGAATTATCATATTTGCAAAACAGATCCATGTAGCTATGGGAACACATTCTGATAGTCCAAGTATTATACAAAACCTTATTGATGCTGTTGTATACTTACCTAAAGCCAATCCTTTTGTGTCCATTATTGCATTATCAGGGTTGCTTTTATTACTTTTTCATTCTAAAATTAGCAACCGCTTTTTCCATCTTTTACCTGCACCTATGTGGGTTATAGCGCTATCCATTCCTTTTGTTTACATTTTCAATTTCTTTGACGGACATACACTCTCATTCTTTGGAAAAGCCTACGAAGTTGGCCCAAGTTTATTACTCGATATTCCAGATACGATTACAGACTCCATAATGCATCCCAATTTTAGTAAAATAAATACCATAGAATTCTGGACAACCGTATTTTCTATGTTGATTATAACAAGTATTGAATCTTTGGCCATAGCAAAAGCAGTGGACAAAATTGACCCTTACAGACGAAAGACGGATTTAAATAAAGATTTAACAGGTATTGGATTGAGCACAATGGTAGCTGGTATGATTGGTGGTTTACCAATCATTGCTGTGATTATTCGTAGTACAGTCAATATTCATAATGGTGCAAAAACAAAGTGGTCTAACATGTATCAAGGACTTTTGTTACTACTCTTCATTGTTCTTTTGAGTCCTATAATGAGACAAGTACCACTATGTGCTTTTGCTATTTTACTTGTTTATACTGGATTTAAATTGGCATCACCAGCTGTCTTTAAACAAGTTTACAAACAAGGAACTGAACAACTCATATTTTTTGTTGGAACAATGATTTTAACATTATACACTAATTTATTAATTGGTTTACTTGGTGGGTTATTTTTGGCATTGGTTGCTCATATGTTACTAGCAAGGCTCTCCATTCCTCAATTTTTTAAAATGGTTTATAGGTCTCGTACAAAATTGGTGAAACTACCAGATGGCAGTTTTCATTTAAAGATTAGAGGAATTGCAAATTTTTTAGGCATCATAAAAGTAGACAAATTAGTAGCTCAGATTCCTTCTGGAGCTGATGTCAATATTGATTTATCAGAAACAAGATTGGTAGGAATGACTTATATGGACTATTTGGTAGAATACTTAAAAATACAAAGAAATACCGGTGGTGAAGTCTTTATCACTGGGTTAGAATCGCATGTATCTTCATCTACCCACAATAGAGCTTTAAAAATTAGTTTGGCTGGTTCCAATAAATTATCACAACGACAAAAACGATTACGAAATTTAGCCACTGAGAAAGATTATCAATACGCAAGTCAAGTGGATTGGAATACGATTTATTTAAAGAAGTTTCACTTTTTTGAAATTAGACCTATTGAACGAAAATATAATTGTCTCAAAGGAAGATTTAAAGATTTGAATATGTCTTGGGAAATTGCAGATGTAACATTCAATGAAGGTCAAGCTTTTACAGCTGAGACGTTTAATACAACGCTAATGGTCTTAAAATTGAATAAAAAAATTCCTGTTTTCACAATGGAAAAAGAAGGTGTATTAGAAAAAATATTTGATCGAGTAATGGCATTTACAGGCTATAAAGACATTGATTTTGATATGTATCCAGATTTTTCTAAAAAATTCCTACTTATGGGGAATAATGAATCAGAAATTCGGGCATTTTTTACAGATGAAATTATTCGATTTTTCGAAAATCATCAGATTTATCATTTAGAAAGCAATGGCGAGGCACTCATCATTTTTGATAAAATTAAATTGGCACGGACAGATGAAACCATTGCATTTATAGAGTATGGAAAAGAATTGGCAACGCTCTTAGATGCAAAAATAACATGATATTGAGGGATTAAAATAAGGATTTTAGAAGATAATTTTTCAGAGAGCGAACTTCAGTTCGCTCTCTGAAATAAGTTTAGAATATCGTACATTGACACAAATCATCATTTCGTGTATCTCTTCTTCGCAAACATTGCTATAAACAGCTCCAATATCAATTGGGCTTTCTCCTCTAAGACAATCTAATATTGAAGACGCGACATCAACTGTAATAGCAGTTTCACATACAGGAATAGCTCCACCACTAAATGATTTTACTTGGAAACTTGAAAATACATCTCTTCTTCAAGTTTAACAATTTCAAATTTTCCGTTTTCATAATATGTAGTTTTCCAGTAAACATATATACCATTAAGTAAAGATTAAAATTCTTACTTTCGTAAGAAATAACCTTAAATGAAGGTTATAAAGTTGAGCATAAAAACCATATCTTTTCATTTTCTAAAAAGGTCTTTCAAAAAATATACAATATAACATTCAACAATGAAAAAACTTAGCTACCTCCTACTCCTTATCATATGCTGTAATTGTTCAGACAATAAAAAAAATGTAAAACGAGTAGAAGTTCCTAAAAACGCAGCATATATATGGCAACATTTTGTTCCTGAATCTGGACAAGCAGAATTTGTTCAAGGGGAATTAATAAGAGCTATTTCAAAACTTAGAGATGAAGCACACCGAAATGCAAATGCTAATTTTACTAAAGAATGTCATGGAATTTTAATCAATTATTTGAGAGAGAAGCTAACCGATGAGAAACTTTTTAGTGAAACTATTATTACACAAACACATAAAGATTTAGACAGATTGAATATTGAAAATCAACCATATACAGATGACGACATATTTGATCGCATTGATTATAGAATTGTAGAATGGTATGCACATTATGGAGATGGAGTGAAACATACAAAAAATCCTGAATTACATTGCTAGACAAGCTTCTTTACCTTTAAAAAATATAACTCTAAACAATTTTTTGTAGTTTTAAGCAAAACTCCAACTTGTGAAAAAAGCCGCGAAAATTATTGGAATCCTATTACTGATTATTAGTATTGTAGGATTCTTTTTTTACAGAACACTATTACCAACTTATGATGGAACACTCGATATTGATCATCTACAAAAAGAAGTCAATATTCATTACGATACCTACGGAATTCCTCATATTTATGCACAAAACGAAACAGATGCTTTTACTGCTTTAGGGTATGCACATGCGCAAGATCGTTTGTGGCAAATGGAATTGATTCGTAGAATTGCACCCGGAAGATTGTCAGAATTATTTGGGGAAAAACTTCTTGAAACCGATCGTTTTTTTGCTGCTTTAGGTATTGATAAAGCTTCCGAACTGACTGTACAAAATTTGGATAAAAACACACAAAGTTACAAGCTCGCACAAGCATATCTCAATGGGATTAATGAATTTGTTGAAAATGGCGCAACTCCTGTCGAATTTTACCTTACGGGAATTGACAAAACTACATTTACCCTCAAAGATATACACAATGTGTTTGGTTATATGGCATTTAGCTTTGCAATGGCGCACAAAACTGATCCATTATTAACTGAAATTCAACAAAAGTTAGGCAATGAATATTTAGCAGATTTAGGATTACACGTTAACCCAAAAACAACTTTATTACACAATTATCCTGCAAAAGAAAAAGATACAATTCAAATAGAAAGCACACTCGTTTCTTCGGTTCATAGAGCCTTAGAACCCTTACCAGTTCCACAATTTATTGGAAGTAATAGTTGGGTAATTGCACCGAAAAAAACTGCCACAGGAAAAGTATTATTTGCCAACGATCCGCATATCGGATTTTCGCAACCTTCTGTTTGGTATGAAGCGCATATACACACGCCAACCTATGAAATTTACGGGTATTATTTAGCGGGAACTCCATTTCCAATGTTAGGCCACAACAGAAATATTGCCTACGGAATGACGATGTTTGAAAATGATGATATCGATTTTTATTGGGAAGAAAATAATCCGAAAGATGCAAACTCATACAAAACACCAACTGGTTGGAAAAACTATAAAACGCATACAAAAACCATCCATATAAAAGATGCTGAAGACATTACACAAACGTATAAAACATCGCATCATGGACCTATTTTAAATGGTATTGCTGACGGAATTAACTTTGAAAAACCTGTTGCAATGTCTTGGGTGTATTTACAACATGAAAATCAATTATTGGAAGCGTGCTATTTGATGTCTCATGCAAACAGTCAAGCTGAATTTGAAAAAAGTTTGCCTAAAATTCATGCTCCAGGATTAAACTTAATGTATGGTGATGCACAAGATAATATTGGTTGGTACGCTGTTGGAAAGCTTTTTGAACGTCCAGCACATGTAAACTCAAAACTATTTCTTGATGGCGCTTCTGGTAATGATGAACCAATTCGTTTTATGAGGTTTGATGAAAATCCAAGTGCCACAAACCCTCCATGGAATTATGTATACTCTGCAAATAATCAACCTGATAGCATTGCAGGAAGCCTGTATCCAGGATACTATCTTCCTGAAAACAGAGCTGAACGTATCAAAGAATTAATTGAAGAAAAAAACAATTGGACCAAGCAAGATATGATGAATATGACGCTTGACGTAAAATCGAATATACATTTGAAAGCAATCAGAGAACTTTTGAATGTGATTGGTAAAAATGAATTTTCGGAACTTGAAAAAGAAGTGATCAATATTTTACATATTTGGAATGGTGAAAATAAAACTACAGATATTGCACCAACTATTTATCACCGATTCATCAATCAATATTTAAAAAACACACTTTCAGACGAATTGAATAAAGAAGCCTATGCACAATTACTAAAAACGCATATTTTAAAACGATTTGAAGCACCACTACTCTATCAGGAATCTATTTGGTATGATGATGTAAACACAACTTCGGTAAAAGAAACGAGAAGCGATATTTTACTAAAATCTTTCAAAGAAGCTGTTGCTTTACTTGAAGTTCAGTTTGGAAACAATACCAATACCTGGACTTGGAATAAAGTACATACGGTTGAACATCCACATCCAATGGGACAAGTAGAAACCTTACGTCCATATTTTAATGTTGGACCATTTGAAGTTCCCGGAACACGCGAAGTAATTAACAATTTAGGCTATCATTATGAAGATACTGGCGAATACAATGTGTATTTTGGACCTTCTACACGACGTGTTATAGACTTTTCAGATATTGAAAATAGCATGAGTATTTTACCAACAGGACAATCCGGAAACTTGTTTAGTTCTCATTATCAAGATCAAGCAAAGATGTATGCGCAAGGAAGGTTTAGGAAAATGATGTTAAATACAGAAGAAATCAAACAGACCTCAAAAAACATCTTAACATTAAAATAAAAAATAGTAATTTACAATCGTTTTTAACATAAATTCTAAAACGTCAGTAATGAAGAAAACACTATTGATTTTAAGTATTTTACTCTTTTTATCTTGTGGTAGTTATTACAAAATGGCTAACTTTTACAATGCACATAAGAACGATGATAAGGTAACTGCTGTGCAAGTTCCGCGTTTTATGTTTGCTGTACTAAAAGGGCTTTCTCCAGAAATGAATTCCGTTTTAGGAAATGTAAACGACCTCCGTTTTATACAGTTGCAACCGCAAGATCAACCTGAAGAACGAACTATTCAAGCAGAAATAAATCAATTAACAAATGAACGTTTTACAGATATTTTCAGAAAAAATGATGAATTCAAACGTACATTAATTTCTGTTAGAGAAGTTGGGACTTCCATCAGAGAAGTCATTGTTCATAAGACTTCTGGCGGAAAACATACTGTTTTATATTTAAATGGAAATTTCAATCCTGCTACCATAAGAGACTACGCAGAAACTGGTAAATTTGATAACTTAACACAATCGCTTACACAACAATATTTATGGAATACAACTGCTCCGAAATCATTTTAGCACAAAAAAACTTTTTTGCTTCAGGACGCACTAAAAATGTTCATTACAGAAAAACAGTTTTAAAAAAGTTACTCAAAGAGGTTCGCAAACGTGAAAACGATATTTGTGACGCGTTGTATGCAGATTTCAAAAAACCAAAATTTGAATCTGTAATGACTGAAACTGGCATTGTGATTTCTGAGTTACAATTAACGATTCGTAAATTAAAATCGTGGACAAAACCGAAACGCGTATTTCCATCAGTATTAAATTTTCCTTCAAAGGACAGAGTTTACTCTGAACCATACGGAACTACCTTAGTAATTGCACCTTGGAATTACCCATATCAATTATCATTAGCACCGTTAATTGGAGCTGTCGCAGCAGGAAATACAGTTGTTATAAAACCTTCCGAATTAACACCTAATACATCCAAAATTATAGCAGAAATTGTTTCAGAGGTATTTGAAAAAGACCATGTAACCGTTGTACAAGGCGGAATTTCTGTTTCTCAAAAACTATTAGCAGAACGCTGGGATTATATTTTCTTTACAGGAAGTGTCAATGTTGGAAAAATTATTGCAAAAGCTGCTGCGCCACATTTAACACCAGTGACCTTAGAACTTGGCGGAAAAAACCCTTGCATTGTTGATATTCATACAGATTTTGAATTGGCTGCAAAACGGATTGTTTGGGGAAAATTCTTGAATGCAGGACAAACCTGTATTGCTCCCGATTATCTAATTGTACAAGCACAAGCAAAATTTGATTTTACAAAGGCTTTAATTGACGAAATAAAAGCTGCTTATGGTGAAAACCCACAAGAATCACCTGATTATACACGTATTGTAAACGAAAAAAACTTTAATCGTTTAACTTCCATGATTAAAGAGGATGAAGTATTATTTGGCGGAGTTACCGATAAAGACGATTTGTACATTGCACCAACAATATTAGATGAACCTGCACTAGATAGCGAAGCGATGAGAGACGAAATTTTTGGTCCTATCCTACCAATTCAAGTATATTCATCATTAGAAGATATTAGTAACATTATAGCAAATTATGAAAAGCCATTGGCTTTATATGTATTTTCAAAAGACGCAAAATTTGCAAACCGAATGATTACACGTCATTCTTTTGGTGGTGGTGCTATTAATGACACCGTAATGCATTTCGGAAACCACAGACTTCCGTTTGGTGGTGTTGGTGAAAGTGGTATGGGTGCGTATCATGGAAAGCTTAGCTTTGACACATTTTCACATAAAAAATCTGTTATCAAAAAAGCAAATTGGCTCGATATTCCTATTCGATATGCTCCATATAATGGAAAAATGAAACTTTTAAAGTTTTTTCTAAAGTATTTTTAGTAATTTTTCATCAAAATTTAACTGCATATACTACACAATTTCTATTTCTGTGTAGAAAGATTTTTCGTATAATTAAACTAAAAATTCATTGAAGAATACATTATCATTTACCATCTGTATACTATTTACTATTTATAGCTATAGCTTTGTTCAATCTCAAAAAAAACAAGATACTACTGATATAAAATCATTTACAGATACTGAGTTGATTAAATGTATAGAAGAATATTTACGTTCTGACCAAGAAGATGTAACTAATCTTTATATCAATACATTATACGAAAGAGCCTTAAAACAATTAAATAGCTTAAACATTGTAAAAAGTTATTTTTACTACGCTTACGCAGAAGATGTAAAAGGAAAATACAAAGATGCGTCCGAATACATATACAAAGCGCTAGGTACTGGTATTGAGTTAAACGAAAAAGACAGTGAATTTCTATTCAGAGTATATTCACTACGTGGAAAAATACGTGAACAGGAAACAGAAGATTCACTAGCACATAAAGATTTTAAGACTTCTCTTGATATTTCAATCAAATATAATAATGATGTTGGAGAAGCAAATGCAATTGCAAATCTTGGTAAACTTAGACGCAAAGCTAAAGAATATCTTCAAGCATTGGCACATTACAAAACTGCTTATGAAATTGCTATAAAAACGGATAATGAAACGACTATAAAAACGGATGATTTTTACGAAATTTCTAGAATCAATATCATTATGGGAGTTGGTGGTTCGTATTTAAAACTAAAACAACCCGATTCTGCTCTTAAGTACATAGAAAAAGGAATTAAGCGTAGTCGTAACTATGGTGATATTGAAGGAGTAAGTTATTTTTACAATGATTACGGAATTGCGTATGAACTAAAAAAAGAGTATAAAAAAGCATTAGAATATTTTGAGAAAGCAGAAAAAATAATTCTAGAGTTTAAAAATAAGGTACGCACTATTGAAGTCTATTATCATATTGCAAAATGCCATCACAAATTAGATGATTATGAAAAATCAAACGCTTTTATAAAAAAAGCAATTGCCATCATTAATGAAAAAAATGAAAACGATCCTAAAAGCAAGAAATTTATACCAAATGATTATAAACGTTTATTAACGTTATTAATTAAAAATCATGGAAAACTTGGTAATACTGAACAATTAGACAGTTACATCAACACACAACTTATTGAAATTGATGAGCATACAGAAAAAAGAGATCAATATATACGAAACGAACTTTTTGGTTTCCTAAAAGAAAAGAGTGATCTTGAAACTTTAAAACAAATTGTCATAGAAAGACAAGAAAATAATTACAAATTAAATACCATTCTTCGTTATTCTTTATTGATTTTATCTATACTCATAATTGTAGGTTCTATTGTCATCTATAGAAATCAACAAAAGAAGAAAGCTCGTTTTAGAGAGTTGAATATTAAAATTGCAGCATTAAAATACGAGCAACGAATCACTATTGAAGAAAAAACGAAATCTAAAAAGACAACAATAACTTCTCAACCTAAAAAAGAAGTTATGATTACTGATAAAAAAGTAACTGCAATTTTAGAATCCTTAAAAAAGTTTGAACAACAAGAACATTATCTAGACACTAATTGTAATTTACGATTTGTAGCCAAAAAAGTAAAAACGAATGCTACTTATCTTTCCAAAATCATTAATACAGACAAAGGAATAAGCTTCAATGAATACATTACTGACTTACGAATGCAGTATACATTAAAGCGTTTACAAACTGATCCTTTATTTAGAGCATACTCTGTAAAATCTATTGCACAAGAAGTAGGTTATAAAAGTGCTGATTCCTTCACGAAGCACTTTAAAAACTACACACAGCTCTATCCTTCCTACTACATTAAGAACCTGAAAAAAAATAATTAAATACAACCCTATTTTGTTTAGTTTAGGGTGCGTAAATTGTAAAATTTGCGTTGATATTTCTATGTTTGACGCAGTAATAATTCACAAATTTTATTATTAAATCATTAAAAATAAACTATTATGAAAAAAAGTAAACAAAACAAGAATCTTCAATTACAGAAAGTAAGTATCGCTAAAATTACTATTGAAAATTTAGCAAAAATTAAAGGTGGAACACGCTCTACAGCATTAGGTGCTACAAATGAAGCTGAGCATACTTGTGTACTATTTTAAATCCTCTATCAACCAATTAATTCCCTGCATACATGACAAGAATAATTCATTATCATGTAGCATTTTCATTATTAATTTCTAAAACTAAACAAGTATGAAGAAAAGTATCAGAAAAAGTGTATTGACATTAAAAAAAGTAAATATTGCTAATATAAATACGAAGCATTTATTCGAAATAAAAGGTGGAACGCGTTCCACTGCAGAACACGGAATGTCGGATCACACAGTAAACTGTACTGATCCTTGTGACAACTTAGCATCTGAAAATTCGTGTGTCTGCCACTTTTAGTCCTAATTCGTTTAATATAGGTTTGCATTGTTTTTTTTCTGGATAAATACTTCTTAATATTATTCTCAGATCGATCAAGTACTGGGAAAGTCTACCCCTAAAAGTAGGCGTTACATTAACATTTAAAATTTCTATTTATGAAAAAAAAGAAATTAAAATCATTGCACGTTAATAAGGAAAAAATAAGTTCTTTAGCTGCAATGCAAAGTATTAAAGGAGCATCTTGGATTTGCACTGGAGCTACTTGCTTTAATTGTCCACATCAAGGTCAAACCAATGAAGGTCCATGTCCAGGAGGTACTTCTGGCTGTATCCCTAATGGTTGTCATATACCATAGACATCATTTCATATAAAATATCTAGGTTAAACACGAAAGAGAATGTAGTAAAATGCATTCTCTTTTTTATATACTATTGAATTAAATGCATAAACACTAAAAACCAATTATATTAAATACTGATCTATTTCGTTTAAATTGGGTTTGTCTTTCTTTTTTTCTACTCAAAACTCTCATAATATTGTTCTCAGATCGATCTAGTACTGGGAAAGCCGAAACCCTAAATAGTAGGCGTTACATTAACATTATTTTATTATGAAAAAAAGAAATTTAAAATCCTTAAATATCAAAAAGGAAAAAGTAAGCGTATTAAACAACCTTACAGGAGGTTTTGGATTTACAAGTTTTGTTGGTTGTCATTCGAACATTTCTTTATGCTTATGTTCTGGAAGCCCTATTTGTAATGGAACTCCTTTACAAACTGATGAAGGTCCATGTCCGGGAGGAACTGCAGGTTGTGAAAACGGCACAGGAACTTGTCAAATACCGTAGAGTTAATATATATTTTAGTTTAAACATGAAAGAGAATGTAAATAGTTGCATTCTCTTTTGAATTAAGGAAAAGCTGAAAACCATAAGAGTAAGCATAATTTAACTTTATTTAGATATGAAAAAAAAGAAAAATATCAGATTATCATTAAGAAAAAATATGATTTCCTCTTTCAATTTACTTAATGTAAAAGGAGGTAATGATGAACTAACTGCTTCTGGTTGTGGATGCCAAAACTCAATAGCAATATGCCGTCCTACATTTTAAATTAAAAAATATTTATTGTTTTGAAAGAGAATACGGTTTTACAGTATTCTCTTTTTTATATTCTGATAAGACTTTGGTGTAATTTTTGATAAAATAAAGCATATTAACATTAACAAAATTATTATGAAAAAGGTATCAAACAAGTACTTTCAGTTAAACAAAATGAAC
Source organism: uncultured Kordia sp. (assembly GCF_947496985.1). GTDB lineage: Bacteria > Bacteroidota > Bacteroidia > Flavobacteriales > Flavobacteriaceae > Kordia. Next base: position 36,789 of record NZ_CANMEZ010000015.1, read on the forward strand.
GTATCTAAATTAAACACAGAAACTAAGAATGCAATTTTAGGAGGTAATCCTCCATTTTCAAGAACAACTGTAGATTTTAATACTAGAAATAATTGTTAATACAAACTGAAAGAGCAATCTTAGTTAAATAAAATATTTTACAACCAAAGAAGTTAATTTCTTTGGTTTTTTTGTTCTCAGTAAGATTAGTAAGTTTGTTACATGACCTCAGAAAAAACAGTAACCGAAGCTATTCAATACAGGCGCTCTGTACGCGTTTTTGATAAAGATGTGAATATTGACACAGAAAAAGTCAAACAATGCCTTAAAAACGCAGTATTAGCACCTACCAGTAGTAATTTACAATTATGGGAGTTTTATCATATCACAGATGAAACAGTTTTGAAACAACTCACAGTAGCTTGTTTAGATCAAAATGCTGCAAAAACAGCCAAACAATTAGTTGTAGTGGTTGCCAGAAAAGACAAATGGAAACAACGTGCTAACGCAAATGTTGGCTTTTTAAAAAATCTCTATGGAAATAAACCCAAGGAAGAATATACCAAAAGAGAAAAATTTGCTTTAAACTATTATCAAAAGTTGATTCCTCCTATTTATGCAGAGTTTTTAGGTATTTATGGCTGGTTAAAATATGTAGTTTCTAATTGCATTGGATTATTTAGACCAATCTACAGGCAAGTCCGCTTGAGCGATTTACGCATTGTAGCACATAAAAGTGCTGGATTGGCTGCACAGAATTTTATGATAAGCATGGCTGCTATTGGATACGATACTTGTCCAATGGAGGGAAGCGACACGTTACGTGTAAAAAAGATACTGAAACTTCCACGTGGTGCAGAAATCAACATGATTATTGGCTGCGGCGTTCGTTCTGAAAAAGGAATTTACGGTCCGCAATTCAGAGTTCCATTTGAAAGTACTTATTTTAAGGTTTAAGGAAATTAAATAATTCAAAATTCAGGAAATCGTTAATGTTTATTTAAAATTGAATGGTTCAATAGCTAAAATTGTAACTTGTTTCCTGTTTTTAGAAATATTCAATATAATTTTTTTAGATCATGAAACGTTTTCAACTTCTTGCCATATTTTTTCTTATTAGCTTTATTATACCGAGTGTATCTACAGCTTGCTCAGTATTGTTTTATGTAGATATAAAAACTGGCAAAGTATATGCTGTGAATAATGAAGATTATTGGTTAGACACAAAAGCATATATTCAAATTGAACCAAAAACAAAAAAGAAACATGCCCGTTTGTGGTATGGTTGGGATGATTTTGCACAAGGTGGAATTAATGATAAAGGGCTTTTCTTTGATGCCGCTGTAACTCCGATACAAGAAAAAGTTAAAGGATTTAAAAACCCAATGAGCAATATTGGTGATAAAATTTTAGCTAAATGTGCTACTGTTGAGGAAGCCATTGCTTTTTTAGACAAGAAAAAAATTGCATTAGATAGAAGTCATATTATGTTTGGTGATAAATCAGGAAAAGCGGTTATTATTGAATGGATAAAAGGCAAAAAAATAATTCATTGGCGAAAAGAGAATGAAATGATTATGACCAATTATCTTTTGTCTAAACCTAATGCAGGAAATTATCCGTGTAAACGCTATGAAAGTATTCAACATAGAATTGATGCTATGGAAAAAAGCGAAGAAGAAATTACACTTCTAAAGGTTGGAAATACTGTTGGACAAGCTGTTCAAGTTCCATACACAACAAAAGAAGGTCGTGCTGTAGGTACGCTATACACTTCTTTTATCAATATTACTGATAATGAGTTTGTTTTATGTCATAAATTGAACAATGCAAATTTAGTAAAGCTTGATTTAACTAAAGAATTCGCAAAAAAGAAACGACAAAAGATTATGCTAAAAGATAAATAATTGGTTTGCGTTTTTAGTCGAAACTACTTACTATTCACTAAATTATTTCGAATTGCATATAAAACAAGGCCTATTCTACTTTTTACTTTAAAATGTTTGAATAAAGATTCTCGATAACCATCAATGGTTTTTGGGCTCAGGCACATTTCTTGTGCTATTTCTTTATATGTCATTTCGGTACAAGCCAACTTCAAAAACATCAATTCGGTATCCTTTAATGGTTTTCCATTTTTTACATCTTTATCATTTCCTCCATGAAGTGAATTTAATAAAGTAGTAGCTACACGTTCTGAATAGTAAATTCCATTAGAAATTACTTCATTTAATGCTTTGTAAAATATTTCAGGATGAATATCTTTCAGCAGATATCCTTTCGCGCCTAAGCGCAACATTTTTATAATAGTTTCCTCATGATCGTCCATAGAAAGTGCTAATACTTGTATGCTAGGACGGTTCTCTTTGATCCATTCCATGGTTTCAAAACCATTCATTACAGGCATATTTATATCTAACAAGATAATATCTGGGACATTTTCAGATTCTAATAATTTTTTTATCAGTTCACTTCCATTCTTTACATGGTATAAAACCTCAAACTCCTCAAATGTGTTCACTAAACCTTGTAAAGATTGAGCAAAAAGCAAATGATCATCGACAATAACAACTGAATGTTTCTTCATACTATTTTTTATACGGATAGGATAAAGTTAAGGAAACTCCTTTATTTTTCGCAGATTTCATATTGAATTCTGTTTTTATGATAGCCGCACGACTTTTCATATTGATTAATCCTGATCCTTTTTCTATTTCTCCTTCATCAAATCCAACACCATCATCTTTGGCTACAATTAGCAATTGATCTTCGTTAAAATTAAGATGTACTGCTAAGTTCTTTGCTTTTGAATGCTTAATTGCATTTGAGAAAAACTCTTGTAATATTCTAAATAATATTATTTCTTCTTTAATATCTAACTGCCTTTCCTCGCCTTCTACATGTAAGGTTGCTGCTAAGAAATTTAATTTATTAAATCGTTCTAACTCTACTTCTATTGATTTTACCAATCCCATATTTTGAATAATTTCGGTATTCATGGTTTTGGATAATGAACGTATTTCTTGTAAACTTTTCCCAACTATTTCACTTACATCATTTAACTTTTCTTTGTTTTCTTCTGCTAATTGTGTTCCTAGTATATTAATGTGCATACGTGCTACAGACAATAGTTGCCCTATATTATCATGTAATTCCCAGCTCATATTTTGCAATGCTTGTTCTTGGATTTCAATTTGCGATTTCGCAATTTCTTCCATGTATCTTTTTTCTGCTTCTTTCTTTTCAAGAATAAACTTTAGCTTGCGCTTTTGAAAGAAAACAAATAAAATAACTAACGTTATCAATATTGTCAACAACACAAGTGATGTAGCAGCAACAATTACAAGCATTTGAACTTTTTCAGCTTCCATTATTTTACTTTTTGTGTATTAAAATAATTCATACTCTCACGGTAGCTCAGCAATTTTTTTGTTTTTTTTCGATGCCAAATAAAAAATAGTGTTATAAAAACAAGTGTGCTAAAAAATAAGGTAGCAGAAGTTATAATTACTATTAATTCTATACCTAAATTTATCATAACAAATCTGAAGTTTCGATTTCTGTATTTTTTCTCATCGTAAAAAATCCAATAATAAAACAGAAACACATTAAAAAATTTAAGAAAAATAGTACTATGCTAAATATTCTAGAATCTCCTAGAAGGAAAAATTTATGAGCTATTTGAAAAGGTAAAAAAGTCCCGTGAAACAGCAAAATTCCGAGACTAAACCAAAAATGAGTTGATTTTGTAATATTCAAAACCATATCACTTTTAAATACTTCAACAAAGTAAAAGCATATTGATATTATCAAAAATATCACACCCAAAGCGTATGTATAGCTTTGAATCCCTGTATAAAAATCTTGAATAAAAAATGCATTGATCAATGCAAAAGCTAAAAATATCAATGCAAAAATTATAATTAAATTTCTTTTAAGTTTTGGTTTAATCAATCGATAATACCAATAATAATAAAAAAGCATGAATATAATAATATAGGTACTGTAAACTGGATAATTTAGCATACCAAACCATGAGTAGAATTTACTTCCGAAAAAATCAAACCCTGCCATCACCCATATTGACAATAAAAAATATTCAGTCTTAGCAAACTCTCTTTTTTGGTATTTCACATAATTAATTATATAAAAAATCAACCCAATAATTGCAGTTGCTAAGACTAAATATTTAGATAAAAAACGTAATTCTTCCATTAATTAATTAAGTATTTATCCACCATAATTAATTTGAGGAGGATTTCCTTGATCTCCCATGTTCATTGGAGAAATTTCTATGACGTCTTCACTATTACCTTTGTTATTCTCTCCAAAAAGAGCTGTATTTGATTTTGTTGGACACATAAATAAGGTATTTTGTCCTGCTTTAGACTGATCTTCAGCATTTTCGGGATAGACACCAAAATAGAATCGAATTCCATCAATTGGAATCTTTTTCTCCAAAGCCTGTTCTTTTACATAATTGATATAACCTTCCAAATCTTCTAGCGAATACCAGCTAGAACAAGCGAAATTATCATCATTACTTTCAGCGCCAAAGCCATCTTTCTGCTTTGCTTTGTAACAAGCATTCAATTCTGCCGCTTGTTCATTAGTAATAAGTTTGTCATTAGGGGTTTTGTAGTCACTCATACTTATAATATTATTGATTATTGTCACCAATTTATCTATAAACTAGCACATAACAAAAACTTCAAGCAACGTAATTTATTCGAAATTATTATAAAAAACTGATAATTAGATTTTTAACTGTTTTTTAGTATTTAAAAATCAGGAATTTTCCTTTTCAAAAGGGGCTTTTTCCCCTTTATTTGCGGAACTTTCCTCTTGTTCGCTGTTAGAAGACATAGTATTTTCGCCATACAACTATTTAATAAAGCGACCTCCAAATGACTACAATCGATAAAAACATGAATGCTTCTCGCGTGATTATTCAATCACATATAGATAAAGCATTTTCTGAAAAGTTCATTCAATGGAATGATGGGCTTAATTATACCGAGTTTATTAGGGCGTTATGGCGATTATTTCGAAATCATGATACTTTTAAAGACGGAACACAAAGTATTTTGTCAAAGTTGAGCGAAGAAGATGCTATGCAATTACTTTCTGATGAAATAGATATTACGAAATTGAAATCATATTAAATCGTATCGTATCTCTTGTATGTTTTTGCGAAAGCCTATTTATACTAGCTTCACCTAGCTGCAATATTCTTGGATAACCACCAGTTGTTTGACAATCTTTCATTAATATTATTAACTTTCCTGAAGGTGTTAACTGAATTGTCCCTGGTAATACTGCCGAAGTTATGATGGACGGAAAATCATTTTCGAGTGTTTCTTTGAGTTGATATGCCATTCTATTGTTTAATCCGATAGAAAATATGTCATTTTGAAGCTGTTCTTGTTGTTTTTTTGATAAAAAATCAAATTCTGGTCCTTTATATACGTCTATTTCATTGTTTTGAAACATTTCTTTGTTCACCACGATATTGGCATTTGATAAGATTTGCTTTATTGTTGCTTTGTAAGGAATGAAATCTCCTTCCTCCACACGTGACTTTTGAGTGACTCCGTCATAAAAACTACGACTTTTCAACACTTTCGTTGTTTGAAAACCTTTTTTAATCGCCAAATAAGCTCTTACACCGTATTTTCTAACACCAAATTCAAGTTGATCACCTTTTGCTATGTTTATTAGACTATTTAGCTTGACAGGCTTTTTATTTAGTTTAGGAGATAAATCTGCTCCACAGATTACTAATTGCGTTGTTTCATGAAAGTATAATTTTGGACCTTGTAATGTAATTTCTAAAACTGCATTCTTTTCATTATTCCCTAATAAATGATTTGCCAATTTTGCATGATGTTCATCCATAATTCCTGAAATAGGAACACCATAATTTCGATACCCAAATCGACCTAAATCTTGGACAGAAGTATACAATCCACTTTGTAAAATTTCTACCATTCTACACTTGATTTAAGTTCATAATTTTTATTCAAAATTGCTTCAGAAATCTGATAGTATTCTGTTATTGAAATTGAAACAAATTTTATAAAATCTCCTGCTTTTGCAAAACATGGATTTTGTTTGTTTACATCAAAAAAACTGATAGGTGAATTTCCTAAAATTTGCCATCCTCCAGGACTTGATTTTGGATAGATTCCTGTTTGCATTCCACCAATGCCAACAGCTCCTTTTTTGACCTCTAATCTTGGTGTTGATTTTCGATCTATATGAAGTCGCTTATCTAGTCCTCCTAAATATAAAAATCCAGGTAAAAAACCTATAGAGAAAATTTGATATTTTGGACTCGTATGAAGTTGTATAATTTCATTAATTGAGAGCTTGTTTTTTTGTGCTATTTCATCCAAGTCAATTCCAAAATTTATATCGTAACACACAGGAACTTCCCAACAGTATCGAGTTTCCGTCTGAATTTTATCAGATTCAAGTAAAAACAGTCGTTCCAACAAATGTTGGAGTGTTCTAAAATTGACATTTAACTCATCATAAATCATTAACAATGAATTGTTTGACTGTATTAACTCAACTATTACTTTAATATCAAATTTTATGATTTTTTTCTTAAATTCCAACACCTTATTTAGTACACTAGAAGTCATTTCTGATTCCCAAGTTACTAAAACTCCTGAATTTCCATATGGTTTATAGTTTGGAAATGTTGTTCTTGCACCCTTTTTTTTAGTATTAAAATGTGTATATATTTTTTGTACAATTTCGATCGCGTTAAGCGTATCTGAATGCACACAAAATGTATTCGATTTTAGTGTAACTTTTTTATTAGAAATTGTCTGTACTTTTTCTTCATTTTTTATGCAGGAAACATGTTGAACAATCTCCCCTATTTTTGTTAAAATTGCATTGTTTTTTTTACGTGAAACTAAAGTCAAATTATCATTGTAATTACGATCGGCAAATGCTTCATAATAGATTTCAAAATTTTGTTTCAATGCTAACTTTTCTATGACAGAATTATACGGAATATAGAGTTTATATTTGTCTTTATATTCTGAAATTGCTTTAAGAAAAAGTTGTGCTTTTTCTTCACTTTTTGCCACATCATTATACAATGCTCCATGTGGTTTTATATGTGTGATTTTTGCATCATGCAAAGCAACTATTTCTTCTAAATTTATGATTTGTTTTTGAATCGCTTTTATAAATTCGGCTTCAGCCATATCGACAGAAATACGTCCAAAATTTTCACGATCTGGATACGAAGGATGTGCACCAATATCTACTTGATATTTTTTTGCTAATGCAACTACTTCATGCATCGTTTCCTGATCACCTGCATGTCCACCACAAGCAATATTACACGCATTGATATACGGCATAAGAATTTCCTCATTGTCTACGCCTTCTCCAACATCACAGTTTATGTGTATCATTTTTTAGAAATAAGAGTCTAAATCAGTTAGTTTTTAGATATCGTCAACTTTATATATTTTCCCTAAAGTTCAGGTAGTTTTTCTTTCATTTAAAATACACTTATGATTCCTTTGATTCCTAAAATAAGTGTAATCAGAATGATACAAATTGCCAATATGTTTTGAAAGAGTGTATTTTTGAATTCTCCTAAAACATTGGCTTTGTTTACAATCCATACTAAGAAAATTGCAACAATTGGTAATAATAAACCGTTCGCAACTTGTGCAAATGTGATAATTTCTACAGGATTGAGTTTTAATGACGAAAACACAACTCCGAGGATTAGTATAATTGCCCAAACTGCACGAAATCTATTGTCTTTAAGTGTTCCTTTCCATCCAAAACAACTTTTTGCAACGTATGCAGCCGCTAAAGGCGCTGTGATTGCTGATGTTATTCCTGCTGCAAACAAACCTAATCCGAGTAAATATTTAGCGTATTCACCATATAATGGCTCTAACCCTTTAGCTAAGTCAAAAGCATTGTTAATGTCTCCACCTGTGGTTGCTGTAGCAGCAATAATGATTGCCATTGAGACTATTCCGCCAAGGATAATAGAAATCATTGTATCTTTTCGAGCTGTAGTTAAATCTTCTTTTGTTTTCCACTTTTCTTTGACTAATGAAGCATGTAAAAATAGATTGTATGGAACCACCGTCGTTCCGATCAAACCAATAATAATCAACATATTATCTTTTGGAATTGTAGGCGTAAATGTTCCTTTTAGAATCGCAATTATATCTGGTTTTGTTAGAATTGCTGTGATTAGAAACGATATACTCATGATCAATACTAAAGCAACTAAACTGCGTTCTAATACTTTATAGTTTCCTATAAATAGTAATAGAAATGCAATCATTCCGATCATCATAGGGTATAATATTGCGTTTGTTTCGCCAAATACTCGCATTCCTAAAGAAGCGCCACTTATGTTTCCTGCTTCGTATGCAGCATTTCCTATGACAATGGCACCTAATATTAAGAAAATCGCTAAGTTTCGTAATAATGGACTTTTTATTTGTCCTTTGATGACTTCTGCTAATCCTTTTTGCGTAATAATTCCTGTTCGTGCTGCCATTTCTTGCAATACAATTGTAGCAATGATTGATAGTAGCATTGCCCAAAGTAAACTATACCCAAATTGTACACCTGCTTTTGTACAAACTGTTACCGTTCCGGGTCCGATAAACGCTGCAGCAACTAAAGTTCCTGGTCCTATATTTTTAATCCATTTGAACATCCGCAGCCGTATTTAAAGCATAAATAGCAAATGAACCCAACCAATGTGTCCCTTCATAGTTATCGTCTACAATGCTTGGTAATGAATAGTTTATATGTTGATTAGCAATATTTTTCAAATGTGCATATTCAGGAAATTGATTAACAATTCCGTATAAACACCAAGCTCTACTAAAGTTAACACCGTCTAAATGCACTAGTTTTCCATCGGTTCTGTCTGATACTTTTCCTTGTGCCAATTGAAAATCTTTGTCTGCTAATTGTGGTAAAAATGTATGTAGCCATGTTTTGAATTCTTCTTTTGGCAAAATTCTACGCATGATGTCAGCTTCTTCCAAACAAGGTGATAGGAAGTCAAATCCGCTTGGTTCCCATGTTATAGGACAGTTTTGATCGTTTAGATAGAAATCTTTTGCTCTTTGCGTTATTACACTTTTTAAAGTGGTGTTTCCAACCGTTTTTGCATAATCATATGCAAAGGTAAGTCCGAAAGCTGTATTAGTGTGCTCTCCTACTCTGATTGGATAGTTTAGTTTTGGTAAAAAATCTAAATATCCTTGCACAATGATATCTGTCATTGGTTGCAAATTAACTTCTAACGTACGTGCTAATGGATCGTCCCATGTGTGTAATTCTTCTGCTAGTTTTAATAACCAAGCCCAACCATATGTGCGTTCAAATGATTTATTGTATTTTCCTTTGAAGTATAAAATTTCAGTTGCTATGTTTTCTTTTGAAATGTTTTGTGCTAGCTTCTCTCTAATTTCATCACTGTTTTCTAAATTCGGAAATTGTTTTAGTAATGTTATAAGTGACCAATGTCCGTGAACAGATGAATGCCAATCAAAACAACCATAAAATGCTGGATGTAATGCTTTTGGCGATTGTAAATCTTCCTTGCTTCCAATGGTTTGATTGAGTTTGTTAGGATATTCTTCTTGCATACAATGCAACGGCAACGCAGCTAAACGATTAGCTTCTGTAAGTGATAAGGTTGCTATTTTACTTGAAACCATAGTTGTTGCTGCAGTGTTCGTTTTTTTAACAACTGCTTTTTCTTCTTTAGGTTTAGATTGACATTGTACGAATAGACAAATGAGCAAGAAGTAACTTATTTTTTTCAATTTAGATAGTATTTTTGGTTGGAGCTTCAAGATAGGAATTTCTTATTAGATTGTTGAATTGTTGATTTAATTATGTACTCTTTATAAACTAAAAAAGCGAGCATATAGCTCGCTTTCAAATAGTATAAATTTAATTTATTAGCATATCCAAGCAGATAATCCACATAAGATTCCTACTGTGCATGCATCTGTATAACAGTTTGTTCTAATTTTTGAATAACATTCTCTACAACCAGAAGCTACTCGAGTTCCTACAGGTACAGGATTTGCCACTCCTCCGCTAACCTCTTCAAGATTAGATACTGCATTTTTGTTTAAGGATAGTTTTTTTAGATTCTTTTTTTTCATCTGTTTATATTTAAGTTGATTATTTTTATGTACTAACTCAAAAGAAAAAAGCAAACCGAAGTTTGCTATTCTAGGCATTTTAGTTCTTAAACACCTGCTGCTTGTGCTGCTCCAACTGGTGTAGCCTTGTCTTTACACGGAACTGAAAAGTTTGGACAGTCGTTTCCTTTACATTGTGTGTTTCTTATAGAATCACAAATGTTACAGTTAGAAAGTACATTCGTTCCAGCTGCAACTGGATTTCCTACTTGCCAGTTTCCTCCACGTAAATGATCTAGTTTAGAAATTGCTCTTTTTTGTAATTTTAATTTACTTACATTCTTTTTTTTCATGATAATTAATTCTTAATGATTTAACTTAAAGATTCTGTTTTGGCAATTCAGTGATAAGGGAAGAACAACTATTATGAATTATATTATGAGCTATTAAAGCATACTATTTAATAACAATTCTCCATGCTTCGCATTTATTTTGCATAGAAAACTTATCTCAATATTAGCTTGTTTTTCAGCTATTTGAAAAAAAATGTGATGAATGAATATTTTTTGTGACGAATGAAAAAGTGTTATTTTTCTTTCTCATTTAGATACATAAAGAAATCCTGTGTAAAACTTTTACTTACGGGAACTGTGTCTGTAGAATTTTCTAAACTCAGTAGCATCCGTTGTGAGTTTCCTTTATACGAAGTAACTTTTTGAAGATTTACATAATATTGACGATGACATTTGATAATGAAATCGTATGAAGCTAATTTCTCTGCTATAAAACGCAATGGTGCGCGCAATAATTGAGGTTTTTTATCGCCTATAGAATAAATTTCCACATAATTGCCAGATGCTTTTATATAACCTATTAAAGAAGGTGTAATTTCAATGCATTGATTGACTACTGGTGATTTTAGAATGATTTTTTTATCTGCAATAAATTGTTTTGTTTCTAAACATGGTACAACGCTACTATTGGTTTTACTAAGCATCGTATTCGTGTATAATTTATCTAATAATATAGTAATCACAAATAGTGGAACACTAATCATTATTGATCTTGGAATAGTTACAAATAGGTAGTAACTCGTTTCAACTTCACCAACATCCATCATAAAACGATGATAGGCTGTTCCTATAAAACCGGCAATACTCATTATGCCAACAAGCAATAACCAATGATGATATGTTTTCCAAGGTCGTTTTTCGTTTGCAAATTTTAGTTTTTTAAATAGCAACCAATACAGTCCGTAAATAACAAGTGCTGTGTTAATTCCATAACCAAGTTGAATGATTTGCATTGGAATTTCAAATTTAGGAATCGCTAAATAGTTATCGTACGGATCAAAAATGTATATAAAAGCCGTCAATACAATTCCTATAACAATAGCGAGTTTTAGATAATATGATTGATTATCTATGAGTTGATGTTTTTGCTGAAAGTAGTAGGTTAATTTCTTCAAAGCTTTTATAGTAAGATTATAGATGCTTCTTCAATTTACAAAATTGTTTCCACCCTTTATAGTATTTCCCCTACTTTTTGTGACCAAATATGTCTTTATGTGATGAATCTCCATAAAAAAAGTATTCAAAATCGTATATCTGATCTTGAATACTTTACTACTGTAATAACGTTTATATGTGAATTAATAAGTATTATTAAATATTAACAGTAATAAACACAACTTTTACTCGGTATGTAATTATCTGTATTTGTTTTATCATCTGTCATGTCTGAAGTTGGATCAGTAGTGATGACATCACAGGTTGCTCTTGGATTGTTCGGATCACTTTCTAAGTCTGTTCCTCCTTGTATATTTTTTATGCTAGATAGTTTTACAATTTTTGTTTTATTTAATTTTAATACGTGCAATCGTTTTTTCATATGTATGGTTTTTTTGAATTTTGCAATGAAACTATAAAAATTACAGTGTATTAAGGTAATATTTTTACATGATAAACTACATATTCATGAATCTGTAGTTTTTTATATGAATTTAGGAAGCTTGATTTGCTTTTTTTAATTGTCTAATGAAATAAGATGGTTTAATTCCTTTTAGATTGTAGAATGCTTTTGAAAACGATTGTACATTGTTAAAACCAACTTCTGCTGCAATTGCTTTGATAGTGTATCGTATGTATGTTGGATTGTTTTGAAGCTGTTCTATACTATATTCAATTCGTAATTGATTGATATAATTTGAAAAAGAGCACTTTTTATAATGGTTTACTATTTTAGATAAATAGTTTGGATTCGTTGTAAACTCCTTGGCTAAGGAATTGAGCGTAATTTCATTGGATGTAAAGACAGCTTTTGCTTCAAATGTTTCTAGTTTTTGTAATACATTTTCAATAACATCTTCTGGAACTGCAATTTTTTGGGCTTTTTTAGATTGATTTTGAGAGCTTTTTTTCGTTTTTGAAGAGTTAATAGCATCGTTAAACCGAAGTTGATATATTTTTTGCTTTCGATATTGTATCGTAAATCCAATTCCTAACAATAAAATGAACACAAATAATATCATCACAATCGTATTGAATCGTTCTTTTTGTTGCTGCTTTTGTGAAAGTATGTCTTCTTTTTCTGCTTTCAATTTGGGAATATCATATCCTTTAAAAATTAACTTGTTTAAATACAATTCATCTGCTTTTAGAATGCTGTCCACTTTTATCATTTGATTTTTATAGATCAACTGATTTTCTAAATCGTTTTTACTTTTATAATAATTATCTAAACGTACATAAGCTTTACGTGTAATTGGAAAGATGGATTGTGTTTTTTGAAAGATAGAATCTACTTTTTTATAGTATTCAATAGCTTGTTGTTCTTGGTTAGTAGCAGCATACATTTCACCTGAATAATAATACATAAAGACTAATTTATCATCGTCTTGAACATTTTCGAAGTATGGAGTGTATTTTGAAATACTGTCTATTGCTGTTTGATATGCTTTTCTATGAAACTGTGTAACTCCTTGATTGAATCCAAAATGATTTTTATATGATTCTTGTTTTAAACGAACTGCTTCATTATATCCAAATGTATTGTAATAACTAGCAGAATCTACTTGTTGAATATCATTAAATATATTTGCCAATGCTGTAATTGAGTTTAGGTATTTCCGTGCATTTATCTTTTCCTTATTTTCTTGACAATAGACAAAGTTTTTTTTGTACAACTCTATTGCTTCTTCTGTGTTTCCTGTACGTCTTTTTACAACGCCTAAATTATAATTAGCACGCGCTACCATTCCTTTTTGATCAAATTTTAGTGCATAATTATAAAATTCAAGGTAATTGTCTAATGCACGCTGATAAGCTCGTTTTTGATAATAAAAATCTCCTTTTTTTTCATAAGCAATTGCTGGATAATATGTATTTGGATTTTTAATCGTCATCGCAATAATACTATCACTATACGCCAATACATATTCGTCTGCATGCGTTACGGATAACATACGATATGCTTGAAGTGTTCTGGAAATATTGTCTTCATTTTTAGCTTTTTCCAAAAAGCATTCGGCAAAGAAAATTTTTTCTTGCTGTGTTTTAGCATCTGAAAACATGTTATCAATTTCATTGTAGTCTTTACCTTCTAAATGTGTATCAACTGTTGCATTTTCACAATTATAGCAGAAAAAACACACTAACAGTAAAAAAGATTGAAAACTAATTTCTTGAAGTTGAAATTGATTTTTCTTTATAAAATTTAGTTTCAAGATGGTAGTTTTTTTAGTTAGAGAACTCGTTTAACCTTTTTGTATTTAAATGAGTTCTGATAAAAAATGATAACTAAAAGTACTGTTTTTTGAAGAAAAAAATACAGATTCATGAATTCATACTACATATTCATGAATGTTACCTACTATGTTTTGTATGTCTATAGTATGAATTGTTGCTTTGTAAGGCATTGATTTAATGCGCTTAGACACAAACAGTAAGTGTCATAAATTGTTTACTGTTGCATTAACTATAAAAATTTTATCATGAAAAAAAACATTTTAAACATCGGAACTGTTTTAAACAAGGAAGAACAAAGAAAAATTAATGGAGGTGACGGTTTGACAAATCTTCAAGAATATTGTGCATCACTTTCTATCGTATATCATTCATTGACTAATGATCCTGAAGGCGATGGAATTAGTCCTGAGAATGACTCGTTAGCAACGCAAACATTGATACAATGGAATAAGCATTGTATAGGTGTTAACTAATATGTATTAGTATTCTATAAGATTGAGAATACTATATAAAGTAAAGACTTTGGGAAGTACTCCAGAGTCTTTACCGTATAAAAAAGAATATCACGGTGATTATTTCATCATTTATTAACCAATAATATTTTAAAAAACGTACTACCATGAAACAACAAATTTTAAGCATCGGAAAAGAATTGACAAAGTCAGAACAACGTACCATTAATGGAGGTTTTGGCGAAGAGTGTGAACGCTTGCTAGGTGCATGTACTATTGATGCCGATTGCCATAATGTAAATTTTGGTTTTCAAGCCTTTTGTGAATTTGGATGCTGTGTAACACCAATTTAATAGAAGAAAGACAGAAAATCTCAAAAGCAAAAAAGTATCCAACATTAATTGTGAATTGATGTTGGATACTTTCAAAATATGATATCTAATTTATTCTTCCTATTTTATTAGTTTTTCTAATTCTTCATCAGTTAGTTCACTCAACTCTAGTAAACTATTGATATCAAAACCTAAAGCTTCATTTGCCATTTCTATCACCATTTGTGTGTCATGTTGCTCTTTATCAGTCGCAGAATCACTATTTATAATTGTAGTAAATTCATTTAAAAATACTTCAATATTTAATAATTTAGCATAAGCAGTTGTATGTTGGTAAGCTGCTTGCCCAAAAAATCGAGTTATATTTTCAAGATTTCCTATACTTGAATGCAAAGATTTAGGTATGTACTTACTGTTATATAATTTTGTAATGCCTTTTAAGAGCTTAAATTTATCTTTAATAATATTATCAATTTTATCGTCAAACGTCCCTTTTTTAAGTTCTATTCCTTTTATATGTTTGTATATGTATTGTTTCCTTGCTTCACTTGTTTTATTCGATTTTTTAAATAAATTAAGTACAGCTATAAGGGCAGCATTTCCAAAACTTACATCTTCTATATTTTTATCTTTATCTTCATTTTTATAAAGACTTGGTATTGTCGCTAAATCGGTTCTATTCCAAGCTAAAGGCACAATATCTAAGCTATTTTTAATACCAAAACATTTTATTCTATTTTTTTTAATTTGCTCTTCAAAATAGTCGGTAAAACTCTTTCCTGTTTCACCTGATGGCCATGAATAAACTTTATGAACTCCTATTGTTGGTCCAGCAGTTGGATATGTTGAAATGTTCATTGTTTTTTTAGGATCCCATTCTGATTGCTTATCTGATAAGTATAATGCTAATGCTGGCGAAAGTGCTCCACCTAAACTGTGTCCTGTAACAGCTACTTCTGCTAGTTTGACATCATTTCTGATAATAAAATCTTTTAATCCCGTTAAAAGATTTTTATTTTTATATTTCATTGTATTTCTAAGTATATTTAAACCAGTAGCTGTTCCTTGCGAAATGTCTCCATACCCTTTTCCTGAAATATCTTTCCATACGGCAGTTTTATTTACATGAAAATCTTCTTGAATCCAACCATAACTTGAGATAGAATTCGTTCCTGCAATGGCAATTACAAATAGATTTTGTGATTTAGAGTAATATGCACCCATCGTATTATCAGCAACGGCAAAAGAAGAATTATGATCATGAGAATATACTACTGGCCCCCAAACAGTTTCCCAATCGTCTCCTATTAGTTTTTTTATAGTTTCATCAAGGAATACTTTCTTAGATACTTCTGTTACAAAATTTTGTAATTTCTCATACGATTTTTTACAAGTTGATTCGTCTTCAAAAACTTTTTTGAATGCTGAGTTACTCGCAAATGATAAACTGTGTATAATTTGTGTTTTGTTATATAATGGTTTCATAAGTTATAGATTTTTATACTGTTGATTAGAAAAACTTTAGCTCTTACAAAAAGAGATTAAGTATTTATGTTTTCAAGCTAGTCACTAAAAAAAGCTCATTAGCAGCATTTTTCTGAAACTTTGATTGCGCTTCTTATTGAATCAATTCCATCTGCTATTAGCATTGCTATTTTTACAGCTAATAATCCTCCACCTGAAAGGACTCCCAAAAGGATCGTTCCAGCAACTTTAGCTGCAAACCATATTTTTTCAATAGGACCCATTTCATTTTTTATGATATCAAAAAGAGTGCTTAAAATGTTTTCTTTTATAAGGATTTTTAGAATCTCATACAGATTTTCTACTTTTTTAGATACACTCTTTTCATTAACAAGCTTAAGTATAAAATCATATATTTTACTGCTTACTTGTAAAATACGATTGATAAGTGTTGCAGATTTTTTAACACTTCTAGGCACTGAAGCTCCAAATGCTGAAATAAGCAAAGACAAAAAATCTATTGTAAATTCTACAACTGCTTTTTCACATTCACTTCTTTGAAGAAAATATTCATCTGAAAGTTCTACTGATTCGTAATCATCAAAAAGCACCATTGGTTTATTGAAAAAGGTATCTTCAATTCCAAACTTTTCTTGTAAAGATGCTTCATTTGCTTCAGACGGATTTCTCCAATAATTTACTAATGATTCTTTATTTGGTTCTATATGTTTTTGAAGTTCTGGGTCCCATTTATAAAGTGTTTCTAATACTTTTAATTCTTGAGATGTTAGTTTGCTCATAATTATAATTTTAGTTGGTTCTCCTACTCTATTTAGGCTTTTCAGATTTCGCCAAAAAAAAGCATTTATACGACGTCATTTGTTTGCTTTTACAGTGTAAATGTAGTTTTGAATTTGAAGTTGATTAGGAATAATTCGTCAACGCAGAAGAATGTAACGCAAACGATGAAAAGTGAAGAGTTAAGAGAAATTGGTAATTAACGAGAAGTCATTGACAACTAATTTTGTATGCATTAGAATTCCGTAAGGGATAGCGCGATTTGTTGGAGCTCCTTGGAATGCAATGGAGAGAGCGACTCGCAAAAGCCCGACCTGAGTTTTTCGCGAAGGTTACGCCCAAATTTAAAAAAATTCTATTTTATAATTGTGAAGAGTTCTAATAGTAGTTTTCGATGACGTTGACTTACTGGTAAATTTTGCCCATTTTTTAGTGTCAACATGTAATCGTTCGGATGTACTGATGCAATTTGATTGATATTTACTATGTGTTTTCTGTGAATGGACACAAAGTTCTGAGGTAGTGTTTCCGAAAAGCTTTTTAGGCTTTTATAGACCAAAAATTTAGCGTCACTTGTGAAGATATTACAATATTTATCATCAGATTCTAGATAATAAATGTCTGCAATTGCTACTTTTATTAATACATTCCCTTTTTTAATGAGTAAGGTATTGTTAATTTCCAATGCGCTGTTTTCTTTGGTCGTCAGTTGCCCAATTTGATCCACATATTTTTCAATTGCTAGTTCTATTGCGAAACGAATTTCCAAGGGATCAACAGGTTTTAGCAGGTAATTGTATGGCTTTTGCTTTTTTGCAGCAATGAATGATAGCTTGTCTTTTGAGTTGGTTAAGAATAAGATCGGAATTGGATTGTGATTGTTGATATAATCTGCAAATTGAATGCCTTCTCGTTTGCCGTCAATGAAAATGTCTAAGATGGCTATGTCAGGAGTTTTATCATTAAAAAGTTGTGTAGCTTCTTCATAATTTCTTGCAACTCCAGTAATATGATATTGTTCTGAAAGTATTTCTTTTAGTATTATTACTTCTTCTGGACTGTCTTCAAGAATTAAAATGTTTATTTTTTCCATATAAGTTTACGCTACATTTTTAAACGGTACTGATATGTTTACAATCGTTCCTCCTGTTGGGTTTTGCTCAATTTTTATTGTTCCGCCATTGAGTTGTATCATTGATTTTGTGAGCATTAAACCTAGACCTGAGCTTTTTCTACCTGTGGTATCATTTTGAGCTTTATTGGTTTGTATTTCAAAAATGCTTTTTAATACTTTTTCAGGAATTCCAATACCTGAATCTGTAATAAAAACTGTGAATGTTTCATCTTCTTCCTCTCCAGAAATTATGATGTTTCCTCCTTCTGGCGTGAATTTTATTGCGTTGTCTAAACAGTTTCGAATTACAATTTTAAAAATTTCCATGTCGCCATATACCAATACTTTTTTTTTGATATCAATATTAAATTGAATGTCTTTTTCTTCTATTAATGATTGATATTGTTGTTCTATTTGATGAATGATTTGCCATAACGGAAACCAATCTTTTTGTACAGAAAGTAAATCGGACTGACTTAGAGACCAATTCAATAGATTATCAAGTAATAGACTTAGCGAATCTATAATTTTTGAAACATTTTTATCAGATGAGATAGCATCTGAATCTTTTTTTACAGCTCGTAATTGAAATAATTGCTTTAGGCGTGCAACAGGACTGCGTAAATCGTGTGCAATAATTGTAAATAGCTGGTTTTTAACAGTATTTGTTTCATTCAATTCACGGTTTAGCTTTTTGATTTGTTTATGTTGCTGTGCGAGTTTTCTATATAAAATAAGACCTCCTAAAAATGCTATAAGAATTCCAACAGAAATTGCAATTAATGTGTTACTTTCTGCTGTTTTTATGTCTAATTCGGCTTGTTTTTGTGCAATATTAAAGGCTTCTTTTTCTTGCGCAACTTGCCATAATGAATTTTGTTTTTGAAGTGAATCATTAATAGCGGAATGCTCTTTTAAGTAGTTGATTGCTTCTGAATGCTTTTTTAAAACTTCTGAAATGAAATACTTGTTATAGGTAATCGTTTTTTTTAATTCTAAATCTTTAATCGATTTCGAAAATGTATATGCTGAATCAAAGTATTGTGCAGCAATTAGATCTTTGTATTCCTCAAAATATAGATTCCCTATATTTGAGTATGTTTTTGCTATTTGGAAAGTATCACGTTTACTTTTGTTCGTTATTAAGATATTCTGATATAACTCATTTGCTTCTTTATATTTACTTTTTAAAAGAAAAATATACGCTTGATTTTGTGCAATTTCATTTTTCAAATAATACGATTGTTTTATCGGAATTTTCAATGCTTTTTCAAAATAAAAATTCGCAGAATCGTATTGTTGTTTTTTCAAATATAAACTACCTAAACTTTTAAAAATAAATTGATTAATACTCTTATCTGATACATCTTGAAGACTTAAAAGATAGTTTTTCGCCTTATCTTCTAAGCCTAAAGCATATAGTAGATGGTTTTGAAACAATTGTTTTAAAGTATCATTTGTCTTAATATCTGATAGAATATATTTTTTTGAGGCTTTAAAATTACGTTTTGATAGACTCACATGCGCATTATGCCATGCATTTACATCTCCTAGTTTTATAATATTTCGGTCTTCGGGATTTTTTTTGCAGTATTCACAATGATTTATAAACCATGTTTCTGTGTATGTATTTTGTCCAAATACTGAAATGGTGAGTAGTGTAAAAATAATAAAAACATAATAGTTAATTATTTTCATAAACTAAGACTATTATGTTTCATTTTCGTTTCTATGAATAATAACTTTAGTCCCACGTTTTGGATTTCCAACATCGTAAGGTTTTGATATATTATTTTCAGTATCAGGTTTTATGTAATTGAAGTTCACATTACATAAAACTACTCTGCCTTTTTGTAGATCAACACTTGATTTAATAATAAACATCCATAAATTCTGTGGTTTTGTAGGTTCATAGAGTCTATTTTTAACATCAATTTCAATTTCATATAGATCTGGATTAGCTTCATTAGTTACTTCATATACTGTATAATCACCTTTTTTAATTTCATTATGAAAATAAACATATAAATATATTATATTTTTGTCCTTAACGCTACTAATTCTAAGGAAAGGTCCTAAAGAACCTTCTTCAATAAACTCATCTTTCAACGGTTCTACATTTTCTGCAGCTATATGTACATTATAATCTTTCCCTTCTACTAAAGGTTTTGATAGTTTTTCCATGGCTGGTAATTTTGATATTTGACTAATATAAAATATATTTATGGTAAACGAAAGAATAATCTTTCTTTAATCATAATCATACACAGTAGTTATATTAGCCAAAATACAAGCATTATTATCACTGTTATTTTCGTGAAATCTTATACACAATGCTTACTTAATACTTTATATTTGTTCATATACAATAGCTTCTACGGCTCCTGTTGCAGAGTTGATAACTCCTGTTGTTTTTTCTACAGGAGACATTCGAACCCATGAACCTGCGTATGTATCACCAAAGCCAAAAGATCCCCAAACTAACTTGTGCGGCGTCCATTCATTTTCTTTGTTTGGAGCTAATAGATTTAATGAATCGCTAAATTCTTGCGCAATGTATTTTTTGGTTGCTAATGCATTTTCTATTGCATTTTCCCAATTAGTTATTGACATAAATTTTCCGATAAAAACATCATTTCCTTGTAAGCCATCACTGATTTTTATGACAAATTTATCTTTATTCGTTTTCAATAGTTTGATAATGTTATGTGTTTCATTTTCATAGATTACGTCAGCATCTGTAACAAGTTCTGTCCAAGGAATATATTGCAATACCAATTCATTCTGAGTTCCTTCAAATTTATTTTCATTAGCAAGTCGTCGTAACAAAGCTAAATTTCTTTTATCACGAATAAATGTAGTTCCCAAATGATCAGGAAAGTAAATACTATTCATGATAAATGCACGAAATAAATCTGGCGAAATTGTATTTAACGAAAAATCTAGAATTAATACTGCATGCATATTTTTATTTTCAAAATACAATCCGTCACTTTTCATTTTCAATGATAAAACCGTATCCATATATACATTTCCTCTTTTTCCAATTCGTTGCAATTCTTTTTTCAACAATGCGTCAAAAAAGTTTTTTGCTACTTCATTGTATTCTTTTTCACTATCTTCTCTGGATACTAAAAAGATATTAATTTCTGCACTATTTGTTTGCGTATACGCTAAGATTTGCTCAACAACAAATTTAATATATAGTGTTTGTGTTTTACGATAGTTAAATTGTTTCCCCGTATTTACATTTGATAATATATTGTGTGTATTTCTAATAATTGGTTCAAAGTTTTGAAACTCCATTCCTCCTATTGAAGAGCCCATGTTTACTTCTAATACTTTGAATCCTGTTGTTGTTAAACTTAGGTCTAATCGGCAACTTACAGGAACTTCTTTTTCTTGGCACATCATTGAAAATTGTGCAATTGTTTCATCACCATCAAAATAAAAATCAGCAATTTCCTGAGCATCATCCTTAAAATAAAGTCTAGGAATTTTGTGCAATAGTTTTGGAATTAATGTACTTACTTCCGTTAATTTTTGAGTTAATTCTTTGTCTACAATTACTGGACAAGAAGAAATAGGGTATTTGAAATTTCGGAAAATTTCTGGTAATACATCTGTATTTGTATTAATTAATGCTGGAATTACTTCACTGGATTGCTCTTTAAAAGCGGTATAAGTATCAAATAAGATTGTCTGTTTCATATTTGTTTATTTATCTATTAAAAGGATATTATTCCCCAATAAAGGAAATATAATGCGATAAGGGAATTTGAAAATAAAATGGTTACGGCTACACCGATACTTGGCACTTTTCGAATGCTGATGATAAAGTAAATGATGGTACAAAGCAATACTGCTATAAATATGTACAATAACGTGAATAGGTATTCGTATTCTTCTGGAAATCCGAATGCTAAAGTATATAAATTATTGTCTGCCGTACTAATTAACGCTATTATAAATCCGAATACTAATACTACACCAATTGCAGAACTTAGTATGAATAATAATTTCATAATTAGACTTGTTTTTTTTCCATTTTTCTTTTTAAACATTGAAATTATATAACCAAAAAATGTAATTATACATACTAATAATGCAATTAATAAGGGTCCAAAAAATAGTATATCTGGCGAACCAAAACTATTCCCCATTTTTGAAATTCCTTTGTTTATACTGATATTATTGATGAAACTTACTTTTTGATTGATTTCTGTTGTTTCTGCTTTTGGACGTTGATTTGGCGATTTTACAAATTGATTAACCATTTTTTTTGCAGACCAACTGAAACTAGACGCATGTCCTGTAGTTTTTGTATTTATTATATATGTAGTAGTAGTTTTTGATTGTAATGCTTCTCCATTTGTTTCTGGTGTTATTGGATCAAATTTTCCTGTAAAGATTAACGTAGGAACATTTACTTGTAATCCTACTGAATCAATTTTGATATTATTCTCTAACTTTTTATTCCAAGAATCACATACTACAAAATCCGAAGCATAGAATGATAAACCTTCTTTTAACTTAGTTGTTTTATTATTGTTTTCATAGGTTTCATATGAATTATTCGGAATGGTTTCATTGCAACTTACGCAATAATACATTCCATAATCTAGCGATAAAGCACCTGAAAAAGCTACTACCAATTCGCTCAAGGCTTCTTTGTTTTCATTGTTAAATTCGTAAATTAATAACGGTAATACTTCTATGAGTTGTTGATTGTATAATGCTTGATGAATGGCAATTTTAAAATCTTCCGCATTGTACGTGAATGTTCCTTCTTCAATAATATCTTTGTTGACTTCTACTGTTATAGGGTTCTTTTGCAACTTCTCAATTGTTTCATAGTATTTATTTTCTAAATCAGGATAATCCATATTACAATCTGGATCATTTTTACAATCTGTAAATACTTTGTTTAGACTACTTATGTAATTGATAGTATTGTTTGTATAATATTCTTTAATGTCTGAAATTGGTGAATCTAAAATTAAAGTATGCACATCTTGAGGAAAATTGTTTGCATATACTTGCGCCATGTATGTTCCATAAGAAATTCCATAAACAGTCCAATTGTCATATTTTAGGTATGTTTTAAGACTATGTAAGTCTTTTGCAATGTTTCCACTATGATATGCTGTTACATCTATTTCTTCTATGAGTAGTTTTCGTTGACATTTCATAGCGGCCGTCGCTTTCTCTATTGCATCTTCGGCTGGTGTTTGGTTTTTAGCTAATATTTTAAAGAATTCATTTCCTAAATCTGGACATAGTTTTGGTTCGGATAATCCTGTTCCTCTTACATCTATTAAAATTATATCGCTTTTTTCTCGTAATGGATGCGATATCCAAGACCATACGGCATTTATAGCTCCAGATCCTGGTCCTCCTTCTATTACTACAACTGGACTTCCTTTTTCTTTGTTTTTTGAGGTACTTTTGATAACAGCGACCGCTAATTTCACAGATTTATCCGTGGTACCATTCCAATTTTCAGGTACCGTTAAATATCCCCATTCAATATCCTCGTTTTTAAGTGTTTCTGATTTTGGGTAAAATGATTCTGTTTTTTCAAAATGCTGTGCTTGTATGGTCACAGAGAAAAGGAAAAAGACTAGTAAGAGTTTTAATTTTTTATACATGTGTAATTTTTAGTTCTTGAACTTAAATAATAGAATTATGCAATTTCATATACGATAGCTTCAATAGCACCAGTTGCGGAGTTGATAACACCAACATCCGTGACTACTTCAGACAGTCGAACCCAAACACCACCATACATACCATTAAAACCAAACATTCCCCATATGAGTTTATGTGGCGTCCATTCATTGTTTCTGTTAGGTGCTAAATAATGTTTTGAATCACAGAATTCTTGTAGAATAAATTTTCCTGAATCTAAGGTTTTAGCAACTACTGCTTCCCATTCGTCTTGGGTTAAAAATTTCCCTGCCGAAACATCTATACCTTTCAGCCCTTTAAACGGTTTAATTACAAAATTATCTTTGTGTTTTATTAAGTCAGTTACTGCCCTATTTTCTCCTTTGTAATTCACTATTTTACTTGTGAATTCAACCGTCCATGGCATCGATCTTTTAAGTAATTTGTTGTCTTCCTCGCTAAACTTACCTTCTTCTGCCAAGAATCGTAATAGAGCTAAATTTCTTTTATCTGCATGAAGATTTGTAATTAAGTTATCTGGAAAGTATGTTGTTCCCAACAAAAATGCTCTAAATACAATTGGTGGAATATCCTTTTCATTCATATCTAAGATTCCATGAATACGAATTGAATTAAAACATAAATTCTTACCATCTAAATACAAGTCTTCAATATCACTTGTGTATACATTAATTTTGAAATCTCTATCCTTATGAACTTGATCAATCAGATCTTGAAAAAAGTTTACAGTATCTTCTGGCAACATGTTATCGCCTTCAATCAACGATAAGAAAAGGTTAATTTCTTTATCAATATCACTAACACTTCTTAAGATTTCATTCGTGATAAACTCTACATAATGCACTTGTGTATTACTTGAAAAGTATTTTTCTTTTGTAGTACTGTTATGTAAAGGCCCATGATAACTGCGTATTTCCTCTTCAAAACTTTGTACTTGCCAACCTCCAATAGAAGACCCCATATTGGCTTCTAATACTTTGAAACCATCATCTGAATAGCTAACGTCTAAACGAGCAGAAGCTACCATCTGCTTTTCTTGACACATCATGGTAAACTCAGCAATTGTAGTGTTTCCTTCTAAATAAAAGTCTGCAATTTTTTGAATGTCATTATCAAAATATAATTCAGGTATTTGTGCTATTAATTTTGGAATTCGCATACTGAGTTGCCGTATTTCGTTTGCCATTTCCTTGTTTACTAGCACAGGCCAAGAACTCACAGGGTAATGATATTTCTTGAAAATATAGGGAACATTAGCTGTTTCGCATTTTACCAACGAAGTTAATTCAGGCTTCTGTGTGGCAATAAATTCATCATGTTTGTGAGATAGAATAGAATCCATATGAATTGATTTCATATTAGTTAAGTATATTTTGTTCAGTTATTGTATTAATTCTTGCTACTTTTTTAGTGTAGTCTTCGTTTGTTTTAATTGTAAAAAATGCATTATAAGACTTCGTAAACAATAGTTTCTATAGCACCAGTTGCTGCATTGATAACGCCTCTATTGCTTGTCACTTCAGACATTCGCACGAAAGTGCCTGCATACTTAGTTCCAAAACCAAATGTTCCCCAAATTATTTTATGTGGTGTCCACTCGTTATTTTTATTAGGCGCTAGGTATTGTTTGGAATCACAAAATTCTTGTAAAATGAATTTTCCTGAGTTTACGTTTTTTTTAACGATCGCTTCCCATTGTGTTTGTGTTAAAAATTTTCCAACGAAGACTTCTTTTCCTTGGAATCCACGAAATGGCTTGATCACAAACTTGTCTTTTTCTTTAATTAACTCTGTAATTGCTATTTTTTCTTCTTTATAATTGACTTCTTTACTTTGCAACTCAACTGTCCATGGCATACAGTTTTTCAATAATCTGTTATCAGTAGCAGTAAACTTTCCTGCTTCTGCTAATAGTCTTAGTAATGCTAAGTTTCGCTTATCGGAATGCATATTTGTTGCCAAGTTATCTGGAAAATAGGTAGTTCCTAAAAGAAAAGCTCTTGTTACAATTGATGGAATTTCTTTTATATCCATATCTAACAATCCGTGAATGCGTACTGAATTGAAATGAAGATTTTTTCCTTCTAGATATAATTTAGTGACATCTCCTGTAAATATTTTTATTTTATATTCTTTTTCTTCATTAACAACATCAATCAAGTTTTGGAAAAACGCAACAGTATCAATAGGTGCTATAGCTTCTTCATCATCTAGCGATATAAATATGTTTATTTCTTTATCTATATCATAAACATTATTTAGTATTTCATTTATGATGAATTTTATATAATTGACTTGCGTATTTCTTGATATAAATTTTTCTTTTTTAATATCACTTTTCAAAAGTGGATGATAACTTCTAATTTCTTTCTCAAAACTTTGCAACTGCCAACCGCCAATAGAAGAACAAATGTTTGCTTCTAATACTTTTAAACCTTTATTAGTGTTCACAATATCTAATCTGCAAGAAGCCAAGACTTGCTTTTCCTGACACATCATAGTGAATTCTGCAAGCGTTTTGTTTCCGTTTACATAGAAATCGGCAATTCTTTGAATGTCATTGTTAAAATATAACTCAGGAATTTTTGCGATTAATTTCGGTATTCGAACACTTAATAGCTTTATTTCTTTAACTATTTCTTTTTCTATAAGTACTGGCCAACTACTTATTGGATAGTGAAATTGTTTTAATATTTTTGGGACGGCTGCTTTTTCAATTGCTACTAATGATGGAAATTCATGATTTTTTTGTGCAATAAACTCATTGTATTTGGAAGATAAGATAGTATCCATATGAATTGATTTTATAGTATGTATGGTAGGTTTTCATGATTTTTGCACAGTAGCATTTATCTTATATATTTCTTCGCTTTAAAAGTTAAAATCAATATCTAAGGTGTCTTCCGCTTCAAATGGTAATGCTATTTCAATTTTTGAAAGTTGCTGTTTCGGAGATTTAATTAATTCTTCTATGAGTTTTTGATATTTAGCCCAAATCCATTCAATTGTGTCTTTATTATATTTTGTTCTATCATATGAAAGATGCAGTTTTAATTCGTTTGCTACGATAGCAAAGTTGAACAACAACGGCAATCTACTGTAGTTTACATCTATTGGATATGGAGTAAGTTTGATATTATTTATCATAATTGTTTCCATATGAGAGAAATCTGTATTTTGAAACGCTATTAATACATCAAAATTTATGTTTGTTTGTTGTACACTTGCGTTATCTAGATGTGCATCAATTTTCAAAATATTTGTTTGAACTAAATCAATGATTTTTTCAAAAGAATCAATAGTCTTAAGTTGTAAACGCAATGGCAATGTTTTTACGAACATTCCAATAATACTGTTCATTTCAGAGCGATTTCTTCCTAAATTTACAGTTCCGATACTAATATCTGTATGATGATTTAACTTGAAGATTAAAACCTGTAATGCTGCCACTAAAAAGTTATGCATTGTTGTTTTATTATCTTGAACAAACGTTTGTAAGTGTTTTGTTTCTCCAACATCTAAAGAAACGTCAAAGTGACTTCCTGTATGTTGATGATTTTCAAAAATAGTATCTGATTTAAAACTTTCTTTTGGTTCGTAATTAGACATATAATCATTCCAAAAGGTAGTGTTTTCAGAAGTTGATTTGTTCATTAGCAACCATTCTGAATAATCTTTAAATTGCAGTTGACCACTTGTATTCACTAACACTTTCGTGTTTTTATATGCATGAACAAAGTCTTTTGTAAACAATTCTAATGACCAACCATCCATAATGATATGATGCGTACAAAATACAATTGTGGAAGCTGTTTGATTTTCTTTTAGTATTAAAATTTTAATCAAATTATCATTCGCTAAATCGAATTCAGTATTTATAAAACTTTTAACTTCATCTATCTGAATATTTTTATTTAATTCTGTTATAGAAAAACATTGATCATTTTTAGTAGTTATTTTTTGATATACAGTACCATTTTTTTCAACAAAATTCGTTCGTAAAATTTCATGCTTTTGTATCAATCGGGATATAGAAGTTTGGAAACGTTCTGAATCTATATTTCCGTCTACTGTGAATGCAGCGACCATATTATATGCAATGGAAGTAGCTTTATTTTGAGACGCAAGCCATATAGCATATTGAGAAGGAGTTACTTTATACAACAGTTTTTTAGTAGCTTTTAAGATTGGTGATAGTGCTTTCTTTGTTGTTTTTTTAGTTTCTAAATAACTTGCGAGTGAAACAATTGTAGGGTTTTCAAAAATGGTTTTTAAACTGATGTTATATGATAGTTCTTTGTTTATTTTATATACTAATTTCACTGCATTTAGTGAATGTCCGCCAAGTGTAAAATAGTTATCATTGATATGTATATGTCCATCATATTGTAGTGTTTCTTTCCAGAATATTAATAAGTTCTCTTGTAAAGGAGTTAGTTCCTTTTGTTGATTTTCTTCATTAAATTTTGATTGTAATGCTAAATTAATCAACACTTTACGATTTACTTTTTTATTCAACGTCATTGGAAATGTCTCCAGTGTATTAAAGTAAGAAGGAATCATGTATGCAGGTAATTGCTTTGCCAATTCTTTTCGGCAAGTTTCAACTTTAAAATTATCATGTGTAGGAATAATGTACGCTGCTAAAAAAGCTTCTTGATCTTTGCTCTTTTTCGGAATTACAATAGCTTGTTTTATTGTTGAGAGTGCGTTTAGCTTTGTTTCAACATCTTCTAATTCTATACGATAACCTCTTATTTTAACCTGATTATCATTTCTTCCTCCAAATATAATTTCACCCGTAGATGTCCAATAGCCTACATCACCTGTTTCATAGATGAATCCTTTTCCAAACGGATTTTTGATGAATTTTTCATTTGTAAGTTCCTGATTTTTATAGTATCCAAGCGCTAAACCATCACCGCCAATAAAAATATTTCCTTGTGTTTCTAATGGTAGCGTTTGCAATTCTTTATCTAGAATATAAAATTGTGTATTGGCAATTGGCTTTCCAATATTGGAAGCATCTTCCGAAGTTTTAATTTGTTTTACACTTGACCAAATTGTGGTTTCTGTAGGTCCATACATATTCCAGACTTCATCACATTTTTCTAGTAGTTTTGATGCTAATTTTTTACTTAAGGCATCTCCTCCACATAGTATTTTCAGCATTTTGTTTCCATTCCAACCTGCATTAAATAATAATTGGTAAAAACTTGGAGTTGCCTGTATTATTGTTGGTTCTACTTGATGTAATGTATTTATAATTGTTTCAGGAGAGTCCAAAGTTTCATTAGTTGCCACGTATAGTGTTGCTCCTGATAGTAATGGTGCAAAAAATTCTAGTATAGAAATGTCAAACGAATAGGTTGTTACTGAAAATAAGCTATCTGCAACTTCAATTCCAGGTTTTTGTTGCATGCTCAGTAGAAAATTAAGCAATGATGCATGCCCAATTTCTACACCTTTTGGATTTCCGGTTGAACCAGATGTATAAATTATATATGCTGTAGAATTCCCAATACTATTATTGATTTCATTTTCGGGCAAGTCTTTACTTTGCTCCCATAAAGTAGTTGTTGAAAGAACTTCATTAGTTGGTGTTTGAAGCGCTACGTTTGGTTGATCACTGATAAGAATTTCTAATTCACTATGCTCTATAATATATTGTAATCGTTCGTTTGGAAATGTAGGATCAAGTGGAATATATGCTTTCCCAGCTTTTAGTATTCCAAGAAGAATTGCAATGAGTTCCGCTGATCGTTCTACTAAAACTCCAATACAATTAGTGTTTTTATCTTTCGTTAACGATAAAATATAGCTTGCAACTTGATTCGATTTTTTTTCTAACTCTCCATAAGTATATTCATTATCAACATCATACACAGCCACTTTGTCTGCTAAATATTTTACTTGTTGTGTAAAAACATCAAGAAATGTTTTTGTTTTTTGGTATGCTGTTTCTGTTTGATTAAAATCTACTAGTAGTTTTTGTTTTTCTGCTTTTGGAATATATTCAAGTTGTGCTAATGTACTTGTTGGATTTTTTAAGATATTGCTTACTAAGGTTTCAAAATGTGTTGCTACTCCATTAATTGATATTTCATCAAAATAATTTGTATTGTAATCAAAATCGATGATGACATCTTCTTTTTCATCAAACTCTCTGATATAAATCGCCAACGCAACTCTTTCTGACTGGTGAGTTAAGGGAATTACTCGTGTTTTTGTATCGCCAAAATTGTGCGAATAGTTTTGTTTTTCATACGAAAGTGTAATATTGAAAACCTTTTCTTTTTCATTAAAAACACCTAAGGTTTGAATCAGTTTTCCTAACGGAAGTCGTTGATGACGATAATCTTGTCGCAATTGGTTTCTAATTTTTGAGACCAATTCACCAAATGTTTCTTCAAAGTTTAGTTGCATTCGCAAAGGCGAAACTCCCATGAAAAGTCCAACTGTTTTTTTAAAGATTGATTTGCTTCTATTTAGTACAGGTAATCCAATAGCAAAGTCTTTATTTTGGTGTTTTCTACCGAAGTATACATATAAAACACCAAGTATGAAATGGAAAGTAGATACTTTGTATTGCTTTGCCAATACGGCTATTTCATTATATACTTCTCTCGTTATTGCTACAGATTTCCGACTGCTTTTGTGTATGTTTTTATATGCTTCTTTTTTTTCAAATAGATTTTCAGGTAGTTCTATAAACTTAGCTTTCCAATAGTTTTTATCTGCTTCAAATGCTTCAGAATTATGATATTCTTCATCATCTTTCACAAAATCTTTATATGAAAATGGATAGTTAGTTGTTACTTTTCCTGATGTTAAGATTTCATTGTAATTTTTCACCAAACGTTGAAACATCAATGAAGTTCCCCAACCATCTGTTATAATATGATGATATACCGAAAATAAATAGTGAAGTTGTTCATTTACTTTTATCAGAATAAATGTATGCAAAAAAGATGTGCTGAGTATTTGAAAAGGTTTGACAAACTCTTCTACCATGAATATATTGGCCACTTCATCTGCATTTTCACGATTTGAAAAATCAATCAGTTGTAAGTCATAGCGTTCTTCTTCTATTATATTTGCAACAACAATTCCATTTTCTTCTGTAAACTGCGTTCGGTAAGCATCATGCTGACGAATTAACGCATCATATGCTTTTTGAAACGTTTCTACATCAATTGTTCCTTCAATCTTAATCTTAGCGCCAATATTATAAATTGGCTCCGTTGGATATAAGAGTTGTTCGTAATATACATCGTATTGAGGAAGCGTTAATTTCATAAATGTACGGACCTATAATGAGAATTGTTTGTTATAACCATTTTTCGTTCATGAGACTTGTTTTGTTTTCTACACGAACATCTTTGACAATTTTTCCATAGTCAAATTTTATAATTCTATCTGCTTGATGGAAATAAGCGTCATCATGCGTTACTGCAATGATCGTTTTCCCTTCTTTTTGGAGTTTCGGAATCAATTCTTCATAAAAGAATTTTCTAAAGTGTGGATCTTGGTCAGCTGCCCATTCATCTAATACTAATATTGGTTTTTGCTCCAGTAATGCAAATATGAGTGACATACGCTTGCTTTGTCCTTTTGAGAAATTCCTTCGGGCAGAGTCTTCATTGTCATCTAATACAACCGTATCTAATTCCATTATTTTTAGTAATTCTTTGTATTGTGGATTGTCTTCCGTAGTGAAATTCTCATAGTTTTGAGAGAAGATGTAATTGTTTGTAAACACTGCTGCTGTTAAGTCTTGAAGTTTTTCTTTTGTGTTTTCTGTCTTTTCATTATTGAGTAACAATTCTCCTTCACTATTTGGATATAAACCTGTTAAGATATTAATGAAAGTACTTTTACCTGAACCATTTCCTCCAACAATAAATATGACTTCTCCTTTTTCAAGTTTTAGATTGACTGGACCTAATGAGAAGTTACTTTCGTTTGTATCATTGTCATAAGAAAACGCAGTATCTATGAATTCTAAAGAAGAAAAATCTGAGCTTACTTCTCTTTCTTTTTCTTCTTTTAACTCTACTATTTGAAAATCTTTTGCAAATGTTTTCAAACGCCTGTGTGCCACCAAAAATTGTGTATAGGTGTGTTGAAGATCCATTAAACTTGATATTGGCGATGATATAAATAATAATATTACTACATATGCAATAACGTCTGCTCTGTTTAATAATCCCATTTGAGGTAATATGAACAAGATGGAAGCGATTACAAAATACAATCCATATTGCGTTATCAGTCCAATAAGGTAAAAGGCAAAATTCACTTTATATCCTAAATTTTCTGCATTTTCACGATTTGGAATGAGGAAACGACTCATTAAATTTTTTCTTCTGAAATAATTCAGTTTTAATTCTTTAAATCCTTTTACAACATCATCTACATATTTATAATACTCATCGCTATACGATCTCAATTTTACTATTTTTTTAGACATTAATTTCATCACTATAAGGAAAGAACATATAACGATTATAATCAATATGATAACAATAAAGGCTGATGTAAACGATAATGTAAACATGTACGCTAAATATAGAATTAGTGTTAATACTGCATTGATTGTATTTGTTACCGTGAATGGTAATGTTGAGAATGTTCGTAAGTCTTCTACTGCTGTATAAAATCGTTGTGGCCCAAGTTTTTCGAGTCGTATTAATGGTATTTCCAGTATCTTTTTAAATAATTTTTTTTCTTCACTATATAGAATAGCGTAAGTAAATTTATATAGTTGTTTTTGAAAGATTACGTTTAATAGATAACTATACACTACCAACGCAATGAAAACCATTCCAATATAATCGCGTAAGAAAGCTTCATTGCCTGAGAGTGCATTGTTTATAATATAAATTATTCCAAAGCTTAATGCTGTATTGAGCAATGAATATATACTTATAAGAAGTATATTTTTGAATGTGATTTTAAACATCATTGTGTGAGCGCGTTTTTTTATTGAATGTTTATTCCTTTTATGCTTTGGTTGTGATTGTAAGTGCACAAATTTCTCCCAATACTGGAAAGAATGAATCCATTGCCGTCGATACTTTTACTGTTTTTAAGAATTCTTCTGAATCGTATTTCACAGGACATTCTATAATAATTTTGTTGACACATTCCTGTAGGTATTTACTAGGAATTTGTAGTGTGTGTTTTTTCCAAGTATTACTAAATGGTAGCGTTGTAAGTAATTGTTCTTTGGTATTGATATATATTTTTAGCTCACCGTTTTTTAAATATGTTGGTATTCGGTAAACTATATTTGCTTCTAAATCTTCATTTCCAGAAGTTATGATTGTAAATTCCTTAGTGTGATTTCGTATTTGCAAATAATTTCTAAACGTAGTTGTATTATAACTATTGTATCCTTTCAGATTGTAAAAAGAAGTTAGTAAATCTGTTGGTTTATCAGTAATTCCATGCTCTTTTAAACGAATTTTTTTAAGCTCATTTTCATAGTCATAACCAATACTTTTTAGTGCTTCTACGATAGCATCTAGCAAATCAATATCGATTAATTTTTTTCCTTTAGGATGTATTAAAGACATTCCTCCTTCGTATTGTTCCATCTGACCGCCAACAATAATTTTTTCAAAAGCGCCACAAAGAATTGAAGATGTTTTATGAGAAGTAAAATTCATGTACTGCAACATTATATCTTTAATTTCTGGATATAAATTAACGGCTTGCTGACAATGATATGTTAGTATGTGTTTTGGTTGTGTAAAGTGTGCATTGTGAATTGCTGCACAAAAATGAGCTATTGCCGCAGTAGCATTGCTAGGTTTTATTGAGGAATCAGGAATTGAATCTAAAGAAATTTCTTGATTTGTAAGTGTATTAATAATGGTTTTAGCTGTGTATTTTGCCGTCATTTTTATTCCTTTTTCGGAAAGATGACAATAATCAAGATATAATTCTTTGCCAGCAACTTCATTACTGTATTCTTCTAAAAATATTTTATGTACATCTATGTATGGAATGTTGCGTTCTGTAGCCGTTTGAATTATGACATCACGTATAATTCTGAAGCATCTTGGTTTAGGACTGATACCTCTTCCAAATAGGATGGTATCTTTTGATTCGTCTAAACATTCACGAGCTGCATCAAATTTATTTTGATGAATGTAGCTTTCTGCTAAATACTCAAACCCAACTGGATTGGAAGGATCTATTGTAACTAAGCGTTCTGCAGCTGCGTTAAATTCAGTATGATTTTTTGCCGCTAGTGCAATATCTGCATCATTTTTTGCGGCAATCCATTCTTGAATTTGATTTCCAGATAATCTAGTTAGTATTTTTTCTGTATCATCGCTTTTCCAGTCTAGCAGATTAAACCCTGGAATTATAATTATTAAAGGAATTTTATATATTTTGCTTGTTTTTACAAGTACTTTCAAGTAATTCTGAACAATGGCTTCAAGTTTGTTTTCTGTGTAAATTTTAACACCTTGGTAGCCTTTTGTTTCATAGATTTCTGCAATTTTTTTATAATCATCTTTCGTGATTTCTTCATAGAGTTTGTGTACCCAATTATTTCCTGCAAATACAACTATCTGATCTGGCTTTAATTGCACACATGATTGCGTAAGTTCTTGCAATCCATCAATGAGTAAACTATTTTTAGATAGATCTATTACTTCTACTCCATTAAATGCATTACTTGCTGTTAATACACCTTCAAGTTCTTTTGCTACTGAGTATTTTGGTGCATAGAAATAGCCTCTTGCAACCGATTCCCCTAAAAATACAATCCGTTTTTTATATGATTTTGCAGGTAATTGATTCACATTAGCCCATGAATGCCATTCTGCATACTTTTCAATATCTCTTTGATATATTTCTTGTCCATTGACTATTTTCTTTTTCCAAATACCAACTGTATCTGTTTTTGTAAAAAGAGTTTGGTTCCTTTTCTTTACATTTTTTTCAACCAATGAAGTCGAGATTCCTATTTCCTCAAATAAGGAATTAATAGTATCCATATCTTTTGGTTCTTGCATCAATAGATGTGATAATGTTTCTGCTTGTTGTTTTATTTTATCTGTATTTTCCAATTTGTCCTACTTTATTGTTTATATGAAGGTATATACATCGTGCTCAATACCACTTTTAATTTTATTGGCGTCATTTTGTAAAAAGAGGCGTAATAAATCGAAGTTGTTTTGACTTCTATCTATTATGAAATCTCCTAATACTAGACAGTCAATATCTGTATCTACAAAACACCTTATAGCATCTTCAGGTGTGCACACGATAGGTTCTCCACGAACATTAAATGATGTATTTAAGAGTATAGGACAATCTGTAATTTCGTCAAATGCTTTCAGTAATTCATAAAAACGTCCGTTGGCTTCTTTAGTGACTGTTTGTAAACGTGCAGAACCATCTACATGCGTAATTGCAGGCAGCGCTAGTTTAGATATTACTTGACAGGTTTCTAACATAAAAGGTGATTCATGATCGATATCGAAGTGTTCTGCCGCTTTTTCGTGTAACGCTGCTGGCGCAAAAGGTCTGAATCCTTCTCTCTTTTTTACCATTGCATTGATTCTATCTTTCATTTCTGAATTTCTTGGATCGGCAATGATAGATCGTGCGCCTAATGCTCTTGGTCCAAATTCCATTCGTCCTTGAAACCATCCTATTACCTTTCCTTCACTTAATCTGGCAGCAACTTCTTTCATGAGATTTTTTTGATCTCCAATTAAGTTTTGATAGTAGATATTTGTTGCTCCTAATGTTTGTTTTATTTCTTCTGCAGTGTATGAAGGTCCTAAATATACATGTGGAATTTGTTCGTTTATTGGTCGTTTACCTGTGAGTTGTAAATGTGCTAGGGCTGCAGCGCCAAGTGCGCCACCAGCATCATTAGAAGAAGGTTGTACAAATAGCTTTTTGAATTTTGTGTGTTTAAGAATTTTACCATTCGCAACACAGTTTAGTGCAACTCCACCAGCCATACATAAATTGTCTGCTCCAGTTTTTTCGTATAGATAGTTTGCTTTTTCTATGAGTGTTTCTTCTAAAACAACTTGCAAACTTTTGGCAACATCCATGTGAAATTGTTCCATTTCTGATTCACGTTCTCTAGGTGCGCTTCCAAATAATTCAGGCAATAAATCTGTATACATACGATTTCCTTTTACGAAATCGAAGTATTTCATATTCAGTTTGAACTGCCCGTTTTCATGCAATTCTATTAACTCTCTAATCTTGTCAACATATATAGCTTCACCATATGGAGCTAATCCCATTACTTTGTATTCTCCATTGTTTACGAGGAAACCTAAATAACTCGTAATAGTACTGTATAATAATCCTATTGAATGTGGGAAGTGAACTTCTTCAAATAATTCGATATCGTTTCCTTTTCCTGTTCCATATGTTGTAGTTGCCCACTCTCCTACACCATCTACTGTGAGTAATGCAGCATCATTGAACCCTGAAAAATAATACGCGCTTGCTGCATGTGAAGCATGATGATCTACATATATGATTTTACCTTCATATCCTAATACGTCACGAATTTCGTCTGCTACTTTATTGAAGTTTGTATCTTTTAGCGTACTGTCATTTTTTATGAGTCCGCTCCAAATTTGTCTTGATATTTTCTTTCTTGGATCTTCATAAAATGCAATACAATCAATATCGTTTAATGTAATTCCAGCTTCTTGCAAGCAATAGTTTAATGCTTTTTTAGGAATGGAAGGATCAAATTTTATACGTGTAAATCGTTCTTCTTCTGCGGCAGCGATTAACTTTCCATCTTGAAGAATACAACAAGATGCATCATGATAAAAGGCGGATATTCCAATGATGTTAACTTTCATAATATTAGTTTAGTAATTGATGGTGGTTATTTTTTATGTTAGGTATGCTACTCGTTAATTGTTTCCTAGTAAGTTTACTTTTTAGCAATGCCTTTTTTTATGTTATTTATAACTATATGACATTTGTTGTTGAAAATAGGTATTGAAAAATTCTGGATGTTCAAATATGAAAAAATGATTTCCTGCTAATTTTTTTATGATTACGTCTTTGTTTGTAACATCTTTCCAACCTAAAATTTCTTCTTCTTTTATGTCTTCTTCTGAACCGTAAAAAACATCTATAGGAATATTCAGTTTTAGCGATGTTTCATCGTATTGATAACTTTCTACACACTTGTAATCTGCTTTTAAAATTGGTGCAAAGAAGTCCACTAATTCTGGACTGTTTCCAACTTCTTTAGGAATTCCTCCTAGTTTTATAATTTCCTGCCAAAATTCACGATCGGGCAATCCCGAAATTTTTTCTTCTTTTGTGTATTGTGGTCCTTTTACTCCATTAACAATTAATTTTACAGGCAATTTCAATCCAAGTTTTTCAATTTTTTTGCACATTTGATAGGCTACTATTGATCCCATGCTATGCCCGTAAATAATGTATGGTTCTTTTGATTCAATTTCTTTTTGAACTTTCGGAAATAAATCAGCAACTACATCATCCAAATTTGTAAATGATTTTTCTGCCATTCGAGTTCCTCTTCCTGCATATTCTAAGACAACTGTATTTAGTTCTTTTTTAAATAGTGTATTGAATGAATATTTGTTGCCGCCTGCAAATGTGAATGCTATGATTTTCATGTATGATATATGTTACAATTCTATTTGTTTGTATGTTTTTGATTCGTCTTCTACATTACTTTGTTTAAGCGCTATATGAGCTGCTAATAGTGAAATATTTGTCATTTCAAACATTGTTCTGATATCCAGTTTTAAGGAAAGATCTTTGTTGATTCTTGATACCATACGTACTGCTAATAATGAATGACCTCCGAGTTCGAAGAAGTTATCACTAACTCCAACTTTTTCTACGCCTAGTAATTCTTGCCAAATGTTTACTAATTGTGTTTCTATTGGCGTTGATGGTGCTATGTATTCAACTGTTTGATATGCAGTATCATCTATTGCTGGTAATGCTTTTTTATCAACCTTTCCATTGGTGGTTAATGGAAAGGCTTCTAATTGCATGTATAACTTAGGAATCATGTATTCGGGTAATTTTTCCGCAAGTACAGATTGTATATCTTTTTTATCTATTTCTCCCGAAGCTATTATATAAGCAATTAGTTGTTTTTCCTCTGTTTGATCATCTGTAGCAAACACTACCGATTCTAAAATTGTTGGAATTGTATTGATTGTATTTTCAATTTCTCCTAGTTCAATACGATATCCTCTTATTTTTACCTGATCGTCAATTCTGCCTAAGTATTGAATAGTTCCGTCCGATAATCGTTTTCCTAAATCACCCGTTTTGTATAAACGTTCTCCTTTTTTGAATGGATTTGGAATGAATTTACCTTTCGTTAATTCCGGAGCATTTAGATATCCTTTTGATAATCCTTTTCCACTTATACAAAGTTCTCCTGTACCTCCAATTGGAACTAAATTAGTATTGGTATCTACAATATAAATTTCTGTGTTGGCAATTGGGTTTCCTATAGATATATCGTTTGCAATTGTTACTTCATGAACCATACAACCTACAGTTGCTTCTGTTGGGCCATATTCATTGAAAATTTTGATGTTCGGGTTTATTCTTTTTAGTATTTCTACATGAGTGGTTTTGAGTTCTTCTCCTCCTACTATTGCTACTTTCAACGTATCACTTTCTATTTCTATTTCATTTAATAGACTTACGTGTGAAGGCGTCATTTTTATACTCGATATTCCATTTTCGATATAATCGTATAATACAGCAATTGTATCTTGTGCTTCATCAAATACAGTAATTAATCCGCCAGTTACAAGCGGTAAGAAGATACTTGTAATTGTTAAATCGAAAGAAGGTGATGTGAATAATCCGAAATTCGCTTGCGCTCTTTTTTCAACATAACAATTACTTCCCCATTGTACATAATTTGCTAATGAATCATGTATTATTGGTGTTCCTTTTGGATTTCCTGTTGATCCGGATGTATAAATAATGTACGCAGTATCTTGTAATGTAACTTGTGTTTTAAGTTCCGTACTAAATTGATTTGCATCAAATTCTACATCTAAAGCCAATAACGTTCCGTTGTAATAATCTAACTCAAACATATAATTGGTATCCGATATTAACAGATTGATTTCGGCATTTTCTAGTATGTATTGCTTACGCGAAACTGGATAGGTAGTATCAATTGGAACATATACACAACCTGCTTTTAAGATTCCTAGAATTGTGAGTATGTAGATTTCACTTCTATCTAAATGGATACCAACATGATTTCCTTTTTCAACTTTATATTCAGATTGTAAACAATTTGCTAACTGACTAGATTGTTCATCTAATTCTTTATATGTTAATTCTGTTCCATTGAATTCAACAGCTATTTTTTCAGGACTTTCTTGTGCTTTTTTTGTAAATAATTCTAATACAGTTTCTTCCGTATAGTCAATTGTAGTTGCATTATACTTTTTAACTAAAGTTTCCTGTTCTTCACTTGATAGTACTGTTGTATGAGTTGTTATAGACGTGTCATTGTATAAATAATTGTGTAAGAAATTATCAAAGTACACAAATACTTCTTCTAAGTTATGACCAGATTTGAATGCTCTGGTTTGACTAAAAGAAATCATCATTTCATCTCCTGTTACATTTACTATGAATTCTAAAAACGTATTTGTACGTTCAAAACCATTTACGGCTAAATCACCAACTTTCATTTGTGATACATGATCTTCATATGCTTTACTTTCTATCAACTTATCAACTACATGGAAGTCTACATAGTTAAATAAAACGTCAAAGAATGGACTTTGATCTGTATTTTCTTG
This sequence comes from uncultured Kordia sp., assembly GCF_947496985.1. GTDB lineage: Bacteria > Bacteroidota > Bacteroidia > Flavobacteriales > Flavobacteriaceae > Kordia. Next base: position 76,373 of record NZ_CANMEZ010000015.1, read on the forward strand.
ATGTTGTTTTGCGATTTCTAATAATGAATAACGATCTTTCCCTTTGAGCTCGTTCAGAGACGATTCTACGGAAGTGATATACTCTATCCACGTATTTGTATGTACTTGATCCATGTTGTAACGGAAAGGCACTGTATTTAAGAAACAGCCCAAAAGTTTGTCTCCATCTTCTGCTATTGGTCTTCTGTGTGCCACTTTTCCAACAGTAAGGTCTTTTTCATAAGAAAATAAACTTAATACGTATAAGTATCCTGCAAAGAATAAACTTTTTGGTGCGATATGATCCGTTTTACATTTTGCTAAAATTTCTTGATAAAAATCTTGTGCATACATTTTATTAGACTGATCATAAAACTGTTCGTCTGATAAAATGTCTAATCGTTTGTACCCTTTTAATCTGTCTGTCCAATAATTAATACTTTCTTCATTACGAAGCTCTAACATGTCTGAAACCACACTTTCTTTTATGTTAATAGCTAAAGGAGTTGGCTGATAGTTTTCATCTTTTTCTAACGCTAGATAGGTTTGCATGAGTTCCGAACGGAAACTTTTGTCAGACCAACCATCCATGATAGCATGATGGAATTGATAAACAAACATTGAATCGGAAGTTCCCATTTCGAAAACATGTACTCGCCATAGTGGTGATTCTGTAATTACAAATGGATTTTGTTCGCGTTCTTCTATTAAGAAAGTATTGATAGTTTCTTGTTTTACTTCGTCAGTTTTATCACTAATATCAATCACTTTTATAGCAACTTCGACCTCTTTCTTTATGATTTGAACGGGTTTTGCATAGTCATATAAATGGAAAGATGTACGTAATGTTTCATGTTTTTGCACCATTAATTGTAGTGCTTTTTCCATGAGTTGAACATTTATTTTACTAACCTGCGACACCATTTGATCATGATAAATTCCTAGTTCACCATTTAATAGCATCATTTCACTTGTCAATGTCATTCCAACCTGAATATCACTCATAGGATACACATTTTCAATCTTTTCCTTATCTGGATGATCGTTAACAACTGATAACATTGTCGCTTTTAATTCTTCCTCGATAGTTGAATACACTACCGTTTGATCTTCTTTGTTTTCATTCGTAACCAACATTGCAAGGTTTACAATTGTTGGTGCTTGATAGAATTTAACGATTGGAATTTTCGTGTTAAACTGTTTATTCAAAACACTTATCAAGCGAATGACTTTGATAGAATCTCCACCTAATTCAAAGAAATTATCATGAATTCCGATACGTTCTATTTCTAGTTGTGTTTGCCAAATAGTTGCCAATTGTTTTTCTATTTCTGTTGTTGGTGCAACATATGCCGTAGTTTGATAATCAATATCTATTGGCGCTGGCAGTGCTTTTTTATCAATTTTCCCATTGTTTGTTAGTGGAAATGTGTCCAAAGTAATGTATACTTTTGGAACCATGTATTCAGGTAATTTTGTTGCTAGTTTTTCTTGAATTGTTTTGTTATCTACTGTTTTTTCTGTGATGATGTAAGCTACTAATTGCTTATTTGATTTGTCATCGCTGGCTACAACAACCGATTTTTTGATAGATTCTAATTGATCTAATGTGGCTGCAATTTCACCAAGTTCTATTCGATATCCTCGTATTTTTACTTGATCGTCTTTTCTTCCTAGGTATTCTAATTCGCCATCTGTGTTGATTTTTGCCAAATCACCACTTCGATAATATCGTTTTGCTTCTTCTCCTATTTTGAGTGTAACAAATCGTTCTTTGGTTAGTTCTTCTCGGTTTAGATAACCTCTTGCCAATCCTGCTCCACTAACGTATAATTCTCCTTGTACACCTGTTGGAACTAGTTTTTGTGAATCGTCAAGAATCACACATCCTAACGTTGGTATTGGAACTCCAATGTTACTTTGATTTGATGCTATTTCTTTTTCCGTGATTTCTTTGTAGGTTACGTGAACCGTCGTTTCCGTGATTCCATACATATTGATCATTTTACAATCCGTATATGTTTCTTTCCAGTTTTTTACAATTTGGGGATGCAATGCTTCTCCTCCAAAGATGACATATCTGACTTGTAAGTCTAGCTTGTTTTGTAAGACGCGCTCTTGTAATACACTAAATGATGATGGTGTTTGATTTAATATTGTAACTCCTTCATTTGATAGTAAGCTTCCAAATAAATCTGGATCTTTTGTGTATGATTTTGGTACAATTACTAGTTTTCCTCCAAAGAGTAAGGCGCCGTACATTTCCCATACTGAGAAGTCAAAGTTGTACGAATGAAACATACTCCACACATCTTTTTCATCAAAATCAAATAATGAGTCTTCATTGTAGAATAAACGCACTACATTTTCATGTGTGATGAGCACTCCTTTTGGTGTTCCTGTGGTTCCTGATGTATAGATTACATAGAGTAATTGATCACTTTTTATTGTATTTTTTGTTTTGCCTGTTGAATAACTTTCTAGCGTTTCTGATATAGTATCTAGTTCTAATACTTCAATGTTTTCTGAGAAGAATTCCGCGAAAGCGTTTGCTGTGACAACTATTTCTGCCTTGAGATCATTCAAGATGAAATCTACACGTTCTTGCGGATAAATTGGATCTATTGGAACATATACTCCGCCAGCTTTTACGATTGCCAACATTCCAACAATCATGTGTAATGAACGTTCTACACAAATTGGTACAAACGTTTCTTCTTTTACGCCTTTTTCTCGTAAGTAATGTGCTAATTGATTCGATTGTGCATCAAGTTGCTTGTACGTTAGTTTTTGATCTTCATACACCGCCGCAACTGCATTTGGTGTTTTTACTACTTGTGACTCAAATAGACTTATTATGGTTTCTTTCTGAGGATATTCTACGGAAGTGGTATTGAATACATCCAACAATTCTGTATGCTCATCAATGGTTAGGTACTGTAAATCTGCTACTTTTTCTGCTGTTAAGAAACTTTCTAAGAGTTGCTCTATGTGCAATTCAATCATCTCAATTGTATCCTCTGCAATTAACGCATCATTGTATCCAAATCGGATTGTTAACCCTTCTTTTGCAGGTAAAATAACCAGTGATAGTGAATAGTTTGTACTTTCCGTTCCTTTTACATTTTCTAACCCAAAACTTGAACCTTCGTTAATGTTGGTTTCTGAAGAGATTTCTTCTACAGGATAGTTTTCAAAAACGACTAAACTATCAAATAAAGAACCTTTTACATTGCTTTGCCCTTCTACTGTACTCAAAGGCAAGTATGCATATTCTTCTCTTGCTTCTGTATGTTCCTTTTGTAGCGTTTGCAACCAGGTTGAAATTTCCTGAGTTTCGTCAATTGTGCTACATACGGGAATTGTATTGATGTATAGTCCGATTTTATCGTCAATTCCTACTACATCAGAATCTCTTCCAGATATAGTTGCTCCAAATACGACTTCATTTTGTTGTGTATATTTTGAGAGCAAGTATGCCCAAGTAGCTTGTAATAGAGTGTTTACCGTAATTCGTTGCTTTTCTGCGTATGCGTAAATTTTGGTATTCATATCTACCGTTAATACAAATTCGCGCTCTTGGTTTCCAAATATTTTATTTCGCTTGGAAGCATCTTTTATGAATGGTAAATAACTTGGTTCCGAAATGTTTGCTAGATAGGATTTCCAGTAAGATTTCCCATGTCCTTCATTTTTAGATATGATATGTCGAATGTGACTTCCATAATTGTCTTTTGGTAATACAGGAAGTGAATCATTTTTTTCAATGGTTGTATAACATTTCATGAAGTTTTCCATTAACCTTGATAGTGACCATCCATCCCATAACATATGATGATTGGTGAAAACCATTTTAGTACGTCCGTTTCTTGTATGAATCAATGTGATACGGAATAATGGCGCTTCATGAAAGACAAACCCTGAATTTTTATCTTCTTGAATAAATGTTTGTAATGCTTTTGCCGCTTCTTTTGCTGATAAATCAGTGTAATCTATTATTGTTAGCGGAACTTTTACATTTTCATAAACACATTGTACAGGAATTGAAATGTTTTGCGTGTGAATTCCTGTGCGCAAGATTGTATGTTTTTCTAGTAGATAAGCCCATGCTTTTTCAAAAGATTCTTTTGAGAATTCTCCAACAATATCACATTGAAATTGAACTATATAGGCCGCTGTATTATTGTTATATAAACTATGGAATAATAATCCTTCTTGTAGCGGACTTAGTGGATATATATCTTCAATGGTGTTTTGATGTATTTCTAAATTTTGAAATTCTAGTAATTCAGCATTTGAAATTTCTGATGGCAATCCGAAATCATTTGCCGTTTTTACTTTTTTAGGAATTGCTGTACAATGTTTTATGATTTCGTCAATAGCATTTGTGTAACGTGTTGCGAATTCTTTAATTGTTGCTTCATGATAACGTTTTGCATCATAATTCCAATCTAATTGTAATGCACCTTCAACTACCATACTGTTGATTGATAGTTTGTGTGGATTTGTATTGTTGCTTCCTGTCGTTTCTCCGGCAATTTCTTCAGCAAAACCTATGATGCCTTCTTCTTTAGCAGAAACACTATTATCAAAACTTCCTAAGTAGTTAAAAATAATATCTTCATAGGAAACGGATAAATCATTTCGGATATCTTCATCAGTAGCTAAATAACGTAATGCTCCGTATCCAATTCCTTTTGTTGGAATACGACGTAACATATCTTTTGTATCTGTTAAAAGTGTTCCAAGATTTGTATTGTTGTTTGTTTGTAAACATACAGGATACATACTTGTAAACCATCCTACTGTTCGGTTGATATCAACTCCATCAAACAATTCTTCACGTCCATGACCTTCTAGTGCAATAACAAGCTTGTTTCCTGTTATATATTCTTGCATCGCTATAGCTAAAGCTGTAAGTAATACATCATTGATTTCCGTTCCGTATGCACTATGTCCCTCTTGTAATAATGTTTGTGTTTTTTCAGTATTAATAGAAACACTATAACTTGCCGTTTCTTTGTTTGTAACTTCTTCCGTGTGTGAGATATCAACTGGGAACGGTTTGTAATTTGCTAATACTTTTTTCCAGTATTTTTGTTCGTCTGTTATTGTAATTTTTTCAGCATACTTTTGTAATTCTGTTGTCCATTGACGATATGAAGTTCCTTTTGCTGGCAATGAAGTTGTTTCATTTTTAATAAGATCTGTAAAGTCTTCTAATAGAATTCTCCATGAAACACCATCTACAGCTAAGTGATGAATTCCTATGAATATTCTATTTTTTTCTTCCGTTTCAGGTGTTTGAATCCATACAAAACGTGCAATGTCACCTTTATGAATATCTAAATCAGTTTGGTATTTGTTACATAACGTTGATATTTCGGCTACAGCCATCACTTTTTCAACTTTTAAAACAACTTCATGTGTACCATATTTTTGAGTTGGATATGTATTATTTTCATCTTTTTGATAGCTCAATCGTAATGCATCATGATGCTTGTACAATTTTTCAACTGCATTTTCTAATGTTCTTTTTGAAATCGTTTTTGGAATTGTTACTAATACAGATTGATTGTAATGATTGAATTCTATATAGTTATGTTCAAAGAATTGTTTTTGAATTGGATGCAAAGCAACTTCTTCTTCTAAAACACCACTTTCTTTTATGATAGTGTTTGCCTCTTTGAGTCGTTTTGCTATTTCTGAAATGGTTTGATGTTCAAAAATATCTTTTACACTGTAAAACAAACCAGATGATTTACTACGACTCACCAACTGAATTGCTTTGATAGAATCGCCACCTAATTCGAAGAAGTTATCTTCTATTCCTATTTGATCAATTCCTAATAAATCTTGCCAGATTTCTGTTAACTGTATCTCTTCTGGTGTTGTTGGCGCTATGTAAGCTGATGTTTGATAGGCATCTATACTTGGAGTTGGTAATGCTTTCCGATCTACTTTTCCATTTGTTGTTAGTGGAAATTCCGTAAGGTTTACATACGCTTTAGGAATCATGTATTCGGGTAGTTTTGCTTCTAAAGCAGTTTGAAGGTATTTGCTATCTAGTAATACATCTGAAACGGTATAGGCTACTAATTGTTTTCCTCCTTGTTCATCATCGCGTGCTAATACAACCGATTGTTTTACTTCTTCAATTTTTTCTAATGCCGCTTCTATCTCGCCAAGTTCTATACGATATCCACGTATTTTTACTTGATCATCTTTTCTTCCAATGAATTCAATGCTTCCATTTGGCAACCATTTTACTAAATCACCTGTTTTGTATAAGCGTTCTCCTTTTACAAATGGATTCGAAATAAATTTCTCTGCTGTTAATACTGGCTGATTTAGATATCCTTTGGATAATCCTGCGCCGCCTGTGCATAATTCTCCTGCAACACCTATTGGAACAATTTCTAGATTGTCATTAAGAATATAGATAGAAGTTCCTGTGATTGGATATCCAATTGGAATACTTTTGTGTGCATCAAAGTCTTTTGGTATTCGATAACAGGCTGTAAACGTTGTATTTTCCGTTGGTCCATATCCATTTATGATTGTTATTTGTGGTAATTTATCATACAATAATGAAATGCTTGAAGGTGTTAATACATCTCCTCCACATAGCATATATGTTAATGGTAATTGAGATATATCACTTTCAACCCATTGATCTAATAAACCAGACGTAAACCAAGTTGTGTTTACTTTATTTTTTTGAATGGTATCGTTTATTAATTCAGGATCAACTTCATGATGCGGATATACTACTAATTGTCCACCATTTAATAAAGAACACCATATTTCAAAAGTTGCTGCATCAAACGAAATAGACGCCAATTGTAGTATGCGTGTTTCTTCATTTAGAGGTAATTCCGTCATGTTTGCCAATCGGACAATGGCTTCATGTGTAATGATGCTTCCTTTGGCAATCCCTGTAGTACCTGATGTATAGATTGTATAAGCTACATCTGACTGTTTTCTGTCTAATTGTAAGTTTTCCGCATGTGGCATATCGGTTACCATTGTATCATATTCAATATCTACTGAACATAAACTTACATTGAGTTCCATGGCTTCAAATAAGTCTTCCGAAGCAATTAGCAAAGCTTTAATCTTGGTATCTTCTACCATAAACGATTTTCGCGACATTGGATAGTTACTGTCAATCGGTACGTAGGCTGCGCCCGATTTTAAAATTCCAAGTATGGAAACTAACATCCAATCAGAGCGTTTCATCATGATTCCTATATAGTCAACACTTGTTATTTTGTAACTTTCTTTTAAGTAATACGCTACTTGATTTGCTTTTTCATTCAACTCTTTATAGGTCAATTGTACATCTTCATATACAACTGCAATAGCATTTGGTGTTTTCTCAGCTTGTGTTTCAAACAGGCTTACTACATTTTCTTCTGTTGGATAGCTTGCTTTTATACTGTTGAAATCTGTTAGAATTTGTTTCTTTTCGGCTGCTTGTAAGTAATTTAAATCTTTAATATTTTCTACATCGCTTAAGAAACTTTCTAAGAGTGAGTCCAAGTGACCTTTGATCATTTCTATAGTTTCATCAGCAATTACTCCATCATTGTAACCAAATCTAATTGTAACTCCTTCTATTGCTGGAAAAATGCTTAGTGAGAGCGAATAGTTATTTCGCTCTACACCTTTTGCATTCTCAATCATGAATTTAGCACTCGATTCAGATGATATTTCTTCTGCAGGATAGTTTTCAAAAACAACGATACTATCAAATAATGATCCACTTACTTCACTTTGTGATTCTACCGTGTTTAGCGACATAAAACCGTATGCTTCTCTACCTACAGTATGTTCTTTTTGCAATTCTTGTAACCAATCCGAAACTTTTACTTCTCCTTTTATAGTACTACTTACAGGAATTGTATTGATATATAAACCTACTTTTTCTTCTACATTTTCAATTCCAGCATCTCTTCCAGAAATTGTGGCTCCAAATACAACTGTTTCTTGATTTGCATATTTTGACAATAAGTACGACCAAGCTCCTTGAACCAAGGTGTTCATGGTTATATGATGCTTTTCTATAAATGCTTGAATGTCGCCTTTGAATGTGAAATCTTTTTCCGTATTTCCAAAGATTTTATTTCGTTTGGAAGCATCTTTGATGAATGGTAAGTAACTTGGCGAGTTTACTTCTGATAAATATTCTTTCCAATAGTTTTCACCTTTTATTTCATTCATTCCTGAGATATGACGAATGTGTGCACCATAGTTATCAAATGACAATTCAGGAAGCGTTCCGTTCGTTTCTAATTGTGAATAACACGACATGAAACTACTCATTAATCTCGATAATGACCATCCATCCCACAACATGTGATGATTGGTAAATACCATTTTCGTACGATTGTTTCCTATGTTTAGTAATGATATTCTAAATAGTGGCGCATTTTCTAAATCAAATCCTGCAGTTCTATCATTTTCTATATATGTTTCTACTGCTTCATTTAAAGCTTCACCTGTTAAATTACTATAATCAACGGTAGTAATTGGTGGTTCAACTTCCGAATAAACACATTGTACAGGAATCGCCAATTCTTCCGTAAACATTGCTGTTCTTAGAATTGTATGCTTTTCCATTAAGTATTTCCATGTTTTTTGAAATGAGTTTTCTGAGAAACCTTCTATAATATCACATTGAAATTGGATGATATAACTAGAAGTATCTTCGTCATATAAACTATGGAATAGAAACCCTTCCTGTAAAGGACTCAACAAATAAATGTCTTCAATTTCACTTTGATGTTTAGCTAATGCTGTAAAGTTTGCTAACTGTTCGTTACTAATTGATGCTGGTAATTTATAATCACTTACTGTTTTTATAGGTGTTTCTGTCGCTTTACAATGTTCAATTATTGAGTGTAAAGCTGTAATATAATTGTCTGCAAGTTGTTGTATCGTTTCTTTATTGTAACGTTTTGCATCGTAATCCCAATCTAGTTGTAAGCAACCTTCTACAATCATACTATTGATTGAGAACTTATAAGGATATTTATTTTTTGCGCCCATGGTTTCACCTGCTGATTCACTTGCAAAACCAACCAAACTGTCTTTTTCCGAAGAAACACTATTGTCAAAACTTCCTAAGTAATTGAAGATGATTTCTTCATATGCAACAGACAATTCTGTTTTAATCTGTTCTTTTTCAGAAAGATATCGCAATACACTATATCCAATTCCTTTGTTTGGAATTTCACGTAACATGTCTTTTGTATCTGCTAGTAACGTTCCAATATTGGAAGTGTTTTTCATATCTAAGCAAACTGGATACAAACTTGTAAACCAACCTATTGTACGATTGATATCGATATTATCGAATAGTTCTTCACGTCCGTGACCTTCCAATCCTATAACTACTTTTGGAGCATTTACCCACGATTGTAATGACATCGCTAATGCAGTTAATAAGATATCATTGATTTCAGTTCCATACGTTTTGTGCACTTCATGTACCAATGATTGTGTTGCCGATTTGTCTAAAGAAACACTATAATTTTTAGTTTCTTGAAACGTAATTGATGCTTCATGCGAAGTATCTGTTGGCAAATTTCCATGATTGGATAATACTTCTTTCCAATATGTTGCTTCATTTTCTAAAGTTGCCGAAGTTGCATAATTTTCTAAAGCATTTGTCCATTGACGGTATGATGTTCCTTTTTCTGGTAATGAATTTGTAATTCCTTTTTGTTGATTTTCAACAATATTTGTAAAATCTTCTAATAGGATTCTCCATGAAATTCCATCAATTGCTAAATGGTGAATTCCTATAAACAAACGATTTTCTGCTTCTTCATTTGGTGTTTGAATCCATACAAAACGTGCAATATCACCTTTTTCAATCACTAAGGTTTTTTGCGCTTTTGCACATATTTCTGAAATATCTTCTACTGAATTTACCGTTTCTACTTGCAAACTAGCTTTTTGTGTACCGTAAGTTTGGATTATGTTTTCTTCAAGTTGAAAGTGTAAACGTAACGCGTCGTGTTGTTTATACAATAAGCTTATCGCTTCCGCTAGATTTTTCTCAGTGATTGATTTAGAAAGCGTTAATAATACAGATTGATTGTAATGATTGTATGATTCGTTTTCTTTTTCGAAGAATTGTTTTTGAATTGGATGTAATACGACTTCGCCTTTTAAAACACCTGTTTCTTGAATGAGTGTACTTGCATCTTTTACATGTAATGCAATTTGTGCTATATTTTGATGTGTAAAAATATCGCGAACTTGATAATGAATGTCTACCATTTTGCTACGACTTACCAATTGAATCGCTTTGATAGAATCACCTCCAAGTTGGAAGAAGTTGTCTTTTATGCCTATGTTTTCTATTCCTAATAGTTCTTCCCAAATAGCAACTAATTGCTTTTCAGTTTCCGTTGTTGGTGCTTTGTATGTTGTTGTTTTTAATGCGGTTGTATCTAATTCAGGAAGTTCCTTTTTGTTGATTTTACCGTTTGCATTTAGTGGAAATTCTTCTAATTGTATAAAACGGTTCGGAATCATGTAATTTGGTAATTCACTAGCTAATGATTCTTGGATTTCTGTAAAATCAATTTCTTCTTCTGCGATAAAATACGCTACTAATTGCTTACTTCCTGTATTGTCTTCTTTTGCTACAACAACCGATTGTTTGATGTTTTCCAACTTATCTAAAGCTGTTTCTATTTCACCCAACTCAATTCTGTATCCTCGTATTTTTACTTGATCGTCTTTTCGTCCAATGTATGCAATGTTTCCATCCGGAAGCCATTTTGCTAAATCGCCTGTTTTGTAAAGCTTCTCTCCTTCTCTAAACGGATGATTTACAAATTTCTCTTCTGTTAATTCTTCTCTGTTTAAATAACCTTTCGATAAGCCTTTTCCGCTGATACACAATTCGCCAATAACGCCACTTGGTACTAATGATAATTGTTCGTCTAAAATGTATAATTGTGTGTTGAGCGTTGGTTTCCCAATTGGAATACTTGTTTGATCGTCTGTTAAGTTTTCTGTACTGTAATATGAACTGTAAATCGTAGCTTCTGTTGGTCCGTATATGTTTTCCAACTTTGCTTCAAAACCTAATGCATCATAGTTTCTTACTAATTGAATTGGCAATGCTTCGCCTGCTAAGAAAAAGTATTCCAAGCTTGAAAGCGTTTCTTTGTCTGTAAATTGTAATTCTTCAAGTAAAACTGAAAATAACGAAGGTACTAAGTTTAGGTGTGTAATTTTATACTTCTCAATACGCTCGATAAGTCCTTTTGCTTCTTTTTCAGCATCTTTTGGAAGTATTACCACACTTCCACCATCTTTGATCCAACCGAAGATTTCATGAACCGAAACATCAAAAGCATAATTCGTTTTGAATCCGATTCTGGCTGCAGCCGAAAAATCATATAATTCAGAAAAACCATGTATGAAATTGAACAACGATTTGTGTTCAATTATTACGCCTTTTGGAATTCCTGTCGTTCCAGAGGTATAAATAATGTATGCTAATTGATCTTCGTTTACTTCTGATTCAAACGTATTTCCCTCATTTTCAAAGTTTAACACATCTAAAGAAATAACCGTTTGATTTGCTTCTACAAATCTATTTTCTAATGAACTTTCTGTCAATATGATTTCTGTAGAAATATCTTCTAGAATGAAATCTATTCGAGCTTGTGGATTTGTTGGATCAATTGGAACATAAGCAAAACCTGCTTTTAATATTCCAAAGATTCCAATTATCATTTCCACTGAACGTTCGATACATAATGGAATTAAACTGTTTGCCTGTAAATTTTGTTTTGCTAAGTAATTTGCTATTTGATTCGATTTTGCATCTAATTCTTGATACGAAAGTGTTATCTCTTCAAATGTAATCGCAACAGCATTCGGATTCTTCGCAACTTGATCTGCAAATACATCTAAAACCGTTTTTCCTTCGCCATAGTTAACTTTCGTATTATTGAAGGTTTCTAAAAGTTGTGTTTGTTCATCTTCGAATAAGATTGCTGTACTATTGACTTTTGCCTCTGAATTTTCAAGATAGTTATTCAAGAAATTATCAAAATAATCAACAACATCTTCTAAACGATGACCTGATTTTATTTTCTTGGTTTGACTCGCCGAAATCGTTAGTTCATTTCCTGTTAAACTTACAGTTATATCTAAAAATGTGTTGGTACGTTCAAAATCACCAACAGCCAATTCTGTCGTTTCTTTTTGATTCGTATGCGTTTCAAACTCTTTATTTTCCATCAAATTATCAATCACATGGAAATCAACATAGTTAAACATTACATCAAAAAACGGGTTGTTTTGTGAGCTTTCGTTATGCAGTTTTGAAATTTCTAATAATGAGAAACGATCTTTTCCTTTGAGTTCTTGCAATGCAGCTTCAATTTCTTTGATATATGCAAGCCAAGAATCATTTCCGATAGTTTCCGTATTGAAACGGAACGGAACAGTATTTAAGAAGCAACCCAATAGTTTATCACCATCTTCAGCAATAGGTCTTCTGTGCGAAACCATTCCGACTGTCATATCTTTTTCCAAAGAGAATAAACTCAACGTATACAAATATCCTGCAACAAATAAACTTTTTGGCGTAATGTGATCTTCTTTACATTTAGCTATGATTTTTTCATAAAATTCTTGTCTGTAAATGATTCCTGTTTCATGATACTGACGTTCATTACTGAGAATATCTAATCGTTTGTAACCTTGAAGTTTTTCCTTCCAATAGGTATTATTTTCTTCATTTTTAAGTTCTAATAGGTCTGAAATCACACTTTCTTTAAGTCCGATTGCAAGTTTCTTTGGTTTGAAGTTTTCATTTTTCTGTAACTCCAAATAGGTTTGCATCAGCTCTGAACGGAAACTTTTGTCCGACCAACCATCAATGATTGCATGGTGGAATTGGAACATAAAAATGGAATCAGAATCGTTTATTTGAAAGATATGAATACGCCAAAGTGGAGCTTTTGTGACATCAAAAGGATTTTCTGAACGTTCTTTTACTAAGAAATCATTGATGTATTGTTCACGTTCTTCACTTGTTTTTTCGCTAATATCTTCAATTAAAATTGAATTCTTTTTTGCTTTGTGTACAATTTGAATTGGTTGACTAAATTCATATAAATGAAAAGATGTACGCAAGATTTCATGCTTTTTTACGAGTAAATTCAGTGCTTTTTCCATAAGTGGAATTTCTAATGAACCTACTTGCGAAACCATTTGATCATGGTAAATTCCAATTTCCCCATCACCACGCATCATTTCACTTGTCAACACCATTCCAACCTGAATATCACTCATAGGATACACATTTTCAATGCGTTCTTTTTCAGGATGACTGTTTAGAACGGATAGCGCAATATCTTCCAGTTCTTTTTCAATGATTAATCGAGCTTTAGTGCTTTCATCAACCGTTTCTTTTTCTCCATCAATTAAGTTAACAAGGTGTGTAATTGTTGGATTTTGATAGAATTTTGCTAATGCTATTTTTGTATCAAATTGTTTGTTTAATACACTAACTAAACGAATAATTTTGATGGAATCACCTCCTAATTCAAAGAAATCGTCATAGATTCCAACTTGTGGAAGTTCTAATTGTTCTTCCCAAATTGCTACTAATTGTTTTTCTATTTCCGTTGTTGGCGCAACATAGTTTGCCGTTTTGTAATCGTCAGAAGCTGGAGAAGGTAAGTTTTTCTTGTCTATTTTTCCATTTGATGTTAATGGAAATTCAGTTAATGAAACATAGAGTTTAGGAACCATATATTCAGGAATTTTTGTAGTAAGTTCTTCCTGAATTGCCTTTTGATCAAATTCTTTTTCTGTGATAATATATGCAACTAATTGCTTATCTCCTGTAGTGGCTTCTTTTGCTAATACAACCGACTGTTTGATTGTCTTAATTTGTTCTAAAGCAGCTTCTATTTCGCCAAGTTCTATTCGATATCCTCGTATTTTTACTTGATCGTCTTTTCTTCCTAGGTATTCTAATTCGCCATCTGTGTTGATTTTTGCCAAATCACCACTTCGATAATATCGTTTTGCTTCTTCTCCTATTTTGAGTGTGACAAATCGTTCTTTGGTTAGTTCTTCTCGGTTTAGATAACCTCTTGCCAATCCTGCTCCACTAACATATAATTCTCCTTGTACACCTGTTGGAACTAGTTTTTGTGAATCGTCAAGAATCACACATCCTAACGTTGGTATTGGAACTCCAATGTTACTTTGATTTGATGCTATTTCTTTTTCCGTGATTTCTTTGTATGTTACGTGAACCGTCGTTTCCGTGATTCCATACATATTGATCATTTTACAATCCGTATATGTTTCTTTCCAGTTTTTTACAATTTGTGGATGCAGTGCTTCTCCTCCAAAGATGACATATCTGACTTGTAAGTCTAGCTTGTTTTGTAAGACGCGTTCTTGTAATACACTAAATGATGATGGTGTTTGATTTAATATTGTAACTCCTTCATTTGATAGTAAGCTTCCAAATAAATCTGGATCTTTTGTGTATGATTTTGGTACAATTACTAGTTTTCCTCCAAAGAGTAAGGCGCCGTACATTTCCCATACTGAGAAGTCAAAGTTGTACGAATGAAACATACTCCACACATCTTTTTCATCAAAATCAAATAATGAGTCTTCATTGTAGAATAAACGCACCACATTTTCATGTGTGATGAGCACTCCTTTTGGCGTTCCTGTGGTTCCTGATGTATAGATTACATAGAGTAATTGATCACTTTTTATTGTATTTTTTGTTTTGCCTGTTGAATAACTTTCTAGCGTTTCTGATATAGTATCTAGTTCTAATACTTCAATGTTTTCTGAGAAGAATTCCGCGAAAGCGTTTGCTGTGACAACTATTTCTGCCTTGAGATCATTCAAGATAAAATCTACACGTTCTTGCGGATAAATTGGATCTATTGGAACATATACGCCACCAGCTTTTACAATTCCTAACATTCCAACAATCATGTGTAATGAACGTTCTACACAAATTGGTACAAACGTTTCTTCTTTTACGCCTTTTTCTCGTAAGTAATGTGCTAATTGATTCGATTGTGCATCAAGTTGCTTGTATGTTAGTTTTTGATCTTCATACACCGCCGCAACTGCATTTGGTGTTTTTACTACTTGTGACTCAAATAGACTTATTATGGTTTCTTTCTGAGGATATTCTACGGAAGTGGTATTGAATACATCCAACAATTCTGTTTGCTCATCAATGGTTAGGTACTGTAAATCTGCTACTTTTTCTGCTGTTAAGAAACTTTTTAATAGCGTTTGCATATGGGTTTTGATTTTTGCAATCATTTCAGTGTCAACAATTGTATTGTTGTACATAAAATTTATTGCTAAACCATTCCCTGATTGTGCTGCGCTTATTGCCAGTGTATAGTTTGTACTTTCCGTTTCTTCGACATTTTCAATTTCAAAACTCGATTTTGATTCTGATAAAATTTCTTCTACTGGATAGTTTTCAAATACCAAAATACTGTCAAATAATGAACCATTTACCGTACTTTGCGATTCTACACTGCTTAATGGAAGGTAGCTATGTTCTTCACGCGCTATTGTATGTTCGTTTTGAATTTCTTGTAACCAATCTGCAATTTTTGTATCCTGATTAACCTGGCTGCACACAGGAATTGTGTTGATATAGAGTCCAACTTTGTCTTCTATTCCTTTTACATTGGAATCTCTTCCTGAAACTGTTGCTCCAAAAACAATCGTTTCTTGTGCTGTATATTTTGATAGTAAAAACGACCAAACTCCTTGTAATAAAGTGTTTACAGTTATTCTATTTTGCTCTGCATATTTGTTTATTTCAACACTAAATCCTTTTGGTAGTATTAATAAATCGTCTGTATTTCCAAATACTTTGTTTCGCTTTGCTACATCATTTATGAAAGGGAAATAGGTTGGAGACGTAACTTCCGATAGATATTTTTTCCAATACGATAGGCCGATACTGTCATTGTTTCCTGAAATTCTACGAATGTGTGCACCATAATCATCCAATGTAACTTTTGGCAATGTACCTTCAGTTTCAAGTTGTGTATAACACGCCATAAAACTTCCCATAAGACTCGAAAACGACCATCCATCCCACAAAATATGATGGTTTGTAAATACCATTCGTGTACGATTGTTCCCTAAATTGAGTAAGGTGACACGGAATAATGGTGCTTGTTCGAGTGAGAATCCAGAAGTTCTATCGTTTTCTAAAAACACATCTACTTTTGTATTTCTTTCTTCTTCTGATAGTTCACTATAATCAATTTCTGTGACAGGCATTTGTACACGATCATAAACACATTGCACAGGAAGATCTAGTGCTTCCGTAAAGATTGCCGTCCGTAAGATGGTATGTTTTTCTAATAGATATGCCCAAGCTTTGTCAAATGATGTTTTTGAGAAAGTTCCGACCAAATCACACTGAAACTGAACTATATATGCAGATGTATTCTCTTCATAGAGACTGTGAAATAATAAACCTTCTTGTAGTGGCGTAAGCGGATAGATATCAGATATATTACTCTGATGCGCTGATAACTTCAAGAAATCTGCCAATTCCTTATTGGTAACGCTTATTGGCAAACCGTAATCACTCGCAGTTTTTATTTTGTTTCGTGATTGACTTTTTTGCCTGCTTAAGACAGAAATCAGTTGCTCTTTATTGGATTTTATGGTTGCTAAGATATCTTCTGATAGTTCACTTCCTTTTTTTCGTTTGATCCCTAATTGATCTTCTTTTACAAATAATGTGATTCCATTACTTTTTAGAAATTCAATGATTTCGTGAATATTTTTGGTCTCCATGTGGTGTGGTTTTTAATGAATTAATTCGGTTAGATTAAAGAGATTTCAAAGTCTTGATCTTCTTCTTCATGATCGAAAAATTCATTACAATGTGATATAATATGTTGTAGTGCAGCAATGTAGTTGTCTGCAATTGTTTGTATCGTTTCTTTGTGATAA
>NZ_CANMEZ010000016.1 GCF_947496985.1 uncultured Kordia sp.
AAAATTAGTGGAAACCGAATAGAGCTTGGAGAGATAGAAGTTGTATTGCAAGAAGCACCACAAGTAGTTCAAGGAGCCGTTTTAGTAAAAGAAGAAGATAATGTAGGCAAACGTTTGGTAGGTTACATAGAAGTAAACGAATCATACAGTAAAGAATCGTTAAAGGAATATTTAGAAGCCAGATTACCGGCACATATGATTCCATCAATCTTTGTAGAGATGGAAGCAATGCCATTAACGCCAAGTGGAAAAATAGACAGGAAGGCATTACCAGACACAGATATTTCTGGGCTATTACAAGAAAACTATGTTGGAGCACGAAACGAGCTAGAAGAAGGTTTAATAAGACTTTGGCAAAACTTACTCAACATTCCAAAAATAGGAATAGATGACAATTTCTTCGAATTAGGAGGTGATTCCATCATCACAATTCAATTAGTAAGTAGAGCAAAAAGGGAAGGATATAAGTTCTCACCAAAAGATGTATTTGAATATCAAACGATACGAAAACTATCAGACAATCTTCAAAAAGAATCAACACATACAATAAGTACGGAACAAGGAATACTGGAAGGTGAATTTGAAATGTTACCAATTCAACGTTTATTCTTCGAAGATGCGTATCCAGAAAACACACATTACAATCAATCACTACTATTAAATGTTGAAAAAACAGTTTCCTATAATGATCTAGAAACTATTGTCAATGCGCTTATTGAACGACATGACACATTCAGATTAGCGTTTGAGAAAACAGGAAATACGTGGCAACAACGCTATACAAAGAAAGTTGGAGTAATTCAGCATGAGAATATTTCAGAAACAACAACGGCAAAACTCTCAAGCAAAATTACAGAAATATGTGAAAGCTATCAAAGTAGTTTAACGTTAGGAACGGCAGAAATAGCAAAATTTGTATTCATACAAACACCTGCATCAGAAGATAAAAATAGACTATTCATAGTAGCACATCATTTAACAATTGATGGAGTTTCTTGGCGAATTATACTAGACGACATCAACGAAAGTTTAGAACAAATCTCTAACAATAAACCTATTCAACTAGGTAAAAAAGGAAGTTCGTATCGTCAATTTAGTCAAGCATTAGCAAACTATGCTAAAAGTAATCAAATAGCAGCACAACAATATTATTGGGAAACAATTGCTACTAACGTTACACCACTTCCAATAGATCACAAAAATGAATCTTCAGTAGTAAGTGATATAGAAAGTTACAGAATCTCACTTGATGAAAAAACAACACAAATACTACTAAAAGAAGTACATCAAACCTATACAACAGAAATGAACGACATTCTGTTAAGTGCTTTGTTAGGAAGTATTACAAATCATTTTTTAGTAGACAAGATTACAATTGGAATAGAAGGTCATGGACGTGAAGATCTATTTAATCAACTTGATATCAGCGGAACAGTCGGTTGGTTTACAAATGTATATCCATTAGTCTTAAATGCTTCAGAAGTAAACTCGGTTAGTGATCTTATCAAATCAACGAAAGAACAGATTCGTGAAGTTCCCGAAAAAGGAATCGGATATGGAATATTACGCTACATGAGCGATGATGAAGTTTTGCAAAAATCATTAGCAAACATTAGTTGGGATATCGAATTCAATTACTTAGGACAATTAGACAATGCATTAACTTCAAATAATTGGTTAAGTGCAGCTAGCGAACATCCAGGAGAAAATTTACACAAAAACACACCACACAAAACACGCTTAGATGTCAATAGTTTCATTGCTGATGGCGAATTACAACTATCGTTTGGATACTCTAAGAGAAACTATAGTGCAGAAACAATTGAAACCATCGCAAATGCTTATATAACTAAGTTAAAAGCAATTATTGAGCATTGTGTTGCTGAAAATAAAACGATAAAAACACCATCAGATTACGAATTACAAGGAAAAGTAAGCTATCAAGAATTGGATGCATTCTTTGCAAAAGCTGGAGATGCAGCAAGTGAAATTAGCACAGTATATGAATTAAGCCCAATGCAAGAAGGAATGCTTTTTCATGGCTTATATGACGATAGTTCAATTTCATATACGAATCAAATCATTACAGGATTTCCAAGCGGATTGGATGTTGAAAACTTTAAAAAATCGTGTAATCATGTATTGAAAAACTATAGTATTCTACGAAGTGGGTTTTTCTATGAAAACATAAGTACACCAATTCAAGCAGTATACAATACGGTAGAAATGCCTATCGAAATTATCGATTATTCTCAACTTCCAGAAGAAGAAATAGAACAAAAAGTAACAGCATTCATAGAAAAAGATCAAAAAACAAACTTTGACTTCAATCAACCACCATTAATGCGAATCACGTTACTAAAACTGCATGATGGAAGTTATAAAATGGTTTGGACACATCATCACATCATCTTAGATGGTTGGTCTATGCCAATATTGATGAAAGAACTCTTAGAAACCTATGAAAGTTTCAGTCAAGGAGTTATTCCTGTTCACAAAAAAGAAGATATCTATCAAGAATACATTCAATACATACAAGCTAAAAACAAAAAAGAGGAAGAAACACATTGGAGAAACTATTTATCTGATTTAGAAGAAGGAACGCTATTACCATTTATTAACGATAATCAAGATAGAAACAAAGGAGTTGGTGATTTTCAAAGTGATTATTTATCGTTTGATGCATCATTTACAACACAACTCAAAAACTATTGCAAAACAAATCATATCACAGCAAATACGTTAATGCAAGGCGCTTGGGCATACTTACTAGGACAATATACAGCCAAAGAAAAAGTGGTGTATGGCGTTACGGTTTCAGGTCGTCCTTCCGATTTTGAAAATACTGAAAAACGCATAGGTTTATACATTAATACCATTCCATTATACACAACAATTGATTATAAACAATCGGTTATAGACTTTTTAACGGAAATTCAAAAAGGACATACGACTTCTAGAGAATATCAATACAGTGCATTAAGCGATGTAAAAAAGTGGAGTAACATACAGGATGAATTCTTTGACAGTCTATTTGTATTTGAAAACTATCCAGTAGATGAAGTGCTCGATGAAGCACAAAGTACGGAAACGACTGCAATGGATGTACAAGAAAAAACAAACTATCCAATTACTATTGAAGCGGTATTAGCAAATACATTAAAATTCAAAATAGATTACAATGCTTCCATGCTTGCGACAAAAGATGTCAATCGTATCAAAAACCACCTACAAACGCTATTAAAAAGTTTCTTAACAGCAGAAAAAGTAGCAGATTTACAGTACCTAACCATTGATGAGCATACAGAATTGTTGGATGTATTCAATACCACTTCGGTAGAATATCCTCAGAAAGAAACCATAATAAGTCTATTTGAGTCACAAGTAGTAAAAACACCAAATGCAGTTGCGGCGGTGTATGAAGATCAAAAACTAACATACAAGCAACTTGATGCACAATCGAATCAATTAGCACATTACTTACGAGAAAAAGGCGTAAAAGAAGAAACGTTTGTACCAATTTGTGTAGAACGTTCATTACACATGATTGTTGGAATGTTGGCAATCGTAAAAGCTGGCGGAGTATACGTTCCAATAGATCCAATTTATCCGCAAGAACGTGTAGATTTCATCTTGAATGATCTCAAGGCAGAAATAGTTGTCACAGCAAACGCTTTCGCGGAATTCTTCTCAGAAAACATTGAAGTATTAGAACTAGATACTATATCAGAAACGCTAGAAAGTTATTCAACAGGCAAAACAAAAAATACAATAAAAAGTGATCAATTACTCTATGTAATCTACACATCCGGAACCACAGGAACGCCAAAAGGAGTGCTCATCACACATGAAAATGTGGTGCGTTTATTCTACAATGAAGACTCATTATTTGATTTTGATGAAAAAGATGTGTGGAGTATGTTTCATTCGTACAACTTTGACTTCTCAGTATGGGAAATGTACGGCGCTTTACTCTTTGGAGGAAAACTAGTAATTGTACCAAAATCATACACAAAAGATCCAGATTTATTTGGAAGCTTACTATCAAATGAAGGAGTTACAATATTAAATCAAACACCATCATCATTTAGTGTATTACAAGAACGCGTCTTACAAAACAAGCTAGACTTACAAGTCAGATATGTCATCTTTGGAGGAGAAGCACTGCATCCCCAAATTGTAAAAAACTGGAAAGAAACATATACGGATTGTAAAATGATCAATATGTATGGAATCACGGAAACGACGGTTCACGTAACCTACAAAGAAATCACGGAAAAGGAAATAGCATCAAATCAAAGTAACATTGGAGTTCCAATACCAACGTTAGGATGCGTGATTCTTGACGATTCACAAAAACTAGTTCCAACAGGTGTACAAGGAGAATTATACGTTAGTGGAGCAGGATTGGCAAGAGGTTATCTAAATCGAGAAGAACTAACCAAAGAACGATTTGTTACACTCAAAATAGGAGAAGAAGCAAAACGATATTATCGAAGTGGTGATTTGGCAAAAATCAACACAGATGGCGAATTAGAATACCTAGGAAGAAAAGACGATCAAGTAAAAATACGAGGATATCGAATAGAACTTGGTGAAATAGATTCGGTTTTAAATAAGTCCGATTTAATAAAGAAAGGAATAACACTTGCGCAAAAAGACACTTCGGGGATAGCACGTTTATTATCATATATAATTCCTGCAAAAGGATATGATAAAACAGAAGTTCTAAGCTTCTTACGTGCAACATTACCATCGTATATGGTTCCAGCTATTTTAGTAGAACTAGATGAATTTCCAATTACGTCTAACGGAAAAATAGATAAGAAAAATCTTTTAAAAAGAGAAACCATAGCTAACAGTACTGTTGAATTTGTAGCACCTAGAAATCCAATAGAAGAAAATCTTTCTGCTATGTGGAAAAAAGTATTAAAAATCCACAAAATCAGTATACACGACAACTTCTTTGAAATAGGAGGAAACTCAATTGATGTTATCAAACTCGTTTCGGAAATTCAAAAAGAGTACGAAATAGACATTTCATTGCGGGTATTATTCGACATTAATACAATCGCAGACTTAGCAAAATACATAAAACTAGTACAACTGGAAACAGAAGACAAACAAAATTCAAAAATATATGACTTATAATATAACAGACAAAAAATCGGATATTCTAGACTTACTTTTAGAAGCTAAAGAACAGGGTATATCCATCTTTTTGGAAGACGGAAAAGTTCGTTTGAAAGTAAGAGAAGGTGTAGAGTTGTCTGATATTTTTTTAAAGCGACTAAAAGAAGAAAAAGATCGTATTAAGCAATTTTTGGAAAGTGAAGCTGGTCAATACAGAGAAAGTTCATATGTCAAAAACGAAATAAAACCATACGATAGAAGTAAAACAATCAAAATCCCGCTTTCATTTGAACAAGAACGTTTGTGGTTTATAAACAAACTTCAAGGAAGCATTGCATATCATATTCCAGGGATATTGCGCATTAAAGGAGAATTGGATATTGATATTCTATCTAAGTCAGTAAAAACATTAGTAGACCGACATGAGTCATTACGTACTGTTTTTAAAGATGATGAAGGAATAGGGTATCAGCAAATTATATCTTGTGATGGATTTAAAATCGATTATGTTACTGAACTGAAAGAAGGAATATCATTATCTAATTATATAGAAAAGGTTATTGCAACACCTTTTGATTTGGAAAATGATTATATGTTAAGAGCTACAGTTGTAAAGGAAAATGAGTCAATTCATACATTAATTTTAGTATTACATCATATTGCATCTGATGGTTGGTCAATTCCCATTTTTGTTGAAGAATTAGAAACATGCTATCAAAGCCTCTTAAAAGGAGAAAACATACAACTACCGCCGCTTCCTATTCAATATGCAGATTATAGTATATGGCAACGCGAATATCTTTCTGGAGCTGTATTAGCCGAAAAATTAGGATATTGGGAAAATAAACTCAAAGATGCACCTAGACTAGAATTACCGTTAGATTTTACGCGCCCAGCAGTACAATCGTCCGCTGGAGCTATGCATTTTGTAACATTAAGCGAAAAGATTACTGCGGCACTAAACAAACTTTCGCACGACAATGGAACTACAATGTTTATGACATTGCTAAGTATCTATAAAGTCTTATTGTATAAGTACACCAATCAAATAGATATCAGTGTTGGTGTTCCAATTGCGAACAGAGAACAAGAAGAAATAGCAGGACTTATAGGGTTCTTTGTAAATACTATCGTTTTTAGAGACATCATAAATACCGATGAATCCTTTACGTCATTACTGCAAAAAGTAAAAGAAACATGTTTGTCAGGATATGCACATCAGGAAATTCCTTTTGCCAAAATAGTAGATCATTTAGAAATAGATAGAGATCAAAGTAACAATCCATTATTTCAAACAATGTTCTCTTTTCAGAACAACAGAGAAATTTCAGATATCAGCTTAGGAGAGAGTCCGATAGAGGTTGTTAGTAGAGAACTAGTTACTTCTCAATTTGATCTCACATTCAGTGCAAAACAAGAATCAGAAACACAATTAGCAATTGCAATTGATTATTCGACGACTTTATTTAAAAAAGAAACAATAGCACGAATGGCAATGCATTTTGAGCAATTAATAAAATCAATTGTTCAAAATCCTAATGGTTCTATTGCTTCTTTAAAAATGTTGATGGATGAGGAAAAAGATCAATTCTTAGAAGAATTGAATAGTACTGCGGTAAAGTATCCTAAGGACAAAACAGTGGTTTCATTGTTTTCAGAACATGTGTCAACATCCCCAAATGCAATTGCGGTAGTCTATGAAGATCAAAAAATCACATATAAAGAGCTTGATGAGAGATCTAATCAATTAGCACACTATCTGATTGAAAAAGGTGTAAAAGATGAAACTTTTGTGCCAATTTGTGTAGAACGTTCACTAGACATGATCGTCGGAATGTTAGGAATTGTAAAATCTGGAGGTGTATATGTACCTATTGATCCAAGTTATCCTCAAGACCGTGTAGATTTTATTTTAAATGATTTACAGGCAAAAATTGTAGTGACCAAACAAGCTTTTACTGAATTTTTCAATGAAAACATTCATGTAATCTCTTTAGATACTTCATTAGAAATATTAGAAAGCTATCCATTAGAAGCGACAGAAAATACAATTACTCCAACTCAATTACTGTATGTTATCTATACTTCAGGAACAACAGGTATTCCAAAAGGAGTATTGATTACACATGAAAATGTAGTTCGTTTATTTTATAACGAAAATTCACTATTCGATTTTAATAAAAATGATGCTTGGAGTATGTTTCATTCGTACAACTTTGATTTCTCAGTTTGGGAAATGTACGGAGCAATACTCTTTGGAGGAAAATTAGTAATTGTGCCAAAATCATATACAAAAGATCCAGAATTATTTGGAAACTTGTTAGTAAATGAAGGTGTTACAATCCTGAATCAAACACCATCATCATTCAGTGTTTTGCAAGAAAGTGTTTTACAAAATACGCTAGACTTACAAGTTAGATATGTAATATTTGGAGGAGAAGCGTTGCATCCACAAATTGTGAGAAATTGGAAAGACACGTATGTTGATTGTAAAATGATTAATATGTATGGAATTACAGAAACTACGGTGCATGTAACGTACAAAGAAATCACTAATAAAGAAATAGAATCCAATCAAAGTAACATCGGAGTTCCAATTCCAACGTTAGGGTGTTTAATTCTTGACGATTTGCAAAAACTAGTCCCAATTGGCGTTCAAGGAGAATTATATGTAACAGGAGCGGGAGTCGCAAGAGGTTATTTGAACAGAGAGAAATTGACCAACGAACGATTTGTAACACTCAACATTGGAGGAGAAGAAAGAAGATATTATCGAAGTGGTGATTTGGCAAAAATCAACACTTATGGTGAATATGAATACTTAGGTAGAAAAGATGATCAGGTAAAAATAAGAGGTTACCGAATAGAATTAGGTGAAATCACAGCAACTTTAGATAAGTTAGAAGCCGTAAAACAATCCATTGTTGTTGTTAGAGAAGACAAAGGCAGCAAACAATTAGTTGCATATATCGTAGTAGAAAAAACAATTGATAGCAAAATAATTCAAGAACAACTGGCAACACAATTGCCAGAATACATGGTTCCAAAATTGTTTATCACTTTAGATGTATTTCCATTGACAAGCAATGGAAAAATAAATAAAAAAGCTTTACCAGTTCCAGATGATACCGATTATCAAACTACAGAATATGTTGCGCCAACAACAGAAATAGAACAACGACTAGCACAGGTTTGGCAAACGCAATTAGAAATAGAAAGTGTCGGAATTTATGATAACTTCTTTGAATTAGGTGGTGACTCTATTAAAATCATTAGACTAATTAGTGTCATAAATAAACATTATAACACTAATATTTCAATAGCAAAATTCTATCAATCACCAAGGATTGTAAGCTTAGTGGAATTGATCAAGAATGAAAATGAAGAAGATCGAACATCAGTCTATTTAACCATCGAACAAGAATTAGAAGCTACAGCTTTATCAGTTCGTAACAGTTATCCAAAACAAGAAACAATTGAAAATGTATATCCAATGAGCGATATTCAGATTGGAATGTTGTTGACAAGTGAAATGATGCGTTTGAATGGCGAATTAGGAGTTTATCATGATCAAATGTTATCAGAAATTGGTAAGGTAGACGCCATAATCATGGAAAAAGCTTTGGCTTTGATGGTTAAAAAACATGAAATTTTACGAACATCTTTACATTTATATGACTTTATAAAACCAGTTCAAATTGTTCATAAAGAAATTGAGATAAATATCAATACACACAATTTACTTGACAAAAGCAATAAAGAACAAGAAGAATATATCAATGAATTTTTACGAAAAGAGCGCGAAGAAAATACATTTGATGTAGCAAAAGCTCCTCTTTGGCGCCTAGATTTATTTGAAGTTGGAATCTCGAATTCTGTATCTCTATTCCAAACACATCATGCCATCATTGATGGTTGGTCCGATAAAAGTCTTCGTACAGAGTTGATGCAAACGTATCTAACATTAGAAAAAGATGAAAACTATCAGTTAGCACCATTAGCTATAGGTATTAAAGAAAGTGTGATTTCAGACTTAATGGAGCTTCGTAACGAACAAAGTATCACGTACTGGAAAAATACATTAGCAGATTACAAGCGACTGGATATTTTTGAAGACGAATCTTATTATCATGAAACAAATAAAGTATACGATTCAGAATTTCTTAAAGAAATTTTAGCAAAGTGCAAAAAAGATCATATTACTCCTAAAGATTTATTCTTTGCAGGATATCTATATGCACTAAGTTTATTTTCTTTAGAGAAAGATGTAACTATTGGAATGGTTTCGCACAGACGTCCAATAGCAGAAGATGGTGATAAATTATTAGGCTGTTTCTTAAATACAGTGCCTTTTCGTTTTAAATTGGATACTGTCAGAAATGATTCGTGGTTAGTATATGTGAAAGCAATTGAAGCGTCATTGCAAGAACTAAAAGGAAAAGATCGTTTTTCATTGTTGGAAATTTCAAAGTTGCATAATGAAAGTTCAGAAAACAATCCTTTCTTCGATGTAATGTTTAATTATGTTGATTTCCACGTAATTAATGAGTTGTTAGAAAACAAAGAGTTTGAAAGACATATAAGCGAAAAAGAAGCGAAACAACTTGAAATTAATGAATTTGAAAGAACAAATACATTTTTAGATGTAACAGTTGGTTTAACAGTGAACGAATTGACCCTTACTACGCGTTTGACTAAAAAAATGAAATCTGGGCACAGTTTAGAAGATATTGTTAATTATTTTGATAATTTCTTAAATAACTACCTTAAAAATTCTGAGGCTAAAGTCAATAGCAATGCAATCATTCCTCGAAAAGAAAAAGTACAATTACTAGAAACATTTAACAAAAAATCGGTTGTTTATAGCAAAGAAAAAAATGCTGTAACAGTCTTTGAAGAACAGGTTGAAAAAACACCTAACTCAATTGCTGTTATTTTTGAAGGAGAACAATTTACATATCAAGATATTAATGAGAGAGCAAATCAATTAGCATACTATTTACAAGATCAAGGTGTCAAAAAAGGGAATCAAGTTGTTTTCTATATGAACCGTGGAGTTGATTACTTAATAAGTATGCTTGGTGTTTGGAAAGTTGGAGGATGTTTTATTCCGTTAAGTACAGATTTTCCTTTGGAACGAAATCAACAAATTATAGCACAAACAGATAAAAAATTCGTAGTATCTACAAATGATCTACAAGAGAGTATTTCTGGATTAACGGAAAATGAAAATATTCTCTATGTAAATAACTCACAACAAGAAATATATTCAAAAGAGAATATCAATATCTCACTTTCAGGAGATACATTAAGTTACATTATTTTCACTTCAGGCTCAACAGGAACACCAAAAGGAGCGATGGTAGAACATCAAGGAATGCTGAACCATTTGTATGCAAAAATTAATGACTTTTCAATTGATGAAAGTTCCAATATTGCACAAACTGCAACTCAAGTATTTGATGTTAGTATTTGGCAATACATGACTGCTTTACTTGTTGGAGGAAAAACAACAGTTTTAGTTGGTGATGATGCTTGGAACCCAAAACAATTACTTGCAAATGTAGAAATACATGAAATTACGATTTTAGAAAGTGTTCCAACACATTTCTCTATTTTATTAGATCATTTAGAATCAGAAACAGAAAAACCAAGTCTACCGAGTTTAACAATGTTGATGATGAACGGAGAAGGTTTGCCGCCTGTATATTGTCAACGCTGGTTTGAGTTATATCCAAGCATTGCCATGAGTAATGTATATGGACCAACAGAATGTTCAGATGATATTACTCATTACATTTTCACGGAAGTATCAGAAACATGGCAAGGATATGTACCTATAGGAAAGCCGATTCAAAATATGAAAATGTATATCGTAGATGCAGATATGCAATTATTACCAAAAGGAGTAATTGGAGAATTATGCACATCAGGTGTAGGTGTAGGGCAAGGATATTTAAAACGAGAAGACCTAACAAGGAACATATTTATTGATAACCCTTTTGAATCTGGAACCAAATTATACAAAACTGGAGATTTAGCAAAGTGGTTACCTGATGGAACTATCGAATTCATAGGAAGGAAAGATTCTCAAGTAAAAATTCGAGGAAATCGAATAGAATTAGGAGAAATAGAAGTTGTAATGCAAGGTGCGCCGGGTATTCTACAAGGTGTAGTAATGGTAAGAGAAGATGCATCATTGAACAAGCGTTTAGTTGGTTATATTGAAACAAACGAGACATATGATGAAGAGAAATTACAACAATATTTAGAAGACCGATTACCAGTTTATATGGTACCTACACTATTCATAGAAATAGATGCTATGCCATTGACTCCAAGCGGAAAAATAGATAGAAAGGCATTACCAAATGTAGATGTTTCTTCTTTAATACAAAGCAATTATACAATCCCAAGTACCAAAGAAGAGATTTCA
This sequence comes from uncultured Kordia sp., assembly GCF_947496985.1. Lineage (GTDB taxonomy): Bacteria > Bacteroidota > Bacteroidia > Flavobacteriales > Flavobacteriaceae > Kordia. The sequence goes on from NZ_CANMEZ010000016.1 coordinate 11,570, forward strand.
TTAGTAAAGATTTGGGAAGAGTTATTAAATATAGAAAAAATAGGAATTGATGACAACTTCTTTAAACTAGGAGGTCATTCATTATTGGCGATACGCTTGGTATCTCAAATACAAACAGAATTAGGAATATCCATAAGTATTAGGGATGTATTTACCTTTCCTACAATAAAAGAATTAGGAAAGATTATTTCTGAAGGTACTTCTTCGCTAGTGCCATCAATTACTCTAACAGAACGTCCGAAAAGAATTCCATTATCATATGCACAAGAACGTTTATGGTTTATAGATCAACTTCAAGGTAGTGTAGCTTACCATATTCCAGCAGTATTAAAAATAGAAGAACCATTAAATACAGAAGTATTTTCAAAAGCAATGAATGCATTGGTTACCCGACATGAATCATTGCGTACTATTTTTAAAGAAGAAAAAGGAATTGGGTATCAATCTATAATGGATAGTAATGGTTTTAAAGTCAATTACGTAACAGAGTTACCAGCCGAAACTACTTTAGACGAGTTTATTGCGAATGAAAGTTTGAGAGCTTTTGATTTATCAAGCGATTATATGTTGCGCGTGACATTGATTTCTAATACTGATTCGAGTCAAATTTTAATTCTAGTATTACATCATATTGCATCAGATGGATGGTCTATTCCAATATTGGAAAAAGAATTAGGAGCATACTATCAATCATTTATAGTAGGCGAAAATGTTGAATTAGCTCCTTTATCAATACAATATTCAGACTATAGTATTTGGCAACGAAACTATTTGTCAGGAGAAACCTTATCAAGTAAACTTGCATATTGGCGTTCAAAACTGGAAGGCGCATTACCATTAGAATTACCTATAGATTATGCACGTCCATCAATTCAATCAACAGAAGGAAAACTATATAGCTTTGCATTAAATAAAAAGTTAGCAGAATCTTTATACCAGATATCACAAGATCATGGTGCTACATTATTTATGACACTACTTAGTATCTACAAAGTTCTATTATATCGTTACACAGGACAAAAAGATATAAGTGTAGGTACTCCAATAGCAAATAGGGAGCAGGAAGAAATTGCAGGATTGATAGGATTTTTTGCTAATACAATTGTACTTCGGGATGAGATTGTAGTAGAATCCTCTTTTTCTAAATTATTATCACAAGTAAAAGAAACCTGTTTAGCAGGTTATATGCATCAAGATGTTCCTTTTGAGCAAATCGTAGATGATTTGAATCTGGAGCGCGATCAGAGTAGAACCCCACTATTCCAAACATTATTTGTACTTCATAACAATGAAGAAATTACAGAGGTTAGTTTAGGAGATAGCCCTGTAGCTTCTATAGCAACTGAACATGTAAGCGCAAAATTTGATTTAACATTTAATTTTAAAGAAACTTCAGATGGAATTTTTGTAGATGTAGAATATGCAACTGCATTATTTAAGGAAGAAACGATTATCAGAATGTCCGAACATTTTGAAACATTAGTTCAATCTATAATTGTAAATACCGAAAAAGAGATTAGTTCTTTGGTGATGATTGGCGAAAAAGAAAAACATACATTATTGAATAATTTTAATGATAATGTTACGCTATATCCACAAGAAAAAACAGTTGTTGATTATTTTAGAGAACAAGTTTTAAAGACACCTAACGCAATTGCGATTGTATTTGAAGGTAAAGAGTTAACTTATAAAGAATTAGACAAGAGATCGAATCAAGTAGTACAGTACTTAAAATCTAATGGAGTTGCTCAAAATAATTTAGTGCCTATTTGTATTGAACGTTCACTGGAAATGCATATTGGAATTTTAGGTATTTTAAAGCATGGAAGTGCCTATGTTCCTATAGATAGTAAGAATCCTATAGAACGAATTAAATTTATATTAGATGATGTTGAAGCAAAAATAATTCTTACGGATTCATCATTAAGCGAAGTATTTGAAAATACAGGAATACCACTTCTTTATTTAGATAACTTAGAAGAAATAGACCAATCAATAAAAGTTATTGAAAATGTAATTCTTCCATCACAATTAGCATATGTAATCTATACATCTGGAACTACAGGAACTCCCAAAGGAGTAAAAAATGCACATTCAGGATTGTTAAACAGATTATTATGGATGCAAGAAGATGTAAATATTACATCAAAAAGTGTCCTAATTCAGAAAACACCTTATGTATTTGATGTTTCTGTTTGGGAATTATTGATGCCGTTAATTAGTGGTTGTAAATTAATTATAACAAGCCCAGAAGGGCATAAAGACCCAATTTATTTACAAGAAATAATTGAAAAACATCAAGTGAATCTAATTCACTTTGTACCTTCTATGCTAGCCATATTTATAGAAGCCGTAAAAGTAAAAGAATGTAGTTCATTACAAAACATAATATGTAGTGGTGAAGTATTGCCTGTACAAATGGTAAAAGATTTCAAAGCAAAATTCTCAAACATAGGAATTCGCAACTATTATGGACCAACAGAAGCCGCAATTGATGTTACGGCAATTAACCTAACGAATGAAGACTATAATGTAAGAATTCCAATAGGAAAACCTGTAGCAAACACTAGTATTTATATTATTGGGGAAAACTTTGAATTAAGCCCAATAGGTGTTTCAGGAGAATTACTAATTGGTGGTATACAAGTTTCAGAAGGTTATGTAAATAGAGAAGAACTAACAAAAAAGAAATTCATAACTAGTCCATTTAAAGAAGAAGAACGTTTATATAAAACTGGAGATATTGCACGATGGTTACCAGATGGTAACATTGAATATATTGGAAGAAAAGATGATCAAATAAAGCTAAGAGGTTATCGAATAGAACTTGGAGAAATCACGGCAGCATTAGATCAAATTGAAGAAATAAAACAATCAATAGTAGTTGTAAGTGAAGATAAAGGAAACAAACAATTGATCGCTTACATTATAGCAGAAGAAAATATTAACACAATAATAATTAGGGAAACCTTAGCTACACAGTTGCCAGAATATATGGTTCCTAAATTATATATAACAATAGACACCTTTCCATTGACAACCAATGGTAAAATAGACAAGAAAGCATTGCCAGCTTTTGATGCTAGTGTATATCAACAAGAATCATATATAGCTCCTGCGAATGAAATTGAAGAAAAGCTAGTTACTATATGGCAAGAATTATTGAATATTGAAAAAATAGGAACTCACGATAACTTCTTTAAACTCGGAGGACATTCATTACTTGCGATACGATTAGTTTCGCATGTACAATCGATATTTGGAGTTACGATAACTGTTCGTGATATTTTTACAACACCTACAATAGTCAATTTAGTAAAAACGATAACAGAAGGAAAAGTTTCAAACATTCCAGCAATTACAGTACGAGAAAGACCAGCACATATTCCATTATCATATGCGCAAGAACGTTTGTGGTTTATAGACAAACTTCAAGGGAGTAATCAATTTCACCTGTCTGGTGTATTGAGAATCGATGGAGAATTGAATATCACACTATTTTCAGAAGCTATCAAAGTATTAATACAACGTCATGAATCGTTACGTACTGTATTTAAAGAACATGAAGGTATTGGTTATCAATATGTATTGGAAGGAGATGATTATGAAGTTTCTTATATCTCTAAATCATCAGAAGAAAAAATAGATGCAAATTTCATTAACGATACAATAGTTAAAGCATTTGATTTAGCAAATGATTACATGTTGCGTACAGTAGTTGTAAAAGAATCAGCAACAAACCATGTGTTAATTTTAGTAGTACACCATATTGCTTCTGATGGTTGGTCGTTACCAATTTTAGTAAAAGAATTAGAAATAGTATATCAGAGTTTATTAAATGGAGAAAAAATTCCTTTAGAACCACTACCTGTACAATATGCAGATTACAGTATTTGGCAACGTGAATATTTATCAGGTGAAGTTTTAGAAATGAAACTAGCATATTGGTTAGAAAAACTAAAAGGAGCCGCTCCATTAGAATTACCTACTGATTTTCCACGTCCTGAAATACAATCAATGAAAGGATCAATGTATCGTTTCTCTATAGATAAAGAGTTGTTAGGTGCTTTAAATCAACTGTCTAAGGATAATGACGCTACGTTATTTATGACCTTATTAAGTATTTATAAAGTATTATTATACAGATATTCAGGTCAATTAGACATTAGCGTAGGAACTCCTATAGCAAACAGAGAACAATTAGAAGTTTCAAAACTGATAGGTTTTTTCGCAAATACAGTAGTATTAAGAGATATATTCACAAGCGAACTGTCCTTTACAGATTTATTAGCACAAGTAAAACAAACATGTTTAAACTCATACACATATCAAGATGTTCCATTTGAGCGCATTGTAGACCATTTAGGAATTGAAAGAGACCAAAGTCGTAGTACATTATTTCAAACAGAATTTGTGTTTCAAAATAATGAGGAAATTTCAGAAATGAATTTAGGCGAAAGTCAATTAGAAATGTTACAAACAGAACATACAAGTTCGCAGTTTGATATTCTAATGAATGCGCAAGAAACGCCTTTTGGTTTAGCCATCGGATTCGAATATGCAACAGCTTTATTCAAAAAAGAAACCATTATTCAAATGGCATTACATTTTGAACAATTAATTCGTTCTATTATAAAAGATGCGAATCAATCCATAAGTTCATTAGAAATCGTTAATAATGAAGCAAAGCAGCAATTATTGGAAACATTTAATGCTACGAAAGTTGTCTATGTAAAAGAACAAACTGTAATTGATTTATTTGAAGAGCAAGTACAAAGAGTTCCAAATGCAACTGCTTTAATATGCGAAAACAAAACACTGACCTATAAAGAACTCAACGAAAAATCGAATCAATTTGCGCATTATTTAAAAGAGGAATATAATATAAAAGCCAACGATTTAGTAGGTGTAATGATGAATCGTTCCGAATGGGCAATTATCTCTATTTTAGGAATATTAAAGGCAGGAGCGGCATATGTGCCAATTGATATTGAATTTCCAGAATCACGCAAACAATTCATCGTAGAAGAATCAGGTTTGAAAGTGCTTATTATCAATTCAGATAGTTTATTTGATGTATTGGAATTTGATACAAAAATTATTTCTATAGATATAGAATTTGCTACCTTTTCAGAAAATGAAACCAGTAAAAGCAATCTCAAACTAGAAAAATCCCTTTCAGACTTAGCATATATTATATATACATCAGGTTCTACAGGTGATCCAAAAGGAGTTATGGTAGCACATGAAAGTTTTACAAACATGGTGTCAGATCATAGCAATCGATTCAATATTACAGAAGAAGATTGTGTATCACAGTTTACCTCTTTCTCTTTTGATGTTTCAGCTAGTGAAATATTTATGAGCTTAATTTCTGGTTCTTGTTTGGTAATGCTTAACAAATCACTCATAGAAGATGGAGAATTGTTTGTGTCTTATTTAAAAGAAAAAAATGTAACTATTGCTCACATTCCACCATCATATCTGATCAGTTTGGATGTACAAAAACTTACATTTATAAGAGTATTGGTAGTTGGAGGAGAAGCGCCAAACTTAGATGTAATTCTTGAATGTGCAAAAAATAGTGATGTTTACAATGCTTATGGACCAACGGAATGTACAGTATGTTCCACTATTTATAAAGTAGCATCAAACACTCAATATAGTTCACAATTACCAATAGGAAAACCAATCTCAAATACACAAGTTTATATTCTTGATCAAGAAGAACAAATAGTTCCAAAAGGTGTAATAGGAGAATTGTGTATAGCAGGAACAGGATTGACAAAAGGTTATTTAAACCAACCTGAATTAACTGCAGAAAAATTTATTTCAAATCCATTTAAAGAAGGAGAACGCTTATACAAAACAGGCGATTTAGCAAAATGGAAAGCTGACGGAAATATAGAATTCATAGGTAGAAAAGATCATCAAGTAAAAATAAGAGGATATCGTATTGAATTAGGAGAAATAGAAGCTGCATTAGAACAACTCGAAGATGTACAACAATCAGCAGTTGTAGCAAGAGAAAATGAAGCAGGAATCAAAGAACTAGTAGCTTATATAACTTTAAAAAATGAAGTAGAAGTTGACAATCTAAAAGCAACATTACATGAACGACTGCCAGAATATATGGTGCCTAAAGTATATGTGAAATTAGAATCATTTCCATTAACTACTAATGATAAAATAGATCGTAAAAACTTACCTGATCCTGAAGTTTCTGCATATACAACGGCGATTTATGTGGCACCAGAAACGAAAGAAGAAATTCAGTTGGTAACCATATGGCAAGAACTATTAAATATTGAAAAAATTGGAATTCACGATAACTTTTTTGAACTAGGAGGTCACTCAGTACTCGCTATTCGATTGGTGTCTCATGTTCAATCTAAATTCAAAATAGCCTTTAATGTAAAAGATGTTTTTGATGCACCAACTCTTGCAGAGATGGCAATGACAATTTTAAAAGGAAAATCGATAGAAGTGCCACCAATAGTTGTAGCTGAGAGACCAAAATATGTTCCATTATCTTTTGCGCAAGAACGTTTATGGTTTGTAGATAAATTACAAGGAAGTATAGCATACCATATGCCTGAAGTGATGCGAATCAAAGGCGAATTAGACATAACTATATTATCACAAGCTGTAAAATCTTTAGTGAATCGACATGAATCATTGCGAACTGTTATCAAAGAACACGAAGGAATTGGATATCAGCATTTGCTTACCAGTGATAATTTTGAAGTTAATTACATTCCAGAACTACCAATAGATGTTGCGAGTTTTATAGAGAATGAAACGACCAAAGCATTTGATCTAGCCAATGATTATATGTTGCGAGTTACAGTATTAAAAGAAGATGAAGCTAATCATGTTTTAATTTTTGTATTGCATCATATTTCATCAGATGGTTGGTCAATTCCAATCTTTGTAAATGAATTAGAATCCCATTATGAAAGTCTCCTAAAAGGAGAAATAGCATCTTTAGAACCACTTCAAGTACAGTATGCCGATTACAGTATTTGGCAACGCGAATATCTATCAGGAGAAGTTCTGAAAAGTAAAATGGCCTATTGGAAAGAGAAATTAGAAGGTTCAAAACCATTGGAATTACCTACGGACTATGTACGTCCAGCGATTCAATCGATAGAAGGAAGAACATTTAACTTCATAATTGATGGAGCAGCACAGCAAAAATTACAAGAACTATCAAAAGCGAATGATGCAACGTTATTTATGACTTTATTAAGTATTTATAAAGTATTGTTATATCGTTACACAGGGAATTTAGATATAAGTGTAGGAACACCAATAGCAAATAGAGAACAAATAGAAATAGCTGGACTTATTGGCTTTTTCGTAAATACATTAGTGCTTCGAGACGAATTAGAAAGTGACGTATCTTTCTTATCACTACTAGAACAAGTAAAAGAAACCTGTTTAGAGGCTTATACACATCAAGATATTCCTTTTGAGCGAATTGTAGATCACTTAAAAATAGAAAGAGATCAAAGTCGTACTCCATTATTTCAAACACTTTTCGCATTACAAAATAATGAAGAGGTAACAGGAATGAATTTAGGCGAAAGCAAGCTAGAAATGTTAGCACAAGAATTTACGGCTGCTAAATTTGATTTAACATTTAATGCAGAAGAAATGAATGATGGTATTATATGTTCTATAACATATGCAAAAGCCTTATTCAACGAAGAGAGGATTGCAGGAATGGCAAAGCATTTTCAACAACTATTACAATCGATAGTTGAAAATCCTGAAAACGCCATTGGGTCTTTAAAAATGATTACTGATACTGAGCAATTAGATCTTTTAAACCTTTCTAAAGGTATAGCAGTTAATTATCCAAAAGAGAAAACAATAGTCTCTTTATTTTCAGAACAAGTAAAAATGACTCCAAATGCTATTGCGGTTGTTTTTGAGAACAATGAGATGACGTACAAAGATTTAGATGAAAAATCGAATCAAATAGCAAATTATTTACAGAAAAAAGGTTTTGTTGAAGGAGCTTTAATACCAATTTGTATGGAACGTTCTACAGAACTTGTTGTTGGTATTTTAGGAATTTTAAAATCAGGTGGTACTTATGTGCCAATTGATCCAACATATCCTAAAGCACGTATTGAATTCATATTAAAAGATATTTCAGCAGCAACTGTATTGACGCAAAAAGAGCTTATTCCCATATTCTCAGGAATGAATGAAAAGCTACAAACGGTGATTCTAGACGGCTTGCAAATTTGTAAAAATGAATCAAAATTAAATGTCAAAGCTAATATCTCAGCTAATTCATTGGCTTATATAATCTACACTTCTGGTACAACAGGAATTCCAAAAGGAGTAATGATTTCTCATAAAAATGTACACAATCTATCTTCTTGGCATCAGCATACATACGAATTAACTAATACCAGCAAAGCATTATTATTTTCAGGGATAAGTTTTGATGCTTCTGTATGGGAATTATTTCCATATCTATTATCTGGTGGTTGTGTATTTCCAATACAAGAATCAGTTCGATTAGATATAGAGTATATAGTCAATTTCATCAATAATCATAAAATAACACATGCGTACATACCAACAGCATTGTATACAAGTATTAGTAATACACAATCTTCGTTAGCAGGTGTAAAACTATTACTTGGAGGAGAAGCTTTAAAAATGAGTGAACTGCTCGAAAATGTTGAAATTTATAATAATTACGGACCTACAGAAAGTACTGTTGTTGCTACATATCATAAAGTAATTGAGCTTAACGGAGTCATTCCAATAGGAAAACCAATTGACAATATACAAACGTATATTTTGGATGAAAATCTAGAATTAGTGCCAAAAGGCGTAACAGGTGAATTGTGTATAGGAGGAGATGGATTAGCACAAGGGTATTTAAATCAACCTGAATTAACTGCAGAAAAATTTATTTCTAATCCATTTAAAGAAGGCGAACGTTTATACAGAACAGGCGATTTAGTAAAATGGCAAGTAGATGGAAATATAGAATTTATAGGTAGAAAAGACGATCAGGTAAAGATACGAGGATATCGAATAGAGCTAGGAGAAATATCGTCAGTATTAGAAGAAATAGAAGCAGTTAGTCAATCTGTGATTATGGTGAAGGAAGGCGATTCTGGCAACAAACAATTGGTTGCATATGTTATATCAGAATCGGAGATTGATAATAAGATTCTTCAGAAAGAATTAGCGGCTAAGTTACCTGATTATATGGTGCCAAGGTTATATATGCAATTAGAATCTTTTCCGCTTACAGCCAATGGTAAAATTGACAAAAAAGCATTGCCAGCAGTTGATGATAGTGTATATCAAACCGGAGTTTATGTAGCGCCATCAAACCATATAGAAGAGCAATTAGTAGATGTTTGGCAAGAGTTATTAGGAATAGAACAAATAGGAGTTACAGACAACTTTTTTGAATTAGGAGGAGATTCAATCAAGGCAATTCAACTTGTAAGTCGTAGTAAATCTTTAGGCATTCACTATCTGGTAAAAGATATATTTAGCCATCAAACAATTTCAGAGATAGCGTCGCATCTAAGAGAAGCAAGTGAAATCATTCAAGAGGAAGGTATTTTAGAAGGCGAACTAGTATTACATCCAATTCAAAAACAATTTTTTGATACAAACTATAAAGCGTATAATCATTACAATCAATCTGTATTACTTGGAATTTCTAAATCAATTACAGAAGAAGTATTAAGCGAGGCTATAGCAAAACTAGTTGCACATCATGACGTGTTACGTTTACAATATACTTACAAGGAAGGAGCTAAATACCCTGTACAGAGTTATGGTGTTTATGAAAAACAAAAACTAATTACAGAGGAAGTAAATTCATTAGAAGAGGTTACAAGCATTTGTAATAAGTATCAAGTCGATTTAGATATTTTAAAAGGAGACTTAACACGTTTTGTGTGGATTAAAACTTCCGATGAAGAAAAAGAAAACCGATTATTTATAGGAGTACATCATTTAGGAATAGATGGAGTTTCGTGGCGAATCTTGTTAGAAGATTTGACCAACATTCTTGAAGGTTTTAATGAAGGAAAGCAAGCCGTTTTACCAGAAAAAGGAACATCATATCGACAATGGACAAATAGATTAAATGACTATGCAGACTCGTTAGTATTAAAAGAAGAATATAAATATTGGAAGAAAGTACTAGCCAGTTATACTCCATTACCAGTAGATATAGAGTATGATGAATCCATTTCTTTTAAAGAAGTAATCAGTTACAACGTAAGTCTAGATACAGAAACAACCGAGTCTTTAATAAAAGATATTCATGGTGTATATGGAACAGAAATCAATGATATCTTATTAAGTGGGTTATCAATTGCATTAAATGGTTGGTCGGACACAGAAAAAATGGTTATTGGATTAGAAGGACATGGACGAGAAGATCTTTTTGAAGGAATAGATCTCAATAGAACCTTGGGTTGGTTTACTACAGTTTATCCAATATGTTTAGATATCAGAGGAAAAGAAGAACTAGGATTACTTATTGCAGATGTTAAGGATATGCTTAGGGGAATTCCTAACAAAGGAATTGGTTACAATGTACTTCGTTATTTAGGAAAAGAAGAAGTTCAAGAAACATTAGATAGAGATTATCAGGAAATTGTTTTTAACTATTTAGGAAGTTTTGATAATAGTGTTTCAAAAGAAGAAGATGGTCTTATCAGTTTTGCAAGTGAATCAGCAGGTGAAACCACAAGTATAGAGAATGCTTATTCGCATAAAATGTCTGTTAATAGTATGATTGTAAATGGGTGTTTACAACTGGATTGGAGTTATGATAGTAAACGTTATAACAAAGAGAGCATAGAAGCGCTGGCAAACAAGTACATTCAATCTTTAAAAGACATTATATCGCATTGTAAAACCATCGATTATAAAATAAAAACATCTAGTGACTATAGTTTACCATTAAGTGTAACAAATAAAAAACTATTAAATTTTAAATCGGGCTTGAATCGTCAGGAAGAAATTATAGACATCTATCCGCTAAGCCCATTACAAGAAGGTTTATTATTTCATAGTTTATATGGAAGTGAGGATTCTGGGGCCTATGTTGTACAGTTCCAATGTGATTTAGTCGGAAGTTTTTCAAAAGAATTATTTAGCAAAAGCTGGGCATATCTTATAAAGAAACATACAATATTACGTACTGCTATTTTTGCTGAAGGATTAGAACTTCCAGTACAATCGGTATATAGTTCAGTAAAAACTCCAATAATAGAAATTGATTATAGTACACTTTCAAAAGAAGAATTATCAATTTCATTGGAAGAATTTCTAGAAAAAGATAAGGCTGCAGGTTTTGCATTAGAAAAAGCACCATTATTTAGAGTTACACTAATAAATATGGGTGAAGGTCGTACACGTATGGTCTTTACAAATCATCATATATTATGGGATGGATGGTCATTATCAAATTTGATGCATAGTTTTATGTCTTGTTATTTCAAATTAGAAAATGAAAATATATTACCAGATTTACCATTAGATAATTACGGCGCTCACATTCGCCAAATCTCTTCTAATAATAATAATGAAGGGTTAGCATATTGGAGAGATTATCTATCATCCATTACTTCACCAACATACCTTCCGTTTATAAACGATGTATCCAAACGTAATAAGATCTTTGGTAATAAGGAAAAAGAATTTGTCTTTCGAGAAGATATACAGTCATTTACTGAAAAACACCACATAACAGTAAATACTTTAATACAAGGAGTTTGGTCATATTTACTATCAAAATATACAGGCCAAGAAGATGTTGTTTTTGGAGCTACAATCTCAGGAAGAGCCTCAGAAAAAGAACATATAGAGAAAAAAGTTGGGTTATACATCAATACGATTCCAGTATGTAGTAGTATAGATGGAAGTGTTGAAATAGTAGATTGGCTACAAGAGCTTCAAAAAGGGCATACAACAGGTAGAGAAGAATATGGGTATTTACCATTGAGTAGTATAGAATCACAAAGTAGTATAAAAGGAACTTTATTTGATAGTTTGTTGATTTTTGAAAACTATCCAGCTGAAGAAATATCGTCAGAAGAATCTGGAAGTTCTAATGCTCAATTCATGATTGAAAATGCAAAAGGAATTGAAAGTACAAATTATACAATCTCGTTATTTATTATCCCTTCATCAGAAGGAATAACTATTAGATTTGGATATAATGATGGTGTCATTTCAGATGAAACAATTGGAATGATTCAAGGTCATTTAGAAGAATTATTAAATAGCTTTTTAAGTGGAGTGACAAAAGTCAATGAATTAAACTATCTACCTAATGAAGAGCAGTATCAATTAATAGAAGGTTTCAATGAAACAACAGTAGCATATCCCAAGGATAAAACTGTCTTAGATTACTTTAAAGAACAGGTTTCAAAATCACCAGAATCGATAGCAGTTATTTTTGAAGACAGTCAGTTGACATATAAAGAATTAGATGATTTATCGAATCAATTAGGTAATCATTTAATAGCGTTAGGAGTTACAAAAGAAACTCTTATTCCTATATGTTTAGAGCGTTCATTAAATATGATCATTAGTATTTTAGGAATCTTAAAGTCTGGAGGGACTTACATTCCAATTGATCCAAAATATCCTAAAGATCGTATAGATTTTATGTTAGAAGATCTTTCTGCTAAGATTATACTTACTACAAGAGCATTTGCAGGATTATTCACTGATGTCAAATCAGAACGATTAACAGTTTTCATAGACGATCTTCCAAATATATCAGAATCTTCAAAAGAACCACTTTCAGTAACTGTAGACGCAAATCAACTTGCATATATTTTCTATACCTCAGGTAGTACGGGAACTCCAAAAGGTGTAATGATAGAACATCAATCGTTGCTTAATTTTATTTTAAGCATGGCAACAACAATAAATAGAGATTCAGTAAAATTGCTCAGTGTTACAGAATTTACCTTTGACATTTCCATATTAGAATTCTTCTATCCGCTTGTAAGTGGAGGTGAATTATTGATTTCCTCTACAAACACAACGAAAGATCCAGCTGCGTTAAGTAAATTAATTGTAGAATTTGATCCAACTTGTATACAAGCAACACCATCGAGATGGCATATGCTGAAAGAATATGGATGGAATTATCAAAAAGATATTACCTTATTATCTGGAGGAGAACCTATTTCAAAAGAAGTTGCCAAGTACTTACTAGAACAAGGAACAGAAGTATGGAATCTATATGGACCAACAGAGACAACCATTTGGTCATGTGAATATCAATTGATTAATGCTGATAATATATCAATAGGAAAACCAATCTCAAATACACAAGTTTATATTCTTGATCAAGAAGAACAAATAGTTCCAAAAGGTGTAATAGGAGAATTATGTATAGCAGGAGACGGATTGGCAAAAGGTTATTTAAACCAACCAGAATTAACTGCAGAAAAATTTATTTCAAATCCATTTAAAGAAGGAGAACGCTTATACAAAACAGGCGATTTAGCAAAATGGAAAGCTGACGGAAATATAGAATTCATAGGGAGAAAAGATCATCAAATAAAAATAAGAGGATATCGTATTGAATTAGGAGAAATAGAAGCTGTTTTAGATCAATTAATTGAAATTAAACAGTCTGTAGTACTTGCCATAGAAGATACCTCAGGAAATACACAATTAGTAGCATACTTTTCTGGAGAATTAGAAATGGATACGAAAGTACTTCAAACCAAACTAGCTACTAAACTTCCAGAGTATATGGTTCCTAAACTATATATGCAATTGGAATCATTTCCATTAACTACTAATGGAAAAATAGATCGTAAAAGCTTACCAAATCCAGATGCTTCAGCATATACAACGGCGATTTATGTGGCACCAGAAACGGAAGAAGAAATTCAGTTGGTAACCATATGGCAAGAACTATTAAATATTGAAAAAATTGGAATTCACGATAACTTTTTTGAACTAGGAGGACATTCAGTACGTGCCATTCGATTGGTGTCTCATGTTCAATCTAAATTCAAAATAGCTTTCAACGTAAAAGATGTTTTTGATGCACCAACTCTTGCTGAGATGGCAATGACAATTTTAAAAGGAAAATCGATAGAAGTGCCACCAATAGTTGTAGCTGAGAGACCAAAATATGTTCCATTATCTTTTGCACAAGAACGTTTATGGTTTGTAGATAAATTACAAGGTAGTATAGCATACCATATGCCTGGAGTGATGCGAATCAAAGGCGAATTAGACATAACAATACTATCACAAGCTGTAAAATCTTTAGTGAATCGACATGAATCATTGCGAACTGTTATCAAAGAACACGAAGGAATTGGATATCAGCATTTGCTTACCAGTGATAATTTTGAAGTTAATTACATTCCAGAACTACCAATAGATGTTGCGAGTTTTATAGAGAATGAAACGACCAAAGCATTTGATCTAGCCAATGATTATATGTTGCGAGTTACAGTATTAAAAGAAGATGAAGCTAATCATGTTTTAATTTTTGTATTGCATCATATTTCATCAGATGGTTGGTCAATTCCAATCTTTGTAAATGAATTAGAATCCTATTATGAAAGTCTTCTAAAAGGAGAAATAGCATCTTTAGAACCACTTCAAGTACAGTATGCCGATTACAGTATTTGGCAGCGCGAATACCTGTCAGGAGAAGTTCTGAAAAGTAAAATGGCCTATTGGAAAGAGAAATTAGAAGGTTCAAAACCATTGGAATTACCTACGGACTATGTACGTCCAGCGATTCAATCGATAGAAGGAAGAACATTTAACTTTATAATTGCTGGAGCAGCACAGCAAAAATTGCAAGAACTATCAAAAGCGAATGATGCAACGTTATTTATGACTTTATTAAGTATTTATAAAGTATTGTTATATCGTTACACAGGGAATTTAGATATAAGTGTAGGAACACCAATAGCAAATAGAGAACAAATAGAAATAGCTGGACTTATTGGCTTTTTCGTAAATACATTAGTGCTTCGAGACGAATTAGAAAGTGACGAATCTTTCTTATCACTACTAGAACAAGTAAAAGAAACTTGTTTAGATGCTTATGCACATCAAGATATTCCTTTTGAGCGAATTGTAGATCACTTAAAAATAGAAAGAGATCAAAGTCGTACTCCATTATTTCAAACACTTTTTGAAATGGAAAACAACGAAGAGGTAACAGGAATGAATTTAGGCGAAAGCAAGCTAGAAGTGTTAGCACAAGAATTTACGGCTGCTAAATTTGATTTAACATTTAATGCAGAAGAAATGAATGATGGTATTATATGTTCTATAACATATGCAAAAGCCTTATTCAACGAAGAAAGGATTGCTAGAATGGCAAAGCATTTTGAAGAGTTATTACAATCAGTAATTGAAAATCCGAAAAAATCTATTGGGTCTTTAAAAATGGTAGCTAACAATGAACTGCAAATATTAGAAAAAGAATACAATAAAACTGAAGTAGAATATCCTGCAGAGACATTACTAACACTGTTTACAAAACAAGTAAATCAAAATCCAGAAGCAATTGCTGTAAAGTCAAAAGGACTCAGCTTAACGTACAAAGAACTAGATAATCAGTCGAGTCAATTGGCAAATTGTTTACAATCTGAATATAAGGTTGAAAAAGGAAACCATATTGGAATTTATTTAGATAGAAGCGAAAATTATATTCTGACAATATTGGGAATTTTAAAAACAGGTTGCGTATATGTTCCAATTGATACAGAATATCCAGCTTCACGTAAACAATACATATTAGAAAATGCAGAAATTAACTTATTGATTTCTGATACAAACTATATGTTTGAATTGGATTATTATAAAGGAACATTACTCACATTAGATGTTGGTTTTGAGTTAGATAAGTTTGATGTAGTACTGAAAAATGAAGTCTCATTACAAGATACAGCCTATATAATTTACACTTCAGGATCAACAGGAAATCCAAAAGGAACACCAATCAAACATGAGTCGCTAGCGAATTATATACAATGGGCAAGTAATTATTACATAGGAAAAGAACGTCAAGCTAATTTTGGATTATTTACCTCTCCATCATTTGATCTAACGATAACTAGTATCTTTTTACCGCTTGCAAATGGCGGGTCTATTGAAATATTTGAAGAAACAAAAGATACATTAACAGTCTTACATGATTATATTGAAAGTGGTATATGCTGTATAAAAATGACGCCTTCACATATAAGTTTACTCAAAGAAGTAGGCATTAAAAGTGACACGTTGGCAATAGCAATAATTGGAGGAGAAGAACTCAAAACGAATCATGTAGAGATTTTAAAAGAAATCAATCCGAATATAAAAATCTTCAATGAATATGGACCTACAGAAGCAACAGTTGGTTGTATGGTTTATGAAGTAATAACTTCAGAAAACATTACAATTGGACTTCCAATAGCAAATACTGAAATTTATATAGTTGATGAGAATACGAATTTAGTTCCAATTGGAATTGCTGGAGAGTTGTGTATTAGTGGAAAAGGGCTTTCTGAAGGATATATAAATATGCCAGAATTAACACAGGGCAAATTTATTAAAAATCCATTTAGCGAAGGACAAACATTATACAAAACAGGTGATTTAGCAAAACGATTAGTAGATGGAAACATTGAATATATAGGACGAATTGACAATCAAGTAAAAGTAAGAGGATATCGTATAGAACTGGGAGAAATAGAAAGTACAATTAACGCAATTCCAGAAATTTCCGAATCAGTAGTAATAGCTTTTGATGATCAAAAAGGAGGAAAGCAGTTAGTAGCATATGTAACTGCCTCTAAAGAAATTGGTAATAAAGTAATTCAGTCTACATTGGCGAAAAAGTTACCAGAATATATGATTCCAAAACTATATATGCAATTAGATGTATTTCCATTAACTACAAATGGTAAAATTGACAAAAAAGCATTGCCAGTTCTGGAAACTACAGATTACCTAAGAGGAAAGTATGAAGTGCCAAGTTCTCCAATTGAAATTGAATTGGCAACTATTTGGGAAAATTTACTCAAAGTTGAGAAAGTTGGAATTCATGATAATTTCTTTGAACTAGGCGGAGATTCTATCAAAGCAATTCAGTTAGTTAGTAAAAGTAAAATGCTAGGCTATAATTATACAGTTGGAGATCTTTTTAGTAATCAAACCATTGCTAAAATTACACAACATATAGAAAGTAATATAACTAATGTAGAAAAATTAGATGTCTCAGAAGACGATGTGTCGTTGCATTCAATCCAAAAAGAATTATTTGAGAAAGAAGATAATCACTTAGTATTATTTCAATCTGGTGAAAATAAAACGCCAATATTCATGATTCCACCTCTTGGAGGAACAAGTTATGTTTTGGAAAATTTCGCTGGTCAATTCAGTGATAAAAGGCCTATTTATGGAGTAGAAATGGAAGGAATTTTTGAAGGTGAAGAAGCTTTGACTAATATGGAAGCAATAGCAGCTAAAAACATAGAACGAATCAAAGTGGTGCAGCCAAAAGGACCATACATTCTAGCAGGATATTCTTTTGGAGGACTTGTCGTATTTGAAATGGCAAAACAATTAGAAAATGAAGGAGAAGAAGTTTTAGGAATCTTGTTAGATAGAGGCGCATATGTGAAAGACGATGAAGTTATGTCGGAAACGGAAGTGAAAACAACAGCAATTGCAGGAATCAGTGATGAAATCAAGCAGGCGACTCAAGATCACAAACTAAATGAAGGTTGGGAAACAGACTTAGCGACTCAATTAGATGTAGACGATGCTAACAAATCGTGGGCAACGATACTGGAATATATGAAAACCAATCATGTAAAATTACCTAGTAATATTAATCACATGGGAAGAATATTCAAACTATTCCTCATCAATATAACTCTTGATTACACTGTAACAGGAAACATTAAAAATATGATTTTAATAAAAAGTGAAAATAAAGAACTTGAAAACGAAGACTCAGCATATTTACGATGGGATCACTTAAATCAAGAAGTTCATCTTATTCAAGCAAAAGGAGATCATCAAACAATGCTTCAAGGTGAAAATGGAAAAGCACTTGCAACCGAAATTCAAATCAAAATAAACAATCTCCTTAAATAGTAGAATTAATCATTTCAAAAAAATAAATTATAATTTAAATTAACATAAAATGAAAAACACATCGGAAGAAATCAAAGATCATGATGAAGTTTATGTTGTTGCTAATTTGGCTGTAGAAACCTTAGTTGAAGGTTGGTATGCATGGTCGCATCTTATAAGCCCAGCTACCGCAGCGTTAAATATTAAAAACAGACATTTAAAAATCATCGATTCGTACATTCAAAACCCGCGAATTCATGCAGCTGCAGTAAAAACACCAAAAATGTTGGGAGGACCGTTCATTGACTATGATGGAAAACGTGTTGATGAAATACAAGAATTACGTGACAGTACTATAAAAAACTGTGCAGTTCAGCTAGAATTATGCGATGCCATTGCAGAACTAAATGAAATGTTAGCTAATGAAGCAACAGGATATTCAATGGAACCATTGTATGAAAAAGTACCAGAGAGTCTAAAAGGTATGGTAGAGTTAATTTATGATCTTAACAACAACCCTTCATTCCGTTTCTTTGAACCGTTACTATATGCTTCAAAATTTTATGATGAATCCATACAATCTGTAAACCTATTTTGTATAGAAGACGATGACTCTCGTTCATTTGTATTAAGTACACCAAGATTACCAGATCCTAAAGTACTGAACTTTAAAATTCCATTACGATCTACTGTAATAGATGAATTATTCAAAGCAGAACGTACACCAAGAGCTTATGGAGAATTAAAAGCATTATTTAACATTACAGAAGAACAAGAAGCTGTATTCAAAACATTTTTCACCAAAGAAGCTCCAAAAAAATATGAACCATATAACGGAGATGGTGTATTAACACGTTACTTTGGTCACGCTTCTATTCTGGCAGAAACGAAAAATACAAGCGTATTAGTAGATCCAGTAATAAGTTATGGATATGAATCAGATATTTCTAGATATACCTATTCAGATTTACCAGAAGAAATTGATTACGTATTAATTACACACAATCACCAGGATCATATTTTGTTTGAAACACTATTAAGAATTCGTCACAAAGTGAAAAAAATCATCGTGCCAAAAAGTAATGGTGGTGGACTTCAAGATCCGAATATCAAACTGATGTTGGAAAAAATAGGGTTTGACAATATCATAGAAATTGGAGAATTAGAAACCTTACATTTCCAAGATTGTACTATTACAGGAATTCCATTCTTAGGTGAGCATTCAGATTTAGATGTACGTAGTAAGCTATGTCATATGGTAAACTTTGTAGATAATTACAAAATGTTATTCGTAGCAGATTCTTGTAATATAGAACCAAAATTATATACTAGAATACAAGAAATGTATGGAGATGTAGATGTATTATTTGCAGGAATGGAATGTGAAGGAGCGCCATTATCTTGGTTATACGGACCATTACTTCCAAACACAATGGATAGAAACAAAGATCAAACTAGAAGATTATCTGGTTCTGACTATGATGAATGCAAATCTTTAATTGATATTTTCAGTCCGAAACACGTATTCATTTATGCGATGGGAATGGAACCTTGGTTAAAATACATTAGTTCTATAAAATATACGGATGAATCATTCCCAATTATTGAATCGAACAGAATTTTAGAACATTGCAAAACTATTGGTGTAGATGCTGAACGTCTTTACGGCGAAAAAACATTAGAATACAAAATTGGAGGAAAGCTTGAAGCTGTCCATGCTGAATAATAAAAACGTTATCACAACTACATTTACATAAAATGATCCATATCCTTTGGTGTAAAATAGATCTTACTCAAGACTTCTTTCCGTATCTCAAAAAGATACCAAAATCATTACAAAACGATATACTACGTTACCGACGCACAGAAGATCAATGGTCAAAACTGTTAGGCAAATTATTGTTAGTGTATGGAATGAAGTCTTTAGGATATAAAGAAATCGATTTGAATGAGATAGAATACACTGTTCATAATCGACCTTACTTAGATGAAAAACCAGACTTTAATATATCACATTCAGGAACGTATGTAGTATGTGCTTTCTCAAATACACAAGCTATTGGAGTTGATATTGAAGAAATTAAAAATATTGATTTAAAAGACTTCAAACACATACTTTCTCAAAAAGAATGGTCAAATGTTATAAATGCTCATAATTCATTACAACAATTCTATTCATATTGGACAGGAAAAGAAAGCCTATTAAAAGCTGATGGAAGAGGAATAACTGTTGAGTTAGACAAGGTGAACATTCAAAATACACATGGAACATTTGAAAACAAAGAATGGTTTTTACAAGAAATTAATTTCAATCCAGCATATGCAGCACATATAGCATCTACAAAGGAGATTGAAGAAATTCAAATAACAGAAATAAAAATTAACCAATTATTATAAAGCTAAAACGAAAAACTATGAACAAGAAAATCATTATTATTGGAGCAGGTCCTGGTGGTTTGCAATTGGCATATTATTTAGAAAAAAATAATATGGATTATCTAATCTTAGAGCAAGCTAAAAATGCAGGACATACTTTTGAGTATTTTCCACGACACAGGCAATTAATTTCAATAAACAAAGTATACACAGGTTTTGATGATCAAGAAGTAAACATGCGATATGATTGGAATTCACTTTTAAGTGATGAACATTCGCCTTTATTAAAAGACTATACAGATGAATACTTTCCAGATGCAGATCATATTGTAAACTACTTTAAAGATTACACAACAAAACATAACTTAAAAGTAGATTATGATGCAAAAGTTTCAAAAATTTCCAAAGATGGTATGTTTCATATAGAAACAGAAAACGGAACTGTTTACACATGTGAAAAATTAGTAATGGCTACAGGAGTTAATACGCCTTTTATTCCAAAAATAAAAGGAATTGAAAACTGTAAAACATATGTTGATACCTCTGTAGATCCAAAAGACTTTATCAATAAAAGTGTTTTAATTATAGGAAAAGGAAACTCAGGATTTGAAACAGCAGATAACTTAGTGCCAACTGCATCAAAAATTCACGTATGTAGTCCAACACCATTAAAATTAGCATGGAAAACGCATTTTGTAGGACACTTGCGAGCTGTAAACAATAACTTCTTAGATACATATCAATTAAAATCACAAAATGCAGTAATTGATGGAAATATTGCTGAAATAAAAGAAGTAGATGGTAAATACAATGTAACAATACATTATGGACATGCAAATGATGAAATAGAAGAACTAGTATATGATGAAATCATTATATGTGCAGGATTTCAATTTGATGCTTCTATGTTTGATGAAAGTGCAAAACCAGAAATGACAATTATGGACAGGTTTCCAAACCAACAATCAAATTGGGAATCTACCAATGTTAACGGACTGTATTTTGCAGGAACAGTAACGCAAATGCGTGATTTTAAAAAATCAACTTCTGGATTTATTCACGGATTTAGATATAATAGTAAATGTTTATTCCATATGTTACACAAGGATGAGCATAATGTAAACTGGCCAACAGAATCAATAGAATTATCACCAGAATCTATCACAAAAGAAATCATAGGAAATGTAAACAGAACTTCGGCTCTATGGCAACAATTTGGTTTCATCGGTGATGCAATTGTTATTGATAAAAAAAATGATAAAGCTGATTACATTCATAACATTCCTGTTGATTATGTATTGGATACATACTGTAAAGACAAAGAGCATTATTTTATAGTAACCTTAGAATATGGACATGAAGTTTTTGAAAAATCTCCTGATATTTTTAATGTAACACGTGTAAATAGAGATGACGTTGCAAATGCAGATCAAAGTGCGTTTTTACATCCAATCGTTAGAGAATATAAAAATGGAGAAGTTGTAAATGTTCATCATGTCATAGAAGATTTTGAAAATAAATGGGATGAAGAAAAAACTCATATCCAACCGTTAAAAGAATTTATGAACATATGCTTAAAGCAGTTAGTATCTGCAAATGTTTAAAAAAGTTTAGTATAAAAGTCTTTCCCTCAATTTATACTATAAAACAAGTAATCTTACAGGCTATTCACTAAGCCTATTCATTCATTAAATTTTTTCCTTATCAAGAGTAATCAGTATGTCATAATACTGAATACAAGATAAAAACTGCTGAAACCTTAGCAGTGAAAAAAAGAATTACACCATTTACACCTGTAACTTAAAATGAACAAACAAAACGAATCATTAGTTTCACCAAATGATATTTTTGGGAAGCTAGAACAAATTGAAAAGCAAATAGGGAATACGCCGTTGTTAGAATTTATTAATACCAAGGGCTTATACATAAAACAAGAAGCTTGTCAGTTTGCGAATAGTATAAAAGTACGACCAGCATTTCATATATTGAAAAATGCGATTATTAATAACGAACTCACTGAAAATCATACAATCATAGAGTCTTCTTCAGGGAATTTCGGAATTGCATTATCAATGATTTCTAAATACCTAGGAATCAAATTTATAGCGGTTGTAGATAAATATACACCTGAAGCAAAACTACGAATGATGCGTTTATTCGCGTCAGAAGTTGTTGTCATTGATAAAAAAGATCAACATGGAGGTTATCTCTTAAATAGGATTGCATTTATAGACAAATACAAAGAAAGTAATCCAAATCATTTTCACCCAAATCAATATACAAACCCTAACAATCCAGATAGTTACTATTGTGGTTTAGGACAAGAAATATGCGACAGTTTTGACAAATTAGATGCATTATTTGTTGCAGTTAGTACTGGTGGAACAGTTACGGGATTATCAAAAAAACTAAGGGAAAAATTCCCAAACATAAACATTGTCGCAGTTGACATACAAGGGTCTTTAGTTTTTCAAAACCAAGCACAAAAAAGAACACTATCTGGTATTGGATCCAGTATTTCTTCTGTTCATATTAAAACCACAAAAATTGATACCGTCATGATTTTAAGTCAAGATGATATCATAAGTGGATGTAAAGAATTACTCGATGAAGAAATGGTATTTGGAGGCGCTTCTACAGGAGCAGTATATGCAGCTGCCAAAAAATACAAAAAAGAAAATCCAAACAAAAAAGCATTAATTATTAGTCCTGATGACGGTAAATCGTACATGGACAACGTATACTTATCATAAACTTAAAAAAACAAATTGTGAAATACTTAGGAGATTCAGACGTACGATCGATAAAATTAAATTGGGAAGTACTAATTGGAGAAATTTACAAGGCATCTAAAACATACGATGAAGGCGATTTTTGTCAACCTATAAAACCGTATTTACGATACAAAGATTTACGAAATAGAATTATAGCGATGCCTGCCTACATTGGAGGCGACATTGATGTAGCTGGTATCAAATGGATAGCTAGTTTTCCAAAAAATATTGAAAACAATATAAAAAGAGCACATTCTACTATTATTCTAAATGAAGAATCTACAGGAATACCATATGCGATCATAAACTCAGCATACGTAAGTGCAGTACGTACAGCAAGTGTTACGGGCGCTATCATGGATAAATATATCAAAACAAATAATAGTGAGAACATAACAGTTGGAATCACTGGATTTGGACCTATAGGGCAAATGCATTTAGAAATGATGGAAGCTTTATTTGGAGATAAAATTGCTAAATATTCTTTATATGATCTTAATCCAAAGGTAGCAGATCGTATTCCATCTGAACTCAAAGATAAAGTTACAGTTACTACTACATGGAATGAAGCATTTGTTGATGCTGATATCTTCTGTACTTGCACAGTTTCAAAATCTCCATACATTGATGAGAAACCAAAACCAAACTCATTACATTTAAATGTTTCTTTACGAGATTACAAAGACTCTTTCCTGAAAGATACAAACGTTGTAATAGTTGACAACTGGGAAGAGGTATGTAGAGAAGAAACAGATATTGAAATGATGCATCTTAATCAAGGACTTCAAAAAGAAGATACTATTACAATGGCAGAATATCTATTCAATGATGAACTCAGCAAAGAAGGAATTATCATGTTCAATCCAATGGGATTAGCAGTATTTGATATGGCAGTTGCAAAACAATTCTACTTAGAAGCTAACAAACATGAAAAAGGAGTATTGTTAGAATCATGAAAATAGATTCTTAAAAATATCTAAAATACAAGTGTAAATATAAAATCCGATACTACTTATAGCATAGTAAATTGATAACTAAACAAGTAGTGTCGGATATATACTTCCAACAAATTTTTTAACGATTATTTTTTACTGTTTTTCTTTTTTTTTAAAACAGACATGTATATATTTACTACAAATAATAATCGCTGCATATACTACTTTCTAAGTATATATGTAAAAAACCTTTCCAAAACACTCAACAAATGTGACTGAGTGTAGCGTAGCTTTAAACAAAAACATCTTTTAGAGAAGTTATAGTTTAGTTTTCCCCCTTTATAACAGCTGTGTTTTCCCCTTTTAGCATTGATGTTGCTCAATACATCAAACCAAATTATATATCAGATCAAAATTATTTTCTTTAAAAACATGTATATACATGTGCTTTTTTAATTCTACAAAATAGCAGCTTACCTTTATGGGTTCTTTAGAACAAAAAATTACAACCAATTATTGGATTGAAAAATTAAATGCATTCACTACAGTGAATGATCAGTCGTATGTAGTAAAAACAACGTCGGAATGTAGTATTACAAATGATCAGTTAGGATATTTTCAAAAGTTGACAAATGGTAATGAAATGGCTGAATTTACTGTGTGTTTAACAATTTTTAATGCATTGTTAATGCGTTATTTTGAAACAACAACAACAGTATTTTCTTCAGGAGTACAACAGGAAGTACCATTACTGTTTAATTCTTTAAATCCTTCTGGTAAAACAATAAAAAGTTATCTGACAGAAATAAAAGAAGAAATTCAAACGGTATATAAATATCGTAAATACAATCACATAGCATTACAAAAAGAAACTTTTGAAAAATATACATCTTACGGATTGTTTTTTAATAGTGAAGTATCAAATGCACTGCTTCCTTTTTCGATTCAAATCAACAAAAGAAAAGAAAACGTAATACTATCAATAGCATACACGGAAACTTTTGTTTCTGAATATACTGCAACACATTTTTTACAAAATTTCAAAAACTGGATATGCAATTTAGAAACCATATTACAGGAAGAAACAGGGAAAATAACACTACTATCACTAACCGAAAAAAATAAAATTACATATGATTTTAATAATTCGACTCTTAATTTCAGCCTGGATGAATCATTAATTCAACTTTTTGAAAATCAAGTTGAAAAGACTCCAAAATCTATAGCATTACAATACAAAGAAATAACATTGAGTTATGAGATACTCAATGAAAAAGCCAATCAGTTTGCTAACTATTTAATAGTAGAACAGCATATAGAAGAAGGTGACTTTGTAGGCGTAAAGTTAGATAGAACACCCAATTTGCTCATTGCAATATTAGGAATACTTAAAACAGGAGCAACTTATGTGGCTATAGATGTAAAGTATCCTGAAGAACGAATCAGATTTATTGAAAACGATAGCAATTGTAAATATGTGATAGATGAAAAAACGGTTACCACATTTTTATCAGAAACTGCGCAATATGAAATTCATAATTTAGGAATAAAGGTAAAAAGCACGGATATAGCATATATTATATATACGTCTGGAACTACTGGAAATCCTAAAGGTGTCATGATAACGCATCAAAATGCAGTAGCAATGTTGTATTGGGCGAAAGAAGAATTTAAAAATGATAATATAGCAGTTGTATATGCCGTAACATCTCATTGTTTTGATTTATCAATCTTTGAGATATTTTACACCTTAACAACGGGCAAAAAAATAAAACTTCTTCAAAATGCACTCGAAATTGGAGCGAACTTAAAAAATGATCAACACATATTGATTAATACGGTTCCGTCAAGCATGCGTGCAATATTAGAAGAAGGCCACAGATTAGAAAATGTAACGACAATCAACTTAGCAGGAGAAGCTTTTCCTATAGACATTGCTGAAAAATTACAAACAACAAAAGCAGCTGTTCGCAATTTATATGGACCATCAGAAGACACTACGTATAGTACTTTTTACAAATTAACTCAAAAAAACTATGCTAACATTCCAATAGGAAAAGCTATAGCAAACTCTCAAGCATACATATTAGATGAATACTTGCAGCCAGTTCCAATAGGAGTTGCTGGAAAGTTATATGTAGCTGGTTTGGGTGTAACCAAAGGATATCTAAATCAACCTGAATTAACAGCAAAGAAGTATATAAAAAATCCTTTTCAAGAAAATGGACAAATGTATGACACAGGCGATATGGCAAAATGGCTTCCTGATGGAAATATTATTTTCTTAGGAAGAAAAGATTCGCAGGTAAAACTTAGAGGATATCGTATAGAATTAGAAGAAATAGCTGCCAAAATAGTTTCCTATTCAAGTGCGATAATACAAGCAGTCATCCTTGTAGAAACAAATAAGAATACACAAACATTAATTGCATATATGGTAACGCAAGAAGCCACAAATGCTGAAAAAGTTCAAGAATACTTACAAAACTGTCTGCCAGCATATATGATTCCAAATCAGTATGTTCCGATGACTTCCATGCCATTAACTCCAAATGGAAAAATAGACAAAAAGAAGCTAAGAAATATTGCTGAGGTATATCTGGCGAAAGCCAACTATGTTGCTCCAAAAACTGAGCTTGAAATAGCATTGGTTCATATTTGGGAAGAAGTATTAGGTATAGAACAGATAGGAATTACAAATACATTTTTTGAACTTGGCGGACACAGTTTACTTGTTGGTCAAGTCATAAATAAAATATACAAAAAATTACACAAAAGCATTTCTATAAAATCATTTTTAGAAACGCCGACCATTCAGGAAATCAAAGAAAAACTAACGGAAAATGCATACATTCCAATACCAAAAGTTACAGAAACAACCTATTATTCGTTAACAACATCACAAAAAAGAATTTGGGTATTAAGTCAGTTTGAATCTGGAAATGCAGCTTACAACATCTCAGGTGTTGTAAAATTAAAAGGAAACGTTGATGCGACAATCATTAAAAAAACGTTCAAACAACTTATTTCACATCATGAAATCCTCAGAACAGTTTTCAAAACTGCTTCTAATGATGAAGTAGTGCAATGCATTCTTCCAGAAGATGAAATCATAGTTGATTTTGAAGAAAAAACTATTGAAAGTAATGATGCAACTGTCATACAAAATCATTTAAAAAAGGCACAAAATGTAGTTTTCAATCTAGAAAATGGACCTTTAGTATGTGTTAGATTGCTAAAAACTATTGAAGAAAACTACCTATTATCTATTACAATACACCATATAATTTCTGATGGTTGGTCAATGGAATTATTAATTTCTGAATTTACAGAAATCTACAATACACTTGTTTCTAAGGAAACTGTAGAAAAAAACAAACTAACAATTCAATACAAAGACTATGCAAATTGGTTAGCATTACAATTAAATGAAGACACGTATAAAAACTCGGAAGCATATTGGTTAACCCAATTTCAAGGAGAACTTCCTGTATTGGATTTACCAAATTTCAAAAAACGACCACAAATACAAACGCATACAGGAAAAACGAAACAATATAATTTCTCAACGTCTTTCTTAAACAAATTAGAAACATTTTCAACAGCTAATGATGTAACATTATTTATGACGTTGCTATCAGGAATTAATACCTTATTTCATCGATATACAAAACAAGAAGACATCATTATCGGAATACCAATTGCAGGAAGAATACATCCAGATTTGGAAAATCAAATAGGATTGTACTTAAACACTTTGGCAATTCGTACCAAACTCAATAAAAACAACAGTTTTTCAGAAGTCTTAGCACATCAAAAAGAAACACTACTTGCAGCATACGAACACCAAAACTATCCTTTTGATGAATTGGCAAACAAGTTAAACTTAAAAGTAGACACATCACGATCGGCGTTATTTGATGTCATGGTTGTATTGCAAAATCATCAACAACTAAAAAGTATTCAGCCAAAAACAACTTTGGAAGGAATTACTGTTGAACCGTATCAAACAGAACGTGAAACCTCTCAGTTTGACATAAGTTTTACTTTCATAGAAAAAGAAACATTAAAGCTCAATGTAG
This sequence comes from uncultured Kordia sp., assembly GCF_947496985.1. Taxonomy (GTDB): domain Bacteria; phylum Bacteroidota; class Bacteroidia; order Flavobacteriales; family Flavobacteriaceae; genus Kordia. The sequence continues at coordinate 39,866 of NZ_CANMEZ010000016.1, forward strand.
AATTCAATACAGACATCTATGATGAATTCTTAATTGATCAAATGGTTGCACATTATGAGCAATTGATGGAAACTGTTATTGTAAATACGGATGAAAAAATCATTGCTATAGATTATACAACTGCGGATGAAAAGCAACGTTTGGTAACAGAATTCAATCAAACACGTCAAGTATATCCAGATAGTACCGTTATAAATGTGTTTGAAAATCAGGTTTCTACAACTCCAAATCGTATTGCAATAAAAAGTGAAGATCGTTCATTTACATACGAAGAATTAAATTTACAAGCGAATAGCTTAGCGAACTATTTAATTGAAACGCATCAAATTACTCCAAATGATTTTGTTGGTGTTAAACTGGAAAGAACGGAGCAAATAATTAGTACCATTCTCGCGATTCTAAAAACTGGTGCAGCATACGTCCCAATTGATATGGAATATCCGGAAGAACGTGTTGCATACATTAAAAATGATAGCAATTGTAAACTCATAATTGATGCAGAAGAAATACGTCAATATGAAGCTATAAAAACGGAATTCAGTACTGAAGATCTTGAAATACCCAAATCTAAAGAACAACTTGCGTACATCATTTATACATCGGGAACTACTGGAAACCCAAAAGGAGTAATGATAAGTCAAGCGAGTTTCTTGGATTATGTTACGACTTTTAAAAATCATTTTCAGCTTACGCAAGATGATAAAATAATGCAGCAAGCTAGTATAGCTTTTGATACTTCCATAGAAGAAATTTTTCCAATACTAATTAGTGGCGGTCAATTAATCATACAAAAAGATAGAAACGATATAAATGCATTAATAAAAGAATGTGAAAAACATGAAGTATCAATCTTGAGTACAAATCCGTATGTACTACAATTTCTAAATGAACAACATACAGAATTCAACTTAAAATTCAGAATGCTTATCAGTGGAGGCGATCTTTTAAAACCATCACAAGTAGATAAAATCTATCAAAAATTTACTATATACAACACGTACGGACCAACGGAAAGTACAGTTTGCGCAAGTTATTACAAGATAAATACGATTTCAGAATCATTTCCTATAGGAAAGCCAATTGCAAATAGACAAGTATTTATTGTTGATGGAGAATCAAACCAATTACAACCAATTGGAGTTGCAGGAGAATTATGTATTTCAGGAGAAGGTGTAGCCATTGGTTATTTAAACCAGGAAGAATTAACGAAAGAAAAATTTGTTAAAAATCCATTTGTGAAAGCATCCAAAATGTACAAAACAGGCGATTTAGCACGTTGGCTACCAAATGGAAACATTGAATTTCTAGGTAGAATAGATCGTCAAGTAAAACTTAGAGGCTATCGTATAGAACTTGGCGAGATTGAACACACAATTATTGATTTTAGTGAAGAAATCACAAATACGGTAGTAACAATTAAAGAAATCAATAATGAAAAAGTACTTGTTGTGTATTTCACAGCAACAACAACAATAAATAAAGCCGAACTAAAAGACTTTGTACAACGAAAACTGCCTGAATATATGGTGCCAAGTTTTTATGTACACATGGAAGAAATACCGTTAACCTCAAACGGAAAAATCAATTACAATGCATTTCCAGCAGTTTCTATTAATGATATCATCCGAAAAATATACACAGCTCCTACAAATGAAGTAGAAGAGAAGTTGGTAGAAATTTGGGAAAACATTCTAGGAATTGAAAAAATAGGAATCCAAGACAATTTCTTTGAATTAGGTGGACATAGCATGAAAGTAATTCAACTTGGAAATAATATTCAGAGAGCTTTTAATTACAAGATGAAAATCAAAGACTTATACGATACGCCAACGATTCAAAACTTAGCTAGGTTAATCAAAGAAGAAACGGACACAAATTCTGAAGAAGTCGTAGACAGAATCATCATCTAAATTATACAAATACAATCGCTTCCGCGAGAAAAAACACGCTTTAAACACTGTACAAGTGTGCACAAGTATGCTGCCAAAAAGTAAAAACATACGAATACCTGAAATGGAGAAAGCTAAACAACTAATTTCAAAATTAGAAAAACAAAAGATTGACTTGAAACTCAATGGTGAAAACCTTGAAATAGTTTCATATCAATCAAAAGTGCCTGTAGAACTAATTCATGAAATAAAAGCTTTAAAACAAGACTTGATTCAATATCTAAAAACCTTAGATATTGAAAGCAAAACTATTGAAATTCCTGTATGCGAAGAAGCTGAAAACTATGCGCTGTCTTCAGCTCAATACAGGCTTTGGATTGCTATGCAGCATGATAAAAACACATTGACATACAATATGCCTGCGGCAATTTATATCAATGAAAAAGTTGATCTAAAAGCATTTGAAACAGCAATTAAACAAACAATTGCAAAACATGAAATACTAAGAACAGTATTTAAACCAGATCAAGCAGGAATTGTAAAACAGTGGATACAACCAACAAATAGAATTAATTTTACGCTAGACTATATTGATGTTAGAAATACAAATGACCAAGAAGCAACAATAACAGCATATCTTGAAGAAAAATTCAAAGAACATTTCAATCTTGAAAACGGACCATTACTAAAAGCCGGATTCATACATACGCAAGATAAACAATACATTCTATACTTCAATATGCATCATATAATCAGTGATGGCTGGTCAATAGGTGTATTACAACAAGAAGTATTCTCTTTTTACCAAAATCCAATAGGAACAGAAAAACAATTACGCATACAATACAAAGATTTTGCTGCTTGGGAAACAAAAAAGAATGAAGCTGGAATCAATGAAGAAAACAAAAAATATTGGATTGATACGTTTGTAGAAGAGGTTCCATTACTCAACTTACCAAGTAACAAAAGGCGACCAGAAGTAAAATCAAATAATGGTAATAACCTTTCAGTAGATCTTTCTTTTGAACTTACAAATAACCTAAGAGCATATGTAAATAAAGCAGGTGTAAGTGTATTTACAGGAGTTTTAGCATCCTTAAAATTAATGTTAAGTACATATAGTAATGTAAAAGATATTACCGTTGGAACGCCGATAGCAGGAAGGAATCATGTAGATCTGGAAAATCAAATAGGTTTCTATGTAAACATGCTTCCGCTTCGAACAAAAATAGAAAAAGGAGAAACTTTTGCTTCGTTCTTGAAAAAAGAAAAAAAGGCATACTTCAATGCAATTGAATGTCCATATCCTTTCAATCAATTAATAGAAGAATTACAATTAAAACGTGACATTTCCAGAAATCCATTATTTGATGTTTCATTAACCTATTATGGAGCTCAAGATACAATGTTAGAAAAGCAGGAAGTACCATTCTTAAAAGCTCTTCAAAACAAATCAGTACGGTACGATATTGAATTTCATGTACGCGAATTTGAAAACAAACTAAAAATAGAAATCATCTATGATACGGATGTCTATGAAAAAGAAATGTTTGTTCAATTCTTAGAAAACTATACCATATTACTAAGTGAAGCATTGCAGAATGTTACTGCAGAAATTGAAACTCTAAATATAATAAGTAAAGAAGAACAATTATTATTCAATGAATTCAACCAAACGACAGTAGCATATCCTAGAGATGAATCAATCATTTCTTTATTTGAAAAACAAGCTTTAGAAACGCCAAATCATAAAGCATTAGTATTTGAAAAAACTGAATTTACTTATGCAGAATTAAATGCAGAAGCAAATCAATTAGCACGTTGTTTAGTAGAAATACACCAACTAGTAGAAGGTGATTTTATAGGAATTCTAGCCAATAGAAATGAACAAGCAATCATCGCAATGTTGGCAATCTTAAAAATTGGTTGTACATATGCTGTGATAGATGCAGAATCTCCAAAATCAAGATTAGAATACATTCTAAAAGACATCAATCCAAAGTTACTAATCACTGATACTGATCATGTTTTTGAAATAGATTATTTCAACGGAAACATGTTTGTAATTGATATTGAATTTCAAAAAGAAGCATTCAGTTCAGAAAATCTGGAAACTTTATCCATAAAAAACCGTTTAGCATATATTGCATATACTTCAGGTTCTACAGGAGTTCCGAAAGGTGTAATGGTTACCAATAGAGGTGTCGTTCGATTAGTGAAAAACACAAATTTCATCACGGTTATTGAAGAGGATAACTATCTAGGTTTATCTAACTTTTCTTTTGATGGTTCTACATTTGACATATACATGCCATTGTTAAATGGTGCAACGGTTTGCATCGCTAGTAAAAGTTTATTCTTAGACTTACAAAGACTAAATAACTATATTATTGATAATGAAATAACAAGTTTTTTCATCACGCCAGTGTTGTTTAATTCTTTGGTAGACTTTGAACTCTCAGGATTAGCGAATTTAAAATACGTAATCTGTGGAGGTGATCGTGTTTCTGTAAAGCATGCGAAAAAATTTAATGAACTTTATCCAAAAGTCAGTTTACAAAACGGATATGGTCCAACAGAAAACACAACGTTTTCAACTTGGTATAAAATAGAAAACCTAACAGATACAGCTTTATCAATTCCAATTGGTCCTCCAATAGCAAACTCACAATGTTACATTGTAAACGAAGCATTAAAATTGCTTCCATTGGGAGTAATCGGAGAAATATGTGTTGGCGGAGATGGTTTGGCAGAAGGTTATTTAAATCAGCCAGAACTGACTGCCGAAAAATTTGTCTCCAACCCTTTTAAAACTGAAACAAAACTCTATAAAACAGGTGATTTAGGAAGATGGAATGCAAATGGAGAAATAGAGTTCTTTGGTAGAAATGATCATCAAGTGAAAATACGAGGATATCGTATAGAACTTGGCGAAATAGAACATGCATTACTCAAAATAGAAAATATTGATAAAGGTGCAATTATCATTGTAGAAGACGCTTCTAAACAAAAAAATATAGTGGCGTATTTTACAGCAAAAGAATCACAAAATATTCAAAAGCTCGAAGCTGCATTAAAAGAAATTTTGGCGAGTTATATGGTGCCAAATCATTTTATTCAAATAGATGAAATGCCGCTTACACTGAATGGCAAAGTAGATAGAAAAGCATTACTATCTATAGAAGGAAACATATTAATTGATACAGATAATTACAAAGCGCCAACAACTAAACTAGAAGCTAATATTGTTACTATTTGGAATACTTATTTCAAAAGAGAAGACTTAGGAGTTGCACATGATTTCTTTGCTATTGGTGGAGATTCTATCAAAGCAATTCAGTTGATTAACAAAATGAATACTGTCTTTGACGAAGGATATTTTACAATTGCAGATTTATATGCAAATCCAACCATTGAAGCTTTAGTCAAAACTGCAGAAGTAAAAAGCAATGTTCCAAAACATATAAAACTACGAAAGTCAATTTCTCAGGAGTTTACAACATTGCAAGAAAACACTATTTCGGAAGCTGCTAAAAAAGGAACTAGTACTGAAAATTGGGAAGCAGTATTTCCTATGGGTGGCATTCAAAAAGGGCTCATTTTTCATTCATTATTAGACAATGGTGTATATATATTAAGTCCGATACAACAATTTGAAAATGAAGGTTTCAAGTTCGAAATATTCAAAAAAGCATTAAAAGAAGTTGTTGCAGAGCACCCAATATTGCGTACAAGTTTCAATCTACATGAATTTGGTCAAGAACTACAAATTGTTCATAAAAACCTTGATTTAGAAGCACATTTAGAATTTTTAGATATTCGTTCAGAAATTGAAGAAATTCAGAATAATATCATAAAAGAAATCATCCATAATCAAACGGAAAACGGTTTTGATATCGCAATTTCAGGCTTATGGAAAGCTATTGTGATACAACTTTCAGAAGATGTTTACAAACTCATTTTTCTATTTCACCATGCTATTTTAGATGGATGGAGTTACTATTCAATGATTACAGAGATTTCTAAAAAGTATGAAGAAAAAAAGAACAATCAACCGACGTTTACAGCTCCAATACAACTTAGTTACAGAGATTATATCGTTGAAGAATTCATAAACAAAGAAAATACAAAACTAAAAGAATACTGGACGAAGAAATTCAGTGATTTTGAAATAAATGATTTGCCTTTTCACGCTAAAAGTGAAGCGGTTGCTATCTCAGAATATATTCATATCAAGCTTGATACGAAACTCAAAAATCAAGTTGATGCTTACATAAAACGAGCGAAAATTTCAGAAAAAACATTCTATTTAGCTGTTGCTTTAAAATTGATTCAAGTCACTACAAACCAGAATGACATTACCATTGGATTAATGTCAAACGGAAGGCAAGCATTGGAAGATGGAGATAAAGTATTAGGATGTTTTACAAATTCATTACCGTTTAGAATACATCTAGAAAAAGAAAACACTTCGTTCATAAATGCTATCGAACAACAAATCAGAGAACTAAAAGAATTTGAATCACTCTCTTATTTTGAACTCAAAAAAATCCTCAGTGAAACCTATGAATTCAAAAAAGAATATTTTAATGCAACTTACAATTTTACTGACTTTCACATTACCAAAAACATAAACAAAGCCTTTAAAGGACAAGAAGTTTTAATTCAAGAATCTGAAAAATCAGAAACTGCGTTTAATTTTCATATTGCATCTGTTGAAGAAGAAGTATTAATAGAAATGTCATTCTATGAAGGTTTATACAGTGAAATACAAAAAGCACAATTAGAAAATTATGTGCACAATATTTTAACTGATTTTATAACTACTGAACAAAATATTTCAATAATAACGGAGTCTGAACAAACACAACTTTTGGAAGCCTTCAATAATACGAAAGTTAACTATGGCGAAGGAAAAACGGTTTTAGATGTATTTGCAGATCAAGTTGCGAAGAATCCGAATGTTGTTGCGATTACATTTGAAGAGATAACACTTTCGTATCAAGAATTAGATGCAAAATCGAATCAAATAGCAAATTACTTAGCAAAACAAAATTTACAGGCAAACAGTTTAATTCCATTATGTATCGAACGTTCAGTGGAAATGATAATTGGAATCTTTGGAATATTAAAAGCAGGTTTTGCTTATGTTCCAATTGATCCAACAAATCCACAAACTCGAATAGATTTCATTCTAGAAGATATTTCTGCAGAAATCATATTGACAGAAAGTTCATTAGAAAATAGATTTGTAGAAGCAAATCAAACGGTTATTTCTTTAGATGTGTTAAGTTTTGAAAATGAAGGAAATACGTTTGAATCAGAAGTAAACGAAGATCAATTAGCATACATTATTTACACTTCTGGAACGACAGGAATTCCAAAAGGCGTAATGATTGAACACAAATCGTTGTTCAATTTCATACATGGTTTTTCTGAATTATATGATTTTTCGGCTGCAGCCAGAATCGGATTCAAAACGAATTATGCTTTTGATGTTTCGGTTCATGAAATCTTCGGTTGGATCAAAGATGGTGGAAGTGTGGTAATACTTCCAGAAGATGCTGAAAAAGAAGCAAAAGGACTTATCGAACGTATTGAGAAGTATAAAATTACACATCTAAACTTAGTGCCTTCGTTATTTTCAGTTTTACTTGAAGAATTACAATTTACAGACAAAGAAGCGCTTTCAAGCTTGGAATACTTTTTCTTAGCAGGCGAAGCATTGCCAATTCAATTAGTAAGAAACTATGATGCATTAGGTTTTGAAGCAAAGTTGGAAAACATATACGGACCAACAGAAGCTACGATTTACAGTTCATATTACAGTACAGAAAACTTAACAGACGATCAAACAAGTATTCCAATTGGGAAACCAACGCTCAACACACAATTATACATTCTAGACGAACAATTATCATTAGTACCAAGTGGCGTTATTGGCGAATTGTGTATCAGCGGAAAAGGCTTATCGAAAGGTTATTTAAACAGAGAAGAATTAACAGAAGAGAAATTTGTAAATCATCCGTTTAAAGAAGGAAAGAAGCTTTACAAAACAGGTGATTTAGCAAAATGGCTTCCGGATGGAAACATTGCATATATTGGACGAAAAGACGATCAAGTAAAAATACGAGGATACAGAATTGAGTTGGGTGAAATAGAAAATGTGATTCGTGAATGCTCTTCAACAATTACATCGGTAGTAGTTACGCCAAAAGAAATTCAACAAGACAAAATATTGGTTGCATACATTGTTTCGGAAGAACTAGAAAAATCAACGTTAAAGCAATATTTGCAATCAAAATTACCATCATACATGGTACCTTCATATTTTATTGTGTTGGATGAATTACCATTAAATAAAAGTGGTAAAATTGATCGTAAAGCTTTACCAAAACTTACGAAGGATGCTTTAATTGAAACCAAAGAATACATAGCAGCAACGAACGAAATAGAGGCAAAACTAGTTGCCATTTTAGAGGAAATGCTAACAATTTCTCCCATAGGAATCACAGATAATTTCTTTGAACTTGGAGGAAATAGTTTGAGTGCTCTGCAATTAAGATCAAAAATAACGCAAACATTCAATACAAAAATTGACTTGCGTGGTTTCTTCAATGTGCCAACAATTCAATATATAAGTGCAGAAATTGAACTAGCAGAAAACGATACAACACACAAAGCATTTTCAATAATTCCAGTAGCACCTTCACAAAAATCATATGAACTTTCATATGCACAAAAACGATTTTGGGTATTAAACGAATTAAGCGGACAAAGTGCTGCGTATAATTTATTTGTAGCACAACAACTAGATACAGAGTTTGATCTGAAAACGCTGAACAAAGCAATTCAAATAATATTAGAAAGACATGCTAGTTTGCGAACAATTTTTGTGATCGAAAATGGTATCCCTAAACAGCAAATACAAGCAATTGAATCAGTACAATATGTTGTTGAAAAATATCAATACGATGCTGAAAATGTAAAAGATGAAGTATTTAACACTGTTTTTGAATTAGACGAATGGCCATTATTTAGAATGGCAGTAATAGAAGAAACAAATGAATTGGTATTTTCAATTCATCATATCATTTCTGATGGTTGGTCATTGGAAATTTTCAAAAATGATATTGTAAAAATCTATGAAAGTTTACGTTCAAAAATGCCAATTGAACTACCTGAATTAGCAATTGAATACAAAGATTATGCAGTTTGGGAACAAAATTTAATAGTTTCAGAAGCAATTCAACCTTCAAAAAACTATTGGGAAATGAAGCTTCAAGCGCCATTAGGACAATTTCAATTACCGTATGATGTAGAAGTAGAAACGAAAACTTCACACAATGAAGGAAGCTATTACAATGTACTTTTACAAGGAGAAGCAAAAGATAAGTTAGTTCAATTTTCATTAGACAAAAAACTACGCTTACTAAGTATCTTAATGGCTAGTTTCAAAATTGTTTTACAGCGTTTAACGAATGAAAATGATCTTATTATTGGAGTTCCAATGTCTGTACGATCGCATGTAGAATTGCAACATCAAATAGGCGTATTTCTAAATACGGTATTAATTAGAAATACAATTTCAGCGAATCAAACTACTTTAGGGTTTCTAACAGAAGTTAACAATTCATTATTGGAAGCAATTGATAATCAGTTGTATCCATACGAAAAAGTAGTGGAAGGTATTCAAAATACGGAACTTACTTCAGTGTTTTTCAATTTACTTAACTATGATGGTTCAGCTAAGAACACATATAGCGAAAGTGAAGCTATAACTGGAAAGTTGGAAACTGCGGTAAAATTTGATATTGAATGTTATGTAAAAGAATACGCAAATGCTATTAGTATTAGTTGTGTATACAGAGATGCGGTTTTTAAGTCAGAAACAATCAAACATTGGATGGATATGTTTGTAAATGTGATCAATGCTGTAGTAGAACAACCTAATAATACAATTGGAGAAATTCCTGTATTTACAAGACCAATCTACCAATTAGAAAAGAAAAGTAAAGCAAACAGTAAGCTTACTATTGAACAATCTATCATAAAACAGTTTGAAGCACAAGTTGAAAAGGCTCCAAATGCACTTGCAATTCATAGTGAACACATAACATTACGTTATGGAGATATAAATAATATTGCTAACAAAATTGCCAATCAAATTTTAGCAAAAGAAATCTCAAATAAACGTGTTTCATTATTATTAGCGAGAGGCGAATTACAAATTTTAGGAATTCTAGGAACATTAAAATCAGGAAATTCATATGTGCCATTAGACAGTGAATATCCTATAAAAAGACTGTTGCAGCTCGTAGAAGCTTCAAAAAGTAAGATATTAGTAACTTCTGAAACTAATCGTGTAATAGCGGAAACAATCTCGGAAAAATTACACATTCCTATCGTAGTAATTAATACGACAAACGAAAAAGTAATTGAAAATCCATTAATTAAAAGTACATCAACTGATGAAGCCTATGTATTATTTACCTCAGGTTCTACAGGAATTCCAAAAGGTGTCATTCAAAATCAACGAAATGTGTTATACTTTATCAAAAAACACATTCAAAACGTAGCTGTTACGGAAAATGATACGGTAAGTTTACTATCAACCTATAGTTTTGATGCGTATGTTGTAGATGTATTTAGTACACTTTTAGTTGGTGGAACTATTGCACCATACAATATAAAAACAACAGGATTACATGCGTTAAATACATGGATGCAAACTTATAAAGTTTCCATTCTACATATGGTTCCGTCATTGTTTAGAGCATTTACAAACATCTTGAAACAAGATGAAAAAGTTGTAGCACGTGCATTAGTTTTAGGTGGAGAAGCAGCATTTCAAAAAGATTTTAATAGCTTCAAAAACAGATTCTCTACGGATGCAATTTTTGTAAATATTTATGGAGCTGCAGAAGCTTCGATTATTTCCACAAAAGTAGTATCTCACGAAAGTGAACTCTATAAAAATAGAATTCCATTAGGAAATATCACAGAAGATAACAATGTGTATATTTTACAAAATGATATGCTTACACAAGATATATATGCAACAGGTGAAATTGTATACAAAAGCGAACATACAACCATTGGATATCTAAATGCAACAAATTCAGACAAAGAAGAATACTATAAAACGGGTGATATAGGACGCATATTAGCTACTGGTGAGCTTGAATTTATAGAAAGAAGCAATCAACAAATCAAACTCAATGGAATTAGAATTGATTTGTTAGAAATAGAATTAAACATACAAAAAATAGCGAGTCAAACAGCTGTCATTGTTCAAGATAATAAGTTGATTTCGTATTTGTTAGAAACAGAAAAAGAAAGCGTATCGGCAATTAAAAAATTATTAAAAGAAGAATTGCCGCAAATAATGATTCCTGAAATATTTGTATTTGTAGCTGAATTTCCAAGAACGCGTACAGGAAAAATTGATCGAAAATCATTACCAAACGCGATAATAACAGAAACAAACGAAACGCTATTTGAAGCACCTTCAAATACTATAGAAAAAGAACTTGTAACTATTTGGCAAAAGTTATTAAAGCTTGAAACTGTCGGAATTCAGCATAGTTTCTTTGAATTGGGCGGACATTCGTTACTCGCAATTCAGTTAATAGCACACATGCAAGCAACATTTGAAGTTGTAGTTTCTATCAAAGACATTTTTGAAAATCCAACAATAAAAGATTTAGGAATTATAATTGCTGAAAAAGTAAAAGTTAGCATTCCAGCTATAATTCCAACAAAAAGAACAGACAAAATTCCGTTGTCATATGCGCAAGAACGTTTGTGGTTTATAGATAAATTGCAAGGAAGTTTGGCGTATCATATTCCTGGTGTTTTACAAATCAAAGGTAAAATTGATACAACAATACTATCGAAAGCAATTCAGGCATTAGTTATACGACATGAAACGTTGCGAACGGTAATTCATGAGTATGAAGGTGATGGTTATCAGTATATTATGAATGCTGATGATTTTGAAGTTGTGTCTGTAGCTTCCGCGAGATTAGACAAAAATTTAGATCAATTCATACAAGAAGAAACACAAAAAACATTTGATCTATCACAAGATTACATGTTGCGAGCAACCATTGTAAAACAATCGGAGAATACATATATGTTGATTTTGGTTTTACATCATATTGCCGCAGATGGTTGGTCCATTCCAATCTTTGTAAATGAATTAGAACAAGCGTATCGACAAATTAGTACGAACGGAAAAGTAGATTTACAACCACTTTCAATTCAATATGCAGATTACAGTAATTGGCAACGTAACTATTTAACAGGTGAAGTTTTAGGTGAGAAATTAAGCTTCTGGATAAACCAATTAAAAGATGTAATGCCATTAGTCTTACCAACAGATTACAATCGTCCAGCAATTCAATCTACAGCAGGAGAAACCTATACATTTAAAATAAATAAAGCGCTTTCAAACAAGTTAAATATAATTTCAAAGTCACAAGGAGTCACACTTTTTATGACACTATTGACTATCTATAAAGTATTATTACACCGTTATTCTGGTCAAACTGACATTGCAGTCGGGACGCCAATTGCAAACAGATCGCAACTTGAAATATCACAATTAATAGGATTTTTTATAAATACAATTGTGATGAGAAGCCAAGTGGAATCACAAAAGTCATTTGCTGAATTATTACAAGAAATAAAGCAAACAAGTTTAGCAGCATTTACACATCAAGATGTTCCGTTTGAAAAAATAGTAGATCATGTAGTTGTTGATAGAGATCAAAGTAGAAGCCCATTATTCCAAACCATGTTTATACTTCAAAACAATGAAGAAACTACAGGAATCAGTTTAGGTGAAAGCAACATAGAATTGCTTGAAACAAAAACAACAACGGCAAAATTTGACATTTCTATGACCATTCGTGAAAACGAAAATGGAATGTCTGTAGCAATTGAATATGTAACGGCTTTATTCAAAAAAGAAACAATAGCACGTTTTGCAGTACATTTTAATCAATTGGTGAAGGCTGTTTGTGAAAATGTAAATCAATCAGTTGGAAGTTTACAAATGTTACCAAAAGCAGAGAAAACACAACTTTTGGAAGCCTACAATAATACGAAAGTTAACTATGGCGAAGGAAAAACGGTTTTAGATGTATTTGCAGATCAAGTTGCGAAGAATCCGAATGCTGTTGCGATTACATTTGAAGAGATAACACTTTCGTATCAAGAATTAGATGCAAAATCGAATCAAATAGCAAATTACTTAGCAAAACAAAATTTACAGGCAAACAGTTTAATTCCATTATGTATCGAACGTTCATTGGAAATGATAATTGGAATCTTTGGAATATTAAAAGCAGGTTTTGCCTATGTTCCAATTGATCCAACAAATCCACAAACTCGAATAGATTTCATTCTAGAAGATATTTCTGCAGAAATCATATTGACAGAAAGTTCATTAGAAAATAGATTTGTAGAAGCAAATCAAATGATTATTTCTTTAGATGTGTTAAGTTTTGAAAATGAAGAAAATACGTTTGAATCAGAAGTAAACGAAGATCAATTAGCATACATTATTTACACTTCTGGAACGACAGGAATTCCAAAAGGCGTAATGATTGAACACAAATCGTTGTTCAATTTCATACATGGTTTTTCTGAATTATATGATTTTTCGGCTGCAGCCAGAATTGGATTCAAAACGAATTATGCTTTTGATGTTTCGGTTCATGAAATCTTCGGTTGGATCAAAGATGGTGGAAGTGTGGTAATACTTCCAAAAGATGCTGAAAAAGAAGCAAAAGGACTTATCGAACGTATTGAGAAGTATAAAATTACACATCTAAACTTAGTACCTTCGTTATTTTCAGTTTTACTTGAAGAATTACAATCTACAGACAAAGAAGCGCTTTCAAGCTTGGAATACTTTTTCTTAGCAGGCGAAGCATTGCCAATTCAATTAGTAAGAAACTATGATGCATTAGGTTTTGAAGCAAAGTTGGAAAACATATACGGACCAACAGAAGCTACGATTTACAGTTCATATTACAGTACAGAAAACTTAACAGACGATCAAACAAGTATTCCAATTGGGAAACCAACGCTCAACACACAATTATACATTTTAGATGAACAATTATCATTAGTACCAAGTGGCGTTATTGGCGAATTGTGTATCAGCGGAAAAGGCTTATCGAAAGGCTATTTAAATAGAGAAGAATTAACAGAAGAGAAATTTGTAAATCATCCGTTTAAAGAAGGAGAGAAGCTTTACAAAACAGGTGATTTAGCAAAATGGCTTCCGGATGGAAACATTGCATACATTGGACGAAAAGACGATCAAGTAAAAATACGAGGATACAGAATTGAGTTGGGTGAAATAGAAACAGCTTTAGATAAGTTGGAAAACATCAAACAATCGGTTGTTGTAGCAAAAGAAGACAATACAGGAAGTAAGCAATTAGTAGCGTATTTTATCGCAGAAGAAGAAATTGATTTTACAGAAATCCAAGAATCATTAGCTAGTGAATTACCAAATTACATGATTCCGAATCGTTTTATGCAATTAGAAGAATTTCCACTAAATGCAAACGGTAAAATCAACAAAAAGGAACTTCCTGAATTAGATACAACCGCATTAAAAACAACAACATACGAAGCACCAACAACGGAAACTGAAAAGCAATTAGTTGCTATTTGGGAAGAACTATTAGGAATAGAAAACATAGGCATAAAAGACAACTTCTTCCAACTTGGAGGACATTCCTTATTAGCTATTAAATTGATTACACGCATATCAAAAACATTTGAAACTGAAATCAGTGTCAAAGAAGTATTTCATTTTGTAACTATCGAAGAAATAGCAAAGTATTTAGAAATTTTTTCAGAACAAGATCAAGAAAACGAAGACGAAGAAATCTCATTCTTCTAAACCAACAACAAGACTACATATTTATTGAAATTATGATAAATAAAGATTTATTACATATAATCTATACGGCTAAATCTGACGGGATTAAGTTATTCGTAAAAGATGGGAAATTAGGAATGAAAAAGAGCAAATCTACACTCATTTCTCCAGCGCTTACGAAACAAATACAGGAAAACAAAGAAGCGTTGATTCAGTTTTTGGGAAAAGGAACTACTACGTCAAATATTCCTTCAATCAAAGTAATGGAACGCCCGTCAAGAATTCCATTATCATTTGCACAAGAACGTTTATGGTTTTTAGATCAATTGCAAGGAAGTGTAGCCTATCATATTTCAGGAGTATTAAAAATTACAGGAGATTTAAATATATTAGTCTTACAAGAAGCTTTACAGCATATTGTTGATCGCCATGAGTCACTTCGAACGGTTTTCAAAGATCATGACGGAATTGGATATCAGGAAATTAAAAGTAGCAATGATTTTAAAGTTGCACACATACAAAATGCTACGGAAGAAATAGTAACTTTTCAAATAGAGAAAGTGACTAAAACAGCTTTTGATTTATCAAAAGATTACATGTTTAGAGCGGTTGTTGTTTCAATAAACGAGACAGATCACAGACTTATTTTAGTTTTACATCATATTGCTTCAGATGGTTGGTCTTTACCAATCTTAGTAAAAGAATTAGAAGCATCTTACGGACAATTATTAGCAGGAAACAAGGTTGATTTACCAACATTACCTGTGCAATATGCAGATTATAGTAGTTGGCAACGCAACTATCTTTCAGGCGAAGTATTAACTGAAAAATTAGCTTTTTGGAATGAAAAACTGAAAAACGCATCACCTTTAGAAATACCAACTGATTTTACAAGGCCTTCAATACAATCAACAGAAGGAAATGTATATAGTTTTACACTCAATAAAGAGCTTACAAAAGGTTTACATAATATCTCAAAAATACAAGAGTCCACACTATTTATGACGCTTTTGGGAATTTATAAAATCTTACTTTATAAATATACAAGACAAACGGATATAAGTGTTGGAACTCCAATTGCAAATAGACAACAGGAAAACGTGGCAGGATTAATAGGTCTTTTTGTAAATACAATTGTATTAAGAGATCAATTGCAACCAAATGCTTCATTTATTACTTTATTAAAACAAATTAAAGAAACATGCTTAACATCTTATATGCATCAAGATGTTCCATTTGAGCAAATTGTTGATGATTTAGCATTAAAACGCGATCAAAGTAGAACACCTTTATTTCAAACCTTATTTGTGCTTCAAAACAATGAAGAAGTTTCAGAAGTCAGTCTGGGAAATAGTATAGTTTCTGCAATTGCAACAACACGTGATACAGCAAAATTTGACCTTACATTAAATGTTACGGAAGAAAATGAAGAAATATTAGTAGAAATAGAATATGCTACTACTTTATTTAAAGCTGAAACGATAGTAAGAATGGCACAACACTTTAAACTACTTTCACATGCTATTGTTGACAATACAAATCAACCAATCAGTACTTTAACAATTATTGGTAAAGAAGAACAAAATACATTACTGAATATATTCAATAACACAAAAAAGGAATATCCTAGCGAAAAAACTGTTGTTGACTATTTTAAAGAACAAGTTTTAAATACACCAGATGCTATTGCTGTTGTATTTGAAAACACAAAACTAACATATGTAGAGTTAGACAAAAAATCCAATCAAGTTGCATTCTATTTACAAGAAAAAGGAATTATTAAAAACAGTTTAGTTCCAATTTGTACAGAACGTTCCTTAGAAATGTACATCGGTATTTTAGGAATCTTAAAATCTGGTGGCGCATATGTTCCGATTGATACTAAAAACCCTATAGAACGAATTCAATTTATCTTAAAAGATGTTGATTCAGAAATCATATTAACAACAACTGCATCAAAGGAATTAGTTAAGGTTTCTGGAAAAGAATCTATCTATATAGATGAACTAATCAATGCTTCCGATAATTTACGATCTCCAAGAGAAATTAACATTGTTACATCGCAATTGGCATATGTTATTTACACTTCAGGAACAACAGGAAACCCAAAAGGAGTAATGAATGCGCATTCAGGATTATTAAATCGTTTATTGTGGATGCAAGATGACGTAAATATTACTTCACAAAGTATATTACTTCAAAAAACACCATACGTGTTTGATGTTTCTGTATGGGAATTATTAATGCCTTTAATTAGCGGCTGTACATTAGTAATGGCAACACCAGAAGGTCATAAAGATCCAGATTATTTACAAAAAATTATTACCAGCCAAAAAGTAACGCACATTCACTTTGTTCCATCAATGTTGGAAGCATTCGTAACTTCGGTTGAAGCATCAAACAATAATTCTTTAAGCCATGTAATTTGTAGTGGAGAAGCACTATCCGCTCAATTAGTGAAAAAATTTAAAGAAAAATTCACAAATACTAGAATTCATAACTATTATGGACCGACGGAGGCAGCAATTGATGTTACAAAGATAGATTTAACAGCTAAAGAATATGAAGTCTTAATTCCTATAGGGAAACCTGTAGCAAATACTACTGTTTATATTGTAGATGATGCTTTTCAGTTATGCCCAATTGGAGTTCAAGGAGAATTATTAATTGGAGGAATTCAAGTTGCAAAAGGATACATAAATAGAAAGGAATTAACTGAAGAAAAATTTATTTTAAGTCCATTTAAAAATGATGAACGATTATATAAAACAGGAGATATTGCTAAATGGTTACCTGATGGAAATATTCAATACTTAGGAAGAAAAGATGATCAAGTAAAGATCAAAGGATTTCGTATAGAATTAGGCGAAATAGAAGCTGCTTTAAGGAACATACAGTATATTGAACAAGCAGTAGTTATTGTATGGGAAGATGCAAATGACAATAAACAATTAGTTGCGTATGTAATCGCAACTGAGGAAATTGACAACAAAGCGATTCAAAAAGAAATAGCTAAACAATTACCAGACTATATGATTCCAAAATTGTACATGCAATTGGAATCATTTCCACTAACGACTAATGGGAAGATAGACAAAAAATCATTGCCATTAGTTGATGATAGTGCGTATCAAAAAGAGCGCTACGTAGCGCCAAGCAATGAAGTAGAGGAGAAGTTAGTAACGATTTGGCAAGACTTACTAGGAGTTAAACAAATAGGAATTTATGACAACTTCTTTGAACTAGGAGGCGATTCTATAAAAGCGATTCAACTGGTAAGTAGAAGTAAATCAGCAGACATTCATTACCAAGTAAAAGATATTTTTAGTCATCAGACGATTTCAGAAATAGCCTTGCATTTAAAAGATGCCAATGAAATCATTCAAGAGACTGGAATTCTTGAAGGCTACGTACAATTACATCCAATTCAAAAACAATTCTTCGATTTAAGTTATGAAGCTGAGAATCATTACAATCAATCTTTATTACTAACGCTTTCAAAAGAAATCAAGCCAGAAACGATTCAAAAGGCAATTGAATTGTTAGCCAATCATCATGATGTATTACGAATAGAATTTCAAAAGGTTGAAAATGAGTCGTATCCAATACAAAACTACGGAAACAAACTTCCAGAGTTAATTACGGAAAATATAACAGAAACAACAGAAATCACAGAACTGTGTAGTAAATATCAAGCAGATTTAGACATTTACAATAATGACTTAACACGATTTGTATTTATAGAAACAAAAGAAGATACAAATCGTTTATTCATGGGAATTCATCACTTAGCAATTGATGGAGTTTCTTGGCGAATCTTCTTAGAAGATTTTACAAGAACC
>NZ_CANMEZ010000017.1 GCF_947496985.1 uncultured Kordia sp.
TACGGATTTTCCTCTGGTTCGTTTTCTTTTACTAACTTAGTTCTAGCAAACGCAACTAATCATACACGAACACGTTACCCTAAACCAATAAACGCTCCGCTCCTATTTTCCCTTACAATAAACTACAATTCTATACATAATCTTATAACATTTCTGTAGCTTTTACGAAAAACCGCATTGCATAGCCATAATCTTTGTTTTACATTTACAAGAAATAACGGGAAGTTGTTATAAAATTAGTTCCTGTTATTCCTTAAAATTGGTATGATATACGGAATTCTGTATATACATACGTTAGCCACATGACATTAGAGATATTACCAAATAAAGGATTTAAATTAAACTCTGATATTTTCAATTGGAGTGAAGAAAGAGAATTTGTTAGACAGAAATTGAAGAATCGACACAAAGATGATGATGAACTTATTGAAATGTCTCAATTCCTTAACGGAGATACAAGCCGCTATATTGACCAAAAAAGAGATATTTATCAAGACATCAACGGAATGAAAAACTATTTCTTTTTAAGTTATAACAAGGATAACCTTCTCCGTGAGTTAGAAGTCCATTGGGGAATTAAAATTTGGATTGAGGTTATTGAAATGGAATTTGAAAAGGATATCAATACTTATTTAAATCTATTGAATTCAAATGGATTTGACTTTAAAGAAATTGAGCAAGGAAATTATTTATTTGAAAAACTAAAAATAACAATTGCAGATTCTGAATCGATAGGTGGAGAGGGAAATGGACTTTCGTATCTCTATTCAGGACAGAGCATTGGACATTTGATTGAAAATTAAAAAAAACAGGGGCTAATAATGGGTATAGCTCATAGCGGTTTACAGCACGCTACGCACCATACCCGAAACGTTACCCAACAACAAAACCACACCCATTGAAATTTAAAATCTTTCTGTCGCTATTCTTCACCCTTGGCTTCTTCTTCTTTAGAAAAGTCGGACCAATACTTACTGGTAAACTAAAAGACTTTCATATCAAAAACAATACTGGACTCGTTGAAAAAGCACCAATCGTTTTTAAAATTTTTAGTCTATTTTTCAAAGGAGCATCAATAATGTGTTTGATTTATATAATCCTAATTTTCACAAATTTCGTAAGCATTCTAATAGCATAAAACCATACCAAATCATTTCCTACGCAACGCCTTCGACCGTACCTTCACTACTTGGTTATACAGCCTTGCTAGTTCATAAATTTGACGATACAATTGTGTATATACTACATTTGAATTCAACACCATAAAAGCTTTAATACGCGCAACCAAGGCACGATAAGCTGCTTTAGTTGCTGTACGCAAACTTGAAAAACTAGGCGTTGCATTGGCCGATATTTCGGAAGCTCGCGCTACATACTGGTTGCCAAACGCTGTATTTACCTCTTGCAATGTGCTCACCCATTCAGACAAATCTAACAGTACCACGGCTTCCTGCAAAATGGTTTCTGATTGCCATTCGGACAACATATGAGTAATATTAGCAGTTTGCGCTTGGTAATTCATACGATTTACTTCCTTTCCATAACTCTGTAGATGAAACAACAATCGCTTTACTGCTTCTTGTTTCGTTGGATTAAAATGATAGCCATGCCCTTTTAGTAAATGCTTGATTCCTACATACAAACTATCGCGCTCAGCATCTAAGCTTTCCAGTACCTCAGCATTCTTTTGAAATTGTTCTGGCTCAAACGCCATTGCTAAAGCTTCTGTACTTACTAGCAATGCCTGCTGTTGTTCAGTAAGTCCTAACAAAGACACATCGGTATTGTTTACCAATTCCAAAACGTTTTTCATAAACTGTAAAAACTCACTATTTCGGTAATCTCTAAACATTGGTTCTTTAAACTTGCTCATATGATGGAATTCTTAGCTTTTTAACTCAAAAGGATATTTTTTTTTGCTGTTTTCTCAATAAAATTACTCAGGGATTACAAACACAATAACGCAATTAACTTCCCTGAACTCAGGAAATGCTCTTGCAACGCTGTAACTAGTTTCCCTGAACTCGGGAAATGCTCCTGCAACTTTGTAACTAGGTTTCCTGAGAAAACAAATCCTAAATATTTTTCTGTTTTATCCTATGAAATACTAAAAAATCAAAGAAACATCCAAGGAATAGTTCATAAGCGTAGTAAATTATGTATAAGCGTTGCATATTTGAGTTAACATAGCGTTCTATACACACCTTCTACTTCTACACTACTAAAAAAATTAGAAACTATTTCTAGAATTCAAATGGCGAAAGCTTTACATTGGAATAGGCGCAATAACCTTAGCATAAAAAGTTTCTCTATATGCAATAAAATGAACAGCTCATCAAGTACATTCAACAATTCAGTACCATAAAATTTTTATTCTTACGATAAAATTGGACTTTTGTAAGTGTCATATATATAGCATTATGAAAAAAAAGATATTTAGAATTGTATTACTCGTAGGAACGCTAATTTCCTTGACATTTGTCCCTTGGATTTTGGTATGGGCATGGATATTACCATTGCCAAATACTGTACAAGAACAAGTAGACGAGGCTATTGGTCATGGGTTTGATGGAATGATTGTATATGTGGACGAAGCTGGAAAACCGCCAGCATTTTATACAAGCGGCTGGAAAAATAGAGAAAATAAAATACCTGCCGACTCAAAATCAATATTCAAAATAGCTAGCATTAGCAAACTATATGCTGCTGTTTCCATTGCAAAACTAGCTAAAGGAAATCACTTATCCTTAGATGATACACTTACTGATTACTTTCCAGAACTTGCGGGCAGAATTGAAAATGCAGAAAACATTACCTTAAAATTGATGGTACAGCATCGTAGTGGTATTCCAAATTTTACAAGCAATCCTGCGTATTGGGAAAATGAACAAGAAAACGGTAAAAAAGCGCTTGAATTTGCGCTCGATTTGCCAGCGAGTTTCAAACCCGACCAAGGCTATGAATATTCAAACACTAATTATTTATTGCTTCGAAAAATCATTGATAAAGTACTAGGCTATAGTCATGAACAATACATCAAAGAACAAATTTTACTCCCTTTAAAACTCAACAATACATTCTTCTCTCTCAGTGAAGTAAATCTGGACGACGTGATGAGTGGATACTATGTTGGAATAGATAAAGATTTTAAGGCTAATGAAAATGGAATGCTAGCTACGGCGGAAGATGTTGGTATATTTCTGCGCGCATTAAACGATGGTTCAGTATTTAAGGAAGGAGAAAAAGAAATCTACTCATCTATTTATAAGTACGAACACGGAGGTTTGGTTCCTGGCTATCAAAGTCTTGCAGAATACCATGAAGACATCGATACGGTTGTAGTACAATTTATAAATACTACAGACTTTAATGGGTATGAATGGAATTTATCTGAAATCATGATCAATCGTATTGTAGAAATCATAAAGAGAACAAAATAACGATGCTGGATTTCGTTATTAGTCATTAAATTTCAACTAAATAAAGCACTAATTAACCCTATAATCTAAATACTTGCCATCAATCAACATTTCATTAGTAGAGATAGTTTCACTTATAGCTACACTACATTGCTTAGTGATTCTCTTTTCTAAGTTTTTTAGAAGTAAAAACAATAAATATTTAGGATATACCTTACTAATAATTGCTATTGTTGGTATTAACAACTGTTTTGGGATATAAGACGAGCGGCATCTACGTTTCTCCTATGCTTGGAATATTTGAAATGATTAGTTGGTATGCAGAACTGAAAAAATATTATTAGCTGTTGAAAATTCAGCCAAATAAAACGAGTTATATGCACTACTATTTATTTGTTTAAAATTCTAAAGCTATACTAAATCTGACAAATTAGGAATTCCATCATACAACAAACTTTATAGCTGTATTTGCTTTAAATATATTCCTAATGCGACATACCTACTAAAATACATCAAATTTGTATTATGAATTGAAAGTTATCACACCCTAGAAAACGAGAATAAATTATATATTTGATACTTTGGCAAGTTCAATATGTAAAAGACAAAAAGCAAAGTGAACAAATTGACACTTCGACTTCGTTCAGTCAAACACAAAATAAATATTGTTCACATTGAGTCTGTCGAAATAGAAAAACCAAGACCTAACATCAAACATCGAAAATCATGCTCCTAGAAATCTGTGCTAACTCGTATGAATCTGCTATAAATGCCGAGAAAGCTGGTGCGCATCGTATAGAACTATGTTCCGAATTAGCCATTGGCGGTATTACACCATCATACGGATTACTCAAAAAAGTAGTTGTCGATTTAAAAATCCCTATTCATGTACTCATTCGCCCAAGAAGTGGTGATTTCACCTATTCACGAGACGAATTTGAGATTATGAAGGAAAACATTCTGTTATGTAAAGAATTAGGTTGCGTAGGTATTGTTTCTGGAGTTTTATTACAAGATCAAACCATAGATCAAGCACGAACAAAAGAACTTATTGAACTCGCAAAGCCGATGTCATTTACGTTTCATCGTGGATTTGATTGGACACCAGATCCTATAGAAGCCGTTTTACAATTAGCCGTTTTGGGTGTAAATCGTGTCTTAACTTCTGGACAAGAAACAAGTGCTGAAAAAGGTATTTTGCTATTGCAAGAATTACAAGAAGTCGCAGAAGGTGAAATCATTATCATGCCAGGTGGTGGAATTAATCCAAAAAATGCACTTTTATTTAAAGAAAGTGGTTTTCAAGAAATTCATTGTTCGGCAACAAGTATTCATCAATCCATCAACAATCCGAAAATTAGTATGAATAGTACTTCCCTATTCAATGAAACTCGAATTGCCATTTCCAATAAAGAAAAAATTAAACAAATATTAGAACGCATCAACTCATGAATATCAGAATAGCAATACTAAGTCTTCTTATAATTACTTCGTGTACAGAAAAAAAACCTGAACGCATTGGTAATAATTCTGTAAAAGTTTTTGAAGATATAAACTTGCATTTTAATATGAGTTTCAAAGAAAATCCAGCAAAAAGCACGAATGGTATTTTACGGTTAGATGCAGGTCGTGTACTCTTAAAAAAAATAAAACTACCAAACTATCAAATACAACCAAAAGCAACTGTATCACTTACCTTAACATCCAATGGTGATCCGTGGGATAAATCAGGTTCCATGTTTATTATACCTAGTACATCAAATTTAACATTGCTTGATTTTGAAGCAGGAACGTTTGATTTAGCTACGTTAAATACAAAATACCCTGTTGTTACAACCTATCAAAAAGATAGTTTACTTCATGAGCCAAACATAGAATTAATCCGTTTTATGACACCTTTTGGAGTGGGACATTTTACAAATGATGAACGCGTAAAAGATAGAAAACCTGTATACATTCCACATTGGGAAAACGAAGTACATTGGTCGCAAGATATAACACATTTATTGCCTTTACTAGAAGATGAAGTTTATATTGGTATTTTTATTGATACATGGACGAAAGAAGGCTATAATATTTCGGCTACAATTGATTTTGAAGAAAGTAAGATTCCAAATCATACAAAAAAACAACAAACCGTAATTCCTTTGGTGAATACGGCTAAATATGCAAGTGGACAAAAATTGTATGATGAGTTCTCACGAAGTGACTTACAAGTTGAATTTGACATATCAGAACCATTTACAAATGCTAAACTATATTATATTACAACGGGACATGGAGGACATTCAGGTGGTGATGAGTTTGTAAAAAAAGAAAATCAAATCTCGCTTGACGGAAAAAGCATTAAAACATTTACACCTTGGCGTGACGATTGTGCTAGTTTCAGACGATTCAATCCAACTTCTGGAACTTGGAAAGCCAATGAATTTTATGACGATGTGGATGATTGTGAAAAAATTGCATCTTCCGACTTATCAAGATCTAATTGGTGTCCGGGAAGTGACATCCAACCAGAAATTATTCCCTTAAACAATCTTTCACAAGGAAAACATACGCTTACAATTTCAATTCCAGAAGCCCAGGAAGCCAAACAAGGCGAAGACAATTACTGGATGGTTTCTTCTTATATCGTATATGACAATGAATAGAATTTTTACACTTTTATTAGCATTACTTATAATAAGCTGTGCTAAAGACGACCGACCAACCGTTTCATCAATTCACCAAAACTGGCAATTCAAACAAAAAGTTGGAGACACCACTTGGCGTTCAGCTTCTGTGCCTGGAAATGTATATTCTGACTTGTTAGCACATGACAAAATTCCTGATCCTTTCTTGGGTTCAAACGAATTGAATGTACAATGGGTTCCTACTAAAGATTGGGAATACAAAACAACTTTCTCGCTTGACGAAGAAACCTTAGAAAAGTCGCATATAGAACTTACGTTTGAAGGCTTGGATACGTATGCAAGTATTTACCTCAACGATTCTTTATTAGGAAAAACAAACAATGCATTTCGCACATGGAAATTTGATATAAAAAAAGCAGCTAAATCAAGTAACTCGTTACGTATTACATTTGAAAAAACAAGTGTAACAGAAGACCCTGAAGCGGAAAAACTCGATTATTTATTACCTCCTGGACCTAGAGTTTTTACACGAAAAGCACAATTTCAATATGGTTGGGATTGGGGACCAATTGTAAATACTTCTGGAATTTGGAAGCCGATCAAAGTTACCTCTTGGAATAATATGAAGTTGGACGATGTTTATTTTAAACAAAAAAAACTAACCGATTCACTTGCTGTTCTGGCAATAGAGTATACAATTTCATCCGATGAAGACATAGAAGAAGCTGCGTTTGAAATAAAGTTTGACAAAACGATACATACCATAAAATCTCCTATAAAAAAAGGAACACATACATATACAACAAATCTTGAAATTAAAAACCCGAAACGTTGGTGGACGTTTAATTTAGGGGAACCGTATTTATATGAGTTTGACATTACACTTAAACAAGGAAAAGATTTAAAAGCGCAGCAAAAAGCAACAATTGGTTTGCGTACTATTGAGTTAATTACAGAGAAAGACGCTAATGGAGAAACATTTTACTTTAAACTCAATGACGTTCCTGTGTTTATGAAAGGTGCCAATTACATTCCACAACACAGTATGCAGGATAAAGTGACAGATGCGCATTATGAAAAATTATTGAATGATGTAGTAAATTCCAATATGAATATGCTCCGCGTTTGGGGTGGCGGAATTTATGAAAATGATATTTTTTATGAGTTATGTGATGAAAAAGGAATTCTTGTTTGGCAAGATTTTATGTTTGCTTGCGCGATGTATCCCGGAGATAACGCATTTCTAGAAAACGTAGAAAAAGAAGCGATCGATCAAGTAAAACGCCTGCGTAATCATGCGTCTATAGGACTTTGGTGTGGAAATAACGAAAACAATGAAGCTTGGCATCGCTGGGGCTGGCAAACAGATAAAACAGAAGTTCAAAAAGAAGAAATATGGAATAGTTACTTAGCAGTATTTGATAGTATTTTACCAAAAACTGTTGAAAAATTAAATCCTGAAATTTCCTACTGGGAAAGTTCACCAAGATTTGGACGTGGAAATCCACAGTCACAATTTGAAGGTGATGCGCACGATTGGGGTGTTTGGCACGATGCTTTACCATTTGAACGTTTTGAAGAAAAAGTACCGCGTTTTATGAGTGAATTCGGATTTCAATCATTTCCGTCATACGAAGCCATTCGTTACTTTACAGGAGAAGACAGTATTGATATCAATCACGATAGTTATATAACTCATCAGAAACATCCTAGAGGTTTTAAATTGATTCGTGAATATATGGAACGTGATTATCCTGTTCCAACATTAGGTGAAGATTATGTATATATGAGCCAATTAACGCAAGCCAAAGGAATGACTATGGGAATGGAAGCACAACGTCGCGCCATGCCGTATTGTATGGGTAGTTTATATTGGCAACTCAATGATTGCTGGCCGGTAGTTTCCTGGTCTAGTATTGATTTTATGGGCAATTGGAAAGCCTTGCATTACAAAGCAAAAAAATCATTTGAAGATGTTTTGATTTCTTCTGTTGTAAAAGATAATATTATCAAAACATATATTGTTTCTGACAAATTAGAACTGTTAAATGGAGAGTTGAATCTTAGCTTCTTAGATTTTGAAGGAAAGACAATTCATGCTAGGAAACAAAAAGTAACTGTTGCCGCAAATGCAAGTACATTGGTTATGCAAACTCCTGTTGCCAACATCAAAGCGAATCCTAATGATTATGTGATGAAAGTAGTTTTCTCTTCAACTTCGGTCAATACAAGCACTTCTGATTCAATAAAAGCTACAGACTTATTCTATGTAGCCAGACCAAAAGATTTGGAATTGCCTGCGCAAGATGTTTCGACAAAAGTTACAAAAATTGAAAACGGGTTCTCTATAGAAGTTTCCGCTAAAACCTTACAAAAAGATGTGTTCATGCATACCAAAGCAAAAGGTCATTTTTCAGATAATTTCTTTGATCTATTGCCAGATGAGACAATTATCATAACTTTTACTACAAAAGCTTCTACTATTGATGATTTAAAGATTAAAACCTTGAATGGAATAAAGTAACTAATTTCAGTTCATTTTCTTTAGGTAAAAAATAAAAAAGCGAACCGGAGTTCGCTTAAATGATAAAATTTTAGCAACCCAAAGTAAAAACGTTGCATTGTATTTGTTGAGTTTCACAAACAATGTGAGAATTTCCAGTTTGAATATTACAAATCTCAGGAATAAATGTAAAACATAAATCTGTAAGTCCTGGAGGCGGTGGTGGTGGCATTCCTCCTTTAGTACGATCAAGTTTAGAAATAGGTGTTTTGTTTAATTTTAAAGATCTAAGATTCTTTTTTTTCATGATTAAATGATTTAAAAGTTAATAAAGAACAATCTTATAAAATTAAAACTTGAACTATTTACGGCAAACCCGTAATTAACATTTAAACAATTAAAAATATTTTTGATGAATATAAAAACTGTGTCGTAATTAAAGTTATTCTGAACTTACTTCCGCATGAAATTTAAAACTTTACACAAAGAACAACTATACTAATATTGACAGGTTTTAGACCTTCTGATAAAGAAGTTTCTATAATTTTTATATCTTTAAAAACAACAACCAATCTAGTATAGAATACATGAAAAAATTATCATATCTCTTCGTTTTATTAATGACTTCCACATTCTTTATTTCTTGCCAACAAACTCAAGAATTAAAAGAACCAGACACTGTTGGAAAGTATGCTTTTGATCTTTTAAAAAAGATTCCCGATATCTCAAAACAAGCATATATGGGTCGTTTATTAACGATTGAACAACTTCGTGATTTTGCAAAAAACGATTCAGAGATTAACGAAAAAACGAAGAATCGAATGACTAAGGTGAGTAAAGAGGATTTTAATGCTGGAATGGAACGTAATTATAATAAAATCAAAAAGAAAGCTATAGAATATGGAATTGTTTGGAATGCTATTGAATACATGGATTACACCTATAAGACCGAAGAAAGAAATGGTATAAAAGGCATTACAGGAGATATGTATTTTAAATATAAAAACGAAACCTACACAATTGAAGTAAATGCGATGAATTTAACTAATGAATTTGCTATTGTAGAAATAGAAAGTCTTCGCAAGGTTGAAAAGCGTGATTATTAGTTTCAATAATTAACATACAAAAAAGGCGCTACTCAACAATATGAATAGTTACCAAATCAAAGAAGAAGGAATCAGTAGTTATGTAAAACGAGAAGTTGCTAAAAAGATGAAAATGATTGCTATTATCATGACTATTCTTTTAATAGCTGCATTTTTATTCTTCTACAGTTACGGAGTTCACAAAATTATCATGCCGCCAATGTTGGCGATACAAGCAGTTGTGTTAATTTTTGTATATCTAATGTCTTTAGTTCAAATGCAAAGTATGGGATTAAAAACTACATTTCGGATTTCTGAGAAAAATGTCAGTGTTTCCCTTGCTAAAGAAAAAATGAGCGTGGTAAGTCAACTTATTATTAATAGGAACGAAGCAAAATACGGAGAAAAGTATGATCAATCTTTTCCTGTACATCAAATTGAAACTACTAAAATAAAAGCAAATGAAATTGTTATTGAAAGCTATGATTATAACTTTTTCACTGGCAATGGAAAAATTACAATTCCCAAAGAAATGGAACAGTTCAATGCTGTAAAAAAGTTTATTTTAACACATAAAGCACAATTTAAAGTCGCTTCTTAAAACATTTCTTTTTCCGTTAAATTTTACTAAAAAAATACACTTCTGCTTTACAAAATCGGTCGATTTCAATATATTTGAGCCGTTAAAATTTTAAATATTACAAATGAAAAAAGTACAATATATCGTATCGTTTTTGATCATTGCAGCTACTCTATTGATATCTTGTCAAAAAAACAAAAGAACAGTTACTGCTGATGAAATTGGCACTTACGCTTTTAATCTATTAAGTAATATAGAAAATACTACTGAACAAGAGTATATAGAGCATTTGTATACATTTGGTGAACTTCGTGCATATGCTAAAAAAAATGCTGACAGCTTGGTTGATGAAATGAAACAAAGCATTGCTGTTATGACCAAAGATAATTATGATGCTAGAAGTAAAAGAGATTTAAAAACACTTAAAAACTCAGGAGCTTCATTTCAAATTGATTGGTCAACTATTGAACCTGTTACCTTTAAATATTGGCCAAGAGCCAAAAATGGCATTCACAGTATTAAAGGAGATTTATACTTTACACACAATCAAGAAAATTATAAAATAATCATTACCGCTTTTGATACAGGAGATGGTTTTATCGTTTCTAAAATTGAAAATTTACAAAAAATAGTTGAAGAAAAATAGGTAGTTATTCTACTGAATCCATTTTGGTGTTTTGTTAGGAACAAAGTTTCGCATGCGTTCTAATAAAACCGAAATATCTGTTTCAATAATTAACATATCAAAGTTTTTCTCTTTAAGTAATCCTTTTTGCATCATGGTTTTCATCAAAGCAATGAGTTCATCATAATATCCACTACTATTTAAAATTGCTACAGGATACGCTATTTGTGCCAATTGTAATGCAGTGATGACTTCAAAGAGTTCTTCCATGGTACCAAATCCGCCAGGAAGTGCTATAAATCCTTCTGAGAGTGCTATCATTTTCATTTTGCGCGCTACCATTGTTTCCGTAATCAACAACTCAGTAAGACCTGTGTGCTCAATTTCTTTGCTTTTTAAAAATTCAGGAATTACTCCAATAACTTTTCCATTGTACTGTAATGCAGCATTGGCAATAGTTCCCATAATACCAACTTGAGCACCACCATATACCAAAGTAATATTTTGCTCAGCTAATGCTTTTCCTAATTCATTAGCATCTGCTATAATTTTTTCATCATTTCCTAAACTACTTGCACAATATACTGCGATACTTTTCATTGTTTTGGTTTTTGGATTATCTGTATTTCTGGGCTTTATTCTTTATTCTTTATTCTTTATTCTTTATTCTTTATTCTTTATTCAAAAAACACATTTCGTCATTCGGTCTACGCCAAAAATATCTTTTTTTAGTTTAATGTTTTGAAACTTTTTTTCTTGTAACAAATCAACCATTTCTTTACCTAAATATTGATTGATTTCAAAAAATAGACTTCCGTTTGGTCGTAAATTCGTTTTCGCGAGATTAGCTATTGTATCGTAAAATATTAACGGATTGTTATCTTCTACGAATAATGCTGAATTGGGCTCAAATTCCAATACATTTTTGCGCATCATTTCTTTTTCCAAGTTTCGCACGTATGGTGGATTGGACACTATGATATCAAATAATTCAGTGTTTTCTTGATCTAAGTTTAAACTTTCAACATTCAACACATCTGCTTGTATGAATTGAACTTCAACTTCATTGATTTCCGCATTCTTCTTTGCCATTTTTAACGCTTCCACAGAAATATCAATCGCAGAAATTATTGCATTTGGCAAGTTTTTCTTTAGAGCAATCGGAATACAGCCACTTCCCGTTCCAATATCTAAAATTCGAAGATTTTCTGTAGTCAAATCACTTTTTACAGTATCTAAAATCCACTGTACCAACTCTTCTGTTTCTGGTCGTGGAATCAACGTGTGTTCATTTACACAAAATTCCAAACCAAAAAAATGTGCTTTTCCTAAAATATGCTGAATTGGTTTTTCGAGTTTCAATTCGCTCAATGCAGCAAACAAAGGAGTTTCCTGTTCTTTCGTAATTACATACTCAGGATCTAACGCAAGTGCAAAACGTTCCAAACCAAAAAAAGCTTCCGTCAACATAAAGAAAAAGCTATTTACTTCCTCTTTTCCGTAAACAGGATCTAATTCTTTGTGAAATATATTTTGTATATCTTTTAATCTCAATGTTTTGTTTTTTTAGTTTTGGTTCTTAACAAGTATCTCTTATTTCTATTTGAAATACTTTAAAAACATCTAAAAGTAGAGTGATCTAATATCTATGACTTCAATTCCTTTAACATCCAAACATCACAAGAATAATGTCCTGTACTACCCAAAGGTTTGTCTAAATGCTTGAATCCGAATAGTTCGTATATATGAATAGCTGCTTTGAATTTTGGTGACGATTCTAAATAACATTGGCTATATCCAAAGTCTTTTGCAACTTCTAAACATTTGGCAAATAATAACTTTCCGTAACCTTTACCACGGGTTTTTGGTAAAAAATACATTTTCTGTAATTCGCACACATTACTTTTATTATCGCGCAATTGTTTAATTCCGGCACCACCAACCACTTCTCCATCTTCTTCTACAACAAAATATATTTCGCGTTCGCCTTGATAGGCTTCAAACATTGCGTCCGTTTCAGGATCTTCATATGCTGTTCCTACTTTTGGCATTCCAAACTCAGTAATTGCCAATCGGATGCAAATTGCCATCGCTGCATTGTCTTGTGGTTGTATCTTTCTAATAATCATCAAGAAATAATTTTTATGTCATGTTTTGCTAATAGTCCGTGAATTTCTGCACGGGAAAATTTCGCATTTTTTAATTGATTTATTGTTGGGTCAATTGTGTAATTGTACGCAGAACTCAGGTCTGCTTTTTCCAAATTTGTATTTCTAAAAATAGTGGCGGTCAAATCACAATTATCAAATATAGAATTTTCTAAATTTGTATCTGTAAAATCTACACTTTTCAAATTAGACTTTCTAAAAGCTGTTTTCTTAATTTTTAATTCGGCAAACGAAGCCAATTCTAACATACAATCTTGAAAAGTTACTGAAAACAGAAAATCATTACATTCACTAAAATTAACACCTAACAGCTTACAATTTATAAAATTGACCTCATTAAAAGATGTACTTTTTATTTTTGCATTTGTCATTTCACAGGTATCAAATGTGCATTCTAAAAATACCCTTGCGTCTAAATACACATTTTCAAACTTGCAATTGACAAACGTACAATTATCATATTCTCCTCTTGGGAACGTTTGTTGTGTATAATCGATTTTTGTAAATGTTTGATCTTGATAGAATTCTTGACTCATTTTGTATACGCTTCAGATAGAAATTATGTAGTTTTGCGATGCCGTGAAGATACTAAATTTGATTGGTTGTCCTCGTTGTTTGTTATTCGTTTTTATGAAAACAAATTTCGTTAGGTCAAACTTATTCAGTTTCAC
The DNA here is from genome assembly GCF_947496985.1 of uncultured Kordia sp. Lineage (GTDB taxonomy): Bacteria > Bacteroidota > Bacteroidia > Flavobacteriales > Flavobacteriaceae > Kordia. The sequence continues at coordinate 13,685 of NZ_CANMEZ010000017.1, forward strand.
ATAACAGTAAGATTAAATCCATTATTTAAAAATGAAAAAACTCGTCTTTATTCCATTAATACTACTAATCGTAAGTTGTTCTGTAAAAGAAAAACCATTATTTGTAAAAGTTGATAATATTGAAGTTATAAACGCTACACTTGATATTATTGAACTAGAAGCAGATGCGTATTTTATTAATAAAAATGATGTTGGAGGAACACTAGAGAGCAAAGGAATTGAAGTTTTTGTAAACGATGTTTCTATAGCGCATGTGAGTTCAGAATCGTTTAAAGTTCCTGCAAGAGAAGAGTTTTCAATTCCATTAAAAGTCGTTATTCCCACCAAAGAAGTATTGGAAAAGAATAAAAATGGTCTTTTGGGAGGAATTTTAAGTAGTATTCTTGATCAGAAAATGAAAATTCAATACAAAGGAACTATTACATATAGTACGCTTGGATTTTCATATGATTATGAAATAGATAGAACTGAAGACGTTAAAATAAAAATGTAGTGCAACACACTCACGAAATATACATGCAACGTTGTTTGCAATTGGCTGCAAATGGTTTACAAGCCGCTATGCCTAATCCATCGGTTGGCGCAGTAATTGTTCATAATAATCAAATTATTGGTGAAGGATATACTAGTGCTTATGGTGGAAATCATGCAGAAGTGAACGCAGTGCATTCTGTAAAAGACAAATCGTTATTGAAATATGCTACTATTTATGTTTCTTTAGAACCGTGTAGTCATTATGGAAAAACGCCGCCTTGTAGCGATTTAATCATCAAGCATCAAATTCCGAAAGTTGTTATCGGAACTATTGATCCATTTGCAAAAGTAGCCGGAAAAGGTATTGCAAGACTTCAAAATGCTGGTTGTGAAGTAATTTTAAATATACTGAAAGAGGAATGCATCGCTTCAAATAAACGCTTTTTCACTTATCATCAACACAAGCGTCCGTATATTGTTTTAAAATGGGCAGAAACGCAAGATGGTTTTATTGATAAGATTCGAAAAGAAAATGATCCTGTACAACCAAATTGGATTACGAATAAATTTTCACGCCAATTAGTACACAAATATCGCAGTGAAGAAGCTGCCATTTTAGTGGGAACTAATACTGCCATTACAGACAATCCAAAACTAAACACACGCGATTGGCATGGAAAAAACCCTGTACGAATTGTGTTAGACAAATCATTACGAGTTCCATCAAACTATTCATTGTTTGATCAAACTATCAAAACGATTGTCATTACTGCGCAACAAAAAGAGAATCAAGAAAATCTATTTTTTGAAACAATTGATTTCTCTAAGAATATTGCACAACAAATCTGCGATGTTTTGTTTCAACATGAATTACAATCCGTACTTATTGAAGGTGGAAAACAAACTCTGCAAACTTTTATCGATGATGATTTATGGGATGAAGCACGAGTTTTCAAAGGAAGTGTTTTATTTCAACAAGGAATTAAAGCACCTATATTAAAAGGAAAACGAGTAAGTTCCGTAACTATTTTAAACAATTCATTAGACATTTACACCAATGATTAAAAATATAATTTTCGATTACGGGGATATTTTCATCAACCTAGATAAACCAGCAACTGCGCGCGAATTAAACAAATTGGGGATTACTGATTTTACACCAGAAATGGTTGAAAAAAATCAAGCGTATGAAAAAGGATTGATCAGTACAGAAACATTTGTCAATTTTTACCATGAACAATTTTCACACACAAGCAAAGAAGCTTTAGTTGATGCTTGGAATGCTATTTTGTTAGATTGTCCAAAACATCGTTTAGAATTTATCAAACAATTAGCAAAAGACAAAAAATATCGTTTGTTATTATTAAGTAATACTAATGACTTGCATATTTCGTGGATTCAACAAGATTGGGGAATGGAATTGTACAACGAATTCAAAGACTGTTTTGAACAATTCTATTTATCTCATGAAATTCATTTAAGAAAGCCTAGTGCAGATATTTATGAATTTGTCTTGCAAGAAAATGACTTAAAAGCAGAAGAAACTTTGTTTATTGACGATACAAAAGAAAATACAGATTCGGCGGCAACCCTAGGAATTCACGTTTGGAATTTAATTCCTGGTGAAGAAGATGTTGTTGACTTATTTACACATAAAAAATCATTATTTTGATTTACCTCATCTTAAGTATTTGCATTTCTAGTTCGTTATTTGTGACGTTCAAACTATTTGACAAATATCAAGTAAATACATTTCAAGCAATTGTAATCAACTATTTAGTAGCATTTCTACTAGGTTTTTTCTTTTATGGAAACGGAATTACATTTTCAGAAATGACACAACGTTCTTGGATGTTTGGCGCTGTTATTTTAGGAATTCTCTTTATTGCAATATTTATATTAATGGCACTCACCGCACAACGAAATGGACTCTCTGTGGCTTCCGTAGCCGGAAAAATGTCAGTGGTAGTTCCAGTAATTTTTGCAGTAATTGTTTACAAAGAACATTTGAGTCTGTTGAAAATAGCTGGAATTATTCTAGCATTGTTAGCGGTCTATCTAACAACTATAAAAGAAGGAACTAAATCCTTTGATCGTAAAAACTTACTCTTTCCTGCCTTATTATTTATAGGTTCTGGAGTTATAGATACAACGATAAAATATATAGAAACCAAATATGTAGCTGATGGCGAAACATCTATATTTTCTGCGGCAATTTTTTTATGTGCTTTTGTTATTGGAATTATAGTTTTAACGCTTCGTCGCGATTTTAAGATTACAGGAAAAACAATTTTAGGTGGAATTGCACTTGGAATACCGAACTTCTACTCTATTGTTTTTTTATTAAAAGCGCTTAGACCAGATCAAATAGGTGATAGTTCAACAGTTTTTCCAATTAATAATGTAGCAATTGTGATGCTAACCACTATTTTTGGAATTATCTTGTTTAAAGAAAAACTTAGTATAAAAAATTGGATTGGAATCGCCATTGCAATTATAAGTATTTCCATAATTGCTGTTTCGGCGTAAAAGCTATTAAATGATTATTTAATAAAAGAGTTAACCATGAAAACGTCTATAAAATTACCATTAAATTGTTCTGCTGAATACGTTGAAGAATTCTTATCCAAGGAAGAATCTGAAAGCCTATACACACAATTGATCTCTGAATATAAGATAGCAAAACAATCAATGAAGATTACTGTAGATAACAATGTGATAGATACAGATATCTGTAAAATTATGTTTCTGGATAAAGATTTATACGACAAAAATAAATTTCCAGAACAGGTATGGGGAAAAACAGCAATTTGGTCAAATGAATTAAAGAAAGTAAAGCAAAAAGTAGAAGCATTTACGGATATAAACTTTAGTGTTTGCGTTTGTATTTACTATTCAGATGGAACTTCGGGTGTAACATATCATTCAGATCATTCTGCGTTTGGAGATACAACCATAATACCTTCTATAAGTATTGGAGAAGAACGAATGTTTTATTTAAGAGAAAAAGAAAGTCAAAAAGTACATGATATTTTATTAAAAGAAGGTAGCATGCTTATCATGGGAGAAAATTGTCAAGAACGTTACGAACACAGTTTACCAATTAATCCATCATATAAAAAAGGAAGAATCAACCTAACTTTTAGACAATATGGATTTAAGAGTTAAAATTCTTTATATTGATGTATTTACAAATACTTATTACAACATAAATTCTTAAATATTGGAAATAAAAGACACCTATAAAACCATTGATATTCCTTCGGAAGAAACATTATTCAAAGATAGAAATAGTAAATTTTTCGGTTATGCTTTTCCTGTTGCCAATGAAGATGATATCAAAGCACATTTAGAAGCCTTGAAAAAAAGTCATCATTCTGCACGACATTGGTGTTATGCTTGGCAATTAGGGAAAACAGAACCGTTTCGTTTTAGAGCGAATGATGATGGCGAACCTTCTAACAGTGCAGGAATGCCAATTTATGGGCAAATTCAATCGTTTGATGTTACCAATATTTTAATTGTTGTGGTTCGTTATTTCGGTGGAACTAAATTAGGTGTTGGCGGGTTAATTAACGCGTATCGTACAGGTGCACAATTGGCGTTGGAAGCTTCTGAAATTCTAGAAAAAACGATTAATACGGATTACTTGCTCATTTTTGATTATAAAAACATGAACAAAGTCATGCGTGTGGTAAAAGAGCGAAACTTAAACATTATTGCACAAAAACTAGAAATGGATTGTAGAATTACCATTTCTGTTCGTCAAAAAGATGCACAACAGATTTTTGAGTTGTTTACGAATTTGTATGAAATTCAGATTAAGGAAGTGGAGTAAATTGAATTGATGAATCTTAATCAAAATAATCCAAAATCTCAATATTTTTTATTTACTTATCTAATTAGATTTATTACCGTATCAAGATTAGAATAGCCTACACAAACTTGAAACAAGTTTTCTTTAGTTACTTCTTGGCTGCATTCTTTCTTCTTAAAGTTTTCTATACTTTTCATTTTTTAAATAATTTAATAATTAATACTATTTAAATGTACGTTTTTTTGGTTGTTTGAGAGTTTTCATAAAATTTAGAATGAGTTTTAATCACATCCGCCACAGCCACTACAACCGCTATCCCAAGAAGAACAGCTTGATGCGTCAAATTCTGTATCGAAAGAATCCATTGTACTATCAAAATGAGAATCAAAAGAGTCACCTTCTTCAAAATCGAAATCAAACAAAGTTCCATCTTCAAAAAAGTCTAAATAAAAATACCAATCATCTCCAGAAGCATAACTATCTGAAATTAGTGACCTCTTTTGATTTAATAACTCTTCATCAATCTTCTTAAGCAGTTCAAAATCTAAATTTTGCAATAAAAATATATTTCCCCCAATATTCAATAATAATTCTAATGCCTTTTCTTTATCATTATGCAATAAATCATTAATCTTATTATTGGCTTCTTGTAAATATGTAGTTATTTCTTCTTTAACTTTTTTTCCTTTATCCGTTAATCGAGTCAATCTAAATAAATGTACAAAAAAGGATTGATTGAAGTAACTCTTCATTTGTTTATTACTTCTTACACTTTCTCTATAGCTCTTTTTTCCACCAGAAGCATCATATATAATTTTCACAAAATGATTAAATAACACCTGAATAGAAGTATCTTCCCTAAAAGGATTCAAGAAAATTGCCTCATGGTTCTTTGGTGTATATTTTTCGAAATTTTTACCTAATTCAATATAAGTATACATTCGAATATCATCCATTGGATGCGTTTTTTTTCCAATTTCAACTACTTTAATGACTTTCTTCAATAATAGGTCCAAGAAAGTATATTTTATCAAAGTCTTCAATTCCGCATTACTACCCAATTGTATAAGAACTGTTTCCGCGGGCGTTATTTTTGAGAGTAGTTTCATTATTTTTTGAATAATAATTTTGGGAGTATCCAGTTTTTATGCCTGTTCACACGAGTGAAATGAATTTCTTTAAATCGTGTATCAACATCGACCCAAATATCATTAGGCGGTTTTTTAGAAAAGATAGATTCATAAAATTCCAGAGTTTTCAAATATTGCTCTTTAAATAGCGACTTCTCTTCTGAACCTTTCGTAGGTCCATGATGAATATCTTTATGCATTGTATGCTTACAGAAATCAATCCAATAAGATTGGGTATATAATAAATGAAGATGCCAAACTTGATCTATTTGGTCTGATGGTGTTAATGGAAAATCTGAAATTACAATTAGAAAAAGAAACCTTTTATATTCATAAACTGCTCTTAAAGAATATTCCAAAGACCAATCATTTTCTCTGGCTAGTCTATCCGTAAAAGTAAAAGAAGAATCTAGATCATCGATTTCAAAATTTCGAATTTTATCCCATAATATAACTTGTCTTTCAGTCATGCATAAAATTTATATCAACTGTTTGACTAATTATTATCAAAAATGTTACTAATTAAAAGTCAATCGTCGATAATTTTTCGATTAAATGTGCAGGACATTTCATAGGTCTTTTAGTATTCATATTAATAAATGCCAAAACGGTGTTTCCTTGTGTAATAATTTCCTTACTTTCGTTTAAAATTTCGTATTCAAATTCGATCTTAACAGATGGTAATTTTTTGAGTGTTGTTCTAACTGTCAGTACATCATCATAATAAGCCGATTTTTTATAATTAATCTGAATAGAGATAACAGGCAGCATCACTCCTGCGGCTTCCATTTCTTTATATGAAATACCCAAAGCACGTAACCACTCTGTTCTACCCATTTCTATGAATTGCACATAGTTAGCGTGATATACAACGCCCATTTGATCAGTTTCGCCATAGCGAATTCTTGTTTTTATTTCGTGACTTCTCAAAGTTTTTATATATATTTTAATATGTTAACGAATTGTAAAGAAATTGTTCCCAAGCATGCGAAAAAAATTTAAGAAATTCAATAGCGTACTAATTTTTTTTTCACTTTTTTTTTCACATATTTGTTCACGCTAAAAAATAGAAGGAGAAAACCCCGAATTTTCTTTTTTCTCTAACCTAAAAAATAACAATTTAACAGTAATAAATGAGTGTAACTGCGCAATCAGTATGGGATAACTGTCTGTCTTTCATAAAGGACAACATTCAACCACAAGCATACAAGACTTGGTTTGAGCCTATAAAGCCTGTAAAGTTAACAAATAAAGCATTAAGCATTCAAGTTCCAAGTAAGTTTTTTTACGAATGGCTTGAAGAGCATTATGTAAAATTACTGAAGGTTGCTTTAGTAAAAGAGTTAGGCAACACAGCTCGTTTGGTATACATTATTAAAATGGAAAACACGTATGGCAATAAAAAACCATTTACGGAAAAAATTCCAAGTGCAAATCGCAGTAATGTAAAAGCGCAAGAAATTGATGTTCCTATTAAAAATAAAAGTCCCGAACTAAAAAATCCTTTTATCATTCCTGGTATTAGAAATGTAAAGATTGAATCTCAGTTAAATCCAAACTATAATTTCGATAATTTCCTTGAAGGTGATTCAAATCGTTTAGCTCGTTCTGCAGGAATGGCAGTTGCTAATAAACCAGGAGGAACTTCTTTCAATCCATTATTAATTTTTGGTGGTGTTGGACTTGGAAAAACACATATTGCACATGCAATTGGTGTTGAAATTAAAGATAAATATCCTGAAAAAACTGTTTTGTATATTTCTGCTGAGAAATTTACACAACAATATATAGAATCTGTAAAGAAGAATACTCGTAATGATTTCATTCACTTCTATCAATTAATAGATGTGTTAATTATTGATGATGTACAATTCTTCTCTGGGAAATCAGGTACACAAGATGTATTTTTCCACATCTTCAATCACTTACACCAAAATGGGAAGCAAGTGATTTTAACTTCTGATAAAGCACCTGTAGACATGCAAGATATTGAGCAACGCTTATTATCTCGTTTCAAATGGGGACTTTCTGCAGAATTACAAACACCTGATTTTGAAACACGTGTTTCTATCGTAAAAAACAAACTGTATCGTGATGGTGTTGAAATGCCTGATGATATTGTTGAATATGTTGCTAAAAACATCAAATCGAATGTTCGTGAACTCGAAGGCGCTATTATTTCACTAATTGCACAATCATCTTTCAATAAAAAAGAAGTAACGATTGAGTTAGCGAAACAAGTAGTTGAGAAGTTTGTAAAAAATACGAAACGAGAAGTTTCTATCGATTACATTCAGAAAGTAGTTTCAGATTACTTCCAAATGGATGTTTCTACTCTACAATCAAAAACACGTAAACGTCATATAGTACAAGCAAGACAGTTAGCAATGTTTTTTGCAAAGAAATTCACAAAAGCATCATTAGCTAGTATTGGTTCGCAAATTGGAAAACGTGATCATGCAACCGTATTACATGCTTGTAAAACTGTTGACAATTTATCATCTACAGATAAGCAGTTTAGAAAATACGTAGAAGATTTAACCAAGAAGCTTTCGTTATAATCCATCACAATGAAAACTAAAATTTTAATGGTTTGCTTAGGGAATATTTGCCGTTCTCCTTTGGCGGAAGGAATTTTAACATCCAAGCTTGACCCTACAAAGTTTTTAGTAGATTCAGCAGGAACAGCTGGCTACCATGTTGGCGAACTTCCTGACAGACGATCTATTACAACTGCAAAACTACATGGACTTGATATCAGCTACCAACGATCGAGAAAGTTTGTTAGTAATGATTTTCAAGCGTTTGATTTCATCTTTGCGATGGATCAATCAAATTATGACAACATTCTTGCTTTAGCCGAAACAGCTGAAGATCGTGAAAAAGTACACATGATTTTGAATCAAATTTCTCCAAACTCAAATACAGAAGTTCCCGATCCGTATTACGGAGGAGATCAAGGATTTGAAAACGTATATCAAATGCTAGACGAGGCTTGCACTATTTTCGCGCAGAAAATTTCATAGAAATTAGAACTAAAAAAGTAGTCGCTTTTTTTGTATCTTACTGAAAAAAAGCAACCTACTTACTATGAAAACTAAAATCCAGCTATTATTAGCACTACTATTCCCTATTCTATTATTTGCACAAGATGTATCACTACAATCTTTTGCCACAGGGTTTTCAAATCCTGTGGATATTAAACATGCTAACGATTCTCGTCTATTTATTGTCGAACAAGATGGCGTAATTAAAATTGTAAATACTGCGGGAGTTACAAATTTGATACCTTTTTTAGACATTGATGCACGCGTACGTTCTACCGGAAACGAACAAGGACTATTAGGGTTAGCATTTGACCCGAATTACACAACTAACAATCGGTTTTACGTAAACTACATAAATAACAGCGGCAATACTGTGATTGCACGATTCACTACTTCTGCAAACCCAAATATTGTAGATGATACAAGTGAAGAAATCCTACTAACCGTTACACAACCATACACTAATCATAATGGTGGATCTTTAGCTTTTGGAACTGATGGATATTTATATATTGCCCTAGGCGATGGCGGAAGCGGTGGTGATCCTGATAATTATGCGCAAAATTTACAATCGTATTTGGGTAAAATTCTTCGAATTGACGTTAGTGGCGCTACGGGTTATACCGTTCCTGCTACAAATCCATTTGTTGGAAACACAGCTGGCTTAGACGAAATTTGGTCGTACGGACTTCGGAATCCTTGGAAAATATCATTTGATAGCAATAATGGAGAGTTATGGATTGGTGATGTTGGACAAAACAATAAAGAAGAGATTAACAATGTTCCTATTACAAATTCAGGTTACAATTTTGGTTGGAGATGCTACGAAGGAAATAGCACATTTAATACTAGTAGCTGCCCAGCAATGTCAACCATTACATTTCCTGTAAGCGAATATAATTATGGCGGAAATCCTTTTAGATGCTCTATTACTGGCGGTTATCGCTATAGAGGTTCTATGTACCCAGATTTACAAGGATTGTACTTTTTTGCAGACTATTGCACTAATGAAGTCGGAACATTGACACAGAACGGAAGTTCTTGGACAATGACAATGAACGGTCCGTTTTCTGGAAACATCTCTACTTTTGGCGAAGACATGAATAAAGAATTATACGCCGCGGGTTTATCTAATGGAACTATTTACAAAGTTATCGACACAACTTTAGGAATTGAAGAAAATTCACTTGCTAACAATTATCAAATTTACCCAAACCCAACCAATGACTTTTTTCAAATAAACAATCAAAATACAACTTCTCAAATTAAAGAAATTACCATATATTCATTTAGCGGAAAACTAGTTTCTACTACAAGCATTATCGCTGATAATCAAAAAATTATGACAAGTCAACTCAGTAAAGGAATATATATTATTCAAATTATTTCAAATAATGACACCAACACATATCATAAATTAATGAAAAATTAGTTTTATTTGTATTCAAACCCCATACCTATGCAATCATTAAATGGAATTTTATATTTGATTCCAACAACTTTAGGTGACAACGAACCGTTAGAAGTTTTACCTTTATCTGTAAAGAAAATCGTTGAAATTACGAATCACTATATTGTTGAGAATGAAAAAACTGCGCGTCGTTTTATTAAAAAAATTACGCCAAAAAAATCGCAACCTTCTTTACAACTTCATGTGCTAAATAAATATACACAAGATCAAGAGCTACCAACGTTTTTGGAAGCAATTTTTCAAGGAAAAAACATAGGTTTACTTTCGGAAGCTGGTTGCCCTGGAGTTGCAGATCCAGGTGCCGAAATTGTAAAAATTGCACATGAAAAAGGAATTCGTGTCGTTCCGCTTGTAGGTCCATCTTCTATTTTGATGGCAATGATGGCTTCTGGTATGAATGGTCAAAATTTTGCATTTAATGGATACCTACCTATTGATAGTCATGAACGCAAACGTGCAATTAAACAATTAGAAAAACGTGCTGGCGAGTTCAATCAATCACAAGCATTTATTGAAACTCCATACAGAAATGATAAATTATTAGCAGATTTAATTTCAACACTTTCTGGAAATACTAGACTATGCGTTGCTTGCGACATTACACTTTCTACAGAATACATTAAAACCATGACGATTAACCAATGGAAGAAAACGTCAGTCAATTTACACAAACGACCAACAATGTTTGTAATTGATAAATAGACACTAGATCATTAGCGTCTTTAAATACTTAAATTTAAAGTGTTTCTATTTTTCTTGATTTACGTATTCGTAGAGTTTTATTTTTTAAATTCAAAACCCTTATAAAACAAAAAACCTCAGCATATTTCTATACTGAGGTTTTTATAATTAAAACTTTGAGTAGTTTACACTCTTGCTTTCTTATTAGCTTCAATAGATGAAACATCATATCCAGCGAAACGCTTCATATAATATCTTACTGTTGAACCATAAGCGTCGGCAAAGCCTTGCTTCCCGCCACTTCTTAAATACTTCTTTACGCTTCCTGGTCCGGCCAAATGTGCAGCTGCCAAAATTCCTGACTCTGTCACAATAACACCGTTGATTCTTTTACCAACTGAGCGTTTAATGTCTCTTCTAAGAATCCACTTATTTCTCGAGGCGTTTGCTTCAAAGGCTTTTTCTTGTAGTTTTGGATTGTTTAAGAATGTAGTAGGATTATAAATTCCTATCATTTCTAATGTTCCTTTTCCAAATTGATACTTTCCAAGATAACCTAAGGTGTTTACCACGAAGTAATTTCCTTGCGATTCTTTAAATGCTACAGCTTCTTTGAATCCCAAATATTTATTTCCTGTATGCGGAATTAGGATTTCTTCGCTTGTAGCTTCATCTAGTGGTAGCACTGTAACTAGTCTAGATGATTCGTTATTATTTTCAATGTTATTTCTAAGAACGTTGGCTTCTTTTTTAGAAGTGAAACCTAAACTTGCAAATGTTAAAACAGCTATTAAAATTGAAAATTTTATTGCTCTTTTCCCCATAAAATTTGATTTCTTTAAGACTTACTAATTCACAGAATTACGCTTAAAATTTCAGCGTGCAAATATACACATTATTTTCTAATAGAGGATTTATTATGTTAAAATATTCTTAAAAGTAGATTGAATGAAACTTTGCCTTACCTAAACTATTGATTTCCAAAGCTGGAGCAGGTATTTTAATGAAGTTTACGACATTAAATAGGCTATTTAGAAACTTCGATTTTGTCTTTATTTTTGTTAAATCGATATCAATACTTAGGTAGAATTGTCGATATCGTTGCTGATTTGGCAAAACTTCACGTTGAGTCTGTGCAGTTCCTGCAATTAAACCTTCTGCTCCATAACCAAAAGCTACATTAAACCATCTTGGAATTTTACTTTGCTTAAAGAACGAATGTACGTTTGCACTCAGCCAATAGGTTTGCCCGTTATAATCTTTTAAAACCTCTTCTAAAAAACCATCTCCAAGCTTATTTGGACGAATTTCTGCAAAGCGAGTTCTATGAAACGAATATTTCAATTTAATTCGTTGTTCTTCCCACAATAATTCTTGCCCAACATATAAACCTGTTCCTAAGCCGTTTGCAAACACATCTCCCCAAGAAGCTCCCCATTCAGCAGAAAAACCATCCATGACTTCTACAGCCGTTAAAAAGCCAAATCCGAGCGTTGCTCCATAAATGAGCTGATCTTTTTTTGAAACTCCACTCCATTGCAAAATATCAGCGCCAACTTGCCCAACATAATATGAAGTAAATACATGCCCTGCTTTATCCATTTGCAACCATTCATCATTATCATTAATAAAATGAAATGAAGAACGTGGGAAATCTGCATACCAAATTCTATCCAAACCCACCAAAGCCACAGTCGCCAAAGAAGCTTCAGTAATAGCTACAAAGTTGCGTCTTGGTTTGTGCAAAGTATCTGATTTAACAAAAAAAGATGGTGGCGTTAATTGTGCGGTTGCTACATTTACAAAACAGAGTATAAAAAGTAATTGGGAGATTATTTTCATTCAAGAATTACTTAGTTTGTTTTTGATATATTTTTATACATACGATCTCTAAAATTCGTTGCTGATGTATTCCAAGGCATTTTGTAGGCTCCTGGTTTATATAACGCTGGAAACTTTAGTTTTTTATCTATTAAAAATAAAGTGTCGTCTAACACCGTGATCAATTCCATTTCTGTAGCTTCAATTTGATTAGAAATCTGTTTTGCTATTACATCTATTTCATTTGTATTAGGAATAACCACGTTTATTACATCACTTTTTGCTTGTAATGTTCTAACAATATCTAAGTTAGACATTTCTTTTTTTATAGTGTATTTTCCAGCTTTGAGCTGATTATATCCTAACCTAGAAGCAACTTGCTTAAATGATTCTTCATCCTTTAGCAAAGGAAACAGTTCATCTTTTAGGATATGTTCATCTTTTTTTGAAGGTATATATATGTACGCTTCTTCATTATTGAAAACTGTATTGGGTCCAGAAAATGTTTGCGTTATACCATATACTTTTATACCACAAAACACCAATCCTAAGACTGCAATAACTACAAGTATTTTTTTAATATAACTCATTCAGCAATTTTTTGATAAAGGATTTCATTCTTAAATTCACTATTAACGAACGTCCAATCGCGCTTGACGCCAATTTTTATAAAATCTAAGCTTTCAAATAATTTGATACTTGCCTCATTTTCTTCTCCGATATTAGCAAATAATTGATGCACATGTAAATGTTTAAAAGCATACGAACACACCAATTGCAAGGCTTCTTTTCCGTATCCTTTATATCTATGTTCGTTTTTTGCAATTAATAAACCAACACCAACACGTTTATTTTTAGGATCGAACTCAAAAAGATCAATCAAACCAATTGATTCTTTTTTATTGTTTACCATTACTAAACGTAACTGTTTTGCTTCATAGATATCTTGATGTGCATTTTCTAGGTATTGCTTAATCAAAAATCGTGAATATGGAGTTTGTGTTGCACTGATTTCCCAAATAGATTCATTGTTTTCTATCTCATAGATAAAATCTAAATCTTCAGGTTCCAATGCTCTTAGGTATAATTTTTCGCCTGTTAGTGTTAGCATGTAATTTCGCCTTTAAATACTTGTGTTGCTTTTCCTTTTAGAAAGATATCTTTATATGTAGTTCCATCTTTTTGAAACGATACTTGAAGCCTTCCTCCTTCTACCTGCAAGCTTATTTCGTTTGCTTTTGTTTCTTCTAATGAATGCATTGCCAATGCTACTGCCGTTACGCCTGTTCCACATGAAAGTGTTTCATCTTCTACTCCTCTTTCATAAGTACGTACTCTGAATTCTGAATCTGAAATCTTTTTTACAAAATTCACATTAGATCCTTCTTCAAAATACGGCGCGCCATAACGAATTGCTGCACCTTCTTTTTTTATATCAAATTCTTCTATTTTTTCTTTGAATAAAACATGATGTGGCGAACCTGTGTCTAAAAACACATGATTTTCATGTTTTTCTACAGTAGAAACATCTTGCATTTGCAAATCCACTATATCATCCTGTATGGTTGCATAATGCTTTCCATCAATTGCCATAAAAGTAGTTTCGCTTTGAATAACTCCGAGAAAATTCGCGAAAGCAACAATACAACGTCCTCCATTACCACACATCGTACTTTCATTTCCATCTGCGTTATAATATACCATTTCAAAATCGTGCTTGGCATCATGCTCTAACAGGATTAATCCGTCAGCACCAATCCCAAATTTTCGATCGCACAAACGGTTTACGAGTTTGGTATCGTTTTTGGGAAATAGTAATTGACGATTATCAATAAGTACAAAATCGTTTCCTGTACCTTGATACTTGTAAAAAATGAGTTGCATTTCATGTATTTTGATAACGACAAAAGTACAAAATAAAAGACAGGAAATCACAAAGGAATGCATCTAAGAAGTCACAATAATATAAGAATCTGTCATATTCAACAAAGTGCTTCTTTTAATCGTTTTTAAGTCCATTTTAACACACTTATTAAAATTGAGTTAAAGTGTCGTTAAAGTTAAAATACGACTACAATAAATATGTAATTTTAAGTGTTAAACATAGACAAAGATCATATAAACAACACATTGAAGCTATATAGCATCAATGCTTAAATTACTAACAAAATAAAATACTTTTTAAAAATGAAAAAATTTGCAAGTTTACTTTTTGTGTCTATTCTTGGAGGCGTTATTAGTATTGGAGCTTATAAATTCTTTTCGGAGTCCCCTGAAAAAGTTGAACAAGCTTCAGTTTTAGAACAACCAACATACATTCCAACGAATTTCGTAAATAATCCAACACCAACAACAAATGCAGCGGCAGCAGGAATTGATTTTACAGAAGCTGCTGAAAAAACAGTACACGCCGTTGTACACGTAAAAAACAAAATTACAAAAGTAGCGCCAAGAAGTATTTGGGATTTATACCATGGTACTGGACGTGAACAAACACAAATTGGGACAGGTTCAGGAGTTATAATTACACCTGACGGACATATTGTAACCAATAATCATGTAATTAAAAGTTCGAATGAAATACAGGTTACGCTGAATAATAATAAAAATTACATTGCTAGAGTAATTGGTACAGATCCTTCTATGGATATTGCTTTATTAAAAATTGATGCCGACGAAGAGTTACCTTATATCTCTTTTGGAGATTCTGACAATGCAAAAATTGGAGAATGGGTTTTAGCCGTTGGAAATCCTTTTAACTTAACATCTACTGTTACAGCTGGAATTATTAGCGCTAAAGGAAGAGATTTAAATGAAGGTGATAATTTAAGACAATCATTTATACAAACTGATGCCGCTGTAAATCCGGGGAATTCTGGTGGAGCATTAGTAAACACAAATGGTGAACTGATTGGAATCAATACAGCAATCACCTCTCAAACAGGATCTTATATTGGGTATTCGTTTGCCGTTCCAAGTAACATTACACAAAAAATTGTAAACGATTTATTAGAATATGGTGATGTACAAAAAGGATTATTAGGAATTTATCCGCTACAGAGAAATTCCAAATATGCCTTAGAAAACGATTTAAATGAGGTTAATGGTGTTTATGTACGTGAAGTAGCTGAAGAATCTGGAGCTGCAATAGCTGGGATTAAAAGTGGAGACATAATTAATAAGCTAGATGGTGTAAAGATTTCTAAATTCTCTGACTTATCAGGATATTTAAGTTCAAAGCGTCCAGGTGATATTATAGATGTTACTGTTTTACGTGATGATAGCTACAAAACAATTCCTGTAAAGCTTACCAAAGAAAAAGTTGCTGTTAGTGTGAATTTAATGAATATGCGATTAGAAAACTTAAAACCTAAAGATGTTGAGAAGTTAGAGATTTCTTATGGTTTAAAAGTTACTGACAATAAAAACAAACAATTATATCAAGAGCTAGGTATTACGCCAGGTTATATTTTAATCGAAGTAAATGGAAAAAAAGTAAAATCGGCTGAAGCTTTACAGAATTTTATCGACACAAAAGGAGAAGAGCAAATTCGAATTTTAGCTTTCATCAATACCAAAGGACAATACGAGCGTTTTATCTTCCGATAAAAAGTGCCATCTCTATATGTCAGAAAAGCGAGACACCTTTAAAAGTGCCTCGCTTTTTTTTATTTAAAAAAACTGTCTTATTAACAATTTGGCGGTTGTGTTTCACAACCAATTACCGTTAATACTACTGGGTTGTCACAAGTTTCTGTTTTATAACAACTATTATCTGTATAACAATTTATATCTGAACATGTTTGAAATCTTGATATACAATCTCTTTTTGTATTATCAACATATCCTCCCATGATATTTCTAATATCTAATTTTGCAATACTTCTTTTATTAATTTCTAATTTGTTAACCAATTTCTTTTTTTTCATAATTCAAAATTTAATTCCTACTCTTTTTAGTATTAGGCTTTTCAGATTCCGCCTTTCTGTAGAAAGCTTTCATCCTATAGTTTCTTTAGGTTAAAATCGTTACCCAATACAGTATGTTAAAAAAAGTTTTTCTTTTGTTTACGAAAACGTTTGAAATTGTATACTTTTGCGCAAAATTGTAAACACAACTACACAAATTTAAGACTATGAGTTTTAATGAAACTTACGAGAAGGAACTAACTTTTCAAGCAGATAGAAGACGTGCTACTGTTGAATTTATTAAGAACGTGAGCGATTTATGGTATGATAAATCAATTGAGCTTGTTCTTTTTAGAAATCAATTAATTGACAGAAATGTTAGTGAGATTTTAAATTTACACGAATATGCAGGTCAATTTGTACAAAAACCTATTTCTATTTTTGATACTGTAGAAATTGCACAAGCAATTGCTAAAATTGATTTACCACCATCTAAAATTGATATTGGAAAATTAACGTATGAGTATCACTTAGAAGACAATCAGTATGCAAACGCAACTTCGTTTGTAGTTGACAAATTAAAAGATGCTAAAAAATCTTCTGAAATTACACCAAAAGATGTAGTATTATATGGTTTTGGACGTATTGGACGTTTGCTAGCAAGAGAATTAATGACACGTACAGGTCGTGGAAACCAATTACGCTTACGCGCAATTGTTACTCGTGGAAAAGTTGACAAGACTGTTTTAGAGAAAAGAGCTTCTTTATTACGTAACGATTCTGTTCACGGAGATTTCCCAGGTACTGTTGGGATTGATGTTGAAAATTCAGCATTAATTATCAATGGAACTACAGTTCATATCATTTCGGCTAACGGACCAGAAGAAATTGATTATACTACATACGGAATCAACGATGCCTTAATTATTGATAATACAGGAGCTTTTAGAGACAAAGAAGCTTTAGAAAGACACTTAGTACCAAACGGAGCTGATAAAGTATTATTAACTGCTCCAGGAAAAGGGGTTCCTAATATTGTATATGGTGTAAACCACAAAGAACACAATCCTGACGAAGTAAATGTTTGGTCTGCTGCTTCTTGTACTACAAATGCAATTACGCCAGTTTTAAAAGCTGTTGAAGATTCTTTCGGGTTAATTCATGGACATTTGGAAACGATTCATGCATATACAAATGATCAGAACTTAGTCGATAACATGCACAAAAAATACCGTCGTGGTAGAGCTGCTGCATTAAATATGGTTATAACTGAAACAGGTGCTGGTAAAGCAGTTTCAAAAGCATTACCATCATTAGAAGGAAAATTAACTTCAAATGCTATTAGAGTTCCTGTACCAAACGGATCATTAGCAATTTTAAATTTAGAAATCGAAAACGCTACTTCTTTAGATAGTGTAAATACTATTTTAAAGAAATATGCTTTAGAAGGTGATTTAGTAGAACAAATCAAATACGAATTGAATGATGAATTAGTTTCTTCTGACATCGTTGGTTCTTCTGCTCCATCAATTTTTGATAGCAAAGCGACTATCGTTCGTGAAGGTGGAAAAAACATCATCTTATATGTTTGGTATGATAACGAATACGGATATTCACATCAAGTAATGCGATTAGCAAAATACATTTCTAAAGTAAGACGCTTTACATATTACTAATCGTAATTTAAATAATATAAAAAAAGAGTCTCATACTAGAGACTCTTTTTTTTGTTTATAAATCTCTTTAAAATTCACACAATAAATAAAAATATCTTCGTTTATTTGACAACTGTTATTTTAAACCTGAATGACCATGAAAGTGAAACAAATATTCCTAGCAATAGCGCTCTTCTTTTCTATTCTTGCCAGCGGACAAAATGTAGATAAAAACGCAAATCTAAAATTAAAAGAAGGTCCAATTGATGCGCAATTTGAATTCATATTCGAAAAATCTAACAAATACCAAATCTATAAAGTTGTAAAACAAGATTGGATTAAAAAGCTACAAAAAAATGTTGCTGATTCTATCAATGCAATTCGAAAAGATTTTGATGCAGAAGTTGCCAAGGTTGCTACGCAACAAACTGAAATTGAAAAATTAAAAGCTGATTTAGTTGCTGTAAATCAAAAAATTACAGATTTAAACACTGAAAAAGATAGTATTTCTTTACTTGGGATGCAATTAAGCAAAGGTTCATACCAAACATTAATGTGGGGAATTATTGCTTTATTAGCAATTCTATGGCTATTTTTTGCTTATCGATTCAAATCGAGTAACGCTATTACAAAAGAAGCTAAAGCTAGATTAGCTGAAACAGAGCAAGAATTTGAAGAACATCGCAAACGCGCTTTAGAACGCGAACAGCAAGTTCGTAGAAAATTGCAAGACGAAATCAATAAGAACAAAAGCTAATTTCTGACACCGATGCGCATAGATATTATTTCTGTAGTTCCTGATTTAATGAAAAGTCCTTTTGAAGCCTCTATTATGAAGCGTTCAATTGACAAAGGTATTGTTGAAATTCATTTTCACAATTTACGTGAATATGCTACAGACAATTACAAATCAATTGACGATTATCAATTTGGTGGCGGCGCAGGAATGGTTATGATGATCGCTCCTATTGATAAATGTATTTCAGACTTAAAGTCAGAACGTAATTATGATGAAGTCATTTATATGACACCTGATGGAACTACTTTGAATCAAGGAATTGCAAATGAACTTTCATTAAAAGGAAATATTATCATTCTTTGCGGACATTATAAAGGTGTTGATCAACGTGTACGCGATCACTTTATTACTAGAGAAATTTCTATTGGTGATTATGTTTTATCTGGAGGAGAATTAGGAGCAGCTGTTTTGTGTGATTCTATCATACGATTAATTCCTGGTGTGTTAGGAAATGAAACGTCCGCCCTAACCGATTCGTTTCAAGACAATTTATTAGCACCTCCAGTATATACAAGACCTGCTAAATATAATGATTGGGAAGTTCCTGAAGTATTACTATCTGGAAACTTTCCTAAAATAGAAGCTTGGCGTGAAGATCAAGCCTATGAACGCACAAAGACATTACGCCCAGATCTGTTAGATGAATAAATCCATTAGAACGCTGCGCTTTTAGCATCTTGAGTATTTAACTGTTGATTTACCAATAACCGATAACTAGCAACCAAAAATTAAACATTTAGCATTTAAAATTTTAAACTAAAAAACATTGTACATTCACAATAAATACCTATTTTTGCACTCAATTTTGGATTAACCTCTGGCGATAGACGTGAATGTTGGTTTGAATTAATATTTATAAAAAGTTTAAAATGGAAGCTTTAATTAAATTTGTACAAGACGAATTTGTAGCAACAAAAGATTTCCCTGAATTTGCAGCAGGAGATACTATTACAGTTTATTATGAAATCCGTGAAGGTGAAAAAACACGTACACAGTTCTTTAGAGGAGTTGTAATTCAACGTAGAGGTTCAGGATCAACAGAAACATTTACTATTAGAAAAATGTCTGGAACAGTTGGTGTAGAACGTATTTTCCCAGTTAATTTACCAGCTCTTCAACGTATAGAAGTTAACAAAAGAGGTAAAGTTCGTAGAGCACGTATCTTTTACTTTAGAGGTCTTACTGGTAAGAAAGCTAGAATTAAAGAAAGAAGATTTAAATAAAATCTTTCAAAACACATACAATAAAAAAGTCCTGCAAATTTGCAGGACTTTTTTCGTTATAAACAATTGTTAATAAACTAGGTTCATATCTTGTTGATTTCTAATTTATTATATTTCTTGTTTTTTAAAAAACTTATACTACATTTATGAAAGAATTTACAAAGAGAGCGATGAAAGTCACCCTATTGTAAACACTAAAGAACGTTCTAAACAAATTGTTATTTTAATATGTTTTTCAAAACTATTTTTTGGGTACAGAAAATACTAAGAAAAATGTGACTCTATTTCTAGCATAGCTTGCTGTGATAGACTCAAGGAGAAACGCCGAAACTCGCTAGTATTGCTAAGATGCTACTGATGTGTTGTGTACAAAAAACACTTCCGAAAGGAATTATATTGTATTCAAAAGGACAAATCGCGAAAGCTGATATGTACAAGTAGGTATATTAAAAAACAATAGAGATAAGTTTCAAAACAGGTAAAATGCCAATAACGACGAAGCTTATTTCGAAACCAGAAGTAATGTTTATATTTCTTTGTTAAGCAATTAATGAAAAAAGACTAAACTAACTTCAGAAAGCCATGTCAAGGTAAGAAATTACAATGATATGGCTTTTGTTTTTGTTAAAATGACTAAAATATAACATTTTATAAATCTACTCCTACGTTATATTTTCTAAAATCCCTTATCAATTTGTATATTTGCAATTCGAAAAAATACAATGAATTAATCAAATATTTTATCTACTAATAAATATGGCAAAATCAACAAAGATTATCTATACGAAAACTGACGAAGCACCAGCTTTAGCTACACATTCTTTTTTACCAATCGTAAAAGCATTCACAGCTCCATCTGGTATTGACATTGAAACCAAAGATATTTCTTTAGCAGGAAGAGTTTTAGCAAATTTCCCAGAATACTTAACAGACGAACAAAAAGTTAATGATGCATTAGCTGAGTTAGGTGAATTAGCTAAAAAACCTGAAGCCAATATTATTAAATTACCTAATATTAGTGCTTCCGTACCGCAGTTGAAAGCAACTATTGCCGAATTACAAGCCAAAGGATTTGCTATTCCTGATTATCCAGAAGAAACAGAAACTGAAGATGACAAAGCTATTTTAGCAAAATACAATAAAGTTAAAGGTTCTGCCGTAAACCCTGTTTTACGTGAAGGAAATTCTGATCGTAGAGCTCCAAAAGCTGTAAAAAATTACGCTAAGAAAAATCCACACAGAATGGGTACCTGGTCTTCAGATTCAAAAACTCACGTTGCCACAATGGATGCCGGAGATTTTCGTTCAAACGAAAAGTCAGTAACAGTTACCAACGCAACTTCTGTAACTATTGAACATACAGATGCTTCTGGAAATAAAACAACTTTAAAAGCTGGAATCTCATTATTAGCTAGTGAAATTATCGATGCTACAGTAATGAGCAAAAAAGCATTACTAGCTTTCTTAGAAAGAGAAATTGCTGACACAAAAGAAAAAGGGTTATTATTCTCACTTCACATGAAAGCTACCATGATGAAAGTAAGTGATCCAATTATTTTTGGCCATGCTGTTCGTGTATACTTTGCCGATTTATTTGAAAAACACCAAGCCGCTTTTGATGAAATTGGCGTTGATGTAAACAATGGTTTTGGAAACCTTTTAAATAATCTTGAAGAATTATCAGCAGAGAAAAAAGAAGAAATCGTAGGTGATATTGCAGTTGCTATGGAAAATGGTCCAGCGATCGCTATGGTGAATTCTGATAAAGGAATTACAAATTTACATGTACCAAGTGATGTAATTATTGATGCTTCAATGCCAGCAATGATCCGTGATTCTGGTAAAATGTGGGATGCAAATGGAGAAAGACAAGACACAAAAGCAGTAATTCCCGATAGTAGTTATGCTGCTTTATACCAAGCAACAATTGATTTTTGTAGAGAAAATGGTGCTTTTGACCCAACAACAATGGGAACTGTCCCTAATGTTGGATTGATGGCTCAAAAAGCTGAAGAATACGGTTCGCACGATAAAACTTTTGAAATTCCTGCAGATGGTACCGTTGCTGTAGTTGATGAAGAAGGAAACACACTAACTGAACATACTGTAGAAACTGGAGACATTTGGAGAATGTGCCAAGTAAAAGATGCTCCTGTTCGTGACTGGGTAAAATTAGCCGTAAGTAGAGCAACGGCAACAGGATGGCCAGCAGTTTTCTGGTTAGATGAAGGAAGAGCTCATGATGCTGAATTGATCAAAAAAGTAAATTTATATTTAAAAGATCATAATACAGAAGGTTTAGAAATTCACATCCTACCTTTAGCAAAAGCAACACAATTCACGCTAGCTCGTATTAAAAAAGGAGAAAATACAATCTCTGTAACAGGAAACGTTTTACGTGATTATTTAACAGATTTATTCCCAATACTAGAACTAGGGACAAGCGCAAAAATGCTATCTATTGTTCCATTAATGAATGGTGGTGGATTATTTGAAACTGGCGCTGGTGGATCTGCACCAAAACACGTACAACAGTTTGCGCAAGAAGGTCACTTACGCTGGGATTCTTTAGGAGAATTTTTAGCCTTAGCGGTATCTTTAGAACATTTAGGCTCAAATTACGACAACAGCAAAGCAATTGTATTATCAGAAACATTAGATGATGCCACTGATAAATTCTTAGAGAATAAGAAATCTCCATCACGCAAAGTAAATGAGCTTGATAATAGAGGAAGCCATTTCTACTTATCTTTATATTGGGCACAAGCATTAGCAGCTCAAGATACAGATACTGATCTAAAAGTACGCTTCACCCCTATTGCTGCTCAGTTAGCTGAAAATGAAGAGAAAATTGTAACCGAACTAAATAACGCACAAGGCTCTCCAATGGAAATTGGCGGATACTACATGCCAAATGACGATGTAACTTCAAAAGCTATGCGTCCAAGCGAAACTTTCAATACTATTTTAAGTTCAATCGTATAGTTTAGTTCGCACAAAACATAATATTCATAAAAAAGCTTCTTATTCATAAGGAGCTTTTTTTATATGATCACTTCTTGGAAACTTAACAAGTTTTAGACATACAATACATTAATAATCAAAATATATAATTTTCTCGGGCGTTCCCACAAGTGGTCATGCTATCCACTATATCTCCCGAAAAAAATCGGGAGGATGTCGCTCCTATCACTAACGCAAAAAACCATTTCTTTTCTAGGTAAAATAACGTATTTTTGAAACATGGAATTTATCAAAACAACTGAGCAAGATTCTAAATACAATCATCTTGAGAAAATGAGTGTATCAGAATTATTATCCAATATTAATAATGAAGATAAAACAGTACCGTTAGCTGTTCAAAAGATGATTCCTGAAATAGAAAAATTAGTTACTAATGTAGTTACTCGCATGAATAATGGAGGACGATTATTCTATATTGGTGCTGGCACAAGTGGACGATTAGGAATTGTAGATGCTTCGGAGTGCCCGCCCACTTTTGGTGTATCACATGAATTAGTTGTCGGACTAATTGCTGGAGGAGACATCGCTATTAGAAAAGCAGTAGAATTTGCTGAAGACGATACAGCACAAGGCTGGAAAGATTTACAAAAGCACAATATCTCTAAAAATGATACTGTAATTGGAATTGCAGCCTCCGGAACTACTCCATATGTTATTGGAGCTCTGAAAAAGTGTAATGAGGAGGATATTTTAACAGGTTGTATTACTTGCAATCAAGATAGCCCCTTATCAAAAGTTTCAAAACATCCTATAGAAGTTATTGTAGGACCTGAATTTGTTACAGGAAGCTCTCGAATGAAAGCCGGAACTGCTCAAAAACTAGTATTGAATATGATTTCTACTACTATCATGATTCAACTAGGAAAAGTAAAAGGCAATAAAATGGTCGATATGCAACTAAGTAATCATAAATTAGTTGAAAGAGGTACTAAAATGATTATGACTGAATTACAGATTTCTCAAAAAGTAGCCTCTGAATTATTAGAAAAATATAAAAGTGTACGAATTGCAATTTCTAATTATGACAAAAAGAACAGATAAAGAACTATTAGGTAAAGGATTAAAATTTATGGCTGGATCCTTAGTATGCATGTTTACTGGTCCAGTAGTAATTCACTCAGCATTTAAAAATCAAGAACATCCATTATACATCCCTGTATTAATTACAGGATTAGCTATTGCTGCATTTGCTATTATTTTAGCGTTTAAAGGAATGCGTAAAATAATGAATTCAATTTTCTAACCTACTATATTTATCTTTTAAAACAACTATATATCATTGTAATTGTATAATGATG
>NZ_CANMEZ010000018.1 GCF_947496985.1 uncultured Kordia sp.
AATTGAAAGAGTACAGGTGCTCAGAAATACTTTTACATTTTACATTTAAAATTCAACATTTATAATTTACTAAACCAGCTACTGGGCTCTATACAAGTGCTTTATTATGCTTCCACGCAATGACGTTTAAAAGTACATCTCGTTGCAAATTTGTAACGTAAATTCACTCGATGTAACAGCTCGTGAATTGAAAGAGTACAGGTGCTCAGAAATACTTTTACATTTTACATTTAAAATTCAACATTTATAATTTACTAAACCAAACAGATTACTGCTACTGGGTTCTATACAAGTGCTTTATTACTTCCATGCAATGACGTTTAAAAGTGCATCTCAATACAAATTTGTAACGCAAATTCATTTGATGTAACAGCTTGTGAATTGAAAGAATACAGGTGCTCAGAAATACTTTTACATTTTACATTTAAAATTCAACATTTATAATTCAACATTTATAATTTCTTAAACCAACATTCCTCCAGAAACTTCTATACGTTGCCCATTGATCCAACCTGCTTTATCAGAACATAAAAAAGCGACTACACCTCCAATATCTTCAGCTTCTCCTACTCTACCTAATGCTGTTAAACTTGCTATGATATTTACTTTTTCAGTTTCTTTGTTTAATCCACCTCCAAAATCTGTAGCAATAGCGCCTGGTGCTACTACATTTGCAGTTATTTTTCTTGCCCCTAATTCTTTTGCAAGATAACGTGTAAATACTTCAATACCGCCTTTCATCATCGCATATGCTGACATTCCTGGAAGACTAAAACGTGTCAATCCACTAGAAATATTAATGATACGTCCGCTATTGTTCAAATATGGTAATGCTGCTTGCGTAAAGAAATAAATACTCTTAACATGTATATGCATCATTTCATCAAACTGTACTTCTGTTGTATCTGCAATCAAATTATACGTTCCTGTTCCTGCATTATTGATAAGAAAGTCAAAATTGGGCGAATTGTTCTCTTGTTGTAAATAGTCTGTTGCTTTCTTTACAAATTCCTGTCCACTTTCATAATTGTTCGCGTCAAACGGAAACGCTATTGCTTTTTGCCCTAAGGTTTCTATTTCGGAAATCACTTCGTTTGCTTTTGCTACATTACTATGATACGAAAAGATAATATTGATTCCGTTTTGTGCTAAATTGATGGCCATGTCTCTTCCTAATCCACGACTTCCTCCTGTGATAATTGCTGTTTTTGTATTCATACTTGTGTTATTTTTATTCATAGTACAAAGTTGTAGCAATTGGAGAAAGCATTCTTTTCCAAATCTATGGTTTTATTGTCTGAATCTACACTTCGACAAGCTCAGTGTGATGTTTAGGATTTTCGGTTGTCATTCAAGAACCTCAAATAGACTTTGAAACTTCTCATAACACACAACCCACAACTCACAACTTGATTGTTTTATTGAATGCCTTTTTATTTCCCCGAATTCATTTCATTTTTTCCTTAATTCATTTCATAGCTATTTCAAAAACTGCATCCTCAAGATACTTTTGGGATGTTATTAATTTTTGAATTACTATTATTATGAAAACCATTACAACACTCTTAATCGCTTTTATTTGTTCAATTAGTTTCGGGCAAAATTTTACAGGAAAAATAATTGACAAGCAAAATATGCCTATTGCATTTGCAAATATTGTACTGAAAGATAAAACTGATGATTCACTAATTACAGGCACGATTTCTGATGAAAATGGAGCGTTTTCTATAAAAACAAAAAAGGAAAATGTGTATTTAGAAATTAGTTTTGTCGGATTTATCACTAAAAAAATATATCCAACACAAGCTACTATCGGAACAATCGTTTTAGAAGAAGATGGACAACAACTACAAGAAGTAGTGGTGACAGCTCGTAAAAAACTCATTCAGCAAAAAGTAGATAGGCTCATTTTTAATGTAGAAAACACTGTTGCAGGTACTGGCGGAACCGCAGTTGATGCCCTAAAAGCCACTCCAAGTGTAAATGTAGAAACGGACAAGTTGGCCATTGTAGGAAAAGGAACTGTACGTGTAATGGTTAATGATAGAATTGTACAACTATCAGGAAGTGAATTAAACGCATATTTAAGTACTATTGCGTCTGATGATATTAAAAACATTGAAGTGATTACAACACCTCCATCAAAATATGATGCTGAAGGGAATAGTGGACTTATAAATATTGTGCTAAAAAAATCAAAAGAAAATAGCTGGAACAATCAAATAAGAACTTCGTACACACAAGCAACATATCCTTTATTTAATTTTGGAAACACATTTAACTACAATAAAGACAAGTTAAGTTTAATTGCCTCCTTTAATCGAACTATAGGACATACAGCACAGTTTAATGAATTTGATATTATTTACCCATCTGCTTCAACAGCAACAAATCTTGATATGAAAAATAAAGAAGATTTGATTTCAGGCAGGTTAGGTTTGGATTACAATGTAACAAATAACGCGACTATCGGAATTTTATATTCAGGTTCTTTTGAAGATAAAGGCATTGCTGATGATGGAGTAACACGCATGAATGATGGTAATGGAACGTACACTGTTAATGAAGGTAACGCCGAAACCACAAGAAAAAATCACTCTATAAATGCACATTACGTTCAAAAATTAGACACACTTGGCAGAAAATTATCTATTGATGTTGATTACTTTAATTTCAATAACTCTTCTAATAGAAATTTTAGTAGTGAACAATTTATTACAAATCAAAGTTATTTTGAAGCGGAAAACAGCACGAATCAAAAGATTAAAAATTACAGCGGAAAAATAGATATGGTACATCCAAACAAATGGGCAAATTTTTCTT
Source organism: uncultured Kordia sp. (assembly GCF_947496985.1). Taxonomy (GTDB): domain Bacteria; phylum Bacteroidota; class Bacteroidia; order Flavobacteriales; family Flavobacteriaceae; genus Kordia. Next base: position 2,824 of record NZ_CANMEZ010000018.1, read on the forward strand.
ACGGAATTAAAACCACCATTACAAAAACAGATAGCGATGTAGCGTTTTACAATACCACTACAGGTACACCAATTTTTGATCCTACACAAAGCAATGAGTTTATGTATTCTGAAAACATCAATGCTGTATATGCAGATATGTCTAAACCTTTAGGTGAAAAATGGCAAACAAAAATTGGGCTTCGTTTTGAAAATACACGAACAAAAGGAGTTTCAAAAACTAACAATCAAACAGATATCAATTCGTATAACAAACTATTTCCATCTGTATTTATAGGGTATACTCCAAGTAGCGTAAACATGTTTAATTTGAGTTATAGTAGAAGAATTCAACGTCCTAGTTTTGAGCGTTTAAATCCGTTCCGTTTTTATATAAATTCAATTTCATATCAAGAAGGAAACCCGTTTTTAAGACCACAAATTTCAGATAATTTAGAATTAAAACACATTTACAAAGGAAAACTCATCAGTAAAGCATTTGTAAGTTATGTAGACAATGGATATTTCAACATTATTAAAGCAGAAGATGGAGCACAACAAAGAATCGTAGTAACATTTGATAATTTTTATACAGCTTACAATTATGGAGTAACGGAAACTTTTATATACAATCCTACAAAATGGTGGAATACAACAACGCAAGCAACCTTATCTAAAATGGACACGCAATACAAAGATGGATTTAATTTAGATGCTGAATTAGTAAGTCAATGGAATTTTCAATTTTACAACCGAAATACATTTCATTTAAACGAAGCAAAAACTGTACAAGCAGAAACTACACTTATTTATGCTTCTCCACAAAAACTGATGTACTTTTCAGTATCAGAAATGGTTAGCTTAGATCTAGGTTTAAAGTTTTCATTACTAGATAAAAAACTAAATTGTACCCTAGCTCTCAACGATATATTAAAGCGAAAAGCAACTAGTGTAAACACAAAAACTAATGGAATAGACCAAACATACTATAATTATTTTGACACCCGAAGTGTAAAATTTAGCTTAAACTATAGTTTTGGGAACAAAAAAATAAAAGTGAAGCAACGTAATTCTGGAAACGAAGCAGAACAAAACAGAGCAAAACAATAAGCAATATATAACAAAGCTGTTTAAAGAATTAAATACTTTAAACGGCTTTGTTTTAAACTAAACAATGTATTTTGTAAATCTAAAAAATTATAAGAAAGTGAAGGTTTTCAATCAAAAAATAAATCTAAAACAAGTATTAATCGTAATTGCATTATTGTTAATAAGCAATAGTGTTAAAATCTTTATTTTTTACCTTATACGACTCAAAGGTGATATTGATTTTTATAGTTATTACCATCACATAACTATTTTAATATTCTCTATAGTTGCATTATTATCGGTATTGGTTTCTTGGAGACTTATTAAGAAAATAGATACGACTAATACAATCTTAAAATTTGTAAAGGTCTATATTTTATCATTTTTTATATTCATTAGCATAGGTCTTATAATCGATTTTATTTTATGGACAACACTTAGCAGTCAAACATATGATTTTATGGCTCGGTTTTTAAATATGCTGTCAGTTGCTTTTGCGTTTGTTGACATCTTTGCGCTCACTTCCGCATTTTTATATTTTAGACAATCGCAAAAAATCACATTAGCATTAGAAGAAACCGAAAAAGAAAAGGCAATTATTCAATCACAAATGCTACAAAAGAATTTAGAGCCACATTTTTTATTCAACAATTTAAGCATTCTATCAGGATTGGCTAAAAAGAAACCTGAGCAAATGGACGATTTTATTGATGATTTTTCTGATGTATATCGATACTATTTAAATCATGGAAAAAAGCAATTAGCCGAATTGAAAGACGAACTTTCATTTTTGAAAAATTATATGAATTTGATGGAAAAACGTTTCGGAAATGCCTACCAATTAAAAAGTAACATAGAAAACACTAACGGATTTGTAATTCCGTGTTCATTACAATTATGTGTAGAAAACGCCATAAAACATAACAAAGCAAGTGTTCAAAACCCTTTATTCATTTCGCTTTCGCGGGAAAACGATCGCATCATTATAAAAAACAAACTAAACAAAGTAGATTTTACTTTAGGCACAGGTACAGGGAATGAGTATCTCAAACGTCAATATCAACTCACTTATAACAAAGACGTAATTTTTACAGAAACTGATACCGAATTTATTGTTGAAATCCCTTTAATTTCACAAATATGAAAGTACTCATCATAGAAGACGAAGCTATAAATATTGAAATTATTTCAGACCATATACTGCGATACAACGATAAAATCGAAATTGTAGCTTCGTTACAAAGCAAAGAAGAAGTTGACAAATGGTTTCAAACCAATGAACAAGTAGATTTAGTGTTTTCTGACATTGAATTGTTAGACGGAAATGTGTTTTCTTTATTGAAAACCAATATTATAAAGTCTCCTATCATTTTCACAACCGCCTACAATACTTTTTACCAAGATGCTTTCGATGTAAACGGAATCGCTTATTTACTAAAACCCATTAGTTATAATAAGTTTCTGAAAGCAATGGAAAAGTTTGAAAATCTCCAAAACAAAGAGGTTGATTGGAAGAAAATATCAGAAACCATTCACGGATTAAACAACAATTACAAAGAACGCATCATCATAAAAACCAAAACAGAAATAAAAATTTTAAGCACAAAAAATACGGGTGCCATTTTATCTAATTCAGGGAAATGCATTGCGATTGATGAAAACGGAAAAGAAAATGAATTTCGCTATAAGCTCTCTGATTTGGTAAAAGAGTTACATCCGAAAGAGTTTTTTCAAATCAATCGTGGGGAAATCGTAAACATCAATTTCATCGAAAAAATTGAACCTTACTTTGGAGACAGATTGGCAATTTCAATCAAAAACTACAAACAACATTTAATTACAAGTGCAGCTGCAACAAGCGAATTTAGAAAATGGATTGAGTAAGAAACTAATCAAACAATGTATTCAGTTTTTCAAAAACCTCAACAGCATACGCTTTATTAAAAGGAACATATTTTTTGGCAAGTTCAGCATCAGCTAGCTCTGCTTCTACTTTTGCTAGTGACATTAAGGTTACATCTGCGACTTCTTCGTCTTGTAGTTTGACTTCTAGTGGTTTATCTGGAATTTCGCAAGCAAAGATAGTTATGAATTCACGATCGCGATAGTCTTCCGCATGTTGGTAATCAATTCGGAAACGTCCGATGTGTTGTAATTGATCAGCTTGCACAGTTATTCCCAATTCTTCCGCTGCTTCTCGTACGGCGGTTTGTAAAGCAGTTTCTCCACTACTTATATGTCCTGCCACAGAAACGTCCCAACAGTTTGGAAAATTAGGTTTAATCGCTGCTCGCAATTGCAAAACTACTTTTCCACTTTTAGTATATAACCACAAATGCGTAGATGCATGGAAATGTCCGTGGCGATGTACTTCTCGCTTCGGAAGAATTTCACCTGTTGGTTTTCCGTGTTCGTCTAGGATGTCGATAAGTTCCATTATTTTAGGGATTAGGTTTTGGTATGCAGAAAATACGAAAACTGAGCGAAGTCGAAGTTTTCATTTTAAATTTGTTGCTTGTCAATTTATTCTGGAGATTTCTCAATATTAATTTCTCACTACTACTTACATTCATCCTTCTTCGCTTCATTCGCTTTTTGAACAATCGCTTTCAGCCTCGCTTTCGTAGCTTCTTTCTCTGCGCGCTCTTTGTTGAGTTTCCGTTGCATCAGCTTGTTATGCTTGGCTTTGTTTTTGGTGTTTTTTTGTTTTCCTTTTTTGGGCATCACAATATAATTTCAAACTATAAAGATAAACTTTACTTATTTTTAACTTGAGCTCTAAGTCAGTTTTTCAAATTAATTTATTAAGATTTATAAGAATAAAATACAAGAAAAGGCGCTTTTCCAGAGGCATTTCTAGTTTTTCTTTTACAGAAAACTAGAATCACATGATTTTTTCTAATTTTTTTCCAAGGCTTCAAAAATTCTTAACGAAAAACTCCTGCTATACTTCGGAAAAGTATAAGACTACTCATATTTTTCATTTTTTTTCGTAACGAATACTAAAAAACTACTCTTAACAAGAAAAGCGTCTATATTCCTAATACGCATTCTAAAATTTAGGAGCATATTTAATTTTTATAACATGAAAAAACAAAGCCTAAAATCATTAAGTCTAAACAAAAATTCAGTTTCTAATTTAACACAATCTACTATCACCGGAGGAAGAACAAATGGTGTTACAATAGCAACTATATGTGTTAAGTATCCACACTCTCATCATCTATTAGCTGAGACAAACACTATTGTTACAAAGTTTGTATCTGGAGGAATTCATAAAACATGTTGGACATGTGTAAACTGCTAAATTTTTAAATGAACTATTCATTCAAGGTCAGAAGAAATTCTGGCCTTTTTTTGGGTTTAAGATTTATAGGAGTCTGTACTTCGACTCAACTCAGCATCCTCACTCGAAGACTCGTTTGTTTTTTCACAATAGCCTTTAGCCTTGCTTTCGTCGCTTCTTTCTCCGCACGTTCTTTGTTGAGTTTGCGTTGCATCAGCTTGGTATGCTTGGCTTTGTTTTTGGTGTTTTTTTGTCCTTTGGGTTTTGGCATTGGGTTCTAAATGTTTCTTGAGACTCTTGGATTTATTTTTAGAAGAAATGTTTGTATAGTTTGCGGACTAATCATATTTGTCCTATTATATTATTATTCAAGTTCATCAGCAATATCTTTTGTGAGTTTACCCAAAGTATTAACTAAACGATGAATTTCTTGTTTTACATCTTCTTCTAAAATTACGCTTTTAATATAACTATCAAAAGCTACATTAAATCCTAAGCCAATTAGAATAATTCTAATCTCATCTGAAAGTATACCTTGCTTAGCAAAGAAAACTAAATGATATTCTCCAGAAATAAATTTCACATCAAATGCATATATAAACTTATCTGTTTCCCAATCTAAAAAAGCACAGGGAACTTCTTCTTTTGTATTTTTGGGTGCTGTATGATAATCTACATTATTAAAAGGAGGAAAACTTTTTCCTCTAAGGTGTTTTATATAAAAATCTAAACTAAATAATTCATAATGTGCACCAATATGAGTTTTGTATGATCCCATTATAATAACCCATCCATGATTTGAAATCTCTCTTATATATTTTAAATCTCCTAAATAATTAAACAATTCTTTATTCGTTACAAAAGCTAACCTCCAATTCTCAATTTCATATTTAGCAATATTTTCATCTATATAAGATTGAAATGAGTTTTTAACATCTAAAAAGTTTAGCTCAAAAACCTCTAATAATGCTACATTGGTATTGGCAGAATTACGATCTCTAAAGAATAACCTCTTCCAACTTACATCACGACCCAAATCTCTACCAAAACACCAATAACCCCTTTCTTTTAACAAATAATCACTTTTAGAAAGTAGTGCTCTTTCAAAAATACGTTCAGAAAAATCACCCTTTCGATTAATTTCTTTTTCCTCAAAAAGTTTATTTATTTTTAACGTGGTACTTCTAAAATTCTCTTTACTTTTTGAATTGTTTAGTAAGCTACTATCAAACTTATCTTTAGCCAAAGATATATGAGCCCTGTAAAACCAAAAATTCAATTGTCTTTCAAAATAAGTAATCTGTTCAGCTTCTAAGATTATTGTTTTCCATTCATCATCAGGAAAAAGTCTATATTTTAAAATCTCTTCTAATATTTGTTTCTCAGTAAATACAGACTTTGTTGTGTATTCAAAGTTTTCTACCCAATTGGTAATGGAATAATCAAAGTTGCGGAGTTTAGTATTTAATTCTTCAATTTCTTCAATAGCATTTTGATACAATCTAGGATTTTCAATGTTTGTATTATCAAAAAGATTAAATAAGATTCTATGATATTCTTTTAAATGAATAAAATCTTCATCAGAATATACTTTTAACGGTTTCGCTTTAACCGAAATGAAAGAAAGTGTAATAAAGTTTTTAATTAAGTTCGTCCAGCTTGGCTTCGAATCTTTTACAGAGTATTGAAACTTAAAAAACGTTTTTAAGTATTTGTCATCATTATCTCTGATATGGAAACCTTCACAATAAGATAAAACTTGTAAATAGTTTTTGATATTATTTTCAAATACAGCACTACATAAATATTCCCAGTCAAAGTAACTGTTATTTAATATTACATTAATAATTTCAAATTCTTTCGTTGCTATATCAAAATTAGTTCCGTCAAGTTCGGCTATTTTAGTGTTATCATACAAAAACAAAATTTTAAAAAAGTTAAAATATGCATTGTCTATACTATAAACATCCTCATCTTTTTGATTCCAAAAAATATCATTCCATTCAACATCAAAGCTATTTGAATACGATTCCCATAATGTATTTTCTATTAACTTTTTTTCTTTTATTAAATCGAATAGCCAAGCTTTGAAGTTTTCAAAAGAAGACAATTGTTTGCCACGTGCATTCATTTTCACATACAGTTCGTCTGATAAATTAAAATCTTTAAGATTTAAAAAATCAAACCATAAGAGTTGCTTTTCAGTTAAACTGATCCAATAATTGTTCAATTGTTCATTGGTATGTGATTGCAGTCTAATATGAATATCCTGAATCATTAACAACATTGCTCTTACGGTAGGATCATTTAACCAAGAAGATGAAAAATGCTCTAAATTGGTAATTTGAACATACAGTTTCTTCTTTTTTAAATTCCGTTCTTCTTTGTCTTCAGCTATATCAAAGTTTAAAGACACTTCCTTATCTATCAAAAGTTTTAAAAATGAGGAAGAGCTTTTTCTGGTTTTGTAACGAAACCTACTTAAAACGGCTAAACTTTCCTCATTCTTCAATCGTTTAGCAATGTACCAATGAATTAAAAACAAAGTCGTTAATCTTTGCTGACCATCTAAAGGGATTAAGTATTCTAAGTCTGATTTTTTAGAAAATTTATCTTCAATTTCAACATCTTTTAACCTTAGATCCACTGTCAACGCATAATCTTTTATACTATTTACTAAAGACTGTATTGCTTGTTTGTTTTTTCTATGTTCTTCTTCATTTTTTAATCCATGTATTTTTCCATAAACAAAATCTAATGATAAGGGTTTATTAGTTTCCAATGCCTTGCATATAGCATCCAAAAAGCTTTTCCGAACTTTGTTTGCATGTTCTGTTTCTCTTCCTTGAGCATAATCTCTTTGAATCGGAGGAATTTCAATTCCGTATTGTTCTAAAATATTCCAAAGTGTATTATTCATAATATTTTTAGATTAATGGAAGAAATTCTTTTAAACGTTCTTTAATTGCTTCTACATAATTATCGCCATCTTCTTTGGTCCAATTTTCAATATTAACTTTTTTACTAAATGTTTTATTAAAGGCATTTAATGTTTCAATAGGAATAAATACTGGCTTTTCTTTATCATTATGTCCATCTTTTGCAAACTGTAATATTCTATTTCGTTTCATATTAAACAATTCATGACCTAACGCACTGTTGGTATTCCTATCTAACAATACTAAATTGTTCAAGCTATGTGTAACATTTTCACTTTCATCTATTATTTTGTCTAAATCAACTTTTAATTCTTTATTCTTTTTTAAATCTTCAACAGAACTATACGCTTTTATTTTTTCAATGACGGTATCTACTTCTAATTCACCGTGAGCTATCATATCTTTAAACCATTGAATATACACAACAATATCTTCAATATCTTTTGGTGTTTGAGGGATAATATGTTCAATGCTCCATTTTTCTTTCACAAACAGTTCAAACGGGAATTTATGTCCTGCCATATTATCCAAATAGTAGAAGACATTATAAAGGAGAAGAACTTTGCGCGTTTCTTTGTAATAATCTTTATAATCTAAGATATCAGTATTGTATATTAAAAACGTTTTTCCTTCTTTTGTTTTTCCTTTCTTTTTAAAATCTTTGATAATAATATCTTTCAATGCCCTTTTCAGTGTTTCTTTTGTTTTTCCTTTATTATCCCTTAGCAATCTAGCTACAGTTCTAATGTTGGAATTGGTAAGGTAACCTACAAAATGAAATATTTCAGAATCTTGATACCAATTGAGTAATTTGTAGTAAAGCTGTATAACTTTTTCCCATGATTTAATTATACTTTTTTTATCATTAGATGCTTTTTCAAAATGTCGATAGGAAAAGAAAGCATCCGCTTTTGAAGGTTTTTCAAGTAATAAGTCAAATAAATAGTCGATTCGTGTGCCATCTTGGTATTTCTCTTCATTTGGTTGAATAAAGTACCAAAAGTTATCTTCTTGTAATTGCTTTTCTACACTATCCCATTCTGAAGCAAACTGATTGATTTGTATGTTACTAATAGATACAGTCTCATTTTTTTTAATATCTAAAATAAAAAGTGCCTTAATTAATTCTGAAGATGTTAAACCAATCTTCCCTTTATTATTATTTAAAAACACTTGGGTAATCTGGCTATCTCCTTGTGAAGAATCTAATGAGTACCAAATTACTTTTATGCTCTCCAATAACTTATAAATAAATTCCTTTCTTTGCGCTTCTTCTGACAAAAAGACTTCAATCCAACGAATAAAATAACTCGTAACCACAAAGAAGTGATATACATCAACATTGTTATAATTTGAATACTCTTTTATAAAAGCTGACCATAATGTGTTGACACTTTTTAAATCGTGGTATTCTTGCGCTTTTAGTTCTTTTTCAGTGATGGCATCAAGTGAAAAATCAAAGATTAAAGGAAGGTATTCTTTTAAAAAGATTCCACTTCGCTCCCTTGTTTTAAAATCTATGTTATATAGATACTCTTTTTCAATCCAACCTTTATGTACAAAGTATTGTAACAAAAGAAATAAAGTGGTAGTCCGTTGTTGCCCGTCAACTACTTCATTTTTTGTAAATATATTATACGTGTTGTTTTCTATGACTATTTCTTCCTTCTCCTGATTAAGCGGTTTTAAAACAAGCGGTTGCAAACAATAAAGCCCTTTGCTTTCATCATAACTGTGTATGTCATTTAATAATTCTAGTATTTCCTTTTTACTCCATTTATAACCTCTTTGATAACTTCCTATTTCAAAAGTTTTATTGCGTAAGTTTTTGATGGGAAGTAAAAGTAATGTGTTTTTATTTTCAGATGGTACTTGTGATTTACTATCCGTAGGTAAATTTACTGTAATAGAAACATTACTTAAAGTATTATCTTCTGTATTTTCAGCGCTTATTTCTTGTTGTAATTTAAATTCAGAATATCTATTTAACGCCTGTCGTAAAGTTGCCAAACCAGTATAAAAATCTCCTTCTATTTGTAATGGTGGATGTGGCTTTGCTCCTGCTCTTTCATCTTGTTTGGAGTATTTTAGCCATTTTAAAATCGAGCTGAGTCTATCCTTTGCATAATGCTCGTCAAGATTACCATAAGCATGTTCTAAAGTACTGCAATTACCTATCCGCGTGTTTGTCGTTCTTATATCATATTGCTTATACTCAAGCAGCCAAGTTTTAAACTCTTGTCTTTGCATGTTTTGATGATTATACCGTCAATATATAAGTCATTTTGTTTCTCTCAAGGCAAGCCAAAACAACACCAGATAAGATTTCAGTATCTTGAGACCAAGATATTAACTCATCTTTTAATGTCTCTACTGTATTTTCATCTTTACTTGAAATATCTGGGTCTGAACATAATTTCTTTATTTGATTTATTTTTATTTGACATGCTAGCCATCTTTTTTTTCTTGCCTTTTTCAAAGGTGAATGATTTAGATGATAGTATTTAATTGATGATTCTACTCTCAATACATCCCAAATAAAACTTTTAGGAACGGAAGGTACCACATTACCAAATCCGTTAAATGATATTAGTGAAGCATCATATTTTTTAGTGGGATCTAATAAATACGGGCTTTCATCTTCGGTTTGCTTTTTCGTCAATGCAACCGTAGAGCTAGCTTTTAATGGAAAATATGAGCCTTTACCAAATGAAACATTCTCTTTTGTAAATTTATCTTTTCTTAGTCGATTACTATATATACTACTAAATCGATAATTTTCCCAATCGTAAGCTAAAAACCAATAACCATCTCTTTTTTTTCTATGAATACATTTTGCTTCTTTTTTTGGTCTATAATGGTCAACATCTCTGTCAGACATTAAATCTTTTGCTTCTGAATACCAGCATTTTCCATCCATCGCATCACTTAATACTTTGACTAAAGACTTATCATTCCATATTTGATTTTTATCTATATGATTTAATTTGTCCTTAATTTCTTTAATTCCTATTAGCTCTTTTTGCAATTTTTGTGCTTTTGTAAGCCAAGCTTTGGGGATCGATATTTTTGATAAATCTACGTATCTCATTATTTCGAAGTAATTTTTTTCAAAACAGACTTAATAATTTCATCATGTTTTACCTTTTCTTCTTCTGATTTAGGGTTGTAAGTAAAGTCTGGAATGTTTAGTAATTCATCAATAAACTTGTCATATAAAGGATCTATAGAGGTTTGATTAAAACCAATTTCATTCAAATAATCATTTAATGCAAATAATTCTTTTACTTCAAACTCTGTTAACTCTCCATGTCTTTCCTTTGATAACAACTCATATTGTCTAACTATTTTTGCTTCAGTTTTTAAGTCAAGGCTACTAGGCAAATTAAAAAATTCGCTTGTAAGAATTCCTGCGACTCCTAATCCTTGTGGATCAAAATCAGGTTGAAAAGCTTCTACTTTTTGATATTCTTTGCCTTTATCATCTATTTTTTTTACAGACTGAAAAACACGAATTTCTTCTTTAGTTAATCCGCCTATTACCAATGGATCATGAGTTGTCATTATTATTTGAGAATTATCGTTTTCATCTACTAGATCCTCCAACATGCTCATATATTTCCATTTCCAAAGCGGATTTAAATGCGTATCGGGTTCATCCAATAGAAAAAGTGATTCATTTTCTTTCGTAAAGCGAATTAATCCTAAGACTGTTAATAGTTGTTGCTCCCCTTCAGATAATTCCTTAAATGTAATGGTACCATCTGTATTACGCTTTCTCACTTTTATTCTGACTTCTTCAATCAAATCAGAAACATAAGTACTTTCTAGTGTTTTAAAAAACAATGAATGATTTGAATATCGGTTAGCCAAATTTTGTAACTTCTCTAAATTAGAGATATATAAATACAATTGCTGTTGGCTTGTTTTTTTTACGAAATCAAGTCTTACAGACTCGGTTGTTACAATTGGAGCCATAGAAATTGCCCAGAGATCCTCAAGGAATTTACGAACCAATCCTCCTGCTCCCCAAAAATCCTTAGAGTCATTATTACGTTTCCAATTTGGTTCTTTAAAAACAAACAATACTGATTCTAGTCCTACAATATCTAAAAATTCTTCTAAAAATTCCTGAATCTTGGAATCACTAAAAGAGAAAAATGCCATTAATACAAAATGACTATGGATATGCCTAGTATAAAATAACTTTCTGATTGGATGATCAATTCCTTTTAATAAATCATTACGAAAACGAATTTGATGCTTGTCGAAATGTTCTAACAAACGATTACTTATTCCTGAATAATAAGAAAATACATGTTTAGGCAAATACTCATCTTTATTTGCCTTAAACTTCTTTTTAGATAATACTGTTCTAGGATATACAACTGTTCCATCATCTAACAACTTTCCTAAGTATAACTGATACTTACCCCTTATACTTTTTCCTCCAATTGCCTTAATAAAGTTACCACTACACCTATACTCAATTTCATAATTAAATTCTGTTTCGTTCTCTAAATCTAAATCTCTAAAGATAAGTACTAATGCCTCTATGAAATTAGATTTACCAGCCGCATTTTGACCAATAAGTATGGTATGTAACTTCGTTTCATTAATATCTATGAAAAAGTCATTCAAATTCTTGAAGTTGTCAATATATACTTTATCTATTCTCATGCTAATTCTAAATATCCTTTTTCTTCACTTTCCTTTATAGCTTCTTCTTCCTCAATTTGTCTTTTTAACTCTGCATAAAATGCATCAATATCATTTGGATATTTAGACATTTTCCAAAGGTCTTCTGCATGCAGTTTACCATTTTCTTGTAATAGTTTTACTAAATCCATAAGTATCGTCTTACTATTATATTTTATTGTTCTTGAAGGCTTTTTCTCTTGTTTTTTTGTAGTTGGTTTATTTACCAAAACATTGTTTCCTTCTCCTAACAACTTACTCAACACAGACTGCATGAGCTTTTCAGCATTAGTTTTACTTGTTATTATTTCTTGTTCCAATACATCACAATATGCTAATAATTGAGTTACTTTTTCTACAATTACTATTTGTTCTTCAACTGGAGGCAGTTGAAATATCATTTCTTTTAAAAACTGAGTATTGATATTTGGAAATGCTGCGCCAAATTTTGAATCGTTCATATGATTATATAATTGGAGCATATAAAACAATAAGAATTCAGAATTAATACTATTTATTATCCTAATAAGAGCTAAACCATCATAAATATAACCTTCAATTCCTGTTAAACAACTTTTACCTGTTGTAGAACCACTCACAGCAACAATTAACTCTCCTTTATCAACATATCTACTATATTTAGTTCCCAAATCGGTTAAAAATTCATTTGTATTAAGAAGCCTATTATTTTCTGAATATTTTGATATATCTTTAATTGAAATCCAATGATTATTTGTTTTCACATTAGAAAAGTATCTCGGATCTCCTTTTGGTCTTGGAGAAGAACCTCTTTGTATATCTGAAACTGAACCCATTCTGCAAAAACTCCAACTCTTAGGAATTTCAAAAGGAATTTCTTCTTTAGAAATTGGAGGTAAGGGTTTTTCTTTTTTTATTTTCTTTTCTTTTATAAGTTGTTCCTTTTCTATTTTTATTTTTTTGAGTAATTTATTGGCTGGTTCAACAGTTGGTTTTCTTGCTCGCCATTCTTTAGTTAGTTTTCCTTGCACAGCATCTTGTAAGATGGATTGACGGAGTTTAGATAAAAAGACTTCATTTTCAAGTATTAGACTTTCAAGCTCTTCTGCTTCAGAATTAATAGAATTTAGGTTTTCTAGAATTACAATCTGCTCACTTAATGAAGGTAAATTAATTTCTAAAGGTAAAAACCTTTTAGGTTTCAACTCGCTTTTAATACCACTTCCTGCTTGATCAATTAAAATTTGTTTAAAAGCATTACTTTTTAAAAACCATTTTAGATAATCAATGTTGATTTTAGTTTCGTCATAAGTATAAGATGAATAATGAATTGTTGCAATAGCATCTTCACTAAATTCATAAATAGCAACACCACCTTTTTCTGCATTAATACCCGAAATAAGTAAGTCTCCATTTTTTACTAGAATCATATTTGTCCTAGTAGGTTTGTGCTCAACTAAATGAATGTTACCAGAAAAATCAATCTTATGAACTCTTTTTAAGCCTAGTTTGTTTGCAACATCAGGTTTAAAACGATCTTTCCTTTCCGATAAAAATGAACTTATTTTTACTTTCTCTTTATTCATGTTAATTCTTTTTGAATTTTTAGAATCAACTCTTTTGACCTATCGAGATTAGATGTTAATTTTTCAATGATTTCATTTGTAGTAAAGACTTTCTCTGCTTCATTTATAAAAGGGTTTTTAATATCTAAATTGTAGTTAGACGCTTTAATTTCTTTTACTGAAACTTTCCAAGCATGTTTGTTTTCGGTTCTCTTAACCCACCAATCTTTTAATATCTTGAAATCATTAATGTTAATTGGTCTTGATCGTGTGAAATTCTTCAAACCTTCCGGATATGGCATTTCATAATACCAAGTTTCTTTGGTCGGTTTTCCTTTATCAAAGAATAGTAAATTGGTTTTTATACTTGTATACGGGTTAAAAACGCCATTGGGCAAACGAATAATGGTATGTAAGTTACATTTGCTGAGTAGTTCTTCTTTTATTCTTGTTTTTACACCTTCGCCAAACAAGGTGCCATCTGGCAATACCACGCCTGCACGTCCATTCTTCTTTAATACTTTGATAATGAGTGCTAAGAATAAGTCAGCAGTTTCTTTGGTTTGAAACTTTTTAGGAAAGTTTTTTTCTGTTCCATCTTCTTCTGTTCCTCCAAATGGCGGATTGGAAAGTACGACGTGTACTTGATCTTTTGCTCCATAATCACTGTATGATTTGGTCAACATGTTTCCTCTACTTACCGCAGGTTGGTCAAAACCATGTAACATTAAATTGGTAGTACAGAGTAAATGTGGCAAAGGCTTTTTTTCAACTCCTCTTATTGATTTTTGTAAAGTTTGCGTTGCTTTTGGGTTGTTTACTTGTTTTCGAACATGGTCAATGGAACAAGTTAAGAATCCTCCTGTACCACATGCAGGATCGAGCACACTTTCTCCCAATTGCGGGTTTACCATATCTACAATAAATTGTGTAACGGCTCTAGGCGTGTAATATTCACCTGAAGAACCCGCAGATTGGAGTTCTTTTAAAATGGTTTCGTAAATATCATTAAACGTATGTCGGTCTTCACTACTGTTGAAATCAATTTTATGAATTTCGTTAATTACTTGGCGGAATAGTGTTCCGTTTTTCATGTAATTGTAAGTGTCTTCAAAAACAGCTTTTATAATTTTTGCTTGTTCCGTTTTAGAAGTATCAATACTTTTTAACGCAGGAAAAAGCTCTGTATTGATAAATTCCATCAATTCATCACCTGTTAATCCTTCATCATCAGCTGCCCAACTATCCCATTTGAATTTAGCTTCAATAGGACTTTTATAATTATCCAACGTATATTCCCATTCTTCTTCTTTGTCTGCAAAGATTTTCATAAACAGCATCCAAACCATTTGTGATATACGTTGTGCATCTCCATCTACACCAGCATCCTTCCGCATGATGTCTCTAATAGACTTTATTATTGATGTTATATTGCTCATTAAGCGATGTTATTTTTATATATTTCGTTTTCTAATTCTTTCACTGCCTTTTCAAAGTCTTTTGGTTTTCCAAAAGCTCTTAGTATTTCCATTGGTAATCCTATTTGATTGAGTGGTTGTATTTTAATCACACTTTTATCTTCAATGGCAGAAATACCTTCATTTTCGTATTTAGTCAATAAACCTTCAATCACTTTTTGCGCAGTTTCTCCATATTTAGCAAAGTAGTTTCGCTTGCGTACATTGTTTGCTCTTTCTTTTCTGGTTAATGGTGGTTGGTCAAAAGCGATGTGGCAAATTAAATCAAAAACATCTAAATCTTTACCTATTTCTTCTTTTAATGCGTCTACTAATATTCCGTGTTCCGCCAACTCTTGGTATAATTCTTCTTTTTTTGCAGTAGTATTCCACTTTTGAATGAAATCATCTAAAGAACTGTATTCGTTTAATATATTTTTTCGGGTATAATCTTTTAAAGATTCCGTAATTAGTTTTCCATCTTCACCATAGTACTGAACTCGTTCATTGGCAACACCCACAGGAATATTGTTTACATAGTATTTTTTTGGTTCACTTTCATTTACATCAATGGAAACATCCGGATCTATAAAATCACCTTCTGGAATTGGTTCTTCTCCTTCTTCCATTGGTATATCGTCATTAATTGGAGGCACAACCTCATCTTCTTCGGTTGCAGGTTCATATATTTGAACAGGATCGCCATCAAAATCAGGATCAGCAAAAAGATTGGTTGCCTTTCTAAAATCCATAATGGTAAAAAACACTTTTCCATCTGCTTCCCTGATACGCGTTCCTCTACCAATGATTTGTTTAAACTCTGTCATAGAACCAATATTGGCATCTAACACAATCAGTTTTACCATTTTGGTATCTATCCCTGTTGTTAGCATTTTGGAAGTTGTAGCAATGGTTGGAATTGGCTCTCCAACATCTTTAAAATTGCTTAATTCCATTTTACCAACTTCATCATCTCCTGTAATCTTCACAATGTAATTAGGATATTCAGAAACCAAATCAGCATTTTCATTAATCAATGCTTGACGCATTCTATTCGCATGATCTATATCTACACAGAAAACAATAGTTTTAGCAAAACGATCGGTTGCTTTTAAAAATTGTGTAATCTTTTTTGCAATTAGTATAGTACGCTCATCTATGGCTAGATTCCGATCATAATCTTTTAGGTTATAAATACGGTCTTGAATTTCATTTCCATATTTATCTAGCATTCCTTTCGTTGGTCGCCAACCTTCATCAATAGTTGTAGAAATACGCACGACTTTGTAAGGAGCTAAGAAACCATCTGAAATCCCTTGTTTTAATGAATAGGTATATACAGGCTCGCCAAAATATTCCATATTAGAAACGTCTTTGGTTTCTTTAGGTGTTGCGGTAAGTCCAATTTGTGTTGCTGAAGAAAAGTAATCTAACACTTCTCGCCAAGCAGAAGCTTCTGAGGCACTCCCTCTGTGACACTCATCAATTACTACTAAATCAAAAAAGTCTCTACTGAATTCTTTGTATGCATTTTTAGATTCCTCAGTACTTGTTAAGCCTTGGTATAGTGCAAAATATATTTGATATGATTTATCTATTTTTCTGTTTTTGATAATATGCATGATATCTTGCCCCAAAGGAGAAAAGTCTCCATTCTTCGTTTGTTCTAGTAATGCATTTCTATCTGCTAAAAATAAAATTCTCTTTTTAACTTTTGATTTGAATAATCTCCAAATGATATTAAAGGCAGTATAGGTTTTTCCTGTCCCAGTTGCCATAACTAAAATAATACGGTTTTGACCTTTGGCTATGGCTTCCAACGTTCTATTGACAGCATTTTGTTGATAGTATCGAGGAGACATATCACTTTCATCTACGTAATAATCTTGCTCAACAATATGTTTCGCACTTTCTGTTGTTAATTCTTGTGTATTGAGATAGATATTCCATAGTTCTTGAGGAGATGGAAATTCATCTAAACCAATTTCTTTCTCAATTTCACCTTCTGTCTTTGTTCGATCATGAAATACAAAAGAATCTCCATTGGAAGTAAATACAAAAGGAATTTGTAGCATTTTAGCATATTCTAAACCTTGCTGCATTCCGTGTCCAACAGGTTTTTTATTGTCTTTTGCTTCTATGATAGCTATTGGAACATTGGGTTTATAGTATAATATATAATCAGCTCTTTTTCTTTTCCCTCTCGCGTATAGCTTACCTTGTACAATGATTCGCCCATCAGTAAAAGATACTTCTTCTCGTACTTGGGTGATCATATCCCAACCTGCTTTTTTTATGGCTGGGTTTATAAACTTTGTGCAAATATCTCGTTCTGAAAGTTGTTTTTTATTCAAGGTTTTTAGTGGTTTCTTACTTTGAAAATAAAAATACTAATTTTTGGCAAGTATCTTCTATTCTTTGTAAGATTAATTCTTACAATAGTACATTTTATTGACAAACTTGTGTTACGGAAAACCACATTCCAACAAAACAAAAACCATCCAAATAGCTGTTATACTATTCGGATGGTTTTTATACTCACTACATACGTTATAATGAACCTACACTTGTGAAGCTTCTTCTTGAATTTCTACATCATCAGTATTTGGTAACGATTCGTCTTCCGATGACGAGTTTATACGTACACTAATAGTTTGGTTGTACTGCTTTGCCAAAACACTGATTTCGTTTACCAATTCTTGATGCGTGGCGTTGCTTCCTAAAGTAGCATGCGCTTGTACATGTGCGGTAAGTTCACGATAGGTACTAATCACAACATCACGGATCGCTGTAAAACTTGTAGCTGGATTGGCTGCCGATTCAGAGATACGCGCCAAATACCGATCGTTAAAAACTTGATTGGCTATTTTTAGTTCAGCAATCCAACCACCCAAACCTAAGGTTGCAATAGCAGCAATCAGTACTGTTTCTGTTTCCCATTCGGACAACATGCTGTCAATCACGGCTGTTTCTGCTTGGTAATTCATTCGTGGAATGTTAGTACCGTAGCTGTTCATGTTATATAACAAACTAGCAGCTGCGTCTTTTACCGTTTCATCAAAATGATATTGGTTTGCTTCCAAAGTAGCTTTGATTCCTATAAACGCTTTGTCACGTCTGTCGTCTAAATCAATAAGTTCTTGTGTAATGCCGCTACTTTGTTCCTGTTGAAACAAATTGTCCATTTGTGCAATGAGTGTCGCCAAGGCATCACGTTGTGTGGTAAGTTGTAATACGTCAACATCATTTGCGTTGACCAATTCTAATACATCTTTCATGTATTGTAATAGTTCGCTATTTCTGTAGCGAGAATAAACGGGTGTTTCCATAATTCATCAATTTTAAATAATTCATAATTTTTTGTTCACTTTTTAGTATTTCATTGCATAATTCGCAATAAAACACCGTTTGAAACCTTCTCGCAGCAATGCAGGGAGCTTTCCGACGCGTTTGGAAGCGTCTCGCAGACCTGCAGGAAGCTTTCCGACGCGTTAGAAACGTTCTCGCAGACGTGCAGGAAGCTTTCCGACACGTTAGAAACGCTCTCGCAGCAATGCAGTAAGCTTTCCGACGTGTTGGAAATGTTCTCGCAGCCGTGCAACACGAAAACTTTTGAGTACAGATGCGCACTGCAATTGTGTTTCATAGGATGAATCTCAGTATTTTTTCAAAAACAATTCCTATGAATAGTGATAAAACGAGTGAAATTCAGGCAAAACATCCGTAGGAGTTTATGGGTTTTCTTACGGGAAGTTGCATTTCGACTGGGCTCAATGTGGGAAGGATCACATTTCAACTAGGCTCAATGTGGGAAGGATCACATTTCGACTAAGCTCAATGTGAGAAAGATCACATTTCGACTAGGCTCAATGTGGAAAGGATCACATTTCAACTAAGCTCAATGTGACAGGTGCTAGTATTTCGTTATTTAAGAACTTCTAGTTACCTTAAAACTTCTCAATACTAAATTCTCAATTCTCCCAACTTGGTTACTAGGTCTTAGTACTAAGGCATTTATTTTATCTATGACAAACTGCAATTAATCGAAAAGTAAATATGTTAATTGTTGTTTTTAGTATTTTTACAATATTAAAAATGCTAATTCCCCTAAATCATGCGTTGGAAAGGAAATAAAAAATTTAAAGAAGTAATTACAGATGATGGCTATCGGTTGATTGCACAATATGTACAAGAATCAAAGTATTGGTGGATTGTATACAAAAATGGAGAGATTATAAATAGAGCGTTATCGGACGAAGACTATGCTAAGAGTATTCAGCTAGCACAAGGTAAAGCCAGACAGCGAATGATAAAACATTTGATAAAGACTTAATCTTAGACACACTATCGCTTTTAATAACGAATAATAATTATACATATAGAATACTAGGTGTTATATCAAAAAACAATCAACAAATAACATCTTTTGATAACTTAGACACTTGTTACTTTTTGTGGTTGAGGCACTCGAAACCACAAAAAAACCCCTTTACATTGTTGCAAAGCGGTTTTTTATATCTAGAATTTGGTTTTATTTATTCACTCATAAACATACTTAAAACGTACCAAAATAGTAACATTAATGAAGCAAATAACCCTAAAGAGGCTGCTACATATTGGTCTTCTTCGTACTTGTGTACCATGTTAGAGGTTTGGTATAATATAGATCCTGCTGCTAAAATCACCATTGCAACACAAAACCATAAACCTAAATGTATTCCGCCTATATAGGCTGCTAGAATCAATCCTATAGCAATGAAGCCTCCCATTGTAATGACCGATTTTAAAAATGAAAAGTCTTTTTTAGTAAGAAATACAACTGCTGAAATCCCTGTAAATAAAGCTAATGTCATTACAGCTGCTTGCGATAATATATCTTTCTCTAATGCTCCTGAATATTGAATAGCTAAGTATATTAACGGCACAAATATTAAGGCTTCAAAAAACACATATACAAATAACGCTAAGTAATGTGTGTTTTTATCTTTAGAAGATGCCGCCATGCGCTCTACATAGTTACTCGCTAGCATAAAGCCGCCTAATACTAGTAACCATGCCCAACTCTGTATCAGTTGTATTGACAGGTTCACAATAAAATCTACTTGCAGTAATAAATACTCCATTACAATGAAGAGTAATATTGCAAAAGCTAAGTTTGTATATGTTTTTTTGTAAAATGCTACTTTGTTATCTTGATCCAAAGCACTTACAGGTACTATTTGTCTGAATTCGTCCATCTATTTTCGGTTTTATAATATACTCGAAGATACTATTTCCTTTTTAACACTGCAAATAGCAGCATGTATAAATGTCTGTTAATATTAGGTGTTGGTAAAACCAATAAAAACTAAGCGAAATCGAAATTTTATATTTTAAATCTAGTAACAAACATTGGACTGAGGTATTATATGTGATACATCATAAGAAACAAGTGGCGGACTGAGGCGCTCGAAGTACAACTACTTTAAATGTAAATGCTGATTCAAAGAATAAAAAACAATATAGAGAATCAATATTACCTATACAATGAACTAGTAGCGGACTGAGGCGCTCGAAGTACAACTACTTTAAATGTAAATGCTGATTCAAAAAACAATATAGACAATCAATACTCCCTATACAATGAACAAGTAGCAGACTGAGGCGCTCGAAGTACTACTGCTTTAAATGTAAATGCTGATTCAAAAAACAATATAGACAATCAATATTACCTATACAATGAATAAGTAGCGGACTGAGGCGCTCGAAGTACAACTGCTTTAAATGTAAATGCTGATTCAAAAAACAATATAGACAATCAA
>NZ_CANMEZ010000019.1 GCF_947496985.1 uncultured Kordia sp.
TACGGATTTTCCTCTGGTTCGTTTTCTTTTACTAACTTAGTTCTAGCAAACGCAACTAATCATACACGAACACGTTAGCTAACATATGAAAACAACCAAGTCAATACTAATATTAATTCTGATTTCAACAATTATTAGTTGTCAAAAAAAACAGAATACTATTGATTTTAACAAAGAGTTGACTGGAAAGTCTTTCAAAATAGTTAATTCAAGTTTTGATAAAGACATTGAATTTTTAGATTCAATTTATATAATTTATGGATTAAAATTAACTGTAGATAAATATAGAATTGAAAGAAAAAATGACTCAATTTCAAGACTGTTTATGGGAAATTATTCTGCTATAATTCAATCTTCTAATTCAGAAACCTATAACTACATTATCATAGAAGATAAACAGAAAGACACTCTACTCTTAAAAAGGAATAAAAAAAAGTATGAACTAAACGATATAATTGGAAATTGGGTAGAAAATACAGAATTAAATTATACAATTAATAAAAATGATATTCTAATGAATATTAAAGATTCGATTAACCAAAAATCTGAATTGAATTTTGACAAAACGAATAAATACTTGACCTTTTCTTTAAATCATTCTAAAAATCGAAAAGAGTATTTATGGAAAATTTTAAAAATCGGAAATGATACTTTATTCGTTGATAAAAGTTACAAAACAGATAAAGGTTCGACTATAATAAACAACAAAATACTGACAAAAATACGTTAGCTAACACCGTATAAAATTAATTGCTGGTAACAGCTTACTTACGAAAGTCCGCGAGGACTTTCTATCTGTGATTTATTTGCTAACTTTAGTGTTTAAACCACGCAACTAATCTTATACAAAACGTTAGAGTACATACCCTAAAACAATAAAATGACAAAAGATAATTCTCGAATTTATAAGTACTTCACTATTAACGAATGGCTTTTTAGCACCTTAATTAATAATGATATATTCTTTGCTGATTCAAGAAACTTTAATGATCCTTTTGATTCAAGGCCAATTTTTCAAATAACTGAAGATAAAGAAAAAGGCGAAAAACTATTTCGGGAAATTAAAGATGAAATAAATAGACACAAAGTGGCTATTCAGAAGATTCTCTATTTCGATGAAAAGTTGAAATCTCAAAACTATCAATATGAAAATATATTAGAACTGATAATGGAACAGGGGGAACTCTTTAGTTCATCTAATGAATCTAGTGATGATAGTTTAATTCGAATTTTTTCATTTTACAATCAGGATAATATATTTGACAAAGCATCAAAAATCAACTATTTGCAATTACAAAAATATATGTTTAAGGACATTGTATTTTTACTGATAGACCTTAATAATATTGGTGTTACCTGTGGTAGTTTAAAAAATGATTGTCCTGTTATGTGGGGTCATTATGGTAATAATCATACTGGTGTATGTTTTGAATTTGAAGTTGCAAATGATAAAAAGGAAGATATTTTCAGTTATGATGAAGATATAAACTTCTCATACACGAATGTTGAGTATACGAATGCTCCAATTGATTTATTTTGCAAAAACAAAATTGATTTGGAAAACGTTAAGCAAAAATTACTTCATACAAAGTCTGCAAAATGGGAATATGAAAACGAAGTAAGAATTACTGCTCCAAGACAAGGTTCTTTAAAGTTTAAGAAAACATCATTAAAAGCTGTAATATTTGGGGCCAAATCAACTCCTAAAAATAGATATACTTTGTGTAAACTTCTTGCGTCATTAGGTTATAGATTCGAATTTAAAATCGCAAGAATTCAAACAGATCAGTATGAGATGAAAATTGAAACAATGAATCTAAATGATATTGCTGGCAGCGGAGTAAACATAGAAGAACTTGGCTTAGGAATAGCTTATAAAAAAGCAATGAATAAGTAAAACGTATTCTAACACTGTATATAGCAAATAGGGCGTTCGGCAGTTTAGGTAGGTTCAGTGCTTATTTACAATCACCGCCAAATCGTTGATTTGGCTTTTAAGAATGAATAAATTAAAAACAAAATACAACGTTTTGGCTCAGTGCAAACCCGAAAGTTTATCTCTTTTTACTGCCCTACTTGCCATATACTAAACGTTGTACGCAAGCTGAAATAAAATATGAAAATTAAACAACTAACTTTTTTTAATGATTACAAGCAGTTTAAAAAGGACGATAGTTTTTCTTTTTCATCTGATATCGTTTCTGACTCTCACTTTGAGAACTTACACGTTTCTGTTTTAGTTGGTAGAAATGGTAGTGGAAAAACTACTTTAATGAGTTTAATCTCTGCTTTATTTCATAATATTGAGAGGTATGGCTCTAAAATACCTGCCGACTTTGAAATTGTATATACTACAAATTGGACAATAAAAGAAGTAGAAATATGCATCAAACATCTTAACAACTTAATTACAGTATCAGTAGAAGGCATCTATGACCAAATTCAATTACTACCAAAAAAGAATGCTCGTCAAGAGCATTTTTCATTAATCAACAATGACAAACCATACATCACTTATAAAGATTTACGTGAATATCTTCCATTTAAAGTTGTAACTTCTACCTTTTCAATTCATGGTGAATATCCAATTTCAAGACCGTCTAACTACATAGGAGATGAAATAGTTGATGTACAATCAATTACAGATATTTATGGCAATAACCATTATGATTTAGGTTCTATTTCTCTTGGAATTTTTCGATTTGTAAATCTATACTTCAAAAAATCCAATGAGCTTAAAGAATTATTAGATTTATTTGACCTTAAGTTTACCAATAGAGTTTTATTTAGAGATTCAGATTGGGAAACCGTTAAAAAAAAATGGCTTAGGTTATCAGAATCTTCGTTTATAAAAAAATATGATTATTTAAACGATATTGAATTCGAAAGAAATGGAAGGCTGATATCATTGGGTAATATGAGTTCTGGAGAAAAAATGTTACTATTAAGATCATTATCAATTCTAAATGCTATTGAACAAGATTCTATAATAATAATTGAAGAACCAGAACTTCATTTAGATCCAGTTTGGAATAGACAATTAACAACATTATTTGAAGTACTTCTTTCTGGTTATAATTCACATTTATTGATTGCAACTCATAATTACTCAATAATTAATTCTGTCCAACAATCAAATATTATATACCTAGATAATGGATCAGAAAATAAGATATCTGAAAACACATTTTTAGCTTCTTATGAAGAACTTTTTAGAATACTTTACGGTGAAGATTTCAGGTCTAATAAAATTGAAGAAGATTTTCTATCTACCTTATCTGAAAAGAATGTTGATGAATTAAAAATCGATTATGAGAAAATTGGAAATTCAATATATAAATATCTTATTTATAAAAAAATTAGAGAAAAGAGTTAGTTGAATATGTGGAAAGTTACTAACGAAATAAATAGACCAATTTTAAGCAGATATGTGGATATAATTAATAGCATGTTCATGTTGTTTATTGAGTTATCAAAAAGTGGAACAAAAGATGATGATTTGGAGATTGAGAATTTTTTAGAATCAAAATTCACCGATGATGCTAATCTGGATAGTCGACTATTAAATATAAACAAGAGTGGAAGTGATAGAATAAAACCTCTAATTAAAGATATAATAAAACTCGACACAAATATTTTAGAGACTCAATTTGATATCTATATTCATCAAAACAATGAGGCAATTAAAAACAACTACAATATAGTTCCTGAAGTGCATCCTAATTGTTTAGTAAAAATATTTAAAGACTATTTTTATGACAAGTTTTTTGGAGTTAGTTGGATATGGACAGACCTCGTTGGAAAAGTATATACAAGAGGTATGTTTAAAACTAACTTTAAGGATGAGAATAAAATTTATGTTTGCCCTTATTGTGATTCAGATACTATATCTAATGAAAGAAATGCTTGGATAGAACATTTTTTACCAAAAAGCAAATTCCCCTTTTTATCTTGTAATTATTCAAATCTTATACCATCCTGCACTTCTTGTAATGTGTCTGGTTCAGGTAAAGGTGAAGAAATAAGAAACCCAATTTTAAATCAATATACAACTCAAATTGGCGATCATTTAAAATTTGAATTTGATAAAGGTGAAATTACTATTGTCAAAAACTCTAATGATTCAATTGAAAATTTTATTGAACTACTGAAGCTTCGAAAAAGATATTCGGAAAAAGGTGTAAATAACAGCATCCTAACGGTATTAAAAGTTAATTACAATACATTATTGGGTGCAAAAGATATAGGAGAGTTTGACGAAGATATTTTTTTTGATTTTATTCATGATACTGGAAGGATTAATGGATACTATTTTGTGCAGAAAAATTTATTTGAATACATTAATGAAATATAAAAGCCAGCATACAACACCGTGTATAATTAATGGCTAGTACTCGCCTACTTACGAAAATCCTCGCAGATTTTCTAATCGGTTTTTATTTGCTAAATTAGGTGCTTAAACACGCCACTAATCATACACAAACACGTTATGTGGCATTTGAAAAAAACATCGTGAGTGAAAGAATATTTCTGCATAGAATTAAAGTTTAAGGATAAAAAAATTTCATCCGAAACATACCACGCTCATTTATTTGTTACTGACAAAGAAATGTATTTTCAAATAATAGACAATGAAGTCGGTTCTCAAATTGACAGGAATTTTATGATATCAAAAGGTTCTCACGGACTTTTTGAAGATAATTTTGAAATTACTGGGACAGAGGTTGCGCTTTTTTTAGACAAAAGTAGAATCTACAAAACACAATCGTTTCAGAGCGATATCCAAAATACTTACTTCACTATTTATGTAAGTAAAATAGCTTTAATATTTCCTAATAAACACAAGGAATTTGTAAATGAAGGAAAAGCATTCTTGAATAAAAATGGGTTAAAAATTGTTAATTCATTTTACTCTTTTTTTACTAATTTAAAAGACAAAAATGATTTTTCCATTTCCCGAATGAATGGAATGAAAGACTTCTATGACGCGAAAGAAATATCTTTTAGACCAGAATTAGAATTTACAAACAATGAAAAACGAGGAAGTGAACAATTTACTGTAAAAAAAATTCCGACTATAAACTATAATTTTGTCGATTTAGGTTTTGAACAAACCAAAAGGTCTCTTGAGATAATATGTAGCTTTTTATCTTTCTGTTTCGGAATTAGAGTAATATTCGAAAAGTTAACCTACAGAACAGAAGAGCAGATTTTTATTTATAGAGACACTTCACCAAACAACAAAACATTTGTATCCGACTTTTCGACTGTTTTTTATCATTTAGAAGAAAACTGCCGAATTGAGAAAATTTTAAAAACAGATTGGTATTCTAATTATCTCACGAAAGAAAAGCAATTCGATAAAGCAATAGATAATTATTTACATTCAAGAGAAGTAGATTTAACCGCTTCATTTTTATTACTTTTTAATATAATTGAGATTTTCAACATCAAACAACAAATTGAAAAATTTATATTTAAAGAATCAAAAGAAGATAACTTTAGAAAAGCATTTGAGTTGATTTCATCGTCTTTAAAGCAAAAAGAAGATATAGACTTACTAAAAGATAAATGGAATGGTCTTATCAATAAAATCGAGATAAAGCCTTTAAAAAGTCCTTTAGAAGAGACTTTAAAATTAAATGACATAAATCCATTAGATTTAGGATATTCATTTAATAAGCTAAAAAAAACACGAGATAAATTAACACACGGAAGTGTAAATTCGATAAGTGAAAAAGATTTGAAATCTCAAATTTTCTGTTTAAGAAAAATTGCTTTACGTTTGATATTGGCAAATTTAGGTTTGAAAAGTGACTTAAAAAACGCCACATAACAATGTATATAAAAAATAGCGCAAGTCATTATTAACACTAAGGTTTGGGCACTTTTGGAAAGTCGCCAAATTTTTAAATTTGACGATTTCCAATAAAAAAGATAAATAGTAAAATTTAAAAATTCGGCTTGTGTTATTCTGAAAAGTTAGCGCCTTTTTACACGCTACGTTTCATATACTGAACGTTAGGCGTAATCAAAAAACCAGCCATAAAATTAATATGAAATATGAATTTACCATAAGAGATTTATACTATCAAGTACTTGATTATGAAGGTGAGGAACTTTTCACAGACTTATTAAAACCTTGGGTTGAAAATTACAATTATAAAAGATTTATTAACTCAATAACAGATATTCTGAATATATCAAATGAAAAAAATTGTGAACTATATGCTTTATCAAGACTCTTAGATATTTTAACATTACATTTCCTCCCAAATAACAATGCTGATGGTTCAGATTGGTTAGGTGTAGAGATTTCCAAAAATGAATATATCGAGTTTATTAAAATAATAGGACTTGAAACTGTTAAGCCCAAAACATATGACACTTTTCATTGTGAAATAGCTGAAACAAAAGTAGGAAATAAAAATTTTGAAATAACTGAATGCTTATTTCCTTCTGTTAAATTGAAAAATTTATTGATTAAAAGAAGTGCAGTAATTATTACGAATAGAATTGAAGACTATAATTTAGAATTGATGAATAATTCTAAAATTTACTGGACATTTAGACGTAATAATAGAAAATTTATAGATTTATCAAATGGTTGGGGAAACAATTCTCAATGGAAAACAGAATTTAGACTCGATTTGGAAAATGGAAACAAAATCATATATAATTACAATGGAAAATTTGATTTAAATCAATTATCAGAAGAGACTTTAAACGAACTTAAAGAAGAAGGTTTAGAAGTAAATGAAGCAATTGAGCTTATAGTAAATAGGCACTTCATTAAATGTTCGAAAGATGACTCTGATTTATTTCCATATAACTTTAGATATGATGAAATTAAAAAAGACTACGCCTAACAAGGGCTAAAATTAATACGGGTTTTGGTGCTTAATCCAAAGGTTAGTATATTTTTATAAAGTCCACCAAATCTTTTGATTTGGCTTTAGAACAGAAAAAGATAAAACAAAATAAAAAGTTTTGGCTAATCGCTTAATCCGAAATTAAATACTAATTTAATCCCGTACTAACCTTAGCCGAAACCGTTAGCCTTTATTATATGAACAATATGAATAACAAATTACTTTTAGCAATTTTAATAGCACTGACTTTTATTTGCTGTACTCAAGATAGAAACAAACACGAAAAAAAAATAATTATTAACGAATGGAAATTGGTATATAAAAATGACAAGGATGGCAATAAAATATTGGGAGATATAGACAAGCTTATTTCTAATGTCAGAAAAGGAAATCCAATAAAAATTGGTTGGGCGTCACGAAGACGAAATGATACAACAAAAACTGTTGAACACATTGTTGATGCAGAGTTTCTTACAATTGCAAACGGAAGTCATGTTTTTGCACAAATTAAACCTTTCCTCGCCCAACGCCCAGATTTAACTAGTGATACTTTAAATATGACTTTATTACCTGTAGAGTCTAATTGGGTCATAGGAACTAATGGAATGATTAGCAGTATTAATATTGATTACAGCAAGGATACTATAAGAAGTTTTCCGCCAAAACTCTTTGGCTATGGTTTAAGTTGGTTTTCAAAAACTTCAAATTTATCAGAGAAAGAAAAACCCTTATGGGAATAAAATTAAAATTAACAAAGGCTAACAACATATATAAAAAATAGCTGTTTTAATGCTTAAACGAAAAGTTAGTGCGTAAAAACTCACTACTTTTCATATACTAGACCGTTAGGTGCAAGCTAAAAAAAAGCCAACCGCACAAAGCAATGTGTGCCTTTTTCGGCACTCTTTGCTTTCTTCCAACCGTAGAATGACAAATTTTCCGTAACTTGTAAACTTAAATTAAACATAACAAAATTGCTTCTAAAAGAAAAAATATCGATTGAAAATTTTGAAGATAAAAAATTCAAAATCAGACTTATAGAATCTAAAAAAGATACGGAAGCTGCTTTTACACATTATTTGCATAATCACAGAAATGGAGTTTCACAATTCTATAAACCAGATGCAATTGAACACGTAAAAAACTTATTTAAATACAAATTTCCTGAAGAAAAAATATCAAATACAGTTGCTGAAGAAGCATTACAGTACTTGATATTTCAACAAGAAAACATACCGTTTCCTGCTCCTAAAAATCCTGACTTTAAGTTTATTGACTTATTTGCTGGTATTGGTGGATTTAGATTATATAGCCGTCCTGCTTATCTACGGGTAATAGATAAAGGTGTTCCCCCTCAGAAAAACCTAACCTAGCGTATTTAGTAATAAGTATTTAATTCATAATTATTTTTTTAACTCCTTTTCCAGTTCCTCGTCGAGTTCATTTTTCAATTTTGGTTTCTGTTTCAATTTTAGAAACATTCGTATAAATAGAATAGCAACAAAAATGATGAGTACTACTTCTACGATAATGATATATAGTAAAGTTGTTTTATTAAATCCCATTGTTAGTGACGTTATTAGTGTTAATGGCTACTAATATTTTCGGCAGGCTCAACAACCTCATTTCGGCAGGTGTTACACTGAGTTAAGTCGAAGGGAAAAAGCCATGCATATAGTAGGCTATGCTATTATAACATGGCTAAGGGTATTATGAAAAATTTGTGAAATTCAATTTTGAGAAGCATCAAAAACGCACTTATTATTGTACATAATGGAGCTTGTCTCAATTTTAAAAACTAAATGTAGGTAGCCTACAAAGTATCTACATTTTATTAATTATAATAAAACTTACTTTTTATCATAAATGTTAATTGGTAAATAAAGTTTTTTAATCTTCCATGTTATCACTTGTGACATAACTTCTTCTCTTGGTTTTTTCTTAATTTCAAGAGGATAATATTTACCAAGAAATTCTTTGTAATTCCACACTGGATTATAGTTAAGTTTTATTTCTTCAGTAACATATATTTCATAATCATAAACAGTAAGGTGTGGGTTTGTTATACTTTTCCGTTTTAAAACAACTTGAAAACATCGAAAACCTTCTATTATTTTTGTTTTATTACGGTTCTCTATAATTTCATAATTATGGGAAAGTTCTAGTTCTCTAACGTTAAATTTCTGTCCTATTTTATAACTATTATTTTCTACATTTCTTATAACTGAATTACCTTTAAGTGTTTCTCTATGTATCTGTTGATATCTTTCTACATTATTTGAGTAGTTAACATTACTACATATAGATTTAGACTCATAAACATTTTCATATAAATCTAAAGTATACCAACATTTTATATCGCCTCCGCTTACTTCCAATTCAGTTTTAGGAATAGAATTAATAAACTTATTTGGATTAACAGAATCAATATGTTTTATTACAAACTTTTTAAACTTTGCTTTTCTTTTTTCTAATATAGAGTCCGAAAGTTTTAAATGCTTATTTCCTATGAAAGTATGTTTCTCATACACAATACACCCTAGCTTTTTTTGATCTTGCGCATTTATTATCAGAACATTTATAAGTAGTAATAAAATTGTGTGTTTTTTCATTATAATAAATCTTTCGGGTAATATTGATTGTTTCTGTAACTACTATCATCTAATTCCATAATTTTAGTAATAGCAGCAGCTTGAAAACACCAATAACCCACATATATATTATGTGGATTATCGTGTAGATTGTATAATGGAGTCCCTTTAAAAGATTGATACCATTTTGTTTCTAAAAAGTCTTTTAGTTTTCTCTGTGCTACCAATTTGTCAGTTTCATTTATAATTTCTTTCAAAACTCCATATCGTTCATTTACATGAAAAAACTCTGAGTAACTTTCTTCTTGTATAACTTTTCTTTGAGGTATAGCATACCGTATCAAAAATTCAAACAGAAAATCTTTAACTTCATCTCCATCTATAAACTTTACAAGCTTTAACAGATACTGCTGAGGAATAGGCAATAAAACTCCAAGTGATAACATACGTGAAAAATCTAAAAAACTCGAAAAAGTATATTGTTCCAAAGGCTTGGAATCACTAGATAACATATTCCATGCTTTAGGTGTCCATGTTTCATCCATTAACTCTACAGCATTCATATAATCCGAAAGTACTTCGGCAGAACTCATATTATCACCTAAAGAATAACGAGATATAATGATGTTTTTATAAGTTCCCGACATACTATCTTTAACAATGTTTTCTCTTTCGGGTTTTATTTGACCTTCTTCAATTTTTTTTATTCTCTTGTTGAGTCTACTGTAATCTCTTCGGATTATTTCTTCAAAATAATCTTTGTCTTTTATAATATCTCTAACCATTTTTAATTTTTTTAATTATCACGGAAACCAAATTTCGATAATATTTCCTGCACTATCTAACAATTGATAATAATTTGAGCCATTCGGTGAAATTTTACTAATGATTCTTTTATAACCTTCTTCAATTATTTCATCAGCTAACTCAGTTCCAACTTCAAGTGCTAATCTATTTGTACCTGTATTAGTTCCTAGAATCCAACTATCACTCATTTGTTTACCATCTAACGAATTAGTTGACAAAGAAGAAGTATTAAATTTACTTTCAACAATTAGATATTCACCTGTTTCTGGATTTTTAAACACCCCATCAATTCCATGGCTTAGTGGTTCATCAATATCTGAAATTCTTCTATGCAATGGTTCATAGCCTAGAGAGGTTAAATCAGTATCAGTCACCATTTCTCCAAAGTTACCTTTTCTTATTGTATTCCCTGTTTCTAATGGTATATCTCCTCTTAATACCTTTTTAATATTTTCCTTTTGTGTATCGTAGACTTCATCCATATAACGATATATGGCTTCAACAACTTCAAATACTTCATCTACGTGTTTTACAGCTCTAAGTATTTTTATAACTTGCCCTATACCAATTATATCTATTATTAAAAAACTACCTGCTAAAGCTGCACTTGATTCAACACCATAAAAATCTTCTCCTGTTATTACAATTAACGCATCTTCTATGGGTAAAACATAACGTCCTGCTACAACTAATGAGTTTTCTATTAGTAATTGAAATAAGTAGTCTATACCACATGAAATACAATCAGCTGTATTTGTGTTAGGAGGCATGCGATAGGTATACCATCTATTTTTTAATCCTTCTTCTTCGTCATCTGTTGCACCTTCGATTTCATTTATTTGAACGTAATAATAATTTTCTGCCGCATAATCTTGTGAAGCAATTGTATTCCCATCGGTAGGATTAATTATTCTTCTAGTTGTTGATTCACATAATATATGACCATTTTCTAGTAAATACATTGTGTATGATCCTCCTCCGTTTGATTGATCAAATCCTTCTGAAGCAGCTATATATGTCAAAGCTTGTTTTCCGTTGATTACACCAGTTCTTGAATAGTCCCATTGATTGGCTTGAATAGATTCTGCTTGAATCATTAGTTTTACTTCTTCTTTAGCTTCACTAGACCAATTATTATCATCTAAAAATCGTCTTAGATTTTCTTTAATTGTGGGGTTATTATTCAACCATTCACTCATTGAAAGTGTTAAGCCATCTATTTCTAAAAATGATTGCGTTTTTGGAATAATAGGAACTGTAGGTGGATAGTTAGGAGGATTTGTAGTTGTACCTGTAGTACTTCCGCCTCCATTGGTAGTAGCATTACTTGGGTCACCTGTACCTGTTCCTGTGTAAGTTCCACCACCAGTGTATACACAGCCAGTTACAGCCCATGCACCCGTGCAGTTCCAATGTGCGCGAACCACTCCATCTTGACACGCTTCGCCTGGGCTATGGTTTCCTTTTAAACCACAATTTACAGCAACACAACCACCATCTTCCCATGCAATAATTTCTTCTGATGTACTCGGGCATGGAGAGTCAGATTCTGCTAGTAATAAATTAGTATCAACTATATATTGCGCAGTAGCTTGCGTAAAAAGATATGTTGTTTCCCCGTTTTCAATAGTATATGGGTACTTAATGAGCATTTGCGTAAACCCTCCATCATTAAAAACAGTAAGCACATAATTTTCAAGTATGTTAAGAGTTGCTTCTTCACGTTGTGCAATAAATGTATAGCTTTCAAAAGTGTCTCCACTAATTACCTGTACATTAGAAGTATTTATACTAACTCCGTACAAGGAAGAGTTAAGATAATCTTCACTTTCATTTGTATTTGAAAATGTAGCAGCAATGCGTATATCTATTTCCTTACGTTCTTTTAAAAGTTGAACGCCGTCAACGTTTTTTGCTACAAAGTCTAATGCAGTTAACGCAGATTGTTCTTGTTCTAGTTGAATAATTTCATCTTTTTCACAATTGGAAAAGACAAGAGAGAATAGTACAATGAGTGCCAGTCTGTAAAGCAGCAATAATTGGTTTTTCATAATTTTATTGGTTTTTTAAATATGCCTACTCGTTCGTTTTTCGGCATTCACGACTTTGTTCTATAGTTATGAGAAGTGAGATAGTAGTATTAAGATTTTCTCAATCTCTAATCTCTATACCAACTACTCATTGCTAAAAAGGAAAAGTATTCCCTATAAAACAATTGCCGTGATATTTTTTAAAATTATGTATCTTTGATGTGTAGATCGTAGGCAAATGTTTATTTGTTTACTTAAGCTCCTGCTTTTAGTGGGAGTTTTTTATTTATTTTTATTAGATAAATAATCAGACATATCTAATAATTGTTTTTTAATTTTCTCTACTTCTTCTTTTTCCTCAAGAGTATTCACAAAGAGTTCTAGTATCGCTATTTCAATTTCTTTGTTTTCATTGAGTCCGTTAAATACATTCCGAATCATGGACGAACCATATACAGTTCCCTTTTTATTGGTGATTCCTTTTTCTTTTAAAATTTTCAACACTTTATCTGAATAATGGTAGCCTAGTATTTTTTTGATTTTTTTACGTTGTTCTTTATGTATCATATAGGCGAAGTAGATTTTTATTAAAACTTTTCTTTCTTTTGTAAATAATCTTTCTATTTTAGTTGTCAGATTTTTTTGATGATGTAAATTTAAGCAGTAATTATATCAATAAACAAGTGAAAGTAGTATAGATTCCTTGAATTCATGGTATGAATTCAAATAAAAAAAGACTTTAAGTGCCTGAAATATAGAACATTAGAAATAATGATTAGTTTTTTTAAAAATCGATTTAAGTCATTCATGATAACTGTATTCATTATCAATATTTGCTTAATTTTCACACCACTGTCAGCACAAGAAGAAAATTTTAGTATTCCTGATTCTCTAAAAACGTATTCATTTTACAAATTAAGAAATAAAGTTAATAATTGGTACTTTAAAAGGAAATCTATAGAGCTAAAAACTTACGCTTATACTTACTTTAAAAAAGCTTTAAAAACTAATGATAGTTTGCTAATTGCAGAAGGATATGAATTCTTATCTTATACTGTATTTCAAGAACCAAAAGAGGAATATTATATTGACAAAGCTATCGACTATAGTAAAAACTTGAAAGGCTACTATATGCCAGCTATGGCATATTACATTAAATCAGGAATCAAGTCTGATAAAAACAACTTTAAAGAGCAACTTGATTATCTTTTATTGGCACATGAAGCAGCCGTTAATGGGCAAAATTTAGGTTTAGTTAGTCGGGTTAAACATGATTTAGGAGCTTTAAAAAACAGAATTGGAGAATATAAAGAAGCTCTTGAATATGCTAAAGATAGGTGGGACTACATCAAAAAAAGACCACTGAATACAACATACTTATCTTCACTATATTTACTGTCCGTAACACATAGCTATGCAAATTACTTAGAAGATGCAACTATACACAACCAACAAGGAGTCTTGCTTTCCAAGAAAATAGAAAATGAAAGTTATTACGCTAAGTTTGTTCTTTTAGAAGGGGTCAATCAATATTTTAAAAAGAACTATGTAGTTGCAATAGATAGTTTAAAAAAAGCTATTTCTCAGCTTAAAAAAGATGAGCTTACAAAAAATGTAGCTGCTTCATATATGTATATTGGTAAGTCCTATATTGCTTTAAATAAAGAAAAAGAAGGAATTCGTTACTTAAAAAAAATGGATTCAATCTTTAACAAAGTCGGACATTTGCTTCCATATACTAGAGATGGGTTTAAGGACTTGATTAAATATGCAAAAAAAGAAAAGAAAATAGAAAGTCAACTCTATTATACAAATCAATTGCTGAAACTGGATAGTGTATTAGATATAAATTACAAGAGTCTTAACTCTGCTATTTATAAAGAATTTGAGTCAGTTGAATTAGTCAAAAATAAAGTTGAACTCATCAAGAAATTGGATGAGAAAAATAAAACAACAATGAACTATGTAATTTTATCCATCATTGTAGCTATCATAATTTTCATAGGATTATTGTATAATTATATTAAAAGAAAAAAAGATTATAAAAAATTTATTAAAATAATTAAAAAGGAAGAAGGGTTAAAAATAGAAAAAACTTCTAAAAACCTTAAAAAAGAGTCTTCGAGTTTAAATGATATTAATCAAGATATTATTGATAAAGTTCTCAGTAAATTGAAACAATTTGAAGACAATGAAGAGTTTTTAAAACCAAATATAACCCTTAAGGTTTTATCAAAAAAAACTCAAACTAATTCAAAATATGTTTCAAAAATTATTAATCACTATAAAGAAAAGAGCGCAATAAATTATGTAAATGACCTTCGTATTAATTATGCCATAAATCGTATAAGAGACAATCGAACTTTTAGAAAGTACACCATAAAGTCCATTGCAAGTGATATAGGTTATGCCAATTCTCAGGCATTTTCAACAGCTTTTTACAAAAAAACAGGTTTAAAACCTTCATATTTTATAAAAGAAATTGAGAAAGGAAATTTTGTTGATTAAAACTTTGAAAATCAGAAGCATACTGTAGCGCGCAACAGTGTAAAAAGAAGTATGAATTCATGGAATTTATACTAATGATATAATCAGATAAGCTGAATATATAAAGTTAATTAAATAGTTTTACTGAGAAATTAATCATTTAATATTTTTGTACAATGAAGAAAAAAAGAGAAATTACATTAAAATTAAAAAAGGTAAAAATCGCAAACTTAAGCAAGTTAAGTTCGATTATGGGAGGAAATACTAACAACTGTAATAATGATAATACTGGAGATCCCGGCACGGATGAAGATTCAAGAAAAATATGTAAACCAAATGATGGAAACCCACCAGCTACGTATACCATGTCATGTCCAACTGTTTGCCCTTCATTTGTCGAAAGTAAGTCAATCTGCTAAAAATAATAGTTTATGCACTCCTTTAATATGAACTTCAAAATATTCAAATTATTTATTATCACATGTTTTGTTTACGGCTGCAGTTCATTAAAGTTAGACCAAAATACTACATATAAAACCATTTCGATTTCAGCTAAAGTTAAAAAGTTGAAGCAAATGACAGAAGTAGAAAAACAAACTTGGCAACATAAGGATGTTATTAAAGACACTATTGCAGGAATAAGTTTAGATAGAGCGTATCAAGAATTACAATTACTCAATAAGAAATCTAATATAGTAATAGTTGCAGTTCTTGATATGCGTATTCATAAAGATCACGAAGATATCAAAGATTTTATTTGGAAAAATGTAAATGAGATACCAAATAATGGTATTGATGATGATAAAAATGGTTACATTGATGATACCAACGGTTGGAATTTTTTAGGAAGCTCAGATGGAGAGCAAACTTATAGAGCAAATTTTGAATATGTTAGAATTCTTAGAGAACTCAATGAAAACTTTGAAAATAAAAATTCAAAAGAAATTGACAGTGGAAAATTAAAGGATTATGAATTATATCTTCAAGCAAAAGAAGCTTACAACGAGGAAATTGGTTATGTTAAAAGGAAAATAAGCTCTATAAATTATAAAAAAAATAGAAAAGATTTTTTAGAAAAACAACTTGAAAAAACATATCCTAGTACCAAACTTACACTAGAAAATCTGCAGAATCTAAAAACTAACGATAGCAGAATTAAAAAAAATATTCAAGCACTTATTAAATTAAAAAAAGATAGTGTTAAGGATATCTCTGATTTAGCATTAGAGAAACGATATCTAAATTTATATTTAAATATTGATTTCAAAGAAAGGTCAATTATAAATGATGATGTAAATAACATTAATGATATCAATTATGGAAATGGTAACATTACTTCTGATAATTCGGAAGGTTCGCATACCCACGCTATAAAAGTTGCAGGAATTATTGCTGCAAACAGAAGCAATCAAATAGGTGTAAAAGGGATTGCTAATAATGTAAAAATAATGCCTGTAGCTATTTCCCCTTATGGAGATGAACAGGATAAAGATGTTGCGTTAGCTATACGTTATGCAGTGGATAATGGAGCCAAAATAATCAATATAAGTTCGAGTAAGAATTTCTCAATGCATAGAAACTGGGTGATGGATGCTTTAAAATATGCTGAAGAGAAAGATGTTTTAGTAGTTACTTCTGCAGGTAATGCAGCTGAAAATTTAGATGAAAAACAAAATTATCCTAACGATACTGATGAAAAAAATAATGAAGTTTTAAAAAACCTTTTAAAAGTTGGAGCATCAACTCATGAATTAAACGAAAATATAGTTCATTATACTTCTAACTACGGAAAAGAAAGTGTCGATATTTTTGCTCCAGCTAAAAATATTTATACTACATACCCTAATAATGTATATGGATTCAGTAGCGGCACATCTTATTCAACACCTGTAGTTTCTGGAATTGCTGCTTTAATTCGTTCTTATTACCCCAATCTTTCTGCTTTAGAAGTTAAAACTATTATTTTAAATTCAGGAGTTGCTATCAACTGGGAAGTTAACAAACCTCCAACTACAAACAATAAAGAACTCGTACCCTTCAGTTCCTTATCTAAGTCTGGTAAAATAGTTAATGCCTATAATGCTTTATTGATGGCTGAGGAAGTTTCTAAGAAGAAGTAGCTTTACTTCGATAAACTCAGTAACCATACTTCAACTAACTAAAAAAAATCCGTTTTCACGGAAAATGAATCGTGCGAAAAATATTATTATTTGTTTTAGTTATTGCAACAATTATTAGTTGTACATCGCTAAAAAAAGAACTACAAAGTAAAGAACGCTACGACCGACTCTCTAAAGGTTTTTCCATTGAAAAACTACCCAATTGGACGTTTCATGGATTTCATGATATATTTAATCTTACACCAAATGATTTAATGGTTAAAGGAAAGGATTATATTAGAAATTATGTTTCAGTATATAAATATAGAAAACCAACAGATAGCCCATTGGATAGTATAGCTAAAAACCATTTTAAAAGTATGTTTGATACTGAAATCAGTGATCTCAAAAAATATGCTGCTCAAACAGAATATGGAAAAAGTGTTGTTATTACATATAAAGCAACACACGGAAATTATAAATACGCATGTGTACGGCAATATTATAAATTAAAAGACCATGTATATCAGTTAAACTATGTTGCAGAACAACAATATTTCGATACATATTATGACGAAGCTATCGCCATGATGAAAACATTTAAAATTACAGAGTAACATCTCTTTATATATATCGTAAAACTAAAGTACTCGGATTTTTAAAAGCTTCAACAATTATTGTTGGAGCTTTTCTTGTCTGCAAAACACTGTCTATCATTGATTTGTGAATATTTCAGAGCGATACTCGCAACAGTTTGCAACAAAAAGCAACAAGTCGCAACAACTTGCAACAAGTGTCATATACTGATTTTTCCGTACAGTTATTTAGTGATGTTACTAAAAAAATTACATGATTGCTCTAGTATGAAAAACACAGAGAAAAGCGAACCGAAGTTCGCTGAATTTTAAAAATGTTCAATTAATATCAAGCACATGATAAGAATTGCGATTGTATGGTACCTGGATTTGTTTGAGTTCCACAAAATGAGCTATCACATTTAACACTTGTTTGGGTGAGATGAATAGTACAAGCTACAACATAAGTTGGGGTGGGTTGTTGATGACCTCCGTTAATACTTGCATTAAAATTTGAAATTGCCTTTTTATTAAGGTTTAGCGATTTAAGATTTCCTTTTTTCATAATACTTGATTTTAAAATTAATAATGATCAAAGAGAGGTAAATAAAATAAAAAATAAAAGAATAGTAATTGAGGGTTTATGAACCATCAACAAACAGAAGAAAATGTAATTTTATAAATATTTTCTTCATATCTCTTCTAATCGTGTCGAATCTCTTCCAATCGCGTCGAATCGCGTCACGCATACTTTTTTTCTAATAATATTTACATGAATTAGAAATACTATAGAAAATGCATAACGATACATACAATTTTATCCGACGCTATCCGTCATTATATGACCCAATCCGACCTTATCCGTCGCTATCCGACTAGCATTGTTTTTATAACAATTAATATTGAACAAAGCTATTTTAATGAAGCATACATGAATATAAAAACATAACCAAACTCGACCAAACTCGACCAAACTCGACCAAACTCGACCAAACTCGACCAAACTCGACCAAACTCGACCAAAC
>NZ_CANMEZ010000020.1:0-2500 GCF_947496985.1 uncultured Kordia sp.
GAATATATTTATTGTTGAAGAAATTATAATATAAAGAAACAACGATGAAGAGTTTGATCCTGGCTCAGGATGAACGCTAGCGGCAGGCTTAACACATGCAAGTCGAGGGGTAACATTGTAGCTTGCTACAGATGACGACCGGCGCACGGGTGCGTAACGCGTATGAAACCTACCTAATACAGAGGGATAGCCCAGAGAAATTTGGATTAATACCTCATGGTACTGTGATCTCGCATGGGATTATAGTTAAAGATTTATCGGTATTAGATGGTCATGCGTTCTATTAGTTAGTTGGTAAGGTAACGGCTTACCAAGACAGCGATAGATAGGGGCCCTGAGAGGGGGATCCCCCACACTGGTACTGAGACACGGACCAGACTCCTACGGGAGGCAGCAGTGAGGAATATTGGACAATGGAGGCAACTCTGATCCAGCCATGCCGCGTGAAGGAAGACTGCCCTATGGGTTGTAAACTTCTTTTATAGAGGAAGAAACGCAGATACGTGTATTTGTTTGACGGTACTCTACGAATAAGGATCGGCTAACTCCGTGCCAGCAGCCGCGGTAATACGGAGGATCCAAGCGTTATCCGGAATCATTGGGTTTAAAGGGTCCGCAGGCGGTTGTTTAAGTCAGAGGTGAAAGTTTGCAGCTCAACTGTAAAATTGCCTTTGATACTGAATGACTTGAGTTATAATGAAGTGGTTAGAATATGTAGTGTAGCGGTGAAATGCATAGATATTACATAGAATACCGATTGCGAAGGCAGATCACTAATTATATACTGACGCTGAGGGACGAAAGCGTGGGGAGCGAACAGGATTAGATACCCTGGTAGTCCACGCCGTAAACGATGGTTACTAGCTGTTTGGACTTCGGTCTGAGTGGCTAAGCGAAAGTGATAAGTAACCCACCTGGGGAGTACGATCGCAAGATTGAAACTCAAAGGAATTGACGGGGGCCCGCACAAGCGGTGGAGCATG
Organism: uncultured Kordia sp.; assembly: GCF_947496985.1. Lineage (GTDB taxonomy): Bacteria > Bacteroidota > Bacteroidia > Flavobacteriales > Flavobacteriaceae > Kordia. The sequence goes on from NZ_CANMEZ010000020.1 coordinate 984, forward strand.
TGGTTTAATTCGATGATACGCGAGGAACCTTACCAGGGCTTAAATGTAGACTGACAGCTTTAGAGATAGAGTTTTCTTCGGACAGTTTACAAGGTGCTGCATGGTTGTCGTCAGCTCGTGCCGTGAGGTGTCAGGTTAAGTCCTATAACGAGCGCAACCCCTGTTGTTAGTTACCAGCACGTAGTGGTGGGGACTCTAACAAGACTGCCGGTGCAAACCGCGAGGAAGGTGGGGATGACGTCAAATCATCACGGCCCTTACGTCCTGGGCTACACACGTGCTACAATGGTAGGTACAGAGAGCAGCCACTACGCAAGTAGGAGCGAATCTATAAAACCTATCTCAGTTCGGATCGGAGTCTGCAACTCGACTCCGTGAAGCTGGAATCGCTAGTAATCGGATATCAGCCATGATCCGGTGAATACGTTCCCGGGCCTTGTACACACCGCCCGTCAAGCCATGGAAGCTGGGGGTACCTGAAGTCGGTGACCGTAAGGAGCTGCCTAGGGTAAAACTAGTAACTGGGGCTAAGTCGTAACAAGGTAGCCGTACCGGAAGGTGCGGCTGGAACACCTCCTTTCTAGAGAAATGATAAAGATATAATAAACGATCGATGGATTGTTTTTGCTTAGCTGTTAATTAAGAAATTGAACGAAATACAAGTAGAGTCTCATAGCTCAGCTGGTTAGAGCGCTACACTGATAATGTAGAGGTCGGCAGTTCGAGTCTGCCTGAGACTACAATAGTATTTAAAGGAAATTCTGGAAGTTAGAGGATTCAACATTCATAATTCTGAATTCAAAGATTCTGAATTTCGTTATGGGGGATTAGCTCAGCTGGCTAGAGCGCCTGCCTTGCACGCAGGAGGTCATCGGTTCGACTCCGATATTCTCCACGATCGACTTATATGTAAATAGGTTGAAAAAGTTCATTGACATATTGAGATAAAAGAGAAACGAGATTTATAAAATAATCTTCGAGAGAACAAAAATAATAAAGAGACAAAAAGTACAATAAGCTAAGTAAGGGCGTATGGGGAATGCCTAGGCTCTCAGAGGCGATGAAGGACGTGATAAGCTGCGAAAAGCTGCGGGGAGAGGCACATACTTTGTGATCCGCAGATATCCGAATGGGGCAACCCGGCATATTGAAGATATGTCACCAGAGATGGAGCAAACCCGGAGAACTGAAACATCTAAGTACCCGGAGGAGAAGAAAACAAAAGTGATTCCGCTAGTAGTGGCGAGCGAACGCGGAATAGCCCAAACCAATGTTGTTACGGCAATATTGGGGTTGTAGGACCACGACATTTGATGTTAATTGAATTAGAACGCTTTGGAAAGAGCGACCAAAGAGGGTGATAGTCCCGTATAGGTAAGATTAATTATTGATAGTGGTATCCTGAGTAGCGCGGGGCACGTGTAACCCTGTGTGAATTTGGCGGGACCATCCGCTAAGGCTAAATACTCCTGAGAGACCGATAGTGAACTAGTACCGTGAGGGAAAGGTGAAAAGAA
>NZ_CANMEZ010000021.1 GCF_947496985.1 uncultured Kordia sp.
CTAATGGCAATGATTTTTTGTCTATCTTCCCATTAGTCGTTAGTGGAAATGATTCCAATTGCATGTACAATTTTGGAGTCATATAGTCTGGTAATTGTTTAGCTATTTCTTTTTGAATCACCTTGTTGTCAATTTCCTCCGTTGCGATTACATACGCAACTAATTGATCATCTTTAGCAATCACGACAGCTTCATTGATGTGTTCTATTTCTTCTAATCTGGTTTCAATTTCTCCAAGTTCAATTCGATATCCTTTGATCTTTACTTGATCATCTTTTCTTCCTAAATATTGAATACTTCCGTCAGATAATCGTTTTGCCAAATCTCCAGTTTTGTAAAGATTTTTTCCCTCTTTAAACGGATGATTGATGAATTTTTCTTGCGTTAATTCTTCTTGATGTAAATATCCTTTTGACAATCCTTTTCCACTGATACATAATTCACCTGTTCCGCCAATTGGAAGTACATTTAAATTATCATCTAATAGGTAAATTTCTGTGTTCGCTATTGGATGACCAATCGTGATCATTTCCGAAGTGATTTCATGAAACATACAACCAACTGTGGCTTCTGTTGGCCCGTATTCATTAAAGATTTTGATGTCTGGATTGATTGATTGTAAAATCTCTACATGACTTCTTTTGAGTTCTTCTCCTCCTAAAACAGCAACTACTAATTCGTCACTTTTCAGTCCTGCATCTTGCAATACACTTACATGTGAAGGTGTTAGTTTGATACATGAAATTCCATTGTCAAGATATCGTTTCAGTAATGCCAATACATCTTGATCTTCTTCAAAAACAGTAATTGTGCCTCCGCTAATGAGTGGTAAAAAGATACTCGTAATGGTTAAATCAAATGATGGAGACGTAAATAATCCAAAGTCTTTGTCAGTTTCGTTTAGGTACTGACCTTTTCCCCATTGGGCATAATTTGATAATGATTCATGTGTGATTGGTGTTCCTTTCGGAATTCCAGTTGAGCCTGAAGTGTAAATAATGTATGCTGTATCTTCTAAAGTAACCGCTGCTTTTAACTCTCTTTCAAACTGGTTTGCATCAAATTCTACATCTAGCGCCAATAACGTTCCTGTGTAATAATCTAATTCAAACATATAGTTCGTATCTGAAATCAGGAGTTGTATATCCGCATTTTCTAGAATGTATTTTTTACGACTTTCCGGGTATGCTGTATCTATTGGTACATAAACGCCACCAGCTTTTAGAATTCCTAGAATTGTAAGTATGTAATTTTCACTTCTATCTAAATGAATTCCGATAGGATCGCCTTTTTTAACCTTATATTCACTTTGTAAGCAGTTTGCTAATTGACTTGATTGGGCGTCTAATTCTGCATAAGTCAATTGTTTTGTTTGAAAGTTAACTGCTATTCCTGCTGGATTTTCTACAGCTTGTGCTTTGAATATATCCAATACCGTAACTGCTGGATATTGTGTAAATGTATCATTATAAGCATAAATCAAATCTGTTTTCTCAGATGCTTCCAACATTTGTAAACTTCCTATTGATACGCTTGCATCAGCAACAACCGAAATGATTAAGTGTTCAAAATGAACCATCATACGATGAATCGTTTCTTCTTTGAATAGAGCCGTAGTATATTCAACATCCATAAACAATCCGTCAGCAGTTTCACTAGCATTTACGATTAAGTCTAGTTGAGAAGTTGTTTGTTTGATCGGCATTTTTTCTACCGAACAATTACCAAAAGTCAATTCACTGAGTTCTTCATTGTTTTGTAATACAAATAGCGTTTGAAATAAGGGACTACGACTTTGATCGCGCTCTAGTGATAAATCATCTACTATACGTTCAAATGGTAAATCTTGATGTTCATATGCTGATAAACAGGTGTCTTTTACTTGTTGTGCTAATTGTTCAAAAGAATCTTCACTTGAAAATTCATCACGCAAAACAATTGTATTCATAAAGAAACCAATTAATCCTTCAATTTCTGATTGCGTTCTGTTCGCTATTGAAGTTCCAACACTGATATCAAATTGACCTGAATAACGAGATAATAATACTTTGTATACACTTAGTAATGTGATAAATAGTGTTGTTCCTTGTGCTTGTGTAAATTGTTTTAACTTATCTTGAATTGTTTTAGATATTTCATAATGATAAGTTGTTCCTTCTGTAGATTGAATTGGCGGACGAGCAAAATCTGTTGGCAATTCTAATATGGCTGCATCTTTTAATTTTGATGACCAAAAAGCTAGTTTTTCTGTTAATATTTCACCAGAAAGATAGTTACGTTGCCAACTACTATAGTCTGCATATTGTACAGGTAATGTTGGTAAATCAATCTTGTTTCCTGCTAATAATTGTCCGTAAGACACTTCTAGTTCTTTTACTAAGATTGGTAAAGACCAACCATCTGAAGCAATATGATGGATCACTAAAATCAACCTGTGATCTGTCTCACTTTTTGAAACTACAGCTGCTCTGAGCATATAATCTTTTGATAAATCGAAAGCAGTTTTGGTAACTTTATTAATGTATGTTGCGATTGCTTTTTCGGATGTTTCTTTTATATGTGAAACTTCAAAAGCGTCATTTTCTATGATATGTTGATATCCTATTCCGTTGTGATCTTTGAAAACCGTTCGAAGTGATTCATGACGACCTACAACATGTTGCAACGCTTCTTGTAAAACTAGTACATTTAAATCTCCTGTAACCTTTAATACTCCTGAAATATGATAAGCTACACTTCCTTGTAATTGATCTAAAAACCATAAACGCTCTTGTGGATACGATAATGGAGTGTGTTCTGAACGTTCGTTTATTAATATGCCTGGAATCGTTGATTGCGTTCCTTTTGAAATACATTTTGCAATTCCTGAAATTGTTGGTGCTGTAAAGACATCTTTTATCCCTATAGAAACTTCAAAAGTTGATTGTATTGCTGAAATTAAACGAATTGCTAATAATGAATGTCCTCCAAGTTCAAAGAAATTATCATGAATTCCAATGTTTGAAATTTGTAAAACATGCTCCCAAATTTCAACTAACTTTATTTCTATTTCAGTAGTTGCTCCAACATAGTTTTCTTGTAATAGCCCAGAAATATCTGTGTCTGGTAATGCCTTCCTGTCTATTTTTCCACTTG
>NZ_CANMEZ010000022.1 GCF_947496985.1 uncultured Kordia sp.
CATCCCGTAAGGACATTTTCTACACGTACATAAATTGTTTGATTGTAGGCATTGATATTGGTGTAAGTATCATCCAATACATTGACATTATTATCAGCATCTTCTGGTGTTTCATGATAGGTAACTACAATATTAGTTGTAATTCCTCCTGTTACTTGACTTTCCGTACTTCTGATATCAAAAATACCAAAACCATCATTATCAGTATCACAGTATTCTAAAGGTGTCGCTGGAAAAACAGCTGGTGCATCTTCTACAGAAATTACTAGCGAAGTTGTAACATAACAGCCTGAGTTACCACTTTCTACACGCACAAATATGGTTTGCGGATTACTGATATTTGTATATGGAATTATTAGTGGATTAACATCGTTATCCGCATCAACTTGTGTTAAATAGTATTGTACAGAAAATCCCGGTTGATTGTTTACTATTTCAGCACTTTTTACATTTAAGTCTATTTCTGTAAAACCATCAGAAACTTCATCATCACAGACAATTAAATCAGTTGGCATTGTTACGATTGGAGGAATATCAAATAATAAGTCAAACGTAGTTGTATCATAACACTCGTTTCCAGCAAGTGTACTTTCAATACGAACATAAATTGTTTCCCCATTTGCACCATTATGCATAGTAGCTAAAGCATTCATGTTATCGTCAGCATCCGTTAGGTTTGCGTGAAATGTAATGTTGAAGTTGACAGTATTTTGCGCTCCTAAAATATCTGATAATTGCATGCTAAGATCAAAAACTTCAGAACCATTATTGTCAAAATCACAAACCACGATATTATCAGGTTGATTGGCAATAGGTTGTGAATCTAAACAAACTTCAAAATTTGTAGTATCATAACACACTGGATTTGCATCGTTTTCTATTCGAACATATATTTGTTCACATTGTGCTGTGTTTGTATATGGAAAAGTTAATGCATTTGTATTATCATCAGCATCCATTTGACTTGTATGATAACTTACAGAAAATAGCATCGGATCAAGTGTTCCTAGTGCAGTTGTATTTAAGTTTGTGAAATCAAAAGCATTTATACCATCATTAGAAACATCATCACATACCCTAAAATCAGCAATTGTACTTGCTACGGGAATTTCATTCAATATTAGTTGAAAAGTAGTTGTCGCAAAACAATCGTTTCCAACTTCGGCACTTTCAATTCGAACAAAAATAATTTCACCATCTATTCCTGAATACATTGTAGGAAGTGGATTTATATCACTATTTGCGTCTGCTTGGCTATCATGAAAAGAAATATTGAAATCTGTAGCATTTTGCATTCCAAATATATTTGATTCTTGCAATGAGAGATTATAGATTTCTGCTCCATCATTCCCTATATCGCAAGCCATCATATTATTAGGTTGATTCGCTATGGGTTGCGTATTTACACAAACTTCAAAATTTGTAGTATTGTAACATGTTGGATTCGCATCGTTTTCTACTCGAACATATATTTGTTCACATTGCGCTGTATTTGTATATGGAAAAGTTAATGCATTTGTATTATCATCAGCATCCATTTGACTTGCATGATAACTTACAGAAAATAGCATCGGATCAAGTACCCCAAGCACAGTTGCATCTAAATTTGTGAAATCAAAAGCATTTATACCATCATTAGAGTCATCATCACAAATCGAAAAATCGTTTATGGTATTTGCCACAGGAAGTGGATCTATAGTAATTGTAAAACTTTCTTGAATTATTTCTGAACAACTATTTGTGATACTTACGGTATATATTGTAGTGGCAGTAGGTGTAAATACCGGATTTGCTATAGAAGGATCACTTACTCCTGTAGTTGGAGTCCATGCGTATGTTGTAGCGCCTGTAACTGTAGCATCAATAGAATTAACAACACTACCAGGGCAAATATTTTGATCATCTAATGATAGAGAATTTGCAAATGATACATAGTCAAAACAAACACGTTGTAGGTTTGCAGCACCACCTGTAGATCCTGTAAAACCAAAGTAAGCATCAGTAACCCCTGAAAAAATGGTATTTACAATATCGCCAGAATATGAGAGTCGTAAATCACAATCAAAATATACATCTAAAGTGTTTGTTGCAACAGTCCATTCAATTCTAATAATATGTTCTGCGCCATCTTCAATATTTACTGATGTAGCTGAAGCTTGAACAGGTCCTGCAAGATTTGTTGCGGCATTGTGATTGTTAACACCTGTACTTATGATTGCAAGATGATCAAAAAAAGGATCTCCCAAGTCATTATTTTGCCAAGTGTCAAACTCGACAGCTAAGGAGTTGTTTATTCCTTCATAGCCCATTCCTCCTCCTAAGTTTCCTATTTCAGGTGTTACAGAGTTTTTTAGAATGAATACAATTCCATCAGCTCCATTGGCGTCATTTGTGCCAAAAAAACCTCTAAATTCAATGACAAAATCATTGTTCATATCAACAGGAGTACCAGACCAAACTGCTCCAGATTGTGTATTTAAGTTTTCGGTAATTTCAAAACAATCACCTCCAATATCATTTGCATCACCTATTAAAGAAGGCATTAATTGTGCATGAAGCTGAAAGCTACAAAGTAAAAGTATTGCTATGAATACTTTACTTTTAAAATTTATTTTTCTGCTTAAATTCATTGTCTTACAATTATATAAGACAAATATGATGATTTATCTTTTTAAAGTAAAATGATTGATAAAATCTTTTGTTATCCCATTCTTGTTTGAATTTAATCGTTATAAAAGAATGAAGTTTTAGAATTCTATATACAT
>NZ_CANMEZ010000023.1 GCF_947496985.1 uncultured Kordia sp.
AGAGTAGAATATATAGATCCATTTGATGGAACACCTAAAGAGTTCATTAATCATTTTACGCTAAAGAGATAATTTACACAGGAAGAAAAACAACAACAAAAAAACCGAAGCTTAAAATATGGCTTCGGTTTTTTACAAAAAAAAATATAGTATCAGCTGTCAATAGTAAGAGGTTTTGTGTTAAAAAACAGAAAATTATTTCTCTTATTAATATATTTGAATACTAAGCATGAAAAAGAATTAACCAGAATCAACCTAAATTATAGTTATGAAGGCAAAAATACTATCTATCCTCCTTCTATTCATTGGGCAACAAGTGTACTCTCAGTCAATTACTGTTGATGATACTTATACGCCAGAATCTTTAGTAGTAGATGTTTTATTTCAAAACGTTTGTGGAAACGAACCTGAAAATATTAGAGTAACAAATCATAGTGGAATGGACGACTTAGCTGGCGAACAAAACGGAGCTAATTTAGGTTTCGAAAGCTATGGGTATTTTGATACAGGAACAGCGGACTTCCCTTTTTCTGAAGGTATCATCTTAAGTAGTTCTAGTGTAACTGCTATAGCTAATAATGGAAATGCTAACCTGAGTTTTGGAATAGGTAGTTGGACAGGAGACCCAGATCTACAAGTATTAACAAATGGAACTGTACAAAACGCAACAGCAATTGAATTTGAATTTGTACCATTGTCTACGCAAATTACCTTTAGATATATATTGGCTTCAGAAGAATATACAACAAACGCATCATATCCTTGTTCTTTTGCAGATACTTTTGCTTTTATCTTAAGTGGGCCAGGAATAGCTAATTCAAATTTGTATGATCACGATGCAAACCCTGCAACACCTGAATTAGATTTAGATTTAGGAGGAAGAAACATAGCTTTGCTTCCAAATTCTAATATTCCAGCAAGTATTACAAATATTCACACCTTTAACTGTGGACCTGGATTAGGAGAGTTTGCGTTTCCTCAATTTTATGATACCGTAGGAAGTAATAATGGTTCTACTGAATTTGATGGTCAAACAATTCCACTGAGAGCTCAGGCAGAAGTAATTCCTGGGGAAACTTATACTATTAAGTTAGTGATATCTGACTTTTCTGATAGTTTATTTGATTCTGCTGTATTTCTTGAGGGAGGAAGTTTCGATATTGGTACTTTTGATTTAGGAAATGACAGATTGATTACGGCAGGAAATCCAGTTTGTGAAGGAGAAACAGTTACTTTAGATGCTGAATTCCCAGTAGCTGGTGTTACTTATGTGTGGTCTAAAGATGGAGATGAAATCGTAGGTGAAACAAATCCAACATTAGATGTGAGCACGTCGGGTGAATATTCTGTAGTTGTGTCAGTTTCTACGAACTGTAGTACAACTGATACTATTACAATTGAATTTGCTCCAGTTCCAGTAGCAAATGAACCAAATGATTTATTAGAATGTGCAGCAGCAGGAGTTACGGCTGTTGAGTTTGATCTTTCTTTAGTGAATAACGATGTTTTATTAATGCAAACTGCTGCAGATTATAATATTAGTTACCACGCTACATTAGAAAATGCAGAAATGGATCAAAATCCATTACCAACACTATATACGAACGGTCCAAATCCAGAAACTATATTTGTGAGGATAGAAGATTTGTCAGGAATGTGTTTTGATACTACGAGTTTTGAATTACAAGTATATACACAGCCTGTAGCAAATGTAGTAACAAATGTTGTTGTGTGTGATGATGATAGTAATAATGGAGTTGAAGATTTTACATTAACAGATTATGATATACAAGTTTTAGGAACACAAGATGCTACCCAATTTACAATAACTTATCATGGTAGTATGGATGATGCATTAAATAATGCAGATCCATTGCCAGTTACTTATCAAAATACGCTAAGTACAGAAACAATTTATGTTCGAATTGAAAATAATGACAATACTACGTGTAGTGATATTACAAATTTTGAAATACAGGTAAATACACAGCCAATTGCCAATCAGCCTGATGATATGTTTTCTTGCGATCAAGATGGTAGTGGAACAGAAGATTATAATCTTTCTCTACAAGAGCCAATGATACTTGGTATGCAAACTGCTGCAGATTTTAATATTACTTTCCATGGGAGTCAATTAGAAGCAGAGGATGATATGAATCCATTGCCAACAATGTATACTGGTGCAACGGGGGAAATAGTATATGTAAGAATTGAAAGTACTGAGGTTGGTAATGAATGTTATGCAATAACAACCTTCGAATTGCAAGTAAATCCATTGCCAGTCCCTGTAATGCCAACGACACTAGAAGAATGTGATGATGATACAGATGGCTTTGTAGGGTTTACATTAACAAATGCTGATGCAGAAATACTTGCAGGACAA
>NZ_CANMEZ010000024.1 GCF_947496985.1 uncultured Kordia sp.
TGTGATGGATGATAGGTTACTGAGAACTGCGTAGCACTTTGTGTGCCAAGCGCGAAGGATGTAAAGTCATCTAAATTTAACACCGAAAAACCATCATTGTCATCATCACAAATGAGTTGATCATCAATAACATTTGCAATAGGCAATAAATGTACTACTGTAGAAAATGTTGTTGTTGCATAGCAACTGGGATTTTCAATATTTTCAATACGGACTACTATTGGATTACCGCCTACAATAGTATTTGTGTATGTATTAATTAAAGGACTTGTATTATTATCTGCATCATTTTGATTTTCATGATAGGTAATATTATATAATGTAGGATCTTGCGCACCTAAGACTTGTGAATTTATAGTAGTTAAATCAAAAGTAGTAATTCCATTTTGAGCATCTCCATCTGTATTGTCGTCACATAGTTGATAATTTAAAACTACATTTGCAGTAGGTTGGTCGGCTACATCAATAGTAAAATTTGTAGTTGCAAAACAACTATTTATATATAGGTTTTCTAAACGAACATAGATAGTTTCTTCTGTATAAGCAACTTGATTTGTATAAAGACCTATTAATGGGGCAGTATTTGTGTCGGCATCTTCTTGAGAGGTATGATAACTGACCGTATAATCAACGAAAGGGCTTGTTGTTCCTATAATTAGATCATCAAATATAGTGAGATCAAAATCCCAAAAACCATCATTATTATCATCACATTGAATTGTATTATCTGGCGTTGCAGCTATGACAGGATTATCAATGAATTCTACAACTATTTCATCATTTAAATCGCAACCACCTGGAATAGTTATTTCAACTGCGTACAATCCTGGTTCGGTTACAGCCAATGTGGCCCCTGTTTCTCCTACAAGTTCATCTCCATCTTTAAACCATTTATATATTACTCCACCTAAAGATACATTAGGATTTAATATAATAGTATCGCCATCACATCCTGCTGTTCGTAAGGCGAGTGTTTTATCTGGACCTAAATTACCACCAATATTAAAACTCCCTCCTTCAATAAATATAGCAGAATCATAACTTTCATCTGCGTTTTCTGCGATTACTAGTTTTATACTATATGTGGCATTAGGAATTACAAGAGATTCCGCAGTAAGAACAACAGTTTGACCATTAAAATCAGTAGCTCCTGCACCACTTAATCCAGTATCGTAAAATTCAGGTAATGCAAATTCTCCAAGACTTCCTGCAGCACAACTAGCAATGTTATGAATATTTGTGACACTCACAGGAATATTTGTTCCAGGAATTACTGCAATATTTCTCCCTCCTAAATTTACATTTATATCAGGTGTTGCTGGATTGGCATCATGATCGTAACTATTAGTTGAAGAAATACCTGGGCCGCTTAAAATGAAAGCAAAGGCATCTGCATAATCACAAGGAAATGCTTCTGTATATTCTTCAGAAGCCATAAGGTAGCGAAAGTTCAAACGATCGGTAGTTGGTGTAAATTGAAACTCTATTACAGTGGCATTAAAGGTAGCATTAGGTGATACTTGTAATAATGCTGCTATGTCGTCGTCTCCTTGCCAAGCTTGTGTTCCTTCTCCTAATGTATCATCATTAGGGCCTGGAATCCTATTGAGATTACTTGTTGTTAATACAATTCCTTCTTGAAAAGGGAAATCTGAACTACCTCTATTAAAATAACCATAACTAGGAAATCCATTTCCTGCAAACTCACTATTATTAGGACTTGTTACGTTACTGGCACTTGCACATGTACTATTAATTAAGATATCATTAATTAACTGATCTAAGGTATTCGAGTCATCTACTGTAATTTGAGCGGATACAATATTTAAGGAACATAAAAATAAAATACTTAGTAATACAGTTAGTTTTCTCATATTGCGAGTGAGTTTGGTATTTGTGTAAAGGGGAAAGCACCTTGGTACGGTTTCATATACATAACAATTAAACTCCTTAAAACCCTACTTTTCAAAGAAGGTGATTTTTATTAGAACAATACATTACTATTTCATAGTATGGCATAAAAAAAACCGAAGCTACTTTCTGCTTCGGTTTTTTGTTGTTGTTTTTTCTTTCTGTGTAAATTATCTCTTTAG
>NZ_CANMEZ010000025.1 GCF_947496985.1 uncultured Kordia sp.
TTATCACAAAGAAACGATACAAACAATTGCAGACAACTACATTGCTGCACTACAACATATTATATCACATTGTAATGCAACAACACAACAAACAAAAACAGTTAGTGATTATAATCTGCCAGAAACAATTTCAAACAAAAGACTAACAGATTTCATAACTTCTGAAAAACATCAACACAAAGTTGTAGACATATATCCGTTGAGCCCATTGCAAGAAGGTTTACTATTTCATAGCTTATATGATAATGATACTTCTGGATATGCAATTCAATTTCAGTGTGATATCATAAATGAATTTTCAAAAGAATCATTTTATAAAACATGGAAATACCTCATTGAAAAACATACCATCTTACGAACAGCTATCTATGCAGAAGGTTTGGCAATTCCGGTACAATGTATATACGAAGATGTACAACTACCAATACAAGAAATTGATTTTAGTGAACATTCAGAAGAAACCTTAAAGCAAAAGCTAAATAAATTTTTAGAACAAGACCGAAATACTGGATTTGAATTAAAAAAAGCACCATTATTTCGAATCTCATTACTAAACATAGGTAATGGAAAAACGAGAATGATTTTCACAAATCATCACATTCTATGGGATGGTTGGTCACTTTCTAGCTTAATGCAGCGTTTCATGTTGTGTTATACAGCATTAGAAACCAACGGAAATTTCCCTCATATTCAATTTGATGATTACGGACAACATATTCGTCATATCGCAAACAAAAATTCAGCAAAAGGAATTTCATTCTGGAAAAAATATCTTGCAAAAATTAGTTTGCCAACATACTTGCCATTTATTGAAGATGCTTCCAAACGAAACAAAGTCTTTGGAAATGCAGAAAAAGAATTTGTCTTCAAAGGCGATATCAAATCCTTTACGGAAAAACATCGTATCACAACAAATACACTAATTCAAGGAGCTTGGGCATTCTTACTCTCTAAATATACAGGGCAGAAAAATGTTGTATTTGGAGCAACCATTTCAGGAAGAGATTCAGCTATTGCGAATGTTGAAGAAAAAGTAGGATTGTATATAAATACAATTCCAGTAAGCAATGAAATCAGTGGAAAATTGAATGTTGCAAATTGGTTGCAAACACTTCAAAAAGACCATACAAAAGGGAGAGAGGAATTTGGATACTTACCATTAAGTATTGTAGAATCTCAAAACAATATAAAAGACACTTTATTTGATAGTTTACTAGTATTTGAAAACTATCCGATGGATGAAATTTCATCTAATTCAGAAGTAAGTTTTGAAATTGAAAATACTGAAGGAATCGAAAGCACAAACTATTCACTTTCGTTAATCATTTTTCCGTCGCAACAAGGCTTGAAGATTAAATTTGATTACAATAACACGGTAATTTCTGATGAAAAAATTCAGATGATTGAAAATCATTTGCAAACTTTACTAGAAAGTTTCTTGAATGATGTTGATTATATTGAAGATTTAAAGTACTTGACTTCTGTCGAAGAAAAAGAATTACTGAGCGATTTAAATCAAACAACTACAGAGTATCCAAGCGATAAAAACGCAGTTGTATTATTTGAAGAAAATGCTACAAAAACACCTGATGCAATTGCCATTACGTTTAAAAATACTTCGTTAACGTATCAGGAATTAAATGAGCGTTCGAATCAGTTTGCACACTATTTACAGGAAAACGGCATCAAAAAAGATGATCAAGTCGTTTTCTATATGAATCGTGGAATTGATTATCTAGTTGCAATGTTAGGAGTTTGGAAAGTTGGCGCATGTTTCATTCCACTAAGCACAGATTTCCCATTAGAAAGAAATCAACAAATACTATC
>NZ_CANMEZ010000026.1 GCF_947496985.1 uncultured Kordia sp.
GTATCATCCAACACATTGACATTATTATCAGCATCTTCTGGTGTTTCATGATAGGTAACTGTTACCTGTCCTGGAATCAGTCCACCTGTGATTTCATTCTCAGTACTTCTGATATCAAAAATACCAAAACCATCATTGTCAGTATCACAGTATTCTAGATCAGTTGGGATATTGGCTACAGGCGATTCATTAACGGTGATGTCAAAATTAGTGATGCTAAAACAACTCGTGGTTCCATTTTCTACACGCACAAATATGGTTTGTGGATTACTGATGTTGGTATATGGAGAGGCGAGCGGATTGGTATCATTCTCAGCGTCTGTTTGACTGAGATAATACTGCACAGAAACACCAGTTTGTGTTCCGATGATTTGTCCACTTTGTGAATTAAGATCACTCTGAGCAATGCCGTCAAAGGGATCGTCACAAACCACTAAATTAGCAGGCATGTTGGCAATTGGATTTTCATTGATGATCAAATCAAAACTCATAGAGGTATTGATACATCCTGTGATGGTATTTTCTGCACGCACAAAAATAGTTCTGGCAAAAGACATGTATGGACTTGCAATTGGATCTGTATCAGCTATAGCATCAGCAAGTGATTCGTGATAAGAAACATCAATACTAGCTTGTCCATTGATAACCTCTGTATCTTTTATGGTTAGATCAAAAATAAACTGCGTTGGATCATCACTACAAACTACATAATCTGTAATAGTGTTTTGATCTGGTAATGGATTTACCGTTAGAGTGATGTGTTCTCCAAGTCCTAAACAGGCATTATCCACATCACTATCTACACGTACAACAATGTTTTGCGTATTAGGAGAAGCGTCATTTCTGTGATTGCTAATATCTGGAATGGGATTGGTTTCTGCTAAGGCGTCTGTAAAGTTTTCATAATAGGTGATGGTGAGCGTTTGTCCTGTGGCAGGAAAGAGTGCATTGATTTGTGCTTCGGCACTACTAAAATCAAATGTAGCTACACCATTGGTATTTTCATTATCAACTAGTTCGTCATCACAGACCTCGAAATTGAGTTGAAAACTAGCAGGAATCTGTGTGGTAGCCACAGATAGATTCACCTGTCCAACTCTAAAACACCCATTTATAGTTTCAACTCTTCCATAGAGGATAGTTCCATTTGAGCTAGAGAAAGCTG
>NZ_CANMEZ010000027.1 GCF_947496985.1 uncultured Kordia sp.
GGAGTTTGGAAAGTTGGCGCATGTTTCATTCCACTAAGCACAGATTTCCCATTAGAAAGAAATCAACAAATACTATCACAAGCCAATAGTGGTTTTGTAATTACTACGAATGATTTACAGAAAAGTATTCAAGGTTTAACGGAAGAGAAGAATATTCTGTATATAAACGCTGCTGCAGATCGTACTTACGGTACCAAAAATATAGATATTGTTCTTTCGGGAGATACATTAAGTTATATCATATTCACCTCAGGATCAACAGGAACACCAAAAGGAGCCATGGTTGAACACCAAGGAATGTTGAATCACTTATATGCAAAAATCAATGATTTTCATCTAGATGACAACTCAAATGTAGCGCAAACGGCAACACAAGTATTTGATGTAAGTATTTGGCAATATATGGTTGCATTGCTAGTTGGTGGAACTACAACAGTATATGTTAGCGATGATGCTTGGGATCCAAAACGATTATTAGAAAATGTAGAAAAGCATGGCATTACGGTATTAGAAAGTGTTCCAGCACATTTTTCAATTCTGTTAGACTATTTAGAATCAACAATAGAAAAACCAACTCTATCAAGTTTAGAAATGTTGATGATGAATGGAGAAGGTTTGCCGCCTGCATACTGTCAACGTTGGTTTGATATGTATCCAGAAATAGCCATGAGTAATGTATATGGACCAACAGAATGTTCAGATGATATTACACATTACATCTTCAATGAGGTTTCAGAAAATTGGGAAGGATATGTTCCAATAGGGAAACCAATTCAGAATATGCAGATGTACATTGTAGATGAAGACATGCAATTGGTTGCAAAAGGAATCATAGGAGAATTGTGCACTTCTGGAGATGGCGTAGGACAAGGATATCTAGGAAGAGAAGACTTAACAACAGAGAAGTTCATAGACAATCCATTCAATCCTGGAACGAAACTTTACAAAACAGGAGATTTAGTAAAATGGTTGGAAGATGGTAATATTGAATTTGTTGGTAGAAAAGATTCACAGGTTAAAATTAGTGGAAACCGAATAGAGCTTGGAGAGATAGAAGTTGTATTGCAAGAAGCACCACAAGTAGTTCAAGGAGC
>NZ_CANMEZ010000028.1 GCF_947496985.1 uncultured Kordia sp.
GTTTATTCATGGGAATTCATCACTTAGCAATTGATGGAGTTTCTTGGCGAATCTTCTTAGAAGATTTTACAAGAACCATCGAAAATCTTCAAGCAGGAATACCAGTGACTTTACCAGAAAAAGCGACTTCGTATCGTCAATGGACAGAAGCATTAGAAGCCTACGCAAGTTCATCCGCTTTAGAAGGAGAATATAGGTATTGGAAAAAAGTGATAAAGAACTTCAAACCATTACCTGTCGATACTGAATATGCTGAAACGATTTCATATGAAGACACCAATACATATAATGTAAGTTTAGATGCAACGGCAACAGAATCACTCTTAAAAGACATTCATGGTGCATACGGAACAGAAATCAATGATGTATTGCTAAGCGCATTATCAATAGCATTACATGGTTGGGTTGATTCAGACAAAGTAGTCATAGGCTTAGAAGGTCATGGACGAGAAGAGCTTTTTGACGGAATCGACATCAATCGAACACTTGGTTGGTTTACAACAGTATATCCAGTGAGTTTAGACATTGCACCAAAAGAAGAAGTAGGAACGCTAATAGCAGACACCAAAGATATGCTCAGAGCAATTCCAGACAAAGGAATTGGCTACAGTGTACTTAGATATTTAGGCAAAGCGGAAGTACAAGAAACCTTAAACGTAGATTATCAAGAAATCATTTTCAATTACTTAGGAAGTTTTGACAACAGTGTTTCGAAAGCAGAAAAAAGCTTAGTTGGTTTTGCAGGCGAATCGGCAGGCGAATCAATAAGTAAAACAAACAAGAATCCACATCGAATAGCGATCAACAGTATAGTTACAAACAATACGTTACAACTAGATTGGAGCTATGATAGCAAACGTTATCACAAAGAAACGATACAAACAATTGCAGACAACTACATTGCTGCACTACAACATATTATATCACATTGTAATG
>NZ_CANMEZ010000029.1 GCF_947496985.1 uncultured Kordia sp.
TTTTTTTATCATTATCTTGTCTCCAAAATAATTGCTGCTAATCAATATGTCAATGAACTAATCTATTTCTCTTCTTAAACTTCCTTCCGAAAGCGGGTGCAAATATAAAACCCTTTTTTCATTCTAACAAAACTTTTTTGAGATTTTTTTTGAAGCTCTTTTCAAACTTCTTGCCTCTCTCCAAAATCTTAAAAATATCAGAACTTCTCTCAACTAAATACTGTCGTTTTTAGCGGATGCAAACATACAACCTTTTTTAGAATCTCAAAACATTTTTTGAAACATTTTTTAAAAATTAAACCCTAAAACAAACAACACTATTTCTCTGAACGTATTCGCTAATTTGTTTCCTCTTTAGCGG
The DNA here is from genome assembly GCF_947496985.1 of uncultured Kordia sp. GTDB lineage: Bacteria > Bacteroidota > Bacteroidia > Flavobacteriales > Flavobacteriaceae > Kordia. The sequence goes on from NZ_CANMEZ010000029.1 coordinate 362, forward strand.
CTGCAAATATAAAACACATTACATCCTAAACAAGCTTTTTTAAACCTTTTTTTAAACCTTTTTTTTTAAAAAACACTCAACAACCTACTAACAAGTATTTTACAACCTAAACTATTTTAGAGAATTTCAACAAAATAAATCCTAAATAAACAACAACTCCTAAATAAACTCTACATTCCAATTATGAACTACTATATATTGTAATCAAAATCACTATTACATATGTTTTGAACTTAGGTGCTTTTTACTCCTTATATACAGCTATATCGTATAGTTTTATACATAGCACTACTTAGGGTTAACGATAGAGTCTTTGTTGGAGCTCCTCTCTATATTTAAAGAAACCACAAGAAACTATACTCAACAACCCAAGTTGCTTAATGCAAAAACACACCTAAGAGAGAGCGACTGACGAAAGCGTGACCGTTTTTTTCTTTTAATTATCAAAAGAAAAAAACGGAAAACCCAAATTCAGTAAA
>NZ_CANMEZ010000030.1 GCF_947496985.1 uncultured Kordia sp.
CTGTCCAACTCTAAAACACCCATTTATAGTTTCAACTCTTCCATAGAGGATAGTTCCATTTGAGCTAGAGAAAGCTGTAGGGTTAGCAATAGGACTGAGAGCATTTTGTGCATCTGTAGGATCTGTATAATAGGTAAATGTTTGATTGGCAAAATCAGTAGATAACAATGAATTGGCTTCAGTAAGATTAAAATCAGAGATTCCATCGGTATCATCATCACATTGACGTAGTAAAATAGGTTGTAAAACCAGAGGAAGTGGATTGACTACGACATCAAAACTAGTGGTAGCAAAACAATTAGGATTGTCATTATTTTCAATACGAACAACGATCTGATTTCCACCAATAGTGGTATTTATATATGAATCCGATAGCCCATTCATGTTATCATCGGCATCATTTTGATTGGGATGATAGGTCACGGTGAATTGAGCGGCATCTTGCAAGTCTAATACCAAAGCATCAATTATAGACAAATCAAATGTAGAAAACCCATTGGTGTCATCTCCATCAATGGCGTCATCACAGAGTTGATAATTAGCAACAGGATTAGCGACAGGCTGATCAAAGACATCAAATTCAAAAGAAGTCACAGCATAACAATCTGTATTGTCATTATTTTCGACACGTACAAAGATAGTTTCTAGTGTGTAAGCCGTTTGATTTGTATACATTCCTGCAATAGGATTAGAATTCATATCAGCATCTAGTTGTGATGGATGATAGGTTACTGAGAACTGCGTAGCACTTTGTGT
>NZ_CANMEZ010000031.1 GCF_947496985.1 uncultured Kordia sp.
GAACCAACAGAAGACTTTACCGTGACTGGAACGGTGGCAAGTGGGAACACTTCTAATGCATCAGATACTGGAACGGTAACAATCACAGATAATGATACCCCAGCGATGAGTGTTGGAGATGTAACGATTGCAGAAGATGGTGGAAATGCAAGTGTACCAGTAAGCATTGACAATCCAAGTAGTGTAGCTACAGTGGTATCAATTACTACGGTAGACAACAGTGCGACAGATCCAGCTGATTATACAAGCACAACAGTTACTGCTACGATTCCAGCAGGGCAGACAGTGGTAAATGTTAATATTCCAATTACAGATGATACGGTAGGGGAACCAACAGAAGACTTTACCGTAACTGGAACGGTGGCAAGTGGGAACACTTCTAATGCATCAGATACTGGAACGGTAACAATCACAGATAATGATACCCCAGCGATGAGCGTTGGAGATGTAACGATCGCAGAAGATGGTGGATCAGCCTCAGTACCAGTAAGCATTGACAATCCAAGTAGTGTAGCTACAGTGGTATCAATTACTACGGTAGACAACAGTGCGACAGATCCAGCTGATTATACAAGCACAACGGTTACTGCTACGATTCCAGCAGGACAGACAGTGGTAAATGTTAATATTCCAATTACAGATGATACGGTAGGGGAACCAACAGAAGACTTTACCGTAACTGGAACGGTGGCAAGTGGGAACACTTCTAACGCATCAGATACTGGAA
>NZ_CANMEZ010000032.1 GCF_947496985.1 uncultured Kordia sp.
TCATACACAAGTCCGTTAGGCGCAATTTGAGAAAACTTTGAACGAATGAGTATTATTCAGGAATTAACAGATAAATATAATGGAATATACTCAGAAGATCCAACTAGTAGTTTTAGTGACCCAACAGGAAAATACAGTTACCAACAAAAAAGTGGAATTATAGATTTTGACGGAACAAAAATCAGTATCAATCTGAATGAAGTTGGCGGAGCAATGTATGGAACTGAACCTTTTAGAATTACACTTCACTTAGACAAAACATATGAAGTTGAATTTAATGTTTTTCCAAAAACTTTATGGAATAAATTCTTAGACTATATAATTCCAAATCGAGCAATATTTATTCCTAGAACCGTTAGAAACCAATTTTCATTTGGCGGAAACAAAGACTTAATAAAAAAACTCGTTTCTGATAAAATCTTAATAGAAAATATAAATAATGAGAAAATCTTTATTGGAACTATTAATAAACCTACAGACAGAATTGTTTTAACTCCAGCACATGGAATTAATGATGTTGATCATTTTGAAAAGTTTGTTAAGGTTCTTAAGCGAATTGAAAATGAAATGAAAAACTGCACCTAACAACCTGTATGATTAATTACTTGTAGTATGCCTACTCGGAAAATCCTACGGATTTTCCTCTGGTTCGTTTTCTTTTACTAACTTAGTTCTAGCAAACGCAACTAATCATACACGAACACGTTA
>NZ_CANMEZ010000033.1 GCF_947496985.1 uncultured Kordia sp.
TCAAAATTAGTGATGCTAAAACAACTCGTGGTTCCATTTTCTACACGCACAAATATGGTTTGTGGATTACTGATGTTAGTATATGGAGAGGCGAGCGGATTGGTATCATTCTCAGCGTCTGTTTGACTGAGATAATACTGAACAGAAACACCAGTTTGTGTTCCGATGATTTCATCATCTTTCACTGTTAAATCAATAGGATGGAAGCCATCAAATGGAGTATCATCACATATTTCTAGTGTAGCAGGTATAACAATTGGAGGATTTTCATTGATAATCAAATCAAAACTCATAGAGGTATTGATGCATCCTGTGATGGTATTTTCTGCACGCACAAAAATAGTTCTGGCAAAAGACATATATGGACTTGCAATTGGATCTGTATCAGCTATAGCATCAGCAAGTGATTCGTGATAAGAAACATCAATACTAGTTTGTCCATTGATAACCTCTGTATCTTTTATGGTTAGATCAAAAATAAACTGCGTTGGATCATCACCACAAACTACATAATCTGTAATAGTGTTTTGATCTGGCAATGGATTTACCGTTAGAGTGATGTGTTCTCCAAGTCCTAAACAGGCATTATCCACATCACTATCTACACGTACAAC
>NZ_CANMEZ010000034.1 GCF_947496985.1 uncultured Kordia sp.
AGTAGTGTAGCTACAGTGGTATCAATTACTACGGTAGACAACAGTGCTACAGATCCAGCTGATTATACAAGCACAACGGTTACTGCCACGATTCCAGCAGGACAGACAGTGGTAAATGTTAATATTCCAATTACAGATGATACGGTAGGTGAACCTACAGAAGACTTTACCGTAACTGGAACGGTGACAAGTGGGAACACTTCTAACGCATCAGATACTGGAACGGTAACAATCACAGATAATGATACCCCAGCAATGAGTGTTGGAGATGTAACGATTGCAGAAGATGGTGGTAGTGCAAGTGTACCAGTAAGCATTGACAATCCAAGTAGTGTAGCTACAGTGATATCAATTACTACGGTAGACAACAGTGCAATAGATCCAGCTGATTATACAAGCACAACAGTTACCGCTACGATTCCAGCAGGACAGACAGTGGTAAATGTTAATATTCCAATTACAGATGATACAACAGGTGAACCTACAGAAGACTTTACCGTGACTGGAACGGTGGCAAGTGGGAACACTTCTAACGCATCAGATACTGGAACGGT
>NZ_CANMEZ010000035.1 GCF_947496985.1 uncultured Kordia sp.
GCTACTTTAGTCATAGATGTATTTGATGATGGCACGCCTTCTACCTTAATCAACGACGGTACTATTATAAACACAGGAACCTATACTAATAGTGGTGTATTAGTTAATAATGGAACAATTACAAATAGTAACGCAATTAACAATGGAGGCTCCATAGCTATTGAGGCTATGGGAACGTTAAGTACTTCTGGCACTACAAGTAACCAAGCAACAGGTAGTATAACTAATGCTGGTACAATAACTACGCTCGAATTAGGAACTTTCACGAATGCTGGAACCATCACTATGGATACTATGGGAACGTTAAGCACTTCTGGTACTACAAATAACCAAGCAACAGCTAGTATAACTAATGCTGGCACAATAACTACGCTCGAATTAGGAACTTTCACGAATGCTGGAACCATCACTATGGATACTACAGGAACGTTAAGCACTTCTGGTACTACAAATAACCAAGCAACAGCTAGTATAACTAATGCTGGCACAATAACTACGCT
>NZ_CANMEZ010000036.1 GCF_947496985.1 uncultured Kordia sp.
TCTAACGCATCAGATACTGGAACGGTAACAATCACAGATAATGATACCCCAGCAATGAGTGTTGGAGATGTAACGATCGCAGAAGATGGTGGATCAGCCTCAGTACCAGTAAGTATTGACAATCCAAGTAGTGTAGCTACAGTGGTATCAATTACTACGGTAGACAACAGTGCGACAGATCCAGCTGATTATACAAGCACAACAGTTACCGCTACGATTCCAGCAGGACAGACAGTGGTAAATGTTAATATTCCAATTACGGATGATACAACAGGTGAACCTACAGAAGACTTTACCGTGACTGGAACGGTGGCAAGTGGGAACACTTCTAACGCATCAGATACTGGAACGGTAACAATCACAGATAATGATACCCCAGCGATGAGTGTTGGAGATGTAACGATTGCAGAAGATGGTGGTAGTGCAAGTGTACCAGTAAGCATTGACAATCCAAGTAGTGTAGCTACAGTGGTATCAATTAC
>NZ_CANMEZ010000037.1 GCF_947496985.1 uncultured Kordia sp.
GATGAATGAACTTCAAGCATTGGTTAGAAAACCTCTTTTATCTATACTCTTGGCTCTATATTCTTGATTCTTTTCTAAAGTTCTACTGAGCGGAGTCGGAGCACTACAATTCCAACAACTCATTCTTCAATGCCTCTTGCCTTTCGCTTTTCTCTATGGTTTGGGCAAAGAGTTCCAAAATGGCATTTTCTATTTTCTTGTTTTCATTTAGCCCATTAAACACATTGCGAATCATTGATGTGCCATAAGGTTTCCCTTTTCTATTGGTTACTTTATTTTCTTTTAAAATTTTTAGCACCCTATCTGTATAGTGATAACCCAATACTTTTTTTAGTTTTTTATATTGTTCTTCATGTATCATTCTGTTGTGTTTTCTGTGGTATCGTTATCGGCTGTTCTAGCACTTTTACTAAAGAGTACCTTCATGTCTTCAAATACCGTTTTA
>NZ_CANMEZ010000038.1 GCF_947496985.1 uncultured Kordia sp.
GTATCATAGATTCCATCGTTGTCTGCATCTAAGTCTAAGTGGTTACTTACTCCATCGCCATCTGTATCGTATGCTGGTTCCACCATTCCATTGGTGTCACCAACCATTGGATCTGATGGTGCATCATCTAAGTAGTTTGGGATACCATCATTGTCATCATCTCCGCTTGGGTCTCCTGGACCTTCTGCAACATCTAAGATTCCATCATTGTCATCATCTTGATCCACCACATCTGGAATACCATCCATGTCTGCATCTGCACCTGTCGCTACTGATATGTTTACCGTAGCCGTAGCACAGATATCATCTAAGCTTGGGCCGTCTCCCGTTAAGTCATTACATACAGTGTAAACTACCGTAACACTCATGCCGCTTTCACTTGCTGCTGGTGTGTAGATCAGTTCCCCTGTGTTTTCATCAAAGTTAATGAT
>NZ_CANMEZ010000039.1 GCF_947496985.1 uncultured Kordia sp.
ACCGAATATGTAGTTGGTGTTGCAGTGTTTTCATATGGCATTGGAAGTGCATTCATATCACCATCCGCATCCACTTGTGTTAAGTGATATGAAACATTTAAATCTGGGTTCGATGCCGTTATTTCATCATTTTTAATTGTTAAGTCTGTTGGCGCTATTCCGTCTGAAGTATCATCATCACATGCTTCAAGTGTAGTTGGTACAACAAAAAACGGAAGTGGATCTACTTGTAATTCAAAACTTCCTACTTGAATACATCCAAGAAGATTTACAGCACGTACCCAAATAACTTGTTCATCAAGACCATCTACTGTTGTAATTGGAGTAACATCAGCATCAGCGTCTGCTTCATTTAAGTGATAACTAATTGTAAGACCTACTTGTCCATTTTCAATTACCGTTG
>NZ_CANMEZ010000040.1 GCF_947496985.1 uncultured Kordia sp.
CCTGTGTTTATAATAGTACCGTCGTTGATTAAGGTAGAAGGCGTGCCATCATCAAATACATCTATGACTAAAGTAGCTCTGTTATCTATAACGCCAGTTTCTGAATTATGGAGGGTCGCAATAATAGGAACACCAAATACAATTGTGCTAAGTGTTCCTCTATTTAATAGTGTTCCGTTATTGATAAACGTATCATTTGACAGACCGGCTATGCCATCTGGTAATATTTCAATGATATTATTATTTACTATTTTTCTACTTAACCTAAATCCAGTCTCTCCTCCGTAAACTTTCACGATGCCTTCATTGGTAAACGTTTGGCTATCAAAAGACATACCTATACTTGTAGTATTTATGGTACCTGTATTTGTAAGTAAACCAAAATCTCGAATGACTAT
>NZ_CANMEZ010000041.1 GCF_947496985.1 uncultured Kordia sp.
GTAGACAACAGTGCGACAGATCCAGCTGATTATACAAGTACAACAGTAACCGCTACGATTCCAGCAGGACAGACAGTGGTAAATGTTAATATTCCAATTACAGATGATACGGTAGGTGAACCTACAGAAGACTTTACCGTGACTGGAACGGTGGCAAGTGGGAACACTTCTAATGCATCAGATACTGGAACGGTAACAATCACAGATAATGATACCCCAGCAATGAGTGTTGGAGATGTAACGATCGCAGAAGATGGTGGTAGTGCAAGTGTACCAGTAAGCATTGACAATCCAAGTAGTGTAGCTACAGTGGTATCAATTACTACGGTAGACAACAGTGC
>NZ_CANMEZ010000042.1 GCF_947496985.1 uncultured Kordia sp.
AACATCTCCATCATATCACCCGTGTTATTAAAATCACAAGCAATCATTGGTGGAATGTTGTCTAAATTTGGTAATGGGTTTACAATTAGGACTAATTCTACTACATCAAAACAACCCGTAATATCATCCTCCACTCTTGCATGAATAACCTGCAAAGAAGGTGTCGTCGTTGTATATAAGCCCATGATTTCTGTTCCTGCTAATCCAGCTTGTGCTAAAGCATCTGATGTATAATAGCTAACAGTAGCTGTTCCTACTAAAGCGCCTAAAATTTCAGCATCTTTAGTAGATAAATCAAAGGTTCCTAGATTATTTGTATCATTCCCATCCGTATCATCACA
>NZ_CANMEZ010000043.1 GCF_947496985.1 uncultured Kordia sp.
GGTGATTTTACCCTTAGCTATCATGAGAGTCTCATTGATGCAGAGAATGATGTCAATCCAATTGTGAATCTAACAGATTATACCAACATAGTAGCCAATCAACAAACCATTTGGGTACGCTTAGAAGATAATACCACAGAGTGTTTTGCTATTGGGAGTTTTAATATCTTAGTGGTAGGACCACCAGTATTAGTTCAACCAACACCATTTGCATTGTGTGATGATGCAGAAAGTGGTGATGAGAGTGATGAATTAACAACCTTTGATCTTACAGAGAAGTATATAGAAATCACAGGTGGTGATACCAGTTTAACCCTTGCTTATTATGCCAATGC
>NZ_CANMEZ010000044.1 GCF_947496985.1 uncultured Kordia sp.
ACTAAAGAGTACCTTCATGTCTTCAAATACCGTTTTAGCACCTGCTTCGTTTTCACCTGCTAGATAGCGCATCATTCTATAAAAGCTTAAGGAGTTGGTGTAATTATCGTGATCTAACAATGTTTTGGTATCTATGAGTTGCTGAGAAAGGTTTTGTAGTCGTTGTGTACGTTGTTCCATTTGTTGACGAGCGTTGTAGTCTTTATCAAATTCTACTTTGTCTAAAAAACGAGGAATCCAATTTGGGTGTTGTTCCATATAGTTTTTTGCTTTGTCTACAATGAGTTTGTTTTGGTTGCCAATGCTTCCGTATTGTCTTCGTTGTT
>NZ_CANMEZ010000045.1 GCF_947496985.1 uncultured Kordia sp.
TAGACTTAGATGCAGACAACGATGGAATCTATGATACGATAGAAACTGGCGGCACTGATGCAGACAATAATGGAATTGCAGATGGCACGCCAGATCCGATCACCGGAATCCCAAGTAGCGCAGGCACGGGAGTATCGATTCCAACAGACAGTGATGGGAATGTTGGAGAGAACTTACCAGATTTCTTAGACAGTGATAGTGATGATGATGGTTGTAGTGATGCCAATGAATACTATGGAGATGACACAGCTGATGGCGGCGA
>NZ_CANMEZ010000046.1 GCF_947496985.1 uncultured Kordia sp.
TCTGGTACTACAAATAACCAAGCAACAGCTAGTATAACTAATGCTGGCACAATAACTACGCTCGAATTAGGAACTTTTACGAATGCTGGAACCATCACTATGGATACTACAGGAACGTTAAGTACTTCTGGTACTGCAAGTAACCAAGCTACGGGTAGCATAACCAATTCTGGAACCGTAACTACGCTCGCATTAGGTACACTTAATAATTTTGGTACATTTTCTAACACCAATGCAACATTTACAAACGCAGG
>NZ_CANMEZ010000047.1 GCF_947496985.1 uncultured Kordia sp.
CAGCTCGTGAATTGAAAGAGTACAGGTGCTCAGAAATACTTTTACATTTTACATTTAAAATTCAACATTTATAATTTCCTAAACCAAACAGATTACTTCTACTGGGTTCTATACAAGTGCTTTATTACTTCCACGCAATGACGTTTAAAAGTACATATCGTTGCAAATTTGTAACGCAAATTCACTCGATGTAACAGCTCGTGAATTGAAAGAGTACAGGTGCTCAGAAATACTTTTACATTTTACATTTAAAA
>NZ_CANMEZ010000048.1 GCF_947496985.1 uncultured Kordia sp.
ACGTAGCCTTCAAGAATTCCAGTCTCTTGAATGATTTCATTGGCATCTTTTAAATGCAAGGCTATTTCTGAAATCGTTTGATGACTAAAAATATCTTTTACTTGGTAATGAATGTCTGCTGATTTACTTCTACTTACCAGTTGAATCGCTTTGATAGAATCGCCTCCTAATTCAAAGAAGTTGTCATAAATTCCTATTTGTTTAACTCCTAGTAAGTCTTGCCAAATCGTTACTAACTTCTCCTCTA
>NZ_CANMEZ010000049.1 GCF_947496985.1 uncultured Kordia sp.
AGTTTCACTAATTTTTTCATAATTACCCAAAAGCCATGCTTATAAAATAGCATAGCCTGCTATACGCATGGCTTTTTCTAAGGTTGCTGAGTTTATCGAAGTATCAACTCCGCTTAGAGCAAATACCAATCATTGTTATTAATAGCCATTAACACTAATATATCAATAACAATGGGATTCAATAAAACAATTTTAATATGCGTCATTATCGCAGAAGTAGTACTTATCATTTTTGTTG
>NZ_CANMEZ010000050.1 GCF_947496985.1 uncultured Kordia sp.
ATTACTACGGTAGACAACAGTGCGACAGATCCAGCTGATTATACAAGCACAACAGTTACTGCTACGATTCCAGCAGGACAGACAACAGTTAATGTTAATATTCCAATTACAGATGATACAGTAGGGGAATCAACAGAAGACTTTACCGTGACTGGAACGGTGACAAGTGGGAACACTTCTAATGCATCAGATACTGGAACGGTAACAATCACAGATAATGATACCCC
>NZ_CANMEZ010000051.1 GCF_947496985.1 uncultured Kordia sp.
TTTTGTTATCCCATTCTTGTTTGAATTTAATCGTTATAAAAGAATGAAGTTTTAGAATTCTATATACATAACAATTTGAAAGTCTATAATCCTACTTTTAAAAAGAGGTGATTTTTATTAGAACAATACATTACTATTTCATAGTATGGCATAAAAAAACCGAAAACAATTAAGTCTTCGGTTTTTTATATTTTTATGTCAGCAATCTTATGATAAGCTTTAGTG
>NZ_CANMEZ010000052.1 GCF_947496985.1 uncultured Kordia sp.
AATCAAAGGTTCCTAGATTATTTGTATCATTCCCATCCGTATCATCACAAACACTATAGTTTGTTGGTACTGTTGCTGCTATACTTGGGTTTACTTGTAAATCTAAAGACGACGTATTGTAGCAATTTGTAACTGTGTTTTCAATACGAATATGTACCGTTTGATTGTCCATTGTTTCATTTACATATGCAGCTGGAAGCGGTGTCCCTCCTCCTGCTAA
>NZ_CANMEZ010000053.1 GCF_947496985.1 uncultured Kordia sp.
TAGGTTACACTATCATCAAATGTACAATTGGTTGGATGATTCATATCGGTTACCGTTACACTATACGTTCCTGCTTCGGTTACTTGTACCGTTGCAGTAGTAGCCGTTCCACTTGGAGTGGTCCACTGATAGGTAAATCCGACTCCAAAGTCAACACCAATGGTTCTAACATCCAAGGCTTGTCCTGTGGCTGCATCTACACACAGAATATCATCTGCT
>NZ_CANMEZ010000054.1 GCF_947496985.1 uncultured Kordia sp.
GTATTTATCCGTGTGGAGCATACTGTTACAGGTTGTTTGAATACCAATAACATTGCTAGTTTAGAACTTAGTGTAGAACCAATTCCATCAGCAACAGCTCCAAATACCTATGAATTGTGTGCAGATGATCAAGCAGATCAAGATACCGCTGTGTTTGATCTCACTAGTTTGGATACAGCTATTATTAATGGACAGACAGACATGGCAGTATC
>NZ_CANMEZ010000055.1 GCF_947496985.1 uncultured Kordia sp.
TCAGCTGGATCTGTCGCACTGTTGTCTACCGTAGTAATTGATACCACTGTAGCTACACTACTTGGATTGTCAATACTCACTGGTACACTTGCGTTTCCGCCATCTTCTGCGATCGTTACATCTCCAACGCTCATCGCTGGGGTATCATTATCTGTGATGGTTACCGTTCCAGTATCTGATGCATTAGAAGTGTTCCCACTTGCCACCGTTCC
>NZ_CANMEZ010000056.1 GCF_947496985.1 uncultured Kordia sp.
TGCTGACTTTCCAACAAACGCATTATCTTCTGCAAACGGATCTCTCCTTTCTTATTCAGAAAACATAACAAGCCAAAGACTAGGATCAATACTACAATAATTGCCGCTAGTACATATATACGTATTTCAAACACTTGTTGTTTTTCAAGCAAGTTATTAACTAATTGTTGCGTTTTATCTATTTGTATTGCAGTTGCATACATATTAGTA
>NZ_CANMEZ010000057.1 GCF_947496985.1 uncultured Kordia sp.
CTTGCCACCGTTCCAGTCACGGTAAAGTCTTCTGTTGGTTCCCCTACTGTATCATCTGTAATTGGAATATTAACATTTACCACTGTCTGCCCTGCTGGAATCGTAGCAGTAACTGTTGTACTTGTATAATCTGCTGGATCTGTCGCACTGTTGTCTACCGTAGTAATTGATACCACTGTAGCTACACTACTTGGATTGTCAATACTTAC
>NZ_CANMEZ010000058.1 GCF_947496985.1 uncultured Kordia sp.
TAAATAATAGCGAATAGTATATATGTTGTTTTCATGTTTTTTAATTTAAAAAATTCAATACTGTTATCTAATTCATCGTTTCTTTAACTTATAACTCAGGAATTATTCCTGAGTTCCTTTTCAATTTCTTTATCCACTTGATTAGTAATTGTTGGTTTCTCTTTCAGTTTTAGAAACATTCGTATAAATAGCATAGCAACAAAAATG
>NZ_CANMEZ010000059.1 GCF_947496985.1 uncultured Kordia sp.
ACTAAAATCCCATCAGTATCATCATCACATGCTGTGAGTGGATCTGGCATGGTATTCGGTGTTGGAATAGGAAGTACTCTCAGGGTCATGGTAATATCCGTAGTACAACCTGCACTATTGGTTGCGCGAATGTAGAGTGTTTGTGGATTCTCCACATTCTGATATTCTGTTGGATCGGCAATTGGTGTATCACTCGCTAAATCAGC
>NZ_CANMEZ010000060.1 GCF_947496985.1 uncultured Kordia sp.
TTGCAAAACTCCCTGAACCTCGATATGATCCATTAAACTCATTTGTATTAAGGAATACACCATCATTAATTAGATCACTATTAATAGTAAACACACCATGATTTGCAATAGTTCCCTGATTAGGAAAAAGAAAATTATTAGGTATATCAAAAACTCCTGTGTTATTTATCGTTCCTGTGTTGGTATTAGAAGGACTAGATGCAAGT
>NZ_CANMEZ010000061.1 GCF_947496985.1 uncultured Kordia sp.
AATGTACAATTGGTTGGATGATTCATATCGGTTACCGTTACACTATACGTTCCTGCTTCAGTTACTTGTACCGTTGCTGTAGTAGCCGTTCCACTTGGAGTGGTCCACTGATAGGTAAATCCAGCTCCAAAGTCAACACCAATGGTTCTAACATCCAAGGCTTGTCCTGTGGCTGCATCTACACACAGAATATCATCTGCT